>JBDZVH010000005.1:5000-511774 GCA_040255565.1 Opitutaceae bacterium | reverse complement strand
GAAGCTGATCGCTTGCGCGGTGCGGTTTTTAGCGGGCAACGCGAGGTGAAAGGTGACGTTGCCGGCGTAGAACGGAAGGCCCTGCGTTGTCCAATCGCCGAAGGCGAGCTTGCGCACGGGGGCGGTGAGCGTCGCGTGACGGCCGGCGATTCGCACGCCGAAGTCGCCGAGCAGGTAGCACGCCTCGAGTTCGGTCTTGCGCGTGAAAGCGCGACTGAGGACGAGCTCGTGTCGGCCGGCAGAGAGTGCGGGCAGACGCACGCGTTCGATCGCTTCGTCGACCCACCAACCATCGACGGTCGCGGGGACGTTGCGGCCATCGAGCGTGATTTGCCAAGCCGAGGCTTCCTCGATGGCGAGTGCTGCGCCGCGCACGGCGACCTCGCTGGAGATGACGAAACGGAGTTCCACGCGACCGAGTGGCTCGGCGGGATCGCGATCGGTCCATGGTTGGGCGACGTGTCCTTCGCGCGGCGGCAGTTGGCAGCGGGCGCGGACGAGATTATGCAGGCGCAGAATTTCCTCGCGCGGCTGCCAGGCGCCGCCGTTCCAGCGCCATTCGGCCTGGTCGAGCAGCAGCACGTTGGGTTCGGAGAGGGTGATGGGGGCGGGATCGGCGAGTTCGCCGATGTCTTCCCAGCGGGGCGGCGTGAGCGGCTTCGCGCGTGGTTTGCCGGGGCGGAGCGTGAGCAGCAGATGGCCGTGGGCGGCGAACTCGACGGGGAGTTCGGTCCGGGTGCCGGCGTGACGCGCGAAAATCTCGCGGGTTTGGCCCGAGGCAGTGTCGCGGGCATAGGCCCGCCAGCGACCCTCGACGCGCAAGGTGAGGCCCGGGGCTTCGCTCGTGCGGTTGCGGTGGCAGACAAACAAGTGACGTTCCGAGCCGTCTCCGCGGAGTTGATACAGAAGGTGGCGGTTGCGCCGGCCGGCGGCATCGACGCAGTCGACGAGCCGCCAGGTTTGGAGGAGCGCGACGATGTCGCGTTCGTCCCAGGGGCAGCGCTGTGCGCGGGCGGCGAGTTGTTGCGCGCGTTGGGAAGGTTGCGCGTCGACGAGCGAAGGGATTTCGCCGGCGAAGACGATGGTGCCGCCGCGGTCGGCGAAACGCTCGAGGCGCTCGAGGGTGGTGCCGCGAATCGTGCGCAGCGCGGGCACGACCACGACGTCGTAATGCATCTCGCTGACGGTGAACCTCGCGGATTTCGCGGCGCCGGCGGATTGCGTGGGCAGCAGGCCTTCGCTGACGTAGTCGAAGTCGAGGAGATTACCCAGGAGCCACTGCGGGAGTTCGGCGAACTGGCGTTCGCGGTGCGTGCGTTCGGCTTCGGTTTCGGCGAGCGGGCCGTAGCACAACCAGAAGGACTCGATCGGATGAATCACCGCGATCCGTACGAGCGGCTTGCCGCGGCTCAGCACGGTGTTGATTCGGGCGAAGTGGTCTTCGAGGAGCCGGTATTCCTGCCACCACGGAGATTGATAGTGAATCGACGCGGGATAGTCGCGCTTCGCTTCGCCGGCCATCGAGAGCCATGCGAGATGCGGCACGCGCACGGTGATGCCGAGAGCGGCCTGCCAGTCGCCCTGCGCTTTGTGGCCGATGAAATCGAACGACCAGCCGGTGACGCCGTAGAGCTCGCTGGTGACGCCGGGGCGGCCGTATTGATGGGCGACGCTTTGCGCCTGTTTCGCGGTGGTGAATTCCTCCTCGTCGCAAAGCAGATCGATGCCCGGGAGCTGGAAATGCGCGAGCGAGCGCATCGCCTCGCCGGTGGCGCGCGTCTGCGATTCGAGCGTGGGCTCTTCCATCATGTGGCCCGTGAGCAGGAGGCCGTTGCGTTCGCACCAACGGGCGAGCGTTCGCGCGTAGGCGTCGGCGAAACGTTCGGTGACGTGATCGTGATAGTGGATGCGCGCGAGCGAGGGGCGGTGCTGGGGCAGCTCCCAAAAAAGCTCCGGGAGGGCGTCGAGGAGATCGGCGCCGTAACGCGTCCGATACGTGTCAAAAAAGTCCGTCGTCGCCGGAAGCACGCGATCGACGCCGTGGCGCGCGTGATCGAAGCGCTGTTTGAAAAGGTGCTGCGGCTCGTCGGTGAAAATCGCGGGGATGGTTTTGCCGAAATGTTGGCCGACCGTGGCGTGGTAGCGTTCGTGCGTGACTTCGACGAAGCGTTCGAGCGCGGCGCGACTCAGGGTGTCGACGTAGCCTTGATGATTATACCAAGGCACGCCGTCGGCGGTTTCGAGATAGGCGAACCATTCCTCAGCGCCCGCGGAGGCGCGATCGTTGTCGTGCAAACGCTGATACGTCACCGCGCCCTGGGTGTCGAGCTGGACTGCGTAGCGCGCGAGCAAGGTGCCGTTCTCGAGGCGACCGGCGAGCGCGCAGCTCCAGTTCGGCGTGGGTCGAACGGTGCCGTTGTAGGGCGTGCGCGTGAAGAGCAGGTATTTCAGGCGATGCTGCGGATTCTCGGTGACGAGGCCGCCGCCGAAGCCGGAGGGCCAACGGTCTTCGTCGTAGAGCCATGTGAGCAGCTTCCGTCGTTTCGCCTCGTTGGTGCAGGCGCGCACGTGCGCGAGGAAGTCGTCGCTGAGATACGGTGTTTGCAGGCCGGTGCGGGCGTGGATGTGAAACCCGCCGAAACCCATGCGCTGGAACTGTGCGATCTGGCGAAACAGTTGCGCGCGATCGAGGCGGCTGTTCCACGCCCAGAAAGGCGTGCCGCGATAAACAGCGGTGGGCTGGCGGAAGAGCGACTCGGGAAGGCGAGGCGAGCGGTTGGCGGGATAGAGCGCGTGGCGCGAAAAAAGAGACATTACGAAAGAAAAGGGGCGTCAGGCGCGGGTGGCGGAGAGGTTCGGCACGATGGCGCCGTGAGCGCGAAGGAGGTCATGGAGTTCGGCGAGCGGCACGGCGCGTAGCTCGAGGTCGTGTTTCGCGGCGAGCGCGGCGGCAGCGCCGGCGGCCTGGCCGGTGGCCATGGCGGACGCTTGAACGCGGAAAGCGGAGTTCGCTTCCTGGTCACCGCAGACGATGCGACCGGCGACGATGAGATTGCGGCTGTCGCGCGGGAGAAGCGCGCGATACGGCATCGTCGGCACGGCGCCTTCTTGCAGCGGGCGCGTGTCGATGCCGTGGCCGTCGAGTTGATGGACATCGATCGGATAAAAGCTGTTGCAGACGGCGTCTTCCCAGACGCGGCCGGAGAGATAGTCGGAAACGGTGATGCGAGCTTCGCCGTGAATCGTGCACGTCTCGCGGATGCCGCATTCGGACGCGAAGAAGTCGTAGTGAAAATTCTCGAGGCCGGGCTGCGCGCGGAAGAAACGATGCAGGCGCAAAATCAGCGCGCGCGCTTTCACCTCGGCGTCGGTGCGGCCCTCGCTTGTGCGGCCGTCGACGCCGACCACGTGGACGGAATTTTCGCCGCGCCATTGGAGGAACTGCGTCACGGGATTGCTGACGCCGATCAAGTCGGAACGCTGGAGTTGTCCGGCGGCGACGGCGGCGAGGAACGCAGCCTCGATTCGCGGCAGGTCGAGCGTGGCGAGATCGTAACCGGCGGCGCGCACGACGAGCGTGCCGGGTTGCAAGGCGGCGTTGCGGGCAACCGCCAGGCCGGCGAGCGAGACGGCGTTGGCGTCGCCGGTGCAGTCGATGAGGACGCGCGTGCGGACCTCGCGCAGGCCTTCCTTGCCGCAGAGCGTGAGTTTCCAACCGCCGTCGTTGTCCGCTTCGACCGCGGCGGGCATGGTGTGCAAGGAGAGCGCGACGCCGGCGTTGCGGACGAATTCGTCGGCGAGTGCGGCGTAGATCGCGCGGTTGACGCGGATCTGCAAACGGAAATGCGGCAGTTCGCGCCACGCGGAAAAGTCGGGCAGGGTGGAGCCGCTTTCTTCGACGGATTGGCGGACGAGATCCCAGCCGATGCCGGCGATGACTTGCTGGCCCCAGGCGTGAAACAGGCCGGGAAAATTGACGGCGTTGAGCACGGTGGTGCCGCCGAGCACGCCGCTCTTTTCGACGAGGAGCGTGGACGCGCCGGCGCGCCCGGCCTGGATGGCGGCGGTGAGACCGGCGGGACCTCCGCCGATGACGGTGACATCGAAACTGGTTTCCATTTTTAGGTGAGAAAAAGGCTGCGAGGTGTGGCGTGAGTTGCGGCGGTCGGTGGATCAAAGGACGCCGCGGCGGGATTCGAGCGTGGCGCGGATTTCTTTCATGCGCGCGCGGTTCAGCGGGTATTTTAGGGAGATCGCGATCGCGATGCCCCAGATGACGATCGGGAGCGCGAGGTAGAGGCCGAACATGCGGCTGAGGACCTCGGGCGGCTGTGCGCCGAGTTTCGCGTCGAAGCCGGAGATGTAGAGAACGAAGCCGCCGACGCCCATCGCGCAGGTGAGCGAGAGTTTGATGAACCAGGAATAGAACGCGTTGATCGAGCCCTCGCGGCGACGGCCGGTCTGGAGTTCGTCGTAGTCGGCGGCGTCGGCTTTCATCGACGGGAGGAAGAGCCACATTGCGGAGTAAGCGCCGACCTCGAGGATGCCGGGGATGAGCTGGAGGTAGGGCATGTCCGGCCGCATGAGGAAGTAGTTCGATTCCACGCCGAGCGTTGCGACGACGAGCGTGCCGATGACCATGGTTTTTTTGTCGAAGCGCTCGGCGAGCCAGGCGCCGAGCGGGATGATGGCGACGCCGGTGATGACGGACGCGGTCATGCGCCAGCCGGCGACGACGGAGGCCGCGGAGAGATCGCCGCCGAAAACGTAGTAGATATTCAGATACTGATTGAGCGTGAAGATCGACATGTAGCCGAACGCGAGGAAGAAGGAGATGCCGATGAGCGACCACAGGGGCTTGCAACGCGCGGAGTCCTTGATGCTCGAGAAGAAGGACTGCTTCGGCTGCTTCTTGGCCTCGGCGTTGTAGTAGCGCTCCTTGACGAAGATCGCGGGGAGCAGGCCGAAGAGCATGATGGAGCCGGCGATGAACCAGCAGGCGGTCTTCATGCCGATGACGATGTCGCCCTTGCCGGTCTCGGGGTTGATGAATAGCGAGCCGGTGACGATCGCGAGGACCCAGCCGCCGCCGAGTGCGGAGATCTTGCTGAAGAGCGCCATCCAGCTCGCGAGGCGCGTGCGCTCGTCGTAGTTGGGCGTGAGCTCGAGCTGCAGGCCGTAATACGGCATCGCCCAGACGGTGAAGCAGGTGAAGTAGACGATGCCGACGGCGACGAGGTAAACGACCTTGGCGGTTTCGCCCATGTCGGTCGGCATGTGCCAGAAAAGTGGATACAGCAGGCCGGTGGCGACGGCGCCGACGACCATGAACGGGCGCCGCCGGCCCCAGCGTGTGCGGGCGTTGTCGGAGACGTTGCCCACGAGGGGATCGGAGATGGCGTCCCACGCGCGCAGGATGACGAGGACGACGCCGAGCAGCGCGGGGCTGATGCCGAGGCCGATGTTGAAGAAGGGCATCCACAGCACCTGAACCATAAGCCCGGTGGCCATGTATTCGGTGTTCATGCCGATGCTGAACATGACCTTTTGCAGAACCGGGATGCGGTCGGCTTCGGGCACGCGAGGCGATGGGCCTCGGCCAGTGAGTTTGGAGAGAAATGACATAGGCTGGGGCAGCGGAGAATGGGTCGGAGCGGAGCGACGCGGCGTCGTGCCCGGGACGGCGTCGGTTAATTTTTTAATCGAACGGGTCGAACGGCGTGACGACCGCGTGATCGAGCCCGAGATGTTCCGCGATCTGGACGAGCTCGAACGCGTGGTGGCCGATGCCGAGGGCGAAGTGGTGCGTGGGACCTTCGGCGACCCAGCGTTTGAGGAACGTGCGGACGTTGGGCGCGAAGATGCCGTGCGTGTTGGTGTTGCCGGTGGGCGGAATTGGACGGCGCGCGGATTCGCCTTCGGCGATGATGAACTTGAATGAACCGTCGGCTTTCTGACCGATGCTCAGCATCGTGATCGGGCCTTCCTTGATCTGGAACTCGACGCTGGCGCCGGAGCCTGGCTTGCCGTGGTATTTTTTGAGGCTGCGGATGACGGGCCTGGCGGCGGCGATGTTGATGTGATGCGGGCCGTCGTGACCGACGAGCACGCTGTCGCGATCGAAGTCGACCGGGTGGAATTCCGCGAAGCTGCCGCCAATATCGAGGCGGTCCATGATCATCATCGCGATGCAGGTCTTGAGATCGAATTCGCCGCACATGGGGAAACCGGCACCGGTGAGCAGGGAGTTGCCGACGATCAAGCTGGTCACGAGCGTGCGGAGCTCGGAGCCGGGTTCGCCTTCGTAGTAGTAGGCGAGGCCGTCGAGGCGTTTCTCGGCGATCATGCCCTCGAGGGCGACGGCGGCGCGCGCGGCGACGGCGAGGTCTTGCGCGGTGAGTTTTTGGGTGAGCGGATCGGATTGGGGATCCGGCGTGTCGAAGAATTCGAGAATGCGTTTTTGCCAGGCATCGACCGCCGCGGCGTCGGGTGCGCGATAGTGACGGAACAGATCGCAGGGCTCGATGAGCACGACATGCGGGCCGAAGGCCGCGGTGATCGCGGTGGGGTCGGTGTGCATGTCGAGCATCGACTCGAGGACGTGACCCATCAGACCGATGCGCGACGTGCGAAGTGAGTGAAGCGCCTTGGCGATGCCGCACCAGCGTTTGAACTCCACGGCGACGGTCGGATCGCCGTTTTCGTGTCCGAGAATGACGGGCGGCGGGCGGCGGCCGAAGCGCACGGCGACTCCGGTGAATTCCGGCACCGAACAAAAGTCGTCGTTGCAAAGCTGCATGAACGTCGTGCCGTTCGGATAATCCATCGCGCTCGCGGGCTGGAGGGCGACGAGCACGATCGGCACGTCAATTTCGCGGCAGAGCACGCCGAAGGTCGAAGACGTGCCGTAGGTCACCATATCCACAAAAAGGATATCGATGTCGGCGGCCTTGATCTTCGGGACGGCGTCGTAGGCGGACTGCGCGTGGTCGAGGAGACCGAAGTCGGAAACCTCGACGCCTTCCGCTCGGATCAAGGAGGCGACGTGGGCCTGCTTGCGGTGCATCTCGGCGAGGAGTCCGTCGAACTGCGGCCAATACACATGATGACCGATGCCGACGAGTCCGGCGCGGGCGAAGAGCGGCCGACGACGCGCGATTTGAGGCGCGGCTGCGCCCGGCACGGAAGACGAAGCAGGAGAGGGAGCGACGAGTGACATGTCGAAAAAAGAGGAGGGCGCGTCACCAGGAGAGCAGCGCGGTGCCGGAGATCGGTTGGGTGGTTTCGAGCAGCGGGCCCTGCGGTGTGCGCACCTCGCGGAGCGCGGCGCGAGTGCCGTCGATGTGCGGCCACGCTGGATCGATCCACAACGTGACGGGGCCGGAGGCGTTGATGGGAAAGAAACGGACGGTGGCGTTGCGCAGGCCGCGCAGCCAGAGGCGACGCGTCACGCCGACTTGCGCGGGGCAGGCTTCGACGGCCGCGGCGGTGCCGGCGGTTTGTTCGATGAACACGCGGCACTCGTGCCGCCACGCGCGCGGCAAGCGGTAGTGCGCGACGCCGCTTTGCAGCATCGCTTCGGCGCCGAGGAGCAGCGGCGCGCCGAAAGGTGTGCGCAGCGAAAGTTCGACGGTGGTGTCGGGCGTGTAACCGGAGAAGAACCAGCCGTTGTCCTGGCGGTGCAACGTGACGACCGGATGGCGCTGCGTGCGCTCGACGGCGGCGACGCCGAAGCGCCAGCCGTGAGCGGCGAGGGTTTGGCGGAGCAACTCGGTGAACGGAAAGGTGGAGTCGGGCGAGTCGGGTTTCGGGAGGTGTTCCTCCGCGGAAACGTCGAGCGGAAGCGGGCCGCGAAGCCAGGAAACGCGTGCCCCGGAGGGCGTGGTGAATTCGGCGGCGAGGGCGCGCACGTGTTCGCCTTGACGGGCGGTGGCGATGCACGAGGCGGAATCGAGCGGCGTTTCCGTGAGCGCGCCGCCGGACATCACGGCGCGGTGGATGTAAGCGGTGGGCGCGGCTGAAGAGAAGCGATCGAGCGCGATGGCGTTCGACGCGATTTCGAAGCGGCCATCGAGCGGAGCGGTGGCCGTCAAGCCGAGCCGGGCGCGCAGCGTGGGCGCGTGATCGAGCGGACCGTAGAGCAGGAGCGAGCCGCCGGATTCGATCCATGCGAGCAAGCGGGCTTCGCCGGATGGAGCGAGCGGTGTAGGTGAAATGAGGATACGTCCGGCGAGGACTTCAGCGGCGCGGGCGCCGAGGGCGTCGAAGGCGCGCGTGCTGACGATGGTGTTGAGCGGCACACCGTCGTTCAGCGCTTCGCGGGCGAACCAATCGGTGTGGAAAAGCCGTGCGGGCGCGGGCGTGGCGGCGTGGAGCGCGTCGTGAAGTTCGTCGAACGGATAGAGCCAGGTGAGCGGGCCGGGTTGATCGGGGCGTTCGCGCCAGCCGCGCAGGAGGTGCGGCGTGCTTTCGTTGGGCACGCGATCGGGCATGGCGCCGTGCGAGTCGTCGATCGTGAGGAGCAGCAGATCGTCGGGCGTCTGGAGTTTGCCCTCGGCGGTGACGCGACCGACGGAAAGCGGCAGATAGATGTCGTGCGGCTGGCCTTCGTAGCGATCGATCCACGGGCTGTTGAGCCACCACGGATCGTGCAGATAAAAACGATACGGAAAATCGGCGCCGAGCGGCAGTTCGGCGATGCGGCTGAGATAGCCGGCGAGTTCGATGCCGAAGTCGCCGTTGATCGCGGCCCAGGGGGAGTTCGGCGGCGGAGAAAAATTGAAGCCACCGGAGTAGAGTTCGCGCAGAGGCGTGGCGTCGCTGGCGAGATCGGTGCCGGTGCCGAGATTCGTGCCGCGCGTGCGAACGGCGAGCGCGGGACATTCGCGGCGGAAATCGCGCCAGAAATTCAGGATGCGCTCGCTGAGTTCGGCGGCGCGTTCGGGATGGAAGGCGCGGCCGTCGAAGAGCGGGCCGATGGTTTTCCAGGTTTCGAGACCGAAGCCGAAGCCGTTGGACAACCACAGAAAGTCGAAGCCGAGATCGTGGGCGAAGTGGCTAAATTGTCGGCCGAGAAACGTGGCGAGGCTGGTGTTTTCCGGAATGCCCTCGGGAAAGCCAGCGTAGCGTTGGCGGTCGGCGTGGAGTGTGGCGTAGCAGCAGGCGAAGCTCGCCTTGCCCATCGTGTTCGAGAGGCAGATTTCGCGGTGGCGTTCGTATTTGAATTTTGAGGGCGCGAACTCGCCGCCGGGATCGAACGTGGCGCCTACTTGAATTGTGCGGCTGATTTCGGCGGCGGTGGCGCGCCACGCGCGAACGATGGCGGCGAGGCGGCGGTAAGTGATGGGGCGGGCGTCGGGGCGATAGAGATAGTTGCGCGCGTGGAGGCTTTTCTGCTCCGGGTCGGCCGGCACGGGCATGTGTGGGTTGGCGTTGCCGACGAAGCGCGCCCATTCCATCGGCGCGTCGAGGTCGCCGGCGTAGTCGAGAATCTCCGACCCGTCCGACGACCAGAGCAGGATCGACAAGCTCTCGGCGTGGCGGGCAAGCGCGTCCCACTGGCGAAGGGCGGCACGGCAAACGGCGCGGGTCGCATCATCATCGAGGGTGTAAAACGGCTTGAGGGAGATCTCGAGGGTAAGGGTCTTCAAAACGGACGAGTCACAAAGCCGGCGGTGGCCGGCGCAGAATTGCGGCGCGTGGAGCGCCGGCGCCGCGGCTAGGTGGCCGGCGGCTGAGAAACTTTTCGCGGTCGACCGCGGCGATTGCCGGGAGGCGCGTCGCTGACGGTGGCCGACGTGCTGTGAGCCCAGAGGCGTTCGATTTCCGCGGCGCCGCGGCGAAGTCCGTCGAGCGTGAACTCGACCTGTTCGTCGTTTTGCAGGCGAACGGTGGGGGCGCTGGCGCCGAGCGCGGCGAACACGGCTCCCCAGGGATCGCGGATGGGAACGGCGATGGCGCTGATGCCTTCGCAGAGTTCGTCGCGGGTCTGACTAAAACCTTGCTCGCGCACCCGGGCCAGTTCCGCGCGAAAGGCGGTTGGATCGGTGATGGTGTGCCGCGTATGCCGGGGCAGGCCATACTGCGCGAGGTAAGTGTCGAGCGTGGGCTCGTCGAAATAGGCGAGGAGGAGTTTGCCGAATGCGGTGCCGTGGGCGACGCCGCTGACGTCCTCCGGTTCTTGCACGCGCAGCGCCTGGCGGCTGGGCACGTATTCGAGATTGATGATTCGCCCGTGATCGCCGGTGACGAGCATCACGGACTCGTTCAACTCGTTGGCCACGGCGTGGACGACGTGGCGGGCGGTGGTCGTCAACGAACGCAGGTAAGCGGGGTGCCGGCTCAGCAGCATCAAGCGGACGCCCGGGTAGAAGAGGCGCGTGATCTCGTCCTGCCGGACGTAGCCGCGCGCGACGAAGGTCATCGCGATGTTATGCGCGGTGGCGACATTGATGCCGAGTTTCTGTGCGAGCGGGCGCGTGCCGATGCCCTCGGGGTGCAGCACGATCGTCTCCAGAACGGAGAGGCTTTTGTCCAGGGTCAGGACGATGGGCATGGTGAGGAATAAGTGTTCATGTTATTGTAACGGCAAGAAAATATTTCCGCGAAAATGGCTGGGCAGTGAAACGCTCTTGACCGCAGCGCCGTCAGGGGGGATCGCTATAGCTGGTCGGTGATTCACGCTCCGATAAAAGCGTTTACATAAGGTTAACAACCGGACCCGCATCTCGTAACCCCTGCTCATGACAACACTCCACCCTGCGATCGAGACACTGAATTCTGAAGCATTGCCGCTGACTCGGATGAGACATTCCGCAAAGACGAGCTTGGGCGTCGTTCGCCGTCTGGCCAGCTTTGTCGTGTTGGTTTCAGCAATGACGGCGCAGGCGGCGGTGCCGACGCTGGAGGTGCCGGAGGCGGGTGGGCTGCGGCGGGAGAATCCCGTGATCGTGACCGGGCGGGCTGACGCCGGCGCGGAGCTTCGGATTGAAGCGGTGAACGAGGTGGGCGAGCGGGTGCGCGAGTGGCGTGCTCGCGCGGATACGGAGGGCCGCTTCGCGCTGCCGGTGGAGCGGGGTGAATTGCCGGAGGGCCGGAAACTCGTGCTGCGGGCGCGGGTCGGGGAAGGGGAGCGGTCGAACGACGCGGCGTTTTTTGTGTATCCGTTAATCAAGGACGGAGTCACCTTGCCGGCGGTGAAAGCGGAAGGGCGGAATCTGATCCTGGACGGGCGGCCGTGGGGTTTCGCGGGGCTCAACTACACGCGTTTCCTGATCGAGTTCAGCCGGCGCGGTAACTTTGAGCGGGTGGTCGACGATCTGCGCACCCATGCGGAGTGGGATGTGAGCGTCGTGCGGGTGCCGTTGCACCTGGGAATGCTTCAGCCGGAGCCCGGAGTGTTTCCGGATCATCCGCGTTATCGCGAAATCCTGCGGGCGCACGATCTCGACGAGGAGTTCTATGAACTCTTCGAGTATTTCGTCGCGCTTTGCGGGCACTACGGAATTCGCGTGGTGTTCGACTGGCACGAGATGCCGACGGACCCGTATCGTTACTTCGTTGGAGGAAACCATCACGACAAAGGCACGGGGCGTCCGGGCAAGGGCATTGCCTGGCTCGTCGATCCGGCGACCGGTCGGGCGGCGGAGCCGGGAGATCCGGAGTTTACCGAAGCGATCGTCAGCACGAATCGTTGGCTCGCGCGGCGGTTTCGCGGGAATGGCACGGTGCTCGGTTTCGAGGCGCCCTATAACGAGCCGCATAGTGTGACCGATTCGAATGATACCGCTTGGCGCCGACTGACGGCGACGGCGGCTGGGGCGATTGCGAGCGAGGATCCGACGCGGTTGATCTTTGGCATGCCGCCGGCGTGGGGACACAACAACGTGCTGCCGTCGGTGACGTGGCAGTTGCCCGACCAGATGACCGGCATGGCGCCTCATTATTATCTCGGCAACGGGCCGGTGGCGGCGCGGCCGGATGCGCCGCAGCGGAAGGAGCCGTGGCTCGCGCGCGACGTCGCGGCGACCTTCGATCACAGTTTCGCGGCGGTCGCGCTGCCGCACAGCGGTGCGCCGTATCCGGTGTGGAACGGCGAGTCGGGCGAGCACGGATACGATTCGTTCTTGCCCGACATGGAGCCAAAGGCGGCGGCGGCCTTGATGATCGAAGCGCAACTCGTGCAGGCGTATGCCGCGGGCATGGTGGGGAGCCTCGGGTGGACGCTGACCGGCCACGACAAAATCTACACGCCGCTGATGGAGGTTTACGGTGCGGCCTACCGTCGGTTCTCGCCGGTGTTTCGCGCCGGTCCGGTGGACTACCGGAAGGCGGACGTGTTGTTCGTGCAGAATCCCGGCGCCGTGCCGGTGAACAACGGACTCAATCACGCGTGCGTGCCCTTCGCGCGGCTGGCGCTCGATCTTCATCTCGGGCCGGTGCACTACATGACCGACGATCAATTGCTCGCCAACGGACTCGTGCAGATCTCCGTCGGCCTCGAGCAGGTCGAGGAAGTCGCGACCGGGCTCGACTACCACGCCGCGATTGTCGACACGCGCAACATCGACGCGCGCGCGCTGGCGCTGCTCGCCGACAGCAAGATTCCCGTGCTGCGCTCCGAGGACGTCGCGCAGCTGCCCCATGACGAAGTCGCCGCGTTCCTCACGGGCGCCGGAGTGACGGTCGATCGTCGTTCCCCCGCCGGACTCCAGCTCATCGCCGGTCCGAGGCATCTGCTGGTGTATCGCCGTTCTGGTGACGGCGCCGCTCGCGTTTATCCGCAGATTGAAGCAAAAGGAATGATCGAACTGGTCGATGAGGCGGGCGTGCCGGTGTTCCGGGGAAGCGCGAGCGAGCTGGCGAAGCGGGGGGTGCCGGTCGATCTACCGAAGTGGTCGACGGCGATATTTTCTCTGCGGCCCACCTCCTGAGGCATCATGATCCACATCTCTCGCAGGCTTCTTTGGTGGGTGTTCATCGCATGCGCCGCACCGCAGCTGGCTGTCGCCGCGCGCGGGAGTGAGAGGCGGTTCGTCGCGGCGACGGATTTGCGCCTCCAGTTCACTGATGGTCTCAATCTTGTGCGGGACGAGACCGATGGCTCGGCACATTTCGACCGCGTGATTGACGGACCAGCTCGCGGTTTTCGGTGGGACAGCCCGGGCGCGCGCGTGAGCTGGCGCACCGATAGCGCGAGCGTGCGCGTGCGATTGCGTTATACGGAACGGCACATTGGGGCGTCGCGTAACAGCATCGGGGTTTTTCGAATCGATGGCCGCGGTGATCTGGCGTGGACCTTTACGCGACCGGCCGGGGGCGAGGCGGAGTTGACGGTGACGCTGCCGGTGCTGACGGATGGAAGCTGCCACGATTACGAAGTCATCCTGCCCTACGGCGATTCGGTCGATGTGCTCGGCGTGGAAGTGACGGAGAACGCAGCCTTGGCACCGGCGCGGCCGCGGCCGGGGACGCGCTACATCGCGTTCGGCGATTCGGTGACGCACGGGTTCACTGCGACGGAGGTTACCAAGACCTACGCGTTTCAAGTCGCCGAGCGCAACGGCTGGGAGTTGATCAATCTCGGGATTGGCGGTCGCGGGACGCACGGGCCGGATGGAGCGTTTCTCGCGCGCGTGAATGCAGACGTGATCTCGTTGCTGATCGGGGTGAACGACTGGCAAGCCGGAGCGGAGCTGGAGAGTTTTCGCGCGAACTATGCGCAGCTCGTCGCGGGATTACGGGAAGGCCACCCGAAGGCGCCGGTTTATCTGATTACGCCGCTCTGGGTGTCGGAGACCTGGGCGCCAAACGGGGTGCGATATCCGCTCGAAAGTTACCGCGCAGTGATTCGCGAGGTGGCGGCGGCATTTGCGGATCCACTGCTCGCGGTGATCGAGGGCCCCCTGTTGATCGATCACGATCCGCGGCTTTTCGATCGGATTGCGGTGCATCCGAACGACGCCGGGTTCGCGCAAATGGCCGACCGACTCGCGCCGGCGATACGCGATTCGTTGAAATGAAACGCCGCCACTGATATCCTACGCTTGAGCATCCCTCGACTCCCCACGTCATCGAATCAACCGCTGCCGGAGGCGGCGTTGGCCGCATTGGAAACGGCGCTGGGCCGGGCGCAGGTGTTGACCGAGCTGGAGGACATTCTGCCGTATGGCTTCGACGGCACAGCGGCGTTGAAGCAGCGGCCGGCGGCGGTGGTTTTCCCGCGTACGACCGAGGAGGTCGCGCACGTGCTGAAGGTGGCACGCGAGCACCGGCGGGCGGTGGTTTGTCGCGGCAACGGCACAGGATTGTCGGGCGGCAGCGTGCCGGTGTCCGGAGCGATCGTGATGGCACTGGTGAAACTCGACCGCATCCTCCAGTTGGATACGAAGAATTTGACCATACTCGTCGAGGCGGGGGTGGTGACGCAGCAAGTCTACGATGCGGCCGATGCGGCGGGATTGTTTTATCCGCCGGATCCGGGCTCGATGAAGATCAGCACGATCGGCGGCAACGTGGCGGAGAACTCGGGCGGGTTACGGGGGCTCAAATATGGTGTGACGCGCGACTACGTGATGGGTTTGGAGGTGGTTCTCGCCGACGGCTCAGTCTGCTGGCTGGGCAGCAAGTGCGTGAAGGATGTGGCGGGCTATAATCTGCGCGATCTGTTCATCGGCAGCGAAGGGACGCTGGGCGTCATCACCCGGGTGCTACTGAAGCTGCTGCCGAAGCCGGCGGTGCGGCAGACGCTGCTCGCCACGTTCACGGCGATGGACGCCGCGGCGGAGACGGTGTCGGCGATCATCGCGGCGCGAATCATTCCGTGTTACGCTCGAGTTTCTCGATCGCACGACGATCCACTGCGTGGAGGATTTCGCGCACGTCGGACTGCCGCGTGACGCGGCGGCGATGCTGTTGATCGAGACGGATGGGCATCCGGCGGCGGTCGCCGACGAGGCGGAGCGCATCGAAAAGGCGTCTCGCGCGCATGGGGCGGCGTCGGTGCGGTGGGCGGCCAACGCGGCGGAGGCGGCGCAGCTCGCCGCCGCGCGACGCAGCGCGTTCTCGGCGCTCGCCCGGCGGCGGCCGACGACGATTCTCGAGGATGTGACGGTGACGCGCAGCGAGCTCGCCAGCATGGTGCGCGCGGTCGAGGCGATCGCGGCGAAGCACCGGCTGGAGATCGCGACGTTCGGACACTTCGGCGACGGCAATTTGCATCCGACGATTTTGACGGACGAGCGCGAAGTGGAGGAGATGCAGCGCGTAGAGCGGGCGTTTGCGGATATCGTCGAGGAGACGCTGAAGCGGGGCGGCACGATCACGGGCGAGCACGGCGTCGGTCTCGCGAAGAAGGGTTTCCTGCGACGCCAGCTCGGCGATGCGTCGTTCGAGTTGCTGCGCGCGATCAAGCGGACCCTGGACTCGGACAACCGGCTCAACCCAAGAAAGATTTTTGACACCGACGATGTTCGCACGCCCTGAACCTCAGCCACAGCCTCGTTTGGCGGGCGGACTCGCGGCGCTCGACTACTCGGTGTTGCAGCAGTGCATGCATTGCGGGCTGTGCCTGCCAGTGTGTCCGACCTATGCGGAGACGAAGCTCGAGCGGCATTCGCCTCGAGGCCGCATCGCGCTGATGCGGGCGATCGCGGACGGCGAACTCGACGTCACGAAGTCGTTCGGCGAGGAGATGTATTATTGCCTCGGTTGTCTGGCTTGCACGAGCGCGTGTCCGGCGGACGTGGATTACGCGCAGATGTTCGAAACGGCACGGGCGGAGGTGGAAGACCGCGGCGTGCTGGCGCACCCGAAACGCGACTTCATCCGCTGGTCGGTGGTGAAGGTGCTGTTCACGCGGCCGCGGCTGCTGCGCTTGGTTGGTCGGCTGCTGTGGCTTTGGCAGGCAAGCGGCGGACAGACCGCTTTCCGGGGGCTGAAACTGACGCGTCTGTTGCCGGCTATCCTGCGCCGGCTCGAGCCGCAGACGCCGCCGATCGCCGCGAAGTTTTCTCATCAGCTTATCCGTCCGTTTGAAACACCGGCGGGCACGATCGAGGGAACGCGGCTGCGGCGGGTCGCGTTGCTGACGGGGTGCGTGCAAGATCTAGTCTTCAGCGACATCAACCGCGCGACGGTCGATGTTTTGCTCGCGAATGGTTGCGAGGTGCACACGCCGCCGGGTCAGCCGTGTTGCGGATCGCTGCATGCGCACAACGGCGACCTTACGTCGGCGCGGGCGCTGGCGCGGCGGCAGATCGACCTGATCGACGTCGATTCGGTCGACGCAATCGTCAGCAACGCGGGCGGCTGTGGGTCGCATCTGAGCGGCTACGGGCATTTGTTGCACGACGATCCGGCTTACGCAGAACGCGCGGCCAAATGGTCGCGGAAGCTGCGCGACGTTCACGAGTTTCTCGTCGAGATCGACTTTCGCCGGCCGGTTGCCGCGAACGTGCCGGCGAGCTCGGTGACATATCACGAGAGCTGTCACTTGTGTCATGCGCAGAAGGTGAGTGCCCAGCCGCGGGCCGTGCTCCGGGCGTTGCCAGGCGTGGAGCTGCGGGAGTGCAGCGAGGCGAGCTGGTGCTGCGGCTCGGCCGGCATCTATAATATCACACAACCGGATACGTCGGCGCGTTTGCTTGAGCGGAAGATTGATCATCTTCAAGCGACGCACGCGCCGGTGGTCGCGACGGCGAATCCCGGCTGTCACCTGCAATTGCAGACTGGGCTGAAGTCGCGCGGCGATACGGCTACGCGTGTGGTGCATCCGATCGTGCTGTTAGCGGAGGCGTATCGGACTGAAGCGAGGACTCTACGTCAGCAAGTTCGTAGCTGCCATGGCAGGGCGCGCATGAGCTCTATCGACGGGGCGGACCGACGCCGGCCATTTTTTGTTGTTCCTTCGCCTAAAACACTAGGCGCGCCGCATCAGGAGCAGCCTGCCTCCAGCTCAATTTGCCGGCAGCCTTGATAGCCGTTTGAGATGGCACCGTGGTGCACGCGCCGGCGCACGTCGCAGCTGTTGGCCCAGATTTCCTCCGCGTCGTGCTCCACCCAACCGGGCTGCGGATAATGCTGGGCGTGGTCGCGCGCTTCGCGATCGAGCGTCTGCCCGGCCGCATCGAAGAGCAGGGCCTTGGTGGCCGACGTGCTTTGATCGAGCGCGAGAAAAAACATAAGCAACCGCGTCAGCGGGACAGCAGCGCGCGCGCCGTCGCGCTCAGGCCTTCCATCGAAAAACCGTAGTGACCGAAGATGTGGGCCTGCGCGCCCGTGACCGTGTCTTCGTCGGGCAGGCCGACGATCTGGAAGCGTGGCGCGAGGCCCGCTGACAGCAGCGTGGACGCACACGCTTCGCCGAGACCGCCGTGAATCGAATGCTCCTCGACGGTGATTACGGCGCGACACTCGCCGCCGGCAGCGAGCACCGCGTCGGTGTCGAACGGTTTGATCGACGGCAGGCTCAGCACGCGCGCTGCTATGCCCTCGTCGGCGAGTTGCGCGGCGGCGAGCAACGCGTGGACGACGGTTTCGCCGGTGGCGAGAAACGCGGCGTCGCGGCCCTCGCGCAGCGTGAGCGCGCGGCCGACTTCGAAGTTCGTTTCGGGCGCGTGCAGGTCGAACATCGCAGACTTTCCGAAACGCACGAACACCGGTCGTGGCGCGCGCGCGGCGTAGCGGATCGCTTCGCGCGTCTCGAAATTATCCGCTGGCACGAGAATCGTGAGATTGTGGATCGCCCGCAGCACGGCGAGATCGTGGAGCGAGTGATGCGTCGAACCCAGCGCGCCATAGCTGACGCCGGCGCTGATCCCGACGAGCACGCCGGGGACGTTCGAATAACAAAGGTCGTTCTTGATCTGCTCGAGCGAGCGTGCGGTGAGGAAGCACGACGGGGAAACGCCGAACGCTTTTTTTCCGCACGCCGCGAGGCCGGCCGTGATGCCGACGAGGTTCTGCTCGGCGATGCCGACTTCGACGATTTGCTGCGGCAGCGCCTTGCCGAAAGGAGCGAGCTTGCCCGAGCCGCGCGAATCGGAGGTGACGGCGACGATGTTCCGGTCGGCGCGCGCGAGCGACTGCAGCGTGGCGGCGAACTCCTCGAGATTGGCGCCGCCCATTTTCAGGCCGAGTTTTTGAGCCATCGCCTTGGCGGCGGGCGTGAACATTGACGGAGCGGGCGCACTCATGCGGCGGCCTCCTGAAGTGTCTTCTCGGCGGCGGCGAGCTCTGCGAGCGCTTGCGCGAGTTCGGTCTCGCTCGGCACGCCATGGTGCCACTTGCCGACGTTTTCCATGAAGCTGACGCCTTTGCCCTTGACGGTGTTGGCGAGGATGAAGAGCGGCTTGCCGGCGGGCGGCGGGGTGGTGAGCGCGGCGGTGAGCTGTGCGTAATCGTGGCCGTCGATCGAGCGGACCTCCCAGCCGAAGGCGCGCCATTTCTCGTCGAGCGGCTCGTTCGACATCACGTCGCGTGTGGGGCCGGTGATCTGGAGCGTGTTGTGGTCGAGGATGGCGACGAGGTTGTCCAACTTGTGATGCGCGGCGGCCATCGCGGCTTCCCAGTTGGAGCCCTCCGCGAGCTCGCCGTCGCCGAGCAGCGTGAAAACGCGATAGCTCGCGCGATCCAGCTTCGCGGCGAGCGCCATGCCGAGGCAGATCGGCAAGCCGTGGCCGAGCGCGCCGGTGTTCATTTCGATCCCGGCGATCTTGCGGGTCGGGTGACCGACATAGGGACTGCGATAGTGGCAGACCGTATCGAGATCGGCGTCGGGAAAAAAGCCGCAGTCCGCGAGCACGGCGTAGAGTGCCTCGACGCTGTGGCCCTTGCTCTGGACGTAGCGGTCGCGCGTCGGGGAGTCGACGGTCGCGGGC
Source organism: Opitutaceae bacterium (assembly GCA_040255565.1). Lineage (GTDB taxonomy): Bacteria > Verrucomicrobiota > Verrucomicrobiia > Opitutales > Opitutaceae > Opitutus. The sequence goes on along the minus strand of JBDZVH010000005.1, from coordinate 492,896 downwards.
GAAACCCGGAGCACGCGGTGATAGAGCGTATTAAGAATATCGAGACACGAGAGACCGCCGCCGGTGTGGCCGGCGCCGGCGTCGTGAATGAGCCGCAGCATCCTCCGGCGGAGGTGCGTGGCCTTGAGGGCGAGTTCGAGATCGGTCATCGGGAGCGTCAAATCGCGCGCGGCGGGACGGCCGGCGCTCAGGCTTCGGGGCGCTCGTGGTGGTGGCACTCCCAACCGAGGTAAGTCTCGAACGCTTCGGCGAGCACGGCGGCGGTGCGGGAGGCATTCATCACGACGTGGTGCTCGAAGCCTTCGCGGCAGACATGATGCAGCAGCTTCTGTAGCTTCGGCACGTGGGCGACGGCGCGGTTGCCGAAGGTTTTGAGCTCGTCGTTGGTGAGCGTGCCCTCGCCGACGTAGGTGCGGATGACACCGGCCGTATCGTCGGTCGTGATACGACCGAACGTGAGCGGGCTCGCCGGCGTGCGGCCGTCGAGCGCGCCCCAGGTGTTTTCCACACCGAGCGTGGAGCCGAGGACCGGGGCGGTGGCGACGGTGATGTCGGGGAGGAACGACTTCGCCCAGTTGCCACAGTGGAAGAGGACGCACTTGTCGGCGTCCGTCCCGTAGTTGTTGTTCCAGTCCACGAGGGCCGACGGCGAGCCCGAGGCGAGCTGCATCGCATACATCGTGAGCACGCCGGTGACGTCGACTTCGCAGGCGCTCGGCAGGAAGGCTTCGCTCATCATGCTCATCGAGGTGCAGACGTTGCAGCCGTGATTGGCCTGCACGGAGGTCCAGCACTGGATGGCGGTGGCGTCGAGGTGGTGGGCGGCGACGAAATCGTCGAGGACGACGCCGAGGCGCGACATCTGCACGAGCTTCGCGGGCGGGACCGCGCTGGTGTCGGCGTAGGCCTTGATCTCGTCGATCTTGGTGCGGAGCTGTGCGTCGGTTTCGCCGATCTTCGCGGCGGCGCCGAGGATTTCCGAGAGGTCGACGGTGGTGACGCTGATGCCGTGGCGCTCGAGGATCTTCTCGGAGGAGCGCACGGTGTTGAACGCGCCCGGGCGGGCGCCGACGGCGCCGAGCCGCACGCTGCGCAAGCCGCGGACGACGCGGCAGACCGCGACGAAGTCCTGCAGGTCGGAGCGGAACGAGGCGTCGAGCGGGTGCACGACGTGTTTCGTCGTGAGCGAATAGGCGATGCCGGCCTGGCGGAGATTGTTGCAGACGGAAATCTTGCCGCAGAACGAGTCGCGGCGGCGGATCACGTCGAGTTTGTCGAGATCGTCGGGATAGCCCTGGACGAGCACAGGGAGGTTGAGGCCGGCGAGCTTCAGGGTGTCGGCGATGCCCTTCTCGTCGCCGAAATTCGGCAGGCACACGAGGATGCCGGCGATGCGGTCACGTTGGCGTCGGAAGAGATCGGCGCAGGCGCGGGCGTCGTGGTACGTTTCCACGCCGCCGAGTTTGGTCTCGGCGGGATCGAGCATCACGGCTTCGAGGCCGAGCTGGCCGAAAAGCTTGGTAATGTCCGTGCGCGCTTCGGGCACGAGCTTGTCGGGGAAGAAATCGCGGTTGCCGAAAATGACGCCGAGGGCGAGAGAGGCGGATTGAGTCATGGCGGGCGACGGTGCCGATCGCTCACTCGCGAAAGTGAAGCCCGGCGGGGTCGGGAAGGACCACGATTCTAGCGGGAGCTGCCTGCGATTTCGCGCCGGATTCTTGCAGATTTTGGCGCAAAACTAAGGCGGGCCGGAGCGCCGCGCGGGCCTTCTCCCCGTTTTCGGCGAGTTCAAGGAGGCGGTTCCAGGTGCCGAGCGCTGTTTACCGCAGGTTGAAGAAGATAGGAGCGACCAGGAAATCGGTAGAGTCGTGACGATGCGGCCGGTGCAAGGGGGGCGGAGCGATCGGGCTGGAAATAGGGGCAATCTCGGAGGCGAGGCGGACGTTGCCGGATCAGAGCGTTTCCAGACGTGCGTGGAGCTCGAGGTATTCGCACAGCGTCGCGACGTTGCGGTTGAAGACGCCGCTGCTGATGCGGTCCGTGACCGTATACTCGCCGTTCCAGCGCTGGCCTTTCGGCGGCTCGCTTTTGAAACGGTCGTTGCGGTTGATCCACGCGCCGGACGCGTCCTGCGCGGCGATGATCTTCTTCACCGTGCCGGACAACTCGTCCAGGCGGCGGACGATCTTCTCCTGCGACGGCGCGCGCTCCTCGTCCTTTTTCAGGCCCCCGCGGCCGAGTTGCAGCGCTTTCTCGTAACGGCGGGTCGCGGCGGCGATCGCGTCGGACAGGTCGGTCTCGTAGCCGTAGCCGGTGCGGCGCTCGGGATGAAGTTCCTCCACGCTGTTCACGCGAATCCGGCCGCGATCGTAGTAGAGCGCGTGGTTCGTGCCGATTTCGACGAAGCGCGCCCACTTGCCGTTGGGCAGGCGGATTTCGCCCAGCCAGCGCAGCGCATCGGGGATCGGCTCGAGCAGGGTCTCGTCGCCGAGCGCGAGATAGAGATCGATCAGCGTGCCGATGTTGCGGACGGTCACGCTGGGGCAGAGCGACGCGGGTTCGAACGTGCGCGCCCAGGCGGGTTGGAGAAACTCGTTGTATTGCTGCGCCCAGCCCGGTTGCGGCGGCGGCTGTTGCGAGATTACAATGAAGCGGGCGACGCGCCGCAGGCTGTGCTCGATCGCCGCGTTCTTGGGATCGGCGCGGTGCGCCTCGATCATCACGCGCACGCAGTCGTTGATGCCGGCGTCGTTGAACGTCGCGAAATCGTGGTAGTTGCCGCGCGCGGGATACAGGTGCGGCCAGCCGCCGTTCGCCAGTTGCGTCGTGAGCATCATCTGCACGGCGCGCTGCGTGGCGGCGGTGAGGCGCTCGTCGGGCGCGACCTGGTTCAGGGCCAGCAAGAAGCTGACGGCGGACTGGCTCTGGTTGTCGTCGAGGCTGACGGTTTCGTTGGTCAGATCCGCGAAGTCGATCGTGTGATCCCAGCCGCCGTGCCGGTTTTGCCCGCGGATCAATGCGTCCGCGGCGTGGCGCGCGGCGGCGAGCGCTTCCTTGTCTCCCGTCGCGAGGTAGGCGCGCAGGAACGACTGGCCGACCGCGGGCGTGCCGGGCGGCTGCACCTCGATCGTATCGGCATCGGCCGGAGACTCGCCCCAGCGCTGCGACAAATCCGGCGTCACCGCGTAAACGTAACCGCCGTGGGCGTTGAGGGTGTGGAAGAACGCGACGGCCTTCGTGAGCGCGGCCTCGGCTTGGGGACGGAGTTCGTTGGCGCCGAGTCCGGCGGTGAGGAGCAGATACGCGATCCAGCTGACGATTTTCTTCGGCATGACGATGGGAGGGTTTTATCCCGCGCGCGGGAACGTTTAGCGGGTGGGTAATTGCACGCGACCGGCCGGGAGCGTGGGCGTGACGAGAAATTCCAGCGGGCCGGCGGGCGACGTCATGCCGCGGAGATCGACGTCGCGCGTGAGCGGTCCGGCCACGCGCACGTCGAGCGGCCCGGAGGAACCCGCGGTGCGCGCGAGCGCGGTGTCGCGGGCGACGAAGCTTTGGGCGTTTTGCAGCTGCAGCAACGGTCCCTCGGCGGCTTCGATCTGCACGCGATCGAACTGGATGCCGGCGACATCGATCAGGCGGGCGCCGCGCGTCGCGGTGATCCGGACGTTTTCGAGGCGCACGTCCTGCACCGGCATTTCCGGCAAACCGCGGATCCACATCGCGGTGCCGGCGCCGCGGCAGATCACGTTGCGAATCGTGATGTGACGAAACGACGGCGTCGTCGCCGACACGGCGGGGAAGCGGCTCAGGTAGTCGGCGGGATCGGCGGTGGCGGCGTCGTCCTCGGCGGGCGCGCTGCCGGAGTAGAACAAATTGAAGTGAATCGGCTCGGTCGGAATGTTGAGCATGTTCACGCCGTCGATGTGGATGTTTTCCACGACGCCGCCGCGGCCGCGGGTGCTTTTGAAACGGATGCCCACGTCGGTGCCGATGAAGGTGAGATCGGCGGCGAAGATATTGCGCACGCCGCCGGACATCTCGCTGCCGACGATGAAGCCGCCGTGGCCGTGGTAGACGACGTTGTCGCGGATGACGAAGTTCTCCGTTGGCCGGCCGCGGGCGCGGCCCTCGGCGTCCTTGCCGGACTTCAGGCAGATGGCGTCGTCGCCGACGTCGAACGTGCAACCGTAGACGACGCCGTTGCGGCACGAGTCGAGATCGAGGCCGTCGCCATTTTGCGAATACCACGGGTTCAGCACGGTGACGTGGCGAATGACCACGTCTTCGCAGAGCAGCGGGTGAAGATTCCACGCCGGGGAATTTTGAAACGTGGGACCATCGATCAGGACCTGGCGGCATCCGCGCAGGCTGACCATCACCGGCCGGAGAAAGTCGCGGATGCGTTCGAAATCCTCGCGAGTCGGACGACCGTCGCGGAAACGCCCGTCGCCGCGCGCACCGGCCAGCGCGCCGGCGCTGGGCCACCAGATCTGGCCGCTGTCGTCGAGCACGCCGCCGGAGGCGACCAAGTCGCGCCACTGCGCCTCGGTGAGCTTGGCGCGTTTCACCGGGCGCCAGGCCTGACCGGAACCGTCGAACACGCCAGCGCCCGTGATCGCGATGTGTTGCGCGCCATTGGCCGAAAGCGGCGACTGGCAGCGCATGGAGCGTCCGCCCTCGAAATTCGTTTCCACCAGCGGGTAGAGGGTGCGGTCGGGGCTGAAAAGCACGACGGCGCCGGCTTCGGTGTGCAGTTCGATGCGATCGCGCAGCACGATCGGGCCGGTGAGCCAGATGCCGCGCGGCACGACGACGCGGCCGCCGCCCTGATCGGCAAGATGATCGATGGCGCGCGCGAACGCGTCGGTGTTGAGCGTCCGGCCGTCGCCGCTCGCGCCGAAGTCGACGATCGACACCGCTCGCGCCGGAATCTGCGGCAAGGTCACGCGCGGCAAATCGAACGGCGCCCCGGCATAGAGCGTTTCCGGCACGGGCGCAAAAACGGTCGGCGCGCCGGATGATGCGGCGTTCACCGAAGACTCGGCGGTGAGGAGCAACGCAGCGAACCAGCGAAGCGCGTGGGAATGACGGCGAAGGGAGAGCATGACGGGTGTGGGGTGGGGCGAAGGCGGCGGCTAGTTTACGACGTTGACGATCACGCGCTGGTAGCGCGTGAGCCGCGGACTGCCGTGATCGGTGACGGCGAGGATGATGTGCATCGCGCCGGTCCCCGGCGGCATGACGCGGCCCGTCGGAACGGTGAACCAAGCTTTCGGCTGGTCGAAATTCTGGATGTCGAGCGGCTGACCGGAGCGGCCGCTCGAGAGCGGGAACGTCCCAGCCTCGTGGTAATAGAACCACTCGTAGGAAACCGCGTCGCCGTCCGGATCCGTTGTTCCCTCGGCGCTGAGATCGATGCGCTCGCCGGGTTTGGCGGTGAGTTGGGCGGCGTGGCCGAGCCTGGGTTGCGGCGGGTGATTGGCTTCCTTCGGCGATTTCACGGTCCAATCCATCCGGGCGGCGAAATCGTTCTGATACGCTTCGCGCCAGCGCCAGATCGTGGCGTGGTTCGTGTCATGCCAGCGGCCGTCGATGCCTTTCACTTCGTCGTCGGAATCGGTCCAGATCGGGCGCGTTTCCGGATGAAGGTGCCATTTCTGCGGACGCGGCGTGTAGAGCTCGTAACGTCCGCCCCAGCCGCCCCAGTCGGGATGTTCGGGGACGTTGAGGCCGTTGCCGATCAAACCGAGGAAGCTTGGCGTGTCGCCCTCCATCAGGTATTCCCAACGCGGATACTCCGCGCCGAGCGGCCCTTTCCGGCGGATGTGGTGGTCCAGCCACTCGTTGGTCACGACAGTGAAGTCCGCCCCGGCGCAGCGCGCGTGAAAATAGTCGCCGCTGATGCCGCTCCACGTCGCGTGGTGGTAGGCGCCGCCGGCGTTGAAGCCCGGGCTCACGATGTAGAAGAGTCCGGGAAACTCCTGGCGCAGCCACGGCCCCGAGTCGTCCTGGTCGGAGATCGCGTAGACGCGGAGCTGCGCGACGGCGCGGGCGAGCTGATCGGGCGAACGCGTGGCGCGAATCTTCCACAACGCTTGCGCAAGCACGCTCGGCCCGCCCCAGACCGGAACCCAGAGCGGACGCGCGTCGTCGCGATCGAGCGCGCGGATGAGCGCTTCGGAGCCGGGCGAGTCCTTGCCCTCGCCGACGCCGAGCAGCCCGTAGACGGGGAGGCCTTCGGAGACGAGGCCGAGCAGGTGTTCGCCGGTAGGAAAGCCGCGCTCGTGTTGCTCGAGCTGATCGCGAACCTTCCCGTAGGCCGTCACGATTTGGCGGATCCGTTGCGGCGCGACGCGGTTCTGCTGGTGGATCGACGTCGTGGCGACGAGACCCTCGACGTCGAACTGGTTCGCGTAGGTGAGGAAGCGCACCATCGACATCGCGTCATCGGGTTCGTTCTCGATGTCGGTGAGGACGAAGACGCGCGGCTTCGCGGCACTCGCGAGCAGCGGCAAGGCGGCGGTCGCGAGCAGAAGAATCAGACGCAGGGTTTTCATGAGAGTATTCGGAAAAAGGTTACGTCACTTACGGTGTGACGGTCACGATCACGCGTTGATAGCGCGACAAGGCGGGGCTGCCCTTGTCGGTGAGTCGAAGAATGAAGTGGAGCGTCTCGGGTTTTTCGACCTTGGGCGCGATCACCCAGGCGCCGGTCGCGTTTTCGGCGCCGTCGATTTTCACCAGTTGCCGGTAGCTGCCGGCTTCAGGGTAGTGAAACCAGTAGAAGCTCAGGCTGTCGCCGTCGGGATCGCTGCTGCGGTGCGCGCTGAGGCCGAAGCCTTCGCCGGATTTGACGGTGAGCTCGGCGGGATGATCGAGCACGGCAACTGGCGGGTGATTCGCCTCGGCGTAGGGCTTGGTGGTCCAATCCATGCGCGCGGCGAAGTCGTTTTGAAAATCGTCGCGCCAGCGCCAGAGCGTCGTCTTGAAGTCGCGGAACGTCTTCTCGCCCGGGCGCGTCGCGCGGCCGTAAGCGGGCGTGTGCGGCGGCGCGTAGGTGTCGATCGCGTTGGTCCAGATCGGACGCGCTTCCGGCGGAATGGGAAGGCCGCCGATGAACGTCTTCGGATCCGCGACCGGCACGTCGGGCCGGTGGAGTTCGTAGCGTCCGCCCCAGCCGCCGTAGTCAGGATGCTCGGGAGCGTTCAGGCCGTTGGGAATCAGGCCGAGGAAACTCGGCGTGTCGCCCTCCACACCCCAGGCGACGTCGGGATAAGCGGCGCCGAGTGGACCGTGACCCTGCTGCAGATGGGTCGCGATCCAGCGATTGCTGATCGTGGTGTTGTCGATGCCGTCGATGACACTGTTGATGCCGCTCCAGGTGGCCGCACCGTAGTCGCCGCCGGGCGTGACAATATAGAAGAGGTTCGGGAATTCCTTCCGCAGCCAAGGGCCGCTGTCGTCCTGATCGGAGATTGTGTAAACGCGGAGCTTGGCGACCAGCCGATCGACCTCCGCGGCGGAGCGCGTCGCGCGCAGTTTATGCAGGGCCTGCGCGAGCGTGTTGGCGCCGCCCCAGATGGAAATCCACAAAGGGCGCTCGTCGTTTTGGTCGAGAACGTGGATCAGCCAGTCGGAGCCTTCGCTGTCCTTGCCTTCGCCGACCCCGCTCATGCCGTAGGCGGGCCGGCCGGACTTGACCAAGGCGTCGAGCGCGTCCGGTTGCGGATAGCGGCGATCGTGCTGCAGGAGATTCGGGTGAACCTTCGCGTAGGCGCGGATGACCGCGTGCATCGACTCCGGGGCGACGGAGGTGCGTTTCCAGGTGGAGGTCGTCGCCACGAGGCCTTCGATGTCGAGACAATCTGAATACAGCAGCAGCCGCACGAGGCTCTGCGTGTCGTCCGGATCGGCTTCGATATCGGAGAGGATGAAGACGCGCGGAGAGGCGGCGCCGCTCGCGAGCAGCGGGACGCAGCAGGCGAGAGCGAGAAGGGCGAGGCGAACGTGACGTTTCATGAGCGGAAGGAGTCTTGCCTCGGCGGCGCCAGCGGCAACGTGGCGGGAGCGTTGAACATTAGCGCGAGGCCGGGTGCGCTCGCGGGCGCGCGGCAGCGTTCGAGTCGTGCGGCGAAATCGCGCAGGAAATCCTCGCGCCACTGATTGATCGTTTTCGCGCCGTGATGCGGACCTTCGGCGACGGCAGGCGATGGGTCGTCGGTCCACCATTGCGGATGCGTGGGATCGACCGCGAGCGCGGCGTCGGCTGCAGGAAACACCGACGTGAACGCCCCCGTTCTTCCGTCGAGCGCCGGCGCGTTGCTGCGCACCGTGTAGCGATAGGTTTTCGCATCCTTGGGACAGAAACGAAAACGGATCGCGCCGGCGCCATCGGGCCAGCCGGCGAGGTTTTGGTTATCCACGACCAATTCCGCGGATGGCGCGGCGGGGGCGTTCGGGCCGAGCGGCAGAACGAGCTCGAGAATGCCGAAGATTTCCAGGCGATCTTCCGCCGTCGTGAGTCGGTCGAAACGCGCGTAGGGCCGCGGCCACGCGCGGACGTAGCGACCGCCCCAGCCGGGTTGAAACGGCAGCTCGGGATTGCCCCGCAGCAGCCAGCTCACGGTCGGCGTGTCGCCCATCTTCAGCGAGGTGCGCGTGCGCTCTTCGAACCGGATGCCGTGCGCGAAAAAGTCTCCGAGCGCGCCGCGGCCCGCCGCATGTGCCGCGGTGAACGTGTCGCTGCCGAGATCGCCCTCCTGGTTGCCGCCGATGAACCAGCCGCGGTAGGTCGCGTTGGACTCGATCATCCACAACGTCGGATGCTGCGTCGCGAGGTAGTGATAGGCGTCGGGGCTCCATTTCTTGTTCGGGCCACCGATGAAATACACGCGCAGCTTCGGCAGGATGCCGGGCGCATCGTGGAGCGCTTGCGCGACGTCCTCGATGCCGCCCCAGACGAGCACGTGCAGCGGACGCGGGTCGTCGCGCCGCGCGCAGCGGACGATCCAATCGGAGCCGGCAGTCGGGCGGCGAAATCCGGCATAGGGCGCGGCTTCGACTTCGCCCTGCTGCGTGATCGCGCGCAAGGCGTCGGGCTCCGGGTAACGCGCGGAATACGTGCGGAGGTTGGCGTAGTCGCGCGCATAGCAATCGATGACCTGCAGGATGTGCTCCTTGCGACCTGTGCCGTAGGGCGACGCGATCAATCCTTCGAGATCGAGGACGTCGGCGTAGAGCAGCACGTGAACCATCGATTGGAAATCGTCGAAGTCCGTGCCGCCGATATCGGTCGAGACGATCACGCGGTGGCGCTGTCCGGCGAGCGCGCCCTGGTCGGCGAACGCGGTGGTCAGCGCGATCGCAGCGAAAGCGCTGAGAGCAAAAGCAAGGTGGACAGGTTTCATCACGCGGTGCGGGGTGGGGTCCATACTGTGGGGCGCCAGTGCGCGGTCCAGGCGAGGGTGCATATCGAACGCGCAAGCGGGGTGGCACCTGGCTGGGACAGTTTAGCAAAGGCGCCCGGCGGACTCCTCTCTCCTGGCAGGCTTTTTTGTGCCTATCCTAAGGTGGGTCGGGACGGTGCGGGCCGGCGCGCGTCGGTGTTACGCCGGGAAGCCCCGGATTTGACCGGAGCTCACGACCAGCGCCGCCGCGCGAAGTTCGTGTCAGATCCAGCGGCGGACTTTTCGCCGATAGGCGAGGAAGGCTTCGCCGAAAAGTCGCTCGAGTGCGGCCTCCTCCGGCTTGATCTGAAAACGATTCATGCCGACCACAAAGAGCGCAGGGCCGAGCAGCGCGAGCGGGTGCGCGAGCCACCCGGTCCAGGCAATCAGCCAGAGCAGCATGCCGAGATACATGGGGTTGCGAGTGAGGCGATAGACGCCCGAGGTGACGAGGGCCGACGCTCGCTGCGGCTGGCGCGGGTTGACGGTGGTCCGGGCGCGGCGAAACGAGACGACACCCGACACCACGATCACGCCGCCAATGAAAGCGATCAGGCCGCTGGCGGGCTTGCGCCACGGGAGTTCATAGCTCCGCACCGGCATCGTCCGCGCGAGGAGCAGCATCAGTCCGCCGACGAGCAGCAGGATGACCAGCGGTGGAACTCTCGGATGTGGTGAACCCATCGCGGAAAACGACACCGCGAAACCGTCACCGGCGCAATCGTGCGGTGCGTGCTGGTGCCGCGATCTGCCGCATCAGGCGCGCTGGAATCGTCAGCGCAAACGGCTCCCTGGCGCTGCACCGCAGGGCGGGTTCACGCGTTTGACGGCCGCGGAAAACTCCATCGGCACCCGGAGCGGCAACGGGCTTGCCCGGGTGGGAGCCGCGAGGTTTGCTGCGCCACATGAAGCGATCGCCCCCTTCCGCCTCGTCTCGCCAAGAGCTCGCGGCGCCGACGGGAACGGTGTTCGTTTTGCTGCTCGTCGCCGCGCTCGCGGCTTACCTGCCGGCGCTGCGGGGGACGTTTCTATGGGACGACGCCGGCCATGTCACCAATCCGGCACTACAATCGTGGTCGGGATTGTTCCGCATCTGGTTCGAGCCGGGCGCGACGCAGCAGTATTATCCGCTGCTGCATTCGGCGTTCTGGCTCGAGCACCGGATCTGGGGCGACGCGCCACTCGGCTATCATTTGATCAATGTGCTGTGGCACGCGACGTCGGCCTGCCTGTTCGTGACGCTGCTGCGGCGGCTCGCGATCCCCGGCGCGCTGCTGGCCGGTTTCGTGTTCGTGCTGCACCCGGTGGCGGTCGAATCGGTGGCTTGGATTTCGGAGCAGAAGAACACGCTCTCGCTGGTCTTTTATCTGGCGGCGGCGCTCGCGTGGTTGCGTTTCGAAACCGACCGGCGGCCGCGCCGTTACGCGGTTGCCACGTTGTGGTTTGTCGCCGCGTTGCTGACGAAATCCGTCACCGCCACGCTGCCGGCGGCGCTGCTCGTGATCGCCTGGTGGCGGCGCGGCCGGCTCTCCTGGCGTGCGGACGTGCGGCCGCTGCTGCCCTGGTTCGTGCTCGGCGCCGCCGCGGGACTTTTCACCGCCTGGTTCGAGCGCGTCGGGATCGGGGCGCAGGGCGCCGACTTCGGGCTCGATGCCGTGGAGCGCGCGCTGCTCGCCGGCCGCGTCGTGTGGTTTTACCTCGGGAAACTGGTGTGGCCGGTCGGGCTGGTGTTCTTTTATCCGCGCTGGACGATCGACGCGTCCGTCGGTTGGCAACTGTTGTTTCCGCTCGCGGCGCTGGCGGCGATCGCCCTCGCCGTGGCCTGGAGCCGGCGCCATCGCGGACCGTTGGCGGCGCTCCTGCTGTTCGGCGGCACGCTCTTTCCCGTGCTGGGATTCGTGAACGTTTACCCGTTCGTGTTCTCCTACGTGGCGGATCACTTCCAATATCACGCGAGCCTCGCGATGATCGCGCTGTTCGCGGCGTCGGTGAAGCTTGGATACGCGCGGCTGCCCTGGCCGCGCTGGAGCGGTCCGGCGCTCGCGGCGGCGGTGCTCCTCGTGCTTGCGGGACTCACGTGGCGGCAGAGCGGCACGTATCGGAACGGGTTCGCCCTTTATGAAGCGACCCTGGCGCGCAATCCCGCGAGCTGGGTCGCGCATTTGAATCTCGGCATCGCGCTCGACGACGCCGGTCGCACGGCGGAAGCCTTGCCGCACCTGCTGCGCGCGAACGAGCTGAAGCCGGATTTCCCGGAAACGCTCAACAGCTTCGGCAATGTCCTCAACCGTCTGGGCCGCGCCGCCGAGGCTCGGCCGTTGCTCGAACGAGCGATTCAGCTCCAGCCGCGGTTCGCGAACGCTCACAACACGCTGGGTGTCACGTTGATGGCGCTGCGCGACGCCGCGGCGGGCGAGGCGGCCTTTCGCCGCGCCCTCGAACTCGAGCCCGGGCTGACCGTCGCCCGCGTGAACCTCGGCTGGGCGCTCGCGAATTCCGGACGCGTCGCCGAGGCGCGCGCGCTGCTCGAGGAGGCGCGTCGCGAGCAACCGGACAACGCCGAAGCCGAGTTCAAACTTGGTCTCGTTTACGCGATGTCGCAGCGCCTGGGCGACGCGGCGTCGCACGTGCGACGCGCCGTGGAGCTGCAGCCGGGCAACGCCGACATGCGCCATGTGCTCGGCTGCGTGTTGCTTGATCTGGGCCGGCCGGGCGAAGCGGCCGAGGAGTTCGTTGCGGCTCTGAAGATCGCTCCCGCGCACGACGGCGCCCGCCAGGGCTTTGAGCAGGCGCAGCGTCAGCTCGCTCGCTGACCCGGTGCCGTTACGCGCGCCGTGCGTCCTGTAAGTCGCGTTCCGATGCGACGGCGTGGCGAGAACGTGCTGGCGAACGGCTTGCGGTCGGGCCGGAATGGTTTCCGGACCGTTGACAGCGGGCGGGTTAGCGGAAGCTTGGCGGAACTCCGCGTTCTCTGACATGACGGACTCTACCTTTATGCGCCGCTCACTTTTTACTGTTTCGAGCCTCGGATTTTCCGCCCGCGGCCTGTTGCGCGTTTTTCTGCTGACCTGCCTTCTGGCCCTGACACCCGCCTGGGCCGCCGATCCCGCTGCCCCGGCAAACGAAACGGCGACTGCTCCGGGCGGCGCCGGCGGCGAAGCGGAGCCGATTGTTTCCATGAAGCGGCTGGAGTTCGACGCTGAGGATGGCGGCGTTTATGGACAGCTCGTCTTCGCCGACGAGTTGCAGAGCGCGAATGGCGACAACGATCTCGTCTTCACCATCACCGAGGAGCCGTTGCATGGCCGCGTGGGCCTCGCGGGCGGCGACGATTCGGACTTCTTCAAGAACAAGACGTCGCGGCTGGGCTATTTCGCGTATCGGGCGGACGACGACTATCAAGGCGAGGATTCCTTCTCCTATACGGTGCGCAACGAAACATCGGGCCTCGTGTTCAAGAACACCGTCGTGATCGCCGTCAGCCCGCCACCGCCAGTGATGCTGCAGAAGCTGGAGGTCGATGCGACGCGCGTCCGGGGGATGAACGTTCGCGAGGTCGCGCTCACGACCCGGCCGAATCAGCCGGCGATGTACAAGGTCCCGAGCCACGAGGATTTCATGTCTCCCGTCGACCGCGCGGCTGTCAGCGACCCGAAGGTCGCCTACCTGCTCGACGAGCAGGCGAAGCCGCAGAACGGCACCGCCAAGCTCGATCGCGCCACCGGCCAGCTCACCTACGCGCCGAATCCCGGCTTCATCGGCGAGGACCGTTTCAAATACTATACGGTCGACGAGAACAACCCGCACCTCGGCGTGGAGAACGTCGTCGTCGTGCACGTCGAGCCGATCCGCCGGGTGCGCCACGTGACCGCCGACCGCTCCCGCAGCCGCGAGGTCGATCTCGTGTTTGTCATCAATAATTCGCCGTCCATGGCGGCGCACCAGAGTCGCATCGCGGCCAACCTGAGCCGGTTCCGCCAGCTCTTCCACACGCGCGACCTGGACTATCGCATCGGCGTGCTGACAACGGACTTCGTCAATGCGGAGCCGGGCGTCCGCGCCGAGGATCAGCGTTTCTATAAACAAGTCCGCACGGTGGAGCTCGATGCGGCGGGAAAACCCGTCCTCGACTGGCGTGGGCGACCGAAGCAGACCACGAAGCGCGTCGCCAGCAATGGGCGCCTCGTGACGCTGCCGGCCATGGCGCAGCCGTGGGTGACGCCGAAGACACCGGACAGCCTCTTTGCCGAGTTGGTGAAGGTCGGCACCAACGGCGACAGTAACCGCACGGCGTTCACCGCGGTGTATAATTTCGTCGCGAATTACTACAACAAGCAGCACACGTTCCTGCGTCCGGAAGCGACCACCATTGTGGTGTTCTTCATGGACGAGGAGGAGACGCGCATGGCGTTGTGGAAGGAGGAAAGGGACGGCACGCAGAAAGCCGAGTGGATCGAAAACGGAACGCTGCCGGATCTGCTCAACCAATATAACGCGCGGCATCCGAAGAATCGGCAGACGCTCGACGGCTATATCAATTACTGGGTGTTGCGGCCGTTCATCATCGCGAAAGGCAACAAACGCGGGAAGATCGAGATGCACGCGGTGGTCGCGCCGGACAACATCTCGCACCGCCGCGCCGCCGAGCTCACGGGTGGGACGGTGTTGAACATCGAGAGCGATTTTTCGGCGCCGCTGGCGGCACTCGGCGATCGCATCGCCGACACGGTGGCGGTGGCGCTCGATCCGGTCGCTCCGGGCGCCACGTTATACAAGAAGAGTTTCCGCGTGTTGGTCGACGGCGTCGAGGTGAAGCCCGATCCGGAGAACGGCTGGAGCTACGACGAGCGCACCCACAGCATTCGGTTCCAGGGCGAAGCCAAAAAGAAAGCCTTCACCGCCAAGATCGACATCACTTACGAAGAACACCTGTGACCTAGCGGCAGAAGGTGGCGCGGACAGTTGGCGGGTCGCGATCGCCGGGCTCGGGGCCCGGCACCAGCCGCGCGGCGAGGGCGATCAGGGCGCAGCGGCGCGCACCGCGAACGGCTGGCCCACCGTGCCGATGACAAACAGAACGAGGCGCACGGGCGTCGCGCCGGTGTTGATGCCGTTGTGCAGCAGGTCGACGACCTCGGGCAGGGCGTCCCCGGCCTTGAAGGTCTTTTTTTCGCCGGTCTCGGTTTCAACGGTGATCTCGCCGTCGAGGATATAAGCGAAGCAGGGGACTGGATGGCGGTGCCAGTTGGTCTGGCGTCCGGGCGCGAGTTCGACGAGGACGGCGGTCACCTCCGCCGGCGCCTGCGTTGGATAAACCAGTTTGGCGCCTGCACCGTCCGTCTGTGTTTGCAGCAGAATCTTCGTCGTTACGCTGCTGCTGTAGGCGGCGGCGCCGGCCTTGTCGTTTGCGGCGGCGTTGGTGACCAGGGCGAGGCAGCTGAAGAGAAGGGTGGCGGTGAGGAAGCGGAAGCGCATGGTGAAGAGGAGTTCGGGTGTGAGGCTGGCGTTGAGCGGGGTTCGAAATCATTGCCGTGGGTGGGCGCGCGCTTCGCGAGACGAAAAATGTGGGTGAAAACCACCGGTCATGCGGGTTTCGCACGTTGCATTAGTGGAATGGTCGGTTAGGGTGCCCGCTTGATCCAAAATACATCCACCACCCGCCCAGACTCGAAATCTGCATCTCATATCGAAGTTGAAGGAAAGATCGTAGCTGTGCTGCCCGGCACCATGTTCCGGGTGCAGCTTTCCAACGGCCACGTCGTGCTGGGGCACATCTCCGGCAAGTTGCGCAAGCACTTCATCAAGATCGCCGCCGGCGACACCGTGAAAATGGAGATGAGCCCCTACGACACGGAGAAGGCGCGCATCACGTATCGCGTAAAGGATACGTCCTCGACCTACCGCCCGCGCGCCCGCCGGCGTTATTGAGCGCGAGCCGCGACGGCGGCGGTCGCTTCGATCGGATGGGGAACCACGAAAAACACGAAAGTTTCGGATTTGGCCCACGGAACACACGGAATACACGGAAGAATGGTTCTGAATTCCGTGTGATCGGTGTGTTCCGTGGGCTCATTTGGGTGCGACTGGGTCGCGGGCGTGCGCGAGTGGGGTGAAGAACGAACCAAGTTTTCGGCCCGGCGACTTGGTATCGGGTGGCGGAACGGATTCGCCTCATTCCGGGCATTCTTCTTGCCGAACGTTCGCCCTCCTCGCGCCTTTGCGCTGAGTCCGACGGTTTTTCTCTTCGAACAACGCGAAGGCGGGAAGGCGCGAAGTTCACGACGCGGCCGGCGCGTCGAGATCGCGCAGCAGGGCTTCGATCTGCCGCTTCTCGGGCTGGAGCCGGAACCGGTCGCGTATCCACAGAGCTGCGACTCCGAGCAGAAGGCCGATCGCAAAGACCAGAGCCATGCTCCAGGCCTGATCGGCCGTGGCTTTGCCGCTGGCATAGAGTTGTCGAACGGCCAACCGCTCAGGCTTCGCGTGACGCCGGCGCGAAACGGCGGATGAAGTCGAGAAGGAGGGCTGCCGCCGTTTCGGCGTGGGTTTCCAGCAGGAAGTGTCCGCCATCGAGAATGTGCGCTTCCATTCGGGGCAGCGCCTGCATCCACGACACGGTCTCGGCGATCTCGAAGAAGGCGTCGTGTCGGCCCCACACCATCAGCGCCGGCGGCTGGCGGGCGGCGAGATAGTGGGCGATGGCGTCGAAGCGCGCCACGTGCCGCGCATAGTCCGCGATGAGGGCGCGTTGCGTTTCCATCCGGCCGGGCCGGCACATCACCTGCCAGTCTTCTTCCCAGACTGACGGTGAGATGCGGTCGGCGACCTCGGCAGGCACGCCAGCCACGTATTGGGCGCGGATGCCCTCAAGCGTGAGGTGTGCGGTGGCCGCGGCTTCGTTGTGTTCATTCGGCGCCGACCAGAAGGCCATCGTATCCGCCCATTGGGGACCGAGACCGGTGCGATGCGCGTTGCCGTTTTGAATGACGAGACCCAGCACACGATCGGGCGCCGCCATCGCCAAGCGGAGCCCGACCGGTGCGCCGAAGTCGTGCAGATATATGAAACGCGGTCCGACCGCCAGATGATCGAGCAACTCGGCGACGGCCTCCGCAAACGCCTCGAACGACGCGGAAGGCAGCGGGTCGGACTCGCCGAAGCCCGGGAGGTCGGGCGCGATCACAAACGCCGTTCGCGCCAGCACGGGGATTATCCCGCGGAAGCTCCGGGCCGAATTGGGAAATCCGTGTAGAAGGAGCACCGCCGGCGCTGACGCGTTGCCCGCGGTCAAAAACGATAAACGCGTTCCGCCGGTCAACGTGATCGTCCGCCGTGTCGCCAGCTCGCGCTTCGACTCCGGTGTGCCCGGACGGACGGGCTCCTTGGCGTCACCGGGAAAGGAAGTCGCGCTCATGGAAGACTCGGACGTCCGCGCATTCGGATGAGAAGAAGAGCGGCGCCGTTTCTGGGACAGGTGCGCCGCAAGCGGGTTCAAGAGCAGGGGGCCGCGCAGTCTTCGGGAAAAAGGTCGCTCCTCTTTGCGAATCTTCGCCGCCTTCGCGTCTTCGCGCTTAATCCGACGCTCCTGCGCTCTGTCACAACTGCAGGTTTTTCACCTCGATCAATCCGTTGAGCATCAGCACCACCGACTGCACCATCGGGCAGGGCGGACAGGAATAGCGCACGCGGTCGCGGATGTAGGCGATTTCGTCGACGGGCAACTTTTTCAGTTCGTCGTTGATCTCGCGCAACAGCGCCTCGTCGCGCATGTCCTGCGGGCCCGCCGCCAACCGGCGGAGGGCGGCGCGAACGCGGGGAGTGAGGGAAGGGCGGGCCATGACGATTAAGGCCGCGGAACCTGCACACCTCGCGCCGAAAGGCCAGCCCGCGGCGCGGGTGGCTTCGACCGCGGAGATGAAGCGCAAAGAGGCAAAGGCGCGAAGGCCGATCCGCGAAGCCGAACCGATCGAACCGACGGCGCGCCGCGGCGGCGCTGGTCGCTTCGATCCGGAGTGAAGGCCACACCAAGATCGCGGTCAGCGGTGATTTGTCCCAGGGACAACGGCTTTGCCTCACTCCCGCCGGTCTTCTTTGCGAGCCTTCGCAGTCTTCGCGTCTTTGCGCTTAGCTGATTTTTGGCGTCCTCTGAAATAAGCGCGAAGACGCAAAGAAGCGAAGGCCGATCTGCGAAGCCGGACCGATCGAACCGACGGCGCGCCGCGGCGGCGCTGGTCGCTTCGATTCGGGGTGAAGAACGAACCAAGTTTTCGGCCGGCGGTGATTTGTCCCCAGGGACAACGGCTTTGCTTCACTCCCGCCGGTCTTCTTCGCGAGCCTTCGCAGTCTTCGCGTCTTTGCGCTTAATCCGTTTTCTTCGCCGCCGGCTTCAGGAAGCCGTTCACGTCGAGCCAGTGCATGAACGCGTCGAACCAGCGGTTGCTCGTGCGGTCGGGATTGCCAAGGCCGAAGCCGTGTCCGCCGTTCTGATACAGGTGAAACTCGACCGGGCGACCGGCGTCGAACCACGACTTGATCACGCCGAACTGGCCGCGGAAGAGGAAGTCGTCGGTGGCGATGACGTTGAACATCGGCGGCGCGTCCTTCGGCACGTCGACCGGGCCCATGCCGCCGTAGATCGGGCCGATGAACGCGAGCTTCATCGTCTGCGAATGCAGCGTGCAATGCATCGTGAGCCCGGCGCCGGCCGAAAAACCGATCATGCCGAGACGCGAGGGATCGACGCCCCATTCCTTCGCGCGCTTCAGGATCAGTGCGTAGGCGACCTCGGCGTCCGCGAGCTGGTTCGACAAATCCGGCCGGGGCGGGCGCGGCCGGTTTGCGCCGGCTCCGGCGGCGGCGAAGGTCTGGTTCATCGATTCCTTGAAGTCCTCGAGCGAGGGGGGCGTCGGTTGTAACCGGTATTTCAGGACAAACGCCGCGATGCCGCGGTCGGCGAGGGCCTGCGCGACTTCCCAGCCTTCGTTGCCCATCGAGAGCCAGCGAAAACCGCCGCCGGGCGCGACGATGACGGCCGCGCCGTTGGCCTTGGCGGGATCCGGCAGGAAGGGCGTGAGGGTGGCCGCGGTGATGTTGCGCGCCATTGGGTCGCCCCACTGGCGAAACCAAGTTTCGCGTGCGGGCTGGTTTTCGACGCCGCCGGTGTTGAGCGGAATGGCGTTGGGTTCGGCGGGCGTTTCGAGCGGATAGATGGTGCCGTCCTGAGCCACGGCGGACGTGGCGAGAACAAGCAGCGAGGCGAGGGCAGCGGTTTTGAACAGGTGCATGCGGGGCAGGGGGATTGTCATGGTCTGAGGGGATTTCGCCCGGCCCAAGGTTGGGACGCGGCGGGAGGGGTGGACAAACGCATAGCCGCACCGGTCCGTGGGCGCCAACCCACGCACAGAATTACCGTTCAGTTGAGGAACGAAGACCGAACGGTTTCGCGCTTGGTTGGGGGATCCAGAAACCTAATTAAGCGCAAAGACGCGAAGCCGGCGAAGGCTCGCGACGAAGTCGAACCGATCGAGCCAACTGCGCGCCAGAGTGGCCGTAAAGTAGGGCGGTTCTGTGACCCGCCTTTCCACGGAGGGAAGTCCAGAGGCCAAAGCCCCAAAGCCTAGAGCCTAGAGCCTAGAGCCGACGTAGGGGGTGGGTTTTCTTCGCAAACCTTCGCAACCTTCGCGTCTTTGCGCTTAATTCGATTTTTGTCCCGCTTCATCCGCCGGTCGGGCGGGTAACGCGAGCGACGCTTCCGCCAGGCCGGGCGCGGTGAAACGCACGCGAGTCGGGGTGGTCGAATCGGTCGATTGCACGTAAGCGACGAGCCGGCCGTGGTGAACGCGGTGCGTGGCGTCCGTGTAATCGGACATGTCGCGAAGATTGCCGGCCTCGAGGCCGAGCAGCCGGCCGTTTTCAACCGTGCACGTCACTTCATCGTCCGCGTTCAACACCGGCACGCCGTGACGGTCCACAAGCTGAACCGCCACTACGCTGACGCCGCCGTCCGGCCCGGCGAGTTCGCTCGTGTGCACGCGCAGCGCCGTCGCCGCTTCCGCCGTGCGCACGACCGTTCGGCCGATCTCCGCGCCGTGCTCGTCGAAGCCGATCGCTTCGAGCGTTCCCGCCGTGAACGGGAGGTCCCATTTCATGATTCGCGTCGCCGGATCCTGGCGCTGGTCCGCGCCGACGGGTTTTCCATTCAGTAGCAAACGCACGCGCGCGGCGTTCGTGTAGCAGAGCACCCGAACCTCGGTGCCGGGCTCGTAATTCCACAGCGGCCACGCTTCCGTGGAGCGCCGGTCGTGGTCCGGTTTTCGTTCCGTTCCAAGATGGATCACCGGCCGGTCGGACCACAGCGCTTCGCGGAAACAGCCGCGGGGCTTTACGGCGCCGGTGAGATCGAGGAGTCCGGCGGACGAGCCGCGCGAGGGCCAGCGTCCGGCCTCGCCGAGATAATCAATGCCGGTCCAGAGAAACTGGCCGAAAATGAACGGGTTGTCCTCCACCGCGCGCCAGGCGTCGACGGAGTGCCGGTTCTCGCTGCCGTAGATCACGCGCCGCGGGTAGTGCTCATGATCGAGGCGGTAGCGGTCCTCGGTGTAATTGTAGCCGACGATGTCGAGAGCGCCGGGGTATCCGGTTTCGTTGGACATTACGACGCCGGCCAGCGCGGCGGTGACGGGCCGCGAGCGGTCGTGCTGCCGCACCACGGCGGCGAGGCGCTCCGCGATCGCCCCGAGCCGCTGCGCGTCGGGCGCGTCGGGCTGATACTTCCCGATTGTCGGCTGGCTGATCCGCGCCTCGTCGAGGACGGGATGCGAGTAAGGATCGTTGGGATAATCGACTTCATTGCCGATGCTCCAGGCGAAGATCGACGGGTGATTCCGGTCGCGGCGCACCATGTCGGCGAGATCGCGCGCGCTCCATTCGGCGAAGAAATCGGCGGAGCCTTCGAAGCCCGGTTTCCCCACGTTCCAGCCCTCGAGCCATTTCCGCTTGGGAAACTCCCACTCGTCGAACGCCTCGTCGAGGACCAGCAGGCCGAGTTCGTCGCAGAGTTCGTAGACGTCGGGCGCCTGCGGATTGTGGCTCATGCGCACGGCGTTGCATCCGAGCGCCTTCAGAGTCGCGAGCCGCTGCCGCCAGACAATCCGCGGCACGGCCGCTCCCAGCACGCCGGCGTCGTGATGCAGGCACGCGCCTTTCATCTTCATCCACTCGCCGTTGAGCGCGAAGCCGCGGTCCGGATCGAACGTGAGCGTGCGAATCCCGGTGGTGGTCGTGGTCTGGTCGAGCGTGCGGCCGTCGGCGTGAACGATTCTCGTGCGCAACCGATACCGATGCGGCGCGGCGAGCCGCCAGAGTTGAGGCGACGGCACCGTGAGCGGTTGCGTGACGGTCGCGTTCGAGTGGGCGCGCAGATCAGCCTCCTCGTGTGCGGCCGCGACCTCGGCGCCGCGTGCGTCCAGCAGCACCTGTTCGACGCGCACGCGAAGATTTTCGGCGGTTTCATTCTGGAGCTCGGTGTCGACGTCGAGCGTGGCTGAGGCGGCGTCCGCGTCACGGGTGCGGGCGAACACGCCCCACGGCGCGAGGTGCACCGGCCCGGAGCGAATGAGGAAAACGTGCCGGTAAATGCCGGAGCCGGTATACCAGCGCGAATCGGCGGAACGGCTGTGGTCGACGCGCACGGCGATGGTGTTCTCGGCGTCGAACTTCACGTGCGGCGTGGCGTCGTAATAGAACGAAACGTAGCCGTTGGGACGTTGCCCGAGGAGGTGGCCGTTGAGATAGACCTCGCTGCGATTATAGACGCCTTCGAAATACAAGAAGACTTTGTCGCCGCCCTCCGCCGGAATGAAAACCTGGCGGCGATACCAGCCGACGCCGCCGGGCAGATAGCCGGTGCAACTCGCGAGCTGCGGATCGAGCGGCGCCTGGATGCTCCAATCGTGCGGGAGGGTGACGCGTTCCCAGCTGCGATCGTCGAAACCGGGATCTTTCGCGGCGGGATTGTCGCCAAGCGAAAACGTCCACGCGTCGTCAAGCGGAGACGCCGAGCCGAGGGACAACGGCGCGGCGGCGAGATTCGAGGTCAGGACAAGAGCCAGAACGGAAAGGAAGCGGATCATGGGGAAGAGGGGCGGCGGAGCGTAACACGAATTCCGCAGCAGGAACAGATGCGCGCCACCCCTCGATCAAAAATCACCCGATCGGGTGAGCCACTCTCAACTCTCAACCCTCATCTCTCAACTCCCGCCTCGCCTCCCTTCACTCCTCGCCCTCGATTTCCGGCGGCTTGATCGGCATGAGCAGGCGGTCGAGTTCGTCCTGCGTGGGATTGCGGATCGAGAGCACTTTCAAGATTGATTCGCCGGCGGGGAGCGTCACCTGGGTTTGCGCGCCAGCGGCGAGGCCGAGCAACGCGGTGGCGAGCGGCGAGTTGTGCGGCAGGCATTCGATGCCGGAATCCGGATCGGTCGCGGTCTCGCCGTAGGTCGTGACCAGAAACGTGAAACGGTGTATTCGTTTCGTGGCGACGTCCTGCTTCTCGATCCGGGTGACGTGACCGAGTTGCAGGGTGTCGGTGGGTTTGGTGAGCCACGTCGCCGGATCGACTTCGATGAACGTGTTGCGGGCGACGAAGCGATCGAGCGCGGTCATCTTGCGGTCGACGTCGCGGATGGCCTCCTTGGCGGCCTTGAAGCCGAAGTTCTCGCGCAGGTCGCCCTGGCTGTGGGCTTCGATTTTGTCCTGCACGAGCCCGACGCGCTTCACCTTCAGCGCCTCGAATTCCTCGGCGAGCACGCGGTTGTAGCCCGGCCGAACGTAGATCGTCGTAGGCGCGGGCGGCGGCGGGCGGTAGATGTGTTTGCGACGGAGCGGCATAGGGAGGGGGAGTTGAGAGCTGAGGGTTGAGGGTTGAGAGTTGGAACAGCGGACGGGCGGAGCGCTGGCTCGCGGCTGCTTCGCGTCCTGGCGTCTCCGCGCTTAGACCAAATTCTGATCTGAACGAAGCGCGAAGGTGCGAAGATCGATACGTGAAGCTTGAGGTCGTGAGGTAGGGCGGGTCTTTGACCCGCTTTTTTGCGTTTCAGTCAATCGAAGGCGGGTCACAGACCCGCCCTTCCATGGAGTCCTTACGCGCGGAGGTTGCGCCTTCGTCTTCTTCGCGAAGCTTCGCCATCTTCGCGTCTTTGCGCTTAACCCGATTTCTCGGTTTCCAAACTAAGCGCGAAGACGCGAAGGTGCGAAGATCGATCGGCGAAGCCGAGCAGATCGAACCGCCGGCGGGCCGCTTCGATCCGGGGCGAAGAGGGAATCAAGATTTTTTCTAGCGGCTCTTCGGTGGGCGAACTGCCATTGCCGTCTCCAGGTCCTGGTTTTCTTCGCGAAGCTTCGCCATCTTCGCGTCTTTGCGCTTAACCGGTCCTGTCACTTTTCCCGCCGCCATGTCTGACCTCCGCGCGCAGCTCGACGCCGTTTACCGAGCCGAAAGCGGTCGCATCCTTGCGACGCTCATCCGGCTGCTCGGCGATTTCGAGCGCGCAGAAGATGCGATGCACGATGCGTTCAACGCCGCGCTGCGCCGCTGGCCGACAGAAGGCGTTCCCCGGAATCCCCGCGCGTGGTTGATTTCCGCCGGACGGTTCACGGCGATCGATGCGATCCGGCGGCGCGCGCGTTTCGACGTCGCACAAGCGGACATCGCCGAAACGTTGCACGGCGGCCAACCGCCCGCTCCGGCAGGCGACGACGAGTTGCCGGACGACCGGCTCAGGCTGATTTTCATCTGCTGCCATCCGGCGGTTCCCGCGGAGGCGCGGGCGGCGCTCACGTTGCGCGAGGTGTGCGGGCTGACGACCGAGGAAATCGCGCGGGCGTTTCTCACCACCGCCCCGACGATCGCGCAGCGCATCGTGCGCGCGAAGGCGAAGATTCGCGACGAGCGCATTCCCTACCAGGTGCCGTCCGGGCCGGAACTGCCGGAACGCCGCGGTGCGGTGCTGGCGGTGGTGTATCTGTTGTTCAATGAAGGCTACTCTGCGTCGTCGGGGCCATCGCTCGTCCGTGCGGAGTTGTCGGCGGAGGCGATCCGGCTCGGGCGCGTGCTCGGCGAACTGCTGCCGGAGCCGGAGGTGGTCGGGCTGCTCGCGCTGATGCTGTTGCACGAATCGCGGCGCGCGGCACGCGTGAGCGGCGACGGCGAACTCGTGCTGCTCGAGCAGCAGGATCGATCGCTGTGGGATCGCGCGCTGATTCGCGAGGGCATCGCTTGGGTCGAGCGCGCGCTCGCGACGCGGCGGTTCGGGCCCTACACGCTGCAGGCGGCGATCGCGGCCGTGCACGCCGAGGCGGTGGCGCCGGAGGCGACGGACTGGCGGCAGATCTGCGCGCTGTATGCGGCGCTGCTCGCGATCCAGCCCTCGCCGGTGGTGGAGCTGAACCGCGCGGTGGCGGTGGCCATGCACGAAGGCCCGGCGGCCGGCCTCGCGCTCGTCGACGCGCTGCTCGCCCGCGGCGAGTTGCAGGAGTATCGCCTCGCGCACGCGGCGCGGGCCGATTTCTGCCGCCGACTCGGCCGGCGCGACGAGGCTCGCGCGGCTTACGAACGGGCGGAGGGGCTGGCGAGTTCGGACGCGGAAAAGCGTTTCTTCGAGAAACGCCTGCGCGAGCTCGGCTAAAAAATGTTGTCGTGCGCTGTCGAATTTCGCGGCGGCGGTTCGGCTAGGGGTTGAAACCCGTCCGATCCCGGGCGAGGTCACTCTCACCATGAAATACATCTGCCTCGGTTACATTGATCTGAATTGGTTCGCCTCGATTCCAGAAACGGAGCGGCAGGCGATGATGGACAACTGCTTCGCTTACGACGAGAAGCTCCGCGCGAACGGACACTTCCTTGGCGGCGAGGGGCTGCAGCCGCCGAACACGGCGGCGACGCTGCGCTACACGAACGGCCGCGTCGTGGTCACCGACGGCCCATATGCGGAAACGAAGGAGCAGATCGGCGGCATCATGATCCTCGAGGCGCGCGATTTGAATCACGCGATCGAGCTGATCTCACAACATCCGGGGGCGAAGTTTGGTCCGTGGGAAATTCGCCCGGCTGCGGATTTGGACGCCCTCGTGCGCGAAAGCGAAGCGCGTCGTCGCGCCAGCGGCGAAGGGTGAGCTCTCGCGGTCGGGGACAGAGGCCGGGTCGGCGGCGGGCGACGATTTATTTTTGCGCTCGCCGCGCGGCGGCATCGGCGGCCGCCTTCTGCCGGGCGGCGAGCGCGTCCTGGCGGGCCTTGGCTTTCGCTGCCACCGCCGCCTCGTGGTCAGCCTTGCGCTTGGCTGCGGCGGCATCCGCGTCGGCTTGTCGTTTCGCGAGCGCGGCCTGCTTGTCGGCTGCGGCTTTCGCTTTCGCGGCCTCGGCTGCGGCGAACGCTTGCTCCTCGCTTGCTTTCACGGCAGCGAACCAGGTGTGGACGCTCGTGCCGGGAGCTGGAGTGACGGTGACTTTCTTGATCGGTCCGGCGCCGCGCGGGTCGACCGAGGGGCCGATGAACACGATCGTGCCGTCCGGCATGTATTCCCACGGCTTTGCCTCGGGATCGGGATCGATTGAGCTCACGCCGAAGGGCAGGACCGTCGCGCTGGCGCGGTCCCACCTCATTTTGGGCGAGTTTTCCCAAGGAAGAGACTGGCCGGAAAATTCCGCCACGAGGTCGCCATCCAGGAAATACCGCGCGCCGACACCCGGGCGGTCGCTCGCCGGTCCGCCCTTCACGATTAGATGCTGGCTGTCGGGCGTAAATTCCGCGGCGCGGCCAGGAGCGCGGCGGGCGGGCAGAAACATCCCGTCGGCGTAAACGGTGCCGCCGTCCGGGCCGCGGGTGGCCGCCGCCACGTGTTGCGAGTCGGGACTGAAGAACACCGTGCCGCCGAAGCCGCCGTCGCGCGTGACGACTTCGCCGTCGACGATGAGCTCGGTCGTGTTGGCGTCGATACCAGCAAAGTAGGCGCACCGTTCGCCGTTGGGGCTGAGCGCGAGTCGCCAGATGTTGCGATGCACGGGCGAGGATTTCCCGTCCCGATAGATCCTCAACGCGAGCGGCTGCGCGCCGGCGGCGTAGACGAATTGGTTTCCCGTCTTCGCGAACGTCGGCCGACTGCGGACGAGCTCGTGGCCTTCGTCCGCCTCGCCGTTCTTCACCATGAACTGTCGCGTGCCGTTTCCCGCGATGTAAGCCAGTGTGGACGAATCGGGGGAAAACGTGAGGGTGTCGACGGAGGCATACTCCTGGTGCTTTTTCCCATCGTGCACGACCCACTTGACGGTCGCCATGTCACGCTGGAACCACGCGGCCCAGTGTTTGCCGTCGGGACTGAAGACGATGTCCGCGACGCCTTCCGAATGCGGGACGAGTTTGCCGTTGAGGTAGAGCGTTTGCTTGAACACCTCGGACGTGCCGGCCGAGGGCCGGACGATCGCGGCGATGTCGCCGTTCGCGCTGACGCGGTAACGTTCGATGAACGGCGCGCTCAGGATCGGCTTGCCGTCGACGAGTAGTTTCTGGTCGCCCTCGGAGCCGGAGGTGCAGACGACGTGTTTGCCGTCGGGCGTGAAACGCGCGCGCTGGCCCGAATAGCCGGCGTCCTTGCCGTCGACGATGAGGAGGCGATCTGCGGGTTGTTTGGCCTTGCCGGCGCTCAGCAGCCAGCGCTTTCCGTCGGCGCTGAAGAACGGTTGCGGCATGTCATCGAAGGCGGGCGTCACCGGTTTTCCATCCATCATCAACCGAAACGAGCGCATCGTGTCGGCGGTCTGCTGGTAGAAATAGACGTGGGCTCCGTCCGGCGTGAATTGCAGCAGCGAGACCGGCGGTGCGGAGGTCGAATGAGGCGCGCGGAAGATTTCCTTGCCGTCGAGAATCACGACCACCTCGCTGCCGCGGCGAGCGGCGTAGGCGTAACGCTTCCCATCCCGGGTGAAGGCGACCGGGCCTTTGCGCGCGACTGACTGCTCGCGGATGAGTCCGGCGTTATCGTAGTCGGTTTCGAACATCGGGACTACGCGCAGGATATCATCGAACGCCTCGCCATCGGTGCCGTCGATCGTCACGACGAATTTGTTTTCCTTGGCGTGCGTTGCCGCGAAGCGCATGCCTTTTTCGCTGAGCGTGTAGATCGTGCCGGGGACGTAAGCGGGACCGACGATCTCTTCAACGATCGTGGGTGTGGACGATGCCGCGAGAGCGTGCGCGCCGTCGCTGGCGAACACAACGAGCGCGGCGAACACGGGCCGAAATGACCAACGATGAGTGTTCATGGGGGCCTCTGCACAGGAAGGCTGTCGGGGGAGGGTGGAGCGTTCAGGTGAAGCCGGCCTCGTTTCGGGTGACGAAGCACCGGTTCACCGGGGAGAATCGCGCGATGGCGTGCTGCGAGATGCGGACAACGCGGCCGGGCCTTCAAGCCTGCTGCGGGGTCTTCGGCTGCGATCAGCTTTTGCCTGATGACGCGGCGAGAAAACCTCACCCGGAGCGGCGGCGGACGGGCGCTGAGCGTCGTCTCGCGCTACGCGTCGGTGCGCCGCCGGACGCGGTGAACAACCGAGGGACGCGGCGCGGCGACGGTCAGGGGGTCTCGGGCGCGGGCAATTCAGCGCTGACCTGGAGCGCCAGCACGGGGTGCACGCGCGGCGCCGTGATGGCGTTCAAGACTTCGAAGCGAAGTTCGATTTCCGTGAGGGCGTCGACCGGTTTGACCAGGATCGTTGCTGTCGCGTGGGCCGGGATTTCGACGAGCGAAGCGTGTTGATGAAGCTGATACGCGCTCACGTTGCGCAGCCGGAAATCGGCGTCGCTGTGGTTTTGCAGCGTGACGGCGAGGACGGTGGTTCCCGGCTGGTAGGTCGCGGACGTGACCGTGAGCGACGCGGCGAGCAGCGGCTCGATCCATTTGGCGCGACCGATCAGGGTGTTGTCGAACCAGACGACCGTGCGCCGGGCGAACAGCGCGTCTTTGAGCGCGGCCTCGGTTTTCTCCCGCGCAAAAACGAGCGTGACGGGTCGGTGGCCGCCTTCCGGCACCTGATGGGTCCAATCGACGAGGTCATGGATGTCGGAGTTGCCCATGATTGTGAGATTGCGATCGAGAGCGATCTGCAGGGATTCGTCGGAGAACTCGTGCTCGTTCACCACTTCGATGCCGTGGATCAGGTTCTCGGCGAGGAGTTGCTCGTGCATCGGCGTGAGCCGCGCCACGCCGTCGGGCGTCTGCTTGGTCCACGACGGATGGTTCCAGAAAATGAAGGCTCCCTGGCGCGACGCTTCGCGAAACGCGTCGATCGGATCCGCGGTCAGGAGCGGATTCGCGTCCTGGATGAAGATGGCGTTGGCGTGTCCCGGCGGCATCTTGCGCGTCACTTCAGCGCCGCGGATGACGAGGAGGGTTTGGTCCTTCGCCGCCTTGCTCGCGATGACATGGGCGCGGTTGCGATCCGGATGCGGAATGTCGGCGGCGTGCGGTTGATACTCGAGGTGGTCGGTGATCGCGATGGCGTCGAGGCCGTCACGGGTCGCTTCCTGCACCCGAATGTTCGGCCACACGCTGCCGTCGGAAAAGACGGTGTGCTGGTGGAAGTCGCCGACCAGGGTTTGATATTCGGGCAGGTCGGGAAACTCGATGACGCGCGACGCGGGCGAGTGTCCGAACGCGGGAGCGGCGAGCGCAGTCAGCGCCGCGAGGAAAAGCGGCGAAGCGGCCCGGAGAGGTGAGGGGCAGGAAAGCATGCGTGAGTGAAGCGCGGCGCGACGAACCGAGACAAGGTTGGACCTTCTCGGGGCCGACTGGTGGGGGAGCGCAAAGCGCGGCCCCGCGTCCCGCATCGAGCCTGCTTTCTGCCGCACGGTTACGTGCCGTGGCGGCGGATGAAGGGTTGCGGGCTCAGGCCGTGCACACGCTTGAACACCCGCGAGAAATGAAACGGATCCATCCCGAGCCGTTCCGCCACCTCGTGCACCAGCAGGTGCCCTGAATCGAGCAATTCCGCCGCGTGCACCATGCGCTTGCGCGTGAGATATTCATAAGGAGAGCCGTGACCGAACCGCTGGAACAGTCGCGACAGATGGCTCGGCGAAACATGGCATGCCGCCGCGACTTCCTCCGCCGTGGCGGTGCTCACGAAATGCCGGTCGATGTAGTCGAGACAGCGGCGGAGTGTTTGCTGCGAGCGCCGGTCCGGATCGCCCGACGCGTCCGGATGTTCGCCGAGCTTCAACAGCAGCACGCGTAGCTCCAGCGCCACGATCGCCGGCGTGTGCGGGCGATGATGACGGCCGTCGGACACCAGCAGACGCAGCGCCGCCTCGACCTCGTCGGCATTCGGTAGCACGCGAAACCGCCCGGGTTGCAGCGCGGTGGCGGAGAGCAGGTTCTTCGCTTCGCCACCGCCGAAGTTGATGAAAAATTTCGACAACAGGTGCTTCGGATCCGACTCGATCCGAACTCGCACGCCCGGCCCGTAGGTGAAAAAACAGCCGCGCTGCAGCTCGTGCTGCGTCCCCGCGATTTCGAGCCGGCCCCTGCCTCCAGCCACGAACTCGACCGCGAGCCACGGAAAGGTCTCGCGCCGAATCAGGTAGTCCGGCGCGGTGAGTTCCCAGCCGCCGCAAATCACCGTCAACTCGTCCGTCAGCGGTGCGCCGGAACCGAGATAGAAGCGTTCTGCCGCCTTGACCTGACGTGAGATGAAGGCGGGTTCCTCGGGGGCGGGACGGGGATTCATGAGGGCGGAAGCAAGATCAAGAATCGATATGCAAGGGCAAGGAAATGCCATGGGAAACCCCACCGCATCCGGGCAAGATATCGCCAGCTTCGTCGCCGGCGCGCCTCCGGCAACCCCTTCGCCTTTCGATCATGCTGAAAGCCGGCATTCTCAATCCCCAGTTGTTGTCGCTGCTCGCCCGCGTGCGGCACACCAACTCCCTCGTCATCGCCGACCGCGGCTTCCCGTTCTGGCCCGGTATCGAAACCGTGGATATCTCGCTCGTCGACGACGTGCCGACGGTGCTGCAGGTGCTCGCGGCTCTCCGGCCCAACTTCGTCATCGGCGCGGCGCACATGGCCGAGGAGTTCCTTGCGCATAATCCGCCCGGGATTGTGGCCCGCTTCGCCGCGGCGCTGGAGGGGATCCCGCTGCAGCACGAACCGCACGAGGCGGTTTTCAAGCCGCGCGTGCCGCGCGCGATCGGCCTCATCCGCACCGGCGACACCACGCCCTACGCCAACCTCATCCTCACCAGCGCGTGATCCGCGCGTTCCTGTAGTTAAACATGCACTACCGCAAACTCGGCTCCACCGGCCTCGACGTTTCGATCCTCAGCTTCGGCGCCTCGTCGCTCGGCGGCGTGTTTCGCCAGACCGACGACCGCGAGGGCGTTCGTGCCGTGCACGCGGCGCTCGACGCCGGCATCAATTTCATCGACGTCTCGCCCTACTATGGCGCCACGCGGGCCGAGTCGGTGCTGGGCCGCGCGCTCCAGGGCGTGGCGCGCGACCGGTATATCCTTGCCACGAAGGTCGGCCAATACGGCGAGGGCGAGTTCGATTTCTCCGCGGCGCGCGTGACGCGCTCGCTCGACGAGAGCTGCGCGCGGCTGGGCGTCGACTACATCGACCTGCTGCAGTGCCACGACATCGAGTTCGCCGATCTGAACCAGATCGTGGACGAGACGCTGCCCGCGCTCGTGAAGCTCCGCGACGCCGGACGCATCGGCCACATCGGCATCACGGGGCTGCCGCTCAAGGTGTTTCCCGCCGTGCTCGATCGCGTCGCGCCCGGCGTCGTCGAAACCATCCTCTCGTTCTGCCGTTTCGAGCTGAACGACTCCGCGCTCGGCGACCTCGTGCCGTATCTGCGCGAGAAAGGCGTCGGCATCATCAACGCCTCGCCGACCGGCATGGGCCTGCTGACGGAACGCGGCGTGCCGGCCTGGCATCCCGCGCCGCCGCACCTGGTGGCGACGGCGAAACGCGCCGTCGATTACTGTCGCGAGGCAGGCGTCGACATCGTGAAGCTCGCGATCCAGTTCGCCATCAGCCATCCGGGGATCGCCACCACGCTCGTCGGCACCGCGAATCCGGAGAACATTCTCAAAAACGTGGCCTACGCGGAGGCGCCGGTGGAATTCGAACACATCGGTCGCGTGCTCGAGATCCTGCGCCCGGTGCACAATCACAACTTCACCCGCGGCCGTCCGGAAAATCGCGACGAGCTCGTCGCCTGAAAACCGCTTCTCCGATGCAAACGCTCATTCTCGAAACGCCCGGCAAACTCGTGCTCGCCGACACCGACGTCCCGACGTCGCCCGGTCCCGGCGAGGCGCTGGTGCGCGTGCATCGCATCGGCGTCTGCGGCACGGATATCCATGCGTTCAACGGCAAGCAGCCTTTCTTCAGCTATCCGCGCATCCTCGGTCACGAGCTCGGCGTGGAAGTGCTGGCGGTCGGCGCAGGCGTGACGCACCTCGTCGTCGGCGATCGGTGCGCAGTAGAACCTTATATCAATTGCGGTCGCTGCATTGCCTGCCGTCGCGGGAAACCAAACTGCTGCGCCGCCCTCAAGGTCCTCGGCGTGCATCTCGATGGTGGGCAGCGCGAGCGCATGGTGTTGCCCGCGGCCAAGCTGCATCGCTCCGCGAAACTCAGTTACGATCAACTCGCGCTGGTCGAGACGCTCGGCATCGGCGCGCACGCGGTGGAGCGCGCGGCGCTCCAGGCGGGCGAGACCGTTGCGGTGATCGGCGCGGGACCGATCGGCTTGTCGGCGATCCAGTTCGCGCTCGCGGCGCAAACGCGCGTGATCGTGATCGACGTCAACGAGGCGCGGCTCGTGTTTTGCCGCGAGCGGCTGGGAATCGCGGCGGAGGACTTGATCGACGCGCGTGCCGGCGGCGTGGTCGAGCGGCTCCAGGCGCTCACGGCCGGCGATCTGCCGACGGCAGTTTTCGACGCGACCGGCAATCCGGGCTCGATGAAGAGCGCGTTCAATTATCCGGCGCCCGGCGGACGCCTCGTGTTCGTCGGCCTTTTTCCGGGCGAGGTGACGTTCGACGATCCGAATTTCCACCGCCGCGAGCTCACGCTGCTGGCGAGCCGCAACTCGCGGCCGGACGATTTTGTCCGCATCATCCAACTCGTCGAGACCGGGCAGGTCGACACCTCGCCATGGATCACGCACCGCGCGGCGCTGGCCGACGTGCCCGGGCATTTCGCCGCCTGGACGCGACCGGAGACCGGCGTGCTGAAAGCGATGATCGAAGTATTCGATAAATAATTACAAGACCCGCCATGGGCGTCTCCCCATATCACACGAAGCCCGGCTCCGCGAGGTCTCCTCTGCGCGTTTTGCCGGCTGATCGAACATGAAAACTTCCTCCCTCGCTTTGATCGGCCCCGGTGCGATCGGCTGCACGTTGATCGGGCACCTGGCCGCGACCGGTCGCTTCGACCTGACGGTCGCGGCGCGCTCGGCGCTGGACCGCATCGAGGTCGAAACCGAGACGGGCGTCCTGCGTTGCGAGCCGCGCGTCTGCACCGCGCCGACGCAGGTGCTCGCGCCCGTAGATTGGGTTTTGGTGGCGACGAAAGCCTACGACGTCGCCGGCGCGTTGCCGTGGCTGGAGCGGCTTTGCGGGTCCGACACCCGCATCGCCCTCCTGCAGAACGGCGTCGAGCATCTCCAGCGGCTGCCCGAGCGGTATTGCCGCACGCAGCTCGTGCCCGTCGTGGTCGATTGCCCGGCCGAGCGCCAGGCGCCCGGCCGCGTGCGCCAGCGTGGCCCCGCCCGGATGATCGTCCCCGACGACGCGGCGGGGCGGGCATTCGTCGAACTTTTCCGCGAGACGCGTATCCAGGTCTACACGACGAACGATTGGCGAACCGCCGCCTGGCGGAAGCTCTGCCTCAACGCGGCCGGTGCGGTCTCGGCTGCGACGCTGCGGCCCGCGGGCATCGTGCATTTCCCGCCGGCCGCGGACCTGATGCGCGCGATCGTGCGCGAGGTGGTCCTCGTCGGTCGCGCCGAGGGCGCGCAATTGGACGACTCGATCGTCGACACGGTGATCGAGGACACCCGCCGCGCGCCGCGCGACGCGGTGAATTCGATGCAGGCGGATCGCGCGGCCGGACGCCCGATGGAAATCGATGCGCGCAATGGCGTCGTCGTCCGTCTCGGCCGTCGGCACGGCATTCCCACGCCTTGCAACGAGGCCCTGACCAATCTGCTGCTCACGCTCGAGCTGCCGGAGCAAGCCCAACCCTGATTATCGCAACCGCCGCGGACATCCCCCTTTTCCTGTCATGAAGCCCTCCTCTCCTGCGTCCCTCGCGGGCCGGCGCGTTCGTGTCGCTCTTCTTGCCGGTTTGCTTTTGCCGGCGGCCGGATCGCTGGCGGCCGAGCCGCTCTCCTCGAATCTCAAACCGACCGTCATGGTGGCGGCGGCGGACGAGCCGGTCGCGGCCGGCCCGTTCGAGCCGTCGTGGACGTCGCTCGCGAACTACGAAGTGCCGGAGTGGTTTCGTGACGCCAAGTTCGGCATCTGGGCGCACTGGGGGCCGCAATGCGAACCGGAGCAGGGCGACTGGTATGCACGCTCGATGTATTCGCAGGGCACGCGGCAATATGAGTATCAGACGAAGCATTACGGCCATCCCTCGCAGGCCGGTTTCAAGGACGTGATCCACGCCTGGAAGGCCGAGCACTGGAATCCCGAGGAGCTGGTCGCGCTCTACGCCCGGGCCGGCGCGCAATACTTCGTCGCGCTCGCGAATCACCACGACAACTTCGACCTCTGGCCGTCGAAATACCAGCCGTGGAACGCCACGAAGCTCGGCCCGCAAAAGGACATCGTCGGCGGCTGGGCTGCCGCCGCGCGGGGTCACGGTCTGCGCTTCGGCGTGAGCGTGCACGCGGCCCACGCGTGGAGCTGGTATGAGGTCGCCCAGGGCGCGGATGCGACCGGCCCGCTCGCCGGCGTGCCTTACGATGGCAAGCTCACCGCCGCCGACGGTCGCGGCACCTGGTGGGACGGACTCGATCCGCAGGACCTTTACGAGCAGCGGCACACGCCGAGCCCGAACTTCGGGAACCTCTCGTCGATCCACGCACGCTGGAACTGGGGCAACGGCGTCACCCCGCCCGACGCGGCCTACTGCGAGCGTTTCTACAATCGCACCGTGGACCTCATCAATCAGGTCCAGCCGGATCTCGTTTACTTCGACGATACCGCGCTGCCGCTCTGGCCGGTCAGCGATGCCGGCCTGAAGATTGCCGCGCATTTCTACAATTCCACCCTCGCCCGCCACGGCGGAAAACTCGAGGCCGTGCTCTGCGGCAAGATCCTCGCGGAGGACCAGCGCCGGGCCATGATCTGGGATATCGAGCGCGGTCAGAGCAACGTGATCGAGCCGGAGCCGTGGCAGACCGACACCTGCATCGGCCAGTGGCACTACCGGCGTTCGATTTACGATGAGAAAGGTTACAAGAGCGCACGCACCGTGCTGCAGACCTTGGCCGACATCGTGAGCAAGAACGGCAACCTGCTCCTGAGTGTGCCCGTGCGCAGCGACGGCACGATCGACGACGAGGAGCGCCGGATCGTCGAAGGCATCGCGGACTGGATGGCGGTCAACCGTGAGGCGATCTTCGCGACTCGTCCGTGGAAAGTCTTCGGCGAAGGCCCGGCGTCGGCCGGTGCCGAGTTGAGCGCGCAAGGTTTCAACGAGGGCAAGGGCAAGCCGTTCGGCGAGGAGGACGTGCGCTTCACGCAGTCGAAGGACGGCCGCGTACTTTACGTCATCGCGCTCGTGCCGCCCACGAAGCCGCTGCGCGTGAAGGCCCTCGGCTCCGCCGCTGGCCAGCTCGACCGCGGCATCGCCCGCGTGCAACGGCTCGGCGCCTCCGCGCCGGCGAAATGGCAGCGGACCGCCGACGCGCTTGAGATCGAGTCGGGCGGTGCCGCCGGTTCCGATCAGCCCGTCGTATTCAAGATCGCATTACAGTAGCAAACGGGGCGGCCCGGGCAGCGGCCTGGTTTACGTTTTCATTGGGCCACCGCGACAAGGCCCTTCACATCCTCGACAACTCGTCGCTGTGCCCTGCTTATCGGGACGCCGTCGCCGCGGCCTTCGTCCTATGAAAAAACTTCGCCTGCTCTTCTGGTTGTCGCTGCTCGCGACGCCGCTCGCCGCCGCGCTGCAACTCGGCAGCCCGTTCACCGATCACGCCGTGCTCCAACGCGACCAGCCCGTCCCCGTCTGGGGCTGGGCCGACGCGGGGGCGACGGTCACCATCACGTTCGCGGGTCAGACCCGATCCGCGACGGCTGACGCGAAGGGCGCTTGGCGCGTGA
This sequence comes from Opitutaceae bacterium, assembly GCA_040255565.1. Classification (GTDB taxonomy): domain Bacteria; phylum Verrucomicrobiota; class Verrucomicrobiia; order Opitutales; family Opitutaceae; genus Opitutus. The sequence continues at coordinate 458,047 of JBDZVH010000005.1, read as the reverse complement.
CGCTCGATCCGTTGTCCGCCTCGGCCGAGCCGCGTCCGCTCACGGTCGCGCAAGGTTCCGAGACGCGCACGCTCGCCGACGTCCTCGTCGGCGAGGTGTGGCTGGCGTCGGGCCAGTCCAACATGGTTTTCACGCTCTCAAAATCCCGTTACCGCTGGGCCGGCGTGATCGACGAGGAAGCCGAGATCGCCGCGGCCGATTATCCGTTGATCCGGATGTTCACCGCCGGTGAGCAGAAATCCTACGAGCCGCAGGCGACCGTGCCCGGCGAGTGGCAGGTTTGCACGCCGGCCAACGCGCCCGCGTGGTCCGCGATCGGCTATTTCTTCGCGCGCGATCTGCACCGCGAGCTCGGCGTGCCGGTCGGCATCGTGACCGCGGCGTATGGCGCGAGTTGCGCGCACGCGTGGATTCGTCGCGACGCGATGCTCGCCGATCCCGCGTTCAAGGCCGTGCTTGATCGCTTCGACGAACAGGTGCGCGGCCACACTGAGCCGACGGCGGCGGAAATCGCGGACTGGGAGCGTGCCGTCGAACTCGCAAAGGCGGAGAACCGCCGCCCGCCGCGCCGTCCCGGCCAGAATCCGATTCAGGACCAGCACAACCCGACGGTGATGTTCAACGGCATGATCGTGCCGCTAGTGCCCTACGCGGTGCGCGGTTTCCTCTGGTATCAGGGCGAATCGATCACGTCGCCGCGTGAGCTGTTCCCGCGCTGGAACGCCCGCCTCATCGCCGACTGGCGCCAGCTTTGGGGCGGCGAGGCGAAGCCGTTTCTGTTCTGCCAGCTCGCGGCGCTGGCCAGCAACAGCAACAGCCCGCAGGTCCGCGCCTGGCAGGCCGAGGCGCTGCGGGAACCGAACACCGGCATGGCCGTGACCATCGACGTCGGCGACGAGAAGGACGTGCATCCGCACGACAAGGCGCCCGTCGGCCACCGGCTGGCGCTGCTTGCGCTCACGCACGCGTATGACCGCCAGGTCGAAAGTTCCGGACCGGTGTGCGTCGACGCAACCGCGACCGCGGAAGGCGCCGCGCGGCTGAGGTTCGACCACGTGACCGGCGGGCTCGTGGCGAAAGGCGGCGTGTTGCAGACCTTCGAGATCGCGGGCGCCGACGGAAATTTCGCGGCCGCCGAGGCCGTGATCGACGGCGACGCGGTGATCGTGCGCAGCGCCGCCGTCTCCGCGCCGGCCGCGGTGCGCTACGCATGGGCGAATTATCCGGCCGGTTGCAATCTCTACAACGGCGCGGGTCTGCCGGCCGCGCCGTTCAGCGTCGCCCTTTCTGCGCCGTGACGATGTTCGTGTCTTCTCCGGCCCATGCGATGGGGCGCGACCAAGCGGAGGAGGAGCGAGCTTTTATTCTTCGAACAGCACCGCGCCACCTTCGGCGGCAAGCGAGAGCGCGATTTTGCCATCCGCGCTGACGGTGATCGAGTCGCGCTTCGCAGTGCGGTCGGGCGCGTCGTGGAGTAACGTGAGCGTCCGGCCCTTCAACTCCGGCAGCGAGAGCGTGAGCTCCTTCGGCTGCTTTTCGCCATTCGTGGCGGCGACATACCAACGGTCGCCGTGGCGACGGGCGAGCGCAACGTCGCGGCCGGGATAACCCGCGAGATAACGCGTCTCGTCCCAGACGGCCGGCACGCGTTTCAGAAAATCGATCACGAACGCCGGCTGTTCCTCGAGGTTGTTGGGCGTGAGCCCGAAGTGCTGGAGCGGCGATTGGAAGAGCACGGTCGTCGCGAGCTGAAACGCATCCGTCGTGCGGCGCACGTTGCCTTTGTCGGCCTCCCGATGAAAGCGGCGGTTCAGGACCATCGGACCGTAGTCCATGGGCGCGACCGGATTGCGGACGAAGGGGAACACGGTGCTGTTGAACGCCTCCTGGTCGGCGAAGCCTTGCGAGAACACGAGGTTTTCGGACGCGGTCACGGCCTCGCTGGTCATGAAATTCGGATACATCCGCTCCCAACCGCGGGGCAGCGTGGCGCCGTGGAAGTTGAGCATCAGGCCGTGCGCGTTCGCGTCGGTGAGGATGTCCTCGTAAAGCTTCATCGTGGCCTGCTTGTCGCCGCCGAAGAAATCGACCTTCAGGCCCTTCACGCCGATCGAGCGCAGCCACGCCATCTCGCGCTGCCGCGCGGGGGCGGCGTCCATGCGTTCGCGCGGCGTCTGCGGGGCGTCGTTCCAGTGGCCGTTCGAGTTATACCACAGCAGGACGCCGACGTTTTTCCGGCGCGCAGCGGCGACGAGCTCGGCGAGTTTCTCGCGGCCGAGCTCGGTGTCCCAGAGCGCGTCGATCAGGATGTATTCGTAGTCCATCGCCGCGGCGAGATCGATGAATGCGCGCTGGTCCGCCTCGTTCATGCTCGCGTCCTGCCAGAGCAGCCAGCTCCAGGTGGCACGGCCGGGGCGGTAAACCTGCGAGGCGTCGTAGAGCGGTTTGACGACGTCGGTGGCGACGGTGGTTTCGACGATCGGCGCGAGCGTGCGGCCGATCGTGATCGTGCGCCAGGGCGTGAGCAGCGGCAGCGCGGCCGCGACCGTGGCGTCGCCGACGCCGCCGTTTTCGCCGGGCTCCGGAAAAGCGAGCGGATACAAGCCGTCGGCGGTGGGCTCGCCGAGTCGCGAGCCGACATAGCGACTGGATACGCCCGTTTCGGAAATGAGCGCCCAGCCGTCGGCGCCGATGCGGAAGAGCGCGGGAAACGTGAAGCCGAGTCCGTGCTGCGATTTCGTCCCGACGGGGACGTCCATCAAATAACCTTCCTCGTAGCTCGGCTTCGTGGCTTTCCAGCCGCTGCCGGCGGGCGCTTGCGACGTCACGAAGGCGGTGGCGCCGGCGGGAAACTTAAAGCCCGTGCGCTCGCGTTGGACGATGGCGCGCTGTTTCTCGGGGCCGGACAGACGATACGCGAACGCAACGTCGCGATCGCTCACGCGGAAGATGACCTCGAGTTGGTCGCCGTTGGCGTTGGTGAATCTCGCGGTGAGCTCGTTGGCCCGGTAATGCACGTCGCGTGTCTTGCCGTGCGGCAGCGTGTAGCGCTCGTCGATCGCGGCGGTTGTGCTGCTGGCGGCGGTCAGGCCGGTGGCGAAACTGCCGAGGCTGGTTTCAAGGCCGAGCGGTGACGCTTCGAGGATGGGTTTGCCCTGGTGATCGATCCGGTAGGAAAGCGCGCCGGCGTCGAGCGTGAGGCGCACGGCGAGGGCGCCGTCGGGACTTTTAAGTTCCTGGGCGCGGACGCCGAGGGCGAGCGAAAGGGCGACAAAGACAGCGAGGGCGAATTTCATGGTGGAGAAACGGGGTGCCGATGACACCCGCAAGACGACGGCGGCACGCGCGAAGGTCGACTCGTTTGTCGCCAATTCTTGCTGGACCGTGAGGCGAAACGGTCACGTCGCTCGCACGGTGCGGCGGCTTATTCGGTCATCGAGGAGGCGCTTAGGGTAGGTAGGTAAATCCCCGGGTAAAAACCTGAACGGTGGAAGGTGGCGCTCCCGCCGAAGTGCAGTTGACTAACGTCGGTGGCTCCCGGGGTGTCCGGTCCGGTCACTTTCCAGCATCATGACCGAAGACCAACTGCGCCAGCTGCTTAATGTCTTGGAGGCAGGCGTCCTCATGTTCGAAGCGGAGGACCGTGACCGGCTCTCGAGCCACGAATTGAAAGCGTGCATCGCCCTGATGGAAGCGCGCGCGCACGTGGTGCTGCAGCTCGAACGGCAGTCGCAGGTCCAGACCCGCTTGCTGGCGGCGCACCAATCCTAGCGATCAGGTTTGGCTGGACGCAGTTTCAGTGGCGCCTTGGGTCGAAATTTGTCCGTTTCGCACAGCGCGCTCGAATCGGCGACAGTACCAAATGGCGCCGACCGCGAGGACGAATTGGAGAACGAAAATGCTGCTGTAGTCGAAGACGTCTGACGCGGCCGAGTTCGTCAACCGGCTGAAGCCCTGCACCCACAACCCGCCGAGATTGATCAACACGAAACCTGAAACGCCGCTGACAAACGAGAAACCGGCGCTCACCGTGCCCAACCGGTCCGCCGGGATGAAGTCATACACCAGCGGGCCCCAGATCAGGTATTTCAGCGCGATGAAGCCGCCGCCCATGCCGGCGAAAAGGCTGACGCCGACGATCACGGGAGGGGAGACGAACCCTTCCGGTCCGAAGCGGAGCAGCGCGAAGAGGCAAAGGTTGACCGCCGCGGCTCCGCCGATCGCGAGTTGCATGAGCTTCAGGCGGGAGAAGCGGTCCGCGAGGTAGCCGGAAAGCGGCACGAACATGACGAGATTGGCGAGCATCGTAATCGTTTCGATCCCGCCAAACTGCGCCTTGGTCAGACCGATCTGCTCGGTCAACGTGAGCGGGACGAACACTCGTGCCGCGGTGCTGGAGAGCATCGGACAGGCATAAAGCGCGTAGACCGGCCACCACCTTCGGTCGGCGAAAACGTCGCGCAGAAAGCGGGTGAACTGAAAGCGTTCGCACACGGTGCCGCCGGGCGGCGGAGCCTCGCGGACGGCCAAAGCGATGAAGAGCGTCGCGACCAGCGTGAGCGCCGCGCCGGCCCAATAGATCAGGTGCTCGCCTCGGAGATCGAAAGTCCCGCCGGCGAGCAGCGGCCCGAAGCTGCGATCGAACTGAACCAGCAGCACGCCGTTGAATACCAGGCCCACCATCGTGGTGGAAACGCTGCGCAGCACTCCGGTGCGGCCGCGTTGCGCTGGTGGCACGACCTCGTTGTAAAGCGGTTCGTAAGGCTTGGCAACGTCGGTGAAAAACTGATACAGGCCGATGAGCGCGGCGAGGGTCCACAGGTTGGGCGCGAGAGGAATGGCGATAACCACCAATGCGGAACCGGTCCAGCCGACGATCAGGAAGGGGCGTCGGCGCCCCCAGCGGGTCCAGATCCGGTCGCTGACGTAGCTCGAGACCGCTCCGACCATGAAGTTGAAGGCGATGTTGAGACTGCTGAAAAACGCGATCAGGGCCGGCTGGTCGGCGAATTTGCGCAGCGTGAAGGTGAGCGGGGAGCCGCTGAGCAGATTGGAGTAGTTCATGGCCATCCACGGCAGCATCATGCTGGCGGCCCACGTCCACGGGATCCTCGACTGACCGGTGGTGATCGGCATCGCGCGGAAGATCAGATTCCTTCGCGCGTTCTGCGGACGCACTCGCGAGCCCAGGCGCAGCGCATTACCAAACGGGGCCGGTGACGCCCGTGGGCGCAGGCGCAGATGACGGGGGCTTGGTTGAATGCAGGGCGTTCCCGGGGGAAATGTTGAGTCGGGATGGACATCCGGCGGCGCACGGTGGCGAAAAATCGGTCGGAGCGGAAGAGTTTAGGAACGGCTCGGCGTGGTCCTGACCAGGCAGACGTGACTTTCCCGGGGGGGCGCGTCCAAATGGAAAGGATACAGCCCGACCGGCAGGTTCGCGTGTCCATTGCCGCGGTAGCCCAGGCGCTCGCGGTGCGGGCAGTCGGGGATCTTCGTCACAAAAAAGGGACTACAGGGCAGCGAGGCACGACGGCGAACCGGTGGGGCACGGTCTGGAAATTGACAGCATGGCTCAAACGTCTTCCAGGTTACACCGATGACGAATCTGCTGCGCGTGACTCAACGGGATGTGGCGCAGAAGTATGGCTGCAGTCATGCGACGGTCTCGCTCGCGCTAAGCGGCAATCCGAGAATCAGCGACAAGGTGCGCGCCGAGATCGTGGAGCTCGCCGAACGGATGGGCTACCGGCCGGATCCGAGTCTCGCGCAACTGGCGCGCAGCCGTTTCGCCCGGCGGGCGGCGGACTACCGGGCAAACCTCGCCTATCTGGTGCATTCGAAGGCCACTGGAGCGATGCAGCTGAGACATTTCGAGGCCGCGCGGCGTCGGGCGGAACAAAGCGGTTACAAGGTCGAGTGCTTCGACCTCGCGCCTTACGCGTCGGGCTCGTCCGCTGCCCAGGTGCTGTATAACCGCGGGGTGCGCGGCGTCATCATCCCGTCGATGCCGACGCTGGTGGAAGAGTGTATGCGCGACCGCGCCTGGGAGCGGTTTACCATCGTGTGCTGCACGCTGGGCTGGGCTCGCTTCGTCTATAATGTCGTCACCGACGACGTCTTTGCGGCGACGCGGCTCACCTGGAACGAGGTCGTGTCGCGCGGCTACACGCGGATCGGCGCTGCGATGTTTCGGCACAATCCGATCGCCGAGGACGATTATGCGCGGCACGGCGCGTCGGTGGCTCAGCAGGAGGCGCTCGTGCCGAAGAACCGGCGGATCCCGATCCTCGTGGATTGCGATCCGTTCGATCGCGACACGTTCATGCGCTGGTTTGAGCGGCACGAGCCGGAGGTCGTGATTTCGTTCATCAGCCGCGCGTGCGAATGGCTGACGGCTGCCGGATACCGCGTGCCGGAGGACGTAGCTTTCGCCTGCCTTAATGTTCGTCCGCAGGAGCGCTACACGGGAGTGCTGATCCCCGATCCGGATCTCGCGACCACGGCGGTGGACTTTCTGATCGCCCAGATTCACCAGAATCAACGGGGCGTGCCGCGCGTGCAGCAGTCGCTCATGCTGGAGCCACAGTGGCGCGAGGGGAAAACCTTGCCGGCCCTCTCGGGCGGGCAGTCGCGTTAACGGATTAACCGCGGGCGGGTTTGCGGGAGAGGCGGCCGGCGGCTTCCTCACGTTCACCCAACGGCGTGTCCGCCGGTTCTGTGTGTAGTGTAACATCGGATGCGCCTCACCCCAAGCCACCGTTCGCCCCCAACAGCCATGCAGACCATGACTTCCTGCCGTCCCGGCCTCGCCGGGTTTCTGGCGCTGACGGGCTTGCTCGCCTCGCCACTCCCGGCGCTGGCGCAAGCCACCGACGATCCCGCCGCCCGCCGCAACGAACCCCTCGTCCTCTCGCCGTTCGAGGTGACCACGGAACGCGATCGCGGCTACATCGCGACGAACACCCTCGCCGGCAGCCGCCTCAATACCTCGCTGCGCAACACGCCGGCGTCGATTTCCGTCCTGACGAAAGACTTCCTCGACGACATCGGCGCGCTCAACGTGAACCAGGCGATGGAGTTTGCGCTCAGCGCCGGCAATGACATCGGCGGCGGCAATTCGAACGTCGGTGCGTCGACCGGAAACGGTCTCATCGACAATGATTTCAACTTTCAAATCCGCGGATATCGCCGCGCCACGCAGACGCGCGATTACTTCAACACGATCATCAGCGCGGACATCTTCAATCTCGACCGCGTCGATATTGCCCGCGGTCCCAATTCGATTCTCTTCGGCATCGGCGGACCGGGCGGAATCGTCAACGTGACGCCGAAGCGCGCGCGGCTCGATCGCAACATCGAGGATGTGACGCTGCACTTCGGCAGCTGGGACATGCGTCGCGCCGCGATCGACGTGAACCACGAGCTGATCGACGACAAGTTGGCCGCGCGCCTGAACCTGATGGCGCAGCGAGCGGACGGCTATCGCGATTTCGAGTCGGACAACCAGGAGCGCGGCGCGCTGGCGCTGACGTGGAAGCCGTTCGAAAGCACGACCGTTCGCTTCTCCGGTGAACTCGGTCACATGAAGCAGAACAAGGTTCGTCCGTGGATGCCGTGGGACAGCATCTCGCAGTGGGCTGCGATGGGCCGGCACTTCGTCGATTTCGGCACGCCCCAGGCGCCGTCGGTGCTCGGCGACGAGGACTACGCGCAATTTCAGAGTGGCAATGGCAACGGATTCCCGGCCAAGCCCGCGGATCCGTTCTTCGGCGGTGAAATCAAGACTGCCGGTCACATCGTCAACGGCACCGGTCGCATTTATCTCACGGACGGCCCGCTGGCGGGCAAGGTGCTCTATACCGGCACGAGTGCGGAGAACGCGCGCTTCTACCGCTCGTCGAGTGGCTCGGGCGTGAGCGGCTACAACAGCCCGCCGGCGTGGGAGGACGAGAGCATCTATCCGCGGAGCGGCAACATCACGGGACCCGGTCAGTTCGTGGAGTTCGATTATCACACGGTCGGGCTCTTCCTGGAGCAGCGGATTGGACAAGACTTCTTCGTTGAAGCGGCGGTGAACCGTTCGCACGTGGAGCGGTTGAACCGGCAGGTCGTCGGTTTCGCGGGCATCGGGATCATGTATGACGTCACCTCGACGCTCCCGACGTTCACGGGTGACATGCGCTACAATGCCACGGTGGGCGGTCCCAACGGCGCGGCCTTCGCCAACAAACTGGGCATCCCTTACCAAGCGACGACGCAGGGCCAGAATGCGCTGAACCTCAAGGAAAGCATCCGTAATCCGTATGCCGGCGCCCTCATGGCCTACGCGGAGCCGACCTATGCGGAAATGGAGACGACGCGCGACGACATGCGGATCAGCGCGAACTACAATCTCGATCTCGACCGCTTCGGGAATCACATGCTGCTCGGCTTCGTCAGCCGCGCCGAGACGCGGAATGAATCGCAGAACTTCCGCGAAGGTAATGTTCACCCGCAACGTTTGGCGCAAAACCATTTCACCGACCTGCCGCGTCGGGTGTCGCACATCTTCCCGTTCTCGCCAAATCTGGCCGAGCGCGGATTGCCGGACCCGTTCGCCACGAAGATCGGGCCGACCAATCTTTATGGACGTCCGGATGAGTTCTTCGAGAGCGGCTTCGTCCGGGACGGTTGGACCAAGAGCAAGAACCGCATCGATTCCGCCGCGTTGGCGGCGCACAGCGAGTTCTTCAAAGGGCATCTCGTCACGACGGCCGGTGTGCGTCGCGACCGCATCAAGGTCTGGAATCATACGAACGTCCGCGATGCGGCCACGACGGCGATCACCGCGATCAATCCGCAGCCAGCGGCACCGGGCCTGGATCAGACGGGCGACACACACACGGTGGGCGCAGTGTTCAACATTCCGAAGGTCGAGTGGCTTGGGCTGTTCGCGAATCGCTCCACCAACTTTCAGGATCAGGGTGGTCAGTCGTTGCTCGAGGATGAGGATCTTCGCGTGAACCGCACCCTCGGGCCGCTGGAAGGCAAGGGCCTCGACTACGGCATCAAGCTCAGCCTGCTCGACAACCGTATCAACGCGACGGTTACGCGCTTCACGGTCGATCTCGAGAACCAGGCATCCGGTCACCAGAGCGACGTGTTCAACTATATCAACGCGATCTGGACGACGTTGCTCAACGGCGGCCCCACCGGCACGCTGACGGACCAGAACGATCCGAACGGCCATCGTGTGGGCGGCACGGACTCGCGCTCGCAGCAGTCGGAAGGTTACGAGCTGGAAATCACCGCTAACCCGACACCGAACTGGCGCATTTCGTTCAACATCAGCAAAGCGGAGAACAAGATCTCGGAACTCGGCGGCGCGCTCTCCGCTTATATCGAAAAGCACCGCGCCACCTGGCAGCAGAATGCGGCGCTGAAATACGACACGGGTCGCGCGCCGGGTAACCTCACCAACGCCGGCGGCACGAACACCATTGGCGCCCTCATCACCGGCCTCGACAGTTGGCTCGCGTTCGTGAAATCGCAGGAAGGTCAGATCGAGACCAATATCCGTCCATGGAACGCGAATCTCTTCACCGCGTATCGCTTCCGTGACGGCACGCTGAAGGGCCTGACGCTCGGCGCCGGCGCGAATTATCGCGGCGACGCGATCCTGGGCGTGAAACCCGCGACCTTGCAGAACCCGGTGAACGAAGTGTTCAAGGGCCGCGACTACATCAACTACCACGCGCTGATCGGCTACGAATTCACGCTGCCGCGGGACATCCGCGTCCGTCTGCAGCTGAACGTCGACAATCTCTTCAACAACGAAGACAAGCAGGTCGTCGCTTCGAGCTGGAATCCGGTGATGAACGGATTGCAGACCTTCGAGGCGATCCCGAATCCGCGCAGCTATCGTCTGAGCGCGACGTTCTCGTTCTGATCCTGGTTTGATCAAACGGCCGAGGATCTGAACTCGACCAGCGAAGCCCGGCGTTTCGGCGTCGGGCTTTTTGCGTTCTGGAGAGCGCTTGGGCGGCAAAGAGGCGCGAAATCGCTCAGGACAACGAGTGAGCGCGGCGCCAAGCGGAGTCGCCCAAACGGCAGATCGCCTCCCAAGTCGTATCATTGAAGATCCTCCTGAATGGATGATGCGCGTTGGCCTTAGCTGGCTTTTCCTAAAACCGGTTGGGGGATTCCATGAAGTCCGGCCGTAAGCGCCACGACGGAGGAGAGGGCGGAACGTTCCGCTGGCCTCAGGCACTAACCGCCGATAAAAAGGGCGCGGATCGGTTGAACTGCCGAGGCGGCATGATCCCCGCTTCGACGCCCCAATCCGTCCGCATGTCCCGAGTTCATTATCGTCCCGAAATCGATGGCCTCCGCGCGCTCGCGGTGCTCGCCGTCGTGTTTTTCCACAGTCAGCTGAAGTTCCCCGGTGGATACGTGGGGGTGGATATCTTCTTCGTGATCTCCGGCTACCTGATCACGGCGATCATCGCGGCGGATCTGGCGGCGGGCAGGTTTTCGCTGCGCGACTTCTGGGAACGGCGCATCCGGCGGATCATGCCGGCGGCGACGGCGACCGTGGCGGTTTCGCTGCTGGCGGGCGCCGCGCTCATGCTGCCGTCGGATTTTGCGGAGCTCGGGCGTTCGGCGGTCGCGCAGGCGGTGCTGTCGGCGAATGTATTTTTCTACAGCCAGAGCGGCTATTTCGACGGACCGGCCGGCGCGAAGCCGCTGCTGCACTTCTGGTCGCTGGCGGTCGAGGAGCAGTTCTACCTGCTCTTTCCGTTCCTCCTGCTCGCGCTGCATCGGTGGCGCGCGGGCGCCCAGACGTGGGGCATCGCCGCGATCGCTGGGCTCTCGTTCGCGGCGAGCGTGGTGGGCGTGCACGCATTTCCCTCGGCGACGTTCTACCTTCTGCCCACGCGCGCGTGGGAACTGGCGATCGGGGCGCTGCTCGCGCTGCGCGGCAACCGGCTGCCGCTGCCGGAGCGCGCCCGCGGCTGGCTGGGCTGGGCCGGTGTGGCGTTGATGATCGCACCGATGGCACTTTACGATACGGACACGCCGTTTCCGGGCCTGGCTGCGGTGCCGCCGTGCGTGGGCGCGGCGCTCGTGATCTGGGCGACGGGCGCCGGTGAATCGCGGTTGAAACAGCTGCTCTCGCTGCGGCCGGTCGTGTGGGTCGGGCTGATTTCCTATTCGCTGTATCTGTGGCACTGGCCGGTGAAGGTATTTTCCCATTACTGGTTCACGGGACTCTACAGTCCGCTGCCGATGCGCGTGGCGGTGGTGATCGTGAGTTTCGGGCTCGCGTGGCTGTCGTGGCGTTACATCGAGAAACCGTTCAGACGGAAACGGGCGGGCGCGCCGGCTCTGCGTCCGGTCCTCGCGGCGGCGGCCGCGTCGATCGGCCTGACGATCGTCGCGGGCGGAGCAGTGGCGGCGCGTCACGGCGTGCCAGAGCGTTTTCCGGAGGCGGTGGCGCGTTTCGACGAGGCGCATGACGACCGCCCCGAGATGGAGGAGGCGGATTTGACGACGGAGGCGGCGGAGGCGGGGAATCTGCCTGTGATCGCCGCCGGCCCGCCGTCGCCGTCGGTGCTGGTGTGGGGCGACAGCCACGCGCGCGTCGCTTCGCCGGCCGTCGAGTCCGCCTGCCGTGAACTGGGAGTGCGCGCTTACCGGGCGAGCAGGTCGGCGACGCCGGCGGTGCTGGCGTGGGGCGACGAGGAGCAACGCGCGCACAATGCTGCGGTGCTGCGCTGGATCCGCGCGGAGCGCCCGACGCTCGTCGTGCTGGTTTCGCGCTGGGAGAAAGTGCTTCGTTCGCCGGAGGACGAAGCGGCGCTGGCGGCGACGGTGCGGACCCTGGCGGACGCGGGGGTGACGGTGTCGCTCATGCGACAGGTTGCGGCGCAGCAGCGCGACATCCCCAAGTCGCTCGCGAAAGCGGCGTTGCTGGGCGAGGACGTGGACGCCGTCGGCGTGCGCGTCGCGGATCACGCGCGTTTCACCCATCGCTCCAACGAGATCATCGATCGCATCGCCGCGCGCGAGCCGCACCTGCGGGTGATCGACCCGATCCCGTATCTGGCGCGCGACGGTCGCTGCCTGGCGGAGGAGGGCGGGCGGGCGCTGTATTACGATTACCAGCACCTGACGCGGCACGGCGCCGAGTTTCTGCGACCGATGTTCGCGTCGCTGATCCAGCGGGTGGCCGTGGTTCCGCCGCCGCGCGGAAGTTATTCGGCGGTGCATTGACGGCGGGATGACGGTATCCGGCGGGAACCTGCCTGCCGGCCGGACCACCATCCGGAGGCGGCGCCGTATCCTCGATCTGGACGCGCCGTTTTATGGATTGCCCTCCTTTCCCGATTTTCGCGGAGCTCCGGTCTCGCCCCGGCGGCCGGCCGCACGCGAGACAAGATTTTACATTGAGAAAGGCTGAAAGTTTGCGAAACACGGCCCCCTCCGTGCGAGCGCTCCGCCCCTTTCCCCTTCCGTCCTCGTCTTTGCGCGTCGGGTCCCGCCGGACCTGGGCGGCGCTGGGCCTCGGTGCGTCGTTGCTGTCCGCCTCGGCCCAAGTGGCGCCGCCGAGCACCTACCAGCGGCTGAAGGCGATGACGCTGGATGAGTTGTTGAGTGTCGAGGTGACCTCGGTTTCTGGATACGCCGAAAAGTTGCGCGAGGCGCCGTCCGCGATCCAGGTGATCAGCGGGCGCGAGATCCAGCGTTCGACTGCGCAAACGCTGCCGGAGGCGCTGCGGCTCGCGAACAACCTCAATATCGCGCAGAAGAACCCGCACGACTGGGCGATCAGTGCGCGCGGCTTCAACGCCAACGTCGGCAACAAGCTTCTCGTCCTGATGGACGGACGCAGCGTCTATACGCCGCTCTTCGCGGGCGTGTTCTGGGACGGCCAGGACTACCTCCTCGAGGACATCGAGCAGATCGAGGTGATCAGCGGCCCGGGCGGAACGCTCTGGGGCGCCAACGCCGTCAACGGCGTCATCAACATCAACTCCAAGAACGCGCAGGACACGCAGGGTGCGCTGGTGCGGGCGGGCGTCGGCGACGAGATGCGTTCGCTGGTGGCGGCCCGCTACGGCGGGCGAGCCGCGCCGGGTGTTTACTATCGCGTCTATGGCAAGCACCTCACCCACGAGGCCGGCGTGCTGGCGGACGGAACGAAGGCCCGGAACGGCTGGGAGCAGGGCCGCGGCGGGTTTCGCGTCGACGTCATGCGATCGACGACGGATACGTTCACCTTCCAGGGCGACGTCTATTCCGGCGACCTCGACGTGCAGGCCGGCGAAACCGCGCGGCTGGCCGGCGGCAACCTGCTCGCACGCTGGACGCGCAACGGTATCGACGGTTCGGAGACAAAGGCGCAGCTCTATGCCGACCGCACGCACATCGCCGTGCCGTTCGCCGAGACCCCGTTTGCGCCAGCGGGCTTCATCAAGGACGACACCGACACCTTCGATTTCACCCTGCGCCACAGCCGGCGCTGGGGCGAGCGGCAGCGGCTGACCGGGGGCGTCGGCTATCGTTTTACCCATGACTCGGTCAAGGAGCAGGCGCCGAACTTCGCGTTCCTGCCCGCCCGACTCGATCGGAGCCTGTGGAGCGTGTTTGTGCAGGACGACCTCCGGTTGACGGAGCCGCTCACGGTCACGCTGGGCAGCAAGCTCGAGCACAACGATTACACGGGCTTCGAATACGAGCCGACCTTTCGGCTACAGTGGAAGGTGGCGCCGCACCGGACCGCCTGGGCTGCGGTTTCGCGCGCGGTGCGCATGCCGTCGCGATTCGATCGCGATCTTTATCAGCCGGCGCCGCCGAATTCGCTGCTCGCCGGCGGGCCGCATTTCCGTTCGGAAACCGTGATCGCCTACGAGGCCGGCTACCGCGCGCAACTGACGTCGCGTCTTTCCGGATCGATCGCGATTTTCTACAACGATTACGACCACCTGCGCAGCTGGGGAATCACGCCCGTGACCGTGCTGCCGGTGGTGTTTGAAAACAATCTCCAGGCGAAGACCCACGGCGCCGAGTTCGATGCCGACCTTCAACTCGCCCCCTGGTGGCGGCTGAGCGGCGGCTTCGTGCTCTTGCGCGAAACGGTGCGCGTGCGGCCCGGTGCCTTCGATCTGCAGAACGCGCTGGATGAAACGGCCGACCCGCGTCATCAGGCCTCGCTGCACTCGATTCTCGATTTGCCGGCCAATCTCGAATGCGATGTCGCCCTGCGCTGGGTCGATCGGCTCCGGGTCAACCACGGGGGCCTGCCGGGCGCGGTGCCGGCCTACACGGAGCTCGATGTGCGCCTCGGGTGGAGGCCGTCGGCTATGCTCGACCTTTCCCTGATTGGGCGTAATCTGCTCCACGCCCGGCATGCCGAGTATGGTCCGCCGGAACCCCTTCGCGAGGAGCTCCAGCGCAGCCTTTTCGCCCAACTTACGTGGCGCTATTGATATCGATTCACCCCTTGATGAAACGCCTCCGTTCACTGCTTCGTCCCGCCAGACTGTTGCGCCCGCGCGGGTCGGACGTCCGGCGGTTCACGCTTGTGTTCGCCTTGCTGGGCACGGCATGGGCCGGTGCGGCGGAGGCAGCGTCGGAGTATGACGTCAAGGCCGCGTTCCTGTATAACTTCACCCGCTTCGTCGAATGGCCGGGAGAGGCGCTGCCGCCTGTCGGTGCGCCGCTCGTGATCGGCATTGTCGGCCAGGATCCGTTTGGCTCGGCCCTCGACCAACTCGTCCGGGGCGAGTCCGTGCAGGGACGGCCGGTGCAGGTGCGCCGGTTCAGCCGCCGCGATCGGCTCGACGAATGTCATGTCCTCTACATCAGCCGCACCGAGGCGGCGCACCTGCCCGCGCTGCTCGAGCGGTTGAAGGGCCGTCCCGTGCTCACCGTCAGCGATTGCGAACGTTTCGCCTACGACGGCGGCACGATCGGCCTCGTCATGGAGCGCGGCAAGGTCCGGTTTCAGATCAACCTCGACGCCGCCCGGGCGGCGAAGCTCGCGATCAGCGCGCGACTCCTGCGACCGGCGACGGTGATCCGCGGGCGCCCGCAATCGAAGCTGACGCCCGCCTGGGATCTGTTCGACGAGGAGCCGGAACTGGCCGCGTGCGAACTTGTCCCGCCGGAGAATAACGTTACTTCGACGTAACCTGCCCGGCGCCACTTCGCGCTGGCGCCGCGACAGGAGGCGTGACCCGATAGCGCCCGCCGCGCCATGTCCCGCCCGTCCGCCTCCGCCCCGCTCGCCGAAGTCGGCGCCGCTTTTCTCAAACTGGGGCTGACGTCGTTCGGCGGGCCGGTGGCGCACCTCGGTTATTTCCACGAGGAAATCGTCCGGCGGCGCCGCTGGCTCGACGATCGCGAGTTCGCCGACCTCGTGGCGCTCTGCAATTTTCTCCCCGGACCTGCGAGCAGTCAGGTGGTGTTTGCGCTGGGATTGAAACGTGCCGGGCTCGCGGGCGCACTGCTCGCGTCGTCGTGTTTCACGCTCCCCTCGGCGGTGCTGTTGATCCTGTTTGCGTATGGCGTGAGTTCGCTCGGCGATTTGCACGCGGCCGGCTGGCTGCACGGGCTCAAGCTCGCGGCGGTCGCGGTGGTCGCCCAGGCCGTGTGGGGCATGGGGCGGCGCCTGTGTCCGGATCGTCCGCGGCTCACGCTCGCGCTCGGCGCCGCGGCGATCCTGCTGCTTCTCCCGGGCGCCCTCAGCCAGATCGGCGTCATCGCCCTCGGAGCGGTCGCCGGGGCGTGGATCTATCGCGGACGCGTGGAGCTGCCGCCGCCGGCGGAGCCGGCCGCGCCGCGGCATCACGTCTGGGCGGCGGCGGCGCTGACCGTTTTTCTGGCGCTGCTCTTCGGTCTGCCGGCGGTGGCACAAGCGACGCAAGCGGGACCGCTCGCCGTGTTCGACGGGTTTTACCGGGCCGGCTCGCTGGTGTTTGGCGGCGGGCATGTCGTGCTGCCGCTGTTACGCGCCGAAGTCGTGCCGCCCGGCTGGGTGAGCGACGATGCGTTTCTCGCCGGTTACGGCGCGGCGCAGGCGGTGCCCGGGCCGCTGTTCACGTTCGCGGCGTATCTCGGCACGGTGATGAGCGCGGGTCCGCAGCGCTGGGTCGGCGGCCTGTGGTGCCTGCTCGCGATTTTTCTCCCGGCTTGGCTGCTGATCGGCGGCGCGCTGCCGTTCTGGCGGGTGCTGCAGGGCAAGGCGTGGATGCAGGCGGCGCTGCGCGGAGCGAACGCCGCCGTCGTCGGCGTGCTCCTCGCGGCGCTCTATTCTCCGGTGTGCACGCAGGCCATCGCGGAACCGCGCGATGTTGCCGCGGCGCTCGGTGCGTTCGCGCTCCTGGAGATCTGGCGCGTGCCGCCGTGGCTCGTCGTGCTGCTCGCCGCCGCGCTCGGCTACTGGGCCTGGTGAGCGGAACAGATGGCGCCCGGGCCGTGGTCGGCGTCCGCCGGCGTGACGGACTCGCGGTGCTTGCACAACGAGCCGAACGTCGCGATCTCCTCGCTGGCGATCCGGTCGATCGCGCTTTGCAGATCGGCAAACGCCGCATCCCGCTCCGCAGCGTCGAGTCCCGGCGTGGCCGCGAGCACGAGCACCAGCGCCTCGAGCAGTGCCTGGTTGCCGGCGCGAAAGTAGGCGAGAAACGGATTCCTCCCGCACGCACACTCCGGCCGCGTGGCTGCGCCTCCCCGCCCGCCGCGCCGCAGCTCGACGAACACGCGGTCGAGCGTCTGGTCGAGCAGGAACGACAGCGTGCGGGGATGCGCCAGCGGAGAGGTGACGGGCTCGACGAACAGCATTTCCTGCCAGCGGGCGCGGATCTCCGCGCGCCGCGCGATGAGGGCGGTTTCGAATTCGCGTTTCATGGACGACGGGAAACTCGAGAAAAAAGAGGCACTTCGATCAGCCCAGAATCCACTCCAACAGCAACGCGCTCAGGAGCAGCGGCAGGTAACAGATCGACGCGAGGAAGAGCCGTCGCGCCGCTTCGTCGCGACGCCGCTCGTCACGGAGAAAACGCCACGCGCGCTCGAGAAAGAAGGCGCCGCCGAGCAGCGCCGCGGCGTAGTAAATCGGACCGACCTGAGCCGCGGGCGCGCCGAGCAGCGACACCGCGATCAGCCCGAACGTGTAGCCGAGCGACCAGCGCGCGGTTCTGACACCGGTCGGATCCGTGGCGGGCAGGAGCGGAAAGCCGGCCGCGTAGTAGTCGCGTCGATACATCCAGCCGATCGCGAAGAAATGCGGCATCTGCCAGAAGACGAGCACTGCCGCGAGGAGCAGCGCGGACGGATGCAGGACGTCGCCCGCCGCGGCCGAGCCGATGAGCGGAGGCAGCGCACCGGAGATCGAGCCGATCTCCGTCGCCCAGCGCGTGCGGCGTTTCAGCGGCGTGTAGATGACGCCGTAGATCAGGATCGTCGCGGCCGCGAGCGCCGCAGCGGTGAGGTTCGCGGTGAACGCAAGCAGGCTCACGCCACCGAGCGACAGGCTCGCGCTCCACGCGAACGCCACCGCGGGCGCCAGGGTGTGGCTCGGGAGCGGGCGCTTGCGCGTGCGGCGCATGAGCGCGTCCGTGCGACGTTCCCACCACTGGTTCAGCGACAGCGCGCCGCCGGCGGAGAGCGCGGTGCCGAGCAGCGTGAGCCACGCGGACGCGGCGCTCGCGGGCGAGCGGGCGAGGATGAACGCCGCCATCGCGGTCAGCAGCGAAAAGAGCGCGAGGCGCGGCTTCGTGAGTTCGAACAGGGCGCGGACGACGGTCGCGCCGCGCTGCAGCGGCGCGGCTCCGGCAATCGTCCAACTGGATACGTTGTTCGCGGGCGGAGGGATCACGTGAGCCCGCATGATAGTTCGGCTTTCGGCGCGCGGCCTTGATGCAGGTCAAGGCCTGACGAAGCCGCGGCCGCTATAAACGGCCCCCGCATGCCTCCGGCTTTAACCTCTGCGTCCGCTCCGCTCGTGCCGCTGTCGGTCTCCGTCGACGCGCCGCGCGCGCTCGTGGCCCCGTCTGTCGCGGTCGCGGCCGTGGCGCCACCGGCGGTCAGTGCCGAGGCGAAACGCTGGTTCACGCTCGCGATCGGCAGCCTCGTCGTTGCGGGTCTGCTGTCGCTCTCCGTCGTGCTCGGGCGGCTGCCGGTGCTGTCGCGGATCATCGACGATCCCTTGTTCTTCAAACGCTGCCTCGTCGTGCACGTCGACCTCGCGCTGGTGGTCTGGTTCTACGCGTTCCTCGCCGCGTTGATGGCGCTGCGCACGCCGCGCGGCGAAGGCTTGAGCGGACGCGTGGCGTTCACGCTGTCGGTCGGCGGCGTGTTCGCGATGCTCGCCGGCGGACTCGTCCGCGGCGCGCAGCCCGTGCTGGCCAACTACGTGCCGGTGATCGATCACCCGCTCTTTGGCGCGGGACTCGCGGCCTTCTTCACCGGCGCGCTCATCTTTTTCGTGCAATCGCTCGCGCGACCAACGAGCCAGCGGGCTGACGAACTGCCGTCGGATGTGGCGATCGGCCTGCAGGCCGCCGCCCTGACGACGGTGATTGCGGCGGCGACGTGGGTCTCGGCTCGCGCCGGGCTGCCGGCGGGCGTCGACGCCTACACGCGCGCCGAGTTTCTCGCGTGGGGCGCGGGTCACGTGCTCCAGGCAGCGAACACCGCGGCGATGCTCGCGGTCTGGCTGTGGCTGCTGCAGCGCGCGACCGGACGTTCGTTGTTTTCGCCGCGAGCCGCGCGGGGCGTATTCGCGCTGGTGGTCCTGCCGCAGCTGGCGATGCCGCTGCTCACGGTGCGGGGCACGCTCGACACGCTGTATCACAGCGGCGCGACGCAGCTCATGCGTTGGGCCATTTTCCCGGCGGTGGTGCTGGTGTTCGCGCTCGGCGTGCGACACCTCTGGCGGCACCGCGCGGCGCACGCCTGGCGGCCGCGCAATACGACCTGGGCGCCGGTGCGTCCGGCGGATCCCGCGGCGCCGGTGGCGCGCGTCGGGTTCGCGGCGAGCGCGACCCTCGCGATCCTCGGCATGATCCTCGGCGCCTGTATTCGTAGTTCCACGACGCTCGTGCCGGCGCATTACCATGCATCGCTCGGCGCGGTGACGATGGCGTTCATGACCGCGGCATTTCTCGTCTGCGCTGCGGCGCGACCCGCGGCGAACGGCGCCGGGCTGTCCGACCGCACGTGGCGGCAGGCGCGCTGGCAGCTCCTCGCGTATGGCGTGGGCCAGACGATCTTTGTGGCCGGGTTCGCGATCGGCGGGGCCTACGGACTCGGGCGCAAGGCCTATGCCGCCGAGCAGCACGTGCGCGGCGCGGGCGAGATGACCGGGCTGATCGTGATGGGCGTGGGTGGCCTCCTCGCCGTGGCGGGCGGGCTGTGGTTCCTGTTTCTCGTGCTGCGCGAAGTGCGCGGCTGGTGGCGGGCGCGCGGCGCCGCGGCGGAATTTGCGATTACCTCAACATGAAAAAACCATCCGACGAACCGTGGCTGAAACGCCTCATGGACAACACCTGGCTGCTCCTCGTGCTGGGCGTCCTCATTCCGCTGCTCTCCTACACCGTATGGGGTTGGGTCGAGCTCACCGTGGTCAAACCGGCGACGCTGCCCTGACGCCTTTCCGCCATGAGTCTCGCCATTCCTGAACGCGGTTGGTTCAAGGCGCCCGCGGGCGCCGAAAAACTCTGGATCGGCCTCGCGCTGCTCTGGTGCCTGGTGATGAGCGTGATGATGCCATTCTGGCATTTTCGCGGTAAACAGAACAGTCGCGGCGAAGCCTATGCGGTGCAGCCCGCGGCGTTTCAAGCGCGCGTCGAGCAGTTCGCCGCGGCCAACAAAGTCGGCGAACTCGCGGGCGTGCCCATCGTCGAGCCCGCGCCGGGCGGCGACGCCTACCTGCTTGCGCGCATGTGGAGCTGGTATCCGGTGCTCAAGCTCCGCCAGGGCGAAACCTATCGCCTGCATCTCTCGGCGCTCGATCTGCAGCACGGATTCTCGCTGCAGCCGCTCAACATGAACTTCCAGGTGCTGCCGGGTTACGACCACGTGCTCACGCTGACGCCGACGTCGAAGGGCGAGTTCACGATCGTGTGCAACGAATTCTGCGGAATCGGGCACGACAAGATGTTCGGCAAGATCCTCGTCGAATAACCGCCAACCCCAGCCGCTTCGCTTATCGCCATGTCCTTGGACGCTTCACTTCCGCTGCCGCCGGTCGGCGGCACCCCGACCTCGCTCGCCGCGCCCGGCGCGCAGGCCCGCCGTTGCGAGACGACCGGCCTCTCGGTCTGCCTCGCCGCGCAGCAATTCATCAAGCTCAACGCCGTCAGCGCGGTCGTTTTCCTGCTCCTCGGCGGCATCGCCGCGATCCTGCTCGCGCTCACGCGCTGGCAGGCCGTGCACCTGCTGCCGGTGGATTGGTTCTACCGGATCCTGACGTTTCACGGCCTGAACATGCTGATCTTCTGGATCCTGTTCTTCGAGGTGGCCGTGCTTTATTTCGCGTGCACGGTGCCGCTGAAATCGCGGCTGTTCTCGCGCAAGATCGCGTGGGCGTCGTTCGCGATGATGCTCTCCGGCGCGGTGATGGTCGATTACATCATCCTGCGCGGCCAGGCCGACGTGCTCATGACGAGCTACCTGCCGCTGCTCGCGCATCCGCTCTTCTATCTCGGCATCATCCTCGTCGCGGTCGGCACGCTCACGGGCGTGTTCAACTTCTTCGCCACGCTCTACATCGCGAAACGCGATCGCACGTATGAAGGCTCGGTGCCGCTGGTGACGTTCGGCGCGACGGCCGCGGCGATCATCGCGGTGGTCACGTTGCTGCACGGCGCGATCGTGATGATCCCGACGTTCACCTATTCGATGGGATGGACCGGCCAGCCGGATCCGATGTGGTATCGCATGATCTGGTGGGGCCTCGGCCACCAGTCGCAGCAGGTCAACGTCTGCGCGATGGTCGCGATCTGGTATCTCATCGCGCACCTCGCGACGGGCGCCAAGCCCGTCAACGAAACCGTCTGCCGCGGCGCGTTCGTGCTCTATATCCTCTTCATCAATCTCGCGTCGGCGCACCACCTGCTCGTCGATCCCGGCGTCGGCTCGGCGTGGAAGATCTGGAACACGTCCTACGCGATGTATCTCGCGGTGCTCGCGTCGATGATCCACGGCTTCACTGTCCCCGCGTCGGTCGAGATGGCGATGCGCGAGAAGGGCTACGTCAAAGGCCTGTTCGGCTGGGTGATGTCGGCGCCGTGGCGCAATCCGGCCTTCGCCGGCTTCGTGCTCTCGCTCGTGATCTTCGGCTTCATCGGTGGCATCACGGGCGTCACGCTCGGCACGCAGCAGATCAACATCATCGCGCACAATACGCTGCGCATCACGGGCCACTTCCATGCGACCGTCGTCGGCGGCACGAGCCTCGCGTTCATGGCGGTGACGTATTATGTGATCCCGCTGATCTTCCGCCGCGATTTCATCTGGCGTTCGGCGGCGCGGATGCAGCCGTGGCTCTTTGGCATCGGCATCCTGCTCGTCTCGCTCGGCATGTCCTTCGCTGGTTCGCTCGGCGCGCCGCGCCGCGATTACGACATCGACTCGTCCGGCGCCTTCGGTCCGGCGGCGCACCTGTTTCTCGGCGTCATGGGCGTCGGCGCGATTCTCGCCGTCATCGGCCTGTTCCTTTTCGTGCTGCTCTGCGTGGGCACGATCCTGTTCGGACCGAAGACCGACGGCCGCGCGATGGCGGATTGGGGCACGGCCAAGGCCCTCGCGAACGCACAACCCGAGGCGATCGCCGAGGATCACTGGGCGATGAAAGGCACGATCGCGCTCACGTTCGTGTTTCTCGCCTCGTTCGCGGTTTATTACTTCGCCAACTGGAAAGCGCTCGCCGACGTCTGGCCGGTGCGCTGACCGCCTCGCCGCGCGTGAACGACGACCGCTCCCACGCCCTGCCCGCGCCCACCGCCGCCGATCGCGGCTGGCGCGGGTTCTTCACCGGCACGGGCCTGCCGCTTTTCATGCTGGCGGCTGCGACGGTGTATGAGCTGTTCCTGCTCGCCGTCGTATTTGCGCCGGAGAGCACGAGCGCGTGGGGCGATTTCTCGCGCGAGTTCAAGCAGTGGTGCTTCCGCTACGACGCGCGCACCGGCGGCATGGAGTGGGCGGCCGTGTGGGTGATGCTGATCGAGCCGGCATTCGTCGTGCTCGTCGCGGCGTTCGTGTGGCGTCGCGGACTGCGTCCGCTGCGCCAGCTCGCCGGCTGGCTGCGGCACTGGCGCGCGGCGGCGGGTGGCATCGTTGTTGCCGCGCTCGCCATGGGCGGGCTCTACGCCTACGGCCGGCCGGGCGCGGAAGCGGAGGCGGTGCTGCCGTTTCCGGGCGAGCGGATCCGCACGCAGCTCGCGCCGCCGGCGAACGTGTTCGTCGATCAGAAAGGACAACCGCTCGCGCTCGCCGACCTGCGCGGCCGCGTCGTGCTGATGACCGGCGTGTATGCGTTCTGCTCGACGGCGTGTCCGGAGATCCTGCAGGAAACGAAAGCGCTGCTCGCCACGCTGCCTGTGGGGGTGCGCGACCGGCTGGCGGTCGTCGCGGTGTCGCTGAATCCTGAATACGATACGGCGGAGCTGATGGACAACGTCGCCACCGGCTACGGCTTCGCGTATCCGGAATTTCGTTATCTCAACGGCGAGCCGACCGCGATGCACGCGGCGCTGACGCAGCTCGGCTTCGGCGCGGTGCGCAATCCGGCGACGGGCGTCGTGGATCACGCGAATCTCTTTCTCGTCCTCGATGCCGAGGGGCGGATCGCCTACCGGTTCACCCTCGATCCGCGGCACCGCTCCTGGTTGCGCGAGGCGATTCTGGCGCTGGCGGAGGAGGCGGCGTGAGCGACGGGTCAGCGGAAATTCTGCCGCCGGTGGAGCCGACGGAAAGTGCGTCGCATTTGTCGACAGACGCCGATCCCAGGGAGAACCGGACCCGCCTGACGGCGCCGCTCGCGCGGGTGGACCGGGCGCTGGCATGGTGCGATTCGCTGCTCGCGCGCTGGCTGCCGGCGGAGCACAACCCGCTCGCCCAGGCCGGCACCGCGGCGAACCTCGCGCTCGCGATCGCGGTGGTCTCCGGGGTGGCGCTGCTGATCTGGTATTCGCCGAGCCTGCAGTTCGCGTATCCGTCGATTGCGGACATCCACGGCCGCACGCTCGGCGGCTGGGTGCGCGCCATGCATCGCTACAGCGCCGACCTGGCGATGTTCTTCATCGTGGTGCACGCGCTGCGGGTGTTCTTTGCGCGCAAGTTCGCCGGCGCGCGGTGGCTGCCGTGGATTTCGGGGCTCGGTCTGATCGGCCTCGTGTGGTTCATCGGGTGGACGGGTTACTGGCTGGTCTGGGACCAGCCGGCGCAGCAGGTCGCGGTGTCCTCGATGCGCCTGCTGGACGGACTGCCGATCTTCGGCGAGCCGATGGCGCGGCTGTATGTGGCCGACCGGCTCGTGCCGAGCCTGCTGTTCTTCGTGGTCTTCTTCCTGCACATGCTGCTGCCGCTCGCCATTGCGGTTGGTCTGGCGGTGCACCTCGTGCGAGTGAGCCGGGCGCGTTTGTTTCCGCGCTGGCCGTTGATGCTCGCGCTCGGCGTCGGGCTCGCGTTGGCGAGCGTGCTGGTGCCGGCACCGCTCGACGAGCCGGCGCAGATGGCGGTGAAGGCGCCGGCGTTTACGGTCGACGCGTGGTATCTCGCGCCGCTTGCGCTGGCGCTGCGGTTGCAGCACGCGGGGCTGTGGCTCGCGCTGCTCGGCACGGGGCTGTTTGCCGTCACGATTCCGTGGTGGCTCGGCCGCCGGCGCGTGGCGGCGCGGCAGCAGGCGTTCGTCACCGAATCGCGCTGTCACGCGTGCACGCAATGCGTGCAGGATTGCCCGTTCGACGCGATCACGATGGAGCCGCGCACGGACGGAAAACCGTTTCCGTCGCGCGCGTTGGTCGATCCCGCGAAGTGCGTGGGCTGCGGCGTGTGCGCGGGCTCGTGCGATTCCGAGGCGATGTCGATGACGTGGTTCGACACGCGGCGCGAAGAAGCACGGATGGAGCGGGAGATTCTTGAGACGGTCGCTGCTGGCGGCCCGGCGTGGGTGGCGTTTGTCGGTGCCGATATCGACGGCGGACTCGGGCTGTTTCTCTCGGCGCGCTGGCGCGAGCGACTGCCGGATTATCAGGTGCAGGCGATTCCGACGGCATCGTGGCTGCGGCCGAAGTTCGTGGAGCAGTTGTTTCGGCGCGGAGTGCGGGGCGTGCTGGTCGTGCGCGATGCGCGGGCGGAAGCGGCAGCGCGAGACGGCAATCGCTGGGTGCTGGCGCGGCTCGCGGGCGAACGTCATCCGGTGTTTCGTTCGGCGCGGGCCGGAGGCAACGAGAACTGGCTCGTGCTCGATGCGGATTTGTCGGACTGGCGGGCAGTGGCGAAGGCCGCGGCGGAATTTCAAAAGGGCCGCGCGCAAACGAACGCCCGGCCGGCGCGCTGGCGTATCGCCGTGGCGGGTGTCGCGCTCGCCATCGGCGTGAGCGCGGCAGTGGTGGCGCCGAGTCATCTCGTGGCGAACAATCCCGCGCCTGCGGAGCCGGAGTTCGTGTTCTCGTTTCGCGCGTTGGGAGAAAAGGTCGCGGCGGTCGCAGCTGATCCGGCGGCCGAAGCGGCCAAGCCTGTGCACATGCGGGGTGTCAGCGCGCAGAAGGTTCATCGGAGCGCGGTGACAGTGCGCGTGACGATCGACGGCGAAAAGGTGGAGCGCGTTTTCCGGCCGAAGGGAATATCCGGCGACGGGCCGGCGATCGACGAGTGGCGGTTTGCGTTACCGGCGGGTGGGCATCGCGTTGCGGTAGAGCTGTTGCCCGGACCGACCGCGCCGGCGCTGCGCTGGGACGGTGTCATCGAGGGGCGCGACCGTCGCATCACGGTGCTGACCTACGAGCCGGGCGCCGGGTTTCGACTCGAGTAGGGAGAACGCGATTTGCGCGGGAATTGATCCGCATCAAGGCGCATGCCGCCGGCTCGCGGCATACTTTGCGCCGTGAACCGCGCTTCGGCTTACGCCTCGATTCTCGCTCCTTCCTGTCTCACCGAGCTCGATGCACGGTGTGGCACGCCGCCGAATCACGTGAAAGCGATCGTCGCGGCACTCGACGCCATGCCGGCCGGTCGGCCGCAATCGCTACGGACCAAGGCGAAACCCGTTTGCCTGCTGCAGGAGCTCGCCGCGTTGGGCGTGGAGGGAGAGAGCGGCGCGTTGCCGGACGGCAGCTGGCGCACGCTCCTGCGCCGTACCGCGGCGGCGGCCTGAAACGGCGTGAAGCACGCATCCAAATTTCTGCTACGATGAATACACATACCTCCACCGATACCTCCGTCCTCGACGTGCGGCCGATTCCCGGTCGCTCCAAGCACGCGCAGATCTTCCAGCGCTGGTTCGATCTCGCGGTTGGACAGCATTTCGTGCTGCTCAACGACCACGATCCGATTCCGCTGCATTACCAGTTCGCGGCCCAGTTTCCCGACGCGTTCGGCTGGGAGTATCTCGAGCAGGGACCGGAAGAGTTTCGTGTCAAAATCACCAAACTCCGCGCCGTCGAGGCCCGGCTGCCCGAGCCGCCGATCGGCATCGTGCGCCCGCCGAGCACCTCCGTGGCCAAGGCTGCGGGCGTGGAGGAAATCGATGTGCGCGGACTCGAGCCGCCGGAGCCGTTGATCCGGATCCTCGACCGGCTGGAGAAACTGCCGGCGGGAGTCGAACTGCGGGCACGGACCGACCGCGAGCCGTGCCATCTGTTCGGCGAAGCCGAGCAACGTGGGTTTCGTCACGACTGCCGCGCGCAGCCGGACGGAAGCTACCTGACGGTGCTGACTCGTGGCTGAAGCTGGCCACGTTCGTCCGCCGCCGCCAGCCCGGCCGATGCTATCGCCGAGCTGGCTCGCGACGCAGGGCCGGCTGCCGCTGGCGTTCATGGGGCTGGCACTCGGCTGGCTCGCCGCGGCGACCGCGTTGTTGGTCGCCTGGCCGGAGGTGCTCGCGCTGCCGCACCTGCACCCGCACGTCATCGCGTTCACGCACGCGTGGGTGCTCGGCTTCTTCGTCACCGTCGCGTGCGGCGCGGTGTATCAACTCGCGCCGGTCGCGCTTGGCACGACGCTCGCCAACGAACGTCACGGCTGGTGGCACCTCGGGCTCCATGCGGCTGGCGTGCCGGGCATGGTGTATTCGTTCTGGATCTGGGACCTGAAGCTGCTGGGGCATTTTGGTTTCGCCGTCGCGCTCGGCATCCTGCTGTTCAGCACGAACACGTGGCAGACGGTGCGGCGTTCCGGGCGGGGCAATGCGGTCGCCTGGTCGCTGGTGCTCGCGGCGGCGTGGCTGCTGTTGACCGTGCTGCTGGGGCTGTTGCTCGCGGCGAACCGTTTCTGGTCGTTTGTGCCGCTCGATCCCTTGGCGCTGCTGCGGGCGCATGCGCATCTCGGACTCGTGGGTTTTTTCGTCACGCTGCTGCAGGGCGTCGGTTTTCAACTCGTGCCGATGTTCACGCTTGGCGAGGTGCGGGACTGGCGGCTGCCCAAGGCCGGGTTGTGGTTGTCGCAACTCGGACTCCTGGTCCTCGCGCCGGCGCTGGCGTGGCAGCTCGGCGGGCTCGCGGTCGTGTGCGCGGCGGCGATCGCGGCGGGACTCGGCTGTTCGGCGGTCGGGCTGCGTCAGGCGCTCGCGACCCGCAAGAAGCGGGCGTTCGATCCGGGCACGCGCGCGTTTCTCCGGGGCGGCGGCGGCGTGCTCGCCGCGGCGCTCGCGGGCGCGGTGCTCGTCGCTCCGGGCACGCCGTGGGGTTCGGTGCCCGGCGGCTTCAATGCGATGACCTACGCGATCCTCGCGATCGGCGGCGGACTGCTGCCGTGCATCGCCGGCATGATGTGCAAGATCGTGCCGTTTCTCACCTGGATGCGTGCATATGGTCCGCGGGTCGGACGTGGGCCTACGCCCGCCGCGAGCGCGCTCACGTCGCCACGCCTCGAACGCTGGGGCCTCGGGCTCCAGCTGGCGGCGATCCTGCCGTTGCTCGCCGGCGCGTGGCTGCTCGATGAACGCTGGCTGCGCGCGGGTGCGTGGATGCTGGCGGTGGGCGTGGGACTTTTCCTCGCGGACATGGCGGGAGTGTTGAAACACCTGCGGACGCCGGCCGTGGCGCCGGCGGCCGCGCCGAAGCCCGCATCGAATTTATGAATACAGCCATCGATTCGACCGTCGTCTGGGACGCCCTTCGCTCGATTCCGGATCCGGAGTTCGGCATCAACATTGTCGACCTCGGGCTGATCTACAGCGTCGAGTGCAACGGCCAGGACGTCGCCGTCACGATGACGCTCACCACGCCGAACTGTCCGTCGGGGAGTTGGATCTACGAAGGCGCGAAAGAGGCCCTCGCGCGTCTGCCGGGCGTCGGCACGGTGAACGTCGCGATGGTGTTCGAGCCGCCGTGGACGCCCGACATGCTGAGCGAAGAGGCGAACCGGCAGCTGGGGCGCACGGAGTGACGAACGGACGCGGGTTCCCCGCGAATCCGGATTTGCGCGGAGGCCGTCATCGGTGGCAGGCTGACCTACGATCATGAGCACGCCTTCCCGCCCCCGCGGCCCTTCCACGCTCAGCATTCACGCCGGCACCTATCACGACTCCGCCACCGGCGGGGCCTGCAGCCCGGTGTTTACGTCGACCGCCTTCGCGTATCCGAATCCGGCGAACGAGAACATCTACCCGCGCTATTTCAACACGCCGAACCAGCAGGTGATCGCGCGCAAGCTCGCCGCGCTGGAGCACGGCGAGGACGCCGTGGTGTTCGGTTCCGGCATGGCCGCGATCTCGACGCTGCTGTTGGCGTATCTGGCGCCCGGCGACCACGCCGTCTTCCAGGCGGATCTTTATGGCGGCACGTATCACCTGGTCGCAAAGGAGCTCACGCGGCTCGGCGTGCAGGTGACGTTGTGCGCCACCGCCGGCGAGTTTCCCGACGCGGTCCGGCCGAATACGCGCCTGCTCTACGTCGAGTCGCCGTCGAATCCATTGCTGAACTGCATCGATCTGGCGGCGGTCGCCGCGCTCGGCCGATCGCGGGGGCTGTTGACGGCGATCGACAATACCTTCGCGACGCCGATCAATCAGAACCCGCTGACGCTCGGCTTCGACGCGGTGGTGCACAGCGCCACGAAATATCTCAACGGCCACAGCGATCTGAATGCCGGCGTCGTCATCGGCGCGTCGGCCGTCACGCGCCGCGTGCGCGAGATGGCGTTGAGCCTGGGCGGCATGCTCGATGCGCACACGTGCGCGCAATTGGAGCGCGGATTGAAGACCCTCGCCGTGCGGATGCGCGCGCACAACGAAAACGCTGTCGCGCTCGCGCGCTGGCTGCAGGCGCATCCGGCGGTCGCGCGGGTGAATTATCCCGGTTTGCCGGAGCATCCGACGCACGCGATCGCGGCGCGCCAGATGCGGGGGTTCGGCGGCATGGTGTCGTTCGAATTACGCGACCCGGTGGGCGTCGATGCGCTGCTGAGCAAGCTTCGGATTGTCATGCCCGCGTTGAGCCTCGGCGGCGTGGAAAGCCTGGTCTGCATCCCGAGCCGCACTTCGCACCGCACGATGACGCCGGAGGAGCGGCACAAGGCGGGGATCGACGACGGACTCGTGCGCGTGTCGGTCGGCATCGAGGACGTGTCGGACCTGATCGCCGATTTCGAGCAAGCGCTGTCCGCCGGGTAGTTGCAGCGCAATGCCGGGGCAGGGACGGCTCCCTGGCTCGCGCGAACCAGGCTCAGGACGCGTGGGGGACACGCGTCCTGACCTCGCACAGCGTAACAGAAAACAAACTACGGCGTCGCCACCGGCGCGACGTTGCCCGCCTGCCATCGTTCCTTGAGCGGGGCGCGCACGCGTTTGCCGTTGGAGTTTTGCGGCATGGTGTCGACGCGCAGGATGCCGACCGGCCGCTCGTGCGATTCCCAATGATCGTAGCAGTAGTCGGCCAGGCGGAGTTGCAACGGTTCGAACGGCGTGGCGGCATCCACGAGCTGGACGAACAGAACGCTGGCCGGTTCGCCACCCATCTCGATGCCGACGATGACGGCATCCAGCACTTCACTGAAATCGGCGACGATCTGCTGCTCGAGTGGTTCGGGCACGACCCACTTGCCCTTCACCTTGAAGGTGTCGTCGGTCCGGCCGAGATAGACATAGCCGCCCTCCGGCTCGCGGGCGAAGAGGTCGCCGGTATGATACCAGCCGGCGCGGAATTTCTCCGCCGTCCGTCCGGGGCTCTGATAGTAGCCGAGCGAGAGGCTCGGCCCGCTGACGAGCATCTCTCCGCCCTCGGTCAGCGGCACATGATCCGTCTGCGCCAGCTCGATCCGGTAACCGGGCAGCGGATGCAGCGTGGAACGATCCGGCCGGATGCAATTGGCCATGTAGGCGTGCCCCATCTCTGTGGCGCCGAGAATGTCGACGATGCTGCAGTGGAACCGTTCGCGGAAGCGCTCGAACAGATCCGCGGACAACGGCAATCCGGCGGAGCCCGCGATGCGCAGCTCGCGCAGAACGTCCGCCGCGCGCGGAGCCACGTCCGCGGCCAGGATCCAGCGGAAGACGGTTGGCACGGCGAAGAACGCGGTAGGCCGGACCAACGCCAGATTGTCCAGCACGACCTCGAGGGTCGGCCGGCGCGGGTCGAGGAAGGTCGGGCAGCCGCAATACAGCGGGAAAAAGACGCTGTTGCCCGCGCCGAAGGCGAAGTGCACGCGGGCCACGGAGTAGGTGAGGTCGCCCGGATGCAACTGCAGGTGCTGGCGGGCGAAGGTCTCGCAATACGAGAGAATGCCCCGCGCCGATTGCATGATGCCCTTGGGGGCGCCGGTCGTGCCGGACGAATACTGCAGCACCGCCAGATCCGTGTCGTCGCGAAGAACCGGATACACCTCGCCGGTGCGAAGGGCGGGATCGAGCACGTTGGGCTGTCCCCGGGGCGACTGGCGCGAGGCGTCCCACACGTTCAGTCCGGGAGGGCGCGGCGCCTCCGCCGCGACACCGGGCTCGGCGACCAGGTGCAGCGCGCCGCAGTCCGCGATCAACGCCGCCAGCGCCGTGGGCTTCAGCGCGGGATTGACGGAGACCGGCACGCCCCCGGCCAGCAGGACCCCGCAGAAACAGGCGATGTGATCGATCGAGTCCGGCTTGGCGATGACGACGCGTTCTCCCGGCCGGAGGCGATCCTGCCAGAAGCGGCCGGCGCCCTGCGCGAGCGCGACAAAGTCGCGGACGGCGATTTGCGAATCCGGCTCGACATAAAGGAACGCGTCCGGCGGCAGCCGGTTGCGGCAGTGAGCCAACAGTGCCTCTCCCAGGTTGGTTTTCATCTCCAGGTGCAAGCGGGGTCTCCGCTGGCCGATACGCCGGCCACCGTGCTGGGTTTGAAGGGAGGGCGATTTCGTTTATGACACGGCGCGGTCGCGCCTGCGAGGTCATTTTGCCGGTCCCGCTGATCTACCCGGATCTTGCGCCCGAGCACCTGCCCGGTCACGCCAACCGGATCTTCAATTTCACGAGCGGCGTCTGAGCCGCGGTCCGCGGTTCGGACTTTTGTCCGGCAAAGGCCTCGTTTTAGCTCCGCGCATGACTCCCGCCCGCTGTTTTTCCACGCTCGGCTGTCCCGAGCTGTCGCTCGATCAGGTTTTCGCGCTGGCGCGCCGCCATGACGTGGAGGCGGTGGAATTACGGGCGCTCGACGGGACCATCGATCTGGCGGCGCGGTTCGCCGATGGGTTCGGTTCTCCTGCGGCGCTGGCGCAACACGTGAAGCACGCGGGCGTGCGCATTGCGGCGATCGATGTGTCGCTGCATCTGGTCGGAACCACGGACAGCGAACGGGAGCAGGTGCTCGGATTGATGCCCTGGGTGGAGGCGCTCGGCGTCGCGTATCTGCGGGTGTTTGACGGCGGCAAGAGCGCCGACGCCGCGGAGTTGGCCGAGGCCGCGAAAACGGTCGCGTGGTGGCGCGAGTTGAAACGGGCGCGGCAGTGGCGCGCAGACTGGATTGTCGAGACGCACGATTCGCTGTTCACCGCCGCGGCCATCCAGCGCTTCACCGCGGCCGTGCCGGACGTCGCGCTGCTCTGGGACACGCATCACACTTGGAAGAAAGGCGGGGAGGATCCGCTGAAAACCTGGTCGGCGATCCGAGCGCACGTGGCGCATGTGCATGTGAAGGACAGCGTCGCCGACGCGAGCGAGCGGAAGGGCTATCGCTACACGGTGCCGGGGACCGGCGAGTTTCCTTTCCGACCGCTCATGCAACGGCTGCGCGCCGACGGGTTCACCGGCTGTGCGAGCATCGAGTGGGAGCGCTTCTGGATTCCGACGCTTGGCCCGCTCGACGAGGTTCTGCAAGCGACCATCGCCACGGGCGAGTGGTGAGTGGAGGGAGACGAAACACACGAACGAATCGAAAGCAGGAAGCGCGCGCAGTGAACGGAGTCCTCTTTCCGTGTGTTCCGTGGCCCAGCCTGTTCGCGATCAGAGTTCGATGATGCCGCGTTGGACGGCGGCGGTGACGGCCTCGGTGCGCACCGCGACGTGGAGCTTGCCCATGATGCTCTTCAGATGGTCTTTGACCGTGTATTCGGTGATCGCGAGCGTGGCGGCGATTTCCTTGTTGGCCTTCCCGCGCGCGATCTCCCGCAACACCTGGATCTCCCGCGGCGTCAGTTCTTCGTAACTTTGCCGCACCGCCAGACGCGTCGCCACGTCGCGCGGGATCCAGGCATCGCCGGAGGCGACGGCGCGAATCGCGGGAATCAAGCCTTCGCCGGTCGAGCTTTTGAGCACGAAGCCGTGTGCGCCGGCGCGCAGCGCCTTGGCAATATCCTCGTCGCCGCTGAAGGCGGTGAGCACGAGGATGCGCGCGGCGGGAAACTCGCTCCGGATCTCCTCGATCGCCTGGGTGCCGCTCTTCACCGGCATCCGCAGATCGAGCAGCGCGAGGTCCGGTCGGTGCCGGGCAAACAGGTTCACTGCTTCGGCGCCGTCGGCCGCTTCGGCGACCACCGTCAGGTCGCTCTCGGCCTGGATCACGGCCACGAGGCCGGTGCGAACGATGAAATGATCGTCCGCCACGAGTATCCGAACTTTGGACGCACGTGTCACGGTTCGTCCTCCTCGTTCTCCAGGTGGATGGGCGCGGCGGCGGCGTCCATCGGTTCCAGCGGAACGTCCACGGTGATGACGGTGCCCCGGCCGGGCGCGCTGTCCACGACCACCCGGCCGCCGAGACGTTTGGCGCGCTCGGTCATGCCGATCAGTCCGAAATGCGGCACGCCATTCGGAGGCACGGCGTCCGGGGCGAAGCCGACGCCGTCGTCGGCGATCCGCAGCCGCAGCGCGTCCGGGGCGAATGCAAGTTCGGTGGCGACCTGCGTGGCGTGCGCGTGTTTGGCGACATTGGTGAACGCCTCCTGGCCGATGCGCAGCACGTTCTCCTCGACGACTTCCGGTAGCGCGCGGCGCTCGCCGGTGGTGGAGAACTCGAGGCGCAGGTCGGTGCCGGCGGCGAGCTGCTCCGCGCTCTGCTGCAGCGCGCGAGGGAGGTCGAATTGCTCGAGCTCCCGCGAGCGCAGATCCCAGATCGACCGCCGCAGCCCGACCTGGCTCTGGTGCAGCCAGGTGCGCGCGAGCTGGAGGTGGCGCTGCGATTCGTGCGGCGCGCGCGCAAAGAGTTTCGCGGTGGCGTCGAGTTGCAGCGCGATGCCCGTGAGTGTTTGCTCGAGCGTGTCGTGCAGGTCGCGCGCGAGCCGGGTGCGTTCGGCCAGGACGGCCTTGAACTGCAGCTCGGCGGTCTTGCGCGCGGTCATCTCGACCTGGAGCTGGGCGGAGCGTTGGGCCACCTTTTGCTCGAGGGTGTCGTGGGCGTCCTGCAGCTCGCGCTGCGCCTGCTCGCGCTCGCGAATGAGCGTTTGCAGGGCGGCGTTTTTCTTGGAAATCGTGAGCAGCCAGGCGAGCGCGCCGACGAGGATCGTGCAGACGATGCCGAGCCCGGTCAGGAGACGTTGCGGCGAGAGCCAGCTCGGCCGGGCCATCACGCGCATCGCCGTTGCGTCAGGCAACAGCAGCTTCAGCGACTGCAAGCGGCCATCCGTGTCGACGGTGGAAACGCAAACGCCGTCGAGCTCGACGAGGCTGCCGAGGGGAATCCCGGCGAGCGGATCGCGGTCGCCGGCGATCTCGTGTTCCACCGTGAACGCGAGGTCGTTGCCCTGGAGGAGCCAGGTGGTCAGGAGGCCGGAAAACGCCGCGACCGGGCGGACGAGCGGGCGGCTGGTCCGGTCGACGATGCGACCGCGAAGGGTGATTACCGACGCATGGTGTAATCCCTGACGCAGCTCTGCGAACGTCACCGCGCGCGGCACCGCCGGCGCCGGCGATCCGTCGAGCCGGCGGCAGACCGCGTCGCGCAACACGGGCAGGTGATGCTCGAATTCGAGAAAGCCCACGGCTTCGACGGGATCGCCCGGCGTAAGCGGATCCGGCTGCGTGCTCTGGATGCGCAGCCCGCCGGTGGCATCCTGCAGGAAAAGTCCCTCGCCTCGCTGCTGCAGCGTGACAACGCCGCGCACATGCAGCCGCCCCGAGGCCTCTCCGCGGCGGTAGCCCGCGATGTCGCGCAGCGGCACGGCCGGTTGCGCGAAGGGATTGGCACTTTCCGCCTCGATGACCGCGATGTCCTCCCAGCGCGGCACGTAGACGGCGACGGAGGTCAGGTGGCGAAGCGCGGCATTATAGTGCGTCGCCGTCGTGCCCCGCACCCGGATCCGTGCGGCAACGAGCGCCTCCGGCCGTCCCACCGCGAACGGCGGCGCGCAGACCTGAAGCCGAAACCCGCCGACCGCGAGGTCGATCGTCGTGCGCGCCGGATCCGCCCGGACCGATCGAACGACTCCTGCGATCTCCACCCGCAGGCCGTCCTCGACGCCGGCTTCGAGATTCTCGATCAGCACCTGTTTCGGCGCGGGCAGCGCCGCCGCGCCGAGCTTGCGCCACTGCGGCGCGCTGACGATCGGAGCGAACGCTCCCGGATGGCTGACACCGCTGACGCTCACCAGATCGCCCGGCGCGGGACCGCGCTGATGCAGGTTCTCGACGAAGACGCCGCCGGTTTCGTCCTGGAGAAAGAACTGGCCGTTCCAGTCGGATTCGGCGGCGGTCACGATTCCCGTAACTTCGATCGGGAGCTTGCGGCCCGCCTGTTCGGCGGTGAGCGACAGCACGGCCGCGGCGGTCGTCAACGCCGGCCGCTCCGCCGCGCGAAGCGCCGGCATCGACGCGAGTGCGGCGACAACGAGGAAGCGCAGGGCGGGGCGGACGAACATGGGGCGGGGTAAGGCGCGGCGCTCCGGCGGGAAGACCGCGGACGTCGCAATCTGGCCCGCAGGCGCCTCCGATCCAAGCCTTCTCCCGTCCCCCGAAAGAGGGATGCCGGCGGCGTGCCACGAGTGCTAACGTAAAGGCGTTCGTTCCCCTCCGCCCCGATCGCTGCGACCGCCTTCACCCCGACCGAGATCGCGCGCATCGGCCAACCCCCAAGCGCACCAACACCGATGAACCCCGCCCGATTGTTGTTCGCCGCCGGCGCCGTTGCCGGCTTGTCCGCCGCGCCGCTCGCGTTCGCCCAAGCCGAGCCGCCGCCGCCTCCGTCCAGCGAAGAAGAAGTCGTCGTCCTCTCGCCTTTCTCGGTCGATGTGTCGCGGGACAAAGGTTACCGCGCCACGAACTCGATCTCGGGCACGCGACTGAACACGGCCATCAAGGATCTGCCGATGCCGATCGAGGTGATCACCGCGGACTTCCTGCGCGACACCGGCTCGACAGACCTGCGCCAGAGTCTTCGTTACAGCTCGGGCGTGATCCTGCAGACCCAGAACGACTACTCCGCTCCGGCCGGCAGCTTTTCGACCAGCCCGGGCAAGATCAACAATCCCGAAGGCCTGACCGCGAGCGCCGACCAGACGCACATGAAGATCCGCGGTTTCCAGACGGAATCGGTGCTGCGCGACGGTTTCCGCCGGCAAAACGCCACCGACTCGGTCAACATCGCCCGCATCGAGGTCGTGCGCGGTCCCGCCTCGCTGCTCTACGGCGTCGGCAATTTCGGCGGCGTGGTGAACTATCTCGTCAAGCAGCCGGAGCCGAAGCCCGCGGCCGAGGTGTCGCTCGCGGTCGGCAGCTACGATTTCCTGCGCGGCACGATCGACCTCACCGGCCCGGTCACGTCGTCGGGGAATCTTGGATACCGGCTCACGGCGGCGGTGCAGGACACGGATTCCTACACGGATTTCAACAGCGAGAATCACTACTTCGTCTCGCCGGTGCTCGTCTGGCGCCCGACGGCGGGCACCGAGGTGCTGCTCGACCTGGAGTATGGGAAGCAGCGGTTTCAAGGCATCGGCTGGCAGGACCTGCGGGCCGCGGTCTCGAGTTTCGTCAACGACAGCGCCGGTTATAATGGAAACTTCCTGCCCATCCCCGGACGCGACGTGCGCGAGTTTCGCTGGAGCGGACCCGACACGTATCTCGACAGCGAAACGTCGAACGTCGAGTTCAAGGTCACCCAGAGCTTCGGCCCGCACGTGCACCTGCTCGCGGGCGTGAACCGCGGGACGTTCAACTTCGACCAGCTCGACAACCTCGCCGCGCTGCAAACCGTCTCCGAAGGGAGCGCCGTCCCGGCGTGGGCGGTGGCGCCCGTGAACTACGTGGGCCTGAGCTCCGGCCAGTCCGGCGTGCCCGCGGGCCCGCAACCCTCGACCATCGCCTACCAATGGGAGAAGCGTCGCCAGAGAAACGTCCATGAGCAGGCGCGTGTGGAGCTGAACTTCCAGCTCACCCTCTTCGAGGAGCGCTCCAAGTGGCTGCGCATCGATAATTCGCTGCTCGCCGGTTTCAGCTACACGAAGGAGCGGATCGACGACCGCACGCGGCAGACGCCCGGCGACCGCGCCAATTATCACAGTCCGGCCGATTTCAGCTACTTCCGCTTCGGACGGCAGGGCGACGGCTCGCCGGACTATCCGCTCGTCGAGTGGGACAACATGAAGACCACGACCTCGGACCCGGCGCTGTATGCGGTTTATCAGGGCAAATTCCTCGACGACCGGCTGACGCTCATCGCCGGCGTGCGCCGCGATCGCAGCTGGAACACGCAGTGGATCTACAATCCCGAATACAATTCCGACGGCACCAGGCGCGGCGACGCCGCGCCCTACACGACGCGCAGCACGGACAGCAAGGATACCACCTACCAATACGGCGTGAATCTCCGGGTGACGAACGAAGTCTCCCTCTACGCGATGCGCTCCGAGGGCATCCAGCCGAACTACCAGGGCAAGCTCGACCTCTACGGCGTGCCGCTGGAGGCGGCGCTGGCGAAGAACGAGGAGGTCGGCGTGAAAATCGATCTGCTGCAGGGCAAGGTGTCCGGCACGATCAGCCGCTTCCGCATCACGCGCGAGCGCGCGCAGGTCGGCAGCTCGAGTCTCGTGTGGTTCGCGCCGGTGGTCTCGAACCGCCTGAACTTCGACCCGAACAAGGACATCGTCTACAACGTCAACGATCTCAATCCCATCACCAACGACTGGAACGGCGCGGCCGTCGCGTCCCGCGCCCAGTGGGACGCCGCCATCGCCTCGGGCGCGATCTACCAGGCCACCAATTCCGCGGGCAGTACGAACTGGTACGCCAACGCCTCGAAGGCGGACGGCGCGGCGTTTCTCGACGCCGTCTTCGCCAATGTCGCGACGCTCAAGCAATACGGCTGGTGGGGCTGGCTCTACAACGGCGCCGATCCCGGCAGCCTGCCGTTCGACAATCTCGTGAACAACGCGACGATGGACGACAACGGCGCGCAGAAAAGCGTGGCGACGGGCAGCGATCGCTCCAGCGGCTGGGACACGCAGATCCTGATCACCCCGGTCGAGAATCTGCAGATTCTCCTCTCTTGGTCGCACATCGAGAAGGTCGTGCTGAACGCGCAGGCCTGGCCGAAGTATCCGTATCCTCAGGACAGGTGGGCGATCTGGTATGCGCCGATCGCGTGGGCGGCGACCGCCGGCCGGCCGCTGGACCAGGTCTACACGGATCCGAACGACACCTCGACTTTCATGGCGTTCGGCACGGGCCTGCCGATGGACGACACGCCGCGCAACCAGGGCACGATCTGGGTGAACTTCGATTTCCCCAAAACCACGGCGCTGCAAGGCTGGTCGATCGGCGCGGGCGGCGTCTACGAGAGCGAGCGCACGGTCTATCCGGCCTACGGCCAGAACGCCCTCGATAACAACGGCAACACGATCACCCTCGTGACCCCGAGTCGCACCACGATCAACGCGATGGTGAAATACGAGTTCAAGCTCCGCGGCCGGGACTCGAGCGTGCAGCTCAACGTCGAGAACGTGGCCAACGACCGCAAGCTCTACGGCTTCATCTACGCCGCGCCCCGCCGCTGGCAGCTCACCTTCACGCACCGGCTCTAGGCGGTTCCGCCCCTCTTTTTCCGCCGGACCGTGCGGTGCGGTGGAGGTCAGGAGCCGGGCGGCGGCAACCGCCCGGCTCGCACCCCGATCGTTTGTATCGATTTCCTCATGACAACCTCGCTTCGCTTCTCCCGCCTCGCCGCCTTGCTCGCGACCGGGGCCTCCCTCTCCGCCGCGCCGCGGGCCGGCGACGTTTTCCTGACCGAACAAGGCTCCGACCGCCGGCTGGCACCCGCCGGCACGCTGCAGTTCGAACCGCTGCCGCAGCCGTCGGAAAAACAGCAGTGCGTCTTCGTCGATCCGTCGCACGCGTTCGAGACGCTGCTCGGCATCGGTGGCGCCATCACCGACGCCGCGGCCGAGACTTTCGACAAGCTTCCGCCCGCCCAACGCGCCGAGCTGCTGCGCGCCTACTACGATCCGGTGCACGGCATCGGCTATTCGCTCGCGCGGACGCAGATCAACAGCTGCGATTTTTCCTCCGCCAGCTACACCTACGTCGCGGAAGGCGACCGGGAGTTGAAGAGCTTCGACATCGCGCCGGACCGGCAGCACCGCATCCCGCTCCTGCGCGCGGCGCGCGAGGCGGCGGGCGGCCAGCTGACGACTTACGCGAGTCCGTGGAGCCCACCCGCGTGGATGAAGGACAACGGCGACATGCTGCACGGCGGAAAACTGCGGCCGGAATTTCGTGCCGCGTGGGCCGAGTATTTTGTGAAGTTCATCGAGGCTTACGAGCAGGCCGGCGTGCCGCTCTGGGGCGTCACCGTCCAGAACGAGCCGATGGCGGTGCAGATCTGGGAGTCGTGCCTCTTCACCGCGGAGGAGGAACGCGATTTCGTGCGCGACCACCTCGGCCCGACGCTCGCCGCGCGCGGACTCGGCGGAAAGAAGATCGTGGGCTGGGATCACAATCGCACGCAGCTCTACCAGCGCGCGGCCACGCTCCTCGGCGATCCGGCCGCCGCGCGCTATCTCTGGGGCGTCGGCTTCCACTGGTATGTGGACGACACGTTCGAGAACGTCCGTCGCGTGCGCGACTCGTTTCCGCAGGCGCAGTTGATGCTGACCGAGGGCTGCAACGGGCCCTTCGCCTGGGATAAGATGATGGATTGGGCGCTGGGCGAGAGCTACGGCCGCGCGATGATCCACGATTTCAACAACGGCGCCTCCGGCTGGACCGATTGGAACATCCTCCTCGACGAAACCGGCGGACCGAATCACGTGGGCAACTTTTGTTTTGCGCCGGTGCACGCCGACACGCGCACGGGCGAGCTGCACTACACGCCGGCGTTTTACTATATCGGACACTTCTCGAAGTTCATCCGGCCGGGCGCCCGGAGGATCGTCGCGTCACCGACCGTCGACCGGTTGATCGCGACCGCGTTTCGCAATCCGGACGGCAGCATCGCGGTGGTGGTGATGAACCCCAGTGCCGAACCGCAGCCGTTTCACGTCTGGATCGGCGGCCAGGCGGCACCGACGCTTAGTCCGCCGCATTCCATCATGACGATCCTGTTGCGCGGCGACTCCGGCTGAGGCCTGGAGCGGCTGTTGCGGCTCGTTTGCACAGATTTGAGGAACTCCCGCCGCCTCTCCGCTGACAAGTGGGCGGGTCCACTCCGGGTCACTTGACTCGCGGCTGGGCGTTGCCTCGGATGCCCGCCTTTGTGTTGAGCCGTTATCTGTCTTTTTTCCATCGGACCCTGCAGGGGCGGCTCGCGCTGCTGGTGGCGGCGGTGCTGTTACCCGTGACGGTCCTCGTCGTCTGGCTGATCTACGAAAGCTACCAGAACGAGCGGCGTCAGCTGGAGCGGCACCTGATCGCGGCGGTGCGGGCGACGTCGCTGCTGGTCGATTCAGAGGTCGGCGAACGCGAGTCGCTGTTGTGGGGCCTGGCCACGTCGTCGCGCCTGCAACGCGGGGAGTTTTCGACCTTCCGCGCGCAGGCGCAGGCGGCGGTGCAGCGGTCGGACGAATGGATTCTCTTGGTCGACATCGACGGCACGCAGCGGATGAACACCCTGCTGCCGCCGGATTCGGTGCTGCCCAATTTCCGCTATGAGCCCGAGTTCCTGCAGACGCTGCGGGAGGGACGCACCTACGTTTCCAACCTCGTCTTCGACGAAAACGGGAAAGCGTCGCTGCTCTTCACCGCGGTGCCCATCCGGATCGATGGCGAGGTGAGATACGCGTTGATCTCCGGCATGCGTCCCGCGGCTTTTCGCAACGCCCTCGGCCGTGGGGGCGTCGCCCCGTCCTGGAATGTTTCCATTGTGGATCGCACGGGCGTGATCGCCGCCCGCACGCGCAACCCCGAACAGTATGTCGGCGCCAAAGCCGGACCGATCATCGCCGCAGCGATGGCAGCCTCACGCGAACGCGTGATCGAAAGCACCACGCTCGATGGCATCAAGGGCATCACCGCGTTCGCGCGTTCCGCCCGCACGGGCTGGACCATCGTCGTCTCGGCGCCGGGAGACGAACTGTATGCGTCTGCGCGCCGCCTGCTCAGCATCGCCTTGTCGATCTCGCTGCTGTTGGGCGCGACCGGCGCCTTGCTCGCGGTGTGGTTCGCGCGCGGCGTCGTGTCGGCGGTGCAAACGATCGTCGAGCAGACCCTCGGGATCGGTCGGGGCGAGCCGGTTCGAACGGAGTCCACGGGCATTGCGGAAACCGATCTGGTGCTCCGCGCGTTGGGCGAGACCTCCGGCCAACTCGCCCGGCGCGAGGCGGAGCTCAAGGAGCTCAACGAATCCCTGCGCAAGGCTGGCCGCGCTAAGGATGAATTTCTCGCCGCGCTGTCGCACGAACTGCGCACCCCGCTCAATCCGGTGCTCCTCATCGCAAGCGAGGGCGCGCAATGCGGCGATTATCCGGTGGCCGCGCGGGACGCGTTTTCTGCGATCGCGAAAAATGTTCTCCTCGAAGCCCGGTTGATCGACGACTTGCTCGATCTCACTCGCATCACCGAGGGCAAGCTGCTGCTGGAAAAACAGACGGTCGACGTGCATCGCGTGCTCGCCGAAGCGCTCGCCACCGTGCGTCCGGAACTCGAGGCGAAGGCCCAGCAGCTCGAGGTGCGGCTCGCTCCCGGCGCGGCGCCGGTGCATGGCGACCCGACGCGGCTCCAGCAGGTGCTCTGGAATGTCCTGAAAAACGCCGTGAAGTTCACGCCGAAGCACGGCCGTATCCTCGTGACCAGCGCGATGGCGGACGGACGCGTGCGGATCGAGATCGCCGACGAAGGTATCGGTCTCACGCCCGACGAGATCGGCCGGGTGTTCAAAATCTTCTCCCAGGGCGATCACGCCACCGGCCGCGCCGGGCATCGGTTCGGCGGACTGGGCCTCGGTCTGGCGATTTCCCGGATGCTGATGGAACTGCACGACGGCAGGATTTCCGCGCGCAGTCCGGGGCGCGACCAGGGTGCGGTGTTTGCGATGGAGTTGCCGTTGTCGGCGACGCCGGCCCTCTTGGCGGCTGACCTCGAGCCCGTCGAAGAAATGGCCGCCGACGCTCCCGGACCGCAGGGACTCCGCATCCTGCTGGTCGAGGATCACGAAGCGACCCGCGTGACGCTCGTGCGCCTGCTGCAACGCCGCAAACTGGACGTCTCACCGGCG
This sequence comes from Opitutaceae bacterium, assembly GCA_040255565.1. Lineage (GTDB taxonomy): Bacteria > Verrucomicrobiota > Verrucomicrobiia > Opitutales > Opitutaceae > Opitutus. Next base: position 416,786 of record JBDZVH010000005.1, on the reverse strand, counting down.
GCCGACGCGGCGGAGGCGTTGCGTCTCGCGAGCGAGCGGAGCTTCGACGTGGTGTTCTCCGACATCGGTCTGCCGGATCTGGACGGCTTCTCGCTGATGCGCCATTTGCGCGAACGTCACGGCCTGCGCGGCGTCGCGCTCACGGGCTACGGCACCGAGGCCGATATCGATCGCGGTCGTGCCGCCGGTTTTATTGCGCACCTCACAAAACCGATCGAGGTCCGGAAACTCGAAGCGGTGTTGCGCAACCTCTCCGCGCCCGACTCGTAACGGCGCCGGAGTCGACCGCCGTCGCGGCGTGAGGATCGCGGACCTCCGCGGCGCCTGCCGGCGGTGTCGGATCGGTTGACGCATTGTCGGGAAACTTTCCGAACTGCCGGTCCGCGGCCGCGGGGTTCGACAAATTTTCCGGCGTAATCGGTTCCCGCGCAGGAAGGCCGTGGTCGGGCGTACCGCCGAGGCACGCACCGTGCTCGAAAATGGGCTCGGCCTTTCGAACTATGAAAACTCTCGAGTGGATGGCGCAGCAGCGCCTGGCGTTCGCCCGGCGGGCGCCCTTCGGTGCGGGAACCCGCGCATTGCTCCCCACTCGCCTGCGCCGGTCGCGCGCGCAAGCGGGGATCGTATCTTTCGTTTCCTTCGTGCTGCTCCTCGCGGTGTCGCCGCGAGTCTGGTCGCAGGGTGCGGCTGACCCCGGCTTTGATCCCAAACCCAGCGCACTTGCCGGCGGACTGGCCGTGCAGCCGGACGGCAAAATCCTGTTCACCGCGACATCATCCATCGGCGGCGTGGCGTGTCACGGACTCGCCCGGCTGAACGCTGATGGCACACTCGATGCCGCGTTCGCGCCGGATTTCGGCACGGACGCCGTGTGGGCGGCTGCGGTCCAGGCAGACGGAAAGATCGTCGTCGGCGGGCGTTTCGCCACGGTGAATGGTGTCACGCGTCACAACCTCGCGCGGCTCAATCCTAACGGGACACTCGATCCAAATTTCGACCCGCAATTCGACGACCAGATCTTCAGCGTCGTGCTGCAGTCGGATGGGAAAATCCTGGTTTGCGGCGAATTCACGACCGCGAACGCAGTCACCCGTCCTGCGTTTGCCCGGTTGAACCCCGACGGTTCGCTCGATAGCGCATTTGATCCCGGCGTCACCGGCATCGTGCATGCCATCGCCGTCCAGCCCGACGGAAAGATCCTGATCGGCGGCAACAGTATCAGCGTCGGCACGAGCGTTGTCCGGCAGAGCCACGCGCGACTCAACGCCAACGGCACGCTTGATGCGGGCTTTGAGATCCACTCGATCCAATGGGTGCGCTGCTTCGCCCTGCAGCCCGACGGAAAAATCCTGATCGGCGGGGACACGCGCCAGTTGCAGCGTTTGAACCCCAATGGCTCGATCGACCCCAGTTTTTCCATGGTCCTCGCGGCTGCAGACCCGCCGGGTTTCGTGAGCACAATCGCGTTGCAGACGGATGGTCGCATCATCTTTGGCGGCCGCTACAGTGCCGTGAACGGGACGCCCAGAAACTGCATCGCGCGGGTGAATGCCGACGGGACAGTCGACGCGTCGTTCGATCCGAAGGCGGACGGGTTCGTATTCGACCTCAGTCTCCAGACGGACGGCAAGGTGCTCGCGGCCGGAAACTTCACTTCGATCGGAGGTGCGTCGAGAGACCAGGCCGCAAGATTGCTGAACGATCCTGCCGTGGAATCGCTCATGGTGACGGATCATACGCGGATCGAATGGTTGCGCGGCGGCTCGGCGCCGGAGACGACGCAGGTCACCTTCGAGCTTTCCACCGACGGCGCCACGTGGACCTTGCTCGGCGCCGGAAAGCGGATTGCGGGCGGCTGGGAGCTCACCGGTCTGCGTCTGCCGGAATTCGGGGCGATCCGCGCCCGCGCCCGCGTCGTCGCTGGAAATCTCAACGGGTGCTCCGGCCTGGTGCAGGCAACCACGATGTTCGGCGTCAATGCGGCGCCCGAGGCGTTTCCTGCTCCAGCCGTCCAAACCCGGGAGCTTGGCGTCGAGCGCGTGGCCGTCACCGGCGAGCTCGCGGACCTCAATGGCGATGAACTGAGGTATCAATGGCTGGTCGGCACGACGCGGCTGAGCCGCGGCACGGTCACCGCTCCGGCGAACGGCAGCCGCGTCGCGATCGCAGGCGTCGACCTGGCCTCGACGGACCGCCGCCTCGGCTTGGGCACGCACCAGGTGTCGCTGCGCGTGAGCGACGGCGTGAACCCGCCGGTGAGCGCGACGGTGAGTGTCAAAATTGTGGATACGAAAGCGCCGACCTTGACCGCGCCGCCCGATCAGCGGGTGAACGCCACGCGCCCGCAGGGTGCGAAGGTGAACTATCCGGCGCCGGTCGCCCACGATGCGGGCGGGCCGGTGGACATCGTGTGCTCGAAGGCGAGCGGAACAGTGTTTCCGATCGGCACGACCACCGTCCGGGTGACCGCGACGGACGGCGCGGGCAACAAGGCGCATGCGACGTTCAAGGTCACCGTGCTCGGCGCGGCCGATCAGCTGGACGCGCTCACGGCGGCCGTGCGGGCGATGAATTTGCGGACCACGACGCGCGTGCTGCTGGTGGGCACGCTCTCGCTGGCGAAGATGTCGGTGCAGGTCCCGCCGATCGCGCGCGGCCTGTTGCGGGGGTTCATCGAGGAGGTCCGCCTGCAGCGGGGACACACTCTGACCGCGGCGCAAGCGGACTGGCTGACCGGCGAAGCGCGCCGGATCATCGCGGTGCTCGGCGGCTGACGAGCCGCGGGGCGACTCAAGGGGCGTCGACCCGCGACGCCTCCTTTGGGTTTAGCTGCGTTGCAGCAGCGTCAGCAACTCACGGTCAAGTTGGTGGCCGTGCCAATCTTCGTAAGCAACGTCGTCGCGCTCGGTGTCGAGAATGCCGAACTTGCTGCCACCGAGAAAATCCCAGAGCGCGAATCCGATGCCGAGGTCGCGGCAAACGCCTAACACGTCGCTCAGCCACGCACGATATATCGGCGCGGGCAATCGATGCGAGCCGCCGGTCTCGCCCATATGCACCCCGAGACCCTGCGCGAGAATCTGCCGCCACGGTGCGTAGTAGCGCTCGAGGCGCTGGCGATCCCACGCATAGCCGGCGTCGTCGGTCGCGCCCGGCCATTTCGGCTCGGGCCAGTCCGCGCGGTCCTGCATCCAGTCGACCTTATAGTGACTGAGGATGCCCGGAATATAGCAGTGCACGCTTTGGTGCACGCCGAGCGGGATGAGCTCGGGCACGCAGAGATTCCCGGCGCCGGCGCCGTCGGCGATGATGATGCGATCGGGGCTGACGCGCCGGATTGCCGCGACGGCGGGCGCGATCGCGTCGTGATAGATTCCGCCGTTGAAATCGTCGTTGGGCCACGGCGCCTCGTTGAACAGATTGAAACTGAGCTGGTCGGCCGCGCTCCCGCGATAACGCCGCGCGAAGAGATCCCAGTGAAACGTGAACGCGTCGACCGCCGCAGCGTCCCGCCAGAGGACGAATGGCTCGTCGACGTTCTTGCCGACGCGGTAGCCGGGCGCGTGATGAAAACAGAGGCAGACGTGAACACCGTGCTTCTCGCCATAGCTCACGGCGTCGTCGATCAACGCGAGCACCTGTTCGTCGACCTGAAACGCATCGTCGGGTGTGATGCTTTCGCCACGGCGCGTCTTCTTTTTGAGCCACGTGCGGTAGCTCATGGGAATACGGACGAAGTCGAAGCCCCAGTCGGCGATCCAGCGGAAATGATCTTCGTCCGGTTTCGCGAGCTCGCCGCCGGCACGGTAGAGATACTGCAGGTTGAAACCGCGCCAGCGCGGTAGCGCGTTGCGAGAGGTGGCGCCCGCGGGCTTCGCTTCCGCGAGTTGCGGGGTGAGTCCGAGCGCGAGCCCGGCGCCGGCGGTGCCGGCGAGTTTCAGAAAATCGCGGCGACTGGTCGGAGCGCTCATGGCAGGTAGGCGAGCTCGACGCGACCGATGGCCTGCGCCGCATCGGCGTCGGCGGAGAGTTCGATTTCGACGCTGCCCGTTCTCGGCTCGTCGAGCGCGAGCTGGAAACGGACGCGTCGTCCCTTGTCGTAGGCGGTGACGTTCGGTTTCAGTTCCATGCGCGCGCCGTGAGCGTCGTGCAGAAAAACGCGCGGCGGAATAGTGGCGGCGAAGACGTTGAACGTTATTTCGCGGAGTGCTCCAGGCACGCGGTAAACGAGCGAAGCCGGTTGCGCCGGATCTTCGCGCCCGGCGAGGGCGATGTCCTCAAGATACGCGGAGTGCGCGTAGGCTTTTTCGATGCGGACGTTCTTTGAGTCGGGTGCAAGTTGGCCGCCGTCGAACAATTCGTCGACGAGCCAGCATCGGTCGGGTGTCAGCGGGCCGAGGGTGTTGGACGGCTGCGACGTGCCGGCAGAGTTGCGCGCGAGCACGCGATAGAAATAGGTGCGGCCGACCTCGGCGGTGGTGTCGCAGAAGAGCGGCGCGTAAACGATGAGGTGATCCTGCACGCCGCGCGCGAGCGTTGTCCACGGACCGTCGGCCGTCATGGCGCGCTGCACGTCGTAGTCGGTCGCACCGGTCGAGCCCTGCCAGGTGAGGTGCCCGACGTCGGCCGCCGGAAGCAGGCGAGGTGCGTCGGGGATTTCGACGGCGGGCGCGGGCGTGTCCGTTATCCGGCTCGCGTAGTCGCGGAGGATTCCAAGGACCTCACGTTCGCGCGCGATCTCGGGCAGATAGTTTTCGGGATCGGCGAAGCCCGGCCAGTTGAGATCCTCAAACTGGGAATTGCGATCGCTGTGTTTGTAGAAACCGCCGTCGCGATTGCGAAAACGCAGCGCCCACCAGTTGGCGCCCACGGTGCCGTCGGCGATGACTTCATCGAGCAACGCGCGGAGCGCGGCGGGTTTCGTATACATCGCGACCTCGGTGACGAGGAGCGGCTTGCGCCCGCGCAGCTGGTTGCGGATCAGCCGGAGCGTGCCGGCGGGCGTGTCGGCCTGCGGCAGGTTGACGTAGGTGTGATACGAGACGGCGTCGATGTGCGGATCGTCGGCGAATTCCTCGTAGCGATCGAAGACATCGTTCGGTTTGTTGCGTCCGTCGATCAACAGGTGGCGTGGATCGATGGATTTGATATACGCGGCGATGTCGTGGAGCCACGCGCGACGCGCGGGATCGTCGCCGATCACGAGCTCGTTGCCCGTTTGCCATGCGAGGATGGCGGGATCGTCGAGATAACGCCGGCCGGTGAACGCATTCGTGCGCGTGAGCAGCTGGCGCAGCATGTCCTTGAACGCGAGATTGCCGGGACTGCCGACGTTCCAGAAATCCGCGCCGTAAGTGGTCACGTCGCCGCGGACGTTGCTGTTGTAGGCGACGAGCGGAACGATCAGGCGAACGCCCTCCTCGTGGCAGATTTGGAGGAGGCGATCGAGGACCTGCAGGGCGGACTCGTTGGGCACGACCGGCAGGCGGGAGACGTCGAACGCGAGGGCCGGATGCGGCTCCCGGCCGCAGGTGATAACGAACGTGCGGATCACGCGGCCGCCGAGCTGGCGCACGCTGTGCACGCAATCGCGCAGCTCGAATTCGTTGGGCAGCCGGTAGCGGCCGGCGGGCTGCTCCGTGTCGAAGCGATAGTTCGTGATGAGCTGAATGCTGTCCGGCATGTTGACCGACACGTAACGAAACTCGCGCTCGCCTTCGACAAAGCGATCGCCGTCGCGGGTGACGAACTGCGTCAGTCGCTCGGCGTGAGCCGGGGTGAAGGCCGCCGCCAAGAGTGCGGCGGGCGCGACCAGACAAAGGGAACGAAAGGAACGTAACATCATGGGGTGGGGGTGAGGGAGGGCGAAGCGGCAGGTTCGCGGCGTTGCCGCGCGGAGGGGCGGACGGCGAGGCCGACGGCGATCATGAAACCAGCGCAGAAAAGCAGGCCGGCGCGGCCGGACCAGGAGGCAGAGAACAGCGCGAGCACGGCGATGAAGCCGCCGTAAACGAAACACATCTGGGCGACGCCGCGGTGGCGCCCATGGTCGTCGATGCCCGCCTCGGCGGGCGTGACGTCGGTCGCGACGTGCGCGAAAAATCTCCGGACCTGTGCGACGCGGGCGGGCGATTGGCCGCGTTCGCCGAACAGGAACGCGGCACCGAGAAACCACAGCGAGCCGAGGACGACGTTCGCGATCGTGATGGCCGCGTAATCGTGCAGCCGCGCCCACGCGAGCCAGCTGCCGAGGCCGTCCGCACCGAGACCGAGCGCCCATTCGGTTTTCGGCAGCAGGCTCACGGCCGCGCCGACGCCGCAGCAAACGAGAATCGTCGACCATGCGGCCCAATCGGGCGAGCGCCGCACGAGCAGGCACCAGAACAGCGGCACCGCGTAGGGCGTGGCGACGAGCGCGCTGAAATTCATCATCAGCTGAAACACGCCCAAGTCGCGCCACGAGCTGTAGAAGAGCGCCATCATCACGGACAGCGCGCCGAAGCCGAGCGTCGTGAGCCGGCCGACGAACACCAGCTCGCGCTCGGGCGCCTGGGGGCGAAACACGGGCAGATAAAAACTGCGGACGAAGATGCCGGCGTTGCGGTTGAGACCGCTGTCCATCGATGACATCGTCGACGAAATGATGCCCGTCACCAGCAGTCCCATCAGTCCGGCCGGGAGACATTGCGCGGCGATCGCGATGTAGGAAATCTCGGCGGGATTCGTCACACCCGCGAAGCCGTCGAGCGGCAGCTGCCGCGCCCGCGCCACCATGGGCGGAATGAACCACACGATGGAGCCGAGGAGAAACAACAGCGCGCTGAGCGCGCCGGCTTTCTGCGCATCACGCCCGCTTGCCACGCAAAGGTAGCGCGTCGACGAATGGAGCCCGTTGATGTTGGAAACTTTCTCCATCAGGACGGCGATGATCCACCACGGCCCGAAATCGGCGGCGGCGCCGGTGAGGTCCCAGTGCGTCGTGGGCAAATGGTTCACGAACTCGCCGATGCCCCCGATCGACTGCAACGCGGTGAACGCCGCCACGATCGTGATCGGCACGAGGACGAGTGCCTGGATGAAGTCGCCTGCGACGACCGCCCACGAACCGCCCGCGGTGGCGACAAACACCACCACGATGCCGCAGACGAGAATCGTCGCGCGCACATCGAAGCCGAAGAGCGGTGCGCAGAAGATTGCCAAGCCATAAAGCCAGATTCCGGCCTGCAGGATTTGAAACGGCACCTGCAGCCACGTGAACACCTGCTCGTTGGCGCGGCCCAGCCGCTCGCGCACGGCCTCGAGCGCGGTGACCACGCGGGTGTTGCGACACCAGCGGCCGAAGTAGGCCCAGTTGAGGAGGAAGCCGAGGGCGTTGGCCCAGTAGAGAATCAGAATCACCAAGCCCGCCTCGTAGGCGACTCCGGCCGCGCCGGTAAACGTCCACGCGCTGAACGCGCCCATGAAGCTCGACGCGGCGACCATCCACCACGCCATGCGCCCGCTGCCGCGGAAATACTCGCTGCTGTCGCGGCCGGTGTGACGGAAGAACCAGCCGATGCTGAGCAGGAAGAGCAGATAGAATCCGATGACCAGGTAGTCGAAAACGGCGAGCATGTTGGCGGCGTCAGGTGGCGCGATCGTAGGCGGCGAGACTCAGGGCGGCGGCGGGTCTTTCGCCGCGGAGAAACGTGCGCAGCTGTTCGAGCGCATGTGCACCGCAGTGCGGATAACGATCGAGCGTCGGCCCGGCAATGTGCGGTGACAGCGTCACGACACCGCTCGTCACGTAAGGCGAAGCCCGCGTCACCGGTTCGTCGGCCACGACGTCGAGTGCGACGCGCAACCGGCCCGCGGCCACCTCGCGTTGGAGTGCGGCGTCGTCGACGAGATCGCCGCGTCCGATGTTTACGAATACAGCATCGTCCGGCAGCGCGCCCAGGATCTCGGCCGAAACCGAGTGGGCCGTGGCCGGCGTGAGCGCCTCGCATTCGAACAGCACGTCGGCGGCCTTGAACAACTCCGCGAGCGAGGCGCGGGGCTCCACGCCGGCGGCGCGCATCAGCTCCGATGGCACGCCGGCGGAGTAGGCGGATAGCGAAACGGAAAAGGGGGCGAGCAGCGGGAGCAGGGCGCGCGCGACCGCGCCGAAGCCGTGGATACCCACGCGCCGACCGAAGAGCGTTCTCGTGGCGAGTTCCTCGATCCGCCGCGTGGCGGGCGGGCGGGCGATGAAGGCGCGCCAGTGAGCGGCGTTGCGGAGCGCGGACAATGCGAGCAGCAGTCCATGCTCGGCGACCTGGCTCGCGACATTGTCGCCCCAGTTCGTCACGATCCCGCCGCGCTGCAGGAAAAGGCGGGGCACGAGCTTTCGGACGGAGCCGGCCACATGGCACACGTAGCGCAGCGGGCAGTCGGGCGCGGCGATCCAGTTTTCAGGCAGCGGCGGCGTGCTCCAGCCGGTGACAAGCACCGTGGGGCGGATCCGCGCGAGACGCTCCGGCCAGACATCGCCGGCGAAGTCAGCCTCGCTGAAGCGATGGTGCGGAACGGACAGACCGTCGTTGGGCTCCCGGAGAAAAAGCGAAAGCTCCCGTGCGGTCAGGGCGAACGCGACCAGCGGTGCGTCAGGCGGGTCGTCGGGAGACGAGGTGGTTTCCGAATGAAGGCTCATTAAACAGAGAAGGGGCCGCGTCAGGCGAGTGCCGGCAGCTGGGAATGGCGGAGCGACCAGGAGCCGAGCTGCGGATGCTCGAGCTCCCAAGCCCCGTCGCGCGCGGTGACGAGCGACCAGGCGGCGGCTTGGGCCGGATCCGTGCCGGTCCACGTCAGTGCGGCCAGCACCCCCGCATTCTCGGCGCGGCGTCGCACGGCGAGCGGTGTGGCGTGATACGGCGTCGCGAGATGCGAACGCGGTGAGGTGTTGTCGAGACGGACGTCCCACGCCTCGTCGTCGAAACCATGCAGCGGCTGCAAAACCGAGCCGCGTGCGCGATCCGTTGTCCAAGCGGAAAGGATACGCGAAGCGCTGGAGCGCTCGCAGCGCGGTTCGCCGAGCGGCAGTGCGTAGCCGCCGAGCCGCAGTGCGACCGGTTGGCGGGCATCGAAACGATGCAGCTGTAGCAGCCAGCCGGCGCGCCACCAGACCACCGTGTCGACGCCGACGTTGATCTGTTCCGGCGCGTAGCCGAGCGCCCAGCGGTAGGCGAGGTGATCGTCGGCGAGCTCGGTCGCGACCGTCGAGTGACGACCGAAGACGCGGCCGTCCGCGAGCTGGAGCGTGAGCGCGGAATCGGGCGACCAGTTTGCCGGCGCGGGAAAGGCGCACGTGAAACTCGTGCCCGTGCGGTAGGCGGTCTTGCTCCATTTCCACGCACCGTAGCGCAGGTTCACGTGCGAAACCTGCGAACCGGCGTTGAGGAGCTCGACCTCGCCGTCGACGCTGCGCACGACGAGCGCGGCCGGTTTGATCACATGCGCGTGATCGCCGCGTTCGCTCAGGAGCGGTTCCTCGGACGCAATCCAGAACGGGTGCGACGGCGGCAGCAGCAGCGGCGAGAATCCCTTCGCGGCCCAGTAAGGTGAGGCCGCGCCGGTGTAGAGTTCGGCGGATGCGTCAAAGCGGTCGAGCCAGCCGACGGCGAGGCAGCCCTGGTCCTGGTAAATCGGATGCTGCAGGAAGAAATCGAGATTGCGCGTGCAGAGCCGGCGGACGCGTCCGAGGGGAAGGTCACAGCAATCCTCGAGCACGCCGAGGCCGAACGGCGCGAGGCTGTTGAACCGGTAGGTGATGGAACGGCCGAACGCCGGATGTTCGCCACTCGCGGCGAAGAAATGTTCGTAGTGCGCCGTGAATCGCCGCGACCACTCGCGCCACCGCGCGGCGCGTGCGGGATTGCGCTGACCGTAGAGCCGGGCCCACCAAAGGCCGTAGAAATTGAAGGCGTAGGCGTTGTAATAATCGTAAGCCTGGTTGATGCCGTCGGTGAACCAGCCGTCGCCGCGATGCAGGTGTTCGAGGCGATCGAAATAGTCATCGACCACGATCTCGTCGCCGGCTTCGCCGTAGCCGTGCGCGCGCAGGAATTCGATGATGTGAATTCCCATGAAGTAATGGTTGTTGTCGACGTAGCCGGAGCGCCGGGCCGACGCGAGCCAGCGGGCGACTTGCGCCTGCTCGGCACGGGTGAGCGGCTGCCAGAGCTGCGCGGGCGCGATCTGCAAGGCCAGGCACACGAGTCCCATCTCGACATGCAACTGATGATAATTCGCGTCGGGGCCCCAGGATTCGGGCCCATCGGGCGCGGAGCCGGCGACGAGCGCGGTGCGAAACCACTCGGCCACGCGCTCGCGAAAGGCGTTCGCCGTGTCGGCCGCGGCGCCGGTTTCGGGCGCGCTCTGCAGGTAGTGCGCCGCGAGCAACAGCGGGCGGGCAAACGATTCGAGCCGGTCGGCCTGGACACCGTTGGCCGAAGCCGGACCGTGGAGATCGAGCGAGGCGCGGCCGGGCACGAACAACGCGGCGAGCGGTTCCAGCAGCGCGCGTGCCTGCGCCTGCCAGTGTCGGTAGGTGTCGGGCACGGCCGCGCCGGCGGAAGGCGTTAATCCCGCCGGCGCGGTCAGCGCGGCGAGCGAGCGGGGCAGCGAAGCGCCGGCGCCGGCGAGCGCGGCCATTTTGAGAAATTGTCGGCGGGCGAGTTGCATGGGGCGGAAAGGGGTAGACGCAGCCTGACGCATGGGCGCCGGCGACGGACGCGCAACCTAGAGGAGCCGGCGACCGGACCAAGGGCTGCGATTGTCACACAGGTGTCGGAAACGCGCGGAAAAGGAGGAGGCGGGCGCGTGTGCCGGCACGCCAGTCGGTCACGTCCGGTTCAGCCGGTCTGCGGACGCAGCGTTTTGCCGGCGAGCCAGCGTCCTTCGACGTGGATGCGCTGCGGGTTTTCGGGGATGCCGCGTTCCTGGCGATGGATCATACCGATGAGGAAATCGACCGCGACGCTGCCGATCTGAACTGAGTTTTCGATGACGCCGGCGAGTTCGGTGTCGGCCGAGGGCAGGAGCGGGCAGGCGACGCCGATTTCGTCCGGCACGCGCCGGCCGAGCGAGCGCAGCACGTCGAGGAAATGATAATTTCCGGTCACGATCGCGTCGGGCTGGTGCGCGCGCAGCCACTGTTTGACGGCCCGATGATCCGGATACGGCGCTGGCAGCGGCGGCACGGTGCTGCCGCCGCCGGCGAGATGTTCCTCGACCAGATAACCGGCGAGGTAGTTGTGGTCGGTGCGCAGATCGTGATCGCCATCGAGCGCGAGGCCGATGCGCCGGTAGCCAAGCCGGCGCAGCTCGTGCACGGTCTGTCGCATCGCGCGATATTGCGTGGCGCTGACCGTGTGGAGATGCGGGGTGGCGAGGCTGTAGCCGAACGTGACCGCGGAGAAATTCTGCCAGGGGAAATCGAGATTCGTCTCGGGCCGCGGCTGCGGACACAGCAGCACGCCCTGCACGCCGCGGGCGGCAAGGATCGACGCGAGCCGCGCGGGCGTCATTCGCGGGGCGTTGAAATCGAAGATCTCAAGCTGAAACCCGTAACGCTGCGCCTGCGCTTTCGCACCCTCGAAATAGTCGCTGAAGTGCGGTCGCAGCGTGCGATCGCGCCAGTCGAAACCGTAGGCGGAGTTGGTCAGCCAGGCGAGGGTGCCGTGAAACGTGGCGGGCCGCTTGCGATTGCGGTAAGCCGCGAGCGCGGAAAGCATCGGATCCGGCGCATAACCGAGCTCTGTCGCAATTTTAAGGATACGCTCGCGCGTCTTCGGCGGGATGTTCGGATGGCCCTTGAACGCCATCGATACGGTGGCGCGGTGCACGCCGGCCTTGCGGGCGATGTCCTTCTGGGTGACGCGATGCGGCTCCACGGTCCACCCCTTGCGGCACCGCGGCGGGGAACGCGAGTTTGTTTTGTTGCGCTCGGGCCGCGGCGCGCGCGGTCGTCACCTGTGCTACTAGCGGCGGGATTGTGTGGCGGCACGCTTTCGCGCGGTGATGCGCCCGCCATCGCCCGGCGTGCGAGCCACTTCGCTCCTTGCGCCCGGCGGAACCGGCAAACAAACCCCACCTCCCCGCCTGGCGCGGATCGCGCTCTTGCCCGACCAGCGGCTTCGTTTCCGCCCAACCTCATCCCAACGACCATGAACACCGCCACCTCCTCGCCCGTTCGCCGCACCGCGCCCCCGCGTGCGCTGTCGGGCGCGCTCCTGCTGTCGCTCGCCACGCTCGCCGTGGCACAGACCGTGCCGCCCCGCCCCGCCGATCCCGAAGCCGCGGAAGAAATCGTGCAGCTCTCTCCGTTCGAGGTCTCCGCGAGCAGCAACGAAGGCTACCTCGCCACCGCCTCGCTCGCCGGCAGCCGCCTCAAGACGGACCTCCGCGACATCGCGTCGCCGATCTCGGTCGTGACGCCGCAGTTCCTGCGCGACACCGGTGCGCGCAACCTCAGCGATCTGCTCGTCTACACGACCAACACCGAGATCAACGGTATCAACGGAAACTATACGGGGGTCGATCTCGGCAAGGACGGCGCTTCCAGCCAGGACGGCAACCTGCGCAATCCGCAGGGCGGCAACCGCATTCGCGGCCTCGGCAGCGCGGACGTCACCCGCAACTATTTCCCGACCGACATCCCGCTCGATGCCTACAATACCGAAAACATCGAGATCCAGCGCGGCCCAAACTCGATCCTCTTCGGCCTCGGCAGCCCGGCGGGCATCATCAACGGCGCCCTGAAGGCACCCAACGTCACGAAGCAAAAGATCGGCGTCGAGCTGCGCGTGAACAACTTTGGCGGCACGCGCCAGGCGATCGACGCCAACGTGCCGCTGGTCAAGGGCTCGCTCGCCCTGCGGGTGAACGCGCTCAATGAGGACGAGGCGTTTCGGCAGAAGAACACGTCGGCCGACACCACGCGCGCCACGGGCTCACTGCGCTGGGAGCCGAAGCTCGCGCGTTCCATCTTCACGCAGATCACCGCCACCGTGGAGGCGGGCAAGACCGACTCAAATCGGCCGCGTTTCTCGCTGCCGCTCGACATGTTCAGCAACTGGTTCGATCCGAGCCGGCTCAACAAGCTCACCACCGCCGAGCCGGTGAACCGCGCCACGCTCGCACCCGGCGGCGCCTGGTATCAATACGGGCCCTACCTCAACCGCGATATCGGCGGCGTCGGCGAGTGGTTCGATCAGGAAGGCATGGTGTGGTTCAACCCGTATTCCAGCGCGACCGGTGATCCGAGCAACCCGGCTTTCCCCGACGCCTACCACCAGCGCGGCGGCGCCTACAAGAGCACCTCGCGCATCGGCAACTGGGGCATGATCGCGCCGGTAAATTTCTACGACAACTTCCACATGACGCTGAATCCCGGCGTGCACCCGCTGACGCGCAAGGAGACCTTCGCCGGCGATCCCGACCTGCTCGCGCGCATCAATCGCATGGAGGCGATCTCCGGGATGTCCTTCACCGCCAAACCCTGGAGCACCTGGCAGCAGCAGCAGATCACCGACCCGAGCGTGTTCGACTTCTGGAACTACGACCTGGCCGGCCCGAACAACTCGCAATACAGCCGCTACAACGCGCGCAACATCGCGCTCGTGCAAACCTACCTCGACGGCAAGGCCGGCATCGAGCTCGCCTACGACGAGCAGGAATACCGCAACGGCCACATCAACTGGCTGAATAACCCGAACAACATCAACATCGACATCAACCAGAACCTGCGCCGCTCGACCGAGTATTCCGACCCTGCAAAATACGGCCCCGAGATCCCCAATCCCGGTTTCCGCCGTCTCGTCGTTGCCACCTCGACCGACGGCCTGCGCAACCGCGCGGAACGCACCGGCTCGCGCGCCACGGCGTTCTACCAGTTCGATTTCGAGGATCACGTGAAGCGTCCGTGGCTCTCCCAACTCCTCGGCAATCACACGTTCACGGGCAATCTCTCGCGGCAAACCTACGAGAGCCAGTCGCGCTCCTTCAGCCTCCAGACGCTCGGCACCGGCCGCGAGTTGTCGCAGTATATCGCCGCCAACGAGGACTTCATCGGACTCCACTATCTGGATACGCGCGTCGATCCGGCGGTCAGCCCCGGCATTGCGGGCCTCGGCATCCAGCCGCTGTATGCGATCCAGGCGGCGCAACCCGGCGAGGGCACGGTCAACGATCTCTACCTCGACACCCAGTCCGTTCCGCGCGTGCCCGGCTACTCCCGCCAGCAGGCGACCGGCATCAACGATTACCGCACGAACGAGGCCAACATGTATCGCAACGGCCCGAGCCACCAGGCGACGCGCGTGACCAACCGGGCGTTCATCGTGCAGAGCAAGTTTTTCAACGACAAGGTCGTCGGTCTATGGTCCGTCCGCCGCGACGATTTCTTCCAGCAAAGCAAGGGCGCGACCAGCCGGTTCACGAGTCTCACCGACGCCAGCGGCAAACCCACCGGCGCCACGCCCTATAATCTTGGCACGCAGGTGCAGGCGCCGAATGGATCGTATCATTCGCTGCCCGATTCGCCCGATTGGATGTTCGACCCGGCCAACGACAAACGCGCGATCGAGACCACGCGCTCCTGGGGCCTCGTCCTGCACTCGCCGGAGTTCATCAACCGCCGTCTGCCTTGGGGCACGCGGCTCAGCTACAGTCTGAACAGCTCGAGCAATTTCCGGCCGGAAAGCCTCAGCTTCGACATGTATCACAAGCCTAATGGCACGCCGTCCGGCATCTCGCGCGATCACTCGGTCCGCATCAATACCCTCAACGGCCGTCTCGACATGCGCGTGACCTGGTTCAAGACGCTGCAGAAAAATGCCTCCTACGGCGGCGGTCCGTCCGGCGCGCAGGTCAAGCAGCAGCTCGCCCGCACGATGAACGGCCTCATGATCGACGCCACCTCGAGCACCGGTATCCAAAATACCACTCCCGAATGGCTCATCAACAAGTGGTTCTTCGGCGACAACTACGACAAGACCGTCGCCGCGCAGCCGATTCCCGAAAACTGGACGAAGGAGAACGGCGCCGCGCTGCTCAACCAGCCGCTGCGCATCCGCCGCGCCGCCGTGCCCGGCGAGCCCACCTACATCGCCGAAGGCACGCCGCGCCCGACCGGCGGCGGCACGTATTCGGAACCGCCGATCACCGACGCCGAGCTGCGCTACCGGCGCGAATGGTTCGCCGCGCGCACCGACGAGGAATGGTTCCGCCCGTGGAACATCTACGCCGACCAGGGCCTCAATCTGAACGACGGCTTCCAGCTCGTGCGCACGCCGGTTTCTTCGGCCTCGGCCGCGCCTGCCTTCTTGTGGAATGCCGACGGCGGTCCCGCGGGCTTCGGTAAGACGTCGGACAAAACGTCCACCGGCGTCGAGATCGAGATCGCGGCCAATCTCACGCCCAACTGGCGCGTGATTGTGAACGGCTCAAAAACCAACGCCCGCGACACGAACATCCTCAACGTCGCCGGCGGCGGCAATTTTGCGAAATACTACGAGGCGGTGAAACCGGTGGCGCAGGATGGTTACAGCCCGGTCGACGCAACCGCGACCTACAATTACTGGCAGAAAAAGGGCTTCGCGCACATTGCGCCGTTCGGCGACAACAGCCGCGAATATCTGGGCTACATTTGGACCGACGGCTTCGAGCGCGAATACCTCCAAGCGCTCGCGGCCGAGGGCAAGGACGTCGGCGAACTCCGGCAATATCATCTCAACGCGATCACATCGTATGATTTCACCGAAGGTCGTTTGAAGGGCTTCGGCGTCGGCGGCGCGATGCGCTGGCAGGATCGTCCGCTGCTCGGGTTCAAGAAAACCTTCCTCGAAGCGCCGGTGCTCAACTGGGTCGACGACCTCTCGTCGCCCATCTACGGCAAGTCCGAGACGAACTTCGACGCGTGGGTGTCCTACCGCCGGCACCTGACGAAGGACATCGATATGTCGATCCAGTTGAACGTGCGAAATCTCTTTCAGGGCAAGCGGCTCGTCGCCGTCGTCGCGAATCCGGACGGCAGCGTCGGTTCGTATCGCCTCGCGGAAGGCACGACCTGGGAGCTGACGACGCGCTTCGAGTTCTAGGCGCACAACGGCACCGCCAAACGGACGGACTAAAAGTAGGGCGGGTCTCCGACCCGCCTTTTCGCGCCCTCTGCGGTCGAAAGACATAAAAGACGGGGCAGAGACCCGCCCTACCAGGATACAGCACATTTCACGGCCGGAGTTCGACGACTCCGGCCGTTTTGCTGTTGGCGAATCGAACGAGTCGGAAGACTCCGCGCTTGTGCGATGAGAAGGCAGAGGCGTTGATGGGCGAGACGGGCGCGGATCTCTCGCGCCACTCGTCCATCAACCCCTTTGCTCCATGAGACTCCTCTGTTTTCTCGCGGCGGTTTGCGCCGGTTTTCCCCTGTTCGCGGCCGCCCCCGCGACGGAGCGGCTGTATTTGTCGGGCCGCGACAGCGCCGACGCCGTGAGCTGGGAATTTCGCTGTTCCGCCGGCGCGAAGTCGGGCGTTTGGTCGACGATCCCCGTGCCGTCGAACTGGGAAATGCACGGCTTCGGCACGCTGAGTTATCACAGCCTCACGCCGTCCGAGAGCGGCGAGTATCGCCATCGCTTCACGGTGCCGGCCGAGTGGCGCGAGCGCCGGATCAAGCTCGTGTTCGACGGCGTCATGACCGACACGCGCGTGCAAGTGAACGGTCAGCCTGCCGGACCCATGCACCAGGGCGGATTCTACCGGTTCAGCTACGACGTGACGGACAAGATCAAGTTCGACGGCGAGAACCTGCTCGAAGTCGCGGTCGACGAAACCTCCGCCAACGAAGGCGTCAACAAGGCCGAGCGCACCGGCGATTATTGGAACTTCGGCGGCATTTACCGGCCGGTCTGGCTCGAGGCCGCGCCCGTGCAGGCGATCGAACGCGTGGCGATCGACGCACGCGCTGACGGCGCCTTCGCGCTCGACGCGTTTCTCGAGGGCCGCGGCGACGCGGCGCAGGTGGAAGTGCGGGTGGTGGACGCCCTCGGCCGCGAAGTGGCGCCGGCGTGGCGTGCTGACATCGCGGATACAAAGACACGCGTGACCGGTCGCGTGAATGCGCCGCAATTGTGGAGCGCGGAATCGCCCGCGCTCTACACGGCCGAGACGCGCCTGCTGGCAAAGGACGGCACGGTGCGGCATGCGCTGCGCACGCGTTTCGGTTTTCGCACCTTCGAGGTGCGGGCGGGCGACGGCTTTTATCTCAACGGCCGTCGCATCGTCCTGCAGGGCGCGAACCGGCACTCGTTCAACGCGGAGACCGGTCGCAGCCTGAGCGAAGCCGATCATCGCGAGGACATCCGGTTGATGAAGGAGATGAATTTCACCGCGGTCCGCATGTCGCACTATCCGCCGGACGAACGCTTCCTCGAACTCTGCGACGAGGAGGGACTCTACGTGATCGACGAACTCGCGGGCTGGCAGAAGAGCTACGACACCGAAGTCGGACGCCAACTCGTCGAGGCCATGATCAAGCGCGACGTGAATCACCCGAGCGTGCTGCTATGGGACAACGGCAACGAAGGCGGTTGGAACACGGATCTCGACGCGGAGTTCGCGCAATGGGACCCGCAGCGCCGCGCCGTGCTGCACCCATGGGCGACGTTCAGTGGCGTCAACACGGCGCACTACCGGCCGTTCTCACAACTGGCCACGCTCGTGCAGGGACTTGAGATTCCGCGCGGCGCCAAATCCGACGCGCCGCCGGTCGAGCATCCGCAGCCGCTGATTTATCTGCCGACCGAATTCCTGCACGGCCTCTACGACGGCGGCATCGGCGCGGGCATGGAGGATTACTGGACGCTGATGCGCAGTGGGAAAACCTTCGGCGGCGGCTTCGTCTGGGCGCTGGTCGACGAGGGCGTGCTGCGTCCCGACACCGGCGAGATCGACGTGAAGGGCAACCAGGGGCCTGACGGCATTCTCGGGCCGCGCCGCGAGAGAGAGGCGAGTTTTTACACCTTGAAGGAGCTCTGGTCGCCGCTCGTTGTGCACGAACGGACGCTGCCGCAAGAGTTCGCGGGAACTTTGTCGTTGGAAAACCGATACAGCTTCACCGATGCGTCGGCGTGCCGCTTCGTCTGGCAACTCCGCCGGCTGCCTGAGCCGGGCGCGACGAATGCGGTGACCCTGGCTTCGGGTGTGACGACGAGCCCCGCGATCGCTCCGGGCGAAACGGGAACGCTGCGGTTGGAACTGCCCGCGAACTGGCGCGAAGCGGATGTGCTCGCGCTGCGGATCGAGGATCCGCGCGGACGCGAAGTGTGGACCTACACGTGGCCGCTGCCGGGCGTGCAGCGTTTCGCGCAACTTTCGGAAACGACGCCGGCGAGTGGCGTTCGCGCGGTGACGATCGGAGACGCAGGCGCGCTCGATTTTGACGACGTAGCGCGCGGCGTGCGTCTGCGGTCGGCGGGTGGCGCGGCGGAGTTGGTGGCGAGCAACATGCGCGAGGAGAACGGCGACCGGATCGTGACGCAGCGCTACACGGGCGGATTGAAAACGGTCGAGTGGCGCCTGCGGGCGAACGGCTGGGTGGACTGCACGTATGAAGTGGCCGGCGTGAAGGGCGCGACGTTCCAAGGCGTGAGCCTGGACGTGTCCGACGTGGAAGTGCGCGGCAAAAGCTGGGTGGGCAACGGTCCGTATCGCGTCTGGCAGAACCGGCAGCGCGGCGTCATCTTCGGCGCGTGGGCCAATGCCTATAACGACACGATCACCGGCTGGCGCGGTTTCGCGTATCCGGAATTCAAGGGCGTGTTCTCCGACGTGCGCTGGCTCACGCTCGAGACGAGCGCCGGCCGGCTCACGGTGGTGCCGAAAACCGCGGGCCTTTACGTGCAAGTGATGAAGCTGGACGAGCCGCCCGCCGAGCTCGTCGCGAAAACGGCCGTCGCGTTGCCCGACGGCACATTATCGTTGCTGCACGTGATTCCGGCGATCGGGACGAAGTTCACGCGCCCTGAAGAAGGCGGTCCGCAAGGCATCGCCCCCGCCGCGCAGGACACCTACCGCGGCAGCTTCAGCTTGCGCTGGGAAAAGTAAGCGATTCGCCGGCGTAGACGCGCGCGGCGGATTGCACTGCGAAACAAAAAAGGCGGGCCGGAAGGACCCGCCTTTTTGTGGGAAACGGAAGAGGTCGCTCAGCGCTTGGCGAGGACGGTGGTTTCGTAGCGGGCGACATCGGCAAGCCAGTCGGCACCGGCGGGAACGCCGTCGCGCGTGCAGAGTTCGTCCCACACCGCGCCCCACGGCAGCGCCTTCGCGTGCTCCATCAGCGCGAGCCGTTCGTGACCGCGGCCGGCGGTTTCCGCCTGGCGGAGCGTTTTCGACGGATCGAGCAGGCCGAGCAGGATCGCCTGGCGCGTCGCGCGCGCGCCGACCACGTAGGCGGCGATGCGGTTGATCGAGGCGTCGAAGAAATCGAGCGCGACGAATACGCGGTCCCAGGCGTTGCCGCGGGCGATCTCGAGGAAGAGGTTGCGCACGGCGTCGTCGAGGATGACGACGTGATCGCTGTCCCAGCGGATCGGGCGCGAGGTGTGCAGGAGGATGCGGTCGTGGAACTGCATCAGCGCCGAAACCTTGTCGGCCACGGACTCGGTCGGATGGTAGTGACCGAGATCGAGGCAGAGCACGAGATCGCGGGCCTGCGCGTAGGAGGAATAAAACTCCTGCGAACCGACGACATACTCCTCGCTGCCGAGGCCGAAGAGCTTTCCTTCGACGGCGTCGACGCAGAGTTTCCGGTCGACGGATTTGTCGGCGAAGATCGCGTCGTAGGATTCGACGAGCCGGCGGCGCGGCGACCAGCGGTCGGCGGGCGCGTCCTTGGCGCCGTCCGGTATCCAGTGATTATGGACGCACGACGTGCCGAGTTTTTTCGCGAAATGCTGCGCGATGCGGCGGCAGGCCTTGGCGTGATTGATCCAAAACTGGCGGATGGATTTGTCGGCGTGCGAGAGCGTGAAGCCCGACGCGGCCTTCGGGTGCGCGAAATAGGTCGGGTTGAAATCGAGGCCGATGCGGCGTGATTTCGCCCAGTCGACCCAGCGGGAAAAGTGCGCGGGCTCGAGCGCGTCGCGGTCGACGTGGGCGTCGCCGGTCTCGGCGTAAAACGCGTGCAGGTTGAGCCGCTGTTTGCCGGGGAGAAGCTTCAGCGCGAGGTCGAGATCGGCGCGCATCTCGTCGCCGTTGCGGGCGCGGCCGGGATAACCGCCGGTCGCCATGATGCCGCCGGAGTCGACGCCGGGCAGCGGCGTTTCGAGGCCGCGAACGTCGTCGGCCTGCCAGCAATGCAGCGAGATCGGGATGGAGCGCGCGCGCTTGATCGCGGCCTCGGTGTCGACACCGAACTCGGCGTAAGCGGCCTGGGCGAGTTTGTAGGCGGAAGAGATTTTTTTGGCGGAAGGCATGGGATTGGAAGCTATGTGCTAAGAGTCTAGAGCCGAGAGCAGGAGAGAAGAACGGAGGGAGAAATCGAAGGTTTCGCTTGGGCTCTCAGCTCTGGGCTCTAGGCTTATAAACCGTCTGTTGGATATTTTTCGCGAGCAGTGCGCGGAAGGTTGCGAGGTCTTTCACGGCGCGGAGCGCGATGAGCTGGCTGGCGATGTTGCCGACCGCGGTGCCCTCGAGCGCGAACGATACGACCGGCACGCCGGCGGCGTCGGCGGTGGCTTGGCAAAGGAGACGGTTCTTCGAGCCGCCGCCGACCATGAGGATGCGCGCGAAGCGCCGGTTTGCCAGGCGCTCGAAGGCGCGCATCGCATCGGCGTGGCCGCGGCCGAGCGAGTCGCAGATGAGGCGCATGTAGCCGGCGAGATGCTTGGGCGGCGCGGACTTTTTCTTTTTCAGCTGCGCGTCGATCGCGGCGCGCATCGATTTCGGATTGCTGAAAACGGGATCGGTGACGTCGAGGAGCGTTTTCGGCGCGGGGAGTTTTTCGGCGGCCTTGATGAGCGCGGCCCACTCGGCGTCGGTCTTCGGCCGGGCGGCGAATTCCTTCAACGTGCCCTCGAGAAGCCAGAGACCGATGACGTTGGTGAGCGGACGATAACGTCCATCGCCGGTGCGCTCGTTCGAGATGCGCGCGGCGAGCGCTTCGGCACCGAGCACGGGTTGGTCGCTTTCGAAACCGACGAGCGACCACGTGCCGGAGCTCAGATACAGGTCGGTGCCGGCGGGATCGGCGGGCATCGCGTCGTAGGCCGCGGCGGTGTCGTGGCCGGGCACGGCAATGACCTGCGTGCCTTTCAGTTCGGGCAACGAGGAGACCTTGCCGAGCTTCGTGCCGGCGAGGACGGGTTTGCTGAACCACTGCGGCGGCAGGCGGAAGTAATCGAGGGCGGGACGCGACCAGTTCGTCGAATGGACGTCGATCAGCTGCGTGGTGCTCGCGATGGTGAACTCGTTCTCCATCCGGCCCGAAAGCAGGTAGTTGAAATAGTCCGGCAGGAAAAGGCAGCGCGTCGCGAGGTCCTCGATCGCGGGGCAGTTCGCCACGGTTTCGGCGAGTTGGAGGCTGGAGTTGTAGAAGACGTTCGGGATCCCGGTCGCTTCGTAAATACGCGCGAGCGCGGCGCGGGTGTTGGCGAGCTTTTGTAGGCCGGGCTGCGTGCGGGCGTCGCGATACGCGTGGGCGGGAAAGACGAGCCGGCCCTCGTCGTTGACGAGCACGTAGTCGACGCCCCAGGTGTCGACGCCGACGGACGCGATTGACTTGAAGCGCGCGGCGGCTTGGCGGAGGCCAGTTTGGATTTCGGCCCAGAGGCCTGGGAGATTCCAGTAATCGTGCGACCCGAGCGACTGGAACGTATTCGGAAAACGGTGAACCTCAGTAAGCGTGAGCTTGTTCTTGGCCCAGGTGCCGACGATCACGCGACCGCTGGTCGCGCCGAGATCCACGGCGGCGCAATGAAGGGAGGAGGTGGAGCGGGGCATCGCAAAAATGAAAATCTCATGTGAGCGATATCGCTCATATAAGTCCAGCGCGATGACACCTCCCGCCACGCGCGGTTTCCTGCGGAGAAAAACAAAGTGTCATCTATTATATGACACTCTGCTGTTTCACCGGCGCGGGTGGCTCGCAGGCTGGCGGGCGGGGCAGGCGCGTGGCTCGCGGGCTTCGCGGTTAGGGGCGCGAGGCTAGCGCGGATTTACTTTGTTCCAGATCTCGCGGAGGGCGCGGGCGCTGGCTTGGAGCGACTGCTGTTCCTTCGGCCAGAGCGGAACTTCCACTTGCGCGAGGACGCCCTGGCGACCGACGATGCAGGGGACGCTAAGCGCGACGTCGTGCAGGCCGTATTTACCCTGCTGCAGCGAGGAAACGGGCAGCAACTGACGCCGGTCGAGTGCGACGGCGTGCAGGACCTCGGCAATCGTGACCGCGACGGCCCAACCCGCGCCGCCCTTGCGGCGGATGACTTCGGCGCCGCTGGTTTTCGTGCGCTCGAACACCTGCTGCTGAAAACTCGCGGTTGCGCCGGGCATCTTCTCGATGGGCAGGCCTCCCACGGTCGCGCTGGACCAGATCGGCACCATCGTGTCGCCATGTTCGCCAAGGATCAGCGCCTTTACTTGCGTAGGCGCGAGCTGCAGCGAGTCGGCGATCAGCGAACGGAAACGTGCGGTGTCGAGCATCGTGCCGAGACCGAACACCTGCTGCCATGGCAGGCCGAGGCGGACGACGGCAAGCTGGGTGAGAATGTCGACCGGGTTGGAGACGACGAAGATGAGCGCGTCCTTGCGAAACCTGGCGGCTTTCACCGACGCAAGAATCTGGTCGAAGAGCGCGATGTTGCGGTTGATGAGGTCGAGCCGCGATTCGTCGGGTTTGCGCCGCAGGCCGGCCGTGATGAGGAAGACGTCGCTGTCGGCGGCGCGGGCGTAATCGCCGGCGTAGATGCGCTGGTCGGCGATGGAGGACGCGCCGTGGACGAGATCGAGCGCCTCGCCGGCGGCGAGCTCGGCGTTGGCGTCGAGCAGTTGAATTTCGGATACGATGCCGGCGCACTGGAGCGCGAAAGCGGCGTTGGATCCGACGCGGCCGCCGCCGCCGATGATGGTGACTTTCATGGGGGGAGCTGAGAGCCCAGAGTTGAGAGTTGAGAGCTGGGATCCGCGGCTACCGGGCTGCGGTGAGCTGCTTCAGGATTTCGTTGGTGATCTGGCGGACGAGCGGTTCGAGCTCGGGATTCGATGCTGGCTCGGCGGGCGCGGGGGTGGCGGGCGTGGCGCAGACGGCGCCGGGGCGAAACTCGCTGTTGTCGTCGCAAAGCTCGCATTCCTTCAGATTCGCGCGCGGGTCGGGCATACCGAGTTTCTGGCGGAGGTTGATCAGGTCGCGGAGCTTGTCGGGCCCGAAGCGGTGGAGGCCGCTGCCGAGGCCGGCGGCGATCGCGACGGTGCGGCAATACGCGTCGATGTTTTCCATCTTCCAGTAGGCGTCCTCGACGTCCTTGCCCCAGCAGATGACGCCGTGGTTCTGCATCAGCACGGCCTGGTGATCGACGCCCACGCGGCCGACCTCGTCGGCGTTGGCGGCGGTGCCGGGGGTCTCGTATTTGGCGAGGCCGATTTTCCCAAGGAAGACTTCGGCTTCGGGGATGAGGCGCGACGGGATGGTGGCGTTGGAGATGGCGAACGCGGTGGCGTGCGGCGGGTGGGCGTGCACGCAGGCTTTGGCGGCGGGCTGGCGTTTCATGATGCCGAAATGCGTCTTGGCCTCGCTGGTGCGGACGCGCGTGCCGGCGAGCTGGTTGCCGTCGAGATCGACGAGGCACATGTCCTCGGGCGTCATGAAGCCCTTGCAGATGAGCGTGGGCGTGCAGAGCGCGAGATTGTCGCCGACGCGGATGGTGATGTTGCCGCCGTTGCCGTCGGTATAGTCTTTCAACCAGAGCCGGCGGCCCATGTCGCACATGCGGCGTTTCAGCTCCTCGATCGCGGGCGAGCGGAAGAAACGCTCGATCTCGGCGGGCGTTTTCGGATCGGTGCCGGGCGTCCAGCGGAACTCGTAATCGGGAATCGACGGAGCCGCGGTTGCGGCGGCGACCGCGGGATTTGAGATTTCGGATTTGAGATTTGAGATGGCGGCCGCAGGCGCGGGGCTGGCCACGACGAGGGCGGCGGAGCCGGGCTTCGCGCGCTTCTGGTCTTCGAGGAAGTCGCGCGCGGACGGCGTGAGCAGCGCGTCGGCGGGCACCGGTTGACCGGAGCGGACCAGGGTTTCGACTTCGCGGGCGGTGAGGACTTGAGGCATGTCGGTAAAGTGAAGGGTTGGCAGACTGGAACGGGTTCAGCGCGGCGGCGTGTAAGCGAGCTGGTCGACGATGCACGCGCAGTAGGCGTCGACGGGCGCGTCGCCGGGAAACGGCTGGGCGGCTTCGGCGCCTTCGGTGAAGCCGATCGCGCTGCCGAGGCCGGCGCCGAGTTCGTCGTAGACGATCACGCTCGAGCCCTTCGGCAGCGGCGGCACTTTCGCGCCGGCGAACTGCGCGCGCGTCCACGGCTGCACGATCAGCAGCCGGCCGCCGGTGTAAACCGGCTCCTTCTGCGTGAGGGTGACGCGACCGATGACGGTGCCGAGGCGCATGGGAGTGAAAGTGAAAGGGACGGTGAAAGTGACGGTGACAGTGAAAGTGAGGGTGACAGTGAAAGTGAGGGTGGTGGTGGAAGTGGAGGTGGAGGTTTCAAGTGGAGCTAGGCGGGCACTTTCACTTTCCCTTTCACTTTCACTCCCGCGCCGAAGGCGCGGCATCGACGACGCCGATGATGAGGTTGCGGAGCGGGGATTTCGGATCTTTGACGAACTCGCGGGTGGCGGAGCCGTCGGTGGACAGGATCACGCGCTGGTGGAGTCCGGCGCCGAGCGGATCGACGGCGAGCACCGGTGCACCTTCATCGCGGCCGTCACCATCGAGCGGTTGGCAGACGACGGTGCGCGTGCCGGCCATGCTGGGATGGCAGGCACTCGCCACGAGGGTGCCGTCGATGCGCGCGAGGATCATGCGGTTTGGGGCGCGAGCTTCAGCTCGACGAGCTGAAGGAGCGTGCCGACGTCGGACGATGTCGGATGAAAACGGATACCGCGGCCTTCGACGTAGGGACGCGCGTCGGCGACGAGCTGCTTGAGCCGGGAGGGCAGCGGGCTTTTCGCGGCGGCGGCGGCGGCTTTCTCGCCGAGCACGACGGCGACTTCGAACGAATGCGGCGTGGGCAGAAGATACAGCAGCGTGCGGCGGTGATGTTTCAGCCGGCAGAACGCCCCGAAATCCGTCTTCGCCGCCTTCCACTCCACCTCGAGCGGCGCATAAGCTTGCGAAAAGGTGGCGACGATCTCGTCCCAGAGCGTCGCCGCCGATTTCAGCGCGGCGCCGAGTTGCTGCGGAGTGGGCGCGGGTTTCGGGGATTTCGTTTTCACGGTGAAAAGCGGGCGGCTCAGTAGATCTTGAGGTTGTCGACCATCACGCAGCGGCGCGTGCGCGTGAACGTGCGCGGCGTGGTGATGCCCTCGCCGGTGGTGGTGGCGATCGAGTAGGAGAGGTAACCCTCGCCGCCGAGCCCGAGGCCGGCGACGCAGGCGCCGTTTTTGATGAAGATCGTGGTGTCGAGCGCGCGCGCCATGAGCGTCATGTGATCGACGTTGAGCGAATGGATGATGGCGGAATGCTTGTAGCCGTGCTCGGCGCGGAGCGCGGCCTGCACGCCTTCCTCGACGGATTTCACGCGCACGATCGGAAGCATCGGCATCATCTGCTCCTCGACCACGAACGCGTGTGACGCGTCGGTCTCGGCGAACAGCAGCGGCGTGTCGGCGGAGACCTCCGTGCCGGCGTGGCGGGCGAGCACGGCGGCATCGACGCCGACGAGTGCGCGGTTGAGCACGGGATGCGAACAGCCGCCGGCGTCGGCCTTGGTGGTGAAAGCGGCGGCGGTGAGTTTGTCGAGTTGCGCGGCGTTGAGCTGGCGCGCGCCGCGGCGGGCGAGCGCGGCGAGGAAGGCGTCGGCGACGGTGTCGAGGACGAAGACCTCTTTTTCGCCGATGCAGAGGAGATTGTTGTCGTAGGCAGCGCCGTGGATGATGTCGCG
Source organism: Opitutaceae bacterium (assembly GCA_040255565.1). Taxonomy (GTDB): domain Bacteria; phylum Verrucomicrobiota; class Verrucomicrobiia; order Opitutales; family Opitutaceae; genus Opitutus. The sequence goes on along the minus strand of JBDZVH010000005.1, from coordinate 390,617 downwards.
CGCGGCGGCGTCGAGGTCGCGGGTGCCGTCGACGAGCACGGGCGGATTGCCCGGGCCCGCGCAGATGGCGCGTTTGCCGGATTTCATCGCGGCGGCGACGACGGCGGGGCCACCGGTGACGCAGAGCACGCGGACCTCGGGCGCCTGGCAGAGGGCGTTGAAGGAATCGAGCGAGGGCTGCTCGACGGTGCAGACGAGATTCTCGATCCCCGTGGCGGCCTGGATGGCTTCGTTGAAGGCGCGGACGGCGAGCGCGGCGGAGCGGGCGCCGCCGGGGTGCGGGTTGAAGACGACGGCGTTGCCGGCGGCGACGATGTTGATGACGTTGCCCGCGAGCGTGGGGATCGAGTGCGTCATCGGCAGGATGGCCGCGACGACGCCGTAGGGCGTGTATTCCTCGAGGGTGATGCCGTGGTCGCCGCTGCGGGCGTCGGGGCGGAGCCACTCGACGCCGGGCACGAGTTTCACGATCTGGAGCTTCTCGATCTTGTGGTCGAGCCGGCCGATCTTGGTTTCGGCGAACTCGAACTGGCCCCATTCGACGGCTTTGTCGGAGCAGAGCGTCTTGACGATCTCGACGACCTTCGCGCGGGCGGCGACGCCTTTGTCGCAGAGTTGTCGATACGCAGCCTGGGCGGCGGCGACGGCGGACGGGGCGTCGGGAAACACGCCGAGGCGCGGGCCGGTGGCGCGCACCACGGCCGGGGCGCTGCCGGAGGCGAGGGTGACGCCCGGGCGCGTGAAGTTGCGGAGAACTTCTTCGACGACGGAACGGACGACAGATTCGTCGAGGGTGAGGGAGGGCATCGGAAGAGGAGCGAGTAGTGGGTAGCGGGGAGCGAGTAGATCGGGGACGCGGCGTGATGGGGAATGTCGCGACTCGTTGCTCGATGCTCGCTACGACGGTTTACACCAGGCGCTTGCCGAGGACTTCGACGGTGTCGACATGGCCGACGACGGCGGCGTCGATCGGAAGCGTTTTCATGCCGGTGGTCTGGCGCGCGGAACTGCCCTGACAGAAGAGCACGAGGTCGCCGGTGCCGGCGCCGAGGGCGTCGACCGCCACGATGGTGTTCGCGCCTGGACGCAGTTTCGCCGGGTCGGACTCGTCGACCAACATCGGGCGGAGGAGTAGTAGTTTCCGGCCGCGCATGGTTTCGTCTTTCTTGGTCGAAACCACGGAGCCGATGACGCGGGCGAGGAACATGGATTTGAGGCGAGAGGCTTGAGGCTAGAGGCGAGAGGACGCGCTAAAGCCCCGGGAGACGGCGCGGCTTATTTTTTCGCGGCGGCGAGTTTGGGGAGGACGGCAGCGACGTCGTCGTGCGGGCGGGCGATGACCTGCACGCTGACGACTTCGCCGTATTGGCGGGCGGCGGCGGCACCGGATTCGGTGGCGGCTTTGACCGCGGCGACGTCGCCGGCGATGACGGCAGTGACGAGCGCGTTGCCGACTTGTTTCATCGGGCCGACGAGCGTGACGTTGGCGGATTTGAGCATCGCGTCGGTGCCGGCGACGAGCGCCGTGAGACCGCGGGTTTCGAGGAGACCGAGGGCGGGTTGAGCCATGTTGGTTGGGAGTTGAGGGTTGAGAGAGGGGCGAGGCGAAAAGCGGGCGGAGGGAGCGCGAAAAGCTTACGCTTTCCGCTACCTAATGGAGGCCGTGCGGGCGGAGAGGAGGCGCGCGACTTCGCGGGCGACGACGAGTTCCTCGTTGGCGGGAATCACGAGCACGCGCGTGCGCGAGTCGGGTGCGGCGAGATCGGTTTCCGGGACGGCGTCGGCGTTGATCTCGGGATCGAGCCAGAGGCCGAGTCCGCCGAGTCCGGCGCAGGCGGCTTCGCGGATCCAGGCGTTGTTCTCGCCGATGCCGGCGGTGAAGACGAGGGCATCGCACCCGCCGAGCTCGAACCAGAACGCGCCGATCCAGTGGCGTAGCGAGTGGACGAAGGTGTCGATCGCGAGCTGCGCACGGGCATCGCCACGATCGGCGGCGGCCTTGATATCGCGGAGATCCGAGCCGACGCCGGAAAGCCCGAGCAGGCCGGACTCTTTCGTGAGCTGGCGCTCGGCTTCGGCGAGGGAGAGATTCAGGCGGCGCATCGCGCACGGCAGCGCGGCGGAATCGAGGTCGCCGACGCGATTGTTCTGGGGCAGGCCGGATTGCGGGCTGAGACCCATGCTGCTCGCGACGGCAACGCCATCGACGATCGCGGTGACGGAGCTCGAGCCGCCGAGATGGCAGGAGATGACGCGGAGCGGATCGCCGGGAACGACGCGGGGACCGTGGAGGTAGAGCCCGCGCACAATGTCGGCGACGTCGGGACGGCCGAGCAGTTCGGCGGAGCGCTCCGCGACGTATTTGTGACTCGCGCCGTGGAAACCGTAGCGGCGGATGCCGGCGCGGTGCCATGTATCCGGAATGGCATAACGCCGCGCGTAGTCCGGCACCCATTGATAAAACGCGGTCTCGAAGAGCGCGACGCACGGGACGTCCGGCAGGCGTTCGCGGAACAGCCGCAGGCCTTCGGCGTAGGGCGGGTTGTGCGCCGGCGCGAGGTCGGCCGTGTCGCGGAGCGCCTGCTCGACGGTTTCGTCGGCGAGCACGCAACCCGTGAGATCTCCCGCGAAGACGGTTTTGAAACCGACGCCGTCGAGGTCTGCCGCGCGGCGCACGTGTCCGCCCTCGGCGAGCTCGGTGAGCGCGCGATCGATCGCCGCACCGTGATCCGTCACCCGTTCGCTGCCGCCGCGCGCGAGCAGCTCCGCCTGCGCCCCTTCGATTGAGAAGAGACGGTATTTGAAGGAGGTGGAGCCGAGGTTCGCGACGAGGAGTTTCACGGCAGAGATGCGGCGGTGGTGCGAGGGCGAGGCGGTTGGTGAGTGCCGATCAGGGCAGTTCGGACAACCGCGCTACTTGGTCAGGCGAGCCATTTGCCGAGGTTCGCGAGGTCGTCGTGCGGACGCGGGATGACCTGGAGCGCGATGACCTCGCCGACGCGCTTGGCGGCCTCGGCGCCGGCATCGACCGCGGCTTTCAGCGAAGCGACATCGCCGCGGAAAAAGGCCGCGACGTGGCCGGAGCCGACGGCCTCGTAGCCGGTCATCGTGACGTTGGCCGCCTTGAGGGCGGCGTCGGAGGCCTCGACGAGTGCGCAGAGGCCTTTGGTTTCAATCATGCCGAGAGCTTCTTGAGCCATGGGGCGAAAAGTTGAGAGTTGAGGGATGAGGGTTGGGAGCCGGTCAGCTGAGATTGAACTGCTTCAGCAGTTCGGCGTGCGGCCGCGCGATGACGTGCGCGCAGACGAGTTCGCCGACGCGTTTGGCGGCTTCGGAGCCGGCTTCGACGGCGGCCTTCACGCTGCCGACGTCGCCGCGGACGATGACGGTCACGAGACCGCCGCCGATCTGGACCTGACGGGCGAGCGTGACGCCCGCCGCTTTGACCATGGCATCGCTGGCTTCGACGGAGCCGACGTAGCCTTTGGTTTCTACCATGCCGAGTGATTCGCTCATGAGGAGTGGGGTTTGGCTGAGTTGCTGAGGGTTGAGAGTTACGAGTTGAGCGTTGAGTGCGGAGAGTTGAGAGGAACGGCGCGGGAGTGCGGCGGAGGTCGGACGTTAGCGGAGGAGCTCGCAGATCGTGTCGGGGCCGAGCTGGCAGGCGTTGGCTTCGTCGGTGTCGATGTGCACCTCGAGTTTGAAGTCGGGCGACACGCGCACGAGGAGCCGGTCGAACGTGATCGCGCAGGTGCCGCTCACGCGGAGGCGGATGAACTCACCCGGTTTCACGCCGTAGAACGCGGCGTCATCGGGATGCATGTGCACGTGCGGCGCGGCGCGGATCACCCCTTCGGGCAACTCGAGAAAACCCGCCGGGCCCATGAGCATACAGCCCGGCGTGCCCTTGATTTGTCCGGACTGACGGACGGGGATGTCGAAGCCGAGCGAGATGGCGTCGGTGAACGCGAGCTCGACCTGGTTAAGGTCGCGGCACGGCCCGAGGATGCGGAGATTCGAGATGACGCGACTGCGCGGGCCGATCAGCGTCACGGCTTCCTCGGCGGCGAACTGGCCTTCCTGATACAGCCACTTCTTCGGCGTCAGCTGGTGACCGCGGCCGAAAAGCGTTTCGACGGCCTGCGGCGTGAGATGACAGTGACGCGCGCTGGCGTTGACCACGAGCGGGCGCGGGGCGCGGACCGACCGCGGGAGCGGTTGTCCGAGCCGTTGATAAAGCAGCCGGCGCACGACGTGCTCGATCTCTGCACGGTGAGGGGTGACGGGTGCGGGCGACATCGCCCGGCGAGCATGCCAAAATCGGGCGCAACCGACTCGGCGGATTTTGTCGGAAACTGCGCATTATATGATCGGGAGTGATCATATAATCTAGCTTAGAGCCTAGAGCCTAGAGCCTAGAGCCCAGAGCTGAGAGCCTGGAGCTGTCAGCGGGCGGGGAGGTAGTGCGTGAGCGGGAGGGGAATCGCGGCTTGGGCGAGCGCGGCGGCGGGGGCGTCGGTGATCAGCGTGATGGGCTGGTCCCAGCCGACGACGCGGTGCGGCGTGGCGCGTCCGAGCTTGGTCGCGTCGAGGCAGAAATAGGCTTTGGCGGCGTGGCGCACGACGGCCTGCTGAAAGGCGGCGATTTTCGCGTGCGAGTTCGTGATGCCCTTTGCGTCCATGCCCTCGCCACCCAGGAACGCGGCGTCGAACTTCCACGCTCCGAGGGCGCGAATCGATTCCGTCCCGAGCAGGACGGCCTGCCGGTGCAGGAACATCCCGCCGAGCACATGGAGTTCGAGGCCCATGGTGCCGCCGAGCACGCTGGCGATCGGCAGGCTGTTGGTGACGACGATCAGTTCGGAGAAGCTGCGCCGGGTGAGGAGCAGGCGGGCCAGCGCCTGAACAGTGGTGCCGGCGTCGAGGAAGATCACGCCCTTGCGCGGCAGCTGCGTGAGCGCGACGGCGGCGATGCGAGACTTGGCCGTGCGAGCGCGGTGCGCGCGCTCACCGAGCGAGGCAAAGGTGGTGTTGTAGTCCGCCAGGGCCCCGCCGCGCGTGCGCGTGATGTGGCCGTGCGCGGCGATGGACGCGAGATCGCGGCGCGCGGTCGCTTCGGAAACGTCAAGCCGGCGGCAGATCTCGGCGATCGGCAGGAAGCCGTCGGTGCGGATGAGCTGGCGGAGTTTCTCGCGACGCTGCTCGACGATGTGCAGGGGCACGCGCATGCGGCGGCGACGATGCGCGGCCGATATGGCGGGATTCAATCATGAAATGGCGGCGGGTCGCCGGACGAAAAAGCAGTGTGCGGCCGAGGCGGACCCAAATTAGGGCGGGTCTTTGACCCGCCTTTTTCGCGCTTCCCTGTAAGCGAAGGCGGGGCAAAGACCCGCCCTACGATGGTGCGCGGGCTGACTCCTGCTACGGAATGTTGAACGCGGCGCGGAGTTCGTCGATCGACGCGGCGGGCATCGGCACGATCGGGCCGAGCGGGCGCGAGAGCAGCAACGCTTCGGCGGTCGCTTCGAGAACTTCGAGACGGTCGAAGGCTTCGAGCAGCGTGCGGCCGACGACGACGGCGCCTTCGTTCTCGATCAGCACCACGGGGCAGTGCGTCGGCGAGAGCTGGGTCGCGATCTGCGCGGCGTCTTCGACGATGCGCAGGAACGGCAGCTTGGGCGCGTTATTGAGCACGACATAGCTCTCGGGGATCGTGTGCGTGCTCAGCGGCGCGTCGGTCATGCAGAAGGCCGAGGCGTGCGCGGGCTGGGCGTTGATGATCGCGCCGATGCCGGGATGGCGCGCGTAGATCTCGGCGTGCAATCGCGCGGCGCGGCTCGGCTGCTGGCCGGAGGAGCAGGCGTCCCAGCGGACGCGCACGATGCCGGGCGGCCGGACTTCGAGCCGGTCGCGGCGGCGCGGGGTTATCAAAAAATCCTCGCCGGACAAACGCGCGGAAAATGCGCCCGCGGTGCTGATGAGCAGGCGTTGCTGATAAGCGCGGTGGAGGAAGCGGCAGATCTGGCCGCGCAGGTCTTTCTCGTCGTTGCTCGGGAGCTGCAGCGGCAGGTCGCGGTAGACCGGCATCGTGTCGACGGCGAGCGCGTCGGTCGGCAGCACCTTGATCGGGCCGAGCGTGGCGGCGCGGATGAGCGTCTGGGCGGCGAACTCCAGCGTCTCGAAACGCTGGAACGCCTCGCGCAAATCGCGTCCGCCGATCACGACGCCGTGGTTCTCCAGCAGCACGCAGTCGGCGCCGGCGGCGAAGGTCTCGGCGATTTTGTCGCCCAGCGCCTGTGTGCCCGGGCACGCATAAGGCGCGAGGGCGACGCGGCCGCAGACGGCGTGGACGTGCGACTGGACGCGCGTATCGGGAATCTTGCGACAGATGGAAAAGGCGACGAGCGCGCCGGGGTGCGCGTGGACGATCGCGCGCAGGTCGGGGCGGCGGCGGTAGATCTCGCGGTGAAACGGAAACTCGGACGACGGCGGGTGCGCCCCCTCGCGGCGGTCGTCGGGGCGGACACGGACGATGTCGCCGGGCGTGAGCGCGCCCTTGTCGACGCGCGAAGGCGTGATCCAGATGCTGCCGTCGGGATCGAGGATCGACAGGTTGCCGCCCGAGGTGGTCGTCATCCGGTAGCGGTAGATCCGTTGCATGGTGGCGACGAGTTCGTCGCGGGGATGTAGCCAGCTTGCGTCCATGCGGATGAACTTACGGGTGAGCGGCGCGAATGCACGCGAATGCTGTCGCGGACAGTGACAATCCGGCGAAACCCGGGGTCACGTTTCGCCAATTCCGAAACAAAAAAAGCCGCGACGGTCGGTCGCGGCTGGGAGGGCGGCGGGGGGCGCCGCCCGGGTCGAATTTTGTCGAAGGCGTTTACCGGAGAAATGCCTCGTGGAGACCGCCGTCGACCGTGATGATCTGGCCCGTGGTCTTGCTGAGACGCTGGCTGCCGAGGAGGAAATACGCTTCGGCCTGATCGGCGGGCGTGATCGGCGCCTTCGTCAACGTGCGGTCCGCGTAGAACTGCGCGAGCTTCTTCACGAGCGACTCGGTCGCCTCGTCGTCGGTGTAGGGGATGTTGTATTTTGCGAGCGAGCCGATGACGCGGTCTCGCGGGAACATCGCCGAACCCTGCACGACGGTCGCGGGCGCGACGCCGTTGACGCGCACGAGCGGGGAGAGCTCGATCGCGAGCTCGCGCACGAGGTGATTGGCGGCGGCCTTCGAGGTGTCGTAGGCGAGCGAGCCCTTCTTTGCGACGGCGGCGTTGGCGGACGTGGTGAGGACGAGATTGCCGCGCAGGCCCTGTTCGCGCCACGTCTTCGCGGCTTCGTCGCCGACGAGATAGCTGCCGGTGACGTTGATGGCGAACGTGGTCGCCCATTTTTCGTCGGGGATGTGGCCGGTGGTGTCGCTCGGCACGAAGATGCCGGCGGTGACGCAGATGGAGTCGAAGCCGCCGTAGGCGAGCGCGACGTTGTCGAGCATTGCGCGGATCGAACTGCGGTCGGTGATGTTGGCGGCGAGGCCGAGGGCGGGGCCGCAGTTGGACAAACCTGTTCCGGCGACGCCGATGCCGACGCCGTATTTGTCGGTGATTTCCTTCGCGGTCGCCTGCGCGGCGCCCTCGATCAGGTCAACGCACACGATGTGGGCGCCTTCCTTGACGAGGCGGTGGGCGGTTTCCTTGCCGATGCCGGAGCCGGCGCCGATCACGACGACGACCTGGCGGGCGAGTTCCTTCTCGGCGGGCATGCGCTTGAGCTTCGCCTCCTCGAGCAGCCAATATTCGATGTCGAACGCCTCCTGCTGCGGCAGCGAGATGTATTCATCGATCGCCTCGGCGCCGCGCATGACCTCGACGGCGCAGTTGTAGAACTCGGCGGTGACCCGCGACTCGGACTTGTCCTTGCCCCACGCGATCATGCCGAGGCCGGGGATGAGCACGACGGTCGGATTGGGATCGCGCATCGCGGGCGAGTTGGCGTGTTTGCACGCCGTGTAATAGGCCGCGTAGTCCTTGCGGTATTGCTCGAGGCCGGCGGTGAGCTTGGCCTTCAGCGCGGCGACGTCCTCCGACTGCGGATTCCAGTCGACGTAGAGCGGCTTGATCTTCGTGCGCAGGAAGTGGTCGGGGCAGGAGGTGCCGAGTTCGGCGAGCCGGGCGGCGTCCTTTGAGTTCACGAAGCGCAGGATCTTCGCGTCGTCCTGCACGGTGCCGATGAAGCGCTTCTGTTTCGAAACCTGGCCGCGGAGCCACGGCAGGATGGCGGCGAAGGTGGCGCGGCGTTTGGCCTCGTCGAGCGTCTGGTATTTTTGTCCGCCGAACGCGGCGGCGTCGCCGCCCTTGGCCGCGTATTTGTTTTCAATATACGTCGCGGCCTTCTCGATGAAATTGAGCGTGTCGGTGTAGCACTGCTTGTCGTCGTCGGCCCACGAGATGAAACCGTGCTGGCCCATCATGATGGCGCGGACCTTGGGGTTTTCCCGCGCGATCTTCTGCATGGCGAGGCCGAGCTCGAAACCCGGGCGCATCCACGGAACGTAGGCCATGGCGCCACCGAAGATTTCCTGCGTGAGCTTCTCGCAATGCTTCGAGGCGGCGATGGCGATGATCGCGTTTGGGTGCATGTGGTCGACATGCTTGCCCGGCAGGAAGGAGTGCAGCGGCGTGTCGATGGAGGACGCCCGCGGATTGAGATTGAAGGTCGCGTGCGTATACATGCCGACCATGTCGTCCTCGGCGGCGGACTTCAGGCCCTTGTCGGCGCGCGCGGCGTAAAGCTTTTGGAGGTCGAGCAGCTTCTGCTGGTAGAGCGACGAGAAATTCTCGCGCGTGCTCGTGCGGAGATCGCCGCCGGAGCCCTTGACCCAGAGGACCTCGACCGGCTGGCCGGTGAGCGGGTCCTTCTCGGAGATCTTCGACGACGTGTTGCCGCCGCCGGTGTTGGTGATGCGCTGATCGCTGCCGAGGAGGTTGGAACGGTAAACGAGACGCGCGACCGGATCGAGCGACGCGGCCTTGGCGTCATCCCACAGGTAATTGACGAATTGGTAGGAGGGCATGGTAGAAAAGGAAACGGAGCGCCGGCGGAGGCCGGCACGGGGGGAGGGACAGCTTCGCCCGGATATGATTGGGATCAATCATAAAACGGCGTTGGGTCCGGGGCCGACGGGAGATCCCCGTGGGGTTTCAGGTGATCCGGTCGAGGCGGCGGATGGTGGCAAACAGCAGGACGGCACCCGCGGCAATGAGGCCGCAGATCGCCTCGAGCGAAAACGCGGCCAGCGAGCCGGCGGCGGCGGGGAGGAAGGCGCCGCCGATGTAGGCGGCGCCGGATTGGCGGCCGATGACGGTCTGCACGGATTCGGGAGCGAAACGTCGAGGCACCTCGTGCATCAAACCCGGATAGACCGGCGCAAAGCCGAGGCCGGTGATCACCAGGGCGACCGCCGCGACCGGCGTCGACGGCGCGAAGGCGAAGAGCAGTGCGCCGACGATCGCCGTGAGAGCGCCGCCGGTCACGAGCCGGCGGTTGCCCCAGCGGTCCACCACGAAGCCGCTGCTGATGCGCCCCACCGTGATCGCGCCGTAATAGGCGGCGCCGCAGAGGCCAGCGATCGGGGCGGCGACGCCGCGGGACTCGACGAGGATCGAACTTGCCCACAATCCGGTGGTGCCCTCGATGGCCACGTAGATGGCGAGGATGGCGGCGGACAACCAGCCGGCGGGCGAGTTGGCGACGGTGGTGGGCGCGGGGCCGGTCTGATGCTCGACAGATGCGGCGATCTTCCGCTCGGGGACCGCGTTCCAGAGCCGGAGCGTGAGAAAAAAAAGACCGGCGAGCGAAAGCTGAACGCTGCCGAGCAACATGTAGCCGCCGCGCCAGCCGCCGGAGGAATCGAGCGCGCGCGCCATGATCAGAGGTCCGCAGGTGGCGCCGATGCCCCAGCAGGCATGCAACCAGTTCATGTGCCGGCCGCTGTAGTGGCGTGCCACGTAGCCGTTGAGCCCCGCGTCAACGGCGCCGGCGCCGAAGCCGAGCGGCAGCGCCGCGACCACGAGCCAGAAGAGATTGGTGGCCAGGCCGAGGCCGAGGAGGGCAGAGCCGGTAAGCACGCAACTGACGAGGACGACCGGGCCGGTCCTGAAGCGCGCGATGATGCGGCCGCTGTTGAAGCCCGAGACCGCAGCCAGCAGCGTCACGAGCAGCAGCAGCACGCCCGCGAGCCCGATCGGCAGTTGCAGCGACTGGTGCATCCGCGGCCACGCGACGCCCAACGTGCCGTCCGGCAGGCCCAGACTGATATAGCCCAAATAAATGATGGGCAGCAGAAAGGCGGCGGCACGGGCGGACGGAGACATGACGGCAACGTGTGGGGCACGACCTCTCGCGCAACGCGAGCGATTTTCGAACATTGGAGAGCGCGCGGGGAGTTCGTCGATGGGTTGCAACGTCCGGATTCAATCGGCTGGCGCAACCCGGCCCGGCATGCGAGGGTCGCGGGCGTGGCGAGGCTGGACGAACGAACGATGGCGATCAGGCGGTGCGTGCCGGGCGACGAGGGCGCGCTGGCCCTCGTAGGTCAGGGGTCGTTTCTCGAGGCGTTTGCCGGCGTGCTCGACGGCGGCGACGTCGTGGCGCATTGCACGAAGCAACACTCGGTGGAAAACTATCGCGCGTGGCTGAGCGATCCGCACACGAGCATTTGGATTGCCGAGGTGGCTCGCTGTCCGGTGGGTTATTTGGTGCTGACGACGCCCGACCTGCCGCTGCCGGACGTCGGGCCGTCGGATCTCGAAGTGAAACGCGTCTACCTGCTGCACCGGTTTCAACGTGAAGGCGTCGGCGCGCGGCTGATGGAAAAAGCGCGGACGCACGCGCAGAATCTCGGGATGAAGCGCCTGCTGCTGGGCGTGTATGCGGAGAACAAGCGCGCGATCGCGTTTTACGAACGGCTCGGCTACGTGGTGGTGGGTGCGCGCGATTTTCGGGTGGGAGAGCACACGTATCACGACCTTGTGCTGAGCCTCCCGCTCCGCGGCTGAACGCGGCTGCGCCCGGTCGTCACGCGGACGTAGAGTCGAACGCGTTCAGACTGACACCGGTCCTGCTCCTCTGCGGCGCGAGCCCCGGCAGAGTGTCATACATTATATGACACTCTGCTGGGGGCGCGGCGCGTGAACGCGGGGGGGGCTTTAGGCGGGATGGGGTGGGGGGCGCGCGAAAGCAGCAGGGGCGGAGGCGGGCTGGCGCGGCGCGGGAATGAGCGGCTGGCGCAGGTGGTGTCTGGGCGAGTTACGGGCGAGCTAGCGGGACTCGGGTCGAACGGACGCGCCGGGGATCTTGAAGCTGTAGGCGTGGTCGCAGGGGGCTTCGCCGGGGGCGAGCGCGGGGACCGTGATCGTGAGCGTGGTGCCGTCGACCCGCGCGGCGAGCGGTTCGTCGAGGCCAAGCAGCGTAACGACGGGATTCGGCGGACAATCGATACCGCGCAGCACGAGCTCGCGGCCGGGCCAGCCGGCGGCGATCGCGTAGAGCGCGTCGGGTTTTTGGGTGAAGAAAACCTGTTTCACCGCGCGGCCGTCCTTCGGTTGCTGGCCGACCTGGTCGAGCAGGTTGTAGTTTACCTTGTATTCGCCGTAGGCCTGCTCGGGACGCTGGCCGTCGGTCCATTGGCACGAGCGACCGGCGAAACGCGTGCCGTAGATGGCTTCGCCGTTGACCTGCAGCCAGGCGCCGATGTCGAGGAGACGCTGCTCCATGAGCGGCGGGATGGTGCCGTCGGCGGCGGGGCCGATATCGAGGAGGAAATTGCCGCCGCGGCTGACGAGGTCGATCAGCACGAGGATGAGCTCGCGCGAGGATTTGTAATCGGTGGCGCGCTCGGCGCGGTTGAGACCGTAGGAAAACGCCATGCCGCGGCTTTCCTCCCACGCGTGCGAGTCGTCCTGGAGGCCGGCGGCGTATTCGGTGGTCCAATACCCGCCGTGGCGGTGGCGGGTCTCGCTGCCCCAACGGTCGTTGACGACGACCTCGGCGCGGGCGGGGCTGTCGTTGAACAGCCACGCGAGCAGTTCCTCGCTGTGCCAGTCGCGGGAGGGCAGATCCCATTCGCCGTCGCTGAAGATGATCGCCGGTTCGTAGCGCGTGACGACGTCCTTGAACTGCGGGATCATGTGTTCCGTGACGTAGCGGGCGCGGTCGGCGGTCCAGAGCGGGTTGAACCATTCGTAGAGCGAATAATAGAAACCGAACTTGAGTCCGCGGGCGCGCGAGGCGTCGGCGAGCTCGCGGAGGAGATCGCGGCGCGGTCCGATCTCGGCGGCGTTCCACGGCCGGCCCCAGGTGCGGGAAGCTTCGGCGCTGGGCCAGAGCGCGAAGCCGTCGTGGTGTTTCGAGGTGGGCACGACGTAGCGGACGCCCGCGCGCGCGAAGAGGTCGGCCCATTGCGCGGCGTCGAACAACTCGGCCGTGAAGCGCGGCGCGAAGTCGCGATAATCGAAATCCTCGCCGTAGTTGCGCCGGTGAAACTCGCGGAACGGCGCACCCTCTGACTTTGAAGTTTGGATACGCTGCCAATACCATTCGGCGTATTGACCGACTTCCGCCCAGGCGGGAACGGAGTAAACACCCCAGTGGATGAACACGCCGAATTTGGCGTCGAGGAACCAGGCGGGCGTGGGCCGTTGGTCGAGCGAGACCCAGTTCGCCTCGTAGCGCGGGGCGGCCGGAGCGGCGGCGGGGCTGGAGTTCGAGAGCAACACGAAGGCGAACGCGAGGAGCGGGCGAAGTCGGGGCATGGGCTTACGTTTTTTGGAGAGAAGAACCGTCGAGCACGAGGAGGGCGGGCGGGGGGTGGAGATCGCGGAGGATTTCGCGCGCAACATTGCACCACGCGCCGCAGTGGTCGAGGACAACGCTGTCGGTCGTGGCGATCGGGTCCGGCGTTTCGCGCAGAATTTTGTCGGGACTGAATTCGAGGCGAACGTCCCAGGGCCATTGATGCTCAGCAGCGAGGGTGGAGAGCAGTGCCTTGAGGCGTCCGCTGTTGCCCACGGGGCGGTCGAGCAACCAGTGACAGGCGGCAGCGCCCCAGCGGACGGTGGCGAGACCGACGAACTCGGCGGCGGCACGCGTTTCGGCGACCTCGCGGTAAGTGCCGTGCAGGCTGGCCATGTCGCGCACGCCATCGTCGCGTCCCTGGAGCAGCACGCCGCCGCCCAAGGCGGCTTCGAGCGTGATGAGCAGATTGTAGCCGTCGATCCACAGTTCGCGGCCGGCGAGTTCGGAAGGTTCGAGGCGATGCGCGAGGCGCCGCGCGCGTTGGGCAGCGGAGCAGGCGCAGCGCGCGACGGCGAGCCGCTGCCTTTGCGTGAGTCCGTGACGGTCGCCGGTCAACGCGAGCGACGAACGCAGCGCGTAGCCGCGATCGAGCAGCCAGCAAAGATCGGCGCTCGCCGCCTCCAGCGCGGGGCGGTGCGACGCGGAAAACTGCTCCGCGTCTTCGGGATGGGCGCCGCGGTGCTGGCGGGTGTCGGACATGCGATCAGTTTGACCGGAGCCGCGGGCTGCACAAATTCTCCGGCCGGCGCGGTGGTCGGTCGGTAACAAAAAACGCACGGGAAGGTCTCTGCGGGTCCGCCCTTCGCCTTTCGAAAGCCATGCAAATCATGTCCATTCTTCGCGCTCTCGCGCCGCTGGCGGCGCAAGCCGGCCGGCTCGTCGTGGACCTGCGCGCCTCGAGCACGAACGCGAAGCTCGACGAGCGTTTCGGGAAACTGGAGCAGGAGACCTTGCGCGCGGGCGAAGTGCTGGCGGGCGTCGCGCAGCAGTTGCAGGCGCTCGCGGAGCAGCTGCGCGTGCAAGCGGAGCAGGCGGAGGCGCTGCGGCGGCGCGCGAATGCGATGATGATCGTCGCGGGCGTGAGTTTGGCAGCTGCGGTGACCGCACTCGTGTTGGCGGCAAACTAACGACGCGGCCGCACAGACGGCTTCCTCGATGAAATCATCGGGGAAATTCCGGGTGGCGTATCCGGTTTGAGGCGAACTACCGGAGGGCGCGCGAAATTTTTAAATTCTTTTGGACGGCGGTCGACTCCGCGGAGATTCGAACGTCGTAGTCATCAAGCCCTCTTTTCTCGCCGATGTCTTCTCCCGACGCCGTTCCCGCACCACCCGTCACGCTCGAACCCCCCTCGCTGGCGCGGGCGGTGTGGCAGGCGTTCAAGGGCGAACAACACGATTACACGACGGCGCCGCTGAATCGCGCGGTGCTCCTGCTCGCAGTGCCGATGGTGCTGGAGATGGTGATGGAGTCGTTGTTCACGGTGGTCGACGTCTTCTGGGTTTCACGGCTGGGCCAGGAGGCGGTGGCGGTCGTGGGCCTGACGGAGTCGGTGATGTCGCTGATTTATGCGGTGGCGATCGGACTCTCGATCGCGGCGACCGCGGTGGTGGCGCGGCGCATCGGCGAGAAGGCGCCGGAGCAGGCGGCGGGACAGGTGGTGATGCTGGGCGCGGCCGTGGCGCTGACGATCGGAGCGGTGCTGGGTGTATTCGCGCCGGAGATACTGCGGTTGATGGGGGCGGATGCGGCGACGGTGGCGATCGGCGGCAACTACACCCGGATCATGCTGGGCGGAAACGTCACGGTTTTCCTGATCTTTCTGATCAACGCGGTGTTTCGCGGTGCCGGCGATGCGGTGCTGGCGATGCGCACGCTGTGGATCGCGAATGCGCTGAACATCGTGCTCGATCCGTGCTTCATCTTCGGCTGGGGACCGTTTCCGGAGATGGGCGTGGCGGGCGCGGCGGTGGCCACGAATATCGGCCGCGGGATCGGCGTGCTGTATCAGCTGTGGCACCTCATGGGTCGCGGTCGCGTGCACGTGCGGGCGCGGCATTTCGCGCCGGATCGCGAGACGATCGCGACGATCCTGCGGCCGGCGTGGAACGGCATCGGGCAGCTGCTGATCGCGACGACGAGCTGGGTGGGATTGTTCAAGATCCTGTCGGTGTTCGGCAGCGCGGCGCTGGCCGGTTACACGATCGCGATTCGCGTGGTGATTTTTGCGTTGATGCCGTCGTGGGGACTGGCGAATGCCGGCGCGACGCTCGTCGGGCAGAATCTCGGCGCGGAAAAACCGGACCGCGCCGAGCGGGCGGTGCGGATCGCGACGCGCTTCAACATGATGTTTCTCGGGGCGGTGGGACTTGTGTTCGTCGTGCTGGCCGGGCCGATTGTGAGCTTGTTCACGACGGAGCCGGACGTGCACGCCTTCGGGGCGCGGGCGCTGTGGGTCGTGAGCCTCGCGTTTCCGCTCTATGCGGCGGGGATGTGTTTCGAAGGGGCGTTCAATGGCGCGGGGGATACAGGCACGCCGACGAAACTGAACTTCTTCTGCTTCTGGCTCGGGCAGGTGCCGCTCGCGTGGGTGCTGGCGCATCCGGCGGGACTCGGGCCGCTGGGCGTGTTCATCGCGGTGCCGGTGTCGTTTTCGTTTTTCGCGTTGTGGGCGGCAGTGCTTTTCCGGCGCGGGAAGTGGAAGCTGAAGAAAGTGTAGGCGAGAGGCGAGAGGCTAGAGGCTAGAGGCGAGAGGGTCAGCGGGCGTGGTTGGTCCAGAGGAGGCGGGCGAGGGTGAGGGTGACCATGGTAAGGAAGAGGGGGCGGATGAAGCGGGCGCCGCGGGTCATGACCAGATGGGCGCCGAGCCGGCCGCCGAGAAGCTGGCCGGCGGCCATCGCGAGGCCGGCTCCGAGGTGCACGAGACCGGCGGCGGCGAAGAGGGCGAGCGCGGCGACGTTGCTCGTGGCGTTCATGATTTTCGTGAACGCGGTGGCGCGGGTGAAGTTCTGGCCGAGGAGCAGGACGAGCGCGATCGCCCAGAACGAGCCGGTGCCGGGACCGAAGAAGCCGTCGTAGAAGCCCAGGCCGAGGCCGAACGCGGTGAAGAACAGCGACGCGGGGAGTTTCGGCGGATGGTCCCCGGTGCCGATCCGCGGGCGGAACAACGTGTAAACGAGAATCCCCGCGAGCAACCACGGCACGAGGTCGCGCAGGATGCCCGGATCGATCTGTTGCACGGCGAAGGCGCCGAGCAGGGCGCCGGCGAGTGTCGCGAGAATTCCGATACGGCATTCGCGCAGGTTCACCGCGCCATGGCGGAGGAAGTGCGCGGAAGCCGAGACGCTGCCGAAGCTGGATTGAAACTTGTTGGTGCCGAGCGCGAGCGGGACGGGCAGGCCGAGATTGAGCAGCGCGGGCACGGTGATCAGCCCGCCGCCGCCGGCCACAGCGTCGACGGTGCCGGCCACCAGACCCACGAGGAAGAGCACCGGGTAGTGCCAGAGCGCCAGTTCCATGCGAAACCGGAGCCTCGCGGGCGGGCCGGGCAAACGGAAGCCTCTTTCGCCGGAGCGGTTTGACTGTCCGCCATGGCATCGTGGCCCAGCTGAGGTTTTCGATGCATCCGCGAGGGCCGGAGCGCGTCAGTTCAACGCAACGGCAACCAGTGGCGCGACGTCCTGGCTGCGATCGTTGTCCCCTCCCCTGTCTTTTCATGAAACGAACTGCTTTGCTCACGGCGGCGCTGGCTCTCGGCGCGCTGGCTTTCACCGCTCCCTCCGCGCAAGCCCAGATCGGGCGGCGCTTTCCCTCGGAGAAAAAGGTCGTGATCGATCCGGTGACCGGCACGCCGCTGACCTTCCTGACGAGCACGCCGGCCGGTGACTCCAAGATCTATCAGACGCATCACCAGTGGACGGCGGACGGCAAGTGGCTCGTGTTTCGCTCGAATCGCGTGAAAGGCCAGGCGATGGCGGTGAACGAGGAGACGGGCGACATCGTGCAGGTGACGGAAAACGGCTACACCGGCATGCTCTGCCTCGCGGACCATTCGATGAACCTGTATTTCCTGCGCACGCCGCGGGTGATTCTGGAGAATGCGTCGGGCGCGGCCGCGGTGCCGGGCACTCCGGAGACGCCGACCGAGCCGTCGCAGATCGTCCGCGTGGATCTGGCGAAGGTGTTCGCCGACAGCGCCGCGGGAAAAATGAAACCGGCGAGCGAATACGAACACGTGTGCGGCACCGTGCCGCTCGAGTATGGCGCGGTCGGCGACGTGGCGCTCGATCCGACGGAAGAGTTCGTTTATTTCCGCGTCGGCAACAAGGAGATGGCGGGGAAACACCTGCCCGCCGGCACGAAGATCGAGGCCAACTACGGTCCGCGCAACATGGGCGCCGGTCCGACCGGCCTCGCGAGCATGAATCTGAAGACCGGCGAGGTGAAGTTCATCGTCGCGGTGCCGTTTCAGATCGGTCACGTGCAGACGAATCCCTGGGTGCCGGGCGAAATCGTTTTCTGCTGGGAAACCGGCGGCAAATCGCCGCAGCGCACGTGGACTGTTCGTTCCGACGGCACGGGGCTGCGCCCGCTCTACGTCGAGCCGGAATACGACTGGGTCACGCACGAGGCGGTGATCACGAAGGATGAAGTGGCGATCGCGATCATGGGTCACCGCAAGGTCGGTGTGGACGACGAGTGGGGCCGGGGCGGCACGCGCGAGCATGCGACCGGGCTCGGCATCGTGAACCTGCGCACGCGCGAGATGCGGATCGCGGGGCAGACGCCGTCGGGCAGCGGGCTGTGGCACGTCCACGGTTCCGGCGACGGACGCTGGGCGGTGGGCGACGATTTCTCGCGCAGCCTTTACCTCATCGATCGTCACACCGGCGAGATGATCATGCTCACGACCGGTCACAAAACGACCGCGGCGGATCACCCGCATCCGACCTTCAGCCCGGATAACACGCGCATCCAGATCCAGTCGGCGATGCTGTCGGAGGACAACCGCTCGATGAACATCTGCATCGTGCCGGTGCCGAAAACTTGGCTCGCGCGGACCTACAGCGAAAAGGCGCCGCAGTAAGGCGCCGGTTCGCGCTTCAATTACCTCCCGCGATTTAAGCGCCCGCGACGAAAGCTGCGTCCGATACTGCAGGTGCCTGCCTGGGGGGCGGGCGGGACGAAGGCTTTCGCGCGGCGCGCCATCGCGGGAGCAATTTTTCAAGACCACGGCAGCCCGCGGCGGATGCGGCTGCCGTCGCGCTCAGGCACTGACTTCGATGGTGAAACCGCCGTAGGACATGCGGTCCGCGTCGAAGGGCGAATCCTTCGGATCGCACATCGCGGCGATGCGAGGGTCCTTCATGACCTTGGCGTTCACCTTGTCGCGGTGAGCGCGGGATTTGTAGACGATCCACGAGAAGACGACGGTTTCCGTGGGCTTGGCCTTGGCGAGTTTGTTGAAGGGAAGGCCGAACTTGGTCTTGAGGTCCTCGCCGACGGCCTCGCGGTATTCGAGCGCGCCGTGATCCTTCCAAACCTTCGAAGCGGCCTTCGCCATCTTGAGGTAAGCTTTGAGATTTTTCTTGGGAACGGGGATGACGAAGCCGTCGACGTAGTGAGGCACGGGAGGTCCTTGATTGAGGGTTGGGAGTTTGGTTAACGGAAAAGGGAGCGGGTCGTCTGTTGATTGACGTTTGGAGGCAGCGAAAACGGACGTCGCGACGGGATGGAACCACGAAAACACGAAATACACGAAAGGGAAGGCGGAGAAGCTGGTCCACGGCTTGCGCGGAAGTCACAGAAACGAAAAAGCCGCGCGGGAGGTGCGGCTCGGTGAGGAATGAAGTTGGGTGTTCCGCGCGATCACAGTCGCGGCAGCGTGAGGCCGCCGTCGACCATGATGACCTGGCCCGTTGAATACGGGAAGTCGCCCCGCGCGAGGGCGGCGACGGCGCGACCGACGTCGTCGGGCAAACCCCAGCGCGGCTGCACGCAGAGGCCGTCGGCGATGAGCTTGTCGTATTTCTCCGTCACGCCCGCGGTCATGTCGGTTTTAACCACGCCCGGCCGCACTTCGTAAACGGGAATGCCTTCGGCGCCGAGCCGCGTGGCGAAGAGTTGCGAGAGCATCGAAAGGCCGGACTTCGCGATGCAATATTCGCCGCGGTTGATCGAGATCACGGTCGCGGAGATCGAGGTGATGTTCACGATCGTGCCGGAGAAGGAGGCATCCGCTTTCTTCGCCGCCACCATGTCGCGCGCGACGGCCTGCGTCAGGAAGAAGACGCCCTTGAGATTGGTATCGAGGACGCGGTCGTAGCTTTCCTCGGAGGTTTCGAGCAGGTCGGCGCGGACCTTCGGCGCGACACCGGCGTTGTTGACGAGTAAGTTGAGAGTTGAGAGTTGAGAGTTAAGAGCGGCGACGAAGTCGCGGGCGGTTTTGAGGATCGCGGCGCGGCCTTCGGCGCTGGCGATGTCGCCTTGGGCGTAGGCGACGCGCACGCCGTGGGCGCGAAGTTGCGCGAGCGGTTCGGCGACGTCGGCCTCGGGACGCACGCCATTGATGACGAGGTCCCATTTCTCGGCCGCGAGCTTCTCGGCGATGCCGAAACCAATGCCGCGCGAGCCACCGGTGATCAGAGCGATTTTAGGCATGGGAGAGATTTTATTTGTTACACAGAGGGCACTGAGGCTGCACGGAGGTCACGGAGAGAGGATGGAAAACTTGAACTTGCTCGGTGGCCTCTGTGCTTCCTCCGCGTGCTCTGTGTAATGGATCGGAATCAGGGCTTAATGCTGACGTCGCCAATGCGGATGCAGGTATTATTTGTTACACAGAGAGCACTGAGGTTGCACAGAGGTCACGGAGAGAGGATGGGATAATGCACGAGCTGAGGTTTGGATCATTACGCGAGAGGACACCGAACTCGGGGGGATTTTGAAATTACAGGTTGTCCTCCGTGATCTCTGTGCCTCCTCCGTGCCCTCTGTGTAACGGATCGGAATCAGATCGGAATCAGAGCTTCGGGACGTCGACCCACTGGCGTTCGGACCAGGATTTCAGCCCGAGCTCCGCGAGTTGGACGCCTTTCGCCCCTTCATACAACGACCAGGGGAACGGGCTGTCGGTGACGACGTGCTTCAGGAACAGTTCCCACTGCACCTTGAATGCGTTGTCGTAAGAACCTTGGTCGGGCACGCGCGTCCAGCCCTCGAAATACTTGATCGGGCTGTCGATATCCGGATTCCAGATACAACGCGGCGTCGCGGAGAGGTGTTGCGCGGTGCAGTCGCGGAGACCCGCGACGGCGGTGCCGTGCGTGCCGTCGACCTGGAGCGTGAGCAGATCGTCGCGGCGCACGCGGACGGTCCACGAAGAGTTGAAATGGCAGATCGTGCCGTTGGTGAGCTCGAACGTCGCGTAGGCGGCGTCGTCGGCGGTGCAGCGATATTTCTTCCCGGCTTCGTCCCAGCGCTCGGGGATGTGCGTGGCGCCGAGGCAGGTGAGCGACTTCACATCGCCGAAGAGATTCTGGATCACATACTGCCAGTGGCAGAGCATGTCGACGATGATGCCGCCGTCGTCCTCCTTGCGGTAGTTCCAGGACGGGCGCTGGAGCTTTTCGTGTTCGCCGGTGAACACCCAGTAGCCGAACTCGCCGCGGACGGAGAGGATTTTGCCGAAGAAGCCGGTATCGATGAGATACTTCAGCTTGAGGAGGCCGGGCAGCCAGAGCTTGTCCTGCACGACGCCGTTTTTCAGGCCGGCGGCGGTGACCTCTTTTGCGAGCGCGAGGGCTTCGGCGGAGGTGGTGGCGGTCGGTTTCTCGCAGTAGATATGTTTCTTCGCGGCGATGGCCTTGCGCACGCCGATGGGGCGCTGGCCGGTGAGGGTCGCGTCGAAATAGATCTGGTTGGCGGGATTCGCGAGCTCGGCATCGAGGTTGGTCGAGATGCGCGAGACGCCGGTGCGCGCGGCGAGCGCGCGGAGCTTGTCCTCACTGCGGCCGACGAGCACCGGGTCGGGCAGGATGACCTCCGAGTCGGAGAGCTTCACGCCGCCCTGATCGATGATCGCCTTGATCGAGCGGATGAGGTGCTGGTTGGTGCCCATGCGTCCGGTGACGCCGTTCATGATGATGCCGATGCGGTGGGTTTTCATTGGTAGGAGATTCGAAGACGGAAGGTGTATCGGAGGCGAAGAGGTCACACAGAGGTCACGGAGGAGGCACAGAGGTCACAGAGAGAAACACGATTTTTGCTCTGTGCTCTCTGTGATCACCTCCGTGCCCTCTGTGTCATGGATCGGATGGATCGGAAGGATCGGGTCAGACGTGCTGGCGGTAGGCGGCGACGATGTTCCGGAGGAACTCGTCCTGGTCGGTTGCCCAGAGGCGGTTGGAGAAGATCTCGACTTCGTTGAAGCCGCGGAAGCCGGCGGCCTCGACCCAGCCGCGAATCTGGCGGAGCGGGATGCAGCCTTCGCCCATGAGGCCGCGGTCGAGGAGCAGATCCGTGGTCGGAGTGCGCCAGTCGCAGACGTGGTAGGCGAAGAGTTTCCCGAGCCGGCCGCAGCGGGCGATCTCCTGCTCGAGCGCCGGGTCCCACCACAGGTGATACACGTCGACGGCGACCCCGACCCACGGCGAGTTGAGCTGCTCGGCGAGGTCGTTGGCTTGGCCGAGGGTGTTGATGGCCGAACGGGAGTCGGCATACATCGGGTGGAGCGGTTCGATGCCGAGCTTCACGCCGGCGGCCTCGCACTCGGGCAAAAGCGCCGCGATGCCGTCGCGGATGTGCTGGCGGGCGTCGGCGAGCGGCAGGCGCGGCACGGCGCCGCAGACGAGCACGACGAGCGGCGCGCCGATCGCGTGCGCCTCGGCGATGGCGCGGCGGTTGTCGTCGAGGGCCCGGCGGCGGTCGTCGGCGTTGAACGCGGGAAAGAATCCGCCGCGGCAGAGCGAGACGACCTCGAGTCCGTGGTCGCGGAGCAGCGTGCCGACGCGGGCGGGATCGCGGCCCTCGAGGGCGTCGCGCCAGACGGTGATGCCCTTGACGCCGGCGGCGGCGTAACGGGCGGCGGCGGTTTCAATCGGCCACGGCTTCGTGGTGATCGTGTGGATACAGAGGCGTTCGAGCGAGGCAGGCGTCATGAGGAAGGAACCACGAAAAACACGAAATACACGAAACGGACTCGGAAGGGATCGCCCACGGAATACACGGAAGGCACGGAAGAATCAGATCGGCTGCGAAATCACACTCGTCGTTTCCGTGTCTTCCGTGTCTTTCGTGGTCTAGACTCAGCGGTGGGGCAGGCAGCCGAAGAAGGTGAGGTAGGGTTCGTTGCGCGCGAGGCGTTGCACGTAGAGCGCGAGCTCGCGGATGTGGTAATCGCCCCACATGCAGGCTTCGCCGCAGGGAACCTTGCGCCCGGCGGGGATGTGGTCCCAGCCGTTCGGACGGTGGTAGACCGTGTGCAGCAGCAGGCCCTGGTGGTCGGAGGCGGTGGAAAGGTAGGGCTCGGACAGAAGCGTGCGGAGCGTGGTGAGACCGGCCTGAGAGTAGCGGCGTCCGGCGGGTGTATCCAAACCGATGACACGACCGAGCCGGAGCAGACCCTGCGCGCCGATCGCGGCGGCGGAGCTGTCGACCGGTTCGTGATCGTTGAACGGTTCCGCGGGGCGATTGCGCCAGTCGCCGAGCTTGGTGAGGTTTGGCGCGCCGCCATCCCAATAGGGAATGCCGTCGGTGGCGGTGTTGGCGATATACCAATCGCAGGTGGCGGAGGCGGCTTCGAGGAAGAGCGTGCGCCAGCGTTCGCGTCCGCCGAGCGGGGCGAACTCGTGATCGGAGAGGGCGGCGAGGAATTCGAGCTGCTCGGCGAAGCCCAGCATCGCCCAGGCGAGTCCGCGCGTCCAAGTGGTGAAGCCGGAGTAGCCTTGCTGCGAATTCGGACAGCGGTAGCGGCCGTCGTTGGGATTGAAGATGCTCTCGTGTGCGGTGCGGCCGCGCTCGTCGTAGGCGTCGCGGCCCTTGCCGTAATAGACGGAGAACTTCGCGGTGGCGTCGGCGTGTTGCAGCGCGCGCTCGAGGAGGCTGATGGCGGCGTCGTTTTCGCCCATGAGCCGGTGGCCGAGCGCGTGGGCGACGAGCACGATCCGACAGGAGCGGATCGTATCCACGAAAAGACTATGCGGGCCGTTGAACGAGTAGATGTAGCCGCCGCCGCCGTGAATCGGAGACCAGCGGGCGGCCTGGACGGCGCCGGAGACCTTCAGCGCGAGCTCGCAGAAATCGAGGCGCGCCGGGTCGGTCGCGAGGCGGTTTTCGCGGAGGAGGCGCAGCCAGTTGCCGTAGGTGGAGAGATTGTTGAAACCGTGGTCGTGCACGCCGATGTGGCTGACGTGCGAGGCCATGCGACCGACGGTGTATTGTTCCGCGATGCCGGCGAAGCGGCGCTCATTGGTCGCGTCGAACTGAAGGAACGCGGAGCCGTAGTGAAAACCCTCGGTCCACTCGGTCCAACCGCGCGTGGTGTATTTGCCGGCGACGGTGAAGACGGGCGAGCCCTTGGCGGGATCGTAGTGGCGGACGAGTTGGTCGATCTTGTCGCCGGAGAGTTTCCAGAAACGCTCAAGCGCCGGCAGGAGCGCGGCGGGTTGGAGGGAGTCGTCGATGCGCATGGGAGATGGAGCCGAGAGCTGAGAGTTGAGAGTTGAGGGTTGAGAGTGGGAGGGCGGCGGCGGATCGAGATCGTGCTGCCGGCTCTCGGCTCTGGGCTCTCAGCTCTCGGCTATGTTAATAACGTTTGTCTTTGCGGAGGTGGAGGATGATGAGGCGGACGTCGGTGAGCGCCTCGTAGGAGTGCTCGAGGATGGCGTCGAACTGGATGCTCGTGCCGCTCTCCAGCTCGAAAGTCTCGTGCGGGAGCGTGAGCCGGAGCCGGCCGGAAATGATCCAGCAGACCTCGGTGTCGTCGTGGTGAATTTCCGGTCGTTTGATCGACGCGCCGGCGGGCGCTTCGCCGAGCAGGCCCACGACATTCGCGAACCGGATCTGGCGGAACGTGAATTTGTCCGAGCGATACGTCGTTTCGTCGACCTGGTGCGCGAGCGGCGACTCCGTGAGCGCGAGCAGATCGGTGGCGCTGAGTCCGAAAGCGCGCGCGAGCCGGAACAGCGTGTCGAGCTCGGCGGTGGCTTGATTGCGCTCCAGCTTGGAGATGACGGCGATGGACACCTTCGACGCCTCGGACAATGCGGCGAGCGTCATCTCGTGCTGTTCGCGCAGGCGGCGAATCACGCTGAAATCGAACTTGGGAGGCGGGGTGGCCATGTTTCGCTGACAGCAACTCTTAAGGCCGAGTGTTTCTGTCAACGAAAATAGCAAATTGGGCTGTTCCGGGCGGGCGAGCGCAAAAAAAACGCCGCGCGGTGAGCGCGGCGTGGTCGTTGGGGAAAGCGCGGCTGGGGTTTACCAGCTCGCGGGAATTTCGATGGTCATCAGGTCGAGGCTTTTGCCGTCGGTGAGATGGCCGGACTGGATCAGCACGCGTTTGCTGTCGGGGCTGAAGATCGGGTGCGTGTGATCGGGCTTCATCTTGTGATCGGTGGTGAGCAGGGCCTGGCGGCCGTTTTTCCGATCGATGACGAAGATGTTGCCCTTGAACGTGTCGGCCACGGCCCAGCGACCGTCGGGCGAGCCGTTGCAGTGCCAGTAACCACCGAGCTGGCCGTTGCCCATGTCTTCCTCGGTCTGCCCGATGATCTTCATGTCGTCGGTGCGGAGGTTGATCACGGCGACGCCGGTCGGGTGTTTCCGCAGGTAGGGCAGGTGGCCGATGATGAGGAACATGACCTCGTCGGGCTGCGAGACGGTTTCGTGCGTGATCCACTCGTCGGGCGTCTCGACGTAGAGCGGGCGGTTGCCCGAGCCGTCACCGCGCACGGTCCACATGCGCTGCGGGGAGTCGCCGGTGGTTTCGTGGCAATAGATGATTTCGCCGGCGACCCACGGATTCGTCTGCACGTGGCCCATGCGGAATTCGGTGTCGATGACCTTGGTGATTTCGCCGGTCTTCAGGTCGATGCGGCGGATGCCGCCGGGGCCTTTGCCGGCCTCGGCGAAACGTTTCCGGGCGGCCTCGCGGGCCTCGCTCGGGTCGGTGTTGCGCGAGTCGACGACGGAGCGGCCGTCTTTCGTGCGATTCGCGTGGGTCGGCGCGGGGCGGGCGGGCGGCGGGCCCCAGGCGACGCCCCAGTAGGCGCAGGATTCGTCGGCATCGAGTGCGAAGCCGCCGGCGTCGCGCAGATCGGAAGGCAGCGTGCAGACGATGCGCTCGTAAGCGGACGCTTCCTTCACTTTGCCGGCGAGAGAATCGGGGATGAGTTTGCCGAGATCGATCTCGACGAGCTGGCGCGGGAGCGGCGGGGTGGCGTTGGCGTCGTTGGCGTTTGCGCCCCAAACCGGACCGCCGCGCATGACATAGAGTTTCATCTCCTTGCGGGAGAGATTGAGGCTGCCGGTGCCGGACGCGGGACCGTCGGTGACCTGGATGATGTCGCCGGTCTTTTCGTTGACGAGAAACGCCTGTGGGCCGCTGCCGGCGCGATCGGAGCGGAAGATGATCCACTGGCCGTCGGCGGTCCAGGTGGTGTGCGTCTGATAGGGCTTGGCGTCGTTGGCGGCGTCGGACGTCAGCACCGTGACGGGCAGCTGGGTCACCGGATCGGTGTAGCTGCGCTTTTCGGAGGGGAAATGCCGGCCGAGATTGCCGGCGTAAACGGCAGTGGCGGCGAAGGCGGTGCCGGCGCCGAAGAGCGCGAGACGAAGGAAACGAGAATTCATCATGCGGGGGTTAGGATTGGGTGAATCGGGGTGACGTCACCGGTCGCAAAAGGGTGCACCCACCGCGCGCGCGCCTTGGTCGGACAGTTTGGGAAACGCGTCTGCCTCCGACCGCAACCGGCCGCAGGCCTGCCGCCTAAACCAGCTCGCTGAGGCGCGTCGCTTCCGGGCGCAGCGCGACGAGGTCCGCGAGGTTCACGGGCTGGTTGCGCTGGATCGATTCGACGCCGGCAATGCCGACGAGGATGGACGCGGCGCCCTGCTCGTGGCCGGCGAAGCGGCCGAGCGGATCGGTCTGCGGCGAGGCGGGATCGTAGAACGAGCGGCAGAGGATCTCGTCGGCGCCGCCGTGGGCGCCGCCCTGTGCGGCGACGGGCACGAGGTAGCTGGATTTGAAATGGGGATACACGCGGATCCACTCGCCCTCGGCCTCGGCGCCGGGCTTTTCGTCGAGCTTGAAATCCTTCGGGCGCACCGCGCGGTTCATGTGGGTGCCGATGAACTCGTGGTATTCGAGGCGGCCGCGGTCGCCGTTGAACGACACGCGCATGCCCTCGCGCGGGCTGTAGCAGACGAGCGAATACGTGAGGAGCTGCCCGGTGCGGTAGCGGACGTTGAGCGACATCTGGTCGTAGATGGTGATGTCGTCGCGGAAGACATTCCGGTCGCGCAGGTAGCCGGAGTCGGCCTCGCCGGCGCGGTAGATGCGGCGGAACGGCTCGCTCTCGTCGAGATCGAGGCGGAACGGATCGTCCTTGGCCAGCGGCTCGCCGGTGTAGCGTTCGTAGCGCGTCAGGTGCGCATCGCCGCGGGCGACGGCGTTTTGTTTTCCGTAGAACACGAGATCGCCGTAGGCGAAAACCTGCTGCGGGATGGCGTCGAGCCACCAGTTCACGAGGTCGAAGTGATGCGTGCTCTTGTGCACGAGCAGCGTGCCGGACTCGTCGGCGTGCGCGTGCCAGCGGCGGAAGTAGTCGGCGCCGTGATTGGTATCGAGGAGGTATTCGAGGGTGACGGAGTGCACGCGGCCGATCGTGCCGGCGGCGAGCAGCTCCTTGACCTTGGTGCGGAACGGCGCCCAGCGGTAATTAAAGGCGACGCGCAAGCGGCGGCCGGAGGCCTTTTGCGCGGCGAGGATGGCGCGGCATTTTTCGGCGTCGATCGTGAGCGGCTTTTCCGTGATCACATCGCAGCCGGCGTGGAGCGCGCGGACGATGTAGTCGTGGTGCGTGGAGTCCTTCGAGCAGACGAAAACGACGTCGGGCTTGGTGGTGCGCAACAGCTCGTCGAATTTGTCGGCGGTGAAGGTGGGCACGGCGTGATAGGCCCATTCGCCGGCGAGCATGTCGTTGTAATACGCCATGCGGGCGGGGCTGAGATCGCAGAGCGCGACGAGCTCGTTGTGCTCGCTGTAGCTGGTGACGAGGGGCTCGACGAAGCTGATGGCGCGGCCGCCGGTGCCGACGAAGGCGTAACGTGTCTTGGACATTCGCGGGGAGTAAAAAGCAGGAATCTGGCAGCGGCGCGGCACCTGCAAACGACGTTGACCTCGGACCGTTGGAACCCGGGTCGACGACGGTTGGAGAACCGCCCTCGGTGGAGGACCGGAGGGGCGAAATGAGCCCCGCGGCTTTATTTGGCGTCGCGCTGTGACGAAGGAAACGGAAAACCCCTCACGTCCACTTTTCTCCGCGTGCCGTCCTTCCGCCTTCCCGCGTCCGTCGCCCGCTGTTGCGGCCGGCGCCGGCGTGCTCATTTCCTGTCGATCAGCCTGATGTTGTTGGGCTGGCTGCTGGCGGGTGCCTGGGTCCGGGCGGCGGCGCCGGTCGCGAGCTGGGTGCAAATCACGGAGGACGAAGGCCTGGCGCATTCTGATGTTCGCGCGATTGCGCAGGACCCTGCCGGCTTCATGTGGTTCGGCCTGCGCCTCGGTGGGCTGGCGCGCTACGATGGCTACGAGCTGGTAGTGCGCCAGCACGATGCGGCGGATCCGCAATCGATGGGCAACCAGATTGTCTGGGCGTTGCTCGTCGACCGGGCCGGTGCGCTGTGGATCGGCACGGAAGGCGGGCTCGACCGTTACGACCGGCAAACGGACACGTTTCGGCACTACCGGCACGAGCCGGGCCGCGCCGAGGGTTTGCCGAACAATGTCGTCACCTGCATTTACGAGGATGCTTCCGGCCGGCTGTGGGTCGGCACCCGCGAAGGGCTGGCGCGGCTGGACGATCGGGAACGCGGCACATTCCGGACCTTTCTGCGGCCGCAGGTGGTCGAGGGTAGCACCGCGAAGGATACGATCCGTTCGATCGTCGAGGATCCGACCACCGGCTTGTTGTGGCTCGGCACGAGCGACGGCCTCGCAGCGTTCGATCCGCGCACGGGCGCGTTCCTGACCTGCCTGCACGATCCCGGCGATCTCCGCAGCCTGAGCCACAATGCCGTCAACAAAGTCGTCCGCGACACGGACGGCGCGTTCTGGGCGTTGACCGAGCAGGGCGCGAACCGCTTCCGTCCGCGGATCGAACGCGTCGAACGCCACGCCGTGCAGGAACCGCGCCTGAGTTTCGACCGCGTGTATGTTCCCGGCGACGCCGGTAATCCCGGTGCGAATTTCGTGCGCGACGCGCTCGTGGATCGCAAAGGCCGGCTGTGGTTCGCGACCCGCGGCGGCGTGCACCTGTTCGATCGCGCGACGGGCAAGTTCACCTCCTACCGGCGCGTGCCGGGCGATCCGAGCAGCCTCAATGACGATCTCGTGCAGGCGATCTTCGAGGATCGCGCGGGCAACATCTGGGTCGGCACGTATGCCGGCGGGGTGAATCGGCTGCGCAGCGACGCGAAACCGTTTCGCACGCATCGTCACAATGCCGGCGATCCCCGCACGTTGAGCGAAAATCGGATCGCGGGCCTCGCGTTCGACCCCGCCGGCCGCTTGTGGGCGAGCACCGTGAACGGGCTGAACCGACTCGATGACGACGGGTGGACTCGTTTCCTGCACGACCCGCAGGATTCCGCGACGCTGCCCAGCAACGATCTGTCGACGATCGCGATCGGGTCCGACGGCGTCGTGTGGGTTGGCTCGAATTATCGCGGCATCTATCGCTACGACGGCGTGCGCTTCAGCACCTATGCGACCTCGCCGTCGAATGTGCCGGCGCCGAACGGCACCTATTCGTTCACCGGCGGGCAGGTGAATTCGCTGCTGCCCGATCCGGCCGGCGGCGTGTGGGTGGGCGCGCGCAGCTACGGGCTCGACTGGCTCGAGGGTGAGCGGTTTCGGCACTATGCTCCGCAGGCCGCGGCACCGGGCCAGGCTTCGCAGCCGACGACGAATCCGTTGCTCGGATGGCTCGCGGAGAACGGCGAACTTTGGTTCGCGACCGAAACCGAGGGACTCGTGCGGCTCGACCGGACCACCGGTCGGTTTGCCGCGTATGTGCCGCCGGACGAGGCGGGCGAAGGAAGCCGGAGCCTGCACTGCCTCGCGGCAGGAGACCACGACACTCTCTGGCTCGGCGCCGCGGATGGACTGCTGAAATTCGACCGGCGCGAACAGCGCTTCGTTCGCCAGTATGGCGTGCGCGACGGACTGCCGAATCCGGCCGTGATGACGATCGTGCGCGACCGCCGGGGACACCTCTGGCTCGGCACCGCGAATGGGTTGTCCGATTTCGATCCCGTGCGGGAGACATTTCGCAACTACGATAAAGCCGACGGCCTGCCGGCGAGCGTGTTCGCCCAACGCGCCGGCGCGCTCGGGCCCGACGGGCGCGTGTATCTCGGCACGCGCGCCGGCATCGTCGAGTTCACGCCGGAGGAACTCGAGGACAACCCGGTGCCGCCGCCCGTCGTGCTGACGGAGCTGCGCTGGATCGGCGCGCCGCCGAATACGGCAAATGGCCGGCCCCGGGCGGCGATCGTCAACCTCGGAGACACCCTTCATGTTCCCGCGGGGCAGCCTGGATTTCACCTGCGTTTCTCGGCGCTGGATTTCTCGGCGCCGGAAAAGAATCAGTTTCGCTACCGGCTCGAAGGCTGGGACAACGACTGGAACACCACGTCGGCGCGCGCGCGTTCGGCCACCTACACCTCGCTGCCGCCGGGGAGCTACACGTTCCGCGTCCAGGGGAGCAACGCCGATGGCGTTTGGAATACCACGGGCGCCGCGGTGCGGATCGAGGTGGCGCCACATTGGTGGCAGACGCTCTGGCTGCGCCTCGCGGCCGGCGCGATCGCTTTCGGCGTGCTCGGCGGCGGCTTGCGCTGGCGCATGCGGGTGGTGCGGCAGCGCAATGCGGAGCTCGAGCGCCAGGTGTCGTTGCGGACCGCCGAGCTGCAATACGAGGTCACCGTGCGCCAGCAGGTCGAGGCCGATCTGCGCGAGTCGCACGCGCGGCTGGAGCAGCGCGTCTCGGAGCGCACCGCGCAACTCGCGCGAATCAACGCCAGCCTGCAGGAAGAGATCGCCGAGCGGTTGAAAGTGGAGGCGCAGCTGCGGCAGTCGCAAAAAATGGAGGCGATCGGCCAGCTCGCCGGCGGCATCGCGCACGATTTCAACAACCTGCTCACCGTCATCCTCGGGCAGAGCGAATTGCTCAACGAGCCCGACCTGACGCCGGTCGAGCGGGAAAACGCGGGGCGCGACATCCGCGCCGCCGCGCAGCGAGCGACGAATCTCACGCGGCAGCTCCTGGTGTTCAGCCGCCATCAGGCGATGCAGCCGGAGACGCTCGATCTCAACGACGTCGTCGCGGGCGTGGGCAAGCTCCTGCGCCACGTGATCGGCGAGCGCATCGAGCTCGAGAGCCGCACCGCGGGCGAGCCGCTGCGGACACATGCCGATCTCGGCATGCTGGAGCAGGTCGTGTTGAACATGGCGGTGAACGCCCGCGATGCGATGCCGAAGGGCGGGCGGCTCGTGATCGCGACGTCCGCCGCGACGGTCACCGCGGAGCATTGCCAGCGTGAGCCGCGCGCGCGGCCCGGCCCGCACGTGCGTCTCACCGTTTCGGATACGGGCTGCGGCATCCCGCCGGAGGTGCTGCCGCAGATCTTCGAACCCTTCTACACCACCAAGGCCGCGGGCAAGGGCACCGGGCTCGGGCTGGCGATTTCACTCGGGATCGTGTTGCAGCACCAGGGCTGGATCGAGGTCGACACGCGCCTCGGCGAGGGCACGACGTTTCACGTTTATCTGCCGCGCAGCGAACGGGTGGAGGCGACCGGCGATGCCGAGGCGGCGCCCGCGAGCTGTCCGCGCGGCGATGCCACCGTGCTGGTCGCCGAGGACGAGGTGGCGGTGCGCATGCTCGTGACGTCGATCCTGCGGCGCCAGGGCTATCGCGTGATCGAGGCGAAGTGCGGGACCGATGCGCTGGAGCAGTGGGCCACCCACCGCGCCGAGGTCGATCTGCTGCTCAGCGACGTGGTGATGCCGGGCAAGGTCGACGGCCACGAACTCGCGGCGCGGCTGGCCGCCGACAAACCCGCGCTTCGCGTGCTGCTGATGAGCGGCTACGATCCGTCGCAACTCGCGTCGGCCGGCGAGACGCTCAAGCCGCAGCTGCGCAAGCCGTTCACCGCGGACGAACTGCTTGCGGCGGTCGCGCAGGCGTTGCGCGGCGGCTGAGCGGCCGCCGCGCGGCGCTCTCAGTTGCCGCGCAGGCGTGTGTCGCTGCGGAGCGGACTTGCGGCGAACTGAAACGTCTCGGGCGCGTCGGGCTGGCCCGGGTCGAAGCCGGCGAAATCCGCGACGATCTTTTTTGCGAGCGGCAGGTTGGCGTCGCTGATGCCCTGCACCACGCACTTGGCGAGTTCGTAGGCGCCGTAGTTGTTGTGATGCGTGGCGTCCTTGCCGCCCTGGTTGAAGGCGAGCGGCGCGCGTTTCTGGCCGAGCGCTTCGTAGAACGCGACGCTCATGCGATCGAGATCGATCAGGGCGACGTTCTCCTCGGCGGCGACGATCCGAACCGCCTCGGTGTAGTCGCCGTGCGTATTGCGGATTTTGCCCTGCTCATCGAACGTCCGGCGCTGCATCGAGGTGACCAGCACGGGCGTCACGCCGCGCAGGCGCGCTTCCGCGATGAACACGCGCAGGTAGGCGCGGTAGGTTGTGTGGGCGTCGACGTAGGTTTGCGGCCAGTTGCGCTTCTCGTCGTTGTGACCGAACTGGATGAAGAAGTAATCGCCCGCCTTCGCCTGGCTGAGCACCTTGGCAAGGCGCAGGCCGGAAATGAACGACTTCATCGTTTCGCCCGACTCGGCGTGATTGGCGACGGCGACTTTCTCGAGAAAGCGCGGTAGCATCTGGCCCCAGCTCGCGGCCGGCTCGTAAGGCTGGTCAGTCACCGTGGAGTCGCCGAGCAGGAACACGGTCGGGACGGCGGCCGGTTCGATGTCGATCGCGGCGACGCGCGGCGCGGAACCGTTGAACTCGAGCGTGAGCTTGTCGTCCCAGCGCAGCAGGTCGGTTTCGCGTTCGTTCAACACGACCGCGGTGCCGCCGGGAGCGAATTTCTCGGGCGGCGGGATCTGGCGGTTGCGGACGTTAACGAAGAAGCGGCGGGTGACGAATTCGCCGGCACGGGTGGTCACGCGCTCGAGCATGAGCTGGCGCGATTCGGCTTTCACGGTGTTGTCGGACGCGGTGGCGGCATCGCCGAACGTGACGCTCACGCGATAGTTGCCCTCCGGCAGCGCGACCGAAAAGAAGAACGGCCGGCCTTCGGCGCTCGGTGCGGTGCCGAGATCGAAGCCCGCGCCGTTTTCCGCGGGGAAGGTCGCGGTGGGTGCCATCGCCGCGAAATCGTAGTGCCGGGGCCACGACGCCTCCGCACAGGCGGTGGCGGCGAAGGCAGCCGCGATAATGACGGTGCGACGAAACGCACGGAGAAGCGAGGCGGTCATGGGCAGGGGCGCGGAGCCTCGCCGGGTTTCGGATGGCGCGCAACCTGTACTGCGCGCCGGTCAGTTCGAACGCCACCCGCTCCGTCCGCCCGCGCCGCTCACCGCGACAGGTCGACATCCGTTTCCACCACCTGCGGTTCGCCGAACTCGACGACGCCTCGCCGCAACCGGCGGAACACGAACTCGGGCTCGGGCATCTCGCGGCCGAAATACGGTCCGCCGCTGAGGAGGAGCGCGGGCATCGACTCGCGCAGCGAGACGCCGGTGGCTCCGGCGGTGAGGCTGGTGCGCCAGAGCAGTCGGCGCCGGCCGTTGCTGAGCGCGGCGTAATCGTAGGCGGATACGATGGCGAAATAGATATCCTGCATCGCCTGATCGTGCAGATTCTCCTGCTTGGAAGGCAGTGGCACCCGACCTTCGGCAAACTGGATGTGCCGGAGGAGGAACGTTTCGAAACGCCGGCCGCCGACGAGTCGCATCCGCTCCAGGCGGTGCCGCAGCGCCAGTTCCGGAAACATCCGGCGCATCTCGAAATCCATCTGCGAGTGGACGCCCCAATGCAGAACCAGGAACACGGAGGGGGCATGTTCCGGGTCCGCCGGCAGGAAACCGCTGGCGCGAAGTGCGCGCCGGAGCACGTCTTCCAAATAGACGGGGTCGGGGGCGGTGAACCCCGCCACCGGTTGGCCGCGTTGCTGCATGCCGGAGTTATAGATCGCGTAGTAGGCGGGGCTCTCCGGCGCCGGGGCTGGCTGCGCTCGTCCATCGGGGGTGACCTCCGTCAGCACGGTCATTTCCAGCTGCGGATTGCGCTGAAACGCTTTGGGCAACAGCTCCAAATGGAAGCCCGGTTCCCGCTCGTTGGTCGGAGTGGTGAGCGCGGGCAGCGGCAGGTTTGATGCGCCTGCGACACGGGTCGCGACGGCCAAGCCGAAAACGGCTCCGCAACGGATGAAGGCATTCATGTTCGACTGAAGACTCTAGGCGTCAGTGAACCGGGGTGCGTGTGTGAACCTGGAGAGGATTGTCGTCCCTCCCCGCGCGTGGAGCAAGGAAACGATGCCGCAAGCAATCGAAGGCGGGTCAAAGATCCGCCGCTACCGCGGAGTGCCGGAACCTGCCGAGCGGAACGCCGCCGCCCTAAAAGCTGTGGTCGGACACGGCGTCGAAGCGGACGTCGTCGACGCCCGTACACCGGTGCGCTTCGAAATCGGCGACCTGTCGCAGCACGAAGCGCGGCGAAGCCGGATCGGCGGGCAGGCGGACATTTTCGAACGTGACGCCCTCCGCCTGCTCGAGCACGACCAGCGGCCGGGTGTCGGCCGCCTGGAAGCGTAACGTAACCGCGGATACGGTCAGCGCGCGCACGTGACGCGCGTAGACGAAACTGGCGGGCAGCAGCCCGAACATGCTCGGCTCGGGATAAGCGGCGGCGCGCTGGGGCACCGCGAACGGATCGCGCGGACCCGTGATGCCTGCTTCATCGCCGCGGAGGAAAAACGGGTTCACGAGCTCCGCGGGCTGACGCGCGACGATCTCGGGAGAAAGGCCGCCGCGGGAGACGAGATGCAGGTCGCTGAGCGTGAGGTCCTCGATCGGATAATTTTCGAGCCCCGCGATCAGGATCGGATAACGCGCGTCGCAGTCGTTGACGGTGACATGGCTGATTTGCACCCGCCGGATGGCGCCGATCGGCGTGCCGGCGGGGCCGCGGGCGCGGTTGCCCAGTCGGAGGAAGATCGGCGCGTTCACGATTTCGCTCATCGCGAGATTCGTGACGGTGACATCCTCGATCACCCCGCCGTCGACGCTTTCGAGCGCGAGGCCGCGGGAGCGGACAAAGATGCAGTTCGCGATGGTGATGTTGCGAAAATCACCGTTCGACTCGGTGCCGAACTTGATGCGGCCGGTCGGACCGTCGCGATCGGGCGCGCGTTCCTGCGTGCGACGGAACGTGCCGTCGAGCATCGAGCCAACGTCGAAACCGCTCACCGTGCAGTTGGTGATGATGACGTTCTCCGTCGAGCGGCGCTCGCCGAGCGCGTAACTGGCCTTGAGCACGATGGCGTCGTCGTTTGGCGTGTTGACGCTGCAGTTCGAGATGCGCACGTGGCGGCAGGCGTCGATGTCAAAGCCGTCGCGATTCGAGTCGACCTTGACGTTGTCGATCGTGAGGTGGTCGACGCCGGTGGCGAGGAGCGCGAAGTGGCCGGCGTTGAGCACGGAGAAATCGCGGAGCGTGACGTTGCGGCAGTTCTTCAGCGCGATGGCCTTGTTGCCGATGCCGCTCATGTCGCGTTCCGGGCCGCGGGCCTGGCCGCTGCCGGGTTCGCCGACCGGGCGTTTCGGCGGCGGTCCGTGGCGGACGAGTCCCGCAGTGCCGTCGATGAAGCCGGGACCGACGATGGAAACGTTTTCCAGGCCCTCGCCCCAGATCAGGCTGTTGCGCCAGTGACTGTGCCCGAAATCCTGATACAGATTGGAGGGATTCGGTTCCGGGTCGTCGTAGCGGCCGAGCCCGGAGGCGGGGTCGACCGCGACGAGGACGGCGCCGGGATCGAAGCGCAGCTGCAGGTGGCTGCGCAGCCGGAGCGAGAAGCTCAGGTAGCGGCCAGCAGGAAGGCGGACGACACCTCCACCGGCGGCGGCCGCCGCCTCGATCGCGGCGTTGATCGCTGGCGAGTCGAGGGCGACACCATCGCCCTTCGCGCCGAAATCGCGCACATTGAAATCGACGGGCGTCATGGCGAGAGCGGCGCTGGCGAGAAACGGCAGCAGGAAGAAACGGAGGAACGACATGCGTGACGGCGGGCGGAACGTGGAGTGCGCGGCGGTTTACCGGTAGCGGTAGAGCGTGACGCGCTGGCTGGTCGGGCCGTCGGGACCGAAACGGAGGCCGGCGCCGGACTGGTGCGCGGCAGCTTGTTCGGCGAGATGATAATTCAGCATGATGTCGTCGCCGCTCATCTTGCGGGTCGCGGTCCAGCGACCGTCCCGGAACGTGCCGGTTTCGGCGTCCGCGATGCCGTCGATCGGATCGCCCGGCGTGGCCGGAGAGAACGTGATCTGCACGTCGGTCGCGGTGACGAGGAATTCGTCGGGACCGAGCGCGGCGATAAGCGCGTAACCGGTGTCGCTCATGAAACTCTGGTCGCGGGAATTGCGGCGGAGTTCGACGTGCAGGGTGTGGTTGCCGAGTTTGATGTCTTGCGCGGGCTTGTCGCGGTTGAGCCAGGCGGCGCGGAGGGTGCCGGCGGATTGGTGTTCGAGAATAAAGGCGGACTGGTCGCGCAGCACGGCGTAGGCGCGGGCGAGCGGCAGGTTTTCGAGATCGGTCGGCGCGGGCGTGCCGGGAGGCGGGCGCAAGCCGACGAGACGCGCGGTGTTGTCGATGCCGAAGGGCGAATAGCCGATCGCGGCGTGCGCGCCGATGGCGTAGAACGCGTTGGCGACACCGGCGCGATCGCCGCGCGATTCGGGCACGAAGAGCGGATTGTCGGAACGGTGGAACGCGGCGACGTGCTCGTCGAAATTCGGCAGGTAGATGTCGGGGCAGTTGAGATCGATCGCGGGCGCGCCGGCTTTCCAGACGTCGAGCGAAAGCGGTTGCGGACCGCCGCTCGGATAATCGCCGGGGCGCTTGTCCTCCGGTTGCACGATCCAGGTGTTGGTGAACACGGGCAGCGGCAGCACGGCTTTGCCGGCCGCGGTCATGTGATGCATGTAGCGCGCGTAGTGCCACGCCATGAACAACTCGTCGGTCGCGGGCGAGTCGCCGAAGATTTCCGTCCAAGTGCCTCGGGTTTTCTTGCCGGCGGCGGTCCAGAGGCGGAGCAGCGCGGGCGAGAGGGTGGCTTCGTTGCGTTGCAGCGCGGCCATCAACTCCGCCGGCACGGACGCGGCGAAGGCGGTGTTGGCAGCGTCGCCGCGATCGCGGGAGTCGCCGAGGACACCGACCTCGTTCTGCATCTGAATCATGACGACCGTGTGCTGCGGATCGACCTCGCGCAGATGCTCCATGAATTTCACGTAGGCGCGGGTGTCGGCGTCGCGCGCGGCGGTCGAAAACGGGCTGAGGATCTCGATGGAGTCGCCGCTCGCGAGCCGCACGCGCGGGAAGCGCGCCTGGTCGTGTTTCACCCAGGTGGGCACGAAGCTGGAAACGCTGTTCTTCCAGCTGCCGAACCAGAGGAACATGATTCGCAAGTCGTGCTCGCGTGCGCCGGCGAGCAGCTGGTCGACGAGGGTGAAATCGAAGCGGCCTTCCTCCGGTTCGATCCACGCCCAGGCGACGGCGACGAGCACGGTGTTGAGATTCAGCCGGGCCATGTTCGGCCAGACTGAGGTTTTCATGTATTCGAGATCTGACGACGCGGTGTTGGCGATCTCGCCGCCGCGGACGAGATAAGGCCGCCCGTCGACAATGAGCTGGGTGGCCTGGCCGCGGACTTCCAGCCGCGGGAGCTCCGGAGCCGCCTGCACCGAACAGGCGAGCAGCAGGGAGCCGAACAGGGAGCGGAGTTTCATGGGGAGAGAAAGCGACGGACGCTGGAATCAGCGGAGTTGCACGTCCCAGACTTTCGAGCGGCGGGCGGTGCCGTCCGGGCCGGAGACTTCGAGGACGATGACGTAGCTGCCGGGTTTGGCGTAGGCGTGCTGCGGGTGCTGCTCGGTCGACGTGGAGCCGTCGCCGAAGGTCCATTTCCAAGAGGTGACATTGCCGACCGAGAGATCCTTGAACGCGACGAGGCGTCGATCCATGTCGACGACCTGCCAGCTCCATTGCGCGGCGAGCTTCGGCACGAACTCGGGTTCGAGCGGCATGAGCCGGAAAGCGCACAACTCCGACGCGTGGCCGTAGGACGTGCGTTGCGGCGACAGCACCCAGAAGCCGCGCGGCGAGGGGCCGTCATAGTCGATCACGATATACGAAAGACCGATGATCTTGTCTTCGCGGAGCACGGATTCGACGGCGCGCTGCGGACCTTCGGGTCCGGCGTAGTCGAAGGGCGTGATCCAGAATTCGAGCGTGAGCTTGCCGGATTCGCCGTGTTTGAACTGGAAGGATTGCGCGGCATTCGCCCAGGGAAACTCCTTGGTCCATGTCGGCGCGCCCCACATCAGCGCCCAGTCCTTGTCCACCGCGGGCGTGAAAATGTGGTAGTTCTGTGCGTGTACCCCGTGAACCGCCCAGTTGGCGTCGTTGACGCTGATGCGGTCGTCCGGCCGGGCGGCGGCTTCGCCCACGCGGTCGGGCGTCCAGAATTCCTTGTGGCCCTTGTCGATGAAGGGGCCGCCGGAAGCGTCGCCGTCGACCATGATCTCGAAAGTGTCGTTGCGCAGGTCCGGCGAGGCGAAGTCCCAGTAATCGTCCTCGGCTTCGTAGAGGAAATAGAGCCGGTTGAGGCCCTTCACCCAGCCCACCTTCACGCTGAAGGCGAGGGTGCGGTCACCGGCGGCGGGCTGCGACTGCGACGTGTTGTGCATCTGGTCGCGGTGCACGGCGTAGCGCTCGGGCACCATGGCCCAGTCCGAGGCGTCGCCGTCGATGCGCGGGATCCGGTCGGCGGGGAATTGAAAGATTGGATACGTCACGTCCGGCTTCTCGAGGGCGGAGGCGGCGGACGCGAGGAACAGGCCGGACGCGGCCAGGAGCGCGCCCCGCAGGAACGGGGCGCAGCGAAGCACTTGTGGCAACGAGGACATCGGTCGGGCGGGTTGAAAAAGACGGCGGGCGCGCCCTTATGGATAACGGATCGCGGGCGGCGCGGGCAACGGGGCGGATTCGTCGAGGTAGAAGCTGGGATGCGGCGGCTGGTTGTAGGCGACGTTTTGCCAGGCGACGCTCAGGCGATATTGCGGATCGTGCATCAGCGTGAAGAGCCGGTGCTTCGTCGGAATCGTGCTCGTGTAGATGCGCAGCTCGCGGTTGTCGCGCGTGCGCCAGATGACCTCCTCGCGCCAGTCGCCCCAGAGGTCGCAGCTCACCGCGGGGGTCGCCTTGGTGCCGTTGTTCGAGGTGCAGGCATGGGCGACGAGGAGCGGGTCGATGGTTTCCGTTTCCCAGTTCCATTTCACGATGCGGTTTTGATCGAGCAACTCGTGGAGTAGATCGCCGTCCCAGAGGAGGCCGAAATTGCACGGGAAACCGCGCGGACGGCGTTCGAGGAAACGGCGGCCGGTGGCGTCGTAGAGGCCGTCCATTCCAGCGCCCGCGGCCCAGCTCTCGGCGCCGGGGAAACGCGGATCGATGTTGAACGCGTTGCCGCGGCCGGGGCCTTCGCCCTTGTCGCCACCGGAATCGGCGGCTTTCACGGAAGGAATCGTGAAGATCGGACGTCCCGTGCGGGCGTCGCGGAGGCTCATGCCTTGCTCATCGAAACGCTCCTGGATGTCGAAGATCTCGAGGCCGGGATTCGACGGCACGAGGTCGCCGACGTGCAACACGTCACCGTGTCCCCAGCCGGTCGAGTAGAGGCCGGTGCCGTCGTCGTCGATCACGGCGGCGCCGTAGACGATTTCGTCGCGGCCGTCGCCATCGACGTCGGCGACGGAAAGGTTGTGATTGCCCTGGCCGCGATAGGCGCGGTTCTCGGGCGAGGCATCGCTGTCGAACACCCAGCGTTGCGTGAGCGTGCCGTCGCGCCAGTCCCACGCGGCGAGCACGGCGCGCGTGTAGTAGCCACGGCACATGACGAGGCTCGGGCGTTCGCCGTCGAGGTAGGCGATGCCGGCGAGATAGCGGTCGCTCCGGTTGCCGTAGCCGTCGCCCCAGATTTCGGCGAGCTCCTCCGGTGTGGGATCCGATTTCGTCGGATGACGCGCCGGCACATAGGGCGTGGTGGCGAGCTCGGCACCGGTGCGGCCGTCGAAGATCGTGAGATACTCCGGACCGCGGAGAATATGGCCCTGGGCGTTGCGGTGATCGGCCTGCGGGTCGCCGATCACGTGGCCGGTGCCGTCGATCGTGCCATCGGCGGTCTTGCACGCGATCTCGGCGCGACCATCGCCGTCGAGATCGTAAACCATGAACTGCGTGTAATGCGCGCCCTCGCGGATGTTGCGACCGAGGTGAATCGTCCAGAGCAGCGTGCCGTCGAGCTTGTAAGCCTGCAGCAGGGTGTCGCCGGTGACGCCGGAGCGGGAGTTGTCCTGCGGATTTTGCTCCTGCTTCAATACGATCTCGTAATCGCCGTCGCCGTCGAGGTCGCCGACCGAGGCATCGCCTGGCGTGTAGCCGTCGGGGGTTTGCAGCGGGATCGCGTGATAAGGCAGCGGCGCGGCGTTGGCGGAAATCACGAACGGCGCGCTCGGCTCGCCCTCGCGGCCATCGATCACGGGGCGGACGAAGTAGCGCGTCTCGCGTTCGAGCCGCGCGTGCGCGTCGACCAGCCAGGTGACGTCGGCGAGGGGAGCGTCGTTCAATTTCCGGGTGCCCGTCCAGGGGTCAGGGCGCGAGCCGAAGGGCCCGGTGTCTTCGGGCGAACCGGCGCCGGTCGTGCGATAGACGTTGAAGGCGATGTTGGCCGGGTCGGTGGCGAACAGTCTCCAGGAAACGAATACGCCGCCGTCCGGCTGCTGGACGGCGACGACACCGCGGGAGAGGCGCTCCATGACGCGCGGGGCCGGCGCGGCGGCGGCGGCGATCGAAAAGAAAAGGGCGAGCGTAAGGCCAAGGATCGATTTCATGGCGAAAGAGACGGGTGGAGACGGCCGGGCTCGCAGAGCCCGGATTTAAGAGAACGCGGCCGGATTTACGGCTCCGGCCGGAAAATAGGGAACGAGCGGCTCAGTGCCCCGTGGCGCGGTCGAAGTGCACGCCGCCGTCGTGGATCACCGCGACGGCGCCCTTGCCGCGGCGCAGCGTGATCATCTCGGCGCCGGCGAGCAGCACGGGACCGTAGCCGTGCGCGGCGTGGACGTTGGTCGGGCGGTAGTAATAGAACATCGGATCGAAGCCCATGCCGGTGCCGACGCAGGTGCCCTCGACCTGGCCTTGGGCGTTCACCTTTTGCGCGACGGCGTTCCAGCCGAGCGAGACGATGGGGCCGTAGGCCTTTTCGTCGAGCCAGCCGCGATTGATGCCGCGGGCGATGGCGTAGACGAACATCGCGGACGCGGACGTTTCGAGGTAGGAATCGTTGCGATCGAGCAACTGGTGCCAGAGCCCGGCGCCGCCCTGGCGCGTCGCCAGCCCTTCGACGTGCGCGCGATATTGGGCGAGCACGTTTTCGCGGGCGGGATGATCGGCCGGCAGGACTTCGAGCAGTTCCGCCATGGCGACGATGGCCCAGCCGTTGGCCCGCGCCCAGTAGAAGGCCGGGTGGGGATCCATTTCCTGGATCCAGCCGTGGCGGTAAAGCTTCGTATCGGAAACAAACATACGCTCGGAGAACTGCGCGATCTGGCGGGCGGCGTCGTCGAAATAGCGGCGTTCGCCGGTCAGCGCGCCCATCTGCGCGAGCGCCGGGACGCTCATGTAGAGATCGTCGAGCCAGAGCGCGTTGGGCATCGGGCGGTTGCGGGCGAGGGTGCCGTCGGTCAACCGGAACTGGCGGTTCGAGATGAAATCGAGGAAGCGGTCGATGCTGGGGCGCAGGGCATCCGTTTGCACGCCGGCGCGCGCGGCCTTGATCATGCCGGCGGCCATCGCGCCGGAATCGTCGAGCGTGCGCGGCTGCCGCACCGAGCGGAGGCTGAGCATCGCCTCGCGCGGCGGCAGGTCGGCCGGGAGCGGCTGCGCACCAAAGTGGTTGGCGAGCGCGGCGAGGGTGCCGAGACGGCTGTCAACATAGTCGCGATAGCGCGCGTCCTCGGTCACGGCCGCGACATGCATCATACCGGCGTAGGTGACGCCCCATTCGTAGCTGGTGAGCAGAAACGTCGTGCGGGTGAGCGCGGGGTGCGCGGGAAGGTGGGCGAGATCGGTGACCGGCTGACCGGAAGCGCGATCGACGATCTGCGGCTTCGTCTCGGCGTCGACGTAGGTGAGGACGCGATCCAGCACGGCCTTGATTTCTGCTTCGGTCGCCGGCTCGTAGGCCACCGGATAATCGGGCCGCATCATGTGCAGCGCGGTGGCGGGCGGCGGCGTTTGCGCGAAAACGGGCAGGGTCGTCGCGAGCGTGAAGGACGCCAGGAGGAGGGATCGAAGGATGGACATGATGAAGTGAAGGCGGGGCGGTCGCCGGTCAGGATTTGGCCGGCGTCAACAGGTCGCGGGCGCGCAGCCATTCCTCGGCGCGTTTCGGCCACGCGGAAGAGGTGCCGAGTCCGTCGCGCATGCCCATGCCGTGGCCGCCGCGTTCGAACAGATACATTTCCGCGGGCACCTTGGCGCGGGTGAGCGCCTGGAAGAACAGGATGCTGTTTTCCACCGGCACCGCCTGATCGGCCTGCGTATGGATAAGCAGCGTCGGCGGCGTGTCGCTCGTCACTTGCTTCTCGACGGACATCAGCTGCAGCAGCGCGGGATCCGGATTTTTGCCGAGCAGTTGCTGGCGCGAACCGGCGTGGGTGTAGGGATCGTCGAGCGTGATCACCGGATACATCAAAATCAGGAAATCAGGACGCGCGTTGACGCTGTCGAGCGGCGCGCCGGTTTTGCCCGCGGGATGATTGAAGAGCGTGCCGGCGCTGGCGGCGAGATGGCCGCCGGCGGAACTGCCCATGACGCCGATGCGCGCCGGATCGATCTTAAACTCAGCCGCGCGCGAACGCACGATGCGCACGGCGCGCAACACATCCTGCAGCGGCGCGGGGTGACCGAAATCGCCGACGCGATTCGTGAGGATGAACGACGTGACGCCGAGCGTGCTGAGCCAGTTCGCGTATTGCACGCCTTCGCGCTCGCGCGAGAGCCCGGAATAACCGCCGCCGGGACAGATGATCACCGCGGTGCCATTGGGGCGATCGATGGCGGGACGCACGAACGTGAGCGTGGGATTCGCGATGTGCGTGACCCAGCCTCGCCCGTCGACCTGCTCGGGGCCGACCTCCGGTTTCGCATTCGGCACGCCCTCGGGCCAGAGGGGAAACGTGCGGTCGTCGGTGACGGCGAATGCGCTCGAGAGCGCGGCGGAGAACAGGGCGAGGCGGAGGAATTTCATGGGGTCGATGGCGGTTGCAGCGGAACGAGGACGCCGAGCTTGACGGGGCCGAGCAGTCCGGAGTTGCGCGGCGTCCACCGCGCGGCGGTGAAAAGTCCGTCGGGGCCGACATTCTCGCGCCGCCGGGCGGGCATGTTGGCGTTGTAGAATTTTTTCCACGTGACGCCGCGCCGATCGAGATCGGCGATCCGGTTCGCCGCGAGGTTCGTGACGGAAATCGTCAACGTGTTCTCGTCGCGAAGCTGGTCCGCGGGAATCGTCACACGCCACGGCGCGCGAATCAGCGTGGCGAGCTCGCGGCCATTGAGCGTGACGCGCGCGCTGTCGGCGACGTGGCCGAGATCGAGCTCAAACGCGGACGCGCCGCCGGAGGGGCGCGGAAACGTCGTCGTGTAGGTCGCGGTGCCGGAGAACGCGCGGCCGAGATCGCCGGCGAAATCGGTCCACGAGCTCAGGGCCGTCAACGACGCATCGGCGGGGAGCTGCGGACCGCCGCGGACGAAATGCACCTGCCACGGTTCGCGGAGCTCAACCGCCTCGCCGTTCGCGCGCCAGTAGGACCACGCGGGGGCTTGGGCGGTGTCGTGGCGGAATTGCACGATCGTCGACGCGCCGGGTGCGAGTTGGAGGTAAACCTCGGAGACGGCATGCGAAGCGGAGTCCTGGTTTTTGCGCAGCGCGGCGAGGCCGAGTTGCCCCGTCATCGGTTCGAATTGCGCGGCACGGTCGGCGGAAGTGTTGAACGGGACCCACGCGTCGAGCGGACGATCGCTGCGGTTGACGAGGAAATACGCGGCGCCCTCGGGCGTGCGGCGTCGGACATATTCGAGGCCCAGGCTCACGAGTTTTTCCTGCGGGAGCCGGGACGCGGCGAGCAGCGCGTCGACGTCGGGGGCGAGGATGAA
Source organism: Opitutaceae bacterium (assembly GCA_040255565.1). Classification (GTDB taxonomy): domain Bacteria; phylum Verrucomicrobiota; class Verrucomicrobiia; order Opitutales; family Opitutaceae; genus Opitutus. The sequence goes on along the minus strand of JBDZVH010000005.1, from coordinate 346,984 downwards.
GCGTCCGCGGCCGACCGGGGCGATGCTCGTGTCGCCGTGGCGTTCAAGCCGGGCGCGAATCTGCGCGAGCAGGCGGTCGAATTCCGGCTGGCGTTGCGGGCCGAGGAAACCCGGCGCGCGGCGAGGGAGCTCGCCGACTACGAGGACGGTCGCGCCATCGGACGCGAGCTGCACAAGCCGCGCGAGCGTATCCACGGGCATGTGACGCGTGTCGGGCAGGACGATGGCGCGGTAGCGCGAAACCGGAGCGGACGCGAGCAGCCGGTCGGAAATGAAGTCGAAGCCGACGCCGCGCTCGAGCAACGCGGCGCCGGTGGCGGCAGCGCTGGTGCCGATCGGATCGCGGCCGTGGCCGAAGTGTGGCATCGCGCCGTTGCCGCGCTCGGCCCAGCGGTCGTGGATATTGTAATACAGCAACACGTCCTCGTCGCCCTCGCCGTGTTGCAGGAAGGACTGGACGCGGGCGACGTAGGTGTTGAGCGCGCCGAAATCCTGCCAGAATGGATTCGCCGGGCTGAGCTCGACGGAGGCGTAGAACTGGAAACCCGGCCACGGATCGTCGGCGGGCGAGAGAGCCGTGCCGTGGTAGACGACATGGTTGATGCCGCCGAGGAAGAAGTCGTCGGCGTTGTCCTTCAGTTCGGACAAGGTGGTCAGGAAATGCTCGTTGAGCCAGGTCGCGATTTCCGCGGCGGCGAGCGGCTTGCCGGTGAGGTGCGCGGCGGAAGAGGCGAGCTTCATGGCGAGCCGGCCGTTGCCCTCTTGCTCGGGGATGTCGCTGGCGACGTAGAGATCGAGAATATTGGCGGGTGCGTTGTGCGCCTGATTGCGAATGAGGACGCCGCGACGGTTGGCCCACGCGCGCCAGGGCTGCGTGAATTGCTCCAGCAGGAGATCGGAAACGGTTTCGCGGTAATCGCTCAGCACCTGCTCATCGCCGTGGAAGAATCGCGGCAGCTGCTGGCGCAAATCGTAGCCGCGGAGCCGTTGGAACTCGGCGAAGAAACGCGGCGTGAAATCGGATTCGCCCTCGGAATCGTCGACCTCGTAGGAGTCGTTGAAGAACGCCCGCAGGCCGGAGAGATCGCGACCCGCGAACGCCTCGTCGAAACGGGCGAGATAGTGGTCGAGCGCGGTGGAGGATAGGTGGTCGATGGCGTAGCCCTCGGCGCCGGGCGCGGCGCGCTCGACCATCTTGCCGTGCTGGCCGAGGAAAAGCGCGTAGAGCGTCCATCGCCCGCTGCCGGCGGGCGCGGTCCAGTTGAGCTCGCCCCGGGCGTCGACGCGATCGGTGAGGTCGATCGCGGGGCCGGTGTTGTCGCGATAGGCCATGAGCGACACGAGCGGGAGCGGCGTTTTGAAACGGACCTGGTCGATCGCGAGCTCCTGCAGGTTGTCGTTGGTGGCGACCGGTTGTTTCAGCGTGTCGAGGGCGACGCGGCGCGGGCCGGCGAAACGAAGGACGGGCTTTTGTTCGAAGGCGACGCGTTGTGTGAACGAGCTGCCGGCTTCGACTTCGAAGATGCGGTGTGCGAGATAGTGGGCGGCGTCGCGATCGGTGACCCACGGTCCGCCGAACGGCCAGCCGGTGCCGTTGGCGAGATCGATTCCGAGCTCGAGCCGCCGACCCTCGGCGAGCGTGTGTTCGAGCAGACCGACCCAGCGCGGCGAGAGAAAGGGGACGAATTGTTTTTCGTAACCGTGCACGCCGTAGATCGGCGTGATCTCGAGACCTCCGAGGCCGACCGACGCGCACGCTTCCATTGAAGCGGTGAGGGATTTTTCGTCGGCGATGTTGCCGAGCCACCACCAGCGGGTCCACGGCTTCGTCTCCGGGCGGACGGCGGGCCAGGCGAGATCCGTGGCGAACGCGGACGGAACGGCAATGAGCAGGGCAAACGAAAGCAGCAAGCGGGAGGGCATAAGGCGCGGGGAACGGCGCGGACGGGGAATGTCGTGCGCGTGGGGGAAGTCGCAAACGAAGGATCGTCGGATCGTCAGGAGCATGGGAGTTCTCCCGTAAAAGCAACCGGGCCGGTCTTGCGACCGGCCCGGCGTGGAAGCGTTGCGGATGTCGGCAGCGGTGGCCGGCGGAGGAGGTCGGTGTCTCAGGCGGTGCCGCCGTGAAGCCAGCGCGGTGCGGCGATGAACCACAGAAGCGTGCCGACAAGCATGGTGTGTTTCATGGCGGCGTCGGAGAGGACTCCGGCGGCGAAGAGGATGGCGGGACCGAGCGTGAGGACGAGCGCGAGAAGGGCGACGAGGCGGGCGAGTTTCATGAGGCGACGGCGACGGGCGCGGGGTTGCGGAGGAAGAGTTTGGAAAAAACAATATACAGGATGCCGCAGGCGATCCACACCGGCACGGTCATGTAAGATGCAAAAATGTTATATTGCTTGTACAAATAGAAGAAGACGGCGACCGGAAGCACCCACGCGAGGAGCGCGGCGACATTGAAGGGCGAGCCGGTGCGTTCGGCCCAGTTGGACGTGAGGTTCAGCCGCCGCGCGAAGTAGTGGTCCACGACGATGATCGCGCCGACGGGGGCGAGCACCGTCCCGTAGATGCCGACGAAATCGAGGAGCTTCATGGCGAACGCGGGGAAAAGCCCGGCGATGGTCGCGACCGTGCCGGCGATGATCGTGCCGGTGTTGCGCGAGATCGCGGGCAGCACGCCCTGGAAGGCGAGGCCGGCGCGATAGATGGTGGGATTGGCGGTGGTCCAGCCGGCGATGACGACACAGATCAGTCCGGCCCAGCCGGTGGCGGAAAAGACCATCGGACCGGGGGCGTTGGAGGCGTCGGCGCCGCGCTGCTGCAGTTCGAGCGCGAAGAGCAGCGAGGCGCAGATCCACGCGACGTAATGGCCGAGGAACATGCCGGCGGCGGCCGCCCAGCCGGAGGAGTTTTTCCGCGCGTAGCGGAAGATGGAAAGATCCGACATGCCGAGGTGCATGGCGGCGTTGCAGAGCCAGGAGAACAGCACGATGCCCACGAAGCCGATGCTGGCTTGGCCGTTGAGGGCGACGCCGGTCCAGATCTTCGACGGCTCGAGCGAGGCGAGCTTCGGGAGCGTGCTCAGTCCGCAGGCGACGAAAACGAGAAACATCCACGGCGCCGCAAGATGGCCGACGCGGGCGACGAAGGAATAACCGCGCACGGCAACCACCGTCTGGATGGCGCCGAGGATCAGGACCACGATGCACCAGGCGAGACCGGTCGGCATCGTGTCAGTAAAGGTTGGCATCTGCACCCCGGGGAAGGGGACGCCCACCGCGGTGGCCGACACCGTGACCATCGCGCCGGCGAGGAAACAGAAGAGGACGCCGTTCGCGAGATTGTATAACGACACGAGTTTGCGGCCGCAGATCTTCTCCAGCTTATAGTAAAGCGTCATTCGCAGGTCAGTGGCGATCGGCGTGGTGAGATAGCGCCAGGTGAGGACCGCGAGGATGTTGCCCAGCAAAAGTCCGACGATGACGTCGACGGCCGAGGCGCCCCACGCGATGAAGAGCGGCCCGAGCATGAACTCGGTGCCGGCCGTATGCTCACCGGCATACATGCCCCAGAAGGAGCTTGGGCCCTTGAGCGCGTGATTGGGCACGCGCTCGCGTTCGTATTCGTTGACCTCGGTGGTGGCGGTGGTGGATGCGTCTGCCATGATGACGGGGGTTCGGGCCGCGGTGATCCGGCGGCGGAGTGCGCCGATGCCGCACGAGCGCGCCGCGGCTGTCAATCTGCGCGTGCGCTCGCGCAATCGTGCCGGTCCGGTTGAACAATGCCGCGCGTCCGCTATGGTGGCGCCCTTACCCGGCGGATTTTCACCGGCACGAGCGCCCCTTCTCGTGAATCCCTTTTTTTGATACACCTCGCCGCAGCGGCGGATCGGACCTATTCCTTCGGACTGTCTGAGGGCTCGTTCGGTTGAGGCCATCCGACGAAGCGGCTTCACGTCAGGGCACGAAGTGCGAATCCCCGGACCCCGCTGCACCTTGGCGAATCCGTTTCGTCTCCCTCCGTGTCTCGTCGTCGCTCGGTTCGACGAGGTGCGTTTTTAAATAGTCCCCTTAGCTCCTAAGAACATGACCACACCACTACATACCTCGCAGTCATGCGTGCGATACCTCTCGGTATCTTTGTTGGCGATGTTGTCGGCGACCGTGGGCTGGGCGCAGACCGCTGCGCCGGCACCCGCGACGACGACGAATCAGGAAGAAGAAGATTTGATTGTGCTGTCGCCCTTCACGGTCGATGCCTCCAAGGACAAAGGCTATTTCGCGCAGAACACCCTCGCGGGTTCCCGCATGCGCATGAACCTGTCCGACCTCGGCGCCTCCATCAGCGTGGTGACGAAGCAGCAGATGGAGGACACCGCCTCGGTCGACATCAACGACGTCTTCCGTTACGAAATCAACACTGAGGGTTCGCTGACCTACACGCCCTCGACGCCGACGATGCGTGGTGACGGCGTGCTCGACGTGAGCGCGGGCGGCACGCAGGGCAGCTCCGTGTCGAGCTTCACCAATGCCACCGCGAATCGCGTGCGCGGTCTGGGCGCTCCCAGCACGGCGATCAACTACTATCCGTCGATCGCGTCGATCCCGATGGACGCCTATAACGTCCAGTCGCTCGAAATCAGCCGCGGTCCGAACTCCATGATCTTCGGCTTGGGCAGCCCGGCCGGTATCGTTAACCAGAGCACGGCGCAGGCGGTGTTGAACCGCAATAACAACCGCGTGACGGTCCGCGTCGACCAGTATGGCTCCTATCGTGGCACGCTGTCGTTCAACCGCGCGCTGATCGACGACAAACTCGCGATCTATGGCGCGTTCCTGTACGACAACCGCGAATTCGATCGCAAGCCGTCGTATGATATTACCAAGCGGCAGTACGGCGCGCTCACGTTCAAGCCGTTCTCGAAAACGGTCATCCGTGCGGACGTCGAAAACTACCGTAACGACAACCGCCGCCCGAACACCCTCACGCCGCGCGACTTCGTCACGCAGTGGAATCTGGCCGGTCAGCCGTCCTACAATCCCGTGACGCGTGAGTTCCGACTGGCCAACGGCCAGCTCGCGAGCGTCAACGTCAGCCACGCGACCTCGGCTCACATCCAGCAGGTGCGGAACTTCATCATGTCCCGCCCGGGCTATGATCCGACGAAGTGGAATGCCGCGCAGACCCAATACAATGGCATCAACATCTTCGGCCAGACGGCCCTGACGAGCCTCGGCGGCTTCAGCCCCGCGACCAACACGCCGTCCACGAACCCCCTCTACGTCCCCGGCATCGGCTGGTCGACGAACCGCACGGTACAGCAAATCGGCGGCGGTCAGCTCCAGAGCTGGTTCCAGCCGCTCTACGGCTACAACTACCGCTCGGGTTGGGGCACGCCCACCGATCCGGCTGCCACCGCTCCCTTCATCGTCACGGAAGCGCAGATCCTCGCCAACCCGACCTGGGCTGACATTTACAGCCGTGGCTGGACCCGCTCCGAAGGCTGGACCGCGATCAATAACGGTATGATCAACTACCGCTATCCCGGTGTGAGCGACAAGTCGGTCTACGACTGGGAGAAGGTTAACATCAACCAGATGAACTGGGGCGAGGAGAAGAACCAGAACTACCACGTCGAGCTGGAGCAGGAAATCCTCCCGAACCTCCACCTGAGCGGCGGCTGGTTCCGTCAGGACTACACCCAGAAGACGAACTACACCGTGGCCCAGCTGAACGTCGCCACGCTGTTCGTCGACACGAACACGCATCTGCCGGACGGCTCGGTGAATCCTTATTTCGGCAAGCCCTTCGTCGAGGACGTCGATCCCGACCGTTATATCAACAAGGCGCTCGACGATCACTATCGCGCGATGCTGGCCTACACGCCCGACTTCACGCAAAAGGACGGCTGGATGAAGTGGCTCGGCCGCCATCAGATCCTCGGTCTGTGGTCGCGCGACGAGTCGATGCGCACGGCGATCCGCCAGCGCTTCTCGTTCGTCGATAGCCCCACGCTCGAGGGCAAGGTCCGCTACATGTCCAACCAGAACAACAACGCCGCCGGCGCTCCCACCGGTTGGAACATGCAGGGCTCCTATCGCCGCCAGTTCTATCTCGCCGCTCCGGGCGACGCCAACGGTGTCGTGACCCGCTCTTCGGGCGAGTGGAACTACGTCGACTACACGGGTAACATCAAGACCTACGACTACCCGTCGAGCAGCTTCAAGGACATCACGATGCGGACCGCGTACAACACGTTCGACGGTTCGGGTCGCAGTCAGCAGCAGACCGACTCGATCAGCGCCTCCATGACCAGTTTCCTCTGGAAAGAGCGCCTGATCGCGACCTGGGGCGTTCGTAAGGACAAGTTCAAGGCCCGCACCAATGCGACCACCAACCCGGCGGTCCTCGATGAAGACGGCACCGTGCTGTATCCCGCCCTCACCAACGCCGATCGTTGGGTGAACGGCCAGTATCAGACCGATCTCCTCTTCAACCGTTGGAACCGCTGGTCGCGCGTCGAAGGCACCACCCGCACCCTCGGCGGCGTCCTCCGTCCGTTCCAGAATTGGAACAACATCGACCGCCGTGCCGGTCAGGGCTCGCTCTTCTGGCAGTTCGTCCGCGACCTGGGCTTCAGCTACAACAAGTCGGACAACTTCAATCCTCCGAACGGTGCGTTCGGCGACTTCTTCGGCAATGCGCTCCCGAAGCCGTCCGGCGAGGGCAAGGACTACGGTGTCCAGTTCTCCCTGCTGGATAACCGGCTCTTCGCTCGCATCACCTGGTTCGAAGCGAGCAACAAGAACGAGCAGTTCGGCGCCAATACCACGCTGAGCCGCCTCTCCGGCCACATCGACACGACCGCGTTCCGGAACTGGGCCCGCACGATCGCCATGATCAACCTCGGCCGCAATCCGACGTCGGCTGATTTCGCCACGGATATCTCCGAGGCGGAAGAACAGCGGATCCAGGCGGCGGCGGCTCAGATCTGGCAGCAGCCCTACGAGTATTACAACAGCCTCCCCTACAGCACCGCCAACGCCACGCGTAGCGCGGAAGCGACGGGCTACGAGGCCGAAGTGAACTACAACCCGACGCCCAACTGGACCCTGCGTCTGACGTTCGGTCGTCAGGACACCAAGTACGCCGGTGTGCTGAAGGAATATGAAGCTTGGTTCGCCGTCCGGAATCCCATCTGGCAGGCGGCCAAGGCCTCGAACTTCCTCCTGCCGCAATACCAGAACTTCGCCACCTACACGACGTCGGGCGGTCGCCCGGTCGATCTGACCAACTTCTGGACCAGCTACGGCTTCACGTCGGATATCACGCATGACAACGTCAACGGCTGGACGAACGTTGAGAACTACTACAACGCCGTCCTCGCTCCCCAGGTGACGCTCTCGCGCGATCTCGAAGGCCAGTCGGCTCCGGGCCAGCGCAAGTATCGCGGCGCCCTCCTCACCAACTACAACTTCACTGAAGGCCGCTTCCGGGGCTTCTCGGTGGGTGGTGGTCAGCGCTGGGAGAGCAAGGCCTCCATCGGCTACTACGGCCGCGCCAGCGGTGCGAACGGCACTTCGCTCGACGTCTCCGACGTCTCGCGTCCGATCTACGACGATGGCAACAGCTACACCGACCTCTGGATCTACTACAGCCGCCGCATCCTCAACGACAAGGTGCGCTGGAAGATCCAGCTGAACATCGACAACGTGTTCGAAGATGGCGGTCTGCGCGTGGCTGGCGTCAACTATGACGGTTCGCCGTATGCCTTCCGCATCATCGATCCGCGTGGCTTCAAGTTGACCAGCTCCTTCGACTTCTAAGTCGGATCCCGGTTTGTCTCTCTACAAAGCTCCCTCCTCGTGAGGGAGCTTTTTTATTGATGACGGGCGAGCGGGCGACGCTTGCCCGCACCCCCGCAGCGGTCACGCTGCGTTTCGCTGAAACCCGTAATGAATCCCACGGCCGCAGCCTCCGCAAAACCGCGCGTGTCCGGGTGGTGGCCCGCCGTCCTCCTCGCGCTCGCGATCTTCGCCGCGTGGAGCAACAGCCTGAGCGCGCCTTTTCTCCTCGACGATCAGGAGTCGATCGTCGCGAACGCCACCTTGCGTCAGCCGCCGTCGCTCGCGTGGCTGCAGCCGCCCGCCACCGCCGGCGAAACCGTGAGCGGCCGGCCGCTGCTCAATCTTTCCTTCGCACTCGACTACGCGCTGCACGGGCTCGATCCGCGCGGATTTCGCGCGACGAACCTCCTGCTTCACGCCACCGCCGCGCTGCTCCTCTTCGGCATCGTGCGTCGCACCCGGATCGACCGCCACGAGCCTGCGCCCGGCCAAAGCGGCGCGGCCCTCGCCCTGGCCGCAATCTGGGCATTACACCCGCTGCAGACCGCCGCCGTCACGTATATCGTGCAACGCGCCGAGGCGCTCGCGGGACTTTTCGTCCTGCTGACCCTCTACAGCTTCATCCGCGCGTCGGCCTCCGCTCCGGCCAAGTCCCGCTGGTTCGTCCTCGCGGTGGTCGCGAGTTGGTGCGGCGTGTTCACCAAGGAAACCGCCGCGATCGCGCCGCTCCTCGTGCTGTTGTATGACCGCACGTTTGTTTCGGGTTCTTTGTCCGCGGCGTGGCGTCGACACGCCCGGGTTCACGTTGCGTTGTTCGCGAGCTGGCTGCCGCTCGCCTGGCTCGTGCTGGCGAATCGCGGCCGCGGCGGCTCGGCCGGGTGGGACGCGGCGATTCCGCCGCTCGATTATTTCCTGACGCAGTGCGGCGCGATCGTGCACTACCTGCGGCTCGCCGTCTGGCCGGCGGGACAGGTCTTCGATTACGGCGTCACGACGGTCACTTCGGCCGCCGTGGTGGCGGGACCGCTGGTGTTTCTGCTGGCGCTGGGGGCGGCGACGTTTTGGGCGCTGATGCGGAATCGACCGGTCGGGTTCGCGGGCGCATGCTTTTTCCTGCTCCTCGCGCCTTCCTCGAGTTTCGTGCCGGTCGCGACGCAGACCATCGCCGAGCACCGGATGTATCTGCCGCTCGCCGCGGTGCTCGCCGCGGCGGCGCTCATGAGTCGAACGTGGCTCCAGGCAACCCGCTCCCGCGCCACGGCCGCGATCGCCACCGCGGCGGCGGTCGCGGTGACGCTCGGCGCGACGACCTTCGTCCGCAACCAAACCTATCGCACCGAGGAAACGCTGTGGCGCGATACCGTGGCCAAACGGCCGGACAATCCGCGGGCCCGCAACAATCTCGGCCGCGCCCTGGCCGAGGCCGGCCGGATCGACGACGCGATGACGGAGTATCGCGCCGCGATCGCCCTGCAGCCGAATCATGCCTTCGCTCATTTCAATCTCGGCACGTTGCTGCTGGCGCAAGGGCGACCCCTGGAGGCGGTCGATCACTTCCGTGCCGCGCTTTCCTCCGATCCGGATTACGTGAGCGCGCGAGTGAATCTCGGCGAGGCGTTGACGCAGCTCGGCCGGTCGGACGAAGCCGTGGCGGAATTTCGCGCGGCGCTGACGACCGATCCCGGCGCGCAGGACGCGCGCACGAACCTGGCTGCGCTGCTGCTCGACGCGGGGAACACGGCCGAAGCGGAGTCGCTGCTGGGGCAAGCGATCGCGGCTGATCCGTCGATCGCGGAAGCGCATTATCATCTCGGCCGAGCGAAGGAACGCCGGGGCGACGCGACCGCGGCGGAGCGCGACTATCGTGAGGCCGCACGCCTCAAGCCGGCCTGGGCGCCGCCGCGGCTCGCCTTGGGAAATCTCCTCGCGCGCCGCGGCGAAACCGCGGCCGCGTTGAGTGCGTTGCGCGAGGCGGTGGCGCTCGACCCGCGCTCCGCCGAGGCGCATTACGGCCTCGGCAATCTTTTGGCGAAGACGCGCGATTTTCGCGCCGCGATGAACGAATACCGCGCGACGCTCGAGCTGGCGCCGGCGCACGTGGAGGCGCGGGTCAATCTGGCGAACTGCCAGCTCGTCACCGGCGCGGTGCGCGACGCAGTGGCGAGTTACGAGCAGGCGTTGCAGTTGCGGCCCGGCGACCAAACGGTGCGACGCAACCTGGAACTCGCGCGCGAGCTGTTGCGCGGCGGGGCCCCTTGAGGCGCGGTGCGCTTGCGCTATTCTGACGGGTCGCGAACTGTCAGAGGGGTCCATCCGTCGCCGGTGTTGAACGCCATTCGTTTCGCTGCATGGTCTCAGCCGCCCCGGCGCCCCCTGCCGTGCAGCGGTTTTTCTTAGCAACGCTCAATCCAACTTCTTTTATGCGCTTCGGCAGTCTCCACATCTTGGACATCGCGATCGTCGTCGCCTACCTCGCGGCGGTGGTTTACATCGGCAAGCGCGCGTCGGGCGGCAACAACTCCGAGGAGGGGTTCTTCCTCGCCGGCCGCAAGCTCGGCAAGCTCTACCAGTTCTTCCTCAATTTCGGCAACGCGACCGAGCCGTCGGGCGCGGTCAGCACCGCGAGCTTCGTCTATCAGCAGGGCGCGCCGGGTTCGTGGCTGTCGTTCCAGACCGTTTTCATGAATCCGTATTTCTGGTTCATGAATGTGTGGTTCCGCCGCGCGCGGCTCACCACGGTGTCCGATTTGTTCGAGGACCGTTTTGCCAGCCGCAAGCTGAGTCTCTTTTACGCGATGTTCCAGATTCTCGTCGCGTGCGTGTTTCTCGGATTCGCGAACGTCACCGCCTACAAGATCGCCTCCTCGCTCGTCGTGAAGCAGGAAACGCAGTGGACGGCTGAGGATCGCGCATCGATCGAAGGCTATCATCAGCTGAAGGTGCTGGAGAAGCAGGCGGCGGCGCAGACGTTGACGCCGGAGCAGTCGCAGGAACTCGAGCGGCTGCACGACCGCAACGCCCGCGGCGAGTTGCACAGCTACATCACGCTGCTGCCGGATTATCTTTTCTATGTCGTGTTCGCGGCCGTGGTCGGGAGCTACATCGTCCTCGGCGGCATGTCCGCAGCCGCCATCAACGAGGGGCTGCAAAGCGTGCTGATCATCGTCTTTTCGCTGCTGCTGATACCGGTCGGCCTGAACGCGATCGGAGGTTGGAGCGCCCTGAGCGAGAAGGTGCCCCAGCGAATGTTCGATTTGTTCGGCTCCGGTGACGTCGGCCAGTTCTCCGTGTTCAGCCTTTGCGCCATCCTGCTCGTCAGCATCGTCCAGAACGGAGGCCTGAGTCACAACATGGGCATCTGCGGATCGGCCAAAAACGAATTCGCGGCGCGCTCGGGCGTGTCGGGCACCTACCTGAAGCGCTTGATGATCATCCTGTGGGCGTTCGCCGGACTGATCGCCATCGCGGTCTTCGGCGTCGGCGGCCTGTCCGATCCGGATGCGGCGTGGGGCGCGTTGTCCAACCGCCTGCTCGGTCCCGGCCTGATCGGCCTCATGCTCGCGGGTGTGCTCGCCGGCACGATGTCGACCCTGGCGGCCAAGGCCCTCGCGATTTCCTCGCTCTTCGTCCGCAATGTCTACCGCCAGATCTGGCCCAACATCTCGCAGCAGCAGGGCGTCTTCTACGCGCGCTGCACGATCGTCGTGGTGCTCGTGCTCGGCGCGATCTCCGCGTGGCTGATGGGCGATTTTCTCTCGATCGTGAACATCGTGCTCACGGTCAACGTGCCCTTCGGCGCGTGCGTGCTGATGACGTATTTCTGGCGCCGGTTGACGGCGACGGGCGTCTGGGCCTGCGTGGTGCTTTCGACGATCACGATCCTCGTGATTCCGTGGACCGCGTCGAAGATTCCGGCGCTCTCCGAGAATCAAAACCTCACGCAGGTGGCGATGACGCCGACGGGCAAGCCGGCCGGTGTGTATTTCGCGACCGTCGTGCACGAGGTGCCGGACGATCTTTCGAGTCGGCTGGTCGGCAGCGGCCGCTTCAATCTCGAGTGCTGGCTGATGAGCAAGGCAGGCCTCGACGTCGCGTCGCTCTCGCCCAGCCAGCGGCTCACGGCGCAGTTCTTCTTCGACGCGCTGTTCCCGTTCATCGTCCTGATCGTCGCCAGCTGGCTCAGCCGGCCGACCGATCCGGCGCGCGTCGCGCAGTTCTACGGCAAGATGAAGACGCCCGTCGGCGACACGCCCGAGCTGGAAGTCGCCAACATGGAGGAAACGCGCCGCAATCCGACGCGTTTCGACCACACCAAGCTCTTCCCGCGTTCGAACTGGGAGTTCTGCAAGTGGGACAAGGTCGACACCATCGGTTTCCTCGCTTGCTGCGCGATCTCGTTCGGCATCGTGGGTCTCTTCGTGTTCGTGCTGCGCCTCGCCGCCCGCGGCTAGCGCGGAGCGTCAATTCCCCGCATGCCGAAGTAGGGCGGGTCTTTGACCCGCCCTCGATCGCAGGAAACGAGAAAAGGCGGGTCAAAGATCCGCCCTACTCAACATCGCAGGTGACTGACGGGGTCCGACTCCGCCCGCATTCTTCCACCCAGCCGCCGGCGCCCGAAGTTGCGGACGATCCTTCGCCCCGAAAAGGTGTCTCTCGCCTGCTCATTAGGCTTCTTTCCCCATGCACTCACTTCGCTGGTTCCGCCTGCTGAGCGCAGGCCTCGCCCTCCTGCTCGCGTCGGTCGGACTTCGCGCGTCGGACGACGTTTACCTGTTCACCTACTTCACCGGCAACGGCGAGGACGGCCTCCATCTCGCGTGGAGCGAGGACGGCTACCGCTGGGAGGCGCTCGACGGCGGCGCGAGTTTCCTCCGTCCCGCCATCGGCAAGGACAAGCTCATGCGCGATCCGTGCGTGCTGCGCGGTCCCGACGGCACGTATCACCTCGTGTGGACCTCGGGCTGGTGGGACAACCACATCGGCTACGCGTCGACGCGCGATTTTCTCACCTGGTCCGAGCGGAAATCGATTCCCGTCATGGCGCACGAGCCGGGCGTGCGCAATTCGTGGGCGCCGGAAGTCGCATGGGATCCGAAGCGGCAGCGGTTCATTATTTTCTGGGCGTCGACCGTGCCGGGGAAGTTTTCGGAAACCGCCGGTGCGTCGGAGGACGAACTCAACCACCGCATCTACTGCACGACGACCACGGACTGGAAGACGTTCACCCCGACGCGCGTGTTCGTCGATCCCGGTTTCAGCGTCATCGACGCGACGATCCTGCCGGATGCGAACGGGACGTTTCACCTGATCGTGAAGGACGAAACGCGCACGCCGCCGAAGAAGCACCTGCGGCTCGCAACCTCCGACGACATCGAAGGCCCGTGGCGCACCTTCGAGCCTCCGTTCACCCGCGACTGGGTCGAGGGCCCGACGGCGATCGGGGTCGGCGCCGATACGCTCGTGTATTTCGACGTGTATCGAGAAAAGCACTATGGCGCGCTGCGCTCCCGCGACCTCCGCACCTGGGAGGACGTGACGGCCGAGATCTCGCTGCCGCGCGGCGCGCGTCATGGCACGATGATCCGGGTGCCCCGCGAACTCGTGGACAATCTTCGCCAACGACGGCCCGGCCCCGAGCGGCTCGTGACCTTCGCCGCGCCCGCGACGCATTTCACGCAGTCGAGTCCGCTCGGCAACGGCCGGCTCGGCGCGATGGTGTTCGGCGGCGCCGATCGGGAACGCATTGTCTTGAACGAAGCCGGCATGTGGTCGGGCTCGGTGCAGGACGCCGACCGGCCCGACGCCGCCGCGGCGCTGCCGGAGATCCGCCGGCTGCTGCTCGAGGGCAAAAACGCCGAGGCCGAGCGCCTCGTGGCGGAACATTTCACCTGCGCCGGCGCCGGTTCCGGCCGCGGCAAGGGCGCCAACGTGCCCTACGGCTCGTATCAGCTGCTCGGTAATCTCGAGCTCGTGTTCGAGGGCGATAGCGCGGCGAACGCGTATGGCCGCGAGCTCGACATCGGCGACGCCGTGACGCGGATCGCTTACGAACGCGACGGTGTGCAGTTCGAGCGCGAGGCGTTCGTCAGCGCCCCGGACGAAGCGATGGTGATGCGGCTGCGCGCCAGCCGGCCCGGCGCACTTTCGTTTGAAGTGAAGCTCGACCGGCCCGAGCGCGCGACGACCGCCGCCACCGCGGACGGCACGCTCGTGATGAAAGGCCGGCTCGCCGATGGCAAAGGCGGCGAGAATGTCGGCTTCGCGGCCGCCATGCGCGTGCTGCCTCGTGGTGGAAAAGTGGAGACGCGCGGCGATTCGCTGCGCGTGACCGGCGCCGACGAAGTCCTGCTGCTCGCCACCGGCGCGACCGACCTCAAGAGCTTCGCCGGCCGTCCCGTGGACGATGCGGAAAAAGCGGCGCTCGCGGATCTGAATTCCGCGGCGGCGAGATCCTATGCGGCGCTCCGCGCGCGTCACGTCGCGCACTATCGCTCGTATTTCGATCGTGTGTCGCTCCGGCTCGCCGGCACGCCGCCGGAGGCGCGGGCGGCGCTCACCGAGGAACGACTCGGGATTCAGGCCGCGGGCAGCGACGATCCCGGGCTCGCGCAGCTGTATTTCGATTTCGGCCGCTATCTGTTCATTTCGTCGACGCGCCGCGACGGTCTCCCGCCGAATCTGCAAGGCCTCTGGGCCGACGGTGTCCAGACCCCGTGGAACGGCGACTGGCACCTGAACATCAACGTGCAGATGAATTTCTGGCCGGCAGAGGTGTGCAATCTTTCGGAGCTGCACGAGCCGTTGTTTGCGCTCACGCGCTCGTTGCAGGAACCCGGCGCGCGCACCGCGAAGAAATATTACAACGCCCGCGGCTGGGTCGCGCATGTGCTGGCGAATCCATGGGGCTTCGCCTCGCCCGGCGAAGGCGCAAACTGGGGCGCGACGACGACCGGCTCCGCCTGGCTCTGCCAGCATTTCTGGGAGCACTATCTGTTCACCGGCGATCGTGAGTTTCTCGCGACCGCGTATCCGACGCTGAAAGGCTCGGCGCAATTCTACCTCGACATGCTGATCGAGGAACCGACGCACCGCTGGCTCGTGACCGCGCCGGCAAACTCGCCGGAAAACGCCTTCCGGCTGCCGGATGGCACCGTCGCGCACGTGTGCCTCGGACCGACTTTCGACAACCAGATCCTGCGCTATCTTTTCAACGCCACCGCCGAAGCCGCGCGCATTCTCGGCGTCGACGCGGAACTGCAGCGCGAGCTTGCGGAGAAAGTGAAACGCCTGCCGCCGACGCGCATCGCGAAGGACGGGCGCGTGATGGAGTGGCTCCAGGATTATCCGGAGGTCGATCCGCATCACCGGCACATCTCGCATTTGTGGGGACTGTTTCCCGGCGACGAGATCAGCCGCACCGGCACGCCCGAGCTGCTGGCCGCGGCGCGCCAGACCCTCGATGCCCGCGGCGACGGCGGCACCGGCTGGTGCCTCGCGCACAAGCTCGCGCTTTGGGCGCGGATCGGCGACGGCGAGCGCGCGAGCGATATCCTGCGCTCGCTGCTGGCGCCGGCCGGCGGCGCGGACGGAATCTCGACACAGGGGGGCGGCACGTATCCAAATCTCTTTGACGCGCACCCGCCGTTTCAAATCGACGGCAATCTCGGCGGCACGGCCGCCATCGCGGAACTGCTCCTGCAGAGCCGCGGCGCGCCCGGCGGCGTTTGGGAGATCGATCTGCTGCCGGCATTGCCCGAGGCCTGGAGCTCCGGTGCGGTGCGCGGCTTGCGAACCCGCGGCGGGTTCGAAGTCGATCTCGTCTGGCGCGACGGCTTTCTGGAAGCGGCGACGGTGCGCAGCCTGCGCGGCGAGCCGGTGATCGTGCGCTACAACGGAGAGACGCGCGAGCTGAAGGATCTCGCGAAAGACAAAGCCGCTCAACTCGGCCCCAACCTCACGCTGGCCGCGACGCCCTGAACCACTAGTCTGGGAACACCATGCAAAAGGAACTGCGAATGACCGCGAATCGACGCGAAAGATCGAACTCTCCCGCCGCGCAGAAACGGGTAGGGACGGCTCTCCGAGCCGTCCGCGTCGTTAGCGCGCCAGCGCCTTTGCGCGCGCCGCTCAAAGCGCGCGGGGACACGCGCCCCTGCCTGTTTCCTCGTTGGAAATTTGCGGTCTCCGTTTTTTTTGGGTCGCTGTTCGCGCTCAGCGCCGTGGCGCAGACGCCTGCGCCCGACCTCACGTCCAATCCCGCGGCCGCCCGGACGGAGTTGAATCCGGATCTGCCGACCGTGTTCATCGCCGGCGACTCGACGGCGGCGAAAGGCAGTGGCGCGGAGCAGCAGGGCTGGGCCGTGCCGTTCGCGGATTATTTCGATCCGGCGAAGATCAATGTCGCGAACCGTGCTCGTGGCGGGCGCAGCAGCCGCACGTTCATCACGGAAGGATTGTGGGAGCAGCTGCTCGCCGATGCGAAGCCGGGCGATTTCGTGCTGATCCAGTTTGGTCACAACGACGGCGGCGCGATCAACGAGGAGCCTCCGGGCTCCAATCGTCCGCTGCGCGCCCGCGGATCGCTGCCGGGCATCGGCGAGGAAACGCAGGAGATCGACAATGTGCTCACGAAGCAGCACGAGGTGGTGCACACGTTCGGCTGGTATTTGCGCAAGATGATCGCCGACGTGAAAGCGGTCGGCGCGACGCCGATCGTGCTCTCGACGACGGTGCGCAACATTTGGAAAGACGGAAAAGTGGAGCGCGGTCCGGGCGGTTATCGCGCTTGGGATCGCGAGGTCGCGGAAGCGACGGGCGTCGCGTTCGTCGATGTCACGCGGATCATCGCGGACCGTTATCAGGAGATGGGGCCGGAGCGCGTGGCCGCGCTGTTTCCGAAGGACCACACGCATACGAATGCGGAAGGCGCGGATCTGAACGCGGCGTGCGTGGTCGCCGGCCTCAAAGGCTTGCGGCGCGGCCCGTGGGACAAGTTCGTGTCGGGAAAAGGCGCGGCGGTGACGGCCGATCGCATTGGTTGGCTCAACCTGCCGGAGCCGCGGAATCCGGAGTTGCCGACGCTTTTTCTGATCGGCGATTCGACGGTGCGCAACGGTCGCGGCGACGGCGAGGGCGGGCAGTGGGGCTGGGGCGACGCGCTGCCGGCGCTGTTCGACCTGGATCGCGTCAATGTCGTCAACCGTGCGGTCGGCGGCCTGAGCAGCCGGACGTTTTTGACGCAAGGGCACTGGAGCCGCGTGCTGATGCTGGCGAAGCCGGGCGATTACGTGATCATGCAATTCGGCCACAACGACAACGGCCCGCTCAACGACGACTCGCGCGCGCGCGGCACGATCAAGGGCACCGGCGAACAGAGCGAGACGATCGACAATCTGCTGACGAAGGAGCGTGAAGTCGTGCACACCTACGGCTGGTATTTGCGCCGTTACATCCACGAGGCGAAGGAGCGTGGCCTGAATCCGATCGTCTGCTCGCTCGTGCCGCGCAAGACTTGGAAAGACGGCAAGATCGTTCGCTCGGCCGACGGTTATGCCGGCTGGGCCCGACAGGTGGCGGAGCAGGAACGCGTGCCCTTCATCGATCTCAACGAGCGCGTCGCCCAGGTCTACGATCGCATGGGGCCGGAGAAGGTGGATCCGCTGTTTGGCGATGCGCACACGCATACGAGCCGGCTGGGCGCGGAGTTGAATGCAGCCGTCGTGGCGACCGGTCTGCGCGACTTGCGGGATACGCGGCTGAAGGAATTTCTCCGCAGCGAATAGGCGCGGAGAGGGCAGCGGTGCCGCGATCGTTGGGACGGGCGCCGGGTTTCAGACCGGCGCTTCGACCGTGGATTCCTCCGGCGAGGAAACGGGCGGACGGAGGGTTTCGCCCTCGATCAGTTTCGCGGGGATCGTCGTCAGCGATGCTTCGTCGGGAATGCCGAATTCGTTATGCAGCAGCTGGCCGATCACGAGTTCGGCGGCGCGGGCGCCGAGTTGGGCCGCCTGCAGGTCGAGCGAGGCGCAGCCTTCCTCGGCGCGCAGCGAGTTGAGGCAGACGAAGCCGTGCGTCTTCGGGATCTTCGCGCCGCAGGCCTTCATCCAGGCCATCGCTTCCGGATAGTGGCCCATGACGACGTCGGGATCGTATTTCTTGAACCACGCCTCGAAGTCGGCGCGCACGACCGACTTCATCCGCAACGCGGGCACCGCGGTGATTTTTGGCAGGTATTTCTGCAGGGCGAGGAAGGCGCCCTCCCAGCGAAACTGCAGGCGCTCGTCGAGCTGGATGTCCATGAACAGCCCCGGCCGGCGGTAACCCCGCGCGTGCACCTCGCGCAGCAGCGTGATCATCGAGCGGTAATGGTCGGAGCACACGCAATGCAGCGACGGATGATCGATGAAGTAGTCGGCGTAGACCGCGGTGTAGCGCTGCCAGCTGAGCGACGAAAGATCCGGGAACCCCGACGCAGGCAGCACCACCAGCGCCTGGATGCCACGCGTGTGGAGAATCGTATCCAGGCGGTTGAGACGCACCCCGTTGGGCCCGATCTCGAAACGCTCGACCTTGAAACCGAGTTCGTTCGCGCGTTCGGAGACGCCCGCGAGCACGCTTTCGTTGTAGCGGATGGCATGCGAAGGCCGCGGTCCATCGACCATCTCGAGCGCGGCGAGGACGCCGCGAAACTTCTGGCCGCGCGAACGGCGAAGCAGCGACATGACGGCGCCGGTCAGCGGATTGCGCTCGTAGCCGGCCGCACGGGCGGCGGCGCGGACTCGCGCGACGGTGTCGGGGTTCACGCGCGGAGAGCCGCGGAGAGCATCCGAAACGGTCGTGCGCGACAGACCGAGTTCTTTTGCCAGCGTGCGTAGGGTGGGAGCGGGCATCGGGGTCAGGTTCGTCAGGAGGGAGGCGAGTTCAACGTTAATTCGGTCAGTCCGAATTTTTCGGCGCGTTTCCACGAAAATTCGAACTGTCACTGCGGCAGGACGTGGCAACGTCGGGCAGGTTTCATTCGTCTTCTCTCAACCCTGACCCCCTTCTCAACGATGATTCGCAAAGCGTTCGTCATGTCCGTCCATGCCGGCCACGAAGCCGAGTATGAGCGCCGTCACCGCCCGATCTGGGCCGACCTCGAGGCCGTGCTGAAATCGCATGGCGCTCACAATTACTCCATCTTCCTGCATCCGCAGACGCGCCAGTTGTTTGGCTACGTCGAGATCGAGGACGAGGCGCGCTGGGCCGCCATCGCGGCGACCCCCGAGTGTCAGCGCTGGTGGAAACACATGGCGGATGTGATGCCGAGCAATCCGGACAACAGCCCCGTCTCCACCGAGCTGCGCGAGGTCTTTCATCTCGCCTAAGCGCCAGGGCGGTTTGCCCGATCTTCGAACTCCAATCTCCGAACTGCGATCTCCGAAACTCCCATGTCCCAATTTACCCGCCGCCAATTTGTCCGTAACACCGCGCTTGCCGCCGCGGCTGCGAAACTCACGTCGTCCCTGCTGGCGCAGCAGAGCCCGGCCTCGTCCGCCACGACTTTTCGCGCCGGCGGAAAATCGGGCGTGTCGTCGGTGCACTGGCTCGACGGGACGGCCCCGAAGGCGTTGCCGGGAGTGACCTGGGGCATGCCGTGGCCGCGCGGCCGGCACCAGGCGGGGACGACTTTCACGCTGCGTTCGGGAGCCGGCGCGGTGCCGGTGCAGAGCTGGCCGCTCGCCACCTGGCCGGACGGTTCGTTGAAATGGACCGCGCATGCGGTGCCGGCCGATGCGGCGGTCGCCGACGGCGCCGAACTCGCGCCGGGCACGCCCGCCGCGCCGGCGAAGACGCTCCGCGCGAGCGACGCAGGCGGCGAGATTCACATCGATACGGGCGTGATCGCGGTGCGGGTCGCGAAGAAGGGCCGCGCGTTGATTCCGCTCATCCAGCGCGATGGCCACGATCTGCTGCGCAACGGCCGGCTGGTGCTGCTGCGGCAGGAATCGGCCGATGCCGTGGCGGCGCCGGAAAACTTCGAAGGCGAAATCGGACGCGTGACGCTCGAGCAGGATGGCCCGGTGCGCGCGGTGGTGAAGATCGAGGGCCGGCACGCGCCCGCGGGCAACGCGACGCGGGCGGCGTGGCTGCCGTTCGTCGTGCGGCTTTATTTTTACGCCGGCGGCGACGCCGTGCGGGTGATGCACACGATCGTTTACGATGGCGACGAGCGGAAGGACTTCATTCGCGGACTCGGCGTGCGCTTCGACGTGCCGTTGCGCGGGGAATTGCACGATCGCCACGTGCGTTTTGCCGGCGAGGGCGAGGATAACTTGTTCGGCGAGGCGGTGCGCGGGATCACGGGCCTGCGGCGCGATCCGGGCGCGGCAGTGCGGGCCGCGCAAATCGCGGGCGAGGCGACGCCGCCGATCTCGGAGTGGGACAAACGCGTGTCCTCGCGTTTGCACTACGTGCCCGCGTTCGGCGACTGGAGCCTGTTTCAATCGAGCGCGGACGGTTTCGAGATCCGGAAGCGCACGAAGCCGGGCTTCACCTGGATCGGGCCGGGCCGCGGGCGCCGCGCGGGCGGATTCGGCTATGTCGGCACGCCGCAGGGCGGGGTGGCGTTCGGTTTGCGCAATTTCTGGCAGAGTCATCCGAGCGAGCTCGAGATTCTCAACGCGACCGGCGAAGCCGCGGAGGTGACGGTGTGGTTGTGGTCGCCGCAAGCGCCGGCGATGGACCTGCGCGGTTATCACGACGACATGGACCTCGATACCTACGCGAAGCAGGTCGATGCGATGGAGATCACCTACGAGGACTACGAGCCTGGCTTCGACAAGCCCGAGGGCGTGGCGCGGACGAGCGAGGTTTATCTGTGGGCGGTGGCGGCGACGCCGTCGCGCGAGCGTCTCGTGGAGCTGGCGCAGGTGGTGCGCACGCCGCCGCTGCTGATCGCGTCGCCCGAATATCTGTCGTCGTGCGCGGTGTTCGGCGGCCTGTGGTCGCCGGTCAGCCGGGAAACGCCGGCGCAGATCGCGCTCGAGGAGCAGCTCGACTGGCATTTCCGGTATTACGAAACGCAGCGCGAGGAGCGGCGTTGGTATGGGTTCTGGAACTACGGCGACGTGATGCACAGCTACGACGCCGATCGCCACGAGTGGAAATACGACGTGGGCGGGTTCGCTTGGGACAATTCGGAGCTCTCGACCGACATCTGGCTCTGGCTGTATTTCCTGCGGACGGGGCGCGCGGACGTGTTCCGTTTTGCCGAGGCGATGACCCGGCACACGGGCGAGGTCGACGTGCATCACCTCGGCCGCTTCGCGCCGCTCGGGTCGCGTCACAACGTCCTTCACTGGGGCTGCAGCGCGAAGCAGCTGCGCATCAGCACGGCGGCGAACCGGCGCTATTATTATTATCTGACCGGCGACGAACGCGTGGGCGACCTCATGCGCGAGCAGATCGAGGCGGTGCGCGCACTGGCGGTGATCCAGGCCAATCGCAAGGTTGCGCCCGACCGGGTCACGAAACCCGATCCGAACGCGAAGGAGGTTTACGCCGGCTTCGGCACGGACTGGGGCTCGGCCGCCTCGGCCTGGCTGACTGAGTGGGAGCGCACGGGGGACGCGAAGATTCGCGAACGCCTGCTGGCGAGCATGCGCACGATCGCGGCGCAGCCCCGCGGCTTCTTCACCGGCGGCGCCCGCATCAATCTCGACAGCGGCGCCTTCGCGATCTCCGAGAGCGATCGCGTGAGCGTGTCGCACCTGAGCGCCGTCTTCGGACTGGTGGAGGTGTGCGCGGAGCTCGTGCAGCTGTTTGACGAGCCGGCCTTCCGGCAGGCGTGGCTCGATTACTGCATCTACTACAACGCGCCGGCGGACGAGCAGGCAAAGCGGTTTGGCCAGCCGCTGCGCGGGATCAGTTTGCAGCAGGGACACTCGCGCCTCACGGCGTTTGCGGCCCGCGAACTCAACGATCCCGCGCTGGCGAAACGGGCCTGGTCGGAGTTTTACGGAGCCGAAGGCAGCGAGGGTCGCGGCCGCCGGGCGACGCCGGAAGCCAAGGTGGTCGACGGACCCGCGGTGCTGAAGCCCGTGCACGAGGCGGCCTGGGTGTCCACCAACGGCACGGCCCAATGGGGCCTCGCGGCGATCGAGTGCATGGCCCTCGTGCCGGACGCGATGCCTGCCCGCTCCTGAACCCTTCGGCGGCCGCTTCGTGCTGACGAGGCGGCCCGCCGGCAACGTTTATTCTTACGGTCAGATTTCGCCTCAGTTGTCTCGCCGGCTCATTACAGGCGCATTCGAATGATCTGCCAAACGCACCTGCAAACCCGCTCTTGATCTCCACCCCTCTGTCCGGCTCTCGCGGTCCTTCGTGGTCGCAGAAACCCAGCCGGATCGCCGGAAAGTCACAAGCCTCCGAGTCACTGCAGCGAAAGCGTTCCCGCTGAGATCACCGTCACTTTCCGAATTCGTATGGGCTTCTATTTCGAAGATCACCAAAGCATGTTCGCGCAGGCTGGCCTGCAGGTTGAGCGCACGCTCGACGTCATCGTGCGGCGCTACCGCGGTCACAATCCGCCGCACCCGCCGACCTTCCGCGCCTACCGTCGCACCGGCATCGTGCGCGGCCAGGACTATCGTTATCACGCGGATTTCAACGCCGAGTATCCGCAGGCGCCTGACGGCGCCTATGTCTACGCCTGGGGGCGGATCTGGTCGGAGGGAGAATCGGAGATCAAGTTCGACGTCTCGTGCCATTGCCCGACGGTGGTGTATCGCAACCAGCAGTGCGTCTTCCGGTCGACGATCTTCGAGGAACGCTATCCCGACGAGCGCCAGAGCCTGCACATCCGCCTCGACGCGGGCTGGAATCACCTCGTCCTGCGTTTCAAGAAGACGCGCGGCGGTTTCGGCGGGGTGTTCGGCACCTGGCTCGGCAAGCTTCCGTATTATTTCATCATGCCCACCCCGGATCGCGCCGGGCAGGAGGGCTGGTTGTTCAGCGAGCCGACGCGCACCGAGCTGCCGCTGGTCCCGGGCAAGAACTCGACCGAAGCGGAAACGGGCTTGAAGTGGCGTCCCGTGGCGATCTGGCCGAAGGCGCTGCAAAACGCCGGGCAATGCCGCCGGATCTTCGGCCTCGTGCCGAACGCTTGGGCGGTGGGCTGGACCCGCGGCCTTTTCCTGCGCCCCGGCACCGCCGACTACACACTTGCGGGCCAAAGCCACGGCCCGATCACGGTGACGATCGACGATGAGGTCGTGTTCACCTCCGCTCGCGGCGGCAAGTTCTCCGCGACCGTCCGCGTGCCGTTCGGCCAGCACGACGTGATGGTCCGCACGAAGGCCCAGGGCCGCGAGTGGGGCTTCACGCTCCAGCTGCGCGACGGCCGCGAACCGGTCGCGTTCGCGAGTCCCTGCAACATCGAGGGCTCGGCGGAAGCGTGGATCTACACAGGACCGTTTGCCGACGAGGCGGCGGTGCGGCCGACGGAGCTGCGCGATTTGCACCGGCTCGTGCCGGCGGAGGGCGGCGACACCTACTGGCGTCTCGACGAGCCGGATACATGGGTTCGGGTATATAACGACAACGCACTCTACGGCCGCTGGAACTACCCGCTGGGCGTCACGCTGTATGGCCTGCTGCACAGCGCGCGGGCGATCGGCTCCGACGAAACCCAGCGCTACCTCGTCGATCACATGCGCTTTTGCAGCGACATCTTCGACTATGCGCTGTGGGACCGGAAGCAGTATGGCGGCGCGACGAATGTCCACCACCTGCTGACGAGCATCGACAGCCTCGACGACTGCGGTTCGTTCGGCTCGTCGCTGCTCGAGGTGATGAAATATCACGACATCCCGGGCGGTCGCGAAATCGCGGACTACGTCGCGGATTTCATCAGCAACCGCCAGGTGCGGCTGCCGGACGGCACGTTCTTCCGGAAGCACCTGATGCACACCTTCCACGAGGACACGCTCTGGGCCGACGATCTCTACATGAGCGTGCCGTTCCTCTGCCGCTATTTCGAGCTCACGGGCGAGCGGCGCTATATCGACGATGCGGCGCGGCAGTTCCTAGGTTTCAAGAAACACCTCTATCTGCCGGAGCTGAAGTTGATGGCGCACGTCTACGACTTTTCGCGCCAGCTGGCGACGGGCGTGCCGTGGGGCCGCGGCAACGGCTGGGTAATCTTCTCGCTGTCCGAGTTGCTCGCCGTCCTGCCCGCGGATCACGAGCTGCGCGGCGAACTGCTGGCCATGTTCCGCGACCTCTGCTCCGGCTACCTCGCCCAGCAGGACGCCGCGGGCATGTGGCACCAGGTTCTCCACGAGCACGACTCGTATCCGGAAACCTCATGCACCTCCATGTTCGCCTACGCGTTCGCGCGGGGCGTGCGCTACGGCTGGCTCGAGGATGCCGCGCCGTATGTGCGCGCCGTGATCAAGGCTTGGGAGGCGCTCAACCGCACCTCGATCGATCGCTTGGGCAACGTCCACGGCGTCTGCCGCGGCTCGGAGTTCTCCTTCACCTCGGAATATTACAAACGCGATCTCCTCTGGAACCTCAACGACACCCACGGCATCGGCATCGTGCTGCTCGCGGGCGTCGAGGTCCTGCGGCTGACGAAACACCTGCAGGAGACGCCAGCGGCGGCAACGTTGGCGGCGCCCAAATCCCGCGCGAAGAAAAGCAGTCCGGCGCGCGAGCGGAATCGCGCCCGCGCGGCCGCGAAGTAAGGCGAGTCAACCGGCCGCGGCGATCGTCGCGGCCGGCCGATCACGCGGCGCCGGATTCGCCCGGCCGACGAGCGGCTCACGCCGCCGCGTATGCCTGCCGCATGTAGGCGATCGTCCCGGCGATGGTCGACGGATGGGTGTTCTCGAGGAGCACGTCGACGCCGGGTTTCTGCTGCTTGATCCAGCGCATCAGCTTCGGGTAATTGAGCCGGCCCTGTCCCGCCGGGTGCTCCTGAAACTGCCCCTCGGTCACGGTGAAGTCTTTCGCGTGAACGATGCAGATCCGGTCGCCGAGCAGCGAATGGGCTTCGTCCATGATTTCGTCCTGCCGCTCGTGGTTCGTCGACCAGAGCAGGTTCACCGGATCGTAGATCACCTGAAGATTCGGCGAGTTCACATCGTCGATCAGCCGGCGCAGTCGCTGCGGTGAGGAAATCACGTAGCGCTCCACCGCCTCGATGCACACGAAGACGCCGAACTTCTCCGCCTCACGGACCAACTCGCGCACGTTCGCGAGCACGTTCTGATAAGCTTCATCGCCGCCGTTTTCCGGGTGACGCGAGAAGTCGGCGTTGAGCGAACCGGTTTCCGTGCCGACCACGCTGCAGCCGAAATCGCGCGCGAAGCGGAGATGCTCCTTGAAACGTTCGAGCTGCGGACGCTGCGCGGCGTCGCGTCGGCCCAGATTGATATAACAGCCGAGCACGGCGATCTGAATATCCCGCTTCTGCAGCGCCGCGCGCACGGTGTTCGCGAAGCCAGGACTCAGACGGCCCGCATCTTCATCGAAGCCCGCGATGGCTTTCGTGACGGCCAGCTGAATGGAGCTGAGCCCGTGAGCCGCGATCCGGGCCGCGAGTTCGTCGACCGGAAGTTTGCCAAAATCGTGAGCGCGAACACCGAGTTTCATCAGAGTGGGAGCAGGGGGAATCCGGCGCACCGGCGCCGGGGCACGCTACGGCAGATCAAATCGGCCGGTCCGGCGAAGGCCGCGTCGCCGGACAGTCTGGCAAAAGCGGCCGCCGCCAGAGCCGCCGGTCAGCGCGCCGGCGAAAGTCGGAACAGGCCCGCGCCGTGAAACGCGATCTCGGGCGCGAATTCGCCGCTGACTTCGCCGACATCGCGGTGTGTCCAAAGGTCGCGCACTCGGACGGGGCCGGAAAAACCGAGATCGGGGAGTCGGACCGCGACCGGCACGCCGGCGGTTTTCGCTTCGTTTTCGTTCGTCGCCACGACCACCATGAAACGCGTCGGGCCCGGCTCGCGTCCGCGGCCATTCGACTCGACCACCGGTGTTACCCGAAAGCCGACGACGCCGGGGGGCAGGTCGAACTCGACCACCGCGGGAATTTCGGCGGCGACGCCGAGCGCTTCGCCGGCGTCGCTCTTCTTCACCCGCGTGCTGTCCCACGCGGCGTCGGCCTGCGTCCACGTCAGCTCCGTGAGCGGCCGCTCGCTGCCGTCGGCCAGCACGAGTCTCGGCTGTTGCCAGACGATGCGGTTCCATTCGCCCGACGGTTCGATCGGCTCGGCGCTGAGGATGAGCCGTTTCCCGCCGCGCAGATCCGCCTCGAGCTGTTGTGAGGTGACGGGATCGCGCGTGACGGCGCCGCTGACGGCGCGGGCGTTTTCCGCGGTGAGCGCGACGCGGTCGCGTTTGTTGAAAACAGCGAGGTATTTGTCGGAAGAGTCCGGGACGTCCGCAATCCACGCGACGAGGCCGTCGCGGTCGAAGAGCGGGCGGTTATTCGCGCTGTGCTGATTGACGGCGAGCACCTCGTCGTTGGTGAGCAGGGACAGCGTGAAGCCGTCGGTCTTCGTCAGGTCGCCGCCATGCATCAACGGCGAGCGGGCGATCGACCACAGCGTCATCAACGTGACCTGTTCGTCGGGCGTGAACCGTGTGCTGCGCGTGCCAAGGTTGAGCACGCCCAGCGGCAGCATGTCGGCATCGGGCCATGCGCCTGGCCGGCGGTGCGAATTCCACGCGGCGAGGCGCACGAATTGATCGCGCAGCGCGAGCCAGCGGTCCCAGAAATCGTCGCTGATGCGCCAGAGATTCGCGTGCTGCTGCGCGTGCGCGGCCGCGCTGAGCGGCGTCTCGCCGGGCGAAAGGCTCAGCACCATCGGCCGGCCGGTGCGATCGATCGCGTGCCGGATCGCCTCGATCTCGTCCTGGTGATCGTGATACGGCCGCGAGATGTCATCGACCTTCACGTAGTCGACACCCCACGAGGCGAACAGGTCGAAGACGGAGTTGTAATACTCCTGCGCACCCGGCTTCGACATATCCACGCCATACATGTCGGGATTCCACGGGCAGATGCTGGCGCGGTTCGCGATGTCCTGCGCGCGATACGATGTGCCGAGGATTGGCAGGTTTTTCTCCACCGCCTGACGCGGGATGCCGCGCATGAGATGGACGCCGAACTTCAGTCCGAGCGAATGCACGTAATCGGCGAGCGGCTTGAAACCCGCGCCGTTCGCGGACGAGGGGAAACGATTCGGCGCGGGTTGGAGCCGACCGTAGTCGTCCATCACCAACACGGCGTCGCTGCGATACGCGTGGCTCTCCGCGCCGGGCTCATACCACTGGATATCGACGATGATGTAGCGCCAGCCGTGCGCCTTCAGTTTCGCGGCCATGAAATCGGCCTGCTGTTTCGTCTGTTCCTCCGTGACGGTGGTCGCGAAATTGTCCCAGCTGTTCCAGCCCATCGGTGGCGTCGGCGCCCAAGAAAGAAACGCCGGCTCGGCGGCGGACAACGAGGCGGCGGCAGACAGCGCGAAGGCGAGGGCGGGCAGGGTTTTCATGGGGAAAAAGACCTCCGGCTTGTGCGGCCGACGCGAGGCGGGCGCAAATCCCTCGCTCCTGAACCGTCACGTGACCGCGCGCCCCGCGACCACGGGAAGACGTCACGCCGCAGCTCTCCTCCCACGGCCGCGTCCCATCGCGCGCGCCTCCTGCTCTCCACGCCCCAAACAGAGTGTCATATAATGTATGACACTCTGTCTGGGCTTTCCGCGGTAAACGGACGCGGTCCGGTCGTTTGAGGAAGAGCGGTTTCTCGTGGGCTGAGCGGCTTCGTCAGCCAGCGGCGGTGGGCGGCGCGCTTAGCGGGCGTCGGTGGGTTTTGACGCGCGCGTGAGCTCGGTGGCCGGCCGGTAAACGATCTCGGCGTCCACCAACTCGGCGATCGCGGCGGAGCCGCGGAAATCCGGCTGGGCGGAGGACGGGAGGAAGATCGGTGCACCGCGCTGCAGGGGCAGCACGCCGACGGTGAGCTCGCCGTCGCGCAGTTGCACGGCGTGGCGCGCCAGCCCGATCTCGAGCGGTTCGCCGTTGTAGTAATCGTCCATCACAAACGTATCGCCAATCCGGATGCGCGCGACATCGCCGTGATAGCGCAAGCGGAGCAGGGGGGCCGCGGCGAGGTCGAGATCGCGCGGCAGGACGATCCGCCATTCCGCGGCGGCGGCGAAGTCGGCGTTGACCGGCGCGGCGGCGACAGGCTTCGGCGCCCGCCCGAGTTGGATCTCGCGCAGCGGGCCCGCGGTTCGAAGCGGCTCGATGCGACAGGCGAGGGACGGAAGCGAAGGAAAACTCAACGGCACGCGCGAGAACAGGCCGTCCGCGGCGTCACCGGTCTTCTCGGGCGCGGGATAGACGAGGAGCGAACTTGCATCGCGCGATCCGGGCGACTGGCGAACCCGCACGGCATCGCGGTCGAAAACCAGTTCGTGGTGCGAAAGGAAGATCCGGTTGCGGCCGAGCCACGGACCCTTCCACAGTGCGAGCGAGTCGGCTTCGTCGAGCACGACGATCTGGAGCGCGCCCGTTTCGGTTTTCAACCGGACTGCGACCGCGCGGCCGGGCTGAAGATGGCGGATCACGGTGCGCTTGCCGTGGCGGAGCGTTTCGCCGGAAAAGGTTTCGATGCCCTCGACCGCATCGAAGGCGAATTCCACCGGCACGCCCGGCGTGGCGGCGAAGAACAGCGTGCGCACGCCGTCCTGCGTCAGATGCGTCACCGGTTGCGCGGTGGCGTAGGCGAGCGTGACGCCGCCGAGATCAAGTTCGAACGGCCACAGCGCCACGGTGTGCGGCGGGATCGTGATCGGCTGCGAGGGAAACACGAGCGGCGCGGCGTCGGCAGTGGCGAATTGCAGCGAGAACTGCACGTCCGTTTTCACCGGCAGGTCACGGCCGCGTTCGTGGTTGTTGATGAAAACGAAACCGTGTCGGCCGTCGGAGCGTGCCGACCAGCGCAGCGTTGTCGCATCGTCGCGGCCGGCGGGACGCGTGTCGGGCAGCGCGACGGCCATGTTCGCGAAGTCGGAACCGTAGTCGTGCAGAAAATAATGCAGCCGTCGCAGCGAATGATATTGCGGACGGATCTGGCCGTATTGGCCGAGCGGCGCCTGGAAGTCGTAGTTTTTCACCGGCATGTCGTTCCAGTTGGTGATCGCCGTGGACTGCTCCTCCATCAGCGTTGTCAGGCGGCCCTCGGGATTCGTGCCGCCGTGATACATGTAGTAGCCGGGGGAGACGCTGCCGGAGCCGAGCTTCACGAGCGTGGTCGACTCGATGTCGCGCGGATCGACGAGGATGCGGCGGTGATAACTGCTCATCATGCCGCCGCCGATCTCGCAGGTGAGATACGGATAGCGGGAGACGTCGGGATCGTCCTGCACGTCGCGACGCCCGAGCGCCTCGTTGGCGATGTTGGCGTCGGTCCGCAGCTGCGAGAAATGAAAGCCGGCCCAGTAGTTGCCCGGCATCGGCGTGAGCTCGCGATCCCAGAAGCCCTCGGCGTAAACGCCGTAGAGCGGAAGAATCTCGCCGAACGGCATCGGCGTCTTCAACGCCGGCCAGCCCGTCCGTGTGTAGAGCGGCGTGTCGAGGCCGACCTCGCGCGCGAGGCGCTTTAACGTGAGCAGGTGTGCCGCCGGGCCGCCGTATTCGTTTTCCAGCTGGATGCCGATGACGGGGCCGCCGTCCTTCCACAGCAGACCGCGGAGTTGCGCGGCGATTTGTTGGTAGAGTTTCGTGGCGCTGGCGAGGTAGGCGGGATCGTCGGAGCGGACGTTGCCGCGACGCACGATCCAGTCGGGCAGGCCGCCGTTGCGCACCTCGCCGTGACACCACGGACCGCAGCGCACGATCGCTTTCAAGCCGACGTCGCGCGCCGTCTCGATGAAGCGCCGGAGATCGTGGGAGCCGCGCCAGTTCCATTCGCCCTCGATCTCCTCGTGGTGAATCCAGAACACATACGTCGCCACAATGTCGATACCGCCGGCCTTCATCTTGAGCAGCTCCTCGCGCCACTCGTCGGCGGGATAACGCGAGTAGTGAAACTCGCCCATCGCGGGCGTCCAACGCTGCCCGTCGAGCAGGAGGCTGCGGCTGTCGACGGTGAGCGACGAACCCGCGGGATTGCGCGCGGTGCCGAGGGCGAAACCGGAGGTATCGGCGGACGGCGATTGCCGCAGCGTGAGAGTCAGCGGCTCGGCGGCGAGCGCGAGCGGCAGGGCAAGGAGGAGGAGCGGGCGCATGGCAGAAAGGAGAACGCCGCCCGGGCGGCGCGGCGTCAGGGATGTTTTAAGACCAGGGTGTCGTCGCGCTCCTCGATTTCGAGGAACACCTCACGCGTCTCGCGGGGCTGGCGGTTGGGCCGGTGGAGCGCGAGCATCAGCTGGCCGTCGAAACGGCGGAAGAGCATCGGGTGACCGCCGTCGTCGGTATAGAGCGGCGTGGGTGATTGTTGCCACGGTCCGGCGAGCTTGCCGGACTCGGACGTGGCGAGGCCGACGGCATAGCCGTCTTTTGTGAACGACGACCAGAGCATGAGGAGCTTGCCGCCCTGCGTGCGGTGGAGCCACGGACCATCCGTGACGCGGCCGCCGTGATCCGGGTTTTTCACGGCCCAAGGCGCGTCGCTGGCGTCGAAGAGCCGCTGCGGTTCGCCGACGGTGGCGGAGAGATCGTCCTTCAGACGGATCATCTCGACGGTGCCGTCCTTGATCTGCACCCATTCATGGCAGAACACCATGTAAGGCACGCCGTCCTCCTCCCACAACGTGCCATCGAGCGTCATCATGTCCTCGGGCAAAGTGGGGCCGTTGGCGAAGGGCCGGAACGGTCCGAGCGGCGAATCAGCGACGAGGATTTGCGAGCCGCGTTTCACCCGCGGCAGCCAATTACGCCATTGCTCGGGAAACAGGTGCGACGAATCGAAGGTGAGGAATAGGTAATACTTTCCTCGATACGCGTGCATCTCCGGCGCCCAGATGCCGCGGTCGGCCCACCACTTTTCCGGGCGTTCGAAGACGAACGTCGGGCCGGTCCAGTGTTCGAGGTCCTTGCTCGTGTAGGCGGCGACGGCCGCGCGGCCGGCGGGTCCGCGCGAGGAGAAATACATCAGGTAGGTCTGCGTGGCCGGATCCGGATAGATGCAGGCGTCGCGCGCCCAGAGTTCGCTGCGCGCATAGGTGCCGAACTTCGGCGGCGTATCCGGCCGCGGCACGCCGAAATCCGGCGTGCCGTCCGCACGCCACGCGAGGGGCTGCACGCGGGTGTGACGGTTGGGATCGCGGAGCGGATCGCCCGGGATGTCGCGGTAGCTGCGAGCGTGATAAACGAGCACGTCGGTCGTGCCGTCCTCGGCGACCGTGAAGCTGTTGTGACCCGGACCGAAGATCCGGTTTTCCTCGCTCGTCGCGAACACGGGTGCGGGCGATTTCGTCCACGAGCGCGGATCGAGGAGATCGGCGTTTTCGTCGGCGTTGAGCAGGCCGAGGCAGTATTCCGCGCCCGTGCCGGCGGCGGAGTAGGCGACGAACACGCGGCCGTGGCGGATCAGGACGGCGGGACCCTCGTTGACGGCGTAGCGGATCTTTTCCCAGTCGAACTCGGGCCGCGAGAGCAGGACCTGGCGGCCGACGATCGACGTCGGCGTATCCATTTCCGCGATATAGAGGTCGGTGTTGTTCTTCACGTTCGGGTCGCGCTGGGCCCAGATGAGGTAGCGCTTGCCGCGGTGCGCGAAGGTCGTCGCATCGAGGCTGAACGATTCCCAGTTGGTCTTGAGCTGGCCGCGCTCGATCCACTCGCCTTCCAGCGGATTGGGGGAGGCGTTTTCGAGCACGAACATGCGGATGTTCCAGACCTTCTCGGCTTCGCCGGCGGCGAAGTAGATGAACCACTTGCCGTCGATGAAATGCAGCTCGGGCGCCCAGATGTGCGCGCCCATGACGCCCGTGGTGTGTTTGCGCCAGATGATCTTCGGCTCGGCGTCGGCGAGGCCCGCGATCGTCGGCGCGCGCCGCAGCTCGAGCCGGTCGTATTCCGGCACGGTGGCGATGAAATAGTAAAAGCCATCCGTGTGCCGGAGGATCCACGGATCCGCGCGCTGGCGGATGAGCGGATTGGGCGGCTCGGCGGGGGTGGCGGACGCGACGAAGGGCGCGGTGGCCAGCAGCAGGAAGAAGAGACCGAGGGTGGCGAAGAGGGAAACGGGGCGGAGCATCGCAACGTGAACTCTGCGCCGGCCGGGAGGCGCGGCAACGAGGCGTTTGCCTTACAGTCAACCATGGTGCCCGAGGAAAAACGGACGTTGTGAACGAGATGGGGCGGGGGCTAGCCTGCGCCATGAAGTTTCGTTTCGGTTGGTGGCTGAGCGGACTCGCAGCGGTGACGCTGCTGCTGGGCGAAACGGGCGCAGCACAGACGCGGACACCGGCGGACTCGGCCTTCGAGAAACTTGCCGGCGAATGTATCGAAGCGCTCCTGCGGGCGCGGCCGGAAACGGCCACCCAGCTCGGCGATCATCGGTTCGATGGCAAGCTGACGGATTTCAGTCCGGCCGCCTTGCAGGCGCGAGAGGAAGAGCTGCGCGCGCAACGGACCGCGCTGCAGCAGATCGAGGTCGCGGCGCTGACGGGCCCGAATCGTGTCGATGCGCAGATCCTCGCGCTCGAGCTGGAATCGATGTTGTTCACGCTCGTGGAGGAGCGGCCGCACGAGTGGAATCCGCTTTCGTATAACGACAGCCTCGCGACGAGCATTTATCTGCTGACGGCGCGGGAGTTCGCGCCGGCGGAGACGCGGCTGCGGAGCGCGATCTCGCGGTTGAACGCGATTCCCGGAGTGGTCGCGCAGATCAAGGCGACGCTGCGCCATCCGCCGCGCATTCACACGCAAACGGCGATCGGTCAGACCGCCGGCGCGATCGCGCTGGTGCGCGACGAGCTCGAGCCGCTGATCGCGTCGGCGCCACAGCTTCGGGAGGAGATCACGGCAGCGCAGAAAACGGCGATCGCCGCGCTCACCGATTACAAAGGCTGGCTCGAGCAAGAGGTGCTGCCGCGGGCCGACGGCGACTTTCGTCTCGGCGCGGAACGGTTTCGGAAAAAACTCCGGTTCGCACTGGCGTCGGAACTTTCGCCCGAGGAGATCCTCGCGCGGGCGGAACGCGAACTCGACCGCACGACGGAGGAGATCTATGCGACGGCGCTGCCGTTGTTTCGCCAGACGCATCCGGAGGCCGGGGAACGCGAGCAGGCTGATCGCGCGCGGGTGATCAAGGCGGTGCTGGATCAACTCGCGGCGAAACACGCGAACGACGACACGGTGGTGGCGCGGGCGCGTGAGATCACGGACGCGGCGACGGCGTTCGTGAAGGCGCAGGATTTCGTCACGGTGCCGGACACGCCGCTCAAGATCATCGTGCTGCCGGAGTTTCAACGCGGTGTGGCGATCGCGTATTGCGATTCGCCGGGCGCGCTGGAGCCGGACGGCGAGACGTTCTTCACGGTGTCGCCGACGCCGGCGGACTGGACGCCGGAGCGCAAGGCGTCGTTTTTTCGCGAATACAACGATTACATGCTGCACGACCTCGCGGTGCACGAAGCGATGCCCGGGCATTACCTGCAGATCGCGCATTCGAACCGGTTTCGGGCGCCGACGCTCGTGCGCGCGGTGTTTGCGAGCGGCACGTTCATCGAAGGCTGGGCGGTTTACGCGGAGCGGGTGATGGCCGAGGCGGGTTTTGGCGGGCCGAAGGTGAAGATGCAGCAGCTGAAGATGCGGTTGCGCGCGATCATCAATGCGATCCTCGACAACCGGGTGCACACGGCCGGCATGACCGAGGAGCAGGCGCTGGAGCTGATGATCCGGCGCGGATTCCAGGAGGAAGGCGAGGCGGTCGGCAAGTGGCGGCGGGCGTGTCAGAGCTCCACGCAACTCTCGACGTATTTTGTCGGCGCGGTCGAGCACGACGACCTCCGCGCCGAGGTAGAGCGGCGCGAAGGCGCGAACTTCAATTTGAAGCGTTACCACGACCGCCTGCTCTCGCGGGGCAGCCCGGCGACGAAATACGTGCGGCAGGAACTGGGCTGGTGACGGTCCGGCCGCGGGATTGCCGGCGCAGGCGCAATCCGTCAGACTCCGGTCAAAGCCCAGGAGGAGTTATGCCGGAATACGATTATCGCTGCGCGGACTGCGAGCACACGTTCTCGCTCGAACTTACGATCACCGAACACATGGAAAAGGAGCGGAAGCGCGAAATCCGTTGTCCAAAATGCGACAGCCACAACGTGCGCCGGGTGATCGGCGCCGTCTTCGTCACGACCTCGAAGAAGAGCTGAGCGTCAGTCGACGCCCCGGAGCTTTTCCGGGTTGTTGACGAGGTAAATTGCGCGGATGCGACCGCCGTGCAGCGCGAACGCGGTGACGCTGCGGCGGCCGTCGCGGCGCCGCAGGAGCACGCCCACGGTGCCGTTGACCTGCGCGAGCCGGGATTCGCCGTGAAACGCGCCGCGCTTGCCGATGCCGAGGAAGAAGCGGCTCACGCGATCGGCGTTGACGATCGGACGGAGCGCCGACGGCACGCGACCGCCGCCATCGGAATAAAGAACCACATCGTCGGTGAGCACGGCGAGCAGTTCGCCGAGGTTGCCGGTCGTGCACGCGTGCAGGAATTGTTGCACGATCTCCTCGGCCTGGCGGGGCGGCTCCGGCTCGGCAACCGGTTCATCGCGGCGGCCGAGCGTGCGGCGGGCGCG
The DNA here is from genome assembly GCA_040255565.1 of Opitutaceae bacterium. Classification (GTDB taxonomy): domain Bacteria; phylum Verrucomicrobiota; class Verrucomicrobiia; order Opitutales; family Opitutaceae; genus Opitutus. The sequence goes on along the minus strand of JBDZVH010000005.1, from coordinate 312,345 downwards.
GCTGAACAGCCGCCGGCAGTTGGCTTCGCTTTTGCCCACCATTTCCGCGATCTCCGAATAATCGAAATCGAACGCCTCGCGCAGCAGGAAGACGGCGCGTTCCACCGGCGAGAGCTGCTCGAGCATGAACATGAACGCCATGCTCAACGAATCCGCGAGTGCACCCGCGCGCCCGGGAGGAGCCGCGGGCGCGTCGAGCAGCGGCTCGGGCAGCCAGAGGCCTTTGTAGTCCTCGCGTTGACGCCGCGCGGAGCGGAGCTGATCGATGCACCAGCGCGTGGTGGCGGCGATCAGCCACGCGCGTGCGGAGTCGAGCCGCGTGGCATCCTGTTTTTGCCAACGCAGGTAAATCTCCTGCACGGCATCCTCCGCTTCGGCGATGCTGCCGAGCATGCGGTAGGCGATGCCGAACAGGAGCGGACGGTGCTCGAGAAACGTGTCGGTCACCGGCGGATACGCGTTCAGCCCGCGAAACGCGGCGGCACGCGGAAGCCGACGCTGAAGCGGTTCCAGCCGTTGATGGCGACGATCGCGAGGGTGAGGTTGGCGAGCTCCTCCTCGGAGAATTCGGCGCGCACGCTTTCGAACAGCGCGTCGGACACCGGGCCGTCGGAAAGCCGGGTCAACGCTTCCGTCCAACGGAGCGCGGCAAGCTCCCGCGCGGTGTAGACGCCGGCTTCCTCCCAGGCGTTGAGAAGGTGGAGGCGGTCGTCGCGTTCGCCGGCGGCGCGGGCTTCGCGCGAGTGCATTTCGATGCAGAAGGCGCAGCCGTTGATCTGCGACGCGCGCAGCTTCACGAGCTCGAGCAAGGAATGCTCGAGACCGCAGCGGTTCACGGCGTCCTGCAACCCGCGCATGGCGGGGATGACGAGCGGCGAGGCCGTGCGGTAATTGACGCGAGGCGCGTGCGAAGGAGAGGGAGATGGAATGCTCATACGCCAATAAGGACGAAACCGGGATTCGTTTTGTGACAGCGGCAAAAAAACCGTGCGCATCAGGGTTCGAGGAGCCGCGGCCCCGCGCCTTCTTCGGCGAGCTCGTCGAACGGATTGCGCAGCGGGCAGTCGCTCATGGAAAGGCAGCCGCAACCGATGCAGCCGGTAAGCTGGTCGCGCAGCTTGGTGAGTCGCGCGATGCGGTCGTCGAGCTCGGCGTGCCAGCGCGCGGAGAGTCGCGCCCAATCGCGTGCGGTCGGCGTGCGACCCTGCGGCAGGGCATCGAGCGCGCGGCGGATGTCGGCGAGCGGAAACCCGAGGCGTTGCGCGACCTTGATGATGGCGACGCGCCGCAGGACCTCGCGCGGGTAGCGGCGCTGGTTGCCGGCGTTGCGCCAGCTCAGGATGAGACCTTTGGCCTCGTAGAAATGAATTGCGGAGACGGCGACGCCGCTGCGCTTCGCGACCTCGCCGACCGTCAGCTCCCGGGGAAACGTTCCTCGCTCGCAGGATTTCATGGTGCACCTCTTGACCTCAAGTAAGGTTGAGGTCGTAGCGTCGCGGCGTGTCAACTCACGAATCCATGAACACCTCTTCCGAATCCGGAGCGGCGCCCGCGCCGCTCCATGTGGCCGTGATCTACGGCAGTGCGCGCGAAGGCCGGCTCGCTGACAAAGTCGGCGGCTGGGTCGTGCAGGAGATGCGCCGCGAGGCCGGTTTTACGATCGATGTCGTCGATCCGCTGACGCTCGGCCTGCCGGCGCATTTCGCCGGCGAGCACGATCCGGCCGCGGCGGCGCTGCGCGAACGGTTGGCGCTCGCCGACGCGTTCGTGATCGTCACGCCGGAATACAATCACAGCTTCCCGGCGACGTTGAAGGCGATCGTCGATGCGGCGCATGACGAGTGGGAGGCGAAGCCGGTCGGCTTCGTGTCCTACGGCGGGATGTCCGGCGGGATCCGCGCGGTCGAGCAGCTGCGGCAGGTGTTTGCCGGTTTCAACGCCGTGTCCGTGCGGAATGGCGTGGCGCTGACGAGCGCCTGGGAGCGCTTCGGGCCGGACGGCGCGCTGCTCGCCCCGGAGCGTCCCCGCCGGACGCTGCACCTGATGCTGGCGCAGCTGCGCTGGTGGGGTCGCGCGCTGCGACGCGCCCGCGAGATCGAGCCGCTCTCGGCGCTGGCAGCCTGAGAACGAAGGCTGTCACAGAAAAATAACTACAAACCGAAATGGAAACGTTGAATAAAACCGATCGCGGGATGGAGACCGAATATTTGGTCGAAATGAAACTGGTGCCGGTAAGCGTGATTCCCACGCCGGCGGAGGCGCTGGCCTTCAGCGAACGCTTCGTGCTGCCCACGCTCGAGGGGCTGCAGCGGCTGCACGAGGCCGGCCGGATCGTGGCCGGCGGCCCGGCGGCGGCGGGGACGGCGTTTGCCTTTGTCATGCGCGCCGGCTCGCCGGACGAGTTGGACAATGCGCTGGGCGCCTTGCCGCTCTGGCCGCGCTGCGAGACGAAGGTCACGCCACTGGTGCGCTTCGACCGCCGCCTCGCGCGAGCGAGAGAACGGCTGGTCGCGCTGCGGGCGAGGATCGCGGAGGTGGAAACCGCGCGATCCGCGTGAACCGGCTGGCGCCGGCGGACGGTTTGCGGAAATGGGCGATCGGAGCTTCTTGCCCGCATCATGAACGTCGATTTCACGCCGGTCTCGAACGAGTCGGGGGATGAAGTGTTGCTGGACGCCTATTCGGATGCGGTCTCCGGTGCGGTCGCGGCGGCGCGTCCCGCCGTGGTGCACATCGAAGTTCGCGGCTCCGCGGCGTCGGGAGGCTCGGGTTCGGGGTTCTTTATTTCGCCGGACGGTTACTTGTTGACCAACAGCCATGTCGTTCATGGCGCCCGTGAGTTGAAGGTATTTCTGGCCGATGGGCGCAAGCTCACCGCGGATTTGATCGGCGACGATCCGGACACGGATCTCGCGGTCTTGCGCGTCGGGGCGGCGGACGAGATTCCGTTTCTACGACTCGGGGACAGCGCCTCGGTGCGGCCAGGACAGGTGGCGATCGCCATCGGCTCGCCGATGGGTTTCCAGCAGACGGTGACCGCGGGCATCGTGAGCGGGCTCGGACGTTCGCTGCGCGGCGCATCGGGACGACTGATCGACAACGTGATCCAGACGGATGCGGCGCTGAATCCCGGCAATTCGGGCGGGCCGCTCGTGAATGCCCGCGGCGAGGTGATCGGTGTGAACACCGCGATCATTCGTCCGGCGCAGGGCATCTGTTTCGCGATTGCGAGCAACACGGCGCGTTGGGTGGCGGGCTGGCTGATCAAGGATGGCCGGATCAGGCGGAGCTACATCGGCGTGGCCGGGCAGAACGTGCCCTTGCTGCGAAAGCTCGTGCGGCATCACCGGTTGACTCAGGAAACGGGCGTGCTCGTGGCCGGGATCGAAACCGGCAGCCCGGCGGCGCGGGCGGGAGTCGTCGAGGGCGACATCGTGATCGCGCTCGATGGCGCGGCCACGCCGTCGGTCGATGCGTTGCACAAGCAGCTGACCGGCGACCGGATCGGCGAGCGGGCGATCCTCACCTTTCTGCGCGGCGTCGAGTTGCGTCGTCACGCGATCATTCCGCTGGAGATGCCCGCCCGCGACTGACGCGCGCCTCACCGGCGGTAACACGCTTATTTGCTTTCTGGATACAGCGTGAAGCGGAGGGCCTGCTTCAGGTCGAGGTAGCGGTTCGCGGCGCGCTGGAGATTGGGCGCGGTGACGAGTGCGATCAGCTCCTCCGGATGTGCGGCGCGGCCGAAGGTCTCGTGGTCGCGGTAGATCTTGTCGAGTTTCCAGCGCCAGGCGTTGTTGTTTTCGCTGTCCTTCTCGACGTTGCGCCGCTGCGTCTCGACTTCCTTCTGGATCTCGTCCGGCGTGGGGCCCGAGGTGCGGATCCGGTTGATCTCGGATTCGGCGGCGGCGATGAGCTTGTCGACGTTCTCCGGCGAACACGGGATCATGAGGTCGAAGCGGTAGTGCGCGTAGGGCACCTGATCCATGCCGGCATTCACGTTGGCGTAGTAGACGCCGCCGAGCTCGAGGCGGAGTTTGTCGATCATCGCGCGCTCGAGGATGTTGCCGAGCGACCAGAGCACGTGACCCTCGTCGCGCGTGTAGGCGGCGGGCCCTTCGAGGCCGAGCACCACGAGGCTTTTCGGATCGGAGCTGCGCTGGATCTTTTCGGCGAACGGACCCGTGATCGGGCGGATCCCGAGGTCGCGCCAGCCGGCGGGCGCGGCGCGGCCGGGCAGGCTGCCGAGATACGTTTCTAGCAGCGGTGAGAGCGCGTCGACCGTGAAGGCGCCGACGAAGACGAAGGTGAAACCGGCAGCGCTGCCGAAGCGGGCGCGGTAGGCGTTGAACGTCTTGTCGAAGGTGATCTGCGCCCAGTCCTCGTCGCTCGGCAGGACGTTGGGATTGCGCGGGTGATTCCGGTAGCGGATCTTTTCGACCTCGTTGAAGAACGCGGACTGCGGATTGAGCAGGACGTTCTTGAGGATCGCGCGCTGCCGATCGATGACGGACTGGTAAACGGCCGGATCGGCGCGCGGCGCCGTGAAATACAAATGCGTGAGCTGCAGGGCGCTCTCGAGGTCCTTGGCGGAGCAGCTGCCGTTCACGTTGTCGAAGTAGGTCGAGAGATTCGGGGTGACGCTTACGACCTTGCCCGCGAGGATTTTTCGCAGGTCCGGTTGGCGGAACGGTCCGACGCCGCTCTCGTCGATGCAGGCGGCGGCGAGCATGGCGGCGAGGTGATAGTCGTTGGGGAACACCGACTGGCCTCCGGGACGAAACGCGCTGAAAACGATCTCGTCGTTCTTGAACGTCGTGGGCTTGAGCACGACGCGAACGCCGTTCGACAGCTCCAGCTCGGTCACGCCAACTTCGGGGATGGTTTTGCGGCCAACGATTTTGCCGGGCGGCGGGGCTTTTTCGATCAGCTGCGAGGGCAGTTGTTTCTCGGCGTAGGCTTCGATCTTCGACTGCGCGACCTCGGCGACGACGGCCTGCAACTCGGCTTCGGTGGGCAGCTTGACGTCGGGTTTCTCGACACTCTGCACGAGCATCACCCGGTTCTGCGGCGTGATCCATTTGGCCGAGAGTTGGTTGACCTCGTCGAGCGTGACGCCGCCGAGGTGTTGTTGCGCGAAGCGATAATCGAATTCCGCGCCCGGTGCCGGATCGTTCATGAGGAAATGCGCGACGTAGGCCTGCACGAGCTGGGCGGACTCGGTTTTCTCGCGTTCGATGAAACGCTGTTCCGCGCCACGCAGGAGGGTTTGTTTGGCGCGCTCGAGCTCGGCGGGAGTGAAGCCGTGCAGGCGGACGCGCTCGTTTTCAGTGAGCACCGACGCGAGTCCGCGGCTGACGCCGTTGTCGGGCACGACGGCGAACAGCTGGTAGGCGCCCTTCTGGCGGACCCAGAGGCGGCTGTAGTTGGCGCGCGCCATGATGAACGGCGGATTTGGCTTTTGCGTGAGCTCGGCCAGGCGCAAGTTCATCAGTTGGACGAAAAGCTGCTCCACGAGCAGGCGGCGGTAATCGGCGGACGTCTCGTAGCGCGGCGGCTGGGTCTTGAAGGCGAGAACGACGAGGTTGTAGGGGTTCTCGCGATCGGAGACGATCGCGTAGAGCGGCGCGTCGTTATCAGGAACTGGATACGTTTCCTTCGCGCGATCCTGCGTCGGGGCGGCGATCGCGCCGAACTCCGTGCGGATCTGTTGCTCGATCTGGTCGGGGTCGATGTCGCCGACGACGATGAACGCCATCAGGTCCGGCCGATACCAGTCGCGATAGTAACGCTGGATCGTCGGGTAGCTCATGCCCTCGATCGATTCCTTGGTGCCGATCGGGAGGCGCGTGGCGTATTTCGAGCCCTTGAAGAGGACGGGCAGCGCCTTGTCCATCATGCGCTGCTGCGCGCCGCGGCCGAGACGCCATTCTTCGACGACGACGCCGCGCTCGAGATCGATCTCGGCGGGATCGAAGGTGATGTCGCTGGCCCAGTCGCGCATGATCTTGAGGCCGTTCGCGAGGATGTCGGGTTTGTCGGTCGGGAGCGTCAGCAGGTAAACGGTTTCGTCGAACGTCGTGTAGCCGTTGATATCGGGGCCGAAGTTGGCGCCGACGGATTGGAGGTAGTGAATAAGGTCGGCTTTGGGGAACGTCTTGGTGCCCTTGAAGCAGAGGTGTTCGATCAGATGCGCGAGGCCGAGCTGGTCGTCGTCCTCCTGCACGGAGCCGGTGTTAACGGCGAGGCGGAGTTCGACGCGTTTTTCGGGCTTTACGTTTTTACGGATGTAGTAAGTGAGGCCGTTGGAGAGCCGGCCGACGCGGACGGCGGGATCGAGCGGGATCGTGTCATCGGCGGCGGGTGCGATCGATGGCAGCACGAAGTCGAGGACGAGCAGGCAGACGATGGCTTTGAGCCAACGCACGGAGGTTTTCATGGGGAGAAGCGTCCGTCCCGGCGGCGGCCCAACAAAAGCGAACGACGGCGCGTCGCGGCGGGCGGGCAGCTCAAGTCTCTTTCACCCGCCCGCTTCAGACAAGGGCAATGCGGTGGCAGAAAGCGGGCGGTGAAAGGATGGCTCCGGCAACGCGCGGCGCGTTCCCGCCAAGAACTGCGGAGCCAGGAAACGTGTCCTCTGCGAGACTGCGATCGCCCCGCGGAACGATGGGCGCTGCGCCGGGGCGGCGATGGCGATGGACCCCTATTACGTCAGCAAGACCGCGCAGTTCAACGGCGACCACGAAGTGCACAAGCATGGCTGCCAGTTCATGCCCGAGCCGCACGACCGCCTTTACCTCGGCGAATTCTATTCGTGTCACGAAGCCATGAAGGACGCGCGGCGTCATTTTCCGCAGGTCAACGGATGCTATTTCTGCGTGCGCGAATGCCACACGCGATGAACCGCGAGAGGGCGACGACGATTTCGGAGAAAGCGCGAAGACGCGACGGGGCGAAGTTTCGCGAAGAGGATTAACGTCGGCCTTCGCCGATCTTGCCGTCGCTCCGCACCTTCGCGCCGAAGGCTGGATCAGCGCGGCGAGCGGCCGCGGGAACTGCTGGTGAGGTGCCAGAAGCCGCAGAGCGGACACCGATACGCCGTGCGTTCACGGGCAAAGCCCACCAGCGACGCGGCGTCGAGCGCGTCGGCCTGCGTGCGATAGCGGCGCTTGCGGGTGCACATGCGATCGCGTTCGTCGCGGGTGGGCTGCTTCATCGGCGGTGAGTTTACGATTCCGCGCTCCGAACGAAAATCACGAAAGCGTCGTTACGGCTGCGGCGAATCGAGATCGAGGATCAGCCGGTCGAGCACGATTCCCGGATCGAGCGCGAAGAGGCGCAGCGTGTGCGCGCCGGAGCGCGTGACGTTGAGCGAGGTCGCGGCGGTGCGGACGTTGCTCAACACCCCCTGCGCCCAGCGCGCGCTGCCATCGTCGTTGCCCAGCGTGATCACGACGGGCGGTTGGTCGTCGAGCGCGACCGCGAGTCGCTGGGACTGGCCATCGAGGGGATGCGTGGGCAGCAGTTCGAGCTCAAGGCGAAACGTGCCCGCGGCGGGAAACGTGACGCTGTAATCGAGCCGCGGCGCGCTCGTGGTGGCGTCGCCGGCGTCGTCGGACGCGAACGTCGTGGGCAGCGGCGTCGCGGCCCGGCCGCTGCGGCCCAGTCCGGGCACGACGGTCCAGACGGCACCGCCGCGCGGTGCGGCCGAGACGAACTCGGCGGCGTCGAGCGTGAGACGCGTGCCGGGTGCGGGCGTGGGGATGGCCGGACGCGGTTCGGCGGGCGGCGACCACGGCGCGATACGCATGGAGGCCCACTCGTTGCTGGCCGGCTCGAGGGTCATGAACCCGCGCCATTTTCCGCCGGCGAGCTCTTCGTTGAAATAGCGCGTTTCCGCGATCAGCCGGGCGTCGGCTGAACGAGCCACGTCGAGCGCGCCGCGTTCGCCGGCGAAAAAGCGTTCGTTGGCCAAGGCAGCGCCGACCACGGGATAGTAGACGAGTTCGTAAAACGCGTCCTGGCGTGACGGTGCCATCCGCGCCCGGAGCGCGGCGACGTGCGCGGAGAGCCGGGAAAACGCGGCGAGGCGCTGGTCGACTTCCGCGTCGGTGAAGTTATTGAACCGGCGGGGTTCGCGCGGCAGCCACCACTGCAGGTGCTCGGGTTTGCGCGCGAAGTTGAGCACGTAGAACTCGTTCAAGATCGCCGCGATCTCCTGCGCCGAGTCGGCGCCGAATTCGCGCGCGGCCCACTCCTCCAGGAATTGCGGCAGAGTGTCGGGCTGCCAGCGACGGATGTCCCAGGCGAGTTGGAGGAAAAACTCGGTGCCGATCTCGGCGGGTTTCAGATCGCCGACATTGGCGATCCAGATCCGGTCGGCGCCGTGTTCGAACGCCTTGTGCATTTCCGTCCAGATCAGCGCAGGCGGCGTGGTGCCGAGCCACAGGTAGGAGAGCGGCCGGCCGAGATATGAAAGGTGATAGTAAACGCCGCCGCCACCGGGTCGCGTGCGCTCCGTGGGGCTGAGGAAATGGCGGATGTAGCCAAAATTGTCGTCGGGCGAGACGATCGTGACATCGTCCGGCACGCGGAGGCCCTGGCGGTAGAGATCGAGCACTTCCTTGTAGGCGCAGAACATCTGGGGCACGGCGGTGACGTCGGGCCGGACGTAGCGCGCGATCAGCGCGCGCTGGTCGGCGAACACCTGTTCGAGGACGCGGATGCGCTGGGCGTCGGTGGTCGGGCCTTGCATATTCGAATCGTGAATACCGCGCATCCCGAGCGTGTAGATGTTCTCGTAGCGGCCGTTTTCGGCGACGCGCTGTTCCCAGTAACGCAGGACGCCCGCGCGGTTCGTGACGTAGTTGTAGTCCTCCTTCGGCGCGGTCCACTCGTCGACGTTGTTGCGCAGCATCGGTTCGGCATGCGACGAGCCCATGACGATCCCGTAGGCGTCGGCGACCTCCTTGTTGCGCGGGTAATGATTGAACGCGCGCGTGGTGGGATGCATGGCGGGCCAGACGGTGTTGGCCTTCAGGCGCAGCAGAAGTTCGAACAGTCGCGCGTAGGTTTTGGGGCCGATGTCGCCGGTTTCAGGCTCGAAGGTTTTGGCGGCCCACGGCTGAAGGCCCCAGTCCTCGTCGTTGAGGAAGATGCCACGATATTTCACCGACGGCGGACCGAAACGACGAAACTCGCCGGGGAGCGCGAGGCGAGTGCGGGGCGGCGGTGTGACGTCGGCCCACCAATGCCAGGGCGAAACGCCGATCGCGGCGGAGATTTCGTAGAGTCCGTAGATCGCGCCGCGGCGGTCGCTGCCGGCGACGATCAGCGCGCGATCGACGCCGGGAAACGGATTTTCGACGGTCGCGAGCACAAAACTTTCCCATGCGCCGCGAAGGGCGGAAAGATCGAGCCGCCCGGAGCGGGCGAGTTGGTCGATCGCAGCGCTGTGGCCGACCACGCCGGCGAGCACGAATTGCCGCGGCGGCGTCGTGGGCAATTCCCCGAGTAAGGCTGGCCGGGCATCCGCCACGCGGGCGATATCGCTGCGAACATCGTCGGCCGCCCGCGCGATGGCGCGGTCGGTCGAGGCTTCGATCCAGAACGGGATGGCCTGCTGCTGATCGGCGAGAACGAACTCGGCGGCGGGAGGAGAGGAGGTGTCCGCGCGGGCGAGCGAGCACGCCGCGAAGGAAAACAGGAGAACAAAAACGCGACAAAAGCGGGGCATGACGAAATGAAGGAAGCGGCAAACCCACCGCGCCGCGCCGACGAAAACGGCTGAACCGTCCGAAAACGAGACGACGCGCGTCAGCGTGCGGCGTTCAGGCGCCAGTGTTCGTTGGGCACGTGCGCGTTGTGCATGATCGCGGCGATGCGTTGCGCGACGTCGGCATGCGCAGCGGCGACGTCTTTTGTTTCGGCGGGATCGGCGGCGAGGTCGAAGAGCTGCAGCGGCGCGTCGGGGCTTTTCAGCCGGATACCTTTCCACCGACCTTCGAGCAGGACGGCCTGGCTGACGCCACTCTCGTAGAATTCCCAATAGAGAAACTCGTGCTGCGGTTGCGTGCCGCGGCCGAGCAGCGTCGGCACGAGGCTGATGCTGTCGCGATCAGGCGGCAGCAGTGCGCCGGCGAGATCGGCGAAGGTCGCCATCATGTCGCCGAAGTAGCCGACCTGCGCCGACACGACGCCGGCGGGAATGCGACCGGGCCAGCGGGCGATGAACGGCACGCGGATGCCGCCTTCGGTGAGGTCGCGTTTGAGTCCGCTGAACGGCCCGTTGACGTCGAAGAACGCCGGATCGTAATCGGGGCCGCCTTCCTGGTGCGGTCCATTGTCGCTGGTGAAAATCACGAGCGTGCGTTCGTCCAGACCGATGTTTTTCAAGTGCGCCATCAACTCGCCGATATCGCGGTCCATGCGCGTGATCATTTGCGCGTGATTGCGGGTGGAGTCGTTCCATGGTTCGAGCGCATACTGGCCCTGGTCGGGCACCTCATGGCCGTCGCCGAGCTCGCGGGCGCGCTCGTTGTTGGCATGCGGCGAGACGAGCGAGAGGAACAGGAAGAACGGCCGCTCGCGGTGCGCGTCGACGAACTGGCGCGCCTCGCGGGCAAATACGTCGCCCTCGTAGACGAGCCGCTTCGTCGCGTAACCGACGCCCTCAACCTCGCCGACCGGCACGAGGTCGTTGGGCAACTTCACCCGCTGGCCATTGCGAAAGAGGAAATTGGGGTAGTGATTGTGCGCGTGAGTCTGGTTCGTGTAGCCGAAGAAGTAATCGAAACCCTGCCGGTTCGGGTCGCCGCTGGTGCCGGTTTCGCCGAGGCCCCATTTGCCGACGAGCGCGGTGGTGTATCCGGTTTTCTGTAACACCCGCGCGAGCGTGGGTTCGCCGGGGCGGAGGGTTTGCGCGGCGAGATTGCCCGCACCGGCGTTGCCGCGGACGGTCGTGTGACCCATGTGCTGGCCGGTCATGAGAACGCTGCGCGACGGCGCGCAGACGGTGCTGCCGGCGTAAAATTGCGTGAACCGCATCCCCTCGGCGGCGAGGCGGTCGAGGTGCGGCGTGCGGATCTTCGTCTGTCCGTAGCTGCCCAGTTCGCCGTAGCCGAGATCGTCAGCGAGGATGAAGACGATGTTCGGTCGCTCAGGTGCGGCGGCGGCGGCGGCGGCGGCGGAACTCAGCTGCAGGAGAATGGCGGCGAAAACGAACGGCAGGTGGGGCAGACGCATGAACCGAGGTTCGGTTCGGCGAGAGGGCGAGGCAAGGCTCGCGACCGTGGAGATCCCCTAAACGCCCCACACCCTGAAGTCCTTGAGGATCGAGCCGCCGATGAACTCGCGGAGAATCGAATGGTCGGGAATGAACTCGGGGTCCATCGGCGAGAACCATTCGAGAAACGCGAGCAGCCGACGGGCCTCGACATATTCCGGCGAGCGCGGGGAGATCTGGCGCAGCAGCGGTTCGGCGAGCGGGCGCAGGGCGGAGAGTTCGTAGGCGAGCGCGGAGTTGAACATCACGTGCGCGTTTTCCTGATACGGGAAAATGTGGAGCTTTTCGCCGCGGCGAACGGATTCCCAGCGGCCGATCGTGTCGTTGCCGTTGTAGCCGCGGTCGCGCGCGTCGCGGACCAGACGCCGGATGAGGCGGGTGTCGGTGGTGGAGACGCGGTTGGTGCGGTCGAGGTTCAGCTGCGTCAGCGCGGACGCGTAGATCAGGAACGACTGGGCGGCGAGCGCGGGCGGGATCAGCCGCGGATTCAGGCCGTGGATGCCCTCGAGGATGATCAGTTGACCGGGGCGCAGCTGGGCGACGTCGCCGGGGAGTTGTTTTCCCTCCTGGAAGTTGTAGCGCGGCAGCTGCACCTCCTCGCCGGCGAGGAGCCGTTCGAGGTGCTCGCCGAGCTGGGCGAGGTGCAGGGCGTCGATCGTCTCGTAATCGAGCTTGCCGTCGGCGTCGCGCGGCGTGAACGCGCGATCGACAAAATAGTTGTCCAGCTCGAGGGTGTAGGGCGACAGCCCGAGCGTGAGCAGCTGCACGGCGAGCCGGCGCGAGAAGGTCGTCTTGCCCGACGAGGACGGTCCCGAGATTAGGACGAGTCGCGCCTGCGCGCTGCGATCGGCGATCTTGCGCGCGATCTCGGCGATCGTCTGCTCGTGCAAGGCTTCGGAAACGAGAATGACCTCGCGGCTGCGACCGGACTGGATCGCGTCGTTGAGTGCGCCAACGTGGCCGATGCCGAGCCGGTCGAGCCACGCGCCGTATTGGCGGAACGAGGCGAGGAGTTTCGGGTAACTCGTGAGCGGTGTGAGTTTGTCGGGCGAGTGCTGGCGCGGATAACGGAGCGCGAAACCGCCATTGATCGCAACGAGATCGAACTGCGTGAGGTAGCGCGTGGACGGCACCAGGAAGCCGTGGCGGTCGTCGATGCACTCGCCGAGCCGGTAGAGCGTGATGGTGGGCTTGCGGCGGTAGCGCATCAGCCGCGCCTTGTCGGGCTGGTTCTGTTTTTCGAAGATCGCGATCGCTTCGTTCACGCCGACCACGAGGCGCTCAAACGGCAGGTCGAGGGCGACGAGCTGGCGCATCTCGTTTTCGAGCGTGGCGAGCTCTTCGGGCAGCAGCGGATCGCGGCCGCTGACGTTGCAAAAGTAACCGCCGGACGCGAGCGAGTGATCGATCGTGAGCGCGGCCTGCGGATACAGTCGGGTGAAAGCGGTCTGCAGCAGGAACGTGAGCGAGCGCCGGTAGATGCGGGCGCCGTCGGCTTCGCCGAGTGTCACCGGCCGGATCCGCGCCTCGAGTTCGATGGGGAACGTGAGGTCGTGCAGCTCGCCGTTGACGAGCACGCCCACGAGGGCCGCGGGCAGGGTGCCGGCGATCGGTTGCAGGAGCGTTTCGGCGGTCGCGCCGCGCGGACCTTCGAGCGTGCGGCCGTCCGGCAGGTGCAGCTGGATCGTGGGGGCGGGTTCGACGAAGCGAATGTCGCTCATGGGACGCTTCCTACTTATCGTCACGTCACGCCCGAAGTCGAAGGAGAACGCTGCACGGAATTTGCGGGGGAGATAGGGCCCACCGGTGAACTTACCTCTGAACTCTGCGCACGCCGTGCAATCCGTGGTTTGATTCCTGCGTTTTGACCACGGAATGCACGGAGTGCACGGAATCGGAGGGTGAATACGGGGCTTGGTTGGAGACGCGTTTGATATCGGGGAGGGACGCGTTCTTCAGACCGGCAATATTGGGGGTGCTGAGCGGCTAGGGCTCTGCGCACGCCGTGCAATCCGTGGTTTGATTCCGGAATTTTGGCCACAGAATGCACGGAGGGCATGGAATCATGACGGTGGATACATGGCGCCTTAATTGGAGACGCGTTTGATGCCGAGGGTGGCATTTTTGAAATTCAAAAGGAGCGCGGTTTTCAGACCGGTGATATTGAGGTAGCCAAGCATCTGTGCGAGGTGAGTATCGTTGAAGGCTACGACTACTTTCGGGTCGACGATCACGGTTTCCTCAACGATCAGGTCCGGAACGAGCGTCCCGATGAGTTCACCATCGTAATGAACGGGAAACGGTTTCTGGGAATCACAACGAAAGCCTTGCCTGGTAAGTTCGAGGACGAGGGCGCGTTCGTAGAGCTTTTCGTCGAGCCCCGGCTTAAGCGCAAAGAGCACCTTGTGCGCGGCCCCAATGATCTTCTCGGTGAGCTCGTTGAGTTTCACGTTCGGGGTTATGACCACGGAGTAGAAGAATTGGGATTCCGTGCGCTCTGTGCAATCTGTGGTTCAATTTGAGGGATAAGGGGCTCGCGGGCGGCGGATACGGGACCAGGTCAGAGTTTTGACCACAGAATGCACGGAATGCACGGAGTACAGAGGCTTGGATTCTGTGTGCTCCGTGCAATCTGTGGTTCAATTTGAGGGATAAGGGCCTCGCGGGCGACGGAAACGGGACCAGGTCAGAGTTTTGACCACAGAATGCACGGCATGCACGGAGTACAGAGGCTTGGATTCTGTGTGCTCCGTGCAATCTGTGGTTCAATTGAGGGATAAGGGGCTCGCGGGCGGCGGATACGGGACCAGGTCAGAGTTTTGACCACAGAATGCACGGAATGCACGGAGTACAGAGGCTTGGATTCTGTGTGCTCCGTGCAATCTGTGGTTCAATTGAGGGATAAGGGGCTCGCGGGCGGCGGATACGGGACCAGGTCAGAGTTTTGACCACAGAATGCACGGAATGCACGGAGTACAGAGGCTTGGATTCTGTGTGCTCCGTGCAATCTGTGGTTCAATTTGAGGGATAAGGGCCTCGCGGGCGGCGGAAACGGGACCAGGTCAGAGTTTTGACCACAGAATGCACGGAATGCACGGAGTACTGAGGCTTGGATTCCGTGCGCTCTGTGCAATCTGTGGTTCTATTCAGGAGCAGCCACAGAACTCACAGAGTGGATGGATTTGAGATCCGTGTGTTCCGTGGGCTCGGCTTTCATCGCAGATCGACGAAGGTGGGCGTGTCGCGGTCGCAGGTGAGGCGGCCGTTGCGCTCGTGGAGTTCCACGACCTGGATCGAGCTGCGGCGCAGGTCGAGCGAGTCCTTGTCCTCGGGCTTGATCGTGCCGGCGCGGCCGGGGTGCGTGAAATAAAAACAGAAGACGCGATCATCGCGCACGACGACGCAGGCGTGGCCGCCGTTGACACCGTCGTCAGGTCCACGACCGGGCGTGGCGAGGAGGTTTTCCTCCTGCGCGGTCCAGTGAGTGAGGTCGTCGGACCGATACACGCCGAGCCCGCGCCAGAGGTCGACGATCATCCAATAATGGTCGCGCCAGCGGAAAACATACGGGCCCTCGCCGGGGCGCTCGCCCACGCCCTCGCATTTGCCCCGGTCGGTCCAGGTGACGAGGTCGGGACTGTCGGCGTAGTAAATGGATTTGCGGTCGCGTTCGTTGTTATACCAAAGCCGCCAGCCGCTGTCCGGCAGCGGAAACACGCAGGCGTCGATCACGCGGTCGGAGGCGAGCGTCAACGGCCGCGCGTTCCGCCAGGTGCGGAGGTCGGTGCTGGTGAGGTGGACGATGGCGCGCGGGTGTTGCCAGTTTTCGAATACACCCGGGACGACGGTGAGAAACATGTGATGCGTGCCGTCGGGGCCGGTGATCACGTCCGGCGCCCACAAGGTCGGCTCGGCGCCGCCCAACTCCGGCGGCAGCTCGATGTCGGCGGTGCCAAGATAGTTCCACGTGGTGCCGTGATCCGCAGATTCGGCGAGGCCGATCTTCGTGCCGTGCACCCAGGCGACACCGGAGAGGCCGGGAACGTTGGCGCGCCGGTTCGTGTAGAACATCCACCAGCGTTGCACGGTGGGATTCCAGATCACGACGGGATCCGCGGCGCCGTCGAAGACCGGGTCGCGAAAGAGCGGTTTCGGCGCGGCGGGCGGCGACGTGCGCGCGGATTCCGCGGGCGAAGCGTTCGCAAAGCCGGCGAGGATCAGGAAGGCAGAAAGGAGAAAACGGCGGAGATGCATCGGGGCGGAGGGATTGCGGGGCAGGCTGTCGCCGATGGATGCGGATGAAAGGGGAATTCGCTTGGACTGTCCGCGGGTGGTCGGCCGCTCACGGCGACAGCGGCTGGCCGTTGATCGTGACGCGCTCGATCGCGAAGCCATCGATCGGGTCGCGGCGAAACGCATCCTTCTTCAAAGTCAGTTCGATGTCCTCGAGCCGGAAGGCGGCAAACGTGTCGCCGGGGTTGCCCAGAATCCGGCCGAGCTCGCCGAACTGGCCGCGGATCCGACGCAGCGTCACGCGCGCGACGTGGTGCGTGGGTGGAGCTTCGCCGCGAAGGTCGAAGAATTGCTTCCACGGACCGATGTCGAAAACGCGCGCGCGACCGTCGAGCTGGAGGTCTTCGAACAGCAAGTCCTCGTAGCGCTGCGGCGTGTCGGAGCGGAGTTTGAGCCGCACGAGATGGGCGTCGCCGGCGACGCGGCAGCGCCGCACGGTGACGCGACGCACGATCGTCGCTTCGCTGCCGCACGTGAGCGTGCCGTGACCGGCCGCGAAATCGCAGTCCTCGATCAAGATGTCTTCGACCGGAGGGCTGTCGGTGTCGCGGTCGGCGTGCGGACCTTTCGTGCCTTTCAGCGCGATGCAGTCGTCGTTCACGGCGATGGTGCAGTGGCGGACGGTGATGCGTTGCGAGGAATCGAGATCGATGCCGTCGCTGCTGGGCGCGAGGAGCGCGGCGCCGGTGGTGGGCGCGAGGATGCGCAGATTTTCCAGGAGAGCGTCGCGGCAGCGGTAAAGGTGGAGATTCCAGAAACCGGAATTCTGCGCGGTGAAATCGCGCAGCTCGATATCGCGGCAGTCGTCGAGAAACAGGAGCCGCGGGCGCTCGACTTCGAGATTGGTGCACGCGGGATTGGCTCGGCGGCGTTCCCAGAAGGCGGTCCAGAAGACGGCGCCGTTGCCATCGATCGTGCCGGAGCCGGTGAGGCGGACGCGTTCGAGGTGTTCGCCGTTGACGAGCGCGAGCCGCCATTCGACGCGCTGGCCTTCGATGCGCGTGAGGCGCTTGGGATAGTCCTCGATGTTATCGGAGCCGAGCAGGACGGCGCCTTCGGCGAGATGAAGTTCGACGGCAGAGCGGAGGAATATCGAGCCACTGCGAAAAACCCCGGCGGGCAGGACGACGCGACCACCGCCTTGCGCGGCGGCATCGTCGAGCGCGGACTGGATCGCGGCGGTGTCGAGTGTGCGGCCGTCGCCGGTCGCGCCGTAAGCGGTGACAAAAAAATCGCGTGCGACGGCGGAGGCCGTGCACGCGATGAAACAAAGAATCGAGCTGAGGAAAAACCGCATCACGGACGCAACGAGTCCGTGGCGCGCGGGATCGTCAAGGCTCAGAGTTCGAGGACAACGACGGATTTCGCGGGGAGCTTCACCGTGAGCGTGTCGCCGTTGAGCTGCGCGTCCTTGAACGGCGCGGGCTCGACGGTGTGCGGGGCGGCGAAGGTGTTGTGCGAGTTGACCGCCGGCGCGGTGAGCACGCGGCCCTGCGCGGATGTCGCGCGGATGCCGTCGAGCCGGCAGGCGACGGTGACGTCGGCGTTCGGGTTGGTGTTGGCGAAGGAGACGTGGACCTTGCCGGCCTTGTCGCGCGAGGCGGAGACGCTGACCGCGGGGATCCGCTCCTCGCCGACGGTGTAGTCGGGCGTGAGGAGCTGGACGGGGAGGTGGGTGGCGTCCTGGTGGACCTTGAACATCTCGAAGACGTGGTAGGTCGGCGTGAGGACCATCTTCTCGTTGTCGGTGAGGATCATCGCCTGAAGCACGTTGATCATCTGCGCGATGTTGGTCATCGAGACGCGATCGGCATGCTTGTGGAAGATGTGGAAGTTGAGCGCGGCGAGGATGGCGTCGCGGAGCGTGTTCTGCTGGTAGAGGAAGCCGGGATTGGTGCCGGGTTCGACGTCGGTCCAGATGCCCCATTCGTCGATGACGAGCCCGATTTTTTTCTCGGGATCGTATTTGTTCATGACGGCGCTGTGGCGGGTGACGAGTTCGTCCATGCGCAGCGTGTTGCGAAGGGTGGCGAAGTATTCGTTTTCGCCGAACTGGGTGGCGGACCCTTTCGAGCCGCGCCAGCTGCCGCTCGGAAGCGTGTAGTAATGGAGCGAAAGACCGTCCATCCGGCGGCCGACGTCGCGCATGAGGACCTCGGTCCAGTTGTAGTCCTCGCCGTTCGAGCCGCAGGCGATGCGGTAGAGCGGGTTGGCGCGGTCGTAGTTTTTGACGAAGGTGTTATAGCGCCTGTATTCGTTGGCGTAATACTCGGGCGTCATGTTGCCGCCGCAGCCCCAGCTTTCGTTGCCGACGCCGAAGTATTTCACTTTCCAGGCCTTGTCGCGGCCGTTGGCGCGACGGAGATTGGCGAGCGGCGAGTCGGCGTCGGAGGTCAGGTATTCGACCCACTCCATCATTTCCTGGACGGTGCCGCTGCCGACGTTGCCGGAGATGTAGGCTTCGCAACCGAGCTGCTCGACGAGGTCCATGAACTCGTGCGTGCCGAAGTGATTGTTCTCGGTCACGCCGCCCCAGTGGGTGTTGATCATGGCGGGCCGCTTTTCGCGCGGCCCGATGCCGTCGCGCCAGTGATACTCGTCGGCGAAGCAGCCGCCCGGCCAGCGGAGGACGGGGATCTGGATCTTCTTGAGGGCGGCGACGACGTCGTTGCGGATGCCGCGGGTGTTGGGGATGGGCGAGTCCGGGCCGACCCAGATGCCACCGTAGATGCAGTGGCCGAGATGCTCGGCGAACTGGCCGTAGAGATTGCGGTTGATGACGGCTCCGGGCTGGTCGCCGCGGATCACCGCGGAGGCGGTGAGCGGCGGGGCCGCGGAGGTGGAGTTTTGGGCGAAGGCGCCGGCGGAAACGCCGAGCGCAAGCAGGGTGGAAACAAGGTATTTCATGGCGAGGTAGCGGGGAACACGGACGCGCGCGGAAACCGAAAGCGCGGTTTCGGCGCAGGGAGGAAGGAAGTGTGGGCTGCCGTCGTCGGTCCGACAAACGGCGGCCCACTTGACCGTCACCCGTCGGGGACGGCGGGCACGCGCGGCGCTTATTTCGCGCGACCGCCGGCGAGCTGGTAAACCTCGCTGGCGGCGAGCACGAAGGCGCCGACGCCGAACGGCTCCGTGTGTCGCGGGCTGAAGCCTTGCGGGGCGGCGCCGATCGGCTGCACATGCTCCAGCTTGCCCTCGGGCGTCACGCAGCTGGCGAGGGCGTTCCACGCGCGGCGGACGGCAGGTTCGACCTGGGCGCGATCGAGCAGGCCGCGGTTGAGGCCCCAGGCGAGACCGTAGGCATAGAAGGAGCTGCCGCTGGTTTCGCGGACGTCGTGGGCGGCGGGGTCGAGCAAACCGGGCCGCCAGAGGCCGTCGGGTTGTTGCGCGGCGAGGATGGCGGCGGTCATCTCGCGATAAAGCTGCTGGTAGCGCGGGTAATCGGCGTGATCCTTCGGGAAATGATCGAGCACGCGGGCGAGGCCGGCGTAAACCCAGCCATCGCCGCGCGACCAGTAGATGGATTTCCCGTTGGGCTCGCGGAGATCGAGGTAGGATTCGTCGCGGGCGTAGAGGTGGTCCTTTTCTGAATACAAGCGGTCGGTCGTGATCCACCAGTTGCGGTTGGCGAACTCGAGGTAGCGGGCGTCGCCGGTGACTTCATACATCAGCAGCCACGACATCGGCCCCATGAACAGCGCGTCGCACCACGACCAGTGGTCGAGACAATCGGGCGTGCCCCAGTCGAAGACCGCTTTCGTGGGCTCGGCGAGGATGCTGTCGAAACGGGCCTGCGACGGCGCGAGCATGCGCGGGTCGCGATCCTCGCGATAGAGCTCGAGGTAGGGTTGGATCACGCAGTGGTCGTCCGCGAAATATTTCCGATCGTGCGGCTGCCAGCCCATTTTCTCCGCCTGGGCTTTGACGCGCTCGCGATTGTGACGGTCCGGGGAAACGCGATCGAGGGCGAGCGCGCCGATGTAGAACGGAGCGATGACCCAGTCGCGGGGATCGCGTTTATCGGCCGCGGGAAAGTTCGCCCATTGCCAATCGACGGCGCTCTGGCCGAGCCGGAGGATCGCGGCCGCGTCGAGCGGACGCTCGAGGTCGACCGGGGGCGTGGCTTCGGCGTGGCTGGCGCCACCGCGCATCCGATCGATGGCGGGCGACCAGATGAGGCTGGCGATCGCGGCTTCGGCGGTGGACGCATGACGGTCGTCGCCGTCGCGCTGTTCGACGAATTGCGTGAGGAAGTGCGCTTGGGTGAAACGTTCCCAGGCTAGCGGATCCTCGGAGGGCTCCCAGGCGCCCACGGAGGTGGCGGTCAGGTCGCGCACGTTCCAGTCGGTCTGTCCGCTGCGCAGCGTGGCGACGACCACGCGGCCGCCGCGGGCGTCATCACGGTAAACGAGGTGCAGCGCCGCCGCCTGCCAGGTCGGATCGACAAGGAGTGCGGCGCGGGAGATCGGCGGACGTTTCGTGCCGGTGCCGGCGAGGGTAAACGCCTCGGTGCGGGCCGGGCCGGCGATGACGTTCCACGCTTTGCCGTCGTGGTGAACGATGTTGAACTGCGGCGCGGCGTCGGGTTGCGCCGACCAGTAGGAACAAATATAGGGTCGGCCGGAGCGGTTGGCGGCGACGACCGGCGGATTCATCAGGTTGCTACCGGTCGGGATGCGCAGCGCGTAATCGGCGGTCGCCGCGGTGATGGGCAACGCCAGTGGGGTGCCGTCGACGCGCGTCCAGGTGACGCCGCCGTCGGCGGAGCGGGCGTAGGCGAGGTCGTGATTGGTCGCGACATCGGGCGAATCGCGCCAGGTCCACGCGAGGTGGAGCTGGCCGCGAGAATCGACGGCCATCGACCAGTAGGGGCTGCGCCGGCCCTCGCCGTCGATGAGGTTGGGCTGCACGGCGGACCATTGTTGGGTCTCGACCGAGTAACGGTTGAGGATGAGCGACCCGCGGCCGGAGGAGCCGTCGCGATAGAGGAAAAGCAGGTCGCCATTGGGCAGGCGGTGGAATTGCGGATACGTGACGCTCGCTTCGCGCTGGCCGGTCATGGGGGATTTCGCGCCGAGTTCCAGCGAGCCGGGAGCGACGGAGCGCGCGTAGTTGAGCGCGCCATTGTGGTGATCCCACGCCACGTGCAGGAAGCCGGCACCGTCGACGGCGAGGCTGATGGCGTTGTGGGCGTCGGCGACCTGGCCGCGGTGGCCGGTCCGACGGGTTTCCCAGGTGTCGGTGCCGATCGTGCGGCGGGCGAGGATCATCTCGCCGTCGGTCGCGTAGAACGCGGCGTATTGCGTGCGGCTGTGGGTGAAGAGCGCGCTGCGGATGTTGGCGACGACGTTGACCGAACTGCCGGCGTAGGCGTTGTCTGCGATCGGCAAGACGCGGCCGATGGCGGTGGGCGTGGGCGCGGGCGAGCCGGCGTGGGAGGTGAGCGCCGGGAGCAGCGCCAAACCGAGGACGAGGGGCAAGGGGCGGAGTCGCATCGCCCTCAAGATGCAAAAATAAATCCGCGGCCGACAACCGAAACTTAAGGCACACGTTGCAGACGGATGCCGGAGTTTGCCGGACAATCCGAAGGGTGCGGGCTTCCGTCCGAGGCGCGGCGCGGTTGCGATGGGCGGTTCCCGCCATTATCCGATGAGACGCGCGACTTCCCGCGCGGATCGCCCGGGCGGCGGGCTTGCCTCACCTTACTTTCCTCATGAGCCAGACCAATTTGAAACAGGGCGATTTCACGCTGCCCGGCGAAGCCGGCTTCGAGCAGCTCACGCTGCGCCTCGCGAAAAAATGGGGCGCGGACACGATCCGCGATTCCGACGGCACGCAGCTCTCGCCGGAGATCGTCCAGGCGGGCTACGACATCTATTCCACGCTCTGCCTCGTGCGCTCGGTGCAGCCGTGGGCGCGCGAAAACCGCGACAAGCTTCAGCAGAATTTCCTGATGAGCTTCCCGGTCGTCGCAGAAAAAAGCACGACGACGATCACGCTGCTCGCGGGCTATTTCACCGAGCAGTTCGAGGTGAACTTCAAGGACAGCCCGAAGCAGTGGTGGCAGGTGTTCGACCGCACGACGGGCGAGGAAGTCGCGAAGGCGCAGTGGTCGTACAACGAGAAGAAAGGCACGGTCACGATCGCGGGCACGGTGCCGGGCCACAGCTACACGGTGAACTTCCTCGCGTTTCGCATCTGGGAGGAGATCTCGATGTACAACCACCTCACCAACGACTGGGGCGATCGCGAGCACCTGGCGGCGGTGGATCCGATGCAGCCGGCGACGCAGAAGGTGCTGCTGGCGTTTCTCGAGCGCTGGCTGCGCGAGCATCCGGACACGAAGGTCGTGCGGTTCACGTCGATGTTCTACAACTTCTCGTGGTTCTGGGGCGCGGATCGCGCGACGCTGCGCGATGTGTATTCAGATTGGGGAGACTACGAGATGACGGTCAGCCCGCGCGCGCTGAAGCTCTTCGAGAAGAAATACGGCTACCGGCTGACGTCGGAGGATTTCGTCAACGGCGGCCTCTACAACTCGACCCACAACGCCCCGTCGCGCCGCTACCGCGACTACATGGATTTCATCCACGATTTCGTGATCGCGTTCGGCCGCCAGTGCATCGACCTCGTGCACCGCCACGACAAGAAGGCGTATGTGTTCTACGACGATCACTGGATCGGCGTGGAGCCGAGCAGCGCGCGCTTCCACGAGTTCGGTTTCGACGGGCTGATCAAGTGCGTGTTCAACGCGTTCGAAGTCCGGCTCTGCGCGCATGCAAAAGGCGTGAAAACGCACGAGCTGCGGCTGCACCCGTATCTGTTTCCGACGGGGTTGAAGGGCGAGCCGACGTTCAAGCAGGGCGGCAACCCGACGCTCGACGCGAAGAATTTCTGGATCGATGCCCGCCGCGGCATCGTGCGCGCGCCGATCGACCGCATCGGCCTGGGCGGCTATCTCTCGCTCGTCGAGCCGTTCCCGGATTTTCAGGATTACATCGAGGGACTCGCGCAGGAGTTCCGGCTGTTGAAGTCGTTTCATGCGAGCGGCCAGCCGTGGGTGGCGCCGTTCAAGGTCGCGGTGCTGACGGCGTGGGGCGATCTGCGCGCGTGGACCTGCTCGGGGCATTTCACGCCCGGCGTGGAGCTTTACGATGTGCTCGAATCGCTCGCGGGTCTCGCGCTCGACGTGCAGTTCATCAGCTTCGACGATCTCGTCGCGAACGGCGTGCCGAAGGGCGTGAAGGTGATCCTCAACGCCGGCCGCGCCGGCTCGGCGTGGAGTGGCGGTCATTACTGGAGCGATCCGCGCGTCGAGGCGACGCTGACCGAATGGGTGCGAAAAGGCGGCGCGGTCCTCGGCATCGGTGAACCCAGCGCGCTGGCGCAGCCCGGCCGGTATTTCCGGCTCGCGCGCGTGCTCGGCCTCGATCGCGACCGCGGCGAGCGCATTGCGAATGGAAAATTCAAATACACGGCGCCTGCGGGGAAGAAAGGCGTGCCGGGCCTCGCGGAGCATTTCATCACGCAGGACCTGACGGCCGCGCCGGATTTCGCGAAGGACGTCGACGGCCTTTACGTGTTCGACGCGAGCACGCAGGTGCTGGCGGAGCGCGCCGGCGAGAAGTCGCCGACCATCGCGACGCATACGTTTGGCAAGGGCCGCAGCGTGTATTTCAGCGGGTTCAAGTTCAACTACGAGAACACGCGCCTGCTGCACCGCGCGCTGTATTGGGCCGCCGCACAGGAGGAAAACTGGGCGGCATGGAACACGACGAACGTGAAGACCGAGGCGACGTATTTCGCGAAGGTCGGGAAGCTCGTCGTGATCAACAACGCGGGCACGGACGAAGCGACGACGGTGACGCTCGGCGATGGCCGCACGAAGAAAAAGGTGAAGCTCGCCGCGCACGGCATCGCGATTCTCGACGTCTGAGGCCGAGAGGAGACCCGAACCGGGAGGCCCACGGAAGACACGGAAAACACGGAAGAAAGATCGACCCGACGCGGTCATCTTCCGGCGCGAGCTGAGCCGTTCGGCACGGCGGAATTTTCCGTGTGTTCCGTGAGCTCTCTCGTCGCCCCGTCGCTTTACTTCTGGCCGTAGTAGGCGCCGGGGCCGTGCTTGCGCTTGAAGTGCTTGTTGAGGAGTTCGGGCTCGATCGTCGCGAGCGACGGATTCAGCTGCAGGCTCATCAACGCCATGTCGGCGATGCACTCGACGGCGACGGCCACCTCGACCGCTTTGGCGACGGTCTTACCCCAGGTGAACGGCGCGTGGCGATTCACGAGGACGGCGGGGAAATCGTGCGGATCGAGCGCGCGCTGCGTGAACAGTTCGACGATGACGTTGCCCGTTTCCCACTCGTAGGCGCCGCCGCCGATCTCCGTCGGCGTCATTTTACGGGTGACGGGGATGTTGCCGTAAAAGTAGTCGGCGTGCGTGGTGCCGAAGATCGGAATCTCGCGGCCGGCCTGGGCGAACGCGGTCGCGTGCGACGAATGCGTGTGCACGACGCCGCCGATCTCAGGAAACGCGAGAAACAGCCGCCGGTGCGTGGGCGTGTCGGAGGACGGCCGCAGTGCGCCTTCGACGATTTTGCCGTCGAGATCGACGAGCACCATGTCGGCGGGCTGGAGCGCGGTGTAGTCGACGCCGCTGGGCTTGATGGCGAAAATGCCCTTCGGGCGATCGATGGCGCTGGCGTTGCCGAACGTGAGATTGATCAGGCCCTCGCGCGGGAGGGCGACATTGGCTTCGTAGGCTTCGCGCTTGAGGTCTTCGAGCATGGTAAAAGCGAAACCACAAAACCGCCGGAAGCGCACGATCAGAAGTCCGGCTGCGCTTGACCGTTCAGGCCCGCGATCGGGACGCGGGCGAGGGTCTTCTCGAGCGCCGTGAGCTGGACCGGCTTGGTGAGAAAATCGTCCATGCCGAGCGCGAGACAGCGCTCGCGCTCGCCTTTGAGCGCGTGGGCGGTGAGCGCGACGATGTAGGAGCGAGGCGAACCGGGGGACTCCTGGGCGCGAATCCGGCGCACCGCCTCGTAACCGTCCATGACGGGCATCTCGAGGTCCATCAGCAGGACGTCGAAGCGCTCGCGCCCCATTGCGGCGAGGCCTTTTTCGCCGTCGGCCGCGAAGTGGGTTTCGTGCCCGAGTTTGGCGAGAAACGCGCCGATGACCTTTTGGTTCACGAGATTATCCTCGAAGACCAGAACCTTGAACCGGCGGGAATCGGCGGCGGCTTCGGGCCGGGCGGCCGCAGGAAGGGCAGCCGGGGCGGGGTCGGCCGGGGCGGCGCGAAACGTGGCGGTGAAGACGGAGCCGTGGTCGGGCTCGCTGCGCAGGGTCAGGGCACCGCCCATGAGTTCGCAAAGCCGCCGCGTGATCGAAAGGCCGAGCCCGGTGCCGCCGAAGCGTCGCGTCATCGAAGCGTCCGCCTGGCTGAACGGCGTGAAGATCCGCTCCTGCTGCTCCGGCGCGATGCCGATCCCGGTGTCGGTCACCGCGAGCTCGATCAGGTCCGGCCCGGCGGCGCGGATTTCCAGCGCGACGCCGCCTTCGCGGGTGAACTTGATGGCGTTGCCGAGAAGGTTGGTAAGGATTTGCTGGATACGCACGGGATCGCCGACGATCCGGTGCGGCGTTCCCGGCAGGATCCGCGTGGTGAACGCGAGTTTTTTCTCGGCGGCGAGGGGCTGCAGCAGGCGCTGCGTATGGCTGACGATCGTGCGCAAGTCGCAGGGGATCTGTTCAATTTCGAGCTGGTTGGCGGCGATCTTCGAGTAGTCCAGGACGTCGTTGATGATGACGAGGAGCGAGCGGGCGCTGTCGTCGACCAGGTCCAGGTATTCGCGCTGTTTCGGATCGAGGGACGTGGCCTGGAGCAGCTGGAGGAAGCCCACGACGCCGTTCATGGGCGTGCGAATTTCGTGGCTCATGGTGGCGAGGAAGCGCGACTGCGCCTGGCCGGCGGCTTCCGCGGTTTCCTTGGCGAGGCGCAGCTGGGTTTCGGTTTCCTTGCGCCGGGTGATGTCGCTCAGCACCAGCACGCGCGCGTGCGGACGGGCGTCGCCATCGCCGTCCACCGGAAACAGCGAGGCCTCGAAATCGGCGTCCCCCAGGCGGACTTCGGTGCGCTGATGGCCCGCGGAGGAAAAGAGTCCCATGAGCTCGGGTGAGTCGCCGAAAATCTCGCGAGCGCGCCGGCCGACGAGTCGCGGACGGTCGGGGGCGACGCGGACCGCGGCCTGGTTGTGATCGACGATGCGGTCGTCGCTGTCGAATACGAGAATGCGGTCCTCCAGCCGCTCGATGAGCGCCGCGCGGGCGACGGGCGCGAGATTCAGCATCCGGTGCCGCAGGAGCGCGAAGGCGATGAGCGTGCTGGTGACGGGAAACAGCGCCGGGGCGTAGTTGAGGCCGGCGGGCTGGGTGACCTGCAGCAGGTGCAGCAGGTCGGCCGTCCAGCCGATGAAAGCGGCGGCGAGAAAAATCTGCCGTCCCCGCCGCTCCCATGCGCTTTGGTTTTTCCGCGGATAAAGCAGCAGAAAGATGATCGTCCAGGCGCCGTAGTTGAAGAGGTAATAGATCTGACCCCAGGGCCCGAGGCCGTTGCGCAGCACCGCCAGGCCGCTGCTGGCATCGAGCCAGAAGGAGTGCCGCAGCAGCGGATTCTGGCCGGGACCGGGCAACCACAGCAACGCCAGCGAGACCACCGGCACGAGCATGACCGCCGGGATCATCCAGCCGCGGAGCAGCGGGCGGCCGCGCGTCATCCGATGGACCATCTCGAGCCATGCCGGCGCGTAAAAACAAAGGAGGGAGCAGCGGATCTGAAACACGAGGAGCTTGTCCTCCAGCGAGGGCAGGCTGAGCTCGATTGCGTAACCGAGGGCCCAGGACGAGTTGAGCAGCAGCGCGAGGCAGAACGGCGCCGCCGTGGGCGTCCGCAGCCGGCTGCGGACGAAGAACGCCATGATCAGTTCGAAAACGGCGGAAAACAGGAAGGCGGTGATCTGCCAGGCCACGGGGGCTGTAAACGAGGGCAGGCGGGCCGGATTGCCAAGCAGGGAGATGGTCCGGCCGCCGGTTTCACGGCTCTTTCGTCGTTGGAACTGCGGGCGGGCGAGCGGCTTGAGCCCAGGTTCACCACCGGCGGGTGAGGTTCACGCCGAGGAGGCGCGGGGCGCCGCGGATCAACGTCGGCAGACCGAAATTCGCCCCGAGATTGCCGCCGTCGACGAGGAAATCCCGGTCGAACAGATTGTCGGCGTAGAGGGTCGCCTCCCAGGCGCGGTCGAGAGAGGTCCACGTCAGGCGAAGGTTCACGACGGCGTAGCCGGACTGGCGCAGCGTCCCGCCGAGGAGGCGGTTGTCGTCATCGAAGAAATGCGGCGACTTATACTGCCAGACGGGTGTGAACGCGAAGTGTCCCCAGCGGTCGGAACGATGCTCCACCGTCGCGCCGAACGAGGCGATGTGACGGGCCGTCAGCCGGAACGTGGAGCCGGCGTAGAGCTGCGGCGCGCCGTTGCTGCCCGTCGTGTCGAACGTGGCGTCGGTATAGCCGTAGGTCGCGAAGGCGCTCAACGTATCCGTGATCAGGTTACGCAGCGACACCTCGGCGCCGCGGCCGGTCGCGCGACCGGCGTCGGTGATAATGAAGCGGCTGAGATTGGCCGGATCCTGAACTTGGGTTTGGAAATGGCCATAGCGGTACAGAAACGCCGCCGCGGACCACGCGAGCCGTCCGGCGAGCGCGCGGCCCTTGGCGCCGATCTCGCCGTTGACGATCGTCTCCTCGGCCGCACGCAGCGGGCCATCGGCGTTGACCAGCAGCGCAGCGGGGCGCCGGCCCCGCGAGACGCTCGCGTAGGCGTTGAGCGATTCGGTGAAAACATAGCGCGCGATCGCGCGGGCGGCCCAGCCGGAGGCGCGATCGGTGTCGGTCAGCGGGCCGGGCGTCGGCCGCGTCGCGAAGTTGGGCGCGTTGCCGAGCAGAAAACCAAGCGTCGAAGGACTCGCGCTGCGGGGCGCGTCGTAGCCGCCGGCCTGTTTTTCAAAAGAAACGCGCGCGCCCGCGGTGAACTCCAGCCGTTCGGTAACCCGCCAGGTCCCGTCGGCGAACACGTCGAATGCGTCGAGCTCCGCGGTGTTGACGGAGCGGTCGGCGTGGAGCGGTTTCAGCGGCGCGCCGGCGAGCGCGGCCAGATTCGCGAGTGAGGGGACGAGCGCGAACGCCGCGAAACCGGTGGGGAGATGCGATTGCGGCGCGAGCGGAGACATCGCCGGGACGGCGGTGTGCGCGAGTGGTGCGGGCACGCCGGCGGCGAGCAGGCCGTCGCGGAAATTCGCCGACAGAAACGGCCAGGCCGAGCGTTCGTCGACGGACACGCCGTTCTCCTCGCGGGCGCGTTCGCGCGCGTAGGCGGCACCGACAAAGCCGCTGATGCGGCGGCTGTTGTCGAAATTCAACCGGATTTCCTGGCTGAATTGGTGACCCGTGGAGTCATGGGATCCTTCCAGTAACGCGAACGCGGAGCCGTCGACGTCGAGCTGCTCGAACGCATCGTAGGCGCGCCATGCGGTGACGGCGTTGAGGGTCAACGTGTGGGAAATCCGGTGCTCGAGCAGCGCGGTCGCGCCCCAGACCGTGCGGTCCACGCCGAGACGGGCGCCACGGGTGAGCGCGGCCGGCGTGAACGGGCTGGTGTCGCCGCCGGGCGGCGGAATGACGCTGCTCTTGAACGCGGTGCCCGCCGGCGTGTCGCGCTGGAATTCGAGCACAAGATCGACCGTCGTGGCGTCGTTCGGAAGCCAGCGCAGCGAAGGGCGAACCGCGGTGGTTTCGCGGCTTTGCAGGTCGGAGCCGTCGACGCGGTTTTCGACATAGCCGTCGCGGGTCTCGGCGGTGAACGCGACGCGGCCGAGCACGGTGTCGCCGGCGAGCGGTGCGTTGACGAAGCCCGCCGCGTGGCGGCGATCGTAGTTGCCGGCGCCGAGCGTGAGCGCGGCTTCGCGGAGGGCGGACGGCTTGCGGGAGATCAGCGAGATCGCGCCGGCGCCGGCGCTGCGGCCGAAGAGCGTGCCCTGCGGGCCTTTCAGCACCTCCACGCGTTCGAGATCGAAAAGTTCGGTGGCGCTGCCCGGCGTGCGGCTGATCGCGACGCCGTTTTGAAAGATCGAGATGCGAGCGTCCTGGCGCGGATCGGTGGTGTCGGAGCCGACGCCGCGGAGATTGATGCTGGGATTATCCGGACTTTGCGCGGAAACGAAAAGCCCCGGCACGAGCGGCGCGAGGTCCTCGTAGCGTGTGACGCCGAGCGTTTCGAGAAACGAACCCGTGTAGGCGGTGATGGCGATCGGCACCTCCTCGATCGATTGCCCGCGCTTTTGGGCGGTGACGACGAGCGGATCGAGTTGGGCGGGCGTGGCGGAAGTTTCGGCGGTGGCGGGTGCGGCCAGCGAAACGGCGAGGGAAAACGCAACGGCGAATCGGAAGGGTGAATACGGGCGGCCCATGAGCGGCGAAAAAGAAAGATCCGCCGATGGCTGGGTCAATGGATGAAAATTTGCAGAAACTCTGGCGCGGGTTCGGTTCTTTCGAGGCCGATGGTCGGCCGAAAACAAAAAGCGCCGCCTCTTGGGGGCGGCGCTCGTGAAAGAATCAGACGTTGTGCGCTTTTCTGTCGGGCAGGGTCAAGAGACCCGCCCTACAACTCCGTTGGCCGTTATACGCGGATGCCTTGCGCGAGGTGGTAATAGACCTCGTTGTTGCGGAGGTTTTGGCGGAAGTCGGCGAGGCGGGTGTCGGCGTTGATCAACGCGAGCTCGATCCCGGCGATGTTGGCGAAATCCTCGAGCATCTCGGAGGTCACGCTGTAGCTGTAACCCGTGTGATGCGCGCCGCCCGCGTAGATCCATGCCGCACAGGCGGTCTTGAAATCGGGCGCGCATTCCCAGACCGCGCGGGCGACGGGGAGCTTCGGCAGCTTGGGCGTCTTCACGGCCTTGACCTCGTTGACGATCAGGCGGAAGCGGTTGCCGAGGTCGACGAGCGACGCATTCAGCGCGGGGCCGGTCGCGGCGTCGAAGACGATGCGGACCGGGTCTTCCTTGCCGCCGATGCCGAGCGGGTGGACTTCGACGGTCGGTTTCGTCGCGGCGATCGTCGGGCAGACCTCGAGCATGTGCGCGCCGAGCACCTGGTGGCCCTTCGGCGACATGTGATACGTGTAGTCCTCCATGAAGGACGTGCCGCCGGGCAGGCCTTCGCCGATGACCTTCATCGCGCGGAGCAGCGCGGCGGTTTTCCAGTCGCCCTCGGCGCCGAAACCGTAGCCGTCGGCCATCAGGCGCTGCACGGCGAGACCGGGCAACTGGCGCAGACCATGAAGATCCTCGAACGTGGTCGTGAAACCCTTGAAACCGCCCTCCTCGAGAAACGCGCGCAGGCCGAGCTCGAGTCGCGCCGCGTAGCGGAGCGAGTCGTGGCGCTTGCCGCCGCGGCGGAGTTCCTTTGCGACCGCGTAAGTCTTTTCGTAAACGGCGCAGAGATCGTCGATGTGGCGATCGTGGATGCCGACGTCGGCGGTTTTGGCGACGAGATCGCCCACGCCATAACCATTCGTCGAGAAACCGAAACGCAGCTCCGACGCGACCTTGTCGCCCTCGGTGACGGCGACGTAGCGCATGTTGTCGCCGAAGCGGGCGAACTTCGCGCCCTGCCAGTCGTGCCAGGCGCGGGCGGCGCGCACCCAGGCGCCGAGCCGCTCGTGCACGTCGGGATCGGACCAGTGGCCGACGACGACCTTGCGGTTGATCCGCAGGCGCGTGTGGAGGAACCCGGCCTCGCGGTCGCCGTGCGCCGCCTGGTTCAGGTTCATGAAATCCATGTCGATCTCGCCCCACGGCAGGTCGCGGTTGAACTGCGTGTGCAGGTGGCAGAACGGCTTCTTCAACGCACTCAGGCCGCGGATCCACATCTTCGCCGGGGAGAACGTGTGCATCCACAGGATGAGGCCGGCACAATTCGTGTCGGCGTCGGCTTCCTGGCAAAGCTTCGTAATCTCGTCGGGCGTCGTGAGGAGCGCCTTGTAGACGATCTTCAACGGGATCTTCTTCGAGGCGGCCAGGCCGGCGGCGACCTGCTGCGCGTTGGCGGCGACCTGCTGGAGCGGGCCCGGGCCGTAAAGGTGCTGCGAGCCGCAGACGAACCAGATTTGGGGTTCAGACAAGTTGACGAGAGGCATGGGCGAGGACGTTCGAGTTGAGGGTTGAGAGTTGAGGGATGAGAGCTGAACGCACGAAGACGGAAAGGGGCGGCTCGCGGGGCCTTTCTCGTCTTCGCGCGCCGGTCGGAATCAGCGACGGGCTTCGTCCTTGAGGGCGAGCAGGTCCTTCATCACGCGGCCGAGGTCGGCGCTGGCGTTGCGGCCGCCGAAGGCGTCGTGGACTTGTCGATACAAGGTGTAGATCCGGTCGTAGGTTTTCTGTGCCTTGGCCTTCGGCTTGTAGGAGACCTTTTTCAGCGAGGTCATCGCCGCCTGGGCGCTGGGGAAGTCCTGGTGCGCGCCCGCAAGGACGGCGGCCGAGATGGCGGAGCCGAGGGCGCAGGCCTGCGACGAACCGGCGACCAGCATCGTGCAGCCGGTGACGTCGGCGTAGGTCTGCATGAGGAACGGGTTCTTCTCGGCGATGCCGCCGGCGCAGACGACGCGCTCAATCGGCACGCCGTATTCGCGAATGCGCTCGATGATGGCGCGCGCGCCGAAGGCCGTGGCCTCGATGAGCGCGCGGTAGATCTCGGCGCGCGTGGTGTGCAGCGTCGTGCCGAGGAGCAGGCCGGTGAGCATCGGATCGACCAGGATCGTGCGGTTGCCGTTGTTCCAATCGAGCGCGAGCAGGCCGGATTCGCCGGGCGCGAGCCGCGCGGCTTCCTTCGTGAGCTCCGCGTGCAGGGCGCCGTCGCCCTGGCAGACGACCTCGACCCACCATTTGAAGATGTCGCCGACGGCGGACTGGCCGGCTTCGATGCCGTAGAAACCGGGCAGGATCGCGCCCTTGACGATGCCGCAGATCCCGGGGATGTCGGGGACGGATTTTTCCGCGGAGACAACGCCGCAGTCGCAGGTGGAGGTGCCGATGACCTTGACGAGTGTGCCTTCCTTCACGCCGCTGCCGATCGCGCCGTAATGGACGTCCATCTCGCCGATCGCGATCGGGATGCCGGCGCGCAGGCCGAGCTTCTTCGCCCATTCGGGGCTGAGGTTGCCGGCGGCGACGGTGGCGTCGTGCGCTTCTGAATACAAGCGGTCGCGCAGGTCGGCGAGCTTCGGGTCGAGCATCGCGAGGAACTCCTTGTCGGGGAGGCCGCCCCAGTCCTCGGCGTAGAGCGCCTTGTGGCCGGCCATGCACACGCCGCGGCGGATTTCCTTCGGGTCCTCGATGCCGGCGAGGACGGACGGCACCCAGTCGGCGAGCTCGACCCAGGAATACGCGGCGTCGAAGACCTTCGGGTCGACGGCGAGGCAGTGCCAGAGCTTCGACCAGAACCATTCCGAGGAATAGGTGTTGCCGCACTTGGCGATGAACTGCGGGCGGTGCTGCGCGGCGAGCTCGGTGATTTTGGCCGCTTCACGCCAGCTGGTGTGGTCCTTCCAGAGCCAGCACTGGGCGTTGAGGTTTTTCGCAAACTTCTTCGAGAGGCCGAGCGGCACGTTGCGGGCGTCGACGGGAATCGGCGAGGAGCCGGTCGTGTCGACGCCGATGCCGACGATCCGGTCCGCGGAGAAACCGCGCTGCTTCTTCGCCTGCGCCAGCGCGCCCTTCACCGCCTTCTCGAGGCCGACGAGGTAGTCGCCGGGATGCTGACGCGCGAGGTGATGATCGCGCGGGTCGAGGAGGATGCCTTGCGAGCCGCTGGGATAGTTGACGATTCCGGTGCCGAATTCCTTGCCGTCTTTGACGCGCACGATGAGCGCGCGGACGGAGTTGGTGCCGTAATCAAGGCCGAGGGTAAACATGAGGCGGGGAGCTTTCTTGGTGACGAGGGTTGTAAGGTGACGGAAACAGGGTCAACCCGGGTGCGGGCGTGACCGTAAAGCCAATCGTGCCATCCGGCGTCGAGGATGGCACGGCGGAAGTGGGGGATTTTCACGAGCGGGAAAGCGCCCGCGTGCGCTCCGTTACTTGACGGTTCAGTAAAACTGGCCGAGAAGGCGGGACGTTATTCCATCCGCGATGCCCCGACCGACCCTCAAAGACATTGCGCGCCAGGTAGGCTTTTCGAAGAACACCATCTCGTTGGCGCTGCGCGGTGACCCCCAAATCCCCGAGTCCACGCGCGCGCGCATCCGCGCCGTGGCGGAGCAACTCGGTTATCAGCCGAACGCGGTTGTCTCGCAATTGATGGCGCAGCTGCGCGCGAGCCGGACCACGCGGCTGCAGGCGAAGCTCGCGCTGGTGAACGCGAACCGCGATCCAGACGCGTTTCGCTCGCATCCGACGATCCCGACCTACGTCGAAGGCTGCGAGAGTCGCGCGGCGAAGCTCGGCTACAGCTTCGACCGTTTCTGGCTGCACGATCCGGCCCTCAACGCGGCGCGCTGGCTGCGCATTCTGCAGACGCGCGGCATCAAGGGCGTGGTGCTGGTCGGCCTGATGGACACCAACCGGCTGCCGCCGGAACTGCGTCCGGTGTGGGAACAACTCCCGACGGTCGTGACGGGCGTGCGCACGCGCGATCCGGCGCTCTCGTTCTGCTCCGTCGATCATCACAACCTCGCGTTGATGGCGCTGGAACAGGCGCTCGCACTCGGCTACCGGCGGCCGGGCCTCGTCTTGGACGACGTGATCGACGCGCTGGTGGAGCGGCGGTTTTCGGCGGGATATCTCACGGGGCAACGGACGCTCCCGCCGGCGCAGCGCATGCCGATCTTCGACGAGCGCGTCGGCGCCCAGCACGAGTCGCAGCGATTTCAAACCTGGCTCGAACGCCATTCGCCCGACGTCGTGTTCACGCTCTACAACCACGTGCTCGGCTGGATCCGGGAGAGCGGCCGGCGGGTGCCCGAGGACATCGGCGTGATTCAGCTCGAATGGCGGGCGTCGCGACCTGAAATCGCGGGCATGAACCAGCACAACTTCGTCACCGGCGAGGCGGCGGTCGACATGATCGTCAGCCAGATCCACAACAACGACGTCGGGGTGCAGCCATTTCCGCGCGCGACGCTGATCGGCGCGACGTGGGTGGACGGTCCGAGCGTGCGCGCGCAGGTTGAAACGCCGGCGGTTCGCAAGGCGGCCGCGCCGCGGCGACGCCCTTCGCGCAAAATTGCGGCGTAATCGCGAAATGGTGGAGCCCGACGCCCCCCCCTCTTTGGACCAGAGACAAGGGTGCGCCGGGCTCCACCGATTGCAGAATGAAAGAGGTGGAGGCGCGTGTCCCCCACGCGCCTTGAGTTCGGCGGACGCCTCGGATCTGTGCGTTCCGTGCCTTCCGTGGTCGGAATTCCGGGATTGAACCACGGATTGCACAGAGTGCACGGAGTGCCGGTGGCGCGCTCGCATTCGGTAGCGGCCGTCGTCCCGACGGCCAGATGCGGCCTCATCCGCCGGCGGACATCCACAGCCCGACGGGGCGTCGGGCTCCACCGATTGCAGAAACCGAATGAAAGTGGTGGAGGCGCGTGTCCCCACGCGCCTTGAGTTCGGCGGACGCCTCGGATCTGTGCGTTCCGTGCCTTCCGTGGTCGGAATTCCGGGATTGAACCACGGATTGCACAGAGTGCACGGAGTGCCGGTGGCGCGCTCGCATTCGGTAGCGGCCGTCGTCCCGACGGCCAGATGCGACTTCATCCGCCGGCGGACATCCACAGCCCGACGGGGCGTCGGGCTCCACCGGGGACGCGGCACCGGCTTAATCCAAAAACGAAAGCTGTGAGTCGTCGCTGGCGGCGGACAGCGGCGGCGGCACGGGCTGGCCCAGCAGACGCCGGAGGGCGAGCGCAGCCCGCGGCGCATAATCGGCGTAGTGAGTGTTGACGCTCACGTGGACGTCGGCGGCTTTTGTCGCGAGATGGCGGATACGTGCGGCGATCTCGTGCAGCTCCTTTTCGGAGTAAACGTAATTGTGCCGCGCTTTCGGATCGGGGGAATACTCGAGATACTTCGGATTGCGGCCGTGCAGCCGGAGGTAAGCGAGCGTCGGCCGCGTGACCTCGTCGAGCGGCGGCAGGATTTGCGGCGCATCGAGCCGCGGTAGATCGGTGCACACCCAGGCGAAACGCCGCGCGCGAAGATAGGCGAACGTCGCCGCGCGAGCCTCGCCCTCGACCCAGCCGCGGTGGCGCAGTTCGACGGCGACGGGCGCGACGTCGCCGAACGCCTCCGCGACGCCGTCGAGTTCCTCGAGGCGATGTTTTTGTGGGCCGAAGCTCGGACTCAGCGTGAGCAGGAACGCCCGCAGCTTTCCGGCCTCGACGAGTGGAGCGATGGCGTCGCGGAAGCGCTGCGGCCGGCGCGCCGCGGCCTGCGGATCCTTCGAGAAGTCCTGGTGGAATTTGACGTCAAAAAAGAAGTCCGGTCCGGTCTGCGCCAGCCACCCGGCCATCTGTGCCGCGGATGGAATGGCGTGATACGTCGCGTTAAGCTCGATGCGGTCGAACCACTTCGCGTAGTGGCTGAGCCGCTGGGTTTCCGGCACGCCTTTCGGAAACAGGAGCCCGACATACTCCTTGTCCCGCCAGCTGCCGCAACCGATGTGAATCGCCATGAGCTGACGGTGGCGTCCGCGGTTCGGCGGGCAAGTGCGGGCGACGCGTTTCTTCCGACCGCATTACGGTGAAGTGCCTTTCAGCTGGCCGCGACGGCCGGGGAGCGCCCTTGATGCTGGGCGAAGCCGTCGCCCCCTCGATCGCCGCCTCGCGGATGGACAGACCCCGTCTTTTCCCGTAGCTTGCCTTCATTGGAGCTGATCGGCCGATCCGAACCCCCAACCCCGGTTTCCTCCGCATGGCTGACATCACGTATGCACTGCAGGCGTTCGGGCTGAACGACCCCCGCGCGTCCGAGGAGATTCTGCCGCTGGTCTACAACGATCTGCGCCGGCACGCCGGTATGCAGATGGCGCGGGAATCGGGTGGGCAGACGTTGCAACCGACCGCGCTCGTTCACGAAGCGTGGTTGCGGATGGTCGGCGGCGGCGAGCAACGCTGGCAGAATCGCGCGCATTTCTTCGGCGCCGCGGCGGAAGCGATGCGGCGCATCCTGATCGAAAACGCCCGCCGCAAGGCGCGGCTGAAACGCGGCGGCGGCCAGCAACGCGTCGATGTCGACGACGTCGAGCTCGCGGCGACAAGTCCCGAGGAAAAGGTGCTGCTGATCGAGGAAGCCGTGGAAAAGCTCGAGGCGGAGGATCCGGAGCGCGCGAAGATCGTGGTGCTGAAATTTTTCGGCGGCTTCACCAACGAGGAAGTGGCGCGCAGCCTCGGCGTGACCGAGCGCACGATCGAGCGGCATTGGGCCTTCGCGAAAGCGTGGTTGTTCCAGACGATCCGCGCGTCGCAGTAAACGCCGGCGGAGTCATGCGGCGAACGGAACGAGAAGAGGAACTTTTCGACGCGGCGCGGATGCTCGCCGCGGGAGCGGAGCGACGTTCGTTTCTGGAACGCGCGTGTGCGGGCGATCGCGCGTTGCAGCAGCGCGTCGAGGACCTGCTGGCGGCCACGGGCGACGCGGAGGCGTTTTTCGCCGCCGGCGGTTCGGTCGTGCACGAGACGGTCGCGCCGCTGCAGGTGCTGGCGCGGACGCAGATCAACCGCTGGACCGGACCGGCGGCGGACGTCGGCGAGGAGCCGATCGGCGCGAAGATCGGTCGCTACAAGCTGATCGAGAAAATCGGGGAGGGTGGCTGCGGCGTCGTTTACATGGCCGAGCAGGAGGAGCCGGTGCGGCGGCGCGTGGCGTTGAAAATCATCAAGCTCGGCATGGAAACGAAGAGCGTGATCGCGCGCTTCGAAGCCGAGCGGCAGGCGCTCGCGATGATGGACCATCCGAACATCGCGCGCGTGTTCGACGCCGGCGCGACGGATCGCGGGCCGCCGTATTTCATCATGGAGCTGGTGCGGGGCGTGCAGATCACGAAATACTGCGACCAGCACCGTCTCGATGTCGGCGAGCGGCTCGATCTTTTCATCCAGATCTGCCACGCGATCCAGCACGCGCACCAGAAAGGCATCATCCACGGCGACATCAAACCGTCGAACATCATGGTCGCGCTGCACGACGGGAAACCGGTGCCGAAGGTGATCGATTTCGGAATTTCGAAGGCGACCGAGGCGCGGCTGCGCGACCGGCAGTTTTTCACGGCCTACGCGCAACTCGTCGGCACGCCCGCCTACATGAGCCCCGAGCAGGCGGAGATGGGCGGTGTCGACATCGATACGCGCAGCGACATCTACAGCCTCGGCGTTCTGCTCTACGAGTTGTTGACCGGCCGGCCGCCGTTCGAAACGCCGGATCTGCTGGCGAGCGGACTCGACGGGATGCGCAAGATCCTCCGCGAACGCGAGCCGCAGCGGCCGTCGGCGCGGCTGGCGGCATTGCCCGCGGCCGAAGTAAGAATCGTGGCGGAAGGCCGGAGCGTGGAGCCGGCGAAACTGCTGCCGCTCGTCCGCGGCGATCTCGACTGGGTGGTGATGAAGGCGCTCGAGAAGGATCGCGCGCGACGCTACGAAACGGCCAACGCGCTCGCGACCGACCTGCAGCGGCATCTCGATCTCGAGCCGGTCGTGGCGCGTCCGCCGAGCTGGTCCTACCGGCTCGCGAAACTCGTGCGGCGCAATCGCGGCGTGTTCATCGCGGGCGCGGCCGTCGCCGCCGCGCTCGTGGCCGGCACGAGCGTATCGACGTATCTGTTTCTCAAGGAACGCGACGCCCGGCAGCGCGCGGTGGCGGCGGAACAGCAGCAGGCGCGGCTGCGGCACGAGGCGGAGGCGCGCGAGCGGATCACGCAGGCGGCGCTGCTCGTGAGCCGCGAGCGTTTCGAGGAGGCGGACGGCCTGTTGAGCCGGATGGAGCTCACGCAGCCGACGATGGAAGGCGCGGCGGTGTTCCGTTCGGTCGGCGAATGGCACGCGGTGCAGAATCGCTGGAAACTCGCCGCGGATCGCTTCGTGTCGCTCGTGGCGGTCAACCAGCTGGAAAGTTCGGACGTGGCGACGATGGATTATCTTCGCTGCGGTCCGGCGCTGCTCGAACTCGGCGACGCCGCCGGCTACGAGCGTTTCCGCCAGGAGGCGATCGCGCGGTTTTCGGCGGCGCCGTGTCCATTTGCCGACCGGATCGTGAAGATCAGCCTGCTGCTGCCCGCGAATCCGCGCGTGCTCGAAGCGCTCGCGCCGCTCGCCGGCGCGACGGTCGAGGCGCTCGCGGCGGCCGACGCCGGCGGCGACACGTTTACCGCAGCCTGGCGGTCACTCGCGATTGCGCTGCTCGAGTATCGACGCGGCAACTACGCGGAGGCGCTGCGGTGGAGCGAGCACTGTCTCGCGTATCGCGAGGTGAATGCGCCGCGCACGGCGACGGCACAGCTCGTGGCGGCGATGTCGTGTTTCCAACTCGGTCGCAGCGCGGAGGCGGCGCAGCGGCTGGCGGCGGCGCGCGAGCCGATCGAGGCGAAGTTGAGTGGCCCGAACGATCGCGGCAGTCCGATCCAGGGATTCTGGTTCGACTGGGCGTTCGCGCGGGTGTTGTGGCGGGAAGGGATCGCTCTGATTGCCGGCGGGCGCTGAGGCGCGCGGCTGAATTCGGAAAAAGTTGCGGACGCGTGTCGGGTTCCGGTTCGGAACGGCGCATGAGAGGCATGTAGCCCTGTTGTGCCGTGTCGTTTCTTTTTGGAGACGCGGGCATGTGGCGCCACGCAATCGTCCGACCCAAAACTATGACCCCCCATCCAACCCGTTCGCGCCGCGGTCTTCCGGTTTCCCCTCGGAAGCTCGCGGCTTTCGCCCTTGGCGCCTTCGCGCTCGGGCCTCTCGTTTCCGCGCAAACCACGGTCTCGGCGACGAATTCCGAGGACGAGCCGGTCACGCTCGACACGTATGTCGTCTCCGGCCTGCGCTCCAGCACGATCAAGGCGCTCGAGATCAAGCGCAACTCGCCGCAGATCCTCGAGTCGATCGTCGCGGAAGACATCGGCAAGTTCCCCGACAACAACGCCGTCGAGTCGCTGCAGCGTTTGCCGGGCATCCAGGTGACCGACTACGGCGCGGGTAACATCGCCTCGGTGACGATTCGCGGCCTGCCCGATGTCACCACGACGTTGAACGGCCGCAATATCTTCACCGCGTCCGGCCTCAGCCTCTCGCTGCAGGATGCCCCGACGAGTTT
The DNA here is from genome assembly GCA_040255565.1 of Opitutaceae bacterium. Lineage (GTDB taxonomy): Bacteria > Verrucomicrobiota > Verrucomicrobiia > Opitutales > Opitutaceae > Opitutus. Next base: position 273,371 of record JBDZVH010000005.1, on the reverse strand, counting down.
GGTGAAACAGATCGACGTGATGAAAACGCGTTCCGCGGCGCACATCGAGTCGGGCATGGCGGGCGTGATCGATATCCAGACATTCCGTCCCTTTGACTTCCCGGGGCAGAAATTCGCGATCGCGGCGAAGGGCACGTATCAGGAACAGCGCGACCACTACGATCCCAACGTCAGCGCCCTCGCCAGCAAGGTGTGGAAGGTCGGCTCCGAGGGGAAATTCGGCGCGTTGATCAATGTCTCGTATCTGACGACGACCTACCGCGACCAGAGCGCGACGCCCGGCGCGCAGGTGCCGTTCGCCAAGGGTGCGCAGCCGCCGCCGGCATGGCCCGAGCCCTACGCGCGGCTGTTCCCGGACGTCGTGCCGTGGACGCCCGGCCTCGAAGAAGGTTTGCCGACGGCGCCCGGTTCCAAGGTTTCGGGCGTTGAATACGTGCTCGCGCGCGACGCGATCTTCTTCAACGAGACGAAAGGCCAGACGAAGCGTCCGGCGGCCAACGTCTCGCTCCAGTATGCGCCGAACAAGGATTCCCAATACACGTTCGAGGCGTTCTACACGGGCTATCGTAACAAGAACTTCAGCAATCTGCTCTTCTCGTTCGTCGACTGGTGGGTGGACTGGACGCCGGCGACGCTGAACATCGAGCTGTATCCGGGCACCAACATCGTGAAGAGCCGCGAGTATATCGGCGCGGTCTATTCCTTCACCAGCGGCGACTTCGTCAAGGCCCAGACCGACAGCTTCCAGTATGCGCTGAACGGCAAATGGAATATCACCCCGGACTTCCGCCTCACCTCCGAAGCGGTTTACCAGACGAGCCAGTTCCACCGCGTGAACTACTTCTCGCGCGCTTATCGGAATGTGCGCAACGACGTGTCGGTCGATTTCAATGCCGGCGAAGGCCTGCCGGCGTTCCGCTATCTCGACATCCCCGGAACGACCAACGTGAACGAGAGCGACGTCTCGAATCCGGCGACGTGGAGCGTGCAGGATGATGGCGCGGTGCCTGAAGTCTGGTTCCAGGGCTATAAGAACAAAGGCAGCGCCGCGACCGTCACCACCGACGGCGTGCTCGATACCGACTGGGGCTTGATCAAGCGGCTGAAGTTCGGCGTGCGTTTCGACGACCGCAAGGCGTCCGAAGCTTCGCGTTTCGCGGAAGCCGACCGGCTCGCGCGCAATGGCGGCCCGATCTCGCTAGCCGCGCTGAGCCAGCAGTTCCCCGGCATCGTGAGCGTCAACAACGGCTTCTTCGACGGCCGCGCGGACATCCCCACGTCGTGGGCGTCGATCGACGGCGAGTATGCGTATAACAACCGCGAGAAGCTCGCTCCGCTTTACACCTGGCGCACGGGCCCGAACCTGAATTCGCCGCTCCGAAAGACCTTCGACGTAAACGAATTCACGTCGGCCGCTTACCTCCAGGTCGATCGGCTGGAAACGGAGATCGGCGGTCGCCGGCTCACTGGCCAGTTCGGCCTGCGCTTCGTCTCGATCAAGAACGAGTGGGATTTCACGAACCCGGCGATGACCACCAACAACACCCGCTCCGGCGACACCACGGTCGAAAAACTGCTCCCGAGTGCGGCGTTCACCTATGAGATCACACGAAACTTCCTCGCGCGACTCGCATACGGCGAAACGATCCGCCGTCCCAACTTCGGCGACCTGAATCCGTTGACCACCTACAACCGCGACGTGAGCAACATCGGCTACGGCACGGCGTCGTCGGGCAATCCGAATCTCCGCGCGACGACCTCGCGTAACTACGACCTGACCTTCGAATATTATTTCGACGAAGCGACGTCCGCGCACTTCGCGCTCTTCCGGCGCGAGATCGACGGTCTCGTGGTCAGCACGCGCCGTCGTATCAGTTATACGGATAACATCGGACCGTATGATTACATTCTGTCCGAGCCGACCAACGCGTCGAACGGCGAACTCGAGGGCTTCGAAATCGGCGGCAGCTACTTCCCGAAAAATCTGCCGGGCCTGCTCCAAGGCTTCGGCGTGCAAGGCAGCTACACGCACCTGAGCTCGTCGCAGGACACGCCGCTCTTCGATTCGGCCGGCGTGCAGACGGGCGTGCGGACGACCGACTTCTTCCTGGTGTCCGACAATTCCTTCAGCGCCACGCTCGCCTACGAACGCAGCAAGTTCAGCGGCCGCGTCTCCTACACGTGGCGCTCGGCCTTCCATCACCACAACGAGGCCGCGCTGTTCGCGAATCCGCTTTCGGTCTGGAACGCGCCGGAGCGCAGCGTGACCGCGCAGATCAGCTATCGGCTGGCGGACAACTTCGTCCTGACGCTCGAGGGCACGAATCTGACGGACGACACGCAGCACAGCTACTACGGCAAGAATGGCCGCACGACGAATAACTTCGGCAACTGGATCGTGGGCCGGACGATCTCGTTGGGCGCGCGGTATTCGTTCTGAGGCGGTCGTTCGAGGTTTCCCCCGGCCCTCTGGCATTCAGCTTGTAGGGCGGGGTCTCCCGACCCCGCCCTACATTGGATCCTGGACCGCGAGGGGGGGCGGGTCGAAGAACCCGCCCTACTTGGGGCGGCTCCCGGTCCGGATCCGCCCGCTCCTCTGTCGGATTTCACGGGCGAAAGGCGCATGTAGATCAGGAGGAGAATGCCTCCTCCCAGTTAACTCGATTAACTCCAGAAAGGGTCGCCCCATGACTATCACCATCAGAACCGAGCGACGGCAGCAGCCGACGCTTCGCGGGAAAACGTCGGCGTTCCTAAGTGCCACGCTGACTCTGCTTTCGTTCCTCGCTTCGCCGGCACCCGCCCAACCGGCCAGCTCGCTCACTCCCGGCGCCGCCGAAGACGAGCCGGTTGTGCTCGAGGAATATGTCGTCTCCAGCCTGCGCGCCAGCCTCGCCTCGGCGCAGGAGATCAAGGCCAACTCCGTGTCGCTCATCGACGCGATCGTCGCGCAGGACGTCGGCAAGTTTCCCGACAACACCGTTGCGGAAGCGTTGCAGCGCGTGCCGGGCATCCAGGTCGGCCGCGCCAATGGCGAAGTCTCGTCCGTCGTGATTCGCGGGCTGCCCGGCATCTCGACCACGATCAACGGCTACGAAGTCTTCACCGGGACCGGCCGCGGCGTGGCGTTGCAGGACATCCCCGCCGACATGATCGGCGCGCTGGAAGTGCACAAATCCACGCAGCCATCGCTGTTCGAAGGTGGTGTCGCCGGCACGATCGATATCCGGCTCCGCCGGCCCTTCGACTTCAAGCAAGGCATGTCGGCTGCGACCACGTTGAAAGGCGGCTATGCCAACCAGGCCGACAACTACAGCTACAACGGCAGCTTCCTCCTGAACAACCGCTGGAAGAACGAGGCCGGCGAGTTCGGCGCCCTCGTGAACGTCTCCTACATCCGCCGGCAGTATCAGGACCAGGTGATCGATAACTACGTGCACTTCGGCGCCAACGGCGAGACGTTCGACATCGTCACGGATGCCTCCGGCACCCCCGGGTTCTACGCCGACAATTTCGGCTGGCAGATCATCCCTGGCGATCGCAAGCGCGCCGGCGTTTCCCTCTCGCTGCAGTGGAAAACCAACGGCGGCGTCGAGCTCTATTCGGACACGTTTTTCACCAACTATCGCGAGCGGCGTGACGTGAACTTCTTCATCGGCATCCCGAGCTGGGGCGGGTTCCGCCCGCCCGCCGAGGTCACGCTCTTCCCGGCGGGCGCCGGAGGGTGGAGCAACGACGGCAACAAGGACGGCCAGCCCGACCGTTTCGTCAAAGGCTTCACCGCGCACGACACTGTCACGCTCACCAGCACGCAGGCCTTCGACAACTCCACGGACACCGTGCAGGGCGCGTTCGGCGGCAAGTGGGCGACGGACCGCCTCAGCCTGAACGGCGAGGTCAGCTACAGCTTCAGCACGGTGAAGACCAAGGGCATCATCCTCGACACCGGCATCACCTCGCCCACGCAGCAACTCGCGATCACTTACAACGAAAACGATGCGCCGACCGTGAAAGCGTCGGGCGTGGATTACGCCGACGTGAACAATTACTTCATGACGCAGTTCTACGATCAGTGGTCCCGCGCGCACAGCGACTTCGTCGCGGCCAAGCTCGACTCGGTGATCACCCTCGAGAACCCGACGTTCCGTTCGCTGCAGGTCGGTGCGCGCGTGACGCACCGCAAGGTCAACTCCCGCGCGGACAGCCCGGGCGGCACCTTCATCTGGGACGCCGCGCGCGCAAAGGACGTCGCGGGCCTCGGCATGGTCACCGACACCGAACCGTTCGTGTCGGCGGATCATTTCAGTATCCGGAAATTCTGGACGCCGAACTCCGATTGGATGCTCGCGGAGGAGAACACGAACAAGCTGCGCCAGATCTTCGGCAAACCCGCCGGCCGGCCTGACCCGGAGCTCGGCAGCGCCTTCAACGACACGGAGAAATCCTACGCGCTGTATGGCACGGCGAACTTCCACTTCAACGTGGGCGACATGCCGCTCGACGGCTTCGTCGGCGTGCGCGCCGTGCGCGCGGAGCAGCAGCTGAGAGGCTACCAGCGGGCGATCGTCGTGGATTCCACCGGCACCGCCACGCAGTCGCCTTACTTCGAACCCACCGAGAACAGCAAAAAGCGCTGGGAGATTCTGCCAATGATCAACGGCCGGTTGAAGGTGACCGACAAGTTCTTCGTGCGTGGCGCCGTGACCAAGACCAACCGCCGCCCGAACTTCAACGATCTCAATCCGGCGCTTTCCGTGACGGCCGCGACGATGACGGTTCCCGGCTCCGGCAGCGGCGGCAATCCGGACCTCGATCCCGTCGATTCGGTCAACTACGACCTCGATTTCAACTACCTGCTGACGAGCACGAGCTCGATCACGGCCACGGCCTTCTATCGCGCGATCGACGGCTACATCCAGAGCTACTCGTCCCCCGAGACGATCGGTGGCCGCACCTACAATGTCACGCGGCCGCGCAATACGAAGAACGGATACCTCCAGGGCTTCGAAGCGGGCTGGACCCAGTTCCTCGATTTCCTGCCCGACGCGTTCAACGGCCTCGGCGTGCAGGCAAACTACACCTATATCGAGGGCGAGAGCGAGAATCCGCTCACCGGGCAGCAGCAGAACATCTCGCAGGTCGCCAAGCATAACTATAACGTCGTGCTCATCTATGAACGAGGCCGCGTCTCGACGCGGCTCGCCTACGGCTGGCGCGGCAAATATATCGACGCCTTCAACCAACCCGGACTGCAGCCCAACACCGTCTGGGTGCAGCCCCGCGGCCAGCTCGACTTCTCCGCGAGCTACGAACTCCGCAAGGGGCTTTTGCTCACGCTCGACGTGACGAACCTCACGCAGAGCAAATACCGCGACAACTTCGGCGACATCTCGATCTTCTCGCGCGACGTTCGCAACTACGACCGCTTCATCGAACTTGGGGTGCGCTATCGCTATTAACCGCGTGCGCCTTGTCTGGCCTTCGAACGGGAACGGCCACGCCGCTCCCGTTCGAATCCACGGCGCCCGACGTCGCGGGAGGAAAAGTTTTTATTTATGCGTTCACTGATCTTCCGAGTGCTCGGCCTGGCTGGTGTCGTCCTCGCGGCGGCAAACGGCGAGGCGCGCCAGGTGAGTATCCACGATCCCGTGATGGCGAAGGAGGGAGATGCGTTCTACCTCTTCAGCACGGGCCCCGGGATCACGTTTTATAGTTCAACGGATCTGAAAACCTGGCAGCGACGCGGCCGGATTTTCCCCGGCGAACCCACGTGGGCGAAACAGGTGGCGCCGAGCTTCAACGGACACATCTGGGCGCCCGACATCGCGCACCGAAACGGGAAATATTATTTATATTATTCCGTTTCCGCATTCGGGAAAAACACCTCTGCGATCGGCGTCACTGTCAACCGCACGCTCGATCCGGCCTCCCCGGATTATCGCTGGGAGGATCAGGGGATCGTCGTGCGCTCGGTGCCGAATCGCGATCTGTGGAATGCCATCGATCCCAATCTGATCGTCGATGAGGAGGGCACGCCATGGCTGAGCTTCGGCTCCTTCTGGGGCGGATTGAAACTGGTGAAACTCGCGTCGGACGGGCTGTCGGTCGCGCAGCCGGAGGAGTGGCATTCGATCGCGAAACGCGAGCGCTCCGTGCTCGTGCCCGACGACGAACCGGAGCCGGCGGAAATCGAGGCGCCGTTCATTTTTCGCAAGGGTGACTACTATTATCTTTTCGTCTCCTGGGACAAATGCTGCCGCGGCGCCGAGAGCACTTACAAGATGGTCGTCGGCCGGTCGAAGGGTGTCACCGGTCCATATCTCGACCGCACCGGCAAGGATCTCGCGAAGGGCGGCGGCACGCTGCTGCTCGCGGGAAATCCCGCCTGGCCGGGCGTCGGCCACTGCAGCGCCTACACCTTCGACGGGAAGGACTATCTGGTGTTTCACGCGTATGAAACCGCGGATCGAGGGCTGCAGAAACTGAAAATCGCGGAACTCACCTGGGACGATGCCGACTGGCCGCACGTGGATCCAAGTGTGCTCGAACATTACGTGAGCGAGTTGAAGCCCGAGTGAGGTCCTGCCCATGACAAACCCTTCCAGCTCCGCCCAGAAACTGCCCGTGCTCGAGAAGATCGGCTTCGGCGCCGGCGACGCCGCCGTAAACGTCGTATGGTCCGCGCTCGCGATCATCATCACGTTCTTCTATACGGATGTATATAAATTGAACGTCGCGCACATCGCGATGCTCGGCCTGATCCCGCGGCTGATCGACGCGTTTGCCGACGTCGCGATGGGCATCTTCACCGACACCCGCACGACGCGCTGGGGTCGTTATCGTCCGTATCTGTTGATCTTTGCGGTGCCGTTTGGGTTGTCGGTGATGCTCGTGTTCACGACGCCCGACCTGCCTTACACCGGCAAGCTGATCTGGGCCTACGCGACCTACATCCTGATGATGTTGGTCTTCACGGTTGTCGTTATTCCTTACATTTCACTGCCCGGCGTCCTGACGGCGGATCCACAGGAGCGCCTTTCGGCCAACGGTTATCGCTTGTTCTTCGCGAAAGGCGCCTCGCTGCTGGTGAACACGTTCGTGCCGGTTTTCGCGGCGCGCTGGGGTCAGGAACATCTTGCCCGCGGCTATCAGGTCTCGATGGCGGTCATGGCGGCGATGGCGACGCTGCTGTTTATCTTCTGTTTCTTCACGACGAAGGAGCGGGTGCAGTTCAAGAACGACCGCAAGCCGCTGGGCGAGCAGGTGAAACTGCTCTATCACAACGACCAGTGGCAGGTCCTGTTCTGGGTCTGCCTCGTCGGCACCATCGGCTATGTGATTCGCGGATCGGCGGCGCTGTATTATGCAAAATATTATCTGGGCGGCGACGCACGGTTGCAGGCGGGGTTTGTGACCACGGGCATCGTGGGCAATATTCTCTCCATGGTGGCGTCGACCTGGATCACGAAGAAGTTCTGCAAGATTCAGCTCTTCCGCTGGTCGCAGCTCATCACGTTTGCGTTGAGCGTGATCATGTATTTCGCCGTCGCTCCCGGCGGCGTCGCCCTAGCCTTCGTGCTCTATTTCCTGATCAACTTCATCGTCGATCTCCAGGGCCCGGTCTTCTGGTCGATCATTTCGGAATCGGTCGACTACGGTCAGCTCAAGAGCGGCAAGCGCGTCGCCGGCATGGCCTTCGGTGGAGTTTCGTTCGCGCAGAAAATGGGTATGAGCCTCGCGGCCGGGATGGTCGGCTGGCTACTCACGTATTTTCACTATCAGCCGGATGTCGTGCAGAGCGCGTTCACCCTGGGAGGGCTCGCCGCGCTGCTTACCGTAATCCCAGGCGTATTCCACCTCGGGATGGGACTGTTGATGTATCGCTACAGGATCACCGACGCCCGCTACAACGAGATCAAGGAACAGCTCGCCCGTCAGGGAAAGCTGGTCTTCTCCGCGACCGACGAAACGAAACCGGCCTGAACGCAGCTTTCCCATGTCGACTCTTCTCAAACCCCTCATCCTGCAGCGCGCCGACCCGTGCATCCGCCGGCACACCGATGGATTCTATTATTTTACCGCCTCGGTTCCCGCCTACGACCGCATCGAGCTGCGCCGCGCGTCCACCATCGCCGGCCTCGCCACGGCGGAAACGGTCGATGTTTGGCGCAAGCCCGACACGGGCGCTTATAGCGAGCTGATCTGGGCGCCGGAACTTCATTATATCGCGGGCGCCTGGTATGTTTATTTTGCGGCGGCCCCGTCGCGCGAGATCAAGGACAACCTGTTTCAACACCGGATGTATGTGATCTCGACGTCCGCCGAGAATCCGCTCGCGGGCGCGTGGCGTTTCATCGGTCAGGTGGACACCGGCATCGACAGCTTCTGCCTCGACGCGACCACGTTCACGCATCGCGGCATGCTGTATTACGTATGGGCGCAAAAAGACCGCGCCATTCCGGGAAACTCCAATCTTTATATCGCGCGGATGATGACGCCGTCGCGGCTCGCGACGCCGCCGGTGCGTCTGTCGATCCCGGAGCTGGACTGGGAGACGCGCGGCTTCTCGGTCAACGAAGGTCCGGCGGTGCTCGTCAGCCACGGCAAGGTGTTCATCAGCTACTCGGCGAGTGCGACGGACGAGAATTATTGCCTCGGCCTGCTGCATGCCGACGAAAAGGCGGACCTGCTCGATCCGCGCAGCTGGACCAAGCTGAAGGAGCCGGTGTTCGAGACCTGCTACGAGTTCGGCATCTTCGGCCCGGGGCACAACAGCTTCACGGTTGCGGAGGACGGAAAGACGGACCTGCTCGTGTATCACGCGCGGACCTACCGCGAGATCGTCGGCGATCCGCTGTGGAATCCGGACCGCCATACCTTTGTGAAACCGATCGCGTGGGGCGCCGACGGCTTGCCGGTGTTCGGACGCGCGTCGTGCGTGGAATGAGGGAAGAGCGATGACGCGTCGAAGCAGCTATTGGCATCGATTTCTTGTTGGCCTGGTAATTTGCATGCTCCCGCCGGCGGCCGGAGCCATGGAGTCCTCCGTAACGCTTGGACCTGGCCCGACCTTCAGCAATGTGACGGTGCACGATCCGTCCGTGGTTCGCGCCGGAAACACGTTTTATGTGTTCGGTTCGCACCTCGCGGCGGCGAGCACGACGGACTGGATGCATTGGACGCAGATCTCGACGAGCGCGGCGGCGGGCAATCCGCTTGTGCCGAATCCGCAGGTCGAATTCGCGGAGGTGCTCACGTGGGCGCAGACGAACACGTTTTGGGCGCCGGATGTGATCCGCCTGGGTGACGGGCGTTATTATATGTATTATTGCGCCTGCCGCGGCGATTCGCCGCTGAGTGCGATGGGCCTCGCCGTCGCCGATGCGATCACCGGACCTTATCGTCATGTCACTGTGCTGCTGAAATCCGGGATGGTCGGCACGAGCGAAGACGGCACGCCGTATAATGCCACGATTCATCCCAATGTCGTCGATCCCAGTGTGTTCTTCGATGCGACCGGGCGACTCTGGATGGTTTACGGCTCCTATTCCGGTGGCATTTATATCATGGAAATGGATCCGGCCACGGGAAGGCAGAAGCCAGGTCAGGGCTACGGCAAGAAACTGATCGGCCGCAATCACTCGCGCATCGAAGGTCCGTATATTATTTATAGCCCGGAGACGGAGTATTATTATTTGTTTCTGTCGTTTGGCGGGCTGGCGGCCGATGGCGGCTACAACATCCGCGTCGCCCGTTCCCGGAATCCAGACGGACCGTATCTGGATGCGCAAGGCAACGATCTGACGAATGTCGGCGGCGCCAACGGGACGTTTTTCGACGACAATGCGATCGCGCCCTACGGCGTGAAGCTGATGGGCAACTGGCAGTTTTTGCATGCGAGCGGCGAGCTAGGCACGCTGAGCCGCGGTTATGTTTCGCCGGGGCACAACTCCGTCTATCGCGATCCCGATACGGGGAAGTATTTCCTCGTGTTTCACACGCGGTTTGTCGGACGCGGCGAGGTTCATGAAGTGCGCGTGCATCAGATGTTCATCAACGACCAGGATTGGTTCGTGGTCGCGCCGCAGCGCTACGGGGGCGAGACAATCAACAAGATCACCGCGCGGCAGATTCCCGGAAACTTCAAGTTGATCAATCACGGCAAGGACATCACCGCGACGGTGAAAACCTCGTCGCTCGTGTCGCTCAATGCCGATCAGACCGTGTCCGGCGCGGCGAGCGGCACGTGGGCGTTGTCGGGCGATTGGTTTGCGACCCTCACGCTCGGCGGCACGACGTATCGCGGCGTGTTTGTGCTCCAGTGGGACGACGACAACCGGGAATGGGTGCTCGGATTCACGGCGGTGTCGGACAGCGGCGTGTCGATCTGGGGCAGCAAGGTCGCGACGTTGATGGGCGTCGCTGCGCCCGCACTCACGAGCCAGCCGGTGGCGCAAACCGTGGCGGAGGGCGGGGCGGTGACGTTGACCGCCGCGGCGACCGGCGCGCCGTCGCCCGATTTGCAATGGGCGCGCAACGGCGTCGCGCTCTCCGGCGGAACCGGCTCGACGTGGACGATCGCCAATGCCGGACCGGCGGACGCGGGCGTTTATACGATCGCCGCGTCGAATTTCGCGGGTGTCGAGACCAGCACGCCGGTGATCGTGGGGTTGAGTTCGACGAAGAAGGTGACCGGCGATGGTTACGAGATCGACGCCAACGTCGTGCATCCCAACCACAACGTTTACGATCAGGTTCTGCTCACGGGCGCAGCGGAGGCGGTGACGGCCGATTGGAACGAGAAGCAGATCGTGCGCACGTCGTTCATCGATTTGGATGACGACATCGTGCAGGTGGAGATGTCCGGACCGGGGACGTTGAGCCTCGTGCTTACGGAGACGTCCGCTCCGGCCAAGCCGGTGAAATACATTCAGGACGTGAGCTACATGAAAGGTCACGCGGGCATCGTGATCGCGGGCGCCGATGAAAATACCAACGTTTCGGTCTTCACCGTCGGTCGAAAAACCGCCGTGAATCCCGCGCTTTTCCCGCCCGGGATGGACTACGACGGGATCGCCGATATCGCGTTCATCGCGATCGCCTCGACGAACGGAAAGTTCGGCGGCGTGCGCACCGGAAACGCGAACTATTTCGCGGCCGATGGCGTGACGGGGATTTACGCGCCCGGCGTGGCGTTTCAGGGACCGGTGTATGTGGGCAACATCACGGCGCATGACGCGGCGATGCCGGTGCTCAAGTTCGGCGCCAGCGGCGACGTCCAGATCACGGGCGGCGATCTTTGGCAGGCGAACGGCCGGCCGGTCGAAGTCGGTGGGCTCACGCGGCTGCAGTTTTCGGACGGCACCGATTCGCACGGGAATCTCATCCTCAAGAAAGCCAATCGCGGCGTGCTCGTGCAGGACGGGCAGGACGTGACCGCGCAGGTCGTTTCGGGCCCGTGAGCACGCCGGCGGTGTGCGCCGCGTGGGGCGCCCCACTGAACGGGACTGTAATTTTCCCGCCAAGAGGGATTGCGCTGCTTCGAGCCGTGATCTTTTGCTGGAGGACCCCGCCGCCCTCCAGCAGGTGCGCGGCCTGAGCTTTCAATTCCCTATGAAAACTGTTGTGCGCTTGTTCTATTGTTGTGCGGCCGTGTTGTCTTGCGCGGCTACGTCGCTCTTGGGAGCGTCCGCCACCCCTGTGATCACCGTGAAATCCTTCGGTCAACTGCCCGACGGTCGGCAGACCCACCTCTACACTCTGGAAAACGCGAGCGGCTTTCGTGCCGACATCAGCGATCTCGGCGGCGTCGTCGTGAATCTGCTGGTGCCCGACAAGGCCGGCCAGCTCGCCGACGTCTCGCTCGGTTTCGACAACGCTGCGCAATACCTGAAGGAGTCGCCGTTCTTCGGCGCGCTCATCGGCCGCTACGGCAACCGCATCGCGCACGGCAAGTTCACGCTCGACGGGAAAACGTATTCGCTCGCGACGAACAACTCGCCGGGCGGCATCCCGTGCTCCCTGCACGGCGGCCTGGTCGGCTTCGACAAAGTCGTCTGGCAGGCGCGTCCGACGATCGTCGACGGCAACCCGACGCTGATCCTGAACTACCTCAGCCGCGACGGCGAGGAGGGTTACCCCGGCAATCTCTCCGTGGAAGTGACCTACACGGTCACGCCGAAGAACGAACTGCGGATCGATTACAAGGCGACGACCGACAAGGCGACGCCCGTCAACCTGACCAACCACACGTATTTCAACCTCCGCGGCGAGGGCAACGGCACGATCCTCGATCACGTGCTCACGATGCACGCGAGCAAGACGACCCCGGTGAACGCCGGCCTGATCCCGACCGGCGAAATCGTCCCGGTCGCGGGCACGCCGCTCGACTTCACCCAGCCGCACGCGATCGGCGAGCGGATCGACGCCAACAACGAGCAGCTGAAGTTCGGTGGCGGCTACGACCACAACTGGGTGCTCGACAACCAGAGCGGCAAGCTCGCGCTCGCCGCCACCGTGCACGAACCGAAGTCCGGCCGCTTCATGGAAGTCCTCACGACCGAGCCCGGCCTGCAGTTCTACTCCGGCAACTTCCTCGACGGCACCCTCACCGGCAAGAGCGGCAAAAAGTATCCGTTCCGCAGCGGTCTCTGCCTCGAGACGCAGCACTATCCGGACTCCCCGAATCACGACAACTTCCCGTCCACGATCCTGCGTCCCGGCGAAACGCTCCGCAGCACCACCATCTATCGTTTCAGCACGAAGTGACCGGCGCCCGGCCTTTGACTGTCGGGCGGCACTCCGCCCGGCCGCATCGGCCGATCCGGATTCTGGATACCTTTTGCGCAGACCTCATTAACCCCAACGACGGCTTCTTCGGAACCTCATGCAACTCCTAGACTGGATTGTCATCACCCTGTATTTCGCGCTCATCGGCTGGGTCGCCTGGTGGTATGGGCGACATCAGAAAGACAGCGTCGACTACTTCCTCGCCGGGCGAAACGCCGGCTGGGTCGTGATCGGCTCCTCGATCTTCACGTCCAACATCGGCTCCGAGCACATCGTCGGACTCGCCGGCCAGGGCGCCGCGACCGGCATGGCCATGGCGCACTGGGAGCTCCACGCTTGGTGTCTCATCGTGCTCGCCGGCTTGTTCGTGCCGTTTTATTACAAGTCCGGGGTGCAGACGATCCCCGAGTTTCTCGAGCGGCGCTTCAACGCCCGCACGCGCACCATTCTCTCCTGCGTCTCGCTCGTCGCGTATGTGTTCACCAAGGTCAGCGTGACCGTCTACGCCGGCGCGATCGTCTTCCAGGCGCTGTTGCCCGACACCTTCGGTTCGCCGCAAAACGCGTTCTGGTTCGGTGCGTTTTTCACCGTGATCGTGACCGGTATCTACACCGTGTTCGGTGGCATGCGCGCGATCATGTATACGGCGACGCCGCAAGCGGTGATCATCCTGTTCGGCTCCTTCGTTATCACGAGCATCGGTCTTTCGAAACTCGGCGGCTGGAGCGAGCTCGTGACCGTCACAAAAGCCAACGCGGAAAACTTCGCGCTCTGGCGGCCGTTGTCGGATCCGAACTTCCCGTGGCTGGGCGTCCTGATCGCGTCGCCGATCATCGGTCTGTGGTATTGGTGCACTGACCAATACATCGTGCAGCGCGTGCTGTCTGCGAAGGACCTGCCGACCGCCCGCCGCGGCGCGCTGTTCGGCGGTTTGCTTAAGGTCTGGCCGGTGCTGATCTTCCTTATTCCCGGCATGATCGGCTGGGCGTTGCACCAGAAGGGCATCATCCAACTGCCGTTCAAGATTGGCGTCGATGGCCTTCCGACCGACGTCATTGATGGCGACCAGGTGTTCCCGACGCTGGTCAAAACACTCCTGCCCGTCGGCATTCGCGGCCTGATCGTCGCTTGCTTGCTCGCGGCGCTGATGAGCTCGCTGGCGTCGCTCTTCAACTCGAGCGCCTCGCTCTTCACCGTCGATATCTACGAAAAACTGCGTCCGAACAGCTCGGCGAAGCATCTCCTCCTGGTCGGCCGCATCGCGACGACCGTCGTGGTTGGCCTTGGCATGATCTGGATCCCCGTGATGGCGAAGATCTCCGGCGGCGGCTTGTATCAATACCTGCAAAGTGTGCAGGGTTATCTCGCTCCGCCGATCACGGCCGTGTTCTTCCTCGGCCTCTTCTGGACCCGCATCAACGCCACCGGTGCGACGTGGGGTCTCGCGGGCGGCTTCCTGCTCGGCATGGCCAAGCTGACGATCCAGGCCTTCTTCGGCGCGGGTAAGATCGAGAATCCTGCGTTCCTCGCGTGGATCGGCGATTTCAACTTCCTCTATGCGACCGGCGTTCTGTTCGCATTGAGCGCGATCATCATGGTGATCGCCTCGTTCCTCACGCCGCCTCCCCCTCCGGAAAAGCTCCACGGCGTCACCTACGGCTCCGTCCACCGCGAATCGCACGAGGAAATCGTCAAGAGCTGGGATGCTGGCAACAAGCTCATGGTGTTCCTGATCGTCGGACTCGTGCTCGGTCTGTATCTCTACTTCTCCTTCTGGCTGAAGTGACGATCGCTCCAAGCGACGCACAAAAAAAAGACGCGGCGAAAAGGCCGCGTCTTTTTTGTGGTCAAAAAACGGTCGCGACGTCCGTCAGCCGAGCAGCAGCGCGGCTTGCACGCCCGGGCCGTGCACGCCTTCGATCAAAATGCCTTCGACGTCGGCAGTCTTCGACGGGCCGGTGCACCAAACGATGTTCGGATCGGCCGGCAGCGCGGCGAGCGCCGCGGGGATGTCGAGGAACAGCTGATCGGGTCGGACCGCCGCGATGTGCACCCAGGGAGCGAGCGCGCCGAGACGCGTGGACGAACTCGCGTCCGACAGGATCAACGTGCCCGTTTCCGCGATCGCGCCGGCCGCGGCCGTGAGGCCGAATTGATAGTCGTCGACGCGCGTTCGGTCGAACGTGGTTTCAACCGTAAACTCCGACGGAAATGCGTTGCCGATCTGCGCGTGCAGCGCCGGATCGCAGTAACCGTGAAAATAGCGGTGCTGGGCGAGAAACGTCACCAGTTCGGCGACCGACGACAGCGGTGTGCCATTGACGAGTTTCAGGCGTTCGGAAAACAGCGTCCACGCGTCGACCGCGCCGCGCGCTTCGCGCAGGATCACGAGATCGCGTTCCCATTCCGGCAACGCCACCCGTTGCGGGAGCGGCGCGAGGGCGGAACGGACACGGCCCAAAATTTGTTCGCGAGAATTCATGAGAAGGGGCTCGTTGTCCTCAACGGGCTTGGGAGGTGTTGGCGGAGCCGGAGCCGTCCGCGTGGGGACGACGTTGCTTCATCCAACTGCGGAATTCACCGCCGCGCCACGCCGGCAGCGTCCGCTTGTTTTCCCACGCGCGGAGGGCGGGGATCGGCATGAGCTTGGTCGGCAAATAATTCATTACCTTGCCGCCGATCAACGCGGCTTTCCAGGCGGTCGGTTGCGACGCGAGGAGCGCCCACGCGCCCATCGGCGGCGTCGCGGCGGAGGCGAGCGGGGCGTGCTCCTCCTTGCCCTTGTTGCGTAGTCGCAGCAGCAGGTCGGGAATCGGGATGTCGACCGGGCAGACTTCGTTGCACGCACCGCAGAGCGACGATGCCTTCGGGAGGTCCGCCAGTTCGGGAAACTTCTTGCCGGCGAGTAACGGCGACAGCACGGCGCCGACCGGACCGGGATAAACGCTGCGATACGCATGGCCGCTCGCCTGGCGGTAAACGGGGCAGACGTTGAGGCATGCGCCGCAGCGAATGCAGCGCAGGATGTCGCGGCATTCGGTCGCGAGCACGTCGGTGCGGCCGTTGTCCACGAAGATCACGTGCATCTCTTCGGGGCCGTCGGGCTGCGTTGCCGATTTCGGACCGGAGACGAACTCGGTGTAAACCGTGAGCTGCTGCGCCGTGGCGGAGCGGGCGAGGAGATTGAGGACGAGCCCGAGATCGCGGTCGCGCGGCACGAGTTTCTCGATGCCGACGAGCGCGATGTGGCACTTCGTGGCGGCGAGCGAGAAACGCGAGTTGCCTTCGTTGGTGACGATCACGAGCCGGCCGCTTTCGACCGAGACGAAATTGGCGCCGGTGAGGCCGACGTCGGCCGCGAGGTATTTCTGACGCAGATACGCCCGGGCGCGGCGGGTGATCGTTTGCGGATCGTCGTTGTAGGCGCCGAGGCCCTCGCGCTCGAAACTCCGCGCGATCTCGCGGCGGTTCTTGTGGATGATCGGGCGGACGATGTGGCTCGGGTGATCGTGGTCGATCTGGACGATGAACTCGCCGAGGTCGGTCTCGAGCGCCTCGATGCCGTGCTGCTCGAGGTAATGGGCCAGCTCGATCTCCTCGCTGACCATGGTCTTGGCCTTGACCATCTTCTTCGCGCCGCGGGCCTGCATGATCTGCAGCACGGCGGCGCAGGCATCCTCGCCGGTCGAGGCCCAGTGCACCTTCACGCCGTTGGCCTGAAGCTTCGCTTCGACCGCGGGCAGATACGTATCCAGATTTTCGATCACATGCTGCTTCATCTCGCCGGCGAGATGGCGCAGGTGATTCGGATCCTCGAAATGATCCCACAGCAGCTTGGTGCGCTTCTCGTGGGTGATCTTCGTGCCGTTGTAAACCGCGGCGCGCTTGTCGCCCGGCAGCACGGTGGCGAACGTGTCGATCGGTTGCTTCATGAGCGGGGAGGTTGGGCGTTTTTCAGCGCGTCGCGGAGCACCTGCGCGAGGTGCAGCGTCTTGATCGGCTGGCCTTCCTTTTCGGCGAGGCCGCCGAGGTGCATCATGCAGCTCATGTCGCCGGAGACGACGACGTCGGGCTTGGCCGCGCGGATGTGTTCGAGTTTCAGCGTGCCCATGCCGGCGGAGATGTTCGGAAACGCGACGGAGAAGGTGCCGCCGAAACCGCAGCATTGTTCGCCCTCGCCGAACGGCACGACGCGCGCGCCGGCGATGGAGTTGAGCAGCGTGAGCGACGCCTCGCCGCTGGGCGTGCCGCGGGAGTGACACGAGCGGTGAAACGCGATGGCGGCATCGTAGCGGCCGGGCCAGGAGGTGACGCCGAGGCCGTTGACGATGAAATCGGCGAGCTCCCAGGTGCGCCGGGCAACGGCTTCCACCTCCGGCAGATCCGGTTCCTTTTCGAACTCGAGCAGCGCGCCGTGAAACATCATCGCCGCGCACGAGCCGGAAGGCACGACGACCGGGGCATCGCCGGCGAAGGTCTTGACGGTGTGGCGGACGACCTTGCGCGAAGCGGCCCAATCGCCGCCGTTGAAGGCCGGCTGGCCGCAGCACGTCTGGGCCTCAGGGAAATCGATGCGGCAGCCGAGGTAATCGAGCACCTCGACCGTGGCGCGGGCGACATCGTCGTAAAACGCGTCGCACAGGCACGTGGCCATGAGTTGCACGCGGCGTTCGGCGTCGGGGCGGCGGCGGTGGGAGAGATCCATGAGCAGGGTGGAAGCGGAGGCGCGGCGCCAGTGGGCGGCGATCGCGGATCCGGTTTATGACTGAGTTCGATCATAAAGACCGAGGCCCGCGTGCGGCGCAACCCTCATGCGTGCAAAAAAGAAAAAGGCGGACGCTGTGCGTCCGCCTTTTGAGCGCGAGAAAAGTTTCTTTTACTTCGCGATGCCCCACGGGCTGAAGATTACGTAGAACAGCAGCGTGATGACCACGACGCCGTAGCCGGCGAGCCGCGCGCCCTTCGACGACTCGACGCTGATGGTCGCGTTGTGCCGGAATTCGAACGGCTGCGGGAGCGGCTTGAGCACGCGCAGGAGCGCCATGACCGCGAGGCAGAGCGCGAAGCACAGCGCCATGCGATTGAGAAACTGGATACCGGGCGCGGCGAATTTCAGCGCGCCGTAAGCGACGACGTTGGTCAGCAGGCCGACGATGCCGCACACCGGCGGGGCCTTGCGGACGAGCAGGCCGAAGACGAACACCGCCAGGATGCCCGGCGAGATGAAACCCTGGCCTTCCTGGATGATCGTGAAGATGCTGTTGCTGATCTTCGGATTGCCGAGCGCCGGAGCGAGGAACACCGCGACCATCGTGAAAACGACCACCGAGATGCGGCCGAGCAGGACGATGCTCTTCTGCGTGGCGTTGGGCGACAGGTGCTTCTTGTAGATGTCCATCGCGAAGATCGTGGACGCGGCGTTGAGCATGGCGGCGAGCGAGCTCACGACCGCGCCGAGCAGCGCGGCGAGCACGAAGCCGACCCAGCCCTGGCCGCGCGGGAGCACGTGGGCGAGGAGCTGTGCGAGCGCGGTGTCGTATTTGTAGGCGATGAGCTTCTCCGTCGCGGTCGGCTGGCCGGCGGCTTTCGCAGCGGCCTCCGTGCGCACATTGAAGGCGTCCATTTCCGCGGCGAGCGCAGGATTCACGTGGCGCCAGGCATGATCCTCGGTGGTGAAGGTGGTGAACGGTGCGGCGGTCAGACTGTTGAAACGGTCCTGCGTGATGGGCAGCACGAAAGGATTACGGGTTTTGACGGCGGCGACGGCGGCCTGGTCCGGATAAATCGCGATCAAGTATTTGCCCGTTTCCCAGCCGGCAATCTCGGTTTCCGACGGCGCCTGGGCGGTGCTGACGAGTTGGGATTCGGGGTTGGCCTTGATGTAGCGAGTGAGGCTGACGGTTTTCTCGGCGTTGGCCTCGAGCCGCATCTCGTTCGAGAACAGGTTGAACGCGATCATGCCGGGCACGACGATCACGAACGGGATGATCAGCTTCATGAACGCGGCGAACACGATGCCCTTCTGGCCCTGCGCCAGCGAAGCGGATCCGAGCGTGCGTTGCGTGATGTATTGGTTGAGGCCCCAGTAGTAGAAGTTCGGGATCCACAGGCCCAGGAGCAGCGCGGTCCACGGGAGCACGTTGTCGGTCGCGGGCAGGAACATGTTCAGCCGCGGGCCGTTCAGTTCCATGAAACGGTCGAGGCTGCCAGAGCCGGCGGCGAGCTGCACCGTCTCGATTGCGCCGGTCTGGGTGCTGACGACGGTGGCGGCTTCGGTCGCGAGGCCGAGTTTGTTGAACGCAAAATACATGATCACGCCGCCGCCGAGGATCAGCGCGCTGCCCTGAATCAGGTCGGCCCAGGCGCAGGCTTTCAGGCCGCCCGCGGTGACGTAGACCATCGCCACGATGCCGATCGTGAGCGAGGCGTTGAGCATGCTGATGTTGTAGCCAGCGGTGCCCGCGAGCGTGGTGATCGTCAGCGCGCCCGAGTAGGTCACGGCCCCGAGCAGGAGCAGATAAATGAAGATCGTCGCGATCGCCATGAACGACCGCGCGCTCGCGCTGAAACGGTATTCGAGAAACTCCGGCATCGTGTAGATGCCGGCGCGGAGGAAGTAGGGGAGAAAGCAAAACGCGACGACCACGAGGGTGATCGCGGCCATCCACTCATAGCTGGCGATCGCGAGACCGACGTGACTCGCGGCGTTGCCGGACATGCCGACGAACTGCTCCGTCGAGATATTGGCGGCGATCAGCGAGAAGCCGATCAGCCACCACTTAAGTCCGCGGCCGGCGAGAAAGTAGTCCTCGCTGCTATCGGAGCGCTCGCCTTTGCTTTTGATCATGCCGGTGGCGACCACCGCGATGACGAACAAGACGAAGATAACGATATCGATCGGGTAGATACGGAACGCGTCAGACATAGGGCTTGGGGGTTGGACGGCCCGAAACGTCGCCTGCCGGACGGATGAGAGCCGTTCCGCGGTTCAATCCGGACGGTTTGAGCGGAGCAAACCAAAACACTGCGCACGGATTGCGAATCCCCCTTTCGGGTGATCCGCCGATCAGTTCGCCCGCGGGGCTTCCGCCCATCCGGGCGCAACTGATAGAGTGGCCGGAAGCGGAACGGCGCTCCATCGATCGCGTCAGGCCGCGGCGTTCAACCCCTCCGCCCCATGATTCTTCCGCGTATTCGTTTCGCCGTCACCGTGGCCGCAGTCACTTCGCTGGCCACTGGGTCGATCGCCGCCCAGTATCGGCATTTTCGCGCTGCGACGTATGTCCGCGCCTACGAGGTGCAGAAGATGAAGGATCTCGACTGGTTACGGACCAGCTGGGCGATCGTCGAGCGCCAGGTGAAGCTCGACAAGGTCTACCTCGAAACCCATCGCGACGGCATCGTCATCGACGACGCGACCCTGCAACAGGCGAAGCGCTTCTTCGCGGAGAAGGGCATCGAGACCGCCGCGGGGATCGCCTACGTGCGCAACGAGCGCAATCTTTTCGAAACCTTCTGCTACACGCGCCCCGAGCAACGCGCCGAGGTGAAACACATCATGGAGGTGTCGGCGCGAAACTTCGACGAGGTGATCCTCGACGATTTCTTTTTCACCAGCTGCAAGTGCGACGCCTGCGTTCGCGCCAAGGGCGACCGCAGCTGGACGGAGTATCGCCTCGCGCTGATGACCGACGTCTCGCGCGAGCTCATCGCCGCCGCGCACGCCGTGAATCCGCGCGTGAAGCTCACCATCAAGTATCCGAACTGGTATGAGCATTTTCAGGGCATGGGCTACAATCTCGAGGTGCAGCCGCGGCTGTTCGACCAGATCTACACCGGCACTGAAACGCGCGACTCCGTCTACAATCACCAGCACCTGCAGCCGTATCAGAGTTTTCAACAGGTCCGCTATTTCGAGAACATCAAACCCGGCGGAAACCTCGGCGGCTGGGTCGACACCGCCAACCGGCTGGTCGCCGACCGCTACGCGGAACAGCTCTGGCTGACGCTCTTCGCCAAGGCGCCGGAGATCACGCTCTTCGCGCTGCACGAACTCCTCGAACCGATGCTGGCGAGCGATCGCGCGCCGTGGCAAGGACAGGGCACGAGCTTCGATTACGATGCGATCGCGAAACCGCTCGCCGGATTGAAGGAAACGACGATGGCGCGCGTCGCCGGTGTCGCGCTGGAGCAGGCGGACCGTTATCTCGGACTGCTCGGCCGGCCGGTCGGTATCGCGAGTTATCGGCCGTATCATTCGTCGTCGGACGAGGATTTTCTGCACAACTATCTCGGCGGAATCGGACTGCCGATCGACCTGCATCCGGAGTTTCCGGCCGACGCGCCGCTCGTGCTGCTGACGGAAGGCGCCGCGGCCGATCCGGAGATCGTCACGAAAATCCAGCAGCGACTGCTCGCCGGAAAGGACGTCGTGATCACGTCAGGCCTGTTGCGCGCGATTCAGGACCGCGGCTTCCGCCGCGACATCGCCGACGTGCGCGTGACGGAGCACAAGGCACTCACGCGCGAATTCTGGGGCTGGCCGCTCGGTCGCGGCGTGAAGGCGCGGCTCGATCGCGACATCCTGATCCCGGAGCTGCATTTCAACACGAACGATTCGTGGACGCTGATCGCCAGTATGACGAACGGACTCGGATATCCACTTCTCCACTACGTCCCTTATGGCGAAGGGAAACTCCATGTGCTCACGATGCCGGAGAACTTCGGCGATCTCTACGAACTGCCGGCGCCGGTGCTGAACGTAATCCGCCGGACGGCGTCGAAGGGCTTGTTCGTGCGGATCGAAGGCCCGTCGAAACTCGCGCTGCTGCCCTACGACAATCGCGCGATGATCGTGCAATCGTTTCGCGATGAACCCGCAGAGGTGAGGCTCGTCGTCGGGTCCGAAGTCACGCGGCTGAAAAACGAGATCACGGGTGAGGAGCTGACGGCGCAGGTGGAGAGAACCGGCGGCGGCTTCATGGCGCCCGTGGAGGAGCAGCGGGTGTTTACGCTCACGGTGAAGCCGCATTCGTTTGTCGTGTTGACGGCGAAGTGAGCGGGACGGGGTGAGCTGCAGGCGGAATTCGGTGGCGAAGGCGGGCGGGGTCTGAGACCCGTCCCACGAGCGGCTTGCGCTGGAGAAAGCGCTGTCGCAGCGTCGCGGGCGCTTCCCTTTTCCCCATGACGGTTCCTGCTTCCGCCTCGAAACGAAATTGGCTGCGCGTGCTCGGTTGGTCCGGCGTCGTCGCGCTCGGCACGTTTTCCATCGCATTACTTGCTTTCTCGCGCGGCGAACCGGTGAACGCCCTTTGGATGGTCGTGGCGGCCGGTTGCGTGTTCGCGGTGGCGTATCGTTTCCATTCCGCCTGGCTGATGGCGAAGGTGCTCACGCTCGACGAACTGCGGGCGACGCCGGCGGTGGTGCGCGAGGACGGCAAGGATTTCGTCAAAACCAACCGCTGGGTCGTCTTCGGCCATCATTTCGCCGCCATCGCCGGACCGGGTCCGCTCGTCGGTCCGGTGCTGGCCGCGCAGTTCGGTTATTTGCCCGGCATGCTGTGGATCCTGATCGGCGCGACGCTCGGCGGCGCGGTGCACGACTGCGTGGTGATGTTCTGCTCGGTGCGACGCGGCGGGCGCTCGCTCGGGCAGATGGTCCGCGATGAAGTCGGGCCGTTCGCGGGCGCGATCGCGCTCGTGAGCATCATCGCGATCATGGTGATCCTGCTCGCGGTGCTTGGACTCGTCGTGGTCAATGCCCTCGCCGAAAGCCCATGGGGTCTCTTCACGATCGCGGCGACGATGCCGATCGCGGTCGTGATGGGCTGCGCGATGCGGTTCGGCGGACACAGCGGGAAATGGCTGCTCGTGGTCAGTGTTTTCGGCGTCGCGGCGCTGCTGGCCGCGGTTTACGGCGGACAATTTGTCCACGCGTGGGGCTGGGATGCGGCGCTGACGCTGAAAGGCACGACGCTCGCGTGGTGGATCATTGGATACGGCGTGCTCGCGTCGGTCCTGCCGGTCTGGCTGCTGCTCGCGCCGCGGGATTATCTCAGCACGTTCATGAAGATCGGCACGGTCGCGCTCCTCGGCGTGGCGATCGTCCTGCTCGCGCCGGTGCTGAAGATGCCGGCGATCACGTCGTTCATCGATGGCAGTGGTCCGGTGTTCGCGGGGCCGGTGTTTCCGTTTTGTTTCATCACGATCGCGTGCGCGGCGGTGTCGGGTTTTCATTCGCTGATCGCCTCCGGCACCACGCCCAAGCTGCTGATGCGCGAAAGCGACATCCGCGTCGTCGGCTACGGAGCGATGGCGACCGAGATGGTTGTGGGCCTGATGGCGCTGATCGCCGCGTGCGCGATGGAGCCGGGGCAGTATTTCGCGATCAACGTGAAGGGCGAAGTCGCGGCGGTGACGGCGAAGATCACCGCGCTCGGCTTTCCGGTGACGCCGGCCGACATGGCGGCGCTCGCGGCGGAGGTCGGGGAGAAAACGATGGTCGGCCGCGCGGGCGGCGCGCCGACGTTTGCGGCGGGCATGGCGCAGATGTTTGCCGGCGCGTTCGGCGGCGGCGCGCTCGCGCTGTGGTATCACTTCGCGATCATGTTCGAGGCGCTGTTCATCCTGACGACGATCGATGCCGGCACGCGCGTCGGGCGTTTCATTGTGCAGGATCTGCTCGGGATGGTGGCGAAGCCGCTCGGCGAAACGAAATCGTTCGCCGGCAATGTGCTCGCGACGGCGCTCTTCGTCGGCGCGTGGGGCTGGTTTCTTTATCAGGGCGTGATCGATCCGCTCGGCGGCATCAATTCGCTGTGGCCGATTTTCGGGGTGGCGAATCAGTTGCTAGCAGTGATCGCGCTCGCGCTCGGGACGACGGTGCTGATCAAGATGGGCCGCGTGCGCTACGTGTGGTGCACGCTGCTGCCGCTGGTCTGGCTGCTGGCGGTCACGATGAGCGCGGGCTGGATCAAGATCTTCAGTGCCGATCCGCGGCTCGGCTTTCTGGCCGCGGCGCGGGACTTCGCGGCGAAGATCGCCGCCGGCGGCGACGCGGCGCAGGTGAACCAGTGGGAACGGCTGCTCTTCAACAACCAGGTGAACGCATTCGTCACCGGTTCGTTCCTCGTGCTGGTCGCGATCGTGGTGATCGCCAACGCGCGGGTGTGGTGGCAGCTGCTCGCCGGCAAGCGCACGCCGGTGCTGCACGAGGAGCCTTATGTGGCGGTGCCGGCGGCGGAGGCTGTGCGCTGATCGCGCCGCAGCACTGACGGACGCACGAAATCGCTACGGCTGCTGAAAACCCATGCGCCGGCCGTGGTGCGGCTCGGGCGACGCGAGCAGCGCATTGATCGCCTCGAAGACCTGCTCGAACTGCCCGTCGTAGCGCGATTCGAGTTCGGCGATCTGACGCGCGAGTTTTTCGTTCGTGAGCGCGAATTTCCGCAGCTGAATGAAGGCGCGGACGATTTCGACGGACACGGCGACGGCGCGCTTGCTGCGGAGGACGTTGGCCGCCATCAGCGCGCCGTGTTCGGTGAAAACCCGCGGCGCATACTTGAGATTGGCGCCGCGTTTCTTCGTCACGGTTTGTGATCTTGAACGCACGAGCTCCGCGGCCTCGGCGACCGTCAGCCGAAACGCGAAATCCGCGGGAAAGCGCGCCTGATTCCGTTGCACGGCCTGGTTCAGCGCGCTGGTGGAAACCCCATACAGCGCGGCCAGGTCGGAATCGAGAATCACACTTTCGCCGCGGATCGCGACGATCAGATCGGGAACGATGACGGCGGGTTTCATGCGGCGGGTTCAAGATCACAAACTGTGATCTTGAACGTCAACGGCCGCGGCCGGCTCCTCACCACTTGATCACGGCTTCGACGCCGTAGATCCGCGGCGCGCCGGGCACGGCGTGGCCGACGCCGGGGATGATCAGCGAGTAGTATTCCTCGTCGGTCAGATTTTCGCCGAACAGGCTGACGCGCCAGCGGGGCGCGTCGAAGCCGATCCGCGCGTTGAGCGTGCCGCGGGCGTCTTGCGCGAAGGCGGCGCTTTCCGACTCGTCGTAAAACGTCTTGCCGGCGAAGGCCGCTTCGGCGCCGGCGAACCAGCCGGACGCGTGGCGATACGTGACGCTGAGATTGGCGTCGTAGGTCGGCGCATACGGCGCGCGTTTGCCGCGGTAGTTGATCTGGGTGAACGGATCCGTGAATTCGCGGAGCGTGATCTCGGTGAGGCCGAGCGAGGCGGCGACCGTCAGCTCGGGGATCGGGCGCCAGGTGGCCTCGAGTTCGGCGCCCAGCGAGCGCGCGCGGGGCGCGTTCACGACGAGATAATCGGTGAACGTGAACGAGCGCTCGATTTGGTAGTTGTCGATGTCGTAGTAGAACGCGCGCGCGGCGAGCTTCACGGTCTTGGCGGCGAGCGTCGTGTCGATGCCCGCTTCGAACGCGACGGTTTCCTCCGCGGCGAAACGCGCGAGCGAGGGACTGCCGGTGAACGCCGACCAGCCACCGGGCTTCGTGCCGGCGGAGACGCTGGCCGACGCGGTCGTGTCGGACGAGAGTGCGTAGCTGACCGTGAGTTTCGGCAGCAGCGCCTTGAACGTGCGATCGGATTGGTAGTTGCCGGGGCTCGGCACAACCTCGGAGCGATCAAAGGATTTCTTCACCTGCTCGGCGCGCAAGCCGAGCGTCACACGCCAGTCCTGGTGGGCGACGACGTCGATCTGGCCGAAGAAGGCGAACTGTTCGGTGTCGAGGTCGTAGCTCGAGATCTCGATCGGAAACAGGCCCGTGAGGGCGCGGTTCACGGCGCCGCGGGTCTGGCTGTCGGAATACCAGAGGCCGGCGTTCCACGCGAAGGCGGAGCCGGTGGCGGAGGTGAGGCGGATTTCCTCGTTCCAGCCGCGCTGCTTCAGCGTGACGCTCGAATCGAGGGACGGCGGCAGCACGAGTTGGTTGTTATAAGGATCGAGCGTGAAATCCGTGTAGCTCGTCGTGGCCGTGAGGCGGCCAAGGTCGGTGTCGAACGCGGCCTTGCCGGCGATCGCGCCGAAATCGATTTCGGTGCGGCCTTCCGCGGTGCGATCCACGGTGAAGAGCGGGCCACCGAGCGGCACGAGCGGCTGCGCACCGTTGCGGAGCCGGCTGCCGAGCAGCTGGAGCGTCAGCTCGCTGGTTTGCGTGGGACGATAACGGACGCGCGCGGACGCGGCGGCGGATTCGTAATCGTCGACGCGCGCGTTGAGCTGCGTGTTGGTGATGTAACCGTCGCGTTCGTTGAACGAAACGGAGACGGTGGCATCGGCGGTTTCGTTCTTGCCGGTGCGCGCCGTGAGGGCGGCGGAGCGGGCGTGAAAGTTTCCGATGCTACCGCGGAGCTCGCCGCCGGCGGTGGCGGACGGCTCGGTGGATTCGAACACGAGCACGCCGGCTTCGCCGCCGCGGCCGAACGCGGTGGCTTGCGGGCCGCGGTAAATCGTCGCCGAGCCGAAGCCGAAGAGCGTCGTCGGATACGTGAAGCTGCTGCCGAGCGGGATGTCGTCGAAATAGAGGGTGACGGACGGGTCGCTGAAATACGGCGTGTTCGCGAGGCCGCGCAGCGTGAAGAGATCGCCGTAGGAGCCGGCGCCGCCGGTGTTGATGTGGAGATTGGCGACGCGGCCGGAGAGGTTGCCGAGCGACTGCGTGAGCGGCACGGCGGGATCGTCGAGCTGCACGCGGGTGGTGCCGTCGGCGTCGGCGGAGAGGCGCGGTTCCTGGACGACCATCGTTTCGCCGCGGAGCGGCGGCGTGTGGTCCGCGGTGGTTTGCGCCGCGGCGGTCAAGGTCGCGGCGAGAACTGCGAGGAGGGCAGTGTGCTTACGGGTTTGGGTCATGGTAAGGTCGGGATGGGACGCCGGCGGCATCCTTGAGTTGCACGAAACGGCGTGAAATCGCGCGTCCGGAGAAGCAACAGGCCGGTCACAAAGGACCGGCCTGGTAAAAAGCGCCCGCGGGGTGGTCGGGCGCGAAAAAAACGCGGTCTCAGCCGGCGAACGGCGCGAGCTGCTTGTCGACGCGGACCTTGTCGAGACGGGCGAAAACCGGAACGCCGTTTTCGTAGGGGACGGCGATTTCGCCCTGGATCAGCGGCTGCGCATAGCGGAGGAACTGGAAGTTCATGCTGGTGCCGTCCTCGTTGATCCACTCGCGCGGGAGCTTCTTCACGCCGTTCGCGATTTCGCTGAGCGGCGCGAGGCCGGTCTCACAGGTGTAGTGGTCGGTGTCGCCGCGGACGAGCGTGACCATCTTGTCGGTCTGGCCATCGATGGCGGCTTCGACGGCGGCCTGGCCGGCGAGAAAGGCTTCGTCGGCGTCGGTCTTCGAGCCGGAGTGCGACGCGGCGCGCTGGATGATGCCGGGTTTGGCGACGCGGGCCTTTACGCCGGGGATGTTTTGCTCGACGAGTTCCTTGAGGAAATCGCCGGCGCCGCCGAGCTGCGCGTGGCCGAAGGCGTCGGTCGCGGTCGCGGCGGAGACGTAATTGCCATCCGCATCGATGAGGCCCTCGCCGACAACGATCATGCAGTATTTCTCGCGCTTGAGGACGCGTTTGATGTCCTCGATGCACTTGTTCTGGTCGAACGCGATCTCGGGAAGATAGATCAGGTGCGGCGGATCGTGCGGGTGATCGCGGCGTTTCGCGAGCGCGGCGCCGGCGGCGATCCAGCCGGCGGAGCGGCCCATGACCTCGACGATCGACACGAGATCGCCCTGGCCCATCGCCTCGTGGTCGCAGGCGAGCTCGCGGATGGTGGTGGCGGTGTATTTGATCACGCTGCCGTAGCCGGGCGTGTGGTCGGTGATCGGGAGATCGTTGTCGATCGTCTTGGGGACGCCGATGACGCGCAGCTCGTAGTTTTGTTCCTGCGCGAGCTTGGAGATCTTGTCGGCCGTATCCTGCGAGTCGTTGCCGCCGATGTAGAAAAAGTAGCGGATGTTGTGCGCCTTGAACACTTCGAGGACGCGTTCGAAATCGGACTGCTTCTTGAGCTTGTAGCGGCAGGTGCCGAGGGCGGCGCCGGGCGTGTGCCGGAGGGCGCGGATCTGCTGTTGGGATTCGGAGGCGAGATCGATGAGATCCTCGTTGAGGATGCCGAGCACACCGTTCAGGGCGCCGTAGATTTCCTCGATGCACTCGTGGTTAAGGGCCTCGGCCACGATACCGGCGACGCTGGCATTGATGACAGCAGTGGGGCCGCCGGATTGGCCCACCAAGACATTTCCTACGAGTTCAGCCATGACGAATGTAAGTAAAGGGTTGGAAACAACGTGAGGGCGCATGGAAGCGCGCCGCGCAGGGGGGACGCAAACTCAAATTTCCCGCGCCGGGAGGTTCGGGGAAACGCCCGAACGTTGCGTCGCACCCACAAAAATTCGTCAGCGCACGCGCGCTGCCACAGGGAGCGAAAGGAGGGGGAAGCATGGACCCCGACACAGTGCGAAAGCGCGCGCGACGGTTCCGCGAAGGCGCAAGATTGTCGCGAGCGGACGTAGCGTCGCGCGTGTAGAATTGTCGGGCAGGGTCGGGGGGCGCCCGCCCGACATCGCCATCAGAGCAGCCGGCCCGGCTTGTAATCGGCGGCGCCCTTGTAACGCTTCGCGAGCGGTTTCACCTCGTCGAGAAACGCGTCGACCTGATGCGGGGCGGCGCCGACGAAGCGGGCGTTTTCGGACAGGATCGCCTGCAGCGCTTTCTTGCCGAGGCCGACCCGTTTGTCACCGGCGAGGCGCGAGAGCAGGTCGGCGTCGCCGCCGCCGGAGCGCAGCGCTTTTGCCGCGGCGAGCGCGTGCTCCTTGATTGCCTCGTGCGCGGTCTCGCGGCCGGCGCCGCGTTTCACGGCTTCCATGAGAATCGTGGTGGTGGCGAGGAACGGCAGGTTGCGCTCGTTTTCGGCGGCGACGGCGGCAGGGAAAACCTCCATCTGGCGCAGCACGGTGAGATACGTTTCGAGCAGGCCGTCGATCGCGAAGAACGCGTCCGGCAGCGCGACGCGGCGCACGACCGAGCAGGAGACGTCGCCCTCGTTCCACTGATGGCCGGCGAGGCCGCTCGTCATCGCGACGTAGCCGGAGAGGATCGTCGAGAAGCCGCAGATGCGTTCGCAGTTCCGGGCGTTGACCTTGTGCGGCATCGCGGACGAGCCGACCTGGCCTTCCTGGAAACCCTCGGTCAACAGCCCGGCGCCGGCCATGAGTCGCAGCGTGGTCGCGCAGCTCGCGGCGGCGGCGCCGATCTGGTGGAGCGCGGTGACGGCTTCGAAATCGAGGCTGCGCGGATACACCTGACCGACGGCGAAGAACGCCGCGCGGAAACCGAGATGGCGCAGCACACGGCGCTCGAGCTGGTCGACTTTCTCGGTGCTGCCGCCGAGCAGCGTGAGCTGGTCGAGCTGCGTGCCGACGGCGCCCTTCAGCCCGCGAACGGGATAACGTTCGATGAGTTCCTCAAGCCGGTTGAACGCGACCAGCAGTTCCTGGCCGAACATCGCGAGCCGCTTGCCGAGCGTGGTCGGTTGGGCAGGGACGTTGTGCGTTCGGCCGGTGATCATGAGATCGCGGTGCGCCTCGGCCTGGCGACCGAGCGCGAGGAGCGCGGCGGCGACTTTGAACTGCACCGTTTTCAGCGCGCGGAAGATCTGGAGCTGTTCGACGTTTTCCGTGAGGTCGCGGCTGGTGAGCCCGAGGTGGATGAACTGGCGCTTGGCGAGATCGGAGAACTCCTCGATGCGCGCCTTCACGTCGTGGAGCGTCACGCGCTCGCGTTTGTCGATCGACGCGAGGTCGATCTGATCCTTCACGCGCTCGTAATCCTTGATCGCTTCGGCGGGAATCGGCACGCCGAGATCGCGCTGGCCTTTCATGACGGCGATCCAGAAATCGCGCTCGAGGGCGACGCGGCCGGTTTGCGACCAGATGTCCTTCATGGCGGCGGACGCGTAGCGTTCCGCGAGAACGTTGGGAATGGGAGCGGGAGCAGGAGAGTCGTTCACGGAGGCTGGGGAGCGAAGTGCTCCGGACGCCGGTTTGCGAAGCAAAAGTAGGGCGCGAGCAAGGACAGTTCGCGGAGCGAACTCAAACCGGGGATCGGCCCATGGAACACACGGACGACACGGAAAAGGACCAATCCTTTCCGCACGAAATTCCGCGTGGACTGACGCTCCTCAGAAAATGCGCTCTCTTCTTTCCGTGTGTTCCGTGGGCGCGATCGGTTCGGGGTTTCGTTCCGATTTAGAAATCGAGGTCGGCTGCGTAGAGGGAGCGTTCCGCGGCTTTGGTGAGCTCCTTCCATTTCGTGACACGGTAAGGATTGCCGGCGGACATGGCGGCGAGCGATTCGTCGTAGTGGAAGGCGGCGTTGCCGACGAGGGTGATGTTGTTCGCGACGACGGAGCCGGCGACGCTGCCGTTGCCGTTGATCTTCACGGTGCCGTAGGGCGCGTAGATCGTGCCGCTGAGCGTGCCGTTGCCAGCGATGTCGATCGATTGGGTGCCGCTGGTCTTGGTGCCGTAGATCTGAAACTGAATGGGCTGGCCCATCTCATTGTCGGAAATGGAGCCGTTGCTGTTGAGGTCGGTGCCGTTGGAGACGCCCTTGCCGGCGATCTTGATGCTGCCGGGCGTGTAAACCTGAAGCTGGCCGGTGCTGCCGATCGAGATCTCGCCGCTGCCGCCGCCGATGTTGATGCCGGTGGAGGTGTTGGTGAGCTTGAGCACGACCTTGTCGGAGATGATGAGCTTGGCGTTGTTGAAGTTGATCTGGTCGGCGGTGTAGTAGTAGTAGCCGTCGTCGGCGGGCGTCGAGGTGGCGAGGGGGAGCGTCTTGCCGCTGGTGATTGCGCCGATCCCCTCATAGCTGATCGTGGTGCCGTTGGCGGTTTTTTCCGGGGCGCTGACGTCGTCGAAATTGGCGGAAAACTCCGTGGAGATGCGGGCGGGATCGACGGTGTTTTTGACCCAGGTCCCGGCGTCGTAAATGGAATCCTCTCCGAGGACGGAGCCGTTGTTGCCGACGTTGTCGGTGGGATCGTCGCCGCCGGTGGAGACGTAGCCCCAGATGTCGGCGTTCTGGACGAGCACGGAATTGACGGAGACGGAGATGCTGCCGACGCTGCCGTTGTCGTTGCGCACGCCGGGGCTGTATTTCACCGGCGGGGTGGACGGGTCGTTGTCGGGGTCGGAGTTCCAGCTGTCGACGGTGGCGTTGTTGCCGTTGAAGACGATGGAGTTTTTGGCGACGAGCCCGTTGGCGAATTTCGAGGTGCGGCCGAGCGTGACCTCGATCCACTTTTCGATCGGCGCCTCGTTGCCGGCGCCGAGGGCGACGGTGGCGCGGGCGACGATCTTCGGCGCGCCCGAGCCGGCGTAGTTGTAAACCATGACGCGGTTGAGCCCGGTGGCGTTCTGGCTGGCGAGCGCGAGGTTCTCCCACTTGCGGTGGGCGTTGAGTCCGGAGGTGGACCAGCCGTCGGCGGCCCAGTTGTAGGTGGGATCGGCGATCTTTTGATTGAGCGAATAGATCGCCTCCTCGAGGCCGCTCTCCGCGAGGTTCATGGCGCCGTTGTTGTAAAGGGCGCGGTTGGAGATCTTCAGGGTCGTCGACGCGAGGCTGAGATAGCTGGCAAGCGCGAGGCCGATCACGGCGCAGAGAATCAGCGCGACGATGAGCACCGAACCGCGCGCGGAGGAAAGCGGAGAGGAAGGCGAAGCGGACATGGCGGGATCAGGCGGTGACGCGTTTGTTGCGGAGAATGAAGCGCGCGGAGAGGACGGTGTTGGTCGTATCCGTGGCGGTCTGACGCGCACGCAGCGCGGCGAGCGAGATCTGGATCTGCTTGGTCGTGCCGTTCGCGGTCAAACGCGCGGCGGCGGTGCTGAAGTCGGAGATCTGCGTGCCGTTGATCGTGTAGGCCAGGAAGGAAAAACTCGTGATGCCGTCGACGAGCGTGGTCGTCGTGCCGGCGGACGTGCGGGCGAAGGTGCCAGCGTTGTAGGCGTAGGTGACGGACGTGGCGTTCACGACGAGGGTCACGGATGTCGAGCTGTTCCAGGTGACGGCGCTGGCCTGGCGGGTGTCCTCGGCGAAGACCTCGAGGGCCTTGCGGGCCTGCGTTTCCATCTCGTTGTAGCTTTGCAGGGCCCAGCCGCTGCGACCGAGAAACAGGAACGACGAGAGCACGGCGAGGAGGACGGCGCCGGCGAGCGTGGCGGCGATGAGGACCTCGACCAGCGTGAAGCCGCGGCGGCGGCGCGCGGGGTCACGTCTTGGCGAGCGTGTAGTAATAATCATAGAGGCCGTTCTTCGCATACATGCTGGTGAAGGCGCGCGTGTGGGAGCGGCCGTCGTGCGTGTGCCACTGCACGGAAACGGTGATGTGGCGGACGTCGCTGCGGCTCGCGTCGACGGTGACCGTGCGGGTGACGGTGAAACGCGCCGCGAGATCGGGGTTGCTGGTGAACATCGTGCTCAGGTCGACGGTGGCGGACGCATCGAGCGCGGCGATTTGCGTGAAGCTCATCAACCGCAGCCGCTCGATTTCGCTTTGCATGATCTGCGACGCGAGGGTGTTGCCGCGGGCGACGTCCAGATTCCGAAAGCCCATCTGCAGGGCGACGATCGACGACGCGATGCCGAACATCATCACGAAGCTCGCCATCGCGACCTCGACGATGGTGAAGCCGCGCGCATCGCGCAGCGAGCGGCGCGCGGGCGCGTGGCCGGAGGAAGGGGCGGGTGTCCGAAACGTTCGAACCATGCCGCCATGTTAACGCGCGGCGGTGCGACGAGGCAGAGGCAACGGTCCCGGTTTTTCGGAGGTAGCGGCCCGGGGCAAACGTCCCTCGGCGATAGGCCTGTTTGGGTGGTGACGCCGGCGAGGCGAAAAACTAGCTCTGCGCCTTCGACTGCACGTAGAGCGCGGCGGCTTGGGAGCGGCGCTTCACCTGCAGTTTCTCGAAGATGTTCACGAGGTAATTCTTCACCGTGTTTTCGCTCAGGCCGAGTTCCTGGCCGACCTGTTTGTTCGTGAGGCCGTTGGCCACGAGGGCGAGGACGCGGTGTTCCTGTTGGGAAAGATTGCTCAAGCTGCCGTTTCCTCCGGGGGTGCCGGCGTCGCGAATGAAGCGCAGCACGCGATCGGTGATGTCGGGCCCGAGGACGGAGCGGCCGGCCGCGGCGTCGACGATCGCCTGCACCAGCGCGGCCGGGTCGATCTCCTTCATGATGTAGCCCTGCGCGCCGGCGACGACCGCATCGTAGACGAAGTTGTCGTTGCTGAAGGAGGTGAGGACGAGCACGCGGATGTTCGGGTGCTGGCGGAGGATTTCCTTGCAGGCATCGAGGCCCGAGCCGTCGGGCAGGCGGATGTCGAGCAACACGACATCGGGCAGCAGTTCGTGGGCGAGACGCACGGCCTCGGCGACCGTGCCGGCTTCGCCGACGACCTCGAACGAGCGGTCGTGATTCTGGAGGCTCAGGATCGTGCGGATCCCTTGACGGACCAGGGTGCTGTCATCGACCAGCAGAAGGCGGATGGAACGGGTGAGAGTCGTGCTCATAACGATGGACGTGAAAGCGGGATAGTCAGCCGAATCCGCGTGTTGTTGCCCGGAGCAGACTCAATGGTCAATTGGGCCGCAAGGTCCTTCGCTCGCTCGGTCAGATTTGCGAGACCTTTGCCCTTGGCGCGGCGCGCTTCCAATTCCGGATCGAAGCCGCGGCCGTTGTCGGCGACCTCGAAGACGGCGGCGTTCTCCACCGCCTTGAGGGAAACGTGCAGACGCGTCGCGCCGCCATGCCTCAACGCGTTGCTGATGGATTCGCGCAGGATGTGGAGGATGTTGATTTGCTGGTGCGCGGTGAGGCGAGTCGAGACGGCATCGTCGAGATGCAGTTCGGTGCGCGTGCGGTGGAGCGAATCGAGATTGGCGACCACCGCGCGAACCGCTTCCCGAAAGGTGCGGTGGCGCAGCGTGTCCGGCTCCAGGCCGGTGATGAAGCCGCGCAGCTCGTGGATGACGTCGTTGAACTGCCTCCCGATCTGCTCGAGCATTTTCTCCGCACCGGCGGGATCGCTGCGCACGGTCATGCGCGCGGACATCACACCCATGCCGCAGGCGTAGATCGTCTGGATGACGCTGTCGTGGAGGTCGCGGCCGAGCCGCGCGCGATCCTCGAGCATGGATTGCAGGGAGAAGCGCTGCTCCGCGGACGTCTGGATCAGGCGGGCGACGCGGCCGAACTCGTCGCGGCGGCCGATCAGCGGCAGAATCGACGTCGGCTGCTCCTGCGCGAGGCTTTCGCTCACGAGATTGAGCGGTCGCAGGACCCAGTGGAACAGCGCGATCATGACGAGTCCGATCGTGACGACGCCATAGACGACGAAGAGTGTGAGTTCCTCAACGTCGGCGGTGAGGATGCTGTGCAATTTCTCGACGTGATAGTCGAGGTGCAGCACGCGGACCGGATCGCCGCGATAGTCGCGCAGCGTGTGCTGCACGAGGAGTTTGACGGGGTGGGATTGAAAGCCGGGGGACTCGCCGGGCCGCGTCAGGCGCACCTCGCTTTCGTTCAGGTGGGCGAGCGTCGCGAGGAATTTTTCGTCCCAACGGCGGGCGACGAAGAACCAGCCCTGCGGCGGCGACTGGCGGTCGTAGTCGTTGGAGGGTTGCAGCGGGGCGCCGCGCACCTCGACGACGCCGACGGGCGTTTCCATGAAGAAATGCGGCGTGCGCGACCGGCGGGTGAGTGCCTGCACGTCGGCGTGGTCGAAGAGGGAAACGATGTCGGGCTCGGCGTGCGGGAGGTTGGCCACGGCGTAGACCATTTTGCCCTCGGCGTTGAACACCCACGCGCCGACGGCGTTGAAGGTGGGCAGGCTCGCGTCGAGGTTGACCGCGGCCCATGCCTTTTCCGGCTTCCGCGAAAACGCGATCATGTCGTCCCACAGCGAATAATCGACGGCGAAGGTCTGCAGCGACGCGCCGATGAGCGTGAGCACGCGATCCAGCAGCTGCTCGCGATCGACGCGCGTCGATTCGAGGACGTCGCCGATCGCGGCTTTGCTCAAGGTTTGAAGCCAGAGCATCGAACCCAGGAACAAGGCGAGCAGCAGACCCAGAACGGCGATGAAGCGGGCTTTGAGGCTCATGCGGGCGGGCGGGATCATTTCGCGGAATGCGGTGCCGGTAAAGGCCGCGATTGCGGGGAACGCGGGTGCGCTTGCCCGTTGGTGGCGGGGAAACGCGCGCGCCGTGGCGAAACGCAAACGCGAGCTTAGTGCGGCAGCGCCTCGATGACCGCCTTCTGCGCGGCGTATTGCGCGGGCGTGAGCTCGCGGTAGCGCATGCGCTGGCCGTTCAGCACGATCGGTTCGAGTGGAAGGTCGTGCGCGCCGTTTTCGGCGCGAAGGTTTTGGTGCAGGCCCCAGTAGCGGCCGGCGCCTTGATAATAGCGAATGCTCCACGGTTCGGTGGCCACCTGGCTCTCGAACATCGCGACCATCGAGCCGCGAATGTAGAGGCCGGTGCCGTTCCAATTTTCGAGGAGGCGCGGGAAATTATGTACGCCACCGCTGGTCTGGGCGGAGGTCGTGTGCACGATGCCGGTGAGCAGGCAGGTGGAGATTTCGGTGACGCTCGGGTCGAACTTGGTGGTCTCGGTCGATGCGGAAGCCCAGCCGGCGTTGGTGCCTGTTTCGCTCGTGAAATTCGGCAGGCGGGCGGGACGGATGGACGCATTCGTGCCGTCGACGCTGTTGCTGCCGCTGGGATTCGAGGTTTGCCAGGAGCTGCTCCAGCCGCTGCTGCTGCGGCGGTGGCCGCTCAGCGAGTCGGACCAGCCGCTGGATTGATAGTAGTTCGAGCCCGACTTGGTGTAGAGCGGGTGCGAGAGCAGCGTGATGCCGTCGCCCATCACCGCGCAGAGCATCTCGTTCGCGGATTCGGGGTAGCGCCCGCTGTAGCCGCCGACGCCGGTGGAGGCGGCGTTGGAGTTGACGGAGCCGTCGGCGTTGAAGTGGCCGACGATGTAAACGGCGTCGTTGCTCGAGAAACAAAAACCCGTGCGTCCGGGATACGCGGCGCCGTTCAGCGAGATGACGGGGCCGCGGCCGTTCCAGAGACGCACGCCGGAATCGACGCGATCGGGCGCGCCGGCCGTGCGGGTTTTCACCTCGGCGTCGACCGAGTGGATGTAAACGGTGACACCGTCGAACCACGGGCAGGAACCGCTGAGACTCACAAGATTGCTGGCGCCGACCTTGAAGGCGTCTGGATCCGACGCGATGCGGGTGTCGTCGGGATCGCCGGGCGCGACGTAGATCTTGAACGGATCGGCGCCGATGCCGGGCCGCAGCCGGTCGCCGCCCGCGCCGAGCGAAATCCAGCGGGTGTTGTTGGCGGGGGTTTTGTAGACGTTGCGGCTGCTTTGTTTGTAGAGGCGAAAATCCCTCGTCACACTGGTCCCGCCCTTGGTGGCGGTGAGGCGGACGGTGGCGGCGTCGGTCGAGAGCGAGCTCAGCTGATACCGGTTGGCTTTTGCGCCGGTGCCGAGGGCGCCGGAGGCGGTGCCGGAGGTCAGGCTGGCGGTGAACGTCCAGTTCGCGGTGTCGTCGACCCCGCCGACGTAAACGCGCATGTCGGTATAAGCTTCGGCCAGATGGGCGCTGGGAATGGAGCCGCTCGCGGAGATGGCGATGACGTGGTACTCGTTGCTGAGGGTGGGAACGACGGCGGAGCCGCTCACGGGGAGGATCGGGATGATCTGTTCGTCGAGCAGGCGTGTGGTCGTGGCGGTGGAACCGTCGTCGGCCGGATTCGGCGCGGCACCTTCGTAATACTGGCGGATGCGCAGGTGCGTCGTGCCGTCGTTGATCGTGTAGTTCACCGACGATTCGTTGGAGCTGGAGGTGTAGCGATCGACCCAGTTCGCGCCGTTGTCGGAGGATTCGGCGATGATGAAACGGCCGTCGTAATCCTTGATCGTGCCGTTGCCCGGGCGTTCGTAGCCCTTGATCGTAAGCGCGCTGGCGGAGACGGTGGTGTAGTCTTCGCCGAGACCGAGACCGTAGGCGGCCGGGGTCGCGGACGCGTTGAGGATCGAGTGAGTCCAGTTGGCGTCGGACGGCATGTCCGGATTGTAGACCGTGCTCGTGGTGGCGTCGGCCATGCTGCGCTCGACGGCCATTTTGAAGCGCGTCAGATCGAAATCGATCTTGGCGATGGGCCGCGGGGTGAAGGGATCGGCGGAGCGGTTGAAGGGATGACCGTTGCTGCCGTCGCCGCGGCGCAGGTCGTAGAAATAGGAATCGGCGCGGGTGGGAAAAGCCGGCACCGCCGGGCTGGCGTAGCCGGTGTCGCCGGTATCGCCGCTGGGGATACGCAGCACCTGGTTGGAGCCGACGGAGGTGTCGGTGCGGTAGGCGTTGGGCAGGTTGTTGGCGTAGGCGTTGAGCGGGCCGTAGCTCGGCTGGCCGGGCAGGATCACCTCGGTGATGGTGTGGCCGCCGGCGGCGCTGACGGTGTTGAGGAAGCAGCGGTAGGAGCGGGCGCGCATCGCGACGGAGGAGCCGTCCGGCAGCCGGCCGTTGCGCTCGGTGTCGTCGGGATTGACGACGATGTAGAGGCCGCTGCGGCGGGCGAGCTTGGCTTGGATCAGATCGGCGGTGTCGGCGGGATCGGACGGCTCGATGAGCTGGCGTCCGTTCTTGGTGTCGTCTTCGGGCGTGAGCGGATCGTCGACCTCCTTGTAGCCGCCGATGGACGGGAGCTCGAGGGTGGTGACGCCGTGGACGCTGGTGCGGAGGTTGCCGCCGTAAGTCGACGTGGCGAAGGTCTTGAACTGGTTCTTGGTGGTGGTCGTTTCGGACGAGGTGCCGAACTTGTGGTCCCGCCACGCATTGCTGGAGCTTTTGATATTGGTGGCGGTGCCGGCGGGGTTTTGGAAATACAGCGGGCCGGTGCCGCCGGGGCCGTCGTCGACGCCGCCGTCGCCCATGTAGGTTTTCCCCTTGTGCGCGGTGTTGGCGTAGAAGCCGCCGGCGGCGGTGACGCGCTCCTTGAACTGCAAGGTGTTGTTGAAGCCCGTCTGGATGCGGGCGATGAGATTGCCGTTGGTGTGGACGGGGCCGCTGATGACCATGTTGGGGCCGGGGCCGAACTCCATGTCCATGTTGTAGAACACGGCGAACTGGAACAGCGGGATCATCGCGATCTGCAGATCCTGCTCGGCGTAGGCGGTCACGCTGCCGAGCGACGGATGGCGCATGGTGGCCTTGGCGACGATCGGCACGGTGCTGGTGCTGACGCTGAGGCCGGCGTTGGGATTGTTGGCGTTGGCGGCGTCGTTCGGATCGATGTAGACGAGGCCCGTGCTTTGCGTGAGACCGGCGCGAACCTCGACGTCGGCCGGCGTCGAGAACGCGGTCGTGAGCACGTCGTCGGGCGGCAGGTAGATCTGGTTGGTGCCGGACATGAACGCCATCGGGCTCGCGCTGCGCAGCCGGTAGAGCTTGGTGGTGAGCTGTTCGGAGGCGTAGAGCGCGACGTTCTCGGCCATGTTGCGCGCGCGCAGGAGCAGGCGGTTGCGCTCGTTGAGCCGGCGTTCGCTGCCGCTGTATTTGAGCATGCTGGCGGTGAGCAGTGCCATGATCCCGAGGAAAATCATGACGGACAGGAGCGCGTAGCCGCGGGCGTCGCGGCGCAGGAAGCGGGACAGTTTCATGGCTTACCTCCGAGGGGAGATGGTGTAGTTGAAGCTGGAGCTGGAGAGCATCCTGGTCGCGGCAGTGCCGTTCATGACCTCGATGTTGAGGGAAACGCTTTCGTTGGTCGCGGTCGGCACGGTGGCTTCCGTCGAGAACACGGGCAGGTAGCCACTGCCGCCGGTGCGGGGCTTGCCGCGGGTGATGGCGGCGAGGAGGCGCGAGCCGGGATAATTGGGCGCGGACTTGAGGTTGACGCCGTTCAACAGCTGCGTGAGCGAGGACGAGGAGCCGGTCGTCTCGGTGCCGTAGAGCGGGCTTTCGTAGTAGCGCAGCGCGCTCTGGGTGGCCGGGGACGTCGTCGTGCGATAATAGATCCGGAACTGGCGGACGTTGGAGGTCACGTCCGTGGTCACGCGGGTGACGAGCACGAGGCAGTCGCCCATCGCGAGCTGCGTCTCGTCCTCCGCCGGCTCGTCCGGCTCGAGCGCGGAGATGTCGTTCGCCAGGTCGATGTTGCCGTCGAGGGCGGTGTAGTTGGGAAACACGTAGAACTCCGTCGAATCGATCGTCTCCTTCGCCACGTGCAGCGTGAGGCGGCGCAGGATCGAGTCGGTATTCAAACGTTCGATATCGCGATACATCGACCGCATCCCGAGGATGAAGACGGCGAGGGTGCCGGCGGTGACGAAGCCGAGGATCGTCGTGGTGATCATCACCTCCGACAACGTGAACGCCGCCAGCCGGCGGCGGTGCGGGGGTCGCGATTTCATTGGTCGAAGCGGGTGCGCAGGATGACCTCGCGATCGCGCACCGTGCGCACGCGATTGCCGTCGTTGAAGGAGTAGGTGTAGACGACGGTGATCTTCTTGACCTCCTTCACATCGCGGTCGGCGTCGGGAATCTCGTCGACCCAAACCCAAAGGTTGATCGTCAACGGCTGCGAGCTCGTGCCCGTCGTCGACGAAAGGCTCAGCGGCCCGATGAGATTGTTGATCGCGCCGAGGCTGGCGGCCGTGGCGGACAGAGCGGGCGTCGTCGCCGGACCTGCGGGCGCGGCCGGCGCGCGGGTGTAGACCGTCTGCAGTTCCACGATGTCGCTGGGCGTGACGCGCACGCGGATGAGCGGCGGACTGCCGCTCGGCACCGACGGATAGTCCAGCCCTTTGATCTGCTCCAGCAGGCCGTAGACGAGGCTGCTGGCGGCCGCGTGCAACACGCTCGATTCCGTGACGCGCCGCGACTGGATGAAGCTGCCGAGGAAGCCGAGCAGGCCGGTGGCGAGGATGATCATGGCGATCATCACTTCCACCAGCGTCATGCCGCGCCGGCGGCGACGCGCGATCGGAAAGGAAACGGACAGGGTGCGGGACATCTGCCGTCGATCATATCCGGTGAACCCCTACGAACGTAAGGGCCGGGATGCCCGCAAGGAAGTCCCGGAAAGCCTAGGGCCGGTCGGCCCTAGCTGCTGCGCGCGGCGGCCTTGGCGTAGAGCGCAGCGGCTTGCGCGCGACTGCTGACGTGGAGCTTTTCGAACGCCGTGCTGAGATAGTTCTTCACGGTCTTCTCCGCGAGGCCGAGTTTTTGCGCGGCTTCCTTGTTGGTGCACCCTTCGGCGATCAGTGCGATGATGCGCTTTTCCTGCGGCGACAGACTGCCGAGCGCGTCCGCGACGCCATCGCTCGCCCGCGCCATCTGCATCACGCGCGCGGTGACCGCCGGATCGAGGATCGACTTGCCCGCGCTCACATCGATCAGCGCGTTAACCAGGCCGCGACTGTCGATTTCCTTCAACAAATACCCATGCGCGCCGGCGCGGATCGCATCGAGCACCAGCGCGTCGTCGACCACCGAGGTCAGGATCAACACGCGCAAATCCGGCATCCGGCCGAGCATCTGGCGACAGGCGTCGATCCCGGAGCCGTCCGGCAGGCGGATGTCGAGGAGCACGACGTCCGGCCGCAGGCGACGCGCGGCCTCGACGCCGTCGGCGATCGTCGCCGCTTCGCCGGCGACTTCGATTTTTCGCGGGCCCTGATGGCTGCCCAGGACGGCGCGGAGTCCTTCGCGCACCAGGGTGCTGTCGTCGACGATGAGCACGCGGAGTGCGGTGGGAGGGGAAACCGACATGGCCGCGAATCAAACGGTCGGCCGGCTGAAACACGAGTCAGTTTCCCGCCCAATCGGCACGCGACGCGTCCTTCTGTCCCGGCCGGGACGGATAAAACCCTTGACTCACTGGCGGGGGTTTGAGTCTTTGGCGGGCTTCCAATCTTTTTTCGATCATGGCCAACACCAAATCCGCCATCAAAGCCGCGCGTAAATCCGTTCGTCTCCGCGACCGCAACCAAGGCGTCAAGACCCGCTTGAAGACCCTGCACAAGAAGTTCGAGGCGGCGACGAAGTCCGGCGATGCGACGGCGGCCAAGGCCGCGGCCTCGGCTTACGTGTCGGCGATGGATCGCGCGGTGAAGTCGGGCGTCGTTCATCGGAACGTTGCGGCCCGCGTCAAGGCGCGCACCGCCAAGGCGGTCTTCGCGAAGTAAGTCGCATCCGCGTTTCGAATTTTCCTTCCCCTGCGTTCCCTGCGAGCGCGGGGGTTTTTGTTTTTGCGTCGCACGATCGAGGAAAGGGTTGAGCTCGGGCGCGCGGTCGGTGCTATCGATCTTCGTGGTCACTCCGCCTGAATCCGTCCGCCGCCGCTTCCTCGACTGGCAACGGCCGCTGCTGGCGCAGGCGATCGAGCATCTTGCCGCGGATTGGCGGGGCGACGGGCCTCTGGATCTTTCGCGTCTCTGGGTGGTGGTGTCCACCCGGCAGGCCGGACGCCGTCTGCGCGAAGGTCTCGCGGCCCATGCGGCCCGGCACGGCCAGGCGGTGTTTCCGCCGCGGGTGCTGCAACCGGAGTCCTTGGTCCAACTCGCCGCGGGTGGGGCGAACGACGCCGCGACGCGCCTGGAATCGCTGCTCGCGTGGGCGCGGGTGCTGCGCGAGTTGCCGATGGACGCGTTTCGCGCCGTCTTTCCGGTCGATCCGCCGGACCGCAGTTTCACGTGGGCACTTGGGCTCGGTCGCGAGCTGGCGCGTTTGAAACGCACACTCGCAGAGGGCGGCTTGCGTTTGCAGGATGTCGCTCGACGCGCGGGCGAGAATTTTCCCGAGGCCGATCGCTGGCTCCAACTCGCCGAACTCGAAGCCCGGCATCGCGACGTGCTCGCGCAGCTCGGACGGCGCGACCCCCAGGACGTGGAGCTGGAGAACGCGAGTGCGCCTCCCGTGCCGTCCGGGATCGAGCGCATCGTCGTCCTCGCCGCGCCGGATCCGATGCCGCTGTCGCTGATCGTGCTGGACTCGCTGGCGGCGGCGCTGCCGGTCGACGTTGTGATCTTTGCGCCGGAAAACGCCGCCGACGATTTCGACGGTTGGGGCCGGCCGAAAGCCGACCGCTGGGCGCGGCGCGAGCTGGAGTTGCCTGAATTCGAGCAGCGCGTGCACCTGTGCGCGGACCCGGCCGCACAAGCGGAACGTCTCGTCGCGATCGCGCGAAATTATCGCGACCCGGACGCGGTGCTGGGCCTCGGCGTCGCGG
The DNA here is from genome assembly GCA_040255565.1 of Opitutaceae bacterium. Lineage (GTDB taxonomy): Bacteria > Verrucomicrobiota > Verrucomicrobiia > Opitutales > Opitutaceae > Opitutus. The sequence continues at coordinate 231,246 of JBDZVH010000005.1, read as the reverse complement.
ATCCCGAAGTGTTGGGCGCGCTGGAAAACGCGTTCGAACAGGCACAGCTCGCCGCGTTCAATCCCGAGGGCCGCCACCGCAAAGGCGACGCGCTGCACCGGTTGCTTTCGACGCTGTCGGCGGTGGCCCGCGACGGCTCGTTTGCGCAGGTCGAGGCCCTCGCGCGCTGTCCGGATTTTCTCGCGTGCCTGGAATCGCGTTTCCGCAATTTCAGCGCCGCGCGGTTTCTGCAGGACCTCGACCGGATGCACGCGGAGCATCTGCCCGCAACGCTGGCGCAGGCGCGCGAGCACGCGACGAACCGGCCGCTCGCGGCGGCGGCGCTCGATCTGATCGACGAGTTGCGCGGGCGGCTTCAGGGCGACGATTTTGCCGCGGGCGCGGCGGCGGTGCTCGGGACGATTTTCGAGCGCCGGGCGTTCGACCTGGCGAATCCCGCGGACGAACGCACCGCGGCGGCCGCCGAGGCATGGAGCACGGTGCTGCGCGAGATCGGCGCAGCGGCGCCACTGTTTCCCGCGCTCGGCGCGGCGGAGTGGTGGGAGATCGCGCTGCGCTGGTATGCGGACTCGATGCACTATGACGACAAGCCCGACGGCGCCGTCGAGCTGCAGGGCTGGCTCGAACTTCTGTGGGATGACGCGCCGCATCTCGTCGTCGCCGGCATGAACGACGGCCGCGTGCCCGACGCGATCGTCGGCGATCCGTTTCTCCCCGAGGCGCTGCGCGAGCGGCTGGGATTGAAGACCAACGCCGATCGCTTCGCGCGTGACGCGTATCTGCTGCAGGCGCTCGCCGCGGGACGCGGCGCGGGCCGGCTGGATGTGTTTCTCGGCAAAACCTCGGCCGCCGGCGATCCGCTGCGGCCGTCGCGTCTGCTGCTGCGCTGCGCCGATGAGGAGCTGCCGCGGCGGGTGCGTTTTCTGTTTCGGCACGTCGAGGGCGCCCGCGCGATGCCGGCGTGGCAACGCGCCTGGCAGCTCACGCCGCCTCGCGTATCGCCGCCGGCGAAGGTCGCCGTCACCGGCCTGCGCGCGTGGCTCGAATGTCCGTTCCGGTTCTATCTGCAACGCGTGTTGCGCATGGAGTCCGTCGATCCGGCGAAGAACGAACTCGACGCCTTCGATTTCGGCACGCTCTGTCACGCCGCGCTCGAGGCGATGGGCAATGAAGCTGCGCTGCGCGATTGCACCGATGCGACGACGCTGCGCGCGTTTCTGCTTGAGCGGGTCGAGCTCGAGGCGGCGCGCCGCTACGGCGCCGAGCTCACGCTGCCGTTGCTCGTGCAGGTCGAATCCGCGCGCCAGCGACTGTCGCGTGTCGCGGACATCCAGGCGCAGCACCGCGCCGAAGGCTGGGTGATCGAACGCGTCGAGCAGCCGTTCACGCTCGAGATCGACGGGCTGACGATCAGCGGAAAAATCGACCGCATCGACCGCCACGAGACCTCGGGCGCCGTGCTCGTGCTCGACTACAAGACCTCGGACCGGCCGGTCGATCCGTTTGACGCGCATGTGCGCGGAGCGAAACGCGAGGAGACCGCGCCCGAATTTGCACGCTTCGTTTATAACGGCCGCGAATGCGTGTGGACCGATCTGCAGCTGCCGCTCTATCTGCGTGCGATCGCGGGCGGTGCGGTGACCTCCGACCGGCCGGCATTGTTGAACGGCGGTTATTTTAACCTGCCGAAAGCGTCGACCGAGACGTCCCTCCGTCCATGGGAGGATTACACACGCGAACTCGAGGACGCGGCGTGGCACTGCGGGGAAGGTGTGGCGCGCGCGATTCGCGCGGGCGAGTTCTGGCCGCCCAACGAAAAGATCCGGCCGGAACGCGACACGTTCGGGGCGCTGTTTCATCGCGGCGTGGCCGACAGCGTGGCATGGAGCGTCGAGCTGCGCGAGGAGGCATCGCGATGAAGCCGCTGCAGCACGTGATGATCCTCGCGTCGGCGGGCTCGGGCAAAACCTACGCGCTGACGAATCGCTTCGTGCGTCTCCTCGCGGGCGGTGCGCGGCCCGAGCGCATCGTGGCGCTGACCTTCACGCGGAAGGCCGCGGGCGAGTTCTTCGACGAAATTCTCAACAAGCTCGCGCGCGCTGCGGCTGAGGAAAAAGCCGCGCGCCAGCTCGCCGCGGACGTGGGCCTGAGTTCCGGCGACGATCCGCGCGCGCCGTTTCGGCGAATGTTGCGGGACGTCGTGGATGCGATGCACCGGCTGCGGCTCGGCACGCTGGACGGATTCTTCGCGCGGATCGCGTCGAACTTCCCGCTCGAACTCGGACTCGGCGGCGAGTTCGAGATCCTGCAAGCGCACGCGTCGCAAGTGGAACGTGGGCGCGTGCTGCGGCGGATGTTTGAGCGCTCCGGCGAACTCGGCGAGGCACAGCGCGAGTTCATCGAGGCGTTCAAGCGCGCGACCTTCGGCGTGGATGAAAAGCGTCTCGCGGCGCAGCTCGACGGCTTTCTCGATCGGCACCAGGAAATTTTTTTGTCGGCGCCGCGCGCGGAGTGCTGGGGTGCGGCCGAGCGCATCTGGCCCGACGGCGCGGACTGGCGCGGGGCGTCTGCGCGACGCGACGCGGCACTGCGCACGCTGCAAGGCGAGATCGAACGAGCCGAGTTGAACGACAAGCAGCGCGCGCGCTGGCGGGGATTTTTCGACGAGCTTGCGGTCTGGTTGCCGGGCGCGCCGATGGGCGATGCGCTGGAATATCTGGTCAACAACGCGCTGAAGGCCTGGCCGGACTTGGCGGAGATCGTCGTCGAGCGGAAGAAACAGCTGCTCACGCCCGCGCTGCGCGAGGCGCTGCGGGATGTGCTGCTGGCGATGTTCGAAATGGAGTTCGCGCGCCGGCTCGAGATGACGCGCGGCATTCATGAAGTGCTCGCGAGCTACGACGCGGTTTACCATCAAATCGTGCGTCGTGCGGGCAAGCTGACGTTTGCCGACGTGCAGCGGCTGCTCCAGCCGGACTGCGGCGCGCCGCGGTTGAGCGCGGCCGCGGGCGAGGAGGACGAGGCGGACGCGTTTGAAGCCGCGGAACGCCGGCTGCTGATCGACTACCGCCTCGACGGCGAGATCGATCACTGGCTGCTCGACGAGTTTCAGGACACGAGCTTCGGGCAGTGGTCGATCCTGCGTAATCTGATCGACGAGGTGATGCAGGATCCGACGGGCGCGCGGAGTTTCTTTTACGTCGGCGACGTGAAGCAGGCGATTTTCGCATGGCGCGAAGGCGATCCGCGTCTGTTCCGCGAGATCTTCAATCACTACAATTCGATCCAACCCGGCACGATCGCGGAAGAGCATCTCGTGCAATCGTGGCGGTCGGGGCCGGCGGTGATCGAGGCGGTGAATCAGGTTTTTGGAGACGCGGCCGTGCTGGCGGAGCTGTTTCCCGGCGAGGCATCGAAAACCTGGAACGCGGAGTGGCGGCGGCACGACTCGGCGCGGCCGAAGCTCGATGGCCAGGTGGCTTTGTTGCAGGGCGCCGACGAAGCGGAGCGCTTCGCGCTCACGGTCGGCATCCTGCAGGAGATCGATCCGTTGGGGCGCGGTTTGAGTTGCGCGGTGCTGGTGCAGGGCAACGCGATGGCGACGCGGCTCGCGGATTACCTGCGTCACGAAGGCGGATTGCCGGCGGTGGCGGAATCCGATCTGCACGTGTGCATCGACAATCCGCTCGGCGCCGCGCTGCTCGCGCTCGCGAAGGCGGCGGCGCATCCGGGCGATACGCTGGCGCAACAGCACGTGCGGATGACGCCGCTCGGCGCGTTGCTGGACGCGGACGGTCTCGCGGCGCCGGAAGCGGTGACACGGCGCGTGCTCGGGGACATCCATGCGGAAGGTTTCGAGCGCGCGCTGTCCGGCTGGACCCGGCGGCTGGTGGCGCAGCTGCCGGCCGGCGACGCGTTCACGCGGGAGCGGGCGGGGCAGTTTCTCGCGGCGGCCGCGGCGTTCGACGAAACCGGCAGCCGGGACGTGGCGGAATTTCTGGCGTTCATGGAACGGCATACGATCCGGGAAATGGATACGGCGGGATCGGTGCGCGTGATGACGATCCACAAATCGAAAGGCCTCGGCTTCGACGTCGTCGTGCTGCCGGACCTCGAAGGCATCCGGCTCGACTGCCGGCGCGACGGACTCGCGGTGCAGAAATCCGTGCAGCGCGAAGTCGAATGGGTGCTGGATCTGCCGCCGAAGACCTTTCACGCGCAGGACCCGGTGCTCGCGGCGCACGTGAAGGCGGCGGAGGCGGACGCGTGTTACGAAGCGTTGTCACTACTTTACGTGGCGATGACGCGGGCGAAGCGGGCGATGTATCTGGTGACGAAATCCGCCGCCGGATCGACCTCGCGGAATTATCCGAAACTCCTGGCCGAGACGCTCGGCGACGAGGTTCGGCCGGTGCGCATCGGCGCGCGGGAATTCGCGGGCGTGTATGCGAACGGTAACTACAACTGGCACGTCGGGGTGACCGCGCCGGCGGCGGTGGTTCGCGAACCGGAGGCGCCGGCGGTTTCATCCGAGCTGGCCGCGGGGGTGCGCCGGCGGCGGTTGCCGGCGCGGCAGCCGTCGGCGGCGAAGACGGCGCGGCTGAACGGTGCGCAGTTGTTTTCGGTCCAGCGCGGCGCCGCGGCGGCGTTCGGGACGGCGGTGCATGCGCTGCTCGCCGAGGTGGAGTGGTTCGATCGCGACACGGCCGGGCGTCTGCGGGTCGCGAGCGCCGGGGAGGAAGGCACGGGGGCGGCAGCGGAGGCGCTCGCATGCCTGGAGGAACCCGCGCTGGCCGGCGTGTGGCGGCGTCCGGGGGCGGCGGCCGAGGCGTGGCGCGAGCGTGCGTTCGAAGTGGTGATCGACGGCGCGTGGATTACGGGGGTCTTCGATCGCGTGGTGGTGGAGCGGGATGCGGCCGGCCGGGCGAGGCGCGCGACGGTTTACGATTTCAAGACCGATCAGCCTGCCTCCGGCGAGGTGGCGCCGCTGGTTGAGCGTTATGCGGCGCAATTGAATCTCTATCGCCGGGTCGCGGCGATCCTCGCGGCGGTGCCGGAACGCGAGGTGGAGGCGGTGCTGGTCTTCACGCGCCTGCGGCGGGCCGTGCCGGTGGGCGGCAGGTGACGGCCTCAGATTCGGCTTTACAGGGGCTCCGGCGAGTCGCAGCGTGCCGCATTTATTTCTCTAACACATGGGTAATCTGAAAAAGAAACGTCGGTTGAAGATGTCGAAGCACAAGCGCCGCAAGCGCCTGAAGTCCAACCGGCACAAGAAGCGCACGTGGCAGAAGTAAGCCGCAGCGTGCGGCCGATTTGATTTTGCGCCCGCCGCGAAAAACGCGGCGGGTTTTTTGTTCATCCGCGGGCGTGAGCGCTTGCGGAGGATGAACGTGAAGAAAGGGTTAATAGGGCGGAGCCCGATGTTCCCATAGGGGAATAGTCTTGTCTTGAAAACGTCGATACCCGACGTTTCGCGCCCGGTTCGAGGCGTCGCGACGGAGATTTTCCGTGGAGGCGGCGCCACCGGTTTTCCTGATCCGCAACCCTTCGCATGTTCTTCGCTGCCAAGACAAAAGGCTTTTTCGTCGAGCAAAACGATCATGCCGTTTTGCTGGCGCGGACCTCGTCCGCGCGGGCGCCGCTTGAGGTCGAAGAGTTGATCGAATGTGCGCCCGGCGATGCGGCGGCTTTGGCCGCGGGAATCGCGCGCTTGCAGCCAAAGAAGAGTCCGAGCGGCTACCTCAACGCCATCTGCGGTCTTTATCCGGTGCGGCGCATGGTGCGGCGGGCGACATTGGAGCCGAAGCGCGTGAAAGAGCCGGGGTATCTGGCCGAAGTGTTGTCGACTCAGTTTCGCGTGGAGCCGGACAAGCACGTGACGCACGTGTTGAACTCGGCTGACGGGACGGATTTCGATCCGGCAAAGAGTGTGCAGAAGGAAGTCCTGTTCTGTGCGATTCCGGCGGAGGACGTGATCACAGGCCAGGACGGCTTGCTTGCCTCGGGCATTTATCCGGAACGCGTCGAGCTGGGCTCGGTGGCGATGCTGGGCGGCATCGTCGATTATCTCGGTTTCAAAAAATCGAAAACGCCCACGCTCGTGCTCGAGATTGGCGCGGAGACGACCCATTCGTTCATCGTCACGGCCGGCGGCGTGGAGACCTCGCGACCCATTGCGCAGGGGCTCGATGCGATGGTGCCGGTGGTGCAGAAGGAACTCGGGCTGAAGGATCTCGAATCCGCGCGAAAACTGTTTTTCTCGAACACCTTCGACTTCACCGGCATGGGCCCGCTGCTGGTGAAAAAGCTCCTGAAGGAGCTGCAGTCCTCGATCGGTTTTTACGAGGTGCAGACCGGGCAGTCGGTCGGCCACGTGCTGTGCACCTCGCTGCCTCCCACGCTCGCGTGGCTGGAGGGCGCGGTCGCTGCGGCGCTGGGCGTCGGGGCACTGCCGCTCGAGTTGGCGCCCTGGCTGCAATCGCGGCACGTGACGATCGCCGGCGGGGCGACGACTGTGCCGCTGGACGTGCGCTGGCTGGGCCTGTTCAGCCTCATGGTTTCATCAACGGTTTCCGATGCTGTCGCTGCGGAGAAAAAAGACTGACGCGGCCGTTTCGCAGGAGCCGCCGTGGCATCCGAACTTCCGCAATTTCGAGCGGTTGCCGGACACGAAGGTGGTGCGCACGGCGTTCTTCATCAACGTGGGCGCGATCGCGCTCACGGTGATGGTGGCGTTGTGGTTCGCGTTCCAGGAATACCAGCTGCGCGACCTGCGGCTGCAGATCGACGCCTGGCAGCAGGAGATCGATCGCAACAAGCCGCCGAGCACGCGCGCCGTCGCCCAGTTCAGGAAGTTCCAGGAGGAGGCGTCGCGCATCCAGGAAATCAATACCTTCGTCACCGCCAGGCCGGCTGTCTCCGACCTGCTGGTGCAGCTGGGCCAGACGCTGCCGGCGAACATCGCAATCGACGGGCTCGAGCTGCGCGACACCGGTCTGCGGTTGATCGCGTCCGTGCGCGGCGCGCCGGAGCTGGCGAGCGGCCACGCGTCGACCTACCTGGCGCAGCTGCGCGCGAATGCGCGCCTCGCGGAGTGGTTCGAGCAGATCGAGCTGCAGAGCATCAACCGCAACCAGCAGACCGGCCGGCTGGTGGTGGAGTATCTCCTGAAGACGAAGAAGGAGAAGGGGGCGAAAAAATGATGTCGAACGAGGAGCTTTTCGCGTTCGTGAAAAAGAACCGCCTTGCCGTGGCCTGCGGCGTGTTGTCGGTCGGGCTCGCGCTGGCCGCTTACTATCGCGGCGACGGGCTGGCGGAAAACCAGGCGGTGCTCGACCAGAAGGCGGTCGAAGGCCGCCGCCTCGCGCTCAACCTCAAGAACGCGGCGCAGTTGGATGAACAGCTCGCGGCCGTCTCGGCCGCGGCGGCGGAGATCAAGCCGCGGCTGGTGCGCGTCGACGAGCTCGCTAACAACCTGCAGTATTTCTACAAGCTGGAGGCCGAAACGGGCACGCGGTTGAGCCAGCTGCAGCAGACGGCGAATGCCGCGAGCGTGGCGCGTTGGACGAAGACCAATCCGAAGGCTGCTTTCGTGCCGATCGGTTTCAGCCTCTCCGTCGAGGGCGAATATCCCGCGCTGCTCGATTTTCTCCGCCGGTTGGAAAACGGCACGCACTACGCCCGGGCCGTCGCGGCTTCGGTCAACATTCTCAAACCCGACCGCAGCGGGCCTTACGTGCTCCAGCTGAACGTCGAACTGCTCGGCACGCCATGAACACGATGCCTTTTCGCGCCGGTTTGATGTTGTTGCCGGCCCTGCTCGTCCTGGTTCGCGCGACCGCGGCGCCCGCGTCCGATCTGAACCCGCCGCAGCTGCGCCGTCCGGTCGTGGAACTCGCGCAGAAACTCGCGGCGCCCACCACGCCCGCGCCGTTGCCGGAGGATCTCGTGCAGCCATTCAACCCGGCCGCCTTCGGCGCGCCCGATCCCGAGGAGCTGCGCGCGCTCGCCGCCGCGCAAGCGGCCGCCAACAACGCCGCCGCCAACGCGAAGCCGACCACGGATCGCGAACTCCTCGACGTGATCGCCGCGCGTATCACGCCCTCCGGCACGTTGATCCTCAATGACGAGCCGCTGCTGATTTTCGGCCAGAAACGCCTGCGCGTCGGCGACCGCTTCGCCGTCGCGTATGATGGCCAGACCTACGACCTCGAGCTGGCTGCGATCGATCGCACCACGTTCACCCTTCGCCTGAACCGGGACGAAATCACGCGGCCCATCAAACCAGGAAAGTCCAAATGAAAACCCGCCACTTCGTTTTGCCCGTCGCGCTGATCGCCTTTTCGCTCGCGCGAGTTGACGCCCAGACCGAGCCCGCCGCGCCCGAGGAGGCGATGCCGGCGGTTCCGGTCGAGCCGCAGGTGACGATCCAGGAAACGCACCCGGCCGCCAGCCCCGCCGTGCGCGGACGCGACAGCGCCGGCAAGGACACGCTCTCGGTCGATTTCCCCGACGAGGAGATCCGCAACATCCTGCGCAACGTGGCCGACCTGTTCGAGTTGAACCTCGTCATTCCGGAGACGTTGCAGGGCAAGGCGTCGATCAAGCTGCGCGACGTCACGTGGCGGCAGATTTTCCAGGTCGTGCTGGCGCCCGTGGGTTACACCTACATCGAGGAAGGCAACATCATCAAAATCGTCGCCAACGAGACGCTCCTGCAGGAGCCGGTCGCGACGGAAGTCTTTGTGGTGAACTACGCGCGCGCGGCAGACATCATGCCGACGATCACCTCGCTCGTGGATCCCGCCGCCGGCGGCAAGATCGTGGTCGATGCGCGCACGAACAGCCTCGTGATCACGGAGCGCCCGTCGCGCATGAACCGCATCCGTCCAATCATCGAGCAGCTCGACCGCGCCACCGACCAGGTGATGATCGAATCGAAGTTCGTCGAGGTGACGGACCGGGACATCAAGAATCTCGGCGTAAACTGGACGTCGCTGTCGGGCTACGGCATCAGCGCCGGGGGCTTGCAGCAAAAGTATACGCGGGGCAGCGGCCACGAGCATTCCACGACGCACGGCGAGAAGAACATCGATGTGCCATTCATGGAGAATGGTTACGAGCGTGCCGACACTCTCGCGTCGCGAAACAATCCCGCGATCCCGGCGAACGTTCCCGGCAGCGGGATCGGCCCGGCTTACGATCCCGAGACGGGTGAATACAAGGACATCGGACCGACTTCCGATCTCACCACGTCCTTCACGAACGATCTGTCCCGGCTTTCGACGGCCGTGTTCGATGCGGACCAGTTCAAGCTCGTGCTCAGCGCCCTGCAGACGCAGAACAAGACCAAAATCGTCTCGAACCCGACGATCGTCACGCTGAACAACACGGAGGCGACGATCAACGTGGGCGAGGAACGTCCAATTCCGAACTACACGTTCAGCGAGCAGACGGGGACGTTCCAGATCAGCGGCTTCACCTACAAGCCGATCGGCGTGCTGCTGCGCGTCACTCCCCAGGTGAACCGCCGCGGGTTGATCAAACTCACGCTCGCGCCCGAAGTCAGCCAGACCAACGGACAGGTGACCTTCGGCGGTGCGAGCGGCACGCAGATCCCGATCGTGGCGACCCGCAAGGCGCTGACACAGGTCTCCATTCGTGATGGTTACACCATGGCCTTGGGGGGGCTCGTCGCCGAGAACGGCACGAAGGGTGAGTCGAAGGTGCCGGTGCTCGGCTCGGTGCCGGTGCTGGGACGTCTCTTCCGTTCCAATACGCGCGACATCACCAGCAGTAATCTGATCATCTTCATCACCGCGAAATCGATCAGTGCGGAAGGTGCGCCGGTGGAGGAAATCTTCAACTCCGAGAAGGTCCGCCAGCTTGAGATCAAGCGCGAGGATCTGCCGGGTTACCGCGACGGCAGCGATCCCTACCTGAAACCGGAAACGAAGGGACAGCCGGTCGCGGCGGTGTCGGACAAGTAAGCGGCACCGGACGCGCTACCACAGGCCGTGCACGAAACCCGTGGCGGCCTTGATGGCGATCACGCCGGCGTTTTTCGCGGCGTGCGCGGCGATGCAGGGTAGGAGGGAATGCGTTGGATTCCACGCGGCGAACCGCGCGTAATACAACCAGAGCGAGGTCGCGAAAACGATCGCGGTGCTGAAAGCGCCCTTGCGGGTCAGCGTGAGCGCAAAGCCGGCGTCATCCCACTGCCAGAGAAACGGGTGCAGCAGCGCGAAGAGCGCGGACGCCCCCACGATGCCCACCCAGCGCAGGGCCGGGCCGCGACCGTCGATCACCAGATATCCGCGGAAGATGATCTCCTCGATGATCGCGGCCGTGAGCGTATAAAGCGCGAACAACCCGGTGATCGTCGACTGTTCGTCCGAAAGGCCCAGGTGGTGTTCGCCCAGCGTTTCCGCGATCAGGATCGCGATCGCGCCGGCGCAGGCATACGCGATCGCGCGGCCGGAGGCGAAAGTCGCGCCCGGCAGCGCGCGGGGATTCGCGCGACCCGCGCGCGCAGCGCGGGCATCGTCGAGCCAGAGCTTGCCGAAATACAGCCCGGCCGCGCCAAGCAGCAGCAACAGAAGAGGATTGTTCGCCATGGGGTGGGCCGATTGCGGCGGGCGAACACGCAGAAAGCAACCCCGCTCATCTCCGCGCACGCCCGGCTTATATGTCTGACCGGCCGCGCCAGTATTGATTAGCCATTTCCGCGACGGTTCGTAGCGTTTCGGCCAGTATGAACGGGCGCCCGGTCGACACTTCTCCCCGCAATGGCCACGCTTTCGCCGGCGTTTTCGGCCTGCTCGCACCGCAAATGGCCGCGCTGGACGAGTTCCTGCGCGCGCAGGTCGCCGCGTTCGAGCCCGAGATCCGCAGCATGGCGGATTATTGCATCGACACGTCCGGCAAACGCATCCGCCCGGCGCTCGTGTTTCTCAGCGGCTGGCGGGGTCAGCAGGTCGTTTCGCCCGACCTCGTGCGGGTCGCGGGCGTGGTGGAGCTCGTCCATCTCGCAACGCTCGTGCACGACGATATCATGGACGACGCGGAGGTCCGGCGAAATCGCAGCACGGCGGGACGCGAATACGGGCTGACGCCGGCGGTGCTGCTAGGCGATGCACTGTTCGCGCATGCGGTGCATCTGGCCACTCAGTTTCCCACCACCGAGGTATGTGCGGCCGTTTCGGAATCGATGCGCAAGGTCTGCGCCGGCGAAATCGTGCAGACGCTCCGGCGCGGCTCGACGAATGTGACCCTCGCCGACTACCGGCGGATCATCGACTTGAAGACGGCGGAGCTGTTTCGCGTCTCCTGCTTTCTCGGCGCCCGGTTGTCCGGGGCCGCGCCGGATTACGTCGAGGCGGTCACGCATTTCGGACGCCACCTCGGCGTCGCTTATCAGATCTACGACGACTTGGCGGATTTCTTCGGCGAGGAAAAGCGCATCGGCAAGACGCTGGGCACGGATCTGGCGAGCGGGAAACTGACCCTGCCGCTGCTGGTGCTGATGGATCGCCTCCCGGCACCGGAACGCCAGAGCCTGACCCACGAGATCCTCGGGGAACGTCCACCGCAGCTCGCACGACGCCTTGCGCAGATGAACGAACTTGGCGTGTTCGGTGCGGTCAGGGAGGCCGTGCAAACCGAGATTTCCGCAGCGCTAAGCCGTTTGCAGGCCTGGCCGGACGAACCGCCGACGCCGCTGCTGCGGGGGCTTTGCGACGTGCTTGAGGGACAGATCGCCAGCCTGCGTCCGCACGCGGTTCCGGACGGAGCGGAAGAAACCGTTAAAATGGGCAAGGAGAACGCTTCCTAGGGAGTTTCCATTTGCGCCGTCACGGCGTTCGCGATTTCCTTTGTTGACCATGGATGCGGCCAAAACCCTCGGGAAGACGCTTGTCGCTTCGCCGGACCGCCAGCAAGAGGCGGACTCCGACATGGCCGTCGTGCGCAAAGTCCAGGCTGGGGACGTCGCCGCCTTCGATCAGCTGGTCATGAAATACCGCGAACGCGTCTACGGCGTGGTTTATCACCTGACCTCTAATCGCGAGGACGCCGCCGATCTGACTCAGGACGCCTTCATCAAGGCCTTCCAGTCGGTGAACCGGTTCCAAGGGCAATCGTCGTTCTTCACCTGGCTTTATCGGATCGCGGTCAATTCCACGCTTTCCCACCTGCGCAAGAGCCGTTTGCGGACGTTCTTCAGCTTCGAAAAAATCGACGAGGAGGACCGGGTGTCGGCGGAAGTCATCGCCGCATTGACGGATGCGACGGGCGCCGATCGGGAGACGTTCGCCCGGGAGCTCCAGGAAAAATTGAACGAGGCGATGCAAAAACTGTCTATCAAGCACAGAACCGTGATTACGCTTTTTGAGATCGATGGCCTCAGTCATCAGGAAATTGCAGAAGTGATGGAGTGCTCGGTCGGCACGGTTCGCTCCCGGCTGCACTACGCGAAACAGCTCCTCCAATCCGAGCTTCAGCCCTATATTCGTCGATGAATCAGAAGAAGCAGACGGTTTCGCTGGAAGATTTGCTGAAGGTAAAGCGGGCTGAGCGGCCGCCCGCGGAGTTCTGGGCCGAGTTCGACCGCGAATTGCGGGCCAAGCAACTCGCCGCCATCGTGACGCCGCGCCCGTGGTGGGCTCCGTTTATCCGCGTGGGTGCGCGGCTTTCGAATTATCAACTTCCCGTCGGCGCTGCCGCGATTCTGGCGCTTTCCCTGATTACGCTGAGGGAAACGCAGACGCCGGCTGCGCGACCAGCGACGCTGCCGGACATTGCGATGCCCGCGCTGGCGGTGGGTGCCACCGCCCTGACGCAACACCGCGCCGAGCTGGCGCCCGCGTCGGCCGCGCCGAGCGCGAAGCAGATCGCCGAATTGGCGGCGCCGGTCGAACTCGCCGCGACGATCGCGCCCGGAGCGTCGTCGCATGCGGTGCCCCTGGAGGAGGAGCACCCCGAGCCCGCTGAGCCGTCGCCTTCCGCCCGCTACATTGCGGCCAATCTTGCCGCGGCGCAGGCGGACGATCCGGGTTTGATGAAGCAGCTTTTCGGCGCGATGGTCCGCCGCACGGAAGTTCGCGAACCGGTGCGCGATCCGCTCACCCAAGTCGCGGCGCCAGGCGAGACGCGGCGTTCGCGGTTGCTGGCAACGGCTCTTCCGGCCATGGCCACCACGAGCGACGTGATGCTGGAGCCCAACGATCGCGCGGCCCGTCACCTGACCGAAGAACGGCTCTACGACTCGATCAGCCGTATCGGCGTGAAGGGTGATCGCGTCGCGATTCGTTTCTGACGCAGGTCGCCGCGTTGCGACCATTGCAGCTCTTTCGAGGCGGCCGTCGGCCGCCTTTTTCTTTGGGCTCGCGTGAACGAGTCGCCGTTTTGCTTTTCGCCGGGAAGCGTTAAGCTGCTGCCGCGATGCGCACGGAAAAAGACTCGATGGGCGAAATGCTCGTGCCGGAAAGCGCGCTTTACGGCGCTTCCACGCAACGGGCGGTGTTGAACTTCCCGATCAGTTTCCGGCCGCTGCCGGAAAACTTCATCCGCGGTCTCGGCTTGGTGAAGCTCGCCTGCGCGAGGGCCAACGAGGAGCTCGGTCTGTTACCGGCGGAAAAAAGCCGGCTGATCCAGTCGGTCGCGCGCGAGATCGCGGACGGAAAGCTGAGCACGCACTTTCCAATCGACGTCTTCCAAACCGGCTCCGCGACCTCGTCGAACATGAACGCCAACGAGGTGATCGCGAACCGCGCGAGCGAGCTGTCCGGACTGCCGATCGGCGCGAAAAAGCCGCTGCACCCGAACGACGACGTCAACCTTGGCCAGTCGTCGAATGACGTGATCCCGACCACGCTCCACGTGAGCGTCGCGATGGCGCTCGATCGTGCGCTGGTGCCCGCGCTGGAAAAACTGGCGGACGCCCTCGAAAAGAAAGCCACCTCCTTCGCGGACATCGTGAAGATCGGCCGCACGCATCTGATGGACGCGACGCCGCTCACGCTCGGCCAGGAGTTTTCGGGTTACGCCGCGCAGGCGCGGAAGTCGGTCGAGCGCGCGCGGCGTGCGACCGCCGCGCTGGCGGAGCTGGCCATCGGCGGCACCGCCGTCGGCACCGGCATCAATTGTCACCCGGAGTTCGCGGCGTGCGTTTGCCGGCATTTGAGCGAGGAGACGGGACTGCGTTTCCGCGAAGCGGCGAATCATTTTGAAGCGCAGGGCGCACGCGACGATTGCGTGGAGGTGGCGGGACTCCTGTCGGCGATCGCTGCCAGCCTGACGAAGATCGCGAACGACATCCGCCTCCTCGGCTCGGGCCCGCGGGCCGGACTCGGCGAGCTGCGGCTGCCGGCGACGCAGCCCGGATCTTCGATCATGCCGGGCAAGGTCAACCCGGTGATGAGCGAAATGCTCGTGCAGGTTTGCCTCTACGCGCAGGGCCTCTCGCAGACGGTGGCGATGTGCGGGCGCGACGGACATTTCGAGTTGAACGTCACGCTGCCGCTGATCGCGCACTGTCTCCACGAGTCGATCCAGTGTCTGGCCAACGGCGCGAAAGTGTTTGCCGAAAAGTGCGTCGAAGGCCTGGAGGCCGATGCGGCGCGATGCCGCGAACTGGTCGATCGCTCGCTCATGCTCGTGACGGCGCTGAATCCGCACATCGGATACGACGCGGCGGCGGCCGTGGCGAAGGAGGCGTTCGCGAGCGGACGGACGCTGCGCGAGATCGTGCTCGAACGCGGCTTGCTGGATGCGGCGACGCTCGATCGCGCGCTGGATCCGCTGAGCATGACGCAGCCGGGCGCGGGTTCGCCGGGCGCGGGTTCGCCGGGCGCAGGCGGAGGTTGACCCTTCGCGGCGCCGGTTCATGCTGGTGGCGGATGATGCTGACAGCAGAGATTGTCTGAGGGACACGTTGATTCGGCGCCGACGGGCGGCGGGGGCTTATTCGTGCCCCGGCAATGGCTGTTCCCGCGCTCTCCGGAAAGTTGAATCAATGTGCAGGCGGCCGCGCGCTGGCGCGGATTTTCGACCCCGCCGGGGTTTTCCGCATCCCACATGTCACATTCCGATTTTGCTCGCGAACGCGAGCGTCGCGCGGAGTCAGCCGCGCGTCCGGCGTATTTGAAATGTCGTCACTGTCGCATGGAGTTTTCCCTCGATGCGCCGGGCACCCGGCATCGCAATCATTGTCCGTGGTGTCTTTGGAGCGTGCATCTCGACGAAACGCCAGGCGATCGTGCCGCGAACTGCGGCGGCAGCATGGAGCCGATCGCGGTCAGCGCGCGACCCGACGGCGAGTGGCTGCTCGTGCACCAGTGCAAGACCTGCTTCGCGGTGCACGTGAACCGCATCGCCGGCGACGATAACGAGCGCGATCTTCTCGCGCTGGCGGTCCGCCCGTTGCGGCTGGCTCCGTTTCCGATCTAGCGTGGCGACAGACGGCGTGCGTTCGCGTCCGCCTGCCGCTCTTCCCCTTTATGCCTGTTCATCAACAAACGCTCACCGTCCGCACGCGCGGCTCGGGATTGCATGAGATCACCGAAGAGGTTGCGCATGTCGTGGCGCAATCACGATTCCGGGTGGGGGTCGTGCACGTGTTTTGTCAGCACACGAGCTGTTCGCTCGTGATCATGGAAAACGCGGACCCTTCGGCGCGGCGCGATCTCGAAGCGTGGTTGAACCGGCTCGTGCCGGAAAACGACCCGCATTTCCAGCACACGCTTGAGGGCGCCGATGACATGCCGAGTCACATCAAGATGGCGCTGACGCGCACCAGCGAAAGCGTGCCGTTCGCTGACGGGACGATGCAACTCGGGACCTGGCAGGGAATTTTTCTTTGGGAGCACCGCCGCGCCGCGCATTCGCGTCGCGTGGTCGTGACCGCGATCGGAGAAATATAGAATTTGTCGGGCGGGGTTTCCTGACGCTGACGTTGCGCGCGGCGATGCGTTAAGACGGCGAAGTCGGGAGACCCCGCCCGACAACGGCAAAACGGACGGAGTGTCCGCTACTTTTTCGTGGGCACGCAGGCGCCGCAGCCGTTCACGAAGAAGTCGTTGCCCTTGTCATCGACGAGGATGAAGGCGGGGAAATCCTGCACTTCGATCTTCCACACCGCTTCCATCCCGAGCTCCGGATACTCGAGCACCTCGACCTTCTTGATGTTCTCCTTGGCGAGGATCGCGGCGGGACCGCCGATGCTGCCGAGATAGAAACCTCCGTGTTGCCTGCACGCGGCCGTGACCTGTGCGCTCCGATTGCCTTTCGCGAGCATCACCATCGACCCGCCCAGCGACTGAAAGAGGTCGACGTAGCTGTCCATGCGGCCGGCGGTCGTCGGACCGAACGATCCCGATGCGTAACCCGTCGGCGTCTTTGCCGGACCGGCGTAGTAAACGGGGTGGTCCTTGAGATACTGCGGCAGGCCCTGGCCGGCGTCGACGCGCTCCTTCAATTTCGCATGCGCGATGTCGCGCGCGACGATCATCGGGCCCGTGAGTGACACGCGGGTGGTGACAGGGTGGCGCGAGAGCTCGGCGCGGATCTGCTCCATGGGCTGGTTGAGGTCGATCTTGACGATGTTGTCGTCCTTCAACGTGCGCTGCGCCGCCGGGATGAAGCGTCCGGGATTGGTTTCCATCTTCTCGAGGAAGATGCCGTCCTTCGTGATCTTGCCCTTGATGTTGCGGTCGGCGCTGCACGAGACCCCGAGGCCGACGGGGCAGCTGGCGCCGTGACGTGGGAGGCGGACGACGCGCACATCGAGCGCGAAATACTTGCCGCCGAACTGCGCGCCGATGCCGCTTTTCTGCGCGATCTCCAGGATCTGCTTTTCCATCGCGAGATCGCGAAACGCCCGGCCTTGCTCGTTGCCGGTCGTCGGCAGCGCGTCGAGGTATTTCGCGGACGCGAGTTTCACGGTCTTCAGGCAGGCCTCGGCGCTGGTGCCGCCGACCACAAACACGAGGTGATACGGCGGGCACGCGGCGGTGCCGAGATACGAGAGCTTGTCGGCGACGAACTTCTCGAAGCTCTTCGGATTGAGCAGCGCCTTGGTTTCTTGAAACAGGAACGTCTTGTTCGCGGAGCCGCCGCCTTTGGCGACGAAGAGGAATTCGTATTTCGCGCCCTCGGTCGCGTAGAGGTCGATCTGGGCGGGGAGATTCGTGCCGGTGTTGACCTCTTTCCACAGGTCGAGCGGCGCGGTCTGCGAGTAGCGGAGATTCTCCTTGGTGTAACAATCGTAGACACCGCGGCTCAGCCACTCGGCGTCGTTGGCGCCGGTCCAGACCTGCTGGCCTTTCTTGGCCACGATCGTGGCGGTCCCGGTGTCCTGGCAGAACGGCAGGATACCTTCGGCGGCGATCTCGGCGTTTTTCAGGAGCGTGAGCGCGACGTAGCGATCGTTTTCCGAAGCGTCGGGATCGTCGAGAATTGCCGCCACCTGCTGGAGATGTTTCGGCCGAAGCATGAACGAGCAGTCGTGAAACGCCTGTTGCGCGAGAAACGCGAGGGCCTCGGGAGCGACTTTCAAGATCTCCTTTCCTTCGAACGTCGTCGTGCTGACGCCCTCCTGTGACAGGAGGCGATACTCGGTTTCATCGGCGCCGAGCGGAAAGGGATCCTGATAGGTGAACGACGGGGTGGCCATGATGCAGAAGCGTCATGATTTCGCCGCGCGAGTAAAGCTGCCGCAGGGGCCCGCGCGCGGTTTGAAGTTTCGCGCGGCGAGGGTCGTTTCCTGCCTAATTGGCGATCATCGATCGCACGACCTCGTGAAAGCGCGGGAGGTCGGCGAGCGTCGCGATCGCGCCGGGCGCACGCTGCCAGCCCGTGACGCTCGGCCAGGTGCCGCGCAAAACGAAAGCTTCTTGCGCGGCGGTGAGGCCGGAGACGTCGACGTAGTCCTGCTGTTCCTTTTCGTCGCGCACCCGACTGATGCGCTCGGGCGGAACGGGTGCGATGACGCCGCTCGAGATATGAGCAAGGTCGTTGAGGGCGACGAACGCGCGGGTGTCGACCAGGGTGGTCGCCGGACGCGGCGACTCGCCGCGGAGATAACGATAGTAGTCGAGATGGTTTTCGCGCAGACCGTCGAACGGCTCGAGGGCGATGCGCTCGACGCGGCCGTCGATCCAGCGCACCTCGGCGTGCTGCCCGACGACGTAGCGCAGCGTGGCCTTCTCGAAGATCACGACTTCGGATTGGGAGCTGCCGCCGGAGCACGCGTGCGACAGGGCGAAGCGCATCGTGACGCCGGAGGCGGTATCGGCCTCGACGAAAAAGGTGTCGGCCCCCTCGATCGCGTGCGCGCGGAAAAGTTCGGCGCGCACCGCCACCAATTTTGCCCAGCTGAACAGTTCGCCGCGGCCGGCCCAGAAAAGCTGGTTGTGCACGAAGTGGGCGAGCGCGTTGCCGAGACACGAGTCGAGCACGATATGGCCGTCGACCATCAGCCGGCCGGCCCACGAGTTGCGATTGAAGTAGCTGGTCGGCCGCGGCCACAGCGCCGTGAGCGTGGCGCCCTGCATGGCGCCGAACTCGCCTGCGAGGATGCGTTCTTTCAACGCGAGCCGCGCCGGCTCGATGATGAAGTTGAATCCCACCAGCGACGCCCGCGGCAGCCGCGCATCGGTCGCGATCATCGCCTCGAGTTCGAGGTGATCGAGCGTCGCGGGTTTTTCGAGATAGGACGGCAGGCCGAAGGCGGCGGCGGCCGCATGCGTTTCGGCGTGGAGTTGAATGGGCGTGGGCGAAACCACCAGGTCGAGCTCTGCGTGGCAGGTTTCGAGCATCACTCGATAATCGCTGAACACCTGCACGCCGCGCGCCGGCAGCCCCCAGAGCTGTTGCTGGGTGGCGAACTCCTCCGCCCGCGGATCGCAGGTGCACACCAGCTTCGCCTCGCCGCGCTCCTCGAGCTGCGCGACGGTCCCGTGGTGCGAAGCGGCGAAGCCGCCCATTCCGATGATGCCGATGCGGATGGGCCTCTTCACACGATTTTCAGCTTCGGGAGATCCTGCCCGTCGACGAGTCCGACGGGGCGGCGCTGCGCGTTGATGACAATGAGGTCGTCGATCTTATGCGTCTCGAACAAGCGAAGCGCGTCGACGCCGAGCGCGTTCTCGGCGATGACCTTGGGGTTGCGGGTCATGAAGCGGGAGACAGGTTGCTGGAGAAAATCGGGGCCCGTGAGCGCGGCCCGGCGGAAATCGCCGTCGGTGAGAATGCCGCTGAGCTTGCCGGTGCGCGGACTGACCAGCGCGATGCTGCCGGATTTGGCGCGCGTCATCGCGAGGATCGCGTCCTGCGTCGGCGTGTGCTCGGGCGCGATCGGCAGACGCTCGCCGGTGCGCATGATGTCGCGCACGCGGAGGAGCAGCGCCCCGAGATTACCCGCGGGGTGATAGCGGGCGAAGTCGTCGCGGGTGAGTCCGCGCGCTTCGAGGAGCACCATCGCGAGCGCGTCGCCCAACGCGAGCGCGGCCGTGGTGCTGGCGGTGGGGGCGAGCAGCAGCGGACAGGCCTCGCGGCGTGCGCGGTAGATCAGGCGGAGGTCGGCGTTCTTCGCGAGGTCGGAGTCGGCGTGCTTGGTGAGCGCGATCAGCTTCAGGCCCTGCCGTTTCAGGATCGGCACGAGCCGGAGGATTTCCTCGGTCTGGCCGCTGTTGCTCAGCAGGATCGCGAGATCGCCGTCGGCGCAGAGTCCGAGGTCGCCGTGCAGGGCCTGGGTGGCATCGAGGAAGCAGGAGGAAACGCCGGTGCTGTTGAACGTGCCCGTCAACTTCTGCGCGATGTGGGCGGATTTGCCGACGCCGGTGAAGATGAGCTTGTTGCCGGAGGCGATCATCGCTTCGACGGCGCGCACGCACTCGATGAATTCTGCGCCGAGGCTCTTCGCCGTCTCGGCCAGGGCGTCGGATTCAATGCGAATGCAAGCGCGCGCCCGGGCGAGGATGGTTTTCGGTTGCAGCGGCATTTAGAGTTTGAGTCGCAATGAGAGACTGCGGAATTTACCGCCAAAGAGCAGCCATTCAATCCCATTCCCGTCGCTGATGGATATCCGCCAGATCGTCACAATCGCGCTCGCCTGCGTCGCGCTCTTCGCCGCCGCCGGATGCGACCGCAATCGCGACGACCTGTCGATCGCTTCGGAAACGGATGAGCCATACTACCGGCAAGGGCAGCAGCTGGTGAAACAGGGGCGCAGCCAGGAGGCGCTCGCCTCGTATCTGAAGGTGATCGCCAAACGCGGCGAGTCGGCGCCGGAGTCGCACCTCGAGGCCGGGCTGCTTTATCTCGACCAGGTGAAGGATCCGCTCGCGGCGATCTATCATTTCCGCAAATACCTCGAGCTGCAGCCGAACTCCCGTCAGGCGGTCTATGTGCGCGGCCGCATCGATGTCGCGAAACGCGAATTCGCGCGCACCCTGCCGGCGGCGCCGCTGGAAAGCCAGGCCGAACGGCTCGACATGCTCGAACAGGTCAACCGGCTGCAGCGCGAAAACGACGAACTCCGGGCCGAGGTCGCCACGCTGCGGGGGGGCGTCCCCGTTCCTTCAATACGTTCGCGCGCCGTGCTGAACCCCGCCGGCGCGCCGGCGACGGCGCAGGCCGATGAGCCGCCGCGATCGTTTTTCCCCGCGCGGACGGAAGCGGCGCCGGAAACGGGCGAATCGCCGATTTCCCTGGCGCTGGAGCCGGAGCCGTCGCGCGTGGAGGCCGCTCCGGTCGCGCTGACGCCGGCTCCGCGGGTGGCGCCGACCAAGCCGACGGCGCCGGCGGCCGTGGCCGGACGGAGACATATCGTCGTGAAAGGCGACACGTTGTTCAGCTTGGCGCAGAAATATTACGGCAACCGCTCCCGCTGGCGCGACATCTACGCTGCGAATCGCGACCTGCTGCCGAACGAGAACTCGTTGCGGCTCGGGATGGAAATCCGGATTCCGTAAACGCGTGGCTGTTTCCGCATGCCCAAAACCTCCGTCCGCACCTCGCGGTTTACCGAGTCGTTGATTCGCGAGATGTCGCGCGTGGCTGCCCGCCA
Source organism: Opitutaceae bacterium (assembly GCA_040255565.1). Lineage (GTDB taxonomy): Bacteria > Verrucomicrobiota > Verrucomicrobiia > Opitutales > Opitutaceae > Opitutus. The sequence continues at coordinate 210,179 of JBDZVH010000005.1, read as the reverse complement.
TGGCGCGATCAATCTGGCGCAAGGGTTTCCCGATTGGGATCCGCCGGCGGCGCTGGTGGCAGCGGCGAAGGAGGCGATGGATGCGGGCCGGCACCAGTATGCGGTCACGTGGGGTTCGCCGGAACTGCGGACGGCGCTGGCGGCGAAGCTCGCGCGCTTCATGGGGGTGCCGGTGGATGGCGACCGCGAACTCGTGGTCACCTGCGGCGCCACCGAGGCGATGATGGTCGCGATGATGACGGTGTGCGATCCGGGCGACCGAGTCGGCCTGTTCTCGCCATTCTACGAAAACTACGCGGCCGACGCGATTCTCGCGGGCGCGACTCCGGTGCACGTGGCGCTGCATCCGCCGGAGTATCGCTTCGATCCGGCCGAGTTGCGGCGGGCTTTTGCCGGCGGCTTGAAAGCGTTCGTGTTGTGCAATCCTTCGAATCCCTGCGGCCGCGTCTTCACGCGCGAGGAGCTGGCGCAGATCGCGGCGCTGGCCGAGGGGTTCGACGTGTTTGTGCTCACCGACGAGGTGTATGAGCATATCGTGTTCCCTCCGCATCGGCACACGTATTTCGTCACGCTGCCCGGCATGGCGGCGCGGACGCTGATGTGCTCGTCGCTTTCCAAGACGTTTTCGATCACTGGCTGGCGCCTCGGTTATGTGCATGCCTCGCCGGAGATCATCGCGCAGGCGCGGAAGGTACACGATTTCCTGACGGTCGGCGCGGCGGCGCCTCTCCAGCATGCGGTGGTGACGGCGCTGGGGTTTCCCGCCTCGTATTACGAAGGCCTGGCGGCGGAGTATGCGGCGTCGCGCGACGTTCTGCTGGGTTATCTCGATCGCACGGGCCTTCGTTATACGCGGCCTGAGGGCGCCTACTTCGTCATGCTCGACATCTCGCCGTTCGACTATGCGAGCGACGTGGAATTTGCGCATTGGATGACCCGGGAGATCGGGGTCGCGCCGGTGCCGGGCTCGAGCTTTTTCGCCAACGGCGAGAATCGTTACGTGCGGCTCAATTTCGCGAAAAAGCCGGAGACGCTTCACGCGGCCGGCGAGCGGTTGTTGCGGCTGAAGCGTTGAGGGGTGGGCGGAAGCGGAGCGTGGTACCGGAAGTTCCCCGATGGACATCGCGGGGCGGCACCGCGAACCGCCGCTGCTTTGGTTGGTCTGTAGGCGAAAGACCCGCGCCATGTATCTCAACGTACACAACGACATCACGCCTGAAGCTCGCGAATGCGTGGGGGCGATGATCAACCAGACTTTGGCCGACGAATTTGCCCTGTCGGCGGCGACGCGCGACTACCACTGGAACGTCACCGGCCCGTATTTCCGCAACCTCCACGAATTGTTCGACGAGCAATATCATCAGATCGACAGCTGGATCGAGAAGCTCGGCGAACGCGCGCGTGTCCTGGGCATCGTCGCGCAGACTGGCTGGACGGATTTGATCAACGCGCCCCGCTTCACCCCGGCGCGTGGCGCCGATCTGAGCGCCCGGGCGATGATGTCGAACCTTTCCGAGTTGCATACCCGCATGGCCGGGGAACTCCGCCGCGACCGGCGCATTTGCAGCGAACAGTGCGCCGATGGCGTCACGGCCGAACTGCTTGATGAGTTGATCGAGTATCACGAAACCACGGCGTGGATACTCGGCGAACTGCTTCAGGATCGCGATCGGGCGCAAGCCTGACCGCATCGAAGGATCCAGCTTCGATCCCACGATAACTCCCAACCCCACGTTTCACATGCTAAGCTACGCTGTACTCTTTCTCATTATTGCCTTGATCGCAGGTGTTCTCGGTTTCGGAGTCGTGGCCGGCACGGCCGCCACCATCGCGAAGATCTGCTTCGTCGTGTTTCTGATCTTGTTTATCATTTCTCTGCTGCGCGGACGCCGCGTGCCCTGATCTGGAGTGTGTCGGCCGCCGGCCGGCCGCCCCTCACCGGCGGCCGGCTGGCGGTTTTTTATTTTTGGAAGACGGCCTTTAACCTCCGTACTTCCTCGAGCACGCGGGTCGCGGCTACGACGCTGGCCGCACGCCCGGGGTCGGTCAGAGCGCCGACAAGGGCCGCAGGCGAGTCCCGATGATCTTCGGGATCGCCGAGGCCGGTCGCGCGAAAGTGGCGGAGGCGTTCCAGAATGAGATCGCGGATTTCGACGGCGTTGTCGACGCCGTGGAAGACGCCGCTGTGCATCGAGTCATCCTTGTGCTCGTGCGGGTTACGGGCCGAGCCACCACCGCCGGCGGACTGCACGCGCACATTGGCAATGCCCAGCAGGCGCTGGAGCGGTCCTTGGCTCACCGTGACCTGCTGAATGTTGGCGAAGCTCATGGTGGCTTCGCGCACCGTCACCAGTCCCCAGCGGATCCTCAGACTGCGGTCGGTGACCACATACCAGTGCGATTCGTACTCGAGCCGCACCATCGCATAGGTGAGCGGCAGCTGTGTGAGGAAGAGCAGGATGCCGCCAAACTCGAACAACGCGATGCCCGGGAACAGCCACCATGGGGTTCGCTCCACGATCCGGCCCAGCGGGTTCTGCGGATCGCGCCAGAATTCGTCGCGCTCCTCGTCCCAGCGGCTCCGCTGCGCCGGTGTTACCGGGCGCTCGGGTGTTGAATCATTGGATACGCCGACAGCCGCCGAGGCCTGGCGGTCGAGCTGCACGCGTTCAGCCTCGTGTTTCACCTCGGCGAGAAATGAGAGCGAGACGACGATGCCGAAAAGCGTGGCGGCCTGTCCGGCACCCCAGGCGAGCAGTTTTAGTTTGAAGTAATTGCGACCCGCGCGGAAGACGCGCACCGATCCCGGTGCGCCGGCGGGCGGTGTCGGCGTGGGGGGGACGCGCAGAAGCGCGTACAGGCCATGACGGGCGCGTTCAAACATGGGGCGGGTCGCGGTCCGGTTTGGGGACGCGCGTCTCGAGCGTGACGCGCAGCCCGCGCAGCTCGTCGGCGATCTGGTGCAGGGTGGTTGCGAGCTCGTCGGTGGACGCGGTCTCCGCTGACGCCGTGGCGGCGGGGTTTGGATGCGCGCGATCCTTCACCCCACGCATGCGCTGGTAGAGAAAATCGCGCACCGCCTCGTAGTCGAGCAGGCCTTCAAGCGTCATCTCGGCCGCGGCGTTTCCGCTCGCGGTCTGCACCAGCACCTTCGCCAGGCCGAGCCAGCGTTCGACCACGTTGGACCGCAGATGAATGTCCTGGATGCGCGCATACTGGATGATCACTTCGCGCCGAAAAAGAATTCCCCATCGCATCGAGAGGCCTTCGTCGGTGAACCGGTAGCGCATCGTGTGATAGCGGAACCACAGCGGCAGCGCCACCAGGGGAAACAGCGGCGGCACGACGAGGCTCGTCAGGAGGTAATAGGTCCAGAGTTTCGGGTGCGGCCGTTCGATCGCGAAAATGGCCGCGTCGTGGTGGGGCGGGGTCACGGCCGTCGATCACAGCCGGAGCGACGGCAGATCGCAAGCGCGACGTCAGAGCGCGCCGATGGCTTCGTCGAGCACCGCCAGAATGAAGTCCGCATCCGCGTCGTTGATACACATCGGCGGACCGATCCGGATCGTCTGACTCCACAGCCCGCCCTTGCCAAGGAGGAGGCCGAGGTCGCGCGCGTTTTCCACGACTTGGGCGCAAGCTTCGCGATGAGGTTCCTTGGCCGTGCGGTCCTTCACGAACTCCAAGCCGAGCATCAGGCCACGGCCGCGCACGTCGCCGATGATTTCGTATTTCTCCTGCAGGCGCCGGAGTCCGGCGAGGAGACGCTCGCCGAGCCGGTGGGCGTTGGTCTGGAGGTTCTCGCGTTCGATGACCTCGAGCACCGCGCGTCCGATCGCGCAGGCGACGGGGTTGCCACCGAAGGTGTTGAAATGGGCTTTCTGCGTGAGGGCGGCGGCGATTTGGGGCGTGGTGACGACCGCGCCGAGCGGCGTGCCGTTGCCGATGCCTTTCGCCAGGGTGACGATGTCCGGTACGACGCCTTGGGTTTCGAAACCCCAGAAATGCGAGCCGGTGCGGCCGAAGCCGGTCTGGACTTCGTCAGCGATGCAGACGCCACCCGCGGCGCGGGTGTGCGCGTAGGCCTCGCGCAGGTAGCCGTCCGGATAGAAAACAAATCCGCCCACGCCTTGAATCGATTCGGAGATGAAGGCGGCGATGCGTCCCGGCGTGGCGTAGTCGATGAGCGCCTTGACGTCGTCGGCGTAGCGGCGGCCGGCGTGCGGGTCGTCGTAGCCGAAGGGGCCGCGATACGGATACGGCGCCATCGCGTGGTGTACGCCGAACGCGTGCGGCGTATTGAATTTCCACGAGCTGTGTCCGGTGACCGCCATCCCGGAAGCATTGCCGCCGTGGTAGCCGTTGCGCAGCGCGATCACGTCGAAGTTGCCGGTGTAGGCACGCGCCATGAGCAGCGCGAGATCGTTGGCTTCGGAGCCGGAGTTGACGAAATAACAAACCTTCAGATCGCCGGGCAGCTTCGACGCGAGCTTGGCCGCGTATTCGACGATGCGAGGTTGCAGGTAGATCGTGGTCGAATGCTGCAGGGTCTGGTTTTGGGCGTTGGCGGCCGCCACGACGTGAGGATGGCAATGGCCGACGCTCACGGTCAGGATGCCGCCGATGCCGTCCAGGTAGCGACGACCGGTTTCGTCCCAGACGTATTGCATGCGCCCTTCCACGAGCATCAGCGGCCGCCGGAAATAGAGAAACAGTCCGGGATTCAGGTGCTCGCGCCGGAGAGCCAGCACCTGCTCCGCCGAAGGGCCTTCGTAAGGCAGCGGCGCGAAAGCGGTGGGCGGCAGGGGAATCGACTTCATGGCCCCACGATGGCGCAGCCGCGGACAACGGCACGCGGAAATTTCAGACGCGGCGGGACCAAGTGCTGAATACAGAACCTTAGGACAACGAATTGGTTGGCGTTGCCGGGGAGACTCCCTTCACGATGCGTTTCCCGTCTCCGGTCTGGTGTCGGAGCGGGTGACATGGTTTTGTGAATACAAATTGGGCGGGCCTCATCCTGGCACAGCGCACCGGAGAAATCGTCGGTGTGCTGGCGGTCGCCATCATGTTGGTCGGCGTCTGGCTCCAGTGGCGCCGACACGATCACGTCGCCGACGTCGAGGACGACATCAAGAATGCGAAGCTCACCGAGGAGCAGGGGTGGCGCCGCGCTCGCTGGATCGGACGGCGCGCGAACGCGGTGCTCGTCGTCGGGTTGTTGCTGCTCCTGGGCGCGGCCATCATGGTGTTCGAATAACGAATCCGCCATTCCGGAGCCGCGCGGCGAGGCCCTGTTTGAGAGGGTGCTCCCGTTGTCCTGAGCCCCGGCGGGTGTTTGCCGCCGGGTTCGTTTTCGACCGGAGAGGTCAGTTCGCGAAAAAGGCGTCGTGCTCCGTTTTCGCCACGGCCGGCGTCCCGGTGACATGCTCCGATCGGGTGGCGGTGGGCGGAGGGGTGGAAGGGCTGGCCGGGCGCCTCAGCGCGACGGCCTGGGCGCCGAGCTTGCCCCCGACGATGCGGCAAAGACCGACGACCGCTTCCTGCAGGGCGGTCGATTGCTGGCTCAGCTGTTCCGCGGCCGCGGCGGTTTCCTCGGCGTTGGCGGCATTGGATTGCGTGACCTTGTCCATCTGCGACACGGCTGTATTCACTTGCCCGATACCCTGGGTCTGCTCGTGCGAGGCGCCGGCAATCTCGGCGACGAGGGTGTCCATGCGACGCGCACGCTCGACAATCTGTTGCAGCGATTCTGCGACCTGGGCGGAGATGCGGACGCCCTGTTCGCTCCGCGTCACCGAGTCCTCGATCTTGGCGGCGGTTTCCTTCGCCGCCTGGGCGGAGCGATGCGCGAGGGCGCGGACCTCCTCGGCAACGACGGCGAAACCCATGCCGGCCTCGCCGGCGCGCGCGGCTTCGACGGCGGCGTTGAGGGCGAGGATGTTGGTTTGAAACGCGATCTCGTCGATCGTCTTCACGATTTTCGCGATCTCGCCGGACGATTGCTTGATGGCATCCATCGCGGCGTTCATCTGCTCCATGTTGGCGGCGCCTTGCTCCGCGGCGGCGCGGGTTTCGCTGGCGACGTCCTTCGTTTGCGCCGCGTTGTCGGCATTGCGCTGCGTCATGGAGGACAGTTCGTGCAGCGAGGCGCTGGTTTCCTCGATCGACGCGGCCTGTTCGCTCGCGCCTTCGGCCAGCGACTGGCTGCTGGAGGAAACCTGGTTGGCGGCGGCGGCGGCCTGGCCGGCGCCCTGCTCGAGCGTGCGGGTGATGGTTTCGAGCGGCTTGGCGAGCGACCGGGCGAAGAGCACGGCGCAGACGAACCCGGCGACGATGACACCGATGCTGCCCCACAAGGTGACACGAAGCAGGATCTGCGAGGAGGCTTCGCTCTCCTTCTCGCGCGCGAAGAGCAGTTGCTGCTCGGTGGCAATCGCGTCCGCGAACACGGCGCGGATGCCGTCGAAGATCTGTTTGCCGCCGCCACTGGCGGTGAAGGTTCCCAACTGCTCGAAGCCGGCTTCGCCGGCGGAGACCTGGCGCCGCAGCGCGATGCCGCGTTCGGCGAACTCCGTTTCCCACTGGAGGGATCGGCCGCGAATGTCGTTCCATCGTGCGACCTGTTGCGGGTTGTCGTCGGTGAGCTGCAGAAGCGCATCCAGCCGGGCGCGATACGCGGTCTGGCCGGCCTGGTAGGGCTCGAGGAACTCGTCCTTGCCGGTGACCATGAAGCCGCGGAGACCGGTTTCCATGTTGACGAGTCCGGTCAGCGCGTCGTTCGCCGTGGCGACCACCTTGTTCGTGTGATCGACCCAGGCGGAGGTCTCCAGGTCACGCTGCGTGGTGCGATACGCAAACGCGTTGATGCAGGCAACCATCAGGAGGACGAACCCGAAGGTGAAGAGGAGCCGTGACTGGACGTGAAGACGATGAAATGAATTCATGAAGAATGGCGCTTCATTCGGATGGAACGCCGGCGGCTGAAGGGCGGGCACGGTGGAATTTGCGATCCTCGCGCTTTGTCGTGGAGTTGCATCGTCGTTGCGGTCGAAGACCGCGGGCGGAAGATGCCACTCATATGAATCCCGATCCCGAAACGACACGGGTGTGGCCGCCCGGCCTGCATCCGGTCCGCGGGTGGATGAGCGTGCCGCAGGTGCTGGTGGATGGCGACGGGGCGGTGTTGCTCGACACCGGATTCCCCGGCGATGGCACGCGTATCCGCCGCGTCATGACGCGAGCTGGCGTCGGCCCGCGCGACGTGCGAGCGATCCTGCTGACGCACGGCCACATCGATCATGCGGGCAACGCCGCGGAACTGCGAGCGTGGACCGGCGCTCCGGTCTATGCGCATCCGGCGGAACAGCCGCATCTCGATGGCGCGTATCCCTATTCCGGCGCGGCGCGGGTTTGCGGCGTGCTGGAAGGCCTGGGACGCGCGGCGACGCGTTATCGGCGGGTGGCGATCGACGTCGAGCTGCACGACGGCCAGGAGTTGCCGTTCTGGGGCGGCTTGCGCGTCGTGCATCTGCCGGGACACACCGTCGGGCATTGCGGGTTCTACAGCCTGCGGCACGACCTTCTGTTCAGCGGCGATCTCTGGGTGCGCTTCCTGATGCGCACGCAAGTGTCGCCGGCGATCTTTTCCGATGCGCCGGAACTACGGCTCGCCAGCTTGCGCAAGGCCCGCGCGCTGGGTGCGCGCTGGATCGTGCCCGGCCACTATGATTTCCCGGACGCCGCGCGGCTGCGGCGGCGCTTCGAGGAGCTTTGCGCGGAGATCGAGCGGCGGCTGTCGCCGCGCGTGGTCTAGGTGCCGGACGCGTCAGATCCGCCAGCTCTGGAGAATGCGAACGTAATTGGCGCGCTCCAGCGCGGCAGGATCCGGACAACGGCTGAGGTTCATCGCGCCGCGGAATTCGGCGACGCTGCGGTAGTCGCGCTCGCTCATCCAGCGGCGCAGGTCCTGCAGCAGCGTGGTGACGATGCGCGGTCCATGTTTCAGCAGGACGGAGACCATCTGCACGGCGTGCGCGCCGGCGAGAATCGCCTTGATGACGTCCTCACTCGAGTGAATGCCTCCTGACGCGATCAGCGATCCGCGGGTGTGGGGCGAGAGGATCGCGAGCCAGCGCAAGCGGAGCAGCAGCTCGTTGGAGTCCGACAGCCGCAACGTCGGCTGCGCCTCCAGATCCTCGAGATTGAAGTCGGGTTGGTAAAACCGGTTGAAGAGGACGATGCCCGCGGCTCCGGCGCGATCGAGCTCCTGCGCGAACCACGGGAGGGCGGTGTGAAACGGCGACAGCTTCACGGCTACCGGCACGCGGACCGACTGGACCACGCTGCTCACCGTTTCGAGCATCGTGGCCTCGACGTCCTCGCTCGAAAGCGTGGGATCGGTGACGAGCTGATAGAGGTTCAACTCGATCGCATTCGCGCCGGCCGATTCCATGCGCCGCGCGTAGTCGATCCAGCCGCCGGGCCGCCGGCCGTTCAGCGAGCCGATGACGGGAATGGAAAGCTGGGATTTCAGGTGCTCGAGCTGACGCAGGTAATGGTCCGGCGTGAGTTGATACTCCTGCACCTGCGGGAAAAACGAAGACGCCTCGGAGAAGCTGTTCTCCGCGGTCTCGACGTTCTCGACCAGCGCCCGCTGCTCGGCGTCGATCTGTTCTTCGAACAACGAGCGCATCACGATCGCGGCGGCGCCCGCATCCTGGAGCTTGCGGGCGACATCGGCGTGGTCGCAGAACGGGGACGCGCCGACAACGAGCGGGTTGCTGAGCGGCAGTCCGAGATAGGTGGTCGATAAGTCCATGATGGGAGGAGTGAGCGGAGGCTCAATCGCGCTCCTCGTCGGCGTGGCGCCACGCCAGAGGCAGGACGACCAGCAGCACGACGAGAAGCGCGAGGGTGAGGTGCACGGTCAGGAAGCGGCGGCGGGTTTCGAGGCAGGCGCAGAGCCGTGACTGTTGCCGCTGGCGGCGGGCGGGGTGGCGAGGCGCTGGTAGAGCGCGTAGTGCTGTTTCACATACGCCTGGGCCTCGGCGGCGAGTTCCTCGGCGCGGGCGGGCGCGATGTTCTTGAGGATCCCGAAACGCGTCTCGTTGGCGGTGAACTTGGCGAGGTCCTGTTTCGGCGGGGCGGAATCGAGCCGGAAGGCGGTTTCGCCCTTCGCGGCGAGTCGCGGGTCGTAGCGGAAGAGCGGCCAGTAGCCGGTGTCGACCGCGAGCTTCTGTTGCTCGAGGCCGAGGTGCAGCGGATAGCCGTGCGCGATGCAGTGCGAGTAGGCGATGATGAGCGCCGGGCCGTTGTAGGCTTCGGCCTCGCGGAAGGCGGCGAGCGTCTGGCTGTCCTTCGCGCCGAAGGCAACGCGCGCGACGTAGACGTGGCCGTATTGCATGGCGATGAGTGCCAGATCTTTTTTCGCGACGGGCTTGCCCGAGGAGGCGAACTTGGCGACGGCGCCGAGCGGCGTGGATTTCGAGGACTGGCCGCCGGTGTTCGAGTAAACCTCGGTGTCGAGCACGAGCACCTTCACGTTGGCGCCGGAGGCGAGCACGTGGTCCAGGCCGCCGTAACCGATGTCGTAGGCCCAACCGTCGCCACCGATGATCCACGTGGTTTTCTTGACGAGGTCGTCAGCGAGGGCGTCCAAGCGTCGAGCGACGGGATCGTCGCGCAGCGAGGAAAGCCGCGCGCGCAGCGCCACGACGCGTTCGCGTTGCAGCGCGATGCCGGACTCGGTGGATTGATCGGCGGTGGCAAGGGCGGTGACGAGTTCGTCGCCCAGTCGCGCCGCGAGACGGCTCAGCAGTTCGCGCGCGGTGCGGGCGCGTTGCTCGACCGCGAGGTGCAGGCCGAGACCGAATTCGGCGTTGTCCTCGAAGAGCGAGTTGGCCCACGCGGGGCCGCGGCCGTCGCTATTCGAGCAATACGGTGTGGTCGGCAGGTTGCCGCCGTAGATCGAGGAGCAGCCGGTGGCGTTGGCCATCAGCAGGCGGTCGCCGAAGAGCTGCGTGAGGAGCTTGAGGTAGGGCGTTTCGCCGCAGCCGGAGCAGGCGCCGGAGAATTCGATGAGCGGCGCGAGGAACTGCGAGTTCTTGACGGTCGACGAGTCCAGCTTCGTGCGGTCGGGATCGGGCAGCTTGGTGAAGAAATCCCAGTTCGCGCGCTGGGCGTCCAGCAGCGGAGCCTGCGGCGCCATGTCGATGGCCTTGTGGCGCGGGTTGGTTTTGTCCTTGGCCGGGCAAACCTGCACGCAAATCGAGCAGCCGGTGCAATCTTCGGGCGCGACCTGCAGCGTGTAGCGCTGGCCGGGAAACTCGTTGGAACGGAACGGCACCGAGAGAAAGTCCGCCGGCGCACCTTCGAGCGCGGCGGGTTCGACGAACTTCGCGCGGATCGCGGCGTGCGGGCAGACCATCGCGCACTTGTTGCACTGGATGCAGAGCGCGGCGTCCCACACCGGAATCTCGAGGGCGATGTTGCGCTTTTCGAAACGCGCGGTGCCGGTCGGCCAGCAGCCGTCGAGCGGCATGGCGCTGACGGGCATGAGATCGCCTTCGTTGGCGAGCAGGCGGGCGGTGACGCTGCGGACGAAGTCGGACGCGCCGGGATAGCTCGGCGGGACCGTGGCGCGGGCTTCGGAGTCCGGCGTCGCGGGAATCGCGACCTCCTTCAATCCGTCGAGCGCGGCGTCGACGGCGGCGTGGTTCATCTTGACGATCTGCTCGCCCTTTTTGCCGTAAGTTTTGGTGATCGCTTTCTTGATCTGCGCGATCGCCTCCTCCTGCGGGAGCACGCCGGAGAGCGCGAAGAAACACGTCTGGAGCACGGTGTTCGTGCGCCGACCCATGCCGCTGGCTTGGGAAACGTGCGTCGCATCGATCACGAACAATCTGAGCTTCTTCGCGATGAGCGTCGCCTGCCATTCGCGCGGAAGTTTCTTCCAGGTTTCCTCCGGCGAGTAGGGAGAGTTGAGCAGCACGGTCGCACCCGACGCGGCGTAGCCGAGCACCTCGGTGCGGCCGACGAAATTGAACTGGCTGCACGCGACGAAGCCGGCCTGGCGGATGAGATACGGCGCGCGAATCGGGCGCGGCCCGAAACGCAGATGCGAGGTGGTGACGGAGCCGGACTTCTTCGAATCGTAGACGAAATAGCCCTGGGCGTAGAACGGCGTCTGTTCGCCGATGATCTTGATCGAGTTCTTGTTCGCGCCGACGGTGCCGTCCGCGCCGAGGCCGACGAACACGCAGCGGCGGACATCGGCGGCTTCGAGATCGAAATCGGCGTCGAAATCGAGCGAGGTGCCGGTGACGTCATCCTTGATGCCGACGGTGAAGCGGTGCTTCGGCTCCCATTGCGCGAGGTTGTCGAACACGGCGCGGGCCATGCCGGGCGTGAACTCCTTCGAGCCGAGGCCGTAGCGGCCGCCGACCACGCGCGCGGAACCCGCGAGCGGAGATCGGCTTTCCGCGAGCGCGGTCACGACGTTCTGGAAGAGCGGCTCGCCGATGCTACCCGGCTCCTTCGTGCGATCGAGCACGGCGACGGCCTTGGTGGTCTTCGGCAAGGCGGCGAGGAAGGATTTGACGTGGAACTGCTGGAACAGCCGGACGGAGATGACGCCGACCTTTTCGCCGTGCGCGATCAGCCAGTCGGCGGTCTCGTTGAGCGTCTCGATGCTGCTGCCCATCGCGATCACGACGCGCTCGGCCTCCGGGTGGCCGTGGTAGTCAAAAAGGTGATACGAGCGGCCGGTGAGTGCGGCGAGCTTGTCCATCGTTTCCTGCACGATGGCGGGCAGGGCGTCGTAGAACCGGTTCACGGCCTCGCGTCCCTGGAAATACACGTCGGGATTCTGCGCGGTGCCGCGGAGCGTCGGCCGGTCGGGCGTCATCGCCCGGGCGCGGAAGGCAGCGAGGTCCTTCTCGTCGACGAGGGCGCGCAGATCGTCGTCGGAGAACGGAGAGATCTTCTGCACCTCGTGGGAGGTGCGGAAGCCGTCGAAGAAATGGATGAACGGCACGCGGGCCCGGTAGCTGGCCACATGCGCGACGAGCGCGAGGTCCTGGGCTTCCTGCGGCGAGTTGCTGCAAAGCAGCGCGCAACCCGTGGCGCGGCAGGCCATGACGTCCTGGTGATCGCCGAAGATCGAAAGTCCCTGTGCGGCGAGGGCGCGCGCGCTCACGTGCAAGGTCAGCGGCAGCAGTTCGCCGGCGATCTTGTAGAGATTCGGGATCATCAGCAGGAGGCCCTGCGAGGCGGTGAACGTGGTCGTCAGTGCGCCGCCGAGCAGGCCGCCGTGGACGGAGCCGGCGACGCCGGCCTCGGATTGCAGCTGCACGACCCGCGGCACCTCGCCCCAGAGGTTCTTTTTCCCGGCGGCGGCCCATTCGTCGCACGATTCGGCCATCGCGGACGATGGGGTGATCGGATAAATCGCGATCAATTCATTGAGCCGGTAGGCGACCGAGGCCACAGCCTCGTTGGCGTCGCAGATGGCGAAAGCGGGTTTGCGAGCGGAAGAATTCATGGAAAGCGCGCCCGTCGGGGTCGCCGGTGGGGCGCTTTTATCTTCGCAATCCTCGGCGTCACGGGCTGCGCATCCGTTGGCTTTGCCGCCGCAGAAGTTGGCGGAAGGCGCCAAAAAACGCGGGCCAGCGATCGCCTGGCCGGCCGACCGAGTCAGCGCAACCGCAGTTGCGAGAAATTGGCGGACGAACGGTGCCAGGCTTCGCGCTCCAGGATGGCCGTAAGCAGCGCGGCGTAGCTCCAGCTGTGATCGCGGGCGGAGCGCGGCGCACCGGTCTCGCCGTCGAATTGGAACGCCACGAGACCGTCGCCGCCGATCTGCTCCAACGCCGTCAACAGGAACGCTTCGCCTTTCCGCGCAAAGGCTTCGGCGAGCGTGCCGTCCGGCAGCGGGAAGAGCACGTCGCGCTCGAGGGGGCTCCCGAGGACATCTTCCAACGTGGCCCGCCGGTCGCGGTCAGCGATCAATTCGCCTTCCGGCCCGTCGCGCAGGGCGCGGGCGATCCGGAAGCAGTGCTCGGCGCGCGCCGCGGTGGCGATGAAGGAGCCCCGGCCGGCCGCGGCATCGGCGAGGTGGCGTCCGAGCGCGGGGCCGCGGACGTGCCGCTGATTCAGCGGCAGAGTCCGGCGGAAATATTCCTCGAACGAATGGGCGGTGCTCCAGAGGCGCTCATCGAGGGGTGAGAACGCGCCGTCCCGGAGCCGGGCATGGTTGGCCGCCAGCACGAATGCGATGTCCAGCCCCACGCGGGGCTCGGTCACGGGATCGCCCTGCTGGTCGAAGAGGGCGCCGTCGCTGAAGGCATAGACCCGGTCCGCCTCGCGCCAGTGCGCCGCGAGGTCGCGGCGTAGTTGTTTGACGGATGCAGGCCACAGCGGGTGGGCCTGGCCCCCGAAAACGCGGATGCCCGCCTCCAGCGCTCCCAGTTGCACGACGCGCGTGTAGTAGTGGAATCCGTAGGACGTCTCCCAGAGGTCGAAACTGCGCGCGCTGCAGGTCCGGCCGACACTATCGAGATCGCGCTCCACGACGATGCGCGACAGCGGCTCGATCTCCGCCGACAGCTTCCCGCGCTGCAGCTCGCGATAGCGCATGAGCGCGAGCGCCCGCAGCGCCGGGCCGACGTGTTGCGGACGCGGCCAGTCGGACACGTCGAGCGTGCCGGCGACGTTGTAGCGCGTATCGCTGAGGCCGTATTTCGAGGGCAGCGACTGCAGCTTCGCGACGAGCCGCACGTGGTTCTCGAGGAAGCGCGTGAGCGCGTCTTCCGCGGGCGTGTTCTCGACATACGGCAGCAGCTGCACAAGCGCGTCGACCACGAGCGCGGCGTCGCGCGTCCAGTGAAAATACAGGTTCGGGTCGTAACGCGACGGCGCGGCGAGCACCGAGCCGAGATCGCCGACCGCGAGATTGCGGCCGAGCCTTGGCAGCGAGCGGTCGAGGAACTGTTGGACGCGCGCGTCGAGGTCCGACGGCTGCGCCCACACGGGCGCGAGGACGCAGCAAAACAGAAGGAAGCGGAGGAAACGCACGAAAAGGGATAAGGCGGCGCGCCGCATGAAACACGCGGCGCGAAGAAGCGGCCGGCGCGAGGTTCAGCCGGCGAAGAACTTCAGGATGCGCTGGAGGCTGGCGACGAGCACGTCGATTTCCTCCGGCGTGTTGTAAACGTAGAAGCTCGCGCGTGTCGTGCTGGTCAGGCCGAGCTTGCGCATCAGCGGCTGGTTGCAGTGATGCCCGCCGCGCAGCGCGAGGCCGTCCTCGTCGGCGAAGGTGACAACGTCGTGCGCGTGCACGTCGGCGAACGCGAAGCTCACGAGTCCGCTGCGATCGGTCCGCGGCCCGAGGAGGCGGATGCCCGGCAGTGCAGAGAGTTTCTCGTAGGCGAGCTGGGCGAGCTCGGTGTCGTGCCGCGCGATCGCGGCGCGATCGAGACCATCGAGATAATCGCAGGCGGCGGCGAAGGCGGTGGCGTCGGCGAAATTCGGCGTGCCGGCCTCGAAGCGTTCGGGTGACGGTTTCCAGCGCGCGGTCGTGTAATCGACCTGGGCGATCATGCCGCCGCCGCCCTGGTAAGGCGGCATCGCGTCGAGGAATTCTTGCCGGCCGTAAAGCGCGCCGATGCCGGTCGGGCCGGCCATCTTGTGCGCGGAAAACGCGTAGAAATCGCAGCCGATCGCGCGGACGTCGACGGGCATGTGGCCGATCGATTGCGCGCCGTCGACGACGGTCACGATGCCACGCGCGCGCGCCTCGGCGCAGAGCGAAGCGGCGGGGTTGATCACGCCGAGTGTGTTGGAAACGTGAGTGAACGCGAAGACCTTCACCTCGGGCGTGAGCAGGGCGTCGAGTTGCGCGAGGTCGAGTCCGCCCTCGGCATCGGCGCCGACGACCGGCACGAAACGGAGCGTCGCGCCGGTGCGCTGGGCGAGGAGCTGCCACGGCACGAGATTGGAATGGTGCTCCATCTCGGTGAGCAGGATGACGTCGCCGGCTTTCAGATTCGCGCCACCCCAGCTCGAGGCGACGAGGTTGATCGATTCCGTGGTGCCGCGCGTGAAGACGATCTCGGCGGGATCGGCGGCGTTGACGAATTTCGCGACGCGGGCGCGCGCGCCTTCATACGCGTCGGTGGCGCGCATCGAGAGCGCATGCAGGCCGCGATGGACGTTGCTGTTGTCACGTTCGTAGAAGCGGGACAACGCGTCGATGACGACGCGCGGTTTCTGCGACGTCGCGGCACTGTCGAGATACACGAGCGGCTTGCCGTGGACCTGCTGGTGGAGCGTGGGGAAATCGGCGCGGACGTCGCGCCAGGCGGCGCGGGGATCCGGGTGCGGGAGGCCGGAGGCTGGGTTCACGGAAAAATCAGTCGGTGTGGCTTTCGGTGGTGGTCGTGGTCGGATCGTTCTTCAGCGCGTTGAGTGCTGCGTGCCAGCCGAGCGTCGCGCACTTGATCCGGGCGGGAAACGCATGCACGCCGGCGAAGGCCGCGAGATCGCTGATCTCCTCGGGGGGCTGGCCGGTGGTGACGATGTCCTTGAACTGCTCGTAGAGGTTTTCCGCCTCGGCGGCGGTCTTGCCTTTCAGCTGCGTCGTCATCAGCGACGCGCTCGCCTGCGAAATCGCGCACCCGGAGCCGTCGAACGTGATCTCCGCGATGCGATCGCCGTCCAGCCGCAGGTAGACGTTGCACTGGTCGCCGCAGGACGGGTTGTCGCCGTGCGCGACGCGATTCGCAGTGGGCAATGTGCCGCGGTTTCGCGGGCGCTTGTTATGATCGAGGATGACCTGCTGGTAGAGCTCGGTGAGATCGGCGGACATGGCGTGGAAAACCGAATCTCGCGCGGTCGCCCACCGTTGGCAACTCGCGAGAAGGGACGCGCCCCGGCGCGGGCGACGCTATTCCCAATATTCGCCCCAGCTCGTCGCGGTCTCGGTGACGCGCACGCGTTCGAGCTTCGCGTGAGGTAGTTGCAGCCGGGCGCGCACGGCGCGGAAGATCTCCCGCGCGAGCACTTCCGTGGTCGGGTCGGTGTTTTCGAACGGAATCACGCGCTCGCCGTACGCGGCGTGAAGTTCGGCGAAACGCGGATCGGCGGTGTTGAGCGCGAACGTGTGATCGAAGCGCTCGACGGCCGCGGCGGCGGCGGCCTTGAGGGCCTTGAAATCGCACACCATGTCGTTGGCATCGAGGGCGTCGCTCGTGACGACGATCTCGATCGTGCGGCTGTGGCCGTGCGGGAAGCGGCAGCCGCCCGCGTGTTTTGTGAGCAGGTGGCCGCTTTCGACGGTGAACGATTTGGCGATGCGAAACGGCATGCGACGCAGGCGGCAGCCGTTAAATCGTTTTGGAGTGACGGTGCGCGCTGCCCGCAAGGTAGGCGTCGAAGCGCATCGCGATCACGCGCAGCAGCGGCGCGCCGAGCGTGGTGACGCGCACGCCGGTAGCGTCGCGTTGCAGGAGCCCGTCGGCCTCGAGATCCGCGAGCGACGCGATCTCGGTGGCGTAGCGTTCGCCGAAGTTGAAACCGAAGGTTTGCGACAGCGCGGCGTAGTCGAGCCGGCGGTCGCACATTAGCTTCATGACGATGCTGCGGCGGCGAACATCCTCGTCGGACAGGCGCAGTCCGCGTTCGGTCGGCAGCTGGCCGGCGTCGAGCGCGGCGCGCCAGGCGGGCAGGGTTTTGTGATTCTGCCGATACGTCGTCGGCGTCGACGAAATCGAGGACATGCCGAAGCCGTAGAGCGAGGCGCCAGCGTGCGTGCTGTAGCCTTGGAAATTGCGGTGGAGGGTGCCGTTGCGCTGGGCGACGGCGAGTTCGTCGTTGGGCCGGGC
This sequence comes from Opitutaceae bacterium, assembly GCA_040255565.1. Classification (GTDB taxonomy): domain Bacteria; phylum Verrucomicrobiota; class Verrucomicrobiia; order Opitutales; family Opitutaceae; genus Opitutus. Next base: position 193,296 of record JBDZVH010000005.1, on the reverse strand, counting down.
GAAGTGATCGAGGCCGATGTCGATGTAGCTGGCGGCAGTGAGCTTGGCGTGCGCGAGCGCGAACATCGCGAGCTTTTCCTCCGCGGTGGGCAGCTGATCGCGATCGTCGAAGATCTTTTGCGCGGGTTTGATCCACGGCACGTGGGCGTAGCTGAAAACGGAGAGCCGGTCGGCGCCGAGCTCGAGGACATCGTCGATGGTCTTGTCGAACGAGGATGCGGTCTGGAGTGGCAGACCGTGGATGAGATCGACGTTGATCGAGGTGAAGCCGTTGGCGCGTAGCCATTCGAACGCTTGCTGGTTCTGCGAGTGCGGCTGGATGCGGTGAATGGCGAGCTGGACGCGCGGATTGGTGTCCTGGACGCCAAGCGAAGCGCGGGTGACGCCGATCTCGCGCAGGGCAACGATGTGATCGAGCGTGAGCCGGCGCGGATCGATCTCGACGCTGAATTCGGTGTCCGGGCGAAGATTGAAAGTATCGTGCAGCAACGCCCCGAGCCGGCGGAGCTGGTCGGGCGGGAAGAACGTCGGCGTGCCGCCGCCGAGATGGATCTGGGCGACGGGCCGCGAGCGATCGAGGCGCGCGGCGGTGAGGCTCACTTCGCGGACGAGGTCGTCGAGGTATTCCTTGGCCGAGTCGCGGCGGCGGGTGATGACGGTCGTGCAACCGCAGAACCAGCAGCGCGTTTCGCAGAACGGCAGGTGGAAGTAGAGCGAGAGCGGCGTGGCGCCGCGGGCGTTGTCCTCGGCGATGGCGCCCTCGAGATCGAGGGGCGCGAGGTCGTCGGTAAACTGCGTCGCGGGCGGGTAGGAGGTGTAGCGCGGGCCGGGAACAGAGTATTTGCGAACGAGATCGAGGTCGATCGGGGCAGCGCCGCCGGGCACGGACATTTCTTGCGGGGAAATCATGGTGTGTGTCCGCCACTGTGCCAGTGTCTGGCGGATCGCGCTGCGCGCAGTTTGGCTTTGGGTGTGCGGTTTTTGGACTCCGCTCGAAAACCAAATACCGGCCTTAACCGCAAAAGACTGGCGGAGAGGGAGGGATTCGAACCCTCGGTAGGGTTTCCCCTACACGTGATTTCCAATCACGCACATTCGACCACTCTGCCACCTCTCCGGGTGTCCTGACGCCCCGTTCCAAACGGGGCCGCCATCTGTCGAAGGGGCGAAAGCAAAGTTGCCGCGGGCCGCGGGTCAACGAGGAATTGCCGCGGAGGCCGCCGATCCGACGGAAAACGTCCGTGAGAGCGCGTGAGGACGGCGTGCCGCGCTTGGCGTTTGCGTTAATGTGGTCAGGTTAGTTGCACGTGCCCGCCACGTTCGAAGACGAACTAATTTTTCCAAAACCGTCTTGCGCGAGGGGTGACCCCCATCAACCCTGCGACGGATTTTCCCTTTTCACACGCATCCTTTCACATGGTCTCGTCGAACACTGAACTAGCCTACAACAGCCGCATCGAGGGCGAGGTGGTCGTCTCGCGGGCCGACGCGGTCGTGAACTGGATCCGCACGAATTCGATCTGGCCGATGCCGATGGGCCTGGCCTGTTGCGCGATCGAGCTGATGGCGGTGGGCAACGGACGCTTCGACATCGCGCGCTTCGGCGCGGAGGTGATGCGTTTCTCCCCGCGGCAATCCGACTGCATGATCGTCGCGGGCACGGTGACCTACAAGATGGCCCCGCAGCTGCGTCGCATTTACGATCAGATGATGGCGCCGAAATGGGTGATCGCGATGGGCGCCTGCGCGAGTTCGGGCGGCATGTATCGCAGTTACGCGACCTTGCAGGGCGTAGACCGCATCGTGCCGGTGGACGTCTATATCAGCGGCTGCCCGCCGCGTCCCGAGGCGATCCTCGACGCGATCATCAAGCTGCAGGCGAAGATCCGGAAAGAGCCGGCCGCGAAAAACCTGTTCAAGGAGTCGGCTTGATGCAGCCCATGACCGGGAGTCCAGCGCTCCGAGTGAGCAGGCCGGCCCGTTGGCGGGCGCGTCAGCGAAGGTCCGGCTCTCAGCCCTCAGCTCTCAACTCTCAGCTTTTGATCACATGACCGCACCTGTCGATGCCGCCACCACGCTGAAGGGACGTTTCCCGCAGGCTGCCGACCGACCGAGCAGCGATCACGCCGCGCTCAACGTGCCGGTCGGCGATCTCGTGTCGGTGCTGAAAACCCTGCGCGACGAGCTCGGCTACAACTTCCTCGCCGATCTGACGGCGATCGACAACGGCGAGAACGTATCGCCCCGCTTCACCGTGGTGTATCACGTGTATTCCACCGCCACGGCGCAATATGTGCGCGTCGCGGCGGACTGCGCCGACGATACCGATCCGGCGGTGCCGAGCGTGGTGGCCCTCTGGCCGGCGGCGAACTGGCACGAGCGCGAATGCTACGACATGTTCGGCATCAAGTTTGCCGGACACCCGGATCTGCGGCGCATTTTGATGTGGGACGGCTATCCCGGATGGCCGTTGCGCAAGGAGTTTCCGCTGGCGGGTGTCGAGACGGCGCTGCCCGATCCCGAGATCGCGACCAACACGGGCACGCCGGTGATCCCGGCGCCGATGGCCGGCGGCCCCTTCGTCGCGTCGTCGGGCGAAATCAACCTCACCGAAGCCGAGCCGCGCGCGAAAGACGAGAGCTGGAACGAGCGCGTGGAGAAACCGACGAACTGAACCTTTGCCCACGGAATACACGGAACACACTGACATGAAAAATCCCGGATCGAATCCTTCGGTGTCTTCCGTGTGTTCCGTGGGCCATCTCCTTTCCGCCTAATGGCCACTGAATTTTCCGTTCCCGAGTCCGCTGCCAAGATCGCCGCCGCTCCCGGCGTCGAGCCGGAGTTTGCCGGCGACAAGATGTCGCTCTCCATGGGCCCGTCGCACCCGTCGACGCACGGCGTGCTGCGCATCCAGATGGAACTCGACGGCGAGATCCTGACCAAGGCCGATCCAATTATTGGATACCTGCACCGCGGCGACGAGAAGATCGCGGAGAACATGACCTACAACCAGTTCGTGCCTTACACGGACCGGTTGGACTACCTCGCGCCGCTGGCCAACAACATGGCCTACGCGATCGCGGTCGAAAATCTGGCCGGCCTCACGGTGCCGCCGCGCTGCCAGGCGATCCGCGTGATCACCGCGGAGATGGCGCGCATCTCGTCGCATCTGATGGGGCTCGGCGCCTTCGGCCTCGATGTCGGCGCGTGGACCGTCCTCGTGCTGTCGCTCAACCAGCGCGAACATCTCTACAAGCTCTTCGAAGAGCTCACCGGCGCGCGCTTCACCACGAGTTACACGCGCATTGGCGGCGTCACGCGCGACATCCCGCCCGGCTGGCTCGATGGCGTGGGCAAGTTCTGCGACCAGTTTCTTCCCGCGCTCGAGGAGATCCTCGCGCTGCTCACGCGCAACAAGATCTTCACTGACCGCACGGTCGACGTCGGCGTCATCACGAAGGAAGATGTTTATGCCTACGGCCTGACGGGCCCCAATGCGCGCGGCAGCGGCGTCGCGACCGATCTGCGCAAGGACCGGCCTTACTCCGGCTACGAGCAATACGAGTTCGACGTGCCGGTCGGCACGAAGGGCGATTGCTACGATCGCTACCTCGTTCGCGGCGAGGAGATGCGTCAGTCGGTGCGGATCATTCGGCAGGTGATCAAGACCTTCCCCGGCGGCGACTGGTATGCGAAGGACGCGCGCAAGATCTTCGCGCCGCCGAAGGGCAAGATTCTCTCCTCGATGGAGGAGCTGATTCAGAATTTCATGCTCGTGACCGAAGGCCCGCAGATGCCGGCCGGCGAAGTTTACTTCGAGGCGGAAAACCCGAAAGGCATTCTCGGCTTCTACGTCGTGAGCAAGGGCGGCGGCGTGCCGTGGCGCCTGAAGATCCGCTCACCCTCGTTCTGCAACCTGTCGATCGTCCCGAAGCTGTGCACCGGCATTCTCATCTCGGACGTCGTCGCGATCCTCGGCTCGCTCGATTTCGTGATGGGCGAGTGCGACCGATGAGCTAAGCGCCAAGACGCCAAGGTCGAACCAAGATCCGCCAAGAATCCGGTCCCATTTTCTCAACTTTGCGAAACTTTGCACCCTTTGCCTCTTCGCGCTTCTCCGAAATCCGCTAGATGAATCTTAAACCTGAAACCCTCCAGCGCATCGACGAGGTGATCACGCATTACCCGTCGAAGCGGAGCGCCACGCTGCCGTTGTTGCACCTCATCCAGGAGGACCTCGGCTACCTCCCGCCCGAGACATTCGAGTGGGTCGCGGCGAAGCTCGAGATTCAGCCGATCAACGTCTACGACGTGGTGACGTTCTACCCGATGTTCCGGCAGAAGCCGATCGGCCGCCGCCACATCAAGGTCTGCCGCACGCTCTCCTGCGCGCTGCGCGGCGGCTACAAGACCTGCGCCGAGTTCGAAAAGCAGTTCGACACGAAGGTCGGCGAGATTTCGCCCGACGGCGAAGTCACCGTCGAGTTCGTCGAATGCCTCGCCAGCTGCGGCACCGCCCCCGTCGTGCTCATCGACGACGATCTCCACGAAAACGTCGACTGCGCGAAAGCGAAGCAGCTCAGCGATCAGATCAAAAAAGAGGCCGCGCAGCGCCGCTGACCTTCTTTCAACTCTCAGCCATCGACTCTCAACTGGTCGTCATGCCCATTCCCGAACAACGCCGCATCATCTTCCGTCACATCGACGAGCCCGGCTACACCAACGACATCGAGTGCTACGTGCGCAACGGTGGCTACGAGGTGTTGAAGAAGGCCGTCACGATGCAGCCGCAGGCGATCATCGACGAGGTCAAGAAGTCCGGCCTGCGCGGTCGCGGCGGCGCGGGTTTTCCCTGCGGCGTGAAGTGGGGCCTTGTTGACCGCAAGAGCGGCAAGCCGATCTATCTCATCGTCAACGCCGACGAGTCCGAGCCCGGCACGTTCAAGGATCGCTACATCATCCATCAGGACCCGCACCAGCTGATCGAGGGCACGATGATCTCGTGCTTCGCGAACAACGTGCAGCAGGCCTATATTTACATTCGCGGCGAGATGCCTCACGGGGCGCGCATCCTCGAGCGCGCGATCCAGGAGGCCCGTGACAAGGGCTTCGTGGGCCAGAACATTCTCGGCACCGGTTATTCGTGCGACATCTTCGTCCATCGCGGCGCCGGCGCCTACATCTGCGGCGAAGAAACCGGCCTGATCGAATCGCTCGAGGGCAAGCGCGCCAACCCGCGCATCAAGCCGCCGTTCTTCCCCGCGGTGCTCGGCCTCTACCAGTGCCCGACGATCGTCAACAACGTCGAGACGCTCTGCCACGTGAAATACATCGCGGAGCACGGCGGCGACGCCTTCGCGAAGATCGGCACGCCCAACAACACCGGCACGCGTATCTTCTGCGTGTCCGGCCACGTGCAGCGGCCCGGCTATTACGAATTCGAGACCGGCAAGATCACGATGGGTCAGCTGCTCTATGACGTCTGCGGCGGCCCGCTGCCGGGACGCACGTTCAAGGCGGTGATTCCCGGCGGCTCGTCCGCGAAAATCATGCGCTTCGGCGAACGCTACAAGGGCAAGCGCAAGGTCGGCGCCGACCTGGTCGATTACGATTGGGGCGTCGAGGACGTGCCGATGGATTTCGATTCGCTCGCGCTCATCGGCACGATGGGCGGCTCCGGCGGCGTGATCGTGATGGACGACTCCGTCAACATGGTCGAGGCGCTGGCCAACATCAACGCGTTCTACTCGCACGAGAGCTGCGGCCAGTGCACGCCGTGCCGCGAGGGCTCGCTGTGGATGAAGCGCATCACCACGCGCATGGTGCACGGCAACGCCCGCGAGGAGGATGCCACGCTACTCAAGAGCGTCGCCGACCAGATTCCCGGCCGCACGATCTGCGCCTTCGGCGAAGCGTGCTCCTGGCCAACGCAGAGCTTCATCGCGAAGTTCGGCGACGAATTCAAAACCTACCACGAAACCAAAAAGGCGCGCCCGACTGGCGCGCTCGATCTGGTTTAAGCGCAAAGACGCGAAGAACCAAGCCAAGCTCCGCCAAGAAATCCCTCTGATCTCTCCTTTGCGAATCTTCGCCTCTCTTCGCGTCGTCGCGCTTTTTTCCATCTTTCCGCAATGATCGCTCCGCCCAAACCCGACCTCGTCACCGTCAACATCGACGGCAAGGAGATCGCCGTGCCCAAGGGCACGAACGTCATCGAGGCCGCGCGTCTCGTCGGCGTCGACGTGCCGCACTATTGCTACCACCCGAAGCTCTCGATCGTGGGCAACTGCCGCATGTGTCTCATCGAGATGGGCATGCCCGCGGTCGATCCCGCCACGAAGGCGCCGATCATCGATCCCGCCACCGGCAAGCAGAAGATCAACTGGATGCCCCGCCCGCAGATCGGCTGCGGCACCAACGCCTCGCCCGGTCTCCACATCCGCACGACGTCGCAGCTCGTGAAGGACTGCCGCGAGGGCGTGATGGAGTTTCTCCTCATCAATCACCCCCTCGACTGCCCGATCTGCGACCAGGCCGGCGAGTGCAAGCTCCAGGAACAGGCCACCGGCTATGGCCGCGGCTACTCGCGCTACATCGAGCCGAAAAACGTGAAGCCGAAGCGCACGCAGCTCGGCCCGCGCGTCACGCTCGACGACGAGCGCTGCATCCTCTGCTCACGCTGCATCCGTTTCTGCAAGGAGGTCGCGAAGGACGATGTCTTGGGCTTCATCGATCGCGGAAGCTACACGACGCTGACCTGCTTCCCGGGCAAGCAGCTCACGAACAATTACTCGCTCAACACCGTCGATCTCTGCCCCGTCGGCGCGCTCACCTCCACGGATTTCCGTTTCAAGATGCGCGTCTGGTTCCTCAAGCAGACGAACAGCATCGACACCGAGAGTAGTGTCGGCGCGAATACGATCGTCTGGTCGCGCGAGGGCGTCATCCACCGCCTCACCCCGCGCAAGAATTACGAGGTCAACGACGAGTGGATGGCCGATAGCGGCCGCATCCTCTACAAGCAGGCGCAGTCGCCGAACCGCCTGATCGTCGCGAAGGTCAACGGCACCGACAGCGCGCTCGACGCCGCGATCGGCGCCGCCGTCGAAATCTTCAAGGCGTCCGCCGGCGCGATCGCCGTCGTCGGCTCCGGCCGCAGCTCGGTCGAGGAACAGTTCCTCACGAAGAAACTCGCCGACGCGCTCCACGCGTCGACGCAGCTCGTCAGCCGGGTGGGCGAGGGCGACCAGCTCCTCATCTCCGCCGACCGCAACCCGAACGTCCGCGGCGCGCTCGTCACCGGTCTGATCCGCGAGTTGCCCGCGCAGAAGCTTACCGGGCTCGCCGCCGCGATCGATGCCGGCAAGGCCAAGGCGGTCCTCTCCGTCGGCGAAGACCTCGTCGCGGCCGGCCTTACGCCCGCGCAGCTCGCGAAAGTGTCCGTCGTTTATCTCGGCACGCAGGCCGATGCGACCAGCGCCGTCGCGCGCGTGCTGATCCCGACGCTGACCGTGTTCGAGAAGAACGGCACGTTCGTGAACCAGCAGTTCCGCATCCAGAAATTCCACCGCGCCGTCCCCGGTCCCGCCGGCACCGCCGACGACCTCGTCGTGCTCGCGAAACTGCTCGCGGCGGTGACGAACACCGCCGCGCCCGCGAGTGATATCCACGGCCTGTGGAAAACGCTCACCGCCGAAGTGCCCGCGCTGGCCACGATGACCTTCACGAATCTCCCCGAGACCGGCCTGCTGCTCGATCGCACGCCGTGGGCGAGCCTGCCGTTCGTCGAGGGCGAGACGTTGCACTATAAACCCGAGGCGCCGGTGCCGCCTGCCGACAACAGCGTCCCGCCGCCGCGTCCGCCCGCCGGCACCACGACATGAGCACGCCTGCGGCCCACTTCAATCTGCGTAGCGAAAAGCGTGAGCTTTTCGCTCCCTCCTGCGAAAACCGCACGGTTTCCGCTACTTCATAAGCGCCCGCCATGCTGGCTGACTTCTACTTCAATCTTCCGCTGATCGTGCAAGGCTTCCTCAAGGGCCTGGCCGTCATTCTCGTGATCTTCCCGATCGCAGGCGTCTGTTCGATGGCCGAGCGCAAGGTCGCCGCGTGGGTGCAGGATCGTCCCGGCCCCAATCGCGCGATCGTGCCTTGGGTGGGCTGGATTCCCTTTGTCGGCCGCTTCCTGCAGCGCCTCGGCCTGTTTCACGTCATGGCCGACGGCGGCAAGATGCTCTTCAAGGAAGACTCCACGCCGGGCCACGTGAACAAGTTCTACTTCATCGCCGCGCCGCTGCTCGCGATGATTCCCGCGCTGACGACCGTCACCGTCGTGCCGTTCGGCGCGTATTTCGACGCCGCGGGCCGGACGATTCCGCTCGGCCTCGCGCCGCTCGACATCGGCATCCTCGCCGTGTTCGCGGTGTCCTCGCTTGGCGTTTATTCGCTCATCCTCGCCGGCTGGGCATCGAACTCGAAGTATCCGTTTCTTGGATCCGTCCGCGCCTCGGCGCAGCTCATCTCCTATGAGTTGTCGATGACGCTCGCGGTGCTGCCGGTGTTTCTCTGGATCAACGCGCCGGGTCAGGACGCGACGCTCGGCTTTGGCCGCATCGTCGAGTTCCAGAGCCAGCCCGGCTTCCTCGGCGGCATGTGGTTTATTTTCCTGATGCCGGTGTCGGCGTTCATCTTCCTCACCGCGCTCTTTGCGGAAACGAACCGCCAGCCGTTCGACACGGTCGAGTCCGAGGCGGACCTCGTCGGCAGCTTTCACACCGAATACGGCGCGTTCAAGTGGGGCCTGTTCTTCGTCGCGGAATACTCGCACATGATCGTCGGTTCCGGCGTGTTCATCCTGCTCTTCTGCGGCGGCTGGAATCCGCTGCCGTGGGTGCCGCTCGAACTGGTTGCGAACGCCTTCGGCATCGCCGACAACGCGCTGCTCACCGGTCTGCTCTCGATCGTGATCTTTCTCGGCAAGGTCATCGCAATGATCTTCTTCTTCATGTGGATTCGCTGGACCGTGCCGCGTTTCCGCTACGACCAGGTGATGAAGCTCGGCTGGCAGAAGCTCCTGCCGGCCTCGATCGCCAACCTCCTCTTCTACGCGATCGCGATCGCGTTCATCGAAAAATGAAGCTGTTGAAGCGCAAAGACGCAAAGATGGCGAAGGTGATGCAAAGATCACTGCTTCCCGTGCTTGGCGCCTCTTCGCGTCTTCGCGCCTAAACCGAACCCTTACCGCTCATGGCCGTCGTCCCTCTCGAACGCAAACCGCTCACGCTCGCCGAGCGCACCTATGTCCCGCAGATCGTCAGCGGGCTGAAGACGACTTTCAAACACCTCGTCCGCAAGAAGCAGACGCTCGAGTATCCCGAGCAGCGCCCGGAGATCCCGGCCGGCTACCGCGGCGTGCCGACGCTCGTGAAGGATCCGAACGGTCGCGAGAAGTGCGTTTCCTGCCAGCTGTGCGAATTCGTCTGCCCGCCCAAGGCGATCCGCATCACGCCCGGCGAGATCGATCCCGCCGCGCCGACCTCGCACGTCGAGAAGGCTCCGCGCGAGTTCGAAATCGACATGCTGCGCTGCATCTACTGCGGCATGTGCCAGGAGGTTTGCCCCGAGGAGGCGATCTTCCTCCAGCAGCAGTATACGATGACCGGATACACGCGGGCCGAGATGGTGAACAACAAGGAACGTCTCTACGAACTCGGTGGCACGCTGCCCGACCAGCATTTCAAGTGGGACAAGAAGAAGGCCGCCGAGCAGGCCGCGTCCGCCCAGCATCACCACTGATATGAACTTATCGAAGCGCAAAGACGCCAGGCCCCGAACCAAGGTTGGCAAAGTCCGGAAAGAGTATCTTGGCGCATCTTTGCACGCTTCGCGTCTTCGCGCTTAATCCTCATGGGCCCGATTCTCTTCAACGTCTTCGCTCTCCTCACGGTCATCGCCGCGCTCGGCACCGTGCTGAACAAGAACGCCGTCAACGCCGCGATGTCCTTCATGCTCTGCCTCGTCGGCGTGGCGGGCCTGTTCGTGCTGCTCGAAGCCTACCTCCTGGCCTTCGTGCTCCTGCTGGTTTACGCCGGCGCGGTCGCGGCGCTGTTCCTCTTCATCGTCATGCTGCTCGACACGCATGCGCTGCGGCGGCCGTTCCAATCGACCTCGGTGGTCGCGGCGACGATCGCCGGCGCGCTGCTCGCGGTCGGCGTGCTCGCGATCTACAAGCAGCCCGAGCTTGCGGCCGTTGCTCTGCCGGACGGGCCCGGTGTCGGTGCCTCGCTGAAGGGCTACGCGTATCAACTTTTCACGACGTATCTGCTGCCCGTGCAGATCGTCGGCTTCCTGCTGCTGATCGCGATGCTCGGCGTGATCGTGCTCAGCAAGAAATTCGAAACGGAAACCAAAGTAGTGGGTGGCGAGTAGCGTGTAGCGAGCATTCCAACCTCCCGATCGTCCCATGGAACTCTCACGGCAAACTACTCGCTACTCGCTACTCGCTACTCGCACCTTCGGGTTATGATTTCTGCGACCCTCAATACCTACATCGTCCTGAGCGCGCTGCTCTTCGCGATCGGCTTCTTCGGCGTGCTGCTGCGGAAGAACACCCTGATCCTCTTCATGGGACTCGAGCTCATGCTCGTGGCGTCGACCCTCGCGCTGGCCGCCTTCTCGCGCTTCAACGGCACCAACGACGGCAACGTCTTCGTGTTTTTCATTCTCACGGTCGCCGCCGCCGAAGTCGCGGTGGGCCTCGCGATCATCGTCACGCTCTTCCGCCGCCGTCAGACGATCGAAGTCGACGAACTCACCGCTCTCAAAAACTGAGCGGTTGATTGAGCCCAAAGTTTACCGAGCTCCCACCCAGAGAACACCGAGCCATTTCATCATGAACCCGAGCACCCTGCACCGACGCGCCTCCGCCTGCTTGCGGACCTTCGTGTCCCCCGCGGGCCGCGCTCCGTGCCCTCTGCGTTCCTAATCTTTTCGTCTTCAATGTCGCCCGTTCAGCTCGCTCTTCTCGTTTTGCTCCTGCCGCTCGGTTCGGCCGCGCTCATCGCGTTGTTCCTGCGTCGTGCCGGCTCGCTGGCCGCGTTGATTTCCGTGCTGGCCGCGACCGGCATTGCGGCCGGCTCGCTTTATCTGGCGCTGGGCCATCATCGTTTTGACACCGCGTTCGAGTGGCTGCGGCTGGGCGATTTCTCGCTGTCGCTGGGCTTCAAGTTCGACGACCTCGCCGCGCTGATGCTTACGGTGGTCGGCGTCGTGGGTCTTTGCGTGCACGTCTTTTCGCTGGGCTACCTGCACGAGGACGCGTCGAAGGCCCGCTACTTCGGCGGGCTCTCGATCTTCATGTTTTCGATGATCGGCATCACCCTCGCCGACAATCTGTTCATGATGTTCATTTTTTGGGAGCTGGTCGGCTATAGCTCCTATGCACTGATCGGCCACTGGTTCGAGCGGCCGTCCGCCAGCGCGGCGGCCAAGAAGGCATTTATCGTCAACCGCGTCGGCGACTTCGGTTTCCTGCTCGGCATCGTGATGTGCTACTGGGCGAACGGCACCGTGAACCTCAGCGAACTCGGTGACAGCCATGTCGCGAGCACGTTGATTCCGCTGCTGCTGTTCTGCGGCGCGGTCGGCAAGTCCGCGCAGATGCCGCTGCAGGTGTGGTTGCCCGATGCGATGGAAGGTCCGACGCCCGTCTCCGCGCTGATCCACGCCGCCACGATGGTCGCCGCCGGTATCTACATGCTGTGCCGGATCAACGTGCTGATGGTGCCCGAAGCGCTCAACGTCATCATGTGGGTCGGCACCGTGACCGCGCTCTACGCCGCGCTTTGCGCGATCGTGCAGAGCGACATCAAGAAGGTCCTCGCTTACTCCACGCTTTCGCAGCTCGGCTACATGGTTGCGGCGTTCGGACTCGGTTCGCTGGCCGTCACGCACGAGATCGACGGACACGCTCACACGATCGCGATCGCCGCGGGCGTCGGCGCCGCGATGTTTCACCTGACCACGCACGCCTTCTTCAAGGCGCTGCTCTTCCTCGGTTCCGGCTCCGTCATTCACGGCTGCCATCACGAGCAGGATATTTTCAAGATGGGCGGACTCGCGAAGAAGATGCCGCTCACGTTCGTGACCTTCACGATCGGCGTCGCCGCGATCGCGGGCGTGCCGTTCCTCGCGGGGTTTTATTCGAAGGACGCGATCCTGCACCTCGCGCAGGAGAAGAACACGGCCGTCTTCGTTATCCTCACGTTCACCGCGGTGCTCACGTCGTTCTACATGGTTCGCATGTGGAAACTCGTTTTTCTCGGTGCGCCGCGCAGCGAGTCCGCTTCGCATGCGCATGAAGGCGGGCTCACGCTCACGCTGCCGCTGGTGGTCCTGGCGGCGCTCGCGATCGTCGGCGGCTACACGACGCACGAAGGCACGGGTCTGATCTATGGCAGCGCATTTCAAGGCGTATGGTCGCAGATTCCGCATGCGGTCGGCGCGAGTCCGTTTGTGATCAGCGCGCTGATTCTTGCGGTCGGCGCGGGCGCGGCGCTTGCGTTTTACCAGCACGGTCCGCAGGACACACTCGCGGTGCGCGGGCCGCTGGCGTTTGGCGGACTCACGGCGCTGAAGGAATCCTTCGACAAGCTTTACGACTACTACGTCGCGAAGGTGCAGCAGCGGTTCGCGATGCTGCTCAACTTCCTCGAGCAGATTTTCCTCGCGGGCCTGATCATTCGCGGACTTGCCGGGGTGGTCGGCTTGTTCGGCCTCGGCGCGCGCGCGCTGCACGTCGGCAAGCTCAACGTTTACGTTTACTGGTTCCTGGGCGGCGTCGTCGCGCTCTGGCTGTTTGCGGCGGGAGTCCTCTGATCATGAACCGCAATCCTGTCTTGCCGCAAAAAGGCGCAAAGATGCACAAGAACCAGAATCTTCGTTTTGCGCATTTTTGCGCCTCTTTGCGGCCAGCTCGTTTGGTCCGTTTTTCGCGATGAGCAATCTGCCCTTCGATCCTCTTCTCGTTTCGATCGCCGCGCCGCTGGTGCTGGCGCTCGCCATCGCCGCCGGCCTGCCGAAGCGGTGGTCCGTGCGCCTCGCCTACGTGGCGTTCGCGATCCCCGCGTTGCTCGCGCTGCATGTGTGGTTCCATTTCGCGGACGCCCCGAAGGAGTCCGGCTACGCTTTTCTGGAAACGTATTCCACCGGTCTCACGGCCTACGGCATCAGCCTGAAACTCGGACTCAACGGAATCTCGCTCCCGCTCTTTGTCCTCGCCGGCATCGTCGGCCTCGCCGCCGGACTCTACGCGATCCAGTCGCAGGCGGAGCGGCTGAAGATTTATCTCATGCTCCTGCTGGTGATGCAGGGCGGCTTGATGGGCGTCTTCGCGAGCGTGGACGTTTTCTTTTTCTATTTCTTCCACGAACTCGCGCTGATCCCGACCTTCATCATGGTCGGCGTCTGGGGCGGACGCGATCGCGGTTACGCTGCGATGAAGATGACGATTTATCTGACCGCGGGCGCGATGCTCTCGCTGCTCGGTCTGATCGCGTTGTATGCCAAAAGTCCCGCGGCGTCGTTCGATCTGATCGCGTTGCGCGAGGCGCTCACGGCGCAGCCGATCGCCGACACCGTGCAGAACAACATTTTCGCGCTGTTGCTGTTTGGCTTCGGCATTCTCGTTTCGCTGTGGCCGCTGCACACGTGGGCGCCGCTTGGCTACGGCGCGGCGCCGAGCTCGAACGCGATGCTGCACGCCGGCGTGCTGAAAAAGTTCGGTCTCTACGGCCTGATCCAGATCGCGCTGCCGCTGCTGCCCGCCGGTGCGCTGCACTGGTCCGGTCCGCTCGCGTGGCTGGCCGTGATCGGCAACGTGCTCGTCGTCGGCTTCATCACCATCGCGCAACGCGACCTCAAGCAGATGGTCGGTTACAGCTCCGTGATGCACATGGGCTATGCGTTCCTCGGCCTCGCGGCCGGCACGACGCTCGGCATCGGCGGTGTGGTGTTGATGATGGTGGCGCACGGTTTCTCGGTCGCGCTGCTGTTTCTGCTGTCGACTTCGATTTATCACCGGACGCAGACGTTCGCCATGGATGAGATGGGCGGGCTGGGGCAGAAAGCGCCGGTGCTCGCGGCCTTCTTTGTCGCCGCGACTTTCGCCAGCATCGGCCTGCCGGGCTTCGCCAATTTCTGGGGTGAACTCACGATCTTCGTCGCGCTCTGGAAGTTCTCGCCGCTGGTCACGGCCCTCGCCGTGTCCGGCATCATCATCTCGGCGATCTACGGTTTGCGTGCGGCAGCGAACGTCTTTTTCGGTCAGCCGACCGAGGCCTTTGCGAAGGTGATCGCGCAAACGCCGCCGTCCGATCTCCGCTGGTCGGAGAAAATCCCCGCGCTCGTACTCCTCGCGGCGCTCCTCTTCCTCGGTTTCTGGCCCAAGTCGGTTTCGATCCAGATCGATGCGGCCCTCACCTCACCCGCGGTCGTCACCGCGCATGCACGCTGATGCCGGCGCCGCGTTCCATGCGTGATTTCATTTTTTCATTCGCGACCGTTTCCGTGAGTTCGCGGGTTACTTCTCTTCTGCAATGAATCTCGAAGCCGTCAAAGTCGCCGCTGAGGCCAATGAGTGGGCCGCCATCGCGCCCGAGCTGGCACTCGGTTGCCTCGCACTCCTGTTGCTCGTCGTGGAAATGGTGCTGCCGAAGAAGCAGCATCACACGATCGGTGCGCTTTCGATTCTCGGCCAGGTCGGCGTGCTCGGCTGGGTGGCGTGGGATTTCCACTCCGTGTATCTCGGCCGCGACACCTTCAGCGGATTGCTGCACCACAGCTACGTGGCGCAGGCCTTGCGGGTGTTCTTCCTGCTGTCCTCGATTTTCGTCAGCATCCTCGCGCGCGTCGCGCTGGCGAAACAGATCATGCCGCGGGTGGAGTTTCACCACATCGTTCTCGTGGTCACCGGCGCGATGATGCTGCTCGCGCAGGCGAATCACTTCGTCCTGCTCTTCGTCGCGCTCGAGACGCTCACGATCGGCCTCTACATCCTCGTCAGTTATTTCCGCACCAACCCGCTCTCGCTCGAGGCGGGTTTGAAATACCTGATCATGGGCGCGTTGAGCTCCTCGCTGCTGCTTTTTGGCATCGTGCTGCTCTACGGCGTCGCGGGAAATCCCGGCCTCGCCGGTCACTCGGCGGAGGGCATGAACTTCGCCGATCTCTCGCGCTTCCTCGCGCTGAATCCGGACAACTTCCTCGCGAGCGCGGGCATCGTGCTCGTGCTGTCCGGCATCTGTTTCAAGATCGGGGCGTTTCCGTTCCAGATCTGGATTCCCGATGTGTATCAGGGGGCGCCCACGCCGGTGACGGCGTTGCTTGCCGTGTCGTCGAAGGCAGCCGGTTTTGCGATGCTGCTTCCGCTCGTGCTGAACGTGTTTGCTGCCTACGCCTGGCTGGTCACGCCGGTGCTGACGGCGATGGCGGCGGCGACGATCCTGTTTGGCAACATCGCCGCGCTCACGCAGCACAACGTGAAGCGTCTGATCGGTCTTTCCGGCGTTTCGCACGCCGGTTTCCTCCTGCTCGGCGTCGTGGCCGCACCGGTCGCGCCCGGCGCGGTCGGCGCGATTTTGTTCTACCTGTTTGCCTACCTGCTCGCTTCGTTCGCCCTCTTCGGCGTGATGACGCACCTCGCGGGGGTCGACGATGCCGATCAGGATCTCGATCACTACACGGGTTTGGCGAAGGAAAACCCGTTTCTCGCGGGCGTGCTGGCGGTGGCGCTGGGGTCGCTCGCGGGCATCCCGCCGCTGGCCGGTTTCATGGGCAAATTCTTCGTCTTCATCGCGGCGTTCAACGCCGGCCTCTACGGTTTGCTCGCGATCGCGATCGTGGGCGTGGTGATCTCGATCTACTACTACTTCGGCTGGATCAAGGCCGCGTTCTTCGAAACGTGGATGCCCGCCGATGGCGCGCTCAACCCGCGTCCGGCGCGCACGCCCGTCGGCGCGCTCGCAGGGGTGTCGCTCAGCCTGCTGGCGTTGAGTTCGATCCTGTTCGGCCTCTATCAAGGCCCGCTGGGCGCCTGGCTGCTGGCGCGGTGAGTCTTCGCAGCTTCGATCGCATGCGCCGGACGACGCGGCACACGGCATCGAGCGCATGACTGACTAGCCCGGATCTCCATCCACTCACGCGGCGAGCCCGGCCGCGGGCACGTTCACGGAAACGAGAGGTGTCCTGCGGCATGTATCGGATTGGCGGCGAACCCGCCGTCCGTTACCCAAACGCCGCCAATGCCGCACGTCTGTTCCAGCCCGACGTCCCGCCGCGTCGCGCGCCTTTGTCTCTGGCTCGCGGTGCACGCTCATGCCGGCGCGGCCGCAGTGGGTGACGACTCCGCCGCCGACGGCTTGCCTGAAGCCACGCTCCTGGCGCGGGTCATTGTTTTGGGTTCGCACATCCGTCGCCCCGATATCGAGGGGCCTTCGCCCGTCAGTCGCTACGATCGCGACTACATTGAAGCCTCCGGCGCGCTGCGGCTCGCGGATTTTTTGAATCTTCTGCCGCAGAATTACACCGGCTCCGGCTCCGGTCGCGGCAGCGCGCCCAACGACTTCAATCCCGAGTTCGGCGTGCGCACCGAAACCGGTGTGCCGCCGTTCAGCTTCATTTTCGGCGCCGCCGCCACGCCGCTCGGGCAGTCCGGCGTTTCGGGCGCCAATCTCCGCGGATTCGGCAGCGGATCGACACTCGTGCTCGTCGACGGACGCCGCCGCCCGATCGCCGGGCAGGGAAATCGTTCCACCGATTCGCGCCAGGGTTTCGTCGATCTGAACACCATTCCCCTCGGGATGGTGGAGCGCATCGAGGTGCTCGCCGATGGCGCTTCCGCGCTCTACGGTTCCGATGCGATTGGCGGGGTGATCAACGTCGTCCTGAAGAAAAACTACACCGGCGCCGAATTCTCCACCGACTACAAAGGCGCGTTCGACGGGGGAGGCCGCGAGCGGCACGCCGCATGGCTCGCCGGTTTCACTTCGAAAGATGCCCGCCTTCGCGGCATGATCGGCGTCGATTTCTACGATCGCGCCCGTCTTTCTGCCGCGCAACGGACTTTCTCAGCCAACCAAGACCACACCGCGCGAGTGGCCGGTTATGCGCCGGACGGCAGGCCCGTCCGGGGCCGCGATTTCCGCCTCAACTGGGGTTACCCGGCGGTCGTCCAGGCGCGCACCGGCTATCTCCAGGGCGTGACCAATCCCGATGGCACGCCGGTGAGCGTTGCGCTCGTGCCCGACGGCGCCGGTGTCACGCCGGCACCCGCGCAGTTCGTTGCGACTTCGCTCACGTCTGTAAGCCGCGCGCGAGTCATGAACACCGCCGATTACCTCACGCTCGTTTCGCCGCAGGAGACGTTCGGCATTGGCGGTGCGGTCGAATACGTGCCGGGCCGGGGCGCGCGCGTCTACGGTGGCTTTTCCCTGAGCGATGTCCGGGGCGTGTTCGAGGCCCAACCGCCCGTGAGCGCTGCCAGTGCCTCCACGGGGTTCGGCCGTTTTGCCACGATCGTGCCCGCGATGATCGACGGTCAGCCGAACGCATTCAATCCCTTCGGGCAGGAGGTGTTGGTCGGACTCGTGCATCATGAGTTTGGGCCGACGCGCCAGACCACGCGCACCGTGAGCCGCGGTGTCTACGCGGGCGTTGCCCGCGACGTTGGCGATGGCTGGGAGTGGGACGCGGGTGTGAGCAGGTCGCACGAGCGTTTCGCGCAACGCAACATCACGCTCGATCACGCGCGGTTCACCGCCGCACTCGCCGCGCCCGATCCGGCGCAGCGCTTCAATCCGTTCGTCGACGCCCGGGCCGGCGCTCCGGCGAATGCGCGGATCTACGCCGGGCTGACGGCGATCGACGCCGACGACGGCGTGTCCGAATATACGGCGGCCCATTTCGCCGCGAGCGGCCCGCTGCTGGCCCTCCCGGGCGGCGACCTCCAACTCGCCTTCGGCGGAGATTACGGTTTTGCGGAACACCGGGTGCAAACCCGCCCGTCCGCCGGTGCGGTGGTCGATGCGGCCGCCGGGCGGCACAGCCACGCGGTGTTCGCGGAACTGTCGGCGCCCTTGGTCGGGCGCGCCAATGCCCGCCGGTTCGCGCGCCGCGTGGAGCTCCAACTTGCCGGTCGTTACGAACACCACGGCGAGGCGGGAGACACCGCCAATCCCAAATTCTGCGCTCTCTGGTCGCCCGCGCCCTGGCTGCTCGCGCGGTCTGGTTTCTCGACGGGGTTTCGCGCTCCGTCACTTTCGGAATACGAGACCACGCGCACGGTTGAAACGTCGACGCTCACCGATCCGCGCCGCGCCTCGGTGCGCACGGCCAACCTGTCTGTGCACCGCGGCTCCAACGCCGGCGCCGGACCGGAAACCTCGCGCAGCGAGTTTCATGGCGTCGTGTTGACACCTCTTCTGGCGCCCGGGCTCTCGATCGCGCTCGACTATCACCGCACCCGCCAGCGCAACCTGCTTCAGTTGTTCACCGCGCAGGCCCTCGTGGATAACGAGCGGCTTTTCCCCGGGCGTATCACGCGGCTCGAACCCACCGCGGAGGACATTGCGCTCGGCCAGCCCGGCCCGCTCGCCAGCGTCGATGCCACGTTCGTCAACTTCGGCGCCTCGCACCATGAAAGCCTGGATCTCGCGCTCGAGTATGAGCTGCCTTGGCGCGACTTCGGGCGCTTTCGCGTGAGCCTGGGCGGTTCGCATGCGCTCGTCGCGCGCGTCGAATTGCAGCCCGGCGTCGAGGCGTCTGACCTCGTCGGCGACACCGCGGCGCCGCCGCGCTGGCGGTGGGCGGGCTCGGTTTTCTGGCGGTATCGCGCGTGGAATGCCTCTGTCTTCGCCAGCTACACCGGCGCATTCGCCAGCAATTTCGCCGGCAATCTGCTCGCGCCGCAGGGCTATCCGGGCGTCACCGTTGTGAATGTGAATGTTGGATATACCTTCCGGTCGGGCCTGTGGCACGGTCGTGGCAAGGACACGAAAATCGGCATCGGCATCGGCAACGTGTTCGACCACGAGCCGCCGTTTTCCGACACGATCTTTGGCTTCAACGGCGCGCTTCATGCCGCCCTCGGCCGCACGTATTCCGTTTCGGTCCGGCTTCCGTTCTGAAGCGCCGCGCCGCCCACGCACCGAGGGCGGACGCCTTTGACCGCGAGGTGGCGGGCGGCCGATCGTTGCGCAGCCAGCCTTGATGGCTGGGGCGTGGTTTATCCGGACTAAAACCTGACGCTGGCGCTGATGTGTCCATGCCCGGCGCCTTGGTCGGCGAGGTCGGGGATCTCCTTCCATTGCCAGCCGTAAGCGGCGCTCAGCGTGAAACCGCGTCCGAGCCGGTAGTTCACGCCGATGCCGGAAGATGCCAGCTCCGCGCTCGTCGCGCCGGAGCCAAGATCCCACAACGCCGCCGCGTCGATGAAGGCGAACACGTCCGCCTGGCCACGGCCTTTGAATGGCGAGAACGCTGGCAGGTGCAGCTCGGTGTTCACCAGCACGCCTTCGTCGCTGAAGGCGGAACTTTCGCGATAGCCGCGCACGCCAGCGCTGCCGGCGCCGTTCACCTGCTCGGTGCCGAGCAGCGGGCCGCTGGCAAGCTGCAGGCTCGCCGTGGTGCTCAGCGAGAAGCCGGCGGGCAGCGCGCGTGAATACTGGCCCTCGATCCGGCCGTAAACATACGCCGCTTTCGCTCCGAAGCGCGAGCGTTCGAAAGCCCCGTTATCGTTTGCAGAGGTGAGTCCGCCCGGACTGGCGTAGAGCGAGGCGGACCACGCGAGTCCCTGCGTCGGCGTGCGATGCGAAGAGGAGAACGTCGCGCCGAGTTGGGCGATGTGTGTGACGTTGTTGGTGACGGGGATGGCGGCAAACTCGAGGTTGTTGTCGGCGTATTTGAAGTCGGCGGCGAAGTTCAGGCCGCGTTCCCAGCCGCCGACGGTTTTCGCCAGCGGCACGGTGTAGCGCAGGCCGGTCTGCCAGGATTTGCCGTCCTGCGTGAGTGGAGCGGGCAGGGCGGACTCGATGGTCGAATAGGAACCGAAAGCGGTGAGCGAGTGGCCCGATTTGAAAATGGTGCCGTAGTTCGCGCTGTGGCTGAGCGAATGCTCCAGAGCCGGATCGGCCGAGAAGCTGTAACCAAGCGTGTCGCCCCGATCGAAGGCGTTGCCCCAGACGACGCCGGCGGTGACGCGATCCTCGTCGGTCAGGGCGGTGCCGGTGTTGTTGTAACCGGCGCTGAGCGTCCAGGGCCGGGTCTCGAGTGTGCGAAGGACGAGTTTGGTCGTGCCTGACGTCGCGCCCGGTTCGGCGGCAACGACTACGCGCCGATAGCCGCCGCGATTCAGTCGATCCACGCCGGCCTGCACGACGGCGGCGTCGATCTCGCTGCCCGCAGCCAGCGGCACGGCGGCACGGTAGGAGGCCTCGGAGAAATAATTTGCACCCTCGATCTGGAGAGCCCCGTCGAGTTTCGCCCGTTGCACGACGATGTGCAGGATGCCGTCGGTCACATCCTGCGGCGGCACATAAACCGTGATGAAGGAATGCCCGTGCTGGTGCAGCCAGTTGCGTAATGTCGCCGCCACCAGCTCGGAAACTTGCGGTGTGAGTGGCACGCCGATGTAGGGCTCAACCAGCGTCGCCACCGCCGGCTCCTGCAGGACCGGCGTGCGGGAAGCGTCGAAAGGCGCGGGGCCGCGCGACGTGGTGGTCAACTCACCCGGCTCGGCGATGCACACGACGCCGCGCACCAGCACCCGTGGTGCCGTCGGCGCGGTCGACGCGTGCATCAAGCCCGCAAGCCAGAGCCAAAGAATCAAACGGATCCTGGTTTTCATAGTGGGTCCGGTCACAGGCTCCCGTTATACAATCCCTGCACGACGTTTTTGATGGCACTCGTCACCTCACGGGAGATGTCGCCTCTGGTCCTGGCGGTGTGGGAGTCCGTCCCCTTCGGCAGAGCGTAAGCCTGGAGAAACTGTTCGGGGGTGGCATCCCGCGGAAGAATTCGGAGCGCCGCAATCTCCCGTGCCAACTCGTTGCCTGCTTCCATGAGTTGCGTTCCGCCGTGGCCGGTGGTGATGACCCCGGCGGCTATGATGGAGCTGACGTCGGTAGCGGAAGCGTCGGGCGATTGTGATTTGTAGCGCGCTACGATTTCGGCGGCCTGCTTGAGCTTCGGTGCGTTGAGTTCGTCGATGATTGCCGGCAGCAGCTTGGCCATCCCGGGCAACAGCTCCGTGTTGTTATCAAGGCAACGTTGAAAAGCACGGTAGAGGGTGGTCGCGACCTGGTCCCGTGCGCCTGGCCGATTCGCGTCGGCGTCCATCATGAGCTGATTGACGTTCGTTTCTCCGCTGGAACCCACCAGCCCCAATCCATCGGTCACGGCATCCGCCAGAATTCCTCCGAATTTTACCTTCACG
This sequence comes from Opitutaceae bacterium, assembly GCA_040255565.1. GTDB lineage: Bacteria > Verrucomicrobiota > Verrucomicrobiia > Opitutales > Opitutaceae > Opitutus. The sequence goes on along the minus strand of JBDZVH010000005.1, from coordinate 171,806 downwards.
CCGGTGGTCGGCGAAAAGTGGAGGAGGTCGCTTTTGTTCAGGTCAGAGAGGTTGAAACTGCCATTGATGATGAGGCCGCCGTCAGTGACGACGGTAGAGGCATCGAGTTTGGTGAGGTCGAGTGGCGATGAGTTGAGCCTGAGCGTGCCGTCCACCAGCGAAATATCATAGACCGCCTGCGGATGGCCGGAGGCGAGATGGTCGAATTCGAGGACCGGGCGGATCACATAATCGCCGGCGGGGGTGCGCGACGAGAGGCTCACGGGCGTGAGCGTCGGGATGCCGTCCTTCATCGATTTCTGATAAACCTGATATCGGATTTCGAATGGGGGACCGCCCGCCACGGTGCTGCCGGTCAACGTGCTCGTGAATGGCGGGATGACGCCCGTCAGGGTCGCGAGATCGTTCGCGGTGATGGTGAGCGGCCGGCGCGTAACGGTCACGGAGCCGTTGACGACCTCCGTCACCACGTAGTTCTGGGCGGTCCCGGTGCTGATGAAGCCGATCTCGTAATTGCCCGGCGACGGGCTGGCGGGAAATTCGCGCCCGAGTCTGACGCCGCTCAGCACCGCTGCCGTATCCGTGCCGACCAAGCCGCTGACGGAGTAGCTCAAGGTCGGGAGGGGATCGCCATAGTAGAGGGTCACGTGTTCGCCGTGCAACGTGAGCGGGGCAGGGGCGATGGTGAGTTGGCCCGGCACGGTGCGAGTGATCTCGTAATTCTGCGCGGTGCCGGAGGCGGTGACGTCGAAAGAATAAGTGCCCGCGGGGGTTCCCGTGAAGAAGGCCTTGCCGAACGCGATGGTAATGCCCGCGAGCTCCGCCGCCGCTGGGGCTCCGTTGGGCCCCGTCACCGTATAGCCTAAGGCGGGAATGGGACTGCCATAGACCGCGGTGAGGTTGCGGCCTTCCAGCGTGAGTGGCGCGCGACCCACCGTAAGCGCCGTGGCATTGGTCGGCGCCTGCGCGAACACGTAGTTGCCACTATTGACCGACAATCCTGAGCCGTTGATGGCGTAGGCGCCGACATTGCTGGTGGTGGTGGCGGGTGAGGCCCACACCAGCGTGCCGCTTGTGGCACTGGCGAGGGTTTCGCCGTTGACGAAGCCGGTCACGCTGCCGCTGAAGAGCGGATTCGTGAGGCCGTAAATCCGCGAAGCTGCGTCGGCGACGTAGGTGAGCGTTGCCGGCGTGATCGTGAGGGTCGCGGGAACGGTCGTGATCGCGTAGTTCGGCACGCCGCTCGCGCCGCTGGCGCTGATGGCGTAGGCGCCGACCGGCGAGGCTACGGTCGCGGTGGTGCCCCAAGCGTAACCGGTCAGCACCGCGGGCGTATCGCCGTTGCGAAACCCGGTGAACGTCGGGATGAACTCCGGGTTCGCGGCGCCGTAAGTGCGCGTGGCGTTGACGAAGGCGACGGTGAGCGGGGCCCGGTCGATCGTGAGTGCGGAGTAGTTGGCCAGCGCATCCTGGAAAACGTAATTGCCGAAGTTCGCGGTCAGGCCGCCGCCGAGGATGGCATATTCTCCTGCGTTGCTGGCGGTCGTGGCGGAAGACGTGAAGGTCAGCGTGCCATTCGTCGCGGTGGCCAGCGTGTCGCCGGCGACGAAGCCCGTCACCGTGCCGCTGAACGCTGGATTGGCGTCGCCGTAGACGCGGCTCGCGGGATTCGCGACGTAGGTCAACGTCACCGGGTCGATGCGCAGCGTGCCGTTAACGTAGACGAGGGAGTGCGTCGCGGACGCCGCCCCCGACGGCACGATGGTGTAGGTGCCGACATTCGTGTGCCCGCCTTCCTGAATGCTGAACGTCGGCAGCATCGTGAGATCGGAAGCCGTGCCGCCGGCATAGGAAGCGGTGAAGGTCGGATCGGCTTCGCCGTAGAGCTTGATAAAATCGTTGGCCGAGATCGTGAGCGTGAGCGTCGGTCCGCCGCCGGTGGCATGGTAGAGCACCAGCGTGACCGCGGCGTTCGGGTCGTTCGGATAGCCCACCCCGTCGACTTGCGTGTAGCCGGTCAGGCCGCCGAGCGTGAAGGCGCCGTCGACGGCCGAAGTATAGAGCAGCTTGCGGCCAGTCCCCGCGAGCAGGTCGGCGCCCGCTTCGTTGATGAGCACGCCTCCAGTCGAAGCGAGTTTCGTGGTGCCGGAAGCGGTGATGACGCTGACATCGGTGTTGTCGTTGCGCATCGTCAGGTCGCCGGCGGAGGAGAACGTGACCTCGTTCGCGGCGCCGATCATCGCGGAAACCGCCATCGCGGTCCCGCTGTGCACGGCGACGTTGCCCGTGAAGTCGATCGCCTGTGGATCGGCCGAGTCCGTGTTGAGGACGAACTGGGCGATGGCGTTGGCTGGATTCGTGGCCGTGAACGACGTCTTCGGGCCGAAGCCATCGAAAACCAACGCCGCGGTTGAAACCGGACCGCTCAAGGTGGTGATGGGGAAGCTCGCAACGCGGATGCGCGACGCGGCGATCGTGGCGCCCGCCGCGGTGGTCAGGCTGGTGCCGGCGGCGCTGCCCCCGTGGGAAAATGACAGCGTGCCGTTCGCCACGTTGGCGAGGGAGACGGTCGCGTTGATCGCGATCGTGCTGGCGGAGAAACTCAGTCCGATGCCCGGCGTGCCACCGGCGGCCACCACGACCGGTGCGTTCACCGTGAGGGTGTCCGCCGCGCTCAGATGGACGCTGTTGTTCGCCAACAAAGCGACGAGATTGTCGGCGCCAAAGTCATGATCTCCCGGGTCGGCGGCCTCGGACCAGGTGACCGGCGGGCCGTTCACGAGTCCTGAAGGTTCCGCCGTGGTGCCGGCGACGATCGTGATATTGTCCGGATCGAGCAGCAAGGTCCCGCGTCGGCCGGCGGCCGCGGAAAGATCGGACGTGCCGGCGAAGGCGAGGGTGCGTTTGCCCGAGACCTCCGCGAAACCGCCATCGCCGCCCGCCCCGCCGCCGCGCGCCGACAATGCGCCGGAATACCGCGTCGTGTGGTCGGCCCATACAATCACGCGGCCGCCGTTGGCGGAGGCTGCGGCGGCATCGGCATCGAGTGACGCCGTGGCGGCGATCTGCGTGTTGGCGGCATTCGCGACCGCGGTGTTTTTTCCCTGAAAATCGCCCCCGACGAGAATCTCGCCCCCTGCGCCGTCGGCGTCGCGGGCGATGGCGGAACCGGCGACCGCAACATTGCCGCCCGCCGCGGTGAGCAGGATGCGACCGTCGGGCCGGCGCTCGATGCCCGTGGCCTTGATCACCCCGGAGTGGTTGACCGCGAGATCGTAGAGACTGCCGCCGGCGGCCTCGAGCTGCGCCTGCGCCGCGGCGATGACGCCGGAATTATCGACGCCCACGTTCGCGGCGGCCTCGGCGGATGCGCGGGACAGATTCGTCTTGATCACGAAGGTCGGTGCGTCCGGCGAAGCGAGATAAACGTCCGTGCCCGCGCCGAGGCCCGCCGTGCCGTTGGCCGCGGAGATATCGCCGGCGTTTTTCACGGTGTGCGCGAGCAGCAGCACGTTGCCTTCGCGGGCGGTGATCTGGCCGAGGTTGACGATGCCCGCGGTGGAATCGCCCCTGAGCGTCAGCGCGCCAGCTTTCAGGAAGTCGGCGTCCGCGACATCGAGCGTCGACGCGAGAAACGCCGCCGTGTCGATCGTCGCGCCGGCGCCGACGAGGATGCCGTTGCGGTTGATGAGAAAGAGTCTTCCGTCGGCCTTCAGCGCGCCGAGCAACCGGGACGGATCATTGCCGATCACACGCGCGAGCATCGCGGCGTCGGCGCCGTTTTGCGCGATGTGCAGTTGCTCGCCGCGGCCGAGGTTGAAGGACTCCCAGTTCATGATCGCGTGGCGGGACGCCTGCGTGAGCGTCATCGCGCCGCCGGACTGACTCAGCGACACCTCGCCCGCGATCACCCGGCCTCCGGTCGGCAGGGCGTAGCCATGAGGCAGCACCGCGAGAAAACAAGCAGCCGAAAACGCCGTCGGAAATGCCACGGCGTCGCAAAGACGCCGGAGAGAGCAACGCGGGACCATGGCCCGTTTTAACAGCTGGTGGCAAAACCCGCCATCGCCCTAACGGGTGAGGCCGCGCACCGCGCGGTTGCATCCCGTCCCCGGAACGCTCTGCTCGCAACGCTCCGCCATGCTGCGCCTCTCCCGCCCGCTCCGTGTCGTTCGTGCGCTTGCGCTGCTCTCGCTCGCATCGTCCGCAGTCGCGCAAGCGGCCACGCGAGACGAAGTCGGCCGGCCGATCCTGCGCGAACTTACCGCGGCGGAGTTTCCGACCTCGCAGCCGGTTTACCACGGAGCGCGCGGACCCGATGGTGTCCTTTATTTCGCGTCGTCGAGCCGCATCCTCGAATACGATGGCCATCGTGTGCGCGAGATTGACGTGCCCGACACGATGCGCGGCGGATTGCTCAACAGCATCGCCGTCGACGCCGCGGGCCGGGTGTTCTTTGTCACCAGCAATCACATCGGCGTGGCCGAGCGCGATGCTCGCGGCGAATGGGCGACGCGCGTGGTGAGCGGCACTCTCCAGATTCCGGCTCGCGAATTCGGCGGCATCGAAGGACCGGCGATCAGCGACCGCGGCGTTTGTTTTGCCAGCACCCGGCACGTCGCGCGCTGGGATGCGGGGCAATGGACCGTTCTCGCGATGCCCGAGGGCCGCGACGCGAAAGCCTGCCTCAGCGATGGCCGCGTGGCGCTTGTTCAAAGCAACGACCACCAGCTCTTCCGCGTCGACGCCGACACCCTGGTCCCCGTCGCTGAACTCCGTGGGGTCTCCGCGCGCGCAAAAATGATTTTCCTCGATCGCCTGCCCGACGGCCGGCTCCGCGTGGTGCTCAACGACGGATCGGTCCTCGCGATCGAAGGCGATTCCACGTTGAAACTCGCGCAAACGCCGCGCGCGCTCTCGGCGGCAGGGTTGCCCAACGGCGCGCTCGCCGTCGCCACGGCGAATGAAGGACTTTTCTTTTTCGATGCCGGCGGCGACGCGTGGGCCACGCTCGGCCTGGAGGAGGGATTGCCTTCCTCCCGCTCGCCGCGGCTCCTCGCCGGAGAAGACGGTCGACTCTGGGTGGCGAGCGCATCGGCCCTCGCATTGATCGACGGGCTGCCCGCGGCCACCCGCTTCGATCGGACAACGGGATTGCGCGGCGCGCCGATCGGCGCAGTCGTCCGCTACGACGGCGTGATGCATGTCGCCAGCGACGACGGCATTTATCGCAGCGAGTTCACCGCCAACGGCGACGTTCGCTTTCGCCGGATCGCCGGACTCGAAGGCGGCTCCAGGAGCCTCCTCCGCGCCGGTGGCGCCCTTCTCGCCGGCGGCCGTGACGGCATCTACGCGTTGCACGGCGAAGCGTTCGTCCGCATCGCGAGCACATCTCAACCGGTGAACATCCTTGCCGCCGCACCGGACGACCCGCGCTACGTTTATTATGGCACGAATCAAGGAGTCGGCCGTCTCCGCCACGCCGATGAAACCTGGGAAGATGACGGCCTCCACGACCAGCTCGCCGAAGCGTGCTCGCTCGCACCGCTCGCCGGCGATGTCCTTTGGATCGGGCGCGCGCGACGAACTCTGCTCCGCGCCGTCCCGGCCTCTCAAAACCAGACGCCACCCGCTCCCGACGGCCCGGAGATGAGCATGACCAGCCTCCTCACCGGCCGGCGGGCGAACGCATTCTCGCGGGCCTTTTCGTTGCAGGAATTTGAAAGTGGCATCGCGCTCCCCTCCGGGATCAATCGCCTGCAGATCGTTCGCTGGGGGCAGGACGCCTTGCTCGTTTCTGAAGCGGGACTGCACCGTTTCGATCCCGTTGCCCAAAACTTCAGCGCGCTGCCGCAGCAGGATTGGGCGCACGGATATCACGCGGCGCACCTGACCCCGATTTCTCCCGACCGTGCGTGGGTGGCGCTACGGCTAGCCGCCGGCGATGACTCCGACGCCTGGCCGTGGCGGGTGGTGGAGATCTCGCGGGAGGGCGCGCTCATCCGCCAGCTTCCGGCGAGTGTCCTCTCCGGCATCGAAGGGATCGCCGCCCTTTTTTATGAACGCACCGCCGCGGATGAGGTGCTCTGGGTCGGCGGACGCGAGGGTTTGCTCCGCGTCGACCTCACCCGGCTGCCGTTGCCGGCCCTGGCGCCCCACGTCGTGCTTCATCCCGGGCCGAGCGACTTCTTTGTCCACGATGGCAGTTCGTTTCCCGCCGACGCGCGAACGCTGCGTTTCGAGTTCAGCGTGCCAGCGGCCGCGGGCCGGCGCATCGCGTATCAAACGCGGCTCGGCGCGTCCGACGCGCCATGGTCCGAGTTCTCCCGTCAACACGCGGTCGAGCTGCCGCGGCCGCCGCCCGGCGGGCATGTGTTCACGGTGCGCGCGCGCAACGCCGACGGAGTCATCGGGCCGGAAACATCGTTGGCGTTCACGATCCCGCCGCCGTGGTGGCGGACGCCTTGGGCGTGGCTCGGCTATGCCGCCGCCGCCGCCGCCGCGATCGCCGGGCTGCTCCGCTGGCGCCTGCGGGCGATTCGCCGGCGCAATGTCGTTCTCGAGCATTTGGTCACCGAGCGGACGGAGAAACTCCGCGCGAGCGAGCAGGGCCTCCTGCAGGCGAAGGAGTCCGCCGAGGCCGCGAATCGCGCGAAGAGCACGTTTCTGGCAAACATGAGCCACGAGCTGCGCACGCCGCTGAACGCGATCCTCGGATACGCGCAGATCATGCACCGCGAGAGCGCCGGCGACCCCCGCAATGCGCGCCGGCTCGAACTCGTGACGCGCAGCGGCGAACATCTGCTCCAGCTCATCAACGACCTGCTGGACCTCTCCCGCATCGAGGCCGGTCGCATCGATCTGCAATTGAGACCTTGCGCCCTGCGCCGTCTGGTGGCGGAACTCGCCGAACAATTCCAGGCGCGGGCCGCGCAAAAGGGGCTCGGTTTCGATCATCACCAACCCACCCCGCTGCCCGAGTGGGTGCTCGCCGACGAGCACCGGCTCCGCCAGGTCCTCACGAACCTCCTCGGCAACGCGATCAAGTTCACCGAGACCGGCGAAGTGGCGCTGGCGGCCGCCGCGCAGCCGTCGGACGGCGCGGTCCGTTTCGAGGTGCGCGACACCGGGATCGGGATCGCCGGCGAGGATCTGCCGAGAATCTTTGCGCCTTTCCAGCAGGCGGCGTCGGCTGCGCTCGCTGCCCAGGGCGCCGGCCTCGGCCTCGCGATCAGCGAGCGGCTCGTCAACCTCATGGGCGGCCGGCTCCACGTTGAAAGCCAGCCCGGCGCCGGCACGCGTTTCTGGTTCGAGGTGCAGTTGCCGCCGAGCGATCCGCCCGCGCTCGCGTCCGACGCGCCGCGCATCGTCACCGGCTATCGCGGACCGCGCCGACGCGTGCTCGTCGTCGATGACGAAGCGAACAATCGCGAACTCCTGCGCGACCTGCTGGGCGGGCTCGGCTTCGGCGTGGTCGAGGCCGACGGCGGCGTCCAGGCCCTCGCCGCGTGCGAACATGAGTCGTTCGATCTTGCGCTCGTCGATCTGCGTATGCCCGCGATCGACGGGCTCACGCTGATCCCGCGACTCGCTGCCGCGGCGCATCCGCCCCAGCGCGTGGTCGCGCTCTCCGCGAGTGTGTTTCCCATCGATCGCACCCAGGCGGTCGCCGCCGGCGCGGACGATTTTCTGCCGAAGCCGATTCACGAACCGACGCTCTTCGCGGCGCTCGAGCGTTTGTTGGGCCTCGAATGGACGCACGCCAGCGGGAGGCCAGATCCTGCGCCGCGCGGCTCGAACGCGCCCTGGGAACAGCTGCCGCTTCCTTCGCGCCCGGCGTTGACGGAACTGCTCGCGCTCATTGACGGTGGCGACGTCCTCGGACTCGAGGAAAAGCTCCGCGCGCTGCGGGCCAGCGATCCGGCGAGCGCGCCTTTCCTCGACCGCCTCGCCGCGCTGGCGGCCAATTATCAGATGGCGACGTTAAGCGAAGTTGTTCGCCATGCCACCGCGCGCGAATCTGTTTCGAGCTCCACGAAATGAAAACGATTCTGCTCGTCGATGACAACCCGGCCAACCTCGGCGTGCTGATCGAGCTGTTGCGGAATTCCGGTTATCAGCTGCGGGTGGCGGAGAGCGGCGAGCGGGCGCTGGTGCAGTTGCGTCACACGCCGGTCGACATCGTGCTGCTCGACGTGATGATGCCCGGTATCGACGGATTGGAGACATGCCGGCGCCTGAAGGCCGATCCGGCGTGGGCGGATCTGCCGGTGATCTTCATGACGGCGCTCGACGACGTGGTCGACAAAGTCGCGGGCTTCGCCGCCGGCGCGGTCGACTACATTCCGAAGCCGCTCCAGCCGGAGGAGGTGCTCGCGCGTGTGCGCACGCACCTGCGTCTGCGCGAGTTGCAGACCGAGCTCGAGGAGCGCAATGAGCAACTCGACGCCGCGATCCGTCTGCGACTCTCCGCCGAACAGGCATTGTCCGATTCGCTTGATCGCGCCGTGATCGTGGTCGATCGCCATGACGGGGTGGTCTTCTGCACGAAGGCGGCGTCGCGACTGCTGGCCCGCCATTTTCCCGGTGCCTCCGTAGACCGCGTGCCCGCGGGCCTGCGCCTCGCGCCCGCGAACGGCATCCCGCTGCGTGTGGTCCCGGTGCTACCGTCGAACGGCAACGACTTCCAGCTCCTCGCGCTCGAGCCGACCCGGCCGGCGCCGCGCGCCGCCGATCTCGAGTCACTCGGGCTGACGCCGCGCGAGGCGGAGGTGCTGTTCTGGATCGCACAAGGGAAGAGCAACCCGGAAGTCGCGGTGATCCTCGAAACATCGATCAACACCATCAAGTCGCATTCCCAGCGGATTTTCGAAAAACTCGGCGTCGAAACGCGGACGGCCGCAGCGCTGACCGCGGCGAAACGGCTCGGCCAGCCGCTCGCTTGAGCACGTCCTGCGTCGCGGCGACCCGCCGCGACCCAAACCGCCGAACCACGTCCGGCGCAACCAAAGGTTGGCCCCGGGCCATTCCCGTCTTGCGACTTCGGCGGGTCTTTGCGGCCATGACGTCGCCGCATGAGAATCACCGGACTTGCCCTCGTCCCGCCGCCGACCGCCGCCGATTTGCCCAAAGTCACGCCGGAGCTCCTCGCGTCCGTGCTCGCGCGCTATTCGCGCAGCAACGAGGGGATCGAGACGATTCTTTCGAAGGTCGATCTCGCTAACCCCGACGCCTCCATCGATCGCATCCTCAAGTTCGTCGATTACGGTCACGCCTCGATCGGCGGACTGACCGGCGGCCTCGCGATCGCCCTCGACGGCGTCTCGATGTGGCTCGCCTACAAGATCTTTGAAATCGCGACGATGGCCGACGGACAGGAGTCGAGCACCCGCTACATCGCGATGGACGCCTCGAGCCTGCCGACGCCGGCGGAACTCGGCGTCCCTGACGACCTCGCCGGTCGCTGGCACGAGGTCATGACCGCGGCGTTCGCGTCCTACCATTCCGAATACGCGCGACTCGATGCGCTCGCGACGGCCGACCCGTCGCTCGTGCGCCTGCCGCCGGACGCGAAGCCCGCCGTCGTCACCCGCCTGCGCAAGAACTATGCGCTCGATCGCGCCCGTTACTTCATCCCGTTCGCGACGCGCACCAATCTCGGTCTCGTCCAGTCCTCGCGGATGTGGGCGACGACGGTGAAGCAACTCGAATCGCTGCCGCACCCCGAGGCGCGCGCCGCGGCGAAACTGATCCGCGACGAGCTTCTCAAACAGTCGCCGCGACTCATGCGCCACAGTTTCGCGGAAAAATCCTATACCGCCCAAGCCGAGCAGGAGCTGGCGACGAGCGTGCAACTCGGGCTCGAGCGTCTGTCCGCCTCGCCGCTTGCGGACGATTGCTGGGTGCATGTCGATCGCGCGACGCCGCCGTGGCTGCCTGAGACGCAGCCGGTCGCCGAGTCGCTGCGCCACCGCACGAATCGCTACGGCTACCAAGGCAGCGCGACGCGTCGCATGCGGGTGACGTTCGCCTGGAACAATCTCGCCCTCGCCGAGCTTCGCGATCTCAACCGCCATCGCACCGGCCACCGTTACACGCCTGTGATCCAGGCTGGCTTTTACCTGCCGCCCGAAATCCAGCACGCGAGCCACGCCGCGCTGCTGAATTCGCAGCTGGAGCTGACGCGCGAGCTGTTGCGGCGCGGTTCGCCGGCCTACGTCTACTCGCTCCTGCTCGGGGCGCAGACGCCGTTCGAGCACAGCACGCACGCCGACAAGTTCATCTACGAAGCCGAGCTGCGCACGGGCATGGGCGCGCATTTCCGCTACGCCGAACATTTGAGCGCCGCGTTGAAAGGTTTCTTCGCGCAAGTGCCCGAAGCGCGCGACTGGGTCGTCGAGGGCACCGCGGAGCCGGAGTAAGACGGGGCGGAACGCGCGACTTTACACGTCGCTGACAGGAATGAGGTTGCGGCACGTTCCGGCAGGGGCTTGCTTCGGCCCCACGCGCATGAAGTTGTCCGGTTCAATCCTTCCCGCCGTTCCTGACCGTGGCAATTCCCTCCGCGGCGGCTCCGTGGATCGTCCATGGCATCGTGTCGTGAGACCGGCATGAGCACGTTTCGCGTCCTGCAATTCAACATGCAATTCGGCCAGCGGTGGGATGCCGCGGACCCCGATCGCGCGCCGATCGATCTCGAGGCCACGATCGCGGAGATCCAGCGGCACCGGGCCGACATCGTGCTGCTGCAGGAGGTCGAGCAGGCGCAGCCGGGGGGCGCGCAGGTGCATCCGCCTTTCAACTACACGCGACTCGCCGCCGCCCTGTCCGGCTACGACAGCTGGTTTTCCTATCCGAAGGCGGATCCGCGCGAACTGCCGTTCGGGATCGGCCTCGCGATCTTTTCGCGCACGCCGCTGCGCGATCGCACGCGGCGCGACCTGCCGTCGCCGCCGATCGAGTTCACGTTCGACGGTCGCCGCACCACGCCGACGGATCGCCTGTTGATCGGCGCGCGCACGACGGTGGGCGGCCGCGATATCCAGCTTTTCAATACTCACCTGCTCGCGTTCTTCATGCTCGGAGCCTCGAGCGAGGAGCATCGGGGCCAGCGCGACCTGCTCGCGACGGAGCTCGGGGCGTCGCGGCTGCCGACCTTGCTGACCGGCGATTTCAACGTCAGCCGGCACGGGTCGCTCGTCGCGCAGTTGGCGCGGAGCGGTTTCACGACCGTGCAGGAGCGCGCGGTCACGTGGCGGCGGCGGCCCTACGTGCTCGACCACATCTTCTACAATGCGCCCCTGCGGCCGGTGTGGCATGCGGTCGAGCCCACGCTGGCGAGCGATCATCACGCGCTCGTGGCGGATTTCGAATTTGCGGTTGCCGCCGGGGGCGTTTGAGTCGCGGGCTCTCCAGCCCCGCTCACATGTCCCTTGTTCACGATCCGGTTTCGTCAGCCGGGCTCAGGTCCGGCCGCGTCGCAAAATGGATGGCGCTCGGCACGGCGCTTGCGCTCGTTTCGGCGCCGGTCTTCTGGCAGTTCGGCCATCGGCCGGAGACTCCCGTCGCGGCGGGCACGTGGGCGCTGGTGGTGGTCTCGGCGCTGGCCAACGTCGTCGTCATCGCCTATCACTACACGATCCCGGCGCATCCGAAATTCCTGATGCTGCCGTGGCGGCGGTGGGTGCTCCGCGCGCACATCGTTTCGGGCACGGTGGAGTTGGTCTGCGGATTGATCGCCTGCTTCGGGGACTCGCCCATGGCGGCGCGCGCGATGGCGGTGGCGGCGCTGGGTTTCCATGTTCCCTCCGCGCTCGTGCAGACGGGCATCGTTTTCGGGAGCAGGGCCATCATGGTGCCCTCCTATGTGCTGTGCATCCTGACCCACGCGTTTTGCGCCGGCATGTTGCTGGCGCAGCCCGACTCCCGGATGTGGGCGGTGAATACGTTTCTCGTGTTCAACGTCTACGTCTGGTGCCGCGTTTACTATTATCTTTTCGATCTGCTCAACCTCTTCAGCGCGGAAAAGTATACCATCGCGATCCTCGCCGCCGGCGCGACGATGATCCCCGCGTTGTTCGGGCCGCTCGGCTTTCTGCTGCTGGCCGGCTTCGTCGGAACTTACATCGTCCTTTACCGCGCATTGTTCGCGCGCTCGCCGGCAGCGTATGGGGACTTCGTGCGGGAGCGCCCCCGCGACCGCGCGATTCCGGACGAGACGGCGCCGCGCTGGGAGACCGACGTCGATGAGGAAGGCCGCGCCGGGGAATACTTCGAACTTCTCGATCGCGATGCGGATGGACAGTTGAATCGCGACGAACTCCGGCGGGCGCTCGCGCCGTGGGGGCTTTCCGCGGCGGCCACGGATCTTTTTGCGGATCGCCTGCTCGCGGCCGGCGCGGTGGATCGGGCGGGTTTCGAGACCCAGGTCTGGTCGATCGGCGCCGTGCGCAATCACGGACTGCGGGTGCTCGCGACCGAGCGCGCGGTTTCGGAGCGGGATCAGGCGGAGCTGGTGTTTCGCCATCTCGATGTGAACCGCGACGGCGTGTTGTCGTCGCACGATCTCGATCTGCTGCTCGGAGAATGGGGACTGCCGGCGGCGGAGACGCGACGCTATCTGCGGCGAGCGGCGCCCGGAGCGACGGAGATGGCGTTCGATGGTTTTTTCAAGGGCATGCGTCCGGTCTGGCGCTTCATTTATTACGAGGTGTTTCGCGCGGACTACGCGACGAGTCGCGGCGACATGATCCGGCGATCGGTCTCGGCGCTGGTGGCTTCGCGCAAAACGGATCTGCTGCGCGAAAAGGTGAAGCGGGAGTTGCTGGCGCAGGTCTCGTTCCTGCAATCCGCGAGCGACGAACTGGTGGCGGACCTCGCGGCCTCGCTCGTCACTGAAACACACGACGCGGGCGCGTGCGTGTTTGCCGAGGGTAGCGTGGGGCAGAAATTTTATCTGATCGCGGGCGGGGTCGTTCGCGTGGTCCGCGCCGGCGACACCGTGGCGGAGCTGGGTGTCGGCGGCTGCATGGGCGAGGGGGCGTTGCTGACCGACGAACCGCGGGCGGCGAGCGTCTGGGCGGCGACAGAGACGGTGCTGTTCTCGCTGAGCCGCGGCTCGTTTCTGTATTTGACGGAGAAATACCCGACCGTGCGGGCCGATCTCGAGCGACTCCATCGCGAGCGCTCGACCGCGAACAACCGGCTCGCGCTGCAGCGGCGTCTGATCGGCCAGGTGCCGTTTCTGCGCGCGGCGGACGCGGCGCTGCTGGATGAGCTCGCGTCGGCGCTCGTGCCGCTGCGGCGTCCGGCGGGCGAGGTGATCGTGCGGGAAGGGGAGCCCGGTGATCGGCTGTTCATCATCGAGGAAGGGACGGTGCGGATCAGCCGCCAGGGCGAGACGCTCGCGCATCTGACGGGTGGCGGATGTTTCGGCGAAGGGGCGCTGCTGTCGGGGGAGCGGCGGGGAGCGACCGCGCGCGCCCAGTCGTCGACGCGTTTGCTGGCGCTCGATCGCGACGACTTCGAGCGGATTGCGGCGAAGCATCCGCAGGTGCGAACGCAGCTGCTCGAGCTGCATCGCACCCGCACGCCTTTCAACCCGGCGGAGGTGTCATGAGCCGGCGCATTCCCCGTGTGTTGGTGCTCGGCGGCGGTTATGTGGCGATCCGGCTGGCCCGGCGGTTGCGGACGGCGGTGTGCCGCGGAGAAGTCGAGCTGGTGGTGGTGGACAAACACAATTTCCACACGTTTCACGGCCTCGTGCCCGAGATGCTGGTGGGCAAGATCCAGGCGGCCCAGATCGTGTCGCCGGCGCGCCGGCTGTTTTCGCCAGGACGATTCATCTGCGGCGAAATCGACGCGATCGATCTCGAGCGCAAGACCGTGCAGGTGAGCCGCGCGCTGGACGGTCAGCCGTTGCAGCTATCCTACGATCACCTCGTGTTGAATCTCGGCTCGGTCGACGATCTCACGCGCTACCGCGGAGTGGGCGAGCATACGCTGCGGTTGAAGGATTACGGGGACTGCGTGCGCGTGAGAAATCACCTGCTGCGCATGCTCGAGTTGGCGGAGGCGGAGCCCGATCCGGCGGAGCGCCGTCGTTTGCTGCATTTCGTGGTGGCGGGCGGAAACTACGCGGGCGTGGAAGTGACGGCTGAGCTGGCGGAGTTTTTGCGTCAGCTGCTGCGGCGCGATTATGCGGCGATTCCGCCGGAGGACGCGCGCGTGTCGTTGGTCCACAGTGGAGCGGATATCCTGCCGGAGCTGGGCCGGCGTTTTCCCGCACTTTCGCGGCATGCGGCGGGCGTGCTGCGGCGGCGAGGTTGCCATCTGGAGCTGGGCTTGCGGCTGACGGCGGCCACGCCGCTTGAAGCCGTGTTGTCGGACGGTCGCCGGCTGCCCACGCGCACGATCATTTCCTGCACCGGGGCGGCGCAGCATCCGCTGCTCGACCGCCTGCCGTTTCCGCGCGATGCGCACGGCCGGCTGGTGGCGGATGCGTTTGGCCGCGTGAGCGTGGAGCAGCAGGTGTGGTCGGCGGGCGATTGCGCGAGCGTGCCGATGAAAACCGGCGGCACCGCCCCGCCGCTCGCGCTGTATGCGATGCAGGGCGGCGCGACGATCGGCGAGAATCTCCTGCGGACGCTGCGCGGTGCTCCGCTGCGCCCGTATGCGTTTACGGGCATGGGCGATTGTTGCGTGCTCGGTTTCGGCCAGGCGGTGGGGCAGCTGTGGGGCGTGCCGTTGAAAGGCCCGCTGGCCTGGCTCGTGTGGCGCGCCTGCATGATCGTGTATCTGCCGGCCTGGTCGAAGCGGGTGCGCACGATGCTCGACTGGCTGACGGTGCCGCTGTTCGGCCGGGATAGCACGAGTGCGGAAGAGGGCGGAAACGTCGGAGTCGCGCGCGAACTCTACGAGACCGGTCAAACGATCGTGCGTCAGGGCGACGTGGGCCGTGCGATGTATCTCATCCAGTCGGGCACGGTCGAGGTGGTGGTGTCGTCAGCCGACGGCGAGCAGCGTCTCGCGGTGCTCGGTCCGGGCGATCACTTCGGCGAGGTTGCCGTCCTGCAGGACGTGCGGCGCACGGCGACCGTCCGCGCGCTCGAACCCGTGGCGGTGCTGCGGATCGCGCGCGATCAATCGCGCCAGTTGTCGTCCGCGTTCAAGCCCCTCGCCGAGACCACCCGCGCGCGCATCGCAGTGGTCGCGACCAATCCCGGCGACTCGTCCGGGGCGTGAGCGAGTCTCGCGCGTTCGTCAGCCGCGGCGCGCGCGCTCTTTTTCCTCCTCGCGCTCTTCTTCCAGCCGCGCGCGCTCGCTGGCGATCTGCTGCTGGATCTGCTGATATTCGTCGGCCTTGCCGGCGACGAGCGCGTCGTTGAGCTGCTTCTTGAGGAAGATTTCCCGTTCGGCGATTTTGCCCTGATAGATGCGGTCGATCTCGGCGAGTCGCGACTTCTGAGCGTCGGAGAGCTTGCGGCCGCTGTCGGGATCGGACTTGGCGAGGCGTTCCATCGCGAGTTCGTAGGCGCTTTTCATGAGACCGGAGAAAACCATGCGCCGTCCGAAAGACACGAAAGAAAAAGCGCAGCGTTCAGGCGAACTTCACGCCGGCTGCCAGAGCCACCGCCACGATGACGAAGGGCGTCCAGTAGCCGCGGTTCCAGCCTCGCCAGTGCCGCGCGTAACCCAGCGCCATCGCGGCGAGCAAGGCGACCAATGCCACGCTGCCGAGCGCCGGCGGTTGAAACGCGCCCTCGAACCACGCGCCGGGCAAGTCCGCGAAAATGCGCACGCCCCGGTCGATCAGCCACAACACGAGGACCGCGGCATGATTGGCGATCACGCTGCCGGCCGTGAATCCCACCAGGCCGCAGACCAGCGAGACGAAACCCGCGAGCAGCGCCAGCGACGTGCCCGGAATCAGCCACAGGTTCACCACGAGTCCGGCCGGCGTGAACAGATTGAAAAACATCAGTCCGGTCACGGCGCTGACGAGCGACGCCGCCATACCGAGCGCGGTCGCGGTGAGCATCGCGCGCCATCCCCCGTCACGGAGGCGGTGGTGCCAGCGCCACGACACCGGGGGCAGATCGCGGAACAGCGCCAGTCGCGCCTGCCAGGTTTCCGCGAGCGGAAGTCCGAGCAGCAGCAGCGCGGCCACGATGCCATAACTCATCTGGAAACTGGCGCTGAAGAGCTGCAGCGGCGCGACCAGCAGCACGAGCAGCGCCGAGGTCGCGAGCGCCGAAAGCGGATTGCGCGGCGTCCGCCAGAGCAGCGACGACTGCACCAGCGCCACCATCCAAAACGCCCGCACGGCCGACGGCACCGTGCCCGTGATATCCACATAAAGCCACAACGCACCGAGCCCGATCGCGAACTGTCCGCTGCGCGGCAGGCGCAGCAAGAGCAACAGCGCGTGCAGCCCGCCCGCGATCACGGCGATGTGCAGTCCGCTGATCGAAAACACATGCATCGTCCCGCTGCGTCGGAAAAGTGTCTCCTGCTCGTCGGTCAACTCGCTCTGCCGCCCCAGCATCATCGCGCGCAACACGCCGACGAGTTCCGGCTGCTTCTGCTCCACGTCCCCGCCGAGGATTGCCGCGAGCCGGTCCGCCTGGCGCGCGCAGAAGCGTCGATACACGGTGGGCGCTTCCTGTTCCGCCAGCAGGCGTCCGCGGCCGAAGCGGAAATTCACGCCAGAGTCGGCCAGATAACCATCGAAACTGTTGGCTGGCGGATCCGCCGGCAGCAGCGCGAGCACGCCGATCGCCGAAATCAGCGACGACCGGAGGACGAGCGCGGGCGAATCGGAGGTCCGCTGCAGTGAGAAATAAACCCGTTGTCCCACGAGGTCGCGCAGATGCGCTTCGGTTTGCTCGACTCGCGCGATGCCGCTGACGCGTCCGGCTTCCACCGACGCAAACGTCCGCAGGACCCGCAAACCCAGGCGCGCCTCGCGCGGCGGCAGTCGCTTCCACGCTTCGAGTTTCGGCCGGTGCAGCGCATAACTCGCCCAGCCAGCGAGGAACATGGCCAGCGCGATCAGCGGAACGAAGCCGCGCGGCCGCCACAAACCGGCTCGCAGTGCACCGGCGGCCGCGAGCGCTGCTCCTGTCAGAAGCCAGCCCGCCTGACCGATTCCGATCCGATGCGCGAAGGCCAACCCCGCCATCATCGGCAGCACGAGCCAGAGCAGTGGCGCGCGATGGCCAAGACAGCGGGGGTTCATGCAATTCTTTAACCATTTCCTGCGGCAGCTGAACACTGCTTTTTCGCGTTCGCACTGGCGGGTGTGGGTGGTGTGAAGCGCGGGGCGAACGGCGGTTTGCGTTCCCGAACCGTCGGGTTCATTCGTGCCTGCTCCACCCGATGCCTTCCGCGGATCAACCCGATTTGTTTGCCGACGAAATGCCTCTGCCGTCGGCGTCGACGTCCAGAAAGCCGGCGCACCAGCCGCTCGCCGCGCGCATGCGGCCGCGACGGCTGAGCGAGGTCGTAGGCCAGGATCACATTTTGAAGCCGGGCAGCCTGCTGCCGCGCCTCGTGGCGCAGAATCGTTTCGGCTCGCTGATTTTTTACGGGCCGCCGGGTTGTGGAAAAACGAGCATCGCCGAGGCGATTGCCCGCGAAACCAACAGCCGCTTCGTGCGCATCAACGCGGTGATGTCCAACGTCGCCGAGTTGCGCGACATCCTTGCGACCGCGCGGAAGTTGCCGGAGTCCGCCACGATCCTGTTCATCGACGAACTGCATCGCTTCAACAAATCGCAGCAGGATCTGCTGCTGCCGGATGTCGAGGAAGGCACCGTCCGGCTGATCGGCGCGACCACCCACAATCCGGGTTTCTACGTCAACCCGCCGCTGCTTTCGCGCAGTCATCTCTTCCGGCTCGAACCGCTAGCGACGAGCGCGGTCGCCGGCGTGTTGAAGCAGGCGCTCGCCGACACCCAGCGGGGGTTGGGGGCCCGTCGCGTCACGGCCGACGACAAAATTCTGGCGGATCTCGCGGTGCTGTGCGGCGGCGACCTGCGTCGCGCGCTCAATGCGCTCGAAGTTCTGGTGCTGGGACTGCCGGAAGGCGCGGAGCTGACCGCGTACGAGCTTGAGATTTTCGCGCGCGAGCGGCGGATTCGTTACGATGCCGACGAGGACGAGCATTACGATACGATCTCGGCGTTCATCAAAAGCTGCCGCGGCAGCGATCCCGACGCGGCGATGTATTGGCTGGCGAAGATGCTCGAGGGCGGCGAGGACCCGCGCTTCATCGCGCGGCGGCTGGTGATTCTCGCGAGCGAGGATGTCGGTCTCGCCGACCCGCAGGCGTTGCCGCTCGCGGTCGCCGCGCATCACGCGGTCGATTTTGTCGGCCTGCCGGAAGCGGAGCTCACGCTCGCGCACGCCACGCTCTATATCGCGACGGCGCCGAAGAGCAATACGGCCACGCTCGCGCTGGGCGAGGCGCATGCGGCGCTGAAATCGCAACCGGTGCAGACGATTCCGTCGGCGCTCCGCAGCAAGAGCGGCCAGGCCAACAAGCGGCTCGGGCAGGGCCAGGGCTACAAGTATTCGCACGACTATCCGGAGAACATCTCGGGCGACGATTACCTCGAGAAACCGCTGACGCTCTACACGCCGAAGCCGGTCGGGTGGGAGGCGAAGATCGCGGACCGGCTCGCCCGCTGGCGGGAGTTGAAGGCGCAAATCCGTAGCAGCTCGGATTAGCGCCGGGCGCGCGGGCGCCGTTGCAGTTTGCCCGTTGCGGGCGGAGACCGCGGCACAATGCAACGGCGGTGTAGTGCCACCGTGGAGACAGACGCGTCGATTTCCGCCTCGCGTTGAGAGGCTTGCTGCGGCGGCGGGATGCCGGCGCCGCCGGGCACAGGCGGTGCTCGGAAGATCCCAGCCCTAATGAAGAATCAAAACGACTCCGCCCCGCGCGCGAACCGTGAGTCCGGCCGCGGCCGCCACGCCGACAAACCGAGCGAGGTGCCGGCGCGGGGCTGGCTCGACATCCTGTCGCGCACCAAGCAGCAGCTTGCCGAGGACAACCTGTCGATCGTGGCCGCGGGCGTGGCGTTCTACGCGTTTTCCGCCGCGGTGCCGACGCTGGCTGCGGTGGTTGCGATCTACGCGCTCGTGTCCGACCCACAGCGCGTCAGCGAACAGATCGCGTCGCTGGGGCAGATCGTGCCGGGCGAGGTGATGCCGCTGCTGGAGGAGCAGATGACGCGGCTGACCTCGGACAACCAAACGGCCGGCATCGGGCTCGCCATCAGCCTGGCGATCGCGCTCTACGGCAGTTCGCGCGCGATTCAGGCGATGATCATCGGGCTCAACATCGCGTATGGGGAGCGCGAGAAGCGCGGCTTTTTCAAGCTGAAGCTCGTCTCGCTCGGGCTGACGTTGTTTGCGATTGTCGGCGCCGTGCTGGCGATCGGCCTCGTGGCGGTGCTGCCGTCGTTGTTGAACTTCCTGCCCTTGAGTGGAGATACCTCGGCGCTGCTGGGCTGGCTGCGGTGGCCGGTGCTCGTCCTTGGTTTCATGATCGCGCTGGCCGTGTTGTATCGCTTCGCCCCGAGTCGCAACGAGCCGCAATGGCGCTGGGTGACGTGGGGCGCGGGCGTCGGTACACTGCTGTGGGTGCTCGGTTCGCTGGCGTTCTCGCTCTATGTCGGGAAGTTCGGCAGCTACGACAAAACCTACGGTTCGCTCGGAGCCGTGGTCGTGTTTCTCATGTGGCTGTTTCTCTCCGCGTATGCGATTCTGGTCGGCGCGGAGCTGAACGCCGAAATGGAGCGGCAGACGGTAAAGGATACCACGGATGCACCCCAGGAGCCGATGGGTCAGCGCGGAGCCGTCGCCGCCGACACCGTCGGCCCCTCGCGCGAAGAAAAGACCAAGCCCTCGGCCAAGCCGCAGCAGATCCGCGGCTGATGAGGTTCTCGTCCGGGAAATTTAGAGCACGGTCGAAAGCAATCCGTAGATGCCCACGGTCAAGGCCGCGAGCGAATCGCCGGCGATCAGGCCGCCGCCCACGAGCGACGTCGTGCTCATGTCGGCTGGCAGCTCCGCTTCGCCGGAGGGCGCGTGCACCGTCGCAAGTCGCCGGACATGCCAGGTGGTGAAGAGCGATCCAATCACGCCGCCTGCCGTCCACCAGAGCACCGTCGGCAGCTCCACGAAACCGCCGAACGAGGACGCGTAAGGACTGCTGAGCAGCACCGCGTCGAAACAGAAGTCGAAGGTCCGTCCGCCCTTGCCGCTGGTGACGAACGTCTGGTAACGGCGCGAACGCTTGATCACCTTGCGCAGGATTTCGATCGCGAGACCGATGCCGATGCCCAGCCAGAGCGCCTTCATCACGTGCGGCTGGGAATTCGTGATGCCCTTCAGCGCGCCGACGATCTTGTAGGTCATCGCCGACTGCCATTGTTGCGCGCCGGGCACGTTCGGATTCGTGAACTGATCCTCGAGCAGCACCGGATACGCGCTCATGAACACTTTCGCGAGCACCACCGCGAGCACCGCTCCGCTCGCGATGCCGATGACCTGGTAGCGAAATTGGACGACGCGGTTCGTGCCCAGCCGCCAACCCGTCGAGCGGTCCTGCTGCATGTCGCCGCCGACGCTGCACGCGATGAACAGAATCGCGGCGCACATCAATCCGACCGTCGGTTCCTTCAAACCGAGCGACGCGAGGATGAACACCGTCAGCACGAAGGCGCTCGAGATCGGATTCCAATCGGAGATGCCGAGCGAGATGCCGTTGATCAGCACGAACACGAACGACAGCGCGACCGAGATCGTGAGAAAATAAACCGGCTGGTGCAGCACCTGGCTGCCGACGAGCACCACGCCCGCACCCCAAAACGCGATCCACAGCAACAGGCGGATGGAGTTCACGCGTTTCCATTCCTCGGTCGCCGCCACCGCGGCTGCGGGTTGCGCGAAACGTTTCACCGCTTCGATCAGGATCAAAACGATGTCGACCGCCGCCGCGCCGAGGATCGTGCCGAGCGCGATGATGAAACCGATTTTGCGGAACGGTTCGCCCGCTTCGAGCCAGCCGGCCGCGATGAGGTTCGGCGTTTGCCAGATGCCGATCAAAGCGACCACGAGCGCCGGCACCGCGATGCGCGCGCCGACGATCAGCCCGGCGCCGACCGTCGAAGCCGACACTCCGATCGCGCCCAGCGTCGCGATCTTCATCGCACCGAAACCCACGACGTAGCCGGAGAACATGCCGCCGCCCAGCTTCGCGACCGAACGGCGCAACAGCACTGGATCGGTGAGCGCACGCAGGATGTTCGCGACCGCGAAGCCCGAGGGATACGATAACTGCATCCGATCGACGAGCACCGGCGTATAGAGCATGCCCAGGCCGACGCCGAACATGCCGATGCACATGAAATACAACATCAGCTGCCACGCCGGCGGTTCCGCGAGGCCCATCCACGCCATCGCCTGCGCCAGCACGCCCATGCCGCACAAGCCCGCCACCGACGCCGCCATCGTCTGCATGTAGTTGGCGCCATGCTTGCCCTCGGGACCATACGGCAGTGTCACGACGCTTCCAAGAATCCCCGCGAGCACCTGGCCGCCGATGAAAAACCCGATGGAGAAATTCATGAACGCCGCCGAGATGCCACCGAGCGGACCCAGCACAAAGATCGCGACCGCCGACAGCATCAAATGGTAGGCCGGCGAGCCGATCGGCGGCAGCCAGCGACGGAAACCGGTATGAGAATTCATAGGCCGTTGTGCGCGGCAAAGCGTGCAGCCCGGCCGTGTCATAACGAGCCTAAATCCTCGTTCGGCGAAACCGCCGTGCGCCTGCGGGTGCTTGCGATCCGCCGGGCGGCCCGACAGGCTGCCGCCCATGAAACTCCTTCGCGCGGGAATGGCGGTCGCGGCGCTGCTGCTGGCCGGTGGTTTGCAGGCGGCGACTCCGAAAGCTCCGGGCAAATCCTCGCCGCCCGCTGCCGAGACGCCGAAGATCAAGGGCCTCGAAATCGCGCGGCCTCAAGGCACGTATCTCGGCCTCGAACTGGTGAACAGCACCTTCGTGCTCTCGTTCTACGACGCGGAGAAAAAGAAAACCGCACCCGACGTGGCGCGCGCGACCTTGCGCTGGCCCGTGAAGTATCAGCCGAGCGACGAGCGGCTCGTGCTCAATCCCGGCGCGGACGGCACCTCGCTGAGCTCCCCCCGCATCATCCGCCCGCCGCATAATTTCCGGCTCTCGATCACGCTCTTTGTCGAGGGCAACGACGACCCGGTCGAAGCTTACAACGTGTCCTACGCTCCGTAAATTTCCGGTCGCAACGCCGCGATTCCCGCAGCCGTTGACACCTTCCGCCGGCTCGCGATCTTCGATCCCCCATGTCCGCCTCTGAGACTTCGCCTTTCGACTCCGTCGAATCCGTCATTGCCGACATCGCGGCCGGCCGGCTCGTGATCGTGACGGATGACGAGAGTCGCGAAAACGAGGGCGACCTCATCATGGCCGCGTCGAAGGCCACCCCCGAAACGGTGAACATGATGATCCGCTACTGCAGCGGCATCGTGTGCGTGCCGACGATCGAGCCGCAACTGCGCCGCCTCGGGCTCGGGCCGATGGTGCAGCGCAACCGCGAGGTGCAGCGCACGGATTTCACGGTCAGCGTCGACGCCGCGGACGGTATCACCACCGGCATCAGCGCGCACGATCGCACGCAGACGATTCGCATCCTCGCCGATCCTGAGGCGCGCCCGGAGCAGCTGGTGCAGCCCGGACATGTCTTCCCGCTGCGTTCGCGCACGGGCGGCGTCCTCGAGCGCGCCGGCCACACGGAAGCCGCCGTCGATCTCGCGCAGATGGCCGGCCTGCATCCGAGCGGCGTCTTGTGCGAGCTGGTGAACGACGACGGCACCGTGCAGCGGCTGCCGCAGTTGATCGAATTCAAGAATCGTTTCGGCCTGCGGATGATCTCGATCGCGCAGCTGATCGAATACCGCGCGAAACGGGAAAACCTCGTCGAGCTGGTCTGCACGCGACCGTTTGCCTCGGAATTCGGTGAATTTTCGCTGCATGTTTTTCGCAGCAAGCTCGACGGACGCCATCACCTGGCGTTGGTGATGGGAGCGTTGACGGCGGAGCCGACGCTTGTGCGGGTGCACAGTGAGAATTTGCTCGGCGACGTGTTTCGCATGCGCGGCGAGGGCTCGCATCATTCGCTCACCGCCGCGCTGGAAGCGGTCGCTCGCGCCGGGCGTGGGGTGGTGCTCTATATGGAGCACGCGAATGGTGGCGCGGAATTGATCCGTCGGCTCGACGCCAAGCCCGGCGAGGCGCCGCCGCCGATGAGCATCCGCGATTACGGCACCGGCGCGCAGATCCTGGCGGCGCTCGGACTGCGCCGCATCCGCTTGATGTCGCGCAGCAATCGCAAGGTTGTGGGCCTCGACGGCTACGGCTTGGAGATTGTCGAGCAGGTGCCGCTTTGACCGTGGCCGGGACCCCGCCCGAAACCGGCGTGGGTTTTGAGTTGCCGAAAACCGCTTTGGCCTCGTCGATAGCCGGTCCATGAGTCTGGCTGCTCCGAGTGAAAAGGTGATCAAGGGTGCCGCGTTTCGCGTCGGGATCGTCGCGGCGCGCTTCAACGGCGAGCTCGTCGACGCGCTGCTCGACCGTGTGGTCGCGAAATTGCGCGCCGCCGGTGTGAAGGAGAAAGCGATCGCGGTCGTCCGCGTGCCCGGTTCCCACGAGGTGCCTTGGGCGGCCAGCGAACTGGCGCGCCGTCGCCGCGATGTCGTGATCGGTCTCGGCGTGCTGATCGGCGGCGACACCTCGCATCACGAGATGGTGGGGCAGAGCGTTTCGCATGCTTTGCAGGGCGTGGCACTCGCCACGCGAATCCCGGTCATCAACGGCGTGATCGTGACCAACACCCGCGCCCAAGCCGAGGCCCGCTGCCGCGGCCGGATCGATCGCGGCGGGGAGTTTGCCGCGGCCGCGCTCGAAATGGCCGTGCTGAAGAAATCCTTTTCCCGATGAGCAAGGCCCAATTTGCCCAGCGCCGCGACGGCCGTGTCGCCGCGCTCCAATATCTTTTCGCGTGGAGCATGAACGCTCCGAAGAACCTGACCGAGGACCTGCGGTTGTTCTTCGAGAACATGGAGCATCCGCGCGACCACTACGCGTTCGGCGATGAGCTCATTCACGGCGTGATCGAGCACGTCGAGGAGATCGACGGACGCATCAAGACGCTCGCCCACAACTGGGAGTTCGACCGCATCGCCAAGATCGACCTCGCGATCCTGCGACTCGCGATGTTCGAGATGATCTACCGCAAGGACATCCCGCCGGTCGTCTCGATCAACGAGGCGATCGACCTTTCGAAACAATTCTCCAACGCCGACGCGAAGCGCTTCATCAACGGCATCCTCGACCGCCTGAAGGACCAGGTCGGCCGCGACGCGCGCAAGGCGGAGTGAGCAGATGAAGTAGCGAGTAGCGGGTAGTGAGTAGCGAACCTGGCTGCGTGCCTTGCGTCTACTCGCTACCCGCTACTCACTACTCGCTCCTTTTCCGATGTTCGGTCTCTTCAAAAAGTTTAAGGAAGGTCTCTCGAAGACCGTCTCGGCGATTGCGACGAAGACGCGCGGCCTGTTCGGCGGGCGCAAGATCGACGCCGCGTCGCTCGAGGAACTCGAGGAAGCGCTCTACACCGCGGACTTCGGCGTCGAGACCACGACGGAAATTCTCGAGGAAATCCGCAAGGCCTACGGCAAGGACAAGGAACTCCAGGGCCAGCAGGCCGCCGAAATCGGCAGCGCCGTGTTGAAGCGCGTGCTCGCCGGTAGCGAAGGCGTGCTGAACGGGAGCGGTGCTGAATTGGCCGCGCCCGCCGCCGACAAAAAGCCCATCGTGATCGCGATGATCGGCGTGAACGGCTCGGGCAAAACCACCACCGCCGCGAAACTCGCCTGGCGGCTCAAGCAGGACGGCAGGTCGGTCACGCTCGCGGCGTGCGACACGTTTCGCGCCGCCGCCGTCGAGCAGCTCAAAACCTGGGGCACGCGCCTCGAGCTCGATATCGTCGCGAGCCACACCGGCGCGGACGCCGCCGCGGTGGCGTTCGACGCCTGGAAAGCGGCGCACGCGCGCGGACGCGATTATCTGATCGTCGACACCGCCGGCCGGCTGCACACGAAGAGCAACCTCATGGAGGAACTCGCGAAGATCCGCCGCGTGCTGCAGAAAAACGATCCCGACGCGCCGCAACATCGCTGGCTCGTCGTCGACGGTTCGCTCGGCTCCAACTCGATCGAGCAGGCGAGGATCTTTCACCAAAGCTTCGGCCTCACCGGCCTCGTCGTGACGAAGCTCGACGGCACCAGCCGCGGCGGCGCGATCGTGGGCATTTATCGTCAGCTGAAGATTCCGATCTATTTCCTCGGTCTCGGCGAACAGGCCGAAGACCTGCAGCCATTCTCTGCCGAGAACTACGCCAAGGCCGTGTTTGGCCTCGGCGAGTAATCGGCGCCGCGGCTCAGAACCGCAGGCGCAAACCGGCGAGCGCCCCGCGTCCGGGCCGTGGCGCAAACTCTTTCAAGAACGATGCGTGCACGCGCGCGTCCGCATCCGTGAGATTGGTCCCGCGCAGAAATGCTTCGTAGCTCGCACCGCCACTCAACCAGCCATAGCTCACGTCGGCGTTGAGCAACGTGTAACCCGGCGTGGTCGATTCCTCCGGCGCCACGCGTGTCTGCGCCTCGACGCGCCGCACTTCGAACCCGCCGCGAAAACGCCCGCTTTCGTAACGCAACGCCGCGCCGAACCGCCGGGGCGGAGTGCGCGGCAGCGGTTGACCATCGCTCGTTTGCTCGGCGCGCACGAAGTCCGACGTGAGCTGCAAATGAAGCGAGTCGCGGTCGCGTTCGATCAGATGGAAAACCAATTCCGCTTCGCCGCCGTAGAACTTCGCGTCTTTCGCGGTGAATTGATACGGCGTGAGACCTTCCGCATTCAGCTCCGGGGGAATCGCATCGTCGGCGAGGCGTTGTTCGAAAATGAAGCCGTCGAATCGATTCACGAACGCGCTGATCGCGCCGGTGAGAAAGCCGGCGCGCTTGCGCACGCTGAATTCGAGCCCGGCGGAACGTTCGGCCGACAGATCGGCACGACCAACTTCCCACGCGCCGGTGCCGCCGTGCGGCCCGTTCGAGAAAAGCTCCTGCGCGGTCGGCAAGCGTTCGGAAACCGAAAGCGAAAGGCCCGCGGACCAATCCTTCGCCGGATAAACCACCACGCCGACCGAGCCGCTCGCGCGCGTGCCGCGGCGGGTTTCGCCGGAGCGCGCCGCGTAGCCGTCAACCGGCGGCAAACCGTCGGGCACGTCGCCGAGCCGCAGCGATTGCCGCTCGAGGCGGCCGCCGAACTGCAGCGTCACCGCGCGTCGTTTCCATGCTTGGAGCAGGAAAATCGCCTGCGTCTCGGTGACGGAAGGCGGCGTGGCGACTTCCTCACCGATCGCGGCGAAGTCGCTGCCGTTCGCTTGCGCGCCGAGCGTGCCGCTCAATCCGTCGCGCCATTCGTGCGGCAGCTCGACGCGACCTTCCCACGCCCGATTCTCGAACGTCGTGTTCACGGTCGTGTGCTCCGCGATTTCGCGGTGACGGTAATCGCCGAAGCCGAGCTGCGCTTTCATCCCGCGGAAAACGCCGAACGGCTGCGTGAGTTCGCCATGGAGATCGAGCCGCTCCTGGTGCAGCGCGAGGCTGATCGGCTCGCCGACGGGCACGCCGTAATTCGTCTCGTAACGACTCACCGCGAGCCCGACATGACCGGCCCGGCCGAACCACGTCGCGCCCAGCGAGCCGCTGCGGGTGTCGACGTCGCTGTTGGGCAGGATTCCGCGCGGCTGATTCGGCGGCGCGTCGGCATCGGTGCGGGCGACGCCCGGAATGCGCACGTCGCCGGCGTGTTGTTTCAACGCATTCACCTGCACGGCGAAGTCGCGCGAACCGGCGCTGAGCGCCGCGACGCCGGTCGCTTCATCGGCCGCGCCGAAACCGCGCACCTCGAGCGCCCCGGAAAACGGTGTCGTGGGCGGACGTTCGGGGATGCGGTTGTCGACGACATTGACCACGCCACCGATCGCCGAACTGCCGTAAAGCAACGTGGCGGGACCGCGCAGCACCTCGATGCGCTCGGCGAACAGCGGCTCGATTGCGACCGCGTGATCCGGACTGATGTTCGAGGCGTCGAGCGCGCCGATTCCACTTTGGAGCACACGCACGCGATCGCCGCCGAGTCCGCGAATGATCGGCCGGCTTGCGCCTGGACCGTAGGCAGTCGCGTTCACGCCGGGCGTGCCGTCGAGCGTGTCGCCGAGCGTGCTCTGCGCGCGTCGCTGCAGATCGGCGCCGGCGAGGATCGACGAACCTTGGGCGAGATCGAAGGCGGTTTTGTCGTGGAAACCGGCGGAAACGACGAGCCGGTCGAGGCTGATCGCGTCGTCGTGAAACGGCGCCGGCGTGGTGGGCTGGGCTAGAGCGAACGTCGCCGAGCCGAGAAGAAAACAGGAGGAGCGAGGAAAAAGTGACATGCTGAATTGGGTTGCAGAACGGACGTGACCGCGCGGCGCCCAATCGACGCACGCCACGGCTAAACGCTTCCGCGCGCGCCGGCCGAAAACGGCCGCGGCGCTCACGCGCAAGCTTCGCAATCGATCAACTCAGCCAACCGGCGGCCCGCGTTCCGGCTGACGCAGGTAACGCGGTGGCGACAGAAAAAGTTTCGCCGCCGGCAACACGATCCGGTCGCGCCACGCGATGGCGGACGCGGCGACCGCGATCGTCGCGACGGCGCTCGTCACCCCGCTCGCAAACAACACCACCGCGCACGTGTGATTGGTTTCGCTCGCGTGCGCGCCGTCGTGCAGCCGGTCGTGCAGTCCCGGACTGACCGCCGCCGCGCCGAGGAGCAGAATCAGCGCAATGCCTCCGGCCGCGAGCAAGCGGCGGAGGAGCGAAAGCGGCTGAAGGCGATGAAGGGCGGCGGAGATCAAGCGATGGGAATTGCCGCGAGTGTGCCAGACGCGTCAAGCGCCCGCGCGGTCAGCGCCGTCGGCGTTGCAGAAACGTGACCAGCAGCAGCAATAAAAAGGAGAGCACGAGGAGCGTCGCCGCGAACGCGTGCGCCTGCGCATAGTCGAGTTTCTGCACCTCGTCGTAGAGCGCGATGCTCGCCACGCGGGTGACGCCTGGGATCGATCCGCCGATCATGAGCACGACCCCGAACTCGCCGAGCGTGTGCGCGAATCCGAGCGTCAATCCGGCGGCGATGCCGCGCCATGCGAGCGGCAGGTGGAGGCGCAACCACACGCGACGCGGCGTGGCGCCGAGTGCGGCGCCGGCGTCGAGCAACTCGGACGGCACACTGCGCAACGCCGCTTGAAACGGCTGCACCGCGAAGGGCAGCGAATAAAACACGGACGCGATCACCAGGCCGGTGAACGAAAATGCCAGCGGCCAGCCGGTCAGCGCGTTCCACCAGCTCCCGGGCGGATGCTGCGGCGAAAACGCCGCCAGCAGATAAAAGCCGATCACCGTGGGCGGCAGGACGATCGGGAGCGTGACGAGCGTTTCGATGAACGGTGCGAAGCGCCAGCGCGTCCGGTTCAGCCAGTGGGCGAGCGGCAGGCCGAGCAATCCGAGCACCAGCGTCGTGATCGCCGCGAGTCGCAGCGTGAGCGCGAGCGACTGCCAGAGCGGCGCGGAGAGACCGAGAAACGTGGAGGCGGGTTCGGACAAGCTCATGCAGCTAAATCGCCGGCGAGGTCCGCGGCCAGCCGGCAGTTGCGCATCGCTGGCGTGGCGCCGGTTCAGCGTGCCGACGGCACGTCGTAGCCGTAGCGTTGAAAAATCTCCCGCGCGCGCTCGCTTCCGAGAAACGCGAGGTAGCGCGCCGCCGCGGGATTATTGGCGCCGCGCGAGGTGAGGACGGCGCCATGCGCGAGCGGCTCGTGCCACGACGCCGGCACCTCGAGCCAGGCGCCGCGATCCTTGAGTTTGGGCGAGAGCACGAGGGAGAGCGCGACGAAGCCCGCGTCGGCATTGCCCGTTTCGACGAATTGCGCGGTTTGCGAAATGCTTTCGCCGACGACGAGCTTGGGGTGGGCGGTTTCCCACAAACCGAGCCCGACGAGAGTCTGTTTCGCCGCGCGACCGTAGGGGGCGGTGTCGATGTGGGCGATCGCGAGTTTGCGGACGGCCCGCGAACGCACGAGCGCAGCGATGCGCGTCGCCGGATCTGCGTCGGGCACGTCCGGGGGGAGAACGGGCCGCGTGGTCCAGAGCACCAGCCGGCCGATCGCGAAAATTTTGAAAGTCGCCGCCTCCGCGACGCCGGCGGCGATCAGCGACTGCGGGTAGTCGGTGTCGGCGGAGAGAAACACATCGAACGGCGCGCCGTGTGTGATCTGCGCGACCAGATTGCCCGACGCGCCGGTGGCAACGGTGAGGCGCGTGTCGGGCTCCTCCGCGCGAAACGCGGCGTTCAGGTCCTCGATGACGAAGACGAGATTGGCGGCCGCCGCGATCGAGACCGCGTCTTTCGCGCGGCTACCCACGGGCGTCAGCGCGACGGCAAGAGCGAGTAGCGACATGAAAACGCGCATGCGCTCAGCGTGGGTTCGGCGATGCGCGGCTCAAGGGCATACGCATAAGTTCGGCACACGGAGTCGCGATAAAGGGAAATAAAAATCCCCATTCCCAAAACGGAGACTTCCCTCGCTGGAGAAATTTCTGCACGGTGCCCGCTGCATCGCTTGCAACTGACGCGCGGGTCCGCGCGTCGCGGTTCGCGACCTCGACGTCGCTCCGCGGGAGGGAGGCGGTGCGGGCCTGCATGCTGCATAATTTCCTGAAACCGCTAACATTCTCCGACGTCGAACGGCGGGTGAGCTCCTGCCGAACGATCCGCAAGCTTCTCGGACTGTGGTTGATAGCAGGGATATGCGGCGCGGCGACGGTGACGCGCGCCGACGAGTCCTCGGATCCCTTGTTCGCGCCGGCGACCGATCACGCCTCGGCGCATGCGCCGAAACCGCCGCCCGCGCCGGCCTTCGATGAACTGGTCTTTGCGGACGGCGACCGGGTGCGCGGTCATTTCGTGGAGAAGATCGGCGACACCGTCGTGTTTCAATCCGAGCGCTTCGGGCTGCTGCACGTGTCGGCCGCCGACGCGGAAGTCATCCTCGCGAAAATGCCGGAGCCGGAACTCGCGCCGGTCGTGGATGTGGAAGGCGGCACCGGCACGGTGACGGTCGAGCACGGACCGTTCTCGCCGCGCGAGATGGCGCGCCAGTTGAAGCAGTTTTTCGGTTCGTGGCACGGGCGCTTCGCGGTGAGTGCCGAGGCGCTGCAGGATGCGCGCGATCGCAGCACGGTTTCGGTGGAGGCCCGGTTGCAGCGGAAGTGGAAGAGCGACGAGGTGCAGCTGAATGCACGCTACGATTATGGCTCGGTCGACGAGGTCGTGAGCACCGACATGATCCGCGGTGACGGCGTGTGGCGGCACGATTTTCCGGGCAAATTCTTTGGCGTTTACCGGCCCACGCTCGAGTGGAACCGCGCCTATTATCGCGGCGGCCTGCCGGCCGACTACCTGCTGCTCCAGCAGGAGGTCGGCGCGGGCATCAACGTCTTCAACAAGGAAACCCGCAAACTCCGCGCCGGCGTCTCGGAGAACATGTTCAACACCTGGGTCGTGAACGGCGGCGACCAGCTTTCGCAGACGGTCGAGTCGATGTTCGCGGAGTTCGAGGCGAAGCTGCCGTGGCGGATTTCGCTCACGAATCGCGGCGTGTGGTATTACTCGCTCTCCGACCAGTCGGACGGCTGGGAAAACCGTTTCGAGATCAACAAGAAGCTGACCGAGACACTGACCATCGGCGCGCGTCACGAGATCCGTTACAACAATCCCGACGTCCGCGTATCCGATTACCAACGACTGCGCGTGCTCTTCGGCTTCGACTTCTGACGTTGCCCGGCGCCCCCCACGGTCACGCCTCGCATTTCAGGACGAAAACGTGGCCCTTTTCGGTGCCGATCGCGAGCTGGGCATCGTCGGGGGACCAGACCAGTTTCGTCGCGGCGGCCGGCATCCGCACGGTCGCGCGCAGCGGCTGTTTGCGGTCGGGACTCCAGAGCTGCACGACGCCGTCGTTGCTCGCGCTCGCGAGCAGTCCGTGCGTGCGCTGAAACGCCACCGCGCAGATCGGCGCGTCGTGCGGAAACATCTGCGGCTCGCGGCCCTCGGGGCCCTCGCCGCTGCAATCCCACACGCAGGCGTCACGCCCGCCGCCGGTCGCCAGCCAGCGCGACGTGTGATCGAAGGAGAGGTATTTCACCTTTCCTTCGTAGCCGCTCATGTGGAGCTCGATGTCGGTCTCGGGAA
Organism: Opitutaceae bacterium; assembly: GCA_040255565.1. Lineage (GTDB taxonomy): Bacteria > Verrucomicrobiota > Verrucomicrobiia > Opitutales > Opitutaceae > Opitutus. The sequence goes on along the minus strand of JBDZVH010000005.1, from coordinate 140,350 downwards.
TCCACAGGTGCACCGACGGATCCTGGTTGCCGGAAACGAGCCATTTGTTGTCGGGCGACCAGACCAGCGCGGCGATGCCGTTGCTGTAGGGGAACTCCTTCTGCACGACGAAGTCGTCAGCGTCCCACAAACAAACGCCGCCAAAATACGCGGCCGCGATACACCCGCCCGCCGGTTGCGCGGCGAGGGCGGAAATCGTTTTCGGCGCAGCCTTGAACGTGTGCGCGACCGACGCATCGGGCCGCAGCGCGACGAGGGTTTTGCCGGCGGAAGCGAAGAGGAGCTGAGAACCCAGAGCCGAAAGCTCGGAGCCGGAGGGCTGCGGGCGCCAGGCGAGATGTTCGACCCAGGCGGAGCCGAGCGACGCGGACGCGGTGTGCTGGCCGGCGGCGGCGTCCCAGAATTTCACGGCGCCGTCTTGGCCGCCGGTGGCTAGGACGAGTCCAGAGCCGGGAGCCGAGAGCGAGGAGCTGGAAGCCGGCTGCCAGGCGAGGCAATTGGTGCCGTCGGTGTGGCCGGGCAGCTCGTGCTGACGCGCGCCTTCCCTGGCATCGAAAATCGCCACCGGTCCGGACGCGCTCGCGGCTGCGATCTCGGCGCCGGTCGGCGACCAGGCGAGATCGATCACGTAATCATCCAGTTGTGCGGCCCAGTGCTTGGTCAGGTTCATCGAAGAAAAGCGATCTTCCCACAAAGAGCGCGAAGCCGTCCGCCTGCAAGTGCAGGCGCCGCCTCACCACACGCGCGCGGCACGGACGCGCTCGATTTCGTTTTCCGACACATCGTCGAGCTCCGGCAGGAAATCGAGCTGCGTGCGGCGTTCGATCTCGTCGATCGTCGTCAGGAATCGCGCGACGTCGTTGCTTGGCGCGGCATCCTGGGGAATGAGCAGCGCGAACGTGCGCAGTTTCCCCTCATGTTCGTCGACGAGGATTGCGAAGAACGCTTCCGGCACCAACACGCCGCCGGGCAGGCGCGGCGGATTCGCGCCGAACACCGGCCCGACGATCGCCCAAACCTCCGCGTAACGCGCCGGGTAGCTGGTCGCGATTTTCATCTCGAGTTCCTTCCACAGACCCGCGTTGAGCGCGTGGAGCTGCGGCGTGATGTTGGACATCAGAAACGTTTCGGCCTGTGCGTCGGCCCCGTAATGGATCGCGATCGCGTAGTTCGGCGCCAGATGGCCGCGATCGTAGCCGCTGTTCGTGTAGGCGTCGGGCGACACGCGCGCCGTCGTGCGGCGATCGACCTCGAATTTCTCCGGACGCGGGGGCGTCGCGGGAATGTTCTCCAAGTCCGCCACGCGATAGGCGACCCACGCCGGATTGCCATGGGCGTCGCTGTAGCCCACGACGTAGCCGCGATTCTTCAAAATCCGCAGTGCTCCGTTGGCGTCGGCCGAACGATCGAGCGGCACGCCGCCGTAGAGCAGCGATTTGTCGCCGGTGGCGATCCGCCCGGCCGCGGCGTCGCGGTAGTAAAGCTCCCAAAGGTCGCGCGCGAGATCGAGCGGCGAGATCTGCTTTTTGCGCTCGAACGTGTTTGCGACGAGCCGCCGGACGTCGGCCTGGCGCTCCGTGGGTTGCACCAGATACCAGCCGCCGATCGCGACGGCGAGGATCAGGTTGAGCCAGAGAAAAAAGGGGGCGAAGGAAGAGGAGCGACGGGAGCGCTTCGAGCGGCGGGCCATGTGCGGCTACGATTCGCATCGCGCGGCGACGAACAAGCCTCGGTTTGAAAAATGCTCCCGCCTCGCCGGCGCGACGACGAGCGGGGCGCTCAGCTCGCGCGCTCCAGCAGCGCGTCGAGTGCGCGATCGAGATCGCCAGGGGGCAGATCGAAAAGCGCTTTCGGTTGCGGGCTGAAGGACGTCAACCGCTGTTTCCGCGAGCGGCCGATCAGCGCGCCATATGGCATGCCGCCGCCGACGCATTGCGTGAAATAAAACCAGCGGTTGTAGTGCTCGGAAATCTCCGTCGGCATCAGCTCGAGCACGCGCGTGCCCGGCGCGCAGAAAACCAGATTCGCCAGGCTCGCGCCGTGCACGCCGACGACGTGACTCGCCTCGCCGAGACGGCGCCGCAGATCCGGCGTCTTCACCGGATCGATCGTCTCGAAACCGAGTGCCGCCAGCTTCGCGTCGAGCTCGGCCTCATTGCTCGGATGACGATTGCCTCGGCGTGGAAAATAGAGGCGCCGCGTTCTCGGGCCCGGCGGCGGCGGAAATAGCTGGCGATAAAACTCCACGACCCACGACGGCGTGCAGGCGAGCGGCCCGGGGAACGACGGTTGGATCAATCGCTCGCAGCGAAACTGTTCGCGTCGGCCGATGCGCAGGATCTTGTCGCGCGGCACGCCGACGGCGTCGACGATCTCCTCCGTCATCGGACTGCTGAAGCGCGGAAACAGGATCCGGTCGAAATCGTCCCACGTGTAGCCCGCACGACGCACCAGCTCGACGCGGCTGATCGAATCGATGACGAAATGAAAGAAGTTCGTGACGGCGTGCGCGCTGCAAAGATTGAGCGTGCGACCGGGCAGCCGCTGCACCGGATGCAGCTTCAGAATGTGATAGACGCGCGACTGGCGATTGTGACCGATGAAACAAAAATCGCCGAGAAACGTGTCGCCCGGACCGACGACCCACGCGTTTTCATCGAGCACGCGGCCGTCGGGGATTTCGGCGACGCCCGCTTCGGGCCAGGTGATTTCACGGCCTCGTGCGAGCGCGTTGGCGGGATCGTTGCAGAAAAACGGGGGCGGCAGCACCTGCACGCGCTCCGGAAAAACCCGGCGCCACGCGACCCCGGGTCGCTGGCGAAACTCAGTCCAGCGCGCGGCGCGTCGGGGCGGACCGAACTGGGCGGAAGTTCCCGGCAGCAAGCGCAGCGCCGTGGGCGGCACGAGCGCCCACAGCAGCGGCATCGTCTGATAGCGCAAACGGTTGATGCGCTCTCGGAGACGCGATCGGTTCGTAACGAGAGTGCTCATTCGGTGCCACAGGTCCTTCGGTGGCTGACATGGAGCGCCAGCCCGCCGTTTGGTTCCACCGGCATCGGCGGCGAAATTTCGCCCGGCTCAACCGCCGTCGTGTTCTTCGGGGTCGCACCCGCAGGTCGGTTCCGGGACATGCCGATCCGTCACGCCATGGCCCGTCGAGGCGGCGGCCTTGGCGAGCGATTCGCACCAGCGCTCCCACCAGGTCGCCCGCTTCCCGCCGCGCAGATCATGCGTGAGCGTGAAGAAGTTGCGCGCGACAAACTCGAGAAACGCGTCGGGATCCACCACTCGCAAGTCGCCGTTCGCGGACGCGAGCAAGGCGCGTTCCTCGATCTCAAAATGGAGTTTGCCGTTCTCGCGGCGGATCGAACCGGGCTGCATCTGCGAGATTACCCGGGACCGTGTCCGCGTGCAAACGCCGGCCGGCGAATCGTGCCTCTCGTGATTCGGCGTGCGCCCGGACGCCACGCAGGTATTTGTCCGCGCATGCCAATTTCAAGGGGAGTTCGTCGCGCCGCCGCCGTCTGGCTGTGGGTTTGGGGTGGAGCCTGGACGGAGGTTCAGGCTGCGACACCGGCAGAGTCGGACGATCGCTACCGGTGGTTGGAGCAGATCGACGACGAACGAGCGCTCGCGTGGGTGCACGCGCGCAACCAACGCACCGCCGAGCGGCTCACGGCGCGGGCGGACTATGCGGGACTTTATCGCGACGCGCTGGCGGTCCTGAATTCCGCGTCACGAATTCCGGAAGTCGGGGCGCACGGCGGCCAGCTGTATCATTTGTGGCAGGACGAGGCACATCCGCGCGGACTTTTCCGTCGCACCACGGCGGCGGAGCTCGCGAAGGCGGAGCCGCGTTGGGAAACGGTGCTCGACGTCGACGCCCTCGCGGCGACCGAGGGCCGGCCGTGGGCGTTTGGCGAAACCGTGTGGCGGCAGCCGGACGAGACGCGCTGCCTGATCCAGCTCTCTCCGGGCGGAGGCGACGCCGCGGAGGTTCGCGAGTTCGACGTGACGAGGCGCGCCTTCGTGCCCGGCGGTTTCGTGCTGCCGGTGGCGAAGTCGCGGGTCGCCTGGTGCGACGCCGATTCGCTGTATGTCGGCACGGATTTCGGGCCGGGCTCGCTCACGGAATCGGGTTATCCGCGCGTCTTGAAACGGTGGCGTCGCGGCACGCCGCTGGCGGATGCGAAGACGATTCATGAAGGCAGCGTGAAAAGCGTGTGGGTGCTGGCAAACCGCTTCGGCTCGGGCGATGACGCGGTGCACGTGCTGACGGAGGCGGAGACGTTTTGGACGGCGCGGTATTTTCAAATCGACGGCGACGCGGTGCGGCCGCTCGCCATTCCGGCGACGGCGAAAGTTGTGGATGCGTTTCGCGGCCGGCTCGTGATCGCGTTGCGCGAAGATTGGGCGGTTGCAGGGAAGACGTTTCCCGCCGGCGCCATCGTGCTCGCCGAGCCGGCGTTGCTTCGCGGCGACGAGGGTGCGATCGATCTGCTGGTCGCGAACACGGACAGCGTGATCGTGCAGGAAGCGCATGTGGGGAAGCGCGCGATCTTCGTGAGCATGCTCGATAACGTGCGCGGACGGCTGGATCGGTTGACGCCGACGGCGGAAGGATGGACACGCGAAACGATCGCGTTTCCCGAGAATGGCGCGTTGAGCGTGATCAGTCTGGACGACCTGACGGGCGACGCGTGGGTGAAATTCGAAACGTTCACGACGCCGCCGACTTTGTATCGGGTGCCGGCGGGGACGACGTCGCCGGTGGCGTTGAAGCAGCAGGCGCCGACGTTCGCGGGCGAGAACTTCGAGACGCGTCAGTTCTGGTGCACGTCCGCCGACGGCACGCGCGTGCCGTATTTTGTCGTCGCGCGAAAAGGGGTGCGTCATGACGGCCGCAATCCCGTGTGGATGTTCTCGTATGGCGGATTCGAGAACTCGCTCACGCCGTCCTATTCCGGTTCCTACGAAGACCTGCACGGCGTGTATGGGAAACTGTGGCTGGAGCGCGGCGGCGTGTTCGTGCTCGCGAATATTCGCGGCGGTGGCGAGTTCGGTCCGCAGTGGCATCTCGGCGCGTTGAAGGAAAACCACGTCAAATGCTTCGAAGATTTCGAGGCCGTCGCCCGCGACCTGGTTGCACGAAAAATCACCTCGCCGACGCGGCTCGGTATCGAGGGCCGCAGCAACGGCGGACTGCTCGTCGCCGCAACGATGCTGCGGCATCCGGAACTTTACGGTGCGGTCGTTTGCGGGAATCCGCTGCTCGACATGCAGCGTTATCACCGGCTGCTGGCGGGGGCGAGTTGGATGGCGGAATACGGCGATCCCGACGTGCCCGCGGAGTGGGCGTATCTCAGCCGCTATTCACCGTATCAAAACGTGCGTCCCGGCCGGAAGCTGCCGCCGATCCTGTTTTACACGACGACGCGCGACGACCGCGTGCATCCGGGCCACGCGCGCAAGATGGCCGCGAAGATGGACGTGCTCGGCTACGACGTGGACTATTACGAAAACACCGAAGGCGGCCATCACGGCAGCGTGACGAGCGAGCAGTTCGCCACGCGCGTGGCGCTAACGTTCGCGTTTCTGTGGGAGAAACTCGGCGCGGACTGAACGCGTTTGGGCTACGCGTGACGCGCCCGGGGCGGAAAACTTACAGGAACGAGCAGATGTATTCGCAGATGCCGCTCGTGACCTCGATGTCGAAACCGGAATTGCCCGGGACATCGAAGTGCTGGCCAGCGGCGTAGTCGCGCGTTTCGGCGGAGCCGTCGATCTTCACGCGGCACGAGCCGGCGATGATCTCCATGCGCTCGGGCGCGCCGGTGCCGAAGTGAAACGCGCCCGGATAAATCAGGCCGAGCGTCTTCTTGGTGTTATCGGCGAGCAGCACCGTGTGGCTGACGACTTTGCCGTCAAAATAGATGTTGGCCTTCGTGACGACGGTGACGTTCGTGAACTGAGCGGGGAGGGAGGACATGCGAGCCCGAGCCTCGACGCCGGCGCTGCGTCCCGCAAGACCGGACCCACCCTCCGCACCACCGAGCGGACCGGACAGAGTGTCATACATTATATGACACTCTGCTTGGGACGCGACGTGGGGGTGGGGTTGCGGAAAAAGGGAGGCGATTGCGTTTGTGCGTCGCTTGCGGAATGGAGCAAGGGGGTGCGGCGGGCGGTGTGGGCCGGGCGAAGGATGCGCCGAGTTTGTTGTCGAGCCCGCGCCGACGACCGCGTGCGGTGCGCCAAGCGCACGTCAGGCGGCCAGGCAGCGCGTCGCCATTTCGCGGAGGACTTCCTCCTGCTCGCCGGGACGCTGGATCAACTGCTCGAAGGCGGTGATGAACTCCTGCTGGTTGTCGATCAACCGGCGCAGCGGCGGCAGCTTTCCGCCGGTCGCCAGTTTGCCGACATACCAGGGATTTTGCGTGAAGAGGTTGAACGAGCTCTTCTCGGTCGCACCGGTGAACTTCGCGCCGTGGAGCGACGCCGCTTTCGGCAGGCCGTCGAGTCCGCGCGGACCGAGGCGCACGGCGCCGGCGTCGATCAGGGCGCGGACCTGCAACAGGATGCGGTTGCGGTTCTGCAGCGCGGCGAGGATCGGACGGGCGGCGTTCGGCTCGGCGAAGAACTGCCGCTCCAGCGCAGCGAGGGTCCATTGCAGATTGCCACTGAAAAATGCCTCCGCCGCCTCGAAGAAATCGCCCTCGGCAACGTTCGGCGTGAGCTCGGCGACGTGCGCCTCCTCGATCGTGACGGCGGCAGCTTTGGCGTCGCCCGGCGGCAGCGCGTAGGTGGCGAGCTTGTGCACCTCTTCGACGAGCAGGCGGGTGTTCGCGCCTACTTTGGCGAGCAACATCCGCGTCGCGTCGGGTGTGATCGTGGCGCCAAGTTTTTTCGCTTCCGCGAGCACCACGCCTTCGAGCGCGGAGCCGTCGCCGTCGTCGGCGGCCACCAGCGTGAAATCGGCGTTTTTTTCGCACCATTTCGGAAACGCGCGGCGGCGGTCGACGGGCGCGGCGGTGATCAGGACCGCGGTTTCGGCCGGATCGATTTTCGCCAGGATTTCCTGCAGGTCTTCGACGAGCTTGAGCGTGCCCTCCGCGCGGCCGGTGACGGTGTCGGCGAGGAAATTGACGTCTTTCAGCCACACGACGCGCCGGCCGCCGAACATCGAGACGGTCTGGACGGCGTCGCGGAAGCGGTTCACCGCGTCGGCGACCTCGCTCATGTTGCCGGCGAAGCCGCTCAGGACCTCACGCGAGAACTCGTCCGGCACCTCGGCGGCGAGCGCGGCGAATTTCTCCGCGCCGAGCCGGCCGACGAGGAAGTCGTCGGGGCCGCAGATGAACGTGAAGTTTTTCGCGGGCGCCATGGTCACGGCGATTTGGGGAAGAGCAGGCGGCGAGCGCGACAAAAATCTGGAGCGGCGCACGGGGTGGTTTGTGAACGTTTTTTCATCCCACGTTCATGAGCCGTTCATTCGCGGAGGGTAGCGTTGTCTCACGCTGTTCTCATCGTGAAACTTCCTCCCATCCTGACCCGGACGCTCGAGCGGCGTCACGGGGGCGTAGTGTTGTTCGTCGCTCTGTTTGTCGGCGTGGCATTTCTGCTGCGGGTCGCGTTGCTGCTCAAGGCGCGCTGGCTGGTCTCCATCGACGCGAGTTTGCCGGCGGCCTTCGGCTGGGGCCTCGTGTTCGATCTGGGCGCGGCGCTGCTGTGGTCGCTGCCGTTGATCGTGCTGCTGACGATTCTGCCGCAGCGGTTCTTTCGCTGGCGCATCGGGCGTGGACTCGCGTATGCGGGGTTCTTTGCGGTGCTTTACGTGCTGCTCTTTGGCACGGTGGCGGAGTGGCTGTTTTGGGATGAGTATGGTGTCCGCTTCAATTTCATCGCGGTGGACTACCTCGTCTACACGAAGGAGGTGATCGGCAACATTCGCGAATCGTATCCCTTGCCGGCGATTTTCGCGGGCTTGTTTGTCGCGACGGCGGTGGGCTTCGCCGGCTTGTTGCGCACGGGATGGATCGGGCGCTGGCTCGAGAGCGAACACGAGCCGTTCTGGCCGCGGCTGCGCGCGGGTGGCGCCGGACTGGCAGTCGTGGCGATCGCGATGGTCGGGCTCGAGGCCCGGCAGTTGCCGGCGTTTGCCAACAACTACAACCGCGAGCTGGCGAAGGACGGCGTGTGGTCGCTCTTCGCCGCGTTTCGCGACAACGAGCTCGATTACGATCAGTTCTATCCGACGCTGCCGGTCGACGAAGCGTTTCACCGCGTGCGCCAGGAACTGGCGGAGCACGGCGGGCGCGAGGCGACGTCTGCGTCGGTGGCGAACTCGCCCGCGCCTCGCGACACGCTGCATTTCGTTTCCAATGACGGCCCCGAGCTGCACCCGAATGTCATTCAAATCACGGTCGAGAGCCTGAGCGCGGATTTCGTGAGCGTCTTCAATCGCGCGTCGCACCTCACGCCGAACCTGCAGGCACTCGCGGAGAAAAGCCTCGTCTTCGACAACCTTTACGCGACCGGCACGCGCACGGATCGCGGGATGGAAGCGCTGACGCTTGCACTGCCGCCGACGCCGGGCCGCTCACTCATCAAACGGCCGCGCAACGAGCATCTGTTCACGCTCGGCTCGGTGTTTCGCAGCCGCGGCTACGACACGGCGTTCCTTTACGGAGGCTTCGGCTACTTCGACAACATGAACTATTTCTTCGGCAACAACGGCTATCGCGTGATCGACCGCGCGGCCGTCGGGCGCGAAGACGTGACGTTCGCCAATGTCTGGGGCGCGTGCGACGAGGATCTGTATCGCTGGACGATGCGCGAGGCGGATCGCGAGCACGCCGCGGGCAAGCCGTTTCATTTCTTCGTGATGACAACGTCCAATCACCGGCCCTACACATATCCGGAGGGCCGCATCGATCTGCCGCCAAAGATCAGCGGACGCGCCGGCGCGGTGAAATACACCGACTTCGCGATCGGCCAGTTTCTACGCGAGGCGGAGACGAAGCCGTGGTTCAAGAACACTATGTTCGTCGTGGTCGCGGATCACTGCGCGTCGGTCGCCGGCCGGACGACGCTGCCGGTCGAGAATTATCACATCCCGCTGTTCATCTACGCGCCCGGCGGACAGATCGCGCCGGGTCACGTGCGCGAGCTGATGAGCCAGGTCGATTACGCGCCGACGTTGCTCGGCTTGCTGAACTGGAGCTACGCGAGCCGCTTCTTTGGCTGGGACGTGCGCAAAGCCGGCGGCGATCGGCGCGCGCTGATCGGCAATTACCAGAAACTCGGACTCTACGAGCCCGGCGTGCTCAGCATGCTCATGCCGGTGCGCGAGTCGGCGGAGTTCGACTACGATGACACCACGCACGCGCTGAAGAATCGCCCGGCGACGTTCACGTCCGAGGCGATCGCCTATTATCAGACCGCCAGCTATCTCTATCAGCACGGGCTGTATCGCGAACTCTCTGCCGGCGAGCAGGCGGACTATCGGCGCGGCGCGCTGTTCACCCAACCTTCCGAGGCGGTGGCCGCGACGCAATGAATCCGGTCCGTGCGGTCACCTTCCCTCGTCCCAATTCCGTGAAAACATTCCTTCTCCTCGTTCCGCTGCTGGCGCTGGCCGGCGGGCGTCTGGCCGCCGAACCGCAGCCACTCACGATCGACTACGTCCGTTCGCAGGTGCAGGTCGCCGTCAAGGCGACGGTCGACTCCTTCGTCGCGCAACTCGATCACTACGACGCGCAACTCGTCGTCGACTCGGGCGGCAGCGAGGTCAAATCCGCCACCTTCCGTTTCAAATTCGCCGACGTGAAAACGGGCAAGACGGCGCGCGATCGGCAGATGAACGAATGGGAGGAGAGCGAGCGCTTCCCCGACGGGGAATTCGTGCTTGCGACGCTCACGCCGCGACCCAATGGCCGTTTCACGGCGCGCGGTCAGCTGCGTTTCCACGGCACGATGCGGGAGATTGAATTTCCGATCGACGTGACGTCGGACGGACGGATCTTTGCGATCGATGGGGAGGCCGCGCTCGACACGCGCGACTTCGGGCTGCCGGTCATCCGCAAGTTTGCGATTCTGAAAGTCGATCCGCTCGTGACCGTGCGGTTTCATCTCCAGGGCACGCGCTGAACGCCTCGCCGCCATGACGCTGCCCGATGATGTTTCGTTCGAACAGGCGCTCGTGCGTCACGCGCCGCCGCTGAGCGGCGTCGTGTCGCCGTTGCGCGAGGCGCTGGCGCTGGCCGTCGGGCGCACGGGCCGGATGGTGCGCGCGTCGCTGGTGCTCGAATCGGCCGCAGCCAGCGGCATGCCGGCGGCGGCGGCGGAGCAGGTCGCGTGCGCGGTGGAATACTGGCATCTCGCGTCGCTGCTGTTCGACGATCTGCCCTGCATGGACGATGCGGACGAGCGGCGTGGCGGACTTTGTTTGCACCGGACCTTTGGCGAGGCGACGGCGATCCTTGCCGCGCTCGCGCTGATCAACCGCGCGTATGCGCTGGTGGGCGAGGCGTTCGCGACGCGGCCGCTCGCCGTGCGACGTCGCGCGACCGCGTTGGTGGACGCGGCGCTCGGCCCGGTGGGATTGATCGGCGGACAGGCGCGCGATCTCGCGTTTGCGCCCGAAACGTCGTCGCCGCGCGACATCGGCCGCATTGCCTGGCAGAAAACCGGCACGCTCCTGTGGCTATGTGTCGCCTTGCCCGCGCTGTGGGCGCGTCCCGGCCGGGGTGCGCAGCGCGCGCTGCGGCGGCTCTGCGTGTATTGGGGATTGGCCTACCAGGCCGTCGACGATTTGCGCGACGTGCTCGCAACGAGCATCGCGACCGGAAAAACCGTGCAGCGCGACGCCGCGCTGCGGCGGCCGAATCTCGCGCTCGCGCTCGGCGTGCCGGCGGCGCGCCGACGCGTGGAGCGACTCCTTTCGCAAGCGGGCCGGACGGTCACGGCACTCGCCCGGCGCGACGGCCGCCGGGCGTTTCTCGCGCGCTGGCATGAGGGCGTGTTTGTCGCGCGCGGCGCGATGCTGCGAGCGGCGTGAGGAGCAGCCAATGAACGAAAACGACAGGAACGTCTCAGGGATCGGCCGGCGGAGCGCCGGGTTGTATTCAGGGCCTGGATGCGGGCGAGGAACGACGTCGAAGCGATGCGCAGTCTGAGCCTGGTTTTCACGAATCTCCGCCGGCACAAGCTGCGGGCGTCGATCGGCGTGGCGGGCATCGCCTTTGGGGTCGCCGCGATGCTGACGATCCTCGCGATCGTGAACGGCGCGATCGGGATGTTCGAACACATCCTCGTCACCGACAGCGAGTATCTCGTTTTTGAGAAGAACGTCTCCGACCTGTTTTTCAGTTCCGTGCGCGACGAGGATGTTGTCGCCGTGAAAACGCGGCCGGAAGTCGCTGCGGCGCACGCGATGCTCTTCGGCATCGTGTCGTCGCCGGGATATCCGGTGATCACATGTTTCGGGATCGCGGCGGACGATCCACGGCTGGAGAAGGCGGAGTGGCGCGCCGGGCGGCGCGAGGATTTCGGCGCGCGCAGCGGCGAGATTTTTCTGGGCGAACGCGCGGCGGAATTTCTGCACGCGAAGCCGGGCGAAACGATCGCGATCGGGCCGACGACGTTTCGCGTGGGAGGAATTTTCAAAGCGGCCAACGGCTTCGAGGATGGCGGCGTATTTCTGCCGCTGGTGGAGGCGCAGGCGTATTTTCATCGTCCGGGTGTGGCGTCGGTGGTCGCAGTCAAGCTGCGCGATCGCAGCGAAGGCGCGGCGTTCAAGCGCGCGGTGGAGGCGGAGCATCCGACGCTCGTCGCGCTCGAAGACCGCGAGTTTAGCCAGAGCTACAATTCGTTTCGCATCCTGCGCGCGACCTCGTGGGCGGTGGGCGTGTGCGCATTCCTGCTCGGCGGCTTGGGCGTGGCGAACACGATGCTGATGTCGGTTTTCGGCCGCATCCGTGAACTGGCGGTGCTGCGGGTATGCGGATTTTCCGAACGACAGCTCGGAGCGTTGATTCTGGGCGAAGCCGTGGCGATCGCCGCCGCAGGGCTGGTGCTCGGCACGGCGCTCGGTGCGGCGGTGCTCGCGCTCCTGCCGCACGTCCCGCAACTGCAGGGCTACGTCCAGGCGCAGGTGCATCCGGGTGTCGCGCTCGGGATCGTCGGCATGGCGCTCCTGACGGCGGTGGCGGGGGCAATCTATCCGGCGCGATTCGCGTCGCGGATCCAGCCGGTGGAGGCGCTGCGCTATGAGTGAACCCTACGGAATCCTGGTGAGCGCGCGGCGCGTCTCGAAGAGCTACGACGGCGGCCGCGTGCCGGTGTTGCGCGATGTGTCGCTCGCGGTGCGCGCGGGCGAAATGCTGGCGCTGTGGGGCGCGTCGGGTTCGGGCAAGAGCACGCTGCTGCATCTGCTCGGTGGACTTGACATACCGGATACGGGCGAGCTGTCGGTGGCGGGTTTCGATCCGCGGCGCGAACGCGACCGTCTGGAGCTGCGACGGCGCCAGGTAGGTTTCGTATTTCAACTGCACAACCTGATCCCCGATCTCACCATCGCGGAAAATTTGAGCGTGCCGGCGCTGGCGGTGAACTGCGGCGCGGCGGCAACGCGCGCGCGGGTTCGCGAGGTGGCGGAACAGCTCGGGATCGCGCACCGGCTCGGGCATCGTGTGCAGGATCTTTCGGGCGGCGAGCGGCAGCGCACGGCGATCGGCCGGGCGTTGATGAATTCGCCGCGGATCGTTCTCGCGGACGAGCCGACCGGATCGCTGGACGAAAGAACAGGCGAGACGGTGTTCGCGCTGCTGCGGACGCTGGTCGAACAGGATGGAATCACGCTGATCCTCGCGACCCACGAGCGGCGTTTTGCCGAGGCCTGTCACCGCTGGGTGCACGTGCGGGACGGCCGTTTGACAGAAACGTGAATCCCGCGCTGGCAACCTCAGTAAGCCGACATGCGCTCGGCTGGCTCGTCGCGGCCAACGTCGTCGGCGTGTGGCTCGCCGCGCTGCTGGTCTGGCCGGAGCTGAACGGCCTGACCGGTGCGCTCAGTTATGGTCGGTGGATGCCGCTGCATCTGGACTGGCAGCTTTATGGCTGGTGCACGCTGCCGCTGCTGGGCGCGTTGGCGGTGTGGATGATTCCGGCTGACGATTTGGCAGGCGTGCGGCAGGCACGCTGGGCGCTGGCGGCGTGGTCGCTGGCGCTGGCGCTCGGCGGCGTGAGCTGGCTCGCGGGCAACGTGAGCGGGAAGCTGTTTCTCGATTGGAGCGGCTGGGCGCGTCCGCTGCTGCCGCTGGCGATGCTGCTGTGGTGGAGCGCACTCGGCGCGGCGGTGTGGGCGCGGCGGGGAACGCTCACGCGGAGCGAACTGGCGGTGCGCGCGATCGTGCTGGCGCTGCTTGTGAGCGTGCCGCCGCTCCTTTACTGGTCGGAAGGCCGCGAGGTGTATCCGAGCGTCAATCCGGACAGCGGCGGGGCGACGGGTGCATCGTTGCTGGGCTCGACGCTTTTGCTGGTGCTGCTGATCGGGTGGATTCCGCGCGCGCTGGGATTGGCGCGAAAGGAACGCGGCACGCGGCCGGCGCGGTTCTGGAGCGCGCTGGCGGTGTCGGCCGTGATCTTCGTGGCGATCGATCGGGGCAACGCGTCGCATCATGCGTGGGCGCAGATCGCGGCACTGGGAACGCTGCTCGCGTGGGCGCCGCTGACGTGGGGTTATCTGCGAGGATTTGTCTGGCCGGCGGCGGCGGGACGCTGGCTCGGGGCGGCGTTCGCGTGGTGGACGCTGCTGCTGGCGTCGGGCTGGCTGACGTTCTGGCCCGGGCTGTCGGAACGTTTCAAATTTTCCAACGTGCTCGTCGCCCACGCACATCTCGCGATGCCGGGGGCGGTGACGAGTTTCGGCGTCGCCCTGCTGGCGGCGCTGGGGCGTGCGCCCGGCGGGGGCGGCGTGGCGTTCTGGGGCTGGCAACTCGCCACGCTGGCGCACGTGGCGGTGCTGGTGTGTCTCGGGATTGTGGAGACAGCGCGGGCGGGCGAGTTTTTTGTCGGCGCGCCCTGGGTCACGGGACTGCTGGTGGCCCGGCTGATGGCGGGAAGCGCGATGCTCGCGGCGTCGGCGGCGTGGTGCCGGGAGGCGAAAGCATGAGAGCGACGAAAATGGCGGTGGCGCTGGCGTGGGCGGCGGGAGCGATGGACCTCGCGACCGGACTCGGCCTGGTGGGGTTGCCGGCGTGGACCCTGACGGCGATGCGCGTGCCGGTGCCGGGGGCGGAGGCGCTCGTGTTCGTGCGGTTTGTCGGCGCGTTCGTCGGCGCCGTAGGCGCGACGTATCTCTGGGCGGCCCGGCGGCCGGCGGAGCGGCTGCGTATCGTATTTTTGGCGACGATGTGGTTTCGCGGCAGCGCGGCTGGCTACGTGGCGGCTGCGGTGCTGGCCGGATGGCTGACGAGCGGATGGGTGACGGTGTCGGCGACGGATGGGGCGCTGGTGGCGGCGCAGGCGTGGCTGCTGGCGAAAGGAGCGGGGCGCCGTGAATAACACCCGGCGGACGACGACGGCGCGGCTGGCGGGCGTGGGCGCGATCGCGGCGACCTACGTCTACTTTCTGTTGTTCGCGGAGTTCGCGTTTCTCTCGCTGGCGGAGCGGTTCGCGGATGATGGATTCGGCCTGCGCGCGATCATGGCGGTTCTGGGGGCGGGTGGCGTGGCGGGTAGCATCGCGGCAGCGCGCTGGTTTCGGCTGACGCATTTGAAGCGGACGCTGACGCTTGCGTTTTTCGGGTGCGGATGGGCGGCGGCGTTGGCCGCGTTCGCCGGTTCGCGGGCCGCGATGATGCTGGCGGGCGGATTTACGGGCTTTTCGTTGGGCGTATTGACGGTGACGCTGGCCTCGGGATTGAAAGCGGTGCTCGGAGCGGAGCGGCTGGGGTGGTGGTGCGGGATGGGCACTGGCGCGGCTTACGCAGTGTGCAATCTCCCGTTCGTGTTTGCGGCGCCGGCGGTGGTGCAGGCGTGGTTGGCGGCGGGGGTGGCGTTAGCGGGCGGGTTGATGACGCGCGCGTTCGACGTTCGAGGTATTGAAGAGGTGGTGACGGGAGAGCACGCACCGAAATCGCTCGCCGCGTGGGTGGCGATCCTGCTGGTGCTGGTGTGGCTGGATTCGGCGGCGTTTTACGTGATTCAGCATGCGCCGGTGTGGAAGGCGGGCACGTGGGCCGGGGCGTGGACGCTGGGCGGAAACGCGCTGGTGCATTTCGCGGCGGCAATGGCGACGGGGTGGGCGCTGGATCGCGGCCGGTGGGGCGGGCTGGCGGCGCTGGCCGCGACGGCGTTGCTGGCGGCGTGCACGGTGTTGGGCGAGCGGGGCGCGTCGGGCGTGGTGTCGGTGCTCTATACGTCGGGCGTGTCCGTTTACTCGACAATGTTGGTCTTTTATCCGGCGAAGTCGGGCCGCGCGGCGGTGGCGGGTTGGGTTTACGCCATCGCGGGCTGGGTCGGGTCGGCGTTGGGCATCGGGCTGGCGCAGGACCTCCACGGAATTCCCGGCTGGTTTCTGGCGCTGGCGGGGGCCGGACTCGCGCTGGCGTTTGCCATCCGGTGGCGGGTGCTGGCGATGACGGTGGCGGCGACGGCGCTGGTGGCAGGAGTTCGGGCCGACGACTTGGCGCAGATCGCGTTGGGTCGGGAAGTCTACATCGCGGAAGGCTGCATTCATTGCCATTCGCAATACGTGCGGCCGCGGGTGGTGGCCGATGAGGAGAACTGGGGACCGGGGCGATCGTTGCAGGCGGTGCTGGCGGAGACGCCGCCGCTGCTCGGGAATCGCCGACAGGGACCGGATTTGGCGGAGGTTGGCAACCGGCGTTCGGCCGAATGGCAGCGGCTGCATTTGCAAAATCCGCGGGCGGTGGTGCCAGGGTCACGGATGCCCGCCTATGACTATTTGTTCGGGACTGACGCAGGGCGCGGGGAGGCTTTGGTGGCATATCTGGCGTCGCTGGGGGGAGCCGACTTGGCCAAGCGGCTCGAGGCGAATGCCGCGTGGCAACCGCGGCGCGAACGCGTGGACGAAGGACGCGGCGCCGCCCTTTTCGGCCAGCTCTGCGGGGTGTGTCACGGACCGACAGGCCGCGGCGATGGTCCGCTGGCGGGGCGCCTGAGCGTGCGCCCGCCGGATTTTGCGCACGACGCCTGGCGGCGCGTTGAACCCGCGGAACGCTGGGCGGTGGAGCGCGTGGTGAAGTTCGGCCTTCCGGGGTCGCCGATGGCGGGTCACGAGTATTTGAGCGATGAGGACGTTCTTGCGCTCGCCGCGCATGTCCGCGCGCTCCATGCTGGAGGTTCCCTTCAATGAAAATCCTGGTCGTTGAAGACGAACGCCGCGTGGGGCAATTCGTCGAAAAAGCGCTGTCCGAGCAGAACTATGCCACGAAATGGGTGGCGACCTGCGCGGCGGCCCGGGACGCGCTGGCGGAATCGCCCTACGACGCGGTGGTGCTGGATCTGGGATTGCCCGACGGCGACGGGTTGGACTTGCTGCGCGAGTGGCGCGCGAGCGGGTTCAACGAACCCGTGCTTGTGCTGAGTGCGCGGGATGCGGTCGGCGACCGGATTCGCGGATTGAATCTTGGCGCGGACGATTATCTGCCGAAGCCCTTCAGTGTGGATGAAGTGGTCGCACGCGTGCGCTCGCTGTTGCGGCGGCATGCGGGCGCGAAGCAGACGGTGCTGACGCACGGGCCGGTGCGCATCGATCTGCTGGCGCATGCCGTCACCTGCGGCGGCAAGCCGGTGGACCTCACGGCGCGAGAGTTCGCGTTGCTGGAACTTTTCCTCCAGAATCCGAATCGGGTGCTCACGCGCACGCTGATCGCGGAAAAAATCTGGGAGGCGAGCTATGATCTGGAAACGAACCTGATCGACGTCTACGTGCGGCGGCTGCGGCGCAAGCTCGAGGGGCCGGCGGGCCAGCCCTTGATCAAGACGGTGCGCGGAACGGGTTACCAGTTGTTGTGAGCATGCGATCGCTCTTCGCCACGAATTCATTCACGACGCGGGTGACGCTCCAGTTTGCGGCGCTGGTGACGGCGACGACCGCGGTCGTGCTGCTGGTGGGTGGCTGGCTGCAGTCGCGCCAGGCGGTCGCGGGTCTGGATTTTCTGAACGCGGCGGAGTATCAGGAAATCCGTCAACGGCTCGGCGTCGATCCGCGCGGACTCTCGCCGGCGAGCGTGGAGGCGCTGGTGCGCGAGCATGTGCAGATCGACGCGGCGCAGTATTTTTTCCAGGTCCGCAGCCGGACGGGCCAGCTGTTGTTTCGTTCGCCGAATCTCGGCGAGACGGTGCTGCCGGGCGGCCCGCAGACGGAGGGCGACCGGACGGTCCAGGTGCCGGGACTCGGCCGCATGCGGCTTTCGGAGTTCGGGACGGGAGACCTGCACGTGCTGGTCGCCAGTTCGCTCGAGCCGGCGGAGCGGCTGTTGCGCGATTATGCCCAGACCAGCGTGGTGTTGTTGTTCGGAGTGGGGCTGGTGAGCCTGGGGCTCGGCTGGTATTTCGCGCGGCTCACGCTGCGGCCGGTGAAGGCGATCCGCGAAACGGCCAGTCGCATCGGACCGGATACGCTGGGCGAACGCATTCCGATCCCGGAAGGACAGGACGAACTCAGCGCGCTGGCGCGGTTGTTGAACGACATGTTCGACCGGCTGGAAGCGTCGTTCACGCAAGTGCGGCGCTTCACGGCCGACGCCTCGGACGAATTGAAGACGCCGCTCGCGCTGCTGCGACTGAACGCGGAGAAACTGCAGCGCCGGGTGGCGACCGATCCGGAGGCAGCCGAGGCGGTGGGGCAGATGCTGGAGGACCTCGACGCGCTGCGGCGGATGATCGAGAGCCTGCTGTTCCTCGCGAAGGCGGAGAGCGGCACGCTCGCGCCCGCGCTGGCGGAGGTCGAAGTGGGCGAGTTCGTGCGCAGCTTCGGCGAGGACGCGGCGGCGATCGCCGAGGACCGGGGCGTGATCTTCAATATTGAAAAAGCGGATACGGGAATGGTCCGTTGCGAAAAGACGCTGATGCGCCAGGTGCTGTTCAACCTGCTCGACAACGCCCGACGGGCGACGCCGCCGGGCGGCCGGATCGCGCTCGATTCGACGCTGGGCGGCGGTCGCTGGCGGTTGGCGCTGGAGGACGAAGGCCCCGGTCTGTCGGACGCGCAGTTGACGCGGATCTTCGAGCGTTTCGTGCGTTTCGGCGCGGGAGAGGAGACCGGCGCGAACGGCAGCGGGCACGGCCTGGGACTGGCGATCTGTCGCAGCATTGTCGCGCTGCACGGCGGCGTGATCGAGGCGCGCAACCGATCCGACCGGAGCGGGCTGCGGGTGACGATCGAGTTGCCGGCCAAATCTTGAAACCATGAGCACCCTGGACGAACAGACCTCGCCGGCAATCGGCCCATTTGGCGCCACGCCCGCGAAAACCGCGGAGGAAGCCGGAGCGGGCAAACCCTGGATGGATGTCGCGCTGCTGGCGCTTGTATTCGGAGTGGTTTTCTTTTTCGACCTCGGGGAGGTGTCGCTGGTCAATCCGGACGAAGGGCGCTATGCGGAAGTGCCGCGGGAGATGGTGGCGACGGGGGATTACGTCACGCCGCGGCTGAACGGCGTGGTGTATTTCGAGAAGCCGCCGCTGGTTTATTGGGCGGTGGCGGGCGCCCTGCGGCTTTTTGGGCCGGGAGAGTTTGGGATTCGCCTGGTGCCGGCGCTGTTCGCGCTCGGCGGCGTGCTGTCGATCTATGCGGCGGGACGACGCCTGGCGGGGCGCGCGGAAGGAATCGGCGCCGCGGTGGTCCTGGGTTCCTCGCTGCTCTATTTTGCGCTCGGCCGGATCCTGCTCCTCGACATGGCGCTGACGGTGTTGATGAGCGCGACGCTGTTTTTTTTCATCCTGGGCGTGCGCGAGCCGGCGGGCGCGCGTCGCCGCTGGTATTTCCTGGGCCTGTATGCCAGCGCGGCGCTCGCGACCATGACCAAGGGCCTGATCGGATTCATGCTGCCGGGCGCGGTGATGTTTTTCTGGCTGTTGATCTTCAACCAATGGCGACGGCTGCTGCCGATGCACCTCGTCGCGGGCGCACTGTTGTTCCTGGCGATTGCGGCGCCGTGGCACGTGCTCGTGGCGCTGAGAAACGATGCCTGGTTGAACTTCTATTTTGTGCGCGAGCATTGGGACCGTTTCACGACGACCGAGCATGGACGCTATGAGCCGTGGTGGTATTTCCTGCCGGTCGTGGTCGCGGGCCTGTTCCCGTGGACCGGCTTTGTGGCGCCGGCGGTGCGCTCGGCGCTGCGCGGCGGATGGGCGGCGCGGCGGGCGAATGCGGACGCCTGGTTTTTCGTGACCTGGGCGGTGGTGGTGTTCCTGTTTTTCAGCAAGTCGCAGTCGAAACTCATTCCCTACATCCTGCCGGTGTTTCCGCCGCTGGCGTTGCTGACGGGAGGATGGCTGGCGCGGGTCTGGCATCAGCGAGAGGAGGAGCAGCGGGTGCGCGTGCCGTTTGGCGTGTTTGCCGTCATGGCGGTCGCGATTGGAGTGACGCTTCTGACGGTGCTGTTCAAACCCGACCTCGTGCGCAATGCCTCGCGTCTGGAGGCGTTGCGACCGGACGGAGTGGTCGCCGCCTGCGCGTTGCTGGCCGGTGCGGCGCTGGCTCCGGTCCTGGCAGCCCGGGGCCGGCTGCGATCCGCCTCGCTGGCGCTGGCTGCGGCGGTAGCGGGTTTCTACCTCGTGCTGGGCGAGGCGCAGGACAAGGTGGCGCGTCCGGGCACCAAGGCCTTCGCGGAGCTGGTGAAGCAGCGGGCGGGGCCGGACGATCGCGTTTACCACTACCACGATTTCTTCCACGATTTCACCTTCTACGCCGAGCGGACCGTGGGCACGATCGCGGCGCCCAATACGGAACTGGAGATCTGGATCGACCCGGCGGCGCAGGCGAGCGGGCGCTTCATCGACGAGGCGGAGTTTCGCCGCCAGTGGAACGGTTCGCGCCGGCTCTGGGTCGTGGCGCGCCAGCGGGAGATCGGCGCGCTGTTCCGCGATCCGACGTTCCGATATCATTTGATCGCGGAGACCCGCGGTCATTGTCTCTTCAGCAACCAACCGTGAACGCACCCACCGTCCGCGTGAGCGACCCTGCGCCGCCGTTTCTGCCGCTGACCCGGCCCACCCTCGACGAAGAGACGATCGCCGGCGTTGCGGACGTCCTGCGCTCCGGCTGGATCACTTCCGGGCCGAAGGTGAAGGAGTTTGAGGCGAAGCTGTCGGAGTATTTCGGCGGACGCCCGGTGCGCGCCTTCAACTCCGGCACGTGCACGATGGAGATCGCGTTGCGAATTGCGGACATCGGCGCGGGGCACGAGGTGATCACCACCCCGCTGTCGTGGGTGGCGACCAGCAATGTGATCCTTGAGGTCGGCGCGCGACCGGTGTTTGTCGACATCGATCCGGTCACGCGGAATCTCGACTTGGAAAAGATCGAAGCGGCGATCACGCCGGCGACACGGGCGATCATGCCGGTCGATCTCGCCGGGTTGCCGGTGGACCGCGACCGGCTGTATGCGATCGCGCGGAAGCATCGGCTGCGGGTGATCGAGGATGCGGCGCAGTCGTTCGGCGCGACCTGGCGCGGGCGCAAGATCGGCTCCTTCGGCGATTTCGTGTCGTTCAGCTTTCATCCCAACAAGAACATCACGACGATCGAAGGCGGTTGTCTGGTGCTGAACGACGAGCGCGAGGCGCGGCTCGCGGAGCAATACCGGCTGCAGGGCGTGGTGCGCTCCGGCTTCGACGGGATGGAGGTGGAGGTGGTCGGCGGGAAGTTCAACCTCACGGACGTCGCGGCGCGAGTGGGGCTCGGGCAGCTGCCGCGTATCGACGAGTTTAATACAAAACGGCGCGAACTCGTGCGGCACTATTTCGAGCTCCTCGACGCCGGCGGCGCCGCCGCGCGCGGACTCGGGCTGCCGCCGCGGGATTTTTCCCAGACGAACTGGCACATGTTTCAGGTCGTCCTGCCGGAGGCGTCCGGCGTGAAGCGAGCCGACGTGATGGCGGCGATGCAGGCAAAAGGCATCGGCACCGGCGTGCATTATCCGGCGATCCATCTCTTTCAGGTTTACCGCCGGCTGGGGTGGAAAGAGGGAGACTTCCCGATCGCGGAACGCATTTGCCGCCACATTCTCACGCTGCCGCTGTTCCCCACGATGACCCGCGACGACGTCCGCCGCGTGGTGGAGGCGCTGCTGCAGGTCGTGCCCGCGAGGGACGCGTGAACCGATGCCTCCGCGTATCCAACGAAGCGATTCGCAACCTTCCGATCAGCCGCCCACCATGAGCGCGTCTCCCCAGCTCTCCATCGTCATTCCCGTCTACAACGAGGAACTCAATCTGCCCACGCTCTTCGGCCGGCTCTATCCCGTGCTCGATGCGCTGGGGCGCAGCTACGAAATCCTCTTCACCAACGATGGCAGTGCGGATCGCTCGATCGAACTGCTGCGCGCGCAGTATGCGGCCCGGCCGGACGTCACGCGTGTGATCGATTTCAACGCCAACTACGGCCAGCACATGGCGATCATGGCGGCGTTCGAACGCGTGCGCGGCGAGATCGTCGTCACGCTCGATGCGGACCTGCAGAATCCGCCCGAGGAAATCCCGAAGCTGCTGGAGAAGATCGACGCCGGGCACGACTACGTCGGTGGTTACCGGCTCCATCGCCAGGATTCCATTTTCCGCACGTATGCGTCGCGGCTGGTGAATTTCGTGCGCGAGCAGACGACGAACATTGAGATGACGGACCAGGGCTGCATGCTGCGCGCGTATCGCCGGCCGATCGTCGAGGCGATCGTGCGGAGCGGTGCGATCAACACGTTCATTCCGGCGCTGGCATATAGTTTCTCCGGCAATCCGGCGGAAGTGGGTGTGCGGCACGAGGAGCGGCACGCGGGCGCGTCGAACTACTCGCTCTACCGCCTGGTGCGGCTGAATTTCGATCTGGTGACCGGCTTCTCCCTGGCGCCGTTGCAGGCGTTCACGATGTTCGCGATGGCGGCGTCGGCAGGGAGTTTCGTGCTGGTGCTCGTGCTCGCGGGGCGCCGGCTCGTCATCGGACCGGAGGAAGGCGGGTTGTTCACGCTCTTCGGGATCCTGTTTTTTTTGATCAGCGTGACGATGGTCGGCATCGGTTTGATCGGCGAATACGTGGGCCGCACCTACCAGGTGGTGCGCGCGCGCCAGCGTTATTTCATCAAGGAAATCCACGAGCGGGCAAACTGATGGCCGGCGCCTACAAAACCATCCATCGGGGCCTGGGCGTGCTGTTGGTGCTGCTCGCCGCCATGGCGGTGGCGGTTGCGATCGGGGCGCGGGACCTCGCCGCCGCGTATCGACGTGTCGACGCCTCGCAGCGGTTGCTGCGCGAACTGGAAGCGACGTTACAGCATGCGGTGAGCATTCAGTCCGGCGTGCGCGGCTTTTCGCTGACCGGGGACGAACGGTATCTGGCGCCGTATGACAGCGGACTCGTCGCCATCCAGCATTCGATCGTCCGGCTGCGGACGCTGACTGCGGACGATCCGACCCAGGTTGCGGCGGTGCGGCGGCTGGCGGGGCTGGTGGACGAAGAGGTTGCCGTGATGCAGCAACGGCTGGCGGCGCGGCGCAGCGGCGGCCTGCCGGCGGTGAGCGCGCTGTCCGCCGACGGGCGCGGCAAGCGCGTCATGGACGCGATTCGCGGCGCGGTCGGCGCGATGCGCACGCAGGCGAAGAAGGAACTGGACCGACGTATCCAGACGTTGAACACAAAAAGCCGCTGGCTTGGCGGGGGCTTGTTCGCGGCCCTGGCGGTGACCGCCGGCGTGATCGCCTGGCTGGGTCGACTTGCGCGGCGCGTCGGGACGGCGGAAACGGCCGCCCGACCCGCGGAGACGGTTTCATGAGTGCGCCCCGCATTCTTTTTTTTGGCTACAGCGAAGTCGGCTACGACTGCCTCTCGCTGCTGCTCGAGCGCGGCGACAACGTGGTCGGCCTGATCACGCATGCGGACAATCCGCACGAGAAGATCTGGTTCAAGACGCCGGCGCAGGCGGCGCGGGAAAAAGGCGTGCCGGTGTTCGAGCCGGAGAACGTGAACACGCCGGAGTGGCGCGAGCGGATCGCGGCGCTGCGACCCGATTTGATCCTGTCGGTTTATTACCGGCACATGATCGGAACGAAGATCCTGGCGCTGCCGCGGTTGGGGGCGTTCAACCTGCACGGCTCGCTGCTGCCGAAATATCGCGGTCGCGCGCCGATCAATTGGGCCGTTCTGCACGGCGAAACGCGGATCGGCATGACGCTGCACCGGATGGTGAAAAGCGCCGATGCGGGGGCGATCGTCGATCAGGAAGGCGTGGAGATCGGTCCGCGCGACACGGCGGAGCAGGCGTTCCGGAAGGTGCTGCCCTGCGCGCGACGCGTGCTCGCCCGGCAGATCGATGCGCTGCTCGCGGGCACGGCTCAGGAGACCCCGCAGGACGAGGCGCAGGTGACGTATTTCGGCGGACGGACGCCGGCGGACGGACGGATCGATTGGACGCAGACGAGCGGGCAGATTTTCAATCTGATCCGCGCGGTCACGGACCCGTATCCGGGGGCATTTAGCGACGTGAATGGCGCGCGCCTGATGGTCTGGTGGGCCGAGCCGGATTCGGCCGCAGCGCGCGCGGCGAAAGGACGGCCGGGCGAGATCCTGTCGATCGCGCCACTGGTGATCGCCACCGGCGACGGCGCGCTGGAGCTGACCAAAATCGAGTGGCGCGGCGACGTCGTCCCTGAGCTTCGCGTCGGCCAGATCCTGGCGATCCCGCCAGCGTCCGAAACGTAATCCGCCCACAGTATCTCTTGGCGCATCTTCGCCTCTCTTCGCGTCGTCGCGCTTCACCGCCGCATCTCTCAGCCCACTTCATCATGTCGCTCAAAATTCTGATCCTCGGGGTCAACGGTTTCATCGGGAGCTCGCTCACGCGCGCCATCCTTCAGCAGAAGGACTGGCAGGTTTACGGGATGGATATCGGGAACCACAAACTCGACGACAGCCTTGGCGATCCGCGTTTCAAATTCGTCGAAGGCGACATCACGATCAATCGCGAGTATATCGAGTATCACGTGAAGAAATGCGACGTCGTCATCCCGCTCGTCGCGATCGCCAATCCGATCCAATACGTGAAGGATCCGCTGCGGGTCTTCGAACTCGATTTCGAGGCCAACCTCGACGTCGTCCGCAAGTGCGTGAAATACAAGAAACGCGTGCTCTTCCCGTCGACTTCGGAGGTTTACGGGATGTGTCCGGACGCGAAGCTGGACGAGGCGACGAGTCCGCTCGTCTACGGGCCGATCGAGCGTCAGCGCTGGATCTACGCGTGTTCGAAGCAGCTGCTCGATCGCGTGATTTACGGCTATGGCGTCCGCGACGGCCTGGACTACACGCTGTTCCGTCCGTTCAACTGGATCGGGCCGAAGCTCGACGACGTCTTTGAGCCGAAGGAGGGCAGCTCGCGGCTGTTCACGCAGTTCATCTCCAACGTGATTTTCGAAAAACCGCTGCAGCTGGTGGACGGCGGCAGGCAAAGCCGGTCGTTCACCTACATCGACGACGGTATCGATGCGCTGCTGCGCATCATCGAAAACAAGGACGGGCGGGCGTCGCGGCAGATCTTCAACATCGGCAATCCGAAGAACAATGTGAGCGTGGCGCAACTGGCGAAACTGATCATCGCGGCCTGCCGCGAGTATCCGGAATTCAAGGACCATGCGCAGCGCGCGCGGACGGTCGTGGTGTCGTCGGGCACGTATTTCGGTAAATATTACCAGGATATCCAGAAGCGCGTGCCGTCGATCGCGGCGATCGGGAAGCAGCTCGGCTGGAAACCGAAGGTGAACCTCGAGCAGGCGATCCGGTTGACGCTGGATTATCACCTCGCGAACCGGGAGTATAAGCTGGAGTGAGCCGGCGCGGCGGTCCGCGGAATTCCCGCTACATCCCGGATTCGAGCCTTTTCGCGAACTGCTGCTTTTGATCTCTCGTTGCGGCCATGCCTCTTCGTCTCGCTCTCAAGGTCGACGTCGACACCGATCGCGGCACCCGCGTCGGGGTGCCGAATCTGGTGGCCGATTGCCGGGAGTTTGGGCTGCCCGCGTGTTTCTTGTTTTCGCTCGGTCCGGATCAGACGGGGCGCGCGATCACGCGGGTATTGCGGCCGGGCTTTCTGCAGAAAGTCAGCCGCACCAGCGTGGTGGAGATTTACGGCCTGCGGACGCTGTTGAACGGCACGCTGCTCCCGGCGCCGCATATCGGGCGGCGCAACGCGTCGGTGCTCCGCGCGGTGCGTGACGCGGGGTTCGAGGTGGGCATCCATTGTTTCAACCATTACCGCTGGCAGGATCATCTGTCGCGGATGTCGCTCGCCCAGGTGCGGGCCGAGTTTGCGGCCGCGCGCGCGGAGTTTCGGCGGATCTTCGGCAGCGATGCGCGCACCGCGGGCGCGCCGGGCTGGCAGAGCGATGCGCACAGCCGCCTCGTCTACGACGAGGCGGCTCTGCTTTACGCGAGCGACACGCGCGACGGCACGCCGTTTTTTCCGCGGATTGAAGGACGGGTGTTCGAGACGCTGGAGATTCCGAGCACGCTGCCGACATTCGACGAGTTGATGGGACGGCCGGAGTTTACGGACGATGCGATCACCGCGCATTACCTTTCGTTGCTGCGCGACGATCGCGTCAACGTGCTCACGATCCACGCGGAGATCGAAGGCATGGGACGCCGCGAGCTGTTTCGCGAGTTGATCGACGCCTGCGTTGCGGTCGGCGTGCAATTCATGCGGCTCGAGGATTATGCGCGCGAGCTGCTGGCGGATCGGGCGGCAATTCCGGTGCGCGACCAAGTCATGAAAGCGATCGACGGCCGTTCGGGTCGGGTGGCGGCGAGCGCGTAACGGGCGCCGGCGGGCAGGGCGCGGACAAGAAAAAGCCCCGCGAAAATCGCGGGGCGAAAAGCAGGCGGGATCGCGCGAGGCGGCGACCGTTATTTCTGCGGCGCCTGTTGCTGCAGCTCCGAGAGGCGGCGATCGATCTCGCCCATTTTGGCGACGAGCTGTTCCTCGACCTTCTTGCGATCGCTACTGGAGACGATGCTCAGGCTGGCGGCGTCCTTCACGACGTTCGCGGGCAGCGTGAGGAGGCGGGTGATGAGGCCCTGGTCCTTGAACGAGCTCAGATACAGCGCGGTGATTTCGTGCGAGAGCTTGAGCGAGTCCTGCGCGACGGCCTGGGTCGCCTGGAGATTGTTGTTGAGCTGCTGGTTTCGCGCCATCTCGGCGGTGAGCACGTTGCCGACCTGATCGGAGATGCGCTGGCTGTATTGGGCGATGGATTCGCGGGTGAGGTTCTGATCCTTCGACATTTCGGAGAGGATGGGCTGGATGCGCTCGGCCATGCGGGCGGAGACCTTGTCGACCTGCTCGTTTTGCATCTGCTCGGCCTCTTCGGGACTCTTCGGCAGCGGATTGTAGGGCTGCACTTTCTTGGCGATCGCCTCGGCGAGGGCGTCCATGCGCTCGGTGTTGAGCTGCTGGATCTCCTCGTCCGTGCGGAACATGTCGGCCTCGCGGCGGGCGATGGCGTCGCGGAGGAGCTTGTTGGTGGCTTCGATCTGCTGGCGATTTTCCTCGGCGGATGCGCGGAGGGCCTCGTTTTGCTCGCGGAGCGGCAGGAGCTCGGCCTGTTGCCGCACGGTCATGTCGGTGACCGTCTTGTGATGGAGCCAGAAACCCGCGCCCGTGATGATGATCGCGGTGAGCAGGATGGCGGGAAACTGTTCCTTAAGTTTTTGCCACATGTGGGTCGGGGGTTTTTCGGATGCTACTGGTTGAAGGTCAGAAAGCAATGACAGCGTTCGGGTGCGGTTTGCATTTGTTTTTCGAACTCAAGCCCGCAGGTTGCCGGCATGAGTCTCAACTCCACCGAGCAGATGGTTTTCGACTACGTTCAGTCCCATCCCGAGGAAAGACATTACTGGATGGAGAAGGTTCGGTCGACTTTGCGGCAGGCCGACGACGAGCATCTCGCGGCCGCGCGGCTGGATGTGGAGCTGTGGCGCTATGTGGAGGAGCGCAGCGCGGTGGCCTCGCCGTTCCGGGAACAGGCGCACCGGCACGGGTTGCGGCGGACGAGCATGAAGAACCTGGCTGAATATCTCCTGCGATTGTGGACGCCGCCGCGGCCGAAAAAACGCCGCGTCGAGCCGCTGGAGTAGGCGGGCGGGGCCCGCCGGGAATTTTGGCGGAACCTTTTTTGCGGCGGCGCCGTCACACCGCACGACCACTTGGTCCCGCTTAGCGGGACATGGGGTAAGCAAGAAAGCAACGGGCGGGCCGTCTAGGGGTAGGCGGCCCGCCTCCTTCTTTTGAACCGTTCGCGCGGCTCACAAGCGGCTGAGCCGTCCGCCGTCGATGCGTATTGCCGCGCCTTGGACAAAGCGGGCGGCGTCCGACGCGAGGAACGCGATCACCTCGGCGACGTCCTCGGGTTTGCCGACGGTCGCGGGATCGATTCGCTCGGCGCCCGATTTCACGTTCGGGTTGTTCCACAGCATCGGCGTGTCGATGGCGCCGGGCAGGACGGCGTTGACGCGGAGGCCGCGCGGAGTGCCCTCGATGGCGGCGGAGCGGGTGAGGGAGAGCAGGGCGGCTTTCGCGGTCGCGTAGGGCGCCACGAGAGGCGTTGTCTCCACGGCGTGAATACTCGAGACGTTCACGATCGAGCCGCCGGGTTGCATGTGGCGGAACGCCTGCTGGATGAAAAAGAAGGCGCCGAGCAGGTCCACGCCGAGGAGGCGCGTCCAGTCCTCCGCGGTGATCTCCGGAAGCGGCCTGAAGATCATCAATCCCGCGTTGTTCACGACGACGTCGAGCCGGCCGAAACGTTCGAGAGTGCGGGCGACGGTCGCTTCGACGTCGGACTGCTTCGACACGTCGCAGGCGAGTCCCAGGGCCTCGGGGGCGCCGGCGCGTTGTGCGTCCGCGGCGGCGGATTCCGCGGCTGCCGCGTGCAGGTCGGCGATGACGACGATGGCGCCGTCCCGGGCGAAGCGGCGCGCGGTAGCCAGCCCGATGCCGCCGGCGCCGCCGGTGATGATGACGACCCTGGAGTTGGTTTTCATCCGGCGAGGTTGGCGTGGGACGGCTCGGTGGGCGGGGCGCGGCGTTTGGCGCGCGCCTCGGTGCGTTCGCGCTGTGCCCAGGCGTCGTCGTATTCGTCGGGCGGGACGAGCGGCAGGCGCAGGCACACGCTCTGAGTTGGCAGCAGTTCGCGCCAGTCGGCGATGAGCTGCCGGTAGGCGCGCCCGACGGCGCGCGGGCGGCGGTCGAGATCGTAGAGGCCGAGCGGGTTGACGCGGCCGTGATTTTCGCGGAGTGCGGTGTCCCAATCCACCTGGTCCGTGAGCGAATACCAGGTGAAGCCCATGATCGGCACGCCGGTGTTGCGGACGCGGAGCACGTTGGCCCATTCCTTCCAGAGCCAGTAGACGGCTTCGTCGCCACGCGGCCCTTCGCTGAAGTTCGTCTCCGTGTGCATCACGGGCAGCTTGTAGCGGTCGTAGTATTGGCGCGTGATTTCGTCGTAGCCGAAGACCTCGCCGGACGGGCTCGTGGTGCCGTCGTCGTGCACGCGATGCTCGTTCGTGACGTAGTAGTCGTTGCCCATGATGCAGCGGTGCTTCACGTCGCGATGGAGAAAGAGATGGTATTCCTCGCGGGTGAGTCCGTGGTCCATGAGGTATTCATACATCTCGGAGTCGACGCGGCGCCCGTAGTTGAGATCCAACGACAGAAAGCGGCGGGCGTTCATGATCTCCGCGCGCTTGATCGCCCGCGGGTTGCCGGCGTGAAAATACTCGGACGATTCGCTTTGGATGAAGAGCGCGTCCGGACGCACGTCGAGGATGGCGTGCATCGCGAGGACGTTGGCTTTGACGATGTGCTTGAGCGCGGTCACGAAGGCGCGGTCGCTGGCGAGCTGTTCGTTCCACCAGCCGTAGAGCGCGGAGAACGTGGCGCAGATGAACATCTCGTTCACCGGCGTGTAGAGCTGCACCCAGGGAAAGCGCCGGGCAAACTCGCCGGCATAAGTGGCAAAGAGCTCCGGGAAATCGGGGTTCTGGAAATTTCCGATCCAGTCCGGCACGCCGAAGTGACACAGGTCGACGATAGGAATGATCTCGCGCCGGCGAAGCTCGGGGAAGGTTTCGTCGGCGAAATCCCAATCGTAGCGATCGGGGCCGGGCCAGGAGCGATGCAGGGGCGGACCGTAGCGGAGGAACCGAAGGCCGAGATCCTGCACGAGATCGAAGTCGGTCCGCCATTTCGCGTAGTGGCCGCATTTCTCCATCTCGTCGACGCGAGTGCGGCCGTGGTCGGTGGTGGGGATGCTGTTCTCGATCCCGGTCGCGAACATGAACGCAGGCAGTCTCGTCATCGTGTGAATTTCCCTTCGTGATCCGGCAATTCGCCGGATCGGGGAAACTGGCACGAGTGTCGCCACGCTGCCATCGAGGTGCGCCCCGCCTGGTAGGTGGGACAAGTTCCTGCCGGTCGCGTGCGCGAGCGGCGGAAACGGCGTTCGCAGGCGAACGTCTGCTAGGCGTAACGGGCGAGCGCGTCGCCGGTGAGCCGGCAAATTTGCCAGGCGCGTTTGCGTTCGGCGCCGAGCGATTCGTAGAACGCGATCGCCGGCTCATTCCAGTCGAGCACGCTCCACTCCATGCGCCCGCAGCCGCGTTGATTGGCGAGTTTGGCGAGGTGCAGCAGCAGGGTCTTGCCGAAACCGCGGCCGCGGAATTCGGGTTTCACGAACAGGTCTTCCAGATAAAGACCGGGCTTTGCGAGGAACGTGGAGTAGTTCGTAAAGAAGATCGCGAAGCCGGCGGGCGTCCGCGCGGCGTCGTCGGCAAACGCGAGGACGCATTCCGCCGCGGGGCGTTCGCCGAAAAGCGTGCCGCGCAGTTTCTCCTCGGTCGCTTCAACCTCGTGCGAGAGTTGCTCGTAGTCGGCCAACCCGCGGATGAACTCCAGGATCAACGGGACGTCGGTGGGAGCGGCGGGGCGAATGAACGCAGGCATGCGGACGGAGTTGTGACGCGCCGGCGTTCAATGTCGCGACCGGAAAACGCGCGGGCGTGTGCAGGCTGCGATTTCGCGGCCGGCTCAGTGGCCGCCGTCGAGGTCGCCCGGTTTCAGGAGCGGCGCGAAGAGGGCTTTGTTGGCCGCCTTCATATAAGCTTCCTTCGCCTCGATCGTGCCGTCCTTCACGCGCGCCATGAGGCTGTGATCCATCGTCACCATGCCGTCGGCGCCGCCGCTTTCGATGATGGATTTGATGTTGGCGATCTGGCCGCTGCGAATCGTGTTGGGCAACGCTTCGTGCGAGAGCAGGATTTCGTGCACGGCGCAGCGGCCCTTGGGGACGCGTTTGCAGAGGAGCTGGGCGACGACGCCGGCGAGGCAGCCCGCGAGCATGACGCGGACCTGGTTCTGCTCGTCGGCCGGGAAGGCGTTGATGATGCGGTCGACGGTTTTCGGAGCGTTGTTCGTGTGCAGCGTGCCGAACACGAGCATGCCCATCGAGGCGCAGCCGAGCGCGAGCTTGATGGTTTCGAGCTCGCGCATCTCGCCGAGCAGCAGGATGTCGGGGTCGTGACGCATCGCGCCCTTGAGCGCGGCGGCGAACGATTCCGTGTGCTCGCCGACCTCGCGGTGCACGATCACGGACTTCTTCACCGGATGCACGAACTCGATCGGATCCTCGATCGTGATGATGTGCTTCGAGAGGTGCGTATTGATGTAGTCGACCATCGCCGCGAGCGTCGTGGATTTTCCACTACCGGTCGGGCCGGTGACGACGACGAGGCCTTCGTTGAGATGGCAGAGCTTCTTCAGCGCCTCGGGCAGCTTCAGGTCGTCGAACGACAGGATCTTCGCGGGGATCTGGCGAAACACGGCCGCCTGGCCCCAGTGATTGTAGAGGTAGTTGCCGCGAAACCGGGCGAAACCCGGAATCTCGTGTGCGAGATCGAGGTCCTTGCGCTCGAGGAAATCCTGCCAGCGGCGCTCCGGCACGAGCTCCTTGAGCAGCGTTTCCATTTGCGCGGCCGTGAGCGGCGCGTCGCCAATCGGCGTGAGCGAGCCGGAGATGCGCGCTTTCGGTGGCAGGCCGACCGTGAGGTGCAGGTCGGAGCCGCCCTTTTCGAGCATCGTGCGGAGGAGCGGGTCGATGGCGGGCATGGAATTCTTGATGAATGGCTGCGTCGGCCCGCGGGGGCGGGGCTCCTCGCAACGACTGGGCGGGTCAGGTGATCTTCGCGCGGAGGACGCGATTGAGGACGTTGGCGAGCGCGGTATCGGCGGAGATGGCGCCGTCCTGGTAGAGGCCGTAAACGACATTGTCCATGAGGCACATGCCTTCGCGCACGCCGGTTTCCATCGTGTTGCGCAGACCCGCGGATTTGCCTTCGCGGATCAGGTTGGCGACGGCGGTGTTGTTGACGAGGATCTCGCAGGCGAGCGTCAGGCCGCCATTCGCGGCGGGCAGTAGCCGCTGGCAAACGACACCGCGCAGACTTTCGGCGACGCTCGCGCGGATCTGCGTTTGTTGGGCGGGCGGGAAGACGTCGAGGAGCCGGTTGAGCGTCGTCGCGGCGTCGCTCGTGTGCATCGTTCCGATGACGAGGTGGCCGGTTTCGCTGGCGCTGATGGCCATCTCAATCGTCTCGAGGTCGCGGAGCTCGCCGATGACGATCACGTCGGGGTCTTCGCGGAGCGCGCCTTTGAGGGCGGTGAAAAACGATTTGGTGTGCGGACCGACCTCGCGCTGGGTGACGTTGCAGCCTTTCGCCGGCTGCACGACCTCGATCGGATCCTCGACGGTGATGATGTGGTCCTGGCGGGTCTCGTTCAGATACGCGACCATGGAGGCAAGCGTGGTCGTTTTGCCGGAGCCGACCGGACCGGTGATCAGGATGAGGCCGTTATGATAGGAGAGCAGTTTTTGCAGCGTGGCCAGATGCGCGGCGAAGCCGAGGTCCGCGAGCGAGCGGACTTTTTCCGGCACCATGCGATAGGAGCCGGCCGGGCCATTTTTGTGAAACATCAGGTTCACGCGGTAGCGCTCGGAACCGCTCAGCGCGAGGGCGCAATCGTAGTCTTTGCGCTCGAGGAAAATGGTTTTCTGCGCGTCCGATAGCAGCGCGGTATTCAGGCGCAGCGCGTCGGCCGCGGACAGCGGTTGGTCGCTGAGAAACGCCAGCGTGCGGTGCTTGCGAAGAAACGGCCGCGCGCCGGTCGAAAGATGGAGATCGCTCGCGCCATGGCGACCGGCGGCACGCAGCAACTCGCGCAACGCGGTGCGGAGCGCCGCGTCGTCCAGCGTGGCGAGGCGATCGAACGGAAAGCGCGGAGCCTCGGCCGGCGCGAGCGTCGCGGGCGCGGCGGGGGTGCGGGCGGTCTCGTTGGCGGAGGCGGACTCGTCGGCCAACGGATCCGCGGCCGGCGGGCCGCTGCGGCCTTTGGTGAACGCCAGGTTCGCGAGTTGTTCGAGCTGCTCGAGCTGGTCGACCACGCCGTCGTCGATCAGCTTCTGCGCAAAATCCATCAGCTCCGCGGAACGGCCGAGCGCATCGAGAACGCGGATACATTGGTCGCGCGTGAGCAGTCCCTGATCGATGCCCAGACGGGCGAGCCACAAGACGTCGGGTTTCATCACGGCAGCGGGAAAAGGCCGCGACCATGGCGTGCGGAAATAGGCGTGCCAAGCGCTAAGGATTGAACTATTTGTCAACCTCACGGTCGAACTGGTATTCCGCAACAACATGAACACACGAATCTTTCCGCAGTTCTCCCCGGTGGTGCTCGCGCTTGCGCTCCTCGCTGCCGTTCTCGGCACCTCCGGTTGCATCGCGGTGGCCGCGGGAGCCGGCGCCGGCGCGGCCGCGGTCGCATATGTCAGCGGGCAGCTCGAAACCACGCTCAACAACGATTACGAGTCGGTGGTGACCGCGACGAATCGCGCGATCGAGCAGCTCGGTTTTGCCAAGATCAGCGAAAAGAAGGACGCGCTCGTCGCGGTGATCACCGTGCGCAATGCAACCGACAAGAAGATCGAAGTCCGCCTCGACAATGCGGCGCGCAAGTTGACGAAGGTGCGCATCCGGGTCGGCGTGTTTGGCGACGAAGCCCTGTCGATCGCGATTCTCGACAAGATCAAGGCGAACCTCTGATTCCCGCCGCCGGCGCGACCGCAAGGTTCGGCGCCTCAACGGGGAAGGGCGCGAAACGAGAGTCCGTCCGGCGCGACGAGTGACATCGGGCGCGCGATGGCCGTCGAGGCGATGGTGGCTTCGGCAAAGCCAAGCGCGCCGGGCGGCTGCGGACGACGGACACCGCCCCACGTGTTGAGGCCGAAGTGGTGATGATAGTTGTCGGCGCTGAGAAAGCGCGCCTGCGGGCCGAAGGACTGGGTGCGCTTCAATGCGAACGTGGTGGCGTAGAACGATTCAGCCTCGTCGAGGTGGGTGACGCGCAGATGGAGATGGCCCCACCCGCTGCGCGCCAGCAGCGGCTCGAGCGGCGGGGTGGCCTGGGCCAGCAGGCCGGCCACATCGAGCGGGCGGGTGAACATGGCGAGATGGCCGTCGGCGTGCGGCCAGATTTCCCGCGGCCGATCGACATAGAATTCGAGGCCGTTGCCGTCCGGATCCGCCAGATAGACCGCCTCGCTCACGCCATGGTCGGAAAAGCCGTCGAATCTCACGCCGGCGTTTACGGCGTGGCGCAGCCAGCGGGCGAGCGCCGCGCGATCCGGCAGCAGCAAGGCGGCGTGAAACAAGCCTGCGGCGTCGGGTGGCGGGATCGAGGTTTCCTCGTTCTCCGACAGGAACAGGATCGCAGGGGAGTCCGGAGTTACGCCGAGGGCGGCCGAGCGTTCCGTGCGCGAGAGCACCTCGAAACTGAGTCGATCGCTGTAAAATTCGATGCTCCGGGCGAGGTCCGCAACGCGCAGATGGATCGATTGAATGACAAGCGAGGGGATCATGGCCGGAACGACCGCGGCGGGAGGGACTCCGAGGGACGCCAGCTAAGCGTAACCAACGGCGTTACGATACAAGGCCGCGCGCTACTTTTTGCCCGGACAAACGGATCGCAGCTGGTC
This sequence comes from Opitutaceae bacterium, assembly GCA_040255565.1. Lineage (GTDB taxonomy): Bacteria > Verrucomicrobiota > Verrucomicrobiia > Opitutales > Opitutaceae > Opitutus. The sequence goes on along the minus strand of JBDZVH010000005.1, from coordinate 106,033 downwards.
GGCGACGTGGCTGAGAGTAACGCGCCCGAGCTCGGCTTCCATGCCGGCTTGCGCGCGAAAAAAAACCGCCTCGAGCACGGACTCGATTTTGGCGCCCACCGGACATTTGTGGTTTGGCGTGAAGCGCTTGAGGCCGTGGTTCGGGGAGGGCTGAACCGCGCGATAGATGTCGAGCAGCGAGATGTTCTCGGGGGTGCTGGCGAGAGAGAATCCTCCGGCGGCGCCCTTGTGGGCGCGGACCAGGCGCGCCTTGACGAGTGCGGACAACAGCCGCCGGATCACGACCGGATTGGTGTCCACGCTTTCGGCGATTTCCGACGACGGCGCCGACCCGACCTCCTGGCACGCGAGGTAGCTCAGGATGTGGACGCTGACGGCGAAACGGGTGTTACCGGTCATGGGATTGTAACCACTAGGGTTACGCTTGGGTCGGAGTCAAGGCGCAGGTGCAGCCGATTCGCTGCGGTCTCGGCGAGGGGTTTCATGGATAAGGTGATTGCAAATACGGACGATTCGAAGAGCGTCACCGGTTTCCCATCAGTCATGCTTAAGAAAATCTTTGCGAAGCTGCGCGAGAAGATCGCCCCTTCGCCTTCCGGTAAAGCCGCGAGCGGCGGCAAGTCCCATTCTTCTTCCAAGTCCAGTTCTGCCGGTCGTTCCGAACGATCCGGCCACAAGGCCGGTCCGGCCCGCGGCGAAAGCCAGGCGCGAGGAGAAGGCCGCGCACGAGGCGAAGGACGGCCGCGGTCGGAGTCCCGGGGAGAACCAGGTGAATCACGCGGCAACCGTTCGCGTCGCGGTGGCCGCGGCGGGCGGAGCAGCGGCGCGCAGGGCGGCCCGGAGCGCAGTGCGCGCCCGCGCAAGGACGATCAATTCGAACATCCGCGCCGCGAGCCCACGAAGCCCGTGGTGCCGGTCGACGTGCCGAAGATGGACACGGCTTTTTCGCAGCTGGGGCTCTCGGACGCGCTCGCGTTTGCGGTGCAGGAGATGGGTTATGTCGAGCCCACGCCGATTCAGGCGCAGGCAATCCCGGTGGTGCTCAAGGGCGGCGATGTGATCGGCTCGGCGCAGACCGGCACCGGCAAGACGGCGGCGTTTGCGCTGCCGATCATCCAGCGGCTCGGCAGTCACGGCCGGTTGCGCTGCCTGATTCTCGAGCCCACGCGCGAACTCGCGCTGCAGGTGGAGGAGGCGTTCCACAAATTCACCAAGTTCACCGATCTGCGCGTCACCATCGTGTATGGGGGCGTCGGATACGGGAAACAGACGGAGGACCTGCGTCGCGGAGTCGACATCCTCGCGGCCACGCCGGGCCGGCTGCTCGATCATCTCGAACAGGGCAACTGCTCGCTCGACCAGGTCGACATCCTCGTCCTCGACGAGGTCGACCGGATGCTCGACATGGGCTTCCTGCCGGATGTCCGCCGGATCGTGCAGAAATGCCCGAAGACGCGGCAGACGCTGTTCTTCACCGCGACGCTGCCGCCCGAGCTGGAACAACTCGCGGGCTGGGCGCTGCACAATCCGGTGACGGTCGAGATCGGCCGCCAGCGTTCGCCGGCGGAGACGGTCGCGCACGCCTTCTACCCGGTGGTCGCCTCGCAGAAATTCGAATTGCTGCAACTCCTGCTGGAGAAGACGGAATTCAAGAGCGTGATCATCTTCTGCCGGACGCGCATGGGCGCCGACCGGATCGCGCACAAACTGAAACAGAAGGGGCACACGGTCGGCGTGCTGCATTCCGACCGCAGCCAGCGCGAGCGTATCGAGGCGCTTGAGGGTTTCAAATCCGGCCGCTACGAGGTGCTGGTGGCGACCGATATCGCGGCGCGCGGCCTCGATATCGCCGGCGTGTCTCACGTGATCAACTACGACGTGCCCGAGAACGCGGAGGATTACGTCCACCGCATCGGCCGCACCGGCCGCGCGCACAACACGGGCGACGCGTTCACGCTCGTGACCGAGGAGGACGTGCGAGACGCGCGGTCGATCGAGCGCTACATGGGCATGGCCGTCGAGCGGAAGCGCATCGAAGACTTCCCTTACATCTACTCGGCTCTCTTCGACGAGAAGGCCCTCGCCGAGTCGACGGCCGCCGCCGCCAAGCCGGCGAGCCGGCTGCACCGCGGCATGCGCCGCTGAGGCGCAGGCGGAACCGGCGGCGCGGGTCCGCGCCGCCGCAGGCGTCAGTCCATCCCGTTGATCCGGCGGTAGGCGAAGGCGGCCACGGCCGCTCCAGCGAATTCAGAAACCAGATACACCGCGAACTGCCGCGCGGACTCGAGTCCCATGACGAAGACGCCGAGTCCGACCGCCGGATTGAAGGCGCCGCCGGAGATTCCGCCGACGGTGACGGCGCCGACCAGGACGGTGAAACCGATCGCGAGTCCGTAAAACGAGTTTCCCATGGTCGCCTTGGAAGTGGCGACGTTCAGCACGACCCAGCAGAGGGCAAACGTGAAGAGGAACTCGACAATGAAGGAGCTGAGCTGCGGGTGCTGGGCGACGACCGCCGGATCGATCCGGCCCTGGAGCACGACGTTGACGAGCAGCGCGGCCGCGGCGCCGGCGAGAAACTGGGCCGCCCAGTAAGGCAGGACGTCGCGGCGTTCGCACCGGCCGCGGAGATAGGCGGCGAGCGTCACGGCGGGATTGAAGTGACCGCCGGAGACATGGCCGCCGGCGAAGATCATCACCATCAGCACCGATCCGATGGCAAGCGGCGCGAGCGGTGCACCCTGGCGCACGGCGAGTCCGACGGTGAGAACGAGGAAGAACGTGCCGATGAATTCGACGATGGCTTTTTTCATGAGGTGATGGGGGCAGCGAAAGACCAGATCCAAGTAGCGCAACGATAAGCGGATTGGAAGCGGGCAACGAAAAGTTTGCGTCCGTTTTTCCCTGATCGCGTCAGCAGAAATGAATCCATCGAACCATGACGAACGATCCCTCTTTGAAGCACGATCAGGTGCGCGACTACGTCCGCGAGCGCTACGGCGCGATTGCCGAGGAGGCAGACAACGCCTGCGGCTGCGTGAGCACCGGATGCTGTGGCGGCAACACCGCGGCTTACGGCGAACGGCTCGGCTACACGGCCGAACAACTGGCGGCGGCGCCCGAGGGCTCGGATCTTGGACTCGGTTGCGGCAATCCGCTCGCGCTCGCGAGCATCACGGCGGGCGAGACGGTGCTGGATCTGGGCAGCGGGGCGGGGTTCGATTGTTTTCTGGCCGCCCGGCAGACCGGGCCGACGGGCCGCGTCATCGGCATCGACATGACGCCTGCCATGATCACGAAAGCACGCGCGAATGCGGCGAAGGGGGGCTATGCGAATGTGGAATTTCGTCTCGGTGAAATCGAAGCGCTGCCGGTGGGGGACGGAACGGTCGATCTCGTGTTGTCCAATTGCGTGATCAATCTTTCTCCCGAGAAGGCACGGGTATTTCACGAGGCGTTTCGGGTGCTCAAAGCGGGCGGGCGGCTCGCGATTTCAGATGTGGTGGCAACACGGCCGCTGCCGTCGGAGTTGAAGGCGAAGCTGGCGGCGATCGGCGCCTGCGTAGGCGGAGCGACGCCGGTGGACGAGCTGCGAGCGCTGCTCGAGACGGCTGGATTTGTCCGGGTCGCCATCGTGCCGAGGGAAAGTTCGCGCGAGTATATCCGGCATTGGACCGAGGACCCGGCGGCGGCGGATTGTGTCGTCAGCGCGGCGATCACGGCGTATAAACCGGACACTCGGTGAAAGGCTCATGACGCACGCGGTGGAGACAGATTCGATGGAGATCAGGCCGGCTCGGACGGAAGACCGGATGGCGATTGCGCGGTTGCTGCGCGAGGCAGGTTTGCCGAACGTGGATTTCGCGCCGCACCTCGAGCGATTTTTCGTCGTGACCGGCGGCGGCCAAGTGCTGGCCGCGATCGGGGCCGAAGTTGCAGGCGAAGATGCGTTGTTGCGTTCGCTCGTGGTGGCGCCGGAGTTGCGTGGGCGCGGCTGGGGCGACCGGCTGCTGGCGGCGATCGACGCCGCCGCGGAGAATGGGGAGGTGCGGCGTTGGTGGCTGCTGACCACGACCGCCGAGGCGTTTTTCCGTAAGCGAGGTTTCCGGCGCGCGGCCCGCGACGAGGCGCCTCCGGCGATCGCCGCGACGCGCGAGTTCCGTGAATTGTGTCCGTCGCTGGCGGCGTGTCTCGTGCGGGAAAGGCGGCGCGCGTGAGCGTGGCGGAGTTTGACGCGTCGGTGGTCGAGTTTGCGCGCAAGCTAAAGGCGTTCGTGCGGCGGCGGGTGCGCGACGATGCGACGGCCGACGACCTCACGCAGGAGATCTTGCTGAAGGTGTTTCGCTCGCGGGCGACCCTGCGCGACGGCCAGCGGCTGGAGGCGTGGCTCTATCGGATCGCGCGTAGAACATTGGTCGATCATTACCGCCGGCAGCGTCCCAGCGAAGCGCTCGGCGGGGAACTCATCGACCTGCCCGGCGCAGGCGAGTCGGAGGGTTGGCGCGAGGCGGTGCTGGTTTCGACTAGGCGCTTCCTCGACGACCTGCCCGATATCTATCGCGAGCCGGTGCGGCTGGCGGAAATCGAGGGAATGCCGCTCGCGAAAATCGCGCTGCGACTCGACCTTTCGCTGACGGCGGTGAAGTCGCGCGTGCGTCGCGGCCGCGCGCTGCTGCGAAAAAAACTGCAGCGCTGCTGCCGGTTCGAGTTCGACCGTCGCGGCAAGATGATCGCCTGTGAACGCCGCGCGCCGGCGCCATGCAGCTGTCTGCCCGCGTGAAGGCGGCGGGCTTGTGACAATCGGATGACGTCGCAAACCGGGCTTGATCCATATTCCGAAACGGGAATATAAATTGCGCGTGGAACTGGTGAAGATCTACGAGTGCCTCTGCGATGCGACGCGGCTGCGGATCTTGCATCTCCTGACGGAGGGGCCGCTGTGCGTCTGCCATTTCCAGGCGGTGTTGCGCGAACCGCAGGTGAAGATTTCGAAGCATCTCGCGTATTTGCGAACCCGCGGATTGGTGACCTGCGAGCGGCAGGGCAACTGGATGATCTACCGGCTGCCGGCGCGACCGTCGCGCGAACTCCGGCGGAATCTCGCCTGCCTGCAGGACTGCGTGGCGGAGCAGTCGGTCTTTCACCGGGACTTGGCGCGGCGACGCGCCCTGGCGCCGAAGTGGGCCGATAGCGGTCCGGGTGGTTGTGTCACGGCGGCGAAGGAAAATTTATGAGCGAACAGGCCTTCAAAATCCTCATCCTCTGCACCGGTAATTCCGCGCGCTCGATCCTGGGCGAGTATCTGTTGCGCGCGAAAGGTCGCGGGCGTTTCGAGGTGCACAGCGCGGGCTCGAAACCGGCCGGGCGGGTGAACCCGCTCGCGGTCCGCACGCTGCGCGAAAAATACGGGATCGACGCCAGCGATGCGCGCTCGAAGTCGTGGGACGAGTTCAAGGGCGTGGCCTTCGACTTCGTGATCACCGTGTGCGATCACGCGAGGGAATCATGTCCGGTCTGGCCGGGGCAGCCGGTGATCGCGCACTGGAGTTCGCCGGATCCGGCCGGAGTTGAAGGCAGCGACGAGGAAAAGTTTCGGGCGTTTGTGAATGTCGCTTCCCAGATCGCGGCGCGGGCGGAGTTGTTTTGCGCGTTCTCCGACGAAAAATTGCGCGATGCGGCGGCGGTGCGGAGCGTGGGTGAACAGTTCCGGTTCGACGGCGAAGCGGGCATGCGGAGGTGAGCGATGAATCCGCTCGCGGCCCGACTCTCGTTCCTGGATCGCTATCTCACGCTGTGGATTTTCCTCGCGATGGGCGCCGGCTTGCTGGCCGGGCGTTTTGTGCCGCAGCTCGCGGAGGCGTTGACGGCGTGGAGCGTGGGCACCACCTCCGTGCCGATCGCGGCGGGATTGATTCTGATGATGTATCCGCCGCTGGCGAAGGTGCACTACGAGGAGCTCGGCGACGTGTTTCGCGATGGCAAGGTCCTGCGGCTTTCCCTGCTGCAAAACTGGTTGGTGGGTCCGGTGCTGATGTTTGCGCTGGCGGCGATCTTCCTGCGCGACCGGCCGGAGTATTTCGCCGGGCTCGTGTTGATCGGACTCGCACGCTGCATCGCGATGGTGATCGTGTGGAACGACCTCGCGGGCGGCAGTCGCGAATACTGCGCGGGATTGGTGGCGTTCAATGCGATCTTTCAGGTGCTCTGTTTCGCGCCGATGGCGTGGTTTTTCCTGAAGGTGTTGCCGCCGCTGGTCGGCGTGAGCGTGGGGGAGCTCGATTTGTCGGGTGTGACGATCGGGAGCGTGGCGCAGAGCGTCGCGATCTATCTTGGGATTCCGTTTTTCGCGGGCTGGCTCACGCGCCGGACGCTCCGCTCCGGGAAGCGCGTGCGTTGGTATGACGAGACGTTTGTGCCCGCCATCGGTCCGCTGACGCTGGCGGCGTTGTTGTTCACGATTTTCGTGATGTTCAGCCTCAAAGGCGATGCGGTGCTGCGGATCCCGCTCGATGTGGTGCGGATCGCGGTGCCGCTGCTCGCGTATTTCGCGATCATGTTTTTCGCCACCTTCTGGATGAGCGTGCGGGCGGGCACGGATTACGAGCGGGCGGCGACGCTGGCGTTCACGGCGGCGGGGAACAATTTCGAGCTGGCGATCGCGGTGGCAGTGGGCGTGTTCGGACTGGCGTCGGGAGCGGCCTTCGCGGCCGTGGTGGGACCGCTGGTGGAGGTGCCGGCGCTGATCGCGCTCGTGACGGTGGCGCTCGCGTGGCGGCGACGTCTGGCGCGGTAGACGGGCGGTGGCGGCCGTCGGTCCGGGAAAGCGAGAGCGCCGGCGAGGGGCGCCGAGAATGCCGTTGCGCCGCCGCGGGTTTCGGGGTCCTTTGGCGGGCTTCATGAAGCTCGACATCCCACCAGGCGATTTCGCCGGTTACATCTTCGATCTCGACGGCACGCTCATCGATACAATGCCGTTGCATTATCGGGCATGGGACGCCGCGATGAGAAATGCCGGCCTTCAGGTCCAGCTCGACGAGGAGCTTTTCTATTCGCTGGGCGGGGTGCCGACGCGGCAGGTCGCCGAGCGGATCGCGAAACATTACGGGCTCACCGTGGACGTGGAACGCGTTTTCCACGACAAGGAGTCGCTCTTCACGGCGCTGCAGAAAGACGCCCGCGTGATCGGTCCCACGGTGGAGTTTGCGCGGGAAGCCGCGAAGACGCATCCGATGGCGATCGCGTCCGGCGGGCCGCGTGACGTGGTGCTGCGCTCGCTCGAACTCGCCGGACTGCGGCCGCTGTTCAAGGCCGTTGTGAGTGCGGACGACGTCGTCCACGGCAAGCCGGCGCCCGACATGTTTTTGCTCGCGGCGAAGCTGATCGGCGTCGAGCCGGCGCGCTGCCTGGTGTTTGAAGATGCGGAGCCGGGCATCAAGGCGGCGCTCGCAGCCGGAATGCAGGTGGTGCGGGTGCCGAGCCGGAAACGCAGTTGAGGGTTGAGCGCCGTGCGCCGGCCCGCCAAGCGTGGAGAGGATGAACTTTCGCGATCTCGTCAGGCCCGGGGTGCTGTCGCAGCCGGTGTATGAGCCGGGCAAGCCGATCGATTATGTCGCGCGCGAACTCGGACTCGATCCCGCGACGATCGTCAAACTCGCCTCGAACGAAAATCCGCTCGGCCCTTCGCCGGCGGCGGTGGCGGCGGCCACGGCGGCGCTGCGGCATGGCGCATTGTATCCGGATGGCGGATGTTTCGCGCTGCGCGAGAAACTCGCCGCGGTGCGCGGGTTGGCGCCGGACCAGTTCGTGATCGGCAACGGCTCGAACGAGCTCATCGAGCTGCTCGGTCATGTGTTTCTCGGGCCGGGCGACGAGGTGGTGATGGCGACGCCGGCGTTCGTGGTTTACAAGCTGGTGGCATTGCTTTTCGGCGCGACGCCGGTCGAGGTGCCGTTGCGCGAGTTCCGGCACGACCTGCCGGCGATCGCCGCCGCCATCACGCCGCGCACGAAACTCGTTTTCGTGTGCAGTCCCAACAATCCCACCGGCACGGCGAACACCGAGGCGGAGCTGCTGGCGTTCGCGCGGGCGCTGCCGGACCACGTGGTGCTGGTGCTGGACGAGGCTTACGCGGAGTACGTCGAGGCGGCGCCCGATCTCCGTCCGTTGCTCGCGGAAGGGCGGCGGGTGATCTGCCTGCGGACGTTTTCCAAGATCCACGGACTGGCGTCGCTGAGAGTTGGATACGGCTATGCCGCGCCGGAGCTGGCGGGGCTGCTGAATCGCGTCCGGCAGCCGTTCAACGTCAACGCGATCGCCCAGGCCGCGGCGGTCGCGGCGCTGGACGACCGGGCGTTTGCGGAACAGTGTGCGCGGCAAAATCGGGCCGGCCTGGCCCAGCTTGAGGAAGGATTCCGGCGGCTGTCGCTGCCGTTCGTGCCGAGTGTGGCGAATTTCATCCTCGTGCGGGTGGGCGAGGGCGGCCGTATTTTCGACGCGCTGCAGCGCCGGGGAGTGATCGTGCGCCCGATGGCGCCGTATCAATTAGGAGAATGGATCCGCGTGACGGTCGGGACCGGCGAACAAAACGCCCGCTTCCTGGAAAGCCTCGCGGCGGTGCTTTAGCGCGACGTTTCGACCGGGGCGCCGGTCATGCCGATCGCCGGTGGACCAGGCCCTGACCGGGGCAGTTTGGGGTGAGCGGCGCGAGGCATATCCAGGTTCAGGATGCGCCCGGGAACAAAATGCCTTGCGTTAATCAGTAGCTTAATGGTTTAACGTGGACTCGGCTGCCAACGCAGCTGGTCCTTCTTCAACGCCGGTGGTTTGGCTGCGGGTGATCGTGTGCCGACCGACTTTGCAGCCGGGGCCATGCCGCGGCTGCCGTCCACCAGCAGTTCAACTTCGACTACACAGAATGAAGAACAATCACCGCCTTTTGGCCGCGACGGTCGTGTTCGCGTCGGCTTCTTACGCTGCGCCGTTTCTCGCCATCGACGACAATGCCGAGATCTTCCTGACCGGCACCGTCGGCATGCGTGCCGACACCAACGTTTTCCTGGCAGAGAAAGCGCCCGGCCGCGACCTCGACGACGTTATCTTCGATTTCAATCCGGGCGCCCAGCTCGTGTTCGGAAAGTCGGCCCTGGTGCAGGGATCGCTTAACTTCACCGAAAGCTTCACGCGCTACGCCGAGCACGACGAGTTGGACGACGAACTGATGTCGACCTCGTTCAATGCCACCTACGGCAACGGCAAGTCGAAGGCGAGTTTCAACGCGAGCTACAACGAGTTGAACCAGAACACGGTCGACGTGCTGCCGGTCGCCGGTTCCCCGCTCAACCTGATCCGCCGCGACGTTTACGCCGTTGGCTCGAACGGCGAGATCTCGCTCACCGACAAATCCAGCGTCGCTGCCGGTGTGCAGTATCAGAAGAGCAGCTACGAGCGCTCCGCCTATAGCGATTCGCAGGTGCTGACGATTCCGGTGAACTATTACTACGAGCTCACCCCGAAGGTGGACACCGGTTTCGGTTACCGCTTCCGCCAGCGCTGGGAGTCGATCCGTCTCGATTCGAAAGATCATTTCTTCAGTGCCAACGCCCGCGGTGAATTCACCCCGAAGCTGAGCGGCCAGGTGGCGATCGGTGTGACCCGCCGCGAATTCATCAAGCCCCGCAGCGCTCCCGCTACGGCTTACCCGAATCTCAAGGACAAGACGCTGTTGGGCATCGATACGAACCTGACCTATCTGGCCTCGCCCAAAACCACCGTTCAGTTCGGCGTCAGCAACGATTTCGACACGAACTCGCAGGGCGACCAGCAGAAGAACCTCGCCTTCCGCCTCGCCGGGGTGACCAACCTTTCGCCGGAATGGAGCATCACGACGATGGTCAGCTACCGCCGCATCGACTACTACCAGGCCACCGTAAAGCGAATTGACGATTATTTCGAAGGCCAGCTGGGCGCGACCTATATCTTCAGCGAGCAAGTGAATCTGACCGCGGCATATGCCTACCGGACAAACGATTCCGATCTCGCGACGGCGAACTTCGATTCCAACGTCTTCAGCCTCGCCGCCAATTTCCGGTTCTAAGCCGGGACAGGAGTCGCATTCTTTGATTGCGGGAGAAGATCGTTCCGGTCTTCTTCCGCTTTTTTTTCCATGGTTTCTCGGCTGACGATTTGGGGCCTCTTTCTGATGGTGACCACCGGGCTTCTCGGTGCTGAAGGTCCGCGCAGTCGGGAGGACGCTGCAGCCGCGGAGAAGCCCGATTACGTGATCCAGGCCCTGGACCTGCTCCGCGTGCAGGTTTTCCAGGAGGACGATCTCACGCGCGAGGTCCGGGTCTCGCAGGAATATCGGATCGTGCTCCCGCTGATCGGGACGATCGACGTGCGCGGCAAGACGGTCAGCCAGCTGCAGGCCACGATTCGCGAGCTCTTCGATCGCGACTTTCTGGTCAACCCGCAGGTCAACGTCTTCGTCATCGAATACGCCCAGCGCAGCGTGAACGTGCTCGGATCCGTGAATACGCCCGGCGCCGTGATGTTTCCCCAAGAGCAGGGGCTGACGCTCCTCGACGCGATCGCCCGCGTGGGCGGCTTCAGCCGCCTGGCGGACCGCCGCAAAATCAAGCTCACCCGCAAGGTCGACGGGCGCACCGCCTCTTACATCATCAACGCCGACGAAATCATCGAAGGCTCATCCAAGGATTCGTGGCCGTTGCTGCAGGACGATGTGATCTTCGTGCCGGAGCGAATCCTCTAAACCCGGCAGGACGGAACATGGAGCAAGACACGAAACAGCCGCCGCAGGAAGGCTACGGCTACAGCTACGGCGGCAACTACGCAGGCTACTCCGCCGTCGGATACGGCGAGGGCGGGGCGCCCCAACGGACGTTTCAGGACTACCTCCTCGTTCTCCGCGAACGCATCTGGTATATCGTCGTCGTCTTCCTCGTCGTTTTCTCCTCGGCGCTGGTCTACACCCTCAGCCGCACGAAGATTTATCAGGCGACCGCCACGGTGCAGATCTTCCGCCGCGATCCGGTCGTGATGCAGGTGCAGTCCGTGACGGACAACGAGATCCGCTCCGCCGAGGACCTGAACACCCAGGTGAAGATCCTCGAAAGCGCCGCCATCATCCAGAAGGTCGCCGAGCGCATCACCGGTGAGGATCTGCGCAAGTTCCTCGCGCCCTACGAGCAGGATGCCGGCGAGGAGCCTGTATCCGTCCCCGCCATACTGGCACTCAACCGCAAGGTTGTGCCGCAGCGGCTGACGCTGATCCTGCTCGTCCAATACCAGCACCCCGACAAGTTCGTGGCCGCCAAGGTCGCCAATCTTTTCGTCGACGAGTTCATCTCCTACAACGCCCGGGTCCGTATCGAGGAGTCGATGAAGGCGGTCGAGGACCTGAAGGTCCGCGTCGAGCAGCAGCGCAAGAAGGTCGATGAGCTCGCCAACAACCTCCAGGCCTACCGCGCCCGAAACAACCTGATCTCGCTCGACGAGCGCAAGGACATCGTCACGGAAAAGTTGAAGGCGCTGAACATGCAGGTGACGCAGACGACGTCGCGGCTCAGCGATGCCGAGATCCGTCTCCGGCAGGTGCAGGAGCGCCGCGCCGCCGGTGGCGACCTCACCGAGCTCACGTTCATCGCCAACCAGCCGTTGATCGCGCAGCTGATCCAGCAGTTGTCCGCGCAGAAGATCTCGATGGCCCAGCTCCGCGAACGCTATCGCGACCGGCACCCGCGGATGATCGAGGCCGTCAACTCGGCCACGCAGACCCAGCGCGAGCTCGAGCGCGCGCTGCAGTCCTCCGAGGCGCTGATCGAGTCCGAATACCAGACGGCGCTGCGTAACGACAAGGAAGCCCGCGCCCAGCTCGCGGCGCAGGAAGCCGAATCGCTGCAGATCGATCGTTACGCCGTCGAATACGACAACATGGCGCGCGATCTGCGCATCAACGAACAGATTCTCCAGTCCATCATCGGCCGCACCCGCGAGACCTCGATGACGAGCGATCTCGGCACGCAGAACGCCCGCCTCGTGGATCCCGCGCGCCCGACCGACGAACCCGTTTCCCCCAAGGTCGCGCTCAATCTCGGCCTCGGCTTCATCGGCGGCCTCGGCCTCGGCCTCGCATTCGCCTTCTTCGTCGCCTACATCGACGATCGCGTGAAGAGCTCCTTCGACATCGAGGGCGTGATCGGACTGCCGCTCGTCGGCATCATTCCGCAGATCAAACGCATGGAGCAGCCGGACAAGGCCCAGATCGTCGTCAACAACGCCGATCGCCAGGTGGCCGAATCCTTCCTGACGCTGCATTCCGCGCTGCGCCTGAAGGACGAAAGCAAAAACGCCTCCTGTATCCTCACCACCAGCACAGTGCCGGGCGAGGGCAAGTCCTTCGTCACGACGAATCTCGCGCTGACGTTCGCCGCGCACGGCGAAAAGGTCGTCATCATCGATTGCGACCTCCGCAAGCCGAACGTTCACAAATCTTTCCGGGTCGAGAATCTCAAGGGCGTCATCGACATCTGCAGCCACGGCGCGTCGATCGACGACGTCGTCATGCGCAACGTCCACCCGAACCTCGACGTGATCCCCGCCGGTGGTCGCGCGAAGAACCCGACCCGCATCCTCAACAGCAAGAACTTCGAAGTCATGCTGTCGGACCTCCGGAAGCGCTATGACCGCGTGTTCATCGACACGCCGCCGCTCGCCGCGGTGAGCGACGCGCTGATCATTCTTCCTCTTGTCGACGGTTCCATCTTCACGATCTTCTTCAACAAGGTCCGCCGCAAGGCCGCCCAGTTCAGCGCGAAGAAGCTCCTCGAGGCCAACGTGCCGTGCTTCGGCGCCGTGCTCAACGGCCTCAACCTCACCGTCTCGGGCTATTACTACGCGCAGTATTACGACAAGTCCTACAAGGACTACTACGTCGTGATGTCGAAGGACGACGACGCGAACGCGCGCTGATTCAGCCGGTTCGCACGTGGCCTCGCGGTGCGAGCGTTAGGCTCGTGCCGCGGCGCGTTGCAGCCGGTCGTTGATCGCCTCGGCCAGTCCGTCGCCGCGCGCGCGCTCGAGATGCACGCGGGTAAATCCGCCTGCATCCACTTCCCGCAGCACGTGAAACAACCGCCGCGCCGCGCCGCGGAGATCACCGCGCGGATCGAGCCAGAAAATGTTTCTCCCGCGCACGTCAGTCGGCCGGGTGATGAACACCCACGCTTCCGATTTTGGAGCGCGGTGGATCGCCGCGGGCCGGATTTCCTCGTGCAGGACGGCTGGCGTGCGGGGGCTGTAGTGACGCGTGAGCAGGCCCGGCGAGACTTGCGCTCGATGTTCGTCGGAGCGCGATTTGCCCGCGGCCACGCGCCGGCGTAGCACGCCCTCGATCTGCGCGCGCGTGATCGCGCCCGGTCGGAGGATTCGCGGACGGCGCGGATCTCGCAAGTCGACGATCGTCGACTCGACGCCGATGCGGCACGGGCCGCCGTCGAGCACGTAGCGAATTTTCGTTCCGAGTCCTGCGACCACGTGAGCGGCCGACGTCGGGCTGACGTAGCCAAACGGGTTCGCGCTCGGCGCCGCGAGCGGAAGCGCGGTTTGTTTTAGCAGCCGGCGAAAGAGCGGATGGCTCGGCATGCGCACGGCCACCGTCGGCAATCCCGACGACACCACGTCGGGAATGATCGGCTGCTTTGGCAGCACGAGCGTCAATGGACCCGGCCAGAACGCTTGCGCGAGCGCGAGGGCGGCTTCGTTGGGCTGGGCGACCTCCGGCAGTTGCGTGAGGGAGTGAAGGTGAACGATCAGCGGATCGTTCGCCGGCCGGCCTTTGGCCCGGAAAATTCTCCGACACGCCGCCGCATCGAGCGCGTTGCCCGCAAGGCCGTAAACGGTTTCGGTCGGGACGCCGACGACCTCACCGGCCTGCAACGCGCGGGCGAGCCGCGCGAGGTTGCGAGGAGTGCCGCGATAGATGCGAGCGTGAGATGGGACCGGCATGGCACGAAAAAGGCCGGAGCCAGTGACGGCGCCGGCCGGGAAAGAAGCGAGCCTCGGCGCTTACTGCGCGAGGAGCATGTTGCGCGAGTGCTTGATCGTGCGGGTGATCGCGCGCTGATGCTTGGCGGAAAGGTGCGTATACTTGCGCGGCAGAATCTTGCCGGTGTCAGTCACGTAGTTCCTCATCACCTGCGGGGTGGTGAACGGAATTTCCGCGGGGGTGAGGCTGCGCTGCTGCTGTTCGTTGGTGCTCATGTCGGAAAAAGAGGCGAAATTTCATGGTCGGTGCGAGGGGTGTCAACCTGCATTTTTGAGATGCAAACGGCCGCCGGATGCGTCCAATCTCTGCCCGCACTGTCCCCGTAGCTCAACTGGATAGAGCAGCGGTTTCCTAAACCGCCTATCCCGGTTCAAGTCCGGGCGGGGGCACCAGCGCCGACGGCTCGGCGAATTTTGGGGAAACAACGCCCGGCGGAGGGCGTCTCGACATTCTCCTTCGCCGGTTCACTCTTTTGCCGCCATGTTTAGCTCCTCCTCCCCCCGCCGCGCGCGTCACCTCCTGCGCCGTGCGTTTACCCTGCTCGAAATCATGATCGCCCTCGCGATCCTCGGCCTGCTGGTCGGCCTGGCCGTTTCGAACCTCGATACGATTTTCGGCGGTGCCCAGGCCAAGACCGCACAGATTTTCGTCACCGAGTCGATCAAGCTGCCGCTCACCACCTATCGCATCCAGATGGGCGATTATCCGTCGACGGCGGAGGGCTTGCAGGCGCTGATCACGCCGCCGGCGAGTCGCGCGGAGCAATGGCACGGGCCTTATCTCCAGGACGGCAAGCTGCCGGTGGATCCGTGGGGCGAGCCTTACGGCTATCGTTATCCGGGCACGAAAAACAAGAACAGCTACGATGTCTTTTCCAAGGGACCCGATCGCACCGAGGGCACCAAGGACGACATTGGCAACTGGTCCGAGGAAAAGTAGCGGATGCCGTTTGGGGACGGTGATCGTTCGCGCGCGGCCTTCACGCTGCTCGAAATCCTCCTGGCGGTGGCGCTGCTGGGATTGCTGAGTGCCGCGCTCGTGGGCGGAGCCACTTACCTGCTCGACTCGCGTCCGCGCACGCCGACGGAAATCTTCTGGACCGCGGTCCGCGAAACGCGCCGCGAAGCGCTCACCGGCGAGCGCGAGGTTCGGCTGAGCTTCGACGAGAAGGAAAAGCAGTTCGTGGCCGACGATGGCCGCGCGCCGAAAACCTATCCTGTCGCCGGGCCGCGTTCGCTCACGATCAGTTTTCTTCCGGCCGTCACCTCGCCGAGCAGCGCCCGGTTGATCGGCGGTTCGCTCTTCGAGTCCGAGTCGATTCCCGCGGTGACGTTTTACCCGGACGGCACCTGCAGCCCGTTCCGCCTGCAGATCCGCAGCACCGGCGAGCCGACCGTTCTGGAGATCGATCCGTGGACTTGTGCGCCGGCGTTGAAGGAGAAGCAGCCATGATGTCGCGGCGCGGTTTCACGTTGCTCGAGGTGCTGATGGCGCTGGTGATCTTTGCGGTCGCCGCCGTGATGATGGGCGCCGCGTATGTGAACGTGCTGAACGCCTACGACATTGTCGGGCGCGGCAACTTCCGCAGCGAGGACGTGAGCTTCGCGCGCCAGCAATTGCTCGCGGAGTCCGACCGCGAGAAGGCGGAGGAAGGGAGCGACTTCGAAGGCGCTGACGGCGCCCGCGTGACCTGGCGGGCGACGATCGAGCAGACCCATCTGCCGGATTTGTTTCGCGTTGAATTCATCTGCGAGGTCGCGGCGACCACCGCGGGGCAGCCGCAGCCAGCACCCGCGCGCGAAGTGTTTTTCCTGCTGCGGCCGAGCTGGTCGCAGGGACTCGACACCACGCAGCTAAAACAGGACGCGAAGGAACGCATCCTGGAATTGGGAAAGATGACGCCGCGATGAGGCCGCCGATGCTTCTCAAGAAGACGGGATCGCGCCGCGGCGTCGGCGCGAGAGGGCGGGCGGCGTTCACGCTCCTGGAAATCCTGCTCGCGCTCTCGCTGGTCGGGCTCGTGCTCGTCGGGTTGAACACATTCGTCTTCTCGATGGGCGAGTTGTGGGGGAAGAACGCCGATCTCCGCCTGTTCGACCAGCACGTGCGGGCGGTCACGCGTTTTCTTGAGCGCGAATTGCGCACGGCGGCGTTTCCGCCGGCGGCGACGGCAGGCGCATCGCCGATCGTGCCGCGCGAGATCCGTCCGCAGTCGGGCGCGACGGAAAATCTGCTGACCTTCGAGTTGCCGCAGGGCAGCCGGCTGCTGCGCTGGCCCGACCGGCCGCTGCCCGAGGTGGTGTGCGCGTTGATGGTGCGCGAGGGCGATGGACTCGAGTTGCTCTGGCACTCCCGCCTCGAAACGCGTTTCAACGACGATCCGCCGCGCGAGGCACTGATCTCGCCGCTCGTCACCGGGCTCGCCTACGAATATTACGATCCCAATTTCAAGAACTGGAAAAAAGAACCCCAGCTGCGGCGCGATTCGAACAACCAGCTCGAAGCGCCGCAGCGGCTGCGGTTGACCTTCACTTACGGAAAACTGTCGCGCGAGAGCGTGATCACGCTGCCGCAAACCCCGCAGGCGCTGCCGGATTTCTGATGAACGCGCGCGCGTCGATTTTCCGTTTGTGCCGGCCTGCGCGATCCCGTCGCGCGCGCGGATCCGTGCTGGTGATCGTGCTGATCACGATCGTCTTTGCCGTGACCGCGCTCGTGGCCTTTGTCGAGAAGGCGGGCGACGACCTCATCGTCGAATCGCGCGAGGTGACGGGCCATCGTTTGCGTCAGGATGCATATTCGGCCCTCGAGGTCACACTGGCCGTCCTCGAACAGTTTCGCAGCGTGAACAGCGGCCTGCACAGTCCGGCGGAAGGCTGGAGCGAGCCGCTGGAGTTTGCGGACTGGCAGCCGGAATCCGGGCGCATCGCCGAAGTGAGTTTCGAGGATGAAAGCGGCAAGCTGTCGCTGCCGAACGTCGATGCGGCGACGCTGCTGAATCTGTTCGAATCGTGGGAGCTGCCGCAGGCCGATGCCGAACGGCTCACGGATTCGTTGCTCAGCTGGATGCGCAAGGATTACGTGCCGGCGACCTCGCGCTACACGGATTACGATCAGGGAGCAACGCCCTACGGGCCGCCGCTGCGCTCGATGCGCAGTTACTCGGAACTGGCGGCGATCGATTTCGCGCGCGAGGTGTTCTACGACGAAAACGGCCGGCCGAATGAGCGGTGGCATCGCTTCGTCGACGCGGTGTCGTTGCTGGATTTCAAGCAGTCGAACATCAACTCCGGCCGGACCGACGTCGCGGCGGCGTTTGGCGTGGAGAGCCTGACGCAGCAGAGGCAATTGCGCGAGTTTCTCGAGGGCACGGGCGGTCAGGCGCGACAGGGGCCGGGCTATTTCCGCGATGTGGCGGAAGCGGCGGCGCTGATGGGCACGGGCAAATTGCCGCAAGCCTATGGGACCACGATCAGCGCGCTGCGGATCAACGTCACCATCCGCGAAGGCCGGACGACGTTTCGCGTGTCGGCGGTCGTCGCTCCGTCGTCCGGTGGCGCCAAGGTCGTCGATCAGGTCGCGGAGACGCCGAAGAGCTCCGTCTCAGAAGCGAAGGAACGCGGGAAATCCCCGAGTCCGGCGTCGAGCACGGCCAGCACCGCGACGAAAAAATTGAACTATCCCTTTACGCTCTTGGAAATTCGGGAGAATGATGAGATTCCACCTGTCCCTGTAGCCGAGACCGAGGCATGACGAAGTCGTTGATCAAATCCCTGAAGGCCGGCCCGCCGCCGCCGCATGTCGTGCTCCTGTCGGATGCGATGTTTTTCGTTCGCGCGATCCCGGTCCCGTCCGGTTCGACGCCGGCGGAGGTGGCGACGCAGGTGGAGTTGGCGCTCGAGACGCTGTCTCCGTTTCCTCCCGCGCAACTGTATCACGGTCATTTCTGGCCGGCAGGCGCATCCCGGGCGCTGGTGTTTGCGGCGTATCGGCGGCGTTTCAGCAGCGAGCAGACGGAGGCCTGGGCCGGCGCGGAGCTGGTAACTCCCGCCTTTGCCGCGCTGCTCGGAACGGTGGTGCAGCCGAATACGACGGTGATCGTGCCCTCGGCTGAAGGCCTGACGGCGATTTTTTGGGACACGCTATCGGTCCCGGCGAGGGTCGCGTTTCGCGCCGTGCCGCCGGACGCGACCGAAATGGAGGCGAACCGGCTTCGCGACGAATTGCTCGCGCTCGCGCCCGCCAACCGGCCGGTGGTATTGACCGCGG
This sequence comes from Opitutaceae bacterium, assembly GCA_040255565.1. GTDB lineage: Bacteria > Verrucomicrobiota > Verrucomicrobiia > Opitutales > Opitutaceae > Opitutus. The sequence continues at coordinate 87,702 of JBDZVH010000005.1, read as the reverse complement.
GCCCGACCGTCGACGCGGCGCGTAGCGACGGCGAAATCGGCTTCCGGTCCGACGCGTTCGAATCGCGACTGCCCCTCGCGGAAACGACGGCGATGGACGTGCGGGACAAGGAGGCGCTGGCCGCGCTCCGCCGTTCGCGCGCGCGCGACCTGGCGTTGTGGCGTGCGTTCCTCGGCTTGGTGGGCGTGCTCGTGTTGCTCGGACTCGGCGAACTCGCGCTGATCGGCTCGGACTTCTGGCTGAAGACGCAGCAGACGCGCGCGAACCTGCAGCGGCCCACGGTCGAGAAGATCATGACCGCGCAGAGCCTCACCACGCGCATCAACGAACTTTCGACGAAGCGGCTGCTCCCGTTCGAAATGATCTCGACGGTGGTGGCGAAAAAACCGGGTGATGTGACCTTCCAGCGCACGGCCACGAGCGGTCTCTACGGGCTGAATGTCGAGGCCTACACCGCATCGCCGGGATCCGTTTCCGCATTCCAATCGGCGCTTAGCCAGGATCCCGCCGTCGAGCGTGTGGAGGTGCGGGATCAGCGCACGCGCGACAATGTGATGACGTTCACGCTGGCGGTGACGTTCCGGGCGGATGCGATCAAGCCGGCCGCGGCTTCCAACCCATGAGAACCTTGCGTGCATTCTTTCTGAGCCGGCTTTTCCGCGAGAAGGCGTTGCTGGTGGCTTTCGTGCTGATCGGCGCGGCGATGTGGGCGTCGAGTTTTTCGAAACGAGCCGCGCGCGAGTGGCGCGCCGTGAGATCCGTGTCGACCGAACTGGAGACGCAGGCGCAGTGGCTCGCCAATCGGGCGGCGATCGAGGAAGCGTCCGTTCGCGCGGTGCAGAATCTCGATCCGTCCCGGACTTTCGACGACACCCGGCTCGTCGGCGAGCTGAGCGCGTTGGCGCGCGAGCACGATTTGCGCTTCACGAACGACACCCCGCAAACGGTGCGCAGCGGCGGCTTCGCCGTGCACACGGTGCAGATCCAGCTGCCGCGCGCCGATTGGGAATCGCTGAAACGTTTTTATCTGAAGCTCGCGAGCCGTTCGCCTTATCTCGGCATCGAGCAGTTCGCGCTCGCCGCCGATCGGGCGAATCCGGCCCAGCTCAATGCCTCGCTGCGCGTGTCGTCGGTCGAGATCCTGCGCTGAAGCCGCGGCGCAATCTTTCCAAAGCGTTACGGTTTGCCGGTTGAGCGGAAGCGGGTGGGAGCGGGATCGTAGCGCCGCGATCCGCCTCCGGCCGGCGACCGGAGGCATGATCCGCGTGCGTCATGCTCGTTATCTCTTTTTCCCGTTGGCGCTCGATCCGGCGCCACGCCCGGAGCTGGATCGTCGTGGGCAGCAGCCTGCTGCTGTCGCCGCGACCGGTCCGCGCGGAAAACGCGATCAGCTACAAGTATCACGATTATCGCGAGGCGGACGGCCGGATCACCGTCGAGTCGCATTACGGCCTCGTCGAGGCGGACGTGGGGACGGACACGCATCTGAAAGTTCAAGGCGTGATCGACGCAATCGCCGGCGCGACTCCGACCGGCGAGCCGGCCGCGACTCCCGGCGGTCCGGTGCCGCTTTCGCAGATCGAGGACCGACGCAAGGCCTGGAGCGCGGACCTCACGCATCAGTTTCCTCGCGTGCAGCTGACCGCGGGTTTCGCCAACAGCCGTGAATCGGACTACGTGTCGAACGGCTGGTCGTTCAACACGCTCGCCGATTTCAATCAAAAGAACACGACCGTGCTGCTCGGCGCCGCCGGCACGGACGACGACATCCGGGTGTTCTTTCAGCGCGATTGGGAGAAAAAGCGGACGCTCGATTTCATCGCAGGCCTGACCCAGCTGCTGGATCCGAACACATCGGTCACGATCAATGCCGGTCTCGGGCATTCGTCGGGTTTTCACGCCGATCCGTATCGGCTCGTGTTCAAACGCGTCGAGATCGCGCCGGGCGTTTTCCTGCCGCGGACTTTTGCGGAGAACCGGCCGGACTCCCGCGACAAGCAGACGGTGTTCGTCGCGCTCAATCGGGCGTTTCCGTCGGCGCAGGGCGCGGTCGAGGGAAGTTATCGCTGGTTCCACGATTCCTTTGGCATCAACGCGCACACGCTGGAGCTCGCGTGGTTCCAGAAGCTCGGCGCAAGGTTCACGCTGCGACCCTCGGCGCGTTTCTACGATCAGTCGGCCGCCGACTTCTATCGCGTGGATCTGACAGGCACGAACCTCACGCCCACCGGGCGACCGAATCCGGCCGGGCCGTTCTTTTCCGCGGATTACCGCATCTCCGCGTTGCGCAGCTACACGGTCGGCTTGAAAGCCGTGTGGGACGTCAGCACGTCGTGGCGCATCGATGCCGCGATCGAACACTACGAAATGCGGGGCAAGGATCGCGTGACGTCGCCGGCGGCCTATCCGCGCGCGGCGATCGTCACCCTCGGCGCGCGTTTGGGATGGTAAACGATCATGACGCTGACCGCGCAAACGACCGGGAAGACCGCAGGCGCCGCGATGGAATTGCGACGGGTGCAGTTCGCGGCGCTCGGCACGCGTTGCGAGCTCCAGTTCGCCACGGCGGACGAGACGGCGGCGCAAGCGTTCGTGACGCGGGCGATCGGCTGGGTGGAGGCCTTCGAGGCGAAGTATTCACGATTTCGATGCGACAGCTGGCTGAGCCGCGTGAACGCCGCCGCGGGTGCAAACTGGGTCGAGGCGGACGCCGAGGCGGAGCAACTGCTGGCGCTGTGCGACACGCTTTATTTTGTGACCGGCGGCGTGCTCGACCCGACGATACTCCCGCTGTTGCGGCTGTGGAATTATCACGATCCGGAGGCGCGCGCGCCAGGTGATGACGCGATTGCGGCCGCCCGGCGCCTCGTGGGTTGGCGGAAGGTGCAACGCGAGCCCGGGCGCGTGTTCTTGCCGGAGTCGGGCATGAGTCTGGATTTCGGCGGCTTCGGCAAGGAATACGCGGTCGACATGGTGGCGCAGCTCGCGCTCGACCACGGCCTCGGGAATGTGCTGGTGGATTTCGGGCACGATTTACGAGTGCTCGGCGCGCCGCCCGGCCGGGCGGCGTGGCACATCGGCCTGGAGAATCCGCGCGCTCCGGGCACGGCCAGCGGCAGCGTGGCCCTGGCGGGAAACCGCGGCGTGGCCTCGTCCGGCGATTATGCGAGGCGCGTGCTGATCGGCGGAAAACGTTTCGGTCACATCGTGGATCCGCGGACCGGCCGCCCGGTCGCAAACGGCTGCGTGCAGGCGACGGCGATCGCCGGCACGTGTTTGCAGGCGGGCGTGCTGTCGACGACGGCGTTCGTGCTCGGGGTGCCGGCGGGGATCGAGTTCATCCATTCGTTTCCGGGCGCCGAGGGATTGCTCGTGACCGAGCAGGTGCGGGCGCAAACGCGCGGATTTTTTCGCCATGTGGTTTCCTGAAAAATTCTTCACTTTTGCCGCGGTTCTCGCGGCGCTCGCGGCCGGCCCGTTGCACGGGCAAGTCGCCGCCGGCGATCCATTCCCTTCGCTGGCGCACGCCGGGTTGGCGAATGCCGAACTGCCGGAGTTGCACGGCCGGGTGGTGCTCGTCGACTTCTGGGCATCGTGGTGTGCGCCCTGCAAGGCGTCGTTTCCCGCGATGGCGCGGCTGCAGGCGGAGTTTGCGCAACGCGGGCTCGTGATCGTGGCGGTGAGCGTCGACGAGGTGGAACGGGCTTATGCGGCCTTCCTGCGGAAAATGGCGCCGCCGTTCGCGGCGCCACGCGATGCGAGTCAGGCCCTTGTCCGCGCCGTGAAAGTGCCGGCGATGCCGACGTCGTATTTGTTGGATCGCTCGGGACGCGTGCGCTTCGTGCATGCCGGCTTTCACGGTCGCGCGACCGAGGACGAGTTGCGCGCCCAGATCGATGCGTTGTTGAAGGAAACCGGGTGAGCTCATGAAAAATCGACCGGCATGGAAAAGGATCGGCCTGGCGGCCTTCGTCGCGGCGTTGCTGGGCATGACCGGCTGCGCGACGACACGCGTGCAGCCTTGGGAGCGGACCATGTTGACGGACTATACGATGAGACCCGACCGCGATCCGCTGGCGAGTGCGACGGCGGATCACACGTATTACTCACGCGAGGCGGCGCACGGTGGCCGGGGCGTCGGTGGCAGCGGCTGTGGATGCAACTGAACCGAATCGAATGGCTCCCGCGGTAAAACCTGCCAAGCTCCCGTCGCAGCCCGAGCGATGCGCATCCTCGTGATTGAAGACGAAGCCCAGCTGGCACGACATATCGCGCGTGCGCTGGAACGGCATGGTCACGTGGCCGGCACACGGCAGGATGGCGAGGAGGGCCTGCGATTCGCCCTGGCCGACCCGCCGGATCTGATCGTGCTGGATTTGAATCTGCCGGGGATCGACGGCATGTCCGTGCTGGCCGGCCTGCGTCAGGCGAACAATCCCGCGCGCGTGCTCATCCTCACGGCGCGCGGCGAAGTCGAGCATCGGGTGAAGGGCCTCAATGCGGGCGCGGACGACTATCTCGCGAAACCGTTCTCGCTCGATGAGCTCGTGGCGCGCGTCGAGGCGCTCGGCCGTCGCGGAGCGACGCCGACGGCGGTGGATTTTTTGAAAGTGGCGGACCTCCAGATGGACGTGCTGCACCGGCGCGTCAGCCGGGCGGCGCGCCCGGTGGCGCTTTCGCCGCGGGAGTTCGACGTCCTGCAGGTGCTGATGCAGGAGCCGGGGCGGGTGTTTTCGCGGACCGAGCTCTGCGAACGCGTCTGGCAGCGCGATCACGAATACGACACGCGCACGGTGGAGATCTTCATCGCGCGGCTGCGCAAGAAAATCGACAGCGGTTTCCCGGCGCCGCTGATTCACACGGTCCGTTCCATCGGTTACGCCATTCGCTCTCCCGCTGCATGAATGTCTCGATCGTTCGGCTCGCGTGGATCTGCGCGCTGGTGACGGCGGCGTCGCCGGAGCGGGCCGCGGCCGAGTCGGTCATCGAAGGGCGCGTGACGTTGCCGGAGACGCGGTCCGCTCCGGTGGTGAAGCGGCGCTACGAGATCGTGAGCAAAGGAGGAGTCGTGGCCGTGAGCCCGCCGCTGGCGGTGGTGTATCTCGAGGGGGCCTTCCCGCGTCCGGAGCAGCCGCGAGTCGTGCAGCTGCCGCAGAAGGATCTGGTGTTCGCGACCGCGTTGCTGCCGATCCAGGTGGGGACGCGCGTCGAGTTTCCGAACCTCGACGATACCTACCACAACATCTTTTCCTATTCCGCGCCGAAACGTTTCGATCTCGGCCGTTACCGTGGCGACGAGCGGCCGATTCCGTCGGAAACGTTCGACACGCCGGGGCTGGTCACGCTGCGCTGCGACATCCACGAACACATGCGCGCGATCGTGCTGGTGCTGGAGACGCCGTATTTCGTGGTGACCGATCCCGAGGGAAACTTCCGACTCTCAGGAGTGCCGGCGGGGCGCTACATCTTGAGCGCATGGATCGACAGCAAGACGACGCTGCGTCAGCCGGTCGAAATCGCGCCGGACGGGACGCTGCGCGTAAACTTCCCGTGACCCGCGGCCGGCCGGATCCGGGCTTGCCCCATGGCGCTCACCGAATTGTCCCAGCGTTCCTCCAGCCGGCCGGAGGTGGCGCAGTTGGATGAGGCACGGCGCTTCCGAAAAAATCTGCTGCTCGCGATGATGGTGGTGGTCGCCGCCGCGACCGCGCTGTCGCTTTATCTGGCGCAGCAGAACATCGAACGGACCTTCGAGGCGGAACGGCAACGCGAGTTTCAGGGCGAACTCGCCGCGCTGGCGAGCGTGCAGGAGTTGAGGCATGCGGCACTGGTGGAGCGCTGCCGGCTGCTGGTGCGGCGCGCGCGGATTCACGCCGCGCTCGAGGACGATGCGCTCGACCTGCTGTATCCAAGCGCTCGCGACGAGCTGCGCGACGTGATGGAGCGGCCGGACGCGGCGGACGGCAGCGCGCGCTATGGACTGCATGCGCAATTCTACCGGTTCCTCGACCGGAGGGGAAACGTGATCCCCCCGGCCGGCGCGGCGGGCGTGGGGGCGCTTTCTCCGGCCGAGGAGGCGCGGCTGGCGCTTCGCTCCGGCATCGACGAGAGGCAACTCGGCTATCTGGTCCGGCGGGCGCCGGACGGCGCGACGGCCGTGGCGGAGATCCTCGCGTTGCCGATCGTCTCCACCGAAACCGGCGAAGCGATCGCCGCCATCGTGTTTGGCTTTCTTCCGGCGGAATATGCCGGTGCGCGCGGCGGCGGCGAGATTAGGCGCGGTATCTGGCTGGACCACGAACTGCATCTCGACGGGATCCCGGCGGCCGAACGGCAGGACCTCGGCCGCGAATTGTCGGATGCGATTGCCCACGGCACCGGAACATCGAACAGCTTCGGCCGGGTGCTCGAAGGCGTGCGGCAGATTGTTTTCTACAAGCAGCTGAACCCGGCATCGGATTATCCGCCGGCCTTCGAGGTTTGCGTCTATCCGCTCGCGGAACTGCGGGCGCGGCAACGGCACGCGCGCGTGCAGGTGCTGGGCGTGGGCGCACTGCTGCTCCTGGGCGGATGGGCCGCGAGTCGCGTCGTGGCGGGACGACTCTCGCGGCCGGTCGAAAAGCTGGAGCTGGAATCGGCGGAGGACCGCGCGCAGCGCCGGCGGGCGGAAGCGGCTTTGGAAACCACCAACGAAGAGCTGCAGCGCGCGGCGCGGTTTTCGGCGGACGCGTCGCATCAGCTGAAAACTCCGGTCACGGTGCTGCGCGCCGGATTGGAGGAGTTGCTGGCGCGGGAGCATTTCACGCCGGAGGAATGCCGCGAGATCTCCGCCCTGATCCATCAGACCTATCGGCTCTCAAGTGTCATCGAGGACCTGTTGCTTCTGTCGCGCATGGACGCCGGACGCCTCAAAATCGAGTTCGGTGAGATCGACCTGATTCAGCTGATCGACGCGGCAGTCGACGATCTGAGCGCGCAGCCGGATGCCTTGGCGGTGGAGGTGTCCGTCGCGGGACCGCGGCCGTTGCACGTGGCCGGCGAGCGGCGCTACCTCGCGTTGATCCTCCAGAACCTCCTGGAAAACGCGCGAAAATACAACCGGCCCGGCGGCCGCATTCGCATCGACGTGCGCGCGAGCGAGGCGACGGCGGTGCTTATCGTGGCGAACACCGGACCGGCGATCGCAGCCGCCGCGCGCGAGCATATTTTCGAGCGGTTTCACCGCGGGACGATGGGAGAAAACGTCCCCGGCTACGGCTTGGGTCTGAACCTCGCGCGCGAGTTGGCGCGGCTGCATGGCGGCGACGTGCAACTGCTCCGCTCCGACGGAACGTGGACGGAGTTCGAGGTGACGTTTCGCCTCGCGCCGGCCGCGTGAAACCGACCGCAGCATGAAACGGTTCGCAGCAACGGCGATGTGGGCGATGAGCGCGCTAACCGGCGCGGCGGAGGACGACGTGTTCGATGCGCTTCACGCGGCGCTCTCCTGGAACGATTCGCGCGGCACGGTGCGCGCGCAATTGAGCGGAACGATGGACGCGGAGCTGTATCGGTTTGCCCAACCGGCGCCCGGCTTGATCGAGGCCGACGGCAGCACGTTGTTCGCTCCCCGCCTGACGACCTTCCTCGACGTGGAGGTGGGCCCGAAGCTTTATGCGTTTGCCCAGGCGCGGGTCGACCGCGGCTTCGATCCGGAAAGCGAGCCGTTGACCGCGCGGTGGGAGGAATATGCCGTGCGCTTCACGCCGTGGACCGACGGGCGGTTCAATCTGCAGGTGGGCCGCTTCGCGAGTGTCGTGGGAAACTGGATTCAACGGCACGGCTCGTGGGAGAATCCGTTCGTGCTTGCTCCGCTGCCCTATGAGCACCTGACCGGACTCTGGGACCGTGCGGCGGCGCCATCGTCGTCGATCTTGTTGAGCTGGGCGCACGTCGCGCCGCCCGCGCCGGCGGGCGTCCCGGCGGACGACAAGTATCTGCGCCTGCCGCTGATCTGGGGCCCGAGCTATGCGCACGGGGTGGCGTTGTCCGGAACGGTGGGCCATTTCGGCTATGCCGCGGAGGTGAAGAACGCGCCGCTTTCTTCGCGCCCGGATACCTGGACCCGCACCGATTTCAGCTGGTCGCAGGCGACGGTGAGCGGCCGGATTTCCTATCGACCGAGCCTCCGGTGGCAATTCGGCTTGAGCGCGAGCCGCGGCAGCTATCTGCAGAAAGAGGCCAGGCCAACGCTCGCGCCGGGACGCACGCTCAGCGACTATCGCGCCGTGCTGCTGGGGCAGGATGCGAGTTTCGCGTGGCACCACGTGCAAGTGTGGGCCGAGGTGTTCTACGCCCGTTTCGAGGTGCCGGAGGTCGGCACGCCCGAGGTTTTCGCGTATTACGTGGAGGCGAAATACAAGCTCACGCCGCAGCTGTTCGTGGCGGCGCGGTGGAACGAGGAGCGTTTCGGCCGGCTCGACGATCCCGCGCTGGGCCGCGTCCGCTGGGGCGGAGATGTGTGGCGGTTCGACGTGGCGCCGACGTATCGAATTTCGCCCTACATTCAGACGAAGCTGCAGTATTCGCTCCAGCAGGAGCGGGGCGGGGGGCGCGATCTCGAGCACCTCTTCGCCGCGCAGATAACCGTCCGGTTCTGACGACGAACGCGCCCGCGGCCGAGGCGGCGAGGTAACAGGCCCGTTACGATCGCCGGCTTTCGCCAGGACCGGTTCGGCGCAGCTTGCATGACGAGACCGACCGGGGTGTGCCGGCTCGCCGCTTGCCATGAAAACGAACCATTCCCTTCGTTCCACCGCGGTGTGGATCAACCTTCCCACGTTGTCTCTGCTCGCGGTGCTGCAACGCACGCCCGCGGTGCGCGTGGCGAATGCCCTCGCGAACTACGTCGTGGCTTCTCCGCTGGGCGCCGTTTTGAAGTCCGCCTTCGCGGCGATCGGATCGCTCGGCGCGGTGCATTCGCTGGCGGGTGCAACGCAGCTGGCGACGACTCAGGCGAGCCCCGCTACCGTCGCCGCCGGCGCGGCGCTGACGATCGGGTTTAGCATCACCGGCACGTTGTCCGAACCGGAGACCTGGACGGTCGGCGGGGCGATCCCGCCGGGGCTGGCGTTCAACGGCGGCGCCACCTCGGGCACGATCGCGGCGGCGACCTTGGTATTGAGCGGCACGCCCACGACGGCCGGCACCTACGCTTTCAGAGTGCGGGCGAACGATGTGATTGGCGGATCGACGCCCGACTACAGCTTCACGGTCACCGTCACCGGCGGGACCGCGACCGGGCCGACCATCACCACGCCGCCGCAGTCGCAGAGCGTCACGATCGGAGGAAGCGCGATGCTGTCCGTGGCCGTGAGTGGCACGCCGGCGCCCACGCTGCAGTGGTTGCGCAATGGCGCCGCCGTCCCCGGCGCGACCAGCCTGACGCTCGCACTCAACGGCGTGCAGCCAGCCACGACCGGCTTGTACGCCGCGCGGGCGACGAACTCCGCCGGTTCCACCACGAGCGAAACTGCCATCGTCGGCCTCAGTGCGGATCCGGCGATGCGCGTCACGGGAGCCGGAATGGTGGTGGGGACCAACATTCTTCATCCGAACGGAAATCGTTTCGACCAGGTGCTCGTGACCGGCGCCGCCGAGGCGGTGACCGCGGACTTCGCCGTGAATCGAATCACCCGCACGTCCTACATCGATCTCGACGACGATATCGTGCAGGTGGAATTCAGCGGACCCGGCACGCTGTCGCTCGTGCTCGACGGCGCGGCCGCCCCCGCGGCTCCCGTGAACTACAATCAGCCGAACGTATCCTATATTAAAGGACACGCCGGCATCGCGATCACCGGGGCGAACGAGAATACGAACATCTCGGTGTTCACCGTCGGTCGCGCCACGGCCGTCGATCCGACCGGCCGCTACAGCGTTCTCCAGCCGCCGAGCGCGACGAACAATCCGGCGAACAACGGCAGTTCGTTATTCATCGGGCACGAGACCACGAACTACGATGGCGTCGCGGACATCGCATTCATCGCGATCTCGTCCGCGAACGGGAAATTCGGCGGCCTGCGAACGGGTAACGCCAGCTGCTTCGCGTCCAAGGGGCTCACGGGCGTTTATGCGCCGGGAGTCAATTTTGTCGGACCGGTCGTCATCGGCGACATATCGGCGTTCGATGACGCGACTCCCGCGATCGTGCTCGGCTCGGCGAGCGACACTCGCATCGCGGGCGGCGACATGTTGCAAGACAACGGTAGGGCGGTCGTGGTGAGCGGCATTGTCCAGCTGAAGTTCGTCGGTGGCGGCGATTCGACGGGGCGCACTCTCTCCGCGCAGAACAACCGCGCCACGTATCGCACCGGCAGCGGTGCGGACGTGACGGCACAAATTGTGGTGAACCCGTGAGCGATCGCGAGCGGAAGGATCGTCGGTCCACTCTCGCGCCGGCGCCGCGTGCGCGTCCGAGCGAACTCAGCCGAGCTTGAAGCTGCCGCTGACCTTGAAGACGGCGGCGACGATCGCGAAGGCGATGAAGCCGACGAGCACGAACACCAGCAGCAGCACGCCGCTGGCGATCACTTTGGTGAAGATGTTGAGCTGGCCGGTGACGATCTTCTGGTAGCTGCGCGCGATGTCGCGGAGGCTCGGCACCACGTTGCCGGTGTTTTCGCCGACGGCGAGGCGGTCGAGCACGAGATCCGGGAAGCATCCGGTGCGACCGAGCGCAATGGAGAGGGATTCGCCCTCGAGCACGCGGCCGGTGGCCTCGTCGAAGGCGCGCCGGTGCACGCGATTCGCGATCTGCCGCTCGGTCATCCGCAGTGCCTCGGCGGCGGTGATGCCGTTGGCGAGCAGAACGGAAAGCGTCTGGCTGAACGAGAGGACGGTTTGAGCAATCGCGAACGGGCCGATCAACGGCAGCCGTAGTATCCACGCATCGGTGACGGCACGGCCGGCCTCGCTCTGGCGCCACCGCCAGAACGCCGCGAAACCGAACACAAGTCCGACGGCGATGAAGACGCCGTAGTGAAGCGCAAACTGGGAGACGCCGATCAGGATTTTGGTGGAAACGGGCAGCTCGCCGCCGAGCGAGGTGAGCAGGGTTTGCAGCCGCGGCAGCAGGAAGAAGAGGAAGAACAGGATCACGCCGCTCGCGACGAAGACCATGAAGATCGGGTAGGCGAGGGCGGCGGTGAGCTGGCGGCGCAGCTCGCGCTGCTCGTGCAAATGCGCGATGAGCCGGGCAAGCGTTTCGTTCAGCGAACCGGTCGCTTCGCCCGCCTGGATCAGGTTGATCGTTTCGCTCGCAAATACCGACGGCAAATCCGCCATGGCGCGCGACAGCGGCGCGCCTTCGCTGATACGGTCCCACAACGTGCGGCAAAGCAGCCGCAGGCGCGGTTCCTTGATGCGAATCGAAAGCAGGCGGATCGCTTCACCCGCGGACAAGCCGCTCGTGGTGAGATCGGAGAGCGCTTCGAGAAACGGCAGCTGCTGCTTGCGATTGAGCTGACCGGAGCCCTCGCCGGTGTTCGCGGCGGTTTTCGCGATCGGCACGGCGCCGTTCTTTTTTGCCGCCGACCCGCGCTTTTGCGTCGTGGTGGCCTCGGTGGCCGAGATCACGTGCAGGCCGCGCGCGGTCAGCAAACGCAGCGCATCACGCCGCGTGGGCGCTTCCAGCGTGTCGGAGACGTTGGCACCGGAACGGTCGCGGGCCGTGTAGGCGAAGCGGGGCATGATCGGCGCGACAGGCAGCGGTTTACTTTTCCGCGACTGTGATGACGCGCAGCACCTCGTCGAGCGTGGTGTGGCCGGCTTTGACCTTTTCCCAACCGCTCTGGCCGAGCGTGCGCATGCCGTGACGGCGCGCGCATTCGGTGAGCGTGCGCGTGCTTTCGCGCTTCAACACCAGTTCGTGCATCTCGTCGTTGAGGCGGAAGATTTCGAAGATGCCGATGCGGCCACGATAACCGGTGCCGCGGCAGCGGTCGCAGCCCACGGGCGATTTCAACGCGTCGACCAGATCGGCTTCCGCTTCGGTCACCCCGAGGATCGCGAGGTTTTCGCGCAGCTTGATCTTGTTGATCGGCTCGGGCCGCGCGCATTCGGAACAGAGGCGGCGCACGAGGCGCTGGGCGATGACGAGCTCGATCGCGGACGCGACGAGGAACGGCTCGATGCCCATGTCGACGAGACGCGTGATCGCTCCGGGTGCGTCGTTGGTGTGCAGGGTCGAGAAAACCAAGTGACCCGTGAGCGAGGCGCGGATCGCGATCTCGGCGGTGTCCTTGTCGCGGATTTCGCCGACCATGATCACGTCGGGATCCTGGCGCAGCACGTGGCGCAGCGCGTCGGCAAACGTGAGCCCGATCTCGGGACGGACCTGCATCTGGTTCACGCCCGGCACTTCGTATTCGATCGGGTCCTCGATCGTGATGATGCGCAGGTCGGTGGAATTGATTTTCCGCAGAAACGCGTTGAGCGACGTGCTCTTGCCGGAACCGGTCGGACCCGTGACGAGGATGATGCCGTGCGGATAATCGAGGATCTGCGTGATCTGCGCCTGCTCCTCGGCGCTCATGCCGAGGCGGTCCATCGTGTAGGCTTCCTTCTTCTGATTGAGGAGGCGCAGCGAAATCGACTCGGCGTAAATCGTCGGAATCGTGGAGACGCGGATGTCGAGGACGGTGTTGTCGGCGCGGAAATTGATGCGTCCGTCCTGCGGGAGGCGGCGTTCGGAAATGTTGAGCCGCGCCATGATTTTCAGGCGCGAGATGATCGCGTCCTGAAAGCGCAGGAGATTTTCCGGCACGGGCACGGGCACGAGCAGGCCGTCAACGCGATAACGGATGCGAAGCTGACCTTCCTGCGGTTCGAAATGGATGTCGGTTGCCTGGTCTTCGACGGCTTGGGAAATGACGTCGCTGACGAAACGGACGACGGCGGCTTCCTCGTCGACCTCGGCCTCGGTCTGTTGCTGCACCTCGGGTGCGACGTAGCTGTCGTCGTCTTCGAGCGAGCCGGAGCCGACGCCGTAGTTTTCGATGATCAGCTGGCGCACGCGTTCCGGGACCGCAAGATGCCAGACGGGCGGCCGCGGCGTGAAGGTGCGCAACCAGTCTTCCATCGTCTCGTCGGGCAGCCAGGCGGTGGCGAGATGGAGAGGTTGAGAGTTGAGCGTTGAGAGTTGAGGGTCGGGGTCCTGCTCCGGGCCCTCGGCTTTGAACTTGATCGGAATGATCTGGTAGTCGTGGACGAGGCGGGCGGGGAGCAGCGCGCGCGCGGCGGGATCGGCTTCGAGATTGCTGGCGATCTGCAGGCGTGCAGTGTCGGCGAGCTGCGTGAGCGCGGCGGCTTCGGAGAGATTCAGCGCCGTGGCGAGCGCGAGCAGACGCTTGTCGCGTTCGGTCTCGGCGAGCGTCTGGAGTTGCGCATCGTCGAGCTGCGCGGCCAAGGAGGCGGGAACGAGCGGCGGATTCGTGGACAAAAGGGACATGCGGGGCACGCGGAGCGAGGCAGCGCCGGGCTTACTTGAGTTTCTCGATCAGCGGTTCCTTCGCCTGCTTGGACGGGTCGCTGAGGTATTGGTTGATCTGGTCGCGGTTCGACTGCGAGTTGATGCGGTCGGCCGCGTCGGCCGTCGAGTTCTCGATCGGAATGACCTTCGGACGGATGAAGAGCAGCAGTTCGGTGCGCTCATCGGAGTTGTTACGCGCGCCGAAGAGGTGGCTGAGAATCGGGATCTCGGCAAAGAAGCCGATCTTGCCGCGGGAGCGGCTGTCCTTGTTGCGCTGCAAGCCGCCGAGGACGATCATCTCGCCATCGCGCACGTTGACGAACGAGGTCGCTTCGCGGCGGCCGATGACCGGCTGCGAGTTTCCGTCGATCGTGATGTTGTCGATGATGTCGTCGACCTTCTGCGCGATCTTCAACTGGATGGAACCGTCGTCGCCGATGAGCGGCGTGACCTTCAGGTCGATCGCGATGTCCTTGTAGGTGACTTGGGAGTTGCGCGCAAAGCCGGTGTCGACGCCGCCGGTGGTGCCGATCGGCGTGGACTGCACGCCTGTGATGATCGGTCGGGATTCGCCGACGAGGATCTGTGCCTCCTTGTTGTGCACCGTCGTGATGTTCGGCGTGGAGAGAACCTTGAGATTGGACTTCTGGCCGGCGTCGGAAAGCGAGGCGACGAACGAGAGCGGATCGACCTGACCGCTGGCGACTTTCACGCCGGAGAGCTCGCCGTTGAACTTCGTGACCTTCGTGACGCCGTTGTGATCGCCGACCGTGAGTTCGAGGGCGCCGATGCCGGTCTTCACGCGATCGTTGAGCGTGACCTCGGCCACGACGACCTCGATGCGCACCTGGGCGAGCACGATGTCGAGCTTGTTGATCAACTCCCGCACCAGGCGCAGGTCGTCGACCGTGCCGGAGACGACGATGGCGTTGCTGCGATCGTCGGCGAGAATCGTGACGAGAGTGCTGAACTCGTTCGTGCCCTCGTTGCCCAAGACGGCGGGCGCTCCTTCGGGTGGCGCCGGTTGGTCGGGTTGCGCGGGCAGCGTGCGATTCGCGCCACCGCCGGCCTTTTGCGCGGCACTGGTCTGGCCGGAGACGAGCTGGCTGAGCAGCGGCGCGACCTCCTTGGCGGACGCGTGTTTCAGATAAACGACCTCGTTGCGCGTGTTCGGATCGGAACGGACGTCGAGTTTGTCGATGAGTTCGTCGAACAGCGGCACCTGGCGCTCGTCGGCGAGCAGGATGATCTGATTCGTGCGGTCGTCGGCGCTGTAGGAAATGGAGGTGCCGAGCTGGTTTTGCAGCGGGCCCTGGAACATCGCGCGCAGCTTGTTCACGATGTCGCTCGCCTTGGCGCCGTTGCGCAGCGTGTAGAATTTCGGCGTGAGGCCGGTCATTACCGGACGGTCGAGCTCGCGGATGAGCAGCTCGACGCGCTGGAGATTGCTGATCGAATCGGTGATCAGCGCGGCGTTGGATTTGTCGAGCGGCACGACGCCGTTGGCGACGCCGGGCGAGAGCAGCGGGGTGATCTGCGGGATGAACTCGTTGACCCGGAGAAAATCGAGCGTGAAGAGCTTCGTCGCGATGCGGCCGCTGGCGGGCAGGTTGAGCGTCGAACCCGAAAGCATCTCCGGCGCCTCGGTTTTCACCTGCGAGAGCGCGACGACTTTCAGGAATTTGTCGCCGAGCGGCGCGACGCCGACCTGGTTGAGGGCGAGCACGGTCTCGAGCGCGAGAATGGCCTCGGACTTCGGAATCTTTTTCTCGATGACGAGCCGATAGGTCGCGGTCGGAAGCTGCTGCGGGCGCAGGATGCTGCGGCCCGTGTAGATCTCGAGCAGGCCGAGCACGGTGTCGATGTCGGCGTCGGGCAGCTTGATCGGGCCGACGAGCTCGTCGGCGGCGGGCGCGCTGGCGGAGGCTTCAGGCGGCGGGGTTTGCGCGCCGGCGGGCGCGACGAGAAGACCAGCGGCCAAGGCGAAACAGAGGGGACGCAGACTCATGCAAAAGGTGCAGGGAAAAGGGAGGCGCAAAACAGGAAAAAAATCTGAGGCGAAACCGCCTGCGATGTAAACGGAGATGTGTGTGACGGCAAACGCGCCGGAATGTTGCTGGCACGGGCGAAGTTTTACACCGGCGTGAGAACGGATTTGCCGCTTGCGGGGCGAAACCGCGGAGCCAACGCTCCCGCGCTGCGATGCCGAACAGCTTCGGAAAACTATTTCGGATTACGACTTGGGGCGAAAGCCACGGCCCGGCCGTCGGCGTGGTAATCGACGGCTGCCCGCCGCAACTGCCGCTCACGGTCGAGGAGATCCAGGCGGAACTCGACCGCCGCCGTCCAGGGCAGAGCGACATCGTTACGCCGCGCAAGGAGGAGGATCGCGTCGAAATCCTCTCCGGCGTGTTCGAGGGGCGCACGACCGGCGTGCCGATCTCGCTGCTGGTGCGCAACGCCGACCAGCGTCCGGGCGCTTACGACGAGATGCGGGAGAAATTCCGCCCGTCGCACGCCGACTACACCTACACGGCGAAATACGGGGTGCGCGATCATCGCGGCGGCGGCCGCAGCTCGGCGCGCGAGACGATCGGACGCGTCGCCGCGGGCGCGATCGCGAAGAAGATTCTGGCGTTGGGCGCGGGCGCGACGCCGGTGGAGATCCGGGCGTTCGTGACGCAGATCCATGATATCGCGGTGCCGGCGGAGGCGTTGTTCGAATTCCCCACTCTCGCGCAAATCGAGGCCAACGCGGTGCGCTGCCCGCATGCCGCGACGGCGGCGGCGATGATCGAGCGCATCAAGGCCGTGCGCAGCGTCGGCGATTCCGTCGGCGGCGTGATCGAGTGCCGCGTGCGCGGCGTGCCGGCGGGACTCGGCGAGCCGGTGTTCGACCGGCTCGAGGCTGATCTCGGAAAAGCGATGCTTTCGCTGCCCGCGACGAAAGGTTTCGAGATCGGCAGCGGCTTTGCCGGCACGCGTTTGAAAGGTTCGGAACACAACGACCCGTTCGTGTCGCGCGAGGGCGCCGTGCACACGGCGACCAACCGTTCCGGCGGTGTGCAGGGTGGCATCAGCAACGGCGAGGAGATCGTGTTCCGCGTCGCCTTCAAACCCACCGCGACGATCTTGCAGCCGCAGAAAACCGTCGATGTTCACGGCGTCGAAACCGAGCTGGCCGCGCGGGGGCGTCACGATCCCTGCGTGCTGCCGCGCGCGGTGCCGATCGTCGAGGCAATGACCGCGCTCGTGCTCGTCGATCACTCGATGCGCCACGCGGCGCAGAACCGGCTCTTCCGCTTCTGAATGTAGCGAGCCTGCTTGCAGGCGATGCGGGGGTGGAGAAGGTCTCGTTCCGCCCGCGCGCGGATTTTTTTCCATGTCTTCCGACGAAAACGCCAAACCGCTCGTTTATCTGATCCTCGGCGCCGCCGGCTCGGGCCGCCGCGACGTCGTGGCCGATCTCATCGACGGCGGGCTCGCCGAAACCGATCGCGTGGCGGTCCTGGTGTCGGACACGGAAAAGGAGTCGGCCGGCGCCGCGAGTTTGCCGCGCGTCGATTACTGGAAATGGACGGGCGAGTTCATCGAGGGCGCCCTGCCGGAGGAGGCAACGCATGTGTTTTTCATCACCGACGGACGCACGAATCCCGTCGACCAGATCGAAGTGTTCAAGGCGTGGGTCGAAGCTCAGGGCGGCGAACTCGCGCGCGTGATCTGCGTCGTGAACTGCCAGCTCGTGGAGAAAAATCCGTCGCTGGTCGCGTGGTATGATGCCTGCGTGCACTTTTCCGACGTGGTGCTGCTCAACCGCCGCGAGGGCGTGGAGAACAAGTGGATCAGCGATTTCCAGACCCACTACAAGAAGCAGTTCCTGCCGGTGCTGTTCGAGTTCGTGAAGGACGGTCGCGTGAAAAATCCGCTGCTCGTACTGGAGCCGCAGGCGCGCCGCGTCTCGCAGGTGTTCGACGAGGAGCAGGACTTCGTTTTCACGAACGCGGAAGGCGAGGAGATCGACGAAGACGAGGAGACGGCCGACGACGAGGAGATCGAAGCTGCACCCGCCGAGGATCCGTATCTCGAACGCCGCGCCGGCGGCCAGCGCGTGAAGCAAATCCCCGACGTCACGAAGTTCCTCGATCAGCCCGCGCCGGACGCGTCGTAACCGGACGCACGCAGAGACCGGCGCGAGGGGATTTGCCTCGGTCGCGGGACCCGGCTTCGCTGCGCACATGAGTGCGACCCTGTTTCCCCAACACATCATCGCGCGCAAGCGCGACGGCCACGCGCTGACCCGCGAAGAAATCGCGAGCTTCGTGCGCGGTGCGACCGACGGGTCGTGGGCGGACTATCAACTCTCCGCGTTGCTCATGGCGATCGTGCTGCGCGGGATGAACGCGGACGAAGTCGCGGCTTACACGGAAGCGATGATGCGTTCCGGCGTGGTCGCGGATTTGAACAGCGTGAAAGCGCCGAAGGCCGACAAGCACTCGACCGGCGGCGTGGGCGACAAGATCTCGCTTCACCTCGCGCCGATGGTCGCGGCCTGCGGCGTCGCCGTGCCGATGATCTCCGGCCGCGGACTCGGCCACACCGGCGGCACGCTCGACAAGCTCGAGTCGATCCCCGGATTTCGCGTGAACCTCTCGCTTGCCGAGTATCGCACCGAGCTCGAGCAGATCGGACTTTCGCTGATCGGCCAGACCGCGGAACTCGCGCCTGCGGACAAGAAGCTCTACGCGCTGCGCGACGTGACGGCGACGGTGGAAAGCATTCCGCTGATCTGCGGCTCGATTCTGGCCAAGAAACTCGCCGAAGGGATCGACGTGCTCGTGCTCGACGTGAAGTTCGGCCGCGGCGCGTTCATGAAGGAGAAGGCGAAGGCGCGCGAGTTGGCGGAAGCGCTCGTGTCGGTCGCGAAAACGATGGGCAAACCGACGCGCGCCGTCATGACGGCGATGGACCAGCCGCTCGGCCGGGCGGTGGGCAACGCGCTCGAAGTCATCGAGTCGATCGAGTGCCTGCGCGGCGAAGGACCGGCGGATACGATGGAAGTCACGTATGCCCTCGGCGAACAGATGCTGCTGCTCGCGAACGTCGCGAAGGACGCCCGCGAGGCGCGGACGCAGCTGGAGAACAGCGTGAAGAGCGGCGAGGCGTTGAAGAAATTCGGCGAGATGATCGCGGCGCAAGGCGGCGATGCGCGCGTGGTGGACGACGTGAACCGGCTGCCGCGGGCGCGATTGACAGAGCCGTTCGTCGCGGTGCGCGGCGGCTTCGTGACGGACGTCGACGCGATGGGCGTGGCGCTCGCGGCGCTGCGGCTCGGCGCCGGCCGCGCGCGGGCGGAGGATCGGATCGATCACGCCGTCGGCATCAACGAGCTCGTGAAAATCGGTGAGCGCGTGGCGAACGGCGCGCCGCTTGGCGTGATCCACGCGAACGACGAAGCGGCGCTCGCGGACGCGAAAGACATGCTGGCGAAAGCGATCGCGGTCGGCGACGAACGCCGCGAGCGGGCGCGGTTGATCGACGAGGTGATCGGCTGACGCGAAGCGGTTGCGCGCGGCGCTTTTCGCGGCGCGAGGCGACCGTGCCTCGTTATGGTTTTTCCATTTCCGCCAGTTGCGTGGCGGCGGCTTCCCACTCGGCGGTCGCGGCGGTGATCTGGTCGACGATCGCCGACAGCTCGCGATTGAGGTGATGAAACTTGCCCTTGTCGGCGTAGGTCGCGGGATCCTCGAGCGCCGCGGTGATCTCGGCTTGTTTCGCCTCGAGTTGGACAACGGCTTTCTCGAGCTGGCCCACCTGTTCGCGGAATTTGCGCAGCTGGTTGGGCGTGGGCTTGGCCGGTTTCGCCGGCGATTTCGAATTTGAAATCTGAGATTTGAGATTCGCAGGCGAAGCCTGCGGAGGCCGCGCGTCGGTGAAGCCGGCCGTGAGCGCCGCGCGGGCGTCGCTCGCGCGCGATTTCTCGAGATAGTAATCGTAGTCGCCGGCGTAAGGCGTGAGCCGGCCGCTGTGGACGTGGAGGACGTTGCCCGCGACCGCGCGGATGAAATGCACGTCGTGGCTGATGAAGATCAGCGTGCCCTCGTAGTTTTTCAGCGCGTTGATCAGCGCGTCGATCGACGGGATGTCGAGGTGCGTCGTCGGCTCGTCCATCAACAGGAGATTCGGCGGATGCACGAGGATGCGGGCGAGCGCGAGGCGGGATTTTTCGCCGCCGGAGAGGACGCCGATCGGTTTGTGCACGTCGTCCTTGCGGAAAAGAAACGCGCCGAGGATCGCGCGGGCCTGCTGCTCCGTGAGCTGATTCTCGTTCGTGCGCAGCTCCATCACGTTTTCGAGGACGGTCAGCTTCGGATTGAGGTTATCGAGCCGGTTCTGCGCGAAGTAACCGGGCACCACGTTCATCCCCAGCTCGCGCGTGCCGCCCTGGATCGGAATGGCGTCGGCGAGGATTTTCAGGAGCGTGGACTTGCCGGCGCCGTTGGGGCCGACGAGCACGATGCGCTGGCCGCGCTCGGCGGTGAAGTTGAGATCCCGATACACGACGTGCTCGCCGTAGGCTTGCTGGACGTTCTTCAGCTCGACGACCTTCAGGCCGGAGCGCGGCGGCTGCGGAAACTTGAAATTGATGCGGCGCAGTTCGTCTTCCGGTTCCTCGACGGCGACGGCCTTCAGGCGCTCGATTTGTTTTTCCTTCGATTTCGCGCGCGTGGCGAGCGATGCCTTGGCGCCGAAGCGGTCGACGAACGTCTGCAGGTGCGCGATCTCGCGTTGCTGGTTCTTGTAGACCGCGGCCTGCTGGGTTTTGCGCGCCTCCTTCTCCTTGAGGAAGCTGTCGTAGTTGCCGTGGTAGTAATGCAGCGTGCCGGCGCGCAGCTCGAGCATGCCGGTGCAGAGGGCGTTGAGAAACGCGCGATCGTGGGAGATCACGACAAGACCGCCGGGGTAGCGCGTGAGGTAATCCTGAAACCACAACAGCGCCTCGAGATCGAGATGGTTGGTCGGCTCGTCGAGCAGCAGCAGCGCGGGCTCGGCGACGAGCAGCCGCGCAAGATGCGCGCGCATCACCCAGCCGCCCGAAAACGTCTTCGCGAGTTTGTCGGCATCGCCTTCCTTGAAACCGAGACCCGCGAGGATTTTGCGCGCGCGCGGCTCGAGCGTGTAGTCGATGTCGTAATCGTCCTCGTCGGGAATGAGCTTCTTGCCGCTGGTGGCGATCTCGAGGACGGTTTCGTCGCCGACGGGCGCGCTTTCCTGCGGAAGGAAACCGAAGTCGGCGCCGCGTTCCCACTCGATTGTGCCGGTGTCGGGCCGCTCCTCGCCGAGGATGAGGCTGAAGAGCGTGGATTTGCCCGCGCCGTTGGGGCCGACGAGCCCGAGCCGGTCAGTGCGCGCGATGAAAAGGGACACGTCCGAGAACAGCTCGCGGGTGCCATAGGACTTGGAAACGTCGGCGATCGTCAGCATCGAAACCGCGCACCACACCGCACCCGCTCCCGCTCGTCAATGGCAGGTTTCGCCTCCCGCGCCGGGCCCAAATCAGAGTGTCATACATTATATGACACTCTGGTTTGGGCCTTCGCCGGGTGGGTGAGTGCGAGAATGGCGGAGACGAAAGGTGGAAACAGAAAGGGAAGCGCGGACGGCGAGTGGGGGATGAACGCGGGGTTCAGCGGTCAGCGGACGAGCGTGAGGGCGACGCAGCCGAGGACGGCGACGGCGCCGCCGAGGAGCGAGCGGCGCGTGGGGCGTTCGCCTTCGAGCCAGTAGCTCAACGGCACGATCACGAGCGGCGTGCACGCGACGATCGGCAGCACGATCCCGCTCGGCGTCGTCGCGAGCGCCCATTGATACGCGCTGACGCCGATCACTGCGCCGGCGAGCGCGTTGAGCGGAACCCATTTCCAGTCGCGAAGCGTTGGCGCGACGGGCGTGTCGGCAGGCCTCGGTGCGTGGACGACGAGCGCGCGGACCGCGAAGAACAGCAGCGTGACTGCGAGGCCGCCGGCGATGCGCTGATACGCGGCGGTGATGCCGTCGATCGGCTCGCCGGCGAGCGCCGCGAGGGCGTTGGCCTTGCGGCTGAGCACCGCGCCGAGGCCCTGGCCCGCGGCGGAGAGGGCGCCGAAAACGAAACCGGCCGGACGCAACCGCACGCGCGGCGGGTGGCGTCTAAGGCATGAGCGCGACGGCGACGCCAGTGAGAATCACGAAGCCCCATGCGAGTTGCGGCCCGGTGAGAGCGGTGCCGAGCCAGGCGCGCTCGGCGAGCATCGCGATCGGCGCCGCGAGGCATTGCGTCATGAGCACGGTGAGACGCGAGCCCAGCAGCGGCAGCGCCGCGAAGACCGCGAGATCGCCGAGTCCCATGCCGATCACGCCGCTCAACAAAAACCAGTCACGGCCCGCGCCTTGCAGACCCTGGCCCACGATGTGCGCGTAGGCGCCGAGGCAGACGAGCGCGACGAGGAGCCGGCCGAGATTGGCGCGCGTGGCGCCGACCGCACGAATGCTGCGCTGGGCGAAGATCGCCGAGAGCGAGAAGAACAGCGTGGTGAGGAACGCGCCGAGCATGAACCGGGAACGATCACCTCAGCGCAGCCGTCCGCGCGGCGCGACGGTTTTTTGTGGCGGATCGCTGCAGCGCGACTCTATTTCTCGCCGCACACATCATGAAAGCCAAACGCAGCAAGCAACGTCCGGAGGACATCAACGCGGCCCTCGCCAAAAACAAGGGCCCGGTGTCCAAGTTCATCGCGCAGAACTACCGTCATTTCAATGCGGCCTCGTTGCTGGATGCGGCGAAGGGCTACGAGACGCACCTCAAGGCCGGCGGCAAGATGGCCGTCACGCTCGCGGGCGCGATGTCCACGGCCGAACTCGGCATCTCGCTCGCCGAGATGATCCGCCGCGACAAGGTTCATCTCATCGTCTGCACCGGCGCGAATCTCGAGGAGGATATCTTCAATCTCGTCGCGCACGATTACTACGAGCGTGTGCCGCACTACCGCCACCTCACGGCCGAGGACGAGCAGAACCTGCTCGACCGGCACATGAACCGGGTGACCGACACCTGCATTCCCGAGATGGAAGCGATGCGCCGCATCGAGTCCGTCGTCCTCGAGGAATGGGTCGCCGCCGATCGCGCGGGCCAGCGCTTTTTCCCGCACGAGTTCATGTATAAAATCCTGCGCGGCGGGAAACTGAAGAAGCATTACCAGATCGATCCGAAGAATTCGTGGATGCTCGCCGCGTGCGAGAAGAACCTCCCGATCGTCGTGCCCGGTTGGGAAGACGCGACGCTGGGCAACATGTTTGCGGGCCACGTGATCAGCGGCGACGTGAAGAACGTCCACACCGTGCGCACCGGCATCGAATACATGACGTGGCTCGCCGATTACTACACGCGCAACGCGAAGAAGCTGAAGAACGGCGAAGGCTCGATCGGTTTCTTCCAGATTGGCGGCGGCATCGCGGGCGATTTCCCGATCTGCGTGGTGCCGATGCTCCACCAGGATCTGCAGCGCACGGGCGTGCCGCTCTGGGGTTATTTCTGCCAGATCAGCGACTCGACCACGAGCTACGGCAGCTACTCGGGCGCGGTGCCGAACGAGAAGATCACCTGGGGCAAGCTCGGGTCGTCGACGCCGAAGTTCATCGTCGAAAGCGATGCCACGATCTGTGCGCCGCTGATTTTCGCCTGGGTGCTCGGCCAGTAAACGACTGCGGCTTGCGCGCCGCGCCGCCATGCCAGAACTGCCCGACGTCACGGTTTATCTCGAGGCGATCGGGCGCCGGGCGGTGGACCGTGTCCTCGCGAAGGTGCGGCTCGAGGACATGTTCGTGCTCCGCACGGCGCGTCCGCCGATCGAGTCGCTGGAAGGCCGGCGGCTGCGCGAGCTCCGCCGGCTCGGAAAACGGATCGCCTTCGGTTTCGAAGGCGATCGCTGGCTGGTGCTCCATTTGATGATCGCGGGCCGCCTGCAATGGGCGGCCGCCGGCGAGAAACCGACGGCGCGAAACGTTCTCGCGCATCTCGTCTTCGAGACCGGCACGCTGACGCTCACTGAAGCCGGCACGAAACGACGCGCAGCCTTGCATGTCGTCGATGGCGAAGCGGGATTGAGCGCGCACGATCCAGGCGGGATCGACGTGTTCGCGAGTTCGACCGAGGAATTCGGCGCCGGGCTCAGGCGCGAGAATCACACCTTGAAACGCGCGCTGACGGATCCGCGTTTGTTTAGCGGAATCGGCAATGCGTATTCGGACGAAATCCTGCACGCGGCGCGGCTTTCGCCCGTGACGCTGACGCAGAAGCTGAAGCCGGACGAGATCGCGCGATTGCACGAGGCGACGCGCCGCGGGCTGCGCGAGTGGACGGAGCGGTTGCGCGCGGAAGCGGGCGACGGGTTTCCGCAGAAGGTGACGGCGTTTCGGCCCGAAATGGCGGTGCACGGGAAATTCGGCCAGCCGTGTCCCGTTTGCGGCACCACGGTGCAGCGGATCGTTTACGCGGAAAACGAAGTGAACTACTGCCCGCGCTGCCAGGCCGGCGGCAAGGTGCTGGCGGATCGTTCGCTCTCGCGGCTGTTGAAGGAAGACTGGCCGCGGACGATCGAGGAGCTGGAGAAAAAATAGCGGCGGCCCTCGGGCCGCCGCGAAGCAGGGCAGGCGGGAAAGCGTTTCCCGCTTTCGCCCTCGTCAGTGTTTTACGGATACGGTCGCGCCCTTGGGTTGGCCGATCGACTGGAGGAGCTCGCCGAACCACGGCGCGCCGAGGTTGAACGGCTTGCCGCCTTTGATGCGCGGAAACTCGATCGCGCGGAGAACGTTATTCTTGTCTTCGTCGTGGCCGATCACCCCGCTCTCGCGGCGCAGCGCGCATTCGACGGCGAGGTCGACGCAGCTCTTGATCAGGCGCAGGTCCTCGGCGTTGGCGGCGGCGGCGCGGGCGAAGTAGCCGGATTTCTGCACGAGCACCTTTTCGGCGCCGAGCATCTTGGCGAACTGGTCGCCGAACCACTTCCCCGGGTTGACGGCGTCGAGCTTGACGTGGCCGAACGCGTCGCGCGGCACGTCCTGCCCGCGGGCTTGCATCTCGGCGACGATGGTTTCCACGCCGGCGCCCTCGCTGACGAAGATATTCACATTGTCGATACGGTTCATGATCGCGCGGAGGCGCGCGGCCTCGGCGGCGGTGTTGAACGCCATTTCGGGCACGTAGATGCCATGGACGGAGATGCGTTCGCGGGAGAGGCCGAGGCCCGGAACGAAGTCCTCGGTGGCAATGAGTTTTTCGTAGGCGGCGGCGGTCGCGGCGGTGAGCCAGCCGCAGTTGCGGCCCATCACCTCGTGGATGATGAGCATGCGCGGATTGGCGCCGTGTTCGGCGACGACGTTGCGGAAATAGCGCGCGCCCTGTTCGGCGGCGGTCCAGGCGCCGAGCGACTGGCGGATCGGATAAACGTCGTTGTCGATTGTCTTCGGAAGGCCGATGACGGTGAGGCCGTAATCGTGTTTCGCGAGATAAGCCGCGAGGTCGGCTGCGGCGGTGTTGGTGTCGTCGCCGCCGATCGTGTGGAGAATGTCGACGCCGTCCTTCACGAGCTGGTCGGCGGCGACCTTTTGGGGATCCTGGCCTTCCTGCACGAGGCCGCGCTTCACGCAGTCCTTGACGTTGGTGAGCTTCACGCGGCTGTTGCCGATGGGGCTGCCGCCATGGCGGTGGAGGACGCCGGCGCTGGCGCGTTCCGCGGGCCCGATCTTGTAGCTGTCGCCGAGGAGCAGGCCCTTGTAGCCGCCCTTGTAGGCGATGATTTCGATGTCGGGCGCGATTTCGGTGTAGCGCTCGATCAATCCGCCGACGGCGGAGCTGAGGCACGGCGCGAGGCCGCCGGCGGTGAGCAACGCGACCTTTTTCGGACGGGCGGACGGAGTGTTCATGAGATGTCGGCGTCGAGCGTGAAAAACCGCCGGCATCAAGTCGAGCCGCGCCGTATTGCACGCGTTGGCGAACGTTGCGCGCCGTTTGCAGCGCGGGGCTCCCACGTCGAGAAGGCAAAACCGCGCGGTTCAAATGTAAGCACAGAGGTCAGGTTGCGGGTGCGCGGGGAGCGAACGACGGTGCCGCTTCCGACGCGCCCCAAGTCCGGGTCGCGTGTTTCCCCACCCCTCCTATGAAGATGAAGCAAACCACCTTCTTTCGTGGCCTCCTTGGGTCGATGGCGATTTTGGCGCTGAGCGTCGGCGTGTCATTGAGCGCGCATCCGTCCGGCGGACCTTACGGGCCGATCCAGCAGCGTTATGAACTGCCGTCGGCGAAACGTATTTATTACGTGGCGCCGGACGGCGTCGCGAACGCGAGCGGCGCATCGCTCGCGCAACCGACGTCGCTGGCGGCGGCGATCGAGCGCGTGGAGACGGGCGACGCCATCGTGCTGCGCGGCGGCACGTATCGCGTCGGCGGCCTGCAGTTGAACCAGGGCATCACGCTGCAGCCTTACGCGGACGAGCGTCCGATCCTGAAAGGCACGGAGGTCGCGAGCAACTGGACGGCGCAGCGCAACGGCCTCTGGCGCACGTCGTGGAAGAAGCTGTTTCCCGCCAAGCCCGCCGAGTGGTGGCGCCGCGAGCGGCACGCGCGCGAGACGCCGCTGCATCTGTTCGATAACGACATGGTGTTCCTCGACGGCGAACCGCTGCAGGCCGTCGGCATGGAACGCGACGTCGACGCGAAGTCCTACTACATCGATTACGACACCGGCACGGTTTACCTCGGCACGGATCCGACGAATCGCATCGTCGAAATCACCGCGCACGACAGCGCGCTCGTGCGCACGATCGGGGAGGTGCACGGCAAGAAAAACGATCGCCGCGGTCCAGTGATTCGCGGGCTCACGTTCACGCAATACGCGTATCGCGCGCTCGAAGTAGAAGGCACGGAGCCGGAGAAACTGGCCGATCCGGCGACGTTCGGAAAGGAAGTCGTCGGCACCGTGCTCGAGCACGTGACGATCTCGCATTGCTCGCGCGTGGCGGGCTATTTCCGCGGCGACAAACTCGTGATCCGAAACTGCCTGGTTTCCGACACCGGCACGGAAGGCATTTACGTGATCGATTCGGCCGACGTGCTGCTCGAAAAGAACATCGTCACGCGCACCAACAGCGCCGAGCAGATCACCGGCTATTACGCGTCGGCGGTGAAGATTTTCAACCAGTCGTATCGCGTCACCTGCCGCGACAACCTCATCATCAACAATCCCTACGCGAGCGGGATCTGGTATGACGTCGGCAACGTCGACGGCGTGTTCGTCGACAACTGGATAGAGCGCACGAACGACGGCTTCTTCTTCGAAATCTCGAAGGGCGCGACCTGCGTCGGGAATGTTTTCGTGAACTGCAACAAGGGCGTGCGCATCCTCAACAGCTCGGACGTGAAGATCTACAACAACACGTTCTTCAACAGCGTCGCCTCATTCGAGCGCTCCGAGCGCAGCGCGGTCGGCGATCATTTCGGCTGGCACCCGAGCACTGGACCCGACGTCACGGAGCGCCACGGGCACGTGTTCGTGAACAATCTGCTCGCGGCCGACGAGACGTTCAAAGGTCCGCTGCTGCAGTTTGAACAAACGGAAGCCGTGCGCGACCGGTTGAAGGAGCCTCAAGTCGCGACTCTCGATGCCAACGTCTACGTGCGTCGCGCCGGTCTGGTCCCGCAACCGCTGATTGCGTGGAGCCCGGTCGCGAACGAACGCGGCATGATCGCGGCGAAATCGCTCGCGGAGTTTCGTCAGACGGCCTCGCAGTTCGAGGCGAAGGGGCAGGAGTTCGCGGATTATCGCGGCCCGCTTTTCCGCGGCGTGGAGCTGGGCAACTTCGAGTTGCTGGCGGCGTTTCCTGCGGCGAAATCCGCGGCCGCCGTGCCGGAAGCCGTGCAGAAACTACTGGGCGGCCAGCCGGCTTATCCGGGCGCGTATGCGCCGTTGAAGTGATCGCGCCGCCGATTCGGCCGTTGACGCGTCGGACGCGTCCGGCCGGGATCGGCGGATGGCGCGCAGCGTTGTTTTGAGGCCGCAGCCCCGCTGCGGGCGCTGCCAGTTGCCGCACCGCTGGTGCGTGTGTGCGGGCGTGCGCGCGATTGCGACGCCGCTGCAGGTGGACATCCTGATGCATCACCGCGAGCAGTGGCGGCCGAGCTCCACGGGCCATTTGGTGCAGCGCACCATCGTCGGCGCGCGCACGCACATCTGGCGGCGCGAGCGGGGCATGACGGCCGACGAGGTGCGCGTCGCCGGCCGGGAGTTGTGGATCTTGCAGCCGAATGGGGCGCCGATGCCGCCGGCGATCGCGCCGGAGACGGTGCAAGTGCTCTTGATCGACGGCGCGTGGAAGGAAGCGTCGACGATGGCGCGAGAGATCCGCGCCTGGGGCCGGCCCGTGCGGCTGGCGATGACCGGAGAGAGCCGCTACTGGCTGCGTTCGCAGCAGGACGGCGGCCGGTTTTCGACGGTGGAAGCGCTGATTTTCCTGTTGCGCACGCTTGGGCAAAGCGAGGCGGCGGAGGCGCTGCAGTTGCAGTTGGAGTTGCACGTTTACGCCGGGCTGCGGGCCCGCGGCAGCAAGACGCTCGCGGAGGAATTTCTGGCCACGTCGTCGATCGCCACGGCATTTCCCGAACTGGTTGCGCAGCTGAACGTGTCGCGTCCCCGGGTCGATTGAGCGGCCGCTCCCGACGACGAAGATCGCGCCCCGGCATCCGATTTTGCCATTTGCCAACCCCCGGCCGAAGGCTAGCGTTCTCCCCCTTTCATGTTGTCGTTTCTTCTAAAACGGTTTTCCGGCCGGCACTATCGCAAGTTCCTCGAGTCGTGCCGCCCCTTGGTCGCGCGCATCAACGAACTCGAGAAATCCTACCAGTCTCTCACGGACGAGCAGCTCCGAGCCAAGACCGACGAGTTTCGCGCCCGCATCGCTGCCGCGGCGGACAAGCGCGCGGCGCTGAACGAGATCCTTCCGGAGGCGTTCGCCACGGTGAAGAACGCGGCGCGCCGCCTCGTCGGCCGCCAGATCGTCGTGTGCGACCACGAGCTGACGTGGGACATGGTGCATTTCGACGTGCAGCTGATCGGCGGCATCGCGCTGCATCAGGGCAAGATCTCCGAAATGGCGACCGGCGAAGGCAAAACGCTCGTCGCGACGCTTCCGCTGTATCTCAACGCCCTCACGGCTCGGAACACGCAGCTCGTGACGGTCAACGATTACCTCGCCCGCCGCGACTCCGAGTGGATGGGTTATCTTTATAATTTCCTCGGTGTCTCGGTGGGCTGCATCCAGCAGCAGATGCCGCCGGACGTGCGCCGCGAGATGTATGGCCGTGACATCACCTACGGCACCGCGAGCGAGTTCGGCTTCGATTACCTGCGCGACAACGGCATGGCCACGCGCAAGGAGGATCAGGTGCAGCGCGACTACTGGTATTGCATCGTGGACGAAATCGACTCGATCCTCGTCGACGAAGCGCGCACGCCGCTGATCATTTCCGGCCCTGCGCCGATCGAGCGCGAGCAGCCCTTCACGCGGTTGTTGCCGTCGGTCAGTGCGGTGGTCAACGACCAGATCCGGCTCTGCAACAAGATCGTCACCGAGGCGAAGGAGATGCTCGAGCGCAAGGACCTCTCGCCCGACGACAAGCAGACCGCCGCCCGCAAGATGCTCCAGGTCAAGATGGGGCATCCGAAGAACAAGCAGCTGCTCCGCCTGATGGAGACGCCCGAGTGGCGCAAGCTGCTCGACAAGGTCGAGACGGAGATGAACTCCGACCTGAACAAGGACGAGCTCTACCGCCTGAAGGAGGAACTGTTCTTCGTCATCGACGAGCGCCAGCACCAGGCCGACCTCACCGAGATTGGCCGGACGAAGCTCCGCCCCGACAATCCGGACGCGTTCGTGCTGCCCGATCTCGCCACCGAGTTCAGCGAACTCGACAAGCACGCCGAGATCACCCCCGAGCAGCGCGAGGCGCAGAAGCTCGCCTCGCAGCAGCACTACGCGGAGGTGTCCGAGGACATCCACGCCATCTCCCAGCTCCTGCGCGCCTACAGCCTTTACGAGCGCGATGTCGAATACGTCGTGCAGGAAGGCAAGGTCATGATCGTCGACGAAAACACCGGTCGCGTCATGCCCGGTCGCCGCTGGTCCGACGGCCTGCACCAGGCGGTCGAGGCGAAGGAGGGCGTCACGATCGAACGCGAGACCCGCACCTACGCGACGATCACCATCCAGAATTACTTCCGCATGTATGAGAAGCTCGCCGGCATGACGGGCACGGCGGAGACGGAAGCGACCGAGTTCAACGACATCTACAAGCTCGCGGTGCAGGTCATCCCGACCAACAAGCCCTGCATCCGCATCGACAAGAACGATTCGATTTTCAAAACGCGCCGCGACAAATACGCTGCCGTCGTGAAGGAAATCGAGGAGGCCAACAAGCGCGGCCAGCCCGTGCTCGTCGGCACGGTCTCGGTCGAATCGTCCGAGGTGCTTTCGCGCATGCTGAAGCGCGCGGGCATCGTGCACACGGTCCTCAACGCGAAGTTCCACGCGCAGGAAGCCGACATCGTCGCGCGCGCGGGCCAGCGCGGCGCGGTCACGATCGCGACAAATATGGCCGGCCGCGGCACCGACATCAAACTGGGCGAAGGCGTGCGCGATCTCGGTGGACTTTACGTCGTCGGCACCGAGCGCCACGAATCCCGCCGCATCGACCGCCAGCTCCGCGGCCGCTGCTCTCGTCAGGGCGATCCCGGTCGCACGAAATTTTTCCTCTCGCTCGAGGACGACCTCATGCGCCTCTTCCTCCAGGGCAATCTCGCGTCGCGCCTGATGGAAGGCTCGATGCAGGAAGGCGAGGAGCTCGAACATCCCTGGCTCAACCGCTCGATCGAGAGCGCGCAGAAAAAAGTCGAGCAGCAGAATTATTCGATTCGCAAACGCCTGCTCCAATACGACGACGTCCTCAACCAGCAGCGCGAGGTGATTTACGGGATTCGCAATGCGGCGATCCACGCCGAGCGGCCGAAAGACATCATCTTCGAGCAGATCGAAGAGGAGTTGATTCAACGGCTCGAGAATGCCGGCGCCGGCGACCGCAGCGGAAGCAACCAGACCGCGATCGAAAGCTTCGTCGGCTGGGTCAACGCCCACTTCCCGATCAGCCTGCGGATCGAGGAAATCAAGGACGGCGATGTGGCGGAACTGGCCAAGACGCTGATCGAGCGCATCAAAAAGGCCTACGCGATCAAGGAGTCGGTTGAGATTCCGGAGGCGCTCGGCGCGCTCGAGCGTTACGTCGTCATCAACGCGATCGACCACCACTGGCAGGAACACCTCACGGAGATGGAAGATCTCCGCAAGAGCATCGGCCTGCGCAGCTACGGCCAGAAGGACCCGCTCGTCGAATACAAGAGCGAAGCCTACAAGTATTTTGAGGAGCTGATGAACAACGTCCGGCTGCAGATTTGCACCGGGCTGTTCCGCAGCGCGTCGAATCTCGAGTCGTTCGAAAACATGCTGGCGCTCCTCAGCCGCAACGCGCGCGCGGTCGGTCCCGCGGATCTGCCCGCTCCGGGCACGCCGGGCGTGGCGCCCGTTTCCGCTCGTCCGGCAGCGGTGGCGGATCGCGATGCCGCGGTGGCTACCGCGCCCGACGAGGAGATCCAGCTGCCGAAGGTGACGATCCGCCGCGAGGTGCCGAAAGTCGGCCGCAACGATCCCTGCCCGTGCGGCAGCGGCAAGAAGTTCAAGCAATGTCACGGGCGGTGAGCGCTCGCGGACGACGCTGCCCGCCAGCCGGCTTCCACGCTTCGTGAGCGACGCTTCCCAGCCCGACTTCGTCGATCCCTACGCGCCGAAACCGTCGCTCTTCGAGCGGTTCGGTCACCGGCTCGTGGCCGTGGTCGTGTTTGTCGCCACGGTCGTGCTGACGATCGTTTCATTTCCGCCGTATCGCACACCGGAGTTCGCGTATGCGATGCTCGTGCCCGGTATCTTCTGGGCGTATCGGCGCCCGTCGCTGAAACTCTACGCGTGGACGATGCTCGGCGCGCAAGCGGTGGCGTGGACGATCATGCTCGGCTGGCTGCATCACGTCACGTGGGGCGGACTTCTCCTGCTGGGCCCCGTCGTCGGCGCGTGGGTCGGCGTGTGGTTTCTCGCGGCGTGGTGGACGATGCCGCGGATGCTGGGGCGGCAGGCGTTCACGCGGCTGGCGGCGATGCTCGCGCTCGCGGGGTTGTGGGTGCTGATCGAGTGGACGCGCACCTGGGTGCTCAGCGGTTTTCCGTGGTTGCCGTTATCCGTCAGCCAGTGGGAGCGCGCGAGCATTCTGCAGATCGCGTCCTACACTGGCGCGTGGGGCATCTCGTTCGTGCTGGTGGCGATGAACATCGGTTTTTCGGCGATGGCGCACAGCCTGTTCATGGAAGGCCAGGGTGGTTTGAATTTCCGCCGGCCGGAGTTTCTCCTCGCGCTGTTCATGCTCCTCGGGTGCGTCAGCGTGCAGATCCAGGAAATGTTCAACCGCCGCCGCTACATCGTGCCGCTCGGCCGCGTGGCGTTCGTGCAGCCCTATATTCCGCAATCGGTGAAATGGGACCCGGCGAAAGGGCCGGGCATTCTGGAGGTGCTGCGGCAGACGACGCTCGCCGCGGCACAGTCACAGCCCGATCTGATTCTCTGGCCGGAGGCGAGCACGCCGTGGGCGGTGAAGGGCGATGACAACGCGCGCGCGTTCGTGACGCAGCTCACGCAGCAAGCCGGAGCGCCGCTGTTGCTCGGTTCGATCGCGGTGGAGAACTTCGGAGAGGAAAACGAGCAGTGGTTCAACGCGGCCTTCGCCGTCGATCCGATCGCCGGCGTGCAGCACAATTATTACGCGAAGCGGCATCTGGTGCCGTTCGGCGAATACGTGCCGCTGCGGCCCATCCTCGGCTGGCTCAAGAAATTCGTGCCGGTCGGCGACGATTTTCAGCCCGGGGCGGACGCGTCGCCGTTGATCCTTTCATTGCGTCAGGGCTCGGTGACGGTCGGACCGCTGATTTGCTACGAGGACATTTTCCCGAATCTCGCACGGCAGAGCGTGCGCGACGGTGCGGAGTTTCTCGCCGTGCTCACCAACAACGCCTGGTATGGCGAAGGCGGTTCGGCGAGCCAGCATGCCGCGCATTCCGTGTTGCGCGCCGTGGAGACGCGGCGGCCCGTCCTGCGCGATGGCAACGGCGGCTGGAGCGGCTGGATCGACGAGTTTGGCGGGATTCGCAGCGTCGTCGTGAACAAGGCGGGCAGCGTGTATTTTCGCGGCACCAAGACGGTGGATATCACCCGCGACGCCCGCTGGATCGGGCACCAGACGTTTTATGTCCGCTACGGCGATTGGTTCGTGGCCGCGAGCGCGGCGATGGTGCTGCTCGGCTGGAGCGCACTCGTCGTCGGCGCACCGCGAAAAGCGCGGAGCCACGACTAAGGCAGAGTGGCGATCGGGACGATCGCCGCTACCGGCCGGTCTGGCGACACCACGACTGTAAAACCGCGTGCGCGGCGGCGATCTCCGGCGGGATCGGTTCAGCCGCGATCCAGCCGCGCGCGGGATAGGTCGTGATCCGATCCAATTCGCCCAACAGGTGCGGCACGAAAGCGATGCCTTTGCTTTCGTGCAGCGTGTATTCGCGATCGAAATCCGCAGCCGGCAGGGAACGAAACGCGGTCACGCCCGGTTGCCGCTGTTGCAGCGTGAGCTTCGCCCGGCGCAAGCGCGACGGCGCCGCAACCATCAGCGCCGTCCGGAGACCGGCGCCGAACGCCAACGGCGGATGCTGCGACGCGAGCAGCGCGGCGGTGAATGCGATGTTCTCGGCGGTGTTGGTAGAGCGATTCTCGACGATCACGCGATCCCGCGGAATCGCGGGATGCGCCGCGAATAGCGCGTCGCGCCAGGCGTCGGCTTCCGGACGTCCGAGATCGGCCGTGCCGGCGCCGAAGCCGCCGGTGAAGACGATCCAGCCAACGCGATCCGCGGCGAACAGCGCCCCGCAATACTCTGCCAGCGCCAAATCGAACGTGCCAAAGCCCAGCACCGCGTCGACTGGCGTCGCCGGCAGCGGATCGGTCGCGGAGAGATACGCGAACACGGCGCGCGCCGCGGCGAGCGTCTCGGGCGCAGCGTTATTCACCGATGATTTTGACGAGAACCCGTTTCCGCCGCAGGCCGTCGAACTCGCCGTAAAAGATCTGCTCCCACGGCCCGAGGTCGAGCCGGCCTTCCGTCACGGCCACGACGACCTCGCGGCCCATGAGGGTGCGCTTCAGGTGCGCGTCGGCATTGTCCTCGCCGGTGCGGTTGTGCTGATAACTTGAATACGGCTGCTCCGGCGCGAGCTTTTCAAGCCAGCGTTCGAAATCGGCGTGCAGCCCGGATTCGTCGTCGTTGATGAAGACGCTCGCGGTGATGTGCATCGCGTTGACGAGGCAGAGCCCCTCGCGGATCCCGCTCTCACGCAGGCAGCTTTCCACCTGGGGCGTGATGTTCGTGAGCGCGCGGCGGCGGGGGAGTTCGAACCAGAGTTCCTGACGATGGGATTTCATGGCGGGCAGCGGGAATCGAAGGCGGGTGTCAGTTCATTTCCCAGACGGCGGCGTTGAGCAGCGTGGCGAAGCTGACCCACAGCACGTAGGGGCTCCAGAGCAGCGCCGCGAGCCGGTCACGATTCCGGAAATAAACGAGCAGCCGGATGAGGATCAGCCAGAGCACGATGCTGTCGATCAAGGCGGCGCCCGGACGCTGCAGTCCGAAAAACAGGATGGACCAGAGCGCATTGAGCGCGAGCTGTGCCCCGTAAAGACGAAAGGTGTGCCGGCTTTCGACCGGCGAGCCGGCCTGCCAGACGCGCCAGACGGCGATCGCCATCAGCGCGTAAAGCGTGGTCCAGACAGGACCGAAGAGCCAGTTCGGTGGCGTCCAAGCCGGTTTCTGCAACGTCGGATACCAAGTGGCGACGCTCGTCGACGTCGCGAACGCGCCGATGGCTGCGGCGAGAAACGTGACCAGCAGAATGAGGGCGAGAGGCAGCCAGCGCGACGATTTCATACCGTCACACGAGAGCCGTCGCGCGGCGCGGGCGCAATCGTGTTACGGGGAAACGTGGTTGCTGGACGTGTCTCTCGAAATCCGGCGCGGCCGAAACAGCCGCCCCGAGTTGGCTCGTCTGGCGAAATTACGGATTGAGCCGGCTGTTGCTTGCGAGCGCGCCGCCGCTGGCCGCCTTGGTCATCGACTCGGCGACCGTGACCGCCCGCGCATAAGCTTCGTAGTTGGCGGCGACCTGCGCTTGGGCGGCAGCGGCTTCTTCCGGCGAAGCCTTGCTGGCGGCGACGATGCTGTTGCGCAGCGCCACCTCGCAGATGCGCACCTGTTGAAATGCATCGTCGAAGGGGCGGCGGTCGATCGGATCCGGCTTCTTTCGTTGCACGATGTAGCGCATGTGCGCGACGGAGCGCGAAGCGATGTCGATGCGCGCCTGGGTCTGCGCGAGGATGGCCTGAAGGCGACTGTAGTCGGCGTTGCGGATCTCGATGGCGACGGGAGTGTGAACCGGGTCGCCCAATTCGATCCGCTGCGCGGACGCGGTCGGCGTGGGATCGAAGGACTGCGTGGAGAGCGTGGGCGCGGCGGCTTCGGATGGCGCTGTAAAAGAGGCGGAAGTTGAAGACACCGACGTCGACGAGCTGCTGGCGGCTGGCGTCGGCAGCAGCGTGAGAGACGCCGAGGCAGGAGCCTCTGCGGTCGCCGGTGGCGGCACGGCTGAAACCGTGGGCGCGGGCGCGGCGGTCGGCATCGGAGCGGAGGTCGCCACGCTGGAAGCTGCGGCCGGGGCCGGAGTGGGGATGGCTTTCAGCTGGCTGCTGACGGGTGCGGCCGGGGGCGGAGCGGGGGTGGCAATAACCGGCGCGGCCGCCAAGGGAGCAGGTGCCGGAACCGCGACGGGCGTGGGCGGCGGCGCGACCGGAACCGCGGCCACTTGGCTGGCGACCGTTGCGGCGGCTGCGGCGCGATCCGCGGATTTCGCCGCGACGTTTGCCGTCTCGGTGGCGGCTTGCGCGGACTCGGCGGAGGCCGCCGCGGTCTTCGCTGTCGTGGCGGCAACCTGGTTGGCCGTTTCACTCGCTTGTGCGGCTGAGCTGGCGGTCTGGCTGGAGTTCGCGGCTACCTGATTAGCGATCTGACTCGAGGCCTGCGACGCGATGTCGGCGCGCGTGGACGCCTGTGCGGCGGTCGCGACAGCTTGCGTGGCGGTGCTGGCGGCGGCATCGGCCACGTCGGCGGCGCGACTGGCGCTCTCGGCCGCAGAGCTCGTTTGCTCGGCGACGGCGGAGGCCGCTTTGGCGGCGTTCGCGGCGGCTGTGCTCGCGGTATCCGCCGTTTTCGCCGCAACCTTGCTGGCGGTGTCGGCTGCTTGCTTGGCGGCCGCGGTGGCGGACTCGGCGGCGTTCCCGGCCGTGTCGGCGACGGTCGACGCCAGACTCGAAGCGGCCTCGGCCGCCTTGCCCGCCGAGTCGGCGGCCTGCGCGGCGGAACGGGTGGCGGTTTCAGCGGCGTTGGCTGCGTTCGAGGCGGAAGAGGCGGCAGTGTCGACCGCGTTCGAGGCAACATTTGACGCTGCATTCGCAACGGTGCTGGCGGTGTTCGAGGCGGCGTTTGACGCTGCATTGGCGGCGTTGCTGGCGGCAGTCGACGCCGTCTCGGCGGCCTTCGAAGCGGCCCCCGCAGCATTGTTCGCGGCATTGCTGGCCGTATCGGCGGCGTTGGAAGCGACGTTCGAAGCGGAGTTGGCCGCGTTGCTGGCGGCGTTCGAAGCAGCGTTGGAGGCCGCGTTTGCGGCGTTGCTCGCCGCATTGGAGGCAGCATTCGACGCGGCGTTGGCGGCATTGCTCGCAGCGTTCGAGGCGGTTTCCGCGGCCTTGGCTGCGGCGCCCGCGGCATTGGCGGCCGCATTGCTGGCGGTCTCCGCGGCTTTGGAGGCGGTGCCGGCGGCGTTCGAAGCAGCGTTGGAGGCCGCGTTCGCGGCGTTGCTAGCTGCATTGGAGGCAGCATTCGACGCGGCGTTGGCGGCATTGCTCGCAGCGTTCGAAGCGGTTTCCGCGGCCTTGGCTGCGGCGCCCGCGGCATTGGTGGCCGCATTGCTGGCGGTCTCCGCGGCTTGGGACGCAACGCCGGCGGCGTTTGCAGCGGCGTTGCTGGCCGTTTCCGCGGCGTTGGAAGCGACGTTCGAAGCCGTGTTGGCTGCGTTACTGGCGGCGTTCGAAGCAGCGTTGGAGGCCGCGTTTGCGGCGTTGCTGGCTGCATTGGAGGCTGCGTTCGACGCGGCGTTGGCGGCATTGCTTGCAGCGTTCGAGGCGGTTTCCGCGGCCTTGGCTGCGGCGCCTGCGGCATTGGTGGCCGCATTGCTGGCGGTCTCGGCAGCTTGGGACGCAGCGCCAGCGGCATTCGCCGCGGCATTGCTGGCCGTTTCGGCAGCGTTGGAAGCGATGTTCGAAGCAGTGTTGGCTGCGTTACTGGCGGCGTTCGAAGCAGCGTTGGAGGCAGCGTTCGCGGCGTTGTTGGCTGCATTGGAGGCTGCGTTCGACGCGGCGTTGGCGGCGTTGCTCGCAGCGTTCGAAGCGGTTTCCGCGGCCTTGGCTGCGGCGCCTGCGGCATTGGCGGCCGCATTGCTGGCGGTCTCGGCAGCTTGGGACGCAGCGCCGGCGGCATTTGCAGCGGCGTTGCTGGCCGTTTCGGCGGCGTTGGAAGCGACGTTCGAAGCCGTGTTGGCCGCGTTGCTGGCGGCGTTCGATGCCGCGTTGGAGGCAGCGTTCGCGGCGTTGCTGGCTGCATTGGTGGCCGCATTGCTGGCGGTCTCGGCAGCTTGGGACGCAGCGCCAGCGGCGTTGCTGGCCGTTTCCGCTGCGTTGGAAGCGACGTTCGAAGCCGTGTTGGCTGCGTTACTGGCGGCGTTCGAAGCAGCGTTGGAGGCCGCGTTCGCAGCGTTGCTGGCCGCATTGCTTGCAGCGTTCGAGGCGGTTTCCGCGGCTTTCGAAGCAGCGCCGGCCGCATTCGAGGCGGCGTTGGTCGCGGTTTCGGCCGCGGTGGAAGCTGCACCCGCTGCATTCGCCGCGGCGTTGCTAGCCGTTTCGGCAGCGTTGGAAGCGACGTTCGAAGCCGTGTTGGCCGCGTTCGATGCCGCGTTGGAGGCCGCGTTCGCGGCGTTGCTCGCCGCATTGGAGGCTGCGTTCGACGCTGCGTTGGCCGCATTGCTTGCAGCATTGGAGGCGGTTTCCGCGGCCTTCGAAGCAGCGCCGGCCGCATTCGAGGCGGCGTTGGTCGCGGTTTCGGCCGCGCTGGAAGCTGCACCCGCTGCATTCGCCGTGGCGTTGCTGGCCGTTTCGGCAGCGTTGGAAGCGACGTTCGAAGCCGTATTGGCCGCATTGCTGGCAGCGTTCGACGCCGCATTCGCTGCATTTGAGGCAGCGTCCGCGGCGTTGGTCGCTGCGTTAGCCGCGGTGTCGGCCGCTTTTGCGGCTGCTTTCGCGGCCTGTTCGGCTGCTTTGGCGGCAGACTTGGCTGCCTGTTCGGCCGCTTTTGCCGCCGACTTCGCCGCCTGTTCCGCAGCTTTGGCAGCGTTCTTGGAGGCCTGTTCGGCCGCCTTGCTCGCGTTGTTGGCGGCGTTTTTGGCCTGATCGGCGACGTTTGCCGCAGTGTTGCCAAGACCGCCCGCTTGCGCGGGAGGCAGGCCGGGCGCGAGGAGCGAAGCGAGGGCGACGAGGGAGAGGTGGCGGGAGGTTTGTTTTTTCACGGCGGGCCAGTTGAGGACCGCCGGTAGACCGCGCCGATTTGCCGCTGGCTAACTGGGATTTTCCCTAAGGTTCCGCGCTCAGCGGAACGCCCGCAGGATGCCGTCCAATCCGGCGACGATCGCACGGGGGCCGTCGCTCGCCGGAGCTCCCGAAAAGCCATGAAGATAACGATCTTTCCGCGGCTCCGTCCGGAAGCGCCAAAGGATCCGTCCCGTCCGTTTGTCGAGCGCCGTTAGAGACCCCTCCGGGGCGGGATTCGGGGAATAGTCGGAGGTGCCGGCGGAACTCGCGTAGATCGTCTCGCCCACGATGAGCGGCGCGGCCCAAGCCCAGCCGTTGACGTCGGTTGACCATCGCGTCGCGCCCGTGCTCGCGTCGAGCGCGCGCACGGTGCGGTTGTCGGACGATCCCACGTAGAGTATCCGATTTTCCACCACAGGCGGGGATTCGACCCAGGAAAACCATTGAAACCGGCGCCACACAGCTTGGCCGTCGTCGGCGCGCAACGCGTGGATGAAAGCGGAGCGCGAGCCGACGATGACGAGATCGGCGGCGAGCACGGGCGCGGAGTTGATCACACCGCCGGTGTCGAACTGCCAGGCGAGCGCGCCATCGGCGCGGTTCAGCGCATACACGTGTCCGTCGTGCGACGCGAACACCACGCGGCCCGGCAGCAGCAGCGCATCGGCGCGGATCTTGCCGCGCGTCGAAAAACGCCAGCGCGAGGCTCCGGTTTTCGCATCGATGGCGTGGCAGGCCCCGTCGGCGGAGCCGATGTAGAGCACGCTATCGGCGAGCACGGGCGCGGGGGCGCGATAGTCGAAATCGGCGGAGTTTCCGGCGGGGAGCCCGCGCGGCATTTCGCGGCCGCCGAGGTCGGTTCGCCAGCGTTCCCGGCCATCTTTGATCTCGAGGGCGTGCAAGACGCCGTCGTCGCTCACGAGGTAAATGCCGTCGGGCCCGATCGCGGCGGCCCCGTAGATCGCGGCGCCGAGGTCAACCTTCCACACCAGAGCGCCGGTGTCGGCGCGGACGGCGTGGAGCACGCCGGCTTCGTCACCGACGTAGGCGATGCCTGCGCGAACCACCGGTGTGGCCCAGAAAGGCTGTCCGCCGGCGTAAGTCCATTCTGGCGCCGGGGCGGTCGGTGCCGGCGGCGGAGGCGATGGAACGGGCAGGGTGTCGGCGCGCTGAAGCTCGAATGAAAGCTGGCTCGGTGCAAAGGTGCCGCTAAGCGTGTCGCCGGCAGCCGTTAGGTCGAAGCCTTGCGCGGTGTAGTGGCCGTCCTTGGACGCGAGCGGGGCGAGGGTTGCACCGACGACGTGGCCAGCGGGCAGGTTGAAACGTGCGATCAGCTCGTTCTTTTCGTTCCGGTTTATCTCGAGGCCGAAGTCGGCGACATCCGCGCCGTGGCGCAGCACGCCCGTCCATTTTCCTTCGATCGGCTCGGGCGCGGCGCTCAGCAACGACGCCAGAGCGGCGAAGCCGAAAACGCAGCGGCGGCGAAGGGGGAAGGGGCGCGACATGGCGGCGACAAACGGAAGCATTTGTCGCGCAACACCGCGGCGGACGCAATCCCTTCAATGCCCGGCTTTTTTCGCCCGCCGCGAGGCACAATTTTCGATGGTCGCGCTCTTCGGCATCGGTTTGTTTGGCGCCATGAACCTCTCTCGAATGCTTCGGATAGTTCTCTGGCGAATGGGCCTGGGTGCGCTGGTCGCGACCTGCGCCTGGACAACAACGACCGCGGCGCCGGGCGCATTGCGCTTCGACGCGACCCGGCTGGAGCGGCTCGATCGCGTGATCCAGGAGCACGTCGATGAGCGGAAGATTCCCGGGGGCGTGATGTTGATTTTGCGGGATGGAAAAACCGCGCACCTGAAAACGTTTGGGCAACGCGATCTCGAGGCGGGCAAGCCGATGACGCAGGACACGATCTTCCGCATCGCATCGATGAGCAAGGCAGTGACGACGGTCGCGGTGATGATGCTCTACGAGGAGGGCCGTTTCCTGCTGAAAGATCCGGTCTCCAAATACATCCCGGCCTTTGCGAACTCCGTCGTCGAGATGCCGCCGCCTGCGGACGCGCCGGCGGGCACGAAGTATGTGACCGTCAAAGCCAACCGCCCGATCCAGATCCGCGATCTGCTGACGCACACCGCCGGTCTGACCTACGGCACTGGCAATCTCGCGGCGGAGGAATACAAGCAGGCGAAGCTGCAGGGCTGGTATTTCGCCGATCGCGACGAGACCATCGGCGAAGCGATCAACCGGCTCGCGACGTTGCCGCTCGCCGCGCAGCCGGGCGAGTCATGGCAATATGGATACTCGACCGACGTCCTCGGTTACCTGGTGGAGGTCGTGTCCGGCCAGCCCCTGGACAAGTTTGTCGAAGAGCGCATCTGCCGCCCGCTCGGGATGAAGGACACGAGCTTCTTCCTGCCGCCGGAAAAGCTGGATCGTTTTGCCAATGTTTACGGACTTGAGGGCGGAACGCTCGTGCTCAACGAAGCGGCGGCGACGAGCGATTACGTGCAGGGCCCGCGGAAATGTTTCTCCGGCGGCGCCGGACTGCTTTCGACCGCGGTGGATTACGGCCGCTTTCTGCAGATGCTGCTGAACGGCGGCGAACTCGACGGCGCGCGTTTGCTGAGCCCGAAGACCGTGGAGCTGATGCACGCGAATCACACGGGCGACAAATATCGCCGCGACACCGCCGGCTTCGGTCTCGGTTTTTGGGTCAACACGGATCCCGGTTTTTACGGGGAGCTCGGCAGCGAGGGCGCGTATGGCTGGGGCAGCGCTTACTATCCGCAATATCTCGTCGATCCGAAGGAGAAGATGGTGGCGTTGTTCATGACGCAGCTGCGTCCCGCGGGAAATCTCAACCTGAACCAGTTGTTCAAGGTCCTGACGTATCAGGCGCTCGTGGAGTGAGTGACTGGCGTTTCGCGTCGGGCGAGACAGCCAAAACGAAAGCGGCGGCCGAGCGGGCCGCCGTTTTCATTTCCGAGCGGGCGCCGACGGCCCCGCTAGAACTTATACGTAGCCAAACCGCCGATACCGAAATTCGGACTCGCGTCATTGAAGCCGGCGATCCCGTAGGCGAGAAGATTCCAGCGGTCGTTGGGGTTCTTGGCGACAAAGCCGATGAGGTTGCTGCCCGGCGATGCCCCATCGACGATCCGGCTCTGCCAGTCGTAAGCCGCGCCGAACACGAGTCCGCTCGGCAGCGCATAGGCGGCCCCGGCGGTGACGAAGACGCCGTCCTTGAGAGGGGATTCCTCGCTGTTGCCCATGAAGCGATAGCCGAGCGTGGTAAACGCCGTGACGCTGCCGAAGGTTTGGCTGAAATCCGCCTGCAGGTAAGTGTCGGTTTTCCCGGTGCCGAGGCCGCGGTCTTCGTTGGCGGTGGGCAATTTCACGCGGGCGGTGAAGTCGACGTTCAATTCGCCCGGTGTCCGTTTCGCGTGGTAAGTGACGCCGACGGATGTGTCGCCCAAGCCGGATTCGGTGGCCGAGGTCGGACGCGCCGGACCCGGCGCGGGCGTGGTGCCCGTGGCAACATTCGCGGGACCCTTGATGGTCAGATACGAAAAGCCCGCCTTCAGCGTCCACCGGTCGAGATCGTAAGTGAGGTTGAGCGGAATCGACCACAGTTCCGTGTCCTGCGTAAATCCATAGTCGCCGGTGCTGTAGTTGAAGCCTGAGCCGACCTTGAACGTGCCGGCGGGCTGCTCGGCGACGGCGACGTCCTGGGCGGAGGCGAGGCTGAAGGAAGTGGCGAAACAAAGGGCGGCAAGCAGGGTGGAGGACGGGTGTAATCTCATGAGCAGGGGCGGCGGATGTTGGGTCGCAAACCGTTCGACGTCCGGGGACGTTGTCGGGCCGGCGCCAGCGACAGCGAAATCGCCTACGGGTTCACCGGCGGCTCGGAATCGTCCGGCACGGCGGCGGATTCAACGGTGGCCACGGCCTGGGCGTAAGCGGCGTAGCTCAGGGCGAGTTGCGTGCGAGCGTCCTCGGTCACTTTTTCTCCGGACGCACGCACATCTCGCACGCGGGAAAGCAGATCCTCTTCGCGCACGCGCAACTGATCGTAAGCGGCGGCGAAGCGGGCACGCGCGTCGTCCTTCAGTTCGCGGCCCGCGCGGCGCGCGGCCTCGAGACTGTAGGTGGTCGTCTTGATGTCGGCTTCAATCTGCACCAGCACGGCGGAAAGTTCTTCGATGGTCGCGGCGCGGATCTGCCGGGAGGTTTTTTCGCAATCGAGCGAGTCGGCTACGCGGCTGACCGGCGCGGGCGCGGCGGCGGTTTGCAGACGCGGTGCAGGAGTTTGGCCGTAACCGGAGAACGCAAAGGCGATGGCGACAACCAGCCAGCGGGAATGGGGGAAAAAGCGCATGGTGAGCCCTGGGGCTCCCGCTTGGAAACCCGGGCGCGGGCAGAGTTCGCCAACGCGGTAAATCGCCCGATCGGCTGCCTGGGGAGATATTCTACCGTAGTGGCAGGGCCAACACCACGCCATCGACGCCGGCGGCCACGAGACGATCGCCGGCGAGCGCGAGCGAATTGGTGTAGCCCGAGAACTCGGCCCCGTCTGCCACCGGTGCGGCGAAGCGCCATTTCCATTCCCCCGTCGCGCGATCGAGCGCTACGATCCCGCCGCGGTGCTGGATCACGGTGCCGGCGAGGTGCTGGCCCGCGGTCGCGGCGAATACCGTGTCGGCGGTCACGATCGGCGTGCCCCAGGAAAGTCCAAGCACATCCGTGGCCCAGCGCGCGGCGCCGGTCTGCGCATCCAACGCACTGATACGCCGAAAATCGGAGCCGCCGATGTAGAGCGTGCCGTCCGCGAGCCGGGGCGTCGATTCGACCCAGGAAAACCAGAACGAGCGGCGCCACGCCGTTTCGCCGCGCGGCGTGAGCGCGTAGAGCATGTAGTCACGACAACCGAGGACCACGCGATCGCCGGCGACCACCGGCGCCGACACGAGCGCGCCGCCGAGCTTCACGCGGGAACTTTCGCGACGCGTGCGCCGGTTCAGCGTGACGACGCTGCCGTCGAAGCACGCGACGACGAGATCGTTGCCCCGCACGGCGACGGGCGCATAGACGCGGGCTTTGAGATCGTGGCGCCAGAGGATGCGCGCGCGATCGGCGCGCACCGCATACAAGCCGCCGTCCGTAGAGCCGACGTAGAGGATGCCGCGCTCATCGAGCACCGGCTTGGTGGCGCGGTGGTTGAAGGTTTCGTTCGAGGGCAGGGCCGCCCCGGCGAGCGTCGCGTCATGCAACGGCACGCGCCAGCGCAACGTGCCCCGCGCGCGATCGACACAGACGAGATCGCACCGCTCGTCGACCAGGTAAACGGCGTCGGCGGTGACCAGCGGTTCGCCGTAGAGCGGATGCGGACCGGTCCATGACCAGAGCTCGGCGCCATCGCTGGTCTGCAGCGCGTGGAGCGAGCCGTCGATCGCGGCGACGAAAACCGTGTCGCCGGCCACCGCTGGCGTGGCCCACACCGGCGAGCCGAGGGAGCGCGACCAGAGCGGCGCCGGCGCGGACGGTGGCGCCGGCGGCGGTGGCGGCGGTGTGAAGGTCCCGCCGCGATGCAGTTCGACTGGCAGCGCGGCCGGTCCAAACGTGCCGCTCAGCCGGTCGCCTTGTAGCGATACGCTGAGCCCCAGCGGCGCGAGCGTGAACGTCTCGTCGCGAATTTCCGCCGGGCCGAAGTTCACGCTGTGCAGAAACATTTCCGGGAAATCGACGCTGACGAGCAGACCGTCCGGCGCGGGGACAAACGCGAGCCCGAGCGCGGTCTCGGATTGCGGACCGGAGATCCGGCCGGTCCACGTGCCTTCGAAACTTCCCGCCGCGCGAAGCAGCAGCGGAGCGGCAACGAGCCAGAGCAGCAGGCGGACGAAACGAAGGCGGCGCATGCGATTCGTTTTCGCGAACGACGCGAGGGAGGCAAACGCTTTGAGGCCTCGGCGCCGAAACGTCAGCGCAAGCGCGGCGGCGTGGACGGTGCGGCGAATACCACGACCGCGATGCCGGCGACCACGATCGCGCTGGCGCCATAAAACAACGCCGACGGGCTTTCACCGAAGAGCAGGAACGCGATGACGCCGGCGAAGATGAACTGCCCGACATTGCAGAGGCTCACGATCTGGCCGCGCAGATAGCGCAACGAGAGATTCAGCAGCGAGTGCCCGAAAATCGTCGGCACGACCGCGAGCGCGAGGATGAACAACCATTCGCGTAGCGACCCGGATAGAAACGCGTCGAGCCACGGCAGCGCGACGAGGAGACAGATGATGCCCGCCTGCAAATAGACCGGCACGACGTAGAGCCAGATGGAAGGGAAATCCCGATTGCGCCGGCCGAGCGCGAGATACCAGGCAAACAGCAACATCGAACCGAAGCACACGAGATTGCCCCAGGTGTCGCCCGTGTGCGCAAACGCGTCATGTGC
The DNA here is from genome assembly GCA_040255565.1 of Opitutaceae bacterium. Classification (GTDB taxonomy): domain Bacteria; phylum Verrucomicrobiota; class Verrucomicrobiia; order Opitutales; family Opitutaceae; genus Opitutus. Next base: position 42,817 of record JBDZVH010000005.1, on the reverse strand, counting down.
GGTAAGCACCGCCACGCCAACGAGCGCGATGACAGTCCCGAGAATTTCGCTGCGGTTGATGCGCTCGCCGACGACCGCGTGCAGAAAAAACGGGATGACCGCGGGCACGAGGTTGACGATCAGCGAAGCCTGAGCGGCGAAGGTCAGGCGCGCGCCGTAGGTCCACGAGATGAAGTGACCGGCAAGGACGATCGCCGGCAGCGTGGTGCGTCTTAGGTGACTGCGAGTGAACGCCTCGCGATGGTGTCGCGTTTCCCGAAAATACACGGGCGCGAGCAGGGCGACGGCGACGAGCAAGCGCAGCGCCGCCAGCACCACCGGATGCGTGGGCGTGGCCTTGATGAAAATCACCGAGATCGAGCAGGCGAACACCCCGGTGAGCAGCGCGGCGTAGCGTAGCGGCATGAAGCGCTCACGCTGCGCGCGGCGCGTCCGCTGTCGAGCGTCGGGGCTTTCCCGATCCGCGGAACATTTGCCGCGGCGCCGCGACCATGGCGGCTTACCTCGTTTTCCAGCGATGAGGGTGCCCCGCCATGAAAGCGCCCATTCGCCCCATTCTTTTTTTCGCTGTCGTCGCGAGTTTCCTTTTGGCTCCGTTGTCGGCGCAGATCGATTACCACTCCAGCCCGCGGGCGCGACTGATCGCGACGATCAGCAGCAATAACTTCATCGTGAGCGGCGAAGTCGTTCGCCGGACCGAAACGGACTTCACCGTGCTGGACCGCTGGTCGCAGTTGATCACGATTCAGGTGAGTCCGGACACGGAGCTGAAAAAGGCCGGCGCGCTGATCCGTCTTTCCGAAATGGTGATCGGGGAAAAGATCACGGCGACCGTGATGCGCGGCGGCGACGGGCGATTGCAAGCCGTGACGGTGACGGTCCGGATGGGAACGGAGCGCACCTGAGCGCAACGCCGCTCGCCGCGTAATCGGTCAGGCGGTTTCGGGGCGGAGCGTGTCGCGACGCAATCGCCCGGCGAGCGCGACCGGGTATTTCACGCCGACGTGATAAACGCTGAGCAGCACGAGCATACCGATCACGGCGTAAACCAAACCCTCGGCGGTCGTCGGCACGGCGGGTTTGAAAATGCTCCACGTGGCGCTGGCGATGTCGCTGTCGACGTAACGCACGAAGACAAACGGCCGCGTCCAGACCGACGCATCGTGAATCGCGTTTTGCGCGCTCTCGAGCGTGTCGACGCGGGTGACGGCGTCCTGCATCACGATGCTGAGCTTCGCGACGGCGGAGTCGGTGTTCGCTGCGGTCTGCGCGATGAGCCGGTCGAGCGTGAGACCGGATTGTTCGGCGACGTGACGGAACTGCGCGAGTTGGCGACGGGCTTCGTCGAGATGTCCGCCGAGTCGCTGCAGGTATTGCTGCATGAACTCGGGGATTTGCGAAAACGCGACCGTGCCGGCGACGCAGAGCACGCGGTCGAGCAAGCTGTCCCCAAAACCGAGTAACGCCCGGCGCAATCTCATGCGGCGATCGTGCGTCGCGCGCCGGGGCGTGGCAAGCGGCAGGATGCGCGCCAGCAACCTGCCGCGATGCAACGAACGCGCGGCGGCGCGGTTATTTCTTTTCCGGCGCGGCCGGATTCAAACCTCGGCGCTCGAGGAGCGGTTCGACGTAGGGTGCGCGACCGGTGAAATTGCGGAAGAGCTGCAAGGCCTCGTCGGAGCCGCCGCGCGAGAGCAGCAAATCGCGGAAGCGATCGCCGTTGGCGCGCGTGAGGCCGCCGTTTTGCTTGAACCACTCCACCGTGTCCGCATCGAGCACCTCGCTCCAAATGTAGGAATAATATCCGGCGGAGTAGTCGGCGCCGGCGAAGATGTGCGAGAAATACGTGCTGCGATAACGCGGCGGCACCGGCGCGAAATCCACGCCGGCGCGGCGCAGGGCCTCGGCTTCGAACGCGAGCGCGCGCTCGGCGTCGGGCACTTCGGCGGGCTTCAATTGATGCCAGGCTTGGTCGAGCAATGACGCGGCGAGATATTCGGTCGTCTGGTAACCCTGGTTGAACTTCTCGGCCTCGATGACCTTGTCGAGCAGCTCGGTCGGGAGCGACGCGCCGGTTTGATGGTGCTTGGCGTAGTTCTTCAGCACCTCGGGCCAGGTCGCCCACATTTCGTTCACCTGCGACGGAAACTCGACGAAGTCGCGCGGGACGTTGGTGCCGCTGAAGCGCGGGTAGTGGACGTTTGAGAACAGGCCGTGGAGCGCGTGACCGAATTCGTGAAACGCGGTCGTGACCTCGTCCCACGTCAGCAACGTCGGCTCGCCCGCGGGCGGTTTCGGAATGTTGAGATGATTCGCGACAACGGGCTTGCGGCCGAAGAGGCCGGACTGGGAAACGTATTCGTTCATCCACGCGCCGCCGCGTTTCGACGGACGCGCGTAAGGATCGAAGAGGAACAGCGCGAGCGGCGCGCCATCGCGGTCGAACACCTCGAACACGCGCACGTCCTCCTGATAAACGGGCAGATCGCGGCGTTCCTTGAAGGTGATGCCGTAGAGCCGCGTGGCGGCGAAGAAGACGCCGTCGAGCAGCACGTGGTTGATTTCCAAATACGGCTTCAGCTGCGATTCGTCGAAGGCGTAGCGTGCCTGCCGGACCTTTTCCGAGTAAAAGGCCCAGTCCCAGGAAGCGATCGGGAAGCCGCCGTTTTCGCGGTCGACGATTGCCTGCATGTCGGCCGCTTCCCGGCGGGCGTTGGCCACGGCGGGTTTGGCGAGATCGGCAAGGAGTTTATTGACCGTGGCGACGTCGCCGGCGGTTTGCTCGGAGAGCTGGTAGGCGGCGTGGTTGGCGAAACCGAGCAGCGCGGCACGCTCGGCGCGGAGAGTGGCGAGGCGGGTGATGACGGCTCGGTTGTCGAATTCGCCGCCGTGGCTGCCGCGGGCGAGCGACGCCTGCATGATGCGTTCGCGGAGCGCGCGATTTTTCAGCGACGTGAGCGCGGGCTGGCCGGTGGTGTTGAGCAGGCGGATGACGTATTTGCCGGGCTGGCCGTCCTCCTTGGCGGCGTCGGCCGCGGCGGCGATTTCGTTGTCGGACAGGCCGTCGAGTTCGGTGCGGTCGGCCACGACGATGGAGGAGGCGTTCTTTTCCTTCAGGACGTTCTGCGTGAACTTCGTCTCGAGCATCGCGGCTTCGGCGTTGAGGGCCTTGAGCCGGGTTTTGTCGGCATCGGAGAGTTTCGCGCCGGCGCGGACGAAGTCCTTGTAGTAACGTTCGAGCACGCGTTTCGATTCGGGATCGAGGTCGAGCGCGTCGCGCTGGTCGTAGAGCGCCTGGATGCGCGCGAAGAGTTTTCCGTCGAGCAGGATCGCGTCGTTGTGCGCGGCGAGTTTGGGCGCCATGTCGGCTTCGACCTGCTGGATCGTGTCGTTGGTGTGCGCCGATGCCAGGGCGAAGAACACGTTGTTCACGCGCAGCAGCAACTGACCCGAGCGCTCGAGCGGCACGATGGTGTTGGCGAAAGTGGGGCGCTCGGGATTGTTCGCGATCTTCGCGACTTCCTCGAGGTGATCGGCCATGCCGCGCGCGAAAGCGGGCGCGTAGTGCTCGTTCTTGATCTGGTCGAACGGCGGGTAGTGGTAGGGCAGCGTGCTTTCCTGCACGAAGGGATTGGCGGCGTCCTCCGATGGAGCGGCGGAGGCGGTTTGGGCCGCGAGAAGCGGAAGGAGAAGCGGCATGAGCGGAAGGAGAAGCGACGACCGCGAAGGCGTTGACGGGTTGGGCATGCCGCGAGTGTGCGAGCGCGCGACGAGGAGGCAAGAGGCGGAGGGGAATCCGCGTTTCCGCCCATCCGTTGCCACGGCCGTTCATCAAAAAGGGATGTAACTTTGCGCGCGGCGGCGTGTTGTCGGAGCATGCCAGCGCCGGGCCTTTCTCCTCGATCGACGGGTTTCGCCGCGGCGGTTTCCGTCGCGGGCCGCCGTGGTTGCGCCGCACAAAGCTTTTGGGTGAACGAGCCAATCGCTTGCTAATGTGGTGCGGAATCCCAAGCCTCCTCTCTCCTCCCATTATGACTTCGGCTCCTGTGAACTACTCCGGCTCCGCTCCCGCCGCGACGGCCCCGGCCAAGAAGAAGAAATCGAAACTGAAATGGTTCATCCTCGCCGGCGTGGTTTTGATCATCGCCCTCGCCGTGGGAGCCAAAATGAAGGCGCAGCGCAGCCAGCAGGGCATCGCCGTGACCACGGACAAGGCGGTCGTCCGAACGATCACGCAGCTGGTCAACGCCACCGGGAAAATCCAGCCCGAGCTGGAGATCAAGATTTCGCCGGAAGTCTCGGGCGAGATCATCGACCTCCCGCTGCGTGAAGGCGCCGAGGTGAAAAAGGGCGACCTGCTCGTCAGCATCAAACCCGACAATTACCGCTATCAGGTCGAGCAGCAGGAGGCCAATCTCACGGCCGCCAAGGCGTCGGCAGTCCTGAGCAAGGCGCAACTCGCGAAGGCCGACGAGGACTTCAAGCGCAGCCAGGGATTGGCCGAACGCGCGCTGATTTCGGATTCGGATTTCACCGCCGCCCGGACCGCCCTCGAAGTCGCGCAGGCCAACTACGACAACGCGCTCGCGCAGATCCGCCGGACCGAGGGGCTCCTCAACCAGTCGATCGAGCTGCTGTCGAAAACCACCATCTACGCGCCGGCGGACGGCACGATCAGCTCGTTGACGAGCGAGATCGGCGAACGCGTCGTCGCCACCGGCAGCTTCGCCGGCACGGAGATCATGCGCATCGCGGACCTGAACAACATGGAAGTGCGCGTGAACGTGAACGAGAACGACGTCGTCAACGTGAAGGTTGGCGACCGCGCGCGCGTGTCCGTCGATGCGTATCCAGGCCGCAAATTCACGGGCACCGTGAAGGAAATCGCCGCCGCGGCGAGAACCCAGGGCCTCAACACGCAGGAGGAAGTGACGAATTTCCAGGTGAAGATCCGCATCGCGGAAAAGGAGGTCAGCGTGCGCCCCGGCATGAGCGCGAACGTCGATATCGAGACGCAAACCGTGGAAAATGTCGTCGCCGTGCCGATCCAAGCCGTCACCGTCCGCAGCCGCGAAGGCAACAAGACCCTCGACGAAATGGGCGCCGACCGGGAGAAGAAGGCCCGCGAGACGCAGGGCGAAGGCGCCGCCGCCGCCGTGAACGAAAAGCAGCAGCGCGAGCGCGAACGCGCCGATCGCGACGCGTTGCAGCGCGTGGTGTTTCTCCGCACGGGCGACACCGTGAAGTTGACGCCCGTCGAGACCGGCATCGGCGACACCACTTATATGGAGATCAAGTCGGGCGTGAAAGAGGGCGACGAAGTCGTCAGCGGGCCGTTCAGCGCGATCACCCGCACGCTCAAGGACGGCGCCAAGATCCGCGTCGACCAGCCGAAGGCCAAGGAGGCGAAAAAATCCTGAGTGGTGGCGACGTTTGGCCGGCGGCGCGACGCGCCGTCGGAGACGTCGGCCCCCTGTTCGACATGACTCCTTCACCCGCACCCGCTCACGAGAACCGGCTCCTGCGGAGCCCCGGCGCGCTCGTCATCGAGATCGAAGGCGTGACGAAGCTTTACCGGATGGGCTCCGAGACGATCCACGCGTTGCGTGGCGTCTCGCTTCACATCCGGCGCAACGAATACCTCGCGATCATGGGCCCGTCGGGCTCCGGCAAGTCGACGCTGATGAACATGCTCGGCTGTCTCGATACGCCCACGGCCGGCCGTTACGATTTCAACGGCAAGAACGTCGCGCACATGGACGACGACGAACTGGCCGACATCCGGAATCGCGAGATCGGTTTTGTTTTCCAAACCTTCAATCTGCTCCCGCGGTCGAATGCGTTGCACAACGTCGAGCTGCCGCTGATCTACGCCGGCCTGCGCAAGCACGAGCGGATCGAGCGGGCGCAGCGTGCGCTGGAAAACGTCGGTCTCGCCGAGCGCATGCACCACCGGCCAAACGAACTCTCCGGCGGTCAACGTCAACGCGTGGCGATCGCCCGCGCGCTGGTGACGCGGCCATCGATCATCCTCGCGGACGAGCCGACCGGAAATCTCGATTCGAAAACGGGCGTCGAAATCATGGCGCTGTTCGAGCAGCTCTACGAACAGGGCAACACGATCATCGTCGTCACGCACGAAGAGGACATCGCGCGGCACGCGCGCCGCATCGTGCGCCTGCGCGACGGATTGATCGAGTCCGACGGACCCGCGCACTGACCGGAACACGTTCGTTCGCCATGCGCCGGTTTTTCTACGAGCTCAACGAGTCGCTGCGGATCGCGTTCGCGCAGATCCGTGCGAACAAGATGCGTTCGGCGCTGACGGCGCTCGGTGTCGTGATCGGCATCGTGGCGGTGACCTTGATGGGCACCGCGATCAACGGCATCGACGCCGGCGTGGAGAAGAGTTTTTCCGGGTTCGGCGACGATGTGCTTTACGTGACCAAGTGGCCGTGGCGCGAGACGCAGGATTGGTGGAATTACCGCAACCGTCCGCCGATTCGTCATACCTACGCCAAGCAGGTGAACGACTGGATCGCCGAGAATCCCGGCAGCGCGTTGAAGCTCGCCGTGCCAACGGCGAACCGGATGACCAACATTGTCCGCGGCGAGTATCGCGTGAACAACATCTGGACGATGGGCACGTCGGCGGACTACGCGCGGATCACGCGGTCGGAGATGGCGGAAGGCCGCTTCTTCAGCGAATTCGAGGCGCAGGCCGGCGCGAACGTGGTGATTGTCGGTTTCGACGTCGCGGACGCGTTGTTCCCCGGCGAGTCGGCGGTTGGAAAAATCATCCGGATCCGCGATCAGAATTTCCGCGTGCTCGGCGTCGCGGCCCGACAGGGCAGTTTTCTCGGGCTTTTCAGCTGGGACTCGATGGTCGGCATGCCGATCACGACGTATCGTCGTTATTATCGCGTGAGCGACGACGGTGAGATTCGCGTGCAGGTCGACACGACCCGGATGGAAACGGCGCGCGACGAACTGCGCGGGCTGATGCGGCGCATCCGTCAGCTCGGCCCGGAGCAGCGCGACGATTTCGAAATCAACGAGCAGGGCACGATTCGCGCGCAGCTCGATCCGATCAAGAATGGCATCGCGCTCGCGGGCCTGTTCATCACCGGACTCGCGCTGTTCGTCGGCGCGATCGGCATCATGAACATCACCTACGTGAGCGTGAAGGAGCGCACGAAGGAGATCGGCACGCGCAAGGCGCTCGGCGCGCGAGCGAGCACGATTCGTCTGCAATTTCTGATCGAGGCCGTCGCGATCTGTTTCGTCGGCGGCATCGTCGGCTTGGGTGTCGCAGGCGGTCTGTCGATGGTCGTGGGCGCGGTGGCGCCGTCGTTCCCGCTCGTGTTTTCGGTCGGACTCGTGCTCGTCGGCCTGATCATCTCGGTGTTGACGGGGATTTTCAGCGGCCTCGCGCCGGCGTGGGCGGCGAGCAAATTGGATCCGGTGGTGGCCCTGCGTTACGAATGAACCTCGCGGAAACCCTGCGTCTCGCGTTTTCCTCGCTCGCGGCCAACAAGCTGCGCTCCGGCCTGACCATGCTCGGCATCGCGGTCGGCGTGTTTTCGGTGATCGGCGTCATGACCGTGATCACCGGCCTCCGCACGAACATCGAGATGGGCTTGAATGTGCTCGGCGCGAACAGCTTTCAGTTCTCGAAATTTCCCGCGATCAACTTCAGCGATCCGCGGCAGCGCTTCGCAAACCGGCGCGACATCACCTACGACGAGGCGGCGCGGTTCAAAGAGATGTTTCGCGAGACCGCGGATGTGAGCCTGACGCTGTGGCGTGGCGGGCGGCGCGTGACCTACGGCGACCAGCGCACGAATCCGAACGTCGGCTTCGTGGGCACCGATGAGAATTTCATCACCGCGCGTAATTTCGAAATCGGCCTCGGGCGCAATCTCGGACCGGAAGACGTGGAGTTCGGTCGGGCGGTGGCGGTGCTGGGGACGGACATCGTCAAAAAACTTTTCGTCAACGAAAGCCCGCTCGGCCGGCGTGTGCGCATCGACGGTCAGACGTATACCGTCGTCGGCGTGTTGGCGTCGAAGGGCTCGGCGTTTGGCCAGAGCCAGGACAACTTCGCGATGATTCCGATCACGCAGTATCTTGAAACCTACGGACGCTCGCATCGCTCCGTCGGCATCAATGTGCAGGCGCACAATCAGGCGGAACTGCCGGCGACCCAGGATGCGGCGATCGGCTTGATGCGATTGGTGCGTCAGCTGGATCCGGAGGATCCGAACGACTTCGAGGTGTTTTCCAACGAGTCGCTGATCGAGTCGTTCAACAAGGTGGCGAGCGTCGTGGCGATCGGCGCGTTTGTGATCAGCGCGATCGCGCTGCTCGCGTCGGGCGTCGGCGTGATGAACATCATGCTCGTGAGCGTCACCGAGCGCACGAAGGAGATCGGCATCCGGAAAAGCATCGGCGCGAAGCAATACAACATCCTCGCGCAGTTCCTGATTGAGGCGGTGATGCTCTCGCTGGTCGGCGGCGTGATCGGCATCGCGGTCGGCATCATCGGCGGCAACGTCGCCGCGACGGTGTTGAACGCGGCGATGGTTTTTCCGTGGGGCTGGGCGATCACCGGACTGACGGTGTGTTCGGCGATCGGCGTCGGCTTCGGGTTTTATCCCGCGTGGAAAGCGGCGCGCCTCGATCCGATCGAGGCGCTGCGCTACGAGTGAGACGCGGCTCGAATCTCGACTTTCGAGATTCGACGTTTGTCCGGCAACGTCGGCTCCGTGGGACCGGTGATGGCGGTTATCCGCGGCGGATTTCCGAACCTTGGAAACGAATCTGGATGCGGAAGACTTTTTTGACGCGGCAGGTGATCTGGCCGGTTTGAAGATCGAACTTTTCGGGAATCTCGATGCGGTGCAGATCCACGACCGCGTGATAGCCGCGTTCGGAAAAGATATCGATCAGCATCGCCAGCGCCGTCGGGTCATCGAGCAGCATGTCCTCGGTATTGATGAGCGCGACGCCGGAGATCGAATGCCGCAGGACGATCGGCATGATCTTTTTGACGACGAAACTGACCACCTGCGCGAAAAGTTCCGGCTGGCCGAATTCGTAGCTGTCGAGGCGCTTCACCAGTTCCTGGCGCGAGTGGATGATGATCTCGCTGGCGACCGGGACGCCGCGCAGCCGGTCCACCGTGCGGGGATCGAGCTCGAGCGTGCTTTGATATTCAAGCTCCCGCAGGATGTTCTGCTCGACCTCGGCGACGGGGCCCTGGGCGTTGATGAAGTGGTAGTGGAAGATCTCCTTGAGCGACTGCAGCGCGTCCCAGGTTTGCTCCTTGAAGACGCGATAACGGCGTTGGGCGAGGCCCTCGTCGTGGTCGGTGGCGCGATCCTCCCACCGTTCGCCGACGCCGGTGCGTCGGACCTCTTCGTTGTGAGCCAGCGTTTCCTGACCGCGCTTGAGCTGACGGGCGATCGACTCCTTTTCGTCAACGAACAGCACCATGATGTGAATCGTGGGCTGGCGAAAATGGATGCTCAGCGGCGTGTTGAAGAATTCGCGCCGCAGCGCGTGCATCTTGTTGACGAGAAGCTTGAGGCACTCGACCTGCACGTTCGTGCGCGGAAACCCGTCGAGGATCACGCCGTCGCGAAAGATGGGCTTCATCAACTCGCGCAGCAGCAGCGTGACCACCTCGCGATCGCCGACCATGTTGCCGGCGTCCTTGAGCCGCTTGGCGTCGGGCGAGTCGAGGAGCGCACTCATCACGATGGGCGGACAGGTGAGCCCGCGAGCCTTGGCGATGAACGCGGTGTTGGTGCCCTTGCCGGCGCCGGGGGCGCCGCCGAGCAGAATGATTTCCTTGGGGAAACGGAGGTTCTCGCGTCCGAACTCGTTCTCGAGGTTTTGCCAGACGGAACCGAAGATCAGCTGGGCGTCTTTGATCTCCAGATCGGTGAGCTTGCCGGCGACAGGCGCCGGGGACGCTGCAGTGGAACGGGTATCGGTGGGGGGTGGGTTCGGCATGGGTGCGTCTGAGGGAAAAAAGGAGTGTGGGTGTTTCCGAAACGGATTCGACAAAAGAAATGGCGTCGCGCCCGGTTCGGGGAAAAGCCCGGGACGGTCATCGGGCCGAATTCGGTTCTTTCGTCATCGGAACCGCAGGCGGTTGGCGGCGCGCCGGTCGCCGGTGAGGATCTAGATTCGTTTGTCTCGAAATCGTAGCGAGTTCCGCACGTGGGACGCCGAGCCGGCGGCGCGGTTCCTTGAAGTTCATTTTGGTTTGAACAAAAACGCTCCTTCACGCGGTCGCACGGAACCCGCCATCGGGCCTCCTGTCATCTTTGCGACACTGCCTGCGGGCCTTTGGCTCGTGGGACAGTGAGTTGAAGCTGGACCTGGCGGGGCCGCGCGAGCGGCCCCGCCTTGGTTTTTGGCGTTGGCGTTGGCCGCTCGGAGTTTCCAGATTTCCTTCATGCGTGTTCTTATCGTCGACGACGAAGCCGGGATTCGTCGCACCACTCGCATCGCGGTCGAAACCGCCGGGCACACGGGCATTGAAGCACCGAACGCCGCGCGGGCGCTGAAGGCCCTCGAGGAGGAGCCGTGCGACGCGTGCTTCCTCGATTTGAAGCTGGGCAGCGAGGACGGTCTCGACGTGCTCGCGCGCCTGCTCAAGGCACAGCCGGCTCTCGCGGTGGTGATGTTCACCGCCTACGCCAACGTCGCGACGGCGGTCGAAGCGATGCGCCGGGGAGCCTTCGATTTCATTCCGAAGCCTTTCACGCCGGATCAGATCCGCGGCGTCCTGGGCAAGATCGAGAAAAACCGTGCGCTCGAATCGCGCGTCCGCTCGCTTGAAACGCAGCTCGCGGATGCGTCGCCGCCGATCGATCTCGAGTCCGGCGAGCCGTCGGTGCGACGCGCGTTCGAAATTGCTTTCAAGGCCGCCGAAACGCCGGCGACGATCCTGATCCTGGGGCCCAGCGGCACGGGCAAGAGCGTGCTGGCGCGTGAGATTCACAAACGCAGCGCGCAACGCGACGCGGCGTTCGTCACCGTCAATTGCCCCAGCCTTTCGCGCGAGCTGCTCGAGAGCGAGTTGTTCGGCCACGTCAAGGGATCGTTCACCGGCGCGATTGCGGACACGATGGGCAAGGTCGCAGCGGCCGATGGCGGCACCTTGTTTCTGGACGAGATCGGCGAACTGCCGCTCGAGATTCAGCCGAAACTGCTGCGGCTCCTGCAGGAGCGCGAATACGAACGGGTCGGAGAGGCGCGCGTGCGTCGCGCCAACGTGCGCCTCATCGCCGCCACGAATCGCAACCTGGCGGATGAGGTGAAGGCCGGGCGTTTTCGCGAGGACCTTTTTTACCGGCTGAACGTGATCAGCCTCGTGCTGCTGGGGTTGCACGATCGTCCGACCGACCTGCTGCGATTTGCGGAGAACTACCGGAGTTTTTTCGCGAGCCGCATGGGCAAGAAGATGCGCGGATTTGCGCCGGCCGTGACGGCGGCGTTCACTGCCTACAAGTGGCCCGGCAATCTCCGCGAGCTGCGCAATGTCGTGGAGCGCGCCGTGATTCTTTCGCAAGGCGAGGTGATCGAGCTCGCCGACTTGCCGGAGGAGTTCAGCGGCGCGGCGCATCCGGGCGTCGCCGTCGGCGCGCGGATCTCGCTGGAGATGTTGGAATCCGAACACATCCGCCGCGTCCTGGCGATTTCCCGCAATCTCGACGAGGCGGCGCGCACCCTCGGCATCGATCCCGCCACGCTCTATCGCAAACGTCAGAAACTCGGCTTGGCGTGAAGCCCAGCGAGCAATTACCGAAGCTGCGGATCGCGGACCGCGTTTGCCGCGACTGAGGTTTCAGCGGACCGCCGGCCATGCTGCGCACGCGATTATATCTGGGTTTGCTGCCCCTGTTGCTGCTCGTGATCGCCATGGGCTTGTATGCGATCCAGGTGTCGCGCGAACTGGTGGGATCGCTGCAACGCGACCTCGTGCGGAACTACCGCGACATTCTCGCGTGCGAACAGCTCCGCACCGCGGCGCGGTCGATGACGGCGGTGTTCACGTTGCGGCCGCGCGGCGACCCGCTCGAGATGCGCCGCGAGTTCGAGGAGCACCGGTCGGTGTTCACCCGCGAGCTGATGACGCAGTCGGCCGGCTCCGCCGGTTCGCCGCGAGCCGGGCTGGTGCAACGGCTCGATGACGCATTCGCGGAACTCGTGTCGCAGGGCGAGGTGTTGTTGAGCGGGGCGGGGTCGGGCTCGCTCGACGCGCTGCAACGAAACGAGACCGCGCTTTATCGCGTGCTGGCGGCGATCGAGGATTTGAACCGGCGCGACTTTGCGGCGGCGCAGGAGACGGCGCGCCGCGCGGACCACGTGGTGGAGACCACCGAACGAGTGCTCTACACGGCGATGATCGTGGCGTTTTTGTTGTCGCTGCTGGTGGCCTGGAGGCTGGCCGCCTCGCTGTTGAAACCGATCAAGGCGCTGACGTTGTCCGCGGTGGCGGTGGGCGAGGGCGATCTGGATCGCACGGTGCCGGTGCTGTCGCGGGACGAACTGGGCCGGCTCGCGCAGGCGTTCAACCAGATGGCGGCGAAGTTGCGGGCTTATCGCGAAGCGACGCAGGCCCGCGTGCTGCGGACCCAGCGCACGATGGAGGCGACGCTCACGTCGGCGCCGGATCCGGTGTTCGTGCTGGCCGCCGACCGCACTCACGAGGTGCGGAATCCGGCCGCGGAGGAATTGATGCGGACGCCGGCGTTTGCGGACGGTCTGCCGGACGCGCTGGCGGCGCCGCTTGCGCGCGTGCTCGAGACCGGGGAGCACTACCTGCCGACGGATTATGCGCGCGTGCTCACGGTCCGGGTCGGACGCGAGGATCGTCATTACCTGCCGCGCATTCTCGCGATCGGCGATGCGTTGACCGAGTTTCACGGCGCCGCAGTGGTGTTGCAGGACGTCACGAAGTTCCGGCTGCTTGACGACGCGAAAACAAATCTGGTCGGCACCGTGAGTCACGAGTTGAAGACGCCGCTCACGAGTTTGCGCATGGCGGTGTATCTGCTGCTCGAGCAGCAGGTCGGAACGCTCTCGGCCCAGCAGCAGGAGCTTTTGGAAGGCGCGCGAGACGATGCGGATCGTCTGCTCCGCATTCTCGACAGCCTGCTCGACCTCGCGCGACTCGAGGCCGGCGCGACACTGCTGGAGCGAGGACCGGTGAAACTGGGCGCGTTGGTGGACGAGATGGCGGGCGAGGCGCGGAGCTTTTTTGGCGCTGCGGGGCAGACGTTGACGGTGCAGGTCGAGCCGGGATTGCGCGAACTCGTGCTGGAGGTGGACGCGAACCGGCTGCGGCACGTCTTCATGAACCTGTTGACCAACGCTTCCAAATACTCGCCGCCGGGCGGTGAGGTGTGGCTGCGCGCGGAGATGGCGGAAAGCGGATTCGTGCGAATCTCGGTGCGCGACAGCGGTCCGGGGATTCCGGCGGACGTTTTGCCGCACGTGTTCGACCGTTTTTTTCGCGCGCCCGGCCAGACGAAGAAAGGCGCGGGGCTCGGTCTCGCGATCGCGCGCGAAATCGTGGTGGCTCACGGCGGAACCATCAGCTGCAGCAGCGAGCCTGGCCGCGGGGCGGAGTTTCAGTTTTTACTGCCGAGAGCGGCGCCCGCGCCGGCGTGAGCGAATCGTGCAGGATGCGCAATCGCGGGCGGGAGAGTGGCAGCTTGCATGACTCCGGGGCGGGCAGGCCGGGTCGTCGGCGCGTGTAGCCGGTTATTTTGAAAGCGCTTAGTAGAAGGACGCGTCCGCTGGCACGACGTATGATGGGAAAGGCGACATGCACAGGCTGCTCGGGCTCGTATTCCTGGTCGTGGGAGTGGTTCTACTCTACTATGGCTGGCAGTCTCATGTGGTCGCGGCGGCGCCGATGGATTTCACCGCTCTTTCGGTGCGCGAGCCCGCCAGCCGGCCGATCTGGCTGCTGGGATTGGGAACCGTGACCGCCGTTTGGGGACTCTATTCGCTCCTGCGGCGCAATGCCTTCTAGGCGCGGTTCACTCAAGTCTTGTCATCATGCAAAACAAACCCGAATCGATGGCAGAAAGTCCTGACGAAATCATGGCGCACATGCGCCGGTTGATGGCGGAAGCGGAAGCGTTGATCGCCGGCCCGGTCACGGATCACAGCGGGCGCCGCTTTCAGGAGTTGCGCGAACGCTTTGCCGCGCTGCAGGAGCGCATGGGCGAGACCTACTCGCAGGCAAGGCGCAAGGTGGTCGCCGGCGCCCGGGCGACGGACGAAACGATCCGATCTTACCCATATGCGTCGCTCGCGGTGGCGCTCGGCGTGGGCGTTCTCGTCGGCGCGGCCCTCAGCCGCGGTCGGGAATGACCGGTCTCGCGGCGGCGCTCAGCGCTTCCGCTGAATGACCTGCGGCGCGGTTTCCATCTGGCCGCGCGTGACACCGAGCTGATTGAGCAGCTTGAGCTCGCGCCAGAGTTCGGTGCCGCTGATCTCGCCCTGCAACAACTGGCGGTAACGGCCCAGTGTGCGCGCGACCTCGTCGGGCGATTCGTTCACGAACTCGACCCGGAAGCTGCGGGCGCCGAGCTGGGCGAGACGTTCGACATACTCCGCGCCGGTTTGCGCGCGGTTGTTGAAGACGGTGTTGCGGCACCCCGCGTCCGCGCGCAACGGCAATTCCGCGCCGACGCGATCGCGCAGCGCCACGCGGTGCTTGTCGCACGGCCGTCCGCAGTCGCGATAATCCTTCCCGGTGGAGAGAAACGCGCAGAACACGCAATGTTCCATGTGAAACATCGGCATGTGCTGGTGGATCGTGATGTCGAACCACGACGGCGGGGCAGACTGCAGCAGCGCCTCGAGCTGCGCGATGTTGAGATCGTAGCTGGCGGTCACGCGTTCGAGTCCGTGGCGTTCCAAAAAGTGCGCCGCGGTGAGCGGATTCGCGACGTTGAGCGAAAAGTCGCCGCGCTTGCGATCGGCCGCGAAGAACCGGAGGTGATCGTAGTTGCGGATCAAATACCCGTCGGCGTCGCAAGAGCGGACCTGCTGCAAGATCCACTCCTCGCCCGGCTTGAAGATGCGCGGCGCGGCCACCCAGATGGACGCGCGGGCCGCATCGTCCGCCGACAGGGGCGCCCGCAGCTCACGGAAACGCGCGACCGTATCGCGGTAGTGTTTCGGATTCTCGAATTCGCAGTAGACCGTCCGTGCGCCCGCGGCCCACGCGGCGGGGAGCTGCTCCGGCAGGCGGATGACCGCGATCAGCTCGAGGCCGGCGGCGCCAGCCGTATCCGGAATCTGGATTTCCGGTCGGCCGGGCAGAAGCGGCGCCACTTGCTCGCGCGAATGCAGCGTCCAGCGGGTCGGTGCGGCCCGGAGCGTCTCCAGGGCGGTGGTGAGCTCGCGACGCACGCGGTTGAGTTCGCTGACCGGCAGGATCACGTCGCCTTCGAGCTGCGAGACGAGCGTGCCGAGCCGGAACGGTGTGCCGCCGAGCCGGCCGAACTGTTCGCGCAGGCGTTCCGGCGTGAAGGGCTGTTTCTCCGCGCGGGCGAGCGGGATCGAGGAATCGGCCCGGGCAACGTGGCCCTCTTCATCGCGGGCGATTGCGGTCAGCGGCGCGCCGGCGTGGCCGTGCAGCTCGATCGCGATCGGACGTTGAAAGCGGATCTTCTCGCCTTCGAACGTCGCGCGGAGCTGACGGTCGAGCGCGGGATCGTTGGTTTTCCACATGCGCTGGCCAGGACGCACACGGCGCCAGTCGATGTCTCCCTGCCCGAAGCGCAGCGTGGCTTCCGCGCCCGCGCCGGATTCCACCTGATAAACGCGTCCGCCTTCCTCGCGCTCCTCCGGCCGCCCGGCATCGAACACGACGCCGTCGCCCGGCTTGAGGGGCGCGGCGAGACGCAGCGTCACCGATTCGGTGCCGACGCGCGCGACCTCGCCGAGAAACACGCCGCGCTTGGTGCCGAAACGGGCGTGTGCGAGTTCCTGATTGTTGATGCCGCGGAACCAGCCGGTGTAGAGCCCACGGGAGAAGGCCATCTGCAGCTCATACCGGCCGGCGGAATCCGGGGCTGAGCCTCGCGCTTCGCACAGCCCGTCGAGGGCCTGGCGGTAAACGCGCGTGATGCTCGCGACGTATTCCGGAGATTTCAGCCGTCCTTCGATTTTCAGCGAGGCGACGCCGGCGTTCACGAGTTGCGGCAGCACATCGATGCCGGCGAGATCCTGCGGGCTGAGCAGGTAGCGGCGATCGCCGAGAGGAACCTGGTGACCGTCGGCAATCAGGTCGTAGGGCAGCCGGCAGGCCTGCGCGCATTCGCCGCGATTGGCGGAGCGCCCGCCGAGCGATTCGCTCGTGAGGCACTGGCCGGAATACGCGACGCACAAGGCACCGTGAACGAAAACTTCCAGAGGGAGTGGAGTTGAAGAGCGGGGGCGCTCGAGCCCGCCGTGGGCAGCGTCGGGATTGCGATCGACGGCGGGGGCGGGAGACTCCGCGCGACAGAGATCAAGCTGGGCGGCGCGGATTTTTTCGATTTCCGCGAGGGAGTTTTCGCGGGCGAGGACGACGAGTTGTGCGCCGAGATCGCGGGCGAATTCGACGCCGGCTGAACTCGTGATCGTCATCTGCGTGGAGCAGTGGATCGGAAAATCGGGGGAGAGCGCGCGGATGAGCCGGCAGATGCCGACATCCTGGACGATCGCTGCGTCGACGCCCGCGGCGATGATCGCGCGCAGGTAGTCTTCGGCGGCGTCGAGCTCGTTGGCGAAGACGAGCGTGTTAAAGGTCACGTAGCCGCGCACCCCGCGGCGGTGCAGAAATTCCATCAACGCCGGCAGGTCGGCTTGCGTGAAATTGTGCGCCCGCATGCGGGCGTTGAAACGTTCCAGGCCGAAATAGATCGCGTCGGCGCCGTTTTCGACCGCGGCGCGCGCGCACTCCCAGTCGCCGGCGGGCGCAAGCAACTCCGGACGGCGCGGGCGCGACGGCAGCGCGAGCTCGGACGGTGCGGAGGAAAGGGCGGCAGTGGCGGGTGCGGACATGAACCGGAAGAGCGTTGGAGCTTTGGCGGAAAGCGCAACCGCGCCGGTGTGCGTCAGCCGTCGGAGGGACTGGTTTGTCCGGAAAAGGGATGCTGCGTGTGGTTGGCGGAAACGTATTCGCGCAGCACCGCGAGGAACTGTTCGGCGCCGCGACTTTGGTAACGCTGCAGATGTCGCACGACGGCAATCTCGCGCGTCGGCTCGCTGCCGCTGATGCGCAGGTAAATCAGGGAATCGCGGTCGTCGGGCTGATGGGCGATTTGCGGCAGGATCGAGATGCCGAACCCCATGGCGACGAAGCGCTTCAATGTGGCGACTTGGGCGCAGCGATAGCCAATGCGGGGCTCGAATTGATGATCGCCGAAAAACACCCGCGTTTGGGCTGCGAGGGAGCTCATGTCGCCGAGCGAGATGAACGTCTCTTCGCTCAGGTCCTCGAGGCTGATCGCAGGCCGCGTGGCGAACGGGTGCTCTTTGCCAACGACGAGCAACAAGGGCTCCGTGAGTAGCGGCTCAATGGAGACGCGGTGGTCTTTGACGGGCATGGGGACGACGGCCAGATCGACATCGCCTTCTACCACCGCCTCGATCAGGTCGCGTCTAAAATCCTCCCGGGCATTAACTTGAACATTGGTCAACCGTGTGCGGCAAATGTCGATCACAGGAGCGACGAGGTAGGGCATGACCGTCTGGACAGCGCCCACATGGATGCGCCGTCCGAGCCCCGGATGATCGCTGAGCTCGCGGGTGGCGTTTTCGACCTCAAACAGGATCCGGCGGGCGCGTTCCAGAAATACGGTTCCGGCCTCCGTCAGCACGGCCTTGCGGCCCAGCCGGTGAAACAACTTGTGCCCCACCTCGCGTTCCAAGTTTAGAATTTGCTGGCTGAGCGAAGGTTGGGTTACGTTCGAGCGTTGCGCCGCGCGAGTGAAATTACCGGTTTCGGCGACCGCAACGAAGTAGCGGAGTTGATGTAGCTCCATAGGCGTTAACGATAGAAGGGATAGGATAACGCGATTTCAACTATTGAAGCACTTCGTGTAGTATCACGGCGTCGACACCAGTCGGTGTTGGCAGAAAGACACACATGAAGAACAACAAACTAGTCCTTGCGGCCATCCCTAGCGTCATCGCTGTCGCCGCCCTCTTGCTTTCCCTCCGTTCCCACCTCGATGCGGATTCCCTGATTGGCTACGCCAGCGTTCTCGCGCTGGTCGGCTTTATCGGACTCGAATATCGCATCGACTGGAAGCGGGTCTTCGGCCGCGAATAAGGTCAAAGACGTATTCCTACAACAAGGGGTTCGGAGTGATCCGGGCCCCTTTTTATTTCCCGGCAACGAGCGACACCGATCGCGTGCCGAGACGAAAAACGCGAGGGGCTCCTCGCGTTTTTCCTTTTCCGACGGAAGACGCTCAAGCCACTACCGGCGGCGGCAGCGAGGCGCGGCGCCGGATGAAGGCGGCAAGGACCAGCGAGATGATGGTCCCGAAAATCACACCGACGATGACAGTGAACGCCGCCTGGGCGACGGGATGGAGCATCTTGCGCATGATGCCCTCGGCGGCGTCGATCTGAGCCTGCGACATGCCCGCGGACTCCCATTTGTTGATCTCCGTCTGGACGAGGAGGTCGTTGAAGCCGGGGTTGATGAAATGCATGTAGACGAAGGTCAGGATGGCGCCCGCGATGGCGGAAACGAGCGACGTCATGATCCCTGCGCCCAGCGCACGGCCGTATCCAAAATCCTCATTCACGGGAACCTCGCTGCGCCGCGCGCGGATGGCCAGCCCCAGCCCGGCGATGGCGATCAGAAGACCGACGACACTGGCGATCGTCTGGGCCGAACCGACTTTCTCGAGCTCGGTGTGATGGCCGGTGAAGAACAGGATGAGGTTGAGCAAGAACCCGGCGCCCGCGATCCCCAGGCCGTAGGTGAGGTAGGTTTTCATCCGCGGCAGATTAGCAAACGGCCGGCGGAACACAATCCCGCCCGCGACGGGCGGCGCGGGAGCGGGTTGAGCGGTTGCCTGCGGCGTGCCCGCGAGCGCCTATTGGTTGTCGCCGTCCAGCATGCGTCCCAAGCCGCCGAGGACGGAGCCTTCCTCGCGTCCGCCGCGTCCGGTTTGCGGCGCCGCAGCGACGATGCGGCCGGCGAGGCGGGAAAACGGCAGCGATTGCAGCCAGATTTTTCCGGGCCCGCGCAGGGTGGCGAAGAAGAGGCCTTCGCCGCCGAAGAGGGCGGATTTGATTCCGCCGACCAGCTGGATGTCGTAGTCGATCGAAGACTGGAAGGCGACGATGCAGCCGGTGTCGACCCGGAGCAGCTCGCCGGGCGCGAGCTGGCGTTCGTAGATCGTGCCGCCCGCGTGCACGAAGGCCCAGCCGTCGCCGGTGAGACGCTGCATGATGAAGCCCTCGCCGCCAAACAAGCCGGCGCCGAGTCGTTTTTGAAAGGCGATGCCGATGCTCACGCCCTTGGCCGCGCAGAGAAACGAATCCTTCTGTGCAATCAGTTCGCCGCCGAGGTCGGCGAGGTGCATCGGGACGATTTTGCCTGGGTAAGGCGCGCCAAACGCGAGCCGTTTTTTCCGCTGCCGCGGTTTTGAAACACCGTCATGAACAGCGACTCGCCGGTGAGCAGGCGTTTGCCGGCGCCGAGCAGCGCGCCCATGAGCCCGGAGTTCTGCCGGGAGCCGTCGCCGAACACGGTCTCCATCGCGATGCCGTCGTCCATATACATCATCCCGCCGGCTTCGGCGACGACCGCTTCCTGCGGGTCGAGCTCGACTTCGACGAACTGCATGTCGTCGCCGTGGATTTTGTAATCAATGACGTGCATCGAATTCATTGGCGTGAGAATGGGCGGGCAAAAAACGAAATGACAATATTGTCGCGGAGGTGACGTGTGCCGTCAGACGGCAAGCGCCAGCGACTGTTCGCGGTGCGCACGCAGGCGGGCGCGAACGGCCGCGGGTTCCCAGCGGCGGGCCGGCGGAGCGTAATCGGCCGCCGCGATCAGGAGGAGAAACGCACTTGCGGCGACGCAGTAAAACGCGAGGGGATGGGCGTTGAACGCCAGCGCCAGGGCGGACACGGCGGCGGAGAAGGCGTTGAAGCGGAGGAGGAGGGAAACGATATTCATGGCGGAGGGATTTGAGTTTGCGATGCTGCAAGAACACAGCCCTCCGCGGAAAGTTGCAGCGCGGTCTCCTCCTGCGCGCCGTCCGGCAAACCGCCCGGAAAATTTTTCAGCGCTTCAACATCGCGCGCACGAGGCGCGCATCGCCGTCGTTGGGCGCGGGCCGGAGTCCGGCGGCGGCGCACAGGAGATTGTAGATATGGACGTTCTCCACCGGATCGACGACGGCGCCATCGCGACGAAAGGCCGGACCATGCGCAATCAGAATGCCGCGCATCGAGCGTAACGCGGGATCGTAGCCGTGCTGGCCTTTGGAGAAGCGGTCGCGGAAGCGTTCGAATGTCGCGCGTCGCAGGATATTCCAGCCTGGTTGCGGCAGGATCCAGATCGGAGGATTGCGCGGGTCACGTGGGTCGATGTGGAGACGGCGCGGCAATTCGGTCGCGCGATAAGCGCGTGCGGTGGGCGGGAGTTTTTTCAGCTGCGCCATCACGGCGTCGACACTTGTGCCCGGGAGCGGGCGCAGGCCGGCCACCGATTCGTCGAAATCGATCTGCACGCTTTCGAGATCGAGATAGTCGTCGAAGAGAATCACGCGATCCGGTCCGCAACCGGTCATGCCGTGGTCGGACACGATGACGAGATTGGCGTCGAGACCGAGCGATGCGAGGCGGGCGGCGATTCGCCCCACGCGTTCGTCGAGGAGGCGAATCGCCTCTGCCATCTCAGGAGCGTCGGGACCGAAGCGGTGGCCGTAGGAATTGGTTTCCTCGAGATAGAACGTGACGATGCGCGGGCGTTCGTCGGGTGGCAGGCTGAGCCAGGTCGTGACGTCGTCGAGCCGCCGTTCGAACGGTATCGAGTAGTCATAACGTTTCCAATACGTCGGCCGCGCGCCGGCGATTTCGGACTCCGAGCCGGGCCAGAAAGCGCACGCGCTGCGCAGACCTTGTTTCACGGCGGTGACCCAGATGGGTTCGCCCCGCCACCAGACGTCGTCGCGCGCGACCGGTTGATTATAGTGAAAGAACCGTCCGGTCGACGCGTCGAACATGTCGTTGTCGACGATGCCATGGTGCGACGGATACAAGCCCGTCACGATGGAGTAATGGTTGGGAAACGTGTTCGACGGAAACACCGGGATGAGACTGCGGGCGGACACGCCTTCGCGCATCAAGCGGCGGAGATTCGGCGTTTCCCTCGGAAACAAGGTGCAGTAATCCCAACGAAATCCGTCGAGCGAAATCAGGACGAGGGGTGAAGCCGCTCCCGCGGACGAGGGAGCGGCGATGGCGGCCGCCGGGAGGAGCACGGCCAGCCACATCAATCCCAGCACGGCGAGGAAACGACGCTTCATGGTTTCAAAGTAACGAGCGTGGCGCCCCACGCGCCGGAGTGTTCGTCGCCAAGCCGGAACGAATGGACCAACGGATTTCGTCGGAGCAGCGCATGAACGGTGGTGCGCAGCGTCCCAGTGCCTTTTCCGTGAACGATGCGCACCTCGCGAAGGCCTCGTGCGGCGCATTCGGCAAGATACGCCGGAATCAGTTCGCCGAGATCCGCGGGGCGAAACGTGTGCAGGTCGAGCTCGCCCGTGATGGGCAGCGGAACGGGGGCGTCCGATTCGGCCGAGCAGCTCACGCGACCGGCGGTGCCGGAGGAACGGGCGGAGGGGCCGACGGCGCCGGCGAGGACGGATTCGGAGCCGTCGCCGGATCCGAATCGGCGGAAACGTCCGGTGAAACCGGCGTCGGTTCGGTGGACGCCGGAACCGCGGGCGCCGGCGGTTTGGCGGGGGGCGCGAGCGGTTTTGGCCTGTCCGCCACGGCTTCACGCAACGTCGTGCGGAGATCCGGGGTGTCGGGAACCTCGTCGATGGCGCGCTTGATCTCGCGTTCGACTTCGTTGGCGGCCCTTTTGAATTCGCGCAGCGACTTGCCGATGCTCTTCGCGAGTTGCGGCATCTTGTCGCCGCCGAAAAGCAGCAGGACGACCAGCAGCACGAGCATCATTTCCCCGCCGCCGATATCGCCTAGCAGGCCGACAGGAACCGAATAAGAAAACATGGGAAAATCAGAGCCGTAATCGTTGAAAAGGTAAGGGCAAAAGCGTTTTTCGCCGGGACTGCTACTCGATGGAAACAGTGACCGTGAACGTGCCGGTCTCCAGCGGCGGCACCCGCTGCAGGCCGCGTTGATGTCCCGGTGCGTTCGGCGGTCCCATCCACGGCTCCACGCAAAAATACGGCGCCTTTTCGTCGCTGGTCCACGTCACGAAGGTCGCGTCGGCCGGCGGCGTTTTGGCGGTGCCGAGCCGAACCGCGATGCGGCCGCCGCGACCGCGCTCGGTGACGACGGCTTCGTTGCCCCGCAATTTCGTGTGGAGGGTGTCGATCAGCCCCGGCTCGGCGAGATTCGACTCGAGCGGGAGTTTCGGACCGGCGACGAGCTGGCCGGCGCCGTCCTGGCGAAGGTGTTCGCCGGCGGGGATGCGGACGGCGTAGTCGCTGCGCTGCAATCCTTCGCTCCACGGCAAGGTGAAGTAGAAATGGTGTCCGGCCGACCAGGGCAGCGGCACGTTGCCGAGATTCTTCAGATTGAACTCGCAGGTGAAGCCGAGCGGTTCGAAGCGGTAGGTGACAGTGAACTCGTAATCGAACGGATAGGCGGCGCGCGCTTCCTCGTCGGGAATAAATTGGGCCGCAAAACCGCGCGCGTCGCTCCAAACTGTCTTGAAAACGCCCTGCCGGGCGAGCCCGTGCATGGGCATCGGCCGGCGGACGCCGTCGTCGGCACGCCAGAAGAAAATTTCACCCTGGTCGAAGACGCGGCCGTTGAAAGGAAAGAGGATCGGATTGCCGCCGCGGACCTTGGCGATGTCGGCGAAATCGGCCTGCTCGGGCCAGTAGAGCACGTCCCGCACGGAGCCGTCGCCGTGGGTGACGTGCCAGTTCATCAGGCGCGCGCCACGTTCCGGCAGCGCGAGGAAAGTCGAAGATCCGACGCGCCAGCGCGTCAAAGTCTGGCCCTGGTAGGCGACAGTGTCCATGCGGCTAGCTTTTCCGCGCGAGCGCGCGCGCCAAGTGTTTAATATGGAAACTGCCTGTTCCTTTCGAGCATTCGCCGGCTTGCTCTTGCTGCGTGCGAAGATTCTACTCCGCGGCATGATGCGTGCGTGGCTGCTTTCGCTCCTGTGCCTCGCGTCGGTTGCGGTCGCGGCGGAAGCCGTGGCGCCGTCGCCGACGTCGGCGGAGCCGGCGGCGCAGTCCGCGGTGCCAGCTGAGGGTGCGCGGGTTTTCGTGATTCCGGTGCGCGAGCAGATCGGCTCCGCGGTGCTTTATGTGGTGCGGCGCGGCATCAAGGAGGCGATCGATCTGAAGGCCGACGCGATCGTGCTCGATATGAAGACGCCCGGCGGCGCGCTGGACAAAACCTTCTCGATCATGGAAGCGATCGCCCGGTTTCCCGGAAAGACGATCACCTTTGTGAATACGGAGGCGATCTCCGCGGGGGCGTTCATCTCCGGGATGACCGACGAAATTTGGTTTGCGCCCGACGGCATCATCGGCGCCGCGGCGCCGGTTTCCGTCGGCGGTCAGGAGATCGATGCGACGATGCGGTTAAAGATCGTGAGTTATTTGAAAGCCCGCGTGCGGGCGATGAGTGAAGGCAAGGGCAGCTATCGCGGCGCCGTGATTTCGGCGATGATCGATTCGGCGCAGGAATTGAAGATTGGCGAAACGGTCATCAAGGAGAAGGGCGAGCTGCTCTCGCTCACGGCGAGCGAAGCGGCGAAGACCTATGGCGATCCGCCGCAGGCGCTGCTCTCGGCGGGCACGGCGGCGAACCTGGACGATTTGATCGCGAAGCGTTTCGGCGCGAGTGGAATCGTCGTGTCGCACATGGAGCTGACCTGGTCGGAGGAGCTGGCGGTCTGGCTCAACGCGCTGTCGCCGGTGTTGCTGGGGTTGGGCATGCTCGCGCTGTTTATCGAATTCAAGACGCCGGGGTTCGGTATTTTTGGCATCGTGGGGATCGCGTGCCTCGCGACGGTTTTTCTGGGCAACTACGTTGCCGGGCTGTCGGGGCACGAACCGATGCTGGTGTTTGGCCTCGGGTTGCTGCTGGTGGCGATCGAAGTGTTTTTTATGCCGGGCGTGGCGGTGCTCGCGATCGCGGGCCTCGTGTTGATGTTCGGTTCGGTGGTCTGGTCGATGGCGGACTTGTGGCCGAAGGACGCGGTGCCGGCGGTAGGCGACGCGAATGTATTTGTCCGGCCGTTGCTCAACGTGGCGCTCGGGGTTGCGATCGCGGTGGCCTTGGGAGTGGGCCTGGCGCGTTATCTTCCGCACGGCTGGATCTGGGATCGGCTGGTGCTGGGAACGGCGATCGCCGCGGATGCGAGCGGCAGTGGCTCGGCGGTGCGCGAAAGCGATCCGCTGATCGGCGCGCGCGGCGTGGCGGTGAGCGCGCTGCGGCCGGGCGGCCGCGTCGAGATCGACGGCAAGCATTATGAGGCGAGCGTCGCGCTCGGCGACGTCGCGGCGGGCACGCCGATCGTGGTGCGAGGCCGGAGCGATTTCGGTTTGATCGTCGAGAAGGACCACGCATGAGCACGCTGGTGTTTCTTTTCGCGCTCGGGATCGTGTTGATCCTGCTGGAAGTGATCGTGCCCGGCGGCGTGCTGGGCGTGCTCGGCGGCCTGGCGCTTTTGGCGGGCATCGGTTTGGCGTTTTATCAACACGGCGCCAAGGCGGGCGGGCTGGCGACCTTGGTGGCAATCGCCTGTCTCGGACTTTCGCTCTACATCGAGTTCGCGTTGCTGCCGAAAACAGCGATCGGAAAAAAGTTTTTCCTCCGACAATCCATCGACGCCGCCAGCCAACCGCTGCCGGGCGACGCGAGTGTGATCGGCAAGATCGGCGAGGCGGCGACCACGATGGCACCGAGCGGTTATGTGCTGGTGGAGGGCCGGCGCTACGAGGCGAGTTCGCAATCGGGTCTGATCGCCCGGGGCGCGAAAGTGCGCGTGGTCGGCGTGGACAATTTTCATCTGATCGTATCCCAAACTTAATCCCATGAATCTGACTCTGATCTTAATGGTCGTGCTCGGCATTGCCGCGCTCATCATCGTTGGCCTGATCATCTCGTTTTTCAGCGTGTGGTTGCGCGCGCTGCTGGCGGGTGCCCCGGTAAGCATCTTCAATCTCGTCGCCATGCGGCTGCGGCAGGTGCCCTACGGCGTGATCGTCGATGCGCGCATCCGCGCGACGAAAGCCGGCATCAATCTGTCGGTCGACGAAATCGAGGCGCAGTATCTCGCCGGCGGCAATGTGATCGCGTGCGTGCAGGCGCTGATCGCCGCGCAGAAGGCGCGGATCGCGCTTGATTGGTCGCGCGCGTGCGCGATCGACCTCGCGACGAAAGGCTCGGGCAAATCCGTCGAGGAAGCGGTGCGCACGTCGGTGGATCCGAAGGTGATCGATTGCCCGAATCCGGAAGGCGGGCGCGTGACGATCGATGGCGTCGCGAAGGACGGAATCCAGGTGAAAGTGAAAGCACGCGTGACCGTGCGCACGAATCTGGACCGTTTCGTCGGCGGCGCGAAAGAGGACACGATCATCGCCCGCGTGGGCGAGGGCATCGTTTCCACGATCGGTTCGGCCGAAAGCTACAAGTCCGTGCTCGAAAGTCCGGACGCGATTTCGAAGACGGTGTTGCATCGCGGCCTGGATGTCGGAACGGCATTTGAAATTTTGTCGATCGACATCGCGGACGTGGACGTCGGCGAGAACATCGGTGCCAAGCTCCAGGAGGCGCAGGCCGAGGCGAACAAAAGCATCGCGCAGGCGCAGGCGGAAATCCGCCGGGCGGCCGCCGTCGCGGTCGAGCAGGAAATGAAGGCGCGCGTGCAGGAAATGCAGGCCGAGGTCGTGCGGGCGCAGGCGCAGGTGCCGCTTGCGATGGCGGAGGCGTTTCGCTCCGGCCGGCTCGGCGTGATGGATTATTACCGGATGGAGAACGTGCAGGCCGACACGGCCATGCGCGGTTCGATCGCGAAGCCGGAGAAGTAAACCCCGGTCGCTGTCACCATGAAGTGGATACTGGAGAATTTCGGGCTGGTGGTCGTGCTCGCGCTGGCCGCCTTCTCGCTGCTGCGGACGGTGTTTCGCACGTTGCGCGGAGGCGAGGAGTCGGCGCCGATGCCGGCACCGACGTTCGATCAGGATCCGGAGGAGGCGGAGCGCACGCGGCGGATCCAGGAGGAGATCCGCCGCAAGATCGCGGAGCGGCAGGGCCGCGTCTTTGAAGAGCGGGAGACGAACACCGTTCCCGTCGGTCGCGAAAATGCGCCGCCGTTGATGCCCGTCCCGCAGCCCCCGCCGCTCGATCCGCTCAACGGACCCATGCGGAGGTTCGTGCGAAAGCTGGAAGAGGCGTCGGAGCGTTCGTTCCCCCAAGCCGACCCGGCGGCGGAGGCGGCCGCACTGGAACGGCAGCGGAAGCTGGAGCAGGAAATACGCGCCTTGGAGGCCGCGCGCGCCGCCGAACTGCGGCGCGCGGAAGAGGTCGCGCGGCGTCGCGAGCAACGCACTCAGTCCGCGACCGGACCGATCGTGGTGGGTCGCCGCGATCTGCGGCAGCAGCTGCGCGATCCCGCGGAGCTGAAGCGGGTGATCCTGTTGCGCGAAGTCCTCGGCCCGCCGGTGGGCTTGAGGTGAAATTGTGGACTAAAGACTAAAGACTAGAGGCTAGAGGCGAGAGGCGAGAGGCGGGGACGGAGCTGCGGACTGAAGGTTGAGCGCGGGGAGCTTCGCACCAGGGCGCGATCGCTCTCCTTTCAACTTTCAGCCTCAATGCGCTTGCGGGCGCGCTCGCTCACTCGATCTGGAGTTTCTGCGAGCCGGTGAAGCCGGTCGGATAGCGCTTGCCGTTGACCTCGATCTCGAGCTTTTCCGCGGGATTCACGGCGATGTAGATGGGGCCGGGACGCGCCACGACCTGGGTTTGTCCTGCCGTGAGCGTGCCCTGGAAAAGGATTTCGCCATCGGATTTGTCGGCGTTCTTGCGCCGGACGGTGACGCTCAGACGGTCGAGGGCCACGAGTTTGATCGTGGACTGATTCGCAGAAATCGCGGGAGCAGGGCCCTCGGTATTTTTGGGACGATCGCCCAGCGCGGCGCTGATGAGCGCGATAATGCCCCAGAGAATCAGCGCGGCGACGACGACGATGCCGGCGATCTTGAGGATTTTGAAAACGAGCGCGGGATCGAGATTGCTGACCGCGGCGGCGCGGCGGGGCGCGGCGGGATTGCGGCGCGCAATCGCGGGAGGGGTTTCCTCGCTCGCAGCGACGCTCTCTGTGCGTTCGTCGGGCGAGGAGATCGAAACGTCCATGCGGCCGTAGACTTCGCGGCTCGGCTGGCGCGGACGCGACTCGCCGCGACCGAGCGCGGCGTAGTCGTTGAGAATGCGGTCCGCGGGCAGGCGGAGGAATTGCGCGTAGGTGCGCAGAAAACCGCGGACGTAAAGTTCGGTCAGATTGATATCGAACTGGTTGTTTTCGAACCGGCTCAAGTAATCGCCGCGGATCTTGGTGGCCTCAGCCGCTTCGCGAATGGAAATGCCCTTCTTCTTGCGTGCTTCCTCGAGGCGTTCGCCGATCGTCTGCATGGGATTTGGAGTTAGAAGTGGACCACCAGCAAGTCACCACGAAAGACACAAAATAGACGAAAGAAAAATCACCGCGACGGGAGGGGGTTCACGTTTCGGCGGATTTCGTGGCGCACATCAGAGTGAATCGAGATCGATGAGGATTTCGCGCGGGCTGGAGCCGTTTTCCGGACCGACGATGCCTTTTTCTTCCATGATCTCCATGATGCGCGCGGCCCGATTGTAGCCGATGCGGAGTCGACGCTGCAACATGGACGTCGAAGCGCGCTTGGAGGAGCGCAGGACATCGAGCGCCTGGTTGTAGAGATCCTCGTCGTCGCCCAAATCGGAGTCTTCGCCGTCGCCGTCTTCGCCCTCGGAGGCCGCGCGATCGATTTGTTGCTGGACCGATTGCGCGTATTGCGGCGGACCGTTGCGTTTGAGGAATTCGACGAGCTCGATGACTTCCTCGTCGGAGACGAACGCGCCCTGCGCGCGCACGAGCCGCGAGGAACCGGGGGGCGAGAACAACATGTCGCCGCGACCGATCAGCGTATCCGCGCCCTTCGTGTCGAGGATGGTGCGCGAGTCGACTTGCGATGCGACCTGGAAGGCGATGCGCGAAGGCAGGTTGGCCTTGATGACGCCGGTGATGACGTTCACCGACGGCCGCTGCGTGGCGATGATCAGGTGAATGCCGGCGGCGCGGGCGAGCTGCGCGAGGCGAGCGATGGACGTCTCGATCTCGGCGGGCGCGACCATCATGAGATCGGCGAGCTCGTCGATGATGGCGACGATGTAAGGCAGCCGCTCCGGCACTTCGATGTCGTCCGTGGGCGGATTGATGCCTTCGAGCGACGGCTGCGTTTCGGGCGGCGGGAACTCTTCGGACTTGGCGTTCTTCTTGCGCGAGTTGAAGCCGACGATGTTGCGGACATTGCACTTCGCGAAGATCTGGTAGCGCTGTTCCATTTCGGCGAGGAGCCACTTGAGCGCGGCGGGGACCTTCTTCGGCTCCGTGACCACGGGAATCAGCATGTGCGGGAGCGAGTTGAAGACCTTCAACTCGACGACCTTC
Organism: Opitutaceae bacterium; assembly: GCA_040255565.1. Classification (GTDB taxonomy): domain Bacteria; phylum Verrucomicrobiota; class Verrucomicrobiia; order Opitutales; family Opitutaceae; genus Opitutus. The sequence continues at coordinate 13,857 of JBDZVH010000005.1, read as the reverse complement.
GGGTCGACCATCAGCAGCCGGACGTTTTTCGGCGACGCGCTGTAGAGAATCGAGGCGACGATGGAGTTAATGCAGACGGATTTGCCGGAGCCGGTCGCGCCGGCGATCAGCAAGTGCGGCATCTTCGTGAGATCGGAAATGAGCGGCTTTCCGGAAACGTCCTTGCCGAGCGCGATCGGGAGCTCGGCGCGGGCGCCGCTCCAGTCGTCGCTTTCAAGGATCTCGCGCATGCCGACGGGCGTGGGATGCTGATTGGGCACCTCGACGCCCACCGCGGCCTTGCCGGGAATCGGCGCGAGGATGCGCACGGACTGCGCGCGCATGCCGAGGGCGATGTTTTTGTCGAGGCCGGCGATCTTCTCGACGCGCACGCCCGGCGCGGGGACGACTTCGTAGCGCGTGATGACGGGACCGACGTGGATCTCGCCGAGCGAAACTTCTACGCCGAATTCGCTGAGGATGCGCAGCAGATTTTCGGCGTTGCGGCGGTGTTCCTCCTCGCTGTTGGCGGCGACGGGCTTCACCTGCTCTTTGAGAATCGTGAGCGGAGGAAACTCGTAATTCTGATCGTCGCCATGTGCGGGCGCAACGGCGGCCTTCGACTTTCGGGTTTCCTCGGGTTTGACGATGTTGAGCTCGAGTTTTCCGGCGGCGACCGCGAGTGGCTTGGTATCCGTGGCGGTGGCGGCCTCGCTGGTTTTCGAGGAAAGCTTGAGCGCGGGGACCTTCGGCTCGGGTTTCGCGGGCGGCGCTTCGATAGCTGTGGCCGCAACGGCCGCGGGTTTCGCGAGGGGCTCGTCGGCCGATTTCGGCAACGTGATTTTCTTGGCGGCGGGGCCGATCGGCGCGGCGGTGGCGGAAGTGGGAGCGGCGGAGGCAGCGGCCTTTTGTTTCGCCTGTTCGGCGCGGGCTTTTTGACGGAGCTCGGCGAGTTCCGCCTTGCGCTTGGCGCGGGCGTCACGCCACGCGTGAAACGCGGAGAGGTAACGCTCCAGCTCGCCGCCGATGTCCTTGGTGAAGATGAAAACAAGGCTGCAGAGATAAATCGTGGAGAGCAGCATCCCCGAGCCGAACGGACCGATGGCGTTTTCCAGCGCGCGTTCGTAAAGCACCGAACCGATGAGTCCGCCGGGGCCTTGCGGGAAATAGGCGCTGGGCGAAAAGCTCGTGAACATCGCGGCGAGCCCGGAGAGCGAGATGAGCGCGATCAGCATCGCCACCAGTCGCGAGGCGGAGAGGCGGCGGGGATTACGGATCGAAACGTAGAGCATCCAGAACAGGAAAACCGGGATGAGCCACGTGCTGAAACCGAGCGTGTAGAGCGAGCACCAGACGGAATTCGCGCCGAAGACGCCGACGATGTTCGTGGCGGTGGCGTGCGTGCTGTTGAGCGTGACCTGATTCGGGGTGTAATCGACGAGCGCCACCGTGAGGGACGGTCCCAGCACGAAGCAGATGACAGCGGCCAGCCAGTTGGGGCGGTAGCGCGGGGCCTGAAAGGAGGGGCCGCTGTTTGAGTTTGAAGTCTCGGACTTGGGCATTTGTGTGAACCGACCGGAAATAGTTCGGAGTCCACGCTAACCTCCTGACCCGTCAAATGTAAATCTCCCCGCAGGAGCCCGGTCCAAACTTATCCAAATTTTTATGCGAGAGATCCTACGTTTCGAACCGCTGTACCAAGATCGGGTTTGGGGTGGTCGCGTGCTCGAGAGCACGTTTGAACGCGAGCTTCCGCCGGAGCGTCCGATTGGCGAAAGCTGGGAGATCGTCGACCGCGCCGAGGCGCAGTCCGTGGTGCGCGCGGGCGCCTTGAAAGGAACGTCCCTGCGCGAGCTGATTCGCACGCGGGCCGCGGAGGTGATGGGGCCGAAATGGCCGGCCGAAAAACCGTTTCCGATTCTGGTGAAGTGGCTCGATTGTCGCGAGCGGCTCAGCCTCCAGGTGCACCCGCCGGCATCGGTGGCGCCCGAACTCAAGGGCGAACCGAAAACCGAGAATTGGTACATCGCGCACTCCACGGCGGACGCACACCTGATGGTCGGATTGAAACGCGGCGTGACACGCGAGCAGTTCGAGCGCGCGATCGCCGACAACACGCTGGAGAAATGCATTCACCAGTTTCGGGTCGCCGCGGGCGATTCGATCCTGGTGCACAGCGGACAGGTGCACGCGATCGACGCGGGCAATCTCATCCTCGAAATCCAGCAGAACTCGGATACGACCTATCGCGTTTACGATTGGGGCCGGGTCGGACTCGACGGCAAGCCGCGCCAGCTGCACATCGAGCAGTCGCTGCGTTCGATTCAGTGGGACGATTTCGAACCCGTGCCGGTGCGCGGCGCGCCGACCTCGGGCGTGATCGCGGAGTGCGCGGAATTCACGATTCGCCGCGTGGTGCTCGGCGCGGGCGAGCGGCTGTCGATCGCGGCCGGCGAACAGCCGCGAATCCTGAGTGTAGTGAGCGGATCAGTACGCAGCAGTGCGGACAACGGCTCGGCCAGCCGGGCGCCCTTCGGTCCGACGGTGGCCGCGGGCGAGAACGTCCTGCTGCCGTTTGCCGGTGCGTTCACGTTTTCGGCGGTCAGCACGTCGATCCTGCTCGTCACGGAAAACTTCGTTTGATGCCGCGGACGAGCGCGCCTTGGTCGACATCCGACGCTCGTGCACTCGCGGGTGGCGTGCTGATGAAGCTCGTGGTGCTGATGGTCGTGCTGTTCGCGGCGTTGGCGCTGGCGTGGATGTTGTTTCTGCCGGTGGTTTTCACCTCGCGGCTCGAGGAGCGAACCGGCTTCCCCGCGACGGTGGGCATGCTCGTTGCGGATCCGTTTCGCGGGGTCGTGGAGGTGCGGGATTTCGTGCTGCGCAATCCGGATTCGTTTTCGACCCGCGAATTCCTGCGGCTGCGGGAGTTTCGCGTCGAGACGGGCTTCGGCGCGTTGTTTTCCGCGCAGCCGACGCTCGATTCCCTCGTGATCGACATGGAGCGCGTGACGCTGGTGCAAGGCGACGCCGGATCGAACTTCCAGCGTTTCGAAAAGGCGGCGCAACGCGGACCTGCGTCGTTGCGCGCGAACGCGGTCACCGCGGCGCCGGCGGGTCGGGTCGGCGTCAGGCGCCTGCGCGTCAAGCTCGGCGAGCTCGTCGCCATCGACGAAAGCGGCCGCGGTGCGCGCCGGGAAACGACGACGATCGGTCTGGACGCGAGCTACACGGACGTGAGCGATCTGGCGGCGCTGCTCGCCACGCCGGAATTGCGGCCGTTGCAGCCGGCGCTGGCCGCGATGGGCGTGTTGTTGCCTGGTGAGTTGGGATCGAGTTTGAGCGAAACGGCGGCGGCGGGTGCGGAGATGTTGAAAAATGCGGGTCGTCGCACCGGAGAAGCGGTGAAGGGTTTTTTTGAGACACTTGAAGAAAGCAAAAAGCCGTAGTTTAATCACCGTTTCCTATGCCTGCTGAATCCTCCGAGACCTTTAACCCGCTCCCCACGAATCCGAACGAAACGCCCAACACCGCGGCGAACGCCGCTGCGTCCGAGGCGGCGGTCGCTGGCGAGTTGGCGGCCGCGAAAAAAGAGGCAGCCGACAATTACGACCGCTACCTCCGCGCGGTGGCCGATCTGGAAAATTTCCGGCGTCGCACGGCCCGCGAGAAGGACGATCTTCGGCAGTTTGCCGCTTCCGGCGTGCTCGAGGACTTGTTGCCCATCATGGACAACCTCGGATTGGCGATCAACGCGGCGAAGCAGCCGGGCGCGAATCTGGAGAATCTCACCGGCGGCGTGGAGATGATCCTGACGCAGCTGAAGAATGCGCTCTCGAGCCACGGGTTGAAGGAAATCAATCCGGCCGGCGAGGCTTTCGATGCCAATTTGCACGAGGCGCTCTCGATGAGCCCCAGCTCCGAGATCGCCGATGGGCATGTCGTGACGGTCGTCCGCACGGGCTACTCACTGAACGGACGTTTGCTGCGACCGGCCGCGGTGGTCGTCTCGAGCGGCGCAGCCCAGGAGGCAAACGCCTGATCGGGCGGACCGCATCGTGACCTGTTTGCCGCTCCGACAGCCGGAGCGGCCATCCTCCAGCCATGGCGAAAGAAGACTACTACGAGTTGCTCGGCGTGCAGAAAGGCGCGTCGGAAGAGGAACTGAAGAAAGCTTACCGCAAAAAAGCGGTGCAGTATCATCCGGACAAGAATCCCGGTAACAAGGAGGCGGAGGAGATGTTCAAGAAGATCTCTCACGCCTACGAGGTGCTGAAGGATCCTGAAAAACGCGCGGCTTACGATCGCTATGGTCACGCGGCGTTTGAGGGCGCCGGTGCGGGCATGCCGCGCGGCCCGGGAGGGATGGGCGGCGGCGGTTTTCACGATCCGTTCGACATTTTCCGCGAGGTGTTCGGCCAGCAGGGCGGAATGGGCGGCGGGATTTTCGACGAAATGTTCGGCGGCGGTGGCCGGCGCGGCGGCGGACAGGATGGGGCGGATTTGCGCTACGACCTGGAGATCACGCTTGAAGAAGCCGCACGCGGCGCGGAGCGGGAGATTTCGTTTCGCAAGCACGTCACCTGCGAGCGCTGCGACGGTTCCGGCGCGGAGCCGGGTTCGAAACGGGTAACATGTCCGACCTGCCGCGGGGCGGGGCAGGTGCGTCGCTCGGGGGGAATCATCACGTTCACGCAAACCTGCCCGACGTGTGGCGGCAGCGGTTCACGGGTTGAAAAACCCTGCACGGCCTGCCGCGGCGAAGGTCGCGTTCTGAAGACGACGAAGCTGAATGTTCGCATTCCCGCGGGAGTCGACAACGGCTCGCGTTTGCGCTCCACCGGCAATGGCGAGGCGGGCGTGGCTGGCGGCCAGACCGGCGATCTCTACATCGTGATCTCCGTGAAGGAGCACGAGCTGTTCGAGCGCCAAGGCGACGATCTGTTTTGCGAAATCCCGATCAAGTTCACGTTGGCGAGCCTCGGCGGCACGATTGAGGTGCCGACCTTGTTCGGAAAGGCGTCGTTGAAAATCCCGGTGGGAACGCAGAGCGGGACGACTTTCCGGCTGAGAGATAAAGGCATGCCTTCGCTTCGAGGCGGCGGCCAAGGCGATCAGCTGGTGCGCGTGCACGTCGAAGTGCCGCAGTCGCTGAGCTCGGAGCAGCGGAAGATTCTCGAGGAATTCGCGCGGGTGAGCGGCGACGCCAACGAGCCGACGTCCAAGAGCTTTTTCGAAAAGGCGAAAAAGTTCTTCTAGAATCAACGCAGGTATTGAGACCCCTGCGCAGCGGTGCAGGGGTCGTGCGCCGGTGCACGAATGTCATCGCCAGCCGCGGCTCGCCGCTGATTGTTGGCGGGCTGTATGCGTGTTGTCATTCTTGGTTCCGGACGCGGTTCGAACGCGCAGGCGATATTGGAGGCCCAGCAGAGCGGGCGGCTCGGTCGGGCGAAAGTCGTGCAGATTTTTGCCGACAAGGCCGACGCGGGGATTCTCGCGCTGGGGGAGAAATATGGCGTGCCGGCTGCGTTTCTCGATGCGGCGCCGTTCAAAACCAAGCTCGAAGGCGAGGGCGAGGCGCGCTACATCGCGGCGATCAACGCCTGCGCGCCGGACTTGGTGGTGCTCGCGGGCTTCATGCGGGTGTTGAAGCCGGGATTTCTGAGCGCGTTCTCCGGACGGATCATCAACTTGCATCCGAGTTTGTTGCCGAGCTTTCCCGGGCTCGATGGGATCGGTCAGGCGTGGCGCCGCGGCGTGAAGGTGACGGGCTGCACGGTCCATTTCGTCACGCAGGAGGTCGACGGCGGACCGATCCTCGATCAGACGGCGGTTCGTGTGGAGTCTGGCGATTCGCTGGAGACGCTGACCGCGAAAGTGCATGCCGCGGAGCACGAGTTGCTGCCGCGCGTGATCGCGCAACTTAGCGAGCAGCGCGAAGGAGGCCGTTCATGAGCTTGATCGAGGCGAAAGTGGAGGTGCCGCCGGCGCTGGCCGATGCCATCAACGACATCCTGCTCGAGGAGTCCTTTGAGCTCTGGAGCATCGTGGAGGATATCCTGGCGAAACGCGCGTGGTTGGTCGGAATTTTCGAAACGGAAGCGCAGGCACAGGAGAGTTGGGCGGGCTTACGACCGCTGATCCTGGAGTTACCAGCGACGGCGACCTTGGAGCTGAAAACCCTGGCCGAGGCGGAGTGGAGGGATAGCTACAAGGCTCACTTTCACGCCTGGCAATTCGGGCGGTTGCACTGGGTTCCGATCTGGGAAAAAGAGACTTTTCAACTTCCCGCGGGCGACGCCGTGCTGTGGCTCGATCCCGGACTGGCCTTTGGGACCGGAAATCACGAGACAACAAGGCTCTGCGTGGAGCGATTGGTGGAAATCGCGATGCGGACGGGCGCAAAGGGGCACGTGGTCGATGCGGGGTGTGGCTCGGGGATTCTGGCACTTTCGGCGGCGAAACTGGGATTTTCCAATGTGCGCGGCTTCGACAACGATCCGGAAGCGGTGCGCGTGAGCGAAGAAAATGCCGCGCTCAACGGCTTGGAGAAGAGCGTGCGATTCTCCGTGGACGACCTCGTGAGCGGCCTCGCGGGCGTCGAGGCGAATGTCTTGATGGCCAACATCCTCGCGAATGTGCTGATCGAGTTTCGGCGGGTGTTAGTGGCGTCGGTCGCGCCTCAGGGAACACTGATCTTGAGCGGAATTCTCAGCGCGGAACGGGAGCAGGTCATCACGGCCTTTCGAGAAGTCGCGCCGGATTGGAAGTTTACGTCGCAAACGCTGGGGGAGTGGAGCGACGTGGTGCTGACGCGCCCTTGAGGCGCGCCGGAAAAGGACGGACATAAAAAAGGCCGCGTTGTCGCGGCCTTTTTTGTTAAGTCTTGATCAGGAAAACAGATCCGGAGGAGTCCGGTTCATGAAGTCTTCCATGTAGGCGGTGGTGGCCTTGCCTTCGATGAAGACGGGGTCAGCCATAATCGCCTTGTGCAGCGGGATGGTGGTTTTGATGCCGCGGATCAGATATTCGCTGAGCGCGCGGTAGGCCCGCTCCAACGCGGTTTTCCGGGTCGAGCCGAAGCAGATCAGCTTGCCGATCATCGAATCGTAATACGGGGGAATCGTGTAGCCGCTGTAGACATGGGAGTCGACGCGGACGCCGTGGCCGCCGGGGGCGTAATAAAGCCCGATTGTGCCCGGCGAAGGCGCAAAGTTGCGCGCGGGGTCCTCGGCGTTGATGCGGCACTCGATCGCGTGCTTGTCTACTTTAATGTCGCCCTGGTCGAAATCGAGCTTCTCGCCGTTCGCGATACGGATTTGCTGCTTGATGATATCGATACCAGTAACTTCCTCAGTCACAGGGTGTTCCACCTGGATGCGAGTATTCATCTCGATGAAGTAAAAGTTGCCCTTGGCATCGACGAGAAATTCGATCGTGCCGGCATTTTCGTATTCGGCGGCCTCGGCCGCGCGAACGGCGGCCTTGCCCATCTTCTTGCGAAGATCCGCGGTGAGGAAGGGCGAGGGCGCCTCCTCGATCAGCTTTTGATGGCGGCGCTGGACCGAGCAATCGCGCTCGCCGAGGTGAACGGTCTTGCCGTGGGCATCAGCAAGCACCTGAAACTCGATGTGCCGGGGCCGCTCGATGTAGCGTTCGATATAGACGGCGCCATTGCCGAACGCCTTTTCCGCTTCGTTGCGGGCGACGTGGTATTCCTTGGCAAAGGATACGTCATTGTGAGCGATCCGCATGCCGCGGCCACCGCCGCCGGCGACCGCCTTGATGATCACTGGGTAGCCGATCTTTCGCGCCACCTTCACGGCATCGGCCTCGGATTCGACCGGTCCGTCGGAACCCGGCACGGTCGGAACGCCGGCTTTGCGCACGGTATCCTTTGCGATCGCCTTGTCGCCCATCATCTTGATGGACTTGGATTTCGGTCCGATGAACTTGATGTTACAGGACTCGCATTGTTCCGCGAACTTCGCGTTTTCCGAAAGGAAACCGTAGCCTGGGTGGATCGCGTCAACATCCGCGATCTCGGCGGCGCTGATGATGCGATCGGCGCGGAGATAGCTGTCGGAGCTGCGCGGACCACCGATGCAAATGGCTTCATCCGCGAGCTGAACATGGAGGGACTGGACGTCCGCCTCCGAATAAACCGCGAGCGTTTTGATGCCGAGTTCGCGGCAGGCGCGAACAATGCGGAGGGCGATTTCACCGCGATTCGCGATGAGGATTTTTTGAATCATGAGTGCTCGATATAGACAAAACGCCCCCGCACGGACCGGGCATGAAAGCGGGCGGTCGCTGCGGGAGCGTATATGGGTCAGCCCTTCTTAACCTTGAAAAGACGTTGGCCGTATTCGACCGGCTGGCCGTTTTCCACGAGGATTTCCAAGATGGTGCCTTTCACCTCCGCTTGGATCTCGTTCATGATCTTCATCGCTTCGATGATGCAAACTGGCGTATTTTCAACGACTTTGGTTCCAGGCGTCGCGAACGGCTTACTTTCGGGGGACGGCGCCAAGTAAAATGTGCCGACCATGGGCGACTTGATGTAGGTGACGTCAGCTTCGTCGCCATTGGGCGCCGCAGCCGGATTGGCCAGCGGCTGGGCTGTTGTCGGCCCCGCGGTCACTGGCGCGGCTTGTTCTCCGGCCGGAAACGGTGCAGCAGAGGGCCGGCTGGAACTAATGGACGGCTGGCCGTCCGGCTCTCGTTTGATCTTTAGCTTAAACCCCTGATCTTCGACTTCGAATTCGGTGAGCTCCGAATTCTTCATCAACTCGATGATCTGTTTGATCTGCTTAAGGTCCAAGATATACCTTTGTTGAGTTAGCGTGCGCTGGGTTAGTTGGAAAAAGTGGGTGGG
>JBDZVH010000004.1:0-758197 GCA_040255565.1 Opitutaceae bacterium | reverse complement strand
ACATCTTACCCGACTCCACCTCAGCTGCCTACGAGGTCAACGGCCGGACGCTTACGATTGATCTTCAGTTCGCGGGCGGCCGAATCTACCGCTACACGGCGAGCGGAATCGGGACCGCCGATCTGGAAACGATGAAGAAGCTTGCGGATGCCGGAGAGGGGCTGACGACGTTCGTCAATACGCATTCGCACGTGAAGAACGGCTACGCACGGTAAGCAGCTGTATTCGGTTCTGCTGACCTCAGGATCCTGCACGAACGCGGCTTGCCCGAGTCGCGGGCGTGGGTCATCTAACAGCTCCAGCGATGAACTCGAAGGAGAGATGGCCTTACTTAAGTCTTCTTGCCGCCCACATATTTTATCTCGGCGATCCGGACGACTTTCATGAGATCGACCGGATGGAGCTTGATCGCACGGAAGCTCAGGTTCGCGATTGGATCGAAGATGTGGCAAACGGTCTCGACCCAATGTCGCTAAAAGAAAGGGTCAGCGTGAGACAACGCTATCGCTATCCGGACCCCCCCGACGAGTTTTCGCGACAGGCCTGGCTCGATTATGTGTTTTTGTTCGATCGCTCGGAGGTCCTCATCGAAGAGGTGCTGAGTTACCCGCAGAACGTTTTGCAGCCACCGATGCGGATGCGCCGGTTCAGCCGGCGGCGCTTTGTCGAATGCGGTGAAGAGATCAGGGAATTGTTCCCAGAGTAGTGGTGGGGCGGGCGACGGGTTGTTCCGTTTGAGAATGAAACTGACGTGAAACGTGGGGTTGGGCGGGTCGGGTAGCGGTCGTGTTTCAGCAACGGATCGCGTTAGCGCGGACCTCAGGAAATCCGAACGTGCGCGCGAGTTGACACGCACGCGTCACGCCTTCTGTGATCGCAGCTCCGGACAAGCAATGAACGTGACTCTCCGTTAACCTCGGGCAAAAGGCGATTCGTGGACCAACAATCATCTCGACGGCTGGCGCTCTCGCTGCCTGCGACGGAGGAGCAAGATCTTCGCGACGCTTTGGCCAACAGAGAGGCGTGCGGTCGTGAAACTGAGTCTGAAAGAGCAAGCGGATTTGGTCGGCTCGAGGGCCGGGGCTTTTTCGTTGAGCGCCTGGTCGCGCCAGGGTTGGACGAATGTGCATCTCGCGCACGTTTCGGTTGAGGAGTGTCGGGAGTTGATCGAACAGGCTTGGCGGATTGTCGCACCTAAAAAGCTCGTGCGCTTGCGTGAACAAGAAAACGAGTTGTTCAGGCGGCAGACCCAACGGCTGATGGCACCGCGTCTGGTCCGGAGTCGGAGCCCCGCTAGCCAGCGCCGATCTTCAGACTGTACAAAATAATATGAAACCCGTGACGGGATCCTGTTTGTGCGGCAAGGTGGCTTTCACGGTCAACGGAGCGCCGCTGATGTTTCTTTATTGTCACTGCCGCTCCTGCCAGAGGTCGAGCGGGTCTGTTCATGCCGCGAATCTGGCGTATCCCGAAGGGGCGGTGAAATGGAGTCGGGGCGAAGATCTCATCGAGCTCTTTGTGGATACGGAGGAGAACCCGGGCTTTCCGCGCCGGTTCTGCAGGCGGTGCGGTTCGCCGGTGCCGAAACTGAGCCGAAATGGGAAGTTCTGGGTGGTGCCGAGCGGAACGTTGGATGCGGATCCAGGGATCAAACCGCAGGCGAATATATTCTGGGAGGAACATGCGCCGTGGTATGTGTCGGCAGATCTGATGCCCAAGCATGAGGGGCCGCTGGCGTAGGGGCGGTGGCGGAGTTGGCCGGCAGGCGAGGGCAGCGAGAAAAGCTTTGAGCGGTAAGGGAAGTCGACTAGGCCGGACAGTGTCATGCCAACGAAACATCGGATTCTCACCACCAGTGTCGCGAAGGTTTATCCGTTCCTCGTCGCGAAGGCCGAGAAGAAAGGTCGCACGAAGTCCGAGGTGGATTCGATCATTCGATGGTTGACCGGCTACACGCAACGACAGCTGGAACGTCAGCTCGAGAAGGAAGCCGACTTCGAAACCTTCTTTAAAGAGGCTCCGAAGCCGAATCCGTCACGACGCTATATCAAGGGCGTAATCTGCGGCGTTCGCGTTGAAGAGATTGAGGAACCGACGATGCGTGAGATTCGATATCTCGACAAGCTGGTGGATGAGTTGGCGAGGGGGAAGCCTTTGGACACGATTCTGCGAACGAAACCGGCTGGCGGATGAGGGCCCGCGTGGCTCATCGTCGATGCAACCTGAGATAGTTGTGGAAGCGTTTCTTCAACCGACCGACACGATCGACGCCGCTCATCCGGCGATCGTCGCCGCGGCTGCGAGCATCGCGGGCGACGCCACCGAAGATGAGGAGGTGGCGCGACGCTGTTTCAGGTGGGTCCGCGACCAGGTGCAGCACAGCTCCGACGTACAGCGTCCGGTTGTCACCTGCAAGGCCTCTGACGTTCTGGAGCATCGCGTGGGGTTTTGCTATGCGAAGAGCCACTTATTGGCCGCGTTGCTGCGGGCTCGCCGCGTTCCGGCTGCGTTATGTTATCAGCGCCTGGCCTATGACGATATGGCATCCGGTTTCTTCCTGCACGGACTGGTGGCAGTGTACTTGAAACAATATGGTTGGTATCGCGTGGACCCGCGGGGAGGGAAGCCAGGCGAGTCGTCGGATTTCACGCCGCCTGTCGAACGGCTGCCTTACCCGCCGAGGCTGCCGGGAGAGATGGACCTTCCGGAACGATTGGCGGATGCCATGGGCTGCGTGGTATCGACCCTTCGGCGCTGGCCGACGGCGGTGGAGGTTCGTGCGAACTTGCCGGATTATGCACGGTAAGGGTTGTACAGAATTGCGTTGTAGCTTGGGATAGCGCCGGACGAGCCGCGGAAGTCCTGTTCACGAAGGGCGTCAAGGAAACGAAAGGGCCCGATACGCGCGATTGGGGCCTATCCTTCGGGACGAACTCAGGCCGGTGATCGACGATGTAGTTCTCACCTCCGTGGAGCGTGTCGGTGAGACACCTCCGCGATTCGTGCCTGCTGGTGAGATTGCGCGTGCCCGCGGAAGAGTGACGATCGGCGGATTTTATGCTAGAAGGGGAACGCCATGAAAATCGACGATTGCATCGCGTTCGCACGGGCGAATCCCGTTTGTCATTTGGCGACCGTGGACGGGGATCAGCCACGGGTCAGAACCGTTCTATTGTGGTTCGCGGATTACTCCGGTTTTTATTTCATCCTGCTCTCGCCGAAGTCGGTGAGTGCGCAGTTGAAGACGAACCCGAAGGCCGAGGTTTGTTTTCTCAATCATCCGGACGACATCGCGGGAGCGCGTCAGCTACGTGTTTCCGGGCGCATGGAGCTGGTGAACGATCGAGCGTTGCAGGAGCGCGCCACGAAGGACCGGGCTTTTCTCGCCGAGCTCGCCGGGCGTCCCGTCGATTCATTGGTGGAGGTGTTCCGACTGAGCCATTGCGACGCGCACTTCTGGTGCATGTCGGACGTGCTGAAGGAGCCTGCGTTGGCGCACGTTCAATTTTGAACGAGGTGGCATGAGCAGTCGAAAGGACGTTCCGTCGGCGCGGCGACCGCGAGAAACTGCGAAGCTAGCGCGTCGGCGATCCACGTCATGAAAAACCACCAACATTGGCGAGCGCTCACGCTGGCAGCCGGCGTCCTTTTGGTTGCAGGCCTGGCGGTTTTGTTTCTCGGCCTGAACGACATTCGGCATGATTATGCGAGTCCGGCCACGATGAGTCGCATCGCAGGCATCGGTGCAGAAACACTGCCGAGGTGGAGTGCCTGCGCGGGAGAGTGGCACGCCATCGCAGCGGGATTTTGGGTCGTCACAGCCTTCCACGTCCTGTTCTTCACGGGAGTGATCGGGAGCGCGCGCGCGAAGCGAGCGGGCGAAAGCAACACGTAAGGGCCCTGCAGGCTGACTGGTCTGCAGGCGTAAGCGAACTTCCGTTCCGCGATCACGGGACGTCAGACACGACGGGGCACCGCCTGGCATTTTTCGGCGCGGTTAGGTCATCATTTCGTGAGTCATGCCGACCTGGCTTTCCCTCAAGCAACGGCAGACCTCGGAATCTGACGTGGGCGGATAATCGCGGTAACACGCGTGTGGCGCAGGGAAGAGTTCGAGCCGAAACGGGCATACGAGTTCGCCGATTTCCGTTTCGAGTTTCCGGCACGCGGCGTGGCAGCCGGCCGGCACTGCGACCAGGACGCGTCTCGCGTGGCGTTCCTGGAGCGCGCAAATGACGGCGCGCATCGGAAGGTCAGAGGCGAGGGCGTCATCGACGAGGAGGATGGTTCGTCCGCGAACGTCGAGAGCCGCGTGCTCCTCGCGATAGCACGCCTCACGACGCTGCAGCTCGACGAGTTCGCGGTCGGCAATCGCTGCGACTTCGAGCGGGGTTAGCCCCAATCGTTTCACCAATTCCGGATCGAGGATCTCGACGCCGCCGGGCGCGATCGCGCCGAAAGCGATGTCGGGATGCTGCGGCAGGGTGAGTTTGCGCACCACCACTGTATCCAATGGAGCCCGAAGGGCGGCGGCGACCGGCAGGCCGACGGGCACTCCGCCGCGCGCGAGTGCGAGCACGATCGGGTCGAACGGTGCGACCCGCGCATGCACGCAATTGGCCAGAAATCGCCCGGCTTCGTGGCGATCTCGATAAGGTTCGTTTCTCGTCATGACGTCCCTTCCTGCGGCCGCCAGCGGGGTGCAGGGGTATTTTCGATACAGGTCCGCCGCAGCAATCACTGCTCAGGCGCTGGATGGAATTCACAGCGCTTGGAAATGTTCGCTCGGGCACCGCTACACGGCCACACAACAACAATAGTTGGGTTTGGCAGTGAGTGAAGTCAGCCGCGCGAGTTTTTCGTTTACGCCTAACGATTGCTTATCATCGGACCTATCGGGTCGCGACCTGAAGGCGGCGACGCGCAAGGCCGGATGCGCGTTACGGCGAACGTCCCATGGCATCTGCCGAGCCGTGACACTAAACTTAATTTCGCGGCAGGGCGTTTCGCACCCTGTGAACCTGCGCCAATTGCCGCGATCGAAACGAAAGGATTCCCATGCTGACGAAACTTAAGCAACTGGACGACTTCACCCTTCGTGCAAGCGGCGAGGAGATCGGGCGCGTGCGCGATGTGTATTTCGACGATCGCGAGTGGCAGACGCGCTACTTTGTCGTGCAAACGGGCGCATGGCTGAACCGGCGTGACGTGCTGATCGGTCCGGAAGCGATTCAGTCGCTCGATCGCGAACATCGCGCTTTGGCGGTCAGCCTGTCGCCGGATCAGGTTCGCAACAGCCCCGACGTCGACACGCAGAAGCCGGTGTCGCGACAACGTGAAATGGAGCTGCGCACTTACTACGGCTGGCCGGCCTACTGGGGATCGATTTACACGGAAGGCGTGGTGCCACCGGTGTCGGCGGCGATTCCACCAACGGTCGCTGAAACCCGGGCGCAGGAGGCCCTCGCGAATCGCTCAACCGCGCAGGAAGGCGATCCGCATCTGCGCAGTGCGCGGGAGTTGACCGGTTATCATGTCGAGGCGACCGACGGCGCCATCGGGCATATCGAAGACCTGATCGTGGACGATGTCGGGTGGGCGATTCGCTATCTGCTGATCGATACGAAAAACTGGCTGCCGGGCCGCAAGGTCATCGTCGCTCCGCATTGGGCGCGCGAGATCAGCTGGGAAACGACGCGGGTCTACGTGGATCTCACCCGCGAGGCGGTGCGGGCGAGTCCGGAGTTCGACGACGCGGTGATGACGCAGTCGGATTACATCGACCGGCTGCACGATCATTACGGACGGGAGCGTTACGTCGACCGGCCGCTGCGGCGGCCGTGACGCGGTAAGGCGACAAAACGGCGGGCGACCGCGAGGTCTTTCGGCCGGTCGCCCGCGGTTTGGACTCAGCTCATCAGGCCTTTGCGCGGGCTGCACCCGGCACGGGCGCCACATCCTCGGCCGGGCACGTCACGTTGCCCGTTTCGAAGTCCTCGGCCGTCGGCGTGAGGCGGAGATCGTAGTAGGCTGCGCCGGGCTGCGTGAGATCGCTCCAGCGAACCAGCTGGCCGGTGTAGGCGGAGATGCGGCCCATGATCGCGGTGAGGGTGGAGTCGGCGACGTTCTTGGAGTCGTTGAGCGGCTGTCCGGCGACGATGCTGCGCAGCAGTTCGACGTGTTCCTGCACCTGGCCGTCGGCGTGGGTGGGGAAGTCTTTCAACGCGACCGGCGTTTTCGCGAAGGTTTCGATTTTTCCGTTAGGGTAAACCGTGCCCTCGGTGCCGGTGAAAAACTCGCCGACACGGTTGTAGCAGCCATTGATTTGGCGGCACGTGCTGTGGATGTGGCAGCCTTGGCCGTAGTCGAAATCGACGCTGAAGAAATCGTATTGGTTGCCGGTTTGCCGGCGCATGCGACCGCCGAAACCGACGGCGGCGAGCGGCATGCGGCCGATGAACCAATTCGCGACGTCGATATTGTGGAAATGCTGCTCCACGATGTGGTCGCCGGACATCTCGAGGAAGTTGACCCAGTTGCGCGCCAGATAGCTGGCGTCGTCTTCGCCGGCGAGGCGCTCCTTGAACCAGAGCTGCGGCTGGTTCCACATCACGGTGCCGCCCGTGATCGTGCCGATCGCGCCTTCGCGGACGGCGTGGGCGTTGCTCAAGTAGGCGCTCATGTAACGGCGCTGTGCGCCGGCCACGACGGCGAGGCCCTTCTGGCGCGCGAGTTCGCCGGCGGCGAGAATGCGGCGCGCGCCCGGCGGATCGACTGCGACGGGTTTCTCGATGAAGCAGTGTTTTCCGGCGGCGACGGCCGCTTCGAAATGCAGCGGGCGGAAATTCGGCGGCGTGGCGAGCAGCACGAGATCGATCGGCTGTTCGAGCACCCGGCGGTAGCTGTCGAAACTGCCGAAGCAGCGATCGGCGGGCACGCCGAACTTCTGGCCGGCCTCGACCGCCTTGCTGGCGAACGCATCCGCGAACGCGACGATCTCGACCTCGACACCGGCGAGCGGAGCGGCCTCGAGCAGGTTCGCGATGGCGCCGCGGCCGCGGCCACCGCAGCCGATGACGCCGACCTTGAAACGCCGGGTGGCGGACGCCTGACCGAAGATCGGACGGGCCTGCATCGCCAAGCCGGCGATGGCGACGCTTTTGACAAAACCGCGACGGGAGAACTCAGGGGTATTCATGATTTCAATGAGGATCGAAGGCGAAGGACGGAGCGACGCGGTCGCTGCCGCCCGGGAGGTTTGATCGCAGGCAAGACAACGCTCGCGCAAACGACCGCAGCAGCTTTCCGTGACGGATTTCCGCAGTCCAGTCCGATCTCGACGCACCGCGTGCGAACCGTTGACGGAAATGTCTCCCGGCGAAGCTCACAACACACCTGCTTCGCGGAAACTGTAGTAACCGCGCCCCGCTGGATCGTGTCCCGCGCGGCCGACGATGACGTGGTCCAGCAGATCGATATCGACCGCACGGGCGGCCTCGCGCAGCTGACGCGTGAGCTGCAGGTCCGCGGCGCTCGGCGCGGGATCGCCGCTCGGGTGATTGTGGGCGCAGATGATCGCAGTCGCGGATTCGCGAATCGCCTGGCGAAACACCTCGCGTGGATGGGCGAGCGCGGCGGTGGCGGTGCCGGAGGTGACCTCGACGCGCCGGATCAGGCGGTTCTTGCGATTGAGGCAGAGCACCCAGAATTTCTCGACGGAGAGACCTTGGGCGAATGGCTGCAGGTGGGCCGCGACGAGGTCGGAACGATTCAGGAGTGGCATCTCGCCGCCTTGTTGGATGACCACGCGCCGGGCGATTTCGGCAACGGTGAGCAGTTGCAGCGCTTTCACGCGGCCGATGCCTTTGAGCCGGCGGTAATCGGATTCGGACCAGCTGATGAGGCCGGAGAGCGAGCCGGCTTCGCCGATCAGCCGCGCGGCGAGCGTGAGGACATCCTGACCGCGCGTGCCGCTGCGCAGGAGCATCGCGAGCAGTTCGGTGTCGCTGAGAGCGCCGGCGCCGAGGCGTTGGAGGCGTTCCTGTGGACGATCGCCGGCGGCCATCTCGCGCAAGCGGTTGCCGTTGGGGTATGCCTCGGGGCTGGACACGCGTTTCTTTTGGACAGGATTTTGCGGCCTGCCAACCTTTGAAACCGTGATGAATCCCCTGCGTGTCGTCGTCTGGAGCGAGTATGTGCACGAGCACAAGAATGCGAAGGTCGCCGCCGTGTATCCCCACGGCATGCACGAAGCCATCGCCGCCGGTCTGCGCGAATCGCTCGCGCACGCCACGGTTTCAACCACCACGCTGGCCGAACCCGAGCACGGGTTGACCGAGAAGCGGCTCGCGGAAACCGACGTGCTCACGTGGTGGGGCCACGTGGCGCATGAGCAGGTGAGCGACGCAGTCGTCGATCGCGTGCAGAAACGCGTGCTCGAAGGCATGGGGCTGATCGTCCTGCACTCCGGGCACTACTCGAAAATTTTCAAGCGACTGCTCGGCACCTCGTGTTCGCTCACGTGGCGCGAGGCGGACGAACGCGAGCGGCTGTGGGTGTGCAATCCCGGGCATCCGATCGCGCGGGGTCTCGACCGCTGCTTCGAGCTGCCCGCGGAGGAAATGTATGGCGAGCCGTTCGGCATTCCGGCGCCGGAGGAGCAGGTGTTCATTTCGTGGTTCGAGGGCGGGGACGTTTTTCGCAGCGGCTGCTGCTGGCGGCGGGGCAACGGGAAGATCTTCTATTTCCGCCCGGGACACGAAACGTATCCGACATATCATGACGCCAACGTGAAACGCGTGCTGGCCAACGCCGTGGAGTGGGCGCGACCGCAGGGGCGTTGGGTGGATTCGTGTCCGAACACAAAAGTGCCGCTCGAGCGCATCACGCCGAAGTCGCGTTGAGAGCCGCGCAGTGCGGTTACGCGGCGGTGGCTTGGGGACTTTGGCCGTGCACGCGGGAGGATTCGTCGCCGGCGATTCGGCGGATGTAGGCCTGGAAGTCCGGATCCTCGCCTTGCAGCAATTCAGGCAGGAGTTCACGAAAATCCGGTCGTCGGCACCATTCGCGCATGTAGTCGTCCCAAGTCTGCCAGAGACGCGTGGCCTGGCGGCTCATCCGCTCCTCGTAAACGGTGATGTAGGCGCGTTCGAAGATCGAAACCAGCACTTCGAAGAGGATGTTGCGCCGTTCGATCTGGTCGGATGTGAACGGCTTCGGCGGTTCGAAATGGGTCATCAAATGCAGGTCCGCGTTATCCAGCACGAGCCGCAGGAATTTCGTATATTCGTCCGATAGCTGCAGGTAGCGCGCCTCGTCGTCGCCCTGGCGCTCCTTGCGCTGTTCCTGGAGGAAAACGACGATCGCGAACGGCAGACCGACGATGGTCACCACGTAGCTGAGCGCTTCGAGCCATTCGAGCGTCGTCATGGCGACAGGGTAGCGAGAGCCGCCAAGCGGTCAAACCCGGGTCGAATCGAAACGCGGCTAACAAAAAGGCCGGTCGCAAGGACCGGCCGAAAAGAAGAATGCAGGAATAAAGAAGCGCTCAGTAGTGCTTCACGTAGCCGTTGCGGCGCAGGCGCTCGAGCCAGCGTTCCTGACTGTTGCGAGACATCTGCTGGACGAGCGCGCGCTCGATTTCGTCGCGCACGTTGTCGATCGGCTGGATACCCGCGTATTTGCGGTCCTCCGCATAAAGGATGAAGCAACCTTCGGGCAGGAGGATCGGATCGGAGGCTTCGCCGGGCTTGAGCGCAAACAGCGGTTCGGTGAACTCGGGTTTCAGGTCGGAACGCTTCATCCAGCCCCAGTCGCCGCCCTTGGCGCGGCGCGAGTCCTGGCTGTATTCCTTCGCCAGATCCTCGAACTTTTCGCCGGCTTTCAGGCGCGCATAAACCATGTTTGCCTTTTCCTGGAGGTCCGCGTCGGTCTCGCCATTGGCGCGCGTGAACTGAATCAGCCGCAGGTGGACTCCGTCCTCCTGATAAAAGCGGTCCTTGTTTTCGTTGTAATACGTTTCAATGCGCACCGGGCTGATCAGGCTCTGCGACTTCCGCTGCTGCTGGCGCATGTATTGGTAAATGATGTCTTCCTCCACCTCACGGCGATATTCGCGCATGGTCATGCCGCGCGAGTGCAGGTAGGAAAGGAATTTCGAACGATCGTTGTCGAACTGCTCGGTCATGATGTCCGAGATGCGGTTGTCGACGAAGCTGATCGGGATGTGCTTCTTCTCGTCTTTGCGGAATTCCTTCACGATCAGCACGCGATCGATGAGGCTCTGGATGACGTCGTCCTGCAGCTGCTCGAGCTTCTCGTTGAACTCGCGCTCGCTGCGCGCCTCGCGCTGCAGCTGACCGACGAGCGGCGCGATCTCGCGGCGAACGTCGTCCACGGTGATCACCTTGTCCTCGGCGATGGCCGCGATGCCGTTGGCAAAGCGGAGATTGAGACCGTCGTCAGGCGGCGGGCTGGATTGCGCAAAAGCGATCGAGGCGAGGCCGAGGGAAACGAACGCAAAACGGATACGACCTGACATCATGGAGTGGGCGGCGTGGGCAGATTATTCAAGAACGCGATGACTTCCCGTAACCGTAGGAGGGGCTTCGGGGCGGTCAACCTTGGAAACCGGGTTCCGACCTGGACCCAGTCGTCGCGGCGCCCGCTGTTCCGAAGACATTTCAGCCGGTTCGATTCGGTTTCGACGGAGAGGATGTTTTTTTGTTCCGCGCGGATGCGGATCTCGGTGATCAGCAGCAGCGCGCGCACCTCGTCGCCGAACTTGCCGAAACGGTCGCGCAAATCGGCTTCAATTTCCTTCAGCCGCGCAGGCGTGTCGGCCATCGCGAGCTTGCGATAGAAATCGATGCGCAGCCGCGTCTCCGGAAGGTAGGAGGCCGGCAGACGCGCCTGAATCTTGGCCACTTCGACCGCGCCGCTTTCGTCGAGCTCTGCGTCGCGGATCGCGGTGTAGCCGTCGTGGTGACGACCGCGTCCAGCCCCGACCGCGGCCGCCGGATCGACGCTTTCGCCGACGAAAACGAAATCGAGCTTCACGCTCGCGCGGATCGCAGCGGCGGTTTTCTCGCCCTTGAGCCGCGCGACGGATTGCCGGAGGAGCTGGCAATAAAGCTCGAAACCGATGCCGACGATGTGTCCGCTTTGTTCGGCGCCGAGGAGATTACCGGCGCCGCGCAGTTCGAGATCGCGCATCGCGATACGGAAACCGGCGCCGAGCTGATTGTGCTGACGCATCGCGGTCAGCCGCTGCCGCGCGACTTCGAGCAGCCGCGTGTGGCGATGGAGCAGGAGATACGCGTAAGCCTGATGCTTGAAACGGCCGACGCGGCCGCGAAGCTGGTAAAGTTGCGAGAGGCCGAAGCGATCCGCGCCCTCGATGATGATCGTGTTGCAGTTCGGGATATCGAGGCCGCTCTCGATGATCGTTGTGCACACGAGCACGTGATAACGTCCCGCCACGAATTCCGTCATCTCGCGTTCGAGCTCCGCGGATTCCATCTGGCCGTGGCCGGTGCCGATGTTGAGATCGGGCATGAGCTCGCGCAGCCGGGCGGCGACGAGATCGATCGTCTGCACGCGATTGTGCAGATAAAACACCTGACCGCCGCGGCGGATCTCGTGGCGGATCGCGTCGACGACGATTTTCTCGTCGTAGGTTTTGACGATCGTCTGGATCGGGTGGCGGTTGGTGGGCGCGGTTTCGATCACGCTCAAATCGCGTGCGCCGGTGAGCGCGAGATAGAGCGTGCGCGGAATCGGCGTCGCACTCATCGACAGGACGTCGACCGTCTCGCGCATTTTCTTAAAGACCTCCTTGTGCTTCACGCCGAAGCGCTGCTCCTCGTCGATGACGACGAGCCCGAGTTCCTTGAACTTCACGTCGTCCTGCAGCAGTCGGTGCGTGCCGATGAGGATGTCGACGTGGCCGGCGGTCGTTTCGGCGAGGATTTTCTTCTGTTCCTGGCGCGAGCGGAAGCGACTTACCATTTCGATCGCGATCGGATAGCCGGCCATGCGTTCGCGAAACGTGTTGAGATGCTGCTGCGCCAGCACGGTCGTCGGCACGAGCACGGCGACCTGCCGCCCGCCCTGGACGGCCTTGAAAGCGGTGCGAATGGCGACTTCGGTTTTGCCGAAACCGACGTCGCCGCAAATCAGCCGGTCCATCGGACGGGTGCGCTCCATGTCGCCTTTCGCGTCGTTGATCGCGCGCATTTGATCGGGCGTTTCGGTGAAGGGGAACGACGCCTCGAATTCCTTCTGCCACGTGTTGTCCGGCGGAAAGGCGAAACCCGGCTGCGCTTCGCGTGCGGCGTGGATGCGCAGGAGCTCGGCGGCGAGATCGATGGTGGCGCGCTCCGCGGCGGCGCGGGCTTTCTCCCAACGACCCGAACCGATGCGGCCAAGCTGCGGTTTCGTTTTGCTCAGGCCGACGTAGCGGCTGATCAGGTGCGATTCCTGCAGCGGCACGTGCAGCGTCACGTGGTCGTCGAACTCGAGCGAAATGACCTCGCGGATGCCCTGCGCCGTATCGAGTTTCGTGAGACCGCGATACAGCGCGATGCCGTGCTGGAGGTGCACAACGAAATCGCCTTCGACCAGCTCGGAGAAATCGAGGAGCTGGTCGATCTGGGCGCGCTGGGCGACCGCACGCGTATTCACATTGGCACGACGCAGTCGCTGGCGGCCGAAAATTTCCGTCTCGGTTACGACCACCAGCCCGCTGTAGGGCGGGGGCTCCCGGCCCGGCCGCTTCGCTCGCCCGGCGGGATCGGGAGACCCCGCCCGACAAAGGGAGCGAAGGTCGGTCGTCTCGCGAAACGTGGCGCGAAAACCCTCGTTGAGCGTGCCGCGCAGGAAGCGCGGCTGGATGGCCTTGAAGCGGGAATCCTCGTCGAGGATTTCGCGAATGCGTTGTTCTTCGCCCTCCTTGGTGACGACGAAGAGCACAGCGTAGCCGTCTTTCTTCCACGCGGCGATTTGCAGCAGGAATTTTGCGCGCGCCTCTTCTTCGACCTGCAAACGTTCCTGCGCGACGAGCGAGTCTTCCGGATAACTGCGGTGGTGGACGAGACTCTCTGTGTCCCACGTGGTCTCGTGTTCGACGTTCTCGAAAAGGGCGCTGGCTTCGTCGAGGTCGCTGATCGCAAACGACGCGGCGCATTTTTCGAGCAGCGGCGTGAGTCCGTCGATGCCTTCGCGCGCCGCGGCGCTGAAGGCCTCGTCGAGCGTGGCCGGCTCGACGAACGCGAGATGCGCGCGCGGCGTGAGATAATCGGCAATGCCGGTTTTCGCCGGATCGAGTTTCACGCGCGAGGACGCGGAAATAGTGATACTTTCGACGGACGCGCCGGAGCGCTGCGTGACGGGATCGAAGGCGCGGATGTCCTCGATTTCGTCGCCGAAGAAATCGAGCCGGTAGGGCTCGCTCGCCGTCACCGGGTAGACATCGATGATGCCGCCGCGAATCGCGTAGTGGCCGGGCGCTTCGCAGACCGCCTCGGAATCGTAGTCGAGTTGTTGCAGGCGCTCGAGCAGGCCTTGAAACGACTGCGTCTGGCCTTTCGCGAGTGTGAACTCCCGCGTGGCGAATTCCTCGATCGCCGGCACCGACTGCAGGAGCGCGGCGGGTGTCGTGACGATGAGGAGTTGAGGGTTGGGCGCGGAAGGTCGAGAGGAGGAGGCCGCGGTGCCAGCGGAGTTGGGGGGGCGCGAGAGCGAGCGCGTCGCGCGGAGTTTCGACAGAACCGTATAGCGATCGTTCGATGCGGCGACGGCTTCGCGCAGGTCGCGGTTGTCGGGCATCGATTCGGGAAACACGAGGGTCATCGCGCCGGTCGCGTCCGCGGCGTTCTGGAAAAACGCCACGTCCTCGGCGAGCTCCTCGGCGGCTTTGAGATCCTCCGTGACGATCACCCACACGGGCGACGGATGCGCGCGCGTGAGCTCCTGGATCACGGCGCCGCGCGCGGGCGGGCAGACACCGGTGAGCTTGTGACGCGTGAGCGCGGCGAGATCTGACATGGGAGAGGCAATCAGGAAACGAGGGAACGAACGGAGCGCAACCGCCGCCAGCGGCGCGGCGAACGCTAGCCTTGGCGCAACGTCGCGAGCGCCATGCGCGCCGCGCCTTCCTCGGCGGTTTTCTTCGAGCTGCCGCGACCCCGGCCAAGTTCCCGTTCGTGCAGGAACACCGCGACCTCGAACTGCCGCGCGTGGTCCTCGCCCTCGATGCGGATGACTTCGTAGCGCAGGGCACTGTTGCCATGCTGCGGTTGCACGAGCTCCTGCAACTGGCCTTTCGGATTCTGTTCCTCGACGGTGGCGTTGAGCCGTTCCGGCAGGTCGCGGTAAAGCCCGAGAATGATCCGGCGCGTCGTGGTGAGATCGCTGTCGAGATAAAGCGCGCCGAAGAGCGCTTCCATCGCATCCTCGAGTGCGGCGGGGCGCTGGCGTCCACCGGTCGACTCCTCGCTGGTGCCGAGGCGCAGGCAGCGGTCGAGGCCGAGTTCCAACGCGAGCTCGGTGAGAAACGCGCCGCGGGAGAGCGCCGCGCGGCGCTTGCTCAACGAACCCTCGCGATCGCCGGGGAAAAGTTGAAACAGGGTTTCCGTCAATACGAGCTGCAGGACGGCGTCGCCGAGAAACTCGAGCCGCTGGTTGCTCTCGGCGACCTCCGGATGCTCGGGCAAATAGGAGAGGTGCGTGACGGCGCACTCGAGCAGCGCTGGATTGCGGAACGTGTAGGTCAGCCGGTCCTGCAGTTGTTCGAGCGGCGTGCTCATGAGCTGGCGCTGGAGTAGCGGCGCAGGCCGCGGTGAAACACGAACACCGCGAGGCCGAACCAGACGATCGTGCAACCTACGAGCCACAGCAACCACGTGTGATCGAAGCCGTGCAACAACGTGCTCGCGGGGGCGTTGGTGACGACGACCGCGGGCAGCGCCCAGACGAGAATCACCCGCGTAGCGAGGTTGGTGAACGCCTGCTTCGGCAAACGTGAAAACTCCGTCAGGGTGAAATAGCCGCCCTCGAGTCCTTGTGCGTTCGCGAGCCAGAAAGCGACCGAGATCGAGAGCGCGAGGATGCTGTAGTGAATCACCAGGCCGCAGAAGATCATCAGGAGATACAGCGCGACGCCGGCGACCGTGATCTCGAGCTGCAACTGCTGCGCGGCGTAAATGACGACGGCGCCGGCGGCGACGAGGTTAACGAGGCCGTCAGGATCGAGTTTGCGCGTCGATGCCATGAACATGACGTTGCCCGGCTGCGCCAGCATGAAGTCGAAATTGCCGGTGCGGATATTGCGGCCCATCTCGAACAGGCTGCTCCAGAAAAAACCCATCAGCAGCCGCTGGATCATCATCGAGGTGCCGACGAGCAGGACCATCTCGTATTTGCTCCAGCCGGCGATCGAGTCCGTGTGTTGATAAATCACGCCGATCGTGAGCAGCGTGACGACCATCCAGAAAAGTTCGACGAGCGACCAGACAAAGAAGTCGCCGCGAAACATCAGCGTGCGGACGATCGAATACCGCGCGGACGCGAGCCAGACTTTGAGATAATGCAGCATCGTGATCAGCCTCCGACCGCAGTGTGACGGCGCAGTCCGCGCAGCCAGAGCCAGTGATTCAGCAGCAGCAGCGCGAGCACCCAGCCGATCTGGATCGCGAAACCCTCGGCGATCGCGCCGCCGTCACTGAGGCGTCCGGTGAAAATCGCGGCCGGAAAATACATCTGGTAATAGAACGGCAGATATTTCGCGATCTGGTAGGCCCACGTCGGCAGCAGATCCAAAGGAAACATCTGTCCGCCGAGGATTGTTTCGATCGCCATTGAAAGAATCACAAAGCCCTGGATCTCGAGAAACCAGAACGTCAGCAGGCCGAAGCAGTAGGCGATGCTGAACTGGATCATGGCCGAAAGCATCATCGCGGGAAGGCCGACCGCGAGCCGCCACGGTTCCGCGGGAAACGTGAGCGCGTCGTGCACGAACGGCATCGCGATCACGAGCGGCACGAGCACGAGCGCGCCGGAGACCAGACGCGCGGCGACGAAGATGCTGAAGCGATACAGGAAGTAGTTGATCGGTTTCAGCAGGAACTGGTTGATGATGCCCTGCCGGATTTCCTCGCTGATCTGATAATCCTCGTTGAACGCACTGATGAAAAACTGGAGCACCAGCAGCGTGACGAAATAGGTGAGCGTCTGGTTGAGCGAGAAGCCGCCGAGCTCGTCGCGCCCGAAAAACGCGGCCGTCCACAGGACGAAGATCGCCGCGAGATGGAAGAGCGAAAAGAACCCGCGAATCGCGAAGTTCCACCGGTAAACGATGTTGCTCTGCAGCCCGACGAGGAAGGCGTAGCGATATTTTTCGAGCGCGGAAAACATGTGGGAAACCGTCGGTGATGAAGCCGGCGCGATTCGCAGGAACGAAGCGCGGAGCCGGCCGGCGTCAATTCGCGGAAGCGATGACGTTTATTTCAGGCCGAAGCGCTCGATCACTTCCTTTGCCAGCTGGCGGTAGGCGGTCGCGCCGGGATTGGACGCGTCGTAGGCGAAAATCGTTTTGCCGAAACTCGGCGCTTCGCTGAGCCGGACGGTGCGCGGGATGACGGTTTTGAAGATCTTCTCGGGCAGGTGCTGCTTCACTTCCTCGACGACCTGGCGCGAGAGATTCGTGCGCATGTCGAACATCGTCATGACCACGCCACCGAGTTCGAGGTCGTCGTTGACGTGCGCGGCTTTCAGGCGGTCGACGTTGCGCAGAATCTGGCCGAGACCTTCGAGCGCCATGTATTCGCACTGCAGCGCGATGAGGAGGTAGTTGGCGGCCGCGAGGCTGTTCATCGACAACATGCCGAGGGCGGGCGGGCAATCGATGATGATGGCGCGGTATTGTTCGGAAGCGCGGATCGGTTCGAGGACGGTGCGCAGGCGCAGCAGGTAGTTCTCCGATTGCGCGAGCTCCATCTCGGCGGCGGCGAGGTCTTCCTCGCTCGGGATCAGCGCCAGGTGTTCGTAGCTGGTGGTCGTCACCATCTCGGCGGCGGTGCCTTCGTTATGGAGCGGACCGTAGAGGCTTTTGCCATTTTGCTTTTCGACGCCGATCGCACTGGTGGCGTTGGCCTGCGGATCGAGATCGACCAGCAGCGTCGGAATCTTTTTCTCCGCGAGCGCGGCGGCGAGATTGACGGCGGTGGTGGTTTTGCCGACGCCACCTTTCTGGTTGGCGATCGTGAAGACGGTGGTGGGCATTTGCAGCAATGGGTAAGGAGGAAACGCGGCGCGGCGCAAGCGCGGCGTCGGCGGGATTCGCGCGACGCGAAAGCGGGCGTTTCCCGACGCGTCGGCCGCGACGGTGGCGCGTCAACGTTCCGGTCGAACGTGCGCGAGAATAAACTCCGCCACCGCCGCTTTCGGCGCGGGACCGAAGGCGTGACGCTCGCCGTGCGCGCCGAGTAGCAGGATGGCGTTGGCATCCGCGTCCATGCCGATGCCGGGTTGGCTTACGTCGTTGGCGACGATCCAGTCGAGGTGTTTCGCGGCGAGTTTGTGGCGCGCGTAGGTCTCGACGTCGTGTGTCTCGGCGGCGAAACCGACGACGCACTGCTGCGTCTGCTTGCGCGAAGCAAGCGTGCCGAGGATGTCGATGGTCGGCACGAGATGAAGGACCACGGCGCCGCCGGTTTTCTTTTGTTTCTCGGCGGAGAAAGTCTGCGGCCGATAATCGGCGACGGCGGCGACCGCGATGAAGACATCGCAAAGCGGGAAGAGCGGTTCGCACGCGGCGAACATCTCGGCGGCGGAAACGACGGAGTGACGCGTCACGCCGGCCGGTGCGGGCAGCGTGAGGGGACCGCTGACGAGATCGACTTCCCAACCCCGCGCCTGCGCGGCGGCGGCGAGCGCGTAGCCCATTTTGCCGCTGGAGCCGTTGCTGAGGAAGCGAACCGGATCGAGGTGCTCGCGCGTCGGCCCGGCGGTGATCAAGCAACGAAGCGGAGTCGGCGAAGAAGGCATTGGGCGAGGGGAGTCAACGACGGAAGCCGGGCCCAAGCAGCGAGGCAAGGACGCGCTACGTCGCGCAAACCGCGCTGTGCCGCGTCCGCGCGCGCAGTGGCGGGGCCGTGCGCGCGGAGTGAGTCGGGGCGGGGAGTCACCGCCGCGTTCGGGAGTGTAGAGTGTCATACATTATATGACACTCTGGTTTTGGCGGTGGGCTTTGGTGAACAGCCAGGGAGGCGTTGAGGTGGCTGGGTTAAGGGCGCGTCTGTTGAGCGGGACGCATGAAGGTGAAGGTGACACACTTTCGCCTCGCGCTGGAGCGCGCGTGCGCAATCGTTTGCTCGTTCCATGAACGGCAAGCCCAGCCTCGAAGATGTCGCGCGACGCGCGAATGTATCCGTTTCCACGGTTTCACGGACGATTACGGGCAGCGGTCGCATCAGCGAGGAGACACGCGAGCTCGTGCACCGCGTGATGCGCGAACTCGGCTACAAGCCCAATCGCGTCGCACGCCGGCTGCGGGCGCAGGGAGGGAAACGCCATCTCATCGGCTTGATCATTCCCGATATCCAAAACTCGTTTTTCGCGGATATTGCGCGCGGCGTGGAGGACGTGGCTTATAAAAACGATTTCGCGGTGATGCTGTGCAACTACGACGAGGATCCGCGCAAGGAGCAGTTTTACCTCGATGTGATGCTCGCCGAGTCGGTCGATGGGATCATTCTACCCCCTTCGCATGAAGAGGATGCGGATGTGTTGCGCGTGCAGCGCAGCGGCGTGCCGATCGTCTGCGTCGACCGCAGTCTCAGCGATCCGAGCATCGACAAGGTCGAGGTGGACAACGAGCGCGGCGCGTTCGATGCGGTTACGCACCTGCTGCAGAAGGGGCATCGGCGAATCGGTTTGATCTCGGGTCCGTTGGATTCGTCGACCGGTCGCGCGCGCCTCGAAGGTTATCGTCGCGCCTATAAAAACGCGGGTCTTCCCTTGGTGGAAAACCTCGTCGGCTTCGGTAATTACAAGCAGGATTCAGGTCGGGAGGTCGCGCGGACTTTGTTGGGGCTGGCGCAGCCACCGACGGCGATTTTTGCGTGTAACAACCAGATGCTCGTCGGCGCGATCCAGGAGGCGTCGGAACGCGAGTTACGCATCCCGGAGCAGATCGCGCTGGTCGGTTTCGACGACGTGCCGCTGGCCGCGGTGTTCAATCCGCCGCTCACCGTGGTGCGGCAACCGGCTTACGAAGTAGGGCAGAAGGCGGCGGAGCTGCTACTGCGGCGGCTTAACGAGCCGCAAGCGGAGTTCATCCGACTCTCGCTATCGCCGGAATTGATTGTGCGTAAGTCCTCGTAGCTCTCCGGTTTACGGCGGACTGCGAGAAAGGGCGGCGGTGCGCATCTGTGGCGATCGGGACGATCACCGCTACCGGTTCGAGCAGCCCGCTGCGAAGTTGCTTCGGTGACGCTGGCGTTGTTTTAAGCCGGGCAAAGAAAAAACGGCCGCTCTTATATTTGTAAGACGTTGTTAAGAAAGACAGTTAGGAAATACTCTAATAAGTTGCGCAATCGATTGCGCTTGACGGTTGTTTTTGGCGTGCGCAATCGATTGCTCACTTCCAGCGCATCCCTCCGCCTGTTCGCTTATCCGGCGGCCTGCGCTTCGCCCAACCCCCTCCCGCCATGCCCCTCCGCTTCCGGTTTCTTGTTCTTACTTCGTTCGTTTTCGCGCTCCTGAGCCTGCGGGCGGAATCCGCGTCGTGGCGCGTCGTGCGCGACGAGTTCATTGAACCCGCGCCCGCAGTCCCTGAAGTGCACGCGTCGACGATCGTCGAGGCCGGCGACGGCTCGCTCGTAGCCTCGTGGTTTGGCGGCAGCAAGGAAGGCAATGACGACATCGACATCTGGGTGTCGCGTTTCGAGCGCGGCGCGTGGACGACCGCGGTGGTGGCGGCGACGGGTGAGGAGCCCGACGGCCGGCGTTATCCGACGTGGAATCCCGTGCTGCACCGCGCTGACGACGGTCGCCTGATTTTGTTCATCAAAGTCGGTCCGTCGCCCGAGAAGTGGTGGGGCGAGTTTCTCGTGTCGCACGATCACGGCCGGACCTGGGGCGAGCGCCAGAAGCTGCCGGACGGCGTGCTCGGCCCGATCAAGAACAAGGCCGTTCGTCTCGCCGACGGCACGATCGTGAGCCCGTCGAGTTTCGAATACGACGCGAAGCATTGGGCGGTGCGGATCGAGCGCACGGATGCGCAGCTGCGCCGCTGGACGGTGAGCCCGGATGTCGCCGATCCGCAGCGGCTCGGCGCGATCCAGCCCTCGATTCTCGTTCACGCCGACGGGCGGCTGCAGGCGTTGTGCCGCAGCAGCGTCCGGCAACTCGTGCAAACCTGGTCGACCGACGGCGGCGTCACCTGGTCGCCGCTCGAACCGACGCAGCTGTTCATGCCGAACTCCGGCCTCGACGCGGTCACGCTGCGCGACGGTGGATTTCTGCTGGTCTACAATCCGTCTCCGAAGGACGCCAACCCGAAGAGCTGGGGCGAGCGGCGTCCGCTGGTCGTGGCGCACTCCGACGACGGCCTCGCTTGGACAACGATCCTAACGCTCGAAACCGCGCCCAATCGCCACGGCTACGCCTATCCCGCCGTGATCCAGTCGGGCGATGGCCGGGTGCACATCACCTACACGTGGAATCGCGCACGCATCAAGCACGTGGTCCTCGAGGCGCGCTGAAGCGCGGCGTTCTCCCATCTTCCTCACCCATGACAAACCGATCCATACCCCGACTCAGAAAGCTAACCGTCCTCATGGCCGCCGGCCTGTTTCTGCCGGCCGCGATCGAAGCGGCGAGCGTCAGCGGCACCGTGCGCAACCAACGCACCGGCGCTTATCTCGAAGGCGCCGAAATCACCGTCGACGGCAAACCGACCGTTTTCCGCACCGACCGCACCGGTCGTTTCACCATCGAACAGCTCGAGCCGGGCGCGCGGCAGTTGCGCGTCGAGTATCCCGGCCTGGAGCCGGAAGCGCTGATGGTTGAGGCGACCGACACCGCGTCCCGCGCGGTCGACGTCGGCCTGCGCGAATCCTCCGACGAAGCGGAGGCGCTCCTGCTCGAGAAGTTCGTCGTCACGACCGAGAAGGAAGGTTACGCCGCGTCCGTGGCGCGCCAGAAGGCCGCCAACAACATCGAGAACGTCCTCTCGATGGACACCTACGGCACCGTGGCCGACGGCAACATCGGCAATTTCCTCCAGCGCGTCGCTGGCATCGCGGTCAACAAGGACGCGGGCGACGCCGTGGGCGTGATCGTCCGTGGCGCGCCGCCGGAGTTGAACTCTGTCACGATGGACGGCGTGCGTCTCGCGTCCGCCGACTCTGGTATCAACCAGGGCGATCGGTCCGTGCGCATCGACCATCTGCCGTCCGAATTCATCAAGGAGATCGAGGTCGTCAAAGCCAACACCGCCGACCAGTGGTCCGACTCGATCGGCGGAACGGTCAACCTCGTGACCAAGTCCGCGTTCGACTATCGCAATCCCGTCCTCACGTATTCGGCCGGTTATTCGGTCAACACCTACCGCGACGACCTGTGGGACTGGCGTCCGCAGGCGAGTATCAGCTATCTCACGACACTCGGCGAGGCGCGCAACATCGGCGTGGCGCTCTCCGCCTCGCACAACGAGAGCACGCATCCCCGCGACTGGGTGCAGGTGCAGCGCCTGGAGAACGACGGCCGCGTCACGCAGGCGCGCCGGCTGGATGACATTGTTTACCGGATACGCCGCGGCCTTTCGTCCAAGTTCGAGTTCCGCCTCGCGAACGACCTCGAGGTTCGCTTCGACGCCGCAGTCAACCAATACAAGCAATCCTCGGATCGGAATAATCTCAACATCAGCGACTCGGGCGGCCGTCGCGTCGCGGACTACAGCCGCGTTTCCCGCGCCGCGATCGAGAACGGCACGCAACCGCGCACGGCCACGAACCAGACCGCGAGCGTCGCGCCGGGCTACACGGACACCTATACGGAAATGCTGCACGCCACGTTCGTGAACCAGCGCGCACGCGGCGACGGCGAGACCGAAACCTACAAGGTCGGCACGTCGGTGAAGAAGACCTTCGACTCCGGCCTCGTGGTCACCGCCGGCGGCACCTTCAGCCGCTCCGTCGCCGACTCCTCGTTCAACGCCTTCGCGGCGACGACCCGCGGCATCGGCCTCGGCATCGACAGCACGAATCCGGAACGCCCGGTGTTCACTCAAACCTACGGCCGCTCCATTGGCGCCGACACCGACATGCGCTACTATACGGGCGTCCTCAATCTCAGCTTCAGCCACGTGAAGGACGAGATCGGCACCGCCTACGTCGACGCGAGCCAGTCGTTCCACGGCAAGGTGCCGATGAACGTGAAGGCGGGCGCCGCGTTCCGTGAGCAATACCGTTACAGCCGCAACTGGGCGCCGCGCTGGAACTATGTCGGGCCGAATGGCGTGCAAGGTCCGGCCAACTTGAACAGCGACGACAACCTCGCGCGTTTCCTCAACCCGAACCCGACGTACGGTCTGTTCAACGGCTACTACGATTCGACCGCGGAGTTTAATTTCCAGTCGATCTATCAGGACTTCCTCACCACGCCGTCGAACTTCGCGGCGCAGCCGAACTTCTCGAACGTTCCGGCGCCGGCGTCCGAGGTCGACGAGCAGGTGTTTGCCGCTTACGCGATGTCGGATTTCTCGTTCGGCAAACTCATCGCCACCGCCGGCGTCCGCTACGAGGGCACGCGTATCGATGCGATCGGCTCCTATTCCGATCCGCAGCTGCCCGACAAGAAGAGCATCAGCAAGGAAGGTTCCTACGATAACTTCTTCCCCGGGCTGCACCTCAAGTACAGCGCGACCAAGCAGCTGATCTTCCGCGGCAGCGTCACCACGAGCTTCGCGCGTCCGTCGCTCGCCAATGTCGCTCCCTCCACGACGGTGAGCTACTCGTCCGCCATCGGCGCCGAGGGCACGCTCACGCAGAACAATCCCAACTTGAAGCCGCAGTATTCCGAGAATTTCGACCTGATGGCCGAATATTATTTCCGGCCCAGCGGCGTGATCTCGGTCGGCGTGTTCCGCAAGGACATCGACGACTTCATCTCGAGCGACAACTACATCATCGGCGCCGGTCCCGACAACGGCTTCGGCGGGCAGTTCGAAGGCTTCGAATACCGC
Source organism: Opitutaceae bacterium (assembly GCA_040255565.1). Classification (GTDB taxonomy): domain Bacteria; phylum Verrucomicrobiota; class Verrucomicrobiia; order Opitutales; family Opitutaceae; genus Opitutus. Next base: position 734,949 of record JBDZVH010000004.1, on the reverse strand, counting down.
ACCAAGCGCAATCTCGGCAGCGCGAAGATCCAGGGGATCGAGTTCGACTATAATCAGAAGCTGCCATGGCTCCCGTCGCGGTTCGGCGCGCTGACGGTGTTCGGCAACGCGACCTTCCTCGAAACCGAGGGCAACTACGGCGATGGCGTGAACGACCTCGTGAACTTCGTCCCGCGCACCTACAACGCCGGCCTCGCGCATTCCTGGCGCAATCTCACGCTGCGGGCCGCGTTCACCTACAAGAGCGATTACCTCGTGAACTACAACGGCGACCCGCTCCAAGCCTACCGCAACTCGGCCGACCGTAGCCTCGATCTCAACGTCCGCTACCGCTTCAGCAACGCGATCGCCGTTTACGTCGACATGGTCAACGTGCTCAACGAGGGCTCGTTCTGGTACAACCTCGACAACAAGAATCGCGTCCTGAAGAGCGAGATCACCGGCATGCGTCTCACGCTCGGCGTGACCGGACGCTTCTGATTTCCGCCCATGCGCCGCCGCCTCCTCTGGATCTGGTTGTCCGCTGCCTGCGGTTCGATCCCGGCGACCGGCGCAGCGACGAGGCCCAAGCTCGTCGAGGAATTCATTGAGCCCGCGCCGCGACAACCGGAAGTGCACGCTTCGACGCTCGTCGAAGCGTCGCCCGGCCGGTTCGTCGCGGCGTGGTTTGCGGGGTCGAAGGAAGGCAACGTCGACGTCTCCATCTGGAGCGCCCGTCGCGATGCGTCGGGTTGGTCCGCCGCGCACGAAGTGGCACGCGCGCGCGGCCCGGCCGGCGAACCGGTGCCCGCCTACAATCCCGTGCTGATGGCCGTCGACGACTCCCATCTCGCGCTCGTGCATTCGGCCGGGTGGGAGGGCGAGTCGTGGCTGCCCTGGATTCAGTGGTCGAGCGATCGCGGCGCGACTTGGAGCGAGCCTACGCGCTTGCCCGAAGGCATGCGCGGGCCGGATCGCAATCGTCCGCTACGCGTCGCGAACGGCGCCTGGTTGCATCCATCCACCGCGCGCGGCGGCGTGCATCTCGAAATCTCCAACGCGTCGCTCACTCAGTGGCGGCGCCGGCCGCAGCTCGCCGATCCCGCAGGATTGCGCGCGCTGCAGCCGACGCTGATCGACCACGGCGGCGGCCGCGTGCAGATGCTCTGCCGCACGTATGCGCGCGAGCTCGCGACCGCGTGGTCTGCGGATAATGGCGAAACGTGGACGCCGCTCACCGGCATCGGCATCACGATAGCCAACTCGGCGATCGATGCCGCGCGGCTGCCGGACGGGCGTATCCTGTTGGTCTATACACCGACCGGGAAACCTGCCCGCGCTTCCGATTGGGGGCCGCGTTATCCGCTCACCGTCGCCGTCTCGACGGATGGCCTGCACTGGCGCAACGTCATCGATCTTGAAACGGCGCCGATCCGCGAAGGTTATGCTTATCCGTGCGTGCTCGTCGGCTCCGATGAGCGCGCGCATCTCACCTACACCTGGGGACGCAAGCGCATCCGCTATGTCGTCCTCGATCCCTCCTTGATCTGATCTCATGCGCTTCTCGCTGTTTCTCGGTTTTGTCCTCGCCGTCATCGCGGCTTCGGCCCGCGCCGACGTCACCGTCGCGTCTCTGTTCGCCGACGGCATGGTGCTGCAGCGCGACATCGCCCATCCCGTGTGGGGCTGGGCCGATCCGGGCGAACGCGTGGACGTGCGTTTTCGCGATCAACAATACACGACACGCGCCGGCAAAGACGGACGCTGGCAGGTCACGCTCGCGCCGCTCGGCGCGTCGGCCGAGCCGGCCGTTTTGGTGCTGAAAGGAAAAAACCGCCTCGAGCTTCGTGACATTCTGGTGGGCGACGTGTGGCTCTGCTCCGGCCAATCGAACATGGAGTGGGCGGTGTCGACCGCGTTGAATCCTCAGCCGGAAGCCGCCGCGGCCAATTTTCCGCAGATCCGGCACTGCAAGATCACCCGCACGGTGGGCGAGACGCCGGCCGCGACCGTCGAAGCGACATGGGCGACCTGCAGTCCGGCGACGGTGCTGCGTTTTTCCGCGGTCGGATATTTCTTCGCGCGCGACCAACATCGCACGCTCGGCGTTCCGATTGGGATCGTGACGAGCGCGTGGGGCGGCACGCAGGTTGAGTCGTGGATCAGTGCAGACGCGCTCGCCGCGGATCCGGACTTCGCGGTCGTGCAGACACGCTGGCAGCAGCGGCTCGCGGCGTTTCCCGCCGAGGATCTGAAACAACAGGCGGCCATCGCCACCTGGGAAAAGGAAGCGGCCGCGGCGAAAGCGGCCGGAAAGAAATTCACGCAGCGAAAACCGGCCGCCGCCGAAGGTCCGGGGTCACGCTGGCTGCCGACCGGACTCTACAATGGCATGATTCACCCGCTACGGCCGTTTCCGTTTCGCGGCGTGCTCTGGTATCAGGGCGAGGCCAACGAGTTTCGCGCCGCTGAATACGGGAAATTGTTTCAAACCATGATCCGGCAGTGGCGCACCGACTGGCAGCGCGAAGACTGGCCGTTCTACTTCGTCCAACTCGCGAACTACGCCACGCCCAACGATCCCAGTGGTCAAACCTGGGCGTTTCTTCGCGAGGCCCAGGCCGCGGCGCTCGCGCTGCCGCAGACGGGCATGATCGTGACCGTCGATATCGGCGAGGACCGCAATATTCATTTCAAGAACAAGCAGGAGGCCGGGCGCCGGCTCTCGCTCATCGCGCGGGCGCAGCTGCAACACGAAGCGTTGGAGTTTTCCGGTCCGCTTTATCTCAGCGCCAAGGTCGAAGGCGCCGCGATTCGCGTCTCGTTCTCGCATGCGCGGGGATTGAGGTTTCGCGACGGCCGCGCGGCGGGTTTCGAAATCGCCGGCGCAGACCAAAAATTCCATCCAGCCCACACGGAGCTCGATGGTGAAACGGTGCTGGTGCGCGCCGAGGCGGTGCCGGCGCCCGTCGCCGTTCGCTACGCGTGGCGCAACACGCCCGAGGTCTCGTTGTTCAACGACGCAGGTCTGCCGGCCGCGCCGTTCCGCTCCGATGACTGGCCCGCAAGCGGCGAGTCGATTGCGGCCAAAGTTTTCGATTCCTCGCCCACGATCGCGCGTCGCTTTCGCTGAGCCTTTCGTCCTGAATCGCCGTCGCCCTCAACCCCGTTCGTCTCCATGAAACTTCGTTGTCTGCTCCTTTCGCTGAGTGCCGGGCTTTTGTTATTTTCCGGCTGCAGCAAATCGTCTTCCGACTCCGCTTCGTCGCCGGCGAAACCGCGCGTCGCCCTCGTGATGAAATCGCTGGCGAACGAATTTTTCGGCACGATGGCGGCCGGCGCCAAAGCTCACCAGGCGGCGCATGCGTCGGACTACGATCTCATCTCGAACGGCATCAAAAACGAGACCGACCTCGCCGAGCAGGTCGGCCTCGTCGAACAGATGATTGCGATGCAGGTGTCAGCGATCGTCATCGCGCCGGCCGATTCGAAAGCGCTCGTGCCGGTGCTGAAACGCGCGATGAACGCCGGCATCGTCGTCATCAACATCGACAACCGCCTCGATGCGGCGGCGCTGGCGGAGGCGGGCGTTTCGATTCCGTTCGTCGGTCCGGACAACCGCGCGGGAGCGGCCGCGGTCGGAAAAGTGGTCGCCGCCAAACTGGAGCGCGGCGCCGCGGTGGCGATCATCGAGGGAATTCCGACGGCGGACAACGGTCGCCAGCGCCGCCTCGGCTTCGAGGACGCCGTGCGCGACGCCGGCTTGAATCTTGTATCCGTGCAAAGCGGACAATGGGAAATGGAACGCGCCAACACCGTCGCCAACGCGCTCCTCAACGCGCATCCTCAACTGAAGGCGATCTTCTGCGCCAACGACAACATGGCGCTCGGCGCCGTCGCCGCGATCCGCTCTGCGGGACGCGAAGGGCAGGTGCTCGTCGCCGGCTTCGATCACATCGGTGCGGTCAAACCGCCGCTCGAGAGCGGCGCGATCGTCGCCACCGCCGACCAGCACGGCGACCAGCTCGCGGTCTTCGGGATCGAAGCGGCGCTCGCGGCGTTGCAGTCCGGTTCGGCGCAGGATCGCTCGACGCCGGTCGATGTGGTGACCGCGGAAAAGCGCTGAGCGTCCGAATCGTCCGATCGTTCCTTGCGTGATGCAGCCTTCCCGACTCGAGCTTCGCGGCCTGCAAAAGGCCTTTGGGCGCAACGTCGTGTTGCGCGGGCTGGATCTCGCGCTCGCGCCGGGTGAGATCCACGCGCTCATTGGTGGCAACGGCGCGGGGAAGTCGACGTGTTCGAAGATCATCGCCGGTCTGGCAACGCGCGATGGCGGAGAAATCAAACTCGACGGCGTGGCGTTCGCGCCGGCGTCGCGGCAGGAAGCACAGGCGGCGGGCGTGGTGATGGTGCTGCAGGAACTCAACGTGCTGCCGACGCTCTCGGTGGCGGAGAATCTTTTCCTCGACGACCTGCCGGCGCGCGCCGGTTGGATCCAGCGCGGGCGGCTCGCGCGCGACGCCAAGGCAGCGCTCGCGCGCGTCGGTCTGAGCAATCTCGATCCGGATCGTTCCGCTAGCACGCTCGGCGTGGGACAGCAGCAACTCGTGGAGATTGCGGCGGGTCTGATGAAACAGTGCCGCGTGCTGATCCTCGACGAGCCCACCGCGGCCCTGTCAGGCGCGGAGATCCGCACGCTCTTCGCGCTGCTGCGAGACCTGTGCGCGGCCGGCACCTCGGTTCTTTATATCAGTCACCGTCTCGAAGAACTGGCGCAAATGGCGGATCGCGTGAGCGTGCTGCGCGACGGGCAACTCGTCGCGACGCTGCCGGCGACAACGCCGCGCGACGAATTGATCCGATTGATGGCAGGAGCGCTGCCCGCTCCGGCGGCGACGACGGACGCGCGCGTTCATCGAGGGACGCCGGCGCTGCAGGTCTGCGAGGTGCGTTCCGGCAGCGCGGTGCGTGGCGTGAGTTTCAAGGTGGCGGCCGGCGAGATCGTCGGACTCGGCGGATTGGTCGGAGCTGGCCGCACGGAATTGTTGCGCGCAATTTTCGGCGCGGACCGACGTAGCGCGGGCGAGATTTTTCTCGGCGACGACACGCGGCCGTTCCATCCGCGCAGCACGCGTGACGCGGTGCGGCGCGGGCTGGCGTTTGTTCCGGAGGATCGGAAGCAGCAGGGAATTTTCGCGACGCTCTCCGTGCGTGCCAACGCGAGCGTCACGCGGTTGCCGACGCGGTCGAGTTTACCGGGCTGGATCGATGCGGCGGGAGAACGCACCGGCATCGCGGTGCTGTTGGAGAAATTGCGCGTGCGCCATGCGAGCATGGAGCAGCCAATCGCGCAGCTCAGCGGCGGCAATCAGCAGAAAGTCGTCATCGGTCGTTGGCTGCAGTGTCCGGTGCGCGTGTGGCTGCTCGACGAGCCGACGCGCGGCGTCGACGTCGGCGCGCGGCAGGGGATCTACGATTTGCTGCGCGGCCTCGCGGCCGATGGCGCCGCCGTGCTGGTCGCCTCGAGCGACTACGAGGAACTGGCGCAGTTGTGCGACCGGGTGCTGGTGATGTCGAATGGTCGCCTCACCGCGGAATTCGAGCGCGCGGCCCTCGAGCCGGAGGCTTTCATGGCTGCGGCGTTCGCCGGCTTTTCCGGCGCGGAAACTCCTTTCTCTTCATGAATCTGGTGCGACGTTTCGCCGATTTTCTTTTCCTCGCCGCGTTGCTCGTGGCGCTGGTCGGTTTGTTCAGCGGGCTGAGCGATCATTTCTGGTCGCTCCAAACTTTGAATACGGTGGCCAACCGGATTCCGTCGCTCGCTCTGGCGGCGATCGGAATGACGTTCGTGTTGATGGCTGGTGGCATCGACCTTTCCGTCGGATCGATCTCGGCCCTGGCGGGCGCGGTGTTCGGATGGATGGTAATCGACCAAGGCGCGCCGCTGCCGGTCGCGTTTGCCGCGGCTCTCGGCGCCGGGCTCGCATGTGGCGCATTCAACGGGGCGCTCGTCAACTGGCTGCGGATGCCGTCGTTCATCGTTACGCTTGGCGTGCTCGAAGGCGCGCGGGGCCTGGCGTATCTGGCGACGGATTCGCAGACGAAATACCTGGGCGAACGGCTCGGTTTCCTGCAGGGGACCTTGCCGGGAGTGGGGCTGTCGACGGCGTTTTTCCTGGCGGTGGCGTTGATGTTGATTTCGCACTTTGCGATCACGCGCACGGTGTTTGGCCGTCACGTGGTGGCGGTCGGCACGAATGAAGAGGCGGCGCGGCTCGCCGGTTTGTCGCCGTCGCGGGTGCGCGCTGCGGTGTTCGTGCTTTCGGGCGTGCTCGCGGCGCTGGCCGGGCTTTGCCATGTTTCGCGCCTCGGTGCGGCCGACCCGAATGCGGGTTCGGGCCTCGAACTCTCCGCGATCGCGGCCGCCGTGATCGGCGGCACGAGCTTGATGGGCGGACGCGGCTCGATGCTTTCGACGTTTGTAGGCGTGTTGATCATCGCCACGCTCGAGGCGGGACTCGCGCATCTCGGCGTGTCGGAGCCGATCAAGCGGGTGGTGACGGGCGCCGTGATCGTCGGCGCGGTCGCGGCGGAGGCGTTGCGCACCGGCTGGGTGACCCGGCGGCTGAATCGCGCGAACTGAACGCTGACTTTATGCGGAAAATTATCCCCATTCTTGCCCTGACGCTTCCCTTGTTCATCGCGGAGCCGGCGTTGGCTGCGCCTGAAACCGGCTCGAAACCGGCGCCGGTGAAGCTGATCTTCGACACCGATATCGGCAACGACTGCGACGATGCGATGGCACTGGCGGTGATTCATGCGCTGCAGAACCGTGGCGCGTGCGAGTTGCTGGCGGTGACGCTCACGAATCCCGAACCGCAGGCCGGGAAACTGGTCGACGCGATCAACACGTTCTACGGGCGGCCGGATATTCCGATCGGCGTGAACCCGTCCGCGCCCCTGGTCGGGAAGGGCAGTCGTTATCTGAAGGCGGAGAAAAACTACCCGCACGATTTCGATCCGGCGAACGCGTTGTCCGCGGTCGCATTGCTGCGCAAGACCCTCGTTGCTGCGCACGACGGCGAGGTCGTGCTGCTGCAGGTGGGTTTCTTCACGAATCTTGCGGCGCTGCTGGCGTCACCAGCGGATGACTACAGCCCGTTGTCCGGCCGCGAGCTCGTGGCGAAAAAAGTGCGCGAGCTGTCGTTGATGGCCGGCGGCTTTAGCACGCTCAACGGGAGCAATTATCCGCTCGAGTTCAACGTGCGCTACGACATCGCCTCGGCGCAGAAAGTCGCGGCCGAGTGGCCCACGCCGATGGTTTGGAGCGGCGTGGAGATCGGCGAGGCGATCCGCTTCCCGGCGACAGTGGTCGATCACGATTTCGGCTACGTGGCTCGGCATCCGGTGCATGAGTCGTATCAGTTGTATATCCCGACGCCGCACGAGCGGCCGTGCTACGATCTCACGAGCGTGCTGCAGGCGGTGTGGCCGGAGCGGGACTACTTCGCGCTGTCGGTTGCCGGCCGCGTGGAGGTGCTGCCGGACAGTTTCACGAAATTCGTGCCGGCGAAAAAAGGAGAGACCGGACGCGACCGCTACCTGATCGTGGATCCGGCGCGCGCGGCACGCGTGCGGGAACTGTTTGCGGCGCTCGTCAGCGAGCCGGCGGCGAAATGACTCTGATGCAGCCTTCCCGTTCTTCAAAACCGGCACGCGTGACCGTGCTGGGTTCGCTCAATGTCGACCGGATCTGGTCGGTCGCCGAACTGCCGACGCGCGGTGAGACCGTGCTCGCGACCGCGACGCGCACGGAGTTCGGCGGGAAAGGCGCCAACCAAGCCGTGGCCGCGTGCCGTCAGGGTGCGCTCGTGGCGATGATGGGCGCGGTCGGCGGCGACGACGATGGCGAGCGCTACCGCACTTATTTATCAGAGATGGGCGTGGACTGTTCGGCTGTGGGCACGGAACGCGATACGATCACCGGCTCGGCGCATGTTTATGTCGACGAGCGCGGCGAGAACCAGATCGTGGTGGCGAGCGGGGCCAACTGGCGCGTGACCTCGGACTCCCTGGCATCGGCATTGCCGGCGCTGCTGGCGCGGAGCGACGTTTTGCTGGCACAGCTGGAAACCCCCGCGGTGGTTGTATCCGACGCGCTGCGACAGGCGGCCGCGTGTGGTGTGCGTACGATTCTGAACGCGTCGCCGTTTACATCGGATTTCCGATGGGACCAGCCGATCGACTCGGCCGTGATCAACGAGCACGAGTGCCGCGATTTCTTCCAGTGCACTCCGGCGGAACTGGGGGCGCTCGACCGCGCCGGGCGATGCCAATTTCTGAAAAAATACCGACTGCAACACCTGGTGGTGACGCAGGGCTGCGAGCCGACGCTGCATTTCTCCGCGGATGCGACGCATGTGATTCCGACCTATCGCGTGGAACCGAAGGACACCGTTGGCGCAGGGGACATGTTTGTCGGCGCCCTGGCGGTGAAGCTCGCCGAAGGGGCGTCTTGGCCGGAAGCACTGTGGCATGCCAATGTCGCCGCGGCACTGTCGACGCTGTCGTTTGGTGCACAATCGGCGATGCCACAGCGATCGCGCGTGGAGGAGTTGCTGGAGCCGCGTCCGATTTAGCGACGCGCGACGCCCGCGTCCGCCACGACTCAGCGCCGCTTCCAAGCCGGGAGCGGCTTTTTTGTCGGATTTCAACGATGTGAGCAGCGCGGCGTTTGAGCGCGCCGCTGCCGCTTTGGACAACGAGCGCCGCCGCTATAGCCTGCGGCTCCCCAACCACCCCTCGCATGCGCACGTTTTCCTTCTCGCTGACTTCGTCGTTGATCAAAATTTTCGCCCGGCTCGCGCTGCTGCTGGGAGCGATGATGGGTATGTCGGCCGCGGAGATGCGTCGCGATCTGGTTTATGGCGAAGCGGGCGGCGAACGGCTGTTGCTCGATGCGAGCGTCCCGGACGGGGAGGGGCCATTTCCGATCGCGATTCTCGTGCATGGCGGCGGTTGGAGTGGCGGCGACAAAGCCGGCACGCGGCCCACCGACGGCGCGGACATTACGCCGTGGTTCGATCCGCTCACCCGCGCGAACTTCACCTGGTTCTCGATCAACTACCGGCTCGCGCCGAAACATCGCTGGCCCGCGTGTTTCGACGATGTGCAAACTGCGATCCGCTGGGTGAAGGAACACGCCGCGGAATTCAAAGGCGATCCGCAGCGCATCGTTCTTTTCGGACACTCGGCGGGCGGACAACTCGCCTGTCTCACCGGTCTCGCGGCGGCGCCCGACGTGCGCGTGCAGGCGGTGGTGGGTTTCGCGGCGGTCACGGATCCCGAATTCGAATTGCCGGTGCGCGGCGGGCTGAGCACGTCGCTGCAGGCGCTGTTCGATCGACCGAAAGAAATCACGCCGGAGTCCCTCGCGCTGCTGCGCGCGTTTGCGCCGATCGAAGCGGTGAAGGAGAAGCCGGCCCCGCCGCCGTTTCTGCTGGTGCAAGGCGATGCGGACAAGACGGTGGCATTGCAGCAATCACTGAACTTTCAATCCAGGCTGCGCTCCGTCGGCGCACACGCCGATCTGCTCGTGATCCCCGGCGCGGGGCATCGGTTGGCCAACTGGCGCGATTTGGCGCCCGATTATCCGGATCGCATGATCGCGTGGATTCGCACGCAGTTGGAGGGACGTGACCAGGAGACGAATCGGGAGGCGCCGCGGCCGATCATCCGCGCGGCGCAGGCCAACGACGCGGCGCAGGCGCGCCCGCTTCGCCTCTGGTATCGTCAGCCGGCGACCGCGTGGACCGAGGCATTGCCGGTCGGCAACGGCCGGCTGGGCGCGATGGTGTTTGGCGGCCTGGCGGAAGAGCGGCTGCAGTTGAACGAGGACACGCTGTGGACGGGCGCGCCGCATGCGTATCATCACGAAGGCGCCGTCAACGTGCTGCCCAAGCTACGGGAGTTGCTGTGGGCCGGCGCGCAAAAAGAGGCCGAGGACCTCGCGATGCGCGAGTTCATGAGCGTGCCGCTGCGGCAGAAAATGTATCAACCGCTCGCCGATCTGCTGCTGCAGTTTCCGGGACACGAGCACGCGAGCGATTACGAACGCGAACTCGATCTCGATGCGGCGATCGCGCGGGTGCGCTATCGCGTCGGCGAGACGACGTTCTCGCGCGAAACTTATGCGAGTCACCCGGATCAGCTGATTGTCGAGGAACTGAAAACGGACCGGCCCGGCGCGTTGCGTTTTGCGCTCCGGCTCGGGGCACCGCACGCGGCGGCGACGGTGCGTGTTTTTAATTCGGATACGCTGCTGCTGCTCGGACGCGTGCAAGATGACGGGTTGCGTTTCGCGACGCAGGTGAAGGTCACGACCCGCGGCGGCACGGTGCGCGCGAGCGCAACCGGCATCGAGGTCGAAGGCGCCGATTCCGCCGTCGTGCGGATCGCAACGGCGACCAGTTTCAAGAACTTCCGCGACATCTCGGGCGATCCGGAGGCGTTGACCGCGCGGACGATGGCGGCGGCGGAGGCGTTCGACGCGGCGCAGTTGCGCGAGCGCCACGTGGCGGATCATCGGGCGCTGTTCCGGCGCGTGAGCCTTGATCTGGGAACGTCGCCGGCGGGCCGGTGGCCGACGGACGAGCGCCTGCGCGCCGCGGACAAGTCGGCCGACCCGGAGCTGGCGACGCTGATGTTTCAGTACGGGCGCTACCTGTTGATCGCGAGCAGCCGTCCCGGCGATCAACCCGCGAATCTGCAAGGCATCTGGAACGACCGCACAAATCCGCCGTGGGGCAGCAAATATACGGTGAACATCAACACCGAGATGAACTACTGGCCCGCCGACGTGGCGAACCTGGCGGAATGCGCGGTGCCGTTGTGGGACCTGATCGACGATCTGATGGTGAGCGGACGGGAGACGGCGCGGGCGCATTACGGTGCGCGCGGCTGGGTGCTGCATCACAACACGGATTTGTGGCGCGGCACGGCGCCGATCAACGCGTCGAATCACGGCATCTGGCCGACCGGCGGCGCGTGGCTTTGCCAGCACCTGTGGGAGCACTTTCGTTTCACCGGCGATCGCGAGTTTCTCGCGCAGCGCGCCTATCCGGCGATGAAGGGCGCGAGCGAGTTCTTCGTCGATTATCTGGTCAAGGATCCGCGCACGGGCTGGCTCGTCAGCGGGCCGTCGAATTCGCCCGAGCACGGCGGGCTGGTGATGGGACCGACGATGGATCACCAGATCATCCGCGCACTCTTTGCGAACACCGCGGCGGCGGCCCGCGCGCTCGGCCGCGATGCGGAGTTCGCGAATCAACTCGACGCCCTGCGCGCGCAGATCGCGCCGAATCAAATCGGACGCCATGGCCAGCTGCAGGAATGGCTGGAGGACAAGGACGATCCGAACAGCCGGCACCGGCACGTTTCGCATTTGTGGGGCGTGTTTCCCGGCGAGGAGATTTCACCGGCGACGCCGGAGCTGTTTGCGGCGGCGAAGCAGTCGCTGCGTTTCCGCGGCGACGACGGCACGGGCTGGTCGCTCGGTTGGAAGATCTGCCTGTGGGCGCGTTTCCTGGATGGCGATCACGCTTTCAAGATGATCCAGCAACAGCTGCGCTTCGTGCCGTCGGACCGGGCGCAGAGCAGCAGCGGGGGCGGGACGTATTCAAATCTCTTTGACGCGCATCCGCCGTTTCAGATCGATGGCAACTTCGCGGTCACGGCGGGAATCTGCGAGATGCTGCTGCAAAGTCAGCACGACGACCTCGTGCTGCTACCCGCGCTGCCGAGTCATTGGCCCACCGGAGCGGTGCGCGGCCTGCGCGCGCGCGGCGGATACGAGGTTGATCTGGTGTGGCGTGATGGAAAGCTCACCTCGGCGACGATTCGGGCGCAGCACGATGGCCGCGTCACCCTCCGCACCGGCGCGCGAAAGCAGGAGATTCCCCTCCGCGCCGGCGAGGCTTACGTTTGGGAACTGCGCTGATTGCGACGGAGCCGCGCGCGAGGGCAGGCGGCGGTTCCCGGCCGCCACGTCTTGCGATGTGACGGTCACAAAACGCCTAGCTGGAAAATCACGGGCGCGACCGCAGGCTGTGGCCTTATGATGCGCTTTCTCCCCGTCGGACTGTCGTTTCTTCTCGCGTTCGTTTCCGCTTTCGCGGCCCAGCCGCGCACCCTCACGGTGGCGCTCGATGCGCCAGCGAAGGCGATCAGTCCGGAGCTATTTGGTATCTTCTTCGAGGATCTCAACTACGCCGCGGATGGCGGACTCTACGCCGAGCTGTTGCAGAACCGGTCTTTCGAATACAGCGCCACCGAACAGGCGAACTGGGGACCGTTTTCGTTTTGGGACCTGGTCAAAACCGCCGGCGCCGACGGACGGCTCGGGCTGGGCGATGCGCGTCCGGTGCACGTCAATAATCCGCATTACCTGATTCTCACGGTGACGAAGCCCGGCGACGGCGTCGGGATCGTCAATCGCGGTTTCGACCAGCTTCCGCTCGAGGCCGGCAAGGCCTACGATGCGTCGTTCTGGGCTTACCAGGCCTACATGGGCGTGATGTGGGGGCCGGGCGATCAAACGAAGCCGATGCCGCTGACGGTTCGTCTCGAAGGCAAGGACGGCAGCGTGCTGGCCGAAGCGAAGCTCGAGGTGTCCGGTCGCACGTGGACGAAGCACACCGTGACGCTCACGCCGTCGCGTTCCGATTCCGAGGCGCGCTTTGTTTTGCTCGCGCACGAGCAGGGCGCCGTGGCACTCGACATGGTTTCGCTTTTTCCAAGGGACACGTTCAAGAACCGCCCCAACGGATTGCGCCGCGATCTCGCGCAAACCATCGCCGACCTGAAGCCGAAGTTCGTGCGCTTCCCCGGCGGCTGTCTCGTGCACGGTCCCGGCGTGCGTGCGTATTACGATTGGAAGCACACGGTCGGACCGGTCGAGCAGCGGGTCGCGTCGCGGAATTCGTGGGGTTACCACCAGACCATGGGGCTTGGGTATTTTGAGTATTTCCAGTTCTGCGAGGACATCGGCGCGGCGCCGGTTCCGGTCGTGACGGCGGGCGTCTGCTGTCAGCACGCGGGGCATTCGCCGGGCCGCGGACAGGAAGGGCTGCCGCTGGAGGACATGCCAGCTTACATCCAGGACGTGCTCGACTTGATCGAGTGGGCCAACGGTCCGGCGACGTCGAAGTGGGGCGCCGTGCGCGCCGCGGCCGGACATCCCGCGCCGTTCGGCTTGAAATACCTCGGCATCGGCAACGAGGACGCGATCACGCCGGACTTCAAGGAGCGCTTCCGGATGATCAACGACGTGCTCAAGGAGAAACATCCCGAAATCGTCGTCATCGGCACCTCCGGACCGTTCGCGAACGGGGAGGATTTCGACCTTGGTTGGGCGTTCGCGCGCGAGCTCAAGCTCGCGATGGTCGACGAGCATTATTACGTCTCACCGCAATGGATGTGGGAGAATCTTTCCCGCTACGATTCCTACGACCGGAACGGACCGAAGGTTTATCTCGGCGAATACGCCGCACACGAAAAGGACCGCCGCAACACCCTGCGCACCGCGATCGCCGAGGCCGCGTATTTGACGAGCCTCGAGCGCAACGGCGACGTCGTGCGGCTGGCCTCGTATGCGCCGCTGCTCGCCCGCCGTCAGCACACCCAATGGCACCCGGACATGATCTATTTCAACGCGACCGAGGTGTATCCAAGTCTCAACTATACCGTGCAGCAGCTTTTCGGTCGCAATCGCGGCGACACGGCCGTGACGACTTCGTTCGACGCCGCGCCTACCGGCGCGAAACTGGCGGCCTCGGCGGTGCGCGACAGCCGGAACGGCGATCTTATCGTGAAGCTCGTCAACGGCGAAGCCACCGCTCAGTCCGTCGCGACGAAACTGGCCGGGGCGGGCCGCCTCCACGCGACCGCCGAGCGCACCGTTTTCGGTGGAGGCGACGCCGATGCGGTGAACACCGATGGCCAGCCGCCGGCCGTCACGCCGGTCACCGAAACCGTGCCACTGTCCGCCGAGTTCACTTACGAGGCGCCGGCAAACTCGCTGACGATCTGGCGCATTCGGACGCGTTGAGGTGTGGAACTCCGCGCTGGTGGGACCGGCGCCGACCTCGTCACAGGCTGGTCCGAAGGAGGGGCGCCGCCCGGGCGCGGACCTGCCTAAAGTAATAGTCGCGGGTATGGCCAACGCATCCTTGAGGTTGGCGCACGCTCCTCCGTTCTTGCCTTGCCGCGTCGTCGCCGCGTTGCCCCGCTCCCCCATAACCCTTCTCGTTTTCCAGATATGTCATTCGTGAGACGCTTCCTGTCCCTTCTTGTCAGCCTGTCCGCCTTGGTGATGGTTGCTCCCGGGCGGGCCGCGGCCGCGCCGGTGAGCTGGACGGCCGACAATGGCAACGGCACGTTCACGAATCCGCTGTTCTACGACGAATTCTCCGATCCCGACCTGATCCGCGTCGGTGAGGATTTCTATCTCGCGGGCACGACGATGCACGCGATGCCCGGGCTCGTGATCCTGCACTCCAAGGATCTCGTGAACTGGAAATTCCTCAGTTACGCGTTTCAGCGGCTGGACTTGGGGCCGGGGTTCAAGCTCGACGAGGGCAAGGAGATCTACGGCCAGGGCATTTGGGCGCCGTGCCTTCGTTACCACGCCGGCAAGTTCTACCTGTTTGCCAACATCAACGGTCACGGACTGCAGGTCTTCATCGCGGAGAATCCCGCAGGGCCCTGGGAGCATCGCCGCTTCCAGGGCGGCATCCACGATCTTTCCGTGCTCTTCGATGACGACGGCCGGGTGTATGCTGTGCACGGATACGACGAGGTTGTTCTCACCGAACTCAAGCCGGACCTTAGCGGCATCGTCGAAGGCTCCGACCGGGTGATCATTCCGCGCGGCAACGCGATGGGCGAGGGGCATCATTTCTACAAAATCGACGGCAAGTATTATATTCTCAGCGCCAACTATGCGCCGACGGGCCGGATGCAGGCCGCGCGCGCCGATCATATTTACGGCCCCTACGAAACCGTCGTGATCGCGGCGAAGGAGACATTCGGCACGCAACGCGCCTCGTCGCTCCAGCCGATCGGTCTGGGCATGAAGATCCCAGGCCCCGGAGCAGATTTTAAACTTACGCCACCTGGCGGCAACCAACTCGGCGCCGTGCCGCTGCACCAGGGCGGTATCGTCGATTTGCCGAATGGGGAGTGGTGGGGTTTTTCGATGCTCGATTTTCGCTCCGTTGGTCGCACCACGGCGCTCTCGCCGGTCACCTGGGTCGATGGCTGGCCGTATTTCGGTCTCCCGGGTAATCTCGGCCGCACGCCGCGCACGTGGACCAAACCGGCGCTTGGCACGCAAGTGGAGCCGCACGCGCCCTACCAGCGCAGCGACGATTTTTCGGGCTCGAAGCTGTTGCCGGTGTGGCAGTGGAATCACCACCCGGTGGACGAGAAATGGTCGCTCACGGAGACACCCGGTGCGCTCCGTTTGCACACGCTCCCCGCCGACCATCTGTTGTGGGCGAAAAACACGCTCACGCAGCGTGCGATCGGACCGGTTTCCGTGGCGACCGCGGAACTCGACGCGGCGGGCTTGCGCGTGGGCGATTATGCGGGACTTGCGCTGGTCAATATCCCCTTCGCGACGCTGGGCGTGGTCTGCACCGATGCGGGCTTCGTGCTGCGCTACTACGATCAGTTGAAAAACGAAACCATCGAGCAACCGCTCGCGTCGCCGCACCTCTGGCTGCGCGCGACCGGGGATTACGATAACGACGTCGCGCATTTCAGCGTCAGCGTCGACGGCAAGGCCTTCGCCCAAATCGGTGGCGAAATTCGGCTGCCGTATCAGCTGAAAACGTTCCAGGGCACGCGCCTCGGGCTCTTCGCGTTCAACACCGCGGGCCGAGAAGGTGGGTATGCCGATTTCGCGGATTTTCGCGTCGACGAACCTCTCGCCGATCGCTCGGCCAATATCCCCCTCGGCAAAATCGTGACGTTCACAAATCTGTCCAACGGCTCCGTCGCGTGGGCGAATCCGCACGGCATGTTGCACTCCGCGGCGCCCGGTTCGAAGCAGGCGACGAGCACGCAGTCGCGTTTCCGCGTGCATGATCGCGGACAGGGGAGGGTCGCGCTGGAGGCGATGGATGGCAGCGGCTTTCTGACGGTGGTTGGCGCGGGGCTGTCCGCCGATGTGCGGCCGCTGAAGACGGAATCAGAAGCGAGCCTGTTCATGTGGCAGGACATGTTGCGCGACCGGCAGTGCATGCTGCTTTCGCTGAAGACGAATCGTTTCGTCGGCATCGCGCCCGACACCGGCGAGCCCTACGGTGCGGACTGGCCCGGTGCCAAGCCGGACCGCAAGGACGGCACGGTGCTGACGTGGACGGCAGTGCCGGCGGAGTAGCGCAAACTCAGCGGAGCCTGGAAGCGGTTCCGACATTCGCAGGCTGAAGTTGGACGCGCGGGACAGGGCGGATAGGTCCTTCCTGCGTATCGATGAACGGACTACGGACCGCCCAGCTGCCCCGGGCTTTCCCGCGCGTTGGCTTACTTGATCGTGACGTTCTTCGCGTCGTGCACGACCAGTTGGGCGGCCTCGAACGAGCGCAGCGGCTGGCCAAGATACGAGAGGCCGTCGATCGTGACATTTTCCACCAGGTGGTCGTCGTCGTAACCGGCGATGATGCTGTAGGGCAGCGCACCTTCGATGACCTGCAGGTTGCGGACTTGCACGTTGCGGATGCGGCCGCGTTCGGCTGCGCGTTGACGATATTCGTCCGGGGTGAGGCGTTGTTCGCCGTCCCACACGCCGCCGGGGTCCATCCGGCGCTCGCGCTCCGCTTGTGACGCCGGTTTGTCGATGCCGTATTGGGCATAGAGCACGCAGAAATCGATCAGCTTGCGGCGGACGTCCTCGACCCGGATGTCCTCGAAACGGACATCCTCGACCGTGCCTGAATCGCCTTGGTGGATACTGATGGCGGAGCCGCGCTCGACGTGGAGGATGTCGCAGTCGCGAAACACGAGATGAGAGGCGCCCCGGCTGCGCAGTTCGAAGCCCACCTCGATCGCGTTGCCGCCGACCGGCATGTTCCAGAAGGTGGAGCGGCGCACCTCGATGTTTTTCGTTTCGATATCGTCCAGATTTTTGACGACGACGCAGTCGTCGTTGGTGCGGACGAAGACGTTTTCGACGAGCACATCGCTCGAAGAGACGAGATCGAATCCGTCGTTGCCATAATGATTGCTGCCGCTGAGGACGTTCACGCCGTCGACGTGCACGTTGCGGCAGGAACGGACGAACACCGTCCAGTAATGGCTGTTGAAAACGGTGATCCCTTTAATGGCAGCGCCTTCGACATTCTGCAGGTAGATCATGTTGCGCGCTCCGGGCTCATCTTCCGGAATCGGTTTGACGGTGCGATCGGCGGACGTCGTTGCCGGCCGGTTCGGGATGTCGGTGCCGTCCAGCACGCCGCGTCCGCGAATGCTGACGCTCCGGGTGCCGATCGAGCGGACGTTGCCTTTCACCCACGCACCAGCTGCGAGGTAGAGCGTTTCGCCCTCGGCGAGGTCCATCAAACCGGCGTCGTGGATGCCGGGTCCGAAGTAGCGGACCTTCGCGTCGCCGGGCTTGGGCGCGTCGTCTTCCGGTGTGGCGGGAAACAGGTGCAGCACGCGGGCGAGGTCGCGGTTGAACTCGACGGTGAGCGGGCGCGCCGTGGTGATGCGAAAGCGGATCGTGCGGTGATCCGCATCGATCGTGGCGGTGACGCCGGCGGAGCGCGGTCGAAGATCGACCCAGCGAACATTGAAGTCCGCGCGGATCACGACCTCGACGGGCGCGGTCAGCTCGAAATTCCCGAACGACCCCTGGTTGAAGTGATGCAGCGGGAGTTCATTGCCCGCGATCGTGACATGGAGGGGCAGCGGTTGCGGCTGCGCCAAAACCGCGCGGCCGAGGAGGGCGAGCATGAGCCCGCAGAGTCCGATGAGTCTTCGTTTCATCATGAGAATGGCGGCGCGGAACGTCAGGCGCGGACCCGAAGGAGCACGCAACCATGAGGCGGCACCGTGGCCTCAATGATCTCGCGGCGGCCGAGATCGGTGTGTTTCCAGACGTCGCGAACGTGTGCGCCCGAGGGGAAGCCGAGGGGTCGCAGATCGACCGGGATGACTTCGCCGCGCGTCCAGGTGTCCTGGCGGTTGAAAATGCCGATGGCCTTGCTGCCGTCGGCGAGCGGTTTGACCCAGATCTCGTAAGGGCCTTCGGCGGAGAAGCGGTCGCCTTGCACGCCGGCGGGGTCCTGGTCGATGGCGATGACCTCGCGATTCGTAAGCAGCGCGATGGTTTCGGCGTTCATTTTTGTCAGGTCGTTGCCCGCGAGCAGGGGCGCAGCGAGGAGTGCCCAGAGGCTCATGTGCGTGCGGTATTCCTCGGCGGTCATGCCGCCGTTTCCCACCTCGAGCATGTCTGGATCGTTCCAATGACCGGAGCTTGCGTAGCGGGATAGGCCGGCCTGACCGAAGCCGATCGCTGCCATCGCGGCGTAGCTGTCGCCGATGTCGCCAGTCGTGCGCCAGGAATTGCCGCCGACAGAGGCGCCCCATCGCCAGACGTAATTGAGGCCGTATTGGCAGAGGCTGTAGAAGATCGGCCGCCCTGTCTGGCGCAGGGCGCGGTGCATTTTCGCGTAAGCTTCACGGATGGCATCGAGTCGCTCGGCAGGCGTGGTCAGTTTATTCACGACCTCGTCGTTGTGGCTGCACAGGTCGTATTTCAGATAATCGACGCCCCAGGCGGCGTAGGTGCGGGCATCTTGTGCCTCATGCCCGAAACTGCCCGTGTAGCCCGCGCACGTCTTCGTGCCGGGCGATGAATAGAGCCCCAGCTTCAGCCCCTTCGCGTGGAGGAAGTCGGCGAGCGCCGCCATGTCGGGGAAACGCTCGTTGGGCTGGATCGTGCCGTCGGCCGCGCGCGATCCCTGCCACCCGTCGTCGATGTTGATATAGACATAGCCCGCGTCGCGCATGCCGCTGCTGACCATCGCCTCGGCCTGAGCCCGCACGATGGCATCGGTGATGTTTACCTGGAAGTGATTCCAGCTGTTCCAGCCCATCGGTGGCGTGAGCGGAAGGCTGGAGGCCAGCGCGCGCAACGACAGCATGGCCGTCAGCGCGGAAACGAGCAGGTGGGGCGAGTTCATGAAGGAGAAACAACGGGACGACCGTGGGGCATGACTGTGAGGACAAACCCAACCTTCTTACGAAACGCCGCAAGCGCAGGACCCGTTGCAGGGCCGGAGAGACAGTGATCCCGTTGACCCTTTGTGTCGGCGATCGCAGCGATGCGCGCCAAGGGGCGTGGCGCGGGAGGCCTTGCGAAGAGGCTCGTGAAAAGTAATTGGCGGATGGTCATGAAATCGGTGCGATCACGGCACCCCCCCATGCCCCGCTGGCTCCAACCGATTGCCACTCTCCAGCCGCGATTGCCCTGGTTGTCGGTGGGCGTCGTCAACCTGCTCTGGGTTTGCCAGATCTTCAGCGTCTTCGTGCAGGGCAACGCGGTGGTGCTCACCACGCGCCGTTTCACCCAGGATCCGAGGGTGTTCGCGTTGATCGCGAGCCTGTGGCCGTTGCTCGGGCTGACGGTGGGCTCGCTTTGTAATTATTTGGCCGACCGGATCTGGACGCCGTTCGGACGCAGGCGCCCTTTCATTATCGTCGGCTGGACCGCCGCCGGCATCGGGATTGGGCTGGTCCCGCACATGCCGGACTTGCCGGCGTTGCTGGTCGTGCTGGTCGCTTACTCGGTCGTGGTCTCCCTGGCGGGACCGCTGGAACCTTTCTGCATCGAGTTTTTTCCGCCGGCGCAGCGGGGACGCGCTCTCGCGATGCGGCAGGCCATGGTGAGTATTGCGGCGCTCGTGTATTTCCAGGGGCTGTTTCCGCTGTTCGACCTGCACTTCGTCTGGCCGGCCGCGATACCCGTGATCGGCGGGCATCGCTTCTCGGGCGAGCAGCTCATCTATGCGCTTACGAGTGCGTTCTTCCTCGCGATGGTCGCGCTCACGGCGCTTGTGCTCCGTGAAACCCAACCGGCGCCCGCTCCTGTCGTCCCGAGGGTCACACGCAGTCTGCATCGCGTGGTCGTGACCTTCTTTTCGGAGGTGTTCGGCGACCGCCGGTGGTGGTGGATCTACGGTGTTTATATGCTCGGCGGGCTCAGCCTCGGCAATGTTTGCTGGGCACATATGGACGTGTTGCTCACGACCGAGCAGCTCGGCTATAGCAAGTTGACCGTGGCGTTGCTGGGGCTGCCGTGCGCCATCCTCTCGATCGTCGCGATTGCTCCTTTTTTCGGCTGGTACTCCGACCGGCTGCCGCGTTTCCCGCCTTGGCTCCTGCTTGGACTGATCGGCACCGCCTTCATTGCGCTCGGGTGGAGTGCCACTCGCGGGGGTGGCGCGTCGCCGCCGCTGGCGGCGGTGTTTGCGACCGGTTTGTTCGCCACCGTACTGGGAGGCGCTTGCTACTTGCTGGTCATTCAAACGCTGGTCTCGCGTGAAACGGCCGTCGGAGCCCTGCGGGTTCGCGTCGCGTGGGTCACGCTGATGGTCCAGATCGCCTCGGCCGGCGTATTGTGGCTGGTGATCAAGTTCGGTGCGGGAGGGGCGCCGCCGAGTCCCTTGGTGTGGCTCGCCTGCTCGCAGGCATTCGGCAGCTTCATCGGCGCCAATGCCGTCGTGGTGGCGCCGATGGTCTTCGACTTCGTTCCTTGCGACAAGATGGGGACGCTCAGCGCGGGATTCGGAGTGATCGGCTATGTCAGTTCGGCCGTGTTTGCGAACCTCGGCGGCTATTGGATTTACCTCTTTTCCCGCGGCGGGGCTGAAGGCCGGCCCGACTACGCGAGCAACTACCTGTTCCAGATGATCGTGGGCCTGATCGCACTGGCAGTGCTGACAAGGATCGTGCAGACCGTGCGGCGTGGCGCGATCGTCGAATACGGCCGCCTCGGGTTCGCGTCCGACGGCACAGCAAACCGGGCCGAGGCTGCCTTGAAACCTCAGCCCACGCTTGTCCGCTGATGCATTCAGTAGCGGAGGCGCACCATGCGCACCCGCGAGAGGTCGAGCGGAAGATCCAGGTAGGTCGAGGTGCCGACGGCGATGGTTCGATACGCCGTCGCCGCGCCATCCACCTCGATTGATCTGGGCTGGCTCGTGCCGGGAGGAAGCGGCAGATGACATTGAACGGATCGCGCGCTGCCCGTGATCGTCAGGTCGGTCGTGTGCTCCGCGGCGTCATGCTGAAACCAATACGAAACGTATCCGGACGACGGGGCATAACGAACCGTCGTGCGGATGGAGCGTGACTCGCGCGTGTCCCAACGCGGCGAAAGCAGCGGGTGTGAGAACGCCCCTGAACCGTCGTCGTCGACACCAGCCAGACCGCGGATGAAAGCCCCCATGGCCGTGGCGGCGGCCCAGTTGTCGGGCCCGCCAAACGATGTCGCGCTGGGCGGGACGTAGTGCGGACGGGTGGCGAGCGTCAGGCCCACCACGGTGTAGATGCCGGTGTCCTCCGGTGCCTGGAGACGGATCGCCGCGATCGTTTTGTCCGGATGCGGATTATCGAGGGCGCACCACGACAGGCCCACGTCGTCGCTCACGAGGTTCGGCCCATGCCACGCGATGCCCGACCGGGGTGTCTTGAGTTCGGAAAACCACCAATACGTGAGGTGCTTCCCCATGGCGATGTAATGGGTGGACCAGGTGCCGTCGTCGTACTCCAGGTTGACGCTGCCACAGACGTTTTCGCTGCTGGGCTTCGACGACGTGTGAAGGAGGTAAACGCTTCCGGCTTTGGCATTCACGGGCACGGTGACGGAGGTGGGAAAATCCTGCTGGTGTGAGACGGCGACCGCGGCCCGTCGCTCGTTGCGCGCCGGATCGACGATGTGGAAGCGGATGCCGGCGAAATCCTGTTCGCCGGTCGGCAGCCCGCGCACGTCGTCGCCGGGCTTCTTCTGGAGCATCCACCGTTTCGCACGGGGCGAATCGGTTGACCACAGGTCCATATTGGCGAACGGACTGAGATCGATCGGTTGGTAGGCCGGGGCGGGGGACGGCGGCGGAATCGAGCCCGTATATGCAAACCAGATCTTGTCGCCGTGCCGGTGGCCCAGTGCGCTCAAGCGGTCGAGGATGTCGCGGCCATAGTCTTCCTGGCCGTAGCGGAAGGCGCCGAGCGCCAACTCGCCCGCAGCGTGACCGGCGACGCCGCCGTTCATGTACTGCCACTTCGGGCTGTGCATCTCGAAGCCGCGCTCGAACGGCGGATAAATGGAGTACCATTCGCCGGGCGATCCGACCGGCAGATGGCCGAGCAACTGCTGGTAGGTGCCGATAATCGCGGTCGCTTGCGGGGCGGTGATGCCGCGGTTGAGAGCGTACATGTTGCCCTGCGCCAACTGCGAGCGTACGTCGACGCCGAGATCCCGTTTCACGCTCGGATCCTCGTCGATGAAATGCGTGAAGAAGCGTCCGTTCCACGACAGGGAGTCGAGCCGCTGGCGAATGCCGCCCGCGCGGTCGCGAAATCGGGCCGCCTCGTCGGGCCGGCCGGCTCGGTCGAGCATCTCGGCGAGTTCCTCGCAGGCCGCCGCATAGTGCACGTTGTCGCCGAAGAAGACGCCGAACTTCGATTTGTCCGGATCGACGAGCATCGTGTTGGTGAGCCCGATGTCGGGCGTGTAGGCGTCGTCGACCTGAAAGTCCCAGGAATCGATCGTATAGACGCGCTTGAGCAGTTGAAAGCGCGTGCTCCATCGCGCGGGATCGTTCATCGGGTAATCAAGCGCCCGCATCGCGGAGGAGAGATGGCTGCGCATCCAGGCGTCGTCGCCGTTGGCCTTCCACCATTGGTAGACGGAGCTGACATAGATGTATTCCGGATGATTTTCGCTTGGCTGCCGGACGAAGGTGCGGTCGCCGTACGCTCGCACGTATCCGAAAGGCCTATACGCCGTGCGGTAATACGCCAGCGCGTCGCCGGGGTTGATGAAACTCCAGATCATCCCGTCTTCACGCTGCGTGTCGCGTTGCATGTCGATGAAGTCGCCGCCGGCGTCGCTGAAGTACTTCATCCCTTTCATCGTGTGAAAATGGTCGAGACCCCAGTTCACGAACATCCGCCGGGGGCGCCCGTTCCAGTCGATCGTGAACACGCCGTCAGGCCGGTCCGTCTTCATTCCCTTCAGCAGCAGGTTGAACATGTCTTCGTACTTCCCGCCGTCGACGACCTGCGTCTGCGCCACGAGCTCGAACTCCGCCGCGTGTGCCTCCCCGCTGGACCGCTGTACGGTGACGCGGTGGGTGCCCAGCGTGCCGCCCGCCCGGAAGACAAAGGCGGGATTGCCCGTGCCGCTGGCATACACGCGGCCGGCCCCGTCGCGCACCTCGACGGTCGCGTCTTTCGCGTCCGTCACGACCAGACGATCGAGTGGCTGGGCGCGCTGCACCGCGATGGGCAGACCTTCGCGAGTGGCCTGCTGAACCAGCGGATTCGGAGCAGGACGGGCGGGCAGTCGGGGCTGCACGCCGAGCGCGGAGCCAATGGTCGCAACGAAGACGAAGCGAGAGAACGCGTGCATGGGGTGAATCGCCGCGCCGGGCGGGAGTGCCCGTGCGGCCGACTCTGCAAGCGAAACGAGGTCGCCGTCGGCGATGCAAATCCAGAACCCCAAAAGTCAACGGGATTACCTTTATGCCAATTGCTGGGGCGGTGACCGCCCATGAGTTTGCCCCGATGACGCTCCGTACTTTCAGATGGATCACGCGGTGGATGCGCCGGATGGCGACGATGACGACCCTGGCCATAGGCGTGGCGGGCGTGTCGGCGGCCGCGCTCGCTCCGACGGATCTGAGAACGGAATACCTCGACTCTCCGCTGGGCGTCGAAGCGGCGCGTCCGCGTTTGAGTTGGAATCTTTCCGTGACGGACGCCTCGGCGCGGCGCGTGCGGCAAACCGCTTACCATATTCGTGTGAGCGGGGCTCCTGGCGCGGCGGGCCTGCCGGCGGGCGACCTGTGGGACAGCGGCGAGGTGATCTCGGCAGCGACGTCGCAAGTGGAATACGCCGGCCGGCCGTTGAGTTCGGCGCAGCGCTGCGTGTGGTCCGTGCGCGTGCGGGACGGAAACGGGGAATGGTCCGAATGGAGCCCGCCGGCGAGCTGGACGATGGGACTGCTTGCGCCCACGGACTGGACCGCGGAGTGGATTGGCGCGCCCGACGATCCGCACTTCGAGGCTCCGCCCGATCCGCTGGCGGCCGGAAAGTTCGTCGCGCAGCCCGATCCGTGGCTGCGGCGGGAGTTTGATCTGGAGGAAGTCCCCCGTCGCGCATTGATGACGGTCGCGACCGTCGGTTATCACGAACTTTATGTGAACGGCGAAAAGGTCGGCGACGCGGTGCTGATGCCGAGCGTAGCCAATAACCGCCGGCGCGCGCGCTATGTGACCTACGACGTTACACCGCTTCTGCAGCGCGGTCGTAACGCCCTCGGCGTGTGGCTCGGCACGGCTTGGTCGATTTTTCCCGAATACACCACATCGGACAAACCTCGGGCGCCCATCGTCCGCGCTCAGCTCGACGCGGAGATGACCGGTGGCCGCCGCGTGCGCATCGCCTCGGACCGAGCCTGGACGTGTCGCCCGAGCCCGAATCGTTTGCTCGGTTCGTGGAACTTCATGGATTTCGGCGGTGAAGAGTACGATGCACGGCGCGAGCAACCGGACTGGGCGACGGTGGGCGGTGGCGGTGAGGAATGGCGGCCGGTGCAGGTGTACCAGCCGGCGTTGGAGCTTTCCCCGGAGTATTCCGAACCCAACCGTCTCGTCGCGAAGCTCGATCCCATTGGTATCCAAAAAGTCGAGTCGGGAGTGTATCGGGTGGACATGGGACGCAATTACGCCGGGTGGTTCGAAGCGCAGGTGACGGGCGCGCCCGGCGATCGGATCACCTTCGAATTTTCGGAACGCGAGGAGCGGTCGATGACGCATGCGTTGCACAGCGTCTACGTGGTCGGGCCCGAAGGCCGCGGCCGGTTCCGACACCGGTTCAACTACATGTCGGGTCGCTGGGTCACGATCCGCGGGCTGAGATCCGCGCCGCAGGCGGAAGATTTCACGGGCTGGCTGGTCCGCACCGATTATGCGCGCGCGTCTGAGTTCGAATGTTCGGAGCCGCTGCTCAATCAGATCTACGATACGACGTTGTGGACCTACGAAAACCTCACGGTCGGCGGCTATATCGTGGATTGTCCCCAGCGCGAGCGGATGGGGTACGGCGGCGACGGACACGCGACGACCACCACGGGGTTGATGAATTTCCGCACCGAGGCACTGTATACAAAATGGATGCAGGACTGGCGCGATGTACAGGGATCGCGGCGGGTCGGATCGGAAGAGACGGCGCCGGTCCATCCCGGCGAGCTGCCGTACACTGCGCCGACCTACTGGGGCGGCGGCGGCCCGAGCTGGGGCGGCATTTGTGTGCACCTTCCGTGGGAAATGTACCGCATCGCGGGCGATCGCCGGATTCTCGAGGACAATTTCGACATGATGGTGCGCTGGCTGCAGTTCCTCGAAACCAAGAGCTCGGGCGACCTCTTGCGACGTTGGGGCGGCGAATGGGATTTTCTGGGCGACTGGCTCTGGCCCGGTGCCCGCGGGGTGAACGGCGACACGCGCGAGACGCTGTTTTTCAACAACTGCTACTGGATCTACAACCTGGCCACGGCGGCGCGCATCGCGGAGCAGATCGGCCGGCCCGCGGAAGCGGCCGCCTGGTCGGCGCGAGCCGAAATCGTGCGGCGTGCGGTGCATCGCGAGTTCTACAACACCGCCGACGCGAGCTATGTGAACGGATTTCCCGCCTATCTCGCGATCGCGCTGCTCACCGACGTGCCGCCGGCAACGGAACGGCCGGCCGTCTGGCGGCGGCTCGAACGCGAGATCCTCGTCGTGAACAAAGGCCATATACACGCCGGCATTACGGCAGGCGCTTTCCTTTTCAAGACGCTCATGGAAGCAGGGCGCGATGACCTGTTGTACACGATGGTGCGCCAGCCCGGTTATCCCGGCTGGGGCGATCTGCTGCGCCGCGGCAACACGACGATCCCGGAAGATTGGGAGGACAACCTGTCCCGGCTGCACAGCTCGTATCTGTACGTCGGCGCGTGGTTCATTCACGGGGTCCTCGGTATCCAGCCGGATGGGACGGTGCCAGGGTTTCGGACATTTGTCGTGCGGCCGGGACCGGTCGGCGAACCCGGATTGACCTGGGCGCGTGGCGCCTACGACTCGCCCGCCGGACGAATCGAGGTCGCCTGGGGGACGGAAGAGCGGACGTTCACGCTGGATCTCACGGTGCCGCCGAACACAACGGCCTCGGTGCAGATCCCGGCGGTGTCTCTCAATGGCGTGCGCGAGGGTGACCAGCCGCTCGCCAAAGTGCAGGGCGTCAGTGCGGTCAACCTGAGCGACGGCCGGGCGTTCCTGACGGTGGGCTCAGGAAAGTACCGCTTCACCTCGACGCTGCCCGAACCTGCTTCGATCGAGCAGCCAACGGCCGCGATGGCACGTTGAGATCGGGCGATCTCAACGTGCGCCCACTTCCGCGAGCGGGGGCAAAGTTCGCGGCGGCGTCAAAGCGTCTTCCGCGCGTCGGCCGGGACCGGCGTGGCTTCGTCTTTGGGCCAGGTCGCCCGGAAGCGATACCGGCCGGACGCCAGCTCGCACGTGAGCACACCGCCCTCACGTCGCACCTGCGTCACGCCCATCGTCGAGTCAGCGGGCGTGTTGCCGTCGACGACGGTGGCGTTTGCCGGCACGGGGAAACGGGCGGTCGCAGACGTGTTGGGCGGAACGACGACCTCCCACTCGAACGTCTCCGGCGATGTTTTCCAATCGCTGACGATTTCGCCGTAGGGCGAGCGGTGATGGGCCCGCGCGGAGGTCAGCCGCGAGCCGGGGCGCGGCTGGAGGAAAAAGTGCTTGTAGCCTGGTTTGGCCGGATCGAGTTCCACGCCGGCGACCACGCGGTAGAGCCAGTCGCCGACGGCGCCGTAGGCGTAGTGGTTGAACGAATTCATCCCCGGATCCTGAAAGCCTTTTTCCTTCGTCCAGCCGTCCCACCGCTCCCAGATTGTCGTGGCACCCTGGGTCACCGCGTACAACCATGACGGCCACTCCTTCTGCATCAGCAGTTCATACGCGAGATCGAGTTGCCCTTCGGCGGTGAGCACGTGCAACAGATACGGCGTTCCCACAAAGCCGGTGCTCAGCTTGGTGCCGCGGCTGCGGATATCGCGCACCAGCGCCGCGGTAAGTTTGGGGCGCAGCTCCGGCGGCACCAGGTCGAAGTGCAATGCGAGCACATACGACGTCTGCGTGTTGCCCGCGACCAGTCCGTCCTGGGTGACGAACCGGCGGACAAACGCCGCTTTGATTTGCTCGGCTTGGGCGGAGTAGCGCCGGGCGAGTTCGTCCTGACCGAGCACCGAGGCCATCACCGCGAGCAGTCGGAGATCGTGGGCGTAGAAGGCGGTGCCGATCAGGTCTTTCGGGGTGCCCCCGTCGACCTTGCCGCTGCCGTCGAGCGCGAGCCAGTCGCCGAATCCCTGCCAATGTGGAAGGTCGGGATGAAGGCGGATGCCGGTCAGCGTGCGGGTCGCGATGAAGTCGACATAGCGTCGGATCGAGTCGAAGTGCTGTTCGAGGAGCGCGCGATCGGCGTAGCACTGATAGACGGTCCACGGACAAATCACCATCGCGTCCGCCCAAGCCGGCCCGCCGTCGTTGCCTGAGCGATCGGTGGAAGGAATGACTGGCGGCGTGGCGCCGGTGGAGCCCTGCGCGTCGGCAAGGTCGCGCTGCCATTTGGTGAAGAATGCCGCGACGTCGCGGTTCCAGATGCCCGTGCGAATGAACGCCTGCGCATCGCCGGTCCAGCCGAGGCGCTCGTCGCGCTGCGGACAGTCGGTCGGGACTTCCAGGTAGTTGCCCCGCTCACCCCACTGAATGTTGTGTTGAAGCTGATTGATGAGGGGATCGCTGCAGGTGAAGTCGCCGCTCTCCGGCAGATCGGTGTGCAGCACGCGGGCGACGAGGGTGGCGGTGTCGGGCGTCGCCTTGTCCGGCAGACCGCTGATCTCCGCGTAGCGAAACCCGTGAAACGTGAACAGGGGCGTCCACACTTCGCCGGCCGGATCGCCTTTGCAGGTATAGTAATCGGTCGCCCGCGCGGTGCGCAGATTCTCGGTGTATAATTTGCCCGAGGCGTCGAGCATTTCGGCGAAACGCAGGCGCAGGGTGGTGCCGGCGGGGGCTTTGACGCGGAGCGTGACGTTGCCGACAAGGTTCTGGCCGAAGTCGAAGATGAACCCCTCGCGCCGTTCGTCGGTGGAGGTCTTGACGATGGACTTGGCCGTGAGCGTTTCGTGTGCCCGCACGGGGCGGGCCAGCGTGGGCGAAAGTTCGATCCCGGGATCGGGGAACACCATCGCGGATTCCCAGAGGTCGGGAGGCGTCGCGTCGCGGGCGGTGGACTCGCTGTCCGGGATGCGAGACGTCGTCACGGCGGCCGTCCTGTCGTCGGGCGCCGCGCCCGGCCAGCCCGCCAACTCCTGACGCGCGTCGTAACTTTCGCCCATGAGGAGATCGTTCTCGACGATCGCTCCGCGCGCCACCTGCCAGGTGCCATCTGAGACGATCGTGACGCGCTGGCCATCGCGGCCGGTGATCTCGAGCTGGGCGAGCAGACGGGGTTGCCGGCCGTATCTTTCCCTCCCTTCGGCGGAGACATGCCCGCAGTACCAGCCGTCGCCCAGGACTCCGGCGAGCGTGTTTTGTCCCGACACCAGCAGCTCGGTCACGTCGTATACTTGGTATTGGACGCGTTTGATATAGTCGGTCCAGCCCGGCGTGAAAACATCGGAGCCCACTTGATGGCCGTTGAGATAGGCCTGATAGAGGCCGAGCGCGGTGATATACAACCGGGCGGAAACGGGCTTCGCCGGCAGTTCGAAGCGTTTCCGGAGGTAAGGCGCGTGCGCGCCGCGGCGCTGGTCGCCATGCCATGGGGCTCCGATCCATTGCGCGGACCAGTCGTCGCGTCGCAGCAGTCCCGTTTCCCAGAAGCTTGCGCCCGGTTGGCTGGTGACCGCCGTGCCCTGGTCGTCCCAATAAGTCACTTGCCAGTAGGCGCGGGTGCGCGAGGGGAGGGGCTTGCCGGCGTAGCGGACCTGCACGGATTGCTCGCTGGACACGCGTCCGCTGTCCCAGAGATCGGCGGGACCGCCGGGCCGGGTGGATACCTTGATTTGATAGGCGGTCTGGACGATTCCCCGCCGGTCGTCGGCGACGAGTTGCCAGGCCAGTCGGGGAGCGGGGTCGTGAACGCCGAGGGGATTGGCGAGCGAGTTACACAAGAGCAGGGCGGGAAGCAGCGTAGAGTTCATCAGCGGGGTCGACTGGGACGGACAAACGGCCGATGCCTGATCATCGGCAAATCAGGGCGGTCACAATTAGGCGATTGACTGCCGGACGCAATTGGCCCGTAGGTCAACCCGTTCCCCCATTTACCTCATGACGTCACGGGCAACTCTGGCGGACATCGCGCGAGCGGCTGGTGTGAGCAAGACCACGGTCTCGCTCGCATTGCGGATGAATCCGAAGATCCCGGAGACCACGAGGAAACGGATCAGCGAGGTCGCGGCCACCCTCGGATATTGTCCAGATCCGGCCTTGGCGCGCATCGCCGCGCACCGTTGGAAGACCCGCACGGCCGGATCCGGATCGACGATCGCTTTCGTGACGACGGACCACCCGGCGGGCGGCTACCTGGACGGGGCGGCGATCACCGGCGCGAAGCGCCGCGCCCAGGAACTCGGGTATCACTTGGAGCACCACCGTCTCGAAAGCTACGCGAACGTCGAACATCTCGGGCGCACCTTGTACCATCGGGGGATTCAGGGTGTGATCATCGGACAGCTTTTCCGCAGCGACTTCGCGCAAAGTTTTCCCTGGGAGAAGTTCGCCACGGTGGCGTGCAACATCGGCTATTACGATCTGCCGGTGCACCTGGTGGCGCCGGACCACGCCCAAGCAATGGGCCTGGCCTGGAAAAGGTCGCACGAGCGGGGATACCGGCGGATTGGTCTGGTGCTGTTCGATGAGCAGAAGGCGATCGACGAAGCGGACAAGGCGGGGGCTCACCTGTTCTACCAGTCGTCATTGCCGCGCGAGCAGCATGTTCCCATCGTTCACATCGCGCCACGGGACCACGACACGCTCGCGGCCTGGCTGGAGGCGCACCGCCCCGACATGATCCTCGGGATCAATAATATTGTCCGGCACTGGGCGCAGCATCGCGGGTGGAAAATTCCTGCGGACGCCGGATTCATCGATTTATACGCGCAACCGTCGATCAACCCTTCGTCGGGGTTGTTTCTCGACAACCAACAGCTCGGGTGCTCGGCGGTCGAACTGGTGGATCTCCAGATCCAGCACGGCGCCTTCGGCATCCCGCGGAACACCTTCAATCACCTGTTGCTGCCGGCGTGGATCGACGGCGACTCGAGTCCGTGGCGCGGGACTTCGACACCGGCGACGTCCGGTTTAAAGCCGGCGGAACCGGTCAGGTAATCAGCCTCCCGGAGTTAGGAAGTTCCCCTAAGTTTCCGGTGCGCGGGGGCGCGTAAACGGGTTCACCGACACGGGCCTCGTAGGGAGTGGTTTCATGCGCTTTTACCCGTCACGGGCAGCGCCATACCCCTCTCTGCAACCGAAAGGCTGCCTTGGCGCCACACCGTACTATGAACACCAAGCTCCACCCCCTGCACACAGAACTCAACCTGTATAGCCTGACGAGGTCGGTCATCTCTATTGCCGCCTTCATTGCGGGTGCCTCCGTGGCATCCGCGCAGACCACATCTGCTCCTGCAACCGATCCCGAGGGAAATCCCGAGGAGGTTGTTGTCCTCAGTCCGTTCACCGTCGATGCGAGTCAGGACCGAGGTTACCAGGCGACCAGCACGCTGGCTGGCACGCGGATTCGCACGAATCTCGCGGATGTCGGTTCCGCGATCTCAGTCCTCACCAAGGAGCTGATCAACGACCTTGGCGGATACAATAACGAGACGGTCCTGTCCTATGCCGTGAACACCGAAGTCGCCGGTCCGCGCGGCAATTTCTCGGGCGCCAATCGCGGCGGCAACGAAGGCCACATCGACGAACTCGCTTCGTTTGCGAACCCCAACGGTAACACGCGCGTCCGCGGCCTGGTGTCGGCCGACAACACCCGCGACTTCTTCCTCTCGGATGTTCCGTGGGATGGATACAACATCAGTCGCGTCGATCTGCAGCGCGGCCCCAACGCCATCCTGTTCGGCCTCGGCAGCCCCGCGGGCGTCATCAACGCGGCGATTCGTCCGGCGACTTTCCAGCGCGGCGGCTCGTTCGAATTCATGTTCGATGAGTTCGGCACCCAGCGTTATGTCCTGGACTATAATCACGTGGTGCTCGACCGCGAACTCGCGGTGCGTCTCTCACTGCTGGACAACAAGCAGAAGTTCCAGCAAGAGCCGGCCTTTCAGCACGACCGGAGGGCCTTCGGCGCCATCAAGTATGCCCCGGCGCAGCTGAATCGTCCGGGCCAGCTCTTCGAGGTGAATGCCAACTTCGAACATGGCGAGATCTCCTCCAACCGTCCGCGTCAGGTCACTCCGGAGGACCTGATCTCGCCGTTCTTCCGTCCAGTCAGTCAGGGCGGCGTCAATAAGAAGACCTTCGATCCCTACCGCGATTACTGGGATGAAGGCTTCGAGCCGCACACGACCTACAACAATGTCACGACGGACGACTTCGGCGGTTCGCTCCAGCTGAATAACGCGGGCCTCCCGTACGGTTTCATTCGTCAGGATGTACCGGCCTTCGGCGCACGCCGTCCGGATGGCTCGATCATCGATACGACGACCGACGCTTCCGGCGGCATTTTCGGAGGCGGAGGGATGCGAAATGTCGTCGGTATACAACAGTGGGCGAGCGCGGCCGGTCTGCCGTACTTCGGCGCGGGCGGCTATCGCAACGAGACGCTGACCGACCGGAGTATTTTCGATTTCTACAACCACCTGCTCGATGGCGACAACAAGCGCGAGTGGCAGAAGTGGGATGTTTGGGAACTGGAACTATCAAACACGTTTTTGGAAAACAGAGTCGGCTATAATGTTGCCTATTTTCGCCAGGAACTGGAGCAGGGGATGTGGACGCCGCTCGGCTGGGATGCCGGGGCGGTCCGCATCGACATCATGGAGCGCCTGCTGGACGGCAGCCCGAACCCGAATGTCGGCCGCGCCTTCGTCGGCGGTCGCACCGTGGACATGGGCAGCTTCACCCGCTCCTCCGACCGCGAGGCCTGGCGGGCGCAGTTGTTCGGCGCTTACGACTTCGAGCGTCGTCACACCGGCTGGTGGGCGAAGCTCCTGGGCGAGCAGCGACTCACCGGCGTGATGTCCGAGGAGGACCAGAATCAGGACAACCGCAGCCTCAGTTTCGCCGGCTACGATCTGGGCACACAGGCCCGTTTCGGCCCGCGGCGGGCCGCCGAAGAGGGCGGCTACGATTACGGCCAGCCCGGTTTCAAATACTACGTCAGTGGCGACCTGCGAGGCATGAACAGTCCGAGCGGCGCCCGGGTCTCAAACCTGTCCATGCCTTTTGCGGCGATGACGGACTACACCGGGCCGATGCGCTGGTTCGATCCGACCTGGACGGCGAGCGGCGTCAATTTCGCCGATCCATGGGTGAATCCGCAGGATCCCGAAAGTTTCGCCGCGCCGGAGGGCGGCTATACGCAGGCGAACAATCCCGCGAACTACCGCGGCTGGACGGATTTCACCGGGCGCTACGTGACGATGAACAGCAAGCAGCCGGTCAACGGTCTGACTCCTCGCGATTTCCTGACGCAGTCCGCCACGCTCGCGAACTTCAACGTCAAGTCGACGGTCGCGGTCTGGCAGGGCACGATGCTCGACCACGCCATCGTCGGGATCTACGGATATCGCCGCGACAAATCTTACCGTTACGAGCACACCACTTCGAGCCGGCAGCGGAACGGCAATCTGCTCACCGGCGGCGCCGACTTGAATCCGGCGACGTACAACTACAGCAATCCCACCGCGCTGATGGGCTCGGAGGAGACAACAACCCGCAACTGGAGCGCGATGCTGCACGTGAACCGGCTCCTCGGGAAACGCGACTTCCTGCCGGTCAACCTGCGCCTATATTATAACAAGGGTGAGAACTTCCAGCCGGTGCCGGCGCGTTATGATGTTTACCTCCGCCAGCTCGCGCCGCCGAGCGGCGAGACCGAGGACATCAGTGTCATGCTGTCCACCAAGGATGACAAATACTCGCTGCGGGCGACGAAGTACGAGACGTCGATCAAGAATGCCACGTCGACCGACGGAAAGTTGCAGGCCGACTGGGCGCTCGAGCAGATCCTCGGTGACGGGCTGGGCTGGGACGGCAGCGCGGGCGGTATTCTCCGCGGCTATCTCAATGGCCGGCACGATTACAACAGCTACGGCACGCCGGAGCAGATCGAGCGCCTCAAGACTTCGATCATTCCGCAGTGGCTCGCCTTCGAGAAGGAGTTGAAGGAGAAGTTCCCCGAGTTCGTGAATGCCTGGATGGGCGCCGGCTCGGTCTGGGGCACCGATCGCACCGACGATTACCCGCGCGTCGCCAAGCCGGCCGGCGTGGTGGCGACGGAAGATTCGGTCTCGAAGGGCTACGAGATCGAATTCATTGCCAACCCGACGAACAACTGGCGTCTCGCCTTGAACGCCTCGCGCACCGAGGCGACGCGCACCAACGTCCCGGGCGAAGCCTGGACCAGCGTCATCAACTATATCAACGACAAGTTCCAGAACACCGACGTGGGCATGGCGCCGATCTGGTGGCCGCAAAACAACATGGGCATGCGCAATTTCGGCCCGTATCCATGGAATTTCTACCCCGACTGGGTGCGCGTGCAGGCGCTCAACGGCCAGTCCGCGGGTGAGGTCCGCAAATATCGCGCCAACGCGATCACGAACTATACCTTCGATTCCGGCCGGCTGAAAGGCGTCGGCATCGGCGGCGGCTATCGTTGGGAAGACAAGTCGGTGATCGCCTATGCGCCGAAGGTCAACGAGGACGGCACCCTTGGCATCAACCTCGACGCTCCGTTCTACGCCCCCCGGGAGGAAACGGTCGACCTGTGGGTGAGCTACACCCGCAAGCTCAGAAAAGGCCTCCACTGGCGCATTCAGTTGAATGTGTACAATGTCGGCGGACAGGATGACCTCATCCCGATCACGGCCGGTGTCGACTATACCCGGTTGGCTGAAATCGGCACACCCACGCCGACGACCGTGGTGCCGATGCGGGGCTACGGCTACGCGATCAAGCAGGGCATGAGCTGGCAGCTGACCAACACGATCGAGTTCTGAGCCCATCGAAAATCGCTGGACCGAGTCATGCTCGGCCAGCGCGGCGGTGAAATTCGCCCGACGTCCCGGCCACTGGCCGGGACGTTTTTTTTTGCCGCTTGGTGTTCCGACACGACGGACCCGCCTGGCGGAGGCGATCGGTCGATGGCGCCCCGAGCTTAACGATTAAATCCAAGGGCCCTCGCGATGGGATTCGCTCGCGTTCTGAAATCGGGGCCGCGGCCATCCAGCGCCGCTACACGGATTCTCGCCTGAATCCGACAAGCCTGATCAAACCCCAAAGAACATGAAGGAAACTCATCCCAACCCTCAGGATATCACACGATCCCGAACGACTTGTGAGGTTCGGCGAACCCACGTACTGCTGACGGCGCTCCTCGCCAGCTTGGTCATGTCGAACGCCACTTCGGCGCAGACCGATCCGGTACGGGGTTCGGAGGGAGATGCGGCGGTGATGCTGTCGCCCTTCACGGTCGAGGCCGAGCAAGATCACGGTTACCAAGCGGCCAGCACGACGGCCGGTTCGCGTTTGTCGGTCTCGCTGAAGGAGACCTCGGCCATGATCGGCGTGATCACGAAGGATTTCATGAACGACGTCGCCGCGGTCGACATCGCCGAGATCGGCAGTTGGGGCGCCAACGTGTATTTCACCGGAGCGGAGGACTCTTCGCTGCAGCAGCAGCAGTTGCCCAACGCGATCATCCGCGGCATCCCCGGCAGCTTCCAGTCGCTCGCGCGCAACTATTTCATCACCTACACGAATGTGTTCCCCTATAACGTGGAGCGCATCGAGATCCCGCGCGGCCCCAATGCCGCGCTCTACGGAGACGCGCCACTCGGCGGCATCATTAATTCGAATACAAAGCGGGCCAAGGCAGGTCGCGACTTCGGTCAAATCGGTTTGCGGACGGACAGCGAGGGGAGCTTGCAAGGCACGCTCGATGTGAACGTCAGCGCGGGCAAGAAGCTCGCGGTGCGCGTCAACGCAATGTGGGAGGAACGCGAGGGCTGGCGTGATGCCGATTTCCAGCGCAACCGGGCCATCCATCTGGCCGGCACGTGGCATATCGCGAAGAACACCACCCTTCGCGGCGAATTCGAGCACGGCATCACCAAGAAGAGCCTGCCGCCGCTCACCTATGTCGACCAGGTGGCGAACTGGGATGGCACCACCGTCTACACGGCGCCGCGCACGAGCAACTTCTCGAGCGCGACGGGCACGACGAGTTTCTCGACCTCGAGCGATTACCTCATTTACGACAGCGGCGCCCCGGAACGGGGGATCGTCAACTGGCGCGGCTTTGGCCGCACGACTGGCACCGGTCTCTCTCTGCTGGCGGATGAGGATTACTCGTCGGACCTGCGGCCTGGGCTCAGCCGCTTCCCGGTCGTGGGCGATCGCGCCTATACCTTCAACCCGAGTGACATGACCTGGAGCCAACGAGAGGCGACCATGATGGCCGCCTATCTCGAGCACGTGTTCTTCGACAAACTCGCCGTCGAGGTGGCCTACAACTACCAGCTGCCCGAGGTCAGCCGCACGCTCGGACTTTTCAACACGATCTCACGCGACATCAATCGCGTGCGGCCCGACGGAACGGCGAATCCTCATTTCGACGACCTGTTCGCCGACATCGAATACAACCGCGACCAGACCCGCAACTGGGTGAACGATGGCCGCATTATGGCGACGTATCCGATCAAGCTCGGCTTCATGGAGCAGCGCATCATCGGTCTCTACGGTCAGCGTCGGGATTACTACAACCAGTTCCGCGACAGCCTCACCCGCGTCAACGGTGCGGATCGCCGCATTCGCAATGCGAACAATATTGTGCGCGTCCGTCGCTATCTCGAAGACGGCAACATTCCCCTCGGCGAGCCGGCCGACTCGAACGGCCTCGATGTCGAGTGGCTCGGTTACCGTTTCACGAAGGAAATGAAGAACACCGCCTATTCGCAGATCGGCATGGCGGGGCGCTACTGGGATGGAAAGGTCGCGACCACTCTTGGCTGGCGACATGACGAGTTCCGCCAGGACGTCACCGACCAGGCGGTGGCTGAATCCGCGCTCCTCATCGGCGATGCGCCGCGGCCGGTGTGGCGTTCGCTGGATCCGGAGCGCAACGCTTCGCCGAACGTGTGGCAACGTTACCCGAACCGCTTCAAGGTCGATTCCTTTACGGCGGGCGGCGTTTACTTCCCGGTGAAGTGGCTCGGCGTGTTCGCCAACTATTCGGAAGGCTTCACGGTGCAGGGCGCCGGCGCCCATCTCGACAGCTCGCCGTGGAATCCGCCGACCAATACCGGCATCGATATCGGCCTCAAGGTCGAGTTCTTCGATGGTAAGATTTCCGGCACCATCAGCCGCTATCAAAGCGAGCGCACCGGCGTGGACCAGGGCCTCACGTCCCGCGCCAACGCGTTCAAGGAAATCTGGAACTTCATCGAGGCGGGCTATAATGCCGAAGCCGCGGCGGCTCTCGCGGCAGGAAACCAGGCCCTGGCCAATCAATTGACTGCCACCGCGAACGAAAAAGGGGCCATCGGCGACGCCATCGCCCCGGGCGCCTACGATACCCGCGATACGAAAGCGAACGGCTGGGAACTCGATCTGGTCATCAATCCGACCAAGAACTGGCGAGGGATGGTCAACTTCTCGATCTCGGATGCGTTTGTCTCCAATGCCTACTCCGAGACCAGGGCGTATTACGATCTCTACATTGACGAATGGCGGGCCCGCGCAGCCAACAGCTCGGTGACGGATTCGAATGCCATCAACACCCGTCTGTCCACGATCGAAACCGGCTTCTTCAACAACACCGACGGTCGCACGCTCGATCGCACGCCTGACTATTCCGCGCGGGTTTTCACCACCTACCGGATTCCGGAGGGCAAGCTGAAGGGCCTGAGCATTGGCGGCGGCGCCCAATTCGACGGCGCGCGGGTGGTCGGCGCCCAGCAGGTTTGGGATCCGGTCACGAAAGCCTTTATCACTCCCGATCCCTTGGCGTCCGTGAAGTCGGAGAGCTATGTGCTGCTGAACGCTATGCTCAGCTATAACTTCAAACTGTGGGGGCACCAGATTAGGACCCAGCTCAATATCAACAATCTCCTCGACGAGGACCAAGTCATCTTCACGGGCGTCAGCACCTACACGCGGACCTCGGGAGGTGTCACGGAAGGATACTTCGTCCCGGGGGCGCCGCGCTATCTCACGCCGCGCACGTTTGTTCTCTCCGCTTCGGTCAACTTCTAACCAATCCCGACGCCGTTCGCGATGAAGCCCGTCCTGCTGATCTTTTGCCTCGCCGCTGCCTGTCTGGGCGGCGGTTCACTCCATGCCGCTTCCGACCGGTTGGTGGTATTGATCAGCATCGACGGGTTTCCCGCGTCGCTGTGGCGTCGGGCCGATTCACCGACGCCCAACCTCAAAAAGCTCGCGGCGGCGGGTGCGCAAGCGGACGCAATGACCGTGGCGAACCCGTCACTCACCTGGCCGAATCACACGACGCTGATCACGGGCGTGTCGCCGCGGCGGCATCGCGTGTTGTTCAACGGATTGCTGATTCGCAAAGGGCCCGGCGAAGCGCCGGCCATCGATCCGCGCGCGACGAAGGAGCAACTGGTGCATGCGCCGACGGTTTACGACCTCGCGCATGACGCCGGCTTGCGGACGGCCGAGTCGAACTGGGTGGCGGTCGGCGGAGCCACGACCATCGACTGGCGCTTCCCTGAGTTCCCCAAAGCGGAGGATCCGGTGGTCGCCGAGATGATGAAGGCCGGACGTCTCACCCCCGCGGAACTGAAGGGAATGGAATGGGGCCAGCCGACGAATCTGCCGTGGCACGACGGCATCTGGATGCGCGGCGCGCGCTACATCCTCGAGACCCATCGGCCGAATCTGCTCCTCTATCACATCCTCACCACGGATTCGACGCACCATAACTACGGCCCCGGCAACGTGGCGAGTTTTGCGGCGCTGGCGTTCGCCGATCGCCTGGTGGGCGAGTTGGTGCAAAGCGTCGAGGCGTCGGGGCGGATGGGCGAAACGACCTTCGTCATCACCACCGACCACGGATTCAAGAAAGTAGACCGCTTCGCCTATCCGAACGTGACCTTGAAGAAGGCGGGACTGTTGCACGCTGCCGGACCGCGGATCGCTGCCGCGGATGTCTGCGTGCGCGGCGGCGGCGGCGTGGCGATGGTCTATATCACCGATCCCGCGCGGCGCGACGAACTCGGTCCGAAGGTGCGCGAATTGCTCGCGGCCAACGAAGGCGTGGCCGAGGTCCTGCCCGGCAGCGACGGACCGGCGCTCGGGATGCCGAGCCCCGACGAGTTCGAGGGAATGGGCGACTTCATTCTGTATCCGAAGGAAGGTTACGCTTTCCGCGACACGGTCACCGGCGAGGACGAGACCGGCCCCGCGATCAACTACGGTGGCACGCACGGTGCCAAGGCGAGCGATCCCGATCTCGACGGCATTTTCGTCGCGTTCGGCAAGGGCATCCAGCCGGGAACGACCATTCCGCGTATTCGCAACGTGGATGTGGCGCCCACCGTCGCCCGGCTGCTCGGAGTGACGATGCCGGACGTCGACGGCCGGGTCATCGAAGAAATCCTCGCTCTGCCCGCCGGACGCTGAGGCGCCGTCATTCATGGGAGTTGTTGTCTTCATCGCGCGGACCTCGCGGCGAGCCCTGCGCTGGGGCGCTATCGTCATGACCGCATCGGTGTTGAAGGGCGCTTCGCCTCACCGCGAAGTGCAGCGTCATGTGCTGCAACGCGACGGCCTCGCGGTGACGATCGAGACGGCGGTGCAGCGGGAGATTCCGCGTTTTGACGAAACGGCCTCGGTGAGCGCGCTCCGGTGGAGCGGCCGCGACTGGCTGGCCAGCGCCGGTCTGGTCGATGAATTCGGGTTGGAAGGGTTTGGGGTGTTGGGCTTCAAGGAGGCATCCCTCGGCGGGGACTTCGTCAAGATCGGGGTGGGCGTGCTTACCCGCGACCTTCCGGGGCCATATCGCTTTCAGCATTCCTATCCGAGGCGAAGCGGATTTGCCGTGCAAGTGATGGCCGGCGAAACCGAGGTGAAGGTGACGCAGCGCGGCGACGTGAACGGCTACGGTTACGACTACGGGAAAACCTACACGATCGAGCGCGGGGGGCGGTTGGTCATCCGTTACGAACTTACCAATCGCGGGGCCCGCGCTTTCTCGTTCGAACACTACAATCACAATTTTTTCGGTCTGACGTCCGCGGGCGGAGCGAAGAGCGCTCGCATCGAAACGCCGCTGCGGCTGCAGCATCCGCCCGAGGGGTGGTCATTAACGACCGATCATGGTGCCCAATGGGTCGGTGATAACTTTCCCGCGCGCGGAAGGTTTTGGCGGATACCCCTGGATCCGCCTGCGGACAAGCACGCGCTGACCTTGTCGTTTAAGGACGGATACGGCGTGCGAATGACGGGTAGCAGCGCGGTGGCGCGACTGTCAGTTTGGCTGGATGAAACGACACTCTGCCCGGAGCTGTTCAGTCGATTCGCGCTTGAGTCGGGTGAGACGGCGCGATGGACGCGCACGTATCTGTTTTTCAATTCCGACGAAAGGAGCGCAGGGTTATGAAACGATCTGCAGTGTGGGCGGTCGCGCTGTTTGGGGTGATACCGGTGTTCGCGCAATTGCGCGTGGGCTCCCTGTTTCAAGATCACGTCGTGCTGCAGCGCGAGCGCGCTGTGCCGGTATGGGGAGAGGCGACGCCGGGGGAGAAAGTCACGGTGAGCTTTGCATCGCAGCAGGTGGAGGCCGTGACGGATTCGTCCGGGCGGTGGCAGATCGATCTCGGGCCGATGGCGGCGAACGCGAACGGAACGCGACTGCAGATCGAAACCGCGCGCGAAGTTCGCGTGTTCGAAGATGTGGTGGTGGGCGACGTATGGCTGTGCGCGGGGCAATCGAACATGGAATGGAACGTTGCGCGGGCGCGCGATGCGGAGGCGGAAGTCGCCGCGGCGAATCATCCGTTGATCCGGCATATCAAGATCGCGAATTTCAGCTCGCGGAGCCCGGTTCAGGATTTCCGGGGCCGCTGGCGGGTGTGCTCGCCGGAAACGGTCGGGGGCTTTTCGGCGGCCGCCTATTATTTTGCGCGCGAGCTGACGACGCGGACCGGCGTCCCGATCGGCTTGATCAATGCCACCTGGGGCGGGACGCCCATCGAGGCGTGGCTCAGTGAACCGGCGCTGTTGTCGTCGCCGGAGTTCGACGTGGTATTCCAACGGTGGGCGGAGGCGGTCGCGACGTTTCCCGAACGCACGCGACTTTTCAAGCGATGGAACGAGTCGAAGCGTGAGGCGGAGGCGAGAGGGGCGGCATTCACGGAGCCGCGTCAGCGCGATCCTTCGATCGATTATCGCCGACAGCCCGCAGGCCTGTTCGGCGGGATGGTGGCGCCGTTGACACGCTTTCCGCTGCGCGGCATCGCGTGGTATCAAGGTGAGGACAATGCCAGCCGGGCGGGAGAGTATCGCCGGTTGCTCGAGACCTGGGTAACGGATTGGAGACGGCCCTGGCCGGATGTTCCCATTCTGCTCGTGCAGTTGCCAAATTATTGGGCGGGCAATGCGGACGGCACGTCCTGGGCGCGGTTGCGCGAGGCGCAGGCGCAGGTGGCGGATGCGATGTCCGGAGTGACGCTGGTGGTCACCCTGGATATTGGCGATCCGAACGACATTCATCCCCTCGACAAGCAAAGTATCGGACAGCGCCTGGCGCTGGCGGCGCGCTCGGCGGTTTACGGTGAAACGATGGTGGCGGCGGGGCCGCGATTCGAATCGCTGCGGATCGAAGGCGGCGAGCTGGTGTGTGTCTTTTCGCACGCAGCGGGACTCACGGGAAAGCCGGGAGAATTCGTGATCGCGGGTGAAGATCGGAGGTTTTTTCCGGCGCAGGTGCGAATCGAGGGCGACGCTATCCGGCTTTGGTCGTCGCAAG
The DNA here is from genome assembly GCA_040255565.1 of Opitutaceae bacterium. Classification (GTDB taxonomy): domain Bacteria; phylum Verrucomicrobiota; class Verrucomicrobiia; order Opitutales; family Opitutaceae; genus Opitutus. The sequence goes on along the minus strand of JBDZVH010000004.1, from coordinate 693,377 downwards.
TCTCGCAGCCCGTCGCGGCGCGCTATGCGTGGCGCAACGCTCCCGCGGCAGTCGTATTCAATGGCGCCGGCCTTCCGCTTGCGCCCTTCCGCACCGATGACTGGCCGGACGCCAGGGAGGAGCACCGGTGAGAACGTGTGCTCGCAGGGTCCTCCGTTTCGCCGTCTGCCTCATGGCGATTCTCCCGCCGCTCGCGGCGGAGAGTCGGCCGCCGGTTCGCCTGCTCACGATCGGGAACAGTTTTGCCGAAAATGCCGTGAAGTATCTGCCGCAGTTCGCGCGCGCAGCGGGACACGAGATCCAGATCCGCGAAGCGAATCTTCCCAGTCATTCGCTCGAACAGCACTGGCGCTATGTGGAGCGCCATGAAGCCGATCCCGCGGACCCGGCGGGCCGTCCCTATAAAGGCACGACAAGCGAACCGGCCGGGCAGGCCTTGGCCGAATTGCTGGCGGAGGAACGCTGGGATTTCGTGACCCTGCAGCAAGTCAGCCACCTGAGTTACAAGGCAGAGAGTTTTCACCCCTTTCTCCGATTGCTGATCGACTTCGTGCGTCAACGCGCGCCCGGAGCGGAAATCCTGCTTCATCAGACATGGTCCTACCGCGAAGACCACCCGCTGTTTCGAAATGGATTTTCCTCGGCCGAGATGGCCGCCCAGATCGCGCGCAACTACCGGGATCTGGGGCTCACGTTCGAACTGCGCCTGCTCCCCGTCGGGGACGCGTTCGAAGCCGTGCGCCATGCGGAGGGCTGGCGATTCGTGTTTCCCGATCCAGAGTTTGAATACGGACAACCTCGGCGCGGGTCGCTCCCGCGTCAGGATGGAAGCCTGCACCGCGGTTGGACCTGGCGGAAAAATCCGGAGACCGGCGCCGACGAGCTTCGCCTCGATGCCATTCACGCGAATGCGGCGGGCTGCTACCTGGCCGGGGCGGTGTGGTTCGAGGTCATTTTTCGGGAGGACGTCACGGACAACGCCTTTCGGCCGCCCGAGATCGCCGCTGACGATGCGGCCTTCCTCCGGCGCGCGGCCCACCGCGCGGCGAGTGTTCTTTTTTCCGTTGAAACCCTGCCGACCCAACCGCCGGCCCTTCCCTGACGATTTCATGGACTACTCGCGTATCCAGGCGCTGCTCATCGATATTGACGACACGCTCGTGCGTCTGAAATCCGGCTTCAGTGTGCCGCTGAGCCGGCATGCGTCGGACTGGACCGGCAGCCTGTTGGGCGTGCTCCAGCGAGCTGGCGTTGAGATGGCAGGTTTGTCGGAGGAAGAAGCCGACACCTGTATCGGCCGGGTGTGCGCCGACGTGCGCTGGTGGCAGTATGACGATTTCATCCGGGCGCTGGGTCTTGACCCAAAGCGGTTCTGGGAGTTCGCCTACGAGCAGGAACGCTCGTATCTCGAACCCACGGGTGACGACATCAAGTCGGCGCTCGAGCAACTGCGAGGAGCGGGCTTCCGACTCTACATCACCAGCAATAATCCAAACTCGGGTATCGTGCACAAACTGCGGCTGGCTGGAATCGGAGACCTGCCGCTGTTCGATGGGTTGCTAGGCGCGTCGGCACTGCGCGCGATGAAATGGCAGCCGGTATTTTGGGAACGTGCGTTGGAGGCGGTCGGGTTGCCGGCGGAGCAAGTCGCGGTGATCGGAGACAATCCGCGCGACGATGCGGAGATCCCGCGGCTGGCGGGCATCGGGCATTCGTTTCTGGTCGACCGCACCAAGGTGAGGGCGGCGGAAAATTCCAGCACGACGACGTATGTGCGCAGCTTTTCCGAGATCGCCGGCTTTCTACTCCCAAAAGACGCGTGACCGCGCCGCGGCAGCCAGGCGGAGAGTTTAGGTGATACAGTAACTGTCGACGCCACGCTGTCCTTTACACGATCACTGCCGGGTGGCCGGAAAAACGCTGACGCTTCATGGCGTGAAAGGGACCGGCGCGCTGCGCGTGAGTCTGCTGGGGGCGCCGGGGAGCAGCGCACGAATCGCGATGGAGACGCGCTGAAGATCGAATTGCCCGATCTCGGGCCCGAGGGCGCGCCGTGCGAGCACGCTTATGCAATCAAGCTCGAGGGCGCAGAGCTTTCTCCGGAGTAGGATTGGCCACGGCTTAGCTCACGGAGCGAAGTGGCACGAGTCGCTTTGGGGGCTCTCGAGACCGTCGTGATTGACGGCGCTGACCGAGTAGCGACCAGTGCCGGACATGGGCCAGCTGAAGGCGACGTTCGCCGGTTCCGGGGCGTCGCCGTGGTTGCTGCGTTGACCTTTCACTTCTCCGACGAGCGTGCCGTTTCGATAGATGCGAAAAGCCTTCAGCCCGCTTTCGAGGTCGATCCGCGAGTCCCAGGTCAGCTGCGGTTGCGAGCCGGAGGTGTCGACGCGAAGCCCGTGAGGCGGAGGCGGAGGCGTGTGATCGATCACCGTGCCGGTGCGAACGAATTCCTGCCATTTCTGCGCAAGCGATTCGTCGGGAAACCAGGCCCAGCTTCGTCGGGCACGTTCGCCGACGGGAGCGATCTCGCCTGTATCCGGGTTTCCCTGCCAGCCTTTCGACGTGTCGATGATGCGCGGGACGTTGCCCGCCGTGGGCAGGCGCAACGAAAGCATCGCGTCGAGAAACGGAATGTAGAAGCGGCGACCGTTGGCGTTGCCGTGATCTGCCTTGGGATCGATCGCAACCACCCATGGGGCGTCGAAGCGGCGGTAAGCGCGGAAGGATTTGATCGTGAGCGCGGTGGTGTATTCCTGGCCGTCGACGCGGTCGTCGATGCCTGCGGCCATGAGCACGGGGATCTTCTTCACCGCCGGATGCCATTGCAGGAAGGCGGTGCCGCCGGAGCGTATCACCGCGGCAAGCACGCGTTCCGGATGACGGAAAAGCATGCCGGTGCACCAATAGCCGCCTCCGGAGTGGCCAAACAATGCCCACGGGACGCTGGCCAGTTCCGCGTGGCCGGTCTCGGCGGCCAGTTGATCGAGCGCGCGCAGCAGCGCGTCACCGCTGCCGTCTTCGACGCGATACCACTGGGCGCACATCTCGGTGTTCCACAGTTCGGTGCCGAGCAAGGCGAACTGATGCCGCCGGGCGAGTTCCTGCCATTGGAGATCGTTGGCGTGATCGAGGCCGTAACGCCGCGCACCTTCGCCGCAACCATGCTGACGGATGATGATACCGCGCACGGTGGTGGTTTCGGGCGCAATCCAGAGACGATAGCGCGCTGCGGCGTAATGGTCGTTTTCCCGCGGTGGGGCCGACGTTTCGAAATACGCGGCGCGCGCGGCCGCCGGGAGAAGGCACAAGGAGAGAACGAGTGAGGACAACGTGCGGCGACGGATGGAGCGCATGGTGGGATTGAACCTTGCCCCGCTGCAGGGTGAAGCCGCGCCGGACTTAATGGTTAATTCGCGTGAACTCATTTCCGGCGCGTCGTGGTCCCGGCGATCCATTCGCCTTCGAAGAGCAGCACGCGGGGCGAGGGCGAGAGCCCGCGTTCGCCGCGTTGAAGTTTCGTGGCGATCATGTCGACGACGGCGGCTCCGACGCGTTCGCTGTCCTGCCGGATGCCGGACGGCTGGAGCGGATCGTTGGGATCGAGGTCTAGCGCGACCAATCCCACATCATCGGGGACACGAGCGCCGAGACGACCGAGCCAGCGCGCGTATTCGGCAGCGGTGGGCGTGTGCGCGATGATGGCGTCGGGACGATGTTTTCGGAACCAGCGGGCGAAGGCTTTTTCGTTCATCTCGTCCTCCATCAGCACGGGGATCTTCGTCGGAGTTCGCCGCTGCTGTTCGCACCACAGATAGCCGGCGGAGTAGAGGTGGCCCGTGCGTTCGTCCAACTCGGTTTGCAGAACCAGGCCGGGGCGGGTGTAGCCGAGCTGGCGGAGCTCCGCGATCACGCGAAGAACATCCAAGTAGTAGTTCTCGCCGGCTCGGTCCATCAGTCGCTGGCTGCCGTTCCAGCGGCCGTAGGTCGCGCAGGCGAAGGGAGAGAAATCGAAATCCTGGAAATACTTCCAACGATAACCGGAAAACACGAACAGCCCTTCAATACCGCGCGCCAGGAGGATTTCCTTCATGCGTTTCGGCGTGAGATTGGGCGCACCGAGCCAGAGTTCCTCGATGCGAAAACCGAGCTCGGCTCCGCGCTTGAGTGCGGCGTCGTAATAGCGACGCAGATGAGAGCTCTCGCGCCACGCGGCGGGCTTTTCGCGCACGGTGATCATGCCAAGGGTGGCGACGGGACGCGCTTCGCCCTGACGCAAATAGCTCATCAATCGCGTGAGGGTGGGATCGGGGCGGTAGCCGAGCGAGTGCGCGGCCTTCTCGACGCGACGTATGGTTTCCGCGGATATCTTTCCGGAGCCGCGGAGGGCCATCGACACGGTGGCGGGGGTGACGCCGGCGATCGCGGCGACGGCCTTCAAAGTGGGGCGGGGCATTTAACTGTTAAGTCAAACGTCGTCGTGCGGTGCGCCAAGTCGTAACTCTCGCCGAAATCCGTCAGCCTCGCTTAACCGTTAACCCGGTCGCTTCTCGCCAGCGGGGAACACCCCCGCCGGAGTGTCGCGATGCGTCATCAGGAAGGGAGCCGGTTCACCGCGTGGCTGGGAATGAGTCCGGGGGGCGGTGCCATGTTCTGGGTGAAATACCCTTGCGGAAAAGCGACGGCAGAACTCGGTTAAGCCAAAATGGGACTGCTAGGAATCGCTGCCGGTGTGGGATTGACGCTCTTCGGGATGAGGTTCCTGAGAAAGGGACTGGACCGGCTGTTTGGCGGCGCGCTGTTCCGCTGGTTGTCCCGCCTGAGCCGGAGCCGGTGGCGGGCGTTTGGCGGTGGCGTGGTGATCGGCACGGTTGCGCCGTCGTCCACCGGTCTGGCAATCCTCGGCGCGCAGTTGCTCGGGCGTGAAGCGGGCGGACTGGCGGCGCCGACTGTCCTGGCGGTGCTGTTGGGTGCGAGCGTCGGACTCACGGTGGCGGTGCAGCTGGTGTCGTTTCACATCGGGAATTTCGCGAGCGTGCTGATGGTCGTGGGCGTGATCGGTTATCAGTTTTGCAGCCGCGAAGTGTTGCGTGGAATTGGACAATGCTTGCTGGCGCTGGGATTCGTGTTCCTGGCGATGACATTGATCGGCGAGAACGCGCGGTTGCTGACGGGCGATGGCGAGGTTCGCGAAGTGCTGCTGCGGCTGCAGGGGCATCGCTGGCTGATTTTTGTCGGGGTGAGCGGGCTCGCGGTTCTGCTGCAGAGCTCGACCGCGACCATTGTGCTCGGTCTGGCGTTGACCGTATCGGGACTGCTCGATCCGGCGACGTTGATCGTGTGGGTCGTGGGCACGAATGTAGGTTTGGGGCTGACGTCGTTATTGATGGGATGGTCGCAGTTGGAGAGTCGACGATTGGGTTTGTGCAATGTGATCGCGAAGCTGCTGGTGGCGGTCCCGCTGCTGTTGATACCGGTGGCGAGCGCGGCGATGTTCGAAGCGATGCCGGGGGACGTGATGCGGCAGACGGCCATGTGGCACACCGCGTTCAATCTGCTGGTGGCGGTGGTCGCATTGCCGTTGCTGCGTCCGATTTATCGGCTGTCGGAGTTGATCGTGCCGCGTCCGGTGGATGCGAACCTGACGCTCGGTGAAAGCTTTCTCGATCCGCGCGTGCTGGAAACGCCGTCAATCGCGCTTGTGCGTGCCACGCGTGAGACGCTGCGCATGGCCGATCACGTGAGACTGATGCTGGAGAATTTCTGGAACGCTTTCAGCCGCGGCGACGCGGAGCTCGCGCGACGCGTGCAGAAGGAAGACGACGCGGTCGATCGCATGAACATCGAGATCAAGAATTATCTCAGCCGGGTGGGAGAGAACCGCAACGCGGGCGACACCGCCTGGCAGTTCACGCTGCTGGCCTTTTCGGCCGAACTGGAGGCCGTGGGCGATCTGGTGGACAAGCATCTTTGTGATGCGCTGATCAAGCAGCGCCGCGAGCACATGGGAATGGTCGAGCCCGACCGGAGGGCGATCGAGGAGGCTTATCGGCGCGTGCTGCGATCGCTCGACGTCGCGATCGGACTGCTGACCACGCGGGATATCGACGAGGCGCGAGAGCTCGTGCGCGAGAAACACGAGCTCAACGAGTGGGCGCGGGAGCAGCAACGGCGGCACTACGAGCGACTCGCGTCGGGCTCGGCGGAGCAGCTCGCGAGCAGTAGTGACTTTGTGGATGCGTTCAACGCGCTGCGGCGGATCAACAGCCACCTGAGCACCATCGGCTACGCGTTTCTGCCGCCCGGAGAACCGACGCGGCGGAGGGAGATTTAACCGTTAAACTCGCGGGGCATCGCGACCGCCGGGGGAAGCGGGTTCGGTGGAAGGCACGGAGACCTTCGCGGTGGCATATTTTTTCCGCGGGTCTGCGCCACCCCTTGCCGTTTATCCGCATTTCAAAACACCCTGCCGCTCATGCATTGGATCGATTGGTTAATGTTGGCTATTCCGGTGGCCATCGTCGTGATCACCGGGCTCTACGCCCAACGCTACATGAAAAGCGTGGCGCATTTCATGTCGGGCGGACGGCTGGCCGGACGTTACCTTTTGGCGGTTGCGCGCGGCGAGATGTTTGCGGGCGCGGTGGTTTTTGTCGCGTATTTCGAGATCGTCGCCAAAGCCGGCTTCACCTTCACGTGGTGGCGGCTACTGGAGGCCCCCGTGATCATCGTGATCGCCGCGACGGGATTCGTGATCTGGCGCTTTCGCGAAACCCGCGCGATGACGCTCGCGCAGTTTTTCGAACTGCGCTACAGCAAGCGCTTTCGGGTGTTCACGGGCACGCTCGCGGTCGTGGCGGGTGTGTTCAACTTCGGCATCATCCCGGCGATCGGCGCGCGATTCTTCGTGTATTTTCTCAATCTGCCGTCGGCGGTGGACCTCGGTTTTGCGAGCGTGCCGACCTATGTGGTGTTGATGGCGATTTTTCTCGGGGTGTCTCTCTTCATTACCCTGAGCGGCGGATTGATCACGGAGTTGGTCACGGACTGCGTCGAAGGGATCATTTCGCAAATCTTCTATCTTGGAATCATCGTGGCGTTGCTGCTCACGTTCTCGTGGAGCCAGATTACGGAAGTCCTGGCGAACCGGCCGACGGGAGAATCGCTGCTCAATCCTTTCGATTCCCGCAGCATCGAGGATTTTAACCTGTGGTTTGTGCTGATGCAGATCCTGCTCGGCGTGTATGGCACGATGGCCTGGCAGAACAATAGCGCCTACAATTCCGCGGCGCTGACGCCGCATGAGTCGCGAATGTCGGGCGTGCTCGGCCGCTGGCGCGAGATGGGTCGAACCACGGTGATTGCGTTGCTGGCGGTGTGTGCGGTGACATTTCTGGCGCATCCCGATTTCGCGGCGCAGGCCCAGGCGGCGGTGGATCAGGCTTCGACCATTGCGGACCCGCAAGCCCGTCAACAGATGAGCGTGCCGATCGCGCTCTCGCACTTGCTGCCGATCGGCATCAAGGGCGCCCTGTGCGCGATCCTGTTGCTCGGCATTTTCGGTGGAGATTCCACGCACCTGCATTCGTGGGGCGGAATTTTTGTGCAGGATGTGCTGGTGCCGCTGCGCAAGAAGCCGTTCGAAACGAAGCAGCATATCCGCGCGTTGCGACTGGCGGCGTGCGGCGTGGCCTTGTTCGCCTTCATGTTCGGATGTGTGTTTCAGCAGATGGACTACATCATGATGTGGTGGAAGGTAACGATGGGCATCTATGTGGGCGGTGCGGGAGCGGCGATCATCGGGGGATTGTATTGGAAAAAGGGAACGACCGCTGCCGCGTGGACGGCCTTGCTCACGGGGTCGCTCCTGTCGGTCGGCGGAATCCTTGCGCAGAAATACCTTCCCGATTTTCCGCTCAACGGGATGCAGATCTCATTCTTTTCCGCGCTGACGGCGATCGCGCTTTACGTGGTCGTGTCGCTGCTCACGTGTCGCGAGGACTACAATATGGATCGCATGCTGCATCGCGGTCGCTACGCGCAGATCAGCGAGGAAGTGGAGGCGGTGGTGCAGACTGCGGCGGCGAAGCGGCCGAAGTTCTGGCAGCGGGCGATCGGACTGGATGAAAACTTCACTCGCGGCGACAAATGGATCGCGGGCGGGCTCACGGGCTGGGCGATGTTCTGGGCGGCGGTCATGGTGATTGGTTCGGTGTGGAATCTGATCTCGCCGTGGTCGACCGCAGCGTGGTCGGCCTATTGGTTCGTCGCCGGGTTGCTCGTGCCGATCATCATCACGTTCGTCACGGGCATTTGGTTTACGTGGGGCGGCATTCGCGACATCCGTGATTTGTTTGCGCGTCTCCGCCAGACCGCTACGAACGAATCCGACGACGGCACAGTCATCGGCGGCCGGAATCGCGACGAGATCGGTCTGGAGCCGGAGACGAAGAAGGCACGAATGGGGGAATCATGAATCGCAGGCTGTTGTGGTCAGCGATACTGGCGATCGCGGCGCTGCCGGTGTCGGCGTGGGAGAACATCGCTCCGACCGCTCTCGCGGTGCCGTCGGTTTACGAGAATCCGATCAACGAAGGACGCCCCGTCGTGGCTGGACGGGCCGCGAGCTTCGCCGATGGCAATCAGCGGACGAGCTACCGGCTGCTCGGCGATCAGCCGGCGCGGCTGGAGTTCTTCTTCGAACCGACTCGTCCGGTTCAGCCAGAGCGGTGCGAGATCGTGACGCAGGTGGAGCAGATTCTGGCGGGACACGTTGAAGTGCTGCGCGATGGGCGCTGGAAGAAAGTCGCAGAGTTGCAGCGCGACGGAGAGCGCGTCACGGCGGCATGGACGCCGGAGCCGATTCATGGCGTGGCGGTGGTGGTGACGCGGACATCGGATCTCGACCACGAGCCAATCCGCATCGCTGAAGTGCGTTTGCTGGCGGAGCAGCCGAGCGCGGCGGCGGCCGGGTTGCCGACCATCCAACTCACGACGCAGCGCGAGCATCACGTTTTCGAGTTGGGAGAAGACGTCGCGGTCGAATGGAAGATCGATGGCGAATTGCCGGCGGACGGAGAGTGGGAACTGCGCTGGCGTTGGGACAATTTCGTAAACGACTTGGTGGCTGACGGCGGCAGGACTCGTGCAGGTCGCACCGAGCGCGGTGCGATGGCGCTGCGGCCCTCGGAACAAGGACCGCTGTTCCTGAAAGCGTGGCTGGCCGACAACCGCACGGGGGCGGTGGTGGCGCACACGGCTTTGTTGGTCGGCGTGCGCGATCCGGGTTTTCCCGCGGCGGTGCCGCCGCTGCGCGCGCATCGCGCCGGGCCGCTGCCGAAACGCGAACAGGTGGTGGGGCGGATGCTTTGGGGCGCGGAATTGTATCACCGCTTGCTTGCGGCGCAGACGAAGGTGGGGCCGACGGCCTTCGACGTGTTTCGTCGCGATGGCTTGAATACGGTTTCCGCGTATCAGGATCTCGCGTGGTTCGAACCGCTGCCGGGCGTCTACAACTTCGCGGCGCTGGATGCGGTCGTGCGGGAGGCGGAACGGACGGGGCTCGGGGTGGAGTTAGGCTTGTGGCGCTGGTATTACGGGTCACCAGGATTGGGCGGTCCGAAGAACCTGCAGTATTGGCTGGAGCCCTACAGTGCGCTGAAGCGCGACGGCACGAAGGGGCCGCGCTGGCTCAATGCCCCCTCGCTCCATGCCGAGGCCTACCGCGCGTCGGCGTTGCGGACGACGGAGGTCTTCTTGCGGCGGTATCGGGAGCATTCTTCCGTGTGGATCTGGCATCTGCATCCGTTTGGCGTGGTGGATCACGACTTCACGAGCACTTCGAACGAGCGGGAGGCCCCGCTGGACTTTTCGGGCTACGCAAGGAGCGCGTTTGCCCGCTTCCTGCAGGCACGTTATGGAAATATCCTGAATTTGAATACGGCTTACGGTTCAACCTATGCGGATTTCGGCGACGTGCCGATGCCGGAGCCGAAAGTGAAAGCCATGTCCGGGTTGCGCGAAGCGGTGTTCACGTTCGATAACCGGGCGGCTTGGCGGGATTATCTCGCGTTTCGCGACGTGGGAACGGTGCAGGCATTTCAGCGGGACGTGTTCCAGCTGGCGCGACGGCTCGATCCGGAGCGACCGATCGGCGGGATGTCCAACACGATGGCGAACAGCGCGGTGCAGGAGGAGGTGGGACTGCGCACCGAGTTCGGGCTCTACTATGGCGACCAGAATACGGAGACGCCGGCGTTTATCCGGCGGCATTTGGGCCGGGATCGGGATCTACTGCCGTTTCGTGGTGAGGATCACAGCCCGATCAGTCCGCGGCGGTTCCCGGGCGATTACCGTGCGCGCATGCATGAATTCTTTTTCAACTGTGCGGCCGCGGGCGTCGGGCAGTTGAATTACGTTTTCCCGGTTTGGGAGGAAAATCCGGCGTGGGAGATGTTCGCGTCGCCCGAGTTGCGAGAGGCGTTTGCGCGCAACGCGGGCTCGACGGCGTGGCCGACCGAAGTGGGATTGCTGCACTCCTTCACGACGGGCGCGTTGGAAGGCTTCACCTCCTACGCGTATATCGAACTGCATCGCTGGCTGGATCTGCTCGCGTGGAGCGAGACGGCCATGTCGCCGGGAACTTGGACGGAGCCGCTCGCGATCGACTCACCGCACGTCGATTTCGCGGGCAAGCGGCTGCTGATCGATAACGATTCGCGGCTGCTGACGCCCGCCGCGGTGACGGCGCTGGTGAAGTTTGTCGATGAGGGAGGCGTCCTCGTGGTCCAGCGCACTTCGGGCGAATACTCTCCCGCGGACGAGCGGCCGACGTGGGCGCTCGCGCGGGCGTTTGGCGTGGAGGTGGAGAAACTCGCGCAACCGTTCGCGGAAGAGAGCGAGATCGTGTTGGAGGGGCCGTTCGCCGGTCTGACCTTGCCGGTGCGCCACCTTGCTGAAGTTGTGCGCCCGGGTGCCACTGCGCTGGCCACGCGCGATGGGAAAACGGTGGCAGCGACGTGGTCGCACGGGCGGGGGCACGTGCTGTGGCTGGGCGGGACGCTCGGCGATTTTTCCCTCGTAGAGAGCCGGCGGCGTTTGCTGGAAGGTGCGCCCGGCGCGTGGAGCGGGTGGACGGACAGACTGGCGACGCGACTCGAGCTTTATCGCGCGCTGACGAGGCGTTTGCAGGTATGGGCGGGGTTGAGCGAGCAAGGGATTCGCACCGATAGCCCGGTTTTCGTGATGGGGCGCAAGACTGAGAAAGGCCTGTCCATTTCGTTGAGAAATCCGGACAAGGCCGCGGTCCGCAACGTGGTGGTGCGATTGCCGACGAGGCCGACGGTTGATCGCGCGCGAGTGACGTTTCCGCAACGACAGTTCAGCGTGCCGGTGCTGGTCGATGCGACGGGAGCAAGCATCGAACTCGAAGGGGTTCCGGCCGGCGCGTTCTGCTTGATTCAGCTCTAGACGGAAGAGGGAACCTCGATCACGCGGCGTTTCATGCCGCTTTCAGCCGCCATGCCCGCGGCGAAACCGTTCGCGGGGTGTTGGTCGTGAGAGCGTCAGCGTTTTGCCGAATGCGCGACGGGCATGCGGAGGCGGCGGGCGCAATGCGGCAGTCCAGCGGTATTCACCGCAGCACGACGACACCACCTTGCCACGGCGGCGCCGAATCGATTCGCAGACGGGAAGCGCTTAGCGCGAGCGCGGGCGCGTCGGCGACAAAATGGCGTTCGACGCGTTGGGCGTCGATGTCGCGGATCTCGATGTGGGCGGGAGGAGCGGCGAACGTGTGCCACACCACAATCGTGGCAGCGTCTGATCGAGAATGAAACACCACCGCCTGCCATCCCGTGAGCTGCCGATAAGAGGAACTGGTGGCGCCGTGACGGCGAAAAGACGCTTTCGCGATCAGAGGTGCGAGTTCGCTGTGGAGGGCGATGGCTTCGCGGACAAACTCCCACGCCTCGTGCGACAACGTGTGCGCATCGCCCGACAGACACATCCGCCCAAGGAAGGTGGCGGCGAGTGAGTAGGCCAGGCGTGCGCGATCGTCGTCGCGACGAAGCACGGCCCAGATTTGATTTTGCGCCGACGGTAGAACGGCGAGTTGATTCGCCGCGATTACGGGCAGATCCGGCGTTTCGTGCGCGTCGGAGAACGAGGTCATTGCCGTCAGGGCGATCATTGACGGTTCGGCGCGGTGTCCGCCGGACGAGCAGTTTTCGATCACCAATTCCGGCAGCACGGTGCGCAGTCGTTGAAAAAATCGCTGCACGCCTTCGAGGTGTTGCCGCAGCCCTTCGCCGGGCGATTCGGCGCCGTCGCAGCCGAGGCCTATCGAATCGTTATAATCCACCTTCAGGTAGCCGAAGTTGTTTTCGCGGAGCAGGGAGATCACACGTGCTTCGAGATACTGATGAACCCACGGATCGCGGAAGTCCCAGAAACGCCGGGTGCCGACTTGCAGCGGGACTCCGTCGCGGTGGAGTTGATGGGACGTGGCGTGCCAGGCGAGGGAGCCAGGCGTGACGACTTCGAATTCGAACCATAGCCCCGGAATCAGACCGCGTTGGCGGATGGCTTCGGTCGTGGCGCGCAGACCTTGGGGGAAAGCGGTTCGGTTGACGAGCCAGTCTCCGTTTTGCTGGATGCCATCGTCGGGCCGCTCCGCCCAGCCATCGTCGATCACGAGATAGCGCACGCCCGAGCCGCGTAATCGGTCGGCGAGCGCGATCAGGTTGTCGTGAGTAGGCGAACCCCACGACGTGCACCATTCGTTGAAGATGACCGGGAGCGATTGATCGACGGCCGGTTGAAGGAGCCGGGCGCGGCGGACGGGCGACTGCAGACGCGCGCAGGTGTCTTCGATCGAGCCGAGACCGACGGTGAGCGTGGCAGTCGGGGTGGTGAAGCTTTCGCCGGGCGCGAGCGTTTTCCACCAATGTCCAAACTCACGGTCCGCGAGCCCGCCGGCGAGACTCACCTGATCGGCGCGGCGGCGGACTTCGAACTGCCACGAACCGGGATGCGCGAGTGACGCGCCCCAGAAGACTCCGGCGGCACGGTCTTCCACGAAGCACAGAGGGAGATAACCATTTGCCGGCAGCGAGCCGACCTGGCCGAAGCGTTCGGCACGGACGCCGTGGCCGACCCACGAACGTTCGAGATTCAGATCTTCAAGGAGGCACGACTCGAGGCGTCCCTCGGCGCTCCAGACGCTGCGAAAACGGTGCAGCCAAAGACGGTGGGAGGCTTCGTCGGCCGCGAACGGCGTGATTCCGCCGAGGCAAAAGGACGTGAGTAATTGGACGGTGACAGGCTGCTCGCCGTCGTTTCGCAACGTCGTGCGAACCGACAGGCACGCATCTCCGGCTTCGTGGGCCAGTTCGTGAACGGCGACGAGGTGCTCGTCCGTGGCGAGGGCCGTTCGAATCGTGGTGCGATCGCCTTGTTCGCTGCGTCGTTGCTCGCGGAAGCGGAACGGATTCTGCGCGGTGGCTTGGAGAGAACGGCCGCCCGAAAATGCGCCGGGATAAGGTGTGCGTTGCAACTGCACCTGGACCAGCGGCGCCACTTCCCACGCCGTGACCGGCTGCCAGCGGGCGGGCAGATTTCTGATGACCGGATCATCGAGATGATCGCGCGGCGCGACGACTGCGCTGATGCGCGGAGCCGGCACCAGCGAAAAACCGAGGCTCTCCGGATTGCTGTCGGGAGCCTGATATCGAACGACGATGTCGCCGAAGTGAAATTCACTATGAAGTCGGATGGGCATGTCCTTCAGCGAGGGGAGCGGCCAAAATAGCGCGGGATCTCGAGCAGGATGCGGCCCTTCGTGGCCGGAAGCAGGAAGGCGTTATCCGGCGCACGCTCGAGAAAGTCGCCGCCGAAGATGCGCACTTCCCGAACTGTATCGGGAAGACGGAGACGTTCGCCGGCGAAGCTCATGCGTTCCTCGAGCACATCGATCTCGAGCGCTTTTCGAACCGGAACGTAGTGCAGCAATGAGAGCAGCAGCGTGGAGCCCCGGCGCCGCGGATACACGCCAATCGTGGTCGGCAGCCCGCGGCCGAACGGAGTGTCGCCGATCAGGTGTTGCATCGTGCGACGCCAGACATCGCGCAACGCGATGTTTCCCACCTCGCGGTATTCGCGAAAAATGGGATCGGCGAAATAGACGAAATTTTTTCCGGCGATCACCGCAGGATGGCGGTCCGGCTCGGCCGCAGGCGGGGTCTGGAAATGCGAGCAGAATTTCAGATCGGTGCGGTGAAAGTAGGGCGGCACCCGATGGACGAGCACGCGGGTAGTTCTACCGGCGATCACGTTTGTTCCTTGGGAGTAAACCACGCGATCGCTGGCCGCGAGCTCCGGCCAGAAGGATTTGTCGGCGCGCCAGTAAGTGGGAAAGGCGGCAGTTTCGCCGGCGAAACGGAGCGGAAGAAAATCGAGGGCCCAATGCCCGTGTTCGTCGCGTCCGGCGTGATGCGACAGGAGTAGTTTTCCACCCCGCTTGTAGTAGGTTTCCAGTTTTCGGCGCAGTCGTGACGTGATGGTCGTGGCGTCGGGCAGCAGCAGCAGGCCGTAGCCGTCGAGCGCGTCGGCGTCGTCGAGCACGGCGCAGTCGTAGTGACTTTCCTCACACATCAGCACAGCACCTTCGTCGCTTTTCGCCGCGGCGTGAGACGAACGGCTGACGCCGTGCGCGGTCAGGATGCCAACGTGTTGAAGCGCGCTGCTACCTGAATAGAACGGCTCGGCCGCGGCGCATTGGGCATAGACCTTGCCGATAAGATCGTAAGCAGCGGGGTCGAGACGGCCGCGGGGTGGGAGTTGATCGCCGACGGAGTTCCCGCCCCCGAGAGCTTGGGCGCGGAAGCATTCGTATTCGAGCGCGGCGGGCGGCTTGATGCCGCCGAAGTCGCCCCACATTTTTTGGAAGCGGCCGGTCATACCGATCCAATGCTTTCGCCATCGACCGGCACTGCGGGCGGCGCGGGGAAAATGGTGATAGCCCCAGAATCCGGAGGGTAGCGATTCGATCTCGAAATGCGTCATGTGCCGGCTGCGGCGACGCGCACCGAGTTGCGCATCGATCATCGGATCGAAGACGGAGTTGTAGAATATCGTAGCTTTGTGGGCGGAGGATTTCACCAGGGAAGTGAAGCGCCTGCAGAATTCCTCCTGTGCAAATGTCTCAAACCGCTGGAAGGTCGCTTCATCGTTTCCCAGCAACCCGTGCCGCTGGCGCAGCGCGCGCGAAGCGTCGGAATGATGGGCGAGGTGATCGTGAAAGAGGATATCGAAGAATATCCCGTCGACCTCGTAGCGTTCGAGCAGTTCGCGGACGTGGGCTTCGAGATAGTCCTGGTAATCCGGATGGCACCAATCGTTGAAATGCCAGCCGCCGGGATGTGGCGGTTTGGTGGGGTCGGCATTACCGGCGCGGGCGAATGTGCCATCGGCGCGCATTTGCCGCCAAGCCGGGAAGCGGTGGGCGACGTCCTCCTCCCAAGCCACTGTCGTGTAGACCGGGGCGCGAATGCCAGCACGGTGGAGTGCCTCGATCATTTCGCCGAGCAGGTCGCGGCCGCGCAGCGCGGGATGCGGCGTGCCGGTCTTCGTCGGATAGTAGCACATCCCGTGATGGCACTTTGCGAACACGGTGACGCTGTTGACGTGCGCTTTCTGCAGTGTGGCGACGAACTCCGCCGGATCGAACTCGGCGCCAACGTCCGGAATGAACGGCGAGGTGTGAAAATCCAGGTGAACCTGCCGGAGCGGCAACGAGTTCGGACGCGACATTGTCGTTGCAGTTAAGCGATGAGAAGAGGACATCGGAGCCAGGAGCAAACGCCGACATGGAGTGATCCTCGGGGTATCAAGAGGAGCGAGAGAGGCAGCGCTTAACCGTTAAACATCAGCCTTGATCGCCGCAAAAGGCTGACGGCGACTCGGTGCGTTAGCCGAAATCGACTCCGGTGAGGGTGCCAGGTTTGACGGACGGAAGTTGGACCCAAGAAAGAGAGCCTGTCTGTGATCTACTGGTCCCGGCGAACGCTCAACGGTTGACCATGCGCGACTTTGTCAAGGGGCGCGGGCCATCCCTTGCTGGAAATGCCCCGCCAGTTGCTCGCCCCCATCGGCTTTCGTTTTCGTACGACCTTGCGAGCGATCCGCAGGTTGTCTGGTCCCCACCTCCGTATCCGTATGAAATCCAGTATTCGCGTTTCGTTGGCATCGCTCGTGTTCGTAGTGACAGGCTTCGCTGGAACCCCGCCGGCCGATCCACTGGCCCGCGGTTTTGCCGATCCTCCGGTGAGTGCGCGACCGCTGGGTTGGTGGCATTGGATCAACGGCAATGTCACGAAGGAAGGCATAGCGGCCGACCTGGAAAGTTTCCGGCAACAAGGACTCGGCGGAGTGCAGATGTTCGACGTGGAGATCTATCTGCCGCCGGGCCCGGTGCGCTACGGCACGGAGAACTGGCATGAACACGTGCAGTTCGCGATGCGCAAGGCGGCGGAACTGGGCCTCGAGTTTCACGTCATGAACACGCCTGGGTGGTCCGCGAGCGGCGGACCTTGGGTGACGCCCGAGCGGTCAATGAAGCGGCTCGTCTGGACGGAAACGTCCGTGAGCGGCGGGGGTGCACTCGCCGCGACGCTGCCGCTTCCCGATCTCACGCCTTACTACGGCGGACGGGGCGTGCCGAAGGAACGGTTTTACCGGGATATCGCGTTGCTGGCAGTGCCGGCGACGAGCGCACGAATCGAAAACCTCGAACCTAAAATTAGCTGGGCGGCCAAGCCCGTCACCCGTCCCACCGGACCGGATACGCCCGGCATCGCCCCCGCGTCCATCATCGATCTGACCGGCAAAATGGATGCCATGGGACAGCTCACGGTCGAGTTGCCGCCGGGCGACTGGACGCTGCTACGTTTCGGCTTCACCACGACGGGCAAAACCAATCATCCGGCCGTGCCCGAAGGGCATGGTCTCGAGATCGACAAGTTCGACGCCAAAGCCGTCGAGTTTCAGTTTGAGCGTTCAATCGAACGTCTGATTCGCGATGCCGGCCCGCTCACTGGTCGCACGTTCAACGGGCTGCTCTTCGACAGTTTCGAGGGCGGATTTCAGAACTGGACGGCGGCGTTTCCGGAGGAGTTTCGCGGCCGCGCCGGTTACGATTTGCTTCCGTGGCTGCCGGTCCTGACCGGACGGATCGTCGGTTCGCGGGATCGCACCGAGGCGGTGTTGTGGGATTTCCGCCACGTCATCGAGGAACTCATTGCCGAAAACTACTATGGCACGATGCACCGCCTGGCGGCGCGCCATGGTTTGCAGATCTACTCCGAAAGTCAGGGCGGACCCATCACGCCGATGTCGGCCAACCGGCACGTCGACGTGCCGATGAACGAGTTTTGGGTGCCCGACGCCGCCAGCCGTGCTTCTCGCATCAAGATGTCGACGTCGGCCGCGAGTTTCCACGGCCGCGCGGTGGTCGCAGCCGAAGCGTTCACGGCCACGCCGGAGAACGGACGGTTTCAGAACACGCCGGGCACGCTGAAACGGGCGGGCGATTACGCGTTCACGCTGGGGCTGAATCGATTCGCGCTCCACTCGCTCACGCATCAACCCGTCTCCGCAGCGGCGCCGGGTTTCGCGCTCGGTCGCTATGGCGTGCATTTCGGCCGGCTGAATACCTGGTGGCCCTACGCCGACGCGTGGCTCGGCTACCTCGGCCGCAGTCAGTTCCTGCTACAGCAGGGCCGCACGGTCGCCGATGTCTGTTTGCTGGTCGACGAGGATCTCGGTTACGGCCTGCCCGCCGCGACGGCCGATTCGCTGGCCGGCTACGATTATGAAGTAGGTTACCCCGATTATCTGGCGGCGATGACGGTGCGCGACGGCGTGATCCAGCACGCCGCTGGCGGCCGTTTCCGGTTGCTGGTGACCCCGGAGAAACTCACCGCGAAAACCTGGGTGGCCCGAGTTTCGACGCTGCGGAAACTTCGCGACCTCGTCGTCGCCGGGGCGCTACTTTCCGGCGAACCTCCAGTCGCTCCCGCAGGCCTCAAGGATTGGGAAAAACGCGCTGAGTTCGACCAACTCGTCGCCGAGATTTGGGGCGGGCTGGATGGCCAGGGAGTGAAATCGAAGTCGCTGGGGCGCGGGAAGGTGTATGCCGGAGTGAAGCCGCGCGACATTCTCGCACTAGAGAAGATCGCGCCGGACGTCGGTGGCGATACGGCCGGCGGCGACGTGAAATTCATCCACCGCTCGGCGCCGGGAGCGGAAATCTATTTCGTCTTCAACTATTCGGATCGATCGCGACGACTGCAGCTGGATTTCCGGCAGCCGAACCGAATGCCGGAATTGTGGGATCCCGCGTTGGGGACGCGTGGCACGGCGCCGGTTTATCGCCGCACGGAGACCGGCGTGTCGCTGCCGGTGACGCTGGAACCGTGGGGATCGACTTTCGTCGTGTTCCGCGACGCGCTACCGAAACGGTGGATCGAGGCGGCGGGCGAGGGGATCGCAGCGGTGCGCCCCGGTGAACTGCTGACCTCCGCCACGAGCCTCGACGTCGTGTATTCCGATGGCGTGCGGGAACGAATCGAAGCCCGCCCGCTCCCTGCAGGCGTCGCGATCGCCGGTCCTTGGGACGTGGAGTTCAGGGACGGCCGCGGCGCCCCGCCGAACGCAACGTTCCCGGAACTGATCTCCTGGCCCGACCGCGTGGAACCCGGAATCCGTCATTACTCCGGCACGGCGATTTACCGCACCCGTTTCGAGGTGGCGGCCCCGCCGGATCAACATCAGGTGGCGATGATCGATCTCGGCGTCGTGGCGGACATTGCGCGCGTATTCGTGAACGGACGCGAAGCCGGTGTGGCGTGCACCATTCCAGGTCGAGGTCACACCGCTGTTGCGAGCCGGCGAGAATACGCTGGAAGTACACGTGGCGAATCGGTGGATCAACCGCCTGATCGGCGACGAAGCCACGCCGGTGCCTTATTCCTACCAACCGCGCGGCGTGAGCAAATTCACCGACGGACGTCTGCTGCAGCTGCCCGATTGGCTCTACGATCCTGCGAAACGCGCTAAGGATCCGCGTCACAGTTTCAGCACGTGGAAGCATTACGAGGCGGACTCGCCGCTCGTGCCCGCGGGACTTCTCGGGCCGGTGTCGTTGCGATGGTTGACGCGAATCGCTCCGGAAGATCGAGGCGGATCCTCTTAGCGATACCATCCCAGCCGAGGACGTCGCCCCTTCAGGTCAGACCAGTTCGATTCCATGCTTTAGCTCCCATATATCATGAAGACCCCCATATATATTGTATCGGTTTTTATAGCGTTTGCCGGTTCGCTTCAGGCGGAGTCATCGCCGCTCGTGATGTGGTATGACCGTCCGGCGGTTTATTGGGAGGAGGCTTTGCCGGTGGGCAATGGACGGATGGGGGCCATGGTTTTCGGCGGAGCCATTCGCGAACACATTCAACTCAACGAGGAAACGATTTGGTCTGGAACGCCCCGGCCTGCCATGACCAACCCGGCGTTCGCGGAAACCCGCCGACGCCGGCAGGAGCTGATTTTCCGAGGTGAGTTCCGGAAGTCTGAGGAGTTCAAGCTTTCCCCGGAGGATCTCGCCAGGCTGGCGCTGCCAGCGGCCGAGCCCATACCCGGCACCTCCGGCAACCGCCATGTGGCACAACCGCTGGGCGACCTGTTCCTGCACTTCGATCATGGCGGCGCGCGCGAGCAGCATTACCGTCGGAGTCTCGACCTCGATACCGCCGTAGCCACCACGACCTACACCGCCGGCGGCGTAAACTACACCCGGCAGGTTTTCGCGAGCCATCCCGCGCAAGTGATGGTGATCCAACTCACGGCCGATCGGCCGGGAGCGATCAACTTCGAGGCGTCGATGGACTACCGACGCGACGTGGAGGCTGACATGTATCGCTACGATGCCGAGCTTGGCCCGAAGGTGGCGAGTGTGACCACCCCGCCGCGGCCGCTCTGGCACGCGCTCGGCGACAATCGCTTCAGCTGGCAGGGCCGGGCGCATCCTGAGGGAACTCGATTCGACGCCCGCTTTCTGGTCCGGAATCAGGGAGGGACTGTGACCGCCACGGCGGAAGGTTTTCGCGTCTCAGGAGCGGACGCGGTTACGATTCTCATGTCCGTCGGCACCGACTTCCGGGGCAACGATCCCGCCACGTCGGCCGCGCGCGACCTCGCCGCGGTGACATCGCAGCCGTTCGAGGCTTTGAAGACCGCCCACGTGACCGATCATCAATCGCTCTTCCGACGGGTAAGCCTCGATCTGGGGCGGACGCGAGCGGCGACACTGCCCACGAATCGTCGCATCATGGCACAGATGTGGGGCGTCCAGGACAACCGCGTCGATCAGCAGACCGATCGCGATCCCGACTTGTTCGCGCTGTATTTCCAGTTCGGTCGCTACCTCATGATCGCGTCCTCGCGGCCTGGCACGTTACCGCCGCCGTTGCAGGGGCTGTGGAACGACAGCCTGTTGCCGCCGTGGTTCGGGCAACACACGTCGGACATCAACGTTGAGATGAATTACTGGCCGGCGGAGACGACCAACCTCGCGGAGTGCCACACCGCGCTGTTCGACCTGATCGACAGCTTCCTGCCTGCCGCACGCGAGACGGCGCGTCTTTCCTACGGCGCGCGCGGCCTGGTGCTGCATTCGATGACCAACTACGGCCCGAAGACGACGTCGGGTTACTGGCCGGATTTTGCAGGCTGGGTCGCGCAGCATTACTGGGAGCACTACGCGTTCAGGGGAGATCGGGATTTCCTGCGTCGGCGGGCGTATCCGTTTCTCAAGGACTGCGCCCTTTTCTATCTCGACACGATGGGGCGCGATCCGGCGAGCGGCCGGTGGCTGACGGGGCCCACCTATTCGCCGGAAAATCGTTTTGTTGGTCCTGACGACGGCCAGCCTGTGCATGTCGACGTCGGTGTGACCATGAGCATGGCGATCGCTCGCGAGGTGTTTACGCACTACCTGCGCGCTGCGGAGATCCTCGACGTCGATCCGGAGTTGCGCGCCGAGGTTGGCGCGCGCCTCACGGCGATGGCGCCGTATGCGATCGCGTCCGACGGCCGGTTGCAGGAGTGGCGCGCCGACTATGGCGAGACCGAGCCCGGTCATCGGCACCTCTCGCATCTCTATCCGCTTTATCCCGGCGCGGAGTTTACGCCCAGAGGAACGCCGGAGCTGGCCGAGGCTGCCGGCAAGGCCCTGCGGCGCCGCCTCGATCACTACAGCGGATGGACGGGCTGGAGCCGCGCATGGAGCATTGCGCTGGCCGCGCGACTCGGGGACAAGGCGCTGGCGCACGAACAGCTCCGGCTGCAACTCGAGCGCACGACCTGGCCGAACCTGATGGATTCGCATCCGCGGCTTGGCGGCAACACCGCCTGCTTTCAGATCGACGGCAATTTCGGCACCACCGCCGCCCTTGCGGAGATGCTGTTGCAGAGCCACGCGGGAGCGATCGAACTGCTGCCCGCCTTGCCCGGCGCCTGGCGGAAAGGCAGCGTCACCGGCCTGCGCGCCCGCGGCGGCTTCACGGTGGATCAGTGGTGGAACGACGGATTGCTGCACGAGGCGGCAATCACCGCCGCAAACAACGGCTCCTGCACGGTGCGAGCGGCGCAACCGTTTCGTCTGGGGAGGCTTCGCAGTCAGCCCGACGGCGGAGGCCACGTGCTGACGTTCGACGCGATCGCCGGCACCCGTTATCTCCTGGAGACCACGCCATGAGCCTGCGGTCCCTGCGATTTCCGGCTGCATGCGCGGTGTGCCTGGCGATCCTGCCGCATGCGGCAGAAGCCGGCGACCGGCTGTGGTATCGGCAGCCAGCTTCAACCTGGAGCGAAGCACTACCCGTCGGCAACGGCCGGCTCGGCGCGATGGTTTTTGGCGGAGTGGAAAACGAGCGGCTGCAGCTCAACGAAAGTTCTGTTTGGTCCGGCGGGCCGGGCGACTACGACCGGGTGGGCGCGTGGCGATTTTTGCCGGAGGTTCGCGGGCTGCTCTTCTCGGGACGGGTCAAGGAGGCCGAGGCGCTCGTCAATCGCGAGTTTCTCGGTGAGCGCCCGGCCGGCGCGTATCAGCCGCTCGCGGATCTATGGCTCGACTCCGCATTGCCCGGGCCGGTGACCAACTACCGGCGAGAGCTCGATCTGGCTAGCGGGGTGGTGCGGATCACCTTTCGTTCGGGTAACACAGACTACGTTCGCGAGGTGTTCGTCAGCGCCCCCGACCAGATTGTCGTTGTGCGGCTGACGGCGAACACGCCCGGAGCGATTTCCTTCCACGCCCGTTTGACGCGGGATGTCGGTGGGCCGACAACCGCGGCGACCTCCACCGGCCTTTCCTTGGCGGGTCAGGCCGATGCGGGATTGCCGACGGCGGGCGTGCGGTTCGCCGCGCAGTTGCAAGCACGTCTGCAAGCCGGACGGATGACCACGAAGGATGCGACGTTGCACGTGCAGGAAGCCGATGCGGTGACGCTGCGTCTCGCGGCGGCGGCGGATTTCGGCGGAGCCGAACCCGCCGCGGCATGCATCCGGCAGCTGGAAGAAACGAGCCGGTGGGACGACGTGATGCTCCAGCGCCGCCATCGCGAAGATCACGCGCGATACTTTGCGCGGGCGAGACTGACGCTCGGCGATCCTGCAGAGGACAGGCTGCCCACAGACGAACGAGTGGCGCGGGTGCGTGCGGGTGCGAACGATCCAGGGTTGGCAGCGCTTTTCTTCCATTTCGGACGTTACCTGTTCATCGCCTCCTCCCGACCCGGCGGGCTGCCGGCCAACCTGCAGGGATTGTGGAACGACGATCCCAATCCTCCGTGGTTCTGCGGGTGGCATTTCGACATCAACGCCCAGATGAACTACTGGCTCGCGGAAGTATCGGCCCTCGGTGAACTGCACACGCCGTTGTTCGATCTGATCGACCGGTTGCGCGTCAATGGACGTCGCACGGCGCGCGAGGTTTATGGCGCGCGTGGATTTGTCGCGGCGCATCGCACCGATCTCTGGTCGTTCACCAGCCCGGTGAAGGGGTTGACGGTCTGGCCGGTGGGCGCGGCGTGGCTGTGCCAGCACCTCTGGGAGCATTATCGATTCACGGGCGACCAGGCGTTTCTGCGCGAGCGAGGCTATCCGGCGATGAAGGAAGCGGCGGAGTTTTTCCTCGACTGGCTGGTGGCCGATCCGCGTTCCGGCCAGCTGGTCAGCGGTCCCTCGATTTCGCCGGAAAACTCCTACCGGCTCGACGACGGCCGTAGTGGAAATCTCGATATGGGGCCGGCGATGGACCAGCAGATCGTCGCCGAGCTGTTCGACAATTGTCTCGCGGCGGCGGCTGAACTGAGGGTGCAGGATGCGTTCGTGGAGGAAGTGACCGAGGCCCGCTCCCGGCTGGCGGAACCGCAAATCGGGGCGGACGGACGTCTGCTCGAATGGTCGCAGGCGTTCCCCGAGCGGGAGCCGGGGCACCGGCACATGTCGCATCTTTACGCCGTTTATCCCGGAGCGGGAATCACGCCGCGGAGCACCCCGGAACTCGCGGCCGCGGCGGTCCGTTCGCTGGCGTTTCGCGTTTCGGGTGGCGGCGTGACCAGCGCAGTCAATCTGAGCGACAGCAGCAACACCGGCTGGAGCCTGGCCTGGAACGCGGGTCTGTGGGCCCGTCTGGGAAAACCCGCGCAAGCGCACGATGCCTTTCACTCGCTGCTCGCGCGATGCGTGTTCCCGAATCTGATGAATACGCATCCGCGCAAGGACCGGGAAAACGTGTTTCAGATCGACGGCAATTTCGGCGGCGCCGCGGCGCTGGCCGAGATGCTGTTGCAAAGTCATGCGGACGCCATCGAGCTGCTGCCCGCGTTGCCGGCGGTGTGGCCGGACGGACAGTTTTCCGGCTGGCGCGCGCGGGGCGGCTTCACGGTGGGGGCGCGCTGGTCGGATGGTCGCCTCGCCACGGCCACGCTCCGCGCCGACACCGTGGCGCCCGTGGCGCTGCGCGCGCCCGCAGCATTTTCTGTTTCGATTTCCGGCCGCACCGTCGCGCGGTCGCATCCGGATCAAGGCACCCATCTCGCGCGCTTCACGGCCGCGCCAGACGCGGACTATGTGGTGATGCCCGTCGAATCCTCTCCATGACTGCCCTGTTTCGTCACCTCGTTCTCCTGCTCACGCCGGCCCTCGCGCTCGCCGCCGAATTCTCCCAACTTGGCGTGGGATCGCTGGGCGAGATCAACGCCCGCGACGGGGATCGCGCGTTCAATGCCGCGTATTACGACAACGCGGTGCTCGCCGGAGCGCCGGCGACGACGCGATTGGAAACATATGTTGGCAGCGAAGCCGACGCCCCCGCCGGGCTGGCGGCTCCGAGGCTATCCGCGCGCTGGACCGGCACGCTCACGCCGGCGGTCTCAGGCGTTTTCCCGGTGCGCGTGAGCGGGCCGATCGCGCTGCGCATCGACGGAAAACTGCTCGCAGAAACGGAGGCGGGAGCGGATCCCGCGACGGTTCACGTCCCGATGAGGCAGGGGCGGCCTTATGAAATTTTGGTCGAAGCGGCCAACTGGGAGCGCGGCGTGGCCGTAGCCGTGGAGTGGGGGCGGCCGGCGCCGTTGCCGGAGGAAGCCACCAGCGAACCGCCGGCGGAAATACAGGCGGGGCCCGTCGCCGACGCCAGCATTGGAAACGCGGCGACGTTGGAAAATGAAAGTTACCGAGCCGATTCGCGTGCCGATGGAGCGCTGGTGTTGACGGAGAAACGGAGCGGGGCGCGGGCTGTTTTTGCCCCCGAGTTCGTCGTTGTTCATCAGCGGAAAGGGCAGCAGACGAGAATGGACCCGAAAGGCGGGAAGTATCTCGACGAAGGTTCGGTCGGAAATACGAACTACGTCGTTCCCTCGTGGGAGAAGGAAACGGATTACCTTGTCGCCGCCCGGCCGCGCACCCGCCTGCATGCGAACGCGGCGCGGCAGGAGGGCGATCGCATCGTCTGGGATTTTCCGGAGCAGCCCGGTTATGCGCTGCGTGCGGAAGTGCGGTTGCCCGACGACGGCACGGCGCCGGCTTTGAGTTTCGAACTGAAGCCAAAGGAGGCCGGCCAGTTTTCGGTCGGCTACGCCGGGGCGCCGGCGCGCGCGATGCGCGACGCGGACTGGATCTGGCAGCCGCTGGTGTGGCAGGAGCGCCGATTTCCGAATCGTTCCTATCTGACGAAGGAGTTCCAGTGTCCGATTCCGTTTGTCATGGCCGGATTCAACGGTGCGGCCGTGGGCGTCGGGGCAGACGCAGCCGAAATGCCCTATCGGATGCCGACGATTTCCGATTCTCGTTTTGGCGTGCTGGTGCGAAACGCGGCGGGTGAGGCACAACCGATGCTCTTCGCCCCGATTTTGGGCGGTCCCGAGTCAATCCGGGCACCCGGGGAGAATTACACGTTCCGGCTCCGGCTGGTGGTTAGACAAGGCTCCTGGTTCGACGCCTATGAACATCTGGCGCGCTCGCTTTATCGCTTCGGCGACGTTCGCGAAAACCTGGAGGTCTCGCTGAACACGACGATCGAAAACATGACCGACTATTTTCTCCGGGACGAGTTCGCGTATTGGTATCCCCGTTACAAGACGTGGGGTTATCAGAACGACGGAGGGCCGGGCACCGGTCGCCAGCAATCGGCCGCCGACGCCATCTCGCTGGCGCTGGTGTTTGACCGGGCGGAGATCCTGGAACGCCGCGCCCGGCCGACGCTGGAGTATGCGCTGTCGCGAAAAAGCAACACCACGAAGTTCGACGCGGCCGATTTCATGGGAGGGTTCGTGAACTACCCCGTGGACATGGCCGCTTCCTACCGCCTGACCGGCGGTCGCACGACGGTGTTGCGCGAGAAGCTCGCGCCGGCGATGCAACGGCCGATCTCCGCGGCGACGCCGATCCTCACCGACCGCGACGGCCTCGCGCTGAATCTCGCGTGGTATCGCGTAACGAAGGATCGAGAGTATCTGGAACGGGCCGTGGCCGCGGGCGACCGCTATGTGGCGGCGCGGATCGCCCGTCCGGCGGCTGATTTCGGCGACGTGCGTTCCTCCTTCTGGACCGAGCTCGCGCCGGGTTACGACGTCCTTTACGAGCTTTACCGCGAGAGCGGGGAGAAACGGTTTCTCGCGAAAGATCGAGCGTGGCTGTCGAAGGTAACCAATGTCGTGAGCGAGCACTGGCGTCAGAAGAACCTCCGCAAAAAAGGCCGTTCCCTGCTCATTGCGGAAAACGGCCCTTCGCAGATCGATTTGGTGGCGTAGCTGGGAGGCGAATTAACCCGTGGCAGCCAGCGGGAGCGGGACGATCGGTGCCGGCGTGATGTTTCTCTCGTAGTCCTCCAGCGGAGGCAAAGTGACTTGAGCCTTCCGCGCATATGCCCGATGGACGGCTTTGCTGCCGTGGCCGAGGGCCAATTGAGCGAACCGTTCAGGATATCCAACCACCTTTGCTCGTTCAGCCCACGCGTAGCGGTAGGAGTGCAAGGTTACGCCATGGATGCCTAGTCCGATGCAGCGCTGACGGAATTCTGTCGCACGGTGGCCAGGTTCGACACCCCGTAAGTATGGGAAGAGTGGGCCGGTTTTCGGCAGCGTGGCCAAGATCGTCTCGACCTCGGAGCCGAATCGAATCTGAGGTGGTTGCACGCCGCGGAAACGCGTTTTCATCCTGACGAAGCAAATAATCCGGGCCGACCAGTCCACGTCCTCCGCTTGCAGGTTCGCCAAGTCGGATTGCGATGCGCCGACGTGCCATGCGAGCGCGTAGAATGCCTTTCGCTCCGGGTTTTTCTCTCGTCCCAAAATCCTGCTGTGCTCCTCCCAAGTGATTGCGCGCTTTTCCTTAAAGCGGATCGCCGGCCACTGGCGCTTTGGAATCAACGGCCACGGCAGCCAGTTCATGTCCAAGCAGAAGTTGTGCAGCCGCCGAAGGTAGATGTTCGTCGAGACACAGCCGAGCTGAAGCACCTTCAGGAGGATTTCAGCGCGCGTTTCCGTGATCACGAGCGGGAGCAGCAAAGCGAACGCCTTGTCTTTTGCAGCTCGCTTCCAGCGTTCGCGATTGGCCGCCTGCTTCATGTTCGTGAGACGCTCGATCGCATCTCGCCATGTCCGTGTGCTGATGCCGCTGTCGGAGCCCATCAAGTAGGCTCGCGCGATTTGGAGGTTCAGCACCGGTTGGCGCTCCGCTTCATTTTTTGCGGCGACGATCCGCTTCGCCGATTGCTCGTCTGACGTATTCAGGCTAGTGCGTTTTCCGGTCGTGGAGTCTACGCAGTAGAACTTGTCTCCTCGGCTGCCTCGCCGAGTTAGGCGGTAACGTGCTCTCATGGTTCTTGTGGCAACCGCGAAGATACATGAAGCCGATTCCGATGAGTTAGCGGGTAGTCGGCGAGTTAACGCCGGCTAAGCTAAGCTGTGACGGAGTAGTTTTCTGGTGTCCGTTTTGGTGTCCACTTCGGACCCCGGACTCCAAAACCACGAGTGCTGAAAGCACTTAGAATTGGAGGCGCGGGCCGGAATTGAACCGGCGCATAGAGGTTTTGCAGACCTCGGCCTTACCACTTGGCTACCGCGCCTTGACTCTAGCCTGATCGGGAAAGCGGAGTTTACTACGTTGGCGCCAAAGTCAACGGCAAGGACAAATCCGACGTATTTCGTTTTCGCCTCCGTTTCACCCCGAGGGGCAGGTCAATCGCTCGGGATGATTTCGAGGGCGTTGATGCGGGAGTTGCCGACTTGGGCGATGAGTTTGATCGCGATTTGGCCGGAGGAGACGTTGAGGTTGTGTTCGAGGACGAGGGCTTTGTTGCCGCCGCCGGCGAGGGAGAAGATGTCGACGTCTTCGAAGATCCGCTCGGATTGCAGATCGATATCGAAGATGCGTTTACCGGGCGCTTTGCTGGGACCGTAAGTCTCGGCAAAGTGCAGGCGCACGAGATAGGCGCCGTTCGGGACGGGGAAGGTATACGTGAGCGTGGCGCCGCCAGGAGCGTCGTAGCGGTTGGTTTTGAAGAGATACGGATCGTTGGTGTCGGTGACGGTGACGTTTTCGGAGGAGGCGCTGCCGGTGTTGTAGCCGGTGTCGGCGGACCAGGTGCGGCCGAGCGCATCGACGTAGGCGGGGCCGCCGGCGTTCACGCGAATCGCGGTGCCGGTAGTGCCGCCGCTGGCGGTGGCGACCGACGCCGGGCTGGCGGTGGAGGCGTTGTCGGCATCGTCGAAGGCGACGACGGAATACGCGTAGGTGGTCGCCGGGGATAGTCCGGTGTCGGTGAACGTGAGATTGCTCGTCGTGCCGATGACGGCGCCGTCGCGGGAAACACGATAGCCGGCGACGCCAACGTTGTCGGTGGCGGCGGACCACTGGAGCGTGACTGCGGACGAGGTGACGTTGGTGAAGGTCAACGCGCCGGGTGCCGTCGGCGGCTGGGTATCGGCTGGCGGTTCCGTGTCGGCGGGCAGGATCTCGATGGCGTTGATCTTTGGGTTCTCGACTTCGTGAGCGAAGCCGAGATTGAGCTGGCCGTCGGAGACGGTGAGCGTCTGTTCGAGGACGAGAGCCTTGTGGCCGCCGCCGGCGAGGGCGTAGATGTCGACATTCTCGAAGGCGCGGGAGCCTTCAAGGTCGATGTCGAAGACGCGCAGGCCGGCGCCTTGGGTGCGGGAGTAGGTTTCCGCAAAGTGGAGCCGGACCAGGTAGGAACCGTTGACGACCGGGAAGGTGTATTGAAGGACCGGAGACACCGGGTCGTCGTAACGCTCGGTCTGATACAGCGTGGGATCGGGGGTGCCGCTGACGTCAGTCGTCACGGAGTAGGTCTTGCCGGAGTTGTAGCCGGTGTCGGCGGACCAGGTGCGGTCGAGCGAATCGACGTAGGCCGGACCGCCGGCATTGACGCGGATCGTGGTGGGCGTCGAGCCGCCGCCGGCGGTGGTGACGGAGCCGGTGGACGGGCTGGACGTGTTGCCGGCGGCGTCGAGGGCGACGACGGAGTATTGATAAGTGGTCGCCGGCGAGAGCCCACTGTCGTTGAAGGAGAGGTTCGAAGTGGTTGTCAGCGTCGTGCCGTTTCGGGCGATGCGATAGCCGGTGACGCCGACATTGTCGGTCGCGGCAGCCCAGCTGACGCTGGCGCTGCTGGAAGTGACGTTGGTGAAATTCAACGCTCCCGGCGCGGTCGGCGCCTGCGTGTCGGCCGGGGCTTCGTCGCTCGGGATGATTTCGAGGGCGTTGATGCGGGAGTTGCCGGCTTGGGCGATGAGTTTGATCGCGATCTGGCCGGAGGAGACGTTGAGGTTGTGTTCGAGGACGAGGGCTTTGTTGCCGCCGCCGGCGAGGGAGAAGATGTCGACGTCTTCGAAGATCCGCTCGGATTGCAGATCGATATCGAAGATGCGTTTACCGGGCGCTTTGCTGGGACCGTAAGTCTCGGCAAAGTGCAGGCGCACGAGATAGGCGCCGTTCGGGACGGGGAAGGTATACGTGAGCGTGGCGCCGCCAGGAGCGTCGTAGCGGTTGGTTTTGAAGAGATACGGATCGTTGGTGTCGGTGACGGTGACGTTTTCGGAGGAGGCGCTGCCGGTGTTGTAGCCGGTGTCGGCGGACCAGGTGCGGCCGAGCGCATCGACGTAGGCGGGGCCGCCGGCGTTCACGCGAATCGCGGTGCCGGTAGTGCCGCCGCTGGCGGTGGCGACCGACGCCGGGCTGGCGGTGGAGGCGTTGTCGGCATCGTCGAAGGCGACGACGGAATACGCGTAGGTGGTCGCCGGGGATAGTCCGGTGTCGGTGAACGTGAGATTGCTCGTCGTGCCGATGACGGCGCCGTCGCGGGAAACACGATAGCCGGCGACGCCAACGTTGTCGGTGGCGGCGGACCACTGGAGCGTGACTGCGGACGAGGTGACGTTGGTGAAGGTCAACGCGCCGGGTGCCGTCGGCGGCTGGGTATCGGCTGGCGGTTCCGTGTCGGCGGGCAGGATCTCGATGGCGTTGATCTTTGGGTTCTCGACTTCGTGAGCGAAGCCGAGATTGAGCTGGCCGTCGGAGACGGTGAGCGTCTGTTCGAGGACGAGAGCCTTGTGGCCGCCGCCGGCGAGGGCGTAGATGTCGACATTCTCGAAGGCGCGGGAGCCTTCAAGGTCGATGTCGAAGACGCGCAGGCCGGCGCCTTGGGTGCGGGAGTAGGTTTCCGCAAAGTGGAGCCGGACCAGGTAGGAACCGTTGACGACCGGGAAGGTGTATTGAAGGACCGGAGACACCGGGTCGTCGTAACGCTCGGTCTGATACAGCGTGGGATCGGGGGTGCCGCTGACGTCAGTCGTCACGGAGTAGGTCTTGCCGGAGTTGTAGCCGGTGTCGGCGGACCAGGTGCGGTCGAGCGAATCGACGTAGGCCGGACCGCCGGCATTGACGCGGATCGTGGTGGGCGTCGAGCCGCCGCCGGCGGTGGTGACGGAGCCGGTGGACGGGCTGGACGTGTTGCCGGCGGCGTCGAGGGCGACGACGGAGTATTGATAAGTGGTCGCCGGCGAGAGCCCACTGTCGTTGAAGGAGAGGTTCGAAGTGGTTGTCAGCGTCGTGCCGTTGCGGGAGACGCGATAGCCGGTGACGCCGACATTGTCGGTCGCGGCGGACCAGCTCACCGTAGCGTTGCTGGACGTGACGTTGGTGAAACTCAACGCTCCCGGCGCGGTCGGCGCCTGCGTGTCGGCGGGGGCTTCGCTGAGGCGGATCACCTTGATGGCGTTGACCTGCGGGTTGCCGGAGACGCGGCCGAACGCGATGTTGAGCTGGCCGTCGCTGACGGTGGTGGTGCCGGCGAGCACGACGGCGGTGTAGGGCGCGCCGGCAGCGGCAAAAATGTCGAAATTGTCGATGACGACACTGTTTTCCAGCAGGACGTCGAACACGCGTTTGCCGACGGCGGAGTTGGCTGTGTCGTTTTCTGAAAAGAAGAGCTGCACCTCGTAGTCGCCGTTGGGCAGCGTGAAGCTGTAGATCAGATCCGGCGAACTCGCGGAGGAATCGAGGCGCCGCGACTTGAACAGCGTATCGTCGATCGCCCGATCGATCGCGTGCGACGTGCTGGACGTTGTGCCGGTGTTGTAGCCGTTGTCCGCGGTCCAGGCGGCGCCATGACTATCGGTGAAGGCGTTGCCGCCGGCATTCACGCGCAGCACGACGGTGCCGCCGGGCGTGGTGGTCGCGTCGACAGTCGCGGGTGTGGAGTCGTTGCCGCTTTCGTCACGAGCCACGATCGCGTAGCTGTAGGCGACCTCCGGATCGAGACCGATATCGGTGTAGGTCAAGCCGGTGGTCGACGTGAGCAACTGGCCGTCGCGCAGGATATCGTAGCCGACGACGCCGACGTTGTCGCTGGCGGCGGACCATGCGAGCGTGATGCTCCGCGAAGTGATGGAGGTCGCGGAAACGTTGCCCGGCGCCGAGGGCGGTTGCGTGTCGCTGCCGCCGAAGGACGGGTCATACCAGATGAGCAACGGATCCGAGGCGGGCCCCTTGACGCCGTTTGTGTTCAGCAGCGTTGCGGTGACGAAGTTCAGGCCTGCTTCCGGATCGGTCTTGGTGGGAGTGACGGTGATATCCGCGTAACCCTCGTTGTTCAGCACGGCGCTGAGCTCCGTGACCTTGATGGCGGTGTTGGCTTCGAAGGGATCGATGTCGTAGCCGCCGTTGGGCAGGCCGGCGGTGTAGAGACCGCCTTCGATCACGACGAGCGAGACGGTGAGGCCGGGCGGACCGGAAACGCGCACGATCTCCGCATGATTGGTTTTCACCGGCGAGGATTTGCCGACGACGAGGACGGACGGCTTCGGCGGTTTGTCGCCGCGCAGCCAGCCGTAGGAGGCGTCGACGCTGTTCTCCAGCCGGCCCAGGCGGGTGCGTTGCACTGTGCCGTCGCTGAAATAGACCGTCGCGGTGGCGCCGATCAGCTCGAGGCCGGAGACGCTGGCCGCGTCGTGCGGCCCGGGTTGCGGTGCGCCTTTCACGCTGGTCGGATCCACGTCGATCGAGAATGTAAGCTGGCCGTTGGGCGGGAAACTGTTGAACGAGACGTCGACGTGATCGTAACCGTCCTCGCCATCGACGCCGTTGTGCGGGTGCGTGGCGCCGCCGTGGTTCACACTGACGCCGGAGGTGACGGAGTTCTGTTGAAAGTCCTTCGCCACGGGGTCGCCAGCCGTGCCGGTGGTGTCGAACACGACATCCGGAAAAATCGCCGTGCTGATATCGAGCGTGAACGATTCGATGTGCTGACCGTTGGTGGAGAGGTTCTGCAGCTTGAAGGTGCCGGTTTGATACGTGCTGCCGGTGACCATGTCGGATCCGCTGGGATCGATGGTGAGCTTTGCGACGGCGGTGGTCGGCAGCGGCGCAATGTCGAAGTAGTCCCAGGTGGCCGAGAAGGTCGGTGAGCCTCCGCTGGCGTTTGCGAACAGACCGATCGCGAGCGGCGTCGGGCCCATCACGGACTTCATGACCTCGCCCGTGACATGGATCGGCGAGCCGAGCGGAACGAGTGCTCCGGCCTCGGCGAGTTGGTAGAGCGGCTGCACCGTGGCGGCGATCGGATCGACTAGGAACGACAGATCAACGGTGGAGGCGTCGCCGAGCGAGAGCGGATAGATGTGTTCGAAGCCGATGGTGCCGGCGACTTCGTAAACGACTTCGATGCCTCCGGCGCCGTTGTTGGCGTGAAGCGCGAGCGAGACATAATTGTCCTGATCACCGCTGCCGATATAGATGCCCTGACGCTGGGCGCCGGCTGGGGTGTTGTTGAAGAACGGGCCGGCGAGACGCACGGTCACGAGGTAGGGCGTCGTGAACTCGTCGGAGTTGAAGGCGAAATGATAAGCGTCCTTCTGG
This sequence comes from Opitutaceae bacterium, assembly GCA_040255565.1. Classification (GTDB taxonomy): domain Bacteria; phylum Verrucomicrobiota; class Verrucomicrobiia; order Opitutales; family Opitutaceae; genus Opitutus. The sequence goes on along the minus strand of JBDZVH010000004.1, from coordinate 660,383 downwards.
GCGTTTTCCGCTCCGCGGGGCGTGCCGGAGTCGGCGGCGGAGATCGTGAAGAGACCGGCGGTGCCGCCGGCGACGACGGCGTCTTCGTTGGCGCGGTTCAGGTAATCCTCGCCGGGATTCATCATCAGGCCGGTGAAGCCGACACCGAAGAAGCCGACGCCGGTTTCGTTGAACAGTTCGTAATGATGCGGCAGCGGCAGGCTGTATCCATTTCTTGGATCGAGGGGGAACGGATCCTCCGTGTCCGGCAGGCCGTCGTTGTCGTCGTCGCGGTCGAGCAGGTCGGAGAGGTTGTCGCCGTCGGCATCCGGCGGGCGCACCGCGCCGGAGCAGGGATCGGTGCCGTTGGCGATCTCGTCGGCGTTGCTGAAACCGTCGCCGTCCTCGTCGACATCGAACGAGTCGATGCCGGTGCAGGTCGAACTGCCCGGAGAATCGAAGTCCGCCGGCTCGAGCACGGTGATCTTGCCGGGCGAATAGTGGGCGATCCAGATGGTGCCGACGAAGGGAGCGCCGTGGCCGGGGTCGGGCGCAGTGACATCGAGCGGTTGCGCGCCGAATCCGCTGGCGAGGAACTCGACGCCGTTGGTCACGGCCGTGCCGGCCGGATTGAGCGCGATCCGCAGGAGCTTGCCGTCGTAGGCGGCGGCGATGAGGTTGCCCTGCATCTCGCCGTTGAAGTTGGTGGCCACGTATTCGGTGATCCCGTTGGTCGAGGCCGGATAGGTGAGCAACGCGCCGTCGTCGACGCCGGGCTGGCGGAAGTCGCCCTCCACGGGATTCGCCATGGCAACGGGCACGGGCGGCCAGTCGGTGGTCGGGCTGGCGGAATAGACCTTCTGCGAGCCGGCGGGCAGGTTGTTGTCGAAATGGAACCAGCCCGCGCCGGCGGGATTGGCGCGGATGGGATTGGGGTGGCCGCGATAGAAGCCCGGGGTGATGAGGTGGAGGCTGTCGAGATTGTTGACGAAGCCGGGTTCGCCCTCGACGTATTCGTTGGTGACATTGCCGGACGGACCTTCGTTCTTCGGATAACCGCCCCAGCCGGCATTGGCGCCGTTGTCGAAGGAATAGAGCCGGCCCTCGCGGCCGGGCGCGCGGGTGAGGACGAGATCGTAGGGATTGCGATGCCCCGGCGAATAGATCTGCACGGGGCCGCCGGGCACGAGCTTGGCCTGATTCAGGCCGTCATTGCCTCCGAAGGGATCGTTGACGTCAGAACCGTCGGGATTGTGGTTCCGCGCGGGATTCGGGTCGTCGAGCGTCGGCAGATTGTAGAGGTATTTCTGGCCGTAGGCGTCGGTCTTGACCGGCAGGGCGTCGATCGCGGTGAGGTCGATCGAGAGGATGGCGGCGGAGAGGGCGGTTTCGCTCGCGTAGGCGAAGTTGATGGAGGGGCCGCCGGCGTTGGTGTTGCCGCCTTGGGCGAGGAGCAGGCGGTGGTTGACGGCATCGAGCTGCATGCCGTTGCTGGCGTGGTTTTCCTCCGAACGGGGCAGGCCGCGCACGAGATCGACTTTCGTCCAAGAATTTCCACTACGCGTGAGGCGCGAGAGGACGCCCGAGTTCGTGTCGAGATTGAGGTCGTTTTCGCCACCACTGCCGCCGCCGATGCGCGGGTCGCTGGAGGTCACGTAGAGGATGGGCGATTCGGCGGTGCCGACGACGAGCAGGCCGGTGACCTGCCGCGTCGTGAGCGAGAAATTGCGCGTGCCGTTGTCGTCGTAATTGGGGATGTCGCGCACGAGATTGATCGTCTCGGTGGCGGTGACTTGATAATTATTGGGACCGAGCCGCTGGATCGTGAGGGCCAGGATCTGCCCGTTGACCTGCGAAACGTAGAGCCGGTGGTCCGGCCCGAATTGCAGGGAAGTCGCGGTCGTTAGCGATACGCCGTGAAGCGTGCTCAACGAGAAATTATAGGCGAGGGCGGCGGTGGCGCCGAAGCAGCCGAGGAGAAATCCAATAAAGAAGCGAAGATACATGATGAGCCAGACGGGAAGAAGCGGTGGACAGCGATCGGGACGCGCGGAGCGGCCGGACAAATGCATCGCGCATTTACCCTGAGGCCCCGTTCAGAATTTTCTGGATAGGGGTGGCGTCGCTCAGCGGCGTCGAGGTGGCACTGGACGAGCCGGGAAGGGGCCGGCGCCACGGGACTCGAACGTGCGGCCCGAGGTGGTCACGGTGACCATCGAATCCCGGATTCCGGCGTGCGGCCAAACGAGGCGAAGCTGGAAACGCGCGTATCGCACGACCTCTTTGTATCAAGAAGCGGGCGCGGCGCGTATCAGGTAGACCTACAAAGCAGCATAGTCCCGACTACCGGGGCGAGGCCCGGACGGGGTTAGGTGTCCGTGCGAAGCGGATACAACCGCTTCAGTGCGCCACCGGGGAGGTCACGGGTTGCGAAAAGGGAATCGCTGTGTCGCCCACCTGATAGTCGGTCAGAATGGAAAACCGGAAGGTCGAGCCCTCGCCGGGCCGGCTTTCCACCGAGATGCTGCCGCCCATGAGTTCGCAGAGCCGCTTCGAGATGATGAGACCGAGGCCGGTGCCTTCGCGGCGGCGGCGGGCCGACGAGTCGACCTGCGTGAACGGCTGGAACAGCAACGCGAGTTTGTCCTCGGGAATGCCGATGCCGGTATCGCTCACCGCAAAGAAGAGCCGGGCCGCGCGGAGGTTGCCGATCTCCGGAATATCACCGCGGGCGCAGGAGAGCTGCACCGTCACGCCACCGCGCTCGGTGAACTTCAAGGCGTTGCCGATGAGGTTGACCAGGATCTGGCGAATGCGGCTTTCGTCGCCGTTGGCGAGCGCCGGCACGCCCGGATCGATGCGATAGTCGAGTTTCAGCGACGCGGCGCGGGCCTGATCGGCGAAAAAGGCGCACACCTCCTCGACGCAGCGTTGCGGCGAGAAGGCGCTGTGCTCGATCTCGACCTTGCCGGCCTCGATTTTGGACAGGTCCAGGATGTCGCCGATGAGCTTCTCGAGCGCGAGTCCGCTGGAGTGGATCATGGCCACGTTCTCGCGTTGGGGAGGGGTGAGCGGTGTCTCGCTGAGCAGGCGGGAGAAGCCGATGACGCCGTTGATCGGCGTGCGGATCTCGTGGCTTACCATGGCGAGGAATTCGCTTTTGGCGCGATCGGCTTCCTCTGCGGCCTCCTTGGCCCGGAGCAGCGCGGCGGCGGCCTCGCGCCGGCTCGTCACGTCGTGACCGACCGCCTGAAATTCGGACACCTCGCCGCTGCTGTCCTTGATGGGACGCTGCGTCCATTGCAGCCAGACGCGGTCGCCATCGGCGAGTTCGAGTTCGCGTTCGAAACCCACCGGTGTCTCGGAAGAGTCGGGCGCGCTGTCCAGGAACGGAAAATACGAACCGATCAACTCGGTGCGTTTGCGACCGAAAGCGCGCGCATAGGCGCCGTTCACGAAGGTCAGTTTGCCGTCGGGCCGATAACGGCAGATCAGGTCAACCTGATCCTCGACGATTCCGCGATAGCTGGCCTCCACGTTCTGCAGCGACCGGGCCATCCGCTCAATCTTGCGCGCGAGCCCGATGATCTCGTCGTGATCCGATTCGTCGTTGCCATCCTCGCCGACCTGCGCCGATGCCGTCTCGCGCAGGGTTTTCACTTTCTGGAGCAGCGTGCGATCCCAGACGTAGCCGCTGAGCACCAGCAGCACGCAGCCGATGATGGCGAGGCCGATAACCCAATAGGTGTCGCCCAGTTTTTCGCGGAGATCGTCCTGTAGCGCGATCGCGATGAGCGCCGCGACCAGGCTCACCGAGAGCGAAAGGATCAGGATCGTTTTCCGGAGCATGGTGCGCTGGGGAAAAAAGGCATTCTGCCGGCGCGGTGTCTAACCAAAAACGGCCCCGCCGCCTTCCGGACGCACGAGCGGAAACGACGACATTTTGGAGAATGACCGGTTTTTTACGTCAGGCGAAGAAGGGATTGTAGCGCTTCTCCTGCCCGACCGTCGTGAGCGGTCCGTGCCCGCAGGCGAGCACGGTGTCGCGGGGAAGGCTGAGGATCTTTTCACGCACGCTCCGATGCTGTTCGGCAAAATGCGTCGCGCTTCCTCCCATCGAGCCGGCAAAGATGGCGTCGCCGGCGATCGCGAGCGGCCAGCTCAGGCCGGTGATATAGAATGTCGTGAGGCCCGGCGAGTGCCCCGGCGTGAGCAGGGTTTTGATCGACAGCGGTCCAATGTGAAAATGCGCATTCTCGCGAAACGTGCGCGCGCCCGAAAAAGACAGCGGCTCGAGCTCGTGACTCCATACTTCCGCGGACGTGGCGGCGGCGAGTTTCGGGAGATCCGCGATATGGTCCTCGTGCGCGTGCGTGATAAAGATGTAGCCGACACGCAGTCCTTCCGCGGAGATCGTATCGATAAGGCTGTCGGCGTTGGCACCCGTATCGAAGACCGCCGCTTGTTTGGAGCGCGAGTCCCAGACCAGATAGCTGTTTACCGTCATGTCCTCGAACGCCGTATTGAACGCGGCGAATCCGGTCGGGAAGTTCGGCTGGGCTGGATACCACTGGCGGGACGCCGCGATCTCGAGGGCGTCGGGGTTCAGCCGCAGGTGACGCGCCACCCGGCGGAGCACGGCGATATTCAGCCGGCCGGATTGCAGGGCCGCGAGGTCACCCTCCGACACTTCGGCGCGGCGGGCGAGATCGGCGTCCGCGATTTTCAGTCCCCGCTGGGCCTTGCCGATGATGTCGGTGTAATTGTCTTCGAGCGGAATTCTCGCCATAGCGAACCAGCAAGGGGCGGCGATGTCGGGCCGGCAAGCACTTTGACCATCGGTAAACTTCCGGTGCGGAACCGCACCTTCACCTTATATATCGCAAGGCAAACTCATATAACGCACTTGCTATAGCTTAACCGATTCGTATTGTAACGTCACTTTATGGTTACTGACAAACTCAAAGCCCTCGCCCAAACCCGGGCAAAAGTCGCAGAACTCGAAAAGAGTATCGCCACGGAGCTCAATCGCGAGCTGGCCGCGTTGCCCGAAAAATATGGCTTCAGCAGCGTCGCCGAATTCGTAAAGGCGGTGCAAGCCGCGTCGGGCGGCAAGGGGCGCGGTGGCAGGGCGGCCAAGGCGTCGGGCGCCGCCGCCTCGACCGGTGGCAAGCGCCGCCAGCGCGCGGTGATCACCGCCGACACCAAGGCGAAAGTGAAGGCGCTCGTGCAGGCCGGCAAAACCGGCTCCGAAATCGCGAAGACCGTCGGCATCTCGCTCCCGAGCGTGCAGAATATCAAGAAGGAGCTCGGCCTCGTGAAGGCCCGTAAATAATCGCCCGCCGTTTTATTTTAGCCTCCGCGAAAGCGGAGGCTTTTTTTTGCGCGCGACGCGCGATCGTCAGTAACGCGGCAGCTGCGGATCGATCTCCTCAGCCCAGGCGGCGATGCCACCGGCAATATTGATCGCCGTATCCCAACCCTGCTCTCGCAGGAAACGCGTGACGTTGGCGCTGCGGCCGCCGTGATGGCAGAGCACGAGAATCGGCCGGTCCTTCGGCAGCGTTGCCGCCCGCTCCGGGATCTGCCGCATCGGAATAAGTTCGGCGCCGGCGATGCGGCAGATTTCGGTTTCCCACGGCTCCCGCACGTCGACGAGCAGCGGCGGATTCTCGGAGCGATCGAGCAGGCGTTTCGCGTCGTGCACCGAAATTTCTGACGGATAAACGGAGGAAGACATGGCAGCGGAAGGTGGTGGCGGCGTTTCTCCGACCGGTGGTGCAGCGCGCGGGGTCGTGCCGCACGCCGGGCAGTTCGGATCGGAGGAAAGATGGTAGGTTTGGAAACGTTGACGCAGCGCGTCGTAAGTGAGCAGTCGGCCGCGTAGCGTTTCGCCGACGCCGGTGATCAACTTCACGGTTTCGATCGCCTGCAGGCTGCCGATCACGCCGCACAATGCGCCGAGGACGCCCGCTTCGCCGCAGCCCGGCACGCTTCCAGACGCCGGCGGCTCGGGGAAGAGACAGCGATAACACGGAGCGCCGCGCGCCGGATCGAAGACGGTGACCTGTCCCTCGAACTTGAAGATGCTGCCGAAAACGAGCGGCTTTCGTGCGGTCACCGCGGCATCGTTGTTGACATAGCGCGCGCTGAAATTGTCCGTGCCATCGACCACAATGTCGTAGTTCGAGAACAGCGTGACGGCGTTTTCCGTAGTGATGCCACCCGCATGCTCGATCACCGTGACGTGCGGATTCAGTGCCCGCAGCCGACGCGCCGCGGAGGCGACCTTCGGCTGGCCGACCGAGTCGGTGTCGTGCAACAGCTGGCGTTGCAGGTTGTGACTCTCGACTTCATCCAGATCCGTGATGCCGATCCGACCGACACCGGCCGCGGCGAGATACAGGGCGGCAGGACTCCCGAGCCCGCCCGCGCCGATCACCAGCACACGCGCCGCCGCCAGCCGGCGTTGTCCCTCCACGCCAATCTCCTCCAGCAATATATGACGGGAGTAGCGCGCCAGTTCGGCGGCGGAGAGCGCGGGCAACGGTTCGGACATGGAGCGCACACGTTCGAGCGACGACGGTCGCCTCGCAAATGAAATTGCGCCGGTTGCGACCGCGCGGCGGAATCGGGCGCATGCGATGTTTGGGAATCGATTTCGGAACGCGCCGCATCGGCCTCGCGTTTGGCGACGACCTCGGCGTGGCGACACCGTTGCCGGCGCTGACGGACGCCGATCCGGCGAAGCGTTGGGCCGCGCTGCTCGCGGCCGCGCGTGAGCGACGCGCGACGGATCTGGTGCTCGGACATCCGCTCAACATGGACGACACCGCGGGCCCGAAAGCCCGCGAGGCCGAAGCGCTCGCGGTGCGACTGCGCGCGGAGCTCGGCCTGCCCGTGCATCTCGTCGACGAACGCCTGACGAGCTACGAGGCCGAGTCGACCATCGCGAAGTCGAAGCGCCGCGACGTGCGCGCGAGCGGTATCGTGGATTCCCGGGCGGCGACGCTCATCCTCCAGGATTATCTGGATCAGCGCATGCCGCCGCTGCTCGACGAGCCGGAGGAATCGGCGTGACGCCATCGACGCGCTGGAAATGCGTGTGCGCCTACGACGGCGGCCATTTCGCCGGCTGGCAAAGCCAGGCGGGGGCCAACGCCGTGCAGGACGTGATCGAGAAACGACTGCGCGAGATTTTCGGACGCGACGTGCGCATCCACGGCAGCGGCCGCACCGATGCGGGCGTGCATGCGCTCGAGCAGGTGTTTCATTTCGACGCCGAGTGGCGGCATGGGCCGGACAAATTGCTGGCGGCGTTTCGCATCGGGCTGCCGCCGGCGGTCCAGGTCAAATCGGTGCGGCTGGCGCCGGCCGATTTTCACGCGCGGTTTCAGGCGACGGGAAAACGTTATGAATACCGTATCCATCTCGGTGATGCAGACCCTTTCTTGCGTCCCTATAGCTGGAGTTTTTTCCGGCCGCTGGACGTCGACGCAATGAAAGTGGCGGCGGATGTGTTGCGTGGTCGGCACGATTTTCGGGCGTTCACGGCGGTGAATGGCCCCGCGCGCGAGGACACGGTGCGTAAGTTGTCGCGGTTGGAGGTCAGCCGCCGCGGAAAACTGATTCGCATCGTGGCCGAGGCCGACGGCTTTCTCTACAAGATGGTGCGGAGTCTCGCCGGCGTGCTCGTCTCGGTGGGAGAAGGCAAGCTTTCCGCCGCGGAGGTGCGCCGCATTCTGCATTCGAAACAACGCACCGCATTGGTCCAAACCGCGCCGCCGCAGGGCTTGTTTCTCGTGAAGGTGTATTATGGAAAACGACATCGCGGAAAGTGAGATTTCCGCCCGCGGGCCGTGGCGGACGCTGCTGCGCGGATTGAGCGATGTGGTGTTTCCACCCGCCTGCGTGCACTGCCGCGGGTTGGTGCCCGACGAGAGCGAGTTCCGGCACCTTTGCGGCAAATGCGCCGCGCAGCTCGACTATGTGCAGCGGCCGTTTTGCACGACGTGTGGACATCCGTTTTACGGCGTGGTCGAGGGCGAGCGGCTCTGTCCGCATTGCGAAGGGCTGGCGCCGGCTTATCGCGAAGGACGGACGGCGGTGTTGTTGAAAGGAGCGGCGCGCGCGCTGGTGCACGAGTTGAAATATCATCGCGGACTGCACGTGCTGGAGGACATGGAGCGAATTTTCCGACGCTCGGCCGCGGTCGTGGAGCTCGCGCGCGGAGCGGTCCTCGTGCCGGTGCCGCTGCATCCGCGGAAGCTGCGCGAACGCACTTACAACCAGAGCGAATTGATCGCGGAATGCCTGGCTCGAGCCGCTGGCGGCGGCGCGCGCGTGCAGCGAATCCTGCAACGAAGCGTGGATACCGATTCGCAAACGCATCACGACCGCCGCACCCGCCAGTCGAATCTTAAAAATGCCTTTGCACTGGCTCGCGACGCCGTCATACATCCGGGCCATTCTTACCTCCTGGTCGATGACGTTTTCACCACTGGTTCCACTCTCAACAGCTGCGCGCTCGTGCTCCGCCGGGCGGGTGGCGTGAACCTCGACGTCGTCACCTTCGGTCACGGTTAAATCCATGAGCCATTTCGACAAACCGACCTACACGGTCCGGCGCACCCGCAAGAAGGAAATCCCGCAGGGGATTTATACGAAAGATCCCGTCACGGGCGAAGCGGTCTTCACGAAGGAAATCGAGGACAACCAGATGGTCGTGCCGAAAAGTGGCCACCATTTTCCGATCGGCGCCCGGCAGCGCATCGCCAAGCTGCTCGACGAAGGCACATTCGAGGAAACCAATGCCACGGTGAAATCCGGCGATCCGTTGCAGTTCGTCGATTCGGCGCCGTATCCCGCGCGCATCAAGAAATACGAGAAGGAGAGCGGCCTACCCGAGGCCGTGATCACCGGCACGGGCAAGATTCACGGCATCGACGTGTCGCTCGCGGTGATGGATTTTCGCTTCTGCGGCGGCACCCTCGGCTCCGCGGCGGGCGAAAAAATCACGCGCACCATCGAGACCGCGCTCGCGCGGAAAATTCCGTGCATCATCTTCAGCACCTCCGGCGGCGCGCGCATGCAGGAGGGCATTCTGTCGCTGATGCAGATGGCCAAGACGAGCGCGGCGCTCGGCCGGCTCGCCGAGGCGAAGCTGCCGTATATTTCGGTGCTCACTCATCCGACTACGGGCGGGGTGTCGGCGAGCTTCGCGACGTTGGGCGACGTGATCCTGGCGGAGCCTGGCGCCTTGATCGGTTTCGCCGGACCGCGCGTCATCAAGGATACGACCAAGCAAACGCTTCCGGCTGGATTCCAGACTTCGGAATTTTTGCTCAAGCACGGCTTGATCGATCAAATCGTCAGCCGACTCGAGCTCCGGGATCGCCTCCACGAATTGCTCCTCGCGCTTTACGTGAAGAAGAAACCGGGCGCTCAGCCGGTCAAAAACTGAGGCGCCTCCGACGTCCATGAGCGCCGACCGCACGGACTTTGCCGCCGTGTCCGGCTACTTGTTCGGCCTCAAGCCGCGCGGCCGCAAACTCGGCATCGATCGTATGCGGCTGTTCGCCGCCGAGCTCGGTCATCCGGAGCGCGGCCTTCCCGTGGTGCATGTCGCGGGCACCAATGGGAAGGGCTCCGTCGCCGCGATGGTGGAGTCGATTCTGCGCGCCGCTGGCTGGCGCGTCGGGCTCTATACCTCGCCGCACCTGGTGCACCTGGGCGAGCGGGTGCAGGTGAACCGCGTGCCGCTGGCGGACGACGAGATCGTGCGCTTCGTCAACGAGCTCGATCCCGCGGCGGATCGTGTCGGAGCGAAATACGGCGCGGACGATCGGCCGAGTTTTTTCGAGTTCATGACGGCAATGGCGTTCTTGCAGTTCAAACGTTCCCGCTGCGACCTCGCGGTCATGGAAGTCGGTCTCGGCGGGGAATTCGACGCGACGAATATTGTGGATCCCGACGTCAGCGTGATCACCTCGATCGGACTCGATCACTGCGAATATTTGGGCAACACGATCGAACAAATCGCGTCCGCCAAGGCCGGAATCATCAAGCCGGGGCGCCCGGTCGTGATCGGACGCGTGCCGGCGGTTGCCGAAACGGTGATTCGCGCGATCGCGGCGAGCCGCGACGCCCGCGTGGCCTCGGTGCGTGACGCCTTCGGCGAGGCGATCGAAGGATATCCGCAAACGTCATTGAACGGTGAATACCAGCGCTGGAACGCCGCGACCGCGGCACTGGCGGTTCGCACGCTCGATCCGCGGTGGAGCATCGACGAGCACGCGATCGCGCGCGGTCTGGAGAACGTCGCCTGGGCTGGCCGCTGGCAGAAAACGACGATCGGCGGTCGCACCGTCGTGCTCGATGCGTCGCACAATCCCGAAGGCGCTGACGTGTTGGCGGCAAATCTGCGCGAGTTCGTGCGCGAAGCCGGCCGCCGCCCGATCGTGATCGTGGGCGCGCTCGGCCGCGAACGCGCGAAACCGCTCCTCGAAGCGATCGCGCCGCATGCGGCGGAGATTCATCTCGTCGTGCCCAACGAACCGCGTGCGACCGGCCACGCCGAGTTGGCGGAACTCGTGCCGGCGGATTTCGGCGGCCGCGTGGTGCGCAGCCGCGTCGACGAACTTTTCCCGGCGCGCGATCGGTGCGAGGTCGGAACGCCTTCCGATCCCGTAGTCGTGACGGGATCGATCTATCTGCTCGGCGAGGTGCTGGAGCGGATCGACAGCGGCGCGGCAGATGTGCCGCCACCGCGGTGAATCACGCGAGCTTGATCAGCTCCGCGGTCGCGGGCACGTCCTTGATGATTTGCGACGGCTCGGGGCCGACGCCGAGATAGCGGAGATTGGGCAATTGCTCCGCCGGAGGTCGGGACAGACCCGCGTAAGCGACATCGAGGATACTCTTCATCATCGCGGCCACGTAGCGCTGCGCGTTGGGCGGAAGAGCGGCGAAATGGCGGACCTTCGAGATGTCCTCGGACCAACCGGGGTGGCGCGTGTAAACAGGTTTCAGCGTTTTGCGCACGGCCTCGTTGCGCGGCACGTGCGTGTAACGCTGGCCGGACGCGTCTTCGTAGGCGGTGCAAATCAAGAGCTCGCCGCGCCATTCGCCGGAGTGAGTGAGCGCGTCGGACTTGTTGAGCATGAGATCCTGAAAACCGCCGTAACGCAGGGCGTCGCCCTTCTCCACGGCGTCGAACCAGCCGACCATGCGCTGACGCCCCGTGCTCGTGCCGAACTCGATCTGCTTGAGCTTGGCGGCGAGCGGATGCGCGTCGTCCATCTGCGTCAGGAACGTGTGGGTGCCGACCTTCGTGTCGTAGGCCTTGGCGACGCCGAAAGTGTGTATCCGTTGCACGGGGACGCCCGCGCTTTCGAAGAATTCGGGCGTGAACGTGTGCGACGCGGTGACGTTGGGCGAAAAACCGTGGCGCTTGTCGAGCCAGTAGGACTGGCCGAACTCGCCGATGACGGTGTGGCCCGCCTGCAGTTCGCGCAGGACGAGCTCGCGGACCTCGCCGATGTTTTTGGCGAGGTCGGTGCCGGCCTTCCAGTAGGTTTCGGTGAGCACCGGCAGATTCAGCGTGAACGGCTCGGCGCCGCGGAAGCGCGTGAAATCGAATTCGCTGCGGTCGAACACGCCCAGTTCGATCGCCTCGGCGTTGGCGCGTTCTTCGGCCGCGGTAAGCTTGTCGAAGAAACCGGCGAACGTCGCGGGCGACACGCGGCACACGTGCTGGATCACGCGCAACGCGCGATCGGCGCGCTGGGCGAGCTTGCGGGTGAAGTGGTTTTCGCCGGCGAGAAAATCGGAAAACGTGATCTGCCACTGGCCGACCTCGTCGAGATACGACGGCGTGATGCCGCGGCCGGTCGAGCCGCGCGGCTCCTCGCCGAGGACGTTGACGCGGTAATCCTCCCACGCGAGATCGAGCAGACGGTGCGTGAGATCCGACACCAGCGTGCGCTCGTCGATCAACAGGCGGGAGTAGATCGCGTGGCCTTTTTTCTCGAGCGGGCGGGCCTCCCAGTGAAACTTGCGCGGATCCGCCACGACGCCCGCGCCGACGCAAAGATGCGCAGCATCGCGGACGACGACGCCGGCGGGCAGGAGATTGAGTTTCACCCCGCCGGCCGTGTGGCCGGAGTTGGCGCCGCCGTTGACCTTCAGGACGACGGAAACCTGGGCGGGCGTGCCGCGCAGTTCCTCCGCGACCTCGGGAATGAGGCGACCTTTGCCTTCGTCACCGAAGGAAACACCGACGTCAGCGATGAGCTGGCTGGAGAAGGGGAGAAGTGACATGGTTGCAAAACGCGCAACCGAAGCTCACGCGAAAGCGAGACCCCTGTTGCGGGGCAGGAGAGAGAGGATCCCGCCGGGCAGCGCAAACAAAATTCGCCCGCCGCCCGGCTGCCGGAAAGTTAGAGTGTCATATAATAGATGACACTTTATTCCGCCTTCTCCGCAGCGGCGGCCGCGGTCCGCTGGGTGGAAAGCCAGACGAGAAGTTGCAGCGTGCGTTCGGCGTCGGCGCACGCGGAGCGCGCGACCAGGAGCTGGTGGAGGCGTTGCCGGGAGAGGCCGAGTTCGCGCGCGAGCCGGGCCTTGTCGCCGAAACGCTGAAGTCGCGCCGAGCATTCCGCCACGAGTTCGTTCCAGAGTGGCGTGTCCGCGCCGGGCGTGAGTGTTTCGCCGCGCCGACGCCGGCGGTTACGCAGATGTTTTTTGCCGGCTCGGACGGCTGCCGACGCTGCGGCGTCGAGGGCGACGGCGAGCGGTTCGATGACGCGCGTACGGGGGTGTTCGGGGTACATGGTCGGTTGATGGGGTTTGGAGAGTGTCATACATTATATGACACTCTGGTTTGGAGGCGAGCAGGGAAAAGCGGGCGGCGGGTTGGCCGAGCGCGGGGGAGGGAGACTGAACGGTCGGTGGGCGAGGCCGCGGCGGCGCGGCCTGTGGGTGAGGCTGCGGTGGGCGGGTGGGGCCGCAGCGGCCGTCGGGACAGGCGACGCGGAGCGGGCCTGGGCGCGCGGTTAGTTTTTCCGCGTGGAGACCTCGATGACGTCGTGCGGGACCGCTTCCTTCTGACCGGCGGGGCTGACGCGGATGTAGCGGGCCTTTTCGCGCAACTGCGCGAGGTTGGCGGCGCCGAGATATCCCATGCCGCTTTGCACGCCGCCGATCAGGTTGCCGAGGACGTCGTCGACCGAACCGGAAACTTCCTTCAAGGCCTCGATGCCTTCCGCGGCGACTTTTCGGGTGTTGTCGTTCTTGTCGTGGCCGTAACGTGCCGCGCTGCCGGCTTTCATCGCGGAGAGCGAGCCCATGCCGCGATATTGCTTATAGACCTTGCCGTTGATCTCGAGGATTTCGCCCGGCGCTTCGCGGCAACCGGCGAGCAGGCCTCCAAGGATAACCGCGTCGGATAAGGTAAGCGCTTTCACGATGTCGCCCGACTTGGTGATGCCGCCGTCGGCGATGAGACGGACATTTCTTTTTTTCGCGGCGATGCCGGCGACGTGGAGGGCGGTGAGCTGCGGGATGCCGACGCCGGCGACGATGCGGGTGGTGCAGATCGAACCCGGCCCCTGGCCGATCTTGATGGCGTTGGCGCCGCAATCCGCGAGGAAATCGACGCCGGCGGCGCTGGTGACATTGCCCGCGATGAGCGTGAGTTGAGGGAAGACTTCGCGGACGAGCTTCACGACCTCGCCGACGCCGGCGGTGTGGCCATGCGCGGTCGAGACCGCGATGGCGTCGACGTGTTCGTCGACAAGATGACCGACGTGCGCGAGGATTTTGTCGCGGTCGAGCGAGCCGTCGGGTTTGCGGACCGGAGAAAGTGCGGCGCCAACGACGAGGCGGAAGCGGGCGTCGCGCGCCGGTTTGCGACGGGCCTTGGCCTCGCCGGTGATTTTCTCGACGTCGGAGCTGGTGACGAGGCCGCGAAGCAAGTCGCCGCCGTCGACGACGAGCATTTTGTTGATGCCGACGTGGCGATTGAAAAACGCATCGGCGGTTTTGATGGGATCGTGGGCGACGGCGTTTTCCGTCTCCGTGATCAGCTGGGCGCGCGGCGTCATTACTTCGGAGACGCGCTTCGTCTTGTAGCGATCCTTGACGACGTTGCCCGAGAGCAGGCCGACAAGGCGGCCATCGGCGTCGACCACCGGGAAGGTGGAAAAAGTATATCGTTTCGCCTCGATCATCCCGAGGACATCTCCGATCAGGCGGTCGGGGGTGACGGTGATCGGGTCCTGGATCAGGCCGTGGATGTGGCGCTTGACCCGCGCGACCTCCTTCACCTGATCCTTCGGCGGCATGTTGTAGTGGATCAGACCGAGGCCGCCGTTGAGCGCCATGGCGATGGCCATGCGCGACTCGGTGACGGTGTCCATGTCGGACGAGATGATCGGGATCTGCAGTCGCAGCGCGTCACTCAGCGCTGTCGAGGTATCGGCATCCTTGGGCAGAATCTCCGAGTAGAGCGTCGCGAGGGAGACGTCGTCGAACGTCAGAGCGATCGGCAAATTGGCGCGAAAAAAAGCGTCGGCTGGAAGGTAAAAATCCGCCTCCGTGGCGGCGGTGGTGGGCGTGGCAACCTTGCTCATGAGTTGCCGTGAACGGAGTAAGCCGACCGGAAAAAAGCGCAACTTTTTTTACTTGGTGCAACGAGTGCCGCCGCAAATGCGTCGTGCAACGCATTCACGCGTTCGAACGTGTGGTGAACCACGCCCTGCGCCCATCTTCATATCCTGGATTGAACTCGATCGATAACGTCGCACGGTTTCCCGCAGATTCCGTCGACCGTCCCCTTCGCGAACGGATCTCAGCTTTTCTTATCCCTTATGATTACCCGTCTTGTTGCCATCGTCATTGTGTTGGGTTCCGCGCTATCGCTGCGAGCCGGTCCGTGGGAGCCGTTGTTCAATGGCAGAGACTTGAGCGGCTGGCGGCAGATTCAGGGCAACGCGCCATACGCGATCGTTGACGGCGCGATCGTCGGCACGACGGTCGCTGACTCGCCCAACAGCTTTCTCGCGACCGAGCAGAACTACGGCGATTTCATCCTCGAACTCGAGGTGATGCAGGATGTCGGCCCGACCAACAGCGGCATCCAGTTCCGCAGTGTGCAAGGCACCGACGGCAAAAAGGCGGTGCAGGGCTATCAATTCGAGCTCGATCCCTCGGAGCGCGGCTGGACCGGCGGTATTTACGACGAAGCGCGCCGCGGCTGGCTGTATCCGGGCACGCTGAATCCCTCCGCCCGCACCTTGTATCAATATGGCCGCTGGAACCGCGTGCGGATCGAGGCGATCGGCAACAGCCTTCGCACCTGGGTCAACGGCTGGCCGGTGGCGCATGTGATCGACGATCTCACGCCGCGCGGCTTCATCGCCCTGCAGGTCCACTCGATCGGCAAACCGGAGCAGGCCGGCCGGCGGATCTGGTGGCGTAATCTTCGCATTCAGACCAGGGATCTCACGCCTTCGCCGCTCGACGATCTGCCGATCCGCAGCACCCTCGTGAATGCGATCGCGCCGGCGGAAGCGGCGCAGGGCTGGAAGCTGCTGTGGGACGGCCGCAGCACGAAAGGCTGGCGCGGGGCGCACAAGCCCGTATTCCCCGAGGGCGGCTGGAAGATCGAGCAAGGCGAACTGATCGTGCTCGAGTCCGGCGGCGGCGAGTCGAAGAACGGCGGCGACATTGTGACCGACGAGCAATATGCGGCGTTCGAATTGCAGCTCGAGTTCAAGCTCACGCCTGGCGCGAACAGCGGTATCAAATATTTCGTGACGGAAAACTTCGACGCCGGCGGCGGATCGGCCATCGGCCTCGAATACCAGTTGCTCGACGACGAGCGTCACCCGGACGCCAAGCTCGGCGCGGCGGGGAACCGCACACTTGCCTCGCTTTACGATCTTATTCCGCGCACGCCGCTCCCCGGCGGTCTCAATATCGCACCGCGGATCGGCGAGTGGCAGCACGCGCGACTGGTCGTGCGGCCCGACGGACGCGTGGAGCATTGGCTCAACGGCGTGAAGGTCGTCGACTACGAGCGTGGCTCGCCGCTTTATGCCGCGCTGGTGGCGCGGAGCAAATACGCGAAGTTCGCGAATTTCGGCCTCGCGCCACGCGGTCACATCCTGCTGCAGGATCACGGCAACGAGGTCCATTTCCGCAGCATCAAGCTTCGCTCGCTTGAGTAAGCGTCGCGGTCATTTCTCTTATTACCCCAAAAAACACGTCCCATGAATCGTCGCGATTTCGTCAGGAATATCTCCATCACCGGTGCGGGCGTCGCCCTCGGCGCGCTGAACCTCACCCCGCGTTTGTTCGCGCGGGCGCCCGGCGCCAACGACCGAATCCGCGTCGGCCTCGTCGGTTTCGCGGACCGGCACCGCCAGGCGCTGTTGCCGGCATTCAGGCAGCACGCCGCGGCGCTCAACTGTGAGATCGTCGCCGTCTCCGATATCTGGAACCGGCGTCGCGACGAGGCCGCCGCCTGGTTCAAGCAGGAGTGGGGCTCCGATGTCGCCGTTTATCGCAACAACGAGGAAATGTATGAGAAGGCGCAGCTCGACGCCGTGATCATCGCGACGGCGGATTTCCAGCATGCGCTGCATTGCAAGGAAGCGGTCGAGGCCGGCTGCGACGCGTATGTCGAAAAGCCGTTTGCGGAAACGATGGCGGACGCGCGCGCGACCTTGAAGGCGGTGCGGGCGACGGACCGCATTGTGCAAATCGGATCCCAGCGGCGCAGTGGCGCGAGCTATCACGCGGCTTACGATTATCTCAAATCCGGCAAGTTCGGCGACATCGTGTATGTGGAGATGTCGTGGAACGTGAATCAGCCCGGCCGCTGGCGCCGGCCCGAATTGGTCGGGGGGCTGAAAGAAACGGATGTCGATTGGAAACGTTTTCTGCTGAACCGTCCCGCCGCGCCTTTCGATCCGCGGCACTATGTCGAGTATCGCCTGTTCTGGCCGTATTCGTCGGGCATTCCGGGCCAGTGGATGTGTCACCAGATCGACACCGTGCACTGGTTCACGGGGCTGCCGCATCCGCGCAGCGTGAGCGCCAACGGTGGCATTTACCAGTGGAAGGACGGTCGCACAAATTTCGATACGCTCACGGCGGTGTTCGATTACGGTCCGCTGAACGATCCTACCAAGGGGTTTCAAGTGGTCTACACCTCGCGCTTCAGCAATTCCTCCGGCGGGACTCGCGAGATTTATTATTCGAATGGCGGCAAGCTGAACCTCGACAGCGGGCTGGTGACGCCGGAAGGCAGTCTCGAGGCGCGCGCCGCCGCGGCGATGAACCTCCCGCCGAATGCGGTAGAGCCGTTCGACCTCGCCGCGCAAGGGCCGGCCGCGGTCGATGCGAACACCGGCGCCGATCCGATGACGAGCTCGCACATGCGCAACTGGCTCGAGTGCCTGCGCTCACGGAAACAGCCGCACGCGCCGGTCGAGGCCGGCTACCAGCATGCGATCGCCTGCGTGATGGCCAATGCCGCCGCGCGCACAGGGGAGCGGGTGACCTTCGACGAGAAGACGCAGAACGTGCTCGCCGGCGGAAAAGTGTTTCACCTGTAAACGGGGCGCGCCGCTTCCGACTTTCCTTCCGGCGGCGGCGCATCTTTGTTTGCAGAGATGTCGCTGCTGTTTGCCTATCGTCGTTACCGCCTGCCGCTGCGCGTGGCGGTGCGGACGTCACATGGCGTCTGGCGCGAACGCGAAGGCGTGATCCTGCGGTTGCAGGACGAGCGTGGCCGCGTGGGTTTTGGCGAGGCCGCGCCGATTCCGTGGTTCGGCACCGAATCGCCGGACGAAATCGAGGGGGCGTGTCGCGGACTCGGAGAGCGGGTCGACCTCGCGGCGCTCGCCGCGGTGCCGGGGCAACTGGGCTGTTTGCGTCACGCGCTCGCGGCGGCGCAGGACGAACTGCGGGCGAACGCCGAAGAAGCGCCGTGGACTTCTCCGGACGGCGTGACGGCGCTGACGGTCGCGGCGCTTTTGCCGGCGGGGCGCGCGGCGCTCGAGGCGGTCGGGCCACGCGCCGATGCGGGTTTCCGTGTGTTTAAGTGGAAAGTCGGCGTGGCGGACGTCGCCGACGAACTGGTGTTGCTCGACGATCTCTGCGCAGCGCTGCCGGCCGGCGCGAAACTGCGGCTGGATGCGAATGGCGGGTGGACGCGCCCGCAGGCGGAGCGCTGGCTCGAGCGTTGCGCGGAGCGGCCGGTGGACTACGTCGAGCAACCCTGTTTTGCGGACGCGACGCAGGGAGCGACTCAGCGAAAACGCTGCGAGGATGTGCTGCGCGGGCTGGCGGAGGATTATCCGACGCCAATCGCCCTGGATGAGTCGCTCGTGGGCGATGGCGATCTCGGACGCTGGCTCGAGAACGGCTGGAGCGGCGTGTTCGTGATCAAGCCGGCGTTGCTGGCCGATGTGGCCGGCGCGCTGGAGCGTTTGGCGCAGGCCCGCGCGGCGGTCGTGTTTTCGTCGGCCCTCGAGACGGCGGTCGGCGCGCGTGACGCGTTGCGCGCGGCATTTGAGTGGCGGGGCGAACGCCGGGCGCTGGGGTTCGGCGTGTATCCACTTTTCAAGGATGGACGGTTCGACGGCCCGGCGGCGGCACCGTTTGTCTACCGCGACGACGTGGCGCGGCTCGACGCGGAGGCGGCATGGAACGCACTGACCTGATCCGGCTCGTGCGTGCGACGGGGTGCGCGGAAGAACGCGGCGGTTTCGTGTTTTTGTGCGACCCGCGCTGGGGCGATTCGGAGCGGGCCCAGGTGCGGACGCTGCAGGATTTGGCCGCCGCCGAGGGCGCGGACGATGCGGCGGGATGGCTTTGCATTCCGACGGGCGGCACGAGCGGGAAGATTCGTTTCGCGCGGCACGATGAGACGACGCTGGGAGCGGCGGCGGCGGGATTCGCGCGGCATTTTGGATTTCACCAGGTGAATGCGGTCGACGTGCTGCCGCCGTTTCATGTCAGTGGATTGATGGCCCGGGTGCGGTGCGCGGTGACCGGCGGCGTGCACGTGCCGTGGGAGTGGCGGCGACTCGAGGCGGGAGAGCGGCCGCGCGTAACGGGAAACGACCAGATGATCTCGCTCGTCCCGACGCAATTGCAACGGCTGATGGGATCGGCGGAGGCGATCGCGTGGTTGCGCGGTTTCGATGTGATATTTCTCGGCGGCGCGCCGATGTGGCCGTCGCTGAGGGAGGCGGCGGTGCGGGCACGATTGCCGGTGTCGTTGAGCTACGGCATGACCGAGACGGCGGCGATGGTGACGGCGAGCAAGCCGGCGGCATTTCTCGCGGGGGATCGCTCCGCGGGAACGCCGCTGCCGCATGCGAGCGTGTCCGTCGATGCGGACGGACTGATTCGCCTCCAAGGGCGATCGGTGTTTCGCGGCTATTTTCCGGATTTCGCTTCCGGCGACGAATTCGTGTCCGCGGATCTGGGTGAAGTCGACGGCGAGGGGCGATTGTGGGTGCTCGGACGACGGGACGACGTGATCATCACCGGAGGCGAGAAGGTGAATCCGCTGGAGGTCGAGGCGGCATTGCGAGCCACCGGACAGTTCATGGATGTTGCCGTGGTGGGCGTGCCGCATCCGGAATGGGGGACGGAGGTGGTCGCTTGTTATCCCCCGGGAGAAACGGCGCCCGACATCGACGCGGTGATAGCGGCGGTGAGAGAAACCCTGTCGGCCTACAAACGGCCGAAGCGTTATGTCGCGATCGCCGACTGGCCGCGGAATGCGCAAGGGAAGCTGAGTCGGGCGAGGCTGGCGGGGCGGCTGGTTTGATGGCGGCGCGGAGGTGTGCCACGGTTCGGCGCATGACGGTCGATTTGAACTGCGATCTGGGCGAAGGGACCGCGTGGGACGGCGAGCTGATGCCGCTGATCACGTCGGCCAATATCGCCTGCGGGGCGCACGCCGGGGATCTGGCCACGATGAAAAAGGCGGTCGAGCTGGCGCATCGCAATCACGTCGGCGTCGGCGCGCATCCGGGATTCGCGGATCGCGAGCATTTCGGTCGACGCGAAATTCCGCTGACCCCGCGCGAGCTGGCCCGCCAGGTGATCGCGCAAATCGAGGCGTTGCGCGAACTCGGGCCGGTGCGACATGTGAAACCGCATGGCGCGTTGTATAATCTCGCGGCGCGCGAACGCGGAGTCGCGGATGTTATCGCGAACGCCGTGCTTTCGGTCGATCCGTCGCTGATCCTCTTCGGTTTGGCCAACAGTCAGCTCGTCGCGGCGGGTCGGGCGAAAGGCCTCCCGGTCGCGGAGGAAGTGTTTGCCGATCGCACGTATCAAGCGAACGGATCGCTGACGCCGCGGACGGAGGCGGCGGCGCTGATCTCCACTGAAGCGGCGGCGGTGGCGCAGGTGCGTCGCATGGTGCACGACGGCGTCGTGATCGCGGTCGATGGCACGACGGTGCGCGTGCGCGCCGACACGGTGTGCGTGCACGGCGATGGCGAGCGCGCGGTGGCGTTGGCGCAAGCCCTCCGGCACGCGCTGGAGGCGGACGGCGTGACGTTACGCCCGTTTGGCGCCTAGATTTCGTAGGAAACCGGCTGCACGACGCAGGTGGTGCCGGTGGACTGGATGGCGACGAAACAGACGTCGTCTTCGAAGGTGTCGCGCCCGCTGAACGCCGCGAGTTCGGCGACGACACGCGCGCAAAGCAGCTCGGCGCTGGTGTCGGCCGAGCCGGCGAGAAGTTGCGCGAGCCGTTCGTCGCCGAACTCCTCGCCCTCGCTGTTGGGTGCCTCGATGACGCCGTCAGTGAAGCCGAAAAGAAGATCGCCGGGCTGGAAATCCACGGCGCGCTGGGTGTAGCGAAACACGCCCAGCAAGCCGGCGGCGGGTTCCGGGTTCGGGGTGGCGAGCGCTTCGATCCGGCCATCGCGACGCCGCACGAGCGGCGGGGGATGTCCGGCGTTGCCGAAGACGAGCGAGCCGAGTTCGGTGTCGATCACTCCGTAGAAGACCGTCGCGAACACCGGCTGGCCGGTCTGTTCGAGAATCGGCGCGAGGCTGTGATTGATCTCGGCGAGAACGTGAGCGGGATCGGCGGCACGACGATCGAGTTCTCCGACGACGCCGCGAATCAGCGCCGTGAGCAGTCCGGCGCGAACGCCGTGGCCCATCACGTCGCACACGAGCACGCCGCAGCGGGTGTCGGACAACTGCACGAGGTGGAAAAAGTCGCCGCCGAGCGTGGTGGCGGGGATGTAGCGGTGCGCGAAGCTGAGCGCGCTGGACTCGACCGGCACGCCGCGCGGAAAGACCGGATACGAGCGGGAGAAAAACGATTCCTGCACCTGCCGGGCCATCTGAACATCGGCTTCCATCTCGGCGGTGCGACGGCGCAGCTCCTCTTCGGCGACCTTGCGTTTGGTGATGTCGTGGCTGATGCCCACGAGGCCGACGATCTGGTTGCGCAAGTCGCGCAGCGGGACCTTGGTGGTGAGCGACCAATGCGTCTGGCCTGACGCGCTGAAGTCGGATTTCTCCTGATTGAGAATCGGGGTGCCGGAAGCGAGCACCTCCTTGTCGTCGGTAATGGCCTGCTGACCGCGTTCGTTGGGAAAGAAGTCGAACGTGGTGCGCCCCGTCGCCTGCTCCTGCCGGTGCACGCCGAGGGTGGCGAGGTGCGCGAGGTTGTTGAGGAGGTAGCGGGACGCGAGGTCCTTCACGTAGATCCGCGCCGGCAGGTGGTCGATGATCGTGCGGAGGAGATTGCGTTCCTCGACGAGCTTTTCCTCGGCCTGCTTCGCGGCGGTGATGTCGCGGGTGAGTCCGAAGGTACCGATGATTTTTCCGGACGGATCGCGCCACGGCATCTTGGTGGCGGAACCCCACGCGATCGTGCCGTCCTTGAGGGTGAGCTTCTCGACCTTGGCGATCATCGGCACGCCGGTGCGGATGATCTCCTGCTCCTGGGCGAACGCGACGTCGGCGTGGACCGGCGCAAACAGGTCGTAGTCGGTTTTGCCCACGACCGCTTCCGTCGAGTCGACGCCGTGCCACGCGACGTAGGCTTTGTTGACGGTGACGAAACGACTTTGCAGATCCTTGAAGTAGATCCGGTCGGGTATCGTGTCCATCAACGCCCGGAGGATCGCGGAGTCGAGGAGCGGCGAACCGGCGGCGGGCTCATGGCTCGGCGAAGTCGAGGAGGCGGGCGGAACGGAGGACACGGGAAGTCGAAGGCGAAGGAGATCGGGCGAAGGCGCGGGAGTCGGGAGCGAAAGGAGGTTGCCGGCCGATGGCAACGTCCGTCGGCCTCGGATGGTTCGATCCCGCCCCAGGGGCGCGCGCATCGCGGGTAGATGCGCGCGCTGCGGGCAACTATTTCTTTTTGGCGGCGAGGATCGTCTCGATCTGGTCCATGATCGAGTTCATGCGCGCCACGAGCGCCCGATACGGTTGGGGCGTGGCCAGGTCGACGCCCGCGCGCTTCACGAGATCGTAGGGATGGTCGGAGCCGCCGGCCTTCAGCAGTTCGAGGTAGGTGTCGACGGCGCCCGGCTCGCCCCGAAGGATGCGATCGGCAAAGGCGGTGCCGGCGGCGATCGACGTGGCGTATTGGTAAACGTAAAACCGGCGGTAGAAATGCGGGATGTAAGCCCACTCGATGGTGACGAGATCGTCGATCTTCAGCACCCCTTCGGCATCGCCGTGATAACGGCGGAGAATGTCGCCGTAGATTTCGCTGAATTTCTGGCCGGAGAGCGAGCCGCCCTTCTGGACGATGTCGTGAATCGCGAGCTCGAACTCGGCGAACATCGCCTGGCGGAAGAACGTGCCGCGCATGTTTTCCAACGCGGAGCCGAGATAATAGAGTTTTTCCTCATCGCTCTGCGCGACCTTCAGCATGTGGTCGAGAAGGAGCACCTCGTTTTGCGTCGAGGCGATTTCGGCGGTGAAAATCGAATAACGGGCGTCGGTCGAAGGCTGAGTGGCGTTGGCGAGCAGCGAATGCACGCCATGGCCCCATTCGTGCGCGAGGGTCGAGACGGATTCGTAGTCGTCGTTGTAGTTCATCAGCACATACGCGTGCGCGTCGTGCACGCTGCCGCTCATGTAGGCGCCGGAGCGTTTGCCCGGTTGCGGGTAATAGTGCGTATAGCGACCGGCGAGGGCGTCGGCGTAGAGCTGCTGGTAGTCGGCGCCGAGCGGGGCGATCGCGGCGATCGTGAGTTTCTGGCCGGTGGCCAGCGGAAACTTTTTGTCGAGGGCGACGATCGGCGGGTAGATGTCCCAGTAGCGCAGGTCGGAAATGCCCAGCATCCGCGCGCGAAGTTTGAAGTAGCGGTGCAGGGTGGGGAGGTTGGCGTTGGTCTCGGCGATGAGCGTGCGATAGACCGCCTCCGGAATGTTGTCGGCGTCGAGCGCGGCGGCGAGGGTACTCGGGTATTTGCGGGTGCTGGCGTTGAACCAGTCGGTCTTCAGCTGCGAGAAAAGCGACACGCCAAACGTGCGCTCGTATTCGCGGAATTTTTTCCAGAAGGCTTCGAATACCGCCTGGCGGTCGCCGCGGTTGGAAATCGCGCGCCATTTCGTGTAGCCGGCCTGATCGAGGCGGGCCTCGGTGCCGTCGGAAAGCTTGATCGTGGGCCAGGGGAGGTCGGCGTTGGTGAGGATGCCGTAGAGCGCGCTTGGCGTGGCGGTGACGAGGCCCGCGGCGGAGAGCACGCCCTCGGCTTCGGCGCCGAGCGTGTGCGGCGCGGCGCGCAGCGTTTCGAGGAGCCGGAAACGATACGGTTTCAACCGCGGCTCGGCGTCGAGGAACTGCCGGATTTTGGTTTCGCCGACGGCGAGCAGTTCCGGATCGATGAAGCTGGTCGTCCGCGAAAACTCGGTGCCGAGCAGCCCGATTTCCTGCTGCCGCTCGAGGGAGGAGGCGTCGCGGGTGTTTTCGTCGAGTTTCAACGAGGCATAAACCGCGAGCCGGATGTAGGTGTTGCGCAGATCCTCGACGTAATCCATCGCCGCGAGCAATGCGCCTGAGCTCTGGCCGAGTTTACCCTCGAACTCCTTGATCTTCGGCAGGCCGGCCGCGAGACGGTCCTTGGCCGCCCGCCACGCCGCATCGTCGGCGAACAGCGGCGTGAGGTCCCAGGTGGCCGCAGCGTCGCGCGTCGCGGGCTCGGCGGCGTCGAGCGCCGGAGCGAGCAGAGGCAGGGTGGAAAATAGCATCAAATGGGTGAGTTTCATCGTGCCCGACAGCCTGCGAAAATGTCGGCCGAAAACCAGCGGGAAAACCGGCCGGACTGCCATCGGCCGTCGCGCGACGCTGCGGCCGTCGCTATCGAAAAAACCAGCTCAGTCGGCGACGCGCCGCCCGACGATCACCACGTCGCGATCGACGCCATCGAGTCGCGTCACGCCCGGCAAATAGGCCCAGCGCTCGAAACCGAACCGGGCAAAAAGGTGCAGGCTCGGTTCGTTGTGCGCGAAAATGTAGCCGAGCAGCACGCGCAGGCCGAGCTGCGGGGCGCGTTCGCAGGCGCGTTGCAACAGATGTTTTCCGATCCCCTGACCGCGATGCGCGGCATCGACGTAGACGGCGAGCATCGCCGTGCCGTCGTAGGCGACACGCGCGTAGAACGGATCGAAGCTCAGCCAGGCGATGATGTCGGCGCCACGCTCGGCGACCCAAATCGGTCGGCGCTTGGACGGGTGCGAGTCGAACCAAGGCGTGCGGCTCTCGACCGTCACCGGCTCGAGATCGGCCGTGACCATCCGGCTCGGAATCGTCGCGTTGTAGATGTCGACGATTCGCGGCAGATCCGATCGCTGCGCGTCGCGGACGATCATGGGAGCGGGGATCCGATTTACTTGGCGGCCTCGGCAGGCGGAACGGTGAACGTGATTTTGCCGAGCAGCTCGACGAGTCGCGCGCGAAGGATGTCGTCCTCTTCCGCGGGCGTTTTGTTGTAGGAGCCTCGTTCGAGCACACGCTCGGCGAGTTCGATGCTCAGCACGAACACCCAGCCGTTGCGCACGAGGAGAAGATTGCCGCGCTTCGCGTCCGGCACTTGGTCGGCGCTGGTGACGAAGGAAAGTTTGTGCGCGAACATCGAGCCGCCGGGCAGCAGCAGGTAAACAAGGAGCGCGCCGTCCTGAATGCCCGGGGCGAACTTGGCGCTTTCAACCCGCGCCCCCGGGAAGCTCTGTTGAAAATCCGGCATGACCACATTGCCGAAAAAATAAGCGAGATAGTCCTTCGTGCCGCGGGTGGAAAACTCCCACCGTTGCGTTGCGTCCATTGGGAACGCCGCGATCGTTGCGAGCACGCTGAAGTCGTCCTGAAACGTCACCACGTTTTCCGTATCGGTGATCGTGGCGCCGAGTTCGGGCAGCACCGGGATCGTCACGCGAAAGGCGCCGGTGGGCGAGAGGTAGGTTTTGCCCTCGACGCTGCCGGCGAGCGTGCCTTGGGCGACGGCGGAGGGGGCCGCGCAGCAGAGAGCGAGGGGAAGAAGCAGGAGCAAACGACGAAGCATGGGAGCGAAGGTTAGAAACAGACGGCCGCCTTTCAAGGCGGTTACTTTACGACCGGGCGAGGTGTTGCCAAAGTTCCGTGGAAATGGCTTCGGGCCGGGTCTGCGGCGTCACGCCGGCTGCCTCGAGCTGCGCGAGCCAGCGCTCGCCGCGGTCGGCGGCCAATCCCCGCAGCAGTCCGCCGATCTGCTTCCGTCGCTGCTGAAAGCACGCGCGGATCAGCGTCTTCGTTTCAGTTGGAAAAATGAAGGGCTGCGGCCGACGCACGAGATGCAGGAGATACGAATCGACATCCGGTCGCGGAAAAAAGCACGCGGCCTCGACCTTGTGGCCGGGCGCGACGGCAAACGCGGATTGTAGGAAAATCGAAATGGCGCCGAACGATTTTGTGCCCGGTTGCGCGACGTAGCGCTGCGCCGCTTCCTGTTGCAGCATCAAGACCATCCGCTCCGGCAACGGGCCGCTCAGCACTTCGTCGAGCCACGGCGTGGCGATCGCGTAAGGCAGATTCGCGACGATCTTGAACGATGCCGCGGCGTCGCCACTCAGCCCCGCGAGCGGATGCTCCACCGCGTCGCCCTCGAGCAGATGAAAACGATCCGGAAAACGCGGCACGAGCGATTCGGCGAGATGCGCATGCATCGCCCGATCTTTTTCGATCGCCCACACCTCCACGCCGGCTTCGAGCAATGACGACGTCAAGGTGCCGAGGCCGGGACCAATCTCGACTACGCGATCGCCGGGCTTGATTTCGGCGAGCTCGAGCGATTTTCGGACGATGTTGCCGTCGACGAGAAAGTTTTGCCCGAGAAAGCGCTTGGGTTGATGCCCCAGCTTCGCGAGCAACTCCCGGGTGGCGGAGGGCGTCAGCGGCATCGGAAAGGGCAACCGAAACAGTGAGACTAGCGGGCGCGGCGGAAATCCGCGATCAACGCCGCCGGATCCGCCGTCTTCATCAACGCCTCGCCAACGAGGACCGCGTGGGCGCCGGCGCGGCGCGCGCGCGCCGCATCCTCGGCCGTAAAGATCCCGCTCTCGCTCACCGCGATCACGTCGTGCGGAAATTGCGGAATCAGCCGCTCGCTCAAGCCGAGGTCGGTTTTGAAAATAGCGAGATCGCGGTTGTTGACCCCGATGATTTTGGCGCCGTGCCGCACGGCCCGCTCGAGCTCGTCTTCGCGATGAATTTCGAACAACGCGTCGAGACCGGCGGCCTGCGCGGCGGAAAACAGCGTCTGGATTTCGGTATCCTCCAGCGCGCGAACGATAATCAGGATCGCGCTGGCACCGGCTTCACGGGCCTGCAGGACCTGGATCGGGTGCACCATGAAATCCTTGCGCAAACACGGCCGCGCCGGCGCGACCGACCGGAAATGCGCCGTGACGCCGCGCAGGTCGTCGAGCGTGCCGCCGAAAAACTTTTCGTCCGTCAGGACGGACAGGGCGTCGGCGCCCGCCGTCTGATAACGCTGCGCCTGCTCGAGCGACGACGCGCCCGCCTTGATGTCGCCGGCGGACGGCGAACGGCGCTTGATCTCGGAGATCACCGCGAGATCGCCGTCGGGGCGACGCAACGCGCGGGCAAACGACGGCGCCCGCGGCAAACGGGCGTCGAGCGCGGCCAGTTCGGACTCCGGCACGGGCCGGATCAGCGGAGCGATCTCGCGCCGCTTGTGAGCCATGATCTCCGTGAGTTTATCGGACATGAACCCAAGCACGAAACACACGCGGGACGCGAAAACGAGACAGATTTAGTCAGGAATTTTCGTGTATTTCCCCGCTTTCGTGGTTTCTCCTCAACCCATGAGCGCGATCGACGATCTTCGGCAAACGATGGCCCGATTGAGATCCCGGGACGGCGGTTGTCCCTGGGACCAGGAGCAGACCCACGCGTCACTGGTGCGCTGCCTGATCGACGAGGTCAGCGAGCTGATCGACACCATCGACCGCGGCGACTACCCGCACATGCGCGAGGAACTGGGCGACGTGCTGATCCAGGTGGTGTTTCACGCCTGCATTGCGGAGGAGAACGGGCAGTTCAACTTCGACGACGTCGCCCGCGAGATCAACGAGAAGCTCATCCGCCGTCATCCGCATGTCTTTGGCAGTGGAAAACTGGATACGTCGGACCAGGTGATCGCGCAATGGGACGCGATCAAGGCGCAGGAGAAAAAGAACGGACCGGTCGCGAAAGGGCCCGGCCTGTTCAAGGAACTGCCGCCGCGTCTGCCGGCGTTGATGTTTGCCGAGGCCGTGTGGAAGCAGATCGAGAAAAAACAACTGCCGACGGACGGCGTGGTGGACCGCGCGCAAGTCCTCGCGCTGGAGCGCACGCTCGAGGCCGAGACGCTTGGCCGTCAGTTATTTGAACTCACCGCGGCGGCGCGGGCCCAGGGACTCGATCCGGAAGGCGCGCTGCGGCTGCACGCGACGAAAGTCATGCGAACGATCGAGGAAAAGGTCGGTGCAGCCGACTCCGGCCATCTTCGCTGAACGGGGATGGGCGAGAAAGTCCCAGTTTCGCACGAGGGCGCCGCCGCCGCGAAATCCGTTCCGGCGGAAATCATGGCCGCGTGGTGGCAGCCGTTTGCCGATTTTCTGGCGAAAGAGCGACGCTACTCGGCGTATACGGTTCGCAACTACCGGCAGGCGTTCGAGGATTTTTACCGCTGGCTGGTTGACGCCGGTTTGTGGGCCGGCGGTTTCGACGCGCTCGGCCCGCGCGAGATTCGCGATTTCGTCATCGAAGCGCAGCGACGGTTTGGACGACGGACGCTGCGCAATCACGTGTCAGGGCTGCGTTCGTTTTTCAAATACTGGCTGCGCCACGAGCGCGTGAAGCGGGATCCGTTTCTCGGGATCCCGCTGCCGAAAATGGAGAAGCGGCTGCCGAAGTTTTTGACCGAGGAGCAAATGACGAGGCTCCTCGCGGGACCGCAGCGGTTGTTGCAGAACGAAGGTGTCGACGCCTTCACCGCCCATCGCGACCGCCTCGTGATGGAGCTGCTTTACGGCGCGGGGTTGCGAGTGAGCGAACTCGTGGCACTCGATTACGGTGCCATCGATCTGGAGTCCGGCGTGGCACGGGTGTTGGGCAAGGGACAAAAGGAGCGGTTGTGTCCGCTCGGGCGCGTCGCCACCGCGCTGGTCGCGGACTTCAAAAGGAGATTCGCGCGAGATACCGGTTATGCCGCGCCGGTGCTCGTCACGACCGCGCACGAACGCATGTCGGTCCAGCAGGTGCAGCGGATGCTGAAGCGTTATCTCGCGCTCGCGGACCTGCCGCACGACATCACGCCGCACAAGCTGCGGCATTCGTTCGCCACGCACTTGCTGAATGCCGGCGCGGACCTCCGGCTCGTTCAGGAACTTCTCGGACACGCGGAGCTCGCCACCACGCAGGTTTACACCCACGTGAGCGTCGCGCGGCTAAAAGAGATTTACGCGAAAGCGCACCCGCGCGCGTGAGGGCGCAGACGGGGCGCGTCACCACGTCAGCCGGCGGCTGCGCGTGTTGCCGACAGTGTCGTAAAGCGTGACTTCTACGGCGGTGGCGCCGGCGATCCGATCGGCGGGCACCTCGAGGCTGAACGTCTCCTCGCGGCTGTCGCGGATGCCATCCACCGGTTGTTCGGTGTGCTCGCGCGCGCCGTTGTTGAAGATCGCTTCAATGCCGTCGACGAGCGAAAGCGCGTCGCGGCCGCGAACGGTCACGACGAGCTTGTCGCCCTCGCGGCGGGCCGAGGCTTCGAGAATCTCGGGCGCGGTGCGGTCGACGATCAAGTCGTCGGTTTCGATGGTCGTGCTCAGGCGATCCGCGGGCGCGCGTGGTGCAACTTCGGATACGCTGAGGCGGGTGAAGTAAACCCCATCGGCGAAATGCGAGGTGTCGAACTGCACGTAGCTGTCGCGGGAGTTGACCGCGATGTCGGTCCAGGCCGGTTCGTTTTCGCGGCGGAGCGAGAACGTCACCTCGAGGTTGTCGCCATCCGGATCGACCACGGTCCAAAGGACCACCTGGATTCCTGGCGCGGGCACGACCTGGCTGCCGAGGAACGCACCTTTCTGTTTCGCATCGGCGTCCTTGTTTCCGCTTTGGATCACCTGGCCCAGCGAAACGACAACCGGCGGTGGCGGCTCGGGCGAGGGGACCAGGGCGAAGTTGGCCGAGAGGAAACGGAATTCCTGCAACTGCGGCCGGCGATTCTGCGGGAGCGCGTAAAGATCCGCCTTGTCGATTTGCGCGGTGGTCGCGGCGGCGGCCGGCAGGGTCAGGCGCAGCTTGAGGTAGCGGCCGCGCAGGTTCTCCGCGCTCCAACCGCCATCATGCTCGCGCAGGGCAGTCCAGTCGGACCAACCCTCGATTTCGTCGCTGCCGTTGCTCGTGCGCAGCGAAACCTGCAAGGCGTTCGGTGCGATATCGCGCAACCGGTTGAAACGCAGCGCGCCGATCTGCGACGGACCGCCGAGATCGATGCGACGCGTTTCGGCTTCGCGCGCGTCTTGCCCGGCGAAATCGATCAATGCGAAACCGGGCGCGTTGTTGCGCATCGCGAGAAAACGTCCGGGCTGGTTCGGGATGGATGCGAGGCCGTTCAGTTGCGAAGCGATGCTGCCCGCGAACGTGAGTGAGAGGCGTTGCTTGAGATCGTAACCGACGACCTCGCCCTGTTCGCCGCCGGTGACGATCAGGACGTCGCCGTGACGGGCGACGCGGTAAAACGCCGTGTTGCCACGCGACGCGAGTGTCTCTGGAAAACCGCCGCCGGGAATCCACACCAGCGAACTGCGTCCGCTGAAGCGATCCGCCGCCGGCGGCAGGAGCGAGATCGGCTCCGCAGTATCCTTGTTGCCACGACCGCCCGGCGTGATGCGCGCTTCGCCGGAACCGCCGGAAAAGGTGAGCGTCGCGAACAGGCCGCCGTCCTCCGCCGGCAAAAGATCCGTGACCTCGGCGTCGCGGTTCTCCTGAAGCACGACCGGACGATGCGAGGGGGCATCCGCCTTCGCGCCGGCGGGTTCAAAGGTGTAGATGTTACCCTTCGGCGCGGAGCCGGCGGCGATGCGACCGTCGCTCAAACGCGTCAGCCGGCGGACATTGCGGTCCCGGATCTCCGCAAAGAGCGTGATGCCCCGGTCGGCGAGCTGTTTCTGATCCGTGAGTTTCTCCGCGGCGACGCCCGCTTTCGCGAACTTGGACAAATCGATCTGGTAGATCCGGCCCGGATTGCCGGTCGCGGCGAGAGCGGTTTTACCGTCCAACACCAGCAGATCGAAAATCGAATCCACCGGCAGGCCGACGCGGGCCACCTGTTGACCGTCGCGCACGAGACAGAGCGCGCCTTTCGGCGAAGTGCCGGCGAGCAGCGATCCATCCGTAAGCGGTGCGAGCGCGAAGACGTGCGATTCGTCCAACTTCACGAGTTCGCGGGTCGTGAACGCGCGCGTCTTTGCATCGAGCGAGACTTCGAAAATCTTTCCGTCGGGACCGGTGCCCAGCAGCCATTTCGCGGGATCTTTCGTCGGCGCGAGGCTCCAGAAAAGATCGGCGGGCGCGTCGCCCGCGAGCTCCGTGAGCGCGGGCCCCGCGACGAGCCGACCGTCCGAGCGGGCGGCGAATCCTTTCAAACTGCGGCTGGGGGCGTCGCGGAAAAAATCGATCTCGGTGGACCGCGAGAGCGGTTCGGCGTGAGCGACGACGCTGGCCAACGCGAGGCAGGGCAGGAGCAGGGAAAAACCGCGGATCACGGGAGAAAAACGGAATCGATTGAAGGAAAAGGCAAGCGGGCGTCCGCATCGCGTCAGCCCGGCAAAACAAAAGGCCGGTCGATGACCGGCCGTGAACTCATTCCACGATCTTCAGCGAGCGTCGCAGCGTCACGCCGGACAATTTGCCGGCCAGCACATGTGTTTCCCACAGCGGGAGCGCCGCGTCGACTTGATTGAAACGCGCTTCGTCGGCGGCGCGCGCGATGCGCTCGAACGAGGACGGCGCTTCGGGCGTCGCGCTCGTTTGGTCGGTGAAGAGACGCGTTTTTTCGACGACCGCGAGACAGAGTCCGTCGGCCGGCCGGGCCTCGCGCAACGCATCGAGATACGCGTCGAAGCTGCGCAGTTGCGACGCGGCGAGCACGCGCGGACGGCCCGACATTTCGTCCAGCACGCGGCCGGGCGCGAGGACCACATCGAGCGTTTTGCCGACCCACGCCGGATCGATCGGAATTTCGAACGTCTGCCGCTGCGAATCGCCCTGGTAATCGCGCCACGAAAGTGTCGCCTGCACAACGTCGCCGCCGCGCGCGCTGGAGCGGGAGAGTTGGAAAAGTTCGAGCGTGATCGCGGGATTCTGCTCGAGCGGCTCGACGCTGAAGACCACGCGGCCGGGGAACGTCTTCTCGTAGGGATTCTGCAGATTCTGCGCGAGGTCCTGCATGAACTCGTTCAGGCCCTGCTGGAAACCTTGCGGCCCGGCGTAGAGCGTGCTCGTGGCGAGCCGCGGTTTCGCGGGAAAAACGATGTCGCTGCGCAACCGGAAACCCTTGCTCAGACCGGCGTCGTTGGAGCCGAGGATCGCCTGGCTGACGCCGGTGGCGACGAGCACGGGTGTCAGGTGCTCCTGACGCGCGACGGAGAAATGCAGCGTCTTCGCGGGACCGCTGGCGGAATGGACGACCACCTCGACATCAGTCATTTCCGGGCCGGGGCCGAGCATGCCCGAAACGGCGGAGAGTCGGTCTTGCGTGATCGTGCCGATGACAGGGCCGGTGTTGGCGACCTTCACCGATTGCATCTGCGACGGCAGGATGGTGACGATTTCCGCCGCGCACATCGGCAGCGACACGTCACCGAGCGACATCATCGGGTGACCGAACGCGGTGATGCTCTGGCCATCGACGGCCGATACCGTGCCGGTGCCGGCGAGCGTGATATCGCCGGTCGCGAGCGCGACGGCGACGGCCGAGCCGGGCGTGAGCGACGCCGTCGGCGTTGCGGAATTCGAAGCTGAGAGATCGGAGTTCGGGCCGCCGGCCATGCTGCCACCGAGTGAGGTGGCGGTGAGTCCGAGCGCCGCGAGGCGCGGAGCGAAAAGATCGGCGACTACCGGGCTCAAACCGCTAAGCGTGAACACCGGTTTCAGCGGACGCAGGTTGTCGGTGGCCGCGGTTTGCGGGGACGAAGCGGGTATCGCGGGCGCCGCCGGAGCGAGCGCGGCGGCCATCTTCGTTTCCACTTCCATGAGATCGGCAGCCGGCGTGAAGCCCGCGTAGCGCACGGTCTCGAATTTCTGGATCTGGTAACTGAGCGCGCCGGCGAGCTTGCCGTCGATGTAGAGCGGGCTGCCGCTCATGCCGGCGACCGCGCCCATTTTCTGCACGCGCGCATCGGTGAGCTCGCAGAGAATCAGGGACTTGCCCGGACCGAGAGCGTTGCGCACGACGCCGGTGACCTCGACGGTGAACGGCTCGGGTTCGGTCCCGCGGAACACGGTCCAAACTTCGCCGCGCTGGCCGGGTTTGAGCTCGTCGACGGAAATGATTTCCCGCGACGCGGGTTGGGCGGCAAACGACAGGCCGGAGAGCGCGGCCAGGAAAATAACGACGGACAAACGACGGCGCATTACCAGAGAGACGAAGGACAAAACGGAGGAGGACAAACGACAGCGGGATTTCAGAGCTCGCGCAGGGACGAAGCAAGCACTTCGCATGCCCGATCGATTGCGGCGCCATCGTGCGCGGTGCTGATAAAACCGGCTTCGTAAGCACTCGGCGCGAGATAGACATCGCGTTGCAGACACGCGTGAAAGAACCGGCCGAAGAGCGCGGCGTCGCCCGTCAATGCGGTCGCATAATCGCGCACCGGCGTGGCGGTGAAGAAAATGCTAAACATCGAGCCGCGCTGCGGGACCTGCACCGGCAGGCCTTTTTCCTTCGCTGCAGCGACGACGGCATCGCGAAGTTTTTGGCCGAGGGCGTCGAGGCGCGCGTAGGGATTTTCCTCGTCGAGCAGCCGCAGGCAGGCGATGCCGGCGGCCATCGCGAGCGGATTGCCGCTGAGCGTTCCCGCCTGGTAAACCGGGCCGAGTGGCGCGAGCAGATCCATGATCTCGGAGCGTCCACCGAAGGCCCCGACGGGCAAACCGCCGCCGATGATTTTGCCCAGACAGGTGAGGTCGGGCGTGATGCTTTCGAGTTCCTGCACGCCGCCGCGCGCGAGACGGAACCCCGTCATCACTTCGTCGAAAATAAGCACGGCGCCCTCGCGGGTGCAGAGCTCGCGCACATACGCGAGATAACCGGCGTCCGGCATGATGAAGCCGACGTTGCCGCAATACGGCTCGAGGATCACGCACGCGATCTGGCCGGGATTGGCGGCAAACGCCTCCGCGAGCGCGGCGCGATTGTTGTAGGCGACGACGACCGTCTCCTGCGCAAACGATTTCGGCACGCCGGCGCTGTCGGGATGGCCGTGTGTGAGCGCGCCGGAGCCGGCCTTGATGAGGAGCGAATCGGAGTGGCCGTGATAACAGCCAGCGAACTTCACGATCTTGTCGCGGCGGGTGAAACCGCGCGCGAGGCGGATCGCGGACATCGTCGCCTCGGTTCCGCTGTTGCACATGCGGACCTTCTGGATCGATGGGAAAAACCGCACGATCAGCTCGGCCATTTCGACCTCGTAGGGATTCGGCGTGCCGAATGACGTGCCACGCTCGAGCGCCTCGGCGACGGCGTCGCGCACGCGCGGATGATTATGACCGTGGATCGCCGGGCCCCACGTGCAGACAAAATCGATCAACTCGCGATCGTCCGCGGTGATCAGCGTGGCGCCGCGCGCGGCTTTCACGAAGAACGGCGCCCCGCCGACGGAGCGGAAAGCGCGCACGGGCGAGTTGACGCCGCCGGGCATGAGTTGTTTCGCGCGGGCGAAAAGTTGTTCAGAGGAGGTCGTTGACATGGCGAACGAAGGAAAACGTCAGTGACGAAAACCGTGCCCGAGGCAGAGCGCGGCGCCGATGAGACAGATGAGCAGCGCGAGCAAATGCGAGGCGAGAGCGAATTTGAAACGCCATGGCGAAGTTTCATAACGAATCGGCCGGCGCCGCGGCCCGGTGTAACCGCGCGTGAGTCCGCGCCGGAAACGGAAATACGCCACGGCGCTGGCGCCGAGCATCAGCAAACCGAGAAGCTTGGCGGGGAGATTCAACTGACGTATTTCTGCACGATGGGAATGCGGCGACCCACGCCGAATGCGAGCGGCGTGATCTTGAGGCCGGGCGCGGCCTGCTTCCGTTTGTATTCGTTGAGATCGACCTTGCGGGCGACGTCGTTGACGACCGTCTCGGCGAAACCTTGCGCCACGAGGTCTCGGCGCGACAGACCCTGCTCGACATAACCTTTCAGGATCGCGTCGAGCACGTCGTAAGGCGGCAGGCTGTCCTGGTCGACCTGGCCGGGGCGCAATTCCGCGGACGGCGGTTTCACGATCGTGTTTTCCGGAATCACTTCGCGCTCGCGGTTGATCCAGCGGGAGAGGCCGTAGACCTGCGTCTTGAAGACGTCGGAAATCACCGCGAGGCCGCCGGCCATGTCGCCGTAGAGCGTGCAGTAACCGACCGCGATTTCGCTCTTGTTGCCGGTCGTGAGCAGGAGCGAGCCGAACTTGTTCGAGAACGCCATCATCATGACGCCACGGATACGCGCCTGGATGTTCTCCTCGGCGACGTCGCGCTCGCGTCCGGCAAAGAGCGGCTGGAGCTGCGCTTCGGTGGCGGCGACGGCCGGGCCGATCGCGACGGTTTCGAAACGGATGCCGAGATTTTCCGCGAGCTTCCGCGCATCCTCGCGCGAGTGTTGGGAGGAAATCTCCGAAGGCAGCGATACGCCCATGACGTTGTCCGCGCCGAGCGCGTGCACGGCGATGACCGCAACGAGGGCCGAATCGATGCCGCCGGACAGCGCGATCAACGCGCGTTTGAAACCGCTTTTGTGCGCGTAATCGCGCAGACCGAGCACAAGCGCGTCGAACATGTCCTGCCAGTCGTCTTCCGCGAACGACGGCGAGAGCTCCGGCGCGGTTGGCGTCGGCGAACCGACGTCGATGACGCGCAGCTCCTCCGCAAACGCGGCGAGGCCGGCGGTGACGTTGCCCTGCGCGTCGGAGACCACGCTGCGGCCGTCGAAGATCAACTCGTCGTTGCCGCCGACGACATTGACGTAGGCGACGGGACAGCCGAGCGCGCGGGCGGCGTCGGCGATGAGCTGATTGCGAACGTGGCCCTTGTCGAGATACCACGGACTCGCGGAGAGGTTGACCATCAGGTCGCATTTTTCCGCGGCCAGCTGGCGGACCGGATCGATCCCGCGGTAGAGTTGGCGCGTGCTGATCGTCGGGTGTGTCCAGATGTCTTCGCAGATCGTGACGCCAATCCGTCGACCGGCGTAGTCAATCACGGTCGATTTCTCGGCGGGTTCGAAATAGCGGTCTTCGTCGAATACATCGTAGGTCGGCAGCAGGCATTTGTGTGCGCTCACGACGACGCGGCCCTCGCGGCAGAACGCGGCCGCGTTGAACGCCGGCCGGCCGTGGCCGGTGCGATTCTGTTCGACCGTGCCGATGAGCGCGGGCACGGCGCCGATGTGAGTCGCGATCTCGCGGAGCGAGTCCTCGCAATCGCTGACGAAGCGGCGCTTGAACAACAGGTCGCGGGGCGGGTAGCCGCAGACGGCGAGCTCGGGAAACACGACCAGCTCCGCGCCCTGGCTGACGAGCGTCGCATACGCCTCGAGAATCCTGCGGCGGTTGCCCGCCAGATCGCCGACCGTGGGATTGAATTGAGCGAGCCCGATGCGCATGGGTGTGGAAGGGCGGCAACGTGGAGGGCTTTGCGCCGCCTGACAACTCCCCGCTGCGCGAGGGCGAACGAGTTGAGCGTTGAATTCCGGGGCGCACTCACGAAGCGTGGTCCGATGTCCGGTTCGCCGAACTCACCGCCGCCCGCCTCCTTGATCCTCGCGTCCGCGTCGCCGCGCCGGCGCGAATTGCTCGGGAAACTTGGGCTGCCGTTCGACGTCATCGTGGCGGACGTGACCGAACACGAAGAAGAAACGACCGACCCGCGCGTGATGGTCGCGCACAACGCCGCGTTGAAGGCGGATTGGGTGGCGGCGCGTCGGCCCGACGCTTGGGTGCTCGGCGCGGACACGACGGTCTTTCTCGATTCGCTGGTGTTGAACAAACCCCGCGATCTCGCCGACGCCCGGGCGATGCTCAAGCGACTCGCGGGCCGCACGCATACCGTTTTCACCGGCGTGGCGCTGCGCCAGCGTGACCGCGGCGTGACGATCGACGAAGGCGTGAGCAGCGAGGTGACGTTCAAGTCCTTCGACGACCGCGTGATCGACGCGTATTTCGAGGTGGTGAACCCGCTCGACAAAGCCGGCGCCTACGGAATCCAGGAAGGCCGCGAACTCATCATCGAGCGCTGGGACGGGTCGTTCACGAACATCATGGGCCTGCCGATGGAGGCGACGAAACAAATTTTGACGCGAGTGGGTCTCCTGCCTGAGTTTCCCTCTCCAGCCGGATCGACATGAGCCATTTGCTTGCTTCACCACCGCCCGCTTCGCTGCGCCGCTCCTGGAAGCGGGTGTGGGACGATCCCGATTCGCGCTCCGTCGCCATCGGCCTGCTCGGCGTGGTGCTGGTGCATTTGGTCATCTTCATGCTCGGTCCGCGGGCTTTCATGCTGCACGGCGATGCGCTGCCCAGCGTCATCCGGCCGCCCGTGCCGCGCGAGTTCAACATCGAGCTCACGCCGGATTCGGAACTGCAGGCGCAACCGGAGGTGCCGCCGCCCAGCCGGTTCGTGGAGGCCAACCCGAATGCGCCCGAGAACATCCCCGATCGGACCAACAATTTCGCGGCGCAAAACCAGCAGGCAGCGCAGGAGAAACCCACGACGGACGACAAAAGCGACCGGCCCGCGATGGAAGGCCGCACCGACATCGAGTCGACGCAGGTCGTATCCGGTTCGTTGACACAGCCGCTCGAGACCATGCCGGCTCCGCCGCCCGAGCCCGCTGCGGCGCAGGAAGAGCAGGCGTCGCCGCGGCAGGAGCAGGTGCCCTTGAGCGGTTTCGACAAAAGCGAGGGCGACAATCTCAATGCCTACGGCAGCAGCGTCTCGCCGCTGCGCGAGAACGCGAAGTCGACCCCTGAATACATCGAAGGCGCCAAGGACGCGCCGCTGGTGGAAAATGCGACCGGCGTGCATCCGCGCATCGATCCGAAACGTCCGCAGCCGCGTCCGCAGATCGTCCGGCAGCAGCAGGTGCGGCCCGCGATTTTTCAGGAAAACAAATTCGGCACGCGCAACATCGGCCTTGCCGCGTGGGACGCGAAATGGAGCAACTACGGACAGTATCTGCAGAAGCTGATCGACACCGTGCAGATCCAGTGGGAGCGGATCCTGATCGAGAGCCGCGTTTATCCCGTCAACGGCACGCACGTGAAGGTCGTGTTCAAGCTTAACGCCAAGGGCGAGGTTTCGCAGATCGTGGAAGCCGGCGGCACGGCGGGAATCCAAGCCGAGAAATCGTGCGTCTCCGCGATCACCTCGCGCGCGCCGTATGGCGACTGGACGGAGGACATGATCGCGGTGCTTGGCGAGGAGCAGGAGCTGACGTTCAATTTCTACTATCAGTGAGCGGCCCGGCGGAATCTTTCTGGGCGGCGCTGCCGCTCGGGCGCGACGTCGCGCTGCTTGCGGCCGACGCCAACGGCCTCGGCGCGCTCGCCAAACCGTCCGGCACGCTGTCGCATCCCAACGAGTCGCGCGACCAACCTCGCGCGCTGCTCACGGTGCCTTACGATCAGGCGACGGAATCGTATCAGTGGAACGGTGACACGGGTGCGGGCCGGCTGTGGCTGCTGAACCGCCTCGATTCGGCGACCTCGGGCGTGATCCTCGTCGCCGCCGACGCGGCGCTCGCGGCGGAGATCCGCGCGCATTTCAAACGGAAGCAGGTCACGAAAATCTATCAGGCGTTGGTATTCGGAAAGCCGCCGCGGACGACGGACGTCTGGAAAGACCTGCTCGCGGTCCAAAAGAAAGGCGGCCAGATCCGCACATCCGCGTCGGCCGGCCACGTGCCGGCGGAATGTCAGATGCGGGTGATCGCGTCGCGCGGCACGGGGAGCGACGCGCGGTCGCTGCTCCAGCTCGAGCCGCGCACCGGCCGCAGCCATCAGCTGCGAGTGCAGTGCGCGAAGCGACACCTCCCGATCGTCGGCGATCAGACCTACGGCGACTTTCGGCGCAACCGCGACTTCGCGAAGCGCGCCGGCACGAAGCGGCTGTTTCTGCATTCGCTGTCCACACGTTTTGAATACACGTGGCAGGGGCGCAGCTGGCGGTTTGCGGCGACGGCGCCGCTGCCCGAAGAGTTTTCGGCGGCGCTCAGATAGGTGGCGCGCGCGTCCCGTCGCGCGTTCCCGTTCGGACTGCGCTTCAGGATTTTTCCTGCGCCGGCCGCGCGAACGGAGCGAGCAGGTCGATCGGGATCGGGACGAACGTGGTCGTGTTATGCTCGCTCGAGACCTCGCGCATCGTCTGCAGGAAACGCAGCTGCAGCGCGATCGGCTGGTGACTCATCATTTCGGCGGCCTGCACCATTTTCTGGGCGGCCTGATACTCGCCCTCGGCGTTGACGATCTTCGCGCGCCGCTCGCGCTCCGCCTCGGCCTGCTTCGCCATCGCGCGCTTCATCGTGTCGGGCAGTGCGACGTCGCGGACTTCCACGGCGGTGACTTTGATGCCCCACGGATCGGTCTGGCGGTCGATGATTTCCTGCAGCGTCTGGTTGATCTTGTCGCGGTGGGCGAGGAGCTCGTCCATCTCGGCCTGACCGAGCACGCTGCGCAACGTCGTCTGCGCGATCAGTGCGGTGGCCTTGATGAAATTTTCCACCTTCACGACGGCGGCGACCGGATCGATCACGCGGAAATACACGACGGCGTCGACAGTGACGGGCACGTTGTCGCGCGTCATGACTTCCTGCTTTGGCACGTCGATGGTCACGACGCGCAGATCCATTTTCACGATCCGATCGACGATCGGAATCAGGAAGATCAAACCGGGACCTTTGGCGCCGCGGCGATGGAGTTTGCCGAGCCGGAAGATGACGCCGCGTTCGTATTCGCGCAGCACGCGGACCGCGAGCGGCAGGAGGATCGCGAGGAGAAAAAAGGTCGGCACGAACCAGTTCAGGAAATGCCGGATGAGAACGCCGTAGTCAGACATGGGATTCGCGGGTTGAAGGTTTCACACGCAGGGTCAGTCCATCGAAGCCGACGATCTCGACGGGCATGCCGGGCTCGACGGGAACGTCGCTGACGGCGTTCCAGGTTTCGCCTTCGACGAACACGCGGCCGCGAGTGGCGTCGATACGGTCGAGGGCCGGGACGATGCGGCCGAGCATCGTTTCGCGCCCGGCGCGGATCGGCAGGGACTGCGCGCGCAGACCGGCGCCGACAACGAAGAGGAAGAAAAGCGTCGTCAGGATCGTCATCGGCAGGACGAGCGCGAGCGAGAGGCGGAACGCCGCGTCGCCGGTGTCAAAAAGCATGAGCGCGCCGAGAAAAAACGAGATCGCGCCGCCGACCGTGAGCACGCCGTGTGTGGGCGCGTAGATGTCGGCGACGAACAGCACGACCGCGAAGACAATCAGCGCGACGCCTGCGAGATTGATGGGCAGGATGGCGCCGAAATACAGCGCGAGGATGAGCGCGATCGCACCCACGACGCCGGGGAAGATCGCACCCGGATTGCTGAGTTCGCCGATGATGCCGTAGATCGCGATCATCATCAGGACGAAGATCACCTCCGGTCGCCAGAGAAGCTGGAAGACGCGCTCGCGCGGCGACATTCCGATCGTGACGACCTCCGCTCCACGGGTGTGCAGAATCCGTTCGCCGATCCGGCGCCCGTCGATTTGACCGAGCAGCGTCGTCAGATCCGGCGCCACGAAATCGATCACGTGCAGCTCGAGCGCATGCTCCGCGGTGGCTGAGGCGCTTTCGCGGACCGAGGCGCGCGCCCATTCGACATTGCGGCTGCGTTTCGCGGCGATCGATTCGATGAAGGTCGAGGCGTAGTTCTCGAGTTTCTGTTTCATCGTGTCGTCGACCTTCGTGTCGCCGGTGCCCGGCGCTCCGCCGATCGCCACCGGGTGCGCGGCTCCGATCGTCGTGGTCGGCGCCATCGCGGCGACGTCGGCGGCGAGGGTGATGAAACAGCCCGCGCTCGCGGCAGTCGCGCCCGCCGGCGTCACATACACGACCGTGGGCACCGGCGACGCCAGCAAGCGCTGCACGATCGTCTTGGTCGAGTCGAGCAAGCCGCCGGGCGTATCGAGTTGGATGACGAGACACTGATGCTGCTGCGCGTCGGCAACCTTCACCGCGCGGATCACGTAGTCGGCCGTGGCCGGTCCGATCGCGCCATCGATGGTGATGACGCCGACGCGTTCGGCGGCCAGTCCAGCAGTCGACCAGAGCAGTCCCCCCAGCAGGACGATGAAATGCGCGCGCCACATAACGGCCTCGCCTTTGATTTTGTAGCGGAAAGCGGGGGCGGCTGCAATGGCGAAGGCACGGGGTCGACGGCGGGGTTGACTTTCGGGGTGGAGGGGAGCACTTCGTTGCACCGATGAACGCCGTGTTCGGCTATTATTTTAGCTTCGCTCTCCGGGCCTGGTTTGCCCGGGGAATCGCTGGCGGTCATCGCGTCAACTGAGCCTCGCTCGATTTCATTTGTCGCAAAAGCCGCCTCCTGCAGGCGGCTTTTGCGTTTAATAGATCCGTCACCTCGCCATGATCCTCCCGAAATCCCACCGACTTACGCCCGAACAGCTCAACGAAGTCACTGCGATCGTCACCGAATTCGGCTGCAAGATTCAGCCGATCATCGGTGCGGTGCGCACGATCTACGCAATCGTGGGCGACGAACGCGATGAGCTCATGATGAACCGGCTCGAGGGTCTCGACTACGTCGAGCGAATCGACCGGATCCAGTCGCCGTTCAAGCTGATGGACAAGCGCTCGGACCTCGCCACCCACCGAATCAAGCTGGGCGGGGTGACGTTGGGCGAGGAACTGTTGGTGATTGCGGGGGCGTGCACGATCGATCCGAAGAATCCGAACTACTTCTACGAAACGGCGCAGGCGGTAAAGGAGGCCGGCGCCCACGTCCTCCGCGGCGGAGTCTGGAAACCGCGGACCAATCCTTACACGTTTCAGGGCGACGTGAAGTCGCTCGACATCCTGCTCGAAGCTTCGCGGCGCACCGGTCTGCCGGTCGACACCGAAGTGATGGAAGAGGCGCAGATCGCGCTCGCGCTCGATGCCGGCGTGGCGGTTTTGCAGGTGGGAGCGCGCAATGCGCTGAACTACTCGCTGCTTCGTCAGATCGGCCGAGCCATCGCGAACCGGCCGTCAACCTCGGTGCTGTTGAAACGCAGCATCCACATGGGACCGTTGAACGAATTTATCTCCGCCGCCGAATACATCACGGCGTTTGGGAATCCCAACGTGATCCTCTGTCCGCGCGGGACGACGCCGACGCTCGACGGTTATCGCAATCACCCCGACGAGAGCATCACGCCGCTGTTGAAGGAAAAGACCTGGGCGCCCGTCGTGGTCGATCCCTCGCACTCCGTCGGTAAGGCGGCCTACGTGCCCGCGGCGTCGCTCGCCGCGATCGCTTACGGTGCGGATGGATTGTGCATCGAAGCGCACGTCGAGCCGGCGAAAGGCATCGGCGATGACCCGAAGCAATCGCTCACGTCGGACGTGTTGAAGAAGACGATCGCGCAGGCGAAGGAACTCTGGGCACTGCGGCGGAGGTGAAGGCCGGATTAGGCGCGAAGACGCGAAGCAGGCGAAGGGGCGCATAGAGGGCCGAGGATGTTTGTGCACCTTTGCGGTGCATCGACGTCGCCCGCGAGCTGCGCGCCGCGCCTACACCGCTCCGGGACTTGCTGGCAGCGGTATCGATTCCTTGCCGCGAGTCGTTCGTCGATGTTCGTCGCTGGGGCTTTCGCGAACGATCGGATCCGCGCAATGGGGACAACTGAGGTCGGGCACGTAGCGAGGGTCGCGCTGTTCGGCTTCCGTGAGCGGTAGCTGGCAGTTGGCGCACAGCACGGAATTCGTTTCACGCAGGGCGGGATCGACGCCGACGCGCTGGTCGAAGACGAAGCATTCGCCTTCGTAGTGCGCGCCGCCGCATTCCTCGAAATATTTCAAGATGCCACCGTCGAGTTGATGCACGTTTTTGAAGCCGGCCTGCTCAAGAAAAGGTCCGGCTTTTTCGCAACGGATGCCGCCGGTGCAAAACATCACGATGGGGCGTTCCTTCATTTCCTCCGGCAGGCTCTTCACGGCGGCGGGAAACGCGCGGAAGTTCTCGATGCGTGCCGTAACGGCGCCGCGAAAAGTGCCCAGGCGAATCTCGTAGTCGTTGCGCGTGTCGAGGAGTGTGATCGGCCGCCCTTCGTCGAGCCACTGCTTCAACGTGCGCGCCGGGAGCTTGGGACTCGGGCGGCGCGCGGGATCGATGCCGGGGACGCCGAAAGCGATGATCTCTTTTTTGATCTTCACCAACATCCGATCGAACGGCTGTTTCGCGCTGACGCTTTCCTTGGGCGTGAGATCGGCAAGGCCGGGGATACTGCGCAACGTGGCGAGCAGCGTGTCGATCTCGCTCCGCGTGCCGGCGACGAAAAGGTTGATGCCCTCGACGCTCAACAGGACGGTGCCGCGGAGGTCACCGGCGCGACACACTTCCAACAGCCGCTCACGCCAGACGGAAAGCTCGTCGAGCGGAATGAATTTATAGGCGGAGATGTTGACGAATGAAGGCACGGTCGGAGGAGCTTACGACAACGCCTGCGCGAAAGGAAAACTCAATGCCACGGTGCGCGCCGCGCACTTGAGGCGCAGTCAAGAGCCAACCCCACTCCACCCACCGAATCGTGGAGGCTAGATTGGCCTGATTGAATTCCTGGCCTGACTTTTGGCCGCAAAAAGGCGCAGACGTCGCAAAAAACGGAGAAGACCGCGGGATCGTTTTTGCGCGTTTTGTGCCTCTTTGCGGCTATCCTCCAGACCAAAGCCTTGACGCCATCTGCACGCCGGCACCGGTTCCTTAACGCTCACCGCCAGCCGAGGCCGGGCGCGACGTAGGTGAGGAGCGATTCGAGGACGTGGACGTTATACGCGACGCCTAGCTGATTGGGAATCGTGAGGAGCAGGGTGTCGGCTTCGGCGATGGCTTCGTCGTTTCGGAGTTGCTCGATCAGGACGTCGGGTTCGGCGGCGTAGCTGCGCCCGAAGACGGCGCGCATCGAATCGATGATGCCAAACTGGTCGGTCTCGGCGCCACCGTCGCCGAAGTAGGCGCGGTCGCGATCGTCCATGAGCGGAAAAATGCTCCGGCTCACGGAGACGCGTGGGGTGCGTTTGTGGCCGGCTTCTTTCCACGCCTGACGGAAGGCGCGGATTTGCGCGGCTTGCTGCACGTGTAGCGGTTCGCCCGATTCGTCGAACTTGAGCGTCGAACTCTGGAGGTTCATGCCGAGCTTCGCCGCCCAGACGGCGGTGGCGTTGGTCGCGGAGCCCCACCAGATCCGTTCGCGCAGGCTGGGAGAAAACGGCTCGAGGCGCAGGAGTCCGGGAGGATTCGGGAACATCGGGCGCGGATGCGGCTGGGCGAAGCCTTTTCCGTTCAAGAGCTCGAGAAACTCCTGCGCGTGGCGCCGGCCCATCGCGGCGTCGTCTTCGCCCTCTGCGGGCCGGTAACCGAAGTGGCGCCAGCCATCGATCACCTGCTCGGGGGAACCGCGGCTGATGCCGAGTTGCAGGCGCGAGCCGGCGATGAGATCCGCCGCACCGGCGTCCTCGGCCATGTAGTGCGGATTCTCATACCGCATGTCGATGACGGCGGTGCCGATCTCGATTTTCCGCGTGCGGGCGCCGATGGCGGCGAGTAACGGGAACGGCGAGGCGAGCTGGCGCGCGAAATGATGGACGCGGAAATAAGCTCCATCCAGCCCGAGCCGCTCGGCTTCGACCGCGAGGTCGATCGACTGCAGCAGCACATCCGACGCGGAGCGCGCCTCCGAGTGGGGCGAAGGCGTCCAGTGGCCGAAGGACAAGAAACCGAGTTTTTTCAT
The DNA here is from genome assembly GCA_040255565.1 of Opitutaceae bacterium. Lineage (GTDB taxonomy): Bacteria > Verrucomicrobiota > Verrucomicrobiia > Opitutales > Opitutaceae > Opitutus. The sequence continues at coordinate 615,603 of JBDZVH010000004.1, read as the reverse complement.
AGCGAGTGCTTATGAATTAAGCGCAAAGCCGCGAAGAATGCGAAGAGAGGCGAAGAAGACAGTAATCTTCGCGAACTTCGCGGTCCTTTGCGTCTTTGCGCTGAAGTCCGCTTACAGCAGGCTGAGCTGCGACTCGTCGGCGGGTTTGACGGTGATCTTTTTCTTCGGCTTCGCCTGCGGCGTCGCGGACGGAAGCGTCACGCTGGTGTCGTCGCTCTCGAGTTTACCCAGGATCGTTTTCGCGCGCTCGATCACGCTCAGCGGCAGGCCGGCGAGGCGCGCGACCTGGATGCCGTAGCTGCGATCGGCGGCGCCGGGAATCACGCGGCGGACGAACACGATGTCGTCGTTCCACTCTTTCACCGCGACGGAGAAATTCCGCAGGCGCGGCAGGTGTTTCTCGAGTTGGGTGAGCTCCTGGTAATGCGTCGCGAACAGCGTGCGCGGCCCGCGTTCCTCTTCGCGGTGCAGGTGCTCGACGACGGCCCAGGCGATCGAAAGGCCGTCGTAGGTGGACGTGCCGCGGCCGATTTCGTCGAGGATGATGAGCGAGCGCGCGGTGGCGTTGTTGAGGATGTTCGCGGTCTCGTTCATCTCGACCATGAACGTCGAGTTGCCGCGCGCGAGGTCGTCGCTCGCGCCGACGCGCGAGAAGATCCGATCGACGAGCCCGACGCGGCAGGATTTCGCCGGCACCCAGCAGCCGATCTGGGCGAGCAGGGTGATCAGCGCGACCTGGCGGATGTAGGTCGATTTGCCGGCCATGTTGGGACCGGTGATCAACGCGATCTGCGCCTCGCTGCAGGCGAGCAGCGTGTCGTTCGGCACGAAGCCGGCGCTGGCGCCGCGGGCGGCGATCGTGTCGAGCGAGCGGAGCGTCTGCTCGACCACGGGATGGCGCCCTTCGACGATTTCGAGCGTGTCGCTGTCGTCGAGCACGGGGCGCGTATAATCCCACTCGCGCGCCAGTAACGCCCAACCGCAAAACACATCGAGCTCGGCCAGGGTTTCCGCCGTCTGCGCGAGCGCGATGGAATCGTCGAGCACGACGGCAACGAGTGCGTTGAACAACTCGAGCTCGCGCGCGAGGGCGTTTTCCTCGGCGTGGAAGATTTCCTTTTCCTTTTGTTTCAGCGCCTCCGTCACGTAGCGCTCGCCGCCGACCGTCGTCTGGCGGCGGATGTAGTCGGCGGGCACGAGGTGGAGATTCGCCTTGGTGACCTCGATGTAATAACCGAAATTATTCGTGAACCTGACCTTCAGGCTGCGGATGCCGGTGCGTTCCTGCTCGGTGCGCTCCAGATCGGAGAGCCACGTTTTGTTGTCGGTCGTGAGCGAACGCAGCCGGTCGAGCTCCGCGTCGTAGCCGGTGCGGATGTAGTTTCCGTCGGCGAGGTCGTTGGGGAGTTCGTCCGCTAACGCGGACGTCAGGAGCTGCCGTAGTGACGGCAGTTCCTGAAGTTGGGAGTTGAGGGTTGAGAGTTGAGAGGGAGAGGAAGTTGAGGGTTGAGAGTTGAAGGCGGCGAGTTCGGTGCGGATTTGGGGAAGTTGCGCGAGGGTATCGCGAATACCGCCGAGTTCGCGGGGATTGCGCAGGCGGTTCTGGAGGCGTCCGAGGATGCGCGGGATGTCGCGGACTTGTCCGAGGAGTTCGCGCAACGTGAGCAGCCGCGTCGGTTGTTCGCGCAGTTCGCCGACGAGCGTCTGGCGCCGATTCAGTTCGGCCAGGTCGAGCGGCGGAGCGGCGAGCCAGCGTTCGAGCAGGCGCGCGCCGGCGGCGGTGGCGGTGCGGTTGATCGCGTGCAGCAGCGAACCTTCGCGCGTGCCGCGGCTGGAGGAAAAAATCTCGAGATTGCGGAGCGTCGCCGGATCCAGCAGCAGCGTGCGCGCGCTGCGATACTCCTGCAGGCCGCGCAGGTTTTCCGGTTTGGCGCAGAGATTTTCCGTGGCGTAGTAAACGAGGGCGCCGGCGGGACCGAGGGCCGGGTGACTGTGCGCGAGGCCGAACCCCTCGAGATTCAGCACGCCGATCGTGTCCATCACGGTCTTCGCGCCCGTGGCGGTTTCGAAATGATAACCGGCCAGTTCCGAGCAGAGCCGGCCGCTGCAGAACGCGTGCAGCGCGTGCAACGAAACCTGATCGTGGGGCGCGGCTTGCCAGCGGGTGAGCTCGCCTTCGATCACGAGCAACTCCGCCGGATCGAGCGCGGTCAGGACGGGGAGGAGGTTGGCGATATCGGCGTCGCTCGCGACCTTGAACTCGCCGGTCGAGAGATCCAGCCAGGCGGCGTGCAGGCCGTGCTTGTCGTGGCACAGCGCGCAAAGGTAATGGTTGCGCGCGGCGTCGAGCTGGTTGGCCGAAAGCGTTGTCCCCGGAGAAAGGATACGCGTGAGCTGCCGGCGCACGAGCTTGCCGGCCTTCGCGGGTTCGGCCTGGTCGCAGATGGCGACCTTTTTGCCGGCGGCGAGCAGTTTGGAGACGTAGTTGTCGACCGCGTGCGCGGGGATGCCGGCCATCGGCGTGTCCCCGCGTTTGGTGAGCGTGAGTCCGAGCAGGCGCGACGCGACCGCGGCGTCGTCGAAAAACATTTCGAAGAAATCGCCGAGGCGGAAGAGCAGGAGGGTGTCTTTCGCGAGGCCGCGGCGCACCTCGAAATACTGCTGCATCATCGGCGTCATGGCGCCCATCCCTTGGTTTCGAGGCGGTGGCGCAGTCCGGAGAAGCCGGGGACGGCGACCGGATTTGACGGGAGAGAAAAAGGGAGCGAATCGCGAAGCCGCGCCCGCGTGGAGACGGAAGCGGAGGGAAGAGGCACGTGCATTTCGGTCACACAAAACGAAAACTTTTGCCGCCGCGAAGCCCAAACGTGACGGAAAATGAGGGAGGCGCGCAGGTCACGTCGCTTTGCGGACGGGAACGGTCCGAATTATCCCGTTGTCGCTTGGCGCGGAAAACTTACAACGCGGCTGCATGCAAAGCCTCGGCTCGGACCCAAAGAATCGGCGGCGAAACGGGAAACGCTGAATGCCCGACGAACCGTCAGCTTCGCCGAAAAGGTTTACGTTCAAAACGGCGGAGTTCGAGCGTCTGAACGCGGCCGACGGAGAGCGGACGTCCGATCCGAACCGGGTTCGCGCGCACCTCGACGAAAATCTTCGGCGTTCGAACGACGCAGGGTTGAACGACGTGGTCTTCACGCCGCGACGACCGTCGCGCCGGACGCGGGATTATATCGTCGTGATGATCCTTGCGAACCTGGCCTTGCTGCTCGGCACCGTGATCTCGCCGGTTTTCGGCGCGGCCGGCCTGGTCATTTTCAACGTGGGGTTCACCTGGGTGGTGTGGGGTGTGATGGACGATTACTAGGCAACGAGAGTTGCCCCTCGTGTTTCCTCCGGCCGAGTTTTAGCCCAGTTTTCCCCGCCATCCATGAACCAAGCCCTCTCCCTGGTCTCTCTGCTGGTGCGCGACTATGACGAGGCGATCGCGTTTTTCGTCGGAAAACTCGAATTCGTGCTCGTCGACGATTCCGACGTGCCGGCGCAGAACAAGCGCTGGGTGGTGGTCGCACCGCGGGGTGGCGGGAGCTGTCGTCTGCTGCTGGCGCGCGCGTCGACACCCGAGCAGGTGGCGCAGATCGGGAATCAGACCGGCGGGCGGGTTTTTCTTTTTCTCTCCACCGACGATTTCTGACGCGACTACGAACGCTACCGCGTCCGGGGCGTCGAGTTTGTGCGCGCGCCGAAGGAGGAAGCTTATGGAACGGTCGCGGTGTTCAAAGATCTCCACGGCAATCTGTGGGATTTGATTCAGCCGAAAGCCGTCGGGCCCTAACGGCATCGCCCCGGGTTTAGGGTTAACGAGCGTGGGATCGTGAAACGATGCGCGGTCTTGCTGAAGGCGGCGTTTGCGGTGTTTCGTTTGCGCGTGGTTCAACTTTTCCATCGCGATCTGGGCGGAGCCGGGCACCCGCCGCTGGTGATTTTGCACGGCCTGCTCGGGTCGTCACGAAACTGGCAGACGGCGGGGCGCGATCTTGCGTCGCGGTTTCACGTTTTCGCGCTCGATCTGCGCAATCACGGGACTTCGCCGCACGACGACGACATGGGTTTCGATGCGATGATCGCGGATGTGATCGGCTGGCTCGACGCGCGCGCGCTCCCGCGAGTGACGTTGCTCGGCCACAGCCTTGGAGGAAAGGTGGCGATGCGCCTGGCGGCGCAACATCCCTCGAGAATCGAGCGCCTGATCATCGTCGACATCGCACCCAAGGATTATCGATGGGCGGCGCATCGGGCTGAGTTTGCGGCGATGAACGAGTTGAATCTCGAGCATCTGAAATCCCGCGCCGAGGCTGAACTGCGGTTCGAGGCGCGCGTCGACGACTGGGCGATGCGGAAGTTTCTCGTGACGAATCTGGAGCGGGATCATGCGAGCGGCTGCTGGCGATGGGCGATCAACCTGCCCGTGCTCACGGAGGCGTTGCCGACGATGGAGGCGAACTCCCTGGCGCCGGACGATCGTTTCGACGGGCCGACGCTCTTCGTCACCGGCGAGCGTTCGCACTACGTGCAGTCGGAGGATCACGCGACGATCCGGCGGCATTTTCCGCACGCGGAATTCGTCGGTGTGCCGGGTGCGGGACACAATCCGCACATGGACCGACGCGAGGAGTTCGTCGCCGTGGTGACGGCGTTCGCGCGCTGAGCCGGCGCTGCGCTCGCGTTATTTTTTCTCGTCCGGCTGAGGCTCTTCGTTGAGGGCGATCCGCGAGGCGAGCCGGTCGAGTTTCACCAATAGTTCCTCGCGCTCCTCCGGATCGACGCGGGGCAGTTCGCGCAGGCCGCCGATGAGTTCGTCGATGAACTCGGTGGCTTCGGGATTTCCGATCGTGCGGTCGAAGGCGATCAGCGCGGCGGCAACCTTGCCGTCGGCCAGACGCTGAAAAACCCACAGGTCGCCCTCGCGGCGGTCGGGTTTGCGGGCCTGCGTGCTCAGGGTGACGTTGCGGTGCAGCTTGAGCTCCACGGCGCGGAGGACCTGTGCGGCGAAATCGTCGTCGAGCGAAGCGGTGAGTTTCTGCCAGCCGACCTCGGGATCGGGCGAAAGGATGCTGTAGACGAGCGTATAGCCGCCGCCCTCGGGGTTGCGCTTCAGCGCGAGGGCGGAGAGAGGCTTGCCATAGTCGGTGCGGAGAAAAGCGAGGTCGTAATTTTTTGAATACAGCTCGTCGAAGGCGACCTCGGCGGCGTAGAAGTCGGCGGGTTGCACGCGTTCAATGAACGCCTTGCGCGGCGCCTTGGCCTCCTCGGACGGACCGCAGGCCGCGAGCAGCACGATCGCGAAAGCGGCGGCGAGCGGACGGAGGAACCGGTTAGCGGCGGGCCCAAAGACGGAGCGACGAGAGCAGGAAGTGTTCGAGCGCATTGGCCTCGTTGAGATTCAGTCGGAGCAGGCCGACATCGTGTTCCAGTTGCTGGACGGCGGCAACCAGCGCGCGGCGCGCCGTCGCGGCCTCGGCGGTCTGGAGATGGGGCAACGCGAACGCGCGGGTGGCCTGTTCGATCTCGGCGAAGAGCCGGGTGCGAAGGCCGTTGGCGATGCCGGTTTCCATGGCGATCTCCTCGTCCTCGTCGAGGTCGGCCGGGAGCTTTTCCTTTTCCTTCTTCCAGACCTCGGCGGTCGCAAAATCGAGGACGGCGCCGAAACGGGCGACGAGACCGTAGAGCGTGAAAATGTGATCGGCGACGTCGGTTTTGTCACCCACGCCCGCCATCAGCCGGCCGAGCCACGCGCGATAGTCCTCGAGCCATGCGGCCCAACCGTCGGCCGACAAGGCGGTGGCGGTGCTAGGAAAACGGAAATGCAGCACGCGGCTGCGGATCGTCGGCAGGAGCGCGTAGGGTCGGGTGGTCAGCAGCAGGAGCGTTGTGTTGGCCGGCGGTTCCTCGAGGGTTTTGAGGAAGATGTTGGCCGCGGCAACGTTCATCCGGTCGGCCTCGTGGACGATTGCGACCTTGCGCGGCGAGACGGTGGCCGAGACCTGCACCTTGCCGATGAGATCGCGGGTGGCGTCGGCGGAGATCTGCCGGGTTTTACCCGCGGGGCGCAGCGCGTGGCAGTCGGGATGTTCATCGGCGGGAAAACGGGCCGACGAATCCGGGCCGTTCAGCAGCCGATCGGCGATCGCATGCGCGACGGCGACGAGCGTGGGCAGGTCGTCGCCGTGCAGCAGCAGGCTGTGCGAAAGCCGCTGGCGCTCGATCGCACGTTCGATCACCGCCACGGCAGGGGTGCCGGCGAGCGCGGGCGGCCAAGGGGCGGCGGAGACGGACATCTCGGCGAAAAGGGAAACGAACGCTGCGCGGACTTATCCGAGCCGCTCCTTCACTGCGGCCCAGATCTTTTTCTCGATCGCGTCGGGCGTTTGGGTGCCGTCGATCACGATGAAGCGATCGGCCATGCCCTTCGCGAGGACGAGATAGCCTTCGCGGATCTTTTCGTAGAAATCGATGTTCTCGCGCTCCATCCGGTCCGGCAGGTCGGTGGCGCGCTGTCGGATGCGCGCGAGGCTGACGTCGGTGGGCACGTCCATGACGATCGTGAGATCGGGCATGACGTTGCCGACGGCGAAACGGTTGATCTGCGCGACGGGGTCGGCGCCGAGATTGCGGCCGACGCCCTGATAGACGGTGGACGAATCGAGATAACGGTCGGTCAGGACGATGGCGCCGCGGTTGAGCGCGGGCACCATGACTTCGCGGACGAGCTGGGCGCGCGCCGCGGCGAAGAGCAGCAACTCGGTTTCGGCGCACATCTCATCGCCCCGGGAATTGTGGACGATGATGCTGCGGATCTGCTCCCCGATTTCGGTCCCGCCTGGTTCGCGCGTGGAAAGGACCTCGCGGCCGTCTTTCTGGAGGCGCGCGGCGAGGCGGGAAATCTGCGTGGATTTCCCGCTGCCTTCGGAGCCTTCGAACGAGATCAATTTTCCGGACGTTTTCGATTTCAGGGGCATGGCGTCGATGATTTTGGCCGAATTATTTCCAGTTCGCGAGGAATGTTTCCAAGTCCGAAAGCGTGGGGCTTTTTGCGGTTCTTACGTAGTGGCCGCTGGTGCTCACGCCGAGGGCGAGACAGGATTCGGGCGAAAGGCCCATGATCTGGCCGTTGACGAAGCCGGCATTGAAGTGATCGCCCGCGCCGGTGGTAATGAGCGGCTTGGCGGCATACGGTCCGGGCACCCAGAACGTGCCGTCCTTCGTGGCGCAGGCGGCGGACTCCTTCGGATGCACGACGACGGTCGTGAGATCGAGACGGCGGCGGATTTTCTCGGCCATCGAGCGCAGACCGGACTCGCCCTCGGTCTCGGTGCCGAAGCCCAGCGCGGAGAAGACCTGCTGCGCCTCCTTCAGGTTGAGGCCGAGCGTCACACGGCCGAACTGCTCGAATTTCGCGATCGTCTCGAGCGCGTAAACGAGGTCCGCGGTCGAACGCTTTTCCGGATCGGCCAGATCGAAGAAGAACACGCGGCCAGGCTTGGCCGGAATCTGCGGCAGCACGCGACCGACCAGGTCGGTGAAGATCTGCGTCATGTTCGGGATCATGGTCCAGTTGACCAGCGCCACGAGATCGGAGGAGGCGAGGGTGGCTTTCCATTTCTCCGCGCCCATCACCTCGTCGATTTTCTGCGGCGTGATCTCGTCGAGGCTCTTCATCATGCCGAACATGATCTTGCCGTCGTCGAACTCGGCCGCGGTGGTCGCGGCCGCCGCGCAGAGCGACACGGCGTGCGCGCGCTCGGCGAGATCCATGAAAACGGGGTGAACGGTCGGAGTGCCGAGCGCGCCGATGTAGGTGACTTGCGCTCCCTGGGCGAGGACGGCATTGGCCATGATCGGGCCGTTGCCGCCGAGTTTTTCCATCCGCGGGAAGAACTCGATGTTGGTGCTCTTGCCGGCGGCGCCGGCGATGCGGTTGCCGAACTCGGCGATGAGGCTGATCGGGGTGAAGTTCTCGCCTTGGCCGGCACGCAGCGCGACCGGAGTCACGATGGTGTCGACGAAGCCGTCGAGGCCGAGAATCGCTTGCTTCGAGGAAAGAGAGCCGCGGCGATCGCGTAGCTCCTGCAGGGCACGGGTTTTGAATTCCATCGGGGATAAAAGGGACGACGAGCGAAGTTCGGGCCGACACGAGCGGCAAACAGATTCGCGCGCTCCCCGGAGGGAATTTCCGTTGAACGTGCCGCGCAAAGTCCTCAAGTCTCAGCGCAATTTTCCATGATCGAGCTTTTTCTGCCCGCACCCCTTCTGGCCTCGGCCAACATCATTGAAATTTTCGAGCGCTGCGGCGCGGTGGACAAGGCGATCGTTGCCGGGCTCGCGGTCGCCAGCCTGATCGCGTGGACGGTGATGCTCGGGAAGCACCTCGAGCTGAAACGGCTGCGGATCATGAACAACAGCTTCGAGTCGCACCTGCGCGACCAGCGCACGCTGCTCGATCTGCCGGAGTCGTTTCGCAACAAGCGCGCGATTCCCTACGCCGACCTGTTCGCGGATGCGGTGGAGAGCTACTGGCGCGCCGCCGCGATCGGCAAGGAGCGCGGGAGCGACACGCCCCGCGCGCGGATCGAGCACGCGGAAAACGCGATCCAGCGGGCGATCGCCCGCCAGACGCTGCGCTACGAATCGAGCATGATTTTCCTCGCATCGATCGTCTCCGGCGCGCCGTTCATCGGTCTGCTCGGCACGGTGTGGGGCGTCATGGAAGCGTTCAGCGCGGTCGCCACGCAGCAGACCGCCGGCATTCAGCAGCTCGCCCCCGGCGTGTCCGGCGCGATGCTCGCGACGATCGCCGGCCTCGTGGTCGCGATCCCGTCGGTGTTCGGCTACAACCTGCTCCTGAGCCACACGCGCGCGATGATCACGGAGCTGGAAAACTACGCCAGCTCGCTCGCCGATCGCCTGGAGCTGGAGTCGAAGTAATCGCGAAGGCGCACCATGGCCCGAAGTTTTCGCCGACACCGCACGTCGCACCCGATTGCGGACCTCAACGTCACCAATCTGATCGACCTCGGCTTCATCCTGCTGGTGATCTTCATGATCACCGCCTCGATGGTGCAGCAGGAGCAGTCGATCCAGGTCAACCTCCCGTCCGAGTCGAAGCGCGAGCAGGAAAAACCGGACAAGGACCTGACGTTTCAATCGATCGCGATCGACAAACGCGGCCAGTTTTTCTTCGGCAATACGCCGGTGGCGTTCGAGGATCTCGGTCCGCGGCTGCAGGAGTTGGCGCGCCGCCCGAAGCCGCCGGTCATCCGGATCCGGGCGGATTTTTCGCTCCAATATCAGCAGATCGTGCGTTTGATGGACGAGATCAAGAAGCACGAGTTGACGAAGATCACCTTCGACACCCAAGCCGCGGATTGACGCGCGGCCCCGCGGGATGACCACGAGCCGGACCAACGCATTTGTGATGTCGGCGCTGCTGCACGCGGCGTTCATCGCGTTGGTGTTGTTCTTCACCTACGGCGTGAACCGCGGGATCAAGGAGTCGCCGAAGATCTTCGAACTCGTGGCTGGCGAGGGCGACAACTACATGGCCACGGAGGCGCCCGCGCTGGGCGTGCCGGGCGGGATCAAGATCACGATCCCGCAGCCGCCGGCGCCCGCGCCCGAACCGCCAGCGGCGGAACCGGTGCAGATCGAGCGTGCGCCCGTGCAACCGGCCCCCGAACCCGTGATCCAGCGCGCCCCTGCGCCCGCGCCCAAGTCTTCCGCAAAATCGGACAGCATCCCGGACCTGACGAAGATGGTGAAGAACAAGGCGGCCATCACCCAGATCCGGAAGGAGGCCAACGACCGCCGGGCGCAGCAGATCGCCGAACGCAAGGCGCGCGAAGCGGCCGAACGCGCCGCCAAGGAGGAGCGGTTGAAAAGTCAGCGGATGTCCAAGGCGGATTTCGATCGCCTGAACAAAAACAAGTCCTCCGCTCCGGCTGCCAAGGCCGGCACCAGCTCCTCCGTGAAAGTCGCGCGCATCGACGCCGAAGGCATTGCCAAAGGCGTGGTCGGCGGCTCCACCGCCAACAAGACCGGCGGTGCCGGCGGCCGGGCGCTGACGCGCGACGAAGGCGACCCGATGGATCTGTATTTTTCGCTGCTCCGGAGTCGATTGCGCGACGCCCTCGACAAACCGCCCGGGCTGGCGGATTCGCTGGTCGCCTTGGTCGAAGTGGAGCTGCTGGCGAACGGCACGATGACGAGCGCGCGGATCAAGCAGTCGTCGGGCAGCAACGAATTCGACCGGGCCGCGCTCGCCGCCGTGGCGAGTGTGCGTTCCATCGGACCGCGGCCCGACAAACGCAGCGAGACGATCGTCATTCCGTTCAGAATGCGGGAGCTGGACGGCGAGTGAGGCTTCGTGCGCAACTCGGCAAAAAACTCCTTGCTTTCGCGCGCGGAACTTCGATTTTGCTGACCTCTCGCAAGGATCGTTGGGCTCTTAGCTCAGTTGGTAGAGCGCCTCAATGGCATTGAGGAGGTCAGCGGTTCGAACCCGCTAGGGTCCACCATCCTTGAAACGCAGATGCGCACCCCAGGTGCGAGCGAGCCCGAAGCGGATCCGAACGCGGAACGCTGTATCCGCACGCTGATGCGAGAAGATGGCGAGGAACCGGCACGTGGGAGCCGAGTCTGCGATGCGGCCGCGGCAACACCCTGCCGGCGTCGTTCCCGCTGTCATGACTTACTTTACAAACGTTTCACGTTTCGGCGGAGCTCAAGGCTTGAGGGCGGAAACGGGCGATCGACAATTCCGCTCCGTTTCCCGCGCTTTCGACGTTTCTTTTCTCATGTGCCGCGATCCCCGCTCGCCTTTATCCGTTTGTCGGTCGCAGCAGTCCGGCAGGACAGTCCGGCGCAACGATGGCGAATCGATCGATGCACGCGATTGACGGCCAGCGATTCGAGACCTGCAAAGGCGAACCCGCGGGCGCGTCCCGGCCGCAGGGACACGTGGGCGTGGCCCATCTTGACGAGAACGGAGGCTTCAAGTCCGCCAATTCGCGCTGCCAGGACCTGCTCGGCTATACGGAAGCGGAGTTGCGCACGCTCTCCCTGGCGGAAATCGCTCATCCGGACGATCGAGAGGCGGTCGAGGCCGGGTTTCGTCGATTGAACGGCGGCGAATCGTATTTCGTCCTGGAGAAACGCTCCCTGCGAAAAGACGGCACAGTCTTTTGCGCGGGCGCGACGGTCACCGCGATCCGTGACGGGCAAGGGCGCTTGTCCGGCGCCGTCGCGATGATTCTCGACCTCACACCGGTCCAGGAGGCCGGCGATCGCCAGAGGCGCCTCTACGAGACGGCGCTCTCCCACACGCCCGATCTCGTCTACGTGTTCGACCGCGAGCATCGCTTCACCTACGCCAACCAAGCCCTGCTCTCGATGTGGGGCCGCACCCTGGACGAAGCCATCGGCAAACGTTGCCTCGAGCTCGGCTACGAGCCGTGGCACGCCGACATGCACGAACGCGAGATCGACCAGGTCGTCGCGACGCGGAAGGCGATTCGCGGCGAGGTGGCGTTCACGGGCACCAACGGACGCCGGCTTTACGACTACATTTTTGCGCCCGTCTTCGGCGCCGATGGCGAGGTCGAGGCGATCGCCGGCACCACCCGCGACGTGACCGAGAAACATCGCGCGGCCGCGGCGATCCGGTTTCTCGCCGACCTGACACAGGAACTCGCGCCGCTCAGCACCGAGCAGGAAATCGTCCGGCAAACGGTCAAAGCGGTCGGGACGTTCGTTGGCGCCCACCGCTGCTATTTCGTCGAGTGTTTCGAAGCCGACAACTCCGTTCAGGTCAGCGAAAACTGGGTGCGGGACGGAGCCCTGAGTCTGCAGGGGCGGCTAACGCTCTACGATTTCGGCGGCGCTGCCTGGTGGCGGGCGTATTCAAAAGGCAACTTCGCGGTAGCCGACACGCAGAATCATCCGCTCATCGACGCGGCGGCAGCGGCCAACTACGCCCGCAACCGCCTGCGGTCCTACGCCGTTCAGCCAGTGAAGCGCAGCGGGGAGTGCTCGGTCGTGCTCGCCGTGACGGACGACAGGGTGCGGGAATGGACCAGCGAAGAGCTGCAACTCGTGGAGAACGTCGGCGCCCGGGTCTGGCCGCTGGTCGAGCGCGCACGGTCGGAGGCCGCCCTCCGCGTCGCGCGTGACGAAGCACTGGCCGCCTCACGAGCGAAGGACAACTTCCTCGCCACGCTCTCGCATGAGCTCCGCACGCCGCTCAATCCCGTGCTCTTGCTCGCCAGCGAAGCCGCCGCGAACGAATCGCTCCCGCCGGAGATCCGCCGCGATTTCGAGTTGATCGCGCACAACGTCGGCCTCGAGAAGCGGCTGATCGACGACCTTCTCGATCTCACCAGCATCGCGCACAACAAGCTCACGATCGACCTGGAGGCGCAGGACGTGCATGTGGCGCTGGAGCAGGCGATCGAAAACATCCGCCGCGACCTCGCGCAGAAGCAGCTGCAGCTCGACGTGAAGTTCACCGCCCCGGGTTCGATGGTGTTGGGCGACGGGGTCCGCCTCCAGCAGGTGTTCTGGAACCTCCTCCGCAATGCCGTGAAGTTCACGCCGGCTGGCGGGCGGATCAGCGTGGTGACGCATCCGTCCCTGGACAACGAAGGATGCATTCGCATCGACATTGCGGATACGGGCTACGGGCTGACGCCGCGGGAGCTCGCGACCGTTTTCGATCCGTTCGCGCAAGGCGAGCACAGCGGCGAGGGCGGGCCCGCGCGGTTCGGCGGTCTCGGACTCGGCCTGGCGATCTCGCGCAAGCTCGCGGAACTGCATGCCGGAACGGTGACGGGCCGCAGTGAGGGACGCGACCGCGGCGCGACGTTTACGGTGGAGCTGCCGCTCGCCGCGACGCCGGGCGCGCTGCCGTCGCAGCGCGGCGAACGGGCGCGCGCGCCCGCGCGCCGCGGTTTCGCCGATTTTGGCCGGGTGCTGCTGGTCGAGGATCACGAACCGAGCCGCCTCGCGCTCGCGCGCCTGCTCGCGATACGGGAGCTGGAGGTCGTGCAGGCCGGTTCCGCGGCCGAGGCGCTCGCGTGCACGCAGCCGATCGGCCTGGTGATTTCCGACATCGGACTTCCGGACGGCAACGGGCTGGACCTGATGCGAACCCTCGGGGAGCGCCACGCCTGCGTCGGCATCGCGTTGAGCGGTTACGGATCGGACGCGGACCTGGCACGCAGTCGCGAGGCCGGCTTCTCCCTTCACCTGACCAAGCCGATCCGCACCGACGCGCTGGATCGGGCGCTCGAACAACTGGCTCTCAAACTGCGCGAGACGTTGCCGGGACGCGCGCGGGGATGACCGGTGCCGGCTCGTGGAAATCAGCGGCTCCGGCGTCGCACGTAGTCGAGCAACACCGCGGCGACGATGATGCCGCCGGTCACGATCTCCTGCACCCAGTTGGGCAGGCCTAGCTTGGTGCAGCCATTGGCGACGACGCTCATGATCAGCGCGCCCACCAACGTGCCGACGACGCCGCCCTGGCCGCCATTGAGGCTCGCGCCGCCGATCACAACCGCGGCGATGATGTTGAGCTCCAGACCCACCGCGGTGGTCGGGTCGCCGCCGGTCAGATACGCAAACTGAAGGATCGCCGCGATGCCGGCGAACACGCCTCCGAGCGTGTAAACGAGAAGTTTCACCCGCTCCACGGGCACGCCGCACAACCGGGCCGTGAGTTCGCTCGAACCCACCGCGAACACGTGGCGGCCGAAACGCGTATGCCGCAGCACCACCGCGACGATCACCGCGAGCGCAAGCGTCAGCCACACGCCGGTGGGCAGCGAGCCGCGGCCCCCGAGCTGCATCAGCGAGTTGAGCCAGGTTTCGTCGGGATAGATCGGCTGTTCGCCCGCGAGGCCCTTCGCCGCGCCGCGGAGCGCACCCATCATGCCGAGCGTGACCACGAACGGCAGCAGCCGCAGGCGCGTGATCAGCAGGCCGGAAAACGCGCCGCACGCCGCCGATCCGGCGATGCCAAACAATGCGGCCGCCAACGGCGACCACCCGCGCTCGATCATCAACGCGATGATCACGGTCCCGAGGGCGATGACCGAACCCACCGAAAGATCGATGCCGCCGGCGATGATGATGAGCGTCATGCCGAGCGCCGCGATGCCGATGACCGCGGTTTGCTGCAGCACGATCGCGAAGTTGTCGAAAGAGACGAAGGTTTCGAACCGCAGCGCTCCGAACAAAACGCACACGGCGATCAACCCGAGCACGGGTCCGGCGGTGGAAATCAATCGGCCGGCGGCGACCGTGAAACGGGAAGGGCTGGAAGCGGCAGTGGACATGAAGAATCGAAACGTCGGGGTCACGCGGCCGCCGCACCAGTGGCGGCGAGCATGATCTCATGCTCGCTCCATTCGCGCGCGTGACGCGCCGGACACAACCGGCCGCGGCACATCACGGCGATGCGATCGCAGGTGCCGAGCAGTTCGGGCAGGTAACTGCTGACCATGAGGACGGCTTTGCCCTGGTTCGCGAGTTCGTCGATGAGGCGGTAAATGTTCTGTTTGGCTCCGATGTCGACGCCGCGGGTCGGCTCGTCGAGCAGCAGGATGTCCGCGCCGTTGCGGAGCAGCCGGCCGAGCGCGACCTTCTGCTGATTGCCGCCCGACAACTGACCGACGGGCTGCGCGGCGCCGGCGCAACGCACGCCCATGCGCTCGATCCAGTGCGCGGACTCGTGGAGCAGCTGCGATGGGCGAAACCACGCGTCGAGCTTCGGCAGCGTGAGGTTGTCGGCGATCGAAAGATCGAGCGCGAGGCCTTCGAGTTTGCGATCTTCGCTCAGCATGCCGATGCCCTGACGCCAGCGAGCGGCCGGCGACGCCGGCCCGGCGGCGGCGGCGATGCGCACCGCCCCGCGCACGACGGGATCGAGTCCGAAGATCGTGCGCAGCAACTCGCTGCGGCCGGCGCCGATCAGGCCCGCAATGCCGAAGACCTCGCCGCGCCGCAGCTCTAGCGACGCCGACACCGGCTTGGTCACACCCGCGAGTTCCTCGAGGCGCAGGACGACGTCGCCCGGTTCGCGCGAGGAATGCACATAAAGATCGCTCACCTGACGGCCGACCATCTGTCGCGCGAGTTCTCCGGCCGTGGTTTCGGCGGTGCGCCCGGTCGCAACACTGACGCCGTCGCGCAGCACGGTGTAGCGATCCGACAACGCCTGCACCTCCTCGAGAAAATGCGAGATGTAGATCACGGACTGGCCTTGCGAGCGCAGGCGGCGCACGAGGGCGAAAAGGTTCTCCACGTCGCGCTTCGTCAGGCTACTCGTGGGTTCGTCCAAAACGAGCACGCGGCAACCGAGGGCCACGGCGCGCGCGATCTCGATGAGCTGCTGTTCGGCGACGCTGAGTTCGCCCGCCCGCAAACCGAGCGGAATATCCGGCCGACCGACCTGCGCGAGCGCGTCGCTCGCGATCCGGTGGGCCTCCGCATGGCGCAGCAGGAGGCGGCTGGGCTCCGCGCCGAGCACGACATTCTCGACGACGGTCAGATGCGGCGCGATCGCCAGCTCCTGGTTCACCATCACGACGCCCGCGCGGCGGGCTTCGAGCGGCCCCGCCGGCGCGAACGGTTTCCCTTCGAGCTCCATCGTGCCCTCGTCGGGCGCGTGCACGCCCGAAAGGACTTTCATCAACGTGCTTTTGCCGGCGCCGTTTTCGCCGACGAGGGCGTGAACCTCGCCCGGAGCAATCGACAACTCGACGCCGTCGAGTGCGCGCGTCGCGCCGAAGCGCTTGCGAATTCCCGACAGGCGGAGGCGCGGGGACATGCGGTCTGGTTGAGGGTGGGCGTTTACTTTCCGATCACCGCTTGCACCGCGGCCTCGTTGCGGTTCTCGCGCGTGACGAGCACGCAACCGGTGTCGATGTTCGTTTCCACTTTTTCGCCGCGCAGGTGCTTCACCACGGTGGTCACGCCCATGTAGCCCATGCGTTTCGGATTCTGGGCGACGAGTGCCTGGAGGTCGCCGCGGTTCAGCGCCGCGAGCAGCGTGGGCGAGGTGTCGAAGCCGACGAATTTCTTTTTGCCGGCGAGTCCGGTCTGACGCAGCGCGAGCAGCATGCCCTGGGTGCTAGATTCGTTCGGGCAGAAAATGCCGTCGGCGTCGCGAATCTTGTCGATGAGGTTCATCGCCGAATCCTGGGCGGACGAAACGGTCGCGCCGGCGTAACGATTGTCCACGGTGATCGCGATGCCGGGATGACGCTTCATCGCCTCGAGAAAGCCTGCTTCGCGAGCGGCGGTGCTGGCCGAGCCCTCGCTGTAGCGCAACAGGACGACCTTGCCTTTGCCGCCGAGCAGTCGCGCGAGCTCCTCGCCGCCGATCTCTCCACCGCGGTGATTGTCGGTTGCCACAAAGCTGACGAAGTCCGTGCCGGCTTCGCCCTTCAGGGCGGAGTCAAAGATGACGACGGGGATGTTGCGCTCGGCCGCGCTCTTCACCGGATTGCGCAGCGCGGTGTCGTCGAGCGGCGCGAGGACGATCCCGGACACGTTGGAGGCGACGAATTGCTGGACCACGGCGATCTGCTGGGCGCGGTCGTCCTCCTTCAGCGGGCCTTTCCAGATGATTTCGACGCCGAGTTCCTTGCCGGCTTCGCGGGCGCCGGCCTCTACTGATTTCCAGAAGCTGTGCGTCGTGCCTTTCGGAATGACCGCGATGCGCTCGGCGGCGAAGGCGCTGGAACACGCGAGCGCAAGGGAAAGAAGAAGGGGCAGGGGTTTCATGGAGTTAAGGGGATTTTGCGGCGGGCGAGGTGTCGAGGTTCGATTCCTCGAAGCGTTGCACGTCGGCGGGCTCGCAGGAGCCGCTCGGACGACGAACGTGAGAACAAATTTTGCCGGCGCAATCCCGGAGGACGGCTGATCGCGTCTTCAAACAATGGGGAAATCAGAGCCCGAGGGCTTTCTGGCGGTAATGCTCATCCGTGCGGCCGGCGATGCGGGCGACATCCGCGGGCGTGAGGTAACGGGGCCCGCCGAGCGCGGCGGCGCCGAGCGTGATCTCGGCGGCCTTCACGGTCATCAAGGTCGCGGCCAGCACGGCGGCGGGCGTGGCGCCCAGCGCGATGAGTCCGTGATTCTGCAGCAGGATCACGCGCGGCACGATGCCATGCTGGCGGCGGAAGGTTTCCACTCCGCGCCGGATCGCCTGCGCGAGCTTGAGCCCGGGATCGGTGTAGGGCACGAGCACAGACGCCGGCCCGCAGCAGACGATCTCGTCGGGAAACAGACGCCGGCGCGCGAACGCCGCGGCCTTGGGCGAGCACAGCACGCCGTTGACCGCGACTGGATGCGTGTGCCCGACGAAGTTGACGCCGGGCAGCGTGAGCAGCCACGCGTGAAACATCGCCTCGACGGACGGCTTGCGGGCCGCGGCGTCGACCCGCGCGTCGAGGAGCGTTTCCTCGATCGTCGTATCCGAAGCGGCACGACGCTCGAGCAGATCCAGCAGACCGCGAAAGCGGCAGGCGGAGAGGCCGGCGGGGGAGAGGGTGGCGAGATTGCTGCCGCTGGCTTTCACGGCGAACGTCTCGGGGGACAGACGCATCGACGTGTTGCCTTCGCCGAGGATGGCGAGCCGCCGATCCTCGCGACCGAGGTCATGCGAGAGGGCCAGGAGGGGTTCGAGGGAAGGTGTGGCCATGGAATAAAAAAGGGCGGGCTCGAAAGCCCGCCCGGAACGAATCAGAACGCGGAACCGTCGGCCTTGGTGCCGCAGAGCGAGACCTCGAGGCCGAGTTCGCGGGCGAGTGCCGCCTTGGTGTAGAGGGCGAGATCCGCCTCGCGCGCGCTGTTGGCGTAGGCGACCTGGATGTGGTTGGCCTTGTGGCGCGCCATCATCTGGTCGCGGGAAACGCCATACGTCACCGCGTGCATGATCGGCCATTGCGGCGTGGTTTCCCGCCAGCGGCGTTCGGTCTCCTCCGCGGGCAACGCGATCGCCTTAGCGCGGCCGAGGTCCATCTTGAGCTTGCCCTTCTCCACGAAGATGCGGCTCCAGACGATCTCGCCGGGCTTGGCGATGCCGCGGACGGTGCCGCCGCCGAGACGGAAATACATTGACGGCTGGCGGTGGGAGTCGGTGCCCTTGTATCCGCCGACATGATGCGCCGGCGGCGCGCTGCCGGAGATGAGGAAGACCCAGACGTAGTCGTCGGTCGTTCCGCTTTGGTCGAAATCGCCCCAGCGGAGGTCATGCAGCGTGTTCTCCACCGGCTGGTTGAGCGCCCGATGCACGCGCAACGTCATGAGGCCGTCGAGGCCGGCGCATTCGTCGACTTCGTTGAAATGCGGCAGCGGCTCGCCGGCCTTGATCACGCGCCCGGCGGCGTTCTTCACCGGCGGCCGATCGCTGTTGTTCAAAATGCCCTCGACCAGGTCCGAGGCGGGCAGGAGATCCTTCAGGCCCTGCTGATACTGGATGCCGATGGTGTCGCAGCCGAATTCGTCGGCGAGCCGGAGCGCGGCGATGTAGGTGCGGCACTGCCAGAGGATCTGGTTTTCGGTCAGATCGGTTTCCTCGTTGGAGCCGAGGTGGAATGTCATGCCTTTCTTTTTCAGCCACTCGTAGGCCGCGCGGGCCTCGGACTCGGGCACCTGGGTGGCCGCGTAATAGAGCGAGGACTGCGAGAGCCGCTCCTTGTAGACGCCGGTGGAAAAGAGCAGTTCGTCCGGGATGATCGCGTTGAACATGCCCATGCAGCCTTCGTCGAAGACGCCCATGATCGCCTTGCGCGTGCGGAGCTCGGCGGCGAGCTGGCGGGCCACGGAGCCGGCCTTGGACGGCACGCGGCATTTGGCGAGCGCGCGGACATGCGGCGTCGCATGCTTCACCGTGCCGGTCTTCAGCCAGCTCGCGAGGCCGGCGAGGAAAAACTCATCCGTGAAATCCTGACTCCACAACGTCGAATACTTCACGCCGGCCTTCGTCAGGGAGCCGTTGAGATTCAACATGCCGACGAGTCCCGGCCAGGTGCCGGACCAGTTCGCGACGGTGAGGATCGGGCCTTGGTGGGAGATGAGTCCCGCGAGGACGTGGTGCGAATACTGCCACACGCTCTCGGCGACGATGAGCGGCGCCTTGGGATCGAGGTTGGCGAAGACGCTCATGCCTTCCTTCTGCGAGCCGATGAAGCCGTGCTTCTGCTTCGGCTTGTAAGGATGGGCACGCACGAGCGTGCCGCCGCAGCGGCTGACCGCGGCGGCGAGCTGCTTTTCCATTGCCGCCTGGGCGGGCCAGCATTTTTCGTTGGCCGAGGCGCGAAGGTCGCCACTGGCGACGAGGAGAACGGTGGGTTTGGGCATGGATAATAATGCGCGTGAGCGCGAAAGGGGGTTGGGGAGGTTACCCTCGCAGTTTCGCATATCCCGCCCGGGCGCAGAATAGACAATGCTGGAAATGGGATGGATAAAACGCGCAAGGTTTGGATTGCCCACCTGCCGCCGCTCGGACGGAATTGCGCGCGATGTCGCGTCCCCCGTCACGCCAGGAGCAGGCGCTGCTTTCGCCGGAAGTGAGCGCTGGCGCTTATTTCTTTTTGGACCTTGTGCCCCGCGCGAGCGGACCGCGGCGGGTCGCCTTCGGGGGACGCGAGCGCTGCGGCGAGCGCTATCTTGTGCAGCGATCCACGTATCCGTTTCCCACGTTGGAGTATGTGGCGGAGGGCGAAGGGGAACTGTCGTTTGGCGGCGAAACGTGGCCGCTGCGTCCGGGAATGCTCTTCGCGCACGGTCCCGGAGTCAGCTTGCGGATGGCGCCGGCGGGCGGTCGCACGTTGTTAAAATACTTCATCTGTTTCGCCGGGCGCGACGCCGCGGCGAGTCTGGCGCGGCACGCGGTCAGTCCCGGCGCGGCGATGCAGGTCGCGCGTCATGGCGAGGTCCGCGATCTTTTCGATCTGTTGATCCGCGAAGGGGCCGAGCACACGCCGCTGGCGAGGGAGATCTGCGACCGCATCGCCGATTTGCTGCTGCTGAAGATCGCGGCGGCGCGGCGTCACCGGGGCGGCCGGAAGCCGAGCGCGGCGCGGGAGAAATTCCTCCGCTGCAAGGCGCTGATCGACGAGGAGGGCGCGCGGTTTTGTTCGCTCGCCGACATCGCGGCGGCGCTGCACCTCGAACCCTCGGGGCTCAACCGGCTGTTTCGCCGGTTCCAGGGCGTGAGCCCGTATCAATATCTGCTGCGCCACAAAATGAACCTCGCCGCCGAGGACCTGCTGCGCAGCGGCGGCTTCGTGAAGGAGGTCGCGGCGCGCGCAGGCTATGGCGATCCGTATCATTTCTCCCGTCTCTTCAAGGCGGTGCACGGGATCTCGCCGGCGCATTTTTTACGCCACCACGCCAGCGACTGAACGCCGCCTGCGGCGCCGCCTAGTTCGAAGCCGGCGCCGCCGGAGAGGCGTTGGCCACGGGAGCGTTGGCGCGCAACCAGCGCCGGAATGCCGAGATCTCGGCGAGGGTGCCGGCCACGAGCACGTTGTCGCCGGCTTCGAGTTTCTCCTCGCCGGATGGAGCGATGATTTTCCCCTCGCCGCGCTGAATCCCGACCACGCGGGTGCCGGTGGTCTGGGAGAGACGCAGCTCGGCCAGCGACCGTCCGATGTGAGGACCTTTCCCGATCGGAAAGGTCTCGAGGACGGAGCCGCGAAACTCCTCGGACTGGTCGGGCACGGCCTTCTGCTCCGTCAGTGCCTCGCACGCCGCGTCGAGACGTTCCGTCTGACCCAGCAGCAGCAGCTTGTCGCCGGGATAGACGCGCAGTTCGGGACGAATCGCGGTGATCACGTGACCGTTGCGCTCGAGTTCCAGGACCGCGCAATCGAAACGGTTAGGAATGGCGAGTTCGAGGAGCGTCTGACCGCCGTAGCGCGCCGCATCGGGCACGACGCATTCGGCGAGGTGCAGGTCCCAGGACCGCAGGTCCTCCATGCGTTTGCCCCGCGCGACTTCCATCGCATTCGCCGCCGCGACCCCGGCCTCCTCCGCGAGCACCTCGCGCACCGAGCTCTGCCAGTGGCTGTGCCAGTAAACCAGCCGGCTGGAGAACACGGCCACGACCGCGAGCGCCGCCGCGGCGAGCACCAGCCAGCCCCAGGCGCCGAGTTGATCGGTCGGGACGATCAGGAAAAGCCAGTAGCTAATCAGGACCACCGCGAGGCCCTTGATCGCACTTTCCACGACGGTGGCGGGCAGCGGCGTGCTGCCGCTGAGGCTCTCGGCCACGATCATCGCGATGGCGGAAAGGTTGCGCCAGATCGCGAAAAGCGGCACGAGGGCGATGACGGTGACGGTGCTCCAGAAGACATAACTCATCGCTTCCGGCGAGAGTGCGACGGTGTCCGCATAAGGCAGCAGCAGTCCGAGGATCAGCCGGGAAAAGGAGATGACTCCCGTGACGAACAGCACCTCCACGCCGACCTGAACCAAACGGCCGCGAACCAGTTTCCACGCCACCGAGGTCGTGGGCGCCGACTGAACGTGGCCGAGCCAGTTGTGATAAGCTTCAAACGCGCGCCGCACGAGCGGAGGTTCGATGCGCTCGCTCCAGGCCACAATCGCTGTGGCGTGCCGGTTGATCAGCGGGACCAGCAGTACGGTCAGGATGGATACACCGACGGCCAGGGGATAATAGCGGGGCGGCAGGACGGCGGAGCTGACCCCCAGCTGCGCGATGATGAAGGAGAACTCGCCCAGCGGCCCCAGCAGCAGTCCGGCGCGCCGCGCTTCATGGGGGCGCGTGCCGCAGATGATGAGCGCCATACCGGTCGCCATCGCGCGTCCGATCAGCACAAACACGGTCAGGCCGATCACCAGCGGCCAGACGGATTTGAGCAGAAAAGGATCGATCATCATGCCGATGGACACGAAAAACACGCTGCTGAAGAGGTCGCGCATCCCGGAAAACGATTTCTCGACCGCTCCTTTCTGCGGGATTTCCGCCACGATCGCTCCGAGCAAAAATGCGCCCAGCGCGAGCGAGTAGCCGGCCTTGGCGGCGGCGATGGCGAGGAGGAACAGCAAGCCGGCGACGATGATCGTCTGGAGTTCCGGATCGGCGCGTGCCTCGAGGCGCCGCATCAACCGCGGCACCATCAACAGTCCGGCGCCGACGAGGAGCACCACGAAGGCGGACATGCTCGTGAGCAGCCAACCCACGCTGGTCTGCTGCGCCTGGCCGGCATACGTCGCCAGCAGGGTCAGCATCACGACCGCCACGACGTCCTCCATCACCGTGATGCTCAGCGCCAGCTGCGCCGAACGTTCGTGGCTGAGATTGAGCTCGCCGACGATCTTCGCGATGACCGCCGAGCTCGAGACCATGAACATCGCGGCGACGAAGAGCGATTGCGCGGACGTCCAGCCGACCGCGAGACCCAGCAGCTGGGTCAGGTTGAGCATGAAAAAGGCGCCCAAGCCCGTCGCCAGCAGCGTGGGCCAGCCCATCCGGCCGAGCTTCGAGATGCTCAGGCCGAGGCCGATTGCGAACATCAGGAAGACCAGCCCGATCTGCGAAAGCGTCTGGATCCGGTCGACATCGTGAATGAACGAGAACGGCGGCGTGTGCGGCCCGATCGCGACGCCCGCGAGGAGATAACCGACGATGACGGACAACCCCAGGCGCCGGCAGAGCAAACCGGCCAGGCCGGCCGCGAGCAGCACCACCGCAAGATCCTGGATAAGGCTGATTCCGTCCATCGTTCAGAAAAGTCTAGGTTCGCCACCGCGAAGTTATTTTCGCGATGGCGAACGAAGTTGAGGACGGAGTAAATCCGCAAGTTCGGCATCAACGATTAATGTCGCGAGCGATCGATCAGTCCACCGACGACCAAACCGACGCTGCCGACGGCCAGCGTCCAGAAAAACCAGTGGCCCGCAATCAGACCTACGATGAGGCCTGCGACGACACCGGCGAGGGCGCCCCAGCCGGCGACAGCCGAGCGGTCGTGGGGCGCGTTATTGTTCTGAGAATTCTTTTGAGTATCCATGGTTGCAGGGCGCCAGCCACGCTGGCGCGGAATGAGGTGGAGGCGTGCAGCGACGCCTGAGGAAGCGAGCCCCGCAGGGCGCGCGTTAACGACGGAGAGCGACGAGCGCGCTCAAATCCGAAGTTCCACCGTTCCCACCCACTGCACCCGCCGCGGCGCGTCGGAACGCGCGCGGCGTAGGGAAAATCTCGCGGCCCGATCGGGCGCGCCAAAATCGAAACGCGGCGCCGACAAAAACGACGGCGCCGGCTTGCCTGCAAGCTGGGGCGTGGCCAGAGGAAGCTTTCCCTGGCCCTCCGGCACCGACATGAAAAGGTCGCCGTGGGCCGTCGCGGCCGCGGAAATCGTCAGGTCATGACCGGTCGGGTGTGTTTCCGCCCGCGATGCTCCCGGCACGACCAGGCACACCGCGGCGACGAGCGCGACGAGCAGGCGGGCCATGGTTCGATACGGGAGCACGCGGAGGTGCTGCTCGGCCGGGACCGCCGTGTCAATCGCCCGCATGGGCGTCGCGCCGCTGGAGGCCCGTGCCGTCAGTCGATTTCGGTGACCGTCACCTCGTGACGCCGGCCTTCCACCGTAAGGGCGAAACGCTGCAGCGGGACGACGTGCCCGTTGGTCGCCGGCGCCGGGCTGGCGGGCTTGGCGGCGGCGACGGGCGCCGCCGAAGCCGCAACCGGCGCCGGGGCGGCGGGTTTCTTGTGCAACGCGGCGAACTCGCGCGGGAACATCGCGTGCAGGACGCACGCCTCGTTGTCGGTCGGCAGACCGGCGGCCGCGAGTTCCTCGCGCAGCTTGTTCATCCGCGGGGCGAGCGAGTCGGCCGGGCGGCCTTCGACGGGCTGCTGGCCGGATTTCTTGATCGCGAGCGCGCGCACGGCTTCATCGATCGGTCCCGGCGTGCGGCCGTATTTGTTCAGCGCGATGTCCATCGCCGGCTGCGAGAAGTTGGCCCAGCGACCGAACTTCACGTTCAACATCGCCTGCGTGCCGACGATCTGCGAGGTCGGCGTGACGAGCGGAATCCAGCCGAGGCAGGCGCGCACGTAAGGAATCTCGGCGAGGACTTCCTCGAATTTGTTGGCCATGCCCTGTTCCTTCAGCTGCGTCCGGAAATTCGACAGCATGCCGCCGGGCACCTGGTAGAACAGCGTGTCGGAATCGACCCGCTCGTTGGCCGGAGAAGTGAATTTCTCGAGTTCCTTGTAGACGCCGGTGAAGTAGTCGCGGAGTTCGCGGAGGCGCTTCGGATCGTATTTCGGGCAGCGCGGATTGCCCTCGAGCAACGCGAGCATGCGCACCGTGTCGGGCTGCGCGGTGCCGTTGGCGAACGGCGCGATCGAGGTCTCGATCGCATCGACGCCCGCTTCGACCGCGGCCACGTAGGCTGCGGCACCCAGGCCCGCGGTGTCGTGCGTGTGCAGCGTGAGCGGGAGGGCGACGCGGCGCTTCAACTCCTTCACGAGATCGAACGCGACGCGTGGCGAGATCACGCCGGACATGTCCTTGATCGCGATCGAGTGACAACCCATCCGCTCGAGCTCGACGCCCATCTTCACGAACGCATCGATCGTGTGCACCGGGCTGGTGGTGTAGCAGATTTCGCCGCGCGCGTGCTTGCCGGTGGCGATGACGGTCTTGATCGCCGTCGCCAGATTGCGGGTGTCGTTCAACGCGTCGAAAATGCGAAACACGTCCTGACCCGCGGCCGCGTTGGCGCGCACGAACGCCTCGACGACGTCGTCCGGAAAGCTCGTGTATTGCACGATGTTCTGGCCGCGCAGCAGCATGATCTGCGGCGTCTTGGGCGCGGCTTTTTTCAAGGCCCGCAGGCGGTCGAACGGATTCTCGCCGAGATAGCGCAGGCACGAATCGATCGTGGCGCCGCCCCAGGTCTCGAGCCCGCCGAAGCCGAGTTCGTCGAGGATCGGCGCGGCCGGCAGCATTTGCGCCGTGGTCATGCGGGTCGCGGCGAGCGATTGGTGTCCGTCGCGCAGGACGGTGTTGTTGAAGACGAGGGGTGCCATGATGGGAAAGTAGCGGGTAGTGAGTAGCGGGTAGTGGGTGGTGAGCAGGAGACGGGCGATGGGATGAGGCTGAAAAGGGGCTTGCTGCTCGTCAGTGGCTGCTCGCGGCTCCAGCGTTCATTCGAGTTCGCGGAGCAGGGTGACCTGCGACGGATCGTAGGCGCGGTGGCCGAAACGTTCGGTGGTGATGCGCAGCCGGCCGGTTTCGTCGATGCCGTGGAAAAGTCCGGTGAACGTGTGCGCGCGGCCAGTGAGTGTGACCGAGACGAGTCGCGGCTGCGCCCAGTGGACGTTCAGTTGATCCACGATCGTCCGAAATTCGTCGTTGCGGATGTGCGCATGCGCGCGACCGATCGCGCGCAGGATGACGCGGGTGATGTCGTCGAGCGTGTAGCCGCCGGGGGCGAGATCGGCGAGCCGCGCGGTGCTGCCGGCGAGCGCGGGCTCGGCGGCTTCGGGAAAATTGAAGACGTTGAGGCCGATCCCGATCACCGCGGTTTCGTCGTTGAAGCGTTCGACGAGCAGACCGGCGAGCTTGCGGCGGCCGACCATGATGTCGTTCGGCCAGCGCAGACGCAGGCCGGCGGCGCCCAGTTCCTTCAAGGCCGCGATGATCGCCCAGCCGGCGGCGAGCGGCAGAATCGCCCAGCGAGCGCGGTTGCCCGGGCAGGGCACGACGGCGGAGAGCCAGAGGCCGCCTTCGTCGGATACCCAGAAACGCCCGGTCCGGCCCCGGCCATCGGTTTGAAGGCGCGAGCGCACAGCGTGCCAGGGCGGAAGTTTCGCGGCGGCGGAATTGGTGGAACCGATCTCCTGCGCGACCAGAATGCTCCAGCCTTCGCTGGTGAGGAGCGAAGTCTCGGACGAGAGAGGCGCACCGGAGGTCATCGTAAGAATGCTAGCAGTGGCCGGCGTGACGGGCTGCGCATGGGTTGCCATTTCTTGTGCGAAAAAGGTCGGCCGCCCCGGCGGCCGATCGTAGGCCTCGAATCTCAATGGCCGAGCGCGGAGAGAAAGTAACCCGCCGCCACCGCGGTGCCAATCACACCGGCGACATTCGGGCCCATCGCGTGCATGAGCAGATAGTTGTTGGGATCGGCCCGCTGGCCTTCGTTATGGGAAACCCGCGCCGCCATCGGCACGGCGGAAACGCCGGCGGAGCCGATCAATGGATTCACCGGATTGTGCGGCGAGAGGAGATTCATGATCTTCGCCACGATCACGCCGCCAGCCGTGGAAATGCCGAACGCCACGACGCCGAGCAGGATGATCTTCAGCGTTTCCGGCGCCAGGAAGTTCTGCGCGCGCATCGTCAGACCCACCGTCACGCCGAGGAAAATGGTGAGAACGTTGATGATCTCGTTCTGGGCGGATTTCACGAGTCGTTCGGTCACGGCGCACTCACGCAGGAAGTTGCCGAGCATGAGCATCACGATCAGCGCGGACGCATCGGGCACCAACAGCACGCACACGATCATGACCACGAGCGCAAACAACAGCTTCTCGGTGCGGCTGACCTTGCGCAGCGATTTCATCCGGATCCGGCGCTCGTGATGCGTGGTGAGCGCGCGCATGATCGGCGGCTGGATCAATGGCACCAGCGACATGTAGGTGTAGGCTGCGACCGCGACCGCGCCGAGAATCTCGGGCGCGAGTTTGTTCGTCAGGAAGATCGCCGTCGGTCCGTCGGCGCCGCCGATGATGCCGATGGACGCCGACTGCTTGGCCGTGAACCCGAGCAGGTTCGCGCCCATGAAGGTGAAGAACAGGCCCAATTGCGCGGCCGCGCCGAGCAGCAGCGTGCGCGGCATCGCGATCAGCGGGCCGAAGTCCGTGAGGGCCCCGACGCCGAGAAAAATCAGCGGCGGAAATAGCTCCAGTTTCACGCCCTGGGAGATGAAATCGAAGAGCCCGCCTTCGACGCGGTTCACCTGCAGAACCTGGGGTGTTTCGCCGGCCATCGCAGCGGCCGCCGGCGCATCTTGGCGGGCGGGAACGGCGTGGCCTTCAATGCGAAAGATGGCCGAATCGGTCACGCCATTGGCGCGCTGTTCGACGGTGATCACGCCGCGCGTGGGCAGGTTCGCCACCAGCGCCCCAAACGCGATCGGCACGAGCAGCAGCGGTTCGAAACCCTTGGCGACGGCGAGATAGATGAGCACGCCCGCCACCGCCCACATGACCAGCATCTGCCAGGTGATCTGGGCGAAGCCGGTGGTCTGGAAGAAATCGAGAAGTCCTTGGATCATGGCGGGTGGATCAGTGGGTTTTGTGGGAGGCGAAGATCGCGCGACGTCCCTCGCGCGCCCAGTCGAGCGTCGGCTGCTCCGGCGTGACCGCCGTGATGCGATGCGGCTGCCCGCGCAACGTCAGGTGCACCGCTGCCGCGATGACGGCGAGCACGCGCGGATCGGTCGCGTCCGTCGCGGCGGCTGGCGCCGCGGGCGCGGACGGACGTTCGTGCGCCGCCGGATGCGGCCGGTGCGCGGACGCATGCCGCCGGCGGGCCGCCAGGCGGAAGGCCGCGCCCATCAGCTCCAGGAGTCCCCAGATGGAGCCGAGGGCGATGAACACCACAATCAGGCCGTTGAGTTGAAAAAGAATCGAGTCTCCGAGATTTGGATACTCGGCGAGGGCGAGGAGCGCGGGCCGGGCAGGAGAGAAGGCCATGATTGGGTGGAACGGGGTTGGGTTTGGGAAAACGAGACGGGCTCCTATCGACCCGTCGATTGTTTGATCCGCCGGCTGACGCCGAGACAGATGATGAACAGTCCGCCGAGGGCTAGGAGTTGGCCCCCGGCAGCAACAAGCAGTCGGACCGAACCGTCGAACTGCGGCGCCACCAGGCGCACCAGAGCCACGCCGGAGAGGGCGGTCGAAACGCCGGCAATCCACCAACGGGCACGGTTGCGAAGAGGACTCACTGCAGGAGAGGGATCAGGGTGACGTAGATGCCGGTCAAAATCGCGCTCGTAATGACGCCGCTGACATTAGCGCCAAGCGCTTCCGGCAGAATGATGGAGTCGGGCGTGACGCTGGAGACTTCCTTCTGCGCGACCTTGGCCGTGGAAGGCACGCAGCTCACGCCGGCGATGCCGATCACGGGGTTGATTTTACGACCGCTGAAATAATAAGCGAGATAGCCGCCGATCAGTCCGCCGATGCCAGAGAGCAGGAGCGCGAGAATGCCCAGCACCAGCAGCACGAGGACCTTCGGATTCAGGATGGTCGCCGCTTCGCAAAGCACCCCGAGCAACAGGCCGAGGAACATCGTGGCGCCGTAGAGAATCGGTCCGTCGATGACCGAGATGAAGTATTTCAGGCCGGCCTCACGCACTGCCACGCCGACGAAGAGCGAAAGGAAGAGCGGCGCCGCGGAGGGAAACAGCAGGCAGAGCACCGTGCAGCCGACGACTGCGAAAGCGAGTTTCTCGTCCGACGTGACCTTCACCGCGGGTTTCGGCGGCATTTTCAATCCGCGCAGTTTCGCCGGCACCAGGGCGCGGATCAGGTAGGGATAACCGCCATACGCGAGCCCCAGATACAAATACGCCACCACGGTGATCGGCACGAACAGCTCCTTCGCGAGCGTCAGCGACGTGAAAAGCACCATCGGGCCATCGGCGCTGCCGACCATGGCGATCGAAGCGGCTTCGCGATAATTGAGACCCATCGCCACGGCGATCGGAAAGGTCGCCACCGTGCCGAACTCGGCACACAGCGCCAGAAACATGCTCAGGAATGGCCGCGCGAGCACGAAGCCGACGTCGAGCAATACACCGATCCCCAAAAATACCATGCACGCGATCAGGCCGTTGCTGAACGCAAACGTGTAAATCGGCTGCAGAAAATCGATCTGCAGCACATACATCAGGTTGTCCGTCTGCTGCACGAGCGGCGCCATCATCAGCGTGCCGTGCGTGGCCGCATCCGCCGCGACCGGCGTCTCGGTGACGGCGGACGCCGTCGTGGGGTCGAGGAACAGCACGCCGGCGTTGACCGCGGCCATGCCGAGCCCCATCGGAATCATGAGCAACGGCTCGAGCACTCCCTTTTTCCCGAGGTAAACGAGCAGCATGCCGAGCACCATCAGCCCGATGCGGGCCAGCAGGATCGGCCAACTCGAATCCAGCAGCGAAGTGACGCCCTGGAAGATGTTGAGGATGTCTTGAAAATGCATGAAGGCGGGGCGGACAGGAGGCGGCGGCGCGGAGGTCCGTCAGCCTTTTCGGGAGTTCAGCCAGCGGATGGCCACAAACATCCCTTTCATCAGCGCGGCCACGCACATCGAGATCACAACGGCGATCCCGAAGATGATGAGCGCGGTTTCAATGGCGGTTTTCATGAGAGGAGAAAGTCAGAGCGAAAGTGAAAGTGAGAGTGAGGCAGAGGGTGGACGTGAGGAGGCGAATCGGGGCGCCCGCGTTCATGTTCACGAACGCTGCGTGCCGCCCCGGCTGCCTTTCACCTTCACCTTCACTTTCACTTTTCCCTGCTAGCGTCAGACGATGCGAAGGAGGACGGTGCCCTCCTCGACGCCGTCGCCGGCGTTGACGAGCACCGCATCCACGCGGCCGGCTTTTGGCGCGAAGATGTAGGTGTTCATTTTCATCGCCTCGATCGTCGCGACCTGCGCGCCTTCGGCGACGCTGTCGCCGGTTTTGACGTCGATCGACACGACCTTGCCCGCGAGCGGGCTCGGGACATCGCCGGCGCCGGCGGCGGCGGCACGCGGTGCCGGTGCCGCGGCGGGCGCGGCCACGGGGGCCGCGGCGACGGGCGCGGAGGAAACCGGAGTGACGACGGGTGCGGCGGAAGGCGCAGGCCCTTCGCTGAGCATCTCGACGAGGACCTCGTAGACTTTGCCTTCCACGGTGACACGGAGTTTTTTCATGAGAGAAATCGGTTTGGGGGCCGGCGCATCCGGAATTCAGATACGCCGGCGGCGGGACAGGGAATCAGCGGATTTGGTGGGACGAGTAGATCTGGCGGCGGCCCTCGAGGGACCACTGCTGCATGAGGGTTTCGACATTGGGCGGCGCGGCCGGGCGGATCGCCATGATGCGCGCCTGCGAGCCCAGATGCATCGCCACGGAGGCGGCGATCACCGCGACGGTCTCGGGCGGCGGCGTGGCGGACGCCGCCGGAACGCCGGCGAGTGCCGGCGTTCGCTTGACCGGTTCGGGATGCGTGGCGGCGAGCCAGCGCCCGGCCGCGGCGACCAGGACCATGAGCGCGGCCGTGCCGGCGAGGATCACCAGGAGCGCCAGCCATTGGTTGCCGAACAGGGGCCGTGGCGCGTCGGCGACGGCGAGGAGGAGGGCGCTCATAGCGGGATGTTGCCGTGCTTCTTCGGCGGCCGGGTTTCACGCTTCGAGAGCGTGTTCCGCAACGCCATCGCCACGAGCCCGCGGGTCTGGGCCGGTTCGATGACATCGTTGATCATGGCTTTCGCCGCCGCCTCGTAGGGTGACGAGAATTTCTCGCGATACTCGGCGGCGAGCTGGGCCGCTTTTTTCTTCGGCTCCGCCGCGGCCGCGATCTCTTTTTTGTAGAGCACGCCGACGGCGCCCTCGGCGCCCATGACCGCAATCTCGGAACATGGCCACGCGTAGACGAAATCCGCGCCCATGTCGCGGCTGCACATCGCCAGATACGCGCCGCCGTAGGCCTTGCGCATGATGACGGTGATCTTCGGCACCGTGGCCGCCGCGTAGGCGAAGAGCATCTTCGCGCCGTGGCGGATGATGCCGCCGCGTTCCTGCGCGACGCCGGGCATGAAGCCGGGGACGTCGACGAGCGTGACGACCGGAATGTTGAAGACATTGCAGAGCCGGATGAACCGCGCGCCCTTGTCGGACGAATCGATGTCGAGCGTCCCCGCTTTCACGGCCGGCTGATTGGCGATGATGCCGACCACGATGCCCTGCACGCGGCCGAAGCCGACCACGAGGTTCTTCGCAAAATCCTTCTGCACCTCGAGGAAGTCGCCGCCGTCGACGAGCAGTTCGATGACCTTGAGGACGTCGAGCGGCGCCTTCGGATCTTCCGGCACGAGCGCGTTCATGCGCTCGTCGACGTCGAGCGTCACCGTCGGCGTGGGCCGGTGCGGCGGGTCCATGATGTTGTTCGAGGGCAGGAAACTCAGCAGCTTGCGCGCGATCTCGAACGCGTGTTGATCGTCGTTGGCGACGAAGTGAATGTTGCCCGAGATCGCCGCGTGGGCGGCGGCGCTGCCGATCTCGTCCATCGTGGTCGACTGGCCGGTGGCGGCTTTGATGACCTCCGGGCCGCAGATGAACATCTGCGCGTTCTTCTTCGTCATGATGATGAAGTCGGTCAGCGCCGGCGAATACGCCGCGCCGCCGGCGCAGGGGCCCGCGATGATCGAGATCTGCGGCACGACGCCGGAGAGAAGGACGTTGCGGAAAAAGATCTGGCCGTAGCCGGAGAGCGCGTCGTCGCCTTCCTGGATGCGGGCGCCGCCGGAATCGTTGATCCCGATCATCGGCATGCCGGCCTGCATCGCGTAGTCCATGAGGTCGCAGACCTTCTTGGAATGAATGCGGCCCAGCGCGCCGCCGCCGACGGTGAAGTCGTGGCTGAAGCACGCCACCGGACGGCCGTCGATGTAGCCGACGCCGGTGACGACGCCATCGCCGGGGAACGACTTCGATTCGAGGCCGAAGTGGTGGCAGTCGTGCTCGGCGTGCATGCCGGATTCGAGGAAGCTGCCGGGTTGAAACAGCGCGTCGACGCGCTCGCGCGCGGTGAGCAGTCCCTTCTTCTTGCGCTCGGCAAGTTTTTCGGGACCGCCGCCGACCGACGCAGCGGCGCGACGTTTGCGCAGTTCTTCGAGCAGGGCGGGTGAGATGGCCATGTTGTTAAGAGATTCGGAAGGCTTCGCTCAGCGTGCGATCGGAGCGCAGAGCTCGGTGAGCACGCCGTGGGTGGATTTGGGATGCAGGAAGGCCACGAGTTTTCCGCCGGCGCCTTCGAAAGGTTTTTCGTTGATCAAGCGGCAGCCGCCCGCGGCGGCCTGGCCGAGCTGCGCCTCGATGTCGGTCGTGCCGAACGCGACGTGATGAATGCCCTCGCCATTCTTCTCGAGAAACTTGGCGATCGGGCTGTCGGGCGAGGTGGGCTCGAGCAGCTCGAGGTGGACCTCGCCCACCGTGAAGAACGCCGTGCGCACTTTCTGCGAGGCGACTTCTTCGCGGTGCTCGCATTTCAGGCCAAGCGACTTTTCGTAGAAGGGCACAGCTTCGTCCAGGGAGCGAACCGCAATGCCAAGGTGATCGATTTTGGTGATCATGGTGGATGTCGTGACGGGGCGCATTTCAGCGTCGGCGCCAGTATGCCGATCGCCCGCTCGGGTCGCTTCGCATGAATTGGCTATTGATAAGCATCCCTTGGCAAAATCTGCGGAGCAGCAAATTTCATGAGCCCGTAGAGTGGGACCTGAGATTTTCATCTCTTATACCATGTCTGCTGCCACCGACCTTCCTCCTGCCACGAATGACCCGCTGGCCGACGCGTATGCCCGATGGCGCGCGCTGGTCGAGTCCGAGCTGAAGGGCGTGCCCTTCGACAAGAAGCTCGTCACGCGCACCTTCGAGGGGGTCGCGCTGCAGCCGCTCTACACGCGGGCGAGTCTCGGGGGAGTTTCCGATCTCACCAGCAAGCCCGGCGAGGCGCCGTTCCTCCGCGGCACGCGCCCGCTCGGTTATCGCTCCAGTCGGTGGGAGGTCGCGCAACGCCTCGCGGCGGCGACGCCGGTCGAGTTCAACACCGCCGTAGTGCCAGACCTGATGCACGGGCAGAACGCCGTCGTGCTCACGCCGGATCGGGCAACGCGCCTCGGGCTCGATCCCGACGAGGCGCCGGCGGCAAGCGTCGGCGCCGGCGGGATCTCCCTCGCGGATGTCGAGGACCTCGCCACGGCGTTGAACGGCGTGGAGCTGAGCGCGGTCCCGCTGCACCTTGACGCGGGAGGCGACGCGTTGCCGCTGGCGGCGCTTTTCCTCGAAACCATGCGCCGGCGCGGTGCGCCGTGGGGAGCCCTGTCCGGCAGCATCGTTGCCGACCCAATCGGGGCATGGATATCCTGCGGCGCGCTGCCCGCTGCGATCGACCCGCTGTTCTCCTCGCTCGCGGGCTGGACCGCGTGGTCCGAAACGTCCCTGCCGAAAGTCAAAACCGTCGGCGTGGACGTCACCGGCTGGAGTGACGCCGGCGCCACCGCCACGCAGGAACTGGCGTTCGCGCTCGCGACCGCGACGGCCTATCTGCGGGCGCTCGGCGAACGCGGCGTGCCGGCCTCGGTCGCCGCGCGACGCTTTGCGTTCGCCCTCGCGATCGGGCCGCAGTTCTTCACGGAGATCGCGAAATTCCGCGCCTTCCGGCCACTCTGGACGCGCGTGCTGACCGCCTTCGAACTGGCTCCTGAAGCCGCCGCGGAGGCGAGCGTCAGCGCAATCACCGGCTCGTGGAACAAGACGCTGCTCGATCCGCACGTGAATATGTTGCGTGTCACCACCGAGGCGCTGTCGGCGGTGCTTGGCGGCTGCGACCGGCTGCACATCGCGCCGTTCGACGAAGTTTCCGGAGCGACGACGGAGTTCTCGCGTCGCATCGCCCGCAACGTCCACACGCTGCTCGCCGAGGAATTCAATTTCGCCGAGGTGGCCGACGCCGCCGGCGGCTCGTGGTATGTGGAAAAGCTGACCGACGAGATCGCGCGCGGTGCGTGGGCGATCTTTCAAGAGATCGAACGCAAAGGCGGAATGGTCGCCGCGCTCCGCAGCGGCTATCCGCAGGAGCTCGCCGCCAAGGCCGGCACGGAGAAGCGCGATGCCGTGGCCAAGCGCCGTTACGGCCTGGTCGGGACAAACCTGTTCCCCAATCTCAAGGAGACGCCTCTCGCTCGCGCGGAGGTCGATCTCGCCGCCTGCCAGAGCCGTCGCGCCGCGGAGATTCGCGGTCGCCGTGGTCGCGGTCCGGCGAACGCGCCGGCCCACGCCGACTGGGCCACTCGCTTTGCGCTCGCGCTGAGCGCGGCGCGGGAGGGCGCCACGGTGGGCCAGCTGAGTCGCTTCTCGTGCGGCGGCAAACCGGTCGCACCGGCGATCCCCGCGTTGAGTCCGCGTCGGGGCGCCGAGGATTTCGAGACCTTGCGTGCCGCCTCCACGGCGTATGCCAAAGCGCACGGAACGCGCCCGAAGGTCTTCCTCGCAAAGATGGGCCCGGCGCTGCAGCACAAGGCGCGCGCCGATTTCTCCGCCGGCTTTTTCGCCGCCGGCGGTTTCGAGGTGCTCGCGAAGCAAAGCTTCAACACGCCCGAGGAGGCGGCCGCTGCCGCCGCCGCGTCGAAAGCATCCGTCGCGGTCCTCTGCTCGACCGACGACACTTACCCGGTGCTCGTGCCGGCGTTCGCCGCGGCCGTCCGTAAGGCCGCGCCGGATACGACGCTCGTCCTCGCGGGCCTGCCCGCCGATCCCGCCACGGTCGCCGCGTTCAAGACCGCTGGTATCGACGAATTCATCCACGTGCGCGCCAACGTCCACGACGTGCTGGCCGGACTTTTGAAAAAACTGGGCGCCCTCTGATACCCTTCCATGAAAGACTCACCCGATTTCACCAAGCTCGCCTACGACGCCTTCTCGTTTGCGAACGCCCTGCGGCCCGCGAGACCAAGCGCCGCGCCGTGGCAGACCTACGAGCAAATCCCGGTCAAACCGGTCTTCACCGCGGGCGATTTGCCTGCGCGTCAGGAGCTCGACACCATGCCGGGACTCGCGCCGTTCACGCGCGGGCCCTACGCGACGATGTATGTCGTGAAGCCGTGGACCGTGCGCCAATACGCCGGATTCTCCACGGCCGAGGAGTCGAACGCGTTCTATAAGCGCAATCTCGCGGCCGGCCAGGCGGGCCTGTCGGTCGCGTTCGACCTCGCCACGCACCGCGGCTACGACAGCGATCACCCGCGCGTCGTCGGCGATGTCGGCAAGGCCGGCGTCGCGATCGACAGCGTGCTCGACATGCAGACGCTCTTCGGCGGCATCCCGCTCGACAAGGTGTCTGTGTCGATGACGATGAACGGCGCGGTGCTGCCCGTGATGGCGTTCTACATCTGCGCCGCGCTCGAACAGGGCGCGAAACTCAGCGACCTCTCCGGCACGATCCAGAACGACATCCTGAAGGAGTTCATGGTGCGGAACACCTACATCTATCCGCCGACTCCCTCGATGAAGATCATCGCGGACATCTTCGCCTACACGTCGAAGAACATGCCGAAGTTCAACTCGATCTCGATCTCCGGCTATCACATGCAGGAGGCGGGCGCGACGGCGGACCTCGAGCTCGCCTACACGCTCGCGGACGGACTCGAATACCTGCGCACCGGCGTCGCCGCTGGTCTCGACATCGACGCCTTTGCGCCGCGACTCTCGTTCTTCTGGGCGATCGGCAAAAACTTCTTCATGGAAGTCGCGAAGATGCGCGCCGCCCGCACGCTCTGGTCGGAAATCGTCGGCCAGTTCAATCCGAAGAATCCGAAATCTCGCGCGTTGCGAACCCACTCGCAGACCTCCGGCTGGTCGCTCACCGAACAGGATCCGTTCAACAATGTCGCGCGCACCTGCCTCGAGGCGCTCGCGTCGGCCACCGGCCACACGCAGTCGCTGCACACCAACGCGCTCGACGAAGCCATCGCGCTGCCGACCGATTTCTCCGCCCGCATCGCGCGCAACACCCAGCTGCACCTGCAGCAGGAAACCGGCATCTGCAACGTCGTCGATCCGTGGGGCGGCAGCTACTACGTCGAACACCTCACGCACGAGCTCGTCGAAAAGGCGCGCGAGCACCTCGAGGAAGTCGAGAAGCTCGGCGGGATGACGAAGGCGATCGAGGCGGGCATTCCCAAACTTCGCATCGAAGAGGCCGCCGCACGCCGCCAGGCGCGCATCGACTCGGCGAAGGAAACGATCGTCGGGCTCAACAAATACCGTCTCGAGAAGGAGGCCGCGCTCGATATTCTCGAGGTCGACAACACCGCCGTCCGCGAAGCGCAGATCAAGCGGCTGAAAGAGCTGCGCGCGTCGCGCGACGAAACGAAAACGAAGGCCGCACTCGCGGCGCTCACCGCCTGTGCGAAGGGAGGGGATGGCAACCTGCTCGATCTCGCCGTCACCGCGGCCCAGGCGCGCGCGACGCTGGGGGAAATTTCCGATGCGCTCGAAGTGGTCTTCGGACGCTACCAGGCCCAGATTCGCTCGATCTCGGGCGTTTACCGCCAGGAATTCGGGGAGGAAAAAACCGTGAACAAGATCAAGGAGAAGATCGCGCGCTTCGAAGCGCAGGAAGGCCGCCGGCCGCGCGTGCTCATCGCGAAGCTGGGTCAGGACGGACACGATCGCGGCGCGAAAGTCGTCGCGACCGCCATGGCCGATCTGGGCTTCGACATCGACATCGGGCCGCTCTTCCAGACGCCTGCCGAGGCCGCGAAGCAGGCGGTGGAGAACGACGTGCACGCCGTGGCGATGAGCTCGCTCGCGGCGGGTCACAAGACGCTGCTGCCGCAGTTGCGCGACGAACTGCGGAAGCTCGGCCGCGAGGACATCGTGTTGATCTGCGGCGGCGTGATTCCGGCGCAGGATTACGATTTCCTGCTCGCGAACGGCGCCAGCGCGATCTTCGGCCCCGGCACGGTGATCCCGCAGTCGGCCGCGAAGATCCTCGATCTGCTGCTCGAGCGGCTGGAACCGGTCGCAGGTTGAGGATGGCCGACGTCGTCAAAGATCCCGGCATGCGGGTTTCCGCGCCTCATCCCCAAACGGATGAGCCGGAGACCCGCGTCGTCACGCACGACGGTTGCCCGCAGCCGCGGCCCGACTGGGTGCCGGAAAATGCCGGCCCCGGTTTCGCGACCTGGGTCTTGCAAGGAGCGCGGCCCTCGGGGGTCGCGCTCGCCGGCAAACCCGTGCCGCGCCGACGCACGCTGAAGCTCGACGACTATATTTTCGGCGTGCTCGGCGGCGACCCGACGATCCTCGCGCGCGCGATCACGCTCGTCGAAAGCAACGCTCCCGCGCATCAGGAACTCGCACAGGAACTCCTCGCGAAACTGCTGCCGCACACCGGCGGCTCCCGGCGCATCGGCATCACCGGGATTCCCGGCGCCGGCAAGAGCACGTTCATCGAAAGTTTCGGCTGCAACCTGATCGACGACGGCCATCGCATCGCCGTGCTGGCGATCGATCCGTCGAGCAGCGTCTCGGGCGGCAGCATTCTCGCGGACAAGATCCGCATGGAAAAGCTCAGCCGGCGAAAAGGGGCGTTCATCCGACCGTCGCCCTCCGCCGGTTCGCTCGGCGGCGTGACGCGCAAGACCCGCGAGGCGATCCTCGTGTGCGAGGCCGCGGGTTTCGACGTGGTGATCGTCGAAACCGTGGGCGTTGGCCAGAACGAGGTCACGGTGCGCTCGATGGTGGATTTTTTCCTCGTGTTGATGATCGCCGGCGCCGGCGACGAGATGCAGGGCATCAAGAAAGGCGTGATCGAGCTGGCCGACACGCTCGTGATCAACAAGGCCGATGGCGAGAATCGCCCACGGGCGATGGCCGCGCAGGCGGAAATGCGGCGGGTGTTGCACTACCTGCATCCGACGGCGGCCGGCTGGACCACCCCGGCATTGCTGGCGTCGGCGCTCACCGGCGACGGTCTGCGGGACGTGTGGAAAGTCACCGAGGATTTCTTCCGCACGGTGCGCAGCAGCGGCGACCTCGAGCGCCGACGTCGCGCGCAAGCGGTCGAGTGGATGCACGCGCTGATTCTCGAAAGCCTGCGCACGCGTTTCTATTCCGAACCCATGGTGCGCGACCGCCTGAGCGGCGTCGAACAGGCCGTGGCGATGGGCAAGATGCCGCCCTTGATGGCGGCGATGGAACTGCTGAAGCTCACCTGAGGAAGCGTTCCGCCGGCACGCGTGCGGGTCGTTCTGGAATGAGGCCGGCCGCCGATCAGGCGGACGTGGCCGAATTCGAGCCGATCGCGGCGGGTGGCGGAAACGGCAGCCGCGAGCCGCCTTCCGGAAGATAGTCGCGGGCCAGGTCCTTCACGCGTTGGCCGGAGACGCGAATCCTGATCGCGTGACGCAGCCAGCCGCGATTGTTCGAGTCCCAAAAAAAGTCGCGGACTTCGTCACGCACACGTTGCATGTGCGCCGCCTCGGCGATGCTGCGGAGCAGCATCCGGTCGGACACGAAGAAATCGCGATAGAGCAACAAGATCAGTGGCGCGAAAAACCGCGCGTGCGGGTAAAGACAGTGCCAGAAAGCGCGCCGCTCGAAGTCGGTGGCCGGGCAATGGTGTTTCTCGCAATACAATTCCCGCAAAGTGCGCATCTCGAAGCCGGGGGCGTTTTACTGTGAGGAACGCCTCCGAGCTGGCGCAAGGCCCGAAATCGCAATTCTGCGTCAGAAGCGCCGCCGCAAATCAGCGGGTGAGGACGGGCGGCTCTTCGGGAGAATTGGGCGCGGACTGGCTGTAAAAGCGCGCGAGCGTCTCGCGCCAGCGCGCATCCTCGATTTCACGCCGACGGACCGCGCGATATTCGGCCTCGCCCGCAAACGAAATGAAGGCGAACAACGCGGCGAGCAGCCACCACGAGTTCCACAACGCGATCGCGATGCCGATGAGGCTGACGATCTTGCCGACGGTTGCCGCGATCTGCGTCGCCCGCAGGTAAGGCATCCGGTAGGCGAGACCCGCGCGCAAGATGCGGCCGCCATCCATCGGAAATGCCGGCAGGAGATTGAAGCAGCCCATCGCCAAATTCGCGAAAAACAGCTGATAGGCCAGGCCCGCCATCGAATACAGGGGGACTTCGTCGGGCATGCCCCGAACGACGAACCACAGCACGCCGGCGATGACGAAGTTAACCGCGGGCCCCGCGAGCGTGATCAGCAGTTCGCGCGAAGGCTGTCGCGGGATGGCCTCGAACTCCGCCATGCCGCCGATCGGCATCAGCAGGATCCGGCGCACGCCGATGCCATAGTGCATCGCGGTAAACGAGTGCCCGAACTCGTGGAGCACCACGCAGGTGAAGAACGAAATCAGCGTCACGCTGCTCCACACGAGGCCGGTCCAGCGCGCCATGTCCCAGCCCTCATAAGCGACCCAGGCGAGCAAAAGGAAGAAGCTCGAGTGCACGGCGAGCTGAATGCCGCGCACCCGAAACAGTTTGAGAGACCAATCCAGCATCGGGCGAATCAACGCGTCCTATTGAAAAGCGCCAGCATGCGTTTGCTTTGCCGGCGATGCCGCGCCCACGCGTGCTATTTACTTTGAGCAGGGCTTCGTTTCGCTGGCGCCATGTCCGAAACGGCCAAGCCAGCCACCATCCTCGTCATCGATGACGATGCGGAGATTCGTTATTCGCTGTCGCGCGTTTTGTCCTCGCGCGGCTACCAGATCATCGAGGCGCCGAGCGGCGAGCAGGGGGTGGCACTGGTGAAAAAAGGCCCCGCGCCCGATCTCGTGTTGTTGGATGTCCGCATGAGCGGCATGGGCGGGATCGAGGCGCTGCAGATGATCCGCGGCGCCAATCCGAAGCAGTTGGTGATCTTGATGACGGCGTTCGGCACCGCGCAGACGGCGATCGAGGCGATGAAATACGGCGCCTTCGATTACATGATGAAGCCCTTCGATCCGCAGAAGGTGCTCGCGTTGACCGAGGCCGCGTTGAAGACGCGCGCCGATCTCCGCGCGGTGAGCGACTACAAGCCCACGATCAACGCCGACGACTATCGCGAAGGCATCGTCGGCAGCTCGCCGGTGATGCAGGACGTGTTCAAGGTCATCGGCCAGGTCACCGCCAGCGACGTGACGGTGATGATCACCGGCGAGAGCGGCACGGGCAAGGAGCTCGTGGCCCGTTCGATCTGGAAACACAGCCACCGCTCGGGCAAGCCGTTCATCGCGGTGAATTGCGCGGCGATTCCCGACAACCTGATCGAGAGCGAACTCTTCGGCCACGAAAAGGGCTCGTTCACCGGCGCGACCGGCCAGCGGCTGGGGAAGTTCGAACTCTGCGACGGCGGCACGATCTTCCTCGACGAGATCGGCGACATGGCGCTTGCGACGCAGACGAAGATTCTCCGCGTCCTGCAGCAGGGAGAAATCCAGCGCGTCGGCGGCACCGAGACGATCAAGGTCGACGTGCGCGTGATCGGCGCGACCAACAAGGATTTGGAGGAAATGGTGAAGGCGAAGACCTTCCGCGAAGATCTTTACTACCGGCTCAACGTCGTGCGGATCAAAATGCCGCCGCTGCGCGAGCGCGGCGAAGACATCCCTCAGATCGTCGATTTCTGTCTGCAGAATCTGGTGAAGCAGAAGAAGGCGAGGGTGACGAAGGTCTCGCCCGAAGCGATGACCGCGCTGACGCGTCACAACTGGCCCGGCAACGTGCGGGAATTGGAGAATGTGATCTACCGCAGCGCGGTGATCGCGCAGGGGGACGCGATTCTCGTGAAAGACCTTCCGCCCGAAATCCGCGGTGCAGCCGCGACGGAATCGGAATCGCCGGCGCCCGAAGTCGCCACCCCGCCCAGGCCACCGGCGGCGAGCGCAGCGCCATTTCCCGTCGAGCCGATCACCGCGCCCGCGCCGACGCCGGCGGCGGAAAGCGAGATCTCGGTTGAACGCGCGCTCGACGTAATTGTGTCTGCGCTGCGCACCGGCGAGGAACCGATCCTGCCGCGCGTGGAGCGAGACTTGATCGCGCGCGTGGTCGCCGCGGAACCCGATCTGGCCAAAGCCGCCAAACTCCTCGGCCTCACAAAAGCAGCCCTCCAAAAACGCGTGTCGCCGCAGCCGTGACCGACAGAAGCGCCTGGAGAGAGTGGGGTTGGCTGGCGGGCGCCTGCAAATGGGAGCGCCGGGGAGCGTGATGCAACATGTGCGGAGATTTCGGGCGGCGGGAGAGAGCGAGAAGCGGGCGATCGAAGTGGCGTTGTCAAAAGTTCAGACATGACCCCTTTGGTCTTCCCGCGGCGGGTCGAACTGGGCGGGCACCTCCTGGCCGGGCACAACCGGGACCGCCGACCAGACTACCTGGAGTTACGATGGTTCAAGTGGACTCCTGGTCTCGAAAACCGACGCCGCCGGAAAACCGGTCACGTTTACCTACAACACGCGCGGCCAGACCGCCACCCGCACGTGGGCCCGTGGCGTGGTTACGACCTACGCCTACTATGGCGATGGGTCCGGCGAGCCGAAGACCGGTGAGCTGAAGTCTCAGACCTATTCGGACACCACCCCGGCGGTCAGTTTCACCTACACCCGCGCCGGTCAGCTGGACACGGCTGCCGATGTCATCGGCACGCGCACCTTCATTTACAATACGACCCAGCCGCTGCGCCTCGATGCGCTCAGCCTGCCGGCGTTCTATGGCAGCCGCGTGCAGACCCGCCAATACGACGCCGTCAAACGTCCCACCGGCTTTCTGCTCGGCACGACCGGGAATCTTTCCGGCGACCTGACGCAGACTTACGGTTACCACGCGACCAGCGGTCGGTTCGACAACCTCGTCACCGCGAGCAGCGCCCAAGCCTCCCGCACCTTCACCTATGGCTACAACACCGGCGGGCTGGTCTCGGGGCTCGGCATCACGGGCTCGCCTTTCTCCGTCACGCGAGGCTATGAACCCAACCGCAATCTGCTCACGTCGATCGACTCAAAATGGAACGCGACTTCGCGCACGCGTTATGATTACACCTACAACGTGCTGAGCCAGCGTGAGAGCGCCAAGCAGTCCGGCGACGTGTTCGCCGATTTCGGAGGATCGACCTACTACCGCTATGCCTACAACGCCCGCGGCGAGGTGACCGAGGCCGTCGATTACCAGGGCGAAAATGAGTCCAGCACCGCGTCGCCCCAACTCGTCGGGCGCCGCTTCGGCTACACCTACGACAATCTGGGCAATCGGTCGACCGGCACGCGTTCGCTGGGGACCGGCATCGCCGATCAGTTCACGGCCAATGCGTTGAACCAGTACACCAGCCGCGAGAACGACGTCGCTTACGTCGCCGGCACCGCCCGCACCGACAGCACGATCGCGGTGACCGGCGGAACGACCTCCACCAGCGTTGCTCGCGCCGGCCGGTATTTCGGCACCGAGGTGACGCTCAACAACACCAGCGGTCCCGCGAAGACCTTGTTGACGCTTACGGCGACTCTCGCGAGCCCGAACCTGACCCGCACGGAGACGCGCACCGCCTACCTGCCGCCATCGCTACAGAGCTTCACCTACGACGACGACGGCAATCTGAAGGGTGACGGTCTGTGGAACTACACCTACGACGCGGAAAACCGATTGATCACGATGACGGCGACGACTGCCGCCAAGAACGCCGGCTACGCGGATCGCTTGCTGGAGTTCAAATACGACTATCTCGGACGGCGCGTGCAGAAGCGCTCAGCGATATTGTCCACCACCGGCGGCTTCACACCGGGCGACACCTACACCCGTTATCTTTACGATGGCTGGAATCTCGTGGCGGAGTTCGCGGCCACGGGTTCGTCCATCGGATCGCTGCAGCGCAGCTATACCTGGGGCCTGGACTTGGCCGGATCGCTCACGGCCACCGGAGGCGTCGGGGCGCTGCTTCAGATCACCGATCATGGAGCGTCGACCGCCTATTTTCCGACCTACGACGGCAATGGCAACATCGCCTCGCTCCTGCGTGCCTCCGATGGCACGGTGGTTGCAAAGTATGAGTATTCGCCGTTTGGCGAACTTCTCCGCACCGAAGGCAGCTATGCTGCTAACAACCCTTTCCGCTTTTCGACCAAGTTCACCGACGACGAAAGCGGCCTCGTCTACTATGGCGCAAGATATTACAGTCCCAGCCTAAGCCGCTTCATCAACCGCGACCCCATCGCCGAACAAGGCGGTCTGAATCTCTACGGCTTCTGCGGTAATGACGGAATTAACCATACCGACTACCTGGGCTATTCGTGGTTGAGCCGACTGTTGAAAGCCGGGCGTCGGGCCATTCACCAAGTCACACGGGCGCTCTTGCCGATTCGTGCCCTCAGGGGCATGGATCGCAGGCTTGAACGGTGGGAAGACAACCATCAGGAGGAACTAAAACTCGCGGCCGCGATTGTAGCGGCGATTGTCACATATGGTGCGACTTCAGAATGGGTGGCGGCGCAGTTGAGTGCGACGACAATGACAGTGGCTGCGGACGGCACCGTTATAGTGACTGCGAGTGGCAGTGGTCTAATGGCTGCTTCTCTCTCTGCTGCCTCCGGTGTGATAGGTGGTGTAGTGGGCGGGGCTGCAGCGGGAGCGGTCTCGGGAGTGATCATGACGGGCACTGCTAAAGGCGCACTTCAAGGGGCGGCCGCCGGAGCAATCATGGGTGGAATTGCCGGCTACTACGGAAGATCTTGGACGCTCCCACGGGTGGGAGTGACCGCTGTCGGTGGCGGTCTCGCATCGAAAGTCAGCGGAGGCTCGTTCCGACAAGGGGCACTAATTTCTGGCGGAATTGCCCTTGTCACCTACGGTGCGATCAAGATGCGTGAATATGAGCTTGCACATTCAGACCCGCGAGACCTCGGGCGAGAGAGTGCCGGTTTCAATGGCGACCGCGATTCTCTGGCAGGGTCGCGCTCAACAGTTCAAAAGAATCAGTTGACTGGAGAAATTGAATTGGTGCAAAAGCCCCTCCCATTTGGTGGAAGCCAAGGTAGTGAGGTCGGCACTCTGTTCGGCAAGGCTTACGGGGCGGGTTCATGGCAGGATCGTCTACTTGAGGCCTACGCGGGGCCACATGATTTTCTTGGCCATCCTTGGGGCTATAACGGCCTAGGCTTTAACGATGCGCCGAACTCGCCTTTCGGACGAGTGATCGCCAGCGTGGCGGGGAACTCCGTCGCCGATCGCGTATCTGATGTGATGGGTGGAGTTGATCTGCTTCTAGCCACTCCGATTGTCGCGGCTTCAGCCGTTGGCGTCTCTCCGGGAGCGACGGTAGCGGTCCAAAATGCCTTTGGGCGTAACTGATCGCAGCCATGCGACACATACTCGGGCTTTTGCTGCTTTTAGTAACTCCTTGCCTCTTTGCCCAGACGGCATCGCCATCGCTTCAGCAGGTGAGTAATGATCTCGATCTGCTGCTAGATGGGCGAGTTTTCAAAACAGCGCCTTTCAACCTTGTGATCGAAGGAATGCCTTCGCGGCAAACGCAGAGAAACACTATTTTTGCGGACATGCTCCTCAGCGGTGTCCAGCCAGAACGCTACAGTTATTTTCTTTTTAGGAAACCTTCGAGGCCGACCCTGGATCGGTTCGATGTTGTGTTCTTTAATGCTGATGGGAGCGGGTATGCGGTCGGTATTCCGACCAACCTCGTTTTAGAAATTGGTGAGAACAGAATGGCTTTCAGCTTCCTCTTGAAGGGAGGCGGAGAGGCAGGGCGCGTGACAACAAGGAGAACGTTTTCGTTCTCAAGACCCAGCGGCAACGAAGCACGAGGTTTCTTGAACGCGTTGCTGGAGGAAGAAAGTGTTACGTCCAGCATTTGGTCAGGACGGCGCAAAGAAAAATGCCGAATTGAGATCCAGTTTGAGCCTGCAGAGGTGACCACAAC
This sequence comes from Opitutaceae bacterium, assembly GCA_040255565.1. Taxonomy (GTDB): domain Bacteria; phylum Verrucomicrobiota; class Verrucomicrobiia; order Opitutales; family Opitutaceae; genus Opitutus. The sequence continues at coordinate 570,807 of JBDZVH010000004.1, read as the reverse complement.
GGTGGTCGGAGCTGCCCGACAAATGAGCCTCGGCAAACGAACGGTCGAATCGAAGGACGAGCCGAAGGGGTCATGTGTGAACTATTGACAAACTCCGACCGGAATGCTTGGACGCGGCGACGATCCTTGGCGAATGCGGCGGTTTGCGGGACACGGCGGCCGGTTGGCGAAAGTATGTGGATTATCTTGGGGTGGTGGCGGAGGAAGACGCACGACGCCGGTACGAAATGTTCGGGCGGCTGTCGCGAGGTTGGGCGGTCGGTTCGGCCGAATTCAAGGCAGGCCTGAAAAAGGATCTGGCGGTGCAGGCTTCCGGGGCGGGGAGTTTCGAGTTACTGGGCGCGGATCGCGCTGCGCAGCAGGAGGCCCGGGAGGCATTATGGGACGAACGCTTGCGGGCGGCAGCGCAAGCACTGGGCATTTCGTTGGAAGCTTTACCGCCGCGAAAAGCGGCGAAGGAAAAAGTGCGGCTCGCGGCGGTGATGAAGACGGTGACGTCCGTGTCGAACGGCTGGCTGGCCGACCGCCTGCAAATGGGAGCGCCCGGGAGCGTGACGCAATATGTGCGGAGATTTCGGGCGGCGGGAGGGAGCGAGAAGCGGGCATTCAAGGCGGTGTTGTCAAAAATTCAGATATGACCCCGCGGTCGAGTGCACGGTTGACGATGCAGGAAAGCGGCCCGCAACCGTTCTTAATCCAGCCGGGCCTCCGCGATGCATCGAATACGACGAGCGGAATCGCTCGGCCGGAGCTATTGGCGTTCGCGGGCAAGGTAGTGTTTTCGAAAACCAACCGCTTACGTTTCGTCGGGCCTCAAGCCACGGCATCCCCGCAGATCGCCTGAAGGTTCCCCGAACCGTTCAGGTAGGGTTCCCGAAGGATCAGGCTACAAAACGGCCGCCTCCGTTTCCCGCCATAGCCCGGCAACTCACCTTAATGCGTGCAGGCCGAGGGGAGGATATCCGACGCCTTTAGGTGATCCATCATGGGAACTCCTGAAGGGATCTGCTCACCGAGCAGGGCATCTGGATGAATATATTCAGGAGGAGTAAAGAGAACGCAGAAAATATAGTATCGGGACGAATATAGCGGGGAAGCGCCGGACCACCGCGTTCATAGATCTGTTTTTTTCGGCAGGAGGCTCTTTCTCCAAGTTCTACGTCGGGATGCGCGTGCCGGAGACACGGCCCATCGCGCATCCAGCAGAAAAACGTAACAACCCTGTTACGAAAATCCGCCGGTGGTGGGAGTTTTCCCGATTTCGCGTTACCCGGCACGGGCCTACACTTGGCGCGCTTCCAGCGTCAACGCCCCACCTGAGTACTCAACCAGGAGACCACAGTGAAATCACACCCCCGCGGAAGCCTTTCCTTCGCGCCCGTTTTCGCAGCGCTCGCGCTCGTCGCGCTGGCGCCCGCTCTTCAAGCCCAGCTCGCTTACCGGCAAAAGAATCTCGTGTCCGACTTGCCGGGCGTGGCCCAGTACACCGACGCGAACCTCGTCAATCCGTGGGGCATCGCCTCCGGTCCCGCGACACCGTTCTGGGTTTCAAACGCCGGCGCCGGCAACACCACGCTGTACAATACAGCCGGCACGCCACTCCCGCTGGTCGTCTCGATTCCTCATCCGGCCGGAGGCCCCGCCGTTCCCACCGGCCAGGTGTTCAATGGCTCCGCCACTTCGTTCAATGGCAACCGGTTCATCTTCGCCGACGCCCGGGGCACGATCGCCGGCTGGCGGCCCGCGCTGGGTCCCACGGCTGAAACCATGGTCAACAACTCCGCCGCCGGCGCCTCTTATCTCGGCGTCGCCACGGCTACCTCCGGCAGCAACGACTACCTCTACGCTGCGAACTTCACGCAGGGACGCATCGACGCGTTCTCCAGCACGAACGCCCCCGCGTCTCTCACCGGCAGTTTCACCGACCCGACGCTGCCGAGCGGCTACGCGCCTTTCAATATCCAGAACCTCGGCGGCAGCCTTTATGTCACCTACGCGAAGGTGAACGACGAGGGCGACGAGGAGGAAACCGGTGCCGGTTTCGGTTTCGTCAACCGCTTCGACACCGAGGGAAATCTGCTCGGACGCGTCGCCTCCAACGGCGTGCTCAATGCCCCGTGGGGACTCGCGATCGCGCCCGCCACCGGCTTCGGTCCCTTCGATGGCAGCCTGCTCGTCGGCAACTTCGGCGATGGCACCATCAACGCCTTCGATCTCGTCAGTGGCGACCTGCTCGGGACCCTCAAAGACTCCAATGGCAACCCGCTCGTCATCGAGGGGCTCTGGGGCCTCCGGTTCGGCAACGGTGGCGCCGGTGGCAAGCCCGGCACCCTTTATTTCGCCGCGGGAATTCAGGATGAAACGCACGGTCTCTTCGGGAGCATCAGCCCGGTGCCGGAGCCGTCCACCTACGCGGCCTTCGCCGCCGTCGGCTTGATCGCGGTGATCATGCTGCGCCGCCGGCGCGCTGCGAAGCCGGTCGTCACCTAAAGGATGTTTACGCGGGCGGCGGACACCCCGGTGTGCTCGCCGCTCGTGGGTTTCATGGAGGAGACCGTTCCGCCCCACGAGCCTCCTTCGGGTATTAGTTCGATCCGCTCAACGTTCGGGAACGCGAAACGTTTCCCCGACGTTGACGGCGAGCAGTTGATCGTCGCGTCCGCGAAACGCAGCCCGAATCCGCCGCGCGGGCTCGTCCATCGGCTCGGAGCTCAACTTGAAGGTCTCGTGGTGAATCGGGACGAAGGACCGCGCGCCGGCTTGCTGCGCCATGTCGAGCGCCTGCTCCGGACTGCAATGCGCGCGAATCCACGGATCGTAAGCGCCGATCGGCATCAGCATGAGATCGAGCGAGTCGACGCGTGAGCGCAACCGCGCAAAGGCGCGCGTGTAGGCGGTGTCGCCCGCGAAACACACGGAGCGGCCCTCGCGCTCGAGCAGGTAGCCGTTGTAGCCACGGTGATGGTCGCGCAACAGCCGCGCGCCCCAATGCGACACTTCGAGCGCGGTGACGCGCACCTCGCCCGCGCGGGTTTTCACCGGCAGCGATTGGCCCCAGTCGAGTTCATGCACCTGGCGGAAGCGATGCCGCTGCAGGATATCGCGCGTGGCCCGGGCAGTGACGATCGGCGTGTCGCGGCGAAACTTCCGCAGGCTCCAGACATCGAGGTGATCGAAATGAGCGTGGCTGAGCAGAATCAGATCCGGCGGCGGGATCTCCTTCGCGCGAAGCGCCGGCGCGAAATATCGCTTCGGTCCGAGCACGAACGGCGGAATGCCGGGCCCGACGCGACGGAACAGCACCGGATCCGTCAGCACCCACACCCCGAGAAAATTCAGCAACACCGTCGAATGTCCGAGACAACTGCCCGTTACGGCGCGGTCGCTCCAGCTGGCGGGATCGGGCCGATGCCGCGGCGCTGCCGGCGGACCGCGCCCGTCGAAAATCATCTGCCGCAAAAAGCGCGCTCGCGACATCCCGGCTTTATCCGCAACTCACCGGCTGCTGCAGCCGGCCGGCGCAAAGGAACTTCGCACAAACTCCGCGTGCGCTTCGTCGATCTTTTCGAGCGCGTCGGAAACGGCGCGGCCGGCATCGGGAGAGAGGCGGCTGACGTCGCCGGAAATCGTCGCGAGCGTCGCGCGCACGATCTGCAAATCTTCATCCAACACGTGGGGAGGCAGTGACGAGGGAGCGTCCATGGGCTTTTCCGACGTCCCTTCAGCCGAAATGGTTTCCCGAATTTTGTGTGTCAAAAATTGAACGGGCCTGACACCGACACGACGCGGCGGGACGTATCTCCCGCCGCGGATTTCGACAACTCGACTCAGCGGTCGGCGTAGCCGCGAGGGTGGGCCGCGTGCCACTTCCACGCACTGGCGACGATCGACTCGATGTCGGGATATTTCACTTTCCAGCCGAGCTCGCGCTGGGCTTTCGCCGAGTCGGCGTAGAGGGCCGGCGGATCGCCAGCACGGCGCGGACTTTCGACGACCTTGACCGGCTTGCCCGTGACCTTTTCGACCGCGCGGATGACTTCGCGATTCGAGGTCGGTTTGCCCGTGCCGAGATTGTAGAAAAACTGCGCACCCGGCTGTCCCAGTTTATCGAATACAGCGATGTGCGCGCGGCTGAGGTCGTCGACGTGCACATAGTCGCGCAGGCAGGTGCCGTCGGGCGTCGGATAATCCGTGCCGAACAGCTGCAGGTGAGGGCGCTTGTCGACGGCGACGTCGATCGCGACGGGAATGAGGTGCGTCTCCGGATCGTGATCCTCGCCGATCGAGCCGTCCTCCGACGCACCGGCGGCGTTGAAATAGCGGAACGCCGCGAAGCTGAGTCCGTGCGCGTGAGCGAGGGCTTTCAGCAGATTCTCGACGTCGAGCTTCGTCTGGCCGTAGGGATTGATCGGCGCCTGCGGCAGGTTCTCGTGGATCGGCAGCGTCGCGGGGATGCCGAACGTCGCGCAGGTCGAGGAAAACACGAACTTCTTCACGTCCGCCGCGATCATCGCGCTGAGGAGGTGCAGCGTGGCGTCGACGTTGTTGAAATAATACTTGAGCGGATCGGTGACAGATTCGCCGACGTAACAATACGCGGCGAAGTGCATCACGATTTCGATCTTCTCGTCGCGCAGGATGCGGCCGACCGCGGCTTGGTCGCCGAGATTCGCGTTGTAAAACGGAATGTCCGCGGAGACGGCCTGCCGGTGACCGTAAACGAGATTGTCCAGCACCACCGGGCGATGGCCCGCGGCGATGAGCTGGCGAACACAGTGACTGCCGATGTAGCCGGCGCCACCTACGACGAGAACATTCATAAGGAAATAGGAGTCAGATGGATTGCGGTGTTACGAACCGCCTCGCAATGACAAATCCCGCCGACGGACGTTCGCCACGGAGCGATTTTACTCCGCGGATTTGTCGCGGGAAACGCGTCCCGGTGACGAACCGTGTCTGGAAAGATTGCTTTCGCCCGCGGCTTTCGTAGCCATTGCCGTTTTGTCCAATTCATGAAGCCAGCGCGCATCGTCATCACAGGAGTCGGGTTGACCGCCCCGAACGGCAACTCGCTTGCCGAATTCCGCCGCAACCTGCTGGAGGGCAAAGCCGGAATCGAGCGCATCGACATCCGCTACATGGGCCCGCAGCTCGCCGGCGTGTGCCATTACGATCCGCTGCGCTACCAGAAAAAGAAGGAAGTGCGCGTCGGCACGCGCGCCGGCAGCATCAGCATCTACTGCGCGCGCGAAGCGCTCGCGGACAGCGGCGTGAATTGGGACGCGGTGCCCAAGGATCGCGTCGGCATCTACATCGGCTGCACCGAGCACGGCAACGTCGAGACGGAAAACGAGATCTACAACATCTCGAAATTCAATTACGACACGAAGTTCTGGTCGCACTACCACAACCCCCGCACCGTCGCCAATAATCCGGCCGGCGAGACCTCGCTCAACCTCGGTGTCACCGGTCCGTCCTACACGATCGGCGCGGCGTGCGCGGCGGGAAATCTCGGCCTGATCCACGCGACGCAGATGCTGCGGCTCGGCGAGGTCGATTTCGCGATCTGCGGCGGCGTGAGCGAGAGTATCCATACTTTTGGTATCTTCGCGGGCTTCAAATCGCAGAACGCCCTCGCGACCCACGAGGATCCGCATCAGGCGTCGCGTCCGTTCGACAAGGCCCGCAACGGCATCGTCATCAGCGAAGGCGGCGGCTTGTTCACGCTCGAGCGGCTCGAGGACGCGCAGGCGCGCGGCGCGAAGATCTACGGCGAGATCGCGGGCTATCACGTCAACTCCGACGCGAGCGACTACGTGCTGCCGAATCCGGCGCGGCAGGAAGAGTGCATTCGCGCGGCGATCGCGCGCGCGGGCCTGACGCCGGCCGACATCCATCTCGTCAACACCCACGCCACGGCGACGCCGCTCGGCGACATCCAGGAGTGCGAGGCGATCCGCGCCGTGTTCGGCGAGAACTGCCCCGACACCTACATCAACAACACCAAAAGCTACATCGGCCACTGCATGGGCGCGGCCGGTGCGCTCGAGCTTGCGGGCAACCTGCCGTCGTTCGAGGACCTCACGGTTCACCCCACGATCAACGTCGACGACCTCGATCCCGCGTGTGCGTTGCCCAACCTGGTGTTGAACCAGCCGCGCACGGTTGCGAAAGTGGAAACCATCCTGAACAATTCTTTCGGGATGCTCGGAATAAATTCCACGTTGATTGTTAAACGTTTTCGCGCCTAATTCCGCGCCTCAGATCAAAATGACCAAAGACGAATGCAAGAAGGTGGTGCTCGACATCATCGCCGATATCGCCCCTGACGAGGATTTGAGCAACGTGAAGCCGGACGTTCGCCTTCGCGATCAGCTACAGCTCGATTCCATGGACTTCCTCGACATCGTCATGGAGCTCCGCAAGCGCTACGGCATCGAGGTGCCGGAGAAGGATTACCTGCAGCTCGCATCCCTCGACAGCTCCGCGGAATACCTCACGCCGAAGTTCAACGCGCTCGCCGGCAAGAGCTGAGCGCCCGAACGCGACGCATGTTTTCAAGCCGGGCTTTCCAGCCCGGCTTTTTTGTCTCATCGAAAGGACGTCGCCGGCCTCGCAACATAGCGTCGGCGACGACCGGTTGAGACCTCACTTTCCCTCGTGAACACCTCCTCGCACTACGACGTCGTCATCATCGGCGCGGGCATGTCCGGCCTCGCGGCGGGCATCCGGCTGGCGCATTTTGGAAAGAAGGTGTGCATTTTCGAACGGCACAACGCCGTCGGCGGCCTCAACGGCTTCTACAGCATCGCCGGGCGGAAATTCGACGTGGGCCTGCACGCGATGACGAACTTCGTGAAGCCCGGCGTGAAGGGCTCGCCGCTCACGAAACTCCTGCGCCAGCTCCGCATCGATCGCGCCGAACTCGATCTGTGCGAACAACGCCAGTCGCGCGTTGCCTTCGGACCGCACGGTGAAACGAGTCTGCGGTTCTCGAACGATTTCGCGTTGTTTGAAGCGGAAGTCGCGCGCGCTTTCCCGCAGCAGATCGATGGATTTCGTCAGCTCGTCGCGGCGATCCGCACCTACGACGACGTGTCGCTCGACGCCGCGCCCGAATCCGCGCGCGCCGTGGTGCGGCGGCACGTCACGGATCCGCTGCTCGAGGACATGCTGTTTTGTCCGGTGATGTATTACGGCAGCGCGCAGGAGCGCGACATGGAGTTCGGGCAGTTCGCGATCATGTTCAAGGCGCTGTTTCTCGAAGGCTTCGCGCGGCCGTTCGACGGCGTGCGCGTGATCCTGCGCGTGCTGCTCGAAAAATACCGCGCCGCCGGCGGCGAGCGGCGGATGAAATGCGGCGTGCAGCGGATCGTGGCGCGCGAGGGCAGGGCGGCCGCGCTCGTGCTGGACAGCGGCGAGGAGATCACGGCGAACCACGTGTTGTCGTCGATCGGCGCGCCGGAAACCGAACGCTTGATCGAACTCGGCCGCGCGGCTCCGCCGCCGGAATCCGAATCGGAGGAAAACGCGTCCTCGACGCGCGAGATCGGCCGGCTGTCGTTTGTTGAAACGATCAGCGTGTTCGATCGCCAGCCGGCGGACCTCGGCTTGGGCGGCGACACCATCGTGTTTTTCAACGACTCCGCGCATTTCGATTACGCGCGGCCAGACGACCAGGTCGATCCGCGCAGCGGCGTGATCTGCATTCCGAACAATTTCGATTTCGGCGCGGAGCGTCAGCTGCGCGAAGGTATCCTGCGCGTTACCTGCTTGGCCAATTACGATCGATGGGCCGACTTGGGCGAGGACCACTATCGCGCCGACAAAGCGCGCTGGTTTGACGCGGTGCAGCATTCGGCGCTCCGGTTTTTGCCGGAGTCCGCGGATCCGGGGCGGATCGCGGACGCAACGCTGACCACCGACATGTTCACGCCGCTCACGATCACGAAGTTCACCGGCCATTTCGGCGGCGCGATCTACGGCTCCCCGGTGAAGCACCGCCAGGGCCGCACGGAGCTGGCCAACGTTTACCTTTGCGGCACGGATCAGGGATTTCTCGGGATCGTCGGCGCGATGCTGAGCGGGATCTCGATGGCGAATTACCACATTCTGCAGAAGGAAGCGGCGGGCGGGGGGAGTTGAGTAAGCCATCGGCGGGAAAGCGCTGCCGGCTGGCGCTTGCAAAACCTTTGACCCGCGCGAACGTCAGAGCCGTTCACCCCATGAAAACCAAACTGGCTTGTTTGCTCGTTCCGATTTTGGCCCTTGCCGCGACCGCGTTCGCCAAAGGTCCCGATTTCAAGGACCACCTCGGCATCCAAATGTGGAGCCTCCGCGAAACCACGAAGGAAAGCGGTCCGTTGAAGTCGCTCGACCTCGTGAAAAACTACGGCCTCACCGAAGTGGAGACGGCGGGCTTTGGCGACCTCACGGCCGAGCAATACGCCGCGGAGCTGAAGGCGCGCGGCCTGAAAGCGATCGGTGCGCACTACGGCTACGACGCGCTCAAGAACGATCTCGATGGCGCGATCAAAGCCGCGAAGGCGATCGGCGCGACCTACATCATCTGCCCCTGGCTGCCGCACGAGAAATCCGGCTTCGACGACGCGCAGGCGCGCAAACTGGCGGCGGATTTCAACGCCTGGGGCAAGATCGTGAGCAAGGCCGGCCTCAAGCTCGGCGTGCACCCGCACGGTTTCGAGTTCGTGCCGTCGCAGAGCAAGCCGGGCGAGACGGCGTTCGACGTGTTCGCGAGCGAAACCGATCCGAAGAACGTCGTGTTTGAGATGGACGTGTTCTGGGTCTTTCACGCCGGCCAGGATCCGGTGAAAATGCTGGAGAAATACGGCAAGCGTTGGGCGCTGCTGCACGTGAAAGATATTCGCAAGGGCGCCGTCACCGGCCTCTCCACCGGTGGCGCGCCGCCGACCGACAACGTGCCTGTCGGCGAAGGCCAGATCGACTGGCCCAACGTCCTCCGCACGGCGCAAAAGGTCGGCGTGAAGCATTACCTGATCGAAGACGAAACGCCTGCTGCGCTGCAGTGCATCCCGAAGAGCCTGTCCTACCTGCGCGGGCTGAAGCTCTGATTCGGCGGAAACGTCGAGCGCGTTCGCCCGGTTTCGGGCATGATTGTCATTCGGCTCCGCCTCGGCGGGGCCGTTTGCGTTTCGGGCGGGCCTGAAACCCCTTGCGCTGGCATCCGCAGCCTCTTCACTGATCCGCTTTCATGGCTTACGACTGGCTCAAAGGAGTTGCCGACGACTACGATGTGATCGTGATCGGCAGCGGTCTGGGCGGACTCACCGGCGCGAACGTGCTGGCCAAGTCCGGCCACCGCGTGCTGCTGCTCGAGCATCATTATCAATTCGGCGGACTCGCCACGTGGTTCACGCGCAAGGGCGGACACATCTTCGACATTTCGCTGCACGGGTTTCCGTCCGGTATGATCAAGTCCTGTCGCAAATACTGGTCGAAAGAGATCGCCGACTCGATCGTCCAGCTGAAGGACATCCGGTTCGTCAACCCGCAGATGGACGTCTGGACGACCTTCACGCGCGAGGATTACACGCGGGTGCTGGTCGAGCAGTTCGGGCTGGCGCGCGAAAAGGTGGAGTCGTTCTACGACTACCTTCGCGCGATGAATTATTACGACAACAACGCGGAAACGACCGGCGAGATGCTCGAGCGGTTCTTTCCGGGACGCGACGATGTGAAGCGACTGCTGATGGAGCCGATCGCCTACGCCAACGGTTCCACGCTCGACGATCCGGCGATCACCTACGGGATCGTGTTCTCGAACTTCATGGGCGCCGGCGTCTACACGTTCCGGGGCGGCTCGGATTTGCTGATCGAGAAGATGGTCGCCGAGCTGAAGCGTAACGGCGTCGAACTGCGCAAAAAGGTCCTGATCGAGAAAATTCTCGTCGAGGAACGCGACGGCCAGAAGGTCGCCTGCGGCGTGGTCGCTCGCGGCGGCCGCGTGATCCGCGCGAAGGCGATTTTGTCCAACGCCAACATCAAGAACACGATTCTCCGGCTGGCGGGAGAGGAGAATTTCCCGTCCGACTACATCGAGGCGGCCAGGGCGGTGCGGATCAATTCGAGCTCGTGCCAGGTGTATCTCGGTATCCGCAAGGGCGAGAGCATCCCGCACATCGGCGATCTGGTGTTCACGTCGGCGAATCCGAAGTTCAGCAGCCAGGAGCTGACGCATTTCAACACCACGAGCCGGACGTTTTCCGTTTACTATCCCGACACGCGTCCCGGCTCGGACCGCTACACCGTGGTCGTGTCGTTGAACAGTCAATACGCCGACTGGAACGCGCTGTCCGAGGAGGACTACGAGCGCGAGAAGGAGCGGCTGATCGAGGAATCGATCGCGGCGCTGGAAAAGTTCATTCCCGACGTCCGCGGCAAGATCGATTGGAAGGAAGCCGCCACGCCGCGCACGATCGAGCGCTACACGACGCACATGAGCGGCACGTCGTTCGGCACAAAGTTCGAAGGGCTGAAGGTGTCGATGGACCTGTCGGAGAAACTGCCCGGCCTGTATCACGCGGGTTCGGTCGGCATCATCATGTCCGGCTGGCTCGGCACCATCAATTACGGCGTGATCGTGGCCAACAAGATCGACAAGGCCCTGCACGCGATGAAGTCGGCCACAGCGGTCGGCTGAGTAACGGAGTGGTGACACAGAGGGCACGAGAGGTGGCACAGAGAGCACAGAGTGATTTTTCGAGAGTCGGCCTTTTCTCCGTGACCTCCGTGCATCTCTCGTGCCCTCTGTGTAACTTAAATCCCACCTCCACCTCTCCCTCACGTTCATGAGCCAAGTCACCGATCTCATCCCCCATCGCCCACCGTTCCTGTTTGTCGACGAGATTGTGTCGGAATCGGCGGACGGACTCGTGGCGAAGCGGACGTTTCGCGCGGACGAGGATTTTTACCGCGGCCACTATCCCGGCGCGCCGATCACGCCGGGTGTGCTCCTCTGCGAAGCGGTCTTTCAAACCGGTGCGCTGTTCATGTCGCGTCAGGCTGCGGCCGCCGGCGCGAAGCCGGGCGAGGGCGTGCCACTGCTCGCGAAGATCAGCGATGTGCGTTTTCGGAATCCGGTTTTTCCGGGGGAGACGATCGTCATCGAGGTGAAACGCAAGGAAGCGCTGGGCGGCTTCACGATGATGAGCGGTAGCATCAAGAGCGGCGAGAAACGCGTGTTGACGGTCGACTTTGCCGTCGCGTGGAAAACGCCGGAAGCAAAAGCCTGAGCGGCGCCGCGCACACTTCCATGGCCGATTTTCTCCAGCTCAGCGGCAAAACCTTTGTCGTCTTCGGCGTCGCGAATCGCAAGAGCGTCGCGTGGTTCGTCGCCAAATCGCTCGAAGAGCAGGGCGCCCGCGTGATCTACAGCGTGCGCTCCGAAGCGCGCAAGAGCTCGCTCCAGACGCTGCTCGCTGGAAAGCCGGTTTTTCTCTGCGACGTGGAGCACGACGGCGCCGCCGCCAAGCTCGCGACGCAGATCGCTGCCGAGAGTTTTGGGCCGATCCACGGCCTCGTGCACTCGATCGCCTTCGCGAACTACAGCGAGGGCTTCAAGCCGTTTCACGAAACGAAACGCGCGGATTTTCTGCAGGCGACCGCGATCTCAGCGTTCTCGCTCGTGGAGATTGCCAACGCCTTCAAGCCGCACCTCGCGCGCAACGCGTCGGTCGTCACGATCGGCATTTCTTCGCTCGTGGTCACGCCCGACAACTACGGCTACATGGGCCCGATCAAGGCCGCGCTCGAGTCGGCGTCGCGCTTTCTGGCAAAGTCCTTCAGCGCCGATTCCGAAGTGCGCTTCAACGTCGTCGGCGCGGGTCCGTTGAAAACCAGCGCCTCGGCGGGCATTCCCGGTTATCTGGAAAGTTATCTCTACGCCGAAAAACTCACGTTTCGGAAACGCAATCTCTCGACGCAGGAGGTGGCGGACACCGCGCTTTTCCTGTTGAGCGAGCGGAGCAGCGGCATCAATGGCGCCACGCTCGTGGTCGACGCCGGCCTGGGCTCGAACTATTTCGACAAGGAAATCATCCGATTGGCGATGCGGCCGCCCGGCGCCGCTCCAAGTTCGGGCAACGCATGAAATTCGAGCACGTTTGCCTCGAAGCGATCGCCGTCGCGCTGCCGGACGAGATCTGGACCTCCGCCTCGATCGAGGAGCGGCTGCGCCCGCTTTACGAACGGCTGAAGCTGCCGGAAGGCCGGCTCGAACTGATGACCGGAATCCGCGAGCGCCGCATGTGGCCCGCCGGCACGCGTCCGTCCGATGCGAGTGCGGCCGCGGGTCGCGCCGTGCTCGCGCGTTCGGGCGTCGCGGCGGAGCAGGTCGATCTGTTCATCCACGCCGCGGTCAGCCGCGACATGCTCGAGCCGGCGACCGCGTCGTTCGCCCATCGCAAGATCGGTCTGCCGGGCACGGCGCAGATCCTCGACGTTTCCAACGCCTGTCTCGGCTTTCTCAACTCGCTCACGCTCGCGGCCGGGCTGATCGAAAGCGGCCAGATCCGCTGCGCGTTGGTTGTATCCGGAGAAAATGGACGCCCGCTGGTCGAGCAGACGCTGCGAACCCTTGTCGACCGGCCGCTGAGCCGCAACGAGATCAAACCGTATTTCGCCAACCTCACGATCGGTTCGGGCGCGGTCGGTGCGGTGGTCTGTCACCGCTCGCTCGTCCGCGGCCGCGCGCACCGGCTGCTGGGCGGCGTCGCCCGCGCGGCAACGCAGCACAGCGATCTTTGCCAGGGCGACACCTACGGCGCGGAATCGCTCGCGATGCAGACCGACTCCGAGCAACTGCTGCTCGCCGGCGTGGCCCTGGCGCGCGAAACGTGGGTCGATTTCACGCGCGAGCACGGCGACGCGTTCGATCGCTTCGTCTGCCATCAGGTCGGCAGCGTGCACCGGCGAAAACTCTACGAGACGCTCGGGCTCGACCTCGCGAAGGACTTTTCCACCTTCGAAACGTTGGGTAACACCGGATCGGTGGCGCTACCTGCGACCCTCGCGCTCGGAATCGAAGCGGGCGCGGTGCGCGAGGGCGATCGCGTCGGTCTGCTGGGTATCGGCAGCGGCCTCAACTGCCTGATGCTGGCGCTGGAGTGGTGAGTCGAACATGAGCGCCCCGACGATCCCCGCGTGGCTCGCGCCGCTGTATCCGTTTTCGCCGCACACGTTCACGACTGCCGGCGGCGCGCGGATGAGCTTCCTTGACGAAGGGCCGCGCACCGATTCCGCCGTGCTCATGCTCCACGGCAATCCGACGTGGTCGTTTTATTATCGCGACCTGGTCCGCGCGCTCGCGCCGACACGCCGCTGCCTCGTGCCGGATCACGTCGGCATGGGGTTGTCGGAGAAGCCGGAGAATTATGACTATTCGCTCGCGACGCGGATCGCCGACGTCGAGGCGTTGATCGACCGGCTCGGGGTCAAACACATCGACCTGGTGGTGCACGACTGGGGCGGCGCGATCGGCTGCGGCGTCGCGGGACGACGACCGGAGCGGGTAGGGCGCATCGTGATTTTGAATACGGCCGCGTTTGTGTCGCCGCACCTCCCGGCGCGGATCGCGCTCTGCAAGGCGCCGCTGCTCGGACCGTTGCTCGTGCGGGGCGCGAACGGCTTTGCATGGCCGGCGACCTGGATGGCGATGCACCGGCGCCGGCTCACGACGGGCGAGAAGCGCGGGTATCTGCTGCCCTACGATTCCTGGGCGCATCGCGTCGCGGTGAGCGCGTTCGTGCAGGACATCCCGATGAACGCCACGCATCGCAGCTGGTCCACTCTCACGGCGGTCGAGGCGAATCTGGCGCGATTGCGGGACAAGCCGGTGATGATCGAGTGGGGCGGCCGGGATTTTTGTTTCAACGACCGCTTTCTCGGCCGCTGGCGCGAACTGCTGCCGCAGGCCACGGTGCACCGCATCGCGGACGCCGGGCACTACGTGCTCGACGATGCGCGGGACGAAGTGCTGCCGCGCATCGGCGAATTTCTGCGTTGAGGGCGGATTATTCCTGCGGGGCCGGTGCGGGCTGCTTTTTGCCTTCGCGGCCGTAGAGACCGGCGAGTTCGCGCAGGTAGGGGGAGGCGCCTTCGCGCAGACTGCGCAACTGTTCGGCCTGGTAGCGCCACGACCAGTTGCCTTGCGAGGTACCGGGTTTGTTGAAGCGCGCCGCGGAGCCTAGGGAAAGCAGGTCCTGCAGTGGCACGATCGCGAGATTGCTGACGGCGCCATAGGCGGCGCGAATGAAATCCCAGCCGATCTCACGCCCGCTTACGCGGAGGTAGCGGCGCACGTGGTCGCGCGTCGGCTCGTCGATGGACGCATACCAGCCCAGGGTGGTGTCGTTGTCGTGAGTGCCTGGATACACGGCGCTGTTGGCGCGGAGATTGTGCGGCAGGTAGAGGTTGTCGGCACCGCTGCCGAAGGCGAACTGCAGGATCGCCATGCCGGGCAGGCCGGTGGCCTCGCGGAGCGTGATCACCGACGGACTGAGGTCGCCGAGGTCCTCCGCGATCAGCTTTGCGTGCGGCAGGCGTTCGCGCAGGCGTTGGAAGAAGGGCAGCCCCGGTCCCGGTTCCCATTTTCCGGTGCGGGCATTTGGCGCTCCGGCAGGGATGGCCCAATAGGTGTCGAACGCGCGGAAATGATCGATGCGGACGACGTCGTAGAGTTCGAAATTCGCGCGCAGGCGGTCGAACCACCACGCGTAATCCTCGGCGGCGTGCGCGGGCCAGTCATAGAGCGGATTGCCCCAGAGCTGACCGTCGGCCGAAAAATAATCCGGCGGCACCCCGGCAACGACCGTCGGTCGCGACGTCGCGGAATCGAGCCGGAACAGTTGCGGATGCGCCCAGACGTCGGCGCTGTCGATCGCCGCGAAGATCGGCGCATCGCCAATGATCGTCATGTCGAGGTCGGCGGCGCGTTGCCGGAGCCGGGCCCATTGGCCGAAAAAGAGGTATTGGACGAATTCATACGCCTCGGCGCGCGCGGCCACCTGGCCGGCGAGCGGCGATTTCCGTGCGCGCTCCAGCGAGCGGACCTCCGCCGGCCACTCCCACCAGGGCTGGCCGTTGAAATGCTCCTTGATCGCCGAGAAGAGACTGTAGCCGGGGAGCCAGTTCGCATGCCGCTCCCGAAAAGTGTCGAACGACCCATACGGCAGCGGGCGCTTCGAATCGCGTTTCCACGCCGCGTGCGCGGAGAACAGGATCGGCAGTTTGAGCTGATACAGCGCGCCGAAGTCGACGCGGTCCTGACTCAGCGCCCGCAGCGGCTGCAGCGCCTCCTCCTTCAGCAAGCCGGCCGCGACGAGCGCACCCGGATCGATCAGGTAAGGGTTGCCGGCGAACGCCGAAAAGCACTGGTAGGGCGAATCGCCGAAGCCGGTGGGGCCCAACGGGCACAGCTGCCAGGCCTTGATGCCGGCGGCGGCGAAGAATTCGAGCAGCTCGATCGCTGCTTGATCGAAGGCGCCGACGCCGTAGCGGCTCGGCAGTGCAGTGGGGTGGAGCAGCACGCCCGCGATCCGTTCGTCGAGCCAGTTGAACACTTGGGGACCGGCGGCGGTGAAAGAAAGTGGAGTCGCCATGGTGAGGAGGTCGGAAAGCAGCTTCGGAGGCGGGCGAAACGAAGTAAAGCGGCCGCGTGGCGCCGGCGAGTCTTGGCCGGCGTCGTTTCCATGACCTCGGGACCGGGGAACCGGGGTCGTGTGAAATCCGGGAAGATTTTCCGGATTTGGCGCGCCGGCAGACGCTGACAGAAACGTCAGGTGGTGGACCTTGTTGCACAGGGAGTTGTGCTCAGGTTGAACCCAACGGTGACGGCCATCCGGCCAACGCAGTGACTCCAGTGGAGTCTGACGATGCGCACCTTCTTTGCGGGCGGATGTCTTCACCGCCTCCATGCTTTATGACGAACAACGTACTCAGAGCTGACAGTCAGCTCCCCCGAATCGCAATGATTTCAACGCACGGCTACGTCGCCGCCGTGCCGCCACTCGGCGCGGCCGACACCGGCGGACAGGTGGTCTACGTGCTGGAGCTCTCCAAGAAACTCGCCCAACTCGGCTACGAGGTGGACATCTGGACCCGCCGGTTCGAGGACCAGCCGGAGTTCGACCAGGTGAACGATCGCGTGCGCGTGATTCGCGCGCGCTGCGGCGGCAACGAATTTCTGCCGAAGGAATACCTCGTCGAGCACATCGACGAATGGGGCGAAAACGCGCTGCGGTTCATCCAGAAGAACGGCCTCAAATACGAGTTCATCAACAGCCACTACTGGGACGCTGGCGTGGCCGGCCAGCATCTGGCCGAGGTGCTGAACGTGCCTCACATCCACACGCCGCACTCGCTCGGCTTGTGGAAGCAGCGGCAGATGGAGCGGGACTATCCCGGCGACAGCGCGAAGTTCGAGAAACAATACAATTTCTCCCGGCGCGTGCGCGACGAGCGCAAGCTTTACGCTGACTGCAGCCTCGTCGTGGCCACGACGCCGCCCCAGCTCGATTTCATCATCAACGACTACGGCGTGGCCCCGGAGCGGGTGCGCATGGTGCCGCCGGGCTACGACGACAACCGCTTTTATCCCGTCGGCGAGGCGAGTCGCGAGGCCATCCGCCAGCGCCTCGGTTTCAGCGGCTCCGTGGTGCTCGCGCTCGGCCGGCTCGCCCGCAACAAGGGCTATGACCTGTTGATCGAGGCATTCAGCCTCGTGGCGCAACGCGAACCGACGGCGAACCTCTATTTCGCGATCGGTGGTGCGGACCTGAACGAGGCCGAGCAGAAATTCTTCGACGAATTGAAGGAGCTGGCGGCGAAGTCTTCCGCTGCGGATCGAATCAAGTTCGGCTCGTTCATCAGCGAGGAGGAACTCCCGGACTATTATCGGGCGGCCGACATGTTCGTTCTCTCCAGCCGCTACGAACCGTTCGGCATGACGGCGATCGAGGCGATGGCGTCCGGCACGCCGACCGTGGTGACGGTGCACGGCGGATTGTATCGCGCGCTCTCGTTCGGGCGGCACGCGCTCTTCGCCGACCCGTTCGACAAGGAGGATCTCGGGATCACGATGGCAAAAGTTTTTCGTCACTCGCGGCTGCGCAGCCGCCTGTCCCGCATGGGCGCGCACAAGGCCCGAAGCCTGTTCACCTGGACCGGCATTGCCCAGCAGCTCGTCGCCGCGGTCGAGCACCGGCCGTCGACGGCGCTGACGCTCGACGACAAGGAATGGGACGAGCCCTGGAACGATCTGGATTAAGCGCGCATGGCGTCCACCGCTTCCGAAAATCTGCGGCCCGAGGATGCGAAGGCGCGCCGGGTTGCGAAGAGAAGTTGTGCAACGCGCGTCGGTGGTAATAGTGCGCGCATGTCCACCGAAGGCACCGCCGCCATCCGCCTGTTCTCCTCCGATCTCGACGGCACACTCCTGGGCAATCCCGAATCCACGGAACGCTTCAAGCAGACGTGGGAGCGCCTCGAGGGCCAGCGCCCTCATCTCGTCTACAACACCGGTCGCTCGGTGAAAGACGTGAGGTCCCTGGTCGCCGCGCGCAAGCTGCCCGAGCCCGATTTCATTATCGGCGGCGTCGGCACCGAGTTGTTCGACCCGCGGCGCCGGCCCGAGCTGGCGGACTTCGGCTCCCAGTTCGGCGAGGGTTGGGACCTGGCGTTGGTGGAGGAGATCGTCAGCTCGACTCCGGGCGTCGAACGCCAGCCGCCCGAGTTTCTGCATCCCTACAAGTCGAGCTGGTACTGGCATCACGCCAGCCGTGAGAACATCGCGGAACTGCAGCGCCGGCTGCAGGAGGCGGGACTGCAGGTCTCGGTCGTGTATTCAAGTTTGCGCGACCTGGACGTGCTCCCGGCCCGCGCCACGAAGGGCAATGCCCTGATGTGGCTTTGCGCGCGACTCGGCATCCCGCTCGACCAGGTGGTCGTGGCCGGCGACACCGGCAACGACAGCAGCATGTTTCTCGTGCCCGGCGTGAAGGGCATCGCGGTCGAGAATGCACAGCCCGAGCTCTTCGAGGCGGTCGTGCACCTGCCGGTGCTGGTCACGCGCCAGATCATGGCCGACGGCGTGCTCGAGGGACTGCAGCACTACGGGGTCATTCCCGAGGCCCCGCCGCCGCGCAGCCTCCCGCCGCGCGACCGGGCCGCCGGCGCGTGGAAGGGCATGCTGTTCGGCCCGGAAGCGTTTCGCTCGCTCAGTCCCGAGGATCGCGAACTGATCGCGACCGGCTACGAGCACGCGCTTGTGGCACTGCGTAAAAACATCACGCCGCTTGGCTTCTCGGCCTGTTCGCTGGCGGACAACGTGGTCGTCGGGACCGACGTCAATTACCGCAGCATCTGGGCGCGCGACGGTTGTTTCACGATCGTGCAGACGATCGAGATGGACGATCCCGACATCCGCGAAGCGCAGCTCCGGACGTTGCAGACATTGATCAACGCCGTCAGCCCCACCGGGCAGGTGCCGGCCAATGTCCGGATCGAAACGCTCCAGCCCGAATACTCCGGCATCGGCGGCATCTGCTCCATCGACAGCGGCCTCTGGCTCATCATCGCGGTCTATCATTATGTGACGCAAACCGGCGACCTGAACTTCCTCACGGAAAATTCCGGCCGGCTGCAGCGGATCATGGACTGGCTGTCGGCGCACGACAGCAACACCGATGGTCTGATCGAAGTGCCGGAAGCCGGCGACTGGACCGACTTGTTCGGACGCAGCTATCACGTGCTCTACGACGAGGTGCTCTGGTATCGCGCCAACGTCTGCTTCGGCCGACTGCTCGAATACCAGCGCGATTTTCCCCGCGCGGCGGACTACCTCCGCTGGTCGCAATACATTGCCGGCAAGATCAAGGTCGCGTTCTGGCCGACCACCCGCGTCGACGGCAATCACACGAGCACCTTTGCGGACCGGCAGACCTCGCTCGGCGATTCCCAGTATCTTTTGGCCGAGATCACGCCGTTCAGCTTTAACTGGCGCTGCGACGTCCTCGGCAACGTCCTCGCGTTTCTCACCAACGTGATCGACGTCGAACGCGCCCGCACCGCGTTTCGCTTCATGTGGGGCGTCGGCGTGAACGATCCGTTTCCGGTCGCGAATCTCTATCCCGCGGTGCAATCCGGCGATCCCGACTGGCGCGCATATTACACGGTCAACTTGCTCAACCTGCCGCATCATTACCACAACGGCGGGATCTGGCCGTTCATCGGCGGCATGTGGGTGCGTTTCGTGCACCGGCTCGGCCTGCAGGATATCGCGCGCAACGAGCTCGTGAAGCTCGCACGGGTGAACCAGCTCGGAAAAAACCACACGTGGGAGTTCAACGAGTGGGTGCACGGCGTCACCGGCCGCCCGATGGGCAAAGCCTATCAGGCCTGGTCGGCCGCCGCCTACCTGCGCGCGTGCCAGGAGCTGCACGTCGGCGTCGATTCGATTCACGATGACTAAAGGAGTGGCGAACTCCCGCAGCGCGAAGCCGAAGCCGGTCGTCGCCTGCTTCGGCGAGGTGCTGTGGGATTGCCTGCCGCGCGGGCTGTTTCTCGGCGGGGCGCCGATCAACGCCGCGTATCATCTCGCCCGGCAGGGATTGCGGGTAGTGCCTGTCACCGCCGTGGGCCCGGATTTCCTCGGCGAAGAGGCGCTGCGCCGCGTCGCGAACTGGGGCGTGGACACGCGCTTCATCGCGCGCTTGCAGGATCGTCCCACGGGGACCGTGCGCGCGGCGCTCGACGACGCCGGCGTGGCCCGCTACGAGATCGCCCGCCGTGTCGCGTGGGATCGGATACCGGTCACGCCGCGGCTGCGGCGACTTTCTCCCGCACCGGCTGCGATCGTGCATGGCACGCTGGCATTGCGGGAGCCCGCGAACCGCGCCGCGCTGGACGCGCTTTTCGCCGCGTGGCCCGGCGCGCTGCGCGTCGTGGATCTCAATTTTCGTCCGCCGTTCGACACGCCGGCGGTGACGAACCGGGTGCTGCGTTCCGCCCAGTTGCTCAAGCTCAACGACGAGGAACTCGCGCGCCTCGCGCAACGTCCGCGGCTGCGTCCCGCCGAACTGGCCCGCGCTGCCCGGGAGATCGGCGAACGTTACGGCCTCGCGCGCATCTGCGTGACGGCCGGTGCCCGCGGCGCCGGGCTGTTATGGGACGGCGCTTGGTTTTGGGAGGCGGCGCGTCCGGTCGAGGTGCGCGATACCGTCGGAGCGGGAGATGCCTTTCTCGGCGGCCTGCTGGGCGCACTGCTCGCCCGAGAGGCCTCGCCGGCGATCGCGTTACGCCAGGCCTGCCGCTTGGGCGAATTCGTCGCCAGCCAGGACGGCGCGACGCCCGACTACGACATTTCCAAGGTGCTCGCCGGAACCGCCTGATCAGGAGCGGGGGAGGATCAGCCGGAAGATGCTGCCGCGCGGCACGGCCGGCGCGTATTCGAGCGATCCGCCCAACAAACGCATGTAGGCGTGGGTGATCGCCAAACCGAGACCGAAGCCGCCGTCGCGGCGGCTGCGTCCGCTGTCGACGCGATAGAACCGGTCGGTGATGCGCTCGCGTTGCTCCGCGGGAATGCCCGGGCCTTCATCGCTCACGCTGACGACGCAGCGGTTTGGCTGGCTTTCGATCGTGACGCGGATCGTCGACTGTTCCGGAGAATATTTGATGGCGTTGTCGACCAGGTTCTGCAGCGCCTGGCGGAAGATGACGGGATCCGTCGCGAGCGTGCAGCGGTCCGATACGAACGCGATCTGCTGCCCCTTGGCCTCGGCAAGCACGCCGAGTTCGCCGAGGCAGCGGCTGACGCAATCGTCGAGATCCACCGGCTGGAAGCGCACGTTCTGCGCCCCCGCGCTCGCGAGTTCGAGCAGCCGCTGAATCAACAGCTGCAGGCGCTCCGACTCCTCCAGCATGCTCGCGATGATCTCGCGATATTCGTTGAGCGTCCGGCTGCGTCGCAGTCCGACTTCGCCGACACTGCGCAAGGTTGTCAGCGGCGTGCGCAGCTCGTGCGACGCGTCGGCGACAAAACGGTCGAGCGCGATGAACGAGTTCTCCAATCGCTCGAGGGTGACGTTGAACACCGTCGCGAGCTGCCCGAGTTCGTCGTTCGGGTTGTCGACGGTCAGGCGGCGGCTCAGATCCTCCGCGGTGATACGACGCGCCTGTTCGACCATTTGATCGAGCGGTTTCAGCCAGCGGCGCGTGATCGCGTAGCCGCCGAACACCAGCAGTGCGATCACGGCGGGCAAGGCGAGTACGATGATCAGGAGCAGCGCGCGCAGCGCATCCGCCACCCGTTCGTGGATGCGCATGACGCGGATCATCCACGGGCGATCGGCGGGACCGGCGAACGGCACGGAGAGCACCCGCAGCTGCAGGTCCGAGGCGACGTTGAAGATCGACACCGTCTCGCGGTTTTTCGTCGGTGCGGCCGGCAGCCTTTCGAAGCGGCTCTCGTCGAGATGCCAGAAACGCATGACGAGCTCGCCGTGTTCGTCCCAGAGTTCGAACCAGGGGATCGCGCGGGTTTCGGCCCTGTCGCTCTCGAGCGACGCGCCATCCCACCGGACGTCGCCGTTCGGGGCGATGGTCAGGTGTTGTTGAATCGCGGCGAGGTCCGAGCGGAGTTGCTCGTCGAGCGGCTGGGCGACGCGGCGCGCGACGAAAAAGTAGAGCGTCGTGCTGAACGCCGATAAAAGCAGCACGCCGCCGAGCGCATACCAGGTGGCGAGGCGGAAACGCAGCGTGCGCTGCCGCCACCAGTGTCTCACTCTTCCTCCTTGCCCAGCCGGTAGCCGCGGCCGCGCAGCGTGTGGATGAGCTTTTGCGAGCCTTCAAAATCGACCTTCTTGCGCAGCCGCATGATCTGTACGTCGATCACGTTATCGAGCGAAGTGAAGCGATGGCTTTGCTTCCACACATCGCGCTCGAGCATCTCCCGCGTCACGATCTGGCCCTGATAGCGCAGGAGGTATTCGAGGATATCCACCTCGCGCGGCGTGAGTGCAATCGGCTGGTTCCCGCGCATCGCGATCCGTGCGCGCGTGTCGAGTTGCAGATCCTCGCAGCGCAGGAACTGGTCGCTGCTCAGGATCGGGCGGCGCAGCAGCGCGCGGCAGCGCGCCACCAGTTCGGCAAACGCAAACGGTTTCGCGAGGTAGTCATCGGCGCCGCTTTCCAGTCCGGTCACTCGATCCGCGACGCTGTCGCGGGCTGTCAACACGAGAACGGGCGTGTGATTACCGCGCTGCCGGATGTGCCGCAGCACGCTCAAGCCGTCGCGATCCGGCAGCATACGATCGAGCACGATGAGATCGCACGCCTGCGCCTCCAGCAGAGACATGGCTTCGGCTCCGCTCGCGGCGACCGTCACCGACCAGCCCTCAAGCTCGAGTCCTTCTGCGATCGACGCGCGCGTTTTCCCTTCGTCCTCGACGATCAGGACGCGGGCGAGAGAGCTGGAAACATTGGATGACAAGAGGGGACAGGGCTCTGAACTCACGGATTTGCTCACAGCGTGCGAGCGCGCGATGCCGCTTCAAGTTCTCTGTTCGCCGCCCTCAGTCGGCCTGCACGTGATTTTCCTCCAGCACCAAGCGGCCCGGCGGCGCGGCGGGAAATACCTGCGTCGTTTTTTCCGTTTCGATCCGATTGCCGCGGAGTATCACCTGACCGCCGCTCCCGTGCTTCTGCGAGTGGATGTCCGACACCGCGTCGAAAATGGCGCGCACGCCGCGGGCCTTGATCCGATTGCCCTCGAGGCGCAAATCGCCGCAGGAACCGCCGACGATCGCCACATTCTGCAGCGCCGGCGTGCCGGTGACGTCGAAGTCGGAATCGACGACCGTGCACGCGAAGTTGAATTCCGTGAATGCGACGTTCGTATCGCGAAACCGGCACGCGATGAATTCCACGTCGCCGAACGAACGGGCGAACTGCATCCCCAAGGCCGGACGTGCGATCACTTCGCAGCGGTCGAAACGCGCGAAACGTCCGCCGTCGCCATCGATCGTGAGCCCGCCCGTGAAACCGCCCTCGCGGAGATCGCGGATGAACACGCAGTCGGCAAACGCGACCTCGTAGCTGTTGGAAATGTTCACGGCTTTGCGGCGTCCGACGATCGTCAGATTCTCGCAGCGGAAATCGCGGGTGCTGCGCGTGAGCTTTAGAAGGGTGCGTGACTTCGCGATCTTCTCCCCGGCCGGGATGACGGTGCCCCGCGGGGCGTTGGCGCGTCCGCGGTTCTGCAGGATCAGTGTATCGCGCCAGGCTTTTTTCACCCGGAAAACATTCTGGCCGATGCTCACCACGCACCGTTCCGGCGGCGTGAAAAAGCCTTCGCCGGTGCGGATCTTCACGTCGACCTCGCCGTTCGGCTTCGGCAGCTGGAACGCTTCGGCGACCTCGGCCGCCCAGTTGACGCTCTCCAACGTGTAGTCCCGCGCCAGCGCATGTTTCAGACGCAGGATGCCGCCGGAGTCCACGGCTTCGACTTCGTTGAACTCGCCGTAGTCCTGGTCGAAGCGATTGGCGCCGTTGCGGACAAAAACGAGCTCGCCGGGCTCGAACTCGTCCGTCCATTCGGCCCGCGTCAACCGGATCCGGCGATCGCCGACGCGACCGCTGTCACCGGAAAACGGATACTCCCGGTTTGCGCCCTCCCGCCAGCCGGCGTGGCGGTAGGGCGCGACGCTCAGGCCGTCGTCAATTCCGGGCGCGGTGGAAAGGGTGGTGCGGTCGGCGCCATCGCCGGTGAGCCGGACGTGGCTGCGCCAGATCCGCCACGGATATCGGCCGCTCACGTAGTGGCCCGCAGGGAAGTGGATCGTCCCGCCCTCGGGCGGGAGCGATTCCTTCGCGAGGACGAACGCGACCTCGTCTACGCTCCAATCGGTCGAGTCGACGAAGGGGAATTGCTTTTGCAGCGCCCGCAGGTTGCGGAACCGCCCCGCCTCGATCCATTCGCTCACGCGGTGAAGTTGTCCATCGCCGACGGCCCCGAAGCGGCGCACGTCGGAAATGACGCCGTCCGCGGCGCGGCCCGCAGTGGCAACTGCAAGCAGCAGGCAAAGCGGCACGGTCCGCCGCAGGAAAGGCGCGAACGAAGCTGGCACGACGCGACCATTGAGCATCGGCGGACGGCTGAAGTTCCAACCCGGCGGGGCCGGAAGAACAGATGTTCCGCGCTGTGGGCGAAAATCAGACAATCCCCGACAATCGGCATCGGTGATTCGCGAGGCGGGCGCTCAGGGGGCGCCGCGTTTTCGGAGCGGAAGCCGCCCGATTCCGACGTGACGCGTTCATCGCTAACGTAGCGGTGACTTAATCCGCGAAGCGGTCGTCGTCGGGCGACCGCGCGCTTCGGTGTCGCGCTCCGGACACGAAGTTCCGCGGGAAGCCATCAACACCAGCTCCTCCACTCCACATGAAAATTGTCCTTTGGGGCATCAACTATCACCCGGAAGCCACGGGCATCGCGCCCTACAACACGGAGCTCGCGGAATATCTTTCGCGCGCCGATCACGATGTCACCGTCGTGACGGGTTTCCCGTATTATCCGCACTGGCGGAAGGAGCCGGGAGACCGCGGCCGGCTTTACCGGACCGAAACGATCAACGGCGTGCGCGTGGTTCGCTGCGCGCAATATGTGCCGGGCCGCGCGACCACGCTGCGGCGGATTTTTCACGAGCTGAGCTTCGGCCTCAGTTCGCTGCTGCGCGTGCTGTTCCTGTCGCGCGCGGACGTTTACTTTGTCGTCAGCCCGCCGTTGGTGCTGGGATTTTTCGCGTGGATCGCGACGCGGCTGAAGCGCAGTCGCTATGTGTTTCACGTGCAGGACCTGCAACCCGGGGCCGCGGTGGGGCTCGGGATGGTGAAGAGCCGGGGCTTTATCCGCGTGCTCTTCGCGCTCGAACGCTTCGCCTACGATCACGCGGCGGCGGTGTCGGGCATCTCCGACGGCATGATGAGCGAGTTTCAACGCAAGGGCGTGCCGGACCGCCGCCGCATCTATTTCCCGAACTGGCTGCGGAATTCCGGCGGTGCCGCGATGCCCGTCGCGGCCGGCGAGTTTCGCCGCAAGTTCGGCGTGCGGGAGGACGATCTGCTCGCGGTCTATTCGGGCAATCTGGGAAAGAAGCAGGGCATCGACATCCTGCTCGAAGCGGCCCGCCAGCTCATGCTCGGCGATCGCTTCGCCCGGCGCGTCGCGCTCGTGATCGCGGGCGCCGGCGCGGAGCGCGAGGCGCTGGCCGAGCGGGCTCGGAAGCTCGCGCTGCCGAATCTGCACCTGCTGCCGCTGCTGAGCGACGCCGACTACGCCTCGATGCTGGCCGACACCGATGTGGGTTTGATCACGCAGGCGAGCGGCACGGGAGAGTTTTTCTTTCCCAGCAAACTGTTGTCGCTGCTGCAGGCGAAAGTGCCGGTGGTCACCGTGGCGGACGACGCGAGCGAACTGGCCCGCGCCGTCGCCGACGGCGGTTTCGGCGCCAACGTCGCGCCGGGCGACGCGGTCGCGCTCGCCGGCGCACTGGCCAGCCTCAACCGGGATCGCAGCGTGCTGGCCGCGTGGCGTGAACGCACGCGGTGGGTGAACCAGTTCAGTCCCGCGGCGGTGCTGCCGCAGTTCGCGCGCCAGCTCGAACTCGTTGCCGGTGAAGCGTCGGGAGTGTCCGAAATCGTCGGACAGCACGAACCTTCGCGGCTTTAAGGCGTCAGTAGGGCCTGCCTATGGATGCTGCCTCCAGCCTGCGCTCAACGAGTGTCTCTCTCGAAACCGACCGCCCCCTTCACGCTGCCACCCGGCGGGCGTGGTGGGCGGGCTTCGCGCTTTTGGCCGTGGCGTGGCTGCTGGTGTGGAACCAGCAGCGCCTCGAGTGGAGTGTAAACCCGACCTACGCTTACGGCTGGGCGGTCCCGTTTCTCGCCGGTTATCTCTTCTATGAGCGCTGGCGCACGCGGCCGGCGGCGTGCCGGCCGACGCGTTCCTGGGCCTGGCTCGCGATTCCGGCGCTGTTGCTCCTCGCGTATCTGCCGATCCGCGTCGTGCAGGAGGCGAATCCCGACTGGGTGAAGATCAACTGGCTGATGACGGGCCTGGTGATCGGATTGTCGTTCGCCGCCGTGTTCTCGCTCAGTGGCTGGCGCGGCGCATTGTTCTGCGCGTTTCCAATTCTGTTCTGCATGACCGCGCTGCCGTGGCCAGTGTGGATGGAGGACAATGCGACGAAGTGGCTGATGAGCTGGAATGCCAATGCCTGCGCGGAGGTGCTGACGTTGAGCGGCATGCCCGCGCTGACGAAGGGCAACCTGATTCTCGTCGGCACGTCGTGGGTCAACGTGGAGGAGGCCTGCAGCGGCGTGCGGTCGCTCCAGACCGCGTTCATGGTGTCGCTTTTCTTCGGCGAGTTTTACCGGTTCGGCTGGCTGGCGCGCGGCGCCTTGCTGCTGAGTTCGTTTGCGGTCGCGTTCGGCCTGAACTTTGCGCGGACCGTCACGTTGGCGGCGTTGAGCGGGGTCGGTGGCAATGCGCTCTCGGAAAAATGGCACGACACCGTGGGCAACGTCGCGATGGTGCTTTGCCTCGTTTCGCTTTGGCTCCTGGCGGAGCTGTTTCAGCGCTGGCGGCGTCAGCCGGCCGACGTGCAGCCCACGACTGCGCCCGCCCCGCGTCGCGGTCCGTTTCCGTTCTGGTTCGCCCTCGCTGGCCTGGCGTGGCTCGGCACGGCGGAGGCGGCGACGCAGGGTTGGTATGCGTATCACGAACGCCAGTTCGCGAAGCCGGTCGCCTGGGATATTCGCTGGCCGCGCGAGGCGGCGCAATTCCGCCAGGACGAACTCGGCGAGCGCTCGCGCGCGCTGCTGAAATACAACGAGGGAAAGATCTCCTCGTGGCGCAGCAGCGACGGTTCGTTGTGGCAGATGTATTATCTCCGCTGGCTGCCGGGACGCGTTTCGAAGTTTCTTGCCGGCGGACATTATCCGACCGTTTGCCTGCCGGCGAGCGGCCTGCAACTGGTCGCGGAGACCGGCCCCTTCGTTTGCCGCGTCGGAGATCTCACGCTGCCGTTCGTCACTTACCTGTTCAACGACGGCGGCCGCGACGTGTATGTGTTCCACGCGATTCTCGAAGACAACCAGGCGAGCTATGACGGCCGCGTCGTTTACCGGCAGGCCAACTCGACCGAACGCATTCGCTCGGTGCTGCGCGGCGAGCGCAATCTCGGGCAGCGCGTGATCGGCATCGCCATCACCGGTCCGCTCGACGGAGCGGAAGCGCGCGACCAGCTCGAGTCGACGCTGCAGGGCATCATCACCACGGACGGGACGCCTCCGGCGTCCGCTCATCGCTCATGAAACTTGGAACGAAATCTCCCGCGCGCCGCTGGCTGATCGTGCTGGTCGTCCTCGGGATCGGCCTGCCCGGCGGCTACTACGTCGCCCGCTACCACGCGTGGCCCGCCTACAAGGGCTGGCGCGAAGCCAAGCTGGCCCGCATGACCGAGAGTTACATGGCCTCGGGCGATTACGACAACGCCCTGCTCACCGCGCGGCAGGCGCTGCGCGACAATCAGCGCAGCCTCTCGCATTGGAAACTCGCGGCGGCTGCGGCGAAGGCGAAGGACACGCCGGAATCGATCTATTACCAACGCAACGTGCTGCGGCTCGAAGATCGGTTGGAGAACCGGTTGGAGTTGATCCGCCTCGCTCTCCAATACGGCGATTATCGCGACGCCATCGACGCCATCGAAAGCGCCGACGACGACGCCAAGCGGAGTGTGCCGTTTCACCAGCTCGCCGCGCAGACCTACCTGGGCGCGGGTCGTCCGGTGGCCGCGAAACTTCACCTCTACTCGCTCGTGAGCCTCGATCCCAACAACGAGGACGCGCGACTCGACTTGGCCGAAATCGAACTCGCCGAGGACCCCGAGGGCCGCGAACCGGAAGTCCGTGCCGAGCTCAAGACGCTCGCTGGGCGTCCGGCCTTGCGCGTGCGCGCGCTGAGCCTGCTCCTGCGCGATGCGCTCGAGCGCAAGGACAATGCCGCGGCGGTCGCGCTGGCGAACGAACTGCGCGAAGACCGCACGCTGAACGGCGAGCAGCAGGTGCTGGTGCTGTCGGGACTCGCGCGTGGCGACAGCGACCGGGCCGAGGCCTATCGCAACCGGCTGCAGACGGAATTTGCCAATGACCCTCGCGCCGTGGTGGCGCTGATCGATTACTACCGCGACACCGGGCTCGCGCAGGAAGCGCGCAAGTGGTTCGACTCGCTACCGCGCGAAGTCCGGGAGGACGTCGCCGTCCAGGAGGCGATCGCCCGAGCATTTCTCGAATGGAAGGAGTGGGCGCGCCTCGATGCCGCGACCTCCGGGACGCCGTGGAAGAACCGCGAATTCATGCGGCAGGCGTTCACGGCGTATTCGGCGCGAAAAACCGGCCGGCTGGCGGACGCGGGCAACGCCTGGCGGCTCGCGGTGCTCCAGGCCGGCGACAGCCCGCGCCAGATTTCGGAACTGCTGGCCCTCGTGGCGAAGTGGGGCTGGCAATCCGAGCAATACGACCTCGTGTGGAAACTCTTCGCGCTGATGCCGCGCAACGAATCCATCAGCCGCCAGCTGATCGCATGGGAGCGGCATCAGGGACGCACCGCCAATCTCAATCGCATCTTCGTGCGGCTGGCGGAGTTTTCCTCCGACGACCCGATGGTGCGCAACAACGTCGCCTACACGAGCCTGTTGCTCGATTCGAATCTGTCCAAGGCCTACGAATACGCCCAGACCAACTACCGGAGCGATCCGGAGAATCCTTTCTTCGTCACGACCCAGGCCTTCGCGCTTTACAAGCAGAACAAGCCGAAGGACGCGCTCGCGCTCCTCGAGACCCTGCGACCGGCGGCGCTGGCGACGCCCGAACGCACGATGTTCCGGGCGTTGTTCCGCGTCGGCGCCGGCGACCCGGCCGGTGCCGCGGATCTGCTCGCGGGATTGCGCACGACCAATTTCCTGCCCGAGGAACGGCGCCTGGTGGCGCGCACCACCGAGGAGATCGCGCGCGTCGACCGCGAACGCGGTGAAGACCTCCGCCTGGTCGCGCTCAAGAACAGCGGCGAAGTGGATCGCAGCAAAGGCTGGCTGCACAGTTTGCCCGAAGAAGTCCGCCGGACCGCCACCGTCGACATGCAGACCGCGGATGCGCTGTTTGCGGTGGGCGATATCAAGGGGCTCGGCGCGCAACTGCGGAAGGGCGCGTGGGGCGATCACGAACATCTGCGACTCGCGCTGGTGGCCTACGTCTCCCGCTCGCGAGCGGACGAAAGCACGGCACGGTCCTATTGGCGGACGGCGCTCGGCACCGCCTCCGGCGACCGCAGCCAGTTGGAGCAGCTCGAGACGCTGGCGCGGCGGTGGGAGTGGCCGGCGGAGCGCGCCGAGGCGCTCGCGCGGCTCTATGAAAACAATCCCGCGGACACCGAGGCGTTTGCGCAGCTGATGAGTTATTACCGTTCCGCCGGGCGGACGGCCGAGTTGGTGTCGGTGCTTCGCGCCTATCTGTCCGCTCACCCCGACGACGAGAACCAGCGCGCCGGCTTCGCGTATTACAGCATGCTCAGCGGCTTGAACATCACGCGCGCCTATGTCGCGGCCCAGGAGGCATATCGCGCGGCGCCGAACGAGCCCACGCGCCAGCTGGTTTACGCCTTCTCGCTTTGGAAGCAGCGCCGCGCGGGTGAAGCGTGGGATATCCTCGAGGACCTGCGAGGTGACGACGGGCAGCTCGTGCCCGCGTCGCTGTTGCGAGCGGCCGTGCTCGCGGATCTGCGCCGTCGCGACGAAGCGGCAAAAGCGCTGCAGACCTTCCGTGCGGAAGGTGCGCTTCCCGAGGAGGCGAGCATCGCGACCCTGGTCGCGAGCAAGTTGCGCGAGCTCGACGGCGTGTCGCGTCTGAACTGACGAGCGCGTAAAGCGCGTGCAAAGGGAGCGGGCTGCGGCCCGCTCTTTTTTTGTGCGCATCTGGATTATCGGGGATTTTACTATTCCGACCATCCAGAATGTTAACCCACTGTGAATACAGGAATGTTACTAGGTTCTTGATTGAAGACTTCCGTCGTGTGCCGACACAACGGGAGCACGCGCCAGCGTGTGTTCACGCCACAGCGGGATGGGCGGGGGCGCGTGTGCGGGGCCAAGCGGCGCCGCAACCTCAACGTCATCAAGAATGCTAAAGAAAGTTCTGCTCCTCGTCACGGCGCTCCTTGGGCTCGCAACAGCCGCCAGCGCCCAGGAAAATTTTGTCGGCGCTTTTGCCGAACCTCGCGATGGAGGAAACCTCGATACGAAGTATTCGAGCTTCGACGGCGCTATCGTGACGATCGTGCCGCGAGCCCACGCGAGCGAGGCGCTTGGCGGGGCGACCCGCTGGCGCAACGTGCTTTTCGCGATTCGCGGCATGAAGGGAAAGTCGCCGGTCTTTCGTCTGCCCCTCACCTCACCGGGGAGCGGCAAAATGATCCTCCAAGGCGACTCGATTTCCTTTCAACAGCTGAAGCCGGTGTGGAGCTACGAGCCGAACGCGGTGAAGTGGAACGAATTCGACACCTACGCGCGCTCCGGTTCGGGATCCTCCACCTGGAAGGTCGAGGCCCGCAACGCTGCGTCGTTCACCGAGGACGTCGTGTATGTGAGCATCAATGAGCATTTCCCCGTCGGCGATTTCTATGAATGGATCGAAGCCGACGTGCTGACGCATCCGTGGGTCAGGCCGACGCCGAGCGAGAGCGCGGCGGGCTCGTTCCTGATTGGCTACCAGTCCGGCGCCCCGGCGGGCGCGGCGTTCAGTCGCGCGATTCCCGACATGCCGCTCTACGGTTTCGTGATCAAGGATCCGGCGGCGAGCCCCAAGAAGCTCGTGATGCTCGTCAGCGGCCAGCATCCCTATGAGGGCCAGACCAAGGTGGCGCTCCAGGCCGCGGTCGACTGGATTTTGAAGTCCGACAGCGACGAGGCGAAAGCCTACCGCGCCGAATATCTCACGGTCGTTTATCCGTTCGTGAATCCCACCGGCGAACTCGCCGGCCTGTGGCGCGGCACGGCCTACGGCCCCAGCAAGGACACCAATCGCAACTGGCACACCTCGGAAACCGTGCCGTCGCGCAACCGCGCGATCGACACCGTCATCGTGCACAAGAACGCGATGAAAAAGGACATCGCGGCGCTTGGTCTCGGCGAGCCGTATGCGATTTTCGACTACCACCAGAACTTCGGCGACAAGGCCCCGAAGCTCGATTACGTGCTGCATCCGACGTATTCCTCGTCCTCCAGCGTCGTCTCGCGCCGCGCCGTGCTCAACGAGTTCACGCCCTTCTATCAGCGGCTCAACGCCCTGACCGGGATCAGCGAAATCGGCTCCGATCTCACTTCCCAGGAAACGCTGCGCGGCTACATGACCATGCGCGGCGCCACGCTGCCGCTGACGTTCGAGCGCAGCGTCTACAACACGATCGCGAGCGAATGGGCGTTCGGCCAGGCCACCATGAAGGCGTTGGTCGATCCCGCCCTGTTGGTGCCGAGCGCCCCGGTGATCGTCGAGCCCGCGCCCGAGCCGGTGGTGGAAGACCCCACGCCGGAGGAGCCGGTCGTGGAAGCGCCGCAGGATGTGCCGACGGAAGAGCCCGTGGTTGAGGCGCCCGCCGAGCCGACCGAGCCAGCCACGCCGGTTGACCCCGAACCCGAAGCCCCGGCGCCGGTCGAAAACCCGCCCGCCGCGGGACCGACGGTCGTGTTGTCCGACGGATTCTCCGCCAGTGGCGGCGTGCTCAATCGCCGCATTCCGGACGGCGTCGCTCCGACTGGCGCCGAGTGGCGGGTCGAAAGCGGACTCTTCACCCTCACCACGACCGGCGAGACGACGACGGTGATCTCAAGCCGCGCGGTAATCGAGACCGGGGTGGCGGACGCGCAAGTCGCCGCGACGGTCCGCACCGGCAGCAATCCGACCGGACTGATCCTGCGCTCAAGCAGCAGCTCCAACTACCTTCGGTTCGTGATCAGCAGCAAGGACTGGGCGCTGCAGAAAACGGCTGGCGGCAGCACCTCCACGCTCACCAGTGGAAAACAGGCGTTCGCGATGGGGGTCGATCACTTGCTCGTGGCGACGCTGAACGGAACGACCATCACGCTGACGATCGACGGCGCGGTCGTGAAGACGATCGACGTGGCTTTCAACGAGAGCGCGACGCGGCATGGCCTGTTGAGCAACGGCAGCGGCGAGCGGTTTTGGGATATCTTTCAGGTGAGCAGTTTGGCCGCGAATCCATAGTCTGGCGATTCGCAGTCGATGACTCCCGGCCCGTCGCATGCGACGGGCCTCTTTTTTTTGCTCAGCGCGTGGTGGCGTTCTCCGGCACGAGTTTCGTCGTCGGGACGCTCGCCAGCTGGCGTTGTTTCCGCAACTCGGCCGCTT
The DNA here is from genome assembly GCA_040255565.1 of Opitutaceae bacterium. GTDB lineage: Bacteria > Verrucomicrobiota > Verrucomicrobiia > Opitutales > Opitutaceae > Opitutus. Next base: position 538,296 of record JBDZVH010000004.1, on the reverse strand, counting down.
TCGCCACCGCGAGAAATTCGTAGACCGCGTGCAAACGCGCGAATAAATAGCCTTCGCGTCCGTCCAGAAAGCCGGCTTGGAAAATGTAAACGTAGAGAAAGCGCAGGAGCGGCCGGCAGGGGAGGCGGCGCACCAGCCGTTTCAACATCCGGCGGAGCCGCACCGGCGCGGATTGCGGCACATGATTGCGTGCATGATCGAGGCCCTCCTCGAGTTCCAGCCGCGCTTCCCAATTCGAATAGCGGTTGTGCTTCTCGACGAATACGTCGATCGACGCGAACGCGTAGTGATCCATTTCGCAGCGCAGCCGGCCCGTCGTGCCGTTCACGATGATGTGCTCGTGAACCTCGTTGTCGCCGCTTTCGGTGGCGCCCTGCACGAGTCGCTCGTAGCGGCCGAGCCGGTGTTTGAAGAGCCGCAGGTTCCAGTTCGGATAATACGCGTGTTTGAGCCAGCGCCCCATGAACATGAAGCGACGATTGATCCAGTAGCCCGCGTGACCCGCGCCGTCGCGCGCGACGAGTTCGGCGATCTCTCTCTCCGCGTCGGGCGGCATCACTTCGTCGGCATCGAGAATGAGCACCCATTCGTGGCGCCACGGGATGTTCTCCAACGCCCAGTTTTTTTTCTTCGGCCAGATGCCGTTGAACCGAAACTGGACGACCTCCGCGCCGTGCCGGCGCGCGATCTCCGCCGAATCGTCCGTGCTTTGCGAATCGACGACGACAATCTCATTGGCCCAGGCGATGGAGGCGAGGCAACGGGGGAGGTTGCCCGCTTCATTGCGGATCGGGACGAGGACGGATACAGGGACTTTGGGCATGGAGGTCTTCACGGACAGCGCGAACCCGTTCTGGTGTCAGCTCATGCGCGCTGGTGGAGCCACAACATGACTCCGACGGTGTTTTTCAGCGGGGTGGAGTGAATGATCGGGTCCTCGAAGCGAGGAATCCGCGCGTCCGCGGGCGGCACCACGGCGGCGAGTTCGTCCGGCTTGAACAGCTCGCGCGCCGACGACCGCGCTTGATCGGCCAGCCGCCGCACGACACGCCAACCCGGCCCGTTGATCTCCATCGTTCGCACATAAAAGCGCGGCTCGCGGCCGATCCGGCATTGCACATGTCGCGACCAGCGCACCAGCCGGCGCCGGAGTTGACCCCAGGGCGACAGTTTCGGGCCGAGAATCGGAAAGGTGTCGACGTAGTTGCGGTCGATCTCGAGCCGCGCGAGCTCCGGGAAACGCGTGATGAGCATGTGCGTCTGCACGCGCCTTTTCTCGACCAACGAATGCGGCAGCCGTGCGGCGAGCCGGATCAGACGGCGATCGAGCGCGGGCAGCACGGGCCAGGAAAACAGCGAGAAACGCCAGGCGCACACGCCGACGGCGAAGCGGTGCCGGTGCGCGAGATTCATCCGCCATTCGCGCAAGGCGTCGGTCGGGGCAGCGTCCCGGTAAGCTTTCACCAGCTCTTTGCGGATGTCCTCGCAGGCTGCGAGCAATGCCGGCTCGGCGACGAGGCGTGCGAGTTGCTCGCGCTGGAAGCCGAGGCGTCCGATGCGCAGTTGTTCGAACGCGAGATCGCCGTCTGCGCGAGCCGTGTGCTTCGGACCGCCGATTACGGCGTCGAGCGTCAGGCCGCACACCATGCGATCCATTTCGACCGGCGGAGGTCGCACCGAAATATTCCAGCCCATTGCCAGCGAATAGAGCCCGCCGCTGAGATTCTCCTGCCGCACGCACGACGACGCATAGCTGGCGTAGTCCCCGGGCTCGCTTTCCCAAAACGTCTGCGGCCACGCGAGGTGCTGTGCCACCTGGGTCGCGCAACGCGCATCGAGATCTTCGCGACGACCGAACGTGAGGCAGGCGGGGCGATGGCCGAGTTCGTGCACGAAACCGGCGAGCAGTCGGGAATCCAGTCCGCCGGACAACTGCAGTCCTGGCTGACGCGCCGAGCGCAGAGCCGAACGGAGAAACGCGCGGTGCAGCGCGGACGCCTCCTCGACCGCCTCCTCCAGTGACGTCAGCGGAGCCCCGGGTTCGAGCGGGGGCGGCGACAGTTCCACCGCCGCACCACCGGGCGGACACAGCAGCACATGATCCGGACCGAGCCGCCTCACGCCCTGCAGGAGGGTCCGGCCGCCGACCATCCCGCTGGTGAGCAGCAGCGCGGCGATGCCGTGAAGATCGGTCTCGCGGCGGAACGAAGGATGACAACGGAAGAGTTCGGGACTGCTTGCGACCAGGACGACGTCCCCGGACTGCCAGTAATATATCGGGAAGATGCCGAGAACATCTGCTTCCGCCCGCAACCCGTGCACCGGGTCAAACATCAGCGCCGCGTAGTATCCATTAAGCTGATGCAGCGAATCCCAGGCGATGGCCTGGCGAGCCGACAACGCTGCGGCGTCCACGCTCTTTCCGTCGTCGTCATGCGGTTCGCCGAAGAGGAGGCAGGAGACGCCCGATGGTCCATCCCCGTGATGCCGGCTGACGGGAGCGCCGGGCGCCGTGGCCCACGCGACCGCATGGTCGGACATCAAACAGAGATCTGCCTGCATCCGCGGCAGGAAGGCGACCTGGTCGCGCGCCTGCAGTACGGCGGCGCGGCCGCGGTCGCGATCGGAATCGCGAATCAGGATGAAGTTGGCCATGGAGGGGAGAGTTGAAGCGCGGCGAAGGACCGCTCCGGCTTGGACACAAAATGGAAAAGGCTGCTCCCAACGAATTGGAAGCAGCCCGCAAAGAACGGAATGAACTCGCTTAGGCAGCCGCCGGTGTCGTGGCGGGCTTGTTGCCGCGGAAGCGGCGATAAGCCACGAAGCCGACCAGCAACGCCGCGCCGAAAGCCGCATAGGTGGACGGCTCCGGAACCGGCGTGAACGTCACATAGACGTCACCCTTTTGCACCCAGGTATCCTCCGGAACCTGGAATTCCATCGGGTCGAAGTGCACGTGGAACTGCACGAGGTAGTCCGCGATCTTGACCGACGGCGGCTGGGTGAACGCGACCGAGAACTGGTCGGGGTTCGTGCCGGCATTGTTCGGCGTGTGATCGATGTGGAAGGTCATCGTCGTCAGCGCGATTTCCTGCCACTCCGGCGAGGTCAACTCGAGGCCGAGATTGAACTGCGCCGTGGGCGCACCCGAACCCAGCAACGTGCGACCGTTGGTGATCGTGAACAGCCCGACTTGGATCGGCTCGCCATAACCGACATCCGTGAAGATGTCGTTGGAAAACTCGATCGAGGACTGGGTCGACGCGCCGTAAGGGATGCCCGTCGAGAATTTTGCCCAGCTGCCATCGGGTGCATTGCTGACCGTGGTATTAGCCTCGGCCAGATCGACAAACGTGCCCGTTGTCTTACCGCTCAGCAAGAGCTGGGCGTTCGCCAACGAGCACGTCAGCGCCAGCCCACAGGCTGCCGCGAGTAATGAACGAATGCGTGTGTGCATTGTTTTCCTTGGTTGATACTGTTGATGTAACATCAAACGAACTTCGCCACCCGCCAGCGGGCAGCTGCTGTCAGGATGTTTTACAGGTTATTGATTACAAGAGGATTGGCCATCGCATTCTCCCGATTGCCTCATAGGGGAAACGAGCAATCCCGCCCTAGGAACCACCCTTGAATTAGCCGGTCGGCGGGAACATGCGCCCGCCTTTCTCATCCGCTTACGCCGCTTGGCTTTTTGCAATTGTTGCGTTTATCCCCAACGCCGTCTGCGCAGCCAGCGGCGTTTCTCCCGCGACTGAGGGAACCTCTGATGTCTTCTTGAGTGTGGACTCCGGATACGCGGCGCCGCTGGTCGCGTCGGCCGCCGAGTCCGACACCTTGCGCGTCTTCTCGGTCGAAGAAAGAACCGGCATACCGCGGAAGGGTGAGCTGGTCCGCGCGCCGGTCTTCTTTGCGGAGGGGGAGTGCCGCTCCCTAGCCGAACTCGCCGTCGTGGCCGACGACGCTCCCGGGACTTCCGTCGAGGTGCAGTTCGATGACATTCGCCGCGGACCGGATGGCGGCATCAGCCGGGTGCACGTGTGGTTCGCCACCGATTTGCCTGCGTTCGCTCACCGACGTTTCCGGATAACCAAGCGGTCCGCCGCCGCGTCGGAGGCCGGCCGGAAGCCGACCGAAATCCGGGAGACCAAGGAGGCTTTGATCTATGCGACGGACGAGGGCGAAGTCACCTGGTCGCGTCGCAGCGGCGGACTGAAGAGCGTGCGCCGGGGCGACGCCCGCTGGACGTTCAATGGCGCGGGCTTGGGGCCGAGCGTTCTGCTTCAGGTTTCCGCGGCGAAGGAGGCGGCCGGTTTCGAGACCCGCTTCGATGGCGACTCGAAGCGCGAGGTCGCATGGGCCGCCGGCCCCTTGTTCGCGAAAATGCGTATCCGGATTATGGATCCAAACGGCGCGGTGCTGACGCAGGAAATGCGCGTGCCGCGTCATGGCCGCGAAGTCGTGGTCACGACCGATATCATCCCAGGTGTTCGCGCGCGAGCGGCGCTGCGCGATTACCGGGTCCTCACGGGCGAACTGGAGGGCGCGTCCGCCTCCAACCTCACCTTGACCGACATCCCCGCCGGCGTGCGGTTTGCGTTGAGGGCGGAGCAGCCGTACACGGTGAACGCCCTCACGAGCGCCGGACGACGTTCGTCGCTGCTGGCGGTGCCGCTGGTGATCGGCGGACCGAACGGACGTTTCACGCTCGAGGGGAAACAGCTTTCGCTCCGCGGCCAGACCGCGTCGCAGCGAGGCAATGAGGGCGAGAAAGATTCGCTGCGCGGCTTCTGGAACGAAGTTCGTCTCGTGCCGATCGACACGGCCGAGCCGGAGTCGCTTTGGCGGGCCTATCGCGATCACGTGCAGCCGCTGGTGGCTGTCGTCGAGGAACCGGGTGCGTCGGTCGAGTCGTTGCATGCCGCGCTCCAGGCGATCGCGCGGGAGATGAAACCGATCGGCTGGCGGCAGGATGCGGGCCGCGCCTGGGTGCTGGGCAGCGCCGATCGCATGCAAAAAATACTTTCGCAGCCGCAGGTCGCCAGGGAGGCGGATCAGGAGCGGCTCGTCCGTGGGGCAGAGAACTCGCGCGCCAAGCTGACGCAGAACGGAAAACGAAAGCTGCGCGAAGACGAAAAGGGGCGCGCTTACGGGATGCTCGATCCGTATCATATCACCTATACGCAAAGCGCGGCCGCGGCCCTCGGCGTGCTCGCGGACGTGCCGGATCCGGTCCACGCCGTCGGCCTCGCTTACGCGCGCGGGGTTCGTCAGGTGGGCGGACGGGCGGACGCCACCGGATTGCCGTATATCGACTGTTTCAACCGCACGCTGAACATGCAGATGGGGCCGATGCTGTTTGGATTGACGGAAGGGAAGCGCGCCGGAGACGAGGAACTCGTTCGCTTTTACCGCGACCTCGCGACCTCGCCGCCGGTGCTCGGCGTGTTCGGACGCGGACAGCGTCCCTACACCGGCGCCGCGGCGAAAGACGCCGATCAGACCGACTATCTCTACCAGGCCATATCCGATTTTTGGTTACGAACGGCGGAATTGCTGACGGGGGAGAATCTGCAGCTTCATCCGCTCGCCTACGGACGTTATACCGACTGCATCGACGTCACCGCCGATCTCTACCACGGCGAATGGGCGAAGGATCAGAGCGACTCGGGCGACGTGCGCGCCAACTTTTTCCGCGGCCAGGCTCACACCCACCGGTGGCTGGGCTGGTCATGCGCGCCGTTCATCCGGCTTCTACAGGCGCCCGAAGAGGAAGCGAAGGTCGGCCTGACCGAGGCGATTCGCTACGCCCAGGCGCGAAAGGGGCATTGGAAAAACTGGCCGGACCTCACGTTCTACCTGCTGGCCGATCTGCTGGTTCGCGAAGGACTGACCCGAGCGAGCCCGGTGACATTGCCCGCGCCGCCGGCGGATGTGCGCGTGCAGCGCAATGGCGCCACTGCGCAAGTTTCGTGGACTCCCGCGCCGGGCGCGGCGAGCTATCGCATTTATCGCGCGGAGAAACCCGGCGGTCCTTACCGCTGGCTCAATTCGCCCTACACGGAACCGGCGGGCGAACGCCTCACTGGCACCGGTTACCGGGATGCGAAAAGCACCGCGAGCGCCGGTTATGTGGTGACGAGCGTCGACGCGAATGGCCGCGAAAGCGCCTGGCCCGATACTCCGGCGATGCGCTGATCGCGTCTTAGCTGGCGGCCGCAGCCGGACGGCCGCCGAAGAGCCGGCGCACTTTCATCTCCACGCGGCGCACGCGGCCCCAATACAGCGCGCGGGTGAACTGCCGCATCGAAAACGGCGTACGCTTGATGAAGCGCACGTGCGGCATCGCCGCCAGGCTGTGGTGATAAATGGCCTCGTTCTTGAAGTAGTTGTTGCGATAGAAAAACACCTTCCGGCCCATCATCGCCGCCGTGATCGCGCCGTGCGTGCGATCCGTGTGAATCTCAGAAAAACGCGCGACGAAATCGAGCAAGCGCTCCGGCTCCGTGTCCCGCCCGTAGGAAGCGTCCTCGATGACGTCCATATTGCGCGGCAGCCGGCCATACGCTGCCTCGTTGTCCTGGCGAAAAACGCCGGCGCGTCCGCTGGCCGGCCGCGCGGTCCAGGGGCTCAGGTCCGCGTGAAAGGCGAGATCGTGGCCGATCAACAGCGCCTTCGGCTTCACGCCGGCCTGGCGCAGCATGTCGAAGCTGACGAGTTCGCGGCAGAACACCGTAAACTTCTGATTCCACGTCTCCGCGAAATCGCGCACCCGCGGCTCGTTGAGATCGAACGACGACGGCAGAATCACGATTTCCGAGAAGCGCGGTGCCATCGACATGAGCAAACGCGGCAGCGAGTGCGTGCCGCGCGAGAGCGCGCCCGCGCCGTAGATCAGCAGGACGTCGCCGTTCATACGGCCGAGGTCGTCCGTTTCGTGGAACTCGCGACAAGCTACGCCCAGCGACGACAGCAGGCGTCGGCCGCCCATGTGGATCACCCCATCGCCGCGGTTGCCGCGGTTCAACAGCGCAACGATCTCACGCCCGCGGAGATCCGTGAGCAGTTGAGCCAGGGCGCCATTCATCGAGAGTCGGGAAGACATGCTTCGACATACGACCCGGTCCCCGCGTGGGGTTCCCGCAGCCGGCGAAATTCGGCGATAAACCTGCCGGCGATTTCCGGCAGCGTGTAATCATGAGCAGTGGTCCACGCGGCCGCCCGGCGGCGCGCCAGTTCCGCGGCGGAGGCCGTCGCGGATGCGAGCGCTTCCGCGAGGCTGGCGGCCGGATCCGCCTCGCGATGATCGAAGACGAAACCGTTTTCGCCGGCGCGAACGAAATCCTGAAAACAGCCCAAGCTCGAGACCACCGGCGCGCAGCCCGAAGCCATCGCTTCCAGCACGGCGAGGCCGAACGTCTCGCCCTGTTCGGCCAGCGATGGGTAGGCAAAAACCGCGGCGCCTCGATACTGCCTTGCAAGTTCCGTTTCGTCGAAAATCGGCTCCAGCAATTCGATCCGCGCGCCCGCGGGTTGCGCACTGCGGCGCAAGCGTTCCCGATAATCCGATCCGCCGCCACCTTGCTCTGTGCGCCACGGACCGACGATACGCAGCGTCCAGTTCTGCAAAGCGCCAGCGGTGGCGCGCACGAACGCGTCGATGAGGAGGTGCACGCCCTTTTCCGGATGCAGTCGGCCGGTGTAGAGAATCACCGGGGGAGTCGCTGCTGGCGCCGCCTCCGACAAATACGCCGGCCCGACCGGGTAAGGCACGACCTGCACCCGCGCCCGCGGCGCTTCGCGCAGAATCGCGGCCCGGATCGGCTCGGACACCGTCTGCAAAACCGCCCGGCGCCCATACAGCCGCATCTGCCCCTTGGGATAACGGGCGACATGCACATACGGAACCCCGCGCGAGCGGCGTCGCTCCACGATCGGCATCCAGAACGTGTTCGTGACCACGACGTCTCCCGGCGGCAGCACCCGGCGGGCGCGCAACGAGTAGAGCAGGTCGAGCTGCTTCAAGCGCCAGAGCGACGCCGGTGTATCGTAACCGCGAATACGACGATGCTGCACGCCGTGCTCGACATTGGCGGCCGGCAGCGCGGGATGGGCGCGACTGACATGCGTCACCTGGTGCCCGGCCCGGGCAAACTCCTGTCCCAGCGCATACCAAGCCTTCTCCACGGCGCCGCCGAGCAGTGGCGGCACCGGGAGGAATGCGCCCTGGACGATCGAAATACGCAACGGCGACGAATCAGTGGACATGAGCCTTCGTGCCGTTGACGGGAGCGGCGGCCATAGAATGCGTCCGAGCGCGACTGCGCCAGAGGAGGCGGTTGGCCGCCGAACGAAAACCGTCCTGCATCGCGGCGGGCACGAAATCCTTCAGCGCTTTGCCGGCCTGCCAGAGGCGCTGGCGCCGGCGGTTGCGGCTGATCGTGCGGGCAACCGCCGGAACCCAGGGGGCCTGCAAGCCGCGTCGTTTCGCTTCCGTCAAAAGATAGATCTGCTCCTCGAGCGCATTGGGGCCCTTGATCACGAGCCGCTCGATTGCCGACGGGTCGACCGGCAGCGGGAAGGCGTCGGCTTGGGACACGCCCACCAGCTCCAGCATCAGCATCGTGCGCACGCACTTTTCGCAGCGACAGCAGTTGCGATCCATTTCCGCGCCCTGCCAGCAGACACGCAGGTGCCGCATCGCCATCGGCCACCGGGCGAGGAGCTCCAGTTTTTGGATACGGCCGAACGACGTGCCATCGTGCACGATCGGGAACGACAGGCTGGAGAGCATCGGATCCGTGAGCGGGCTCGAGCCGTAGTTGAACTTCGTGTGCGACCAATCCTGGAACGACGGCAGCAAGCCGTAGGAGTAGGCAGGTTGGTAGAATGCCAGGCACGCCGCGACCGCCGTCGCATAAATGTCCTCCCATTTGACGGGGAGCGACCGCAGGTTGGTCGCCCCGAGGTGCAGCGCGAGCCCGGCGTCGTCGGTCAGATGCCGCGACCGGGCGGCGGCGCGGAGAAAGGTCTCGCGCTGTTCGAGCGGAATATCGAAGCCGTGCATCATCAGCGAACCCGACAGCAGACGCTTCGGCTGCAGCGACGAGAGCGGCGTGTGCCGGTAAACGGTGAAGCAGCTGTCCACGCCGCCCGAGAACGCGCTGATCCCGCGCGGCGTCCGCGCGGGGCGAAACTCCTCCGCCGTGGACGATGCCTGGAGCTCCATTGGCGGCACCGGCCGGCCGCGGTGAAACGCCTGGTAGGCCGATTGAAAATCGGCGAGGTTGGCGAGCAGGCCGGGGGAGACGGCGCCGTGGATGTTCATCCGCTTGTATCGATCCATCGCATACACAAGCGTCGCGATCACGAAGGGATCGGCGCGCCGGGTCAGCATCGGCGCGTCGTCCGCTGGAAACCGGAACCACAGCCTGCGCTCGCCGGCCGCGTCCACCAAACGGGCCGAGAATTCGATCTGTTGCGCGGTCGCGGCGAATGGCGCATCGACCACCAGGTCGACGGCACCTTCAGGCGGCATGGGAGGCACGGGGGTTTTCATGGGGAGAGCGCGGACGGGTTGAAGTCAGCTGCGGGCCGATCGTCTCGACGAGACTGCGCGCGACCCGCGAAATTTCGTAGCGCGAGTGAAACAACCGCCGGGCGGCCTCGCGCATCGCCGCCTGCTGCGTGGGCGTGGTTTCCCTCCACCGCCGCAACAGGCGCATCGTGCCGTCCTCGTTGTCGGCATCGGCCCAGCCGGCGCCGGCGCGCTCGATTTCGGGCCAGATGTTCACCTCGCGCGAGATCAACACCGGTGTCCCGGCGGCGAGCGCTTCGACGACCGCGATGCCGAAATTCTCCTGGTGCGAGGGCAACACAAATGCCTCGGCCGCGCGCAACGCGCCCCATTTTTCCGCGCCCTGCAGCATGCCCGTCCAATGCACCGCGCCGCCGGCCGGCAGTTCGCGGACGAGGGAGTCGAGTCGCGCGCGATAGCCTGCGTCGGCACACGGGCCGGCGATCACCAATGCGGGCGGCGGCCGCCTGCTCTCCGCCGCGATCTGTCGGTAGGCCCGCAGCAACACGTCGACGCCTTTCTTCGGATGGACGCGGCCGAGAAACAGCCAGAAGGGTCGGCCGGCGAGACCGGGCTGCGAGCGCTCCCACGCGGCGATTTGCGCCGCGGCCTCGTCCGGCGGAGCGCCGGCGCCATAAGCGACGACCCGCTCGCGGCACTCGAACGGCCGGAAAGTGGTGCGCGCCAGCCGCAACTCCTCCTCGCAGGTGAAGAGCACCGCGGCGGCGTCCTTCAGCACCCGCCTCTCGCAGAGCTGCCAGTAAACCCATTTTTTGGCATGCTTCAGTGGATACGCGCGACGAAACCACGGATCGAGCATGCCGTGGGGAAACACGAAATAGGGAACAGATGTGTCGCGCAGCGCGGCACGCACCGCGCGGCCGTGATATTGCCAGAGCCCGTGCACGAACACGGCATCGTAGTTCCGCGCGTGACGCTGCAGCCAGGGCAGCAGCCGGGGCGAAAACGCATAGCCGCCACGCGACGGACCGAGCGCGTGCACCGGCGCATCGCCCACGCGCGGCGCTCCGGAACCCGGAGCATCCAGGCTGACAAACTCCGTCGTGTGTCCGAGGTCCGCGAGCGCAGGCGTGACCGCCCGCAGGCCCGCCGCCGGCCCGCCATGGCGCGGATCGAGGGTGGCGATGACGCGGAGCAGTTTCATGCGGCAGCCGGCGCGTGCGCGTTTATCGCCTGATGATAGACCTCGAGGTAGCGCGCGATCATGTGTCCCGGATTCCATTGGGTCGCGCGGGCGAGTCCGCAGGCGCGCATGGCATCGCGTGCGCCCCAGGCGAGCGCGATCCGGCGCCCGGCCTCGCGCGGGTTGCCCGGCGGCACATAGGCACCCGCTTCGCCGCCCACCTCCGTCATCGGCGCGCGGTCGGAGGTAAAGACGGGACAACCGCAGGCCTGGGCCTCGGCCACCGGCCAGCCGAATCCCTCGTGCCATGAGGGAAACAACAATCCCTGCGCGAGCGTGTAGATGGCGGAGAGCTGCGCCTCGGAGACATTCGAGACGTGGACAATCTCCGACGCCAGGCGCAGGCGCTGGATGCGCGCGACGATCTCCGGCGCGAGCGGTTTGCCCACCATGAGCAGCTTCGGCGGCGGAGAGAGGCGTCGGCGCAGCTCGGCGTAGATGTTAATCACCCCGCGGCGGTTCTTATACCACTGACCACCGCCGATGTTCATGAGGTAGCCGCGGCCATCGAGATCGAGCACGCCCGGATCGAGTCCGCGCTCGACGAGCATCTCGTGCACAATTGCGCGCGCCTGCGCCGGCGGCACGGGTTGATACGGATAATTCAGCGCGAGCGGAATCACTGTGGTGCGCTCGAGCGGCACGTTCGCGAGCCGGCGCAGTTCCAGGCTCGTCTGGTGCGACGTCACCACGATGCGCGGGAGCTTCGCGAGGCTTTCGAGAATCCACGACTGGTAGCGCCGGCCGAGCGCGGAGACCCGGTGCTGGGGAAAATCGCCGTGCGCCGCGCGGATCTGGAGCAGGTCATGGCAGGTGGCCAACAACGGGCGTCCCGCGAACAGCGGACCGTAAACCGCGTTGGCGTGATCGGTGATGTGCACGACGTCCGCCTGCAGCCCGCGCGCGAGTTGCTGCCGCACGCGGCGCGGGAACAGCACGAATTTGTCGAAATAGCCGATGAACTTCGCCGCGCCGTTGTAACGGTAGCGGGGAAGCAGGCGGACCAGCCGCGGCTCGGGCGACCAGGTTCGCACCTCATGCCCGCCGTCCCGCAGGCTTTGCTCGAGCAGCCGGGAAAAGCGCAGCATGCTTTCCTGCCGGTCAGGCACGAAGTTTCCGATCAAGAGAATGCGCATGGATCGCCGAAGTGAAGGTTGGACCTAGTAACGTTCCCGCCACGGGACCGGCGCGGCGGCCACCGGTTCGACTTCAGTCGATTCATTTTCGTTTTCCGCTTCCTCCTCCTCATCATCGTCTTCGTCGTTGAGCGAGGCGAGGAGCAGACCGCCGCCGAGCACTGCGAACCCGAGAATCGTCGGTGGCGCCCACTGATTCAGCGCGATGGGAATCGCACAGGCCGAGAAGATCAGCAGCGGAAGGTTGTCGCGATTCTGGAAAAGCGCCCCGAGCGCCTTCAGTCCGAGATGCGCCACGATGCTCAGGCGAAACAGAATGAACGCGCCGCCGAGCACCGGTCCGAGCTCGAGGAAGATCTTGCCCCATTCGTCCTCCGCGAGCAGGAACCCGACGCGACCGGACAAGAGCCGTGCGCCGACGTTTGAGCCGACGCCGATGCCGTTGCCGAAAAAGGGCGCTACGGACGCCCAGTGGAGCGGTTGCGTAAAGCCGCCGACGATGCGGCCGATGATTCCGCCCCAGGCGTCGCCTTGGGTGCTGACCGCGGCGGTTTCCCAGCGCGCTTGAAAGACCGTGGAAGCTTCTCCGAAAATCGGCAGATAGGAGACCGCGATCGCGACGGCGCCGAGCGCGATGCCGGCCTTCAGGTGCGCGCCGGAGCGGATGCCCGCGCGCGACATGGAGAGGATGAACGCGAGGCCGACGATCGCTGTGGCCAGCATCGCCGTGCGGCTGATCGAGACGGGCAGCGCGATCAGGATCGCGAGGCCGCAACCGATCAACAAGGGCCACCACAGCCGCCGGTGACCGCTCGCCTGATTCAGAAAGAACGCCGCCGCGAGCGGGAAGAAAAGCTGCGGGCCGGTGATGAACGAGAAGAACCCAGGCGGACGAATGCGCCCCATCGCGCCGTAGATTTGCCCGCCCTCGTCGCTGCCGATGCCGCGGTTGATCCACGCATTCATCGGCGAGCGAAACTGCATCATCATGAGCACGGTCATCGGAATCGCCACGAGCAGGATGAAGGAGCCGATACGCCCCACGTCCTTGCGATTCAGCACCTGGGGGATGATCCAGATCAGCGGCACGTGGCCGTAGTTGATGCGCAGCCCGTAAGCCACCACGAGCGCATTGGTGTTGGTCACGAAGAGGCTCGCCACCGTGGAACAGAAGGCGAGCACACCCGTCGCGACGATGAAACCGTTCATCGGAAAACGGCCGGACATCAGCGCGAGTGCATAAATGCCGAGCGCCACCGGATCGCGCGCGATCAGCAGCGGATCCGACAACGATGGCATGACCCACTTGCGCAGCGCGCCCTCGAACAAAAGCAGCACCACGTAGAGCCAGATGAGGAACTTGATCTGCTTATCCATCTTCAGGTGCGAACCAGGCTCGACGACACGCACGCCGCCAGCGACTGGCCGTATTGGTCCCAGGTGAATTCCCGCGCCCGGGCGCGGGCCCGCTCGCCCATGTCGGCGCGCAAATCCGGATTTCGTTGCAACAGCTCGAGCCGCTCGGCGATCGCCGTGGCGGAGCGAATCGGGACGATGAAGCCCTCGACGCCATCGGTGATGAGATCAGGCCCGGCGGTGTGCGGTGTGGTCACGATCGGCAACCCCATCGCCATCGCCTCCAGCAGCACGAGTCCGAAACCCTCGAACAGCGACGGGAAAACGAACACGTCGTGCGCGGCCATCTCCGCCAGCACCTCGCGATGTGAGCAGGAGGAGATCCAGCGCGTCTGCGCCAGCGCGCGGTCCAGCGCGGGACACTCCGCCAGCGGACGCGTTCCGATCACGGTCAGCTCCACCGCCGACCCCAGCAGGCGAATCGCCTCGAAAAGGTAACTCAGGCCCTTCCGTTGCCCGAGCGAGCCGACGAAGAGCACGCGCAATTTGGATCCACGGGAACGCGGTGGTGCGACGGGCGGCGGCGACTCGGGTTCGGGTGCCCCGTAGGGGATCACGACCACGGAGCCGTTGAATTCCGGCGCATGCTCCAGAGTGCGGAGCGTGAACGTGCTCGCGACGACGACGAGGCTGGCCTGATGCAACTCCGCGTCCTTGCGCGCGGTCTTCTGCGGGCTGTCGAGATTGCCGTTGATCGTCATGGCCCACGCGGGCTGCAACTGCGCCTCTTCCTGCAGAATCGACCGCGCGGCGCGCCAGTAGCCGATCGGCAGGTCATAGAACCGCAGCTGGCCATTGCGGGTCGCGGCGCGGAAACTTTCGCGCGCGCCATCCTCGTAGGCGTAGACCGCGCGGAACCGTGGATCCGCCAGGCGTTCGCTTACGCGGCGGTCAAGGGAACGATAGACCGCGTCGACGCTCAGCGGTCCTTGTTCGTGGCGGACGAGCGAGCGCAGTCCGGCGCGCGGCGCGAGCAGCCGGCCGAGTTCGCGCAGGGGGAATGAGCGCATCTTGCCCTCCAGCTCCGCCGGGAAGACCCGGCGTCGCAGCTGGCGCGTGATCGCTCCCGGCAGCAGCCGTCGCAACAGCGGCGTCTCCTGGTAATTGACGCAGGTCCAGAACTCGCCCAGCAAACCGGCGCGGTGCAGCCCGAGCGCGGCGTGGCGGACGTTGGCGTTTCCTGTCGGATGGGAAAAAAGAATCATGCGGTGGCGGCTGGGATGGCGGAAAGGATTGGTTCGAGCGCGGCCGCGAAACGGCGGGGATCGACCACGATGTCGCGCTCGCGCGCGGAAACGTCCGGCACACCGCGCATCACCGGGCCCTCGCCCAGCACGATCGTATGCGATAATCCGATACGCGCGGAGAGCATCCAGTGATACGGGGCCAGCCAGCCCGGTGGCGCGATCTCGATGACATGGGCGCCCGGTGTCGCGAAGGCCAGGTTGGCGAATGCCGCGCCGGACGGGCCGGCGATGATCGCGGCTTCGGCAAAAAGCCGGGCCTGGGCTTCGATCGAGAGGGTGGCCGGAACCACGATTTCGAAGCCATGCGCCTCGAGCAGCGGCCGCAGTTCCGCCTCGTTGCTGAGTTTGCGGAAGCCGGCGTCGTTGCGGCTGAGAAAAATCCGCCGGCGCGGACGGCCCACGTCCTCGGCGGGAAGGAAAACCTGCCGGAGAAAGGCGAGGTCGGCCGAGGGCGCCGTCTGATTCTCCGGCTTCAACGAGGGCACCACCAACCGCCGCGCGCGGAGATGCAGCGCATCGTCCGCGCGGATGATTCTCGCGGGGGAGATTCCCAGTCGCGCCAGGGTCGCAAGCTGATAACGGCGCGAAGCATGATTCACGAGCACGTGATCGAATTCCTCGAGACGCCAGCCCGCGGCGCGGACCCGGCCGAGCCGGGGCAGCAGATCGATCATCCAGTGGTGGAAGTTATCTCCGGCCTCCGGCGTGACCAGATAAAGCAGGCTGCCGTCGGTTCGCTGCGGCCGCGGTAGATGAGTGCGCGTCCACACGGTGTGAAAATCGGCGCCGCACGGATCGTGGGTGAAGGCGGGAACGAAGCGTCCGTCTTTGGTGAATACACCACCGGTCCCGTGTCCCCACGCGATGCCGTCGGTGAACTCCGCCACGTAGGCCGGCGTGCTGGTTTCCCTCGTGCGGTCGGCGAAGAAGGCGCAAGCGGCAGCGGGGGCGTCCCCGAGCTCCGGCATCGGCCGCGTGAAGGTCTCGCCGCCGGTCAGGCGCACGACCCGCACGTCCGGGGACGCGTCTCGCAGCGGGTCGAAGGTGTCGTTCGACGGCAGATGCAGGCGGCGGCGCAGCCACGGGAGGCGCCGCGGCGCGGCCAGCGCCCGGATGCGCGCGCGCCGGGCGTGATAGAGAACGGATTTGGCCAGGCGTCGGGCGGTCATGAGACGGAGGCCTGTTGGCGCGCGGTGTGCGACTGCTGACGCCGATAATACAAGCGATACGCGATCTCCGGCAGCGAGTAGCGCAGTAACTGGAGATAAAAGCGCGGATTGCGCCACGGCGAGATGGTGCGAAGCCCGTAGCGCCGGCAGAAGGCGTTGAAGACCCGCGTGCGCATCAAGGTCTGCTTGATCTGGAGATCGCGTGTGCGGTTCCGGATCGAATCGGATGCGACATGGCGACGCCATTCCGTGCAGGCCTGCGGCAGCGTGATCACCCGTCCGAAATACGGGGCGACGATGCTCAGACGTGTGTCGAGCCAGAGATCCATCTCGTCGGAGAAATCGAGCGGCAGCACGCAGTCGAGATACGTGCGCGAGAAAGCGAGCGCGCTCGTCGGATAGAACAAGTCGACGTCCTGCCGCCGGTAAATCTCCTTCAGATGTTCGACCACGTGTTTCCGCGGTTCGGCATTGTTGCCGATCTTGCGGCCGAATTGATCGATCTTGTCCATCGGCGCCTGGATCAGCACCGCGTCGAGATTGGCGCGGTAGACCGAGAGATAGCGCTCGATCTTGTCGCGCTTGAAGCGGTCGTCCCCATCCAGGAGGAAGATCAGCCGGCCGGTCGAGTGCCGGAAAGCCGTGTGCACCGCACAGGCCTGGCCGATGCGCGCGGCCCGCTGCTTTTGCCGGCCTTCGATCAACCGGATGCGGCTCCCGTAGCCGCGCAGGCGCGCGACCGTATCGTCGGAGCTGCAATCGTCGTAAACGATGATCTCGTCCGGAAGCACTTTCTGGACGAGCAGCGAATCGATGCACTCCTCGATGTAGGGGCCGTGATTGCAGGTGTTGACGAGAACGCTCGTCGTCACGGCGCCCGGATCGTCGCCGGTGAACGCGTTGCGCGGCTGAGGATCGCTTCCCTCGCGGCGTCCGGAGGCAAACGCCCGCATCTCGCCCGCGAGGAAGCGGGCGACCATGGCGGACACCGGGTTTGCCCCGACCGCCGGCCATGCTGCGACGGTGTGCTTCATGCGGCCTTCGTCTGCAGATCGCGATTCTCCAGGTAGGCGCACCACGCCTCGGCGACGACCGGCGGAGCGAATAGTTCGTCGTAGACCCGGCGTTGATCGTCGCGCGATGTCCTGCCGGACCGGATACGCGACGCGAGTTCCCGCACGGCCGCGGCCAGCGTCTCCAATGTGTGCGGCTGGTTGACGACCACGCAGTTCTCGGCGCTGACGGCCATTTCGCGGGTGCCCCCACGGTCCGTGGCAATCCACGGCAGGCCCGCCGACATCGCCTCCATGAGACTCAGCGGCATCCCTTCGTTGTGCCGGGAGAACAGCACGAGCGCATCGAGGCTTTGCAGGATTGCCGCCTGCTGCGAACCCGCGGTGTAGGGACCGTGATAGACAACCTCGGGGTATTGAGAAAAGAACGACGGCGGGTAGGCGTCGCCGGCGCCGTGCACATGCCAGGTGATGCCGGCGAGATCGGGATCGCGGCTGAGGGCGCAAAGGTCGTCGATGCCCTTCTCCGCCACGAGCCGGCCCATGAAGCCGAAATGCAGGTGGGCATTGGGCGCATAGAGCCGGTCTTTGACGCCCACCGCCGCGACTGGCGCGTTGGTGAGATAGGGGAGGAAGTGCACGTCGTCGCGTTGGAGCGCCTGGCCCAGCGCGCGCTGGGTCGCCCGGCTGCACGCGACCAGTTCGGGCGCGTTCTTCAGCACGCTCCGGAACGCGCGGGACCAGGTGGCCTGCTCGCCGGCATCCGCGGCTGTGTGGTGGTGATGGACGATCCGGGTGTGTGGCCGCGCCGCGAACCATGCGAGGCGGGCGAGGGCGCTCTGCCCGTTCGTGTAGATCACGTCCCAGCGCGTGTTCTCGTTGCGAATCGTCTCCGCGATCAGCCACAGGCTCTTGCGCAGCTTGCCGGCGTGACCGCGACTCCGCGCCAGTTCGCGCAGGATCACGCCGCGATTCCGCAAGCGTTCGCGCAACTGCGGCGCGAGCGAATTGCTGGTGGTCAGGAGCGTCACCGCGTGACCGCGTGATGCCAGGACCGCCGAGAGATCGCACACGTGGCGTTCCATGCCACCGTAGGCGGCCATTTGGGGAGCGTAGACGAGGATGTTCATGCGACGAGAGCGCCTCGGGGAACGGGACCGCTGAGATGACCGATGAAGCGCGCGGCCAACGCGGGGAGAATGGCCTCGGGCGGACGCCGGGCGCCAAGCCAGCGGGGAAATGACTCCGGCGTCAGATCGGCCAGGCGTTGCAGGAGGGAATCGCGCGCGCCGGCGATCGTCCCGTGTCGCGGCTGCCAGTCGTCGCGCGGCACCAGCACCGGCAGGCCATGCTCCAGGAGCGTGGCGGTCGTGCCGCTTTTCTCGATCAAGGCCCACGGATGGGTCGCCACGCCGAAATCGCAGGCCTGCAGCAGATGCGAAATCTTTTCGGGCGTTTGCGGCCCGAGGGAAAATACCTCGATGGCATCGCCGTCGGCGGCCAGGTGTTGGAGCAGGCGTTGTCCATGCGCGCCGACCCGGCCGATCGCGACCAGGGCAACCGGGCGGCGCGCGGCGGCGGAGACCTCGCGCAGGAACGTGAGCGTCGGTTCCGGGCGCCACTGCGGGTGAATGGTGCCGAAGATCGCCCCAACCCAGCGCGGCTCCGGTGGCAGCGTGGGACCCACCAGCTCGCGCAACTCGGCGCGCGCGAGATAGGGCTTCACCGGCAGCACCGGCATGTTGCCGAACAGCGGCAGGATCTCCGCCGGCCAGCCGTAATGCGCGAGCGCGAGCTGGTAAGCGGTATTCGTCGTATGGAGACACGCGGGCGCGAGCCGGCGCAGAAATGCGAGCAATTGCCGCCGCTGGAGAGCGCCGATCAGGCGAGGGCGCAGCCGATCCGCCTGGGCGAGGCCCAGCCACAGTTCGTGCAGCATCACGTGATTCTGCCACGGCGCGGCGGCCTCGATCAGCCGTCCCGCGCCCGAGGGCAGCACGCCTTTCGGGTGGAAACCATAAGGCACGAGCTGCCAGCTGACCCAGTCGGGGTTGAACTCGTGCAGATGCCGCCGCAACAGCTCGCCGCGCTTCTTCCAACTCAGGCTCGCGGAAAAGCGCACCTCGTCCGGCCGCTGGATCAGGGCGGCGGGCGGGGAGACGTGGCGATCGTGCAGCGCGACGAGCGAGCACGTGTGCCCCAGTTCGGTGCAGGCGGCGGCGAGTTGTCGGACATAGTCGCCGACGCCGTCGCGTCCCGGCGCCAAAGACGAACAAAGGAATGCGATTTTCACAGAAGGAAAGTCTCAGGCCCGGCGGTAAACGCGGCCGAGGAGAGCGCTGGATAGCAGCGACAGTTTGAGGCGGGCGAGATGGCCCGCGGGGAACAGCGGCAGCGGCGACTGCGCGAAACGGAAGAAGGATTTCTGTGCCTGCCCGGGCGGATGGCCGCGCAACGCATCGCGCAGAAAACCGCCACGCCACGGCTTGCGACCGCCGATCGCATGGGAAAGCAGATGTCCGCCGGGGGCGAAGTCCATTCCCTCCGGCCCCGCGCCATTCACCGGCACGTCACTCGCCATCAAGGCGAGGTTCAACGCATCCTGGTCGGGCGTGTGAAACAGCGCTGTCGGCCCGTCGACCTTGATCGTCGCGAGCGAGCCGATGGCCTCGCCGGCGTATTCAATAATCTGTGACCAAGTCCCGAGCAGGTGCCGGTGGATCCGGGGCAGCCCGACAAAGCCGGCATTGTAGTAGCGGTCGAGGGGACGCCGGGCGGGCAGACCGCGAGCGGCCAGAAAATCCGCCCAGGCCAGCCGCTGCGGATGGCGGGCCGGAAGATAGGAGTTCACATCCTCGCACAGCGCCACGCCGTCGGCCGCCCAACGCTCGAGCACGTTCCATGGCGCTTTCACCACGATGTCCGGATCGAAGTAGTAGAGCTGCTGCGCGTCCGGCGCGTGCGCCGCCCAGCATTCCTGCATGAACACGGGTTTGTAGTGGGTGAAATGCACGCGCGGCGTCACCGGCACGAAACGCACCTCGATGCCGCTCAACCGGCGCGCGTTCCCGGCCCATTCCGGCTCCGCTCCCCGGTATCCGCACACGATGCGTCCCTGAAATCCGCTGGCGTGCAGCGAATTGATGAGGGCGCCGACGCCCAGGTGGTAGTGCCCCTCGAAGAGCGTGCAGACGACGTGGTTCATGCGGCTTTTCCGCGGGTGCAGTTCAAGACGGCGGCGGCGAGCCAGTAGCCGTAGGTCGAGGGCGCAAGCGCCCGATGACGGAGCGCGCGGCCGAAAAAGCCGCGCGCGCTGCGCGGATCGTCCCGCAACGCCATGCGACCCGCGGCAACCCACGCATCCGCCGCCTGACTGCGCCGCAGCCGGCTCGGCACCGCTTCCCAATCGATGTTCTTTTCGAAAACCCGCGCGCTCGCGAGCGCCATGGCGACGCCATGGCGCGACATGGCGCCGGCGTGCTTCCGATAAAGGCAGGTGTTGAGCCCGGTGTAGGCGAAGCGTGCGCCGCTCCGGGCGCAGCGAATCCACATCTCGCGATCCTCGACGTAGCGGAACGTCGGATCGAAGCCGCCGACGTCGGCCCACAATTGCCGGCGCATCACGACGGAGGAAGGCTGGATCAGGTAAGCGCCGTTGAAGAGGCTGCGCGGAAAATCGGCGATCTGCTGCGGCGTCGGTGCGCGCACCTCGAGTTCGCGGCCGCTGTCGCTGTCGAAGAGGATCGAGCCCGAATGGATGAGTTCCGCAGGGCTGCGCGAAAACAGTTCGGCGGCGGTCTCCAGGTGTCCGGTGGTCCAGACGTCGTCGGCATCGAGCAAGGCGATCCATTCGCCGCGCGCCGAGGCGATCCCCGTGTTACGCGTCGCGGGCAGACCTTGGTTCTGCGCGTGGCGATCGTAACGAACGGACTGCGGCACCGTGCGGGCGAAGGCGCGCACGATGTCCTCGGTCGAGTCGTGGGAGCCGTCTTCGGTGACGATCAGTTCCCAATCGGTGAACCGCTGGGCGCGCGCGGACTCGAGCGCGGCCGGCAGGTAGCGCTCGGCGCGATAGGCGGGAATGCAGATGCTGACAAGAGGTGGCTTCATCTTGGGAGGACGCGAAAAACGCGGCGGGACCAATAAAAAAGCAGGGCGGAATGTTGGGCCGCTCTGCCACGCGTCAGATCGGAGAAAATCCGATCCGACGGGCAGCGCATGGACAGCAATTCCGGTCAGGAGTGCGCGACAACCTCGTGAACTGTCGGTGGAAGCCCGAGATGCTCGGCAAGGCGGTCGAGGATTGCCGAGTCAACGGTGTCGTCGAACTTTCGGGCAAAATACGCGGGGCTTTGCCGCAGCCGGTCGAGATCCGCCTCGCGAAACGTGCGGGGATGCGGCCGGTTGGGCGGAAAATCGATTTCCCGCAGATGACCGTTGACGATCGTCGCGGCGAGCGGGCTGTTCAGCAGCACGGTTTGAAAAACGATTTCATTGGCATGCGCCGCATGGCTCAACCAGCGCGTGATGCGCTGCGCCTCGGGATCGTGGGCCAGATAGGCTGCACCGGGCCGGCTGAGGATCACATGGTTGGCGCCGCCGTAGTAGCGGAAGTCCGGCCAGCGTCGCGTGTAACGCGGAAGGTGCGGCAGCCGGTTTTGCCAGCCGAGCAGGCGGCGGATCCGACGCCCGGCGCCGGGCACGCGCAACACGCGCTCCAGCCACGGCCACTCGAGATAATAAAAGCGCATCCGGTCGCGGGCATTGCTCCACAGCGGCGTGAAGACCGGATCAAACCAGCTCACGTAGTTGGATTCCGGATTCGCCGCGAGGTGCGCGTCGAGCGCCGCCACCGGCTTGATCGGGAAATCCTGTCCCGTGAGATTGATGAAATGATGCCAGCGCCCGTCGGCGCGCAACGCCGCCGCCATCGCCTGGATCTGCACGGCCGCCATGCGGTAGCCACCCCAGAGGATCGTTTGCGGGCGGAGCAGGTGTACATTGCGATGTGCTCGCGCGAGTTGCCGTCCGAGCTCGTGCAACGCGGCCGGCGCGCGCCGATCAAAATGCAGCACCACCACATCTTCCGGGCGGTGGATGGCGCGAAAGAGCCGCTCCACCTGTCGAGGGTTCTTGTGCGCGAGAATCAGGAACGCGAGAGACATGCGGGCTCGTTCGCGGGTGACGCGCACTCAGGCGGCCTTCGCGGCGGGATTGGCTGCGCGCCAGTGAGTAAACGCCAGGTGGACGGGAATCAGCGGGTTCAACGGTTCGCACCGCCACGCCTGCCAGAAACACGCGGCGCTGCGATCGCGGTCGTGCTCGCGAAGCAGACGGCCCTGGCAAATCAGGCTTTGCGCCAGCAGATGACGCCGCAGCCGCGCGGGCACGGCGTCGAGATTCTGATATTTCTGATAGAACCGGGTCACGTGCTGCGCGACGACGTAGGTGCGCGCCATCGAGCTCGAAAGGTGTTTGGCGTAATTGCAGGTGAAGCGGCCGGTGCCCCGAACCCGCGCGCCGGCCAGCGCGCAACGCAGCCAGTAATCGCGGTCCTCGCCGATGCGCAGGGTGGTGTCGAACTCGCCGGCGCGACCCGCCACGTCGCGCGTCAACGTGACCGAGGAGCTTGTGATGATCACGCTCTCTTCGAAGAGCGCGCGCACCGGATCGGCGAACAGCTCCGCCGGCGGCTGCACCTCCTCGATCAGCGTTTTCTTCACGAGATCGAAGGTCCGCACGCCGCTCACGACGAGATCGGCGCCGGCTTCGATCTGTGTCGCGGCATTGGCGAGGTGATCCGGCTCCCAGGTGTCGTCGGCGTCGAGAAAGGCCAACGCGTCTCCGCTCGCAAGCTGGAGCAGATGATTGCGCACCGTGCCGACGCCGAAGTTTTCGCCGAGATTCCGGTAGACAACCGGCTGCACGCACGACGCGGCGAACTCCTCGACGATCGCCTGGGTGTCGTCGCGCGAGCCGTCTTCGACGACGACGATCTCCCAGTCGCGGTGAGTCTGCGCCCGGACGCTGGCGAGCGCCGTGGCGATAAACGGATCGGCGTGAAAGGCGGGGATCAGGACGCTGATTTTCATGCGGCAAAAGACACCTCGCCCTGGGCAAACCGCCACCAGGCGAAACTGCGGTTCATCCCGTCGGCGAAGCTCACCGACGGCCGGTAATCGAGATTTTCCTCCGCCCGCCGGTGCGGCAGTTTCCAGCTGCATTGCTGCAGGAGCGCCATTTCCTGCGACACCCGCGGTTGCGGACCGTTGGGGATCGTCCACGAATCCTGACGCGGCGCCGGCGCGTTGGCCGCGATCACCGCTTTCGTGCTGCGTTTCAATTTGTAAGGCACCAAGGGCAGCAGCCGTTGCACCAACGGATGCGCCGCCGCGCGGTCGGCGCGCTCTTTCCACGAGCGTTTGAACATCGGCAGTTGCGAGAGCTGGTGAATGCTGGCGAGCGGCACGTCGAGATGCACCGCCGCGGTGCGGTAGAACTGCTCCCACGTGACCGTCTCGGCGTCGCCCACGAGATAGGCGCCCGCGGCGTCGTCCGTGGCCTGCAGGCAGCACGAGATCGCATGCACGAGATTGTCGACATAGATGCCGTTGCAGATCCCTCGGCCTCCTTCGTAGAGCCACGCGCGGCCTTCGATCATCTCGTTCGCGAGGTCCGCGATCCAGCGGGAGCGCGGACCATAAACAACGCCCGGACGGAGCGCGAAACCGACGAGCGAGAGGCGGCGGCATTCGGCGAAGAAGCGCTGCTCGGCGCGGACCTTCGCGTTGTTGTAGTCCATGGCCTGGTTCGTCGTCAGCGGGCTGTTTTCGTCGGTGCCCGGCGGAGGATTCTGCCCGTGCACGGATGCGCTGCTGAGATAGACGAGTCGCTTCACCCCGGCGGCGGACGCGGCGAGACACAACGCGCCCGGCATCCGCTCGATCTGGGCCGGGTCGCCGATCGCCGCGTGAATCACCGCCGTGCAACCGCTGAACGCCCGCGCGAGGGCATCGGTGTCCAGGGCATCCGCAAGATGCGTCTCGATCGAGAACCGCGCAGGCAGCGCGAGGCTCGAAGGACGGCGCACGATCGCGGCGAGCGACGGGCCGCCGCCGAGGTGAAATTGTTCGATGATGCGGGTTCCGATGAACCCGCTGGCTCCGATGAGGGCGACTTTCATGTGGCGGCAGGCAGAGCGGAGCTGAATTCCTGGGCGCGCGTCGCTTCCTCCGGCGTCAGCCACGGTTGTTCGATCAACGTGCGGTGCGCATAGCACTGCTCGATGAGCCGCAGCGAAAGCTGACCTTCCTCACCCGGCACGAGCAGCGTTTCCTCGCCGGCGATCGAGCCGAGGACGTTCAGCAACTGCAGAATGAAACATTGGGCGTTGGTCTCGAGCGCGCGCGGCTGCGGACAATACGGCGGCTCGGGCAGCGGCGCGATCAACGTGCCCTGCACCGCGGCGGGCGCGCCCACCAGCTCGACCGTGAGGCCGTTGGCATCGTTGACCTTCCAGGTCACGACGCCGCGTTCGAATTCGAAACGATACTGCTGCATGGTGTTCCAGTCGCGGCTCAGGTGCACCCTTCCGCGCACGCCGTTGGCGTGGGTGAGCTGGAGGAAGGCGTTGGTTTCGAGCCCGCCCATGGCATCGTCGGCGTAACGCAACGTTTCCGGTTCCCCGAGCCACCAGCCGAGCAGGTCGAGCACGTGCACGCCGACGTCGAGCAACACCCCGCCGGGCGTCTGCGCGCGATCGAAAAACGAGGGTCCCGCCGGCCAGCGGAACGGTCCGCCTTCGGAAATCGAGTAGGTCACGAGCGGCCCGAGCAGCCAGTCCCGGCACAGGCTGTAGAGATAGCGACTGGCGGGAAAAAAACGTTTATACAAACCGACGGCGAGCAGGCGATCGTGCCGACGCGCGGCGGCGACCATCTCCGCGGCTTCGGCGGCGCTCGAGGCCATCGGTTTTTCGCAAAGCACGTGCCAGCCGCGTTCGAACGCTGCGATGGTCTGCACCGCGTGAAATCCGGGCGGCGATGCGATGATGGCGAGGGTGCCGGCCGGCGCGGTGGTCTGTTCGAGCGAGGCGGATTGGCCGGCTTTCGGAAACGCGCGGGCGACGAACTCGCGGGCATTCACCGCGGGGTCGACGATGGCGGACACGCGCACGAAGCCCGCGTTCTGCAACACCCTGAGCGCGGGCACATAGAACTGCCGGGCCACGGCACCGCAGCCGACGAGAATAACGCGACGGGGGGAGGAAGAAGACATTGAACAGGACGAAGTGACGTCCTTTGTCACGCTGCGCGGCGTTCGGTGCCCGGCAGAAGCGCGTTTGCCAGCTGCGCCTGGATGCGAGTCGGATCGAACTCGGTCTGGGCCAGATGAAGCGAGAGCGCGGCGCGCACCTGCCACACCTCGCGCTGCCGCAGACCGGCGGCCCACTCCTGCAGCGCGCGGAGATTGTCCGGCTCGTAGAAATACGGAAAACGCAGCCGTCGCGCCCAACGCGCCACCGCGCTGTCCGCCGGCGCCACGATCGCGACGGGCAGACCCAAATGACAGAACTCGACCAGCTTGCTCGGAAAACTCGTGGCGCACCACGGCATCTGCGCAACCGTGTCCGCATAGGAGACGATCACACCCGCCGCCTCGCCGGCGAGATGCGCGAGCGCCTCGCGGTTCGTCGGCTGCGGCGCCAGGCAGCGGACAGGTTCCGTTTCGCAGAAAGCGCGCAACGTCTCCGACCCTTTCGCCATGATCGTCAGTTCGGCGCCGGCCGCCTGAATCGCACGAGCGGCGCGCCCCAGGAGCGGCAGCTGCTCCGCCCACACATGGCCCGCGTAGTAAACCCGGGGAAGGCTGGCGCGCCCTTCGTGCCACATCGCCGGACGATCCCAACCTTCCGGAATCGGATAAAGAATCCGTCGGTGTGGCGCGGTGGACGGATAACAGTCCGCGAGTTCGGGCGAAACAAACCAGCACTCATCGGCTGCGTTCAAGATGCCTTCATGCACCGCGCGGATCTCGGCTTCCTTCCCGCGCGCGGCGGGAAATGCCGTCGGATCGTCGTGCACCAGCACGTGCAGCGGTGCGCCCGTGATCTGCGCGACGTGCGTCGCGAGTTGCGTGGCGAAATCGGAGTGAAACGCCAGATACGACAGGATCACGTCGGGGCGCGGGGAGCCCGCGGCCGCTTCGTGCGCCAGGAGCCGCAATCGCAGCCAGCGCAAGCTCGGCGAATGCTTGCGATACGGCGGCCACCACCAGCGGCGATGGCACAGCTGCTTCACGCTCCAACCGGCGTTCCGGCACACGCGATAGTCCCCACCGTAGTCGCCGACGATGGAGATCTTCCAGCCATCCGCGGCGAAGCGCTGCAAATGACGCAGGACGATCACCGGACTGCCGGTTCCCGTGGTGGGATTCTGGCCGATATAAAGAAGATGAGGCATGCTCAGGAGATCGAACGGGAAACGGGCGCCAGGTTCTTCGCCTTGGCCGGAATCGGCGCGGTCAGCGCGTAGCGCAGGCTGCGCCACGACTGCCAGTTCCACGGATCGAGCCGGCAGGCGGCGACGCCGTGCCGCACGGCCACGCGGCGGGAACCAAACTGCAAGGCCGTGGCCGCCCATTCGCGGTAGCGGCGGACCGGATCGGCCCACGCGGCGCTGCGATCCGGAATATCCCGCTCGCTGAACGGCAGACCGCGCGCGCGAAACGCCTCCGCCATCACACCGAGCTTTGTCTGGTAGCGGCCGGCGTTTTTGGTGAAGTTGATGCTCGTCGTGTGAATGCGGTAGCAGAGGAGCGTCTCCGGCAGGTTCGCGAGCCGGCCGACCAGCGCGAGGCGAAGGTAGAGATCCAGATCCTCGACGTATTCGGCCTGGCGACGATACCCGCCGATCGAAAGCACCGCGTCGCGCCGGAGCATCACCGACGGATGAATGATCATGCCACCGTCGCCCTTGAGCAGTCCGGACTCGATCGACGCGTGATCCAGCGGACGCGGGCACGACATGACGCGGTGGCCGCTCTCGTCGAGGAAATCGACCGCGGTGCCGAGCGCGACGCAGTTCCGATTCTCCTCCATGTAATTGAACTGGCGCGCGAACCGGTCAGGCAGGGCGACGTCGTCCGCATCCATGCGCGCGATCAACGGCGCACTGGCCGCCGCCAGGCCATCGTTCAACGCGCCGACAATTCCGGTGTTGGGCCGGCTGACGATATGCACCCGACGATCACGGCGGGCAAAACGCTGCAGGATCGCGAGCGAGCCGTCCCGCGAACCATCGTCGATCGCGAGCAGTTCGAACCGGGTGAACGACTGCGCGAGGATGCTTTCCATCGCGCCGGCGAGGTAGCGCTCCGCGTTGTAAACCGGGAGCACGACACTGATGAGAGCGGAACGATTCATAAAAGAACGGATTCGCGGCCGGTCGGCGCGGTCGCCTCGGCCCAATCGAGAAATGCACGCAGGTCCGGCGCGGCGAGCAGCGGCTGGGCGGAGCGCAGCCGATCGTCGGGCCAGTTCCACCACGCCAGGCGCGACAGCCGGGCGATCGAGGTTTCGTCGAAGCGAAAACGAATGAGCTTCGCCGGGGTCCCACCGACGATCGCGTAAGCCGGAACATCGCGCGTGATCACGGCGCCGGCCGCCACGATCGCGCCATCGCCAATCGTCACGCCGTCGCGGATGAAAGCCCGGGCCCCGATCCAGACGTCGTGACCGATCGCGATGGGCCGCCGTTCGGCAAAGAGATCGCGCGACGCGAACGTATCGCCGCATTGGCGACGCAGCGAATAGAAGGCCGGCGACGTGGAGCCGAGATCCGTCGGATGCTCGCCCAAGCCCGCCAGCACCGCCGGACCGATCGACGAAAACGAACCGACGTCGACCAGATTCAGATAAGCGCTTCGCCCGACATACGTGTAGCGCCCCACCCGGCAGTCGGTGAGGCTGGCCTGACGCTGGAGCTGGACGTGATCGGCCAACGTGGAGTTGAACAACTCGACGTCCCGTTCGAGCGTGCCCCGCGCGCCGACCGTCGTCCGCGCGACCCGCGATCCGCCGCCGATCACGACTTGATCGCCCAAAGTCACCTCCCGCAGGAGCTCCGCGCCGCGCAAAATCGCGCAACGCTCGCCGGTGCGCGTGCCGCGCGCGATCCGCGCGGCGGACTGAACGTAGGTCCCGCGGCCGAGCACTGCTCGCGGATGGCGGCAACGGTTCCACCAGCCGCGCAAGCGGTCCTTCGCGTCCCGGGAGATGGGCAGAGTCAAGGGCATCGTCGGAACGAAATCAGAGTGCCGCGATCCGCCGCCGCAGCGGCAGCACGAAACGGCTGTGCAACCAGATCCGCGGCACGGAACGATCGACGCGTCCGGAGCGGTAGAATTCATTGATCCGCCAGCGCAGCGCGCGACCCTCCCGCAGTGGAATCCGGTTTACCGGAATGGAGTCGACCGGCTCGGTGTCGAACCGCTGATCGGCATGACAGTGGACGCCGGTGCCATCGTGACCGACGTTGCGCACGAGCGACTGGGTCGGAAACAGCGAGAGTCCGTCCTGCGCCAGCCACGAGGCATACCAGCGCACGGCCCACGACTTGATGCGTCCCGCCTGGTTCTCCTGCAGCTGCCGGTAGAAGTCGGCATGGCCTTCGATATTGAACTTTCGGATACGTCCGGGCGCCTGCAGCCGTTTCAGGTGCAGCGCGACATCCGGCTCGTAGTGCCGCCACGCGCGCGCCCACGTGGCCCAGCCCCAACAGGAGAGAATCTGCAGGAAGGCCGTGCCGCGCCGGCGCAGACCGAGCGGATACATGTAGCCGGAAACATGCATCACCCGCGGCTCGGCGGCGTAAAGTTCGAGGCTCGCGTTGAAATACTCGAGGAAGCCCGGCGAGGTGACGATGTCGTCTTCGAGCACGATGACGCGGTCGTGCTCGGACAGGATCTGGTTGACTCCGCCGACGATCGAGTCGGCCAGACCGCGATTGGTGGGGGATTCGAAGACGTGCGTTTCGGCGGTCCAGCGGCGGCTGCGCACCAGCGCGCGCGTTTCCTCGATCCGTGCGAGCTCGGCCGCCGACGCGCCCGGCTTCGGCCCGTCGGCGAACACATGGAGCGGCGTGTCTGCCGCCCCGCGGTTGCGCGCGAGCGCCTCCAGCGTCTGATGGGTTTTGTCAGGCCGGTTGTAAACGAAGAGAGCGACGGGAGCGCGTCGGGACATGGCAAAATTCAGGTCGCGGGCAACGTGGCCGCGGCCGGAGCGGCCGCAGGAGCGGCGTCAATCTGCAGCCAGCGTTTTACGGAGTTGTAACACGCCTCGGGCGACAAATGCCGGGCGGCCGCCGCCTGCAGGTCGCGGCCAAGTTGCGTGCGCAGATCCGCACTGGCGAGAATGCGCACCATGGCGCTGGCGAAGGCGTCGGGAGCGGACGCGCACAGGACGGCCGGCTCGAAGAATTTCAAGCCCTGCAAACCGACGGGCGTGGTGACGCAGGCTTTGCCGTGGCTCGCCGCTTCGACGAGTTTGATTTTCATGCCCGTGCCCCGGAGGAGGGGAACGACTACGGCTTCCGCGGCCGCGTAATCCTGCGCCAGGTTCTCGACGCGTCCACGAAAGACCACACCCTCGCGCGGCTCCCGAAAGACCTCGCACACGCCGCCGCAGACGTGCAGCGACGCCTCAGGCCAGGCGGCACGCACACGGGGCCAGACGCGGTCGAGAAACCAGCGCAGGCCTTCCTCGTTGGGAGCGTTGCGACCACCGACAAAGAGACACCGGCCCGCGACCGTGGACGCCGGGGACGGAGCCGCGGGGAGTGGCGCGGCCTTGGGCACCGTGAGAACGGTTTTGGTCGGATGCATGCCGCGGAACACCGCGGCGTCCTCGTCGCTGATCGCGAGAATCGCATCGGCGTCGGCCAGCAGCGCGGCTTCGCCTTCGGGATGCGCGGGATTTCGCTTCCGGGGAAGGTCGCTGCGAGCCGCGCCGGTCAGGCGGAGGCGGTGCGACGCGACATCGTGGGTGAGGACCATCCTGCGGGCATACGGCACCTCCGCAGCCAGCGGCATCAGCCAGCAGTAGTTGATCAGAACGGCGTCCGGGGCGATGCGCGCGGCGAGCGCGCGAAACGCCTGCGTCTCCGCTCGCGACGGCAGGGCACTCCAGGCGAAAGTCGCCGGGGACGGACTGGCCGGGCGGGTGGCGGCGCGTCGGGCGAAACGCTGCCGGAAGGCGGGAAACATGCAGAGCAGGGTTTTGAGGAAGTGGAGCGAGCGGGCCTTGAACGGCAGCCACCACACGGACGGGAAAAAGCGCCAGCGCCCGAAATTGATCGCGCCCGGCAGGTGCAGCCGGGCGACCGCATGGAAACGTCGTGAAGAAATGAATACGCCGCGGCGGTAAAGGGCGTGGTCGGGCTGCAGCCACAGCAGGTCGATGACGGCACCGCCGTGCTTGAGATGGGAGAGCAGATCGAAGAGGTAGGCCCCGGCGCCGTCGTTTTCAGGAAAGGGACAATGCCGGGTGACCACCAAGAGACGCTGACGAGGTTGAAGCATGGGAAAAAGAGCGTGGACGAAGCGCGTCCTGCCAGGACGGGGCAGGACTGGACGGGGAGAATCCGGCGGCGATCAGGCCACCAGTTCCACACCCGTCCGAACGTTCCACTCGAAAACTGGACTCAAAAAACCGGGACGGCGCGTCACCAGGCACGGTGAATCGCTCAGGCCGCCGCGAACTTCATACGAGAGCGTCGGACCCTTGACGCCCGGTTCGCAGAACCATTTGCGACGATAGAGACTCATGTAGAGACCGACCCGATACGCGCCTTCGTTGACGAACCGCGCCGGAATTCGTGATGTGAGCCGGACCGAGCCGCGCGGCAGGTCGACCCACGACGCCTCCGGCTGGTCGAGATTTGTGCTCACATACAGCAAGTCCATCTCGTCGGTGAAGAGACCGTAGCCGAGTTGGAGGTTCGAATCCGGCTTCAGGACCTCGCCTTCGATGACGACGCTGACCGGCGTATCGTTGGGCACGGGATGCGTGAGGACGTCGCCGTTGGGATCGGTGAGGTAAAAGCGATCGATGCGAAAATAGTCGTTCTCCCACGAGTTATCCTCGTTCTGCCAGAACGCGCCCGAGGTGCCTTGTTTGTGCTCCGCGATGTACTGGCGGACGATGCCGCGGACGTCCGGACCCTCGCGGACCATCTGTCCCTGGCGCATGAGCACGCCGCGGGTGCAGATGTTTTCCACCGCGTTCATGTTGTGGCTGACAAACAGCACCGTGCGCCCCTGGCCGCGGGAAATCTCGCGCACCTTGCCGAGGCACTTGCGCTGGAAGGCCACGTCGCCGACCGCGAGGACCTCGTCGACGATGAGAATCTCGGGCTCGAGGTGAGCGGCGACCGCGAACGCGAGGCGCACATACATGCCGCTCGAGTAGCGCTTCACCGGCGTGTCGATGAACTTCCCGATTTCGGAAAACTCCACGATCTCGTCGAACTTCCTTTTGATCTCCAGCCGCGACATGCCGAGGATGGCGCCGTTGAGGAAAATGTTTTCGCGCCCGCTGAGCTCCGGGTGGAAGCCGGTGCCGACCTCGAGGAGACTCGCGACGCGGCCGCGGATCCGGATCTCGCCCTCCGTGGGCTCGGTGATGCGGCTGAGGATTTTCAGCAGGGTGCTCTTGCCGGCGCCGTTGCGACCGACCAAACCCACGACTTCGCCCTGCTCGACGTCGAAACTCACGTCGCGCAGCGCCCAGAATTCGGTGGCCGGCACCGGCTTCGCGGTGACACCGAGCGCGGTTTCGTTGCGGCGCAGGCGCGCCCAACGACGCTGGAGTTCATCGCGCAGCGTGGTCATGCCGACGACGCCGAGGCGGTAGCGCTTCGAGACGTTACGAACGGAAATGGTGGGTTGTGACATGGTTCTTCGGATAAAGGATGAACGGACCGGGGCCGGGCTTCACACCGTGTCGATGAACGTCCGGGCGGTGCGCTGATAATTCAGCACGCCGAACAGGAAAATCGTCACGGCGACGCCGATGGAGAACAGGAGGTAAGGCAGGGGCATGCCCGGGGTACCGAAGAAAAGCGCCCGGACATTCTCGATCACCGCGGCCATGGGGTTGAGCGCGGCGATCCAGGAGTGTCCGGGAAATTTCTGCTGGACGTGAGCGAAGGGGAAAATGACCGGCGACGCATACATCCACAGCTGGAGCATGAAACCGGTGAGGTGTTGAAAATCCCGATACTTCGCCGTGATCGAGGCGAGCGTGAGTCCGACGCCCATCGCCAGCAGCGCGGTGTGCAGAAGAATCAGCGGCAGGGAGAGGAGCGCGATGCCGACCTGCGCCAGCGACACGTCGGCGCGATGGGTCGCGACGTTGAAAGCGAGGACGGCGAGGAACGTGCATAGTTGGATGCCGAACGCGATGCAGCTCGAGACGGACATCGCCAGCGGCACGATGAGCCGCGGGAAATAAACTTTTCCGAACAGACTCGCGTTGTGCAGCAGCGCGTTGCTCGTCGTGCTCAGCAGGTTCGAAAAATAGGACCAGGCGAGCATGCCCGAAAGGTAGAACAGCATCGGAGGAATTCCCCCGGTGCCCACGCCGAGCACGCGGCTGAACACCACCGTAAACATCAGCGAAGTGATGACGGGATTGATGATGAACCACGCCGGTCCGAGAATCGTCTGCTTGTAACGGGCGATGAAATCGCGCCGCACCATCAGGAATACGAGATCCTTGTATTGGAGGACGCCGCGCCAATCGATGCGCAGCCAGGATTGATTCGGGCGAATGACGATTTCTTCGATAGGAGTCGATACGCTCATGAGGAGGGAGAACTAGACCGTTTTCGCGCCGGGAGTTCCGAGGCACCTGCAGACCAGGCGAGAGCGGCGAGGGCGATGACGTTGTATTGGATCGCGGGAATCTGCTGCGGAAAATCGATCAGCGACTGGGTGAGCACCGCCCCCAGCGCGACCGTCGCGCCCGCGCCGATGAAATCCGTGGCCGGCTGTCGGCCGAGGCGTCGCAACGCGTGAAAACCTCCGCCAGGCACGAGCAGCAGCCACCCGGCCGCTCCGATCAGTCCCCACTCGACCCAGGTCTGCAGGTAATCTTCATGGGTGAACTGCACGATGAGAAAAAAAGTTCGCACAAACGGATCTGAGGAGTGCCGCGCGGCGGCGGCCGTCCATCCGCCCGGCCCCCAGCCAAACCAAGGCCGCTCGCGGATCGCGCCGATCGCTGCAGCGTACATCGCGCCCCGATCGCCGAGGGGATAGGCGCTGTGGTCCGAGGGGACGAACAGGTCGTCGCGCATCAACCGGCGCCAGTCGCGCTCGGGCGGCACGTTGGCCACCCGGCTCGCATCGCCGCGCAATCCCTCCCAGCTCAATAGCGACCAGCGCGCACGGATGTCCTTGATGCGTCCCGCACCGCCAGCCACCACGATTACGCCCACGATCAGTGCCACGGCGCCTAGCGCGATCCGCAATCCGCGAACCTCGCCGAGCACGCGCCAAACTCCGGCCCACAGCGCGAAGACCACGAGCGCGGCCAGCGCGATGACCTGCGGCAGCCGCGACACATGTCCACCGTGCGCCGCCAGGATCAACGCCGCTCCGATCAAACACGCGGCGATCGTCAGCCGCGTCCGCGCCTCGCCGCCGTTGCGGCGAATCGCCGCGAGCGCGAGCGCCAGTCCCAAGGGCCACGCGGTGTTGAGATAGGCTCCGGCCGACGTGTGGTGAAAGAACGGTCCGAAGAACGCCCCGGGCAGCCGGTGCTCGGTGTCCCAGTAAATCCCGCGCGCGCGCGTCGCGTTCTGCAGCAAGCCGAGCAGCCCCACCGTGACGGCCGTCCAGAGGATCACGCCGGCGATGGCCGTTCGCCAGGCCCGCTGGCGGGCGAGGTCCCACAAGGCGACGAAGGCGATCAGCGCGGCGAGCGCCCACAGGAGCAATGAAGAAAAATCGCGCGGCACGACGCTGTGAGGCCAGCGCGCCTGAATGCGCGCGAAGTGGCTCCGCGTAAACGCCGGCACTTCCGGCGGAGTGAAGGCCAGCAGCCAGGCGAGCGCCACGAAAACAACCAGCAGGATTCCGATGCGCGCGGGCCAGGGCGGCAGAGGAAACTCCCGGCGAACGACCGTGCTCAGGAACCAGCAGCCGCCGCCCGCGAGCGTCAATGCGATCAGCGTTTCAAACGGAACGGGCCGGGTGGAGCCGTAGTTCAGCGGCGCCACCGCCAGCGCGATCAGCAGCACGACGCCGCCGAGCGCGCGAAGCGCATCCGCGAGCGGCGCCCCGCGAGTGGAGTGCGGCATGAGCAGTGTCGATTACGATCACCGCATCAATGCGCCGCACTCGTCTTGGCGTAGGCCTGGTAATACTCCTGGCCATACGCGCCGTAGCCCTGATAGCCGCACGCGCGGAAACGCGACTCCGGCATCTGATTGATGACCAATCCGAGCACCTTCACGCCGGTCTCGTGCAGCTTCTGCAGCGTGCGCCGGACGTTGTTGAGACGCACGGAGCCGAATTTGCAGACGTAGATCAGCTCCTTGCAATAACGGCTGAGCAGGAGGGCGTCCGGGAAGACCGCGACCGGCGGCGTATCCAGAATGACGAGATCGTAACGCGTCAGCAGCCGTTTGAGCATGCCGGAGGTGACGAATTTCTCGAGCATCTCGGTCGGATTCTTCGCGACGCCGCCGGAAGGCAGCAGGTCCAGGTTTTCGGTGAACGCGATCGTCGGCGGCTCCGCCGGCGTGCCGGCGGCCGGCGCGGGCGCGTTCAGCGCCTGTATCCATCCATTTGTGACATCGACGCCGAAATACCGATGCAGCACCGGCCGGCGCAGATCACAGTCGACGAGGAGCGTGCGGCGGCCGTGCGCGGCGAACACCGCCGCGAGATTGCTCGCGGTCAGGCTCTTGCCGTCGCCCGGCATGCTGCTGGTGCTGATGATCGCCTTCGGAAAGGCCTCCGTGGAGTGGATGTCGATCGAGCTGTAGATGCCGCGATAGCTTTCGGTGAGCCCGTCGTCCTTGTGCAGTCGATACACATGCGCGCGCTCGACCTCGCCGAGGCCGTCGATCGGCTTGACGGCGCCGAGCAGCACCTCGCCGAGGGAGTCCTCGACGTGCGAGACCGTCTTGATGCGCGTATCGAGAAAACCGAGACCGAGCGGCACGAAGACGAGCAGGCCGACGCCGATGACACCCGCCTTGAGCGCGATGCCGAGCGCACCGTCGCCGATGGCGCTCATCGGCACGTAGGCCGGATCGAAGATCTTGATATTCGTGTTCTCCATCTGGCTCGCGACGCTGGCCTCGTTGAGCCGGTCGACGATGCGCGCGTAAGTGGAGCGCTTGGTGGCCGCATCCTGTTCGAGAAAACGGTAGTCGATGGACGTCTTGTCGAGCTCGTGGGCCTTGCCCTCGGCGTCGGCGAGTTCCTTGCGCAGTCGCGATTCATGCTGCGCCGCGATGCGCAGGCGGGTTTCCAGGTTGGCGATCGCCATTTTCACGGCGTCGTTGAGCAGCCGCGACGTCTCGTCGATCTGCAGCTGGTTCTGCACCATCTTGGGGTGGAGCCGCAGGTATTTCTCCGCGAGCAGCAGCCGCGCGGCCTTCAGTTCCTCGAGGCGGACGCGCAGTCCGTTGACCTGGCCGAAGCCATTGATCTGCGGGATCTCGAACAGGTCGCGCTTGTCGGCGCGATACTCCTCGATCTTGTCGAGCACCGAGCGCATCTCGACCTGCTCCATCTGCGCCTGCACGAGCGCGGTACCGACGGTTCCGACCTTTTGCAGGACCACGCTCTGATTCTCGCCGAGCGAAGCGATGTTGTACTTCGTGCGATAGTCCTGCAGCGAAGCCTCCGCAGCCTCGACCTGCGCGCGCATCTCCTCCGCCTGATTGCGCAGGAAGATGATCGCCGAGTTCGTGCCGCTGTTGGCGCGATCCAGATTGAAGTCGATGTAGCGGCGCGCGTAACGGTTCGCGATCAGCGCGGCGGCCTCGGGGTTGCGATTCGTGACGCCGATCACGATGATCGTCGTGTTGCGGCGCGGGTAGATGTTGACGTTGGGCCGGATGATCTCGGCGAGACTCGGCAGCGGCTTGTCCGGCTGCTCGAGGTCGCGATAGGCCTTTTGGATGCGCGCCGTTTCCTCCTTGTTGAAGGAGGACAGCATGTAGTCGAAGAAGGTCTGGCTGCGGAGCTGCTCCGCATGGATGTTGAGCTCGTTGGCGCTCCGCACCCCGGTGTCGACCACCTCCTGGATGTTGAGCACGCGGTCCTTCTTCGATTCGAACAGCAGGCTGACCTCGCTGTAATATACAGGATCTTTACGCGGCTGCAGAAAAACAAACGCCGCGGCCGCGGCGGCGCCAATCAGGAGGCCGATCAACCAGCGCTCCTGAAACATCTGCAGGATGTCCCGCGGAGAAATGCGAAAAGCGGGCGCGGCCGCCGCGGCGGAATTCTTCGTCTTGGCCATAGGTGTGGGAGTTTGAAGTTGGAACGAAATCAGAAGAGGCGTTCGGGCACCCAGATCCGGTCTCCGGGATAAATGGCGAATTCGCGGCGGCTCGCATCGCCGCGGCGCCGGCCCGAGATCATGCGTTCCACGTCGACCGTAGTGACCTCCTCGGTGCCGTCCGGTTTGCGGCGAATGACACTGACGGCGTCCGATTTGGCGGTCGGTGAAAAGCCGCCGAGGCGTGTGATCAAGTCGGCGATGTCGAGACTGGTGGTTTCCTTGGGAAACTGGAAATTGCCGGGCGAACGCACGGCGCCGAGCACCGAAACCTCCCGCAAGGCGTAGTTGCTGACCGCGATCGTCACGAGCGGCGACTTCAGCAGTTCCCGTTCCTTGTACAAATTCTCCAAACGGCCTTCGGCTTCGCGGACCGAGAGGCCGCCGAGCTTGACCTCGCCGATCATCGGCAGACGCAAGACGCCGGTGGAGTCGAGCCGTTGGGCGGCGGACATGTCGGCTTCGCCGTAGACGTTGACGGACACCGAGTCGCCCGCGGTGAGGCGGTAGGACGGATCGGTGTCGCTGGAGGCAGGCAGGACAGGCGTCGGCTCGATAGCCGGCATCTGCGCGCGCGCGGACGCCGTGGACAGCAGCGCCACGACAGACAGGAGGCGAAGAACGGAGGACATTTTAGAAAATGTAGTTCACCGAAACGTAGGCGACGTGGCGCGAGTAGTCCGCGTTCGACCAGCTCGAGCTCGAGTCCCGGAGTCGATACTGCGCATGAGCCGACCATGCCGGATTGATCCGGTAGGCGAGCCCGGCGGAGGCGATCGTGGCGTGATCCTTGCGTCCCGCGGTGCGATAGTCGCGCTGTTCGCGACCGATGGAGGCGTTGGCGTCGATGAAGGCGCCGATTTTCTGGGAGACGCCGATTTCCACCGCGCTGGTTTCCACGGTGAGATCATTGATCGACAGTTCGAGGGAACGACGAAGATCGAGGAACACATCGGTGCGCTCGCGGGCGTGCCAGGTCACATGGGCCGAACCCACGAAACGTTCTCCGCCGGTGTCGTTGATGCCGGGCGATTCGGCCTTTTGATAGCCGATGGCGAAGGAAGTCTCGACCTTGGGAAACATCGATTCCGGGAGGAAAGGCCCGTCGACGCGAAGCGTCACGATCGAGCCCTCGCTCCGGTCCGAGCGGCCGAAAACTTCGCTGCGCGAACGGTTCAGGATCCGGTAGCCATAGCTGAGCGAGCCGCGAAAATCGTTATAGATCGGCCGGGAAAACGTGATGGAGTAGGTGTCGCTTTGCTGATCGAGCGGAATCCCCCAGGCGTTGCCGCCGCTGGATTCGAGATCGGTGTGACGATAGGTGAGTTCCATCATCGCGCCGCCGAGAAAGTTGCCGTAGCGAAAACCCGCGTAGCCATCCCACGATTCGCGATCGCTGAACTGATTGCGCTGGTCGTTGCGGAACGAGCCGCCGAGCACGACGCTCGTTTTCAGGCCCGTCGGAATGAGCGCGTTCGCACTGGTCAGGAAATTTTTTTGCCGCACCCGTGTGTTCACGTCGTAATTGACGTCCGTCCGTTCGTCGTAACTGACCAGAAACGTGCCGGAGAAACGGCGACCTTCTTCGGGCGGCAGCCGCAGCCGCAGCGAGCCGACGAAGTCCTCCGAGTTCAGCTCCGTGAAATCCAGGTAACGATTGATCCGCGTGCCGAGCTCGCTCTCGAGTCTGATCTGACCGGCCTCACGCCGGTAAATCAGGAGCGGTTCGAGCGAGAAGATGTAGTCGTCGGCGCCGTTGACGCCGCCAAATACGCGGGAGTCGTACGTGGCCCGGGCCGTAGTCGACAGTTTTGCCTCGCCGCGGGCAAACTCGGCAAACGCGAGGAGGGAACTGGTCGCAGTGAACGTGGCGGCAACCGCCAAGAGGACGTGAGGTGCTTTCATGGATGTGGGAGGAGGCGAGGGGAGCTGGATGCCCACCGGATCGCCGGTTTTCGCCAAGCTGCCGCCTCAGCGCATCGCACTGCGATGCACCTCAGCTGCCAGATCTCCCCTTGGCCGGGAGCTTCACTGCCCCATGGACCTAAAATCAGGCGACTGGTGCCGCGCCGATTTCAGAACGCCTCAATCCCGCGGGGTACTTCCGCGAAGGATTGTCCTCGTTTACAAGTTGGTGGGCCGGAACGCTCACCTGAATCTCCCGCCCAAGCAGGCTGAGTAACACCCGCACCCGTTCGGTCTGCGGATCGAAGGCGAGGACGCGGCCTTCGAGATCGCGAAAGCATCCGCTCGCCACGCGCACCCAGGCGCCCGCCGGGAACACCGGCAGCGGATCCGCCGCGCCGGCGCGGCGAAGCTGCGCCCGCAGGAATTCGATCACGCCGTCCGCCACGGTCGGCGGCTCGCCCCCAAAGCTCACCACGCCGGTGACGCCGCGGGTGCTCACCACATGCCGCAACTGGTGCGGATATTGAAAGCGTGCGAAAATATACCCCGGAAACAGAGCCTCCGCCACGGAGGTCATCACGCCGCCGCCGGGCCTTGTCCTTGAAATAAGGATACGCGGCGCGAACACCTCGACACCCACACGCTGTTGCAGCGCCAGCGCGGCGGCGTGCTCCCGGCGCGTCTGCGCACGGACACAAAACCACCCTGTTCGCGCTGTCGTGTCGGCCGTGTTCATCGCGGATGGTGGCAGCGTCGTTCCGTCTCGGGGCGAGGCAAGGGGGATCGCGCCGGGGAGGCCACGATCAGGGATTGCCCGATGACATTTACCGCACTGTGGCGGAGGTCCTGAACAGGGGGCCGGACGCTACCTTAGTCCCGAACTGGGGCTATGATCCACTGTCGCTGGACACCACACACACATTCCAGGACCGCTATGCTAAAAGACCGACAAGAAGGGCTGCGCTGCCTCCATGGCTGCGCCTTGGTTCTCACCGCGTCGATCGTCTACGTGGGTTGGGCCGCGGCGATCGAGTGGCTGGGCTGGGTTAAATTGGCGGAGTCCGTCAATCTCTCCATTTATCTGCTCGGCGTGTTCGCCAGCGCCTTGTGGATCACGCACGGACTGCGTGGCTATCAGAGCCGGCTGGGAAATCTCAGTTGGGCCGAGGCCGCGGGGCTCGCGCGCCAGCAGCTCGTCCGGATCATCGCGGTGCTTTTCACGATCGCATTCGCAACGAAGGACGCCGGCGTCTCCCGTATTTTTCTTTCGAGCTACATGGCTATCATGGCCGTGACGCTGGTCTTCGCGAACCACTTCTTCCCGCGGTTGATCATCCGCCTGTTTTTTCATCGCGGGGTGATGCGCACAGTGCTCGTCGCGCCATCGGAAGACCTCGACGACCTCGCCGACTGGATCAAGGAGCGCGAGCACCTTGGCATCCAGGTCGTAGGCTGGGTCGGCAACGGTGGCAACGGGCGTTCGCGACTGCCGCTGCTGGGCAGCTTGTCCGAGCTGCGTCGCGTGGTCATCGAACACGACATCTCCCAAGTCGTCGTGTCGCAGTTCGCCCACGACCCGCGGCAGGCGCGCGAGATCGCGCGCTGCGTCGAAGACGCCGGCTGCCGGGTGCGCTTCTACTCCAACAGCCGCCGCTATTTCGGCGGGGCGCCGATCGCGATCGAGCACGAGGGCGACTACACGTTCGTGATGCTCACCGCGGAGCCGCTCGAGAATCCGGCCAACCGCGCCCTCAAGCGCACGCTCGACATCGTGGTGGCGCTGCCGGTGGTGCTGTTCGTGCTGCCTCCGCTCGTGGCCTGGGTGGCGCTGATGCAGCGGCTGCAATCGCCGGGGCCGATTTTTCACCGCCAGTTCCGCTCCGGGCTCAACCGCCAGAAGTTTCTCATCTATAAGTTCCGCACGATGCACGTGGCCGGCGCCGAGCAGTCCGTGGCGAAGCAGGCCCAGCGCCAGGACTCG
The DNA here is from genome assembly GCA_040255565.1 of Opitutaceae bacterium. GTDB lineage: Bacteria > Verrucomicrobiota > Verrucomicrobiia > Opitutales > Opitutaceae > Opitutus. Next base: position 498,066 of record JBDZVH010000004.1, on the reverse strand, counting down.
CGCGTGTATCCGTTCGGACGATTCATGCGGCGCACGAGCATCGACGAGATTCCACAGTTCCTGAATGTGCTCCGCGGCGACATGAGCGTCAGCGGTCCGCGTCCGCATCTGCTGGAGCACGACGAGCAGTTCGCGAAGGTGGTGAACTCCTACTACACGCGCCATTTCGTGAAACCGGGCATCACCGGTCTCGCGCAAAGCAAGGGTTTCCGCGGCGAGATCTCGGAACCATCGTTATTGCACAAGCGGATCGGATACGACATGCTCTACATCCGCCGATGGACGATTTTCCTGGATTTGCTGATCCTCGCTCGGACGGTGCGGCAGGTATTCATTCCGCCGCGCTCGGCCTATTGAGGAAAATTCCCGATGGCGGAGCGGTTTTGCGCGAACCACTTACGCCAGACGAGGTCCATGCGCCGGCAGAAATGTCCCTTCAATACACGTGAAAGTAGCAAGCACCTCCAGCGCCACGAGCGCCAAAACTCCCTCGGTCGTTCGCGTTTACTCGAGCGGCCCCGCCGTTCCGAATCCGCCGGCCGCCAAAACCCGGATCTATGTGGTCGACGATCATCCGCTGATGCGCATGGGCCTGCGCGCGATGATCAACGCGGAATCGGACATGGAGGTGTGCGGCGAGGCGGCCGATGCGGCGACAGCCACGGCCGAGATCATGAAGAACCGGCCTGACCTGGTCATCGCGGACATCTCGCTGAAGGGAAATTCAGGCATTGAACTGATCAAGAACATCAAGGCCTTCGATCCGGGGATCGATGTCGTGGTGGTTTCAATGTACGATGAGTCGGTCTATGCGCTGCGCGTGCTGAAAGCCGGCGCGCGGGCGTATGTGATGAAGCAGGACGTCACGAGCCGCGTCCTCGACGCGATCCGCCGCGCCCGCAACGGTCAGCTCTTCGTCAGCGAACGCGTCGCGACCCAGATGCTGAACCGGTTCGTGGACGGCACCGAGGATGGCGCCGCGGATTCGCCGGTGAGCAGCCTGAGCGATCGCGAACTCGAGATCGTCAACCTGATCGGCGAAGGATTGCCGACCCGGGAGATCGCCTCGAAACTTTTCCTCAGTATCAAGACGGTCGAGACGCATCGCGTGCACATCAAGCGGAAGCTGAACCTCAACAACGCCACGCAGCTCGTGCAGTTCTGTGTCCGGTGGGTCGAGGAAAATAAGGCGGCGAACAATCACGACGCCGGCCTGCAGCAGCAGACCGCCTGAAGCGGCGTCGCCGGTTTTCAACTACAACGTCGCAGGGTCGACGCCGCCTTGCGACGAACACCGTTTTCGAGCGCGCCGCCGGTTGATGGTTGTGCGGTTCCCGCAGGCCCCGGTCGGCACGACCGCCTCTGCCGCTTGCAGGAATGCGGCCTGAATGATCGGTGCCGTCGTCCGGCGCCGAATCAGAGAGTCTCAGTCTCGTATTGCCGTCGATGCGGAGTCGCGACTCACTTCCGGGCATGAATCTGAGTCGCCGCGAGTTCATCATCCAATCCGCCCTCGCGTCCGCCGCGGCGCTGGTGCTGCCCTCCCTGAGTTCGTGTGCCGCGCCGCGAGCCCGCGTGCGTCGCCCCGATCCATCGGCGCGCATCAACCTCGGCGTGATCGGCTACGGCACGATCGCGTTTTCGACGGTGCCCAATTTTCTTGCGGATCCGCGCGTGCAGGTCGTCGCGGTGGCCGATCCCGTCTCCGAGCTGGGCAACTACGGTTATCAGGGCGAGGCGCGCGGCGGCCGTCTGGTCGGTCAGCGAACCGTTGACGCATTTTATGCGGAGCAGCAGCCGGGCGGGACCTTCAAGGGTTGCCGCGTCTATGAAGATTTTCGCGAAATGCTCGCGCGCGAGGACCTCGACGCGATCTACATCGCCACGCCGGATCACTGGCATTGCGCGGCGACGCTGATCGGCGCGCGGCAAGGCAAGCACATCTATACGCAGAAGCCGCTGTCGCTGACCGTCGAGGAAGGTCAGCGCATGACGCGTGCGGTGCGCGACGCGGGGGTGACGTTTCAAACCGGCTCGCAGCAGCGAAGCTCGACGCACTTCCGCACCGCGTGCGAATTGATCCGCAACGGCCGCATCGGCCGCGTGCAGAACGTGAAGATCGGTTTCAGCGGGGGGCACACGAACTGGTCGAAGCTCGGCGAACGCAAGCAGCCGGAGCCGGTGCCGCCGGAGCTGAACTGGGATCTCTGGCTCGGGCCGGCCCCGAAACGCGATTACGCTCCCGCGCTGCTGCAGCTCAACTGGCGCCACAACTTCGATTATTCCGGCGGCTTCATCACCGACTGGGGGGCGCATCATCTCGATATTCTCCAGTGGGCCCTGGGCACGGACGATTCAGGGCCGGTGAGCATCGAAAACGTGAAGGCGACGCTGCCGCCGGCGACCGATCTGTATAACACGCCGACGGAGTTTTCCTTCGATGTCGTCTACGCGAATGGCGTCCGCGCAAACGTCGCGCATAACAACCGCAACGGACTCCTGTTCGAAGGCGAAGACGCTCGTTCGATCTTCGTGGCCCGTGGCATTCTGGAGTCGAATCCCGACACCGTGCGTCGCGAGCGAATCGGACCGGGAGAGGTTCGTCTTTACGAGAGCCACATGCACGAGCGCAATTTCGTGGACTGCATTTATAACGCCCAGCCGACGATCGCGCCGGTGGAGGTCGGTCATCGCTCGATCTCGATCGCGCACCTCGCGAACATCGCGATCCGTTTGCGGCGTTCGAGCCTGCGCTGGGATCCCGCGACCGAACGCGTGGTCGACGACCCCGAGGCGAACCGGATGCTTTCGCGTCCGATGCGCAAAGCCTACGAGGTTTAGGAAGGCGCTGTTTCTCGCGTCGGCGGTCCTCGGCGCCAAAACGGACTCATTCCGGCGAGCGCGATCGTGCGGACACCGGCATGCCCATTTTCGCGCCGGCAAACAGATACGTCGCCTGTTCCACGACGCGCTTCCTGGCGTCCGTGACCGTGACCCGATACAGGCCGGGCGCGAGATTCGCGATGGTCGCGGAGGTCGCGCCGTTGGACCACGCGTAAGTGTAGGGAGCGGCACCGTTGATGGCGTTGGCGGTGATCGCACCGTCGCGGCCCGCACTCGTTGGGGGCTTGGCGACGAGGAAGACAGAAAGCGCACCCGACTCCGCGTAGCCGGCATCGTAGCGGCGGCCCTGGGGTCGCGGCGCGCCCTGAAAATCGGTTGGCACGTAGTCAGGGAGCGGCACACCTTCGTCGATCCCATGCGGCGAGGTGTCGAGGAGACGAAAATCGTAATGGTCGGGATCGGCGAAATGCAGTGCGGCGGGGTCGCGTTGAAAACTGTTTCCCGCTGCAACACCGGTCGGCAACGGATGGTCGGGACGGTTGGGCGGCTTGTCGTAATGGATGAACTCGCGGCCTTCGGATCCCGGGCCGATCGCGAGATTGTTTTTGAATTGATTGTCGGTGAACGCGCTCATCGTCCACATCGCGCGTCCGGCAATCGCGATAAAGGTGTTGTTGTAGACGTAATACGGCGCTCCGGGCTGAGTCTGCCGCTCGGGTGGAGTGTCCGGCCCGACGGGATCGGGCCGGTTATCGAGGAAGATCCCGGTGGGCGCGCCGTGGATCAGATTATTGAAGATGATATTGTTCCCGAGCCCGAACATCGCGATGCCCGTGTTGCGGCTGTTGACGATTAGGTTGTTGTAGAGACGGCCGCTGACGCCGGCGCCGAGTTGCACACCGACGCCCGTATCGCCCGATTTTCCGGTGCCGCCGCCGATGCCCGAATCGACGACGACATTGTTGAAGATCTCGACACCCACCGGAGCACCGCCGACCTGGATGCCGTCCCAGAGACAGCGTTCGACGAGATTGTTATAGATTCGAAGTCCTTCGATATTGTGGGCGTAGCCGCCCTCGCCGGCGGGACAACGATCGTCGGTCCAAAAGGAAAATCCAATATAGAGACCCTCGCCACCACAGTCGTGGATATAGTTGTCGTGAACGCTGATGTTGCGATAGACGAGATTCGGGTGGGAGGTGGCAGGATCGCAGCGAGGATCCTCCTTGATCATGATCCCCGCGAAGGAGGCCTCACGGATTTCGAGAAAGCTGACCGCGACGTCGCTGCTGCTGCCGGTGACCTCGACGCCCCGTTTGCCGCTGCCGCCGTTTTTGCCGCCGGCGCGGGCGATTTCGATCCCGTAGCGATTCGCGGGGTCGTTGTCGCCGCGGAGCTGGACGAATCTGGCGTTGTGGAGGTGAATCGCGGTGCGATGCGGAGCGGAAACGTTGTCCGGATCGAGATCGCTGATGGAGACGCGACCAGTGCCATGGCGGTTGGTGATGACGATCGGGAAGCGCGCCGTGCCCGCCCAGTTGCGAAACTCGATCGGATTGCGCACTCCGCCCTCGATGCCGATCACGAAGCTGCGATCGGGAGGAAGCTCAACCCCGGTGCCATCGACCAGCGTGACATCGCTGGGAGCTCCCGCGGTCGGCACGATCAAGTCATACGTTTCAAAGCGCTGCGCCTGCATCGCAGATGTGACCAGGAATCCCGCGACAACCGCGCTGACCTGAGACACGGGGGTGAAAAGACGCCGGATGAATTTCATGGGAGACATGAGCAGGCGGGAACCGATTGGTCGGCGGGACACGCAGCCTCCGCTCAAAGCCGGTGCCGCGACGACACGGTCGCGCGAAGCACGTTTGAAAGACACCGGACGACGACTCAACCGCATGAGCGGCCAACGTGCACGCACGCGACGATGACCGGTCGGCTACGCTCTCCGCGGCCGCGGCGTTAAATCGATGTGCAAAACCCGGTAGCCACCGATCACTTTGAAATAGAGCAACAGCGAGAGGTAAATCGCGGCCATGATGGCGGGAACGAAGGCGTCGGCCTGCAAGGTGCGGCGATCGCCGGCGATGCTCGCTTCGTGGACGGTCCGCTCGGCGGGCGTCAAAGCGGCATACGCGGTCGTCGGGGCGGCACCGGTGCGCGCGACTTCGGCGCGGGCGGCGGCGAGTTTCTCGGAGACCGCGCCGAACTTGCGACCGTCGAGTCCGGTGGCGTCCGAGAAGAAGAGGAACTGCGAGGGCGTGGGAGATTTGTATTCCGCGTAAGCGGCAGGATCGGCCTTGGCGAGTTCCTCACCGGCAAAACGATCCTTGGCGTAGCCAAGCCCGGGACCGCCGATGACGCCCGCCGACAACATGCCGATGCCGCCCATGATGGAGATCGCGAGCGCGCCGGTGCGGGGGAAGCGGTCGGACGCGACCGCGAGCATTGTGGGCCAGAAGAAGGTTTTGCCGACCGCGTAGACGCTGAGCGCGAGCAGCGCCATCCCGAAGGAGTTGATGCGACTTGTGAGCGTGAGGCCGAGGCTGGCGAGCACGGCGCATACCAGGAGCAAGCCGACGGGGGAAAGCTTGAGATTGCGCTCGATCCAATCCGCCGAGAACCGGAGCGCAAACATCAGGGCCGAGGTCCAGATGAAGAGCCATTTGCCCTGCTCGGAGCTGAAGAGATTGCCGGTGATGTTCTGGATCCAGCTGTCCGTGCCCAATTCGACGGCGCCGACGAGCAGGTGCGTGAAGAACAGCAGAAACAGCAGGAACGAGCCGAGGGAGAAACGCGTGATCACGCCAACGATCACCAGCAGGACGCCGGCGATGGCGTATCCGGTGTTTTGTGACAGGCCGAGCGCGTTGGCGAGAAACAGGGAAAGGAGATAGCAGACGACGAGCGCTCCCAGCAGACCCACGTCCTTGAACATCTCGGCCAGCCCGATGCCTCTCTCCGACGCCTCGGATTTCGGCGGCTTCTGACCGAGGAACATCAGGCCGTAGACGACGGTGGGAAGGAGGAACAGACTGAGCTGGATCTTCCAGCCAAGATGAAAGCGGTCGTCGAGGATCCAACCCAGCGCCGATCCGAGCACCAGGCCGGCGGGCCACGCGGCGTGGAGGATGTTGAGGTAATGCGTGCGGTTGTGGGGAAAGAGCGTGGCCACGAGCGGATTCGCGACGGCTTCGAGGGTGCCGTTCGCGACGCCGAACAGGAACGTGCCCCAGTAAAGCATCGTGTAGGCGTTCTCGATCCCTGCGCTCAAGGTCACGATCGCAGACAGGACGTGCAGCACGAAGGCGGCGATCACGAGTTTACCGTAGCCGATCTTGTCGGCCACCAGGCCGCCGATGATCACGCCGAAACAGAAGCCGGAGAGTCCGGTGCCGCCGATGTCGCCGAGTTGAGTCGCGTTGAAGCCGTACTCGGCGCCCCAGTTGTCGAGAATGCCGCCGCGAAGGGCGAACCCGACGGCGGTGGCGAGGATGGCGGCGAAGCCGGCCCAAAGGAGGCGCCGGGCATGAGGAGCGGTTCCTTGATCCGAAGCGGGGGAGGCGGTCATGGGGTGAAGGCAGGGTGAAGCAGGGATGTGGAGTGGATCTTTTTTCTGGCGGCGGGAAAGTGCGCGGGCTTCGACTGTTTTTTCGCGAGGCCTGAAGGCGGGGAGAGGCTCCGCGCTCCTGGAGGCGCGAGGGCGAACGGTTCCTAGAGGGTAAAGGCGGGGAGCTTCACGATCCGGCCGCCGGCCAGCGCAGATGCATGGGCGCAAAGCCCCACACAGGTCCAGTTGGCGGACTTCTGGGCGTTCGGATACGGATCGCGGTCTTCGATCAGCGCCGAGATGAACTCGTGCGCAAGATGCGGATGCGAGCCGCCATGCCCGGCGCCCTGCGTGAAGCTGAGGTGGGTTTTCTTGCCGAGGTCGTAGACGCCTTTCGTCGTGAAAGGACGGATACCTTTCGGCAGCCGTTTCGCATAGTCGGGGACTTTGACCTTCTTCGGAATCCTGGATTCGGGAAGCTTGGCGGTGTGGAGCACGTGGGGCTCGTGTTCGATGAGCGACCACTCGAAGGATTTCTTCGAGCCGTAAACGTCGATCGATTCGCGATACTGACGGGCGGTGTCGAAGAGCGAGCGGATGATGCGCGCGGAGAGATCGGAATCGCGGAACTTGAGGTGCGCGGTCTCGACGGCAAACGGCGAGCCGTAGTGCTTCACGAGTTCCGGGCGAATGGTGCCGGAGCCGAAGCAGGAAACGTATTCGGCGGCGGCGTCGGTCAGCGCGAGCATCGGTCCGACGCAGTGCGTGGCATACCACATCGGCGGAAGGCCGGGCCAGTAGTGAGGCCAGCCGTCCATGTCCTGTTGATGGCTGGCCTGCAGGAACTGGATCTTGCCGAGTTCGCCGCGGTCGTAGAGTTCCTTGATGAAGAGATATTCGCGGGCGTAAACGACCGTCTCCATCATCATGTACTTCAGGCCGGTCTTGCGCGTGAGTTCGACGATGCGCCGGCAGTCTTCGAGCGAGGTGGCCATCGGCACGGTGCAGGCGACGTGCTTGCCGGCTTGCAGCGCCTGGATGGTCTGACCCGCGTGATCAGGAATCGGCGTATTGATGTGAACCGCCTCGACGTCCGGGTCGCGCAAAAGCTCCTCGTAGTCGGTATAGCCCTTCCCGACGCCGAAAGCTTTTTGAAGCGATGCGAGCTTTTTCGGGTCGCGCTGGCAAATGGCGACGAGATTCGCGTGGGGATGTGCTTGATAGATCGGGATGAACTCGGCGCCGAAACCGAGTCCGACGATCGCGACGTTGATTCTTTTAGCCATGAGGAAGCGGTTATTGAGTGAGCGGCACTTGGGTGGGGCTGCGCAGGTATGCGATGAGGTCGGCAACCTCGTCGTCGTTCATCCCTTGCAGCAGACCGGGGGGCATGAGCGACATCTCGAGCTGCGAAACGCTCTTGATCTGGTCGCGCACCAGCGTCGTCGATTCAACCTGGTTCACGAGCGTGATGCTCGCGGCGTTCTGACGCCGAAGGATGCCGGCGGCGGTGCGACCGTCCTTCGTTTCGACGGTGGTGAGGAGGTAGTCTTTACCGATGACGGCATTGGGATCGATGAGGTTGACGAGCAAGTAATCGAGGTCCGCGCGATTCGAGCCGGTGAGTTCGGGGCCGATGGTTTTTCCGGAATCGAAAAGCCGGTGGCAAAGGGCGCAGCTCTGCTCGAATTTCGCGCGCCCGCGGGCAGGGCTGGCGGCCGCGAGCTTTTCGGGGGTGAGGATCCGTTTCCAGCGGGCGATTTCCTGCGCGGCCGACTCCGGAGATTCGCGCACGACACCCCAAAGATCCGCGGCAGCGCGCGAGATTTCCGCATCGTGCAAGAGCGCGAGCTGACGCAGCCCGCTCGCATCGACATCGGCTTTCGGAATCGTGCCGGCGCGCACGGCCTCAATCAGGACGCGCGCGTAAGCGGGCCGGCCGGTGAGGACGGAAAGCGCGGCACGCTTCTCTTCGTCGTTGAAGCTTGAATACATGGCGAGGATCGCCGGCGGGGTCGTGGGCACGTCGTAGGCTGCCAGCCCGCGGAGCGCGCCGAGGCGCAGGCCGGGTTCCGGGAGGATCTTTTGGTAAACCGGCGTGAGCTGGAAATTCCGACGATCGAGCAGGACCTGCAGTGCCGCGAGCCGGGCGGATAACGGCGCGAAGGGGTCGAGCACGACACCTTGCTTGCGCCACACCATGTCCTTGTCCCCGAGCCGCGCGGCGAGCGCGTCGGCTTTGGCGACGAGTTGCGGGTCCTCGCTGGCGCTGAGCTTCGAGAAGACCTCGCCCCAGGCGGCCGGCGGCTTCAGGTCGGAGCGGCCCTCGGTGGCGCCCATGATGCTGTCGAGAATCTCGTGCTGGTAAGCGACGTCGGTGGTCTCCGCCAGTGCCTTGAGGAGCCCGTCGAGGGAGCTCGCGCCGTCGCCGTCGGCAGCAGCGGTTTCTTCGGAAAGCGCCGCCTGACGTTTTGCGATCCAGCCGCGAACGGCGGTGAGCGGCGTGCGGCCGCCGAGAGCGAGGGCCCGGGCGGGATCGAGGGGCACGAGGGGTCCGAGCGCGAACCAGTAGAGCAGCGGGAGATTGTGGTCGGAAGCGTCTTCCGCATGCGCGAGCAACGACTCGACAACGTCCCAACGTTTCGCGGGGACGATGCGTTGAGCGGCTGAGGCGAGGAAACGGCGCACGACGGGCGACGGGTCGTTGCGCGCGAGATCGGCGAACGCGGTGAGCAGCGCGGCGGACGGAGCCCTGTCTTCGCAGGCCAGCTGGATCGTCCAGCCGCGGACGTGCGGTTCGGGATGCCGCAGGAGATCGAGGGCGATCGCTTCGGTGAGTCCGCGGACCGCATGCAGGGCCCAGAGGGAGCGGAGCTGGCGCGTCACCTCTTTTTGCGCGCGCAATTGCTCGAGCAGCGCGGCAGCCACGGCGGGATTGGGCCCGCGTTCCTGCAGGAGCAGGCGGGCGCGACGAACCCACCAGTCGTTGGCGTGGAGCTGGAAGGCCACGAGCTCCTCGTTGGAGCAGATCGCGAGATCGACGCGCAACGGTTTCGTTTCTCCAAAGGAGATTTTATAGATGCGGCCGTTGGTGCGATCGTCGGGACGCTGTTGGTGACACGCGCGGGCGTCATACCAATCGCTGTTGAAGAGCGAACCATCGGGACCGACCTCGAGGCGCAGGCCGCGGAACCACGCGTCGTTGGCCTTCATGAAATCCGGCGCGTGACGCCCGATGTAGCCGGAGCCGGACGGCTCAAGCACGTCGCGATTGATCCGGCTGCCCATGATGTTGTGCGTGAAAAGCGAGCCGCGATATTCGGCGGGAAAGCTGTCGCCGAGATAGATCAACGTGCCGGCGTGCGCATGGCCGCCGCCGGCGGCGTCGGTTCCGCCCTTGCCCAAACGCGAATCGACCCACGTCTGGCCGCGATCGTAGTGGAAGTGATCGGCGATGGTTTTGATGTCGTCGTAAACATGCGGATTCACGTGCGGGCCAGCCTGGCGTTGGTAGCTGGCGCCCTGGATGACGTGGTAGAGATGCGGTATCACACAAGCGGTGACGAACGCGTCGCCGACATCGTTGAAGTCGAGCCCCCATTGATTGCTCATGCCCTCGGCAAACACCTCGAAAATTTTCTTGGTGGGGTGATAGCGCCAGACGCAGGCATTGAGGCGGATCCGCCCGGCATCGCCGGAACCGGGACGGCCGACGTTCGATTGCGTGAACACGCCCTGGTTGCCGTAGAGCCAGCCATCGGGGCCCCACACGAGGCTGTTCAGCGTCTCGTGGGTGTCGTCATGCCCCCAGCCATCGAGCACCACTTCCGGCGGCCCGTCGGGAATATCGTCGCGGTTCTTGTCGGGAATGAACAGCAGATAAGGCGCGCTGCCGACCCACACGCCGCCGAGGCCGACGGCGATGCCGCTACCGAAGTTCAGCTGATCGTAGAAAACCTTGCTGGCATCGAAACGCCCGTCGCCATTCGTGTCCTCGAAAACGACGACGCGATCGCGCCCATAGGGTGACCAATCGGGATACGAGTAGTTTTCGACGACCCAGAGGCGGCCCCGTTCGTCGATGGTGAAGGCGATCGGCTGGTGCACGTCGGGCTCGCCGGCGAAGAGGGTCGCGCGAAAGCCTGGCGGAAGTGACATCGCCTTGGCGGCGGCTTCGGGGGCGAGACCCGTGCCGGCCGCGATCGGAAAACCCTCCTGGGCGTGAACGGAGACGGCGAAGACAGCAGCGACGGCGAGGGCGGCGAAATGCGAGCACAGGTATCGAAGCATGGAAGGAAACCTCATGGGCGTTCGGTCAGGAACATCAGCAGTTCGACGACTTGTTTCTCGGAGAGCGTTTGCAGCAATCCGACCGGCATGAGCGACTGCTCGAGGACCTCGCGGTGTTTCAGTTCGGATTTTGGCACGTTGACGGTTTCGGTGGCGGTGCGAACGACGAGTGCGGTCTCCGATTCGCGCTCGACCATGCCGGAGACGACGCTGCCGTCGTTCTTGGTAATGACGTTGAGCTGAAAATCGGTGCCGACGACGGCGTTGGGATCGACGATGTTCTCGATGAAGTAATCGACGCCGTTGCGCCAGGAACCGGTGAGATCAGGGCCGAGGTTTCCGCCCTGGCCTTCGAACTTGTGGCACGTGGCACAAAGCTGCTGGAAGGTTTCCTGTCCGAGGCGCGGGTTGTAAGCCCACCGCGGTGCGCCTGCGAAGGACTTCCGGTAGCGATTCATCTCCGCCTTGATTTCAGCCGGAGACTCGGCCACGCGGCCCCAGAGCCGGTCGAGCAACGTATCGACGGATTTGTTACGCAGGCTCCGCAGCTGGCGGACGTGCAGGGCGGTGAGATGCTTTCTGTCGAACGTCCCGGCGCTCACCGCCTCGAGCAGAGCGAGGCCCAGCCGCGGATGACTGGTGAGCGTCGCGAGCGCGGCGGCGCGATCGGCATCGTTGAGCGACTCGAAATGCCGCAGCAGGCCGGAAGCGACCTGGGGATTGTCCACGCCGGCGAGCAACGGGATCACGGCGCTGCGAAACGCCTTCTCCTCGAGCATGCGGATGTAAACGGGAACCGCGGCCGGATCGCGCGCGCGCTTGAGAAGCGCGAGCGCGTTTTCGCGTTCAGCGAGCGGAGCGCGGGTATTGTCCAGCGTGGCCCGGGTGCGGGCCAGCACCGCTTCGTCGCCGAAAAGCGCGGCGAGCTGGAGAGCGGCAGCGCGCTCGGGTGATGTTTCCGGTTGCGAGAGGAACCGCTGCGACAGCTCGGGCCAGAGCGGCGGCATCGGGAGGCTGCTTTCGCTCTCGAGGGCAAAGGCCATGAGGCGCACAGCCCGCGCGGCGACGTCCGGACTAGCGGCCACGAGCTGGGCGACGAGTTGCTCGCGTGCGACGGGACTTTGCGCTGCGAACCAGCGGATCGAGTCGGCAAGCGAGGGCAGCGGTGTGCTGGCGGCCATCTCGAGGCCGCGGCCAGGATCGGCCGCCATGAGCGGGGCGATGCCAAACCAGATCATCCTCGGCAGAAAGCGGTCGTCGATATCCTCGGCGTGCCGCGCGAGCGCCGCGGCGATCTCCCAGCGGTCGGCCGCGGCGAGCGCGGGCAGCGCGGAGGCGATCGCGAGGCGGACGGTCGGAGAAGGGTCGTCGGACGCCAGCACGACGAGCGATGCAACCGGGAGAGCGGGAGCGCTGCGCCGCTCCGTGGCGAACGTGACGCCCCACGAGCGCACGAGGTCACTCGGGTGCTGAAGGAGCGTGGCGAGTTGGGCGGCGTCGAGCGCGTCGACGACGTGAAGCGTGAAGAGCACGCGCAAGATCTGCGACACCTCGCTCGATTCGGCAGCAATCCGCCGGAGTTCGGCGAGAGCGGCGGCGTCGAGCGGTCTGGCCGCGGAGCGCTCCTGTAGCAGGCGGCGCGAAGTGCGGACAAACCATTCGTTCTTGTGGGTGTGAAGCGCGGCGAGTTCGAGGTCCGTCTTCTCGTAGAGGTTCACCTTCGTGGGTTTCCACGTTTCTCTCCAAGCCATGCGATAGAGCCGACCGTTGGTGCGCTCCCAAATATCGTCGCGCGGCGAGTGGCAGTGCTGGTGGTCGCACCAGTCGATGAGGTAAACGGCGCCGTCGGGGCCATACTGCAGATCGACGCCCATGAATGTGCGATCGGACGCGAACAGGAGATCGAAGCCGGCGTGGAACGTTTCGTATCCAGAACCCTGACGCACGTTGTGCTGCTGGTTCATCTGGTGACCGTGCAGGTTGAGCGTAAAAAGATGGTCGCGGTAGATGTCGGGCCAGTTGTCGCCGAGGTAGATCATCGTGCCGACGTGCGAGTGTCCGCCGTAGACCGCGGTGGTGCCAGGCTTGCCCGCGCCGCCTTCGCCGCTGTCGTAGCGCGCCGACGAGGGAAGATAGTTCTTCAACGCCGGCGCGAAATCGGGACCGCGATTGGAAACGAACGGCGCGTAGTCGGAGTTGGCCTGATTCCAGTAATGGCCGTTGCGAATGACGTGCGTCGTGCCACCGCCGCCGTAAAAGCTCCGGCAGTGCGTCATGAAGAGGTGGCCCGCTTCGTTGAAATCGAGACCCCATTGATTGCTGCCGCCGCTCGCGAAGATTTCGAACTCATGGCGGAGCGGATGATAGCGCCAGACGCCCGCACGGAGGCGCAGGCGTTCGTTGTCGGGAGTGCCGGGCTTGCCGATGGCGGACGTCGTGAACACGCCTTGCACGCCGTAGAGCCAGCCGTCGACGCCCCAAGTGAAGCTGTTGAGGGTTTCGTGCGTGTCCTGATAACCCCAGCCGTCGAGCAGCACCTGCGGCGCGGCGTCGGGACGGTCGTCGCGATCGCGGTCGGGGATGAACAGCAACTCGGGCGCCGCTCCGATCCACACACCGCCGAAGCCCACCTCGAGACCGCTGACGAGATTAAGGCCTTCGATGAAGACCTTGCGCGTTTCAAAGGAGCCGTCGCCATCGGCGTCTTCGAAAATGAGGATGCGATCCTTGCCCTGTCCGGCGGGTTGTTTGGTGGGATAGCTGTAGGCCTCGGCCACCCAGAGGCGTCCACGCTCGTCGATGGCAAACGCGATGGGCTGATGAATGTCGGGTTCGGCGGCGATGAGCTCGGCTTGAAAGCCGTTCATCACCTTCATGTCGCGCACGACCTTTTGCGCGTCGACATTGGGAATGGCGGTGGGCGCCGCGGGATTCGGCTGCAGGTGCCAGAGCACGGCGCTCTCGTGCTGACGAAAGCCGTCGGGGTTGACCGTGAAATCGGGCTGGCGGTCGTGGAAAACGAAATCGTCGAAATCGATGTGGCCATAGAGACCTTCGGTCGCCTGGTCGACGAGACGGATGAAAACGCGGCGACCGACAGAACGGCCGAAGTCGATGACCTCGCGGCGCAACGCGTCGCTGCCGCGGCCGGAGGCGGAATGAAGAATCGTTTGAGTGGATGCATCCACAACCTCGATACGCGTCCGGTTGATATCGCTGCCGCCGCCGACCAGATAGCTGGCCCAGCGATGGGTGACCTCGAACGTGGGGGAAATGAGCCGGCCGGTGCCGTGCGGGCCGGGACGCTTGGCCGGGCCGATCCAGAAATTGCCGACGGGATCGGTGGGCGCTTCGCCTTTGCGCCGGGGAGTGTCCGGTTCGTAGTAGCGAACCGGCTGGGCGGACCACGCGTCGCCTTCAACGGTCCAGCCGTCGAGCTTGCCCGTCTCAAAACCGAAATTCAGCGGCTGGCCCGAGGCGTCGGTCGGAGAAATCGAAATGACGGGACGGTGGTCGGCGGCTTCCGGCGCTGGCGGCGGTGGGAGCGCGGTGCGGCCGAGATGAGCGATGCGGAGGTTGCGGAATTGAACTTTCGCAGGGCCCCTGCCGCTGTGCAGCTGGAGCGCGAGCAGCCCGGAGAATTCGGCTTCGCCGGCCTGGTGGTCGTCGAGCGCGGAGACGAGGACACCGTTGATCCAGATCTCGACGTGCGACGCCTTGGCGGTGATGCGATAGGTGTTCCACGCTTCGCGCCGATAAAGCGATTTGAAGCTGGCGGCCGGGGCGAACTCGTCGACCCAGCGACCGCCCCCGGGCGCGATGGCGACGCGCGTGCCACGTTCGACGAGCAACGCGCGGCCGTGTTCGTCGTAGATGCGACCAAGCCAGGTCGCGCCATCGTCGAGGTCGGCTTGGTAGCCCGCGGCGTGGCCATCGGGCCGGCGCTGGGAGCGGAACTGGATGCCCGAGTTGGCCGAAGGATCGCCGGAAATGCGGAACTCGAGTTCGAGGACGAAATCGTGGAGTTCTCCGTTCCAATAGATGAACTCGTTCTGCGCGAGCGTTTCACCGGCGCGGATTTCTCCGGTGAGGGCGCCATCCTCGACGCGCCAGGTTTCGGAATTGCCCTGCCAACCGCCGAGCGTGCGGCCGTCGAAAATCGGCTGGGTGGGCGGCGGATCAGCGCGAAGGGAAAGAGCGAGGAGGAGAACGGGCCCGAGAAAGGAGCGAACGGTCATGGATGAGGGGCTGCGGCCGAAGGCTGGGAGAGGAAGAGGAAGGTGCCGCGCTTGTTCACGGTAATGAGATCCGGACGACCATCGGCGTTGATGTCGTCGGCGACGAGTTGCGTGCCGACGCCCGAAGCGCGATCAATCAACGCAGGCGCGAATGAAACCTCGCCGCCGGGCGTGCGGCGGAGGAGGAAAGCGTAGAGCACAGGATCGGCGTTGGGTGCCGGGTCCTTCGTCGGACCGTGGGCCCACCAGCGTTTGCCGGTAACGATGTCGGGGACGCGATCGCCATCCATGTCGGCGAGCGTGACGGCGTGAAGCTGGGAGAATTGAACGTCCGCGACGGTCTCTTCGGTCTTCGAAAGGATCGGGTGCTCGCGAAACGAGACGTCGCCCTCGTCGCCGCGCACCTGCTCGAACCAGCTCAAGCCGTAGCCGTGCGCGTTGAGCGACGTGATGACGTCGGGCAATCCGTCGGCGTTGACGTCGAGCACGTGGATGTGTGCGCCGTTTCCGAAAGAAGCGGGGTGGTGGATCCAGACCGGGTCGTTGACGAGCGAAGCCGGCTGTTCCCACCAGCCCTCCGACGCAAGCAGGTCGGCGCGACCGTCGGCATTGACGTCGCCGAAGCCGAGACCGTGCGTGAAACGATTCCAAGTCCTTGTCTCGGTGACGGGATGAAACGTCCATGACCGCGTCGGATCGCGGGCATCGGATTTCGCATAGCCCATGCGACCGTTGCTCATGCAAACGAGCACCGGACGGTCGGCCGCGAGCAGGGGCCCGAACGTGGGTGACTCGTTATCGACGGGCGCGTAGGCAAAATGACGTCTCCACGTGCCGGCCCGGTCGCGGGGGTTTTCGAGCCAGAAAGCCTCCTGACCGGGAAAACCGATGACAAACACATCGGGCCAGCCGTCGCCGTCGAAGTCGTGGACGAACGCGGAGAAGTTGTCCGAGTAACCGAGCGGATCGAAAGGTTTTGGTGGATACAGTTCATGCCGCTCGACGAAATCCGGACCGGCATACCAGAACGGGCCGGCGATCGCATCGACGTGACCGTCGCGATCGAGATCTCCGAAAGCGCCTCCTTCGGCGAAGAACTCGGTGTTCAGCTGAACCTTCCGGTAGGACAGCGCCGACGCGGAATGGGATTCGGTCGAAGCGGCGAAGACGGTGCCGCTCACAACGAGGACGGCGAGGGCGGAACGAGAAAGCGAGCGGCCAGCGGACATGGGGGTGGGGCGACGCCAAAATTAACACAGCCGTCGGCCGGCTCCCATGAGACTTGGCGCAATAATTCTGAGATTTTTCACCAATCGTTGCGTCGGCGTTCGTCATCGAAAATCACTGCCCCTGCCGGAGGGCGATGGCCTGAGTTGATTTTTTGCGAAGCGATCTGCATACCTGCGCGGTGAGATCGCCCGGCTCCCGTCGCTCCGCGCCCCGCCGCCGTCAGGTGGCGTTGCTGATCGAGACGTCCAATGCCTATGCGCGCGGACTGCTGCAGGGCGTGATCCACTACGTGCGGGAGCACCCGGCGTGGTCTTTTCACCTGATGGAGCAGGGGCGCGGAGACGATCCGACCGCCTGGTTGAAGGGATGGAAAGGGGACGGGATCCTTGCGCGGATCGAGACGCCCCGGATCGCCCAGGCGGTGACACGCGCCAAGGTTCCGTGCGTGGACCTGAGTGCGGGGCGGCTGCTGCCGTCGCTGCCTTGGGTGGAGACGGACGATGCAGCGATCGCGGCGATGGCGGCGGGGCATCTGCTCGAGCGCGGCTTCAAGCATTTCGCATTTTGCGGCGACTCGCGCTTCAACTGGTCGCTCTGGCGCGAGCATCACTTTGCGCAGCGGGTGCGCGACGCCGGACACGATTGCCGCATCTACTCGCTGAAAGGCAGAACCGGCGATCTGGCGTCGGAACGGCGGAAGTTGGTGACGTGGTTGCGTGCGCTGCCGAAACCGGTGGGGATTCTCGCCTGCTACGACCTGCGCGGACGCGAGGTGCTGGAGGCGTGCCGGCAGACGGGCCTCGCGGTGCCGGACGAGGTGGCGGTGCTGGGTGTCGACAACGACGAACTCCTCTGCGAGCTGGCGACGCCGCCGCTCTCGAGCGTGATCCCGAACACACGGCGGGCCGGCTATGAAGCAGCGGCGTTGCTGGATCGATTGATGACCGGCGGAAAGGTGTTGCCCGAGCCGCATCTGATTCCGCCGTTGGGCGTGGCGGCGCGGCAGTCCACGGATGTGCTGGCGCTGGACGACCGCGAAGTGGTGCGGGCGGTGCAGTTCATCCGCAGCCATGCTTGTGAAGGGATCAACGTCGCGGACGTGTTGAATGCCGTGAAAATCTCGCGGCGGGTGCTAGAGCAACGGTTCCGCAAGCTGCTTGGACGATCGCCCCACGAAGAGATTCTTCATCTGAGATTGTCGCGCGTGCAGCAGTTGCTCGCTGACACGGATCTCCCGCTTTACACGATCGCGGAGCGCACGGGATTTGAGCACGTCGAATACCTCAGCGTGGCGTTCAAGCGCGAAACGGGCCTGACGCCGCGGGCATTTCGGAACCAGGCGCGCGTCTAGGAACGCGCCAAGGTCTACGCGGTGCCGCGCACACGACGGCGGAAGGCGCGGGGCGACTGGCCGAAACGCCGTTTGAAGCAGCGCGAAAAGTAGAACTCGTCACAGAACTCCAGTTGCGCCGCGATTTCCTTGATGGTGAGCCGGCCTTGGTGAAGCAGGGCCGCGGCCCGATCGATGCGGGAATCGAGATGGAAACGGCCGGGGGCGATGCCGACGGCGTCCCGGAACTTTTTGCGAAACGACTCGTAGGAGAAGCCGAGCCGGCGCGCGACGACCTCGGGTTCCAGACCGCTGACACCCTCGTGCGTGCCGAGCAGTTCGCAGGCGTCGGTCAGCCAACCTTCACTTGCGGGCGCGGGAGCCTCCTCGGCAGATTCATTGCCCGCGAGCAGTTCCGTAACGACGGCGAAAAAGCGGGTGACGATCACCTCGGGCGGAGTCTTCTCGCGCAGGTGCAGCGGCGGAATGATCTGGAAGAAACGACGAAACCAGAAATCGCTGTCCTGCGTGTGATGCAGCGGACGCTTCGGCGTTATCATGCCGGTCTGCCGCATGAGATCGAACGCGGGCCCTTCGCATTCGAACCAAAGTTCGTCCCAAAATTCCCCCGGCCGCGTGCAACACTGGTGCGGACGTGAAGGAAAAAAAATCACGAGGTCGCCCTTGCTCACGGGCGTCTCCGGCGTGGACGCATCGGAATACACCCCGGTGCCGTTCATGATGTAGGTAAAACCGTAGCACGTCAGCTTGCGGCGGCGGTCGGGCGGGCGACCGATGCCGAATCCGCCCTGGTTGATGCCGCCGAGTCGGATGGTGCCGATCGACGACTTCACGGGCCGCAGCAGCAGGCGCGTTTTGATGGTGGGGTCGGGGCGGTGCGACATGAAAACGGCGATGCCAGAAAACACATGTTTTCTACCAGAGCTCCCATTCTGCAACGCCTAAAATAGGACTACAGTGGCGCATCACATCGGCCCAAGGAGTTCATGTCCCCCACCGCCCCCGTAACTCAGCGTGATGTCGCCCGCGCCTGCGGCGTGCATCCAAGCACGATCTGCCTGGCGTTGAAGAATTCGCCTTCGATCCCGCTGCCGACGCGCTTGCGGGTTCAGGCGGCGGCAGAGGAACTCGGTTATCGCCTCAACGTCGCGGCCCGGAATCTCGCGATGCTGCGCGGCGACAAGCAGGGCGCGGGGCGGCTTCCTATCGCGTGGATCAATCAGGAATCGCAGCGCACTCACTGGCGCACGGTCGCGGAGGCACGGGTGCTGTTTGAAAGCGCGAAGCGTCGCGCCGACGAACTCGGTTATCACCTCGAGGAGATCTGGACCCGCGAGCCGGGCATGAGCACGGGCCGGCTCGTGCAGATCGTGCGGGCGCGGGGGGTCGAAGGCGTGATCTTTCCGGTGCATCGCAGCTTCGAGTTCTCGTTGCTGACGCCGGCCTGGGGCGAGTTCTCGCTCGTCGGCCTGAACGATCACCGTTTGAGCGAGTGGGTGGACGTCGTTGGTCCCGATCATTACCGCGATGCCGAACTGATCCTGCGGCAGGTCCGCCGACTCGGTCACACCCGGGTGGGGCTTGCCATCGGCAGCCAGTTCGATTCCGCGAGCAGCGGATTGCTGCATGGCTGTTTTCTGCGCAACCAGACCGACGTCGCACCGGGCGACCGGGTGCCGGTGTGCTTCCTGCCGGACGATGCCGGCAAACAGACGGTGTTTGAGGAATGGCTGAACGCTTATCAGCCCTCGGTCGTTGTGTGCCCGGAAGCGACCGTGGTGGCGCGAGCGCGGGACGAGGGTTTCGACGCGCTGTGGCTCGGCCTCGGATCGGCGTCGGCGCCGTTCGACGGCGGCATCGACCGTTCGGCGGGCGACGTGGCCATGGCGGCCGTCGACTGCGTGGTCGACAAGATGCGCCGTTTCGAGAAAGGCCTGCGCGAAGCGACGCGAATGCATTTGCTGCGAAGCACCTGGGTGGAGCCGCGCGTCGCCCATGAGGTGGAGACGGTCGTGGCATGAGCGTCACCAGGAGCTGGATACGACGGGGGAACCGGACGCTCGCCGCCGCATGGCTGTTGGCGAGCGGCATGGCCGGCGCTCCGGAACCCACTGGCGAATTACGCGTGGCGTTTTCAGCGGCGGACCGCGAGCTGCTGATCCCGGTGGGGAATGCGACCGGCCAGCCGCGCGAACTGCGGCTCGAGACGGACGGGCTGACGCGGCTCGAGCTCGGCGATGACGTCGGTGAGCCGGGCATCATCTATCTGCCGCCGCCGCCGGGCGTGTCCAATGAGGAAGAGGCGAGACGCGGCGCCGAGAACGTCTTCTTTTTCAACGAGCTCACCGACGCAGCGGGCTGGGAACTCGTGGCCAGGTTCGACGACGAAGAACGGGGCACGTGGAAGCTGAACGGGCGGTTTTCGCCGCTCGGTGGAGCGATCGAGCGGGAGATCGTAATCCCCGTCGCGCAACTCGAGCCCGGAGAGAACCTGCTGCATTTGCGCAGCGCGACCCTGAAGCCGCCAGGGATGTATTTTCGCCGCACACTCGGCGCCGAGACGTCGGTGCGGATCCGTTTGAGCAGTCCGGAATGGGGCGGAAGCGTGACGCTATGGGAACGTGCGGGCGCGGGAGCGTGGCAGCCGGTGAGCCAATCGGTGATCACGCCGCGTCAGGCGGAGCGCACGCCAGTGGACGTGCGCGGCGCGTGGTGGGATGACCGCACTTTCGTCGAGAACGCGGCGCTGGCGGTGGGGCGCAACCTGCTGGCCGCGCAAGTGCGTCAGCCCGGAAGTTTTTTCGAAGGCGGCTTTCATCTCGTCTACGATCCGACGCACCGGGCTCACCGCATGGCGCACTGGCTCTGGTCCTGGGGCCCGGCGATCGACCTGTTGTTTGCGCTCTCGCACGAGGACTTTGCACGCACGGCGGGCTTGGCGGGAAAGTTTCGCGTCGCGGCGATCGCGGCGGCGGAGCGCAGCCTGCAGTTCGGAATGCTCGACGCGACGCATCCGGCGTATGGCGTGTCGACGGTGCGTTGGGAGCCGTCGCGCGCAACACCGAACGGCTGGGCGGAGTATATCTCGACGGCGGATTCGTTGTTTCTCGCGGGCTGGGGCTGGATGTCGGCGCACCGCGAAACGGGGCGGCCGGAATTCCTGGAGCGCACGAAGCTTCTCGTCTCCGCCGCGGAGCGATTGATGAAGCAGTATCCGGTGGTGCCGCAGGATTGGATCGTTGAACGTAACGACTGGACGCCGCACACGCTCGACGAGTCGGTGTTCGGCATTATCGGTTTCCGGCGTTTGTATCAGGCGACGCACTCGAGCTCCGTGGCGGCCGCGGGAAAGCGATTTCTAGACAGCCACCTCGAACACATGGGACGTGAGGGCGGGCTGCTGGCGCGTGGCTGGATGCGCGAGGAAGATCGCGAAATTTGGGATCCGGACATCAAGGGACACGCGTGGGTGTTCGAGGGCTATCTCGACGCGCACCGCCTGTCCGGTGACCCGCGCTACTTGCAGCTGGCCGACGAACTCGCGAAACGCGTGCTGGAATGTCAGGCGCCAGAAGGACGCTGGACGTTTCTTTTCGTCCGGCCGAAACCGGGCGATCCGAGCGACGACAAAGGCACCGCGATCTGGGCGTATCTGCTCTATGAACTCCACCGGAGCACAAAAAATCCGGAGCATCTTGCGGCGGCGCGGCGCGCGCTCGGCTGGTGCCTGCGCCATCAGTATCGCGGCGAGGATCCGAATCTCGACGGCGGTCTGTTCAATCCGAACAGCATGGCGTATGTGCGGCGACGCCCTCTGACGGTTCTCTATGGCACGACCTTTCTCGGGATGGCCTTGCTCGAAGAGCTGAAACTTCGGAGCGCAACGGGGTCGGCAAGCAGGGCGCGACACGGGCCCTGAGACGCCCGGCTCAGACGAGCTGGTTGCGCTTCATCACTTCCGAATACCAGCGGGCGCTGAGCTTCGGAGTGCGCCTGAGGGTTTTGTAGTCCGTGTAGCAGATGCCGAAATGGCGGGCGTAGCCGTCGAGCCATTCGAAGTTGTCCATGAACGACCAGAGGAAGTAACCGCGGACCGGCGCGCCATCCTGAATCGCGTGATGCAACTCGACGAGACACTGGCGGACGTATTCGAGACGATGAACATCGAAGACTTCGCCGTCGACGGGCGGCTCATCGTCGTAGCCGGCCCCATTTTCGGTGATGTAGATCGCCTTCGGCCGATAGAGGCGGGTGACGTGCTGCAGGCCCCAATACATCGCGCGAGGGAGGAGCTTCAGCCACCAGGAATTTTCCGGAGACGGGTAGCCCTTGGGAAAAGGAAGCTGCTCGGGTTGGCCGCCGCGTCCTGCCCGCACGAATACGCCGGTGTAGATGTTGAAACCGAAGAAGTCGGTGGGCAGCGCGATGAGCTCGAAATCGCCGCGCTGCACCTTAGCGCCATCGCGGCCATAGAGGCGTCGGTAAATCGGCGAGTAGTGTCCGCGGAAGATCGGATCGATGGAGCGGCAGTTGAGCTCCTGAAACCGAACGCGGGCCGCGGCGATGTCGTCGGGCGTTTCCGTCACCGGGACCGTGATCGTGGAGTCGTCCGTGAGACCGACCTGCGCACCGCGGCCGCCGTGTTCCCGCACGGCGCGAACTCCATGCCCGTGGGCCAGGAGGGCATGGTGATAGGTCTGGTTGACCACCTGGATGGACTCGATCACGCCGGGCGGCCGGATCGTATCGCCATAAGCGAGCACGGTGAAACAGCGCATTTCGTTGAGCGTGATCCAGTGCTTCACGCGGTCGCCGTAGGCCCTGACGATCGTGTCGGCGTAAACACCGAACGCCTCGGCCGTCGCCCGGACGCGCCAACCGCCAATATCTTCGAGCGCCTGCGGCAGGTCCCAATGAAACATTGTCGCATATGGCTGGATACCGTGAGCAAGCATGGCGTCGATCAGCCGGTCGTAAAAGGCGAGCCCCTTCGGATTCGCCGTGCCACGGCCCTTCGGAAAGATCCGCGGCCAGGCGATCGAGAACCGATAGTTCTTCACGCCGAGCGTCCGCATGAGCGCGAAGTCCTGTCGGTAGCGGTGGTAGTGGTCGCAGGCGACATCGAGAGTGTCGCCGTTCGCGATTTTGCCGGGAATCCGGGCAAAGCGGTCCCAGACCGACTCGCCCTTGCCGTCCTCGAAGGCGGCTCCCTCGATTTGCGGGGCGGCGGCGGCGACACCCCAGGTAAACCGGCGTGGGAATTTGTAGATCGTGCGCATGCGGAACGTGAACGGCGCGGACGAAGGGCCGCGTCGGGGCTCAGCTGAACTAGAGAATGCCGAATTTCTTGAAGGCGTCGGTGGCGGACATGCCGCCCTCGATGGCTTGGCGAACCACCTTTTCGCCACGGGCCTTCTCCAGGGCGCGGGAAACCACCTCGGCCTCGATGGCGCGAGGAACGATGACGACGCCGTCGAGATCGCCGAACACCAGATCGTCCGGCTCAATCCAGACGCCGCCGATTTCGATCGGGCAGCGGTAGGCGGCAATGGCGGTGCGCACCGAGGAGTCCTGCGCAAAACGGCCGCGGCTGAAGACCGGCCAGTTTTGCTCGAGCACCTTCGGCGTGTCGCGGTGATAACCGTCGATCACGGCGCCCGCGGCGCCGCGCGCGCGGGCCGTGGCCGTGAGAATCTCGCCCCAGTAAGCGGAGCGCATGGTGCCGCCGCCGCAGACGTAGACCTCGCCGGGACGCAGGTCATCGAGCGCCGCGGTGAGCAGACCGAAAGGTTTGGCCTGCGGTCCATGCACATCGATCGCCAACGCAGGCATCGCGCGGCCGGCCAGGGTCATGTCCTCGCGCATCGGTTGGACGGGTGCCGGAAGAAACCGATGGTATTCGCCGAGGGTGTCGAGGATGTCGCCCACGACCGGCGTATAGAGTTCGCGCCGGCAAAGGCGGAAAAGTTCGTCGTCAGATTTCCACTCAGGCATGGCGGGAAAGGTTCGAAATCAAAGGGCGCCGCTGCGCTTCAATTGGGCAACGAGGCGGAGAAAGAGACCCGTGGCATAGGTGCGTTCGCCCAAGCCGGAGAGTTTGTGAATCTCCCAGCCGCCGACGCCGGCGGGGAACTGCGCGCCCACCAATGCGCCTGTTTGCGGAACGATCCACTCGAGCAATTCCCGCCAGCCGCGCAGGACAGGCTGCATCACGGACGCGTCGAGCCAGCCCGCGGAGACGCCGGCGGCGAGGCCCGCGAGGATCATCGTGGAGCCGCTGGTTTCCAGATGCGATTCCTCGCATTCCGGAACAATCCGCCAGAGTCCGCACGGGTGTTGAAGACGTAGCAGACCCGCGGCGAGCGAACGGTAGAGCGCGAGAAGATTCTTCCACTCGGCCGTATCGGCCGGGCACGCTTCCAACGTGTCCGCGAAAGAAAGCATCACCCAGCCATTGCCTCGCGACCAAAGCGACGGGCTACGGCGTCCGGTCGCAGGATCGACATCGTGAAAGAAACAGCCGGTGGTCTCGTCGCGCAGGTAACGGGCATGCAGCAGGCATTGCTTCATCGCCTCGTCGGCGTAAGCGACATTTCCCGTGACGCGGTAACCGGCCGCGAGAACGCTGGCCGAGTAAAACAAGGTGTCGACCCACGCGGTCCGGCGGGCATCGGGCCATCCGCCGTGCGCGAGGATGCCACCGTCGAGCCGCGTGCCGCCGGTCAGGACATAATCGCAGATCGTGGCGATCGCGTCGCGATCGCCGGATTGGGGACTGAATTCTGCCAGCGCCGAGAGGACGAGCGGTCCTCCCCAGATGCCGCAATACTCGTTGAGAAAAAAACCGGATTTTGCGGGAACGGCGCAGTCTTCGCGTTGCGGTATGACCTGCACGCCGGCAGCCAGCTGGCGGTCGGCCCAGCGTCGCGCCCAAGCGGTGAGCTCGGGATCATTCCAGGCTGCACCGGCGAGGGCGGCACCGTAGGGCAACAGCACATCCTCCCAATTGGAATCGAGCTCCTCGATGGGGAGATCGAGGAGGCGGCGGCGGAAGCGGGCGAGGGGAGGGAAGTCGGCGAGGCTCACGAGCAGGACAGGATTTCGATCGACGGGGGGCCGGTTCATTCGGCGCGAGCCGCGGGGCGGACGCCGGGGCCCGGTGCGCCGTCGCCGAGATCGCGCGCCATCGCGGACGCGAGTCGCTGGAGACGCCGGACGACGTGGGGGTGCCGCGCAGCGAGGTCGGTGCGCTCGCCGAGATCAGTATTCAAATTGTAGAGACGAGCGGAGGAGCCGGCGGCATCCGGCGGGAATTGTGGGTCGCCCAGGTTCTCGATTTGTGGTCGAAGCGCGAGTTTCCACGGACCCGAGCGCACGGCTTCGAGACGATCCACGTTGTAGAAAAACCACGCCTCGTGCGGCGAGACGACGTTGTCGCCCAAAAGGAGCGGGGAAAGGTCGCGACCATCGATGCGGGGCGCTTCGGGAATCGGCGCGCCGGCGAGCGAGACGAAGGTGGGCAGCAAATCGATGAGGCCGATGGCGGCGTCGCTCACCGCGCCCGCAGGAATGCGGCCGGGCCACCGCGCGAGAGCAGGGACGCGCACTCCGCCTTCCCAAGTGGACCCCTTGCCGCCGCGCAAAGGGCCGGCGGTGCCGGCCTCCGCGCCATACGGCAGCCACGGTCCGTTGTCGCTGGTGAAGATCACGAGCGTGTTTTCCTCGAGACCGTTCTCGCGGAGCGCCTCGAGGATGCGGCCGACGCTGGCATCGAGTTCCTCGACCCAATCGCCGTAGGGTCCGTTGGCCGATTTGCCCTGGAAGTTTTTTCCGGGAAGCAAGGGGACGTGAACGGCGGTGGCGGCGAAGTAGAGGAAGAACGGCCGCGTGCGCTGTTCCGCGATGAAACGCAGCGCTTCGTCGGTGAAGCGTGCGGTCTGGGTGTTGCGCTCATCGCCTTCGAGGGTCTCGACCACCGTGTCGTCGCGCATGAGCGGAAGTCGGATTCGTCGATCGTAGGGCAAGCCGAAGTAGCGGTCGAAACCGTGGTGGGTCGGGAGGTGCTGCGGCTCGTGACCCAGATGCCATTTGCCGATCGCCATGGTCGCATAACCACGCTCGCGGAGAAGTTCCGGAAGGGTGCGTTCGTCCGGATGAAGTCCGTGCCGATCGTCGGGGAGGACGACGAATGGCACGGAAACGCGTTGGGCGTAGGAGCCGGTGAGAACTTGCGCGCGGGACGGGGAGCACACCGGCGCGGCATAAAAGCTTGTCAACTTCATGCCCTCCCGCGCCATGCGATCGAGGGCGGGAGTGCGATGGAGGGTGGAGCCGAACGGGCCGATGTCGGCGTAGCCCATGTCGTCGGCGAGAATCAGCACGAAGTTGGGCGGTGGCGCGACGGAGGTGACCGCAGCAACGCCGTGATGGCCGAGGCTGGCCAGTAATGTCAGAAGGAGCAGCAGCCGTGGCATGGCGGCGAGGGCACGGCACGCGCTATCCCTGATTCGGGCGGAGCCGGATCTCGAGCAGCGCCACGCCGGGGCATTCCATGGTGAAGCGCGCGACTCCATTCTCGACCGTGACGGGAGTGGAGGACGGGGCGAGGGCGTTGGTGGCGGCGAGCTCACGCGTGTGTTCGCGGGACAGATACACCGGACTGCCGAGCTCGCGCCAGCGGGCGATGACGTTATTTTCGGAGGAATCGATGCGGAACAGCGGGCCGGGTGCGGCCCCGTCGGGCAGCTCAACAGTGACACCGATCGAGTCGCATGTGCTATCGTCGGCCGGCTCGTAGGCGAAGACCAGCACATGCGCGCGATCGGACGAGACGGTGGCGATCGCATTGCACGTCGGTTCGACGCCCTCGCCGTGCACGGCGACGCGTTCGGTGCCGAGCCGGGAGAGAAGTTCGAATGCGTGGTAGGCGGGTTTGCGCAAGCCCTGCAAGCTCAGCAGGCCGTAACCGCCGAAGAAGGCTTCGCGGCCATAACCGACCTGGTCGTAGATGTCGCTGAGGCACCAATACGAGAACGCGTCGGCCTCCTGGGAAACTTCGCTGAGCAGGCGGACGATGAAGGCGGCCTCGGAGGGGTTTTCGCGGTGATGATCGACGGCGTGGAACGAGCGGCCCCATTCGTTCCAGTGGAGTTCGCCCTTGAAACCGCGGCGGTCGAGCATGGCGCGAACGCCGCGCATGAGGTCCATGGCAAACGTCGGCGACTTGCTGCCGCGGTCCGTGGCGGTGGGATCGAAGGGCGCGAGCGGGTGGTCGACGGCGCTGTCGTTGTTATAAATGTGGGTGATGAGATAATCGGGGGCACAGTCGTTGGCCGCGCCGAACTCGAGCAGGTCTTCCATCCATTCCGCGCGCGCCGTGGAGGGCCCGCCGACGCGGAGAGAGGCATCGACCGATTTGATCGCGCGATGGGTGCTTTGCCAGAGGCGGAGGAAATCCTGCTGCGTTCCGCCCCAGAACCAGCCCTCGAGGTTGGGCTCGTTCCACACTTCGAACGGCCAGGTGCGCACGACGGAAAGCGAATAACGGTCGACGGCGTGCAGGACCGCATCGCGGACGAACTTTTCC
The DNA here is from genome assembly GCA_040255565.1 of Opitutaceae bacterium. Lineage (GTDB taxonomy): Bacteria > Verrucomicrobiota > Verrucomicrobiia > Opitutales > Opitutaceae > Opitutus. Next base: position 470,974 of record JBDZVH010000004.1, on the reverse strand, counting down.
CATTCGCGCCAGTCCTTCGGCGGACTGGTGTGTGCTTTCGTCGTGAATACCGTCGTCGGCCCCCCCGCGAGCGCGGCGGGGATGAAGCTCGTGGTGAACACCGGGTGCAGTCCGCGATCGACGAGCGAATCGATGACGTAGTCGACGGTCTGCCAGTTCGTGCGCGGTTCGCTCGGCTCGTAGCCCATGAAGGCGCCGGGCCCCTGGCAGAAGACGCGCATCTCATCGTCGAACATTCCCACCGCGCGCACGTGCGTCGCGCGGAGTTCACGCTGGGCCATCTCGAGCTGCTCCTGCAGGTCCCGGCGGACCATCCAACGGAACTGGTCGACGTTGACGATGCCCTCCCAGGTGTGCCGGAACACGGAGCGAGATCCGGACCACTGCGGCTGTAAACGAAGCGGCCGGAGCGCGGCGCGGCGCGTGGTGGAGAGCGGGGAAGGGGGGCGCGAGGAGATCGGCTGGCCCGTAGCGGTCTGCATGCCCGCAGTAGGCGTTTGAAGATGATTTTCTGAAACGTTGAGCGCGCTCAATCGCATGAGAGCGCATCGAGCCAGGACCGGCAGGCGCGAGACAATAGGAGCCGACATCGTCGCGACGGATTCTGATAAAATGTCGTTCGGGCTGCGATCTGCATCTTTCCGCCGGAGGCGGGACACGCCAAAATTCGCGGTCCGATCGCGGCGCGGAATGGCAGGCAAATAGGCCGGCCGCGGGGCGTCCACGCGCCGACGCGAAAGCGCCGCCAAGTTGCGGGCAAGTTCAACGGCCCGCTCATGCGATTGAGCAAGCGCTCGGTTTCGTTCGGCGGAAACAATCGCACTTTCGCCGCAGCACCCCGCTACCCCGGATGATCCATTGCTCGATCCGTTCTCGCATCATCCCGCCCAAACCCTTTCCACCATCGTTAAGCAAAACGTGGAATCCCAAACATGAAACTACCATCCCCCAGCAAAAGCCGGGCCTGGCGACTGGCCGCCAGCCTGCCCTTGACGGCACTGACGGCGTTCGGCCAAGCCACGACCGCTCCCTCCGCCGCGGCGAATCAGGACAAGGATGTCGTCGTCCTCTCGCCGTTCCAGGTCACCGACGCATCGGAAGAGGGTTATTACTCGCCCCAAGCCTTGTCCGGCACGCGCACCCGCACGGAGCTGATCAACCTCCCGCTCAACCTGACCGTCTTCAACGAGAACTTCATCCAGGACATCGGTGCGCGTGACCTGGTCGACATCGTTTCGTTCGCGTCGGGTGTTGGCGGCGGCGGCACCGCGGGCTCCGACCTGCAGAATGGCGACACGCTCGGCTTCATCCTGCGCGGTCAGGGCGGATTCGTGCCGAATCGAAACGGCTTCCGGCGCCTGCGCCTGGTCGATCCGGTCACCATCGCGCGCGTCGAGATCCTGAAGGGGCCGTCCTCGGTGCTCTACGGGCAGGCGTCCCCGGGCGGCAGCGTGAACTATATCACCAAACGTCCTGTGCAGCGGAAAATCATGAGCTCGAGCGTCCGGCTCGGCAGCTACGATTTCTACAAGGGGTCGGTGGACGTGAACATTCCCACGCCCGCCAAGAATTTCGCGGTCCGGTTCGTGGGATCGATCGAGGATTCGCAGTCCTGGATGGCGAACCATCGCAAGCAGCAGACGGTGCTGTATCCTTCGATGACCTGGTGGATCCGCCCGGAGACCACGCTCACGATCGAATACGAGAGCACGAAGAGCCGGGAAGATCCGCAGAGCTCGATTCCGTATCACCCCTTCCTCGATCCGCAGCGGGGCATGCTCGGAGCGGTGGACCGCAGTTTCAATTTCCGGGGACCGCACGATTTCAAGGACGTGACGATGGATGCCTTCACGGTCGAACTCGTCCACAAGTTCAACGAGAACCTGACCCTGCGCGCCAACTGGTCGGATGTGAGCTGGGAGGACAACGTCCGTTACAACAGCCCGACGACGGTCATCGCGAGCGTGGCCGGCGGTGCGCCGACGAATCCGCCGACGCTGCAGGGCCGCGGCTACAGCCGCGGCATTCGCGGCTCATGGGACAAGTATCGCCAGGTCGAACTCCTCAACAATTTCGAGTTTCACGGCGTGAAGGTGCAGAACCTCTTCGGCTACCAACTCGGCAAGGAAAAGTTCGTCCAGGTGTATAACGAAATCGCACCGCCGGTGAACAACGATGTGCGCTGGAATCTCAACGATCCTTCGACCTGGATCCGCTCGGAGCGGTTCGAAGGGTTGGGCACCGCCAACAACACCGGCAATCACGCCCGCAACACCGTCAACAGCGGCTACTTCGTGAACCAGCTCACGCTGCTCGACGACAAGGTGCACACGCTGCTCGGCGTGCGGGTGGACAAAATCCGTTCGGACGGTCGCCAGAATGTGAATACGCCGAACCCGACTCAGACTTATGCCGAGTATCCCTCCAAGACCTCCCCGCAGGTCGGCGTGCTCTACAAACCGGTGGCGGGGCTGTCCTTCTTCGCGAATTATTCGACGTCGATCGTCAACCTCTACACGACGACCGGCCGCCATCCGGACGGCACGTTCTTCAATCCCGTCCCCGGCAGCGGCAAGGGCTATGATTTCGGGGTGAAGACCGACATGTTCAAAGGCAAGGTGTCCGGCGTGCTCTCGATCTATTCGCTCGAGGAGAAGGATATCGTTCGCTTCCTCCCATCCGTCACCATCAACGGCGAAACCTTCACCCCGATCGCCCAGTCCGGCGTGAACAGCAGCACCGGCGCCGAACTGGACCTCAGCTACCGGCCCACGCGGCACACGCAGATCGGCATCGGCTACGCCTACACCTACTCCTACGTGAAGAGCGATGAAGGCACCGCCACCACGATCAACGGTCAGCGCGTGCTGACCCGCCAGAACGTGGGCCTGGCCTACGCCCCGCATCACACGTTTGGCGCCAACATCCGCCACGATTTCGGGGCTTGGGGGAAGCTCGACAACTTCTATGTCATCGGCAACGGCCGCTGGGTGGACGAACGTCGGCATACGGACACGCTGGTGGTGTTGAACAACACCCTGGCCCAAGCCTGGAAACTCGACGACTTTCTCGTCCTCTCCGCCGGCTTCGGTGGCAGCTTCACGTATGGCCGGGCGAAATACACCGCGTCCTTCATGGTGAAAAACCTGACCGACGAGTACTACCTCTCCAGCCGCAACTTCTACGGCGCCCCCCGCACCTACGAGTTCACACTGCGGATGGATTTCTAGCAACGCGCGAGATCGATCGCCGTGTTTCGCAACCGCCCGCTATTCGGATCGCTCCGATAGCGGGCGCTCACTTTCGCGGACGCGCAGCCGGGCGCTGGAATTTTCCCTCCCCGCTACCGTTCGAACCGGCTATAAAGGCGCAGCAGACGATGAATACACCCCTGTCAGGATGGGGAGGCACAGCGGTGCGGTGGATGACGTTGGCGCTGGTGCTGCCGCTTGCCGGACGGGCGGAACTCTTCGGCCCCCGCACCACGACGCAGGTCAGGATCGTGGTCGATGTGACGGCCGAAGGCCGCAAGTTACCGTCACCGACGGTGGAAAAGCCGGTCGTGTATTTTCCGGTTACGGCTGAACTGGAGGAGCGTGCCGATGCTCCGGCGCGCCAGGATGTGCATCGGTGGCTGGCGCAGGCGCTCGCGTCGCAGGGCTACATCCCGGTGAGTCCCGAGCACGATCGCCCCTCGCAGTTGCTCGTGTTCGAATGGGGCGAGATGGAGCCGCGGATCGAGGACATCGATGGACGAGTCGACGAAGAGAATCCGATCCTGGGACAGACGTTTTGGAACGAAAGCGAACTGCTCGATCTCGTCGCGGGCCAACGCGCGCAAGGGCCGATGCCTTGGTGGAAGCGAGAGGGATTGCGACGAGAGGGTGTCGCCGGCCGGCATTTCGTGCGACTCGTCGCCTACAACTACGAAGCGGCCAAAAAGCAGCGGAAGGTGCTGCTCTGGCATGCACGCGTGAGTACGCATTCGGACGGCGTGAAGCTGAACGAGGTGCTGGCGACGTTGATCAAGGCGGGCGCGCCGCACTTCGGCCGGCAGACGCGCGACCCCGTTCTCATTCACCTGCCGTATGTCCCCGCCGGCCGGGTGGAACTCGGCGACCCGACCGTGGAGGAATATCTGCCGCCCAGCGACGGGACGAAAAAGTAGAATCGGCGAACGCGTCGCTTGCGCCGAACCGGGCCGGCACTTTCGTGGCCAGATCGACTCCGCCTGCAGTGGTTCCGGTCCGCACTCATGCGATTTAGTCGATCGTGGCTTGGCGCCGAATGCGAACGGAGGTCTCGTGACGGCAGCGATCGGCGCACGCCGCTCCGGTTTCTTCTATGAACTTTTCGCCCCGCTTCGGTCCGCTTCGCGTTTTCATTTTGCTGGCGATCGCTTTCACGCACGGCGTCGCGCTGCGAGGGGCCGCGGCAACGGTGCGCGTCGAGGGCGAAGCCAAGCAGTGGCACAAGGTCACGCTCACGCTGACTGGTCCCGCCGCGAACGAAACCGACCGCGATCCGAATCCATTCACGGACTACCGTTTCGAGGTGACCTTCACCCACCAGTCCGGCGCGCCGCGCTACACGGTGCCCGGCTATTTTGCGGCGGATGGCGATGCGGCGAACACGTCAGCGAACGAAGGCAACATCTGGCGCGCGCACTTTGCTCCCGACCGGACGGGCACCTGGAGCTACCGGGTCGTGTTCCGGCGCGGGAAGAACACCGCCATTGACGGCGGTGGGGCGCGGCTGGCGCCGTTCGACGGACTCCAGGGTGAGTTCAATGTCACGGCGAGCGACAAGACCGGCCGCGACTTTCGCGGCCGAGGCTGGCTGCACTACGTCGGGAAGCATCACCTGCGTTTCGCGGGCAGCGGCGAGTATTTCCTGAAGGCGGGACCGGATTCGCCGGAGACGCTGCTCGCGTATCGGGATTTCGACGACACCGTTTCGGACAAGCAAAACGTTCGCCTGAAGACCTGGGAGCCTCACATCCGCGACTGGCGCGAAGGCGATCCGACCTGGGCGGGCGGCAAGGGAAAAGGCTTGATCGGCGCGATCAACTATCTCGCGGGCAAGGGCATGAACACGATGTCGTTCCTGCCCTACAACGCCGGCGGCGACGGCGACAACGTCTGGCCCTTCGTGTCGCGCCAGGACAAGCTTCATTACGACTGCTCGAAGCTGGAGCAGTGGGCGATCGTGTTCGACCACGCGCAGGCAAACGGGGTTCACCTGCATTTCAAGCTGCAGGAAAACGAAATGGACGACAACCGCGTTGGCACCTCGCGCGAGGTGAAAGAGGTGCCCGAGTCGTTGGACAACGGCGCACTCGGACCGCAGCGGAAGCTTTACCTGCGCGAACTGATTGCACGGTTCGGACACCTGTTGGGCGTCACGTGGAATCTGGGCGAAGAGAACACGCAAACCTCGGACGAGATCCGGGCGATGGCGCAGTTCATTGCGGATACGCATTACCACCCCAGCAACATCGTCCTGCACACGTTCACGAACGAACAGGAATTCGTCTATACGCCGCTGCTCGGGGCGGGCTCGGCCTTGACCGGACTCTCGCTGCAGAACGACTGGTCGGAGACGCACGAATGGACGGTGAAATGGGTGCGCGATTCGGCGCAAAGCGGCCGCCCCTGGGTGGTCGCGAACGACGAGCAGGGGCACTGGGCCTACGGCGTGCCGCCCGATCCTGGCTACGAAGGCTTCGACGGCGTCGCGCGCGATCCGCGGCGCACCTACACGTTGCACGAAATCCGCAAACTCACGCTCTGGGGCAACCTCATGGGCGGCGGCGCCGGGGTGGAGTATTATTTTGGATACCGGTTGCCCGCGCACGACATCAACGCCGAGGATTTTCGCAGCCGTGATCGAAGCTGGGATTATGCGCGGATCGCAGTCGAATTCTTCCACGAACACAAAATCCCGTTTTGGGAAATGCAGCCGGCGGACGAACTGGTGGGCAATTCGATCAACGCGGAGCCGCATTACTGCCTGGCGAAACCGGGCGAAATTTACCTGCTGTATCTGGCGTGGGGCGACGTCTCGGCGATCGACCTGCGCGACACGACGGGCGAGTTTACCGTGAAGTGGTTCAATCCGCGGACCGGCGGCGAACTGATCGACGGACCGCTGACGCGCGTGCGCGGCGGGCAGCGGGTGCGGCTCGGCCTGCCGCCACGTGAAGTCGACGAAGACTGGGTCGCGATCCTCCGCCGCTGAGATGCAACCCTCTCCGTCGGCTTGGAAAAACGTCAGGGATTTCGGCGCCGTGGGCGGCGGCGCGACCCTGCAGCACGAGGCGATCAATCGCACGATCGCGGCCTGTCATCGCGACGGAGGCGGAACGGTGCTGGTGCCGGCCGGGATCTATTTGATCGGCACCGTCGACTTGCTCAGCAACGTCACCCTGCACCTGGAGGCCGGCGCGGTGTTGAAGGGCAGCCCGAACCTCGCGGATTACCGGGCGTTGCCCTATGCGAGCGAACTGCGGAACACCACGCTGATCCTGGCGGACGGAGCGACGAACGTCGCGCTCACCGGACGGGGGGCCATCGACGGCAACGCCGACGCGTTTGCGCGCTATGGCGAGGCCGATACGTCGCGGGATTTCGAGGCCCGGCATACGCGGCAGGGCGAGGCGTATTTGAAAATCAACGACGATCCTTCCGATGGGCCGGTCAAGCACAAGCCCCGGCCGGGCATCCTGATCCTGCTGCGGCACTGTCGCGACGTGCTGGTGCGCGACGTCAGATTATTGAACGCACCCAACTGGTGCCTGCACGTGGCGTGTTCGGAGGACGTGTTGCTCACCGGACTGGAAATCAGGAGCAGCCTGCTGATGCCGAACAGCGGCGGCCTGGACGTGAGCCTTACTCGCAACGTGCGAATCAGCGACTGCAACATCGAGGCGGGGGACGATGCGATTGCGTTCAGTCCCTGCGCGGACGGTTTCGGGACGGGCACGGCGGAGAACATCGTGGTGCAGAACTGCGTGCTCCTGTCGCGGTCGGCGGCGATCCGGATCGGCTGGGGGCTGCACGACTTTCGAAATCTGCTGTTCAACAACATCGTCATCCGCGACACGAACCGCGGCATCGTGCTCAACGTCCGTCACGGCGAAACGATCGAGCACGTGACGTTCTCGAACATCCTGATCGAAACCCGGCTCTACAAAGGCAAGTGGTGGGGCAAGGGGGAGCCGATTCACATTTCGGCGGTGAAGGAGAGGCAGGACGAAGCCCGCCTCCGGGCGGTCCGCAACGTCACGTTCAGTCACGTCTCGGTGACGGGCGACCACGGGGTGGTGATTTACGGGGAAGGAGACGGGGCGATCGAAGCGGTGACGTTCGACCATTGCCGGCTCACGCTGCGGCCGAGCGCGCTGCAGGAGTCGTTTGGCGGTAACTTCGATCTGCGACCGTTCTGGGATCCGTCGCGAAAGGTGTTCAAGCATGACGTCCCGGCGCTGTTCGCGCGTGGCGTGAAACGGCTGACGCTGCGGAACCTCGACGTGGTGCGCGCGGAAGGCCTGCCGGATTTCTGCCGGCACGCGCTGGAGATCGAGCAATTCGAGGACGTCGTCATTGACGGCTTTCGGGCGCGACGGACTCCGGCGACCGCGGGCGCGGAGGCGGTGGAGATCGTGTTGCGCGACGGACGCGAGGCGGTCGTGAGGCACGCGAAGGCGGCGGCGGGAAGGCTTTTGCACGCGGACCGCGTCGACGAGTTCCACGATGAGACGACGCGAACCCTTTGAACGCATGAAAATCCGCAACGTCATCCTGTTTGTCGTCATTGCCTGCCTGTGGTCCGGTTGTCAGACGCCCATGAAGCCAACGGTCAGACAAGCCGCGAAGAAGACCACGATCACGATGGTCCAGGAGTATCGGTATTTGCGATACCTTCCGTCCGGCTACGCCGACGAGCGGGAGAAACACTGGCCGCTCGTGCTGTTTTTGCACGGCGCCGGCGAGCGGGGCAGTGACCTCGAACTCATCAAGAAGCACGGGCTGCCAAAGCTGATCGAGGCGGGGAGGGATTTTCCCTTCGTCGTGATCTCGCCGCAGTGTCCTCCGGGCGAGTGGTGGAACATCTTCGCGCTCGAGGGGCTGATCGAGGAGGCGGCGCGCGAGCTGCGGATCGATCGCGACCGGGTCTATCTGACGGGATTGAGCATGGGCGGTTTTGGCACGTGGGCGCTAGCTGTGCGGCATCCGGAGCGTTACGCCGCGATTCTGCCGGTCTGCGGCGGGGGCGAGCGGCAGCTGGCGCGGACGCTGCGCGACGTGCCCGTGTGGGCGTTTCATGGCGACGCGGATCCGGTCGTGCCGGTGGAGCGCTCGCAGGAGATGATCGACGCGATCAGGAAGCTGGGAGGCTCGCCGCGGCTGACGGTGTATCCGGGAGTAAAGCACGACTCATGGACCGCGACCTATGACAACCCGGAAATCTACGACTGGCTGCTGTCGCACCGGTTGAGCGATCGGACGAAATCCGAGTAGGCTTTCGTCGCTCGAAGAGGAACGAGACGCGAGGGCAGCGGATCCTGTTGTCGCCCGGCTCATGCGATTGAGCGAGCATTTCTTGGAGATGTCGCGAAGGTGCATCGACGGTGCGAAGCTGGCGGCCTGAACCATCGTGGCGAAGGCGCCGGCGCACACGTATGAAAACCCCCACCCTGAAAAACAACGCCAGCGCCGGGAGCTGGCTTTCGTCGGTCGAGGCGCGTTCGCTCCTCGGCGCGATTCTGGTCCTGTTCGGCTGCAGCCTTTCGGCCCGGGCTGCGAACATGACCCTGTCAGCGGTCCTGCTCGACAGCCTGAACGGAACCGTCGACTTCTCGCAATCGACGATCGGTTCCGGAGCGCTGGCGGTCAGCAATACACTCGCGCCGGGCGACACGGTGTTCATCGAGGCGCACACCCGAAAGTTTCTGATCCTCCGCAACCTCACGCAGGGCACGACGGCGAATCCGGTCACAATCACGAACACCGGCGGGCAGTTCGTCATCGAAATCCCGACCGTCGACGATGCGGCGGGGCACGGCATGGTGCTCGGTGGCTGCCAGCACGTCATCCTGAAAGGGACGCCCGGAACCGGATACGCCTATGGCATCAAGCTTAACGGATCCCGGTACGAGTTGGGCAACAGCGCGCCGGGATTGAGGATCACCGACAACGGCCAGTCCGTGGCCAGCGGAAACTGGGTGGGCGCCCTCGATGTAGAGGTGACCGGGATCGAAGTCGCGAACTCGGGCTTTGCGGGCATCATGGCGAAGAGCGATGCGGCGCCCACGGGCTATGTGTTGGACGGGCTGCACATCCATCACAACTATATCCACGATACGGAGACGGAAGGGATGTATCTGGGGCTGACCACGGTCAACCCGGCCCACACCCTGGCCAACGTCGAGGTGAACGACAACCTCCTCGAAAACCTCGGTTGGGATGGCATCCAGCTCAACACCTGCCTGACCAACGGGAAGGTCCATCACAATACGATCATCGGCTACGGGATCCAGAGCCACGAGGTCTCGTTCAAGTCTCCCGGCGAGTCGCCACATTGGCAGAACGACGGCATCACCGGCGGCAAGAACGAGGTGGACATCTACAACAACTGGATCGAGGCGACGGCCGACGGCGGCGGGGCGGGAATCTTCCTCTCGGTGCGCAAGAGCCACAACATCTACAACAATGTGGTCATCCACCGCGGCGACTCGGGCCCGACGAACATCGAACCTGGCGTCTACATGCGGGACGACAACCTGGTCGCGGGCACGACGGTGAAGATCATCAACAACACCATCGTGACGCCCGAAGGTCCCGGTGTTCGCGATCAGACGACGGCGCCGGTTTACTACTACAACAACATCGTGGCCCAGCCGGGCGCGGGTTACGGGTATGTGGAAAGCGGAGCGCCGTTCACGTCGTCCAACGCGGTCCACGAATCCACCGTGGCGGGCGTGGGCTTCGTGAATCCGGCCGCCGGCGATTACAACCTGACGGCCAGCTCACCGGCCTATAATGCCGGCATGGACGTGAGCAGTCATGGCGTGACGACGGATTTCGTCGGCACCGCACGGCCGCAGGCAGGCACCTACGACGTCGGCGCGTATGAGCTGCAGCCGACGACGATCATCACTCCTGTCGCCTGGGGGCAGGGTGGCGGCGCGTATTGTCCGGCGACCGGCGCGTTCGACGAGCAGCCGACGTGGAATGCGACCGCGGGCGCGCCGGCGGGCGTCTCGAGCGCTCCCCATGCGAGCACCGCCACCGGTTATGCGAACCGCTATTGGTATGTCGATTTCGGCGCCAATTACGCGAACGTGCGTATCACCGAAATGTGGACGCGTTATCGGCCCAGCAGCTCCGGCAACCAGGCCGGGTTTGGCACGATGTGGTGGGATGCCGATCTCGACACCGTCAAGGAGGGACCGGACGCGACCGGATTCAAATTCAACTCCGCGCAGGGCCTTTCGAGCTCGGGTTCGCAGCAATGGGTGCGGGACGCGGATTTCAACGGGACGCCGAAAACACCCGCCGCGCGCTACCTGATCGTGCCGACGGGCTCGACGGTCACCGACCGGGCGAACGAATTTGCCTTCGTCGGCTACACGGTGCCGTAAGCGATCGCTGAGGAAAGGACTTCGTCCGGCGGGCGCGTTCAGAGATGGACGCGCCCGCTTCGCGAAGGCGCGCGAGAAAACCGCCGCGGACAATCAGCCGAACGAGCGGGGCGAAACCGCATCGCACGCCGGGAATGTTCAAGCGATTGAGGAAGGCGGCGAATGCCGTCGGCGGCGGACGGACCAGCCTGCAGGGATGAGAAGAGCGAAGTTTCGGGCGGGCGCGGTGATGATCGCGGCGATTGTGGGAGCGACCGAGGCAAGCGTCGCGCGGCCGCGACCGCTGATGCGGGAATTCGTCGGCTTGAACAGTTATGCTCCGGGGCATTCGACGCAGCGGGCCTTTGATCCCGAGTTGTATCGTCCGGTGGCGCAGCGGCTGCGCGAGTATCACAAGGTAGCCCGCGACTTGGGCGACGATCCCGCCGAGCCGGCGCCGCTGCCGCGCGGGAAGGATGGGACGGACTGGGCGGACAGCTATCGCGAGTGGACGGAGAAGGGATGGAACGTCGAAGTCTCGCTGCAGTTCGAAAGCATCGAACGCAAGAAGTGGACGGACATCGAAACCCAGGCCCGGGATTATGGACGGCGCTACGCGCGGGAGTTCGGGCCTTCCGGCGAGCGAAGGCTCGTCGACACGGTGGAGATCGGCAACGAGCCGACGAAGTGGAGCGACGAGGATTACACGCGGATGTTCCGCGCGATGGCGCGTGGCATTCGCGAGGGCGACCCCAGGATGCGAATCGCAACGAGCAACATCACCGCGGGTCCGAGCGGCGCCTGGGACAAAAGTGTGGAGTGCGTCGCCCCGTATCCGGAACTCTATGACGTCCTCGCGCTGCACATCTACGCGGAGATCGAGCAGGATCCGTCATGGCGGCGGAGTTATCCCGAGAATCCGAAGTTGTTGCGGTATCTGAACGATGTCGACGCGTTGTGCCGCTGGCGCGATGCACATGCGCCGGAGAAGGAAGTGTGGGTCACGGAGTTCGGTTACGACAGCAGCACGAAGAAGGCGGATCCGAATGGGAAGATGCCGCACTGGGTCGGCGTGACGGACGAGCAGCAGGCGCAGTGGCTGGTGCGCTCGTTACTCCTGTTCGCATCGATGGACGTCGGGCGGGCGTATATCTATTTTTTCAACGATCGGGATACGCCGAGCCTGCACGCGAGCGCGGGAATCACGCGGAACTTCGAGCCGAAACCGTCGTTTCATGCGCTCGCGCATTTGCAGAAGGTGCTCGGGGATTATCGGTTTGGTCGGATCGTGCGTGACGAGCCGGGGCGGGTGCGCGTGCAGGAGTTTGAACATGGCGACGATCCGACCCGGGTGGTGTGGGCGGTGTGGTCGCCAACGGGAGACGGAGTGCTGTCGCGGCAGGTTTTGGCGAATGTGCCGGGCGTGCTCGAGCGCGCGGAGCGGATGCCGCTGGGGGCGGAGGAAAATGGCGGAGCGAAGGCCCGTCAGCGCGAGGATGGACCGATTGAAGTCGAGGTGGGCGAGAGTCCCGTTTACCTGATGATCAAAAACAAGAGTCGATGAGGGCGAAGGACGCAGTTACGGCGGGAACAAGTCTCCGTGCGAAGGAGCTGAATGCCTGGCTGAGGTCCTTGCACGAGGTGCCCGAGCCATCAGTGGATCGCGTGATCGTGGGCGATCCCGAGACGCCGGTGCGCGGCATCGCGGTGATGTGGACGCCGACGTGGGACGCATTGCGCGAATCCCTGGCGGCGGGATGTAACGTCGTCGTGACGCACGAACCCACGTTCTTCAGTCATTTGGATCTGGAGGCGTTCGAGGGCGAAAAAAGCGGTTTGTCCGAGGCGGCGTTGAAGGCGATGGGAGGGACGAGGGACGCGAAGAAGACGTGGATCGAGGAAAACCGAATGGTCGTGATCCGGTGTCACGACGTGCTCGATTTGATGCCGGGCGGCGTGGCGGATTCGTTGGCGAAGAAACTGGGTTTCGCGGCGGAAGACGTGATTGTAAACCAGCCGTATTATCGGGTGGTGAAGATCGAGCCGGCGATGAAGGCGGAGGAACTGGCGCAGCGGATGGCGCAGGCGTTTGGCGAGATCGGACAGCCGGGAGTGGTGTTTTATGGCGATCCGGAGAGGAAGGTGGAGAAGTTAGGACTGGGAACGGGATATGCGTGCGAGCCGTGGAGGTTTGTGGAGCTCGGCGCGGAGATGGCGCTGACGATCGACGATCGGATCAAAACGTGGGTGGAGACGGAATGGGCGGAAGACGCGGGGTTTCCGCTGGCGGTGATCCATCACGGCACGAGTGAGGAGTGGGGCGTGCACACGCTGCACGGGATCTTGAAGGAGCAATTTCCCCAGCTGCCGGTGAAGTTGATCGTGCAGGGGTTTCGGGCGCGGTGGATTCCGGCGGAGAGAGGATCCACGAAAAACATGAAATGAAGCACGACGGTGCCGCGCATCGGATTTCTTGATCCTAACGTGCGCCGCGCGTGACGCGGACGGCGAGGCCGGTGGCGGCGGCGAAAACCAAGGCGGCGATGAAGAACGAAGCGCCGGGGAAGTGGAGGCCGGACCTTCCGTCGATGCTGGCGCCGAAGATCCATCCGAAGCAGAGCGGGCCGATCATGCCCGCAATGCAGCGGAGGCCGGTGAGCGCGCCCTGGAGCTGACCTTGTTCGGACGCGGAGACGTGTCGCGTCATGAAGGTTTGCAACGGGGCGTTGCTAAGTCCCCAAAATGCCATGACGGCGATGCCGAGGACGAAAATTTCGGCGCGATACGCGAAGGCGTAGATAAGGAAGCCTGCGGTCGGAGTGACGAGGCCGAGGAGCAACGTGGTGCGCTCCCCGAATCTTTTTACGGAGTAGCCAACGCCCCCCAGGCCGACGATCGCAGCGGAAGCGCCGATGGCCGTGACCGCGAGGCCGATGGCGCGCTCGCCCCAGCCGTAGCGGAAGCTCATGTAGAGCACGATGAGATTGGGCAGCGCAGCGTGCGCGAACGCAGTGAGCCAGGCGACCCAGGAAAGACCGTAGAGTTCGGGATGCCGGCGGAGGAGAGCGAGGGCGCCGAAGGGGTTGGCGCGTTTCCAGGAAAACGGCGAACGACGATCGCTCGGAAGCGATTCGGGCAGGACAAAGATGCCGTAGAACGCGTTGACGAGGCAGAGAACGGCCGCGCCCCAAAACGGCAGACGAAGATCGATATCGCCGAGGAGGCCGCCGACGGCAGGGCCAATCACAAAGCCGAGACCGAAGGACGCACTGAGAATCCCGAAACGCGCAGAGCGTTGTTCGAGGGGCGTGATGTCGGAGACATAGGCAGCGGCAACCGGATAGGTGGCGGAAGTAATGCCGGAAATGATACGCCCGACGAAAAGCCAGCCGAGCGACGGCGCGAGTGCCATCAGGATGTAGTCGAGTCCGAGCCCGGTCATCGAGAGGAGCACGACGGGGCGTCGGCCGAAACGATCGGAGAGGACGCCGAGTGCGGGGGCGGCGAAGAACTGCATGAGCGCCCAGATGAAACCGAAGACGCCGGTAATGTGCGCGGCGCGGGAGACGTCGCCGTTTTCGAACTCGACGATCAGGCCCGGCAGCACGGGAGAGACGATCCCGAGCGCGAGCATGTCGAGCGTGACGGTGACGAAGATGAACGTAAACGCGGCGAGGGAGGATGAGGGCACGGAGGGGCGCAGACGAGGAGGACGGCAAGTGAGAGACGGACGGATCGCATGGGGATCAAGCGGTGGTCGAGAGCGAGAACGGTCGGGAGAGTTTTCCGCGTTCCCGGGCGGTTTCGGGCGAGCGGGACATGGAAAACACGAGTTCTGCTCCATCGCGGATCGCGGCATGCGGGAGTTCGAGCGAGGTGACGGAGGTGCGGTTGAGTTTCACGTCGCGGACATAGCAGGCGTCGGGCGCTTGTTCTTCGGCGCGGATGCGAAACGCGCCGCCGTTGGGGAGACGGATTGTGGCGGAGTCGAACAGCGGCGAGCCGAGCACCCAGGCAGGATGACCGGGCGTGAGCGCGTAAAGGCCGAGCGAGTGGAGGACAAACCAGGAGCCCATCGCGCCGTTGTCTTCGTCGCCGCAAAACGCTTCGGGAGAATAGAGTTCGTTGAGGACACGCCGGACCCAGTATTGCGTGCGATCGGGTCGACCGGCGGCAGTGAAGAGCGACAGGACGTGGTGAACGGGTTCGTTGGAGTGCGCGTATTGGCCGAACGGGACGGCGGCCATTTCGGTCATCTCGTGAATCGTCGCATGATAGCGGCCGATCTCGTAGTGCGGCGGCAACGCGAGCAGGCGGTCGAGTTTCACGATGAAAGCCTCCTCTCCGCCCATGAGGGCGGCGAGTCCGGCCGCGTCGTGGGGTGCGGACCAGGTGTGCTGCCAGGGTCCCCCTTCAATGTAGTCGCGCGTCCAGGCGAACTCGCGGAAGTGAGGCGGAAAGGAGCCGTCGGCGTTGCGACCGCGGAGGAAACCGACGCGAGGGTCGTAGAGGTGGCGGTAGTTGAGCGCCCGACGATGGAAACGGTCGGCGTCGGCGCGATGGCCGAGGGCGCGGGCGAACTGACCGGCGCCGAAATCGCCGAAGGCGTAGTCGCACGTGCGGGCGGCGGAGTGATCGAGTTCGTCGTCGGGCACCCAGCCGAGTTCGTTGAAGCGAGCAAGCCCGGAGCGACCGCAGGCGAAGGACGGCGGTTCCTGCGAGGCGTCGTGGCGGACGGCAGCGTAGGCGGAGGCGATATCGAAATTGCGGATACCCTTGAGGTAGGCGTCGGCAATGGCGACACCGGCATGCGAGCCGACCATGCACGGAATGTAGCCGGGACTGGCCCAACTCGGGAGCCAGCCGCCCTCCTGGAAAGCGTTGACCCAGCCCTGGATCATCTCGCCGTGCTGCTCGGGCGCGATGAGCGTGAGCAGTGGCATGAGCGAGCGATGGGCGTCCCAAAAACCGATGTCGGTATAGAGCGGGCCGGGGGTGACGGCGCCTTCGGCATGGAAGAAGCTGCGGTGAATCTGAGCGCCGGCGGTGTTGAACTCGTGCGCGATTCGCGGATACAGCAGCGAGCGGTAAAGGCACCCGTAGAACGTCTGGCGCTGGACGTCGCTGGCGCCCTCAATCTCGATCGCGGCAAGGCGATGATTCCAGTCGGTTTCGGCGGCGGCCCGGGTTTGATCGAAGGTGGCGTCGCCGAGTTCGCGACGCAGATTGAGGAGAGCCTGATCGACGCTGATGAAGGATGTGGCGATTTTGACGGTGATTTGTCCGTGAGCGGGGCGGTCGAGTTTGAGCCAGACGAGTTGCGAGGGATCGTCGGGAGCGGGCGGAGCGCCGGTCACGTCGATGACTCCAAAGTCGAGAAAACGCGTGCTGAGCTCGGCGGCGAAGCAGCAGCCGAATTCGCCGGGCACGGCGGCGCCAGGAGCGATGGCGGAGGAGACCCCCAGGATGAGACGGCGATCACGGTCGACGGAAATAATTTTCCCGGCGGCGGGGCGGAAAGTGAGCCAGGCGTTTTCGCGCGGTTCGTAGGTGAAACGGAGGTGGGCACCGCGTTCGGTGGGTGCGATCTCGGCGACGATATCGTGGCGGACGAGACGCGTGCGGAAGTAGTGAGGGCGGGCAACGGTTTCGGCTTTGGGGTAATAGGATTCGCCGTCGACGACCGTGAGCGGCGGTTGCGGACCGGAGCCGAGAAGAAGGAGGAAGTTACCGTAATCGCCGATCCACGGGGACGGTTGGTGCGTGGCCCGGAATCCCTGAAGCGTGGGCGAGCGGAAATCGAAAGCCCAGTTGCCGGGATCGGTTTGCGGAATCCAGCCGACCATGCCGTGGGGGCGGGTGGTGAGCGGAAGCGTGTTGCCCTTGGAGAAGGCGAGATGGGAATCCGTGCCCTGGAACGTGCTGACGTGATCGACGAGGGATCGGGGGCTCATACGCGGAGGAGACGACGCCAAAGAGGCGCAGACGGCGCAAGAAGGTGGAGCCCGACGTCGTCGTCGGAGTGGCATGCAGATGGGAGGTGCTTCAGCCCGACAGGGACGTCGGGCCCCACCGAGGACTTCATAGGCGGAAGGTTGGCGGTGGCGCCGGGGGCGCGACGGGGCGGCGGCTCAAGCGATTGAGTGGAGCGGGGTTCACATCCGGGCGCGAACGCGACATGGTGGGGCATGCGCTTGGGTATTTGGCGGACGGGTATCGTGGTGGCGATGAGCGCGGCCTGGGTTTGGAGTGCGGAGACGCCGACGATTCCGGTCGGACTCGACGCCTATCGACAGTGGGAAGACTGGGCGGTGCAGCGGATTGGGGTGCGCGCCTACATGCGGAGCACGTATGATCGGAAAGGCGGCAACGAGCGAGCGGATGCGAGCCACTATTTGTATCAGTTGGCGGAGAACAAAAACGTCACCCTCGATGTGGCGGGGCCCGGGGTGCTGTATTTTGCGCGCTACAATCACTGGCACGGGAGTCCATGGATCTACGAGGTCGACGGGGCAGAACATGTGGTCACGGAGACGAGCACGGCGACACCGACGAAGCCGGTGGAGCATTCGGTGTTCGAGCCGCGGGAGGCGCTGCCGAATCCGCTGACGTGGACGTGGTCGGTGACCAAAGGCGCGGACCTGATGTGGGTGCCGATCGGATTTCAGGAGTCGTTTCGGATGATGTATGGGCGGACGTATTACGGCACCGGATACTACATCTTTCATTCGATCGACCCGGCGGCACCGCTGTCGCAGCCGGTGAAGGCATGGGACGGCAAGACGCCCCCGGGCAAAGACGTGCTGGAGTTGATCGCAAAGTCGGGCAGCGATCTCGTGCCAGCGGTGGGATCGGAGGAAGGGCGGGCGATGGGATTGTGGGAGAAAAACGGGACGCTGGATCTGCCCAGCGGCGGGGTGGCGCAGAAGCTCGTAGAGCTGACCTCCACGGCACCGCAGCAGCTGCGGGCGTGGACTTTTTCGGTGCCGCGAGAACGGGCGATCGATTTCGGACGGGCGCGGCTGCGGGTGACGTGGGATGACGCGGAGCAGGCGTCGATCGACGCGCCGGTGGCGCTGTTTCACGGCGCGGGCACGCTCTACAATCGCGACAACCGCGAGTATCTGGTGAAGGCCTTTCCGGTGAACATCCGCTACGATGCGGAGCGGGTGCATCTCGCGTGTTACTTTCCGATGCCGTTCGAGCGGAAGGCAGTGATCGAGTTGGTCAACGAAAGCGGCGAAGCGATCCGGGATGTGCGGTGGTCGGTGCGGGTGGCGCCGTTGCAAAGGCCAATGGCGCACGTGGGATATTTTCACGCAACGTATCGCGACTTTCCGAATCAGGTGCCCGGCGAGGATATGGTCTTGCTGGATACGCGTGAAGTCGAAGGCGGCGGCGACTGGTCGGGAAGCCTCGTGGGAACGTCGTTCATCTTCACGCACGACAACGTGCTCTGGACGCTGGAGGGCGACCCCCGGTTTTTCTTCGACGACAGCCAGACGCCGCAGGCGTATGGGACGGGCACGGAGGAGTGGGGCGGCGGCGGTGACTACTGGGGCGGGCTGAACATGACGCTACCGTTTGCCGGGCACCCGACCGGAGCGCGGAAGGCGGACGAGGCGAAGAGCGAAGAGGACAAGATTCACTCGGCGTATCGCTTCCTGCTGGCGGATCTGATGCCCTTTGGGAAGAACGCGCTGATCCGGCTCGAACACGGACCGGAAAACGACTCGTGGGAGCACTACAAAACCGTGGCGTTCTGGTATGGGCGGCGCGGCGCGACGCTGGTGAAGACGGATGCCTACAAGCCGGGCGATCCGGCGAGCGAACGGGCGCACGATGCAGTGACGCCGAAGGCGTCGGAGAACTATGCGCTGCACTCGCGCTACGAGTGGGGTCCGGACACCCTCAAAGGAAAAGAAATCCATCCGACGCACTCGGAGTGGGCGCGAACGATGACGGGCACGACGGAGTTCACGATGACGATCAATCCGGAGAACGTCGGCGTGTTGCTGCGGCGGAAACTGGATTATCAGTATCCGAATCAGCGGGCGGAAATCTTCGTGGCGCCTGTGGGGCGCGACGGCAAACCGGGGGAGTTCAAGGCGGCCGGCGTGTGGTATCTGGCGGGGAGCAACACGTGTTTGTTCTCGAATGTGTCGCATGAGCTATCGTCGTCGCAGCACGTGGTGCAGACGGCGAACCGGCGTTTCCGCGATGACGAGTTCCTGGTGTCGCGGGCGTTGACGAGCGGGCATGCGAAGATTCGGGTGCGGGTGACATTCACGCCGGTGGAGATTCCGTTGATGCCGGGTCGGCCGTTGCCGGAATTGGCGTGGAGCGAGATCCGTTACGACGCATATAGTGTGATGCCGACGGCGAGATGAACGTGGCAACAGCCGGAACCGGGCAACTTACCTCAAAGAAACGCCATGAACCTGAAACCAATCCTGCGTCTAGTCGCAGCAGCGCTGGGTCTGGGAACGCTCCTGCACGGACAAAGCACCGCCGAGCCCTTCAACGGGCTCGGCATGCACCTCGGCAACCTCTCGCGGCTGTCGCCGGCGAAAACGCGTTCCATCAGTCCGGAGAATTTCACCGGCGATAAAGGCCGGGGCGGAATGTCGACCGACGGACCGGCGCTGCGCGCGGCGGAAAAGTTGGGCGGCCAGGGCTGGAAGGTATCGCCCTATGTGCGAATCCAGCCGGGCCAGACGTTCACGCTCGCGGCAATCGATGGCGAGGGCGCGATCCAGCACATCTGGATGACCCCGACGGGAAACTGGCGGTTCTCGATCCTGCGAATGTATTGGGACGGCGAGGAGCAAGCGTCGGTCGAAGCGCCGGTGGGCGATTTCTTCGGGATGGGCTGGGGCGTGTTCGCGCCGCTCTCGTCGCTCGCGGTGACGGTAAACCCCGGGAGCGCGTTCAACTGCTACTGGGAAATGCCATTCCGGAAGTCGGCGAAGATCACGATGACGAACACGGACGACCGCGAGATGGTGCTGTATTACCAAATCGATTACACGTTGACGGACGTGCCGGACGACGCCGCGTATTTCCACGCGCAGTTTCGCCGGGTGAACCCGGTGCCGGAGCGGAGCGTCTACACGATCGTCGACGGCATCCAGGGGCGCGGGCACTATGTCGGCACCTACCTGGCATGGGGCTCGAATAAACCAGGCTGGTGGGGCGAGGGGGAAATCAAGTTCTACCTGGATGGCGACTCGGACTTCCCGACGATCTGCGGGACCGGGACGGAGGACTATTTCTGCGGATCGTATAATTTCGAGAATCGCGCGACGAAGCAGTATCAGGAATTCAACACCCCGTATGCGGGGCTGCATCAGGTCATCCGGCCGGATGGCGTCTATCAGTCGCAGCAGCGATTCGGAATGTATCGCTGGCACATCATGGATCCGATCCGGTTCGAGCAGGATCTGCGGGTGACGATCCAGGCGCTCGGGTGGGGCGCCGACGGCCGCTACAAAGCGCTGCAGGACGACCTCGCCTCGGTGGCCTTCTGGTATCAGCTCGAGCCTCATGCCCCTTTCCCCAAGCTCCCGGAACGCGGCGAGTTGGAGACGAATTGAGGAGAAATAAACCGCCCGCCCGCAACGAGGCGGCGCGAACGCATTCAAACCATGGATACTAAAACTAAAAACGTCGGGCGCTGGCTGGGAATGATTCTGGGTCTCGCGATCGGGGCCGGGGCCGCGGGAGCGCAGGAGCGCCCGAACTTTGTGGTGATTCTGTGCGACGACCTCGGGTGGGGCGACATCGCGTCGAATGGCCATCCCCACATTCGCACCCCGAACCTCGACCGCCTCGCGGCGGAAGGGATGCGATTCACGAGCTGTTACGCGGCGGCCCAGGTGTGTTCGCCATCACGGGTGGGACTCCTGACGGGAAGGAATCCGAATCGCGCCGGGGTTTACGAGTGGATCGCCAACGCACCGGAAGACTGGATCGCGCGGGAACGCAGCCGCCACCTGGTGCACCTGCGGGCCTCGGAGGTGACGCTGCCGCAGCGGTTGCAACGCGCGGGTTACGCCACGGCGATGGCGGGCAAATGGCACTGCAACTCACGTTTCAACGATGCGGCGCAACCGCAGCCGGACGCGGCGGGTTTCGATCACTGGTTCGCGACGCAGAACAACGCGGCGCCCTCGCACGAGAATCCGGTGAACTTCGTGCGGAACGGAGAGCCCGTGGGGAGACTCGAAGGTTTCAGCGCGCAGATCGTGGCCCGCGAGGCCATCGGCTGGCTGGAGCGCCAGCGGGCACGGAATGCGGCGCAGCCCTTCTTCATGTATGTGGCGTTTCATGAGCCCCACGAACCGGTGGCGTCTCCGCCCGAGCTGGTGAACCGCTATCGCGATGTGGCGCGCAACCTCGACGAGGCGCAGTATTTCGCCAACGTGGAAAACATGGACCGGGCCGTGGGCGAACTGCTCGCCGCGCTCGACCGGATGAGGCTGACGGAAAACACGCTCGTGTTCTTCACGAGCGACAATGGGCCCGAGGGGCTTTTCCGCTATCCGGGCACGCCGCGATCGTATGGATCGGCGGGACCGCTGCGCGGAACGAAAGTATGGACGACCGAGGGTGGCGCGCGGGTGCCGGGAATCGTGCGCTGGCCGGCGCAGGTGAAGCCGGGACAAGTTTCGGACGAACCGGTCAGCGCCCTGGATCTGGTCCCCACGTTCTGTGCGCTCGCGAAGGCGGGCTTGCCGGCGGGGCTGACCCTGGACGGCGCGGATCTCCTGCCGGCCCTGCACGGCGGGAAGATCGCGCGGGAACGACCGCTGTTCTGGGTATATTTCCACGCCACCAACGATCAGCGCGTGGCCATGCGCGACGGCGAGTGGAAGCTGCTGGCGAAGTTGAACGGCGGACGGCTGCCGATGATCGACAACGTGACCGAGGCGACGGCCCCCCAAGTGCGCGAGGCGCAGTTGACGGACTTTTCGCTGTATCGGGTTTCTCGTGACATCGCCGAGGCGACGGAACTGAGCGACGAGGAACCGGGGAAACTGCGGGAGCTGACACGAAAGATGGAGAGCCTGTATCGCGAACTTACGACCACGATGCACGTGTGGCCGGACGAACCGTATCCGGAAGCGGAGATGAAGAAGGTGCGGGCCCGGAACGCGCAGGAACGGGCGCGGTTGGGACTCTGACGGCGGACAGGGCGTCACCCTTTGACGGCGCCGGAGGTGAGGCCGGAGATGAATTCTTTTTGGAGGAGCAGGAATAGGCACATCACCGGCGCGATGGAAACGAGCGTGCCGGACATGATGAGGCCGTAGTCGGTCGCGTAGATGCCGCGAAGGTTGTTGACCGTGACGGAAAGCGGGAAGAGCCCGGGCTCCTGCAGGACGATCTGCGGGCTGATGAAATTATTCCACGCACCGAGGAAGGTGATGAGGAGAAACGCGCCGATCATCGGACGGACGAGCGGGATCACGATGGTGAAGAAGATGTGGAACTCGCCGGCGCCGTCGAGACGCGCGGATTCGAGGAGCTCGGCGGGCACGGAGTTGAGCATCGACTGGCGGAAGAGAAAGACGCCGAAAGCGGGAGCCAGCGCGGGCAGGATGAGGCCGGAATACGAATTCAGGAGACCAAGCTGCCATAGCAGCTGGTAGCTGGGAGCGATCAGGAGCGGCGCGGGAATGATGAGCGCCCCGAGGACGACGGCGGTGAGCCAGCCGCGGGCGCGAAAACTAAACTTGGCCAGGCTGTATCCACCCATCGCACACGCGAGCGTCGCAGCGGCACTGGAGACACTCGCGAAAAAGAAAGAGTTGAACAGGGCTCGGCCCACGGGATGTTCCGCGAAGAGGCGTTCGAAATTGGCGAACGTGATGCGATCCCACGCGACCCCGAAAAGTCCATCGCCCGCGGGAAGGAAGTAGGACGTGAAGAAGTCCGACTGATTCTTCACGGCGGAGGTGGCCATCCACACGAGAGGGATGAGCGTCAGCGCGGCGAAGAAGATCAGCGCGAGGTAAACGAGAGGGAGGGATAGGCGGCGCATGGATCAAGCAGAGAGAACCACGAATGGACACGAATCCGCACGAATGGAGGCGATGGGAATGGCCGCAAAGAGGCGCGAGAAGGCGCAAGAAAGAGGAGCCGCGGATGGATGCGGAGGGACACGGATGCGTGGGCTTGGGGATCCGGTCTATACGTGTGCATTCGTGGTTAATTTCCCTCGCTGCGAGTGGCGCGGAGTTGAAGCAGCGCGGCGAGCGCGAGGAGGAGACCGAGGATCCAGCCAATGGCACTGGCGTAGCCGAGGTCGCCGGTGAGGAAGCCGGTCTGATAAAGATACATCACGATCGTGAGACCGCGGTTGTCCGGACCGGCGCTGTTGTTGAGCAGGACCCAGGGGAGTTCGAAGGCCTGGAAACTGCCGATGATCGAGAGCAGCAGCACGAAGCCGCCGACCGGTCGGATTTCGGGGAGGATGACGTGGCGGAAACGAGCCCACGGACCGGCACCGTCGAGGCCTGCGGCTTCGAGGAGTTCCCGGCTGACGTTTTGCAGGGCGGCGAGAAAATAGATCATGTTGAAGCCGGCGTAGAGCCACACGGTCGCGACGACGAGCGACGCCATGACGTGCCGGTCGAGCCAGGCGAATTCCGGATCCCACGCGGGGAAAAGATGGTGCAGGCCGGAGTTGATGAGCCCCGTGCGGCTTTGGAAGAGGAGCGAAAACACCATCGCGACGAAGACCAGGCCGACGAGCGACGGCGCGAAGAAGATGAGACGAAACACGGCGCGGCCGCGGAGACCGGGTCGGTTGAGGAGCAACGCGAGCCCCAGCGCGATCGGGAGCTGAATAAAGACGGAGCCGGCGGTGTAGAGAGCGGTATTGCCCAGCGCGGTCCAGAAGAGCGGATCGCGGAGAAGAAAGCGAAAGTTGTCGAAGCCGACGAAGGCGCTGTGCTTCGGGCCGAAGGTTTGGGAAAACGCCAGCACGAGCGATTGCCCAAGCGGCCAGAGGGTAAATGCCGCGAACAGCAGCAGGAATGGAGCGAGGAAAGCCCACGGCGCCCAGAGGGAATGAGGCGGAGCCGAGCGAAGGTTGCGGCGTGCTCCGGCGCGGGCGTCTCCATCGGCGTGGATCGGGGCGGAACTCATCGCGCACGATAAAGGTGGTTGCGATCCATGCGCGCGGCGATGTCGGCCTGAGCGGCGTCGACAAGACGTCGGGCCTCCGGCAGGAGTGAATCCGCGTCGAACCGGTTTTGCGCGATGGCGGTGGCTTTGAGCGAGACGAGAATCGCCATCATGCGTTCCTTCACGAGCGAGAGATAAGGAGAGGAGTGGCGCAACGGCACGTGTGGCGCGGCGGCGACGTAGAGTTCGCCTACCGCCTGGCCGCAGAAGAACGGATCGCGCTCGCGATAGGCGGGAAGAGCCCAGAATTTTTTCACGGGCGAGATGATGCAGGTGGCGCGGAAATGCGCTTCGGCGACCTCGGGCGAAAGGTAGAGGTGCTTGGCCATCGACCAGGCACGATCGACGTCAGGCGCGGCTCGTGTGATGCCAAGGCAGCTCCCGCCGGAAACCGAGGTGCGCCGGCCCCCGGGTTCCCACGCGGGCAGCTTCATGAGCTTCACCTTGCCGTGCAGGTCGGGAATGTAGGTCTTCCACGTGCCCGCGAGCCAGTCAGGCAGGATCGAAGCGATGACGGTTCCCTCGATGCGCATGCGGTCGCCCCCGGCGGTGAACTCGCGGGCGTCGACGCAAAAACGATCCGGGCCGGCGATCCAAGAGACCAGAGAGGCAAGCGTGCGGGCGTGACGCGAGGTATTCAGTTGTGGATAACCATCGGCGTCGAAGAACGGATCGCCGGCCTGCAGCAAAAGCATTTCGATGAGGTCGAAATTGTTGTCCCAGAAATTGAGCAGGAAGCGATCGGGGCGGCCGTCGCCGTCGAAGTCCTGTATCAGCGGCGCAAGCACACGGCGAAAGTCGTCCCAGGTTTCAATCCGGGACACGTCGATTCCGGCGGCCTCGACGATGTCGGCCCGGTAGCCGAGCAGGCAGGGATGGACATCGTGCGGGAGGCCGAAGGTGCGGCCACGGCTGGTCCAGAGGCTGAAGGATGGGGCGTTGATCGCGTCGAAAAGACCTTCGGCGCGCAGACGATCGGTGAGATCGACGAAACCCACACCCTTGATCGGGCCGGCGAAAGCGCGAGCCATCGCCTGGCTTTCGGTTTCGACGAGGTCGGCAATCGGGGCGTCGGCGGTGAAGGCGGCCACGAGGCGGCGTTCCAGCGCCTGGTAATGGATGAGCTGGACGTTGAGCTGGTCCGCGGGGTCGCGGTGCGCGGCGTTCCAGGACTTTGCCGCCTCGAGGTAGGGCGGAAGGTTGGGCGGGCTGAAAAGCCAGAAGTCGCGGCCACGGCGCTCGGGGGTTGGGCGAACGAGGTGGAGGGCTAGGGACAGCAGCGCGCCGATCAGAATAAGCCAGGCGCCGAGCGAAAGAAAATCGAGCGGGCGCGACGAAGACATGGGGGCGGCAAACGGAAGCGGTGGACGTCCGCCGGTTCAAGTCCGCAGGAGAAAGCCGAGCAGTGGATCTTCCGACGAGTCGGTAGACCACGAGAGTTGCAGCTTCGTTTCGCACTGCTGGCAGGAAGCGGGCCCCTCCCGGTCGGCAAAGACGGCGCGCACCTCGCGCACCGCGGAGGATCGGGGGATCTCGATCGAACCGGTGCCGTCGGGAGCGCGACGGATGAGTGTCGCGCGGTCGACGGAGAGATCCCATCGAAACGCATAAGCGGGGCACGTGATGTCGATGGTGGGCGGGCAGGGTCTCATAGAAGCCTCCTGGGAAGGTGAGCAGGGCGGCTTGAATGCCGAGCCACCGGCGACTCGTGCGATTGAGTAAGAGCAGCGTTGCCGACGGCTCCCGCAGGCGGTCTTACCTCACAAGGCTATGGCCCTACGTTCGATCCTCGTTCTCGTCGCGTGGCTGATGTTGCTGGCGCGCGTGCCCGCGGCGTCGTCCTCGCTCGATGCCTATCGCGAACTGCGGGAGCGGGTGCAGCGCCGGGACCCGACCCAACGGCGGGTGCCGGCGATTCCGCCGAAGGATCAGAAGATTCGGGTGATCATCGATGCGGACGCGCATAACGAGATCGACGACGTATGGGCGATCGCCCTCGCGCTGCTGAGCCCGGAGCGTCTGCAAATCGAGGGATTCGTTGCGGCAAACTACGATAACGAGAACGAGGGCGCGGGACCGCGCAGCATCGAGACGTCGGCGCAAACGATTCACACGCTGCTGCAGAAGGCGGGGCTCGCGGGGAAGATTCCGGTGAAGCTCGGATCCGCGCCGATGCGCTATCAATTCGAGCCGTCGGAATCCGAAGGCGTCGATTTCATCGTGGAGCGCGCGCTCGCGTCGACGCCGGAGGATCCGCTGTGGATCGTCGGTCTCGGCGCCGCGACGAACATCGCGTCGGCGTATTTGAAAGAGCCGCGAATTGCGGACCGCGTGGTGATATTCTGGCACGGACGGACCCAGTGGCCGGACAAAGCCGCGAACTTCAACGTGCACGGCGACGTCCGGGCGGCGCGGCGACTGTTTCAGTCGGATCTTTCATTCGTGCTCTTCGATACGGGCAGTGACCTGTTCTGCCCCATGGCGGAGTCGGCGCCCTGGGCGAAGACGGGGGAGTTGGGCCGGTTCTTGCACGAATTCCGTTTCAAAAGCGGTTGGTATCAGAGCCCGACAAAAGGATTCTACGATCTCGGCGATATCGCGGCGCTGGTGGACCCGTCGCTGGGCAGTTGGGAGGTGGTCGACGCTCCGGAATTCGGCTGGGATCTGGCGTATCAGTTCAAGAACACGCGCGGACGCATTCTCCGCTGCGCGGACATCGATCGCGACGGCACCTTTGCCTTGCTGACGCGGAAGCTCAACGAAGCGGCGACTGCGATGCCGGCGGCCGAAACCAGCGAGAAAGTTCGCGTGATCTTCGATACGGACGTAGGCGGCGACATCGACGATGCGGCGGCGCTGGCAATGTTGCATGCGCTCGCGGATCGCGGGGAAGTCGAACTGCTGGCCATGGGCGTGGTGAACGGACACCCGGCGGCGGTGCCGTATGTGGATGCGTTGAACACTTGGTATGGCCGGCCGGACATTCCAGTGGGAACGATTCGCGGGGGCCCGCCGTTCGAGCGGGATTTCTACATGGCGCCGAAGGTTGCGGAGTATCCGCACGATTTGACAAAGAAGCAGGCGCCGGAGGTGGTCGGGCTGTATCGCCGGATTCTCGCGGCCCAGCCGGATCGCAGTGTCACGTTGATCGCGGTCGGGCCGGTGACGAACATCAGCCGGCTCCTCGCGTCGGGGCCGGATGAATACAGCCCCTTGAACGGGGTGGATCTGGTGCGCCAGAAAGTGAAATTCTACAGCGCGGCGGGGAACGGCGATGGCCAACTCCCCCACGGAAAGCCGGGGTTCAATTATCACATGGACATGGCCTCGGCGCGGGACGAACTGGCCAGGTTTCCCGCGGAGGTGCCGCTCGTGCAGGCCGGTGGTAGCGGGTGGCGGCTGACGATCGGTTCCTGTTACTGGAACGTGTGGCCGCAGCATTTTGTGCGGAAGTCGTTCGAGCGGTATTTCAAAGGCAAGCGCGACATGGACCGGCCGACGTGGGATCCGTTGCGGGTGTTGTATGCCTGCCGGCCTGGATCGCGGGAAAACTTCGAGACCTCCGCCGATGGCGACCTCGGATTCGACGCCCAAGGTTTGCTGCGCTGGACGGCGGAGCCGAAACGCGGGCGCGCGTATGCGTATGTGAAAAACGGTGACGCGGTGCGCGCGGAATTGACAGAGCTGATGATGCACGCGCCCGCCCGATGAGGCGCGCCGACGCGCCCGGGATCCGGCACAGGCGTTAGTGCAACGAAGGTGACCGGTTCGGCTACGCCCCCGCTCGGGGCGAGCACGCCCGGCGGCGTTCCACCGGAGCCATGTCGGGGAAAACCTCAGAAAATCCGAGGGATTCTGCGCGGCCGCGTGTATAGCCGGTGAACCATCATCATGAATTCGCGATTCTTCCTTCGTTCCGTCGTTCTCGCAGCCGGTCCGCTGCTCGTTGCCGCGCCTGTCATCGCCCAGCACGATCATCACGGCTCCGGGCCCAAAACGGATGCGTCCTCCCAAAACGCTCAACTGATTCGCGTCACCGACCAGGACGCGTCCTGGGCCGCGGCGGAGCGAGCCAAGTATCCACTCACTACCTGCGTGGTGTCGGGCGAGGAACTCGGCAGCATGGGCAAGGCCCCCGAATATATTTACCGCGTCAAAGGCCGGCCGGACCGTCTGGTGGTGTTCTGTTGCAGCGGTTGCGATGAGGATTTTCTGAAAAATCCCGCGGCGCATTTGGCGAAGATCGAGGCGGGGCAATCGAAAGCGGCAGGCAAGGCCCGCAGCGGCCACGCCGGTCATCATTGATCCGCGCGCTGGACGCAGGATCCTCCGCTCCTCCGATCTCATTTTTCGCAATGCGTTCTCTTCGCTGCCTCGTTGCCGTCTTCGTCACCGCGCTCCCGCTCCGGACTGTCGCACAGTCCGGCCACGCGCGCGCGGCGCAAACGGAATTTCTGCAAGCCGTCATCTCCGCTCCGGCGCTCACGGCCGCGGGTCAGCGCACCCAAGCGTCGCGCGAACGCGTCGGATCGGCCGGTCGGCTCGCAGATGTTGAGGTCGAAGGCATGGGTTCGCGGATGGTCGGTCCCATGGACGAACGGGCGACCATGTGGGAGGTGAATGTGCGCCAGCCGCTGCCCAAACGCGGCGAGCGGGCCGCGGAACGCGAGCGCGCGCGGGCGCTCGTGGCGATGTCCGAAGCCGATTATGCCCTGATGGCCGGCGAGATGGCCGCCGATGTCGCCATGGCGATCGCGGAAGCGGACGGTGCGACCGAGCGAATCCGGCTGCTGGAACGGCAGATTCAACGGCTCGACGCCGTGCTGCGTAGCGTGGAGTCGCGCATCGCGTCCGGCGGCGGACGCATTGCCGATCGGCTCACCGTGCAAACGCGGATCGCGGAAATGCAGCTGATGATCGAAGAGGAGCGTCGCATGAGCGAGGATGCCTTGGCCGACGCCCGCGGGCGTCTCGGACTGGGACCCGATCAAGCGCTGCCAGATTATGCCGCTCCGGCCGGAGATCGGATCCGCCCCGACGATGCCGCGGCAATCCGACTCGCGGCGGCGCGCACGAGCGAAGCCCACGCCATGGTGAAAATGGCACGGGCTTCGGCCCGGCCGATGACGTCGGTGGGAATTCGCTTCGAGCAGGAACGTCGGGCGATGGGAGACGAAAACTCGCTCGGTCTCGCGTTCATGACGGACCTCCCATTTCGCAGCCGTCGTTACGCCCGTGCGGAAGCCCGCGCGGCCGAGGCCGAACGCGACGCCGCCGAGACGGACGCCCGGGCGGTCCGCTACCGGATTTCCTCCGCGTTGACGCGCGTCGATCGCGCGGAGCGCCTGGCCGCGACCGCGCGTAAGCTCAGCGCGGATACACTGGTGCGCCTGAATGCCGAATACGACGCGATGGTCCGCTCCGCGGCCGTGGGCGTCGCGGGCGCGATGGGCGACTCCACCGTGCTGCAGACGGTGGAAATCCTCGAGAAAACCACCGCGGCCGAACTGCAGGTGATCCGGGCGGATACCGCGGTCCGCGCGGCCCGCGCCGAACTCTGGCGCTACGTGCCGGCCGACGAATTTTTAACCGATAACCAGGACCCTTCATGACCCGAAACCTCTTCATTTTTCTCGCCACCTTCGTGGCCGGTGCCGCCATCGCGCTCGTCGCCCGCGCCGCGATGTTCAAGCCGGACGCCGGGCACGCGGGCCACCCGAGTGGCGGCGGCGATTACGCGCCGCTGGTCGCCAACACCCTCGCGCCAGCGAAAGCCGTGCCGACGCCGCCCAGCCGCGCCGAAGCCGCATCGAAGGGCGACGAGCACGCGGGACACGACATTGCGACGCCGGACGCTCCCGCCAACCAGCCGGTGAATTCGATCTGCGCGATCTGCGGCATGGACGTGGATCCCAACCTTCCGACCGCGCAATACCAGGGCCAGACCATCGGCTTCGGCTGCAGGATGTGCCCGGCCAAATTCAAAGCCGATCCGGACCGCTGGGGTCCGCTCTATCTCGAGAACGCCGTCTCGAAGAAATAACCGTCATGCGCTTTCCTTCACTCGTGGTCGCGGCCGCCGGTCTTTGCGCCGGTGCCGGACTGATGGCCCTTCTTCCGCAACGCGCGCTTTTCGCGGTGGCGGACAAACACGATCACGCCGCAGAGGCGGCGAGTGGCGAACGCTGGGCGTGTCCCATGATGGATTTCATCGGCAACCGGCCGGGCGATTGCCCCGTTTGCGGGATGAAGATGACGAAAGTCACCGCGGGCGAATTGAGCGCCGAACAGCAGCGTCGGATGGACGTTCAACTCGCGACGGTCGCGGAAGGCCCGGCGCGCGCGCTCGTTCGCGCCTATGGTGTCGTGCGCTACGACGACCGCACGTTGCAGGTGGTGATTCCCCGAGTCGCCGGACGCATCGTGAAACGCCACGAGGCCGCGCGGCACGGCGGGGTGCTCGTGAAAGCCGGAGACCCCATCGTCGATCTCTACAGCCCGGAGGCTTTCGCGGCCCAAGGTGAGCTGGCGGCCGCGGTGAGTCTCGGCGAGCAGGCCACGCTCAAGGCGCTGCGCGACCGTTTCGAACGGTGGAATCTCGCGAACGTCGCCGAAACGATTCTGCAGGGTGGCACGCCCACCGACACGATCACGATCACGAGTCCGTTCGCCGGCCGCGTGGTGCTCGCCGGGGAAGGCGATGCCGAAGGGATGAAGACGCGCCTGCCGCAGGTGGGGCAGGAGGTCATGGGAGATGCGCCGCTGCTGCGGCTGGTCGATCCTCACGCCTACATGATTGTTGTCCAGGTGCCGGAAAACCGCGGACATTGGGTCCGCGAGCATCAGCCGGTTCGACTCGCTTCGGACGACCGGGGCGAATTGCCGGACGTCCAAGCCACCGTCGCGTGGGTTGCGCCGGAACTGAATCCGGAGATTCGAACGCGCGAAGTTCACCTCCATCTCCGCGACCCGAACGGCCGCCTGATTCCCGGCGGGCTCGTCCAGGCGCGCTTCGCCACGGCGCTCAACGCGGAGCTGGACGCCGCCGATGCCGAGAAGCCGGAGACGTGGGGCCGGTTTCCGCTCGTGCCGAAAACGGCGGTGCTCTCAACCGGCGTGCGCCACGTGGCGTGGCGCGTGGTCGAGCGCCAGCGCGACGGCCGGCTGCGTTTCGAACTGGCTCCGCTCGCGCTGGGACCACGTCTCGAGGACGAGGCGGGCAACGACGTTTACATCGTGCGCGCAGGTTTGCAGCCCGGCGACGAGGTCGCGGCGCAAGGCGTGTTCCTCATCGACAGTCAGGCGCAATTGGCCGGCACGCCGAGCCTGTTGTTTCCAAACGGCGCGGTCGCTCCGGCCCCGGCCCACCAACACTAGTTTCTTTCGCAGCTTCGCCACGCCGTCCGCGGCGCCGCGAACAGGATTCGCCGATCAATGCTCTCCTTCGTCATTCGAAATTCGTTCCTCACGCTCGCCGTCGCCCTCGCGCTCGGAATCGGGGGGCTGTGGGGTTGGCGTCACGTGCCCGTCGATGCGATCCCCGATCTCAGCGACAACCAGGTGATCGTCTGGGCGGAGTGGCCGGGCAAGAGTCCGCAGGACATGGATCAGCAGGTGACGTCGCGCCTCGCACGCGAGCTGCAGGGACTGCCAGGCGTCGAGACCGTGCGCGGAATGTCCCTTTACGGTGCGAGCTATATCTACGTGATCTTCGCCGAAAACCGCGATCTTTACGAATGCCGCACGCGCGTGCTCGAGCGCCTGTCGCAATTGCAGGGGATCCTGCCCGCCGGGGTGACGCCGCGGCTCGGGCCGGACTCCACGGCGATGGGCCAGGTGTATGGGTTCACGCTGCAGGGGCCGCGCGATATCGAAACGAAGCGCTACCTTCTCGATCAGATCGTCGTGCCCGCGTTGCGCGCGGTGCCGGGTGTATCGGAAGTCGCACCGGCCGGCGGCGTGGTCCGCGAATACCAGATCGACGTCGAGCCGGAGCGGCTCAAGGAACAGGGCCTCACGCTCGACATGCTCATGATGGCCGTGCAACAGGCCGGGCGCGACGTGGGCGCGATGAGCGTCGAGCAAACCGGCGTGGAAACGATGATCCGCGGCGTTGGCTTCATCCGTTCGGTCCGGGATGTGGAGAACATCGTCATTCGCGGCGACCGGTCGAAAGGCGCGGGCCTGAAGCTCGGCGAGATCGCCACCGTGCGACTCGGCGGCCAGTTCCGCCAGGGCCTGCTCGCGGACGGCTACCAGGAACACGTCGGCGCGTTCATCGGAATGCGCGTTGGCGAGGACCCGAAAACCGTGATCACCGCGGTGAAACAGCGGCTGGCGGATTTGAAGCCGACGCTGGAACGGGAGGAGTTGAGCGTCGTGTCGTTCTACGATCGCTCGCAGCTGATTCGCGAGACGACCGACACGGTGACCGCCACGCTTCAGGAGGCGGTGATCACAACGGTGATCGTCGTAGTGATGTTTCTGTTACACGTGCGGGCGAGCCTCGCGGTCGCGGTCAGCCTGCCGCTCGGGATGCTGTTCACCTTCCTGGTCATGCACCTGTGCGGCATCGGCGCGAACATCATGAGCCTGGCGGGTATCGCGATCGCGATCGGTGTGATGGTCGATTTCGGCATCATCATGACCGAGAACATCACGCAGCATCTCGTGGACCTGCAGGAGAGGTGTAAACGCGAGGGACGCGCGATGCCGACTTCGCCGTTCGATCCGGAGATCACGGAGACGGTGGTGCGCGCCGCCCAGGAGGTCGCCCGGCCGTTGCTGACCTCGGCCGCGACGACGGTGATCGGTTTTCTTCCGATTTTTGCGCTGACCGACCAGGCGGGCCGGTTGTTCGAACCGCTGGCGCTGACGAAATCGCTCGCCATCAGCGGCGCCGTGCTCTTCGGCACGCTGCTCGTCCCGGTGCTCTGCCGGCTGCTGCTGCCGCCATGGCATATTCGAAAGCCGGTGCTGTTCGGGCTTATCGGCATCGCCGCCGGTGCGGCTTTCGGCTGGTTCGTCCGGGATGGCTGGTCGATGCCGATGGACTACGGCCGATGGACGCTGACGATTCCCGGCTGGCTGTTTGCTCCGCTGCTTGCCGTGCTCGTCGGCTCGGCCATCTGGCGGATCGGCCGGGAGCGGCTCGTCAACTACGAGGAGAATCCGATGAGTCACGCCATTCACGTCGCCTACGAATGGGCATATGCGCGGATTCAGCGGCACAAAGTCGCCTTCACTCTCGCGATCGCCACGATGGCGCTGGGCGGCTACCTGCTGGGGGCGGGCTGGCAGACGTTGAGCTGGCCGGTGCGGAAGGTTTTTGAAGCCGCCGGCGGCGATCTGGCGCATACGCGCCTCGATCAGGCGATGACGCGCGCGTTCCCGGGGGTGGGTTCGAGTTTTCTGCCGCCGCTCGATGAAGGCAGCCTGTTGTTCATGCCGTCGATTCCGGCGACGGGCGGGCTGGGCGAGACCCAGCGCATCATGCAGATTCAAAACCGGCTCATCGAGTCGGTGCCGGAAGTCGCCAGCGTGATGGGCAAGATGGGCCGCGCCGAGACGGCGCTCGATCCCGCGCCGATCGGCATGATCGAAACGGTGGTGCTGCTGAAGCCCTACCACGAGTGGCCGACGCATGAAATCATCGGAGCGGACGGCACGATCGCGCATCGTCCGCGCACACTCGAGGAAGTGCGGTCCGCGCTCGCGGCGATCACCGACATTCCCGGCGTGGCGCCGAGCTGGCTGCAGCCGATCGAAACGCGCGTGGTGATGCTCTCGACGGGCATTCGCAGCCTGATCGCGCTCCAGCTGCTGGGCGACGACAGCGACGCGCTCGAACGTTTCGCGGAGGCCGCGGAGAAAGTCATCCAGCCGACGCCCGGCGCGGCCGACGTGCAGATGCAGCGTGAAGGTGGCAAACCCTACGCGGAGATCCGCCTGGATCCGGACAAACTCGCACGCTTCGGACTCACCAACGAACAGGTGATGCGGGCGGTGGAAGCCGCGCTCGGCGGCATGCCGGTCACGTATTCCGTCGAAGGCGCACTGCGGTATCCGGTTCGCATCCGCTATCTGCGCGAACGACGCGACGATCCGGACGAACTCGTGCAACTGCGAGTTCCCGCTGCTTCGGGCATGGGTTCGATTCCGCTGACGCATCTGCTCGCGATTCCGACGGTGCACGTCCTGGAATTTGAAGGTGCTTTCGATGCCACGGCGCTGAGCCGGCGGCTGCCGTTGTCACACCAGCGCAACTACACGATCGTCGATTCGCGGCGCGCGGAGCTCACGGTGCCGGCGGGAGAACCGCTCCCGGAGGAGGTCGCTTCCGCGCTCGCCGCGGGACAACTCCGCGTAACCGCCACGCGTCCGAGCGAAGCCGGCCTCACCTACACGATCGGTCCGATGGCGATCCGCTCCGAAGGCGGCAAGCGCACGCAATACGTGCTACTCAACGCGCGCGGTCGCGGCGAGGTGGAGGTGGTGCGCGACGCCGAGGCGCGTCTGCAAACCGCGCTCGCCGACGGACGCCTCGAGCTGCCGCCGGGCGCGACCTATCGCTGGGTCGGGCGTTACGAACAGAAAATCAAGGCGGACCAGACCCTGCGTCTGATCATCGCCGTATCGATGGCGGTGATGGTGATGCTGATCTACATCGGCACCCGATCGTGGCTCATCACCGCAATCATCATCCTGGCCAACGCCACGGTAACGACCGCCGGCGGATTCTTCTTTGTGTGGCTCTGGGGCGTCGAGATGACGACCGCCGTGGTCGTCGGATTCCTCGTGCTCCTGGGCGTGATGTTCAACGACGGCATCCTGCTGGGCACCTACATTCAGGAGCAGTTCAAGACGCATCCCGGCACGCTGGACGAGGTCAACCGCCGCGTTTTCGTCGCGGGTCTGCGACGCCGGCGTCCGGCCATCATGACCAACATGACGGCGCTGCTTTCGCTCATCCCCGTGCTGTGGTCCACAGGCCGCGGCTCCGAGCTGATGGTGCCGATGGTGTTGCCGGTCGTAGGCGGCATGATCTTCGACGTCGTGTCGCTGTTTTCCGTCCCGGTGTTCTACACCTGGTATTGGGAGCGCCGGCTCGCCCGCGAGGCGGAAGCACGCGCGATGATCGCGGCCTCTCCGTCGACCGCGTAAGCGAAACCGCGGGTAGCCCCGAGTCGGGGCCAAGACCTGCGCAGTTTCACGCAAGACCTGCACAGGGTATTGCGAGGGAACGCGCGCCTCCGGGTGTAGTGCCTGGTGAACCCATTTGCCTATGAAAACAAAAACCATGCTCACGAACATTGTCGCAGCGGGGGCCCTCGCGCTTGGAACAGCTCTGGTCATTCCTTCCGCTTGGGCGCAAACGAGCGCGTCCTCCGTCACCCAGGTCTGCACCGACGCGCGCACAGTATCGGTGAAAGAAGCCAAATGGGTTCCGGGCCTCGGCCGCGGAGTCGTGATCGTCGACGCGGGCAAGGCTCTCGTCTGCAACTCCTGCACGCACGCCGCTCCGGCGGCCCGACCGCACGACCGCAACTCGAACGGTGCGAAGTCGACGCGCCCGGCGAAAAACCTTCACGACTGCAACCAAGGCGGCTGTGCCGGCGGGAAGGCTGCTCTCGCGAAGTGAACGGAACGCTCGGCCCGCTAACGTGAAGTGGGGCGGATCGAACACCCGCCCCGGCGGCGCATCAGGCAAGGTGGGCGGATTGCGACGCGGTGACTTGATGAAGGAGCGGTTCCCCGCGCAGCCACCGGCGAAGCTCGTCGATCATCGCCCGCCCCAGCCGGGGAGCTTCGGCGGGGCAGGTGCCGGCGATGTGCGGCGTCACCGTGACGTTGGTCAGATCGAAAAGCGGAGAGTCTGAGGCGGGCGGCTCGGGGTCGGTGACATCGAGCACGGCGTGCAAGTCGGGCCGACGGCGCAGGACCTCGATCATCTCGGATTCGCGTACAACCGCGCCGCGCGCCGTGTTGATGAACGTGGCGCCCGACTTCATCGCGGCGAAATGATGACCGCGCACGAGGCCTTGCGTTGCGGGGAGCAGCGGCGTGTGAAGCGAAACGATGTCCGCCCGCGCGAAGGCGTCGTCTAGCGACACGCATTCGACGTCGAGCGCCGCGGCTTCGGCGCGCGACAGGAACGGGTCATGGGCGATCACGCGCACGTCGAACGGGCGGAGGCGTTCGCGCACGAGGCGTCCGACGGCGCCGAGCGAGATCAAGGCGACGGTGCTGCGATAGGACCCCGGCAGGTCGGTCTGCCACCAGCGGTGGCGGAATTGACGAACGGTGGATGCATAATGCCAGCCGCGGCGGAGCCCGAAGAGAACGGCGGCGAGCGTGTATTCGGCGACGGGGAGGGCATTGATCTGGTGGGCGGTGGAAACGACGAGGTTGCACGCCCAGAATTCGGGCGTGGTGAAATAACGGATACTGCCAGCGGCGTGAAACACGGCACGCAAGCGGGGCGCATGCGAAAGAAGTTCGGCATCGAGGCGGACCATCCCCCAGCTGGCGAGAATCACGTCGACCTTTTCAAGCAGGGTGGGATGCGCGAGGACCGAGTCGGCGCTCTGGGGCGGCGCGACGAGGGCAATACCTTCCGCGGCAAGCTCGCCGTCGACGGCTTCCGGGTAGATGACGCGCTGCCACCGGGGATCGAGAACGTAGAGAGCATTGAGCATGAGGACGCGATCGGGCTGGACGCCGCAAGAGAAGGAACGAGTCGAGAAGGAACGCCCGCTCGCGACGCCATGGAGGGCCGCTCGGAGGAAAGGCGCGCGGCACCCGGAACTCAACCGCTTGAGCGCCGGCGCAATTACCCGCCGCGAAGCGGTAAACAGCGTGGCGCTTTGCTCACGTCCAACTCCTTTGTCCCGTCGTTCGTTTACGCCTTCGATTCCCGATGATCGCTGTTTCCCTGACTGACAAAGCCGCGGTTTGGAGTTTTCGCGAGGTGTCGACCACGCGCTGGCGCGAGGCGGTGGTGCCCGGGTGCGTGCATCGCGACTTGCGGCGTCACGGGCTGATTCCGGATCCGTTCTACGGCAGGAACGAAGCGGCGTTGCAGTGGGTGAGTGAGCGCACGTGGGAGTATCGGACGGAATTCGAGGTTTCGGCGGACATGCTCGCGGAAGAGCGGATCGATTTGGTGGCCGACGGACTCGATACGCTCGCGACGGTGCGGGTGAACGGGCGCGTGGTGGCCCGCTCGGAGAACATGTTTGTCGGTGTGCGCGTCTCCATTCTTCACGTGGTGAAGCCCGGGCGGAATGTGCTCTCGGTGCAATTAGGCAGCGCGACGAAATTCGTCGCCCGCGAGCGGCTCGATCACCGCCCACGTGAAGTGAACGACCCGGTGGGTGGTTGCACGCGGATTCGGAAGCAGCAGTGCCAGTTTGGATGGGATTGGGCGCCGCGGCTGGTGACGGCGGGAATTTGGCGGGACCTGCGCGTGGAAGCGTGGAGCGGGGCGCGACTGCGGGATATCCGGGTTCGTCAGAAACACGACAGCCGCGGGGTCGTGCTCACGATCGAACCCGAGATTGAACACGGGAAGAAAGCGCGCGGGCGGAAAAACGACCTTTGGATCAAGGGGCGTGTTTTCTTTGGCGGGCAGCTGGTGACGCGGATCGAGAACAACGAGGCCCGAATCGAGGCGCCGCAACTGTGGTGGCCGAACGGGCAGGGGGCGCAGCCGCTTTACGAGGTACGCGTCGAGCTCTGGTGCGGCGAAACGAGGCTGGATGCATGGACGCGGCGGATCGGCTTGCGGACGATCGAAGTGCGGCGGGAACGGGATCGATGGGGCGAGTCCTTCCAGTTCGTGGTCAACGGACGTCCCATCTTCGCGAAAGGCGCGAGCTGGATTCCGGCACACAGCTTCGTCGGAGGCCTGACGCGAAAGGACTATGAACCGCTCCTTAAGTCGGCGGCGGCGGCGAACATGAACATGATCCGAGTCTGGGGCGGCGGAATCTACGAGCACGAATGTTTCTACGATGGGTGCGACGAACTCGGACTGCTCGTCTGGCAGGATTTCATGTTTGCCTGCACCTTGTATCCCGGCGACGCGACGTTTCTGGCGTCGGTGCGGGCCGAGGCGGAATATCAGGTGCGGCGGCTGCGAAACCGGACCTGCCTCGCGCTCTGGTGCGGAAACAATGAACTGGAGTTGTTGAACGGACCCGATCTGGCGAAGCCGCGGGCGCGGCAAGCCTACGATGCCGTGTTCCGCCGGATCCTACCGGAAGCAGTCCGGGCGCACGATGGCGTGACGACCTATTGGCGCTCGTCGCCCACGCAAGCCGATCAGGCGGGATTGCGCGATCCGGAGCGGAGCGGCAACACGCATTTCTGGGACGTGTGGCACCTGTTGAAGCCGGTGAAGAGCTACGAGCAGAAGGTGTTTCGTTTCGTATCCGAATTCGGGATGCAGTCGTTCCCCTCGCTGGCGACGGCGCGGACGTTTTGCCCGCCGGACGAGCTGAACATCTTTTCTCCGGTGATGGAGAACCACCAGAAGAACCCGATGGGGAACCGCATCATCCTGGAATACATCGCGCGGCGTTACCGGTTTCCGAAAGACTACGCGGCGCTGGCGTATCTCTCGCAGCTCAATCAGGCCCATTGCATGCAGGTCGGCGTGGAGCACTACCGGCGAAACCAGCCGCGCTGCGCGGGCACGCTCTACTGGCAGTTGAACGACTGCTGGCCGGTCGCGTCGTGGAGCAGTCTGGAGTTCGGCGGCACGTGGAAGGCGTTGCATCATGCGGCGCGACGGTTTTATGCGCCCCTGCTGATGTCAGCCCACGTGCCAGGCGACGAAACTGCCGGGATCGGCAATCGCCTGAAGAGCACGGTGCGCGAACTGCATTTGTTCACGATTTCAGACGAGCCGCGGACGGTGACCGGAGTGCTGCGTTGGGAATTGTGGCATTTGGACGGCAGCATCCTTGCGCGCGGGGAAAAGCGCGTGCGTCTGCGTCCGGGCGAAAGCATGCGGCAGAAAACGGTGAAGCTGGAGCGCGCCGTGGAGAAATACGGACGCGAGACCCTCTACGTGCGGATCGCGCTGGAAGTCGACGGACGGGATGTGGGCGAAGACACCGTGTTTCTGTGTCCGCCGCGGATGTTGTCGCTCGCGCGCAGGCCGGCGGATGTGCGCCTCGTCGGCCAGTCGCCGACGAAGTGGACGATGGAGCTCACGGCTGCATGTTTTCAGCATCGGCTGGCGTTTGAGCTGGCGGACGTGCCACTGGTCGCGACGAGCGACAACTGGTTCGATTTGTATCCCGGGCGAACAAAGCGCGTGACGATCGAAACGGGCGTGCCCATCGACGAGCCGACGCTGCGATCCGCGCTGCGCCTGCGATCGCTCGTAGACAGCTACAGCGAGGCGGAGTGAAGATGGCGGATGGCTTTGTCGGAGCGCGGCCACTCAAGCGGTTGAGCGTGCCGGAGCGGTGTTCTCCTTGAATCCCGGCCGTTTCGCACCGGTCATTGTCGGGATGTCTGCTCCGCTGGTATTGAGCTATCGCGACCTGGCTGCGCGCGTCGTGGATCTCGAACGGCTGATGCTGTGTCCGCCGCCGGGCGAACGCACCGCGCTGGCCTCGAGCTACGATCGGGCCAGCCGCTACGACGCGGCCCAGGACCGCTATCTCGAATGGGGCGCAAACGCCGACGGGACGGGCGTGGTGCGAATGGAGCGAGAGGAGGCGGTGCTGGCGGAAATCGAAGGTCCGGGCTGCATCTGGCGGATCTGGGCGGCGACGGTGGGCCGCGGGCGGGTGCGTTTCCATCTCGACGGAGCGGCGGAACCGGCGCTGGAACTGCCGTTCGGGGCGTTGTTCGACGGAACCCGGGAGCCGTTCACGCGGCGGAATCTCGTCTATCAAACCGCTGCGATGGGCTACAACAATTACACGCCCATTCCGTTTCAGAAATCCTGCCGGATCGTCGCCGAAAAGGACTGGGGAAAGTATTACCATTTCAACTACACGCAGTTTCCCGCCGGGACGGTGATTCCGACGTTCGCGTGTCCGCTCGACCCCGAAGCGGCGGCGGCGCTGGACGAGGTGGACCGCGTGCTGGGTCGGGCGGGGGAGAATCCGGCCCCGCCGCCGGAGGGCACGCAGGTGTTCGAGCGCGCGCTCACCGCGTTGCCGGGCCGGGCGACGCTCGTGGCGGATCTGCCCGGGCCGCGAATGATCCGGTCGTTGCGCGTGCAGGCCCGGCTGCCGGACGACGTTGAAGCGCAACGCCGGGTGCTGCGCGAGCTGGCGCTTCGGATCACGTGGGACGACGATGCGCAGCCGGCGGTCTGGTCGCCGCTGGGCGATTTCTTCGGATGCTCGGCCGGCGCCGTGCCGTTTCAGACTTTGCCGGTGGGCCTGCGGGAGGACGGCGCGTTTTACTGTCACTGGCCGATGCCGTGTGCGATGCGCGCTCGGATCGATGTTGAAAACGACGGGGCGCAGGGACTCGAGATGAGGTGGGAAATCGAGCATGCGCCGCTGCCGCACGCGATCGAAGACTGCCTGCGGTTTCACGCGAAATGGCATCGGGATGTGCTGCCGGTGCGGGAGGATCGACGGCCAGACTGGACGCTGCTCGAAACGAAAGGCGCGGGCCGGTTTGTCGGCACGCAGCTGCACGTGTGGAATCCGCGCGGCGGATGGTGGGGCGAGGGCGACGAAAAATTTTTCGTCGACGGGGAGAAGTTTCCCTCGACGTTCGGCACGGGTACGGAGGATTACCTCGGATATGCGTGGAGCTCCGGCAACACCTTCGTGCAGGCGTTGCACAGCCAGCCGGTGAATCAGAACAATCGCGGCCACGTGAGCGCGAACCGCTGGCACCTGCCGGACGACGTGCCGTTTCAAAACCGTTTCGAGGCGGCGATCGAAAAATATTTTCCGAACAGCAACCCGTGCGAATGGGCGGCCGTGGCATACTGGTATCTGGCACCGGGCGGCGTCGATCCGTTCGGCGCGGTGCCGGTGCAAGAGCGGATTGGCCCCTGGACCTGGCCGGCAATCTGGCGGGAGACGGACGTGTTCGAAGCGGAGGATCTGCCGGTCGTGAAGGAGCAGTGGACCTACGCTGGCGGCGCGATGGACGCCGTCGCGCGCAACATTCCGGCCGGCGTGCTGAGCGGAGATCGGTTTCTGATCTGGTGGGTGGACGCGGTGGGACACCGCCTCGAACTGGGCGGATTGAAAGTGGCGCGGGCCGGACGATACCGCGTGCTGGCACGCTTCATTCGGGAGCACGAGATGGGCATTTTCCGGTTCGATCTCGGGGGGCGGCCGCTGGCGCAGGCGGTGGACCTGTTTGCGCCGACGAAAGGACATCTGCCGCTGGTCGGCGGACCGGAGGCGCTGGGCGACGTCGAACTGGAGGCCGGAGAACACGTGCTCGGCATCGAGGTGGTGGGCAAACACACGGAATCGACCGGTCTTCTGCTCGCGCTCGATTACGTGAAACTTGTCGCACTTTGATGAATACGTTCGCTCTCACGCCCTCGGAAAAGCCGCAGATCACGCCGGACGGGCGGAAGCTCTGGACGGTCGGGACGCTGACCTACACCACCGGGGGGCTGGTGATCCTGTTCTGCTGGCTGCTCGCGGGCGACTTCGCGTGGTCCATGAAGGAGCGGTCGGTGATGTGGGTGGTGCAGTTGCTCATCAAGAAATTCGAGGCCTCGGACATGATCTCGGGATTTTTGATTGGCACGCTGCCGCAGGCACTGGCGCTCGTGCTGACGCCGATTGTCAGCTACCGCTCCGACCGCCATCGCGGCCGGTGGGGGCGGCGGATTCCGTATCTGATCATACCGACACCCATCGCGGCGCTGTCGATGGTAGGACTGGCGTTCAGCCCGGATCTCGGGACGCTGTTGCATGACACGCTCGGCGGCGTTTCGCCCGGACTGAACCCATCGATCCTGATCGTGTTCGGCGTCTTCTGGACGCTGTTCGAAGTGGCGACCGTGACGGCGAACGCGGTGTTCTTCGGATTGATCAACGACGTGGTGCCGAAAGCGGTGCTCGGGCGATTCTACGGGATGTTTCGGGCGATGGGATTGATCGTCGCGATGGCGTTCAACTTCTGGCTGTTTGGCAAAGCGGAGACGCACTACACGGCGATCTTCATCGGCATCGGGATCTTGTATGGCGTCGGTTTCACGACGATGTGCTTCAAGGTGAAAGAAGGGCAGTATCCGCCGCCTCCGCCGGTGCAGCCGAGCAAGGCCGGTGGTCTCGTGGCGGCGGTGAGAACGTATTTCCGGGAGTGTTTCACGCGGCCGTATTTCCTGTGGATCTACGCCTCGATCTCGCTCTCGTGGATGGCGATGCTGACGGTGAATCTGTTCAACCTGTTTTTCGCGCAGAGCGTGGGGATGAGCATGGACACATATGGAAAGTATCTCGCGGCGACCTTTTTGATTTCGTTCTTCATGGCGTATTTCATCGGCGCGCTGGCGGATCGGATGCATCCGCTGCGCCTGAGCCTGGTGCTGCTGGCGATCTTCGCGGTGGTGACGCTTGCGGCGGGTTTGCTGATCAAAGATGCGACAACCTTCGGCATCGCGCTGATCGCCTATGGGGTGGTCGGGGGCTCATGGCAGACCGCGGCGGCCTCGCTGACGATGCGGTTGTTCCCGCAGGCGCGCTATGCCCAGATCGATTCGGCGAAAGGGATCGTGCAGAGCTTCGGCATGATGCTGGTCGGTCCGGCGATGGGCTACTTCCTCGATCTCTCCGGTCACGACTACCGCCATGCCTACACGGCAAGCGGCATCCTGGCGACGCTCGCGCTGCTCACCGGGCTGGTGGTGCACGCACGATTCATGAAACTGGGCGGACCGCAGGCCTACGTGGCGCCGGAGTAAGGGTGCCGAACGCAGAAGCGGATCGATGCCGTCATTGCGCGGGTGATCCGGCGTCAGCCATAGAAGCTGCAAAGGCGGCGGCTCTCACAGGCAAACCAATCGACTTAACATAATCTGTATTGTGCGTCAGATAGGCCATGCGATTCAAATCCGGCTGATTGTCTAATGCGCATGTGATTTTGGTCGCCTCGTTGGTTCGGCCAGCCTTCAACCTTCGCGATGAAGGATTCGTTTCGCTTTCCCAAGGGTTTCACCTGGGGCGTCGCCGCTGCCGCGCCACAGATCGAAGGTGCCGCGACCGAAGATGGAAAAGGTCCGTCCATCTGGGACCGCTTCGCCTCCTTGCCGGACCGCGTCGCCGGCGGCGACTCGCCCGCGACAGCCTGCGATCACTATCATCGTTTCAACGAGGATTTCGCCCTCATGCGAAGCCTCGGCGTGAAACACTACCGCTTGTCGCTGGCGTGGCCGCGGTTGTTTCCCGATGGCGGACGCAGCGTCAATGCGCGCGGCATCGACTTTTACCGCCGCGTGTTCGATTCGCTCGCCCAACACGACATCACG
Source organism: Opitutaceae bacterium (assembly GCA_040255565.1). GTDB lineage: Bacteria > Verrucomicrobiota > Verrucomicrobiia > Opitutales > Opitutaceae > Opitutus. The sequence goes on along the minus strand of JBDZVH010000004.1, from coordinate 427,679 downwards.
CCTTGGGTGACGTTTTATCACTGGGATCTTCCCCAGGCCCTCGAGGACGCCGGCGGCTGGCGGAATCGCGCGACGGTCGATGCGTTCGCGCATTATTGCGAGGCGGCCGTTCAGGCGTTTCGCGGCCAAGTGCGCCACTGGATCACGCTGAACGAAATCCCCACCTTCGTTGGACACGGCTATCGTCTTGGCGTGCATGCGCCGGGCGCCCGCGAACCCGCGGCGGTCGTTAATCAGATCTTCCATCACGCTTTGCTCGCGCACGGTCGCGCGGTCCGCGCCGTGCGCGAATTCGGCGCCCGCGGCTCACGCGTCGGGCTCGCGCATGATATCGCCGTGCCGGTGCCAGTCACCGAAACGCCGGCCGACATCGCGGCCGCACAGGCGCAACTGGCCCACGACCACGCGCACGTGCTCGCCCCAATTTTTCACGGTCGTTATCCGGATGCCCATCTTCGTCGTTGCGGCGTCGATCGACCGCGCGTGGCTCGTGGCGATCTCGCGTTGATTGCCGAACCGGGAGATTTCCTCGGTCTCAACATCTACAGTGGATTCTTCGTGCGCGCGTCGTCGCGCGGACGCCCGGAAACGATTCCATTCCCCGCTCAATTTCCGCAGGCCGCGATGGATTGGCTGCGCCTCGTTCCGCAGTCGATCTATTGGGCGCTTCGCCATTGCCATGCCCTCTACCGGCCAAAGACGCTCTACATCACGGAAAACGGCGCCGGCTACGACGAACCCGCCGCCTTTGCCGGCGAAATCGCCGACCTCCACCGTCGCGACTATCTGCGCAATTATCTCCTCAACGTTCACCGGGCCGTCGCCGAGGGCATCCCCTGTCGCGGTTACTTTCAGTGGTCGTTTATGGATAATTTCGAATGGGCCATGGGCTACGCCAAGCGCTTCGGCATCGTGCACGTCGATTACGCCACGCAGCAACGCACGCCGAAGTTGAGCGCGCACTGGTATGCCACCGTCATGCGCGAGAACCGGATCGTCTGAACCACGGATCGTCGACGCCGATCACCGGCAGATTTGCCCGCCGCAACGCCCGCTGCAGCGCGGCCGCGTGGGCGCGATCGCGGGTTTCTACCGTGCAGATCGCGCGCACCGCGCTGACATCGGGCCCACTGAAGGCCCGATCGTGCGTGATGTCCCGGATGCTCGCACCGGCCTCCGCAATCACCCGGCTCAGCGCCGCCAATCCGCCGGGCCGATCGCTGATCGAAACGACGAACCGGCAGAGACGTCCGTCGGCCACCAAACCGTGTTCGATCACGCGACTCAGCTTTGCCGGATCGATGTTTCCGCCGCAGGCCGTCAGCACGACTTTCTTCCCGCGCAATTCCGGCAGTTTGCCCGCCATCAGCGCGGCCAGCGGAGCCGCCGCCGCGCCTTCTACGACGCTCTTTTCCAACTCCGCCATGCGCAGGATCGCGAGCGCGATCCAATCCTCCGTCACAGTCACCACGCGGTCCACATGGCCACGCGCCAGGGAAAACGCATTCGCGCCCACCTTGAGCACCGCCAATCCATCCGCGAGCGTCGGCCGGCGTCCAATCTCCACCGGCCGGCCGGCCCGCAGCGCAGCGGTGAAACTCGCCGTTTCCCGCGATTCCACACCGATGATCTTCACGCGCGGCCGCAGCGCCTTGGTGGCAACCGCCAATCCTGCGATCAGACCACCGCCGCCGACGGGAGCCACGATGGCATCGACGTCCGGCACCTGCGCGAGAATTTCGAGCGCCATCGTGCCCTGACCCGCGATGATGGCGGGATCGTCGAAGCCGTTGATATACGTCAACTCCTCCGCCACGGCCAACGCGTCGGCACGAACGCGCGCCTCCGAAAAATCCTGACCTTCCAGCACAACGCGCGCACCCAGCCGCGCGCAGGTCGCCTGCTTGATCAGCGGCGCATGCATCGGCATGACGACCGTGACCGGAACTCCCAGCAGGCGTCCGTGATAAGCGAGCCCGAGCGCGTGATTGCCGGCGGAGGCCGTGACGACGCCCCGTCGCCGTTGCGCCGGCGTGAGGAGCGCCAGTGCGTTCCGCGCGCCGCGTTCCTTGAACGAGCCGGTGCGCTGCAGATTATCCAGTTTGCAACAGACGCGTGCGCCGGTGATCTCGGCGAGTGCGATCGATTCGGGACAGGGCGATTTCAGCACGTGTCGCGCGATGCGCCGGGCCGCGGCGTTAACGTCGGCCAGGGTCACGGATGGCTTCATGATGAGGCAGATTCCGCGATTTCGTCCACGGAGGCGAGCTTGCCGCTCAACGCGCGATCCCGGCCTTCGCCAGCACCCAATCGCGGACGCGTTCGTCGACTTCCGGAAAAACCGCGTGTCCCATCCCGGGTGCCACGAGCAATTCCTTCGGCGCCGGCAGCGTGTTGTAGGTGGAAAAAATCGAAGTCGGCGGACAGTTCTCGTCCACATAGCCGAGCGCAACGAGCATAGGCACCCGGATGCGCCGCGCGAGATTCACGGTGTCGTAATAACCGGTCGTCGCGATTTTCTCCGGCGTGCGGTGACGACTGTCGGCGCCACGCATCATGTGCGGCCAACCGCCGGCGCGATCGTGCAGATAGCCGGTCACGTCACAATAGGCCGGCACCATCGCGGCGGCCGCCGTGACTCGCGGATCCAGCGCTGCGGTGGCGAGGGTCAGCTGCCCGCCCTGGCTCGCGCCGAACACGATCAGGTTCTTCCCATCCCAGGCCTCCCGCGAGGTCAGGAAATCGTTCGCGCGCAGACAGCCGAGATACACCCGGCGGTAATAATACAGCTCACGATTATCGAGATTGTACAAGGGATAGCCATCGAGTCCTCCCGTGCGCAGCTGTTCATAAATCTCGATCGGCTGATTCACCGGAATTCCGTGGATGCCGATCTCGAGCGTGATCGCGCCGCGCTCCGCCAGTTCGCGTTGCCCGGTGTAGGGCCGCACGCCGGCCGACGGCACGCGCAAAATCGCGGGATAGCGGCCGGGCGCCTTCGGCTCGCACAGGATGCCGTAAATGCGGCCCGCATACTGCGGCGTGGTCGTCGAGCGGCTCCAGTTGCGAAAGCTGACGTGGTAAACGTTGATCGGGCCGCGGCTGGCCTCGGGAATCAGTTCGAGTCGCGGCTCCAGCGGAATTTTGGCGAGTTCCGCTTTGCCGGCATCCCAGAACGCGTCGAAGTCCTCCGGATCCTGCTGCGTCGGCGCGATAGTTTCCGGCGCGAAGCCAGCGGCGGCCAGTTTGCGGTAAGCGCGTCCATCGATCGTGGCCGTGACCACGCAGCGGATGAATCCCGGCTTCAACAATGTGCCGCCGTCTATCATCAAGCCATCGGCCGGCACCACCGCGGTGCGCGGCGCGGCCGGCATTCCTTCCGGGCCCACGCGATATTCGATCTGCGCGCCGGCGATGGGCTGACCGTCAGCCGTGAGCCGAACGGTGAACCGCGCGGTTTCGCCGGGCACGTAATTCCAGCTGGCATGATCCGCGGCGACCTGTAGGTCGATCACGGATACGCGTGCCGCCGCCCCGTCGGGGCGAACCGGTGAGGCCAACGTTGCCAGCGAGCCGGTCGCAGCGAGCCAACCGATGAGGCCGATGTGAATCGCCCGCCGGACGCTGAACCCCGCGCGCTTCATTTTGGCGCCCATTGCGCCCGTCCGCCGCGATCGGCCAGAAACGTCAGCCCGGCTTCGAAGGCGACCAGATGCGCGTCGACCAGCATCTCCGGAGTATGCTTGGCCACCTCGCCCGCCCGGTCGACTCCGGCGAAACTGTGGGACGGCGCTTCGATGAGGACGGCGAGCGCGCCACAGTGAAAGTTGAGCGCGGTGTCCAGGTTCATGCGCGGCGAACCGGGCTTCGGCGGCGCCGCCTCCAGCTCGACGTCTTTCGTGCTCTGCAATCCCGCCTGGGTCAGCGCTGTGTGCACGGCCCGATAGAGATCGTCAAACGTCGGCAGCAGCGCCGCCTCCGTCGCAGGCCGGTGCATGCGCACGAAGTAGTTTTTCGGCGGAGCTCCAGTGTGCATGTTGAACATCAGATCGGGACGCTCCCGCGCGACCAGATCGAGCAAGGCCTGGGTCTCGGGCTGCCGGTCGCCGAGGAAGTCGTCGTGCTGAATGTTCACACCCGCATCGTTCGGATAACCGCCCGGGAATTGCGTGCGGGAAAAATCCAGCGGGATGAATTCCTTGATCGTCGGCCAGCCGATCGGCTTGCCGTCTTTCCAGACACCGGTGTTGAAATAAACATGCGCGCGGTTGTCGGTGCCGAGATACGGCTCCATCCGAAGCGGCACGCGCGCGCGCCCGTCGACGTTGACCACCGGGATCAGCACGATGCGATCGACGCGGTCGCGCGCGGCGACGATCCCTGGCCACGCCTTGCCGCGCAGATCGTGCCCGGTTTCGAGCACAGAGATCAGATTCATTACGCCGACGATTCCCTCGAACTCGCCGCCGTGCACCCCTCCCATCCCGACGAACACCTTCTTCGCGTAATCCGGTCCGAGATAGGCGCGAACATCGAAGAATCCGAGCGATCCGGAAAACGTGGTCGTTCCCCTGCCCTGCCGCGGCTTTCCGTAGGACACCGCCCGAATCGGCCGGCCGCCCGCGGTGTGCCCAATGATCTCGACCTGGCCGCGCTTCACCTGCGTCGCGAGATATCGCTCGATCGCGTCAACTTCGCTGACCCAGAAATCCGGGATCGACTCGGCCTGGCGCAGGTAGTCGGCGGGAATGTCGGGAAACGAGGTGGCGGCCGGCGCGGGCGAAACGAGCGCGAAGGCGGCAGCGATCGCGAGTCGCCGGGCAAACCGCCGGCCATCGCGGCCCAAGCTTGCGATCCGGAAGAATGAAGGATGGGGACAGAGGCGCATGGAGATCGGGAGTTGTGGGTTCGTCGTTCTGAGAAGCGCTAAGGGAGATCGGGAATCGGAAGAACCGGCGATCGCTCGCGTCAAGCCAGCCAGGCGGTGCGATGACGGGCAACGAAATCGTCGTCGCAGAGCCACGGATACGCGGTGGAGACACGGCTGATTTCGCGCGCCTGACCTTCAGAGAGCCGTTCGTGCGGATCGAGACACGCGGTGGTTGCGAGCAGCCCCTGCCGCCGCAGCACTTCGTGAATGCCCGGCAGACAGCCGGCGAACGCGTGGGCGCTGTCGAAGATCGCCGCGTTGGCGTCGGTCAGCGCGACGTTGCGGGCGAGCCAGTCCCGGTCGATCTTCCCGCGCGAGCGGGCCCGCTGGAGCTCGCGAAAAAGCGCGACCGCCCGCTCGGTCCATACGCCCCACTGACCGAGCAGCCCGCCGTCGAACTGACGGGTGCGTCCGGCGAACTGAAACAGCGTCAGCAGGTCCGCGATGATGTTGTCGTCGTTGCCGGTATAGAGAGCCACGTCGTCGCGGCCGGCTTCCATCACCGCGCGCACGGCATCCAGCGTGCGGTAGCGATCGAACGGCGCGAGCTTCAGGGCGACGAGCTCGGGTATCTCGGCAAAACTGCGCCAGAACCGATACGAAAAGATCCGTCCGCCCACCGCCGGCTGAAGATAAAATCCGATCAACGGCAGCTCCGCCGCGACGCGGCGACAATGCTCCAGGACCGCGCTCTCGGGTTCGTTCTTCCACGCTCCGAGGCTCAACAATCCCGCATCGTAACCGAGCGCGCGGGCCGTGCGCGCCTCCGCGAGCGCCTGGCGGGTCTTGCCACACAAACCCGCGATCAGCGCAAAGGGCCGCGGACGTTTCGCGCGTCCCAACCAGTTGCGGGCGGCGTCGGCCGCCAACGCCAGCACGGGCTCATACAAGCCGATTTTGGGATCGCGGATCGCAAACTGCGTCGAATGCACCGCGACCGCGAGGCCGCCGGCACCGGCGTCGACATAGTAGCGAACCAACGCGCGCTGACGGCGCTCGTCCCAACGGCGGTCATTCCGCAACGCCAGCGGCAGCGCGGGAATCACCTGCCCGGCCAGCAAATGCGAACGCAGTGAATACGAAGAGGCTTTGGTCATCAAAACAGCGGAGAAAATTTGCGGCGCAGGACGCGTTTCAAAACCGACCGTCGCGTCGTTCGAACCCGGTCGGCTTGCCCCATGTCTGGCCCACGCCACGCAGCCACGCGGCCGTCCAGCGCATCATCTCGTCGAACGAGGTTCGCGGCGCCCCCAACCGTGCATGCGAGCGCCGGGCGTCATTGAGCCAGGCCGTCGGGGCTTCCTGACCGGTCACGATCGCCGGCCGGCCCAGCAACTCGCCGAAGCGTTCCGCGATCTCGCGCACCGACAGGATCGCACCGCCGGTGACGTTGACCGGCACCGCGGGCGAGCCGGCCATATCGAGAGCTTGGATACTGTGCTCCACCGCGTCCGTCTGCCAGATCACATTGACGTAACCCATCGCGACATCGACGGGCCGCCCCTCGAGCACCTTCTGCGCAATGTCGAGCAACAGGCCGTAGCGGAACTCCACCGCATAATTCAGCCGGATGAGCGCGACGCGGGTTCCGTCCCGGGCGGCGACGTCGGCAAACGCGCGCTCGCGCTCGATGCACGACGCCGCATAGGCGGCCGGCGTCGGGTCCACCGGGGTTTCCTCGGTCGCGCCGCCCGATTCCGGACTCACGAAGGGATACACGCAGCCCGTGGAAAACGCCACGATCTGCGCCTTGCGATAACGCGCGGCCACCAGCCGCGGCATCTCCACATTCATCTTCTGCAGAAGACCGGACGCGGCGGAGGTGCCGAACTTCACCCCCGCCAGAAAGAACACCGTGGGCGCGTCCGGCAGCTTCGCCAGCGCCGCTTCGTCGGCCAGATCGCACGCCACCGTCGAAATACCGCGCGACTCAAAATCGGCCCGGTCGCGGAGCGTGGAAAAACGGGACACCGCGATCACGGGATCGCGTCGGCCCACGGCGTCCAGTCCGCGTCGCAGCATCGCGCTCAGGTGCAATCCGATCTTTCCGCCCGCTCCGAGCACGAGAAACGGCCCGGCGTGGCGAGCCAGCGTCTCGCTGACGGCCGCCGACGGGCGGCTGAGAAAATCATCTACCTGCTCCGGCGCGCAAGGCAGCGCGACCGCGCCGTCAGACTGGGGAAACTCAGGACCTTTCGTCACTGCGGCAGACATGGCGCGCACCTTGTCCAATGCGCATTTGAATTCAAGACAATTGGTTCCTGCTCCGGCAAATTATCCGTTGGCGCGACGGCGCTCGGCGAACGGGTGCCGTCGGTCACGGTCCCGGTAGCGCGCCGCGCCATAGGCCCGCAGCCGCGCGGCGACGTCCACCGCGGTCGCCGAGTAAGCGCATTGGGGACAGTAGTGTTCGTCGCGACGCGCGTCGTGCAGCAGAAACACGACATCGACGTCGCGGGCAAAGCACATCGGACAGCGAAGGGGTTTCATGGGGCGCGCAGGATCAGGCGTGTTTTCAAGCTCTCCCCCGTCGTCACCGGTCCGCTCAGGGTCAGCGTGTAGAAGGGCTGAAACATGAAGCCCTCTCCGGCCTCGCCGTGCGTGACGGGCCCGGCCGGCTCGAGCGCGACTTCACAGCGCACGGATGGCAGCGCGGCACTCACGCGTTTCGGCGCGTCGACTCGCAGCGTGCGCGCACCATAGGCGTAAACCAGTTCCGAGCGCTGGTCGGCCGTTTCCACAGCGAGGACGATCCCGCGCATGTCCTCGGGATACTCCGTCGTGCCCCAGCAGCCGCGGTGGGTTTCCGCCAGTTCGATCTTCGCGGAAGGATCGGACACCGCCAAGAGGCGGCGTTCGATCTCGACCACTCCGCCGCCGGGGAAACGAAAGACCGAAGCGACGATCACTTCCACGTCGCCGACGTTCAGCGTCAGCGGCTCCGTAACGAGTTCCGGCCCGCCCTCCTTTCCGCGCGTCACCCGGCCGGTGGTTCGCGCCGCGGAGAACGCCACCCGCGCGTCGCGACAGCGCACCTCCGCCGTCTGCCGTGGCCCGGCCGCCACGCCCCCGCGATGCTCCGAGCTGATGAGATACGGGTAGTTCCCATTCCAGAGATTCTTCGTATCCGCTCCCATGTTACCATCGACCTGTCCCGCCAGCGGGCGCAGATCGCAAAGGGTTCCGCCGGCATTCAGGTCGATCGTCAGACGGAAGAAGGCATCCACATACCAGAACATCTCGCGACGCGAGCCGCAGAGGATGTCGCGCCAGAGGTTTACTTCCGGCCGGTTGAGCGGCTGGCGCTGTCGATACCACTCGCCGGTTTCGCTCACCGTCTGATCGCACACGAGTCCGGCACTGCGGCGATCGGCCAGATAAGCGAGCGATTCGCCATACAGCCGGCGCGCGGCCCCGGGATCGGGCGAGAAGGGATGTCCCGCTGCGAGCCATGGCGGGCTGACAAACAGACTGTAGTAGACGCAGTCGTTGTAGTTCAGCTGGTCGAGCCACTGGTCGATGAAATGCAGCAAATAATCGCAGCGGTCGCCGTCGTTGGCCATGGCGCGAACGAGGTTCACGGGATGGCTCGCGAACAAGTCGTCACGGCTGGTCAGCGACAGCACCATGTCGCGGTTAAGATGCGGCAAGGCCACGATGCCAACGGCATCGGTTTCGTCTTTCGACGGACAAAGATGATTGTTGCGGGAAGGGTGATAAATTCCCCACGGCCCGCCCTCGCTGAAGAGATGCCACTGGCGATTATTGCCGTGATACATCTTCAATCCTTCCTCGAAACAGCTGACGATCGCCGTGCGGATTTCCGGAAACTCCGTGCGCAGGAAATTGAGCGTGGCCGCGTCGAGAATATACGAACCGATCGCTTGCGGCGTGCGCCCGAAAACCTCGCGGAATCGTCCGATCAAAAACCGGATCACGGCGTAGCGCGTGGCTGACGGCAGCAGATAAATCGCCTTCTCCTCCGTGCCGAAACGCGTGCGATAATCGTCGCAGACGAGTTCGTGCAGATGGAGACCCAGTTCGGTGCCGTGCGCGGAGGCCTGTTGCGCGACGTAATCGCAGACCTGCGGTTCAAAGAGCGCGCCGTAGGTCACGAGGATCGTGGTTCGCAGGCCGTGCCGCTGCGCCTCGGCCTGCTGAAACTGCAGCACCTCGAGCCGGTCCGCCGTCCGGTCGGCCCGGTGAATGACGTTGAGCAACATCCGCTTCATTGGACCGGGAGGTTCACGGCGGCGCCGGTGCGATCGCTCTCCGCCATCGCGGCAACGATGCGGATGCCCTCGACGATGTTGGCAATGCCTGCCGTGTCGAGTGGCCGACGCGCCGCGATCGCGTCCACGAATTCGCGCCACGGATACTCACCACTGCGCGGCGCGACTTCCTCGGTCGCTACCAGCCGGCGTTGCGCGCCGTCGCCCATCACCAGGCTGAGTCGCGCCGCCGAGCCGGACGGCGGACGCCACGGCATCGCCGGATCGAGATTCCGGTAAATCGTGCCGCGCTCGCAATGGAGCAATAGACTGTTCAGATAACGGTCGCCGTCGTCGCAGCAGAAAGTCGCGAAGACGCTCGCGAGTCCACCCGAGCGAAACCGGATCGAGAGCTGGCCCTGATCGGCCGTGGGCCGTCCGGTCCGCAGCCGCTCGCCTTGGGCGAAAACCTGGCTCGCGGAGCCAAACAGACGCACGAGATCGTTGATCGAATAAATGCCGAGACGAAACACCGGCGCCAGTGGACAACGGAGCGGATCGTCATACCACGAGCCGTCTGCGTCTTCGCGGACACTGGTCAGCATTTCGGAGCGCGCGGCGACCGGCCGACCGAGATCGTAGTCCCGTATCCATTTTTCCATGCGCACGACGTCCGGCGGCTGGGGACTCGGCGAGTTCACGTGGACAACGCGCCCGAGCCGCTGCGCTTCCTCCAGCACCGCGGCCGCGGCGCGCGGATCGAGTTCGAACGGTTTCGTCGTGATGACATCCTTGCCCGCGCGCAGGCAGAGCCGGATGAGCTCGGCGCGTCCCGACGGCGGCGTAAACAGCGCGACCGCGGGAAACCGGGGGTCGGCGAGCGCCTCCTCCAGGCGTTCGAACGCCGGGATGGTGAGTTCGTCGCCAGTGCGGCGCGCCAGCGCGCCGTCGCGATCGCAAACGGCCGCGATGCACACCTCGGCACCTTCGTCACCGCGCAGAACGCGATCGATCAAATAACGGCCGAAACGAAGGCCGACCACCAGCAAGGGCAGTTTCTCTGGTTGAATCATAAAACGTGATGCATTAGCGCGCGCTCGGCGCCGGACCATCGAAGCCCACGGCAAGCGCGTCCGGTCGCCGCGGATCGGCCGCACCGCGCTGCAGGCCGGTTTCCGGATCCACCGCGATCGTCGACGCCGCGCCCTGATAAGCGCCTTCATACGATGCCCGTTCCTCCACCCGGTGTCCGCGCGTGCGCAACGCCGCGACGGTGTCGGCGGAGATCCCGTAACGTTCGTAGGTCAGGACGTCCGGAAGCCACTGATGATGAATCCGCGGCTCCTCCACCGCCTGCATCGCCGGCATTCGAAGATCGACGACATTCGAGACGACCTGCAGCACCGTGTTGATGATCGTGGGACCGCCGGGGCTGCCGGTGACGAGGATCAGGCGGCCATTCTTCAACACAAACGTCGGCGTCATCGACGACAGCGGACGCTTGCCCGGAGCGATCGCGTTGGCGGAGCCCTGGATCAGTCCGTAGGCATTCGGCCTGCCGGCCGCGGTGGTAAAATCGTCCATTTCATTGTTCATCAGGATGCCCACACCCGGAATGGTCACGCCGGAGCCGTAGGAACCGTTGAGCGTGTAGGTATTCGAAACGGCATTACCGGCGGCGTCCGTCACGCTGAAGTGCGTCGTCTCCTTCGATTCCGGCAGCGGCAGCGAGGCGACCGGCCCCAGCCCCGGCGCCAGGTTTCGGCTCGAGGTGGCGTGTTGCGGATCGAAGTCCGTCATCCGGCGCGTGAGGTAGTCCCGGTCGAGCAGCCGCGCCACGGGAACGGCGACGACATCCGGATCGCCGAGATATTCGGCGCGATCGCGAAAGGCGCGACGCATCGCTTCCGCGAAAAGGTGATATCTCGCCGCCGAACGATGTCCCAACGCCGCGATATCGTAGGGCTCGAGCATCGCGAACATCTGCAGCAGCGCGATGCCGCCGGAACTCGGCGGTGGCATCGTTACGATCTCGTGGCCGCGATACGAGCCGCGGAGCGGTTCGCGCACCATCACCCGATATCCGGCCAGATCGGCGCGCGTTAGTGGTCCGCCATGCGCCGCCATGGCGTCCGCCAGCCGCGCGGCGGTCTCACCTTCGTAGAATTCGCGCGCCCCGAGCTGCTGGATTCGGGCGAGGGTCGCCGCCAGCTCTGGCTGGCGGAGAATCTCACCCGCGGCGTAAAACCGGCCATCCTTCAAAAAAATCCGCCGCGACTCGGAATCCTGTTCGAGCAGCCGCGCTGCGCCGCGGAGACTTGCCACCGCGCCCTGGCTGAGCGGGAACCCCTCTTCCGCCAGGCGCCGCGCCGGCTCGACGATGTCGGCCCACGAAATTTTGCCCGACCCGTAATGCTCCCACGCATACGCAAGACCGGCGACCGTCCCGGGAATACCGCTCGCGCGCCACCCGAGCGTCGACGATCCCGGACCAGCGATCGGCTGGCCGTTGGGACTGAGATACATGGTTGCCGTCGCCGCCGCCGGCGCGGTCTCGCGATAGTCGATGGCGAAGTCGCGTCCATCCGCGAGATGAACGAGCATGAAGCCGCCCCCACCGAGATTGCCGGCGACGGGATATGTGACTGCGAGGGCGAAACCGGTGGCCACCGCCGCATCGATCGCATTGCCGCCGCGCTTGAGAATCTCCACTCCTGCCTCACTGCCGAACTGCTGGGCGGAAACCACCATGCCGTGCGTCCCCTCCACCGCGAGACGCTGGGCGCACAACGGCAGGCTGCCCGCCGCGATCAAGGCCAACAGGCAGAGCGAGCGCACCGCGATTCGTAACGACTTCATGATTTCGAGGATTTGGTGTGTTTCTGCGAGGCCGCGGATTCCTCGTCCAGCAGCCGGCGAAAGGCGCCTACGCCCGCCTCGAGTTCGGACTCCTCGATGAACTCGTCGTGCGTATGCGCTTGTTCGATACGACCCGGACCGAAGGCCACCGCGGGAATCCGGCTGGCGAAGACGTTTCCGTCGCAAAACCAGTCCGCGGTGGCCCAGCCCCGCCCCACTCGTCGCAATGTCCTCGCCCACGGCAGCGTGCGTTCGGTTACGAACGACGGCCCCTCCCGGTGCAGGCTGAGCCGCGCGCCGGGCGCGTGCGTGGCGATCGCCGCGCGCACGAGGTGCAACGCCTCGCGCGCCTCGCATCCCGGATGCAGGCGCAGATCGAGGCCAAGCCGGCAGTTCGCCGGGACGACGTTCAATCCCGAGCCAGCCGCAACGATGCCGAGGTTCAACGACGCCCGCCCCAGCACGGGATGCACGCGTGCGGCGAGCGCCGGAGCAACCTGGTCGCGCAACTCGGCCAGCAGCGGCAGCGCGGCAAAAACCGCGTTGCGTCCACGCTCGGGCGTCGCGCCGTGCGCCGCGCGTCCGGGCACATCGATCCACAGGCGCAGGAGCCCCTTCGCTGCCGAAACTACGCGCAGTTGCGTCGGCTCGAGTGCCACCGCGAAATCGGCCGAGAATCCCTCTTTCATCAGGGCCTCCGCGCCGAGGCTCCCCTGCTCCTCGCCGGCGGTCGCGACGAAGATCCAGCGCGTGCGCGAAGCAAGCCGCCGGCGCGACTGCGCCCAAACTGAAAGCGCGGCGAGCAGCGCCGCCATCGGACCTTTCGTGTCGCACGCGCCGCGGCCCTGCAGACGTGTGCCCCGCCGGGTCAGTTGAAACGGCGGGACGGTCATGCCGTCGACGCCGACCGTGTCGAGATGCGGCACTAATGCGACCGTGGCGGCCGGTTGTCCTGAAGGTTCGAATACGGCTACGACGGAGCTGCGTCCGGGCGCGAGGGCATGCAGACGGACCTCCGCGCCGAGCCGGCGCAGCGTCTCCGCCACGTGCTGCGCCATCGCGGCCTCGCCGGGCGTCGTTCCGCCGGAATCGGCTTCGGGATGAACGCTCGGAATGGCGACGAGATCCGCGAGGATCTTTTGCACGGAAACGGTGCGGCTCATTGGGACGGCTCTCCGGTTTCGATTGCGGGCGGCTGCACCGCATCGGCCATCGCGGCGATCAGCTGCGCGCCGAACTCGATCCGCTCCGCCGCGGTCGGCTGCGTGGCGCTCTTCCGCCCCGGCTCGGTGCGCAGTTCCATGAGGACCACCGGAACCCGAAGCTCCTTCCACAGCACCAGCGTGGTCGCGGACTTTCCGCCGTAACCGGGCGGCCGATACGGATCGAAGTGGGTGTCGCGCACCAGTCGATCGAACAGCCGCTGCACCGACGCGCGCGCAGGTTCTTCATCGACGGCGCTGTCGAGAAACTCGGAACGCGTGTTGTGCAGATTGACGAGCAGATCGATGCGCTGGCCGGCGCCGAGCCAGCCGACGATGGATTTCTTCACATACCAGCTTTCCGGCATCGCCCGGAGGACGGCCTTGTCGCGCAGGTCGATGCGATCCCAGTGCCGATTGAGATCGTAGCCATTGGCGTTGAAGCGAACGCCGCCGGTCGCGCTGCCGTCGGGATCGACCATCGGCATGAAACGAAAAATCGTCCGGTCGCGCAGCGCCTGCGCACGTGGGTCGTCGGAAACCACGAAACGCAGCGCGCCTTCCATGGTGAAGGAGGTGCCCGTTTCCCAGGCGTGCTGCCGCGCTTGCAGCCAGACGGTCCTTTTTTCGGCGTCAGATGTTTCGAAATTCGTGACCGTGATCACGTGGAGGTCGCGTCCTTGTGCGCTCTTTCCGATCGTCTCGACCCGCGCGTGAGGCGAGCGGTCGATTTCGTCCCGCAGACTCAAGAATCGGGAAAATGGATACGGCTCCAGGTGGGCGATCCAGACGCGATCGGCGACAGGGCGCAGCTTCACGGTGGCTTCCTTCGCCCGCTCGTCCCAGATCATTTCCTCGACCCGCCGCCAGTGCTCGCCGTCTTCGCTGACCCAGGGATGAAGCTTTGGGCTCATCGGCACGGTGCCCGGGATGTCGTTGTACTCCCCCTCCCAATCGGTGAGCGTCACCGTGATTTCGCGGCCGGCGACGTGATCCATCCGGAAATAATACCACGTCGCCTGTCGGTTGCGTCCGCGTTCGTCCTGCTGGCCGCGGATGCGCACGCGAAACGTCGTCTCGTCGATCGTTTCGACTGCGCCGATCGAGGCGCCTTCGAAGGCGGTGTTGAAACGAATGGGTTCGCGTTGGCCCGGCGACGGCACGGCGAGGCTCAACATCGAAAACGCGCCGGCGGCGATCGCCCAGCCCAACGCCCGGCGGAATGAAAATCGAAAGACGTTCATGGCGCGGCTTTCGGTCCGGGGGACGACGCAGAGGTTTCATCCGCAATTTCGGGAAGGAAGGTCGAGCGATTCGCCTGCGCGTCATCCCGCGCCGTCGCGTCCCCGGGGAAATCGGGCCAGAACTCCACGTCGTCGATCCACTGGTGATTCGGGCCGCTCGCCAGCCACTCCGGACTGAGGTAGAGCTTGAACGGAGACCAGAAGCCGATCGGCAGCGGGCGGTCCGGGTGCTGCGTGCGGCCGCGGCGGAGCGCGACCTGCCGGCCGTCGATGGCCAGCCAGAACAGTCCGTCGTCGGCATGGCGGAAGAAGACCTCCACCTTGAACCACTTTCCCACCGGCACCGGCACCTCGTCGTTGAACAGATCCCAGTCGACCTGGCGGAACGGCTGCGGCGCTTCGCCGCGAACATGCCAGTAGAGCTCGCCGGAAGGTTTGCGCCGAACGTAGCAGGAGATGCGATAGTTGTTCGTTCCGGTTTGCCGATTTTCCGTGGCATGCCGTCGCGGCGCACCTGAATCGGGTTCCTTCAACTCGAAAAACATTCGCCACGAAGTCCGATGATCGCGCGGACAGACTTCGAGATAGTTGTCCTGGAGCTTCATCCAGTAGCGCGTGTAGGCTTGGCGGTAGTCTGGCTTGAAGAGCGAAAACTCGCTGCGATTTAGAATGCCTG
The DNA here is from genome assembly GCA_040255565.1 of Opitutaceae bacterium. Taxonomy (GTDB): domain Bacteria; phylum Verrucomicrobiota; class Verrucomicrobiia; order Opitutales; family Opitutaceae; genus Opitutus. Next base: position 412,557 of record JBDZVH010000004.1, on the reverse strand, counting down.
CCGCCCGCACCGTCGGATCCTGCGCACGCACCTCCATGCGCAACGCGCGGGTCGGTTTTCCGTCGTGGCCTTCGGTGTCGCGCAGTTCGGTTCGCACGAAGTCTGACGGCCGGGGATGCCGCACGAGATAAAAGAAGTTGGCGGTGGGCGCCGGCAGGTCGGTCGACCAGTCGAAACCAGTCGTCGCATCGCGTCCGCTCAGCTGATCGCGGGCGCGCGTCGGTTCATCGTAGCGCAACTCCACTCCCCGTTCGAAGCCGGAGCGGAACCAAGGCCGGGACGCTGCGCGATCGGCGGTGCTTCGCGTGAGCGCCGACACGTGGACATCGGACCACCAGACTCGCGAGCGCCAAGTGCGCAGCGCGAAATGTCCGCCGGGCAACGGCTCGGGATCGCGAAAATCGTGCACGAGTTTCCCGTCGATCCACGCGAGCACACGCCCACCGGCAATCGCGACCCGGAAACGATAGGAGCGGCCGACTTCGGATCGCCAGGAGCGGTCCTCGCTTGCGAGGTTGAAACCGGGATTGCGCCGCGCGCGGGCCCATCCTTCCTGAAAGCCGCCGGTCAGCGTGAAGATGTAATTGGGAATCTTGTGATACTCTCCGTAGCTTCCCGAGCGACCGAAGCGGTAGGCGCTCCCATCGAGTTCGCGGGCATGAACGAAAAGATTCAGGTTGGCGGCGTTGTTGTCGTCCGCTGGCGGCGTCGAACCCGCGGTGAACTCGATGAGCACATCCGCCGGCAGCGGCTCCTTCCACCAGATCGTCGCGGCGTCCGCCGTGGCGGGATCGCGCCGGGTGACGACGTTCAGGCGGCCATCGTGCGCCTCCACCTGTGCGTCCCCCTCGACCTGCCACCGGGCATGCCAGCTCTCATCGGCAAAGCTTTCGTGAAACAATTCCGTCGCGCGCCAGCTTTGTCCGTCGATTTCAAGCGAGGCGGGAGCGGCGGCGAGCGCCTGGGCGAAGACGCCGACGACGAGGAGGATCGGGCGAAAGGGGCGAAACACGGGCGGATTTCGGGGGTTGAGAGGAGGCGAAGAGAACCGGCCAGCGGCTCCGGCAGCAATTCACATTCGGCTTTGATTTTATGGCAGCAACTCAGCTTGGGCAAAAACCCTGTCATTGCACGACCGCGACGGGAAGGGTCCGGCGGGCGGATCGAAACAGGAACCACCGGGCGCGATCGGCAAGGATTTTCCGCGAAAGCACGAATTTTATCTAATGCGCTTGTGATTTTTCAATTCCTGTCGTTCCTCGGCGCGCATGTTCGCCTTTCAGGAAACAAGGCCCCCTGCCCTCCGCGGTGTGACGAAGCGGCTTGCGATGCGCGCGTCGCGATTCGCTGATGACAGGACCATGGTCGAGACCGGGAATCTCTTGGAGTCATGAGTTCATCGTCGGGCCAGCGAACGCCACCGTCCCCTCTCCCGGTGCAGGGTCTTGTTGCGCTGAACCGGGAGGAACGCGAGCTGTTCCTCGGCGCGGTCGAGCGTGACTTGCCCGAGCTTCCTGTTCGCTGGCGATTTTTGCGCGACGAAGAGCTCGTCGAAACGGGTTGGCGAGAGCGGCTCGACGAGCTGGCGCCCTCGATTCTGGTGAGCGCTTGGCGAACCCCGCCCATTCCTTCCGATTGGGTGCAGGCTCCGGAGTGCCCGTTGCGTTATGTCTGTCACCTCGCTGGTTCGGTGCGACGGCTGGTCCCCCGGGCGTTTCTCGAGCGGGGTGGCGTCGTGACCAACTGGGGCACGCGCGCGGCTGCGGCGGTCGCCGAGCACGCGTTGCTGCTCGCGCTGGGCGCGCTCCGCAATTCTCCCGGCTGGTCCGCCTTCATGCGCCAGCCGCCGGAGACGCGGGCGGCCAAGCAGCTGGCGACCCGTTCGTTGTTCGACCGCCGCGTCGGCCTGCATGGCTTCGGCGCGATCGCCCGGGAATTGGTGGCGCTGCTGCGGCCGTTTCGCCCGGCGCTCGCCGCCTATTCGGCCGGCGTGCCGGCGGCAGTCATGACGGAGCTCGGCGTCGAACCCTGTGTGTCACTCGAGGAACTCTTTGCCCGCAGCGAGGTGATTTTCGACTGCGAAGCCCTCACTCCCGCCACCACGGGCAGCGTGACCGCCGAAGTGCTGGCGGCGCTGCCGGACGACGGCGTATTCGTGAACGTCGGACGCGGGCGCATCGTCGACGAAGACGCGCTGCTCCGCGAGGCGCGCAGCGGGCGGATTCGCGTGGCGGTCGACGTGACCGCCAGGGAACCGATTGCGCCGACTTCGCCCTGGCTGCAGGAGCCGCGGGTGCTGGTCTCGCCGCACATCGGCGGCCCCACGCTCGATCTGTATCCAGAACTTGGACGCCACGCGCTCCGCAACCTCCAGCACTTTCTCTCCGGACAGCCCACGGAGGCCACCGTCACCTGCGAATTTTACGACCGCTCGACCTGACCGCCCGTCGTCCGATCGACCGCATCTCGTTTTCCTACCGACCCCATGCTCCATTCTTTCGATTACGCCGTCATTGCGATCTTCTTTGCCGCCCTCGTGGGCATTGGCTGGTTCTTCCGGCGGTTCGGCGGCGACAGTAATCAATACTTCCGCGGCGGCGGGCGGATGTCCTGGTGGCTGGTCGGCACGTCTGCGTTCATGGGCGCGTTCAGTGCGTGGACGTTCACCGGCGCCGCCGGGCTCGCGTTCGATCAAGGCCTGGTCGTGCTCGCGATTTATTGGGCGGGCGCCTTCGGCTTTTTCTGCAACTGGGCGGGTTTCGCCGCGTGGTTGCGCCAGACGCGGGTGATCACGTCGATGGAAGCGGTGCGCGCGCGGATGGGACCCGCCAATGAGCAGGTCTTTACCTGGCTCACGCTTCCGATCGGGATCATCGTCGCGGGTATCTGGCTCTACGGTCTGGCGATTTTCTGCTCCCCGGTGTTTGGGTTCGAACTGCAGTCGACGATCCTCCTCTGCGGCGTTGCCGTGGTGTTCGTGGCCGCGGCCGGCGGGCAATGGGCGGTGGTGGCGGGAGATTTCGTGCAAGCGCTCATGCTACTTCCGATCACGATCGTCGCCGCCGTGTGGGCGTGGGTGAAAGTCGGCGGCTGGTCCGGTTTCCAAGCCGGCCTGCCCGAATCGCATTGGAACATCGCCTCCTCCGATGCGCTCGGGTTTGGGAAGTGGTGGCTGCTGGCGATTTTCATTGAGAAATTTTTTGTGCAGAACGCGCTGCACGGCGCCGGCCGTTATCTCAACGTCCGCGATGGGCGCGACGCGAGGCGGGCCGCACTGCTCGCCATGGTCCTCTACGGCACCGGCTCCTTGCTCTGGTTTCTGCCGCCGCTGGCGGCCCGGGCGCTGGACATGAACCTCGCCGAGCAATTTCCGGGACTGACCAAACCAAGCGAGGCGGCGTATGTGGCGATGGCGGCGCAAAGCCTGCCCGTTGGTCTGTTGGGGCTGATGGTTACCGGCATCATTTCGGCGACGCTCTCTTCGATGGATCATGGCCTGAACCGCAATGCCGGCGTATTCGTGCGCAGCGTGTATGTGCCGCTCATCCGGCCGCACGCCAGCGAACGCGAGCAGGTGCTCGCGGGCCGCCTATCTACACTGGCCTTCGGGGGCATCGTGATCCTCACGGCCTTGCTCTACAGCACGTGGAAAGATCTTGGCGTGTTCAACCTCATGTTCGGCTTCACCGCCCTGCTCGGCATTCCCTATGCCGTGCCGATGGTGTGGTGCCTTCTCGTGCGGCGAGTCCCGGACTGGGCGGGCTGGTCCACGGTCCTCGTCGGAATCGCCGTGGGTGCGGTGGTGGGCAGCGCCCATACCCTCTTCGCTCGCTGGGTATCGCCCGATTCGGGCCTGGCCGCACTCCTCCAATGGACGGGCAGCCATCATTTCGCCGCCGTGACCATTGCCGGGACGGTGGTCAGTTCCCTGTGGTTCTTCGGCGCCGCCGCCCTGTTCGGCCACCGCATTCCGCCGCAGCGCGCGGCACAAATCGACCGCTTCTTCGAAACGATGCACAGGCCCGTCGAACCCGGCGCTGAGGCCGTTGAAGAAGTCAACCACCGCGGCACGCTTGGAATCGGCCGGCCGTGTCTCGCCTACGGTGTGTTCATCCTCCTTCTGATGCTGCTGCCGAATCCGCTGACCGGCCGCCTGGCGATCGCGTTCTGCGCGATGTTCATGCTGGCGACCGGTTGGGGCCTGACGCGCACGGCGCGCATGTCGCAACGCACGCAGCCGCCGAATTCTTGAAATTCCTCAACGGCTGATCGCGCGCGTCAGCCCGTGAACGGCCACGTCGGCAGCGCCCACTTTCCGCCTGCCAGCGGTCTGTTCCCACAGCGTTGAATCCCCGCGGTCGCCACGCGGTGACGGAATCACTACAAGATGGCTGGCGTGAACCGCGTCGGCGTTTCCGCCCACTCCAACGAGGCCAGCCTCACGCCCATGCCCAGTTAGGTGATCGAGGACGCCAATCCCGCGTGCGTCCACGTCGGAACCTGGAGCACCTCGACCCAGGTTCCCGGCTACTATGGCTCGGGTATCGTGACGATCCGGAAGCAGCGCTCGATTTCATGCGGGCGCTTCCTTTCGACCACACCCTGCGCACTCTCCCTCGCGGCGGACATTTCCGATCCAGAAATTCGGAGCCTGCGGATCGAAAACGTGGCGCGCCGCTGGCTGCAGCATGAGCCCGCAGCCGCCGAAACCGCGCTCATTCACTCCGATCTTCAGGCCGCCTTGGTCAGCCGACTACTCCGGTGAAACAGAAAAGGGCGTCCGACACGGTGCCGGACGCCCTCGTAAGGCGAGTGGATCAGAGTCAGTAAATCTGGATCTCGTCGATGTTGGCGAGATCCTGGCCGGTGGCGGCAAACACGATGGTGTTGGAGGTGCCGCTGTTGAGGATGACGGTGACATCCTTGTCCAACCAGGTGGAGAACGCGCCGGTCGCATTGAAGGCGATCGACTGCGCCGTGCCGTTGATCGTGAGCGTGCCGGTGCGGGTTCCGGTCGCCAGACTGTGGCGGATGCGCAAGATCTTCGTGCCGCCACCGCCGCCGTTGACACTGGTAAATGTCAGCGTGCTCGGGGAGCCGGTGGAGCCCACGGCGAAGTTGACAAACCCGGTGCCGTTATAGCCGGTGACGTCGGATGATACGACCGCACCGCCCGCGCAGGTGCCGTTCTCGGCTTGGAGGGTGGTGGGGCTGAGGATGGAGATCTCGTCGATGTTGGCGAGATCCTGGCCGGTGGCGGCAAACACGATGGTGTTGGAGGTGCCGCTGTTGAGGATGACGGTGACATCCTTGTCCAACCAGGTGGAGAACGCGCCGGTCGCATTGAAGGCGATCGACTGCGCCGTGCCGTTGATCGTGAGCGTGCCGGTGCGGGTTCCGGTCGCCAGACTGTGGCGGATGCGCAATGTTCTCGTGCCGCCGCTGCCACCGTCGACTCCCGTGAAGGTCAGCGTGCTCGGGGTGCCCGTGGAGCCCACCGCGAAGTTGACAAACCCGGTGCCGTTATAGCCGGTGACGTCGGAGGAAACGACCGCGCCGCCCGCGCAGGTGCCGTTCTCCGCTGGGTAGGTGCCAGGAGTTGATGGCGCCCCGCCCGTCTCCGCTTGGGTGGCAAGTTGCTGGAGGAGGAGTTCGATATTCGTGTAGTTGCCGTTCATGTTGTTGGCAGTCGCCGGATCGGGCTCGGTCCAGGTCACCGTCATCGGGGTGATCGTCGGCCACCCCCCGGTTTCCAGAATGGTGTTTTTTAGGTTACCCAGACGACTGGAGTAACTGGTGATGTTCACGCTTCCCTGAATGTCGCTGATGACGCGTTGTTCGATTTCGTCGCGTTGCGACGGCCAGGCTCCGGCGTTGGCGAGCACCGCGGTGAGAGCAGCCGACGAGCTGAGCGGCGAGAAGCCGGCCATGCCGGCGGCGGTCGACGTGGGCGGGGTGCTGCCCGAGTTGGTGATGTTGTAAACCGCCGGCGTGGTGCCGCCCGTGCCACGTTTGTAGTCGTTATCGACGAGATAGAAGGTCGAGCCGGTCGGGATTTGCTGACTGTTGATGGGAGGGGTGGTGGTATCGCCCCAGTCCGGCCCTTCGATGAAGGTGTTGCCCACGAAATAGCCCTTCATGGCCGCATAGCCCTGTGCGGTCGTCCCGACGCCCACCATCACGAACTTTTGCTCGCGATTGTAGAAGACGTTGTTGGCCATCACAAGGTTCTGTGAAGCCACCCAAGGCCCGCGCGCTTGGAGATGAGCGAATACGCAACCGATGATGGAGAGCTTGCCTCCAAGCACGTTGGCGGGAGACCGGTGATCGCTACCGTCGCGGAAATACGGCCCCATCGCGTGGGGCTGGGTGAGCGAGATTTGGTCGACGCCGAGTTTGTAGCCGCCGTGCGAGGTGCCGGTGACGATGAGTTTTACCTTCATCGTCGTGGCGTCCTTGCTGTGCGCGTGGTCGATGCCGAGTGAAAATTCACCGGCAGCCAGGCTGCGTGCGACGTAGGTCACAGGCGTCTCCGTGGCGGCCCACATGTCGAACTCCTCGCTCGTCTGTTTGAGATCCCACTGTGAGGTGTTGGGATTCCAGAGGCGAACCTCGGCCCTGAATTTTCCACGGTCCGGTCCAGCGATGCCGGCGATGAGGATGTGTTCTTCATCGCGGAAGGAAGAACTGGCCGGAATATTGATCGTGTATTCGACGGACTGACCCGATCCCGTGGCATTGATCCGATGGTAATTGCCGTCGACGACGAGGATCGCGGAGTTCGTGGCGGTTTGGGTCGAGCTGACGCCGCTGGTCGTGTAGGACAGGAGTTCGGCTTGCTTCGGATTGTTCAACGCCTGCGACGGATCGAAGGTGCCTTCATCGAGGTGGGTCGCGATGAAGAGCGGTTCCGCGAAGATGCAGCGGTTGAAGGTGACGTTGTCGTAGGCGTAGTAACCTTGGGCCAGTTCATCCAGCGACCACGCAAAGGTGCAGTGATCGAACACCACGTTCGTCGCGGCGTCGGCGATCTGGATGGCATCGCGGTTGAACGTTTCATTCTCGGTGGAATCCTTCACCCACTCGTCACCCGGGCGGAGACGCATGTGCTGCACGAGCACCTTGCTGCCTTGAATGACGAACGGCGCGCCTTCGATCGCCACCGGTCCGGGTGCCGTCTGGCCGGCAATGGTCACGTTCGATTTGCTGACCGGGATATATTTGGTCGCCTTGATCGCGCCGCTCACATCGAACACGACGATGCGCGGTGGATCGCCCGCGATGCTTTTCGTCACCGCGTCGCGCAAGGACCCCGGGACCGTCCCGCCCGTGGACGTGCGGTCGCCCAGATTCGTGACGTGGACAACGACGGCGTTGGGGCCAAAGCCGGCGGTGTTGGAAGTTGGACTCGAGCGCTCCAACCCGTAGCCATAGACGCCCGGAAGCAGCTGGACGGCATCGACTCGTGAAGTGACAGAGACCAACGCGCCGGAGATCAGGGCGACCCAGATCGAGCGACGTGACAACGCGACAAACGCGCGCAGCACGGAAGAGCGGGCAGAGCCCGCGTGAACAGCGATTTTCATGGTTGGGGGGGCTAAATCCGCGCAAAGCGCGGCAAAGGGGCGATCACGGAGCGATTACCAGCCACTCATCGAACTCGGCGCTGGCACCAGAGGTGGCGAGTCCAGTCGGACCGGCGGGGAAGATCATGTCGGTTGCCTGCAGCGCGAGTCGCCCATTCAGATAAACCTTCAGCGACTCGCCAACAGCCGTGAGCCGCAACGCCTGCGAGCTTCCGGTCGTGACGACCGCCGTTGCCGAGGCGATCGTCGTGACCAGACCGTTCTCGACTTTTCGCAGCTCAATCACGCCGTCGCTGCGCAGCGCCACGGCGTAGTGATTGTCCGAATCGATATATCGAGCGACAACTCCGACCCACGCGTCGGCACTTCCGAAGCTTAGCGGCTTCACCTCAACTTCGACAATCTGCCGGCTGCCTCCCTCGCCGCTTGAGAGGGCAAGGGCCGGACCGGATGCGTCCATCTGACGATACGCGTATCCGCCACCGCTGCTTTCGACCGCCCATGCGCCAGTGACGGCGATCCAACCCTCGCTGTTGCCGTCCTCGAAATCGTCGGCCGCCAGCACCGGACGGTTCGGCGTCGGATCGATGTGAACGTCGTCGAACGCGACGTCGCTGAAGAACGTCAGCAGACCGGCCGAACCCGAGGTGAAGCTTGTATCCGTTCCTTGGATCTTCAGCTCGCCGTTCACATAACCTTTCAACGTCGAACCGATCGCTTCGAGCCGGAGACGATAGGTCGTTCCGACCGCGACCGGAAACGACGTCACCGGCGGCGCGATGTTGGCGGCCACGTTGTTTACGATCCGCTTCAACTCGATGGTGTTGTTGGTTCGCAGCACGAGATAGTAGTAGTTGTTCGGAGTGGCACCGTGCCGTGCCAGCACGCCAAAGAAGCGGTTGTTGCCCGTGACTTCGCGCGGCGTCACATCCGCCTCGACGACCTGATCGGTCCAATCCGTGTCCGCGCGCACGGAACGCACCGCGGTCAGTCCGGGATTGGTCTGCCGGTAGACACGCGTGCCGACGTCTGCACTGACGGTCCACGTGCCGCCATCGGAGATCCAGCCTTCCGCCGCGCCGGTTTCGAAGGTGTCGAAGATCGCATTTGCGACCGTGACGTTCACCGGTGCCGAGGTGGTCGTGTTGCCTTCGCGATCGCGCGCGACGGCGGTCAGCACGTAGTCGCCTTCTGTCGCCGGCACCGTGTTCCACTCCAGCGCGAAAGGCGCGGTGCGGACTTCGGCGCCCAGATTCGTGTCGTTGGCCCTGAACTGAACGCCGACCACGCTGCGATCGTCGCTCGCCTCGGCCGTGACACTCACCACGCCTTTAATCGTTGCGCCATCGCTTGGCGTGACGATCGCGATCGCCGGTGCGACCGCGTCCGCCGTCTGCCGCAGTGTCGCGCCGCCGTTGACCGTCAGCCGATTCGCGACCACCCGGCCGGCGAGTTGCGCGCCACTGTTGAGCGTGACCGTGCCGGACGGCGCCACGATCGCGCCGTGAAAGGCTACGGCGCCGTTGAGTGTCACGCCTCCCGAGGCAACCTGCAACGTGAGCCATCCGGGATTCGCCGCCGCGCCGACGGTGGCGTGATTGATCATCGCCGAGTTCGCGAGCGTGATGACGACCGGCCCCACGACCTGCAGCTGGCTCCCGCTGTTCAACGTGAGGCTTTGCAGATGATAGATCGCGGGTTGGGTCGCACCCGCAACGCCGAGGCGAAAGCCGCTGCCGCTGTTCGCGGTGAAGTTGCCGTAGGTGCCGGGCGGAACCTCGATCGCGCCGACGCCGCTGTTGAGCGTAAGATTCCGCAACGTCGCGAAATCGCCGGGATCCTGGCCCGGATGATTGAGCGACACGTTTCTCGTGCCGGACGGCGCCATCGGTGCCGCGACCGTCGGCAACGCCGGTGCATCGATTCGTCGCATCGTATGGCGCAGGCGTGCACCGCCGTTGAGCGTGATTCGATGCGTCGCGGGCGTCGCGGCGCCTTCGCCATCGATCGTTCCGCCGTAACTCGGTGTGCCGTTGAGCCGCACTTCGGGCGTCCCCGCGACAAGCAGATCGCCGTTCACGCTCGCGCTGCTGTTCAACGTGATGCTCTCCGGCAGGACAACCTGGATCGAACCGTCCACCCCGCCATTGATCGCGGGTGCGTGCCGCACAAACGCGGTGGGTGCGATCACCAAGGTGCCGCGCGCGGTGCCGCTGAACGCCGGATCTAGAATCGTCGCGACGACCTCGTAGGAGCCCGGCAACGTTGGCGGAGTCGGACTACCATCGTAAAGCACCTCGACTGCGAGGTTCTCGGGGAACGTAACGACGGTCGCCGGCTTCGGCGTTCCGGAATACGTAAAGTTCAAATCGGCGAACGCGACCGGCGGCGGCACGTCGACGACTTCGATGGCGACCGTGTCCGAGCTCGTTGCGCCTTCAGGATCGGTCACGACCAGCGTGACAACCGTCGTCCCAACCGGCAGCAAAACCGTCGGCGTCGGACCGGTCGCGCTGCCGCCGGACCAAAACCACGCATAGGCGAGCGTATCGCCGTTCAGATCGTAGGACGCGCGGCCATCGAGTGTCACCGCCGCCGTCGGCTCGCCGTGCACCACCGCGGTCTGATCGCTGCCGGCATTCGCGACGGGCGGAACGTTGGCCGACGTTTCGACCGCGGCCGCCATCAGGTGCAGCCATTCCTCGAGATTTGTGTAACCATCGCCGTCATCATCGGCGTTGCCGTTTTCCGGAACCTCGAGCGAACGCTGATTCTGCAGATTGGCGGGTGCCCAGGGATCCGCGCCGAGATCGGAGAATCGTTCGAGAAACGTGCCGCCCGCCGGATACGGCTGCGTGCGATCGAGCATCTCATCGATCAGCGCCGCGTCGATCGGGTCGCGTTGCGCGGGAAATTTTCCGGCGCCGAGCAGCAAGTTCGGCTCAACTTGATCCGATGGCCACGGCGCCCACGACGTGCCGCCGGAGTTGGCGTAGGGATCGGCGCCGAGCCGTGTCGCCGGCGTGCCGGAGCGATCGCGGACGATCTCGTCGTTCAGGAGCCAGGCGTTGTTTTGCGGATCGAGGAGCCGGTTGTCCGCGAGATAGAACGCGGCGCTGGCGGACACGTTGTCGCTGATATAGATGCCCGTGCTGTAGAAACTGGGATGGTCCGTCGGCGTGGTGATGAGCGTCTGCGGATCGACAATCGACGGATCCGGCAGCCGCGTGATGTCCATGACGAACGGCGTCGGGTGGCGAACGATCGCGTTACCGACGACCGAGACCTGATGCGGGGCCGCGGTGATGTTGTCGAAACGGATGACGCCGTTCGGCCACGGGGCGGGTCGATAGATGAGGTTGTTGATGATCTGCGCGCCCGCCGTGGCGTTGGCCACCGCGGGATTTCGGCCGTAGTTGAACGCCAGAATGTTTCGAATCAGCGAAATGTTCGAGGTGTTCGGCCCCACGAGCGGGCCGAAGCCGTGCGTGCCTTCCGAATGGCTGCGCAGCCGCGAGTGGCCGCTGGCGTCAGGCTCGCCGTTCATGATCGGTTTCGCAAAAATGCTGTTGAGGAACGTGACGTTCGTGATCGCTCCGTTTGCGCCCCACATCGAAGCCATCTCGTCGACCGACCAGCTGCAGGAAATGTGATCGAGCACGATGTTCGAAACCGTCACACCGGCGGGAGTTTCGATCTTGATCGCGTCACGATTGTCCAGCTGCCCCTGCGTGCCGACGAGATTTCCCGGTCTGATCGCGATGTGCTGGATCAGGATGTCGTGCGAACGGATGCTGATGCCGTAGTTTCGCAGGGTGATGCCGGGATACGGCGCCGTCTGGCCCGCGATCGTCAGGTGCGAATAGGCGCCGAACGAATCGTCGCGAATGACCAGATCCGACTGGAGGTCGATCACGCCCGAGACTTCGAAGACGATCACCCGCGGCTGCCGCATGCTCGCATCTTCGATGCCGAAGCGCAGTGAGCCGGGACCGCTGTTGTTGAGGTTGGTGACGCGATAGACGATGCCGCCGCGCCCCGCTGGCGTGTCGGTGCCGAAACCGACGGCTCCGGGCACGACAGGAAGGGCAAACGTCAAAACGGAACTGAGCAATGCGGCAGCCGCCGCGCCCAGGAATCTGAAGGGGAAACAACTCGAGGGTTTCATGGTAGTGGGGGAAGAAAGCAGACGGGAACAGGACGCGGCCCGCGAATGGGCCGGTCTCGCAAAAAAAGGATCAACCGCGAGGTCGACCGCTCTCGAGCGCGGCCGCGAGTCCATGCAGCCACGCCTCGAGATTCGTGTAGCCATCCCCGTCGTCGTCGCCGTGGGGGTTGTCCGGCAAGGTCAGCGACCGCACGTGCTGCAGGTCGACGGGAGCCCACGGATCTTCACCCGCGAGATCCTGAAGAAACGATCCCGTCCGCGCGCGAACTTTTGCCACGAGGGCCGCGTCAATCGCATCGCGCTCCGCCGGCCGCTGCCCCGCCCTCGCGAGCACCGCCGCCTCCACCTCTTCGGAAGACAACGGAGTCCAGGACGTCCCGCCGGAATTCGCATAGGGATCCGAGGTCAGGTGCGCGACGGGATGCTTGGTGCTGTCCTTGAAAATCTCCGTGCTCCACGGGTCGCCATCCGACGGATGCCAGGCGCCGGTTTGCGGGTTCTGCACGCGGTTGTCGTGCAGATAGAGGCCTGCCTCCGGCGAAACGACGTCGTGCACGTAAATCGCGGTGTTGCGATAATCGCTCGCGGCAAAATCGCGTCGCGCTCGCACGCCGTCCGTTCCCGTCATCTCGAGTTGGAACGGCACAGGATGCCGCACGATGATGTTGCCGATCACCGACACCGCGTGCGGCGGCAGCGTGAGGTCGCCGATGTAGATCGCGCCGTTGGACCAGATGCCCGGACGATAAATGAAGTTGTTCACGATCTGCGCGCCGCCGGTCTCGTCGCGGATCAGGGGGTTCCTGCCGAAGTTGAACGCGAGGAGGTTGCCAATCAGCGAAAGCCGGGAGGTGTTTCGGCCACCCAATGGCCCGTAGGGATGCGAGCCCTTGCTGTGGCCGCCATTGACAACCGGCTCGCTGAAAATGCAGGACGAGAAGGTCACGTCTTCGACGGAGCTTCGGTCGCTCCACGTCGAGACGGTTTCGTCCACCGCCCAGCTGCAGGACACGTGATCGATCACCACGTGATGCACCGGATGCCCCGGGTAGCCGCCGATCTTGATGCAATCGCGATTGTCGACCGGCTTGAGCCGGTCGCCCGGCCGGATCGCGAGGTGCTGGATCAGGATATCATGAGATTGGATACTGAGACCGCCGCCCGCGAGGGTGATCCCTGGAGCCGGGGCAGTCTGGCCCGCAATCGTGAGAAAGCCGTAGTCGCCGTGTCCGTCGTGACGAATGACGAGATCCGATTCCAGGCGGATCACGCCCGACACTTCGAAGACGATCACGCGCGGGCCCGTAACGTTTTCGACGCCGTGACGCAGCGATCCCGGACCGTCGTTCGCGAGTGTGGTCACGCGATAGATCGCGCCACCCCGGCCTGCGGGAGTGTCGGTGCCGAAGCCGATCGCGTGCGGAAACACGGGCAGCGCGACCGCCCGCGTCGCACCGGGAAAACACGCCCCGCTCAGGGCCAGGATACCTGCAAGAGCCCGCACCGCCCGAAATGGCGCCGCTAATATTCCAATGCGCATGTGTTCCGCACAACACCCAAGTCCCCGGGCGACGCAAGCAGATATTCGCCGCCCGACTTAGCTCTATGCAGGCGGTCCGGCGCTGCGCGCCGTCGCCGCGGGACGCGCGGCAGCGTGGCCGCAATCTGTCGTGAGGATCACAACCGCATTTGGGCCGACGGTGATTTTTGGGCCGTCAGGCGCCGTTCTTCTCAGGCGCCGCGCTCCGCAGATGCGCTATAGGGGCTCCTGCCCCGCAGGTAAAAACCTGCGCTAATTCGGCGGGGTCAGGAGACCCCGCCCTACCTCCCCGCATTCGATTGTCAGGCGCGCCAGACCGGTCCGGTCGATTCGCCAATGATTAACTCGGGCGCGACCGTCTCAGCGTCGGCCCGGCCGCGTTGGTCCGCGGGGAGCTCGAGTTGCTCGAGCAAAAGCGCACCCGCGCGCTCCATCAGCCGAAGCGGATTCTGTTCGATGGACGTGAGCGTCGGATGCAGTTTGCGCGCGAGGTCGAGGTTGTCGAAACCGGTGACCGACATCTCCCGCGGCACGTCGACGTTGGCGTTCTTCAACGCCTGGATCGCGCCCAGGGCCATGCGGTCGTCGAGCGCAATCAGCGCCGTCGGACGCTTCGGCCATTTCAGGACGGACTCGGCCATGAGTTCGCCCGCCTCAATCTGGCTCTCCACCTCGGGCATGCCTTTGACCGCCGTGAGTGCGCGTGAGGCATCGAGACCGTGCGCTTCGGCCGTCTCCACCAGCGCCGACCAACGCCACGGGTCATCCTCGCCGATACCCAAAAGCGCGAAAGTCCGGTGCCCGAGCCGCAGCAGATGCTCCATCAGCAGGCGCATCGCGCGGCGGCGGTCCACCGAAACGCACATCGTCGGCTGCGGCTCGTGCGGATCCACGTGCACGCACGGAGTATCGCCCAACACCTTTCGCGACGTGGCCGCGTCGAGCTCGGAGTGGATGAGCACGATGCCGTCGACGTGAATGCGCCGGAAATCCTCGATCGCACGCACCTCCTGCTGCACATCGCGCAACCGCATTTCGAGGAGACTGCGCAACTGATGCCGCCGCAGAAACTCCTGCAGATGATAGACCTTCCGATCGAGGATCGGATTGCCGAGCCCCATGAAGCACACGCCGATCATGCTGGTGCGGCGCCCGCCGAGACCACGCGCAAGCGGATTGGGACGGAACCCCACCTCTTCCATCGCCGCCATGATCCGCCGGCGGGTCTTCTCGCTTACTTCGGGATGGCCGTTGATCGCACGCGACACCGTCCAGCTCGACAGGCCGACGTATTTGGCGAAATCGGGAATCGACATGATCGGCTCCGGCGTGGTGCGCCGAACCGGTTTCTTCGAGGAAGCTGCACTGCGAGCCATAGACAAGTTGGGTTGCCTGCACGCGGCACTCAGGTCCGGCGCCAGACGTCGCCAGAATTATGCGGGGGGCACCAATAGCAAGGAAACTCTCCCACCCGGCCACGGCCGCCCGGCCGATGGCGGCCCATGCCGAAACCCATTTCCTCAAACGCGGTTGCTAATAAATCGAGGCACAAATTTTACGCAAAAAATTCCGCAACAAGGTCCTGGGCGGCGATGGGGGCGAAGAAATGCATTAACGCTGGACTACATCTAATGCGCATTAGATTAAATGGGGCAAGGGCTCCCTGAACGACGCGGTTGCGCGTCGCGAGCCCGGGTCTCTCCTCGCATGATCATTCAGAATTCCCCAGCTCCGTCCGCACCCTCGAAGGTCGGGCGGCCCACACGTTTTGCCTATGTCGGCACCGGCGGCCGTGTCCGCATGTTTCTCGATCCCATACCGCTTCAATTCGCGGACTCCGCCGAGATCGTCGGCCTGTGCGATTCCAGTCTGGTGCGGGCGAACTACCATCGTGACCGCTTGCGGTCGCAATTCGGGTATCGCGAGGTGCCTGTCTACGATGCCGCGAGCTTTGGCCGCATGCTGCAGGAGACGCGTCCGGACACCGTGATCGTTTGCACGATCGACAGCGAACACGATCGCTACATCGCCGAGTCGCTGCGCGCAGGCTGCCATGTCATCACCGAAAAACCGATGACGACGACAGCGGAGAAATGCGCCGCCATCTTTCAGGCCGTGGCAGAGACCGGCAACTCCGTGCGCGTCGCCTTCAATTACCGGTGGGGTGCCGGCCCGACGAAGGTCCGTGAAGTCATCGCCTCCGGAGCGATCGGTCGCGTGCGACACGTCACCATGGAGTATCTCCTGAACACCAGTCATGGCGCAGACTACTTCCGGCGCTGGCATGCGCAAAAGCAGAACTCCGGCGGGCTGCTCGTTCACAAATCCACGCACCACTTCGACCTCGTCAACTGGTGGACCGACGCTATTCCCGCCCAGGTTGTCGCCTACGGCGCGCTGCAGTTTTACGGACGCCAGAACGCGATCGCACGCGGCGACGAAGCCCTGACGCGCTACTCCCGCTACCACGGTAACGCGGTCAATCACGATCCGTTCGCCTACGACTACAACCGATCGATGATCCGGGACCCGGCCATGGAGCAGGCCATTTATCTCGGGGCGGAAAAAGAGACCGGCTACGTGCGGGATCAAAATGTTTTCCGCGACGACATCGACATCGAGGACGCGATGGCGGTGCTGGTGCGCTATCGTGACGGCACGCTGCTGAACTATTCGCTCAATGCCTACAGCCCCTACGAGGGCTATCGTGTCGCCTTCAATGGCGACCGCGGCCGAATCGAATACAGCGAACTTCACGGTGCCCACGTAATCGGCAGTGCCGCGGTCGGTGAGGAGCATCTTGGCGCGCGCGAGCCCGAACTGCGCGTGTTTCCGCATTTTCAAACACCTTATCAGATCCAGGTTCCTCGCCCCAAGGGGGGCCACGGTGGCAGCGATCCCCTGCTGCAGGAGCAGATCTTTTCGCCCCAGCCGCCAGCCGATCCCTTCCAGCGCGCCGCCGGTCACGAACAGGGGGCGGCTTCGATCCTCGTCGGCATCGCGGCGAACCAGAGCATCGCGACGGGCCAGCCGGTCGACCTTTCGAGCTTGTTCGATCTGAAACCCGCGGCCCGACGCCTGTCGGAACTGCAATAACCCCGCCGTCCGCCGCGTTGCCCGCGCCGGACGGCGCAGCGCTGCTTTCTCATGACCCTCTCCCCTCGCCTTTCCGTCCACCTTGGCCTCACGCTACTCGTGACCGCCTTCGTCTTTGCGGCCGAACGCACCGCGGCCGACACCCGCCCGGAACAACTGACGCTGGAGGAGCAACCCGGTGTATTCACGATTCATTACAGCGGACGTCTGGGCTACATCGGCATTCCGTCCTGGAAGGCCGTCGTCCGACAGGACGACGCCGGCAACATCACCGCACTTCACGTGCCGGCGGATCACCCTGTCCCGCTGTCGTCGCGGACCGGCCAGTGGCCGATCAGCATCGTGATGTCGAAGAACACCGGCGGCATTGAGGGCACCATGACCAAGGGTCGCGAAAATTTCGCCCGGTTCCCCGTCGACACCTTCCGGCTGGTCGAGCGTTCGCCGGACAAGATCGTGATCGCGGTCGGAGGTCCGTCCAAGAATCGGCACTACGAACACCAGTGCACCTACACGTTCACGCCTGTCGGTATCCAGATTGAAGGCACGCTGCTTCCGCTCATCGATCTTTCGTCGGTGGCCTTCGATCCCCACTTCAACCGCACCCAGATCGCCGATTCGCATCTCGCGCTGCTGCCGCTGCGCACACAAGGACGCGGCGGCTGGGTTTACATGGCCCCGAGCGGTCGCGACGGCGCCACGGCGTTGCCCGAAGGCGTCGATTTTCCGCTCGAGGCGCAGCTTCGCCTGCGGCGCGAGCAGCCGATCTTCCTGAAGATCTTCTACGACCAAACCTTCGAATCCGCCGCCGGCAAACGCGTGCTGATCCACAACAACAAGGACGGTTGGGAAGCCAAGGCCGACAAGGTCATCTTCGAAAAGCTGGTCGGCATCGTCGGCTATCCGGTGCCCAAAGGGGCCCGACAGACTTTCAAGGTTCGCTTCGAATTCGAAACGCAGCCTTGGGATTGACGCGCTCCCCGCAGAAGTTTTCCCACCATGGTTTCCCCTCTATTCCCCGCTTTTTTCTTACGGTCGCGTGCGTCCGCCCTCCGCCGCCTCGTCGGCATTGGTATCGCTGTGTGCGGTTTCACGGCGAGCGCCGCGGCCGGCACCTTCCCCGCCGAGTTTCCGACGGCGACGCCCGAAGCGCACGGTTTGGTGTCCGAAAAACTCGATGCGATCTGGTCCGGCCTCGAGCAGCGACAGACGAAGATCTTCGTCGTGATGCGCAACGACCGCATCGTCTACGAACGTTATGCCGGCGGCTACACGCGGACGAAGCCGCATTACACCGCCTCGCTCGCCAAGGCGCTCGTCGGCGGCCTTTCGCTCATGCTCGCCATCGACGATGGCCGGATCGACCCAGCCGATCGCGCGAGCCGCTTTGTTCCCCAGTGGCGCGATGATCCGGTGAAGCGCGACATCACCATCGCCCAACTCGCCACCCACACCTCGGGAATCGAAGACGCCAACGAGGAAGGCGTGCCGCATCGCTCGCTCACTGGCTGGAAGGGCGAATTCTGGAAACAGTCGCCCATTCCGAACGACCCCTTCACGCTCGCCCGCGATCGCGCCCCGGTGCTGTTCACACCCGGTTCGCAGTATCACTACAGCAACCCCGGCATCGCGATGCTCACCTACTGCGTCACGGCGGCATTGCGCGACACGCCGCATCCCGACGTGCGTTCGCTGCTGAAAGCCCGCGTGATGGACCCGCTGGAAATCCCCGAGAACGAATGGAGCGTCGGTTACGACCGCACTTATGAAATCGACGGCCTGCCGCTCGTGGGTTCGTGGGGCGGCGCCAATTTCAGCGCCAACGCCACCGCGCGAATCGGCCGGATGCTGCTGCACAAGGGGGATTGGGACGAGACCACGGTTTTCTCACAAGAAATCGTGGCCCGGGCGCGCCGCTCCGCCAGCCTGCCGAGCAATTCCGGGCTCAGCTGGTGGATCAACATCCGCCCCGACTTCACTCGTGTATTTCCCACCGCGCCCGCCGATTCGTTCTGGGGGCTCGGCGCCGGCGGACAATTTTTTCTCGTGATCCCAAGCCTCAACCTCGTCGTCATCCGCTACGGCGAACGCCTGGATCCGGAACGCGAGTTGATCGACACGATGCGCGATTTCATCGTCGCGCCGCTGATGCAGGCGTTCGCGCCGCAGTCCCACCCGCCGTATCCGCCCAGCCAGGTCATTCGTCGGATCGAATGGGCTCCCGCCGACACGATCGTGCGCCAGGCGCCCGGCAGCGACAACTGGCCGATGACGTGGGCCGACGACGACGCGCTCTATACTGCTTACGGCGACGGCAATGGCTTCGCGCCGCTCGTGCCGGACAAGCTCAGCCTTGGCTTCGCGAAGATTGCCGGGGGCCCCGCGGATTTCAGCGCGGAAAACATCCGCACCGCGAGCGGCGAGCAGCTCGGCGACGGGCGTCACGGCAAGAAGGCGAGCGGCATCCTCATGGTTGACGGCGTCCTCTACCTCTGGGTCCGCAACGCCGGCAACTCCCAGCTGGCCTGGTCCGCCGACCACGCGAAAACCTGGACCTGGAGCGACTGGAAATTCACCGAGAGCTTCGGTGCACCTTCGTTCCTCAACTTCGGTCGCAATTACCAGAACGCCCGCGACGGCTACGTGTATATCTACTCGACCGACGCCGACACCGCGTATGTGCGCGCCGACCGCCTCGTGCTCGCGCGCGTGCCCAAAGACCGGATACGCGCACGCGCCGCTTATGAGTTCTTCGTCCGCCTGGACGAACACGGTGACCCCGTGTGGTCGCCCAACATCGGCGATCGCGGCGGTGTCTTCACCAACCCCGGCGCCGTTTACCGGACGCAGGTCAGCTATCACGCGCCGTCCAAACGCTACCTCCTCAACACCATCGGGCGCGGCAACGACACTCGCTTCCACGGCGGATTCGGCATCTACGACGCGCCCAATCCGTGGGGCCCGTGGACGACCGCGTTTTTCACCGACAACTGGGACGTCGGCCCCGGCGAGACCAACAGTTTTCCTACCAAATGGATGAGCGCCGACGGCCGCACCGCGTGGCTCGTGTTTTCCGGCGATGATTACTTTTCGCTGCGGAAGGCGACGCTTCACTACGCCGACGATTCCAATCCGTAACGACGCGGCGTGCAGAAGCCGGTTCGAATCTACTCCATGTCTGCCCCGTCGTCATTGCGAGGAGCGCAGCGACGAAGCAATCCGGCTGGATTGCCACGGCGCGTTGGGCGTTTCTCGCAATGACAGGATAGCAGCGTCTCAGCCCATCCGCAGCAGCCGATCCTCGACGTCCTTCTGCAGTCGCCGGACGTGTTCGAGCGTGTAGTCGACGAGCGAGAGCCTCGGCGTATGCAGCAGCGGCGTGAGGTCCATCGCCCAGGTGATGCCGTTCACCCGGTCGGTCGCGTGCGAGGTGTGAAACGTCGCGTGCGCCGCGCGCCGGCCCAGGGCCGCCAGATCGTAGCGTTTCCCGCCGGCCACCTGGGAATCGAACACCTTGAGCAACTCCGCCGCGAGTTCGGGCTGCCGGCCGGAGTCGAGCGCGACTTTGTCATCGTCGACGAGCCAGTCGAGATCGCGCCACACTTCGCAACCGAGAACCTGTTTCGGCTGACGCTCCCGCGGCAGCGCGCGCAAGGCCGTGAGGCAGCGCGCCAGCACCGCGACATGCGTGTCGTGCTTGTCGGCCGGATTGTGCAAATAGACGATCTCCGGCCGGCAGGCGTTGAAGATCGCCGCGAGATCGTGCGCGACGTCCGCATTCCCCGGCGATTTCACCGCCGCACTCGGATGCGCGAGCTGCAGCTGGATCGCATAGCGGCCCAGCCGCGCCGCGGCCCGCTGCTCATTGCGCCGAACATTCTGCATCTCCGCGTCGGTCATGTGCGCGTAGGTGCCGGTGCGCGGCGATCCGGACCCGTTCGTCACCACCACGCCGCCAAAGGCGCGTTCGGGCGTCTCGAGGCAGTCCGAGATGCCGGCATGCGCCATGATCTCGATATCGTCCTGATGCGCCGCCACGCACAGGTGCGTCACGCGCGCGAGCGCCGCTTCCGGCGAGATGTCGCCGGCGGACAGGTAGATGTCGGCTTGGGGCTGGGACAGTTTCATGGAGAAATCTTCTTGCGCAGCGACGGGAGGCTCGCCGCGGCGATCGCCTGGCCGTGACGCTTGTCGTGCTCATTGGGCGTGTGCAGCCGGATCGTTTCCGCGAGGGCCGGAAACTCCGCACGCAAGACCGCTTGCGCCTCGTCGAGAATCACATCTCCGCCCGCGCCGCTCGTCACGCGCCCGAGCACGAGCACGTGCCGCAGCTCGTAAAAATCGGCGTAGTGCGCGATCGAATACCCGAATGCCGCGCCAATCGATTCATAGATCGCCCCCGCCCGCGGATCGCCCTTGGCCATGGCAGACTGCACCGCGACCAGCTGTTCCGGCAAAGGCTGGTCCGAGGGAAAATCAAATCCCGCCGCGCGCGCCAGCCGGCCGACACCTTGCTGCGAGAAATACTGCACGCCGCAGCCGCGATCGCCCGACCATTCGTCCCGCGGCGCATCGGGATGATAATCGACGGGCGCAAAGGCGAGTTCGTTGAGCCACGAGGTGATCCCTCCGCCCGAAGTCACATACCCGCCCGCCTGGCTCGTGCCGAGCGACACGCCCAGCACCGCTCCATCTCCCAAGCTCATCGAACCGGCGAGTGCCGTGACCTCGCCGTCATTCGCCACCTCGAAGGGCACCCCGCCCCATCGCTCCTGCAGCGTGAAAAACATCCGGCGGATTTCGCGGTCGAATCGCTCCGGCGGCACGCCCCGGAACAGCGACGCGACCCGCACCTCGTTGTTCACATACACCCCGGCGGCACTGCCGCCGATCGCATCGACGCGGGGCAGGTGTACCGCGGCGCGCCGCAGCGAATCCTGTACGCCTTCGATGTGGTAGGCGGGATCCTGTTCGAAATACGGATTCCACGGAATCTCTTCGGAGAACACGACCCGTCCGTCGATCACGGCGGCGGCCTTGCGGTCGCTGCCGCCCAGATCGAAGCCGATGCGGCAGCCGTCCAGATTCCGGCCGAGCGGCAGCACGGCCACCTGATCGCCAGGGAGCTCGTCGAAGTCCGCCGCTGCCACCGAGAACGGGCGGCCGTAAACCTTCTCACCCATGAAAGCGTAATCGAAGGCCCGCGCCGCACCCGGCGCATAGATCGCGGCCAGCTGCGCGGCCAGTTCCGGCGCGCCGGCAACCAGCACCTTGCTGCCGCCCTTCTGCCACAGCAGGAACTTCAACAGGCGTTCGATGTAGGTGAGATTCAGATACGCCGCCGGATGTTCGCGCCCGAGCACCCGGGTCTGCTGCCGTGCGGCGGAGCCGTCCGGACGGACGAGTGCGAGGGCGAGCGGCCGGGCGGTGCGATCTTCGGCCACGAGCGCGCGATACGCGCGGTTCCAAAGCGCCGCCGGCAGGAAGTTTTTCTCCAGTCGCGGAGGGCGCGCGGGCTGGAGGTTCAGGAGGGTCAAGGGATCCGTCATCGTTGGCATCGGTTAGAAAGGCGCCCGGCAAAACGCCTCGATCGCTTCGTAGTTCGCCAACCCGAGCCGGTCGTAGGTGTCGGCCAGCCCCCGGTTCTGCTGCTCCGCCTGCTGCCAGGGTTCGCGCAGGCCGGTTGCGACCGGCGTCTGGCTGCGCTGGCTCTTGTGTTGAAAGACGGCCTGGATCTTCTGCTCGAGCTCCCGCGGACTGAACGGCACCGCCATGTCGATCTCCCCGGCGTCCCACGGCGTCTCGACGCCGCGGTAAAGCCAGACGCGACATGCATCATACCAGGATTCCGCGGCGACGACCTGACAGGCCTGGCGCACGAGATCGAAGCAGACCGCGGAGACCGACGAGGGATCGTCACGATCGCCGGTCACGAAGATCTGATTCGGGGTGCGCTCGCGAAGCACGCGCACGATCGCGTCGACGTCGGCCCGACCGGGTGAAAACTGCCGGTAACGTCCGCGTTCGTAGAAACCGAGATCGAGGAACTGCGCCTGCGCCGCCGGAATCCCGCAATCGCGCAACGACGCCCGCGCTTCGCCGCGGCGCAACAGCCCCTTGAACCGGCGCACCTGCGGCGAGTCGCTCGCGAACGTCGATTTCGCCAGCAGCTCCTCGCGCACCTCGCGGTTGAACGCCTGCATCGGCCCTCCTGTCAGCTCGAACGCACCGCCGAGTTCCCCGATGAAATCGGCCGCGATCACCGCCTCTTCGTCCGGTAGTCCGAGATTGCCGGACGTGAGATACACGACGGTCACCTCGTGTCCCTGGTCTTGCAGCCGACGCAACGTGCCGCCCATGCCGAGCACGTCGTGCGAAGGCTCCGGACTGAGCACGACGACCCGCTTCGGAAACGGCCTCGCGCGCTCGGGCCGCGCCGAGTCGTCCGCGTCTGGTTTGCCGCCCGGCCAGCCGGTGATCGTATGCTGAAGCTCGTTGAAAATCTGGATGTTCAACCCATACGCCGGTCCCTGCTCCGTCAACAGATCGGCCATGCCATGCTCGCTGTAATCTTCGTCGAGTAGTTTCAACACGGGTTTGTTGACCGTTTGCGCGAGCCAAACGATGGCCCGCCGGCGCAATTGCGGCGTCCACTCCACCGGCCCCACCAGCCACGGATGCCGCATCCGCGTGAGCATCGCCGCCGCGGCGGGATCGAGGAAAAAACTCACCTGCGGATGACCTTGCAAGAAGCTCGCCGGCAGCGCGTCGGTCGGCGGTCCTTCCACGGCCTGGGCAACCACGCCGGCCTTCGCCTCGCCCCACGCGAGCAGCACGATGCGCCGGGCTTCGAGAATCGTGCCGACGCCCATCGAAATCGCATGCCGCGGCACATTGGCCTCGCCGAGAAAATCGCGGGCTGCATCGCGGCGGGTGACACTGTCGAGAGTAACGAGGCGCGTGCGCGAGTCGCGCATCGAACCGGGTTCGTTGAAGCCGATGTGGCCGGTGCGGCCGATGCCGAGCACCTGCAGATCGAGGCCGCCGGCAGCGCGGATCTGTTCCTCGTAGCCGCGACACCAGGCGAAGGTTTCGTTGCGCGGCACCGTGCCGTCGGGCACGTGAATGTTCTCCGCCGGCAAGTCGATGTGATCGAACAACTGCTCATGCATGAACCGCCAGTAGCTCTCCGGATGCGTGCGCGGCAGCCCGTAATATTCGTCGAGATTGAAGGTCACCACCCGGCGAAAACTCAGCCCCTCCTCGCGATGAAGCCGGATGAGCTGACGATAGAGCCGCACGGGGGTCGAGCCGGTCGCGAGGCCGAGCACGGTCGGACGCCCTTCGGCATCGTAGCGGCGGATGAGAGCGGCGATCTCTGCGGCAACGCGCGCGCACGCGTCGTCGGCGGAGGAGAAAATTTCCGTGGGGATGCGTTCCCGTTGCTGCGATTCGACGGTGGCGGAGGTCATGGGCGGACTACTTGGCTGATTGGGAACGGAAATACTCGAGGGTTGAACGCAGCCCGGCCTCCAGCGAACCGGTCGGCCGGAAACCGGCCGCCGCGAGCCTGTCCACGCTCGCCCGCGAATGCCGCACGTCTCCGGCGCGCTCGGGAGCGTAACGAATCTCCGAACGCGAGCCGGCGAGCGCGATGATCCGCTGCGCCAGCTCCAGGATCGTGATCTGTCCGCCGTAGCCGACGTTGAACGCGCCGCAGGCGCCGGGCGTCGTGGCCGCAAAGACGTTGGCCGCGACAATGTCCTTCACGTAAACGAAATCGCGGGTCTGGCCCCCGTCGCCATAGATCGTCAGCGGCTGATGCGCCAGCGCCCGCTGGATGAAGATCGGCACTGCCGCGGCATACGCGCCGGCGGGATCCTGCCGCGGACCGAAGACGTTGAAGAAACGCAACGCCGCGGTCGCGAGCCGGCCGGATTCGTTGTAGTGCTGGCAGTAATACTCGCCGTCCAGCTTCGTGACCGCATACGGGCTGCGCGGCTCCGGCAGCATGTCCTCACGTTTCGGCACCACCGGATTGCTCCCGTAAATCGCCGCCGAGCTGCTGAGGCAGAGCTTGCGCACGCCGGCCGCGGCTGACGCCTCGAGCACGTTGAGCAGGCCGATGACGTTGAGCTCGACGCACTCGTGCGGGCGCTCGACCGATTCCGGCACGCTGACCAGCGCAGCAAGATGAAAGACGTAGTCCACGCCCTCGACCGCCCGTCGCACCGTGTCGCGATCGGTGATCGAGCCTTCGATGAACTCGACGTCGAGACCGGCGAGGTTGCGCCGGTGACCGGTGCGCAGGTTGTCGAGCACGCGCACCTGCGCCCGCCCTTGAAAGTGTTCCGCGAGATGGCTGCCGATGAAACCCGCGCCGCCGGTGATCAACACTCTCATGACGCATGCCTCCGCACGATCGCCTCCATCGGGCCGGCCTGCCCCTCGAGGCTGCGCACGAGCGCGAACTGGTTGCGCGCCCGATCGAGGTTATGGCCCGGCCGCTTAGTTTTGAAATAGATGTCGCCCTCGAGGAAATCGGTCAGGAAACGCAGTCCGACTTCCAGGGTGATGAGCCGGCCCGAGAACGCGAGGTGCGCGATCTCCGCCTCGTTCAGGAACGGCCGCGCGGCCGCGAGATAGCCTTCGACCAGCGCCTCGAAGATCGGCAGGCGCGCATGGACCCGCGAAAGATCCCGCTCGTCCTCGGCCGCCGCATTCGTGGCGGACCGCACCATGTCGCCAAAATCGTAGAGCGCGAGGCCCGGCATCACCGTATCCAGATCGATCACACAAACGCCTTCCTGCGTGGCGTCGTCGATCATCACATTGTTCAGTTTCGTATCGTTATGGGTGATACGTTCTGGCATCTCCCCCCGCGCCTGCAAGTCGAGCAGCCGGTCCACCTCGGACTCGCGCGCGCGGACGAACTCGAGCTCCGCCCTCGCCTCCGCGGCGCGTCCCTGCTCGTCGCGCGCGGCGGCGCGCTGCAGGGTCTCGAAGCGGCCGCGCGTATGGTGGAAGTTCGGGATGGTCTCGTGCAGGCGGCCGCCCGGCAGGTCGACCAGCAGTTGCTGGAACTCGCCAAAGGCCCGCGCCGCCTCCCGCGCCTGGCGCGGGTTTTCGATGATGTCATGCGTCCGGGCGCCTTCGATGAAGAGATAGCAGCGCCACCAGCCGCCATCCGCATCGCGGTGCCACGGTTTCCCGTCGAGCGCGGGCACCAGCGTCAGGGCGCGGCGCGCGGCATCCTCCCCGCCCCGCTCGCCGGCTTTCAGGGTGGCGTGGGCGGTGACCCGCGAGATGTTCTGCATCAGCGCGGGCACGTCCTTGAAGATCCGGTGATTGATCCGCTGCAGGATGTAGCGCACGGGCCGGCCCGCCTGATCGAACGTGACCGCAAAGGTGTCGTTGATATGGCCGCTGCCGTAAGGCGTCCCTTCGCGAAACCGGCCGAGCAGCGGAAAGCTGCGGACGATCGTCGCGAGGTCCGGCCTCGTGGATGCGGCGATGGGAGAAATGGCAGTGCTCATGAAGTGAGAGTCGCGCCCAAGGTCGCCGGATACTCGCCGGCGGCCACGAGTTGCCGGATCGCCTCGACGACGCGGGGTTTGTCGTCGCGGTAGGTGATGCCGAACCACGTCGCCTGAGTGGGCAGAACGCTCACCCGCGCCTCGCCGGATTCGATCATCGCGGAAATGGCAGCCGGCAGATAAAATTCCGATTTCAGATCCTCGCCGCGGGTTTGCAGGAAAGCGGTGAACTGCCGTTCGAGCGCAGCGAAGATCGCCGGCTTCAGCCCCCAGCAGTTCATCGACACGATTTCGTCGCCCGAGAACGTCCGCCCTGGGCCGACATCCTCGCGCCGGATTCCGGTGTGCTCGACGATCGTTCGCAGCCCGTCGTCGCCCTCGGTGCACACGCCTCGCGAGACCGCGCCGTTCTCCGAGAGAGTCCTGGCCAGACGAAAGCCCACCATCGCGAGGTGAGTCGGTTGGGACGACGCGGGGGTGCCGCGCAGAAAGTCGCCGAGTCGGGCCAGCGAGTCGCGGCCGTAGAAATCGTCGGCATTGATCACCGCGAACGGCCCTTGGACGACCGTTCGCGCACACCACACCGCATGCCCTGTGCCCCAAGGCTTGGTGCGGTCCGCGGGGCAGGTGAAGCCCGCCGGCAGCGCATCGAGTTCCTGGAAAACGTAAGCGACCTCCACGGCCGCCGCATAGCGGTCGCCAATGCGGGCCCGGAACTCAGCGGCGAACTCCCGCCGGATCACGAACACGACCCGGGAGAAACCGGCGCGAATGGCATCGAACACCGCGAAATCGAGCACCGTTTCCCCGCCGGGACCGACCGCGTCGAGTTGCTTGAGGCCGCCGTAGCGGCTGCCCATGCCGGCAGCAAGGATCACGAGGCTCGGTTGCATGCGGTGTTGGAACAATGCTCGGCTTAGTTGCGCAACAAAATTATTTTGTTTCACACATTTTCGTTGCGTTGCCGACGGCCTGGTTTTCCTCGGACCCATGGCCCGCGTCCGCTCCAACCGCCCTTCAGCCCTTTCCACCCCGCCGGATCTGGCGGCACGCCTGCGCCGTCTCGTCGCCGAGGCCCCCAACGACCGCCCGCTGCCCACCACCCGTGCGCTCGGGCGGACCTTCGGTGTGGCCAACACCACGGTGTTCCGGCTGTTGCGCGACCTGGGCGCGTCCGGCGAAATCTGGCAGCATCCAACCAACGGTCGCTATTATCCGGCCGCCGCCCAGGCGGTGATCGATCGGCCGAAACCGGTGGCGTGCCTCTTCCGGCGCCTGGAGCTCGGCAGCGCGCTGTATCGGGAGCTGCTCGAGGGCGTGAGCGCCGGCTGCGGCGCCAACCGTCGCACGATGCTGCTCTGGCACGACGAACTTCTCGTCAACCATCCCGACCCTCACGAGCCACCGGTCTTCGCCACCATTGCCCAGCAACGGGCAATTCTCGCCGACTTTCTCGATCGCCACGGCGAGGCGGCGGGAGGTTTCGTGCTCGATCACGTCTGGAGCGACGAGGCGCTGAGCGGCTTTTGCGACCGCCTGCGACCGGCAGTGGTGCTCTTTCGGAAATCGTCGCTCGAAAGGTGCAGCAATGTGCGGGCTGATTTTTCTGCGGGTGCCTTCAAGGCTCTTGCGCACCTGCTCGGCCGCGGCTTCGAACAGATCGTGCCGGTGGAGCCGTTTCGCGGCGATCCGGCGGTGGCCGAATTCATTGCCGCACTCGATACCGCCGCCGGCGAACTCGATTGTCGTAATCGCATCGCATCGCTGGTCAGCGCCAGCACGGCCAGGGAGCGCGCGGCGCTGATCGAGCGGCTGCGGCGCTCGAACAAGCGCGCCGTCCTGCTATGCCCCGAAGATCATGTCGCGGCGCTACTGGTGGAGGCGGCGCGTGACGCCGGTCTGCGCTGCCCGGAGAAACTCGGCGTGCTTTCGGTGATGGGCACCGACTTCGCGATCAAAACGGGGTTGAGCTGCCTGCGTTTCGATTTCCGCGAACTGGGTCGCCGCGCCGTGGAAGCCCTGGGCAGTGCCGAGCCGCAGCGACACGCGCTGGAGCCTCAATTTTTCAGTGGCTCGACGACCTGAATCCGCCGCGCCTCGCGCGGAGCTCACGGATCCTGCACCAGCCGGAAACGCCCCTCGATCGAAGCCCAGCGGTCGTTCTTCGTGTGCACGATCACGAAGTCCCGGACATCGGCGCTGAGCCATTTGTTGACGAAGGTGAAGATAATCGTGAGCGCGCCCCAGCGCTCCGGATTATGCTCGGTGTGCACGTGCGTCCACGGGCCCCACGGCTCCGGCGCATCGTAGATGCTCATCCAGCCCGAGCGGTCCTTGGTAATCGTGGTCAGGAGGTAGCGCCGCAAACCCGGGTTGTAACTCACCGCGATGCGGTGCGTGCCATTGACCGCATCCGCCCACGTCGGCTGCCGCCGAGCAAGATCGTGCGTCCAGCGCGGCTGCCCCGCGTCGTCGACGCCCGCGAAGAACTCGTAGGCCGCCTTGTTCTCGAGGCGGTCACGGTGCACGCGCAGCAAATTGATGCGGCCGGGCAAACGCACGTGCCAATGCGATGGATCGATGATGTCGGGCGCGTAAACGTAGACATAGTCGTCGCGCGCGCCGGCATACGCGCGACCGAACTGACAGAACGCCGGCGCGAACATGCCCGCGTCGCCCGCCGGGAAATCCTCGCTCTTGCTGAAACGCACCCCGGTCGCGCGCCACGTGGCGCCGAGATCGTCGGAGCGCCAGAGTTCAACGAACTTGAAGTAGCCGGGACTCGAGGCGTCGCCGTCGCGCCAAAGATAAAGCGTGTCACCGAGCGCGAGGATACCCTCGCTTTTTCCGGTGAACGGCGGCGCATGCGGCGCGCCCACGCCGCCGGCGAGATTCTCTCCCCGATAGTCGCGCGGGCCGCCGATGACGCGCGCCACGCCGAACGAAACGCGGCCTTCATCGTTGGTGCCGCCGAAACCGCCTCCATCGCCCCACGCTGTGTAGAGTTCGTCATCAGCCGCCCACGTGATCGGCCAGATGTCGCTCCCCGGTGCCTCCGTGCGCGCCGTGGCGTCGTCGAACTCCACGCCAGCGATGACATTACTTTGTGGATACGCGGGGCGAAAGATTGACGGACCCTCGCCCGGGTTCGCCGGCGCCCTCGACGCAGCTGCGACCAGTGACACGAGTGGCAGCCACCATCTCATCAGAGGGAGCGAGGTGGGGCTCATGGCGCGCGTTCGATCCGGGCGGCGCCGCCAGCCGCGAGAGGGAATTCGATCTTCCAGCCGGCAACGTTCACTCCCACCCGCCCTTCGTCACGCGTCAGCTTGGCGTCTTCGGCAGCAACCGGCGCAGCCCCGGCGTCGTCCACGAAGAGCACGTGGAGAAAATAGTCGCGGTTGGCCGGCGCCGACGGTGACACCTCGAGCCTCCAGGCGCCGCCCTCGCGTCCCGGCCGCACGCGGTGCGTCGGGTCCCACGGATGATTCTCGCCGTCGACCCACGCTTCCTTCCCCGGTCCGCCGACGAGGTTGAGCTTCGCCTGCTCGGGCAGCAGCGTGACGCACGTCAACCGGCCGCCCTTGTGCTCCGCGACCGTGACGCTTCCGTGCCCCGATGGCTCGTTCACCGTGTGGAGAAGAAACTTTTTCTGGAAATCCGGTTTCGCACTTTCGACGCGGTCGAAGACAACGACCACCGGATGTGCACGCCCGGCGCCGCGGAGGTAAACGATGTCGCGCTGGGCGAGGTTCACGCGGGCAGGATCGTAAGCCTTCGTGGCATCGCCCGACGCGTAAGTATAGTCCGCGGTGTCGACGAAACGGGTGATCCCGTCGAGATGGGCCTGGCCGCCGGGTTGCAGGTCCTCGAGCTTCGTCGGCTCTTCGCGGTAGGTTTGTCCACCGTCGTTCGAAGCCGGTTCGCCGAGCACGGTCATCTTTTGGTCGGGATCGAATACGACGATCGCGTTATGGGCGATGGTGCGGGTGAAATAATTGCGCCAATGCGGTCCGCCGTAGCCGCCTTTCTGGGTGCCTCCTTCATCGTAGAGACCCGAGTCGATTGCGAGGCCGCCGCGATAATGAAGGGTGAAGGAGTTCTCGTCGCGGTGGTGATGGTTGGCCGAATAAAACGGCACCGAGCGAAACTGCAGAAGCGTCGTGGCTTCGTCCCAACGGTCGCGCGCGACGACCACGCCAGCGTTGCCGAAATTTTTGCTGAGCGGCAACGGGGCCTGCGGATCGTCCGGCGCGCGCGGCGTGACGCGTTTGTCGCCGAACAGGATGTCGGCGAAGCGGTCGGGATGACGCCGGATGGTCCAGGCCGCGTAAGGATCCTTGAGCACGCCGGACGCGATCATGAGCAGATCGCGATGGTAGGCGTTGAGGTCGTCCTGCACCGTGTAAGCGTCGCCGGTGTTGGGATAGAAGCCGTCGCCCTGCCGGCCGTAGATCCAGAACCGCGGGAGCTTCCCGAGCCAGGGGAAGAAAACCGTTTCGTTGGTTGCGACGGACCAGACGAGATTGATGCCGCCGGTCAGGTAGGCGGCGCTGTAGGCCCAGCCCATATGATAGCCACCTTCGTTGGCGATCCACGCCTGGGCCGGGAAATAGCCGTTCAACCAGTGATTGCGCACCACGAGCAGCTTGTCCCGGAGGTCCGGCCGCTCCGACACCACCGCCAGGAGTCCGGCCGCGAGAGCGAAATTCCCCCAGCGGGAGTGACCGCCGATGTAGTTCGTTGCCCCGCTCGCGAAATACCAGTTGCGATCGATGTGGGCCACAATGGCCTCGCGCAGCCGCTGCCGCTCCGCGTTGGATAAAACCGGATACAACCAGTCGTAAGCGATCGCCAGACACTGCAGGCGGCCGCGATATTCGTTGTCGTTGCCCACCGGGCCGGCGGCGGCCAGCGCCTCCGCCCAAGCCTTGGCCCACGCGAGATACTTGCGGTCTCCGGTGACCACCGCCGCGAAGACGACGTTGCGGCCCGACCAGAGCTTCAGATGGGGGCCTTGCGCAAGCTTCGCTGCGGGCTGGCGCAGCGCCTCCTGCTCGATCTGATCCAGCATCTCCCGCCATTCGGCGCGATAATCGCCCGCGATGCGCGCGCGGATCGCCGGGAGGTCCGAACCCCGGAAAAACAAACGCGGATGGCCTTCGTGGACCTGGAAATCGGCGGGTTCGTCATGGACCACCACGTTCGGGATCTCCGTCTGGCCAATCTGATAGGTGGCATGAGCGGACGCGGCGATTCCGACGGAGAAAAGAAAACGAATTAGCGTGGATTTCATGACCATGGCGGAAAGCTGGCTCGTTAGCGTGGATCGGCGAGGAGGAGTTTGGCCCGGCGGACCGCGAAACTGTCGTCGCCGGAAAATACAAGATGAACGGTCGTGCCGTCGGCGCTCATCCATTTCGCCGGGAAATCGCCGTGTTCGCCGGGGCCGACATCCCACTTTTCAGTGAAGAACGCCGTGGTCCACGGGCCCCACGGTTCCGGCGCATCATAAACTGCGAAGCCGCCCTCGAAGCGCGTGTCGCCACGATCGCGATGTCCGCGCGGCTGCGGAATCGCCTGCCACCACAGGTAGCGGCGGAGACCGGGGTTGTAGGTGATCGCGGAGCGAAGGCAGGCGTCCTTGTTTTCGAAAACCGCGGCGCGCCCGCCAATCTCCGGGGTCCAGGTCGGCTGACCGGCGGCATCGCGGCCCGCGTAGAACTCCCACGCCGCGCGCTCCGTGAGCCGGTCCTTGGGCGCCCGCATGAGAATGAACCGATCCGCGGGGACATCGGCGCGAGCGGCATCGTGCGAATACGCGTAGACGAAATCGTCGCGTGCGCCGGCGTAGCCGCGCCCGAAGTTGATGAAGCCCACGAGACCGAACTCCGGGAAATGCCAGTCGGCAAACGTCCACGTGCGCGCCTGGTTGCGCGACCAGGCGAGCTGCGCGGCACCGCCGCGCTTGTCGGCGTGTCCAAACCATAGATACAGCACCTCGTCGACGGCGAGGATGCCCCACCCTTTCAGACCATTGCGCCCTTGTCCGGGTTGTTCGCCGAGCGAGAAAAGATTCTCGCCCACGAATTCGCCCGGGCCGCCGGTCACGCGTGCGAAGCCGCAGCTCAGCTTCTCGGGCACTTTCGGGACGAAGCCGGTGCCATCGCCCCAGGTGGTGTAGATCGCGTCATCGGCGCCCCAGGTCACGGGCCAGTTGTCGCCGTCTTCGGCGGCGCGACGGATTGTCTCGACCGGCGCCCACTCGATCGAGCGGATGATGGGGCTAGCCGGATACGGCGGAGTGGCGGCGAAGGCGGCGAGCGTGCCGGTGCCGAGGAGAAACAGCGCGAGAGTCTGAATCGGGTTCATGAGGCGGCGAGACGCAGAAGTCCCCAAAATACCACTACAATACCTCCGGAAATGCCGAGGCACGCCAGGAAGCCCCAGGCATCGAGCCGGTTCCATTGGGTGAACTCCCACGAGGAGTTGGGGAAAAGTTTCAGATGATCGAAGCGACCCGGGTCGCGCAGCGTCGCCGCCATTTCAGCGGCGTCGGCTTCCGGATCGGGCGCCACGGGTGTTTTCATTTTGCCGAAGAACGGATCCAGCACCTCGCGAGGCGGCGGACGCGTGACCACGCTGACCAAGATCAGCAGGACGAAGGGGGCGAGTCCGTCGAAAAGCAGACGGGCCGCGAAACGATGCCCTGGCGACAGGCTTTCCACCGGCACGCCGACGCCGTTCAACAGATAAAGTTCCGTATGAAAGCGGGTGCGGCCTTCGAGCGGACTGGAGGGGTCCTTCGGATCCAGCCGCGCGATACTGTCGAAATACACGGGATTGGGCCGGGCCTGCGCGTCCTCGACGCGAACGGTGAGCGCCGGGTGCAGTTGCACGGCCGGCAGCCGCGCGAGCACCAGCGGTCCGACGATGTTGACCAAAGTCGAAACGAGCACCGTCACCCACACGGCTGGCAGCGTCAGCCGTCGCCAGAAGAACATCAAAAACAACGCCGCGCCGAACGGCACATTGATCGTCAGGAGCAGCTGGAAAAACGTGAAGACGTTTTCGGCCAGCAATGCCGCGCCGACGCCGAGCAGCAAGACGGCGGCGATCGTCCAGCGTCCGGCCGTGACCGCTTCGCGCTCGGTCATCCGCGGCCGCAGCGGCCGCCAGAGCGTGCGCACGACCAGCGCCGAAGCCGACATCGCCTGCGCGCCGACCGACGACATGTTCGCCGCGAGCACGCCGGCCAGCATCACGCCCAGCAGGCCGGGGCCGAGCAAATCGCGCGACATCGCGCCCCAGACCATGTCGGCGTCGGACAAACCGCCGGAGTAAAGCGCATAAGCCACCAGCCCGCAGAACGACCACAAAATCACCATGAAACGCTTGGCGTAAGTGCCGGCGACCGCACCAAAGCGGGCCGAGAATTCGGTGCGCGCCGAGCCGCCGATGGTCATGTTGCCCATGATACCGGTGATCTGCACCCAGGAAACGAAGAACACCGCGAACACCGTGAGGCCGGTGACCTGGCTCACTCCGGCCTCGCCGAAAAATTCGAACATCTGCCGCGGCACGCGCTCCGCGAGCTGGTCGAATCCGCCGATCGCCCCGAGGCCGACCGGCAGCAGCATCGAGGAAAAGACGAGGATCAGCACGCACTGCACCATCTCGTTGATCGCGGTCGCCGTCATGCCGCCCATCAAAATATAGGCGCCGATCACCAGCGTATAGAGCAGATAGAACGGCAGCGGGTCGAAAGGACTGATCGTGTCGCGCAACTCGTCGCGGGCCGCCCGTTCGCGCAGGACGTCGAGCTGGCTTTGCTGCGTCGGATCGAGCACGCCGGCGGCGGCGGCTTGCTCGAGTTTTCTCCAGGAGCGATAGCCCTCGACCGACTGGCGCTCGGTCGCCGTCCAGCTCGCTTCCGGTTTCACGACGACCGCCGTGGAAATCTTGTAGGTGACGAAATTGCCGAAACCGACAGTGATGATGACGGCCACCAGCAACTGCAGCACTGCGTAGAACTGCGCGAGCCGGCGGCTGTTCATCCGCTGCTCGAGCAGATCGGCCATCGTCACCAGCCGCACGCGGCGGAACCAGAGATTCATGAACCAGAAATACGGGTTCATGAAAACCATCTGGAAGGACAGCCACGCGCCGGAGACGCCCTGCTGATAAACGAGGCTCGCCGTGCTCACGGCGTTGTTCGCGTCGGTGGAGTTTCCGAAGTTGAGAACGAACTGGTACAGTTTGCCGAGTTTGCGCCCGGCCAGAAAGAACCCCTCCTCGCCCTGCGCGGCCGGCTTGCGACTCGCGCGCCGCCCGAGCGCGACGACCAGGATGAAGTAGGCGGCGATGACGAGAAAATCGAGCAGGTGAAGATGACCCATGGAAATTCGAGCGGAGGAGCCCTCGCTAAACACAAGACCGCCGGCGCAGGCGCGAAGGACTTCGCGACGCCGCCGGCGGTCAGTTTTTACCTGAACAACAAAACCGAAGCGTTAGAACGAGAACGTCGTGCGCAGCGAGATGTATTGCGGCTCGCGGATACGCCAGGCGGCGATCGAGCCATCGGGCTGCGCCTCGACCGGAATCAACTCTTCGCCGACGCCGACGTTCTTCACGTTCAGCTGCGCCTTGAAGTTGAATTTCTTGAACTTGCGCGAGTAGCCGACCCAGAGATCGAAGTCGGTTTGCTTCGGGCCGTAGTAGGGATTGCGCACGTCGGAAATGCGGTCCAGCGAGGTGTCACCGTTGACGTGAACAACAGGGAAACCGATGGCGACCTCGTCCTGCCAGCGCACGCCGCCACCGATGTTCCACCCCTTCAGGAAGCCCTGGGCAAAGGTGTAGTTGGTGATGGCGTTGAGGCGCCATTCGCGCAGTTCGTTGGCCGGCAGACCCTCGGCCGCAGTCTTGGGCAGCATCTGATTATAGACCTGCAGGGTCATCCGCTCCTTCAGGAATACGGTTTCGAATTCCGAAAAGCCGTTCGGGTTGGGGCTCAACCTGCCGGCGGGGCCGTTGACGAGCGGCATAACGGAGTTGACCATGAGGTCCTGGAAATCGCGCGCGATGTTGGTGCGCACAGCCTGGGCGCGGTTCGCGTTGAGCGCGATGCGCCATTGCGGCGTGGGATTCAGAACAACCTCATACTCCTCGCCCTTCGAGACGACATCCGCGGTGGCAACCACGGCGCCGTCACGATCATCATAGTTAACCTCGGCTCCCATACCCGAGCCGACTTCCTCCATGCGGAACGTATTGCGCAGCGCCATGCCCACCGGTCCGTTATACCAGGCATTGAACGCCTCGATGCCCGCGGCGTTGCCAGGATAATTGGCCAGGTCATCGGGATTCGGGTTGTTCCACCAATTGCCGCCCCGGATGATCTGCTCCCGCATCTCGGCGATGCCCTTGGCGAGATTGTTGATGGCCGTGTTCAGGGAGAACAGGGACGACGACAGGCCGGAGGTTGTCTCGTATTTCATAAACTTGAATACGAGTTTGTTATTCAGCGTGGAAACCAGGACGCCGTACTCCTTGCTCTCGCCCGTTTCGGCGGGCAGGAGATTGTCATAGATATCATAGCGCTGGCCGGCCGGGCGGAAGTTGTCCGCTTGATTATAGATCAAGCTGAGCGACGTGCCGAGCGGCAGGTGGCGGCGGATGAAGTCGGGAGAATGCAGCACCAAACCATAGTTGAAGCTGGTTTCGGTCTGCTGGCCCATGGGCACGGGCTCGAAGCCATCGAGGACGGCGCGGCCGGTCTGCGGGTCGTTTTCGACCGAACCGGCATCGTAGGTCCGGACCTTGTCCCGGCGCCAGCCCAGCGTGCTGACGAGCGTGCCGTCCCACCAGAAGCTTTGCGCCACGCCGACGAGCGAGTCGATTTTCTCCCGCCTGCGAACGGCCCGGCTGATCACCTCGTCCACATCCTTTTCACCTGCGGCCAGGATGCTGAACGACTGCTCCGACCACGTGCCCGGGGTGGGACTGGTGGCGGCGGTGGGCTGAGCATAATAAAGGATGCGGGCCGTGCCGAGACTGCCGGTATCCTGGGTGACGGGCACCGAGATCGCGCCGGTCACCGGGCTGGCGGACGCGCTGAGGTCCGGGCCGAGAAAACGCATGACCGGGAGGCCGCGACGGCTCGAGCTCAGGTTGTTCACCGTGCCCCATTCGGTCGCGTTGTAATCAAGGCCCGACGCGAGCGCGAAGTTGTTCCTGCTCTCGAACGCGGAATTGTCCAGCGACGTCCAGGTGCCGGTCAGCCGGTGACGACCCAGCAGTTTGCCGAGCCAGTTGGCGCGCTTGCCGATGTTTTGGAGGTCGAGATCGTAATAGAGCGTGCCGCGCATGCCCTCCTGTTCGTAGCGCTGGAGCGTCGCCTTGCTATAGCCGGTGACAAACGGACGACCGAAATTCGGGTTCACCTGGCCGTTGCCGAGGTGCGAATTCATGTCGATGCGCAGGGTGTAACCGCTGATCACGCTGTCGAGCTGCATCACGTTGCCGTTGTCGAGCAATTCGCGGTGAAAGGAGAACTCGGCGCCGCCCCTGCCGTTGAAGAGTCGCTGTTCGAGCGTGACGTCATAAGCCTCGAGGTCGGCCCACTCATGCTTGTTCTGCCCGTGCAGCATGTGTTCGTAGAAATTGAAAATCGCCGGATCGGAGATTTGCTGTCCCTTCCAGAACCCCTGGGTGATGTCATTATAGTGGAGGACGCGGTTGTAGATATAGTTCCAATCGCGCACGCCCCGGGTCTGGGTCTGGCTGTACGAGGTGCCCGTCGCATTCGGCTTGTTGCCGTTATAGTTGCCGTTGCGGAAACCGACCACATTGGAGCCGGGGAGCCCGAGGGAAGGAAGCGCGCTGTTGGGATCGTTGTACACAATCACCATCTGGCGCGAACCGTTGCCCATGGCTCCGATCTGGCCCCCGAAAAGATTGCCGGAGTTCGAGGTGTTGGAGCCGTCGTAGGCCGGACCGCCCGTGTTCGCAGCCGCGCCTGCCGCCGTAAACACCGTCGTAGGCCAGCCGGCCGCGGGCGTGCCGAGCAGCACGCCGGTGTTGGTGCTCGGGTTCCACGCCGGCCGGCCCATCGCCCACCATTGCGTGTAGGCATCGCCAGGCGGACGGACCTCGGGCATATTGGAATCGATATCGCCGAATTCGACGCTCGCCTTGATCGTGGTGTCCGCGAAGGGACGATAGGAGCTGGTCAGAAAGATGCGCTTGTTGCGACGCCAAGCCTCTTCGACCTTGTAAGCTTGGTCCTCGTAAACTCCTGCCACCCGCAGCGCGAGCTTGTCGCGAATGAGCATCTGGTTGTGATCCAGGACCGAACGGAACGATCCATATTGGTCCGTGCGCAGCTCGAGCTCCGTGCGGTTGCGATCGGCCCGGGCGGAAATCAGCGACGCATTAATGATGCCGGAGGGGCTGCCCAAACCGAAGAGCATCGCGTTCGGGCCGCGGCTGATTTCCATCCGCTCGATATTATAAGCATCGACCGGCAGCCGGCTGACGAAGAAATCGCGGGAGAGATCCGCCGAGGTGAGACCGCGGACGCGCGTGCTCGGGGTCGCCGAGGCGAACGCCGCGTCATAGTCCGTCTCTGCGCCGTTGGGATTGTCGACGGTACCGGCATCGGAGAAATTGCCGCCCACACCGTTGACCTCAGTGCCGAGCGTGTAAACCAGCAGGCCTTCCAGATCCTTCGCGCCGATATCGCTCATGAAATCCTTCGTGATGACCGAGATCGACGAAGCGATGTCCTTCAGATCGGTGCGCAGGCGGGTGCCTGATTGCGCCGTGCTCGCGAGGTAGCCGGTATCGAGATCGCCTCTCACCTCAAACGGCGACAGCACGACCAGTTCGCGATCTCGCTCGGAGGACTCGTTCGATTGTGACCAACTGTTCGGAACGCTGAGAAAGCAGGCGGCAGCGCCTGCGAGGAGGGTCGAAATCACCGGTCTCGTGCGCGGACGACCGAGGTCGGTGGTAGGTGTGCGGTGGTCTGTCATGGTGTTATCTGGCAGGGTTGAACAAGAAAGGTGCGAACGAGCCGGCGAGTATCCGGAAAATGGATCAAGCAAGGGGACAGGCTCGGACTGGGAAAGAATTTGGGTGACGCAGGAAGAGCGCCACCCCTGGTAAAACTCCGCGACGAAGCAACTGGCGCGCTGACACCAATGCGCATTGGAATTTTATGTCAACGCGAGAATTTTTGTTTTCTTCGTTCTTCCGCGCCCCAAGAAGAATCCGCCACGAAGGAAACTAATGCGCGTTAGCTACGCCTGAAAGTTTTCGATTCCACCACGTTTCCACCTGTATTCCCCCATGCCCTTCTGCCTTGCCTTCTCCACGTTGGAGATCGGGCCCTTTCCGCTCCTGCTTCTCGGCTTGGGCGTGCTGCTAGTCGGCGAATGCCTCGTGCGGCGTCTCACGCTGTTGTCCCGCTCGAACATTCCGCCCGCGATCATCGGCGGATTGCTGGTCGCAGTCCTGCTGCTGGCCATCGGCCGGGTGCAGCCGGGCCTCGCGGTTCTTCGTGGCGATACCGCGGCGTCCGCCTGGCTCTGGTCCATCCTGCCGCAGTGGGACCTGCGCCCAGCGGCCCCCATGGATGTCGAGCGCCCGCTGCTGATTCTTTTTTTCACCTGCATCGGAATCAACGCCAGCTGGTCAGTCGCCCGACGCGGAGGGAAACCCCTGCTCCTGCTGCTGTTTTTGTCCATTTCGATCGCGGCGATTCAAGCCGTTCTTGGCGCGTTGACTGCCGCCGCTCTGGGCGAAAATCCGTTGCTCGGCGTCATGGCGGGCAACGTTTCCCTCGTCGGCGGTTTCGGCACCGCGGCGGGATTTGCGCCGGAGTTCGAGAAAGCCGGCCTCGCGGGCGCCGCGGCGATCGGCGTGGCCGCCGCTGCCGCCGGCGTGATCACCGGCGGGCTCCTCGCCGGGTTGCTCGGAAGCTCCCTGATTCGCCGTCTCGATCACCATGCGCCGGCCGCCGCCGCCCTGCGGCAGACCGGCACCGTCCAGGCGGAGGCCGGTTTCGTCGCGGAAGTTCGCCAGCTGAGCCGTCAACCGCGACAGACGTTGCTACATCTGCTCGTCCTGGGCGCCTGCATGAAATTCGGCGCCTTTTTGAGTGTGTGGATCCAGCAAACGGGGATCACGTTTCCGGTCTACATGGGCGCAATGATCGTCGCCGCCTCCCTTCGCAATGCCCACGATCTCCTGCGCGGCAGCTGGCTCAGCGGGGAATGCGCCGATGGGATCGGGTCGGTAGCGCTGATGTGGCTGCTCACGGTGGCGATGATGGACCTGCAACTCGCGGAGCTCGTCCGCTCGGCCGGTCCGCTCATCGTGATCCTCGCGGCTGAAATCCTGCTCACCGTGTGGCTGGCGCGTTCGGTGGTGTTTCGGCTGATGGGACGCGACTACGAGGCGGCGACCATCAGCGCGGGGATGATCGGATTCGCGCTTGGCGCCATGTCCAACGCCATGGCCAGCATGCGCGTGATGGTGCAGCGTTTCGGCCCGGCGCCCCGCGCCTTTCTGATCGTGCCGATCGTGGGCGCGTTCCTGGTGGATTTCGCCAACGCGCTTATCACCACCCTCGCGCTGAATCTACTCCGGTAGGGACCTGCGTCGCCCAGCCCCGCAGATGCTGCGAGGCTGGTTGCGCGGGCGCCCGGAAAGCGCTCCGCCGACTACCGCGCCGGACCCCAGCGCGACGTAAACGGAAAGTACACCATCAGCGGCCGGCCGATCGCATCTTTCGCGGGCACAAATCCCCAGTAGCGTCCGTCCTGGCTGTTCGACGAGTTGTCGCCGAGCGCAAAGTAGTTCTTCTCCGGCACGTGCACGGTGTGGCCGGGCGCCAGCAAACCCGATGCGACATAGCCCGTGTATTTACCGGCGCGTTCGGCGTTGGCGGCAAAGGCCGACGAGCCGGCAATCGGCTGTCCGTTCCGGATCAACGCCGGGCCTTTGATTTCCAGATCGTCGCCCGGCACGCCCGCCAGCCGCTTGATATAATACTGGTCGCCATACTGCCGCGCGATTTCCGGGATGTTGCCCGTGCGAAACACGATTCCGCTGCCGACCTTCGGCCGGACGAAATGGTAGCTCATGCGATCGACAAACAACTGGTCGCCCGTCAGTTCGTCGAACGACAAAACCCGCTCGCCGCGGGCGACGCGTTTGCCCGTGCGGATGCAATGCAGTCGTTCGCCGTTGACGATCCGCTCCACCACCTGCCCCGACCGGATCCGTTCCTCCATCGCGGCGAGTAACTTCGATCCCGAATAGGCGCCACGGCCTTCGGCAAAGAACGCGTCGTAGATCGCCCAGTCGAAATCGAAGTCGAGCGGGACCCGCGTCGTCACCGGACGATCCCCGACCAGCAGCGTGTATTCACGAAGCTGAGTCGGCAGCACCAGCCAGGTGCGTCCCGGCACAACGCGGTAATGCACGATCCCGCGGGACTCGCCGCCGACCGGAATCAGGATCTCCCCGTCCGCCGGCGCGTCCAGCCGGTGCGGCCACGCACCGAACGCCGCCATGCGCACCGCCTCGACGGCGGTCGAGGGTTCCGCGGCCGGCGTTTGAAACACCTCCGGCGTCATCCCGTGATACGTCGGCCACATCGAATTCGTCGGAATCTTGAACGGCTGCACGAAATACGTGCGAATGCCGAGAATCACGATCGCGGCCACGAGGAAGAACTCGACGTTCTCCACCAGCGAAGTCTTCGGATACATCGCGCCGCCGGTGCGCCGCAGCACGCCTTCGAGCGCTTCGATCCCGAGTTTCAGCCGCGCCGCGTCCGCCCGCGCCTTCAGCTGCTTGCGGAGATCCTCGGTGCGGCCGAGCAGATCCGCCGATTCCTTTTCGTTCAGCCGGTCGCGCCGGAAATTCCACACCTTCTCCGCCAGTTCGATCCAGTTCGCCGCATTGTGGCGCATCTTCTTCTCCTGCGACGCAAAGAATCCGAACATGGCGGGGACGTTAGTTGGTTTTCAGCACCTTGATGAACGCATCCGATGGAATCGAGACCCGACCGAACTGCTTCATCTTCTTTTTGCCCTCTTTCTGCTTGTCGAGCAGCTTGCGCTTGCGGCTGATGTCGCCGCCGTAGCACTTCGCGGTGACGTCCTTGCGCATCTCCTTCACGTTGTCGCGGGCGATGATCTTGCCGCCGATCGCGGCCTGGATCGCGACCTTGAACATCTGCGGCGGGATGATCTCCGCCAGCTTCTCGCAGAGTTCGCGGCCCCGGCCCTCGGCCTTGTCGCGATGCACGATGCTCGCAAACGCGTCGACCGGGTCGCCGTTGATCAGGATCTCCATCTTGACGAGATCCGCGGCGCGATACTCGCCGAGTTCGTAGTCCATCGAGCCGTAGCCGTGCGTGATGCTCTTCAGCCGGTCGTTGAAATCGACGAGGATTTCGTTGAGCGGGAGACTGCAGGTCAGCATCACGCGGTTGGCGTCGAGGGTGTCCGTGTGATCGACCACGCCGCGTTTTTCCATGACCAGCGACAGGATGTCGCCCATCGCGTCGTTCGGGATATGGATCGCGGCTTTGATCGTGGGCTCGCGGATCTCGAGGATCGTGCCGGGATCGGGCAGGTTCACCGGATTGTCGACCTCGATGAGCTCGCCGCCGTGTTTCACGACGTGGTATACGACACTTGGATACGTCGAGATGATGTCGACGTCGTGCTCGCGGCGGATGCGCTCCTGGATGATCTCCATGTGCAGCAGCCCGAGGAAGCCGCAGCGGAACCCGAAGCCGAGCGCCACCGAGCTCTCCGACGAGTAAACGAAGGCGGCGTCGTTGAGCCGCAGCCGGCCCATCGCGGCCTTGAGCTTTTCGTAGTCCGAAGATTCGACCGGATACAGGCCGCAAAATACCATCGGCCGCACTTCCTTGTAGCCCGGCAGCATGTCGGTCGCCGGCCGCTGCGAAAGCGTGATGGTGTCGCCGGTCTTGATTTCCGACGTGTCCTTGATGCTCGAGACGACGTAGCCGACATCGCCCGTGCCGAGCGACGCCATCTTCTCCATCTTCGGAACGAAGACGCCGACCTCCTTCACCTCGGACTTCGCGCCGTTGCTCATGAGCATCATCATGTCGCCGGCCTTGATCGCGCCGGAGAACACGCGCACGTAGGCGATGACGCCGCGATACGAATCGTAGAGCGAATCGAACACGAGGGCGCGCGTCTGCGGATAATCCGCCCAGCGCGGCGCCGGCACGCGTTGCACGACGGCTTCGAGGATATCCTGAATTCCGATACCGGCCTTGCCGCTCGCGAGGATGGCTTCCTCGGCGGGAATCGTGAGGATGTCCTCGAGCTGCTTCAGGCAGAGTTCGAGATTCGCGCTCGGCAGGTCGATCTTGTTGATGACCGGGATGACCTTCAGGTGCTGGCCGAACGCGAGATGCGCGTTGGCGACGGTCTGCGCCTCGACGCCCTGCGCGGCGTCGATCAGGAGCACCGCGCCCTCGCAGGCGGCGAGACTGCGCGAGACTTCGTAGGAGAAATCCACGTGGCCCGGCGTGTCCATGAGGTTGAGCTTGTAGCTCACGCCGTCCTTTGCCCGGTAGGTCATCGTCACCGGGTGCGACTTGATCGTGATGCCCCGCTCCTTCTCGAGGTCCATCGCGTCGAGATGCTGGTCGGTCATGACCCGCTGCTCGACGGTGTTGGTATATTCGAGCAGGCGGTCAGACAGGGTCGTCTTGCCGTGGTCGACGTGGGCGATGATGCAGAAATTGCGTGTGTTTACGTGAGACATCTCAGGCGCTTGCGTCGCTGAACTCGGCAAAGCTTTTCACGGTCCAGGTCTTGTCGGTGCGGCGCGCGAGTCCGGCGAGCACGCCGCCGGGCCCCAGCTCCCAAAATTCCGTCGCGCCCGCGGCCACCGCGCTGCGCATGCAGTCTTCCCACAAGACCGACGAAACGACCTGCTTCACGAGCGCGGCCTTGATTTCGGAGGGCTCGCTGACGGCGCGGCCGGTGGTGTTGGTAAACACGGTGAAACGCGGCGTCGCGAACGGCACCGAATCCAGGTAGCGCGCGAACTCCGCGCGTGCCGGCTCCATCAACCGGCTGTGATACGCGCCGGCGACATTGAGCGCCATGACCTTCTTCATCCCGCGCTCCTTCGCGCCCGCCA
Source organism: Opitutaceae bacterium (assembly GCA_040255565.1). Taxonomy (GTDB): domain Bacteria; phylum Verrucomicrobiota; class Verrucomicrobiia; order Opitutales; family Opitutaceae; genus Opitutus. Next base: position 369,423 of record JBDZVH010000004.1, on the reverse strand, counting down.
CAGCGGCGTCGATCTTCGACTTCTCGCCGGAAATGATGATCTGCCCGGGGGCATTGAAGTTGGCGGCTTCGACATCGAAGTCCCGGCAAAGCTCCGCGACTTTCTCGCGTTCCTCGCCGATCACCGCGGCCATCCCGCCGGTCGTGCGCTCGCAGGCCTGTTGCATCAGCCGCCCACGTTCCGCGACGACACGCAGGCCCGTGGCAAAATCGAACACGCCCGCCGCCGTGTAAGCCGTAACTTCACCGAGGCTGAGCCCGAGCGCGAACTTCACCTCCGGCAGCTTTCCCTGCTCACGCAAGGTCGCGAGCAGCGCCATGCCGTGCGTGAAGAGCGCCGGCTGGCAAATTTTCGTCTGGGTAAGCTCGGCTTCCGGGCCCTCGAAACTGAGCTTCTTCAGATCGAAACCGAGCGCCGCATTTGCCTCGTCGTAAACGGCCCGCGCAGCCGCGGACTGCTCGTAGAGCGACTTACCCATCCCCACCTTTTGGGCGCCCTGTCCTGCAAATAAAAGTGCCAAAGCCATGATTGAAACGTGCGAGACAATCGGTCGCCACGTCCGAATCCAAGCCCTAAAAACGCTTCAGCTGCTTGAAATACTTTGCGTCATCGGATCCGCGCAACCACTCGCCCGGCGACGGGGTTTGCGGCGGCGCCGGCCCTTCGCCGCGAGCGGTCGGCGCCGGTCCCGGAACGGCGAGCGAAGGTGGTGCCGGCGGCGGTTTCGCCGGCGCGGAAACCGGTGGCGGAGCGAAGCCCGCGAGCGACGACTCCAGCGGTGCGAGATAAGGATTGGGCAACGGCTCGCGTTGCATCTCGGACGCAAACCCGGGCGCGGGAGAATACACCTTGGCGAAAAATCCGGGGGCGTCCGCCGTAGGTGTGGGCGCGAATCCGCTCACCTCGCGCGGCGCATCCGGTGCGGCCGGGGATGACGTCTTCGCAGCCGACGCCAGCAGCTCGAAATCGCGCGGCGTCATCCATGACGCCATGAATGCATCCAACGGATTCGCCGGCGCGGATTTTTCTTCGTTCTCCGGCTTCGCACTGCGCGCGGCTGGATTCTCGCGGGCAGTCACGCGCCCTCCATCGAGCAGCTCGCTCTGCAACCGCGCCGCAATTTCCTCGTCCGCCGCGTCGGTCGCGCCGAGCGCTGGAGGCGCGTCACGGTCTGTTTTCAAACGTGCTTTGCTCGATGCAGGTTGGCGCATCGCCTCGAGCAGCCAGTTGGCCGACTTCTCGCGCTGGGCTTTGAGCTTTTCGGCCTCGCGCCGCGTCGGCGCACGCGGCGGCTGCAGCGAGAGCGCGTCCGGCACACCGACCGAAATCGGCGGCAGATTGTCCTTCGAAATGCCGAGAGCCGCTTCGGTGCGAACGCCGGGCTTTTTGATCTCGGCGTAGTCGCGCTTCGCGTTTTCGAGCGGCGTGGCTGAAGGTGCGGAGTCCGCGGCGAAACTCGCCGCCGCCGCGAGCAACACTCCCGCGCCGGCAATACGTCCGCCAACCCCCGCCCACCCCGCGCTCACGATTTGATGAAGATGCCCTTCAGATTCATGTCGAGGGCCTGGGGATTCGGCGAGAAACGCAGCCCGTCGGCCTTGCTGATTTTGCCGGCCTTGATCAGGCGATACAGATCCTTGTTGAAGGAGAAGCTGTTCGAATCGCTGCCGCCGTCGAGGATGCCCTGGATCTTCTCGAACTGACCTTCAAGTATCAGGTTTTTGACGACGGCATCGGCGAACAGGAGTTCGTTCGTCGGCACGCGTCCACCGCCTTCCATCGCGGGGATCAGTTTCTGGCAGATGAATCCGCGCAACGAACCCGCGATCGCGCGCCGAGCCTGGATCTGTTCCTCGGGCGGGAAAAATTCGAACAAGCGCGTAAGCGACTGCGCGACCGTCGCCGCGTGCATCGTGGAGAACACGAGATGTCCCGTCTCGGCCGCGGAGATCGCGGTCTCGAAGGTTTCGCGATCGCGCATTTCGCCGATCAGGATGATGTCGGGGTTCTGGCGCAGCACCGCCTTGATCGCCAATTCGAAGTTGGGCACGTCGAGCCCGATCTCGCGTTGCTGGAAGAGCGACTTGTCATCGAGGAAGGTGTATTCGATCGGGTCTTCGATCGTGACGATGTGCTTGTCCATGTTCTGGTTCACCCAGTTCAACATGGCCGCCATCGTGGAGCTCTTGCCGGAGCCCGTCGCGCCGCACACGAGCAGAATGCCGTCCTTCGCCTGCACGAGCTTGATCAACGCTTCCGCGGTCTGGCCGAGCCCGAGTTGGTCGAAATTCGGGACGGTGCTCTTGATATGACGCAGGACGATGCTGACGAGTCCGCGTTGATGAAAGGCGTTGACGCGAAAGCGGCCGATGCCCTCGACCGCATAAGCGAAGTCGATCTGGCCGACGTCGTCCCACTTCTGTTTGAAGATCCGCGGCACGTGTTCGTCCACCCACGCCTGCGCCTCGGGGCTGGTGATCGGATCCATCTCGACCGGCTTCAACCTGCCGGAGAGCCGCACGTAGCCGGGCTTGTTGGACTTGATGATCACGTCGCTCACTCCGCTGTCCACCGCAAGCTTCAGCAGGTCGTTGATGATTTCGGTGTGTGGTGTGAGGGCTGGCATGGGAAAAAATCGTTGCGGATTCCGTAATTCGCCCTGCTTTGTTCAGCAAGGCTCCTTTGCCAACTCACATGAAACTCCGTCCGCTCACCGGCACGATCACGGCCCTTGTCACTCCCTTTCGGGACGGCGCAGTCGCCTATGACGACCTCGCCAAACTGGTGGCTTACCAGATCAAAGGCGGGATCAACGGCGTCGTGCCGGTCGGCACCACAGGCGAGTCGCCGACGCTGAGCCACGAGGAGCACATGGAAGTCATCCGCGCCACGGTCGCCGCCGCACGCGGACGCGTGCCGGTGATCGCCGGCACCGGCTCCAATTCGACGCACGAAGCAGTCGAGCTCACGCGACTCGCGCAGGCCGCCGGCGCCGACGCGATGCTGGTCGTCGCGCCGTATTACAACAAGCCGAGCCAGGAAGGACTCTTCCGTCATTATTGCGCGGTCGCCGACGCCACCGACCGGCCGATCATTCTTTATTCGATTCCCGGTCGCTGCGGCATCGAGATCTCCGTCCCGGTCGTCGAGCGTCTCGTCAGCCGCTACAAGCACGTCCGCTGGATCAAGGAAGCGGGCGGCAGCGTCGATCGCGTGGATCAGCTGAAACAGGCGCTCGGATCCGATCTCACGGTGTTGAGCGGCGACGACTCCCTCACTCTGCCCTTCATGGCCGTCGGCGCCGAAGGCGTGATCAGCGTCGCGTCGAATCTCCTCGTGCGCGAGGTCGGCCAACTCGTGCGCCACGCGCTCGCCGACGAGTTCGCCAAAGCCACGAAGCTGCACCGCAAGCTGTATCCGGTTTTCAAGGCCCTCTTCATCGAGCCCAATCCCGTGCCGGTCAAAGTCGCGCTCGCGCGCGCGGGCGTGATCGGCTCGGCCGAGATCCGGCCTCCGCTCTCCGACATGACGCCGGCGAATCTGCAGGTTCTCACGCAGGCGCTCGCCGCGATCGGCCGCTGATTTTTCCGATGTCTACTCGCATTGCGATCAACGGCGCCAAGGGGCGCATGGGCCGCGCTCTCATCGACGCCGCTCGCGAAATGAACCTGTCCGTCGTCGCCACGCTGGATGTGGGCGACGACCTTGCCGCGGGCATTCGCGACGCCAACGTCGTGGTCGACTTCAGTTCGCATCACGCGACCGAGGCCGTGTTGCAGGCGGTCGCAGCGCAGAAAAAAGCCGTGGTGATAGGAACGACGGGCCACTCCGCGGAGCAGAAAGCGAAGCTCCTCGCGGCCGCGGCGGGCGTTCCCTGCGTTTGGTCCGGCAACTACTCGGTGGGCGTGAATCTGCTGTTCGCGCTCACGCGTCGCGCCGCGAGCGTGCTCGGCTCCGATTACGACGCGGAAGTGATCGAGATGCATCATCGTTTCAAGAAAGACGCGCCCAGCGGCACCGCCTCGCGTCTGCTCGAAATCATTCTGGAGGAACGCAAGCTCACTGCCGACGCGCTGCGCCACGGCCGGCAGGGCATCACCGGCGAACGCACGTCGACGGAGGTCGGCATCCACGCGCTGCGCGGCGGCGATGTCGTCGGCGACCACACGGTGATGTTCGCCGCGCTCGGCGAGCGCATCGAGCTGACGCACAAGGCCAGCGATCGCGGCATTTTCGCGCGCGGCGCGCTGCGCGCCGCCCAGTGGGTGGTCAGTCGTCCCGCCGGCGTGTATGACATGCAGGATGTGCTCGGCTTGAAGTAAACGCATCGTCCGATGATCACCTCGATCCAGGGCACGCTCACGTCAGCCACGCCGTTGCACGCCATCATCGAACTGAATGGCTTCGGCTATGAAGTGAACATCCCCGTCACCACGGCCGAGCGCCTCCCCGAGGCGGGCGCGGTGGTGAAGCTGCACACGCTGGTGATTTATCGCGAGGACGCGCAAACGCTTTACGGCTTCGCGACGGTGGCGGAACGCGATTTTTTCCGGTTGATGATCGAGCACGTCACCGGTGTCGGTCCAAAGATGGCGCTGGGCATCATGAGCCGGCTGTCGTTGCCGGTATTGCAAAGCGCGATACGCACCGGCGATGTGGCGACCCTCTCGAAATGTCCCGGCATCGGCCGCAAGACCGCGGAGCGCCTGGTGGTGGAATTGCGCTCGAAGCTCGGGGCCAGCGAGAATGCGGAACTGCCGGCTGTGCCGGGGGAATCCGCGGCGCCGGCAGCCGACAGCACGCATCGCGATGCGGTGGCGGCGCTGGTGGCGCTGGGTTTCAAGGCGGCGGACGCCGATCAGGCGGTGCGGAAATCCGCCCTCGCGCTTGGACCTCGCGCGAGCACCGAGGCACTGGTGAAGCGCGCCCTCGCGCAGGGATAAAAAAAGCGCCGACCGGAACCGGTCGGCGCGAGAAGTATTTTTCCAGCGGGCGCCGGGCGCCCTCAGCGTTGGAAGCGGAACGCCGCCAGGGTCGTCTGCGGCTCGGCGGGACGGGGCGACCGGAAGATGAAATCGGTCGGCACGGTCGGGTGGCTGTCGAACCAGAATTCCTGCGCCGGGAGGCGCTGGAGGTTCACGCGATTCATCCAGTCGAGTTTGATGTCGGCGGCAAAAGCGGCGTCCGCCTTTGCCTCCTCGCCGATCAGACCGGCGAACGCCGGCTGGAGCGCGGGGCGCGCCGGTGCCGGTGCGGGTTGAGCCGGGGGAGTCGCGATGATGGCGGCGACAGCGGGTTCGGCGGAGACTTGCTGCAGCGCCACGCGCTCGTTGAGGCGCGTGCGTTCCACCAGCACGAGCGCCACGCAGGCCGCGGCGGCCAGCATGCCCATGCCGTAGGTTGCGAAGCGAAGACGCGAACGCACCTGACGGGGAAACTCGACCACCTTGCCCGCGGGCGGCACCTGGGTGCGGAAGTTCTCCGCGAGCACGGAACAGGCTTTCTGCATCTGACAATATTGCCGGTAAATACGGCGGCGCTCGGGCGTGCGCTGGATCTCAGCCTCGAGCCGCGCGGCATCTTCGGCGCTGATCTGGTGATCAACGTAGAGGTTCAGCAGCTCGATGAATTTTGAGTCTTTCATTTGAAATCTTCTCCCAGCCGGCTGCGCAGGCTCTCGCGGGCGCGCGCGATCCGGCTCTTAACGGTTCCCACGGAGATATTCAGGATGTCGGCGATCTCTTCGTAGGAGAGGTTCTTCACGTTTCGGAGAATCAGAATCTCGCGGTGTTTGGCGCTGAGCTTCTCCATTCCCCGACCGATCCGCGACACGAATTCCTGCGTCACGGCGATGTCGTCCGGCGTCTCCACTTCCGCCGGGATGATTTCAGCCAGAGTCGTGGCGTTCTCCGCGCTCACGGGCGCGTCGATCGAGACGGACTGGTCGCGCTTGCGCCGCCACCAATACCAGTAGCGGTTGCGGGCGAGGTTCGTGGCGATCTGATACAGCCAGGTGGAAAAGGCGGAGTCTCCACGGAAGTTGGACAGGCCGCGATGGGCGCGGATGAAGGCATCCTGCGTGACTTCCTCGGCGTCCTCCGAGTTGCGGAGGAGCTGGTTGACCATCGCGTAGATGCGGTCCCAATAGCGCGACACCATCTCGTCAAAAGCGGCGTGATCGCCGTTCTTGAAGCGGTCCACGAGCATGCGATCGAGGGCAACTTCCTGCGCTTTGGAAGACATACGTTCTTCCTCGGTCTGATGGGTATATTTCTGGATTGTTCCCAAGATTTTAAGAGGGCCGTTCTGCTTACTCGCGCGAAGCGGCCGGGTCAACGCGGACAGGGTTTTTCAGTCCAAAAACTGCTTGCCAAGCCGAGAAGGCAAAACCCATTTTCGTTCTTCATCGCTCGTGGGTTGGTAGCTCAATGGTAGAGCAGCGTCCTTTTAAGTCGTTGGTTCTGGGTTCGAATCCCAGCCAACCCACCAAGCTGTCCGAAATCCCTCCACTTCACTCTGCGCGGGCCGAAAGAAGCCCCTTACATGAAACGACTCGTTATCGTCGAAGATCAAACCGCCATTCGTGAGATGCTCGTGGAGATCCTCCGCCTGGATGCCAACTACCAGCTGGTCGGAGAAAGCGGCGATGGTCAGAGCGCCCTGTCCCTTTGTCTCGAGGTTAAGCCCGATCTCCTCGTCCTCGATGCCAAGCTGCCCGGTTTGAACGGCGTCGATCTTCTCCGCCGCATCAGCAAGAAGCTGCCGGAGATGCGGGTGCTCGTCTTCTCGGGCCACGAAAATCCGGTGCTTATTCGCGAAATGCTCGAAGCCGGCGCGCACGGTTTCGTCGAAAAGACCGCGGGTTTGTTCGAATTCAAAAAGGGCCTCGAAACCGTGGCCAACGGCGGCACTTACTTCGGGCCGGCGGTCGCCGCCCTGCTGCGCAACGTCGTCGCCAATCCGTCCGCCAGCAACTCCGCCGATTTCCTGACCGATCGCGAACGCGAGATCCTGCAGCTCGTCGCCGAGAGCCACAGCACCAAGGAAATCGCGGCCAAGCTCGGCATCAGCATCAAGACGGTCGACAACCACCGCACCAACCTGATGCGCAAGCTCAATCTTCACGATGTCGCCAGCCTCACCCGCTACGCGCTGGAGGTCGGACTCATCGAGCCAAAGAAATCGCTGTAAAAGCCTTGCCGCTCCGGGAGCTTTCTTCAATTAGTCCCGCACGGCCATCCGACCTTCCATGAACATCGCCTCGAAGAAATTTTTCCTGATTCTCGCCAGCTCGGCGTTCCTCGTTGCCGGCTGCTCCAAAAAACCGAAGCGCCCGGATCCGAGCGCGACGGTGCTGGGGCCGACAGGAACCGGAGGCGCTCTGAATCCGACGGACGTCAACGCCCAGCTCGACCCGTCCGCCATGGGCCTGGAGGCGCGCGATCCTAACATTCTCGAGGACGCCAACAGCATCCGCGGCCTCTTCCAGCCCGTTTACTTCGACTTCGATCGTTTCAACATCAAGGAAAGCGAACGCGCCAAGCTGCAGGAAGCCGCGAAATACCTGAGCGAGCATCCCGATCAGCGCGTCCTGCTCGAAGGCCATTGCGACTGGCGCGGCACCGCCGAATACAATCTCGGCTTGGGCGACCGCCGTGCCAACGCCGCCAAGCGCTACCTCGGCTCGCTGGTCAGCCCCGATCGTGTCGAAACGCTTTCGAAGGGCAGCCTCGATGCCACGGCCAATGGCGACGATGCCACGATGGCGAAGGATCGCCGCGTCGACATCGTGATCCTCAAGGCCCATCCCTGAGCGCCGACCGACTCTTTGAAAACGAAAGCCCCGGTTTTTACCGGGGCTTTTTTGTGGCGCGAAACCCTCGTCGCGCCTGCGTCTCGCTCTACTTTTTCGCGAGTTCCAGTAGCACGCGCTTCGTCGTCTCCGAGCCGCGCTTCATGATATCGAGGTTAAAGCTTTCGTTCGGCGCATGCAGATTGTCCTCGGGGAGGAACAATCCGAAGAGAATCGAATCGAGCCCCGTCACGCGTTTGATGTCCGCGATGATCGGCACGCTGCCGCCTTCGCGCAGATAGATCGGCGGCTTGCCCCAGACCTCGGCGACCGCCTGCTCCGTCGCGCGAAACGCCCGCGCCAGCACCGGCGACTGGTCCTTCGGCGTGTTCGATTTGCCCGGCGGCACGACCACGTAGGGATCGCCCTTGTGCTGATCGACGAAGTCGATCTTCACGCCGCTCGGCACGCGCGCGCGAATCGCGTCCATCACCAACCGCTTGATCTTGTCCGGCTGCTGATTCGGCACCAGCCGGCAGCTGATCTTCACGAATGCCTGGCTCGGGATGACCGTCTTGGTGCCCTCGCCCTGATAACCGCCGCCGATGCCGTTGAATTCAAGCGTGGGCTGGAACCGCAGCGCCTCAAAGGGCGAGTAGCCGGGCGTCGTATAGAAACTTTCAATACCGAGGAAGTCCTTGTAAGCCTGCTCGTCGGCGCCGAGTTTCTTCAACTCCTCGCGCTCCCACGGATGCACATCGAGGACGTCGTCGTAGAATCCGGGGACATTCACGCGTCCTTCCGGCGTGTGCAGCGTGGCGATGATCTCGGCGAGCGCCTGGATCGGATTGCGCAGCACGCCGCCGTGCAGCCCGGAATGCAGGTCGCCTTTCGGTCCCGTCACATGCAGGTCGAAAAGCGCGAGGCCGCGCAATCCGCTCGTGATCACGACCTGGTCCGCACGCGGCAAAACCGTGTCGGACAGATAAACGAAATCCGCTTCGCGCAGCCGGTCTTGGTGCGATTCCAGAAACTTCGGGAAACTCGGGCTGCCCATCTCCTCTTCGCCCTCGATCAAAAACGTGATCCGCAGCGGCAGGTTCGGAATTTCCGCGAGCGCCGCGGCGACCGCGGCGATGTTCGCCATAAGCGGCCCCTTGTTATCCGCCGCGCCGCGACCGTAGATGCGGTTACCAACAATCGTCGGCTCAAACGCCGGCGTCTTCCACAGGTTCAGCGGATCCGCCGGCTGCACATCGTAGTGTCCATAGATCACCACGTGCGGCCACGAGGCATCGCCGCCGCGCTGCGCGAAGACGATCGGATGCAGCTCGGTCGGCACGACCTCGACCTTGAAACCCAACGACGCGAGCAGCGAAGCAACGAACTCCTGCGCGCCGCGCATCCCCTCCTTGAACTTCGAATCGGCGGAGACGCTTTGAAAACGGATGAACTCCTTCAGCTTTTCGACGGGATCGAACATCCGGCTACCGTGCGCCACGTCCGTCGCTGCGCCAACCGGAAAAACGCCCGAAAACGCCCTCAGTATCGGCCGCGATTCTGCTCATAAACCGCCACCATCTCGGGCATCAGCGCCTGCAGGTCCGCGATTCGCTGCTGGTCCGCCGGATGCGTCGAAAGAAAGGTCTCGATCTTGCTGGCCGACGCGCCTTTTTGCGCGCTCATTTTCTGCCAGAACGTGATCGCCGCGCGCGGATCGTAGCCGGCCTTGGCCGCAAACAGCACGCCCATGTGATCCGCTTCGCTCTCGTTCGCCCGCGAATGGGGCAGCACGCGCCCCACCGTCGCCAGCCCGGTGTAGGCGGTCTGAAAGATCTGCAGTGTCTGCGGATCGTATCGATCCTGCGCATACGCCGTGCCCAGCGCGCCCAGCCCCTGGATCACCATCTGCTCCGACATCCGTTCCGCGCCATGGCGCGCGATCACATGCCCGATCTCGTGTCCCATCACGGTCGCGAGTTCGTCGTCGGAGGCGGCCAGCTTCAGCAAGCCTGTGTAAACCCCGACCTTGCCGCCGGGCAACGCGAAGGCATTCACCTCCGCCGAATCAAAGACCACAAATTCCCACTGCGCCCCTGGCATCTGGTCGCCGACCGCGGTGGCGATCCGTCGTCCGACATTTTGCACGCGCTGGTTCAGCGCGGCATCGGTCGACACTTTTTCCTGCTGACGAATTTCCGCGAACGACTGCGCGCCGAGCGCGAGTTCCTGACTGGGCTGAACGAGCACCAGCGACTGGCGGCCGGTGACGGGGTTGGTGTAACAGGCAGCCAGCGCCAGCAGCGCCGCGACGGAGAAACCGAGAACAGGGGCCTTCTTCATGCGCCGCAACCATGCGAGCTGCGGCGCATTGCGCAAGCGGCCGCGCTCAGTGTTTGAAGTGCCGCACGCCGGTGAAGACCATTGCCATTCCGCGCTCGTCGGCCGCGGCGATCACTTCCGCATCCCGCACCGAACCGCCCGGCTGGATCGCCGCCGTCGCGCCGGCGTTGGCCGCGGCGATCAGGCCGTCGGCAAACGGAAACAGCGCTTCGCTGGCCACGACCGAACCTTTCAAATCAAGCCCGGCCTCGCCCGCCTTCCACACCGCGATGCGCGAACTGTCCACGCGCGCCATCTGGCCCGCGCCCACGCCCAGCGTCTGTTCGCCGCGGCAATACACGATGGAGTTCGACTTCACGTGCTTGCCGACCTTCCAACCAAACATCATGCCCGCCCACTCCTCCGGCGTCGGCTGCCGCTTGGTGACGACCTTGAATTCGCTCACGTTGCCCAGCGTGCGATCGCGGTCCTGCACGAGCACGCCGCCGACCACGGAGCGGATTTCCTGCAGGGCGTCGGCGCCGATGCCGCCCTTCGCAATCATCAGGCGCAGGTTTTTCTTTTTGGCGAAGATCGCGAGCGCCTCGTCGCTGAAACGCGGGGCGATGATCACTTCGGTGAAGATTTCCGCGATCGTCTTCGCAAGGGTGCCGTCGAGCGTCTGGTTGACGATGATGATGCCGCCGAACGGCGCTTGGCGATCGGTCGCGTAGGCCTTTTCCCAGGCGTCGGTCAACGTGTCGGCGCTCGCGACGCCGCACGGATTCGTGTGCTTGAGGATCGCGACCGTCGGCCGCTCGAATTCGCCGATGAGATACGTCGCCGACGTGATATCGAGAATGTTGTTATAACTGAGTTCCTTCCCTTGCAGTTGCTGGAAGTGCTCGTGAAACGTGCCGTAAAGCGCCGCCTGCTGGTGCGGGTTTTCGCCGTAGCGCAGCGACTGCGCCTTTTTCCACGATAGCGTGAGCGTGCCGGGAAATCCGCTCAACGCCTCGAGATCCGGCGCCGCTTCCTGCGCTTCGAGATAGCGCGCGATCGCGGTGTCGTAGCTGCCCGTGCGCTGAAACACCTTCAACGCGAGTTGCCGGCGCAGCGTCGCGAGTTGTTCGGGCTTCGCCGTTTCCTCCGCGAACGCCGCGAGCACCCGATCGTAATCGGCGGGGTCGCACACCACGGTCACGCTTTCGTGATTCTTCGCGGCGGAGCGCAGCATCGAGGGCCCGCCGATGTCGATGTTCTCGATCGCTTCCTCGAGCGACACGTTCGGCTTCGCGACCGTTTCCTCGAACGGGTAAAGGTTCACGACCACGAGATCGATCAGCGCGATGTCGTTGCGCGCGGCCTGCGCGAGATGCTCGGCCTTGTCGCGGCGACACAGCAGGCCGCCGTGAATCTTCGGATGCAGCGTTTTCACGCGGCCTTCCATGATTTCGGGAAACCCGGTGTGCTGGCTGACCTCGGTGACCGGCAGTCCTTTTTCCGCGAGAAGCTTGGCCGTTCCGCCGGTCGAAAGCAGCGTGTAGCCGTGCTGCTTCACCAGGGCCGTGGCGAAGTCCACGAGACCGCGTTTGTCGCTGACGGAAAGGAGGGCAAGTTTGGCCATGAGGGGGCGAGTTTCTGGTTTTCGTCCCGCGTGCAGCAAGCCGATTGTCGGCGCCTGCGCGTCAGCGAAGCGGTCATGCGTCGCCCGCGGACGCGTCTGGATTCGCCGCTTGCCGCACACGGTTTCCCGGCTCTTGTTGCGGCGTGTCTTGTTTTTCCAGCGAAGTTCCCGGCCTGAAGGCGCGCCTCGATCGGCTCGCCTACCATCATGGCGGCCCGTCGCTGCCGGCGGACAAGCCGCACGCGTTCGTTTATTTCATCACGATCGAGAATGCCTCCGACCGCACCATCACGCTGCTCGGCCGCAAATGGGTGATCCAGCACGCCGACGGCAGCCGGCTCGTGATCGAGGGCGACAAAATCGTGGGCGAAACGCCGCGTCTCGCGCCGGGTGAGCAGTTTTCCTACAACAGCTACCATGTGTCCGGCTGCGACGCCGTCGCGCACGGCTGCTTTCATGGCGTCGACGACCAGGGCAATCGGATCCACGTTCTGCTGCCGCCGTTCGAGATGGAGATTCCGCGATCCTGAAAAACTGCTCGTTTCCGATGCGTTTCCCGTTCTCTCTCGGCGAGATTCATGAAGCTCATTGATCTCAACCGCGACGGCGGCATCGGCGCCAACTCCCTTTTCGTTCAGTTCGGCGACCTGCGCGTCCTCGTGGATTGCGGGCTCCATCCGAAAAAAGTCGGCCGTGCCGCCACTCCCGATCTCACCGCCTTGCGGGGTCACGAGCTCGATCTGATCATCATCACGCACTGCCATCTCGATCACATCGGCAGCCTGCCGGTTGTGATGCGCGAACATCCGAACACGCCGGTGATCATGACGCAGGGCAGCCGCATGCTGATCGAGCGCATGCTGCACAATTCCGCGAACGTGATGATGCGCCAGCGCGAGGAGGACAACATCCCCGACTACCCGCTCTTCACGCACGACGACATCGATCGCTGCGCGGGCCGGCTGACCGGTCTGCCGATGGGCCACGCGAAAAAGTTTCGCGGCGCGAAGGACGAGATCGAGGTCACCTTTCACCACGCCGGCCACGTCGCCGGCGCCGCGGGCCTCGAGATCCGCCACAAGCACCGCACCGTCTTCTTCACCGGCGACGTGATGTTCGAGAACCAACGCACGCTGAACGGCGCGCGTTTCCCCGCCGGACACTTCGACGTGCTCGTCACCGAAACCACCCGCGGCATCACCGAGCGCCCCGCCGGCAAGGAGCGCGTCAACGAAGTCGCGCGTCTGGTCGACACGATCAACGACACCATCCAGCGCGGCGGCTCGTTCCTGCTGCCGGTGTTCGCGCTCGGGCGCATGCAGGAGATGCTCGCGGTTTTCCACGACGCGCGGAAATTCGGCCGGCTCGTCAACTGCCCGATCTACGCATCCGGCCTCGGCATGGATCTCGCGGACTATTTCGACGAGATCACGCGCAAGACCAAGTCGCTCCAGTTCAATCGTGGCGTCATCAAGGACCTGAAGATCAAGCCGACGCCCCGAAAGCTCAATGCCGGCGAGGATCCGAAGCAGAACGCCATCTATCTCGTGAGCTCCGGCATGATGGTCGAGCGCACGCCCAGCTACACGCTCGCCTCCGGACTGCTCAATCACGCGCGCAACACGATCGGCTTCGTCGGCTATTGCGATCCCGATACGCCCGGCGGTCAGTTGCTCGCCGCGAATCCGGGCGACGACTTCGTTTTCGGCGCCGTGCACGTGAAAGCGAAGGTCAAGGCGCGCATTGAGCGCTTCGAATTGAGCGGTCACGCCGATCGCGAGGAACTGCTCGAATTCGCCGTCCAGACCAGCGCCCGCAGCATCGTCCTGACCCACGGCGATCCTGCCGCGCGCGCGTGGTTCGCCGAATCGCTCGCCGCCGCGCTGCCCGAAACCAAGGTCATCGATCCGGTCCCGCTGCAGTCGTATCAGGTTTAGTCGGACATCGCGCAGGATTCGCGCGCTAAAAGCCAACAAACGCGGAGAATCTCTTCTTCATTTCTGCCACGCTCCCCGCGCGTGGCCGCCCCGGTCGCGCCGCGTCACCCCAGCGCCTCACGCGAGCCACCTCACCGTGCGATTTCCCTCATATCCACGTCGTCCCGTCGCTCGTCCGCTGCGAGGATTTTTCCATTCCCATCGCTGCCTTTACCCCAATGAACATCGCGATCCTTGGTCCTTCCGGCGCCGGTAAGCGCACTCACGCCAGCTCGCTGGCCGTTCGTTACGGACTCCGCGCCGTTTCGCTTGGCGATCTGATTCGCAAGCACCTGCAACAACACACGCAACTCGCCAACGCCGTTCGCCGGCACCAGAAATCCGGCGCGCCGCTGAGCGCCGAAACCATCGCCGCGATGATCGAAGGCTGGTGCGCGGAGCTTCCGCGCCGCGCCGGGGCGTTGTTCGACGGTTTGCCGCGCACGCTCGAGCAGGCGCGCGCGCTGGACGAGGCGCTGCTCGGCCACGGACGCACCTTCGACGCCGTCATTCACCTCGAGGTCTCGGATGCCGAGATCCTGCGGCGGCTCGCCGAGCGCATTGTCTGTCCAACCTGCCACATCACCTATCATCCGCACCTGAAGCCGCCGACGCAGTTGGGGGTCTGCGATCTGTGCAACAGCACTCTGCCGTCCATCCCCGTCTCTCAGGACGAGCACGCGTCGCGTTTGTTGACCGCCTTTCGCGAAAACATCGCGCCTGTGCTGGATCACTATCGGCGCGCGGGCCGGCTGATCGCCGTGTCCGGCGAAGGCACGATGAGCGAAGTCAATGCCCACCTCATCCAGGCGATCGATCAACTCACCGCCGCGCCGCACGCGCTGGCCCATTCCTGAGCCGCTGCGTCGCGCGATCTGAGGGTTTACGCCTGCAACAACTCCCGCACGCGCGCGCAGATCGCGGCATTACCCGCGACATAGAAGATCCGCCGCATCTTCAAATCGAACTGCTTTAGCGGAAACTGTTCGCCGTTGAGAAACTGCACCTGGCCCTCGCCCGCCAGACAGAGCGGCACCGCGGCGGCGATGTCCCAGATCTTCACGTTGTGGTCGACCGTCCCACCGAGGATGCCGACCGCCACGTAAGCGAGATGCAGCGTGCTGCTGCCGAGGCCGCGAATCTTGAAATTCTGCACCAGCGTCGTCGCATGCGGCGCGAAGGTTTTGTCGTAGGGACTGTGAAATCCGAGCAGCGTCTGCGCATCCGGCGGTTCGCGCCGCACATGCGCCGGCCGGTCGCCATCGAACAGCCCCAGCCCCGGTCCGCCGTGGATCAGCGTGCGCCGCGCCAGATCGTAAACCACGCCGTAAACCGGGTGCCCGTCTTCGAACAGGCCGAGCGAGATCGCGCAGTGCGCGATGCCCATGGCGTAATTGTTGGTGCCGTCGATCGGATCGAGCACCCACGCAAACCGCTTCGTCAGCGGAATCGCGCCGCCGGCGTGCGTCAGCTCCTCGCTGAAAAAATCGTCGTCTGGAAACCGCTTTCCGAGTTCGCCCACGATCGCTGCCGAAATCGCCAGATCGACCGTGGTCACGCGCGTGCCGTCGGCCTTCCACTGGCTCTCGGCTTTGCCGAAGAATTGATGCAGCAGCGGAGTCTGCGCGAGCACCGCGTGCTTCGCGGCTTCAATGCGGGCAAGAAGTTCGGGCGATGACATGACAGTTCCCATGAAAGACACGAATCGCGCGAAAACCAAAAGGAATTCGCGCGTGCGCCGCCTTCGCGCGCGTCCTCACTCGTAATCGTAAAGCTGCGGATCGCGCGCCGGCGCGCCGCGTCGCACGCGAAAGCGATGCCGCGGCTCCTTCGGATCCGCCGCGGGGCTGCCGTCTCCCATGCCTTCGCCGAACGGATCGTCGGGATCCGGCATGCTGCAGGGTTTTTCGCCGCCGAGTTCGTCTTCCAGCGCCTCGGGATCGGTGCCCTCCTCGAGCTTGCGCACCACTTCTTCCATTTCGCCGTCGATCTTTTCTCCCGTGAGCTCCGACATCCGCCGCATCATGCGAGCCATCGCGCGCGGATCGTTTTCGTCGACGTTCGCGAACTCCTTTTCCATCGCGTTCATCGCCGCTTCCATCCGCGCGTCCTCCGCCGGATCGCCACTCATTCCCGCGGCGGGATTCGCGTCAACGTCGCCGGAGTCCTTCTTGCGTCCCGTGACCGCGAATTGCGACAGCATCTTCACCATCCGGAATTGCGGATTGTGCGGGCACTTCGGGATCGTGCGCCCCTGCGCCAGCGTCTTCGCGTAGAACTGGTAGATCGTGTGATTGTCCGGGCAGTAATACTCGTAAATCGGCATAGCGATGGCGGACTTAGCGCGCTCGCGAGCGCTTGGCAAGTTGGTGACCGTGCTGAACCGCCGCCGCGCGTCCGCCACGATTCAACGCATCGATCACCCCGGCGAGGCGGCGGCGCTTCTCATCCGTCTCGGCAAACATCTCCAACTGCGTCGCGCCGTCCTCCACTCCGGAAAACCGCACGCTGATCAAACGCAACGGCCGGCGCTTTTTCCACGCGGCCTGCAGCAGCGGTTTCACCAGCGGATAAAACGGCCCCTCCAGGTCCACCGCTTCAGCCAGGCTCCGGCCATGCGACTCCTGCGAAAAATCGGGATAGCGCACCTTGAGCGTCATCGTGCGCACGCGTTTCCCATCCTCGCGGATCTTCGGCAACAGCTCGTCGATCATCCGCTTGGCCACGCGTTCGATCTCCGCGAAATCGCCGACGTCCTCGCCGAAGGTCTCCTGCTGCGAATAGCTTTTCGCATCCTCGTGTTCCGTTTCCACCGGACGGTCGTCGATGCCGCGCGCGCACTCCACCATCTCGCGCCAGCCGCGGCCGAAGATCGATTGCAGTTCGCTTTCGCTGCGCGCCAGCAGATCGCTGACGAGTTTGATGCCGTGGCGGTGAACCAGGACCTCCTCGGTCTTCGGGCCGACCCCCGGGAGTTTCCCGATCGACAACGGCGCGAGAAACGCCGCCTCGGTGCCGGGCGGCACCACGACGAAGCCGCGCGGTTTGCGCAGTTTCGACGCGATCTGCGCGACGAGCTTGTTGACCGCCATCCCGAACGAAATCGTGATCTGCAACTCGCGCCAGATCCGTTCCTGCAATCCGCGCACGGCTTTTTCGATTTCCTCCGTGCTCCCGAATCCGCACGGCGTCAGATCGAGATAACCTTCGTCGATGGAGTTGCGCTGCACGATCGGCGTGAGCGTTTCGCAGAGCTCGAACATCTGCCGGGACACCTTGCTGTAGAGCCCCGACGTGTGCGGCAGCATGATCAGGTCGGGACAGACCTGCAGCGCGCGCCGGGTCGGCATCGGCGTATACACCCCGCAGGCGCGCGCCTCGTAGCTGGCCGACGAAATGATCCCGCGCTCCCGGCCGCCGACCGCGCACTTCGTCCCCCGCAGCTCGGGCTTGAGCGCGAGCTCGCACGACACGAAGAACGCGTCGGCGTCGAGATGAACGATGGTCGGCAGCTTCACGCCCAAACCTTCGCTCCGCCTCGAACAAAAGCGGAGCGAAATCTGCACCCCATCCGCTCCAATTTACAGCTTCGCCAACCCGCCGCGTTTCTCCACCAATTGCACCAGCGGCTCCGCAGCGACCGTGCCGGCGGCGATCACGAGCCGCTCGCCCTCGAGCACGACCACGCAGACATGCTCCCGCGTGCCGAAGCCGAACGCCTCGCTCGCGTAAATCGCGACCGTGCTGTCGCCATCGTTGACCGCCACGGCGCGATGCCAGCCACGCTCCGCCAGGCGCTGGTCCGCTGCGAGCAATGCCGCCTGACGCTGCGTCGCGTCCGGGGCGTGCGGCAGCGTGTAAACTCCGACGCTCGCCTTGCGCAGAGCGCGCAAGGCCATGCGCGCCTCAGCGGGCACGTAGGGCGCAAACGCCAATCCCGCTCGCGCCGCCGTGAGGAGCACCGGACCGGCCGTGAATTGAATCTCGGTCGACGGGCGCTCGTGCATCGCCTGACGAACGCTGTCCCGCAGCACCGCGGCATCACGTGTGAGCGTCAGGAGATTATACACGCCGACTGCGAGGAGCAGCAGCGAGGCTCCCAGAATCCCCAGGAGCCAAACCCACCACCGGCGACGCGGGGCTTGGGGTGTGGCGTGATTCGCGTTCATGGCTGAAATCGAAGGCGGCTAGCCTATTCTTCACGCGTTCTTGTTGATCGCCGGGGCAACTTTATCGAGACCCGGCAGATTGAATCGCTTGCTGAGCGCAGCGAGTTGTTCGGGACGAATGCTGCCGACGACGTTGACGAAGACCGCCTGCTTTTCATTGGAATCGATGACCGTGACGACCACGCCATCGATCGCCGAGTCAGCGTTCAGTTTGACGAAGACGGCGACATCCGCGTCTCCCTCGCTTGCGCCCTGCTTGACGGTGACGGCGCGGGTCCAGCCGGCGTTCTCGAGTTGATCGCGGATCTGGCCGATGCGAGCCAGAGTGTCGGCGCGATTGGTGTCATTGAAGCCGACGACGTTCACGTGCACGCGTTTCAAATTGCGGATCAACTCGGCCGCCTGCGGCTCTTCCTGACCGACGAAGAGCGACGCGACCTTGAGCAGCGGCAGGTCAAGGTTCACTTCAACAAACTGGCAGCCCTCGGCGGGCGTGAACTTTCCCAGATCGAAATAGCCGGGTTCGGCCGCACGGGCGGCGAACGTGCCCAGCGTAATAGCGGCAGCGAACGTGGCGAAACGCAGAATGGAATTCATGGCGAAATGATGGAGTTGAGAGTTAGGCGCGACGTGCGCCGGATATCCTCAGCACACCGCGGCGGCGCGGAAAGTTGCAGCGGGCCTCGTGCTTTTTCGTCCGCCGGATGCCACGCTTCGTCGTTGCGCGCCTTCGGGCCGGTTGTCAGCGTCAGCGGCTTATGGGACGTCAATGGCTCCACGCGAAACGCGCCATCGTAAACCTCAAAAAAGGCCAGGTGGTCGGCAAACTCGTCAAAGAAATGACCGTCGCCGCGAAGCTCGGCGGGCCGGACATTTCGGCGAACGCCCGGCTCTTCGCCGCGGTCGAGAAGGCGAAGAAAGCCAGCGTGAAAGCCGACGTGATCGAGCGTGCGATCGCCAAGGGCTCCGGTGTCGGCGGCGACAAGTCCGCGATGGAGCACGTGGTTTTCGAAGGCTACGCGCCCCACAAGGTGCCCGTGATTGTCGAAGTCTACACCGACAATCCGCAGCGCACCGCGCCCGAGATCCGCGTGTTGTTCAAGAAGGGCGTTCTCGGTGCCGCCGGCAGCAACAAGTTTCTGTTCGATCATGTCGGGATCGTCGAAGCGCACACCGCCGATGCGGCCGCAGATCTCGAAGCCGCGGCGATCGAAGCCGGCGCCAATGATTTCGAGGCGCTCACGCACGAGCAGAACGACGACATCCCGGCCGATCGCAAAGGCGCGCGCTTCATCACCGAGCGCACCGGTGTCCACGCGGTCTCCTCCTGGCTCAGCGGCCGCGGCTGGTCCGTCGTCACGAGCGAGATCGGTTACCTGCCGAAGAATTACCCGGAGCTCGACGACAACGCCCGCGGCGAAGTCGGCGAATTTCTCCAGGCGCTCGAGGATCACGACGACGTGCAGCGCGTCTGGGCCGCGGTGCGTTGATCCGTCGCGGCGTGCAAACGCCGACGAACCTCTCGGGTGGCGACCCTAGGAACGCCGTTTCCTGCCGCCGGACTATCCGGCTGTCATGAAACGTTTAACCCCGACTCAGCAGGCGTGCACGCTTGCCCTGACGATCGCCTCGCTCGTCGGCGGCGGCTGCACCAGCACCGCCTCCAACACGCAACGTGGCGCCGCCGGCGGCGCAGCGCTGGGCGCACTCGCCGGTGCGATCATCGGCAACAATCGCGGCAGCGGCAACGCCGCCAGCGGCGCGGCGATCGGCGCGGCCGCAGGTGCGATCGCCGGTGGCGCCATGGGCCACGCCAAAGACAAACGCGAAGCCGCCAGCACCGGCAGCCCGCCGGTCTACAGCGCCGACGCTCCCAGCAACGCGATGACCAATATTTACGTCGACACCCCGCCGCCCATGCCGACGGTCACCGAACCGGAGTCGATCTCGCAACGGCCCAACGCCCGCGCGCTCTGGGTTCCAGGCTACTGGACCTACGACAACGGCCAGAATTATTTGTGGGTCGCGGGGCACTGGGAAATCCCGCCGGCCGGATCCACCACCTTCCGCCCGCCCGAGTGGCGGCGCCAAGGCAACGGCTACGTTTACGTGCGCGGTTACTGGCAGTGAAGTCCGCCATCCCCTTCAAAAAACACCCGACCAGCGACAACGCCGGTCGGGTGTTTTGTTGTTGGCGATTTTAACGATCGCGATTCGGAGCGCGACCGCGGCCGTTGTCGCCCCGTCCGCGATCCGAACCGCCGGGACTCGTCGGCTCCGAGCGTGGCGAAAACGACGGTGCTCGTGCGGGCGCCACGGCGGGTGCACGCGGGGCCGGAGCCGAGGCTGCGACCTGCGGGGCTCGCGGGGCCGCAGTCACGGGCGGACGGGACGTCGCCATTGGCGCCGAACGGATTTCGTTGCGTCGGCCGGGAGGCGGCGCGGTGTGCGCCGGCCGAGCGGCGGGCGCCTGTGCCGTGGCCGACGGCGACGGGACATTCTGCGATGGCCGCACGCGCGGGACGCGATCGGCATTGCGCGTCCACTCCCGCGGCGGGTTTCCGGACGCAGGCGGCGGCACATTCGGCTTCACTTCGCGTGCTCCCGCCGGGCTGGACGGCCGGTGCTGCCATCGCCGTTCATCGGTCAAGCGCCCGGGCTGCGGCCGCCGGTCACGGTCGCGATCGACGCGCGGCGGCCCGACCGGCCCCGGATGGGGAAACTCACGCCGCGATGTGAAATCGCGACGATGAAAGGGCGGACGCGGCCGTCCCGCCGGCGGCGTCCACGGACGCCAGTGATCGCCGAATTGCGGACGGTGCGCGAAATGCTGGCGCTGCCAGTCGTGCAACCGCCAGTGTGCGGCCGGCCGTCGATTCACCACGATCACACGGCGACCCCAATCGCAGTCGTTGTGCAGCCACCAGCCGACGCCGAATCCGACGCCGAACGTCAGCCAGGTGTCCGGCTGATAATAGGTCGGATGCTCGACGTAGATGACGCGATAGTCATACCGCGGCACGTAAATCACTTCCGGCTGCGCGGGCACGATGCGGATGTATCCATTTTCGTCCAACACTGTCTGCTGCGTCGTGCTGACGAGCAGCCCGTCCGCTTTCGCGCGACTGCGCGCGCGCTGCACCGCGGCCATCACGTTTTCCGGGCTGGCGAGATACGCTTCACCGAGCTGCTGCGTCCACGCGAGATTCTCGTCCATCCACTTGATCACATCCGGATAACGCGCGAGCGCCTTGACGTCGTCGTCCCACGACTGGGCATCGATCTGGTTCGCATCGCCGTTGTCGCGCAGGTAGCGCGCAGCGAGCACCACGTCCGAGCTTTCGGTCGAGGCCGGCAGGATCAGCGCCACCAGGACATCGGGATACAACGCGATCGGAGCCACGAGCTGTTCGAGTTGTTCGGGCGCGAGCTGTGAAACCGCCGGCGACACCGCGGTCTCCGGAAGCGTCGGGGTCTGCCCCCAAACCGATGTTGCAGCGCCGCCGCCGAGGCCGGCCAGCAGCGATGCGCAAAGGAGCAAATGGCGCAGGGGTCTCATGGGGTATCGGAGCAACCAGCACGCATGACGCTGGCGCCCGTCTGAAGTGACACGACGCGATGCGCTTTCGTGCCGCGAAATTCGAGTGATGAAATCTGCATGCATCAACATGGTCCGATCGCAGGAAAACACGAACCACGCCGGCGATTTCCTCGCCGGCGAAAGCGCCACGTGAGCGTGCGACTCATTCTTCGTGATGCGTCAGCCAGATGAGCGTCACCAAGGCGGCAAACGTCAGGGTCGGGCCAATCACCCAGAACGGACTGAATTGCAGATTCCAATGCCCGACGGCCCACCAGACCGCCGCGCATTTCCCCACAATCACCGCCCAGGCGATCGCCATGAACCAGACGATCCGCCGTGGATACTGACTCACATGAAACGGCGAGTTCATGGCGAAACTCTACGCCGCGGAGCCCGCCGCCGCTGCGCGTTCCTTGGCCAACCCCGCGCCGGAATTGTGCGGCGACGCGCACCTGCCGCTATCGCCACCCCTTCAGGTGGGGCGGGTCTCCGCCCTGCCCTTTTGCGCTGCACGCGGTCGAAGGCGGGTCGGAGCCCCCTCTAGTTTTCATTCGCTAGACCGCGCACGACCGTCGCTAGTCGCGCGCCGCCATCGACCAGCGACGCAGCGCCTCGCCGGTCAGCGAACGCTCGCACGTTTCGATTTCGGAACGCGCCCCGGCGAATACGATCTCGCCGCCATCGCGCCCGCCGCCCGGGCCGAGATCGATGATCCAGTCGGCGAGACTGATGACATCGAGGTTGTGCTCGATCACGATCACCGTGTTGCCAGCGTCGCGCAGCTTGAACAGCAGGTCCATCAAGCGCTGGATGTCGACCCAGTGCAGTCCCGTCGTGGGCTCGTCCAGGATGTAAAGCGTCCCACCCTGCTGCCGTTTGCTGAGCTCGAGCGAGAGCTTCAACCGCTGCGCTTCGCCGCCCGAGAGCGTCGTCGCCGATTGCCCGAGCGTCAGGTAGCCGAGGCCCACCGCATCGAGCGTGGCGAGCTTGTCGATCACGCGCGGAATATTGCGAAACAACGCGATCGCTTCGCGCACGGTCAAGTCGAGCACGTCCGCGATCGACTTGCCGTGAAACAGAATCTCGAGCGTTTCGCGGTTGAAGCGCCGCCCGCCGCAGCTCGGACAGGGCGCGTAGGCGTCGGCCATGAACTGCATGTCGAGTTTGATCATGCCATCGCCCTGGCAGCGTTCGCAGCGACCGCCGCGCACGTTGAACGAGAACCGGCTCGGCTTGTAGCCGCGCACTTTCGCGAGTGGCACCTGCGCGAACAAATCGCGCAACAGTCCGAGCAGATCGACATACGTCGCCGGATTCGAACGCGGGCTGCGGCCGATCGGCTCCTGGTCGACCTGCACGAGCTTCTCAAAGAAATCGAGATTCTCGATCTGCCGGTGTTTCGCCGGAAACGCTTTCGCGCCGTTCAGCTTGCGCGCGGCCGCGGTGGCGAGGATGTCGTTCACCAAGGTGCTCTTGCCTGAGCCGCTCACGCCGGTCACGCACGTGAGCAGACCGATCGGAAAACGCGCATCGATGCCGCGAAGATTGTTCGCCCGCGCTTCGCGCACCGTGAGCCAGGCGCCGTCGGGCTGCTTCGTTTTCGCGTCCTTCACGACACCCAGCGTCCGCGCCAGAAACGGTCCCGTGCGCGAGAGCTTCGCCGGCAGTTTCATGCAGTCCTGCGGCGTGCCTTGAAACAGCAGATAACCGCCTTCGACACCCGCCTCCGGTCCCAGCTCGATCAACTGGTCGGCGATGCGCATCGTGTCCTCGTCGTGCTCGACGACGATCACCGTGTTGCCGCGATCGCGCAGCGCCTGGAGCGTCTCGAGCAGCTTTTGATTGTCGTGCGGGTGCAGCCCGATGCTCGGCTCGTCGAGCACGTAGATCACGCCCATCAATCCCATGCCGAGCTGCGTCGCCAGCCGCACGCGCTGCGCCTCGCCGCCCGACAGCGTCGCGTAATCGCGGTCGAGCGTCAGGTAGCCGAGTCCGGTCTCGAGGAGAAACGCGAGCCGCTGCTCGATGCCGGTCACGACTTCGCGCACCGCCTCGTTCGCGCCGTGCATCGCCACCGCCTGTTTCGCGACAGCGTTCGCGGTCTCGACATCGAGCGCGAGGAATTGCGGATACGTGTGAAACGGCGGCTCGCCGCCCGCGCTTCCCGGTTCGCCGAGATTCAGGCGCACCGCGCCGCTGCGGGCGTTGAGCCGCGTGCCGTGACATTCGGGACACTCGCCTGCGACCATGAAGGTCGTGAGTCGCGCGCGGAATCCTTCGCTGTCGGTGTGCCGCCAGCTATCCTCCAGATCCGCGATCACCCCTTCGAAGGGCATCGCCTTCGCCTCGCGCATCCGGCGGAGCTTGAACGCAAACTGCCGCTCGCCCGCGCCGTGCAGGATCGCGTCGCGCGTCTCCTCCGGCAGGGAGCGCCACGGCTTGTCGGGATCGAAGGGCAGCTGCTCGGCCAGCTGTTTCAGCAGCGCATTGTGCTTGATGATCAGATTTTTTCCGCCGATCCGCCACGGCTTGATCGCGCCTTCGCGCACGCTCTTCTCCGGATCCGGCACGATCAGTTCCGGCACGAAACGCAGCTTGCGGCCGAGCCCGCCGCAGGTCGGGCACGCGCCCTCGCTGTGGTTGAAGGAGAAATGCCGTGGTGTCAGCTTTTCGAATACATCGCCGCAGATCTCGCACGCGAGCGACTGGCTGAGCGGCAGCTCGCGCCACGGCGCATCGGGCGACTTCTGCGCCAGCACGATCGCGCGGTCCTTGCCTTCGCGAAACGCCAGCTCGAGCGAATCGGCCAGCCGGCTGCGCTGGTCCGCCGACGCCACCAGCCGGTCGATCACGAGATCGACCGCGATCTCCTTCGCCGCGGTGGAAATCAGCTTGGGCTCGTCGAGGTTCTTGACCTCGCCGTCGAGTCGCACGCGTTGAAATCCGCGTTGCCGCAGCCGTGGCAACTCCTCGCGCAACACACTCGCCTTCGCGCGCATCCAGGGCGCGAGCAGGATGATCCGCTCCCCGGCGCACTGGGTCAGCACGCGTTGCACGTTGTCATCGAGCGAGCGTTGCACCACGCGGCCGCCGTCCTTCGGACAGCGTTGCTCACCGACGAGGGCCCAGAGCAGCTGCGCATAATCCGCGATCTCCGTCGCCGTCGCAATCGTGCTGCGCGGTCCGCCGGCACCCGTGCGCTGCTCGATCGCGAGGACAGGCGAGAGACCATGGATGAAATCCACGTCCGGGCGTTTCAGCTGCTCGAGCACCTGCCGCGCCTGCGTGGAAAGGCTCTCCATGTATTTGCGGTAGCCCTCGGCGTAGATCGTGTCGAAGGCCAGCGACGATTTGCCCGAGCCGCTCGGGCCGGTGACGACCACGAGCTTTCCGCGGGGAATCCGCAGCTCGAGGTTCTTCAGGTTGTGCTCTCGCGCACCTTTGACGTGGATGTGAGTCGCGGCCTGCATGCGGGGAACACGCACCGTAATCGAATCGCCGCCACGTCAAAGAGCTAAGTGCAATTTTCCGCCGGCATGTGACGTGATTCCTGTGAGCCGCGGGTCCGAGCCCCTCGCGCCGAGTCGATTTCATGGGCCCTCAGGCGCATCGCGCCCGGCCAACCACGCTCCTGACGAATCAGGGCTCGTTGAGCGGCAGGTCCCCGGCGGTAAGCGGTCGGCCCAGCAGTCGGGCGTATTTCGCGCAGAGCACCA
Organism: Opitutaceae bacterium; assembly: GCA_040255565.1. Taxonomy (GTDB): domain Bacteria; phylum Verrucomicrobiota; class Verrucomicrobiia; order Opitutales; family Opitutaceae; genus Opitutus. The sequence goes on along the minus strand of JBDZVH010000004.1, from coordinate 344,238 downwards.
GCAGCAGCTCCGCCGTCGTGAAGGCGTCGCCCTCGGCCGTATGACGCTCCATCGGCGTGATGCCGCAGTGCGTGCAAACCTCGTCGAGCGCGGGAACCCGCTGCCCGGGATAACCGGTTTTCCGAAACGCCTCCAGCGCGCGCATCGCGAGATGCGCCGTATCCAGCATCGGATTACGAAGCTTCACCCGGAAATGCCGCTGCAGCGCGGCGTTGAGCATGGCGACGTCGAAGCGCAGGTGATGCCCCACCAGCACCGTGCCCGTCGCCAGCGGCAGCCACGCCTCCAGCACCGCCTCCTCCGGCTCGCCCGTGCGCGTCTCCGAAGGAAGGATGCCATGCACCCGCACCGCCTCCGTCAGCCGCGCCCGCGGCTGGTAAACCAGCCAGGAACGCAGGCCCGCGAGCTCCGCCACACCGGCCCGCACCGGCACGGCGGCGAGCGAAAGGATGCGATCGTTCACGGGATCGAAGCCCGTGGTTTCCGCGTCGAGCACGAGGAACGACAGCGAGTCGACAGCCGTTTTCTTCGACACCCGCGGATCGGTGCCCTCGCGATACGCGAGCGCCGACGGCGCGAGCGAGCGGCGTTTGAACCAGGATAACATCAGCGCGGCCCTATCAGATCGAATTCGCGGCGGAGCGCTTCCTGCACGAGCCGCACCACGTCGAAGATGCTCGAGAGCTGGCTGCGCTCGAGCTTGGACAGTTGACCCGAGTTGATGAAGCGCCCCGAGTCGCCGCGCTTGAGTCCGTTGAGTGTGCGCAGCCGCAGCAGGAAATCGTAGGCATCCCGCGCGGACGCGGCGAGTTCCGCCAGCCGCGGCTGGTTTCGCCGCACCTCCTCCCAGCGGCCGCCCGTGGAGTAGCGGCGGCTCAACCGGTATTTCAGGCACAACAATCGCGCCGCATCGCGCAGTGGCGCCATCCCGCGCGATTTCAGATCGAACTCCTCCTGGCCGGCGCCGAGCTTTTCCATCACGAAACGTCCGATGAAATTGAGCGGCGGCGCCGTATCGACGACGTGTTCCGCCAGCCGCCGCTGCAACCGCCCGTTCGCCGTCACGGTGTCGAAAATCGTCCGGCGCAGCGTCTCGCAGAGCGACTTGTCGCCGGCGACGTAACGCAGGTCATAGAGCACCATCGCCCGCAACAGCCGGTCGCCCTCCAGGTCGTTGCCATAAGTCTGAAATTCCGCGAGCCACTCCGCGGACGTGCGGCACCAGCGCGGGTTCAGTGCCATCACGCCGCCCTGGCAGCGCGCGAAGCCTGCCGCCGCCATGCGATCGATCACCCGCGTGGCCAGCTGCAGAAACACCGCCCTCGCCTCCTCGTCCGCCTCGGTCGAGCCGAGCGGCTCGAAAACGAGCGCGTTGTCCATGTCGGTCCGCAGGATCTGCTCGCGGCGTCCGTCGCTGCCGACCGACATCCACGCCCACGCCGTCGGCGGGATCGGCGTGCCCGCATTCGCCAGCTCGGCCGCGGAGAGCTCGATCAGCCGCTGCACGAGTTCGTCGTAAAGCTCCGCGCAAATCTGGCCGAGATAGATCGCCGACACCCCCGCTTCGAGATAGCTGCGGGCGATCGACTGGATTTCGTCGCAGAGCTCGCGAAAACGCGGATTGGTGCGCGCGAGCCGGATCTCGCGCAGCAAGCCGGCGGGATGATGTCCGCTCTGCGCGAGAAGGTCCTTCTGCGTGCAAACGTCCAGCGCCGGCGAGTGCGGCGTCCCGTCCTCGGTCACGCACACCTGCCCGATGCGCTCGCGCAGCATCACCAGCATCGCCGCCGTGGCGCTCGACTGGGGCGAGACCGTGATGACCGGCTGCGCCATGACGGACGCGACTGTCGCCGTTTTTTCAATACCGTCGACGATCACCTGCTTGACGAGAGCGTTGGCGGTCACGATGCCCAGCGGCCGGCGCTCCGGATCGACGATCAGGATCGACGGCACCTGTTTGGCGGCCATGAGCGCCGCGGCGGCGCTGATCGGCGCATCCGGGGCACACGTGAGCAGCCGCTCGGCCGGCCGCAGCTGAATGAGCTGCGCGCCGTCGAGATGCGCCTGCAGGATGTTTTTGGCGCGCCCTGCGATCGCGGAGTCGGTCGGCTCGGTCAACGCCACGGTCTGACCGACGCGGGCGACCCAGTAGGAATGCCGTCGCACGTAATGGCGCGCCTCATCGTGCGTCTCGAGCACCGGCCGGATGCGCGCGGCGGGCAGGATGTAGAAAAGACAATCCTCCGCCGCCTGCGCCGAGACGCTGTGCTGGGCTTCGTTGTGCGTGACGGCGGTGAACCCGAGCACGTCGCCGACGTCGCGAATATCCACGCGCTCCCGGCGCCCCTCGACCTGCCAGATGTATTCCACGCGGCCGCGCGCCACAAACAGGACTTCGTCCCGCGGCCGGTCGCCCTGGCGCCATACGAAGTCTCCCGCCGCCATCGCGCGCACCGACGCTTCGGCGGCGAGTTGCTGCACGGTTTCCATCTCCATCATGGAAAACGGCGGGAAGCGGCGCAGCGCGGTGGCGATTCGTTCGGTAATGACGTTCTTCGACTGCACAGTGAGAAAGGTAGCCGCCTTTTCTGTCGGCCCGCCAGAAGCGAGTCAACCGGCGCCGTGCCCCCCGGACATCCGCTCACTCGCACCGGAGCGCCACCATCGGATCCACCCTCGCCGCCCGCCGCGCCGGTAGCCAGCACGCGAGCAGGGATACTGCCAGCATCAACAACGAAACCCCGGAGAACGCGACCGGATCGAATCTTCCGACATCGAACAGCCACGCCTGAAGGAACCGCGTGAGGTAAATTGCCGCCACGAAACCAATGGCCACGCCCAGCCCGGTGCGCCACATCCCCTGCCGCAGGATCATCGCGACGATCTGCGTGCGCGTCGCACCGATCGCTCCGCGAATCCCAATCTCGCGCGTGCGTTGCGACACATCGTAAGCGAGCACGCCATAAAGACCGATCCCCGCGAGCACCAGCGCCAGCCCCGCGAAGGCGCCGATCAGCAGCGTCACGCCGCGCCGCCCCATCATCAGGTTGTCCAGGCCCTCCTCGATGGTTGCCGTCCCGTACAACGGCAGCGTCGGTTCGATCGCGTGCAGTTTGCGTCGGATTTCCCGGAGGAGATCGCCGGTCTCGCGGGGAGAGCGCACGACGAACGAGAACCCGAAGGCCGGTTGTTGTACCATCGGCATGAATACAATCGGCACGCCGTCGCGCGCCTCCAAACCGGAGAGCTGCGGCCGACGGACCACCCCGACGATTCGCGGCCACGGCCGACCGTCCGGCGGCGGCCGATCCGACAGCGCGACCTCCTGCCCCACCGCACTGCGACCGGGAAAATATCGCTGCACAAACAGATCGTCGACCACCAGCACCGGACTGCTGCGGATATCGTCTGCGTAGGTGAAGCCTCGCCCTTCGAGCAGCGTGATCCGCAGCGTCTCGAAAAATTCCGGCGACACGGGATCGACCGCCACCAGCGGTCGGTTTACACCCGGGCTCGCCGCTTCTCCACGGATCACAAACGGTGACGATCGAAAACTCCCCGCCAGCGCATAATCGAACACCAGCCCCGCTCCTTCGACGCCCGGGATCTCCCGCAATCCCTCGACGATGCGCCGCTGCAATCCGACATTGGCCTCGACCGGTTCGAACGCCTTGGGAACGGCCATGCGTCCCTGCACGAGATTCGACGTGTCGAAGCCGGGATCCGTAGCCAGCACCCGCGCGAAACTTCGTCCCAACAACCCCGCGCCCACGCGCCAGTTCGTCGAGATAGCGGCGCGGTGTCGTCATCCAACGTCGTGCCCGCGTAGCGCATCAGCGCGAATCCCTCGAACAAGTCCGCGTGAGCCTGGAAATCCCGGTATTGCGGCACGCTGCCGGCCTGCCGGCTGCGCCCTCCGCCCAGTTTCTCGAAGGCGTTGTAAACCTGAACCAGCCGCTCCGGTTCGTGGAATGGCGCCGGCTTCAGCACCAGCGCATACAGCACAGTCAGAATCGCGGTGTTCGGGCCGATGCAGAGCGCCAGGGTGGCGATGACCGCGCCGCTGAACAAGGGCGCCCGCCGGAGCGACCGAGCCGCTAATCGCAGATCGCGAAGGCTGTTCTCGAGCCAGGTCCACCCGCGCTGCTCCCGACAACGCTCCTTGATCTGCTCCACTCCACCAAACCGCCGCAGCGCGGCGTAGCGTGCCTCATCCTCATTCATGCCCGACGCGCGATAGCGTTGCTCGAGCATCTCGAGATGGATCCGAATTTCCTGCGACATCTCGACGTCCATTCTCTCCCGGCGCCACCATGAACGCAGAACTGAGGTGAACTTCATAGGGCGCGGGATTCGTCTGGCCGGGGAAGATTGATGCCTCACACGGAAGCGCGGCAGGCACTCGCCGCGTTCACGGTTTCGAAAGCCGTCCGGGCGGTCCGCATCTCGTCCGTCCACTGGCAGAACAGCCGCACAACGGCTTTCTGGATGCGCTCCCGGCGCGTCGCCGGCCGCTTGGCGGTCGCGATCCAGCGCAGGTAATCGGCCCGGTGAACGTAAGGGCACTCGCAGAAAAACTCCTCCAGCCCGCTCTGTCGCAGCGCGCGGAGAAAATCCTGTGGAATGGCATTCACGACCTTCGCGTGACTCACGCGTTGCCCAGCACCAGGTTGATCGCGGTCGAGAGCTTCGCCCAGCTCCGCTCCTCGGCCTGGAGCTGCTTCCGGCCCGAAGCGGTCAGCGAGTAGAACTTCGCCTTCCGGTTGTTTTCCGAAACGCCCCACTCGGACTCGATCCAGCCCTGATCCTCCAGTCGATACAGCGCAGGATACAACGATCCCTGCTCCACCTGCAGCATGTCCTTGGACATCTGCGCGATTCGCATCGCCACGCCGAAACCGTGCATCGGTTCGTGCTGCAGCGCTTTCAAAATCAGCAGGTCCAGCGTCCCCTGCAGCAGATCGGCTTTTTTGTCCGGCATGGCTCCTCTCCTAGATTATCTAGGAAGAAATCACCTCCCCCTAGATTGTCAAGGAGAGAACCGGTCGCGCCGCTGAACTGAGCGGTCACTTGGCAGTTTCCTTCGTTTCCGATTCCTCGACCGGCCCGAGCGTCTTAAGCTCGCCGAATTCCACCTGGCCGACACGGCGTTTGATGTCGACGCGCTGGATGCCAGGCAGGTGGTGTCCATACATCGGCGAGCCGGCTTCCGCGATCGCCGGGATCGCTTCCGTGAAATTATTCCCGGCGGCGCGCACGCTGATGCGGGTGACCCAGAGCAGGCGCGGCTGATGTTCGCGCCGCATGAACGCGTAATCGTAGGCCATCACGATCACGAAATAGCGCTCCTCATTCAGCTCCTCGTTCATCGTCTGTTCATCGGCGCTGGAAAATACCTTTCGCTGCTCGCGCTCCAGCACCTCGCGGTAGCCGAGCAACGCGGCATTCCGCGCGATCGCGCCCTGCGCGCTCGCAGAGCCATTGGACCTTTCGTTCAGCGCCGCATTCAACGCGCCCGGATCGGCATCGCCGCCGTTGGCGGCCGCGGCGCTGCGATACTCGTTCAGTGCCTCGTTGATCCGCTCCGCGTGGAATTCCTTTTGCGGATCTTCGTAAACCGTCGTCGTGCCCCAGTGCACCATCAGCAGGAGATCGGCCGTCGCCGCGTCCTTGGTGGGAAAATACGCCTGCTTCGCCAGCTGCGGCGCAAGCGCCTCCGCCACGTCCGTGAACCGGGTGCGGCTTTGACTGCGATCGACCGTGCGACCGGCGAAGAATTTCCCTTCGGTGAACACGTAGGTTTGCGGTCGCGGCTGACCGTCGTCGCCGAGGGGGCGGGCGTAATCGCGCACCGCGGTCGCGCTGACCGCGATGAATTTGATCGGGGCGGCCTCCAGGTTGACGCCGGCCAGCGCCAGCATCCCCAACCGCAGGGCGAAACCGCGCAGCCCAGGCAGGCGAACGGATTCCGCGTTCATGGCATCGATGAGTTCACGACCCCCTCACGCTACATCGTCCGCTCGCCGGGTTAAAGTTTTTTGCCGGAGTCTCCGGCCCGTTGCAGGCTTGCGTGCCCTCTGCGGCTCGATTCGCTGCGACACGTTCCGCCCCATGCCGCCCGAGCCCATCCCTCTCCTGAACCCTACCCAGCGCAAGCTCGTCGGTGTCGCACTGACGTTGCTGGCGGTGCTCGGATCCGCGGCGCTCATCGTCGGCGCGTTGATCGTTTTGGGAAATTCGATCAGTTATTTTTCCAATGTGCTCTGGCCGCTCGCCACCGCCGGCGTGCTGGCCCTGATCCTCCGTCCGCTCGTCGACCGGCTGTCGCGCCGGCTCGGCCACCGCCGGCTGGCCGCGGTCATCCTCCTTTACGGCATCGTCGTGCTCGCCATCGCCGGCCTGCTGATCGCCGTCCTGCCGCCACTGATCGATCAGACGGTCAACTTCGTCCTCTACCTGCCGACCCTCTGGCAGAAGGCCTACGACTACGTGCGCGGCCATTACCCGGAGTGGGTCGACGTGATCCAGCGCCAACTCGACAACCCGACCGTGCGCCAGATCAGCGAAACGGTGGTCTCACAGACCCAGTCGCTTTTCAAAGAAGCCCTGCCGTCTCTCAAGGCAGCGGGTGGCGGCGTAATCGGCGTGTTCGGGTTTTTCACGTATGTCGCGATCATCCCGGTTTACCTGTTTTTCTTCCTGCTCGCACGCGGCGAGCCTACCCGGCATCTCGACCAACACCTGTCGTTCGTTCCGACGCCGCTGCGCGACGACATCGTTTTTCTCGTGCGGGAATTCGTCGCGATCATCGAGGCGTTTTTCCGCGGCCAACTCGTCATCGGCCTCATCATGGGCGTGCTGCTCGCAGCGGGCTTCAGCCTCATCGGCCTGAAGTTCGGCCTCTTCATCGGCCTGGTGCTCGGGATCCTCAATATCGTCCCGTATCTCGGCTCGATCATCGGCCTCGCCGTCGCGCTGCCGCTCGCGTTTTTCCAGCCGGAAGGCGGCTGGCACTCGGTCGGTCTCGTTTTGCTGGTCTTCGTGCTCGTGCAGGCAATCGAAGGCTGGATCCTGACGCCGAAGGTCATGGGCCATCAGACCGGCCTCCACCCGGTCGCGATCATCGTCGCCGTCTTTTTCTGGGGCACCGCGTTCAGCGGGGGCCTCGGCATGCTGCTCGCGATTCCGTTGACCGCGTTTTTTGTCACAGCCTGGCGGCTGGTGCGCCGGAAGTATTTCACGGCGCCCGTCGGAGTCGACAAAGGCAACCCGTCGCTGTCCGCTGTGCCCTGATGCGCCGCCCGCCTCCTCCTTCCCAATGTGCCCAGTGCGGCGCCGAGATCCCGCGCGACGCCCTCGCTTGTCCGGAATGCGGCGCCGACGAACGCACGGGCTGGCGCGAAAGTTCGATTTACGACGGGATGGAACTGCCCGACGACGCCTGGGAGGATGAACACGAAGCCGCGAAGCCTTCCCGCGCGCCCGACCGTCGTGTCAACGGCCTCGCATGGTATTGGTGGGCCGTCGGCGTCGCGTTGTTGCTCCTGATCGGACTGAGCTTTCTCGGCCTGCGGTAGTCCGACCGCCATCCGATGTAGGGCGGGATCTCCCGACCCCGCCGGGTTTTGAACCGGCGAGCATCTCGAACGTCGGGGTCAGAGCCCCGCCCTGCCTGACCAACCGTCGCCGCACCGCGGCGCCACTTGCCTCGCCGGCCGGTTTGCGTCCCTTGCGCTTCGCTTCGCATGTCCTGGGATATCAAGTTCGATCGCGGCGTCTATCTGCCCCAGCTCGACTGGTGGCTCGATGCGCACGATCCCGTGCATCGTTCGTTCGTCTCGCACGCACACTCCGATCACACGGCACTGCACCGCGAGATTCTCTGCTCGGCCGGCACCGCGCGTCTCATGCAAGCGCGACTGCCTGGCGAACGCATCGAGCACGTGCTGCCCTTCGGCCAAACCGAGGCGCTCACCGCCGACTGCGCGGTGACGCTGCACCCTGCTGGGCACATTTTCGGATCGGCGCAGTCGCTGCTCGAACATCACCAACACGGCTCGCTCCTTTACACCGGCGACTTCAAACTGCGCCGCGGCCTCTCCGCCGAGCCGTGCGCCACACCGCACGCCGACACGCTCATCATGGAAACAACGTTCGGCCGCCCACACTACGTGTTTCCCCCGACCGAGAAGGTGCTGCAGGACATCGCGCACTTCTGCCAGGAGACGCTCAGCGACGGCGGCACGCCCGTGCTGTTCGGCTACAGTCTCGGCAAGAGCCAGGAACTGCTCTCCGGCCTCGCGGCCGCCCGACTGCCGGTGATGCTGCATCCGCAGACGCACCGCCTCACGCGCGTCTACGAGGAACTCGGCATCGCGTTTCCGCCGTATCGGGATTTCAACGTCACCGAGCTCGCGGGCCATGTCGTGATCTGCCCTCCGCAGTCGCGCGAGTCGTCTTTCGTCCGGCGCATCCCGCGCGCCCGCACCGCCGTCGTGACCGGCTGGGCGATGGATCCAGGCACGATCTACCGCTACCAGTGCGATGCAGCGTTTCCGCTGTCGGACCACGCCGACTATCCCGATCTGCTGCGCTTCGTCGAAGCCGTCCAGCCGCGTCGCGTGCTGACCCTGCACGGTTTCGCGCAGGAGTTTGCCCGCACGCTGCGCGAACGCGGAATCGAAGCCTGGGCCATCGGCGAACCCAACCAGCTCGAACTCGGCATCACCGGCGCCGCCGCACCGCGTTCTCCGGCAACGACAGCGATCGTTCCGCTCGCCGAACCGCAGGCAGCGCCGCCTGAAAACATCACCACGCCGCCAGCGTCAGCGGACGCGTTTGCACGTTTCGTCGTCGCGGCCGACGCCGTGAAAGCGACGCCGAAGAAGCTCGAAAAGATCGAGCTTCTGCGCGCCTATCTCGCCGCCCTGTCTCCGGACGACGCGGCGATCGCCGCCACGTTTCTCACCGGTCGCGCCTTTCCCCAACGCGACCCGCGCAACCTCAATCTCGGCTGGGCGATCATCAAACGCGCGGTGCTCGAAGTCGCAGGCACCAACGAAGCCGATTATCGCGCCGCGTATCATCGTTACGCGGACGCGGGCGATGCGACCGGCGCCGTGCTCGCGCAGCGCCCTTCCTTTCTCTCAACCCTCAACGCTCAACCCTCAACTCGAGCCACCACCCTCGCCGACCTCGCGGGCTTCTTCGACGCCGTCGCCGCCGCGCGCGGACCGGCCGCCAAGCTCGACCTGTTTCGCGCTCGCCTCGCCGCGCTCTCGCCGGACGAAGCGCGTTATCTCGTCAAGATCATCACCGGCGATCTGCGCATCGGGCTGAAAGAAGGTTTGCTCGAAGAGGCGATTGCCGTCGCCGCCGATCAGCCGCTCGAGTCGGTGCGCGAGGCGAACATGCTCTGCGGCGATATCGCCGCCGTCACTCGCGCCGCCCGTGAGAACCGGCTCGCCGCGATCGAGCTTACGGTCTTCAACCCGCTGCAGTTCATGCTCGCGAGCCCCGAGCCCACCGCCGAAGCGATCGTCGCCCACTTCGCTGCCGGTAGGGACAGGTCTCCGAGCCGTCCGTCTGCGCCGCTCTCAATCTGGCTCGAGGAAAAATACGACGGCATCCGGTGCCAGCTCCACAAAGCCGGCGATCGCATCGAACTCTATTCGCGCGATCTGAACCGGATCACCGCGCAATTCCCGGACGTCGTCCGCGCCGCGGCGGAAATCCCCGGCGATTTCATCGCCGACGGCGAGCTGCTCGCCTGGCGCGACGGACGCGCCCTGCCCTTTGCGGAATTGCAGAAGCGCCTCGGCCGCACGGGCGGCGACGATTTTTTCCTCGGCGCCGACATCCCCGTTTCGATCTCGTTCTACGATCTGCTGTGGCTGAACGGTCGCAGCCTGCTCAAGGAGCCGCTCCGCACGCGTCGCGCGCTGCTGGAAAATCTGCTGACCACGCCGGACCACCGGCTCGCCGCTCGCTTCCCCGTCGCGCCCGTGCGTTTCGCGGAGAACGCGCTCGACATCGAGGCGGCGTTTCTCGCGTCGCGGCAGCGCGGCAACGAAGGTCTCATCGCGAAGGATCCCGACAGTTTCTACACGCCCGGGCGCCGCGGACTCGCGTGGCTGAAGCTCAAGAAAGCCTACGCGACGCTCGATGTCGTGGTCGTCGGCGTGGAATACGGTCACGGCAAACGCCGCGACGTGCTCAGCGATTACACCTTCGCGATTCGCGACGAGGAAAACGACAACCGCCTGCTCACTGTCGGCAAAGCGTATTCAGGTCTCACCGACGTGGAGATCGCCACGCTGACGCAGCATTTTCTCGACCGCACCCTCGCCGTGCACGGCCGCTATCGCGAGGTGATTCCGGATACGGTGATCGAGGTGGCGTTCGACATTCTCCAGCCGAGCAAACGCCACCAAAGCGGTTTTGCGCTGCGTTTTCCGCGGATCGCCCGGCTGCGTCCCGACAAGACCGTGCGCGACATCGATACGCTCGAAACGTGCCGCAAGCTCGCGGCCAGCTTCTCGTTCTCGGGTTAGCGCCGCGCCACGATGTTCACCCACGTCACCGAGCCGGCGCTCTCCGAAGCCGGACTTTTCGCCGCCCTCCAGCCCGCGCTGGCGACCTGGTTTCGGACCCGCTTCCAGCACTTTTCACCCGCCCAACTGCAGGCCGTTCCCGAGATCCTCGCCGGGCGCTCGACGCTGCTCACGTCGCCGACGGGCAGCGGGAAAACCCTCGCCGCGTTTCTGTCCGTCTTCGACGTGCTCTGCCGGCTGCACGATCGCGACACGTTGCCCAACGGGATCGTCGCCGTCTACGTGTCGCCGCTCCGCGCGCTCGCCTACGACATCCGGAAAAATTTGGAGGAGCCACTGGCCCAGCTCGGCTGGGACTGGCTCCGCGTCTCCGCCCGCACCGGCGACACGACGCCGAAGGAACGCGCCGCCCAGCGTCGCCGGCAACCGCACATCCTGGTGACGACGCCGGAAAGCCTCACGCTGATGCTCAGCCAGCCGGCGTGGATCGGTGCGTTCAAATCCGTCCGCTTCCTGATCGCGGACGAACTCCACGCCCTCGCGGAGAACAAACGCGGGGCGATGCTAATGGTCGCGGCCGAGCGGCTGGAGGAAGTGGTCGAGGTGGCAGACGGCTCGGAGAGCCGTCCCTACGTGCGTTCCACAGAGCATCCAAATTCACAGCGCCTCGTGCGGATCGGGCTCTCCGCGACCATTTCGCCGCTGGAGACGGTTGCCGCATTTCTCGTCGGGCCCGGCCGTCCCTGCGGGATCGTCGAAGTGGTCTCGCGCCGGCCCGCCCGCATCGAGGTCTTCTCGCCGCTGCGCGATCATGCGTATCCTCCGGCCGGTTACACAGCGACGCGCGTCTTGCAGGAGCTCGGCACCCTGCTGGAAAAACACGAAACGACTCTCATTTTCACGAACACGCGCAGCGGCGCCGAATCGATCGGTCATCGCCTCAAGCAGCTGTTGCCGGAGCTCAGCGAAATGATCGAGGTGCACCACGCGTCACTCGATCGCGGCGTGCGGTTGCAGGTGGAGGATCGGCTGAAACGCGGCGAACTGCGCGCGGTCGTCTGCTCCACGTCACTCGAGATGGGCATCGACATCGGCTCGATCGATCTCGTCGTGATGGTGTCCGCTCCCAAGGGCGTGAGCCGCGCGCTGCAGCGGATCGGCCGCTCCGGCCACTCGCTCGGGCGCACGAGCCACGGGCTGCTCGTCGCGAGCAACATCAACGATCTCGCCGAATGCGCCGTCACCGCGCGCATGATGGCGCGCCGCGAGCTCGAACCGGTGAAAGTTCACGACAATCCGCTCGACGTCCTCGCCCAGACGCTGGTGGGCCTCGCCGTCTTCGGGAGCGTGACGCCCGACGAGGCGTTCGCGCTGGTGCGTCGCAGTTATCCGTTCCGGCAGCTCGAGCGCATTCAGTTTGATCGCGTGTTGCATTACCTGCGCGGTGGCGGAGCGTCGCTGGAGCGGAATTACGAGAACGTCTTCGGCAAGGTCCGGGTCGACGAATCCGGTTGCCTGAGCCTGCCGCATCCGCGCGTCGCCCGCGCGTTTTACCAGAACATCGGCACGATCAACACGGAGAGCATGGTGCAGGTTCGCCTCGGGCGCCGGAATCTCGGCCAGATCGAGGAATCGTTCATGAAGAACATCCGCGTGGGCGATGTATTCGTTTTGGGAGGACGCACGGTGCGGCTGGCGAAAACGCATCTGTTGACCGCGCACGTCGTCGCCGCCGACAGCGCGCTCCCGACCGTGCCGCGCTGGTATGCGAACAAGATGCCGCTGGCCTCCGGCCTCGCCGCCGAGGTCGAGCGCCTGCGGACCGAAGTCGCCAGCCGACTCGCTCCGGGCACCTCAGGTAGGGCAGCGATCGAGTTCCTGATCTCCGAATACGGTCTTTCCGCGCGCAATGCCCGCGCGCTGGTGGAACATTTCGAACTGCAGGCGAGGATCTCCGAGATCCCGACTTCCGCTGCGTTTCTCATCGAGCGGTATCAGGAGGGCGACTTGTTGCACTATTTCTTCCACTCGCTGATCGGACGCTCGGCGAACGACGCGCTCTCCCGGATCGTGGCGCAGCGCGTGCAGGAAACGAAAGGCGGCAACGCCTTGGTGACGATCGACGACTACGGATTTCTGCTCAGCCTCCGCGGTTTCCAGGAAATGACCCTCGCCGAGCTGCGCGACCTCTTCCGTCGCAGCGGCGCCGAGGAGGCGTTGCGCGCCGCGCTCGCGGAAGCGTCGCTCGTCAAATGGCAGTTTCGCGGCGTCGCGCAAACCGGCCTCATGGTCCCCCGTCGCGTGCATGGCGCCGAGCGCGGCGCTCGCATGCTGCAATGGAGCTCCGAGATCCTGTTCGAGGTGCTGCGCAAGCACGAGCCCGACCACCCGCTGCTGCTCGAAGCTTACGCCGAGGCGACGCTGCGCTTCCTCGATCTGCCGCGAGCGCTCGATTTCCTGGATGCGGTGCATGAGCAGCCTTGGGACCTGCGCGCGATCGATCGGGTGAGTCCGTTCTCGTTCGGGATCTACGTGAGCAAGATCAAGGAGACGATGACGCTCGAAGATCCGGAGACCACGATCGAGCGGCTGTATCACTCGATGTATGGGGAGGCGTTAAGTGAAACATCCGGCTGATGGGCAGAACCACGAAACACACGAACTACACGAAAATGGAAAGGCCCACAGAACCCACAGAACACACAGAAAAGCCAAAGCCCGCGGCGGGATCACCGATTCATCGTCTGAATTCAGTGTTTTCCGTGTGTTCCGTGGGCTCTTCAGGTCGGATCGATTTCGTGTCTTTCGTGTATTTCGTGGTTAATCTCCATCGCTCGTCTAGATCGCGGCGGCGGGATCCGCTTTTCCGGGCCGCGTCGGCAGCGTGAAATAAAACGTCGCGCCGACGTTCACTTCGCCCTCGGCCCACACGCGACCGCCATGGCGATGGACGATCCTCTGCACATTGGCGAGTCCCACCCCGGTGCCTTCAAACTCACTTTCGGAATGCAGCCGCTGGAACACGCCGAAAAGGCGGTCCTTGTATTTCGGATTGAAGCCGGCCCCGTTGTCGCGGACGTGCACCGTAATCTCGCCATCGGTGGCGGCGGCGCCGATTTCGATGACTGCCTGCTCGCGATTGCGGGAGTATTTCACGGCGTTGCCGATCAAATTCATGAACACCTGGTGCAGCATCGCGACGTCGCCACAGACCTCCGGCAGGTCGTCGATCCGCCAGTCGATAGTGCGCCCGGCCGTTTCGTTGTGGAGCTGACGCTTCACCTCCTCGACCAACCCGCGGAGGTTCACCGGACCGAACCGCAACTCGGCGCGGCCGTGACGCGAGAAGCTCAGCAGATCGTCGATCAACCGGCCCATGCGCCGTGCCGCCTCGCTGATGACCGTGAGATAACGGCGGCCTTTTTCGTCGAGTCCGGGCCCGACGTGCGCCGCCAGCATCGCCGTGTAGCCGTCGATATGCCGCAACGGCGCGCGCAAGTCATGAGAAACCGAATACGAAAACGCCTCCAGTTCCTTGTTCGCGCTCTCGAGCTGCTGCGTCCGCTGCTCCACGCGCTTCTCCAGCTGCTGGTTGAACGCCTGCAACTCGGCCTCCGCGCGCTTGCGTTCGGTCAGGTCGCTGACGAAGGCGCAGAACGTGATCACGCCGCCGGTGATGATCGGGCTGATCGCCACTTCGACCGGAAAGCCGGTGCCGTCGCGACGTTGTCCCGTTGTTTCGATCGGCCACTGGAGGGCGGCCGCGTCCACGCGGTGGGTGAAGCGCCGCATGCCCGAGGCCCCGGCCGCGGGATCGAGGGGCGCGAGCATCGCGCCCAGGTCCATTCCCATCGCCTCGCCGCGCGCGCGCCCGAACATCTTTTCGGCGCACGCGTTCCAGTCGACGATCCGTCCGCGATCGTCGACGACGATGACCGCGATCACGGCGGAATTCAGGACGGCACGCAGCCGCGCCTCGCTCTCCCGGGCGACGCGTTCGCGCATCTGCAGCTGCGCCAGCATGTCGTTGAACGCATCGGTGAGGACGCCGATCTCGTCATTGCCATGCTTCACCGACCGGACGGTGAAGTCCTTCTTTTCCGACACGAGACGCACCGTGTCGGCGAGTCCGAGCAGCGGCCGGGTGATCTGCTGCTGCAACTGCTGGGACAGCAGAAACGCCACGAGCAGCGAGCTGACGACCACCAGGACCGCGATCGATCCGTAAAGCCGAACCCGCTCCTCGAGCGCTCCCATGTCCGATTGCAGGTAGAGCGTGCCGAGGTTCTTCCCTTTCGCGACGACCGGATGAATGCTCGCCACCGAGCCGGTCAGCACCTGGCTGGCCGCGTCAGCCGGCGATCGCGGCAGCTCCGCGGGCGGCAGCGTCTCAGGATAGCGCGCGAACAACTCGCCCGTCGTCGTATACAGGGCCGCGGCGACGATGTGCCGTTCGGCCGACAACGCCGACAGGATCTGCGTGGCATCCTCCGCATTGTCGAACGCCAGCGCGGCGGTGCTGTTGGCGGCAATCACTTCGCCGAGCGTCGCGAGATTACCGATCGTGGAACGCCGGAACGTCAGATACTCATACGCGAAGAACGACGCACACATGAACAGCAGCGCGGTGCCGGTGGTCGTGAGAATGATCACGGCCAGCTTGCGGCGGATGGGCGTGTTGCGCAGCGGCATGATCAGGGACTGTCCGCGATGACCTGCTCTGCGGACCGCAGGAGTTTCGAGCTGATCGTCAGGCCCGCGGCGCGCGCGGCTGCGAGGTTGATCTGCAGCCGCACATGCCGGCCCGACATGAAGAGCCGGATCATGCCTCCATGCCGCATGAGCCCTTCCCAATCGCACACCGTCAGGATGCTGCGGCCCGCGATCGTTTTCTCGATCTGCTCGAGATGAGCTCCCTCGGACCCGCTGATGAACAGCACATGACAGGCGTCGACCTCCCCGATCCAACGGTAGCGGCGGACCACGATCGGCCGGCCGTTGACGACCTCTCCTTGCACGAGTTCGTCCAGGAAATCGCCAAACGGATCGAGCCCGAGCACGCCGATGACGAGCGGGCTGCCGGGTCCGTCAAACGCCTCCGCCGGCCAGTCGACGAACTGCGCGAAGTTGTAGAGAAAAACCGCCTTGATCTGGAACTCCTTCGAGACCGCGGGCGCGCGGGCCTGAGCCCAGGCCGGGCCCGACAACAGGAGCAGCGCCAGCAAGATGCCGCGCCAAGGCCTGCTGCCGCGCCGCGCCAAGGCGCGAGTCGGAGCGAAAAGACCAAATGCCATAGAATGGCCCTCCTTGCTGAGCGTCCGCGTGGGCTTTCGCCAGACGCAAAACGCACGAATCGCGTAAAAAAAACGTCAACTGGTCCGCGCAAAAACGCGGCCTTGGTCAGAGGTTCCGCTGCGAGCGTCCGCCGCGGAACCGCCCGTCGCAGCAGCGTCAGCTACCGGCCCGACGCTGCGCATCGGCTTCGATCTCCCGGCTCAGGGAATCGAGCGTGGCCTTCACCCGCTGCTTCACCGCCGCAAGTTCCGCCGCGCTGCTCACGTCCTCGCGCGCGAAGAGATAGAACTTCATCTTCGGTTCGGTGCCGCTGCCGCGCGCCGCGAAGGAGTATCCGTTGGACAAGGACACGAAGTAGAGATCCTGCTTCGGAATCAGTTCGCCGTCGGCGTCGCGGATGTCCTGCCGGCCGAAGTCCTCGAACTTCGAGACCGTCACGTCGCCGAACTTCTCCGGCGGATTCGAGCGATAGGTCTCGAGGATGCGCTTGATCTTGGCGCTGCCGCTCGCGCCCTCGTAATAGAGGTTGATCGTGCCCTCGAGGAAGAAACCGTGGCGGAGGAAAAGCTCGTCCAGGTAATCCGTCATCGTGAGCCCGCGGGCCTTCACCCACGCGCATACCTCGGCAAACATGAGGCACGCGGCGTTGCCGTCCTTGTCGCGCACGTAGTCGTTTGGCAGATACCCGTAGCTTTCCTCGCAGCCAAACGCATAGAACGTGCTGTGCTGCTGGAGCAGCTGCACGCGTTGCGCGAACGGCGTCGCGTCGTAATCGAAACCGGCGCCCATCGCGGCCTTCAACCGCTCCTCGTAATGGCGCATCTTGGCGGCGATCCACTTGAAGCCGGTGAGGGTCTTGATGACTTTCACGCCGTGCCCGCGACCGATCGCGTCCTGCAGCTGCGAGGTGACGAACGTGTTCACGATGCAAACACTCGCCGAGCCGGCGGGCGGGATCCAGCCGAGCTCCTTGAACTTCGCCAGCCGGTAGTCCGCCAGCAACGCGCCGATCTGGTTGCCGGTGAGTAGCTCGAGCTGGCCGGCGCGATTCCGCACCGCGCAGCCCATGCGATCGCAGTCCGGGTCCGTCGCCAGCACGACGTCCGCGCCGTTTTTCTCCGCCAGCGCCACCGCCAGCGCGAGCGCTGCGGAGTTTTCCGGGTTCGGCGACTTCACCGTCGGGAAACGGCCGTCGAACGCGAGTTGCTCGGGCACCGTGTCCACGAGGCAACCCGCGTCCTTCAACAACGGCACGGACTGGATCGCCCCGGTGCCGTGAATGTTCGTGAACACGACCTTGAGCTGGGTGCGGCGAAACGCTTCCGGATCGACGGCAGCCTTGCGCACCACGTCGAAATACGCGCGGTCGGCATCGGCGCCAAGCGTCGTCACCCCCGCCAGCGATTTGTCCACGAAGGCCGCCAGTTCCGCCAGCGGCACGGCGTTCACTTCGTCGACGATCCCCTTGTCATGCGGCGGCACGACCTGCGCGCCGTCCTCGAAATACGCCTTGAAACCGTTGTCGTGGGGCGGATTGTGGCTGGCCGTGATCACGATGCCGGTGTGCGCCTTCAGCCGGCGGACCGTGAAGCTCAACTGCGGCGTCGAGCGCGGCCCGTCAAAGATGAACGCCTCGCCGCCGAGCTTGGTCCACGTCGATGCCGCCAGCTCGCAGAAATGGCGCGAGAAATGCCGCACATCGTGCGCGATCGCGAGCTTCGGCTTCCCGGTATGGCCGCGGCCGGCGAGGTATCGCGCCATGTAGCGATACAGGCCGATGGTCGCGCGAATCAGCGTGAAATCGTTGAGGACGTTGCTGCCGATGGCCGCGTGTTCGGGCGTGCCAGTTGCGCTCAGCCGGCCCGTCTCGGTCGGAGCCGACACGACGCCAATCGTCCGCCCGCGCATGCCACCGGTGCCGAACTCGAGATAACGATAAAAGCGGTCGTTCAACTCGTCCCAGGCCTCCTGCGTCACCAATTCTTCAATACTTTTATGCGCCCAGGGCGGAAGCGGCGCAGCCAGGAAGCTCGCGATGTTTTCGGCGGCGCTCGGCAACAGTTTCGAATTTCGGGCGGCAGCTTGGACTCGATCGAGGATTGTCATGGAAGGAAGGAATGCCGCGCGCGCGGGCGCGGCGGGGTTGAATCGCGGTTGAACTCAGGATCCGGCGCGCGGGAAGTGCGAAGGCGCGCCGCGCGGCCGGTCATTCGAGGTATAATCCGTCACGGACCACCGGTTTGGGCGACAATTTTTTCCAGGACTCTGCAAACGAGTCCTCGTCGTAGCCAAATCGCGGCGAAACCTCCACCGTCGCTTGCGGCAACCCCGACGCGTCGGCTTCGAACGCGGCGCCGTTGGCTTTCAACCAGCGGCCGAACTGCCGCAGTTGATCCTCGCGGCAGGTCTGGGGAGAATCGACGCCCTCCGCGTTTTTCACGGGAGAAAAATCGTCCGCGCGGCGCGTCTCGATCACGACCGGGTTTTTCGCGAACGGCAGCGCGTCGAAGACGAACATCTCGAACTTCACGCCGTTCGGTTTCTCCGGTTTCACCGCCGAACCGTCCGCCGCGACGGTCGGGATCTTTTTGTCCGCGCGGTGAAACGGCAGCGAGGCGTCGCCGCCGGCCGCCATGCGACGGATGAATTCGCGATCGAGGACATGGATCGCGATGCTCCCGGCGACGTAGCGCAGCTTGCCGTTCGCATCGGTCTCGCGCTGCATCGTCATCGGCAGATCGGAGTATTCGATGACGACGAGTTTTCCGTTCTGGCGGCAGAAATGTCCGAGTTTCTCCTCCGGATAGGCCTTCGGCACCATCTTGCTCGACATCTCGGAGCCGCGGAGCAGATGCCAGCCGATGAAGGCCGGGTCGATGCAACGCACGAGCGGGTTGTCGACCTGGAAATAGCTCAACGTGTCCACGCCCTCGCGTTGCATCACATCGAGCGCGCCGCTGCGTCCGAGTGCGCGCAGGGAACCGCCGTGACCGTCCGGCGACATCGCGATCGAGCCGGGACTTTCGAGCAGGATCTTGCCTTCGAAGTTCACCGCCGGCATGCGGCCCTGGCGGAAGAAATGCACGCGGTCGCGCTCGAGACCGAAGAAGTTGTTCTCCTGAAAAAAAGCTTCGGTCGCCGCGTGATTCTGGTGGCTCGTCATGATGAACCAGTGCAGCGGACGCCCATAGCGCACACCCGCGGCGTGGATCTTTTCGGCGAAGACCTGAAAAAGCGTTTTCTGTTTCAGCGGGGTGACGGGAAACGTGCCCTTCGGGCCATTGTAGCCGAGACGCGTGCCTTGTCCGCCGGCGACGGTGAACGCCGCGACGCGGCCGGCGCGGAGCGCCTCCTCACCCTTCGCCTTCGCTTCCGCCCACGCGGCGGCGCCGCCCCCGTGCTCCGGCAGCGGTTCGTAGGGCGCGGGCGCGAGGCCCTCGAGATTCACGCCGGCGGCGGCGCCCTGCCCTAGCAAGGTTTTCGTCAGCTGCGCGATCTCACCCAGATCGATTTCGGCGGCCTCCTCGAGGAGTCGGCGCTGTTGGTCGGGAGCGAGCCGGTCGAAGAAGGCAAAGACGTGGCCTTGTCCGGCGCGGTTGAAGTTCTCGATCAAGGAATGCTGGGCCATGCGAATCAGGTTGGGTGTTTAGTCTTCGAAACGAAAAATGAACTCGTCGGGCTTGGCGTAGCCGAGCCGGCGCCGGATCACTTTTTCGACATAGACCGGGTCGGTGCGGAGGCGTTCGAGGATTTTTTCCTGTTCCAGCAGACGCGCTTCCGCTTCGGCGAGCCGCCGCCGGTTCTCGGCCTCGATCTTTCGCAAACGCATATACTCCTCGCGCGCATCCCAGAAGTACATCCCGGACGCCACGCCGATGGCGAGGAAGAGCAGGAGGTAGAGGCCAACGATCAGTTTGCGGGTGTTCACGCCGGGGCGGCAGATGAACGGAAGGCATTTTGCGCACGCAAATCTTTTCCGGACCGCCGCGGAACTTACGAGTCCGGCTGGCGACAGAATCCCGCGCGCTTATGACGAACTTCCCGTCAAAGAAACGCGAAACCGCCGCGACGCGCCGACGCGAACCGGCGCCCGCGGGTTTTTGGCGTGCGTTTTCCCGACCCGCGCGCAGTTTTCGGAACTCCGATGTATCAGAGCTTTTACGGGTTCAAGGAGATGCCCTTCAACATCACCCCGGACCCGCGCTTCCTCTATCTCAGCCCCACGCATCAGGAAGCGCTCCAACACCTGAAATACGGCATCGCGGAGCGCAAGGGCTTCATCGTGCTCGTCGGCGAGGTCGGCTGCGGCAAGACCACGCTGTGCCGTCGCTTCCTCAACGAACTCGATCCCGCGCGTTACGACACCGCGCTGATCCTCAATCCGCGGATTACCGAGACGCAGATGCTCAAGGCGATCCTCACGGATCTCGGCGAAACGAAGTTTGCGCGCACGCAGAACGACCTCGTGGCCCAGATGAATCGCGTTCTACTCGAACGCATCGACCGGGGCCGCGACATCGTGCTGATCATCGACGAGGCCCAGAACTTGAAATTCGACGTGCTCGAACAGATCCGACTCCTCTCGAATCTCGAGACCGACAAGCAAAAGCTCCTGCAGATCGTGCTCATGGGCCAGCCGGAGTTGAAAACCGTGCTGGCGCGCGAGGAACTCCGCCAGCTCCGGCAGCGCATCCTCGTGCATTACGAGCTGCACCCGCTGTCGCTGCTCGACATGCAGCACTATATCCAGCACCGCCTCTCGCTCGCGGGCGGCACCGGCCGGCCGGCCTTCACGCGCTGGGCGCTCCGCGCCATTCACCGGAAGAGCAAAGGGATTCCCCGCATCGTGAACAATCTTTGTGACAAGGCGCTCCTCGCCGCCTTCATTCGTGACTCCGACGAGGTGAACTACTGGGATGTGCGCCGCGCCGTGCGCGACACCGAAACCCTGACCGGCTGACGCCGCCCGATGAGCCTGATCAACGAAGCCCTCAAGAAAGCCCAACGGCTGCATCACGCCCAGGAAGCCGCCGCCGCGACGGACGCCGACGGAGTCGTCCCCGCCGCGCGAGCGCGCCAGGCCCGCGACCGGCGTTCGCAACTCTTCATCCTCCTCGCCGCCGGCGGGACCGCACTCGTCGTGCTTTCCGTGGTCATCACGGTCGCACTCGTAAACCGCGAACCGCCGAAGCCGGTCGCGACGACGATCGTGCGCCCCGCTCCCGCGCCGGTTTCAAGCTCCACATCCAGCGAACCCAGTCCGGTGATCGTCGCGCCCGTCGTGGCCGCACCGATACAGGCGGGCGAAGCGACGAAAGCGCCCGCCCCTTCCTCGCCGGGCGAAGGAGCGGCGAACGCGAGCGCGAACGGCGACCGCACGTCGGCGTCGAATGCAACTCCGGCGCCCGACGCGTCCGCGGCAAACGACGCCGCGCCGGCGGCGGCCCCTTTGCCCTTGCCGCAAATTGCGCCGCCGCCCGACCCGGCGATTCAGACGTTCGTGGATTCGATCCGCGTGACCGGCATCCGTTCGTCGGGCAGCGACAGCAAGGTGTTGATGAACGACCGCGTTTATCGGGTGAACGACATCGTCGACCGCACTCACGGCCTCAAGTTGATCAAAGTGGCGCCCGACGCGCTCACGTTCGCCGACGCCAACGGCCTCACCTACACGAAGTCGTTTTAGCGCTAGGAACGGTAGGGACGGCTCTCCGAGCCGTCCGCCAGTTCGCTCAGGAAAGCCCGATCCGCTCGCGCCCTCCTTCGCGTAGCGCCCGCCGAACTCAGGACGCGTGGGACACGCGTCCCCAACTTTCCACCTTTTGGCTCTTTCTTAAACCGGTGAAACCCGGCAAGCGCGGTGAGACAGCGTTGCCACCTCGGATTGGCGATCGGGACGATCGCCCCTACCTCGACCCGAATTTTTAAACCACGGAAGGCACAGAATGCACGGAGTGACCCTTGGTAGCGGCCGTCGTCCCAACGGCCAGGTCGCGCGGAACTCCAAACGTTCCGTGCAATCGGTGCCCTCCTTGGATCGAAATCCGTTTTGCGCCAAGCGCTCTAGCCGGTGATGCCCTGGCCTTCCCGCCAGACCGTTTACCACCACGAAAAATTTACTCCGCCACTCACACGAGCGGCAGCAGTCGCGACGCGGCGAACGTCATCACGAGGCCGATCACCGAGAGCACCGTCGCAATCACCGTCCAGCTTTTCAGCGTTTCCTTTTCGGTCAACCCACCCAGTTTGCTGACGACCCAGAAGCCGCTGTCGTTCATCCACGAGCAGCCGAAGGCGCCGAAGCCGACCGCGAGAAAAATATACATCGGGTGAAACGCCAGCGGCGCGTTGGCCGCCGGGTCGATCATCGGCCACATCACCGCCGACGCCGTGATCATCGCGACGGTCGCCGAACCTTGGGCGATACGAATCACCAGCGCCGTCACCCACGCGAGCACGACCAGATTGAGCTGATAGCTTTCAGCGAGGGACTTCACGGCGTCGCCGACGCCCGCGTGCCGCAGCATGCCACCGAACGCCCCGCCCGCCGCGGTGATCAGCACGATCACGCCGGCGGTGGCGATCGGAGGTTCAAGCAGCTCGCCGACGGTTTGCAGCGACATGCGCCGCTGGCGTGCGAGCACCACGATCGCAATCGCCGCACCGAGGCTGAGCGCGAAGTTCTTGTTGCCCGCAAACGCGATGACCTTCGTCGCCAGTGCGATGTGGTCCGCTCCGCCGAACAGCGTCACGACCTGCGGATACGCGCTGAACACTTTCCAAAACGAACCGAACCCGATCAGCAGAATCGGCAGCAGGACCGGAGCGATGCTCGCGGCGAAGGACGGCAGCTCGCGCTCCGGTTTGTGCACGATCGCCTCCAGATCCGCCATCGTCGCCCCGGGCGTTTCGCGCAGCGGCACTTCGTCCCGGCGATCCAGCCAGCGCGCCACGAAATATCCGATGAGGCACGGCGGCACGCCGGCGACGATGCTCCACACCAGCGAGAATCCGGGATCGACGCGCAGATTCTCCACCATCGCGAGCGGACCCGGATGCGGCACGGTGAGGCTGTGCGTGATCATCGCCGCCGAGGCGACCACCAAAAGATAGAGCAGGTAACTCTTGCCCGTGCGCAGCCGGAGCGCCCGCGCCAGCGGCACCATCAGCATAAACATCGTATCGAAAAAAATCGGAATCGAGAGCACGTAGGTGCTCGCCAGCAGCGCCCAGCCGGCGCGCTTCTCGCCGAACACTGCGAGAAACCGCCGCACGACCTTGTCCGCACCGCCGCTCTCCATCACGCAGAGGCCGATGATCGACGCCAGGCCGATCGAAATCGCGATCGCCCCCGCCGCGCCGCCGAACTCGACCGCCGTCAGCTCCATCGCCGCCACCCACGAGTTCGCCTGCGCCTCGTCGCGCAGCGCCGCCGGCAACCGGGCGAGCGAGGCCTCGCTGAATCCGTCGGCCAGGAATCCCGTGAGAAACGCCGCGAGGATCAGCGCCAGAAACGCGTGCATCCGGAGCCGCGTGATCGCCACGACAATGAAGGCGACCGACACGGCCAGCACGACGAAGGGCCAGGTATGAAGCGGCGTAACAGTCGCGACGAGCGGGACGTTCATGGGGTGCCGCTACGACGGCGAATCCCCGCGACCCACGCAAGCGCCTTTCGTGTCCTGCGAAGCCGGGCGCGTGCCTCGGCGCGGCGTCACTCCGGCGGCGCTTCGTCGGCCGGCGAATCCGGTTCTTCAATACGCTCGCGCACCGCCCGCCATCGTGACTGCACCCACGGCGCTCCCAGACGGCCTTCCTGCTCGAGCAGCAACAGCAGTTCGTAACACGCCTCCGCCTCCGCTTCGTGATGCGCATGATCCTGGATGCGCCGCACGATTCCGCCCCAAGCCTCTTCGCCAGCACTGCCCGCCAGCAGATTCTCCTCGGCGAGCGCCTGCAGCAGCGCGAAGAGCACCCGTCCCTCACGCCGAATGTCGCGACAATCTTCCGGCAAGGTCATGGCGGAAGCATGGTGCGCTCATCCCCGCCAACCGAGGAAATTCGGCACCGTTCGGGCCGGACAAGCGGGTTCCCGGCGTTCGCCGATGAAGGGCTCGGCGTTCACCCGATATCGGAACCGCGGCGCCGGGACGGGCGGGCTTCGACCGCGACCGAATGTGCCTCCCAGACCTCGGCTTCGGCTTCGCGCCACACGTCCGCCGGGGGCATGCTCCCGGAACGTTGTCGCATGAGTTCGTCAGCCCGCCGGGCGATCATCAACTCGATCCGGGTAAGCTCATCTTCGGCGGCAGGGGTGGGCGGCAGGTTCATCGCTGCAAGGGGCTGGCGTCATAGAAATACGCTTTCCGTCCCCGCGCAACCGCCCCCCGGTCACAATCAGGCAAAATGGGGCGGACGCCCGCACCGGCTAATAGGCGGTTTTCGGTGGAAACAAAACCTGCGCGAACGTCCTGGCGGTGATCTGCACGTCGAGCCACAGCGACCAGTGCGCGATGTAGTGCAGATCCCAATGGTGCCGCCGGTCCAGCATCTCCCGCTCCAGGATCTCGCCGCGATACCCGAGGCTCTGCGCGAGACCGGTGATGCCGGGCTTCACGAGGTGGCGCGTGCGATAAGCCTTCGTCTGCGCGCGAAACTCTTCGTCGAGCATCGGCATATAGGGCCGCGGGCCCACCACGCTCATGTCGCCGCGCAGCACATTCCAGAACTGCGGAAATTCGTCGAGGCTGCGGCGCCGCAGCCAGCGCCCAAACGGAAACACGCGATCGTCGTCCGCCCTCGCCTGCCGGGCTTCGTCCGCCGCGTGTCCGGAACCGACATGCATGGAACGGAACTTCAGCATGCGAAACGTGCCACCGCGGATTCCCCGCCGTTCGCGCACGTGAAACAGCGGTCCCGGCGCCTGGCGTCGCTGCATGAGCGCCACCCATGCGCAGAGCCACGGCAGCACCAGCAGAACCGCAGAGCCCGCGATCGCGAGATCGTAGGAGCGCTTGAGAATCCGGTTCAGCGGATCCTCCAGCGGCTCCTCCTGCAGCGTATAAAAATGCCGGCCGTCCTCGGCGATCGGCACCAGCGGATGGGTGTAGCGCTCCTCGAGATTGTTGTGAATCAGCAGCCGGCAGCCGTGCTCCTGACATTGATCGATCACTGCCCGCGCCTCCGGGTCCGTGGCCGGAAATTCCAGCAGCACCACCTGCCCCACCAGCCGCTCTGCGAGCACGCGACGGAGATCCGCCGTCGGGCCAAGCCACGGCACCGTGCCCGTCGCACCCGGCTCCGGCTTTTCGTCGGATAACACCCCGACCGGGTGAATCCCCAAGGGCGCCTTGCGTGCGATCCAGTCGTCAAGTCGCGAAAACGAAGCCAGCCGGCCGATGAACACCGTCGGCAGCCGATGGCCTTTCTGAAACACCAGCCGCGCGAGGGTTCGCGGCAGCCGGGCGTTGAGGATTGTCAGACCCAGCCAGCTCCATACCAGAAACGTGCCGAGAAACAGTCGGCTGATGCTGCGATCCTGGGTCGCAAACATCATCGTGAAGGTCAGCAGCGCCATCCACATCACCTGCCGGCCCGCAAAGCGCGCGGCTTCCGTCCAGTTCAATACGTGAAACCGCGCCGCCATCCGCACCAGATCACGGGCCGACCACAGCACGCCGCCGAGCATGCAGAGAAAATACGGCAGCAGATTCACGTCGCGGCTCAGCCGCACGAACGGAACGTGATAGATCACGTTCGCATAGCCCCAGAAGAAGACGCCGACCAGCAAGGTCGTTGCCGCTGCATGGAGATTGGCCAGGCCGCGCGCCCGGGTCGTGATCATGCGGCGGGTTTATGGGAATCGCGGTCGGACCGCGCAATCCTCAAGCATCCCCGCAACACGCCCGCCGGGTGCCCGATGTTCGTGGTTGGATGCAAACAGGGCGGGGTCTCCCGACCCCGCCCTACAAATCGAGCCCCGGGCGAAGCGCCCTGTACAAAACCGCGCCCAAGCTCCGGCGCGGTCGCTCGCACTCTTACGGCCGCACCGCGCGCACGATCTGCGACGCTTCCGTGGCGCGTTGCTGGATCGCCGCCCAATCCTTCTTGCGAATCAGGTCCACCGGCGCGAGCCACGAACCGCCCACGCCGAGCACGAGCGGCGAAGAAAGATAATCCTTCAAATTCGCCGCGCTCACGCCACCGAGCGGAAGATAGCGAACGCCGAGATGATTGAACGGCGCCGACATCGTCTTGAGGTGATTCAATCCGCCCGACGTTTCCGCGGGGAAAAACTTCAGCACACGGCAATCGTGCGTCAGCGCAATCTCGACGTCGCTCGGCGTCATCACCCCCGGCGCAAAGGGCAGCCCGATCTCCTTCGCGGCCTGAAGCGTGGCGGGATTGCATCCCGGCGCGACACCGAAGAATGCACCGGCCTTCAACGCATCCGCCACCTGCGCGCGGTTCAACAGCGTGCCCGCGCCGACCACCACCTCCGGCACTTCGGCACGGATCCGGCGGATCGATTCCTGGGCCGCCGCCGTGCGGAAGGTCAGCTCAATGACTGACACGCCACCGGCATGCAGCGCGCGCGCGACCGGCACGGCGTCTTGCGCATCGTCGACCGTCAGCACGGCGACGACACCAGCTTTCTCCATGTTCTGAACAATATTCGCGGGCAACATATGCACCACAGCTAACACCGCGCTTTCTTCGGGCAAGCCTGCTTGCACCCGCCGGCTGTCGCCCCGTCAACCGCGGCGGTTCACCGTTTTCGTCACCACCATCGTTTGCCCAAGTCCGGCTTCAGAACAACACGCGGCCGCGACTCTGCGGCGGAGCGGGCAACCCAAGCAGACGCGCCAGCGTCGGCGCAATGTCGTCGACGCCGACGCGCTCCACGCGCACGCCGGGCCGCACACCCGCGCCGAACCACAGCAGCGGCACGTGCGTATCGTAATTGTACGGCAAGCCGTGATTCGTGCCGGTCTTGCGCGACACGAAATAGGGTTTGGCGATGAAATACACGTCGCCGCTGCGGGCGCGGTTGAAGCTCAGCAGCGTTGCGCGGCCCAGTTCGTCCTGCACCTCTCCTTTCTCGAGCTGCGCGCGGGTGAAGGCGGTGGCGACGAAATCAAGGGTGAGCAACGCATCGCGGACGACCGCCTGCGCGGCCGCCGCGTCGACCTTTTTCTCCTTCAACGCGGCCGGGTACAGCAGGAACCAGGAATCGTCGCGCACGAGCCAGTTGCCTCCGTCGGCGAGCGGCCCGAACGCGCGATTCAACGCCGCCTCGCCCGTCGCTTGCAGCACCTTGCTGTCGATGCGGCCAGCGACCAGGTGCGGACTCGCGGCCTTGACGCGCTCGGGCATCGGCGCCGCGCCGTGATCGGCCGTGAGCACGATCAGGCAGTTTTTCAACTCCACGTGCTTGTCCAGAAAGGCGAAAAATTTCGCGAGCGTCCGGTCCATCCGAACCACGTTGTCCATGACCTCGTGACTGTCGGGACCATACAGATGCCCGATGGAATCGTTCGCCGAAAAGCTGAGGCACAGCAGGTCGGTGACGCCGGGATGCCGGCCCAGTTGTTCGTTTAACACCGCGGCCTCCGCAAAGTCCTCGAGCACCTCGTTGCCGAAGGGGGTGTTTTCGAACGCGCTGTAGAACTGCGGGCCGGGCTTCGCGTCGCCGCCGGTCACTTTTTTCGGCAGGGTGTTGCCCAAACGCCCGGCCGTCGTGTCCTCGCCGGGCATGTCGTCGGGGCCCTGGATCGCGTAAGCAGATTCGGGCAGGAAGCGTTCCCAGACGCGGCCGAAATAAGCGTCGACCTTCTCCTCCGCATTCCACGCGCGCACCCATTCGGGCAGCTCGTTCATGTAATACGTCGAAGTCACCATCCTGGCGCCATCCATGAAATAGGCGGCGTCGGCCGTCTTGCCGGCCATCAGGATCGCGGACCGATCCTTCCGTGAAATTCCGATCACCTTCGGACGACCGCCGCGGTTCAGCTTCAATTCGTCGCCCACCGTCACGGCCAGGAAATTGCGCGGCGAGCGACCTTTCTGCGGATTCCCCATTCCTGGCAAAAGCGGTCCGGTGCGCGGCGGGAGGCCGACGATCGCAGCCGACGGATCTTCGACGCACGAGGTCCAGGCGAATGTTTCACGATCGATCCAGTCGTTCGCGATGATGCCGTTCACGTCGGCGTGCACGCCGCTGAGAATCACCGCGTGGCCGGGGGCCGTTTTCGTGTGCGCATGCCGGTAATGGCAGTCGACGAAGTTCGCGCCACGCTCCAGCAGCAGGTTGAAACCGTCCGGTCCGAAATGACGATGAAAGCGCTCCAGATAGTCGCCGCGGAACTGATCGATGCTGATCACGACGACCAAGGCCGGCGCGGCGGAGGCCGAGCCCGTCAACCCGAGCGACGAAACGAGGAAACCGAGGCGAAGAAAAATCGAGAGGCGGTAGGAAGTCATCGTGGAAGCAGGGAAAATCCACGCTCGTCACCCTCCCGCCAAGGCCATTTTCGTCGCGGCGCACAGATGTAACGTGTTGCAAGTCCGCCGGGGCGACCGTGAGCATCGCGGCGATGCGCGCGCTGATCGCTTTCGACAAGTTCAAGGATGCCCTGTCCGCACGCGACGCCTGCGCCGTGGTCCGTGAGACGTTGGCCTCGGTGCGGCCCGAGATCGAAACAGAGGTTTGTCCACTCACCGATGGCGGCGAAGGTTTCGTCGAGGTGCTCACCTCGGCGCTCGGCGGAGAGGAACGCCGCGCCGTCGTGACCGGCCCGCGCGGAGCTCCGGTCGAGGCGAAGATCGGATTGGTCCCGCTCGCGCACCTCCCGCCGGCGGCACGCCACCTCCTGGCGCTCCCGACTTCCCTCGACGCCTCGGCGCCGGTGGCGCTGGTCGAAATGGCCGCCGCGAGCGGACTCGCGCTCCTCCGTCCCGAGCAACGCGATCCCTGGCAAACCACTTCGGCGGGCACCGGCGAACTGCTGCTCGTCGCGCGCGACGCCGGCGCGGCGGCAATCGTGCTCGGCGTCGGCGGCAGCGCGACGAACGATGCCGGCGCGGGCGCCCTCGCCGCGCTCGGCGCCCGTTTTCTCGACGCGAACGGCCAAGTCGTCGTTTCGCCCGTTCCCGCCGCATGGCCCCGCGTATCCGAAATCAAAGGACAGCTCGCCGCGCTGCCGCCGGTCCGGATCGCCTGCGACGTTTCCAATCCGCTGCTCGGCCCGCGCGGTGCAACCCTGGTTTACGGTCCGCAGAAAGGCCTCCGGCCCGACGATGCCGAGCGCCTCGAAGCGGAAATGCGGCGCATGGCGGGCCGGCTGCGCGCCTTCGCGCGCGGCGCCGACGCGAGCGCCACGCCCGGCGGGGGTGCAGCCGGAGGCATTGCCTTCGGCCTCGTCACCGCTCTCGGCGCTCGCCTGGTCAGCGGTTTCGAATTGCTCTCCGCATGGTGCGAATTGGAGGCCCGGCTCGCCGCCGCGGACGTTCTCCTCACCGGAGAAGGCCGTTTCGACACGACATCGCTGGAGGGCAAGGGCCCCGGTTCGCTCGTGTTACGGGCCGCGGCACTCGGCAAGCGCGTCGAGGTGTTCGCCGGACAATTCGGCCCGGGTCTGCCGGATTCGCTGCGACCACACGCGATCACGCCCGCCGATCTGCCGCTGCGGGAAGCGTTGCCCGCCACGCGGCGCCTGCTCTCGGCATGCGTGGCAAAAACCTTCGCCGCCCGCGATACAGCTTGAACAGGCGGCGCACGGAGTCTCAGCGGTCGGGCGGGTTGTGACGGCTTTGCCACTGCTCCTCGCCGGTGAGCTCGCGCCGCTCCGTGGCGTCCGGTCGCAGGTCGCCGCCCTGGCGCTTGATCGGGCGGCGAAACAGCAGGTAGAGCGCCGGGATGGCCAACAGAATCGGCACGATGATGAAAAGCGGATCCATGGCGCACGATAGGCCCGGGCGCGCGGAGGCGCCACGCGGCCGGCGCCCCATCCGCTCGCGGGAAAAATCCGCACGGGCGCACCGGACGATTGCCCGCAGCGCCGGCCGCGCTCGCGCCGGGCGGAACTGCGCCCGGGCGCATCGGTCTTTCGCGGCATGGCGATCGACAAGGAAAGCAGCGGCCTGCCGGAGGTCGATATCAAGCGTCGCACCACCAAGGTGAATCTTGGCGTCGTCGTTGGCGTGGTGGTGTTTCTCGTGGCGATGGCGGCGATCGTTTATTGGTTCTCGCGCCACGGTTGAGCGCGGACCAAACGCGCAAATTCGCCCTTGTGTCACTGCGACGGGAGGACGTTCGCTGGTCGGATGCAGTCTGCTTCGAACGACACCGCGCTCAGCACCACGGAGGTGCGGCGGCGCCACATTGTCTTCAAGGCGATCGTCGTCGGCGTCGTGGCGGGGATTCTCGGAGGCGGGTTTCGCCTCGCGCTGGAAACTGCCGAGCATGGTCGGACGGCCTTGGTTTCGCGCTTTGACGACTGGCGTGGCCTGGCGCTGGCGGTCGCGTTGGGAGTCGTGGGCGGCAGTCTGGCGGTTTGGCTCGTACGTCGTTTCGCGCCGCATGCCGGCGGCAGCGGCATTCCTCAAGTGAAACTCGTGCTCGCGCGCGAAATGGCGCCGGAGTGGAAACGCCTCCTGCCGGTGAAGTTCATCGGTGGCGTGCTCGGCATCGGTGGGGGACTCGCGCTCGGTCGCGAAGGCCCCACGGTGCAGATGGGCAGCGGCGTCGGCGCAATGGTCTCGGAATTACTGCGCGTGAAGGCCGGCGAAGGCGAACGACGCGCGCTGATCAGCGCCGGTGCGGGGGCGGGACTCGCGGCCGCGTTCAACGCGCCGCTGTCGGGGTTGGTCTTCGTGCTCGAGGAGTTGCACGGCAATTTCACCCCGGTGCTGTTTGTGGCGGCGTTTCTCGCGTCGGTTTCGGGCGACGTGGTCGCGCGCCTCCTGCTGAACGAGATGCCGGTCTTTCACGTCGGCGGAGTTCCGGCTCCGGGAGTCGCCTCGCTCCCTTGGGCCGCGCTGCTGGGCGTGGTGATGGGTGGCTTTGGCGTGCTGTTCAACCGCTGCCTGCTCGCGAGCCTCGATCTGCGTGATCGCTTCACGCGCTGGTCGCCGCTGCTGATCGGCGCCGCGATCGGCGGCCTGGTCGGACTGGTTGGATGGGCGGTGCCGGGACTCGCCGGATCGGGCGGCGGGCTCGTGCAACTCGCGCTGTCGGGCGCGCTCGCGTTTTCGGTGCTGCCACTTTTCATCGTCGCCCGTTTTTCGCTGACGATGCTGAGCTACGGTTCCGGCGCTGCCGGCGGTATTTTTGCCCCGTTGCTGGTGCTGGGCGCACTCGGCGGGCTGTGTTTCGGCGTCGGAGTGCACGCGGTCGCGTCGGCCCCCTCGCTGACTCCGGCGGTGTTTTGCGTCCTCGGCATGGGTGCGATGTTCACCGCGGTTGTCCGCGCTCCCCTCACCGGCATCGTACTGATGATAGAATTGACCGGCGTTTACGGTTTCATGCTCCCCCTCCTCGTCAGCTGTATGGCCGCTTACGGCGTCGCCGAGATGATGGGCAATCTGCCGATCTACGAGGCGCTGCGCGAACGCGCGGTCGCGCGCGGACGCTAACCGCGCCGAGGCACCTGGGCTGCCTAGGGTGCATGACTTGCAAATACTGCGTGCTCTTCGGCAGCGGATGCGTAGCTCGCGGACCCAGATGGTAAATAATCGACGGATGATCGGGCCGCGTCCACTCACTGCCGCCGCGCGGGCGAGGCGGGGGAGAGAGCGCGCCGCTCCATCGGCGTTTCGCCGATACCGCGCCACCATCGGTGTTCGTCCTTGCCCTGCCGGCACCGGCTGAGTGACTTGCCTACAGGTCCCCCTTCCGCGTCGTTATGCCCCACGCGAAATCCATGACGCCAGCCGGCGACGCTCCGCGCGTGGCGGGCACGGGGTGCGGCCCACGGAAATCGCCGCAGCCGCCGCCAGCCTTGCACAAGTCCGGTCGGCCCGGCTCCTCGAGCCCGTCGGGCGACCGCTTCGGGGAACTCTTCCGATTCAGTCCGCTGGGCTACCTGATCCTCGACGAAGAGGGCCGGATCCTGCGGGCGAACCCGTCCGCCGCCCGACTGCTCGGTGTATCCGAAACTTCGATTCAAAAACGCCGGCTCGCGGAGTTCGTCGCCGCCGGATCCCAGGACGCGCTTTACGCCTTTCGCCGGCAGCTCTTCGGCACGCGCGCTCCGCGCACGCGCGAACTCGCCCTCGCCTCCCGGACGGGCCGGCCCCGGGCTGACACGATCGCCGTCGATGGCGTGCGCCTGCCCGTCCGCGCGGGTGGCCGCGTCAGCGGCCTGTGCGCTGTGCGCGACATCTCCGGGTCCGTCCGTGCGACGGAACAGTTGCGCGAGACGCAGGCACAGTTTGCGCGGATCGCCGGCTCGGTGGGTGACGCGATCCTCTCCCTCGACGACCGCCGCCGGATCGAGCTCGTGAATCCGGCGGCCGAGCGGATGTTCGGCGGCGAAGCCGGACGCCTCATCGGACGTCGTTTGGAAACCTTGCTGCCCGTCCGCTTCCGCACGGCGCTTCGCACCCAGTTCGACCACCTCCGGCGCCAGGAGGGCCCGGCGGCGGTTCGGCTCGACGCCAAAACCGGCCGGCGGATCGACGGGGCGGAGTTTCCGATCGAGGCGACCATCGCGTGCGCGACGCTCGGCGATCGTCGCCGTTGCACGGTGGTGGTGAGAGAGCTGTCGGCTCCGGAGCAGGTCATGCAGCAGTTGCGAGCGCGGCTGGCGGCGATCGAAGCGTCGTCGACCCACGCGATCGTCAGCATCGACCTCGATGGACGCATCGAGTCCTGGAATCACGGCGCCGAACAGCTCTACGGCTACGCCGCGTCGGAGATCGTCGGACGCCCGATGAGCGTTCTGCTTTTCCCGGAGGATCGCGACTCGTGGCGCGAAATGGTGGAGCGCATTCAGACCGGGTCGCCCGTGCCGCCGTTCCATGCCGCGCGGCGCCACCAGCGTGGTCACCGCCTCATCGTGTCGTCGTCGGTGACGCCGATCCGCGACGCGACGCAAAAGCTCACGGGCCTCGTCTGCCTCTGTCACGACGTCACGGCGCAATTGCAGATGGAGGTATCTCTGCGCGAGCGGGAGCAGGCGCTCACCGATTTTTTCGACGACGCTCCCCTCGGACTGGCCTGGGTCGACCCGGCCGGCAGCGTGATCCGCGTCAACCGCGCCCAAGGCGCGATGCTGGGCCGGCCGGAAGCCGAACTGCTCGGCGGACGTTTCAGTGACTGGTTCGTTCAGCCCGACATCGCGCAGCCGCTGCTGCAGGAGATTGCCGCCCATCGAACGGTGCACAACGTCCGCGTTCACCTGCGGACCCGGGACGGCGGCCGCGTCCACGCGCTGGCCGACGGAAACGGTTTCTGGCGCGACGATCTCCTCCTCTATTCGCGTTGGTTCGTGCGGGACGTCACCCAGCGGGTCGACCTCGAGCGCAGGATCCTGCGGGCGGTGGAAAACGAGCAGCGCCGGTTCGGCAACGATCTGCACGACGACCTTTGCCAGCAGCTTTCGGGACTGGAGTTCACGTGCATGACGCTTTCGCGCGACCGTCAGGCGGTGACTCCGGCCGGCGAGGCGCGGCTCCAACAGCTCGCGGGCCAACTGCGGCACTGCATCGATCACGCGCGGGCGCTCGCCCGCGGCTTGGTGCCGGTCGCGCGCGGGCGCGACACGCTCGTGTCGGCGCTGCGCGAACTGGCCGCCAACACCGCGCGCGTCTACCGTCGACCCTGTCGTTTCCACTGCGATCCTCCGGTCGTCTTCGAGGATCCCGTCGCGGGCACGCATCTGTATCGCATCGCGCAGGAATCCATCAACAATGCCGTCCACCACGGGCAGGCGCGCCGAATCGGCCTGCGTCTCGCCGCCCGGGACGGCGAGGTGGAACTTCGGATCGAGGACGATGGCATTGGCGTCCCCGAGCACCCGCGGCAGCGTCCGGGCATCGGACTGCGCATCATGCAATACCGCGCGTCGGCCATCAACGGCACGCTGCACGTGGGCCGCCGCGCCGGCGGCGGCACTGAAGTCGTCTGCACATTTCACCCCAGCACCACTTCGCCCGACGAGGGCAGCGTATGAACTCGGTCAATACTCCGTCGCCGGAATCCGGCGGCACCCCGCCCGGCGCCGCGAAGGCCCCGGCGCGCGTGATGGTGGTCGACGATCATCCGATCGTCCGTTCCGGTCTGGCGCAGCTGATCGACTCGCAACCCGACATGCAGGTGTGTGCGCAAGCGGCCGATGCAGCCGAAGCGATGGGCGCGCTGCCTCGCGCGCGCCCCGACCTCCTGATGACGGATTTCTCCATGCCCGGCCGCGCCGGCGTCGAGTTCATCAAGGACGTCTGGGCCTTCGATCCCCAGCTCAAGATTCTCGTGCTCACCATGCGCGAGGAGGAGCACTATGCCGAGCGCGCGCTGCGCGCCGGCGCGAGCGGCTTCATCATGAAGAACGCGGGCAGCGACGCGATTCTCGGCGCCATCCGGCTGGTCCTCGCGGGCGGCGTCTTTCTCAGTCCCAACCAGTCGGGACGGATGCTGCGCGGACTCGCCGGCCCCGCGCCGCGCAATCACAAATCGATCGTGGGCCGTCTCAGCGACCGCGAGTTCGAAATTTTCCGTCTCCTCGGCGAGGGACGCGACGCGCGCGAAGTCGCGGAACTGCTCCGCCTCAGTCGCAAGACCGTCGACGTGCATCGCGCCAACATCAAGCGCAAGCTCGCGATCACCAGCTCGACCGCGCTCATCCGCACCGCCGTGCAGTGGCTCGAGAACGAGTCCAGGCACTCGAATTGACGTCGTCGCGCCGGCGCGGTTTTTCGCCCTCCGCCGCACTGGCAAATTCGCCGACAAAACAGAGGCGCCTAAGGCAGTGCCTTAGTGCGGATCTCTCAAAACGCTTAATTGATTCCCGGCGCACCGCGTCGCTCCCCACGACGGCTGCTGCTGGACCCTAAGGAAACCGCCTATTCTGGCCGTAAACTCTACCCAATTGATCGCGACGTAGCCGTCGGATAAGCTGACGTCCATGTCCCACGTAAGGTTTATCTGCCAGCGTTCGTACCTTGCGACAAAGGCTCCGTCGTTCGCGTGCGTTCATGTCAATGCAGCCGACGCGGGCCGCCACCGCCTCTGCGCGCTTTGCTTTCCAGATCGAGTTCGCGCCACGCCGCGGTCGCAGTGATTTTCCTGCTCCTGTTCGTCCTGCCTTAGCGTTTCAGCTCCCTCTTGCCCGCCCTGATCGTCGCCGCCTCCCGGCCGTTGTCGTCGTAGGTGGCTCGCTTCCTTGCTTCGCACCTAAGTGATGCACTTGCCCCTCGGGCATGCACCGCGATGGCGGCAGCTTTTTCAACCAGGCCTTTCCACCACCCCCGCCTCCGATGAACTGGTTCTGCCTCCACACCAAACCGAAGAAGGAGTCGCAGGTCGTGAGCTACCTTCGCACGAACCTGCAACTCGAAACCTACTGCCCGCTGCTGCAGGAGTATCGCACGATTCGCCGGGTGCGACGTCGCGTCGTCGGGCCGCTTTTTCCGCGCTACGTTTTCTGTCGTTTCGATCCCGGCATCTCCTTTCGCGCGGTCCGCTACGCTCCAGACATCGACGATATCGTACAATTCGGCGGGCGCCCGGCCGTCGTCGCGGATGCCTTGGTCGCGGAGTTGCGCGAGTGGGCCGGCGACGCCCTCGCGGCCGCGCAGGTGCAGCGCAGCCTGCAGGCGGGCGACCGCGTGGAAATTGCCCAGGGGCCGCTGCGGGGACTGACCGCGATCATCCTCCACGCGCGCGACGACGCGGATCGCGTCGAAATCCTCCTCACGCTGCTGCAGCACGGCGCGCGCATGTCCGTGCACCGGGATCAACTCGTGCCGGCCTGACGGCACCTCCTCGTTTCGCTTCGCCTCAATCCAACCAGCCCATCGCCATGAACCTGTCCTCCAGTTTCAAACACCTCGCCGGCGTGCCGGCCTCACTCGATTCCTGCCCTGTCCTCGGTGCGGTCCTTCGACTGCCCGATGGCGCGAGCACCGCCGCCCTGCTCCTGCTCGGCGTCGCGCTGCTGCTCGGCGCCCTGCGCTTCCTTCGTCCGCGGAAATAGCGACCGTTGTCGCGCCTCCCTCCGCCATGTGCGGCATCATCGGCTACGTCGGACGGCAGCCTGCCGTCCCGATCCTGCTCGAGGGCTTGAAGCGGCTCGAGTATCGGGGCTACGACTCGGCCGGCCTCTGCACGGTCGAGGCGCACGGACTCTCCCTCGCCAAACGTGCGGGGCGGGTCGAGGTGCTGTCGCGGCTCGTCCTGCCGCAGGCGCTGAAAGGAACGTGCGGCATCGGCCACACGCGCTGGGCGACGCACGGACGCGTCAGCGACGCCAATGCGCACCCGCACCTGAGCAGCGACGGGAAGTTCGCGCTGATCCACAACGGCGTCATTGAAAACTTTCTCCCCTTGCGCCGTTTCCTCGCCGAACGCGGCTATGTTTCGCGTTCCGAAACCGACAGCGAGGTGTTCTGCAACCTGATCGCCTACCACTACGCGCACGCGGACGCCTCGCTCAACGGCAGCCGGCTGCTCGCCGCGGTGCGTGGCGCGCTGGCCGATGTCGAGGGCACCTATGGCATCGCGCTGCTTTCGGTCGATCACCCCGGCAACATCGTGGCCGCGCGGAAGGCCTCGCCGCTGGTGCTCGGGCTGGGCGACGGCGAGTACATCGTCGCGTCCGACGTCGCAGCCTTTCTCGGGCGCACGCAGAACGTCGTTTACCTGAAGGATGGCGAGATCGCGCTGCTCACGCCAGACTCGTTCGCGATTCGGACGTTCGACCTGGCGAGCGTCGAGCCGGCGCTGTCCACGATCGACTGGTCGGTCGACAGCGTGGAGCTCGGCGGGCACCCGCACTTCATGTTGAAGGAGATCTTCGAGCAGCCGACCGCGCTCGAAAACACGATGCGCGGCCGCATCGCGGAGGACGGGAGCACCGCGAAGTTCGGCGGACTCAACGTCACCGCGGCGGAGCTCCGCGGGATCGAACGCTTTCATTTCTGCGCCTGCGGCACCGCGTGGCATGCGTGCCTGGTCGCCGAACATCTGATCGAACGCTTCGCGCGGATCCCCTGCGAAGTCGATTACGCCTCGGAGTTCCGCTACCGCAACGCCCCGCTGCAGGCCAACACGCTGATGTTCGTGATCAGCCAGTCAGGCGAAACGATCGACACGCTCGCCGCCTTGCGCGAGGCCCGGCGCAAGGGTCATCGCGTGCTCGCCATCAGCAACGTCGTCGGCTCCACCATCGCCCGCGAAACCGACGGCGGCATCTACCAGCACATCGGACCGGAAATCGGCGTCGCCTCGACGAAGGCGTTCACTTCGCAGCTGCTCCTCGGCGCGCTGATCGCGCTCTATGTTGCCCGTCTGCGCGACATGAGTTTCAGCGACGGACTCGCCTACGTGACGGCGCTCAAGACCGCGCCGGACCTCGTCCGCCGCGTCCTCGCCCAGGCCCCGCGCGTGCGCGAAATCGCGCAGCGTTTTGCGAACGCGAGCGACATGCTTTTCCTCGGCCGGCTTTCGCTCTTTCCGATCGCGCTCGAGGGCGCGCTCAAGCTCAAGGAGGTCTCCTACCTGCACGCCGAAGGCTACCCTGCGGCGGAGATGAAACACGGCCCCATCGCCCTCGTCAGCGAACACTGTCCATCCGTCATCTTCGCCCCGGCCGGCGAAATGTTCCCGAAGGTCCTGTCGTCGATGCAGGAGATCAAGGCCCGTCGCGGGCCGGTGATCGCGATCGTGACCGAGGGCACCGAACTGCCCGACGGGCTCGCCGACGAGACGATTTTCCTCCCGCCCTGCCACGAGGCCGTCCTGCCGATCGTGGCCACCGTCCCCGTGCAGCTCCTGGCGTATTACATCGCCCTCGAGCGCGCCTGCGACGTCGACAAGCCCCGCAACCTCGCCAAGTCCGTCACCGTGGAGTGAATACGGCGGCGCCGCCGTTCGCTCCGTTTCACCCCGCCGGACCCGGCCGGGGTGCCTGCCATGTCCGTTCTGCCGATCTCCGCCGCCGCGGCGCTTCCCCGCTGGAAGCGCACGCTCGATCTCGCGGGCGTCCTCGTCGCGCTGCCGCTGCTGGGAGTCTGCGTGCTCCTGGTCTGGATCCTCGTGCTGCTGTTTTCCCGCGGACCGATCTTCTTCGAGCAGGAGCGGATCGGCCTCGATGGCCGCGCTTTCAGGCTGCTGAAATTTCGCACCATGCACCTGGGCGTGGAGACCGAGTCGCACCGCGCCCACGTGGCCGCCTTGTTCCGCTCGGGGACGCCCATGCAGAAGCTCGACGGTCGCCGCGATCCGCGCCTGTTTCCCGGCGGCTGGCTGCTGCGGGCCTCGGGCCTGGACGAGCTGCCGCAGATCCTGAACGTGCTGCGCAGCGAGATGAGTCTCGTGGGCCCGCGTCCGTGCCTCCCGTACGAACTGGAGCATTTCGACGCGACGCAACGGCGGCGCTTTGCGGCCATGCCCGGCCTGACCGGGCTCTGGCAGGTTTCCGGTAAAAACCGGACCACGTTCGAAAAGATGATCCAGCTCGATCTCGCCTACCGCGAACGGCTGTCGCTGAGCGGCGACCTGTCGATCCTCGCGCGCACCGCCCCAGTGCTTCTCGGGCAGGTGCTCGAGGCGCTTCGCGTTCGCCGCCGCGCCCGGATCGCCGTCCTCGGCGTCGACTCCCGCGAGGCGCCCGCTTCCCGCGCCGTGGCCGTGCCCCGGCCCATTCCCTCCACTCCGCATCGCCCGCCTTCCATTCCGGTCCCATGAAAAAAAGAATCAACGTCGCCGTCGTCGGCTGTGGCTATTGGGGCCCCAACCTGATCCGCAACTTTCACGCGCTGGACGAATGTCGTGTGCGCGCCGTGTGCGATGCCAGCCCGGAACGCTTGGCGCACATGCACGAGCTCTATCCTGAGGTCGAAGGGGTCGCGCAGTTCGACGCGCTCGTCCGCCGCAGCGACTTGGATGCGATCGCGATCGCCACCCCGGTCCGGTTTCACTTTCCGATGGCCAAGGCTGCGCTCCTCGCGGGCAAGCACGTGCTGATCGAAAAGCCGATGGCGGCATCGATCGCCCAGTGTGAGGAGCTCAATGCGCTCGCCGCCGCCCGGGGGCTCGTCCTCATGGTGGGACACACGTTCCTGTACTCGGCCGCCGTCCGGAAGATCAAGGAGATCGTCGACAACCACGACATCGGCGACCTCCGCTACATTTCCGCACGCCGGCTCAACCTCGGGCTCTTCCAGAAGGACATCAACGTCGCCTGGGACCTCGCGCCCCACGACATCTCGATCATCCTGCACATCATGCAGGAGCTGC
The DNA here is from genome assembly GCA_040255565.1 of Opitutaceae bacterium. Taxonomy (GTDB): domain Bacteria; phylum Verrucomicrobiota; class Verrucomicrobiia; order Opitutales; family Opitutaceae; genus Opitutus. Next base: position 304,932 of record JBDZVH010000004.1, on the reverse strand, counting down.
CGCACAGCGTGAACTGTCGCGGCGCCGCCCTCATCACGCAGGGCATCGAGGACGTGACCGCGATGACCCTGCACTTCGCGAAGGAACGCTCCGCGATCATCCACAGCAGCTGGCACGATCCGCGAAAAATCCGGGAGATGACCATCGTCGGCAGCAAGCGCATGATCGTCTACGACGACATCGCTACGCAGGAGAAGGTGAAGATCTTCGACGTCCGCGTGGAACGCCCGCCGCACTACGACACGTTCGCGGAGTTCCATTACGCGTATCACTACGGCGACACCTATTCGCCCTATGTGAAACAGGACGAGCCGCTGCGCACCGAGTGCCGTCACTTCCTCGACTGCATCGCCACCGGCGCCGTCCCGCTCACCTCGGGCGTGTCCGGCATGGAGATCGTGCGCATCCTTGAAGCCTCCACCGCCTCGTTGAAGGCGAGTGGCGCGCCGATCGAACTCGGGCCGGCGCCGCTGCCCGGACGCTCCGCGCCGCCCTTCTCGTTCAACTCCGGCTACCGCTCCGCCCGTGCGACGGCCGCCGCGGTTTCAAGCAACGGGAACGGCATCCGCCCGAAATCGCCCGAGGCTCGTCCGCACGCCGCGAAATGAACCTCGCCGCCACCCAGTTGATAGCGCCCGACGTGAAGCTCGGGCGCGGCGTCCGCTGCTACGGTTTCGTCAATCTCTACGGCTGTGAGATCGGCGACGAGACGCGCATCGGCACGTTTGTCGAGATTCAGAAGGGCGTGCGCATCGGCCGCCGCTGCAAGATCTCCAGTCACACGTTCGTCTGCGAGGGCGTCACCATCGAAGACGAGGTGTTCGTCGGCCACGGCGTCACGTTCATCAACGATCTCCGTCCCCGCGCGACCAACGGCGACGGTGCGCTGCAGGACGAGCGCGACTGGCAGTGCATTCCCACCGTCGTGAAGCGCGGGGCCTCGATCGGATCCGGCGCCACGCTCCGGGGCGGCATCACCATCGGCGAACGCGCGCTCGTCGGCGCCGGCGCCGTCGTCACTCACGACGTGCCGCCCGACACGGTCGTCGCCGGCAATCCCGCCCGGCCGCTCCCGCCGCACCGCTCCGAGACCGCTGAATCCGCTTCGTCCGCTCAACTCCCATGAAATCCGTCAATGTCCCGTTTCTTGACCTGAACGCGCTGCACCGCCCGCTCCGTGAACAGTTCCTCGCCGCCATCGTCGAGGTGATCGACAGCAGCGCGTTCGCCGGCGGCCCGTTCGTCGCACAGTTCGAACGCGATTTCGCCGCCTTCTGCCACAGCCGCTACGCCGCCGGTGTGGGCAGCGGCACCGACGCCCTCTGGCTTTCCCTGCTCGCGCTCGGCATCGCTCCGGGCGATGAGGTCATCACCGTTCCCGCCACCTTCATGGCGACGGCGGAGGCGATCAGTTACACCGGCGCCCGGCCCGTGTTCGTCGACATCGATCCGGTCACCTACACCATGAATCCCGCACTGCTCGAGAGCGCCATCACGCCCCGGACCCGGGCGATCATTCCCGTGCACCTTTACGGCCAGATGGCGGACATGGACGCCATCATGGAAATCGCCCGGCGACACGGCCTGCGGGTGGTCGAGGATGCCTGCCAGGCGCACGGCGCCGAATACAAGGGCCGCCGCGCAGGTTCGATCGGCGACCTCGGCTGCTTCAGTTTCTATCCGGGCAAGAACCTCGGCGCGCTCGGCGAGGCGGGTGCGGTCGTGACCGACGATCAGGCGCTCGCGCAGCGCATTTTCGTCCTCCGCGATCACGGTCAGGAGCGCCGCTACCATCACACCCGCATCGGCTGGAACGCGCGCATGGACGGCATCCAGGCCGCCTGCCTCCGCATCAAGCTGCGCACGCTCGAACGCGACAATGCCATGCGCCGCGAACTCGCCCGCGCCTACGAAACCGGGCTGGCCGGCTGCCCCAACATCGTCACACCCGTCACCGCGCCGGGGCAGCTGCACGTGTTCCACCTCTACGCCGTGCGCGTGCGCGGCCGCGACCATCTCGCCAACGTGCTCGCGCAGCGCGGCATCGCCACCGGCATCCATTACCCGAAACCCGTGCACCTGCAGGAGGCGTATCAATCGCTTGGTTACAAGCCCGGCTCCTTTCCCGTCGCGGAGGAGTGGGCGGGCGAGGTGCTTTCGCTCCCGATGTACGCCCAGCTCACCTTCGACCAGGTGGCCGGCGTCGCCGCCGAACTGCGCGACGCGCTCGAGCAGCAGTCGTCCCAGGCCGAGCTCAGCCATTCCCTCTGACACCTTCTTTCGCGCTGCCCACCCGCTGCGATGCCGGCCGCTCCCGTCCAGCGCGAAAACCCGCTCACCGCGGCGGGCTGGGACCGCCGTGTCGCCGGCCTGCCCGACGCGACCTGCTTCCACACCGCGGGCTGGGCCGCCGTCTTGCACCACGCCTATGGCTGCCGGCCCGTCTATCTCACCACCGCCACCGCCGCAGGAAATCTCGTCGCGGCCTTGCCGTTGATGGAGGTCAACTCCTGGCTCAGCGGCCGACGCGGCGTGTCGCTCCCGTTCAGCGACGCTTGTGCCGCGAGCGCCAGCGGCGACGCACCGCCTGAAAATCTGCTGGCGGCGGCGATCGCCGAGGGACGCGCCCGCTGCTGGCGCTATCTCGAGCTGCGCAGTGCGTGCGGACTCGCCCCGACCGCCGTCCCGTATTGTCGTTACCACGGCCATCGCATCGATCTCCACCAGCCTCCGGCCGCACTGTTCGCGGCGTGTCGCGAGCGCACCCGCCGCGCCGTTCGCCGCGCCGAGCGCAGCGAAGTTTCCATCGAGTTCTCCCAAAGCCTCGCGTCCGTCCGAAGCTTCTACGAGCTCCACGGCGTCACCCGGCGCCGCCACGGCGTGCCGCCCCAGCCGTTCCGTTTCTTCGACGGATTGCACCATCACCTGCTCGCGCGCCATCAGGGTTGGGTCGTCCTCGCGCGGCACGAGGGTCGGCCGGTCGCGGGCGCGCTCTTTCTCCATTTCGGCCGTCACGCTCTTTATAAGTACAGCGCCTCGCTGCCGGCGGCCCGTCCGGTTCGCGCCAACCACCTCGTGCTCTGGCGCGCCCTCGAGTGGTATGCGCAGCATGGCTTCGCGTCGCTCGACCTCGGTCGGACCGCGACCGGCCACGAGGGTCTCCGCCAGTTCAAGCTGGGCTGGAATCCCGAGGAACGCCGCATCGACTACTTTCGTCTCGATCCCCGCTCTGGCCGCTTCCTCACCGGCCGGTTGCCTTCCACGGATTGGACCCGCCGCTTCGTCCAGGTGCTTCCTCTTTCACTCGCCCGCTGGGTGGGCGCGACTCTCTACCGGCACGCCGCCTGACGGCTGCCTCCGCTTCATTTTGCCGTGACCCCGCCACTCGATCGTGCTGACAGCCCCGGTTGGTCGCTGAGCGACATCTACCTGGTCCTGTTCCGCCACAAGACCGGCATTCTCACGTGCTCGTTCATCGGGATCGCTCTTGCGGTCGCCGCCCGCCTGCTCCTGTCGCCGCCGTATCAATCGGAGGCCAAGCTGTTCATCCGCTACGTCGCCGAGACGAAGGCGCCGGCGCCGGCGGCCGCGCTGGCCACCGCCAAGTCGCCCGACCAGCGCGGCGAAACCATCCTCGATTCGGAAATGGAGATCATCACGAGCTGGGACCTCGCCCGCCAGGTCGCCGAAGCCGTGGGGCCGCGCACCATCCTCGGCGACGCGCCGCCCGGCAACGAACTCAACCGCGCCGCGGCCGACATCCGCCGCGACCTCCTCGTCGAAAGTCCGCCGCGCAGCAGCGTCATCCGCCTCGCTTACCGCCACCGCGATCCACAGGTCGCCCCGCGCGTGCTGCGCGAGGTGATCGACCACTATCTTCGTCTCCACGTCGAAATCCATCGCGCCTCCGGCACCGTCGACGAATTTCTCACCCGCGAAACCGACCAGCTCCGCGCCCAGCTCGCCCAGACCGAGGAGGATCTCCGCCGCTCGCGTAACAAGGCCGGCGTGCTCTCCCTCGAAGACGCCAAGCGCACCTACACCGAACAGATCGCGTCGTTGCGACAGCAGATCTTCGCCACGCAGGCCGAACTCGCCGAACGCACCGCGATCCTGGAGGAGCTCCGGAAGCGTTCGCCCACGCCGGCCGCGGCGCCGACGCTCCCCGTCAACGAAACCGTCGCCCCCACCGAGCGCGTCGAGGAATACCGCAGCCTCGTCCTTCGTCTCGAGGCCCTCCACCGGATGGAGCAGGACCTGCTCACGCAGTTCCGCGACGAAAATGCCCGCGTCAAGGACGTGCGCGCACAGATCGCCGCCGTCGAGAAGAGCCGCGCCGAACTCGAGGCCACCTACCCGCAGTTCACCCGCAGCAAGCTCGCCCTCCCGCCGTCCGCCGTCGGCGCCCCCGCGAGCGCGGAGACCGATCTCGAGACGCAGTCGATCCGCGTCGCCGCCCTCGAGTCGAAGCTGAAACTCCTGAACACGCAGATGAGCGCGCTGCGCGCGGAAGCCGCCGGCGTCGACGACCTGGAACCCGCCATCGCCGAACTGCGCCGCAAGAAGGACCTCGCGGAGACGAACTACCGCTACTACGCGTCGACGCTCGAGCAGGCGCGGGTCGACGAGGCGTTCGGCGCCGGACGCGTCTCCAATATCAGCCAGATCCAGACGCCCTCGCCAGCCGTCCGGGACACCTCCGGTCTTCAAAAAATCATGCTCGTGCTCGGCGGGGGCGGCATCCTCGTCGGTCTCGGCTGGGCCTTCGTCGCCGAACTCTACCTCGACCGCACCGTCAAGCGCCGCACCGACATCGAGCGCCTGCTGCATCCGCCCGTGTTGCTGTCCATTCCGGACGCGCGCCGGCCCGGCCGATCCGCTGCGCCCGCGCTCGCTGCGCTTCGCGACGGCACGGCATCGGAATTTCTCCGTCCGTTTCACGAGACGCTGCGGGACCGGCTGATCGGCTTCTTCGAGAGCAACGGTCTCGATCACAAGCCAAAGCTCGTCGCCGTGACCGGCCTGGGCAAGGGCGTGGGGATCTCCACCACCGCCGCCGGTCTCGCCCGCAGTCTCTCCGAGATCGGCGAGGGCAACGTCCTGCTGGTCGACATGACCATCGGCCAGGAATCCGCGCGCCACTTTGTCCGCGGCAAGGCCATGTGCGATCTCGACCAGGTGCTCGACAACCAGGGCCGCGACCCCGCGCAGGTGAAGGCCAATCTGTTCGTCGTCGCCGAGGGCGCGAATCACGAGCAGCTCTCCCGCCGACTGCCGCAGCGCTTCGCGCATCTCGCGCCCAAGCTCCGCGCCAGCGAGTTCGACTACATCATCTTCGACCTGCCGGCCGTCAGCCCGATCAGCATCACTCCGCGCGTCGCCGGCTTCATGGACATGCTCGTCCTCGTCGTCCAATCCGAGGTCACCGGCCAGGACGTGATGCAGCGCGCCGCCGCGCTCCTCGGGGAGCGGCGGGTGCCGGTCGCGGTCGTCCTCAACCGCACCCGCGCCTACCTGCCCGCGTGGCTGAAGCAGGATTCCGGATTCGAAGCCTGACGCGCCCATGCCGAGCAAGACCGGCCTTTATTATCTGCTGAAACCCATCCTGCCATGGCGGCTCCGGATGGCGCTGCGCCGCGTCTCCGCGCGTCGGATACGTGCCCGCTCGGCCGCCCACTGGCCGATCGACGAGCGCGCGGGTCGACCGCCCACCGGCTGGCCGGGCTGGCCCGGCCACCTGCCGTTCGCCTTCGTGCTCACGCACGATGTCGAGAGCGCGGCCGGCCTCGCGCGCTGCCAGCGTCTGGCCGAGCTCGAGATGGCCCTCGGCTTCCGCTCGTCCTTCAACTTCATCCCCGAAAACGGCTACTCCGTCCCGCCCAGTTTGCGCGACTGGCTCGGCGCGCAGGGCTTCGAGGTCGCGGTGCACGATCTCGAGCACGACGGCCGCCTGTTCGCGTCCGCGCGCGGCTTCGAACGCAAGGCCGCGCGCATCAACCGGTATCTCCGCGAATGGGGCAGCGTCGGCTTTCGCGCCGGCTTCATGTTGCGGAACCTGCGCTGGCTCCACCGGCTGGAGATCGCCTACGACTCGTCCACCTTCGACACGGACCCCTTCGAGCTCCAGCCCCGCGGCGCCGGGACGGTGTTCCCGATCTGGATCCGCGCGCCGGCCGGCGGGCCGGACGACGGCTATGTCGAGCTGCCCTACACGCTGCCGCAGGACTCCACCCTGTTTCTCGTCCTGCGGGAAAGCACGCCGGAGCTCTGGTTCCGCAAGCTCGCCTGGATCGCGCGGAAGGGCGGGATGGCGCTGCTCAACGTGCACCCCGACTACGTGCGGTTTCCCGAGGAACCCGCCTCGGCCCGAACGTATCCGGTTTCCCACTATATAGACCTTCTCCGGCACGTCCGCGAGCGCTACGCCGGCCGGTATTGGCAGCCGCTGCCGCGCCAGCTCGCGGCCTGCGTCCGGGATTTTTCGCCCCGCCCCGCGCCGCCCCGGCCGCGCCGGATCGCGATGATCACGCACTCGCACTACGAAAGCGACAGCCGGGTCATCCGTTACGCCGAAACCCTGGTTCGTCGCGGCGACACCGTCGACGTCCTCGCCTTGCGCCGCAGCCCCGAGCTTCCGCGCCAAGAACTCGTCGGCGGCGTAAACGTCTGCCGGATCCAGGCGCGTTTCTCAAAATCCACGCAGTCGCGCCTGGCTTACGCATGGCCGCTCTTGCGCTTCCTCTGCGCGTCGTCCTGGCACCTGAGCCGCCGGCATCTGCGCGAGCGCTACGATCTGGTCCACGTCCACAACCTGCCCGATTTCCTGGTCTTCGCCGCCTGGCTGCCCCGCCTCGCCGGCACGCCCGTGATCCTCGATATTCACGACCTCGTGCCGGAGTTCTACGGCAGCAAATTTTCGGCGCAGGGGCGGCACCGCCAGCTTGCCCTCCTGCGCTGGATCGAGCGACGCGCCGCCCGTTTTGCCAATCACGTGATCATCTCGAATCACCTGTGGCTGGAGAAATTCGCCGCGCGCACCGGCACCCGCGAAAAATGCTCCGTCTTCATCAATCACGTCGATAACGCCACGTTCCACCGCGGCCTGCGCACCCGTCACGACGAGCGGCAGATCGTGCTTTTTCCCGGCGGATTGCAGTGGCACCAGGGCGTCGATCTCGCGTTGCAGGCGTTCAAGCTCGTTGCCGCGGAGCTGCCGGACGCCGAGTTTCACATCTACGGCGACGGCAACATGGCGCCGGCCCTCAAAGAACTGGCCGGCCGGATCGGGCTCAACGGGCGGGTGTCGTTTTTTCCTCCCGTGTCCGCGACGCGGATTGCCGCGATCATGGCCAACGCGGACGTCGGCGTCGTGCCCAAGCGGGCCGATTCCTTCGGCAACGAGGCCTACAGCACCAAGATCATGGAGTTCATGTCGCTCGGGGTGCCGGTCGTCGTCTCGCGCACCCGGATCGACCAGTATTACTTCGACGAGTCCGTGGTGCGCTTCTTCGAATCGGGCAATGTCGCCGAGCTCGCGCAGGCCGTCCTGGAGGTGCTGCGGGACGCCGACCTGCGGCAGCGGCTGACCGAGCGCGCGCTCGCTTACGCCCAGCGTCACGGCTGGGCGTCACGAAAATCCGAATACCTGCAGCTGGTGGACCGCCTTGCCGGCGCCGCCGCGCCCTCCGATGCACCTTGACCGCCTGATCACTCTCCGCGTCGTCCGGCCGTGGCACACGCTGTCCCGGCCGGCGGGCCGGCATCTGCCGATCCTCATGTATCACCGGCTCGCCGACGACCCCGAGCCGGGAATCCCGCCGTTCAAGCGGCTCTGCACGTCGGCGGCGCGTTTCTCGGAGCACATGCAATGGCTGGCCGACGCCGGCTGGCGCGGCGTCGGGGTCAGCGAGGCGCTGGCGGCCGCCCCCCCTCCCGGCCAAGCGCACCGCTGCTGCGCGATCACCTTCGACGACGGCTTGCTGGATTTCGCCGTCGCGGCCGCGCCGGTGCTCGCACGTCACGGCTTTGGCGCCACGGTGTATCTGCCCACCGCCTTCATCGGCGACACACGCCGATCCTTTCAGTCGCATCCGTGCCTGACCTGGGACGAGGTTCGCGAACTGCACCGCGCGGGCTTCGAGTTCGGCTCCCACACGGTCAATCATCCGCGCCTGCATGCGCTGCCCTGGAGCGACGTGCTTCACGAAGTGGACGCCTCCAAGGCCGCGATCGAACAGCAGCTCGGCGCCCGCATCTCCGGCTTTTCGCATCCGTATGCCTACCCGCAGGCAGATCGTCGCTTCGCGGCGTCGATGGCCCTCGCGCTCCATCTCGCCGGCTACACCCACGGCGTGACCACCGCAATCGGACGCGCCGAACCGGACGCCGAGCGGTTCACCCTGCGGCGGCTGCCGATCAGTGGAGCGGACGACCGCGACCTGTTCCTCGCCAAGGTCGAAGGCGCCTACGACTGGCTCGGCCGGCCGCAGGCGTGGTCGAAAACCGCGCGTTATCTCGCCACCGGCCGCGCTTAGCCGCGCCTCGCGCCATGCCTTCTCCCCGCTACGTCGTCGTCACGCCCGCCCGCAACGAGGGCGAGAACCTTTCCCACACGATCGCATCGATGGCCGCGCAAACCGTGCGGCCCGACGGCTGGGTGATCGTCGACGACGGTTCCTCCGACGCCACGGGCGCACTCATCGACGAGGCCGCCGCGCGTCATTCGTGGATCGTGGCCGTGCACCGGCGCGATCGCGGTCGTCGATTGCAGGGCACCGGGGTGATCGACGCGTTTTACGACGGCTACCCGCTCGTGGCCGGGCGGCCGTGGGAGTTCATTGTCAAGTTCGACGCCGACCTCTCGTTCTCCGCCGACTATTTCGAACGTTGCCTGGCGGAGTTCGCCGCCGCTCCGACGCTCGGCATCGGAGGCGGTCAGATCTGTCACGACGACGCGGGCCAACTGGTCCCGGAAGCGCCAGCCGATCCGGCGTTCCACGTTCGCGGCGCGACCAAGATTTATCGTCGCGCCTGCTGGGAGGCGATCGGCGGGCTGCTGCACGCTCCGGGCTGGGACTCGATCGACGAGCTCAAGGCCAACATGCTCGGCTGGCAAACGCGCACCTTTCGTCACATTCCGCTCCGCCATCATCGTTTCACCGGTCGCGCCGACGGCACCTGGCGCACGCAGGTCAAATTCGGTCTCGCGAATTATATTTCCGGATACCACCCGCTGTTCATGGCGGCCAAGTGCGCGAAACGCTGCTTCCAGCGGCCCTGGCTGGTCGGCGCCATCGGTCTCGGATGGGGCTACTGTTCCGGTTATCTGAAACAGATCCCCGCGGTAAACGACCCGGGACTCGTCCGCTACGTGCGCCGCCAGCAGCTCAACAAGCTTCTGCTCCGCCCCAGCCTCTGGTGACGCGCCATGGATCTCTCCATCATCATCGTCAACTGGAACACCGCGGCGTGCGTGCGCCAGTGCCTGCACTCGCTCTTCGCGCACTGCCGGCTCGACGACGTCGAGATCGTCGTCGTCGACAGCGGCTCCTTCGACGGCTGCGACCGGATGCTGGCGCGGGAGTTTCCGGGGGTGCGCTTCGTGCAGAGTCGCGAAAACGTCGGCTTCGCCCGCGCCAACAATCTCGGCGTCCGCTCCGCGCTCGGCGAGGCGTTCCTGTTTCTCAATCCCGATACGGTGCTCCACGAGGACACTCCGGCAAAGCTGCTTCACTGTCTCGCCACCCTGCCGCACGCCGGCGCCGTGGGCTGCCGGCTGCTCAATGCCGACGGCAGTGTGCAGACCAGCGCGCTCCAGGCCTTTCCCACCGTGCTCAACCAGGTCCTCGATTCCCACTGGCTGCGCGAGCGTTTCCCGGAATCTCCGCTCTGGGGCATGGCGCCGCTGTATCGGCGCGCGTCCGCACCGTCCGAAGCGGCGGCCCTGTCGGGCGCGTGCCTCGCCGTCACCCGCCAGGCGTTCGCCGCCGTCGGCGGCTTCAGCGAATGCTATTTCATGTATGGCGAGGACCTCGACCTCTGCCGCAAGCTGCATGACGCCGGCTGGAAGGTCTACTACACCCCGGAAACCTCGCTCGTCCACCTGGGCGGCGGCAGCAGCCGGCAGGCGCCGGGGGATTTCTCCATCGTGATGATGCGCATCTCCGTGCACCGCTTCATCCGCCTGCATCAGGGGCGCGCGGCCGCGGCGGGCTATCGCGTCGCCATGGGCGTATCCGCGATCCTGCGACTGCTGCTCATCGGGCCGGCGCGCCTCTTCGGGGACCGCGTGGTCCGGCACGGCGCCGACTCCTGGCGCAAATGGCGCGCGATCCTCGGCTGGAGCGCCGGGCTGCGGATGCTCTGAACCCGCCTCCTTCGTCTGCGATTCCCGTCATGTGCGGCATCGTCGGAAAACTCCTCTTCGATCCCGCGGCGCGCGTCCACCGCGACGAGCTCGCGGCGATGCTCGGAACGATCCTTCATCGCGGACCCGACGGCCGGGGCTTTCATCTCGACGGCGCGTTGGGCCTCGCGCATTGCCGGCTCTCCATCATCGACGTCGCCGGCGGTGCGCAGCCGCTCGCCAACGAAGACGGCACCGTCCACGTCGTCTTCAACGGCGAGATCTACAACTTCCCCGCGCTGCGCGAGGAACTGCTCGTCCGCGGACATGTGCTCCGCACCCATTCCGACACTGAGGTGATCGTGCACCTTTATGAGGAGTTCGGCGCCGATTGCGTGCAGCGGCTCGACGGGATGTTCGCGTTTGCCTTGTGGGACGCCCGGCGGCGCCGGCTGCTGCTCGCGCGGGACCGCGTCGGCATCAAGCCGCTCTACTACGCCGCGCTCGGCGACCGGATCTGTTTCGCGTCGGAAATCAAAGCCCTGCTCGGCGATCCCGCGGTGCCGCGCGACCTCGACTCCGCCGCCGTGCGGCAATTTCTGGCATTCTACTATCTCCCGGGCGAAGCCACGCTGTTCCGTTCGATCCGGAAGCTCCTGCCGGGGCACATTCTGATCGTGGATTCCGGCCAGGTCAGCGTCCGTCCGTATTGGGATCTCGGATTCACCGACGCGCGAGCCCATCTCGGTTTCGAGGCCGCGGTCGAGGAATTGCAGACGCTGCTGCGCGACACGGTGCGCAGCCACTTGCTCGCCGACGTGCCCGTCGGGGTGCTCCTGAGCGGAGGCGTCGACTCCTCCGCCGTGCTCAGTTTTGCCGCCACGTCGTGCGCACGGCCGATCAAGACCTTCACCGTTGGGTTTGAAGGGAACGGCGTTGTCGACGAGAGGCCTTACGCACGGCTGGCGGCTCTTCGTTTCGGGTCCGACCATCATGAGCTCACCATCGGGGCGCAGGACTTCTGGGACTTTCTCCCGGCCTACAGCCGCCACATGGAGGAGCCCGTCTGCGAGCCGCCGGCGGTCGCGCTGTATCACGTTACCCGGCTCGCGCGCCGACACGTGAAGGTGCTTCTCTCCGGCGAGGGCGGCGACGAGGCGTTTGCCGGCTATCCCAATTACCGCCACCAGCTCCGGCTCGCCCACCTCGCCCAACGGCTCCACGCGTTCAGCCGGCCCGTCGGCAGTCTCACCGCCGTCGCGGGCGAATGGTTCGGATCCGACCGACTCCTCCGCTACGGCACCGCTCTCGGCCGTCCCCTCGCCGCTTCCTACTTCAGCCGCACGTCATCGCCCGCGGCGTTCTTCAATCGCTGCGAGCGGCAGCTGCTGACGGTTCCCTCGCGCGGACGCGCGGGCGAGTTTGTGAGCGACCTGCTTTCCGCGGTGGGCGACCGCGGCCGTCTGGAACAGATGCTTTACGTCGATACGAAGACCTGGCTGCCGGACGATCTGTTGGTCAAGGCGGACAAGATGACGATGGCCAACTCGCTCGAATTGCGGGTGCCGCTCCTCGACCATCACGTGCTCGAATTTGCCGCATCGCTGCCCGCCTCCTTCAAGATCGAGGGGAAGGAAACCAAGCGCATCCTCAAGGCGGCCTTCGCGCCGGTGCTCCCGGCGGAGATCCTCCACCGCCCGAAGGCGGGATTTCCCGTGCCTTACGATGCATGGCTGCGCGGCCCGCTCGCCGACGGCGTGCGCGAGACCCTGCTGTCCTCCCGCGCGCTCGGACGCGGCTACTTTCGCCGTCCCGCGCTCGAACGCCTCCTCGACGCTCATCGCCGTCAGGGACGTTACGCGAAGGAGATTTTCTCGCTGCTCGCGCTCGAGTTCTGGCACCGGGCGTTTGTCGATCCGCCGGGCCCGTCGAGCACGCCCGCCGAAATCGCCGTGCCGTCGCAGGCCGTCGCGTGAACCCGCCGTCATCGTCTTCTCTCCGCCGTGTTCGATCTCGCGTTCATCGCAATCGCCGCGATCGCCATCTTGCGCGCCACGCGTCATGGGCTGAGCGCGGGATTTCCCCTCGCGGCGGGATTGCTCGTGCTCCTGCCGGGGCAGCTTCGCATCGAGCTGCCGGGCGCGCTGCCCGAGCTCACGGTTCATCGCATCATCCTCGCGATCCTGATCTTTCGCTGGATCCAATCCCCCCGCAGCGAGCGGCCGGTCGAGACCGTGCACCTGACCTTCTGGCTCGGGCTGTGGCTCGCGACGCGTGCAGTTTCCGATCTCCTTTCCGTCACTCCAGGCGCCAGCCTGAAGGACCTGCTGGCGTTCGCGATCGAGGCCGTGCTGTTCGTGCAACTCGCCCGTGCGGCCCTGCCCACCGCCGAGGTCCGTCTCGCCACGCTTCGTGCCGTGGTCGTCGCGCTGTTCTTCGTTGCCCTGATCGCCTTCGTGGAACGCTACGGCGGCGTCAACCTGCCCGTTTTGGTTTTCGCCCATTTCAAGTATTGCTACGACGGGATCCAGTCGACCTACCCGCATCGCATTCTGCTGGGCTATGCGATGGCGATGGGCGTGCCGCTGGCGCTGTTCCTGATCGATCGTGCGAGCGATCGGCGCGCACGGCGGCCGTGGTGGCTGATCCTGGTCGCGCTCGTGGTCGCCTGTTTCCTCGCCGACAGCCGTGGCGGCTGGATCGGCATGGCGCTTGCGGGCGCCTTGAGTTTTCTCCTCGGCAGCGGACCGACGCGGCGGCGCTGCCTGGCGCTGCTCGTGCTCGCGCTATTGACGCTCGGGGTGCGTCCCGGCGTGCGCGAAACGATCCTGTCGCGCATTCACGACACCTACGCCGCAGACTCCTACAAGGGCACGTCCTATCAGTATCGCTGGCGGCTGTGGCATGTCGCCGCGTCGGAAATCGCCCGCTCGCCCGACCGCTTGCTCTTCGGCTACGGGGGGCTGTCGACCGAGTCAATGGACCTCAGCCGCTATTTCGACAAAGAGCAGGGCGGCACCGCGGCGAAAATCGGTTACACGTCATGGGATAACCACTACGCCTCAGACCTGATCGAGTTCGGCGTGGTCGGCCTGGGCGTCGAGGCGCTCGTCTACGCCGCTATCATCCTTCAATTGCTGCGCGGCTGGCGGCGGGCCTCGCCCGAGGAACGTCCGCTGGTCGGCGCCACGCTGATCGGCTGCCTCGTTTTCATGTTCGCCCGCACGAATGTCTACGTCTTCGGCGAGCAGACGAAGTTTCTCTTCTGGACCTTTGTCAGTCTCGGCGCCGCGGCCGCGCGCCTGCCGATCGAGATTGTCGATCGCGACCTCTCCGCGCCGGCCACGCCCCTGCGACCCGTCCAACCGTGAGCGTTCCCCTCCCTGCTCCCCGCCCCACCCGCGCGATCCGTGTGATCGTGATCGGCGCCGGGTTCGGCACCGCCAACTGCGGCGTGGCCGCGCTGGCCAGCGGCACGCTGACATCGATCTACCACGCGTATCCACGCGCCCACGTCGCCCTGCTCGATTACGCGCGCAAGCCGGTGACGCATGAGTTTCGCCACGCCGAGCACGTCCGGAAGATTCCGATGATCGCGCTGCGCTTCTCCAAAAATCCGTTTCAACGGAATCACGTCGTCCGGCTTCTCCTGACGGCGCTGGTGCTGCGCCTGTTCCCGGCGCGGCGGCGCGCCCGCCTCGTCCGACGCAACGACTGGCTCGGCCCGATCGCCCGCGCGCACCTGGTCGGGGCGTTGAGCGGCGGCGACAGCTTCAGCAGCCTCTACGGGCTGCGACGACTCCTCTATGTCTCGCTGCCGCAGCTGCTCGTGCTCGCGGTAGGCCGGCCGCTCATTCTGTTGCCGCAGAGCTACGGTCCGTTCCACGGGCCCGTTTCACGTTTTCTCGCGGGAACGATTCTGCGCCGGGCCGAACGGATTTTCTCGCGCGAAGAATCCGGTCTGGACGTGGTCCACCAACTCGCGCCGGCCGCCGCCCCTCGCAGCGCCTTCGCCTATGATCTCGGCTTCGCACTCGAGCCGCGCCCCGCGCCGGCCAAGGTCCTCGCCGAGCTCGACGACCTTCTCCAACGCGGCCCCGTCGTCGGCCTCAACGTCAGCGGTCTGCTGTTCTCCGCCGGCTCCGCTTCCGCGGGGGCGTTCGGACTTCGCGAAAACTATCCGGCGCTGATGCGCGGGCTGGTGACGCACCTCGTCAGCCAGCGGGGTTGCGCGGTGGTCCTGATCCCGCACGTGCTCGGGCGCGGTGGCGAAAGCGATATTTCGGCGTCGCTTCACCTTTTGCGAGAACTGCCGCCCGACGTCCGCGCCGGCGTGTATCGCTGCGACGCTGAGCTGGATCACCAGCAGGTGAAACATGTCATCGGACACTGCCATCTCCTGGTCGCGTCGCGCATGCACGCCTGCATCGCGGCCCTTTCGCAACTGGTGCCCGCCGTAGCGCTCGGCTACAGCGATAAATTTCGCGGCGTGCTCGGCTCCGTCGGCGCCGGTGATCTCGTGATCGATCTCCGACAGGCGACGCGCGAGGAAGTGATCGCCGCGGTCGACCGCACCCTCGACGCGCGCTCGGCGTTCGCCGCGCGGCTGGAGAGCCGGATCCCGGCGGTGCGCGATGCCGTACTCAATTTCTTCGTCTCGTTGCGTCCGCCTCCGTTTCCACGCCGGGCCACCCCGGTGCATGTGCTCGCGCAGTCCCATTCCACTCCGCCTTAGCCCGCGTCCGGCCATGATGACATTTCGCGTTCTTTTGTTCTTTTCGCTGCTTCCGCTCCCGGCGTTGGCCGAGAACCTTTACGTTACTTCAACCGGAGCCGGCACGCGTGACGGCACGTCGTGGGCCAATGCTTTCGCCGGGTTCAACGGCATCGTGTGGGGGCCGGGCGCCGCGCAGCTCGGCGAGGACGACATCTTGTGGATTGCCGGCGGCAGTTACGCCGGTCCGCTGGTCATTCAGGGTTCCGGCAGCGACGGTCACCGGATCGTTCTGCAGCGGGCCACCGCTGGCGACGTAATGGCGACGTCCGCCGCCGGTTGGAACGATGCCTTCGACGCGCCCGTGGTGATCAGCGGAGCCTCGACCGGCATTTATTTCAGCCACGGCGTCGGCAGTTACGTCACGATCGACGGTCGCACGACCTCCGGCATCCGCTGCGTTTACGGCGACCACAACAACGGCGTCGAGATCGACGCCACGCCAGACACGATCACCGGCATCACGCTGCGCTACATCGAAGCCGCGGGTCCCGGCCCAATCCAGCAAAGCGGGGACACCCGCGGTTTCGATCTCACGGTCACGGGCCTGATCGTGAACCTCACGCTCTCCCACTGTTCGGCGCATCATTCCGACACGCTTTTCCAGATCGCTGCCAGCGTCGGCCTCGTCGTGGAGTATTGCGATTTCCACGACGCCGACGCGCTCAACCCCGACACGTTTCATCCGAACACGATGATCCTGACGAAAACCGAGGACGCGGTGATCCGGTTCAACCGCCTCCACAACATCCGCGTCGAAGGACTGTTCTTCGAGAGCGGCGCCAGCAACAACGTGCAGATCTACGGGAATCTTTTTTACGTCGGAACCGCCCCGCGCGATTCGGGCCGCGGGATCGAGGTGGGCAGCAACGCGGCCGCGACCAATTTCCGCATCTATAACAATACCTTCGTCGATCTGCCCTTCCGCGGCCTGCGCCTCAGCGGAATCTCCCACGCCGGCACCGTCGTCGAGAACAACATCTTCTACCGGACGACAGCGGACTTCGGGGACGCGGCACACGACTACAATCTCTACACGGGACAGAACGACGAGCCCAATGGCATCGGCCACGCGCCCAATCCCTTCGTCAACCTCGAGTCCTTCGATTACCATTTGATCGCCGCGACCGGTCCGCGGCGCGCCCGCGATCGCGGGCGTGATCTGGGCCCGACGTATCAGCCAGACTTGGACGGAAACCTGCGCGGCGCAGACGGCGCGTGGGACATCGGGGCTTACGAATATCACGCCGGCGGCGCCCCGGTCGTCACCAGCGCTCCCCAGGCGGCCGGAGGTTACCGGCTCGATTTTTCCTACCAGATCGCGGCCTCTCCTCAGCCCGTGGCGTTTGCCGTCTCCGGCGCGCTGCCGCCCGGCCTCGTGCTCGACCCCGTCACGGGCCGCATCGCCGGGCGTCCCGCCTGGGTCGGAACCTACGAGGTCGTGATCTCCGGGAGCAATGCCGCCGGCGCGGGCGGCGACGCACTGACCATCGCGATCGCTCCCTCCGCGCTCACACTCGCCGGCGCCGGCATCGCGAGCCGTGCCTTCAACGGCACCGTCGCCGCGACGCTGGATCTTTCCGCGGCGCAACTCGTCGGCCTCGCGCCCGAGGACACCGGCGCCGTCGGCCTCGATGCGAGCGCAGTCGTGGCCGCTTATGATTCGCCCAACGTCGGCACCAACAAACCCGTCACATTCTCCGGCCTCGCTCTCAACGGTGCCGCCGCGCCCTGCTACTCCCTCCTGCCGTTCTCGCTCACCGGCACGATCACGCCCGCCGTCGCCTTCGTCACCCTCGGCCAGCTCGACCAGCTCTACGATGGCAGCCCCCGGACGGTCACCGTCACGACCACGCCCGCCGGGCTCGGCACCGCCGTCACCTACGCGGGCAACGTCGCCGCCCCGGTCGCCCCTGGCAGCTACGACGTCGTCGCCACCGTCGTCGATCCGAACTACAGCGGCAGCGTCTCGGCACGGCTCACAATCCAGCACCTGTCGCAGTCCGTACAGTTTCCCACGCCCGCTGGATCGTTGCGGATCGGCGAACCCGTGACGTTGCAGGCGAACGCGAGCTCCGGGCTGCCGGTCACCTTCGCCGTCGTCAGCGGCAACGCGACTCTCGCGGGCGATCGGCTCACCGCCCTCTCCACCGCGCCCGTGACGGTGCGCGCCACCCAGGCGGGCAACGATCTCTATGCTCCCGCGAGCGCGGAGATCACGCTGTCCAACATCGACAACCCCAGCCGGCCGCCGACCATCATCAGCCCGGCCGTGGCGACCGGCACCTATCGCGTTCCGTTCTCCTACGCCATTCTCGCCAGCGAATCCGTGGATCGCTACGGCATCTCCGGTTCGCTCCCCGCCGGACTCGCCCTGGACCCCGCCTCCGGCGTGATCGGCGGCACGCCGACCGACTCAGGTGTATTCACTTTCACGATATCGACGGCAAACGACGACGGCACCGACTCGCTGTCGTTCACCGTCACCATCGCGCCGCTCGAGATCGCCGCGACCGGCATCGCCGCGATCAGCCGCAACTATGACGGCAGCGTCGCCGTCGCCCTCGATCTCGCCACGGCCGCGCTCGCCGGCGTGCCCGCCGAGGACCTGGGGCGCGTCACCCTCAACACCGCGGGCGCGACGGGCGCGTTCCAGTCTCCCGCGGCCGGAACCGCCAAATCGGTCGCCATTTCCGGCCTCGCCCTCGCCGGCACGGCCGCCGCGCACTACCGCCTGCGCCCGCTCGCGGTCACCGCCTCGATTCTCCCCGCACCGGCCTTGATCCGGCTGGGCAATCTCGAGCACCTCTTCGACGGGACGCGCAAGACGGCGAGCCTCGTCGTCACGCCCCCCGGCCTTCCGACCGCGATTACCTACGGCGGCCAGAGCACCGCGCCCCTCGCCGCCGGCTCCTACGAGGTGATCGCCACCGTCACCGATCCCAACTACACCGGCCGCGTCACCGCCGTGCTCCACATCTTCGACGCCACGGCTGCGCGCGCCGCGCTCCTCCGGGGCGCCGCGCCGGGAGCGCCGGTCTCGCTCGCGGTCACCGCGACGGGCGGCGTACAGTGGCTGCGGGATGGCCTTGCCCTTTCCGGCGCGACGCAGTCGGTCCTCGCATTTCCGGCGGTCGCGCCCGCCGACGCCGGCATCTACACCGCGACCTTCGACAACGGCACGCGGACGCTTTACGCGATCCTCGGCGTGCTTTCCGCCAGCAAAGTGCTCGGCGCAGCGATTGAGATTCCACCGGCGGATGTCGTGCACCCCAACGGCAATGTTTACGATCAGACGCTCCTCACCGGCTCCGCCACCACGATCTCCGCCGATCCGGGACAAGCCACGCGTCTGTCGTTCATCGACCTTAACAACGACATCGTGCAGGTCGAGTTCGCCGGCGCCGGCACGCTGACGCTGCTGCTCGACGACGCGAGCGGCCCCGGTCCCGCCGCCAACTACAATCAGCCACAGGTGCGCTATATCAAGGGCCATGCGCGCATCGTCATCGCCGACGCGGACGAAACCAGTCACGTCACGATCTTCACCGTCGGTCGCGCCACCGCCTTCGACGAATCCGGGGCCTACGACATCACCCGGCCGGTCAGCGCCACGAACGACCCGATGGCGAATCGCAGCCCCCTGTTCACCGGGCACGACGACACGGCCTACGACGGTTTCGCCGATCTCGCCTATCTCGCGATCCAGGCGAGGAACGGGCGTTTCGGCGGCCTGCGCGCCGGCAACGCCGCGTTCTTCGCGACGCACGGAATCACCGGGGTGTTCGCTCCGGACGTCATCTTTACCGGTCCGGTTTACGTCCACGACATCACCGCGTCGGACGCTGCCGTTCCCACCTTGCTGCTCGGCGCCTGCGACGACGTGCGGGTCGCCGGCGGTAATCTCGCGCAGGACAATGCCGCGCCGGTGCGCGTCAGCGGCATTCATCAGCTCAGGTTCACCGACGGCATGTCCTCCGCCGGGCGAATCCTGCTCGCGCAGGCGAATCGTGCCACCCTCGAGCAGGATGGCACGGACATCACCGCGCAGATCGTGTTCAATCCAACCCAATGACCGCGAGCGCTCGCGCTCTGTATCCATGAAACGGATCCGTCACGCCGAGGACGTCGCGCGGTGGCGTCTTTGCGTCGGCTGCGGCGCATGCGCCACGATCTGCCCCACCAAAACAATTCGTCTCGTCGACGTGATCGACGAAGGCATTCGTCCGCTGGTCGCCGATCCGCTGGCGTGCGGAAACTGTCGCGCTTGTCTGGAGGTTTGCCCCGCGTGGGAGAACGACCATCGCGAGCTCCTGCAGCGGCCGGGGATACTTCGTGAGCTCGCAGCAGACTGCGGTCCCGTGCTCGAAATCTGGGAGGGTCATGCGTGCGATCCCGAGATCCGGCGTCAGGGCGCCTCCGGCGGCGTGCTCACCGCGCTTTCCGCCCACGCGCTCGAACGCGAATCCGTGCATGGCGTCCTGCACGTCGGCATGGATCCGGACGATGCCACGCGCAACCGCACCTTCCTGAGCCGGAGCGCGGAAGAGCTCCTGGCGCGGACCGGGTCGCGCTACGCCCCGGCTTCGGCCTGCGACCGGCTCGATCTGATCGCCGACGCGCCCGGACCGTGTCTCTTCATCGGACAGCCGAGCGAGGTGACCGCGCTGCGGAAAGCACAGCGACTCCGGCCCGAGTTGCAGCGCCAGGTTGCCCTGACGCTTTCGTTCTTCTGCGCCGGCTCGCCCGCCCGTCGCGGCACGCTCCGTCTGCTGGAATCGCTCCATATCGCGCCGGCGGAGGTCCGCGAACTCCGCTATCGCGGGAACGGATTTCCCGGCAATTTCGCAGTCACCTTCGGTCCGGCACGGGAGGCTGCGCCACCGCTCACTTATCGCGAGGCCTGGGGTTTTCTGCAGGCCTACCGTCCGTTCGCGACACACTTGTTTCCTGACGGCCTCGGCGAGGATGCCGACATCGCGTGCGGCGATCCGTGGTATCGCGATCTCCAGCCGGGCGAACCCGGTTCGTCGCTCGTGGTCGTGCGCACGGAGGCGGGCCGGCGCTTCCTCCATCGTGCGATGGCGGCGGGCTGCGTCGCGCTCACCCCGGCCGAGCCGTGGAAGCTGCGCCAATCGCAGGCCAATCTCCTCGCCAAGCGCGGCGCCATCGGCGGTCGCATCTTCGCCCTGCGACTTCTCGGGCTGCCGGCACCGCGGCTGCGCGGTTTCAAGCTCCTCGTCAACTGGTGGCGTTTGCCGCTGCGCCTGCGCGCGCGCTCGGTGCTGGGCACGATCCGTCGCGCGCTCGGCCGCGGCTATCGCATCCCGCTCGACCTCCGCGCGGCAATCGCCCGCGAGCCGGCCGCCACGGTCGCCGTTTCCCGCTCGTGAATTCGCGTCAACCGATCCTCGTCGCGCCGGCCGCGGCGCTGTCCCGGCACCGTGCCCTCTTCACGATGCTGGAGTCGCTGTATCCGACCGCGTTCGTCGGCGGCGCGTTGACCGACTGCCCCGAAGCGGCCGGCGCGATCTTCTGGGCCGAAGATTCCCGCGATCTCGGCGCGCTCGCAGCGCGTGGCGTCGAATCGCTTGCCATCCTCGCGCCCGCGAACCCCGCCGTCGCCGTCGACCGCGGCCGGGTGACCTTTTCCGATGCGCCGGCCGTTGACCGTTGTTTCCGCCGGGCGACCCTGCGGGAGCGGGGAGTTGCCGAGTTCACGCCGCTGCGCCGCGACGCGGGCGACGATCTCATCTGCACCCTCGATGGCGAACCCGGCTGGATCCGCCGGCGCCACGAACGGGGCTCGATCTCGATCGTCGCGCTCGAGCCGCCGCTTATCCAAGGCACGGATACGCTCTACCGGCACTTCAACCGGCTGCAGTGGCTGCGCCTGCTGCCGTTCCTCGAATTCGTGCAGCGTCTCACGCGCGAGCACGACTGGACGCCGCCACCGCTGCGGGCCTGCCTCATGTTCGACGATCCCAATCTGCACTGGGGCCGCTATGGGTTCATCGATTATCACGCCCTGGCGCGGCACGCGGAGGAGCACAACTATCATGCGGCGTTCGCCACCGTACCCGCCGACGGGTGGTATGTGCATGCGGCGACGGCGCAGCTGTTTCGCGAGCAACCGGCCCACCTGTCGCTGCTCATGCACGGCAACAATCACGAGAGTGCCGAGCTGGGGCGCGAGCGTTCGCTCGAGGAGTTTGCGGGCACGCTGGCGCAGGCGTTGCGCCGGATCGATCGGTTCGAGCGGCGGTCCGGCCTCGCGGTGGCGCGCGTGATGGCGCCGCCCTACGGCGCTTTCTCCGTCGGCGCCGCCAACACGATGCTGCAGCTCGGCTACGAGGCGGTGTGCGTTTCGCGCGCGTCGATCACCAGTTGGAACCAGCACGCTGCCTGGCCCGTGGGCTTCGGCGGCGGGCCGGCGGAATTCCTGGCGGACGGCCTGCCGCTGATTCCGCGTCACGTGCTCGCACCCGAGCAGATCGATACCTACCGGCTGGCGGCGTTTCTCGGACAGCCGATCATTCCGCACGGGCACCAGCGCGACTGCGCGGGAGGACTCGATCTGCTGGCGGATACCGCCGCCGCGATCAACGGGCTGGGCGCCGTGCGCTGGTGCAATTTGACCGAACTTTGCCGCTCCAACTACCAAACCCGCCGCGAGGGCGACACCCTGCTTGTCCGGATGTTCGCCCGCCAGGTTACGCTGCCGCCGCCGGAGCCGGATGTCCGCCGGCTCGTCGTCGTCCGTCCCTGGCTCGAGTCCGGCGAGTCGCATGAGGAACCGCTCTTCTGCCAGCAGGGCGACCAGCTGCGTCACGCCGGCACGAACGCGCGTGTCAGCCGCGAAATTCCTCTCGGCGGCCCGCTCCCGATCGCGCTCCATGCGCCGCCCCGCGCGACGCTGAATCCCGCGCAGCTGGCACCGCCGTCGCGCCGGGTCTGGCCCGTCGTCCGCCGCCTTCTCGCGGAGGGCCGCGACCGCCTCACCCCGCTCGTCGCCCGCCCGCGGCGCACAACCGCCTGAACTCATCGTGAAAAACAAAGGCTCGATCACGTTCCTCCTCCCCGGAGACAACCTCTCCGGCGGCGTTCGCGTGACCGCACGCATGGCCAATCTGCTCCTCGATCGCGGCTACGACGTGCGGATCGCATTGCCGTCCCGCTGGCGCCAGCTCTGGGCGAATCCTTCCCTGTTGAAACGTCGCGGCACCGTCAAAGGCGGCTGGTTGCATACGTTCCGCGGATCGATTGCCGGTTACAACGACATCAACTGCCTGCGCTTCGCCCCCGGCGAGGTCGTGATCGCCGTCGGCACGTTCATGATCGCGGACCTGCAGAAGCTGAACCATCCGAACCTCGTCAAGGTGCGCTACAATCACGGATTCCCCACCGAGATGACGCCGGCGTATCGGACCGCGTGGTCGCTGCCGATTCCGACGATCACGGTTTCCCCGACCCTCGTGCCGCAACTCGAACAGCTCTCGGGCCAGGCCGTGCGCGCCGTCATCCCCAACGGCATCGACCGCGAACAATATTTCCCCGTCCGCGGCATCACGCGCGATGCGATCGGCACTATCTACGCCGCGCATCCGAACAAGGCGCCCCGCGACACAGTCGAACTCATGCGCCGCGTGGCCGCCGAGTGGCCAGACGTGCCGCGCGTCGTCTTCAGCACGGAACCGCGGCCGCTCGGCCTGCCGCCGGGCTTTTACGAACAGTCGCCCACCATCGGTCGCGTACGCGAGCTCTACAGCCGCGCCGTGGTCTGGCTGCTTGCGAGCTACACCGAGGGTCTCCCCGGTCCCGTCCTCGAAGCCATGGCCTGCGGCGCGGTGGTCATCAGCACGGACAACGACGGCAGTCTCGCCCTCATCCGCGACGGCGAAAACGGCCTCATCGTCGGCAAGAGCGACTTCCGCGGCTTCATCGACCGCATCCGCCGCGTGCGGGAGAACGCCTCCCTGCGCAGCAAACTCGTTCGCGGCGGCTTCGCCACCGCGTCGCGTTACAGCTGGGACTCCGCCGCGCGCAAGATGGAGGAGTTTCTGGAATCGCTGGAGAAGCCGGCACTCGTGGCGTGAACGATCGCTCCCCACTCTCGCCTCCGCTGGCTCCGCCACTTCCCGGACCGGCCCCCGAGCCGGCGGTCGATGCGGCCAAGCTGCGCGGACACGCCGTCCGGGGCGGCGCCATCACGCTCATCGCCCAGGCAGTGAAGTTTGTGCTCAACGTCGCCTCGACCGTGCTGCTCGCCCGGCTGCTGTCCCCGACTGACTACGGCCTGTTCGCGATGGTCACGGGTTTCACGAGTCTCGTCGAAATCCTGAAGGACGGCGGCCTTTCGCTCGCGACCGTGCAACGGGACCGGATCTCCGACGAGCAGATCTCCACGCTGTTCTGGCTCAACCTCCTCCTCGGCGCCGCGCTCATGCTGGTCACGTTCGCGCTCACGCCGCTGATCACGCATTTCTACGCGGAGGAGCGGCTCGCGGGGATCCTTTTTGCGCTGGCCGGCACGTTTCTCATCAGCGGCCTCGGGGTCCAGCACTTTGCCCTCCTGCGCCGTCACCTCCGCTTCACGTTGGTGGCGGCGATCGACGCCGGTTCGATGGCGGTCGGCGTGATCGTCGCCGCGCTGCTCGCCCTGCGCGGCTTCGGCTACTGGGCGCTGGTGGGCATGGCGGTCAGCTCGACCCTCGCGAGCACGATCGCGGTCTGGATCGCCGCGCCCTGGCGGCCGGGCCGGAGCGCCCCGCTCCGCAGCGTGGCGCCGATGCTGGGCTTCGGCGGCAACATCATCCTCACGCGCTTCGTCCACCAGTTCGTGCGCAGTTCGCCCAACGTGCTCATCGGCTGGTATTGGGGGCCCGTGACCGTCGGACTCTATCAGCGCGCCTACGCGCTTCTGATGTTTGCCGTCGACCAGATCCAAGGACCGGTCGCGGCCGTCATGCTTCCGCCGCTCGCTCGTATCCAGAAAGACCCGACGCTGCTCCGGCATCTGTTCCTCACCGGCTACCGGCTCATCGCCTCGGCCATCGTGCCGGTGCTCGCCACGTGCTTCGTATTCGCCGAGGAAATCGTGGCGCTGCTGCTCGGTCCGAAATGGGGCGAGACCGCCCTGGTGCTGCGCTGGCTCGCCGCCGGCGGCATTGTGGTCGGTTTGCTCAATCCGCAGGGCCTGCTGTTGCTCGCGCTCGGCCGCGCCGACACGTGCATGAAGATCGGCCTCGCCGACGCCCTCGCCGTCGTCGCCGGCTACGCGGCGGGCCTGCGCTTCGGCGCCGTCGGCGTCGGCCTCGGCTTTCTCGGCGCCAAGCTCGCCCTCTGCGTTCCGCTCACCTATGCGAGTTTCCGCGGCACGCCGGTGCACTGGCGCGACGCCCTCGGCGTCGTCCGGCCGCCGCTCGCGGCCTCGCTGGCCGCGGCCTTGTTCGGCGCCGTGCTGAAACACCTGGTGCAGGGAACGCTCGATCCGCGAACGCTCGGCGTCGTCGGCCCGCTTTTCACGCTTCTGCTCTACGCGGCGATTCTCCTGTTCGTCGCCGGCCAATGGTCGTTCTTCCGCGAACTCCTGCAGGAGTTGCGTCCCCGAAAGCGCCCCGCAGCCGCATGACCACGATGCATACGCCCCACCTCAGCGTCGGCCTCCCGGTGTTCAACGGCGCCAACTTTCTCGCTGAGTCGATCGAATCGGTGCTCCGCCAGGATTTCGCCGACTTCGAGCTCATCGTCTCGGACAACGGCTCAACGGACGAGACGCCGGAAATCTGCCGCCACTACGCCGCCGCCGATCCGCGCATCCGCGTCATCCGACACGAAATCAACCGCGGGGGCGCGTGGAACTTCAATCACGTCTTCGCGCTCGGCCGGGCGCCGTTTTTCAAGTGGCAGGCGCACGACGATGTCTGTCTCCCCGGCTTCTTCCGCCGCTGCCTCGATCTGCTCGCGGCCGCGCGCCCGCCGGTCGTCATCGCATATCCGCGCATGGAGTTGATCGACGAGCACGGTCGCCCGCTCGACCACTTCCTGCCCGAGTCGATGGAGACCCGCCGGGCGCAACCGCACCAGCGAATCGCCCATGTGCTGCGCACGATGACGATGGGGCGGCCGCAGTTCGGTATCATCCGGACGGATGCGCTGCGCCGCACGCGCCTCTACCTTCCCGTCATCGCGGCCGACTTCGTCCTGCTGAGCGAACTCGCGCTGCTCGGCGAGTTCTGGGAGGTGCCGGAGACGCTGTTCCAGCGTCGCATTCACTCCGGTTGTTCCACCCGCGCGAATCGCGGCCTGGACGAGCTGCAGCAATGGTGGGATCCGTCGCAGCGGCGTTACCGTCGCTGGCTGCCGCCCATGCTGCGGCTGGGTTTGGAGTTCGTTCGCTCCACCCACCGGCTGCCGCTCCCCGCGCACGAGAAGCTCCTCTGCGATGCGAATGCCCTCTGGGTTTGGTATTTCCGCCAGCTTCGCAACTACGGGGGCCGGTGGCGCCGCCGCCTTTTCCACGGCCTTCGACCGCAGCCGGCCTGACGCCCGCAAACGCTTTTCTCATGCCGATCGATTCCTCCCGATTCCGCGCGGGCGACTACGTTGAGGTGCGCAGCCGCGGCGAGATTCTCCGCACCCTCGACCCGGACGGGCGCCTCGACGGGCTCCCCTTCATGCCGGAAATGCTCCGCTTCTGCGGCCGGCAGTTCCGCGTGGCCGCGCGCGCGCACAAGACCTGCGATTTCGTCAACAAGACCGGGGTGCGCGCCTTGCCCGCCTGCGTTCATCTCGAGGGCCTGCGCTGCGACGGCTCCGCGCACGGCGGTTGTCAGGCACAGTGCACGTATTTCTGGAAGGACGCGTGGTTGAAATTTCCCGGCGAGCCCGCCACCGCGAACGACGCCGGCCCGGCGCTCTGCACCGAGGAGCGGCTGTGGTCCGCCACCACGGCCGCGCACTCCGCGGGCAACAATGGCGATACCGTGTATGTGTGTCAGGCGACCCGCTTGCCGGATTTCACCCGCCCGCTCTCGCCTTGGAATCCGCGGCAATACCTCGAGGACTACCGCTCGGGCAATGTCGCGTCGCTCTCCCGCTTCCTCCCTCGCGCCGCCTACCGCGGGTTCGATGCGCTCGTGAACCTCGGCATCGGCCTCGGTCGTCCGCTGCGCGCAAGCTACGATGCTTTCCAGAAGGTGCTCGGGCGCCGCCGGCTTTATCCCGGCACGCCCGGACGCCTCCCAGCCGGCGCCAAAACCCCGGCCACAGATCTGAATCTGCAACCGGGCGAACTCGTTCGCGTGAAGGACCACGCGCGCATCCTCGAAACCATCGACCAGCACGGCATGAACCGCGGCATGACGTTCAGCGCGGAAATGGCGCCCTATTGCGGCGGCGTGTTCCGCGTGCTGGGCCGCGTCAATCGCATCATCGACGAAAAGACCGGCCGCATGATCCGCATGAAAACGCCGTGCATCGTGCTGCAGGGCGTCGTGTGCCGCGCACAGTTCAATCGCCGGATGATCTTCTGCCCCCGCGCCACCTACTCCTACTGGCGCGAGATCTGGCTCGAGCGCGTCAATCCGGCGCCGCAACCCATGGCGGCGACCGCGCCCCCCCCCGTCGCTTCAAACCAGGCCGTCCGCACCTCCTCATGACCACCACCTCCGCCCAAGTCGTGGCCAACGATCTCGGCTTCATCGCCGAGCAATGCCGCGACGAGTTCCGCAAACTCGAGGGCCGCAGCGTCCTGATCGCCGGTGGCGCCGGGTTTCTCGGTTTCTATCTCGTGCAGGCCGCGCTGTTCTGGAACGCCGCTCACGCCAGCGAAAACCCGATTCGCATCGCCGTGCTCGATAACTTCGTCCGCGGCCTGCCGGACTGGCTCAGCCGCGTCACCTCGAGTCCGAGCCTGCGCCTGATCAAGCACGACATCCGCGATCCGCTGCCCGCCGATCTGGGGGAACACGACTATATCATTCACGCCGCGTCCATCGCGTCGCCGACGTTCTACCGGCAGCAGCCGATCGAAACGATGGACGCCAACGTCAACGGCCTGCGTTTCCTGCTCGATTACTGCGTCCGCCAGAAACGCGCGCGTCACAGCGTGCACGGCCTGCTGTTTTTCTCGAGCAGCGAAATCTACGGCGACCCCGCGCCGGGCGACATCCCCACGCCCGAAACCTACCGCGGCAACGTGTCCTGCACCGGTCCGCGCGCCTGCTACGACGAGTCGAAACGTTTCGGCGAGACCCTCTGCGTGAACTTTGCCCGTCACCATAATCTGCCGGTCAAGGTCGCCCGCCCGTTCAACAACTACGGTCCCGGCCTGAAGATCACCGACCGCCGCGTGATCCCCGACTTCGCGCGGGATATCTTCGCCAAGCGCGACATCACGATGCTGTCGGACGGTTCCGCGCGCCGCACCTTCTGCTACGTCGCCGACGCGGTGTGCGGCTACTACAAGGTCCTCCTGCACGGCACCGCCGGCGAATCCTACAACATCGGTGTGGAATCGCCCGAGATCTCGGTGACCGAGCTCGCCGAAAAAATGGTCGCGCTCGCCCGCAAACACTACGGCTACCCTGGCAGCGTCATCCACCGGCCCAGTCCGGACAAGGATTACCTTGTCGACAATCCCGCGCGCCGCTGCCCCGACATCCGGAAGGCGCGCGCCGGCGTCGGTTACGATCCCCAGGTCGCCATCGACGAAGGTCTGAGCCGTTCGCTCGCCTGGTATGCCGGCAACCGCACCGCCACGGACGCGTAATGAACCTCTCCATCATCGGCACCGGCTACGTCGGCCTCGTCACCGGCGCCTGCCTCGCGGAACAGGGCCACCAGGTAACCTGCGTCGACGTCGACGCCGAGCGCGTGGCACGGCTCAACGCTGGCAGTGCTCCGATCTTCGAGGACGGGCTGGACGAACTGCTCCAGCGCAATGTCGGCCACCGGCTGCGCGCGACCTCGGACCTCGCGGGCGCTGTGCATGAAACCGCAGCAACCTTCATCTGCGTCGGCACACCGTTCGATGGACAATCGATCGATCTCGCCGCCGTCCTGGACGTCGCACGGGAGATCGGCGCCGCCCTGCGGAGCAAAGCCGACTACCACCTCGTCGTCGTCAAAAGCACGGTCGTCCCCGGCACCACCGAGCAGCGCGTGCGGCCGGCCCTCGAGGCCGCATCCGGCAAGCAGGCCGGATTGCACTTCGGGCTCGGCATGAACCCGGAATTCCTCTCCGAAGGCGAGGCGGTGCGCGACTTCATGCACCCGGACCGGCTCGTCCTCGGGGCGCTCGATGCGCGCTCCCTTGCGGCCATGGAGGAAATTTATCGGCCGTTTCCCGCCGCGCCCAGGATCCGGACCAATCCCCGCACCGCCGAGCTAATCAAATACGCGTCCAACGCCCTGCTCGCGACGCTGATCTCGTTTGCCAACGAGATCACGAATCTCGGCGCCGCGATCGGCGGCATCGACCCCGGCGAGCTGATGCGCGGCCTCCACCTCAGCCATTATTTCCGTCCCCGCGACGGTCTGCCGCTCCCACCGATTACGTCATTCCTGTATCCAGGTTGCGGATTCGGCGGCAGCTGCCTGCCGAAGGACGTCAAGGCGCTGATCGCGCACGGCAGCGCCACGGGCGAGCCGATGCGGCTGCTCGAGGCCGTGATCGCCACGAACGAGCGCCAGCCGGCGCGAGTCGTGGCCCTGCTCGAACGTCGTTGGCCCGACCTCCGCGGGATCCGCATGGCCGTCCTGGGCCTCTCGTTCAAGCCGCAGACCAACGACGTGCGCGAGAGTCCGGCGTTTCCCGTGATCCGTCTGCTCCTGGAACGCGGCGCCCGGATCGCGGCGTTCGATCCCGTCGCCATGCCCGAATTCCGCCGCGCGTTCTCCGATTCGCGCGTCCGCTACGCGCCCACGCTCGAGTCGGCCACGAGCGACGCGCAGGCGGTCGTCGTGCTCACGCCGTGGCCACAGTTCGCCGATCTGCCGCAACAGTTCCGCGAGCAAACCCCGGCGCCGCTCCTCGTCGACGCCCGTCGGGCGTTCTCGCCGCATCTTTTCACCGATTACATCGGTATCGGCGACTAGCCGGTCCGGCCGGCTCCTTTGTCCGTTTCCTCCATGAATGCCTCCGCCGTCTCCGCGCCCCCACGGGACCGCCCCGTCGCCGACTCGCAACCCCGGCCGCCTCGCATCGCCGGCGCGACGCCGTTCCGTTGCCGCCATTGCGGTCGTGCGCTCGAGCACACGTTCGTCGACCTCGGCTTGTCGCCGCCTTGCCAGTCTCACATCGAGCCCGAACGGCTCGCCTGCGCGGAGCCGTTCTACCCGCTGCACGTTTACGTCTGCTCGCAGTGTTATCTCGTGCAGCTGCCCGAGCACATCGCGCCCAAGGACATCTTCGTCGAATACGCGTATTTCTCCTCCTACTCCGACACGTGGCTCGCCCACGCGCGCGCCTACGTGGAGACGATGACGGCGCGCTGGCGCCTCGGCCGCGAGAGCCTTGTCGTCGAGCTCGCGAGCAACGACGGCTATTTGCTCCAGTATTTCGCCGAGCGCCATGTCCCGGTGCTCGGCATCGAGCCGGCGAAGAATGTCGCCGCCGTCGCGGTGAAGAAGGGCATCCCGACGCTCACCGAATTTTTTGGCCGCGACGTCGCGCGGCGCCTGGTCGCGGAGGGCCGCCGGGCCGACCTGCTGCTGGGCAACAACGTCCTGGCCCACGTGCCGGACATCAACGACTTCGTCGGCGGGATGAAGCTTCTCCTGCAGCCAACCGGCGTCATCACGATGGAGTTTCCCCATCTGTTGCGACTGATCGCCGGCAACCAGTTCGACACGATCTATCACGAGCATTACTCGTATCTCTCGTTTACGACGGTGGAGACGATCTTCGCGGCGGCCGGGCTCGCGCTTTTCGATGTCGACGAGCTGCCGACGCACGGAGGTTCGCTGCGCATTTACGCCGGCCACGCTGAGGATATGACGAAGATCCGCAGTCCGCGCGTCGCCGCCCTGAAGGAGCGCGAGGCGCGCTGGGGCGTGGCCGATGTCGCGACCTACGCGCGTTTCGGCGAGCGGGTGAAGGCGACCAAACGGCGCATCCTGCAGTTTCTGCTCGCGGCGAAGGACGCCGGCAAAAGCGTCGCCGGCTACGGCGCACCGGGCAAAGGCAACACGCTGCTGAACTACTGCGGCATCCGCACCGATTTCCTCGACTACACCGTCGACCGCAATCCGTATAAGCAGGGCAAATACACGCCGGGGACCCGGATTCCGATCCTCGCGCCCGACGAATACCGGCGGACCCGGCCGGACTACGTGTTCATCCTGCCCTGGAATCTCCAGGAGGAGATCATGGCGCAGAACGCCTACATCCGGGAATGGGGCGGCCAGTTCGTCGTCCCCATCCCCGAGCCCAAGGTCCATGCGCCCCCGGCATGAATGCGTCCCGTGCCTTGGTGACCGGCGCCGCCGGTTTCATCGGCCGCGCGGTCTGTCGTGAGTTGCTCGCCGGAGGCTGCCACGTCGCCGCGCTTTGCCGCCGTCGCGACCGCCGTCTGCCTCCTGAGATCGAGCCGATCGTGTGCGATCTCGCCGACCGCCGGCAGTTGCTGCGCGCGGTCGAGTCTGCGGCATGCGACTGCATCTTTCATTTCGCCGGCTACACGAGCGCCACCCGCGATCTGCAAGCCGTGCCCGAAACCTTCGATTCGAATCTCGCCGCCACGGTGAATGTTCTTTTCGCCGCCACCCAAGTCGGGTGCAACCGGCTGGTCGTGGCCGGCTCGCTGGAAGAACCCGATCCCGGCGAGGCCCCCTCCTCCCCCTATGCCGCCTCCAAGCTCGCCGGCACTCACTATGCACGGATGTTTCACGAGGTTTACGGAACCCCGGTCGTGATTGCCCGCATCTTCATGGTCTACGGCCCCGACCAGCAGGACACGCGCAAGCTGATTCCCCACACCATCCTGCGCCTCCTCGAAGGCCGCGAGCTCGCATTCGCCAGCGGCCGCCGGGAGCTCGACTGGATCTACATCGACGACCTGGCCCGTGGTCTGGTCGAGCTGGCGCGGCGCGACGGCCTTGCTGGCGAGGTGCTCGATTTCGGCACCGGCACCCTTACGCCTATCCGCCGCGTCGTCGAGATGCTCATCGATCTCGTCGATCCCGCCGCGACTCCGCGTTTCGGCGTGCTGCCGGAGCGCAAAGCCGAGCAGATCCGCCAGGCGAACGCGCGTCGCACCGAGGAGCGGCTGGGCTGGCGCGCGACCGTGGGGCTGCCCGACGGACTCGCCCGCACCGTCCGCCATTATCGCGAACGTCATCCGGTTCCCGGTCCATGAATGCCCCGCTTTCCTTCGGATTGAAGAACCGGCTCGCCGCCGAGGGCCCGATCCGGGTCGGTGTCGTCGGCGCCGGCGCCGCGGCGCGCATGGCGCTCCGCCACCTGCTGCGCTGCTCGACGGTGCGCGTGCTCGGCATCGCCAATCGCACGCCACAACGCGTCGTCGAGATCCTCGCCGGCGCCGGCCGGCCTTTTGCCATGGTTCGCTCCGCCCCCGAGCTCGATGGCGCCGCGAGCCGCGGCGCCATCGCCGTCGCCGCGGACCCCGCGGTGTTGTGCGAGTCGCCCGCGATCGAGGCGATCGTCGAGGCCACCGGCTCCGTCGAGTTCGGCGCCGCGGTTACGCTCTCCGCCCTTCTCAACCGCAAGCACGTCGTGCTCCTCAACGCCGAGCTCGACGCCACCCTCGGCCCGCTGCTGAAGCGCTACGCCGACGACGCCGGCGTGGTGTTCACCCATACCGACGGCGAGGAGCCGGCGGTGGCGTTGCGCCTGGTGCAATACCTGCGGGACCTGGGTTTGCACCCGGTCGCAGCCGGCAATCTCAAGGGCATGCTCGATCGTCGCCGGAATCCGGATACGCAGCGGGCCTTCGCCGCCGCACACGGACTCGACCCGGCCAAGGCGGCGTCGTTTGCCGACGGCACCAAGCTCGCGCTCGAGGCGGCGCTGCTCGCGAACGCCACCGGTTTCCGTGCCGGCGTGCGCGGCATGCACGGGCCGCGGTGCGCGCACATCCGGGAGATCGCCACGCTGCTGCCGGCCGGCGAGATGCTCGCGGGCGGTCTCGTGGATTACGCGCTGTCCACCGAACCTTCGTCCGGCGCGTTTGCGATCGTGCACGAGCCCGACCCGGACATCAGCGCCGATCTCGCATATTTCAAAATGGGCGCCGGGCCGTTTCACGTGTTCTGCACGCCCTATCACCTTCCGCCCCTGCAGATCGTTGCGGCGATCCACGCCGCCGTCCTGCGCCACGAGCCGACGGTCGCTCCGGTCGGTCCGCCCGTGTGCGAGGTCGCCGCGCTCGCGAAGCGCCCGCTCCGGGCCGGCGAGGTGCTCGATGGCGTCGGCGGTTATTGCTGCTACGGCGCCGTGGAGAACGCCGACACCTTCGCGCAGGAGCGTCTGCTGCCCATCGGAATCTCCGGCGGCTGCCGGCTGCTCCGCGATGTCGCCGTCGACGAGGTTGTTCGCTACGACGACGTCGAGTGCCCGCCCAACCGGCGCTGCGACTTGCTGCGCGATGAACAGCACCGACTGTTTGCCCCGGCGTTTGCCGGCGTGTAGGCCGACGCATCGGTCCGACCCGTTCGGGAGACTTATGAAATCTTCGCGCCTTCCCGGCCGCGCGCCCGCGGACGATCCCGTCGTCGCCACGGACGATTCCGGGCCCGGCGCCGCCGCGACACCGCTGTTTGTCGATCTCGATGGCACGCTGGTGGCCACCAACACGCTGCTCGAGTGCCTGCTCCTGCGCCTTCGGCATCGCCCGCTCGATCTGCTGAAGCTGCCGCTCTGGCTGTGGCGCGGCCGCGCCTATGTGAAGGCCCGGCTCGCCGAGGACGATCGTCTCGAGGTGGGACGGTTGCCCTATCGCGGCGATTTGTGCGATCAGCTGCGACGCGTCCACGCCGAGGGCCGTCGCGTTTATCTCGCCACCGCGGCAGACCAGCGGATCGCACACCGCATCGCCCGACATCTCGGATTTTTCGACGCGGTGCTGGCGAGCGATGGACAACGCAATCTCCGCGCCCGCGAGAAACTCGCGGCGATTCGTGATGTCGCCGCCCGCGATTTCGATTACGCCGGCAACGCGCGCGACGATCTCGTGATCTGGCGGGCGGCTCGTTCCGCC
Source organism: Opitutaceae bacterium (assembly GCA_040255565.1). GTDB lineage: Bacteria > Verrucomicrobiota > Verrucomicrobiia > Opitutales > Opitutaceae > Opitutus. The sequence continues at coordinate 271,592 of JBDZVH010000004.1, read as the reverse complement.
ATCGTCGTCGGCGCCCGGTCCGGACTCGTCCGCCGCGTCGCCCGGCTCGGCCGGCCAGCGCAGATCATGCCGGCCACCGCCTCGCCGTGGCGGGAGATCGTCCGCGCGCTCCGTGTGCACCAGTGGCTCAAGAACCTCCTCGTGTTCGTCCCGCTGCTGACCTCGTTTCGTTTCACGGATCCGGGTGTCCTGACCCATTCGCTGGTGGCGTTCTTCGCGTTCTGCTTCTGCGCGTCCTCCATTTACATCGTCAACGATCTGCTCGACCTCGAAGCCGATCGGGCGCATCCGCGGAAACGCTTTCGCCCCTTTGCCGGGGGCACGTTGTCGATTCCGGTCGGGCTGCTGGTGGCCGCGTCCGGCATGGGACTGGGTCTCGGGCTCGCGGGGTGGGATTCGCAACATCTCCTCGCGATCATGCTGGTTTATGTGGCGACGAGCACCGCCTACTCGATCCATCTCAAGACGCGCGTGCTGGCCGATGTGATCGTGCTCGCGATCCTTTACACCCTGCGAATCTTCGCCGGCGCCGCCGGCACCGGGATCCCGCTCAGCGTGTGGCTCGTCGCGTTTTCCGTGCTCGTGTTTCTCAGTCTCGGGCTGGTGAAACGCTGTTCCGAGCTGATGCTCCTGCAACGCGAGGGTCGCCAGGTGATCCGGGGCCGGGACTACGTTTTGGACGACCTCAAGATTTTCTGGCCGATGGGCGTCGCGACCTCCGTCGGCGCGGTGCTGCTGTTCGCGTTCTTCATTCATTTCGGCGGCGTGCAGGCGCACTATCGCACGCCAGCGCTGCTCTGGATCGTGGCGGTCGGACTCTTCTACTGGCTGAGCCGGATGTGGATCAAAACCGCGCGGGGCGAGATGACTGACGACCCGCTGGTGTTCGCCCTGCGCGATGCCGGCAGTCGGACCGTGATCGCCGGAATGATTCTCGTCACGGTCGCCGCGCGTTACGCGCCTCTCGCCTGGCCATGATCGCGTTCTCCAGTCGAACGACCGTCGGCCCGACGACGCTGTCCCGCCGCGTGGCGGGCTGGCTCGCCGCGGTCCTGCTCCTGGCTTTCGTGGCGGCGGGCACCGTCACCGGTGTGTTATGGCAATTTGGATACGACCTCGCCGACGCGGCCCGGCAGACGTCGCCCGGTCGCATCGCGTTCCTGGCGCGGGAGCCGGGTTACGACTCCTGGCGCCCGCTCCTGCGCGCCGGCGAAAGCGTGCGGGACGATCCCGTCGCCGGCTGCTACGCGGTATTCCATTCGCATCGCGGAAAATTCCAATATCCCCCGCTCGCCTTGCTCGCGTATCGCGGGCTGCCTGCGTCCGTGAGCGCAGAGGCGATCAGGACCTGGGCTGGCTCACGCCTCCAATACTGGCACGGCTGGATCTCCCGTTTCGCGTTTCTCGCCACTGTGGTGGTTTCGATTCTCATTCTGCGCGCGGGTTTCCGGCTGAGCGATGCGTCTCCGACCGGATTCTGGTTGCCCGCGCTGCTCGTGGTCCCGGCCGCGTTCACATTTTATCCGCTCATCGTCGCGCATGAGCTCGGCCAGTTCCAGTTGCTGCTCGACGCCTGGGTGGCGCTCGCGCTCCTGGCGTTCATGCGCGGTCAACGGGCGCTGGCCGGCGGCTTCCTTGGACTTTGTTGTGTTCTCAAACCCCCGCTCGCGCTGGTGCTCCCGTGGGCCCTGCTGCGACGCCAGCACTCACTGGCGCTCGCCTTCACCCTCGTCACGCTCGCCGGGTTCAGTTTGTCGCTGCTTGTTTTCGGCTGGTCCGCGCACCTCGATTATCTCGCGGTGCTCCGCACCCTCAGCCGTCACGGCGAAGCGTTCTGGTTCAATCAAAGCCTCGGCGGCGTCCTGCACCGGTGGGTCGATCCCGCCGCGGCGCTCACGTTCGACGCGATCGGCAGCCCGCTGCCGCCGTATCGGGCGGGAATCCACGTCGCCGGCCTGGGTTTCGGACTGGCGCTCGTGACCCTCGTGCTCTTCCGGCGCCGCCCCGTGACCGAGCCGACCGACGCTATCTTCGATTTCTGCGCCTTGCTGCTGGCGGCCACCCTCGCGTCGCCGGTGGCGTGGAACCATCACTTCGGCGTCTGCTTCCCGATCGTCTGCGCCGTGCTGCCGCCGGTGCTGGCGGGCCCCGCCCCCCGGCGCTGGCCGGCGCTGCTGCTCGGCGTCGCCTTTCTGGCGATCGGCTTCGAGCTGATCGCGCCCGAGTTTGTATTCGCCTCTCCCTTACGCGGACTCCTCGGCGCGCACGTTTTTTTCGGCGCGCTCGGGCTGCTCGCCCTCCTGCTGATCTGGCGGCTCCCCGTTGACGCCGCCCCCCCGGCGTTCGCGTCCCCCGCCTCGTCACCGTGAATCTCACCAGCCCAGTCAATTTTCGCGCGCCGTCGCTGGCGCGTGGCGCCGTCGCGACGACGAACGATCGCACCGAGGAAAGATCGATCCGTTGGCTGCTCCCCTTGACCCTCGCCATGGGTGCGCTCGTCCGCCTTGCGCTGGCCTTTCACCAGCCGCTCGCGATCGAGGCGGAAGGCGCCGAATACGCCTACATCGCGCGCAGCCTGCTCGAAGGCCGCGGCTACGTCGGCAGCCTCGAAGGCGGCGTTCAGCTGCTGTTCCCGCCGCTGTTTCCATTGCTGATCGCAGGCGTCGCGAGCCTGGGTCTCGACGTCGAGACGGCCGGCCGACTCGTCGCCATTGTTGCGGGGACGCTGTTAATTGTGCCGGTTTACGCGATCGCCCGACGACTTTATCAAGGCCGCGTCGCCGTGCTCGCCGCCGCGATCGTCGCGCTTCATCCCGTCCTCGTTCATCTCTCGATCTCCGTTTACTCGGAAGGCCCTTTCGTCGCGCTGCTGCTGACCGCGGCTCTTTTCAGCCTCCGCTGTCTGCACTTTGCCTCACTGCGGGACGCGGGCCTGGCGGGGTTGTTTCTCGGCCTCGCTTATCTGACGCGCACGGAGGCGGCGTTCTACCCGCTGCTCGTGGCCGCGATTTTCCTGCTCGCCGGTTATCGCCTGCGCGTGCCGCCGCGTCGGGTCGCGCTGTTCGCCGCGACAGTCTTCGGGGTTTTCGCGCTCGTTGCGGCACCCTACGCGGTATTTCTCACCGTTCACACCGGATCTCTTCGTCTGGAAGGGAAAAGCGCGCTGAACCTCGCGATGGCCGAACGCATGAACCGCGGCATGTCCTATGTGCAGGCGTCCTACGGCGTGAGCGACGACCTGCGCGAGCAGGGTCCGATTTTGAACGTCAACACCTTCATCCGCACCGCGCCGGTGGAGAACCGCAGCCTCGGGTCGCTGCTGCATTCGCTGGCGTTGTCCGCCCGGCGCAACGCCCCGGTCATCTACGACCGCTTCCTGTGCCTCGCGTATGGCGGGCCGCTCACGCTGCTGCTGATCGCCTTCGGTTTGTTCGGCCGGCCGTGGAACGCCGAGCGGACCCTGCAGGAGATGGTGCTGCTGGGCTTCTGCGGGCTGCTCGTCGTCGTGCTCCTGGCGATGAATGGCGTGCTGCACCGCTACACCTTTGCCGCCCTACCGTTCTTCGCGATCTGGAGCGCGCGAGGCATCGACGAACTCGCCATCTGGGGCCTCCGCACGGCAGCGAAGAACCGTCTCGGCGCCGCCCGCCTCGTCTGGGTGCCGCGCACGCTGCGTATCCTGATTGGCACGACGCTGTTCGCACTCTCGGCCGCAGGCGTGGGCAACATCTCCGAATTCGACAGCGACCGGTCCAGTCATCTCGGCGCGCGCGAGGCGGGACGCTGGCTCGCGGGCTACCGGCCGGGCGAGAAGCGGGTCTTCGATGCGGAGCCCACGATCGCCTTTTATTCCCGCGGGACGCTGCTGTGCCTTCCCTGGGCCTCCAGCGAGGTCGCGCTGCGCTATATCGCCGGCAAGTCGCCGGACTTCATCATCCTCAAGGGCCGGCTGATCCGCTCCTGGCCGTTCATGCAGGCGTGGATCGACGGCGGCATTCCGGATGCCAGGGCCCGTCTCGTTTACGCCCGCGGCCAGCGCCCCGACGAACAGCTTTTTATCTACGAGTGGCGCGACTGACGCGCCGCCCGTCCTTTCCCCAACCCAACCGTCCTCCCCATGAAAACCGTGCTGTTCTGCGGCGGACTCGGCATGCGCATGCGTGACATGCCCGAGCCCCTGCCAAAGCCCATGGCGACCATCGGCTACCGGCCGATCCTCTGGCATCTCATGAAATACTACGCGCACTACGGGCACCGCGACTTTGTGCTCTGCCTCGGTTACCGCGCCGACCTCATCAAGCAGTATTTCGTCAACTACAGCGAATACATCACCAACGATTTCGTCCTCTCGGACGGTGGCCGGCAGACCGAGCTGCTGAGCAAGGACATCCAGGACTGGCGCATCACTTTTTTAGATACAGGCCTGAGTCGGAACATCGGCCAGCGCCTCCTGATGGCGCGCCGCTTCGTCCAGGACGAGGAGATTTTCCTCGCGAACTATGCGGACGGTCTCACCGACCTTCCGCTCGACCAGGCGGTCAACTTCTTCCGGCGCAGCGGCAAGGTCGCGTGCTTCCTCGCCGTCAATCCCACCGCCAGCTTCCACATCGCGGCCACCAAACCCGACGGCACCGTCACCGCGATCGAACACATCGGCAAATCCGGCTATCGCATCAACGGCGGCTATTTCCTCTTCCGCCGGGAGATCTTCAACTACCTCCACGAGGGCGAGGAACTCGTCGAGGCGCCGTTCCGCCGGCTGATCGCCGAGGAGCAGCTGCTCGCGTATTGCTACGACGGATTCTGGGCGTGCATGGACACGTTCAAGGAGAAGCAGCACCTCGAGGATCTGCTCGCCCGGGACCAGGCGCCCTGGGAGGTGTGGCGCGGACACGATACCGACCGTTCGCTCTGCGCCGCTTCGTAAACGTCCGCCATGCTGGCACTCCCTTCCGCTTCGCTTCGCACGATCCTCTGTCTCGGCGCCCACAGCGACGACATCGAGATCGGCTGCGGCGCCACCCTGCTCGCCCTCCTCCAGCAGCAGCCGTCGCTCAAGGTGGTGTGGATCGTCTTCAGCGCCGAGCCGCCCCGGGACGACGAGGCGCTGCGCAGCGCCCGCGACTTCCTCGGCGGCAACGGACACGAGGTCCATGTCCATTCCTTCCGCACCAGTTTCTTTCCCTACGAAGGCGCCGCGATCAAAGCCCGCTTCGAGGAACTGAAGGCCGCCGTCGCACCCGACCTGATTTTCACCCACGGCCGCGACGATCTTCACCAGGACCATCGCGTGCTCGCGGAGCTTACCTGGAATACCTTCCGCCATCATCTCGTGCTCGAGTATGAGATTCCCAAATACGACGGCGATCTCGGCCGGCCCAACGTCTTCGTCCCGGCTCCCGCGGCGCTCGTCGAACGCAAGGTGACCCACCTGATGCGCCACTTCCAAACCCAACACAACAAACACTGGTTCACCGCCGACCTCTTTCGCGGCCTGATGCGGCTGCGGGGCATGGAGTGCGGCGCACCGTTCGCCGAGGCGTTCTTCGGGCGGAAGGTGACCCTCGGCTGCGGCCCCGTATCGTGATGGCCGCCGCTCCAGCCCGCCAGGCCGCCGGCGCGGCCGACCTTCGCGGCCGCCGCGCGGCCGTGATCGCGCTTTCCTACTATCCGTGGGATCCGCGCATCCGCCGCGAAACGGAGGCGCTCGCCGACCTCGGGCTGGCGATCGACCTGTATTGCCTGCAGGAGGACGTCCGCGAGCCGCAACGCGAGGAGATCAAAGGCGTCCAGGTCCGCCGCATGCGGCTGCGCCGGGCCCGCACCAGCCGCACGCGCTACTTTTTCGAGTATCTCGGTTTCTTCGTTTGGGGATTCTGGAACCTCACCGTCGCGAGCCTGCGTCACCGTTATGCGCTCGTGCACGTGCACAACGTTCCCGACCTGCTGGTTTTCACCTCGATCGTCCCGCGGCTCCGCGGCGCGCGCATCATTCTGGATCTCCACGATCCGATGCCCGAGCTGTTTCGGACGATCTTCGGGCTCGGCCCGAAACATCCGTTCGTGCGGCTGCTCACGTGGAGCGAACGCATGTCCGCGATGTATGCCGACGTCGTGCTCACGCCCAATCGCGGTTTCCTGAACCTGTTCATCCGCCGCACCCGCCTGCCCCGGAAGTTCAACATCATCATGAACTCGCCCGCGGACGAAATTTTTCGCCCGCGGCTCGACGGCCGTGTCCGTCCCGAGGCCCTCTCCGCCGATCGTCCGTTTCGCCTGATGTATCACGGGCTGATTGCCCAACGCCACGGCCTCGATGTGCTGATTCACGCCGTCAATCTCCTCGTCGCCCGGATCCCCCAGGTGCAGCTCGACATCTACGGCGCCGCCAATCCCTACCTGCCGAAGGTGCTCGCCCTGATCTCCGAGTTGAGGCTCGAGTCACGTATCCGCTACCACGGCAAGAAATCCCTCAGCGAAATCGCCGCGCTCATCGAGGGGATCGACCTCGGCATCGTGCCGAACCGGCGCACGCCGTTCACCGAGATCAATTTCCCGACCCGCATCTTCGAATACCTCGCGCTCCACAAGCCCGTGATCGTCCTGAACACCGCGGGCGTGCGCGATTATTTCACCTCGGACGAAATCTTCTTCTTCGACTCGGACCAGCCCGCCGCGCTCGCCGAGGTCATCGGCCAGATCCACCGCCACCCCGATCGCGCCCTGCGCGTGGTCGAGCGGGGCCGCGCGGTTTACGAGCAGCATCGCTGGCGCGACGAAAAACTCCGCTTCGCACAACTCGTCTCCCAACTGCTGGAAGCACCGCCCCCCGCAAATGCCGCCGCCGCCGAATCCGGCGCGAAATGATGCGGCCACGCCCTCCTTCTTCCCACCTCCTGCCATGAAAATCGCCATCGTCGGCCTCGGCTACGTAGGCCTCCCGCTGTCGCTCCAGTTCGCCCGCTCCGGCGTCACCGTCATCGGTCTCGACGTCGACGCCGACAAGGTCGCGGCGCTCTCCCGCGGCGAAAGCTACATCAAGCACATCAGCCCCCGTTCGATCCGGGAGCAGATCGAGAGCGACTCCTTCGATCCCACCACCGACTTTTCCCGGATCCGCGAAGTGGAGGCGGTGATCATCTGCGTGCCGACTCCGCTCAACCGCAACCGCGAGCCGGACATCTCGTTCATTTTGAACACGGGTCGCGCCATCGCGCCGCATCTGCAACGCGGGACGCTCGTCGCGCTGGAGTCCACGACGTATCCAGGAACTACTGACGAAGACCTCCGGGGCGTGCTCGAGCGCGATTCTGGCCTCGTGGCCGGCCGCGACTTCCATCTCGCGTTTTCGCCGGAACGGGAGGACCCGGGCAATCCGAGCAGCGTCGTCGCGTCGATCCCGAAGATCGTCGGCGGCTATACGCCCCAATGCCTCGACCGCGCGGTCGCACTCTACTCGCGCGCGATTTCCAAACCGGTGCCCGTCTCGTCCTGCCGCGTCGCCGAGGCGGCCAAGCTCCTGGAGAACACGTTCCGCAGCGTGAACATCGCCCTGGTGAACGAGCTCAAGGTCGTTTACCAGGCGATGGGCATCGACATCTGGGAGGTGATCGGCGCCGCGAAGACGAAGCCGTTCGGCTTCATGCCTTTTTATCCCGGCCCGGGCCTGGGCGGCCACTGCATCCCGATCGACCCGTTCTACCTCACCTGGAAGGCGCGCGAATACGGACAACACACGAAGTTCATCGAGCTCGCCGGCGAGGTGAACACCGCCATGCCCGAGCATGTCGTGCATCGGACCTGCGACGCGCTCAACGACCGCGCCAAGCCCTGCAAGGGCAGCCGGATCCTCATCGTGGGGCTCGCCTACAAGCCGAATGTGGACGACGAGCGCGAATCGCCGAGCTACGTGCTGATGGACCATTTCCACGAGCGCGGCGCCCAGGTCGCCTACCACGATCCCTACGTGCCCGCCATCAAGCTCACCCGCGAGCACCCGCACTGGGCCGGCACGCGTTCCGTGCCGTGGGAGCGGGAGACCATTTCCCGGTTCGACGTCGCCGTGATCGCCACGCATCACGCCGTCGTTAACTACGAGGAGCTCGGGGCGTGGTGTGATTGTATCGTGGATACGCGCAACGCCATGGCGGCCGTCGCCACCCGCTCCGGCCAGGTGTGGAAAGCCTGAGGCCGTCATGCCCGCCGTTCCTTCGTGCCCGTCCGTCGTTGCGGCAGAGATGCGTCCGTCGCGCCTCCGTCCTCTCCGCTTCTTCGCCCGCCGCCAGCTCTGGTGGCCCACCTGGCTCGGCTGGGGAGTGCTGGCCGCGGTGGCGCTCGGCGCCGGCACGGCCTGGTGGTTCGGCGGCGAAGGTTTCCTCGCCCTCACCGACCGCCCCGCGCCGGACATCCTCGTCGTCGAGGGCTGGATCGGCAACGGCGGCGTCAATGCCGCCGCGTCCGAGTTCCGCTCCGCCGGCTTTCACTACGTCGTCGCCACCGGCGGACTCACCAGCGACCGCTGGGACACGCGCCAATGGAGCTACGCCGAGATGGCGCGACGCGACCTGATCGCCGCGGGCGTTCCTCCGGAGCGCGTCGTGCTCGCGTTGCCCGTCGAAACTTCGAGACAGCGAACCTATCAGACCGCCCTCGCCTGCCGATCCGCGCTCACGGCGCGCGGATTGCATCCGCATTCGCTGACCGTGTTCACGTTCGGCGCCCATGCGCGGCGCAGCCGGCTCGTTTTCGAAAAGGTTTTTCCCTCGGACGTGACCGTGGGCGCGATTTCCTGGCGTCCGGCTGCTGACTTCGCCGGCCCATGGTGGCACTCGAGCGATCGGGCGGAAGATCTCCTCAAGGAAACCGTCGGCTGGCTCTACGAGGCGTTACTCGATTCCGGCCGCTCCTGATCATGCCCGCTTTGCTGTAGGGCGTGCGATAGAGCCGAAACGGCGGGGTGGGAAGCCCCGCCCTACAACCAGAAAGCGCACCCGAACGCGTCGGGCCAACCATTGCCGGCATGCTCAGAATCGAACGGTGGACTCAGCCTCGCCATGAAATCGCTTCAACTCATGCCGCGCGGCGTCGCGGCTTTGCTGGTCGTTGTCACGCCCCTGCTCGCTCAACCGATCGTGACCTTGTCGCCGTCGGCCGCTCCCGATCGCACCCCCGCCGCCCTCGCGCCGCGGCCGGAGTCGAATCCGAGCCTCGCCGCCCTGCTGCCGCCGCCGCGCGTCGCGCCGTTCCAATCGGGACCGTTTGCGCTGCGGCCTCACGCCTCCTTCAGCTACGTGCACAGCGACGGCCTGCTGGTGCAACCGGGCGAGCAGCTCACCACGTCGATTTACAGCGTCTCCGCCGGCTGCATCGTCGACCTCGGCACCCATTGGTCCTTCGACTACACCGGGCTCAAAAGCTGGTATTCCAACGACGCGTTTCGCAATTCCTTCGACCATACCGCGGCGCTCTCCGGCGGCACCCAATATGAGGACTGGAGCTTCCGGCTCGGCCATGTCTACGCCACGTCCTCGGCGCCATTGGTGGAGACCGGCCGGCAGACAAAACAGCATACCCATGTCACCTCGCTCTTCGTCGGTCGCGCGCTCGGCAGCCGGGCGGGCGTCGAAGTCACCGCCGAACAGCAGCTGCGCTCGGCCGAGGACGCCCCGTCCTCGCACGAATGGCCGGTAAACGCGTGGTTCAACTATCGCATTGCACCCGACCTCGATGTCGCCGTCGGCCTTGGCGGCGGATTCGCCGACATCGAGCCCGGCGCCAACCAACTCTATCGCCGCCCGCAGGCACGGGTGAGCTGGCGGCCGCGCGATACGCTCACCCTCCGCCTCTCGGGCGGGGAAGAGCATCGCACCTTCTACGGCCACACGACGTCGAAGCTTCGTCGTCCGGTTTTTGACGGAGCCATCGAATACCGTCCCACGCGCACGACGCGGCTGACCGCCCACGGCGGCCGCGAAGTTGCGGTCTCCTATTTCACGAGTCAGGTGAGCGAAAACACCCTGCAGGGCTACAGCCTTCAGCAGCGACTGCTCGGACATTTTTTTCTCACCGCCTCGTTCGAGAAGCAGCGCATGCACTACATCGGCGTCGATCCGCTCGGGCGATTGCTGACGGAACTGCGCGACGATTCCCGCCGCACCTCCCGGATCGAACTCTCCACCGCGTTTCTCCAGCGCGGCTCCGCTTCCGTCTCCTATCAGCACAGCAAGAACGATTCGTCGCTTCCCGGCTACGGTTTCAGCAGCGACCAATTCGCCGTGGAGCTCGGCGTCCGCTACTAGGCAGTCGCACCCCATGACTCCGCTGCTCAAGCGCGCCTGGTTTCGCGCGGCTGTGGTGCTGCTTGCCGCGGGCTTCGTGAGCCCGCTCCTGGCGCTCTGGCGCTTTGCCGCCGGCAGCCAGCTCTACTCCCACCTGCCGCTCATTCCGCTGCTCAGCCTTTATCTCGCGTGGATGCGTCGCCGCACCCGGCCTCCCGCCGAACCCGGCGACGCGCGCCTTGTGCTGCTGTTTCTCACGCTCGCCCTGGCCAGCTGGACCGGCGGGGAGTTCCTCCGCTTCCGCGGCGGCGACCCGACGTCCGTTCTCGCCGCCGGAGCGCTGTCGTTCGTCGCGTTTGTGGCGGCCGGCGTCAGCGCCTTCAGCGGCCGGGCCCGGCTGCGGCACGCCGGAGCACCGCTCGCCTTTCTTGTATTGCTCGCGCCACTACCCGCGCCCTGGCTCGCCGCTGCCGAATCGTTCCTGCAATCCGCCTCCGCACTCGGCGCGGTCGGCCTTTTCCGCCTGAGCGGCACGCCGGTCCTCGCCAGCGGTCCGCTGCTCCAGCTCCCGGGGCTCTGGCTGCAGGTCGCGCCGGAATGCAGCGGCATCCACTCCACACTGGTGCTGTTGGTTACGTCCCTCTTCGTGGGTTGCCAGCTCTACGCCCGCGCGTGGCCGCGCGTCCTGCTCGCCGCCTGCGTCATTCCGATCGGACTCCTGCGCAACAGCGTCCGGATCTTCGCGATCGGAGAACTTTGTCTTCGCTTCGGACCGCAGATGATCGACTCGCCGCTGCATCGCCAGGGCGGTCCGTTGTTTTTCGTTCTCTCGCTGTTTCCTCTGCTGGGCTGCGCGTTCTGGCTCGCTCGTCATGAGCCCGTCGCGCCGGCCCGCCTCTCCCGATGCGTCCCGTCGTCCCTCTCCTGATTGCGCTCGCGAGCCTCGCCGCTGGCGGCTGCACCCGCGACACGCGCCGCGCGCGCCATCTCGCCGCCGCCGACGCCTATTTCGCGGGCCACCATTATGCCGCGGCGGAGATCGAATATCTCAACGTGCTGCAGCTTGCGCCGGGCAATCCGCATGCGCTCGCGCGTCTCGGCGAAGTGTGCCTGACCGAGGGGCGGCTCGGCCAGGCGCTCCCGTATCTCCTCCGGACGCGCGAGTTCGCGCCGACCGACGTGGATTCGCGCCTGCGGCTCGCGTTCGCGTTGTTCGCCGCGGGCCGCCTCGACGACGCGCAGGCGGAGGTGGACTTCGTTCTGAAACACCGCACCACGGACATGGAAGGCGCGCTGCTGTTGGTGGAAACGAGCACGACGCCGGCCGCCCTCGAAGCGGTCCGCCGGCGGCTGGAGCCGCTGCACACGCGCGACCCGCAAAACGCTCCCATTCTGCTCGCCCTCGGCGCTCTCGCCTTTCGCCAGAATCGTCCGGACGACGCCGGCAAGCTGCTCGGGCAAGCCGCGGCGTTGGCGCCGGAACAGCCGGCCGTGCACGCGGCGCTCGGCACCCTGTGCCGGGCGCGAGGAGATCTCGCTGGCGCTCGCGCGCATTTCGCGCAGGCCGCCCGGTGCGCACCGCTGCGTTCGCGTTACCGGCTGCAGGAGGTCGAGTTTCACCTCGCGCAGGGCGACCTCGGCGCCGCCCGGGACGCACTGGACCGCCTTGCCGCGGCCGCGCCCGATTACATGCCGGCGCTCATCCGCCGCGCGGAGCTGGCGGCCGCGGAACGCGATTACCCGCGCTGCGAAGCGTTGCTCGCCCGCGCGCTGGCCCGCGATCGCGCGCAGCCGGATGCCTTGCTGCTGCAGGCGCGCGTCCAGCTCGCGCAGGGCAATCTCGCCGCGGCGGCGCGTTCGGTCGACACCTTGGCGCGATTGTATCCGCGGGCCGCGGCGGTTCACTACCAGCACGCGCTGGTCGAGATCGCCCGCCACGATCCGGATGCTGCCCAGGCGGCGTTGCAACGGGCGCTTTCGCTCGCGCCCAATTACGCCGACGCGATCCTGCTGCTCGCGGAAATCCGACTTGGACGCGGCGACACCGCCGGTGCGCTCGGTCCGTTGCGTTCCTTGGTGGAACGGCGACCTGAGCTCGCTCGTGCCCGCGTCCTGCTCGTCCGCGCTTGGCGGGCCGCCGGCGACCTCGAATCCGCGCTCGACGCGTGCCGGCCACTCACCGCCGCGTGTCCGAACGACGCGGCCGGGTTCATTTTGACGGGCCTCACACTCGAACAACTGCGTCGCACCACGGAAGCTCGCGCCGCCTTCGAACACGCGCTCGCGCTGGCGCCCGCCGACGCCGCCGCCATCGAACAGCTCGTCGGACTGGACCTCGCCGCGGGCCGCACCGCCGACGCGCGTCAACGCGTCGAGGCCGCCCTCGCGCTCGCGCCTCGGAGCGCGGCGCTGCATGTCCTCGCCGCCAAACTGTTGCTTGGCGCGGGTAATCGCGCGGACGCCGAGCGATCGCTCCACACGGCGATCGCGTGCGAACCTCAATCCGCCACCGCTTACCTCCTGCTTGCCCGCTTGTCGCTGCAGGCCAGGCGCCCCGACGAGGCGGTCGCGCAACTGCGCGCCGGCATCGCCCGCGAGCCAAACGACACCGCGTCCGCCATGCTCCTCGCCGTCATCGAGCATGAACGCGGTCACACCGAAGCCGCCCGCGCATGCTATGAGCAGATTCTCGCCCGCCTTCCCCGTTTCACGCCGGCGTTGAACAATCTCGCATGTCTCTGCGCCGAGAACCCGTCGCAGCTCGATCGTGCCTACGAGCTCGCGCAACGGGCCCGCCAGCTTTCACCCGGCGATCCCCACCTGGCGGACACGCTCGGCTGGGTGCTGTATCGGCGCGGGCAGTTCGTCTGGGCTCGCGCACTCCTGCGGGAAAGTGCCGCCCGCCTGCCACGCGATCCCGCGGTCCTCTATCACCTGGGTCTCACCCACTACATGCTCGCCGATCCCGCGCCGGCGCGGGAAGCGCTGGCGCAGGCGCTCGCGCTTGATCCCGCGTTTCCGCATCGCACCGATCTCGTCGCCCGGCTTCGTCTCGTGGAACGCTTCCTCGCCTCCGAACCTACCGACGGCGACGAACCCGCGGTTGCGGACGGCGATGAGATCGATCCGATGGCGCTCCGGCTGCGCGGGGCGCGGCGGGAGAGAGCCGGCGACCTCGCGGGCGCGCGGGACGCCTATCGCCGGGCCCTGGCTGCGAGTCAGGGAAGCGTGCCGCTGCGGCTCGACCTCGCCCGGATCGCGACGTTCACGCGCGATCGCGAAACAGCGCTCGAGTATGCCAGAGCCGCGCGTCGTCTGGCGCCCAACGATCCCGCCACCGCGCATGAACTCGGTCGCATCGCACTCGCGAGCGGCGATCCTCGCTGGGCGGAAAGCCTGCTCGCTGACGCCGCGCGCGACCTGCCGGACGATGCGCAGGTGCAGACCGATTTCGCCGAGGCCGCGTATCGTATCGGGCGCCTTGATGCTGCCCGCGAGGCGATCCGGCGCGGGTTGACAGCGGAGCCCGCGGGCGCGACGCGCGATCACGCCGCGGCCGTCCTTGCCCTGCTCGAACTGGACAACCCGGCCGCCGCCCGTCGGGCGGTCGCCCGCATCGAGACAGCGCTGCTCGCGCACCCGGACTGCACCCCGGCGGCGATGGCCCAGGCCATGGCGAGCGAGGCCGGCCCCGATTCTGCGGCGGCAACGCGCGCCTACCGAGCCTTGTTGCAGCGCTATCCGGATCTCGCGCCGGCGAAGCGACGACTGTTTCTCCTTCTGGCGGACGATCCAGCCGCGGACGCATCGCTCGTCGCTCTCGGCCGGCAGGCGCATGCGGCCTTTCCTGACGACGCGCGCCTCACGAAGTCACTGGGAAAACTGCTCTATCGCCGCGGTGAGTTCGCTCGTGCCGCCGAATTCCTGAACGCCAGCGCACGCGTGCTGACGGACGACGCCGAACTGTTCTTTTACCGCGGGATGACCGAAGCGGCGCTGCAACGCTCCGACGACAGCCGCACGTCGCTGCAGCGCGCCCTCGAACTCGATCTGCGCGCCGATCTCGCCGCCGAAGCGCGGCGCGCCATCGCGGAGTTCGGACGGAAAACACCGACGCCCCTCTAGAACGTGCACCCGCTCTCGTATCTTCCCTTCGCGGCCGCCGCCGCGGCGATCGTCGTCGCGCTGATCGCAGCGGTGCGGGCGCAGGGCTCACACCTGAAGACGCTCTTCGTCGCCGGACTGGGCGCGCTCGCCGCCGAGTCGCTGTTCGCAGGCCTGGCCGCGCACGCCGCGACCGCGGGCCGCGCGGAAACCTGGGAAGCGTGGCGTCTGGCCGCGACCGCGCTGCTGCCCGGGTGCTGGATCTGGTTTGCCTGCGGATATGGGCGGGGACCGGCGTCGCTATCGAAACGCGTCGTCGGCGGTTGGGTGGCCGTGGCCGCGATGCCCGTGGCGCTCGCGGGGTGGTGGCACGATGCCTTGGTCACCGCGACCCGTTCGAGTGCCGCCGGCTGGCGATTTCACCTGCATGGCCCCGCCCTCGCGATCCACGCGGCGGTACTCGTCGCCGCGACGGTGATGTTGTTCGCGCTCGAACAAACCTTCCGGCGCTCTGCGGGCGCGCTGCGCTGGCGCGTGAAGCTGCTGCTTTTCGGCCTCGGTCTGGTTTTTGCCGGCCGGCTCCTTGCGACCACGCCCATGTTGATCTTTCGCGAGGCCTCGCCCGTGGAGGCGCTGGTAGAAGCCGGCGCGCTGCTGGCCGCGCTGGTGCTGATCACCGCGGGACTCCGGCGCGAACCGCGTCTCGACGTCGACGTTCAGTTTTCGCCCCCCGGTGCACAGGGAGCGCTGATACTCGGCTGGACCGGACTGTATCTGCTCGGCGCCGGTTTCAGCGCGCAGGCCGCGAACCGGCTCACCAGCGACACGATGCTCGCAGCCAGCACGCTCATCGCCCTGCTCGCGCTGGTGCTCCTCGGCCTGTTGACCTATTCCGAGCGGACCCGCGTGCGACTGCGGCGTTTTGCGACCCGGCACTTCCGCCGCTCCGCCTACGATTATCCCGCGACCTGGCGGCGCCTCGCGCGCGACTCGGCGCGCTGCTTCGAGGTCAACGACGTCGCGCGCGCGCTCGCCCGCCAGGTCGCGGAGACGCTGCACGCGCTGTCCGTCACCGTCTGGCTCATCGATGCGTCGCAGGGAACGGTGCAGTGCGCCGCCTCGACGGCGGCCGCGGAACCTGCCGGGCGCGAACTGCCGCTCCCGCCTACCGGCGTGCGCGAGTTGCAGGGCTACTTCATCGCGCACCCGCGCGCCGTTCCCCTGGACGCGGCGTCCACTGGCTGGGCCGCGGCGCTGTGCGCGTGGCCTCCGGCGCAGTTCGCTCGTGGCGCCGACCGGCTGGCGGTGCCGTTGATCGTTCGCGGCCAGGTGCTCGGCCTCGTCACGATCGCGGATCGCGCCGGCGGCGCGCCTTGCGGCGCGGCGGAATACGACCTGCTCGAATGCATCGCCGATCACGCCGCAGCCGCCTTGCTCAACGCCCAACTGGCGCAGCGGCTGCGCGAGTCCACGCAGCTCGAGGCGTTTCAGACGATGGCGGCGTTCTTCGTGCACGACCTCAAGAATGCCGCATCGACGCTGAGCCTGATGGTGCAAAACCTGCAGGTGCACTGCGACGATCCGGCGTTCCGCCAGGACGCGCTCTCCGGCCTCGCCCGCACGATGCAGCACATGAACCGGCTGATCGAACGGCTCGGACGCCTGCGCCGCGCCCCCGAGCTCGAGCTGGAGCAACGCGATCTCAACGACGTCGTCCGGCGCGCGCTCGAGCGCACGCCAGCGGTGAACGGCACGATGGTGCGCAGGTTTTCCGATGTGCTCGACGTGCGGGTCGACGCCGAGCAGATGGAGACCGTCGTCACCAATCTCGTGCGCAACGCGCTCGAAGCCGCGGGACCGGCCGGCGAGGTGGGCGTGACCACTACGCCGCGTGAAGGCTGGGCGGTGCTCGAGATTCGCGACAATGGCGCGGGCATGACGCCGGAGTTCATCGCCCATTCCCTTTTTCGTCCGTTCCAAACCACCAAGCGCTACGGCCTCGGCATCGGCATGTTTCAAAGCCGAAAGATCGTCGAGGCCCACGGCGGACGCATTGTCGTCGCGAGCGAGCCAGGTCACGGCACCCGGGTTGAGGTGCGCCTGCCCGCCGTCCCCTCTTCGGCATGGCCGCAACCGCAGACCCATCCGTCTGCCGCTTCGCATGAAACCGCACCTGCTCATCGTTGACGACGATCCCGAAGTCCAGGCGCAGATGCGCTGGGCGCTCGCGCCTCACTACAGCATCGCCACCGCCACGGACCGTCCGTCCGCCCTGGATGCGTTCCGCGCCACCAAACCGCTCGTCGTTCTGCTCGATCTCGGCTTGCCGCCGGCGCCCGGCGCCGCGACCGAAGGCCTCGCCGCGCTCGCCGACCTCCTCGCGCTCGATCCGTTGTTGAAGATCGTGATCGTGAGCGGCCAGACCGAACGCGAGGCCGCGCGCCACGCCATCGGCTCGGGCGCCTACGACCACATCGGCAAACCGGTCGATCTCGACGAGTTGAAACTGGTCCTGCGCCGCTGCTTCCACGTCGCGCGGCTCGAGCGCGAATTCCGCGAGATGCGCACGCGCATGCAGCACGACACGTTCGAGGGGCTCCTCGGCACCTGCCCGGCGATGCAGGCGGTCTTCGAATCGATCCGCAAGGTGGCCACCACGGATGCGCCGGTGTTGATCCTCGGCGAGAGCGGCACCGGCAAGGAGATGACCGCGCGCGCCATTCATCAGCGCAGCCTCCGCGCGGCGGGTCCGTTCATCGCGATCAACTGCAGCGCGATTCCGGAGACACTGATCGAAAGCGAGCTCTTCGGTCACGAGAAGGGCGCATTCACCGGCGCCCACACCGCCCGCAAGGGCCGGATCGAGCTCTCCCACGGCGGCACGCTTTTCCTCGACGAAATCGGCGAGGTGCCGCTCGGCGTCCAGGTGAAGCTGCTGCGCTTTCTCCAGGAACAGTCGATCGAACGTGTGGGCGGACGCCAGAGTCTCCACGTCGACAGCCGCGTGCTCGCCGCCACGAACATCGATCTCGAGAAGGCGCTCGCCTCGGGCAAATTCCGCGAGGATCTCTTCTATCGCATCGCCGTCGTCCGGATCGTGCTGCCGCCGCTGCGCGAACGCGGCGAGGACGTGGTGCTGCTGGCGAGCTACTTCCTGCTCCGGTTCGCCACCGGCAACAGCAAGCCGGGCCTCGTCTTCAGCTCCGACGCGCTGCAGGCGATCCGGCGCCACACCTGGCCGGGCAATGTCCGCGAGCTGCAGAACCGCATCCGCCGCGGCGTCATCATGTGCGACGGCAAACAACTCACCGCCGCCGACCTCGAGCTCACGCCGGTCGATCCCACGATCACGCTCGAAGGCGGACCGCTCCGCGCCGCGCGCGAACGCGTGGAACGCGAAATGGTCCGGCAGGCGCTCCGACGCAACGCGGGCAACATCACCGCGGCCGCCGCCGAGTTGGGCATCAGCCGCCCGACACTCTACGAGTTGATGGAGAAACTCGGCGTCGCGCGCTTGCCTTAGCGGCGTCCTGCGTCGGCGAGCTTGTCGGAAATCCGACACCGCGACGGGAAAGTTTACGCCTCATCGACGGGCTCGGCCGATTCGCCCGGCCCCCGGAAAAAAATTCGCTTTGCTGATCTTTGCGCCCGCGTGAGTTGCACGAGCGCGCCGATCGCCTGCCCGCCGTGGCAGCGCCCATGCTTTTGTCGCCCGCCATGAAACGTCGCTCGCTCCAACTGCCTGTTCTGGCCGCGCTCACCGCCATCGCGGCCCACGCGGATCCACTCCTGCTCGGAACCAACGTCACGATCTCCGACAACAACTACAGCACGGGGTGGTATGGCAACCGGGAGGACAACGAGACCGAGACCAATCCCGAAACCCTCGTCGGCCAGCAATGGGATCTCGAGGGCATGTATTTGCACGGCACGACGCTTTCCCTCGTCGGCGGCTACGATTTCAAGAACGGCGCCTCCGCCTATGGCCACACCTATCTGTCCGGCGACATCTTCGTCGACGTCAACGGCGACGCGCTTTACGGGACGGCCGCCGCCAACACCGGCGCGACCGAGTATGGCATTCCGCAACCGCTGCTGACCACGAATTTGCTCGGTTACGATTACGCCCTGCAGCTCAACTTCGAAGCGATGACCTACAACGTGCTCACGCTCACCCCGGGCACGTCCGTCGTCAGCCGCGTGACGGATGTCGCGGCCGCTAATCCCTACCGCTACGTCAGCGGTGGCACGCCCGTCGCCGGCGCGCAGAATCTCACGCTCAGCTACTTCGGGCCGCTGTCCCCCGCCAACGCCGGCGATCCGTCCCTGCTCGGTTACGGCGGCAACAACCAGCACTACGTGCTCCAGGTCGACACCTCGTTTCTGCCGTCGGGCATCACTGCGACCTTCCACTACACGATGGAATGCGGGAACGACGACCTGATGGGACGTTTCGCCACTCCGGTCGCCGCGGTGGCGAACCCGGTGCCCGACAGCGCCACGTCCACGCTCCTGCTGCTGGTCGGCGCAACCCTCGCCCTTTTCGGTCTCAGGCGGAGATTCGTCTGACTTTCACTCCGCCTCGATTGTTATTGTGTGTTGGCTGACGCGGGCGCCCCGGCGCCCGCGTTTCGTTTTGATCCTCGTTCGCCCGCCGCCGCGCAGAGTCGCGGCGGCCGGTTCAGCTTCGTCCCATGAAAACGGTCATCCTGCGAATCATTGCCTTCGTTCTCGCCGCCTTCGCCGGCGGCTGCGCCACTCCACCGCCGCCCGACCTCCCGCAAAGCCTGCAGCGCGAGGCGGAACAGATCCTCCACGCGGGCGACGTCCTGAAAATCGCGTTTCCCGGCGCGCCCAATCTCGACAGCACCCAGCAGATCCGCCGCGACGGCAAACTCAACCTGCCGATGGTCGGCGAGGTCGTCGCCGCCGACCGCACGCCGGCCGATCTGCAGACCGAATTGCGCGGCGCCTACTCGAAACAGCTGCTCTCGGGCGACGTGACTGTGACGGTCGTTTCGTCGCCGTTCACGGTGTTCGTCGCGGGCGCGGTGCTGCGCCCCGGCAAGATCGCACCGGAGCGCGCCATCACGGCCCTCGAAGCCGTGATGGAGGCCGGCGGGTTCGACAACGCCAAAGCCAACCCTCGCGCCGTCGTCGTGATTCGCAACGAGCGCGACACGATCCGGCGCGTCACGCTCGATTTGCAGGCGCTCCTCGACGGCCGGCAGAGCACGCCGTTCTACCTCAAGGCCTACGACATCGTCTACGTCCCGGAAAAGTTCTCGTTCTTCTAAACGCGCGCGGCGAACCGCCGCCTGTCCCCATGTCACATTCGGTGCTCATCATCGACGACCAGCGCGATGTCCGCGAAATCCTCGCGCTGCTCCTCGACAAACAAGGTTATCAGGCCGCCACCGCCGGTTCCGGCGCGGAGGGCCTCGAACTCGCCGCGTCGCAATCGTTCGACGTGGCGCTGGTCGACTGGCAGATGCCCGACTCCGACGGAGTTGCGGTGTCGCGCGAACTGCTGGCGGCCGCCCAGGCGCGCCACCAATCGCTCGCCGTCTGGCTGATGACCGGCGCCGATGTCAACCTCGTCAACCGGCAGGCGCAGGCCGCCGGCTGTCTCGGTGTATTCGCGAAACCGTTACGCGTGCCCGAGCTGCTCGCCGTCCTGCAGGCGTGGTTCGAACACCGCGCGCCGGCGTGACTCCCGCCGGCTCCGCGCAGCAAAAAGCCCCGAGGTTCACGCCCCGGGGCTTTTTCTTTGGCGCCGTCGCCGGCGCCGGAATCAACCGTTGTCCGGTTACTCGATGAACGGCTCGCCGAAGACGGCGGTGGCCAGTTTCTGCGTGTCGCGGGACGTGACGGCGAAGCCGATGTAGGCATTCTTCGCCATCGGGATCCACACCTTCTTCACTTCGGTCCAGTGGGTGCCGTCCGCGGAGATCGAGGCGACCACCGTGCTGCCGCTCCGCTCGAGGCGCACCCAATACGGCGACAAGTTCGGCGCCGTGATGGC
Source organism: Opitutaceae bacterium (assembly GCA_040255565.1). Classification (GTDB taxonomy): domain Bacteria; phylum Verrucomicrobiota; class Verrucomicrobiia; order Opitutales; family Opitutaceae; genus Opitutus. Next base: position 251,186 of record JBDZVH010000004.1, on the reverse strand, counting down.
GTTCGTCGCCCCGCCCGCCCACACGCGCGACTGGAGGCGCGCTCCATTCTTCGGCGTCAGGCCCAGGAACACGTTGCGCGCGCCAGGAGCCAGCGACTCGCGAATCATCACGCCGGCCTTGGCCCCGCCATGCGAGGCCGCCACCGAGTCGATGCGCGTTTCAACCACGCCGTCGCCCTGCAGCGGACGATAGACGAAGTGGAACGCATCCGCGTTGCCGCCGATTTCGGTGCCCGCACCCTTGACCGTCAGCGTGGCCGTGCGCTCGTCGGACGATTCGGAGCCCGTGAGCCCCACCTTGCCGACGCTGGTTTCGGACCAGACATTCTGCAGCGGAGCGTCGGTGTCGGCGGCGGCGGCGATCGGCGCATTCATGTCCGCCCGGATTTCGCTTTCGGAAAGCGAGCGATTATAAACGCGCACCTCGTCGATGAGGCCCTTGAAGTATTCGCCATAGGGGACGGTGCCGCCGATGCGCAGACCGTTGCCGTTCGACTCGATGGCACCGGTCTGGGCCTGGCTCGCCACCTGGCGGCCGTTGATGAAGAGGCGCACGTTCGCGCCGTCATAGGAGACGGCGAGATGCGTCCACGCTCCGACCGTGAGGGCGGTGGGCGAGGTCGCCCACGCCTTCTTGCCGCCAAACGTGCCACCGGCCGCAGGCTTCATCGCGCTGTTGCTGCTCGCGTGCAGGAAGTAGCTGTCGACCTGCTTCTGCACGATCGTGCGCCAGCCGCTCTGCGTCGCGGTCGGCTTCACCCAGGCGGAGAGCGTCATCTTCGCGCCGAGATTCAGCGAAGCCGACGGCTTCACATAGACGAGGCTGCTGCTCCCGTTGAACACGAGCGCGCCGCCGAACTTGCCTGCGGACGACCAGGTCGCGTCCGTGACGGCGCCGGCATTGCCGTTGCCCGACGCGTCACCCGCGGTCGTGCCGGAGGTTTCGTTGAACGCATACGCCGCCACGAGACCGCTGGCCGGCTTCGCCGGAGCGCTGACGGTCAGCACGAAGCTCGTGCTGGCTTGCGCGGCACCATCGCTCACCTTGACGGTGATCGTCGCGGTGCCCGACTGGCTGGCGGCGGGCTTGACGGTGACGGTGCGGTTTGCGCCGCTGCCGCCAAACGTCACCGCGCTCGTCGGCACGAGCGTCGTGTTGCTCGAGGTCGCGCTCAGCGTGAGACTGCCGGCCGCGGTTTGGGCGTCGCCCACCGTAAAGGCGATGGGACCGACTGCCACTCCGACCTGCGTGCTCTGCGTCGCGATGCTGGAGATCGTCGGCGCGGTGTTCACCGGCGCGGTGGCATTGACCGTCACCGTGAAGCTGGCGCTGGCCGAGGCCGTGCCGTCGCTGACGGTGATCTTGATCGTGGACGTGCCGGTGCGGCCCGAAGCGGGCTTGACCGTGACGGTGCGGTTTGCGCCGCTACCGCCAAACGTCACCGCGCTCGTCGGCACGAGCGTCGTGTTGCTCGACGTCGCCGTGAGCTTGAGGTTGCCGGCCGAGGTCTGGGCATCACCGATGGTGAAGGACACCGGACCGACCGTGCCGCCGCTGGTGATCGTCTGATTCGCGATCGACGTGATCGTCGGCGGAGTGTTCGCCGGCGCGGTCGCGTTGACCGTCACCGTGAAGCTGGCGCTGGCCGAGGCCGTGCCGTCGCTGACGGTGATCTTGATCGTGGACGTGCCGGTCTGACCCGAGGCGGGCTTGACCGTGACGGTGCGGTTCGCACCGCTGCCGCCAAACGTCACCGCGCTCGTCGGCACGAGCGTCGTGTTGCTCGAAGTCGCGCTCAGCGTGAGGCTGCCGGCTGAGGTCTGGGCGTCACCAACGGTGAAGGACACCGGACCGACCGTACCGCCGCTGGTGATCGTCTGATTCGCGATCGACGTGATCGTCGGCGCGGTGTTCACCGGCGCGCTGGCGGTCACCGTGACGGTGAAGCTCGTGCTGGCCGAGGCTGTGCCGTCGCTGACGGTGACCGTGATCGTGGACGTGCCGCTCTGGCCGGCGGCGGGTTTGACCGTGACCGTCCGATTGGAGCCGCTGCCGCCGAAAGCGATGCCGGAGTTCGGCACGAGCGTCGCGTTGCTGGAGGTCGCGCTCAGCGTGAGGCTGCCGGCGGCCGTCTGGGTATCGGCCACGAGGAACGAGAGCGGACCGACGGTGCCACCCGAGGTCGTGGTCTGGTTGGCGATGCTCGCGATCGTCGGCGGGGTGTTCGCCGGGGCGCCGCTCGAGGGATACTCGTAGGCGCCGATGTCCCAGGCGCCGTCGGCGCCGCGGACGTTGCCGTCGCGATCGGTCGCATACGTCGAGCCGAGGTTAACGCCTTCGTTGCGGGGCTTGTTCGAGGCGATCGTGCTGACGATGTGGTAGTCGTAAGCGGCGGCATTGACGAACGGTGACGCGCCGTTGGCGATGCCGTTCGGCTCGCCCTGGTTCGAGCCCGAGAAGTAATTGTAGTCGTGGGCGGCCGGACCGAAGTTCGCGGAAGTATTGAAGAAGATGTTGTTCCGCACGACTGCACCGGTGTGGGTGCGGCCGTTGTTGAAGCTCACGCCGAACAGCGGCAGGTCGACAAACGTGTTGTTGTAGATGAGAATGTTTTTCGTATCCGCCGAGTTGTCGAATTCGATGCCGCGGCCCGAGTTCTTCGGGGACGAGCCCTGGTAGAACAGGTTGCCGTATATATACGCGCCGTCGTTGCCACCGTCGCCGAAGAAGAGACCTTCCACATCGATCTCGCGCATAATATTATGGCGGATCGTGGCGTTCTTCACCGTGGCAAGGTAGATCGTGTTCGGGTGGTAGGTGGCGGCGTTGATCGCGCCGGCGTGATGCAAATCGCAGTATTCGATCACGAGATTCGTGCTCTGCGAGACCTGCATCAGCGTGTCCGAGTGATGCGCCTCGCAGTGCGAGACGGTCAGGTTCGTCAGCATCCCCTGCGTCGTCAGATCGAAGCCCCGCGTGTCGCCGATCTGGGTGATCGGACCGGGGCCCGCCGCCTCAATGTAGCGGAACGTGGTGTTCGTGAAGTTCGCGCCGCCGTTCATCTCCACGCCGCGGCCACCGTTCTGATAATTGACCTTGATGCCGGATTTCACCCGGCCGTCGATGGTCAGGTAGGAACCGAGGCCGTTGTTGAGGTAGATGCACGAGCCGGAGGTGTTGATCACGACCTGGGAGTCGAAATTGCTGTTCCATCCGGCCGCGGCGGCGGGCACCGCATCGCTGGCCCGCACGCGCTTGATCGAAATCGGGCTCGAGGCGGTGCCGCTGGCGCCCACCACGAGCGCGGAGGTGTAGGTTCCTCCGGCGATCCAGAGCGTATCGCCGGGACCGACCCGGCCCGCGCCGTCGCCCCATTTCACATCGCTGAAGCTGTTCCAGGCGTTGTTCCAGTCGGCTCCAGTGCGACTGCCGGCTGCTCCAGCCCGCACGTAGAGGTCCTCCGCTCGTGCGACCGCAGCCAGCAGGCCGAGACAGACGCCTGCCCTTGTCAGTATTGATATAGGATTCATCGCGCCCGAGGCATTATATACAGATAAAGCATGTCAAGACCTCAGGCCGCTCACGCCGGGATTTACCATGCTTTTCCCCGGGGCTTTATCACATTTTTATAGCGCGTCGGAAAAGCTTACAACGCTATATATAATGTGAATCAATGCGACTCGCCGCGCGCGGATTTGTTTCAAAAAACTTCGGCGCCCCCGAGATTCGGCGGGCCACTCCGCCGCTGCGCGGTCGCGCGTCGCGCCGCCGCCCGACGGAAGGCGTTGACGGGCGGGTTCCGCGGGCGGCGAACCGCGGAACTTGTCGCGTCACGAAACCACGATAGCGCGATGAAACAGGAAGCGGAGATTCTGCTGCGAGTCGTCGTCGCGATCGTGCTGACCGGCATTCTCGGATGGGAGCGCGAAGTCGTCGGCAAGGCGGCCGGGCTGCGCACGCACATGCTCGTCGGCGCGGGCGCCGCGATGTTTGTGGGGCTCGGCCAGCTCCTCGTCCTCGAGTTCCAATCTTTCGGCGAACTCCTGCGCTTCGACCCGACGCGGCTGGTCGAGGCCGTCGTGGCGGGGGTGAGCTTTCTCGGCGCAGGCTCGATCTTCTTCGCGCGGCGCAACCAGTCGGTGCAGGGGCTGACGACCGCCGCTTCACTGTGGCCGACGGCCGGGGTCGGCATGGCCGCGGGGCTCGGACGCTACGTTCTCGCCGTCGGCTCGACGCTGCTCGTCTTCGTGATCCTTCACGCGTTCGCCTGGCTTGACGCGAAGGCGCGCAAATCGGATTCCGACCGGAAAACGTCCTGAACGGCCGCCGCGCCGGGTGATCGCGGCAGTCTCTGCGATTTCGCCGAAGTGTGCGAGCGGACAATCCTGCATGCCTCGTTGGGCACGCTCCCCATGGCGGGCCTTTGTGCGCAACGTTAAGCTGAAAATCTCCGCACCGTCCTTCTCACCGCTGCGCGCGTGGCGGATATCCCCGTTCCGTTCATGGCCACGCCGCCCAAACGCCCTTCTCCGCCTCGTCGTCCGCCGTTCTCGCCGCGAGCGACGACGGTTTTCCGCGTCTCGCTCGTCGCGGGTGGACTCGGGCTGGCGAGTGCCGGCTATGCAACCTGGCAATACTATCACTCGCCCTATTGGAATCGCATCGGTTTCGCGCCCGGCCAGCCGGTGCTGTTCAGCCACCGGCACCATGCCGGCGAGCTGCGCCTCGATTGCCGGAATTGTCACAGCACGGTCGAATCGTCCGCGTTCGCCGGGATGCCGTCGACGCACACCTGCATTGCCTGCCACTCGCAGATCTTCACCGACACGGCGATGCTGCAGCCGGTGGTCGCCAGTGGCGCCTCCGACCAGCCGCTGGCGTGGACTCGGGTCACCGCGTTGCCCGACCATGTTTATTTCAACCACAGCATTCATCTCGCGAAAGGCGTCGGCTGCACCACCTGCCATGGCGACGTCGGCAATCTCGCCCTCATGGCCAAGACCCAGCCGCTGACAATGCGCTGGTGCGTCGATTGCCACCGCGACCCGGGGCCCCGGCTGCAGCCGCGCGAGGAACTTTTTTCTCCGCACCCGCCGCCTGCGCGGCGCTCGCCGGCAGAGGCCGCCGTACTGCTGGCCACTTACGGCGTTCACCGCGAGCACCTGACGAACTGCTCGACCTGTCATCGCTGATGTCGGTCCCCTCGCCGCTTTCGCCGCCATGACCCCTCCGGCGCCTTCATTTTCTCCGCGTCCAGCGCGCGACTTGTGGCGCAGCCTCGCAGAATTCGAAGCGCCGTCCAGTGCCGAAGCCTCCAATCGCACCGACGAGTTTCCTGAGGGCGCCTCGCTGTGGCCGGCGGATTTCAATCGTCGCGATTTTCTCAAGCTTCTCGGTGGATCGCTGGCCCTCGCCGGGCTCGCCGGCTGCGCACAGCGCGCAGCGAAGATCGTCCCTTATGTCCGTCCCCCCGAAACGGCTGCGCCGGAATCGATCTATTTCGCCTCGGCCATGCCGCTGGAAGGGTTCGCCCGTGGCGTGCTCGTCGAATCGCACCTCGGACGACCGACCAAGATCGAAGGAAATCCCGACCACCCCGACAGCCTCGGCGCCGCGGATGCGATGACGCAGGCCGCCGTGCTGGGCGTTTACGATCCCGACCGCTCCCGCGCCCTGCGTCGCCATGGGCAGATCCAATCCTGGGAAACCTTTCAGTCCGAATGGCGGCAGCGCCAGCTGCGCCTGGCCGATTCGCACGGGCGCGGTCTGGTCGTGCTCACCGAACCCACCACATCGCCCACCGAACGTCGTGAACTCCACCGGTTGTTGGACACATTTCCGGAGGCGCGCTGGTTTCAACACTCACCTCTCGCGCGCTACGACTTTGCCGGCGTGCAGGCGGATTATGATCTCGCCGAGGCAGACGTCATTCTCTCGCTCAGCAGCGATTTTCTTTACCGGCATCCGGCAGCGCTGCGTTACGCCCGCGCGTTCTCGTCGCGACGGCGCGTGGTCGACGGACGCGTGAACCGTCACCGTTTCTACGCGATCGACGCCGCCCCAAGCGTCACGACGGCGCTCGCCGATTTCCGCCTGCCCGCGTCCCCGGCGCGCCTGCGGGCCGTGTTGAACGCAATCGCTCGGCGCATGAGCGCCGCGACAGAAAGCGATTTCGGCCACGAGGCGCTGCCTACGAACGAAGCGGCGTTTGTCGACGCGATCGTGCGCGATCTGCGCGCACATCCGGGTCGCGGCGTCTGCATTGCGGGTCCGGAGCAGGACGCCGACGTGCAACAATGGGCGTTCGCGATGAATGCCCGGCTTGGCGTCGGGCCGGAGCTCGTTCGTTTTCTGCCGGCGGCTCGCTCCGACGACGATTCGCGGTCGCACGGCGGACTGGCGGAGCTGCAAACGGCTCTCGGCGACGGCACGGTCGACACCCTGCTGATTCTCGGCGTCAATCCCGTCTACACCGCGCCGGCAGACTGCGAGCTCGGCCCACGGTTGCGCGCGGTCCCGTTCACACTGCATCTCGGATCGCATTACGACGAAACGGCGGAGCACTGCGTCTGGCACGTGCCCGAAAGCCATTTTCTCGAAAGCTGGGGCGACCTGCGGTCCTTCGACGGCACCGTCACGATCCAACAACCGCTGATCGAGGCGCTGGCGCCGTCCCGGTCCGTGCTCGAAATCCTGCGGCTCGTGAGCGATCCGCTTGGAGCTCGCAGCTTCGATCTCGTGCGCGCCGCGTGGGCCGAGAGGGCGGGCGAAGGCGACTTCGAGGCACGCTGGTCGGACTGGCTCAATCGCGGAGTCGTGGCCGACAGCGCTCACGCGCCCGTGCCGGCGCCCGAGCTCGAGGTGCCCGTGCTCTCTTCTGCGACCGACGAGTCCATGTCGCTCACGCTCATCCTCCGCCCGGACGCGAAACTGCTCGACGGCCGCTTCGCCAACCACCCGTGGCTGCAGGAGCTGCCCCACGCGATCACGCAGCTCGTGTGGGACAACGCACTGTGGGTCAGCCCCGCCTTCGCCCGCCAGCACGGGGTCAACGATGGAGATCTGGTCGAGCTGGTGGTGCCGGGCGACGCCGGTTCGACCGCCACGGTTGCGATCCAGGTGGTTCCCGCCGTTGCGTCGGACTGCGTCGCGCTCTCGCTCGGCTACGGCCGTCGCCGCTCCGGCGCGCTGGGCAACGCCCGCGGCTTCGATGCCTACCCGCTGCGCCGCCGCGATGCACTCTGGCAGCGCAGCGGCGTCCGTATCCGGAGGCTCGATGCACGCTACCCGCTGGTGACCACCCAGCAGCACTTTGCGATGGAGCACCGGGACCTGGTTCGCCAGGTCACGCCAGACGAACTGGCCACGGAGCGCCGTCCACTGGCGTCGATCTACCCGCCGTGGCCCCGCGGGCGCTACGCCTGGGGCATGTCGATCGATCTCAGCACCTGCCTGGGCTGCAAGGCCTGCGTCGTCGCGTGTCAGGCGGAAAACAACATTCCCTCCGTCGGCAAGGACCAGGTCGCGCGCGGACGCGAGATGCACTGGCTGCGGGTCGATCGCTATTTCTCCGGCGATCCGGCGAACCCGCGGATGCTGCCGCAGCCCGTGCCGTGCATGCACTGCGAGAACGCGCCGTGCGAAGTCGTGTGTCCCGTGGCCGCGACGGTGCACAACAGCGAAGGCCTGAACGACATGATCTACAACCGCTGCGTTGGCACGCGCTACTGCTCCAACAACTGCCCTTACAAGGTCCGGCGTTTCAACTTTCTCGACTATCGCGCCCCCGCGAAATCGCCGCTCCATCTCCAGGAAAATCCCGAAGTGTCCGTCCGCGAACGCGGGGTGATGGAGAAGTGCACCTATTGCGTGCAGCGCATCAATGCCGGCCGGATCGCCGCCGAAAAGGAGAACCGCCGGATTCGCGACGGCGAAATCAAAACCGCCTGTCAGCAGGCGTGTCCGGTTGACGCGATCGTCTTTGGCGACCTCAACGATCCGGAAAGTCTCGTCAGCCGTCGCAAACGCGAGCCGGTCGACTACAGTTTGCTGGAGGAACAAAACACCCGGCCGCGAACAACCTATCTCGCCAAGGTTCTCGCGGAGGACGATGCGGGCACCGCGGCGTCGGCTTCCGTGCCCGCCCCGACAGCGAAAGGCCGCCCATGAGCCGCGTCGCGCCCCAGCCTCCCACCCGCGAACCGATCGTCGGGCCCGACGAAAGTCTCGCGACCATCACGCGGACGGTCAGCGCGATTCCGCTGGAGCATCCCCACGCTAAGTTCTGGTGGCTGGGTTTCGGGGGCGCGTTTCTTCTGGTGATGCTCCTCGTCGCCGCGATCGGCTGGCTGCTGCTGCACGGCGTCGGCATCTGGGGCGTGAACATTCCCGTCGCGTGGGGCTTCGCGATCGTGAACTTCGTCTGGTGGATCGGCATCGGTCACGCGGGCACCTTCATTTCCGCGATCCTGCTTTTGCTGCACCAGCATTGGCGGACCTCGATCAATCGCTTCACGGAAGCGATGACGCTCTTTGCGGTCGCCTGCGCGGGACTGTTCCCGCTGCTCCATCTCGGCCGGCCGCAGTTCTTCTACTGGCTGCTGCCTTATCCCGACACGATGGGACTGTGGCCGCAGTTCCGGAGTCCCCTGGTGTGGGACATCTTCGCCGTCACCACCTACGGCACGGTCTCGCTGCTGTTCTGGTATGTCGGCCTCATCCCCGATCTCGCGACCTTGCGCGACCGCGCGCCCACGCTGGCGAAGCGGCGGCTCTACGGACTGTTGAGCCTCGGCTGGCGCGGCGACGCCCGCCACTGGATCCATTACGAAAAGCTCTACCTTCTGCTGGCCGGACTCGCGACGCCGCTCGTCGTTTCGGTGCACAGCATCGTCGGCCTCGACTTCGCGATCGCGATCCTGCCCGGCTGGCATTCGACGATCTTCCCGCCCTACTTCGTCGCGGGCGCGATCTTCTCCGGTTTTGCGATGGTCCTCACCCTCGTCGTGCCGCTGCGACGCGTGTATGGACTTACGAACTACATCACCGACCGGCATCTCGAGCTGATGGCGAAGGTGCTGATGGCCACGGGATGGATCGTGCTTTACGGCTATTTCGCCGAATTTTTCGAGGCGTGGCGCAGCGGCGATCTCCTGGAACGCTCCATGGCGGTGAACCGCGCGACGGGGCCCTATGCGCCCTGGTTCTGGCTGCTGCTGGCCTGCAACCTCCTCGCGCCACAATTGTTGTGGTGGCGCTCCCTGCGGCGCAGCGCGCTCGTGCTATGGGTGATTGCCCTGGTGGTGAACGTCGGGATGTGGCTGGAACGCTTCATCATCGTCATCACGAGCCTGCACCGCGATTTCCTGCCGTCGTCGTGGGGCATGTATATCCCGACCTTCTGGGACTGGGCGACCTTCGCCGGCACCCTGGGCCTGTTCGGCGCGCTGCTGTTCCTGTTCGTTCGCTACTTGCCGGCGATCTCAATGACCGAGATGCGCAAGCTCGTGGCCGAGGAAAGGGAGAAGGCTTCATGAGCGGATCGCGGGGAATCGTCGCATGCTTCGAAGCGCCGGACGCGTTTCTGGCGGCGCTGCGGCGCGTCCGCGTCGCCGGCTACACCCGGATTGAAGCCTTCACGCCCTTTCCGGTCGAAGGGCTCGACGAACTGCTGCCCCGCGCCACAACGCCAATCGGCTGGATCATGCTGATCGCCGGCGGCGCCGGCGCGACGGGAGCTTACGCGCTGCAGTATTGGGCCACGCACGATTATCCGCTAAACGTCGGTGGACGCCCGTTGCACAGCTGGCCGGCCTTCGTGCCGGTGACCTTCGAACTGGGGGTGCTGGCGGCGGCGATCGTCGGCGTGCTGGCGCTGGGCTGGTTGTGCCGGCTGCCGCGGCTGCATCATCCGGTCTTCGAGGTGCCGGGCTTCGAGCGCGCGAGCCAGGATCGGCTGTTTCTGCTGATTCGCGACGACGACCCGCGATTCCACCCGGCGCGCACGCATGCGTTTCTCGCTGAGGCGGCGCCTGAATATGTCACGGAGGTGCTCGGATGATTCCGCGTCGCACTTCTTTTCTCCTCGCGGCACTGGCGTCGGTGCTCGCCGGCTGCGACAACATGAAGCGGCAGCCTAATCTTCGTGCTTACGAAGACACCACCCACTTCGCCAGCGGAAGCGCCGCGCAGCGGCCGCCCGCGCACACGGTGGCGCACGGATCGCCTCCAGTGGGCGACGTGCTCACGACCGGCGCGCGGGAGGGCCGGCTTGTCTCAGAATTTCCGATACCGTTGACGCCCGAGCTCCTCGCTCGCGGCCGCGCTCGCTTCAACGCCTACTGCGCCCCCTGTCACGGCGAAGATGGTTATGGCAAGGGCATCGTCGTTCGCCGCGGTTTTCCAGCGCCGCCCTCGTATCACGAGCCGCGCCTGCGTGACGCCCCGGTCGGACATTTCTTCGACGTCATCACCCACGGCTACGGCGTGATGTATTCGTATGCAGACCGCGTGGCGGTGGCCGATCGCTGGGCCATTGCCGGTTACATCCGGGCCTTGCAGCGGAGCCAGCACGCCACCCTGGCCGATCTCCCGGAGGCGGAGCGGCGCAAACTCACGGAGCCATGAGCGTCGAACTCTCCAGGCGGTTCGCGCGCGTCGAGCGGTTCGCTCTCTGGATCGGCGCGTTCGCACTCGTGGTGGCCGGCGCGCTCGCGTGGCTCGCGCCGTCCTTGCTCGCGGCTGCCTGGCGGCTGGCGGCGTTTGTGTGCCTCGCGCCGGCGCTCGGCTCGCTTCTTTTCCTGCTGATCCACCGGCTTACCGGCGGGCAATGGGGCGCCGCGTTGACGCCTTTCTTCAACGCAGGCGTGGCGCTCCTGCCCTGGATCTGGCTGATCACCCTTCCCCTGCTGCTCTTTCCCGGACGTGCCCTGCCGCAGCCACCGGAGGAACTGCATCTCTACACCAGCGAGGGGTTTTATCTCGTGCGCGCGATCGTCTATGGTTTGGTCTTCTTCGCGCTCGGTGGCTTGGTGCGCTCGGTGCAACGGCGTCGCGCCGCCGGCGATCGGGTCTCGCGGCGGTGGGTCGCTCCCGCGGGATTGCTCGCGCTGTTGTTCCTGCTCCACCTGCTCGCCGACGACTGGCTCAGGGTTCTGGACCCGGAGTGGCATTCGACCGCATTTCCCCTCGTGTGGATGACCGGGGTGGCGGTCGCGGGCCTCGCGCTCGCCATCGTCGGCGCGCTTTTCGCGGGAGCCGTTCCGGGCGCTGCTGGCCACAACGGCCGCGCGCTCGGACTCGACTGGGGCAACCTGCTCCTCGCCGCCGCGATGGTGTGGACCTACGTCGCGTTCGCCCAGTTTCTGATCATCTGGGCGGGCAATCTGCCGCGCGAGATCGGCTGGTATCTGCGACGAACCGAAGGCGGCTGGCTGGGAGTCATCGTTGCGCTCGGCCTGTTCCATTTTGCGCTGCCGTTCCTGTTTCTCCTGTCCCGTCGCTTCAAACGCTGGCCGGCCGGCCTTGGCGGCGCCGCCCTCACGCTGCTGGCGGCGCAATGGCTGTTTCATGCCTGGTTGATCCTGCCCGCGTTTGCGCCCTGGTCGCCACTCGCTGGCGCGCTCGCGGTCGCGCTGAGCCTCGGAGCCGTCGGCCTGTTTCTCAACCGCTACCTGGCGTTGGCCCGCCGGACGGAGCGCGTCGCATCATGAATCCGGATACGCTGCTGCCCGCTCCCGATTACGAACCACGCGATGCGTCGTCGCGGCGGCTGCTGCTCGTGGCCGGCGGATTGGGCGCGGGGCTCCTCGGTTGCCTCGCCCTGGCATGGGGCGTTTATCGCTGGCACGATGGTGCCGGACCGCGGGAAAGCGGGCGCCAGACGTCGTTCCGGAACGGTGCAGGCACCACCACGGACATCGCCGCCGACTGGCAGCGCCTCGACGACGAAACGCGACGCCACCTCCAGACCTATGGCTGGATCGATCGGCCCAGGGGCGTGGTGCGCATCCCGATCGACGTCGCCATGCAGCGGCTCGTCGATGAAGCGGGCCAAATCCACGGAGGTCGCGATGAAGCGCGCTGACTTTTGGGTCCGAGCAGCCCGGCCGCGGGCCGGCCTGTGGGCGTTCGCAGCGGTGGCACTCGTCGCGACCCAGATCGCTCCGCAGTCGTCAGCGGACGAGCAAACGGGCGCGCCGGGTGTCCGGTTCGAGCAACGAATCGGGAAACGTCTGCCGCTGGAGCTCGCGCTGCGCGGCACCGACGGCACCGCCCGCCCACTGGCGGCGTATTTCCGAAAACGGCCGGTCGTGCTCTATTTCGGTTATACCCGTTGCCCGCAGCTGTGTTCGGTCGTGTCCGATGCGACGGTCGACGTGCTCCGGCATCTCGAGCCGGGCGTCGGACGCGAGTTCGACGTGATCAACGTCAGCATCGATCCGGCGGAAACGGTCGCCGACGCCCAAACAGCGGAGTCGAGCGCGGTGCGCCTCTACGGCCGGAGCGGTGCCGCGGAGGGCTGGCATTACCTCATCGGTTCCGAACCGGCGATTCGCACGCTGACCGATGCGGCGGGGTTTCATTTTCGCTACGATCCGGTGTCGCGCCAGTATGCGCACGCGAGCGGCTTTCTCATCGCAACGCCGGACGGCACGATTTCGCGCTACTTTCTCGGCGTCGATTTCGCCGCGAGCGACGTCGCGGCCGCGCTCCGCCGCGCCGCGGCCGGCAAAACCGGCGAAAGCGTTTACGATCTGGTGTTGCTCTGCTTTCGAGGCGAGGGAATCGGCGGACGCTATGGCGAGCTGATCTGGCGCGTGCTCGGCGCAAGCGTGGCCCTGACGGTGCTGGGGCTCGGCGGCGGCGTCGGCTGGATGTTGTGGCAGGAACGGCGGGATGGCCCGCGCCGGAGGAAGGAGTCATGAGCGGCGATCGTCTGGCGTTCGCATTGCTGTCCGGCGGCCTGCCCGACGCGAGCACGCTCGCTCCGCGGGTCGACGCGCTGTTCTACGCGTTGCTCGCCACCAGCACTCTGCTGGTGCTGATCCTCGTCGTCCTCAACCTCACGCTCCTGATTCGTTATCGCCGCGGATCGCCGGCGCCGCGCGGACCGCTGCCGTTCAGCCAGATCAAGCTGGAGATCGGATGGATCGCAGTGACCCTCGCGATCTTCCTCGGCTTCTTTTTCTGGGGCGCCTGGCTTTACCTCGACCAAACGCGACCGCCGGTCGACGCTTATGAGATTCGCGTCATCGGCCGGCAGTGGATGTGGGACGTTCGGCACCCGAACGGCCGCCGCGAATTCGACGAACTGCACGTGCCGATCGGCACGCCCGTGCGCGTGCTGCTTTCGTCGGAGGACGTGATCCACAGTTTCTTCGTGCCGGCGTTTCGCGTGAAGCAGGATGCCGTGCCCGGCAAGGTTGTCAGCGCCTGGTTCGAAGCCACCCGGCCGGGCACCTATCACCTTTTCTGCGCGGAGTATTGCGGCACCGAGCATTCCGGCATGACCGGCCAGGTGGTCGCCCTGGCGCCGGAGGACTACGCGGCCTGGCTTGAACGCGGCAATCAGGTCTCCAATCTTCCGATACGTGGCCGCGAGCTTTTTGTCCGCTACGGCTGCGCCGGCTGTCATTCCCCGGGCTCGCAGGTTCACGCGCCGCTGCTCGAGGGGATTTACGGCCGCCTCCAGCCGATGGCGAACGGCGAGTTCGTGCACGTGGACGAGACCTATCTCCGCGATTCGATCCTGATCCCAGGCCGGCAGATCGTCGCAGGTTATCCCAACCTCATGCCGTCGTTCCAAGGCGTGATTCCGGAGGGCGACTTGCTGGAACTGATCGCGTATCTCAAATCCCTTGGCGCGGCAAATCCACCGGCCTCGCCGGGCCTGGCCCCATGAGCTCCCTCGCATCGCCGCCCGCTCCCTCGTCCGCGCCACGCGGCCCCTCGATGCCCGATTATCTGGCGGCCGGCCACACGGTGCGCTCGTGGCTCGGCACGCTCGATCACAAGCGCATCGGCCTGCTCTACCTGGCCTCGATCACGGTGTTCTTCTGGATCGCCGCCGGCGCGGCCGGGCTGATGCGCTGGGATCTGCTCACGCCGCAGGGAGACGTGGTGACCTCGGATCTCTACAACCGGTTGTTCACACTGCACGGCGTGCTGATGGTATGGTTTTTCCTGATACCTTCGATCCCCAACGTGCTCGGCAATTTCATCCTGCCGTTGATGATCGGCGCGCGGGATCTCGCATTTCCCCGGCTTAATCTCGCGAGTTGGTATATCTTCATGGCCGGCGGCGCGCTGGTGCTCTACGCGATCCTCGCCGGCGGCGTCGACACCGGCTGGACCTTCTACACGCCCTACAGCAGCACTTACGCGAACGGTCATGTCATGCTGATGGCGGTCGGCGTATTCGTCACCGGATTCTCCTCCATCGCGACGGGGCTCAATTTCATCGTCACCATCCACAAGCTGCGCGCGCCGGGCCTGACCTGGTTCCGGCTGCCGCTGTTCGTGTGGTCGCTCTACGCCACCAGCCTGATTCTCGTGCTGGCGACGCCGGTGCTCGCGATCACGCTGCTGCTCGTCGCACTGGAGCGGCTGGCCGGCGTCGGCGTGTTCGATCCCAAGCTCGGGGGCGATCCGCTGCTGTTTCAACACCTCTTCTGGTTCTACTCCCACCCGGCGGTCTACATCATGATCCTGCCCGGCATGGGCGTGGTCAGCGAGACGATCGCGGCGTTCGCTCGCCGCCGCGTTTTCGGCTACCGGATCGTCGCGCTCTCGAGCCTCGCGATCGCGGTGCTCGGCTTCCTGGTCTGGGGCCATCACATGTTCGTGAGCAGCCAGTCCGTTTACGCGGGCGTGGTGTTTTCGCTGCTCAGCTTCCTCGTCGCGGTGCCGTCGGCGATCAAGGTGTTCAACTGGACCGCGACGCTTTACCGCGGCTCGATCTCCTTTGAAACGCCGATGCTTTATGCGCTCGGCTTCGTCGGACTGTTCACGGTCGGCGGGCTCACGGGGCTGTTTCTCGCCACGCTGCCGATCGACGTGCACGTGCACGACACGTATTTCGTGATCGCGCATTTCCACTACATCATGGTCGGCGGCATGGTCATGGCCTACATGGGCGGCATCCATTACTGGTGGCCCAAGATCTCCGGCCGCATGTATCACGAATGGACGGCGCGGATCACGGCGCTGATCACGTTCTTCGGTTTCAATCTCACGTTCTTCCCGCAATTCGTGCTCGGCTACCTCGGCATGCCGCGGCGCTATCACGTGTATCCGCCGGAGTTCCAGACGCTGAACGTCCTCTCGTCAGCCGGCGCCAGCATCCTCGCCGTCGGCTATCTTCTCCCGCTGGTGTATCTCGGCTGGTCGTTCTTTTTCGGCCGCCGCGCGGGACCGAATCCATGGGGCGCGACGGGGCTGGAATGGCGAACGCCGTCACCCGCGCCGCAGCACAACTTCGAGCGCACGCCCGTCGTGACCACCGAGGCATACCACCGCGGCGAACCAACCGATTGATTTTTTCCGACCGTGAGCACCGCCGCCGATCCCGAGCTCTCCCCGTTCCGCGATGCCGAGCAACGCTCCGTCGCGAATCACCTCGGTTTGTGGACGTTCCTCGCCACGGAAATCCTGTTCTTCGGCGGGTTGTTCATGGCGTATTCTGTTTATCGTTACGCCTACCCGGAGGCCTTCGCCGAAGGGAGCCGGCACCTCGACTTCTGGATCGGCACGATCAATACGGCCCTGCTGTTGACGAGCAGTCTGTTCGTGGCGCTGGGCGATCACGCCATCAAAGCCGGCCGCCACGCGACGCTGCGCGGATGCTTGATCGGTGCCTGGCTTCTCGGCGCGTTGTTTCTGGCCCTGAAGTTTCACGAGTATCATTCGAAATACGTCGAGCACCTCGTGCCCGGCCTGAACTTCCGCTACGACGAACCGACGCACTGGGCGCCGCAGATCCAGTTGTTCATCTTTCTCTACTTCGCCCTGACGGGACTGCACGCGGTGCACATGTTATTCGGACTCGGGGCGATCGCCTGGGTGTTGTGGCTCGACCTCCGCGGCCGCGTCACCGCACAGCGCCACGGCGGCGTCGAAATGGTCGGGCTCTATTGGCACTTCGTGGACTGCGTGTGGATTTTTCTCTACCCGCTCCTCTACCTCATCGCTCACCGGTGACACCATGCGCGCGACCCGCTCCACCTTGTTCCGGTCCTACGGCGTGTTGATGCTCCTGCTCGCGCTCACGGCGGCGGCGACGCGGCTGCCGCCGGGGCCATGGACGTTGCCGGTGTCGCTCGTCATCGCCCTCGCGAAGACGGCGATCGTCTTCCTGTATTTCATGCAACTGCGTTACCAGCGCGGGCTGGTGCGAATTTTCGCACTGGCGGGTTTCGTATGGCTGGGGATCGCCGGGTTGCTCACGTTCGCCGATTACCTCACGCGCGACGGATGAGTGCCGATCGTCACGGCCCGGAGATCGGGCCGGCCGCCGATGCCGTTCATACTGCCGCCCTTGATATGGGCTTCAATCTGCCGCCCCATGGAACGAGGGAGAGCGGTGAATAGACTTGGTCTGCTATGGCCATCGACAAGGAAAGTTCCGGCGTGCCTGAGGTCGATTGGGGACGTCGCACCACCAAGGTGAACCTCGGGATCGTCGTCGGCGTCGCCGTGTTCTACGCGATTGCGTATGGCGCGCTCTGGTGGTTCTCGCGCCGCGGCTGAGCGGCAGAGCGCGGAAAGAAGACGGCGCTTCGGACGAAACCCGCGAACGAAAACGTCCGACGCGGGTCGACGACGCTGCGCCGGAAGCGTGACGTGACGCGTGGCCGGACGTTGCGCCCATGCTTGTTGTCGTCGCCATTCTTCCGCCGCTCCTGGCCGCGCCCCTGGTTGCCGTCAGCGGCCGCCTCGGCCGCGCCAGCGGCTGGATCGCTCTGGGGACGGCACTCGTTTCCACCGGGCTGATGGGCCTCGCCGCCGCATCCGCGGAGCCGTTTCGTTCTGAGGTCGTGACGTTCGCGTGGGTGCCGTCGCTCGGCGTCGAGGCGTCTTTCCTGGTCGACGGGCTCTCGCTCTTCTTCGGCTTGGTGGTCACGGGAATCGGCGCGTTGGTTTTCTTTTATGCGCTTTACTACTTGGAGGCCACCGGACGGCGGCGCGCGGAATTCTTCGGTTACCTGCTGTTCTTCATGGGCGCGATGCTCGGCACGGTCTTTTCGGAGAATCTGCTGCTGCTGGTGGTCTTCTGGGAACTCACCGGGCTGGCGTCGTTTCTGCTCATCGGCTTCGAACACGCGGACCGCGCTTCGCGCGCCGCCGCCCGCGCGGCCTTGCTCGTCACCGCGGGCACGGGCCTCGCGCTGCTCGCCGGCGTGGCGCTGCTCGCCACCCAGACGGGCACCCTGCGTCTTGCGGAGCTCCTCGTCCTCGACGCCTCGTCCCTTCCGGCCGGGCCAATGAACGCTGCGTTCCTGCTTATCGCGGTCGGGATCTTCGGCAAATCGGCCCAGTTTCCGTTTCATTTCTGGCTGCCGCGCGCCATGGTCGCACCGACGCCGGTCAGCACCTACCTGCACTCGGCGACCATGGTGCAACTCGGCGTGTTCCTCACCGCCCGGCTGTATCCACTTTTCAATTCCCTGGAAACCTGGACGCCGGTGCTGGTCGGCGTCGGCTTCTTCACGATGCTCTTCGGGGCGCTGGCGGCGCTGCTGTCGCACGACCTCAAAGCGCTGCTGGCTTACGCCACGATCAGCCAGCTCGGACTTTTTCTCGGGACCTACGGACTCGAGGACGGAGGTGTTCGCCACGATTTTGCCCACCTGGCCGACCACGTGCTCTACAAGGCCGGACTCTTCATGATTGCCGGCGTGATCGATCATGCGACCGGCATCCGCGATCTGCGCCGGCTCGGCGGACTTTGGCGGCGGTTGCCCTGGCTCGGGATCGCGACGATCGCCACGGCCGGAGCGCTGGCCGGACTTCCCGGCACGATCGGCTGGCCCAGCGTGCTCTCGACCTTCGAGATGGCGTATTCACACTCTGATGACGGCGCGTGGTGGCGCTACGGCCCCCCGATCGCGTTGACCGCGATGACGGCGGTGAACCTCGCGCTCGCCCTCCGCATCGTCTGGTCGGTCTTCTTTGCCTCGCCGCGCGGTCACCTCGCGCAGGCGCCGTTTCATACTCCGGGGCCGGCGCTCCAGGCCCCGGCGCTTCTGCTCGCCCTGGGCTGCGTGATTCTCGGGCTCTGGCCGACGGGACTCAGCCTCCTGCTCGATCCGCTGCTCGTGACCGGTCTTCACGCGCCGGATCCGGCGCCGCTGTCGTTCTGGCCCGGGGCTCCGGCCGAGGCGCTGCTGGTCATCGGGGCAGCGGCGGCGGGCGGGGCGTTGTTCGCGCTCGGACAGATCTGCCGCTGGCGTTTCAGTATCCCGCGCCGGTTGCGCCTCGAGCGCCATTTCGACCACCTGCTCGACACGCTGCGCGAAGCGGCGCGGCGTTTCACCGCCGCGATCCGCACCGATCAGCCCGGGGCCTACCTCCCGATCACCGCGCTGACGTTCGTGCTCCTGTCCGGCGGCTGGCTGGCCGCAAAATCGGACACGATCGGCTTGAATGCGGAAGCGCTCGCGGCGGCGCCATGGCCGGGGCTCCTGCGTTCGCTGGTGATCGGCCTGGTGGCCGTCGCGCTTTTCCTGGTGGTGCGGCTCAGACGCTGGAGCGGCCAGCTGATCGCGCTCTCGATCGTCGGCTTTCTCCTCACGTTCTACTATGTGCTGTTCCGCGCGCCGGATCTGGCGATGACCCAGATCCTGATCGACTCCGTGACATTGATCCTCGTCCTGCTCCTGTTGGTGCGATTTTCGCACGCCACGGAACTGGGCGAACGTCAGGATCCGCCGCCGGTGGGGCGGCAAGCCTTCAATATCGCGCTTTCCACCGCCGTCGGGCTGAGCGTAGCCGCCCTCGTTTACGTCACCGCGGCCCGGCCGCATCCCCAACCGGTCGGCGAGTTTTATCTGAGCCACACCGAATCGCTCGCGCATGGACGCAACGCCGTGAACACGGTCCTGGTCGACTTTCGCGGTTTCGACACGCTGTTCGAAATCGTCGTGCTGCTGCTGGCGGCGCTCGGCGCGCTCGGCCTTTTCATGCGCTATCGCCGGAGCCGTGAAGAGTATGCGGCCGGCGCGAGCGCCCCGGGCGGCCTCGGCATCGATGAAGTGGAGAAGGAGGAGGGCCTGTGACGCCGCTGCGTTCGTTTCTCTTCACGCCCGTGGCCGCGCTGCTGTTCTTCGCGGTCAACGTTTTCGCGCTGCATCTGCTGCTGCGCGGTCACAACGCTCCGGGCGGCGGCTTCATCGCCGGTGCCGGCACGGCGCTCACCTTGATTCTGCTCGGACTCGCGGACGGCGTCGAGGCACTGCAACGCTTCGTCCGCTTCGATCCCATGCGAATCGCGGCCGGCGGCGTGGCGCTCGCCTTCGGCACGGCGACGGTGCCGCTGCTCTTCGGCGAAGCGGTTCTACAGCACCACGAGTTTACGTTCGGAGACCTCCCGCTCGTCGGCGAGATCGCGGTGAGCACGACGCTCGTGTTCGATATCGGCGTCTACCTGCTGGTGGTGGGAACGGTCACCAAGCTGCTCACCGTCCTCGCCCGCTCCGTCGCGCGGCTCGGCGCCTTTTCGCCCGACGAGGTCCGCCACTACGCTGCGAACAAGGAAGAACCGA
This sequence comes from Opitutaceae bacterium, assembly GCA_040255565.1. Classification (GTDB taxonomy): domain Bacteria; phylum Verrucomicrobiota; class Verrucomicrobiia; order Opitutales; family Opitutaceae; genus Opitutus. Next base: position 231,422 of record JBDZVH010000004.1, on the reverse strand, counting down.
TCGAGCCCGCCCGCCGCTTCCCGCGGCGCAACGGCAAACCCGTCCAACGCTGAAGCGATCCGCCATGCCTCTCGAAACCGCTTTGCTCGCCGGCCTTCTGTTCGGCTTCGCCTGCTACCTGTTTCTCCAGCGCAGTTTCGTGCGGATCCTGTTCGGGTTCGTCCTCCTTGGGCAGGCAGCCAACATCGCAGTCCTCGCCATGTCGGGGGCACCGGATGGGAAAGGCTCGCCCATCGTCGGGGGAGCCGGCGGCCCGATGGTCGATCCGCTGCCGCAGGCACTCATCCTGACGGCGATCGTGATCGGGCTCGGCGTCAACAGCTACCTCGTCGTGCTCATGTATCGAATTTTCCTGGACGAGCGCACCACCCGCGTGGACCGGACATTCCGCCCCCGCGGGCCGAAGCCGGAACGGTCATGATGATCGCTGCGATTCCTGTGATGGCGCCAGCGCTGACCGGCATCGCGCTGGTCTTCTGGCGGCGCCCCGGCACCGCGCGCCGGCTCGTCGCCGGCTTCAGCACGCTGCTCCAGCTCGCATTTGCCGTCTGGCTGGTGGGACACATCACCCGCGACGGACCGGTGCTCATGGTGGCGGGAGGCTGGTCGCCGGCTTTCGGCATCGCCCTCGTGGTCGACCCGCTCTCGGCCCTGATGCTGGCGTTGAGCGCCGTCACCACCTGTGCCTGCGTCGTCCTAGGCTTCGCCGAGCAATCCGTGCGTTTTGAACATCCGCTGCGCCTTCCGCTCCTGCTGCTGCTCGTGGCGGGCACCAACCTGGCGTTCGTCACCGCGGATCTCTTCAATCTTTTCGTCGCGTTCGAAGTCGTGCTCGTCGGCTCGACCGCGCTGCTCACGCTCGAAGCCGACGACTGGGAAGTGAAGCACGCGTTTCCGTATCTCGCGATGAATCAGTTCGGCAGCGCGCTGTTTCTGGTCGCCGCCGCCCTCGCCTACGGACTTTTCGGCACGCTGAACTTTGCGGCGCTGGCGGAGCGTGCGAACTCGCTCGCGGGCGATCCTCGCCTCACGGCGCTCGCACTGCTGCTGCTCGTCGTGTTCGGGCTGAAAGCGGGACTGTTTCCGTTGCACTACTGGCTGCCGAACAGCTACCCGACGCTGCCGTCGCCGCTCGGCGCGTTGTATGCCGCGCTGCTCACCAAGGTCGGCATCTACGCCCTCATCCGCGTTTACGGCACCGTGCTGCCGGCCGATCCGGTCGTGCAGACGGCGCTGCTTTGGATCGCTGGCGCCACCTTGATCGTCGGTGTGCTCGGCGCGCTGGCCCGCGACTACGTGCGCGGCATCCTCGCGCTGCTGCTGACGCAGGTCGGGTTCATCGTGATGGCGGTGGGCTTTGCCGGCACCTACGCCTTCACCGCCGCGATCTACTATCTCATTCATCACGTGCTCGCGATGGCGGCGCTTTTCATGATCAACGGCGCTCTCATCCTGCTCGCGGGCACGGATCGCCTTTCGCGTTGCGCGAACCTCTGGCGCGCGGCGCCCGCTTTGGGCGTTCTGTTTCTGCTCCAGGCGATGTCCCTCGCGGGCATGCCGCCGTTCAGCGGATTCTGGGGGAAATACATGATCCTCGTGCGCGGTCTCGAGCGGGGGGCAACGACGCTCGTAGTCGTCGCGCTGCTGACGTCGCTGCTCACGATGCTCATCGCGATCGATATCTGGAATCGGGCCTTCTGGCGCGAGCGCGCCGACACCGTGCTCCGGCGCGACGATGGACGATGGAAACGAGTCGCTGCCGTCGCCGGCGGTTTCACGCTGCTTTCGCTCTCGGTGGGATTGCAGCCCGAACTTCCGCTTCGACTTGCGACGCAGGCGGCGACGTTCGTCCTCGATCGTTCCGACTACATCGCTTTCGGGAAAAGGGAGGCAACGCCATGAAACCGCTGCTGCTCAATCTCGCGGTCGCGCTCCTTTGGATGTTGCTGGCCGGTTCGCTCAGCACCTCGCGATTTCTCGCCGGTTATCTGATCGGCTTCGGGTTGCTCGCGCTGTTTCAACCGGTGATCGACAGCGGTCCTTACGTGCGGCGCAGTCTGGCGGTGCTGGGTTTTCTCGGCGTGTTGCTGCGCGACTACGCGCGCTCCACCGCGCGCACGCTGCAGTTGTGCCTGTTGACGCCGCGCGATCGGCTGCAACCAAAGCTCCTGGTCTACGACGTCGCGAACCTCACCCGTTTCGAACGCCTTCTTCTTGCCCACGCGATCACGCTCACGCCGGGATCGGTGGTGATCGACCTCGATCCGCGGGCCGCCGAGTTCACCATTCATTTCCTCGACGGCGCCGATCCCGACGCCACCCGCGCGTCGCTCGACCACGGGCTCCGCCGCGCCCTCCTCGCTTTCACCCGATGACCTACGCCGCCCTTACCCTCCCTCTGGTGCTGCTGGTGGTCGCGATGCTCCTCGCCCTGGTGCGAGTGGCGCGTGGCCCCACCATCTATGATCGCATCATGGCCTTCGACGCACTGGTAGTCTGCGCCGCAGGCGTCGTGGCGCTGCTCTCGCTCGCGTGGCACACCACCGTGTTCCTGGAGCTGATCCTGATCGTTTCGTCGCTCGGTTTTTTCAGCACGGTCGCTTTCGCCTATTATCTCGATCGCGCCCGGCCACCGGCCTCGGTTCGCCGTCGCCGTCAACGTCAGCCTTCACGAACATGAACGACTCCCTCGCCACCTGGCTTACCACCGCGCTGGCGATCGGCGGCGCGGCGGTGATTCTGCTCTCGCTGATCGGATTTCTCCGAATGCCGGATGTCTACTGCCGTTCGCACGCCCTCGGCGTCGGTTCAACCTGCGGGTTCACGCTGCTCATGCTGGCACTTTGGGGCGACCTCGGGACCGAGGCCGCCGGCTTCAAGGTGATCGCTGCCATTGCCTTTCAGCTCCTCACCATCCCCGTTTCCTCCCACCTGCTGGCCCTCCAGGCTCGCCGCAACCGGCTTCCCGCTTTCGGCGAACCCGGTTTCGAAAAACAAGCGGAGAAAGACTCGCACTAACCATTCCATCGCCGGGACCCGCCACAGCGGTTAGGAACGCGCCTCAGCGGAGACGCCCTCGGCCCGATTCGGGTCTTCGCTCACGCCCATGGCCCCATGCGCCGGTAGGGCGATCTTTTCGCGACCTCGTCTGCGCGCTCACGGCGTCATGGCTAGATTACGCCGTGGCCCGCGCTGGGGTGCGTCACCTCCGACGCGGCGTGGGCGAAACCGAAAATGAGGAACGATCGATGTCGAAGACGGCCGCTGATGTGATGGTTGAAACCCTGCAACAATGGGGCGTGAAAGTGATTTTCGGCCTACCGGGCGACGGCATCAACGGGATCATTGAAGCGCTGCGCAAAGTCGAACGGCACCTTCGCTTCATCCAGGTCCGCCATGAGGAGGCCGCTGCGTTCATGGCTTGCGCCTACGCCAAATACACCGGCCAACTTGGCGTGTGTCTCGCGACCTCCGGGCCCGGCGGGCTTCACCTGCTCAACGGCCTCTACGACGCGAAACTCGACGGGCAGCCGGTGCTGGCGATCACCGGCCATCATTATCACGACCTGATCGACACGCACGCGCAGCAGGACGTGGACCTCGACCGCGTCTACATGGACGTCGCGTATTACAACACGCGCGTCATGGGCGCCGCTCACGTCGCACCGGTGACGAATCTCGCGTGTCGCACCGCGCTCGCGCGCCGCGGTGTCGCGCACATCAACTTCCCCGTCGACCTTCAGTCGCTGCCGCTGAAAAGCGACACGAGTTCCGAGCGAAACCTGCGCGGCCACGCCATGACCGACGTGCGCGCGCAGCGTGCCGGACTCCCGACGGAAAGCGATCTCGCCGCGGCCGCCCGGATCCTCAATCAGGGCCGCAAGGTGGCGATCCTCGCCGGCCAGGGCGCGCTGCACGCCACCGACGAGTTGATCGCGGTCGCGCAGAAGCTCGGCGCGCCGATCGTGAAGGCGCTGCTCGGCAAGGCCGCCGTGCCGGACGACTCGCCCTACACCACCGGCGGCATCGGCCTTCTGGGTACGCGACCGTCGCAGGAAGCGATGGAACAGTGCGACACGCTCCTGATGGTCGGCACGTCGTTTCCCTACATCGAGTTCCTGCCCAAGCCCGGCCGCGCGCGAGTTGTGCAGATCGATCGCGATCCTGCTCGCATCGGCCTGCGATGCCCCGTCGAAGTGGGGCTCGCCGGCGATTCGCGGCGAACGCTCCAGGAGCTCCTGCCGCGGCTCGAAACCAAAGGCGACCGCTCCTTCCTCGCGAAGGCGCAGCACGGCATGCGGGACTGGTGGCAGCTGATGAAGAAACGCGGCACCCGCCAGGATTTGCCGATGAAACCACAGGTGGTCGCGTGGGAACTCGGCCAGCGCCTCGACACCGACGCGATCGTCAGCTGCGACAGCGGCACGATTGCGACCTGGTTTGCCCGGCAGATTCCGGTGCGGCGCGGCCAGATGCACTCGCTCTCCGGCACGCTCGCCACGATGGCCAACGGCCTCCCCTACACCATCGCCGCGCAGATCGCGTATCCGGATCGTCAATGCATCGGTTTCGTTGGCGACGGGGGTTTCACGATGCTCATGGGCGAATTCGCCACCGCCGTGAAATACCGGCTGCCGATCAAGATCGTCGTCGTGAAAAACAACTCCCTCGGCCAGATCAAGTGGGAGCAGATGGTGATGCTCGGGAATCCCGAATACGTCTGCGACTTGCATCCGATCGATTTCGCCGCGTTCGCGCGCGCGTGCGGCGGCCACGGCTTCACGGTGGACGATCCCGCCCGTTGCGGCGAGATCATCGAGCAAGCGCTCGCAACGCCCGGCCCGGTCCTCATCGAGGCGGTGGTCGATCCGAACGAACCGCCCATGCCGGGCAAGATCAAGGCCCGGCAGGCGCTCCATTTCGCCGAGTCGCTCGCCCGTGGCACCCCCGATCGCGGCCGGATCATGGCCACCGTGGCCGAGGACAAGGTGCGCGAGCTCGTGTAGCGGGCGTCCCACGGCGCGCGTCCGCCATGCCTTCCTCCTCCCTACCGGCCGTCTCCACCCTGCGGATCGACGACCTGCGTGTCGCCGCGTTTCGGATACCGACGGAGTCGCCGGAATCGGACGGAACCTTGGAGTGGACGGCGACAGGGCTGGTCGTGGTGGAACTCGCCGCGGCCGGCGAGCGGGGCTTGGGCTACACCTACGGCGAGCCAGGCATCGGCCGGCTGATCGCGGATGAACTCGAGACATTGGTCATCGGCCGCGACCCGTTCGACATCGGCGGAATCGGTCGCGACATCGTGGCCCGCTTCCGCAACGCCGGTCGGCAGGGAGCGGTCGCGCAGGCGCTCTCGGCGGTCGACGTCGCGTTGTGGGATTTGAAGGCCCGCCTGCTGCAAGTCCCGCTGATCGCGCTGCTCGGGGCCGCGCGCGCATCGCTGCCCGTTTATGGCAGCGGCGGTTTCACCTCCTATGCCGACGCCGAGCTGCAGCGACAGTTCCGCGGCTGGAGCGAGACCGGCATCTCGCGTTTTAAAATGAAAGTCGGTCGCGAGCCGGAGCGCGATCGCGACCGGGTGCGAGCGGCCCGCGCGGCGATCGGCGATGGCGCCGCGCTCTTCGTCGATGCCAACAGCGCCTACACGCGCAACGAGGCACTGGTTCAGGCGCGGATGTTTGTGGACGAGGCCGACGTGCGCTGGCTCGAACAACCGCTGCCTCCGGGCGATCTCGAGGGCTTGCGTTTTCTGCGCGGCCGGGTGCCCGCGGGACTGCGGATCGCCGATGGCGAATACGGTTACGATCTGAATTATTTCCGTCGGTTGCTCGAAGCGCAGGCGGTGGACGTCGTCATGGCCGACGCGACCCGCTGCGGCGGCATCACCGGCTTTCTTGCCGTCGCCGTCCTCTGCGAAACCTGGATGCTTCCGCTCTCCTCCCATTGCGCCCCGGCCCTGCACGTTCATCCCGGCTGCGCGGCGCTGCCGATGATTCACGCGGAATATTTTCACGATCACGCCCGCATCGAGCAGACCTTCTTCGACGGCGTCGTGGAGCCAGCCGGCGGAGAACTCCGTCCCGATCGCTCCCGGCCCGGTCACGGATTGGTCTTCAAATGGGCCGATGCCGCTCCGTTTGCGGCGTGAGCCTTTTTACCATGGCCACCGAAGTCGCTTCCACCACCTTGCCGCGGACGTCGCCGCACCACCCGCCAACTCATTCGCTCGCCGAGCGGTTGCGCGCGGCCGTGCGCGGTGAAGTGCGTTTCGATGACGGCAGCCGGGCGCTCTACGCGACCGACGGTTCCAACTACCGCCAGCCGCCCATCGGCGTCGTGATCCCACGCGATCGAGCGGACATCGTCGCGACGGTGGCCATTTGCCACGAGCTCGGCGCGCCGCTGCTCTCGCGCGGCGGCGGCACCAGCCTCGCCGGGCAATGCTGCAATCACGCGGTCGTGATGGATCTGTCGAAATACTACCATCACGTCCTTTCGATCGATCCGGTTCGCCGCCTGGCCAAAGTGGAAACGGGCATCGTGCTCGACGAGGTGCAGAAGGCTGCCCGGCCGCACGGACTCATCTTCGGGCCGAATCCCGCGACGCACAGCCGCTGCACCGTGGGCGGGATGCTCGGCAACAACTCATGCGGCATCAATTCGCTCCTCGCGGCGCGACATGGCTTCGGCCTTCGCACCTCCGACAATGTCGCCGAACTCGAGGTGCTGACCTACGACGGCACGATCCTTCGCCTCGGCGAAACCTCCGACGCGGACTTTGCCCGTGCGATCGCCGAAGGCGGACGCCGGGGCGAAATTTACCGTGGACTGCAGCAGTTGCGCGATGAAGCCGGCGACCTGATCCGCGAGCGTTTCCCCAAGATCCCCCGCCGCGTGTCGGGCTACAACCTCGACGATCTTCTGCCCGAGAAACGAACGAACCTCGCTCGCGCGGTCGTTGGTTCCGAGGGCACGTGCGTGGTGATTCTCTCCGCGACGCTGCATCTCGTGCCGCGACCGGAGCACCGCACGTTGCTCGTGCTCGGCTACCCGGACGCGGTGGCGGCGGGTCGTCACGTCACGGACATTCTCCCCGCGCAACCGATCGGGCTCGAAGGCATCGACCGCGCACTCGTCGACATGATGCGCAGCCATCAGATGCACGCGGATGCGCTCGAGCTTCTGCCTGACGGTCACGGCTGGCTGCTCGTCGAATTCGGCGGCGATACCGCTGACGAAAGCCGCGGCCAGGCACAGCACGTGATGGAGCAACTGCGAGCCAAATCCGACGCGCCGACCATGAAGCTTTACGATCAGCCGGAGGCGATCGCGAAAGTCTGGGAGGCCCGTGAAGCCGGACTCGGCGCGACCGCGTTTGTGCCCGGGCAGCCGGACACGTGGCCCGGTTGGGAAGATACCGCGGTGGCGCCCGAGAAGGTCGGCGATTATTTGCGCGAGTTGCGCGATCTCTTCGGCCGCCACGGCTATCATCCGGCGCTCTACGGACATTACGGGCAGGGCTGCATTCACTGCCGCGTAAATTTCGATCTCGTGACCGAGGCGGGCCTGCGCAACTACCGCACCTTCCTCGACGAGGCCTCCGATCTCGTGGTGCGCTACGGCGGATCGTTTTCCGGCGAACATGGCGACGGGCAGGCGCGCGGGGAGCTCCTGGAAAAACTCTACGGACCCGAGCTGATGAGCGTGTTTCGCCGGTTCAAGGCATTGTGGGATCCGGACTGGAAAATGAATCCCGGCAAGGTCATCGACGCGCGGCCGATCACCTCGGATCTCCGCCTCGGCACCGACTACAATCCCACGCGACCGAAAACGTGGTTCAGCTATGCGGAAGATCACGGCGATTTCAGCCGTTCGGTGTTGCGCTGTGTCGGCGTCGGGCTGTGTCGCCGTCACGAGGGCGGCACGATGTGTCCCAGCTACATGGCGACGCGCGAGGAGAAACACTCCACCCGCGGCCGGGCGCACCTGCTTTTCGAGATGCTGCAGGGGAGCGTCATCACCGATGGTTTCAAGAGCGAAGCCGTGCGCGAGTCGCTCGATTTGTGCCTGTCCTGCAAAGGCTGCAAGGGCGACTGCCCCGTGCACGTCGATCTCGCGACCTACAAGGCCGAGTATCTGGCGCACCACTACGCCGGACGCTGGCGTCCGCGGCACATGTATGCGTTCGGTTTGATCGGCCGCTGGGCACGCTTCGGCGGTCTGCTGCCCCGCGTGTCCAATTTCCTTCAGCGTGCGCCGGTGGTTTCCGGAATTGTCAAAGCGGCCATCGGGGTCGCGCGGCCGCGCCGGATCCCGCGCTTCGCGCCGGAATCGTTCAAGCACTGGTTCTTCCGTCGCGCGCCGGTGAATCCCGCCGCGTCGCCGGTGATCCTCTGGCCGGATACGTTCAACAACTACTACCATCCGGAGGTCGCGCGCGCGGCCACGGAGTTTCTCGAACGCGCCGGATGGCGCGTGGTGGTGCCGCGCGCGGCGTTGTGCTGCGGCCGTCCGCTCTACGATTATGGCATGCTCGACACCGCGCGCGAGTGGCTGCTGCGGATTCTGGACGAGCTGCGCGCGGAGATTCGCGCTGGGATTCCGATGGTCGGACTCGAGCCGAGCTGCGTGACGACGTTCCGCGACGAGCTGTGCAATATCATCCCGCACGACGAGGACGCCCAACGCCTCGCGTCGCAGACCTATATCCTGAGCGAGTTCATCGACCGCAAGATGCCGGATTATCCGCTGCCGCAGCTGCGGCGGCGCGCGATCGTGCACGGCCACTGCCATCACAAGTCGGTGCTGAAGTTCGACGCGGAGAAGCGCGTGCTCGCGCGGCTGGGTCTCGAGTTTGAAGTGCTCGACTCCGGCTGCTGCGGCATGGCGGGCGCCTTCGGTTTCGAAAAGGAACACTACGATGTTTCGATCGCGTGCGGCGAACGGGTGCTGCTGCCGCGCGTCCGCGAAGCGCCGCCGGAAACGCTCGTGCTGACCAACGGATTCAGCTGTCGCGAGCAGATCGAACAGACGACCTCACGCCGGCCGCTGCACCTGGCCGAGCTTCTGGAACTCGCCTGGCGCGAAGGTTCGCCGGCGCCGCGTGTTCCCCCACGCCCACGTTCATGAAAGCGAAACGACTCAGCGCCACGGCCGGCACCCAAACGCACGTGCTGGTCTTCGAGACCGGCGAGGAGGTGATGCAGGAGCTCACCGCCTACGCCCGGCGCGAAAACCTCCGCGCCGGTCACTTCACGGCGATCGGTGCGTTCCGCGCCTGCGAACTCGCGTATTTCGACTGGGAAACGAAGGCGTATTCAAAAATCCCCGTCACGGAGCAGGTCGAGGTGCTCGTGCTCGCCGGCGACATCGCCTGGAAGGACGACGAACCGGTGGTGCACGCGCACGTCGTGCTCGGCCGCCGCGATGGTTCGACGCGCGGCGGTCATCTGTTGTCCGGGCTGGTCCGACCGACGCTGGAAGTGGCCCTGACGGTCGGCGGCTCGCTCGAAAAACGTTTCGATCCCGCCACGGGGCTTTCGTTCATCACCGACCGTTGACCGCCTGACGTCACGCATGCCGGGGCCCCGCGGCCTCGGCGAGATAATGCGCGGCATTGATCAGCGCCACATGCGAGAACGCCTGCGGAAAATTTCCGACCAGGCGTTTCGCTCCCGCATCGTATTCTTCCGCCAGCAGCCCCAGAGGGGTGCGCAACGTCAGCAACTGATCGAATAGCCTACGCGCGTCGCCGCCGCGTCCGATCCGGTCAAGACATTCGACCAGCCAGAACGAACACGGCAGAAACGTCCCCTCGCCCGGCGGCAAACCATCCACATCGGACGATTCGTGCGGGTGGTAGCGATGCACCAAACCGTCCTTCGTCAGCCGATCCCGGATGGCGCGAATCGTCCGCTCCATCCGCGGATCCGACGCCGGCAAAAAACCCACCAGCGGTATCATCAACAGACTGGCGTCGATCCGCTGCGCTCCGAAATACTGGGTGAACACGCCTTGCGCGGCATCGTAGCCGTCACGACAAACCGCCGCGTGAATCTCGTCGCGGACCTCCCGCCATCGGCGCAGGTCGCCGTCGAGGCCGTGTTTCTCAATGGCTTGCACGCCGCGATCCAGCGCCACCCACGCCATCACCTTGGAGTGCGTGAAATGCCTTCGTCCTCCCCGCACTTCCCAGATGCCTTCGTCCGGCTCCTGCCAATGCGCGGCCACAAACTCGACGAGTTGCCGCTGCAGGCTCCACGCATCCTCCGAGGTATGCAGCCCGAGTTCCCGTTTCAGTTCCGTGGCGTCCAAGATTTCTCCATACACATCGAGCTGGAATTGTTCGGCGGCCGCGTTGCCCACGCGCACGGGGCGGGCACCTTCGTAGCCGGCCAGGTGCGGCAACTCGATCTCGCGCAGGAAACGTTCGCCCGCGGCGCCATACAGCATCTGCAGTTCCGCCGGATCGCCGGCGACCGCCCGCAGCAACCAGTCGCCCCACGCCGCCGCCTCGCCGGTGTAGCCGGAGCGCATCATCGCCCGCAAGGTCAGCGTCGCGTCGCGCAACCAGCAGTAGCGGTAATCCCAGTTCCGCACGCCGCCGAGCTGCTCCGGCAGGGACGTCGTCGGTGCCGCCACGATTCCGCCCGTCGGATGATACGTGAGCGCCTTCAACACGATGAGCGAACGCACGACCGCGTCGCGATACGGTCCGCGATACGTGCAGCGGCCCGTCCATTCGTGCCAGAAGCCCTCGGTGCGGCGCAGGATTTCCTCCGGTTCGAGCGGCAGTGGCGGCGACTCGTGCGCGGGATACCAGCTGAGGTCGAAGCGGCAGCGTTGCCCGGCGGACAACGTGAACTGCCCGCGAATGGTGGCGTCGTCGGACGCGAGCTCGACGTCGGTGCGTAGCGCCAGCGCATCCGGGCCGGCGACCGCGTGGATCTCGCTGTGCGTCCGCCGGATCCACGGTCGCGTGCGGCCATAGCCGAAACGCGGAGTCAGCGCCGTCTCCATGACGACGCGCCCGCGCACCCCCTCGATGATGCGGATCACGTCATGACGTCCATCGGCCGGCGGCATGAAATCGATCACGCGCACCTCGCCCTCCCCGGTTTCGAAAACGGTTTCCAGAATCAACGTGTCCGCCCGGTAGGATTGCGTCGCGCGCCGGACCTTTCCCGCCGGCGCCATTCGCCAACGGCCGTTGTTTTCGTCGCCCAACAACGCCGCGAAGCATGCGCTCGCATCGAACCGCGGCAGACAGAGCCAGTCGATCGAGCCGTCGCTCCCGATCAGCGCCGTCGTGTGCAAGTCGCCAATCACCCCGTAGTGTTCGAGCTTCACTCGAAATAGGTTCCGGAGCGCGGAAAAGGTTCCTCGCTTCGATCAAGAATGGCTATGGGCAGGACAAGAAAGTCCATTCAGCCGGGGCACGGTTTCGGCTAGGCTGATCATCACGACTTCACCCCCATGGTCATCGACGCCCACCAGCATTTTTGGCGCTACACTCGCGAAGACTACGACTGGATCGATGATGCGATGCAGGCGATCCGCCGCGACTTCTTGCCGTCGGATCTGCAACGCGTTCTCGATGTGAACGGGATCGACGGTTCCATCGCCGTGCAGGCGCGGCAGACCGTCGCGGAAACCGAATGGCTGCTCGAACTCGCCGACTCGGCGCCGCGCATCCGGGGCGTCGTCGGCTGGCTGCCGCTCGCCGAACACGGCCGCACGATTGGCGCGCTCCTCGATCGTTTCATGGCGCATCCGCGCTTCAAAGGCGTCCGCCACGTGCTGCAGGCGGAGCCGGATGCGTATTTCGAGCATGCGGGTTTCAACGCGGCGCTGGCCGAGGTCGCCGGGCGTGGCTTGAGCTACGATCTGCTGATCTTCGCACACCAGCTGCCGGCCGCGCTGCGCTGGGTGAAGCGCCATCCCTCGCTGCGCATTGTGCTCGACCATATTGCCAAGCCTGTCGTGCAGGGCAGCCCGCCAGCGACCTGGCGCGATCAACTGCGGGAGCTCGCCCGCCACACGCAGGTCGGCTGCAAATTTTCCGGTGTGGTCACCGAGGTGCCCGGCTGGCAATGGACGCCGGAGCTGCTCCGGCCGTATTTCGACGTCGCGCTCGAGGCCTTCGGTCCACAGCGCCTGATGTTCGGCTCCGACTGGCCGGTGTGCCTGGTCGCGAGCGATTACGACCGTTGGTTCGAGTTTGTGCGGAGCTGCGTCGCGCCGCTTTCGCGCGAAGAACAGGCGGCGATCCTCGGAGGAAACGCCGCCGCGTTTTACCGGTTGAGCGCTTGAGCGCGCTGCCAGCCGCGCGCCGCGAGGCGCGCGCATTCTCAATCGAGCGGACGCCGGTCGGGGCGTTTCAGGCGTCGATCTCGGCGGCGGAAAGCCCGACCGGCAACGCCGGCGGCCGGGCGCATGTGCTGGAAATCTGGATATGCCGGCCGGTGCGCGACGACGCTTCAAACGCTTCCATCACCTCGAGGACATGCTGCGCGAGTTCGCCGCTCGCGCGCACGGGTCGGCCCGGGCGCTGGATCGAACGCGCGAGATCGGCAACGCCGGAACCGCGGCCGCGGTCGGTCGTGTGCGAGTGCAGCACCTCCTCGTAGGCGTCGACGGCGCCGCGTCGGAGGCGCACCGCGCCGTCGAAACGGTTAGGATCGGGCGCTTCGATCGTGCCCTCCGTGCCGAAGACCAGCAGCGGCGGCAGCGGATACGGCCAGGTGTCGAAACTCGTGACGATGGTCGCCGTTGCACCGCTGGCGAAATCCATGACGCCCGCGACATGCGTCGGCACTTGCACGGGGATCTTCGTGCCGGCGAGCGGCTGACTGGTGATGATCCGCTCCTGATACGCTGCTTGCGCGGAACCCGACACGCGCACGACCGGGCCGAGGAAATTGATCAGCGCGGTGATGTAGTAAGGCCCCATGTCGAGCATCGGTCCGCCGCCGGGCTCGTAGTAGAATTGCGGACTCGGATGCCAGCTCTCGTGTCCGGGACAGAGCATGAACGCGAGGGCCGACACCGGCCGGCCGATGCGTCCGTCATCGATCAGCTTGCGCGCCGTCTGCAAACCGCCGCCGAGAAACGTGTCGGGCGCGCAGCCGACGAGGAGACGCTGGCGGCGCGCCAGCTCGAGCACCGCCGCGCCGTCGGCTGCGTGGAGGGCGAAGGGCTTTTCGGTGTAAACATGTTTGCCGGCGTTGAGCGCAGCGGTGTTCACCGCGGCGTGGGCGCGGGGCACGGTGAGGTTGACGACGAGGTCGATCTCCGGATCCGCGAGCAATTGCTCGACGCTGAGGGCGCGAATCCCCTGCTCGGCGGCTTTCGCCTGCGCGCGGGCGAGATCGAGATCGGCGCAGGCGACGACGCGGATGAATTCGTAGCGGGCGCAACCCGCGAAATACTGGTCACTGATCTTTCCGCAGCCGATCAGACCGACACGAATGGGTGGGGGCATGACGCCATGCTTCGGCAACGCCGCGAAACGCGTCAAGGGAGCCCGCCACTATTATTGTTGAACCGCTTGAGTGCGGAGGGGTGATACGGCAGCGAAACAGGAATTTGGCGTCGGCGGGAAATTCCCGTTGACGCAGCCTCGGCGCAGCCTTTGCTCTGGCCCTTCTCGTTTGGGGCCAGATAGCTCAGTTGGTAGAGCAGAGGACTGAAAATCCTTGTGTCCCCGGTTCAATTCCGGGTCTGGCCACCATCCTCACTCTCCGTCGTTCCTGCGTCGAACGGCGGCTGCAAATCCCGACGCGCAGTCCGATTTTGGGGCGCGTCGATTCGGGATTACTCCGGAAGAATTGGCGGAAAGTTTGCGCCCGAGCGCGATCACTCGCGAGGCACTGCGTCCATTCCTGCCTGTTTCTCACGGCGCAGGCTCAGCGCCACGGCAGCCGATGCCCTTCCATTCTTCCGGCTCGGTGGCGGTCCCGCAGGTCGCCTCGCCGCCAAGTCTGCTCCCCTTCCCGCTCGGCACCTCGACGTGCAACCGGCGGACAAAAAAAAAGCGAACCCGGTGAAGGGTTCGCTTTTTAAAAGAAACCGATCGTTCGCTTAGTTGGCGCTCGCCGGGGCCGCGGCGGCGGCGACCTTCGCGGCGTGAATCTCGGCGGAGCGATCCTTGACCTGCACGGCCACCGCGGCCTTGCCGGTGCGGTTGCGGAGGTAGTAAAGACGCGCGCGCATCGTCTCGGACTCGCGCTCGACCTCGATCTTCACGATGTTCGGCGAGTTGACCGGAAACACGCGCTCGACGCCTTCGCCGTAGCTGATGCGGCGAACGGTGAACGTCTCGTGGATGCCATGACCTTTACGAGCGATCACGATGCCCGCGTAGACCTGCACGCGCTCTTTGTCGCCCTCGCGCACCTTCGTGTGCACGCGCACGCCGTCGCCGACTTTGAACGGCGTGATGTCTTTCTTCACCTGAGCGGAGGTGATCTCTTTAATGATCGGGTTCATGGCAGTTTATGTGAGTAAATCGGGTCTGACCTGACGGGTCTTTTCCAGTTGTCGCGCATGCCGCCATTTTTCGATCTCAGCATGATTTCCGGAAAGCAGAACCTCCGGAACGGACATGCCGCGAAATTCCGCGGGACGCGTGTATTGAGGAAAGTCGAGCAACTTGTTGGTGAACGATTCGTGCGTCAATGACTTTTCCTCTCCGAGCACGCCCGGAATGAAACGCGCGAGCGCATCGATCACGACGGCCGCCGCGAGCGTGCCATTCGTCAGCACATAGTCGCCAATGCTGATCTCCTGATCGATGACACAATCGCGAATGCGTTGATCGATCCCTTCGTAATGCCCGCTCAACAGCACGAGATGCTGCTGCTGCGAAAGTTCGTGAGCCAGCGTCGGCGAGAGCGGCTGACCGTCGGGCGTCAGATAAATCCGCCGGCAGCCCGGCGTCTGCACTTGCTCGATCGCCGCAAACACCGGCTCCGGCTTCATCACCATCCCCGCGCCGCCGCCAAACGGCCGGTCGTCGGCGGTGCGATGCTTGTCCGTCGTCCACGCGCGCAAATCATGCACGCTCACCGCCAGATGCCCGGCCGCGATGCCTTTGCCGAGAATGCTTTCGGCAAGAAATCCTTCGAGCATCCGCGGGAAAAGCGTGAGGACGTCGATCTTCAGCGGCATGAACGGTGCGAGAGGTTGAAGCCGGGCGCGGTTAACAAAAAACCCCGGAAACGAGTCCGAGGTTTGAAAGATCCTGGTCGGGGAAACTGGCTCCGCGACCTGCGTTTTCCGCGTCGATCCGCTCAGGCAGCGGGCTCGGTGGCGGCCGCAGCGCGACGCGCCTTCTTGATCATCGCGTGCATCGTGTTCGTGGGCTTCGCGCCCTTGCTCAGCCAATAGTCCACGCGGTCGAGCTTCAGATTGATCGGGTTGCCCTTGGTCTTGGGCGTGTAGGTGCCGAGGTTTTCCACGGCGTCGCCATCGCGACGGGAACGCGCTTCAGCCACGACGACGCGGTAAAGCGGCTGATGCACGGAGCCAACCTTGGTAAGACGGATTTTGAGAGCCATGACGGTGTTTTGCGGAGCGTTCTTGCTTTGAAAAGCTGACGACAAGACCGACCGGCAATCGGCTTGTCAAGCACCTACCTGCCACGCGTCGATCTCGGCGCCGACGCGGCATTTGCCGGTCGCGGCAGATAGCGGCGCATGTCCTCGCCGGCGACCTTCCTGAATGCCTGATAGACGGTCTGGATCGAGGTCTTTTCAAATGACGTCCGACCGATCCGCCTGAACAGGCGCGGCAAAACGTCGTCGCCGTGTTTCGCGCAGATGTCCGCGATTGCTTTGGTCGCAAACGCGTAGTTGGCCGTGTTCAGGTCTTCGCGGTAATTCGATCCGGGCAGATCTTCCACGGTCGGCCAGCGCTCGAGGTCGACGTTCGCCGCCTGCCCGGAATACTTCTGCAACTCCGCATCGAGATCATAATAGCGCGCCGCCTCGTCGCGGCCCACGCTGTTCACGAGCGTGCGCCAGGCCACGTAGTTCGCCACGCCGTCGCAGAACCAGCGGCGATCCTTGCTCTTGATATAGTGCGAAACGATCCCAACTTCGGCGACTTCGTGGAAGACGAGGAAGGCCGACATGCGCTGCACGCCGGAAAGCCCTTTCAGATAATTCGCGATCTCCTGCACCTGCTTCAACCCCGCGCCAATGTCTGCGACCGGCGTGCCACCCGCTTCCCCGATCGGAATCGGGTATTCCATTTCTTCCATCGCCTGCCGGAAGCGCTCCCCCGCGCCCGCGCGCAGCTCGCCGTCCTTACCCTCAAACGTAAAGCCGATCTCGTAGTGGAGCTCGTTCCCGCCGCTGAGCTTGAAATGGGGAATCGTTTCGCCCGCCTGCAACCGCGCCAGCAACTCGGCGCGACGCCACAACGCGAACCGCCGCGGACGCATCCCGTCCATTTCTCCCATGGCGCCGAAAATGCTTACGAAATTGTCGTAGCTCTCCGTCATTTTCGCGGTCGGCTCCTTCAATCCCAGGGACGCGGAAATCAGTCGCAGAAACTCCGCTTTCCGCTCCGCGAGATCCGCCATCGTCAGCGCCGACGAAGCCGCCGCCGGTTGCTCCGGTGCGAGCTTCGCCACCTGCAACACCAATTCGTCGACATAAGCTTCGTCGCCCGGCGAATACTGCACACGGATGCCGTCGGTCTCGCGAAACAGCCGCGGCGGAAAACCGTGCGACGGCGTTTCCGCACGCAGCACCGCTCCAGTCATCGCCAGTGTCAACAAACCGCACCACGCTCGCAGGGGCATAAAGCGCATGGGTTGCATGTCATGAGTTTCGACTCTGGATGCAAGCTGCGGCGCGCTCCACGCACCCCTCGGTCCGGCCTTTTCCGTTGACCACGCCGGGAGCGCGGGCGACGTTGCGCGGCTTATGCTGAAAGCTGGCATCGTCGGTCTGCCCAACGTGGGCAAATCCACCCTCTTCAACGCCCTCACCCGCTCACGCAAGGCGGAGGCCGCGAACTATCCGTTCTGCACGATCGACCCCAACGTGGGCGTGGTCACCGTGCCCGACGAGCGCCTCGGCGTGCTCCAGCGGATCGCGAAAACCGGCGTCGTCATTCCCGCCGCGATCGAGTTCGTCGACATCGCCGGCCTCGTCGCCGGCGCCAGCAAGGGCGAGGGTCTCGGCAACCAGTTTCTCGCCAACATCCGCGAGGTCGATGCGATCGTCCAGGTCGTCCGCTGCTTCGAGGATCCCGACGTCGTGCACACGATGGGCGCGGTCGATCCCGTGCGCGACATCGAGGTGATCACCACCGAGCTCGTGCTGGCGGATCTCGACGCTGTCACGAAGCGCATCGAGAAAACGCAGAAAAAGGCGAAGTCCGGCGACAAGGAAGCGCAGACCGAGATCGCGCTCCTGCAGAAGCTCGAGCCGCATCTCAACTCCGGCAAGACCGCCAACACCCTCGCCGCCACGGACGACGAGAAGGCGTTGATGAAGCTCTTCCAGTTGCTCACCGCGAAACCCGTGCTTTTCGCGTGTAACGTCGCCGAGTCCGACCTCGCCACCGCCGAGCAAAATCCGTTCGTGCAGAAGGTCGCCGAATACGTGCGCACGCACCACGACGCGGCTTACGTGCCGATCAGCGCGAAGATCGAAGCGGAGCTGATCGATCTGCCGCCGGAGGAAGCGAAGGTTTTCCTGAAGGATCTCGGCGTCGACGACTCCGGCGTGTCCGCATTGATCCGCGCCTCCTACGCGCTCCTCGGCCTCCAGACGTATTTCACGGCCGGCGAAAAAGAAGTCCGCGCGTGGACGATCAAGAAAGGCTGGAAGGCGCCGCAGGCCGCCGGCGTGATCCATACGGATTTCGAAAAGGGCTTCATCAAGGCCGAAGTCGTCGCCTACGACGACCTCACCCGGCTCGGCTCCGTCGCCGCCGCCCGCGATGCCGGCAAATACCGGCTCGAAGGCAAGGAATACGTCTTCCAGGACGGCGACGTCGCGCTTTTCCGCTTTAACAACTGATCCGCAGGCGGCGGCGTGGCGTGGTAGTTATATAGTATATATAAATAACCACGAAAAACACGAAAAGGAAGAAGGAGCCCACGGAAGACACGGAAAATAAGTCATCCCCAAGGAAGCTTTTCCGGAATAGCGCGATCCCGCCTCAAGTCTCCGACCACTTCCTTCCGTGTATTCCGTGAGCCAAACCCGTTCGTCATCCGCGCCGCCTTGGGCAGTCCGCGATCGGTTTTCGTGTATTTCGCGGTTATATAATTAAACATATAACCACGAAGCCCGCGAAACCCAAGACAGGAACCGCAGATTGCACGGAATGCACAGAGTCAGGATCCGCTCGATTCTTGGAATGAACTAAAGCGGTTCCAGAAGGCCGGGTCTGTTTTCCGTGCCTTCCGTGTATTCCGTGGGCCAACCTGTTTGGTTTCCGCGCTGTCCAGGGGCCAGCGCGGATCGGTTTTCGTGTCTTTCGTGTATTTCGTGGTCCCTTCCACCACTTACGCCAGCGGACGCTGGTCCACGAAAGACTCGCGCAGCGCCAGACTCATTTTGTCCTGCAGCGCTTGCAGCTTCCGATACCGCGCGACGTTCGCCTTGTCCGGCTGGCAACGAGTCGATTCGTCGACGGCGACAATGCCCGTGGTGAAATCCGACAGCTTCGCCTTCTTCTTTCCCTCGCGCAGCGCGACGCACCACGCTGCCTGCAACGCGCCGCCGAGCGCCGCGCCTTCATCCTCGACCATCGCGACCACCGGCACACCAAAGATGTCGGCCATCAATTGCCGCCACACCGGCGACTTCGCGCCGCCGCCGGTCACGCGAATTTCCTTCGCCTTCACCCCAAGATCGGCGAGCCGGCGCAGGCCGTAATTCATGCCCATCGTCACACCCTCCATCGCGGCACGCGCGAGGTGCGCGGCGTTGAACGTGCGCTGATTCAAACCCAGCAGCACGCCCGATCCCTCGGGCACATTGGGCGTCCGCTCGCCCGCGAGATACGGCAGCATCACGAGTCCGCCCGAACCCGCCGGCGCCGAAGCGATCGCCTTGCCCAGTTGCTCGTGATCCATCCCGAAAAGCGTGCGCACCTGCTCGGTGACGGTCGTCACGTTCATCGTGCAGAGCAGCGGCAGCCAGCCGCCGCTCGAGGAACAAAACGCCGCGATCTCACCCTGCGGATCAACGACGGGCTTGTTCGCAAAAGCGTAGATCGTGCCGCTCGTGCCGAAGCTCGCGGTCACGACGCCGGGGCTGACGTTGCCCGTGCCGATCGCGCCCATCATGTTGTCGCCGCCGCCGGCGCTCACCACCACGTCGGTCGAAAGTCCGTATTTTTCCGCCAGTTCCGGCCGCAGCGTGCCGGCGGCCTCGTGCGATTCGGTCAGCGGCGGCAGGTAGTTCGCGAGCTTGCGGTCGATCGCGTTGATCGCGTCCTTCGACCACGTGCGTTTCCGGACATCCATCAGCGCGGTGCCGGACGCGTCGCCGAACTCCATGAAGTAATTTCCGGTGAGATGGAAATTGAGATAATCGTGCGGCAGCAGCATGTGACGCAGCCGCGCGTAATTCTTCGGTTCGTGACGCTTCAACCACAGGATTTTCGGCGCGGTGAATCCCGGAAGGATCAGATTGCCCGTCTTGCGGATCGCGGCCCTCGGGCCCCCAAGTTTCTTCGTGATGATCGCACATTCGGCGGTCGTGCTCGTGTCGCACCACAGCTTGGCCGGGCGGATCACTTCGCCCTTTTCGTCGAGCGGCACGAAACCGTGCTGCTGGCCCGAGATGCCGATGCCGCGCACGCGCGACGCGTCGACCTGGCCGACGACTTCGATGATGACCTTGTCAAGCGCCGCGGTCCAATCCTGCGGGTGCTGCTCCATATGCCCGACAGGCAATCCGTCGATCAGCCGGTGCGGCGCACGCGCCTCGGCGATGACTTTGCGCGCCTCGAGATCGAGGACGACGGCTTTCACACTTTGCGTTCCGGAATCGATGCCGATGAAAAGACTCATGGGGTGAAAATCGCCGTCCATGTCGCCGATTCCGCCCGCGGGGCGCGAGTCTTTTCCGTGGATCCGCCGCGCCCGCGCTTCACTCCATCGCCGGCCGCCGCGACAGCCGCTCGAGCAACGTCACCCCCATAAATCCCGCCAACGCCCCGACCAGAAACGCCCCCGCTTCCGTCCCCACCACCGCCGCCGGCAAACCAAACGCCCCCACGCCCACCACGCCTGCGACAAACGCGATCAGCGCCACGAGGCCCCCCTCCACGACGCGACGCAACGTGAGCGAACGCCGCGCGCCTTTGACGAATCGTCGCGCGTATCCACCCAAAGCTCCTCCGAACAACACCGCGATCAGCGGCGTCGTGGGAAACCGTTGCTCAATCACCGTCTGCGCCTGCAGCCCCGCGGCGGTTGCCGTGATCGTCACCGGTCCCAATCCGGACGAACGCACCCGGAAGTCCGTCCGCGCCGCGCCCGCCGGAATCGAAGGCCCGATCGGTTCCGGTCGCGCGCGCGTATCGCTCTCCAACGCCACCGCCAGCGGCGCGTCGACCGGTTTCGGTGCCCCGTAGGGAAAAACGTGTTCCACTGCGACGTCCACGCTCTCCAAGCCAAACCCCAGCATCTCCCGCTGCAGCGGTCGCAGCTCGAGCCGGTCAAGCGCCTCGAGGGCTACATCGACGTCGGAAAGCGTCGAGCGAATCAGCAGCTTCGGCGCAGGCGCGTTGGGCCGGAAGTGCAGCTCGATCGTTTTCTCATGTTCGAGTCCCGGCTGCTCGATGGTAAACGGCGGCACGGCATCGGCCGTCATGGCTTCGAAAGCGAACTTCACGAGAACCGGTCGCTCGAGTTGAATCGCTTCCGGGAGCTCCGGCGGCCGTCGCAAACCGAACGTCAACGCCGTCACGTAGCGTCCGAGCACGCCGTTCCATGTCGCCGGGCTCGGGCTCGTCGCGAGTGTCAGACGAAACCAGCCCGATTTCGCCGGCGTGGATTCGTCCGGCGCCGCTACGAGCGGCACAACGATACCGCCCGGAAGCACGGTTTTGTCGTTCGAGGGCATCGCGATTGTCGCAATGGTTTTCGGTTTCACGATAAACGGATCCAGCTGCGCCACCGTCACGGTCACGCGGCGTCCGTCGGTTTCCGGCTTCAGCTGCGCGGAAACATCGCGCCCATCGAAATCGCTCAACTTCAGATTCGAGAGCGGTTCCTTCAATCCTTCGATCGGCACGCGCCGCGGCGCCCGCGTGCGCGAATTCTCCGGTTGCGCCGCCAACGAAAGCGTCAGGAGCGCCAGGAACGCCCGGCGCGAAAACCAGCGAGGGGTGAAGAGAGACATGACTCCAGCGGGGTTGTCCGCGCGCGCTGGAAGACGTTCGGCATCCGGAGCCTGCAGGACGCGCCAGCCGCACGCAAGGCTGCGTCCGGGGCCGAGCGCGCGCCAATCCGTGCCCGACCGCAAAGCTCGCGGCGCGTTTCGCCTCACGGTTTTGCGCCTCTTCGTGTCATCGCGCAGCGGGTTTTGGCCGGTCGACTTGTCGCCGCCGACAAACTGCATAAAGCTCGACGCGTTCCGCTCACCCGCAACGCCCTTCCCCATGATCGCCACCCAAATCCGCCAGAAAGACGCCCTGTTCTACTTCGCCTCCTACGCGCCCGAAACCCTGCTCTCGCACGTTCGCTTCATCAGCCGATTCTACGACGAGGAAGGCGGCGGGATTCGGCCCGAGGAAGTGCCCGCCGAGGACGATGTCGCGCAGTTCATCTCGCGCGTGGAGCGCAGCGACAAAGCCTTTCAACGCGAACTCTCGCGCGCGAAAGTTGCTTCGATTCGCAACTTCTACGAAACGGCGATTTCGCAGCCGCCGATCCCCGGCACCGTCCTCCTGTTCACGCCGGAGAAGCTGCATTTCGAAGCGTGGACCGACGGCAGCGGAATCGGGAAACTGCGCGAGCCGGCAGAGAAATTTCTCATCATCGACGGACAGCACCGGCTCGCCGCGCTGCAGTTTTACCTGCGCACGCATCCCGACGAGGCGAAGAACATCCAGGTGCCGTGCGTGATCTTCGACGGACGTAGCGAGGATTTCGCGACGGAGATGTTCGTCATCATCAACTCGACCCCGACGCGCATCAACAAGAGCCACCTCGTCGATCTCTACGAACGCGTGTCCTGGGCCGAGCCCGACCGCCGTTTCGCCGCGCACATCACCGAGATGCTTTATCGCGAGGGCGACAGCCCGCTGCGCTATCGCATCAACCGGCTCGGCGGACGCAGCAAACAGGAGAAATGGATCCTGCAAGCCGAGCTGTTCAACGAGGTCCACCGTTGGGTGAAAAGCGTCTGGAAAAAGATCGAGTCCGAGGGCACCGACAAACGCAACGCGGCGCGCTACTATGAGCGCGCCCGCGATTTCCTCAAGGCCGCCTCGCAGGTCTGGGGCGACGCCTGGGGCGATTCCGGTTACCAGCTCACGAAGCCGGTCGTATTGAAAGCGCTGTTACGCGTCTGCGCGGATCTTTCCGCGCAGGACGCCGAACCCGCCGAGGGCCGCGTCGAACGCTGGCGTGAAAAACTCGCACCCTGGAGCGAGCAGACGCGCGAGTTTCGCAACGATGGTTTCTACGAACGCTTCCCCGCCAAGGGCCAGGTCGAGCGCGTCACGCGCATTCACCGCGAGCTCGCTCGGATGGCCGGCATCGCGCTGCGCTCCAAATCGCGCGATTAACGAAACATCTCCGGCTTCACCTCGAGAACCAGAAACAAACCGGGCGGCCTTTCAGCCGCCCGGTTGCTTTTCAAGAAACGGAAATCGCGAACGTCACCGCACCGACTTATCCTCGGGAATCCCGAGTTGCTTGTAGAGATCGCGGCGCGCGCTCTTGTCGCCTTCGAGGATCTTGTGCGCGTAAGCCGCGACGCGCAGCGCATAAGCGCGGGGAACGCAGATCACGCCGTCGCCGTCGGCCACGATCACGTCGCCCGGCTTCACGAGCACGCCGCCGACGACGACCGGCCGGTTGACGGATTCGATTTCGTTGCGCCCCGGTCGGATGCCGCGGCCCATCGCGCGCGTGTAGAGCGGCATTTTCTGCGTCATGATCTCGTCCGTGTCGCGCGCGGTGGCATTCGTCACCACGCCGACGCAGCCCTTGGCTTTCCAAATCATGATGTTCGCCGAGCCGATCGAGCCGACGTCGGCATTGGGCGCGTCCTCGAGCACGAGCGCCGAGCCTTCGCGCAGCAGCGGAATGAACGGCTCGCTCGATTTCTCGTTATACCATTTGCCCGCCCAAGCGTCGTAATCCGCTTCCTTCATGACGCCGGGCGCGGGCTCCTGCGTCGGCACGTAACGCGCGGTCACGGCGATGCCGATGAAGCGGTGCGCGTAATCTTTCGCATCGCGCCAGACCGGACGGATCTCGTGATCCATCATGCCGCGGCCAAACAGGCCGACCGCGTCGAGTCCGTCGGTCACGTCCGACACGCGCAGGCCGTCGAAGGCGGCGAGGATCTTTTTGTCGTCCTCCGGCGAATACGTTTGGGTCGCGATGAAGTTTTCGCCGTCACGCAAAGCGGCGACGTCGGGTTGGGCAGCGCGGAGGGCGGAAACGGCCGACCACGCCAGGAGCGCGGCCGAGCCTCGGAGCAACAGGGAGTGCATCGGTTTCTCAGGGGTTCAACGTTGGGGAACAGCGCGGTGCGCCGCACCGAATTGGTGCGGCGCACGCACGACTGCGTTCCCTGCCCGACGCAAATTCGCGGCGGAAGTTGCGCGACGGGTAAGCGGTCGCGATGTGCAGATTCGCCGTTGCCGCGATCCGCTCCCGCGGCGCAAGCTGCCGGGTTTGCATGCACTGGATCTTCGCGAGCCTCGTTTCGGCGTTCTTCCTCGGCTGGTATGAGCTGAGCATCAAGCACGCCGTGCGCGACAACGCCGTCCTGCCGGTGCTCTTCTTCGCCAATCTCTGCAGCGCGACGGTGTGGGGCGGGTTGATGTCCGCGGGCGCGCTTCTGCCCGGCATGCCCGCCGAGCTTGCCGTGCCGTCACTCACCTGGCTCCAGCATCTGCAGTTGCTCCTGAAATCCACCATCGTGGCGGCATCGTGGACCTGCAGTTATTTCGCGGTGAAACACCTGCCGGTCACCCTCGCCTCGCCCGTGCGCGCGACCGGGCCGGTGTGGACACTGCTCGGTGCGCTGCTGGTCCTCGGCGAACGTCCGAGCCTCATCGAGGCGCTCGGCGTCGTGATCACGCTGGGATCGTTCTTCGGGTTGTCCGCGGCCGGCGCGCGCGAAGGCATCCACTTCGGCCGCAATCGCTGGATCTGGCTGCTGATCGGCGGCACGCTGCTCAACGCGGTCAGCGCGCTCTACGACAAGTTTCTCCTCGGCCAGCAGGGCTTCGCGGCGTCGACCGTGCAGGCGTGGTTTTCGATCTATCTCGCGCTGCTGTTTCTTCCGCTCGCCGTCGGCTGGAAACTGCGCTGGTGGCCGCGGCACGAGTTTCACTGGCGCGGCAGCATCGTGCTGATGTCGGTTTTCCTGCTGATCGCCGACTTCGTGTATTTCAGCGCGCTGCGCGATCCGGACGCGCTCATCTCGCTCGTCTCGAGTTTCCGTCGCGGCAGCATGCTGGTCGCGTTCGCCGGCGGCGTGCTGCTGCTCGGCGAAAAACACTGGCGCTCGAAACTGCCCGCCGCGATCGGCGTGCTGATCGGAATCGTGCTCACGATTCTCGGCTGAGCCGCGACGGGGGCGCGACGCACTCAATTATTAGAGGAGGCCGCCGCACGGGCGGGCGTCGTTTTGCTGTATTCCGTGGCGCCGCGGGTGCAGAGTTTCCGCGCTTCCCCTCATGAACCTGTTCAAATCGCTTGGTCTCACCCTCGTTCTTTGCGCCGCGCCGCTCTTGAGCTCGGCTGCGTCCACCTGGCCGATGTCGACCGTCAATCCGGCGACCGCCGGCTTCTCGCCCGAACGGCTCGACAAACTTCACGCCGCGCTGCGGACGTTCGTCGACAACGGCAGCTACTCAGGCTACATCGAGTTGCTCGCGCGCGACGGCAAGATCGTCGACTGGCGCGCACACGGCTGGCAGGACATCGCCGCGCAAAAGCCGATGCAGAAAGACTCGATCGTGCGCATCTACTCGATGTCGAAGATCATCACCTCGACAGCGATTCTGATGCTGCTCGAGGAAGGAAAATTGCGGCTCGGCGATCCCGTGGAGAAATTCCTACCGGTGTTAAAGGATCGCCAAGTTCTCGTCGGCGGCACGGCCGACGCCCCCGTGCTGGCGCCCGCCGAACGCGCGATCACCGTGCGCGACCTGCTCACGCATACCGCCGGCTACTATTACGGCGAATCCTGGTCGGCGGAGCCCGTGCCGATGGAGTTGATGAACCGCGCGAAGATCTGGGACGCCGCCAATCTCGACGAATTTGTCGCGCGCGTCGCCACGCTGCCGCTGAGCGAACAACCCGGCACGCGTTACCGTTACGGCATCAACACCGACCTGCTCGGCGCCATCGTCGAAAAAGTCTCCGGACAGCGCCTCAACGTCTTTTTCGAAGAGCGCATCTTCAAGCCCCTCGCGATGCGCGACACCGGTTTCTGGGTGCCCGCGGAAAAACGCGCTCGGCTCGCCATCGTGTATTCGCGCGGACCCGACGGCAAACTCGTCCCCAACGATTGGGCCAATCGCGAACGCGCCACGCCCGAGGGCGGAATTTTGAGCGGCGGCGGCGGATTGTTTTCCACCGCCGGGGACTATGCGCGTTTCGCGCAGATGCTCCTCAACGGCGGCCAGCTCGACGGCGTGCGTCTGCTCAGCCGCAAGACCGTCGAATTGATGACGCAGAACCATATCGCGCACCTGAAGGTGCCGCATCCGTTCAATATTCCGTCGCAGGGCTTCGGCCTGGGCGTCCGCGTTGTCACCGACCTCGGCGCGAGCACCACGATCGGCACACCGGGCACATTCGGCTGGGACGGCGCCGCGACGACTGTCGTGCAGATGGATCCGAAGGAACGCACGGTGGCGATCTTGTTGACGCAGCACATGCCGTTCAACCAGGACGACATCCTCGCGACGTTCACGAACTGCTACTACGCCGCGATCGCCAACTGACGCGACTCCGCCGATCGCCGCGTTCGCATTGTCCGGGCAAAGTCCTTCCTTTGCCTTTGACCGCTTTCGCGGCGATCCCTTACGTCAAACCCTTCATTTCTTACCATGCCCGCGTCCCCGACCATCATCTACACCAAGACCGACGAAGCTCCCGCCCTGGCGACCTACTCCCTGCTCCCGATCGTGCAGGCGTTCACCAAGCACGCGGGCATCCAGGTGGAGACGCGCGACATCTCCCTCGCCGGCCGCATCCTCGCCGTGTTTCCCGAGTCGCTCACCGAAGCCCAGCGCATCGGGGACCACCTCGCCGAACTCGGCGCGCTCACGCTCAAACCCGAAGCCAACATCATCAAGCTGCCCAACATCTCGGCCTCGATTCCGCAGCTGAAGGAAGCGATCGCCGAACTCCAGGCCCACGGTTACAAGGTTCCCGACTATCCCGAATCGCCAAAGACGGACGCTGAGAAGGACATCAAGGCGCGCTACGACAAGGTGAAGGGTTCCGCCGTGAATCCCGTGCTCCGCGAGGGCAACTCCGACCGCCGCGCGCCGAAGGCCGTGAAGGACTACGCCCGCAACCACCCGCACTCGATGGGCAAGTGGTCGCCCGACTCGAAGACGCGCGTCGCCACCATGGGCCGCGACGATTTCTACTCGAACGAAAAGTCCGTCACGATCCCCGCCGCCACGACCGTCAAAATCGAATTCGTCGGCGCCGACGGCACGACGAAGACGCTGCTGCCGAAGCTCGCGTTGAAGGAAGGCGAAATCCTCGACGGCACGTTCCTGAGCCGCAAGGCCCTCGACAGTTTCCTCGAGGCGCAGGTCGCGCTCGCGAAACGGGACAACGTTCTCTTTTCCGTGCACCTGAAGGCCACGATGATGAAGGTCTCCGACCCGATCATCTTCGGCCACGCCGTTCGCGCGTATTTCAAGAATCTCCTCGCCAAACACGCCGCGACTTTCGCCGAAATCGGCGTCGATCTGAACAACGGCTTCGGCGATCTCGTCGCGAAACTGGAAAAACTTCCCGCCGACAAGAAGGCCGCCATCGAGGCCGACATCCAGGCCACCTACGCCGGCGGTCCCGCGGTCGCGATGGTCAACTCCGACCGCGGCATCACGAATCTCCACGTGCCCAGCGACGTGATCGTCGACGCCTCCATGCCCGCGATGATTCGCGCCGGCGGCAAGATGTATGACGCCCAGGGCAAGCTGCAGGACACGCTCGCGGTGATCCCCGACAGCTCCTACGCCGGCGTCTATCAGGCCACGGTCGAGTTCTGCAAGAAACACGGCGCGTTCGATCCGAAGACGATGGGCTCCGTGCCCAACGTCGGCCTCATGGCGCAAGCCGCCGAGGAATACGGTTCCCACAACAAAACCTTCCAGATTCCTGCCGCCGGTCGCGTGCGCGTCGTCGACGACGCCGGTCGTGTCTATCTCGAACACGCCGTCGCCGAGGGCGACATCTGGCGCGCCTGCCAGACGAAGGACGCCGCCATCCGCGACTGGGTGAAACTCGCCGTCAACCGCGCCCGCCTCTCGCAGACGCCCGCCGTGTTCTGGCTCGACGAAAAGCGCGCCCACGACGCGCAGCTCATCGCGAAGGTGAAAGCGTATTTGGCGGAGCATGACACCAACGGCCTCGACCTCCGCATCCTCGCGCCCGCCGCCGCGTGCACGTTCACGCTTGAGCGCCTCAAGGCCGGCCAGGACACGATCAGCGTCACCGGCAACGTCCTCCGCGATTACCTCACCGACCTTTTCCCGATCCTCGAGGTCGGCACCAGCGCGAAGATGCTTTCGATCGTCCCGCTGATGAACGGCGGCGGCCTCTTCGAAACCGGCGCCGGCGGCTCCGCGCCGAAACACGTCGAACAGTTCCTGCAGGAGAACTATCTCCGTTGGGACAGCCTCGGCGAATTCTTCGCGCTCGCGGCGAGTTTCGAACACCTCTCGATCGTCGCGAAGCACGCGAAAGCGAAGGTCCTCGCCGACACGCTCGACACCGCGAACGGCAAGTTCCTCGAGAACGACAAGTCCCCCGGTCGCAGACTCGGCACGATCGACAACCGCGGCTCGCACTTTTATCTCGCGCTTTACTGGGCGCAGGCCCTCGCCGCACAGCAACAGGACGCCGATCTCGCCAAGGCCTTCGCGCCGATCGCCGAGAAGCTCGCGGCCAACGAAAAGCAGATCGTCGAGGAGTTGATCGCCGTCCAAGGCAAACCCGTCGACATCGGCGGCTACTACCAGCCGGACGAAGCCAAGGCGTCCGCCGCGCTTCGCCCGAGCGCGACGCTCAACCAAATCCTCGCCCAGCTCTAGCAGGTGAAGCGCGACGTCCCCGTCGGGCGGTTCGCGATTGCCGTTGGCAGGCCGCGGGCAAATCAGCCCGCGGCCCGATTGGCGGCGTTCAAAATCGAAAGCGCGAAGATTAAAGCTCGCGCGTGACCGTTCGCGGTTTCGAATGAGACTATGGACGGTCTCGTCGAATTCCTTCAGCTCAACCTGCAGCGCGCCGGACTGGCTCCTCACGATGCCAATCTTGGGGCGCGAGTGCTCGCCTTCGTTGCGCTTATCGGCCTCGCCTGGCTTGTCGATCTGATCGCCAAGCGCGTGATCCTGCGCGCCGTGTCGGGATTGATCCGACGCAGCTCTGCGACGTGGGACGATGCAATGCTCGCGGCGGGCGTGTTCACGCGGCTTTCGCACCTCGCGCCCGCCTTGGTGTTTCACGTTTTCGGCGGCGACATCCTCGGCGAGACGCCGGCCATGCACGCGCTGCTCGATACGTTCGTCACCATTTATCTCGTCGTCATCGGGCTCTCGGTCGGCAGCGCCATTCTCAACGGCGCCCAGGCGATTGCCGCCAAGACGCCGTTCGGCAGCCGAGTCCCGCTCAAGGGTTTCGTGCAGGCGCTGAAGCTCGTCGGCTGCCTTGTCGGCAGCATCTACATCCTCGCCCTGCTGCTCGACAAATCCCCGATCTACATCTTCTCGGGCATGGGCGCGCTCACCGCGGTGCTGCTCCTGATCTTCAAGGACGCGCTGCTCGGCTTCGTCGCCGGCATCCAGATTTCCGTCAACCAGCTCGTCCAGGTCGGCGACTGGATCGAGATGCCGAAAGCCGGGGCCGACGGCTTCGTCATCGATGTCTCGCTCACGACGGTGAAGGTGCAGAACTGGGACAAGACGATCACGACGATTCCGACCTACTCGCTGATTTCCGAGTCGTTCAAGAACTGGCGCGGCATGTTCGAATCCGGCGGACGCCGGATCAAACGCGCGATCAATCTCGACATGCAATCGATCCGTTTCGCCGACGAGGAGATGCTGGCGCATTGGCGCAAGTTCCGCCTCCTGCGCGGCTACCTCGCGGAAAAGATCGCGGAGATCGAGGCCGAGAATCGCAGCCTCGGCGAGGACCTCGGCGTGCTCGGCAACGGCCGGCGCCTGACGAATCTCGGGACGTTCCGCGCCTACTGTCTCGCCTACCTCCGCGCGCATCCCGGCGTGAATCAGGACATGCTCCTGCTCGTCCGCCAACTCGCGCCCGGCGAACACGGCCTGCCGCTGGAACTGTATTTGTTTACCAAGGACGTCCGCTGGGTCGTGCACGAATCTGTGCAAGCCGATATCTTCGATCACCTCCTGGCCGTGCTGCCGCAGTTCGGCCTCCGTGTCTTCCAACAGCCGGTCGGCCACGATCTGCAAACACTCGCGAGCCGCTTCATTCCAGCGCCCGCCCTGCCCGAACCGACGCCGCCGCCACCCGCCGTCCCGACCGACCCGGGGCCGGTCGCGCGCAACTAATCCGCCACCGTCGTCGGCTCACAATTTCGGCACGCGCATCGTGCTGATCATCGCGCTGCCGCTCAGCACGTAGATCAGCGAGAGCGGATGCAGCGTCAGCCCGGCGAGGTCCCACGCGCCGAGCCAGAGATCGAGCCCCGTGCGGCCGGCGAAATGAAGGATCGCGAGCAGGACCACGATCAAGACGCTGGAAGGAATCGGCGTGCCTTCGAAATACTTCACCTTGCCGCTTTCGTCGGAAAGCGCATCCGCCGTGGCATTGAAACGCGCCAGACGGCTGATTCCGCAGGCCACGAAATAAAGCAGGATCGCCACGTCGAGCGCCCCGCGCAGTCCAACCGCGAATCCCAGCGCCGCGGGCGCCAGTCCGAAGGAGATTACGTCCGCGAGCGAATCCAGATCCGCGCCCAGCAACGACGATCGCCGCCGCCAACGCGCCACGCGACCGTCGGCGAAATCGAACACCAGCGCGATCGGCAGCAGCGCCATGGCGAGTTCCAGCCAGCCATCCTCACCCGTGACCAGATACTGCATCGCCGCCAGCACCGAACCGCTGCCGCAAAAGCCGTTGCCCAGCGTCAACACGTCGGCCAGCACGAAGGAGCGGATCATCGAAAACCGGTGCGGACGCGCCGGGGCGGGGTCGATCGGGTGCACGGACATGACGCCAAATTTTGTCAGGCGTGCCGCCGGCCCGTTCCGCGTTTTCCGCTACGCGGCGCGGTGAACCGCGCGCGGAATCGCCCGCCAGCCGTGGATCAGCAGCGCCGCGAACGCCAGCGCGAGCGCCACCACCTGCGTCACCGCGAGGGCGCGCACGCTGCTCCAGACCAGCGGCGCGAGGATTGCGTTCAGCGCTGCACCGGACGTCTGGACAAAGGCCTGACACGACGCCGCCAGCCCGCGTTGCACCGGAAACAGGTCGAGCGCGAGCAGCGTGAGCGTCGGAAACGACAGCGACATCCCGAGGACATACAACGTCAGCGGCGCCACGCTCCACGGCAGCCCCGGCGCGTGCAGGAAATGAAAAGCGAAGTTCCACACCGTCGCCACGCCCATCAAGCCGAAGGCCACGCTCAACGTCCGTCGCGGCGACCATTTTCCCGCCAATCGGCCCGACAGCCACGATCCGATCGCCATCCCGATCGTCGCCGGTCCGAAGAGCCAGAGAAACCCCGTCGCCGACACATGCAAATGCTGCCCGAGAAACACGGGGGCAGACGCCACGTAGATAAAGAAGCCGGTGAAGTTAAGCGTCACGGTCAGACAAAGCGCGACGAAGCGGCGCGAGGTCAGCACGTGAAAATACGATTTCAGCAGAAAGAGCGGATTCAGCGGCTGCCGCCGCTCCGGCGGCAACGTTTCCTCGAGCATGAACCGGCACAGCAACCAGCAGGTGCCCGCGAAGAGCACGAGAAACACGAACACCGCGCGCCACCCGAACAGCACCTCCAGCCAGCCCCCCAACACCGGCGCGATCGCGGGCGCCAGTGCAAACGTCAGCGTGATCTGCGACATCACCCGCTGCGCCTCCGCCCCGTGAAACCGGTCGCGCACGATCGCGCGTCCCACCACGACGCCCGCGCCCGCCGTCATGCCCTGCAGCGCGCGAAACAGCAGCAGCAAATCGATCGTCGGCGCCAGCGCACACGCGACCGACGCGAGGGCGAACAGCGCCGTGCCCCACAGGATCACGCGACGGCGCCCGAGCGCATCCGAGATCGCGCCATGCCACAGCGTCATCACTGCGAACGGCAGCATGTAGGCCGTGAGCGTCTGCTGCACCGCGAGCGGATCCGCGTGCAATTTCTCCCCGATCTCGCCCATCGACGGCAAATACGCGTCGATGGAAAACGGCCCCACGGCCGACAAGGCCGCAAGGAGCGCGGCGAGTCCCCGATGGTTCTGGGCAGGTGGCGGCCGTGGCGTCATGTAACGAAAAGGGGTGAATCGTGCAGAACTGTCGGACGCGCCGCAAATCCCACCGTGTTCGCATTGTCCGAGTTTTCGAATGGTGGAATCCGCCAATTCTCATCGCCTCGAAGCTCCCGGCCTTTTTCGTTGCGACCATGGTGAACGTCACGAAACCCCTTCTGTTGCTGGCCTTTTGCAGCGCCGCCGTGCTGCCGGGTTTTTCCACCCCTGGCGCGCTCCAAACCGGCGCCGCGGACCGCGCCTTTACGCTCGCGACGCTCCAGCGCGTCGCGGGCCCCGTGCTCGCCGCGGCCGCCGAGGGACGGCTCAAGACGAGCCTCCCCGTTCACCCTTGGGAAAAGGATCGGGCGGCGTTCACGCATCTGGAGGCGTTTGCCCGCACGCTGATGGGCGTCGCGCCTTGGCTCGAACTCGGCCCCGACGACTCGGCCGAGGGCCGGCAGCGAGCGGTGTGGGTCGAGCGCGCCGTCCATGGCGTGGCCAACATCACCGATCCGCAGTCGCCGGATTTTCTGAATTTTTCGCAGCAGGGCGGGCAGCCGCTGGTGGACACCGCGTTTCTCGCACACGCCCTGCTCCGCGCCCCGACGCAAATCTGGGGCCGGCTGACGCCGCCGCAGCGCGCCCACGTGCTCGACGCCTTGCGCGCGTCACGCGCGATCAAGCCGGGACAAAGCAACTGGCTCCTGTTTTCCGCGATGGTCGAAGCCGCCCTCTGGGAATTCAGCGGCGAGTGCGACTTCGCGCCGATCGAAACCGCCGTCGCCAGACACCTCGAGTGGTATGTCGGCGACGGCACCTACGGCGACGGCCCCGTGTATCATTGGGACTACTACAACAGTTACGTGATCCAGCCGATGCTCGTCGACGTGCTCCGCGTCTGCGGGCGGCGCGGCCATCCGCTCGGCGCACACCTGCCGGCGGTGCTGGCCCGCGCCCGCCGCTACGCCGTGGTGCAGGAACGCCTGATCTCGCCCGAAGGCACGTTTCCCGTGATCGGTCGCTCGAGCGCGTATCGCTTCGGTGCGCTGCAGCACCTCGCGCAGGTCGCGCTGCAGCACGAGTTGCCCGCGGAATTGAAACCGGCCGCCGTGCGTGGCGCGCTCACGGCCGTGATTCGCCGGATGATCGAGGCGCCGGGCACGTTCGATGCCGGCGGCTGGCTGCAAGTTGGCGCGGTCGGACATCAGCCCTCGATTCGCGAAGGCTACATCGCGACAGGCAGTCTCTATCTTTGCACCGCGGGTCTGGTTCATCTCGGGCTGCCGCCGGACGATCCTTTCTGGACGGAACCCGCCGAGGCGTGGACGCAGCAAAAAATCTGGAACGGCACGGATATCGCCGCCGACCACGCCTATTCCGAAAAGAAGAAATAAGCGCCCCATCCCGCCGGCGGCATCCTCACACCGACATCTGTTTGGCGAGCTGCCCGAGCAGGCCCACCGCACACTCAATGCGCGGGCTCCAGGCGTGGCCACAGTTGATGCGGACGAAATTTCGAAAGCCACCGTCCGGCGAAAACAGCGGACCGGGTGCGATGCTGATGCCGGCTTGTCGCGCGCGTTGCGACAGCTTCAGCGCGTCGACTTTGTCCGGCAGCTCGCACCAGAGCAGAAAGCTGCCGGCCGGTCGCGAAAGGCGCGTGCCGTCCGGAAAACTTTCCGCGATGGTCTGACGCATCCGCTCCACCTGCTGGCGGTAAGACTGTCGGATCGATCGCAGATAGCGGTCGTAACCGCCGTTGCGGAGGAACTCGGCAATGGCAAGCGTCGGGAGCGTGGCTCCGCCGAGCGTGCTGATGCGCTTCAACGCCAGCGCCCGTTCGTGCCATTTACCCGCTGCGAGGTAGCCGACGCGGTAGCCCGGCGCGAGGGACTTTGAGTAAGAGCCGCAAAGAATCACGCTTCCGTCCGGATCGAAGGCCTTCAGGCAGCGCGGCCGGACGCCCGCGTGTTGCAGGTCGCCATAAACGTCATCCTCGATGATCGCGATGCCGCGCGCTGCGAGCAATTGCACGAGCTGTCGCTTGTGCTCGTCCGGCATGAGAAAGCCGACGGGGTTCTGGAAATTCGGATTCACCACGCACGCCGCGATCCTGGTCCGACGCAGCGCGCGGGTCAGCGCCTCGAGGTCCACGCCGGTCGCGCTGTCGACCGGAAGGGGCAACGCCTTCAGCCGCAGCTCGCGGAGCATGCGCGCGAGCCCGAAATACGTCGGCGACTCCACCGCCACCGTGTCGCCCGGCTCACACGTCACCCGCAGCGCGAGCGACAGCGCTTCCGTAGCGGCGACCGTCACGATGAGGTCGTCCGCCTGCAACGCGCAGCCCCACTCGAGCGATCGGCGCGCGATGGCGCGGCGCAACGTTTCCGCGCCAGGCGGCATGTCATAGGTGTTTCCCGCCGTCTTCGAGTGGCGCGCGATCGCCGCCATGATCCGCGCCAGTTTCGGCCCCGGCAGCAACTCCGCGCTCGGCACCGCGCCGCCGAGCGGCACGAGGTCCGCCGCGCCGAAATCCGCGAGCAGCGAGGCGAACGGATCCGTGTGGGAAAAATCCGTCACCTTCGCGGCCACGGCCGCCGCCCGCGGCGGGTCGAAATTCGCGAGCCGCGCCCGCACGTAAAAGCCCGACTTCGGCCGCGCTTCGAGGAAGCCGCGCATCTCCAGCGTCGCATACGCCCGCAGGGCCGTCGGCACGCTCACGCGTTGCTGCACGCTAAATTGGCGGACCGACGGCACGCGATCGCCGGGACGCAGCGCGCGCTCGGCGATCATGCGTTCGATGAGATTGGCCAGTCGTTGATAAATCGGTTCGTTGCCGGGCTGCAGGATCGAGCGCATCGAAACCCGCAGTGTATCCCGGCCGGCGTCGCGGTGCACAGTCACAGCGCGGCGAAAAACGTCCTTATACAGATCGCATCGCCGCAGCGCTGTGCAACCTGCGTTTCGTTTCGGCTGTGTCTCCCCGAGGTCCGCCCGGCCGGCTATGCTGGCGCATGCACCGCTTCCCTCCGCGTCCGCGCCGCCTTTCGTCCGCCCCGATCTGGTCCCAAGCCGTTGCCTCCCTCGGCTTCGCGGCGCGAAAATTCGCGGCGCTGCTGGCCGACTACTACCGGGTGTGCGGCACGGTTTCGTGGCTGAACGACCCCCCTTGCCTGCGCACGATCTGGCTGCGACGCGATGAGTTGCTGCGCTTTACGGCCCGTTCCGGCGTCCGCCGACTGGAAGTGCGGCAGGGCTCGGTATGGCTGACCGAAACGCCAGGCGAGACCGATATCCTGCTCGAACGCGGCAGCCAATTTGCGCTGAGCAAGGATCGCTGGCCGGTGATCGTGCAGGCCACCGAGGACGCCGAGTTGACGGTGCGGCGTCAGCACTGATCGGCTTCCCCGCATCGCGCCGACGAGGGCAGCGAAGCGACCGTTTTTCGGATCGCCTCCCGCCGGCGACTCACCGTTACTCGTCGCAACCCACGAAGGCCGCCGCATCCAACGGCGGCGCCACGCGTCTTTCATCAGACCACGCTTACCTCATGTCAGACTATACTACCCTCAATCGTCGCGACTTCATCAAATTCTCGGCCGTCGTGGCCGCGATTCTCGGGCTGCCCGGATGCGTCAGCCTGCAACAAAATCCCCGCCGTCCCCGTCCCATCGCGCCGGGCGCGAAAATCCGCATCGCCCAGATCGGCTGCGGTGGCAAGGGCTTCAGCGATATCATGGCGCACCGCGACGAAGAGGTCGTGGCGCTCTGCGACATCGATCTGAAGGGCTGGCCCCAGACCCAATGGGTCAATGGCGTGAAGCAGGAGCAGCCTTCGGCGATGACGCAGCTGAAAGCCACGTTTCCGAACGCCAGGCTCTACACCGATTTTCGGAAGATGCTGATGGAAATGGACGATCAGATCGATGCCGTCGGCATCGCGACGCCCGATCACATGCACTTCCTGCCCGCCTACATGGCGATCATGATGGGCAAACACGTTTACGTGCAAAAGCCGCTCACGCAGACGGTCGGCGAAGCCCGCGAGCTCCTGCGGCTCGCGCGCCTCAACGGCGTCTGCACCCAGATGGGCAACCAGGGCCACGCCGGCGAAGGCGTGCGACTCGTCACGGAATGGTTCAACGCCGGCGTCATTGGCGACGTCCGGCAGGTCGAGATCTGGACCAATCGTCCGGTCTGGCCGCAAGGCATGGCCGAGTGGCCCAAGCCCGAGCCGACGCCCGCCGGGCTCGACTGGGATTCGTTCCTCGGCCGCACTCCGCAGCGCCCGTTCAGCAGCGAGATCCATCCGTTCAAGTGGCGCGGTTTCAAGGAATACGGCTGCGGCGCGCTTGGTGACATGGCGTGCCACATCATGGACGCCGCCAACACGGCACTACGTCTCGGCCCGCCGGCCAGCGTCGAGCCGAAGCAGGTCAACGGCGCCACCGCGATCGCGTTTCCCAACTCCGCGATGGTCGAGTTCAACTTCCCCGCGCGCGGCGATCTCCCGCCCGTCAAACTCACTTGGTATGAAGGCGGCCTGAAGCCGGAGAAGCCCGCCTCGATGGAGCCGAACCGCGAACTCGCCCACGGCGGTCAGCTCATCATCGGCAGCAAGGCGGTCGTGTATGATGCCAACGACTACTGCAACAGCCCGCGCATCGTGCCCGAAACGCTGCACCGTCAGCTCGCGCCGACCTTCCCGCCGCGCACGATCCCGCGCGTGCCCGAGGCCAATCCGCACAAGGAATGGACAACCGCGATCCGCGCAGGCGACCCGCACGGCGCCGGTTCCAACTTCGAATATTCGGTGCCGTTCACCGAAACGGTTTGCCTCGGCACGCTCGCGATCCTCGTCGGCAAGAAATTCTCGTGGAACGCGGAGCGCATGACGACCGGTCTGCCCGAAGCCGACAAGCTGCTCTACCCGACCTATCGTCGCGGCTGGTCGCCGAGCGAGATCCTCTGAGCAACCCTTGCTCTTCCTGAAAACGCAGCACCGGCATCGCGCCGGCGCTGCGTTTTTTTTAGCGGATGATTTTCAGCGCGACGATCTTGTCGCCGTCCACGCCCAACCAGTAGCGAACGGTCGAGCGCTCCGCCACGTCTTCGATCAGCCGGCCGGTCAGCATCGGTTCGCCATCAAGCGACGACAATTCGTGAACCTCGAGCACCGGCTGTCGAAGCCGGCTGAATTGCTCGAACCACGATCGGATCGCGGCGGGACCGAAATAGACGCCGCCGTCGGCGCGCACGATCGCATCCTCGGCGAAACAGGCGAGAAACGCATCGACATCATGTTCATTGTGCGCCGCCACCATGGCGGCAAGGAGCGGAGGAAGGGAAAGCGTGGTCATGCGCCGCAAGTCTAGCAGCGGCTCCTGACAGCCCTATGTCACCAGGAATTGTCGAATTCTCCCGTCCGTTTTCCTGAAAAAAAAGAGCCGGCCCGCGGACCGGCTCTCGAAGTCAACCGAGCAAACGGCGTTGAGACCGGATTATTCCGCGGCCGAATAACCGGAATCGCGATCGGCGATGCTCTTGATCTGATCCTGCGTCACATCGAGGCGGAAGTTGTCGCGATCTGTCGAATCGCGCCGGAGCTGCGAGGCCGGAACGGCCACGAGATCGTCACCCATGCCGAGGAATCCGCCCACGGAAATATAAACCTTGGCCTCACCCTGCGACGCATCCATCGACGAACCCGTCGACGCCGACGTGCCCGAGGTGCGAGGGGCGGTCGAGCTGCCCGACATCGCCGTGCGGTTCGTCGCATCCTGCAACGACGAAGGCAGCACCGACGCGAGGCCGATATCCTTGATCGTGCCGATCTTGTTGCCATCGCGATCCACCACGTCCTTGCCGATCACCGACTCCGCCGTCAGGCGATTCTCAAGGTCGTCCTGTTTCACGCGCTGGATCGAAGCGACGCCGCCGGCGGCGCTCGAATGATCCCATTGCGACGCGCTGCCGGAGTTCATCGCGGAGCCCGTCGACGCGCGATCGCGCTTGCCGGAGTTGTAGTTGTTATTGCTGGACATCGAACCGCTGGAGCTGGTGGTGCCGGTGGAGCTGGCGTTGTTCTGGCGCTGCCAATCGCTGTTCGAGGTCGAGCCGGAGCTTTGGGTCGCGGACGAACCGCTGTTCGAGCTGCGTCCGCTGCTCCCGGTCGAACCGGAAGTCTCGCTCCACGCCGCGATCGGCAGGAGTGAACTGATGGCGATCAGGGAGGTGATTTTTTTCTGGTTCATGGTAGTTGGGGATTGGCGGCGGGGCCGCCGTTGCGATTTCCACATGTCGACCCGCATCCTTAAGCGCGGCCTCATGAGCGGCACGTGTGTGCGTGCCTGTGAACGCTTCCCCCTTTCGCATTCGGCGTGCCAACGCCGTTTTCCCCGGAGAGCCGGCGCAAGCCGCCCCGCAACCGGTGCACGATGCAACGCCCGTGCGTTGTTCGTGGGCACCCTGCACTCGGAGAGAGTTCGCCCCATGGTTTCTGGATACGGGCGCCCCACTTCCCCGCTCGTCGGCCCAGCGCGGGGTCCAAGGTCGCACCTGACAAACGCTTTGCGGTCGCCGGAGCGTTGCGGCAATTTCCCGGCGAATGAAATTCGCCCCGCTCTTCTTTCTCGCGGTCGCCGTCCCCGCCCTGGTCCACGCCGGCGTCGCCGCTCCCTCCTCGCCCCTCCGCGTCGCGCTCGTCTTCGACGATGGCCCCGTGCCCGGGGCCTCGACGCAGTTCCTCGAGCTGCTCGCACGGGAGCAGGTCCATGTGACCTTCTCCCATGAAGGCCGCTTCGTCGCCGCCCATCCCGAGCTCTGCCGCGCCGCCGTCGCCGCCGGCCACGAGATCGCGAATCACTCCTACACGCATCCGCACTTCAAGGAGTTGGATGCCGCCGCCATCCGACGTGAGATCCTGGATACGCAAGCCGCGGTGAAGACCGCGACCGGGCGCGAGCCGCGGTGGCTCTGGACGCCGTTTCTCGAATGGGACGACCGGATCGCCGCCGCCGTGCAGCCTACGGGCTTGAAACACCTGCCCCTTTCGCACCTGCACCTGGTGTCGTCGGACGACTGGAACCGCGCGACCGATGCCGCGGGCATCCTGCGCAAAGCCACCACCGGCATCCGGGACCGCACCGTCATCCTCTGCCATGAATGGCGCGAGGAGACCCTCGCCCAGCTGCCGGCCATTCTCGCGGAGCTCCGCCGCCAGGGTTGCGAGTTCCTCACCTTCAGCCAGCTTGCCGATACGCTTACGCCCGAACAACGCGCCGTCCTCCGCTGACCGTCATGAAAACCCTCCTGCTCCTTGCCGTTGGCGCACTTTGCCTCGGCCTGTCGCGTCCCGCCCGCGCCGGCGAAACCGCCGGCGAATCCGGCTGGGTCTCCCTGTTCAACGGCCGCGATCTCGACGGCTGGATCGTGAAAGTCGCCAAACATCCGCTCGGCGAGAACTTCGCGAATACGTTTCGCGTCGAGGACGGCGTCGTTAAGGTGAGCTACGATGACTACGACCGCTTCGACGAGCAGTTCGCCCACTTGTATTCAACAATTCCCTACTCACGCTACATCCTGCGGCTGGAGTATCGCTTCACCGGTCGCGCGATGCCGGACGCACCCCGCTGGGCCCACCTGAACAGCGGCGTGATGATCCACTCGCAGTCGCCCCTCAGCATGAGCCGCGACCAGCTCTGGCCGGCCAGTCTCGAGTTCCAGTTTCTCGCCGAAGGCACCTCCGCCGGCAGGCAGACGGGCAATGTCTGCACGCCCGGCACCAATCTCGAGCGCAAAGGCCAGCTCGTCACCGATCACATCATCGACGCCACCGGCAGCACGCTGTCGCCGCTCGACACCTGGATCGCCGTCGAGATCGAAGTGCACGGCAACGACGAGGTGATCCACCGCGTGAACGGTCGCGAGGTGCTACGTTACCAACACCCGCAACTCGACCCGCAAAGCTCCGAAGCGCAGCCGCTCCTCGCCCGCGGCGCGCCGTTGCAGCTCAGCTGCGGCCACATCGCGCTGCAGGCGGAGTCGCAACCGGTCTGGTTCCGCAACATCCGCCTGCGCCCGCTCGATCGCTAGGGCATCCGCGGGAACAGATATTCGCCTTTCTGACGGACCATCGGACCGAGAATCGTCGTCTCGATCCGCTGCACCGTCACCTGCAACAACTGCCGCGACGCGACGGGTTCGAACGTGAACAGAACCTCCTCGTTGGCCGGCGACTCCCGCCGAAAACGCAGGACGACACTGCTGCCCCGCTGCACATAACCCGTGCGTTCGCCCCACTGGCCGCGCCAGCTCACCTCGCCGTCGCGGTCGATGATCTGGATCTCCAGCGAGCCCGGCACGTGCTTGATGCGGATGCGCGCAGTCTGATCGTGGTAAATCGCAGCGAGCTTCGAGTCGAACTCCAGCCGCACCAACGCCGACAGGAAAGGCTCCTGCGCCATCTCGTCCGAGGTGGCGGACACCACCGAACCGCTGTCCTCGTAGTCGCCCGTCAGGTCGACCGTTTTTAACTGCATCTCCGCCGCGGAGGCGGTGGACGCCAGCAGCGCCGCCACCAGCCAGCAGCCGAAGGATGAAACCAAGAGTGAGGCACGCATGGGGTGAATGGGTTTGTCCGGAGCAGGTTCCCGGTTTGCGCCGGAAATTCTTCTCCGCACCGTTGAATGATCTCCTCAGGCCCCGGCTTCAGCGCCTTCGCACGCCGGAGCCATCCACAAAGATAGGCCGATCTTGCCGGGAAAAAAGCGGTTTTTTCTTCGCGTTTTTTGGTGCGCGTTTATTGGCCGGCTTCGGCGCCGATGACCTGCAAGCGGGGCGGAAATCGCAAGGTCGGCTTTGAGTCCTGCGGCCTTCGCGTTCACTGTTTCCGCAACTTCCTCGCTCCGATGCCTTCCCTGCTCGTGACGGGTTTGCTCCGCGACGCCTTCGCCGGCCTGTTGCTGGCTGGCGCCGCACTGACCACGGGTATCGCCGCGCCCCGGGTGGAAACCCTCGACACGTGCGAGAAGATCACGACGGCCTTTCGCGCGTTCCGCCGCGATGCCTTTCCGCGCGAACAGTGGACCTGCGAAAACGGGGAGTTGCACAGCATCAAGGGCCGCAAGGTCGACCTGATCACGCGCGAGCGCTACACCGACTTCGAGCTCGAGCTGGAATGGAAAGTCGCGCCCGGCGCCAACAGCGGGATCATGTATGGCGTCACCGAAGCGGGCACGGAGACGTTTTGGTCCGGGCCGGAGATGCAAATCAACGATGACCCGCACCATCCCGACGGGCTCCAGCCGAAAACCTCCGCCGGCGGTCTCTACGATCTCATCGCACCGTCGCGCCGCGATCTCCTGAATCCAACCGGTGAATACAACCGCGTGCGGATCGTCAGCCGCGACGGCCACGTCGAACACTGGC
Organism: Opitutaceae bacterium; assembly: GCA_040255565.1. Taxonomy (GTDB): domain Bacteria; phylum Verrucomicrobiota; class Verrucomicrobiia; order Opitutales; family Opitutaceae; genus Opitutus. The sequence goes on along the minus strand of JBDZVH010000004.1, from coordinate 190,079 downwards.
TGAACGGCGTGAGGGTCGTCGCCTACGACTGGGACAGTCCCGAGCTGCGCGCCCTCATCCGCGGCACCAAGTTTGCCCAGGCGCCGCTCTTCATGAAGAACCGCCACGGCCACATTGCCCTGCAAAGCGAGGGCGACGAAGTGTGGTTCCGTCACATCCAGATCACCCGTCTCGACCCGGAAAATCCCCATGACCATGCCCCACCCGCACCCTGATTCCGGCACCACCCGCCGGCGTTTCGTCGGCTCCGCCGCCACCGCAGCCGCCGCCTTCATGATCCTCCCGCGTCGCGTGCTCGGCGGCAACGGCACTCCCGGCGCGAACGATCGTCTGAACATCGCCGCCGTCGGCCTCGGCGGTCAGGGCAATGCCGACCTCCGGCCGCACGTGAACGACAACATCGTCGCACTCTGCGATGTGGATGACGCCAACGCCGCGGCCACGTTTGCCGAGTATCCGCAGGCGAAACGCTACCAGGACTTTCGCGTGATGTTCGACCGCGAGAAGAACATCGACGCCGTGATCGTGGCCACGCCCGATCACCTGCACGCCGTGGTCACGATGACGGCGCTCAAGTTGGGAAAACACGTTTACTGCGAAAAGCCGCTCACGCGCACCGTCTTCGAAGCGCGCACCATCGCCACCGCCGCGCGTGAGGCGAAGGTGGCGACGCAAATGGGAAACCAGGGCATGACCTTTGCCGGCAACCGCCAGCTGGACCAGTGGATCCGCGATGGTGCCATCGGTCCGGTGCGGGAAGTCCACGTGTGGTCCGATCGCCCCACGCAGCGCGGGAAGGTCCCGCTATGGTGGCCGCAGGGCGTCGAACGCCCGACCGAGACGCCGCCGGTGCCGCCGACGCTCAACTGGGATCTGTGGTTGGGGCCGGCGCCGTTTCGTCCGTATCATCCGGACTATGTTCCGTTCCGCTGGCGCGGGTGGTGGGATTTCGGCTCGGGCGGACTCGGCGACATGGGCATTCATAATCTCGCGCCCGTTTTTTCCTGCCTGCAACTCGACGCCCCCGAGAGCGTCTCCGCCAGTTCAACTCCGCAGGTCGGCGACAGCGTGCCGCTCGCGTCGGTCGTGCATTATCGTTTTCCCGCCCGTCACGGCCGGCCGCCCATCGCGCTGCACTGGTATGACGGCGGACTCCTGCCGGAGCGCCCCGCCGAGCTCGAAACGGGCAGCGATCTCGACCCGGAGGACGGCATCCTGCTGGTCGGCGGCAACGGCAAAATTCTCGTCGAAGGTTGGGGCGGCGAACATCCGCGGATTCTCACCGGCGGAAAGGAAAAATACCGGCGGCCGCCGTCCGACCAAACCGCGCTCGAGCGGCATCACGCCGAATGGGTTGCCGCGTGCAAAACCGGTTCGCCCACGCGCTCGAATTTCGGTTTCGCCGGACCGTTGACCGAAACCGTTCTTCTCGGCGCCGCCTGCGTGCGCCACGGCGGCCGCCCTCTGCGATGGGATCGCGACCGTTTCGCGTTCACCAACGACGAACGTGCGAACCAGCTCCTCCACTACAGCTACCGGCCCGGCTGGGCGCTTTGAGCCGGCAGCGGATTGCCCGAGTTGGCCACGCATGCGGTGCCGCGGCCGACCGGGCGACGGATCGCGGCGGCGCTCGCCGCGCCGCCATCGGGCAAGGCGCCGATGTTGCACTTCAATTTCGCCGCGGAAAACCCGTGATTGCCGCGGCGGGTCTGCAGCGTAAACAGCGGACATGGAGAATTCCGCCCGTTCATCGTCATCGCCGGAAGATTCGTCCCCGGCGTCGCGCGACGCGGCGGACTACGACCGATTGTTCAACCTTTCGCTCGACCTCCTGTGCATCGCCGGACTCGACGGTTATTTCAAACGCGTCAACCCGTCCTGGACGCGCGTCATGGGATGGTCGGAGGCGGAGTTGCTGGCGCATCCGGTCGAATATTTCATGCACCCGGAGGATCGCGCCCGCACCCTCGCGGCGCGCGCGTCGCTCGCGGAGGGCAAGCCCGTGCGCGGCCTCGAGAACCGCTACCTTTGCAAGGACGGTTCGTATCGCTGGCTCTCGTGGCAATCCGTGGTGGAACCCGGGGCGACCACCGTGTTCGCGATCGCGCGGGACATCACCGAGCGGCGGTTGCTCGAGGATGAGCGGCTCGTGTTGAGCAAACTCGAGTCGACCGGGATCCTCGCCGGCGGCATCGCGCACGATTTCAACAACCTCCTCGCGACGTTGCTGCTCAACGTCGAGATGATCGGCCTGTGCGAAGCGACCACCGCCCAGCAGGAGTTTCACGTCCAGCAGGCGAAACAGACGATCGACGCCGCGCGAGCGCTCACGCAGCAGTTCATCGCGTTCGCCGATGGCGGCATTCCCAGTCGTCGCATCAGCGATGTGCGAGCGCCGGTGCGCGAGGCGTTCGGGATCGCGTTGAGCGGCTCCGCCCTGCGCGGAGAATGCGAGATTGCCTCCGATCTCTGGCCGGTCGAGGTCGACGAGACACAGTTCGGCCAGCTGATCCGCAGCCTCGCCTTGAACGCCCGCGAGGCCAGCGCGCCCGGTTCGCGGGTCCGTCTCTTCGTGCGGAATTTCATCGCGGACGAAAAGAGCGTGCCCGATCTGCCCGCCGGCGATTATGTGCGCTTTCAGATCGTCGACGAGGGGGCGGGCATCCCGGGTTCGATCCTGCCGAAGATCTTCGATCCGTATTTTTCCACGAAACAGCGGGGCAATCAGAAAGGCATGGGCCTCGGCCTCAGCATCTGCCGCACGATCGTGCAGAAACATCACGGTCGCATCACCGTCGAATCGCTGCCGGGCCATGGCACCATCGTGACCTTTTATCTGCCGGCCAGCTCGCGGACCTCAGCCGGGAACCACCCCGAAAACCCGGCTCGCGTATCCAAAGCCCGGATTCTCGTGATGGACGACGAGCAACTGTTCCGGGATGCGCTGGAAATGGCGCTTCGGCAGCTCGGCTATGACGTCCAGGCCGTCGCGGACGGAGCGCAGGCGGTCGCGGTTTACCGCGAGGCCGCGGCCGCCGGCCGGCCGTTCGACGCGCTGATGCTGGATTTGACGGTGCGGGGCGGACTCGGCGGCGCGGATGCGCTGCGGCAACTGCGCGCCGGCGACGCGTCGGTCCGCGCGATCCTGATGTCCGGCTACACTCAGGAAAGTGCGTTCCGCGACTACCGCTCGCTCGGCTTCAGCGGTGCGCTCGCAAAACCGTTTTCGGCGGGCGCGCTCCAGCAGGCGCTGACGGCCATACTTCCCTCCCGCTGACGCGCCGCGGATCGCGGTCGATTTCCCGCGGTGCCAATCGACTCTCTTCGAACCACCCTTCTTCGATGCAATACGCGATGCTCGTTTATCACCACGAAGCCGACTTCCATTCGCTGCCCGCCGAGGAGCAGAACCGGCTGCGCAACGCATGCGCCGACTGGTATTCACAACTGGAGGCAACCGGCCGGGCCAGCGGCGCGATGCGACTGCAGCCGACCGTCACGGCAACCACGTTGCGCGAACACAACGGGAAACTCGTGCTCTCCGACGGGCCGTTTGCCGAAACGAAGGAAATTCTCGCCGGCCTCGTCGTGCTCGAGTGCCAGGACCTCGACGAGGCGATCGCCCAGGCGCGCCGGTTCCCCTCGCTTCCGGCCGGTTTCTCGCTCGAGCTTCGCCCGATCATACCGGACGGCGTGCGGCGCTCCGATCAACCGTGAATCTCGGCGAGCTGTATCGCCGCGATTACGGGCGCATTCTCGCCAGCGTCATCCGCGTCGCCCGCGACATCAGTCTGGCGGAGGATGCGGTTCAGGATGCGTTCGCCGCCGCGCAAGCCCAATGGCCCGTCCACGGATTTCCGGCGAATCCCGTCGCCTGGCTCTACACCGCTGCGCGCAACAAAGCCATCGACCAGATTCGCCGGCGCACGCTGGCCGAGGAAAAACACCGTCAGATGATCACGCTCGCCGCCCCAGAGGAGCACGCGCCCATTCCCGAGGACACCCTGCGCCTCATCTTCACCTGCTGTCATCCCGCGCTCGCGGTCGAGGCGCAGGTCGCGCTCACGCTGCGCACCGTCTGCGGCCTTACCACCGAGGAGATCGCCCGCGCATTCCTGCTGCCGGTCCCAACCCTGGCCCAGCGGATCGTCCGCGCCAAAGCCAAGATCAAACTCGCCGGCATTCCCTACGAGGTGCCCGACGAGGACGCACTCGACGAACGCCTGCCCTCCGTGCTCGCGGTGATTTATCTGGTCTTCAACGAAGGCTACAGCGCGAGCGCCGGCCCGACTCTCGTGCGCGCTCATCTTTGCGAGGAATCCATCCGGCTCTGCCGCGAGCTGGCTACGTTGCTCCCGCGCGAACGCGAAGCGCACGCATTGCTGGCGCTTTTGCTCCTCACCGATGCGCGGCGACACACGCGCACGGACGCGGACGGCTCGCTCGTGCGACTTGAAGACCAGGATCGCTCGCAATGGAACCGCCCGCAGATCGCGGAAGGCGCCGCGATCGTCGAGACGGTTTTGCGCGAAGGCCCGGCCGGGCCGTATGCGTTGCAGGCCGCGATCGCCGCGCTGCACGCCCAGGCGCCGACGTTTGCGCAAACCGACTGGTCGCAGATCGCCGCGCTTTACACGCAACTGGCGCGGCGCCAGCCCTCGGCGGTGATCGAGCTCAACCGCGCGGTCGCGATCGCGATGGTCGAAGGTCCCGCCCGCGGTCTGGAGTTGATGGAGCAGATCGATCTTCCGGGTTATCATCTCCTGCCCGCCGCGCGAGCGGACTTGTTGCGGCAGCTCGGCCGCCGCGAGGAGGCCGCCGCCGCGTATCGTGCCGCGCTCCGCCTCGTGCAATCGGAGCCGGAACGCCGCTTTCTCGAGCGCCGGCTGCAGGAGGTTTCGCACTGATGGCGGGCGATATTTTCGGCGGGCGTCGAAACGCCACGAGGTCGCTCGACTGATCGGTGGTCATGAACACATCCTCATCCCTCCCCCGCATCGTCTCTCCCTCCGAATGGCTCGATGCGCGTCGCCAACTGCTCGCCCGGGAAAAGGAGCTCACTCGTCTGCAGGACGCCGTCGCGGCCGAACGCCGTCAGCTTCCCTGGGTGAAGATCGAGAAAAACTACCGGTTCGAAGGCGAGCACGGCCCCGTCACGCTCGCGGAACTTTTCGGGCCGCACCACCAGCTGATCGTCTATCACTTCATGCTGGGGCCCGGTTGGCAGGAAGGTTGCCGTAGCTGCTCGTTCGCGATGGATCACACCGACGGCGCGCTGCCGCACCTGCACGCGCGCGACACCGCGTTTGCCGCGATTTCCCGCGCGCCCTATGTAGAGATCGCGCCGTTTCGCCGCCGCATGGGCTGGGCGTTCAACTGGGTTTCGTCGCACGGGTCGGATTTCAATCGCGACTTCAACGTCTCGTTCTCGCGCGAGGACATGGAGGCCGGACGCGTCACGTATAATTTTCAAACCTTCCCCGCCGGACCGCTGCCGGTCGAGGAGTTGCCCGGCATCAGTGTCTTCGCCCGCGACGACGCCGGAAATGTGTTTCACACCTACTCCGCTTATTCCCGCGGCTGCGAGCCCGCCATCGGCACGTATCGCTGGCTCGACCTCACGCCGAAAGGCCGCGACGAAAACGCCTACGCCTTCAGCATGGCCTGGGTGCGTTATCACGATCGGTATCACGAAAACGAACCCGTCGACACGACCGTGGGCTACACGCCGCCCCGAGGTTCGTTTTGCCGCGCCTGCGATTGAACCTCGATCCCCTCGAGCCCGCAGAGGCTCGGTCGCTCCACCTGTGGCTCACGCCGCGCTTTCGGTTCGAGACGAAAAGCGCGCAGCGCCAGGAGCGCCGCGAGGAACACCATCAGCGCGCCCTCGAAAAACGGCAGTCCCGCCCACGCTGGATGATCCGCGATCCCGACCGCCCACCCGAAACTCCAGGTGCCGATCAGCGGCCCGGGTATTCCCGCGAGGCTCGACAGCCCGCTGAAAACGCCCTGCACACCGCCTTGTTCGTCCGGCGGCACGTGTTTCGTCAGATACGATTGGAGCGACGGCGCGGTGATGCCGCCGAGCGCGCCGAGCGGGATGATGGCGTAGATCATCCATCCGCGACTCGCGAGGCCGTAACCGATCAGCGCCACAATGGTGAGACTAAAGCCGAGAATCGCCGCGCGTTTGTCGCCGATCTTGGGCACGATCCGGCGCACGAAAAAGGCCTGCACCAGCGCCGACATGACGCCCGCGAGTCCCAGCGAGAGTCCCACCTGGCCGGAACTCCAGCCGTAGCGATACCCCATGTAGAGCACCCACGTCGAATACAGCAGCGTCTGCGACAACATCAGGATGAAATACGAGTCGGCGAGACTGCGCACGGTGGGAAAGCGTCCGAGCGCCTTCAGCGCGCCGATCGGATTGGCCCGGCGCCAGTCGAAGGCACGGCGGTTCTCCGCTTTCAACGATTCCGGCAGCACGAAGTAGCCGTAGAGCCAGTTGAGCGCGGCGCAGCCCGCCGCAAACCAGAACGGCAGCCGCAGATTGATCGAGCCGAGCAAGCCGCCCAGCAACGGCCCGAGAATAAAACCGATTCCAAATGCCGCACCCAGCAGACCGAAACCTTGCGCCCGCTTTTCCGGCGGCGTCACGTCGGCAACATAAGCATTGGCCGTCGCCAACACACCGGCCGTGAAGCCGGAAACGATCCGCCCGACGAACAGCCACGTCAGGTTGGGCGCGTTGGCCATGATCAGGTAGTCGATGCTCGTCGCAATCAGCGAAATCAGAATCACGCGACGACGCCCGTATCGATCCGACAACGCCCCCAGCACCGGCGAACCGATGAACTGCAGCAACGCGAACGTGCCGACCAGGAAACCATACGCGTGCGAACCCGCCTCGTAACTGCCACCCTGAAACTCCTTCACGAGATCCGGCAGCACCGGAATCAACAGTCCGAATCCGAGGACGGACAGGACCATCGTGACGAAGATGAAGCCGATCGCGGGCTGACGCGGTGAAGTCATGACCGGGGCATTACACGCATCGCGCGGCCGGCGAGAGCGGGTGGAATCGCGTTTGGCAGGATCAAGCCTTCGGCGGACGGCCCGGCACTCCGTCGAGCACCGGACTGACGTCCGCCACCGGCCGGACCTCGACCGTCAACCCGAGCGGCAAGCCCGGACACTGCTGCGCAATCCGCGTCGCTTCGTCGAGGTCCGCGACCGTGAGAAAAAAATAGCCGCCGACGACCTCCTTCGCCTCCGCATAAGGGCCGTCCATCACGCGCTCGCCCCGCGGTCCCGAGACCACGCGTCCATTTAACGCGAGCGGCCGCGCGTGCTGGACTTTTCCCTGCGCGGCCAGCCCTTCGGACCAGTCGTTCCAGCGTTTCGCCAGTTGCACCCGCTCGGCTTCGGTGAGATGCGCGTGCGTTTCCGGACCGGCGTTGCGAAACAACAAAAGGAAAGCGGCGGGATTCGTCACCGATGCGGACATGGACCGCGTTGATGAGGATTTCGGGACAGCGCGTCAATCGCCGCCGTCGCCCTGCCGGAACCCGAACTCACGATCAGGTTTCACCGGAAGTCCGCGGACTCGACACCTCCGGCGCTGTTCACGATCATCCGACCATGGATGCGTCCGCCCTCACGGTCCGTGGTGACCGGAACAATGCCGGCGCCACGCAGCCGTTCCCATGCTCATGAAAACTCCATCCCCCCGATCCCTGCTCCCGCTTCTCGCCGCCGGTCTGTTCGCCGTGGCGCTGCCGCTGCACGCCGACGACGTCACCGACTCGATCGACGAGGCGTTGAAAGCCTACAAGGACAGCGACTATGCCACCGCCGCCCAGTCGCTCGACGCCGCCGCGCAACTCGTGCGACAGAAGCGCGCCGAGCTGTTCAAGGAACTGCTGCCCGAAGCCCCCGCCGGCTGGACCGCAGAGGAGGCCACCGCGCAATCCGCGGCCGCGGCGATGTTCGGCGGCGGCGTCACCGCCGAACGCCACTACACGAAGGGCGACGCCAGCATGACCGTGAAACTCATCACCGATTCGCCGCTCCTCCAAGGCGTGATGATGATGATGGGCAATCCGATGTTCGCAAATGCGGACGGCGGCAAACTGGAGCGCATCAAGGGCCAGAAGGCCGTGATCAAAAACAAGGACGGCAGCGGCTCCGTGAACGTCGTCGTCAACGGCACCTTGCTCGTCCAGATCGAGGGCAACGATGTCAGCGACGCCGACCTGCGGACGTTCGCGCAGGCGGTCGATTACGGCAAGATCGCCGGAAAACTCTGATCCGTTACACCCGCCGGCGGCCGATCGCGGCGCCGGCGGGCTGACACGCGTTGCTGGACCCAGCCATATGACCAGGCCAGCAACATGAGCGCGCACGACGCTTCGAGGATCGCGTAGGCGTAGCTGTGCATGAACGCCTCCGGCAGATGCAGCCCCTCGCGGGAGAGTGTATCGAAAAACCAATACAGCAGCTGGTGGGTCGGAAAAATGAAGATCGTCGCCGCGGACAATCGGCGGCTGAGCTTGCTGGCGGGAACTGCCGACGCGGTGATGAGGAGACCGAGCAGCGTTGGCCAGGCCGCGAGATGAAAGAGCACGGGATCGTTCAAAATCGAGAGCCGGAAATCCACGCGTCCATTCAACATCGCCAGCATCCAGCCGAGTGCGAGCAGCAGCGGCGCCCAAAACCGTGGCAGCGCGAAAGCGCGGGCCTGCCACCCCGGACTCCGGCGGAACAGCTGGCCGGCGACAATATACGGCACCGCGGTGAGGGCCGACTCGAGTTCCCAGGGCAGCACGAGGTTCCGCCACGACCACGAAAGCAGCAGACTCCCCCCGATCAGGAGCGGCACGACGCCGGCCGGTGCCCGCAAGATCCAGAACGCCAGTCCGAGCGCCACGATGATGGTGGGAAAAAACCACAAGGCGACCGGATACAGCTGGAGGGCATTTTCATTGGGAAAGGTGCCACTGGCGTAAAATACCGATTGCAGTTTCACCATGACCGTGGCCGGGAGCGGGCTCCGCTCGACGCCGGCCTGCGACATCAGCACGTAGTGAAGCGCGCCGATGAATCCAAAAATCACATACGCCGCGACGAGCCGCAGCATCTTCCGCCGGAAATACACTCGCGGCGACGCCGTAAAGCTCTCGGGTGAAATCAGGTAGCCCGCCAAAAAAAGGAAAAGCGGAATCACGAAAGAATGAACCCAGTATTCGACCGGCAGGGGAATGCGCACATGGCCGAATGCGACGATCACAATGCCGAACGCCTTCAAGTGATCCACCCAGGCAAGTCTGTTCATGACAGAGACGGCAAAGACGGTTGAGTTCGCGGGGCCGACGCAAGGATAGCACGAAGACAGCGCGCGAAACAATCCCGCGAATACGAAGATTACCTTTGGGCCCGGTTCCGCCGCGGAGCGCTGTCACAGTGCCCTTGATTCGAATCGCCGTGCCCGCGCGAAAGGGGCAACGAATCGACGCCCCTCCGTCCGCCCCACCCGCGCCCGATTCGCCGCACTCCTTCCCCCCCTGTCCAAACATCCACGCTCCCAAACACAGTGTCATACATTATATGACACTCTGTCTGGGCCTCGCTCGAAGCGGCGTGGGGGTCGGGAAGAGCGTGGAAGTTTTTTGATCTGTCGGGCGGGGTCGGGAGCGGACGGGGGTTTTCGATTGAATCCCCCCTCCGAGCCGCCGCAGGCTCCGTCCTCACCCCTATGAAAATCTCGCTTGTTTCCGGATGGTTCCTCGCTTTCGCCGCCTCGCGCCTGTTCGCCGCGCCCGATCCCGCGTGGCTGGGCCACGACCGCCTTCGCCCCCTTCCTCCCGTCGTCCAACCCGGCACCGCGAGCACGAACGAGAAACCGGGCGAACCGCCGTCGGATGCGGTCGTGCTCTTCGCCGGTAGCGACACCTCCGCCTGGGTCGCGATGGACGGCAGCCCCACGAAATGGGTGGCGCGCGAGGGCGCGCTCGAATGCGTGCCCGGCAGCGGCTACGTCCGCACTCTGCAGTCGTTCGGCGACTGCCAGCTTCACGTCGAGTGGGCCGCGCCGGTCCCGGCCAAGGGCGACAGCCAGGGCCGCGGCAACAGCGGCGTCTTCTTCGGAGCCGGCCGTTACGAGGTCCAGGTGCTCGATTCGTATCAGAACAAAACCTACGCCGACGGCTCCGCGGCGTCGCTTTACGGCCAGTATCCTCCGCTCGTGAACGCTTCGCGCCCGCCCGGCCAGTGGCAGACCTACGACATCATCTGGACCGCGCCGCGCTTCGACGACGAGGGCCGGCTGCTCGCGAAAGCATCCGTCACCGTCCTGCACAACGGCGTGCTCGTGCAGCACAACGCCGAGCTCACCGGCCCCACCGGCTGGATCGGCCGTCCGCCCTACCAGGCCCACCCCGAACGCCTCCCGATCGCCTTCCAGGACCACGGCAATCCCGTGCGCTATCGCAACGTCTGGGTGCGCGAACTCGGCAATTACCGGCAGAAGGAATTCATGCTGCCCGATGCCCTGCTCGAGTCATACGTCGGTGAATACGGCCAAAACGGGCGCAGCCGCGCTCGGATCAGTCGCCTCAGTGACGGACTGCTGTCGCTCGAATTCTCCGGCAGCAACCTCGTTCTCCACGCCTCGTCGCAGACGAAGTTTTATGCCCTCACCACGGACGTGCAGTGCGAGTTCAGCGACGGGGGCAAAAAACTGGCCATCACCGTCGGTGAGGACTCGGCGCATCCCATGACGTTCGAGCGCCTCGCGCGCTGATCTGTCATCATCGGAGGCGGCGTGATGCTCGGTCGCCTCAGCGACCGCCTGAGGTGTGGGCCGGCGGCCTCCCTGATGGGACCCCGGGCACCAACCAGCTAGAATGAGCGGATGTTCTCCGCTCTGCCACGCATCACGCTTTCCGCCGGCTCCCTGCTGTTGGGCCTGCTTGCCGCTACGCCCACCGTTAACGCGGCTGCGGCGGCGAACTCGCCGTCAGCCGCCGCGATCCCGACCACGGTCAAGCCTCTCGTTTGGCGCGATCTCGTCAATCGGCCCGAGCGCTGGCCCGCGCAGACACGACTGACCACCGAGCAGCGCTTCCGCGGCGAGGCATCTCTCCGCGCCGGCACCGTGGTACAGATCCACGCGGTGAAGCCGAACGAGGTGGAGCTCATCGCGCCCGCCGGCTTTCTTTTTGCGGCCGCACCGGGCGACTGTGACCTGCTGGCGGCGGCGAACGCGCAATGGGCGCGCTTCACCCCCGAGCAGCGCGCGCTGACGGTGTCCGATCTGCAACGGGACATGTCGCTCTGGCCCGGACGCGCCACGCTCACGGTCGACCAATCGTTCGGCTCGTTCACGCTGAAGTCGGGAGAAACCTATCGCGTAATGCGCGTCTCCGGCGGCGACGTGGCCCTGTGGGTTCCCGGCCGCGACGGGCAGCAGGTGGTGCCATTGACCGCGACCGACGTCTTCGTTCGCGCGCGCGAGCGCGTCGCGTTGCCCCGCGACCAGCGCCCGGGACGCATGGCCGAGATCCTGGACGGTTTGCTGGTCGACGCCGCTGGAAATTCCACGCCGATCGGGGCCGCCGACGTTTACGTGCAATACCTGTCGGCGAGCACCTGCCCCCGGTGCGCGGCATTCACGCCCAAGTTCGTCGAGCATTACAACGCGGTGCTCGCCGGGCGCGACCGCGTGGCCTTCTTCGGCTCGTCGACCGATGCCACCATGCCGCCCTACTTCGCCTACGTTAAGTCGACCGGCATGCCCTGGCCCACCCTGCCGCACCAAAACAAAAACGTGATGATCGCCCTCGGGAATCTGGGCGTGCTCGAGATTCCGGGCATCGTTGTATTCGATAAATTTGGACAGGTGTTGCTGTCGACCAATCGAATCGGAGGCGCGCCGCTCGCCGCCGCCGAGTCGGCGCTCGCCCAGCTCGACCAGAAGCTTCCCGCCGGTTCCGCCATGGCCCGTTCGCAGTGAGCGGTCACCGCGGTCGCCGGCCATCACCCGGCGACCAGTTGCTCGAGCTGATCGGTGCAGCGCCCCCAGCCTTCGTGGAAACCCATTTTTTCGTGCGCCTCGCGATCAGCCACCGACCAGTGGCGCACGCGGGCCGTGTAGTTGGTTTTTCCATTCACATCCTCAAACGTGAGCTCGATCGTCATGAAAGGTTTCGCCGAAGGCTGCCAGGCCTCGGTGTAGGCGTCGGTCGCGACGATCTTCTCGTTCGGAACGACCTCGAGATACACGCCGCGATTCGGAAACTCGGAACCGTCGGGCCCGCGCATCACGATCAAACTCGAGCCGCCGGGCCGCACATCGAGCTCGGCCCGCGGAGTGGTCCACGGCTTCGGCGCGAACCATTGTTTCAGCAACTCAGGCTGGGTCCACGCGGCGAAGACTTTCTCGCGCGGCGCGTTGATCAGCCGGTTCAGCACCAGTTCGCGGTCGGACGTCGGTCGGGCCGCGGAATCGTTCGGAAGCGGGGATTTTTCGGTATTCATGGCAGATGAGTTTTCGTCGCAGAATGTCGGATTTCCTTACGCCATTTCAACGAGCCACCGTGTTTCCAGCGGACAGGATTACTGAAATTTTCGCGCTGCTTTTCGGTGGTTGAGCGGTTGTTTCGAACAACTGGACCGGTGTATCATGGGCCAGCGCGGCAGACCGCCGCTGCATGAATTACGGTTCCCCACGACTGCTGGCCGTCGGCTTTGCGGCGGCAGGACTGGCCGTCGTCCTGACGGCTGGCGTGAGTCTCCGCGACCTCTCCGATCAGCGCGCCAATGCCCGCAGCACCGCGCGATCCGAAGAGGTGATTGCGCAGCTGGACCAGCTGGTCATTGGCGCGACTCGCGCTCAAGCCGCGATGCGGGCCTTCGCCCTGACCGGTTCCGACGCGCATCTGCGACAGCAGATCGAAGCCTCCGCGGTAATCACCACGATCCTCAACCGGCTACGCCGCGATCTCGAACCGGCCGTTCCGCTCGCATCGCTCGCCAAGCTGTCGCAACGGGCAAAGGAACTGGACGCCTGGCACGAGCAGGTCGTCCGCGCCGTTCGGACCGACGGCGTTTCGGCCGCCCGCGACCTCATCGATAGCGGGCGCGGCACGAGCCTCCTCGATGAATTGGGCACCGCGGCCGGAGAACTGATCGCGGAGCAGCAGCGCCAGGCGCGCGCTCGCGCAGGTCTCAGCGACGCGCAGGCTGTCCGCTGGCACAGTATGACGCTCATCCTGTCCGCGACCGTGCTCGGCCTGCTCGGCGGCTCCTATGGGCTCATGCGCCGGCTTTTCATCGCACGCGCCGGGATCGTGGCCACCCTGCAACAATCCGCCGCTTCGCTCGAAGGCCGGATCCGCGAGCGTATGGCAGAGCTCGGGCGCACTCAAGCGGAGCTCAAGCACGCGATCGAGGAGCAGGCCCGGCGCGACGCGACGCTCCGGGAAACGGAAGCCCGCTTCCATACACTGCTCGACCAAGTCACGGATATCATGATCGTGCACGACGGCGCAGGACGTATTGTCGAAGTCAACGAACGCGCCTGCGCCGCACTGGACCGGAGTCGGGAGGAGCTCCTCGCCACGAGCATGTTCGACGTGGTTGCCGCCCCGTCTGCATCAGCGCAGGACTGGACGTCCATTCCGCCCGGCACTCTCGCGATCAAACAGGCCGAGCACCGTCGCAAGGATGGCACGGTTTATCCGGTCGAGGTTCGCATCGCCTCGCACGACTTCGGCCCGCAGCGGCTGTTCATCCAGATCGCAACCGACATCACGCAACGCCGCGCCGCAGAGCGCATCGCTGCACTGTCCAACGCCATCATCAACTCATCGAACGATGCGATCATCACCGTGACGCTGGAACGCACGATCGCGACGTGGAATCCGGCGGCCGAGCGCCTGCTCGGCTACCGGGCAGCGGAGATCGTGGGCCGTTCGCTGCTGACGCTGGTCCCCTCGGAACATGAGCCGGAAGCCCGGCTGTCCCTCGAGCGGTTGACCCAGGGAAAACTCACCGGCCCTTACGAAACCCTGCACCGCCACAAGGACGGCCGGCTGATTCCGGTCGCCGTGACCACCTCCGCGCTGGTCGATCCGCGAGGTGCTTTGCTCGGCGGCATGGGCATCGTGCGCGATATCAGCGAGCGCAAGCAGCTCGAGGCGGAAGTGCTCCGTGTCAGCGACCGCGAGCAACAGCGGATCGGCCACGAACTTCATGACAACGTCGGCCAGCAACTGACCGCCATCGAGCTCATGCTTCACCAGCTGATTGGCATGCGAACCGATCCACCGGTGCGCGACCTGCAAATCGAACGAATTGCGCAACACGTGCGCACCGCGATGCGCGACGTGCGTGGCCTTGCGCGTGGACTCACTCCGCACCTCCTCGACGCCAACGAACTGCCGACGGCGCTCGCGGGACTGCTCGAGCTCACCGCCGGAACGGTCGCCCACCGTCTATCCTGCCCACATCCGATTTCCGGAATCGGCAACGACACGGCCACCCATCTCTACCGCATCGCGCAGGAGGCGATCAACAACGCCCTCAAACACTCCGGTGCGACGCTCATCGAGGTGAGACTGCAGCAGGAGGCCGGCGCATTGCACCTGACGATCGCCGACAACGGCCGCGGCTTCGATACGCGCGAGAGCGATGCGCGCGGCGTGGGGCTGCACATCATGCAATATCGCGCCACCCTCATCGGCGGCCGGCTCACCTTCGACTCCCGCCCGGGCCGAGGGCTCACCGTGCAATGCGTCCTGCCGCTGGCATCATGAAACCGCACCACTCCCACGCGCATCCGCCCGCCGGGCCGCGGCGCGTTATGGTGATCGACGATCACCCCATGATGCGCGCCGGCCTCGTGCAGCTCATCAACAGCCAGCCCCATCTCGAGGCGTGCGCGGAAGCCGGGACGCCCGCCGAGGCCTTGAGCGAACTCGCGCGCACGAAGCCCGACCTCGTGATCGCCGACCTTTCGATGCCCGGACGCAGCGGGATCGATTTGATCAAGGACCTGCACGCTCTGAGCACCGAATCGCCCATTCTCGTCATTTCGATGCAGGACGAGTTGCTCTACGCCGAACGCGCCCTCCGGGCCGGCGCCCGTGGCTACATCATGAAGGAAGCGGGCGCGAAGCTCCTGCTCGAAGCGATGCAGAGCGTACTGACCGGCGGATCCTACGTCAGCCCCGCTGTCGCTTCGCGTATCCTTCTTGGAATTACGGGCGATGCCGGCCGCCGTTCGAAATCACCGATCGAGCAGCTGACCGACCGTGAATTCGAAATCTACCAGCTGATCGGCCAGGGCAAGGACAGCGTCGACATCGCGCACCTGCTCCGGCTCAGCCGCAAAACGGTCGACGTGCACCGTGGCAGCATCAAGCGCAAGCTCGGTCTGCCCAGCGGAGCCGCGCTGATCCACCACGCCGTCCACGCGCAGGAGCTGGGCCGTAACCCTTCGGCTCCCGGCAACGCCCCCACTGCGCCTAAAGATAGTTCTTAAACAACCGGTACCGACTCACCAATAGGCTCGGCTCCCGCGGTGCGGTAGGATCAGCGGCACATGACCGCATTTACTGCTTCTCCCACCCGCACCGACTCGTTCGCGCCGCAGCTCGCGCCGTTTTCACCGGTCGAACCGGTGCGGCACGAAACTGATTACGCTCCTTCAGTCGCGAACGCTGCTCCGCGGATTCTCGTCATCGAAAACGATCCGCAAATCCGCGCGAAGCAGCAGCGGATGTTTTCGCGGGCAGGCTACGTGCCGGAATTCGCCGGCGATGCCGAGGCGGCCTGGCAGTTGCTCTGCCGCAAGCAATTTCACCTCCTGATTCTCAATCACCGGATGGCCCGGCTCAGCGAAGCCGCACTCCTGGCAGGGTTGGAGGTGCTTGGCGTCACCACGCCGGTAATCGTGACTCTCGCCCTCGAGGTTATCGGCGTGTTGAGCCCCTCGCCTGAGCCGCCGCGCTGGTTTGACACCTTCCTCAGCAAGCGGAACCGCCCGACGCGGCTCCTCGCCGTCGCTCACTACATCGTCATGGCGAGCGCACAACCCGAGGCCATCGAGCAACCCACTTCGTTCGGCCGCGTCGCCTGAAGGCGCGTCTGAGGAATCCCGCCGCGACCGCTTCGCTGCTTCCATTTTCCTCCGATCCTTTCATCGTCACGGCCAACCATGGCCGAACCCGTCACCGTCTACTCCTACGCCAAATGCAGCACCTGCCGCGACGCCGCGAAATGGCTCGCCGCGCATCGCGTGCCGTTTGTCGAGAAACCGATTTACGAAACCCCGCCCACCCCCGCCGAACTGCGGCGCATGCTCGCACTCCAGGGCGGAGCGCTCCGGCGGCTCTTCAACACCTCCGGCATCCAGTATCGCGAGCGCGGCCTGGCGGCGAAACTGCCCACGATGACCGAAGCCGAGGCGCTCAAACTTCTCGCGAGCGACGGTCGTCTGGTAAAACGTCCGTTTGTGCTCGCCGCCGATTTCGGTCTCGTGGGTTTCGCCCCCGACGCGTGGGCCAAGGCGTTCAAGCTTCGGTCTGCGAAATAAACCCGCCGGATCGCGCCGCACCGCTCCGTGCGTATCCAAATAGTGGATCGAGGCGTCGTGCCGCCTAGCGCGGCGCCGTCGGGTTCACCGCAATCAGCTCGACTTCGAAGATCAGCCCGGAGTTCGGCGGCACGTTTCCGACCTTCACGTGCCGGTAGCCCAGCAGCGGCGGAATGAAAAATTCAGCCTGGCCGCCCGCCTTCAGCGCCGGCATCGCCGCCGCCCAGCCGGGAATCAACCGGTTCACAACGAAATCTTCGGGCTGCCCGCGCTCGCGGGAGCTGTCGAAGACGGTTCCGTCCTTCAACGTGCCCACATAATGCACGCGCACCGTATCGGTCATCGCGGGCGCCGCGCCGTCACCTTCTTTCACGATCCGAATCCCCAGTCCGCTGGAGCGCCAGACGATCTCCGGCGCCGCCGCTCGCGGGCCAAACAGCTCCACCCGCCGCGCCGCGGCCGCATCCGCAGCCGCCGTATCCGTCACCTCCGGTGGTTTCGGCCCGCAACCGACGCCGACGAACGCTCCGGCCATGCTCAACGAGATCCAGATCAAGCAGCGCTTCATGGCGCGGATTTGACTTCTTCGCTCCGAAGCGGGCCAGCCCAAAGCGGACGGCCGCAACCGCACTTGCGCCGAACCGGAAACCGGCGATCTTTCGTGAAGCCGATGAGCACCCGGATTCCTTTCAACGAAGATGCCGTCTGCAGCGCCTGCGGCTGTTTCGGCGCTTACCAGTTCGACGGCCGCGTGCTGTGCGCGGAGTGCTATGCAGGTTGCGGCGCGTGTTGCGCCGAGTTCGCAGGTTTCGATTTGACGGCGAGCGCCGACGAAGCGGCGTCCGAGGCGCCCGAGGGCGGCCGTCGAGACGTGCCGCCGGAAACGCCCGCCGAGCTGCGCTTGTAAGCGTTTTATTTCGCGTCGCGAACCGTCTGCCTTCCCGCGGCGAGTCCGAGCAACGATCCCGAGAGGAAGCCCGTCACGTGCGCCAGCACATCCACGTGCTGACCGCCCGCGCCGAACAATCCCAGCACCACCGCGCCCGTCGCCGCCGGGACGAAAAACGCGCGACCTCGTCCCCGCCGCGAATCCGTCGATGCGATCAGCACCGCCCGCGCCGTCAGCAATCCGAGCGCGGCAAAGACGGCGGTAGAGGCGCCGATGGACCGGTAATCGCCTGAAACATGCGCGGCGGCGACGGCGAGATTGCCGAGCAGGCTGGAAGCGAGGATCAGCAGCCAGCCTCGGCCGCGACCGAACTCCGCCAGCACCGCCGCGAACACGAAGATGCCGCTCACCGCATTGGCGACCAGGTGCGCGACGTCGGCGTGCAGAAACAAAGCCGTCAGCGGCCGCCAGGCTTCACCCCGGCGGAACAGCGCGACGGGATCCAGCGCGCCGAGCGCGATCCAGCGCGGATGGATCGTCTCGAGCCAGAAACAGCCGGTGATCGCGAGCACCCAGCAAAACGGAGTAGCGAACTCGAATTGCCGGAGTGGCGGAGCCACCGTCTGGGACGATCGCGCACTTTCGCGTTCGAAGCAGTCGAGTTCCACCCGCACCCGCGCCGCCGCATGACTTTCCACCAGCAGCCGGTAGCCGCCCGCGTCGTCCACCAACCAATAAGCCTCGCCGATCGCCAGGACGACCAATCCCCGCTCCGCACCTTCGCTGGCCGTGGCATAGACGCCCACCTCCACCCAGCCCTCCGGCACGGCGAAGGCCGCCGTCGGGACCGTGGCGTTCGAATCGGACATCATCCGCGCAGCCTATGAGGCCGCGACGAAAACGCCACCCCCCGGCGCGGCACGAGCAGAAGCCGACGTCGCTAAATGAAAAATTGCTCCGAAATGACTTTGCCGTCCTTCACGTGATACACGCAAAGCTCGCCGACATTCATCCGGCCCTGACCTTTCATCGTCACGTCCATCTGCATCGTGCAGGCGAACACGTTGCCCGCGATCAGCGGATCGGATACGTTGAGTTGGTGCATCTGTTCGACAGTCGCGGCGAACTTGCGGCCTTTTTCGACGATGGCGGGCAAACCCCGCGTTTCTTTCGGCACGTCGTCCGTCGCATACGGTTCGAGGCTGATCGCATCGTCCGCGTAAAGCTCGCGCTGGGCGGCTTCCCATTTCTGCTCGCGGCTCAGCGCCACGAGTCGTTTCGCAATGGCTTCAGTGTTCATAGGGGAAAACGAATTCGGTTGGCAGCGGGCGATTGTCTGACCGGAGCGCGGGACCGAGGTTCGCAAAATCGATCCGATCCCGCGCCGGTTCGGCGAACATCCCTGCCGTTCGTTGCAACCGGCCGCGATTTCGCGACGGCTCACCCGCCGCAACCGCGCTCGACCGCCTTCGCGAGCTCGTCTGGCGAGACGTCGCGAATATGCGTCGCGATCGACCAGCGATGACCAAACGGATCTTCGACGATCCCATAGCGATCGCCCCAGAACGTATCTGAAAGCGGCATCGTGACTTTCGCCCCGGCCTTCACCGCGCGCGCCACGACGGCGTCGGCATCCTCGACATAATGATGAATCGTCACGGGAGAACCCTTCAGCGCGTGCGGCCCGAACGAGCCCCACTCCGGAAATTCCTCGACGAGAAAGACGGACGAATCGCCGAATCGGAGATGCGCATGCATCAGCTTTCCGTCCGGGCCGGGCACTCGCAGCACCTCCTCCGCGCCAAACGCCTCCCGATAAAAATCGATGGCCTTCGCCGCTTGGGCACAAACGAGATGCGGCGTGATCGCGCGCATCCCGGCGGGGATCGGAGGGACGGACGGAGCGGATGAAACGGAAGATGTAGTGCTCATATGGATAACAGGGTTGAAGATTAAAGTCCGACGCCGGAATGGCGCCGTTCCCTGTTCCAACGAACGAGCGCCTCGATTTCGGACGTCGACCCGCTGGCGGGCCCGGCGGCGAGACACAAAACGTTGCGCTGCCGCGGAAGCCTTGTCCTTTTTGCTCCGCGTCGTCCGTTGAGATATCGGAATCCATTCCTTCCCATGGAAACACATCCCGCCGCCCTTCCCTTCCTGCTCCTGTTCCGCAACTCCGGCCCCGAGACCCACCAGCATCTCTCGCCCGAACAGCGGCAGCAATTGATGGTTCGCTGGAACGCCTGGTATGATCGCCTCGCCGCCGCCGGTAAGGCGGTGGAAGGCCAGCCGTTGGAACTCGAGCGCCGCGTCGTCTCCGGTCCGCGCGGCGAGCGCGTCACCGACGGCCCGTTCGCCGAAACCAAGGAGGCGATCGGCGGCTATGTGAAGCTCATGGTCAGCGGCATCGAGGAAGCGACGGAGATCGCTCAGCAGCACCCCGGCCTTCCCTACGGCTTGAGCATCGAGATTCGCGAAATGGCGTTCAGCTGCCATCTCGGCGTCACGGCCGGACACGGCGCCCCCGCGGAGCGCGCCACGTCGCCCTGATCCGCCGCCGCGTCTCATCCGGTTTTATTTCCGTGGCCGCCGACAACGTTTCTCCGCCTCCGCCCGACACCCCTGCGGCGCCCGCGTCGCAACCGACGCAGCTGGTGGAGCATTTCTTCCGCCACGAAACCGGGCGACTGCACGGCGCGCTGGTTCGCCTGCTGGGGGTTCACAACCTTTCGCTCGCCGAGGACATCGCGCAGGAGGCGATGCTTCGCGCGCTGCGCACCTGGTCGATGGGCGGCGTGCCGCCCAATCCGTCCGCGTGGATCACGCGCGTCGCCATGAATCTCGCCAAGGACATGCTGCGGCATCAGCGGATGTCCGGCACGAAACAGCCGGCGTTGATCACCCATTTCGAACAGATCCTGCCGCAATCGCCCGCGGCCTCGATCAACGAATGGGAGATTCGCGACGACGCGCTGCGGCTGATGTTTGTCTGCTGTCATCCCGCCATCGCGCCCGACGCGCAGGTCGTGCTCGCGTTGAAAGTGATGGGCGGCTTCAGCACCGGCGAGATCGCGCGCGCGTTCCTCACCAGCGAGGCCGCGATCGAAAAACAACTGACGCGCACCAAGCAGCGGATCAAGGAAGCGGGCATCGGCTTCGATCTGCCCGAGGGCGAGGATCTCGCCGTGCGCGTCGACGGGGTGCTCGCGGCTCTCTATTTATTGTTCAACGAGGGCTACAAGGCCTCCGCGGGCGACCGCCTGCTGCGCGAGGAATTGTGCGCGGAAGCCATCCGGCTCGCCTCCTTGCTCGTCGAACACCCCGTCGGACGCACGCCCCGGGGCAACGCGCTGCTCGCGCTGATGCTGTTCACGGCCGCGCGGTTTCCGTCGCGCGTCGACGAGCAGGGCGATCTCCTCCGACTCGACGACCAGGACCGTTCCAAATGGAACCGCACGATGATCGACCGGGGCCTCGTTCATCTTTTTCAAGCCGCGCAAGGCACCGAGGTGAGCGAGTATCATCTCCAGGCCGGCATCGCCGCGTGTCACTGTCTCGCCCCCGATCACGCATCCACCGATTGGGCGCGCATCCTTCGGCACTACGACGAACTCTATCGCCTCAAGCCCAGTCCGATTGTCGCGCTGAACCGGGCCGTCGCCGTCGCCTATCTGCAAGGCCCGGAGGCGGGGCTTCGCGCGGTCGACGAGATCCCGCAACGCGACCGCCTCGATTCGCACTACCTGCTTCACGCGGTGGTCGGCGAACTCCGCTGGCGGGCGAAGGATCACCGCGGCGCCGCTGAGAGCTTTCGTCGCGCTCTGCAACTCGCGAAGGTCGGGCCCGAACAGCTCTACATCACACGGATGCTCGAGCGCGCGGTAGATCAGGGCAACGACGTCGGTTGAACGCAGCGGCATCGAGCTGCGATCGTCCGCTCTGGTCAGATGTCCGGAACGGACGGAGCAATTCGTTGAAGGAAGCGAAACCCATCACTCCTTCCCACCATGTTCCTGAAAATCCTCATCGCCCTTTCGGTCGTCGTTCTTCTTTTCGTCGCGATCGTGGCCGTCCAGCCCTCGCAGTTCCGCACCGAACGGTCGCTTGCGATTGCCGCCCCGCCCTCCGAGGTTTTTCGCCGCGTCGACCACCTGCGCGAGTTTCAGCGCTGGAACCCATGGAACAAGGTCGACCCGAAGATGCGCACGAGTTACTCGGGGCCGGATGCAGGCGTCGGCGCCGCGTATGAATGGGAGGGCAACCACCAGATCGGGTCGGGACGCATGACGATCACCGAGAGCCGTCCCGTCGAGCGCGTCGAAATGCGGCTGGATTTCCTCAAGCCCTTCCCGTCCGTCTGCACGGCGGAGTTCACGTTTCAGCCGCAGGGCGGGAGCACCGTCGTGACCTGGAGCATGTCCGGCGAACGTTCGTTCATCCCGAAGGCTTTCGCGCTGTTCATCGACATGGACAAAATGATCGGCTCGCAATTCGATGCCGGCCTGCGCGACCTGAAGACGATCGCCGAAAACGCGCAGCGCTGAGGCGGGCGGCCTTTCGAGCGCGCAAAAAAGCCGCGGCAATTTGCCGCGGCTTTTTGTTCAAAACGAAGCGAAACGCGCGCTCACTGCTTCAGCGTGGCGCAGAAACGCGCGAGCCGCTCGACGCCCTTCTTGATGATTTCGTCGGACGTCGCGTAGCTGAGGCGCAGATAACCTTCAGCGCCGAACGAGCTGCCCGGGACCGCGGCGACCTTTTCCTTTTCGAGCAGGCGCGTGCAAAAATCGGCATCCTTCAAACCGAAACTCGAGATGTTCGGGAAAAGATAAAACGCGCCTTGGGCGAGCAGGCAGGTCACGCCCGGGATCTTGTTGAGTTCGGCGTGCAGGAGCTTCCGGCGGCGATCGAACGCCGTCATCATCGTCTTCAACGCGGCGGCGGTCTTTTCCTTTTCCTTCAGCGCCGCGAGCGCGCCGTATTGGCCAAACGTCGTCACATTCGACGACATCTGGCTTTGCAATTCCGAGATCGCTTTCGCGATCGGCAGCGGCGCCACGGTAGTGCCGATACGCCAGCCGGTCATCGCGTAGGTTTTCGAAAAACCGGCGACGATGATCGTGCGCGCCTCGGCCTCCTTGCTGAGCGTCGCGACGCAGGTGGGCTTTGCGCCGTCGTAAACGAGATGCTCATACATCTCGTCGGACAGGATGTAGAGATTGTGCTTCACCGCGACGGCCACGATCGCCTCGAGCTCGGCGCGGCTGTAGACGGCACCCGTCGGATTCGATGGCGAATTCAGGATGACCAGCTTCGTCTTCGGCGTGATCGCCGCCTCGAGCATTGCGGGCGTGAGCCGGAAGCCGGTCTTGTCGTCGGCCAGCACGAACTTCGGCACGGCGCCGGCGAGCTTCACCATTTCGGGATAGCTGACCCAATACGGCGCGGGCACGATCACCTCGTCGCCCGGCGAGCAGGTCGCGAGCACGCCGAGGTAACAGTTGAACTTGCCGCCGGGTGAAACGACCACCTGTTCCGGCGCGACGGTGAGCGAATATTCGGCGCCGTAGCGTTCCGCGACGGCCTTGCGCAGCTCGGGAATGCCGGGCGTGGGCGCATACTTCGTCTTGCCGGCCTTGAGCGCCGCGATGGCGGCCTCCTTGATGTGTTCCGGCGTGTCGAAGTCCGGTTCGCCGGCGGCGAAACCGCAGACATCCTCGCCCGCGGCCTGGAGCGCTTTCGCCTTCGCGTCGATCGCGAGCGTCGGCGACGGCGAGACATTACGAGCCCAAATGGAGAGCGGCAGCGGTGAGGTGGACATGCGAGGAAAGGCGTCCACTAAAACGAAACGCGCCGGGCAAAAGCAAGCCCGGCGCTCGTGAAGGAATCGGGCGGCCGCTCGCCGCCTGGTTTCCGTTTACTTCTTTTTCTTCGCCGGTTTTTCCGGCAGGTCCTCGAGCGCGAGGCGAAGAAGTTCGCCGACGCTCGCATCCTTCTTTTTCGCGTAGCGTTTCAGCATGCCGCGCTGATCGGTGGAGATGCGAACCGAAATCTGGCGATGCGGGACCGAGACCGGCTTGCAGCGATCGAAGTCAAACCGGTCCATCGCCAGCCGCACCACTTCACTGGCGGACTCGAGGCCATAACCGGAACGAAGTGTATCGATTTTCTTGATAAGATCGACGGGGAGGTCGAACGTCAGCGGGGCGGAGCTTTTCTTTGTGCGAGTGGCCATAGGAGAAAGCAGGAGTTTGGGAGAATCGGCGCAGGCCTTCAGGACACACGGACTTGCGCAGCGAGCAATGTTATTTTTTTCGAGGGCACGAGACCCGGAGGATGTAGTGCTTCCGGCACGTCGTTTCAGACCGCCAGGAGCTCATTTCGTAGCACAGCATAGGCCTCCGCCGGCGCGGATACAACCTTCCATGCTTTCATCCGCACTTTTTCGGGTGGGACGCGTTCGTGCGTGATCAGCAGCGTGCGCACGCCGAGCGCGGCGCCCGCCAGCACATCCACGTCGGCGTCGCCCACGAAGACCGCGTCGGCAATATTGACGCCCAGATGATCCAGCGCCGCCTGCAAGCCGGCGGGATCGGGCTTGTGGGACGCCAGGTCGTCGCCGCAGACACAGGTCTGCACCCAGTCGGCGAAACCATGTTCCTTCAGTAACCACGCCGTGGATTCACGTTCGCGGCCGGTCCAGAGCCCGACGGCAATCGCGGCGGCCCGCAGCTCCGTGAGCAAAGGCAACGCTCCCACGAAGGGCCGGATCGCGTCGCGATGCTCCGCCAGGTAGTCCTGCAAGCGACGCAAGGCCTCCGCCGCCACCGCAGGATCCGGGATCAGGTCGTTGAAATACCGTTCCGGCGGGCCGCCCAAGCCGGCGAGGATTTCCTCGGGTGTCAGGCTCGGATGGGAAGGCGCCAGCGCGTGCACATAGGATCGCAGGACCAGCGGCATGCTGTCGATCAGCGTGCCGTCCAAATCGAAAATCACGCCCCTGGAAGTGCTCATGGCTCGATCGGAAGGATGTCGGTGGCGGACGGCGGCGGAATATCGTCCGCCAAGCGCGCGGGCTCGAACAGCCGGGGTGAAAAGTCCAGCCCGAGCGCGGCGCCGGTCACGCTGAATCGCGTCTTGTTCCGCGTCGCTTCGTCGCGGACGTCGATCGTCTTCACGATCCATTGCTCGCCCACCTTCTTCAGGTCCACCACGGAAAGGGTTTTGCTGACGCGTCCATCCGCGCCGAGCAGCTCGGTCTGCACCAGCGCGTTGAACTGCGTATCGAGGTGCACCCGCACGCCGGAGAGTTGTGGATACCGCGCGGCGAAATCCGCCGGCGGCCGCATCACGAGCACGTGCGCCGGACGCCCGCGAAAACGCACGATGCCCTGATACGCGAAATCGTTCCAGTAGAGGAATGGCATCTGCAGGTCGAACGCTGTGAGCTCGGCTTCCGGCACAAGCGGCTCGAACAACGCGGAGACATTCAACATTGCGACGCCCGCGCCTTCATCCCAGCGCCACGCCGCCGAGCGAACTCCATTTTGGATCAGCAGCCGGCGGCGGAGCGCGTCCGCTCCGTTGCCCGTGCCGGGCAGCGCGAGGCTGACGCGGTTGACGAGACCGGTCTCGTTGCGCGTGCCCCAGAGCTGGCCCGGAATCGTGCGCTCGGGACCGCGCCGCGGCATGATCCGCAGTTGAAATTGCAGGAAGTAATCCCCTGCGATGCCGAGACGCCGCATCTGCTCGAGTGCGGCGCGCGCTTCCGCGGGATCGGCCTTGCTGGTTTGCAACAACGGCGGCGGCGGCTGTCCGCGCTGGGCGAGCGCAACCGGCAACGCGCCGCTCACGACAGCCAAAAAGCAAAGCGCCCGCCAAATGAGGGCGGGCGCGGTTCTAAAAGGATTTCCAGCCATCGAACTACTTCTTGGTCTCCGCCGGCGTGGTGTCGGTCGCCGGGACCGTGGCCGGAGTCGGGCTGGCCGGCGCGGCAATCGTGGGCAAGGCGCTGCCGGACGCGGCGGTCGCCTGCGTGCGCTGGTGGATGCGGCCGAGATAAAGCAGGAAGGCGAGAACGAAAAAGGCGATCGAGAGATTGATCGTGGCCTTGCTCAACACGTTGCTCGTGTCGGCGCCAAACGTCGCCTCGGCCATGCCACCGCCCATCGCCGCACCCATGCCGCCGTCGTTTTTAGCGCGCTGCATCAGGACGATCATCACCAGCAGGATGGAGATGACGATCAGGACAAACGTGAGTATGCCGAGGAGAATGCTCATGTGAAAGGGGTCAGAACATCAGGCGCACCCTCGCTTTGTCAATGCGGGGCTGCGGAGCCGGTGGAAGAAGTGACGTCAGGAATGCCTCAAGCCTCCACGCCCAGTTTTTCCAACAGGCGCTGCAGGTCCTCGTTGCCCCGGTATTCGATCACGATGCGTCCCTTTTTCGGCGTGTGCAGCAGTGCCACCCGGGCTCCCAGATGGGACGTAAGCTTCTTCTCGATTCCGGCCACGGCCTCGGCGTCTTTCGCGGGCAGGTTGCGAGCCTTGGCCGGACGCGCCGGCGGGTTTCCGGCCACCGCCTTGCGGTCGAGCACGAGTTTCTCGGTGGCCCGGACGCTCAAGCCTTCCTCGATGATGCGGCGTGCGAGCACCGTGCGCTGCGCCGGATCCTGCACGCCCAAGAGCACCTTCGCATGACCGACGCTGAGGAGATTGCGGGCGATGAAGCCCTGAATCTCCGCGTCGAGCGCGAGCAGACGGAGGGCGTTGGCCACCGTGGCGCGGCCTTTGCCCACGCGATCGGCCGCGGTCTCCTGCGTCAGATCGAAATCGCGAATCAGGCTCGCGAAACCGTGCGCTTCCTCGATCGGATTCAGCCCTTCGCGCTGCAAGTTCTCGATCAAGCCCAGCGCGGCGGACGAGGCGTCGCTCGCCTCCACGACCCGAGCCGGGATCGCCTTGATTTTCAGGTGCTGGAAGGCACGCCAGCGGCGCTCGCCCGCGATCAGCTGAAACTTCTCGCCCACCTTGCGCACGACGACGGGCTGCAACAGCCCTTCCGAGCGAATGCTCTCCGCCAACTCGTGCAGCTGCTCCGCGGTGATCTCGCGTCGCGCCTGATACGGGCTCGGCTCGATCGCGTGCACGTTGACCTCCTGGTATCCGGGCGCTCCGGCCGGCTGGGCCGGCGCCGGCGTCGCCGCCGCCGCCGTGGGCGCGGGAGTCTGGGTCTTCGGGGCGGCCGGGACAGCGCTGGCGATCAAACCGCCGAGTCCGCGGCCGAGGCGGGATTTGGGTGCTGCGGACATGAAGTTATTTTCCTCCTGGAATGAAGAGCGTCTGCCCCACGTTGATGCGCGAGGGATCGGAAAGCTTGTTGGCGTTGACGATATCCTGAACCTTCGAGCCGGTCTTCTTTGCGATTTCCGCGAGGGTGTCGCCTTTCTGCACGGTGTAACTGATGCCGTCTTTCGGATAGTCCTCCGAAAAACTCGTCTGCACCGGCGCCCGCGTCGCCATGCCGCGGGCGAGCGAATCGATCGCGGCATTCGTCTGCTTCGCCAGCCGCTCCATCTGCGCGCTCACCTGCTGCAGCGTCTCATTCTTCGTCGTCGCGGCGCTGGACCGGATGCCTTGATTGAGCGTCGTCACCGCCTCGTTCAGCTGCTGCAAGGTCACGTAAGAGCGTTCGGCGTTGCCGGCGCGGTTGCGTAATTCGGCGTTGTCGCGCTCGAGCTGCTCGACGCGCAACGTGAGCTCACCCACGCGCAGCGAAAGTCCGCGCACGTCCTCGCGCAGGTTGGCGATTTCGATCTGCGCAAACGTGGACGGAGTGCTCGCGCCGGCAGCCAACACAAAGATCCACCACACTCGTTTCAACATGCGGCGCAGAATTGGAGAATCTCCGCGCGAAAACAAGCATGACTAGGCCGCGGGCGGCGGGGTCTTTTTTTTGAACGGCTCGCGCGCGACCAGTTCGGTCGACGGCATCGAGGGCAGGAGCGTTCCGGGCGGAATCGGAAAACCGCGAAGAAACTCCGGCGCGGGCAGCATCTTGCCGCCGGGCCGCTGCAGCTTCCGCACCCGCAACACGCCCGCGCCGCACGCAATCAGCAGTCCCTCGGCATCCGCGCCGAGCACGGTGCCGGGGGCTTTCGTCGTGTCCGCTGACACCGGGGTGTCTCCGGTCCCGGTGACATCGGCCAGCCCGAATTTCACGAGGGTCCCGCTAAATTCCACGCTACACGCCGGCCACGGAAAAAGGCCGTTGATCCGCGCTGCGAGCGTCGTCGCCGGCACGTGGAAATCCAGCGCGCCATCTTCCTTTTCCAGCTTCCGACAAAACGTCGCCGCCGCGTCGTCCTGCGGCGCAAACACCAGCGTGCCGTCGCGCACGCCTGGCAGCGTGCGCTGCAACAACGGCACGCAGGCCGCCGCGAGTTTTCCTTCCACGTCGAGCGCGGTGTCGAGCGGCGCGATCGGAACGCGTTCGACGTCCGCTACCGGACCGGCATCGAGTCGACGGACCATCCGCATGAACGCCACGCCCGTCTCGCGTTCTCCGTTGGCGATTGCGGTTTGGATCGGTGATGCACCACGATAACGCGGCAGAATCGAGGCGTGCAGGTTGAAGGTCCCGAGCCGCGGCGTCTCGATGAAGTTTTCCTTCAAGATGTGACCGTAAGCCATCACCAGGGCCACATCGGCGCCGAGCATCGCATAGTGCACGCGCACGTCGTCGGTCAGCTTGTCGGGCTGGTAAACGGGAATGTGCCGCTCGAGGGCCCAAGCTTTGATGGCGTTGGGCGTCACCTTCTGACCGCGCCCCGTGGCGCGATCGGGCTGTGTGAACACCGCGATCACTTCCGCGAGCGCCCGCCCCTCGCCCGCCAGCCAGTCCAGCAGCGGCCGGGCGATCGGATCGGAGCCGAGAAATACCAGTCGAAGCGGCGTCACGCGAACCGTCAGCGTTTCTTCAGCCAGCTCTGCACGGCCGCCGCGAGCTTCGCGAACGCCGCATCGGTCGAGGGCTTCGGGAGCCCGTCGATCACCGTCCAGAATTCGACATGCGAAACGGTCGCGCCGGGAGCCAGCGGCCCGAACGCGCCGAGCGTCTCGAGCTCGATCATCTCGCCGTTCGTGAACGTCTCGAACGCGCAACCAAGATCCGGATACGTCGCGCCGGCGAGCACCGGCGCGTATTTCACGAAGGTCGCGCCTTCGTTCCAATACGCCGACCAGCCCGGATAGTTCGTGATGCCGAGCTTCTGCGGCTTTTTCGCCGCCGGCACGTCGATGCCGATGAAATCCCGGTGGAGATCCCACGACGGCAATGAGAGATCCGTGTAGGTCCACGGCACGAGCGAGTAGCCCGGCAGCAGGTCGCCCGCCGCATGATCGCCCTTCGGCAACAACGGCAGCACGCCGTAGCCGCCGGCACGCAGCATCGTGAGCGCCCACGGCGCACACTCAACCGCCCACAATCCGCGATTGGTGAGCCGGTGCGTGACCTTGACGGTGCGGTCGTTGACGATTTCGAGCACCATCGCCTTCACGAGTCCGGTTTTCTCCTCGACCGGCTGGGTCAGCGAAACGCCCTTCGGCAGCGGACGCACCGCGAGCGGCGCGTCGTCGGTCTGGTAGGTCCGCACGCCGTGCTCCGGCGAATGCCAGAGGCGGTGACCGCCGCGCAGCGCGTAGCCGTTGAGCCGCAGGTCCTCCGGCAGCTCGAGGAAGAGATTGCGTTTGCGACCGGCGGTCGAGCGCAGCGACACGACGCGCGGCCCCACGGACGTGGTGACAATCAGCTCCAGCGCGCGCGTGGCGAGCTTCAGCGCATCGTCGCCGCGGTAATCAGTCTTCGAGGGTTTCATGCGATTCTCTCTCCTCCGCGTCCTCGCGGGTGCGCCACTTCGGCGTCACCGCGACGCCGCGCGCCGCCTTGCCCGAATACGGTGTGCCGGGCTCGTGCTTCTCCTTGCCGACGAGATCGAAATAGATCGGACAGCCCTTCAAATCGAACTCCTCGACCAGCCCCGCCTCGAGATAGCGGCGATACTGCTCCGTCAGCTTCTCCTCGCGATTGCAGAACAGCTTGATCCGGAACGGACGGTTGCCGGTCTGCGTCGCGTAATAAACACGGAAGCGTTTCCCGCCGACCGCCGGCGGAGGCGTGCGCTCCGTCAGGTATCCGAGAATCTGATTCAGCTTCGCCGTCGGCAGCTTGGCGTCGAGCTGGCGGTTGAGCTTCACCGCGGCGTTCAGCATGCGGTCGACTTCGTAACCGCTCACCGCGGAGACGAACACCACCGGCGAACCGGGCGTGAAATACAGGCGGTCGAAAAGCGCGGCCTCGTATTTCTCGCGGTAGTCGCGCTCGCTCTTGTAGGGCTCGAAGCCGCCCTTCGCCTTGAAGGCCTTTTTCACGAGGTCCCACTTGTTCACGACGACCACGATCGGCTTGTGCTCCTTCACCGCTTCGCCGGCGATCGCCTTGTCCTGCTGGGTGACGCCGTCCATCGCGTCGAGCACGAGGAAAACGACGTCCGTCTGCTTGATCGCGTCGAGCGAGCGCAGCCGCGAAAAATATTCGACCGGCGAGGCCAGCTTCGTCGCGGCCTTGATGCCCGCCGTGTCGATCAGGCGAAACGGGTACATCTTTCCGTCGCGGCCGCGAAACTCGAACGGCAGCTCGATCGCGTCGCGCGTGGTGCCGGGCACGTCGCTGACGATCAGGCGATCGCTCTGCAGCAGCCGGTTGCTGAGCGAGGACTTGCCGACGTTCGGCCGGCCGATGAAGCAGATGCAGAGCGGATCGGCGGCGGTCTTCGCCGGCGCCGGCTCCTCCGCCTCGGCCGGACCCAGCGCCGCGAGGATCGCGTCGCGCAGCTCCTGTTCGCCGCGTCCATGTTCAGCGGATACACGTAACGGCTCCCCGAGGCCGAGCCGATAGGCGTCGGCCAGCTCGATCTTGTCGTCGCTGAAGTCCGCCTTGTTGATGACGAGCCGCACCGGCTTGCCGCTCCGGCGCAGCATCGCCGCGATTTTCTCGTCGAGCGCGGTGACGTTTTCCAGGCCGTCGATGATGAAGAGGATCAACCCGGCCGCTGCGATGGCGAAATCGACCTGGGTTTCCGAGGCCTTGACCAGCATCGATGGCGTGTCGCCGCCTTTCAGGCCGAGGCCGCCGGTATCGAGAAGCGTGTAGCCGCCGTCCGCGATCTCGGTCGAGATCACGTCGCGCGTGACGCCCGGCTGGTCATGGACGATCGAGATGCGCTTCCGCGCCAGCCGGTTGAAGAGGCGGCTCTTGCCGACGTTGGGTCGGCCGACAATGGCGACGGTGCGATTCATGAGTGATATTTAAGACGAAAGTTTAGGTTTAAGTCGCGCTCCGCGACGCGCGTCCGCGATCTTAAACCTAAACTTCAAACATCGACTAACGTTTTGTCGCCTTTGCGACAAAACGTTCAACCCGGTCGCAGGCGTCGATGATCTGCTCGTAGCTCGTGGCGAAGCACGCGCGGACGTGGCCGGTGCCGTTCTCGCCGAACGCCGTGCCGGGCACGACCGCGACCTTGTGCTCCTGCAACAGGCCAACGGCGAATTCCTTCTCCGTGAGCCCGGTGGCGGCGATGTTCGGAAACGCGTAGAAGCTGCCGCGCGGCGAATGACACGTGAGGCCGATCTCGTTGAAACGGCGGACGATCAAATCGCGGCGCCGGTGATATTGCTCGCGCATCTTGAGGACGCTGTCCCACCCGCGCTGCAGCGCCTCGAGCGCCGCCTCCTGCGCAATGATCGAGGCGCACAGCATCGAATACTGGTGCACTTTCATCATGGCATCGATGAGCGGCGCGGGGCCGCACGCGTAGCCGATGCGCCAGCCGGTCATCGCAAACGCCTTCGAAAAGCCGTGCAGGAAAACAGTGCGATCCGCCATGCCGGGCAGGCTCGCGATGCTGGTGTGCGTGCCGTCGAACGTCAGCTCCGAGTAGATTTCGTCGGTCAGGACGAGGAGATCCTTCTCGATGCAGAACTTCGCGATCTTCTCCAGCTGCTCGCGCGTGCAGGTGCCGCCGGTCGGATTGCACGGCAGGTTCAGCATCAGCATCTTCGCGCCGGGCTGCCACGCCGCGCGCAGCGCCTCGGCCGTGAGCGCGAAATTGTCCTTCGCGTAGGTCGGCACCGCGATCCCCTGCCCGTGCGTCAACGCCACGCTCGGGTGGTAGCTGACGTAACAGGGTTGGTGATACAGCACCTTCTCGCCGGGATTGATGAACGCGCGGCAGGCCAGGTCGAGCGCCTCGCTCACGCCGACCGTGACGATGATCTGGTCGTCCGGCCGGTAGCTCACCTGGAAATGCTCCTCGACATACGTCGCGATCGCGCGGCGCAGCTCGATCATGCCGAGGTTCGACGTGTAATACGTCTTGCCCCGCTCGAGCGCGAACATGGCGGCCTCGCGGATGTGCCACGGCGTGACGAAATCGGGTTCGCCGACGCCCAGCGAAATCACGTCCTGGCCCTTCATCTTGGCCACCAGTTCGAAGAAATCGCGAATACCGCTCTTCGGCAGCGCGGACACGTGTCCCGCCACCCAACGTTTCGGGTCGTTGCTCATGGGAAATGGCCGGCCGCTCAGGGCGCGACGTTGAGGCGGGAGCTCTGCGCTTCGCCGCTGTCGAGCAGATAGCCCTGCTCCTTGTAGCAGCGCAGCATGAAATGCGTCGACGTCGAGAGCACGCCCTCGATGGTCGACAGCTTCTCCGAGACGAAGCCCGCCACCTTTTGCAGCGACGAGCCTTTGACGAACACGAGCAAATCGTAGCCGCCCGACATCAGGTAGCACGATTCGACCTCGTCGAATCGCGCGATGCGGTCCGCGAAACGGTTGAACCCTCCGCCCCGCTCGGGCGTGATCTTGACCTCGATGACCGCGCGCACGGCGGCGGCGGCGGCGGCTTCGCGCGAAAGATCGAGCACCGGACGCCAGCCGAGGAAGATTTTATCTTTTTTCAGCTGTTCCAGGTGCTGTTGAACTTCGGCTTCAGTCAGACCCGCGACGGTGGCCATCTGGCCGGTCGTGAGGCTGCCGCCTTCGATCAAGAGCTGTAGAACAGGGTTCATAGGCGCGGCGGTTATCCGGAACTCCCCCGCGTTTGGCCAGCGTGAAATCGTTTTGCCCGGAAACGTTTAACTTCGCGCCCGCCCGTGCCGATGCAGGAACGCCGCTTCCAGCTCTGATGAAAATTCTTGTCGCCGACGACGATGAGCCCTGCCTGCAGCTCATCCGGGAAATGTTCGCCACCGACCCGCGCGTGGAACTGACCATCACGCACGATGGCGCCGAAGCCTGGTGGAAACTCACCGAGCCCGCGCAGCGTTTCGACCTGGCGATTCTGGATCTGAAGATGCCGACCGTCGACGGCCTGCAACTGATCGAACGCGTCCGCCGCACCGATACGCTTCGCACGCTTCCGATCATCCTCTGCACCGGCATCAACGACCGCGACACCGTCGGCCGTGCCGCCCGCCTCGCCATCAATCACTACGTCGTGAAACCCTACCGTCCCGAAGGCCTTCGCGAGAAAATCGCCGCCCTCGCACCAAGCCGCAGCGGCTTCGGCCGCTAAGCGGAAACGCCGTGCTCGGCAGCGTCAGGATGCAGGAGATGTAGGGGCGGGGTCCCCTGACCCCGCCGCGAACGTCTCCTTGGCGCGCGTTTCGGGGTCAGCGACCCCGCCCTACATTTCTCCCATGCCCGCGCTCGCGGTTCGCACGCTCGGCGCATGGTCGGGCTGGAAATTTGGGTGCATTCGTGTCCATTGCTGGTTCACTCCTCCTTTTCCATGTTCGAATCGCTCACCGAAAAACTCGGCAACGCGCTCCGCAATCTGCGCGGCGTCGGCACCCTCACCGAAGACAACATGGCGGACGCCCTCAAGGAGGTGCGCACCGCGCTCCTGTCCGCCGACGTCCATTTCAAAGTCGCCCGCGAGTTCGTCGAACGCGTGCAGCAGCAGTGCGTTGGCCAGCAGGTCACCAAGGGCGTCGCGCCCGGCCAGCAGGTCGTCAAAATCATTCACGACGAACTCGTCCGCCTGCTCGGCGAAGGCGAGAACGCCCTCTCCGGCGCGCGTCCGCTGAAGATCCTCATGGTCGGTCTGCACGGCTCCGGCAAAACCACCTCGAGCGCGAAACTCGGCAAGCTGCTCAAGAAGCGCGGCTATCGTCCGCTCGTCGCGGCCTGCGATGTCTACCGCCCCGCCGCCATCGACCAACTCGAGATTCTCGCGAAACAGGAAGAGCTCGGTTTCTTCTCCGACCGCGCATCGCAGGATGTGCCGAAGATCGGCACCGCCGCGCTCGAAGCCGCGCGTAACGCGACCGCGGACTGCATCATCTTCGACACCGCCGGCCGCCTGCAGATCGATCACGACCTCATCGAGGAAGTGAAACAACTCCGCGCCCGCGTGCAGCCCGACGAGGTTCTGCTCGTTGCGGACGGAGCGCTCGGTCAGGAAGCAGTCAACGTCGCGAAGGCGTTTCACGACGCGCTCCAGCTCACCGGTTTGGTCCTCACCAAGATGGACGGCGATGCGCGCGGCGGCGCGGCGCTTTCCATCAAGTCGATCACCGGTGTCCCGATCAAATTCGTCGGCACCGGCGAAAAGACCGCGGACTTCGAGCCGTTTTATCCGGACCGTCTCGCCTCCCGCATCCTCGGCATGGGCGACGTCGTGTCGCTCGTCGAAAAGGCGCAGGAGACCATCGACCAGAAAGACGCCGAGAAGATGGCGGAGAAGCTCCGCAAGGCCGACTTCAACCTCGAGGACTTCCTCGCGCAGATGCAGCAGGTGAAGAAAATGGGCTCGATGCAGAGCATCCTCGGCATGATTCCCGGTATGAGCGGCATGCAGCTGCCCGACGGCGCCGACCAACAGATGGCGCGCACCGAAGCCATCATCAAATCGATGACGGTGCAGGAGCGCCGCAAGCCCGAGATCCTCAACGGCAGCCGCCGCAAGCGCATCGCCGACGGTTCCGGCACGAAGATCGTCGAGGTCAATCAGCTGCTGAAGCAGTTCTCCGAAATGCAGAAGATGATGAAGATGTTCAAAGGCGGCGGCGGCAAAAAGATGATGCGCCAATTCGAAGCCATGCGCGGCAAGGGCGGCTTCCCCGGGATGTGATCCGGCGGCCGCGGCGCGTCACGCGAGCGGTTTCAAGCCGCTCTCGATCTCCGCGCGTCGCGGTTCGAGAAATGGCGGCAGCGCGAGCCGCTCGCCCAAAGTCTCCACCGCTTCGTCCACCGCGAAACCCGGCTCGTCCGTGGCGATCTCGAACAGGATTCCGTTCGGCTCCCGAAAGTAGAGACTCTTGAAATAGTAACGGTCGACCGGCCCGCTCGAGGGCACGCCGAGTCCTTCGAGCCGCTGCGCCCATTTCTCGTAGTCGGCCATCGTGGTGCGAAACGCCACATGATGCACCCCGCCCGCGCCGGGACGCGCGATCGGCAGATCCGGCTGCACCGCGACGTGCAACTCCGCCGCCGGCCCGCCCCCGCCCATCGCGAACACGTGCACCGGCACTCCGCTCCAATCGTAGCTGCGCGCCTTCGTCATGCTCATCAATCCGGTCAGAACACCTTCCGTCGGCTCCAACCGCGGCACGCTGATCACGATCGGGCCGAGACCGAGAATCTGATGTTCCGCCGGCACCGGACTTTTCGTCCAGGGCTGGCTTTCCGCTTTGCCTTCAACATCGACGACGAAGCTCAAGCGCTGTCCTTCAAAATCCTCAAAGTCCAGCGTCAGCCGGCCGTCCCGTCGCTCGATCGGCGTCTGCGTCACCGCCTCCGCCGCGAACCGCGCCGCCCACCAGCGCAAACTTGCCTCGTCCCGCAGCCGCAGTCCCGTGCGCACGAT
The DNA here is from genome assembly GCA_040255565.1 of Opitutaceae bacterium. GTDB lineage: Bacteria > Verrucomicrobiota > Verrucomicrobiia > Opitutales > Opitutaceae > Opitutus. The sequence continues at coordinate 154,663 of JBDZVH010000004.1, read as the reverse complement.
GCTGTGCGTGCCGCGTCGCTCGCGGGCCGCCGGCCAGTCGAAAAACGTGAGATCGGTTCCCGGCGAACCCACGCCGTCCGCGTAGAACAAATGATACGCGGACACGTCGTCCTGATTCACCGATTTCTTCACCAACCGCAGGCCGAGCGTCTGCGTGTAAAACGCGTGGTTCCGCGACGCCTGCGCCGTCACCGCCGTCAGGTGATGAATCCCATGAAATTGCATCCGCGCAAGGTGCACGCGAGTCCGGTTTCGTCCAGAGCCGAACCGTATCGCCATCGCGCAACGTTTACCTCGCAGACCGTCGGCGCAAAACGTCCGCCCGTTTGAGCCCCTTCCCGACTCGTGTTATCGAGCACCATGCCAACACGACTTACTCTTTTGCTGCTGTCCGTCCTTCTCATTGCCCACGCGAGCGCCGCCGACGGTCCGCGGCTCGAGGATGTTCGTTATCCGTATCCGCCGCAGATCTTCCGTTTCCAAAGTCAGCAGCAGGAACTCGAGATGGCTTACATGGATGTGCCCGCGAAAGGCGCCGATCGTCGCGGCACCGTCGTTCTGTTTCACGGGAAAAACTTCAGCGGGGCCTACTGGCGCGAGACCGCCGCCGCGCTGAGCGAGCGCGGTTTCCGCGTGCTCATCCCGGACCAGATCGGCTTCGGCAAATCGTCCAAGCCGGAGCACTACCAGTTCAGTTTCCATCAACTCGCCGCCAACACGCACGCCTTGCTCGAGAAAGTGAAGGCCGGTCGCGTTCACCTCGTGGGCCATTCGATGGGCGGCATGGTCGCCACGCGCTACGCGCTGATGTTTCCCGCCGATGTCGTCACGCTCACGCTCGCCAACCCGATCGGACTCGAGGACTGGAAGGCGAAGGGCGTGCCCTACCAGTCGCTCGACGCCGCACTCGCGGAGCAGTTCACGCTCACGACCGACAAGCTCCGCGCGTATGAACGAAAGCACTACTACGGCGGCGACTGGCGTCCGGACTACGACGAGTGGGTCGAGCTGATCGGCCACTTCCTTCGCAGCCCCGATTATCCGCGCATGGCCTGGAACCAGGCCCTCACCTCCGACATGCTTTACACGCAACCAGTCGTCTATGAGTTCCCGCAGCTCAAGATGCCCGTGCTCCTGATCATCGGCCAGCGCGACCGCACCGCGCCCGGAGCCGATCGCGCACCAGCGAATATCCGCGACTCGCTCGGCAACTATCCCGAACTCGGCCGCGCCGCGTCCCGCGCCATCCCGCAGGCGAAGCTCGTCGAGCTCGATGGTCTCGGGCACCTGCCGCACATCGAGGATTTTCCGCGCTTCATCGCGCCTCTCCATGATTTTCTCTCCGCCCACTCCGCGGCCAACTAAAGCTTTCAGCCGATCAGCGGCAGCGCCGAGTAGTCGCGCCCGAGCACCGCGGCCGCCGGACACTCGAGCCAGCGGTCGAGCAGCGACGCATACACTTGCCGGAAGTCCGTGCTGAACGTGAGATCCTGCTGCCGCTCCAGCTGCAGCGACGGCGCCGTGCCGTGCAGTCCGCCCTGCACGCGCGAACCGAGCACGAAGAGCGGCGCCGCGGTGCCGTGATCCGTGCCCTGGCTTTCGTTCTCGCCGGGGCGCCGCCCGAACTCGGAGAACGTCATCGTCGTCACCTGGCGGTCCAATCCGTGCGCCCGCAGGTCCTGCTGAAACGCCGCGAGCCCGCCGGAGAGCGTGCGCAGGAGATTGGCGTGCTGGCGGAGCTGGTTGCTGTGCGTGTCGAAACCGCTCAGCGAAACGAAATACACGCGCGTCGACATTCCGGCGGCGATCAGCGCCGCCACGCTTTGCAGCGAATGCGCGAATGCTGTTTCCGGATACGGCGCGCCCGCCTTGTAGCCGCGCAGCACCTGCTGGACTTTCCGTTCGGTCACCAGCGCATTCATCATCGTGTGTTGCAGGAAGCCGGCGTTCTCATGCGGGTCCGCCGCATCCGCCTGCATCATTCGCTCGAGCAGCCGCAGGCTCTCGCCGCCGCGCCGGCCCTGGGTGTCGGGGTTGAGGCCGAACGTCGCATGCTCCTGCGCGGAGAGAAACGACTGCGGATTCTCCCGCGTGATGTGCACTGCCGGCGGCGCTCCGTCCGCCGGCGCGCCCGCGCAGGCGTTGTCCATGAACCGGCCCAGCCAACCGGTGGGCAAAAACTCGCCGCTGTCGCTCGCCGTCTCCCATATCTCCGTGGAACGAAAATGACTGCGGTTCGGATTCGGGTAGCCGACGTTCTGCACCACCGCGAGCTGGCCTTCCTGGAACAGCGCGTGCAGCTCCGCACACGCCGGATGCAATCCCATCGTGTCATTCAACCGCAAGATGTCGCGTTCCGGCAACGCGAGCGTCGGACGCAGCCGGCGATAACCGTCATCGGCAAACGGCACCACTGTATTCAGACCGTCGTTACCGCCCGCAAGCTGGACAAGCACGAGGATCGTGCGGTCCTTTTCCGGCGCCGGTGTCGCCGCCAGCGTGGATTCGACCAGGAACGACGGCGCAAAACGGCTGAACGCCAGCAATCCGATCCCACGGGTCGTCGTGCGCAGAAATTCGCGCCGCGTGGAGGGCAGCCAGGAGGAGGTCGCGTTGTTCATCGTTCAGCAGAGTTGGTATTCGGGGAGTTGCAGCAACGCGGCGACGGCGTCGCGCCGCGCGGTGCCGGCGGTCCGGCGTTCCAGAAAATCGACGAGCACCTGCGACGCGTGCGGCGGAAGCGGTGCGGCGAGGAATCGCTGCGCCAGTCCGCCGACCGTCTCGTCCGCCGGCTGATCCGACCAGCGTTCGAACCAGTCGTCGCCGACGGTAAAACGCTCGCGCCCCGCTTTGCGCGCCTCGGCCAGCGCGCGGACATCGTCGGCGTTCAGCGTCTCCTCGCGCAGCGGTGCGAACAACTGCTGCACGAGATTCCTGCGCGCCGCGAACGTGGTGGAGTTGATCCAGCTGCGGCCGCCGACCCAGCCGCGCACATTCGGCGGTTGAAACAACTGCTGCCCCATCTGCCGCAGCGGGTTCAGGGTGAAACGCGTGAGCGGAATCACCTCGAGTTCGAGGTCCTGCAGCGCGCCAAGATAAAACTGCACCGGGCTCTTGATGAAGTTGCCGCGATTCTCCGGCGCGAAAAACGCGCGGCTGCGGAAAAATGTCAGCGCCAGCGCCCGCAATTCAAAGCGTTGCTCGCGCCAGCGTTCGCCCAGCGCCGGCAGCATCTCCGCCGGCAACGGCCGATCCGAAAGATAGAAACGCGCCAGCTCCCCCGGCAGGAAAGTCGCCGCCGCCGGCTGCGCGTAAGCGAGATCGATCACGTCGTCGCCGCTGAAGCGACCTGTGCGTCCAAAAATCGTTTTTCTGCCGGCGTCCTGACGCTGCCGCACGAGGCGAAACTCACCGGTGGCCGCCTGCACGCGATAGCCCGTGAAGGCCCGCGCCGCTTCCTTGATGTCCGCCTCCGCGTAATGGCCTTCACCCAGCACGAAAAGCTCGAACAGCTCCCGCGCAAAGTTCTCGTTCGGCGCCTCCGCCACGCTGCGGTCTAGATCCAGGTAACGCACCATCGCCGGCGACCGCGACACGGCTTTCGTCAGCACCGGCGCAGGCCCGAGCGCATGGCGGGCGAGGATTTCGTGATGCCGCCAGAGCAGGTCGGGACTGCGCACCTTCTCGGCGCTGACCACGTAAACGTCGCTGAGAAAGAGCGTCCATTTCGCGAACGCCGCCTGCGCCGGCTCCGCGGCCCGCTGCAGCCATTTGAGCCGAAAGTCCTGCAACGCCGCCTGCGCGCGCTCGCGCATTTCGCGTCGCGCCTCCCTCATCGCCGGTCCGCGCGCGGTGCGAATTTTTCCCAGCAGGTCCGGCAGATCCGCCTCGAAGCGCGCGATCATTTCCGTCTTCGGCAACGGCGCCGGCTCCGACGGGAAACAGCGCTCCAGCGTCGCGTCGATGCCTTCGTCGCACGCACGCTCGACCTCTTCCAGCCGCGCCGTCCACCCCACCCGCCGGAGCAGATGCCGCGCCGCGTCACGATTCCATTCCGAGGCGGCGAGCGGTTCCCACGCCTGCGCGGACGAAGCGGCGAAATTCATGTCGCCTGATGACGGCATTGTCCGCCAACGGTTTCAATCCGCGCGAAAACCCGCGGGCTGCATTTTCGTTGAAGCGCTGTCCGGCTCGGCAAACCTGTGTCGCCGCCGCCCGTGACCATGAAACGTTTCCCCTGCTCCGCCGCTTTCTCGCTGCTCGCCCTCGGCACGATCCCGCTCCTCCCCATGAACTCCCCTGCCGCCTCCGCCGCGCCCGAACGCATCGGTTCCGCGGTGTTCGATTTTGCGTCGCTCGCGGTGAAACCCACCGCCAGCGGCAGCCGCCGCGACGTGGTCGATGCGCGCACCACCACGCTCGAGCGTTTCGAGGCGCATATCAGCACCGTCCGGCCGGGCGCCAACACCCACGCACCACATCGGCACGCGCGCGAGGAACTGTTCATCGTGCTCGAAGGTTCGGTCGACGTGCACCTGAACGGTCGCGACACCCGCGTGGGTCCGGGTTCACTGGTGTTCGCCGCCTCCAACGACCTGCATGGCGTCCGCAATGCCGGCGACACGCCGGCGACGTATTATGTTTTCAACTTCGTCACCGCCGCGACCGCGCGCGTCGACGCTCGCCCGGCGATCGACTATGCCGGCCCCGATCTCCTCGCGTCGCACGCGTTCGACTGGGCGGACCTTGCCGTCAAACCGACGAAGGTTGGCGAGCGGCGCGACGTGTTCGATTCCCGCACGCTCACGTGCACGCAGTTCGAATGTCACATCACCACGATCAATCCCGGCGAGGCGCCGCACGCGCCGCACCGGCATCCCGACGAGGAAATGATCCTGGTGAAGGAAGGCACGGTCGAGGTCACGATCAACGGCGCGTCGCAGCACATCGGGGAGGGCTCGCTCGTGTTTCTCGGCTCCAACGACGAGCACGGCCTGCGCAACGTCGGCGACGGGCGCGCGACCTATTACGTGCTTCGTTTCTCCACCGAGGCGACGCCGAAAGTCGCGGCGAACTGACCGCATGGCGCGCGAAACCTGCTACCGCTGCTTCTGGCCGAAGCCGCTCTGCTGGTGTGGATCCATAGTGCCGATGGAGACGCGCACGCGTTTCGTGTTTCTCATGCATCCGAAGGAGTTCAAGCAGGAGAAAGCCGCGACCGGACGGCTCACGCACCTGTGTCTGCCCAACAGCGAGATCGTGATGGGCGTAGGCTTCGACGGCCACGAAGGCGTCGCCGCCCTGATTGACGATCCGGCGAACTTCCCCGTCCTGCTTTATCCCGGCGAAACCGCGCGCAACCTTTCCCGCGGCGAACTCGCGACCGCGGAATTGGGCGACCGCCAACTCGTGATTTTCCTGCTGGATGCGACGTGGAGCTGCGCGCGCAAAATGCTCCGGTTGAGTCCGCGTCTGCAGACGCTGCCGCGGATCATGTTCACGCCCTCGGCGCCGAGCCGGTATCTCATCAAACAGCAGCCGCAGGACGGCTGTCTTTCCACGCTCGAAGCGGTGCACGAAACGCTGCTCGCGCTCGCACGCTCGCAACTTGACCACTACGCGCAGCCCGAGCAGTTGCTCGGACTTTTCCAGCGCATGCAGGAGTATCAACTGCAGTGCGCCCGCGATCCCAACCGCGCCGGGTATCGACGCCGGCCCTACAAGGCGCCGGCCGAACGGGAGCCGGCGCGCAACGCCCGCCGCAGCCGCTTTCTGCGCGCGCCGGTCGAAGGCTGAACGGCCTCAGGCGCCGTCGTTGCCGATCGAACTGGTGGCGCACTCGGACATCGCCTGTTCCACCAATGCGACTTCTTCCGCGGTCGCGGGTTGTTTGCGCAAAAACGACATGCCGCTGTCGTCATCGCGGCCGAAGAAATCCGGCGCGACGACGCGACACTGGTCGCAATCGATGCAGGAGCCGTCCACGTAAAACGGGCCGGCGGCATTGGTGGGAAGACGATCGCTCAGAGAAGCCATGATGGAGTATTGGGTTCGCGCGCACTCTACGCCCGCGGCCCCACCCCGTCGCTGCGTCGATTGACGAGCCCTGCGCAAATTTTGCCCGAAAGCGTCCGCACTTTTTGCCCGTTCGGTCAGCGCTGTCGCCAAGGACTGGCATAATCTGATCCTGACGCCAGGTCCGAATTCAGTTTCCGCGCAAGGCCTCGATGGGCGCCACCTGCGCGGCGCGGCGCGATGGCAACAAGCAGGCGAGCAAGGCAACAACGCTCAGAACCGCGACCGTTCCGCCGAGGACGAACAGGTTCGCTGGCTGCACGCCGAACAGCAGCCCTTCCATCGCCCGTCCCGCGAACCACGCACCGAGAATGCCGATCGGCAGACCGACCAACAGCAGTCGCGCGCCGAGGCCGAGAAACTGCAGCAGGATCTGCTCGGCCTGCGCGCCGAGCGCCATGCGCACGCCGATCTCCCGCTGACGCTGCGCGACCGCATACGCGAGCACGCCATAGATCCCGACCGCGGCGAGCACGAGCGCCACGCCCGCGAAGATCCCCGCCAGCAGCAGCGGCACGCGTCGATTCGCGACGCTGTCCTCGATCCGCGCCTCCATCGTTTTCAAATCGTGCAGCGGCAGCTCGGGATCCGTCCGCAACACCGCCGCGCGCAACGCCGGCCCGGCCAGCTCCGGTGCCTGCTGCGTGCGCACCGCGACCGTGAAGTGCAGCGCCGCATAATGCCGATACGGAAAATAAATCGCGCCGTTCGCCTTGCGGTCGGCGAGGTCGTTTTGTTTCACCGCTCCGACCACGCCGACGATCGTGAAAAGCGTCTGGTCGTTGCCCGGCGGCCCGTTGGCGAGCCGGTGTCCGAGCGCGCTCTCCTTCGGCCAGTAACGCCGCGCCACATCCTCGTCCACCACGCACACCGGCGACTCGGCGTGCGAATCCGCCGTCGTGATGAAGCGGCCTTCGCGCAGCGGGACGCCGATGGACGTGAAATAGTCGCCCGCCACTCCCCGCGTGTAGTGCGCCTGGATCGCCTCGCCCGGTGCCGGCGCGTAGCCTTCCACCCAGATCGCGTTGTTGTCGTTGGAACCGCTGAACGGCGCCGACGAATCGAAACCGACGGCCGTCACGCCCGGCACCGCCTGCAACTCCAGCGTGAGTTTTTCGACGAGGGCCAACCGCTGCTTCTCCTCCTTGTAAGTCAGCCACGGCAACGCCAGCCGGCCGGTCAGCACGTGATCGGGACGAAACCCCGGATTCACTGCGAGCACACGACTGAAACTCAGGCCAAGCAGGCCCGTGCCGGCGAGCAGCACGAACGCGAGCGCGATCTGCGCCACGATCAAACCGTGCCGCAACCGGTGCACCGCGCGCGTGGTCGTGCCACCGCGCGATTCCACCGACAGGGCGTCCGTCAAATTTCCGTGCAGCGTGTGCCACACGACGGGAATCGCCAGCGCGAGTCCGAGGATAACGGAGCCGGCGAGCGCCGCCACGATCACCGCAAAACCAATCCCGCCCTCGATCGGCAGCGACAGATCCGAGACCATCAGCTCGATTCCGCGCAGGCCCGCCGCGCCGAGCGCGAGCCCGAGCGCGCCGCCGGCCAGCGCCAGCAACACCGTTTCCGTGATCAAGGAGCGCGCGAGCTGCCCGCGGCCGGCGCCGAGCGCCTGGCGCACGCAGTATTCCTTCGCGCGTCCCGTCGCGCGCACCAGCATCAGGTTCGTCAGATTCACCAATCCGATCAGCATCAGGAAAAGCACGCCCGCCTGCAGCAGCAGCAGGACCGGCCGCAACTCCCGGACGTGATCCTGCGCGAGGCTGAACACCTGCGCGTGAAAACCCGCGTCTTTCACGAGTTTTCCGAACGGATCGGATTCCATCGCGCGCTCGTTCAACGCGTCCACCTGGGCCTGCGCACTCGCCACCGTTTCGCCCGGCCGCAGCCGCGCGATCATGCTCATGTTGTTCGCATGGCGGCGCTCCGGTTTGCGGTCGTCGTCGCTGAAACACAGCGGCGTCCACACGGACGCTTTCTCCGACAGAAAACGAAACCCCGGCGCCATCACCCCAACGATCGTGAAGTCCTCGGAATTCACGCGCATCTTGCGGCCGATCACCTCGGGATCGGCGTTGAAGCGCTGTCGCCAGAGTCCGTCGCTGATGAGCGCCACCTGGTGTTTTCCGTAAAATCCTTCCTCGTCAGTAAACGTGCGGCCGAGCGCCGCGTTCACTCCCAGCACGCGGAAGAACGACGGCGTCGCCGAGATCGAATCGACGCGCTCCGGCGAACCCGCTTCCCCAATCGTCACGCCCGAGCCGCGATATGCGCCGGATTCCGCCAACGCACCGACGCCCTCTTTTCGCTCTATATAATGCGGCACCGACGTCCCCGCGCGTTCGACGCCCGCCTTCGGGTAGGCGTTCGCCACCAGGACGAGTTGCTCCGGATCGCGAAACGGCAGCGGCTTCAACAGCACGCCGTAAACCACCGCGAAGATCGCGATGTTGGCCCCGAGACACAGGGCGATGATCAACAACACCGTCGCACTGAACTTCCTTTCGCGAGCCAGACTGCGCAGCGACAAACGAATATCACGCCCCAGGGTATCGAGAAGCATGCGGGTAGAACTCCGCTGGGTCGCGAAAGTTTCACCCATTTTCCGTTCGCGCTCATTTTCCCGACTCGACTTGATTGCAGCGGGCCGATGCGGGCCGACAGCTCGCCGCATTGATACCTCCGCCCACCCCCCGTTTCTTATGCGACCACCCCTGCTGATTTTCGTTCTCGGTCTCATTGCTCTCGCGGCGCGCGCCGACACGGCACCGCTTCAACCCCACGCCCGCGCGGGCCTCGATCTCAATGGCACGTGGCACGTCATCGTCGATCCCTACGAAAACGGTTACTACGATTACCGTCACCAGCCCTACGACGCGCGCGAGAATCCCACCGGCGGTTACTTCCTCGATCGCAAGCCGCGCGACAAAGCCGACCTCGTGGAATACGACTTCGACACGAGCCCGACGCTCACCGTCCCGGGCGACTGGAATTCGCAGGATGACCAGCTGCTCTATTACGAGGGCTCGGTCTGGTATCGGCGAAAGTTCGACTACACGCCCTCAGCGGCCGACGGGCGTCTCTTCCTGTATTTCGGCGCCGTGAATTATCGCGCGGATGTTTATCTCAACGGCCGGAAACTCGGCACGCACCTCGGCGGGTTCACGCCGTTCGCTTACGAGGTCACCGGCCAGGTCAAGCCCACCGACAACTCCCTCGTCGTCCGCGTCGACAACACCCGTCATCTCGACGCCGTCCCGACGGTGAACACCGATTGGTGGAACTACGGCGGACTCACGCGCGATGTCCGGCTCGTCGAAACACCCTCAACCTTCATCCGCGATTATCACATCCAGCTCGCGAAGGGTTCGCGCGATCGCATCGACGCCGTTGTGCATCTCGACAGCGCCGGGCCAGGCCCGGCGCCCATGACCGTCGAAATCGCCATCCCGGAACTTCAACTCACCACGACCGCCCGCGTCGGCTCCGACGGACTCGCGCGCGCGTCGCTGACGGCTCCGCAGCTTTCGCTCTGGTCGCCCGAGAACCCGAAGCTTTACGCGGTCGAGATCCGCGCCGGCGCCGATCATGTCGCAGAACGCATCGGTTTTCGCACGATCGCCACGCGCGGCGTCGACATCCTGTTGAACGGCGAATCCGTGTTTCTGCGCGGCATCTGCCTGCATGAGGAAAACCCGCTGCGCGGCGGCCGCGCCACGACCGAAGGCGAAGCCCGCATGCTGCTCGGCTGGGCGAAGGAGCTCGGCTGCAATTTCGTCCGCCTGGCGCACTACCCGCACAACGAATGGATGGCGCGCGTCGCCGACGAACTCGGCTTGATGCTCTGGGAAGAGATTCCCGTTTATTGGACGATTCAGTGGGAAAATGCCGCCACGCTCGCGAACGCTCAGGCACAACTCACTGACCTCATCGTGCGCGATCGCAACCGCGCCAGCGTCATCGTCTGGTCCGTCGCCAACGAAACGCCCGTCAGCGACGCCCGGACGCGTTTCCTGTCGACGCTGGTCGATACCGCGCGCGCGCTCGATCCGGCGCGACTCGTCTCCGCCGCGATGGAAGTGCACACCGATCCGGCCGACCCGCTGCACAAGATCGTCGACGATCCGTTCGGCGCGAAAACCGATCTGCTCAGCTTCAATCAATATGTCGGCTGGTATGACGGCTCGATAGAGAAGCTCAGCCGCCTGCGCTGGAGTTTCGGCTACGAAAAGCCGGTGATGATCAGCGAATTTGGCGCCGATGCGCTGCAGGGTTATCATGCCGACAACGCCACGCGCTTCAGCGAGGAATATCAGGCCGAGCTGTTTGCGCAGACGATCGCGATGCTGAAAAAAATCCCGCAATGGCGCGGCGCCACGCCGTGGATCCTGTGCGACTTCCGCTCTCCGCGCCGCCCGCTCCCGCACATCCAGGACGGCTGGAATCGCAAAGGCCTGATCGGTCAAAACGGCATCAAGAAAAAGGCGTTCCACGTCCTGAGAGCCTTCTACGACGAAAAAGCTACCGCCCGCTGATCGCCCCACCGCAAAGCCGATCCGGCCGACGGAAGACACGGAACACACAGAAAACGAACCGGCCCGCGAACGGCATCACGCGTGAGCTGATCCATCCACTTTCTGTGTCGTCCGTGTGTTCCGTGGGCCTTCTTTTCGTGTCTTTCGTGTATTTCGTGGTTCGCCGCCCTCACCGCCATTCGTGACGCGGGTAGCGCCGCGAGAGTTCGGCTTTGATTTTTGGATACTGCTCGCGCCAGAAGTTCGTCAGGTCATCCGTGACCTGGATCGGCCGCTGGTTCGGCGCGAGGATTTCGAACTTCACCGGCACGCGGCCGTGCCCGATCGTGAACCGACCGTCGATGCCGTAGAGTTCCTGGATGCGCGCCGACAGAATCGGCGGCCCTTCCTTTTCATAGCGCAGCTTCGAGCGCCGGCCATTTCCCATCGTCAATCGCTCCGGTAGATAATCGTCCAGCACCGCGATCTGTTCCGCCGTGAGCCAGTCGCGCAGCACCGGCATCACCGGTTTGTTCTTCACCGCGCGCGCGCCCAGTTCGCCGTAGCAGACTTGCTCGATGAGCGTCGCGCGATCGGCGTCCGTCAACGGATTCACCTCCAACTCCGGAAACCACTCCGCGAGCCGGTTCACGCGCACGATCCACTGCTCCACCGAGTCGTCCCACGCCTCGAGTTTGATGCGTCCCGCGAGCACTTCGCGCGTCAGCAACGCCGCCGCTTCGTTCAGCGGCGCTTCCTCGCTGCTCGCTTTCGCTTCCAGCACAAGATCGCGGAAACGTCGCTCGCGACGCGACACCACGCGCTTCGCCTGCTCGTCGTAAACCACGCCTTTCGTTTCGCGATAGTCGCCCGGGAAAATCTCCTTCAACCATGCCTCCTCGATCGCCGTCGCGAGCGTAAGCAGCACGTTCACCTCGCCGCCGCGACCTTCGATTTCGCTGATCTCCGCCGCGACCAGCAGCGGCGCTTTCTGAATCACGCTCTCGCGCGCCAGCAATCCGCGCCGCTGATGCACCAGTTCGCACCGCAGCGTGCCCGCATCGAGACGCTTCGCGAGTTGATCGGAAAAACCGGCAAGCACGCATTTCCTCACGTCCGCGCCGTCCACGCGGCGTTCGGAAACGTCGAGTCCTTCCTTTTCCGCGATATCGAGAAACTGCTCGAACAGTGGTCCCACCTGGCGCGCGCCTTGCGCGTGAATCCCCAATCGCCGGCACGCGTCCACCGCAAAGTTCGCCTGCTGCGCAAAACGCCACGCGCGCATCAGCAGGAAGAAATCGCTTTCGTGTTCCTCGCCGAGCGCATCCTCGCGCGCCTGCTCGACGTCGCGCGAGACGCCGCGCAGCAGGAAGTTCCGCCCCTGCGTCAACGCCGCCATCATCGCCACCGGTCGCACGCAACCACGCTCCTGCGCCGCCAGTAGCATCCGCGCATAACGCGGATGAACGGGAAACCGCAGCATCTTCCGCCCGATCTCCGTGATACGAAGGGCGGGTCTTTGACCCGCCTTCTCCGGGGACGAATCTGCGCCACTCCCGACCGCCCCCAAGTCCGCGAGCAAGGTCTCCGCGCGTTCGAGCGCCCGCGGATCGGGTTTCTCGAGCCAGCCGAAATTCGCCACGTCGTCGACGCCGCTCGCCTTCAGCGTCAGCACGACTTCCGCGAGATCGAGCCGGCGGATCTCCGGCAATTCCTGCGGCGCCCGCTGGCCGTGTTCGCGCTCCGTCCACAGTCGCACGCACACGCCCGGCGCCGTGCGGCCCGCACGACCCGCGCGCTGATCTGCGCTCGCCGCCGAAATCTTTTCGATCAGCAACGTGTTGATTCCGCGGTGCGGATCGAACCGCGCGATCCGCGCGAGGCCGCTGTCGATCACCGCCGTCACGCCTTCAATCGTGAGCGACGTCTCCGCGACGTTCGTCGAAACGATGATCTTGCGCGCGTCGTAGCGCGCGACGGCGCGATCCTGCTGCTCCGGCGGCAGCTCGCCGTGCAGCGGAAAACAGACGAAATCCCTCAGTCCGCGCGCGCCCTGCACCGCCTGGACCGTGCGGCCGATTTCATACGCGCCGGGCATGAACACCAGCATGTCGCCGGTCGTGTCGCGCGCGATCCGTTCGCACTCCCGCGCCGCCACCTCCCACACCGGATCCTGTTCGAAGTTGACCGTTTTCGGCAGATACTCGATCCGCACCGGAAAGCTGCGGCCCTGCGACGCCAGCACGTCACACGGCGCGAGATAATCCTTCAGCACCGCCGCATCGAGCGTCGCGGACATCACCACGATCTTCAGATCCGGCCGCGTCGTGCGCTGAATCTGCAACGCCCGCGCCAGCGAGATGTCGCCGTAAAGATGGCGTTCGTGAAACTCGTCGAACACGACCGCGCTCACGCCGGACAGCGCCGCGTCGAACGACATCTGCCGCAGCAGAATTCCCTCCGTCACGAAACGGATCCGCGTGCGCGCGCTCACCCGCGACTCGAGGCGTATTTGATATCCCACGACATCGCCGAGGTTGGAACCGACTTCTTCCGCGACTCGCTTCGCCAGCATGCGCGCGGCAATGCGGCGCGGTTGCAAGACGACGACTTCGCCCTTTTCGCCCGCCAGCCCGTGCTGCAGGAGCATCTGGGGAATTTGCGTCGATTTGCCCGAACCCGTCGGCGCCTGGACGATCAGGCGGCCTTGTGCGCGCAGCGACGCCACGACGGCGGACTCAAGTTCGTAGATGGGCAGATCGCGCGGAGCAGGCATGAGAAACGGTGCAAAGAAGAAACCTCAAATTGGAAACGGGCCGATCCGCAAGCATCGCCGCGCGCACTACGCCGCTTCAGTTCCGCTGATTCCCGCCCTGGACTCGTTGGCGCTCGTTGACCCTGCTGGTTCCGCAGGACATGGTGAGTCGCTTTCTCTTCCCGATCGTTCGGGTGGAAAAATCTCCGCCATGAGCCGCTCCTTTCTCGCCGCGATCGCCCTCGGAGCCTGTCTCGCGAGTCTCTTGTTCCTGCTCGGCGCCTGCGGCAAACCGCCGCCCGCGACCTCGGCCGCGCCGACCGTCGCAGTCGTCACGGTGAGCCCGCGCGAGGTCGCCGACGAGTTGTCCGCGTCCGGCACGATCGAAGCCGTCGACCAGGCGCAACTCGGTTTCATGGTCGCCGGCCGCGTCCGCAGTTTCGAAGTCGAGGACGGCGCGTCCGTATCCGCCGGACAACTTCTCGCGCGACTCGACGACACCGATTACCGCCAGGAAGTCGCGATCGCGGAGGCGCGGCTGGCGGAGACGAGCGCCCGTGCCGCCCGGCTGCGGCAGATGCACGAACTGGGCAGCCTCACCGCGACCGATTTCGACAAGATCAACGCCGGCCTCGCCGAGGCCGAGTCCGCCGCGACCCTTGCCCGCCAGCGGCTCGCCTACACCGAACTGCGCGCGCCGTTCGCCGGACGCGTGACCCGCCACGCCATTGCGGTCGGCACCGTCGTCGCGCCCGGCGTTCCAGTTTGCCGGGTGCTCGCGACCGCGCCGGTCTGGGCTACGTTGAGCGTGCCCGAAGCGACCGCCGTGCGGCTGAAACCCGGACAAACCGCGCGCGTGCGGCTCGCGGCGAACGAAAGCGTGGCAGCCACCGCGCCCATCGAAACCATCCTGCCGCAGGCCGACGCGATCACGCGCACGTTTCCCGTAAAAATCCGGCTCGCCAACGCCGACCATGCGTTTCGGCCCGGCAACGTCGTCGTCGCGTCCATCGCGGTCGGCTCGCAGCAATCCGTGATCACGCTGCCGCCCGCCGCCGTGCAGCGTTTTCCGGACGGCGCGCTCTACGTGTGGATCGTGGATCCGCAACGTCACACGGTCACGCGCCGCATCGTGAGCGTTGGCCACCCCCGCGGCGTCGAAGTCGAAATCGTCTCCGGCCTGCAGCCCGGCGAACAGGTCGTCACCGCGTCCGCCTCACCGCTTTTCGACGGGATGGCGATCGCGACGGGACAGCCATGAGGGCGCTCATCTGGCCGCTCCGCCATCGCGAGGTGGTGCTTGTGTTGAGCGTCATCGTGCTCGGCCTGGGCCTGCACGCGCTCCTCACGATGCCGCGGCAGGACACGCCGACCATCGCCATCAACAAGTCGCTCGTCATCGCGCTCTCGCCCGGCGCCACGGCGGCCCAGGTCGAGCAGCAGATCACGCGGCCGATCGAGTCGTATCTGTTCACCTTCACCGAAATCAACGCGGTGAAAACGTCGTCCGTCACGCGCGACGGCCAGGTCGTCGTCACGGTCGAGCTTCACGAATGGGTCAAGGACAAGGACGCGTTCTGGTCCCGCCTGCGGCTCGGACTCGCGGAGTTGAAACAGCGCGAACTCCCGGCCGGCACCCTCGGGCCGCTCGTGAACTCCGATTTCGGCCAGTCGGTCGCGCTGCTGATCGGCGTCTCGTCGCCGCGGCACAGTTATGCGGAACTCCGCCGCTTCCTGGAACAGATCGAGGACGCGATCCGCACCGTGCCCGGTGCCGGCCGCATCAAGCGCTTTGGCGAACGCCACGAGACGATCTACGTCGAAGCCAATTCGCAGCGGCTTTCCCGCTACGGGCTCGGCCTCGCCCCGGTGGTCACCGCGTTGAAACTGCAGAACGCGACGCCCTACACCGGCTCGATCAAAGTCGACGACGTGCACGTGCCGCTGCACACGCGCGGTCGCTTCACCTCCGTCGAGGAGGTGCGCGAGCAGGTGGTGTTCACCGATCCGGTGACCGGAAGCATCGCCCGCATCGGCGACGTCGCACGCGTCGATCGCCGGCTCGCGGACGCCGACTCGTTCCTCCGCATCGACGGCCGCGAAGATCCGGTGCTGCTTCTGTCGGTGGAAATGCAGCCGGGGCACAACATCGTCGCGTTCGGACGCGCGTTGCAGGCCACGCTCGATCGCACCCGCGCGCTGCTGCCCGGCGAGATCGCGCTGACGGTGATCAACGACCAGCCCGCAGTCGTCGCCGAATCGGTCACGCATTTCATCCGCGAATTTTTCATCGCGGTCGGCGCGGTGGTGCTGGTGACGATGCTGCTCCTGCCGTTCCGCGTCGCGTCGATCGCCGCGATGGCGATTCCTGTGACGATCGCGATCACGTTTCAGGTTCTCGCCTGGCTGCACATCGAGTTGCACGAGGTCTCGCTCGCCTCGCTCATCGTCGTGCTCGGCATCGTGGTCGACGACGCGATCGTGATTGCCGACAACTACGTTGAGAAACTCGACCACGGCCTGCCACAGTGGGACGCCGCCTGGCGCGCGGCGAGCGACCTCGCGGTGCCGGTGTTCACCGCGACGCTCGCCATCGTCCTCGCCTTCGCCCCGCTCGGCTTCTTTCTGACCGGATCGGTCGGGGAATTCATCGTCGCGCTGCCGATCACCGTGGCGATTGCGCTGACGGTTTCGTTTCTCGTCGCGATGTTTCTCACGCCGGTCCTGTGCTACACGTTCATCCGGCAAGGGCTGAAGGAACAACCGCGCAACCTCAGCGCGCGCGTGCTCGCCGCCGTGCAATCGCGCTACACGCGCCTCCTGCATCCGTTGGTGCGCCATCCGATCCTGACGCTGATCGCGGGTGTGCTTTCGCTGCCAGCTGCGCTGCTCCTCCTGCCGCTGATCCAACAAAAATTCTTTCCCGCCGCGGAACGCGCGCAGTTCGTGATCGAAGTCGACCTGCCGCTCGGCACGCGGCTCGAAGCCACGGATCGCGTCGTGCGCCGCATCGAGGAAACGCTCCGCGGCGACCCGCGGATTGCAACTTATGCGGGGTTCGTCGGCACGGCAGCACCGCGTGTCTATTACTCGTTTGCGCCCGAATTCCCGCGTCCGAGCTACGGCATGTTGCTCGTCAGCACGCACAGTGTCGCGGAAGCCGACGCCGCGGTGCGCGATTACGCGGCGAAGCTGCGCGACCTCGCGCCCGGCGCCCGCATCAATGTGGCGAATTTTCAACAAGGCATTCCCGTGGAAGCGCCGGTCGAGGTGCGGATTGTCGGGCCGGATCTCGCCGTGCTGCGCACGCTCGGTGACCAAGTGCGAGCGATCTTCTGTCGCGCGGCGGGAGCGACCCAGGTGCGCGACGATTTCCTCGAAGGCTTCTCGCTCGACCTGCGCGTCAACAGCGAGGTCGCCAACCGCCTCGGGCTCACGACGAGCGTGATCGCTAGCCAGGTGATGACCGGATTCGAAGGTTATGCCGCGACGGAGCTGTGGGAACACGATGCGCCGGTGCCGATCGTGTTGCGGCTGAGCGAAGCGCATCGCAGCGCGTTCGACGATCTCGATCGTTTCATGCTGCGCGCTCCGCTCACGCAGGGAAGCGTGCCGTTGCAACAGGTCGCTGCCGTCGAGCCGGTCTGGAGCCCGGCGCAGATCGCACATCGCGGCGGTGTGCGGACGCTGACCGTGCGCGCCCAAACGGCGACGAACGTCCTGCCCTCGCAGGTGCTCGGCGCGATCCGACGCGAGTTACCGCAGCTCGAGCTGCCGCCCGGCTACCGCGTCGAAATTGGCGGCGAGCACGAGGGCCAGCAGGAAACCTTCGGGAAAATGGCCGGCGCGCTCCTGGCGAGCGTCGTGTTCATCTATCTTGTTCTCCTGTTCCAATTCAGAAGCAGTCGCGAAACCCTGCTCGTGATGCTCGCGATCCCGCTAACCGTCTTCGGGGCGATGGCCGGCCTCGTCATCACGCGCAATCCGCTCGGATTCACCGCCGCGGTCGGCTTGATCAGCCTCGTCGGGATCGTGATTCGCAACGCGATCATCCTCGTCGATCACGCCGACGAACTGCGTCGCGCAGAACCGATCGACGCTCCGACCGCCGCGATCCGCGCCGGCGAACGTCGGATGCGGCCGATCTTTCTCACCTCGATGGCCGCCGCGGCTGGCGTGCTGCCCATGATCCTCTCGCGGTCGCCACTCTGGGCTCCGCTCGCGAGCGTGTTCTCCGTCGGCATTCTGTGGTCGATGGCGATGGCCCTGCTGGTCGTGCCCGCCGCCTATGGACTGACGATGAAGCAACCGCCGCCGAATGCCAAACTTGTCCCGCCCGGAGGTGCCGCATGAACACCCGCGCGCTGCTGCTGATCATGGTGATTCCGCTCGCGTTGACCGCGGCGGCGCCGCTCACGGTGGACGAAGCGACGCGGCTCGCGTGGCGCCACAGCAAGGGCGCGCAGCTCACGCGGCTGAAAGCGGACGCCGCTCGCCTCGAGGCCGACGCGGCGCGTCAGCAGCGTTATCCGCGCCTCACCGCCTTCGGCCTCGGCGCCTACGCGTTTCGGCCGGTCGATCTCACGCTGCGCGAAGGCTCGCTCACACCGACGCTCGACGCGCTCGGCGTCGATCTCGGGCTCGGGCCGCTCTCGCCGACGGTCGGACCATTTCCCGCGCGCGACCTCACGCTGCTGCGCGGCGAACATTTCCTGCGCTTCGGGGGCCTCACGATTCTCCAGCCGCTGACCCAACAATGGCGGATCGCGAGCGGCATGCGCGCCGCCGATTCCGCGCGCCTCGCGGCGGATCGTGAAACCGCGCGCACGCTCGCCGAGATCCAAGTCTCCGTCGAAGAGCTTTTCGCGGGCATCTTGCTGGAGGACCAACGTCAGGCCCAACACGCGGCGCGGCTCGCCTTCGAAGTACGGCGCTTGCGCGACGCGGAAAACGCTCGCGCGACCGGCGAGGCGCTCGACGACGCCGTGCTCGGCAGCCAGGCGCGGCGCGTGCAGGCCGAGGCCGAGCTGCTGCGCAGCCGCCAGCAGCGCGAACGCCTGGGGTTGCAACTCGCCGAACTGATCGGGCGTCCGGACACGATCGACCTCACGCTCGACCCTGTGTTGCCCGAACGCCCGGCGCAGGCGCTCGATTACTGGCTGGCGAAAGCGGCGCAGAATCCCGATGCCCGGATCGCCGCCGCGGTCGTCGAGCGCGCCCGGGCCGGCGTGAGCGCGGCGCGGCAGGCGCGGATCCCGGAGGTGTCCGCCTTCGCCACCGGCTTCGTGCAAGGCGGCCTGCCGCTGGCGCCAAGCACCGGCGGCACGGTCGGCATCGCCCTGACCTGGGATGTATTCGATTTTGGGAGACGCGACTCGGAGATCGCGCGCGGCTTGAACCGTCAGCGCTCGGCCGAACTTGATCGCGAGCGCCGGGAGGAGGAAGCCGTCCGGCTGATTCGCGTGACATTTCAGGATTTCACGCACGCCGGAGAACTCGTGGTGCTCGCCGAGCAGGCGCGCGCTTATCGGCGGCGCGCGCTGGAGCTGGCGGAGCAGTCGGTGAAAGCCGGGCTGGCGCTTCCCGCCGTGGCCTTGGAGGCCGAGATGAATTGGCGCGAAGCCGAAGCCGATCTGACCGCAGCGCGGTTGCAGCGGCACGTCGCGGGGTTGCGTCTGCATTTTCTCACCGGCGAGCTCGCGAGCGGTCCGGTGAACAACCGGTGAGTGAGTTTGCTCCCAAGTTATTCACCGGTTTCGACGGTGCATCGTTTGTGAAGAACAAAGGCTTCTGTTTCGCGCGACGGCCCGCAGTCTCGACCTCGTTCCTTGATAGAACAGTCGCAGCGCGGCGGCCTGAAAAACCCGCCGAAGGCACGACTGGGATAATCCCGGGCGACCGGGGAAAGGCGAGCGGCAGCTGGTGCCGCCCTCCCCTCCGAAACCGCGCATGCGGCGATCGGCAGGCATATATCACCAGCTCCTCTGATCCGGAGTCGTGTCCGGTCAGTTACACGAATCAGGAGCTGTGCGGCCAGGCGCGATCAGAAACCGCGTCCGAGCCGAGTCAGGCCCATGGGAAGTTTCGACCCGTGCGCCGACGCAGTTACCCAGAGGGTTCCGGTTGCTACTGCGCAGACCAGAACGCAGTCGCGTTTTTCGGCGGGACCCCGCCAGAAGGCCCCGCCTGCTCGCACAGGCCGGGCGCGCAAGGAAGACGCGATTGCGGGGAGCGAGCGAGCCTGGCAAAGCCCGCCAACCTCCTCCACGAGGCGGTCCCGTAAAGCGGGATCACCCCACTGCAAACCCCAACGCAACCTGAGAGGTAAGAGGTCAGACCCGTAACGCGGGGCCAACGTCCGGCCACAAGCCGGAGCCGTCCCCGCGGCCACGGTGCCGACGCGAGATCCGATTGCAGGCGTGTCTGCACCACGTCCGGCGCGTAGCTTCCGGCAGGAAGCGACCGAACCGGGCGAAAAGACCTCACTCGATAAATTCCGAACGGAAACGATCGGAACGGTCCCGCCATGAGACCGATACATCCGCATGCCGCGGACAGTGGCGTCGGGGAGCACACGGCCCGCGAAAGCGAGCGCGCCCAACAGTGTGCCGCCGGGAAAGAGCGCGTGGCGAACGCCCACCCCCACATAAGGCCCGGGAACCGGAAGGTTCCCGGGCCTTATTGCTTTCCGGAACCCGTCGCCAAGCACGGGCTTTCGCGGCCCGTCGGGGGTGTTGACAAAGTTTGCTCCGCCTTTGCACCGCTTTGGCTTCCTTCTTGCGTTCATTTTGGGGGTCCCGCACGTTCTTCCCCTTTTTCAAAGCCAGAAGGGCCCCCGCCAATGAACCAGAACATCCGCAATATCGCCATCATCGCCCACGTCGACCACGGCAAAACCACCTTGGTCGACAAGCTCCTGAAGGAAGGTGGCGTATTCCGCGCCAACCAGCAGGTCGAGGAGCGCGCCATGGACTCCATGGACCTCGAGCGCGAAAAGGGCATCACCATCAAGGCCAAGAACACCTCCGTTCACTGGCACGACAAGATCATCAACATCGTCGACACGCCGGGTCACGCCGACTTCGGCGGCGAGGTCGAGCGCGCGCTCCGCATGGTCGACGGCGTGCTGCTGGTCGTGGATGCCTACGACGGCCCGCAGGCCCAGACACGTTTCGTGCTGCGCAAAGCCCTCGCGCACGGCCTCAAGGTCGTGATCGTCATCAACAAGATCGACCGCGACAACGCCGAGCCGGCCAAGATGTATGACAAGGTCCTCGAACTCCTGATGGAGCTCAACGCGACCGAGGAGCAGTTCGACGCTCCCGTCGTCTACGGTTCGGGCCGCGATGGCTACATGATGCGCCACCTCGGCGACGAGCGGAAGGACATGACCCCGCTCTTCGAGACCATCCTCGACCACATTCCGCCGCCGTTCGCCAAACCCGACGAGCCGTTTCACATGCTCGTCTCCAACATCGACTGGAGCGACTACGTCGGCCGTATCGCCATCGGCAAGATCCTCGGCGGCACGATCAAGGTCGGCGATCCCCTCTTCATCATCCGCCACGCCGACGGGGGCAAGAAGGTCCGCGCCAAGGTGTCGAAGGTCTTCGAATACTCCGGCCTCAACACCAACGAATCCAGCACCGCCGCCGTCGCCGGCAACATCGTGGGCCTCTCCGGCTTCGAGGACATCGATATCGGCGACACGCTCACCGCCGACGAAAACGGCCACGCCCTGCCCTTCACGCAAATCGATCCGCCGACCCTCGAGATGCAGATCTGCGTCAACGACGGCCCGCTCGTCGGCCAGGAGGGCAAGCTCGTCACCTCGCGCCAGATTCGCGAACGCCTGTTCCGCGAGCTGAAGACCAACGTCTCGATCAGCGTCGACGACACCGACAAGGCCGGTGTATTCAATATCAAAGCACGCGGCGCGATGCAGATCGCCGTCCTCGTCGAAACGATGCGCCGCGAGGGCTACGAACTCCTCGTGTCGCGCCCGACCGTGATCGAGAAGATCGTCGACGGGCAGCGCCTGGAGCCCTACGAGACCGTCTGGATCGAGGTGCCCGACGAGTGCGTCGGCGCCATCATGCAGAACCTCGCCAACCGCAAGGGCCAGCTCACCAACATGGAGAAGCTGCCGCACTCCACCATGATGGAAGCCGCGATCACCACCCGCGGCCTGATCGGTCTCGAGATCGATGTCGTCAACGCCACCAGCGGTCGCGGCGTGATGAGCCATCTGTTCAAGGAATACGGCCCGCACGCGGGCGAGGTGCTGACGCGCACCACCGGCACGCTGATTTCGACCGAGGCCGGCGAGACGACCACCTACGCGCTCCTCCTCGTGCAGGAACGCGGCAAGCTCTTCGTCGGTCCGGGCGAGCAGGTTTATGAAGGCATGATCGTCGGCGAAAATCCGCGCAACGAGGACATCGTCGTCAACGCCGTCCGCGAAAAGAAGCTCACCAACTTCCGCTCGCAAGGCGAAGGCGTCGCCGCCGGTCTCACGCCCGCCACGAAGCTCTCGCTCGAACGCTCGATCGAATACATCGCGGCCGACGAATTCGTGGAGGTCACGCCGAAAAACCTCCGCCTGCGCAAGCGCATCCTCAGCCAAACCGAGCGCCGCAAGGCCGAACGCGCCAGCAAAGACTGAGCGACGCCTGTAACGCTCTTGCCGCGCAAGGCCGTCGCATGCGACGGCCTTGTTGCTTTTTGCGGCACGTTTCGCCTCCGCCGCTTGTCTCAAGGGACGGTCGCGCCGACGCTTCCTCGCTTCAATGGTCACGCCGAGTCTTTTCACCACTGCGGTTCCTCGCCTCGAGATCCGCCCCGGCGTGTGGCTCGATGGACGCCGCGCGCTTTATTTTTCCGCCACCGGCGTGCTCGCCGTGGCGGACCTGCATTGGGGCTACGCGGAAAGTCACCGCGTCCACGGCAATCTTTTGCCGGCTTGGGGCGATGCCGAAATTGCGCGCACGCTGGATGCGCTCGTCGCCGATTACCGGCCGCGTGAACTGCTCTGGCTCGGCGATTCGCTTCACACGCTCGCCGGACGCACCGCCGCCGAAAATTATCTGCGCCGCGCGTCCACCACGGTCGCGATCGTCTCCGGCAACCATGACGCGAAGTGGCCGCGCGCCGCGGATCGTCCCTTTCTCGCGCGCGACGGGTTTCTTTTTCACCACGGCGATCGCGCCCCGGCGTGCCCGCCGGATGTAGTCGAGGTCGTTGGTCATCATCATCCCGCGTTCGTCTGGAGCGATGGGGCCGGCGCGCGCCTGAAGCTGCCCGCGCTGGTCGTTTCGTCGCGACGCCTCGTGCTGCCGGCGTTCTCGCCTTGGGCGGCGGGCACGCCGTGGCTGCCTGCCGGCGACGAAAAGGTTTACGCGATCGGCGCGAAACGAATCTTTACAGCGCCGCCCGCCGTTCCTCAGAAAGGCTCTCCCACCGAATGAAGCTGTTCCGTCTGCTTTGCCTGGCTCATGTCTGCGTCGCGCTCGCCGCCGCCGCCGACTCCAGCCTGCCGCTGCGCGACGGCGAGCAGCTGAAGTATCGCGTCGCTTGGGGCATCTTCGGCCACGCCGGCGAAATCAACATCAACGCCGCCGCCGAGATCGACGACGGCGTGCCGCATCTGGCCGTCACGACCACGACCATGACGCGCGGTGTGCTGTCGCGGCTGTTTCCCTTCGAAGCCCGCGGCCAGTCCATTTTCAATCAGAACACCGGCCGCCTGATGCTCCTCACCGAAACGAGTGAAAGCGGGAAGAAACGCACCAACACCGCGATGGAATTCGACTATCAGAAGTCCGTCGCGCAGTTCAGCGATTTCCTCAACTCGTCGCGCGATCGCTCGATCGACCTTCCGCCCGGCGGCGATCCGATGGACCTGATCATGAGTCTGGTGCAAACGCGCACGTGGGAACTCAAGCCCGGCGATGCCCGCGACATCAACGTCGTCTTCGAAAAAGAAATTTACCAGCTCACCGTCCACGCGCTCGGCTACGAAATGGTCGAAACGCGCCTCGGTCGTTTCAAGACCCTCATGCTCGAACCGCGCATGGAAAAGACTCCGCCCAAAGGCATGTTCAAGCGCGGCTCGCGCGTGCACGTCTGGATCGCGCAGGACGATCCGCGGCGCCTGCCGGTGAAGTTCGAGGTCGAGTTCAAGTTCGGCGCGGGCGTGGCGACGTTGATCGACTACGATCCGCCCGCGGCGGACGCGGCCGCGCTGGCGCAAGCGGAGTGACGTTCGGCCGTTGAACCCCCGGCGGCGTCACGACAAACCGCCACGGCTTTTTCGCCCAGACTTCGCCGGCGAAATCGACCCCGATGCGCGGCGTCGCGATCACCTGCATCGGCGGCACCGCGAGTCCGCAATCCTCCAGCCACAATCCGCTGGCCGGTGCGGCGGAGGCGCCGTTCAACGAGCGATCGATCGCGAGCTGTTTGGTGACGCGGCCGGGCCCAACGATGCCTTCCACGCCGCGAATCAGAATCGCCGCCGGTGCGTCCTCGGGACCGACCACCAGGTTCAGCATCTCGTGAATGCCGTAACAAAGATAAACATACCAAACACCGCCCGCGCGGTAGAGCACCTCAGTCCGGCGCGTGCGGCCCGCCCGCGCGTGGCAGGCCAGATCATGTTCGCCATCGTAGGCCTCGACTTCGGTGATCATTCTTGCGAGTTCCCGCCCGTCAGGCATCCGCCGCATGAGCACTTTTCCAATTAACTCCCGCGCCAGCGCGACCGTGTCGCGCGTGCGCAATTCGTCTGCAACGATGAGCCGGGCCATAGCGGTCCCGTGAGTGCAGGCAAAATGTCCTCGAACGCAACCGCCCTCTCCCTCCGGTCGCACCGGGCCGACCTGCGCCGCAGCCTGAATCTCTGCATTGCCGACGGTTTCGCCGCGATGCCGATCGTCACGATGTCGCTGCCGGTAAACGTGTTCATCACCGCACTCGTGACGAAAACGTGGGTGTTGCCCAAACCGAGCATCGGGCTGCTCACGGCGATGCCGTTTCTCGCCAACTTTTTTCAGGTGTTTCTCGTGCCGGCACTCTCGCGCTGGCAGCCGCCCAAAGTCCTGACGGTGATCAACGCGTCGCTGAACCTGCTCTGCTGGCTGGTGCTCGCCGTGCTGCTGGAGTTCATCCCGCGCGACGATCCGCACCTTGCCGCGCGCTGGTTCATCGGCTGGTTTTTCGTGTCGAGCATCTTCGGCGCGCTCGCCGGCGTCACGTGGAACGCCTGGATCCAGGAATGGGTGCCCGCCCGGCTCCGCGGAAAATATTTCGGCCGGCGCAACCGTATCCTCCAAATCTCGCTGCTCGCGTTTCTGCTCGGCACCGGCTGGGTGCTCGCCCGCTGGGATTACGCGGTGCGCGCCTGCCAGGCGGTGATCCTCGGCGCGGCGCTGCTGCGCGCGTTTTCCATTTACTGGCAATGGATCAGTCCCACGCGTCCGCACCGGCCGATCGTGCCGTCACGGCTCTCGCTGACCGAGCAAATCGGCGTGCTGCGACGCTCGACGTCGCTGCTGTGGTTCATCGCGTTTGGCGCGGTGTGGTCCTTCGCGGCAAACTGCTTCGGACCGTTTTACCACGTGTTCTTGTTCGAGCAGATGCAGTTCTCGGCGTGGGACGTCGGCATCCTGTCAACGGTGTCCGCGCTCGGCGGGGCGCTCGCCCTGCCCGGCTGGGGTCGCCTGCTGGACCGTTTCGGCAACCGCCCTGTGATGGTGTGCTCGTTGCTCGCGTGGCAGGTGTCCAATTTACTCTGGTGCCTGCTCACGCCGCACAATCATCCGATCATCTATCTCATTTGGGCGCTCGGCGGCATGACGAGCATGGGCGCGATCGCGAGCTCCGGTTTCGTGCTCGGCCAGTTCACGATCCTGCTGCGGCTGATTCCGCTCGAAGCCAAGAGTCTCGCGATCGGTTTGAATCTCGCCGTCACCTCGCTCGCCGCCGCCATCGCGCCGATCGTCGGCGGCTACGCGCTGCGCTGGGGCCTGCAGCGTTGGAGCGATCCGATCGACGTCTACCACGCCTGCTTCCTGCTGCAGCCGTTACTCGCCGTTGCCGGCTGCACGCTGCTGCTGCGGGTGCACGAACCGCAGGCGAGCCCGCTGACGATGGTGTTCGGTGCGATGCGCAACATCCGCACGCTCTCCGGCGTGCTCGGCCTCGACTTCCTCGTTAACTACGTGTTTTACCGGCCGCCGAAGCGATGAGTGCCGCACCCCACCTCTTCACGTTCACCGGCAACCTGCTCGCGGAGCGGACGCTCGAGTTCGCCACCTGGAGCGCAGGCAAAACCCAGCGCGCCGCGTCCGAGTCGTTTCAGGTCGGCGGCAAGGGCATCAACGTGTCGAAGATGCTCAACCGTCTCCGCGTCGCGAATACAGCGCTCTGCTTCACCGGTGGCGCCGCCGGCGCCGAATGCGAGACCTGGCTGAGGGCGCGCGGCTTCTTCTTCCATGCTTTCGCCTCCGACCGCCCGACGCGCGCGGGCGTCGTCGTCCGCGCCGCCGGGCAGCCCGAGACGACCTTTCTCGGGCCCGATATCGCGCCGTCGCGCGAGGCGGTCGCGCGCTGCGCGCAATTTCTCGATGCGCAACCCGACGGTCAGCTGCTCGCGATCTGCGGCAGCATCCCGGGCTGGGACGATGCGGCGTTCGATCCGTTGCGCGCGGCGCTCGAGCGCTGGCTGCGGCGCGGTCACCTCGTGGCGGATACCTACGGCCGACCGCTGCAATGGCTCGCCGCGCGCCCGCTCGCGCTGGTGAAAATCAACGCGACGGAATTTCGCACCTTGGGCATCGACGGCGACGCGTTTCCCGCCGCGCTCGAAGCCGCCCGACGCACGCTGCCGGTGCGCGCCTGGATCGTGACCGACGGCCCGGGGCCAATCTGGTTTGCGGATACCGACCACGCGCCCGCCAAACTCGAGCCGCCGCGCATCCGCGAAGTCTCCGCGACCGGCTCCGGCGACGTGCTCTTTGCGTGCGTGCTGCACCAGCGTTTCGTTCTCCAAGCCAGCCTTCGCGCCTCCCTGCTCGCGGCGCTGCCCGCCGCCGCGGCCAATGCCGCGCATCCCGGCATCGCGGAATTTCCCTGAGCGCCCGCGCCGCGGTTTCTCCGGAGCGAGCCGAACCCCGCCGCCGCCCCGGTGTCTTCCGAAAGCCGGATGAAAACCGCCGTTCTCCTCATCGTCCTTCTTCTGGCCGGAGCGGCGATCGCCTCGACCTACCACGCTTACCGGCAGCGCACGCGCGACGAACTGGCCGCGCGCCGCGCGCAGCTCGCCACCCAGGAAACGGAGCGGCAGCGGCGCGAGGCCGCCGAAAAAGAGGCGCACCGGCTGACCACGCTTCAGGCGGAACAGACCGCCGCCCTGGCCGCGCAGGCCGCCGCCGAAGAACAGGCCGCCCTTGAAGCAGCGGAACGCCGCCGCGCAGAAAACGAAGCCGAAAGGCAACGCCTCGACGCCCAACTCGCGCAACTTCGACGCGAAAGCGATGCGATGATCGCGGAAGTCAAAAGCCTGTCGGAAACGCGGCCCGACAATCGCGCCGAACTGGAGCGGGCGCAGGCCGACGCGATCGAAAAGCTCCGCGCGCTGGAAACCGAAAAGCACGCGGTCGAGACACGGCAGGCGATGCTCTCCGCCGAGCGCGCGACCGAGCCGCGACTCGAGCGAAAACGGTTGGAGGGAACGCCCGATCCCACCGCGAATTCCGACCCGTAGCGCGCGACGGGATTTGTTCTACCGCAGAGGCTCCCAAACCTTCGCGGGCACCCAAAATATCCTTGCTTTCACAAATCCAAAACCGCTTTATCCGCGGTTTATTTTTATGAAAGCCACCATCAAGACCCAAGGACAGCAGTTCACTGTCTCCGAGGGCGATATTCTTATCGTTAACCGCTATCCGAATACGGAAGCCGGCGCCGTTGTGCAAATTAACGAAGTGCTCGCCACGGGTGAGGGCGAAAATTTCAAGGTCGGCACGCCGACCCTTCCCGGTGCTTCCGTGTCGGCGAAGATCCTCGAAAACAAACGCGGTGAAAAGGTCATCGTGTTCAAGAAGAAGAAGCGCAAGGGCATGGAGCGCAAACGCGGCCATCGCCAGGAGCTTTCCGTCATCAAGATCGAATCCATCACCGCTTAAAGGAGACTACCCGTCATGGCGCATAAAACAGGTCAGGGATCATCGTCCAACGGTCGCGAGAGCAAGTCGAAGCGTCTCGGCGTGAAACGTTTCGGCGGCCAGTCCGTGCTCGCCGGCACGATCATCATCCGCCAGCGCGGCACGCGCTTGCACGCCGGCAAGAACGTCGGCACCGGCCGCGATTGGACGCTCTTCGCGTTGAAGGACGGCGTGGTGAAGTTCGACAAGGTCCACCGCCGCGTCGAAGTCGTCGCCGCCGCCAGCTAACGCTCGCAGCCAGATCATTTTTCAGCGCCGCCCGGCTTCCGCTGTGCGGCGCTTTTCGTTTTGCCAGGCACGATCACGCCCGCGAACGTCACGGCGTGTCCCACGATCGACTCGCCGAGCTCCAGCGTCAGCGCGAACTCGTCCGGGCGCATCTCGCCTGGCTCGACCAGGAAATTGCGTCGGCACTCGGTCGGCCCGCACCCAATGCGCCCCTTCCGCCCACCGCGCCGCCGCCGATCGAAGCCGTGCACGTCACCGACGTGGAACCCTCGCCCGATCCTCTGAGCGCGGCGGCCGACGCGAAGCGAGGGTGTTTCATCGCCGCCTTGACGGTCGCGGCGATCGGGCTGCTCGCGCTGGTGGCGATCTATTTTCTTTGGTATCGCGACCGTCCGCTCCTCTGACGGCGCCGCGATTCGGCGAGATTTGGGCGGGCGGCGTCGCGTCGCGAAATTTTGAACCATCCCGCGCTCGCCCGGTCTAGCGGTGATCTTGAACAGCGCAGAGCTGCCGATCAGCGAGAGTTTCACAAAACCAACTTGGGACGAGGTGCGCCGGATTTATCGGCGCATCGGTGTGTTGCGCGCGACCGGTCGAAACGAAGAAGCCGCGGACTTGGAACACGGCGAACTGCCGCGCGCCCTCACCGCCGCCCGCATTCAATCCTCCGCGCCGGATCAGGAGGAGGCCGCGGTCTTCGCGGAGGAAGCGGAACGCCTGGCCAACGCCACGGTGACCGCAGAGATCCTCGCGTCGCTTCTGGCGGAACGCCTGCGGCTGCCCGCAGTCGAACCTCGCGCCGAAAATCCTCGACCCGCGGCAACCGCCGCCACGCCCCGCGCCAACGAATTTCCACCTGCGCCTCCGCGCCCTGTTCCGGCCACGTCCCCGACGATCACCGATCTGCTCGACGGCATGCTGTCGCAGGAGACGGCCGCCGCCCGCACCAAGCCCCGTCCCTGAATTTTTTCATTTTCCCGCTTCGACGAAAGGTCCCGACACAACCCAACCCTGATTGAAATCCTCCATGTCTACCACTTCCGTCGACAAACCTCTCCCCGCTGCCGCCGTCCCGGCGAACGCCCCCAACGTCACCGTTTCGCGCCCTGCGAGCACGCCCGCGAGCACCCCGACGAAAACCAAGACCGTCCTCGTGGGCTTCGATTTCGGCACCAACAAATCCTGCGTGCTCGCCGGTCCGCCCGCCGGCCACGACATCTCCGTCAGCAAGGTTATTCCGACCGTCGTGGGTTATGTGAAGGACGGCATCGTCGACGGCATTGTCGCGGGCAATCGGTCCATCTTGTTCGGCGACGACGCGCTGCAGAACATGCTCCACGTGCGCCTCGAACAGCCGATGACGCACGGCATCATCTCGCATCCGGAGGCGGCGCGCGATTTTCTGAAGCACATCCGCTCGCTCGCCGATCCGACGGGGACGGCCGAGATTCGCGCGGTGGTCGGCGTGCCCGCCAATGCGACCGAGCAGGTGCGCGAAGACATCCGCCGCACCGCGTTTGGTATCTTCGATCGCATCCTGCTGATTCCCGAGCCATTTCTGGCCGCGCTCGGCTACCGCGAGGATTCGCGCTTGGGACAGGCGAACTACATCGATCCGGTGGTCAACTCGCTGTTCGTCGACATCGGCGGCGGCACGAGCGATCTCTGTTTGGTGCAGGGCTATTTTCCCGTCGCCGACGATCAGATCAGCCTTCCGTTCGCGGGCGACGCGATCGATGAACTGCTGCAGGAAGATCTGAATCGGATTTATCCGAACAACGGTCTTTCCCGCCACAAAGTCCGCGAGCTCAAGGAGACCCACGGCTATGTCGGCCCCAGCCGGTCGCCCGTCGAGGTGAAGGTCGTGATCGGCGGAAAGGCCCACACGCTCGAGCTGGGCAACGCCCTCGCCCGTGCGTGCAACGCGCTCATCGATCGCATTTATCCGGCCCTCACGACATTGATCCAACGCGCCTCGTCCGACTCGGTGGTCACGCTGCTCCAGAACATCATCATCACCGGCGGCGGTTCGCAGCTCAAAGGCATCGACACCTTGCTGCAGAAGAAACTCGTCGAGGACGGCTATGAGTCGCCGAAGGTCAAAATCGCCGGCCAGGATTACAAGCGCTACGTCGCGATCGGCGCGCTGAAAGCCGCCCGCGCCGCGCGCGATAACCAGTGGCAGGTTCTGCTCGGCTAGACCGAGCAAACCCGGTTTTGAGTTTTGGGTTTTGAGTTCAGGGTTTCCCAACCCGGAACTCAGAACTCGGAACCCAGAACTCTGAACCGGCGCGGGCGCAGCCCGCCGCGCGTCAGCTCGCCGACGCTGGGTAGCTGCCGAGCCACTTCACGACCGGGCAGAATTTCTTCAGCTCGGCCAGCGCGGCCTTCATGTTCGGATCCTCGTAGTGACCCGTCACGTCGAGGAAGAAGTAATAATCCCACGGACGCTTCTTGCTCGGGCGCGATTCGATCTTCGTCAGATTGATGCCACGCTCCGCAAGCGGCATGAGCATTTTCAACAACGCTCCGGAGTGCGACGCGGCTTCGTCGCCAAGCGACACCAGCAGGCTCGAAAGATCCTTGCCGCCACCGACGGAGCCCGACGGTTTCCGGCCCAGCACGAAAAAGCGCGTGGTGTTGTCCGCCTTGTCCTGGATGTTGCGCTCGACGACCGGCACGCCGTAGTGCTCGGCCGCGAGATCGCCGGCGATCGCCGCCGCGCCCGGTTCGCCTTTCGCGATCTGCACCGCCCGCGACGTGCTGGGCGCGTCGATCAGCTGCGCATGCGGCAGGTGCCGCTGCAACCAGTGCCGGCACTGGGCGAGCGCCTGGTCTTTCGAATAGACCCGCTCGATATCCTCGAGTCGCGAGTTGGAAATCAGCGCGTGGCTGATCTCGAGATAGATCTGCGCGACGATCTTCAGGTCGCTCTCGACAAAACTGTCGAGCGCCTCGCGCACGGAGCCCTCGGTCGAGTTCTCGATCGGAATCACCGCGTAATCGGTTTCGCCTTTTTCGACCGCGGTGAAGATGTCGCTCACCGTCGCCATCGCGTGATAGTCGACGCTGGCGCCGAACTTCTTCAACGCCGCCGCGTGCGTGTTGCTCGCCTCCGGGCCGAGATACGCGATCACCAGCGGCTTCTCGAGCGCGATCGCCGCGGACATGATTTCGCGGTAGATAGCGACGAGTGCCTCGTTCTTGATCGGACCTTCATTGCGGCCGGTGACCTTGCGAAGCACCGCGTCCTCGCGCTCGGCCACGTAAATCTGCCCGCCCTGGCTGCGCTTCAGTTTGCCGATCTCGGCGGCGAGCGTCAGACGCTCGTTGAGGATCTCGACGAGGCGGCGGTCGAGTTGGTCGATTTTCTCGCGAATGGCGGCAAGGTCCATCGTTCAGGAATTGGCGGGCGTTTCGTTTTCGTCGGCAGCGGCGGCGGGGTGGGATTCTTCCGCCGTAGACGCGGGCTCGGAGGCTGCATTCGCATCCAGCGGCAACTGCTCGTCAGGCAAGCCCATGTCGCGGTCACCGATCGGCGCCGGATTCGTCGCGGTCTTCAACCACTCGTCGATCTGGCGCGAGCTGAGGACGTCCGACGCCGGCAGTTCATCGAGCGACTTCACGCCGACGAATTCGAGAAACTTGTCCGTCGTGCCATACTGGATCGGCCGGCCCGGCAGGTCCGCGCGGCCGACCACATAAACGAGTTCGCGCTCGAGCAGCTTGTTGATGCCCGCTTCGGCGGACACACCGCGGATCGTCTCGATCTCGCCGCGCGTGACCGGCTGCCGATACGCCACGATCGCGAGCGTTTCGATCGCCGACTGGCTCAATTTCATCGGTGGCGGCTCCGAACGCAGGATCCGCACCCAGCGCGCAAAACGCGGATGCGTGACGAGCCGGTAACCGTTGTTGCCCTCGATCAGCAGCAGGCCGTCGTCGGCCGCGCGCAGTTCCGCCGCGATCAGATCCATCGCCTCGCGGATCTGCGTGCCCGTGATCAGCGAAGGCACGTCGGAATAAAGTTCGGGGTCGTCCACGGTTTCGAGCGCCAACTCCGTGAGCTCGCCCGAGGGAACATCGCTCCCGGCTTCGACCGCCGGTTCGCTGGCGACGGGCGCTGCCGCTTCCGCATTCTCCGCCGCCGCAGCCTCGGGCAACGACTCGCTGGCGGCCGGCTCCGGCGCCGCTTCGCCGTCCTTCGCCGCTTCGTCGCTCTCCGCACTTGTTTCCACACTCTCGTGGAAACGCGTGAACGCGGCCTGGATGTCTTTGATCGAGAGGGGTTGGCTGGAGGAAAACAGCAGTGCCTTGAGCACCTTTTTCAAATTGAAGGCCATGCGGGAAATTCCGACCAGTGAATGCGGCGCCTCACCGCACAGGCAACCACGAAAGTTGTGCGGCGCTGCCGGCAAACGCGCTTGCCGGAACCGAACCCGTTTGGTGTCCTGCAACCTTCTTTTCCCATGAGCAACCAGCCCAAAAGCGAACTGCCGCGTCCTCACTCCTCCGTGGTGGTCGACGGCAACGACCGTGCCCCTGCCCGCTCGATGTTGCGCGCCGTCGGCTTCACCGACGACGACTTCCGCAAGCCGCAGATCGCCGTCGCGTCCTCCGCGAGCGACATGACGCCGTGCAACGTCCATCTGGGCGAGCTCAGCGATCACGCGCGCAAGGGCGTCGCCGACGCCGGCGGCAAAGCGGTTTATTTCAACACCATCACCGTCACCGACGGCATCAGCATGGGCACGCAGGGCATGCGCTACAGCCTCGTGTCCCGCGAGGTGATCGCCGACTCGATCGAGACCGCCGTCGCGGCCGAGGGGTTTGATGGACTGGTGGCGATCGGCGGCTGCGACAAGAACATGCCGGGGGCGATGATCGCCATAGCGCGCCTGAACCGCCCGGCGGTTTTCGTCTACGGCGGCACCATTCTCCCCGGCTTCTTGCCCGGCGACTGCGATCACCAGAAGCCCCTCGACATCGTCTCCGTCTTCGAAGCCGTCGGCAAACACGCCAAGGGCGAACTCGACGACGCCGGCCTGAAACAAGTTGAGTCGAGCGCGATTCCCGGTCCCGGCTCCTGCGGCGGCATGTATACCGCCAACACCATGGCGAGCGCGATCGAAGTGCTCGGCATGAGCCTGCCCAACAGCAGCGCGCAACTCGCGATCGGCGAGGCCAAGCGGCAGGATTGCGAACGCGCCGGCGCCGCCGTCGTCAACCTCCTGAAAAAAGGCATCAAGCCGCGCGACATCATGACGCGAAAGGCGTTCGAGAACGCCATCACCGTCTGCACCGCGCTCGGCGGCTCCACCAATCTCATCCTCCATCTGCTCGCGATCGCCCATGCCGCGCACGTGCCGCTCACGCTCGACGATTTCAAGACGATCGGCGAACGCATCCCGCTCCTCGCCGACCTAAAGCCGTTCGGCAAATACAACATGAGCCATCTCATCCGCATCGGCGGCATCCGCCCGATGATGAAGATGCTCCTCGACCGCGGCCTGCTCCACGGCGATTGCCTCACCGTCACCGGCGAAACGATCGCCGAAACGCTGAAGGACGTGCCACCCTACGGCGCGTATCCGAACGAGCAGGACATCATTCGCCCGTGGGACAACCCGATCAAAAAGGAAACCCACCTGCGTGTCCTCCGCGGCAACCTCGCCCCCGGCGGCGCCGTCGGCAAGATCACCGGCAAGGAAGGTCTCTATTTCAAAGGCACCGCCAAGGTTTACGAGGGCGAGGAGGACGCGTTGAAGGGCATCCTCCGCGGCGACGTTGTGAAGGGCGACGTGGTCGTGATCCGCAACGAAGGCCCCGTCGGCGGTCCCGGCATGCGCGAAATGCTTTCACCCACCAGCGCCGTCGCCGGTCGCGGCTTGATCAAGGATGTCGCGCTCATCACCGACGGCCGTTTCTCCGGCGGCAGCCACGGTTTCGACGTCGGCCACATCACGCCCGAAGCGGCGTGCGGCGGCCCGATCGGCATCGTGCACACCGGCGATCTCATCGAAATCGACGCGGTGAAGAACACGATCAGCGTCCTGATCCCCGAGGCCGATTACGCCGCGCGCATGGCCGCCAACAAGCCGCGTCCGCCTCGCGAGACCCGTGGCGTCCTGGCGAAATATGCCAAGCTCGTCGCCACCGCCTCCGAAGGCGCCGTCACCGACAAATATCTCTGACCACTCAACCGGGAACCACGAAAAACACGAAACACACGAAATTCTTGGATCCGGATCGAGATCCCTTTCGTGTATTTCGTGTATTTCGTGGTTCTCCCTCTTCTATTTGCGCCATGACCTGGACCCGTTTCAAAACCCACTTTTACCACAACGCCGACCTCGGCGTTTCGCTCGATATCAGCCGCATTCCGTTTCCGGACGACTTCCTCACGTCGATGGAGTCGCGCATGCAGGACGCGTTCAAGGCCATGGCCGAGCTCGAGGCCGGCGCGATCGCCAATCCCGACGAGAACCGCATGGTCGGCCATTACTGGCTGCGCGCGCCCCAGCTCGCGCCGAAGCCGGAGCTCACCGAGGAAATCACCTCCACCCTCGCCGCGATCAAGGATTTCGCCGCCAAGGTCCACGCCGGCGAAATCGCCGGTCCGAAGGGAAAATTCAAACACCTCCTCGTCGTCGGCATCGGCGGCTCCGCGCTCGGTCCGCAACTCGTCAGCCACGCGCTCGGCCGTCCGCGCAAGGACAAGCTCGCGATCCATTTCTTCGACAACACTGATCCCGACGGCATCGATTACGTCCTCGACGAGCTGCGCAACCAGCTCGCCAAAACGCTCGTCGTCGTCATCTCGAAATCCGGCGGCACCGTCGAAACCCGCAACGGCATGCTCGAGGCCATCGCCGCGTTCAAGGCCGCCGGACTCGATTACGCGAAGCAGTTCGTCGCCGTCACCGGCGCCGGTTCGAAACTCGATCAGACCGCGGTCAACGAAGGCTGGCTCGCGCGTTTCGCGATGTGGGACTGGGTCGGCGGCCGCACCAGCGAGTTGAGCGCCGTCGGTCTTTTGCCGGCCGCGCTGCAGGGCATCGACATTCAGGCGATGCTCGATGGCGCCGCCGCGATGGACGCCGTCACGCGCCAGCCCGTCACCGCGGAAAACCCCGCCGCGCTCCTCGCGCTCATGTGGTTTTTCGCGACCGACGGCCGCGGCGCGAAGGACATGGTCGTGCTGCCCTACAAGGACCGACTGCTGCTTTTCTCGCGTTACCTGCAGCAGCTCGTGATGGAATCGCTCGGCAAGGAATTCGATTTGCAGGGCAACCTCGTCAACCAGGGCATCGCCGTCTACGGCAACAAGGGCTCCACCGACCAGCACGCCTACGTCCAGCAGCTCCGCGAGGGCGTGAACAACTTTTTCGTGACCTTCCTCGAGGTGCTGAAGGATCGCGACGCGAAGACCGCGCTCGAAGTCGAACCCGGCATCACGTCCGGCGATTACCTGCAGGGCTTCTATCTCGGCACGCGCGACGCCCTCAGCGAGAAGAACCGCTCGTCGATCACGTTGACGGTGCCCGACGTCTCGCCGCGCACCATCGGCCTCCTGATCGCGCTCTACGAACGCGTCGTCGGACTTTACGCCTCGTTGATCGGCATCAACGCCTACCACCAGCCCGGCGTCGAGGCCGGCAAGAAAGCCGCCGGCGGCGTCATCGCGCTCAAGCAGCGCATCGCCGCCGCGCTCAGCGCCACGCCCGGCCAGTCCTATACCGCCGAGGAACTCGGAACGCAGCTCGGCGCGGAGGTCTCGACCGAGCTCGTGTTCAAGATCCTCGAGCACCTCGCCGCCAACCGCCGGTTCACCGGCGTGAAAAAACGCGCGAAAACGCCGTGGCATCTGTCGCGCTACGGGTTGTGACCTGAGGCGCGTTACCTGAGGCCCGCAAAATCGTCATCAGGGCCTTGCCAGTAACGCGCTTCTGCGCTTTTAACCAACGCATTCATGATCTCCCCCAGAAAATCCATCATCAGCGCCGTCCTGATCGCACTGCTCGCCTCGCTGGCGGGCTGCATGTCGGCGCCGAGGGATACGTCGATTCCGTGGAGTCGTCCGGCCGATTGGGAAGGCCAGATTCCCGGCATGGGCGGCGGCTTCGGCCGCTAAATCAGCTCCCGACTTCTCTGAATCCGGCTTCGGCCGGATTCTTTTTTTGTTCGGACCCGCGCGTCCGCCTCCCCACGCTCCCGCCGCCATGGCCGAAAACGTCCCCGCCAATCCGTCCCTCGTCGCGCACCCCGGACACCTTTACGTCGTCGCCACGCCGATCGGAAACCTGGCCGACCTCACCGACCGCGCCCGCGCGATTCTTGGCGGCGTCGATTTCGTCGCCTGCGAGGACACCCGCACGACCGGTCTGCTGCTCAACCGGCTCGGCCTGCGGAAGGAGCTCGTCCCTTACCACGAGCACAACGAAACCGACGCCGCCGAACGCCTCGCCTCCGCGCTCGCCGCCGGCAAATCGGTCGCGGTCGTCAGCGACGCCGGCACGCCCGCGTTGAGCGATCCGGGTTTTCGCCTGGTCCGGGCCTGCCGCCGTCGCGGACTGCCCGTTATTCCTATTCCGGGCGCCAGCGCCCTCACCGCGGTACTCAGCGCGAGCGGCCTGCCGACGAACGGTTTTCTGTTTGTCGGTT
Source organism: Opitutaceae bacterium (assembly GCA_040255565.1). Classification (GTDB taxonomy): domain Bacteria; phylum Verrucomicrobiota; class Verrucomicrobiia; order Opitutales; family Opitutaceae; genus Opitutus. The sequence goes on along the minus strand of JBDZVH010000004.1, from coordinate 118,190 downwards.
TTCTTCCTCCGAAATCGGCTGCGCGGATCTCGTTTTTTGAGAAGTATCGGGAATTCGATTACACACTCGCGCTCTACGAAAGCTGCCATCGGATCGACAAGGCCGTGAGCGAGATCGTAACTACGCTCGGCGGCGAACGCGTGATCTGCGTCGCCAAGGAGGTCACGAAGCTCCACGAAACGTTCCTCGTCGGCCCCGTCGCCGACGTGCAGGCCCGCCTCGCCAAAACGAGCCTGAAAGGCGAATTCGTCCTCCTGATCGCGCCGAAGGATTTCGTTTTGTGAGTTCCAGGAGCCGACGGAAAGAGAACTTCCCTTCCGTGTCTTCCGTGTGTTCCGTGGGCCCATGAGTTCTGGCTCCGTCGCCGTCATCGACATCGGTAGCAATTCCATCAAGGCGCTCGTCGCCGAGCGGGCGCCGGACGGCTCCGTTGGCGCCCTGGGCGTCAAAACACTCGACGCGCGAATCAGCGCCGGGATCAGCCGCGAGACTCCCAAATTGAGCGACGAAGGCATCGCCCGCGGGATTGGCGCGATTCGCGAACTCCTCGATTTCATCGCGCCTTTCACACCGACTCGCATCGCGCTCGTCGCCACCAGCGCGGTGCGCGACGCCCAGAACGGCTCCTCGTTCCGCGCGCAGGTGCAGGCCGCCACCGGCCACGAGATCCGGATCCTGTCCGGCTTCGAAGAAGCGAATCTCATCGGCCGCGGACTCACCTGCGATCCGGCGCTGCTCGGCTTGGAGAATTTCTATGTCTTCGATCTCGGCGGCGGCAGCCTCGAGTGTCTCTCGTTTCGCCAGCGCAAGATCGAGCAGGCGGTGAGCCTGCAGCTGGGCTGCGTGCGGCTGACGGAAACCTTCGTGCGCGATCAGACCGCGCCGATTCCTTTCGGACTGCTCGCCGCGATCCGCACGCTTTCCTCCGCCACCGTCCGAGCCAACTTCCTCTTCACGCTGCCGGACGCCACGGCGGTCGCGACTGGCGGCACGATGACAACCGCCCGCGCCATTCTCGGCGCCCGGCGCGGTCTCGCGCTCGAAGCCACGCCGGCGCGGATCGAGATCGCCGAACTGGTGGTGCTGTGTGACGAACTCGCCGCCATGCCGCTGGCCGAGCGGCAGGCCGTCCCGGGTCTTCCCGCCGCCCGCGCGGACGTGTTTCCCACCGCGTTATCCACGCTGCTCGCCGTCGCCGAAACCGGCGGCTTCACCGCGTATCAGCATTCTCTCTACAACCTTCGCTTCGGCCTCGCCGCCGAGTTGCTCGAACACTGAGGATTCAGGTAGGAACGCCTCTCAAGAAGTCCGAGCTGAGGCGCTAAACCGTCCGCGCGTTCGCGGCCAGCCGCTTGGCGGCCGTTTTCAGTCCCTTCATCATCTTCACGAAATCCTTCGGCAGCGGGGCGCGCAAATCGAGGACTTTGCCGCTGATCGGATGCGCGATGACGAGGTGCTCCGCGTGCAACATGATCCGCTGGGGTTGCTCATCGAGGCGCAGATCCGGTTTCCAGCCATACAGCGAGTCGCCGAGAATCGGATGGCCGAGCGATTTCAGGTGCACGCGAATCTGATGCGTGCGGCCGGTGAAAATCCGGCAGCGGATCAAAGCCGCGAGCGGGCCGAACGTTTCCCCGCGCTCCCAATCCGTGCGCGCGGGCTTGCCGCCTTCGCCGATCGTCATCCGATGACGATGCACCGGATGCCGGCTGATCGCGCGATCGATCGTGCCGCTCAGCAATTGCGGCACTCCGCTCACGAGCGCCACGTATTCCTTCGTCAGCGTCCGGCTCGCAAACTGATCCGCGAGCGCGCGATGCGCCTTGTCGCTCTTGGCGACGACGATCACGCCGGTGGTTTCCTTGTCGAGCCGGTGCACGATGCCGGGTCGCTCGACGCCACCGATGCCGCTCAACGATCCGGCGCAGTGCGCGAGCAGGGCGTGCACGAGCGTGTCATCCTCGGTCGCCGCACCCGGATGGACGACCATGCCCGCGACCTTGTTGACCGCGAGCATGTGTTTGTCCTCGAAGAGCACGTCGAGCGGGATGTCGACGGCCTTGATCTCCGCGGGCTTCGTGTCGGGAAACGAAAACACGATCTCGTCGCCCTCGTTCACGGTCGCGTCGCGTCCGAGAACTTCGTTTCTCCGGGAAATCAGACCCGCATCGAATGCACGTTGGAAGGCCACGCGGCTGTGCTCGGTGAAGGCCGCCGCGAGGATTTTATCGGCCCGCGCGCGACGGATCCCGGGAGGAACGATGTAGGTGAGCGGCATGGAGGAGTCTGCTTGCAGGCGGCGGAGCCTCGCGGCTCTCGCGGACGTCTGCAAGCCGGCTCCTCGATGGACCGCGGTGCTCAGGCGTCAGCCCGGCGAACATTCGCGCCCAGGTGGGGCGTGAGCCGGGCCAGCGTCAGCGCACCGGCTAACGCGATCACGATGTCGCGGACGGCGATATCCAGAAATTGACCGGCGGCGATCAATTGCAGCGCGATCGCGAGCAGCCAGCCCATCACCACGAAACCGCCGAGCCGCGGACGCACGAAGACCAGCACGCCGGCCACGATCTCGATCACTCCTACCAGGTGCATGAACGTATTCGCCGAGACCGGCACGATGCGGAGCACCAGCGGATTCAGATAGGTGTCCCATTGCGCTAGAAAGTGGGTGAACTTGTCCGCGCCGGCGACGATCGGCACGGCGGTGAAGATGTAAGTGAGCAGCGTGTGAATCGAACGGACGACCTGGTTATCGGTCTGGAGCGAGGACGCGGCAGCGCCCGAGGGAACGGAATAGGTGGTAGCCATGGAGGATTGAATTTCGCGGTCCGCGGGAGTGCGGTGCCGTTTCCTCATTCGATGCAGCGGGGCGTTGAAGGTTACAGGTGACCGATTCGCCCGTCTTTCCTTTCGCAATTACCCGACCGGTGTAACGTTCGCTGCCGTTCGGCATCAAATCTGACATGAACTCTCCCGCCCGCTCGTTCGCCGCCGCGTCGGAGACGCTGCCGGCTCCCTTCGAAGTCGCGGACATCGAGGCGGTGAACGCCGTGTTACGCGGTAATCGCGAGATGTTCGAGGTGATCGTGCGACGGCACAATGCCCAGCTTTATCGCGCCGGCATGGCCTATCTGCAGGATCACGGGCAGACCGAGGATGCGATGCAGAACGCCTATCTGAAAGCATTTCTCCACCTCGACCGCTTTCACGGCCGTTCCTCGTTCGGCACCTGGCTCACCCGCATCATGATCAACGAGTGCCTCATGATGCTGCGTGCCAAAAAGCGTTTCGTTCTGGAAACTCTCGCGGAGAACGGCTCCCGCCCCGCAGACGAGCCCTCCGTGCCGGCCGCGGCCGAGCCTTTGCTCAACGCCGAGGAAAAGAAAGCCGTATTGGAAGAAGCCATACAAACGCTGCCGCGCAACCACCGCGCGGTCTATCTGCTCCGCGAAGTGCAGCGCCTCTCCACCGAGGAAACGGCGCACTGCCTGGGGATCTCCCGCGACAACGTGAAAGTGCTGCTCCACCGCGCGCGCGAGGGATTGAAACGGCAGCTGCTCCAGAACGCCGCCGCGCTCGAGCTTTTTGACTATGTCGCGTGCTACTGCGATCCGATGACGGCCCGGGTCATGGCCGCGATCCGCGCGCTGCCCGATCGTTTTCCCCCGGCCTCCTGAGCGCGCACCGGGGCGTCAACCGGCGCTGAGCCGGTCGATTTCCGCGAGGGAGTGTTGTCTGGTTTCCGAGGGCACATCGGCCACGCTCCAGCCGTTGCGCGCGACCTGCGCCAGCTCCGCGCGCGTGAACTTCAGCTCCGTCGCGAGCGCCGCGTATTCGTCGTTCACCGTGTTCGCAAAGTTGAGCGGATCGTCGGTGCTGACCGTGCAGCGCACGCCCGCCTGCATCAGCCGGCGAATCGGGTGCTCGCGCAGCGACGGCACGACCTGCAGCCGGACGTTGCTGATCGGACAAACGTCAAACGTGACGCCGCGCTCCGCCGCGAGCCGCACGACCGCCGGATCCTCGATCGCGCGCACGCCATGTTGCACGCGCGTAACGCCGAGAACTTCGATCGCCTCGCGCACGCGCTCCGCGCCGCCGAATTCGCCGGCGTGGCACTTGGTGACTTTGCCCGCCGCGCGCACCCTCGCCCAGATCGCAGCCGTCTCCGGCTCCGTGCGCATCGCTTCGAAACCGTGCAGGTCCACGCCCGACAAATTCTCCCAGGTGTGCAGCGTGTCGATCGTCGGGCGGAGCTCGCCGACGATGTCGGTGCGAAGCATGCCCGTGAAAACGCGCACCTCGAGTCCCGGCGGCGCCGCCGAGAGGATCGCCGCGATGATTTCCGGCCCGGGCACGCCGATGAACTGGGTGACCGGCAGGTGGAAACTGGTTTCCACGTAGCGGACGTTCTGCGCGATGTGCTTTGCGAAGATCGCCTTTGCCGCCTCATGGTAGCGTTCGGCGCTCGTGAACCACGGCAGCGCGTGCGCCAGCAAGATGGCGTCGAAGTCGGGAAAACTTGGATACCGATAATCCGGGCGACGGAACTCCGGATCGGCCGGATAATCCTCCGGTTTCCACGCGCGCAGCAGTTCGTAAGGCAGCGCACCCTCGATGTGCAGATGCGTCTCCGTCTTCGGCAGCGCCTGGATGAAATCGATCATGTTCGATTAAGCGCAAAGACGCGAAGGATCGCCAAGGTCCGCAAAGCAAGGTGCCGTCCTGGAGAAATCCCCGCTCGGGCAAACTTGGCGCTCCTTTGCCCGCTCTTGGCGTCTTCGCGCTTCATTTCTTCCCGAGCAAATACTCCGGGTTCAGCTTCTGCAGCGCCTTCGGCACGAACAGGCCGTCCTTGCGGATCAGTTTGCCGTCGAACCGGATTTCCCCACCGCCGTATTCTGGTCGCTGAATGCAGACCATGTCCCAGTGCACCTGCGAGCGGTTGCCGTTGCCACACTCTTCATACGCCTGGCCCGGCGTGAAGTGGAACGAGCCCGCGATCTTTTCATCGAACAGGATGTCCCGCATCGGCTGCAGGATGTGCGGATTGAAACCGAGCGCGAACTCGCCGATGTAGCGCGCGCCCGCGTCGCTATCCAGAATCTCGTTCAGCCGCTTCGTGTTCGTCGACGTGGCCTCGACGATCTTGCCGCGCTTGAAGACGAGCCGGATGTTGTCGAACGACGTGCCGAGATAAACCGTCGGCGCGTTGTATTGGATCACGCCCTCAACCGAATCGCGCACCGGGCAGGAAAACACCTCGCCATCGGGGATGTTGCGCAACCCGCCGCACGGCACCGCGCCGATGCCCTTGATCGAGAAACTCAGATCCGTGCCGGGGCCTTTGATCTCCACCCGATCGGTGCGCTCCATGAGCTCCTTCAGGGCCGTCATGCCCGGCGTCATCCGCCGGTAATCGAGCGTGCAGACGCGAAAGAAAAAGTCCTCGAACGCCTCCGTGCTCATGCCCGCCTGCTGCGCCATTGCCGAGGTCGGCCAGCGCAGCACGACCCACTTCGTTTTGCCGACGCGATAATCGAGCACCGGCTTCATCAACCGCGACACGAGCTGCACTTTCTCCGGGGGAACGTCCGAGGTCTCGAAGATGTTCTCCGACCCGCGCAGCGCGATATAGGCGTGCACGCTCTGCATCCGCGCGAGCTCCACTTCGGCGAGTGGTTCATAGACACCGGCCTCGGCGCCGCGCGTGAGCTCGCGCGTCACGCGTGCGCGATGGAGTTGCACCATCGGTTGCGCTCCGCGCGCCCGCACCGCGCGAATCAGCGCGATCACGATCGCGTCCGGCACATCAAACGCGTCGATCAACACGCGCTCGCCCTTCTTGAGCGACGTGGAAAATCCGGTGAGGCCCTCGGCGAGTTCGTGGTAGCGCGGATCGATGATCATGATCCGCAACTAACGTCGTCCCCGCCCGCGCCCGCAAGGTGGAAGTGGCGCCCGCCGCTCCCCTGCCCGCGGAGTCGAATCCGCCGGCCCGCGACGCCGGGCTCAAGCTGCCTTGCCGCGTCCGCTCTGGGGAAAACAGATCCGCCCCACCGCTTCGTCGAAATCCGCCGCGCCGCGGATGATGTCGATCTCGAGCCGCAAGTAGTAGAGCGGCAGCGGGCACGCGTAAGTTTCCGGGATGCGCACGGCGTCCTTCTCCGTGGTCACCAGGCATTCGGCGCCTTGCTCGCGCGCGATCCGGAACAGCGCCTCGAAATCTTCGTCGACGTAGCGATAGTGATCCAGGAAGCGCTCACGCGCGACGATCAACGCGCCGAGATCGCGCAGAAATTTCTCGAAACTCTCCGGCGTGGCGATGCCGCTGAACGCCATCACGCGCCGGCCCTTTAAAAAGCTCAACGGCTCGCGCGCGCCCGGCGCCTCCGCGGGCAATCCGAAGCGCTGAAGATACTGCGGACGGTGCGCGCACTCGATGATGTCGACGTCGGGGTTGTGCTGCTTGATCAACGACTCGAGTTCCTCGTCGCGATGACCGTTCGACTTGGTCAGGAAAACGTAGCTCGCGCGTTTCAGGTGCTTGATCGGTTCCCGCAGGATTCCGCGTGGCAACAGGTGGCCGTTGCCGAACGGATTTGTTTTGTCGACGAGCAGCAGGTTGAGCCGTCCCTTGAGCGGCAGGTATTGGAAACCGTCGTCGAGCACGAGCGTGTCGCAGCCGAATTTCTTGATCGCGAACGCCCCGGATTTCACGCGGTTCTTGTCGACCAGCACGATCACGCCCGGAAGGTTGCGCGCGAGCATGAACGGCTCGTCGCCGGCTTCCTCGGAATCGAGCAGCACCCGCTCGCCGTCGCTCACGATCTTCGGCGGCGGCTCCGCGGTGTGGGTGATGCCGTGCCACCATTTTTTCCAGAACGGCGCCGACTTGCTTTTGTAGCCGCGGCTGAGGATCGCCACTTTGCGGCCACGGTCCCGCAAGGCTTTCGCAAATTTCTCCACGACGGGAGTCTTGCCCGTCCCGCCCACGGTCAGATTACCGACCACGACCACGAGACAGCCGAGCGGCTGGTCGTGCAGGATGCGATGGTGATAAAGCCAGAGTCGCGCCTGCGCGATGGCGTTGAACAACCATGACAGCACCTGCAAAAAAGCGCCATAGACTGCCGCCCCCGTGTCCGCACGGCGGCCGAGAATCACGTCGACCGTATAGAGTTCGAGCGCGTTGACCTTTTTCTTCAGCCAGGACTGCGACATGAGTTTGTGCGAATGAAGGTTGACCCGGCGCGGGGCGTAAACTGTTTTCCGTAGCGCCTACGGGCACGAACTCATGAGCTACAAACTCTTCATCCCTGGCCCCATTGCGGTCTCCGAAAAAACCCTGCGCGCGATGGCGCAGCCGATGATTGGCCACCGCAGCACGGACTTCGTCGCGCTCTACCAGGCGATCCAGCCTGAGCTGCAGGCGCTCTTCTACACGAAGGATCCCGTTTACCTGTCCACCAGCAGCGCCTGGGGCGTGATGGAAGGCTCCGTCCGCAACGTCACCGCGAAGAAGGTGCTCAATTGCATGAACGGCGCGTTCTCCGACAAGTGGAACGACGTCGCCCAGCGCTGCGGCTTCCAGGCCGGCGCGCTCAAGTTCGAATGGGGCCAGCCCGTCGATCCCGAGGCCGTCCGCCGCGAACTCGCCACCGGCGCCTACGACGCCATCACGATCATCCACAACGAGACGTCCTGCGGCTGCATGAGCGACATCGCCGCGATCATGAAGGTCGTGCGCGAGTTTCCCGACGTCATCTCGATCGTCGACACCGTCAGCTCGTTCAGCGCGATGCCGATCAAGAAGGACGAACTCGGTATCGACGTTTTCATTACGGGCTCGCAGAAGGCCCTCGCCCTGCCGCCCGGCCTCGCCCTCCTCTCGGTTTCCAAGCGCGCGCTCGATCGCGCCGCGAAACAACCCGGCCGCGGCTACTATTTCGATTTCCTCGAATTCCAGAAGAACCACGAGGCAGGCATGACGCCGAGCACGCCGGTGATTCCGCTCATCTACGCCCTCAAGTCGAAGCTCGAAGACATCAAGGCCGAGGGCATCGAGAACCGCTACGCGCGTCACGCCCGCCTGAACCAGACGGTGCGCGACCACCTCTTTGCGAAGGGCTTCAAGCTTTTCCCGAAGGAAAGTTTCGGCTCCGTCAGCCTGAACTGCTTCGCCAACACGCTGAACATCGACCTCGCGGCCCTGAACAAGACGCTCAAGTCGAAGCACAAGCTCGTGATCGACGGCGGCTACGGCAAACTCAAGGGCAAGACCTTCCGCATTTCCAACATGGGCGACGAGACCGACGCCACCATCGCGGAAATGCTCAAGGCGTTCGATTCCGCCCTCGCCGAAACGCCGAAGCTCGCCAGCTGACGCGTCCGCGTTCGAATCTCTTTAGCTCACCAGGCCCGCTGCAACGCGGGCCTTTTTCTTTTGAGAAGTAGGGACGTCTCTCCGAGACGTCCGGACGCCCCGGAGAGGCGTCCCTTGAACCGCCAGCGTCCGTGCCGGATCGGATTCGCGTGGCTGACGAGCGCCACTCCGCCGCCGGGTCGCGCGTCGCGGAGTCGCAGCATTTCGGATACAAAACGCGCCTGCACCGCGAGCGCGGTCTCGCCGCCCGGGATGGGCGTGCCGCTGCGAAAGGTGTTGAAACGCCGCCATCGCTCCTGCGGAGCCAGCCCGGAAAGCGACGCGCCCGTCCACTCGCCGAATTCCACCTCCGTGATCGGTTCGCAGAGCTCGACGCCGAGTCCGCGATCGCGCGCGATGGCGGCCGCGGTTTCCTGCGCGCGCTGGATCAGGCTGCTGAACACCGCGTCGATCCGCTCGCCGCGCAAATGCCGGGCCAGCGCCTCCGCTTGGCGAAGCCCGCGTGCGCTCAGCGCAATGCCGGGCGTTCGCCCCGCGAGCACGCCTTCCACGGCGTCCTTCTCCGCGTGCCGGATCAGATAAAACGTGGTCACAGGATCGCTTCGTGGCGGAAAGCGTGAGCTTTTCACGTCGATCGCACCCGGCCAGCAGCGAAAAGCTCACGCTTTCCGCTACGGGTCACACGGGCATCACGCGTGTGATGCGCTCAGCGTTTCCTCGCGCGCGGCGGGAGTGTCCGGGCAACGATTCTGCCGGATGAACGCCTCCGTTTGTTCGCGCGCCTCGTGATCCGTGAACTGGCCCCACGTGGACGTTCTCCGCCGGCACCGGCTCGCTGAGCTGACTGGTGACAGCGTTCGTCTTCGAAATCTTTTTCGAGTCGAGCCGCTCGCGTTCCAGCATGTTGAGGAAATCGGTGTTACCGCCGAAATTCAGTTGATACGTGCGATTGCGTGAACGCAGCATCGATCGGCGACATCCCGCCGAGCACACGCAACAATCGCGGATTCTCGGCCGCGACCGCATCGGCGGCGCGCTTCACCATCTCGGCGAAGATCGCCCACTCCGGATCGATTTCGAAAGCCCAGTGCGACTTGTTGTTGGGCTCATTCCAGAACATCACAGCTTCGACCATGGCGGAAAATATCGGTTGGTGGATTAAAGGGCGCGCGAGTTGGCCGGGCCGCTGTTGCCACCGACGACGGCCCGCGCGGGCGTGAACGCCTGCCAGCCGTCCGTCAGCGGCGCCGGCGTGTCCACGCGTTCGCCGAGAAGACGAATCGCCTCGCGGTAGCCATGCAGCGTGCCGACGTCCACATACGCTTCGCCAGCGCGCACGCCGCGCGCGCGTCCGCCGCGCGCGAGATACGCGTTGACCAGCGTGCCGAAATACTCGTCGCCGCGGCCGGGCTCGCGCCAGAGCGCGTGCAATTCGTGCAGGAGCGCACCAGGCAGTTTGATCGCACCCCAGATCCACTTCGAACGCGGTCGTCGCTGCTTCACCTCGATCTCCAGCACGCCGCCGTCGGCGTCCGTGACCACCGCGTCGAAAAACTGCGGCTGCTCGACGGGAAAAAGCAGAAATGAAAGCACATCATTCGGCAGGTGCGCGAACCCGTCGGACGGAAACCAGATCGTGTCGGGCAGACCGATCAGCACCGGCTCGTCGCGCGGAATCAGCGGCAGCGCCCGGAAGATCGCATCGCACAATCCCGCCGGGCGCGGCTGCACGACATAGGCGAGATCCACCGCTCCGACCCGCCCGCCGTAATACTCCAGAATGTCCGACTTCCCCGGCGAGATCACGAAGCAGACTTTGGTCGCCCCGCCGGCCACCATGCGATCGATGAGATATTCGCTGACGGCGCGCGGATGCTCCACCGCGCCTTCATGACGGCTGCCGACTGGCAGCAGCTCCTTGGAAAACGCCAGCGGTTGAATTCGACTGCCCGCTCCCGCCGCAGGAATGATGCCCCACATTCGTCAAACCTCCACGAGCGGCTCGCTGGGTTGCACGGATTCCAGCAGCCGCTCGCTGGCTGCGTTGGCCGTGTTCTCGAGAATGATCTCGAGGTGGCGCGCCCGATGCGCCGCCGTGTGTTCGTCAAGCACGCGTTCGCGCGCGCGCCGCGCGATCTCCGCCAATTCCGTGTCGCCGAGCGCCATCGCCGCGAACGCCTCGTCGTGGTTATGCGCGACGATGATCTCCGATCCGGGCTCGAGAAAGAGTCCCAACCCCGCCCATTCGTCGCTCAAGATCGGCGTTCCGCACGCCGCCGCTTCGAACAACCGGCCCGACGGACAGAACCCCATTTCCTTCATCGCGCGCCGTGTAATATTTAGCGTGATACGCGCCGACGAATAGAATGCCGGATGCTGCGGCGGATCGACGTGCCGCACAAACGAGATGTTGTCCGTCCACGGGAACTCCGCGGGATATTGCGCGCCGCCGATCAAAAAGCGCTTCTCCGGCGCGCGCCGTGCCGGCGTGATGAACAACTCCTGCAACGTCGCCTGCCGGTCCTCGGCGTAGGTGCCGAGATACGAGAGATCCGCTGCGAAACACGGCTCCAGCGCCACGCGATGATGGGCGTCAGGATCGACGCTGCCGTAGAGCGCCGCGACGCGTCGCGCTCCGAGCCGCTGCTGCAATTCATCGAGCGCCCGACCGCCCGTGTAACTCAGGACCAGTTCGAAATCCACCAGCCGCCGCGGCCCGATGTAGTCCACCGGCCGCCCTGCCTGCATGCCGTCGAGCGTGACCGGCGTGTCGAGGTCGTAGAACACCTTCATCGCGCGCGAGGACAACACGAGATCGGTCGCGAGCCGCGCATCCGGACAATACGAGGTCACCATCGCGACGTCGGCGTCCGCGAGCTGGCGCCGCGCCTGATAAAGCGCTTTCTCGAAACTCGAGTAGAGTATCAGCTCGCCGTCCGCCCACGCGTGCAGATCGCGGTGCGCGTCGTAATACGGCACGTCGCGCTCGAAAAAGACGATCTTGTGTCCGCGTTGCGCAAGGGCCCGGGTCAGTCCCCGCCAGAGGGTCGCGTGCCCGTTGCCCCAGGAGGAACTGATCGTAAGTCCGAAGATGACGAATTTCATGCAGAGCCGCTGCACGCGCGTGTCGCCGCACAACGTCCGGAAAGTAGCTGATGCGCCGAACGCGCGACAGGGGGCCGAATTCCGCCTGCAACCTCGGGAAATCGCCGGGCCGCCACGTGCCAAAACCCGGGGAGGATTCGCGTCGTGCCCGCGATCGTTTCGCGCGCGGAAGCGTTCTCAGAAATGGCCGCCGCGGCAGCGTCCTTCGCGGCGCCGTGCAAAAACAAAACCTTGAAATCGCCCGCACGGGTGCCTAACGCCTCGCCGCTTCATGAAGTCACTTGTCATTGCCGAGAAACCGTCCGTCGCCGCGGACCTTGCGCGCGCACTCGGCAAAATCCCGAAGAAGGGCGATCACTACGAAAACGACGAATTCGTGATCTCCTACGCGCTCGGCCATCTGGTCGAGCTCGAGATGCCCGAGGATATCGACAAGAAGAAATACGGCTTCTGGCGACTCGAGACGCTCCCGATCATCCCGGAAAAATTCGGCCTGAAGCCGATCGAGGATTCGAAGGAGCGCTTTAATGCCCTCAAAAAACTCCTCGCCCGAAAGGATATCGACCAGGTCATCAACGCCTGCGACGCCGGGCGCGAGGGCGAGCTCATCTTCACTTATATCTACCAGCTCACGAAATGTAAGCTGCCCGTGAAACGCGCGTGGATGCAGACGATGACCGCCGAGGGCATCCGCCAGGCGTTTCAATCGCTGCGCGACGGCGAGCAGATGACCGGCCTGGCCGACGCGGCGCGCTGCCGCAGCGAGAGCGACTGGCTCATCGGCATCAACGGCACCCGCGCGCTCACCAAGCGCATGTTCGGTTCCCGCGCCGGCAACGTCGCCTCCGTCGGCCGTGTGCAGACGCCCACCCTCGCGATCGTCTACGCCCGCGAACTCGAGATCCGCAATTTCAAGCCGCGCGATTACTGGCGCGTCACCGCCACTTTCGAGGTCGCGAAAGGTCGCTACGAAGGCGTTTACCAGCGTCCCAATTTCAAGAAGGCGGAAAACGACGAGCACGACCGGATCGATCGCATCTGGGAGCAAGCCGTTGCCGAGGCCGTTCTCGCCGCCTGTCAGGGCCAGCCGCTCGCCGCCGTCACGGAAGAAAAGAAAGGCAGCACGCAGGCTGCGCCGCGGCTTTACGATCTGACCACGCTGCAGCGCGAGGCCAACAACCGCTACGGTCTCTCCGCCCGCCGCACGCTCCAGATCGCCCAGGCGCTCTACGAACGGCACAAGATGATCACCTATCCCCGCACGGACTCGCGCGCGCTGCCGGAGGATTACATGCCGACGGTCCGCGAAACGCTGCAGGCGCTCGGCGGTTCGCTCGCGCCGCACGCGCAGAAGGTGCTCGCCGAAGGCTGGGTCCGGCCGAACAAACGCATTTTCAACAACGCCCAGATTTCGGATCACTTCGCCATCATCCCGACGGCGCACGAGGCCAAGAACCTCGAGGAGATGGAAGCGAAGGTGTTCGACATGATCGCACGGCGTTTCGTCGCGGCGTTTCATCCGGCCGCCGAATTCGACATCACGACGCGCATCAGCACGGTCGCGCCGGGTCACGATTTCAAAACCGAGGGTAAGGTCCTGACGTTCCCCGGCTGGCTCGCCGTTTACGGCAAGACGACCGTCGACGAGGACTCGCCGGATTCGAAGGCGCTCCCTGCGATCTCGCCCGAGGACGGCAAGCCGCCGCAGGCGAAAACGCTCGATCCCGTCCTGCACGCCGAACAGACGAAACCGCCACCGCGCTACACGGAAGCCACGCTGCTCTCCGCGATGGAAGGCGCCGGCAAGCTGGTCGACGACGACGAGCTCGCCGAAGCGATGAAGGAGCGCGGCCTCGGCACGCCGGCGACGCGCGCCGACACGATCGACGGCCTGATCAACCAGAAGTATATGGAGCGCGGTCAGCGCGAGCTGATCCCGACCGCCAAGGCCGAGCAGCTGCTGCAATTTCTCAGCGCCGTCCATACGGATGCGTTGACCAGCCCCGCCATGACCGGCGAGTGGGAGTTCAAGCTCCGCCAGATGGAGCACGGGAAGTTTTCCCGCGACGCCTTCATGCGCGAAGTCATCGAGCAGACGAAGGGCATCGTGGAACGCGTGAAAGGGTTCGAGGAGGACGACTCCGCCGCGCGCGAAACCGACATCCCCTCGCCGACCGACGGCAAGCCGCTACGCGAAACGCTCCGCGGCTACAAATCGCAGGACGGCGAGTTCATGATCTACAAGGTCATCGGCGGCCGGAAAATGGAGGAGCCGGAGATCCGCGAGCTCGTCACCACCGGCAAAGTCGGCCCGCTCGACGGTTTCATTTCCGCGAAAACCCGCGCCCGCTTTTCCGCCGTGCTTCGCCTCGTGAAAGACGAGGAGAAAAACAAGTGGAAGACGGAATACGATTTCGGCGACAAGCAGGACATCGGCGAGCTCGAGCCTTTCTGGACCGACCCGAACACCGGCGCGCAACTCGTCGAAGCGGGCAACAGCTACGTGCTGCGCGAGAAGACCGACGACGGCTGGAAACCCGCGTTCCGCATCGGCCGGCTGCTATGCCAGAAACCGATCGAGCGCGAGCAGGCGATTAAATTGGTCAGCGAAGGAAAGACCGACGTGATCAAAGGCTTCATCTCGAAGAAAGGCCGGCCGTTCGATGCGTTCTTCGAACGCGCGGGCGAAAAGGCCGAATGGAAATTCCCGCCGCGCGCGCCGAAGCTCGACAAGGACGGCAATCCGATCGTCCGCAAAGCCAAGGCGCCGCCGGATCTCTCGAAGGCGAAGGTCATCGGCCAAAGCAAGACGTTCAACGGCGAGATCCTCGAAACAGCCGACACGTATTATGTGCGACGTCCGGATCAGGAAAACCGGATCGTGTTTCAGATGAAGAAACACGTTTGCGCGAAGGAGATTCCGCCTGGCGAGCTGCACAACCTGCTCGAGAACGGCCGCACGAATCTCATCGAAGGCTTCATGTCGAAACGCATGACGCCGTTCAGCGCGTATCTCGTGTTGTCGAAGAATCGCGCGAAGGCCGACTTTGAGTTTCCGCCGCGTTGATCCGCGTCGCCCGTCGCTCGCACCGCGACGGGCTTGAGTAACTTCGGCCGCATGCCAGCGTCCCATGGCCGTGCGCTCGCCGAAGAACTTCGTCATTCTGTTTCTGGGCTTCGCCTTCACCGCCTGTGCCATGCTGGCGTGGCGGCAGCATCAGGAGCTTCTCGCGCTCCGCGCCGTCAATTCCGCCGACCGCGTCCCCACGCCCTCGCACGTCGCGCAGACGGAGCGGCCGCCCGCGGACACGCCTGCGGCGCCGGTCAATGCGGATGAAGAAGACGATCACGCGCCGGAGACGGGGGCGGCGCAATCGGCACCGAATCGGACTTGGTCGCGCAGCGCAGACCGTCGGCGGTTCGCGGCCGTAATGGAGAATCCCGAGATCCAGCGGCTCATGACGCTCCAGCACAAGGCGGCGCTCGATGGACGCTACGCCGCATTGTTTCGGGCGCTCAAGCTCACGCCGGAGCAGTTGGAGAAATTCAAAAACCTCCTCGTCGAGCGCAGCTCTGCCGTGGTGGACGTCGCCGCCGCCGCGCGCGAGCAAGGCATCACCCGCCGCTCCGATCGCGAAGCCTTCGACAAGCTCGTCGCGGACGCGCAGGCCGAGATCGATGCAAACATCCGCGCCACGCTCGGCGAAACCGGTTTCGCGGACTACAAGAAATACGAGCAGACGATGCCGCAGCGCTCCGTCGTCAATCAGCTCGAGCAGCGGCTGAGTTATTCGTCGACGCCGCTGACACCGCAACAGACCGTGCAGGTCGTCGACATCCTCGCCGCCACCGCTCCGCGAAACGATGGCGGAGCCAGCGTCACCTTCGGGAGCGGCCCCGGCGGCGGCCCGGTGAGCCGGGTGCCGATCACCGACGCGGCAATCCAGCAATCGCTCGGTGTGCTCGCCGCGCCACAGATCGAGGCGCTGCGGCAGTTGCAGCAGGAACAGCAAGCCCAGGCGGCACTTGGCGCCGCCATGCGCCAGCAGTTTCAGGAACGACGCGCCAGCGGCACGCCCGGCGATTAGCCGGCGCACGGCTAATGGCGCGCGACGCGAAACTCCTCCGGTTCCGCGAAAACCGCGGGATTTTTGTCGCCGCACTTTCCTGCTGAAGCAAAAGGGGAAACGAAATTGCGCGCCCGTTTCCGGTTTGCCGGCGCCGGCCTGTGCGTATTTTGCGGGAGCCATGACACGAGACGCGCAGAAAATTCCCTTGTCGCTCCCCTGAGCCGCTGCCTTCGTGTTTACTGCAGTTAACTCCGCACCTCTATGATCGTCACCACCGCGCAGCTCTTCAAACACGCCTACGGCAAATACGCCATTGGCGCTTACAACATCAACAACGCCGAGCAGGCGATGGGGCTCTTCCGGGGCTGCATCCAGTCCCAGGCTCCGTTCATCATCCAGATTTCCAAGGGAGCGCGCAAATACACCGACAAGAAGATGCTCGAAGCGATCATCCGCTCGGCCGCCGACATCTTCCCGGAAGCGATCTTCGCGGTGCACCTCGATCACGGCGACGAGGAAACCTGCTACGACTGCATCAACTCGGGATTCTATTCGTCCGTGATGATCGACGCCTCGCACGATCCGTTCGACAAGAACGTGGAGATCACGAAGCGCGTCGTCGATGCCGCCCACAAGAAGGGCATCTCCGTCGAGGCTGAGCTCGGCATGCTCGGTGGCGTCGAGGAGGACATCAAGGTTGAGGAAGGTCACGCCATGCTGACGAACCCGGCCGAGGCCGAGGATTTCGTGAAGAAGACCGGCTGCGACTCCCTCGCCTGCGCGATCGGCACCTCCCACGGCGCGTTCAAGTTCAAGGGCAAACAGTCGCTGCACTTCGACGTGCTCGAAAAGATCAAGAGCCGCCTGCCGAACTTCCCGCTCGTCATGCACGGCAGCTCCTCGGTGCCGAAGGACGAAGTCGACCGCATCAACAAGGCCGGCGGCACCATCAAGGATTCGATGGGCGTCGACCCGAACGAATATCTTCCCGCCGCCAAGCTCGGCGTGACGAAGATCAACATCGACACCGACGGCCGCCTCGTCTGGACGCGCGTTCACCGCGAGTTCTTCCGCGACAAGCCCGCCGAGTTCGACTTCCGCCCGCCGGGGAAGATCTTCATGGAGGAATACGCGAAGTTCATCGCGAGCCGGAACAAGTTCCTCGGTTCCGAAGGCCAGCTGCCCGACCTCCGCAAGAGCCTCGGCAAGTAAGCCCGGAGTTCCCCTCTCCTTCTCGTGGCGCGCGGTGAAAACCGCGCGCTTTTTGTTTTCCGCCCCGTCCGCGCCTCGCCTCGCAGGCTCAATTTCCGGACAACGGTTCTCAACGCCGGCGCCGATTTCTAGCTGGCGTCGCACGCGTCACCTTGTTGGCTCGCCGTGCCCCGATCGCGTCTTCCAGTCCATCCGATCGAACCCCAAATGAGTTCCGAGAAACTGCCCCTTCGCGAGAAACTAGCCTATGGCTGCGGCGATTTCGCCTCCTGCCTTTATTGGCGGACGTTCATGGTGTATCTGCCGATCTTCTACACCGACATCTTCGGCATCACGGCGGCGGCCGTCGGCACGATGCTCCTGATCAGCCGCATCTGGGACGGCGTCAACGATCCGATGATCGGCATGCTCGCGGACCGCACCGAGACGCGCTGGGGCAAGTTCCGTCCGTATATCATCTACGGCTGCGTGCCGTTCGCGCTCTTTGGCGTGCTCACCTTCACGACTCCAGATTTCGAATACACCGGCAAGCTCATCTGGGCCTACCTCGCCTACAACGGCCTGATGATGCTCTATACCACGGTGAACATCCCCTACACGGCGATGCTCGGCGTGATGACCACGAGCGCCGCCGAGCGCACGCAGCTCTCGTCGGTGAAGTTTGTCTTCGCCTTCTCCGCCGGTATCGTCGTCTCCGCCACGCTGCTGCCGCTGGTCGACCTGCTCGGCGCCGGCAACGCCCAGCGCGGCTGGCAACTCGCGTTCATCGTCTACGGCCTGGTGGCGATCGGCTTTTTCCTCATCACCGGCTTCGGGATCCGCGAACGCATCAAGCCGGCCAAGACCGAAAACGTCTCCGTCGCCAGCGATCTCCGTTTCCTTTTTGCCAACAAGGCCTGGGTGCTGCTCACCGCCACGACGCTCACCTGGATTCTCTTCGTCGGCCTGCGCAGCTCCGTCTCGGCGCATTATTTCAAATACTATATTTATAACGGCTCGCCGGATACGCCGCTGCCGTTTCTCGGTTACGAGTTCACGCTCACCGGGCTCCTGTCGGCATTCAACACCGTCGGCCAGAGCGCGTCGGTCGCGGGCGTGCTGATGACGAGTTTCCTCGCGAGCCGCTTCGCGAAGCGCCCGCTGTTTTTCACCCTCTTCACGATCTCGATCCTCTGCACCGCGTCGTATTATTTCCTGCCGCCGGGGGAACTGGGGGCGATCTTCGGCATCGAGGTGCTGGGCAATCTTTCCGGCGCGCCGCTGCCCGTGCTGCTCTGGGCCATGTATGCCGACACGGCGGATTACGGCGAGTGGCGCAGCGGCCGGCGCACCACCGGCCTCGTCTTCTCCGCCTCGACGATGAGCCAGAAAGTCGGCTGGGCCCTGGCCGCGTTCATCGCGCTCCACCTCATGTCGTTCGCGGGCTTCCAGGCCAACGTGATTCCCACGCCAGAAGTGAAAGACAGCATCGTGAAACTGATGAGCATTTTCCCCGCCGCAGTCGGCGTGCTCTCGCTCGTCATCTACCACTTCTATCCGCTGACCGACCGGCGCGTGAACGAGATCAACGAAGAGCTGAAGGAGCGCCGTCTGAAAGCCGGCACCGTTCCCGCCTAAGCCAAAAATCGCGCGTTTAGCAGAGTCCGTTGGTGGAGCCCGGCGTCCGCGCCGGGCTCGATTTGCGCCAACTCCGATCTCCCAGCTCCGGCGCAGCCGCGCAACCGCGCGCCGGCGCTCACGGCAACCAGGGAAACTTCCGCGCGTCGGGGGCGCGTTTCTCCCGCTGCGCCGAGTGAAACTCCTTCGCCTCCTCGCTCATGTAATAGAGCAGCGTGGCATTGCCCGCGAGTTCCTGAATGCCCGCCTGGCCGTCGAGCTCGGCATTGAAACCGCTCTTCAGCAGCCGGATCGCCAGCGGACTCTTCTGCAGGATTTCGTTCGCCCACTGCACCCCTTCCGTTTCGAGCTGCGCCACAGGCACGACTTTGTTCACGAGGCCCATGTCGAGCGCTTCCTGCGCCCCGTATTGCCGGCAGAGAAACCAGATTTCGCGCGCCTTTTTCTGTCCGACCACGCGCGCCAGATAACTCGAGCCGAAACCGCCGTCGAAACTGCCCATCTTCGGCCCCACCTGGCCGAAGATCGCATTGTCCGCCGCGAGACTGAGGTCGCAGACGACATGCAGCACATGGCCGCCGCCGATCGCATAACCCGCGACGAGCGCGATCACGACTTTCGGCATCGAGCGAATCAGTTTCTGCAAGTCGAGGACGTTGAGCCGTGGGACGCCGTCTTCGCCAATGTAGCCGGCATGTCCCCGCACGCTTTGATCGCCGCCCGCGCAAAACGCGTATTTGCCATCCGTATGCGGACCCGCACCGGTGAGCAACACGACCCCGATCGAGGAGTCGTCCCGGGCATCGCTGAACGCATCATACATTTCGGAAACCGTCAGCGGACGAAACGCATTGCGCTTCTCCGGACGGTTGATGGTGACCTTGGCGATGCCGCCGGCCTTGTGGTAAAGAATGTCCGTGTAAGTCTTTGCGACTTTCCATTCAGGAATCATGGCGCGTAAGCGTTGTGCGATTTCGACGGGTTGTCCATCGGTAGCTTGCAAATCGGCCCGGCGCGATTCGCCTGCCATTCTGAAAACGGCTTGGCGCAACCGGATCGGCTGCTGAGACTTCCTCCCCCCACATGACGACGACCGCCACCCAACGGCTCCCGGCCAAAGCACGCATCGGCCTCGGGATCGGCGCCTTGGGCGTGGTGTTCGGCGATATCGGCACGAGTCCGCTCTACACGATGCGCGAGTGCCTGCATGCGCTGCCGCCGGCCGAGCACTCGGTGGCGGTGCTGGGCGTGCTGTCGCTGGTACTCTGGTCGTTGATCCTGGTGGTCAGCATCAAATACACGGTGTTCGTCCTCCGCGCCGACAACCGCGGCGAGGGCGGTATTTTCGCGCTGCTGTCCTTGGGCCGACTCGATCCCGGCTCGCGGCGGCGAATCGGCATCGGCGCGATCATCGTGCTGGTCGGCGCGGCGATGCTGTGCGGCGAAGCGGTGATCACGCCGGCGATGACGGTGCTCAGCGCGGTCGAAGGCGTGAAGGTGGTCTGGCCGGGAGTCGAACATCTGGTCGTGCCCGCGGCGTGCGTGATTCTCGCGGGACTGTTCGCGTTTCAATTTCGCGGCACGAAGTTCGTCGGCTCGATTTTCGGCCCGGTGATGCTGCTGTGGTTCACGACTCTCGGCGCGCTGGGTTTGTGGCGGGTTATCGAAACCCCCGTCGTGTTGCAGGCGCTCAATCCGCTGCTGGGCATACAGCTCCTGCTCGATCATGGCGTCCACGACGTGGCGGTGCTGCTGGGGTCGGTGGTGCTGGCGTTCACCGGTGTCGAAGCGCTCTACGCCGACATGGGACATTTCGGGCGCCGCGTCATCGTGCTGGCGTGGTATGGCGTCGTGCTGCCTGGCCTGACGTTGAATTACTTCGGCCAGGGCGCGTATTTTCTGTCGGGTCGCAGCTCGCCGGAAAATCCGTTCCTCGCGATCGCCCCGGAAGGACCGATCCGTTATGCGTTGCTCGGCCTGTCGGTGTTCGCGGCGGTCATCGCGAGCCAGGCGCTGATCTCGGGGGCCTACTCGCTCGTGCGCCAGGCGATCCAGCTCGGTTATTTTCCCCGCCTGACCGTGCGGCACACGAATGCGCTGCAGCGCGGCCAGATCTACCTGCCACTCGTCAACACCGCGCTCGCACTCGGCTCGATCGCCACCGTGCTGGGTTTCAAATCCAGTTCCGCGCTCGCCGCCGCCTACGGCATCGCCGTCACCGGCACGATGATCATCACGACCGTCGCCTTGTTCTTCGTAATGTGCCGCGCATGGAATTGGCCGCGGTGGCGTTCTGCGGCGCTCTGTTTCTTTTTCCTCGTGATCGACGTCAGCTTTTTCAGCGCGAACCTGCATAAATTCGCGGACGGCGGGTGGCTGCCGCTCGGCATCGCGGTCGGCGTGCTCTCGATCATGATCACCTGGAAAATGGGAAAGCAGGAGATTTTCCGCCGGGTCTATGCCAACGAAATCACCGAGGCGGAGTTGAAGGACATCGCGTCGAGCGGTCACATCAAACGCGTCCGCGGCACCGGCGTGTTCATGGCGGGCAATCCGACCGGCACCCCGCTGGTTTTGCTGCACCACGTGAAGGCCAACAAGGTCCTCCACGAAACCGTCGTGCTCCTCAGCATCATCACGGAGGAGGTGCCTTATGTCCGCGACGAGGAGCGGCTCGAGGTCCGCGAGATCGGCGAAGGTGTCTGGCGCGCCATCGCCCGCTACGGCTACATGGAATCGCCCGACGTCGCCGAGCTGATCGGCGACATCCGCGATCGCGGCGTCCCGCTGAAGCCGTCGGAAGCGACCTATTACTTCAACCGCGAAATGATCATCACGGGCGGCGACGCCCGGATGTGGGAGTGGCAAAAACACTTTTACGGCTTTCTCAGCCGCAACGCGCGCCAGGCCCGCGATTATTATCGTCTGCCGCCGATGCAGATCATCGAGGTCGGGCTCCCGATTCAGTTGTAGGCGCACGAACGCGCCTTGTTGGGCGCGAGCGCTCGCCGGTCGCCGGCCAGGATCGCTGGCGCAGCGTTTTGCCGGCTCGGTTTGAGATGAGCGTGCGGGGGCGCACAGTGTTCGAGTTCGGCTGCCTGCTCGAATTCCTCTCATGAATCCCCCCTCCTCATCGAAGCCACCTCCGCCGCAGTTCCGTCCTCCATCCGGGAAATTTCAACTGCCGCCGCGTCGCTCCTGGCTCTGGTTCGCGCTGATCCTGCTACTGAACTATCTGCTCATGCGGAGCTTGTTTCCCAACCCGGACAGCCCGGTGACCGTGCCCTACACGATGTTTCGCGAGGAGGTCATGAAGGGCAATGTGGAATCCATCTACAGCCGCGGCGAAAGTCTGATCGGCCGCTTCGCCAAGCCGGTCACGTTTCCCCGTCCAAAGGAGAACGCGCCTGAAACCCGCAGCGGCCCGGCCCCCAAGCCGCGCGACGTCCGCAATTTCGCGACCACGCTGCCGGCGTTCGTCGATCCGGGCTTCGAGGGCTTGCTGATCAGCCACAATGTTGAGATCAGTGCGGAACCGATCGACCAAGGCCGCGGCGTGCTCGGCACGCTCCTCTTCGGTTTCGGACCGGCGCTGCTGCTGATTCTGTTTTACGTGTGGCTCTATCGTCGGGCGGCCCAGCAGGGCGGCGGCGGCATGGGCGGACTCATGGGCATCGGTCGCAGCCGCGCCCGCCGCTACGATCAGGAGCAGGGCAAAATCACCTTCGCCGACGTCGCCGGCATCGACGAAGCGGAGAACGAGCTCGTCGAGATCGTCGACTTTCTCCGCGATCCGAAAAAATACTCGCGCCTCGGCGGCGCCGCACCGAAGGGCGTCCTCCTGATCGGCGCGCCCGGCACCGGCAAGACCCTCCTCGCGCGCGCGGTCGCCGGCGAGGCGGGCGTGCCGTTCTATTCGATGAGCGCGTCGGAGTTCGTCGAGATGATCGTCGGCGTCGGCGCCGCCCGCGTGCGCGATCTTTTCAAGCAGGCCCGCGAGAATGCGCCTGCGATCATCTTCATCGACGAACTCGACTCCATCGGCCGGGCCCGCGGGATGACCGCGATCGGCGGCGCGAGCGAGCAGGAGCAGACGCTCAATCAGATCCTCACCGAAATGGACGGCTTTTCCGGACGCGAGGGCATCATCGTCCTCGCCGCCACGAATCAACCCGACGTGCTGGACAAGGCCCTGCTGCGGCCGGGCCGCTTTGATCGCCGCGTCGTGGTGAACCTGCCGGACCGCGTCGGCCGCGAGGCCATTCTCAAGGTGCATACCCGGAAGGTCCCGCTCGCGGAGGACGTGCAGCTGTCCGAGCTCGCCTCGGCCACTCCCGGCCTCTCCGGCGCCGATCTGCGCAATCTGGTCAACGAGGCCGCGCTGCTCGCCGCCCGCCGCGAGCGACAGGCCGTCCGGCAGAAGGACTTTATGGACGCGCTCGAAAAGATCGTCCTCGGCCCCGAACGGGCGCTGCTGCTCAGCCCGCAGGATCGGGAACGCGTTGCGTATCACGAAAGTGGACACGCCGTGCTGGGGCTCCTCGTCCCCGGTTCCGATCCCGTGCATCGCGTCACCATCGTGCCCCGCGGGCAGGCGCTGGGCGTCACCTACCAGCGCCCCGAAAGCGACCGCTACAATTATCCCGAGGCCTACCTCCGCGCCAAGATTGTCGGCATGCTTGGCGGACGCGTGGCCGAGGAGATCGTTTACGGCACGAAGACCACCGGCGCGGAAAGCGACATCGAACAGGCAACGCAGCTCGCCCGCCGCATGGTCACGCGCTGGGGAATGAGCGAGCGGCTCGGCATGGTGCAACTCGCTCCCCGCGAAAACCCCTACCTCGCCAACGCCGGTCTCATGGAGGCGCGGAAGCCGTTCAGCGAGGAGACCGCCCGGCTGATCGACAGCGAAGTGCTGCGAATCATTCGCGAAAGCCAGGAAGAAGCCCACCGCTTGCTGATCGCGCACCGCACCGCGCTGGATGCCCTCGCGCAGGCGTTGCTGCAGCGCGAAACCCTCGACGAGCAGGACATTCTCGACGCCACCGGGCTCCCTCCCGCCCCTCCGCTCGAAACCAAAAAACGGATCGAGCCCGCCCCCGAAAGCGGGACTGCCTGACGCGCCGGTCGAGCGATGATCCCGAGCGAGGAGGTTGACGGCACCGGTTGTTCCGCCGCGGAGAGCGGACTATAGTGAGCCATGCAACTCAACAAGACATCCCTCCGCATTCAGAAACAGCAGGCTCCGCTCGCCACGCCGACGGATTTGAAACCCGCCGCCACGACGGACATCACCGCCGCGCTCAACAGCCTGCTCGCCGATGTTTTCGCCCTGTATCTCAAGACGAAGAATTTTCACTGGCACATGAGCGGTCCGCATTTCCGCGATTACCACCTGATGTTGGACGAGCAGGCCTCCGAGCTGCTGGCCCTCATCGATCCGATCGCGGAACGCGCGCGCAGGATCGGAGGCACGACTCTGCGCTCGATCGGACACATCGCTCGCGAACAGCGCCTCGCCGACAACGACGCCGCTTACGTGGAGCCGCTCGACATGCTGGCGGAGCTGCGCGAGGACAATCAGACCCTCGCCCGCCGGATGCGGGAAACCCACAATGTCTGCGCCGAGCATCGTGACGTGGCCACCACCAGCCTGCTCGAGGTTTGGATCGACGAAGCCGAGCGTCGCGCCTGGTTTCTGTTCGAGACCACACGGGCCGGCACCCCGCGACATTAACCGGCCAACCGCGGAGCGTGGGGACGACGCGGAGGCGAACGCCGCCGCGATCGTGATGTAAGTTTGGATACACGTCGGCGCGCGGCGCGCGCCGCTTCGGCCGCGCGTTGCAAACCACCGGCGGCGCCGCCCGCGAGGGAACGAATTTGCGCGCGTCGCGGTTGCTCTAGCTTATTCTCATGTGAGAGTGACCGTTGGCGCGCAATTCCGTTCGTCCCGTCAAATCTGCCGCTCGCCCCTTCAAACCGTAGCGTGATCGTGAATTTTCTGCGACCCGCCTTTACCCCCGCAGCAGAAACGTTCTTTGCCCCGCCCAGGTGCAGGCGATAGCCGTGCGCCCGTGTCCGCCGGGCCGTTGCTTTTTTGTTAGTGCCAGAAACCAACCCCATGCATACAGCCAAAGACCAAACACTGCCTAGATACGCAGTAGCGCTCTCCGCGTTGCTGCTCGCCGGAACCTCGTGGGCGCAGACCGACACCCGCTCGTCGGAGGAGAACGAAGACATCGTTGTGCTTTCGCCCTTCGAAGTCTCTGCCACTGAGGAAACCGGCTACGCGGCCGCGACCACGCTCGCGGGCAACCGTCTGAACACCCAGTTGCGCGACATCGGCAACGCGGTCTCGGTCGTCACGTCGCAGTTCCTGAAGGACATCGGCGCGACCAACAACGAGACCCTGCTCCAATACACCACGGGCACCGAAGTCGGTAACATCTACGGTAACTTCGCCGGCACGGGCGACGGCTCGTTCCTCGACGAATCGACGAAGTTCACCCAGCCCAACAACAACACGCGTGTCCGCGGTCTCACCGCCGCCGACAACACCCGCGACTACTTCATGACCGACATCCCGTGGGACGGCTATTCCGTCGACGGCGTCGATCTGCAGCGCGGTCCGAACTCGATTCTGTTCGGTCAGGGCAGCCCGGCGGGTATCATCAATATCCGCACGAAGCAGGCCTCGTTCCGCAACTCGAACGAAGTCACCGCCCGCGTCGGCAGCTTCGGCAGCAAGCGCAGCACGCTCGACGTGAACCGCGTGCTCCTGAAGGACGAACTCGCGATCCGCCTCGCCGCCGTGTATAACGACGAGGAATACAAGCAGGATCCGGCCTACGAGACGCAGAAGCGCATCTTCGGCGCCCTGCGTTACGAGCCCAAGTTCCTGAAACGAGGTAACGCCCGCACCATCATCAAGGGCACGTTCGAGGCCGGCCGGGTCGACAGCAATCGCCCGCGTTCGCTGCCGCCGATCGACCTGATCACCCCGTGGTTCAGGAGCGGCACCTACCAAGGCTTCTACACGGCCAACGGCACCGACATCAACGGCAACGCCGTCAAAGCCGGCGATAAGCGGACGTTCAACTACCTGAACCGGGAGACGTTCATCCCCTCGCAATTGCAGGACGACAACACGGGCCTTCCGAACCACGGCCAGATGCGCCCGTCGATCAACGGCGGTCCGAACAGCGGTCGTTTCAGCCCCTACTACAATCCGTGGCTGGGCAACTTCGGCAACCAGTTCGGCGGTCCCCTCGTGTTCTTCAACGACAACTCGCCGACCTCCACCGGCGCTTGGGTTGCTGAACCGAAGACCGTCTATGGCATCGGACCCAATGGCCAGATCGACAACGGCCTGTCCATGCCCTTCCAACGCCCGACCGGCATCGCCACCATGGCTTCCTTCGCCAAGAATGCCGGCCTCCCGTATTCGAAGTTCGGTATCTACAAGGACGTCTCGCTTACGGATCCGTCGATCTTCGACTTCTATAACCAGCTCCTTGATGGCCCGAACAAGAGCGAATGGCAGCGTTTCCGCACCTATAACCTGAACCTCGCCCAGACCTTCCTCAACGATCAGCTCGGCTTCGAACTGGTCTACAACAACGAGTGGTCGAAGCGCGGTCAGCTTTCTCTCCTCTCGGGCGAGCGCCAGGCGATCTATATCGACATCAACCGCGTCTATGGCGACGGCACGCCCAAGGGCAAGAACGGCGAGCCTTTCGCCGACGGCACGCCGAACCCGAACCTCGGCCGCGCGTTCGTCAGCGACAACGGTCTCTACGGCAACAGCGAGACGGTCACGGAACGCGAAGCGTCCCGCGCCACCGTGTTTGCGGCGCACGACTTCACGCGCGACGGCAGCGGCGTGCTCCGTCGCATCCTCGGCCGCCACGTCATCACCGGTCTCGCCGCGCGCGACGAAGTCAAGTCTGACAACCGCGCCTGGGGCCGCTACGGCATCCGCGACGATGCTTACGAACGCCTGCTCAACAACGGCGCCACGCCGCTGAACATCAACTCGAACGAGCTCGTTCCCAACACGGTCATCTATCTCGGCCCCTCGCTCCTGAGCCGCAGCTCGGCCTCCGGTGCGAATCTCCCCTCGCCTTCCGCGGTGCAGGTGGTGACCAGCGGCAACGTGAAGACCTTCGACTCGCACTGGAACGCGCCGAACGTCGATCCCGCCGCCGTGTGGTTCAATGACTACTATCCGGCGCAGTATTCGGACGGCACCCCCGTCACCGCGCACACGTCGACCCAGTCGGAAAACCCGGCTAACTACGTCGGCTGGCGGAATGTGCCCGTGCAGATCACCGACTCCGAGGCCGCGCCCGGCAATCGCGATCTCCTCACCCGTGAAGCCCGTCTCACTCGCTCGCTGGTCACCTCGACCGCCGCCGTGTGGCAGGGTCACTTCTGGGATAACTCGATCGTCGGCACCTGGGGCGTCCGCAAGGACATCTCGAAGTCCTGGTCGTTGTCCAAGACGACCAACAGCTCCGACAGCGTTCGCGGCATCGTGAATCTGGCGAATGGATACGAGCTGCCTTCGAACTACAACAATCGCATCCAGGTCACCTCGCACGCGTGGACGGCGGTCGCGCACTTGAACGACCTCCCCTTCCTCGCGAAGTGGGGCAAGGATCTGCCGATCCAGGTCAGCTTGTTCTACAATAAGTCGACCAACTTCCAGCCGGAGTCGCAGCGCGTCGACCTCTACGGCGATCCCATCGCGGCGCCCGCCGGCGAGACGACCGACCAAGGCATCCTGATCGAGACGAGCGACGGCAAATACTCGCTCAAGATCAACAAGTATAAGACCACCGCGGTCAACGCCTCCAGCGGCGCGCTCGGCGGCGCCTGGTTCCTCGGCTCCTCGCAGGCCTGGGCCGCCAACTGGGTGAACCGCTTCGAGTTCAACTGGACTCAGGACACCAACGCCGGTGCGGTCGCGGCCCCTGATCCGACGAACTCGCAATACAACTACGGTCAGGCTCCCGGCGAAGAACTCGTGGACGCTCAGGCTCGCGAAGCGGCGGTCATCGCCGCCTGGCGCGCCTGGCAGAAGAGCGTAAACCCGAAGTTTTACGAGGCGTGGAAGATCAACCTGAACGATCCGACCAAGGGAGTCTCCGCGAGCGTTCCGGCCGGCTTCTCCGTGACGGAAGACAGCGTTTCGAAGGGCTACGAAATCGAGTTCAACGCCCAGCCGATCCGCAACTGGCGCCTGACGTTCAACGCCGCGAAGACCGAAGCCATCCGCAACAACATCGGTGGCAAGGCCATCAGCGAGTTCATCGACGCCTACCAGACCGCCCTCGCGGGCGGCGCTCCCGGTTCCGTCGGCGACCTCCGTATCTGGTGGGGCGGCGCCGGCAACGAGACTGTGCTCATGCAGTGGTACGCGAACATCGGCTCCGAGTATGCACAGCGCAAACTCCAGGAAGGCACCAACGTTCCCGAGCTTCGCGAATGGCGCTTCAATGCCATCACGAACTACGACTTCGACCAAGGCTTCCTCAAGGGGGTCAACGTCGGCGTCGGCGTGCGCTACGAGTCCGACGTCGTCATCGGCTACAAGCCCGTCGGCGACCCGTATGGTTCCACCATCTCGTTCGACATCGCCAATCCCTACAAGGGACCGGCGCAGACGAACTACGACTTCTGGATCGGCTACAATCGAAAACTATCCACCAAGATCGATTGGAGCATTCAGCTCAACATCCGCAACGTGGGTGTAGGGGACGAACTGATACCGATCACCACTCAACCCGACGGGACACCGGCGAGCTACCGCATCAGGCCGCCGCAAACCTGGACGGTTACCAATACCTTCCGGTTCTAGGCTCCGGTTGGTTTGCTTGGACGACGCCCCCGGCTTCACGGCCGGGGGCGTTTTTTTTGCGGGTTGCGTGCCAACACGATGAGCGACCGCGCGCCACCGCCCTCGCCGCTTACAAGTGCTGCAGGATCTCCCGGCAATGAGCCGCGGTCGTCCGGTTCCCCTGCCGCTCCGCCAGCTCCGCGCCCGCCGCGAGCACGCGTTTCGCCTCGGCGGTGCGTCCCACCGCCGCATAAGCCTGCCCCAAAAAAAGCGCTGCTTGCGGATCCTCGGGGCGCTCCCCGCGAAGCGCTTCCAGCGGCGCAATCGCGTCCGCGAAACGTCCCTGCACCAGCAGCAAGGTGCCAAGACTCGCCTGCAGCTGTGGACTGGCCGCGTCGAGCGCGAGCCCATCCCGATAATGCTGCTCTGCGCGCGGCACCGCGCCCGATTTCTCCGCGGCCTGCCCCGATTGAAAATGCCAGTAGGCCATCAGCTGACGGGCTTGCGGCTGCGTCGGATTCGCCTCAAGCAGGCGTCGCAGATATGACTCCGCGGCGGCAAGATCGCCCACCTCCATCTCGATCTGCCCCAGCAGCGCCAAGGCCGGCGCGAAGCGCGGCTGCAACACCAGCGAACGCCGCATCGCCTGCACCCCTTCCGCCGTGCGGCCCAGCGCCAGCAACGACGCTCCGAGATTGAAGTTCGCTTCGGTGTCGTTCGCATTGAGCGCGATGGCTTCGCGAAACGCCACGATCGCATCGTCGTGTCGTTGCAGGTCCGCCAGCGCCGCTCCTTTCGCGTTCCACAATTCCGGCGCTGATCCGGACCGCTGCAATCCGCGCTCCGCGGCCTCAAGCGCCCGGCCGGGATCCTTTGAATCGCGATACGACTGGCTGAGTAGCACGAAGACGACCGGCGGCGGCCGGCCCGCGACCGGCAGTTGCAGGCAGCGCTCGAGCGTCTCCGCTGCGGCCTGCGGTTGTCCCAGTTTCAAATACAGATCGCCGAGCATCTCGTAGCCCGCCGGGTCCTCCGGCGCGAGTTCCAGGGCCCGCCGAAAATATCCCAATCCCCGATCTCCGCGCCCGAGCTGATACTCCATCGTGCCGAGCACGAACAATCGCTTCGGGTCATAACACCACGCGCTCAACTCGGACAACCAGGGGTCGTCGGCCTCGCGAAAGCGCCCCGCCGCCCGGCCGAGTTCGCGCTCCCGACGCGCGCCCGCCTCCTCGCCTTCCGCCGCGAGCATCTCCGCGAGCAGATTGTGACTCGAAGGAAAATCCGGCACGTCGCGCACGATCTCCTCGATCGTTCGTCGAGCCTCGGGGCGTCGACCGGCCTGCAACGCCAATCGCGCCAACCCCAGCCGCGCATACGGATCTCCCGGCACGAGCTCGAGGCGCCGACGATAGTCTCGCTCCGCCAAGTCCGCGTTCCCGGTTTTGAACGCCTGCTCCGCGCGCTGCAGCCACGCCGGAGCGTAGTCGGGTGCGAGCGTCAACGTCGCCTCGAGCAGCTTCTCGACCTCGCCGTAGTCGCTCGCCGTCCGACGCAGGTCCGCGAGATAATACGGCCACCGCGGCTCGCCCGGCTCCAGTCCCCGCAGCAGGCGCCAGCACGTCTCGGCTTCCGCGCGGTAACCATTCGCGTGATACAAACGCCCGAGTTGGGCTAATCCCTCGCGCAGCGTGGACCGCCCGCGCACCAGCGCGCTCGCTTCGTCCAGTGCCCTCGCCAGCTGTTCGGGCCGCCCGCTCAGCGACGGCCGCGCCGGCATCGCCGCGACGATCCGCTCCAGCCGGCGGCCTTCGCGCCAATGCCACGCGCCGGCCCCCAACGCAGCCGCGGCGGCGAGCAGCGCGAGCGCAAACAGATACTTGCGACGCGCGTCGCGCGGCTTCGCCTCGCTCGGTCGCCCACCCGCTTCGCTCTTTATTTTTTTCGCCACAGAGTGATGTTGCTCAGATTGTCCGGTGTCGGAAATGCCCGACAGCCTCCCGTCACGATCTCGGGCACGCCGTCGCCGTCGAGGTCACCCACCGCCGCCGTGATCAGTTGCGTCGGCACGTGAGCGATCACCACCGGACTGAAGTTCATCTTTCCGTCGTTGAGCCAAGCCATGATCGAGATCGCCTCGGGATCGCTCCAATCCGCAAAACCACTCACCGCCACGAGATCGAGCGACCCGTCGCCATCGAGATCGGCCGCACACGGCGCATACGCGCCCGGCATGTCGCCCACCCGATGAAAGCGAAAGCTTCGGCCGTCCACATTCTCGAGCCACTGGATCCCATGCCATGGCCGCGGTCCGCGCATCGAATAATCGAAACCGTCGCCGTTCGTATAAATCAGATCCGGACGTCCGTCGCGATTGAGGTCGACCACGTCGAGCCCGCTGCTGCCGTAGTCTTCGTTCGTCGAGCCCCAGACGACGGCGTCCCTGAACCTCCCGTCGCCTTCGCCCCAAAACAGGTGCACCTCCTCCCATTCCTGCGAGATCAGGTTCGCGAAATCGACGTGCCCGTCGCCATCGAAATCCGCCACGGGCGTGTGAATCGAGCCGGACTGGGTGTTCAACGTCACGCTTTCGAACTGCCAGCCGCCAAAATTTTTCATCCAACGGGTCTCGCCTTGGTCGTAGCCGAATTGCCCGACGATCAGGTCAAGACGTCCGTCGCGATGCCCCGACACATTCGCCGCGCGCACGTCCGTCACGCGCATCACCTGATCGATCAACACGTGTTTCCGGAAACGAACGTTGTCCACGTTCTCCAGCACCACCACCGCACCGATGCGGGCATTGTTCGGCATGATCTGCCCCATGCTCGCGACCAGCACGTCCAGCCGGCCGGTGCCGTTCACATCTGCCGCCGCCACATGCGCGGGGCCCGCGATGTCCTCGCCGATGATGTGCTCCGTAAACACGCCGCGCGGCGCCTGACGGATCCAGCGGACGGAATTCTTCTGCGCCTCGCAATAAATGACATCCGCCAGACCGTCGCGGTCGAGATCCACGATCTGCAGGTGCGTCACCATCGGCCGGCCGAAGTCGGCGACCGGCGCCCCGATCGCGGACGGCTCATAGGCGAGACGTGGCCGCGTTTTCTCCCCCTGAACCGTTGCTGGCTGCACGGCCGCGGTCGGCCGCCCGCCGTCGCTCCATTCCGAATACACCACGCCGAGCGTTCCCGCGAGCGCCAGCACGAAGATATAGGCCGCCACCGAGGTGGCTCCGGGCATTTTCATCTCAAAGTCCCTCCCTCATGTCGGGCGGCAACAGCTGCCGCGCAAGTTCGCGTATCCGCGAATCGGGTATGCCTTCGCCGAGCACTCGCGCGAGAAGCTGCCAGCGGTAGAGTGTCACCATGCTGAGCGAGCGCACCTTCGCCTCGTCGACTTCGGCCAGGCTTCGTCGCACCTGTGCCCGCGCCGCGTCGAACCGCCGGCCTTCCGCGAGCAGCACCGCCAGTTCCACCCGGCGATCCCATGGCAGCGTCCCGTCCGCACCGTCCACCACCTGCTGGTCGATCAGCTTCATCAGCCCGTCGAACTCCGGTCGTTCGCCGCAGGCCATCGCGACCTGCGCCCGCGCCACCAACGCGTCCATTTCGTCCGGGAACGAACTCGCCAGCGCGCGCCCCGCGGCCGCCGCCAGATCGAGTTGACCCGTTTCCGCAAAATACGCCGCCAACCGGCACAGGGCCGTGGCATCGCTCTGCAACTCCGTGACCTCAAACACCGCTACTGACTGGTGCTCGAACCCGGGGATTTGCGGGAGCTGGTAGGCGACCGGCCGCAACCATCGCGGCGGCAGCCAGCGGTGCAGCAGCGCCACCAGGGTGTGACTTTCGTCGTCGGATCCGAGCCGCGCATACTCGTCCATGAAGGCGTCCCACGAGGGCAGGACGATGTGGGTGACGCCGCGTCTTTCCGCCAGCGCCCGCGCTTCATCCGGCGTCGTGGCGCTGCAGATCCGCACTGCGGCCGCAAAACCGTCTCGATTTTCTCGATACGGCGTGCCGAGTCCCTGCAGCTCGCCGTGGAAGTAGAACGATGTTGTCAGAAGAGGCGGCGCCAGCACCACCGCGCCCGCGGCTCCGGTGCGTTTCGCGAGCCAGTGGGCGAGGTCGCGGCCAACCAGCGCCTCGATGTCCCGGGCATCGACCTCGTCCGAGGCGCTGCGGCGGTCCGGGACCATTGCCGCGAGACCGCCGACGACGGACGCCAGGCCCAGCAGCGCTCCCGTCGCCGCGAGCCAGCGTCTCGTCGCCGCGGAAGCCGGCGTGGTCGCGACCCACGCCACCGCCACGGCGATTGCCGCCAGATCGAACGCCGCCCACAGGCGAACCTGCCATCCGGCCGCCACGGCCAGCACCCATGCGGCGGCCGTGGCCCAGATCAGTGCCGCCGGCGCCTGTCCGCGGGACGCCCGCTGTCCCACGTCGACCGTGACCATTGCCACAAACCCGAGCGGCAGCAGGGCCGCGATCAGCACCCCCGCGATGCCCTCGCTGGCGATCAGCTCGAAAATGTTTCCCGCCCCGACTCCTCCGCGTAATGGCGAGAGCTGTTCGGCGAATTCCGGTTTCATGAGCGCGCCGCCGTCCGCCCAGATCGCGGTCGTCGGCACCGCCAGCAGCGCCACCGCCGCCACCCCGGCGAGGGTGATCGCCTTCCCCCGGTTCGCGCGCACGTCTTTCGCCGCGCCGCTCCACCGATGCAACCATTCCGCCGCCCCCAGGCAGGACACGCCCCACAGCGGATGCACTGCGGCCAACCGCAGCGTTCCCCACCGATCCGGGTAATATTCCAACCAATACGCCACCAGCACCACGGCGGCTGCTCCCAGGCCCCACCAGCGCCATCCGTCATCCAACTCCGGTTCGTCGGCGCGGCGCGCCCGCTTCGCCCAAGCCACCGCGCCCCCGCCCGCGAAGGTCGCCACCAGGAGTGGCCATGCATCGGCGGGATCGAACCACAACGACAAACCCGCGAGCAGCCCCGCTGCCGTAAACCACCGGCGCGGGTTTCTCGCGGGTGCCGAAGATCCCCGCGGTGGCAGCAGGCCGGCCACGAGCAGCAAAAAACTCGCCAATCCCGCCGCCAACATCAGCCCGTGGTCGTCGACCCTGCCGCCGCTGTAGATGCTCGTCAGCGGGAACAGGCTCGCCACCCCGAGCGCTGCCACGCCTCCCGCCAGAATCCCCAACCGCCACGCCATTGCCGCCGCCACCGCGACAAACAGCAATCCGCGCAGCAGAGGATTTGCCCGTATCGACATTTCCTCGACAAGAGTTCCCAGCGCCCGCCCCGAAGTCGCGTGCTCCACGCGCGCGAGAAATGCCAGCCACCAGCGATACGGTGAAGCGGTCCAGACCTCCCGCCCCGCCGGCGCATTATCATAAGTCGTGTGCCGCACACGCCACGCTTCCGCTGCGAGCATCTGCTGCGTCTGCGCCATCCACTCATAGTCGTGGCCGCTTCGCTCCGGCAAAACGATCCGGCGCACGCCTCCGGCAAAACCCGTCGATGACGCCGCGTCCGGCGTCAAGGCGTCACCGCCCGCGAGCCGCGAAAGCGTTTCCACCCGTTCGATGCGGACATGATCCGTCCAGAGCACGAAGCCCAGCGCAACAAGAGGAACAATGATCCCGACGCAATAACCCAGCCGGCGGAGTAAGCTCATGCGGTCGGCATCGACTGAAACTTTCGCGCGCCATGCTGGCAAGCGCGGTCCGGCGCGCGCTTGACTGCCGCAGGCGCACCCCGATTCTCGTCCGCGCTCCGGTTTCACCCCACCGCGCGTTCCCCGTCGACGCGGTTTCCCGTTCCAATCGCCGGACGTCCATGCCCCGCTTCGCTTCCCTTCGTCGCACGCTGCTCGTTCTCCTCCTCGCTTCCGGATCGCCGCGCCTGGCGGCCAGCGCGATCTCCGCGACGCCATTCGCGGCGCGTTCCGGCCCCCGCGGGGCGACGCTGTTCACCGTTCTTCCTCCCGCCCACACCGGAATCGTCACCGAAAATCGCTACGCCGATTCGCGCATGTGGGGCGACCTCTTTCCGGAATTCACGCTGGGCTCGATCGGCACGGGCGTCGCCATCGGCGACTACGACAACGACGGCCGGCCCGACCTCTTCGTCGTCGCCAAGACCGAAAACGGACGACTCTTCCGCAATCTCGGGAACTGGAAATTCGAAGACACCACCGAACGCGCCGGACTTCCCGTCGATCCGGAAAGCGCCGCCGTGTGGAAACAGGGGGCGACGTTTGCCGACATCAACAACGACGGATTGCTCGATCTCTACCTCTGCCGTTTCGGCGCGCCTAATCTGCTCTACGTTAACCGCGGCGACGGCACCTTCTCGGAGGAAGCCGCCGTGCGCGGGCTGGCCGTCACCGACGCGTCCGCGATGGCTGCGTTCTGCGACTTCGACCGCGACGGGTGGCTCGACGTCTACGTGCAAACCAATATCCTCGATTCCAGCCAGCACCCCGCCGGACAGCGCGACTACCTTTTTCGCAATCGCGGCGACGGCTCCTTCGCCAACGTCACCGACCGTGCCGGCATCGCTGGCGAAACCCTCGGCCATTCGGCCACCTGGTGGGATTACGACCGGGACGGCTGGCCCGACCTCTATGTGGCAAACGATTTTTCGCGGCCCGACAGCTTGTATCGGAATAATCGTGACGGCACGTTCACCAATGTCCTCGGTGAGGTCGTGCCCCACACGCCGCACTCCTCCATGGGGGCGGATCTCGGCGACATTGATAACGACGGCTGGGAGGATCTGCTGGTGGCGGATATGGCCGCCACCACTCCCGTGAAGGACCAGCGCGGCATGGCCGAGTCGCGTCTGCTCAACAAGGAAACCGCCGAGGACACCACGCCGACCGCGCAATACATGCGCAATGCCCTCTACCTCAACACCGGCACCGGCCGCTGCCTCGAAATCGCGCAGCTCGCCGGCGTCGCGGCTTCGGACTGGACCTGGTCGGTCCGTTTCGAGGACCTCGACAACGACGGACGCGTCGACCTCCATTTCTGCAACGGGACGGTGCGTGAGCTGCACAACCTCGACCTCATGGCCCGTGTCATGCGAGCGGAGAGTTCCGACGAGCGCATTCGCGTCATGCAACGCAGTCCGGTGCTGCGCGAGCGTAATCTCGCGTATCGGAATCTTGGCGACATGCAGTTCGCCGAGGTGGGCCGCGAGTGGGGTCTCGATCAGGACGGCGTCAGCTTCGGGGCGGCGTTCGCCGACTTCGACGGTGACGGCGATCTGGATCTGGTTCAGGCGAACTACGAATCGGGCGTGACGGTCCTGCGCAACGACTCCGATTCCGGGCACCGCCTGATCGTCGCGCTCCGCGGCGTTCGCTCCAATCGCTTCGGCATCGGCGCCCGCGTGGAAATCGAAACCTCCTCCGGCATCCAGACCCGCACCCTCGTGCTCGCGCGCGGTTATCTGTCCAGCAGCGAACCCGTCCTGCATTTCGGACTCGGCGAGGAGGCAAGCGTGCGCCGCCTCACCGTTTTCTGGCCCAGCGGCAGCGTGCAAACCTTCGAGAATATCGCCGCCGATCAGCGCCTGCTCGTCACCGAGCCCGCGACACCCACGCCGCCTGCCACCGGCGCCGAAATAGCCCCGCCGCAATTCAACGACGTCACCCGCACGACGCAGCTCGGACTCGATGCACGCGAGCGCACGCTCAACGAAACGGCGCAACAACCGCTGCTGCCGTTTCGACAGAATCGGCGCGGTCCCGCCGCGGCGGTCGGTGACCTCAACCGTGATGGGCGCGACGACATCGTCTTCGGCGGCACCCCGGCGAGCCCGGCCCGACTGCTCTTGGCGGTGGATGGCGGCACCTTCACGGCGATCGACGCCGCCGCGCTGACGGCCGCGTCCGCCGCCAACGACGGGCCGGCTCTGGTGTTTGACTGGGATTCTCAAGGCACGGTCGGCGTGCTCGTCACCCGTTCCGGTTCGGCACTACCCGCCCACGCACCGGGATATCAACCGCGACTGCTCCTGCTCTCGCCCGATGGCACGTTGAGCGCCGCGCCGCCCGACACGCTGCCTGCCCTGCCCCTCAGTGTCGGCGCGGCGGCCGCCGTCGATTTCGACCGCGACGGCCTTCTCGATCTCTTTCTCGGTGGCCGCGTCGTCCCCCGCGAGTATCCGCTCCCGGCCCGCTCGGGCCTGCTCCTCAATCGCGGAGGCCGTTTCGAGGATGTCACGGCCACGCTCGCGTCGGACTTGCTCCAGCCGGGCCTGGTCACCTCCGCGATCTGGTCGGACATCGACGGCGATGGCTGGCCCGACCTGGTCCTCGCCTTCGAATGGGGTCCCGTGCGCTGCTGGCGCAACGATCGGGGTCGGCGGCTCGTCGAGATGAGCGATGCCGCCGGGTTTGCCTCGGCGGGCTCCGGTTGGTGGACGTCGCTCGCCAGCGCCGATTTCAACGCCGACGGGCGGCCCGACTTCGTCGCCGGTAATGCCGGTCTGAATACGCCTTATCGCGCAGACCCCGCGCATCCCGCCCTGCTGTTTCACGGCGATTTCCGCGGCAACGGCACTCCGATTGCGATCGAGGCGCTCTTCGACGGAGAGCGCCTGCGGCCGCGCCGCACGCGTTCCGAACTGGGCGCGGCGTTGCCCGCCGTGACGAAACGTTTTCCGCGCAACGACGCCTACGCCTCCGCGTCACTCAACGACATCCTGGGGGACGGCCCGCTCGCGCAGGCCCGGCGTTTCTCCGCCACCGAGCTCCGCAGCGGCGTTTTCCTCAGTCAGCCCGACGGCACCTATCGTTTCGCTCTCCTGCCGAACGCCGCGCAGGTTGCGCCCATCCAGGGCCTCGCGGCGGCCGATTTCGACGGCGACGGGTTCGCGGACATCTACGCTTTGCACAACTCGTATTCGCCGGTTCCCTCCATGGGTCGTTTCGATGGCGGATTGAGTGTGCTCCTGCGCGGCGACGGTCGCGGCCATTTCACCCCGGCGCCCGCGAGCGAAAGTGGTCTGGTGGTGCCCGGCGACGCCAAGGCCCTGGCGGTGCTGGACTGGAACCAAGATGGCTGGCCCGACTTCTTTATCACTCGCAACCGCCTCCCGTCGCTGGCCATGGAGAATCGCGGCCGCCCCGCTCGCCATCCTCTCGCGGTCCGCCTGCGCGGCGCGCCCGGAAACGCTGCCGCAATCGGCGCGCGAGTGGAGCTCGAAACCACGGACGGCCGCCGGCAATCCGCCGAGGTTTTTGCCGGCAGCGGCTATTTTTCCCAGGCCAGCGCCACCTGCTTCTTCGGCTGGACCGACGCCGCCGCGCCGCGGCGTGTCCATGTGCGCTGGCCGCACGGTGATGAAACAACCGCAGACGTTCCCGCCGGCGTCGCCCGATTCGAAATCGCGCTTCCGACCGCGCCCTGAGCGCACGACCCGCGCCTCTAGCCGGCGACCTTGACTCGACCTTCGACCCTGCGGGACGCTTGCCCGTCGCCATGCTTTTTTTCCCCCGCCCCGCTCGCCGTCTCCTGTCGCTAGCCCTCCTCGCCGTAAGCATTAGACCGGTCGGCGCCTCCGACGGCGGCGACGGCGTGGCAACACGACCGTTCGCTTCTCTTTCAGGCCCGCGCGGAGCCACCCTCTTCGCCGAGATGCCTGCGGCCCGCACCGGCGTGGTGACCCAGAACAACTACGCCGATCCGCGGATGTGGACCGACCGGTATCAGGAACTTACCTACGGCGCGATCGGCACGGGCGTGGCGGTCGGGGATTACGACGGCGACGGACGGCCCGACCTTTTCGTGGTCAGCAAGACCGAACAAAGCCGCCTCTTCCGAAATCTCGGCGACTGGAAGTTCGAGGACGTCACCGAGCGTTCCGGTATCGCCACTATCGACGCCACCGCGAAGGTGCTCTCCTGGCTCAAGGATAGAACCGGCAGCGAAGCCGCGACAGTCGACGCCGAACATTGGCGGCAGGGCGCGACCTTCGCCGACATCAACAACGACGGTCGACTCGATCTTTACGTCTGCCGCTTCGGGGCGCCCAACCTCCTCTATGTCAACCAGGGGGATGGCACGTTCAAGGAAGAGGCCGCCGCCCGCGGCCTCGCGATCGTCGACGCCTCCGTGGTCGGCGCATTCTGCGATTACGACCGGGACGGCTGGCTGGATGTTTACCTGCTCACGAGCATGCTCGACGCCACCAAGGGACCGAAGGGACAACCCGACCGCCTGCTGCGCAACAACGGTGACGGCACCTTCACCGACGTCACCGCTCAGGCGGGCATTTCCCGGGAAGATGCGGCGGGCCACTCGGCCACCTGGTGGGATTTCGATGCGGATGGCTGGCCCGATCTCTACGTGGCCAACGACTACGCCGCACCCGATCGTCTGTATCGAAATAATCGTGACGGCACCTTTAAGGACGTCCTCGACCGCGCCGTGCCGCACTCGCCCTACTATTCGATGGGCGCGGATTTCGGCGACATCGACAACGACGGCCGGCTCGACTTCCTCGCCGCCGATATGGCCGCCTCGAATCACGAGAAGGATCAGCGCGGCATGGCCGGTTCCCGCGCGCGCGCACAGCTCGAGCCGGCGGGACCGGCGGCGGCGCAATACATGCGCAACGCCCTTTATCTTAATACCGGCACCGGGCATTTCCGCGAAGCGGCCTTTCTGACCGGGGTCGCCGCCACCGACTGGACCTGGTCGCCACGATTCGAGGACTTGGACAACGACGGCCGCGTGGACCTGCACGTCACGAACGGCATGACCCGCGAGTATCACAATGCCGACCTGCTCCAGCGGCTGATGGCGGTCGAGAATCCGCTCGAATCGCGTCGCGTCGTGCGCACGAGTCCCTTGCTCAACGAAACCAATTTCGCCTTCCGCAATCTCGGCGATCTCGCCTTTGAGGACGTCAGCGCCGCCTGGGGGCTCGCGCAGCGCGGCGTCAGTTTCGGCTCGGCGTTTGCCGACTTCGACGGCGACGGCGACCTCGATCTTGTTTTTGGCAACTACCAGCGCGGGGCCACCCTGCTGCGCAATGACAGCGATCACGGCAATCGCGTGGTGATCGCGTTGCGCGGCACACGCTCCAACCGCTTTGGCATTGGCGCGACGATCCGCCTCGAAACGGACGCCGGAATTCAAGTGCGGCAGTTGTCCGTCTCACGTGGATACTGCTCCAGCAGCGAACCGGTCGCCCATTTCGGGCTCGGCGAGAGCGATCGCATCCGGCGCATCACGATCGAATGGCCCAGCGGCGCCATCCAGACCGCGAGCGAACTCCCGGCGAATCGGCACCTGACGTTCACCGAGCCCTCCTCGCCGGCAACTGCTCCCGCGGCGGAAGCGCTTCCGCCGCCGTCTTTCGTTGCCGTCGAGCAATCCTCCCTCCCACACGCCGGGAGTCGCATGGCCTCAACGCCGCCGCCGCTGCTCGGGTTCGATCCTTACCGCGCGGGCGCGGCGGCCGCCGTCAGCGACGGTTTGCTCGGCCTCGCCGATGGCGCTCAGGTTCGAGTTTTCCAAATCGCGGCAGATGGAGCGCTTCGCCCCGCCGAACTGTCGGCACCACGTTCCTCCCGCGCCGCGCCGGTGAGCGCACTGCTGTTTGTCGAAACCAACGACGATGCCCGGGACGACCTGCTCATCGCTCGCGCGCTCCCCGGTGAAGCGGCCGGATCCGCGCTTATACCCGAGCTCTGGCTTCGCGAAAACGACGGCTGGCGCGCCGCGCCGGCCGGCACTCTGCCCGATCAGCCGCTCAATGTGAGTGCTCTCACCGCCGCGGATTTCGACCGCGACGGGCGCCTGGATATTTTCCTGGGCGGGCGCCCCGCCAACGACACCTACCCCGCCCCGGGACGCAGCGCGCTCTGGACCCGGCGCGGAGACAAGTTCGTCGACGTCACCGATGCGCTCGCGCCCGGGCTGCGCGAATGCGGAGTGGTCGCATCGGCGCTCTGGAGCGATGTCGACGGCGACGGCTGGATCGATTTGCTCGTCGCCCTCGAATGGGGCGGCGTTCGCTTGTGGCGGAACGAAAACGGCGCGCAGTTCACCGACGCGACCGAAGCGACCGGATTCGCCGGCGCGGGCAGCGGCTGGTGGACCTCGCTCGCGACGGCGGACTTCAACGAGGACGGCCGCCCGGACTACGTCGTCGGCAATCTCGGGCTCAACACCCGCTACCGCGCCAGCCCCGCGGAGCCCGCGCTGATCCTGCGCGGCGACTTCGGCGGGACTAGCCCGCTGCTGCTCGAAGCCTGGCACGACCGCGAACGCGTGCTGCCGTGGCTCACCCGCAACGAACTCGCGAGCAAACTCCCCGCCGTCGCCCGCGCGTTTCCACGCAACGACGCCTACGCCCGCGCGACGCTGCCACAGATCGTCGGCGAGGAGCGCGTCGCGGCCGCCCGCTCCTACCCGATCACGGAGCTGCGGAGCGGCGTCTTTCTCAGCGATGCGGACGGCCGTTTCCGTTTCGCGCCTCTGCCGCGCCTCGCCCAGATCGCGCCCGCGCAGGGGATCGTCGCGGGAGATTTCGATGGCGACGGCCATGCCGACATTTATCTCCTGCAGAATGACTTTTCCTTCGATCCCTCCGTCGGTCGCGCCGACGGAGGACTGAGCCAGTTTCTGCGAGGAGACGGTTCTGGAAATTTTCAGCCCGTCCCGCTGGCCGAAAGCGGCCTGGTCGTGACCGGCGACGCGAAGGCGCTCGTCGTGCTCGATCTCGGCCGTGACGGACGCCCCGATTTCGTCGCAACCCGCAACGGCGACGCGCCGCTTGTCCTGCGCCATCACCGCGGCGCCGACGGCCGTTGCGTCTCGTTAGGGCTCCGCGGCCCGGCCGGCAATCCGCACGCGATCGGCGCGCAGATCACGATGGTCGGTTCCGATGGTCGCCAACGCACGGCCGAAATCGGCGCCGGCGGTGGCTATGGCAGCCAGTCGGACGCGACCTGCTTTATTGGATACAGCGGATCGGCCCGGCCCGCCGAACTTCGCGTGCGGTGGCCGGATGGACGCACCAGCACGCATCCGTTTGCCGACGGGGCTGAACTCGTGATCGATGCACCGCGCTAACGCGCCGGTTTCCAGGCGGCGCCGAACTGCTGCGCATACGCCGAGGCGAGCCGTTGTAGTTGATCCGGCAGGACACGCGGCTGGAAACCGATCTGGGTGAGCCATGCGTCGGCCGCCGCCCGGTCGCCCGTGACGATCGCGTGGTAAGCCAGAATGCCGAGCGCCATCGGGTTGCCCGGCTCGGCGGTCAGCGCGGCGCGCACCTGCGCCATGCCTTCTTCGGTGCGATCGGCGGCGATCAGCATCTTTCCCAGCTCGAGATAGGCATCCGGTTCGTTTGGCCGGTAGTAAATCGAGGTTTGATACGCCACCATGGCATCCTCGATGCGTCCGGCGCTTTGAAGGTTCCTCGCGTGCATCAGATGAAGCCCCGGCGATTCCGGACAATGGGACAGCCCGCGCATCAGGACGCGCTCCGCCTCCGCGCCGTTGCCCTGCCGGCGCAGCAAATCGCTGAGTCGCGCCCAGCCGTCGGCAAACTCCGGCGCGAGCGTGGTGCAGCGTTCGAACTGCTGTTTCGCGCCGGCTACGCTTCCCGTTTCGGCGAGCACGACACCCAGTTGAAACTGCGCGGAAACGTCACTGGGCGCATACGCGACGGCGCGCTGGAGCAGTTCCACGGCGCGCGGCGCCTGTCCGGTCCCCGCCAGCACGCCCGCGGTCAGCGACAAGCGATACGAGTCGAAACACTCGTCGATCAACTCGTCCACCCACGGATCCGCCGGATCGCGATACGAGCCGAAGGCCTTCTGCGCGCTGCGGATGGCGGTGGCGCGCTCCCTCTCACCGGTGCGTTCGTAGACGCTGACGATCAAATCGTAGCCGAGCTGAAACTTCGTTTCGCGCACGATCTTTTCCAAACGGACGCGTGCCGCCTCGAGGCGGCCGGCCTCGAAATCGATGCGTGCGAGGCCGAGCTCGGCGTAGCCGTTGCCCGGTTCGCGCTTGAGCACGTCGCCGTAGGTCTGCGCCGCCTCCGCGAACTGATTCGCCTTCAACTGGCAGTCGCCGAGCCGGAGACGTGCTGGAATGTAGTCGGGTGCCAGCTCGAGCACGCGCTCCCACAACGCGCGCGCGGTCTCGATCTCCCCGTAGCCAGCCAGGATCGTCGCATGCAAGTGCGGCCAGCGCGGTTCGTCGGGCTGCAACTGCTCCAGCTCGCGATAGCACAGGATGGCCTGGTCGAGATATCCATTGGCGTGATACAAGCGCGCCAACCGACCAAGCCCCTCCACCGCGCCGAAACGCGAGCGCGCCGCGGTGTCGGCTTCGGCCAGGTGCTCCGCGAGAATCGACCCATCGCTTTCGCTCTCGGGCCGGACGGGAAGTGCCGCAACAACCGCGTCCCTTGCCAGCCCCGCCTGTGACCACCAGATGCCTGCCGCGACCGCCGCGGCGACCAGCACGCCACCTGCCCACCACCGGATTTTCGATTTCATTGCGCTGAAGCTCTCCGCCACAAGGTCACCCGGCCCATCGCATCGTAAGGCGGGTAGATATAAAAGCCGCCGGTGACGAGCGACACCCGGCCGTCGCCGTCGAAATCGCCGGCTCCGAGTGTGATCAGGTCTTTCGGCGCGCGCGCCAGGATCCGCGGCTCGAAATTCATGCGACCGTCGTTCCGAAACCACACGAGCGAAACGACGTTGCGGTTGCGATTGTTCCAGTCGGCGTAGGCCGCCGACGCAATCACGTCGAGCGCGCCGTCGCCGTCGAGGTCGGCCACGACCGGGCTGTAGGCTCCCGGCAAAGTGCCGATGCGGTGGTAGCGGAAGTTGCCATCGCCCTTGTTCTCGAGCCACTGCAAGCCGTGCCATGGACGCGGACCGGGCGTCGCGGCCGGGCCGAAGCCGTCGCCGTTGGAGTAAACGATATCCGGCCGGCCATCGCGGTTCAGGTCGGCGACGCTGATGCCGCTGCTGCCGTAGTCCTCGTTCGTCGAGCCCCAGATCCGCCGGCCGGAGAACTGACCGTCGCCCCGGTTTTCAAAATAGTGGATCTCCTCCCACTGCTGCGAGATGAGCGCTACGATGTCCGGCCGGCCATCGCCGTTGAAATCCGCGACGCACGCGTTGATCGCGCCGGAGAGCTCGAGCAGGACATGGCGCTTGAACTCCCACGGCCCCGTCCGCTCCAGCCAGCTCACCTCGCCCTGATCGTAGCCGAACTGGGCGAGCACGAGATCGAGCCGGCCGTCGCCGTTCAGATCCGCGGCGCGGACATCCGTCACGCGCGAAGTGTTTTCCAGCACGACATGCGGCGTGAAGTTCTGCCGGCCATCGTTCTCGAGGACGAAGACCGTGCCGATCCGATCGTTGTTGGGAAACACCACCGACATGCTTCCTACCAGCAGGTCGAGATCGCCGTCGCCGTCCATGTCAGCGGCCTCGACATGCACCGGCGCGCGCATGTCCGTCGCCACCGTGCGCTCCTCGAAAACGCGCGGCGCGGTCTGGCGCAGCCAGACGATCTTGTTCTCCTGCGACTCGCAAAACACCACATCGAGCCGGCCGTCGCGGTCCAAGTCGACTGGATACACATGCGCGATCCATGGTGGCCGCGCGCTCATCGGCCCGAGTTCCTGCGGCTGGAGATAATCCAGCGCCGACACGGCCGCGGCCGGAGCGCCAGGACGGTCGGTGGGGCGCGGAGTGCGTTCGGGCCGGCGACAGCCTCCGCCGCCGGCCAGGAGCAGACTCAGCAGGAGTCCGCTTGCGATCGCGCCCATGTTTCGAAGCCGGACGGCACTCATGCCGACAGCCTCGCAACTCGCGGTCGTGTTTTCAGCACAAAAAAGACGCTCATTTCGCGGCGGCCCGCGGGCGGGTCGCCGCCGGACGGCCGTTCTCGCGCACGGGCAGCGATGCGCCGTCGAACCAGGTGCCCTCCACCAGCGTCACCGTCGGGAATTCCGGCACGCCATAGGTATTCTGCTGCAGCTGGCCCGCGAGAATTTCCACCGCCAGTTCGCCCACCCGCGCGCAGTTCTGCCGCACGCCCGCGACGCGACCGTCGGTTTTCTCAAGGAGGATGTCGACGAACGCGACATCCTCCGGAACCGACAGGCCCAGCTCCTCGATCCGCGGCATCACCACGGACGCCGCGCTGATGATCACCTCCGGCCGGTGACGTTGAATCCAGTTCTGAAATTCCTTGCGCGGCACGAGTTGCGCCGGCGCGTTCCGATCGGCCGATTGGCCGCTCGGCGGCGTGTAGGGAAACAGCAGGATCGGCAGATGATCGGACTTGGGCAATTTGCGCTGCTGCGCGAGGTATCCGGAGGACCAGGCCAGGTCCACGCCGTGATCCCACGTCTCCGGAATCACGAAACCGATCCGTCGGTAACCGGCGTCGATCACCTGCCGCATCGCGAGCTGGATGATGGCCCGCTGGTCATTGGTGACGGTGTGCAGCGGAGGCTCGTGCGGCACGAAGTCGATTTTGACCGCGCTCAGACGCGGCCAGTCGAACGACAGCGGCACTTCGTTCTCATATCGCTGCGAGGCGATGATCACGCCCGTGATGCCGCGGTTATAAAGAATGTCGCTCATCCGCTGATGCGTCAGTCCCGGCTGCCCGAGCCAGAA
Source organism: Opitutaceae bacterium (assembly GCA_040255565.1). GTDB lineage: Bacteria > Verrucomicrobiota > Verrucomicrobiia > Opitutales > Opitutaceae > Opitutus. The sequence goes on along the minus strand of JBDZVH010000004.1, from coordinate 73,260 downwards.
ATGCTCGAGCCGGTAGCCGAGCTGCGTCGCGCGCTCCAGCGCGCCGGAAAAGAAATGCTCGTGCGGCAGGTCGCTTTTCCACCCGAACTCGCTGCCCCAGTTGGTCACATACGCGAGCGTCGGCATATTGCGCTGCGAGCGCAGGCCGCCGCGATAATGAATCAAGGCCCGCAAGGCCGGATCCGGTTGATAACCCATCTCGCGCGCGAGCGCCTGGATCCGCTCGCGGGTCGACGCGGGCAGCGAAGGATGGTTGCGCAAGGCCAGCGACACGGTCGTGACGTGCACGCCCGCGCGCTTGGCGACATCGGCCATGACAACGCGACTGCTCATGAAAGCGAGTTGAAGGTGGGGTGAAGCGGCACGGCTCAGACAAGCAGCCTCCGCTCGCGCCGCAAGCACGGCGTGCAAGGGCGTAATCTAGCCTTTCGGAATGTTTCGGTAAGTCCGCGGCGCGCATCCCATGACCCGGCGAAAACAGCGGGTAAAATAATACGCGTCCGCATAGCCAACCCGCTCCGCGATCGCGCCGACCGCCAGGCGCGTCGTGTCGAGCAGATGACACGCATGCCGCACGCGCAAACGGATCAGGTAATCGATCGGGGCGAAACCCGTGTGCCGGCGAAATAGCATGGAATAATGTGTCACCGATACACCCGCCGCCGTCGCGAGCTCCTCGAGTCGGTGCGGGCGCTGCCAGTCGCGCTGCAGTTGCTCGACCGACGCCAGCACCCGTTCCTCGGACGAGCGCAACGCCGTCGATGCCAGGGCGAGCTGCGCCACGGCGCTGAAGGCGTTGCGCAGCGCCGTCGCCGCCGCCACCTGCTCGCGCAACGCGTAGCCGCGCTCCAGGGCCGCGAACACCTGGTCCAGCGCCACTTGCTCGAGGCGGTCCTTCGCGAGGGAGATCACCGCCGCGCGCGCGGTCCCCGCCCCCATCAGCAGCTCCCGCCACGCCGGCACCTCGTCCCCAGCAAAATGCGCCCACGCAATCGTCCACGGCTCCGTCCCGCGCGTCCCATAGGCATGCGGTTCGCGCGCCGGCAGCCACGCCCAATCGCCCGCGCCCATCGCATGGATCGCCTCGCCCAGCCGCACCTCGCCGCCGCCGCGCAGACAAAGCAGCGCCAGCGTCGTGGATGCACCCGTCGGGCGCTCCACCCAGTGTCCCTGCGCGTTCGGAAAATAGCCCGCATCGGTCACGTGCAGCCCGCGCAAAAGCGGATGCCGCCCGGCCCGCACGCGCTCCGGTTCCGGCAGCACGACAAAATGTTCTCCGGGATAGCCGTCCGGACGCCGGCGCTCTTTCATTCGCAAGATCGTGCAGGTTTATGCGCTTTCTGTCCATTGGAACTCCTCGACTGCCAACGTAGGATCATCCCGGTCAGCCACACCCCAGTCCCCATGAATTTCTTCCGTTCCTTCATCCTCCTCCCGGGTCTCTGTCTTTTTTCGCTAATGTTCTCCTCCGCCGCCTCCACGCCATCCTCCCCTCGCCTCGATCTTGCCGGTGACTGGCACTACCGCCTCGATTCGTCCGCCGGCACCGGCGCGGCCGACGACGCCCGTCGCGCACCGTTCACCGCCACGCTGCCGCTGCCCGGCAGCCTGGAGCAGCAGCGTATTGGAAATCCGGTGACAGTCGACACGGCCTGGACCGGCGGCATCTTCGACCGCTCGTATTTCACGTCACCGGCCTACGCGGCCTATCGCGAACCGGGCAACGTCAAGGTGCCGTTCTGGCTGCAGCCGGAGACGCATTATGTCGGTCGCGCCACATTTCAACGCACGGTCGATCTGCCCGCGGATTGGACCGGCCGGCGAATCGTCCTCACGCTCGAGCGTCCCCATTGGAAAACCCGCGTCTGGTGGGACGATCGCTTGATCGGCACGGGCGACAGCCTCTCCACCGCCCACCGTTTCGAGATCGGCACCGGTCTCGCACCCGGGCCACACCGCCTCACCATCGAGGTCGACAACACCCTCGATCCGGACATTGGCGAAAACTCCCACAGCGTCTCCGATCACACCCAGGGTAACTGGAACGGCATCGTCGGCCGGATGGAGCTCGTCGCCACCGCCACCGCCTGGGTCGCCGAGCTTAATCTGTATCCAAATCTCGATGACCGCACTGTCGTCGTCCGCGGCCGCATCGCCGCCGTGTCGGGAACGAAGCTGCCGTCGCAAATCGCCCTCGCTGGCGATCCCGCGAAACCGTCGCAGGAGGTCGCCGTCGCCACCGATGGCACGTTCTCCGCCACCCTCGCGTTTCCCGCCGGGGCCCCGGTTTGGGATGAGTTTACTCCCGCGCTTCACCGCGTCGTTGCCACCCTGCCGAACGGCGAACAGCACACCGCGACCTTCGGTTTCCGCACCATCAGCCACGACGGCCGCCAACTGACGCTTAACGGCCGCAAGCTCTTCCTTCGCGGCACGCTCGACTGCGCCGCTTATCCGCGCACCGGCCATCCGCCGATGGACCTCGCGGAATGGAAACACGTGTTCGGCATCATCCGCAGCTACGGGCTGAATCACGTCCGGTTTCACTCCTGGTGCCCGCCGGAAGCCGCGTTCGTCGCCGCCGACGAACTCGGGCTTTACCTGCAGATCGAGGTCGCCTCGTGGCCGAATTGGAGCACCACGCTCGGCGACGGCAAGCCGGTCGACGCGTGGATCGACGCCGAGACGCAGCGCATTCTCCAGGCCTACGGCAACCACCCGTCGTTTCTTTTTCTATGCGCCGGCAACGAGCCGTCCGGCGACCACCACGCCGCCTGGCTTTCCGGCTGGGTCTCGCGCCAAAAATCGGGCGATTCCCGCCGCCTCTACACCGCTGGCGCCGGCTGGCCCGAGGTCCCGGAGAACGACTTTCACATTCGTTCGGAGCCGCGCATCCACCAATGGGGCGATGGGCTCGCCTCCCGCATCAATCGCCTCCCCCCGGAAACGACAACCGACTACCGCGATTTCATCCGCGGCCGCGCGGTGCCGGTCGTGAGCCACGAGATCGGCCAGTGGTGCGCGTATCCGAATTTTGGAGAAATGCCGAAATACACCGGCTACCTGAAGCCCCGCAACTTCGAGATCTTCCGCGAAAGTCTCGCCCGGCACCACCTCGCCGACCAGGCTCACGACTTCCTCATCGCCTCGGGAAAACTGCAGGCACTCTGCTACAAGGAGGACATCGAGTCCGCCCTCCGGACTCCGGAGATGGCCGGTTTTCAATTGCTCGGGCTCAGCGATTTTCCCGGCCAGGGCACCGCGCTCGTCGGCGTGCTCGACGCGTTCTGGGACGACAAGGGCTACATCGACGCCGCCACCTTCCGTCGTTTCTGCGCCAGCACGGTCGTGCTCGCCCGGCTGGAACGCCGGGTCTTCACCACCGCCGACACCTTCGCGGCCGGCGTCGAGGTTGCGCATTTCGGCGCGAACGCGTTGCCGGGTGCAGTCGTCGCCTGGCGCCTCGTCGGCGACGACCATAACGTGGTCGCCGAGGGCCGCTTTGCCCCGCAGGACATTCCCGTCGGGGCCGCCAACACCATCGGCCGGATCGACCTGCCGCTCGCGCGCGTGCCGGCCCCGGCCCGATATCGCCTGATCGCAGCCGTCGAGCACACGGATTTCGAAAACGACTGGGACGTCTGGGTGTATCCGGAAACGAAAGACAATCCGGCCGCCCCGGCCGGTGTCACGGTCGTCCGCGCTCTCAGCGCCGAGGCACGACAGCGTCTCGACGCCGGCGAGGCGGTCGTCCTCATGATTCCGCCGGCGCAAGTCGCCCCCGATTCGGAAAAAGGCCGGATCGCGCTCGGCTTCTCGAGCATCTTCTGGAACACCGCATGGACCAACGGCCAGGCGCCCCACACCTTGGGCATCCTGTGCGATCCGCGCCAGCCGGCGCTCGCGGATTTTCCGACGGAGGCGCACAGCAACTGGCAGTGGTGGTATCCGCTGCAGCACGCCGCGCCGATGATCCTCGACGGTCTGCCGGCGGAATTACGGCCGATCGTGCGGGTCGTCGATGACTGGTTCACCAATCGAAAACTCGCGCTGGCGTTCGAAGCGCGCGTCGGTCGCGGACGACTCCTCGTCACCAGCATCGATCTCGCCAGCGGGGACCTCGACCCGGTGCGCCGGCAACTGCGCGCGAGCCTGTTGCGCTACGCGGCGAGCCCGACGTTCTCACCGGGAACGTCGCTCGCGCCGGAGCAGATTGCGGCCTTGTTCGGATCGACGGACGCGCGTTGACGCGCGGCGTCACCACTTCACTCGAAGAAACTCCATCATGATCGTGGGGCTGGGTTCCTTGTGACGGGAATCCTCGTCGAAGAGATCCGTCCAGCGCCACAGCCCGACTTCTCCGACCGCGTTGCCCATGTTTTTGCGGGCAACCGGTCCGCCTTCGATCACCGTAAAGTGCGTGCGATCCTGTGCCGGCAGCGGCGGAGGCCGAAACGGAATCCGGCGCTCCTGCACCGTCACCTTCTCCAGCACCTGCACCTCCGCGCTGGAGGCCAAAGGTTTCTCGTCACGCCGCGCGACGGCGTCGCCATTGGCCTCGCGCTGCAGGCGCACGCGCGGTTGCGGCGTGACGCTGGTCCGTGCCGGACGTTCCTGCGCCACCGCGGCGGTTAGTAGCACAAACAGGGGAAGTAGGCGTGCGATAAGGCTCATGATGGGGTTCCTCTCTGCTGGGTGGTTGAAAGCCTCGCCCGAAACGAAAGCGGCATCGGCTCGCCGCCTCCGCTAAACAAACGCGAATTCGCGTCCGTCTCAACCGCGAATGCCGCTCGCCTCGCCGGGCTGCCGCGCGATAAAAGTCCCGCTGGAGAACATTCGCGAGCAGCGAAGCTCTCCGCTCCTTTCATGAAATCCCCGATCCGACTCTTCTCCGGCCTGGCGATTCTCGCCGCTTCGTTTGCCCTCCCCGCCGTTGCGGCGCTGCAAGTCGCCAGCCCGTTCGGCGATCACATGGTGCTGCAACGCGATCGCCCCGTGCCTGTGTGGGGCATGGCCGACGCCGGCCAACGCGTCACGGTGAAATTCGCCGGACAAGTGAAAGCCGCGACCGCCGATGCGAACGGCCGCTGGCAGGTCACGCTCGACGCGCTGCCGGCCAGCGCCGCGCCGGAATCGCTGACGATCAGCGCCGCCACCAACAACAGCGGCGCGGCGGAAGCGCGTTCATTTCAAGACGTGCTCGTGGGCGAGGTGTGGCTCTGCGGCGGCCAATCCAACATGGAGCGCCAGCTCGGCCTGCGCCCCGGCCAGAAGCCGATCGTCGATTGGGAGCGTGAAGCCGCCGCCGCCGATTTCCCGCAGATCCGCCAGCTCTATGTCGTGCAACGTCTCGCCTCCACGCCGCAGTCCACCGCGGAAATGAGCTGGACCGTTTGCTCACCGGCGACCGCGCCGGATTTCACGGCGGTGGGATTTTTCTTTGCGCGCCAACTCCACGAAGCGCTGCGCGTGCCGATCGGGATCATTCACAGTTCCTGGGGCGGCACGCCCGCGGAGGCGTGGACGAGCCAAGAGGGGCTGCAGGCGTTTCCGGAGTTCAGCGATGCGCTTGAACAGATGCAGGCATTCGAACGCGACCCGGACGGCGCGGAGCGCACCTACCGCGAGCGGATCGCACGCTGGTATGAAGCGTCCGATCCCGGCAGCCGCGGCGCCGGCTGGCAAGAGCCCGCGCTCGACACGCACGATTGGGAAACGATGAATCTCCCGACGATGTGGGAAAACGCCGGTCGCGCCGGGTTCGACGGCGTGGGCTGGTTTCGCCGCCGCTTCGACCTGCCGTCCACCTGGCAAGGCGGCGATGTCGAACTCCACCTCAGCGCCATCGACGATCTGGATACAACCTGGGTCAACGGCCAGCTCGTCGGTGCGACCGACCTGTGGCTCACGCCGCGCGTTTATCGCGTGCCCGCCGCCGCGCTCAAGCGGCAGGGCAATGTCATCGCCGTGCGCGTGCTCGATACGGGCGGCAACGGCGGCATCTGGAATCCGGAGCTTCCGCTCGAAGCGCGTTCCCTCGACGGATCGTTCGCGCCGATCCCGCTCACCGGGGCCTGGCGTGCCCGTTTCTCCGTCGCCATGAGCCAGGTGTCGCCGCCGCCGCGCGATCCACGCCGGGGTTCGAATAACCCCACCGTGCTCTATAACGGCATGATCGCTCCGCTCGTGCCCTACGCGATCCGCGGCGTGACGTTCTATCAGGGCGAATCCAACGCCGACCGTCCGCAGCAGTATCGCGCCTTGTTTCCCGCGCTTATCGCCGACTGGCGCCGCGCGTGGCAGCAGGGAGACTTCCCCTTTCTCTTCGTGCAGATTGCGCCGTTCAAAGACCAGCCTCCCGAGATTCGCGAAGCGCAGCTGCTCGCATGGCAGGCGACGAAGCACACAGCGATGGTCGTCACGCTCGACCACGGCGACGCCGAGGATATTCATCCCGCCGACAAACGGCCGGTCGGCGAACGGCTCGCGCTCGCCGCTCGCGCCCTCGCCTACGGGGAGCCGGTCGAATACTCCGGGCCGGTGTATTCAGAAGTCCGATTCAACGGCCGCCGCGCAGAGCTCCGCTTCTCGCACCTCGGCGGCGGCCTTGTCGCCCACGACGGCCCGCTGACCGGCTTCACGCTCGCCGGAGCCGATGGCGTGTTTCATCCGGCGGACGCACAGATCGAAGGGAACACCGTGCTCGTCTCCTCCTCCGCGGTGCTCGCGCCGACTGCCGTCCGCTACGCCTGGGCCAATGTGGCGAGCGGCAATCTGTTCAACCGCGCGGGCCTTCCCGCCTCGCCGTTTCGCACCGACGCGCCCGTCACTCGTTGACGTTTCCCCACCGCCCGGGCAACCCGCATCATCGCCGCGAGCCGGCGCGGGCGTTCGTGGCGCGACGCTCCTCGCCCGGGCTGCGGCCGAACTTCGTGCGATAAGCCCGTGCGAAGCTGTTCGCTGTGGCAAACCCGCTCGCGAGCGCGACCGCCTCGATCGGCTCCTCCGTCGCCGCCAGCATCGCGCGCGCATGCTCCAACCGCAGCCGACGCAGGAAAACTCCAGGCGTCTCGCCGTGCCGGCGCTTGAACTCCCGCATGAAATGCTCGCGGCTGACGCCGCATTTCGCGGCGAGCGTTTTCAAGTTGAGCGGAGAGCGGAAGTGATTCCGCAGTTGCTGGTAACCGAACTCGATCGGATCCACCGCCGAACTCGCCCGCATCTGCTCCCGGTAGAGCGCCGTCAGCAGCCGATAAAGCAACTCCGCTTCCTGCAGCCGGTCGCGAAAACTTCGCGCGCGAAAGCGCTCGAATACCTCGTCGAACAACGTCGCCGCTTCCGAACGCAACGGCAGCGCCACGACCGATCCGAACTCGTGCCGGAGCTGATCGAACACGGCCCGTAACGGCGCACTCGGCTCCAGCGCGATGTAGCGGTGGCGATACGGCTCTTTCGCCTCGGGCGGATAACCATAACGACTCGGCTCGCGATGAGTGAAGAGCATCGCGTGCCCCGCCGGCACCTGCCGGGTTCCTTTCGCATCCGCGAAAAACGCCACTCCCGCGAGTGTCCACTGCACGACCAGCAGATTGCGGTCGCTCCGCCGCGCATTGTCATAGCCATAGGATGGCCCGCGACGCACCTCCTCCGCACAACCGTGAACGAACCCAAACGCATCGCCGTCCGCCGTCAGCTTGGTCACTTTTTGCATCATACGATCACTCTTTGACGCTCGGGTTCTGCCGCATATCGCCGTTACCGTCGAATCAGTTCTCCCTTCCTCCGGTCACTTTTTTACTCATGAGCAAAAGCAAAGCCGACGAAGTCGGCCACTCCGCCCACACGCAGGACGCCGCCGCGGCCGGTCTGCCCGGCCAAATGTCGCGTCCGATCAAGCTCACGTTTCTCGGCGCCGGCAGTTTCTTCGCCCCACGTCTGGTCAACGACGTTCTGCGCATCCCCGGTGCGCCGGGCGGCACGATCGCCTTGGTCGACATCGACGCGGGCCGTTTGCGCATTACCGCCCGACTGGTCAAGCGTCTGATCGCCCAACTCGGCGGCGGCCGCTGGAAGTTGCAGGCCCACGTCGACCGCAAGAAGGTCCTGCGCGGCTCGGACTACATCGTGAACTGCATCGAGGTGAGCGGTCTCGAATGCGTCGTCCACGACAACGACATTCCGCTGAAATACGGCGTCGACCAGTGCATCGGCGATACCATCGGCCCCGGAGGTCTCTTCAAGGCCATGCGCACGATTCCCGTCTGGCTCGACGTCCTCCGCGATTGCGAACGCCTGTGTCCGCAGGCGCTGGTGCTCAACTACACCAATCCGATGGCGATGCTCTGTCTCGCCTCGGCGCGCACGTCGTCGATGTCCGTGGTCGGTCTTTGTCATTCCGTTCAGGGCACGAGCCACTTGCTCGCCGAATACGCGGAGGTCCCGTATCCGGAGCTCGAGTGGGAATGCGCGGGCATCAACCACCTCGCCTGGTTCACCCGCCTCAGTCACCGCGGCCGCAATCTGTATCCAAAACTTCACGCCAAATTCAAACGCGAGATCGCCGAGGGGTTGCGCGAGTTCGACGCCGGGCTCGGCGACCAGGACGCGACCGACAACGCCTTCGGCACCAGCACCGAGGTGCGTTACCGCCAGCGCGACCTGATCCGCAAGGACATGTGCCTGCACTTCGGCGCGTTCATCACCGAGAGTTCCGGCCATCTGTCGGAATACCTGCCGTATTATCGCAAGAGCGAAGCGGGCCGGAAACTCCTGCGACTCGGCTATGACGGCGGCTCGCGTTTCTACGCCACCAACTGGCCGCGCTGGCGGCAGACGGCCGACAAGGAGCGCCGCGCCATGCTTCGCGGCGAGGTGCCGATGCAGTGGGAACGGAGCTGGGAATACGCGTCGTGGATCATCGAGGCGCGCGAGAAGGACTCACCGTTTCGCATCCACGGCAACGTGTCCAACCAGCACCGCGGCGCCGGCCAGCTCATCACCAACTTGCCTGCCGACAGCTGCGTCGAGGTCGCGTGTCTCGTCGATCGTAACGGCGTCACGCCGACGCGCTTCGGCGCGCTGCCGCCGCAGATGGCCGCGGTGAGCGCGAGCAATCTGAGCATGTTCGATCTCGGCGCCCAAGCCGCGATCGAGCGCAGCATCGAAAAAGCGATCTACGCGCTTTACCTCGATCCGCTCACGTCCGCGGTCTGCACGCCGGCGCAGATCAAGGCGATGGCGCTCGAAATGTTCGCCGCCGAGAAAGCGTTTTTGCCCGGCTACCGCTGAAGCGCCGCGAGCACTTGCTGCGCGCCGCGGTGGTGCGGGTCGATGCGCAACGCCTGCTCCGCCGCCGCGCGCGCGCCGGCGCGATCGCCCGCACGCAACAGCACCGTCGCGAGCGCATACGGATAATCGGCCGTGTCGGAGGCGCGTTTCGCCGCCTCGCGCAACGCGTCCGCTGCCTCCACGAGTCGTTCCTGCTGCGCGAGAAAAAGTCCCAGATTATACCAGGCGCGATGCAGTCCCGGGTCGCGTCGCACGGCGAAGCGGAACGAGTTTTCCGTTTCCGCCGTCCGGCCCGCCTCCGCATACGCGAGCGCCGCCTGTAGCGCGAGCCGGCCGCCCGCCTCCGGAGAAACTTCCGCCGCCCGGTAATACGCCGCGCCCGCCTCAGACAGACGTCCAAGCTGCGCGAGCACCGCCGCCTCCGATTCGAAAATGCCCGGCGAATGCGGATCCCACTGCGCCGCTTGCTTGATCTCCGCCAACGCCTCCTCAAACCGCCCGCGATTCGCCAGGTCCTGGCCAAGCCGCACACGCCCCGCCGGCTGGTCGAGCGTGAGCGAGAGATATTTGTCCAACTCCGCGCGCGCCGGCGAATCCGCCGGCAATTGCGGCGACAACGCCCATGCCGCGTCCAGCCGCACCAGTCGCACCGGATCCTGCAACAGACGTTTGAGCACACTCGCGGCGTCCGATGCGCCCGCGAAATACCGCACCGCCGCAGCCCGCTCGAGTGGATCGGCCGCACGCAGCGAAGCACTGGCCGCTTCGCGCGCCGCGGCCGCGCTCGCTTCGGACGTGCCCGCGACTAGCGAAAGATACGTCGCGCGCCACGCGGGGATGTCCTCCGTTTTCAGCAGATCGAGCAGCGCCTGCGTTGCCCCCGGCCGATCGGCCTGAGCCGCCGCCACCGCGCGCGCACGAGCCCGCTGGCGCGAGTCCATCTTCGAGCCATACCACTCGTCCGCCTTGGCGATGTTCCAATCGATGCCTTTGTCCGCGTGGCAATGGCTGCACGCATTCGGAATCCCGAGCTCCTTCGTCAGCAACGGATCGGGTTTCAGCCAGCCGTGATCGTGACGCGGCGAGCGCTGCATGTAAGTCGTCGTCGGCATGTGACACGCGACGCAGGAATTGCCCGCACTGTCCGCCGCGTGATGCGAATGCGCGGTCGGATCGATCGGCATCGCACGCACGCCGCCCGGCATCACGCGTCCGGGCGCAGTGTGACATTGCATGCACAGCTGGTTGTTCCCCGCCGGCAGGATGGTCTTGGTCGTGTGCGGATCGTGGCAGTCGAGACACGTCACGCCCGCGTGGCCCATCCGGCTGAGCAGCACGGAGGTCCAGTTGAAATCCTCGTCGCGCTGTTGCCCGTCGGGATAAAACGTCGCCGCGTCCACCGGCAGCACCACGCGATAATGGTCGTGGTAATTGTCGCCCGGTTGAAACTGATCCGTCAGCAACTCGTTGCGCGCATGGCACGGCGCGCAGGTCTGCATCATCTTCTGGCGATCGCCGAAAAACGGCGGCTGCGGTCCGGTCGACGCGAGTTTTGGTTTCTTGCCGTGCCCGGCAGGCATCGGCCCGTGACACTGGATGCAGCCGACGCCGTGCTCGACCCAGGTGGAGCGATAACTGTCGGTGGCCGCCTCGTAATTGCGCTGGTAGCCGGTCATGTGGCAGTGCGCGCACATCGAATTCCAATTCATGCCGCGTCCGGTCCAATGGCCCCATTCTCCAGGCTGGCGTCCTTCATTTCCGAATACGTTGAACCATTCCTTCTTCGCGGGATCGAACGCCTGCTCGTGCGGCTGCCAGCGTCCGCCCGCCGCCGGAATGAGCGGTTGCCACGACGGTTTGTGGCCGAGCACGAGTTCCGGTGCCGCCGAATCCGGCGCCGCCTGCGCGAAGGTCCTTAGCGCCTCGGCGTCGCGTTCCGCATCGATCGGTCGATTCGCCAGCGCGTGATCCGTCGCGGCCCACGCCGCGTGCACCTCCTGGTGACATTCGCGACACGAGGCCGAGGTTTGCCCCACCGCGGCCGCGACCGTCGCCGGGCCAGCCCCGGATTGCGTTTTCCCGCAACCGCCCGCCGCAAGGAGCGTGGCCGCGGCGCCCGCGGAAAGAAATGCGAGCGCGATCCGGCGGAGAGGAAAATGATGCGCGAAGGGGTTCTCCAAGTCCGCGATTCCACGGAGAGATTTCGCGGATGCCAAGCCTGCGCGTGGCTGTTGCGGTTGGTTGTCACCTTCCAACCGCGCAGCGGTCGAAACTCAGCGCGCTTTCGCTTTCGCGGACGAAAACAGCGACAGATCGATGGCGTCGGCCATGATTCGATAGCCGGCAGCCGAAGGATGCAAGCGGTCGCCACCGTCGACAGCGGCGGAAAGCCGCGCGGGCTGCGCGGGATCGCGCGTGATCGCGTCGAAATCGATCACACCATCGAACTCGCCGCTGTCGCGAATCCAAGCGTTGACCTTCTGCCGATCCGCTTCGCTCTCCGGCGTGTCGTAGGAGGTGAAACCCGCGAACGGCATGATCGTCGCGCCAATCACGCGGATCCCATGGCGATGCGCGCGCAGGATCATCTGGCGAAACGCGGCAATGAGATCGTCCGCCGACGCCGCCGGCAGCCCCTTCGTTCGCGCGCCGACCGCCGTGCCGAGATCGTTGACGCCTTCGAAGATGACCAGCCAGCGCACGCCCGGTTGCGCGAGCACGTCGCGATCGAAACGCTTCAGCGCGCTGTCGCCCAATCCGTCGCGCAAAACGCGTCCGCCGCCCGCGCCCTGGTTCAGCACCGAAATCTTCGCTGTCGCCGGATTGGCGTGGAGCCGGCGCGCGAGGAGATTCGGCCAGCGATCGTTCTGATTCGTCGTCGAGCCGCGGCCATCCGTGATCGAATCCCCGAGGACGACGATCGCCGCCGCGGTCGGGTCCGCGAGCACCTCGACCGACGCGAGAAGATACCAGTGATCGGTCTGCTGCGCGTCGGGCCATGATGCTTGCGCGAGCGCATCGCCGCGCTGAATGAACGAGGTCGTGCGCGAACCGGGATGCCCGGTGAGTTGCTCCGGCACGTCGAGAACATGCACGCTGATGGCGAGATTCTCGAACGCTTCGACCGCGAACGTGACGTCGTCCGACATCATCGACGTGCCCGGCAGAACGGTCACGCCCGCGCGGCCATTGAAGGTGACCGCGCAATCCGTGGACAGATCGATGCCGGACGCGCCGGTGGACCGCGCGATTCGCGCGCCGGCAATCACGAGCGGCTTCTCGCCGTATTGATTGGAAAACACCACGCGCAGCCGGGTCCCCGCGAGCGTCGGTTGAATGATCTGTCGCAGCGACCGCTCTGCCAAACCCGGCGCCGGTGGCATGTTGCCCGGTTCGGTCAGCTGCTGCGCCGAAACCCAGGTCGGCACCCAATGTCCGTCCCGGCCGGCCGCGTGCGAAGCGGACAAGGCCAACACGAAAACGGCGGAGGACAGAAGCAGGCGGAGTGAGGAGAACGTCATGATGCGGGGGAGTTTCTTGTTTTCGGCTCAGCGGGTTTGAGCGGGCGCGGCGTTCAGCGTGACGACCGCTTCGCGCAGTCCTTCGCTCGATGCCGTGACTGTGACCCTGCCCGTTTCTCCGCGTTTCGCGCGCACGATTGCGAGACAGAAACCGCTGAAGGCATTGCGTTCCTGCGATGGGAACGGCTCGAAGCTCGTGGGGTCGCCATTGTCGGTCGCCACGATCTCGCCCGGACCCTCGATCCGGAAACGGATGCGATCATCCGCCGGTGGCACCGTGAGGCCGTTCTGATCGACGATCCGCACGGTCACAAACGCGAGATCGTTGCCGTCCGCCGCGATCGTTGATCGGTCCGTCACGGCGTCCAGCGCCGCGGCATCGCCCGCCGTTTGCACCGACGAACGCGCCCATTCGCGGCCGTGCTTGTAAGCAATCACGTCGAGCCGGCCCGGCTCATAAACGACGTCGTCCCAGCGCAGCCGATACTCGAACGCCCGCTTCGTTTTGCGTCCGAGCGAGCGTCCGTTGAGGAAAAGCTCGGCCTCGTCGCCCGAGGTGAACACGTGCACCGGCGTCACCTCGCCGGCGCGTTCCGGCCACGTCCAGTGCGGCAGGATGTGCGCCATCGGAAACTCCGGCCGCCAGCGCGCTTGGTAGAGATAGAACCGGTCCTTCTTGAACCCGGCCAGATCGATGATGCCGCAATAGGAACTGCGCGACTGGTAGTAAGGCGTTGGCTCGCCGAGGTAGTCCCATCCGGTCCACACGAACTCGCCTGCCACAAACGGATGCCGGTCGAGCTGTCCGAAAACTTTGTCCGCCGTCGAACCGAAATCGACGGCGTGAAGTTCGTAAGCGGTGACCTGGCGGATCTGCGAATCGCCACCGCGTCCGTCACGCACCGGCGCACTCACGAGCGGCGACACGGGGAACAGATACACGCCGCGACTGCTGAAGGCCGACGCTGTCTCCGTGCTCATGATGACCTTGTCCGGGAATTTGTCGCGAAAAGCCGGATACTGCGGCGGCGTGCGAATGCGGTCGGTGCCCTCGAACTCCGGCTCCTGGCGAATGCCCTCGCCCTGATAATTCAACCCGATGATGTCCACCACCGCAGGCAGCGGCATGTCGGGCTTGGCCCAGTTCATCGCGGTCGTGGTCGGCCGCGTCGGATCCTCCTCACGCACGATGTCATGCAACCGTGTCGCCACCGCCGCGCCGGCTTCGTCGGTGTATTGCTCGCCGACTTCGTTGCCGATGCTCCAGATGATCACCGACGGGTGGTTGCGGTCGCGACGCAACATCGCGCGCATGTCCTGCTCGTGCCACTCGGGGAAAATCAGGTGGGAATCGAGCGGCGTCTTCTTCCGCTCCCACATGTCGAAGGATTCGTCCATCACCAGGAAACCCATGCGGTCGGTGAGCTCGAGCAACTCCGGCGCCGGGGGATTGTGGCTCATGCGGACGGCGTTGCAGCCCATCTCGCGGAGCAGCTCCAGCTGACGCTCGGCCGCGCGCACGTTGAACGCGGCGCCGAGCGCGCCGAGATCGTGGTGCTGATTGACGCCCTGCAGCGGAATCCGCTCCCCGTTAACATAAATACCGTTTGCCGGATCGAAACGAACCTCGCGCACGCCGAAACGCGTTTCGTAGCGATCGACGACTTCTCCGTCCCGCGTGACGGTCGTCACCGCGACATAGCGATGCGGCGTCTGCGTTGGCGGCGGGCCCCAGAGCCGCGGATTCCGCAGCGTGCCGGCGCCGGCAACTGTCACGCTCCCGCCGGCGGGCACAGTTGTCTCCGACGTTTCAATACGCGCGACCGCGGGGCCGACGATCCGGCCGTTCGCATCGATCGGGTGAATTCCGGCCGCGACCTGCACTTTCGCCGCAGCCGTGGAATCGTTGTCCAGGGTGACTTCCAGATCGACCGTCGCCGACGAGAGGGAGATGTCGCGCGTGGAGACGCGCGTGCCCCAGTGCGCGACGTGCACCGGCTGCGTCTTCACGAGCCAGACGTTGCGGTAGATGCCGCCGCCGGGATACCAGCGCGAGGACTGCGGCGGGTTGTCGAGACGGATCGCGACCAGATTCTCGCGGCCGGGTTCGACGAAGGGCGTCAGATCCACGCGCCACGACGAGTAACCATACGGCCAGCCGCCGACGATGCGGCCATTGACCCACACGGTCGCATAGGACATCGCGCCGTCGATATCGAGGAAGAGGGATTTGCCGGCATCGCTGGCCGGAAGTTCGAACTTCTTCCGATACCACCCGATGCCGGGGCTCGGCAGCCGTCCCATTCCACCGCCGCCTCCGGTGGTGATGAACGGCCCGGCGATCGCCCAGTCGTGCGGCAAGGTGACGCGCTGCCACGCACCGTCGTCGAAATCCTTTTTCACGTAGGCGACCTCGCCGCCCGGATTTCCCCCGGGGCGCACAAACCGGCGGGACGGATCCTTGATGAACCGGTTGCCGGTGGGCAGTATCCACGGTTTGAGCACCGTGCGGCGGTCGGCTTCCAGCGCCTCCGCCTCCAGCGGACGCGCGTCCGCCACGCGGTCGACGCCTTCCGGTTCCGCTGGCGGCCGGACGTCGTAGCGCAGATCGACGGTGTTGCCCGGCGGATCGTCTTTTTGAAACCGCCAGCCGTCGTTGAACGAAATCCGCTCCCGCGGCAGGGCCGCGAAGACATCGGCCGAACCGACGCCGATCAGACTGCACAAAAATACAAAAAAATGGCGGAGAGAGATCATGAGGCGAGGGGCGCGGGAAGCATACATTCCCGGCCGCAGGGTCGCCACCATGGAAGCACGCGCAACCGGCCCGCCAGTCCAACAACAGAACGCGCCGGAGGGCGTCAGATTTCGTCCGCGGCGCGACGAAACAGATGCGCGCGCAGGGCCGGATGCTCGGTCAGGCTGGCCGCGCGAGTAAACGCCGCCCGCGCCTCCTCGCGACGTTCCAGCCGCCGCAGCACGTGCGCGCGCGCCGCCCAATACGGTTGGTGCGCGGCAACGCGCTCGGTCGAAATCCCCTCGAGCGCCTGGAGGGCCTCGTCCGCACGGCCGATCTCGGCGAGCGCGACTGCGCGGCCAATTTGCGATCCGATTCCCGGCGCTAGTCGCATGAGCCCTTCGTAAAGCAGCGCAATCTCCGCCCAGTCGATCGTCCCGCTGATTGCCCGGTGCGCGTGGATCGACTGAATCGCGGCTTCGAGTTGAAAACGGCCGGGCTTCCGCTCCGCCGCCGCGCGACGCAGCAGGTCCTCGGCTTCGCGGATCAGCGGCTGCGACCAACGCGCGGTGTCCTGCTCGTCGAGAGGCACGAAGCGTCCGTCGTCCGCGAACCGCGCCGCTTCGCGCGCCTCGCAATGCAACATCAGCGCGAGCAGCCCGAGCGCCTCCGGCTCCTGTGGGCGCAGTTGCACGAGCGTTCGTCCCAGCGCGACCGCGTCGCGTGCGAGCGCGCGAGGCGCGGAGCTCTCGTCCGACACGCTCTCCCAGCCCGCGGTGTAGGCGGAATAAATCGCATCGAGCACAAAGGAAACGCGCTCGTCCCACTCCGCCGGTTCCGGCACGCGAAACGGCACCGCTGCGCTGCGAATCTTCTGTTTCGCCCGCACGAGGCGCTGCTCCATCGCCGACGGCGAAACCAGAAACGCCGACGCGATTCGCGCCGACTCGATCCCGAGCACGGTTTGCAGCATCAGCGGCGTTCGCGCCGCCGGGTCGATGCCGGGATGCGCACAGACGAAGAGCAGCTTGAGCCGCTCGTCGGGAAACTCATCGCTCCGCTCAGCCATCGTTTCGGCTTCGGCGGCGACTTGTTGCAGAAACGCAGCCGCGTCTTGTCGCACCGCCTGACGGCGAAACGCGTCGATCTGCCGGTTGCGCGCGGCGCGCAGCAGCCACGCTTCCGGTTTGTCGGGCATGCCGTCGACCGACCAGCGAGCGAGCGCCCGCATAAGTGCGTCGCTCAATGCATCCTCCGCGCCAGCGACGTCGCCCGTGCGGGCCGCGAGATAGGCCACCAGCCGTCCATACGAATGGCGGACGACTTCCTCGATCGTCGCGTGCGCGGCGGGTTCGTTCATCGTTTCGGTGCCGACGCAAACTGTGCGCCAAGCAGCGGTCTCACTTCGACGGAGAAACGATCCGCGAGCGGATGGCGCGCCGCCCACTCGAGCGCCGTATCGAGATCGGGCACATCGATGATGCCGAAGCCGGCGAGAAACTCCTTCGTCTCCGCGTAGGGACCGTCGTGCACCTGGCGTTTGCCGTCGCGGACAGAGACGGTGGTGGCATGGCGCGGCGAACCGAGGCCGGCGCCGCCGACAAAAATTCCGGCGGCTTGCAGCGCTTCGCCGTAAGCGCGCCCGGCGGCAACCGTGGCGGCATCGTCGCGTTGCTCAAAATGGGATGGCGGAACATGGACCAGGAGGGCGTATTTCATGATGTGGTAACAATCCGAGGGTTGATTGCGCCGCGACAAAAGATCGTGGCATCACCCTGAAGACGCGCCACGCCGAACCATCCCGACATTCCGCGAATTTTTTCGCGCCCCTCACGCCTCAACTCTCATCTCTCAACCCTCAACTCTCATCTCTCAACTCCCTCGACTTCCCCCCTTCTCAGAACGCCACCGAGCAATCGACGCCGTATTCCGTTCCAGAGTTCGGCCGTGCGAGCAGCGCGACCAGATCGCGATCCAGCACGTTGTTGCCCGTGAGCCGAACATTCCACGTCGGCTGGCCCTTGCGCTTGTGCGTGTAGCCGAGATTGGCGCCGAGCAACGTGTAGGCCGGATAATCGAGCCGCTCGCGCACGTCGCTCGTATAGTAAGCGATGACTTCCCCGACGTGAACCAAGCTCAGCCCGCACGAAAACCCTTGCAGCCAGCCTGCGTTCCAGGCCCGGCGGACCGATCCGCTGGCCGTCGTCGCCGGCATGCGCGTGAGCGCGCGGCCCACCTCTTCCGGCACGTCGGGCGAAGAGGTCGTGATCGCACGGGTGTAGGCCCCACGGCCGGTAAACGTCCACGCCGGCGAAGGTTTCCAGCCCACCACCACGACGCCACCGGTGAAGCGTTCCGCGCCGCTGGAAACCAGTTGCGGCTGCCGCTGGTTCGCATCCGCGATCGGATCGTCGTAGAGCGGATTTCGCCGTGCGATGTTCTCGTTGGAATATTGGAACGCCGTCAGCGACGCACTCAGTCGCCGGTCAAGCAGCACGGTGCGAAGGCCCGTCTCGTAACCGAAGGTGCTTTCGTTGCCCTGGATTTTTCCCGTGCGCGCGTCCACGCGAGTCGACGGCTCAAAGGCCGAACTGACGGACGCGAAACACAGCGCGTAGCGGCCCAAATACTGGTTGGCCGCGGCGTGGAAGGTCAGCCGGCCCGTCAGGTCCTCCGCGCGCGGCTGTCCCGCGCCCGGCCGGAAATCGTGCACGTCGACCTGCGCAAAATCCTGCCGCAGTCCGAGCGAAAACACCGTGCGGCCGCGCTTCAGCGCGGTGCGACTGTTGAGGACCAGCGCGCCGAACAGGATCTCGTCCTGCCGGTCCGTGATGATTCGCTCATAAAGCGACGGACTGTAGGCCGGCCGGCTGAAATCGGGCGTATCCGGATCGAAAAGACGCGCCGTGACCGGCAGCGCGTTGCGGTCCGCCACCGTGAGCGCGCGCTGTTCGTTGTCGCCGCGCACGAGGGTGCTTTCGACGCCGAGCAGCACTTTGTGATCGGCGTTCCACGCCGCGAAGCGCCACGTCAGGTCGGACTGCAACATCAGGCCATTGAATGCCTGCTCGATGTGCCGCGGCTCGCGCGTGCCGGAAAACCGTCCGGTCGAGACGACATATTGCCCCGTGGTGAAACGATCCTGTTCGATCTGCCGTCCGAACCATTGCGCGCCCGCTCGCAGGCTGAGATTCGGCTTGAGCTGACTCTCGATCTGGCCGCTCAGGCTCAGCACATCGCGCCGCACCCCGGCATGCGGACCGAACGCGTGAAAATCCACCAGCGGACGATACGGCCCCACGATCCGCGAGCTCGGCGTCAGCCGGTATTCCACGACGCCGGGATTCGGATTACCGTCGTAACGAAACCAGTCGAGCTGCCACAACGAACTGGTGCTCCGCGAGTGCTTCACCGCGATCGCGCCGGAAAAATACGCGATGGCGTCCTGCGCGAACGGTTGCGGCCCGCGGCTGCCTCGCGCGCCGAGCGTGACGGCGTGCCACGCCTTCTTGTCGCGGAGGATGCCGGCATCCTTTGCCTCCACGAACCACCGGTCGTTACTGGTGGCGGTGAACCGCAGTTGCCGGGCGGGCCGGCCGCGGGGTCGCAGTGTCAGGAAATTGCGGATACCGCCGGGCGCGGCCCGACCGGTGACCGGCGTCAGCGCGCCGCTGATGGTTTCCGAGCGCTCGCTGTTGATGACTTCCGGAAAGCCGGACTGGGTGAAGCCGTTGCGCCGCATGGGCGTCGGAAAACCGCGCAAATTGAGCCGTTCGCCGCCGAGCGCGGACTCGACCGGACTCGCCCCGGTGGCCTGACTGACCTCGAAATCGAGCTCGCCCACCGGCGCGTCCTCGGCGCCGACGTCCACCAACAGATCGCTCCCGAACGGCGCCTCGCTGCGCTCCGCATCCAGCATGTCCAGGCCGGTCGGATCGTAGTCCGCTGAATCGTCGTCGTCACTGACGATGAAGTGATCGAGGATGATCGGGCCCTCGCGCAACGGATCGCCGCTCAAGAGCCCGGCGCCCGCGGCGCGCCCTGGCAGGAACCCTGCGGCGGTGCAGAGCAGCGCGACGACCGCCGGAAAAATCCGTCCCGGAGCGACGCGACCCATCACACGCCGAAGCCGGGGCGATACGCCTTGGTCAGGTAGCGGTTCGCGTCAGGCAGATTGGTGATCTGCAGCGCCGACGCGTCCCATTCGATCCGTTTGCGCGCGCGGATCGCCACGTTTCCCAGCAGCACGATCTCGCTGAACGGACCGGCGTAGTCGAAATTGGACCCGGCGGCGGGACCTCCTTTGCAGGCATTCACCCATTCGTAGTAATGGCCGTCCGTGCTGCGCGGCAAGGACTTTGCCGGTAAAGAAGGTGCGATTTCGCGCATCCGCGTTTCGGGCACGAAGCGCACGCTCTGATAATAGGTGTCCGCGAGCACCGTGGCCTTGCTACCGACGATCAGCGTCCCGCTTTCAGGCAGCCTCCGATTCTCCTCGAAATCGAGCGGCAGCACCGGCGTGAAACCGCCGTCATACCAGGTCCACTTCACCGCCGGCTGCGCGCCGCGCGCGGGAAATTGATACGTTACCATCGCCGCCTTTGGCGCGCCCACCTCGGTCTGTCCGCTGCTGGTCGCCTCCACCCAGATGGGAGCCGTGAGTTCGAGCGCGGCATACGCGCCGTCCATGACGTGGCACGCCATGTCGCCGAGCGCACCGCAGCCGTAATCCCAGTAACCGCGCCAGCGGAACGGGGCAAACGCCGGATCGTATTCCCGCGCCGGCGCCACGCCCAGCCAAAGATCCCAGTCCAGTTCCTGCGGCACCACCGGCATCAGTTTGCTGTGATCCGGCGCGCCCATCCCTTGCGCCCACGTCGGCCGGTTCGTCCAGCTGTGGAGCTCGCGCACTTCGCCCAGCAGACCCGCGCGATACCACTCTTTCAACAGGCGCACGCCTTCGTTGGCGTGACCTTGGTTGCCCATTTGCGTCGCCACCTTCTTTTCGCGGGCGAGCCGCGTGAGCTCGCGCGCCTCCCAGACGGTGTGGGTCAGCGGTTTTTCCAAGTAAACGTGTTTGCCGAGCGAGAGCGCCGCGACCGCCATCGGATAGTGCATGTGATCGGGCGTCGAGATCCGCACGGCGTCGATTTGATTGCCGAGTCGGTCGAACATCTGCCGGTAATCGCGAAACCGCGGCACGTCCGGAAATTTTTGATACGTGACCGCCGCGCGGGCATCGTCCACGTCGCAGAATGCCACGAGGTTTTCGTTCTGCAGCTCCAGCACCGCATTCCGACCCCGCCCGCCGACACCGATAAATGCAACATTGAGCCGGTTGTTGGGCGACTCACCGGCTTGGGCTCGAAGGATCGCGGGGAAAGCGACCGCGGAGACGGACGCGATCGAGGCCTTCTTCAAAAAAGAACGACGGGAGAACTTGGAAGTTTTCATGCGGGGTAATCTCAAAAGCTGAAATCCATCTAACCTAGGTCAATATAATTTGACTGGCACAGACCGACCAAACTGAGCAGTCGATTCGTCTGTAAATATTTTGTTTTTATCGTTTAATACAATATAATTGACGCGCCAAGCTAGGGAGTATTTCGATCTATATCGCTTTCGATTGCCACCCGCCGGCCTCTTTCCGATGGAAATCCCACCCCGCCTCTTAGTAGTCGCAGCCTGTTCGCTCGTGCTGCTCGCTCCGGCGTCGCCGACCTTCGCCGTCGGATCCGAACGCGTCGATCTCTCCGCGGTCAAAGCCGTCGCGTCCGCCACCGACGAGCCGAAACGCGCCGCGGCGTATGCACGATTCCTCGGCGAGTTGGCGACCGAGTCCGACCTGCCGATCGATACGCGCCTGCATTGTGCCTGGGCCGCCTATCTCCTGGCCGCCAACGACGAGGAGCGCGGGCGGCTTCTCGCTTACGCCGCCACGATCCCGGATGCGCGTGCGCGCATGCTCATCGGTTCGTTTCGCGAGTTTCCGGCGTTGCGCAAAGCCTGGTCCGACGCCGACCGCGCCCACTCCGCGCTCCTGCTGAAGGATCGTCCTCGCGTCGTCGCCCCCGGAGAGAAACGGCCGGCGCCGCGCGACGTTTACGGCCCCAATCCCTTCGACGCTCCGTTCACCGCCGATCGTTGGAGCGATCCGCACGGCTTTGTGGGCCGCTGGGCGGCGACCGGGATCACGCTCGACCTGGTGGCGTATCCGGCAGACAACTTCATCGCCACGTTGAGCGGGTTCGACGGTCACGAGCGCCGTCTCCTCGGATTTCGCTCGGGCTCGACGCTGACCCTCCTCGGACACGATGCCCGCGGCACCTTGCGGGACGGCCGGCTGACGCTCCAATTGAGCGAGGAACGCATCGACCTGCGCCGCACGCCCGTGGGGAAAACCTATTTCGCGCAGCGCCCGGCCGGCGCTCGCGTGCTGCTCGACGACACCACCGGCCTCATCCATTTTCGCCACGCCAACGCAGAAGCTGCCTGGAAAGTTCTGCCGGACGGCTCAGTGGAGATCGATCCGGCCAAAGGTTCGCTGTTCACGAAAGACGCCTGGGGCGACCTGCGCGGCTATCTCGAATTCCGGCACGCCTACAACAGCGAGAGCCTCGGGCCCCGCCGCGGCAACAGCGGCCTGTATCTTTTCAATTCCTACGAGATCCAGCTGATCGACAGCTTCGGCCTGCCGCCCGCCGAAACCTCGGAAGGTTCCGTCTATCACCTCGCCGTCCCGCGCGTCACCGCCTCCGCTCCGCCGCTCGAGTGGCAATCGCTCGAATTCGATTTTCGTGCCCCGCGCTTCGACGCCACGGGACGCAAGACCGCCTCGGCACGCCTGACGCTCTGGCTCAACGGCGTGAAGCTCCACGACGACGTCGAGATCCCGCATCCGACCGGCGGGAGTCCCGCCGGTGGCCGCGAGCAAACAGATGTGCCCGGCCCGCAGGGTTTCATGCTGCAGAACCACGGCGGTCTTCTCCAGTTTCGCAACATCTGGGTCCTGCCGGCGGAAATCTGAGCCCTTCGTGACCTTTCAAGTCCCCTTCCCCCCCCTGAATCCTCTGTATTCCCCATTATGATACGCCCCCTTGCCTGTCTGCTATCGCTCGGCCTGCTCGCTGCCGGCCTTCGCGCCGCCACCTATGACCTCGTGATCTACGGCGGCACCTCCGCGGCCGTGAGTGCCGCCGTTCAAGCCCGCAAGATGGGCAGGACCGCGATCATCGTCTGCCCCGAGAAACATCTGGGCGGCCTCACCGCCGGCGGCCTTGGCTGGACCGACACCGGTAACAAAACCATCATCGGCGGGCTCTCGCGCGAGTTTTACCAGCGCGTCTGGCAGCATTATCAGCGACCCGACGCCTGGAAGTGGCAGGAGGCGGACGACTATCGTAACGGCCGGCGCACGCGCACCGCCATCGATGACGCCACGAAAACCGCCTGGAACTTCGAACCGCACGTGGCCGAACAGGTGTTCGAGGATTTCGTCCGCGAATATCAGATTCCCGTCCGCCGCGACGAGTGGCTCGACCGCGCCCAGGGCGTCAAGCTCCAGGACGGCCGTATCGCTTCGATCACTACGCTCAGCGGCCGGACCTACGCGGGCCGGATGTTCATCGACGCCACCTACGAAGGCGACCTCATGGCTGCCGCGGGCGTGAGCTATCACGTCGGGCGCGAGGCGAATCGCGTTTACAACGAGGAATGGAACGGCGTGCAGGTCGGCATCCTGCACCACCGCCACCACTTTGGCCCTTACAAGGCCGGTGGCGGACTCAGCGCGCAACCCGCCCTGAAGATCAGCCCCTACGTCGTGCCTGGCGATCCGTCGAGCGGCGTCCTTCCGCGCATCAGCACCGATTCGCCCGGCCTCCGCGGCGAGGGCGATCACCGGGTGCAGGCCTATTGCTTCCGCATGTGCCTGACCGACGTGCCGGAGAATCGGGTGCCGTTTCCGAAACCCACCGGGTATGATCCGGGCCAATACGAACTCCTCCTGCGCATCTACGCCGCCGGCTGGACCGAGACGTTCGGCAAGTTCGACCCCCTGCCCAACGGCAAGACCGACACCAACAACCACGGTCCATTCAGCACCGACAACATCGGCTACAACTACGACTATCCCGACGCTTCCTACGAGCGCCGACGCGAAATCGTCCAGGAGCACGTGACCTATCAACAAGGCTGGCTCTACTTCATCGCCAACGACCCGCGCGTCCCCGCCGAGGTGCGTCAGGAAATGCAGCGCTGGGGCCTGCCGAAGGACGAGTTCAAGGACAACGGCCACTGGCCCCACCAGCTCTACGTGCGCGAAGCCCGTCGCATGATCGGCGCCTACGTCATGACCGAAAACGAGCTCCGCAAGAAGCGGCCGACGCCCGACTCCGTCGGCATGGGCTCCTACACCATCGATTCTCACAACGTGCAGCGCTACATCACGCCCGACGGCTACGTACAGAACGAGGGCGACATCGGCGTCTCAACCGGCGGCCCGTATGCCATCGCCTACGGCTCGCTCGTTCCGCAACGCGGCCAGGCCGCCAATCTCCTCGTGCCCGTCTGCCTCTCCGCCTCACATATCGCTTACGGTTCGATCCGCATGGAGCCGGTATTCATGATCCTCGGCCAGTCCGCCGCCACCGCGGCCGTGCTCGCCATCGACGGGAAACTCGCGGTGCAGGACGTGCCCTATGGCAAACTTCGCGAGCGCCTGCTCGCCGACGGACAGGTGCTCGATTACGTGCCGGAGAAAGCCGCCAAGTAACGGAATCTCGTCAGGAGAAAGCGCCGGGCGTCCCAACGCCCGGCGCTTTTTTTTGCCAAACTTCAGGGCAGCACGCGCACCTTGATGCTGCGGAACTTCACCTTGCTCGCCGGATCGTGTCCCTGCAGCGCGAAGGTGCCGCTCGAGAGCAGCCGGCCGGCGAACGATTTCGGGCGCTCGACATTCTCCGGTTCGGTATAGTCGACGATCAAGCGGTCGCCCACGAAGGTCCGGATGCGCCGGCCTTCCACCCTGATGCGCAGGGTGAACCACGTTTCGTCGGGCGCGACCGTCTCCAGGTTTTCCTCGATGCCCCACACGCTCGCCGTGCGCTTCGGATCCCGGTGCGAGTTGTTCACCTGGATCTCATAGCCTTTCGCCGGCCAGCCTTTTTCCTGAAACGCGGTGTGAAAATACACGCCGGAGTTGGAATTTGGATACGTCATCGCCTCGAGTTGCAGTTCGAAGTTCCGGAAGTCGTGCTTCGCCACCGGCCCGGTGTAGAACAGGTGCGCCCGCGGCCCGTTGACCACGATCGCCCCGTCTTTGACCTTGAAGGTGTCCGGCGATTCGTTCGCCCGCCAGCCGGCGAAGGAGCGTCCGTCGAAGAGCAACTGCCAGCCGTCCTGGACTTCGGAGCGCGTGAGCTCGTTCGGTGAGGCGCCATACCCGCTCATCGCGAGCGCGCCAAAGAGAAGGAACAGTCGGGTCGTTTTCATCGTCAAAGCAGCAGCTGCGAAGCCCGCTGAAATCGCGGGCTCCACCAGGCGCATCGGTTTTTTGGGAGGCTTACTCGCCCAGCCAGATCCAGCGCACCGTGTCGATCAGCACGACTCCGTCGGCGCCAGCATTCGAAATCTTCACCGACGCCGGCTGGCCGGCCTTGAAACGGAACTCGCCCAGCGGCTGAAACGCGAACGGTCCCGGCTTCTTCTTCTGGTTGAGTTTGATCTCCTGCTTGCCGTCCGCGTGCGTGATCGTCACCGACGCATTCGTCGCCCGGTTGCCGCCGCTCGGAAACGCCATCGCCACTTTGTAGCGGCCGGTTTTCGGAATCGTGGTGACGAAATCCGCGGTCATCGGCTCGCCGCCTGGGCCCTGGTCCATGAGGCCGACGCGCTGACGATATTCCACCTCCGGTCCGCGCGCGCGGTTCCAGCGTCCATCGAGCTTCGCCTTGTAGTAATGAACCTCGCGGTCGAGCGACGGCTCGTTACCGAGCACGACCTCGGTCCGTGCCGGCAGCGCCACGAGTCGCTTCTGATCCTGCACCAGCAGCATGATCTTCGCAGGCGCCGCCTGGTTGAACGTGTAACTCGCCTTCGCGCCCGTCGCCTGCACCTCGCCGCTACCGTCGAAGTTCCACGCGATCGTCTTCAGCGGCGATTCCACATGCCGCGGGACCAACTCGAATTCCACCGGCTGCCCCGGCTGCGGGTCGCGCGTGAGGACCTTGATATCGACGACCGGGCGGAACGGCGCCTTGAGCGGAACGCCGTCGCGGCCGAGACGCTCCTGCAGTTTCGTAATGGAAATATCCTGCGCCCTCGCGCCGTCCTGCCGCGCAATGTCCACCGCGACGCCGCCCGCGTGTCCCAGCATCATGAATACAGGTTCCATCCGGAGGCTGGAATACGCGACGTGCGACGCGGACACCGCGGCGACCACCACGAGGTTGTCGAGCCCATAGGGCAGCAGGCTGCGATACGGAATCTCCCAGGCGTCCGAGGCATCGTTGAAATGCCCCTCCTCCACCGGACCTTCGTCGGTCTGGATGATGTGGATCGCGTGGGCGTCCATGTTATAGCTGCCCATGCAAACGGTGTCGGGCTTGGCCCGGTCGTAGAGCAGATCGTTCTGCGTGATGAAATAGCGCCCCAGCAACCGGCGGGCGACGCGCACGTAAACCTGCGGCGTAACGTGGCCGCTCTCGAGAAACTCGTCCTTCGGCAAACCCCAGCGGCGCGCGTCCGCCTTGAAGGCTTCCGGCAGACCCGGGTCGTTCTGCAACAGATACCAGAGGCTCAGCCAGTAATCCTGGACCTTTTCCGTAATGCGCGCGCGTTGTTCGTAGTCGCCCTCGGCGTAACCGAAATTGACGCCCGGAAAGTCGGCTTTGTTCGGATCGCATTTGCCGTTGATCATCGCCCAGCGCTGCGTGTCCGTGAACAGCTGATCGAGCCGCGTGAGGCCAAGCCGGTTGACCGTCTCGATGTGGTGCGCATGCGCCTCGCGGTAGTAATGCTTCGGCTTCGGGATCGGCACGCGGTTGTCGTCGCGGATGCTGAGCGTGCCGCGAATGTTGTAGGCCTGCACGCGGTGATCGCCCTTGCCGAGATATTCGACGGGGCCGTTCGTGATGCCGGCGAGCGGCTCGTTGTATTCCGAGCGCGCCTCGCGGCCGACGCGATAAAGCGCGCCCGCCTGCGCCATGAGATCGCCCTCATAACTGCCGTCGACAAATTGCGTGGCAGTGAAGCGCGTCTGCTCCCCCGTCTCATAATTCCGCGTGGTGAACGCCACGATTCGCGTGCCTTTCACCTCCACGTCCTCGAGCCGCTCACGGATGCGCACCTCGACGCCGGCCTCGGCCAGCATCTCCTGATAGATCTGCAGCGCGACTTTCGTCTCGAAGAAATACCCGCCGCCGCAGTCCTTCACCTGCTGGGAGTCCGGACCGTAGACCTTCGTGTAGTGCTGCAGCACGCGGTCGTAGAACTCGCGCGCGAGGCCGCCAATCGTATCCGATTTTCCGATATCCGTTTTAGTCAGCCCGCCGGTTGTCAATCCACCGATCAGGTAGCTGGACTCGACCAGCACGACCTTCGAGCCGCCGCGTC
Source organism: Opitutaceae bacterium (assembly GCA_040255565.1). GTDB lineage: Bacteria > Verrucomicrobiota > Verrucomicrobiia > Opitutales > Opitutaceae > Opitutus. Next base: position 46,101 of record JBDZVH010000004.1, on the reverse strand, counting down.
CGGCCGCCACCGCGGCAGCGATGCCCGCCGACGTGCCACCAAACACGACGACGTCGGGTGGCGACGAAGAGGCCGCCGCCGTCCCCATCGGGACGAGCAGCGAGCAGACAAGCACGAACAACGTGGCGAAACGAAGGGGTCTTTTCACGGCTGGGACTGGGTTTTGAGGGGAGTTTGAAGTCGGCGCTCCAGATGGCGCAGCACGCCGATCTGCACAAACGCGGTGGATTCGGGATAGAGATCGAAATGCAGACGGTCCTCGATCGTGTCGCCATCGGTATCGGTGACGAAATTGTAGACGCCGCCGGTCTCGGTGAAGAGCCGCGCATCGAACGGATTGTTGCCGCAGAAGTAGCCGAACACCTCGTCGAAGCGCCGGCCATAGCGGTCATCGCCCGTCAGCGCTTCCATCTCCGCGAGCGCCTGCAGCCACAAGCCGGCATGGAAATACGTGAGGTGCGTCGAGGTCGATTGGTGCGCGCGGTAGCGCAGCTCGCCGAGGTTCTCCGGCGTGCGACGCCCCACCGGCAGGATCACCGGGCCGCGATAGGCGCCGTCCACGGGACGCGCCGTCAACCAGCCGTCCGCCACACGCACGGCGACATCGCGCCAGCGCCGCGCCGAAGAATGCGTCGAAAACGCCATCGCGCCGCGGGCCATCGCCGCGACCGCGGTCGCATCGATGTCGGCAAATGTGGACCAGTAACCTTCCGGCTGCACGGCATCCGCGAGCGCTTCCAGCCCGAGTTGCGCGAGCGACTGCACCGTCTGCGATTCCGTGAAACCGAACTCTCCGGCGTCAAACACCCGCAAGGCGGCGATCTCGGGACGCTCGTTCGCCGCAATGAGGCCGAGCAACAAATACGCGTGCTCGCCCGGGCTGCGCCAAAGCGGCCGGGTCGCGCCGGATCCGTCCCGCGCGCGAATCGCCCGCACATAAGGCTGGCCGTCGTCGCTGCGTTCGCGCGCAAGCCCGAAAGCCCATCGCAAGCCGCGCCGCAGCGTGGTGCGCAACGTTGCTTCGTCCATGCCGGGCAGCGGACGGCCGAGCGCTTCGCCGACCGCCCAAAGCGAGCGGCCCAGAAACACGCCACCGCGCCGATGGTCGCCTCGTCCCGGCGCCGCAAACCAGCCGGTGCCATCGAGCATCAACTCGCCGTCGGCAAACATGCCATAGTAGAACGCACCCGGACCTTCGACGCCGAGCTGCACCGGCGCGGGATCGTTTTCCGTTCGTTGCATCGCGGCGAGGTTCAGCAGCACTTCGTTGCAGAGCGTCGCGAGATTGTCCTCCGCGGGATCGACCGTCGCGGACGCCAGCCGCCAGCGGCGAAGATGTGCGACGAGGATGTCCGCGGTGTCGTTCGCGAAGGTAAAAGCTGGATACACGCCGGAGCCGGGCGGCCGCTCGTTGTCGTTCGACGGTCCGAACCAGCTGTCCCACACCGCCTGCCAGAACGACCGCGCCACGCGCCGTCCCAGCGGCGTCGACCAATCGCGATCGCGGGCGTCGAAATCGAACAGCGCCAGCCCGTGCTTGAAAAACGCGAGATCCGTCGGATGCGCCAGATCGAAGTCCGTCCGCCCCACACCCGCCAGCGCGGCGCTCCGGCTCTGAAAATACAGGTTCATCAGCGCACGCGTGCGCGTCCACTCCGGCGCCGCTGCGTCCACGCGTCCGTCTGCGGCCCGCAAATCGGTCGTAAACGCCGCGGGCATCGCGGGCAGACGTTCCGCGCGCGAATCATACACCAGCACCACCGCTTCCGCACGGTCAGTCGCCGCTGCGCCGGCCGCAGGCGCCGCGTCGATGCAATAGATTGAAGGCTGCAGTTCTCCAGCTTCGGCGAAATCGTGCGGGTAGCGCGCCGTGAACCGACCCGCGGAGACCTTCGCTTGCGTGGTGGTCGTCCGTCCCGCGCCATCCGTCACGCGCAGCCAGATTTCGTTCAGCGTCGGATCGGAAACGCCTCCTTCGATCCGAAGGTCAGACGTGGCCGCGAGGTCGCGAAAGGGCGAAGTCGCCACCAGGTCGCGCAGCGACACTGTCAACTCCCGCGCGGTGGTCGTAGTCGCGATGCACACCGTCGCGATGAAAACTCCTAGTGAGGTGCAACCGGCGAAACGCATGGCGGATCAGCTGACGGATTGCGATGGCGCCGCGAGCACATACGCATCTTCGCGCAAGGCCGGCGCGGGCCGGCCCGAAAGCAGGCGCCACCAAACGCGCGCCGACGTCAGCACGATGCCGAGCACGAGCACGAGAAACGCCCCGGTGACGGCTGCGTTGATATACTGACTCGTCAGCAGGTGCTGCCACTGCGACAGCTGCTCGGCTGTGCCGCCGCTGGCAATCTGTTCGCGATAACGCTCGGCCGCACTGAGAAAACCGAGACGCGGATCCGCGCTGAAAATTTTCTGCCAGCCCGCAGTCATCGTCACCGCCAGCAGCCAGGCGAGCGGCGCCAGTGGCACCCACAGATAACGGCGCCGACCCATCTTGAGCAGCACCGTCGTGCCCAGCGCGAGCGCGATGACTGCGAGGAGTTGGTTGGCGACGCCGAAGATCGGCCAGAGCGAGTTGATGCCGCCCAGCGGATCCACGACACCTTGATAAAGAAACGAGCCCCACAAGGCCACGAACAGCACGCTGCCCAGCCAGCTCGCCGCCGCGGAATCGGTTCGCCGCAACGGCTTCCAGACGAGGCCGAGCAGGTCCTGCATCAGGAACCGCCCCACCCGCGTGCCGGCGTCGATCGTCGTCAGGATGAACAGCGCCTCGAACATGATCGCGAAGTGATACCAGAGCGCGAGCGCCGTCTTGCTCCCGAGCACGCCGGCAAACATGTGCGCCATGCCGACGGCAAACGTCGGCGCGCCGCCGGTGCGTCCCACCATCGTCTTCTCGCCGACATCCGCCGCGAGCCTCTCCATCTGCTCCACTGTCACGGGAAAGCCCAGCGCCGTGACCTGGGCCGTCACCGCCGCGGGCTCACCGCGGAGGTTGATCGCAAAATACTCGCCCGGCTCCATCACACAGGCCGCGATCAGGGCCATCACGCCGACCAGCATCTCGGTCACCATCCCGCCGTAGGCCACCACGCGAATGTCCCGCTCGCGGGCGATGAGTTTCGGCGTCGTGCCGGAGGAGATGATCGCGTGAAAGCCCGACACCGCCGCGCAGGCGATCGTGATGAAGCAGAATGGAAACACGCTGCCGGCAAACACCGGCCCCGTGCCGTCGACGAAACGCGTGAGCGCCGGCATCTTCAGCATCGGCGCGAGCACGACGATCGCGACCGCCAGCAGCGCCACGGCACCGATCTTCATGAAGCTGCTCAGGTAATCGCGCGGGGCGAGGAGCAGCCAGACGGGCAGCACGCTCGCGAGCAGTCCGTAGGCCATGATGCCCCACGCCAGCGCGCGGCCGTCGAGCGTCAGCCAGGACTCGAGCGGCGTCCCATGTATCCATTTTCCACCGACGACCGCGAGGAGCAGCCCCGCGACGCCGAAGACCGAGATCGCGCCGACGCCGATCCGGCTGAAGCGCATGCCGAGTCCCATGATCATTGCGACGGGAACCGTCGCCAGAATCGTGAACAGTCCCCACGGACTTTCCGCCAGCGCGCGCACGACGACGAGCGCCAGCACCGCGAGGATGATCACCATGATCGAGACCGTGCTGATCAACGCCAGCCCGCCTGCCAGCGGCCCCACCTCCTCGCGCACCATCTCGCCCAGCGATTTGCCGCCCCGGCGCGTCGAACAAAACAGAACAATCGAGTCGTGCACCGCGCCGCCGAGCGTCGCGCCGACCAGCATCCACAACAATCCCGGGAGAAAGCCGAACTGCGCCGCCAATACCGGACCGACGAGCGGTCCCGGCCCGGCGATCGCGGCAAAATGATGCCCGAACACCACCCAGCGGTTCGTGCGCACGAAGTCCTTGCCGTCCTCCTTCGTCTCCGCCGGCGTGGCCCGCTGCTCATCCAGCGTGAGCACCTTGGCCATCAGCCATGCGGAATGAAACCGATACGCGATCGCAAACACGCAGCCGGCGGCCACGACCATCCACAGCGCGTTGACCGGCTCGCCGCGTGAAAGCGCCAGCACGGCCACCGCCGAAGCGCCCGTGAGGGCGACCGCACTCCAGCCGAGCACGCGCAGAAGATTCCAGGAGGGAGTTGGGGGAGACGACAGCTTCATCGACTTTCGAAAGACCGCAGGATGGCGGGTTGAAACGATACGGCTCGAAAGAGCCAGGGGCGTATCATATCGACCTATGTCGGACGAAATCCGATCGCGATGTCAAGGCCGCGATCGCCAACCCCGCGAGTTTTCCACCCGTTCCCGCGCGAATCCCTCGTTCTTGCGGAGCCGCAACGCAGAGGAAGCAGAAACTCTGCAGAAAAGCACTTGACGGCAAAACTGGCTGACATATGTCACCTACACCCCCGTCGAATGTCTGTTTCGAAGCTCAACGTCGTCCGTAACGGCAAGATCCCGGTTTACGAGCAAATCGCCAACCACCTCAGAGCCCGCATCGCCGCGGGAGAGCTGTCGGCCGGCGAAAAGCTGCCCGGCATCAAGGTGCTCGCGAAGAGCATGGGCGTGAATCACCTCACGATGCGCCAGGCGCTGCGCACGCTGGAGGAAAGCCGCGTCGTCACCACCGAGTCCGCGCGCGGCACGTTTGTCGTGGGCAACGACCCCACCCGCCTGCAGATCGCGCTGCTCCTCCCCAATCTCAACGAAAGCTCTTCGCGCATTTCCGCCGGCGTGCAGGAAGTCATGGCCGGCACCAAGTCGACAGTGGATATTTTTCACTACGACGAAAATGATCCGCTCGAGCGCGAGCAGATCGATCGTCTCGCCAGCGAGGGCTACGACGGCGCGGTGGTGTTTCCCAGCCTCAGCGTCCCGTCGTTGAAGCCACTGCTGCAGATGATGCTCGAGGGCTATCCGCTCGTCTTCATCGACCGTGCGCCGGGCCAGTTCCCGAGCTGGTCCGTCTGGTCGGACAATTTTCGCGGCGGCCTGATCGCGACCAATCACCTCATCCAGAGCGGCTGCCGGCGTATCGCCTGCGTGGCGACAAAGCTAAGCGGCACGCTCGATCGCTACGAGGGCTACCTGCGCGCGATGGGCGACCACAAACTCGCGGTCGACTTCAACCTCGTCCGCCAAGTCGAGCCGCACGACGAACAGATCGAGCAGATCGTCGACGAATGGCTCAACCTTCCCGAGCCGCCACAAGCGATTTTCTTCACCAACGACTTTCAGGCGTTCCGCGGCCTGCGCCATATCCACGAGCGCGGCCGCAGCGTCCCCGACGATATTCGCGTGGTCGGCTTCGACGACCTCTCCATCTGCACGTTGAGCGCGCCCGCTCTCACCACCGTGCGCCAGGACTTCTCCGAGATCGGTCGCACCGCCGCCCGGCTGCTCACCGAACAGATCCGCATGCCCAAGGAGAAGCGTTTCGCGGCCAGCCGCCACGAAAGCATCGCGGTCGAGCTCGTGATCCGCGGCAGCGCCTGAACGGGCGCGTCGTCTTGTAAGTCTCTCGTCTTTCGGAATACCCCAAAACCGACCTATTTCAGCCTATATGCAATTCCTCCCAACCCTTTCGAACTCCGCGCCAATGAGGGCGAGTCGTTCGTGCGAACTTCGCCGGTGGTGGCGTATCGGTCACCGGGTGGGCCTGGGGATCGTGGTTTGGTCGGTCGGGCTCTTGGGAGGCGCATCAGCGCAGAGCGCGGCCGCGCCCCGTTCCGGCGACGTGATCGTGTTTGGGGCCACCCCGGCCGGGATCATGGCCTCGGTCGCCGCCGCGCGCCGCGGCGAGTCTGCCATTCTGCTCGAGCCTTCCTATATCGTCGGCGGGATGTTGTCGGGTGGACTCACGAAAACCGACATCGGCGATCGTTCCACCGTCGGCGGGCTCTCGCTCGAGTTCTTTTCGCGCGTCGAACGGTATTACCGCGACCACTACGGTCCCGATTCTTCACAACTGAAGGAGACACGCGGCGGCCTCTTCTTTGAACCGCATGTCGCGGATCTCGTGTTTTCCGAACTCCTGCGCGAGGCCGGCGTGACCGTCCTGCGGAAGCAGCAGCTGGTCAGCGCGGAATTCGACGGCAATGCGCTCACGAGCGTTCGCACGCGTCACTACGAGACGGGCGAGGAGAACGAGTTTCGCGGCCGGATGTTCATCGATTCGACTTACGAAGGCGACCTGCTCGCCGCGGCGCACGTGCCCTATCGCGTCGGCCGCGAGGCGCGCGCCGAATATGGCGAATCGCTCGCCGGCCTGACCGAGGGTCCCGCCATGTATCGGGGCAAGGGCGATCATCGCGTGCAGGCCTACAACTTCCGCTCCACGCTCACGAACCGCGACGATCTCCGGGTTCCGATCGCGAAACCGAAATACTACTCGCCCGGCCCGCACCGTCATTTCGTCGAAACGGTCCGGAAACACAACTTCCACAGCTTCGAGGAGCTGTTTCACGACGCGCCGCTTTGGGGCCCCGTCAACGGCAAGTCGGATCCCAACAAAGCCGATTTCACCGGGGTCAACTACAACTACCCCGAAGCCGACTACGCCATGCGCGCCGAGATCGCCGCCCGGGTGCGCGATCATTGGCTGAGTCTGTGGTGGATGCTGCAGAACGATCCCGAACTACCGGAAGATTTCAAAGCCTCCGCGCGCCGCTGGGGTTTGCCCAAGGACGAGTTCGTCGAGAGCGGCCACGTCTCGCCGCAGATCTACGTTCGCGAAGCCCGCCGGCTCCTCGGCCGCTATCTGCTCACCCAGCGCGATCTCGAACGCGACCGCCACAAGCCCGACACCATCGCCCTCGGCAGTTACAACATCGATTCGCACGATGTCGCGATCTTCCGCACGCCCGCCGGACTCGTCCTCGACGGCTACCTGATCTCCAGCGTCGACCCCTACGAGATTCCCTACCGCTCCCTCACGCCGTTCGCGCCGGACAATCTCCTCGTCACCTGCGCCGTCTCCGCGACGCACATCGCCTACGGCAGCCTGCGGATGGAGCCGGTATTCATGATGATTGGACAGGCCGCCGGCTTCGCCGCCCACCTCGCACATCGCCAGCACACTTCGGTGCAGGACGTCCCGACGGCGGAACTGCAGTCGCTCCTGAAGGACGCCGGCATTCCCTTGCAGGCGCCGTTCCGTCCGGTCGTCGAGATCGTCGCTCCGTCCGGCCGCATCGCGCCGGGCCAGCCGGTGCGTTTGGAAGCGCGCGACCTGCAGGTGCGCTCGCCGCTCAAATACTATTGGAACTTCGACGGCTCCGGCCGCACCGAGTCGAACGAACGCGTTGTCGAGCACACCTTTCCCGTCGCGAAGGAGGTCATCGTCAGCCTCAAAGCCATCGACACCGACGGTCGCCATTCGCTCGTCGAGCAGATTGCGCTCACAATCGGCGATGACGGCGCGACCGACGTGGGCGTCGCCGCCCGCGAGGCCGAGCTCGTCGGCCGCTGGGACCGGGGCAGCGCCCGCAGCGTGGAGAATCGCCAGCGCGTCAATCTCCACGACATGAACGCCGGCAAGGGCGAAAAGCGCGCGATCTTCAGCGCCGTGCTGCCACGCTCCGGCACCTACGCGGTCGCCTTCGCGTTCCAGGAAGGCCCGGGCCGCGCCGCCGCGGTGCCGGTCACGATTCACCACGCCGGCGGCGAAACGCGCGTCACCGTCAACCAGCGCGACCGCGGCACCGTTTTCGTTTTCCGTCCCCTCGGCGAGTTCACCTTCCGTGCCGGCGAGCCCGCGCGGGTCGTCGTGAGCAACGAGGGCACCGCCGGTCACGTATCCATTGATGAGATACGCTGGATCTGGCTCGGCCCCTGATTTTCATGAGTTCCGCTTTTCTACCCGACCCTGGCGTTGCGGCCCGGATTCCCGTCCGGACCAGTCGCGCCGCGCGGTCGTCTCGCCGCTCCGTTGCCTCGCCGTCGTCCGCCCCGGGTGCGTTGACCGACTGGGTCAACCCGTTTCAAGGCACCGATTCGCACCACGGTTTCTCGACCGGCAACACGCTGCCGCTCGTGGTGATGCCGCACGGCATGACGGCCTGGACGCCGCAAACCGGCGAGGATCGCTGGGCCTTCCAATATTCCGCGGCCCGTCTGCAGGGTTTTCGCGGCACGCATCAGCCGAGCCCGTGGATGGGCGACTACGGACATTTTCTACTCATGCCAACGTCCGGCGATACGCCGCCGACGTCGGTCGCGGTTTCAGAATCCTCCTACCGCCGTGATCAGACGATCGCCCGCCCTCACTATTTTCGCACGCGGCTCCTGCGTCACGATCTGCTCGCCGAACTGACGCCGACCGATCGCGGCGCCTGTTTTCGCTTCACCTACCGTCGCGGCCGTCGCGCCTGGCTTGGGTTCAAGCTCGCCGAAGGCCAGACCCTGCGCGTCGATCGCGCGCGGCGGCTCGTCTACGGTGTCTCCACTTCGAATCAGGGCGGCGTGCCCGCCAATTTCGGCTGCCACTTCGTCGCCGAAATCGGCGCCCCCATCGTCGCCAGCGGCCGCTTCGAAACGCCCGTCACCACCTCGGACGGCTCCGGCACCACGGTCGGCGCCTGGGTCGAGCTTCGCCTGCCACGCGATGGCCGCGTGGTCGTGCGCGTGGCGACTTCGTTCATTGGCCGCGAACAGGCGTTGCTCAACCTTCAGCGCGAACTTGGCGCGCGCAGCTTCGACGCTCTTGTTGCCTCGGCGCAGACTGCCTGGGACCGGCGGCTGGGCGTCATCACGCTCGACGACGTTTCCGACGAACAGCGGCGGACGTTCTACAGCTGCCTTTACCGCTGCTTCCAGTTTCCGCGGCGTTGGGACGAGATCGACGCTGCCGGCCGGCGCGTGCACTACAGTCCGCACAACGGCCGTGTGTATCCAGGTCCCTTTTACACCGACAGCGGCTTCTGGGACGTCTACCGGGCACTGTTGCCGCTGTTGACGATTCTCGATCCCGACCTGGTCGGCGACATGATCGAGGGCTGGCTCAACACCTACCGCGAAGGCGGCTGGCTGCCGAACTGGCTGTGCCCGGGTTACCGGAGCTGCATGGTCGGCTCGCACAGTTCGACCGTGTTTGCCGATGCGTATCTGAAAGGCATCCGCAACTTCGACGCCGCTACCGCGTTCGCCGCGGCGCGACACGATGCCACGGTCGTCTCGCCCAACCCGGACCGCGGACGCTTCGGTCTCGCCGATTATCTGAAGCTCGGTTTCGTGCCGTCGGACCGCACGGCGCACTCGGTCGCGCGCACGACGGATTATGCTCACGGCGATTTCGGCGTCGCCCAGCTCGCCGCCGCGCTCGGCCATGCCGAGGACGCCGCGGAGTTCAGCCGGCGCGCCGCAAACTTCCGGCACGTCTACGATGCGCGCAGCGGTTTCCTGCGTCCCCGCCTCGCCAACGGCACCTGGCGCAAGCCGTTCCGCGAGTTCGAGTGGTCGCGTGATTACATCGAAGGCAGTGCGTGGCAGCACACGTGGGCGGCACCGCACGATGTCGCCGGGCTGATCAAGCTCATGGGGGGCGCGCGGACGTTCGTCGCGAAGCTCGATCGCATGCTGGCGCTTCCGCCGCATTTCGAAACGGGCAACTACTCGCACGAGATCCACGAGATGACCGAAATGGCCGTCTCGGATTTCGGCCAATACGCGCACTCGAACGAACCCGTTCACCACGTTCTCTATCTCTACACCTACGCTGGCCGGCCCGATCGCACCCAGTTCTGGGTGCGCCGCATTCTCGACGAACTGTATTCGCCCACGCGTTTCCCCGGCGACGAGGACAACGGCGCCATGGCCGCGTGGTATGTGTTGAGCGCGCTCGGATTTTATCCCGTCGCCGTCGGTCATCCGGGCTACGTGTTGGGCGCGCCGCGTTTCCCGCGCGCCACGATTCATCAGCCGAACGGCAAGGATTTCGTCATCGAGGCCGAAGGCGACGTGAACGCGTCCCGCTATTGCGCGACGGCCAGACTCAACGGCCGCGAACACGCCCGCCTCGAACTCCCGCACGCGGCGATCGTCGCGGGCGGACGGCTGGTGTTCCAACTCACCGCCGATCCGGCCGTCGCCGCCGTGCGCGGTCGGCTGACGCCGCCGTTCTCGCTCTCGCTCGCCCGTCCGGCGTCGTCGCCGCTGCGCAAACCCAGTGTCCGCCCCTCTGGCCGACGACGAGCCTGACCCGCTTTCTACCCCCAAAAAAAACATGACTGCCCCGCGAATCCTCGGACTCCTCGCCGTGCACCTCACGGCGTCCATGCTTGTCGCCGCGGAGCCCGCCCCGGTTCCGCCGCTCCCCGCGCCTACTCCCGGCGCGTTCGCCACTTCGTCTGCGGGATGGATCGATCTCCTTGACGGCCTCGATCTCTCCGCCTGGCAGCGCGCGCGTTATCCCGCCACGAAACCAATGGGCGAAACCGATCCGTGGAAGTGGGACGCCGCCACCGGCATCCTGCGCTGCGAAGCGGCTGGCATTCACGAGATGCTGCTGCACCGCACGCCGCGCGGCGACGGGATCTTCCACGTCGAGTTTCGTTATATCGGGTCTCCGGCGAAACCGAACTCCGGCGTCTTCGTCCGCACGCTGACCGATGCGTCCACGTGGTATCAGGCGCAGCTCGCGCCGTCCGGGCTTGGAATGCTTTTCGGTCAGATCTCCGGCCAAGGTCCGAAACCCGCGCGCGTGAGCGCCGGCGGACGTCACCCCGAGCTGCTCCGTCCCGCCGGCGAGTGGAACACCGTCGAGATCACCTGCCGCGGTTCCACGTTGATCCTTTGGATCAACGGCCGCGTCGCCGCCCAGACGGACGCCTGCACCACCGCCATCGGACACGTCGGCCTCGAGGCTGAGTTCAATCCGGTCGAGTTCCGCCGCCTCAAGTTCAAGCCGCTCCCGTGAGCGTTTTTACCGTAACCCCACCCTCCGCTCTTCAACCCCAACCCTGCACCTATGACCACCAAGCCACTCGTCCCACGCGAGCGCGCCGCGGCGCGCCGCCACCTCATCTCGCCTCAGTCGTTTCATCCCACTTCCCGATAAATCCAGCCTCAAACCAGAACAACCCATGAACCCCATGCACCCCCGACACGGTCTATCCTTAGGCGCGAGCGCCCTGCTCCTTGCTTTAGGCGCATTCTCCTCATCCTTCGCGCTCGCTCAACCGCGAACAGGAACTTCATCCGATGAAGTCATCACCCTGGAAGACTTCCAGATCACGGCCGAGGGGCTGGAGAACACCTATATCGCCACCGAGGCGATCGCTGGCACTCGCACCGGCGACAAGATCATCGACATCCCGTTTTCGATTCAGGTTTTCACGGAGGATTTCGTTAACGATTTCCAGCTCTTCAACGACGACGACCTGCTCGCCTACGTCTCCGCCGCCACCACCAACACCGGCACGTCCACGGGCATTCGCGTCCGCGGCTTCAACGCCCTCGTCACCCGCGACGGTTTCCAATACGCGATGCCGGGCACTCCGTCCAACACGCTGCAAACGGAAATCATCAAGGGGCCGCTCTCCACGCTCTACGGGCGGGCCACTCCGGGCGGCATCATCAACAAAACCTCCCGCCGGCCGACGCTGAAGCCGAAGCACACCGCCTCCGCCACCTACGGCACGGACAACTTCCTCCGCTACAACGCGACGAGCTCGGGTCCCTTGATCAAGGACAAGCTGTATTATCTCGCCTACGCGGAATATCAACGCGCCAAGCCCGCTCACGAAAACTATATAGATGGAAACGAGAAGCTCTATTTCGGCCTCTCCTTCCTCTACAAGTTCGCCGAGAAGACCTCCCTTTCCGCCACGTTCGAATACCAGCCCGAGAGCACGCAGGACTCCGCCGGCGGCATCATCCTTCTTCCCCCGACCGGTGCGGGCGCTTCGTTCCCCGCCGATGTTCCCTACATCACCGGCAACCCGGCGAAGGGCATCCGTCACTGGCAGGGCGTGGGCGACTATTCCGCCTATGGTCCGCAGAACGGCCGCGAGGCCGACTACTACGGCCTCAACCTCCTCTTCGAACATCGCATCAGCCAGGCGCTGTCCTTCCGCGCCGCCTTCCAGACCTACTCGAAGGTGACCGACAAGGATCGCTGGTCCGGCGGTGACCAATATCGTTACTCGCCCACCGGGATCTACGCCGGTTCCAATGACCGCCGGCCCTTCCGTCAGCACCAGGACGAGAAAAACTATGCCGGGCAGATGGATCTCCTCGCAAAGTTCAAAACCAACAACGTGACGCATCGGATCCTCGCCGCCGTCGATTCCGCCTTCTTCACCCGCGACGATCTCCAGCTCCTCGGCGCCTACACCGCCAATGGCACCGGGCCCGACAAGCTGCCGACCAGCTTTGCCGGCCGGCGTCTCTCCCTCGGGCGCGTGGCCGGACAGTGGAGCGACGAACCGGTCAACGCCGGCGGCTATGGCGTTTACGATTTCGACAATATTCGCACGCGCAACGCCGACTACACCTGGGAAAAATTCACGGCGGGCGCGCTGCTCAGCTACCGTGCCTCGATGCTCGACGACAAGCTCGCCACGATGGCCAGCGGACGCGTCGATTATTACGATGACCTCTACGACAACGGCCGGATGAACCGCGCCTCCGGCACTCTCTCGGACACCGCGTTCACCTATTCCTTCGGCACGAACTACAAGATCCTCGGCGAGAAACTTCTCGTCTATGCCAGCATCAGCACGGGCTTCGAACCCAGCAGCACGGTGGACGATGGCATCGACGCTCTCGTTCCTCCCGAGGAAAGCTTCGGTTACGAAGCCGGCTTCAAGGGCAATATCAACGAGGGCAAAGCCGGATATACTATTTCCTTCTATGCCATCGATCTTGATAACGTCCGCAGCGCCAACCCGGACTTCATCGCGGCCGGACAGGGCATCCCGCGCTACAGCCTCAACAGCAAGAATTCGGCAACGGGAATCGATGCGAACAGCTTCATCAAGCCGTTCCCCAATCTGACGATTCAGGCTGCGCTCGGCTATACGGATTCCAACACCGACCGGGCTGACGACAGTTTTGCTCTCGGCCAGCCGCTCCAATACGTCGCCAAATGGAACGGCTCCCTCACCGTCCGCTACGAGATCCCCGAATTGCGGGTCACCACCGGCGTCGGCGTGCGCGCGCAGAGCGAGTATCTGGTTAACTACGAGACCGCCACGATCAATTCCGTGTGGCGTCCGGGCCTGGCTCTCGCCGACTGCTTTATCAACTACAAGTGGAAGTGGGGACGGACCGTCAACAAGATGTCCATCAACCTGCGCAATATCACCAACGAGAAATATTATACCAACACCGGCCGTCTGAATTACGGCTTCGAAAGCCGGTTCACCTACAGCCTCAACTTCTAAAGCGACCTTGCATCCCACAACGCCGGCGCGTGAAGACGCCCGGCGTTGTGGGAAACCTCTTCTCTCGTCGGTGCGAAGATTCGTCCGACGCAGCGACCTCTGAAAGGCTGGCGACGTCCGGACGACATCCGTGCCGCCGCCCCGTTTGGCCACGATCACCCCGAAGACGGCCCGTTCAAACGAATCTCGTGATGCGTTTCCTGCTTCTGCTCATCGGCTTCTTTTCGGCTGCACTCGCCGCCGCTGCCGCACCGGCGCGGTTCATCTCCGCCCTCGAGGCCGGACGGCCGCAGCATGTCGTCATTTTCGGCACCAGCCTCAGCAAAAGCGGCGCGTGGGTTCCTCAGCTCGAAACAACGCTGACCACCCGCTTCCCCGGTCTTGTCACCCTCACCAATGGCGCCAAGGGCGGCCAGAGCTCCGCCTGGGGCGCCGCGCACGTCGACTCCAACGTCATCGCGCACCGGCCCGATGTCGTGTTCGTCGAGTTCGCCATCAACGACGCCGTCGTCCGCTTCCATCTTTCGCTCGAACAGGTTCGCGCCCACGTCGCGCACATCCTCGACCGAATCGCCACGGCGTTGCCCGATTGCGAGATCATCCTGCAGGTGATGAACCCCGCGGTCGGTCATCCGCCCGGCCACTCCAGCGAACGCCACGATCAAGACGCGTATCAACAAATCTACCGCGACGCCGCTCGCGACCGCGGTCTGCTGCTCATCGATCACTCGATTGCTTGGAACGCGTTGCTGACCGCCGAGGGCGAGGCCGGCTTCAAGCGCTACGCCCCCGACGGCGTGCACCCGAACGCCGACGGCTACGCCCGCTTCGTCCTCCCGACAATTCTGCGCGCGATCGGACTTCCTTCTTCCTCATCGAACGACAAGACCGCCGCCATCACCGCTTCCTCGAACACCGAGGAAACCGACGTCCTGATCTACGGCGGCACCGCTGGCGGCGCGATGGCCGCAATCCAGGTCGCGCGACTCGGACGGCGCGTGATTCTGCTCGAGCCCAGCCGTCACCTCGGCGGTCTCACCACCGGCGGGCTCGGGGCGACCGACGCCGGTCATCGCTACACCGTCGGCGGCATCGCGCGCGAATTCTACCGGCGCATCTTCGATCACTACCGCAATCCCGACGCCTGGAAATACGAGTCGCGCGACACCTATCTGCCCAAGCATCCGCTGATCGCGACCGAGCCGCTCCAGCTCCAATGGTTTTTCGAGCCCCACGTCGCCACCCGGATTCTCCAGGCCATGCTGGCTGAGGCGAAGGTCGACGTCCGCCTCGGCGCCGCCCTCGCTCGACCCGGCGGTGTTGAAAAGAAGGATACGGAAATCGTCGCTCTCACCACGACGGACGGCCGCCGTTTCCGCGCCCGGACTTTCATCGATGCCACCTACGAAGGCGATCTGTTCGCGGCCGCCGGTGCGCCCTTCCGCATCGGACGCGAGCCCAATTCGCTTTATGGCGAAACGCTGAACGGCGTGCAGCTCGCGGCCGCGGAACGCACCGCTCACGTCAGTCCCTTTCGCATCGCCGGCGATCCCGCCAGCGGACTTCTGCCGCGCATTCGTGCCTCGCACGGCACCAACGGCGAGGGCGACGACCAGACGCAGGCCTTCAACTTCCGCCTGTGCCTCACCGACGTCCCGGAAAACCGCGTGCCGATCGCCCGCCCCGACCGCTACGATCCGCTCAATTACGAGGTGATCCTGCGCCACATCCTTGGCCGGCCCGGCATCCGCCTCAACCAGGTCTACTCGCTGACGCCGATGCCGAACCGGAAAACGGACACCAACAACCGCGTCTATTTCTCCACGGACTTCGTCGGCGGCAGCCACACGTGGGCGGAAGCCACCGACGCCGAACGCGCGGAGATCTGGCGGGAACATCGCGATTACCAGCTCGGGCTGCTCTGGTTCCTGGCTCACGATCCACGCGTGCCCGAGTCGCTCCGCCACGACGCCGCGGCATGGGGTCTCGCCCGCGACGAGTTCGTCGATACCGCTCACTGGCCGCCCGCACTTTACGTCCGTGAGGCTCGCCGACTCATCGGCGATTATGTGGTCACCGAACTCGACTGCACCGGCCTGCGCACGGCGGCGGATCCGGTCACCCTCGGATCCTACGCCATGGATTCTCACGTCGTGAACTACGTGGTCGATGCCGACGGCCGCCTGCGCGTCGACGGCTGGGTTTCGAAATCTTCGAAACCTTACGGCATCAGCTATCGCGCGCTGCTCCCACCGCGCACCGCCGTTTCCAACCTGCTGGTCTCGGTCTGCGTTTCCTCCAGCCACGTCGCGTATGGCTCGCTGCGCATGGAGCCCGTATTCATGAATCTGGGACAAGCCGCCGCCACCGCCGCTGTCCTGGCGCTCGAGCGCGGCGTCGCGCTGCACGACCTGCCTTACCCCACGCTGCGCGGCCGGCTCGAAGCCGACGGCCAGATCTTCGATGCGGCCGCGGCCCGGCGGGAACTCGAAGCCGCACGCAAGGCCGCCGCCCCTTCCTCCTGAGGTTATGCTTCCTCCCCCACCCCGCCCCACCCGCCGCGAGTTCATCCAACTCTCGCTGCTCGCCGCCGCCGGCGTCGCGCTCCCGCGCCTCGGTCGCGCCGTTCCCACCTCAACGCCACTTTCCCGAACGCCGAAAGTCGTCGATCGCCCGCCCCGCATCGCGCTCATCGGCACGTCGGGCCGCGCCCAGAATACGATTCGCGATTTCCTCCAGCTCGACGTGGAAATCGCCGCGCTGTGCGATGTCGACGCCGCACGGCTCGCGCGAGGGGTCGAGCTCGCATCGCCGAGGTTTCCCGACGCCCACCGTTACGCAGACTACCGCGAGCTGATCGAAAAGGAGCCGGATCTCGACGGCGTCGTGGTGACGACGCCGGACCACATGCACGCGCCGATCAGCCTCCTCGCGATGTCGCGCGGACTGCACGTGTTCTGTGAAAAGCCGCTCACCCGCACCGTCGCCGAAGCACGCTGGATGCGCGATTTTGCCCGCCAAGCGGGCGTCGTCACGCAGATGGGCACGCAGAGCAGCGCGTCGGAGTCGCTCCGCCGCGGCATCGAGTTGATCCAGGCCGGTGTCCTCGGCGAGGTGCGCGAAGTGCACATCTGGACCGACCGCAGCTCGCGTTTGCCGAAGGAGCCGCCGCGACACCAGCCGCCGCCCGGTCTCGCGTGGGATACCTGGCTGGGCGTCGCTGCGGAACGCGAGTTCAACTCCTACTATCATCCGTTCCGCTGGCGCTGGTGGCAGGATTTCGGCTGCGGTCCGCTCGGCGACATGGGATGCCATCTCACGAACCTGTCGTTCCGCGCGCTCGACCTCGCGGCGCCTTCCGAGATCGACGTCGTTTTCAGCGATCCGCTCGCCCCCGGCCTGTTTCCCGCGAGCGCGCGCCTCGACTATCGTTTCCCGGCCCGCGGCCCGCTCGCGCCACTGACGCTCTCCTGGTATGAAGGCGGTCGCACGCCCGATCCGGCCTTGCTCGAATCGCTTGGCATTCCGGCCCAGTTCGGCAGCAAGATCCCCTCCAACAACAAGCTCATCGTCGGCGACCGAGGTAGCCTTTATGGCGATACCTACATCAAGCTGCACGGCGAGCCCCGGTTCAACGGCATCCTGAAGCACGAGGCCTGCACCGCCGTTCCCGTCACCCTGCCGCGCAATCGCGAGCAGGGCACCAGCGGGCACTACAACGAGTGGGTGCAAGCCTGTCGCGGACGCGGCACGACGTTCACCGGCTTCGACCTCGCCGCTGCCCAGACCGAGATGGTCCTGCTCGGCACCGTCGCTCTCAAGCTCGGCCGCCGCATTCGCTGGGACGCCGCGACGATGTCCGTGCCGGGTGAGCCGTCCGCCGCCGCACTGCTGCGCCCGACCTATCGTTCCGGCTTCACCGTCGCTGCCCGCGAACTCCCCGCCCTTCCTGCTCAATCGTGACCGCGCAACCCTCCACCCCAGGCATGAACCGCCGCACTTTTATCCAAACCGCCGCCGTCGCCGCGCTTGCCGCCAGCATCCCCGGCCTCCGCGCGCAGCCCGCGTCCGCTCCGCGTTTCCGCAACCTCATCTCTCCCGCGCGCAAACTTCGGATCGCCGGCATCGGCGTCGGCGGCAAAGGCTCGACCGACCTGCTCAATTGCGCCGATGAGGACATCGTCGCGTTGTGCGACGTCGACTTCAAGCAGGGCAGCGCGTCCTTTCTGCGCTGGCCGCACCTGCCGCGCTTTCGCGACTACCGGCAGTTGTTCGACGAGATGAGCGATGACTTCGACGCCGTCACCGTCTCGACGACGGATCACATGCATTTCCCGATCGCGATGATGGCGATGGAACGCGGCAAACACGTGTTCGTGCAGAAACCGCTTTCGCACACCATCGGTGAAGCGCGCGCCTTGAAGGCCGCCGCATTGCGCACCGGCGTCGTTACGCAGATGGGCAACCAGGGCCAGGCCGGCGAAGGCGCGCGGCTTGCCAAGGAATGGATCGAGGCCGGCGTCATCGGCCACGTCCGAGAAATTCATTGCTGGGACCAGCGCCCCGTCTGGCCGCAGGGTATTCCGCTGCCGAAACCGGTGAAAGAGATTCCGCCCACCCTTGACTGGAACCTCTGGCTCGGCGTCGCGCCTGAACGTGATTACAGCCCATTGCTCGCGCCGTTCAAATGGCGCGGTTTCTGGGACTACGGTTGCGGCGCACTCGGCGACATGGGCTGCCACCTGCTCAACGCCCCGTTCTGGGCTCTCGATCTGCGCGGCAATGTCCGCGTCTCCGCCGAGAGCGAAGGCAACAGCGAGGTCTCCGCGCCGAAATGGTCCGTCGTCACCTTCGACTTCCCCGCGCGCAATGGCCGTCCGCCCGTGAAACTGATCTGGTCCGACGGCGGCAAGCAGCCTCCCGTCCCGAAGGAACTCGGCCCCAACGCCACGCTGCCCAAAGGCGGCGTCATCTACTACGGGGACAACGGCGTCATCATGGACGGCACCAACTACGGCAGCTCGCCGCGCCTCATTCCGGAGGAAAGAATGCGCGCGTTCACCGACCGCCCGCCGAAGCGACTCCCGCGCGTGCCCGGTGGCATCATGAAAGATTGGATACAGGCCTGCAAGGGCGGCACCGCGCCCTGCTCCAACTTCATCGATCACGCCGCCGACCTCACGGAAATGATCCTGCTCGGCAACCTCGCGATCCGCGCCGGCCAGCCGATCGAGTGGGACGCCGCCCGCGGCGTCTGCGCGAACCTCCCCTCCGCGTCCCGCTTCATCCATAAAAATTACCGCGTGTTCTGATTCCCCATGAAACGCCTTCTTTCGCTCACCCTTTTTCTTGGCGCGCTGCTGCTGGCCGGCTGTCACCAGGTCGGCGCCACCCGCTCGGCTGACGCTCACGACCACCAGATCGAACTCGGCGTCCAAGCGTGGACCTTCAACCGCGGGACGTTCGCCGAGGCCGTCGACAAAACCGCCGCGCTCGGCGTTCGCTATATCCAAGCTTACCCGCGTCAGAAAATCGGCGGCGGCATCGACGGCACGATGGTGCCGTCGATGGACGCCGCGACCCGCGCCCGGGTGCTCGCGCTCCTCAAGGCCAAGGGCGTGACGCTGACGAGTTTCGGCGTCGTGCGGGCCGAAAACGAGGACGAGTGGCGCCAAATATTCTCGTTCGCGCAAGCGATGGGCCTGCGCGACATCGCCTGCGAACCGCCCAAGGCGAAATGGGGCGAGGTCTTTCCCGTGCTCGACCGCCTGTCGCGTGACTACGGCGTCGCGGTCACGATTCACAACCACCCGAACTCCCACAATCCGCCCGCCGACGTCGTGGCCGCGCTCGCGCGTTACGGCAAACACATGGGGTTCTGCGGCGACACCGGCCACTGGGCGCGTTCCGGTTTCGATCCGGTCGACTGCCTGCGCGCCGCCGAAGGCCGTCTGATTTCGCTCCATTTCAAGGATCTCACCGAGATCGCGCGTCCCGCGCACGACGTGCCCTGGGGCACGGGCGCGAGCAACGCCGCCGGCCAGCTCGCCGAACTCCGGCGCCAGGGTTTTCGCGGCATCGTTTATGTGGAATACGAACACCGCACGCCGCAACTCGAGGCGGAGGTCGCGCGCAGTGTGGAATTCTTTCGTCGCACCGAGAAAGCTTCGGACGCCGACTTGATCGCCGGTCGCGTGCCTCCACCGGGCTTCTCGCGCGACACCCGCGAACCCAACCAACGCGGCGCCGGCGCAGAATCGGCCCGCTGGGCGCCAGCCGCTCCGTTATTTGCGCCCGACCTGAGCAACGCCGAGTTCAAGCCCGGTTCCTGGGCCTGGGAAAACGGCGAGCTCATCGCTAAGGGCGGCGGCGATCTCTGGACTCGGGAGAGCTACGGCAATTTCGCCGTTCATCTCGAATTCAAGACCCGTGCGGGCGGGAACAGCGGCCTCTTCCTTCGCTGCGACGACACCGTCAACTGGCTGCACCACGCGATCGAGGTGCAGATTCTCCAAGGTGAGGCCGACGACGACAAACATCTCGCCGGCGCGATCTTCGACTGCCTCGCCCCCGCGCGAGAAACCGGGATCGTGCCGGACCGCTGGCACCGGCTCACCGCCATCTGTCGTGCCAACCGGATCACCGTCATCATCGATGGCGACACGGTCACCGAGATGAATCTCGACCAGTGGAAAACCGCTGGCCGCAACCCGGACGGCACGCCCAACAAGTTCGAGACAGCCTACCGCGATATGGCGCGTTCCGGTCGCATCGGCCTCCAATACCACGGCTCGCCGATCTCGTTCCGCAATCTCGCCGTCGAACGACTCTGAGCCGGCGTCGCCGGCCGCAGTCGTCGTTCGTTTACCTTCGCCCGGGTCCCGCCGGTGCGCGGGCCTCTCATGCTGCGCACCCGCTGGGCGATGCCCGACGCTTCCAACTTTCTTCATGCCATTCCCCCGCTCCTTCCGTGCGCTGGCGCCGCTGTTGTGCGCACTTCTGTATCCACAAATCCACGCCAATCCGGTCGACGTCACGATCCGCACCGTGCGCGAGCAAATGCGTTTCGATGTGAAGGAATTCAAGGTGCCCGTCGGCAGTCGCGTGCGTCTGCATTTCCAAAACGAGGACTCGCTGCCGCACAACGTCCTCGTCTGCCTGCCACGCGAGGTCTGCGAACCGAACGCCTCCGAAGACAACGGTCTGGAAGTCGCGCAAGCCGCCTGGGCGCTCGGGGCCGAGGGCCCGGCGCAGCAGTGGATTCCGAAACATCCGCGGGTCTTCGTCGCGACGTCGATGCTCGACGGCGGGCGCGATGAAACGATCGAGTTCGACGCCCCCGCGCGCGCGGGACGCTATCCGTTCGTGTGCACGTTCCCCGGCCACGCGATGCTCATGTTCGGCACGATGCACGTGCAGGCCGACGTCGCCGGGCTGCGCGACCTCCGCTACACGATGTTTCGCACGGGCGCGCTGAAAGCGTTTCCCGATTTCGACGCGATCCGCGCTCATCCGATCCAGTCAGGGACGTTGCCCGACGGCCTCATCGACGCGACGCCCGTCGCGATCGCGGATCACTATGCGATGGAATTCACCGCCACCCTGCCGGTGGCGGCTGACGGCGACTACACCTTCACCCTCGCCGCGGACAAGGGCACGCAGCTCTTCATCGACGGCACGCTCGTCGTCGATCACCGCACCGGCCACTCCGCGCGCGCGATCAAGTCTGGCACGGTTCCGCTCCGCGCCGGCGACCGCACGATCGTGATGCGCTACTGGCACCAGCTCGGCGACGATCCCGAAGTTTCGCTCGTGTGGAGCGGTCCTGGTTTCGAAGAAAACCCGCTCTCGCGCCTCAATCTCGTCGAGCGCAAACGGCAGAACGACGGCGACCGGCTCGAGGGCATGCAACTTCGCCCCGATCGCGAACCGATCGTCTACCGCAACTATCTCGCCGACCTCCCGCACGGCGGTTTCGCCGTCGGCTTTCCCGGCGGTGCGAACTTTTCGTGGAATCCCGAGACCTGCAGCGTCAGCTCTCTGTGGGCCGGCGACTTCCTCGACGTGAAAGCCCATCGCGTGTCCCGCGGCATCGGCGCGATCAAGCCCGCCGGTTTCGACGTCGTGCGGCTCCCGCCCATACCAGGTTTTCTCGAGGACACGTCCGCGCCGACACAGCCCGAGGTTCGGTTTCTCGGACATCGTTTCGACGCCCAGCGCGCACCGGTTTTCCGGTATCGTTTCCGCGATTCCATCGTCGAGGAGTCCTGGACCTCCAGCGGCGAGGTGACGAAGGACAACCTTGTCCTCACCCGCACCGTGCATCTGAAGAACCCGGGACGCGCCACGAGCGAACTCTGGCTGCGCCTCGCCGCTCACCGCCGACTCTCGCTCACACCGGAAGGGCTATCCCTCGACGAGCGGATACGCGTCACCGTTTCAGGCGGCGAGA
This sequence comes from Opitutaceae bacterium, assembly GCA_040255565.1. GTDB lineage: Bacteria > Verrucomicrobiota > Verrucomicrobiia > Opitutales > Opitutaceae > Opitutus. The sequence goes on along the minus strand of JBDZVH010000004.1, from coordinate 24,219 downwards.
TCGAGCTTCGCGACGAACGCGGCACCCCGCAGGCCGACGTGCGGGTGCCGATCCGTGACGGACGCGCCGCCCTCACCGTCGAATACCGCTGGCTCTCCACCTCGGCCAAGGCGGCAGCCGCTCACGCTCACTGATTCTCTCATGCGCTCCTTTCGTTTCCTCCCCGCTTTGCTTGCACTCGCCGCGACCGCTGGCGCCCAGCCGGCCGACCTGCCGAAGACCGTTCATCGCGTCACCGCTGCGCCCTACGATTCCGATCTGCGGCGGGAGCGCGAGTTCTACGAGGTTTCTCCGTATTCGTTTTCCGATGACAGGGTGCTGGAAGGCGCCGGCATCGACGTGCTCCCGGACCGTCGCCTGGTCATTTCGACGCGCCGCGGCGAGCTCTGGCTCGTGGACGACGCGTTCGCAGAGGATTTCAACCGCGCGCGGTTCACGCTTTTCGCGACCGATCTCCACGAGCCCTTGAGCGTGTTCTGGCGGGACGGCTGGTTCTACGTCACCGAACGCAGCGGCATCACGCGTCTGCGCGATGTCGATGGCGACGGCCGGGCCGACGAATCCGAGGTTCTCACGGACCAGTTTGGCAGTTCGGGCAACTTTCACGAATACGCGTTCAGCTCGCGGCCGGACCGCGAAGGCAACATCTGGTCCGCGCTCTGCCTCACCGGCGCGAGCAGCAGCCCGGTGCCCTGGCGCGGCTGGGTGCTGCGCGTCACTCCGGACGGCCGGATCCTCCCGACCGCCGCAGGGGTGCGCTCGCCCGGCGGCGTCGGCTTCAATGCCGACGGCGACGTTTTCTACACCGACAACCAGGGCGACTGGAACGGCACCTCATCGCTGAAACATCTCGCGCCCGGTTCATTTCAGGGCGCGCCACCGAGTCTTGTGTGGTGGGATCGCGCCGGCGCGGAACTCGGGCCGAAACCGCTGACGCCGTCGACGGGCCGAATCCTCACCGACCATCTCGCCGACGCGAAATTCCTCCCGCCGGCCGTGCTGATTCCGCACAACCGCGCGGGCCGTTCGCCAACGGCGATCGCGTTCGATACCAGCGGAAAGTTCGGTCCTTTCGGCCGGCAGCTTTTCGTGGCCGAGCACACGTTCTCGCAGATCACTCGGATCGCACTCGAAAAAGTGAACGGCCTTTACCAGGGCGCCGTGTTTCCCTTTCTCAGCGGACTTCAAAGCGGCCCGATCGGCATGGTCTTCGGCCCCGACGGCTCGCTCTTCGTCACCGGATCGGCGCGTGGCTGGGGCGCAAAGGGCGGCAAGGCTTTTCATTTCGAGCGCATCCGCTGGCGGGGACAGATTCCGTTCGAACCGCTCGAGATTCGCGCGCAGCCGGATGGCTTCGTCGTGTCGTTCACACAACCCGTCGATCCGATCTCGGCCGCCAATCCGGGCTCGTATGCGATGGAAGCGTGGACCTATCTCCACAGCGAAGCCTATGGCAGCGAGGAACTGGATCGCGTGATCCCGACGGTCGCACAAGCGATCGTGTCCGCCGACCGTCGCAGTGTGCGCCTCGTCGTTTCTCCCCTCACGCGCGGCCATGTGCACGAACTCCGCCTCGACGGCGTGCGCAGCGCCGATGGCGCGACGCTTGTCCACCCGATCGGCTGGTATACGCTCAACGAAATCCCCGTCCGCTAATCGCAGACGATGTATCCTGCGCCACTCATTCCTTCAGCGCGCCGCTGGTCAACCCCTTCACAAACGGCCGCGTCATGAACAGGAACAGGATCAACAGCGGCAGCGACGCCATAAGATAGGCGGCCATCAACTTGCCCGGTTCGAACTTCAGATCCTGCTCGAACACCAGAAACGCCAGGCCGAGCGGCAGCGTGCGCAACGACTCCGACTGCACTGTCAGCAGCGGCCAGATGTAATTATTCCAGGACGCGAGCAGGTTGAGGATCGCGACCGTGCTGAACACCGGCACCGAGAGCGGCACCACCACGTGCCACAACACCCGCAGCTCGCTCGCGCCGTCGATCCGCGCGGCGTCGAAAAGATCGCGCGGCAGCTCGTCGAAAAACGAACGCAGCAGCAGAATCGCCAGCGGCAGCGCGCCGGCGGTCTGCGGCAGCACGAGGCCCCAGACCGTGTCGAGCAAACCCAGCTCGCGGCTGACGAGAAACAGCGGCACGAGCAACAGCGCGCTCGGAATCATCAACGCGAGCAGCAGCGTGCCGAACAACGTCTTTTGTCCGGGAAACCGGAACCGGCTGAACGCATACGCCGCGAGCGCCGCGCAGACCAGCGTCAGCACGCAGACCGCCGCGCTCACCGCGATGCTGTTGCCGAGATACTGCACGGTCGCGCGCAGACCGAACCAGTAGTTTTCCCAGCGAAACGGCGACGGCCATGCCCAGAAACTCAGCGTCAGCTGGCCGAGATCCTTCGCCGACATCACCGCCATGATCGCAAATGGCAGCGCTGTGAGCAACGCGAGGATCGCGAGCAACCCGTGGAGCAGCCATTGCCGCAAAATGCCCACGCGGTTCACGACTGCCTCCTTCCCGCCCACCGCACGAGCAGCGTCAGCGCCGCACACAATGCGAGCAGCACGACGCCGAGCGCGCTCGCATAACCGAGCTGCCCGAACTCGAAACCCGAGCGAAACAGATACAGCGCCGGCGTCAGCGAGGCGTTCATCGGCCCACCGTTCGTGAGGATCTGGATGTTGTCGAAGTTCTGCAGCACACCGAGCAGCGACAGCAGCGCGATGACGCCGATCTGCGTTCGCAACATCGGCAGCTCCACGCTCGCGAACAATCGTAGCGCGCCCGCACCGTCGAGCTTCGCCGCCTCGAGCAGCGAAGGCGGAATCGACAGGAATCCCGCCAGATAAATCAGGAGAAACACGCCGCCCGTGAACGGCAGGCCGATCGCCACGATCGCCGGCACCACCGTCGCCGGATCGCCCAGCCACGCGCGCGCGTGTTCGCCGAGTCCCACCGCGTCGAGCAGCAGGTTGATCGGCCCCGACGCCCCATACAGCTCCTGCCAAACCAGGATCGTCACCACACCCGGCACGAGCACGGGAAACACAAGCAGCGTGCGATACCAATACGCCGCCCGCGGCGAGCGCAGCGTGTAGAGCAGCTTCGCCCCAAACAGCGGCCCGAGCGTCTGCACCGGCACGGTCAGCAGCGCGAACCACAGCAGGTTGCGAATCGATTTCCAGAACAGCGGATCGTCGATCAGCTGGCGAAAATTCTCCGTGCCCACCCACTCGCGCATCGCCAGTCCGTCCGTGCGGAAAAACGCCAGCGCCAGCGCGGAGAGCGCCGGCAGCACCACGAAAAGTCCGAAGAAGGCCAGCGCCGGCAGCAGGAAACCCGCAGCGCGCCAACGCTCCGATCGGTCGGTTGCAGACGTCATGTTCACGGTCGGAAACCCTCCGGTAGTTGCTGCCGCAAAAACGTCCGGTCCATCTGGGCGGCCTTTTCCTGCGAAAGGCGAAACAGCGCCGCGCGGTGCGACGCGCCCAGCCGCCGCACAAACTCGTCTTCGTCGATCAGGCCGCCGAGCAATCCCTGCCAGAGATTCCAGAACTCGCCTTCGCTGCGCGCATCGTAGCCGCGAAACTGCGCGAGAGTGAGAAACGCGTAGCGAACCTTCGGCACGAGGGGCTCGGCGCCGGGTTTCGGCGCCACTTCCGGCATCGCCGGCAAATCATAGACCGCCGTGCGCCCAAACGATTCCGCAGCCACCGCCGGCGCCGTGAGAAAGCGCACGAGATCGATCGCACGCCGCTCGCGGTCGGGATCGTCCGGCCGCCGCGGCACGATGAAACACGCACGCAAGCCAGAGTTTTGGTTGATGCCACCGAGACGCGGCAGCGGCGTGCTCTGCGCCGTCAGTTCCGGAAACGGAAACACCGCCCACGGAAACACGCGCTCGGGCGCGATCTCCGCGATGCCCCGCTGCATCGCCGTCAACGGTCGCAGATACCAGGTGCCGTTCAGAAAGTGCACCGACTGCCCGCGCGCGAAAACCCGCGGCACTTCCTCGCCATCGAGGCTCAAAAAATCCGGCCGGAACTCCGCCGCGAGCCGCCGTATCAGCCGCGCCGTTTCTCGAAACGCCGGGGCCCGCGCAGGGTCGATCAAGCCGCGGTCGAACGCCACCAGCCGCTCCTCCAGCGTGATCACCTCGCCGCGCGTGCACTCCGGATCGAGGGCGTCGAATTTCCAACCCGCGCGCGTTTGCACGTTCACCTGCTCCGCCACCGGCCGCAGCTGCAGTTCGAGGATCATGTCGGCCATCCACAGCGACTGGTGATCGTTGGGTTTCACGGCCGTGACCAAGGCGCTGCGTCCCGACGCCCGCACCGCGGCGAAGTTGGCCAGCAACTCCTCCCACGTGCGCGGCGGCGACAACCCGAGTTCGTCGTAAACGGCGCGATTGTAGAAAAAGCCGACGCCATACTGCGTGTAAGGCACGCACCAAATCGCGCCCGCCGCATCGCGAGTCTGATGAATCAGCTCGTTTTGAAACGTGTCGATCCATGGGCGCGACGCGTGCGCCCCGTCGTAGTGGTTTGGCTGCGACAGCCACGCATCCCAGCGCACCAGCAGGCCGGAGTGACCATAGCGCCACGGCAGATCCGTGCTCTCGACCAGCAGCACGTCCGGCGCACTGCGGCTGAGAATCTGCGTGCGAATCCACAACTCGTGAGCCGAATACGGCACCGCCTGCGCCTCGGCAGACCAACCGGTTTTCGCCGCAAACTCCGGCAACACCGCCCGAATCCCCGGCAGCAGGTCCTCGTGAATCGACACCACCGTCAGCTGCCCGCGCTCACCGGCACCGGTTTCCGCCCAAATCGACCCGACTTCCATTCCCAGGGCGAGGAACAGCACCCCCACGCGGGCCCAACACCGACGCAACTTCCTCTCTGGGAGGTCCTCCGGGAATGGATCGTAAAGGCTAGCCCACCAGTCGCGCGCCGGCTTGAGCAGCAATTTGGGGATTAAATTTCGTGGGGCAAAAGGCATTACCGTTACTGGTATATGTCGGCCTATATTTTTCACTGGGGCACACTTTTTCTGTCAATGCCCTTCGCGCCTACCCGTGAAAAACCTGAACCGTCTTTTTGTCGGAGCGAGAGTTCACCGCTCACCGGACAACGCGTCACAATCCCCGTCGTGCCCGCCGACGCGTTAATTCGTCGCGGATCGCCGGTTCGAGTCGCTCGTAGCTTCGGTAGCCAAGGACCGGAATCAGGCTCAGCAGCAGAAAGCCCGACGGCAGCCAGACGACGCAGAGCTCGATCGCCGACAAGACCGCTTCCGGTTGCACGCCCCCTGGCCGGTATCCGCTCGCCGCCATGACCCAGCCGGGCAACGCGCCACCGAGCCCCGCGCCTGCTTTCAAACTGAACGCCGCCCCGATCGCCGTCAGCAATCCCGCGGCCCGCACGCCCGTCTTCCATTCGCCGTAATCCACGCTGTCTGCGAGCAGCGAAAACGGCATCGCCATCGCCACGCCGCTCGCGAGGAAACCCAGCGCCCAGCCGCTCATCACCCAGAGCAAAGACTGATCCTGACGCAGGCCGATCAGCAGGATCAACTGACCGGCGATCATTCCCGCGAGCCCCAGGCTCCAGGCGGTCGTTTTCGAGGTCGTGCGGCAAAGCCACGGCAGGAGGAAAACGCTCGCGAGCGAGATGAAATCGAGGCCGTTGGCGAGGGGGATGAGATCCTTTCGTTGCAGCGTGTATTCAAAAAACCATGGCGCCGCCGACGCGCGCGCAATGAACGCCACCCAGAAAAAGAGACTGCTCGCGAAGATGATCAGCCACGGTTTGTTGCCGCGCAGCGCCCGAAACCCCGCCCACATCCGCGTCGCTGAAGCGACCGGCACGACTTCGCGGAGATTGCGAAACGCGACGAGATACAAGACCACCGAGCCCGCCGCATAAAACGGCATCGCCAGCATGAAGCCGCGCCGGTCGTCCCCACCGCCGAGCCAGCCGACCAGCGGCAGCGCACTGAGGTTCACGATCAGCACACCGAGCTTCGAGCCATACATTCGCCAGCACGTGAGCGTCACTCGCTCGCGCGGGTCGGAGGTCAGCGCGCCGAGGATCGACGTCACCGGAGTGTTGATACCGGTATACAGCACGCTCACGACTACATAGGTCGCCGCCGCATACGCGATCTTCGCGACGGACCCGAGTTCCGGCGTCAGAAACGTCAGCACGCCAAACAGCGCAAAGGGTCCGCAAAGCCAGAGAAACCACGGGCGACTTCTCCCCCAGCGGCTGCGCGTGCGCTCGAAAACGATCCCCCACAGTGGGGCGTCGAGCGCATCGACCAGGCGCGCGACCAACAAAATCGTGCCCGCCGTCGCCGCCGAGAGACCGTAAACGTCGGTATAAAAATACAGCAGGTAAAACGAGATGAAGCAGAAGACGAGTTGACCCGCGACGTCGCTCGCCGCGTAGCTCGCGCGGGTCGTGAGCGTCGTGCGTGTCACCGTTTCGCTCATGCGCCACGCTCGTCCGCCAGCGCTTCCAGTCCGTGTCGCGCGAGGACTGCGCGCACCTTCACTGCCGCGCCCGTCTGCGTCGCCTCCTCCATCGCCTGCAGCAGCGCCACCGTCACAATACCCTCACGCACGTCGGGCAACGGCTGCCGTTCCTCCGCCAGACAACGCGCGAAATACTCGATGTAATTTTGGTATTCTCCGGCGTGATGCGAGTGACCGCCGAACCGGAAAAAATACTCGTCCTGGTCCTCAAAGGTTTCGATCGCCGACTGCTCGTCGGTTTTCCACGCGTAGCGCAGATCGTAATAGTCCGCCTGCGAAGCGCCCAACGCTCCGCGGAGCACGCAGCTCATGTTGCTGTCGCGCGCGTTCGGCGTCACCGGCGCCGAATACGTTCCGCTCACGCGCGCGATGCGACCCGACGCGCTGCGGAAGATGAAATGAAAGGTATCGTCGTGCACGAGCCCGAGGCGCCGGCCGTTCTCGCTCAGGCGCCCATAACCCATCACTTCCGCCACGTCCGGCAGATACCAGCGGATGAAATCCGCCGGATGACTCAGCCCGCCGTAAAGCCATTTGAACGCGTCCGTCTTCGCCCAGCCCTTGGCGAGAAACCAGCGGTGATCGGCGTTGTAATACGCTTCGACCGAGTTCAATTCGCCCAACGCCCCCGACTCGAAATGTTCGCGCTGCCGCACGAAGGACGCGAAGAACCGCGAGCTTTGTCCAACCATCACACGCCGACCCGACCGCTCGACCGCGGCGAGCACGTCGGCCGCACGATCCAACCGGTCGAGAAACGGCTTCGTGCAGATCACGTGCTTGCCCGCCGCCAGAATCCGCAACACGTGCTCCGCATGCAGATGATCCGGCGTGTAAACACCCACCACGTCCACGGCCGGATCGGCGAGCATCGCATCGATCGACGACGTGAAGCACGCCGGATCGAGTCCAAACTCCGCGCAGCGCTCCCGGCCGAGCGTCGCGTTGAGATCGCAGAGCCGGACCACGCGCCAGAGCGGACTGCGCAGTCCCGCCGAGATGATGCTGCGTCCTTCTCCCAGTCCGAGCACGCCGAGTCCAAGCGGTTTCATCGTCAAAATGCGAGCGCGGTCAGGCCGCGACGCCGTCGATCGCGAACAGGAATCCCGTAGCCGTGGCAAAACGTCCGCCCTGTGTCGCTGTGTAAAGATATGCCGGCCGGCCATCGCGCATCAGCAGTTGCGGCCGTTCGAGCCGGCCAAACCGGTTCAGGTGCCGCGGTGGCGGCGGGTCGTTCGCATAAGCCTTCAGCGGCTCGTAGGCGATCGTGGGTTCGCTCCAGGCGATGCCGTCATGCGATTCCAAATACAAGCCCGCCTCGTGGCTGAACACGCCCATGTCGCGCATCACCGCACGGTAGCGGTCGCCTTGCCGCCAGATGTAGGCATCCTCGCACTGGCGGTTCTCGCCGCGCCCGGAAAAATCGATGAGCGGATTGTGCGGATGACGCCGATACGGGCCCTCGAGCTTGTCCGCGATCGCGAGGCCGTATTTCCGGTTGCCGCGCACCGGCGGCCGGCCGGCTTCATACTCGGCGGTGTTCCACGACTTGTAATAGAGCCAGAACTCTCCACCCGGATGCTGCAGTAGCGACGGATTCGTCGTGCAGTGATCGTCCCACGCCCCGGCCGGACCGGGCTCGAGCAGCGGCGACTCGCTGCGCGTCCATGGGCCGTCGAGTGACGCAGACAACGCGAGCCCGACGCGCTTCGTATCCGTCCGGCCATTGCGGTTGCCCATGTAAAACAGCGCGTAGCGGTCGCCCACTTTCTGAATGTGGGGATTGTGACACGTGGTCGCGTCCCAGTGCGGCGCGCCGCGCGGCGCGAGCACGACGCCAGTCACTTCGTAAGGTCCTTCCGGCTTCGGCGCCACGGCGTGGGCGATCTCCGACGAGTTGATCCAGCCGCCCATCCCCTTCGCCGCCGGCCAGCGGGAGAAAAACACATGCACGCGTCCGTCCGGCCCGAAGATCGGCGCCTGACACCAGACGTAGTAACCTTCCAACTCGAGAATCCGCCCGAGCGGACGAAGCCGCCGGGCGAAATCCGATCGCGGGGCCGCGTCGATGGCGTTTTCCGTTCCGAACGCGCGTCTGGTCGCCAGCAAAAGCGGCAGCGACGCCAGTCCGGCGACAAAGGAGCGGCGCGTGAGTGACAGTTCATCGAACTTCATAAAGAGGGAAAGGGGTAACGCGCAGACGAGCTGGCAGCATAGCGTCGGGAACGCTCCGCCTCTACTCGCGCGGTGGTGAAAAGTGTCGGTTTCCTAAGTCGCACGGCGGCTCCTTCACGTCACGCTGAACTCCACTACTCGGAGCGCGGAAACGCCGCGGCCGTCCCCTCCAGGAGATCGTGAAACGCCGGTTCCAATCCCGCGGCGGCCTTGATCTTCGCACTCACTTGCGGGCCGTTGTTGGTCCAGACATTGCCCGGCCCGTTCGCATTCTGCAGGAAGCGTTCCTCGGGGCACCAGTTGTCGCGCACCGTGATGAACGCCGAGCCTTCGTCCGTGTAGAGATAGAACCAGTGCTCGGGATCGTGCACGTAAGGGCTCATGTTTATGCTGTGCACGACGTTCTCGCTCACGATCGTGCCGGGCTGATTCGAGAGCGTGTAGATGCCGGCATTGTCGGCGGTGCGCGTCGCCACATGATGAATACGATTCGCGTGCACGAGATTGTTGCGCATCGCATTCGCCGTCCGCGTCCAGCCCCAGCCGAGGCTGATCCCGGTGTAGGAGGTGTGATTGATCTCGTTGTGAACGATCGCGGTGTCCCCCACGAACCCGGCGATCACCGCGACGCCGCCCCAGTCCTCGTTGGCGATGTCGGTCAGCAGATTGTTCGCGATGCGCACCTCCGCCGTGACTTCGCGCTCGTCCGACGGATCATACGGCAGGTGTGCCTCGAATCCGCCTTCCGGAAAATATCCGGCAACGAGGCCGTTGATCCCGACGTCGCGGAATACGCAGCCTTCCACCGTCGCCCGTTGCACGCCGGTCGAGAGATCGAGGCCACTCGCCGCGAGGTGCTCGAATCGGCAGCGCTGAAAACTCACGTCCTGCGCCCCCCGCACCGTCACCGCCGCCGGCGGACGCCCGATCCACGCCTGATTGTCCAGGCTGCGCCAGTCAGGCGTGCCCTTCGGCCTCAGCGAATACGCTTCCAGCAAATAGAATCCGGCCTGCAAAGGCACGTGACCCGCCAGCGTCGGTCGCAGCCACGTCGTATGCATCATCTCGATACACGTAATCGCCACCTGCCGCACCGGCCGGTCCAGCGTGCCGGCGATCTCGATCAGCGTCTCCGCGCCCGGCACCACAACCGCGTCGCGGAAAAGATCCTCGTCCTCGCGCGGCCAGTAATACAACCAGCCCGCCTTCGGATCGGCGAACCACTCGCCGGGCGCATCGAGAAACTCGAGCGCGTTCGCGAGAAAGAACGGCGCGTTTCCGGTCGCGTCTCCCATCGGCGGTTGCGGCCAGGGATGCTCGAATTGAATGCGGCTCTCGGGCTCGTGAAACGTCACGTCAATGCGCTCCGCCGTGCGCATCTGCGACTGCAATCGCAGCACCGCGATTTCCCATGCCTGCAGCATCACCATCTCGACGCCGTCCAGCCGCGCCGGCAGCGGCACGGAGGCCGGCAGTCCGGCGACGCGCGCGGTGCGATCCCAGGCGGTCAGGCGCTCCATCGCCTCCCCGTTCGGCCAGCGGGCGCGCACCGCCTTGCGGCCGTCGACCCACAGTTGGCGAAACTCAAGTCTCCGTCCGTTGAATACGGGAACCGGCGCCCGCCAGACGCGGCTTTTCGCGGGGATCTTCAATCCTGGCGGCACGTTCTCCACGCGCTGCCAGTCCCGCACTTCGACCCCGCCGGAAAACACCACCCGCTCGCCGGGCGCGGCAGCGATTTTCGTCGGTGCGTCCGGCGTGCCGCTGTCTTCCGGACGAATCCGCAGCGGGTCATGGAAACGATACGTTCCGCCCTTCAGGAGGATTGTGACGCCGCGCTTCGCCGCAGGGTCGTGGAGGCGCCGCAGCTCGCGCGCTTTCCGCAGCGCGGCGGCCGGCGTTGCCAGCGGTCGATCGGCCGCACCGCTCGCGGTGTCGGCGCCGTCCGGCGAAACCCAGATCTCCGCCGCGGCTGCGCTCGCGACAAACGCCGCCGCCGCGAAACTCTTCAACCAGAAACGGCGACACGAAAGGAACGATGGCGGCTTCATCCGTGACGCTCGTGTTCGCGACGATACTGCCGCGGCGTGCAACCGCAGGCGCGGCGAAACGCTTCGTTGAACCGGCTGATCGAGTTGAAGCCCGACTCGAAGGCGACATTCACGATCTTGTCGTCGGTCGTCGCGAGCAATCGTTGGGCGTGGGAGATCCGGTGATGCATGAGGTAGTCAAGCAGCGTGGTCCCAAAGGCCTTTTTAAAAAGACCCATCGCGTAGTTCGGATGCAGACCGACGCTGCGACCGATTTCCGTGACGGTAAGTTCCTCGGTGTAGCGCTGCGCGATCACGCACGCGATCTGCTCGACCTTGGTTAACTCGCCGCTTTGCAGGCTCGCGACCGCGCCTTTGCGTGCATTTGCCACCGTGGCCGGCGGGCCGGCCGGCCGCACGACAATCATCCGCCGCAGCCGGGCTTCGATCTCGAGCATCACGATGTGGCGCAGCTCCTCCTCGGAGTTCTGCAGGTCTTCCTCCCAGCGGGAAAACAGGTCCTCGTCCCGCGCCGCATTCGCGTCGGTGCGTTCCTGCAGCACTTCGCCGCGCAGCAACGGCTGCACGAAACGGTCCGCCAGTTTGCACTGCAGAAACCATGCGAGGGGAATCGTCACCACGAAGTATTCGGTCCCTGGATCGAACTCGACGATCTGGTGCGGAATCGCCGCCCAAAACACATTCAGCGACGGCGCCTCGAGGCGCACCTTCCGCCCGCCGAGGAGATACGTCACCGAGCCGCTCACGAGCAGGTTGAGCTCGATCTCGTTGTGATGGTCGGGCCGGCGCATCGGCGCAGGACGCCAGTGCACACAGGCAAATCCATACGGTGAAAAGTCCGGGCGATTGGGATCGAAGGAGACGTAGGGCACGAACTAGGAAAGGGGAAAACCAGACCGGCAGGCGGGGGCGTTGTTCGGAAAAGCAGGACTCCGATTTGTCGTGGTTACCGTCATCGCGGCGACGGTGGCAATCCTCGTTGTTTCAATCGGTCCGCACGCCGACGCGCGCTCCCGGGGAGTGGTTAGGATTCCGGAAGAAAATGACTCAATGCCGGGAGTTTAGTCGGGCGGCTTTGCGGTAACTTGAATCGTCGTCGTCGAGCTCCCGTTCGCGGCGCGCCTCTTTCCCCCACACACCTACCCCGACCATGCGCTCTCCTCGAACGCTCTTCTCGCGCGGCCTCGTTTGGCCGTTCGCTTGTCTCGCCGTCCGTCTCTTTTGGGTTGGCCTCGCCGCCGTGATCGCCACGTCCGCGACGGCGCAGCCCGCCGGCACCGGTACGATCCGCGGCCGCGTGCAGAACGCCACCAATGGCGCGTTCATGGAAAACGTGGTCGTCAACATCGCCGGCACCTCGCGCCAGGTGCGCACGAACGCCTACGGCAACTTCGTGCTCGAAGGCGTGCCCGCCGGCGAAGTCACGCTGCGCGCCAGCTACGTCGGCGAGCCTGATCAAACCACGAGCGTCACCGTGCCCGCGGGTGGCGAAGCCGCACAGAACTTCACGTTTCGCCGCTCGACCACACACAAAACCACCGACGACGGCGCCGTGATTCTCGACCCGTTCGTGATCAATGCCGAGCGCTACCGTAACGCCCGCGCCATCGCGACCGCCGAGGAGCGGCTCTCCATCAACATCAAGAACGTGGTTTCCGTCGACCAGTTCGGCTACATCCCGAGCGGCAACGTCGGCGAGTTCGTGAAGTTCGTGCCCGGCGTCCAGATCGATTACGGTTCCAGCAACGGCAACAACCAGGGCTATTCGGAGAACGCGGCCAACGGCGTGTCCGTCCGCGGCTTCGGCCCCGAGGACACCGCGATCCTCATCGACGGCCTGCCGGTCTCCAGCACGCTGCCGGGCAACCTTACCCGCCAGGTCGGACTCGACCAGCTCTCGATCAACAACGCCTCGCGTGTCGAGCTCATCAAGGTCGCCACGCCCGACATGCCCGCCAACTCCATCGGCGGCCAGGTCAACCTCGTCACGCGCAACGCCTTCGAGTATCCTAAACCCACCTACAGCGGACGGCTGTTCTTCAACTTTAATTCGCTCAAGCCCGATCTGAAGAAGACCCCCGGCCCGACCAACAAGGACACGTTCAAGACCACGCCGGGCGTCGATTTCACCGTGACCTATCCGCTCAGCGACACGCTCGGCGTCTCCTTCACCGCCTACTGGGCGCAGGAGTTCAACCAGAACTACCGCGGCCGCCCGTATTGGAACAACGACTACGCCTCCAACTACCGCAATGGCGCCGTCACCAACAGCGCCGGCGAAGCCAGCTCGATGGCCAATCCAGTCCTCACGCGCGTCCAGGTCACCGATCAGGGCGACTTCGTGGAACGCCGGTCCGGCAACTTCAAGGTCGACTGGCGCCCCACGCCCAACCAGCTCCTGCGCGCCAACGTCCAATACAGCACCTACACCGCGGACGAGGCCCAGCGTCGGCTCGATTTCCGCCCCAACATTGCCAACGGCATCGAGTGGGGCCCCGATCGCGTCGTCGGCGGCGCCGCCAACAGCACCACCGCGATGACCGTCACGACGCGCGATCGCGACGGCGACACGCTTAGCGCGCAGCTGCAATACGAGCTCGACGTGGCCGGCTTCCGCTTCACCGCTGCCGGCAGCATTTCAGAGTCGAAAAGCGATTTCCGCGACGAGGAGAATGGCCACTTTTCCGAAATCGCCCTCAACCTGAACCCCGGCCGCGTCGCCCTCTACGATCTGCGCGATGGCCTGCCCGGCCGCGTCGAGACGCTCACGCGCGGCGCGAACAGCGCGCCCGTCGACTACCGCCAGTTGAGCAATTGGGTGTTCGACGGCACCACCGCCAAGTCCGGCCAGTCGCACAACGAACGCACGATCAGCCTCTACAAGTTCGACGTCGAACGTCCGCTCGATTTCATCCCGTTCCTCGGCTCCAACACGCTTTCCGTCCAGGCCGGCTTCCGCCACGACGAGGACGAAAACGTGAAGTCCGGCCGCGGCACCGGCTACCGGCAGATCTTGCGTCCGGGCGCCGCCTACGCGCCGGGCGACATTCTCGACGACGATTATGTCGGTCAATCGCCGGGCTTCGGCCTCGCGTCGCAGCAATGGGGCTCCACCTACAAGCTCTACGAAATCAACCGCGAGCGGGATATCTTCTACGTTCCCGACTTCGACGAGGAAACCAACACGCGCGTCGAGAACTACAACAGCTACGTCGGCCAGCAGAAGGACCTGAAGGAATCCGTCGACGCCTGGTATGGCATGCTCAACGGCGCGTTCTTCAACAACCGCCTTTCATTTGTCGGCGGCCTGCGTCAGGAAACCAAGCGCCTCGTCGGCCGCAGTCCGTTCACCGACAGCAAATGGGACTACGTCCGCAACGCCGATGGCACGCTCTACACCGACGCCGCGAATCCCAACGGCCTGCAGAACAGCGCCGGCAACGGCTCCGTGTTGAACGGCGTCTTGATCACGCCGCCCACGAATCGCCCGCTCTACGCCGACACGCCCGCCGGCGAGGCGCTGCGCCAGTCGCTGCGCTCGCAGGGAATTTCGTTTCCCGATGTGCCTTACGGCCCGCCCACCGGCAACGGCGTGCGCGATCTGCGCGCGCGCGAGCTGCAGTATCAACCGCTCCGCGCCGTGAACCAGAAGAGCAAGGGCGACCCGTCCTACAGCTTCAGCACGGTCTACCGCCTCACGAAGAAGATCGACCTCAAGGCCGCCTACTCGCGCTCCTTCAAGTTGCCCAAGCTCGAAGCCGGCGCCGCCGGCGGCGTCATCTCCGGCACCAACAACTTCACGATCGAAGAATACACCGACGCGCAATCCCAGTCCAACCAGGGAGCGCTGGGCCAGATCACCGTCGCCAATCCCGGAGTAAAACCCGAAACGTCCAACAATCTCGACTTCGAGGTGTCCTACCACACCGACAGCGGCGGCAAGCTCTCGGTCGCCTACTGGACGAAGGACATCACCGACCAGATCATGAATTATACGACGTATTCCAACACGCCGACTTTCGCCGCCGTCCTGAATGCGATCGGACTCGATCCTGCCAGCTACGAGGACTGGCGCGTCGTCACATCCACCAACAGCGGCGCCACCCAGAAACCGTCCGGCTGGGAATTCGAGATTCGCCAGGACCTCGGCTTCCTCGGCGAATGGGGCCGGCGCTTTTCCGGCTTTGTCAGCTATTCCATCAACGAACTCCCGGATCCGCCGGCGCCCGTGCCCTACACGATCACCACGCCTTCCGGCGGCGAGGTCACGCTCACGCCGACGGTCGACACGATCGATGTCCGCGCCAACCAGTTCGGCGCCGCCGGCCTGCAATACGCCGGGAAACGCCTCGTCGTCCAGTTCCGCGGCACCTATCGCAACGAGAACCAGGACCCGAACTCCAACCCGATCGACCTCGGCGACGGCAATTTCCTCCGCCGTATCCAACCGGCCGAGACACGCATCGATGTCAACGTGAGCTACCTGCTCACGAAAAACTTCAGCCTGTTCCTCAGCGGTCGCGACGTCTTCAAGGGCGAGCGCGACGTCGTCTGGCGCGACGACCACGGTTCCGAGGTCGCCGATTTCGCGAGTCTTTTCGACCGCAAGAAGTTTGGCGTTTCGTGGACGGTCGGCATCGCCGCGACCTTCTGAACGCCCCCACTTCGCTCCTTTTCATGCGCCGAATCCCCTCCCTGCTCCGGTTTTTCCTCCTAATAACCCTCGCGCTCGGCGCGGTGCTGCACGCGGGCCCGCCCAGCGCAACCCTGCTTGCGCGAGCGGACAAAATCGTCGCTCGGCTGGCCTTGCCCGATGAAGCGAAAGCCCGCCGCGTTCGGGACCTCGTCGCCGTGCAATACCAGTCGCTCAGCGAACTTCACGCGCAACGCGACGCCCGGCTCAAGACGGCGGAAGACGACAAGGCACAGATCGAGGCGATTCACGCCGAGATCGGCGCCGCGCAGAACCGGCTTTTGGCTGACTACCTCGCGGCGCTTTCGCTGGAGCTCACGCCCGCGCAAATCGACCAGATCAAGGACGGCATGACCTACAGCGTCGTGCCCAAGACCTATCGCGCCTACCTTGAGATGCTCCCGGAGCTCACCGCCGCCCAGAAGGAACAGATCCACGCGTGGCTGATCGAGGCCCGCGAGCGCGCGCTCACCGCCGGCACCTCCGAGGAGAAGCACCGTTGGTTCGGCAAATACAAGGGCCGTATCACCAATTATCTCGCCGCCGCCGGCTACGACCTCAAAGCCGCCGAGAAAGCCTGGCTCGCCCGCTCACGCTAGCCTCCCGCCTTCACCCGCTCTTCTGATCTCATGCGCTCCTTTTACCAACTGCTCCGCCTCCTGCCGCTCCCCGCCCTGCTCGCGACGGGCTTTGCCCAAGGGTATCCGAGAGTCCCGGGTCCGCTCCAGGCCGAGGCCAACGCCCGCCACGCCGCCGCCGACCGCCGCTCCGACGAAATCTTCGAGCGCCTTCGCCCCGAGCTCGAGGCCTGGGCCGCCAAGGGCAAGCCGTATCTCCCCGGCGCCGCCGAACCGGGCGACCTGCCACAGGCGAAAATCCCCGCGTTTCCCGGCGCCTGGGGCGGCGGCATGTATTCCTTCGGCGGTCGTGGCGGCAAAATTTACGTCGTCAGCAATCTCGACGACTCCGGACCCGGCAGCTTTCGCGCCGCCTGCGAAGCCGCCGGTCCGCGCATCGTGATCTTCAACGTCGCCGGCATCGTCCGTCTGAAAGAGCGCATCCGCATTCGCGCGCCCTACATCACGATCGCCGGCAGCACCGCGCCGGGCGACGGCGTGTGCATCGCCGGCAACACCGTCGAGCTGGAGACGCACGATGTCGTCATCCGCCACCTGCGTTTCCGCCGCGGGTCGACCGATGTCACCGAGCGCAACGACTCCCTCGGCGGCAACCCGGTCGGCAACATCATGATCGATCACGTATCCGCTTCGTGGGGACTCGACGAAAACATGTCGATGTATCGCCACATGTATCAGCCGCCCGAGGGCGGCAAGGAGCTGAAGCTCCCGACCGTCAACATCACCATCCAGCACTCCATCTTCTCCGAGGCGCTCAACACCTACCACCACGCGTTCGGCTCCACCATTGGCGGACTGAACAGCACGTTTCATCACAACCTCTGGGCCTGCAACACGGGGCGCAACCCCAGCGTCGGCATGTATGGCGACTTCACGTTCGCCAACAACGTCCTCTTCAACTGGCGCCACCGCACCATCGACGGCGGCGATCACCGCAGCTTTTTCAACATCATCAACAACTACCTCAAACCCGGTCCCGGCACCCCCGACAGCGACGTCCGCCACCGCCTCCTCAAGCCGGAATCCGAACGCAGCCGCACCGTCATCGACAAGTTCGGCCGCGCCTACGTCGCCGGCAACATTGTCGAGGGCAACGACCGCGTGACCCGCGACAACTGGGACGGCGGCGTCCAGCCCGATATCCGAGATTCCGATACCAAGACCATCCTCGCGCGGATCCGCTCCGCCGCACCGTTTCCGCACGCCCCGCTGCCGATCGAATCCGCCGCCGCCGCTTACGAAACCGTCCTCGCCAACGCCGGTGCGACGCTCCCGCGCCGCGATGCCGTCGACGCCCGCGTGACGAGCATGGTCCGCACAGGCCAGGTCGCCGAGGCCCGGCCCAGCGCCGCCGATTCCGAGAAGGCCGCCGCCGTCGGTTACGCGCCGAAATGGGTCAACGAACTCGCGGACCTTGTCGGCAAGGGTTTCATCACCAATCCCGAACAGGTCGGCGGCTACCCGGATTATCGCGGCGAGCCCTACGCCGATGCCGACGGCGATGGCCTCCCCGACGACTGGGAATCCCGCCTCGGCTTGAATCCGCACGATGCGGCCGACGCCAGCGCCGACCTCAACGGCGACGGCTATACGAACATCGAAGATTTCATTAACGGCCTCGATCCGCGCGCTCCGAAGATCGACTGGACCAATCTGAAGAACAACGTCGACCGCCGCAACCGCACCTGACGGTCGACGGCGGATTACGATCGCGTTTTCGAAATCGTCGTCGGCGCGCGGCCACGCACGCCGGTCGCAGCCCTCCGCCATGGGGCTTTCCCCAGGATCCTGAATTAGGATCGCGGCAGTCATTCGTCTTCGCGCGGGAAGATTCCGGCTCCGTCGGCTGCTAGAGTCAGCGCATCACCCGGCACGGGCCTTGCCCGTCGTCGTCCCCCTGTCGCCGCAGGCCCCTTCTCCAGCGCCCGGGTCCGTTGCGTCCAACGCAAGCCTACTCCCCACCCATGCGACCCAACCTTTCCTCCACCGCTGGCGCTGCCCGTCGGCCTTTCCGTATCCGAAATTCTTGGACGTTGGCCTTTCTGCGTCTTTCCGCCGCGCTGATCCTCGTCCTCGTCGCGTTGCCCGCCGGCATCGCCCAGACCGCCGCCACCGGCACGGTCGAAGGCCGCGTGCAGAACGCGACCAACGGCCTCTATGTCGAGCGCGCCCGGATTCGCGTCGCGGGCACTTCGCGCCAGACGTTTACCAACGCCGCCGGCGAATACCGGCTCGGCGTTCCCGCGGGCGACGTCACCCTCGAGGTTTTCTTCACCGGTCTGGCGCAGCGTCAGGTGCGCGTCACCGTCGCCGCCGGCGAAGTGCTGCGGCAGGATCTCGCGCTTTCTCGCGGCGAGAGCAGCGCGAGCGATTCCGTCGTGGAGCTCGATCCCTACATCGTCGCCGCAAATCGCGAATACAACGCCGCCGCGATCGCGATCAACGAGCAGCGTTTCTCCGCCAACAAAAAGGATGTCGTGTCCACCGACGCCTTCGGCGAGATCAGCCAGGGCAACATCGGCGAGTTCGTGAAGCACATTCCCGGGATCAGCTTCGAGCTCAAGGACGGCAACAATCTCTCCGGCATCATGGTGCGCGGCTTCAACTCGAACTACACCAACGTCACCTTCAACGGCGCGCAGCTCGCCAGCGCCGCGCTCTCGAATACGCAGAACCACACGCGCCAAGTTCGTCCTCGAGCAGGCCAACATCAACAACATCGCCCGCATCGAGGTGGTGAAGCTTCCCACGCCCGACATGGCCGCCAACCTCCTCGGCGGCGCGGTGAATTTCATCAACCGCAGCGCGTTCGAAAGCCCGCGTCGGCAGATCACCGCCGTCGCCTACGTGTCCGCCAACGAGAAGGAGTTTGACCTTGGAAAGACGCCTGGCCCGGGCCGCGAGGAGACCCACAAGATTCGCCCGTCGTTCCGCTTCACCTATCTCGAACCCATCAGCGACAAGCTTGGCGTCACTCTCTCCGGCGCGACACAAAGCCAGTATTATCTCCAGAATCGCGCCGTCGTCGGCCGCCGCTACAGCGGCTCGGGCGCCAGCGTCGAGAATCCGCAGGCCACGAACGTCAACACCACCGCCGGCGGTAATCTGCAGACGTCCAATTCCATCGCGATGAAGGTCGACTGGAAGCCGCTCGAACATCACGTCCTTTCGTTCTCCGGCGAGGCCAACGAATTCAAGCAGATGCAGGGCAGCCGCACGCTCAATCACAGCGTCGGCAACGGCGTGCCGCTTTCCTGGGGAGAGAATTTCATCAACGGATCGACCGGCACGTCCGGCACCGGCAACACGAGCCTCGGCAACGCGTTTCAACATCGTCACGGCCGCACCCGCACCACGATCGCCCAATGGGAGTTCGACCGCGATGTCTGGAAGGCCGACCTCTCCGCCAGCTACTCGCACTCGGCCAGCAACTCGCGCGATATGTCCAAAGGGTTCTTTCGCGGCGTGAGTTCGACCCTTCGCGGCGTCAAGACCGTCAATCTCGCCGACATCGACAACAGCAACGGCTCTTTCGGCACCGCGACCGTCCTCGATGCCGCCGGCAACCCCGTCGAATACGGCCACCTTTCCAGCTACAATCTGACCACCGTGCAGGGCGAGCCGCAGTCGGCTGAGGACACCGTCACCGACTTCCACGGTCGCGTCAGCCGCGACTTTGACCTCCCGCACAACCTCCCGCTCCGGATCACGCTCGGCGGTTCCACGATCAAGATGGAGCGCGAAATCGACTACTCCGTCGCCGCCTACACCTTCGTCGGCGCCGACGGCATTCCCGACAGCGGCGACGAAAGCCTCGGCTCATTCGTCGACCCACGCTACTCCGGCACGAGCCCCGGCTTCGGCCGCCCCGGCATCCAGTGGCCGAGCCCCTACCTTATCTACAACGTGTTCGAGTCGAGCCCGGAGCAGTTCATCCGCACGCCGCGGCAGCAGGGCGACACGTTCCGCAACCACGCCACGCGCTCGCCGCGAGTCTATGAGCGCGTCAACGCGGGGTTCATCATGGCGGACACGAAGCTTTTCAACCGCACGCGCGTCGTCGCCGGCGTCCGCTACGAGCAAACCCAGAACTGGGGCTGGGGCCTCCGGCAGGACGGCAGCGCGGTGTATCAGCGCGACGCCGCCGGTAATCTGATCAAGGTGAACGGCCAGTTTATCCGCAAACCCGAGGCCGGCACCTCCGGTTCGGGTCAGGAAGCGGCTCTCGTCTACCATTACCGCGGCCAGTATAACGAACGCGAATACGACGACTTTTTCCCGAGCATCCACACGACCACGGAGCTGCTGCCGAACCTGCAGCTCCGCGTCGCCTACGCGCAGACGATCGGCCGGCCCCCGCATCGTCGACATCGTCCCGAATCTCTCGGTCTCGGACAACGTCGGCTTCGATCCCAACGTCGGCGGCTCAGTCCCCGGCTACATCAACTCGGGCAACACCACGCTCAAGCCGTGGAACGGGAAAAACTACGACTACGCCCTCGAATACTACCTGCCCAACAACGGCAGCATCGTCTTCAACTATTTCCGGAAGGACATCGCGGATTTCTTCGGCAACCAGTCGCGCCTCGCCGATGCCGCCCTGCTCGAGGAACTGGGCCTCCCGCAGTCGTATCTTGGCTATCAATACAGCACACGGATCAACGTCGGCGACGCCCGCATCGAGGGGTGGGAAGCCGCCGTCGTCTTTCCGCTCGCCAACCTGCCGCAGCTCGGAAACTGGGCGAAGCACTTCACGCTCCGCGGTAATATCACGCATCTCGAGCTCAGCGGCTCCCGGGTCGGCCCCGGCGACTTCGGCAACTACGTGCCGCGCATACGCAACTTCAGCATCGGCTACGCCGACCGCCGGTTCACCGCCAACCTGCTCTTCAATTACAAGGGCAAGATGCTGCGCGACGACAGCGACTGGTTCGAGGGCGCCAACGAATACGTGCGCAGCCGGCTCCAGGTCGACGCCGACGTGAGCTGGCAGTTTCATCGCAACTTCTCGCTCTTCGCCGCCGCCCGAAATCTCACCAACGAGCCGGAAGTCTGGGAGGTCAGCGGACCGGTCGCACCCGCCTACGCCGCGCTCACGAGCTACAGCGACTTCGGCGCCCAATACTCGTTCGGCATCAAGGCGACTTTCTGAGTGCAGGGGGACAGGGACGGCCGGTCGGTTCAACCGGCCCGCCGTCCTTATCGCTGCAAGGCCGCGATGGCCGCGGCCACCGCGGCCGGCTCGCGCAACGCTCCCGCCGGCAGCGCGGCATCGGCTTTGAAAACGCGCATCGTGTCCGGCGACTCGAGCGTGGTGCGACGTTCGTCCCGCGCCGTCGCCGAATCGTCGAGCCCGAGTTTCGCCGCAAGAAAACGATACATCGCCGCCCGTTTCGACGGTCCGTAATCGTGTCCTTCGTTCGCCAAGTGGACGTTCTCCACCTGCGACTGCGCGCCGAACAACTCGTAGATCCGTTGACTGAACGGAAACTCGACCTCCGGCGTGAACTTCGTCCAATCGCCGCCATCCGAAATCAGCAACATCGGTCGCGGCGCCGCCAGCGCGGCAATCATCGCGTTGCTCGCAAACACCTCCGCGGACCGGTGAATCGGCCGGCCGCTCTCGCACGGGCATCCGCCGAAGAAATACGACGACGCCATGACCACCGGCACGCTGACTTTCACGCGCTCATCCAGCGCCGTAAGCAGAAACGCCTGCGTCCCGCCGCCCGACTCGCCCGTCACCGCGATTCGCGTCGGATCGACGTCCGCGCGCTCGCTGAGAAAATCCACCGCTCGCAGCGCGTTCCAGAGCTGCACGGTCATCGCCAGCGGCCGCCGGTGCGCGTCGGCACCGAACTGCACGAGCGAATCGCCGTAGCCGAACATATCGAGCGTCAGCACCACCGCGCCCATCCGCGCGAGCGTCGCGGCGCGTTGCTGCACCGCTTCGCCGAACCGTCCGTGACGTGCCCATTCCTCCGCGTTTCGCGCCGGACCCGTATGCCCGTGGGTGGTCAACACCGCCGGCCGCCGTCCCGCGTCTCCAAGCGGTAGATACAGGTTTCCGCACGCAAACACGCCCGGCGCCGTCTCCAGCCGGACGTTCTCCACGCTGTAGCCATCATGGGTGCGTCGCTCGCCGATCGCGGGATGCAACGGCGTGCGTCGCGGCCACGGCGCGAGTCCCGCGCCGGCTTGGATCTGCGCGCGCATGCGCTGCGCGTAATCCTGCCATTTTTCCGCCCGGTCGAAATGCGCCGCCGCCTCCGCCAACACCGCCGCGCCCTCCTCCGGCGTCAGATAGTCACGCGAGCAAAGCGCCGGACCTTCCGCCGGCAGCGGCGGCAGTTCCTTCGGCACCCAGTTTCCCGCCCCCCACGCCGCGGCGGGAAGTCCCAGCAACAGGCTCCATCGTTTCATTCCTTCACCTCAAAGCGATACACGCCGGAGCCAATCTCAAAGATCGCGCGGCCTTCCTCGCTGCGCAGGTAGCGCACGCCCGGCCGACGCACCGCGCTGTCGCTGCCTTCATTCACCTGGCCGACGTCATTGGCCGGCAAATACACCTGCGCGGTCGTGTTCGGCGGCACGGTAACCTCCAGCCGAAATACGCCGCCATCCCGCTCCCACCGCACCGCGTGCCGCCCGAACAATGATCGATGGCTCGCCTCCACCCAGGTGAGCTCAGGGATCGGATGCGGTTTGACGATCATGCGCTTGAAACCCGTCGATTCCGGATCCGGCGCCAGCCCGGCGAGGTCCGCGTAAAACCACTCCATGATCTGCCCGAGGAAGAAATGATTCTGCGAGGCACCGCGCTGCGCGCTCCACGATTCCGCCAACGCCGTATTGCCGAGTTTCAACTGATACGCATAACCCGGAAACTCGGGATCGGTCGCGAGCCGGTAGACCCACTCCGCGGCTCCGCCCTCGGTGAGTGCGCGCAGCAGATAACCGTAGCCCACCGCTCCCGCGGTCGCATAGCCACGCCGTTCGATGTCGCTCACCAGCGCCGAGAACACGCGCCCCCGCTGCGACTCTTCCACGAGCCCCATCGCCAGCGGCACCGCGAGCGAGGTGTGCGATCCCGAGCCGTAAATCTCCGCGCTCTCCGGCCGGAAGAACGCGCGATTGAACCCGCTCCGAATCTCGTCCGCACGCCGGCGATAATCCGCCGCCTCCTCCGGCTTGCCCAACACCTCCGCCGCGCGCGCGAGGGTTGTCGCGTCCAGATAAAGATGCGCGGTCGCGGTCAGCGCCGGCGGCGTCAGATAGGCGCGCCCGGGCTTCCCCGGAATCTGATCATACCAATCGCCCAGCCCATCCTGAAGCGGGCCGCCGGCGGCCCGCGTCTCCAGCCAGGCAAAATAGCGTTTCATCCCCTCGTAATTCTCCCGGAGCGGTTCCGTGTCTCCGGAAAACAAATACTGTTGCCACGGCACGAGAATGAACGAGGCGCCCCACTCCGCCGCCGTGCGGAAGGTGCCTTTGAACACCGTGTATTCCGGCGCGATGTTCGGGATGAGTCCGTCCGGCTGCTGTGCGTCGGCCATGTCGCGCGCCGTTTTCGCCATGAGCCGGTTGACATCCCATTCGTAACGCAGCGCAGGGCCGTTGAGATGCACCTGCTCGAGCCAGCCGAGTTTCTCGCGGTGCGGACAATCGGTGAGGATCGACATCAGGTTCGAGCGCTGCGCCCACCGGATCAGCTCGCGAATCCGGCCGAACGTCGGATCGGATGCCGCAAACTCCCCGACCGGCTCCGCCGCCGAGTGCACGATCACCATTTCCACGTCCGCCAGTTCCGGTCGCGGCCCGCCCTCCGTCGCCGGTTGGAGTTCCACGTAAAGATAGCGCGAGCCGAGATAATAGAACTGGGGAAACCACGCCTCCTCGTCCTCGGTCCCCTTCGTATATTGCCACCAGGCGCTGCCGCGATGCGCGCCGCCCATCGTGCCGCGATCGATCGTGCCGTCGTCGTTCACGACTTCGCAGCCGGTCAGTCGCACGACGGAGCCTTCCGGTCCGCGCACGCGAATCCGCGGCATGAACGACGCATTCTGGCCGAAATCGACGAGTTGAACGCCGGGCGCGAGGTCGCGCACCGCGACCG
>JBDZVH010000003.1:0-806121 GCA_040255565.1 Opitutaceae bacterium | reverse complement strand
CGGCGGCGCCGGCGGGCGTGACGGCCGCGGTGACCGCGGCCGCGCTGGCGGGCGGCGGCGCGGGCGCGGCGGGACTGGCTGCTTTTATGGGCATGACGAAATTACAACTCGGGATCAGCGGAGCGCTGGCGGTGGCCGGCGCGACCGGTTTGGCGGTGCAACATCACGAAATCGGCGCGCTGCGGCAGGAGCAGGCGGCGCTGCAGGTCGAGGCGCAACGGGTCGACGCGCTCAAAGCGGAGAACGCCGCGCTCGCGAAAAATCTCGCCGACGCCGAACGCAGCCGCGGCGAGGCGGTGGAGTTGAAACGACTCCGGAGCGAAGCCGACGCGCTGCGCGCGCAGGCCGACGCGACCGCGCGGCAGCAGGACGCGGCGCTGCAGGCGAAACGCGAGGCCGAGCGGATCGCGGCGCTCGCCCGCGTGGCCGCGGCGAAACGCGCGGCGGAGCTCGCGAACCAG
Source organism: Opitutaceae bacterium (assembly GCA_040255565.1). Classification (GTDB taxonomy): domain Bacteria; phylum Verrucomicrobiota; class Verrucomicrobiia; order Opitutales; family Opitutaceae; genus Opitutus. Next base: position 805,660 of record JBDZVH010000003.1, on the reverse strand, counting down.
CCGGACCGGCTGCCGGTGCCGAGCGTGCGCGTTCCGCCGAAATATCCCGCGGCGTTGCGTGAGGCCGGCGCGACCGGCTCGGTCGTCGTGGGCTTCGTCGTCGATGCCCAAGGCGAAGTGCGCGATGCGTTCGCGGTGCACTCGACACGGCCGGAGTTCGAAGCCGCGGCCATCGAGGCGGTCGCGCAATGGAAGTTCGAGCCCGGGATCAAGGGCTGGCGGCCGGTGAATACGCGGCTCGAACAGGAGATCACGTTCAGCCTCGACGCGTCCGCCCAACCTGGCGGCACGCCGCGGCCCGTGAACAACGAAAGCTGGTTCTGATTTATCATGCGCTCGCGCTGGCTCGCGATCGGAGGTTTCGCTGCAGCGATCGTCGTCGCGCTCACGTTGCAGCAGCAGCGTTTGAACGTGGCGCGTGACGCCGCGCGAGTGCGTCACGAGCGGCAGCGCGAGGTGCAGGCGCTCGCCGCGGAAAACGCGCGGCTGCGCGCCGTTCAACCTTCGGCCGACGACGCGGCAACGCTCGCGCGCGAACGCCAGGAACTGGCACGGTTGCACGACGAGGTGGCGCGGTTGAAAAAAGCGCGCGCCGCGCTCCCGGCGTTGGACCCGCCGAAAAATTCCGCCGCGGGGAATTTCGCGCGACCCGAGCTGTGGCAGAACGTCGGCGCCGGCACGCCGGAGGCCGCGCTCGAGACGGCGTTGTGGGCGGCGACCGGCGGCGAACTCGACACCCTGGCGGGCCTGCTCCTCCTCGAAGGCGATGCCAAGGTGCGCGCGGACGCGCTGCTCGCGAAACTCCCGGCCACGTTGCGCGCCGATTATCCCGCGCCGGAGCGGCTGGTAGCGTTGCTCGCGGCGAAAGATGTGGCCGTGGCGCCGGTGCAGCTGTGGCGGCAGACGGCCGATGGGCCGGATCGCACGGTGTTGTTTCTCACGGTCGCGAACGATCGCGGCGAGCTGCGGCCGGTGAGCTTGAACCTGCGGCGCGCCGACGCCGGCTGGCGGTTCGTCGTGCCGACGCGGGCGATCGCGCGCTATGCGGCGCAGCTGGCCGGCGAAGCGCCGTGACGCCGCGAAGGTTCAGCGGCTTTCGCCGAGCAAAGGCGCGAGGGTTTTCCAGACGGTTTCGGCCACGCGTGCGTGCCCTTCGGCGTTGGGGTGGATGCGATCGACCTGGTTGAGATCGTCGTCAGCGGCGACGCCTTCGAGCAAAAACGGGATGAACGTGGCGTGGAATTTTTCCGCCACCGCGGGAAACACCTGCGCATAATCGCGCGCGTAGGCTTCGCCCATGCTGTCGGGCATCATCATGCCGGCGACCACGAGCTGCGCGTTCGGTTGGCGCGCGCGAACGCGTTCGAGGATGGCCGTGAGATTCGCCTGCGTGACGGACGGTTCGAGGCCGCGGAGTCCGTCGTTCGCGCCGAGCGCGAGGACGAAGATGTCGATCGGCTGGCGGAGAATCCAATCGACGCGGCGCAGGCCGCCGGCGGACGTCTCACCGCTCAGGCCGGCATTGACGACGCGGTAGGGCAGTTGCGCGGCGTCGATCTTTTGCTGGATCCGCGCGGGGTAGCCGTCGGTATAAGGATCCTCGAGCCCGTAGCCGGCCGTGAGGCTGTCGCCGAAAAAGACGATGGTTTTCGTTTGTGCGGCGGAGGCGGTCGCCACTGCGAAGCCGACGAACGACACGAAAAGGAAGAGCGGGAAAAACCGGTGGCGCGACGGAGAGTTCAGCATCGTTTTCGTGAAGTTCGTGTGTTTCGTGGATTTTCACATGACTGATCACGCGATGCTGAAAGTCGAGCGACTGACCAAAACTTATCCGACGGCGGCCGGGCCGCTGACGGTGTTGCACGAGGTGAGTTTCGAGATCGGCCGCGGGGCCACCGTGGCGATCGTCGGGCCGAGCGGCAGCGGCAAGACCACGCTGCTCGGATTGTGCGCGGGACTCGACCGGCCGAGCACGGGCAGCGTGACGCTCGCCGGCACGTCGATCGGCGAGCTCGACGAGGACGCGCGGGCGCGGGTGCGCAACGAGCACGTCGGCTTCGTGTTTCAGAATTTCCAACTCGTGCCCACACTCACCGCGCTCGAGAACGTGCTCGTGCCGGTGGAGCTGCGCGGCGAAGCGGGCCGGGAGGACGAGGCGCGCGAACTCCTGGGGCGCGTGGGGTTGGGCGAGCGCTGCGAACATTATCCGGTGCAACTCTCCGGCGGCGAACAGCAGCGCGTGGCGCTGGCGCGGGCGTTCATGAACCGGCCGAAGATCCTGTTTTGCGACGAGCCGACGGGAAACCTCGATGGCGACACAGCGCATGCGATGACGGAGCTGATCTTCGGTTTGAACCGCGAACGTGCCACGACGCTGGTGCTGGTGACGCACGACCTCGAACTCGCGAAGAAATGCCACCGCCGCCTCCGCCTCCGCAACGGCGCCGTGATCAGTGACGAGACGGTGTAGAAACCACGAAACACACGAAATACACGAAAGGAATCCAGCCGATGAGCGACCTGTTGTATCCCGAAGAATCTTATCAACTCATGGGCGCATGCTTTGAGGTGTATAAGGAGAAAGGCTGTGGATTCCTGGAGGCCGTTTTTCAGGAGTGCCTCGAACTGGAACTGCGCGACCGAGGGATTCCTTTCATTCAACATCCAAGCCTCACCTTGAGTTACAAAGGTCGGCCGTTAAGGCAGACATACACGCCGGATTTTCTTTGTTTTGGAAAAATCATTCTTGAGATCAAAACGGTATCCAAACTTGCGGACGAACATCGGGCGCAAGTGCATAACTACCTTCGTGCGACCGGCCATCGGCTTGGGCTGTTGGTGAATTTTGGTCACTTCCCCAAAGTGGAATACGAGCGGATCGCGCTGTGATTCTTTTCGTGTGTTTCGTGTGTTTCGTGGTTCCCCAATGAATTTCATCCTCAAAATGGCCTGGCGGGATTCGCGGGCTTCGCGGCGGCGGCTGTTGCTCGTGTCGCTGTCCGTGGTGCTCGGCATCGCCGCGCTCGTCGGGATCGCTTCCGTCGGCGACAATCTCCAGCGCGCCGTCGAGCAGCAGACGCGTTCGCTGCTCGGCTCGGATCTCGCCGTCACCTCGCGCACCGAGTTCGAACCGGCGACGCGTGCGTATCTCCAAACCGTATCCGTCGAACAAGCACACGAGGTGTCGCTGCGATCGATGATCACGTTTCCCTCCCGCGATTATCAGCGCCGGCTTGTGCAGGTGCGCGCGCTCGAGGGCGGTTTTCCTTTCTACGGCGAGCTCGTGACGCAGCCCGCCGGCGCGATGGCGCAGCTTGCGACCGGCCCGTTCGTGCTCGTGGAGGAAACCATCCTCGCGCAATTCGGCGTGCAGGTCGGCGACGAGGTCATGATCGGCAAGGGCACGTTTCGCGTCGCGGGGGCGCTGCAGAAGATCCCCGGCGAGTCGGCGGCCGTGTCGATGTTCTCGCCCCGCGTTTATCTCTCGATGGATTCGCTGCGCGCGGCCGGACTCGAGGGGCGCGACAGCTTCGCGAGCTATCGCATGCATCTGAAACTCGCGCCGGGCGTCGACCCGGCGGCGCTCGAGAAAGAGATGCGCGAAAAACTGAAGGAGCAGCGGCTGCGCTACACGACGGTTGAGGAGCGGAAGCGCGATCTCGGCGACAATCTCAAGGACGTTTACTCCTTCCTGAGTCTCGTCGGATTCGTCGCGCTGTTTCTCGGCGCGGTGGGCGTCGCGAGCGCGATGCATGTGTATATCCGGCAAAAAATCGCGACGGTGGCGGTGCTACGCTGCCTCGGCGCGAGCGCGCGGACGAGCTTTGCGATTTATCTCGTGCAGGGTTTCGGGCTCGGACTCGCCGGCGCGCTGGTGGGCGCGGCGGTCGGACTTGGCGTGCAACAGCTGCTGCCGGTGGTGATGCAGGATTTCCTGCCGTTCGAGGTGGAGATTTTCGTGTCATGGCCGGCGGTGGCGCGTGGCGCACTGGCAGGACTCGTGATCTGCGTGCTGTTCGCGCTGCTGCCATTGCTCGCGGTGCGGCGGGTTTCGCCGCTGCTGGCGATCCGTTCCGCGCAGGGGCAGGCGACCACGCCGGATCCCTGGCGCAAATGGCTTTTCCTGGGCATCGGCGTGGCGATCGCGGGCTTTGCGATGCTGCAGTCGGGCAGCTGGAAAGTCGGCGCGGGTTTCACGCTGATGCTGGGGGCGGCGTTCGGTTTGCTCGCGCTGGTCGCGCGGGCGATCGTTTGGGCGGCGAAACGTTTCGTGCCGCGGCGCTCGCTGCCTTACGTGTGGCGGCAGGGACTCGCGAACCTGCACCGGCCGAACAATCGCACGACGCTCCTGCTGCTCTCGTTGGGACTCGGGACTTTTTTGATGATCACGCTTGTGCTCACGCGCGCGACGCTGCTCGGGAAAATCGAAGGCATCGGCGGCGGCGCGCGACCCAACCTGATGTTTTTCGATGTGCAGGAGGATCAGATCGATGAGCTTGCCGCGATCGCGCAGAAGAACGACACGCCGCTGCTCGCGCGGGCGCCGATGGTGACGATGCGGCTGGCGACGTTGAAAGGACGTCCGGTCGAGGAGTGGTTGAAGGACGACACCGTGCAATTGCCGGGCTGGGCATTGCGGCGCGAGTATCGCTCGACCTTCCGGCGTGAGTTGACCGACACGGAGCGCGTGATCGCCGGCGAATTCACCGGGCGCGTGGAGCCGGGGGTCGAGCCGGTGCCGGTGTCGCTCGAGGAAGGGCTCGCGGGCGATCTGCAGCTCGGCCTTGGGGACGAACTGAGTTTCGACGTGCAGGGCGTCCCGGTGCTGTGCCGGGTTACGAGCCTGCGGCAGGTCGAGTGGCCGCGGATGCAGCCGAATTTTTTCGTGGTGTTTCCCGAAGGCGTGCTGGAACCGGCGCCGAAGACGTTCATCGCGGCGGTGCGGACCGGCACGACGGAGCAATCGGCGGCATTGCAGCGCGAGGTCGGCCGGCAGCTCCCGAGCGTGTCGGCGATCGATCTTTCGCTCATCCTGCAGACGCTCGACGGGATTTTTTCCAAGGCGGCATTCGTGATTTCGTTCATGGCGGCCTTCACGGTGGTGACCGGCGTGATCGTGCTCGCGGGCGCGATCCTGACCGGACGGTATCAACGTATCCGCGAGACGGTCCTGCTGCGGACGCTCGGTGCGACGCGGCGGCAACTCCGGCAGATTCAATTCGTCGAATACGCGGTGCTCGGCGTGCTCGCGGCGCTGACCGGCGGCATGCTCGCGCTCGCGGCGAATGCGCTGCTGGCACATTACGTTTTCAAGGCGCCGCTGGTGGTCCCGCCGTCGATCTTGGTGGCGTCGATCGGTGGCGCGGTGGCGGTGACGCTGATCACCGGTCTGCTCACGAATCGCGGGGTGACATCGCATCCGCCGCTGGAGGTGTTGCGGCAGGAAACGTAACGGCGGCGACGTTGCGGCGTGGGGCCACTTGGCACTTGTTACTTCCGCCGGGTTGTCACTTCTTACCTGCTTTTCCGCTCATGCCACGCGTCGTCACCTTCCACTACACGCTCCGTGATCCGTCCGGCCGCGTGCTCGATTCCTCTGCCGGCGGTTCGCCGATCACCTACCTCGAAGGCGCGGGCCAGATCATCGATGGCCTCGACGAGCAACTGCGCTCGCAGCCCGCGGGCGCGAAGACGCGGGTCGAAGTCAAGGCGGCCAAAGCCTACGGCGAACGCGACGCCACGCAGATGCAGACGGTGAAACGTGACGTGCTGCCCGTCGACGGCGAGCTGCAGGTCGGCGACACCTTCCAGGCCGGGCCCGATCGTCACGCGCCGATCGTGCGCGTGGCGGCGATCGACGGGGAGGACGTGCTGCTCGACGCCAATCATCCGCTGGCCGGCGTGGACCTGACCTTCGAGGTCGACGTGGTGGCGGCGCGCGAAGCGACGGCCGAGGAACTGCGTCACGGTCATGCGCACGGCGGTGACGGCTGCGATTGCAGCTGATTGCCTTCCAGATCCAGACGCTCGCCTCATCCGGCTTCGCGAAACCTCGACGCGATACAGTCACCTTACATGAAGATCCTCGGCATCGATATTGGCGGCTCGGCGATCAAAGGCGCGCCGGTGGATACCACGACCGGCGTGATGCTGACGGAACGGTTTCGCATCGAAACTCCGGATACGCTCACGCCGCTGCAGATGGCGCGGGCGGTGGCTGCCGTGGCGCGGCACTTTCACTGGCGCGGGCGCATCGGGGTCGGGTTTCCCGGCGTGATTCACGGTTCGCGCACGTTGACGTCGGCGAACCTGCACCCGCGGTTCGTCGGACTGGATACGGGAGCATTGTTCGCGCGCGAAACCGGTTGCCGCGTGGCGATCGTCAACGACGCCGATGCGGCGGGCCTCGCCGAGATGCGTTTCGGCGCGGGTCGCGGGATCGCGGGCACGGTGCTGCTGCTGACGCTCGGCACGGGCGTGGGTTCGGCGTTGTTTCACGATGGCTGTCTGATGCCGAACACCGAGTTCGGGCATCTGACGATGCGCGGACATTCGGCGGAGCGGTTCGTTTCGTCGGCGGCGCGCAAGCGGCGCGGGCTGGGTTGGGACGAGTGGGGACAGGATCTGAACCGGTATCTGCTGATGCTGGAGACGCTCGTCTGGCCCGATCGCATCATCCTGGGCGGCGGCGTGAGCGCGAAAAGCGACCAGTTTTTCCGCTACCTGAAACCGCGGACGGACCTCGTGCCGGCGGAGCTCAGGAACGGGGCCGGCATCATCGGCGCCGCGCTGTGGGCGCGAGAGCAAAAAATGCGGAGTTGAAAATGCCAAAAGGCCGCTTGGCGTGCCCCGGCTTTCGCGACACGATGGCGGGCGATGAACGCCAAGATCCTCGTGGTCGGGCAGGGACTCGCCGGCACGGTGCTCGCCTGGGAGTTCGAGCGCGCCGGTCTGCCGGTGGAGATCGTCGATGCCGGGCACCGGCTGTCGGCCTCGCGCGTCGGCGCCGGTATCATAAATCCGGTGACGGGCCGGCGGATGGTGAAAAGCTGGAAGGTCGACACGCTGCTGCCGGCTGCGCGGGCCTGCTATCGCGCGATCGAACAGGAATTGCAGGTGCCGCTCTGGCAGGAACTGCGGGTGCGGCGTTATTTCGTCGATGACGACGAGCGGCAGATTGCGGAGCGCAAGACCGCGTCCGGCGAACTCGCCGGCTATGTCGACGGCATCGACGGCGACAGCGTGTGGATCGAACAGGCGGGACGGGTTGACGCCGGGCGCCTGATCGCGGTGGCGCGCGCGCGCTGGCAGGCGGCGGGAGTCTTGCGCGAGGAGCGCGCGGACGGCGTGCGGCAAAGCGGCGATTACGGGCTCGTGATCGATTGCAGCGGGGCGCTGGGCGACGTCGCCCGGCAGTTTCCCTTCGTGCCGTGGCGGTATTCGAAAGGCGAGTGCCTGACGGTCGCCGCAGCGGGATTGACGGAAGGCGTGGTGTTGAACCGGCGGCATTGGATCGTGCCCGTCGGGCCCAGCCGGGCGAAGCTCGGCGCCACGCATGTGCCGGCCGGACGGGACACGACGCTGACGATCGAAGCCCGCCGGGAACTGGAGGCGAGCGCCGCCGCGATGCAGGTGCCGATCGAAGCGGTGGTGGCGCAGGAGGCCGGCGTGAGAAGCTATCTTCCGGACAAGCGGCCTGTGGCCGGGCGCCACCCGCTCGATCCCCGGCTGGGCGTGTTCAACGGGTTCGGGGCAAAAGGGTCGCTGTTCGCCCCGGCGCTGGCGAGACAGTGGGTGCGCCATCTGCTCGATGGCGCCGCGTTCGATCCCGAAGTCGACGTGAAGCGCTGGTTTCGTCCCGTCTGAGGCGCGGCGGTTCGATTCCGATCGCAAATCGGATGAAGTGAGTCCGTGGATACGGCGCGGCGGTGCGTTTTTTGTAACTTTCGCGCCACCGCCGCGGTAATAGCCGCGTGCCTCGCCTGACGCGCATTCTTTCCCTGCTGCCGTTCATCCTCCCGGGATTCTTGCCGGCATCGCCGTCGCTCGATCACGCCCGGCAGGCGCGCGCGCTGCTTGGTGACGCGACCTGGTCGCGTGTCGTCCGGATCGAAAACGCGAACCGGAGCAGCGTGTATCCATCCGAGCTTTACGCGCTCGTTTTCGAGTTGGGCGGGTTGCTCTGGTTCTACACCGACGCCGACGGCACGCAGAGCCTGTCGCTGCATCGCCACCGGCTCGCGGCGGAGAAGGCCAACCTCGCGCCGCTGCTGCAGGCGATCGAGCCCGGTTTTGTGGTGCACGAAATCGTGCCGGAGGAGCAGGCGCGCCCGCTGGTCGTAGCGGAGGCGCCGCCCAATGCCTGCCTGCTTGAGAGCCATGCGCTGCTGCGCCGACGCCAGGCAGAGGGCGAACCGATCCTGCACGCCCGACTGCTGAGCTATTACATTCCGCAACGCCGGGCGGGGCACACGGTGCTGTATTACGAGACGCCGCGCGGGGCCTTCGTGATCGATCCGGATCGTCCGCGAAAGCGCGTGCACGTCCGCAAGGCGGCGCACGACGACCCGCGGACGTTGGCGGAGGCGATCCGGCCGCGGCTGCAGATCAGCGGCGCGCGCTGGATCCCGGCGTCGGCGGCGCCGGGCGAGACGAGGCTGGCCACCGCGGGTTCGCCCCTGAAGCGGGCCTGGCTGCAACAGGAGCGCGGTCCGGACTAGCGGCGGAGCCGGCCGGAGATTTTCCGGCGGCGGACTCTGCCAAAACTCATGCCGCTTCTCGGAGCCGGCCCCATGGCGCCGGCCCTGCCGGCGCTTAACTTTGGGCATGAGTCTTTCAACCCCTCCGCCGGATCGGGCCACGGCCACTTCGGAGCCCGTGTTCCGCAGCAAGATCGCCGTTCCGGGAAACCGCGGCATCAAGATCGTGCGTTCCTGCACCATCCGCAAACCCGCCGCCGAGCTTTATCGCTTCTGGCGTTCCTTCGAGAACCTTGTCGCCATCATCAAGCACCCGGTGTCGATCGCCCGCATTTCGGACACGGAATCGCACTGGCGGGTCAGCGCTCCCGGCGACCACTTCGTGGAATGGCACGCGGTCGTGATCAACGATGAACCGGACGAGTTGATTGCGTGGCGTTCGCGCGAGGGTGCGGATGTCGAGAATGCGGGCACGGTGCGTTTCGAAGCCGCGCCCGGGGACGAAGGCACGGAGGTGACCGTGCAGCTGGAATACAATCCCCCCGGGGGCCGCTTTGCCGCCTTGATGGCGAAGCTCACCGGCGATGAGCCGGCGCAGCAGGTGGCGGAGGCGTTGCGACGTTTCAAGGCCCTGATGGAGGCGGGCGAGATTCCCACGATCGAGGGCCAGTCCGCCGGCGGACCGCAACGGACGGCGCGCCGGAAGGAACGCGAACAGCTCCAGCGAAAGGCGGCGTCATGAAAGCGGTCTGCTGGATGGGCAAGCGCGAGGTGGAGGTCCAGGAGGTCGACGATCCGACGATCCTGAGCCCGGGCGACGCGATCGTGCGGATCACCTCGACCGCGATCTGCGGTTCCGATCTGCATTTGTATGATGGATACATGCCGACGATGGAGAAGGGCGACATCCTCGGCCACGAGTTCATGGGCGAGGTCGTCGAAGTCGGCCCGGGCGTGAAGCGTCTGAAGGTGGGCGATCGCGTCGTGGTGCCGTTCACGATCTCGTGCGGCGGCTGCTCGCATTGCCAGCGGCAGCAATGGTCGTTGTGCGACAATACGAATCCGAACGCGTGGATGGCGGAGAAACTTCTCGGCTACAGCGCAGCCGGGCTTTTCGGCTACTCGCACCTGACGGGTGGCTATGCGGGTGGGCAGGCGCAGTATGCGCGTGTGCCTTACGCGGATCACGGCCCGATCGTGATCGAAGACGACACGATCCCGGACGAGCAGCTGCTGTTTCTCTCGGACATTTTTCCGACCGGCTACATGGCGGCGGAGAACTGCGACATCAAGCCGGGCGAGACGATCGTCGCGGTGTGGGGCTGCGGACCCGTGGGCCAGTTCGCGATCCGCAGCGCGCTCCTGCTCGGCGCGGCGAAGGTCTACGCGATCGACAGCGTCCCGGAACGGCTCGCGATGGCGGAGGCGGCGGGAACGATCGCGATTCACGATGACGAGGACGTGCTCGAAAAGCTGCGCGAGCTCACCGGCGGACGCGGTCCCGATGCGGCGATCGACGCCGTCGGCATGGAAGCGCACGGATCGAGCTACGATAATCTCAAACAGGCGCTGAAACTGGAGACGGACCGGCCGTATGCGCTGCGTCAGTCGATGCGCGCGGTGCGCAAGGGCGGCGTGCTGTCGGTGCCGGGCGTCTACGGCGGGTTCCTGGACAAGATCCCCTTCGGAGCAGCGTTCAACAAAGGCGTCACTTTCCGCATGGGCCAGACGCACGTGCAGCGTTACATGCCGCAGCTGCTTTCGCTGGTGGAATCGGGAAAGATCGATCCCTCCTTCGTGATCACGCACCGCGTCCCATTGACGCGCGCGGCGGAGATCTACGAGGTCTTCACGGAAAAACGCGACGGCTGCATCAAGGTCGTGCTCGATCCCGCCGCCTGATTCAAAACGCCGCGGCGGCCCTCGCAGGTCGTCGCGGTGCCGGCGTTCACGACGACGCGGTGGCGGGCGAAAACAAATCCGTGAGGACCTGGCGCAGCTCGGACGGAAACACCGGCTTGTAGAGGATCCGGTCGACCTTGAGTTTCTGATACGTCTCGTTGACGCCGGGACTCAGCTCCGAGCAGAAAATCAAAATCTTGCCCGCATACGGCAGCTTGCGGAGCTCGCTCACGAGCTGGATGCCGTTCAGGTGCGGCATGTGATGATCCGTGATCACGAGGTCGTAAGCCGCCGGATCGAGCATCACGCGCGAGAGCGCTTCGCGACCGTCGCCGACGCACTCGATGAGATGACCTTCGCGGCTCAACGCGATGCGCGCCAGTTCGCGCAGCTCACGCATGTCGTCTGCGTAGAGGATGCGCAGAGATTTCTTGGGCGTGGATTCGTTGGGCAGCATGGTTCGGACACGAGTTGAGGTGGCTGCTTACCTGGCGGATAAGCTGGCATGAAAGACTGCGGAATGCAGGCCCAGTTCTTTCAAAATACTGCGAAAAAAACCGCAGGGTGGCCTCAGGTTTGCCCCGACCGACCCACGCGGCAGCGCACGGCTCGACGCGTGGGTGAGTTGTCGGCGCGGCGCTTGCCCGAAGGCAAAGGTCGGGCGCGTTTTACCTCTGAAAACGCGTGCGGCCGCACACCCTCGCGACCTCTTGCGCGCTGCTCCGACGCGCGGGTCGGGGTGCGCAACTGTTCCCGCGCGGCGAACCGCGTGAAACGCCAAGCTACTATGGCGGCGTCAACCTATGAAAACCTCCCTCAAACTCATGACCGTGCTCGCGCTGGGCGCGACCGGCGTCCTCTCTCTCCAATCCGGTTGCGCCTCGACCGCGACCTCGCAAAGCACCGGCGAATACATCGATGACAAGGCGATCACCGCGAAGGTGAAAACCGCTTTCGTGCGCGACGACGTCGTGAAGGCGCTGCAAGTCGACGTCGAAACGTTCAAGGGTGCCGTGCAACTCAGCGGCTTCGTCGACACGGCCGCCCAGAAAACGCGGGCCGAGCAGATCGCCGCGGGCGTGCAGGGCGTGCACAGCGTGACGAATAACATCATCGTGAAGGCGGCCGCCGAGTAAGCTCCTTTTCTGTCTGGACTTGTTTACAAGCCGGCGACTCGCGTCGCCGGCTTTTTCGTGGAGCGAGATCGCACTTGCGTGCGGCGCCGCCGGCGCGCTGAAGTTTCAGCCATGCGGCGCCTCGCTTTGCTCCTGATGGTGACGATGTGGTGGGGATTCGGTTCGCCCGTTCGCGGCGCGGACCCGTTGACGATTCAGCTCTGGCCCGATTCTCCGCCGCGGGAGACGACAACGCTGCCGCCCGAGCAGGACACGACGAAACCGTCCGACAATCTCATCGCAGGGCGGCGGCTGATCCGGCTGGGCAACATTTCCCGGCCGACGATCACGATCTACAAACCGGAACCCGCGCGGGACACCGGTGCGGCCGTGATGGTTTGTCCGGGAGGCGGCTATAACATCCTCGCCTGGGATCTCGAGGGCACGGAAGTGTGCGAATGGCTCAACTCGATCGGTGTGACCGCGGTGCTGCTCAAATATCGCGTGCCGGCGCGGCCCGGCATCGAGCGCCACGAACTGCCCTGGCAGGATGCGCAACGCGCCCTCGGAATCGTGCGCCATCGCGCGGCCGAGTTTGGCCTCGACCCTCAGCGCATCGGGGTGCTCGGGTTTTCGGCCGGCGCGCATCTGGCGGCGCTGGTGGGCAACCGCTTCGAACCGCGCGCCTACGATCCGGTGGACGCGGCGGACGCCGTGAGCTGCCGCCCGGATTTCATGCTGCTGATTTACCCGGGCTATCTGGCGGACAAGGCGAACGGCGACCGCGTGCCGGAGCTGGTTCAACCCGCGCCCGGTCGCACGCCGCCGGCGTTTCTCACCATGGCGCAGGATGATCCCGTCCGGGTCGAAAACGTATTGTCGTATTACACGGCGCTGCAGCGCGCGGGCGTGCCCGCGGAGCTGCACGTGTATCCAAACGGCGGGCACGGCTATGGCCTCCGCCGCACCGACAATCCCGTCACGCACTGGCCGGATCGCGCCGCCGAATGGCTGAAGGCGGGCGGCTGGCTCGAGCGCGCCAAGTAGGCGTCGCACCGCACTTCAGGATGGCCTCCGCGACGGGCCTCGCTCAACTCGGAGCGATGCAAACCCCACTGCGGCCACGCCCGGCCCTGTTGCTCCTTTCGCTGCTGTCAGCGTCTCCGCTTTTCGGTTCCGCCGGCCGCGACTGGCCGGTGTATCTCGGCGACAAAGCCGCCACGCATTTCTCTCCGCTCGGTGAAATCACGGCCGCGAACGTCAGCGGCCTCGAAGTGGCGTGGACCTGGCGGGCCGGCGACGCGCGCGGCGACCAGACCCAGATCCAGTGCAACCCGCTCATCATCGACGGCGTGATATATGCGACGACACCCCAGTTGAAAGTCGTCGCCCTCGATGCGGCCACGGGCGTGGAACGCTGGCGTTTCGAGCCCGCGGAGCCCAACGGCGTGAATCGCGGCCTCACGTATTGGTCGGATGGAGACGACCGCCGGATTCTTTTCGGGACCGGACACTGGCTGCACGCGATCGACGCACGCACCGGACGCTTGATCGAAACCTTCGGGACGGGTGGCCGCGTGGACCTGGCGGAAGGACTCGATCGCGACGTCACCGGCCTCGCGATCCAGGCCAACACCCCCGGCGTGATTTACCGCGATCTCATCATCATGGGCATGCGCGTCGGCGAAGGCCCGGGGCCGGCCGCGCCCGGACACATCCGCGCGTTCGATGTGCGCACGGGCAAGCTCGTCTGGCTTTTTCACACCATTCCGCATCCGGGCGAGGAAGGCTATGATACCTGGCCGGCCGACGCGTGGGAGCGGGTGGGCGGGGGGAATGTGTGGACCGGCATGACGGTCGATGAGGAGCGCGGGCTGGTGTTTTGTCCGGTGGGCTCGGCGGCGTTCGACTTTTGGGGCGGCGACCGGCTCGGCGACAACCTGTTCACCAACTGTCTGCTCGCACTCGATGCCACGACGGGCAAACGCGTGTGGCATTATCAATTTGTGCGGCACGATCTGTGGGATCGCGATCCGCCGGCGCCGCCAACGCTCGTGACCGTGCGGCGCGACGGTCGCGACATTCCGGCGGTGGCGCAGGTGACCAAATCCGGCTTCGTCTTCGTGCTGCATCGGGAAACGGGAGAGTCGCTTTTCCCGGTGGAGGAGCGCGCGGTGCCGTCGTCGGATCTCGCGGGCGAAGTCGCGGCGAAGACCCAGCGGATTCCGCTGAAGCCGGCTCCGTTTGCGCGACAGTTGTTCACGGCGGAGGAAATCACACAGCGCACGCCCGAGGCGCACCGTGCGGTGCTGGAGCGTTTCTCGCGGCTGCGTCCGCACACGGTGTTCGCGCCGCCGAGCCGCGAGGGCACCATTATTTTTCCGGGTTTCGACGGCGGGGCGGAGTGGGGCGGCGCGGCGGTGGATCCGCACGGCGTGCTTTATGTGAACAGCAACGAGATGCCGTGGGTGCTCTCGATGATCGAAACCGGCAGTGCGCGCTCGCTGGGCGAGCAGGTGTTTCTGCAAAACTGCACCGGCTGCCACGGCGCGGATCGCCGCGGAAATCCGTCGGCCAACATCCCGGCGCTGGTCGATGTCGCCCAGCGCCTCACGCGCGAGCAGGCGCTTGACGTGATCACGCACGGTCGGGGCGTGATGCCGCCGTGGGGGTTTCTCACGGAACAGCATCGAGACGCCCTCGTGGACTTTCTCTTCGGCGGGTCGCCAGCGTCGGCGGGACGAAACGAGGCCGGCAACGCTCAGCCGGAATGGCCGACCTATTTGCCCGACGAGCGCCGCGCGACTCCGCCGCCCTATACTCATACCGGCTACAATCGGTGGCTGGATCCGGACGGTTATCCCGCGGTGAAGCCGCCGTGGGGCACATTGAACGCGATCGACCTGAACACGGGCGATTATCTGTGGCGCGTGCCGCTGGGCGAACTGCCGGAGCTGACCGCGCAAGGCCACCCGCCCACGGGAACGGAAAACTACGGCGGCCCGCTCGTGACCGCCGGCGGGGTATTGTTCATCGGCGCGACGAAGGACGAGCAGTTCCGCGCGTTCGATGCGCGCACCGGCCGCGAGCTTTGGAAAGTCACGCTGCCCGCCGGCGGCTATGCCACGCCTGCGACCTACGAGGCCGGCGGCCGGCAATTCGTCGTGATCGCGTGCGGCGGCGGCAAGATGGCTACGAAAAGCGGCGACGCGTATGTGGCGTTCGCACTGCCGCGGAAAAGCGCTGCCGCCCAGTAGTCGTTTCGCAGGTGGGGACGGCGCTCCGAGTCGCCGGCTGAAAGTCACGCGCGCCTGAATATCGCGAGACAAACTCAGGGCGCGTGGGGACACGCGGACCTACCTTTTGTTGTTGGCTGTGGATTGGCCGGGCGCGCGCAAAAAAAATAGCAACGAGCGGACGGGGTCCGCTCGTTGCACGGTGACGATTCAGTTATGGCGTCTGAATCGCCAAAAAGAATTGCCGCTCAGACGGCGCGCGGCTTGCGGGCGATCACGCCGATGCCGATGAGCGCGATCACGCCTCCGGCCACCATGTAGACGACGTGCTTGGGTTGACGCGCCCCGCCGTCGACGGCGTTGGCGACTTCCGTCGTGGCTTCCGAGGCCACGCCAGCGATGGAGTCTTTGCGGTTGAGCCCTTGGACAAACAGGAAGATGCCAAGCGCAATGAGGACGATGCCGATGATATTTTTCATAAGCGAGTGGGGTGGTGAGTGAAAACGGACCGGGCCGGTTCAGGGGCGTTCCGCGCGAAGCCGCTGAAATCCCCGGCAAACCTCCGGAGCCAACATCGGGGTTTCGCGCGTTCGCCGATCGGCGTCGGCTCGATGCAATATTGATGTTGGACGCCGTCGTGGCCGCCCGCGTTCAAGCTCACCGCACGGATTTCCTGCCGCTCCGGCGACCAGGTTGCCCTTCAGGCTCGCAACTTTGACAACGGCCCGAGTGTCTTGGCCTCATGCTCGAAATCGCGACGTGGTGCCTGACCGTTTCCCTGATGCTCGTCGGCATCGTCGGGGTCGTGGTGCCGCTGTTGCCGGGCACGACGTTGATCCTTATCGCGGCCATTTTGCACAAGCTGATCCTCCCTCCGCAGCTTTCGTGGACCGTCGTCGGGTTCATCGCTCTCTTCTGGTTGTTGTCCATCGTGGCGGATTTCGGCGGCGTGATCCTCGGCACCCGCTGGTTTGGCGGTAGTCGCTGGGGCATGGGCGGCGCGAGCGCCGGCGCGCTGGTGGGCGTGTTCTTCTCGTTGCCGGCATTGATTCTCGGCACCGTCTTCGGCGCGATGGCGGCCGAAAAGCTGCTCGCGAAAAAAACCGGACGCGAATCGTTGCGCGCCGGCATGGGGGCAGCGATCGGGTTTGTGATCTCGACAGCGGCGCGGCTCGGCTGCGCGGCCGTGATGATCGGCCTGTTCGTGGTGGCGGCGACGATCTCCGCGCGGACCTGACGCGAAGTTCCGGCCGGCGGATTTCTGACGACCACCGCTCGTTCCGGGCGTCGAGTCGTGGAGAACATTTTTCGGCTGAAACGGGGTTCGCGTCGGTTTAGTCTGTGCAAGCTGATGGACGCCTGCCTCGGTGGGTCGGGCGACCTCGGCGCGCGCATTCCGAAAGAAAGTCGAAACGACGAGCCGGTTTCTAGCGGACCTTTTACCAACTCGGATTGTCACCCCCGATCCAAACTATGGATCTCGCCAATACAGAGCTGCGCACGGCAGACGGACTTCATCAACCTGCCGGCGGAGCGTGGCCGGGCGAACGAAGCCGAAAAATCGGTATCCTCACGTTTCATCGCTGCATCAATTACGGCGCTTACTGGCAGATGCGCTGCCTTCGCGATTTTCTCCTCGCTGCCGGTCATGAGGTGCAACTGCTCGACTATCGCTCGCGCGATTATTTCTGGCGGGAGCTGAAACACGCGATTCGCCCCTTCCGGCCGGCGCCGCGGCGCGATGTCGCGGCCTTTGCGGCAAAAGCATTGAAGTTCATCGCGGCGCAACAACGGGTGAAGCGCACCGGGAAGTTCCCGCTTCACGCCCCGCCGGATTTTTCGAATTTCGACCTGGTGGTCGTCGGCAGCGACGAGGTGTGGAATCTCTCGCATCCGTGGCTCGGCGGCGTGCCTCTTTTCTTCGGGGAGTCGCTCGCCCCGCGCCGGCTCGTCGCCTACGCCGCGAGCTTCGGCAACTACGATTCGGGCCGCGGCCTCGCGCCCGAATGGGTCGCGCGTCTGCGGCGTTTCGATTGTATCTCCGTTCGGGATACAAATTCCTGCGATCTCATCCGCCGTCATATGGACATGGAACCGCCGCTGGTGCTCGACCCCTGCCTGCAGTTCACCCCGGCGCCGGCCCGGCTCACCGCACCGCGTTTCGGGCCCGCCTACCTGCTGCTTTACGGCAACCGCTTCACGCCGGAGTTTGCCCGTGAGGTGCGGGCTTGGGCGCAGGCGCGTCATTTGCGGATCGTGAGCATCGGCTACCGCAACGATTGGGCGGATGTTTCGCTCCTGAGCGCCGGGCCCGACGAGTTCGTGCACCGTTTTCGTCACGCGAGCGCGGTGGCCACGTCGTATTTTCATGGATGCGTTTTCGCGCTGCGGTTCCATCAGCCCTTCGTCGCTCAACTTTCGCCTTATCGGTCGAACAAAATCCGCGGTTTCCTGACCTTGGTGGGCGCCATGCACCGCATTTTCGATCCTGCCCGGAGCGCGCAGGTCGCCCAACTCCTCTCGACTCCGATCGAGTCGGAGACCATCGCGATTATCGATGCCCGCCGGCAGCAGTCGCTGGGGTTTCTCGCGCACTGCCTCCGGTTATGAGTGTGACGGACACGCGACCGTCGGCGCCATGGACGCCGGCTCCGTCGCCGACCGGCGTCTGGCGCATCCCCGACGTGCTGGCCGCGGACGTCTGCATCGGCTGCGGCGCGTGTGCGGTGGCGGATCCGGAGCGGTATCGGATTCGTTTCACGAAACGCGCGCTCTACCAAACGCAGCCGGTGCCAGCGGCCGCGTCCGTGCCGTCGAGCGATCCCGCGCGGGTGTGTCCGTTTTCGGACCAGGCGGAGAATGAGGATCAGATTGCGCAGCGCGAGTTTGGTGCCGCGCCGCATTCGCATCCGGCGGTTGGGCGGTGGACGGCCGCTTACGTCGGCTGGGTCGAGGAACGCGATTTTCGCACGCGCGGCAGCTCGGGCGGCATGGTCTCGTGGCTGCTGCTGGAGCTGCTGCGCGCCGGCGAAATCGACGGCGTGGTGCACGTCGCGCCCCGCACGCCAACCAAGGAGAATCCGGGGCTGTTCGCTTATCGCGTTTCGCGCACGCCGGAGGAAATCCAGGCGGCGGCCAAGTCACGCTATTATCCCATCGAGTTTTCCGCGGCACTCGCGGAGGTGCGGGCCTGGCCGGGACGCTACGCATTCGTGGGCGTCCCGTGTTTCGTCAAAGCGGTCCGGCTCCTGATGAAAAACGATGCCGTGCTACGCGAGCGGATCGCACTCTGCCTCGGATTGTTTTGCGGACATCTGAAAAGCGCCGCGCTGGTTGAAAGTTTCGCCCGCCAGAGCGGGGTCGCGCCGGGAAGCGTCGCGGCCGTCGATTTTCGCGTGAAGCAACCGGACCGTGGTGCGGATGTTTATACGGTGGGTTTGACCACGCGCGACGGTCGCGTGCACGTGCGTGACTGGGCGCGGATGGTGGACGGCGACTGGGGCATGGGCTTCTTCCAGTATGAAGCATGTAATTTTTGCGACGACGTCATGGCGGAGACGGCCGATGTGTCGTTCGGCGATGCCTGGGTGAAACCATATTCTGCGGACGGGCGCGGGACGAACGTCGTCGTGATCCGCGCGGAACGCGTTCGTGAGGTCTTCGCGGTTGCGGCGGCCGAGGGCCGGCTGGAGTTGCGCGAAGTCGATGGCGAGTTTCTGGCGAAGACGCAGGCCGCAGGCTTGCGGCAGCGCCGCGAGGGCCTCGCGTATCGCTTGCACCGCAGCCGCGGTGAGCGCGTGCCGCGGAAGCGCGTGAAACCGAATGCGCACGCTGGCGGATGGAAGCGCCGCCGCATCTACGATCTGCGTCGCGCGATCAGTTTCTGGAGTCACCGCGTCTTCGCCGCGGCGCGGACCCTTCGCTGCTTCTGGATTTATCGGGCGTGGGCCCGCGCGATGGGTGCGCTCTATCGCGGCGTTTACTGGCTCGACCGCGGGAGCGTGCGCGCGCGGTTACTCGGCCGCTTGCGCTGACGGCTCCGCGGACGGCGTGCGCAGACCGATGGTGAGTTCGCGGCCATTGACGCGAATGACCGCGCGATCGGCGGAAGAGTCGTAGCGGATCGCGGTGATCTCGCCGACAGTCTTTCCGACCGGCACCCACACACTGCGCTGGTCCCGCAGGCGCGTGATGCTCAGCAACGTGGTGTCACCGATCGCCGACATCCCCGCGAGCGCGTAACCGTTGTCAGGAGCCGCCGTGACGGCGGGGGCGCTGGCCGCAGAAGGAACAAACGGTGAGGCCTCGGCTCCCGATGCGGGCGTCGATGCTGCGGCGAGGCTCGCCTCCGAATTCGCATCGTGGGCGAGCGTCGAGGACGCATCGCGATCGACCGCACGTTCGGTCACGGCGTCGCGATTGCGGTGCAAAACGATGATCACCACCGCGAACAACGCCATCAGCACGCCGGCGTTAAGGGCGATCAACGGCAGCGATTGCGCGCGTCGCGTCTCGCGCCGTTTCTCCGCGCGCGCGCGCGGTGTGAGGCGCTGGGACTCGGCGAGCGCGATTTCCGCGCGGTCGCGTTCGGCTTTGATGAGGGCGTCGTTGATCAGGCTCATGCGGCGAAAGTCCGGTGCGCTGTTTCGCCGCTGGAGTTGCGAGCGCCCACCGCGGGCTTGGACGGCGACACGTGGGCGGGGTTCCACACCGTCGAAAATACTCCGGCCCGAAAATGTCACTCGCGCGACACGGAAACGTAACGCGTTGCCGGGACCGCTCCGGCTGTTTCACCGGTCGCTCGCCACGGCATGAAAACCGCGCGGCCGACGACGAGCATCCTGATCAACAACTACAACAACGGTCGTTACCTGCGCGACTGCGTCGCGTCCGCGCTCGCGCAAACGACGCCGGCGGACGAGGTGATCGTCTACGACGACGGCAGCACCGACGAGAGCCTCGCGCTACTCCGCGCGTTCGGCGATCGGATCACGCTGATCTTCGGCACGCACGACGCCGCGCGGCCGAGCCGGATCTCGCAGGCCCAGGCGGTGTGGCGGGCCTTCGAGCGATCGCGCGGCGAATGGCTGTTCCTCCTCGATGGCGACGATCGGTTCGCGCCGCAGAAGATCGAGCGCGTGCTGGCCGCGCTGGCAGGTCGCCAGGACGTCGCGCTCGTGCAATCGCCGATGACCTTGATCGACGGCGGCGACGCACAGATCGGACGTTATCGCGATCTGCGGTTTCATGTGCGCGACGTGCGGGCGGCGATTTACGCGCAGCACGACGTCGACTTCTTCTATCCCACCTCGGCTCTGGTCGTGCATCGCGCCGCGCTCGCGCGCGTGCTGCCGCTCGACATGACCGTCTGTCCGGAGCTCGCGTGCGATACGCGGATCGGGATGCGGATGCCTTTTCTCGGCGAGGTAGTGACGCTCGATGAATGCCTCGCGTGCTGGCGACGGCACGCTGGCAGTTACATTTCGTCGCTCGGTCGCTCGCGCTGGTTTCAGGCGCAGCAGACGTGGCGGCGCGTGCGAACTTTCAATGCCACCGCGCCGCGCTTTGGCGCGCGAAAACTTTCACTGTGGCGCAATCCGCGTTTTCGCCGCCAGCTGGCGGGCGCATTGCTGCCGGAGGCGTTGCGGCGACGCTGGCGAAAAACCGGCACGATTTTTCACGGCGAGACGCGTTCGCCTGCCGCGGGATAGGCGCTTCGGACGTCGTCGGCGTCAGCGAAGTTCGATTTCTGCCAGCACCGGGAAATGGTCGCTGGGCGCCTGGCCGTTTTCGGAGAAGGTGATGATCGCGGCGCGCTTCACCGTGGCGAGCGGCCGCGCGAGGATCCAGTCGATCCGCTCGCCCTCGTGTTTCGCGGGTTGGTAGTTGTGAAACGTGTTGAGGTCCTCGTTGTCGCGCTTCGCGGCGGCGGTCCACGTATCGCTCAACGCGGCTTCGCGCGTGAGCGTTTCGTAAGCGGCGCTCGCGCCCGCGGCGCAGTTGAAATCGCCGGTTAACACCACCGGCAGCGCGGCGTCGAAGGACGCGAGCCGGTCGCGCAGGAGTTGCGCGGCTTTCTGCCGGGCCTGCTCAATCTGGTGATCGAAATGCGTGTTGCAGAAATAGAATTCGCGTCCCGAGGTGCGATCGCGAAACCGGACCCACGTGACCATGCGCGGGTAGACGTTGCCCCACGTCATCGAGCCGATTACCGCCGGCGTGTCGGAGAGCCAGAAGTGATCGTAGGCGACCGGCTCGAAACGATCGCGCCGGTAAAATACCGCCATGAATTCGCCGCGACTGCCGCCGTCGCGGCCGAGTCCGATCCACTCGTAAGCCGGCAGGTCGGCGGCGAGATCGCCCAGCTGGCGGTAAACGCCTTCCTGCGTGCCGACGAGATCCGGCGCTTCGCGCTCGAGCAGGTGTTTCATCACGGGACGGCGATCCGGCCAGGCGTTCGGCGACTGATCGCTGGCGAAGCGCAGGTTGAACGTCATGACGCGGAGCGAAAGTGCGGCGGACACGCCGGCAACCGGCGAAGCAAGGAGCGCGAGGCAAACGAGACGGAGGATCAGACGGCGTGAAGGCATGAGGCGCGTGGGTTATGCGTAGCGTGCGCGATTTCCGCGGCAAGGCGAGCGTCGGAGCTGGACTCATCGGCGGGCGGCGATTCGTTGGCGTGAACCCTTTCCTCCCATGAACGAACAAACCCGTCGCGCATTTCTCACCTCCGCCGTCACGCTGGGCACGGCCGCCGTTGCCGCAGCCGCGGTGCCGTCCACCGGCAAGGCGGCGCTGCCGAAGCTGGTGCATCACGTGTTTTTCTGGCTGAAGAACCCGGAGTCGACGGCGGATCGAGAGGCTTTGATCGCGGGCATCCGGAAGCTCGAGAAAATCGAAACGGTGCGCGCGTTTCATGTGGGCGTGCCGGCGAGCACGGAGAAACGCGATGTGGTGGACAACAGTTACGGCGTGTCCGAGCTACTCGGCTTCGACGACGTGGACGGGCAGGATATTTATCAGAAACATCCGCTGCACCTCGAATTCGTGAAGACCTGCTCGCACCTGTGGTCGAAGGTCGTCGTTTACGACGTGATGGCGGTGTGAGGTCGAGAGCGTGGAGTTGTCTGTGGTCGAGCAAGACATAGGCCACAGAGAGCACGGAGAGACGAAAGTGGGGAGGCGGCGCCACTCGCGTCCGGATCGCTGGCGAACTCAGTTCGGCGGAGACACACGCGAGGACGAAGCGAGCATCTTTTTGCCGCGGCCCGCGTCTCGCTGGGCAACCCCATCCCCGATGATTTATACTTCTTCGCTGATTCGCGCGTTCGCTCGCTTTGGTTTCATGGTTGCCCTGACCACGACGGCGACGCTCGCCACCACGCCCGCCATGAACAACGACCCGCTCGACGCGTCGATCCGCGAGCACCGCACCGGCACGCTCGTGATCGAGACTCGCCCCGGCGCGAAGGTGAAGGTCGACCAGGTGCGCCACGAATTCTGGTTTGGCGCGGCGCTCGCGAACCAGGCGTTTGACGGCAAAATGCCGGCCGCGGACGCGAAGCGCTACCGCGAAGTGTTTCTGCAAAACTTCAATGCGGCCGTGACGGAGAATGCGCTCAAGTGGCTCTCGATGGAGCCGCGGCGCGGACAGGTGAACTACGCGACCGTCGATGCGATCCTGCGCTGGACCGACGAGCACCGGCTGCCGCTGCGCGGGCACAATGTCTTCTGGGGCATCGATCAGTTTGTGCAGCCCTGGCTGAAGACGATGAACAACGACGAACTGCGCGCGACGCTCGAGGCGCGGGCGAAGGACATCGCCGCGCGCTACCGCGGACGCTTCGTCGAATACGATCTCAATAACGAGATGATTCACGGAAACTTCTACGCGGAGCGGCTGGGTCCGCAGATCACGAAGGACATGACCGCGTGGATGCACGCGAAGGACCCGGAGGCGAAATTGTTTCTCAACGACTACGACATCCTCACGGGGAATCGCCTCGACGATTACGTGAAACAGATCCGCGAGCTGCTCGCGCAGGGCGTGCCGATCGCCGGCATCGGCGTGCAGGGACATTTACACGGAGATTCGTTTGACCGCGACGCGCTGCGTCACGCGCTGGATGTGCTTGCGCAGTTCAAACTCCCGATCCGCGTGACCGAGTTCAATCTTCCTGGACAGCGCTCGAAATTCTACGAGCACGAGGAAATGCCGATCACGCCGGCGGAGGAAGAGGCGAAAGCGCGCGACATCGTGGATTACTATCGGATCTGCTTCGCGCACCCGGCGGTGGGTGGGATTCTGATGTGGGGCTTTTGGGAGGGAGCGAACTGGATCCCGCAGTCTTCGCTCTACAAGCGCGACTGGACGCCGACGCCCGCCGCGAAAGCGTATCGCGATCTCATCTTCCGTGACTGGTGGACGAAGTGGGAAGGTCAGGCCGATGCGAACGGTCGCTGCGAAGTGCCCGCCTTCTTCGGCGAACATCGCGTAACGGCCGCGGGCAAAACCAAAACGGTCACGCTCCACAAAGCCGACGGCCGCGCCACCGTCACGCTGCGTTGAGTGCTGTCGATGGGGCGCGGTTCTGAAAGAACCACGAAAGACACGAAACACACGAAAGGCCCAATCGATCGGAGCCCACGGAATAAACGGAAGAAGGCGTTCCGTGTCCGGCCGGTCTGATTTTTCCGTGTGTTCCGTGGGCTACGCCGGAATGGTTTTCGTGTTTTTCGTGTCTTTCGTGGTTAATTCGGCCTGAGCCGCCGCCGCATCAGTAATCCAAATACGGCCCGAGCCAGCGTTCGGCTTCGGCCATCGTCTGGCCCTTGCGCGCGGCGTAGTCTTCGACCTGGTCGCGGCCGAGTTTGCCGACGCCGAAATACTTCGCCTCGGGATGATTGAAATACCAGCCGCTCACGCTGCTCGCCGGCGTCATCGCGCAGCTCTCCGTTAACACGATGCCGGTCGCGGCGGTGGCGTTGAGCAGATCGAAGAGGATCGGCTTTTCCGTGTGATCCGGACACGCAGGATAACCCGGTGCGGGCCGGATGCCGCGGTAGCGCTCGCGAATGAGGTCCTCGTAGGAGAGGTTTTCGGTGCGACCGAAACCGCAGGCTTCGCGGGCGCGTTTGTGGAAAAACTCCGCTGACGCTTCCGCGAGCCGGTCGCCGAGCGCCTGCGCCATGATCGCGGAGTAGTCGTCATGCGCGGCCTTGAACTCGAGCGCGAGCGCTTCGACGCCGTGGCCGGCGGTCACCGCAAATCCGCCGATATAGTCGAGGCGGCCGCTGTCCTTCGGCGCGATGTAATCGGCGAGACAATGATTGAATTGGTCTGCCGGTTTTTCCATCTGCTGCCGCAATTGGTGGAAACGCGTGAGCACGCGACTGCGCGATTCGTCGGCGTAGACTTCTATGTCGTCGCCGACCGCATTCGCCGGCCAGAAGCCGATCACCGCTTTTGCAGTGTAACGCTTTTCCGCGATGATGCACGCGAGGAGTTTTTGCGCGTCGTCGAACAGCTTCTTCGCTTCGGCACCGACGGTGGCGTCGTCCAAGATTTGCGGGAAGCGCCCGTGGAGCTCCCACGCGCTGAAGAACGGACCCCAGTCGATGAACGGGACAATCTCAGCGAGCTGGAGCGGGTGGGTGCCGTCGGTGATTTCGGTCGAGTAAACGCGCGTGCCGAAGAACTCCGGACGCGGGATATCGATCGCGCTCCAATCGAACTGCGGGCGGCGCGCGCGGGCCTGCTCCAGCGAGAGCAGCGGCTTGCGCGTGCGGCGGGCGTTGAATTCGTCGCGCTGACGCTGCTGCTTGGCCGCATTCTCCGCGATGAAGGCGGGCTTCTGCGTCGGGGAGAGCAGTGCGCTGACGACGTTGACCACACGCGACGCGTCGAGCACGTGCACGACGCCGTGCTCGTATTCGGGCGCGATCTTCACGGCGGTGTGCGCGCCGCTGGTCGTGGCTCCGCCGATCAACAGCGGCACGCTGAAATTCTCCCGCTTCATTTCCTTCGCGACGTGCACCATCTCGTCGAGCGACGGCGTGATGAGTCCGGAGAGCCCGATCGCGTCGGCGCCGAGCTCGCGGGCTTTGGCGAGGATCTTGTCGGACGGCACCATCACGCCGAGATCGGTGACCTCGTAATTGTTACACGCGAGCACGACGCCGACGATATTCTTGCCGATGTCGTGGACGTCGCCCTTGACGGTCGCCACCACGATCTTGCCGTTGGCGCGGGCGGCGCCCCCGGCGGCGATGTGCTGGCGTTTTTCCTCTTCCATGAACGGCGTGAGGTAAGCGACGGATTTTTTCATCACGCGCGCCGACTTCACGACCTGGGGAAGAAACATTTTTCCGGCGCCGAAAAGATCGCCGACGATGCGCATGCCATCCATCAGCGGGCCTTCGATGATCGCGAGCGGCCGCGGGTATTTCGCGGTGTTCGCACGGGCTTCCTCGGTGTCCTGTTCGATGAAGGCATCGATGCCTTTCACTAGCGCGTGACTAAGCCGTTCTTCCACCGGCCGGCTGCGCCAGCCGGAATCTGAAATTTCAGATTTCAGATTTGAACCGCCGCCGGCCTGCTCCTTGAGCGCGTCTGCGAATTTGACGAGCCGCTCGGTCGCGTCGGCGCGGCGGTTGAGCAGCACGTCCTCGACGAGCTCGCGCAGGTCGCGCGGGATCTCCTCGTAGACGCCGAGCATGCCGGCGTTGACGATCGCCATGTCGAGGCCGGCGGCGATCGCGTGATAAAGGAAAACGCTGTGAATCGCCTCGCGGACGGGATTGTTGCCGCGGAAGGAAAAGGAAACATTGGATACACCGCCGCTGACCTTCGCGCCGGGCAGTGTCTGCTTGATGATCCGCGTGGCCTCGAAGAAATCGACGGCGTAGTTGTTGTGCTCCTCGATGCCGGTGGCGACAGTGAGGATGTTCGGATCGAAAATGATGTCCTCGGCGGGAAACCCGATTTGTTCGGTCAGCAGTTTATAAGCGCGCGTGCAGATGCGCACCTTTTCGTCGCGGCTAGCGGCCTGGCCCTGCTCGTCAAATGCCATCACGACCGCTGCGGCGCCGTAACGCCGAATCAGCCGCGCGCGCTGGAGAAACTCCGCTTCGCCGTCTTTCAACGAGATCGAGTTGACGATGCCCTTGCCCTGGAGGCAGCGCAGGCCGGCTTCGAGTACGGACCATTTCGACGAATCGATCATCACCGGCACGCGCGAGATTTCCGGCTCGGCGGCGATGAGGTTGAGGAACTTCACCATCGTCGCTTCGCCGTCGATCAGCGCCTCGTCGACATTGATGTCGATGATATTGGCGCCGCTCTCGACTTGCTGGCGGGCGATGGCGAGGCAGGCATCCCAATCGCCGGCCTTGAGCGCCTTCGCGAATTTGGGTGAGCCGGTGATATTGGTGCGCTCGCCGATGACGAGGAATTGGGAACCGGTCGGTTGGTCGGGGGCCGTGGACATTACGGGAGGTTCAGAAAGGTTCAGTTGACGGCGAGCGCTTCGAGCCCACTGAGTTGCAGACGCCGGTTTGGTGCCGCGGGCTGGCGCGGGGGAAGCCCGCGAACCGCGGCCGCGATCGCGGCGATGTGATCGGGCGTGGAGCCGCAGCAGCCGCCGACGAGATTCACGAAACCGCTGCGCGCGAACTCGCCGAGCACGCCGGCCATGTCGGCGGGCGTTTCGTCGTAACCGCCAAACGCATTCGGCAGGCCGGCGTTCGGATAGCAGGTGACGTAGCATTCGGCGATCGAGGCGAGTTCCTCGACGTAGGGCCGCATCGCGCGACCGCCGAGCGCACAATTGATGCCGACGGAAAACGGCTTCGCGTGGCGGATGGAATTATAGAATGCGCCGATCGTCTGTCCCGACAATGTGCGGCCCGACGCGTCGGTGATCGTCACGGAAATCATCACCGGCAGCCGGTAGCCCCGCGCCTCGAAGACCTCGTCGACCGCGAAGAGGGCGGCCTTTGAATTCAGCGTGTCGAAAATCGTCTCCACCAGGAGCGCGTCGACGCCGCCATCGAGCAGCGCCTCGATCTGCTCGCGATACGCGGTGACGACTTGGCCCCACGTGACCGCGCGATAATCGGGCCGGTTGACGTCGGGCGACATCGAGAGCGTGCGGTTGAGCGGACCGATCGCGCCGGCGACGAAACAGCGCCGGCCGGGCGTGGCGGCCTCGGCTTTTTGCGCGGCGCGGCGGGCGACGGCGACCGCTGCGAGGTTGATGTCGCGCACGGCGCTCTCGAGTTGGTAGTCGGCCTGCGAGATGGTGGTCGCGTTGAAGGTGTTTGTTTCGACCATGTCCGCGCCGGCGGCGAAATAACGGCCGTGGATGTCCTCGATCACGTCGGGGCGCGTGAGCGACAGGAGATCGTTGTCGCCTTTCAGATCGTGCGGGTGAGACTTGAAACGCTCGCCGCGGAAATCCGTTTCCTGCAGGCCAAACGTCTGGATCAGCGAGCCCATCGCGCCATCGAGGACAACGATGCGCGAGGCAAACAGCGCCGACAAATCACGGGTCGAGGCGGCAGCACGCGCGGCAAGTTCGGCGCGGGAGGGAATGGGATCGGTGACGGCCATGATGCGCGAAAGCTGCTCCCGGCTGATACACTTTGCAAGAAACATATCTTGAAATGCGGATGCGTTGATTTGTAGCTTCATGACCTCGCAAGGCAGCGCCAAAAGCACGCAGCGATCGGCAATCCATGCACAAGAAAACGGGTTGCCCGCGACGGGCGAGCGGCATGCACTGCGCTTTGTTCTTTGGGAAAGCTCCGGGCAGCGGGAAAGGCCGTGAAATCCGGCCACAGTTGCGCTGCGGTGACGCATCAAGCCAAGCCAGTGCCGCGCAGTTTTGCGCGGGAAAGCCAGTCTTCGGTTTCGACCGGAGGTGAAGGCGATCGGGTGAGGAAGCCGGTTGGCGCCGGCGAGACATGCGGAGTCCGAACATCCGTCCCGGGGTGCTCACGCGTTCGACGTGTTGTTTTTTTGCGCGCGTCGATCGCGAAAACTTCATCGCAAAAATGAAGCGTGAGAGTAGCCGCCCCGGAAACGGCCGGTGTCTGCTCTTGCCGCCAGTGAAAGCAGACCTCCATGAAACAATCCTCCCGGTCGGTCCTCCGCGGACCGTTCCTCCTTATTCTCGGCGCCGCGTTCGCGGGCCTTTTTGCGCGCGCGCAGGACTCCGGCGCCGCGATCGAGCGGCTCGATCCGCTCGTGACCACGGCCACGCGCACGCCCGCGGCGGCGCGCACGATCGGCACGGCGCTCGACGTGATCGACGCCGCCGATCTGGCGCGGCGGCAACTCACCTCGCTCGCGCAGGCGCTCGGCGGCGTGGCTGGCGCGCCGCATTTTTCGTCGGGCGCGCCCGGCGCGTTGTCGTCGCTCTTTCTCCGCGGCGCGAATTCGAACCAGACGCTGTTCCTCGTCGACGGGCTCCGGTTCAACGATCCCAACACCGATTATCAACTCTTCCTCGGCGGCGGCTGCGTCGGCGCGTGCGACAGCCTCGAAGTCGCGCACGGTCCGCAAAGCACGCTCTACGGCGGCGAAGCGGTGGGCGGCGTCGTGTCGCTCCGCGCCCAGCGCGGCGCGGGCGAACCCACGGCGAGTATCGGCGCGGAAGGCGGCT
Source organism: Opitutaceae bacterium (assembly GCA_040255565.1). Lineage (GTDB taxonomy): Bacteria > Verrucomicrobiota > Verrucomicrobiia > Opitutales > Opitutaceae > Opitutus. The sequence continues at coordinate 777,041 of JBDZVH010000003.1, read as the reverse complement.
CCTTCGGCACGATCCAGGGCTCGCTGACGGCTCAAGGCGAACGCGACGCATGGGGCTACAGTTTCTCCGCGCGCGGCGGCCACTCCGACAACGAGCGGCCGAATAATGCGTTCACGAATGCGAACGCTGTGCTCCGGCTCGACCGCACGCTCAACGAGCGCGTGGCGGTCGGCGGCACGCTGCGGTATTTCCATGGCAACTACGCCGATCCCGGCGATCGCTACACGAACGATCCCGACAATCACGAGCGGGAAAACAATCTCCTCGCGACCGCGTTTGCGGAGTTCGCGCCCGCGCCGGCCTTCAGGTCGCGGGTGACGATCGGCGGACAGGACCGGCGCTTCGTTTCCGAGAACCCGTCGCCATCGGGTTTCACGCAGGTAACGCTCGTGAAAAACCGTCGCGGCGTGCTCGACTGGCAATCGACCTACACCGGCGTGGAGCGGCACCGCTTCACGGCCGGCGTCACCGCCGAGGCGAATCACACGCGCAACACCGGCTTTGGCGACATCAACAAGAAGCAGACGCTGCTCGCGGTGTTCGCGCAGGACGAGTTTTCGCCGACCGACGAGATTTTCTTCACCGCCGGAGTGCGTAGCGACGATCATGATACGTTCGGTCGCGCGACCACCGGGCGTGCGACGGCGGCGTGGCTCGTCGCGCAGCGCACGCTCAAGCTTCGGGGCAGCTACGGCACGGCGTTTCGTTCGCCGAGTTTTCTCGATCTCTATGGTCGCAGTGCGTTCTACGCCGGCAACCCGGACCTGCGGGCCGAGCGGGCGCGCGGCTGGGATGCGGGGGTGGATTATTATCTGCCCGAGCAACGCGGCACGCTGGGCGTGACGTGGTTCGAGACGCGTTTCCGCGATCTGATCACTTACGATTTCGCGGTGTTTCCCAGCACGGTGAAAAATATCGAGCGGGCGAAAACCCGCGGACTCGAGCTCTCGTTTGAAACGAAAACCGCGAGCGTCGCCGACGTGCGCGTCGCTTACACGTATCTCGAGGCGGAGAACCTCACGCAGGCGATCCGGCTGGTGCGGCGACCGCGGCATTCGTTTTCCGCGGATGTGTGGCGCGAACTCGGCCGCGGCTTCAGTGCGGGCGCGGGCGTCGCCTTCGTCGCCGATCGACGCGACGTCGATGCGGCGACGTTCCAGACGATCGACGCGGAGGATTACACGGTCGCGCGGCTCTACGCGGCGTGGAAACTCAACGAGCGGCTCACGCTGACGGCCCGCGTCGAGAACCTGTTCGACGAACGCTACGAGGAAGTGAACGGCTATCCCGCGCTGGGCCGCGGCGTCTTCGCGGGCGCCACCTGGAGCTTCTAGAAACGTGAGAAAGAGTCGTTCGCCGGTCGGAGATTCGCCGGCCTGCGAACGAGCCTTGCCCCGCGCCGCGGCTCGGTTCTGCTGTCGGCGCTACGATTTGCCTCCCGTCATGAGTGTCACCGCCACGCCTCCGGACCCGATGGACATCGCGCCGCTGTGCGCGGAGACGGCGCTGCGTCTGTTGCAACACGGCGCGGAGAGCGCGCTGGTGGAGTCGCTCACGCGGCGCGTGGGTCTCGCGCTCGGCGCGGAACGGGTGGAGGTGGCGTTGATGGCGAATGCGGTGACCGTCACCGCGCGGATCCGCGGCCGCAGCAAGACCACGGTGCGTCGCAACGAAGATCGCGGAATCAACATGCACGTTGTCATGGAAGTGCAGCGGCTGGTGCTCGAAGCGGAGTCGGGCCGGATCGACCGGGTGGTGTATCGCGAGCGTTTGCTGGCGGTCCAGCCGCTGCATCATCCGCGCTGGTTGGTGGCGGTGATGGTCGGTTTGTCGTGTGCGTGTTTCGCGCGATTGAACCATGCCGACTGGGCGGCGTGCGGCCTGGTGGCGGTGGCCAGTGGCCTGGCGATGGTGGCGCGGCAGTTGCTGGCGCATTTGCATTTCAGTCCGTTGATCGTGTTTGGCGCGACGGCGTTTGTGGCCACTTCGGTGACGGCGATCGGGTTTGTGTATGATTTCAGCCAGACGCCGCGGGTCGCGATGGCGGCCAGCGTGCTGCTGCTCGTGCCGGGGTATCCATTGATCAACTCCGTGTCCGACATGGTGAAAGGCTATATCAACACCGGCATCTCGCGCGGAATGTTCGCGTTGCTGCTCTCGGGCGCGACGTGCACGGGCATCGTGGCGGCGATGAGCCTGTGGAAAATCTGGGGGTGGCTGTGACACTCGTGTTGCAGTTGCTGGAAGACATGGCACTCGCCGCGGTCCCGGCGGTGGGGTTTGGGATGTTGTTCAACGTCCCGCGTTCGGTGCTCGCTTACTGCGCGTTGCTCGGCGCGGTGGCGCACGGCCTGCGTTTTCTCCTGCTGCGGGCGGGCGTGCCGGTGGAGGTGGGCACGTTGATCGCGGCATCGGCGATCAGCTTCATCGGCGTGTGGCAGGCCCGGCGGCTGCGCGCGCACCCGAAGGTATTTACGGTGGCGGCGGTGATCCCGATGATTCCGGGTGTGCCGCTCTTCACGATGCTGATCACAATCCAGCAGATCTATCAGAAAGGCGCGAGCGAGGCGTTGCTGACGCAGGCGATCAACTCCGGCCTGCGGGCATTCTTCGTCGTGGCAGCGCTGGCGATCGGCCTCGCGATGCCCGGCCTGATCTACTTCCGCCGCCGGCCGGTGGTGTAGTGATCCTTGCGATACGGGCGGCGGAAAAATCGCAGATTTCTGGCTACAGGCTTGTCTCTGATGTAAATTGTCTGCGTGATACGCAGCCGTGCCGACTGTCCAGCAAGTCGCCGCGCCGCGTAAGAAACGCGCAAAGACGCCGTCTACCCCTGCATCGGCGACAGGCGTTGCGTCGGCTGTGCGGCCGTTGCGGGCAGCGGGAACCTCAACGAAGTTGAGTCGCCGGCCACGTTCGTGCGGTCGCGGCGGTTTCGAGCGGGTGGTGCGCATCCACGAGCGGTTGGGGCACGAAGGCCGCATCACGGCGGAGTCAGTGGCACGAGAGTTCGAGGTCGATGTGCGCACGATCAAACGCGACATCGAATTCATGCGCGACCGGCTCGGGGTGTCGATCGTGTGGGACCGGCGCGAGCGAAGCTACTATTGCACGCACCATCATCCGCTTCTGCCGCTGTTGAGGATCGATGCGGACGAGGCGTTGGCGCTTGCGCTTGCGAGCAAAACTTTTGCGGCGTGGCGCGGCTCGCCGCTGGGGCAGGCGCTCACGGCGGCGTTGGAAAAAATCGCGCCGATCCTCGGTGGCGCCGTTTCGCTGCCCGTGGATGCATTGAAGGATCTGCTGTTCGCGCCGAATGACCCGGCGGCGGATGCGGAGCACCGCTATTTTGCGGCGCTGCTCGAAGCGATTCATCGCGGTCGGGAAATGCGTCTCGTCTACCAAAAGCCGAAAGCGAATTCGGCGCCTGAAACCCGCATCGTTCAGCCGCTGCACCTGGCTTATCTCGACTATCGCTGGATGCTCGTGGCGCACGATCTTTCGCGAAACGCGCGGAGAAATTTCCTGCTCGCGCGCATCCAGGAATTGCGGGCGACGGGCGGTGGTTTCACGCCGCCCTCGCGGAAGGAACTCGCGCGATCGCTCGAAGGTGCGCTGGGGCGCTTCGTTGGCGAGAAGGAGCACGAAGTCCGGTTGCTCGTGGATCGCGAGATCGCGCCCTATTTCCGCGAGCGCCCCTGGCATTCGTCGCAACAAATCCTGGAGCGTGCGGATGGCAGCATCGCCGTAAGTTTCCGGTTGAACCATCTCACCGATGTCGAGCGCCGCATCCTCTCCTGCGGCGGCCATATCGAAGTCCTCGCCCCCTCCGAACTCCGCCGCCGTATCCGCGCCGCCGCTACGGCGATGCTCGCCCGCTACCGTGAATAACCCGTGAACAATTTTCCCCGCCTCCGGGACGCAGGGCGTCCCACTGATCCTGATACGCTCGCGCCCATGCCTCGCCATGCGCGCAACGCCTTCTTTCGCCTGTGACTATTCCAACGCTCCCGTCCTCACGTCACCCGCGCTTCGCGGAAGTGACGGGGCGAAGCTGTCTTCAAATGCTGAGATTTAAACGCCGGATCAGACTTTCTCCCGTTTACGCATGACCCCGTCTCTCAATTTTGACGCTTTCTTCCACACCGCGACCGGCAAAGCTCCCTACGACTATCAGCGTCGTCTCGCCGGCAGCGACTCCGACCGCACTTGCAAATCGCTGCTCATCAAAATTCCGACCGGTCTCGGCAAAACCGCCGCCGTTGTCCTCGCTTGGCTATGGAATCGGATTGCTCGCGGCGACGAGTCATGGCCGCGCCGTCTCGTCTACTGCCTGCCGATGCGAACGCTGGTGGAACAGACTCAGGCGGAAGCCGGCCGGTGGATCGAAAGCCTCTTGAACGCGGTCGAAGCAGGTGAGTTGGCGCTTTCGGCTGAGGCCGTCGAACAGCTCCGATGGCTGAAGGAACATTCGCCAATCATCCTTATGGGCGGCGAGGAAAACACTGCCGAACAACGCGAATGGGACATTCACCCCGAACGCCCGGCTATCCTCATCGGCACGCAGGACATGCTTCTCTCCCGCGCGCTTAACCGAGGCTACGGCATGGCACGCGCCCGCTGGCCGATGCACTTCGGCTTGCTCAACAACGACTGCCTCTGGGTTCTCGACGAAACCCAACTGATGGGCGTCGGCGTTCGCACCTCCGCCCAACTCGAAGGTTTGCGCCGCCGCATCGGCACCGCGCTCGGCTGTGCCACTTGGTGGGCTAGTGCCACGCTCGACGACCGCCTGCTCCGCACACCCGACCACCCGGAGCTTCCTCCGACTCTCACGCTGGACGAAACCGACCGCGCCAGCGCTGAAGTCGTCGTCCGCATCCAGTCCATCAAACGCCTCGCGCCGCTTCCGCTCTCGCTCACCGCCGACTCCTCCAAACTCGTCACTCCCTACATCGACGCCCTTGCCGCCGCCGTCGCTGAAAAACACAAAGCCGGCACCACTACGCTCGTCATTCTCAACCGCGTCGACCGCGCCAAGGACCTCTGCGCCGCGCTCGACAAACTCGCCAAGAAACAAGCCGTGCCCGAGCGCGTGCTCGTCCACTCCCGTTTCCGTCCATTGGAACGCGAGCCTCTCTCCGTCCGCATCAAGGACCCCGGTGAAAAAATCATCATCGCCACCCAAGCCATCGAAGCCGGCGTGGATATCTCCGCCCGCACCCTGATCTCCGAAATTGCCCCGTGGTCGTCGCTCGTGCAGCGCTTCGGCCGCTGCAATCGCAAGGGCGAGTTCAACGCCGCCGGCGGAGCCGACATCTTTTGGATCAACCTCGAAGCCGACGATCCGAAGAATGCCGAGGGTCTCGCGCTTCCCTACACTCCGGAACAACTCACGACCGCCCGCGCGCTCCTTCACCAGGCCGAGTCCACCGGTGTTTCCCCCGCCGCGCTCGACGCCTTGCGCGCCGACGAGCCGCTTCCCGAATCTCACCTGCTTCGCCGCAAAGACCTCGTCGATCTCTTCGACACCACGCCCGATCTCGCCGGCCTCGATCTCGATGTCGCCCGCTACATTCGCGATGGTGACGAGCGCGACGTGCAGGTGTTCTGGCGCGATATTCCCAAAGGCGAAGAATCCCCCGCCGATACCATTGTTCCTGACCGACGCGAACTCGTCCGCGTCGCCGCCCACGTCTTCAAAAAATTCGCGGAGAAAAACAAAGGTTCCATTTGGCGCCGTGATCCGCTCGATGGCATTTGGGAAGAGTTTCGCGACACCTACCATGTCGCCCCCGGCCAGATCTTCCTCGTGAACGCCGCGGTCGGGGGCTACTCCCACGTCCTCGGCTGGACCGGCGAAAAGTCCAAAGAACCATTCCCCGTTCTCACCGACGACGCCGTCAACCCCCCGGCCGCGCGCGATGGCCAGGGCAACGACGACGAGAGCCAAGCTCGCAACCGCTTCCAAAGCCTCGTTGAGCATACCGCCTACGTCGTCTCCGCCTGCGCCCGCAAACTCGACGCGCTTCCCTCCGCCGTCACCTCCCCGTGGCGCGCTCCGCTGCTCAGCGCCGCCCGCTGGCACGATGTCGGCAAGGCCCACCCCACGTTTCAGAAGTTCCTCACCGACCAACGCGAGATTCCCGAGGCCTATCGTTCCAGCCTTCTCGCCAAATCGATGTGGCGCCCCTGCGTCCACTTCGACCGTCTCCACTTTCGTCACGAACTCGCGTCCGCGCTCGCTTGGCTGCAAGCCGGCGACGCCGACAACGAAGGCTTGCGCAACCTCGTCGCCTACTTGATTGCGACGCATCACGGCAAAATCCGCATGTCGCTTCGCGCCATGCCCGGCGAAGTCGCCCCGCCGACAACGGAACCGGATTCCGAACCGCTCTTCGCCCGCGGCATCTGGCATGGCGACCGCATCCCCGCCGAAGGCTTCGCGCCGTTGGACTTGGACGGCGTGCCGACCTCGCTCCCGCCGCTCGACCTCACCCCCATGCGTCTCGGCGAGACCAACGGCGCGCCCTCATGGACCGCCCGCATGCTCGCCCTCCGCGACGCCGCTGATCTCGGCCTCTTCCGCCTCGCTTGGCTCGAAACCCTCCTCCGCTCCGCCGACGCGGAAGGATCGAAGCAATAACATCACCACGCACGCCATGCACACGATCCCTCTCCCCGGCTGCACGCCCACGCCCCTCGCCGCCTACCTCAAGGCCTTGGGCGTCTTCCGCATCCTCTCGCAACAACGACCCGACTCCACGCCTCGCGCCTACTGGCAAGGCAACACCTTCATCCTCTCGTCGGCTTTGGATCGCGACGCGCTCCTCGACTTCCTGATCCATCACTACGCCCCGTCTCCGCTCGTCGCCCCGTGGAACGGTGGCAGCGGGTTTATGGATGGTGAAGATGAACCCGTTATATCATCCGTTACTCGCTCTCTAGCCCCACGATTCAAACTCTATCGAGATATCATAAAGGATACCTTCCGTGTGTTGGATGAGCTGGGACTCACCGCTACGGCAAAAGAAATCAGAGCTGCGCAAGAAGGCCGAAAGCTGGCCAAGAAGGCTAAAGATAAAGCTGCCGAAAAGGACTGGGACGAAAAGTTCAAGATAGCCAAAGCAACGTTCCTCAATGCCAAAGCTCTTCTGCTTCTTCGCTGTCGGAATTGCTTCCCCGAAGCGGCACTCGAATGGCTAGATGCCAGCTACGTTCTGACCGAAGAGGGTGCCAAGTATCCCCCACTTTTAGGCACGGGCGGAAATGACGGGAACCTCGATTTCACCTATAACTTCATGCAGCGGCTTGGCGAACTTTTCGACCTTGCCGATCCCGCTGCATCGGCCACGCCCGGCGCTAGAGGCCTGCTCGACAATGCCCTTTTGGCTACACCTATAAGTGGGTTATCCAGCAGCCTCATTGGCCAATTTGGTCCAGCAGCTAACGGCGGAGCCAACGCTTCCACGGGTTTCGATGCCAAGAGCACGCTCAACCCTTGGGACTTCGTCCTCGCGCTTGAAGGCGCGCTCCTCTTCGCCGCCGCCACCATCAAGCGCCTCGAAGGCACCGAACCCGGTCAGCTGGTCTATCCCTTCTGCGTCCAGGCATCCGGTTCCGGATATGGCAGCTCCGCTCCCATTGACGAAGAGGCCACTCGAAGCTCGGAAATCTGGATGCCATTGTGGCAAGCGCCTATTCGGCTCGCCGAGCTGCAGACGCTACTCGCGGAAGGGCGGGCCCAAATAGGGAAACGGCCGGTCAAAAACGGTGTCGATTTCGCTCGTGCCATCGCCTCGCTTGGCGTCGACCGTGGAATCGGTGAGTTTCAGCGCTACGGACTCTACGAGCGTAACGGCAACAACTACTATGCCGTTCCGCTCCAACGCCTCCGTGTTCAGCGCGATAGCGTCACTTCCGACCTGCTCGCCGCCAGCGACGGGTGGATTCAACGCTTCTTCTCCAAGGCCAAAGCCGCCAAGGCCCCCGGCTCCGTAGCGCGCGCCGCGCGCCGACTCGAAGCCGCCATCCTCGCTCAATGCGCCGCCGCGCAAACCGGTCACGGCCCGACAACGCAGGAGCTGCTCGCCTCGCTCGGTGACTGCGAACGCGCTCTCGCCACCAGCGCAAAATGGACGGCGAAAAATTACCTCAAACCGATCCCGCCGCTGTCCCCCGCATGGATCAAGGCCGCTGCCACCGCCGATCCCGAATATCGCCTCGCGGCCGCGCTCGCCTCGCTCAGGCTCTGGGTGAACAAACAGTTTTTCCCGATTCGCCGCCATCTGGAGCCGGTGAAAGTCGTCCCGGGTGACTCCGCTTGGGCCGCTTGGGATGAGGACGCCGCCGACGTGGTTTCGTCGGACGGCGACGCCACCGCGCTCCTTTGCGCCATCATGCGTCGTCGTCTGCTCCTCGCGCAAAAACTCGGCGGCGAATCATGGCCCGAGTTTGCCAGCCTTTCTGCATGGCCCGCCGACATCGCCGCCTTCATCGAGGGCCGTTTCGACGATGAGCGTTTCATTCGCCTGCTCTGGGCTCTCAGCTTGGTCGTCTTCCGCGACAACGACGGCACGCCTCAGCTCCCGCGCCCAAAGTCAGACGAAACGCTGCCGTCCGCTTTCTACGGCCAGCTCAAGCTCTGCTTCGCGCACCGACTGCCGGAAGACCGTAAGGTTCCGGTCACTCCGTCGATCTTCCACCTCGCCGCCTCCGGCGACGGCACCCGCGCTTCCGAACACGCGCTGCGTCGGCTCCACGCCTCCAGCATTCCGGTCGCACACGTTCACATCGCGCTCTCCGGCCAAGCCGCCGAGCGCACCGCCGCCGCGCTGCTTTTCCCGCTCTGGGATTCACAACTGGCCGAAGCCTGCAAACCCGTCGCACGCCATCTCTTCGCTCAACCCACCCAACTCTGACTTCAACCCAACCAACTCACATCAACATGGACCTCGCCTCCCTCAAATCCGCTCCTCGTCTCCTCATCACCGCGTCGCTCCAGCCCGTGCTCGGCACGCGCTTCCAGCCCACCGGATTCCCCGATCTCGGCGCCGCCAAATACTCCACCGCCGACGGCAAAGACATGCTCCTCGTCGAGTCAGCCCAAAGCATGGCCAACCGGCTTGAAGCAGTTTGCTGGGACGAAGCGACCGAGAAGCCGGTAGCTGAGCTCACCGGTCTACCTTACGTCGAATCTACGCTACCGGACGGAACCAAAACCAATTCGATTCTAGAAGCGCATCGGCTCAACTCTCCCTATCTGGTCAACGCAGACGGATTTGATGTCATCAAGAACGAGATTGGTTTTGTGGAGAACAAGCCTTTCGACCGTCAAAAGTTAGTCACGGCCCTGTTTCGATACGACCCGTGTAGCCTGCTTCATGGAGTCTTCTTGGAAAAAATAGGAGGCGTCGTCCGACTTCCGCGTGCGCTCAGCGCATTTATCGAAGCCGAGAACGTCAGTGTCGCCGCTAGCGGTGGAGTAAAAGTTGATCGAGTGCAGCCGTCCACCACCGGGGACAATACCCCTTACGGCAAAGCTGCCGATGGTTATGGTAATGTGCCTTTCCATCGAGACGAATACACAGGAAACATCACAGCCTTCTTTAATTTGGATCTCAGTCTCATCCACGGATTCCATCTCCCTGATGAGGCGAAGGACTTTCTTGTCACGTTAGCCCTCTTTAAAATTGACCGGTTCCTTGCCACCGGCCTTCGGCTTCGCACGGCCTGTGATTTGGTGGATACCCAACGGAAGATCATCCGAGAGATAAAAGGATTCACCCTGCCCGAATCCTCTCAGATTTCTGAGGCACTCAAGAAGTATCTGGAAAGCAAAACTCTCGGGGCTCTCTTCGCCAATCCACGGGTAACGCCGGCAACCTACAGCGAAGGAAAAGCAGCCGCCCGAAAGAAGGATAAATCCAAAGAGTCCTCGGGGGCTCAGCAGGACAAAGCCTAAACCGCGATCTTATCCGAATGATCGCCATAAAGATCACCTTCCCCGCGGGGCGCTGGCACGCCACCGCCTGGGGCACGCACGTCAACGAAGGCGTGCCGGAATGGCCGCCTTGCCCGTGGCGTCTGCTCCGCGCGTTACTCGCCGCGTGGTTCTGGAAAGACCGTGGCGACGAAGCCACCTTGCGCAGCCTCTTGGAAAAACTGTCGTCCGTCGCGCCCGACTACCTGCTCCCCGAGGCCGCCGCGGCGCACACGCGTCACTGGATGCCAGATGGTAAGGGGGAAAAAACCAAGATCTTCGACACCTTCGTCCACGTCAGCGAAGGGCAGGCGCTCTGGGTTCGTTGGGACGTCAAGTTGACCGACGCCGAACAAGCGCTCCTCGCCCACCTGCTCGCTTCGTTCTCCTACCTCGGCCGCGCCGAAAGCCTCGTCGAAGCCAAACTCACCGGGGCGACCGACCCGGAGCTCCTCCGCGCCGCCACCGACCGCGCATGGACGCGCCCCGCAGAGTTTTCCTCGCTCACCGACGGCGAGCCCATCCGGCTCTTGGCTCCGCAGCCGTCTGCAGACTATGCCGTTTGGGCGGCTTCGCAGAACGAGTCACTCGCGAAAGGCAAAAAGCCCCAGGGCCAAAAGAAAACCGCCACGCTGCCCGAAACCCTTCACGACGCGCTTCAACTCGACACCGCCGATTGGAAGAAGGACGGCTGGAACCTGCCTCCGGGCTCGCGCTGGCTCGACTATATTCGGCCGCGCGATGCGTTCAAAATCGCGCCCGCCTCGCGTCCTCGCGCCACACGCTCGGCCACGCGGCCCACCGTCGCCCGCTTCGCGCTCACCGCCAAGGTTCCGCCCGGCATCACGCAGTCCCTCAGCCTCGCCGAACGTTTCCACCAGTCGCTGTGCAAGATCCTCGATGGGGTGGCCAGTCCCGCGCTTACCGGCGTCGATGCCCTCGGCCAACCGCTCACCGGCAACGGTCACGCCTACATCCTGCCCGAGTGCGATCACCACGGCTACGTTACCCACATCACCATCCACGCCCCCCTCGGCTTCTCCCGGGAAGACTCCCGCGCGCTTTCCCGTTTGCGCAAGGTCTGGGCCATCGAAGGCAAAGGCGCCGAGATCGACGTCATCCTCCTGGCCACCGGGCAAACCGCCGACTTCAACCCGGCGTCTCCCTACTTCCGGCCGGCCACCATCTGGCGCTCACTCACGCCGTTCGTGCCGGTGCGTCACGCCAAGGCAACCCGCACCGGCGTCGCGAAGCTTGATTCGGTCAACGGCCTTCAAATCGCCTCCCCCGAGCACGATTGTCTGCGCCTGCTCTCGCTCGTCGCGACCGACGCCAAACATGTCCGCGTGAAAAACCTCGGGACACGTCTTGAGGTCGGCACACGCAGCATCCCCGCACTTGATTTCCAACGTCAGCGCCGAAACGGCGGCGGCACCCGCGGAGATCACCGCGGCTACGCATTGGAAATCGAGTTCGAGAAACCGACCATATTGCCCTTCGGCCTCGGCTACGCCGCCCACTTCGGCCTCGGGCTTTTCCAGCCGGCATAACCGAAGCTCCTCGGCGGCTGTGCCGTATTTCAAATCTCAAATTTGAAATCTCAAATTTCCTCCCGCCATGCCCACTTATCAGCGTTTCGAAGACCTGCCCGTGTGGCAGGAGGCCATCGTCCTCGCTGGGCGCTGTGAGGATTTCATTGAGGCCGCCAAGAATCGCATCACGTGGTCGAAACGCGACCAACTCGACCGCGCTTCGCTTTCGGTCTCGAACAACATCGCGGAGGGATTTGAGCGCGGCACCACCAACGAACTCCTCGCCTTTCTCTACATCGCGCGAGGCTCCGCCGGCGAAGTCCGCTCGATGCTCTGTTTCTTCGAACGCCGTCCGGCGCTGCGCGATTTTAAATCTGAAATCTCAAATTTGAAATCCCTCGCCGAGAGCTGCTCGAGGCAACTCGGCGCGTGGGCGCAATCGCTTCAAAACTCCGACATCACCGGCCCGCGTCACCTCAACGATCAGACGCGGGCCAATTTCGAGAAGCGGAAACGGCGCGAGACGGGCGCGGCGGATTTTCAGAAGCTGCTGGCTCAACATCTCCCGCCCGGCCACCCGCTGCGGAAGGGGTCTTCTCGGATTTGAGATTTCAGATTTGAAGTTTGAGATCAGCGCAGCGCATGGCCGAGCACCAATCCAATCTGCCGCTCAACGCGCCGTTCAGCGCCGAATCGTCGTCGCCGCCCGACTTGCGAGAGGAGATTGCGCGCATGTGGAGTTTGCCGATCGGCGAGCGCGTCGAGGTGGTGCTTCGCGATGGGCAAGTCGACTCACTCACGGGCGTCCTCGAACTCGCCGCCGCGCCCGACTTCCCTTGGAACCCTCGCCAGCCGCTCACGCTTCGCCTCGCCGGCTTCATGTTCAGTAGCCGCGAGATCGAGCGGTGGACGAGAATCTGAACCTCGAGGTTTTCATCCTGCGTCCGAGGCGGTTGTTTACGGCCAAGATGCCTTTAAGCTCTCTCCTCACCGAAGCCCGCGTGCGCCGGCGCGCCTCCGCCACCTCGTATGCGCGCGGTCAGACCTACTGCCACGACGGACGCGTTCAGTCGCTCGTTCAACGCGGCGAAACGCTGACCGCGTCTGTGCTCGGAACGCAGACCTATTCCGTGCGACTGGCGGCGGCGGGCGGCTCGCTGGAACATCGCTGCTCGTGCCCGGTCGGCGCCGACGGCGAGTTCTGCAAACACAGCGTGGCGGTCGCGCTCGCCTGGCTTGCCGATCGCAAGTTCCGTAAATCCGAAGACTCGCCCGACACCTGCGTGAACCTCGACGACGTGCATCCCTGGCTCCTGCAACAGGAGAAATCCGCGCTCGCCGCGTGGCTGCTTGAAGCCGCCGAGCGCGACGCTTCCTTGCGCGAGCGGCTGTTGCGGCACGCCGCGCGGGCGGCGAACAAGCGGATCGATTTCAGCGCCTATCGCCGCGCCATCGACCGCGCCACGGCGGCGGGAGATTTCGTGAGCTACGACGAGGCATCCGGGATGGCGAACCACATTCACGAAGCCGCCATCGAGCCGTTGCGCGAACTGCTGCAAGAGGGGCACGCCGCCGCCGTGGTCGACCTCGCCGAACATGCGCTTCGCCGCGTGGAAGACGTCATCGAGCACGTCGACGACTCCGACGGGCACTTCGGCACGCTGCTCCACGACTTGCAGGAGCTCCATCTGGCCGCTTGTCGGGCCGCGCGGCCCGATCCCGAGACGCTGGCCGAGCGGCTTTTCGACTGGGAGATCGGCGGCGACCGGGACGTGTTCTACAACGCCGCCGAAACCTACGTCGACGTTTTCGGCGAAAAGGGCCTCGCCGTCTATCGTGCTCGCGCCGAGGCCCGATGGAAATCGCTGCCTTTGCTGAAACCGGGCGAGTCGGAGGAGTATTCGAGCGAACGTTTCCGTCTGACCGCCATCATGGAAACGCTCGCGCGCACCCGCGGCGACCTCGATGCGCTCGTCGCGATCAAACAGAAAAATCTCTCGCACGCGTATGCGTTTCTCGAGATCGCCCAACTCTACCGCGAAGCCCGGCGTCACGACGACGCGCTCGCCTGGACGGAACGCGGTGTGAATGCGTTTCCCAAGCACCCCGACCCGCGCTTGCAGGAGTTTCTCGCCTCCGAATATCATCGCCGAGGCCGTCACGACGATGCGATCGCGCTCGGTTGGCGGCAGTTTGACGAACGTCCGTCCCTCGAAACCTATCGATTGCTGAAAACGCACGCGGATCGCGTGAAGCCTTCCGCCTGGTCAGTCTGGCGCGAGCGCGCGCTTGAACACCTTCCCGCCTGCATCGCCAAAGCTCAGGGCTCGAAGCCATCCGTGTTCTGGTCGGAGGCGAGCGCGTTGCGTTCGACGCTCGTCGAAATCTTCCTGTTTGAAAAAGACGCCAACGCCGCGTGGACCGAATCACAGGCTGGCGCGTGCGACGAAAAGCTCCTGTTGCGCGTCGCCGCCGTGCGCGAGAAAACGCATCCCGCCGACGCGATCCCGATCTATCTCCGCCGCGCCGAATGGCTCATCGAGCAGAGAAACAATCGCGCCTACGAGGACGCCGTCGGGCTCCTCAGAAAAGTGAAGGCGCTCCACCTCGCCCTCGGTCAGCCGCGCGAATGGGTCGCGATCCGCGCCCGCCTCTGCGTCGAGCACAAGGCGAAGCGAAACTTCATGGCGCTCGTCGCCGGCCTGTAGAAGAAGAGGGAAACGCGATGTCCGCCCCGAACTACTCCGTCTTCGCTCATCTCAACGTCGAGAAGTCCGCGCTGTATCGCGCGATCCTCGGTGTGTTCGTGGCCGAACGCACACGCTTCGTTATTTCGCTGCGTCCGACGGAGATTCTCGCCGCGCTCGGGCGTTCCGATTCATCGCCGCCCGATTCCGCCGAGCTCGATGCCGCGCTCCAACAACTGCGCGCGTGGGGAAATCTCGACGACGCCGCCGACAACGCCGACGCCGCGACCATCGAAGAATTCTATCAGCGGCGCCGGCTCTACCAACTCAGCGCCGCCGGCGAGGCGGCCGAGCGGGCGCTCGCTGTCTTCGACGACTATCTTCATCGTCCCGGCGAACTTCAGACTGCGGCGCTGCAGGACATCGCCGAACTTCTCGGCGCGCTGCTGCCCCGCCTCGCCGACACACCGCCCGACGACGCGAAGCTTCACCATCTGCTCAGCAGCCTGGTCGCACGGTTCGAGCAACTGACCACGCGCGCACAATCGTTCATGCGCGGTCTGCAGAGCACCGTCGAGCTGCACGGCATCTCCGTGGAGGCGTTTCTCGGCTACAAGGAGAAGCTCATCGACTATCTCGACAACTTCATCGGCGAACTGCTTCGTGCCACCAGCCGGATTGGCGAAGAGCTGCTCGAGCTGGAAGCGTGCGGCATCGACATCGCGTTCGCCGCGGCTGCCCGCCGCGATCTCGTGGATGCCCTCGATCCCGCACCGGACGCCTTCGCGCTGGCCGAGCAGGCATGGCGCGGACGCTGGACCGGTTTGCGGCGGTGGTTCGTCGGCGATGACGGTCCGTCCCAGGCGGAGCTGCTGCGGGCCCGCGCGCGCTCGGCGATTCCGGCTCTGCTCACGGCGGTTACGCAGATCAATGACCGGCGTGCGAGCCGTGCCGACCGCGCCGCCGATTTCTCGGCGCTCGCGCGCTGGTTCGCGGAAGCACCCGGCGAGGGCGATTGCCATCGGTTGTGGCGCGCGGCGTTCGCGTTATCGCCGGCGCGTCATCTGCGGATCAACAACGAAACGCTGAACGAGCGCGCGAGCCGGGAGGAATCGCCGCGCACGAGCTGGCTCGAAGGCGCACCCGTCTGGCTTTCGCCCCGCCTGCGCCAACACGGACGCAGCGCCCGCAGCGGCGCGCCCAGCGCGACGATCGATCGCACGGCTGAAAAAGCCCGGCTGCGCGAACTCGCACGTGAGCAAGCGCAACACATCGGGCGCGCTCGTCGTCGGCTCATCGAGTCCGGCCGCCGACGTCTGAGCGAACTTGGTCCACTCGACGAGCCGGCCTTCCGCTTGTTTCTCGAGCTGCTTGGCCACGCGCTCACCCACCGTTCGGATCGGAGCGGTCCGATCGACGTGGAGTCCGCGGACGGCACTTTGCGCATCCGGTTCGATCCGGTCCCGGACGGCGAGGTCGTGATGCTCGTCACGGATGACGGAACGTTTCACGGCCGCGATCACTGGATCGCGATCCAGCCGGTTCGTGTGCAGTCGGGAATCTCAAATTCGAGATCTGAAATTTGAAATCTGAAGCCGCCGATCCCCGTGCGCCTGTCTCCCGCCGCGCTTCGCAGCGCGCGCGGCTCGCCCGGTTGCGGGAGGAATCCGAACCGATCGTCGAAGAGGAGCGCCGCACCGCGCTGCGCGCTTTGCTGCAGAAGCCGTTGCTCACTCCCGTTGACGCAACCGCGTCCGCTTTCGTGCTCGTCCGCCGCCATCGGGACTGGCTCGCCGACTGGTTCGCGCACTACGCGGACTGGAGCCTGGTCGTCACCGCCGAAGCCGCGAGGCTGCGCAAACAGCCGGCGCATGCCACTGACTCTACGCGCGGCGCGGTGGAATCGGGAAAGGGCGAGCCCTTCAACCGTGCGCGTTACGTCCTGTTCTGCCTCGCCCTCGCCGCGCTCGAGCGCGGGGGCCGGCAGATCACCCTCGGCCGGCTCGCGGAAAGTGTGACCATCGCCCTCGCCGCCGACCCTGCTTTCGCCGCCTGCGGTTTTCTGTGGTCGCTCGACCACGCGAACGGACGGCGCGATTTCGTCAACGTGCTGCGGATGCTCGTCGCGCTGCGGGTGCTCCGGCGCCTGCAAGGCAACGAGGAGAATCTGGTGCACGACCGCACGTCCGACGCCCTTTATAACGTGAGCCGGCCCGTGCTCGCGCTTCTTTTATCCGCGCGCCGCAGTCCGTCGCTGATCGGTGCGAGCGACTTCCATAGCCGGCTGGCGGCGTTGCTCGAGACATCCCAACCCGACACACCCGACGCCCGCAATCGCGCGCTGCGCACCGGTCTTGTCCGGCGTCTGCTCGATGATCCCGTCGTGTATTACGAAGAACTCGACCCGGAACAGCGCGTTTATCTCGATCGTCAGCGCGGTTTCCTCCTGCCCGACCTCGAAGCCGCGACCGGGCTGCGCGCCGAGGTCCGTGCCGAAGGCATCGCACTGGTCGATTTGGACGGCGACTGCACGGACGCAGGGCTTCCCGAGGAAGGGACCGAAGGGCATCTCACCTTGTTGCTCGCCACGTGGCTGGCGGATCGCCTGCGCGCCGGCGAGGCGAGTCCGGTAAGCCTCGAAGCACTGCGCCAGCAAACCGCTCGTCTCATCCGCCGGCATCATCATCACTGGCGCAAGGAAGTGCGCGAGCGCGGGGCCGAAGTGTGGCTCACCGAGATGGTGGTCGAACGACTCGCGGGGCTCGCGCTGCTCACCCGGGAAAGCGACGCCGTGCGACCCTGTCCCGCGCTCGGACGTTTCGCTCTGCGCGTAACCGCGGAACTCGCGCCTGTCGCGGAAACCTCTGAACTTCCCTTCGAAACATGATCTCGTCCGAAGAACCTGGCGTGCCCGGTGAATCCGTTTTGCCGGCGCCTCGTCGCAGCGATCGCTGGCAGCCGCTGCGCAGCGGGATGTTGAATCTCTATCGTTACGATTACGAAGAGTTTCATTTCGAGGACGGCCGGCTGCTCCTGCGAGGCAACAACGGCAGCGGCAAGTCCCGCGTATTGGCGCTTCAACTACCTTTTCTGATCGATGGCGAAGTTTCCGCCGCGCGGCTCGAGCCCGATGGCGCGTCGGAAAAACGGATCGAATGGAATCTGCTCATGGGCCGGTATCCCGACCGCACCGGTTACACATGGATCGAATTCGGCCGTCGCGACGAGGATGGCACGGCTCATTTTCTCACGCTCGGTTGCGGCTTGCGCGCCGTGGCGGGTCACAGCGGTCTGCACAGCCGTTGGTTTTTCGTCACTTCGCAGCGGATCGGTCGCGAACTCTTTCTGCAAAACCATCAGCGAACCCCGCTCAGTCGCGAAAAACTGGAAGCGGCGCTGGACGGCGTCGGCCGGGTCATCCTGAAGGTCGAAGACTATCGTCGTGCCGTGGACGAAGCCCTGTTCGGGCTGGGACCCCGCTTCGGTCCACTGGTGGAACTCCTGTTGCGACTTCGGCGCCCGCAGCTCTCGAGGAAGCTGGAAGAAGAGGAGCTGTCGAACGCGCTGAGCGATGCATTGCCGACGCTGCCGGCTGCGATCGTGGATGACGTGGCGGAATCGTTCAGCAGCTTGCAGACGGATCGCGGCACGCTGCGGGAGTTCGTGGCCGCGGGTGAAGCGGTGACGGTTTTCCTCCGCGAATACGCCGGCTACATGCGCGTGGCGGTTCGACGCCGCGCCAGCGCGATTCGCACCACGCATGCCGCTTACGAGTCCGCTCAACGTGCCGTGCGCGATGCCGAACGCCGGCTCACCGCCGCGGCGGAGGCACTCGCGACGCTCGAGCGGCAGCACGCGGACTACGAGACGCAGCTTGCCGGCGTCGAAGCGGCGGTGATCACGCTGCGCGCGAGCCCGGAGATGAAGACCGCGGACGAGGTGCGGCTCGCGCGCGAAGCCGCGACTGCAGCGGCGAACGCATTCGCGCTGGCCGGGAAGGATGAGACCGCCGCCGCGACCCAGGAAGAGCGGGCCCGGGAAAACGAACAACAGACCGCGGCACAAGCGTCGCAGGTGGAACAAGAATTTCGTCAAAAGCTTCGTGTGGCCGACGCCGCCGCGCTCGCGGCCGACCTCGCGGAGAGCCACCGTGAACAAACCGGCCTGCCGGAATCTGAAATCTCGGATTTAAAATTTGAGACCGTGCGAGAAGCTGCGTTGCGCCGGGTGCTCACCCAGCGCGACCGCGCCATCGCGGTGCTTCAGGCGCACGAGAAGAAAACCGGGGCCGCGGAGTTGGCCTTTCAGGCGGCCGATGCAGAGCGGCTCCGCGCCGAAGCAAACGCCGGCGCCGCCCGCGAGGCCGAGCACGCCGCGCGCGAAGCGCTCGCCGAGGCCGCGCGCGGTGTGTTCACAAACTACGTGACGTGGCGGAAGACCTTGCGTCATCTCCGACCCGCCGACGCCGACGCACTCGCCGAGGGTTGGGCGCACTGGTCTGAACAACGCACCGGACCGAGCCCGTTGCGCGCCGCTATCGAGGACGCGCATCGTGTCGCGATCGCAACGTTCGCTCGCCGCGAAAGCGGGTTGAGGCAGTTGCATGACGAACTCGTTCGTCAAATGGCGGAATTCGACGCCGTCATAGATCGTATTGAGAGCGGGGATACTCCGCCGCCGCCACCGCCTGCATTGTCCCGAGCCGAACGCACCGGCCGGCCAGGCGCGCCGCTGTGGCGGTTGTGCGATTTTCGTCTGGAAGTGGACGCGTCAGCGCGAGCGGGGCTCGAAGCGGCGCTGCAAGCGTCCGGTTTGCTCGATGCGTGGGTGCTGCCCGATGGCCGTTTGCTCGACGCGACCGACGACACATTTCTTCTGGAAGGTGCCGGCGACGACCCGGCTTCGCACCACCTGGGCGAAGCGCTGGTGCCGGCGATCGATCGCGAGGACGCCGCCACGCGGGATTTCGACGCGCGGCTGATCGAACGTTTGCTGTCGCGGGTTGGCTGGGGTGAAGGTGCTGGCGAACATTGGGTCGCCGCGGACGGACGGTGGCGGCTCGGTCCCCTCGCTGGTCGCGCGCGAAAAGCGAGTGCCGACTACATCGGGGAAACGACTCGCGCGGAACATCGCCGCCGGCAGCTCGAAGAACTGCGGAAGAAACGCACCGATGCGAACGACACACTGGAGCGCACGCTGCAGGATCTCGCGACGCTCGGCGCCGAGCGCGAGCAAGGGGCGCGTGAGTGGTCCGAAGCGCCCTCGGATGAGCCGGTTTTACGCGCCGGTTTCGAGCTGGAAGCCGCGGCGCGCGCGGTCGGCGAGACGTTCACGGCGAGCGAACGCGCGGCGCGTGACGCAGCCGACAAACGCGCGACGCGCGACAGCGCGCTCGCCGCGCGCGATCGCGATGCCGCAGACCTTCAGCTCACCGGCTGGGTTGGCCGGCTGCCGGAGCTCGTGCAAGCGATGCAAGCTTATGCGATGACGCTCGCCGCGTTGTGGCCGACCGCGCGCCACTGGATGTCGGTCGCCAGCCAGCACGCGGCTGCACGAGCGCGAACGGCCGAGGCGGCGGCTGAGCATCAGTCGCGTCGGCGTCGCCGAGAGGAAGCAGAGGCTGCAGCGGAGGCGGCGCGGCAAAAATTTTCGACGCTTGAAGAAATGCACGGCGAGACCGTCGCCGTTGTCATGGCGAAGCTCGCCGCGGAGGAAGCGAACGTGATCCGGTTGAAAACGACGCTGCAGGACAATCAGCGGCAGCAGCTCGCCCAGACGGCGGCGCGCGCACAGGCGAGCGGCGATCAAACGACGGCGGAGCAACAACGCGCGGAGCACGAGCAGGCTCGCAGAAGCGCGATCGCAAGCCTCCAGCGCCTCGCCGAGCAACGCCTCCTCGCCGAAGCCGATCCTGCATTGCGCGAAATCGACGCGGGGGATTGGAGTGTTTCGCAAGCGGTCGATTTTGTCCGGCACCGCCTCGATCCGCTGCTTGCGGACGTCGCGGATGACGCGACCGCGTGGCAGCGCCGGCAGGATGCGATTCACGGTCACATCCAGGAACTCCGCGACCGGCTGGTCACGCACGGCCATCAGCCGGAAGCGCATCAGTTCGAGGACATCGTGCTTGTGCGATGCGTGTTTCAGGCGCGGCCGCACACCATGACGGAATTGCGGGATGCGTTCGGCGCAGAGATTTCGGAGCGAGAGCGACTCCTTCAGGCGAAGGAGCAGGAGATCATCGAGAATCATCTTCTGGCCGAGGCAGCAGTGGAGTTGACGAAGCTCATTCGCGCGGCGGAGACGTGGCGATTGTCGGCCAATCAAGAACTCGAAACGCGGCCGACCAGTTCGGGTGTGCGTTTTCGTTTCCAATGGGAGCCCGACAAGGAGAATCGCTTCGACACGGTGCGACCGATCCTCCTGCGCAAAGGCGAACTTTGGACGCCCGCCGAGCGCGCCGCGCTCGCTGCGTTTCTGCAGGGGCGGATCGCAGCGGAGCAAACCGCCGACGAAACCGGTTCGTGGCGCGATCATCTTGCCCGCGCGCTCGACTACCGGCGGTGGCATCGTTTCGTGGTCGAGCGCCAGCAGGATGGCAAGTGGCAGCGCTTGAACCGGGCGACTTACGGCACGGGCTCCGGAGGAGAAAAAGCGCTCGCGCTCACGCTGCCCCGCTTTGCCGCTGCCGCCGCGCACTATCGCAGCGCTGCGAGCACGGCGCCCCGGCTCGTGATGTTGGACGAGGCGTTCGCCGGCATCGACCCGACGATGCGCGCACAATGCATGGGCGTGCTTGCGCAGTTCGACCTGGATTTCGTGATGACGAGCGAGCTCGAATGGGGCTGCTATCGCACGGTCCCGTCCCTCGCGATTTATCATCTCACGACACTGCCGGGCTTCGATGCAGTCGCTGCCACTCGCTGGATCTGGAACGGGCGAGAACGCCGGCAGACCGATCCGGTGTTGCCCTCCGATCGCGCGCCCCGCGAGGCAAACGACGAGATGGACCTACCGCCAGCCGATGAATCGGCTAGTTGATCTTCCGCGGCTTCGTTCGCTGCTCGGAACGAAGGAGCTCCGGTGTCTGCTGGATGCGTTGCAACGTCGCGCCGAGTTGGGTCGGGCGCTCTCGGGTGCGCTGACTCTTTTGTCGCCAACCGACGCGGAACGAACGGCCATCGACGGACTCTTGGGTCGCAAAGCCACGCGCGGAAGAACATTGAACGTGAACCTCGATGAGCTGGGCGAAATGCTTCACGAAGCGGGGATCGCAGGCGACTTGGGCGAGGCGCTTCATGCGCTGCGCGGGCCGATTGTCGACCGACGGGCTTCCGCCGTCGCGCAGGCATCCGCCTGGACCCTGGTGTGGCGCGACGCCGATGCGATGTTCGCACGCTGGCCAACGTTGCGTCCGTGGATAGAGGCGATGGCGCGGCTTGGCACGTTGCGGCGCTTGGCCGGTAACGATCCCGCGGCCGCCGCGCTATTGCTGCAGGATCTCGGGCGCGTGACGGCGGCGCTGCCGTCAGCCGCGGAACCGTTGGCTTCTCTGGCCGCGCGGTTGTTTGGCGACGCGCATGCGCTCGATCCGGGTGAGCCTCGTGCGACACTGGCGGTGCGGGCTGCGGCCCGACTCGGCGGGATCGATTTCGAAGACGATGCGGAAGGACGACGAGCGGCTTGGGCGAGTGTGGGCGTGATGTGCGACGAACTCAGCACGCCGGCGCTGGTGTTGAACCTGGCAGTCGACGGCGGGATGCCGCTTGCGCAGTTGTTGCGCGAAGCTGCTGCGGGTGGGGAACCGTTGCACCTTTCGCTGCGCCTCCTGCTGCGTTCGCCGCTTGGCGCGGAGTCGGGCCTCGCGGGCCGCGATGTGTTTGTATGCGAGAATCCGACGATCGTCGCGCTGGCGGCGAGCCGTTTCGGCCGGCGTTGCGCGCCGCTGGTGTGCGTCAGCGGCCAGTTCGCGACGCCCGCGTTGGTGCTGTTGCGGCAGCTTCGACTGGCCGGCGCGCGGCTTCACTATCACGGCGACTTCGATCCGGCGGGGCTCGTGATAGCCCGGCGTGTGTTTCGGGAAGGCGGAGCGAAGCCGTGGCGTTATGGCGACGCCGACTATCGCGCTGCGCCGAAAGGAAAACCCTTCGTTGGAAAAGTGGGTGCCACGCCGTGGTCGGCGGAACTTGGAGCAGAGATGCAGCGCGATGGGCGCGCGGTGCATGAGGAAGCGGTGTTTGACCGGTTGGCACAGGACCTGTGTGAAAGCGCGATTGGGTCGAGCTAGTCATTGCGATTGCCGGCGCGAGTTCTCGTGAGGACGCGAATAGGAATAGACGCGGCGGTGGTGGGGGGCGTGGTTGATTACGTAGCGCAATATCGAGGCTCGCGAATGGGCCATATCATCTCAATCTGGCGGGCAGTCCTCCGCTTCACGTATGAGCTCACCTGAGTTGCCCCGGGGGGCCACCCCCGATCCGCCGGAGCCGCTGCCGGTGCGGATGTTGAACGAATTCGTATATTGCCCACGGCTGTTTTACTACGAACACGTCGAAGGTGTGTTTCAGCATAATGCCGACACGAAACGCGGCGCGGCGCTGCACAAGCGCGTCGATGCGGGAAAAGGCGAGCTGCCGGCGGCGTCGCCGGCGAGTGCCGGCGAATCTCAGATTTCAAAACTCAAATCTGAAATTCCGGCGGCTGCGCCGCCAGAACCGGAGGTGATTCACTCGCGCTCGGTTTCGCTTTCGTCGGACCGGCTCGGCGTGACGGCCAAGATGGACCTCGTGGAGGTGCGGCGGGAGCGGGAGGACGATCTGCTTTCGCCGCTCGTCGTGTGTCCCGTCGATTATAAAATCGGTGCGCCCCGCGAGGGCGACAATGGTCCCGAGATCTGGGAGGCCGACCGCATGCAGCTCGGACTGCAATGCCTGATCCTTCGGGACAACGGCTATACGTGCAACGAGGGCATCATCTACTATCGAGCGACAAAACAGCGGGTGGCGCTGCCGATCACGTCCGAGCTGGAGCGGTGGATCGACGTGCAGATCGCCGCGGCGCGCCGTGCGATGGAGGGGCCGATTCCGCCGCCGCTCGTCGACTCGCCGAAGTGCGTGCGCTGTTCGCTCGTGACGATCTGCCTGCCCGACGAAACCCGTTTGTTGCACGAGGCACCGGTGCGTCCTGACGATGAGGATACGATCCCGCGGCAGGGCACGTTTGGGTTCGAGCGCGAGTTTGGCGCCGTGCAGGAGATGCCCGCATCCTACGCAGCGACACCCGCGCGCAAACCTGCTCCGCTGCGGCGGCTGATCGCGGCACGCGACGACACGCGTCCACTCTATATTGCGACGGCGGGCGTGAGCGTGGGCAAGAAGTCGGAGCTTGTACAAGTGCGCGAGAAAGGCGAGGTGGTGGCCGAGGTGCGCATGACCGATCTGAGCCACGTGGCGGTTTTTGGCGCAGCGACGATCTCGACCGCGTTGCTTCAGACGTTGTGCGAGAAGGACATCCCGGTGAGCTATTTCTCGAGCGGCGGCTTTTTCTACGGCCTGACGCGCGGGCAGAGTCTCAAAAATGTGTTCACGCGGATCACGCAATTTCGCACGGCGGCCGATTCGGAGGAATCGTTGCGCATCGCGCGGCTGTGCGTGCACGGCAAGATCCGGAATCAACGCACGCTGCTCATGCGCAATCATATCTCTGCGCCGGCTCTGTCCCTGGCGCGCATGAAGCATGCGGCGCAATCGGCGCTCGAGGCGGAAAACATTGGGGAACTGCTCGGGATCGAAGGTTCCGCCGCGTTGGTGTATTTCGAGAGCTTCGCCGGAATGATCAAGCTCGGGGACAACGCGGCGCCGGACGACGAGGCGATCCTGGCAGAGGCGGGCGGGGGAGTGGAACGGGCGCCGGAGCCGACGGCGGCCACCGCCCGCAAGACGAAGGGAGATGCGGCAGGGCAGCAGTTTTTCACGTTCGACTTCACGCGGCGCAACCGCCGCCCGCCGCGCGACGCCGTGAACGCGTTGTTGTCGCTTGGATACAGCCTGCTCGCGCGCGATTGCACCGTGGCGGCACACGCGGTGGGCTTCGATCCTTACGTGGGGTTTTATCATCAGCCGCGTTTTGGACGGCCAGCGCTCGCCCTGGATTTGATGGAGGAGTTTCGGCCGTTGGTCGTCGATTCGGTGGTGTTGACGGCGATCAACACACGCGTGATCGGCCCGGGTGATTTCGTGCGCGCCGGCGACGCCGTCAACCTGAGTGCCGATGGACGCAAGCGTTTCTTCAACGCGTATGAGCAGCGATTGAATGCCACGATCGTGCATCCGGTGTTCGATTATCAGGTGAGTTACC
Source organism: Opitutaceae bacterium (assembly GCA_040255565.1). Lineage (GTDB taxonomy): Bacteria > Verrucomicrobiota > Verrucomicrobiia > Opitutales > Opitutaceae > Opitutus. The sequence goes on along the minus strand of JBDZVH010000003.1, from coordinate 752,484 downwards.
GGCGGGCGCTGGAACTCCAGGCCCGGCTGCTGGCGAAGGCGTTGACGGGCGAGATCGAGCAATATGTTCCTTTCACCACGCGATAAGGCGTCGACCGCCGGCTCGACGGGCGTCGGACGAATCTGCAAGATGAAGGCCGATCGGTCGGGTCTGTTTTACAAATCATCGATTTAGCGATGCGCCACACCTACATCGTAAGCTACGACATCGCCGATCCGAAGCGGCTGCGAAAAGTGTTTCGCACCTGCCAGGATTACGGCAATCACCTGCAGTATTCGGTTTTTGAATGCGACCTGAGCGCGACAGAGCGGGTGGCGCTGGAGGCGAAGCTGAAGGAGATCATCCATCACGAGGCCGACCAGGTGCTGTTTATTGAACTCGGGCCGGCGGAGACGCGTGGCGATCGCCAGATCACGGCGATCGGGCAGGCGTATCATCATTTCGACCAGCCCTGCTATGTGGTGTGACCCGGGGTGTTTTTTGTCGCTGAACTTTGCGAGCACCAGGGTGGTGAAAGCCACAAGGCAGGCGCTCGCGCGTTGGAGGGCAGGAGGTTGTGGGGTTTTGGACGAAGAGGAGCGAACGCAATGGGCGGTCTCGCGCGTCCCGCTCGCAAAACCCGGTCTTGCCAACGTCCCAGCACAGGGTTGCGTAGATGCCATCTCCGCGGTCTCACGACCGCGGCTCCGTTGAAGCGACACGACAATCAACGTCGAGCTGATCTTCGAGCGCATCTCCGCGGTCTCACGACCGCGGCTCCGTTGAAGCTTGTTCCAAACCGGGCGCTCGGTCTGCGATCCACTGCATCTCCGCGGTCTCACGACCGCGGCTCCGTTGAAGCCTCGGCGTGGGCGCTCTGTGCGTTCGGGCTTGTGAATCTCCGCGGTCTCACGACCGCGGCTCCGTTGAAGCCCGGGTCCGATTCCGACTACGTTTCCCTGTTGGCCCCCATCTCCGCGGTCTCACGACCGCGGCTCCGTTGAAGCTTGGTCTTCGTCTTCGCGGTTCGCGCCTGACAAACATCTCCGCGGTCTCACGACCGCGGCTCCGTTGAAGCAGGATGTGCGGGTGAGGGATACTTTGCTGCGCGCAGCCATCTCCGCGGTCTCACGACCGCGGCTCCGTTGAAGCTGTGGGCGGCGTGGGAGACGGTGAAAGATCAGTTGATCTCCGCGGTCTCACGACCGCGGCTCCGTTGAAGCCATCACTCCGAGCACCGTCGCCTCGAGCGGAGACGAATCTCCGCGGTCTCACGACCGCGGCTCCGTTGAAGCCCCTCCCTTTCCCTCCGCCCCATAGCTCACCCTATGATCTCCGCGGTCTCACGACCGCGGCTCCGTTGAAGCGCTCGCCGCGCTTAATCTGATGGAGCGCGAGATACCATCTCCGCGGTCTCACGACCGCGGCTCCGTTGAAGCCGAAAACCGCGAAACGACTCCTTTCGCTCATTGCGGATCTCCGCGGTCTCACGACCGCGGCTCCGTTGAAGCTCGGCGGCGGAAATCGCGGCGATGCGACCGGTGGAATCTCCGCGGTCTCACGACCGCGGCTCCGTTGAAGCATGATGGTGGAGATCTCGGGTTTCGGCTTCGCGTTATCTCCGCGGTCTCACGACCGCGGCTCCGTTGAAGCTTATTCGGAGCGGCCGAAACCGCGCGAGACTTTTGATCTCCGCGGTCTCACGACCGCGGCTCCGTTGAAGCTCGGGACAGTTCAGCGCGCCGAGAGTAAACGCGCCCATCTCCGCGGTCTCACGACCGCGGCTCCGTTGAAGCCGGCGTCGAGCAACACGCGATTCGTTGGCCATTCCTTCATCTCCGCGGTCTCACGACCGCGGCTCCGTTGAAGCAGCTGTTGTCCGGCGACCAGCACAACGCCGCCGCCATCATCTCCGCGGTCTCACGACCGCGGCTCCGTTGAAGCGTAGCAGAGCGTAGCAGCGTAGCAAAAACGGAAGTCTCATCTCCGCGGTCTCACGACCGCGGCTCCGTTGAAGCCTGGCGTCTCGAATTTCAGCGTCCGAGGCGTGAGGAAATCTCCGCGGTCTCACGACCGCGGCTCCGTTGAAGCTGTGCCCTCGGCGCGCTAACGCCGGGGGTCTTTTTTTTATCTCCGCGGTCTCACGACCGCGGCTCCGTTGAAGCTGTTGACGAAAAGCGAAAAAAAGCGTCAAACGGTGCTATCTCCGCGGTCTCACGACCGCGGCTCCGTTGAAGCGGCGAACGCCGACCGTAATAAAAACGCTGTTCGAAATCTCCGCGGTCTCACGACCGCGGCTCCGTTGAAGCAAGCTGGAGCGCGTGTCGGGATGCTCATTGCCCGTATCTCCGCGGTCTCACGACCGCGGCTCCGTTGAAGCCTGCAGTCGCGCCAGATCGAGCGCAAGATTGGTGACATCTCCGCGGTCTCACGACCGCGGCTCCGTTGAAGCGCGCAGGAGGCACCGCCGGAGGTGCAGCCGATGCAGTATCTCCGCGGTCTCACGACCGCGGCTCCGTTGAAGCGCCATAGCTACTCGCACCGCCGTTCGGCCGTTGGTAGATCTCCGCGGTCTCACGACCGCGGCTCCGTTGAAGCAGTTCCGACGATTCCAACGACCCCCTGCACAATCGAATCTCCGCGGTCTCACGACCGCGGCTCCGTTGAAGCCCGACGTGGGAGCGCGTGCGGCGTCTGTGTGCGAAGCTATCTCCGCGGTCTCACGACCGCGGCTCCGTTGAAGCGAGCACAGCTGAAATCGTGCCATGACTCGACGCGCCGCCATCTCCGCGGTCTCACGACCGCGGCTCCGTTGAAGCTTGGTCTGGATGACGTTGCGCAAAGATCAGGCACCGTGATCTCCGCGGTCTCACGACCGCGGCTCCGTTGAAGCGTTGTAGTTGTTACTATTTAGACAAGGAAGGGCGGATCTCCGCGGTCTCACGACCGCGGCTCCGTTGAAGCTGCCACGGGTAACGACGCGGACCCGCTAACACCCGATCTCCGCGGTCTCACGACCGCGGCTCCGTTGAAGCGAGCGCAGCCATCGGCACGCACTGTTCGAGTCCGGCGATCTCCGCGGTCTCACGACCGCGGCTCCGTTGAAGCATTTGGAGAAAAGCTACCAGCGTCCTAACGGCGGCGCATCTCCGCGGTCTCACGACCGCGGCTCCGTTGAAGCTCGTGTCGTATCACGTCAGCCACCTGCATAGACCCGAATCTCCGCGGTCTCACGACCGCGGCTCCGTTGAAGCACCTTCCGGCATTGGAGTCATATAGTCGAGGCGCACGATCTCCGCGGTCTCACGACCGCGGCTCCGTTGAAGCAACACCATCACCGCCGACGACTGGCGCCGCATGTTTGATCTCCGCGGTCTCACGACCGCGGCTCCGTTGAAGCGTTTCCGGAGATGAACTCCAGCACGTTCTCGGCGTCTTATCTCCGCGGTCTCACGACCGCGGCTCCGTTGAAGCCGTTGCCGACACCGGCTCGATGCGTCCGCACCTAGACAGATCTCCGCGGTCTCACGACCGCGGCTCCGTTGAAGCTCCGACCACGCAATAATCACGACTCACCTCCGGGCATCTCCGCGGTCTCACGACCGCGGCTCCGTTGAAGCGGCAACATGAAAAACGCGACACACACCACGACACAATCTCCGCGGTCTCACGACCGCGGCTCCGTTGAAGCTTGACCGGAAGAGATGGGGCTTGACAGAGGCTAGAACATCTCCGCGGTCTCACGACCGCGGCTCCGTTGAAGCTTGGGACCACAGGCGGATTCGATTTTCCCGACCTCCCATCTCCGCGGTCTCACGACCGCGGCTCCGTTGAAGCAGCACATAGGAGACAACCGACTCGTCGCCCTCCGGCATCTCCGCGGTCTCACGACCGCGGCTCCGTTGAAGCCGCTGCCGGCGGCTTCGCGCGCCACGGTGATGCTGATATCTCCGCGGTCTCACGACCGCGGCTCCGTTGAAGCTATGACATCAATTCCGCCTATCCCCGCGCAATGATGATCTCCGCGGTCTCACGACCGCGGCTCCGTTGAAGCCTTTGCCCCCGGAAATGGGGCAAACTCCGTAAGTCAATCTCCGCGGTCTCACGACCGCGGCTCCGTTGAAGCCAGCCAAATGGGTTGAAATCCAAAGACGGGTTTTTAACATCTCCGCGGTCTCACGACCGCGGCTCCGTTGAAGCTCGGAAAGCGAGGTTGTCCGCGTTGGCGGGCGCGTTATCTCCGCGGTCTCACGACCGCGGCTCCGTTGAAGCTCCGCCGCGGATTCCTCAGCACGCCGTGACTGACCAGATCTCCGCGGTCTCACGACCGCGGCTCCGTTGAAGCGTTTTTGCGGAGAGAAAGACGGCGGTTGCGATGACATCTCCGCGGTCTCACGACCGCGGCTCCGTTGAAGCGAGGTTTTAGAGCCGCCAACGCTGCCCCACTTTGCGATCTCCGCGGTCTCACGACCGCGGCTCCGTTGAAGCTTTAGGTGCGCTCGGCGGCGCGTTGGTCATCTTTTATCTCCGCGGTCTCACGACCGCGGCTCCGTTGAAGCCAACCGTCAGTAATCCGCAACCTCCAATCCCATCACCATCTCCGCGGTCTCACGACCGCGGCTCCGTTGAAGCAACGTGTAATATTTTCCATTGTCGCCGTGTCGGCGGTATCTCCGCGGTCTCACGACCGCGGCTCCGTTGAAGCCGATCAAGGCGCTCGCCTCGCGCCACTGCGTAAACGATCTCCGCGGTCTCACGACCGCGGCTCCGTTGAAGCTATCGACCTGCCGTCCCGCGCCCACCGTCGGCACACTATCTCCGCGGTCTCACGACCGCGGCTCCGTTGAAGCGTCGCGCCACTCGCTGAATGCTGTCGCGAAGTCGGTATCTCCGCGGTCTCACGACCGCGGCTCCGTTGAAGCCACGCCACGCCCGGCCACCGTCGTGCCACTCGCTACGATCTCCGCGGTCTCACGACCGCGGCTCCGTTGAAGCGCTCACCGCAACAGAGGAACTCACCACGATCAGCGATCTCCGCGGTCTCACGACCGCGGCTCCGTTGAAGCTCATGATGGCCCCGGCGATCCGCAGCTGCGTCGCCTCATCTCCGCGGTCTCACGACCGCGGCTCCGTTGAAGCTCGATGATGCCGTCCGCCAGCGCGTAGTGCATGTCCATCTCCGCGGTCTCACGACCGCGGCTCCGTTGAAGCAGTCAGCCACCAGACCAAGAATTGCGAACCAGACGCATCTCCGCGGTCTCACGACCGCGGCTCCGTTGAAGCCGCGAGCAGTCGCGCTGCTTGGCGGCACGAAACCGTTCACATCTCCGCGGTCTCACGACCGCGGCTCCGTTGAAGCAGAGTTTCGGGGCGTCGTTGGTGGTCGGTGGGCAGATATCTCCGCGGTCTCACGACCGCGGCTCCGTTGAAGCGCCGCCTTCAAAAACTTCGACGTGTCCGCCGTAATAATCTCCGCGGTCTCACGACCGCGGCTCCGTTGAAGCAGGATGTCGGCAGCCGTTAGGTCGCGCATGACGACATCTCCGCGGTCTCACGACCGCGGCTCCGTTGAAGCGTGCGAGTAAACCGCGTGAACATGAAGCGTCGTTGCATCTCCGCGGTCTCACGACCGCGGCTCCGTTGAAGCGAAGTATCTTCGCGCCGATAACTATTCGTTGCGCAACATCTCCGCGGTCTCACGACCGCGGCTCCGTTGAAGCGTTGCGGCAACAGGTTGACCCCGGAATGTCCCGATAATCTCCGCGGTCTCACGACCGCGGCTCCGTTGAAGCGACGTGTTGACGGTTGGGTTGAACGCGAAGGCGTTATCTCCGCGGTCTCACGACCGCGGCTCCGTTGAAGCGGCGAGCGTGCGCTTCAAATCGCGACCAATGCGGCATCTCCGCGGTCTCACGACCGCGGCTCCGTTGAAGCAAGGTAACGATGACCCTTGACTTTGGATTCGGTCCGATCTCCGCGGTCTCACGACCGCGGCTCCGTTGAAGCTATGTCGCGCCCGATTCCCTTGCTCGCCGTTTTCCATATCTCCGCGGTCTCACGACCGCGGCTCCGTTGAAGCCGACAAACCCGCGCGACCGTCTCGCCGTAAATGCGAATCTCCGCGGTCTCACGACCGCGGCTCCGTTGAAGCGCATTGATGAAATTCCCAACCGGTCGCAAAGAACCATCTCCGCGGTCTCACGACCGCGGCTCCGTTGAAGCGCATTGATGAAATTCCCAACCGGTCGCAAAGAACCATCTCCGCGGTCTCACGACCGCGGCTCCGTTGAAGCTCGCCTTTCTTTTTCCCTTTGCTGGCAAATTCCCTATCTCCGCGGTCTCACGACCGCGGCTCCGTTGAAGCCACGAAGATAACAACCGCCGTCTTTAGGGCCTTATCTCCGCGGTCTCACGACCGCGGCTCCGTTGAAGCCGCGATGTCCAACCCCATCCCGAAACGTAAACGTCATATCTCCGCGGTCTCACGACCGCGGCTCCGTTGAAGCGGGGTCCGCATTGCGTCGTAAAGTTGGTCGGGTATATCTCCGCGGTCTCACGACCGCGGCTCCGTTGAAGCAAAATGTCCGACGCAATCCAAACGACCGCCGCCCAAAATCTCCGCGGTCTCACGACCGCGGCTCCGTTGAAGCCATCTGCTTGTCGTTGTCGGCGAAGACATCCGCACCATCTCCGCGGTCTCACGACCGCGGCTCCGTTGAAGCCAGCCGCCGACAACTTGCGCTGCAGCGACGGCTCGAATCTCCGCGGTCTCACGACCGCGGCTCCGTTGAAGCAAGTTTCGCAATAGTCGAAACGACCGCACCCCCGCGGATCTCCGCGGTCTCACGACCGCGGCTCCGTTGAAGCCGGTCTGTGCATGGTGCGAGGACGAAAACAAGGAGTATCTCCGCGGTCTCACGACCGCGGCTCCGTTGAAGCAAGGGAGAACCCAAGGCAACGGTGAACCCGTCAACAATCTCCGCGGTCTCACGACCGCGGCTCCGTTGAAGCCAGGACGGGAAGATCGCAGAGGACCACGCGGAGACATCTCCGCGGTCTCACGACCGCGGCTCCGTTGAAGCGAGCCAGCCCTCGGCCTTGCCTTTCTTGTAGCCCGCCATCTCCGCGGTCTCACGACCGCGGCTCCGTTGAAGCCTTAAAATGCCCAACGTCATCGACCAAAACGGAATCATCTCCGCGGTCTCACGACCGCGGCTCCGTTGAAGCGAGAAACCGATGATCGCACTCTCCTTGTATTCGTCATCTCCGCGGTCTCACGACCGCGGCTCCGTTGAAGCTCGATCTGCTCGCCACCGTCGATGGCCCCATCGTCCATCTCCGCGGTCTCACGACCGCGGCTCCGTTGAAGCTCGTCACTTTCATGGTCAGAATGCGGACTCGCGCGGACCATCTCCGCGGTCTCACGACCGCGGCTCCGTTGAAGCGCCGGGCATCGCGCGCGGCTTGTTCGCGGCGGCGGCGCATCTCCGCGGTCTCACGACCGCGGCTCCGTTGAAGCGCCGGGCATCGCGCGCGGCTTGTTCGCGGCGGCGGCGCATCTCCGCGGTCTCACGACCGCGGCTCCGTTGAAGCGTGAGTCAGGGGCGCGCCTTTCGAACCGGTCGATACAATCTCCGCGGTCTCACGACCGCGGCTCCGTTGAAGCAAGGCGAACAACGGCGAGGACGCGATCTCGGCGATATCTCCGCGGTCTCACGACCGCGGCTCCGTTGAAGCAATACGACTACGGGGCTTTGGTCAGTGACGTTGACGATCTCCGCGGTCTCACGACCGCGGCTCCGTTGAAGCGGTATCGGGTTTTCCCATACAGGTTTTGACGTCTGCATCTCCGCGGTCTCACGACCGCGGCTCCGTTGAAGCGAGCATCGGGTGAACACCTGAGGAAAAGACTTGCGGAATCTCCGCGGTCTCACGACCGCGGCTCCGTTGAAGCGAGAAGCCGATACGGCGAGTCAGCGAATCGAGGGACATCTCCGCGGTCTCACGACCGCGGCTCCGTTGAAGCCGGAAGGGCAACGGATTTCGGTGCACGGTCTATCTCATCTCCGCGGTCTCACGACCGCGGCTCCGTTGAAGCGGATCAGCCGTCTCCGGCGACCGCTCCGGCTCCGAATATCTCCGCGGTCTCACGACCGCGGCTCCGTTGAAGCATCCGAACTCGCGGCAGCGCTCCACCTGCTTGCTTATCTCCGCGGTCTCACGACCGCGGCTCCGTTGAAGCCTGGACCTCAGAGCATCAGGAAAGCCAACCGATGAAATCTCCGCGGTCTCACGACCGCGGCTCCGTTGAAGCGTGTCATGCGGTTAACGAACTGGATGGCGCGATTGGTATCTCCGCGGTCTCACGACCGCGGCTCCGTTGAAGCATTTACTAGATAGTAAACCGTGCTGGTTTACAATTTATCTCCGCGGTCTCACGACCGCGGCTCCGTTGAAGCTCAGGATTCTTGCGCTGTGCCGTCGACGGGCGTGGCTATCTCCGCGGTCTCACGACCGCGGCTCCGTTGAAGCAATCCCCCGGCGGCGGCACCAGCGGCTGCGCAGACATCTCCGCGGTCTCACGACCGCGGCTCCGTTGAAGCCTGAAAACGCTCAAGGATACGCTGGTCATGGAGCAGATCTCCGCGGTCTCACGACCGCGGCTCCGTTGAAGCGAGACGACGAAGCGCATGGGTTTCGCGCAACGCGCCATCTCCGCGGTCTCACGACCGCGGCTCCGTTGAAGCTCGCAGCGCATCGCGAAGCGCTCGTAATCGGCGACATCTCCGCGGTCTCACGACCGCGGCTCCGTTGAAGCGAAGTGGAGACCGAACCGCTGACGATGATCGGCGACATCTCCGCGGTCTCACGACCGCGGCTCCGTTGAAGCGAAGCTGGCGATGGCAGCGGCGGTGGCGGCTTCGGCGATCTCCGCGGTCTCACGACCGCGGCTCCGTTGAAGCAAACCGCGCTTCGCCGCCCTGGTCGAGGCCGGCACCATCTCCGCGGTCTCACGACCGCGGCTCCGTTGAAGCGGAGGAGCTGGGAAGCGGAAAGGGTCGCCCTCTAGATATCTCCGCGGTCTCACGACCGCGGCTCCGTTGAAGCTACCGTATCCGCGGTCTCGACTTGGTGCTAGACGTGCCATCTCCGCGGTCTCACGACCGCGGCTCCGTTGAAGCGGGTAGATGCCCGACTCTTCCTGCGCGGTCGCCAGGGATCTCCGCGGTCTCACGACCGCGGCTCCGTTGAAGCTGGGGCGCTGAAGCTGACGCCGACCGTGGTGGCTGAGTATCTCCGCGGTCTCACGACCGCGGCTCCGTTGAAGCCGTCCTGCTCGGGCACGAAGACTTCGGGCCGCTTCTCATCTCCGCGGTCTCACGACCGCGGCTCCGTTGAAGCAAGTATAGCGTTATGCTGTATTACTTCAAGCAATACATCTCCGCGGTCTCACGACCGCGGCTCCGTTGAAGCGCACAGGCGACTTCGATCTCGAGCAACGGATCCTTACGATCTCCGCGGTCTCACGACCGCGGCTCCGTTGAAGCTTGCGCGAGCTCTTGTGGGCCTCTTATAGAGGTGCCCCATATCTCCGCGGTCTCACGACCGCGGCTCCGTTGAAGCGATAGGGCCAGCTACGCGCGCCGCCCACCTCTCTTTATCTCCGCGGTCTCACGACCGCGGCTCCGTTGAAGCGCCGGCGCCGACGCTCTGGGTCGACGCCAACGAAGATCTCCGCGGTCTCACGACCGCGGCTCCGTTGAAGCGCGATCCCGGAGGGGTCCACAGCCGTAGTCAGGTCATCTCCGCGGTCTCACGACCGCGGCTCCGTTGAAGCGTTTCGCCGCTGGAAGCCTCGCGTGTGGTCGATCGATCTCCGCGGTCTCACGACCGCGGCTCCGTTGAAGCCGGGACCGCCGCCGACGAAGCCGAGGGCCCGCCCGTATCTCCGCGGTCTCACGACCGCGGCTCCGTTGAAGCGTTCGTAGGTTCCATCGTGGTAGTCGAGTATTTGTTGGATCTCCGCGGTCTCACGACCGCGGCTCCGTTGAAGCGGCGCAAGCAGGACCGCAAGGGCGAGGTCACCGGGTATCTCCGCGGTCTCACGACCGCGGCTCCGTTGAAGCCCTGCACGGCACTACCGCCCGGATTGTCGTATATGATCTCCGCGGTCTCACGACCGCGGCTCCGTTGAAGCGTCGCCCTGCTCGACGAGACCGGGGCGAAGCCCAAATCTCCGCGGTCTCACGACCGCGGCTCCGTTGAAGCGACTTGCCGGCAACGAGCTTGAATCGCAGTGGCTTGATCTCCGCGGTCTCACGACCGCGGCTCCGTTGAAGCCAGTTATGCCCAATCACCTTGTTAGACCTGCACGCCATCTCCGCGGTCTCACGACCGCGGCTCCGTTGAAGCGAAACGAAACCCAGAGCTGGCGGGCCATCCACAGGCCCATCTCCGCGGTCTCACGACCGCGGCTCCGTTGAAGCGTGCAGACTGTGGCGAAGGCCGGCGGACTCAAGGGCATCTCCGCGGTCTCACGACCGCGGCTCCGTTGAAGCTTTTCGTTTCTTGGGCGTCTTCTTGGTGGGCTGCATGATCTCCGCGGTCTCACGACCGCGGCTCCGTTGAAGCCAGACGGCGGCGATGTCGAAAACCCCGTTTTCGTCATCTCCGCGGTCTCACGACCGCGGCTCCGTTGAAGCTCGTTCAACGCTAACACCGTCGCGACGTTGGAGATATCTCCGCGGTCTCACGACCGCGGCTCCGTTGAAGCCAGTCGCCGTGCCAACGTAGCTTTCCCCGAACACTTAATCTCCGCGGTCTCACGACCGCGGCTCCGTTGAAGCCGGCTCTTCGCGGCGCGCGGCGATGCCGACGACGCCGCATCTCCGCGGTCTCACGACCGCGGCTCCGTTGAAGCATCAACCGGGCGTGCACGCCGACTTCGGCTTTTTCATCTCCGCGGTCTCACGACCGCGGCTCCGTTGAAGCGAACTCTGCAGTGTTGGCGGCAGAGCTGAAGGTTTTATCTCCGCGGTCTCACGACCGCGGCTCCGTTGAAGCGGGTCAGGGAACTCTACACTTTATTGGAAAGGTCGCTATCTCCGCGGTCTCACGACCGCGGCTCCGTTGAAGCGTTATGACGGGAGGCTCCTGCACGGTCATCACCGAGATCTCCGCGGTCTCACGACCGCGGCTCCGTTGAAGCTCCGAGAACCCGGGCACGACGCCCGATGCCGACTACATCTCCGCGGTCTCACGACCGCGGCTCCGTTGAAGCTCTGTGCTCGCGGTGGCACCTACGGCACCGTGCACAGATCTCCGCGGTCTCACGACCGCGGCTCCGTTGAAGCCGCGCACGAAGAATAATCACTTCTTCGACTGCGAAGATCTCCGCGGTCTCACGACCGCGGCTCCGTTGAAGCGATACACCGGAACTCATCGCCGTTGAGCAACTGCAAGGCATCTCCGCGGTCTCACGACCGCGGCTCCGTTGAAGCCGAGATTTCTTCGATCATGGCGCGCTCCTCGTGGGAGATCTCCGCGGTCTCACGACCGCGGCTCCGTTGAAGCCAATTCACCCCTCGCAACGGCGCGATTTGCATGAAAATCTCCGCGGTCTCACGACCGCGGCTCCGTTGAAGCCTCAATTGGTCTACGCCCGTAGCCGCTTCGATAGCAGATCTCCGCGGTCTCACGACCGCGGCTCCGTTGAAGCTATTCTGCTGTCGGCAGTGGCTTTCGCGCAGGAGGAACATCTCCGCGGTCTCACGACCGCGGCTCCGTTGAAGCGAGTAATCGCGCGAATCCGTCGCCGTGATGCTGAATATCTCCGCGGTCTCACGACCGCGGCTCCGTTGAAGCATGGTGCGTGGCATCACGTGGTGCTCGCTGTCGAATCTCCGCGGTCTCACGACCGCGGCTCCGTTGAAGCACGAAGCCCCGACGGGGATCGTCATGGAGAAGGTCGATCTCCGCGGTCTCACGACCGCGGCTCCGTTGAAGCCACGGGAGGTCGTAGTTGATGACGAGTGAGCAAAACTATCTCCGCGGTCTCACGACCGCGGCTCCGTTGAAGCACATCTGCCTCTCGGTCCTCGCCACGAAAATGCTGGGGATCTCCGCGGTCTCACGACCGCGGCTCCGTTGAAGCCAGGCGGCGGCGTTGTCCCACCCTCGGGAATAACCCCCATCTCCGCGGTCTCACGACCGCGGCTCCGTTGAAGCCCGACTGCCGTTGCCGCCTCCGCCCACATCGCGTCTATCTCCGCGGTCTCACGACCGCGGCTCCGTTGAAGCGCGAATAGGGGAAACCTGTAGAACCCCTATGCCGTATCTCCGCGGTCTCACGACCGCGGCTCCGTTGAAGCATTTCCGAACCATTGAGCCGAGGAGTGACAACTGGGTATCTCCGCGGTCTCACGACCGCGGCTCCGTTGAAGCTCTCTTCACCGTCGAGGATGCGCGCAACCGCGCGCGGAATCTCCGCGGTCTCACGACCGCGGCTCCGTTGAAGCGAAGCGCTCAAAGGTTCCGGCCAGCCGGGCGACGTGATCTCCGCGGTCTCACGACCGCGGCTCCGTTGAAGCTGCATCGGCCACGCCTATTCGGTGATCCTCCCAGTGATCTCCGCGGTCTCACGACCGCGGCTCCGTTGAAGCCTCCTCGGTGACTACAGGCTCAAATGGGGCGGCGTGGCATCTCCGCGGTCTCACGACCGCGGCTCCGTTGAAGCAAAGCGGAGACTCTTGCGCGCATGCGCGGTCTCCGTGTATCTCCGCGGTCTCACGACCGCGGCTCCGTTGAAGCGCGAACAGGGTTGTCGCGAAGACGAGAAACAGTGTGAATCTCCGCGGTCTCACGACCGCGGCTCCGTTGAAGCCTGCCCGTCGTGTTTGCCGATGACGATCACGAGGAATCTCCGCGGTCTCACGACCGCGGCTCCGTTGAAGCCCGGCCAACCACAGGCCAGAGCGCAACGAGGCCATCTGTATCTCCGCGGTCTCACGACCGCGGCTCCGTTGAAGCGGTATGCCAGCCGCTGGGAAACTTGATCGCGAGAACGATCTCCGCGGTCTCACGACCGCGGCTCCGTTGAAGCAAAAACGCGCGCTCGAGGTCGGCGAGCGCCCTGGAATCTCCGCGGTCTCACGACCGCGGCTCCGTTGAAGCAAATACCGCATACCGACGCCAATCGCGGACGGCCAGATCTCCGCGGTCTCACGACCGCGGCTCCGTTGAAGCGTGAGCGCGGTCTGAATCAGCGCGGCGGCGCTGCCAATATCTCCGCGGTCTCACGACCGCGGCTCCGTTGAAGCGGATACGCTGCGCCGGCGAGCGCGAGGCGCGCGGCCTCATCTCCGCGGTCTCACGACCGCGGCTCCGTTGAAGCGTCAGGCGAAAGCCAGCGGCGCCCATCAGCCGTCATCTCCGCGGTCTCACGACCGCGGCTCCGTTGAAGCCGTGCGGCTCCTGCACGGCATCCATCACGCCTGCGGCATCTCCGCGGTCTCACGACCGCGGCTCCGTTGAAGCGCTCCGCGCGGCTGACGAGTGGCGCGAAGTGAATGCACCATCTCCGCGGTCTCACGACCGCGGCTCCGTTGAAGCGAGAAGCTTCCAGTGGTTCTCGTGAAATTCGAACAGATCTCCGCGGTCTCACGACCGCGGCTCCGTTGAAGCCTTTCCCTTCTTACTCCCAGCTTTTCTTTCTCTTTTATCTCCGCGGTCTCACGACCGCGGCTCCGTTGAAGCCATTTCAGGCGCCGTGACCACCGCACAGAAGAAACTTTATCTCCGCGGTCTCACGACCGCGGCTCCGTTGAAGCTTGTCGTTTCCTCCCCGCAGATGGCCGGGAATCGCCTATCTCCGCGGTCTCACGACCGCGGCTCCGTTGAAGCGCCCCAAATCGCGATCGGAAATATCGCTAAAAGACATCTCCGCGGTCTCACGACCGCGGCTCCGTTGAAGCCGATACCAGTGACCACCCGGTATCGCGGGTGCTTTTGTATCTCCGCGGTCTCACGACCGCGGCTCCGTTGAAGCGTTCCTATCGGGCCGGGCGTTGCGTTTTGGCTGATGATCTCCGCGGTCTCACGACCGCGGCTCCGTTGAAGCTACGATACGGGCTGAAACGTGGACGCTCACCACGCAAATCTCCGCGGTCTCACGACCGCGGCTCCGTTGAAGCATCCCTTGGTAGAAGCACCTCGCCGTAGCGTAAGACGCATCTCCGCGGTCTCACGACCGCGGCTCCGTTGAAGGGAATCGCCTCTCGCTCACGTCGTTCTTCGACCGCGTGATCTCCGCGGTCTCACGACCGCGGCTCCGTTGAAGGTTCAGGATCGCCGCAACCGTCGCCGTCCAGCCATTGATATCTCCGCGGTCTCACGACCGCGGCTCCGTTGAAGGCGCGTGCGCCGTAGGCCGAGCGCTCGGCGCCCCACGGTATCTCCGCGGTCTCACGACCGCGGCTCCGTTGAAGGACCAGCTCGCGAAAGAAAAAATATGTTGCGCGTAAGTTATCTCCGCGGTCTCACGACCGCGGCTCCGTTGAAGGGGCGGTCCTGCTATCGAGGCCGACGGACAAGGATACGTATCTCCGCGGTCTCACGACCGCGGCTCCGTTGAAGGTGTGTGAGCTGCTTGGGCTGGTTGTTCAGCTTGTCGATCTCCGCGGTCTCACGACCGCGGCTCCGTTGAAGGCGGGAGTGGACGATCTTCACCACCTCGTCCATGAAATCTCCGCGGTCTCACGACCGCGGCTCCGTTGAAGGACGCCGAGGTGCTGCGCCGGCTGAACGAGGCGAAGCTCATCTCCGCGGTCTCACGACCGCGGCTCCGTTGAAGGATTACGTCGCGGATGGTGATCTTCATTTTCTGTGGTATCTCCGCGGTCTCACGACCGCGGCTCCGTTGAAGGCGTGGCTTACCTAACTCTGCCCACAATGTGGCAGACATATCTCCGCGGTCTCACGACCGCGGCTCCGTTGAAGGCGCGGCTCCGGAGGGCTGCACGACAGGTGCGGCGCCGATCTCCGCGGTCTCACGACCGCGGCTCCGTTGAAGGTTGCGGGTGACGCCGATCGTGCTCGTGGCGAGGATATCTCCGCGGTCTCACGACCGCGGCTCCGTTGAAGGATGTGCTGTGTATTCAGATTTGCTCGACAATAAACCAATCTCCGCGGTCTCACGACCGCGGCTCCGTTGAAGGACGTCGCCAAGGATGTGCTGTGGGAATGCTACGACTGGATCTCCGCGGTCTCACGACCGCGGCTCCGTTGAAGCCGGCAGCGGCGCATTCTTCACGGAGACTCGGCACGTCATCTCCGCGGTCTCACGACCGCGGCTCCGTTGAAGCGGTGTAATCTCCGGTCCGAGCGGACACACGCCCTCCTCATCTCCGCGGTCTCACGACCGCGGCTCCGTTGAAGCGAGGCCAATGGCGATCGCGCGACGTTTCTCGTCACTATCTCCGCGGTCTCACGACCGCGGCCCCGTTGACGAGCGTTCAGAGGTCTCGGCGCAGTGTTTCATTGCGTCGCTGTCGCTGCCCCGCTTACGGCGTGAGCAGGCCCTTGCGGATCGCGAAGCGGACGAGGTCAGTCTGGGTTTGCAGGCCGAGCTTGCGCAGGAGGTTCGTGCGATGCGTCTCCGCGGTGCGGGGGCTGATGAACAGCTTCTCCGCGATCTCGCTGTTGCTCGCACCTTCCGCCGCGAGTTGCAGCACCATCCGCTCGCGCGGCGTGACCGCCTGCAACGGATCGCCGGCGTCGGCGGGTTTCGCGACGAGCGCGTTGATCGCCCATTCGGACAACGGCGCGCTCAGGAAGCGCCGGCCGGCGAGCACTTCCGCGAGCGCGCGCGAAATCTCCTGCGACTCCGATCCTTTCAATATATACGCCATCGCGCCGGCACGCAGCGTCTCGATCACGTAAGCCTCGTCGTTGTGCATCGAGAGCACGATCACGCGCGTGTGTGGACTCGTGGCGCGCGTCTGGCGCAGGACTTCGATCCCGTGCAGACGCGGCATGTTGAGATCGAGGATCAGAATCGCCGGCTTGTGTTTTTCCACCAGCTGCACCGCGGCGAGCCCGTCGGCCGCTTCGCCGACGATCGTGCAGGCGCCGTCGGTTTCGAGAATCGTGCGAAGGCCGCGACGAACGATTTCGTGATCGTCGGCAATGAGGGCAGTGATCATGGGGCGGAGGAGGCGGCCGCAGCGGCGAGCGGAAATTCCGCATGGATGCGCGTGCCCTGGCCGGCCTGCGAAAAAATTTCCAACATCCCGCCGGCGAGGTTCACGCGTTCGGTGAGGCCGGCGAGGCCGATCGAGTTGTGTTTCCCGAGCGCCGCGGTGGCGTCGAAGCCGCGGCCGCGGTCGGAGATTTCGACGTGCAGTGCGTGTTCGTCGGCCGCAACGGTCACCACGGCCGCGCGGGCACCCGAATGGCGGGCGACGTTGGTGAGCGCTTCCTGCACGATGCGGTAAGTGGTGGTTTCGAGGGTCGCGCTCAGCCGCTGGTCGGGGAGGGCGACGTCGAGTTCGACCGCGATGCCGGTCTGAGTCTGGAAGCGGTTCACCTGCCATTCCAGCGCGGGCCGCAGTCCGAAATCGTCGAGCATCCGCGGCCGCAGTTGGAGGGTCATTTCGCGGACGATGCGGAGGAGGTCGTCGGTGACGGCGAGCGCGTCGTCGAGCGCGGCGGGGCGGGTGCGTGCCGCTTCGAGTTGAAAACGTAGTCCGGTGAGCAACTGGCCCACCTGATCGTGGAGCTCGCGCGCGATCGCGTGACGTTCGTCCTCCTGGACGCGCAGGAGCCGGTTGGAAAGCGCCTGCAGGCGCGCGGCGTGGTCTTCGGCACGGCGTTCCGCGGCTTCGCGGACGGCGATCTGCGCCTGCAGGTCGCGCGTGCGTTCGGCGACCTGGTCCGCGAGCGAGCGGTTCAGCTCGGTGAGCTCGGCGGAGAGACGGGCGTTGAGCCGGTCGGTGTCGGCGCGGCGCAAGGCGTGGTTCAGGGAGAAGACGAGCTCCGGCAGGCAGCCGGGTTCGTGGAAAAGATAATCCAGCGCGCCGAGTTGATGGGCGATGATCGCCGTCTCGGCGGAGCGATCGCCGGAAAGCACGAGGGCGGGCACCTCTTCGGCGAGGGAGCGCAGCTGGCGCAATGTATCGAAAAGGTGGATATCGCGCAGCCCGGGGCCGAGCACGAAGGCGTCGATTTCCTGGCCGGAGCGGAGGAGCTCGGCCAGTGCCTGCGGTGCGACGAGTTCGAGTTGGAGGCGCGAGGCGTGGGTGGCGAAAAATGCGGCGACGTCGGCGCGGTTCGACACTTCCGGTTCGACGAACAGCACGCGGTGGACGCGAGGGGAGATCGCGACGGCGTGCCGGCGGCGCTGACGTTCGATCGCGCGCGCTGCGATTTCGGAGATGCGGCGGAAATCGGCGGAGTTCTTGTCGATGCAATCCACCGCCCCGGCGCGCAGCGCGCGGACCGCGAGTTCGTGCTGCCCCTGCGCGCTGACCATGATCACCGGCGTCGGATCGAAACGCGCGGTGAGTTCGCCGAGAACCTGCAAGCCATCGAGGTCCGGCATCATCAGGTCCAGCAGGAGCAGGTCGTAGCCGCCGCGTTGCATCGCCGCGAGGCACTTGTGTCCGCCGTCGACATGATCGAGCACGATGTCCCGGTCCGAACGCTCGAAGAGCAGGCGGACCATGTCGGCAATCTGCGGGTCGTCCTCGGCGTGAAGCACTCGAGTCATGAAAGGAAGCAGGTGAACGGACGCTGAGGCCAAAGCCCACGTCCGCCAAGCCTGAGGTGTTTCCCCGGGCGAATTTGAGCGGAGGCGATAAACCACTGCTAACGACGCTAGAAATACTCCCGATTTGAGTTAGGGAAATCCCTCAGCGGAAAATGCGAGCGCGAATTACGGGGCGACACGGATACAGGGATTTTACGCGGTGGCCTAGGCTGGGCGCGTGCCTGCAACGACCCGCTTTTCTTCCCGGTTGCCTTCGCTTTCGTGCCGCTTCGTCCGGCTGGCGTGGGCGGGGGTGGCGGCGGTCGCAGCCTTCGGCTTGAGCGGGTGCAACACGACTTCGGTCAACGAGAGCAACCTCGCGCTTTTCGCCGAAAACGCGCCGCTGCCGCAGATCGTGGAACGCGGCACGGAGCTAGCGGCAGCGGAACGCGCGGCGAAAGCGCAGCGCGGCTGCGTGGCGGTGCAGGGCGAGGGCGCGTCCATGGAACCCGTTTATGTGGACGGCACCGCGGTGGTGATTCGCGCCGGCGGCTACGAACGGCTGAGGCCGGGACTGCCGGTGGTTTACAAGACTCGTCGCGGCGAGACGGTGGCGCACATGCTGGTGCGTCCGACGCTCTATGGCTGGGTCGCAGCGGGGCTGAACAACGACGGTGAGGACGTCGAGACCGTGACGGAGAACAACCTCGTCGGCGTCATCACCCAGGCGTTTTCGTCGCGCACCGGCGCGCTGCCGAAGGCGATGGTCGCGCGGATCGCGTTGAACGAGCAGATCCGCCACGGGACGCGGGTCGCGAGCTTGGGACGCTAGAATCTTTTCCGGATCAGTGTTGGTGGTGTTAGTAGACAAAGGCATCCGCGTCGGGCGGCAATGGATTGCGCCCGACGCGCGCCTTTGTCGCTGAAAGGTTCTGCCAAATCCGCGGCCGTCGGTGGTTTACCAATCCCGCTACGGATTTTGACGCTTCTTTAATATTCCGCGAAAGTCCGCGAGGTTTGCGCCGAAATGAGGGATCATCCCCATGATCGCGGATCCTGCAGCTTCGCCCGTTGGTGCGTTCACGCCTGATGACATCGTGCGTGAGCTGAAGCACCTGCCCTCGGCGCCGAAGGTGTTGCCGCGGTTGAAGCAGTTGCTTGGCGATGCGAACTCCTCGATGGCGGAGATCGTGGCGCTGATCCGACTCGATCCTGCGATCGCCGCGCGCGTGTTGCAGGTCGGCAACAGCGCCTATTACAGCAAAGGCGTCCGCTGCTTCACCGTCGACGAGGCGGTCAATCGCGTCGGCTACGATCAGGTTTACGAACTGGTTTCCTACGCGGTCGCCGCGCAGGTGCTGGTTCGCTCGCTCGAGGTGTATTCAATCGAGGCGGACGATCTGTGGAGGTTGTCCGTGGCCGGCGCGCTGGCGGCCGAGGTCCTCGCATTGCGGACCGGTCAGGATCGCGATGTCGCGTATACGGTCGGTTTGCTGCACAGCCTCGGCATGGTCGCGATCGACGACTGGGCGCTGCGGAATCGTCCGGGTCTGCGTTTCAGTTCCGCGGGCTTTCCCCGCGAGGCGGTGGAACAGGAGCGGGCGGCGCTCGGTTTCACCCAGGCCGACGCCGGCGCGGCGCTGCTGCAGCATTGGGAATTTCCGCGGCCGATGTGCGAACCGGTGCGGTGGCAGTATGCTCCGCGGGCGTGCGCGGCGCACACGCGGATGGCGTGCCTGCTGCACTGCGCGAAATGGCTGCGAAGCATGGTGTGCAGTGCCGGGGCAGAGATCGCTCTGCCGGCGGATGCCGTGCTGCAGATGGTGCCAATCAGGCCGGGCGATTTGCCCGGGCTGGCCATCGAGGTCGAAGAAAAGCTCAAGCAGGTGAGCTCGCTCCTGGAAGTCAGCGTTCCGGCGCCGCGCGCGGGATCGCGTTTCCCGATGGAGTTTTCGCTGCCTCCGCGTTGATCGGCACGCGACTGCCGGAGGGCGGGCGAGGCCGGCGAATGCGAGCAGAAAAAGATTCCGACGGGGACGTCGGGATTCACCGCGCGATCCGTTCAGGAAATGCGCGAGTAGATTTTCTGGAGGAGCGCGGACGAAGGACTCGCGGGCGTCGCGGCGGGGCGCGGGCCGGTGAGGCTGTAGCGGAGCAGGAGCTGCTCGTTTTCCTTGTCGAGCTGGAGAATCTGCAGGATGCGGGCGCGCGTTTGCTCAAGCAGATCGCGAGTCTCGGGCTCCTTCACGCGGCCGGCGGGCACGGTGCGCAATGCCGACAATGACTCGTCGAGTTTCGTCAGCAGCGTGCGTTTGCGCTCCAGCAGTTCGGATGCGAGGGGGCGCTGGTGCTGCCGCAGAAAACGATTTTCCTCGAGCGCGAACTGGTGCAGTTCGTCACAGAGCAGCTGGTGCTGACGCAGAGCTTCGGTGGGTGTCATTGGCGACGGGTTTTTCAGGAGTGGGGATGTCTTGCCCCGTAGTCGAATCAAAGAGGGTGGCGACGCGGCGATTGATCGCGTCGCGCCAGTCGACATGTGCGAGCCGCGACTGCGCCATGCGCACGACGTCGGCGAGGTCGGGGGCGGGCTGTTCGCCGGCGTCCGCGACGATGGCGCGGTAGGTCGCGCAGGCGCGCTCGAGATCGCCGAGGCGCTCGTAGCAGAGGGCAACCTGATAGGTTACCGGGAGGCGCCACGTCAGGTCCGTGCCGAGCGCGGCGAGGCTGCTGTAGATTGAAAGCGCGTTATGGAAATCGCCGTTCTGGAAAAATTCGTTGGCGAGCTGGTTGCCGGTGCGGCGTTGCCAGTAAGCCCAGCGCTTGGCATCGGCTTGCGAGCGCGAGCGCTCGGCGCGCAACAGATCGAGGGTGGCAGTGAGCGCCTCCTGCGGGCGGTTCAGGCGACGCAGCGAGGTCGCGAGGAGGAAGCGCGCCTCGGGGATGTTCTCGTCATCCGGCCATTGGTCGATGAAGGCGCGAAGGCTGGTGACCGCGCCGGCGAAATCGCCGTCGAGCTGGAGTGCGAACGCGGCTTTGAAATGGGCGCGAGCCCGATCCGTCGGCGCGAGGTCGAGCATGCGCAGCCGGGAGAAGAACTTGTTGGCCTCGGCGTAGTCGCCGGATTGGAAATACGTTTCCGCGATCTCGAACTGCGCGGTTTTGGCGAGCAATTGGTAGTGCCCGAAACCGCTGTCGGCGGGAAGTTTCAGCGTCGAGTTGATGACGTTGTAGAAACGCGCGATGGCGAGCCGCGGGGTGCCCATGTCGCGCAGCGTGCGGCCGAGTTCGAGGAGGGCGTCGGGCACGCGGTCATCCGCAGGAAAATCCTTGAGGTAACGCTCGTAGATGGCGGCGGCCTTGGTGAGCGAACCTTGTTTGCGGTGCATGTGCGCGAGACCGAGCAGGGCGCGCTTGGTTTGCGGCAGCGGGGCGTCGCCGTTGAGCACCTGGCGGAAGGCGATCTCCGCCGCCGCGTAGTCGCCGCGCTCGGTCAGGCTGCCGCCGAGGTTCACGAGCCCCTGGCTTTCGCGTTCGCTCAAGCCGCCGGTTTCCTCCGGCTGGTCCGACGTCGCTGCGGGCGGGTTTGTCGCAACCGCCGACTCCGACCCGGAGGTCGCGGACGGCTCGTGAGCGGAGTCCTCCGCGCGTCCCGGAAGCGTCACGAGGCCGAGCGCAAGCAGCAACAAGGCCGTGGCGGAGGGCCGATGCGCGAGAGCCCGCCGTCCGGCATGGCGGAGAGAAGCGGACGGGAGATCTCGGGCGCGGGCGCGAGCCGGCGACGAGCGGATGCGGGAAATCATCGAGGTGTTTGCGTGTAAGTCGCCGAGCTTGGCGGCAGCGGAGCGGCGGTCGCGGGTGCGCGGGGCACCGGCACGATGACGGTGGCGTCGCCAGCGGGCGAAGGAATCTGGAAGAAGGGCAGGAAGTCTTCGGGGCGGGCCTGCGGTCGCAGCTCGTCGGGAATGATCGGCGGCGGCGTGCGGGTCGGCGCGACGGCGGGTTCGGAGTCCACGGCGGCAGGTTCGACGACCGGACCGGGAACGACGGGAACGTTGGAAGCGGCGACGGGCGGCGCCATGACATCCGCCGTTGGAACGGCAGGAGCGGCGGTGGTGTTGGTCAGAGGGTTGGCGACGTCAGCGACCTCGACGGGCTGGGGCGGCGCCCCGGCCGGCGGCCGCGTGACAAGATCGGGAGGTGGTGTGAGTTCGTCGAAGCGCAGAGGCGGAGCCCCGAGCGCGACGAGATAAGGTTGGATGTGACTGGCAGTCCGTGGTGGCAGCGTGGGCCGTGACCAGCCACGGACGCCGGCCAGCAGCGTAAGGAGCAACAGTGCCAGGCAAGGCAATGCCTGGCCCGCACCAAACGGTGCGGACGTTGGTTCGCGTTGATTCATTGATAATACGGCAGTCCATGTGATGGATTGTCCGGTATTCGCCCAACGCTGGTTATCGGCGCATCGCGGGAAATCCTGAGCGCAAATTGCCGGCCCGGCGAACCGCCGGGGCTCTCCCGCTCGTGCGGAGCGCGGATTATTTTTTCGCCGTCTGATCCAGCAGCGCGCGCAGACGCCGGCCGACCTCGTCGAGCCGGTAGGGTTTTTGCAAAAACTCCCGCTGGTTCAACTGCTGGAACTCCGTGCGGACATCCGGCGTGATGTGGCCGCTGATGACGAGCACCGGCAGATCCGGTCGGCACGCGCGCAGGACTTTCAACACCTGCACGCCGTTGGTGCCCGGCATGTTGAGGTCGAGCAGCACGGCATCGAGTTTTTGGTTCGTGTCGCCGATCGTCTCGATCGCCTCCAGGCCGGTGGCCGCGGTGGTGACCCGATAACCCTTGCGGGTGAGGGCGGCGGAGAGCAGCGCGCGCAGCGAGGTCTCGTCGTCGACGACCAGGAGCGATTCCGAACCGGCGGGAAACTCCGCGGACCCGCCGGTGGCAGCGGTCGCGGACGTCTCCGTCGCGAGCGGCAGATAAACGTGAAAGGTGCTGCCCACGCCCGGCGTGCTGTCGACGTCGATGAAACCCTGATGGCTGGTGGCGATGCCGTAGACGACGGCGAGGCCCAGGCCGGTGCCCTTGTGGGCGGCCTTCGTCGTGAAGAATGGCTCGAAGATCCGCGCGCGCACCTCGGGCGTCATGCCCGTGCCCGTATCCGTGACGTCGAGACATGCGTAGCGCCGGGCCGGCTCGGCCGCGTGGTGCCGCGACTGCAACTCGGCCCCGAGCCTGACGCTCGTGCTCACGGCGATCGCACCGCCCTGCGGCATAGCGTCGCGGGCGTTGACGCACAGGTTAAGCACGATCTGCTGAACCTGCGTCTGGTCGGCGAGGAGGGGCGGGAGCTTTTCGGCGAGATTCAGCTGGAACGTCACCGTGCGGGGAAACGTTTCCGCCATGAGCGCGATCAGGTCGCGCGCGAGCTGGTTGAGATCGACGGGCGCGTAGCGGATCTCCGCCTTCCGGCTGAATGTGAGGATTTGTTTCACGAGCCCGCTCGCGCGCTGCGCGGCGCGGTGGATCTCCTGCAGGCTCTTCTGCAGGATCGCCTGGTCGGCGCCGCCCTGAAGGCAGAATTCGGAGTAGCCGTGGATGATCGCGAGCAGGTTGTTGAAATCGTGCGCGATGCCGCCGGCGAGGGTGCCGAGGCTCTCCATCTTGTGCGCCTGGCGGAGCTCGCTCTCGAGGGCCTTGCGGCTGGTGATGTCCTCCCGCAGGCAGAGCAGGTTGGTGATCTCGCCGGCGGGATTGCGCATGGGCGAGACCTTGACGGATTCCCAAACGGTGGCGCCGTCAGGCCGGCGCGTGCAAAGCTCGCCGCGCCACTCGCCGCCGCCGCGCACGGTTTCCCAGAATTTTTGATACGACGCCTCGTCGGGATGGCCGTCGCGCAGCACTTCGAGCTGCCGATCGAGGATGTCTTCGAGCGTGCGGCCGCTGACCTCGGTGAACTTGGGATTCACGTATTGCGGCCGGCCGTCGAGATCGGTGATCACGATCGAGACGGGCGACTGCTCGACAGCGCGGGACAGACGGTAGAATTGTTCCTCGGCGAGACGCTGGCGGGTGATGTCGCGGCCGACGGCCCGGATGGCGAGGACGGCGCCGGACGGATCGAGTTGGGCCACCTTCTCCCAGGCGAACCAGCGGACACCCTGGGGCGTGAGCCAGCGGTTTTCGCAGGTGACGCGGTGCGGCGGACGCACCACCTCGGCGAGCGCGGCGTGCATGCCCGCGACGTCATCGGGGTGAAGAAACTCCGCCACGGTGACCCCGGGCAACGACGCCGGCACGCGGCCAAATTTTCGGGCGAACGACAGGTTGGCGGCGAGCAGGCGGCCGTCCAAGTCATGGCAATACACCGGGTCGGCGCTGGTTTCCCACGGCCCGAGCCAGTTCTCTGCCGGCGGCGAAGGCGCGACGCCGGCGACGGAATCGCCCATCACGACAGACATACCTCCTGCTTATCGGTGCACCGCGCCCGATCTGAAGCGTCCAAACAGAGTGTCATATAATGTATGACACTGGCTTGGGGCGCCTTCGCGAAGCGACGGCGGGAAGGATGGGGTGGGCGGCTCACAGCAGGCCCTGCAGCATCGACGGCAGCCGGCTGAGGGTGTTGGCGAGAGCGGCGCGCGCGAGCATGGTTTCCGGCGCGTCGGCTTCGTAGAGGATTTTCCACCCGTCGAGCAGCAGCCACGAGTCGTGCTCGATATGCGCGACGGGTTCGAAACCGCCGGTGATGCCCGCGTGACGCACGAGGTGATCGGCGACCTGCACGGCGGCGGCAAACAGCTGGTGTTGGGGCGCGGCCGCGGGGTTGTTGTGATAGCGGACGGCGCTGACGATTTCGTCGGAGAGCTGGTGGCGGCTGAGGTAGTGCGCGCCGATCTGGCCGTGGTCCCAGCCGATCAGCTCGCGTTCGAATTTGCAGAACTCTGCCGGCGTGCGCGCGGGCATGGTCATCAGTTTTTGCAACTCGTCGGGAAACGCGGTGGCCATGACGACCTTGCCGACATTGTGCAGCAGGCCGATGAGATAGTCGGTGTCGTCGTCGATCTGGAGCGACGTCGACGCGAGGATGTCGCGGGTGACGATCGCGGTGGCGATGCTGTGGCTCCAGAGGTCCTTCCAGGGGAGGACGGCGTGGGAATTGCGCTGGAGGCGCTCCAGCTCCTCGATCACGGGCGTCGCCATCGAGAGCTCGCGAATCTGGCGCAGACCGAGGAAGAAAACGGCTTCCTCGATGTTGTTGATGCGGGTGGAGAGGCCAAAGTAAACGGAGTTCACCATCCGGAGCAGGCGTGCGGCGAGCGACGGATCGCGGCGGATGATCTCCGCGATCTGGGAGTTCAGGCTCTGCTCCGAATGCACGAGATCGCTCAGTGCGCGGTTGATGCTTTGCAGGGATCCGAGCTTGGGGCAGGCGTCGATGCGCCGGCGAATCGCGTCGTCGGAGAAGGGTGGCTGGGAGGAGGAGGTCGCGAAAGGAATGGGTGTTTCGAGGAGCATGCGGGTGGAGTCGAACGCGGGGGCATCTCCCGCGCTCCTGGGCACGGAACGCTAAATCGGACCGCGCCTTCGCGGCTTGAGGGAGGAATGCGCGACCGGCCCTCCCGCTTGCCGGCATCCCGGGCGCCGGCACGCCAAGTGCGGAAGTCTTGCGTCGGCTGCGACCGACGCCGCCGCGGCGCGGTTTTCTTTCAATTTGAGGCCAGATGAGACGATAGCATCCCGCATGATCGCCACGCCGATTCCGCGCGAGACGCTGCTGCATGTCGTGAAGCAGCTGCCGGCTGCGCCTCGCATCATGTCGCAGCTCGGGCAGCTCTTGCTCGATCCGAATTCCGACATGGGCGAGATCACCGAACTGCTGCGCCGCGACACGGCGCTGACCGTGCGGATCATTCGCATCAGCAACAGCGTCTACTACAACCCCGGCCAGCCCTACGGCTCGCTGGACGAGGCGCTGGCGCGGGTCGGCTACATGGAGGTTTACCGGCTGGTCGGGCTGGCGGCGGTGTCGCAGCTGGCCGATCACGATCTGGCGCTTTACGGCATCGCGGGCGCGACGCTGCGCGAAAACTCGCTGCTGACGGCTCTCCTGATGGAATCGCTGGCGAGTAGGGTTGGGATGGATACAAAGGTCGCCTACACGGCGGGGCTCCTGCGCTCCGTGGGCAAGGTTGCCCTCGACCGGCTGACGCGGAACGGATCCTACAACGGGCGCTACCGCGGTCGCGAAAATGGCCGGCTGGGCGACTGGGAAACGCAGTTCATCGGCATGTCGAATTGCGAGGCGGCGGCGGTGATCCTGAAGGAGTGGCGTTTCCCACTGGCGACCATTGCGGCGATTCAGCAGCAATATCTCGTCGTGCCGGGCGCCCCGCCGCTGGCGCAGTTGCTCAATCTCGCGGCCGGAGCCGCCGAGCGGGGAGGGCATGGCCTGCCGGGAGAATCGGATTACTGGACCGGCGGCGTCGCCGCGTGCCGGGATCTCGACCTCGACGAGGAGCAAGTGGACGACGCGTTGCGACAGGGCCTCGAGTCGTTCGGACCATTGCGCGCGGCAGTGAGCTGAGGACGTGGTTAACCAACCCGGCTGGCTGGACGGCAATTATTGCCGGCTGCGCGGCCGGTTCGCTGCGCGCGGCGCGCTCGCCCCTGAATCGACGGGAAAATTCTCTATAAGAGGTTAATATGAATAAGGTTGTTAGGTGATGTGCTTTTGCGGCCCAAGTTTTGCAGTCAGCCGGCGGTCATGTGCACGAACAGCCGCCCCCTGACACTTATCGTGGCGAATTCCGGAGCTTCGCGGCGTTCGGAGCCGCGGTTTCGATCGGATGCCGCCCGCTAGACATCAACACCTGTTAACCGAAGGTGACGCCTGGCGCCGCAAAGGACGTTTGGCGGACGCGCTGGCGTGCTATCAACGGGCGTGCGCGCTCGTGCCGTCGGATGTGCAGGCGTGGCATCAGGCCGGCATGACGGCCTTGCTGGCGGGGAAAACGGAAGAGGCGACGCGCTGGCTCGCACAGGCGTTGAAGCTCAGCCCGGCGTCGCACCAGACGGCGTTCGGTCTTGCCGTCGCGAATATCGCGTGCGGTCGGACGGCGGAGGCCGAGGCGATCCTGCGACGCGTGGTCGCGGCCGTGCCGCGGCACGCTGAGGCGTGGCATCATCTGGCACTGGTGTTGAAGACGAGCGGGCGCATCGCAGAAGCCATCGACGCGCAGCGGCTGGCCGTGAAGTTGAAGCCCGATTTCGCGCAGGGCTGGCAGGCGCTCGGCGCGACCCTTGCCCTTCAAGGCGGTCCGACCGAGGCGCTCGCATGTTTCGATCGCGCGCTCGAGCTCGATCCCGGCCATCTGCGGGCGAGAGCCGGTCGTGCCATGACGCTCTACAAATGTCATCGCGTGGTTGAAGCGGAGGCGGAATTCGCGGCGGTGCTCGCGCGCGATCCGCGGCAACTCGAAGCGAGAAGTTATCGGCTGATGGTGCTCAACTGTCTCGACGGACGCAGCCGCGAGGAGATCCTGGCGGAGCATGTGGCCTTCGGACGCGAACTGCCGGCCCCGCCGCGGCGGATCCGGGCGGACGATCCCGCGCGGCGGTTGCGCGTCGCCTTTCTTTCGCCGGACCTGCGCGAGCATTCGGTGGCCTATTTTCTGGAGCCGTTGTTGCGCCATCTCGATCCGGCCGCGTTCGAGATCGTGCTGTATCACGATCACCCGGTGGTCGATCGCGTTTCCGCGGCGCTGCGTTCCAAGGCGGCACTCTGGCGGCACTTCGCCGGACAGGCGGACGATGTCGTGGAAAAAACGATACGCGCCGACGCGCCGGACCTTCTGGTCGACCTGGCCGGCCACACCGGGTTGAACCGGCTCCCGCTGGTCGCCCGCAGATTGGCGCCGGTGCAGATCTCTTATCTCGGTTATCCCAACACCACGGGCGTCCCGGCGATGGATTATCGTTTCACGGATGCGATCGCGGATCCGGCGGGCGAGGCGGACAGGTTTCACACGGAGAAACTCGTGCGCTTCGCGGACGTGGCCTGGTGTTATCTGCCGCCCGCGAGCGCGCCGGAGCCCTCGCCGCCGCCGTGTCTGACGCGGGGCGGTGTGACATTCGGTTCGTTCAACAATTTCGCGAAGGCGACCGATACGATGCTGCGGCTGTGGGCGCGTCTGCTCGCGCAGCTGCCGGATTCCCGCCTCTTGATCAAGGCCGGCGGGTTGGCCGAACCGGCGGTGCGTGAACCGCTGCTGCGTCGCCTGGAGGCCGTGGGTCTCGCGGGCGATCGCGTCGAGCTGCTGGCGCATACGCCGGACACCGCGTCGCATCTCGCGCTTTATGGGCGCGTCGACGTGGCGCTCGACATGTTTCCCTATCACGGCACGACGACGACGTGCGAAGCGTTGTGGATGGGCGTGCCGGTGGTCGCGCTGCTGGGCGATCGCCATGCCTCGCGCGTGGGCCTGTCGTTGTTGAGCGCGGTCGGTTGCGCCGATTGGGTGGCGCGGACGCCGGACGAATATCTTGAAATCGCGCTGCGGCTCGCCCGCGATGCGGATCGCCTGGCGACGTTGCGCGCCGAACTGCGCTCGCGGATGTCGCGTTCGCCGCTGTGCGATCACGCCGGCCAGGCGGCGCGTTTCGGTGCGGCGCTGCGCGAGTGCTGGCGGGCGGCGATCGAGCCGGCGGCGGATACCGCGCGCCCGGCCTCTTCACTGGTCTCTTTATGAACGCGAAAAAAATCCACCAACTCCTCGACACCGCACTCGCCCAGCACAAGGCCGGGCAGATCGACGAAGCCGCCCGACTCTATGCGCAGGTCTGCCGGACCGCGCCGCGGTTGTTCGATGGCTGGTATCTTGCCGGTGCGCTCGCGTTTCAGCGCGGTGGACATCTGGAGGAGGCGATCGGGTTTCTTTCGCGCGCGCAGCGCCTCGATCCGCGCTCGGTGGAGTGCAAACTTTTCCTCGGCATGGCGCTCGCGGATGCGGGGCGTTATGAAGAGGCGGAGCGACCGCTGCGCACGGCGCTGACGGCACATCGCGGGTATCCCGAAGCGTGGGAAAATCTCGCCAATGTCCATTGTGCGCTGGGCCACCCGGTGGCCGAGGCGATCGCGTGCCTGCGTCGCGCGCTGGCTCTCGCGCCCGGTCGGGCGGATCTGCAGCAGCGGATCGACGAACTGGTCAACGCGGAGGCGTTCGCCGCCAACCCGATCACGGCCTGAGGGTTCATGTCTCCCGCCAAGCGACAATCGATCCTGCAAGAGGCCGTGGCGCTGCATCGCGCCGGTCGGCTCGAGGCGGCGGAGACACTGTATCGACAGGTGCGCGTGGCGAAGCCGCTCGATTTTGACGCCCTGCACCTTTCGGGATTGCTGGCGCATCAGCAGGGGCGCGCGGCGCAGGCGGTCGAGCTGTTGGAGAAAGCGCATCGGCTGGATCGGTCGTCTTCGGTCTGCGAGATGCGACTGGGCGCGGCGCTGCTGGCGGCGGGCCGCCCGGCGGATGCCGAGCAGCGGTTGCGCCGCGTGACCGCCCGCGATCCTCGCGCCGCGGAGGCCTGGGATCAACTGGCTTACTGTTTGAAAACGCAGGACCGGCTCGCCGAGGCGGTCGCCTGCCATCAAAAAGCGGTGGCCGCGTCGGCGCGCAGCGCCGTCCTGTGGTGCAATTACGGGCTGACCCTCGCGCTGCAAGGAGAGCTCGAGGCGGCGCTGACGTGCCAGGAACGAGCGCTGGCACTCGAGGCGAATCTCGCGTCCGCGCGGCTGGCGCGCGCGCAGGTGTTGCATCGGTTGAAACGAATTCCGGAGGCGATCGAGGATTACGATCGCGTGCTCACGGCTGAACCGGCCGATGCCGAAGCCCGGAGCTGCCGATTGATGGTGCTGCAGTGCGTGGACGGCCTGTCGCGCGAATGGCTTTTCGAGGAGCACGCCGCGTTTGGCCGGATGCTGGGCGCACCGCCGTCACGGACTTTCGCGAATGAACGCGATCCGGCGCGGCGGCTGAAAGTGGCGGTGTGGTCGCCGGACCTGCGCGAGCACTCCTGCGCGTATTTTTTCGAACCGCTGCTCGAGCATCTCGACGAAAGGGAGTTCGAAGTGTGGCTTTATCACGATCACTTCCGTGAAGACGAGGTGTCGGCGCGGCTGCGATCGCGCGGTGCGCGGTGGCGCAACCTGGTTGGACAAACGCATGCGGCTGTCGAGGCGACGCTGCTCGCGGATGCGCCGGATATTCTGATCGATCTGGCCGGGCACACCGGCATGTGTAACCGCCTGCCCGTCTTCGCGCGTCGCGTGGCGCCGGTGCAGGTCACGTATCTTGGATATCCGGATACGACCGGCGTGGCGGCGATGGATTATCGTTTCACCGACGCGATCGCGGATCCTCCGGGTGACGCGGAGCCATTCGCGACCGAGCAACTGGTGCGCTTCGCGCCGGTCGCGTGGTCGTATCGGCCGCCGGTCGCTGCGCCGATGCCGCGCGAGCGCCGCCTCCCCGGGCCCGTGACGTTTGGGTCCTTCAACGATCTCGCGAAAATCACGGAGCGGGTGCTCGCGCTGTGGGCCCGCGTGCTCGCGGAGGTGCCGGCGTCGCGGCTGTTGATCAAGGGCGAAGGTCTGGGCGAATCCGCGACCCGCGACAGGTGGCTGACGCGTTTTCGGCGGGCCGGACTTCCCGTGGAACGGCTGGAACTGGTGGGGCGGCTGCCGGATTCGGCGGCGCATCTGGCGCTTTATCGACGCGTCGACGTGGCGCTCGACACATTCCCGTATCAAGGCACGACCACGACCTGCGAGGCGCTGTGGATGGGCGTGCCGGTGGTGGCGCTCGCGGGCGATCGCCACGCGGCGCGCGTGGGCGTGAGCCTGCTCCATGCCGTCGGACATCCCGAATGGGTGGCGTCGGACGAAAATGAATACGTGCGAATCGCCGCGCGGCTTGCGGCTGACCCGGTCGATCCTGCATCCGTGCGAACGGCGATGCAGCGCTCGCCGCTGCTGGATCATGCCGGCCAGGCCGCGCGGTTTGGCGCCGCGTTGCGCGCGTGTTGGGTCAACGCGTGCGAGCGATCGGCGAGCGCCAGCAACGAAGCCGTGCGATGACTCCAGCACAGCTCGCGAATCTGCTGCAGGATGCCCTGACGCGTCATCGCGCCGGACGTCTGGACGAGGCGGAAAAGATCTATGCGCACGCCCGCGCGGCGGCCCCGCGCAGCTTCGATGCGTTTCAACTCTCCGGTTTCCTCGCGCTGCAGCAGGGGCGCTGCGAGGACGCGGCCCGGTTTCTCGTTCGGGCGCTGCAGCTGAATCCGCGCTCGGCGGCGTGCGCGTTGCGCCTGGCGGAGGCGTTGAAGAAATCCGGCCGTCACGCGGAGGCGCGCGACGCCGCCCGACGCGTCGTGGCGCTTGAGCCGGCGAATGCCGACGCCCACTACGCTCTCGGCGAGCTGGCGGCGGCACTGGAAGGTTTCGCCGCCGCGGTGCCGCATTTTCGCCGGGTGACGGAGCTGCAGCCCCGCGCGGCGGACGGGTGGGCGAATCTCGGCGTGGCGTTGACCCAGTCGGGCAATCCGGACGAAGGCGTCGCTTGTTTCGACCGGGCCCTTGCGATCAATCCCGACGAGGCGCAGGCGCTCACGGGCCGCGCGCTGGCGTTGCAGCAGGCGCATCGCGTCGACGAGGCGGTCGCCGCTTATGACGAGGTGCTCGCGAAACACCCGGCGAATCATGAAGCGCGCAGTGCGCGGCTGTTGAGTCGGCACTATCTCGACGGAGTTGAGCGCGAAGCGTTGCTGCGCGAACACCAGGCCTTCGGGCACACGGTGCGCGACGCGATGGGGCTTTCACCCTCGCCGAAGTTTGCGCACCTGCCGGATCCGGAGCGGCGGTTGCGTGTGGCGTTTTTGTCGCCGGATCTGCGGGCGCACTCGGTCGCGTATTTTCTGGAGCCGCTGCTGGCGCAACTCGATCGGACCCAGTTCGAGATTTTCCTGTATCACGATCACGCGCGGGTGGACGCGATGTCGGAGCGGCTGCGGGCGCAGGCGGCACAATGGCGTCACGTGGCGGGTTGGCCGGACGGCCGGGTCGAAGCGGCGATGCGGGCCGATGCGCCGGACGTCGTCATCGATCTGGCCGGTCATACCGGGTTCAATCGCCTGCCGCTGTTTGCGCGCCGGCTCGCACCGGTGCAGATCACGTATCTCGGTTATCCGGATACGACGGGGCTGGCGGAGATGGATTATCGTTTCACGGATGCGATCGCAGATCCGGCGGGCGACGCGGACCGCTTTCACACGGAGCGGCTGGTGCGATTTGCGCCGACGGCCTGGGCGTATGCACCGCCGCGCGACGCGCCGGAGCCGTTGCGGGAGGCGGAGGGGCCGGTGACGTTTGGCTGTTTCAATAATTTTTCGAAGGTCAGCGACACGACGCTCACGCTGTGGTCGCGGATCCTGGCGGCGGTGCCGGACGCACGGCTGCTGTTGAAATCGCAGGGACTCGACACGCCGGCGAATCAGGCGTGGTGCCGCGAACGCTTCGCGCGCTGCGGAATCGCGGCGGAACGCGTCGAGTTGCTTGGCCGGATCGTGGGTCTCGCGGCGCATCTGGCCGCGTATCGTCGCATCGATGTGGCGCTGGACACGTATCCGTATCACGGCACGACGACGACCTGTGAGGCGCTGTGGATGGGTGTGCCGGTGGTGACGCTCGCGGGCGACCGGCACGTGTCGCGCGTGGGTGCGAGCCTGCTGGCATCGGTGGACCGAGCCGAATGGGTGGCCAACACCGCGGACGATTATGCGCGGATCGCAGCCGGGCTCGCCGCCGCGGGCCGGCGCACGGAAGATGCGAGCCGTGCCTTGCGTGAAGCATTGCAGGGGGCGGCCTTGATGGATCACGCGGCGCAGGCGAGGCGTTTTGGCGAGGCGCTGCGGGAGTGCTGGCGAAGGTGGTGCGGTGGAGCCGCGGGTGACCAGGCGACCCCTGAGCGCGCGGCGATGACGTCGGTGTCCTGACCACGGGGAAATTTCTGCCGCCGTCGCGCGGGGCGCGGCGAAAAGGCGAGGAGTTCGTTTCAAAAAATAGCATTAAACCGCTATAATTAAGTAACTTGTAACTGTGTTCATCGGCTCGGCCCGAAACTTGCAATCACGAGGGTCCCATGACTTCCCTTGCGCTTTCGTCCAGTCCGAGCCCCGAGATTTTGGCCGTCAGGGACGGCGATTCTGAGCAGTCCGTGAACGGTGGCGGAACGGTGATCGAGCAGGCGCGCGCCGCCGTCGCACACGTGCTGAGCCGCCCCGAAGACGAGGCGTCATGGCGGACGGCGGTCGACGCGCTGGTGACCGCAGCGGCCTGGGTGGCGAAGCTGGAGCGCGGGCAGCCGAAGGCGCCGGACGTCGCGGAGGCGATCGCTCTGGCGCGCGAGCTGAGTGCGACCGACGTGCCGACACGCCTGGCGGCGACGCTGCCGCCGGGAGCGCCATCGGCGAAAGGCTGGCCAGGCGTGGTGGCAATGATGTTGCTGGCTCCCGCGTGGCATTGTCCGTCGGCGCCGACGCTGGATCTCGTTCCCGATTGGCTGAGCGAAGACTACGCGGCGTGGCTGTTTGCGGTGCCGTCGGGTTTCGTCGCGCCGGGGCAGGCGGAAGAATTTTTGCAGCACTCGGAGCGGCATCTGGAGGCGCTGGCGCGCTGGAAGGAGATGAATCCCGGCTCGGCGGTGGTGCGCGCGGCTCTGAACCATTATCGCCCGGAGGAGCATTTCCCGCGCTTGAAGTTGAGCCGCTCGGGCTTGCGCCGCGTGGCGGAATTGCACGCACGCGTGATGTTGCGTCAGGGCCGGCAGGCGCCGGCGCCGGCATATCCGCCGCTGCCGCGGGAAGGACGGAAACTGCGGGTGGGATTTGTGGTGCCGTCGTTCGAGGAAACGATTGCCACGACGGCGACGCTGGCGCTTTTCACGGAACTGGATCCGGAGCGGTTCGAAACGAGTGTGTTCGTGCTCACGCCGACGGATTCGCGCAACGAGAACCACGCCCGTCAGCGGACGCAGGGTTTTCAAGTGCTGCCGGCGGACATCGAGGATCAGAAGTTGATGCTGGCCGATGCCGCGCTCGATGTGCTGGTTTTTGAAGACGAAATCACGGGATCGACCGGTGAGATCGCCCGGCTCGCGGCGGCCCGGCTTGCGCCGCTGCAAGCGGTCACGAGCGCGCGTCACGGGGCGACGACGGGACTGAACACGATCGATCTTTTCGTGACCGGAGCGGACGCGGAACCGGCGACCCTCGCGGCGGAGTTCTCCGAGCGCTTGGGAGTCGTCCCCGGCCCGGCGCGGACGTTCGAGCGTCTGGATCCGCACGTTGCAGCGGAAGCGGTGACCCGCGCCGATTTCGGGCTGCCCGCGGAGGGCACGCTGTTCGTGAGTGGCGGCGGTTGGGAAAGCCTGTTGCCGGAAACACAGGATCTGCTGGCGCGGCTACTGCAACGCGTGCCGGGCAGCCAGGTGGTGCTTCAGCGGATGGGCGATGGCCCGATGGACGAGGCGCGGCTGGCGGCGATCGCGGCGGGCTTCGACCGGGCGCTCGCGGCGCACGGTGTGGCGGGCGACCGCTTGATCCTTTCGCCCGCACCGTTGCCGGGCCTGGCCGATTTCGAGCGGCTGGCGGCGGTCGCCGACGTGCAGCTCGACTTGTATTCGATTTCCGATGACAGCCTGGCGCTCGCGGCGCTGCAGGCGGGCGTGCCGGTGGTGGCGCTGGCCGGGGACACGTTGCGCGACCGGCGGGTCGCGGCCCTGCTTCGTTCGCTGAAACTGGACGAACTCGTGGCTCGCGATACGGACGCGTGGATCGAACTTGCCGCCAAGCGGGCTAGCCAGGCCGGCGAGGCGGATCCGTTTCGGAACGCGATTCGCGAACGCGCCGGCGCGCTGCCCCGGCCGCTCGATGCACTGGCGGCGGCCGATGCGCTGGGCGACCTGCTCGAGATGGCCTTCGACGAAGTGGTGCGGCTCGGCAACGAGCGTTTCCGCGCCCGGCGCGAACCGCTCGCGGCTGGAGTTTCGGACGGTGAGTTGAAGAACCATCTGGTCCGCGGCGAGGCGTTGCTGACGGAAGATGGCGCGGCTGCCGTGGAGGAAGCGCGACGAGCGTTGCGACTGGATCCCGCATGTGCGGCGGCGCGGGCACTGCTAGGCCGAGCGTTGCTGGTCAGCGGACGGACAGCGCGGGCGGTGACTTATTTGTTGGCTTCGGTGGAAGCCAGCGACGCGGATGCCGCCCGTTGGGCGGATCTGGCGAAGGCGCTGCAGCAGAACGGGCAGCAAGAGGCATCGATCCAGGCCTTGGAGACGAGCTTGCGGCTCGATCCGCGGCAGGCGGACGGGTGGTTGATGCTGATCGATCTGGCGGAGCGCGCGGGCGTGTTCGATCTCGCGCAGGACGCGTTGAAGGCACTGAAGGAAAACGTGCCGGATCATCCTGAGATTTCGGGACTGGCGGCGCGGCTGGGCTGCTGATCGGCCGATCATGCGCGTCCTCTTCGCGACAGGTTCTCCCGCGCATTACATGGCTCCGCCGCGGCTCGGCGACGAGCAGGTGGTGTGCGGGCCGGACTGGGAAGACCAGCGGGCGCCGGACGGCCGGTGGATTTCGCTGCGGACGCCGATCGGTCAGTACGATCTCGCGGCGATTGCGGCAAAGCTTCCGCCGGAGCAGCAACCCGACGTGGTCGTTTCCCTCGTGGACTCGAGCTGGCGCAACACGCCGCGCGGGCTCGCGAAGTTTTCGTGTCCACGCGTGCTGCTCGTGGCGGACACGCATCATCTGCAGCAGCCGATCTCGCAGATGCTGCGTTATGCGGCGAGCGAGCCCTATACGCGGGTGGTGTTGTTGTATGACCGGCACCACGCGGGTTTTTTTCAGGCGGCCGGAGTGCAGAATCTCTTTTGGTTTCCCGGACTGACCTTCCCGCATGGCGACGACGCGGTGCGCGCTGCGCGGCAGAAGACACGCGCGCCGCACATCGGCTTCGTCGGGCAACTCGGGAAACATCATCCGCGGCGCCAGCGGCTGGCTGACGCGCTGGCGGCGCGCAAGCTCCCGCTCCGCGTGCAACCGCTGCCACAGGCGGCGGCGCTGAAGTTCTACGGTTCGTCGCTCATCGGCTTCAATGCGAGCCTCAACGGCGATCTGAATCTCCGCGTGTTCGAGGTGCTCGCGAGCGGAGCGGCGTTGTTGACGGATGTCCTCGCGCCTGAGTCGGGACTCACGGCGTTGCTCGCCGACGGTCGCGAGATGCTTACCTACCGCTCGCCTGAGGAACTCGCAGAACGCGCCGCCCACGCTTTGGCGCATCGGTCCGAAACGGCGGCGATCGGGGCCGCCGGAGCGAAGTGGCTCGATGAGCATTTCAACGACGCGCGGCGGCGCGAAGCGTTTCGCGCGCTGGCGTTCGATGGCCGGACGCGGCCGGAGTTTTCGCTCGAGCGGGGGAGCGGCGCTCGCGTGTGGTTCGGCGGCGACAAGCTGCGACTCAATCAAGCCGCCGCCGTTTACGAGACGATGCAAGAACTGCATCGCACTCAGGAAAGCGTGACGATCGCGTGCGATGCGTCGGTGCCCGCCGAGGTGGTGGACCTTTACGGCACATTGCCGCGCCTGCACGTCGGGCGCAGGGCGGCCACGGCGGCCGATCTCGTGATTTGCAGCCGCACGCAGGTGAGCGGGGAGTTCGCGAAAAGCGCTGCCCGGGTGTGGTGCTGGGACGCGGCCGCGAGCGAACTGCCCGCCTTGGCGAAACAGCTTCAGGAGCGCGGGCTCGTGCCGCAGGGCGGCGGGCACGCGCTGTTCGCGCGCGGCGATGCGGTTCCGGTCGAAGGCCAGGCGGCCGATCTGCCGGAATTATTGAAGAACGCCGCGGAGCGGCTCGCGCAGGAGGATTTCGCGGCGGCGGCCTCATTGGCGGAGCGCGCGGTGAAGATGGACAACAAAAACGTGACCGCCTACGGGCTGCTCGGACGAGGATTTCGCGGGATACGACGCTTTGACGGCGCGCTGGTGGCGTTCAAACTGGCGGGCCATCTTGATCCGAAAAATGTCGAGTGGAAATGCGAGCTTGGCGTGACGTTGCGCGAAGCGGGCAAGCTCGAGGAGGCGATCGCGGCGTTCGAAGCCGCTGTACGGCTCGATTCGCGGCATCGTCCATCGTGGTTTGCGTTGGGAAAGAGTTTGTTCGACGCCCAGCGCTACGAGGCCGCCGCGAATGCGTTTCAACGCGCCCATTTGCTTGCGCCTCACGATCCGCAACCGCTCCTGTGGAACGGCCACGCGGTGAAGCGGCAAGGCCGCGTGCTGGACGCGCTTAAACTTCATCAACGTGCGGTTGGTGGTTCCGGTGACGTTTCCGCTCCGTCGCCAGGCGGACGCCGTCGCGTCATGTTCGTCGTGCAGCACGGGCCGTTCTGGCCGAGCACCGCGCCGGTATATCGTGCGTTTGCTGCGGATTCCTCGTGGGAGGTCACCGTGGTCGCGCTGCCCTACAACCACCCGTATTACACCAGAGACGAGGAGCGAAATGCAGTTTTCGATTTCCTGAAAAAGGAAGGCATCCCCCATCTGCACTGGTCCGAAGTTCGCTTGCAGCCGGGTTGTGCGGACGTCGTCTTCGTGCAAAATCCATACGACGTCAGCCGGCCGGAGGGTTGGTGCACACACGAGATCATCCGCTCGGTGCCGCGGATCGCCTACATCCCTTATGCGCTCGAGATCGGGGGCGGCTTGGAGAACGCCACGATGCAGGTGAACCTCACGACGCAGCAACTCGCGTGGGCGGTGTTTGCGCGCAGCACCAGGCACCGCGCGACCTTTGCGAAACTCTGCGAAGCGGGCGATGCCCACGTGACGGTGACCGGTCATCCGAAAATGGACAACCTGCGCCACCTCGCGTCCGTGCACGACGAAGAGCTGGAGCGTTTCGTCGCCGGGCGGAGAATGGTTTTCTGGAATCCGCAGTTCGATGTGCGGCGGGACGGCTCCGCTTTCGGCAAGGGCTATTCGACGTTTTTGCGCTGGCAGGAGTTTTTGCCCGCGGAGTTCGCGCGGCGGCAGGATCTCGCGTTCGTGATACGGCCGCATCCGCTATTTTTCGC
Organism: Opitutaceae bacterium; assembly: GCA_040255565.1. GTDB lineage: Bacteria > Verrucomicrobiota > Verrucomicrobiia > Opitutales > Opitutaceae > Opitutus. The sequence continues at coordinate 714,573 of JBDZVH010000003.1, read as the reverse complement.
CACGCTGGAGCAGCGGGAGATTCTCACCGCGGAGCAGATCGCCGGTTTCCTCGAGCGTTGTGCCGCGGCCGGCAACATCCTGATCGATCGCCGTCCGAGTTATCTGCCGGTGTTCGCGTATGCTTCGGCGCTCCTCACGGATGCGTCGTCATTCGTTCTCGAATACGCGGGCACGGGGAGACCGTTGCTCTATTTGCACAATCCAAACGGTCCAGGGCTTAATGCAGACGGCGAGTTCGTGCACAGCCATTGCGCACGCGCGACGGAGGAATCTGAGATCAAAGCCTTTCTTGACGACGTTGCTGCTGGTCGAGACGAAGGCGGGCCCGCGCGGCGCGCGGCCTACAAGGACTATATGCATTTACCCGAAGAGGGAGTGGCTACGGCGATCAAGCGGACCATCGAAGAGCGGCTCGATGCGGAACACCGGGCCGCGCAAGAGAGGAGGGTGGCATGACGACTAAGCAGAAGATTGTCGGGATCATCCTCGCCGGCGGATCCGGCAACCGTTTCGAGGCCGACGTGCCGAAGCAGTTCTGCCTGCTCAACGGACGTATGGTGATCGAGCACAGCGTCGCGACGTTTCGGGAGTCGGGCCTGTTTGCGAAGATCGTGGTCGTGCTCTCGCCCGAATGGATGGAAAACCCGCGCGCGGCGATCGGCGACATCAACGTCCTCGGTGGCGAGACGCGCAACGAGTCGACGTTGAGGGCGCTGCAGGCCTGCGATCCGGACACCGATCTCGTGCTGATCCACGATGCGGCGCGCCCCTTCGTGACGACGGAGATCCTGCGCAATTGCATGGAGGCGCTGCAGACGCACGAGTCGGTCGACGTCTGTATTCCCGCCGACGATACGATCGTGCAGGTCGCGGACGGCATGGTGGAGGCGATCCCCGACCGCCGGAAGTTGATGCGCGGCCAGACTCCGCAGGGCTTCCGCTATGCCGCGATTTGCGATGCCTACCGTCGCGCGGCCGGTCAGCTCAACGCGTCGGACGACGTGAGCGTCTTTCTCCGGGCCGGCGGCTCCTGCCGGATCGTTCCCGGCTCGCCCTTCAACCTGAAACTTACGTATCCGCAGGACCTCTTCGTGGCGGAGCGCATCCTGCAGTATCGTCCGTCGCGCGAGCTCCCCGCGCCTGATCTCAGCGGCAAAAAGGTGCTGTTGCTCGGCGCGACTGGCGGCATCGGCGCCGTCGTGGCGAAGGGGTTGCGCGAGCGTGGAGCGGCGATCACGGCGCCCACACGGAACGAATGGAACCTGGCCCGCCGGGAGATTCCGGAAGCGTTCGTGCAGCCGTGGGACGCGATCATTCACACGGCCGGGATTTTGAACAACGGCAACGATCTCGCCGGTGTGGACGAGATGTTTGCAGTGAATTTCCGCTCGGTGGTGGCCGTGACCGATCTCGCGCGCAGAGCGATGCGAGGCGGTGCGATCGTGATCGTGGGATCGAGCTCCGCGATGAAAGGCCGGGACAATATTCCGATCTACTCCGCGTCGAAAGCGGCGGTGAACAATTTCGTGGAAGGCATCGCGCCGATCCTGCTGCGCGAGCGCGGCGTGCTGATCAACTGCATCAATCCCGGCTGTGTGAACACGAAGATGATTTCGACCGCGGTCGTGACCAACAAGACCCCCCTCGAACCGACCGACGTCGCCGAGACGATCGTTGCGTACACCCAGCCGAACGACACCGGCCAGATCATCAATATTCGGAAATACATGCATTGAGGTCCTGCCGCGCCGCTTCGCCCCCATGTCCCTTCACGCCACGTCCGCTTCCCACGCTCGCCGTCTGCCAGCGCCTGCTAGCGGCCGCGATGCGGACCGGTCATCTGCTGTCTCAACGGATTGGGCGGCATGGCACTGGTGTGTGGCCCGTGTATTGTTACACGTGTCCGTGTGAGCCTTCGTCCCTATGCACATTGTCGCCTTCACGACCAATTATCGAAATCTAGATAACTATGCCGATGCATTGAGGCTGGTAGAGTTACGAGGAGGACGATGCGAAGTCATTGCATTGCCATGGTCTGGTGATCCCTCTTCTTCGCGATTTGATACCTGTGGGTTTCCTGGGCGCTTGATTCGGCCGATACCGGAGCTTTCGGAAGCGGGAATTTCCCGCTCTGAGTTGAAGGAACTGGCACACGATGTGGTCCAGGCGGCTCCCGACATTTTCCTGATCTGCGACATGCAATCCTACCCCTCGAACCAGATGTTCGGGTTGCTGAGAGATGCAGGTTTCCGAGGGAAATGCGTCGGTTTGCAGCACGGATTGTTTCAAGTCTGGAGCTGCTACAACTCGAACTTCGCCGCAGACTATCTTTTCTGTTTTGGGGAGGCCCACGTGGAGAGAATCGCTCCGGTCTATAGACATCGTGCTTTTGCTCTTGGACTGCCTAAACTCGACCGTCTACGTGGAGTAGAAACGACTCGCAGCGGCTACATTGCATTTCTTCCGCAACGCGCGCCTGAGCCGGAAATCATCGACCCTGTGCTGGGACTCTACGAACGGGCGGTCAAGATGCCGGTCATCGTTCACGATCATCCACAGTATCCAAGCAAGCACTGCCATCGTCCGTCGCTGCCATTACCTCCCGTGCTGGGTCAGACGGAAGGGTGGTCGGTCATCGATTACCTCAGACATGCGAACTTGGTCTTGACGTTGCATTCCACGGCGGCGATCGAAGCATTATATTTAGGGAAGCCGGTGGTTTTGCTACCCAACGCGGGTCTGGCAGCCTTCGATGGTTATCCTGGCATTTCGGAAGGGTTCCTGCCGGCTGCGATCAATCATGCGTTTAGGAATTTTGTGAATGGACAAGCGCAGGTTAGGCAGTTCTTGAACCGCGTTGTGGGCGGCCGACATTTCAATCATGCCGAGCGGGTATACGAAGCATTGATGCGACTGACTACCGGCGGGGAGTCCGTTCCTCCCCCCCGATACTTTTGGGCGGCGAGCGCAAATGAGGCATCGATAAGGCAGCGCGATTGCCCGCTTCCGTTCCTGAATCATCGTTCGCAGCTTGCGGGCCTGATTCCCCCGAACGGATGTGCAGCTGAGCTAGGTGTGGCGAAGGGGCACTTTTCAAATGAGCTGCTCAGTTCCGGGAAAGGATTCCGGCTATATTCGATTGATCGGTGGGCAGGTGACCGGGGGCACGACGATGAGCAGTATCTAGGTGCTTGCTCACTCTTGGAGAAATATGGCGTTCGAAGCACGGTAGTCCGGAAATCGTTCGACGAAGCGCTGGGGGATTTTGCGCCTGGGTCGTTGGATTTCATTTATTTCGATGGATACGCGCATACGGGACAGAATGATGGGAAAACGTTGCGCGATTGGTGGTCCCGAGTGAAACCGGGAGGGATTTTCGCTGGGCATGACTATCATCCCAAGTGGCAGCCGACGATCGACGCAGTCGATTCGTTTGCGCGTGAGTTTGGGTTGCGGGTCCAGCTTACGACAGATGATGAATATCCCAGCTGGTATGTCAGGAAGCCGGAAGCCCGCAGCGGTTACGGCGCAGCCGAATGTAGCGTGATCCAAGCCGGGGAGGGTCGACCGACGCGTCTGCAAGGAACGACGGCGGATGTCTGCTCGATCTGAATGCCGCACCGCAACGCAACCCCGAGCCGTGGCCGCCATATCAGTTGCCGCCAAGCGGCGCTTCCGATTTGGCCGCACAAAAGGGCTATTCTTGCCAGCACCACAAGAACCATCCAGTGGAGGTCGAGGCGAAATGGGCGGACCTCGCTCCCCAATGCACTGCTAAGGCGGCCTTTTCCGAGTTTGTAGACGGGAGGATGACACCTTGGATGGATTCGCTGGATTGGAACGCCGGGCTGTGAATGGGAGTTGAGAGCGAAACGTTCCAATAAGCGGACGCGGGGCGCTTGCCCTCAAGCGCAGTTACTTCGAGCGCGAGCGCCTGATATATAGACTCGGAATGGTCATCCTGTGCCGCCGGAAAAAAGGGCAAAATTTGCCGGCACCCGTCTTAGTCCTGCCCTTAGGTCATGATAAAAAAATTTAAGACGTTAGCGTAAAATAGGATAAGTATATGAAGTTTGAATGGGCCTGAAACGTGCGGGTGGATTCTAGACCCATGGCCCCTACGTCATTTCCCGCTCTTTTCCACACCGGTCCTTCCGCCAGCAAGTTCGGCCCGGCGAACTTCATAAGTTCAAGGCAGGCTGCGCGCAAAGAGAGGCTGTTGGCGCGGTTTCTCTGACAGAACCTAGAACCCTTTCGCTTCTCCATGATCTCGCTCGTCACCGCTTGTATGAATCGTGAGCCGCACCTCCGGCACGCGTTGCCGGAGTGGCTGAAGTTGCCCGATATTTCAGAGTTCGTGCTGGTCGATTGGTCGACGCGTGAACCGTTTGACGACCTGCTCGTTCTTGACCCCCGCATCCGGATCGTTCGCGCCGTCGAAGAGCCGAAATGGATTTTGGCGTATGCCTACAACCTCGGAATTTCTCACGCGAAAGGTGACATCATTCTGAAATGCGACGCCGATTGCATCCCTGATGCGCATGTCGCTAGTCTTCGACCTGGGCCGGGGCGTTTCTATGCCGGCGATTGGCGCACGGGAACCGCGTTCGGGAAAACGTGCGCAAATGGGCAATGTGTGTTCACACGGGCTCAGTGGGAGGAAGTAAACGGTTATTCGGAGCTGATCCGCCGCTACGGCTTCGATGACGAGGACTTTTACGAACGGCTGAAGCGGGCCGGGCATGTCAGGACCGAGATTGATCACCGGCTGCTGGAGTTTTTGCGGCACTCGGACGACGAGCGCGTGGTGAACAACAGCCAGCCGGTATCTGAAACCTCGGTCGAAGAGTTTCTTCACCGGCAACTCCATTATCACGAGGCGATCAATCGGTTGATCGCCGGAATGATGCCTTGGGGGCGTTGGTTCCGGCGGGCGGCTTACAACCCTATTTCTTCTGACGAGCGGCTCCTGGTGGTCCGTCGTGATGTGGCATGCGAGATTCCGCTTGCTCCGCCGTTGCAGCAGCTCGCGCGCAGTCAGGCGATCCGCCTGATGACGAGTCGCCTCTGCAAGATCCCACCTCTGGTCATGGCTCGCATGGACGAAGCAGCATGCCTGGCTCACCTCACGAGGCTGGCGAAATCAGGTGCTGCGCAAGCGGCATAGCTCGAATTCCATTTTGCCGTGCGGGTTCTTTTCTTCACCTGTCAGCCTCCGCATCACATGGCGCCGCCGCGCCTCGCGGGAGAACAGATCAATGCCGGGCCGTTTTTCGTCAGCCGGCAGATCGACGGCCGCTGGATTTCCAAATCGACGGCTTACGGAGCCTTCGATCTCGCGGAGATCGCGCGTGCGCTTCCACGTGACCAACAGCCGGACGTGGTGGTGTGTCACGTCGATTGCGGTTTCGGCATCAAACCGCGAAACGTCCGGGCGTTTCGCTGTCCGGTCGTATTGTTCGCTGCGGATTCGCATTGGGGCGAGCGGGCCTTGTCCGAGATGGTGCGCTATGCAGCGAGCGAGCCTTTCGATCGGGTGGTCGTTTTGTATGACCGCCACCACATTCCGTTTTATCGGGCCGCGGGCATCCGCAACGTGCATTGGATTCCCGGGCTCACGTTTGCGCATGGGGACGTGCGGGCTCGCGCGGCGTTGCAGGAAACGCGGCGCGCGCAACTGGCTCTGGTAGGCAAGGCAGGCTATCACTTCCGCCGCCAGCGTCTATTTGCCGCCCTGATCGCGGCCAAGCTTCCGCTTGCGTGGAAGGAGGTGAGGCAGTCCGAAGTGCTCGCGCATTACGGTGAGTCGCTCATCGGTCTGAATGCGTCGATGAACGGAGATTTGAATCTCCGGGTCTTCGAAACCATCGCCGGCGGTGCGATGCTGCTCACGGATCGTCTCGCACCCGAGTCGGGTCTGGACGATTTGCTCCGTGAAGGCGTGGCGAAGGTTTCCTACGAAAGCGCGGATGACCTCGTCGAAAAAGCACGGCACTACCTTGCGCATCCAGATGAAGCCCGCGCTATTGGCGAGGCCGGCCGTCGCTGGTTCGAAGAACATTTCACTGCCGAGCGGCGGCAGGCGGCATTCACGGAACTGGTTTTTTCGGGAAAAGAGCCAGCAGTGTTCGCCACTTCGGCCACGCCGGTCACGTCCTTCACCTGCAACGGTGCGAATGAACTCGATGACACGCTCGCAGCCTACGATGTCGTCAACGAGCTGCATCGTCAGCAGGAGCAGGTGCTCGTCGCCGTCGATGACGCGCAGCGGCAAAAATGGGAGGCCATCGCCTCGACTTTGCCGCGTGTGCGTGTGGCCGGGGTGTTCGCGCCCGAAGGCGTTGTGCCCGACTTGGCGGTTGTCAGTGCACGGACCATGACGAAGGGGGCGGCGCTCCCGGGCCGCCGGATTTGGTACTGGGATGCGACGACAGCCAACCTCGCAGCATTACAGCCACGAATGGCCGCCGCCGGCTTGGTACTGCGGCAGGCAACGCCTCTTTTCGTTTCCGGCAAGAAGTCCACTTCGCCGGCGGACGACTTGGCGGGTGAAGCCCGGCGATATTTGGAAGCTGGCGACCTGCAGGGGGCGCTTGTTCGCGCGAGGAATGCGGTGGCGCAAAATCCGCAGGCATCCGATGCATATCTGATTCTCGCGGAGCTGGCGCTCGAGGCCAAAAACGAAGCCCTCGTGCAGAAGATGATCGCGAGTGCGCGGCGCGCGCAGCCTGACAATCCGCGGATCGCCTTGTTGGAGTGGAGTGCCGGTGTGTTGCCGTGGCCGTGGATCGCGCGGCGCTATCTGGCGATGGGGTGGAGAGCCCTGGAAGCGCTCGATTTCGTCGCAGCACAGCACTATGCGAATCTCGCGCTGCGTTCCGACCCAGCGAACGCCGATGCGCATTTTATTTGTGCTGTGGCCGTCGCTCGTCTGGCTGAATGCGAGACGCGAACCGACCGGCGCGACGAGTTGCTGCAAAAGGAGAAAGGATTTCTTGAGGCCGCGGTCGCGGCAAACCCGCAACGGCCGGACTTCCGTTTTGCGCTCGGATGCGTTTACCGAAGAGAGGGAGCCTTCCGCCGTGCGGCGGAGGAGTTTGCTCGCTCCATCGAATTCGACCGTAGTGATTCCGATTCCTGGTTTGGAAAAGCTGAAGCGTGCTTGCAGTCGGGCGATTCGGAAATGGCCTTGGCGTCTTTCGTTCAGGGGGCCTCGCTGTGGCCCGATGATGCGCGTTTTCGAGAATACGGTCAGCGCCTGCGCATTTTGCGCGGTGAAGCAGGAAGCGTATTTGCGACGCGATTGCTCGAGTTGCACGCATGCTCCGGCGAAGGTCGCGCAGCCTCCAGCGATCGCGGCTGGCAGCGCCTAGTTGTGCAATCGCCCGATTTGCGGTGCGTGGAGGCGATCGCCGAGGATCGAGAAATTCGAGGAGATGAAGCGATGCTGCTGATCTGCCGCGCGTTTGAGGTCGCTACAGAAACGGCAAGCTCACTCGAGGAACATCCGGTGCCTGGGCGGACGGTTTTATTCGGATATCAACCGTGGTTCGGGCTGGATACACGAAAGATGTTTGGAATGGCGGCACGCGAAGGTGTCCTGCTGGTCACGCTGCTTGGAGAACCGCCGCCGGCGAGCCTAGTGAGGAGCTTGGTGACACCGTTGGATTTTCGGACCGCATCCCACCGGGGAATTTTCTTGTGGCGGGTTTGCGCCTATCGGCTCTCGGTGCAACTCCGTCGCTTGCCCGCTATGATCAATCCTTCGGACGCTGAGCAGTGGCAAGCGATCACAACAATGTTCGCGTCGGCCATCGCCGTCATCGATCGAGCCAATCAGTTCTGCGATTTCTACCGGCCTGAGTCGATCATGGTGGCGCAAGGGCACGACATGGTCGCGGCGGTGCTGCGGGCCGTGGGTGTACAGCGCGGGATCAGAGTGGTCGCGATCGAAAACACGTTCCACCGCGAGCGCCTCCTGTGGGACGATATCTCGGGTATCGCGGTCAACGCGACCCAGGCGAAGAACTATTATTGGCGCTTCCGCGATGTGGTGGATGCCGAAGTGGCGGCCGCGTCCGTCGACAAATATCTGCGCTCGATGAAGACGCTCAAATCGGTGGAGCATAGCACACCGCGCGGCGTGGGTATCGAGTGCGGCGACGCGGGGAAGCGCACGATCACCTATATTGGCCAGGTAGGCGTGGATTCGTCGGTGTTGTTCGGCTTGCGGGGATTCAGTTCACAGGTCGACGTAATTGCGGCGCTCGCAGCATATGCGGCGGAGAAGGGGTGCAGGCTCCTGATTAAACTCCATCCCAAGGAGAGCCCGAGTTACCCCGATCCGGTGCCTTATTACCGCCGACTAACGGCGGGATGGCTCGAACAGCACGAGGGGTTTCAGCGCAGCCGAGAAAAGCTCGGGGTCGATCTCGTGCTCGATGACGAGAATCAATTCGACACCTACGAGTTGATTCGCGCGGCCGACGTGTGCGTCACGATCACTTCGCAGGCGGGGCTTGAAGCGTTGCTGCTCGGGAAAGAAGTGGTGTTGTGCGGCGACGCATTCTACGGGGGCCTCGGCTTCACGCATGAGGCGCAGGGCGAGGCGGCGTTGCACTTCACCTTGGATCAAGTTTTTGGAGGCGCGCCGCGTCGCAACGATCGAGCTGAAGTGGCTGCTTTCTTTCACATCTACACAGAGCTCTACTGCGTGACCAAGACGGAGGCGAATCTGCTTTCCCTTATGATGGGGCATCCCGCGTTTCAACGATCGGATCCCGCAACGGCCGTGTCACGGCAGACACCCTCGGTAGCCGCGTAATCACCAGGATGAACGTCCCTCACATGTATGGTTCGGCAAAGGAGCGCGCGGACGCGCAGCTCGAAGCCGGCCGATTCAAGGAGGCGGCCAGCCTTTACAGCACCTTGGTCGGACGTCATCGGGATCAGGTTGGTGTATTACTCGGCTTGGGCCGTGCGTTTTGTGCACTAGGCGATTGGTCCGGGATGCAGGCTTGTTTGGAAACCGTTCTTCAGATCGATTCCTCGAACGAATGCGCCAACGCAAATCTGGCCGCGCTCCAGAACCAGGGAGGATCGGACCGGCATGGTTCGTCTGAAGTCGAGACGTGGTTCAACCGTCTTCGCGGAACCGAACGATTGCAGGACGACCTCATCTACGACGTAGGAATGAATAACGGGGACGATACGGCGTATTACCTCCATCGCGGATTCCGTGCCGTCGCCGTCGAGGCTGATCCTGAACTCTGCAAGATTGCGGCGACACGGTTTGAAAAAGAAATTCAGGATAGTCGGCTTCAGATCGTGAATGTGGGAATCGCGGCGCAACCGGGCTTGCTCGATTTCTGGATCTGCGAAACGAATCGCGTCTGGAATTCCTTTGACCGGAAAATCGCGTCACGAGACGGGCTGCCCCATCATAGCATTCAGATCCCCTGCCAAACCTTCGATTGGATTCTCGCCAACTACGGCATCCCGCATTTTCTCAAGATCGACATCGAAGGTTACGACTATCTTTGTATCGAAGCACTGAAGCGTGCTTCCGACCTCCCGACTTATGTCTCGGTCGAATTGGGCAACCTCGAGCGGTTCCTCAGCCAGCTCAGCGAGCTCGGTTACCATGGCTTCAAGTGCATCAGTCAATATCACTTTCTTCCCCTTCAACTCCCGCCGGTGCCGGAGCAGCTGAAAGTCGAAGCAGGGGATCTGGGCGGCCGGAGACAGTTCAATGGGTGGGCCTTCCCTGAAGGAGCCTCCGGTGCGTTTGGCGAGGACACGCTCGGACGCTGGCTCGATGCAGAAGAGGTAAGGCGCACGCATGGATATTACCGGCGATTGCGCGAGGAGCAGCGGCAAACACCATTTTGGTTCGGTGCGGGATATTCGTTCTGGCTCGACCTGCATGCGAAGCGCGACGTCGTGAAAGACGATACCGTCCGCGCCGCCTATTCCCTTCGTTAACATGGTGGCTGAAACTGCCGATCTGTCGCATGCCGCTTCACTGGCAAGTCGCACCGGTCTCCCGCGCCGAGAGCTGCGTATTTGCTACTACAACACTTGGGCGGGCGCGCTCGAAGATGCGGCGGCCTATGTGGCGCGCGTGCGGGCGCTGGAGCTTGCTCCGTTCGTCGCGAATCCGGCGGACGCGGCGCTCATGCGCAAGGCGCGGCTCGACTGCGACTGGTATGGCGAGAATTTGCGATGCTTTGCGGCGATGCAGCATCCGCGGATCGAGTTTTTGCCCGCGTGGGTTTGCGGAACGCGCGGGTTGATCGAACTGACGGAGCGCACACCCAAGGCGCTCGCGGCGGCGCCGGGAGTCCCCGCCCTACAACGCTCCGAGGAGCGATGGCTGATCTTAATGGGACATCAGCCGCAGGCGCTCGGCGCGAACGCGGGAAAGGTGTTCTCCCTGCTGTCGCGAATGGGCGTGAAGCTGCTGTTCTATGCCTTCGACGAGGCGAGCCGGTTCATGCCGTGCTTCTCCGACATCGCGCCGCATCTCGATGTGCTGATTCACGACGAATCGCCGCTTGACGAAAAGGCCCGCGCCAAACTGAAGCCGGGCTGCCGGACGATTCATCGCAGCTGGGTCGCGAACGTCGTCCCGTTCGCGGTTCCGTTCAACGAAGCGCCGGAGGAGAAGATCGTTTTCCTCGGGTCGCAACTCGGGCTCACGCTGCATCGCCTGCGGCAGATCGAATTTTTGCGAAAGACGTTCAAGGACCGCTTCGTGCCGTTTCACGATCATTCGGTAACCGTCGCCGAACGCGATACGCTCAACCGGTTCAAAGTGGGTTTCTGTCCCGAAGGTCGAAAGTTCACCACGCTGGCGATGGCGAAGACGCACACCGACCGGCCGTTCTGGTCGGGTTGTCTGGGGCTGGTGCCGGTGAGCGAAGATTCGAAATCGGGCGGGCGCTTGCAGGAGCTGCACGACGCGTCGCTGATCTCGCGTTACGCTCATGCGGATTTGCAAGACCTCGCAACGCAGTGCGAGCGCGCCTTGGCGATGTCGAACGAAGAGCGCCGGCGGATCTATGACCATTTCAACCGCCACGAAACGGTCGGAAAAATCGTGGCCGAAGCGATCGCGGCGGCTGGGTGAGAGGAACCACGAAAGACACGAAACACACGAAAATCGACCCAGACAGAGGAGCCCACGGAACACACGGAAAACACGGAATTCAGAATCTTGGATCCGGGTATTTTCCGTGTGTTCTGTGTATTCCGTGGGCGGGTATGCTTTTCGTGTCTTTCGTGGTTCCTGATCTTGGCGCGGAGGACGCGGTTCGATTTGCTCGGAAGCGCTCATGGTTGTTCCGAAACTGAAGGCGCTCATCCTCGATCGCGACGGCACGCTCATCGTGCACGTGCCGTATCTCGCCGATCCGGCGCGGGTGGAGTTGCTGCCCGGCGTGCGCGAGGGATTGCTCGCGGCGCAGCGGGCGGGGCTGAAACTTTTCTTGCATAGCAACCAGTCGGGCGTGGGCCGCGGGTTGTATCCGCTGGACGCGGTACACGCCTGCAACCGCCGACTGATCGAGCTGCTGGAGCTGGGCGAGGCGCCGTTTGCGCGGATCTGCATCGCGCCGGAGCGGCCGGACGAGGCGAGCGTTTATCGCAAGCCGTCGCCGGCTTTCGCGCGCGAGGTGTTGAATGACTTCAACCTTCGGCCGGAAGAGGTGTGCTATATCGGCGATCGCGGGCTCGACCTGGAAACGGCGGCGCGGGCGGGCACGCGTGGCGTGGGCGTGGCGACCGGACGCGAAGATCTGCGCGCGGAACTCGCGACGGCAAAACTGGCGGGCGTTTACCCGGTGTTCGATCGCTTCGACGAGGCGATCCGGCACGTGCTCGCGGAAGCGAAGTAGGACCACGAGCTACACGAACGACACGAAATCCGGAGTGGCCCACGGAACACACGGAAGCCACGGAATTCCGAGTTTCGGATCGGGTCGCCTTCGGTGTGTTCCGTGGGCCACTCTGAATCGCCTTGGGCTCGGGAAATCTTTCGTGTCTTTCGTGAGTTTCGTGGTTCTCTGCCGCCATGCCTCGTGTTGCACCACCCACCTTTGAAGAATCCGTCCAGGAACTTGCGGCTGTCGTGTCGGCTTCGGCCCAGCTCGGGCCGGCGGTGCGCGCGGCGGGGCGCGATCTGGTCGCCTGTCTGCGGCGCGGCCGGAAGATTCTGACCTGCGGCAATGGCGGGAGCGCGGCCGATGCGCTGCATCTCGCGCAGGAGCTGGTCGGCTGCTACGAAGCGGAGCGGCGCGGCCTGCCGGCGCTCTGCCTCAGTGGCGATGGCACCGCGCTGACGTGCATCGGCAACGATTACGGTTTCGAGGAAATCTTCGCGCGCGGCGTGGAAGCCTTCGGGCAGAAGGGCGACGTGCTGGTGGCGTTCAGCACCAGCGGCAACAGCGCCAATATCCTCGCGGCGCTGAAGCGCGCCCGCCGGCTTGGCGTGAAAACGATGCTCTTGAGCGGCAAGGACGGGGGCAAGGCGCGGCGGCTCGCCGACCATGCGCTCGTGGTGCCGAGCGCGCGGGTCGCGCGTATCCAGGAAGTGCACACGCTGATCGTCCACCAGTTCCTGGAGATGATCGACGCGGAACGCTGGCGGTGACCGGCGGCGCTTCGGCGTGCCGTCCCAGGTGGGCGGGTGACGGTTGAAAATGCGAAGGCCCCGGCGGGAAGCCGGGGCCTGTTGCACTGACGCAATCACGAGTCGGACTGACTGCTTGGCCGGGTATCCGCTTTCGCAGGACGCGAGGCGGTTTTTTCCAACTACCCGACAACCTCGTGCCGGGGCCTCCGCAGGGATTGCCGCGGTCGCCTTTTGCCTGGCCGCCGCGCGATACGGCGGCCAGGAGGGCGATACAGGGCAATCCCTGTGCGGAGTTTACTTACTGGAGCAGACGGAGCGCGGTCTGGGCGCTCTGGTTCGCCTGTGACAGCATGGCGGTGCCGGCGGAGACCAGGGTGTTCCAGCGGGCGAGCTGGGTCGATTCCTGGGCGACGTCGACGTCGACGATGCGGCTCGAGGCGGCCTCGAGGTTGGCCTTGTTGACCGTGAGCAGCTCGGACGCGAATCCGAGGCGGCTCTGTTCGGCACCGTTTTCGGCGCGCATCGTGGCGACGTTCTGAATCGCGTCGGTGATGTCGCTGAGCTCGATGCCGGACAGCGTGGTGACGCTGGACGCATTGAGCTTGCCGATGCCCGTGCCGGAGCTGGACAGGTCGCGGCCCTTGATCGTGACGGCCGAGGACGAGTTGGCGTCCTCGGTGACGTTCACCGAGAGGTTGCCCGAACCGAAGAGGGCCACGCCGTTGAACTTCTCGTCGGTGATCGCCGACAGCTGGTCTTGCAGCGCGGTGAATTCCGAGTCGTAGTTCGCGAGGTCGTCGCTGTTCTTGGTCGGGTCGGCATAGAGCGTCTTGAGCTCGCTCATGCGGTCCAGGATCTTCCCGGTGACCTTCAAGGCACCGTCCTGGGTTTGCAGGTAAGAGGTCGCGTTGCCGATGTTCGTCGCAACGGCGCCCTGACGGACGGCCGCGGCGGACAATTTCATCGAGACAGCGAGACCGCCGGCATCGTCGGACGGGTTCACGATTTTCGAGCCGCTGGACAGCCGGTTGAGGCTCCGTTGCAACGAGGCGTTGCTGGCGGCGAGGTTGTTCGCCGCAACGGTCGCGGCGTAGTTGGTATTAATCACGACTGGCATGGTCTATCCTTGATCTTAAGCTGCGACACTCCGTAGTCGCCACGGGCCCTGATAGACGGCGTGGGCCGCGCCGTTCGAGGCGAATGCCTCAAAGGGGATTGCGCTGCTGCCGCGCAAAAAAGGGGAGGGAACTTCAAGGACTGGCTTCGGGCCCCACAGATTCAGACAACCGCGTGAGAATCTCTGCGTCGCGCGAGCGGGTCACTACTCCGCCCGCGCGGTGGGCAAGGAAGCTATTCCTGGATTACTGGAGCAGCTTGAGTGCGGTCTGCGCACTCTGATTGGCCTGCGAGAGCATCGCCGTGCCGGCCTGCACGAGGGTGTTCCAGCGGGCGAGCTGGGTCGATTCCTGGGCAACATCCACGTCGACAATGCGGCTCGAGGCGGCCTCGAGATTGGCCTTGTTGACCGTGAGCAATTCGGCGGCGAAGCCGAGGCGGCTCTGTTCGGCGCCGTTCTCGGCGCGGAACGTTGCGACGTGCTGGATCGCATCCGTGATGTCGCTCAGCTGGATGCCGGAAAGCGAGGTCACGGTGTTCGAAGTCAGCGCGCCGACGCCCGAGGTGGAGCTCGAGAGGTCGCGACCCTTGATCGTGACCGCCGAGCTGGAGCCACCGTCTTCCGTGACGGAGACCGAGAGCTCGCCGGAGCCGAAGAGCGTGACGCCGTTGAACTTTTCCTGGGTCAGGGCCGAGAGCTGGTCCTGGAGCGCCTTGAACTCCGCGTCGTAGTTCGCGAGGTCGTCGCTGTTCTTGGTCGGATCGAGGTAGAGCGTCTTCAGCTCGCCCATGCGATCGAGGACCTTGCCGGCGACCTTCAGCACGCCGTCCTGCGTTTGCAGATACGAGGTGGCATTGCCGATGTTCGTGCCCACCGCGCCCTGGCGGACGGCGGCGGCGGACAGTTTCATGGACACGGCGAGACCACCGGCGTCGTCGGCGGGGTTGACGATTTTCGAACCGCTCGAAAGCCGGTTGAGGCTGCGCTGCAGCGAGGCGTTGGAAGCGGTCAGGTTGTTCGCAGCCACGGTGGCCGCGAAGTTGGTGTTGATGACAACTGGCATGATATCTTCCTTGATGCTAAGCGCGACGTCCGTGTCGCATTCGGATCGAGTGGGGTCGGCTCTCGATCTCGCCGGTCGCGACATTTGTCTCGACGGGGCCTGATATCGGCGACCGTCAAGCGTCGTTTAGCGAAAATTCTCCAAAATCTTCCGGCACTTAAGATTTTGCCAAAAGTGACGATGCCTCCGATTGCTTCATTGTTTTCTCCCTATGGCCGGCATCTCCGTATCAGGTCTCGTCGAAGGTTCGTTTGACTGGCAATCGGTCGTGGATCAGCTGATCACGATCGAAAAACAGCCGGTCGCCCGACTGCAGACCGAGCAGGCGCGCAACAACGACAAGATCGCCAGCCTCACCACGCTCAGCGGCGGCTTGTCCTCGCTCTCGGCGGCGGCGGTGGATCTGCGCTCCGCGACCCTCTTTTCCTCGCGCTCGGCCACGTCGAGCACCGCGGGTTCGACCTGGACGCTGACGCCCTCGGTCGGCGCGACCCGCGGCACCTACGCGATTGCCGTTTCGCAACTCGCCACCGCCTCGAAGCGCACCGGCGCGAGCGGCGTGTCGGCCAGCCTGAGCGACTCCGCCGACGTGTCGGGCACCACGCTCGCCACTCTGCGCACCGCGACTGCTGTCACCGCCGGCAATATCACTGTCAACGGCCGCACCGTCGCGGTCGGCCTCACGGATTCGTTGCAGGATGTCTTCGACAAGATTTCCACGGCCACTGGCGGCGAAGTCACCGCGAGCTACGATTCCGCCACCGACAAGATCACGCTCTCCGGCAACGGCGAAGTGGTGCTCGGCGCGGTGAACGACACCAGCAATCTCCTCTCCGTCCTCCAGCTGGCCAACAACGGCACGGCGAGCGTCACCAGCAGCGGCAAGCTCGGCGCCGCGTCGCTCACCTCGCCGCTTTCCTCGTCGCGACTCGCGGGGACCTTGTCCGCGGATGCGAGCGGCAACGGCAGCTTCTCGATCAACGGCGTCACCATCGATTACAACCTCGAGACCGACACCCTGAAATCGGTGTTGAACAAGATCAACAAGTCCGCCGCCGGCGTCACCGCGAGCTACGATTCCGCCAACGATCGGTTCGTGCTCACGAACAACTCAACCGGCGACACCGGCATCGGCGCCAACGAAGTCTCCGGCGGACTCCTCGACGCGATGGGCTTGACCTCCGGCTCGTCGCTGCAGCGGGGCAAAAACGCCCTCGTCACCGTCAACGGCGGCGACCAGATCGTGAGCAAGAGCAACACACTCACCGCCACCGAGCACGGGATCACCGGACTCTCGGTGAAGGTCGATTCGCTTTCCACGCAAACGGTCACCGTCGCCTCGGACACCGGCAAGATCATGGACACCCTGCAGGCGTTCATGGATGCCTACAACGCGGTGCAGGCCTTCATCGATCAGGAGACCGCGGTCTCCGTCGGGCCCGACGGCAAGGTGACGTCCGCCACGCTCGGCGGGAATCACGAAGTCGAGAAGTGGGGCTCCAAGCTGCGCGCGATGGTCTCCGGCACGATCGGCGGGCTGAGCACGAAGATGAGCCGGCTCGACGACCTCGGCATCGGCTTCAAATCGATGGGGTCTTCGCTGGCCGTGATCGATCCGGCCAAACTCGCCAACACCCTCGCGGAATCCGCCGACGAGATCGGCACGTTTTTCAGCAACACCACGAATGGTTTTGCGCAGCAGTTCACCAGCTACGTCACGCAACTGCAGAAATCCAGCGGCGGCGCGCTCGCGATCCAGACGCAGCGTCTGAATGACCAGAACAAGGGCCTCGACGACCAGATCGCGACGCTGAACCGCCGCATCGAGACGGAGCGCGAGCGGCTCACGCGATCCTTCCTCGCGATGCAGAACGCGCAATCGGCGGCCCAGCAGCAGCAAAAGAGCATCGAGGACATGTTCTTCAAAAAGAATAACAACTCATGAGCCGGCTGCGTCCCTCCCGTCCGACCCGCACCGCGTTCGCGAAAACCGCGGCGCGCGCTTTCGCCGGTGCAATGCTCCTCTCGCTTCCCGCCTGGTCCGGCTGCATGCATCCTTCGCCAGGCGACAGCGCGCGAATCGGTCCGTTTTTCACACCGACCAATGTCGTCGGCGAGGCGCAGCTCCCGGCCGGTCTCCGCCGGGTCGTGCTGCTGCCGGTCGCCGGCGGTGCGATCGCCGGGGCGGAGAGTGCCGCCGCGCTCGATCCGGTGTTTGTCGCCGAGCTGCAGAAACAGAACCGTTTCGAAGTGGTCCCGCTGACCCGCGAGGAACTCCTCCAGCGCTACCGCGCTGAGGAATTGCTCTCCACCGCATCGCTCCCGCACGATTTTGCCGGCCGGCTCCGGCGCGATTTCGCGGCCGACGGCGTCATGTTTGTCGACGTCACCGCCTACAAACCCTTCCGTCCGCTGCTGCTCGGCGTGCGCGCGAAGCTCGCGACGACCGGCGAACCGGTCCGCATCCTGTGGAGCTTTGACAACGTGTTTTCCGCCGATAATCCCGCCGTGGCCAACAGCGCGCGTCGTCGTTTCCTCGACGCGGAGCGGGGCGGGGTGCCGGCCGATCTGACGCGCAGCGTGCTCCAGTCGCCCTCGCAATTCGCGAGCTACGTCGCGGGTGCGACGTTCGCGACGCTGCCGCCCGTGTATGTGCCGCCGCCCGCGGCGGAGACGCGCTGAAAGCGGCGCCGCTGGCGAACCGATGCGCGCGGCGCGGGTCGAAACGGAATCGGCCGTCAGCCCTTCGCCAAGGATCGTGCATCCCGGCTAAAGTATTCGGGCATCAAGCCGATAAACCCTGCATTCAACCAACGGCGTTCCCTGTAACAGACCTCAGAGGCTGACCGTTTCGTTACACGAAACCAAATGATCAACTCGACGAATCCGACCGACAGGACTCCGCACGCCGAGGCCCTCGCCGCCAGCGCGCATGCCGCCCCCCGACCGCTGAAACCGCGGCCCGATCAGCTTTCGACCGACAGTGCCGCGTTCCTCCGTTCCGAGCTGCAGCGCCAGCCGGAAGTCCGCGCCGAAGTCGTGGAGCGGGCCCGGGCCCTCGCTTCCGATCCGAATTATCCGTCGCGCGAGGTGCTCAAGCACGTCGGTGCGGCGATCCTGACCTCTCCCGATCTGAGCGAAGACGAATCGTAAGCCCTCCATGCTTGCCAACGGTTACGTCAAGACCTACCGCACCAACGCGGTGCTCACCGCCAGCCCCGGCCAGCTCGTCCTCATGCTCTACGATGGGGCGTTGAAGGCGATGGCGATCGCGGCGGACGCGTTCGCCCGACCCGAGGAGGACGTGCGGCGGATCGAGGTGATCAATCACCAGCTGCAGAAGGCGCAGAGCATCCTCGCCGAGCTGCAGAGCGGCCTGAATCTCCAGGCCGGCGGCGAGTTCGCCCAGACGATGTATCGACTTTACGACTACCACACGCGGCGGCTGTTCGAGGCCAACGTAAAGAAGGACGTGGCGATCGTGCACGAGGTGGAGGAGCTTGTCCGTCCGCTGCGGGATGCTTGGGCGGAGATGCTCCTGAAGCAAGAGGAGCCGCACACCGAATCGCTCCGCGGCGTGGCCTGAACCGGCATGAAGGACGCCGCCCGCGAGAAGTTCAACCGGCTCGTCGACGCGCTCGACGACCTGGTGCTGCAGGAAGCGGCGTCGCTGGCGCACGGCGACTATGACGCCTTGCAGGCGATCCAGGAACGCGCCGATCCGGTCGTGGCCGGCCTGAGCGACCTCGGGTCGGACGTTGCCGACGAACGTGCGCGGGCGCGCGTCGCGGGCCTGCTCGCGCGGCGGCAGCATTCGATGGAGTTTCTCGAGTCCCAGCTGGCCGTGGCGCGCGCCGAGCTCGCCGCGCTCCAGGAGAGCGCGACGCGCGTGGCGCAGATCGCGCCGGCCTACGGCCGGGCGGAACGCACGCCGCCGACGTCGAGCCGTTTTCAGGGCCGGGGTTGAGCGCGGGTTTCGCGCCAGGACGGTTTGCCGGTCGCGCCCCGCCCGCGCGACGTATCCTTGCGACGGATGCGCCCGATGAAGAGGCCAAAAAAAACGCGTCCCGCCCGCAGGCAGGACGCGACCAAAGGGGGCTGCCGCGCTCAGCTCGCGACGGCGACGCGTTCCGGTTCGGCTTCGGCGCCGATACTAGCGGCCGCCGGCGGACCGGCGAGCCACGCCGCGGCGATGCGGGAAGCTTCCAGTTTCCAATTCAGCAGCGGCGTGTCGTAGACGGAGAGCGTCTGGGCGGCGTCGGTGCCCTGCCAGGCCAGGCTGGCCTTCAGGCAGAACGAGCCATCGGCCAAGCCGAAATACTGGACGATCACCGAACCCTCGGGGAAGCCGCTGTCGCGTTCGCGCAGATTCAAGGTCAGGCGCGCGAGGCCGGTGCGGAAATTGATGATCCGGGAGCTGTTCCAGATGGCGCCTTCGCCGGCGTTGGCTTCGAGACGGACCGCCCGTTCGATGTCGGTGAGGAAGGAGAGAAGGCGCATGTTTGAAAAAAGTGCGCAGGCGGACGCCCTTGCGGTGAAGGCTTTATCGGCTCATCTGCAGGCGGCTTGAGATTTTTGTTAAAGTTTTAGCGGAAGTATCCGTAAATCCCCGGCGATGTCTTCCTCCGTTCTCTTCCCGGATCTGGGGCCGACCGCCGCCCCGTCTTCTTCCCCGGCCGAAGGGCCGGTTGTTTTGCTGATCGAGGACGAGGATTCGCTGGCCGAATTGCTGACGCACCTGTTGCGGCGTATCCAGGTGAAGGTGCTGCGGGCGGCGGATGGCGAGACCGCGCGGGCGCTCTTTGCCCGCAATCGCGACCACGTTTCCATGGCGATCGTGGACTGCCATTTGCCGGATGTCGCCGGGGCGGATCTTTGCCACGAACTGCGGGCCGCGGTGCCCGGACTGCCGCTGCTGATCAGCAGCGGGCGCGATCAGCGGGCGCTCGAGGTCGCGCTCGCGGCGGGCGGACCGTGTCAATTTTTGGCCAAACCCTACATGCCGGCGGAAGTCATGCGGCGCGTGACGGCGCTGCTCGCACCGTCCGGCTGATACATGCCAACATTTGGTTGAATTGAAGCGGAGGGAGTGTCTTAGATGGCGGTCCTTCGCCGCCATCCTGGTCGGACGCGGCGCACTCTCCAGCTCCCTACGCAATGTCCTTTGAGAAGATACTGATTGTTGAGGACGAACTCGTCGTTCGAAACCTGCTCCAAAGTATTTTCCAGCGGCATAAACTTCCGATCACCTCCGCCAACAACCTGGCCGAGGCGGCGGCGATCCTGCAGCGCGAGCAGTTCGACTTGATGATGCTCGACATCCGGCTGCCGGACGGCGACGGCCAGAAGTTTCTGGAGCAGATCGCCGCGCTGCCCGAGCGTCCGCTCGTCGTGATGGTGACGGGCTACGGCACGATCGAGTCCGCGGTCGCCTGCATGCGCGCGGGGGCGTTCGACTACGTCCTGAAGCCATTTTCGCCGAGCCAGATCGATGTCATCCTCAAGAAGGCCCAGTCGTATCGCCAGCTGCTCAAGGTCAACCGCCTCCTGAGCGACAATCCCGGCGACGAGGATGGCACGCTGGTGGGGCGCAGTCCGGCGATGATCCGGTTGCGACAGTTGATCGAGCGCGTGGCGCCCACGGATGCGACGGTGCTCGTCACCGGCGAGAGCGGCACGGGCAAGGAAATGGTCGCGCGCGAATTCTACCGCCGCAGCCCGCGGCGGGCGCACCCGTTCATCAAGGTCAATTGCGCGGCCGTATCCGAAAACCTGATCGAGAGTGAGTTTTTCGGCCACGAACGCGGGGCGTTCACCGGCGCGACGGAGCGCCGCGAGGGCCGCTTCGAGCTGGCGCATCAGGGCACGCTGCTGCTGGACGAAGTGAGCGAGATTCCCGCGAACCTCCAGGCGAAGCTTTTGCGCGTGCTGCAGGAGCGGGAGTTCGAACGCGTGGGCGGCAGCCGCACGATCAAGGTCAACGTGCGCATCATCGCGACGTCGAACCGCGACTTGTTGAAGCACGTCGAGAAGGGCGATTTCCGCCAGGACCTTTATTACCGGCTGAACGTGTTCCCCGTGCACGTGCCGGCCCTGCGCGAGCGGCCCGAGGATATTCTCTTTCTCGCGGACCACTTCCTGCGGCGTTTCGTGCGCAAGCACGGCGTGAAGGTGACCGGATTTTCCGAGGCCGCGCGCGCGGCGCTCCAAGCCTATCGCTGGCCGGGCAATGTCCGCGAGCTCCAGAACACGGTGGAGCGCGCGGTGATCCTGTCGGAGTCCGGACGACCCGTATCGGCGGGCGCACTCGGCCTACCCGGCGATTTGAGTTTCGCGGAGCCGGCGATCGAAACCGCTCCGCCGCCCGAATCGCCAGAGTTGTTCCCGCCCGAGCCTGCCGCGCCCGCACCGGTCTCCCCGGATGCGGCAACGCCGTCCGTGGTCGGGAACAACGGCCTCGTGCTGCGGCTCGACGAACTGGAGAAACAGGCGATTCGCGCGGCGTTGCGGCAGACCAACGGCAACCGCACGCAAGCGGCGGCCGAACTGGGCATCAGCATTCGCACGCTGCGCAACAAGCTGCAGGAATATCGCGAGGCGGGCGATGCGATCGACGCCGACCTGGCCTCGATCGACGGCTGAGGACGGACTGCGGCCAGAGCGGCAGGCGGATCCGCAGAACCGCCGGCGGGCGGCAAAACGGGGACCCGCCGCATAACTTGCGGAATAACCCTAAATCCGCGCGGGAAACGCGCCGATAGCAGCGGGGAGTTTCCAGCCACCAGCCCCATCATGCCTGCTGCCGAGCAAATCACCGCCACCTTGATTCGTGACAACATTGCCCGCGCCGTTGGCGATGTCTTCAAAACCATGCTCAGCCGTGAGCCCGCGCTCGTGCCCCCGCCGGCGGGCGGCGCCACGGATCTCGAGAAAGCCTGGCCGGCGCAGTCGCCGCTGGCCGACAATCCGCGCCCGCACGTCGTGGGCACCGTCGGCTTCATCGGCGAGGCCAACGGCTTGATCTATCTTTATCTCGATCTCGCGTTCGCCCGCCACTGCACCTGCCAGCTGCTGGGCATGACCGATGAGGAACTCAGCGAGGCCGGCGACGAGGTGCTGAACGACGCCATCGGCGAACTGACGAACATGACCGTCGGCAGCTTCAAGAACGGCCTCTGCGATGCCGGCTATCCGTGCAAGCTCACGATCCCCTCGATCCTGCACGGCAGCAATTTCACGATCGAGCCGATCAGCTCCGTCGCCCGCTACATCTACCATTTCGATTGTTCCGGCCACCGCATCATCGCGGACATCCTGCTGAAGCAGGACCAGGACGAAGAGCCCCTTTCCTAATCACACATCATGCGTTACAAGATTCTCACCGTCGACGACTCGAAGACCGTTCGCATCATCGTTCGAAAAGCCTTCAAAACCTACGACTGCGAGATTCTCGAAGCCGGCAACGGCGTCGAGGGCCTGGCGATCGCAGCCAAGGAGAACCCCGACCTGATCCTCCTCGACGTGACGATGCCCGTGATGGACGGCGTCGAGATGCTCACGAAGCTCAAGGCGGATCCTGCCCTCAAGGGCATCCCCGTCATGATGCTCACGGCTGAAGGCGGCCGCGACAACGTGCTCAAGATTGCCAAGATCGGTGTGCGCGATTATCTCGTGAAGCCGTTCAAGGAAGACGTGCTGATCGAGAAGGCCGGCCGCATCATCGACCTGAAGCCGCTCTCCGAGACGCCCGCGAAGGCGAAATCCATTTTCGATCCGGCCGACATCCTCATCGTCGAGGACAAGCCGGCGATCATCCAGCAGATCCAGGATGGCCTGAAGCACACGCCGTGGAAGATCCATGGCGTCGCCACGCAGGGCGAGGCGATCGATTTCTGTTCGCGCACACCGCCGGACCTCATGCTCGTCAGCCTTTCGCTGCCCGAGGAATCGGCGTTCACGCTTTTCCGCCTCATCCGCACGAATGTGAAAACCAAATACACGCCGGTTTTCGCGCTCGTGGTGAAAACCGAAGTCGCGCAGCAGCAGCAGGCGCAGACCGTGGGTTTCAGCGCCATCGTCACGAAGCCGATCGATCTCGGCGAACTCGAGACGAAGATGGCCAAGGCGATGAACCTCGACACCTCGCAACGCTACTACGCGATCGAGGGCGACGCGTTGATCATGCGCCTGCCGGAGAACTGCTCTCCCGCGGTGATCGCCGAGGCGGCGACGTATCTGAAACCGAAGTTCGCCGAGGCGGTCGACGCCGGGCACAACAAGGTCGTCATCGACATCCACCAGCTGCGCTCGCTGCACATGGGCGTGATCAAGCTGCTGTTCCAGGCGATGCAGACCTGTCGTGAGCTGGCGATGCAGTTCGCGCTGGTCGCCAATCCGCAGATCGTCACCGAGTGCAAAGGCTTCGAGGACACGCGCGGCTGGACGTTCTACGATTCGCTCGAGGATGCGAAGGCGAACCTGGGCAAGGCGCCCGCGCTCGCGCCCGCGTAAAGGCCGGATTTCCCCTCTGGGGGTTAACGAAGAAGCAGCGGGCGGGTGGTTGTTGTGTGGCCACCCGCCCGATTCTTTTTTGGGGCTGACGAACAGCGGGGAAGGGGCGCCGGACTTCACCGGTTACCGACCCGGAATCTGGAACCACAGAATGCACGGAGTGCACGGAATACGGACTTCCGCCTTCGATCTCACTCCGTGGTCTAGAAATCAGAAAGGTAGCGGCGATCGTCCCGATCCCCATTCCGAGGTAGGGACGCGTGTCCCCACGCGTCCTGAGTTCTGCTTCGCGCTTTTTCGGATCGGGAATGTTGAACCACAGAATGCACAGAATGCACGGAATACGGCACTCCGTGCATTCTGTGCACTCCGTGGTCTAGAAATCAGAAAGGTAGCGGCGATCGTCCCGATCGCCATTCCGAGGTAAGGACGCGTGTCCCCACGCGTCCTGAGTTCTGCTTCGCGCTTTTTCGGATCGGGAATGTTGAACCACAGAATGCACAGAATGCACGGAATACGGCACTCCGTGCATTCTGTGCACTCCGTGGTCTAGAAATCAGAAAGGTAGCGGCGATCGTTCCGATCGCCATTCCGAGGTAGGGACGCGTGTCCCCACGCGTCCTGAGTTCGGCGTGCGCCTTGCCTGGTCAGGCAACCGGTGCGAGGTCGGGATGTGCCTCTGACGGCGTCCGGAGCGTGACGGCGGTCATCTCGCGCTTCGACTTTTTTCCCGGCTTTGCCGGCGGCACGGGCGCCGAGGTTTTCAACTCCCTGACGCTTCCTCGCACACCAGCGAGCCGGGTCAATTCGGCGACGTGCTCGCGCAGGGCGTGCGATTGCGCGCTCAATTCCTCCGCGGCCGCGGCGGTCTCCTCCGCGGTGCCTGCATTGGATTGCGTGACGCGGTCCATCTGCGCGACGGCGGAGTTCACCTGGCCGATGCCCTGTGTCTGCTCGCCCGACGCTTGCGCGATTTCGGCGACGAGGCCGTCCATCTTGTGCGCACGGGCGACGATGCCGGTGAGCGATTGCGCGACTTTCTCGCTGATCGCCACCCCGTGTTCGCTGCGTCGCACCGATTCCTCGATCATGACCGCGGTCTCCTTGGCGGACTGGGCCGAGCGGTGCGCGAGATTGCGCACCTCTTCGGCGACGACAGCGAAACCCATCCCCGCTTCGCCCGCGCGCGCGGCCTCCACCGCGGCATTGAGCGCGAGGATGTTCGTTTGAAACGCGATCTCGTCGATGGTCTTCACGATCTTGGCGATCCCGTCGGACGATTGTTTGATCGCAGCCACGGCCTGCGACATTTCCTGCATGTCGGTCTGACCGGCGTCCGCGGCGCCGCGGGTTTCGCTGGAGAGGTCCTTCGCTTCGGCGGCGCTGGCGGCGTTGCGCTTTGCCATCGAGGACATCTCCTCGAGCGACGCGCTGGTTTCCTCGAGGCTGGCGGCTTGTTCGCTCGAACCGGACGCGAGTGTCTGGCTGGCGGAGGAAACCTGACCGGCGGCGGCGGCGACCTGGGCTGCGCTGTCCTCCAAGGCGGAAGCCACGCGGCCGAGCAGGCGGCTGAGTCCGATGACAATCGCGGTGGCGAAAACGATGCCGAGGCCGATCGCCGCGGTGGCGCTCACGACCGTGATAAGGTCGGTCTTGCGAATGTCCTTGCCGCTTGCGTCGACCGCGGCGGTCGCGGTGGCGATGTTGTGCGTGAGCAGCCGGCTCGCGTCAGCCTGATATGCTTCGTAGGCCGGCCGGACGGCGGAGAGGTTCCAGGCATTGGCTTCGGCGCGCTGGCCGGAGAGCAGCAGGGAAAAGAGCTGCTGGCGGGCCGCGGCGTAGTGCGTGAGGTTCTCCTTCAACGACGTATAAAAGCCGCGATCCTCCTCGTCGGTGATGGTCTTGGCATAGAGTTCGATCAGCTCGAGATTGCGGGCGCGCATCGCCTCGGTCTCGTCGATGATCCGCTTCAGCTCGACCGGATCCTCGGCGAGGAGCGTGCGCACCACACGAATTTGAATTTCGCCGATGTTGCTCTTCACCTCGCTGATCAAGGTCAGGCTTGGGAGCAGCTTGTTTTCGATCTCGTCGCTTCTTGCGACGACAGGCCGCAGCAGCAGCCGGGTCGCGATCGCCTGGATGCAGACGAGCACGAGAATGACGGCAAAGCCGGTGATGATCCGCTTGCGGATGGTCCAGTTTTTCATGGTGAGAGTCAGATGGAAGGGAGGTCCTGCTCGGCGCCAAAGCGGGCGAGCAGCGCGCGCAGGGCGGCGGGATCGACCGGCTTGGCGAGGTGAAATGTATCCGAAAAATCGATGCCATCGGCTGCGGCCCGCGCGGGTTCGTTGCCGACGAGCGCGATCGTCGCGCCACGGGGATCGGCGACCAGGCAGGCCACCCAGCGGTCGAGGTCGGGGGAGGGGCGGCTCAGGTCGACGAGGACCAGATCGAAGGTCAGCGACAGCCGCATGGCATCGGCGACCGCCAGGCTGCAGGCGAGGGCGATCGAGTGGCCGGACTGGGCGACGAGCCGCCCGAGACCGGCGCAGCTCAATGGGTCTTCGTCGACGATCAGGACGTGCGCCGGGATGAAATCGGAACGCTGCGTCACCTTCGCGTTGGACGCGATGACGAAGTCCCGCGCATCAGTGGAGGCGGTAAAGACGAAGGAGTCGTGGGAAGGACGGAGCGACATGGCAAAGGTGGACGAGCCCTCGGAGGAGGGCGAACGTTGCTCCTTTGCCTTGCAGGTCGATCACCTGCCCGAAAAAGGCGGCTGCGCTTGTGCGCACCGCAACACGTATTATATCGACCGCGAGCGGCCGGACTTTAGTCGCTGGCGCGCGGCGGTTGCGAGGAACGGGGTTTTCAGACGGCCGCGCCGGGCACCAATTGCAGCAGCCGCTTGCGCAATTCGCCGAGTTCCTTCGAGCGAAAGCTGTGTTTCGTCTTTTCGAGCACCGCGATGGTTTCGACGATCGCGTCGAGCCACGGCTGGCCGCCCGTTTCTCCCCCGCGTTCCCGCGGTGGACGACTGGCTTCGGCCGCGAGCCGGCCGGCCAGTTCGCGCAGTTCGTCGGCGGCGGCATCGCCGCTGGTGGCGGGGCGTTGGCCGGTCAGACGAGCGACTTCCTGTGCGAGCGAAAACAGCGCCCGCCGTTGACGGCGTTCTTGACCAAGGCGTTCGAGGAGGGGCGCGGTTTTCTTGAAATCGATCGGTTTGAGGAGGTAGCCGGCAATGGGAAGATTGGCGGCGCGCATCGCGCTCTCCAGCTGGGGACTGCCGGTCATCAACAGGACCGGGGGAGGACATTCGGCCTGGAGTCGCCGCTCGATCCATTCGAGACGGAAGTTGCCGGGCATCTGCACGTCGCTGAGCACGACATCGAAATCGCCGGTTTCGAAAGCGGCATCCGCTTCCACCGGGCCGGCGGCGTAGACGGTTTGATGGCCGAGATCCTGGAGCCAGGCGGTCAACGCCATCCCGGCGATCGGATCGTCATCGACCAGCAGGACCCGCAGCCGTGCGGAAATGTTGGCGGTGCGATCCGCCGGCGTGGTGCCGGCGGACGTAAAGCGCACGTAGCTCCGTTTGGCGAACGAAGTGAAGGCAGGCGAGTTCACCACCGAAAAGGGGACCGCAGCAGCGCGGAAGCCTCAGGGTGCGACTTCCGTCATCGCCTGGACGGTTTCGGGCGCGACGACGCGGTCGATGTCGAGCAGCGTCTTTACCTGGCCCTTCACCTTCGCCATGCCGAGCAGGTAGCTCGTGTCGATCTTGGTGCCGAAATCCGGCGTGGGTTCGATCTCGTCGTTCGTGAGCGTCACGACCTCCTCAACGCTGTCGACGATCAGTCCCATTTGCACCACCTGCTCCGTGGGCAATTTCACCTGCACGACCACGATGCACGTGCGCTCCGCGAATTCGGCCTTGAGGCCGAACTTCACGCGAAGATCGACGACCGGAATCACGCGACCGCGCAGGTTGATCACGCCCTTCACGAAGCTCGGCATCTGCGGCACCGGCGTGATCTTTTGCATCCGAATGATTTCGCGCACCTTGAGCACGGCTATGCCGTAGGCTTCGTTCTCGAGCACGACGGTGAGATACTTGCCGGCGAGTTTCGTCTTGGCGCTGGGAGCGTTGATAGTGGACATGATGGTTGGC
The DNA here is from genome assembly GCA_040255565.1 of Opitutaceae bacterium. Lineage (GTDB taxonomy): Bacteria > Verrucomicrobiota > Verrucomicrobiia > Opitutales > Opitutaceae > Opitutus. The sequence goes on along the minus strand of JBDZVH010000003.1, from coordinate 687,076 downwards.
GGGCGCGCCATGCGGCGGCGGCCGGCATGACGCTTTCGGAGACTCCATCGGCTGTTTCGATGGCGGGTTGAGGGGAAAACGGCAGGCGACGCGGGCTTCAGTTCCGACGATCGCCGAGGTCGGCAAAATTCAGATCGACCGGGTCGGCCGGGCCATGGGAGGACACCAGCACCGGCCGGCGCGGCGACGCGGCGGTGAGCGTGACCGCGGGGGATGGGGCGTCGGCTCGCGCCGGTTTCGCGGACGGACGGGAGGAACCCCCGTCAATCAGGCGACGCAGATCCGCGACGGCGTCCTGCATGGCGACGGCCTGCGCGCTCAATTCTTCGGCTGCCGCGGCCGTTTCCTCGGCGTTGCTCGCGGTGGACTGGGTGACCTTGTCCATCTGGCTGACCGTCGTATTCACTTGCTGGATGCCCTGGCTCTGCTCCTGCGAAGCGGTCGCGATCTCGGCGACGAGGGCGTCGACGCGCCGGGCTTTTTCGACGATTTCACCGAGCGAGGCGGCGACCTTGCCCGAGATGCGCACGCCTTGCTCGCTCTTGCCGATCGCCTCCTCGATCTTGGAGGCGGTTTCCTTCGCGGACTGGGCGGAGCGCTGCGCGAGACTGCGGACCTCGTCGGCCACGACGGCGAAACCCATGCCCGCTTCGCCGGCGCGAGCCGCTTCCACGGCAGCGTTGAGTGCGAGGATGTTGGTCTGGAACGCGATCTCGTCGATGGTCTTGATGATTTTCGAAATGTCGGAGGAGGAGGCTTTGATTTCGTCCATCGCGCGGTTCATCTCCTGCATGTCGGTGGCGCAGGTGTCGGCGGCGCTGCGGGTGTGATTCGAGAGCTCCTTCGTCTGCTGCGCGCTGTCGGCATTGCGCTTCGTCATGCTCGAGAGCTCTTCGATGGACGCGCCGGTTTCCTCGAGGCTGGCGGCCTGTTCGCTGGCGCCCTCGGCCAGCGACTGGCTCGCGCCGGATACCTGACTGGCGGCGGAGGTGACCTGCGCGGAGGTGTCGTCGAGCGCGGCGCTGACGCGGCGGAGGGTTTTGTTGACGAAGCGGGTGATGAGAAAGCCGGCGAGGACGCAGAGGGCGATCGCGCTCAGCGAGACGACCGTGGTGACGTAGCTGGCGCGCACCATTGTGGCGGCAACCTGGGTGCGCGACGTCTCGGCGGCGGTGATGTTGTAGTTTACGAGTGCTTGTACGGTTTGTTCGTAGGCAGCAAACGCCTGCGAGCCCGAGCCTTTCATCAGCACCTCGGCTTCGGCGGGCTTGCCGGCGAGGCTGAGTTCGCGAATCGCCCGGGCGCTTTCGCGGTAGGTTTCGAAGGCGGGGCCGACGCGCTCGAACAACGCACGGTCCTCCGGCGTGACGATCTTCTGCTGGTAGGTGGCGAGCGTGGCGAGCACCTGCTTCCCCAGGGCGATGCACTGTTCGTCGAGCGCCTTCATTTCGTCGACGTTGTCGCTGATGATGTGCTTGAGCGTGGTGACGCGGTAGGCGGTCGCCTCGCCGAGGGCCCGATTGCTGATCGTCAAACCCGGTATGCTTTCTCCCGTGATCTGGGTGACCTCGTGCCTCACCGTGCCGAGGCTCACGAAGCAGGTGGCGGCGAGCGCCAGAATAGCGAGAGTGGGAACAGAGAAGCCGACCAGAAGCAGCTTCCGCAGGGACCAGGTTTTCATCGCGCAAAACAGCGGCGCAAAACCTCTCGCCGATGAGTAGCGAGAGCGTGCTTCGCGATTTTTTAACAGCGGCACGCGACCGTACTTGGTACATGCAGGCGGAGTAAGCGGCCCGAATGTGGGGGCGGCGTTTCGATTCAAGAACCTTCGGCGCGAGCCGAAGTAAAGGCACCGCCTCTGTTTCCACTTCGCTCCATGCCCATTTCTCCGGAGTCCCTGAAAGCCCTGGACGACGCCATCAATCGTCTCGCCGCCGAATCGATCCTGGCCCAGCCAGGTCGCGACGACGGGCTCGTGCCCGCCTATAGCCTGCTGAGCGATCTCCGCGATCTGAGTGCGGGCGAGCCGGCGCTGAGCCAGCCGATTGCGGCGATGCACGCGACGCTGGAACAGCGGCTCGATGCCGCGCAACCGTTCGACGAGCCGACGCTCGCCGAACTGCAGCGGCTCGTGGAGTGGCTGCCCGTCGCACTCGACGCCCTGAGGGCGTCGATACCGGTCCCGTCCTTTTCGGCCGCGGCCGCGCCGGCGGCGTCAAAGCCGGCGACCGCGCCCGCCGAGGATCGCTCGACCGAGGACGTGATGCTGACGCTGCACCTCGAGGACAATCGCGAGCTGCTCGGCGAGTTCTACGGCGAGGCCGTGGATCATCTCCAGCAGATCGAAGCGGCGCTGCTCGCGCTCGATCAGGAGCCGGAGAATCCGGAGGCGCTCAATTCCATTTTCCGTTCCTTCCATACGATCAAGGGCAACGCTGGATTCCTCGGGCTGGTGCCGATGCACACGCTCGCGCACGAAGTCGAGTCGCTGCTCGATCTCGCGCGCAATCACAAGCTGCGCCTGAACGCGGCGATCATCACGGAGATCCTGCGCAGCCGCGACGCGCTCGTGGCCCTGACGCAGCAGGTCGCCCTGGCGCTGGAGAAAGGCCAGTTGCCCGATCAGATCGTTCCGGTCGGTCATCTCATTCGCGCGGTGAAACGCCTCGCGGAAAACTCCGGCTCGGCGAGCGCCGCTTCCGCGGACGTTGCGCCGAAACCCGTCGCCACTCCGGCGCCCCAGGCCGACGGGACGCACGTGCCCGCTGCGCTCGAAACGCCCGCTCCGCACCACGCGACTCCGCCGGCGGCCGCAGCCAAGGCGGCACCGAGCGTGATCGCTCCTTCGACGCAGAAAAACACGGGCGGCGCCACCGTGCGCGTCAACACCGAGAAGCTCGATTCGTTGATGGACGTCGTGGGCGAGCTGGTGATCGTGCAAAGCCAGCTGCTCGAGACGGCGCGCCAACAGGGCGAAAACACCGGGTCGCCGTTGCAGCGCAACGTCGCGCAGCTGTCGCGCATCACCAAGGAGCTGCAGCACACGGCGATGTCGCTGCGCATGATTCCGATCAAGCAGACCTTCCAGAAGATGGAGCGTCTGGCGCGCGATCTCGCGCGGGATTTCGGCAAGAAGGTTCATTTCATGACCAGTGGCGACGACACCGAACTCGACCGGACCGTCGTGGAGGAAATCGGCGATCCGCTCGTGCACATGGTCCGCAACGCGCTCGATCACGGTCTTGAACCCACCGCCGCGCGCCTCGCCGCCGGCAAGCCGGAAGCCGGCACGATTCATCTCAAGGCTTACCACCAGGGCAGCAACATCGTCATCGAGCTGCAGGACGACGGTCGCGGCATCGATCCCGAGAAGATTTTCAAGAAGGCGCTCGAAAAGGGCATCGTTTCCGAAGGGGAGAGTCTCAGTCGCGAGGAGGTTCTCGGCCTGATTTTCGCGCCCGGTTTTTCGACCGCCGAGAAGGTCACCGCGGTCTCCGGCCGCGGCGTCGGCATGGACGTGGTGAAGCGCAACATCGAGAAACTGCGCGGCAAGATCGAGATCACGTCCGAGGTGGGCCAGGGTTCGATTTTCAAGATCAAGCTGCCGCTCACGATGGCGATCATCGACGGCCTGGTCGTGCGCGTTGGCGAAGATCGTTTCATTCTCCCGAGCACGTCCGTGCAACGGGCGCTGCGACCGGCGCGCGAGGCGATCTCCACGGTGCACGGCCGCGGCGAGGTGCTCGATCTGCGCGGTCGCCTCCTGCCGATCCACCGGTTGCACCGTCGCTTCGGCATCCCGCATCAGGCGGAGAATCCCTGGGACGGCATCGTCGTGATCGTCGAGCATTCGGGCACCGTGTCGGCGCTCCTCGTCGACGAGATGGTCAGCAAGCAGGAAGTGGTGATCAAAAACCTCGGCGCGTTCATGCAAAGCCTGCCGGGCGTCGCGGGCGGCGCGATCCTGGGCGACGGCAACATCGCGCTGATTCTCGATCCGGCCACGTTGTTGCAGGCTGCCTGAACCCCGCGTTGGCGCGAACTGCGCCGGCCGGCGACTCCACCCAAACCCTTTCCCGTGATTCCGTCCAAGCCACCCACTCTCGAACAGGTCTGCGAACGTGCGTTGCGGCTGCCCTGTTCCCCGGCGCTGCTGCCCCGATTGATCTCGGCGTTGCAGTCGCCAGACACCAGCGCGGACGACATTGCAGCGATCATCACAGTCGACCCGGGGCTCGCGTCGTCGACGCTGCGACTCGCGAACTCGGCCTTTTTTGCCGCCGGCACGCCGGTGGAAAGCGTGGCGGAAGCGGTGATGCGGCTCGGTCAGCACGAGCTTTACCGGCTCGCGGCACTGGCCTTGGTGAGTCGTTGGGAGACCGGCGTGGGGCACGGCGAGGCGGGCGATTTCTGCCGTCATGCGCTGTGCACCGCGATCGCGGCCGAGGTGCTCGCCGGCATGAGCGAGCGGGTGTCGCCGCAGACCGCCTACACCGCCGGGCTCGTGTGCGATGTGGGCAAGCTGGCCGTCGCTCACGCCTGCGAGGGGTTTCATCCGGCGATCCGCGCGTATTGCGCGAGCCATGGTGGAACCTGGACCGAAGCGGAAACGGCGGTCCTGGGGTATCACCACGTTCAGGTCGGCGCGCGTTTGTTGCGGGCGTGGAATTTTCCGCCCGTGCTCATCGCGGTGGCCGAGCATTACCTCAGCCCGTCGCATGCGCCGGCGGAGGCATTGCCGTTGATCGCGCATCTGCACGCGGCGAAATACGTGGCGACGTCGTTCGGTCCCGGCGTGGGCGAGGACGGATTCCTTTATTCGCTCAACGAATCGTTCCTGCTCGAATGGGGTTTCACGCCCGAGCTGTTGCAGGAGACGATGCCGATCGTGCATGAACGCGCGAGCGCGCGACTGAAAGACAAGCTCTCGCAAGGCGCGGTGTCGTTCTGAGCTGGCGCGGGCGCTTTTCGGATCCGGAATTTTGAACCACGGAGTGCACAGAATGCGACTTGCCGCTTCGATCTCAGTCCGCGGGCACTCCGTAGTTTAGAATCAGGAAGGTAGCGGCGATCGTCCCGATCGCCACTCCGAGGTGGGGACGCGTGTCCTCACGCGTCCTGAGTTCGGTGGTCGCTTGCAGGAGTGAGCGGCGGCGGCGAAGGAGCGACAAACAGCCCGGCGGGGACGCCGGGCTCCACCGAATACGCGTGTTTTTCGGATCCGGAATTTTGAACCACGGAGGGCACAGAGTGCACAGAATGTGGCCCTCCGCTTCGATCTCAGTGCCGCGGGCACTCCGTGCGTTCTGTGCACTCCGTGGTCTAGATCAGGAGGGTAGCGGCGATCGTCCCGATCGCCACTCCGAGGTGGGTTTGGCGGTGTCGCGATCCGCGAACTTACGCCGCGAGGGAAATTCCCTCGTTGGCCTGCGGCGTCTTCAACGTCATGTTGCCGTTGCCGATCTCCAGGTGGACCGTGCGATTGGTCGTGCCGCCTGTAACCTGTTGGCGGATACGGTAGCCGTTGGCGGCCAGAAACTCGAGCGTCGCCTTGGTGTTGCGCTCGCCGATCTTGAAATTGTCATGGCTCGTGAGCACGCAGGCGCCGCCGGTCACGAACACGCGCAGGCGCGAGCGGTCGGCTTTCAGGCCCAGCAGCGAACGGAAAAAAAGCGGCAGTCCCGTGTCGGCAAACATCGCCGGCTGGCCCGCGGCTTTCTCCGGCGAGATCGAGGAGTCCGGCAGCATCAGGTGCAGGATGCCGCCCACTTTCACGAGCGGATCGTAGGCGACGACCCCGATGCAGGAGCCGAGCGCATACGTGCTCAGGGTGACGAGGCTGTTGTTGGACACCGCCATGTCGCCGACACCGATCACGACACGTTGGGCGAAGATGGAGGCAATCGTCGGGGCGCCCATGCGTCAGACAGCGGGCGCGACAACTGCGCGTCCGGACAAAAGGTGAAAATCGAAAGGCATGGATCGGGGCGGCAAACCAGGCGGCCGCGTGGCATTATACGGTCCGGCCACGCCAAACTTGAGGCGCGCGCCGGAAATTCCGCCGCGGTGGCGCGAGAAAGTGCGGGGCCGCGTCAGATCCGCACGAGCAGCCGCTGGCTGATCGGCGTGACCTGGTTGTGGCTGCGGATTTTCGCGATCGTGCCGGGGCTCAGTTCCTGGCCCTCGCCAATCAGCAGCAGTCCGTGCGGGCTGTAGATGCCATTGGCGAGCACCATGCCGGGCTCGAGCTCGTGCAACGTGATCTCCCGCACCTGCCGTGGCAGTTGCGCGAGATTGGTGACTTTCAGGAAGAGGCGCACCGCCTCGGGATCGAAGGCGCTGCCGGATTGCGAAAGGATCAGGTCGATCGCGGCCGCTTTGGGCAGGCCGGATTCGACGTAGCCAACCGCCACCGCGAGGCAGCGCGCGGGCCACGGAATTGCGTCGCCGGCGAGGCCGTCGGGATAACCGCGCCCGTCGAAACGTTCGTGATGCGCGCGAATCACTTCGCCGACTTTGCCGTCGTCGTCGACGAGGGCGGCGAGCGTCTGGCTGTAAACCGGATGGTTGTGCAGCATCGCGCGTTCCCGCTCGGTGAGGTCGTCGGCTTTCGAACGGAAGGCGCGCAACATCTCGCGCGGGACGCCGATCAGACCGATGTCGCAGAGCCAGGCCGCGGTCCGCAGCGCGTGGCGTTGCTCGTCGTCGAACAGATCGCTGACGGCGAGGTGGCCGGCGAACTCGACGAGCGCCTTGGCCTGGCCGCCGAGGATCGGGTCGAAGGTGGTGAGAATGCGGCGGCAGAGCTCGAGCGAGTGTTCGTAATTGGCCGCGAGCTTGCGGTTCGCGGCGTCGAGGCCCTCGCGCTGCCGTTCGAGGCTCTGCACCTGCTGGGCGAGCACGGCATTGGCGGCGGTCAGCTCTTCGTTCAGCCGCTGCGTTTCCGCCTGGAGGATGGAGTTGTGCGTGACGAGCTCGTGGCGATGGACGGCGTTGCGCACCGTGGCGATCAGCTCTTCGCGCAACCAGGGCTTCGCGACGAAACGGAAAATTTCGCCCTTGTTGATCGCATCGACGATCGTCGGCAGTGAGAGCACCGCGGTGATCAAGATGCGCGACGCGTGCGGCCGGATCCGGCGGCTCTCGATCAGAAAATCCAGCCCGAGCATCTCCGGCATCTTCTGGTCGGAAATGATCACCGCGAAGTCGCGTTCCGCGAGGATGGCGAGCGCCTTCGTCGGGCTCGAACACGCGACCACGTGGAAACGCTCGCGCTCGAGCGTTTGCTGGAGCGCCGCCAGCACCACCGGCTCGTCGTCGACGATCAGGATGGTGGGAGGTTCGGACGTGGAGGCGGAGGCGGTCATGAGGCAGTCGCACATGCCGGGGCGTCGGCGGAAGGCTGAAGCGGATGAACGATAAAATGGGCGATGCGGTCGAGCGCGATCTGGTAATGTGCGGCGCCATTCTCCCAGGCCGCCTTCGGCATGCCATAGACGACGCTGCTCGCCTCGTCCTGCGCGAAGGTGGTCGCGCCATGTTCGCGGAGTCGCAGCAGGCCCTCGGCGCCGTCCTTGCCCATGCCGGTCAGCACTCCGGCGAGCGCGTGCGGCGCCGCGCCGCAGTCGACGGCGGATTTGAACAGCAGATCGACCGCGGGGCGCTGGTGCCAGATCTGCGGTCCGCCGGTGACGCGCGCGCGATAGTGGTCGCCGGCCCATTGGACCATCAGGTGGAAGTTGCCGGGAGCGACGAGCGCGAGGCCGGGTTCGAGCCGATCGCCGTCGACCGCCTCGCGCACCTTGAAGGCGCACTGCGTGCTCAGCCGGTCGGCGAACGCGCGCGAGAAGACCGGCGGGATGTGTTGCACGATCGCGATCGGCGGCAGTCCATCCGGCAGCTGCGTGAGCACGGTGCGGAGCGCCTCGGTGCCGCCGGTGGAGGCGCCGAGGAGAATGATCTGCCGCGCGGCCGCGGGGCGGAGGCGCGCGGGCAGCGGTTGCGGCTCCGGTGCGACGGCGCGCAGCGTGGCGCCGGGACGGCGGAGCTTGGCGCCGGCGGCGGCCTTGATGCGGGCGATGAGTTGCGGGCCGAGATCGCCGAACGAATACGACCCGGCGGGCTTGCCGAGGACGTCGCAGGCGCCGAGCCGCAGCGCCTCGAGCGCGTAATCGGAGCCGCGTTGCGAGAGCGAGCTCATGATCACGACCGGCAGCGGGTGCTGCTCCATCAGGATCCGGAGAAACGTCAGCCCGTCCATGCGCGGCATCTCGAGATCCAGCGTGAGCACGTCGGGCTTGAGCTGCTTGATCTTGTCGCGGGCGACGTAGGGATCGATGGCGGAGCCGACGACCTCGATGTCCGGATCGGCGCTCAACGCGTCGGTCGCGAGTTTTCGGACGACGGCGGAGTCGTCGACAATGAGCACGCGAATGGGCCGTTTCATGCGGAGGCGCGCGAGGGCGGACGGCGATAAATGGCCGGCCGCACCGTCTGGAGCGAATGATTGATGGTGGTCAGGCTTTCCGCGTGACCGACGAAAAGGTAGCCGCCGGGCACGAGCCGCCGGGTGAGCCGGTTGATCAGCTCCTCCTGCGTGGGCCGGTCGAAATAAATCATCACATTGCGGCAGAAAATGACCTGGAACGGTTCGGAGAAGGGCGGCTCGCCCTCGAGGAGGTTGAGATGGCGGAACGTGACCTGCTCGCGCAGCGCGGGTTTGATGCGGAAATTGCCGTCCTGCGGGCCGAAGCCGCGTTGAAAATGGGCCTGCACCGTCGCGGTCGGGAGCCGGCCGACCGACTCTTCAGGATAGATGGCGAGCCGCGCCTTTTCGAGGATCCGGTGCGATATATCCGTGGCTTGGATATGCCACTTCCAGCCGTTGGCGCAATCGGCGAGCGTCATCGCGAGCGAGTAGGGTTCCTCGCCGGACGAGCAGGCGGCGCTCCAGACGCGCAGCTGCGACCAGTGCTCCCGCGAAGCCCGCGCGCGCAGCTCGGGCACGACCACCGTGCGCAAATAGTCGAAGTGCGCCTGCTCGCGGAAGAAGAACGTGTGGTTCGTCGAGATCGCGTCGATGAGGTGGGCGAGCTCACCTTCGGCGCCCGGCGATTGCAGCAGGCGACAGTAGTCGCCGACCGACGCCAGTTTCGTCGCGCGCAGGCGTTTGCCCAGACGCGCGGACACCAGTTCCCGTTTGTCCGAGCTCAGGTTGATGCGGCTGCGCTCGTAAACGAGACTGCGGATGAAATCGAACTCGCTGTCCCTCATGAGGTCTCCGCCCTATATCGTCCCGTTGCAGCGGGAATGAAGCGCGACCTGCGATTTCGCACGGGAGGAAAATTTTTCCGGTGACGTTCCGCTCTCCGCGGCGGCGAGGACCCGTCCATGGGGTGAGTAAATTCTATTTGAATACAAACTAGCGACTTGCGTGTGTATCCACAACGCTGGCACCTGCTCTGCTTAAGCGTGCGCGCAATGATCGATCCGGTCTTCAGCGCCGACAATTACCTCCTCGCTCGGAAGCTCCTCGACGCAACGGTGCTCCGCGAGGAGGCGATCGCCTCCAACATCGCGAACGTCGAAACCCCCGGTTACCACCGCCTCGACGTCGCTCCGGATTTTGCGCAGCAGCTGAGAAACGAGCTCAAGGCTGGCGGTCTCGCGGCCGCGTCCGATCGGCTCCGTCCGCAACTGGCCGAGGACGGCACCGCGCGTGCGCTGCGTCCCGATGGCAACACGGTCGAGATCGAGCGCGAGCTCCTCGCGATGAACGAAAACGCCGTGCAGCACGAATTCCTCACCGAGGTCCTCTCGGGCAATCTGAAACAGCTGAAGCTGGCGATCACGGGCCGCGCCGTCGGCTGAGCGGCGCATCGTCTTCCTCTTTCAACCTCCACCTTCACTTCGCCCCAGGCTGATGAATCTCATTTCCGGCATCGACATCATCGGCGGCGCGCTGAATGCGCAGAAGACCCGCCTCGACATCGTCGCGCAAAATATCGCCAACGCGCAGACCACCCGCACGGCCAACGGCGGGCCTTATCAGCGTCAGGTCATCTCCTTCGAAACCGAGCTCATCCGCCGCTCCGGTGCGACCGGTCCCGCGCTGCAGAGCGTGAAGGTGGCCACGCTCTCGACCGACCGCACGCCCGGCCAGCAGGTTTACAATCCGCAGCATCCCGACGCCGGCGCCGACGGCCTCGTCACCATGCCCAACGTCAACCTCTCCTACGAGATGGTCGACCTCATCACTGCCACCCGCGCCTACGAGGCCAACCTCTCCGTCGCCAAGAACGCCCGCCAGATGGCGCTGAAGACGCTTCAGATTGGAAAATGATCTTAGTCTAGAGCCCAGAGCCTAGGGCCCAGAGCGAATCCTTTCATACCTCTCACACCCGCGTTCCTGCTCTCAGCTCCAGACTCTCAGCTCTCAGCTTCCTCCTCCCATGTCCCCCATCGGCATCGTCTCTCCCGTTCACGCCAACGCGCTCTCGCGCGTCGACGCGCCGCTGCCGAAATCGCCGCTCACGCCGTCGGGTCCGCTGCCCGCCGCGCCGCACGATGGCTTCGGCTCGATGCTCGACGGTCTCGTCGGCACCGTCACCGCGAAGCAGGAGGTCGCCCAGGCGATGACCCGCAAGGTCCTGCTCGGCGAGTCCGACCAGCTGCACCAAAGCGTGCTCGCGATGCAGGAGGCGTCGGTCGCGTTTTCCCTCATGGTCGAGGTCCGCAACAAGGTCGTGGAATCCTACCAGGAGCTCATGCGCATGCAGGTGTGACGCCGCGCTCCATCCCTGACCTCGCGAACCTTCTTCTTCTCTCCCGCCGCTTCTCCGCCCGATGAAAAAATTTGCCCAGTCGCTGCTCGATCTCTGGAAGCAACTCGGACTCAACCAACGCGTCTCACTCGTCGTCGCCGCCCTCGCCGTCGTGGGCGGCATGATCGGCGTCGCGATCTGGTCGCAGCGTCCGGACTACCAGCTGCTCTACGCGCGCCTCAGTGAAAAGGACGCCGCCGCGATCATCGGGCAGCTGCAGACGCAGAACATCCCGCACGTCGTGACCGCCGGCGGCACCGCCGTGCAGGTGCCGTCGGACAAGGTTTACAAACTGCGCATGGACCTCGCCGCGAAAGGCCTGCCGAGCGGCGACGGCGTCGGTTTCGAAATCTTCGACAAGGGCCAGTTCGGCCTCTCCGATTTCGTGCAACGCACGAACTACCTCCGCGCCGTGCAGGGCGAACTCGCGCGCACGATCATGCAGCTGCAGGGCGTCCGCGCCGCGCGCGTGATGATCGTGCAACCGGAGAACCGGCTGCTGCTCACCGATCAGGGCGTGAAATCCACCGCGTCCGTTTTCGTCGATGTCGGCGGCGGCCGGCTCGATCTCGATCAGGTCAACGCCATCCGCCATCTCGTCGCCAACGCCGTCCAGGGCCTCGGCCCCGACCAGGTCGCCGTGATCGACAACCGCGGCCGCACGCTGTCCGAGGAATTGAAACAGGATCCGACGCTCGGCACCGCGTCCTCACAAATTCGATACCGCCAGCAGGTCGAGGACTACTTTGCCAAGAAGGTCGAATCGATGCTCGCTGCCGTCATCGGGCCGGGCAACGCCGTCGTGCGCGTTTCCGCCGAGATCGACACCGAGGCGACGACGATGACCGCCGAGCGCTTCGATCCCGAGGGCCAGGTCGTGCGTTCGCAGACCGTGACCGAGGACACGTCGTCCACTGCCGAGTCGCGTTCGTCCGGCGGCGTCGTCGGCGTGAGCGCCAACGTGCCCGAGAAGAATCCCGGCACCGAGAGCGCGCGCCCGGTTTCAAACAGCGAGCAAAACCGCAAAAACCGCACCACCACTTACGAGATCAACCGCACGACGCAGAACGTCACCCGCAATCCGGGCACGGTGAAGAATCTCACCGCCGCGGTTTTTGTCGCGCCGCGGCCGGCGCCCGTGACCGTCGATGCGCAGGGCGTCGCGCAGCCCGCCGGGGAAGCGCCGAAGCGCACGCCGGAAGAGCTCAACGCCCTTCGCCAGATCGTCGTCAACGCGCTCGGTTTGAAGGTGCCCGCCGGCCAGTCGCTCGACTCCATCGTTTCGCTCCAGGAAATTCCGTTCCAGACGGCCGAGCACGTGCCGGCGGCCATCGCGGCGATCGAAACGGAGAACCGCTGGCAGGGTTGGATCGAGGCCGGCAGCCGCTGGGCCGGCGTGGTCGGCGCTGGATTCGTCCTCCTGATTTTCCTTCGCATGCTGCGTCGCCAGAAACCCGAGCCGGTGCCGGTCGAAGTGCTGTCGATGACGCCCGACGCCGCCGCGCGCGCGTTGCCGTCCAACACCGTCACGCCGGATCTGCTCAACGAGCTGATCCGCCAGAAACCCGCCAACATCGGCGTCGCCCTCCGCGACTGGGTCTCCGCCGGCAGCAAGAATTGATCACGAAAAGCCCGGAGCCCAGCGCCCAGAGCCCGGAGCGGAAGTCTTCAGCGACGCCTCTCCCGGGTCCGGGCTCTCAGCTCTAGGCTCCAGACTCTCAGCTCAACATGCCCGACCTCGATTTCTCCAAGCTCAACCGCCAGCAGAAGCTCGCGGTCTTCCTCGTGGTCATCGGACCCGAGGCGGCGGCGAGCGTGCTCAAGCAGTTTGGCGAGGCGGAGATCGAGGTGCTCTGCCGCGAGATGTCGAATCTCAGCATCATCCCGGAGGGCGTCCAGAAGCAGGCGGTGGAAGAATTTGCCGGGGTGGTGGCGCAGAGCGCGAACGCCGCGCTCGGCGGCCTCGCCTACGCGCAACGCACGCTCGAGATCGCCAAGGGCGACTACAAGGCGTCGGCGATCATCGGGCGCGTCGGCCCGGTGGGCACGTCCGTCGAGGTGATCAAGGAAATCTCCGAGATGGAAGGCCGCCAGATCTTCAACCTGATCAAGCACGAGCAGCCGCAGACGATTTCGTTCGTGCTCTCGTATCTCGACGGCCCGAAGGCCGCGGAGGTATTCGGATTGTTGGGACCGGATCTGCGCGAGGAGGTCATCGAGCGGCTCGGCACCATCGAGTCCACCTCGCTCGAGCTCGTGGGCAAGATCGCCCGCAGCCTCGGCAAGCATTTCGACAGCAAGGTGCGCCCCGCCTTCCATCGCAGCGGCGGCGTGCGCGCGGTCGCGGACCTGCTCAACCAGCTCGAGAAGGACATGAGCAAGAACCTGCTCGCTCGCCTCGAGGAGCGGAACGCCCAACTCGGCGCCGCGATTCGCAAGAAGCTCTTCAGCTTCGAAGACCTCGGCCGCCTGCAACCGGCGGACTTGCAGCGCGTGCTGCGCGAAGTGGATTCTTCGAGCCTCGCGATCTCGATGAAATCCGCGAGCGAGTCGCTGCGCGAAAAGTTCTACGCCGCGATTTCCAAGCGCGCCGCCGAGAGCCTCCGCGAGGAGATCGAGCTGCTCGGGCCCGTCCGCCTCAAGGACGTCGAGGCCGCGCAGGACACGATCATCCAGGTCGTCCGCCGCCTCGAAGAGGAAGGCCAGATCACGCTCGAAGCCGACGCCAACCAAAGCCTCGTCGCCTGATCGCTCTGTAAATCTCAAATCTGAAATTTCAGATCTCAAATCTCCCATGGCCTTCGCCAAACTCGTCGCCTTCGACCGCCCGCTCGCCGGAGTTTCCGCTCCCGGCGTGACGAACCGGTTGTTCACGGAAGCCGAGGTCACGAAGGCCACGCAGGCCGCCTACCAGCGCGGCGTCGACCACGCGCGCGCCGCGGCCGACCAGCAGATGGTCGAGCTCCGCGCCGACGTCGAACAAGTGACCGAAGGGGTGCTGCAGAAGCTGTCGGGCATCGACGCCGTCTTGTTCGGACAGCTGCGCGACGCGCTGCCGGGACTCGCGCTGGAGATCGCGCGCCGGCTGCTCGCGGGCTACGAGCCGCCGGCGGAGGTCGTGTCGCGGTTGTGCGAGGAAGCGCTCGCCGAATTGTTTCCGGAACGCGAAAACCTCGAGCTCGCCGTCAGCGCCCGTGACGCCGATTTCCTTGCGAAGATGAATCCCGTCTGGATGACCCGTTATCCCGGGTTGCGTATCCGCGTCGAGGCGACGCTGCAGCCCGGCGATTGCCAGGTGCGCAGCCGGTTCGGCCTCACGGATGCCCGCCGCGAAACCAAGCTCAACGCGCTCGCGCACAGTCTCACGCCGGCCTGACCCCTGTCGCTCCGCTCAACTGTTCCCATGAACGCCGTCGCTCCGCTCGTCGAAACGCTCCGCTCGCAGGTCCGCCACCTGCCGCCGGTGCAGCGCGTCGGCGCGGTCACGGGTGTCGCCGGACTGATCATCGAGTCCGACGGCCCGAACGTGGGCCTCGGCGAACTTTGCATCGTGCGCTCGCCGCGTTCCGAGTTCAGCGTCCGCGCCGAGGTGGTCGGGTTTCGCGAACATCGCGTGCTGCTCATGCCGCTCGGCGAAGCGTCGGGCCTGCACGTCGGTTGCGAGGTCGCGGCGTCGGATCGCCCGGCGCTGCCGCGTCCCGGCCCGGAAATGCTCGGTCGCGTCCTCGACGCGCTCGGCCGGCCGTTCGACGGTCTCGGGCTGATGCCGGTCGACCGCAACGTCGGTCAGAGCAGTCAGCCGCCGCATCCGCTGCGTCGCCAGCGCATCCGCGACGCGTTTCAGACCGGTGTCCGTGCCTTGGATACGTTCACTCCGTTCGGCCGCGGCCAGCGGCTCGGCTTGTTCGCCGGCTCCGGCGTCGGCAAGTCGACGCTGATGGGCATGATCGCCCGCGGCTCCGAAGCGGATGTCGTCGTCGTGGCGCTCGTGGGCGAGCGCGGTCGCGAAGTGCGCGAGTTCATCGAGAAGGATTTGGGCCCGGAAGGCATGAAGCGGTCCGTCGTGGTCGTCGCGACGTCCGATACGCCCGCGCCGTTGCGGCTGCGGGCGGCGTTCACGGCGACGGCGATCGCCGAAGCCTGGCGCGACGCCGGCAAGAACGTGCTGCTGATGATGGACTCGGTGACGCGCTTCGCGATGGCGCAGCGCGAAATCGGTCTCGCGATCGGCGAACCGCCGGCGACGCGCGGCTACACGCCGTCGGTGTTCGCGATGCTGCCGCGTCTGCTCGAGCGCGCGGGCGCGGGCGAGCAGGGGGCGATCACCGCGCTCTACACGGTGCTGGTGGAAGGCGACGACATGAACGAGCCGGTGGCGGATGCGGTCCGCGGTATTCTCGACGGCCACATCGTGCTGTCCCGGCAGCTGGCGCATTTCAATCACTACCCGGCGATCGACGTGCTGGAGAGCGTGAGCCGGCTCACCCGTGACATCTGCACGCCCGACGAAGTCGCGCTCGCGGGCAAGGCGCGCGAGCAGCTCGCGCTGTATCGAAAAAATGAGGACCTCGTCTCGATCGGCGCCTACCAGAAGGGCGGCAACGCGGCGCTCGACCGCGCGATCGGACTTCACGAGCCGCTGCGCAATTTCCTGCGCCAGTCCGTGCACGAGCACACGCCGCGGGCGCAGAGTTTTCTCAATCTCAAACAAATCCTCGCATGAAACGTTTCCGTTTTCCGCTTCGACCGGTGGCCGTGTTGCGGGCTCACCAGGAAACCCGGGCCCGCGAGGCCTTTGCCGCCGCCGTGCACCAGTTTGCCGAGGCCGAGGAGACTCTCGCGCGCGTCCGCGTGCGGCTGCGCGCGCTGGAGGCAGCGCTCTTTTCCGGCCGGTCCGATACGTTTCGCGCCGCCGAGGCTGCGTTGCTCCTTGCCGACTACCGCCGCGAGTGCGCCGGTGAAGTGCAGGCCGAGCGCGCGACATTCGCCGCGCACGAGCAGATGCAGCAGCGCCGCAACGAATACCTCGAGGCGCATCGCAAGGTCGAAGTCGTCAATCGCCTGGAACAGAAAGCCCGCACCGCCTACCGCCAGGAGTGCGACCGCGAGGAAGCGGCGGAGATGGACGACCTCGCCAGCCGCCGCCGGGCCCGCCCGCTTTCGCTCAGCCTATGACCGTGCTCCGCAATCCATTCGTCACTGCCGCGTTCGGCCTCCTGCTGTCGCTCGGCGTCGGGTTGTATGCGTTCTGGCAGGCGGCCCAGCCGCTGGTCGCGCAGATCCTCGAAGCGCGCGCGAAGGCCGCCGCGGCCGTCACCAAGAAGGAGAAGGGCTGGGATTTCTGGACGATCGAGATCGAGAACCTGTCGAACGAGCTGAAGGAGGAGCGGGCGCGGCTGGCGCAGCAGGCCGAGTTGCTGGAGCAGCGCGAGAGCCGGCTCGCCGCCGAACGGCGGGAACTCGCCAACATGCGCGGCGAGATCGAGAGCCTCCGCAAGGAAATCGCCGACAAGGTGATTTCGATCCGCGAGGACGAGGCGAAGAACATCCGCAACCTCGCGCAGACGTATTCCAATCTCACGCCCCGCGCGGCCGTCGCGATCATCCGCGAGATGGACGACATCACCGTCGTGAAAATTTTGTTCCTGATGAAGCCCGATGTCGTCGGGCCCATTTTCGAGGAGATGAGCAAGGCGTCCGCTGGCGACGGTTCCCCGCTCGCCCGGCGCGCCGCGATCCTCTCCGAGAAGCTTCGATTGATGAAAGCAGCCCAGGCGGCCGCTGCGTCCTGAAAATTTAACTACCACCGGGCCACGGATCGGCCCGGTTGCTGGCACCACGGAGGGTGAGCCTCATATGCAACTCTCCGCACCCACGCTTCCGCTCGATCCTGTGCTCGCCGCCGGCGCGCCCGCCACCATGACTGCCGCTCCGTCCGGCGAGGCAGTCGTCGGTCCGTTCAGCGCGATCCTCTCGGATACGCAGACCGCCGCCGCCGGCACTTCCGGCGGGCGGCACTCGCAACTTCCCGCTGCCGCTGAGCAGGAGGCGGCAATGGCCGCGTGGCTGGCGGCCAACGGCGGGCCGGTGCAGACGGTTCCGCCGACGGCCGCGGAATGGATGCCGGCGGATGCCGCGACCCTGCCGGCTGTTCCCGGCGCGGGAGTGGCCGGCGACGTCGCTTCGTCCGAGGCTGCGTCGAGTGCGGAAGCGATCGTCGCCGCGGCGGCGGGTCTGCCGACGCTCACGGGATCCGCGGCGCAATCCGCACCGGGCTCCGTTGCAGCCGGTTCCGCGCGCGCGTCATCGCCCACTCAAGCGACCGATAACGTTTCCTTTCTTCCCGAAACAGCGGGGAGCCTCGCGCTGCCCTCGACGGACGCTGACCTCTCAACGCCGGTCGCCGAACAACCGGACACCGCGAGCGTGAACGGGCGGTTTTCGCCAAGCACTCCGACATCCGATTCGACGTCGATGAGCGCACGGCTGGAGGTCGCGCCGGCCGATGCCGCTCGCGTTACCGTCGCGAGTGCTGGGACGGACGCTGCGCGTCGCGCTCCGGCCGCCGTCGCGACGAGCGCGTCTGCGAACAATCCCGTGTCATCCGCTCAACCGGCGAGCGAAGGGGAGCGGCCGGTGACAGAATTTCCGGGCGAAGGGATGCGCTTGGTCGAAGGCCGCGAGCCGCGCGAGGCCGCGCTACCGGTGGGTGCGCGTTTTGCGGAGTCGGGGGGGGCGACGTCGGCGCAAACCGAGCGGCCGGTGACAGGGCTGGCAAAAATTGCCGCCCAGTATCAGCGCGCGCAGGACAACGGAAACGAACCCGCTTACGCCGGCGAAAAAAAAGCGCAAGTAACCGGTAAACAATCGGTTGATACGAGCGATCCGGGCCTTGGCATCAACGTTGCTAAACCTGACGGCGCCATGAAAAACTTTGCCGCCTCTCCTGCACTTGCTCCGGCGCTGCCGGAGCGCGGGGCGGAAGCGGTGGCCCCGGTGGTCGCCGCGCCGACGGTGTCAGCGGGAGAGGAACGGACCCTGTTCTCGGCGGATGTCGCGCACGTCGTGCGCCGCTCGGTGGAGTCGGCGGTGGCGGCGGCGGAGCAGTTTGCGACCGGCGAAAAGCGCGCGGTCACGCTGCAGTTTTCGGTTTCGGGCGTGGATCTCGGTGTGCGGGTGGAGCTGCGTTCCGGCGGCGTGCACACAACGTTTCGCACGGATTCGCCCGAGCTGCGCGCGGCGCTCGCGCAGGAGTGGCAGAGTTTCACGGCGGCGCAGCCGACCGAGCGGCCGCTGCGGCTCGCCGAGCCGGTGTTCACTTCCAACGGCCACGGTGCATCCACCGGTTCCGACGCGGGCGGCTCGGAGCAACGCGGCGCCGGCGCGCGCGAGGGCCAGCGGACATTCGAGGAGTTTGCTTCCGCGCGCGGCGCCGCCCGGCCCCCCGCGGCCGCGGCGACCACGCACGTATCCGTTTCACCACGACCGATGGCCGCGAGCCTGCCCGGCCGGTTGCACACCTTTGCCTGATTTCCCATGAGCATCTCGTCTGTCACTTCCTCTTACTCGGCGGCCGGCGCGGCCGAACCCGAATCGGCGACCGCGGCGAAACAGAAGAAGACCACGCTGGGGCAGGAGGATTTCCTGCGGCTGCTCGCGGTGCAGTTTCAATCGCAGGATCCGATGAAGCCGATGGAGGACACGGCGTTTATCGCGCAGATGGCGCAGTTCAGCGCGCTCGATCAATCCAGCACGCTCGTGCAGCAGATGACGCAGCTGCGGTCCAACCAGGACATCGCCACGGCCAACAGCTACCTCGGCCGCCAGGTGACGCTCGATGCCGGCGAGGACCAGCTCGTCACCGGCGAGGTCACGGGCATCGACCTGACCAGCGGCAGCCCGCGGCTGATCGTGGGCGATTACACGTATCCGATTTCGTCCGTGCTCCTGGTGGAGCCGGTTCCGACCAACCCCGCTCCGAACAATTCCTAACCGCCAACCTCAACCTGCAATCCAGCTAGCACCATGGCACTCATCGGCACTCTCACCTCCGGCGTCAGCGCGTTGCGCACGTTCAGCAAAGGCCTCGAAGTCATCGGCAACAATATCGCCAATGTGAATACGACCGCGTTCAAGAGCTCGAACGCGAACTTTTCGGACTCGTTCAGCAACACGCTCCGCAGCGCCACGACCTCGGCCGGCGACTCCGCGGTGCAGATCGGCACGGGCGTGCAGCTCTCCAGCATCTCGACCAATTTCACGCAGGGGCAGCTTTCCAGCACGGGTGTGCCGACGGACCTCGGCATCTCCGGCGCCGGCTACTTCGTGGTGCAGAACGGCACGCTCAATTACGCGACCCGCAGTGGCGCATTCACCTTCGACAGCAGCGGCAACCTGATCAACGAGCAGGGCTACAACGTCCTGAGCAGCACGGGCGTGCCGATCGCCGCCGCGAACTACGCCAACGCCTCCTCCGTCAGCATCGGCAGCGATGGCACCGTCAGCGTCTTCTACGCGGACGGCACGCCGACCGACAGCTCCCAAAAGGTGGGCCTCCTCAAGATTCCGGAAGAGAGCAAGCTGATGAAGCAGGGCAACAATCTCTATGACTTCGCCAGCACCGGGGCGGTGATCGGCGATCTCACGACGCCCGGCGCCGGCGGACTCGGCACCGTGAAATCCGGCGTGCTCGAGCTCTCCAACGTCGATCTGACCGATCAGTTCTCGAACCTGATCACCACGCAGCGCAGTTTCCAGGCCGGCTCCCGGCTGGTGACCGTTTCCGACTCCGTCCTCGAAGACGTCGTCAACCTCAAGCGCAACTGATCCTCCGCGCATGGCCAAAGCCGCCCCTTCTCCCGCGCCGGCGGGTGCCGCGTCCGCCGGCACCACGCCGCCGATGTCCGTCGACAAGACGGCCGCGCCCGCTCGTTCCGAAAGCGGCGGGTTGAAGGCCTGGCTGCCCACGATCGCCGTGATCGTGCTCGCCCCCGTCTGCACGTGGGCGGTGGGGCAGTTTGTCCTGATTCCTCAACTACAGAAAAAACTGCTGGCGACTCCGGCCGGGGAGGCGGCGTCCGCGGAAGCGCAGACGGAAGGCGCCCACGGCGAAAAGGACGGCAAGGGCGGCAAAGATGCTGCGACCTACGAATTTCAAAACGTCGTGGTCAACCTCGCGGGCACCATGGGCACGCGCTACCTGAAGACCAGCTTCCTCGTCACCGGCGCCGAGCCGAACATCAAGTCGGTGTTCGAGACGAACAAGCCGCGCCTGACGGACGTGACGCTGAATGTCCTCTCCTCGCTCTCGCTCGCGGATCTCGAGGAGCCGGGCGCAAAGAACGTCCTGCGCGAAAAACTCGTCGCCGCCTACAACCAGGCCCTCGGCCGCAAGGTCGCCGAGCAGGTCTATTTCTCGGATTTCGTGGTGCAGTGATTCCTGCTGCCCGAACTCCGATCTCCAATCTCCGATCTCCGACCCATGGCTGACGATCCCAACAACGGCGGCGGCTCGACGCTCGACCAGTCCGAGATCGACAAGCTGCTGGCGCAGGAGGTCGCGGCCGCGCCGCCAAAACAGTTTCTCATCCGGCCCGATGGCGCGCGTGGCGGCGCGTCGACGACGACGAAGGTCGAGGCTTACGATTTCCGCAACCCGGTCTTTCTTTCCGAAATCGAGCTGCGGCGGCTGCGGCTGCTGCACGAGGATTTCATCCGCTATCTGTCCGCCCGGCTGTCGCTTTATCTGCGCATGGAGTTCGGGCTCAAGATGGCGAAGCTCACCACCGCGACCTACGCGAAGTTCACCGATTCGCTGCCCAACCCCACGCACCTATGCCTGTTCAAGGTCGATCCTCTCGTCGGCGTCGGCATCCTCGACGTCAACCCGCGCCTCGCGCTCACGATCGCCGACCGCCTCCTGGGCGGCCGTGGTCATTCGGTCAAAGCGGAACGCTATCTTACCGAGATTGAAATCGCGCTGCTCGAGGACGTGATCAACGTCGTCCTCGAGGAATGGTGCGGTCAGTGGAAGGCCGAGCAGGAGCTGCACCCGATCATCATCGGCCACGAGAACAACGGCCGCTTCCTCCAGACTTCGCCGAAGGACGCGATCGTGCTGATCCTCACGCTCGAGGCGAATTTCGGCGACTGCTCGGAGCAGCTGCAGATCGGCGTGCCGTATTACACGATCGAGCCGCTGGTGAAAAAGATGCAGGCGCGCCGCCAGAAGGACACCGCGGTCTCGTCCTCCGAAAAGAAAGCCGAATGGCGCGCCACCTACGAGCGCATCACGGTGCCGGTGCGCGCCGAGTGGTCCGCGCTCGAAGTCAGCATGCGCGAGGTCGTGAGCCTGCGCGTCGGCGACGTCCTCGAACTGCCCGCCTCCATTTTTCACGAAACGCGCGTGCTGCTCAACGGCGCCGCAAAATTTGTCGGCACGGTCGGCCTCGATGCCGACCGCGTCGCCGTGCAACTCACCCGCAAACTGCCCGCCGCGGAGCCTGGTCCGCTCAAACCCGATGGAAGAAAAAACCCTTGATCTCGTCCTCGACGTAAAGGTGAAGGTCACCGTGCAGCTCGGCTCGATCCAGCTGCCCATGCGCGAGGTGCTCGAGCTCGCACCCGGCTCCGTGGTGCAGCTGACGCAGCACGCCAGCGATCCGGTCGGACTTTTCGTCAACGACCAGCTCGTCGCCTATGGCGAAGTGGTCGTCGTCGAAGACAACTTCGGCATCAAGATCACTGAGCTCGTCGGGAGCGCCAAGTCGTGAACCTGGGACTGTCCACGCGCCCGGACGGGCGCTTGCGTCCGCTCGCCGCGAATCTCGCCCCGGTTGGTGTGGTGCTGCGGCGCCGCTATCCGTCGCGGCTCATTTGTGCGCTGGTTGTCCTCGCGCTGCTGGGGTGTGTCGCGCCGATTTTCGCGGCCCCGACGCATGCCGACGAGGTGATCGTGCCCAACGCGAAAACGGCCGACGCGCCCGCGAGCGGCGTGAAGCCCGTGTCGGGTTCGCTGACATTCGTCGCCGTGCTGCTGCTCGGTGGCGCCGGCGGCTGGATGTTGTGGCGCGGGCGGGCGAATCGCTCCGCCTCGCTCGGTCGCGCCGGGCGTCATCTCGCCGTCGAGGAAACGCGCTCGCTCGGCAACCGGCAGTATCTCGTCGTGGCCTCGTATCAGAATCGCAAATTCCTCCTCGGCGTCTGTCCGGGGCGGATCGACCTGCTGTCGCCGCTGGATGAACCGGCGGCGGCCGGGCTGGAGCGCACGCGCGAATGAGCGCTGGCTTCTCGTTGCTCCGCCGCGTCGCGGACCGATGGCACCCGCGGCCGTTGTTGCTGGCCGTGCTCGTATGCTGGGCCGTGTGCGGCGTGGGCGCCGCGGCTGCGCTGGCGCAGGCCAACTCGCCGAACAATGTGATCGTGCCCGAAAGTCCGGCGGCGGCGCCCGCTGCGGGCAACGCGCCCGCGGCCTCGACTGCGGCCGCTTCGCAGACGGTCAACGCGGATCCGTTTCGGCTGAACATCGGTCTCGAAGGGACGGGGCAGGAAGGGCAGGTGAGTGTCGCGGTGCAGATCGTGCTCGTGATGACGCTGCTCTCGGTGGCGCCCTCGATCGTGCTGCTGATGACGACGTTCACGCGGCTGGTGATCGTGCTCGGTTTCGTGCGCACCGCGCTCGGCACGCCCTCCGCGCCTTCGAACCAGATCGTGATCGGACTCTCGCTGTTCCTGACGTTCTTCATCATGGGGCCTGTCGTGGACCGGATTCACACGGAGGCGCTCACGCCGTATTTCGCCAAACAGATCACGGCCAACCAGGCGCTCGAGCGCGCGACGGTGCCGTTGAAGGAATTCATGCTGAAGCAGACGCGGACGCGCGACCTGGAATATTTTCTCCAGCTCGGCGGCTACGGGCCGACGGCGGTGAAGGACCTGCCGATGCGCGTGGTGATCCCGGCGTTTGTGATCAGCGAATTGCAGACGGCGTTTCAAATGGGCTTTCTGCTGTTCCTGCCGTTCCTTGTCATCGACTTCCTCGTGTCGTCCGTGCTGATGGCGCTTGGCATGATGATGATGCCGCCGGTGACGGTCGCGCTGCCGCTGAAGCTGCTGCTGTTCGTGTTGGTGGACGGCTGGCATCTGGTTGTGAAATCGCTCGTGCAGAGCTTCGTCGCGTAGAGAAAGCCCAGAGCCCAGAGCCCCGAACATGTCTTCTTTACCCGCACCTCTCATGCCCTCGGCTCTCAGCTGTTGGCCCTTGGTTTAATTCGCATGAACCCCGAACTCGCGATCGATATCTTCAAGACCACGGTGATGTTTTCGCTGTATACGGTCGGGCCGTTCCTGCTCACCACGCTGGTCATCGGCCTGACGATGAGCCTGCTGCAATCCGTCACCAGCCTGCAGGAGCAGACGCTCACGTTCGTGCCCAAGCTGATCGCGCTGTCCGGGCTCGTGATTCTGCTCACGCCCTGGCTCCTGCGCACCTTGTCCGAGTTCGCCATCACGATGATTTCGCGGATCGGCACGCTCGGACATTAAGGGAACGGGAGAATCAGCGGGCGGCGGCGCGTCTTCATGTCCCTCGAGTTTCTCGTCACCTGGCTGATGGTGCTCCTGCGAACGCTGGGCGTCATCTCGCAGCTGCCGCTCGTCGCGGGCCGGCCGATTCCGATGATGGCGAAGGTCGGCATGGGCATGTGCATCGCGACGCTGCTGGTGGGCATCGTCCCGGCGGCGGTGGTGCCGGTGACGTTGGGGGATTTGGTCGTGGCGGTGGGCGGCGAGACGCTCGTCGGATTGGCGCTCGGTTTCGTTGGCCGGCTCGCGTTTGCGGCCGCCGAGATGGCGGGGCGCATCATCACCACCGAAGTGGGCCTGACGGCGTCGCCGGGCATGGGTATCCCCGAGCCTTCGTCGGAGCCGATGGCGGCGCTGTTGTCGACGTTTGCCATCGTGCTGTTCTTTCTTTTCGGCGGTCACCTGATGATGCTGTCGGCCTTGGCGAAGAGCTTTTCGATCGTGGTCGCCGGCCGGCCCCAGCTCGCTCCGGACGCCGGCGAGTCGATGATCGCAGCGACGGCCCATCTGATCGAACTGGGCCTGCGGTTGTCGGCACCGTTCATCGCGATGAACTTTCTCGTGGTGTTGTCGTTTTCCGCCCTCGGACGGGTCGTGCCGAAATTGAATCCGTTCATCATCAGTTTCTCCGTGAAATCGATCGCAGGCCTCGGGCTGCTTGCGACTGCGGGCGGTCTGATCGCGAGCTATCTGTATCAGGAATTCAGTGATACGCCGCTGCGGATGCTGGAGCTGGTGATCGGTTCGTGAATCCGCCGCGCCGATCCGGCCGGAGCGGCAAATTTTGCCGGGAAAAATTCACGAAGTTCCGACGGCGCGTCCGGGAGTGTTTGGGTCGGGCAGATAAAAGTTTAAAACGCTGATGGTAAGTAGCTAAAGATGCGTTGCGACCCCTTGGCATTCGCATTGCTAAACAGCGTGCGCGCATGGCCGAGACCGACCAGGACCAAAAAACCGAACAACCGACCGAGAAGCGGCTCAACGAGGCGCAGGATCGTGGTCAGTTCGCGCGCTCTCCGGAGCTGACGGTGCTGTTCTTGCTGGCGGGGGTGTTGGGTGTGCTGGGTTTCACGGCGAAGACGGCGTCGCGCGACATCGCCGATTATGCGGTGACGATGTTCACCGACTTCGCGTCGATCCCGGTGGCGCGCGACACCGTGAACGTGCAGCTGTCCGAGGCGATGCTGGTGTGCGGGCAGGCGATCACACCGATGCTCTGTGCGTGCGTCGGCGCCGCGCTGATCGCCGGCGGAGTTCAAAGCGGTTTCCGGATGTCGCCCAACGCGATCGGCTTCAAGCCGGAGCGGCTCGACCCGATCGCCGGCTTCGGCCGGATCTTCAACAAGTCCGCCTTCGTGAAGGGGGGCGTCGACCTGTTGAAGTTTGGCGCGATCGGTGGCGCGCTTTATCTCGGTGTGCGCGGGTTGATGCTCGATCCGCTTTTCAGCGCGCCGGTCGAGGCCGCGTATTTGGGACACTTCCTGCAGAACGCGACGCTGATCTTTCTTTCGCGCCTGATCTTCGCGCTCGGGATCGTCACCGCCATCGCCTACACCTACGAGAAATTCAAGACCTCCCGGCAGCTGATGATGACGAAGCAGGAGGTCAAGGATGAGCACAAGAACCAGGAGGGCAATCAGCAGGCGAAGTCCGCGATGCGCCGTATGGCGCGCCGGCTGATCCAGCGCCAGATGCTCAATGCGGTGCCGACGGCCGACGTCGTCGTCACGAATCCGACCCACTACGCCGTCGCGCTGAAATACGAGCGCGGCAAGGACCAGGCGCCCGTGATTCTCGCGAAGGGCGAGAATCGTTTCGCGCAGCGCATCAAGGCGCTCGCCGCGGAGCATGGCGTGCCGATGGTCGAGAACAAGCCGGTCGCCCGCACGCTCTTCGCACTCGGCAAGGTCGGCGATCCGATTCCCGCGGAGCTTTACCAGGCGGTCGCGAGCATCCTCGCCGTCGTGTATCGGACGCATCGATACTATTTCCACCGGCTCAAGGCGCGCCGGCTCGAGCAGATCGCGTAAGCCATGGCCGCGTCCACCGCCACCGCCTCGACTCCGTTCACCGCGCTGATGAAGCGCGCGGATCTCATTTTCACCGGCGGACTGTTCATCACGGTCCTCCTGCTGATCATGCCGATCCCGACGGTCCTCCTGGACATGTTCCTGGCGATGAACATCGGGCTGTCGCTGCTGGTGCTGCTCGCGATCATCTACATCAAGGATCCGCCGGAGTTCTCGAGTTTCCCGACGCTGCTGCTCGCGCTCACGCTGTTCCGGCTGGCGCTCAACATCAGCTCGACGCGCCAGGTGCTGGTCAACGGCTACGCCGGCCAGGTGATCGACGCCTTCGGCCACTTTGTCATCCAGGGCAACTACATCGTCGGTGCCGTCGTGTTCCTGATCCTCGTGGTCATCAACTTCGTCGTCATCACGAAGGGCGCCGGCCGCATCGCCGAAGTGAGTGCGCGCTTCACCCTCGACGCGCTGCCCGGCAAACAGATGGCCATCGATGCCGAGCTCAACGCCGGCATCATCGACGAGGTCACCGCCACCGCGCGCCGCCTGAAGGTGCAGAAGGAGGCCGATTTCTACGGCGCGATGGACGGTGCCTCGAAGTTCGTCCGCGGCGACGCCGTCGCCGGCATCATCATCACGCTCGTCAACGTCATCGGCGGTTTCGCGATCGGCGTGCTGCAGATGGGGCTGTCGCTCGGCGAGTCGCTGCAGAAGTTCACGCTGCTCTCGATCGGTGACGGTCTCGTGTCGCAGATCCCCGCGCTGATCCTGTCCGTCGGCGCCGGCTTGTTGGTCACGCGCGCGTCGGAAAACGCCAACATGGGCGTGCAGCTCGCCGGCCAGCTCTTCCGTTATCCGCGCGCGCTCAAGATCGCCGCGGGCATGCTCGCGTGCTTCGGGATCATGCCGGGCATGCCGATGCTGCCGTTCTTCATGCTCGCCGGCATCGCGGCGTTTCTCGGCAAAGTGCTCAAGGAGCAGGAGGACAAGACCGGCCATGCACTCGGCGCCGAAGCCGCGGCCGCCGAGAAAGCGAAAACCGCCGCCAACGGCAAAAGCGCTGCGCCCGCCACCGATGCGAATGGCGCCGCGGCGCCGGCCGCGTCCGGCCCGAGCGAGGACGTGCGCAAGCTCATCGACGTGGATGTGTTCGCGATCGAGATCGGCTACGGCCTGTTGAATCTCGCCAATGCAAAAACGGGCGGCGACCTGCTCGCGCGCGTCACCGGTGTGCGCAAGACCCTCGCCCGCGAGAAGGGCATCGTCGTCCCCCCGATTTCGGTTCGCGACAACCTCGAGCTCGAGGCCAACGACTACCGTTTCCTCCTCCGCGGCAAGCCGCTCGCGCGCGGCCAGCTGCACCCGGGCCGCTCGCTCGCGATGAACGTTTCCGCCAGCAAGGTCCGCCTCCGCGGCGTGCCCACGCGCGAGCCGGTTTTCAATCTCGAGGCGACGTGGATCGACGAGACGGAGAAGAAGACCGCCGAGCTCAACGGCTACACGGTCGTCGATCCGGCCTCCGTGCTGATCACGCACCTGTCGGAAACGCTGAAGTCCAACGCGCACCACCTGCTCGGCCGGCAGGAAGTCCAGTCGCTCATCGATCACATCAAGCAGACGCAGCCGGCGCTCGTTGCCGAACTGCTGCCGGACCTCGTCACGCTCGGCATCATCCAGCGTGTTCTCCAAAATCTGCTGCGCGAGAACATCGCGATCGTGAACCTGCCGCTCATCCTCGAGGGCATCGGCGATTTCGCGTCGCTCTCGAAGAATCCCGACGATCTCAGCGAGCTCATCCGGCGCCGGCTCGGTTTGTATTTCGTGCCCGAATTCGAAACGCGTCCGGGCGTCGTCCGCGCGGTCACGCTCGATCCGCGGCTCGAACAATGGCTCGGCTCGAAGGTGCAGCGTTCCGCGACGGACGTCGGTCTCGCACTCGATCCATCGACCACGCGTCACGTGCTCGACGAACTCAGCCGCCGCACCAACGACCTCACCGCGCAGGGCCACCCGGCCGTGCTGGTGGTTTCGACGGAAGTGCGCCTGCCGCTGAAGCGCTTCTTCGAATCGTCGTTCCCACGCTTGACGGTGTTGGCGTTCCAGGAGCTGCCGCCCGCCACCGAAATCGAGAACGCGGGGATCGTCGCCGTGCCCGCGCATCTCGCCCGCGCCGAAGCTCCGTTGAAAGCCGCCGCATGAAAACGCGTTCAAGTAGCGAGCATCGAGTAGCGAGTAGCGAGCATGAGGTGCGTGCTCGGGCTGCTCGCTACTCGCTACCCGCTACACGCTGCTACTAACGATGTCCGCGCAACCGACACGTCCCGCTCCGGGTTCCTGTTTCAAATTCACGGTGCGCACCGCCGAGGAAGCGGTCGCGGCCATCCGCGAGAAAATGGGACAGGACGCCCGCGTGTTGTCCGTGCGCTCCGTATCGCCGACCGGGATACGCCGCTTCTTCGGTTCCCCGCGTCTGGAAGTCATCGCGCAAATGCCGGGCTCACCCGAGGAAATGACCGCCGCGCCCGCGGCGACGCCGGCTCCGGCCGAAACCTCGGGCGCGCTCGAGGAGGTTTCCGGCGAACCCGCGCTGCCGGAGATCGCGCCGGTGGACGATGCCCGCGCGCGTCTCAATATCCGCCACACCCCGATCGGTCTCACCGATCTGCTGCGTCGCTCGGGCCTGACGGAGACCGCGTTGAACCGGCTGCAATCCGGTGCGAACTGGCGCGAGATCAACCGGCTGCCGCTGCATCGCGCGCTGGCGGAAACCTCGCGTCTGTTGCGCGAACGCGCCGGCGCCCGCCCGGCCCGCGCGCCGCTCTCGCGCGCGGCGTTCGTCGGCACGCCTGGTGTCGGTCGCACGACGGCGCTCTGCAAGTGGCTTTCGCTCGAAGTGTTTCGCCGCGCGCGCGCGGGGCATGTGGTCACGATCGAGTTTGATCGGCCGAATCCGCTCGGTCCGTTACCGGTGTTCGCCGAGGCGCTCGGCGTGCCCCTCGCGCATTTCCCCTGCGAGACCCAACCGGCGGTCCCGGGCGGTTTCGTTTATTTCGATCTGCCGAGTCTTTCGCCGCGCCGCCCGACGGACAATGCCGCGCTCGCCACCTGGCTGGACCGCGAGCGGATCAACGAGCGCGTGCTCGTGCTCAACGCCGCCTACGATCGAGCCTCGCTGCGCGACGCGTATGCGGCCGGCCGCGATCTCGGCGCGACGCACCTGGTTTTCACGCACCTCGATGAAGTGCCGCAGTGGGGCAAGCTCTGGGACTACTTGTTCGACGAGGATATCGAGCCGCTGTTTCTCGCGACGGGACCGTCGCTCACCGGCGATTGCGAGGAGGACGTCTCGGGCGCGATCGCCCGCCGCACGCTGCCGGAGAACTGAACCGCCATGCCCGCCCAACCTTTTTCGCGTCCATGAAATTTGTCTTTCTCGCCGGCGGAGTCGCCGGGTTCCTCTGCGCCGGGATCGCCGGCTATCTCGCCGAGCGCACGGCCGACCGCATCTTCTTCGACGCCGCGGTCGGCTGTCTCGTCGGCGCGCTGCTCTTCCGCTGGTTCTGGACCGTGCTGGTGCGCGGTATCCGTGAAACCATTCTCGACCGCCACGCCGCCGCCTCCGCCGCGGCCGCGGCGGCTCCGCAACCATCCAAGCAAAAGTAACCCGCTTCACTCATGGACTCCCCCGCGACCGCCACCCCCAGCATGGATGCTGCTCCGAAAACCGTCTGGCGCGCCTATCAGGGTGTTTCGCCGAGTGCCGTCGACGAGAAGGACCTCATCGAGCGCCACCTGTATCTGGTGCGCAATGTCGTCGACCGCATCAAACTCAACCTGCCGACGCACATCGACGCGGACGATCTCTACAGTGTGGGCGTCACCGGCCTGATCGCGGCGGTGCGGAAATTCGATCCGGAGCAGGGGTGCACGTTCGCGAGCTACGCGGCGATGCGGATTCGCGGCGCGATCCTCGACGAGCTGCGCCGCATGGACTGGTGCCCGCGTCGCGCCCGCGCGCGTTCGCGCAAGTTGAAGGAGACGATCATCGAGGTGGAGCAGAAGCTCGGCCGGGCGGCGACCGACGCGGAAGTGTGCGCGGCGCTCGGGCTATCGCAGAAGGATTACGCCAAGTGGGTCGAGGACGCGCGTCCGGTGACGTTCCTCGCGATCGATCACCGCAGCGACGGCGAGGAAGGCGAGGGCGCCTCGCTGCACGAGTTGCTGGCGGACGAGACCGACGTCACGGGCCGCGAAAACATGGAGAAACGCGAGTTGCTCGAGCTTCTCACTCAACGGATGACGGAACTGCCCGATATACCGAAGAAGATCCTCGCCATGTATTATTTCGAAAACATGCGTCTCGCCGAGATCGCCGCGGTCTTCGGCCTGACGGAGTCCCGCATTTGCCAGATCCACGCTCAAACCATTCTCGGCCTGCGCGGCTACCTGCAACGCGTCCGCAACCGGTGACGAAGCCGGCAAAGTTCAGCTATTCGGTTCCAGGAAGCCGCCCGATGTCGCGTTTGCAGGGACGTGGGCCGCGTGAGCATCGCCTGGCGGTCCGCCTGGACGCGGGGCTTCGGGGCGTTCGCCAGCCATGCTGATTCTCATCGGAGCTTTCATCGTTTTCGTGTCGACGCTCGGCGGGTTCATGCTCGCGGGCGGTTCGCCGCTGGTGTTGCTCCACGTTTCCGAGTTCGTGGTGATCGGCGGCGTCGCGCTCGGGGTGTTGATCATCGCGAGCCCGGGGCACGTGTTGAGGGACATCGTGCACAAGGTGAAGGCCTGCATCACCGGCAAGAGCGCGAGCAAGGCGGAGTTTTTCG
The DNA here is from genome assembly GCA_040255565.1 of Opitutaceae bacterium. Taxonomy (GTDB): domain Bacteria; phylum Verrucomicrobiota; class Verrucomicrobiia; order Opitutales; family Opitutaceae; genus Opitutus. Next base: position 656,821 of record JBDZVH010000003.1, on the reverse strand, counting down.
ACATGTTGAAGCTGCTCTACGAGATCTTCATGGTCGGTCGTCGCAACGGCCTGATCGCCCTCGAGGAGCACGTCATGGAGCCGGAGAAGAGCTCGATCTTTCAGCGCTACCCGTCGTTGCTGCAGCATCCGGAGCGGCTCGAGTTCCTCGTCAACGGCCTGAAGCCCGTCATCGACGGCAAGATCAAGCCCGACCAGCTCGAGGAGCTGATGACCGCGGAAATCGATGCGAAGGAGGAGGAATGGAATCATCCGGTGCACATCCTCCAACTGGTCGGAGATTCGCTGCCCGGCATCGGCATCGTCGCCGCGGTGCTCGGCATCATCAACACGATGGCCGCGATCGCCGAAGGTCCAGAGAAGGTCGGCGAGAAAGTCGCCGCGGCGCTCACCGGCACGCTGCTCGGGATTTTCTTCGCCTACGGCTTCATCAACCCCGTGGCGAACCGCATCAAGTTCAACAATGCCTCCGATCTCCTCTGCCTGCGGTGCATCATGCAGGCGGTGGCCGGATTCGCCAAAGGCCTCGCGCCGCTGACCGCGGTCGAAATCGCCCGCCGCTCCCTCGACAGCTCCGTGCAGCCCGGCGCGGTGGAACTGGAAGCCGCGCTGAAAGCGCTGCCGCCGGTGAAATGAAGCCAAGAGCCCAGAGTCCAGAGCCCGGAGCCGATCCATCGATCGGCCTGCCTGCTTGCTCGTCTGGACGCTCTGGGCACTCAGCTCTGGGCTCTCGGCTCACCTGACCCATGGCTAAGAAAAAAGCAGCGGCGCATCACGGCGGCGCGTGGAAGGTGGCTTACGCGGATTTCGTCACCGCGATGATGGCGCTGTTCATGGTGCTGTGGATTTCCGCGCAGGATCAGAAAATCCTTATCGCCACCTCGCAGTATTTTCAAAACCCCTTCCGCTCGCCGGTCGATGCGACCTCAGGCGTGCTGCCGTTCAACAGCGACAAGGCCAACCAGAGCAAGGGCGAGAACGAGGGCACCGAGAAAGAGGACGTGAAGAAAAAGCAGATCGAGATGACGTTCCTCAACACCGTCGCCGCCGACTTTTACCGCCTGCTTCATCTCGACCAGAACCTCGAGGACAAGCCGATCGATATTCAAGTCACCACGGACGGCCTCCGCGTCACGCTGTTCGATCGCGCCAAACGCCCGCTCTTCCGGGGCAACACCGCGGAGTTCACCGAGTGGGGCACGTTCGTCTTGCAGAACCTCTCTTGGACGATCGACCGCCATCACTTCCGGGTCACGATCGACGGGCACACGAAGGCGCACCTGAGCTTCGACCGTGTGGATTACACACCCTGGGAGCTGTCCGCCGATCGCGCCAACGCCGCCCGCCGCGAGCTCGTGCACTACGCAGTGGCGCCGACGCTGATCGAGCGCGTCACCGGCTACGCCGACACGAAACCCCTCGACGGACACGATGCCGACGCCGAGTCCAACCAACGTATCACCCTCAGCCTTACACTCTCCGCCAAGCCGCGCGAAACGGCCAACGTGACCGTCGACGAAGCGGCGCGTGCCGCCCAACCCGTTCCCCCGTCATGAACTCCTTTCTCCAAGGCAAGAAAACCCTCTCCGTTCCTCCGCTGCGCGCCGTGGCCGCGCCGCCGCGCACGGCGATCGGCTCCGCTGCGGCCGCGACCCCGCGCCCGCCCGCCGGTCCGAAGTGCGAAGGCACCGGCCCGACCGTGGAGGTGGTCAAGGAAGGCGACAAGGTCGTCCGTCTCGTGGTGCTTTGCAGCTGCGGCGAACGCATCGAAATCGAGTGCCTGTATCCAGGGACCTGATGCGCCTTCATCGTCGTTGATGTCCGGCCGGGCTGCTTCAGCCCGGCCTTTTTGTTGGCGCGCTCTGCCGGAGCGGGAGCCGGCACCGGCAGCGGCAATTCCTGCCCGGCCGGCCACGGCAAGTTTTTCCAAACCGGGCGCCATATCACACAAATAATTGGTAAAACGTTAGTTGTGATCTTGGCACCGGCTTTGCTCTCTGTCAGCGCCCATGAATATCGGCCTGTATCAGAGCGCCTCTTCGCTGTCCGCCCTCGAGCGGTGGCAGGATGCCGTCGCGCAGAACATCACGTCGAGCCAGGTCACGGGTTATCGCAAGCGCACGGTGAATTTCTCCACGCAGACGGCCGGCGAACTGCAGTCCGATCCGCGCCGGCCCGTCGGTCACGAAGGTGGCATCGCGACGCTGTTCCCGAAGGTCAATGCCGGCATCAATTTCACCTTTGGCGAGACGCAGCCGACGCGGCGCGAGCTCGATGTCGCGATCCAGGGCGAGGGGTATTTCGAGGTGCAGCGGCCTGACGGGTCTCACGTTTACACCCGCAGTGGCGAGTTTCGCATGCGGGCCGATCGCACGATCGTGACGTCCGCGGGCGACGAACTCCTCAGCACCGCGGGCGCGCCCATCGTGCTCGTGCCGAACGGCGGGGCGATTTCGATCAATCAGGACGGCGCGGTTTTCCAAGGCGAGACGCAGCTCGGGCGCATCTCCGTGCAGCGTTTTCCCGACAACGCCGCGCTGATGCCGATCTCGGGCGGCTATTTTGTCGCGCCCGAAGGCGTCACCCCCGAAGCCGTCGACGAGCCCGAACTGCTGCAGGGGTATCTCGAAGGCAGCAACGTCACGCCGCTGCGGGAGATGGTCGACCTCGTGCTGATTTCCCGCGCCTACGAAGCGAATCAGAAAATGATCAACGAGTTCGACAAGCAGGCGCAGAAGGCGCTCGAGGCGCTCGGCTGAGCGGCGAGGAACGCTGCGACCCCACGCACATGATTTCCCCAGACAGACAACCGCAATCACGACTGCATGGCCGAGCCCGCAATGGGGGCGGGCCGGCCCCAGTCGCGACGCCCGGCGTCGCGCGGGGCTCGAAGTTCGTAGTTCGTAGTTCGGGCCTTCCGCTCGGACCCCGATCTTCGATCTCCGATCTCCGAACTCCGATTCAGTCATGAACCTCTCCCTCTACTCCGCGGCCACGGGCATGGAGGCCCAGCAGCTCAACCTCAACACGATCGCGAACAATCTCGCGAACGTGAACACGCCCGGGTTCAAGCGCAGCAAGATCGAGTTTCAGGACCTCCTTTACCAGAAGCCCACGCGCGCCTCGGGCACCGATTCCGGCGGCGGCAACCTCGTCCCCACCGGCATCGAGGTCGGCAACGGTTCGCGCGTCTCGTCGACATCGAAGGTTTTCACGCAGGGCCAGATCACTTCGACCGGCGAGGAACTCGACATCGCGATCCAGGGCGACGGCTTCTTCGAAGTGCAGCGCGTCGACGGCACGATCGCCTACACGCGCGACGGCACGTTCAAGCTTAACGCTCAGGGCCAGGTCGTCACCACCGACGGCCTGCCGGTGCTCAGCGGTTTCCAGCCGATTCCGCCGGGCGCGACGGCAGTGAGCATCGCCGAAAACGGACAGGTGACCGTGCAGACGCCGAACGGCAGCACCACCTTCCGCCTGACGCTCACGCGTTTCGCCAATCCTTCCGGCCTGCGCAGCATGGGCGGCAACCTTTACGAGGAAACGCCCGCCAGCGGCACGCCGGAGATCGGCCAGCCGAGCGAGCTCGGTTTCGGCAGCATCATGCAAGGCTACATCGAGGGTTCCAACGTGAACATCGTCGAGGAAATGGTCGCCCTCATCGTCGCCCAGCGGGCCTACGAGATTAATTCCAAGTCGATCCAGACGTCGGACGAAATGCTCCAGAACGTCGCGCAAATGAAGCGCTGATCCATGCGAATCCTCCTGCTGCTTTCCTGCTTCGTTTTTGCCCGCGCCTTCGCCGCCGACGCAACTCCGGCGCTCCCGCCGCTCGAGGTCACGAGCACGCCGCTCACCCGCGAGCGCGTGATCGGCGAGCTCACGCGGGCGCTGGCGTCGCACTTCAATCTCGAAGGCGACCTGCAACTCGACTTCCTCCGGCCGTGGGAGCCGCCCGCGCGGCTGGCGAACCTGTGGACCCTCGAGATCGTCGAGTATCCGTCGGTCGCGTCGCCTTCGATGCTCGTGCGCTGCCGCGTCCTCGCCGATGCGCAACCCGCCGCCGAGTGGTCGCTGGTGTTGCGCGCCGCGCTGTGGCGCGATGTCTGGGCCGCCCGCCAGCCGCTCGCGAGCGGCGAGACTTTCGATCCGTCGGTCCTCGAGGTGCGCCGCGTCGATCTGTTCCGCGAGCGCGATGCGCTGCCCGCGGTCGTCGGCGATCGTTCGTATGCGATGACCCGCGCCATCGCTGCCGGCCGCCTCCTGACCTGGCGCGACCTCCAGCGCCGGCCGCTCGTGAAGAAGGGCGAACTTGTCGAGGTATCCGCCGTGGAAGGACAACTCCTCATCACCATGAAGGCGCTCGCGATGGAAAACGGCGCCCAAGGCGAAACCGTCACCGTGCGCAATCCCGAGTCGCGGAAGGATTTCGCCGCCATGGTCGTCGCCGAAAACCGCGTCCAGGTCCGTTTCTGATTTTTCCAGTGAATCCCCGCCTCCTGCTCCCGCTTCTCCTCCTCGCCGGCGCTCCGGCGTTCGGCGCCAACGGTTCCCTGTGGCCGGTCAACGGCGCCGGCGAGCGGTCGATGGTCGCGGATCGCAAGGCGGCTCGCGCGGGCGACATCCTCACGATCATCGTCAGTGAGTCGGCGGTCGCGCAGAGTTCGCAGAGCAAGAAGTCCTCGCGCGACGCGAGCCTCAACGATTCCGTCGAACAATTCCTGTTCGCCAACAGCCGCGCGCTCACGCATCGCGGCGGGCTGCCCGGACTCAAGCTCGGCGGCCAGTCGAGCTACGCCGGCGGCGGCGACGTTTCCAATTCCCAAAGCCTCTCGGCGCGCGCCGCGGTCCTCGTCACCGACACGCTGCCCAACGGCAATCTCGTGATCCAGGGCGTGCGCGTGGTCACGTTTTCCGGCGAAACCCAATACGTCGTCCTGCACGGACTCGTGCGCATCGACGACGTGACGCGCGACAACACCGTCGCGTCCTCCAACATCGCCGATGCTCGCGTCGAATTCTACAGCGAAGGCCAGCTGACGGATGCGCAGAAGCGCGGCTGGTTCTCGAAGCTTTACGAAAAACTGCGTCCGTTCTGAAAACGCCGAAAAGCCGCAAAACGGAAAAGCTGAAACCAGAAATGAAAGCCAGGCTGACATTCCTTGCGCCCGCCCGCCTGATCGGCCGGCTTCTGTTCAGTCTTTCGGCGTTTCTGCTTTTCAGCGTTTCGGCCCACGCCTCGCGCGTGAAGGATCTCACCATGCTCGAGGGCGGCCGCGACAATCAGATCGTGGGCTACGGTCTGGTGGTCGGTCTGGCGGGCGACGGCGACAGCAATGCGGCGACGACGCTGCGCAGCGTGGCCAACATCCTCCAGCGCTACGGGCTCACGGTGAACTCGACGGACATCAAGGCGAAGAACGCCGCCGCGGTCATGATCACCGCCGACATCGGCGCCTTTCTCAAACCCGGCGCGCGCATCGACGTGAACGTCGCCTCGATGGGCGATGCGAAATCGCTGCAGGGTGGCGTGCTGCTGCAGACGCCGCTGCTTGGCGCCGATGGCCGCGTCTACGCTGTCGCGCAGGGCCCGGTTGCGATCGGCGGCTTTTTCGGCGGCGCCGGTGGCGCGGGCGGCGCGACGGTGCAGAAAAACCATCCGACAGTCGGCGTCATCAGCAATGGCGCGATCGTCGAGCGCGAGATCCCTTCGACCTTCGTGCGCGACAACCAGCTCCGTCTGTTGCTGCACAATCCGGATTTCACGTCCGCTGCGCGGATGGCGGACGCGATCAACGCGCGCTGGCCGGCTGCCGCGAGTGCGCTCGACGCCGCCACCGTGAACGTGGCCCTGCCCGAGAATTACCACGGTCAGGACGTCTCGTTCATCGCCGATCTGGGCACGATCGAAGTGGTGCCCGACACCCTGGCGCGTGTCGTGATCAACGAGCGCACCGGCACGATCGTCGCCACGTCCACCGTGCGCCTTTCGCAGGTCGCGATCGCCCTCGGCTCGCTCACCATCACGGTCAGCTCCAACGTCGGCGTCAGCCAGCCGAACGCGTTTTCCGGCGGCCAGACCGTTGCGGTGCCGAGCACGCAGACCGACGTGAACGAAGTGAAGGGCGGCTTCACCGTCCTCAACGAACCGCCGACGATCGAGCGCCTCGCGGCGGCGCTCAATGCGCTCGGCGTGTCGACCCGCGAGATGATGGCCATTTTCCAAAGCCTGAAACGCTCCGGCGCGCTGCAGGCCGAACTCGTGATCAATTGAGCGCATGAACGTCGTTCCCCTCAACGCCACCACGCCCGCCGCCGTCGACCGCGTCGCCGATCTCGCCGCGAGCCCGCGCCTGCGCGCCGCCCCCCTGACCGGCGCGGCCCTGCGCAACGCGCCGGCGGAGGTGCAGCGCAAGGAAGTCGCCGCCCAGTTCGAGGCGATCCTCGTGCGGCAGCTGCTGAAACCGACGATGACGTCGATGCTCGGCGACGAAGGCGCGGCCGGCAGCATCTACGGCGACTTGATGACGGATTCGTTTGCGACCCAGCTCACGCGCGGCGGCGGCCTCGGCCTGAGCCGCCTGCTCGAACAGCAATTGACGCCCCGCCAGCCCACGCGGCCGGCGGCGGACCAACCCCAGGAATAACCCGCTTTCTCTTTCATGAATTGGCACGCGATCGCCGACTCGCTTCGGCAGGAATTGACCGAATACGGAGAGCTGCTGCGCCTTTTCGAGCAGCAGCAGGAAAGCCTTTTCAAACGCGATCCCGACACCGTGCTCCGCCTCGGCGGCGCGATCGAGGATCAGGCACACATCCTCAACGATTGCCGCCAGCGTCGTGAGCAGGACGTGGCCACGCTCGCTCGCAGCTTCGGCCTGCCGGCCAGCTCGACGCTCCGCTCGCTGCTCCCGCAGCTCGAGGCCGACGCCCGCCCGCTGCTCGAAGCCCTGATCAACGAGATCAACGTCCTCCTGCACCGCGTGCGCCGCACCAGCCGGCACAATCACGCGCTGCTCTCGCGCACGCTCGAGCTCCACCAGGAAACGCTCCGGCAACTGCGCCCCGAATCCTTCACGAAGACTTACGGCGCGTCCGGCCGGGTCTCCGTGGCAGGCACCCACGCGACGCCCTCGCTGCGCGCCGCGGGCTGAGCGCTGCGCGCGCAAATTTCAGATTTCAAATCCCAAAGCCCATGTCCGGCCTCTTCGGCAGCCTCCACTCCTCGGTCAATGCGCTCAACGCGCACAGCCGTTCGATTGAGATCGCGGGCAAGAATCTGGCCAACATCAGCAACAGCTCGTATGCGCGCCAGCGGGTGATTTATGGCGATCGCGGCACCGTGGTCACTCCGACCGGCGCGCAAAGCCTCGGCCTGGAGGCGCTGGGGGTGCAGCAGCTGCGCGACGCGCTGCTCGACCGCCAGGTCGTGCGCGAGTCGGCGCTGACCGCCTATTATCACGCGCAGCAAAGCGGCTATCAGCGCGCGCAGGCCGCGCTCGGCCAGGACATCTCCAGCACCAGCCGCAGCGCGGGCACGTCGAGCAGCACGTCCGACACCGGCATCGCCGCGGCGCTCGACGATTTCTTCAACGCCTTCCAGAGCTTCGCGGGCAATCCGACCGACCCCGGCCAGCGCCAGAGCCTGTTGCAGACCGCCAGCCTGCTCACCGATCGCATCAATCTCGCGGATACACGCCTCGCCCAGGTGCAGTCCGACCTCGACGCGCAGGCGGCGACGGACGCCGGCGAGGCCAACGTGCTGCTGCAGACGATCGCCGACCTGAACGGCCAGATCGCCCGCTTCGAGATCAACAACCCCGGCTCCGCCGTCGACCTGCGCGACCAGCGCCAGGCTTCGCTCGAGAAGCTCGCGGCCAAGCTGCCGATCGAAACGGTCGCCAACGCCGACGGCACGCTGGAAATCACGACCAAGGACACCGGCGGCAATCCGGTCATCCTCGTCACCGGCGCGACGGCCACCGGCCCGCTCGTGTTCGACGGCTCCACCACACCGCCGTCGGTCACCGCCGGGACGCCCGCGACCGCGCTGGCCGTCAGCTCGGGCGCGATCGGCGGATCGATCAGCGCCCGGACCGGCGCGATTCAGGAGCTCCGCGACAAGCTCGATCTTCTCGTCAACCAGCTGGTGACGTCCGTGAACGGCGCCTACAATCCGACAGGCACCACGGGCGATTTCTTCGACGCCGCAGGCACGAGCGCGGGCACCCTGGCGCTGGCGGCGGGGTTGACGGCGTCCAATCTGAAGGCGAGCGATGGCGGCGCCGCGGGCGACAACTCCGTTGCGCTGGCGATCGCGCAACTCGGGACCAAACGCTTCAGCACCAGCGGAGCGCCCCCGGATCTGATCGATGGCTCGCTGGGTGGTTTTTATTCCGGAGCCGTCAGCGGCCTCGGCCAGGCGCTCTCGGGCGTGAACTCGCGCGTGACGGATCAATCCAGCATCGAGAACCTCGTGCGTTCGCAGCGCGATGCGGTGAGCGGCGTGTCGCTCGATGAGGAGATGGCCGACTTGATCAAATACCAGCGCGCGTTTCAGGCCTCGTCGCGCGTCTTCACCACGATCGACAACCTGCTCGACCTCGTAGTCAACCAGCTCGCCCGCTAACGCGGAAACCTTCGTTCACCATGAGAGTCGCCTCCAATTCGGTTTCGGATTCGATGCTCCGTCAGATCCAGCAGCTCACGACGGATCAGGCGAAGCTGCAGTTGCAGGTCTCCAGCGGGCGCCGCATCACGCAGCCGGAGGACGATCCCGCCGCGATCGGTCGCGTGCTCAATCTGCAGAGCGAGCAGCGTCAGCTCGCCCAATACGTGCGCAACGCCGATCGCGCCATGGCGCTGGCGCAGACGTCGTATTCCGGCCTGCAGGGCCTCAAGAAGGTGTCGGATCGCGCCAGCGAACTCGCCACCCTCGGCACCGGCGCCCTGAGCCCGGACGCGATGAAGACTTACGCGACCGAGGTCGACCAGTTGCTCGAACAAGCGGTGCAGCTCGCGAACACGAAGCAGGCCGGCGATTACATTTATGGCGGCACCGCCGTTGACGCGCCGCCGTTTTCCATCACGCGCGACGCCGACGGAAAAATCGCGTCGGTCACTTTTGTCGGCAACACCGAGCAGACCTCGATCCCGCTGTCGGAGGCGAGCAGCGTCTCGCCCTACACCTCGGCGGCAACGAACACCGGTCTCGCCGATTTCATTTCGGGGCTCGTGGCCCTCCGCGATGCGCTGACCGCTGGCAACACCGATGCGGTCCGCGGGGTGCAGCCGGCCCTGACTGCGGCGGAGGATGCGATCATCGGCGCGATGGCCGACAACGGCGGCGTGCAGACGCGCATCGAAGCCGCCCAATCGCAGCAGGCCGATCGCGCCACCAGTCTCGAATCTTCCATCTCCGCGGAGTCGGCCGCCGATCTGCCGTCGACGATCGTGAAGCTCAGCCAGACGCAGACCGCCTACGAGGCGGCCCTGGCCTCCGCGACCAAGATCATGAACCTCACCATTCTCGATTATCTCCGCTGAAAACCCGGCGCCCTCCGCATCTTTTCGCAACCGCACCTTCCTCCATGAAAGTCCTCGACCTCACCCCGCTCGATTTCGGCCAGACTGCGATCAACGAGATCCTTCTGCCCCACGGCATCATCGGCTTCTCGGCCTACAAGCGGGCCGAGCTGCTTTACCTGCCCGACAATCTTCCGTTCCTCTGGCTCCGGCTGAGCGGACCCGAGAACCTGGATCCCGTGCATTTCGTCGTGATGGAGCCGGGCAACTTCGTCCCGGGCTACGAGCCGGAGATCTTCGACGAAGATGCCGAGCAGCTCGGGATCGAGAGCGCCGCGGATGCGATGCTGCTCAACATCGTCACCCTCCGCAACAACCAGCCCGCCGACGCCTCGATCAATCTTGTGGGCCCGCTCATCGTGAACCGCCGGACGCGCACCGGCCGGCAGCTGGTGATTTCGAATTACGCGCGTTACAGCGCGCATCATCCTCTGATTGACCATTCCCGCGAGCCGGCTTTCGCTCAGACCGCTTGAAAACCTCCCGCCATGCTCGTCCTTTCTCGAAAAGTTAATGAGGCGATCGTCATTGGCGATGCCATCGAGATCCGGATCACCCGGATCGAGGGGGATTTCGTCAAGATCGGCATCGCCGCTCCCCGGGATGTGCCCATCTTCCGCAAGGAAGTCTTGAGCGACATCGCCGCCAGCAATCAAGCCGCCGTCGTCCACGCGCCGCGACAAGGTTCGCTGCCGACGCTGCCGCTGGCCAAAAAGAAACCCGCGCCGGCGCCGACCCAGAACGGTTCGGAAAACGCGCTGGCGACCAAGCTTTGAAGTAGGGCAGGGGAGGGAAGGCCGGTCGCACTGCGACGACCTTCGGAGACTGCGGTCGGGGAGGACCGCAGGTGGACAGTGTTTCTGACAGGGCACGGTTGCGGACGCGGGGAGGAAAAGCCCGTCCGACACGCGCCGCCTTCGGCAGGGAATTTCCTGCCATCGCATTTGGGGCAAGTTTTGCCTGGGATCGGTTGATGCTATGCAAGGAGCTATAAAACGGTGACTTACATACCTGGCACGCGGCTTGCAGATGAGGGCGGCACTTCGTTAACCCCGCTTCCTCTTCATCGATAACCGCAAGCCCATACCGCCGTGAGCGTCATCAACACCAACATCCAAGCCATCGCCGCCGCGCGTTCACTCAATGCCAGTCAGGAAATGCTGGGACGTTCGCTGACGCGGCTCTCGTCCGGTTCGAAGATCGTGAACCCGTCCGACGATGCGGCGGGTCTCGCGGTGTCGGAGAAGCTCGACGCGCAGAATCGCCGGGTGCAGGCCGCCTCGACGAACGTCCAGAACGCCATCTCCTACATCCAGACGGCGGACGGTTTCATGAGCGGCATGACGAAGATTCTGTCGCGCATGAGCGAACTCGCGATCCTGGCGAAAGACGTCACGAAGAACAGCACCGACATCGATCTTTACCAGCAGGAGTTCAGCGCGCTGCAGGATCAGCTGCGTGCGACGATCGGCGGTCCGACCAGCGAAATCGGCGGCACGACCGCGATCGACACTCCGCTCGGCGCGTTTAACGGCATTTCCCTCTTCGGCTCGAACAGTGCCGGTCACACCGTGACGATCGGTCAGGCGGTCGGGCAGGACATGACCATCAAGGAGTCCAACCTCCGCACCGGCGCGATGGCCGACATCATCACGCAGGATTCCTCCGGCGTCTACTCGCTCGGTATCACCGATTCGGATGCGATCGAGAACATCACCGACGCGATCCAGCAGGTTGCCACCGAGCGCGCCAAACTCGGGGCTTCGCAATCGCGGCTCGAGCTGGCATCGACGACGCTGTCGGTCGAATACGAGAATCTCGCGTCGGCGATTTCACGCATTCGCGATGTCGATGTCGCGAAGGAGTCCACGCAATACGCCAAATACAACATCCTCGTGCAATCGGGCACGGCGATGCTGGCGCAGGCGAACCAGAGCCCGCAGTCGGTGCTGAAGCTCCTGCAGAGCTGAGGCGACGACGCGGAGTTCAGATAACGATCAACGGGGCGGATAATTCCGCCCCGTTTGTTTTTTTACTCCCGGGGCGTTTCCGGGTGCAGGACCCGGTGCACCATCCACGCGAGCTCGTCGGTCGTGAAGGGTTTGCCCAGGAGTTCGACGTGGCCGATTTGCGCGATCTCCTGCGGCGGGATTTTCAGGAAGTAACCCGACATGACGATGATCGGCAGATCGGGCGCAAACTCGCGCAGCTTGCCCGCCAGCTCGGTGCCGGTCATCCCGGGCATGGTCTGGTCGGTGATCAACACCGCACACGCGTGCGGATCGGCGCGCAACGCCTCGAGGCATTGCGGCGCGGTGTCGATCGTCGCGGCGCGGTAGCCTTTGTTCTCGAGCGCGAACTTCGTGAAACTCGCGACGGTATCCTCGTCGTCGACGATGAAGATCATTTCCCCGTTGCCGCGCGGCGACTGCATCGTCGCGCCGCCGTCCGGCTCGGCGTCTTTCGCGGCTGTCGGCAGGTAGATGTGGAACGTCGAGCCGACGCCCATGCTGCTCTCGACGTCGATGGCGCCGCGGTGCGCGCGGACGATGCCGTGCACGACCGCAAGGCCGAGGCCCGTGCCTTCCCGCACTTCCTTGGTCGTGAAGAACGGATCGAAGATCCGTTGCAGCGTGGATTCGTCCATGCCGTGGCCGGTGTCGCTCACCGTCAGCCGCAGGTAATCGCCGGACGGGAGGGTCGCGAGGGTGGCGCTGCGGGGGCCGTTCTGGTCGACCGGCGCCAAGGTGATCGAGAGCACGCCGCCCTTCACGCTCATGGCGTGAGCGGCGTTGGAGCCGAGATTCAGGATGACTTGGTGAATCTGCGTCGCGTCGCCGAGCACGGGACCGCACTCGGGCGAGATGTGCGTCTCGATCGCGATCGTCGCCGGGATCGTGGCGCGTAGCAGGCGACGCGCTTCCTCGATGACGAGCGCGATGTCGAGCGACGTGTGCTGGTCGTCCTGCGAATGGCGGCCGAAGGTGAGGATTTGCTCGACCAGTTCCCGCGCCCGGATGCTGGCGCCGCGCGCCTGCGCGAGATAATCGTGGGCGGTGGTGTTGTCGCCGAGCACGTCGGCCACGAGCTCCTGATAGCCCATGATGCCGGTGAGGAGGTTGTTGAAATCGTGGGCGATGCCGCCGGCGAGCGTGCCGAGCGTTTCCATTTTCTGCGCCTGGAAGAGCTGGAACTCGAGTTTGCGGCGGGCTTCCTCGCTGTCGCGGCGGCTGCTGATGTCCTGCAGGGCGCCGATCAGGCGGACGGGTTTGTGGTCGCGCATCTCGGCGCGGGTGAGAGCGCGCACCCAGATCCGGCGTCCGGTCGCGGTGATGAGGGGGAGTTCGAGGTCATAGTGCCGGCCGTGGGTCATCGCCGCTTTCATCGCCGTGGAAACGATGTCGCGGGCTTCGGGAGCGAAGAACTCGATCGAGGAATGGACGGTCGGGCGGTAGCCGGGCTGCACCTCGTGGATGCGCCGCACCTGGACGGACCAGGCCAGCTGCATCGTGTCGAGATCGAGTTCCCAGCCGCCGATCTGCGCCAGCTCGCTGACCTGCGTGGCGAGCTGCTCGAATTGGTGGAGCTTCTGCTCGAGGTTCTTGCGGGCGGTCACGTCGGTGTGCATGCCGACCATGCGGATCGGACGGCCCTGCGCGTCGCGGGTCACGACCTTGCCGCGGTCGAGGATCCACTTCCAGTCGCCCTGCTTCGTGCGCATCCGATACTCGTGGTGGTAGAGCGGGGTGCGGCGGGCGAAGTGATCGTCGGTGGCGCTCAGGCAGGCGGGGAGATCGTCGGGATGGATGAGGCTGTTCCAGCTTTCGATCGTATCGGGAATCTCGCCGACATCGTATCCAAGCATCTGTGACCAGCGCTGGTCGTGATAAGTGATGCCGGTGGGGATGTTCCAGTCCCAGACGCCGTCGTTGGTGCCCTCGATCGCGAGCTGCCACCGCTCCTCCGCCATGCGCAGCGCCTCGAGCGTCTGCTTCTCGGCGGTGACGTCGCGGTCCATGCCGACGACCCGGACGGCCTGGCCCTGTTCGTCGCGGCGGATGTAGGCGTGCATCTCGATGTAGCGCACGAAGCCGTCCGCCAGGACGATGCGAAATTCGTTGTCGAACTCCTCGCGGCCGAAGCGCAGCGCCTCCTGCTCGACCGCCTCGGCGCGAGGCCGGTCCTCGGGATGAAGCAAGTCGAGCCAGCCCTGGTGCGTGCCGGGGAAGGCGGTGCGATCGACCCCGTAGATTTCGAAGAGGCGGTCATCCCAGATCAGGTGGCCGGTCGCCGGGTCCCAGTCCCAGACGCCATAGCGCGAGGCGCGCAATGCCAGCTGCCAGCGATCGGTGAGGGTGCGGAGCCGCTCTTCCTTCTCGCGCTCGGCCGTGACGTCGCGACTCGTGCCGGTGATGCGCAGGAGTTTGCCCTGTGCGTCGCGCTGCACGATCGCGCGCGACTCGACGTGGCGCACGCCCTGGTCGCCGGGCACGACGACGCGGAATTCCTGGTCGTAGAAATTGCCGCCGGCGAGGACCAGTTCGAAACGCCCCTGGGCGAGCGGCTGGTCATCGGGGTGGAGACACTTGAGCCACGCCTCGAACGTGCCGTCGAACTCGCCAACGGCGAGGCCGTGGATCGCGTGCGTGCGCTCGTCCCAGGTGTGCTTCTGCGTGGCGGCATCCCATTCCCAGACGCCGAGGGCGGCAGATTGGGTGGCGAGTTGCAGGCGTTCGTTGAGGACCCGCAGGTGTTGTTCGGCGAGACGATGGGCGGTGACGTCAGTCTGGATGGCGATCCAGTTGACGAGTTTGCCGGCGGCGTCGTGCACCGGCTCCATGTCCACGATCAGCCAATACGGGTGGCGGCTCTTGGTGTAGTTGAGAATTTCGACGTAGCAGCGCTCGCCGGCCTGGATCGCGCGGCGGAGTTGAGCCACGCTCGCGGGATCGGTGTCGGGCCCCTGGAGGAAATGCCCCGGCTTGCGGCCTTTCACCTCCGCGAGGGTGTAGCCGGTCATGCGTTCGAAGGCGGTGTTGGCCCATTCGAGCCGGCCGTGGGCGTCGGTGATCACGACGCCGTTGGTGGTGTTGCGCGCGACGAGGCCGAGCTGCGCGTTTTCGCGCGTGGTGGTGCGGAGGTTGACGCTGAGCGTGCGCAGTTCGTTGGTGCGACGCGCGACGAGTTCCTGCAGGCGCGCGGCCTGTTGCTCGAGCACCGCGTTGAGGCGCGCCTGTTCGCTCTCGGCGGCCTTGCGACGTTCGTCGAGACCGACGGCGGTCTCGGCGGACAGCATCGCGTGCACGAAACCGACCACGACCAGTGCCGAAAGGAGGAAAACCGGCGCGTAGTGCGGATCGATGAACGAGTAGTTCATCGCCACCAGCGTCACGGCGATCAGGCAGGCCGGGAGCAGGGTGACGCCGTAGAACAGGCGCCGGGCCAGCGCGCCGGTGGCGGAGCGGGCGACCAGCAGGCGCAGCGACCGGCTGTCGGGTCGCAGCAGGAGAATGCCGGCGCTCAGGACCACCAACGCCAACGAGTCGAACCGGCCGACCTGCACTGGTCGCGCGTAGGGCGTCGCACCCTGCAGCAGGTGCATCAGCAGGCTGGCCGCGGCGAGCGCGAGCACCGAGATCGTTAGCCAGGTCGAGACGCCGCGGCGCGTCCGTTTCATGCGGCGGCCGAAGGTCGCCAGCGCGCAGCCGGCGGCGATGAAGAGCACGGACGTATCGAGGGGCAGGAGCGGTTGCGGTCGCCCGTCGGAGAGATCGACCGGGGTGCGGAAAAACAGGCTGTCGAACCGCACCGCGCCCGCCAGGGCATCCCTGGCCAGCAACAGCACGGCCAGCGCCGTGGCGCCGACGGCGGTGGCCAACGCGGTGCGAGGAAACCGGTCCGTGTGGTGCAGCCATAACGCGGCCGCCAGCAGCATGAGCACGACCGAACTGGCGAGAGCGGCGTGGCCACCCGTGAAGGCCGCGACGGAGAAGCGCGCGAACGAAAGAACCAGGAGAACCCACGCGGCGGGGCCGGACGCCCGGCGCAATTTTTCTTCAAGCGGCATTCAAGGAAGGGAGAAGTGGAGAGGGGAGCGTGGGGATTTGACGGGTCGAACGCAATGGCGCCGCAGCCGAATCTGAGGGACTCACCCCGGTTTTCAGAGGCTTTAGTTTCGCAGGCATGTGACGAAATGGAGTCTGCCCAGTCCCTTCCCGCCCCGGAAGGTGTGCATCCGGGTGCTTAAGTTTGAGCTGTTCGTGACGATTCCGAAACCGACCACCCGCCTTTTCCTACATGAAACTACCGAAAGTCCTCATCTCCCTGATTGCTCTTGCCGGCGCGATCGTCGCTCCCGCCTTGCTCGCGGCCGGCCGTGAACCGCCGGTGCCCGTGCGCACGGTGGCGCCCGAGTATCCCCGCGAGCTCAAGAACCAAGGCGTGTCCGGCATCGTGATGGTGAAGGTCACCATCGACGACCAGGGCAACGTGGCCGAGGTCAGCGTGGCGAAGTCCAGCAACGAAGCCTTCGACAAGTTCGCGACCGAGGCGCTGAAGAAGTGGAAGTTCAAGCCGGCCAAGCAGGACGGCGAAGCGGTGTCCATGCAGGTCACGATCCCGATCAAGTTCGTCGCCGAGGAGAGCTGATCCCGGTCCGGCCGCCTGTCGTTTCACCACCTACCCCGACGCATCATGTCCTTTGCCAATCTCACCATCGGAAAGAAAATCACGCTGGGCTTCGGCCTCCTGTTCGCGCTCCTCATCGTGATTGCGGTCATCGCCTACTCGGCCTTGGGCGTCGCGGGTCGCCGGCTGGCACTGTTCGCCAGCAGCGCGCAGGAAACCTACGCCGCGGCCACGCTCGAGTCGTCGATGCAGACGCTCAAGCTGCAGGTGAACGAGTTTCTCGCCACCGGTTCCGACGAGAGTATCGCCGCCTGCGAAACCGCCCGCAAGGAACTCGACGCCAGCCTCGCCGGCGCCGCGAAGTTGATCGTCGAACCCACGCGCGCCGCCCAGGTGGCCAAGGGCCGTGAACTGCTCGAGACGTATCACCAGGCCTTCGCCGCCCTCGTGGCGAATCACAAGGCCCGCAAGGCCATCGAGCGTGACGTGCTCGACCCTGACTCGAAGACGATCGCCGACGGCCTACAGGAGATGCTCGCGCAGGCGAGAACGCAGGGCGACATGAACGCGGCCTTCCAGATTTCCAACGGCCTGAAGGCGTTCTTCGAGTGCACCAGTCTCGTCAACGCGTTCCTGCTGACGTCCGACCTGACCAAGGCCACCGCCGCCCGCGAGGCACTCGCTGTCACGGTCGAGCAGATCCAACGCATGCAGAAGGACCAGCTCGAGATGGAAAAGCTCGATGCCTCCCTCAAGGACGACGCCAAGAACGCCCTCCTCGCCCAACTTCAGCAGACCGCGGTGACGTTCAGCGCCGGACTCGATCAAGTGGTCTCCGGCCAGCAGGCCCGCGCCAAGATCCTCCAGGAACGCATCAACCGCGTCGCCCCCGAGTTCACCGCCGCACTCGTCCGGGTGAAGGACTCGGTCCACACTTACCAGAGCGAGCTCGAGGAACGCACCAACGCCGAGCAGCACCGCAACGAGAAGGTCGTGTTCACCGTGACCGCCGTCGGCCTCGCGCTCGGCGCGGTCGCCGCCTGGTTGATCACCCGCGGCGTCACGCGCCGCATCACCGACGTCGCCGCCCGCCTGGCCAGCGAATCCGACAAAACCGCTTCTGCCGCGATGCAGGTTTCGCAGGCGAGCCAGTCAATGGCCAGCGGCGCCTCGGAGCAGGCCGCCTCGCTCGAGGAAACCAGTTCCTCGCTCCACGAGATGGCGAGCATGACGACGCGCAACTCGGACAACGCGCAGAACGCGAAAACCCTCGCGAACCAGGCGCGCCAGACCGCCGATGCCGGAGCGATCGAGATGGAGCAGATGAAGACCGCGATGGCGGCGATCAAGGGCTCCAGCACCGAAATCTCGAAGATCATCAAGACCATCGACGAGATCGCGTTTCAGACGAACATCCTCGCGCTGAACGCCGCCGTCGAAGCCGCCCGCGCCGGCGAGGCCGGTCTCGGTTTCGCGGTCGTCGCCGATGAAGTCCGCAACCTCGCGCAGCGCTGCGCCGGCGCCGCCAAGGAAACCGCCGACAAGATTTCCGCCTCGACCGAAAAGAGCGAGCAGGGCGCCCGCATCAGCGAAAAGATGGCCGCCAATCTCGCCGCCATCGTCGAGAAAACCCGCCAGCTCGACGAACGCATCGCCGAGATCGCGCAATCCTCGCACGAACAGAGCGAAGGCATCGGCCAGCTCAACACGGCCGTGGCCAGCATGGACAAGATCACCCAGGACAACGCCGCCCTCGCCGAGGAATCCTCCGCTTCCGCCGAGGAGCTCAAATCCCAGGCCGAGCAGGTCCGCCTCGCCGTCGCCGAACTGATGCGGATGGCGAGCGGCTCCGACGACGCGGCGTCCAAAAAGAAGCACAAAAAAGCCAAGGCCGAGTCCTCCGAGCCCGCGCCCAAGTCGGACGAGATCAAGACCCCTGTCCTGGGGCGCCGCAATGCCCTCGCGGTCCGCCCCGCCCGCCAGCCGGCCGGAGCCCGGGCGAACGCCGCAGACGCCGCTGCCGCTGCCGAATCCGAGGAAACGCATTCGGGCCCGAACGGCGCCAACGGTCACCAAGACACGGACAAGTTCTTCGCCTGACGCGTATCCGCGCCAGCCTCACAGGCGGGTCTTTCGGCCCGCCTTTTTTTGTGCCCAGACGTCGCGCGTCGCGAGCCCGCCGTCAGGCGGCAGTTTCGTCGGTCGCGACCCGCGTGTCGACGATCACGGCGGTCACCAGATCGCAGCCGACGTTCGTCATGGTGCGGGTCATGTCGAGCACACGATCGGCGCCGATCACGATGCCGATGCCTTCCGGCGGAATGCCGAACGACATCAGCAGGCCGGCAATGAGCGGCAGCGAGCCGCCAGGAATGCCGGCCACGGCGACCGCGCTGAGCACGCTCAACGCCAGCAGCGTCAGCTGCTGCACGAAACCGAGGTCGACGCCAAAAACCTGCGCGACGAAGAGGACGACGCAGCCTTCGTAAAGCGCGGTGCCGCTCATGTTCATCGTGGTGCCGAGCGGCAGCACGAAACCCGCCGTCGAGGGTTTGACGCCCAGTGTCTCCCGCGCGCAGTCCAGCGCCGCCGGCAGCGTCGCTGCGCTCGAGCTGGTCGAGAACGCCGTGACCAGCACCGTCTTGATGTCGCGAAAAAACGCCACGGGCGACCGCGTCGTCCAAATCTTCAGGAAAACCGCCATCGATCCGAACAGGTGGAACAGCAGGACGGCCACGCAGCCGAGCACGAAGACGCCGAGCGCGATCAGGATATCGATGCCGATCTTCACGATGACGCTGTAGATCATCGCCGGCACGGCGTAGGGCGCGAGGCGCAGCGCAAAATGGACGATGCCGGTCATCAGCTCGCTCACGAGATCGAGCCCGGTCTGCAACTTCTGCCGCTTGTCCGCGGCGAGTTGGGTTCCGACAGCGCCCGTGAGGATCGCAAATACGATCAGCGGCAGCACGTCGCCGAGCATGGTGCGACCGCTGCCGACCACCGCGCCAAAGAGGTTTTTCGGCATGAACATCTCGACGATCGTCATCGCGTTCATCTCCGGCTGCGTGGCGCGGGTCGCGATCGTCTGCTGCGCGGCGCCGCCGAACTCCGCCATCAGGCGAACCTTGGCTTCCGGAGCGAGATGGCTGCCGGGCTGCAGCAGGTTCATCATCAGCAGGCCGAGCGCGACGCCGATGGCCATGTTGAGCGCGAACAGACCGAATGTCCGGCCGGCGAGGGGCCCCAGCCGATCCAGCCGGCCGAGTTGCAGCACGCCTGCGGCGAGCGACGCGAACACCAGCGGCAGCACGACGAAAAACAACAACCGCAGAAAAACCTGTCCCAGCGGATCGAATACCTCCGTCGAGAGCGTCCGCGCCCAGGTGAGCGCGGGAGGGAACACGCTTCCGACGGCAAGCGTCAGCGCGCCGGCGAGTGCGCCCGCCACCAGTCCGATCAAGATACGGTTCGCCAGTCGCCGATTCGTTTCTGCCATAGGGGTGCGGCGACGCTGGCAGCGCCGCCGGCGTTGTCCACCCCAGTCAGCCGCCGTTCGAGCGGGGCCGGAGCCGCTCAATGCGTCGCTCGCGGCACCTCGGCTGCGGGAGAACCGACGGCACGAGCGCCGCGACGCGCTTGCATGAAACCGGCGATCCGCAGCCGCGTGCGATCCAGCCACAGGTAGATGACCGGCACGGTGTAGAGCGTGAGCAACTGGCTGACAGCCAGTCCGCCCACGATCGCGAGTCCCAGCGGCCGGCGCATCTCAACGCCCTCGCCGGTCGCCAGCACCAGCGGCAGTGCGCCGAGCAGCGCGGCGATGTTGGTCATCAGGATCGGGCGCAGCCGCATCTGCGCGGCGCGATAAATCGCTTCGCGCGGCGAGGTGTTGTCCTGCCGTTCCGAAGCGAGCGCGAAGTCGATCATCAGGATCGCGTTTTTCATCACGATGCCGATCAGCAGGAAAAGACCGAGCAGCGCGACGAGGCTGAACTCCGTGCCTGTCAGGCGCAGCGCGAGCAGCGCGCCGACGCCTGCGGACGGCAGCGTCGAAAGAATCGTCAGCGGATGCACCGTGCTTTCATACAAAATGCCGAGCACGAGATAAACGGCGACGAGCACCCCCAGAATCAGCAGCGGCTGGCGCTGCAGGCTGCGCTGAAACGTCTGCGCCGTGCCGGCAAGTCCGCCCTGGATCTCGGTCGGCAGCATGATTTCCGCCATCGTGCGGTCGATCGCCGCGAGGCCTTGTTCGAGCGAATAACCGGGAGCCAACGAGAAGCCGATGTTCTCGGCGGCGAACTGCCCACGATGGTTCACGCGATCGTTGATCAACGAATACTCGTAACGCGTGAACGCCGACAGCGGCACGCGTTCGCCGTTCGATCCGATGACCTGCACCTGGTCGAGCGTGGCCGGATCTTCCGTGTAGCGCGGCTCGAGTTCCATCACCACGCGATACTGGTTCAACTCGTCGTAGATGGTGGAGATCTGGCGCTGGCTGAAGGAGCTGTTGAGGACCTGGGTGACCATCTGCATGTTCACGCCCAGCCGGCGGGCCGCTTCGCGATCGACCGTGAGCATCACCTGCTTGGCACCCCGATCGCGCGGCTCCTCGACGTCCGTGAGCTCGGGCAGTTTTTGCAACGCGATCGAGACTCGCGGCGCCCATTTTCGCAGCAGCGCGAGGTCGTCGGACAGCAGGGTGAAATCGTAGGAGCCGGCATCGGAGCTGCGCGGCATCCCGATGTCCTGCGAGACGCTGAGCCACATCATCCCGCCGGGCACCGGCGGAACGCTGCGCCGCAGGCGGTCGACGACTTCGGTCGCGGAAACCCCGCGTTCCGCGAGCGGCTTCAACCGGACCATCATCCAGCCGTTGCTCAGGCCATTGCCGCCGCCGCTCATGCCCACGACGTCCGCGACCGCCGGATCCGCGAGGAGCAGCCGGCGGTAGGCCTCGATCTTCGGCTGCATGATCTGGAAGGAAAAACCGTCGTCGCCGCGCACCCAGCCGTTCAGCTGCCCGGTGTCCTGCTCCGGCAGAAAACCCTTCGGAATGCTGACGTAGAGCGAGACGTTCAACGCGATCGTTCCGACGAAAATCAGCAGCATGAGCGTGGGATGCCGCAGCACCCAGCCGAGCGAGCGCGCGTAGATCCCGCGCACGAACTCGAACGAGCGATCGCTCAGCTGCCGGAAACCCAATCCCCGACGCCCCGCGGCCGGCGCGGGCGCCGCGTGGGGCTTGAGCCAGCGCGAGCAAAGGCTCGGCGTGAGCGTGAGCGAAACTGCGAGCGACACCAGCATCGCCGCCGCGAGGGTGATCGAGAATTCGCGAAACAGCCGCTCGACCAGTCCGCCCATGAACAGGATCGAGATGAACACGGTGACCAGCGAGAGGTTCATCGCGAGCAGCGTGAAACCCACTTCGCCGGCGCCGCGGAGCGATGCGCGCAACGGCGAGAGTCCGCGCTCGATGTGGCGGGAGATGTTTTCGAGGACGACGATGGCGTCGTCGACCACCAGGCCGGCCGCGACGATCAGCGCCATCAACGACAGGTTGTTCAGCGAAAACCCGTAGACATACATGATCGCGAACGTGCCGATCAGCGAAACGGGAATCGCGAGACTGGGGATGAGCGCGGCGCGGGCGTTGCCGAGAAAGGCGAACACCACCAGCATCACGAGCGCGGCGGCGAACAGCAAAGTGATCTTCGCCTCGTGCAAGGTCGCGCGAATGCCGGGCGAGCGATCCATGACGAGCGCCAGTTCGGCGTCGGCGGGCACGAGCGCGCGAAGGCCGGGAAGCTGTTCCTTGATCGCCTCGATCGTCGCGATGATGTTCGCGCCGGGCTGGCGCCGCACCATCAGCAGCACGGCATTGCGGTCATTGTGAAAGCCGCTCGCATAGCGGTTCTCCACGGAATCGGTCACTGTCGCAACGTCGCCCAGGCGGACGGGCGCGCCATCGCGATAGCGGATGATCAAGGGCCGGTATTCCGCGGCCCGCCGCAGCTGTCCGCTGATCTCCACCTGCCAGTTCCGCGCGCCGTGCTCGATGAAGCCGCGTGGCCGCAGCGAATTCGTTTCCGTGATGGCGCGCCGCACCTCGTCGAGCGAGATGCCGTGGTGGGCGAGGGCGTTGGGATTGAGCTGCACGCGCACGGCCGGGAGCGCGCTGCCCCACACCTGCACGTCGCCGACGCCTGCGACCTGCGAAATTTTCTGCGCCAGCACGGTCGACGCGAGATCGTAGAGATCGCCCGGCGCCAGATTGGGCGAACTGAGGGCCAGACCGAGGATCGGCGACTGCGAGGGGTTGACCTTCCGGTAGCTGGGGTTGCGCGGCATCCCGGATGGCAGCTGACCGCGGGCGGCGTTGAGCGCGGCCTGCACGTCGCGCGCGGCTTCGTCGATGTCGCGATCGAAATCGAATTCCAGGGTGATGCTGGTCGAGCCCTGGCTGCTGCTGGAGCGAATCGCCATCACGCCGGCGATGCTGCCGAGCGAGCGTTCCAGCGGCGTGGCGATGCTGGACGCCATCGTTTCGGGACTCGCGCCGGGCAGCGAGGCGCTTACGTGGATCGTCGGGAAATCCACCTCCGGCAGCGGCGCCACCGGCAGCAGTCCGTAGGCGAGCCAGCCGAGCAGGACGATGCCGATCGCGATCAACGCGCTCGCCACCGGCCGTCGCACGAAGGGGCGGGACAGGTTCATTGCGGGGCGGCGGCGGGCAGGGCGGACGGAGCGGACTCGCGGCGACGCCGCGCCTGCGCGCGGTGCGCGATCCGGTCAAAGAAGAGATACACCACCGGCGTCGTGAACAACGTCAGCACCTGGCTGACGAGCAGCCCGCCGACCATCACCAATCCGAGCGGCTGGCGCAGCTCCGCGCCCGAACCGGTCGAGAGCATCAGCGGCAGCGCGCCGAAGAGCGCCGCGAGGGTGGTCATGAGAATCGGCCGGAACCGCAGCAGCGCCGCCTGACGGATGGCGGCGACGGGCGAGAGCCCCTGCCGGCGCTCCGCCTCGAGCGCGAAGTCGATCATCATGATGCCGTTTTTCTTCACCAATCCGATCAGCAGGATGATGCCGATGACGGCGATCATATCGATCGGCCGGTTCGTGACCCAGAGCGCCAGCAGCGCGCCGACGGTCGCCGACGGCAGCGTCGATAGAATCGTGATCGGATGGATGCTGCTCTCGTACAGGACGCCGAGGACGATGTACATCGTGACGACCGCCGCGAGGATCAGCATCAACGTGCTGGAAAGCGAGGAGCGGAAGGCGCTCGCCGCGCCCTGGAAACGCAGTTCGATCGCCGGGGGCAGCCCGATCTCGCGGGTGATCCGCTCGATCGTCGCCACCGCCTCGCCGAGCGAGGCGCCGCCGTTGAGATTGAACGAGATCGTGGCCGCGGGGAACTGCCCGACGCGGTTGATCAGGAGCGGCGCGCGACGTTCGCTCACGCGCGCGATGCTCGAGAGCGGCACCGGCGGACCGTTGCGCGGCGTAACGTAGATGCTTTCGAGCGCCGCGGGGCCGGTGATCAGCCGCGGGTCCACTTCGAGAATCACCCGATACTGGCTCGCCTGCGTGAACAGCGTCGAAATCTGCCGCTGACCGAAGGCGCTGTAGAGCGCGTCGTCGATGTCGGCGACACTCACGCCGAGCCGGCTGGCGACATCGCGGTTGATTTCAAGATACGCCTGCAGCCCCTGTGCCTGCAGATCGCTGGCCACGTCGCTCAACGCGGTTTCCTGCGAAAGACGCGAGACCAGCCGCGGCACCCATTCCTCGAGGAGCTCGCTGTCCGGCGTCGTGATCATGAACTGGAATTGCGTGCGGCTCACCCGGTCCTCGATCGTGAGTTCCTGCACGGGCTGCAGATAGAGCGTGATGCCCTGGATCTCTCTGGCGCGGGCGCGCAGCCGCTCGATCACGTCCTGCGCCGATTCGCTGCGTTCCTCGTGGGGCTTGAGATTGATCAGCATGCGGCCGCTGTTGAGCGTCGAGTTCGTGCCGTCGACGCCGATGAACGACGAGAGACTGCGGACGGCGGGATCCTGGAGGATCATCGCGCCGAGCGCCTGCTGCCGCTCCGCCATGGCGGAAAACGAAATTGCCTGCGGAGCCTCGGTGACTGCCTGGATCGCCGAGTTGTCCTGCACCGGGAAAAAGCCCTTCGGCACGATGACGTAAAGTCCGGCGGTCAGCGCCAGCGTCGCCACCGTCGCGAGCAGCGCCATCTTCTGCCGGGCCAGCACCCAGTCGAGCAGCTCGCCGTAGCGGTCGATCACGCGGTCCAGGAAACCGCGTTTGCCCGTGTCGTGCGACATGTTCGCCGGCAGCATGCGGGCGCACATCATCGGCGTGAGCGTCAGCGAGACGACCAGCGAGATGAGGATCGAGACCGCGAGAGTAATCGCGAACTCGTGAAACAGCCGGCCGGCCACGTCGCCCATGAACAGCAGCGGAATCAGCACCGCGATCAGCGAGAGCGTGAGCGAGACGAGCGTGAAACCGATCTGCGCCGCGCCTTTTAGCGCCGACTCCATCGCGGAGTAGCCCTGTTCGCGGAAACGGGCGATGTTCTCCATCATCACGATCGCATCGTCCACCACGAAGCCAGTCGCGATTGTGAGCGCCATCAGCGTGAGGATGTTGAGCGAATAACCCGCGAGATACATCACGCCGAACGTGCCGATCAGCGAGAGCGGCACGGCGATGCTCGGGATGATCGTCGCGGCGGGATTGCGGAGAAACACAAAGGTGACGAGGACCACGAGGCCCACGGCGAAGATGAGCTCGTGTTGCACCGAGCGGACGGACGCCCGGATGCTTTGCGTGCGATCGGTGAGGACCGTCAGCTCGACCGCCGCCGGCAGGCTGGCGGACAACTGCGGGAGCAGGGCGCTCACGCGGTCGACCACTTCGATGACGTTGGCGCCAGGCTGGCGCTGGACGTTGATCAACACGGCCGGGAGATCGTTGGCCCACGCGGCGAGCCGGCGGTCCTCGGCACCGCTCTCGATGCGGGCGACCTCGCCGAGCCGCAGCGGCGCGCCGTCGCGCCAGGCGATCACAAGATTGCGATACTCCTCGGGCGAGCGCAGCTGGTCGTTCGCGTCCATCAGGATGCTGCGGATCGGACCGTCGAAACTGCCCTTGGGCTGGTTGACGCTGGCGGCGGAGATGGCGCTGCGGATCGACGCGAGATTGAGGCCGCGCGCGGCGAGCTCGGCGGGGTTGACCTGCACGCGCACCGCGGGCCGCTGGCCGCCGGCGAGGCTGACCATGCCGACGCCGGGAATCTGCGCGAGCTTCTGCGCGATGCGCGTATCCACCAAATCATGTACACGCGGCAGCGGCATCGTGGTGGAGGTGACGGCCAGCGTCAGGATCGGCGCATCGGCGGGGTTGACCTTCCGATAAATCGGCGGCGCCGGGAGATCGTTGGGCAGGAGATTGTCCGCCGCGGCGATGGCCGCCTGCACCTCCTGTTCGGCGACGCCCATCTCGATCTCGAGCGAGAACTGCAGGGTGATGACGGATGCACCGCTCGAGCTCGACGAGGACATCTGGCTCAGGCCCGGAATCTGGCCGAAGCGGCGTTCGAGCGGCGCGGTGATCGCGCTCGCCGTCACGGCCGGACTCGCGCCCGGATAGAACGTGAACACCTGGATGGTCGGAAAATCCACCTGCGGCAGCGCGGCGACTGGCAGGAGCCGGTAGGCCATGACGCCGGAAAGCAGCAGGGCCACCATCAGCAGCGTGGTCGCAACCGGCCGCTGAATGAACGGACGCGACAAACTCATAGCGGCTTGGCGGTCGTGGGGGCGGGTTCGTCGTTGGCGATCACCACGGCGCGGCCTTCACGGAGTCGGTCGAGACCTTCGAGAACCACGGGGTCGCCAGGCTTAAGGCCTTTCGTGACCGCCTGGAGCGTGCCGTCGATCGGACCCAAAACGACATCGCGGACGATCGCCTTGTTTTCGGGCCCGATCACGTAAACGTAGGTGCCGCGCGAGCCGAACTGCACGGCGGCGGAGGGAATCACCACGGCGTCGTCGAGCGTGCGCACCCGCATGCGGACGTTCACGAATTGATTCGGGAAAAGCTGGTCCTGGTCGTTGTCGAACTCGGCCTTGAGCCGGAGGGTCCCCGTCGCGGTGTCGATCTGGTTGTCGACGGTCTTCAGCGTGCCGGTCGCGAGGACCTTGGTTTCGCTGCGATCCCACGCCTCGACGGTGAGGATTTGTCCGCTGCGCACCGGATCGAGCACCGATTGAAGATCGACCTCGGGGATGGTGAACGTCACCGCGATCGGCCGGGTTTGCGTGATGACGACGAGCCCATTGGCGTCGCCCTCGCGCACGAGATTGCCGGGATCGACGCGACGCAGTCCGGCGCGGCCGGTGATTGGCGCCTGCACCCGTGTGTAGGTGAGTTCGAGGCGGGCATCGTCGACTTCCGCCTGGGCCGCGGCGAGCATGCCTTCGCGCTCGGCCACCAGCGCCTGCTGGACCTCGAGCTGCTGCGTCGTGACGAGGTTCTGCGTGTGCAAATTCTGGATGCGCTGCAGGTCGCTGCGTGCGCTTTCCAGCTGCGCGGCGCGTTGCTGCAGCTGCCCTTCCACCTGGGCGAGCCGGATGCGGTAGGACGCAGGATCGATTTCCGCGAGCAACTGCCCCTCTTCGACGCGCTGGCCTTCCTCGAAGGCCACTCGCAGCAGTTCGCCGGCTACGCGGCTCCGGACCGTCACGGTGTTGAGTGGGGTCACGGTGCCGATCGCCTTCACGTGCACCGGCAGCGGCTGGAGTTTCGCGTCGACCGTGCGCACGGGCACGCGTGGCGGATACTCCGCCCCCGCCCACGCGGGCATCGGGTAACGCCCACGCTCGGGCTTCGCGCGGAACGCGAAATACCATACGGCAACACCAATGCCGATGACCACCACGCCGTAAAGAAACCAGCGGGCACGTGAACGTTTGGACGGAGAATCTGACATCGACGCCGCTAGACGGATGCGGCGCAAGAAGGCTTCACCTTTGACACGAAACGCCGGAAAAAATTTTCGGGATTTTTCGTTCGGATCGTCCGGTGGCGATTCGATCGACCATCAGCGGCCACGGCTCAGGCGTAGCGTTCTTCCTTCCATGGATCCGCGGAGTTCGAGTAACCCCGCACCTCCCAGAAACCGAGTTTGTCCTCGGCGAGAAACGTGATGCCGCTGACGAACTTGGCGCCTTTCCACGCGTAGAGTTTCGGGATGATCACGCGCGCCGGGCCGCCGTGCTCGCGCGTGAGCGGCGCGCCATCGAAGTGCGTGGCGACGAGCACGTCGTCGTCGAGGCACTGCGCCAGCGGCGCATTCGTCGAATATCCGTCGTAGCTCGTGAAATAAACGAACTGCGCCTCGGGCCGAGGCTCGACGAGTTCATAAAGCGTCGTGAACGCCACGCCGCTCCAGCGGCAGTCGTATCGGCTCCATGTCGTCACACAGTGAAAATCGCTGACATCTTCCACTTGCGGCAGCGCATTGAATTCGTTCCAGGACAGGTCGCGGGGTTTTTCGACCAGGCCGTTCAACGTCAGCTTCCATTCGGTCAGCGGAATCTCCGGCTGCACGCCCAGGTCCAGCACGGGAAAACCGGTCGTGAGCCTCTGCCCCGGCGGCAGCCGATCGGTTGACGCCGTCGCGCGGGCGACAACGCCGCGGGCCTTTTGTTTTTCGGCCCATTTCTGCTTCGCCTCGATGTAGC
This sequence comes from Opitutaceae bacterium, assembly GCA_040255565.1. GTDB lineage: Bacteria > Verrucomicrobiota > Verrucomicrobiia > Opitutales > Opitutaceae > Opitutus. Next base: position 628,836 of record JBDZVH010000003.1, on the reverse strand, counting down.
GGGCTTTGGACATGCGACCAACGTGCGCGGGCGCGCGATTCCAGGCAAGTGCGGCGCGGAAATGAAGGGTGTGTCAACGTCAGGACGCGGAGCGCCCCGGCGGCTCTCCGCCGGGGCGCCAATCACGCACTATCTCTTCCTGTTGTTGAATCGGGCGTCGTGTGATTGCGGCACGCGCGTCCGATCAACGGGACTCCGGCTCGGCGTTTACGTCCGCCGAGGCGGAAATTCTCTGGGCTTTGGCCACGGCTTGGGCGTAACGATCGTAGTCGTCGGCCAGCGAGGCCTGCGCGGTCGCCCATTGATCCGCCGACGCGCGCTGGGCGTCGCGGAGACTGCGCTGCAGTCGCAACTCGGCCCGACGCACATCGTCGTCCGCGGCGCGGAAACGGGCGGCTCCGGTGGCGTCGAAATTCCGCGCCCGCAGGCGAACCGAGTCCATCGCCCGCTGATTCGAGGCAATGTTCATCTCGATCTGCCGGGCGAACTGGTCGCGCGCGCCGGGGCTGGGCGCCGCCACTTCGCTGCGCGCGGGCACCAGCACCGGAGCGGGCGGCGCGACGCCGGCCCGGGCGGTCGCCTCGCGGAGTCGTTCGCGACGCATGCCGATCGTCTCCGGTGTCCCGACGCTGAGCGAAGTGACGCCGTTGGCGGCGCTCGCCGCAGCTGCATCGCCGTTAAGCCCGACGGTGCCGGAATTTCCGTAGATCGCCGGCGCGCGGTTGGCCGTCGCAGGCGGATTCAGATGCGCTGCGCCGATCGCCGAGGCGGGATTGCCGCCGCTGTTGAGGGCGGCCGACGCATTGGCCGCGGCATCGATGCGCGGGCGTTCCGAATCGTCGGCGCCAGCGTAAAGCGCACCTGCCGCGCAAGCTGCACCAAGCAAGGCGGCGGGAAAAGTGAGGCGTTTGAGAGATGTTTTCATGGACGGTCCTTTCGTTGGAACGTTGAGCTCAGCGCAGACGGGCAGTTCTTCCGCATCGACCGTGCCGATCCGCTGCCTCGAAACGGAAGCTGCTGAATTTCCGTCACTAGAAAAACCGGGTAAAAAACCGCCGGCCGGCGCGATCCCGAATCCTGCATGACGGGGACGGCACAAAACGGGATTCCTGCATGCCCCACTTACGACCTTGCGGCCCGGGTTCAAAGTGGTGACATCCGCCGTTCAATCCTCGATGAACTCCTCACCTGTTGTTGCGTGGAACCAAGGACGTCGGGCGCCGCGGGAGGCTCGCGCATGAACCCGAAGCCGGTGCTGGAAATTTCCGGTCTGCACATCGAGCGCGGCCACACCGTGATTTTGCGGGGCGTCGATTGGACGGTGCGGCCCGGCGAACACTGGGTGATCTTGGGGCCGAATGGCTCGGGCAAGACGTCGCTGTTGAAGGCGTTGACGGGATTTCTGTCGCCGACCTCGGGCGAATTCGCGGTGCTGGGGCAGCGTTATGGCGCCAGCGACTGGCGGGAACTGCGGCGACACGTCGGGGTGGTGACGAGTGCGTTCGCGGCGGCGATTCCGCCGGCAGAGGTGGCGCTCGAGACTGTGATGAGCGGGAAGTTCGCGCAGCTGGATTTGTGGGCGCCGGTGTCGGCCGCGGACCGGCGCGCGGCGCTGCGGCTGCTCCGCGACGTCGGCGCGGCGAAGATTGCGGAACGCGAGTGGCTCTACCTTTCGCAAGGCGAGCGGCAGCGCGTGCTGATTGCGCGGGCGTTGATGGCGCGGCCGCGGCTGCTCATCCTCGACGAGCCGTGCGCCGGCCTCGATCCGGTGGCGCGCGAACATTTTCTGAACGTCGTCCAGGGGCTGGCGGTGCGTCGCGACCGCAGCGCGCCGGCGATCGTGCTGGTGACGCACCACGTCGAGGAAATCATGCCCGCCTTCACGCATGCGCTGCTGTTGCGCAACGGCGGTGTCGTCGAGGCCGGCGAGATGGAGCGCGTGCTGGTCGGCACGAAACTGGCGGAGACGTTTGCCGCGCCGATGAAGCTGCGGCGCGTCGACGGGCGCTGGCAGCTGCGGCTGCAGCGGACGTGAATCCGCTCACCCAGCTGATCGACGCGCTCGATCTCACCGGCGTGTGGACCTACCTCGCGCTATTCCTGGCGGCATCGCTGCTGATGATCTGGCGGCTCGAGGCGTTGCTGAAGCACGGTTTGGAAGGCACCGCGCTCGGCACGCTGGTGATGCCCTATTGTTCGGGGCTCGGTAATCTCCTGTTCGTCGGCATCGTGGTGGCACGGAAGGACCCGCTGCAGGAAGTGTTGACGAACTGCCTGGTGAACAACGTCACGAACCTCACGGTGGTGCTCGGGTTGCCGGTGCTCGTCTGGGGACTCTGGCTGAAATCCGCCGCGCGGCCGGCGCGCCGGCGGAAGGCCGCGGCGCGAGGTCGCGAAAACGTGGATACGGAACAGCAGTTGAACCGGCTTTCGCTGCTGCTGACCCTTGCGGCGGTGTTGTTTTTCAGCGGCGTGACCTGGGTGCTCGGCCGGGATGGCACGCTGGATCGCGGCGACGGCCTGGTGCTGATCGCGCTGTTTCTCTTCTGGCAGTGCCTGCAGGTGTTCGACGTGATGAAGCACAACATCCGGCAGCGGCGCTCGTTTGGGGGCGCGTTTTACTTCGATCTGCTGATCGTGCTCGTCGGCGCGTATGGGCTGTATGTGAGCATCGACTGGCTCGTGGCGTGGCTGTCGGACCGCCCGGCGGGATTTATCAGTGCGGAAAACCTCGGCTGGCTGAGCGGTTGGCTGATGGTGCTGCCGAATGCGTTGCTGGCGTTTTATTACGCGGCGCGGGGTCGCGCCGACGTCGCTTACGCGTCGCAGGTCGGCGATGGCCACATTTGCATTCCGCTGTGCATCGGCCTGTGCGCGGCGCTCCAGCCCGTCGCAGTACCGGCGTTTTTTCAAAGTGGTCTGTTGCTGCTGAGCGGCGTGGCGCTCGCGCATTTGCTGTGCGTGGCGCTGGTCGGCGGGCTGCCGCGGTGGAGCGGCTGGGGACTGATGGCGGCCTACGCGTGGTTCGTGGGTGCCGGGCTGCTCGGTTAACGCTGCGCGCGCGGCGTCGAAAAGCATCACGAGGTCAGAACGAGCGGATCGGCACGGAATTTTTCGCTGAGTTCGAAAAACGCCGCCTGCGCCTTCAGCCACTTCGCATCGGCGCGGATCTCGGCGAGTGAGCGCATGGTGTGATTGCAGATCAGGTAGCTTTTCTCGCCGATCTTCATGCAAGCGTCGTAGGACGTGCCGGGCGCATCGGTCGCGAATTCGAAGTCGCCGGGGTCGTGCGGCCGGCCGGTCGCAGCGGCGCGCAGCGGCTCGGCATCGGTCGCGAGTTGCTCGCGGAAATTCGAGCCGCGGGGCCCCGAGTAGGCGAGCACGCCGGCGGGAGCGGCGGACAGGATCGCCCATTCGTCGAAGAGCGGGCGGCGATAAAGCGCATCCATGCGCGCGAAGCTGCTTTGGATGAGTTGACGGGCGGCGGCCAGGTCCATGCGTGGAGAACGAAAAGGTTTACTTCTGCGCGAAGATCTCGGCGAAGAACGTCTTCATGTTTTCCCACGAACGCCGGTCCGCGGCGGCGTTGTATCCGACGCCTTTGAGTCCAGCGGCCGCGATCTGGTCGGCGCCGGGATTGGTGAAGGCGTGCACGGCGCCCGCGTATTGGTTGAACTGATAATCGAATTTGCCGTCGTTCAGGCTCTGCAGGAACGCGTCCAGGTCGGCCTTGCTGATGAACGGGTCCACCGCGCCATGGCAGATGAGAAACTTCGCGTGGTTTTGGCGGGCGGCTTCCGCGGACGCGGGCACGAGGCTGCCGTGGAAACTGACGATGCCGACGAGCGGCGCACCGCTGTAGGCGAGGACCTGCGAGACGGCGCCGCCAAAACAATAACCGATCGCCGCCACGCGATTGCCGTCGACCACCGGTTGTTTCAGGAAGGTGTCGAGCGCCGCGCGTGCCCGCTGATTCATCAGAGGCTTGCCGTAAAACTGACCCGCGAGCTCGCCGGCTTTCTTCGGATCGGTCGTCACCACGCCGGCGCCATACATGTCGGCGACGAACGCCGCATAGCCGAGCTGCGCGATCTGTTCCGCGCGGCCTTTGACGTAGTCGTTCAAGCCCCACCACTCGGGAAAGATCACGACGCCGGGGAGTTTCTTGGCGGCGCTTTTGGCGTCGTCGTAGGCGAGATAGCCTTCGAGTTTCACGCCCTCGTGCTCATAAGCAACGGGGCGCTTGACGATTTTCGCGGACAGCCCCGAAGCGAGGGCGAGGGAAAGGCAGAAAGCGGCGAGGGTCTTCATGGCAGGCGGAACGTAGATGTGCCGCCCGGCTCGTCAAATGCGACGCGCGTCGGGTCCGGAGCTGCGACCTTCACCGCCTCGCCGGAGGGCTAGAATCCGCCGGCGATGTAGCTCTTGAGCTGCTCCGCTTCCGCGCGGTGCGTGTCGGACACCCAACGGGAAATATCGCCGATCGAGATCAGCCCCACGAGCCGGTCATTCGCGAGAACGGGAAGATGCCGGCAACGCTTCTCGCTGAAGAGCAACATCACGTCGTCGACCGTGCTCTCGGGCGTGATCGTGATCAGGTTGGTCGTCATCACGTCGGCCACGCGCATCGTTTTCGGATCCAGGCCCGCGCCGACCACGCGGCGCAGGACGTCACGCTCGGTGAAAATGCCGGCCAGACGGCCGCTTTCGAGCACGACGATCGCACCGATCCGGTGGCGGTTCATTTCGGCGACCGCTTCGGCGATCGTGACGGTTCCGGGCACGGAATGCACCACGGCACCCTTGCGTTCCAATAGCGCAGAGATGGGGGTATTCATGAGAAAGCGGGGTTGCGCCTGAGCATGGCCAGCCGCAGGCGAGCCGCAACCGCAAAGCCGGAAAACGCGGAAAATATCCGCGCCGGCGACGACCCTGCGACATCGCTTGAACGTGGGCGCTCGCACGCGATGCCCCTTGCGAGTTTGGTCGCGCCGGCTTTGTTCACCGTCATGAGCTTCGGAAAAATTCTCCTGATCGTCGTCGGCCTGCTCGTGGTGGTCGGCGTCATCATCGCGGTTTCCGTGGCCGGCGTTTTCAACCGGCTCGTCACCCTGCAACAAGGCGCCGATGCGGCGTGGGCGCAGGTGCAGAATGTCTATCAGCGGCGCGCCGACCTCGTGCCGAATCTGGTCAACACCGTCAAAGGCGCGGCGAACTTCGAGCGCACGACGCTGAACGAAGTCACCGAAGCCCGCGCGTCGGTCGGCCGCGTGCAACTGCCGCCCTCGAGCGCGCCGACGGACCCGCAGCAGTTCGCGGAATTCGAGCGGGCGCAGGGCCAGCTCGGCTCCGCGCTTTCGCGCCTGCTCGTCGTCGCGGAGCGTTATCCGGAGTTGAAGGCGACGGCGTCATTTCGCGATCTGCAGGCGCAGCTCGAAGGCACGGAGAACCGGATCGCGGTCGAGCGCGGCCGTTTCAACGAGGCGGTGCAGGCTTACAACACCGCGATCAAACGCTTCCCGGCCGTGATTTTCGCCGGCATGTTCGGCCACACGCCGCGGCCGTATTTCTCGGCCACGCCCGGCGCCGACCGGCCGCCGAGCGTCGACTTCGATTTTGAGTCGAAGGTGGAGCCGAAAAAGTCGTGAGCGGGCGGGCAGGCATTCACCGCGCAGGCGGTTGGCCGACCGGCTGGCGAGTCGGGTTCGCGTGGCTGCTGCTGGTGGTCGGTGGCACGTTTGCGCGCGCGGCCGAGACGATTCCCCCGCCGCCGGAAAATCATTTCAACGACTACGCCAACGTCGTGCGCCCGGACGTGGCGCGACAGCTGAACGATCAGCTCGCGCAATTCGAACGGGCCACCTCGAGCCAGATCCTCGTCGCCATCTATCCCCGGATGCAGAGCGATTCGTCGGTGGAGGACTACACCGTGCGCGTCGCGCAAAACTGGGGCGTCGGCGGTCGGGCCAAGGACAACGGCGCGGTGCTTTTCATGTTCATGCAGAGCCACGACGTGCGGATCGTGACCGGTTACGGTCTCGAAGGCGCGCTGCCCGATGCGCTCTGCAAACGCATCATCGAGGACGAAATGATTCCGCGATTTCGCTCCGGCGATTTCACCGGCGGCATCAACGCTGGCGTGCAGGCGATGATGGCGGCGGCCCGCGGCGAATACACCGGCACCGGTCGAACGGCGCGCGAAGCCGGTGGCGAGAATCGCCGGGGACTCGGCCCGCTGGGAATCCTCGTGGTGATTCTTTTCATCGTGATCGCGAGCGCGGTGAATCGCCGCCGCGGCTCCTATTATTCGCCCCGTGGCCGGCGCGGTTTGTGGATGGGCCCGGGACCGTGGGGTGGTCGCGGCGGCGGAGGAGGTTGGGGCGGCGGAGGCGGCGGCACGTTCTCCGGCGGCGGTGGAAGTTTCGGTGGCGGTGGCGCCGGAGGAAAGTGGTGAACGCATGAGCCTGCTCGAAAAAGAACCTCACATCGATCACGACAAAGTGGTCGCCGCGATCGGCGCCGCGGAGCGGCGAACCTCGGGCGAGATCCGCGTGCTCCTCGCGCGTCAGCCGGCACCGGATCCGGTCGCGTCGGCGCGGACGCATTTCGAGCGGCTCGGCATGACCCGCACGGCGGCGCGCAATGGCGTGCTGATCTTTCTCGCGCCGCGCTCGCACACGTTCGCGGTGATCGGCGACACGGGCGTGCATGAGAAATGCGGCGAGGCGTTCTGGCGCGAGGTCGCGGCGGCGATGGAAAAACAATTTCGCGCCGGCGACTTCACCGCGGGCCTGGTGCAGGCGATCGAACGCGCCGGCGCACTGTTGGCCGCGCATTTTCCCCGCCAACCTGACGACAAGAACGAACTGCCCGACTCGATTGTGGAGGTGTAAAGCGATCAAATTGTCAGCCGCGGAATGCACAGGGTGCACAGGTTACTGACTCTGTTTTCGTCCCTCATTCCGTGCGTTCTGTGCATTCTGTGGTTCTAAAAAATCCACTGGCGAGGTAGCGGCGATCGTCCCGATCGCCAATCCGAGGTAGGGATGCGTGTCCCACGCGTCCTGAGTTCGGCGGGCGCCTAGCGAAAAAGCGGACGCCGAAATTTTAACCACGGATGCACAGAATGCACAGAACACAGACTCTGTTTTCGTCCCTCATTCCGTGCGTTCCGTGCATTCTGTGGTTTAAATACTCGGCGACCGCGTAGCGGCGATCGTCCCGATCGCCAATCCGAGGTAGGGACGCGTGTCCCACGCGTCCTGAGTTCGGCGGGCGCCTAGCGAAAAAGCGGAAGCTGAAATTTTAACCATGGAATGCACAGAGTGCACAGAATGCTGACGCTGTTTTCGCGCCTCATTCCGTGCGTTCCGTGCATTCTGTGGTTTAAATACTCGGGGACTGCGTAGCGGCGATCGTCCCGATCACCAATCCGAGGTAGGGACGCGTGTCCCACGCGTCCTGAGTTCGGCGGGCGCCTAGCGAAAAAGCGGAAAACGGCACCGTCGCGCCTCAGCGCTGGAAGAGTCGGTCGAGCGCGTTGAGCGATTTTACCGGCGCAGCTTTTTTCTCCGGCAACGGCGCCACGACAATCGGCCGCGGTGCCGGCGGCGGTTCGACGGCGGCCGCGCCTCGCTCCTTCGCCGATCCAGCGAACGCGCGATCGAGTTTCGCGGCGGAAACCGGTTCGGCGGTGCCGAGTTCCTGGGCGAAGAGGCTCACGCGAAACTCTTCGATCAACCAGCGCAGGCCCGCCTCGTCCAACGGCATTCGCGCGAGCGCGGCGAGATAGGGCGCGAGTTGTTTTGCGCGTTCCGTATCCTTCGCGGGATTCTGGCGCCAGCGATCGGCGCGAAGCTTCATCGCGCGCAGGTAACGCGGGAAATGCGCGAGCTGCGGATACGGCGTCGTCCGGATGAAATCGGGCGGGAGCAGCGTCGCGAGGTCGCGTTCAAGATTTGGATACGGCTGCGGGTGCACGAACAGCGCCTGCCGCAGCGTCAGGATCTCGCGCAGGAGGTCCACGAGCCGCGGCACGAGTCCGCGGAAATCGGTCTTCGCTTTTTCGAGCGCTGCCGAAAAGGAGTTAGCGTCGAGGCTGCCGTTCGCCTTGATCCGCGCGGGATCACAAAGCCAGCGACGGAGCGCGACAAACGCGTCGGCCTGCAACTGATCGAGCGGCGCGAGGGTGGCGATGAGCGGACCGAGTTCGCGCAAGCCGCGCAGGTCGCGTTCGAGCCAGCCGAGATCGCGGCTGAGTTCCAGCTCGAGCAGACGCGAGAGCCCGCGTCGCATCTGATTCTGCGCGTCTTCGGGTGTTTTGAACAGCCGCAGCGCGACGCCGTCCGTTTCGACGCTGAGCGCGGGAAACGCGTGCACCGGCACGCCGGCCTGCTCGGTCACAAGCACGCGTTCCGGAACGGAGCCGAACGTCCACGTGCTCGCCGGCGGCTGCTCGTGACGCGCGCGGGCGCGGCGCCACACCTCGGGCTCGGCGCGGGCGATCGCGACGCTCGCTTCGCGTTTCTCGGCGTGGAGCGCGGCGTGGATTTCGTGGAGTTCGCGGCTGGCGACGATTTCGCGACCCCGATCGTCGAGCACGCGCACGCGGACGCGCAAGTGCTCGGGCGGCGGGCTGTCGGCCCACACCGCCGGATCGACGGCGACGCGAAAGCGCTCCGCGATCTGGAAGGTCAGCGCTTCGACGAGCGTCTCGCGTCGATCGGTCAGCCGGTCGCGTTGCGCCACCTGTGCGGCGAGCGAGCGCGCCGTTTCCGCAAGCGGAATAAAGGCGCGACGCAGATCTTTCGGCAAAGCGCGCAGGTAGTGTTCGACTTTTGCCTCGAGGTGACCGGGCACGGCCCAGTCGAGCGCAGCGGGCGTGAGCGCCTCGGCCTCGCGGACGTTGACGTCGAGCGTCACGCCGTCGTCGGCCTGTCCGGGCTTGTAGGCGTAGTTGAGCGGCAGCGCGCGATTCTCGAGCGGCAACGCGACCGGAAAAGATTCCGCGTCGGGCGTCACCGCCGTCGGATCGCGCAGATCGTCCGCGCTCATCTTGAGGAAATCGGGATCGGTCGTGCGCCGGTCGCGCACGAGGTCGACCAGTTCGGCGACGGAGGAAACACCCACGGGCGTCGCGGCCGGATCCTCCGATGCCGGTCGCGCGGCGGGCGTCGCGGTCGCAGGCAGCAGGCGGTCTCCGTAAAATCGATACGCGGCTTCGTCGAGATTGAGATAACCGGCATCGCGTGTGCGTGTGAGGACGGCTTCGACGTTTTCGCGGACCTTGCGGTTGTGCGTGATGAAATCGAGCGGGAAGGTGACGGTGTCGTTCACCAGCCCTTCGCGGATGAAGATTTCGGTGGCGTGCACCGGATCGATTTTGCCGTAGCCGACGCTGCGGCTTTCGAGCTCGAGGCCGTAGAGCCGCGTGCGCTGCTTCACCATCACGCGGCCGGCGTCGACATTCCAGAACGGCTCGCTGTGCGCGACGCGCACCAGGTGCGTGCCGAGGTCGAGCGCCCAGACCGGGTCGAGCCGCGCGCAGGTGCGCGCGTAGAGCCGCGACGTCTCCATGATCTCGGCAGCGATGATCCAGCGGGGCGCTTTCGTTTTTTTGGGCGCGGAACGACCTTCGCCATCGGAGCGGCGTTTCGCGGGTTCCGCTTTCTGGAACAGCACGGAGCCGGGGAAAAGCGCGACGCGCCGATCGTGGGTCGCCTTGTAGGCGCCGGTTTCCTCGTCGAGCCGCGCGATGTTGCCGAGCAGGCCGGCGAGGATGCTGCGGTGAATCGCGCGATAGGGTGGCGTGCCGAACGCGGTGGACGCGTCGTCGATGGTTGTCAGACCGTGAAACGCGCTCGTGAGTTTGAAGTTCTCGCGCTCCTGCAACACGTCGAGCAACTGCGCGTGGATGTCGCGCCACTCGCGCATCCGCGTGTAGCTCAGAAAGTGATCGCGGCAGAAGCGACGCAGCCGGGCCTGCGAGAGGTTTTCAAACTCGTCGTGATACGTTTCCCAGATGTTGAGGAGCGTGAGAAAATCCGAATCCGGATGACGAAAGCGGCGGTGCGCGGCGTCGGCTTGCTGCTGCTTGTCCAGCGGACGCTCGCGCGGATCCTGGATCGAGAGGCCGGCGGCGATGACGAGCACTTCGCGGACCGCCTTCTCGGCGCGCGCCTGGAGAATCATGCGACCGACGGTGGGATCGACCGGCAGTCGGGCGAGTTCGCGGCCAAGGGGCGTGAGCGCGCGACTGTAGGGCGGATTCTCCTGATCCTGGCGTGGCGCGGCGGCGGGGGCGGGAGACTCCGCCTTACCCGAGGCGTCCGACGGCGCGAGCGCGCCGAGCTCTTCGAGCAAGGCGTAGCCGGCGCGGATGGATTTCGCGGCCGGCATGTTGATGAACGGGAAACGCTCGATGTCGCCGAGACCGAACGCCTTCATGCGCAGGATCACGTCGGCGAGATTCGCGCGCTGGATCTCCGGCTGTGTGAACCGCGGGCGCTCGAGGTAATCTTTTTCCGAATACAGCCGGATGCAGACGCCGTCGGCGACGCGGCCGCTGCGGCCCTTGCGCTGGTCGGCACTCGACTGGGAAACGGGCTCGATGGGCAACCGGCGCGTGCGCGCCTGCGGCGAGTAGCGGCTGATGCGGGCGAGGCCGGTATCGACCACGAAGCGGATGCCCGGAATCGTGAGCGAGGTCTCCGCGATGTTGGTGGCGAGGATGATCTTCCGCTGCTGCGTGGGCGCGAAGACGCGCTGTTGTTCGGCGTTGGAGAGCCGGCCAAACAACGGGACGAGTTCGCTGCGCGAACGGCGGTCCTCGACGCGCGGGGTGAGCAGATCGCGGAGTTCGCGGATGTCGCGTTCGCTCGGGAGAAAAACGAGGATGTCACCGCTGGAGCTTTCGCGGACGATGCGCTCGACGGCCTCGGCGGCGCCGTCGAGGTAGTGAAGCGCCTCCGCGCGCGCCGAGGCGACGGCGGAGGCGTCGGATTTTTCCTCGTTCTGGTCGTTGTCGGTGTAGTCGCGGCCGAATTCGTCGAGTGGCGCGTAGATGACCTCGACGGGAAACGTGCGCCCCTCGACCTGGACGACGGGCGCGCCGTCGAACGCCTGGCTGAACGCGGCGGTGTCGATCGTCGCCGACGTGATGACGATCTTCAGTTCTGGCCGTTTATAGCGCAGCGTGCGGAGATGCCCGAGGAGGAAGTCGATGTTGAGCGAGCGCTCGTGGGCCTCGTCGATGATGATCGTGTCGTAATCGCGCAGCAGCGGATCGCCCTGCACCTCGGCGAGCAGCATGCCGTCGGTGAGGAATTTCACGACGGTGTCGCGCGTGGTTTCGTCGTTGAAGCGGATCTTGCAGCCGACCTCGCGGCCCCACGTAACGCCGAGCTCCTCGGCCACGCGGCGGGAGACGGACAGCGCGGCGACACGGCGCGGCTGGGTGCAGGCGATGCGGCCGTGCGTGCCGCGACCGGCGGCGAGGCACATTTTGGGGATCTGCGTGGTTTTGCCGGAACCGGTCTCGCCGGCGAGGATGACGACCGGGTTGGCCTGGATGGCGGCGGTAATCTCCTCGGCCCGCGCGGAGATCGGCAGCTCGGGCGGAAACTCGAGGCGGAAGGGAAAGGAATTGGCGGGTGCGGCAGCCACGAAAATTAGGTTGTCATTAACGACGAAGCGAAGAATCCAGAACGACTCTCGCGACGATACCAACTGGAATATTGCTGAACTCCCGAATGACAAAACGACCACCGCTTTTGCCCGAGGAGACGTTTCAGCGCGTGACGCGCGTGGCGAATATCGACGGCTTGAGCGTGCTGGCGGTGGCGGGCTTTCTCGCGCTGGCGGCGGCGTCGGGCCGCGATTTCCAAGGCGCGGCGGTGGGCCTGCTGGTGGCGGCCGCGGGCGCGATCGAATTGCACGGTCTCGGTCTCTTGCGCGCCGGCCACGCGCGCGGGATGAACTGGCTGATCGCGAGCCAGCCCTACCTGATGGCCGTGCTGCTGGCGTATTGCGCGTGGAGCCTGCTGTTCGCGACCGTGCCGCCGATTCCCAAGGAGATGGCGCCGCTGATCGCGGAAAATGCGCGGCAGCTGGGCCTGTCGTCGGAGGACTATCTTCGCGCGGTTGCGAAGATCGCGTATGGCACGATCGCCGTCGTGACAGTGTGTTATCAGGGCGGTTTGACGCTTTATTATCTGCAACGGAAGCCGGCGGTCACCGCCGCGGTGGAAACGGAAATCTGACATGAAAGGACGAAGTTCGATGCGGGCATGGCGCGGCGCGCTGGCCGGCGTCGTTTTTGCCTGGATGGCGGCGACCGCCAGCGCGCGGCCGTTCATCGTGCTCACCTACAACGTGGAGAACCTCTTCGACGCCGACGGCGTCGCGGCGTTCGAGGAGTATCAGCCATCTCGTTACATGCGGGCGCATCTGTTGACGAAGCTGCGCAACATCACGGACGTCGTGGCGCAGTTCGAGGGCGGACGCGGACCCGACATCATCCTGTTTCAGGAATTCGAGGCGGATCAGACGCCGTCGCGGCTCGCACCCAATTACGCGCGCATCCTGCAGCGTTACGCCAGCCTGCGGCTCGAGGAGATGCTGGGCGGGAAGTTCGACCGTGCGATCGCGGATCTGCCCGCCGAAGCCCTGCTGGCGAAAGCGTTCGCGGAGCGCGGGCTCACCGGCTACGAGATCGTCGTCGGCGAGAACGTCCAGGCTGGCGCGGGTGGCCAGCGGCGGCTCGCGCAGACGTGCGTCGTTTTCACGCGTTTTCCGATCAAGGCCGTGCGATCGCATCCCACCCGCGATGCGCGCGCCATCCTCGAGGTGCAGGTCGACGTCGACGGGGCGCGGTTGTATCTGCTCAACAATCACTGGAAATCCGGCGCGGGCGATCCGCAGACGGAGCAGACACGCGTGGAGAACGCGCGCACGCTGCGGACCCGGCTCAACGAAATCCTCGCGGCCGACCGGCAGGCCGACGTGATCGTCGCGGGCGATTTCAATTCCCACTACAACCAGAAGCAGCGTTATCCGGAGATGTCCGTGACGGGCATCAACGACGTGCTCGGCTCGCAGGGCAACGAGCTCGCGATCCGCGGCGAGCAGCGCGATCTCTACAATCTGTGGTTCGAGGTGCCGCCGGCCGAGCGCGGCAGCGATACGTTTCGCGGTGAATGGGGCACGCTGATGCAGATGCTGGTCACGCGCGGCCTCTACGATTATCGCGGCGTCCAGTATGTGGACAACTCCTTCGGCGCGGCGAAGATGCCCGGCCTCAATCTCGACGCCAGCGGACTGCCGAAACGCTGGAGTTTCGATGGGCCGGCGGGCGCGGGGTTCTCGGATCATTTTCCCATCTACGCGAAATTCACGACCGTGCCAGACGACCGCTCGGATCGCTGGCTGCCGCTGCGCCAGGCTTCGACCGGCGAGCTGCCGCCGTTGAAGCAACGCATCGATTATGCGCGCATCGAGCTGGAGAAAGTTGCGTTGCGCGCCGCAGAGCTGCCGACGGGCGAAAGTCTGCGAAAGCCGGAAAATCTCGGACGCATTGTGCGGGTCGAAGGGCGGGTGGCGCCGGGGAAGCGGCTGGCGGTGGAGTTTCTCGGCGAGGTTTACGACGTGTGGAGCTTCGATGCGAAACTGCGCGACACGTTGCGGGCGAATCACCGCGCGGGCGATCCGATCCGTTTTTACGGCGAACTCGGCCAGCATCGCGAACGCTGGCAGTTCGTCGTCCAGGACGAGAGTTGGGTGAAATAGCAGGAGTGGCGCCCGGGCGCGCGATGTTTGCTCGCCTCGGGCGGGCGCGTGTGAGACTCGTGCTGGCGACATGTCCTTGTTGAACCAGAATCCGATGGAGCGCGCGGTGCGCTGGCTTGCCGCCCAGGCGAATTTCCCGGCGAGCCGGTTGACGGCGTCTGCCGAGTCGCTCCTGCTGGTCGGTCTGCTGGCGGAAGCGCAAGGCATCGTGGAAGCGGAGCGGCATCTGGTGCAAACGCGCAACGGCGCCCAGGATGCGGCATTGCGCGCGCATGCGCTGCGGCGCTCGCGAGTGCACTACAAATGCGATAACAGCGCGAAGGTGTAAGCGATTTCGGGCTGCTCTTCGGGTCTGAAAAACATTCCGGCAAGCAGATGTAACTTTTCGGCGGGCGCGGTGTTTTCGTTTTACCGCTATGAAAACATTCCCCCTCCTGATCGCGGCCGGCCTCTGGGCTGCGCTGCCGTTGGCTGCCTCCGCGGAAATCGAACGCGTCGTCGAAAAGAGCTTCAACGTCCGGCCGGGCGGAACGCTCTCGGTTGAAACCTCCGGTGGAAGCATCCGCGTCGAAACAGCGCAAACCTCGCAGGTCAACGTGGTCGCGAAACAACGCATCCGCGCCAGCTCGGAAGCCGAGGCGGACAGGCTTTTGAAGGACCTCGATCTCACCATCGAGCAAAACGGCAACGACGTGCGCGCGCGGGCGAAGTTGAACGGCATCAAATGGGGCCGTCAGCCGGTGCAGGTCGATTTTGTTGTTACCGTTCCCACGCGCTATCACGCCGACCTGCGCACGTCGGGTGGCAACGTGGACGTCGGCGATCTGGACGGACGCCTCCAGGCGCGCACCTCCGGCGGCAACGTGACGTTGGGCCGGATCACAGGCGACGTCGACGCTGGCACGTCCGGCGGCGATGTGCGGCTGGCGGAAGGCAAAGGCCGCGTGAAACTCGGCACCTCCGGCGGCAACATCCGCGTGCAGCGGGCCGGCGGTCACACGGAACTGGATACATCCGGCGGCAACATCGAGATCGAGTCGGTGGAAGGCTCGATCCAGGCGGACACGAGCGGCGGCAATGTGCGCGCCGGCATCCGCGGGCCGCTCCAGGCCGATTGCGTGCTGGGCACCTCGGGCGGTCAGGTGCGCGTGACGGTCGACAAGACCGCGGCGTTCAATCTCGATGCCTCGACCAGCGGCGGCGACGTGGACGCGGAAGGTCTCACGATCACGATCGAACGCGGCGGCTCGGGCAAAAGCCGGCTGGCGGGCAAAGTGAACGGCGGCGGTCCGCTGCTGAAACTACGCTCGAGTGGCGGCGACATCGACGTGAAAACCCGTTGAGCTGGATCGCGGGCGCCGCGGAATCGCGCTGGCGCCCCGGCGGCCGGTTGATTCAGTGGACGCATGACGCGCGAAGACGCTTATGCGGAACTGGTCCAGCGGCTGAAGCATACTCACCTGCTCGGCACCATCGGCGAACTGCTGGGGTGGGACGAGCAGGTGAACCTGCCGTCGAACAGCGCGGACCAACGTGCCGAACAGCACCCCGCGCTCGCGGCGGCGACGCATGCGGCCGCGAGCGATCTTCGTATTGGCGAACTGCTCGCGACGTTGCGCGACGAGTCTGAACCCACCGGCGATCACGCCGCAGTGCTGCGCGAGGCGCGGCGGGATTACAAACGGGCGACGAAGCTGCCCGCTGAATTCGTGCGCGAAAAGGCGGTGCAGGGCAGCCGCGGTTATCACGCGTGGGCCGAGGCGAGAAAGGAAAACGATTTCGCGCGCTACGCACCTGTGCTCGAAAAGAATCTCGAGCTCGCGCGCCGGGAGGCGGGCTATCTCGGTTGGGGCGACCGCGCCTACGACTACATGATCGACAAGAGCGATCCCGGCGTCTCGACCGCGATGGTGGCTGCGCTCTTCGACGAATTGAAGGAGGAGCTCGTGCCGCTGGTGCGGGCGATCACGAGCTCGCCGATCGTGCCGAGGAAGGACGCGTTGCGCGATTTTCCGGTCGAGCTGCAACGCACGTTTCTGCGCGAGGTGACGGAGCGGATCGGCTTCGACTACAGCCGCGGGCGGATCGACGTGTCGCTGCATCCGTTCTGCTCCGGCACGGGCGCGGACATCCGGATGACGACGCGGTTCAAGGAAGACGAGCCGCTCGATTCGTTGTTCAGCGCGATTCACGAGACCGGACACGGCTTGTATGAACAAGGTCTGCGCCGCGAACATTACGGCACCGCGCTCGGGATGCATGCGGGCATGGGGGCGCACGAATCGCAGAGCCGGCTGTGGGAAAACCAGGTCGGGCGGAGCCGCGGCTTCTGGCGGTTTTTCGAACCGCGCTTTCGCGAGCTCTTCGCGAAGCAGACGGCGGAGGTTACGTCGGACGAACTTTACCTCGCGATCAACGCGGTCGCGCCGACGCCGATCCGCGTCGATGCGGACGAAGTGACCTACAACCTGCACATCATCCTGCGGTTCGAGCTGGAGCAGCGACTCTTTGCCGGCGAACTCGCGGTGCGCGATTTGCCGGCGGCGTGGCGCGAGGCATCGAAGGCGTTGCTCGGTCTGGAGCCGGAGACGGATCGCGAAGGCGTATTGCAGGACGTGCACTGGAGCGACGGCGCGTTCGGTTATTTCCCGAGTTATTGTATCGGCAACATGATGGCCGCGCAGCTCTGGTATCGCGCGTTGGAGGTGCGGCCGGCGCTGGAGGACGAGTTTGCGGCGGGGAATTTTTCCGGGCTGCTCGGCTGGCTGCGCGAGACGGTGCACGCGCCGGGACGGAAATATTTGCTGCCCGAATTGGTGAAACGCGCGACGGGTGAGGAGCTGTCGCCGAAGTGGCTCGTGCGGTATTTGCGCGAGCGATACGCGACGCTTTACCGCGTATGAGCGCCGGCGGTCGAGGCGGTCGCCACCGGACGCCGCGGAGATTTGTTTGGCGTCCGGACGTCTGAAGCTTGGAATTTCGACTGCATGTCCCTGATCGACACCCACACCCACCTGGAATCGTTCGCACGCAGAGGTGCGCTGGCGGAAATCCTTGCTCGCGCGCAAGCGGCGGGCGTGGGGACGATGATCACGATCGGCACGTCACCCGACGACTGGGCGCTGTATCGCGGACTCGCGTCGGAGCATGCGGCCGACGGTTTGGTGCGTTACACCGTCGGACTGCATCCGTGTTCGGTGGAGGCGGATTGGGAAAACGCGGTGGCGGGCATCGAGGCATTTTGGAAAAATGAAGACGGCGCGAACGCAGTTATGCCGGTGGCGCTGGGCGAGTGCGGGCTGGATCGCTTTCATTTGCCGAAGGAGCCGGCGGAGGCGGAACGGATTTTCGCGTGGCAGCGCGCGGCGTTTGCGGCGCAGCTCGGGATCGCGAAAAGGCTCGGCATGCCGGTGGTGGTGCATTCGCGTGGCGCGTTTCGGGAGTGCGTGGAGATGATTGACGCGAGCGGCGTGGACTGGACGCGCGTCGTGTTTCACTGTTTCACGGAAGGCGAGGCGGAGATGAACGAGTTGCTGAGCCGCGGCGGCTTCGGCTCGTTCACGGGCATCGTGACCTACAAGAGCGCCGAGAACGTGCGCGCGGCGATGAAGGCGCAGGGGCTCGCGCGATTGATGATTGAGACGGACGCACCGTATCTCACGCCGATGCCGCACCGCGGCAAACCGAACGAGCCGGCGTTTGTGCGGCACACGGCGGAGTTTTGTGCGCGGGAAGTGTTCGGCGTCAGCGACGAGGAATTCGCCGGAGTAACCACGGCAAACGCGCGAAGGTTCTTCGGGCTTTAGAGCCCACGGAACTGCAGTGGGCAATGATAGAGGTGCCCACGGAACACACGGAAGACACGGAGTTTTAAAACCACGAAACACACGAAATACACGAAAAAGGGGCGGAAACGATCGAGTCGTTGTCGTTCAGGAAAGTTGCCCTCCGAGCGTCGAATAGGAGCTGCCTGATTCCGTGTCTTCCGTGTATTCCGTGGGCCAAATTTTCAGTGGTTTGGCTTTCGTGTGTTTCGTGTATTTCGTGGTTCCTCTCCGTCAAAAACGGGCACGAAAAAAGGCGGCCGTGAGGCCGCCTTCGTCATAGTTTCGACTCCGATTTCGTGGGCCGGTTTTACGCCTCGTCGAACTTGCGGTTAAAGAGTGCTTCAAGCTCGTCGAGCATCGCGGCGGCGTCGTCGCCGCTGGCGATGAAACGCACCTTCGAACCCTTGCCGGCGGCGAGCATCATCAGACCCATGATGCTCTTTCCGTTTACCTGCTCCTCCTCCTTTTCCACGAAGACGTCGGACTTAAACTTGTTCGTGATCCGGACGATCATGGCGGCGGGGCGGGCGTGGATGCCCATTTTGTTCTGTACAACCAACTCTCGAATAAGCTGCTGAGATGCGGCAGGTGTGGCGTCGCTTTTGTTCATGAAGGTCGGAGAAGGGAGGGCGTAAATCCGGGATGAGACGGTGGCTTGCAACCTAAAAACCCGGCGGCAGTCTGCAAGCGGATGCCTAAAACAGCGATCATCGTGCCATGTCGCCTCGAGTCTACGCGCTTCCCGCGCAAGCTCTTGCATCAGATCGAAGGCAAGCCGCTCCTGCTCTGGGTAGCGGAACGAATCGCACGCGAGGCGCCGGAATTTCCGCTGCATTTCGCAGTCGATCACGCGCTGCTGCGGGACTGCGTGGTGCAAGCAGGTTTCAATGCGATCATGACGGATGCCGCGCATCAGAGCGGGACGGATCGCATCGCGGAAGCGAATCGCACGGTCGGGGCGGAGCACGTGATCAACGTGCAGGCCGATGAGCCGCTGGTTACGGGCGCGCAGCTGCGGGCATTGTCGGGCTTGCTCGAGAACGGCGCGGTGATGGCGACGCTCGTGACGCCGTTCAAACGTGTCGTCGATTTCTACAATCCGAATCAAGTGAAGGTCGTGCTGCGGCAGGATGGGCGCGCGCTTTATTTCTCCCGTTCGCGCATGCCGTTTTCGCGCGATCTCGGCCTCACGATCGACGACGCGTGGGTGCAGGCGAATCCCTGTTTCAAACACCTCGGCCTTTACGCCTATCGCGCGGATCTGTTGGAGAAATTCGCGAAGCTGCCGATGGGCCGTTACGAGCAGATCGAAAAACTCGAACAGCTCCGCGTGCTGGAAAACGGCTACGACATCGCGTGCGCGGTGACGGAAGACCCGACGATCGGCGTCGACACGCCGGATGACGCGAAACGCTTCGAGCAGGCGCTCAAAGCGGCGAAGTAAAACGAGCGCCCGGCGGCGGCCGCCGCGTGGGGCGGCCGCATGCGGCCGCGCGGGGCGCGTCAGATTTTGCCGGCCTTGCGGGCCTCGACCATCTTGTAGAAATCGAGGAACAGCGGGTCGGCGTCGTTCGGGCCGGGCGCGGCCTCGGGGTGATATTGCACGCTGAAGACCGGGAGCGAGGTGTGGCGGAGACCCTCGACGGTGTTGTCGTTGAGATTGATTTCCGTGACCTTCGCGCCGCGGTTTTCGATCGATTTCGGATCGGTGGCAAAACCGTGATTCTGCGCGGTGATCGAGACACGGCCGGTTTCGAGATTCTTGACGGGCTGGTTGCCGCCGCGATGGCCGAACTTCAGCTTGAAGGTATTCCCGCCGAGCGCGTGCGTGACCATCTGGTGGCCGAGGCAGATGCCGAACGTCGGGAATTCCGGCAGAAGCTCGGTCACGGTTTTGTGCACGTAGGCAAGCGCGGCCGGATCGCCGGGGCCGTTGGAAAGGAAAAGCGCGTCGGGCTTTTGCTCGCGGATCTGCGCGGCGCTGGCGGTCGACGGAAACACCTGCACCTCGAAGCCGTGGCGGACGAGTTTGCGGAAAATGCTGTGCTTCGCGCCGTAGTCGAAGGCGGCGACGCGGAACTTTTTCTCGGGAACGCCCGGGGCGTTCATCGTCGTGCCGACCGGGAGGTAAGGCGCGTTGAAATTGGCCGGATCGCTCGGACTCCAAATATAAGGCTCGGTGCAGGTGACGTCCTTGACGTAGTCCGTGCCGGACATGTCGCGCCAGGCGCGGGCGCGGGCGACGGCTTCCTCGTCGGAAATCGGCAGGGTCGACAGGCAGCACTTCATGGCGCCGTCGACGCGCAGCTTTTTTGTGAGCGCGCGGGTGTCGATTTCGCTGAGTCCCGGGATGCCGTATTTCGCGAGGTAGTTCGGCAGCGAAATGGACGCGCGCCAGTTTGAGACGACAGGGGAGAGCTCGCGGACGATGAGGCCGGCGCACTTCGGGCCGGACGACTCCTCGTCCTCGGGGGTGAGCCCATAGTTGCCGATCTGGACGGCGGTCATTGTGACGATCTGGCCGAAATACGACGGATCGGTGATGATCTCCTGATAGCCCGTCATCGAGGTGTTGAACACGCACTCGCCGGCGATCGTCGTGGCGGCGCCGAACGCGAGACCGTGGTAAACACTACCGTCTTCCAGTGCGAGAACTCCGGGTTTGGTTAGGGACATTAAAGCCCGACGAAAAACCGTTGGATTGGCCCTGCCAAGGGGGAAATGCGCCGGCGCCGGCGAAAAGCGGCAGTTTGGGGAAAAAGCCGCGACGCCGATGCGCAGGGTTCCGGATGAGCGACGTCCGTCGCGCTTGGAAGAAGGCTGGCACACGGCGCTTACCGCGTGGGGGATGACAACCCTTGGCACTTCGCGCCAAGAACAATTCTGCGGAGCCGTTTGACTCCCCCGTCGCGCTGTTTAGGGCTGTCGCCACCTTTCCCATGTCCTATACCGAAGATCGCGCCGCCTGGTTCGAAGGCCAGGGGCTTTGGCAACACATCCCGCAAGCCGAGTGGCAGGACTGGATCTGGCAGCTGAAGAATCGCATCACGAGCGTCGCCCAACTCGAGCAGTTCATGACGCTCACGCCCGAGGAGCGGGCCGGCTGCTATTTCGCCGACAAAAAGCTCTCGCTGGCGATCACGCCTTATTTTTTCAATCTCATCGACCGCGACGATCCGAACTGCCCGATTCGCAAGCAGGTGATTCCGCGGGCCGGTGAAATGCAGATCTCGGCCGAGGAGCAGCTGGATTCGCTCGGCGAGGACGAACATTCGCCGGTTCCCGGCTTGGTGCATCGTTATCCCGACCGGGTGCTGTTTCTCGTCACGGATCGATGTGCGGCGTATTGCCGGTATTGCACCCGCAGCCGGCTGGTCTCGAACGCGCAGGACTACAACTTCCATCCGGAGTTTGAACAAGGGCTGCGCTACATCGAGGCGCATCCGGAAGTGCGTGACGTGCTCTTGTCGGGCGGCGATCCGTTGCTGCTGTCGGACAAGAAGTTGGAGCATTTATTGAGCCGTCTCCGCGCGATCAAGCACGTGGAGTTCATCCGCATCGGCTCGCGCATTCCCGTGTTTCTGCCCCAGCGCATCACGCCGGAGCTTTGCGAGGTGTTGAAGCGTTACGGTCCGATCTGGATGAGCATACATATGAATCATCCGAAGGAAGCCACGGCGGAGGTGCGCGATGCGATGGAGCGGCTGTCCTTCGCGGGCGTGCCGCTGGGTAACCAAAGCGTGCTGCTGCGCGGGGTGAACGACGATCCCGAAGTGATGAAGGCGCTCGTCCATCGGCTTTTGCGGATGCGCGTGCGGCCGTATTACCTGTATCAGATGGACCTGATCACGGGCGGTTCGCACTTCAAGGTCGATGTGCGCAAAGGCTTGGAGATCATCCAGGCGCTGCGCGGGCATACGACGGGCTACGCCGTACCGCAGTTCGTGATCGATGCCCCGGGTGGCGGCGGGAAGGTCCCGATGAATCCGGACTACCTCGAGCGCATCACGGACGACGAAGTCGTTTTCCGGAATTACGAAGGCCGCATTTTCCGCTATCCGCTGAAAAGCACGCCTTTGCCGCAGGAAAACGCGGCGCCGACGGAGGCCCCGGCGGAGTTGCCGCAGATCGTGCCGTAAACGGCGCGGCGCGAGGGAGAGGGGGAAGGTTGTCGCGATCTGGCGGTGTCCGGCGGGGATTCGGCGAGGTCGGGAGACCTCGCCCTACAACTTTGGGACGGCGTTCGAGCGGTTCACGCGCGACGCGGTTCTTCATGGGTTGCGGGAGGCATTTGACGGCGCAGGCGGCTGGGTGACAGCCGATTGCGGAGGCCTGACGCCGTCGGCCAAAAATGTTGAACTTTTTTTGAGCGTTTCGGTGAGCACCCCGTCTATCTCTGCGTAGTCAACATCGTCCGCAGGGACGGTGAATGTTTGTAGTTCTTACGGTTTGCTTGGTGTTAGGTCACTTGAGCCGCCCCGCGAGGGGCGGCTCTTGTGTTTTCCGGGATCGGGAGGCGACCGGAAAACGAAAAAGCCGGCGACCCTTTCGAGTCGCCGGCTTCCACGTGGGTCGGCGTCAGCTGAATGACGCCGCGGTGTCGCTTGATGATGTTTTGGACCTGCGATCAGTTAACGTTCGTGGTGTTGAGCAGGAAAGGATGCCCGGCGAAGGGTGTGTCGCCGGCGTATTCGAAAGGATCGTTTCCGTCGGCGCCACAGCCATAGACCTTGTTATTCCGCAGGTCCGTGATTTTGCCGACTCGAAAACTGATCATCTTTTTGCCGCGGAAGTCCGCCACCGACAGGATCGGCCCGCGGATCGCGGTGCTGACCGCGACGGGATCGCCCATGCGCTTGTCCTTGATCGTGCGGTAGACGGCGCCCTGGCCGTTGAACGTGACGGCGGCCACCACCTTCCGCTCGCCGCGGACGGCGATGTAGAAGATGTTGTTGAGCGGATCGGCCCTCGATTGCGAGCCGTCCGACAACTTCGGCAGCAGCGGGAGATTGCTGTCGCCGCGACGCGTGAAGGCCATGCTGACCGGATTACGGCCAACGTTGAACGAGCCGACTTTCCGGATGCTGCCGCTGCGTTCCCAATCGTAGCGTTTCAGCAGCGACGACGTGTCGATGATGCTGATCGTGCCGTCGGCCGAGGCGACGTAGCCCTTGTAGTGGTCGCGGGTCCAGCGATCGACGCGGAATCCGGCGAGAACGGTCGTGGGCTCGGCGACGCTGCTTTGCCAGACGACCTGCGGCGTGATCGACGGCTTGGCGGAAAACGCCTGCGGGAAGTCGTTCGCGCCCGTGCCGCGTGCGGCGAGGGTGTTCTTGTAGCTCGTGGCGGAGCTCAGGTAGCTGTCGCGCATGTAGCCGAACAGCGGGGAGAGGTCGACGATGGCGACGGTGTTGTCGTATTTCGACGCGACCATGGCGTAACCCTTCGTGGCCACGACGCCGTTCCAGGCGCCGCTGTACACATTCTTGCGGTCGGAGTCGTTGGCCAGATTGATCTGGCTGAGCACTTTGCCGCCGGTTTGGGACGGACCGCTCCACCAGCCGTTGCTGGCGGCCGAGACGGACGTCGGCATCTTCATCGGCAGATCGACGTAGCCGAGGAGCTTGAACGCGGACCAGCTGCCCTGATTCGGCAGCCCCATGTACGGCCACGTGTGGAACGGCAGGTACTTCGCTTCGAGCGCGAAGACCGCGAGCTGACCCTTCTTGGCCGCGATATCCCAAACGGTGACGAGCGCGAATTCGTTGCCCGTCGTGATCGCGATGCCGGTGGGCACCTTCGTCTCCGGGAAAACGAAGCCGGGATACGGACGCTCCGAGCCGTTGCGGCTGGTCTGCGTGGCCGCGACGCCGAGATAGCCGTCGCGATAAAGCACGAGCGCTTCGTTGCACTGCATGCCGTAGTTGCGCGCCATCGCGACCGGATACTTCGGCGCCTCGCCGAACAGCGTGGTGTAGTAGGGCTCGCGGGTCTGCGGGTCGGGATGCGGTTTGCCGCTGGCCCAGTCCAGACGCGGGCTGATCGCAAACACGCGATCGTAATAGGCGTAAACCTGCACGCGATCGAGGCCGGGATCGGAGATGTCATCCGGCACGTAGGCGACCTGGCCGCTCTCGCTCCAGTAATCGCCGTCCGTCACCGGCGGTCCGCCGAGTTCGTACGGATTCGTGCGAATATAGCCGCTCGTGCGCTTGTAAGAAGCCGGCTTGTACAACGTGGGACGATCGTCGGGCGCGTTCGGGTTCAGATCGAGGAAACTGGGGCCGAGACGCATTTCCATCGTGGCCTTGTCGTAGCTGAGCGCGAGCAGGCCATAGAGCGAGAGATCGAGCGAGCCGTCGGATTTGTACAACGACAGAGCGCCCTTCGACGGCGGCACCGGATCGGGCGTGACGTCAGGCTCGGGCTCCGGCGTCGGTTTCGGCGCGGGCGGAGGCGAGACCACGGTGCCGGACACGACACTGAAGGCGATCTCGCGGGCCTGGCCGGCGGTGCCGGTGGCGCCGCCTTTTTCGTAGGGCACGACGCGCAGCGTGTGACTGCCGAGCGGGGGTGTCCATTTGTAGTATTTGCCGTTGTCGTCGGCGGCGAACGCGTAGGGCGCGACGCTCTCGGTGCGAACCAATTTGCCGTCGAGATAAAAGGCCACGCTGCCGACCTTGCCGGAGACGTCGGCGCGCAGGTTCAGCGAGAGACCGTCGGAGGACAGCGAGATGACGTCGTGGTTGGCCAGCGGCCGCAGGATCTTCTGGCTGTCGGCGTTGATGAGAACGACCTGGCTGATCGACGAGCCGGTGGTCGGCGGGGCCGGTTCCTTGGTGCCGGAGTCGCCGCCCGTCGGGGCGCTCGACACGACGTTGAGTGTGAGTTCCAGCGCCGCGCCGGCGGTGCCACCGCGATTGCTCTTGGTAAACGCCCGGGCCTTCATGCGGTGCGTGCCGACCGTGGGCGTCCATTTACGATATGCGCCATTGTCATCGAGCGCGAACGCGTACGGCGTCAGATTCTCGGTGCGCACATACGCTCCGTCGTAGCTGAATTCGACGCTGCCGACCGTGCCGCTGGTTTCCGCGCGAACATTCAGCGCGGTGCCATCAACGGACAAGACGATGGTGTCGCCGTTGGTGAGGGCACGAATATCTTTCTGGGTGCTCGTGTTCACCAACACGAGGCGGGTGACGGATTGCGAAAATCCGGTCGCGGAGAGGCCGCCGAGAGCAGCGAGGCCGAACAACGCGATTCTAACAGGTGAGTATAACATTACAGGATTCCTTCTATTTTCGACTGGGTGCTTGCCGGACATGGCGAGCAGAACACTCAAAACGGCACCGAGGGAAGTCTCCATGTGGTCAAAACCCTGTGAGTTTCCTTGGTAGGTTTCCCGATGCATCGTATCGATTGTTTACCTACATGAACGGCGGAGGAACGCCGGCGATTCGCCCTCGGCAGGGAGGGCCGGCGGAGCGTGCGTGTGTGGGGTAGGAGGGGCAGCAGAACAGGCGATCGAACGGATCGCCTGTCGTGCTTGGGCAGAACGGCTTGGCCGCGCTGCAGTCGAACCGACCGAGGTCAGTTCACGTTGGTGCTGTTGATCAGGAAGGGATGGCCCGCGAGCGGCACATCGCCGGCGTATTCGAACGCCGCTTTCCCATCGGCACCGCAACCGTAGACCTTGTTGTTACGGGAGTCGGTGATCTTGCCTACGCGGAAGCTGATCAGCTTCTTGCCGCGGAAATCGGCGACCGAGAGGATCGGTCCGCGAATCGCGGTGCTGACGGCGACGGGGTCGCCCATGCGCTTGTCCTTGATAGTCCGATACACCGAGCCTTTGCCTTCGAACGTCACCGCGGCGACGACCTTCCGATCGCCCCGCACGGCGATGTAGAGAAGGTTGTTGAGCGGATCGGCTTTCGCCTGCGAACCGTTGCTGAGCTTTGGCAGCAGCGGCAGATTGCTATCTCCGCGGCGCGTGAAGCACATGCTCACGGGATTGCGACCGACATTGAACGTGCCCGCGATCCGCAGGGACCCGAGCCGCTCCCACGAATTGCGACGCATCAGCGGCGTCGTGTCGATGATGCTGATCGTGCCGTTTTCGGAGGCGACGTAGGCCTTGTAGTAATCCTTGGTCCAGCGATCCATGCGGATGCCGGCGAGGACGGCGTTGGGTTTCGCCACGGTGGATTCCCACACCACCTTGGGCGTGATCGACGGCTTGGCGGAAAACGCCTGCGGGAACTTGTTCGCCGCCGTGCCGCGCGCGGCGAGAGTCGCCTTGTAGTTCGTGGCCGAGCTCAAGTAACTCTCCCGCATGTAGCTGAACAACGGCGCGAGGTCGACGAGCGCGACCTTGTTATCGTATTTCGAACCCACGACGGCGTAACCCTTTGTGGCCACGACGCCGTTCCAGGCGCCGCTGTACACATTCTTGCGGTCGGAGTCGTTGGCCAGATTGATCTGGCTGAGCACTTTGCCGCCGGTTTGGGACGGACCGCTCCACCAGCCGTTGCTGGCGGCCGAGACGGACGTCGGCATCTTCATCGGCAGATCGACGTAGCCGAGGAGCTTGAACGCGGACCAGCTGCCCTGATTCGGCAGCCCCATGTACGGCCATGTGTGGAACGGCAGGTACTTCGCTTCGAGTGCCAGCACCGCGAGCTGACCTTTCTTGGCGGTGATGTCCCAGATCGTGACCATGGCGAACTCATTGCCGGCGGTGATCGCGATGTCCGTGGGCACTTTGTTCTCCGGGAAAACGAAACCCGGATACGGTCGCTCCGCACTGGTGCGGCTGGTCTGCGTGCCCGCGACGCCGAGGTAGCCGTCGCGATAGATCACAAGCGCCTCGTTGCACTGCATGCCGTAGTTGCGCGCCATCGCGATCGGATACTTCGGCGCCTCGCCGAACAACGTGGAGTAGTAGGACTCGCGGGTCTGCGGATCCGGGTGGGGTTTGCCGCTCGCCCAGTCGAGCCGGGGACTGATCGCGAACACGCGATCATAATAGGCGTAAAGCTGCACCCGATCGAGGCCGGGATCGGAGGCGCTGTCCGGCACGTAGCCGACCTGGCCGCTCTCGCTCCAGTAATCGCTGTCGGTCACTGGCGAGCTGCCGAGCTCGTACGGATTGGTGCGAATATAGCCGCTGGTGCGCGTGTAGGATTTCGGCCGATACAACGTCGGGCGATCGTCGGTCGCGTTGGGGCTGAGATCCAGAAAGCTGGGCCCCATCCGCATCTCCATCGTTGCCTTGTCATAGCTCAGGGCCAGCTGACCGTACAACGATAGGTTCAACGAACCGTCGGATTTGTACAGCGACTGGGCCGAGGCCGAGGCGGCGCCGAGGAGGAGAGTGCCGGCAAAGTACAAGCCGGCCGCACGTGATAATAGCATTCTCAGGAGGTTGGGAGTTTTTCGATGGGCGCGGCTGCCGGGACACCAACGCCCCACTCCCATGCTTCCTGCGAAGACCGGCCGGCGCGTACACCGGCGGCTATCGACCGCCTCGATAAGAGAAAATCCGATACATGAAGGTGGGGCGCCGAGGGTGAGTTCTTCGGACAATCTTCTCGCAAGAAGATTACCTAGGAAAGCACCCTGAAAGCCCCGTCAGTCGCAGCAGGAGAGCGGTTCTACAAAGACGCGCTTCGATTGTTCCGGTTTTGTGCGGCCGTAATGGAAATTTTACGACACCGCGCCCGGCCCATGTGCGGGGCTGACGCAGCTTTTGCTTGCCGGCGACGGCGCGGCGGGCCTCACTGCGCCTTGCCTGTAGGGGTGTCCTCCGCGGAGGACTGAGATTGCGGTGCGACCGGCCGCTCGACCCTTAGAACCTGACACGGATCATGCCGACGAAGGAAACAGCAGGCGCCGGTGGTTGCGCCGCAGGGGTGCGACGGCGCCCCTTTTCTCGGGAGTTCGTGCCGGGCCGGCACTCACCATCATGAAACTCCCGCACCCAGTCCTTTACCTTGCCTTCGCCGGCGCCGCGGCCGTGGCCAGCGCGCAGACGAACAGCGACCAGCCGGTCCGGCTCGAGCGCTTCGAGGTCGTCGGCGTGCCGCTCGAACTTTCCGTCAATCCGCTCACGCGGACGCTCGACGGCATCTTCGGCGACGCCCGCAGCCTCCTCGAAACGCCCCGCGCAGCCTCGTCGATCACGCAGGCGCTCCTGCGCGAACGCGGCATCGAAGGCGTGCGCGAGTTCGTCGCCTTCGCCCCCGGCAGCTACGCGCCCGCGAGCTACGGCAAGGCCACCATTCCCAATATCCGCGGCGATCTCGCGGAAACCTTCCAGAACGGCCAGCGGCTCAGCTATAACAATTTCGGCTATATGCCGTCATTCAACGGCGTTGAGGCCCTCGATGTCGTGCGCGGCCCCGGCTCCGCAATCTACGGCAGCGGCTTTTTCACCGGCGGTTACGTCAACTACCTCACCAAGCAGCCACAGTTTTCCCGTGAGACGACGCTCACGTTGCGTGTCGGTTCCTGGGTGCCGGACGGCGGTTCGTGGCTGAACGGCTCCTGGCAGGTCGACACGAACGTGCCGGCCGCCGATGGCAAATCGGCCTGGCGCATCAGCTACGAAGGGAAGGAAGACAGTACCTTCTTCCGCCGCCACGGCGGCCGCGACGACCGGCAGGATTTGTTCGTCGCGTGGAAACGAAACGCCTCCGACGCGCTGACGCTCGACGCGAACGTGCAATATATCTGGCAGGCCACGCCGCAGTTGCTCGGTGTGAATCGCCCGAATCAGGAACTCATCGACCACGGCCGGTATTACACCGGCGATCTGCCGGATCTCGGTTACTCCGATGCGGGCGCGCTCGCCGGCACGATTCCCGGCACCACCTGGGTCGACCTCCCGCGCGATGCGACCCTGCTGTCGGTCGGCGATTTCGCCAACGCCAACGTCGTGCGCGGCCAGTTCATCGCCAGCGCGCAGTTCGCGCCCGACCGAAAAGTCGTGAACCGCACGCTCGCCGAATACGTCGACCGCCGCCGATATCACGCGTTTGAATACGCGGAGTGGGCCGAGCAGACCACGTTCGAAAACCGGACCGAGTGGCACGCCGCCCTCGACACCGGCGCCATCCAGCACGCGGTGATCGCCGGCGCGACGATCCGCTGGGAGGACCGGCTGAGCTACACGAACTACTTCAACGAGTATTTCTTCCAATACGACCTCACGCGCGCGAATCGCGTTTTCAGCCACGCGGCGGATTATCCCGAATCCTACTGGCCCGGGTTCGTGGGCCCGGGTGGGCGGCTGTTTTTCCCGGCGTCCTACGGCAGTCCGGAAACCACGGATTCCACGCTCTGGAATCCGGCGCTCTTCGTGCAGGACGAGATCAAATTCTCCGAGCAATGGTCGCTGCTCGCCGGCGTGCGCGGCGACGGCTTTTACGCGAAGGCCCGCGATCCGCTCGGCGCCGAGGCGGGCGACCACTGGGCCGACCGGCACAGCGACGAAGCCGTGTCGTGGAACGCGAGCCTGATCTACCGCGCGTCGCCGCGCCTCACGTTCTACTCCACGTATCAGCGCGCCTACGCCGTGCACGGCAATGTCACCGGCGGCGGCATCATGTTGAAGGACGACGGCAACGGTCGCGGCATCATCGATCCGGACGATTTCAAGAATCTCAGCCGGCTCGCCGAGATCGGTGCGAAATGGTCGCTGCTCGACAACAAGCTCTTCGCCGGCGTCGCGCTGTACGATCAACGCCGTCAGGAAGTGGAGTTGGGCGGCGACGTGAAGAACCTGAAATTCCGCGGCGGCGAACTGGAGTTCGTTTATCAGCCGGATGTGTATTTCAACGCGACCTTCAACGTGGCGTTCATCGATGGACGCTTCGATAATTCCAGCGCGTCGCAGGCCGGCGGCACGTCGTTGTACAATCTCTACGCGCTCGGCCAGGGGCCGGGCGGTCGCGGCAACGGCCTCGGTTTTCAGTGGGACAAGCTCCCCCGCGGCGATTATCGCATCCCCGGTCTTTCGCGCTGGGTCGTGAACGGCAGCTTCTCGTATCGTTTCCGCAACGGCTTCGGCGGCGGACTCGGCGGCAGCTGGCAGAGCGAACAACCGGGCAATCTGCTCAACGAATACCACATCCCGAACCAGATTTTCCTGAACGCGTTTCTGTTCTACCGGCAACCGCGCTGGGAGGTGAACGTCGACGTCCTCAACGTCCTCAATCGCCGCAACTGGATCCACAACGGCGACAACTACTCGAACAACGTGCTCGTGTTTCAGGACCTGCCGCTGCGCGTGGAAGGTTACGTGAAGTTCAAGTTCTGATCGTTTGATCGACGGACGCGGGTCGCTGACACGCGTCCGTCTCCTGCTCGCTTGCGCCAGACTGTGGCGGCGCCTGTAGTGGGGGAATGATCGGACTTCATGAAGGGCAAGGCTCGGCGAAGAAAGCCCCGGAGCGGGTTTTCGTCCTGCGCTTGCACGTAGTCGGCACGAATCCTCCCGTGTGGCGGCGCTTGCTCGTGCGCGAGTCGATGTGGCTCTCGCGGCTGCACGACAGCATCCAGATTCTCTTCGACTGGTTCGATTATCAGACACACGCCTTCAACCTCGACGACCTGCGCTTCGGCAATCCGCTGAAGCGCGACGAGCTCACGATCGAGGACGATCGCGACGTCACGCTCGCCGATCTCGATCTCGAGAATCGCGCGCGCTTCGCCTACGGCTACCACTTCGGCGAAGGCTGGCAGGTCGAGATCCGCGTCGAGAAAACCCAGGCCGCGCAAAAGGGCGTGCACTATCCGCTCTGCATCGCTGGCGAACGCGCGGGTCCGCCGGAAGACTGCGGCGGACTCGAGGCGTTTCACGACATGCTCGCGTGCATCAAGGAGCCGCACACCGAACTCGGCCGCGAGTGGATCGAATGGCTCGGACCGGATTTCCAGGCCGACGCCTGCGACCTGGAAAAAATCAACAAAGCGCTCCGCAAACTCGGCAAGTGAGCGGGCGCCGCAGCCGACGCCGCGCAGGCCGTCGGCCGGGACGCGTCGCGCTTACTTCGCGCCGGGAATGCTGCCGGCCTTGATGATCACCATCTCGTCGGGCTTGAGATGCTTTTTGATCGCGGCGTTCAGGTCCTTCGTCGTCAGCGCCTCGATCTGCTTCGGGTATTCGTCGAGCCAGCTGACGTCGTAACCGCGGTGCACGGCGGTCAACAGCGCGCCGGCCATGCCTTCGGTCGTGGCGAGGCCGACTTTGAAACTGCCGACGAGGTCGCCCTTGCGGCGCTCGAGTTCGTCCTCGGTCACGCCTTGCTCATACCATTGCCGGAGCTGGCGCTTCGTGGACTCGATGCCTTTGTCGAGCAGCGCAGGCGCGAAGGTCGCGCTGATCCGCCAGTCGCCGTCGTTGAACGTGTCGCGGCCGACGGACGAACCGATGCCGTAAGTGAGACCTTCCTTGTCGCGCACGTTGGCCATCAATCGGCCAGTGAAACCGCTGCCCAGAATCGCGGTCGCGACGCGCAACGCCTGCGCGTCCGGATCGCGATAGCGCAGCCCGGTCGCCTGGCCGAACACGACCGTCACGCTGGGTTTGTCGGACATGAAAATGACCTGATCTTTCGCGGCGTCGGTCGAGGTCGCCTTGGCGGTTTTGATCACGTCGACGCCGCCGCTCCAGCCGGCGAACGCCTGCCGCACTTCGTTCTGCAGTTGCGGGATGTCGAGGTCGCCGACGGCGACGAGGATGAAATGCGCGGGGCCGTAATATTTCGCGTGAAACGCCTTCGCTTCCTCGAGCGTGGCCTTGTTCGTGTCGGCGATGAACTCTTCCGTCGGCGGCTGCCGGTTCGGGTGTCCGACCGGATACACGGCGCGCGTGAACGCGTCGCCGGCGCGGAAATCCGTGCTCTCGAGCTGACGCTGCAGTCCACCGACGAACTGCTTTTTCACCTTCTCGAATTCCTCCGCGGAAAACGCCGGCGTGCGCAGTTGCTCGGCGATCAGGCCAATGACGAGCGGCACGTCCTTCTTGAGACATTTCGCGCTGATGCCCGCGGTCTGCGTGCCGACGTCGAACGAGATCGTGGCGCCGACGCTTTCGAGCAGCTCGGTGATCTCATACTTGTCGTGCTTCGTCGTGCCCTTGTCCAACATCATGCCGACGAGCGTGGGAATCGCGACATTACCGTCGCCGGCAAATGCGTCGCCGGCGGGGATCGAGCCGCGGATCGTGACGACATCCTTCACGCCGGTCGGGTAGGCGATCAGGTCGATGCCGTTGATGTCGGTGCGGACCACCTGCTTCGCGATCTGCGCGCGCAACGGTGCGGCGACGAACACGAGCGAGCAGAGCGCGAGGAGCGAAAAAGAAAAACGTTTCATGGCGGAAAAGTTCGGCGGTTTTACTCGGTGGCGGCTTCGGCTTGCTCGGGCACGTTCGGCACGAACCAGCCGGTCGTGCTTTGATCGACGCCGAGGTATTTGCGCGCGACGCGTTGCACGTCGGCGGGCGTCACGGCCTTCGTCGCCTCCTCGATCTTGTAGTAAAGCGTCCAGTCGCCGGCGGCGATGCACTCGTTGAGATTGCCCGCGATCGCGAACGAGCCATCGCGCTGAAACGCCGCGTCAGCGAGGAGCTTGGCGGCGGCGGCTTTCACTTCGCCTTCGGTCACGCCGTCTTTCTTCAACCGTTCGATTTCCTCGAACGTGATTTTTTCAACCTGCTCGTGCGTGGCGCCGGGAGCGAGCGGCGCGAAGATGATCTGGAGGGACGGATCGTGGTTGAAACCGAGAAACGCCTGCACGCCGACGGTGAGGTTTTTATCGGTGAGCGCCTTGTAGAGCCGGCTGTTTTTGCCGTCGGTAAGGATGATGCTCAGCACCTGGACGGCGGCGAAATCCGGATGCGTGGCCTGCGGGATCTTGTGGCCGACGGCGACGACGCCGAGCTGGCCGGCGCGTTTCACTGTGACGTGACGTGGCCCGGTCTGATCGGGCTCGACGGTGTAGAGTTCCGGGATCGGCTGCGGCGAACGCGGATATTGGCCGTAGTATTTTTTCACGAGCCCGAGCGCGGCGGCCGGTTCGAAATCGCCGATCACCGAGACGGTGGCGTTGTTGGGCCAGTAAAAGGTGTCGTAGAACTCGCGGAGTTTCTCGATCGGCACGCCCTCGATGTCGCTGCGCCAGCCGATGGTGGAGTGATGATACGGATGCGCGACGTAGGCCGACTGGAAGATTTCCTTGATGAGCGCCTGGAAGGGCGAGTTTTCGCCGCGCTCGAATTCGTTGCGCACGACCGTCATCTCGGGTTGCCGGTCGGAATCGCGCAGCCAGAGATTGCGCATCCGATCGGCCTCGATCGCCATGTAGCCCTCGAGGTGCTCGTTGCCGATGTTGGCGTAGTAGTTGGTGCGATCGAGCCAGGTGGTGGCGTTGTATTCGCCGCCAATGCTTTCGAGGAATTGTTTCACGGAATTGCCCTTGGCGTCGTTGAAGGCGTCGCTGCCCTTGAACATCAAATGCTCGAGCAAGTGCGTGGCGCCGGTCGTGCCGGTGACCTCGTTGCGCGAGCCGACGCGGTAAGTGACCATGAACGTAAGCGTCGGGCTGGAGTGCTCGGGCATGAGCAGCACCGTGAGACCGTTGGCGTCCAGGGTGTATTCGGAGATGTCGCCGACGGTTTTGACGAACGAGAAACCCTCGACCTTCGCGAGCGGTCCGGCGCGGTCGTCGGCCGCAAAGCCGAGCAGCCCGGCGGCGAGAAACAAGGGGAGTAGGAACAGGCGTCGTTTCATGCGTGAGGAGGTTTTGGCGCGCAACGTGACGAATGCCGGCAAAAACGCCAAGCGGTTAGCGATGGTCGGTCGCGCGGCTGCGTCGGCCGGTCGGAACGCGCGCGCCGGCTGAAAATCCGTTTGCGCCGGCGCAGGTCGGGCCACAGCCTGCGCGGTTCCATGAGCGAGATCCCTCAAGATATCACGCATGACCAGCACGCAGTCCGGCGCCAAAAGCTCGCCGATTTGCGGGCGGGCGGCTTCGATCCGTTTCGCGCCAACGTGGCGCCGACGCATTTCTCCGCCGACGCCAAAGCGCTCTACGTCGAGGGCCAGGATTACACGGTCAACGTCACCGTCGCCGGCCGGCTGGTCACGTTTCGCGTGCAGGGCGGCAGCTCGTTCGTGAAGATCCAGGACCAGCAGGGTCAGATTCAGCTCTATTTCCGCAAGGACGTGCTCGGCGAGGAGCGCTACGGCGTCTTCAAGAAGGCGCTCGATCTCGGCGACATCATCGGCGTCACCGGCGCATTGTTCAAAACCAAGACCGGCGAGATCACCGTCCGCGTCGATGCGTTCACGCTCGTGAGCAAGGCGCTGCGTCCGCTGCCCGAGAAGTTCCACGGCCTCAGCGATCCGGAACAGGTTTACCGCCAGCGCTACCTCGATGTGATCGTCAACCAGGAGTCGCGCGCGCGGCTGATGCTGCGCTCGAAGATCGTCTCGCACATCCGGCGTTTTCTCGAGTCGCAGCAGTTCATCGAAGTCGAGACGCCGGTGCTCGAAAACACCGCGGGCGGCGCGGCGGCGCGGCCGTTCGTCACGCATCACAACGCGCTCGGCGTCGATTTCTTTTTGCGCATCGCGACGGAACTCCGGCTGAAGCGGATGCTCGTCGGCGGCTTCGATCGCGTGTTCGAGATCGGACGCATTTTCCGCAACGAGGGCGTGTCCCGCCGGCACAATCCCGAGTTCACGATGCTCGAGGTGTATCAGGCTTACAGCGACTACCGCGGGATGATGACGCTGATCCGCGATATGTTGACGACGCTCTGCCGCGACGTGCTCGGCACGACGAAGATCAAGCATGCGGCGAGTGGCCAGGAGATTGATTTCGCCGGCGAGTGGCGCGAGGTGCGCTACAAGGATCTGATCAAGGAAGCCACGGGCGACCCCGAGTGGTTCGGCCGCACGAAGGCGGAGAAGATCGCGAAGGCCGAGGCGATGGGGCTTTCGGTTCATCCCGGCTGGGAGGAATTCGAAATCACCAACGAGATTTTCTCGAAGAAGATCGAGCCGACGCTGATCCAGCCGACGTTCGTCACGCACCTGCCGAAAGAGCTTTGTCCGCTGGCCAAGTTGAATGCCGAGGATCCGAGCGTGCTCGACGTCTTCGAGCTCACGATCGGCGGCATGGAAGTCGCGCCCGCGTATTCGGAACAGAATGACCCGGACGTGCAGCGCGAGATGTTCGAGAAGCAAGCCGGCGAGGAGAAGCAGAACATCGACCAGGATTTCCTCCTCGCGCTCGAACACGGCATGCCGCCCGCCGGCGGCATGGGCGTGGGCATCGACCGGCTCTGCATTCTGCTGACCGGCGCCGAGAGCATCCGCGACGTGATCCTGTTTCCGCAGCTGCGTCCCGGCAGCGGCGGCGCGGCCAGTTGAAGTGAAACGTTGAAGTGAAGGCGCGAACCTGCGGTGCTTCGGTCGCGCGGTTCGAGCCTATCACCTAAACTTCACCCCCAATCTGGCGCATGCCCTGGCCGCTTTACCTCGCTCTCAAGCAGCTCTTCCCGACGGGGCGGCGGTTTCCGTTTTTCACCTTCATCTCGACGCTCGGCGTCGCGCTGGGCGTTGCGCTGCTCGTGATCTCGACGAGCGTCATGGGCGGTTTCGGCCACGAAATCCGTCGCATGATCGTGGAGACGCAGGGCGACGTGCAGGTGAAGGCCAACGGCTTCGTCCAAAACCCCGAGGAACTCCTCGCGCGCATCACGCAGGTGCCGGGCGTCGTCGCCGCCACGCCCTACGCCGAGGGCGTGGTGATGCTCGAGTGCGACCGCAAACCCGCGTTTCCCGGCATCCAGGGGATCGACGTCAACCGCGTCGGCAAGGTCGTGCCGCTCGACCGCTACATCCGCGTCGGTTCGCTCGATGCGCTCGATGACGACTCGATCATCCTGAGCGCGAATCTCGCGATTTCGATCGGCGCGCGTATGGGCGACACGGTCGAGGTTTATTCGCCGCTGCTGCTGGAGCGGTTGAAAAACGACGAGGTGCTTTTGCCGCGCGAATTGAAGGTCGTCGGTATTTTCGAGGTCGGTCACCAGCAACTCGACAGCTCCGTCGTGCTCGTGACGCTGCGGCTGATGCAGGATCTCTACGGCCTGCGCGGCGGCATTCACGGCATCAACGTGAAACTCGCGCCCGGGCTCGACGCCGACGTCGGCGCCAGTCGGATCAACGCCGCGCTGCCGCCGGACGCCCACATGTCGGCGCACTCGTGGATGGAGGCGAACCAGGACTTCCTGTTCATCCTCTCGCTCGAGAAAAACATGATCTTTTTCCTGCTGACCTTCATCATCATCGTCGCGGCGTTTTCGGTGACGAGCTCGCTGCTGATTTCGGTGGTGCGGAAGACGCGCGAGATCGGCGTGCTCGGCGCGCTCGGCGGAAAACCGCGGCAGGTCGCGGCGTGTTTCTGTTTTCAAGGTTTGTTGATCGGCGCGGTCGGCACCGGCGCGGGACTCGCGCTCGGCTTCACCGCGCTGTTTTTCCGCGACAACATCATCCGGACGTTCACGCAGCTGACGAGCAGCCAGGAGGTGCTCGTGCGGTTTTATCAATTCAGCAAACTGCCTGCTTACACGGCGACGAGCGACGTCGTGATGATTGTCGTTTGCTCGATCGTGATTTCGACGCTGGCGGGATTGCTGCCGGCGTGGCGCGCGGCGCGACTCAAACCCGTGGAGGCGCTGCGCAGTGAGTAACGAAAACAAAACCGCCGTGCTCACGGCGCGCGGACTGACGAAGAGTTTTCCGAGCGGCGATCGCCGGATCGATGTCTTGCGCGGCGTCGATCTCGAGGTGTTCGAAGGCGAGAGCGTTTCCATTCGCGGCGAATCCGGCTCCGGCAAATCGACCTTGCTCAACCTCCTCGCCGCGCTCGACGAACCCGATGCGGGCAGCCTCGCGTGGACCGGCCAGCCGGCCAATGCCGACCGCCGCGCGGCGTTTCTCGGCATCGTGTTTCAGTCGTTCTACCTCATCCCGGAGCTGAACGCCCTCGAGAACGTTGTGATGGCGGCGCGCATTTTGAAAAAGCCCGGCGCGGCCGAGCGCGAGCGCGCGAAAGACCTGCTCGGGCGCGTCGGCCTCGGCGAACGCGTGATGCACCTGCCCGCGCATCTGTCCGGCGGCGAGCGGCAGCGTGTCGCCGTTGCGCGCGCGCTGATGAATTCGCCGAAGCTGATTCTCGCCGACGAACCCACCGGCAATCTCGACGAGCACACCGGCGACGCCGTCGTGGAACTGCTGCTCGGTCTTTGCGCGGAGATGCGCACGGCTCTCGTGCTGGTGACGCACAACGCTGCCCACGCCGCGAAGGCACAGCGGTCGCTTTTCCTGCACGACGGGCGCTTCGCTCCGCCGCCGCGGTAAACGCCAGGTGCGAGGCTGCCGTTTTTCGAATGGCAGCCGGCGGGTCGGCCGCTACGTTTCGCGCATGGCCTCTCCCAAGATTCGCTGCGGCGTCGTCGGCGTCGGTTCGCTCGGGCAACATCACGCCCGGATCTACGCGTCGCTCCCGAACGTCGCGTTCGCCGGCATCTTCGAAACGAACGACGCCCGCGCGGCGGAAATCTGTGGGAAGTTCAACTGCCAGCGGTTCGCCACGCTCGAAGAACTGGGCGCCGCGTGCGACGCGGTTTCGATCGTCGTCCCGACCGATCGGCACGCGGAGGTCGCGATTCCGCTGCTCGCGCGGGGCTGTCATCTGCTGATCGAGAAACCGCTCTGTGCCAGCCTCGCAGAGGCCGAGCAGGTGCTCGCCGCCGCACAGAAGGCCAACCGCCTCGTGCAGGTCGGACACATCGAGCATTTCAATCCGGTGATGAGTTTCCTCGAAAAGGAGGTCGACCGTCCCGGCTACATCACCACCGAGCGGCTCGCACCGTATCAGCCGCGCGGCACGGAAGTCGGCGTGGTCCTCGATTTGATGATACACGACATCGGCATCGTGCTCGCGCTGGTGAAGTCGCCGATCCGCAGAATCGACAGCGTCGGCATCAACGTCCTGTCGAAGAGCGAGGACATCGCGAACGCCCGCATCGAATTCGAGAACGGCTGCGTCGCCAACCTCAGCGCGAGCCGTATGAGCCTGAAGAAAAATCGCGAGATCCGCGTCTTTCAGAACAACGCGTATCTCTCCCTCGATTTCATGAACCAGACCGGGCATCTGGTAAAAAAGAGCGACCTGATCGCCTACGGATTGAAGTTGAAAGTCGGCCTCGCCAAAGCGGGCGACGTGAGCTCGGTCCCAGTGCAGGATATCCCGATCGAGAAAGGCGAACCGCTCGCGATCGAGCTGAAGCACTTTGTCGAAAGCGTGGAGAAGCGGCAGCAGCCGAAGGTCGGCGCCTCGCTCGGCAAGAGCGCGCTCGAGGTGGCGATCACGATTACCGAACAAATCAAACGCGCCGCGAAAGGATGATGGGCGAGATAAAAGAACCAGGTAGGGACGGTTGTCCCCAACCGCCCTGGGTTCGACTCCCGAATCCACGCAACCACTACGCGTCATGAGCGCTGAACCCCTGCGCTTGCCTCCGCCTGTCGGCGGTCGCGTCGACCTGCTGATCGTGGCCGCCGAGCATTCGGGTGACGAACATGCGGCGCGGATGGTGCGCGACTTGCGTGCGCTGCGTCCGGAACTCGCGATCGCGGCGCTCGGCGGACCGCGGCTGCAGGCGGCAGGCGCGCAGCTGCTGCGCGATCTCACGGTGTCGTCGGCCATGGGTTTCGCGGTGATCGCGAAGATCTCGTATTATCGCGCGCTGATCGCGGAGATCGTTCGCTGGATCGGCGAGCATCGGCCGAGGGCGGTATGTTTCGTGGACTCGTCGGGCTTGAATCTGCGGATCGCGAAGGAGCTGTTCGCGCGCGGATTTTCGGCGAAGGCCGGCGGTGTGACCAAGGCGCTGTATTACATCAGTCCGCAGATCTGGGCCTCGCGCGCGGGCCGGCGGTTTGCGATGGCGCAACACCTCGACGGGCTCGCGTCGATTTTCCCGTTCGAGCAATCGGTTTACGCGGACACGGCGCTGCCGGTGGAGTTTGTCGGCCATCCATTTCTCGCGGCCGATCACGCGGCGCCGGTGCGTTTCGATCCGAATGGTCCGGTGCTGTTGCTGCCGGGCAGTCGGCGTGGGCCGGTGGCACGGATTTTTCCGGTGCTGCTCGCGGCGTTTCGCGATTACGGCCGCGCGCGCGAGGCGGTGGTGCTGTATCCGAGCGACGAAATCCTCGGCACATTGCGCGCGGCGAATCCGCCGGAAAACGTGAAGCTTGTG
Source organism: Opitutaceae bacterium (assembly GCA_040255565.1). Taxonomy (GTDB): domain Bacteria; phylum Verrucomicrobiota; class Verrucomicrobiia; order Opitutales; family Opitutaceae; genus Opitutus. Next base: position 589,881 of record JBDZVH010000003.1, on the reverse strand, counting down.
CGCATCGGTCACGAACCGGTCGGCGCCGCGGCGGTGCTCACGTCGAGCGGCACGATGTCGATGCAATGCGCGCTCGCGGGCATTCCCGGCGCAGTGACGTATCGCACGGATCCGCTGACGTATTTTCTCGGGCGGATGATCGTGAAGGTGAAGTTCATCGGAATCGCGAATTTGCTGCTGGGCGAAGCGATGTATCCGGAATACGTGCAGGGCGCGGCCACGCCGGCGGCGCTCGCGGCGGAACTGCGCGCATGCCTCGAGGATCCGGCGCGGCAGGAGCGGACGGCGGAACAGGCGCGGCGCTTGCGAACCTTGCTCAGCCAACCTGCCAACGGTTCGGCGGCGGAGTGGTTGTCGCGTCAGCTGGGCTGATCCGCCACGCGCGATTCGCGGCGCGCGTCGTTCGCGAACGCCTCCTCGCGCGTCAGCCGTGGTGGTTCGCCTTCAGTTCGGCGAGACGCGGCTCGATGTGTTTCCACAACGCGTCGGCGCGTTCGGCGAGCATCGCGCGGCATTTGGCGAGCTCGGCTTCGCGCGCGGCGCGGTTTTCCTCCGCAATCTTCGCAAGGTCGTCGAGGTTGTAGAGAAACACGTTCTGCAGGTCGGCCGCGCTTGCCTCGACATCGCGGGGCAGCGCGAGATCGATCAAAAACAGCGGCCGGGCGGGACGCTTCTGGATCGCGGCTTTCGCGGCGTCGCGCGTCACGACCACGCCAGGCGCGGAGGTCGCGCAGACCACGACATCGTATTCGCTGAGGCGGGCGTCGCGCTGCTCGAAAGGCATCGCGCTGGCGTGGAGCGCGGTGGCGAGCTCCATCGCGCGTTCGAAGCGCCGGCTCGCGACGGTGAGGCTGCCCGCCTGGCGGCTCTGGAACGCTTTCGCGGTTTTCTCGCCAATGTCACCCGCGCCGAGGAGCAGAATGCGCGTCGAGGACAGGTCGCCGAAAATCGTGTGCGCAAGATCCACGGCGACGTTCGCGATGCTGACCTGACCTTCGGTGATCGCGGTGTGCGTGCGCACGTGTTTCGCGGCTTGGAAGGCTTTTTGGAAAACGCGATTCAGCACCGGGCCGGTGTGGCCGCGGGATTGCGCGGCGGCGTAGGCATCTTTGACCTGGCCGAAAATTTCCGTCTCGCCGATCATCTGCGAGTCGATGCCGGCGGCGACTTCGAGCAGGTGGCGCACGGCGTCGGCGCCGCGGAGATTCAGCCGGATCTGCTCGAACTCGGCCGGGTCGACCTGCTGTTGCGAGCAGAACGCGGCCTGCACGCGTTGCGCGGCGAGGGGATCGGCGGCGACGCCATAGAATTCCACGCGGTTGCAGGTGTTGAGCAACGTGAACTCGCGCAAGCCCTGCAGCTGCGTGAGCTGCGCCGCCAGGGTCGCCGCGGCGTCGGCGCTGAGCGACAACCGCTCGCGGACGGCGAGCGGGGTCTTGTGATGGTTGGCGCCGAGGACGAAGAACGCTTCCGAGTTCATCGCGGCACAACATGGTCCGGCGCCGGCAGCGCGGGAGAATGGCGGCTGGCGTCCACAGGACCGAGTGAGAGCAGCGCCGCACCGAAGAGCGCGAGGCAGGTCCAGGCAAAACGCTTGGCGAGCAGGTGGCCTTTCAAGCGCAGCGTCAGCGCGATCGCGTAGGCCAGCCAGATCGCGACGGTCATGAGGAGTTTGGTCGAGTTCACCGACGCCGGATCGCGCGCCCAGTAGATCGTGCCGCCGATCAGCGAGGCCGTCATCATGACGACACCGGTCACGAGCAGCCGCACGCTGATGTGATCGAGGTCCATGATCGGCGGCAGAAACGAGAACCAGCCGCTGAGGTGCTTCTTTTTCAGCGAGTAGTGGCGGAGCACGAGCATCAGCGCGGTGAGCGCGAGCAGGGCGAAAACGCCGTAGCTGAACAACGCGAGCGACGCGTGAAGCTCGATCCAGGGATTACCGCCGAAGATCTTGGCGCGCCGCGTCAGATCCCAGGCCGGAATCGCCAGCGAAACCAGCGTGAGCACCGCCGCGAGGCAGGACGTGAAGTAGCCGAGGAGGCTGAGCCGGAAGGTCACGCCGACGACGAGATAGAGCGTCGTGGCCGACCACGCGGTGAATTGGAAAATCTCAAACGTGTTGCCCAGCGGACAGCCGCCGACGACCCGCCCGCGCGCGTAAAGACCGATCAGCTGGCAAAGATAACCCAGCGCGATGATGACATTGATCCGGGTGTTGGACTGCTGTTGTCCGCGCAGGAGCGACAGCGTGCCCAGCAGCAGCCCGGCGAGATAAAAACCCGCGGCGAACCACAGCCAGGTGCGATCGGTGAGTCCGGCAAACATGAGGGAGCGACGCTAGGGGAAACCCGGACTGGAGCAAGTGGAAGCTGGACGAACCCGGCCAAGCCCGGAGCGCGCTGAGATTTCGACGATTATGCTGACGCGCAATCAGGGACGCCCGCTCAGCCGCGGTGCGCGACCCAGAAGCGACACTCGTCCGAGAAATCGCGAACGGCTTTCGTTTCGCGAGCGAGCTTGCCGCGCATGCAGTCGGAGTGATGGGTCCAGCCGGTGGCGGCGAGGTCCTCCAATATTTCGCGGCGGTCGGGCAAATGCATGAACGTCCGGCCGGTGCCTTCCTCCTCGAAATAGCGATCGCCGAATTCGACCAGCCGCGCGTCCTGTTCGCCGCGTTCCCAGCGCACGGCTTCGAGCCGCCAGAGCGCCCGCTCCGTCGACGATGATTTCCGGTCGTGTGTCGTGAACAGGATGGGCGCGCCGGGGGCGCAGACGGCGTGAAGCTCGCGCAACGCGGCGCGCCGGTTCTCCCGGCCGGGAATCTGCATCAGGCCGTTGAACATGAACAGCGCGCCGGCGTAAGGCGGCGAGAGTGGCGCGCCGAATGTCGAGAGACGCGTGGCGTCGGCATGGTGAAAACGAAGGTCGGCGGCGCCGCGTTCCGCCGCGAGTGCGCGGGCTTGGTCGACCAGTTGCTCCGCGAAATCGAAGGCTGTGAGATTCTGAAAGCCGAGCTGCCACAGCCCGAGCGTCACGCGGCCGGCGCCGCAGCCGGCCTCGATCAACGGCGCGGTCCGGTCGGTGAACGTCCGCTCGATGATCACGCGCTCCGATTCCCACAACCCGAGTTGATGCGCGGCGCGCGTGTAGTGCAGGACGGCGGTGAGATCGTTGAAGTCGGCGCGGACGGTGGCAGCGGAGATCTTTTTCAACGCAGGCGAACGAGGGTGGGACGAAGCGGCCGGCTCACGCTTTCCGCCGCCAGCCGGCGATGAACATGCCGTTGGCGTTGAGCTCGTGGGGCCAGAGTAACAGTTGCGAACTCGCCGACGGCGTGGCGCCGAGCGGCAGCGGCTCGAATTCCGGATGCGCTTCGGCAAACGCGCTCGCGACCGCAGTCGTCTCGCTGCGCGTCAGTGTGCAGACGGAATAGATCAACTTGCCGCCGGGCTTGAGCGCGCCGGCGACATGTTCGAGCAACGCGCGCTGCACCTGCGCGAGTTCGCGCACATCGTCGATCGTCGTGGTCCAGCGCGCGTGGGGATTGCGCTGCCAGGTGCCCACGCCGCTGCACGGGGCATCGATCAGGATGCCGTCGAATTTCGTCTTCGTCGGCAGACGCGGACCGCCATCCCATGGCGCCGGCCGGTAATTGAAAAGATGCGCGCGGGCGGCGCGGCGCTTCAAGGTTTCCAGGCGGCGGGCGTTGCGGTCGGTGGACCAGATCAGGCCTTTGTTGGCCATGAGGTCGCCGAGATGGAGCGTCTTGCCGCCCTCGCCGGCGCAGGCGTCCCACCAGGTCTCGCGCGGCTGGGGCGCGGCGGCGATCGCGACGAGTTGCGAGGCGAGATCCTGGATTTCGAACGCGCCGGCGTGGAAGGCGGGCGTGAGAAAAAGATCCTGCGGCCCCTGGTAACGCAGGGCGTCGGGCGCGGCGAGGCCGAGGCCGGGCGGCAGCGCCGGCGGTTCGCAGTTGCCCAAGGTGCGCGCAAGTTTTTCCGCCGTGCCAGGCCGGGCCCGGAGCCAGAGTGCGGGTTCGCGCTGGAGTTGCTGGAGGTAAGGCGCGGGCAGCTCCATTTCGTCGCGCAGCCATTCGGGCACGGCGCGCACGGCGAGCGCTTCGGGTTTGATCGCCTTGGGATCGCGCGTGAAACGCTCGTGGAATCCGACGGCGCGCTCGACCTGTTTCTGCGCGGACTCGCGGCGGTCGAGCCATTGGAGCCAGCGGAAATACATGAACACCGCCCGGCTCACCGCCCGCTTCTCGCGCGGCCCGAGTCGGCGGGCGAGCCCGAGATAGCGCCTCAGCGCTGCATCCGCCGGGAAATCGTCATGGACCTCCTCGAGGACGCGCGCGGCGTGATTGAAAATGGCGGAATCGAACATCGTTACGGACGGAAAAAACCATGAATCGCACGAAAGACACGCCCAGAGTCCGATGCGCGGTGCAAAAAAAAGGCCCGAAACTTCGGGGCCGGAAAAACGGGACGGTTGGCGGGATTACTTCCTCGACTCGCGCTGGAAGCGGAAGACCACGCGGAACATCTGGATGCAGAGCCAGAAAACGCCGCTCATGCACGCGCTGCTGAGGCCGCCCCAGAGGAAAACCATTTTCGGGTCGTTGGACGGCACGTGCGACTCGAGCACCGTGAACATGAAGGCGAAGAAGGCGATCACGAGGATTGCATCGACGACCAAGCTGGCGGGAGAAACGAGCTTTGTGGTGGGCTGAGCCATGGTGGAAAGGGAAGAAAAAGGAGAGCCAGAAGGCGGCGGATGTCCATGGAAAATTACCACCGCTCCGGCGACGGACGCGGACGGCTGCGTTCGCGCTTGCCGAGCCGGCGAGGGAGCGACGTTTTGAATGCTTCACCGTCGCGCGCTATGACGAATCCCGGTCGGACGTGTTTTGCATTGAACTGGCAGCTTGGCCGCCACGCCGCGGCCGCGGTCGAGCCCGACGTCTGGGTCGCAGCGCAGGTTCCCGGCGCCGTGCAACTCGATTGGGGACACGCGCACGGATTTCCCGATTTCACGATCGGCGGCGCGGTGCAGCGGGAATGGGCGGATCTCGACGAATCGTGGTGGACGTATCGGGCGCGGATCGAGACGCCGCCCGCACGCGAGGACGGCGCGCGGCTGTTTCTGGTGGTCGAAGGCGTGGATTACGCGGGTGAGGTTTTTTTGGATGGGCAATCGCTCGGCGCCATCGAGGGGCTGCAAACGCGGTTGGAGTTCGACGTGACGGACGCGCTGCGCGCGGGCAGCGAGATCCGCGTGCGCGTCGCGCCGGCGCCGAAATCGCAGGCGGAGCCGAAGGATCGCAATCAGGCGAACCGCTCTTGCAAACCCGCAGTGAGCTACGGCTGGGATTTTCATCCGCGGCTCGTGCCGCTTGGACTTTGGCGCGACGCGTATCTCGAAACGCGCGCGCGGGTGCACTTCTCGTCGCGGCCGACGCTTTCCTATCGGCTGAACGAAACCTGTTCCGAAGCGAGCGGCGGCGTGGACATTTCGCTGAAGGGTGCGGCGTCGACCGATCTGCGGCTGCGCTGGACCTTTCTCGCGCCCGACGGTGCGGTCGTGCGGAACGAGGAGCACGCACTCGATGCAAACGATCGTGCTGCGACGTTCGAATTCGTTTTGCCGATGCCGGAACTGTGGTGGCCGCATGATCAAGGCCGGCCGGCGCTGTATCGCAGCCGCGTCGAGTTGTGCGATGCGGCCGGCGCGGTGCTGGACGCGGCCGAGGAGCGCGTGGGATTTCGGCGCGTGCGGCTGGTCATGGCGCCGGAGCAGTGGAAAGAACCGCAGGCTTTCCCGAAATCGCGCAGCCTGCCGCCGATGACCCTCGAGGTAAACGGCCGCGCGTTTTTCGCCAAGGGCAGCAACTGGGTGTGTCCCGACGTTTTCCCCGGCTCGCTCACTCCGGCGCGTTATGCGGAGCAACTCGCGCTCGTGCGCGAGAGCAACCTGAACCTACTGCGGCTGTGGGGCGGAGCCACGACTCCGCACGACACGTTTTATGAGCGGTGCGACGAACTCGGGATCATGGTCTGGCAGGAGTTTCCGCTCGCGTGCAACGCGTATCCCGACGACGCCGCTTACCTCGCCGTGCTCGATCGCGATTCCCGCAGCCTCGTCGCACGTCTGCGGGGCCACGCGTGCGTCGTGCTGTGGTGCGGCGGCAACGAGTTGTTCAACGTATGGTCCGGCATGACCGACCAGTCGCTCGCGCTTCGATTGCTGAACCGCAATTGCTTCGAGCTCGATCCGACGCGGCCGTTTCTCGCGACCTCGCCGGTCGAGGGCGTGGGCCATGGACATTATGTCTTTCGCGATCCGATCAGCGGCGACGAGGCGTGGGCGTTTTTCCAGCGTGCACGCTGCACCGCGTATCCGGAATTTGGATGTCCCGGGCCGGCGTCGGTCGCGACGCTGCGACGGATTCTGCCGCCGGAGGAACTGTGGCCGCCGCGACCAGGCACCGCGTGGGAAACGCATCACGCCTTCGGCGCCTGGCTGCCGCAGAGCCATCTCTATCTCGCCGAAATCGAGCACTATTTCGGTCCGGCCGCATCGCTCGAGGCGATGGTCGAGCGCGGTCAATTGTTGCAGGCGATAGGACTGCAGGGGCTTTTCGAAGAGGCGCGTCGGCAAAAACCCGTCGCGAGCATGGCGCTCAACTGGTGCTTCAACGAACCGTGGCCGTGCGCCGCGAATATGAGCCTTGTCGGCTGGCCGTGCGAGCCGAAGCCAGCGCTGCGGGCGGTGGCCGCAGCCTGCCGGCCTACGCTCGCGAGCGCGCGCATCCGGAAGTTTTCCTGGGCGCCGGGAGAGGCCTTCGAGGCGGAGTTGTGGCTGTTGCACGATGCACCGGTCTCGCACGACAGGGTGGAGGTCGCGGCCTGGCTGACACTCGGTGACGCGAGGTGCGAACTGGGCACGTGGATCGCCGAGGCGGCGGGCCCGGGCGTCAACGTGGCCGGCCCGCGGCTGAGCGTCGTCCTGCCGGATTTCGTCGAAGCGCGGTTCACGCTGCACCTCGCCGTAGCCGACCGGCCGGAGTGGAGTTCCGACTACACGCTTTTGCGCGCCCGGCCGGACACCGCCGCGAACCGTGAAGCGGTGACGGTGCCGCAAGGCGTGACGAATTTCTAGGCGTCCGCCGGCGGGAGCTTACAGGGTCTTCGGGATCGCGGCGGTGAGATTTTCCGGCGCGCCGTCCGTGATGACGAGATTGTCTTCGATGCGCACGCCGCCGAGGGCGAGATGTTGCTCGGCTGTGCTCCAGTTGACGCAGTCGCGGAAGCGCTTGCGCCGCCCCGGGTCGTTAAGCAACGCGGGAATGAAATACAGCCCGGGTTCGACGGTGACGACGTAACCCGGTTCGAGCGGCAGGTCCATGCGGAGGGTGCGCAGGCTCGGCCGCGGATCCTTCGTTCGCCCCGGCAGGAGTCCGCTCGCATCGCGCACACCGAGGCCGACCATGTGACCGAGCCCGTGCGGGAAAAACAACGTGTGCGCCTCCTGTTCGACGAGGGTTTCGGGATTGCCGTGCATTATCCCGAGTTCGACGAGCCCGGCCGTGAGATCGACCGCCGTGGCAAGATGGATCGCCGTCCACTCGGTTTTTGCGACGCAGCGGGCGATCGCGCGTTCCTGCGCGGCGAGCACCACCTGGTAGAGGTCGCGCTGAAAGGCGCTTGGTTCGCCGACCACGTAGGTGCGCGTGACGTCGGTGACGTAGCGGTCGATCTCGCCGCCGGCGTCGACGAGCACAAATTCGCCGGCGGCCGCGGCGCGGGCGGAGGGCTCGAAATGCAGCACCGCCGCGTTCGGGCCGGTGCCGACGATGGAGCCGTAGCCGGTGCGCGCGGCGCCGCCGCGGAAGAAGCCCGCCTCGAGTTCGATCTGTAGTTGTCGTTCGGTTACGCCGGGCCGGAGGTGGGCGCGCAGCGCGTCGTAGCCGGCGGCGGTGGCCGCCGCGCCGCGGCGCAGCAACGCGCGCTCGCCGGCGTCCTTGGGGCGGCGGGCGTGCAGGAACTGCTCGCGCACGCGGGCGTTGCGCGCCGGATCGCTGCGCACGCCACGCAACGGCGCGCCGAGGGCGACGATGGATCGGGTCCGGCGCCGGGCGAGCCACGGCTCGAGTGCGGCGATCGATTGACCCGCCGGCTGGCTGCGGCCTTCCCAGACGCGCTCGCCTTCGGTCACGTCCGGCACGAACGAGACCCAGCCGTCGCGATTTCCGTCGAGCGGATCGAAGGCGATGACGCCGCCCGGGCATTCGTGGGCCGCGAGATAAAAATAATCCGCGTGGGAACGAAATGGATACGTCTGGTCGGTTTCCTCGGGCAGCGGCACGGGTTCGCCGGCGCCGACGAGCAGCACGGCGTCCCCGACTTCGAGGGCAGAGGCGACGCGTGCGCGACGTTCGGAGAGGAACGTAGTCATGCGAGCGAGCGTCTGCAGGAACGCCGCCGACGCAATTCCGCAACCGGGGATCGAGGACCGTCTAGGGCCGGAAAAGGATACGCGGCGGGTAACTGCGCAAAATTCGCGTTATTTCGGCCAATCCGCGCGCAGCGGGAAAAACGTCCTTCTGGCATACTCTGCCTCGTGAAAACGATCCTGGCCCCGATCGATTTCAGCGGAATCTCCGATTCCGTGCTGGAGCAGGCGACCGAGTTGGCACGGGCCCTGAAAGCAAAAATCGTTCTTTTGAATGTGATTCAGCCGCCCGTGATTACGAGTGAATACGGGCCGTTCCTTGAAAATATTACTGAGATTGTGACGGTGGGTGAGAAGGCCGCGGCCAAGCAGTTGACGCGGTTGCAAGAGAAGCTCGCCGCCGAAGGCATCGAAACGGACACCCTGCAGTTTTCGGGTGCACCGGTGCCGAACATCTTGAAGCAGGCCGAGAAGCTGGACGTGGACTACATCGTGATGGGATCGCATGGCCACACTGCCTTTTACGATCTGCTGGTGGGCAGCACGACGCACGGCGTCCTGCTGAGGGCCACCTGTCCGGTGATGATTGTCCCGGCCAAGAAAGAAGGACGGAAAGTCCGATAACAATTTGGTTAGTGGAAAGGGAAATGTGTGTGGGAGCGCCGGCGGGGGCCGGCGCTCTTTTTTTGTGCCCAAAAGGCGAGGTGCTGCCTCGCGTTGACGGGCAAGCTGGTGCGCCGTCGCGGCGACTTCCGGATTCGAGGGCGAAGACGATTTCGCCCGTGCTGAAACCGGGCAACGTTTCAGCGAAACGCGCGGCGCATTCCTCCGGTCACCAACGCGAGCGTGAGCAGCGAGTTGATCGGCATCAGAATCGCCGCCACGAGCGGGTTCATCTGTCCAGCGACTGCAAGGCCGACCGCGAGGGCGTTGTAAGCGACGGAGAACACGAGCACCCAGATCTCCGTGCGGCGGCGGAGCGAGTTGATCGCGAACAGCGCCCGCAGTCCGCCGAGCCCGCGGCCGAGGTAGTAGAAATCGGCCTTCTGCTCGAGAATGCCGCGGTGAATCACGGGCGTGCCGCGACACAGGGCGCGATCGAAGGCGAGGCTGTCGTTCGCGCCGTCGCCCAGCATCAGACTTTCGTCGGCGCCATGCGCGGACAACCAGTCCGCTTTTTGCTGTGGCGTCAGCTCGCCCACGGCATTCGCCGCCGGAATCTTCAGATCGGCTGCCAGCCGCGCGACTTTCTCCGATCGATCGCCGCTCAAGATATAGGTCCGAAAACCCGCGGCCTGCAGCGCCTTCAGTTCGGCGCCGGCATCCGCGCGGGCCCGATCCGCAAATCGAAACTCCGCGACCACGGCCCCGTCGCGCGCTAGCACCACGTCGCCGGCGAGCGAGCCAGTGTCATCCATTATATGACACTCTACCGGGGCGGGGGAGCGCCAGCCGGGGCGGCCGAGGGTCCAGGTCGGGCCGGCGGAGGTGAGGGTGACGCCGTGACCGACGGATTCGACGATCTCCGCGTCGCGGACCGGCGGAGGGGTCGCGCCGCGCGCGAGCAGATTTTCGAGTAGCGACTGGCTGACCGGATGCGGATTGTCGCGCACGAGCTCGAACAACACGGCGCGCGCGGAATCATCGAGCGCGTCGAGGGTCTCGGGGTTTTCCAACACGGGCGTTTCCAGCGTGAGTGTGCCGGTTTTGTCGAAGACAAGTTGACGGATGCGTCCGAGCTTGGACCACAGGTCGCCTTCGCGCACGAAGACGCCACGTCGTCGCAACGCGATCGTCGCGATCTCTCCCGCCAGCGGGAAGGCGAGGCCGATCGCGCACGGACACGAGACGACGAGCACGGCGGTGACGACCGACCACGTGCGCAGGCCGTCGTGAGTGCTCAGCCACCAGCCGAGGCCGGCGGCGAGCGCGATGCCGAAGATGCCGATCAGGTAGCCGCGGACGATCTTCTCGAGAAACATGTGGCGTGCGCTCTGCCGCTCGCCGGGACGCAGCAACTGGGCGAGCAGGGATTCGTCCCACGCTTGCAGGGACGTCAGGGAGACGGCGGTGCGGCCGACATTGATGGCGCCCGCCGGCACGCGCTGGCCGGCACGAAACTCGCGCGGCGCGGCCTCGCCGTTGATCGACGCGAGGGAGAACTGCGCTTCGGCCGAGCCCAGGCGCGATTCGACGGGAACGGTCTGTCCGGCGGCGGCCACGTAGTCCTGGTTCGGGCGGAGCTGCTCGGGCGGGACGTCGGCTCCGGTGGCGAGGCGGACCCGCTGCGGCGTCGGCTGCTGCGCGAGCAGGCGGCGCTGGTTGCGCTCCACCGCGGCGACCTGCGCCCAGCGACCGACGAGCATCAGGAGCACGAAGGTGCCGACAAAATCGAAATAGACGAAGTGGTGCTCGCCGGCGAACCAGCCGTAGAGGGAACCTGAATACGCGCCGACGATGCCGACCGCGATCGGCAGGTCGATGTGCATGGCGCCCTCGCGCAGCGCGCGCCACGCGCGGCCGATGAAATAGGTGCCGCCGACGAGAAAGCTCAGCGTGCCGAAGCCCAGTGCCAGAAGATCGAACAGCCGCGCGTAGGCGAACGTCGGCTCCATGCCGAAATAGGCCGGAAACGCGAAGAGCATGATGTTCATCGCAAACGCGGCGCAGAGTCCGATGCGCTTCACCAGCGCGCGCGCTTCGGAGGGAGGGGTCGCGGCGTGGGCCGGCCCGAGCAGGTAACCGAAAGACTGGAGCTTGCGCGCGAAGTCCGCGGCGGAGAACTGGCCGGGGATCCAGCGCAGCCGGACTTGTCCCAGTTGGGCATTGGCTTCGATGTCGCGAGCGCCGGGTTGCTGTTGAAAAACGCGTTCGATCAGCCAGACGCAGCCGGCGCACGAGATGCCCTGGACCGACAGCAACAGCGAAGGCACGGCCGGCGCGCCCGCTTCGGCCTCGTCCTGCGCGGATTGCAGCCAGGAAAAATCGCGCGGCTGGAAGACCACGGCGTCGGCCGGCGCCGTGACGCCATCCTTGATGTTGTAGTAGCCGGCGAGACCGTGCTCGTGCACGAGCCGGTAAACGTAGGAGCAGCCGGCGCAGCAGAAGCCGGAGGCGCGCATCCGTTCGTCGATCAGCGGCGCGCCGCAATGTTTGCAGGTCGGGAGGGCGCGCGTCGTTCGGTCGGGGGCGGAAAGGGTGGGGACGCTCATGGCGTTCAGTGGCAGACGAAGGTCGAAGGATCGGGCCCGGCGAACCCGAGCGTGCCGCGCAGGCGCCAGCCGAGCACGAGCGCGGTGACGAGGCACAAGGCGATTCGCGTGCGGTTGAGCCAGAGCGGCGAGAGTTTGCGGCGGACCCAGTGGAACTGGGATTGGGCGAGCCAGAGCAGCGGCACCGTGCCGAGGCCGAACGCGAGCATGAACTCGACCCCGCGTAGCGCCGATCCGGATACGAGGGCGAGCGCGACGACGAAATAGAGCGGACCGCACGGCAGCAGCGGCGTGGCGAGCCCGAGGGCCGCGGCGGCTTCGGGGCGCGAGCGCGTGCGGAGCCAGAGATTCAACCGGAAGGTATGCCGCGCGAGAAACGCCGGCTTCGGCACATGGCGGTCGAGCCGCAGCCCCATTGCCACGAAGAAGAGAACGAGCACCCACGGCAGCCAGCGCAGCACGGACTGCGAGACGAAGCTCAGCGGCAGCCCGCCAAGTCCGCCGGCGATCGCCCCAAGCAGCGCGTAGCTGAAAAGACGCGAGACATGATAGGTCGTGCTCACGATCTGCGCGTCGGCGGAGTCGCCCTTCACCGGCATCAGCGAGCAGGCGAGCGGGCCGCACATGCCGGCGCAGTGCAGGCTCGTCACGAGACCGGCGACGAAGGCGGCGGAAGGAGAATTGATGGCGGCGAAATCCATGTCCGGGCGGGCCGGGCCTTATTTCGCGGGCGCGGTCGAGAGCGGCACCTCCGCGACGCGATGATGCGACGCGATCACGAACCACACGGTCCACGCCGCGAGCTGCACGCCGAAGGCGACGAGCACCCAGAGCCACAGCGGAAAAGACCGACGGGGCGCGCGGGGAGAGCGGCGGCTGGCGGTGGGGGCGGGCACTGCGGCCGCGAGGCCCAGGCGTTCAGCGGCGTTCGAGGCCGGCACGTTTTCTTTCCTCATCTTCTTCGCGGAGCAGGCGGGCTTCGGGTCCGAGGAACTCGGCCTTGCGCTCCAGTTTATAGGTTTCCTGAGTGTCGCCGACCTCGACTTCGAACTCGAACGGTCCGGTGTAATCGGCGCGCGGTTGCTGGAGGATCAGCGGCTGGACGAGCTCGCCGAGCGCGGGCACTTCGACGGCGGTGGTGAAACCGGTCTGCCGCAGCGAGGCGGGGGCATCGTCGATCTTCAGCACGAATTGTTGCGGGGTGGTGCGCTTGTTGACGATGCGCACGAGAAACTGATTCCGGACCGTCTGCGCGTCGACGATGTAGGGGGCGCCCGTGATGCGAGTAACGCTGAAGTTGGCCGGTCGAACGGTGGAGAGTGCCCAACCGGCGACGCTCGCCCCGATGAGCAGGAGCACGCCGTAAATCGCGATGCGCGGCCGGAACCAGCGGGTCCGCTGGCCCGTGAACGCGGCTTGCGAGTCGTAGCGGATGAGGCCGGTCGGACGGTCGAGCCGCGTCATCACATCGTCGCAGGCGTCGATGCACGCGGTGCAGCCGATGCATTCGAGCTGCAGCCCCTGGCGGATATCGATGCCGGTCGGGCAGACGTGCACGCAACGGTGGCAGTCGATGCAATCGCCGGCGTCGGGCGTGCCGACTTTGCCGCGCGGTTCGCCGCGCTTGGCATCGTAGCCGATGACCAGCGAGTGATCGTCGATCAACGCCGACTGGATGCGGCCGTAGGGGCAGATGACGATGCAGAGCTGTTCGCGGAACCAGGCGAAATTGAAATACAGGATGCCGGTGGAAACCGCCATGAAGCCGAAGGCGCTCCAGTGCTCGGTCGGCGCGGCGCGGATCATCGACCAGACTTCCGGGATCGAGACGAAGTAGGCGAGGAACAGGTGCGCGATGACCGCGGAGACGAGCACGTAGAGCGCGTGCTTGAGTGTGTATTTCGCGATTTTCGACGCCGACAGCGGGGCGGCTGCGAGGGCGCGGCGCTTGACGGCGTCGCCCTCGATGGCGCGCTCGATGCGGCGGTAGACGTGATCGAGAAAAACGGTGTGCGGGCAGGCCCAGCCGCACCAGACGCGTCCGAGGAGGGACGTGACGAAGAAGAGCGCGAAGCCCAGGCCGGTGATGACGAAGAAGAGGAGCCAGAGATCCTGGAACGCGAGCGTGATGCCGAAGAGGTGAAAACGGCCGCCGGCGATGTCGAAAAACGCCGCCGGGTAGCCGCCGATCTTGATCCACGGCAGCGCCAGATAAAAGACGATGAGACCGAGGGCGGACCAGCGGCGCGCGCGGGTGAAGCGGCCGTGCGTGTCGGCTGGATACAGGAACGGCCGCGAGCCGTCGGCGCGAATCGTGGTGACGGAGTCGAGCGACGGCGCGTCGAGTTTCGGATGACGGTAGGTGTAGCGCGGGGTCGACGCCTTCTGGGAACTTGGATTGGGATCGGTGGGTGGCATGGCTGCGCTGAGGCGGGGAGCGCAGCGATGCGGCAGGGCGTCGGACGGGGGGCTGCCTGAGTGATCGCTGCGCTGGGCTGAAGTCGATGTCGGGACGGAGTCTAGCTGGTGGGAGGAGTCCAGGCTTCCTGTTTTTCGACGGGTTCGTTTTCCTGATGGTGGCTCAGGATGTAGGCGACCGTTTCGGAAACCTTTTTGGCGCCGAGGACGGGGCCCCACGCGGGCATGCCCTTCACGAGCACGCCGTCGGTGACGGTTTTGTAGATCTCGGTGGGCGTGCCGCCGTGGATCCAGAGCTGGTCGACGAGATTGGGGCCGATGCCGCCGGTGAGTTTCTCGTGATGGCAGCTGGCGCAGGTCGTGTTGAACGTCGCGCGGCCGGCGTCGACGAAGACGGGATTGCGGCTCATCTTCCACAGGCTCGCGTCGTCGACGGACGGGGCGTTGGCGAGTTTGGCGGCTTCGATCGCGGACAGCTGCTGCTCGAGGATCGCGGTGTTGGACGGACCGTCGGCGCGCTCGTAGTAGAACCAGTAGCCGACCCAGAAGATGATCGCGCCGTAAAAGGTCGCGAGCCACCAGTTCGGCATGCGTTTGTCGAATTCCTGGATGCCGTCGAACACGTGCGGACGGATCGGCTCCTGGTCTTGCTGATTAGGCGGAGGGGTCATGGCGGGCGGCGGCGGAATCGGAGTTGAAGGGAAGGTCGGCGAAGCGCTCCGCTTGGGGGCGCTTCATGCGCAGGGCCTGCCAGACCATCGTCAGAAAGATGGCGGCGGCCGTGGCAAACGCGGCGGCGATGAAGAGCCACGCGTGTTCGCCGAGGATGAGACGTTTGAACATCGCTCGAGGAGAGGGTTGAGGACGGGTGAAGTCGTGACCGGGGCGCCGGACGTTTACCGCGAGGCGGTTTTCGGCGCCACGGGCTCAAACTTCCCGAGCTTCTGCAGATAGGCGGTGAGCGCGATGATCTCCTTTTCCGGGGCGACATAGGCGCCGGCGGTGCGGAGATCGGCGGCGATCGACTTCGCCTGCTCGTTGACCTGATCGAAAATCTGCTGCGCCGACAACGGGCCGTAGGGCACGCCGAGCATGCGCTGGACGCGGATCTTCGACGGCAGCGCGGCGACGTCGGTGTCGTTGGTCAGCAGCCACGGATAGGACGGCATGTTGGAGCCGACGGAGACGGAGCGGGGATCCTCCATGTGGCGGAGATGCCAGACATTCGGGTATTTTCCGCCGACGCGCGCGAGGTCGGGACCGGTGCGCTTGGAGCCCCATTGGTAGGGATAATCGTAGATCGATTCGCCGAGGCGGGAATAGTCGCCGTAGCGGAGCACGTCGGGCACGAGCGTGCGGATCATCTGCGAGTGGCAGTTGTAGCAACCCTCGCGGACATAGATGTCGCGGCCGGCGAGTTCGAGCGGCGTGTAGGCGACCTGAAGACGGTCCTCGACGTTCTGGGCGCGTTCGATGGCGACGGTCGGGACGATCTGGATCAGGCCGCCGGCGGCGACGGCGACAAAGGTGAGGAGGGTGAACGGCAGGGCGTTGAGCAGGAGCTTTTCGTACCAGTCGGCCCATTCCTTGCCGCGCGAGCGGAAGAGGGCGTAACCGGCGACGAAGCAGAGCACGGCGCCGACGAGGCCGAGGACGCTGACGAGATCGTTGCCGAGCATCCACATGCCGGAGAAGGCGACGCCGAGAATGCAGAACAGCGTCGGGGCGTTGAGCCAGGTGCCGCGGAAGCCGAGGCGGGCAGCGGCCGGAACCGGCTCGGGATAGACCTCGACGGTGCCGTTGACGGGCTGCGCGCCGCGGATGGTCTGCCAGACGTTCCACGCCAGGAGCACCCAGCCGGTGAGGTAGAGCCCGCCGCCGATCACGCGCATCAGCATCATGGGGCGGATGGTGGCGAGTGTATCCAGAAAGTTGGGATACGCGAGGACGGTGCCGCCCTCGGCGGTCGCGTTGAGCATGAGACCCTGCGTGATGCCGCTGGTCCACATCGCGGCGACGTAGAGGAGGATGCCGAAGGTCCCGATCCAGAAATGGATGTTGGCGAGCGAGACGGAGTGCAGGGGCTTGTTCCAGAGGCGCGGGAGCAGCCAGTAGATCATGCCGGCGGCCATGAAGCCGTTCCAGCCGAGGGCGCCGGCGTGCACGTGGCCGATGATCCAGTCGGTGTAATGGCCGAGGGCGTTGACGGCCTTGATGGACAGGAGCGGGCCCTCGAAGGTGGCCATGCCGTAGAAGGTGATGGCGGCGGCGAAGAACTTGAGCACCGGGTCGGTGCGGAGCTTGTGCCAGGCGCCGCGCAGGGTGAGCAGGCCGTTGAGCATGCCGCCCCAGGACGGGGCCCACAGCATCAGCGAAAATGTCATGCCGAGGTTCTGCAGCCAGCCCGGCAGCGCGGAATTGAGCAGGTGGTGCGGGCCGGCCCAGATGTAGATGAACACGAGCGACCAGAAGTGGACGACCGAGAGACGGTAGCTGTACACCGGGCGCTCGGCCGCCTTCGGCACGTAGTAGTACATGATGCCGAGGATCGGCGTCGTGAGGAAGAACGCCACGGCGTTGTGGCCGTACCACCACTGGACGAGCGCGTCCTGGACGCCTCCAAAAACCGGATACGAGTGAAGCAGGGACGTGGGGATCGAGAGATGGTTGACGATGTAGAGCATCGCCACCGTGACGATCGTCGCGATGTAGAACCAGATCGCGACGTAGAGCGCGCGCTCGTGGCGGCGGGCGAGGGTCCAGAAGAAATTGACCGCGAAGACGACCCAGATGAAGGCGACGGCGACGTTGATCGGCCAGATGAGCTCGGCGTACTCCTTGCCGCGGCTGAAGCCGAGGGGGAGCGTGATGGCCGCGGCGACGATGATGAGCTGCCAGCCCCAGAAGTGGAGGTTCGACAGGAAGTCGCTCGCGAGGCGCGCCTTCACGAGGCGCTGCGTCGAGTAGTAGATGCCGGCGAACATCATGTTGCCGACGAACGCGAAGATGACCGCGTTCGTATGCAAAGGCCGGAGACGGCCGAAGGTCAGCCACGGCAGGTCGAAATTGAGCCGCCAGAAGTTGAGTTGGGAGGCGACGAAGACGCCCACCAGCATGCCCACGGCGCCCCAGATGACGGTGGCGAGGAGGAACTGGCGGACGATCCGGTCGTTATACTCGATGGTGATTTTACGGTCGGACATGGACGGGAAAAGCTGGGGCGCGCCTCGCCGGCTCGGGCGGGCGCGCTCGGGAAAAAGGGGATCGGCGGGGGACGATCAGCGACGCGCGACGGACCGCTGGGCCACGACGCGCGGGGTCTCCTCGTTCAAAGGCAGCAGCGACTCACGTTCGGCACTGCCGAAGCGCCGGCTGTGTTCGCGCACGAAGAAGAGGATGAACGTGAAAACCAGACAGAGACTGATCGCGAGGGTGAGCGGAATGACGGACATGGGTGGAAAATGAATTGGGGCCGAGTCTACGGGACGGTGGGTCGGGTCGCTGCGCAGCGGTTGCCAAGGGCTGTGCGTATCTTGTCCTCGCGGCCGGCGCTGATGCGCGCGGCTTGCAGCGCCAAAAACGCGCACGGTTGGCCAACCGATGCGAAGCGGGCGGCGCGGGCTTGGCCTATGCTGAAGGCGCGATGCAGGAGAGCCTATTGACCAGCCTCTGCGCCCAGCGACCGGCCATCCACGCGCGCTGGGATACGTTGTTGCGGACGGAACGCGTGACCAGTCCGCTCGCCTATCCGGACGCGTTGGTACACCTGATCGAGTGGGCGCTGGATCAGATATTTGCCGCGCTGCGGGATCCCGCCACGCGCCGGAAGGCCGAACATGCCGGCGGACGCGCGATGGCGCGCCCGGAGTGCCCGTGCGGCCGCAGTCCGTTGCTGGCGTTTTTCCTGGCGGGCGAGCAGGCGCTGCTCGAGGCGCTCGTGCTGGAACAGGCGGCGCATCTGCCGATCGACGCGCACGAACGCGATCACGCGCTGAACGAACTCTATTATGTACTGCGCACGATGGCGCGGCGCGAAGTGGATGCGTTTTGCTCCGTCTGCCAGCATCGCGAGAACGCGCTCGCCACGAAACGGCACGAGAGTGCGCCCCAAACCGCGGAAGCACTGCCGGAGGGCAAGCCGGCGTAACGCTGACGACGGCCTCAGACATGGGCCACGCCATGCAGTCGCTCGCGGTAGCGGCTGGGCGATTCGCCGGCGATTTTCCGGAAAACGCGGTTGAACTGCGACAGCGATTGGAAGCCCGCCTCGTAGGCGGCCTCGCTCACGCGCTTGTGCGGATTGAGCAGGAGATTCTTCACCTTCTCCACGCGCACCCGCGCGAGATAATCGGTGAAGGTCATACCCGTCGCCTTCTTGAAAGTTTTGCAGAAATAGAACGCGCTCATGTTCACCGCCTGCGCGACCTGACCGAGCGAGAGGTCCTCGCCCTGGTGATCGGTGATGTAGGAGCGGGCGCGGGAGATGACGGGCGACTCGGCGGTTTCCTGTTTCACCAGGAGCTGGTTGCTGAGCGCCGACAAATGCTGGGCGAAAATCGTGAGCAGCCGGATGATCGACTCGTATTGTTTCTTCGTGACGACGCGCGTCTGGAAATACGCTTCCTCCACCTGCTTCAAATCGACCTCCATGCCCCAGTGCAGGAGCTGGCGGGTGGTGCGGCGGAACTGCGCCTTCGACGGCTGGTGCAGCATGATCTGCCCGGTCTGCAGGAACGCGATGAGGTTTTCACCGACGCGCACCGGCACGGCCGAGTCGCACATCCCGGCGAAACATTTCAACGTCTTCGGCTCGAGCCGCGCCTCCTCCTCGACCTTCTTTTGCAGCTGCAGGCACGCGGCGCAGGAGCGATTGGTGTTCGCCATCAGCGCGCAAAACGGGTTCTCCTTCGGATCGCCGTGGTGCGGCAGGTTGAAGGACTCGAGCGGACGCAGCGTGATCGGCAAACCGGTCGTTTCCCGGAACGCGTTCTCGTAGTCGCGGTAAATCCGGGATTGGCGCAATTGGTCCACCATCGCGCGAACGTCAGCTGGGCCACCGATGTCCATGGGAGAGCAAAATACGCGCGATGGCTGGCCAAGCAACGCGGAACCGGGCGACGCTCGCGCTCAGAAGGCCGAGCGCGGGCCGAAGTCGTCACGACTTATTATCGCCGCGCAAAAACTGCGGAGCCGCGCGACGCCCGGCACGCCGGGACTCGCGTTCGCGCAACGACCTGGCGCCCGTGAGAGGATCCCCGCGCGCGGGCACGGCCGCTATTTGAGACGCACTTCGCGGCCGGTGCGGGCGGAAAGATAAATCGCATCGAGGATCTTCTGCACGGCGAGCGACTCCTCCGTCTTCACATACGGTTCCTCCCGGCCCAGCAGGCAATCGACGAAATGCGCCATGCGATTCGGATTCACCAGCGACGTGGCGGTTGCCACCGATTCGACCGCGTAGCCGTTTTCCGTTTGCCTGAAGAGCTGGAGATTCGGAATCAGTGCGCCGGCCTTCGTGCCGAAAAGCTGGGTGCCGTTGAAATCCGCCAGCGGCTGATGCGCCGCCCAGGAGGTTTCGAGAAGCACGGTCCGACCGCTCCTCAACTTGATCAACGCGACCGACAGGTCCTCCACATCGAACGGTTTCTTCGGGTCAATCTCGCTCTTGCCCCACGTGCCTTCGCCGAGACCCTGCGGGCCGAACTTCGCGTAGGTTTGTCCGCTCACCGCGACGGCGTCGAACTCGCCGAGCAGGTAAAGGCAGCGGTCGAGCGCGTGCACGCCGATGTCGTAGGTCGAGCCGCCGCCGGCAAATTTCTTCTGCGTGAACCACGATCCGATGCGCGGGATGCCCCCGCGGCGCGTCCATGCGGTTTTCGCATGGTAGACCTCGCCGAGCACGCCGCGGTCGACGAGTTGTTTCAACGTCTGCACGTCGGGGCTGAAGCGGTTGTTCTGTCCCACCATGAGCAGCAGGCGGCGTTTCTTCGCCTCCTTCACGAGCTGTGCGGCGTCGGTGGCGTTGGTCGCCATCGGCTTGTCGATCATCAGGTGTTTGCCGGCTTTCAAGGCCGCCAGCCCGACGGGCGCGTGCAGATAGTTCGGCAGCGCGATGGAAACGATATCGATGTCGTCGCGGGCGATGACTTCGCGGTAATCGTCCGAGATCTCCGCCACGTTGTATAAATCGGCGGCGGCGCGGGCTCGCTCGGGCGAGGTGTCGGCGACCACGGCGAGACGCACCGCCGGGTGCGCCTTGAACGAACTCAGGTGATCGAGTCCGATCGCACCGGCGCCGAGGACGGCGACGTTGAATGTGGATTTGCGGGAATACGGAGACGGCATGGCGCGAAAAATTCAGGCTTTGCCCCAACGCTTGAGTTGCTCGAAGCCGAGACCCACCGCCACCAGCGGGTCGTGATGATAGTTCTCCTGTTCGACGATATACCAGTCGACGGAATCGAGCTGCTCGACGGCTGGGAAGACCGGCGCGAAATCGACCGGCCCCGCACCGAGCTCGGCTTCGTCCTTCAGATGCACGAGCTTCACGCGCGCGCCGTGGTCGCGGAGAAACTTCGTGACCGGATAACCGCCGACGTGAAACCAATACACGTCGATCTCCGCCGCCAGATTGCGGGGCTCGGCGGCGCCGAGCAGCCAGTCGAAAACGGGACGGCCCTCGAGCAGCTTCAATTCGCCGGCGTGATTGTGATAACTCAGCTGGAGGCCCGAAGCGCGCAGCCGGGCGCCGAAAGCGTTGAGCTCCTCCGCCATCTTTTCCACTGCGGCGACGGACACGAACAGTTCCGGCGGCCAGAACGGCACCGTCACATGGCGCGAGCCGAGGAGCAGGGCGTCGGCGATGACCTTGTCGGGATCGGCGCGGAACGCGGCGATGCCGACGTGCATGCCAGCGACCTTGAGGCCCGCGGCATCGAGCGCGGCCTTCGCGCCTTTGGCGTCGAGATTGCCGAAACCGGCGAGTTCGACGCCGGCGTAGCCTAGCTGGGCCACGCGAGCGACGGTCCCGGCGAAGTCACGATTGACGGCTTCGCGCACGGACCAGAGTTGCAGGGCAACGGGGATGGATTTCATGGGGCGATTGGGTGGGATCGGCGCGGCGACGCGCCGAGGACCGCTATCGCGGGGAGCGCGCCGCCGGGCGTCAATCAAACGTTCGGAATCGCCGCGCGCCGGCGGCAACGCTACAGCTGCGAGCGGAAGAGTCCGCAGAATTTGTCCGCGAGCTTCACGTAGAACGGCCGGCCCTCGTGATCCTCGAACGTGTAGGGCGCCGACTGCTTCAGGTCTTCCTCGAACATCCGCCGGTGTTCCCGGCCGAGGGTGGGATCGATGACGTTGACGGCGATCTCGTCGTTGATGCTGAACGAGCGGTTGTCGAAGTTGACGGATCCCACCGTCACGAAGGCGTCGTCCACCGCCATGGTTTTCGTGTGCAGCATCGCCGGCTGATATTTGTAGAACTCCACGCCCTGCGCGAGCAGCGGTCCCCAACGCGAGCGCGACGCGGCGCGGCCGAAACGGGAATCGTTGATCGCGGGCACGATCACGCGAACGCGGACGCCGCGCTGTCGCGCCTCGAGCAGCACCTGCGTCGCGAGCTCGTCGGGCACGAAATACGCGTGCTCGATGTCGATCGATTTTCGCGCGGAGGCGATCGCGAGCAGGTAGGACGTGCGGGCCGCCTGCGCGCCTTCGCCGGGGCCGCTCATGAAGCATTGCGCGGCGACATCGCCGACGCGGTCGTAGCGGGGAAAATAACCTTCGCCGAGGAGCAGCTTGCCCGTGGTCTGGAGCCAGTTGCTGGCGAACGCGGACTGCATCTGCTGCACCGTCGGGCCTTCGACGCGCACCATCGTGTCGCGCCAGACCTCGGGAGACTCGGCGTCGCCCAGCCAGTGATCGTCGACGCACATGCCGCCGGTGAAACCGACGCGGCCGTCGACGACGAGGATCTTGCGATGCGTGCGGTGATTTATGTTGGGCTTCACTTCATACCAGTGCTGGCGGCCGTATTTCACGACCTCGATGCCGGCGCTGCGCATGCGGTCACGATCCTCGTCCTTGAACTTGAGCGTGCCCATGCCGTCGAGCATGACATGCACCTTCACGCCGGCGCGGGCGCGTTCCGACAGCGCGGCGATGAACTTCTCGCTGATCTCGCCGGGCGACCAGATGTAGGTTTCGAGCGTGATCGTCCTCTTTGCGTCGCGAATCGCCGCCAGCATCGGCGGGAAAAATTCGTCGCCGTTCAACAGGAGATCGACGGCGTTGCCGCGGGAGAACTCGGCGTGGAGCAACGGCCCGAGCGTGGCGGGAAACGCAGGATCCTGCGGACCGAAATCGATGCGCGGCGCTTCCTCGAGCAGTCGCGCCGAGACATACCAGAAATACGCGCCGAGGAGCATCGCGATGCCGAGCACGACGAAGCTCCAGTGCCAGCCGAGTTCGTTGCGTTTGGAGCGCGGCGGCCGTTGGCGCAGCTTCATGGGCCGTCGCGGGCGGAAGCGCCGCAGGCTTTGCATCAACGAGGACATCGGGGCAGGAACGCCGCGCGCATTCGACGCGTGGCGCGGTCAGGACAGATCGGCGGCGCGGTGGTTCCCGATCGCGCCGGGCAGGTGCCACTTCGCGCAAGTTTACGTGTCGAAGGCGGCCTGATCGCACCTGCCGCCCTGCCGGCGCGGGAGCCTGACTGTTGCCGCATGACCCCTGCGAAAATCATCCGACGCTATTGGTGGATTGCCGGGCTGCTCGTGCTCGCGGGACTGGGCGCCTTGGCGTGGGAACGGAGCGGCTACGGGTGGCAGGACGCGGTGGATGCGCTCGCCGGTTTCGATCCGGCGGTGGCGATCGCGTTGATGGCGCTGCTTCCCGTGGCCGGATTTTCGATCTCGGTCGTCTATCTCGTGGCGGGCGCGAAGTTCGGTCCGGTGCTGGGCGGCGTGGTCGTCACCGGCGTGACCGCGGTGCACCTGCTGGCGTCGTATTGGATCGCGCACACGGTGCTGCGCGACCGGATCGAGCGTTATCTGGAAAAACGCCGGCACCGGCTGCCGCACGTTCCGGAAGGCGAAAATATTTCCGTCGCGGTGATGGCGGTGCTCGTGCCCGGCCTGCCGTATGTGGTGCGCAACTACCTGCTGGCGCTCACCGACGTGCCCTTCCGCGTTTATTTCTGGGTCTGCCTGCCGCTGTATGTGGCGCGCTCCTACGTCACGATTCTCCTCGGCGATCTCGGCACGGCGCCGGATGCGCGCACGCTTGCCGTGCTCGCGACCGTTTACGCGGTGAAACTCTCGATCTGCGGGTATCTGCTGTGGCGGATCCGCCGGCGGTTGAAACAACGGCGGAAAACCGCGACGCTCGACGGCAGCGTCACGGAAAGAAGGGTTTCGCCGTGACGTCGGCGCTCAAATCGCAATGGCTCGCGCTGAAGCGCGCGAAGTCCGGCGAGCGTTTCGTGAAACGTTACGAGGCGAGCCGCCGACAGCGGGGCGGACGGCATTTCGTCGCGCGGGTGGTTCGCTGGGTGCTCGCGCTGGCCGCGGTCGCGATCGCGGTCGTGCTGATGTTCATTCCCGGACCCGCGGTCGTGTTTTTCGCGCTGGCGGGAGCGCTGCTCGCTTCGGAATCGCGCGGCGTCGCGCGTTTCCTGGATTGGGCCGAAGTGAAGCTCCGCCGCGTCCTCGCCTGGGGCAAACGTCATTGGCAAAAGCTGCCGCCGGCCGGACGCGTGGCGCTGGCGATCGCGTCCGCCGGCGCGGGCGCGGCGGCAACCTTTCTCGGATACCGGTGGATCACCGGCGCCTGAAACGAAGGCGCCGACGCGGAAGCGGGGCGTTGTGGCGCCGGGAAAAATCTCCGCGGATTATTCGCGCACCAGCGTGGTGAAGCTGCGGGCGGCGAGCGGGAGCGCACGAGCGGGAGTGTGTTCCCACGTCGACTCTTTCCATCCGCTGTTCTCGGTCGTCACGACCTGGCGCCAGCGACCCGCCGGCAGGCCCTGCAGGAGGGCGTCGCGCGCCGGACCGGTGTTGAGCACGTGGACGACAAGCGACGCGTCTTTCGCGAACGCGCTCACGAGCACGTCGGATTGATCGCTGCTGCTTTCGACCGCCCGGCTGTGCAGGGGCGTGAGATTCGCGAAATGTTTGATCAGATAAAACCGGCCGGTGGGTTCGATCGACCGGTCCTCGCGCACGCGAACAAGTCCGTAATCTTCGGTGTATTCCCAAAACAACAGCGACTGCGGCCGCGTGTCGCGCAGCAACTCCTGATACTGCTGCGCCTCGCGCAGGCCGTAGGCGTAGCTGTCGAACGCGCGATTGCGCCATGCGCCGGGATCGACGCCGGCTTCGCCGACGAGGAGTGGTTTCTGCAGCCAGTCCGCGACGTCGCCCCAGGCGCGATACTGCGCCGGCGTGCCGTTGCCCCAGCTGTGGAATGAGATCGCGCCGACGTAGGCGGTGGCCTCCGGATCGGCGGCGGTGGGCAGCACGTAGAGGTGCGAATCGCGCGGATTGGCCGCGTCGCCGAGCAGCAGCTGGGTTTTCAAGCCGAGCGATTGCAGGTGCGCGCCGATGCGCTTCACCATGTCGCGGTGCTCGGGACCGCTGAAGCCGATGTCGACGCCGAGGTCAGGTTCGTTGAAGGAGAACAGGTCCGGTTCGGCGTTGTAGTGGTTTTTCAAATGCAGCAGGAAGCTGCCGAGCAGGTCGAGAAACTCGGGCCAGCGGTCGGCGGCAATCTGCCGGTGAAAGGTGCCCGCCGGTTTCTGGTAGGGATCGCTGTAATAATGTTCCGGCAGGCGCCACAGGCTGAGAATCCACGGCAGTCCTTTCTGCTGCACGCGTTGCATGAGTTCGAAATCGCGGCGCAGTTGTGGGCCGGGCGCAGCGCGTTCCCGATCCCATAGCTCCCCCTTGAACTCGAACCGCGCCCAGGCGTGCTGCAGATTCTCGAGCAGATAATCCGTCGCGGGCGTGCCGTTCGCGAAACAGAAGTTGCCCCCGAAACCGTCGAACTCGTAGCGGGCCTGCGCCGGGTCGACAGCGATCCGGGCCGGCGCGGCGCTGGCGCGACCGGTGACGGCCAGCGTCAAACCGAGCGGCAGCGTGTCGCCCTGCGTCCAGACGCCGCCGCCGAGCCGGATGCGGACGCGATATGCCCGTTCCTTTCCGGCCCAGAAATCCGTGACGGTGATTTCGCGCGGATGATCGAGCTTCAGCTCGAGCTTCCAGTTTCCCTTCGCATCCACGAAGCGAAGCGAGTCGGTGGTCTGGCGAAAGAACACCGGTGAGGCGGGCCGCGCCGCCGACAAGGAGATGTCGCCCGGCTGGACGCGTCCTCCGACGAATTCGGCGCGGGGAACGTCGAGGACGTAATCGACGGACTCCACCTGCAGGGCGCGCCCGGCGCCGCCGGTCGGACCGCCGGCGGTGACGGAACCCACGAGCGAGAGGCGGTCCTGCATCTCCGTCCAGCTGGCTTCGAACTGCGCTTGCGTGCCGTTCGGAAACGTGGAGATTCCGCGCCAGCGCAGCGCCGGCAGATCGCGCGAAATCGGCGAACGTTGGTCGTGCGGCTGCAGCGTGGCGCTCACGCCGTGGCCGAAGTCGACGACGAATTCACCTTTCAAAGGCAAGGTGGCGCCGTCCCAGATGAACCCGGTCAACGCGCCGGCGCTGTTATAAGTGGCGCGTTCGCTGGCCCGGGAAGCGGTGAGGACGGCAAGTCCAAGAAGCAGGGGTAGTGCAAGTTTGGTCATGCGCGCAGCATGACGGCGCGTGTCGCGGAACGATCCGCAAAATGTTCGCGCCCGGTCAGTCCCGCGACGGGCTGGTCAACGCGACGAGCGTGGTGACCAGTTGCAATGGCTCGACCGGCTTCGTGAGACAGGTCTGGAAACCGCTTTCGAGCGCCTGCTGGCAGATGTCGTCGCCGGCGAATGCGGTGACGGCGACCGCCGGCACGGGCTGGCCGTCCGCCGTCGTTTCCCTCTCGCGGATTTGTCGAAGCAGGGCGAAGCCATCGATGGTTGGAAGCCCGAGATCGCTGACGATGATGTCTGGTTTCCGGCGTTCGGTCGATTCCCAGGCGGCAGGCGCGGAATCAACGGCGTCGACGTCGGCGCCGGCTTCGCGCAGCACGGCGGTCAAGGCGCGGCGCGTCGCGGCGGCATCCTCGATCAACAGGATGCGGCGCCCTGTCAGTCGACCCGCGAGATGCATGTCGTCCGCGGTCGCGATCAACGCCGGCTGGGCGTCGTGCGCGACAGCGGGCAGGCGCACAATGAAACGCGCCCCGCGATCGCGGCCGTCGCTCTCCGCGAGGATGGAGCCGCCGTGCAACTCAGCGATCTTGCGAGCGATCGCGAGGCCGACGCCCAGGCCGCTCTCGGTGCGAATCCGCACGTGCTCCACCTGGGTGAACCGTTCGAAGATCTGTTCGAGAAATTCCGGCGCGATGCCGATGCCGGTGTCGGCCACCGTGATCACGAGTTCGCCGTCCGCCCGTCGCAGATCGACGCTCACCTGGCCGCCGGCCGGGGTGAACTTGACCGCGTTCTGCACCAGGTGATGCACGAGTTGCTGCAGCCGGCGCGCATCGCCGTGAAACAGGCCCGCGTTTGAGGCGAGCGTTTCTTCGATGACGATGCCTTTTTCGCGCGCGAGATGGCGGGAAACATCGACGCCGTTGTGAACCACCGCGGCCAGCTCGATGTCGCGGCGATCGAGTCGGATTTTTCCCGATACGATCCGGGCGGTGTCGACGAGGTCCTCGATCAGCGTGCGCTGCTCCTCGGCGCTGCGTTTGATGGAGTCCAGGGCTTCGCGGAGCTGGTCGGGATCGAGGATTTTCTGGTCTTCGATCAGACTGGTCCAGAGGACGATCGCGGAGAGCGGCGTGCGCAGCTCGTGGGAAATGGTCGAGAGAAACCGCTCCTTGGCTTCGTTTGCGGAGTCGGCGGAACGCCGCGCCTGTGCGAGCGCAGCCGTGGTTTCCTCCAGCTTCAGCCGCAGGCGGCGCACTTCGTCTTCCGCCGCTTGCAGCTTATCCCGCAAGGCGGTCTCCGGCAGAGACGCGTTGTGACCGTCGAGCGGTTCGGGCGGGGGGCAATCATTGCGAGTGGGTCGGTTCGACATGCGGTGAACGGGTCTGGCGGAAGCGGTCCTCGCGGCCGGAAGCATGGATCGAGGTGCGCGCGCAGCAGAGCCTTTGACTTGGATCGTCGAGAGGTCGGCGCTGTTCCGCGATGCCGCAACAATTCTTCAGGTCGTGTAGTGGCCGGGAGAATTCAATCGGCCGAGGTGCGATAGCCCAGTTTTTGGGCCGCCGAGGCGAGCTGACTGGGATCAGCGCCGTGGTGCGTGATGAGAACCTTGCGCGATCGCGGATCAATCTCGACGGATTCAACGCCGGGAACGGATTCGAAGGCTTTCTCCAGATGCGCGGTGTCGGTGATGTTCTCGAAATTATGGATGACCAGTTGGGTGGTGCTCATGGCAGGCGTGGTTTCAGGATTTTGCGCGTTCGCGGTGCGAATAGCGCCCCATCAGCTCGGCCTGCGCGAGCACATGGTGCCGCATGGCCTGCTCGATCTGCTCGCGCGGAGCGCCGGCGGGCAGGTCAAGGCGTCGGTCGAGCGCGTAGGCGCGAAAGAAATACCGATGCGTGCCGGAGGGCGGACGCGGGCCGCCGTAGCCCGTTTCACCCCAGCTGTTCCGCCCGAGCCGCGCCTGCCGCGGCGCACGATCCTCCGGCAGTTCGCGCATCTCGCGATCGAGGTCAAAAACAACCCAGTGCGTGAAGGTGCCGCTCGGCGCATCGGGGTCGTCCATGATCAAAACAAAACTCTCCGTCTGCGGCGGCGGATCCTCGATCCTGAGCGGCGGACTGTGATTGTCTGCTTCCTTGGCAAAACGTTCGGGAAGCGCGTCGCCGGCGACAAAGGCAGGGCTGGTGAGTTTCATGATGTGGCAGGGCGTTGCGGTTGGATCCGAAGGTATCGCACCCCTGCGATCATGCCATCGAGTGGGCTGCCGAGCGATCTGCCGGAGAATGCCTTCCGCGACGGCGGGAGATCTTCGCAAGGGCCCGGGGCGGCCGCGTGCCGAGGGAATGGATGCGGCAAGACGGCGCGTTGCGCGCCAACCGATTTCGTTTAGCAGTGGGACATGCCGCATCGCACGCTCAACCTCGAGGAACTCGCTGACTACCTGCATCTCTCGACGCCCGACGTCGAGCGGCTCCTGCGCGAGACCGACCTTCCTCGGGAAACGCGCGGCGGACGGATGATCTTTCGTCGCGGCGCGATCGACGAATGGGCCTCGCAACGCATCCTCGGACTCCCGGACAAGCGACTCGACGCCTACCATCAGAAAATGGTGCGCCGTCGGGCGCCGGAACTCCCCGGCGGGGCCCTGATGCCCGTGCTGCTGGAGCCCAACGCCATCGACCTCGAACTTCCGTCGAAAACGGCGGCGTCCGTGGTCCGCGACATGGTGGCGCTGGCGGATCGCACCGGCCGGGTACTCGATCCGCGCGAATTGCTCGAAAGCGTGCGGGCGCGCGAGGAGATGTGCTCGACAGCACTGCCGGGTGGAATGGCGCTGCTGCACGCGCGACAGCTGGCGGAGTATCGTTTCGAGAGCTCGTTCATCGCGCTCGGCCGCAGCGTCCAGGAAGTGCCCTTCGGTGCGCCGGATGGACGGCCGACGCAGCTGTTTTTCCTCATCTGCTGTGAAGACGAACGGCTGCATCTTCATACCCTCGCGCGGCTGTGTGTGATGGGCTTGAAGACGAACATGATCGACGCGCTCCTCACGGCCGAGAGTGCGGCGTTGGCCTACGAGGAACTCGTGCGAATCGAACGCGACGTGCTGCCACCGGCGCCGGCGACTGAGGCTTGAACGGGCGCGTTACGCGCCGTCCGCGAGAACGATCGTCTGGTCCAGGCCACGCTCGGACACCGGCCAGCGCCGCGCCGCGCCGTCGAGTTCCGCTTCGAGGTGAAATTCGATGGCCGGCAGCCGCTCGCCCAACGGAGGCAACGCGAACTCGTAAACGCGGCGGTCGACGTGGCGCAGCGGCACGTGGCGATACTCCGAGGCTCCAAGCGGCCGCCACGCGAGCGAACCGCCGGCGGGGGGCTGCTCCGAGACGAGGATCACGCGGAGTGTCAACGATTCCCCGGCCGCAGCGGCCGTGCGCACCGTGGGCACGACGATCCGCGCCGGCCCGGTGTAGTCGTTTTCCGGTGACGCCGCGAGCGGGAGGTCGCAGCCGAGACTTTTCACGAGCGCGGCATCGTGTTTGCCGAGAATTTGTTGATGCACACGGCTGCGCTGCTCGAGATTCGCCAGCGTGCCGAATTCGCCGGGGTTGGAGACGCCGGCAATCTCGGTGCGCAGCAGATCGGTCCAGAGGTGCGCCAGCTGCAGGCGCAGCGGCAGCGCGCGGTTCTCTGCGACTTTTTTCGCTTCCGCCGGATCGAGTGTCTCCGCGACGGTGCGCATCGCCAAATCGAGCGCGCCGGCGGTGCAGCCGATTTCCGCGATCAGCCGCAGGGCGCGAAACTGGTTCAGCCAATAGTCGTAGCGGTCGAGATTGGCCGCGCCGCGGACGCGTTGGCGCAAGGCCTCGAGCTCGCCGACGAACGCGTAGGTCGGCGCGACGGACGCCCACGGTTCCGGATTGCGGCGGATGTCGCCCGGCCCGTCGATCCAGTGCGTCGGCATCGGCAGTGCGACGCCGTCGATCCGAGCCAGCACCTCGCCGATCGCCCCCGCGGCTTCGGGGCCGAAATTCGCCTCGGAGAAATCGCGATAAAAATCGACGACCGGCATCGTGCGATCGATCGGCGGCCGGGGGCGGGCGGCGAGCTGATCGGCTTCGCAGTCCGCGAGCGCGGGACCGCCGCAGTTGATCCGGCGCGCGTAATGCGCGTTGGCGTAGCTGGTGTGACCGTCGAATTCGATGAAGGCGATCGCGGGTTCGCCCGCGTGCGCGACGAACTCGAGTAGGAGCCGCGCGTCGGCGGTGTCCACGGCCACGTCCTTGAACTCGAGCACGAGGGCGCGATTGGCGCCGGCGCGGGCCGCGACGTCGAAATGATCGAGAAGCGTGCGGCCGTTGAGCTTCACGCTGAAAACGCGGGCGCCGGGCGCGAGGTTTTCGATTTCGCTGAAGCCGAGGCGGACGTCGTAGCGACCGCCGGGGACGAGGATGTCGAACGACGGCATCCCCACGCGGTTGGTGCGAAACGCCTCCCCGGGCTCGGGCGCGTCGGCGATCGTCGCCGCGGTGGTGACGACGCGCCCGCCGCTGGCGCCGGACGCGGTGAGCGGCGGCAACGGAGTAGGGTCGAAATCCGCAGGCACCCATGACTGGTCCCAGGCGGCGGCGGCGAGCGCGGAGATCTGCGGCGCAAGCACACGCGTGCGCCAGTGGATTCCGATCAAGCCGGTGCAGCCGAGCCGACGGGCGTCCGCCGCGTCGAAGCGCATGCGGCCGGCCCAGAGTTGCGGGCTCGTCAGATTGCCGTCGTTTTCCAGCCACGGCATCGCCCACCGCGGACGCTGCCCCAAATTCGTGAACTGCCGGTCGATCGCGACGTGACCGACGGAAGCGTTGATCGCGCTCATCGGCGAGTTGAGCGGCAGAAACTGATCGAGGGCGGCGCGGTCGTGCTGTGGCCCGAGCACCCAGCCGCAGGTCGCCAGGGTCATCGGATGGTTCAACGCCGCGAGCGCATCGAGCGCTGCCTGAATGTCGGCGGCGGTGCCGGCGAACTGCTCCGGACGATTGCCGGCCCACGTCCAGTCCTCGGGCGTCCACAACCAATAATAATCGACCGGCGTCACCCGCCGGATCCGCTCGAACATCGCCTGGTAAACCTCGCGCACGACCGCCGCGTCGGCGGGATCCTTGCCGTTCGCGAGCAATTCCGCCTTCACCACGGACGGAATCGTCAGCGGCGTTTCGGTGCCGATGCAGGTGAGAATGCCGAGCCGGCGCGCTTCGCGAAACGCAGTCGCGAGCAGTTCGCCCGTGCGATTGAACACGTCGGCGGCCGTCTCGGGCGTCTGCGCGCGAAACTCGCGGTCGCGCATGACGTCCGCGCCGAAATCGTCGCGGTCGAAGAGTTCCGCCGCGCCGCCCGCGAAGTCGCTGGTGCGGGTCGGTGCGTAGGCCCACCATGTTTGTCCGCTGCGCCCGGTCGTGTGATAGGACGCCGGATACGCGCGCCGGACGCGGCCGTGTTCATCAATGTTGTCCGCGGGGCCGATCCAGACGGTCGGCTCCGGGCCGACACCACTTTCCGGATACGTATGCAGCCCGAGGAAGTTCATCCGTAGCTTCGCGAGCTGGCCGGCGACAGCGAGATAGTCGTCGGCATTCCACCAGTCCGGCCCCTCGGCAAAATCGTGAAACGGCTGGAGACCGCGCACGTTGAAGAGCGGACGGCCTGCTTCGGTGAAGGCGGGAAATGCGAACGGCCGGCGGGCGTCGGGGATCACATCGCCATGCAAATAAAAGCGGACCCCCAGCCGCTCGGCGAAACGATAGACGGCATACAAGGCGCCGAGCGCATCGCCACCGACGAGCGCGATGCGCTCCGGGCCGGTCGTGGAGGCACCGGCGTGCAGCCAGTATTCCTGGGCGGCGAGCGCGGGCAGATTCGCGAAGGTGGACATGGCCAGCGGCCGACTCCGCGACGTCACGACCAGCGCGGCGCTGTCCGCCGGCGGCGCGGCGTCGGAAATCGGCAGGTGTGCGCCGGTGGTGACATAGACGTAGCGCTGCAGTTCGCGGGCGGCGAAGCGTTCCAGCGGTTCAGCCTGCGGATCGAGCGCGATCCGCCAGCCGGCGGAATCGGCGGCGGCGAGGCGTGACGCCAGCAGCAGGACACCGGCGAGGGCGAGGCGGCGGGGTGACCACGACGAAAACATATCCCGGAGTATCATGAGTGAGTCTGGTTGTGAATGCCGGCGGCAATCCGGTGGGAGAATCGCGGCAGCGGCTCAGGCACCGCGGTAGTGATCGGCGACGCGGTAGCGCCGCGCGACGGCGGCAAAGGCGAGCGCCGCGGCGAAAGCGAAGCCGGCGAAGAAAAACATTTGCGACGCCGTCACGCCGAAGCCCCGGCGGGCGATGAAGTCGGTGACGGCGTCGTTGCGCACGGCGGCGTTCACGATCAGCACCCAGAGATTGCCGATCGTGACGGTGAGATTCCAGAAGCTCATCAGCGCGCCCTTCATCGCCTGCGGTGCCTGGCTGTAGGCAAATTCGAGACCGGTCGCGGCGACGAGCACTTCGCCGAGCGTGAGCAACGCATACGGCAGCACCTGCCAGACGATGGAAAACGCGTCGCCGCGATCGAGCACGAGCTGCATGCCGGCGACCACGACCCATGCCAGGCCGGCGAACGCGATGCCGAGCGTCATGCGACGGAGTGCCGTCATTTCCCAGCCGAGCCGCCGCAGCGCGGGATACAGCACCAGGTTGTTGAACGGAATCAGGAGCATGACGAGCGCCGGATTGAGCGCCTGCATTTGCGCGGCCTGGAACCACGCCGGCTTCGTCATCGCGTCGGCCTGCAGGACCCAAGTCGAGGCCTTCTGGTCGAAGAGCGACCAGAACGGCGTCACGAGAAAAAACAGCACGAGCACGCGCAACACGGAGCGCACGCCCTCGACGGCCTCGGCCGGATGCCGCTCGCGGGCGCGGTCGAGCTGGATCCAGGCCCCGAGCCCGCCGAGAGCGAGGACGGCGACGAGCGCGGTGCACGCCGCGACGACGAAGCCGAACGACGGGATCCCCGCGAGCGCGAGGACGGCGAGGGCCAGGCCGCCGACCGCGAGCAGGCGTCCTTTGTTTCCGGATACGATGGCGGTCGTCGCCACCTTCAGGAACGAGTGCGGATCGGCCGGCGCGGGCGGCACGAGCACGTAGTGCTTCCGGCCCAGCCACAGGACGGCGGTGGCGACGGCCATGAGCGCCCCGGGGATGCCAAAGGCGACGGCGGCGCCGAACTGACGCAGAAAGATCGGCATCAACAGCGACGCGAAGAACGAGCCGAAGTTAACGATCCAGTAGAATGCGTCGAACACGAGCTTCGCGAGGTGCTTGTTGGTCCGGTCGAACTGGTCGCCGACGAAGGCCGCGACGCAGGGCTTGATGCCGCCGGCGCCGAGTGCGATCAGCGAAAGCCCGGCGTAGAAACCCGTGCGGTTCGACTCGAAGACGGCGAGGCAGAGATGTCCGAGGCAGTAGACGAGGCTCAGCCAGAAGATCGTGTAGTATTTCCCGAAAAAGCGGTCGGCGAGCCAGCCGCCGAGCAGCGGGAAGAAATAAACACCGATCACGAACGTGTGAAAAACGTCCTTGGCCGCCGCGCCGCGCTCCGCCTCCGGCACGTGCATCAGCAAAGAGGATACGAGGAACACCGTGAGGATGTTCCGCATTCCATAGAAGCTGAAGCGTTCGCAACCCTCGTTGCCGATGATGAAGGGGATCTGGCGCGGGATGCGCGCCGGCGTCGGGGAGGAGTGTTCCGCGGCCATGATGCGAACCGCGATGAGGCGCGGAGATCGCGCGGGCGAAAAGCGAATTCGCACGCGACCGCGGAGCGAATGACCGAATTGTCAGGCGGAGGGAATCGCGATGCCCCGAGCCGGTTACAGCATTGACCGGGTCCGTTTCAGCCTCCCTGGCGCCGTCGCGGTGGACGTTCGTTCCCCGGATGGCGCCGCCGCGCGAGCTTCGTTCAGCGCGGCTTCCCGGATGCGAAAGCTTACCGCTCCCACGCGGCGGACCGACTGTCGCTGTTCGACAGCGCTCAACCAGAAAGTCAGTTCCCATGCTCGATCACGAAACCATCCGGAAACTTATCGAAACGGCGGCGATCGTCGCCGTCGCTCTCATCCTCTTTTTCGGCCTGAAAGGCCGGATCCTGAAATTCGCCGAATGGGCGGGCCTGCCGCGGCTGGCGTTCACCCCGGTGCGGCTGGCCCTGCGCTATGCCGTCCTGATCGCGGCGGCCCTGCTGATTCTCGGCCGCTGGGGATTTCAGATCAACGGCATCCTCGCCGTGATCGGCACGGTGCTCGGCCTCGTCGCGATCGGTTTCGTGGCGCTGTGGAGCGTGCTGAGCAATTTTCTCTGCACGCTGGTGCTCGTCGTGTTGAAGCCCTTCAGCATCGGCGACGAACTCGAGCTGCCGGCGTCGAGCACGCGCGGTCGCGTGACGGACATGAACGTAGTGTTCACCACGCTCGAGAGCTCCCCGGGCGAGACGGTGCTCGTGCCGAACAACACGTTTTTCCAGACGATCTTCAAGCGCCGCATCGGCACGTCGACCTCCAGCCTGGCGGGCCAGCTCGAGCGTTCGCATCCGGTCGTGACGTGAGCCGACGCTGGAATCGCGGAACGCGTTCCCCTTTTTCGTTGTCGGAAACGAGCGGCAGCGAAACGGTTGCGCGGACCGCAGTGACCCGTTAAGCTGCGCTCCGGTTCTTCGATCGCAGCCATCATCCGCAACCCTCAACCCAGGAATTCCGATGGAAACTCACTTCCCCGATATGGAAAGCGCTCAAACCCACCTCGCGCGCGAGCGTTTGGTGGAGGATTTCAAATCGCTCGCGAGCAACGCCGAGGCGCTGCTGCGGGCGACGGCCGACGACGCGAGCGACAAGGCGAAGGAAACGCGCGCCCGCCTCGCGGCCGCGCTCGAAAAGGCGAAGGCCACCTACCACGATCTGCAGGCGCGCAGCGTAGAATCCGCGAAAGTGGCGGCGCGCAAAGCCGACGAGACGATTCGCACGCACCCGTATGAATCGCTCGCGGTCGCGTTTGGCGTCGGCATTCTGCTCGGCGCGTTGCTGCGCCGGAAATAAGGCCATGCCCGAAGGCGAAACCCAGGACGGCGGGCTGCTGGCGACGGCCCGCCGGCTCGGTCAGTCCGTGCTCGGACTGCTGAGCACGCGGCTGGAGCTGGCGGCGATCGAGTTGCAGGAGGAGAAGCTCCGCGCGCTCGGTTTGCTGGCGTGGCTCGCCGCCGCGCTGGCGCTTGCGGTCGCCGGCATCCTGCTCGCCGTCGGCACGCTCGCGTTGTTCCTGTGGCAGCAAGCTGGATACGCGGGATTGGTTGGTTTGACCGTCGTGGTGCTCGGCGCCGCCGCGACGTGTTTTTACGTGATGCGCCGGCGCGTGATGCAGGGGCCGAAGCCCTTCGCGGCCACGGTCGCTGAATTCAGAAAGGACGCCGCATGCCTGCGCCAGCCGGAGTAAACGAGCTGGCCGCCCGGAAGCGGCTGCTGCTCGCGGAAGCGGATCTGCATCGCGGCATTCTGCAGCTTGAGCGGGAGCGCTTGTGTGCACGCGGCCAAGCGGCCCGCGCGACGCTCGCGCAGCATCGTTGGTGGTTGCTCGGCGGCGCGGCAGTCGTCGGCTTTTTGCTCACGCGACGCGCTCGTGGACTTGCGGCATGGCTGCCGACGGTCCTCAGCGTCGGGCGGAGTTTTCTGCGCTGAGCCCAGGCTCCGCGACGCCGGCGAGTGGCGTTCCTGCATCGCCGGCGCCGGAGTTTGACCCGCCGGTGCGGCGCATTACGGTAGGCTCTCCGTGCAACGCGGCGGCGGTGCCGTGCCGGGAGGAGCGTGAACACGATTCAGATGCTCTACGCGGGCAATGTCGTCTCCCGAACGGGGGAGGACCAGCGGCAGACGTTATCCTTCGGCGTGCGGGTGCAGAACCTCGCTTACGATAAATGCATCGAGATTCACTGGGCAGGCGAGGCGGGCGAGTGGCGTGTGCTGCCGTGTCATTTCGCGCACCCGACCGGTCAGGACGGAGAAGTGTGGGACGCGGAGGCGGTCTTCGATTCGTCCCGCGAGCGGCTGCCGGGAGGCATTGCGTTTGCGGCGCGCGTGCGGATGGCCGGCGTCGACGCGTGGGACTCGAACGACGGTCGCAATTACACGCTCGCGGCGGATGCGGGTCTGTGGCTTGCGGCTTCGCAGCCGCTGCTGAACGTGCGCGTGCACGCGCGCCTGGCGCTCGAGGATACGTTTGTGCCGGTCACCGTGGCGGTGCACACGTCGCTGCAGGCGCGGCAGGTGTTTGTCCGCTCGCACGAGGATCACAGCCACGTGTGGACGACGCGCGAGTGTGTTTTCTGGCGACGGCATTGGGAGCGGGCGCACGCGAGCGGAGCGCAGAATCCCTCGGCCGCGGGCACCGCGATCTGGGTGACGCACATCCCGGTGCAGCATGCCTGGCGCGTCGAGTATGCGGTCGGTTGCACGGGAGCGGCGGGCGTTTTCTGGGACAATAACTTCGGCACGAACTACGTCGTCGCCCGCGAGCCGCTGAAGGTCATGACGCTGAATCTCCACTGCAACCAGGAGGAGGAAGCGGACGCGAAACTCTCGACGGTTGCGCAGGCGATCGACGATCACCGGGTCGATATCGTCTGTCTGCAGGAGGTCGCGGAACCTTGGGAAGGCGGGAGCGCCGCGTTTGCGGAGAACGCCGCCAAAAAAATCCGGGACCGCCTGCGCGAGCCGTATCATCTCGTGCACGATTGGTCGCATCGCGGTTTTGGCATTTATCGCGAAGGCAGCGCCATTCTCACGCGCCACGATATCGTGGTGAAGGACGCGGGTTATGTGTCGAGCCGTCACGACGCGGAGAGCATTCACTCCCGCAAGATCGTCATGGCACAGGTGAACGTGCCGTGCGTGGGAGCCGTGAATATTTTTTCCGTGCACCTGAGCTGGTGGAAGGACGGCTTTCGCGAGCAGTTCGAGCGCTTGGCGGCGTGGGCGCGCGATCGGGCCACGCCGGAGGTCGCGGCGACGTTGCTGCTCGGCGATTTCAACGCGGCGCCGGATTCCGCCGGTTACGCGCAGGTGATGGCTGGCGGGGAGTTTGACGACGCGCTGGTGCAATCGCGCCGGCGCGAAACGGGCGAGACCGCCGTGAACGGCAGCCGGATCGACTACATCTTTCTGCGGAAAGACGGCGCGCTGGAGGCGAGGACCGTGCGGCGGCTGTTCACGCCGGCCGATTATGGGCGTGTGTCCGATCATCCTGGTTATTACGCGGAGCTCGTGCCGCGCGCGTGAGGGGAGCGGATCATGGCGCTGGCCGAACAGTGGGCGTCGCCGGCCTGGACGGAATGGGGGCTGCCGTTCCCGCGGCGGAACGAGCTGGGCGAACGCTTCACGCTGCGCTGGGTCCGCATCGGTTTTCGCGTGCACGGCCCGACGGCGATCAACGTCAAGGTGCTTCTGACGGTGAGGCGGGAGGGTGGGGCGAACGAGCGCTACCTCGTGGACACCGACGCCTGCGAGGCCGAGGGCGGTGCGCATCGGTGCACGAGGGATTTTTATCTGGGACTGGATTCGCGGCCTTTCGGAGCGATCCTCGACGTGACTTTCGCGTTTGTCGTTCACTGCGGCGAACGGTCGTATCCGTCGCAGTTCGCGTATCGACTTGCGGAGCCCGGAAGTGCCGCGGGGTCGCACCGGGAGCCGCCGGTGGTGGGCGGAAACGATTACGGGACGTGCGAGGTCGACGCCGGTTTGCTGCAGCGCGATGTGCGCTGGTTCAATCATCATTTCGAATCCCTGCGCGTGGTGCCGAAGTTCACGCGGGGCGTGGTGCACCATCCGTATCACCCGAAGCGCTACATTCATGACCGGCTCGACGAGACGATCCATCGCCGGCGCTGCGCGACCGGACGGCCCGCCACGGTGAAGGTTTGCGTCGATTGCATCGACGACGCCGATTTCGTGAATCATCTGCTGTATGCCTCGACGCAGGGCGTGCAGGTGCAGTGTGTGGTCGACTGGCGGAAGATGACGCTCACGCGCAGCGAAAACTATGTGCGACTCAAGCGTTCCGGCATCGAGCTGATCGGCGTGTTCTGTTCCTCCCGGGATCCGCGGGTGGAGCTGTCGCCGGACATGCACACGAAGTTCATCGTGTTCGGCGACGAGGACTGTCTGCTCGGCTCTTTCAACATCACGTTCGATCGCTGGGGACCGAACTGGGAGTCGGGTCTGAGCTTTCGTTCCTATGGCGTCTGCCGGCTGCTCGACAATGTGTTCCAAAGCATCCGCGGCGGGGTGATCCAAGCCTACGAGATCGACCCGTGGAGTGTGTTCAACCTCCTGTACACCTTCGGGCGTCACGCGGCGGCGGACGGCCGGTTGTATCGGCCGCATCAGGCGATCGTTTCCGAAATCCACCGGGCGCGCCACTCGCTGCGAGGCTGCCTGTTTCACGTCTCGGAACTGCGCGGCGACTATAACGATTCGGTGATCGACGCCCTGCTCGCCGCGCGCCGGCGGGGCGTCGATGTGCAGCTCATTCTCAACGGCCATATTGTGCGCGAGGGAGATCCGGGCCGGGAATATACGATGGAGAGCGAATTGCGGCGGCCGCTGGTGCCGGCAGTGGCGCGGCTGCAACAAGGTGGCGTTCCAGTCTGGCTGGCGTACGGAAAACACGACCAGCGCGTGCCGTACAGCCCGCTGCACGCAAAATTTTGTGTGATCGACGAGCGTGTGGTGCTCGAGGGCAGCTTCAATTGGTACAACACCTCGGTTTTTTCGCACGATCTGCTCGTCGTGCTCGCCGATCCGGCGATCGCCCGGCTTTATCTGGCCGAGTTCGACCACGTGCAAAACTGTCTCCGTTTTCCGCGGGCCGACCCGTGAGCACGACCGGACGACCTCGCAGATATAACTCAGGTTATATAGAAAATATGGCGGGGGCCGAGGGGAGGCGTCAGGTTTTTATAAAAACCTTACATTCTATAATATGAGCAAGGCGACGACTGACGCCGCGACGAGGATTATATTAATTTCGGACCTGTACCGCTAACGCATTGTTGGCTTGGTCACTAACGTCTGGCGGGAGGTCGGAAGGGGGTTTCCGGCCTCCCCCTTGTGCGCGGCGGCATCCAGTAGCTGCGGGGCAGGGTCATGATCCTTCCCGGAGCCTCTCCCGCGTGAAGGAGCGCCGCCATCGTGCTCATCGCCGGGTCGATGTGGGTGAAGAAGCGCTTGTAGGCGGTGCAGAGGTAATTCAGTCCCGGCTCTCCGGACGGGGTGGGCAGGAAACGGTGCTTGGGGCATTCGCCGTGGCAGGCGAATCTGACCGCGCACTCGCGACATTCGCGGGGCAGCCCGGTCCGCTTGGCCTCGCCGAACTGCCGCTGCGCGGGCGAGTCGACGAGGGTGGCGAGCGGTCGGTCGCGCAGGTTGCCGAGCCGGTAGGCGGGGTAAACGTAGTGGTCGCAGCTGTACACATCGCCGTTGTGTTCGATCGCGAGGGCGCGGCCGCAGGTCTCGTTGAAGAGACAGACGCCGGCCGGTTCACCCACCCAGTTGGCGAGCGCCGCATCGAATTGCTGGATGAAGATGCGGCCGACGTCCCGCTGGATCCACTCGTCGAAGATCGTGCAGAGAAACTGCCCGTAGTCCGCCGGCCGGACGCTCCACGGCGTGACCTGCGCATCGAGCGTCCGGGCGTCCGCGTGGTCGGGCGGAGGTGCCAGCCAGAGGCCGGACTCCGCCCCGTCCGCCGCGGCGTTGCGCTCCACGATCGGAATGAACTGGATGAACCCGGAACCGATCTCCCGCAGGAAACGGTAGACGGCGAGCGGCTGGAGCGAGTTTTTGCGGTGGACGGTGGTGAGCGTGTTGAACTCCACGCCGTGACGCTTCAGCACCGCGATCCCGCGCATGACGTCGTCGAAGGTGGCCCGCCCGCCTTTGTCGACGCGGTAGGCGTCGTGAAATTCCCTCGGGCCGTCGATGCTGAGGCCGACGAGGAACTTCTCGCGCGCGAAAAATTCGCCCCAGGCGTCGTCGAGCAGGACGCCATTGGTTTGGAATGCATTCTCGATGCGTTTATCGCCGGCGTAACGAGCCTGGAGCGCGACCGCGGTGCGGAAGAACTCCACGCCGAGCAAGGTGGGCTCTCCGCCTTGCCAGGCGAACGACACCACCGGGCCGGGTTGCGCGGCGATGTAGTCGCGGATGTAGCGCTCCAGCAGGTCGGCCGACATGCGAAGCTGGGTCGTCGCAGGATAAAGGTGCGTTTTCTCGAGGTAAAAACAGTAGGTGCAAGCGAGATTGCAGGCGGAACCGACGGGTTTCGTCAGCAGGTGAAACGGACGTTGCGCCACCGGCGCAGGGGCAGGGAAGTCGCTCATGAAAAGGCGCAGCGAGGCCTTCGATCTCGTAGAGATCTTCGCGCGGGGTGGCGAGGACGAGTTCGGGCCGTCGTGGCCGCGGCCGCAACTCAGTGCTTCGTTGCCGGGGCGGACGAGCTGGCCGCGACTGCTTCGTTGCGATCGTTCACGGCGTCCTCCATCAGCGACGCGACGCCGCGCGGGTCTTCTTGTTGCGCGACATGGCCGCCGGGAAACGTGCGGATTGTCCAGCCACGGGCTTTCGCGCGCTGCCAGCTCTTGTCCTGGGCCGCGCGCTCCTCGATGGATTTGTCCTTCGGCACGAAGGCAACGTAGGTCACCGGCAGCGCGAGCGCGGCGGGGTTGCGATAGGAAACGGGCTGATTGAAGCACTTGATCGACTGCTTGACGTTGTGCGGCGGCTTGGCGTCGGGCTTGACCCAGGGGACCTGCATGAAGCCGTCGACGATGTTCGAGCCGGCGGGACCCTTGCCGCCGAAGAGGTCCCAGATCGACTCGCCGTCGTCGGGCACCGCGGCGTCGAGGAAGACGACGTGTTTGATGCGATCGGGCACGCGATCCATCACGCCGGTGATGACCATGCCGCCGTAGCTGTGGCCCGTCAGCACGACGTCGTGCAGATCTTCGAAGAGGATCAGATTCACGACGTCGTTGATATGCGTCTGCAGATCGACGTCGGGACTGTTGAGGTGCATGCGCTCGCCGAGGCCGGTGAGCGTCGCGCGATAAACGGTGTGACCGTCGTCGTCGAGAAACTGGCCGGTGCGCTTCCATTCCCAGCCACCGGCGGTGGCGCCGTGGACGATGACGTAAGTGTAGCGGTCTTTTTGATCGGCGGCGCGCGCCGACGTGAAAGCTAGCGTGGTAAGGGCGAGAAGAAGGACGGGGCGGAGGAGTTTCATAATGATCGGAGAATGCAAAGAGGTTATTGGGCCCAGGCTTCGCCTTCGGGCGTGCGACGCCAAGCGAAGTAAGCGTCGAGCACCTCGAGCGAATCGGCGCTTGGGACGGAGCCGGGTTTGGCTTCGTCGTGGAACCACATCACGCGGCGGTCGCGATCGGTGAACGCGGGCCAGGCCGGCACGCCCGGGCCGTTGGGATCGCCGCGCTTGGCAAAATTCGTCCAGTAGGTCGCAACCGTTTCCGAGATCGCGAAATCTCCCGGCGTGAGGTTCTTGTCCGCGCGATCGAGGGTTTGGAACACATACGGCACGTCGACGCCGTGCGGCATGCCGTGATCGGCGGCGGCGGAATCCGCAGCGCGGACGGGATGCTGGTCGAAGTAATAATGGAAAACCTTCGAGCGGCCCGTGCGGGACTGCAGCCGCGCCCAGCTCCACGTGTGCCAGCCGAAGGCGGCGTCGCGCATGAGATCGCGCGCGGTCTTCGGCACGCGGTCGGTGCCGGCCGGATAGGCGGCGAGGAGTTTGTCGGCGAACGGGCCGTAACGCAGGCGGGTGTTGGCGATGAATTCCTCGGGCGTTTTCTCGCGCGAGAAACTCAGACCCTCGTCGGAGTTGTAGCCGACGAGGATAGCCACGTCGTTGTAGCGACCGGCTTCGTAGAGTTTGTATTGGTCGTCCGGAATCACCCAGCCGTCGATGATCGGCCACGCCGCCCCGCTGCCCCAACCGGCGGGAAGTTTTCCCGGCGGCAGCGCGCGCAGCGCGGCGAGGGAAGGCGCGCCGGCTTTTTGCGCGAAGGCGACGCCGGATTGCTCGGCCGCGGCGAGACGACGCATGTTCTCGCCGGGATAGGTCGTGGGACGCGGCGGGCCGAACGAGCCGCCGCTTTGCGAAATCGCGCCGTGAAACAGACCGCGCGCGAGCGGCGAGGCGCAGAGCATGCTCACCGAGATGCCGCCGGCGGATTCGCCGAAGATCGTCACGCGTGATGGATCGCCGCCAAACGCGGCGATGTTGTTCTGCACCCAGCGGAGTCCTGCGATCTGGTCGAGGAGGCCGTAGTTGCCAGAAACGTGCTGCGGCGATTCGGCGCTCAACTCCGGATGCGCGAGAAACCCGAGCGGGCCCACGCGGTAGTTGATCGTGACCAGCACGACGCCCTT
Organism: Opitutaceae bacterium; assembly: GCA_040255565.1. Classification (GTDB taxonomy): domain Bacteria; phylum Verrucomicrobiota; class Verrucomicrobiia; order Opitutales; family Opitutaceae; genus Opitutus. The sequence continues at coordinate 547,469 of JBDZVH010000003.1, read as the reverse complement.
ACGCGCGAGGTGTTCGCCGTTGTGCACGGGCGTCGACGTGGAACCGAACGAGAAACCGCCGCCGTAGATCCACACGAGCACCGGTAGGTGCTCGTTGGCGGCGCACGCGGGCGTCCAGATGTTGAGATAAAGGCAGTCCTCGCTGACGTTGCCTTGGCCGTCGCCCTGATACGGATCGGGCGCGAAACGCACGGTCTCGCGGACACCGGTCCACGGCGTCGCCGGCTGCGGCGGACGCCAGCGAAGATCGCCGGTGGGCGGCGCGGCGAACGGAACGCCGCGGTAAACGGTGAGATCGTTTTCGCGCACGCCCTGGACGAGGCCGAACTCGGTTTTCACCGGTTCGGGCGCGGCGCTTTCGGCGCCGAAGATGACCAGCGCGGAGAACAACAACAGCAAGGAGGATCTGATCATGAGAGGCGGGGTGGCGTCAGGGGTGAGCGAGCAGTGGAAGCATCGTCTGGGCGTAGCGGCGGCCGAGCTCGCGATAGCCCGCGGGCGTGAAATGAAGGTGATCCGGCCGCGCCTCGCAACCGGCGGAAGATACCACATGCGCGGTGGGAATCAGCTTCGGCAGATTGTCGATGATCGCGTTCATGCTCGCACACGCTCCTTGCTGGTCGGCGGCCACGAGCTCGCCGACGAGAAGCGGCACATCCTGCGCCTGCAGGTTCAGGTCGCGCAGGAGGTTCTCGTAGATAGCTTTGACCTTCCGCGGCCAATCGGGGTCGTTGGCGTTGGATTCGCCCTGATGCAGCAGGACGCCCTTGATCACCCCGTCGGCCTGCGCGCGCCGCGCCAGCGCGACGAGATGCCGGTAGGGACTTTCCTGATACGCGGCAAGAATGCCATTCATCCAGTCCGGCGCGGTCGCGGCGTAGGCTTCGCGCGTGTGTTCGTCGAACACCTCGATCTTCGCGCCGGCGACGGCAATGTTGACGACGCCAACGCGCACCTGGGCGGGGAGGCGCGCGATGAGCGTGCGTCCGAAATAGTCGGCGGGGCTGAGGCCGCAGTTCGGCCGGCACAGGGGCGGGACGGCGTTATACCACTGGCCTTGCTGGCGATGCAGCTCTGGGAAATCCACTGCGGCGAGGACTTGGAACCGCGGATCGGCAAACGCCTTTTCCTCCTCGGGAATACCCGGAAACCCCTCCATGTTCGACTGGCCGAAGCAGAGGAAGATGTGGAAATTCGGATCGCGCGCGAATGCGGAGCCGGCGAGCACAAGCAGCGCGACGGCGAAAAGGCTTCGCCGACGATGCGACCGGCCGCGTGCCGCGGCGGAGAGTGAAGGATTCATAGAGCGATGACGGCGCGCAGCGTGGGAGGCGCGGGCGCGTCGGGGTGCAGAGAGGTTGCGCGAAAAATGACGCCCCGAGAATCCGCCGGTTCCTTGACGGTTATGCGCGCGGCGGCGGTGCCGCGGCGTGCGCGGTGCTGAGCGCGTTCCGGCGGCTCTCCATTGCAGGGCGGGGTCTCCTGACCCCGCCGGGTTGGCGGCGTTCGCGGCGTTGCGGCGGGGTCGGGAGACCCCGCTTTACACGGGCGATCCGCGGGAGCGGACATGATATCTAGAGCGCCTTTTCCAAGCGCTGCGCCAACTCTTCGGTCTTGCTCAGGTGGACGACGTGATCGCCGGTCATGATTTCGGTGTCCCAATCGCGGGCCTTCGCACGTTCATAAAAACGGAAGAAGCCATCCTGTTCGGCGGATTTGCCCGGATCGACCGTCAGGATGTAGGTCGTCGGCAGCCGGCGCGCTTCGTCCTGATGCGCGAGCTCGATCGGTTGCGTGAAGGTCTTCTCCGATTGCGGCACGACGTGCGGCGGCGGTTTGCCGGTCTGGTCGCCGAGCGGGATGAAGCCATTCGTCGAGCGGCGCGGGCCGCGGTTGCCACCCATCGCGGCCTGCGCGCTTTCGCCGTTTTCCGGCACGAACGCATCGAGGTAAATCAGACGCTTGATCCGATTCGCGAGGCGGTCGGCCACGCCGGTCACGACCATGCCGCCGTAGCTGTGACCGACCAGCACGATGTCGTGCAGGTCTTCCCATTCGATGAGATTGACGACGTCCTGGATGTGCAGCGCGAGATCGACGTCGGGCGTCGCGAGGTGGAAGCGTTCGCCCTGCCCGGTGAGCGTTGGCCGGTAGACTTTGTGGCCGTGGGCTTCGAGGGCTTCGGCGAGTTTCTTGTGTTCCCAACCGCCGGCCCACGCGCCGTGGACGATGACGAAGGTTTCCTTGCCGTTGGTCGCGGCGGCGGACGCCGACGGCGCGGACGATGCGCGGTCGAGACGCGCGTGCACGCCGACCGTGGCGCCCACGAAACCGCCCGCGACCGCGGTGGTAAGGAGCTTGGCGTCGGCGTTGTCGACGAGCGTCTGCCAGTTGCCCGGCGTCGGCGCGTAAGCGAAACGGCAGGTCGCATCATTCGCTTCGACGCGCAACGCGATCGGACCGCTCGATTCGAGACGGCGCGAGGCGACGATCTCCGGCGCGCCGCCGGCGAGTTTCTCGAGATTGATTACGACGCCGTCGGCTTCGCGCTTCACGGCGAGGAAGTAGTGGAAACGCTCGCCTTGAAACACGGCGAGGCCGGCGGAGACGCCCGGCGTTTCGGGAATGGCGAGCGACGTCGACGCGGTGAACTGCGCGTGCTGCACGCGGCGCGCGAGGAAGCTCGGGTTGCCTTTGTCCCAGAGCGGTTCGGCGCGAGGGGTGAGTGAGAGCTGTCCGGCGGCGGTGTCCGTTTTCCACCAGGTTTCCTGCGGCGTGCGCAACATGATCCACAATGGCGAGAGCGCGCCGGAGAAATTGTCGCGCCACGTGAAGCTGCCGTTCAGGTAGGACGGCGCATCGCTCACGCGGGCGCCGGCGGGCGTGCGGGCGACGAGCGGGACGCGTTCGCCGGGCGGAAGAATGCGCGGCCAGCCATCTTTGGGCCAGGTGACCGGGAGGAGAAACGTCTCGCGGCCCATCGGCGAGTGGCGTCCGTCATACGGGCGCACGCCCAGAAAAACCGCCCACCAGTTCTTGTCGGGGCCAACCACCAGATCGGCGTGGCCGGTGGACGTGACGGAATTGGGCACGCGGCCGTCGAGATCGCGCTGCGTGAGAATCGGATTCTGATCCCAAGGAGCGTAGGGCCCGTCGACCTGGCGGCTGCGGTGAATGACCTGCGAGTGGTTCACGCTCGTGCCGCCCTCGGCGCAACAGAGATAATACCAGCCGTCCCGCTTGTAGATGTGCGGTCCTTCGATCCAGACGGGCTTCTTGGAGATATCCACGCCGCCGTTCACGAGCACCTTGCGCGGACCGATCATGCGGCGCGCACCAGGATCGAACTCCTGGATCCAGATCGCGCGGTGACCGTCGTAGAGCGGTGGACCCTCGGGCGCGCCGTTGTTGATCATCCACGCACGGCCGTCGTCGTCGAAGAAGATCGAAGGATCGATGCCCTCGAAATCCAGCCACGTCGGATCGGACCACGGACCCGCGGGATTCGTGGCGGTGACAACGAAGTTGCCGCCGGCGTCGACCATCGTGCACACGACATAAAACGTGCCGTTGTGATGACTGATCGCCGGCGCGAAGATGCCGCGCGAAACGCCGAGCCCGGCGTAGGGAAGTTGTTGCGGGCGATCGATCACGTGGCCGATCTGCTGCCAGTTCACCAAATCCCGGCTGTGAAAAATCGGGATGCCAGGAAAATAGGCGAAGGTGGAATTGATGAGGTAATAGTCTTCGCCCACCTGGCAGATGCTCGGGTCCGGATAAAACCCGGTGAGGATCGGCGTGCGGAACTCCCCGGCGGCGGGGCTCGGTCCGGTGTCTTGACCGGAATACTCGAACCAGTCGAAAGCGACCGGTGCGGTGCGAGCCGGGGCGAATGGGACGATGCTGAGCATCGCCACTAGGAGCAGGAAGCGGAGTGATTTCATACAGAAAATGGAAACGATCGGGTCAGGCCGACAGGGCGGCGCGACGCGCGGGGTGGAGGGCCGCGACTGACGCGGCGCGGAGGTGTTTCCCGGGAGCGTCCGCGCGCGCGTCGGGCTCCGCGGTCTCGCGATGCGAGCTCGGCGAAGTTCCAAAATACCGGCGGAAGGTGCGGAAGAACGTGCCGGCGCCGGGAATGCCGACCAGCGCGGCGATCTCGGAACTCTTCGCGCGTGGATGCGCCTTGAGCAGACGCGAGGCTTCACGCATCCGGATGGCGATGATGTAGTCGTTGATCGTGCCGCCGGTCTCGTCGCGGAAACTGCGTTCGAGATTGCGCCGCGAAATGCCAACGGCGTCCGCGACCTTGCAGACGGTCAGCATCGGATCCGGGTAATGTTCGGCGATGTAGCTCAGAGCCCGTGCGACGCGCGGATCGTTGACGGCGACGATGTCGGTGCTCACGCGCGTGACGATCCCGCGCGGCGGCACGCGCACGAGTTCCGGCCGGATGTCGGGATCGCCCATCAGCCGCTCGAGCAAGGCCGCCGCCTGATAGCCGAGCTCCTCCATGTTGTCGTCCACGCTGGAGAGTGGCACGGGCGACGTCTGGGCGACGATCGAATTGCCGACGCCGAGCACCGCGATGTCCTCCGGCAGGCGGAGTCCGGCATCGCGGCAGGCGTCGACCAGATTGGTCGCGACGCAATCGTTGAACGCGAACACCGCCGTCGGGCGCGGGAGGCGCAGCAGCTCGGCGGTGAGAAGGCGCCGGTGTTCGGTCCAGTTGCCTTGCCAGTAGGGACCGATGCGCGTGTGCAGCGCCGGCAGGAGACGGCAGCCGCAGCCGTGTTCGGCGAGACGCGACTGGAAGGCCGCGAGCCGGTCGCGATTGGCGGCGTCGTTGAGAAAAGGCGCCCACGCGAAACTCCGGTGGGCGCGCTGCAGCAGATGATCCGCGGCCAGCCGGCCGATCGCCGCGTGGTCCGTTTCGACGCGGGGAAAGGTTTCGCCGTCGCCGGTGCAGACCACGCACGGCACGCCGGTGGCCCGCAGGTGCGCCAGCAGGTCAGGCTGGTAGGGCAGCATCGCGAGGGCGCCGCTGCCGGTCCAGCCACGCGGCAGCGAACCGGTGAACAGCATGTCCATCACGAGATGCCAGTCGTGTTCGCGGGCGAAACGTTCGACGCCCCGGAGGCATTCGTAGGGCGCCACGGAGCCGGCAATGAGCACCTTGTGCCTGGAACCTGTCAGCAACCGGACCATGGCTCAGCGCGCGGGACGTTGGCCGTGGTCGCGGTGCGTGCCGGGGCGGAGCAGGCGGATAGGGGCGACGCGGTGGGGCTGGCTCATCGGGGGGTGGAAGGGAATCGGGCGCGGGGGGAGCGGCCCGAACGGCTGATCGCAGCGTGCGCATCACGCAACCGCGAGGCGTCGGCGGCAACCCGGCATTGGAGGTAGGCAGAACTATTGCCCGGGTAATAGCCGGTCCGGAGCGGCGCGCGGTTTCGGTCCGCGGGTGGCGAATGGGCTTTACCTGCGCGGAGACGGCGCTTCACGTTGCGGGGCTGCTTTCAAGAGCGCACCAGATGCTTTCGGAGATTGGAAACAGAGAGGGGCGGGTGTCGCCGGCAGGCTCATCGCGACGGGCTCGGTTCGTCGCCGGGTGGAGCGGCTGTATCCTGGCGGTGGGGCTGGCGTGTGCGCCGACGCCTGCGGCGGCCGAGGTTTCGCCGGTGCGCGGGATGCCCTACATCCGTTCGTATTCGCTGGGCGACATCGGGGCGGTGCCGCGCGGCTCACGGCTGGGGTTCGATCGCTTCGGCCGGCTCGCGGTGATTCACGACGCGGTGTATTCGGTTCTCAATGACACCGCCTGGTTGAATATCGCGGAACAGGGCGGGAAGGATCAGGTGGCGATGATCAATGTCGTGCCGGCGCCCGACGGCCGCTCGTATTACGGCGCGCGCGGCTCCTGGGGCTATGTCGAGAGCGGCAAGGACGGACGGCTGCATCCCGTGTCGCTGACGCCAGCGACCCCGCCGGCGTGGGTGGCCACCGCCACGTTCGACCATCTGCTCGTGACGAAACGCGGCATCTTCTTCGCGAGCTGGAATGGCATCGCCTATTGGGATTTCGCCGGCAAACGCAGCTTCCTATTGGAAGTGCCGCGGCTTTCACGGCTGTTTCGCGTCGGAGATCAGGCTTATATCTCCGCTTATGATGAGCCGCTGCGCCACGTGGATGTGGACGCCGGGGCGATGCGATTGGCGGCAGGCACGGAGCTGGACCGGACCGTCGTGGAACTCTCGACGCCTCTCGACGAGACGCGCAGCCTCGTCGCGCTCGTCGGCGGCGGATTGATGGTGTTCGACGGAAAAACCGTGTCGCCGTGGCCCAAGCTCGAATCCGATGTCATTCGTGGTCCGGTCTCGATTTTGCAGCAACTGGTCGACGGCCGCATCGCGATCGGAGTGACGGGCCAGGGGGTGTTGCTCTTTTCGAAGGAGGGCGAAGTGCTGATGGCGCTGACCACGTCGCAATATCATAACATCGCCGCGCTGGCCAATCGCGAGCCGGGGGTGCTCTGGGTGGAGACCGAAGACTCGATCGAGAAAATATTGTATGGCAGCCCGCTGTCCGCCTTTGGACAACGGTTGGGTTTGCCGGTGGTCTGGCCGATCGTCGCCGTGTGGAACGACCGCATCATGGTGGTCTCGAACGGACGCCTGTTCAGCGCGGTGCCCGGCAGCCGCGGCGCGCCGACCTCCTTTGAAGTGTGGCCCGCGCAGCCGCCGGGCGGGGCATGGGCCCTGGCTGCGTGGGGATCGCGGATGCTCGTCGGCAACGGGGACGAACTGTTTGCGGTCGAGCCGGACGGCGTCCTGCGGCCCGTCCGTTCGGTGCGCAATCTCGCGCATCTGGTGATGACCGACGAGAACCATTGCTACGTGATCGGCCCGTCGGAGATCGCACTCCTCGAGTGGCGCGACGGGGAATGGACCGAGGCGGTGCCTCGCATTCCGGGCGCCCCGAACCCGCGCATCGTGCATCGCGTCGGCGATTCCGTCTGGATGGAGATGGGCGGTGGCGGCGTGGCGCGGCTGTGGCACCACGACGGCCGGCTGCAACTGGAGGTGATCCCGAACGAGTCGTGGACCAAGGGCTCGTGGGTCAACATCGGATCGGTCGACGACATCGTGATGTTGAGCGCGTTGGAGGAGGAGCCGCACCGGTTCTACGACCAAAAAACCGGCACGTGGTGCGACGCCCCGGAACTGCAGCAGTTGCTCGACCGTTCGCCGTATTGGATCACGCGGCTCCAGCGCGACGAGAACGGCGTGATCTGGGCGTCGCACAACGAGGGCCTCGTGCGTTTCGCGCCCGGCGAACACGGCTATGAAATGGACGCCACCAGTTTCGATCTGGTGAACGACCGTTATCCGGTCGTGCGCATCCTCCCCGGCAACGAAGTCTGGGTCCTGGCGGAACGGTCCCTGTATCATATCGAGCGGTCCTGGTCCGCGCCGTCGCCGCGGTCGCGCCGGCCCACGCTGGTCTCCATCGTGGATCTGCAGCGCAACGAGGAACTGCTGGCGTCCGACGCCGCCGCCACGCCGCGGCGCCTGGAGTTTGCGCAGAACAGCCTCAGCTTTCGCTTCTACTCGGGGACGGACGCGTGGCGGCGGTCTCCGGAATATGAATACCGCCTCGGCGAGCACGAGCCGTGGGCACCGCTCGACAGTTCTCTGCTCAGCTTTCGCCGGCTCCGCGAAGGCGCTTACCGGCTGCAGGTCAGGACGGTCGCCGCCCAGGGCGATTCGTCCGAGCCGTCGACTTTCGAGTTCGAAATCCTGCCGCCCTGGCATCGCACCTGGCCCGCCTACCTGCTGATGGGAGGCGCCGGGCTGCTCGTCCTTGCCGGGGTGACGCGGTGGTCCAGTTATCTGGAACGTCGGCGCAACCGGGATCTCGAGGCCCTTGTGAAGACGCGCACTCGCGACCTCGAAACCACGATGACGAAGCTCGGCGAGGAAACCCGCCGGGCCGCGACGCTGGCCGAGCGCAACCGTCTGGCCAACGAGATCCACGACAGCGTGCAGCAGGGTTTGACCGGAGCGATGTTGCAGCTCGACACGACGCTCAAGCTGCCGGCGGTCGGCGGCGACATTCGTTCGCGGCTCAACGTGGTCCGCAACATGATCTCCTACTCGCGGCAGGAAGTGCAGCATGCGGTCTGGGACATGGAGTCGCCGTTGCTCGAGGGCACCGAACTGGGCGACGCGTTGCGCAATCTCACGACGTTCATCAACGACGAGGAGGTGACGATCGACGTCGACGTGGAGGGCGAACCCGTCGCGCTGGGGCGGACCGCCAATCACAACCTGCTGCGCATCGCCCAAGAAGCCACGACCAACGCTCTGCGCCATGCGCAGGCGCATCGGATTTCGATCCGGCTCGGCTATGCCGGGGCCGCGGTGACATTGACGATCGCGGACGATGGAGTCGGTTTCCTGCCGAACGAGGTGCTGCGCGAGCGCACGGGGCATCTCGGTCTGCGGGGAATCCGCACGCGCGTGAAGCGACTCAAAGGAACGCTCGCCATCGATAGCGTCCCGGGACAGGGAACCACGATCCGCATCGAGGTGCCGCTGCGCGAAGCCGCTCCCGAACCCCTTTCCGCCGATGAATGACACGAAGAAAATCAAGATCCTGCTCGTCGATGACCACATGGCCATTCGCATGGGGCTCATGACGGCGATCAACGATGCCCTCGACATGGAGGTGGTCGGCGACGTCGAGGACGGGCAGGAGGCGATTTCCGCCTATCGCCGGCACCAGCCCGACGTGGTCGTGCTCGACCTGCGCATGCAAGGTATGAGCGGCGTGGATACGATTCGGGCGCTCCGTGAGGAGTTCGGTGCGGTTCGCGTGCTCGTCTACAGCAACTATGCCAAAGGCGAGGAGGTTTATCAGGCGGTCAAATCCGGCGCCGCGGGTTTCGTGGTCAAGGAAATGGCGCTCGACCGGCTGCTGGAGGCGATTCGTCTCGTGCACGCCGGCGAGCAATACATCCCGCCACAGGTCGCGGCCAAGATCGCGGAGCGGCTCCTGGCGCGGTTGTCGCCGCGCGAGATGGAGGTGCTGAAGCTTCTGGCAAAGGGCCTCAGCAACAAGGAAATCGCCGCGCGACTCGGCCTCGTCGTCGGGACGATCAAGATCTACGTGGCGAACATCTTCAGCAAACTCGGCGTGTCCGACCGCACCCAGGCGCTGGTCGTCGCGGTGAAGCGCGGGATCATCGACCTCGAGTGAAAGGGGCGCGCTCGCGGTGTTCAGCGCGAGTCGCCCTTCGGTTCGGCGGGCCGATATTCCGCACCGAGCGCGGCGAGGAGCGAGGTCAGGTTTTCGTCAGCGAAACGAAGCCCGTAGGCGTGGGCGAGGGTGCTCAGCCGGTAGGCTTGCAGTGGCGTGAGCTCGAGCAGGTCGGCGGCGGTGGCGGTGTCCAAACACGCCTCGATCTCGGTTCGCGCGAGCTCGCGTTGACGACCGAGGGCGAGCGCGATCGCGCGTTGCACGCGACGGTCCCACAAAGGCGGCGTGCGTCCGTCGCGGACATCTCGCGCGAGACGGGCGAGCTCGCGTTCGAAGTCGGTCGTTTGTCGCGCATCCGCGCCAACGAACGCGCGGGCGATCGCGGCATTCGGGTCGTCGCGATACGCCTTCATCAACACGCGCGCGACCATCGCCGCGGGTTCGGGGCGTTCCATTTCCACGAAGTATTCCGCGAGCCGGCTCAGCATCAGCGGCTCATCCTGCAGCGGGGTGACTTTGAACACCGCGAGCTTTTGCCCGACGTAAACCGGCGCCGGCGGCAGCCGGTAGGGGATCGGTCGCAAATACCCTGGATACGTCCAGCGATCGAGCCGGTCGAAGAGCGTGTCGCGGCCCGGCTCGAGCGGTTTTTGCACAAACAACGGGAGAACTTTGTCCCACGAGGGCAGGATCAGGTGCGTGATCTCGTGTCCCTGCAGCACCGCTTCCGCCTCCGTGGATTCCAGCGAGCTGAGGATCCGGCGCGCGGCGAGCTGGCCCGGATAGGATTCCCAGGCCGTCGACATCAACACGTGTCCACCGCCGTGAAACACGATCGAGTCCGACAACTCGGGTGGGGCGAGCGCGACGATTTTTTCACCGGGCGTGTGCGACGCGAGCCAGTGCGAGAAATGACGATACAGAAGCGCCTCGACGTCTGCAGCGCTCGGTTCGGTGTCGACGCCCGGTCGCGCGAGCGTCGCCGGCAGCGAGCGTGACCACAGCGCGAGCGTGAGTAGAAACAAGCCCGCCGCCGTTGCCGCGATGCGGCGATAAACCGGCGCATCGCGAACGATTCCTGCGACCAGCGGCCACGCGAGGAGGGTGGCGACCACGCCCCAGCGAACGCGAAAAAGCGCCAGCAGCAGCACGCCGGCGAAGATGACCGTCGCGGAAATCAGCTGGCGTCGCGTGATCTCGGCAGAGGAGCTACGCCGCCGCCAACCGAGTGCGAGCGCTGCGCTGGCCCCGACGATGGGAGCCGTCAGCAGCGCGATCTCCACGAAACTCGCCTGAGCGATCCAGTCGAACGCCGTCGCAAACGCCCTGGATTCGTCGAGCGACGTGATGCGACGCATCCAGACGCTGGGGTAAAGCCAGCCCAGAAAATCGTTTCGCACCTGCGCGTAGCCGAGAGCGGACAACAGCACCGCCGCGACAAGCAGCAGGAGGAATGTGCGTTTACGCCCGGGGTTTTTGGCGCGAAGCCGGTGGACACCCTCGAGCGCGAAACCCAGGCCCAGCCACGCGAGCGCATACAGCGGATGGACGTAACGGAGTTCGCCGGCCGCGAGGGACCAAGGCGTGCGGTCCACGAGCCAGGCCGCAAAAGTCAGTCCCGCTCCGATCAGCGACCAGCGAAGAAAAGGCGCGGACGCCGTCGCGGGCCGGCGGAAAAATCCGCTCGCGGCGGTGGCCAGCACGGCCGGAAAACCCCAGGCCGGATCCAGCCAGAGAGCGGCGCTCGTGGCGAGAGCGGCACCCAGGCCGAACGCGGGATCGCGGCGGTCATCTTCCTGATTCGCCGTGAACCCGCGAGCGATCGCGTAAGCAGCCAAAAACATGGCCCACGTCCGCGCGGTGAGCGCACCGGGCAGGAATTGACCGGCGATCGATGGCAGGAGCGCGAAGGCGAGCGCGCTCGCGGCGCCGCTCGCCCAGCCGAATCGTCTGACCATGAAGACGCTCGATCCGACCAGCATCAGCAGATGCGAGAGAAGCGGCTCCCACAGCGCCGCCTGTTCGACCGCGATCGGCAGCGGTGCGCCGGTGAATCCGTGGATCCCCCACGCGACCGCCGTCAACCACGCCGCGTATAACTTCAGCAGCAATTGCGGGCGGCCGGACGGGATCGTGTCGCCGTCGTAAATGCGGGCGCCGAGGAAGCCGGTGTCCATCAGCTCCTGCGTGGCGGCGATCCAGCGATAGGTTTCTCCGCGCTCGTGCTTGCCGATAAAATGCCGCTGACCGAGGGCGTAACCGGTCGGCGAATACGCGTCGCGCGCCGGCGGCGGGCTGCCTTGCGCGGAGAGGTCCGAGACCCACCGGAGTTGCGCCAGATCGGCCTGCAGCAGGAGAAATAACGCAAGCGCGAAGACGGGACTCCACCAAAGCGCACGTCGGTCGGTCCGGAGGTTCTTCAAGAGATTCATGCGATCGCTTACCTGGGAGGTGTGGAAACCTCAACGCCGTCGCAAGCGCCAGACGCCTTCAGCCGGTGGATTGGCGTGCCGCGAGCGATGTCCGTCCGGCCAGGTGACGACCGCCTCGATCAACCGGTCGGCGGGCGTCGTCGCCACGAAGAGCGCGGGGCTCGATTGGCTGAACCACCCGTCGCCCAGTCCAACCTCGTGATGGCTGGGCCGCCGCTGCGAGAACACGAACTGCACCTGCGCGCCGATCGCATCGGGGTTTCCCTTCCCGCCTTCGAGCCGCACGGTGAGCCAGCGCGCGCCCTCGCTTTGATTCGCGAGCAGCTCGGCGGGCCCACCATGGCGGGTGAGAAAAAGATCAGGCCGGCCGCGGTCGCGGGCGGAGAAGGCAACGAGCGCGCGGGCATTGCCCGGCACCACGATCCCGGAGCGCGCCGGGGGCAGCGGTTCAAACTGACCGTCCCCGCGTCCTCGCAGGAATATTCCGAGCGCGCCGTCGAAGCGCGGAATCGCCGCGTCGGAGTTCTGCACCGCGCAGACATCGGCCGCGCCGTCGCCATCGAGGTCCGCGACGACCAAGCCCTGGATTGGGCCGAGCTGCGCCGCGCGCGGAAAAGCCGCGAAACGATACGTGCCGTCCGGCTGGCTCAGAAACACGCCGGAGGAAAAATTGTCCGCTTCGCGGAGTTCCGCGGCGGCGAGCGCTTTCTCTCCGAAGACCTGCGCCATCGTCGCCTTCGCGAAGGCGTCGTTCTTCGGAAAGCGACGCAGCACGAACGGCAGCCGCGCGGCGATGTCCGCGCGCGATCGCAGCGGATAGCGTTCGGCGCCGTCGTAAACGGCCTCCGCGAGCAGCCGCGTGCCGTTCTGCGCGAAATCGCCGTAGAACAACGTCGCGGGTTGCGCGGCCGACGCGTGATACGTCGTGTTCAAGCCGAGATTGCCGGCGACGAAATCCGGTCGGCCGTCGTCGTTCAGATCGGCGCTGGCGAGGCTGTTCCACCAGCCGCGTCCGCCCGAAACGAATCCGGCCTCCTTCGTGCGATCGGTGTAGCGTCCGTCTCCCTCGTTGCGAAAATAGCGCACGTAATCCCACTCCAGCGCCACGACGAGGTCGGGACGACCGTCGCCATCGACATCGCGGAACAGCGCGCTTTTCACAAGACCCACGCGGCCGAGCGCGGGCGAATCGCTGGTGACGTCGACGAAGCGTCCGCCGTCGTTGCGGAGCAGCACGCTCGGTGGCGTCTCCGGATAACGGCCGGGCACGGAGCGTCCTCCGAGGAAAAGGTCGAGGTCGCCGTCGCCGTCGATGTCGGCGCCGCAAAGCGCGCCGACATTGAGAAAAAGTTCCGGCAGCGCGGACGTCGGGCTGAAGTTTCCCCGACCGTCATTGGCGTAGAGGATCGGCTGATACGCGTTCGGCCAGGCGCTCGCGTTGGCGCTGGCTTTCGTCACGAGCAGGTCGCGCGTGCCATTGCCGTCGAAATCGAGAAAGAGCGCTGGTCCGTCCTCGACCTCTCCTTTCGCGAGGCCGCGCGGAGTTTCCTCGACGAACGTCGCGCCGTCGCGCCGCAGCAGCCGGGCGGGCGAGCCGGTCGTGGCCGTGCCATAGAGATCCTCGTCGCCATCGCCGTCGATATCCGCCACGGCGATGCCGGGGCCGCGGCGATCGGTGCGAAAGGGAAGAAACGCTTGTTCCTGGTCCGGCACGGCGGGGCGGGATTCGTCGGTGAACGCGAGACCGTCGGCGCGTTTGTCGGAGCGAAACAACGGGGCCGTCGGCGGGGCTTCGGCCGCTTTCGCGCCGGGCGTTTCGGTGATGCGATAGGCGTGACCGGCGGCGAGATCGCGAAACTCCTGGGTCGCGCCCGACGGCCATTCCACGATCAGGCGGCGCACGGTGGCTTCGTCGCCTAACCCAAAGTGGGCGACGAGCTCGCTGCCCGACGCGTAGCCGCGCGCGACCGTGAAATCGCGGGCCTGCAGGCCGGTGCCGGTCTCGATGCGCACCACGGCACCGGCTGCGTCGCGATTGGACTTCGTGCCCGTCAGCCGCACTTGCAGCCCGCGGCCCTGCGTGTCGTTGCGATAGACGCTGAGGCCGTCGTCATAGTTCAAATACACGAGGTCGAGGTCCCCGTCGCCGTCGAAATCCGCGGTCGCGGAGCCGAAGCTCACGCCGACCTCGCCCAGGCCCCACTCGTTCGTGACGGGCTCGAAGCCCTCGCCGTTAAGGTTGCGGTAGGCGAGGTTGGCCTCGTTCAGCGGCGGGGCCTTTTTGATCACGCCGATGCGTTGCGGATCGGAAAGGGCGCGCATCATGTCCGCGAGCAGGTCGGTGTTGTTCGCTTCGCGCACCATACCGTTGGTCACGTGGAGGTCGATCCAGCCGTCGTTGTCGAAATCCTCCAGCCGCGGGGCCCAGGTCCAGTCGGTCGCGGCCACGCCTGCCCAGCAGGCGGCCTCGGCGAAATGGCCGCTGCCGGAATTCACCAGCAGGGCGTTGCGCATGTATTGCGGGGCGGTGTGCGGCGTGGTGGCGGTGCGCAGGACGTCGTTGCGCGAGGCGGCGAGCCCGCGGCGATCCTTTTCCCGCGTCGTCGTGGCCATGTCCGCGATCAGCAGATCGAAGCGGCCGTCGTTGTTGATGTCGCCGGCGTCCGCGCCCATCGACGAAAACGGCGTATGCGGCACGGTCTCGTCGAGGATGGGCGTGAAGGTGCCGTCGCCGTTGTTGCGATAAAAGCCGTCCGGCCCGGAGAAATCGTTGCAGATATAAAGATCGGGCCACCTGTCGCCGTCGTAATCGAACCATGTGGCGGCGTGACCGAAGGTCTTCGCGCCGAGACCGGCTGCTTTCGTCACCTCGGTAAAGAATCCATCCCCGCGATTGCGAAACAGCCGGTCGGCGCGACCGTCGGGCTCGGTTCCTTCCAGTTGGTTGGTGAGCACCAGGACGTCGAGCCAGCCGTCGCGGTCGTAGTCGGCGAAGGCGCCGACCACGCTGCCGTCCTCGATCGCGAGTCCCCGTTTCCCGGCCTCTTCACGAAACGTGCCGTCGCCGCGGTTGATATAAAGGAGGTTCGGCGCGCCCATGCGGCAGACGTAGAGATCGGGCCAGCCGTCGTTGTTGACGTCGGCAAACACGGCGCCTTGTCGCCAGACGATCGTCCGCTCCGACGAAACCGTGTCCTTCAACCAATCGAGCACGGAGCCTTCCTCGGCGAGGCCCGCCGCAGCGGTGACGTCGACAAAACGCCAGCCGCCGAGATTACGAAAAAGCCGGCCAGGTTTCGTCTTGGTGCTCACGTAGAGGTCGACCTTGCCATCGCGATCGAAGTCGCCGACGGCGACGCCCGAGCCCATCGCGCCGCCCATGAACGGCCGGTAGCGCGCGCCCCACATCTGCGGATCGTCGTAACGGTTGTCCACCTTCAAACCGGTGGCCGCGGGGTCGAGCCGCGTGAACAGCGACGCGCCAGCCGGGGCCGAAGGCGGCGCGAACGGCGTGCGGACGAAATCGCCGGCAGCAGCGGCGGCCGGGCCGAGCAGCGCGAGGGCGGCGACAAGGCAGGCGGGGCGAGGGAGCATGCGGAAAAGCGGGGCGAAACCCGTGCAGGGAGGGGCGGAACGAGCCGGGGTGAGGCGGGGGCGAAAGTGCCGGAACGAGACAACCCGCCCGCCGCAGCGGCAACCCGTCATTGGGTATAACCATGACTATTACTCCAGACAGAGGTCCGACCGGCGCTCGTGGCAACGAGGCGCAAAAGCGCACCAGCAATTGGCGCAAACCGCCCGTAGACCCTGCGATCCGCGAGAGATAATATACAGCATAAGCAGGCGGCTCTCTCCCAGGGCGGCTCTGCCGTTACAGAAAATACCCGATACCCCACACCACGAATCCGCCCGCGTGCGGCCTGCCATTCGCGTTGCTCCGTCCGGAGCCTCGCGCGTGGCCGCTTGGGCAGCCGCGCCTCGGCGGTGGATAGCAAGGATCCCTAACACTACATCCATGATAAAACGAACAGCCACCTACAAAATGAGAGCCGCCGGCGCCGTGCTGGCGGTGGCCTTTGCCCCCGGTGCCGTTCAGGCGCAGACCACGGCGGCGGCCTCGGTTCGGGACGACGAGGACGTTGTGATCCTCTCTCCGTTCGAAGTCTCCGCCGAACAACAGAGCAACGGCTATGCGACCGCGTCCACGCTCGCGGGCAATCGCCTGAACACCGATCTGCGCGACCTCGGCACGGCGCTTTCGGTCTATAATGCGGAGTTTCTCACCGACATCGGCGCGACCGACCAGCGCTCGCTGTTGCAATATACGCTCGGCACGGAAGTCGGCGGCGTCTGGGGCAATTACTCGGGCTCCGGCGGCGGCAATGCGCCCAACACCAGCGCGAGTCTCAGCCCCCAATCGAACAACCGGGTGCGCGGCCTCGTCAGCGCCGACAACACCCGCGACCTGTATCTCACCAACATCCCCTGGGATGGCTATAATGTCGAAGCGGTCGATATCCAGCGCGGCCCGAACGCGATTCTCTTCGGTCAGGGCAGCGCCGGTGGCGTGATCAACACGCGCACGAAGCAGGCGAGTTATCGTAATCTCGCCGAAGTCTCCGCGCGCGTCGATCAATACGGCAGCATCCGCGGAACGCTCGATATCAACCGCGTCCTGTTGCCCGAGGAGCTGTCGATCCGGCTCGCCCTCGTGCAGAACGAGGCGAAGTTCAAGCAGAAGCCGGCGTTCGAAAACTTCAACCGGCAGTTCGTGGCGCTGCGCTACGAACCGAAGTTTCTGAAGAAGGCCGGTGCGCGCACGATCATCAAGGTCGACGGCGAACTGGGTTCGTCGACGAGCAACCGCCCCCGCAACATGCCGCCGCAGGACCGTATCACGCCGTGGTTCGATCTCGGCACGCCGACGTATTACCTCGCGTGGCTGAACGACGGCAACTGGCAGATCCCGGGCCGCGGCGACGCGGCGCGTCAGGATGCCGCCAGCCCGCCGAATCCGAATCCGAACTTCAAGCCACTCCTCGGCGGCCAGGGCACCGGCTTCGCCGGCTACTTCGGCGGTTCGGTTTTCCAGTTTAACGGCAACTCCTCGGAGCCGCTCATGGCCATGGCGTTGAACCCGGTCACTTATCTCGGCATCGGCGCCAACGGCGAGCGCGACGGCAACATCGGCGGTCTGGCGCCGGCGGGCCCGAAGGGCATCCCCGGTTATCGCGATTACGCCTTCGAGATGAAGCTGCCGTTCGCGTCGCTCGCGAAGAACAAGTTCTTCAACGACACCCGCGTCTTCGATTTCTATAACCACCTCCTCGACGGCGACCTGAAGCGCGAGTGGTACGACTTCAACACGTTCGATGCCTCGCTCAGCCAGACCTTCTTCAACGACAAGGTCGGATTCGATATTGGCTATCACGAGGAAACGTACAAGGACGGCGGCTATAATCCCGGCAGCGATACGATCTACATCGACATTCACCAGCAGTGGATCGATGGGACGAATGCGCCGGGCAAGGGCTGGTATGTGGACGGCACCCAGAACGTCGGCGCGGCCCGTCCGTTCGTGACCGTCGGCAACAGCGAGGGCCGGTCCCGGACCGATCGCGAGAGCGTGCGCGCCACCGCCTTTGCGACGCACGATTTCGCCCGCTCCGACGACAGCCATTGGCTGCTGCGGATTCTCGGCCAGCACACGATCACGGGCATGGCCTCGCGCGACGACTACTATCGTTATGGCGAGAGCTGGGTGAAGAGCACCTTCACCGGCGATTACTACAACCATCCGCAGTTCGCCGAAATCAAGGCCAACAACGGTCGCTTCTGGGCCGATTTCGTGCCGATCCAGGTCGCTTACATCGGGCCCAATCTGCAGGGCCAGAGCCTCGGCCAGGACCTGCGTCTCCGCGCGCCTTCGGCCCGTCCGATGATCGGCGACAAAGCCTCGCTGCGTTATTTCGATTCGACCTGGATCGCGACCGGGGTGAATCCGGCCGATCCGTGGTACAACCAAGTCACGGCCGGCCTGCCCGGCGGCCCGGCGCTGTCGACACAGTCGGAAAATCCCGCCAACTACCGCGGTTGGGTGACCAAGGAAGTGTCGCTGTTGACCGATCAGAACCCGGCCAACATCCCCGCGCTCACCACGAATCGCGATTGGGACGATCGCTATAACAAAGCCGAGGCCATCGTCTGGCAGGGCAAATTCTGGAACGATTCGATCGTCGGCACGGCGGGCTTCCGCCACGATGAGGTTGGCCAGACCATCACCCGCTGGAACCGCGAAGAGGCCGGCGACGACCCGGCGTCGGTGGTCCCGACGGTGAGCGAATTCGGGCCCGTCGAAGAGGACTCGCGCAGCTGGGGCGTGGTCGTGCATTTCGATCGCCTGCCCTGGCTCGGCCGCTGGGCCCAGAAGCTGCCGGTCAGCATCAGCGCCACCTACAACAAGTCCGAGAACTTCCAGACCGGCACGATCTATCAGGATTACTTCGGCCAGGAGTTGCCGCTGCCCTCCGGTGAGACCAAGGACATGGGCGTGGTGATCGCGACGCGCGACGGCAAATACTCGCTGCGCGTGAACAAGTTCGAGTCGGCGGTGAAGAACAACCCGTCCACCGGCCTGCAGTTCTGGAATTACGGCAACAATGTGGGCATTTACGCGCAGGCGTATCACCAGATTAAATACAACTACGCGAACCGCAGCCAGCCGAACAGCACCCGCTACGGCAACAACATCATCAGCGACCTGCCGGTGCCCGGTCCCGGCGATCCGCAAACCAAGTGGAACTTCGATTACCTGCCGCTCAACGGCCAGACGCAGGCCGAGGCCGAGGCGCAGGAAATCGCGGTCATCAACGCGTGGGATCAGTGGCTCCAGGAAATGGCGCCGCTGCCGCAGACGATGGCGGCCGCGTGGAGCTTCGCCTGGGACGGCTCCGACTTCACCGAAACCGCGGTGGCGAACTTCCGCTACACGGAAGACCTCCTCGCCGAGGGTTACGAATACGAGCTGCACGCGCAGATCACGAACAACTGGCGCATGACGCTCAACGCGTCCCGCATCAAGTCGTATCGCGACAACCTGGGCAACACCCCGGTGCCCGGCGGTGGCATGACGATGACCGAGTATCTGCTCGATTTCGACCGGCGTCTGAATGAGACGGCGATGGGCGATCTCCGCATCTGGGGCCCCGGCGGCTCCGCCAATGCGCGGGAAAACTGGAATGGCTACGCCAACGGCGACCTCAAGGCCCGCATCGCCGAACAGGGCACCGTCGTCCCGGAAAATCGTCTCTGGCACATCAACCTCATCACGAACTACGATTTCAGCGAAGGTCGTTTGAAGGGGTGGAGCATCGGCGGCGCCATGCGCTACCAGTCGGCCATGACCCTGGCCTACAAGCCGATTCAGCAGCCCACCTACATCGAATACGATCTCGGCTCGCCGTATCGTGACGAGGCGCTGACCGACTTCGACGTGTGGGTCGGCTACCGTCGGAAACTGTTCCACGGCCGAATCGATTGGCACGTGCAGTTGAACGTGGCGAACGTCGGCGTCGGCAACGAACTGCTGCCGGTCACCGTGCAGCCGGATGGGACTCCGGCCGCGTATCGCATCCGACCTCCGCAACAGATATTCCTGACCAATACGTTCCGATTCTAGTGACGTGCAGGCTTCCCGAGCCCGGCGGAATTCCGCCGGGCTCGTTTTCCTTCTGGCGCAATCGCGGCGTGAGGCCGCGGTCGCGCCTTCTTCGCGTTCTCATCCCCGCACTGGGAGCGGCGGGTTTGCTCGCGATCTCATGCGGCGGTTGTCACCGCGGCGAGGCCGATGATCCGGCGGTCCGCTTCGCCGAGCGCTCGCCCGGCGGGCCGCTGCAATTCGAAGCGACGCCGCTCGGCGCGCCGGTCGAGACGTTTGGCCGGCCGATCGTCACGCACGTGAAGATCGTGGACCTCGACGACGACGGCCTGCCCGACGTGCTGTATTGCGAGGCGCGCCGGAACACCGTGCGCTGGATCCGCCAGTCGCCGCGCGGTGTGTTCACGGAAATCGTGATCGGAGAAGTCGCCGGCCCCGCGCATGTCGAAGCGGCGGATCTCAACGGCAGCGGCCGGCGCGACGTCCTCGTCGCGAGCATGGGCCAGATTCTGCCCACCAACGATCGCCTCGGCGCCGTCGTCATCCTGGAGAATCTCGATAACCAACATTTCCGCCGTCGCGTGCTCCTCGAACACACGGCACGCGTGACCGACGTGCGCGCGGCCAATCTCGCCGGCCACACCGACGGCCGGCTCGACCTCGTGGTCGGCCAGTTCGGTTATGCGCAGGGTGAGACACGTTGGATGCGCAATGAGGGGGACTGGACGTTCGGTAGCCAGGTCGTGAATACACAATCCGGCTGCATCCATACCCCGGTGGCGGATTTCGACGGCGACGGCCGGCCCGATTTCATGGCGCTGATTTCGCAGGAGTGGGAGGAAATCCACTGGTTCCGCAATCTCGGCGGAGGCCAGTTGCAGGACACGCCGCTGTGGGGTTCCACCAACGAGGACTATGGCAGCAGCGGCCTCGACGTCGCGGACGTCAATCGCGACGGAAAGCCGGATTTGATTTATACGAACGGCGACGGCGTCGACTACGCCGTGCTCGTGCCGCGGCCCTGGCATGGCATCCAATGGCTCGAGAATCGCGGCAACGGCCGGTTCAAGCTGCGCCGGGTCGGCAAGCTGCCCGGCGCTTACAGCCCGTGCGCGGCCGATCTGAATGGCGACGGTTTCGTCGACCTCCTCGCCGTCAGCACGCTCGCGGATTGGTCGAACCCCGAAGCCGTCTCGATGATGGCGTGGCTGAACGACGGTCGCGAAGGCTTCACGCCCGTGGCGCTCGCGCATCGACCGATCCAGTTGGTCACCGCCGCGGTCGGCGATCTCGACGGCGACGGTCAGCCGGAAATCGTGACGGGCGGCTTCCACGCGCTGCCGCCGTTCGAACACATGAGCAGCGTTACCTTGTGGCGGAGAAAATGAAACGAAACGCGACCCAACGCATGCGTCGTCGTCGCGCCGACTCAGCGCCGCCGCGGAGCCGCTGGCGCTGGACGGCGTTCCTGCTGGCCGCGGTCGTAATCACAGCCGTCGCGTGGACCTGGCAGCGCACCGCGTGGATCCGCGAAGTACGAGCGGCGTTGCCGTCCCGCCCCGACGTGCGGGGCCAACCACCGGATTTTGTGACGCGCCTGACGGAAGCGGAAGCGCGAACCGAAGCCGGCGAGACATTGCTGGAGGCGGTGGCAGAGCTCGGCCGTTTGTATCAGGCAAACGGTTACGATGCCGAAGCCAGCCGATGCTGGCAGGTGTTGTGCGCGCGCCAGCCGGATGAGCCGCGCTGGTGGTATTATCGCGCGATGTTGCGGCTGGCCGACAGCGACGACGAGGAGGCGGCGGTGGCGCTGCGCGAGACCCTCACACGCGCGCCCGGTTACGCGCCGGCCCGCTGGCAGCTGGGCAACCTGCTGTTCAAGACGGGCGATCTGGCCGGCGCGGAAAGCGAATTCCGGCTGCGGCTCGGTTTGCTGCCGCGCGATCCCTACGCGAGGCTCGGTCTCGCGCGGGTGGCGCTGCAAGCGCGGCGGACCGCGGAAGCGAAGGCGCAGCTCGAGTTTGTGCTGAAGGAGGCGCCACATTTTTCCACGGCCCACAACCTCTATGCCGAAATCCTGGCGGCGGAAGGCGACCGCGCACAGGCCAGCTGGCACCGGTGGCTCGGCGTGGAAACGCTGCGCTACACCGATCCCGTGGATCCTTGGCTCGAAGAGTTGCAGCCCTGGTGTTACGATTACGACCGTCTCTGCGTCGCCGGCTCCATCGAGTCGATGCGCGAGAATCGAGACCGCGCCCGGTCGCTATTCGAACGCGCGATCGCTCTCAAGCCGACGGACTTTGACGCCTATCGGCTGCTCGCAGCGATGCACTTTAGGCAGAATGAATCGGCCCATGCGCTGGCCCTTTTCGAAACGGCGCGATCGCGTCTGGGCGAGAAACTGCCGGTCGAGTGGTATGCCGAAACGAGTCGCGCCTACCGGCTGCTGGCGCGACCGGCCGACGCGGAGAGCGTCGTGCGCGAAGGCCTGGTGCGGCGCGGAGAGAGCGCGGAGTTGCTCGAGGCGCTCGGTCTGGCGCTCGCGGACTTGCAGCGTCACGCCGAAGCGGTCGCCGCTTATCGCGCGGCGCTGCAGCGCAACCCAAACGACGCCAGCATCAACTACAATCTCGCCGTTTCCCTCCTCGCATTGCACGACCTCGACGAGGCCCTCGCCGCGCTCGATCGGTCGCTGCGTTTGCAGCCGACGTTTCCGCCGACGCTGTTGCTCCGGGGTCGCATCGAACTCGCGGCGGAACACTGGGCGGAGGCGGAACGCTACCTGCGGCCACTCGTCGAGGCGCATCCGGAAAACCGAGACGCCCGCCAGGCGCTGGCCGAGTGGCACGGTCACATGGGTGTACAGGCGGAGCAGCGCGGCGATCGCGCGGGTGCAGAGCGACATTTTCGCCACGGCCTGACGCTCGTGCCGGACGATCCCGCGTTACTGGCGCGGCTCCGTCGGCTGTGACGCGGTCCGGCGTCGCCGGTTATTTCCGCAACCGGTCGGAGGGCGATGGTGGAGAACGCTATTCCGACGCTGTCGCGCGGCCATTGGCGCTGTCCAGACGGGCGAGTGAGGCGGCGACGTCCTCCTCCTTCCAGCGATTGCCCCGCCAGATCGCGGCGACCCGCAGATCCGGCCCGATCAACACGGTGGCGAGCGTATGATCGAGAATCGCCGCCGACTTTTCGGCAAACACGGCGAAGCTTCGGCGGAGTGATTCGATCTCCGCCGGCGAGCCCGTCGCGAAATGCCAGGTGTTCGGATCGGCTCCGTAGCGCCGGCCGTATTCCCGCAGCACGGCGGGCGTGTCGAACTCCGGGTCGATCGTCACGCTGAGGAGCTGCACGGGAACGACGGCGTGAATCTGGCCGGCGGTGAGCTGACGTTGCAGCGACTGAAAGCGCTCCGACATCCGCGGACAGAACTCCGGCACCGGACAACGGGTGAAAATAAACGTGAGCAGCGTGGCTTTGCCGCGGAGCGCCGCCTCGGTGAGCGCGTTCCCCTCTTGATCCGTCAGCGCGAAGGACGGAATCGTATCGCCTTCCCTGACCCGACGGGCCGCGACCGGCGGTCCGGCCGGCGGCGGCGCGTGGGTTTCGTCGCGACCGATGCGTTTGAAGTCCCACGCGTGCGAGGAGTCCTTCGTCACGCGCCAGCGAAATTCTACTTGGTCGCCGGCGCGAAGGCGCGCGGCCGCTGCCATCGCTTCAGGTGCGACGTTGAACGGCATCGTCATCGCCGGCATGTAGTCAGGGATCGGTTCGTGCGCCACGGTGATCGTGCCGTCGGCCAGCGGCGCCGTCACAGTACCCTTCACGGTGAAGGTGCGTTCGGCGGCTTGCGCAGGAACGAGACAAAGCGCGAGGCAAACAACGATAAGGACGCAGCGCATGTTCGTCAGACCGGTGGCGGGTCGCGAGGTTCTAGTGTCGGCACCTATGGGAGAATTGCCCATGGAGCCTCGGTAAATCTCGCGATTCCTCGGTCAAAGAAACCGGGACGCGGCCCGGTTTTGATTTTGCAGGTGCTGGCATAACCTCACTAAGTTCGCGGGCCAAAACTAAAAACCCAATACGAAACATCATGAAAAATCTCCGCCTCCTCCTGTTGTGTGTCGCCAGTGCTTCCGCGCTTCTGATCGGTTGTAGCAAGAAAACGGATTCGACGAACTCGTCGGCGGCAACCACGGAGAGCGCGTCAGGCAACGCGGCCACGAGCGGCGCGAAGAACGCGCCGGCGAGTGGACGGGCGGTGGAAATCACGGCCAACGACCAGATGAAATTCTCGCTCACCGAGATCCGCGCCAAGCCCGGCGAGCCGCTCTCGGTCACCCTCAAGAACGTCGGCTCGATCCCGAAATTCTCGATGGGCCATAATTTCGTGGTGATGAAAAATGCCGACGTGGTGGAATCCTTCATCCAGGAGGCGGCCACCGCGGCCACGAGCGATTATATTCCGCCGTCGCGCACCTCGGACGTCGTTGCCCACACCAAATTGCTCGGACCCAAGGAGCAGGATACGGTGACGTTTAACGCCCCCTCCCAGCCGGGTCGCTATCCATTTCTCTGCTCCTTTCCCGGCCACTACCAGGTGGGCATGAAGGGTGACCTCATCGTCGAATAAGGAGGCCACCATGAAATTTGTTTACAGCGGAGCAGCCATGGCGGTGGTCCTCGGCTTGACGGCCGGATGCGGTCGTCCGGGCGACACGGCCAAGGGCAAGCAGGGCAGCCAGGCCGGGAACGACGCCGCCGCGCGCACCTATGTGGCGCCGGGACAAAAGGACGAGTTCTACCTTTTCTATTCCGGCGGGCATTCGGGCCAGGTGTTTGTTGCCGGCATCCCGTCGATGCGGCATATCACGACCATCCCCGTGTTCGCGCCGTATCCGGGAACAGGTTACGGCTTCGACGACGAAACGAAGGAGATGATGGGCAAGTTCACCTGGGGTGACGTGCACCATCCGGCGCTTTCCCAAACCGGCAGCAAATACGACGGCCGGTGGCTGTTCGTTAACGACAACGGCAACAACCGCATCGCCCGCATCGACCTGCGCGACTTCAAGACCAAGCAGATCCTCGGGCCGATCCCGAACTCGATCGGCAATCACGGCTCTTCGTTCGTGACCGAGAATACGGAGTATATTCTCTGCGCTACACGGTTCTCCGTTCCGCTGCCGAAGGGTCGTTATGCGGAACTCGCGGACTACGAGAGGGAGTTCAACGGTATGGTCAGCGGCGTGAAAGTGAATCAGGAGACCGGCGAGATGTCCGTCGGCTGGCAGATTCTCACGCCGCCGTTCGACTGGGATCTGGGTTCGACCGGCAAGGGGCCGAGCTCGGGGTGGGCGTTCTGGACGTCCTACAACACCGAGATGGCGCACGACAACCTGGAGGCGAACGCGTCGCAGAAGGACCGCGACTACGCTGCGGTCGTGAACTGGCGGGCCGCGGAGGCCGCGGTGCGGGACGGCAAGGCCACCATGATGGACGGCGTGCCGGTCATCGATCCAGGCAAGGTACCCGGCGTGATGTATTTCCTGCCCGTGCCCAAATCGCCGCACGGCATCGATGTCGATCCGACCGGCGAGTGGGTGGTTGCCGGCGGCAAGCTCCAGCCGACCGCGTCGGTGTTCAGCTTTGCGAAGATCAAGGCGGCGATCGACCGCAAGGATTTCGCCGAGGAGTTTCGCGGCGTGCCGGTGTTGAAATTCGAAAGCGTGCTCGAGGGGGAGGTGCCGGTGGGCCTTGGTCCGCTGCACACGCAATACGACGGCAAGGGCAACGCCTACACGTCGCTCTTCATCGAATCCGCCATCGCGAAGTTCAAGCTGCCGCCGTGGACCGACGAACAGCGCCAGGACCTCAGCAAGGTCATCGTCGACAAGATCCCGGTGCACTTCAACATCGGCCACCTGGTTGTCGCGGGCTCCGACACGATCGAGCCCTACGGCCGCTATATGGTCGCGGGCAACAAGATGTCCAAAGGTCGGCACATCAGCGTCGGTCCCACGCAACCCGAGAGCAGTCAGCTGATCGATATCACCGGCGAAAAAATGACGATGCTGTACGAAGCGTTCACGGACCCGGAACCACATTTCATGCAGATCCTGAAGGTGGACGCGATCAAACCGATCGAGGTGTATCCGCGGGCGGAGAATCACAATCCCAACGCCGTGTGGGATGCGCAGGACACCGGCGTGACGCGCAGCGGCAACACGGTCGTGGCCAAGGTGCTGGCGATTCGCAGTCATTTCACGCCCGACCGCATCGACGCGCAGGAGGGTGACACCGTCATCATGCATATTACCAACGTGGAGCAGACTCCCGACATGATCCACGGCTGGGGCCTCGAGGAGATGAACGTGAACGTCATCGTCGACCCGGGTGAAACCAAGACCGTCACCTTCAAGGCGGACCGCGCCGGCGTCTTCCCGTATTATTGTACCAACTTCTGCTCGGCGCTCCATCAGGAGATGCAGGGTTATCTCGCGGTGAAGCCCGCGCCGAAAACCGCCGCGCGTTAGCGGAGGAGCGGTCGCGATGCGCGAGACCCTGCGGAGAGAGTATGTTTTCCTGCGGCGGCCGGTCGGCCTCACGGCCCGCCTGTTCCTGATCCTGGCCGCGGGGGCGATCGTCGCCTCCGCGGTGTTCCCGATCTGGGAAATCAAGCTCGTCGCTCCGCAGTATGAAGAGGGACTGCGGCTGACGATCTATAGTTACAAGATCGTGGCGGGGAACGACGGTCAGGACCTGCCGGAGATCAACAATCTCAACCATTACATCGGCATGAAGCCGATCGCCGAGGCGGACTTCTTCGAAATGCGCTGGGTGCCGTTTGCCCTCGGCGTCTTCCTGCTCCTGACGCTGCGCGCGACGGCCATCGGCACGATGCGCAGCCTTGTCGACCTGCTGGCGCTGTTTCTATATTTCGCGGCCTTTTCGTTCGGCAGCTTTTATTACCGGCTCTATAGCTACGGTCACAACCTGGATCCCCGGGCGCCGATGCACATCGAGCCGTTCACGCCGGTAATCCTGGGGAAGCAGCAGATCGCCAACTTCACGCAAAGCAGCCTGCCGGAACCGGCCGCGGTGTTCTTTGCTCTCTTCCCGGTCCTTGTCATCGCCGCGATGTGGCTGTCGCGGAAGGAGGAGCCGGTATGAACCTGCGCCGCGGGGCGCTGCCGTTTTTTGCGGCCGTCGTCGCGATCGCCACCGGCGCGCCGGGCGTCGCACGGGCCGCGGACTTCGATCTGCAATCCCGCATCGCGAGCGCGGTCGCAGGCAGCACCATCGAGGTGCCGGCGGGAAGTTATCGCGGGCCGTTCGTGATCGACAAACCGCTGCGGCTGCATGGAGCGCGGAACGCGAAACTGGAGGGCGACGGCCAAACCCACGTCGTCGAAATTCGCGCGCCGGGTGTTGAGATCGCGGGCTTTGTCATCCGCCACTCCGGAGCCGACCTTTCGCGCGATCATGCCGGGGTGTTCGTGACCGGTGCGAACGCCATCGTGCGCGACAACACCATCGTGGATTGCCTGCACGGAATCTATGTGAAGGGCGCGAATGGCGTCCGCCTCCTGCACAATACCATACGGGGACGCGCCCAGTCGGAGACGATCGGCGATCCGGTGCTCGGGGGCGTGAAGCTTCGGCCCGAGGAGCTTTGTTCTTCGGAGATTGAGCAGAACCAGCGCGGCAACGGGATTCACGTGTGGAAGTCGGAACGGCTGGAGATCGCGGACAACGACATCCGGGGCACGCGCGACGGCATCTATTTTTCGTTCGCTCATCGCACGCGGGTGGAGCGAAACCGCATCAGCCAGGTGCGCTACGGGCTGCACTATATGTATTCCAACGAGAATACGTTTCGCGACAACCTCTTCACCGACAATGTCGCCGGCGCCGCGTTGATGTATTCGCGCGGCATCGCGCTCGAGCGGAACCGGTTTCTCGCGAACCGAAGCGAGCGGGCCTACGGACTGCTGATGCACTCCGTCGACGACACCCGCGTGGAGCACAATGTCATTCGCGGCAACACCGTCGGCCTGTTTCTCGAGGTGAACACCGGCGATCGCGTCGAGGAGAACCTGATCGCCGGAAATTATATAGGGATGCGCATCACCGACAGCTCCAGCGACAATCTGATCGCCCGCAATCGCTTCGTGCGCAATCTCCATCCGGTCGAAACGACGGGCGACAACCAAGCCAATCGCTGGGCGGTCGACGGCCGGGGAAATTTTTGGGACGGCGCGCTGCGACTCGATTTGAATCAGGACGGCGTGGCCGATCTCGCGCATCACGAGGTCGACGTGTTCGGTCAATGGCGGCGTCCGTTTCCGGCGATCGGCTTATTGTCGGGCAGTCCGGGCGAGACGCTCGTGCGCTTTATCTACAGCCGGGTGCCGGTGCGCGGACTTTCCGGCGTCACCGACCCGCATCCGCTCGCCGTCCCTCCGTCGCGGTGATCTCGGTGCATCAGGTGCGGAAGGCGTTTGGGCGACGCCTCGTGCTGGAGGGCCTCGATCTCGCGGTGGCTCCCGGCGCGGTGAGTCTGCTCGTCGGGGCGAATGGCGCCGGCAAGTCGACGTTGTTGCGAATTCTTTCCGGACTCGCGCGTCCGGATGCGGGGGAGGTGGCGTTGAACGGCTTCGACCTGCGCACGCAGCGTCGGGCGGCGTTGAGTCAGCTCTCGTTTCTGCCGCAGTCGCCGAGTTTTCATCCGCGGCTCACGACCCGCGAGGTCGCAACGTACTACGGCCGGCTGCGCCGGCGGACTGACGACGACGTGACGCAGGAGTTGGCCGCGTGGCAACTGCTCGATCATGCGAAGGTGGTCACGAGCCACCTGTCGGGCGGCATGCGGCAGCGACTGGCGATCGTCATTTTCGCGCTCGCGCGCGCGCCGGTGCTGCTCCTCGACGAGCCGGGGCTGAGCCTCGATCCGTTCTGGCGGGTGAAGTTGCAGACCTTTCTGCTCGAGCAGGCGCGGGGAGGACGCACCGTGCTCGTCGCGACACACCTGCTCGGCGAATGGGAGGGACGGGTCGATCGCTGCTTTGCACTGAGAGGCGGCCGGGTCGCCGGCGAATTGCCGCCGGAGCGGTTGCGCGAGGCGTTCGCGGCGGAAGAGGGAATTTCGCTGCCGATTTCGGAGGGGGTTGAATGAACGCGAATGTGGCCGACTTCCTGCACGCGACCACCGCCACGGTGGGACGCGAGTGCCTCAGTCATCGGGTGAACCGGTTTCTTTACGGCCATCTCGCGTTGCTCGCGACGGCCGGGGTGGCGGCGGTGCTGGTGGCTCCGGAGGATGAGGAGCGCGGCGTCGCGTGGTTTCTTCTTTATGCCGTGATGTATGCGATCTCGCTGTCCGCGGTGCTGCTCGGCCTGAGCTCGGCGCAGGCGGAGCGGGAGGAAGCGGCATTTCTGCACACGCAGCCGAGCGGGATCCGGCCCTGGGTGATCGGCAAGGCGGTCGGGCTCGCGGCGCTGGTGATGCCGTCGGCATTGTTGCTGGTCGTGCCGTGGTGGGTCGCGGGCGGGTGGTCGTCGACCCTGCTCGGACTTGCGGCCGGCGCGGCGGGCGTGTGTCTCGTGCTCGCCTGGCTGGGGCTCGCAGTGGGTTTGTGGATACGCGAGCCGGTGCGCGGCCTGATCACGGCGGTCGCGTGCTGGTTCGCGCTGCTGTTCGCGACGGATCTGTTGCTTCTGCTGGTCGCCGGTTCCCCGTGGGTGCAGGCGCACCCGGCGGTCTGGGTGGCGACGCTGATGGCGAATCCCCTCGATGCGTTACGCGTGTCCGTGCTCTTTTCGGTGGAGCGAGCGGTGTTCAATACTCTGGGTGCCGGAACGCTCGTCACGTGGTGGACGCAACATCCCGTGCTGTGGCTGGCCTCGTGCCTGTTCGCGTGGGCGGCCGGAATGCTCGCCCTGGCGCTCCGCGCGGCGCGCGCGCCGTTCGATTGACGGCGTCGGCGTCCGAAAGAAACCGGAGATGGCCCGCGGAAAACACGGACGGAGCCCCGCGGTTTCCGTGCATTCCGTGGTCCAATCTGGTCCGTGATGGGCGACGCGACCAGCCGCTCAACGCCCAAGCTCGTTTTTCTCCTGCAACGATTCGAGCTGTGCCGGTGAGAGCGATGCGGTCGGGGCGAAATCCGCGCTACCGAGATAGCGCAGCAGGCTGGTGCGGAGTTGGCGGGCAACGGGCCGGCGATCGAGGTCGTTCGTCACGTCGGTGGCACAGAAGAGCAGCCGGCCGGGGCCGACCTGCGCCTCGAAAATGACCGCGAGCGAGTGGTTGCGTTTGAAATTATCGATGGCGCGCACGATCGGTCGCACCGGCAGCCCGTCAATCGCGACGCTGCGCGAACGCAGGACCGGATCCCACCACTGCCAGTCCGAATGCGTCTCCGTAGGAAAATCGCGCAGCGCCGGATGTTGCGGATCGCACAGCAGGCCCATTGTGCCGGGCTGATCCGGAAAATGCACCGGGCTCCAGAACACGGGCACGAAGCGTCCGGAAATCCCGGCAATTTTCTCCACCGGCGGATTGAACAACACCCGCTCGCCCGCCGCGAGCGCGCGCTGTGCGTCCGCCAACGTCGTCACCACGCGCCCGTCGCTCGGGAGCGTGTTTCCAGCCGTTGGATACACCCAGAGGTTCCAGCGGTTGCGCGCGCCGGTGGACGGCGCCGTGACCTCAAGCTCCCAGCGTTCCGCGCCGCCGGTGAGCGGAATCGGCACCGCGATTTCTCCGGCCCTCGTGACGTCGCCAACCGGGAAATCCGTCGGCGCGCAAGCGCCGCTCGCGATCGTGCGGCCCTCGCCATTGCGCACGGTCCAGTGCAGCGCGACCGACGCGAGCGCGCGCTCGAAATTCGCCAGCTCCAGTTGCGCGCGGAAAATTTCGCCGCGCTCATAGACCGCGCGGGGAAAACGCGCCAGCGGCACGAGCGGCCCGCAAAACTCGCGAAACCGGTCGGCGGTTAAAATATCCTTCGACTCCCAGAACGCGTTGAGCAGCCCGACAAGCGCCGTGCCCTGGCCGGGAAAATCCTGGAGCCCGAGCAGCTGAAACCCGTCCAGCTCGCGCGTGCGGAGGGCGCGCTCGATCTCCTCCTTGTAAAGCAGCGCCGCGAAGCGCCCGCTCGCGGACGTGAACCGCGGCGCCAATTCGAGCAGTCCCTTGCGCGCGAGGTCGTCGCGGATAGCGACGAAGTTCAGTGGCACGAGATTGCCGGTGTAGCGATCGATCTCCCGCAGGTCCGGATAGATGGCGTATTGGCCGATCTCGTGGGAGATCAACGGAACGCGAACGCCTTTGGCCGCCTCGTGGTAGTCGCGATCGAACGCCGGCGCGACTTCGTTGAAAATTCCCTGACCGCGCACCCAGCCGTCAGTCGTGTACTGCGTCACGAAAAACTGGTCGTCCGGCTCCGGCGCGCGGCCGTGTCCTTGTTCGAACGTGAAGGTCGTCGCAGTGTAGAGCCGGCGGTTGTCGCGCGCGCGCAACTGTCGGACGAACGCGTTCAACGCCGGCAGGTCCCCCTGCAATTCGTTTCCGAGCGACAACAACAGGAACGAGGGATGGTTGCCATACGCCTCAAGGATGCGCCCGGCCTCGGCCTGCAGGAACGTCCACGTTGCCGGATTGCGCGCCGCTTCGAGGCTCCAGTGCGGCAGCTCGACCTGGAGATACATCCCGAGCTCATCGGCTGCGTCGAACGCCGCTTCCGGCGGACACCACGAATGAAACCGCAGGTGGTTGAGGCCCCATTCGCGAGCACGAGCGAGGATCCGCCGCCACTCCGACACCTCGGTCGGCGGGTAACCGGTTATCGGATACACGGCACATTCGAGCGTGCCGCGCAGGAAGATCCGGCGACCGTCGAGACGCAATTCCCCGTCGTCTGCCGTCAACTCGCGGAAACCGAACCTCACGACTGTCGGCGTCGCGTCGTCCTTGGCGCGTGCGACTTCCAGTCGATAGAGCACCGGCGAAAACTCGTTCCACGATTGCACGTCCACTCCCGCGGGCAGCTCCCATTCGAAATCGAACTTAGCCGTGCCGCCCGCGCCGAGGGTCTCGACGCGTTCGGCGAGCGCGGCCCCGTGGGCATCGCGCAGGACGAAACGCAGCGGCATGGCCGCGCCATTGGCAGCCGGCGCCGCGAGTTCGCCGACGACGCGGAGTCCGGCGTGGGGACGACGACGCGGGAAAACCGCGAGCCGCTCGATCGCAGCCGCCTCGTCCGCGCGCAGACGCAGCGCGCCGAGCATACCGTTCCAAATCGTCTGGGTGTGATTGGTATAGGCGTGTGCGAGGTAGGAATCGGCCGCGTCGGAGTATTCCTTCGCGCGGTGACTCAACCCGGGATGGATCTCGCGGTTGTCGATTCTCACGAGCAACTCGTGCCGGCCGGGCGGAAGCCAGGGAGATAAATCGTGGATATGCGGCGCGACAAGGCTGTCCGCGTGCCCCTCCTCGCGCCCGTCAACCCACACCTGCGATTCCCAGAGCACGCGCTCGAGTTCGAGCCGGATACGGCGGCCGGCCCATTCGGACGGAATCGCGATCTCGCGCCGATACCACGCCGGCCCGATGTGGCTGAACTTCGCCTGCAGGTGCGCCAGCGTGGCGAGCGTCAGATCGGGTTTTTTCTGCAACGGTTCGCCCAGGTCCGCATCGGTCAACGTGCCCGGCAACCGAATGGAATGCCAGGTCGCGTTCGCCGTCGCCGGAGGTTCAAGGCAGACCTGCCAGTCGCCGGCGAGATCGATGATCGACGGGGCGGCAACGGCGGAGACCGCGAGGCCCAGGAAGACGCCGAGCGACTTGAGCAGGTTCATGGCGAGGCGGTCAGCCGGCCGCGGGCACGGTCTCGAGGTTTCGGCGCAGGTCGAGCGCGTGGGCGTCGCATTGGGTGAACGCGAGCGTCTGACCAAGGTGCGTGCGGGCTCCAGCGATATCGCCGAGTCCGTGGCAGCCGAGCGCGATCAACAAATGGTGCTCGGCGTCGCGTCGCGCCTGCAGGTCCTCGTCGAACACGAGCAGGTCCGGCAGCGACGTCGCGAAATAATCGATACGCGCGGGGCGACGCAGGCCTTCCTCGCCGAAGCGCTTGAGGTCGGCGAAGAGCGCGCGCGCATCGGCCTCGCGTCCCAGCTCGCGCAGGGACCAGCCGCGGTAGTAGCTGAGCGGGCTGTGCGCGGTGACGGCGGTGCCGGAGAAGTCGTTTTCCTCGGCGGCGCTGAGTTCGAAATGACGACGGGCTTCGTCTTCGCGCCCGGCGGCGCGGTGCGCCCGGCCCAGCCAGGTGTTCACGTCGGCCCGGGCCTGCAGCAGATGCGCGGTCTCGCCGAGCGTCTCCGGCGGATTCAGGACGCGTTCGAAATGACGCAGCGCCTCCTCCGGTGCGCCTGCGGCGAGCGCACGCTGCCCGAGTCGCAGGCAGGCCGCGGAGTATTGCCGCAGCACCGCGCCCTCGCCGCCCTCCCACGGGTGGAAGCGACGGCCGGTCAGCCAGGCGAGCGCGCGATCGGGCCGGTCGAGGAGATTGTAAAGCATCGCGATCTCGACCGAGGCGTCGTCGCGGGTGGCGACGAGCGCTTCGTGCTGCTCGAGAAACGCGAGTCGTTCGGCGAGAGGTTCGTTGAGCTTTTTCCGCAGTTGATCGAATTCGTAAACGAGTCGTGCGTCGGCCGGGTCGGCGGCGAGTGCCTTCACATAGGCGTCGCGCGCGCGGACGGCGTCGTGGCGCCGGTTCCAATACGCCACGCCGAGGTTGCGCCACGCGGTGGCGAAGGCCGGTCGCTCCTGCACGGCGCGCTCCCACGCGGCGATCGCCTCTTCGTGCCGCTTGAGATCGTAATAGAAGTTGCCCAGCGCGAAGCCGGCGAGCGGATCGGCGCCGGGCTGGGCGGTCGCCCAGGCCAGCACCCGGTGTTCGTGCAGCCGCGAGGGGAAGAAATAATCCGGGGCCTGCGCGCGGGCCTCCGCGAGGAGCGCAGTAGCCGTGGCGGTCTCGCCGCGTTCGGCGTGCAGCCAGGCGAGCGTGTAGAGGACGCTCTGCGAACGCTCGAGGGGATTGGGCACGGCGACCGGCGCGACGGGATTACGGCGGTGTCGCTCAAGCACGCCAATCGCGTCGGCCACGAAGCCGGCGTCGGCGTAATCGAAAGCGAGGTCGAGCGCGGTTTGCGCGTCGTTGCGCGAGAGTTCCAGGAAACGCATCTCGGCATCGGGCTGGCCGAGCAGCGCGGACTCGCAGCGGGCCCAGTGGTCCAGCGGATCGACGGCAAGGAGGTTCGAGAGGACCTGCGCCGCGTCGCCGGTGCGACCGAGGCGCCGGAGCACGGCGGCGCGGAGCACGAAGAGCTTGTTGTTGCCCTGATTCGTCTGGGCGGCGGCGTCGAGGTGGGCGAGCACGTCCGCCCAGCGCTGGCGGCGGCAATCGAGCGTCGCGAGCTCGTAGTGCGCCGCGGCGCGCCATTCGTAATTCCACGCGGCCTTGGAAAAAAGTCCGTAGGCTTCGTCGTGCCGCTGCTGATACCGCCGCGTGAGACCGAGATGATAGTGGGCCTCGCCGGTGACGGGATTCGGATGCCAGGTGGTCAGTCGGGCGATGGCGGCGGCGAGGTGTTCCGCGGCGGCGTCGAACCGGCCGCGTTTCAATTCGCGACGGCCGAGCGCGAGATGACTGCGGGCATCGCCGGGATCGCGCCGCAGCGCTTCACGCCAGTAGAGCTCGGGATTTCGCGTGGGATGACGGTATTGTTCGAGATGCTCGCCGATCAGATAGAGCTCGTCGGCGCTCCGCGCTTCCTCCGGCGCAACGGGCTCGGTCGCCACGGGGCGGGCGCGCACGTGAGGCACGTTTTCCGGCGGGGGTTGGTAGGAGAGGATTTCGGTGTCCTCGGCGTCGAGCAGGCGCAGCGTGAGCGCGGATGCGCGGTCGCCCTGCAGTCGGAGATCGGAGCGCAACCAAGCCGCGCCGGGCCGCAGCGAAACGCGTTCGTCCATCCGGACTGCGTCACCTTCGGTGAGGACGATGCGCGCGGATTCGATCGGCGCCGACACCAGCACGCCGAGATCGAGGCGGCGATCGTCGCGCATGGCGAGCCGCAGCGCAGCGCGGGTGTTGGCGTTTTGGACCGGGCCGGTTTGCTGGATCGGCCACCAGAACTGGGAAAACGTTTTCGTCTCGTAAGGCAGCAGGTAGGAGAAGTCCGGCTGGTTGTCGGTGTAGACGCCCGCCATCAGTTCGACATACGGGCCGCCGTTATCCGTGAGCTCGCGATCCCAGGCCCAGCCGAACGGGTGATTGCCCCAAGTCCATTGCTTCTTGCCCGGTGCGATATGGCGGTCGGCGACGTGGACGAAGCCGCCGCCGGCCGCATGATCGTAGCCGCCGAAGAAATCGAAGGCGGTCTCGCAGATCATGTAGCTGGTCGGCACCGGAATGTTTTTGTACCACGCGAGATGGTTCGCGCCGGGCCGGCGGTGATACGGCACGCCGTAATAGGGACCGTCCGCGAGCGGAAATGCGGTTTGCGCGCGCACGGCGTGATCGGCGACATAGTGCACGTCGGCCGGAAAGAAACTTTCGTAGCGGTCGTGGACGCGTGCGGCGACATTGGCCCACCAAAGGAAGGTTTGCGTGAACGGCGTGCGGTTGAAGAGCCGCGCGCGTAGCTCGATCAGCGAGCTGCCCGGACGCAGGCGCAAGCCGTGCATGCCCTTGAGACGATTGAGCGGATCGTGCTCGGAAAACCAGATCGTGCGCGCGCCGTCGGGCTCCTCCTCGACGGAGCAGTCGGCGGGCATGAACGTGCTGGGGCGATGATGCTGTGGCCAATTGAACTCCACGCCGCCCGAAATCCACGGACCCGCCAGGGCAACGAGCGCCGGCTTGATCACATCCTGCCGGTAAAAGAAGTCGTAGTCGCGATTGGCCTTGTCCTGACCGCTGAGGATGCGGCCGCCGATCTCCGGCAGCATGACCAACCGGACGTATTCGTTTTCCAAATGCGCGGACCGGTAGGTCACGGGCCGGGGCTCGTCGTAAACCTTGTCGATGAATGGCACGGGATAGACCTTGCCGTTGGAGCCCTGGTAGACGCGGCGTTCGAAGAACACCGGGTTCTTTTCCGGGCGGCCGACCGGATACGTGGGCAAAGTCAGGGATTCGAGACGGGCGACAACACTCATGATAAAAAAGGTGGAAGGAAGGGAAGCGACGCGCTCAGGAGGTGAGGTGCTGCTCGATCTGCTCGAGCGTGCGGCCCTTGGTTTCGGGCAGGCGTCGAAGGATGAACACAAACCCCGCGCCGCAGATGCCGGCGTAGATCCAGAAGGTCACGTGCGGACCGAGAAGGGAGTTGAAAATCGGAAACGTATACGTGAGCAGAAAACACGCGATCCACAGGCAGCCGACCGCGAACGACATCGCGGTGCCGCGGATGCGGTTCGGAAAAATCTCGGAGATAACGACCCACGTGACCGGCGCCAACGACATCGCGTAGCTCGCGATCGCGGAGAGCACGAGCACGAGAAACACGGAATTCGGGACTGCGGCTCCGGCGCCCTTCTGCTGGAAACAAAAACCGATCGTCAAATACAGTCCGGTCAGCGCGGCGGCGCCGAACAGCATCAGCGGCTTGCGTCCGAGCCGGTCGACCGCCGCGAGCGCGACGACCGTGAACACCAGGTTCACGATGCCGGTCATCACGATGCTGGTGAGCGTGTCGTTCAGGTCGTAGCCGGCGCGTTGGAAGATCTCCCCGGCGTAATTGAAGATCACGTTGATCCCGCACCACTGCTGGAAAACGGCGAGCACGACGCCGAGCACGAGCACGCGTCGGAGGCCAGGCGCGAAGAGATCGCTGAAGCGCACGCGCGCGTCGGCGGAGCCGGACCCGTGGCCGGTTTCGATCGCCTGCAGTGCGGCCGAGGCATACGGCGCGCCACCGATGCGGGTAAGAATCGCCCGCGCACGATCGTGGCGTCCGCGCGACGCGAGCCAGCGCGGACTTTCGGGGACGAACCAGGCGCTGACGAAAAACACGAGCGACGGCACCGCGCAGGCGGCGAACATCCAGCGCCAGCCGGTGTGGACATTCCAGGTGGCAAGAAACGCGGTTGCGTCGATGCCGGCGGGGACGGGCTCGGCGATCAGCCAGTTGACGGCCTGGGCGCCGAGGACGCCGAGCACGATGGTGAGCTGGTTGACGGCGAC
The DNA here is from genome assembly GCA_040255565.1 of Opitutaceae bacterium. Classification (GTDB taxonomy): domain Bacteria; phylum Verrucomicrobiota; class Verrucomicrobiia; order Opitutales; family Opitutaceae; genus Opitutus. The sequence goes on along the minus strand of JBDZVH010000003.1, from coordinate 510,870 downwards.
CAGCAGTCCGCGGATCCGGGCGGGCGCGAGCTCGGAGATATACATCGGCGAGATGTTCGACGCGAGGCCGATGCTGACGCCGCTGAGGATCCGCCAAACGACGAACGTGGTGAAACTATCCGCCATCGCATTGCCGATCGAGGCGATCGCGAAGTTCGCGCCGGCGATCAGCAACATCGGCTTGCGGCCGTAGCGATCGCTCAGCACGCCCGACACGAGCGCGCCGACAAGGCAGCCCAGCAACGCGCAACTCTGCGCCCAGCCGATCGGCGAGATCACGTTGCTCCACAAGCGCTCGAGCACGCTCGCGTCGCCCATAACGACCGCGGTCTCGGACAGATGAAAATGCGCTTCGTAAAACTTCGCCGCGCCGCCGATCACGACCCAATCGTAGCCGAACAAAAGTCCGCCGAGCGCGGCCACCAGCGAGACAGTCCAAAGGTAAATGCGATTGAACGAAGCGGCGGGTTCACTGGCCGAAGGGGCGACTGCAGGGGGAAAGCTCATAAGCGGCAGGCTCGACGGAGAGGAGTGGGTTGGGGCGGGGCGGCTCCCGGTGAGACGCGGACATCCTATATTTAACTGGCGCCGGAAGGAATGGAGGTTTCCCTGAATGCCATGGACGATTTTATGGCATGAAAGCGAAGCCCGAGGCGGCGTCGGCCCGCATGGCCGATGGGTTTCCGGGCGAACGGCTGGCGATTCTGCCGCCGGCGGTGCTGCGACGCGCGCAGATGCTGCCGGGGTGTCGCGGATTGTGCGTCACGCACACCGGGCGTTTCGACCACGTGCGCGGCCACCACGTCTCGCGTCCTCACGGCACGCCGGAGCACATCCTCATCCTTTGTCTTAATGGTGCGGGCCGCGGACATCTCGACGGCACGGGCTGGACGCTCCGCGGCAGCGAGGGCGTGTTGCTGCCGCCGGGCAAGCCGCACGATTACACGGCCGATGTGGACAACCCATGGACGTTAATCTGGTTTCATTTCGTGGGCGCGTGGGCGCCGGAGTTCGCACGCCTCGTGGGCGGAGCCGGGCGTTGCGGGAAGTTTGCGATCCATGACGTCGATGTGGTGATCGAGGCGTTTGAGGAGTGTTACCGCCATGTGCTCGGCGGCTACACGGATGCGGATCTGATCGGATTGAGCACCTCGTTTGCGCGACTGCTCGGCCTGTGTCGCACGCTGCAGCGCCCGGCGAACCCGCGGCGGCGGCAGGCGGAGGACCGCGTGTTGCGGACGATCCGGTTCATGCGCGAGCAGCTGACGCGGGCGATTACGTTGGATGAACTGGCGGGCGTGGCACATTTGTCGGTGCCGCACTACAGTGCGACGTTCAAGCGCCAGATGAACTGCAGCCCGATGGAGTTTCTGACGCGGCTGCGGCTGCAAAAAGCGTGCGAGCGCTTCGGACATTCGAGCGAGAGCATCGCGGAGATCGCATATGCGCTGGGCTTCGCGGACCCGCTCTATTTCTCGCGCGTTTTCCGCCGTCACATGGGCATCACGGCGACGGAGTATCGCCAGCGCGCGGGCTGGCGACGCCCGTCGCGTCGCGCGTGACGTCGACGAGAAGGGATGGCATTTATACGAAGCGTCGTAGAGAGTGCCAAAGTCCGAGCGAAGGGGTGAGATTCTCCGCCGCTCCCTGCGCCTTTTCCGTCGTAGAAACTACTTCCATGAAAACCGCCCGTTTGAATCGACTTTTCAACCCCGCCACGCGGCGCTGCTTCGACGTCGCGATCGATCATGGCTTCTTCAACGAAGCGTCCTTCCTTGCCGGCATCGAAGACTTGCCGGAGGTCGTCAAGGCGCTGGTCGAGGCCGCGCCTGACGCTATTCAACTCACGACCGGCCAGGCGCGTCATCTGCAGGGCCTGCCGGTGCGGGCCCGTCCGGCACTCGTCCTGCGCACCGATGTCGCCAATGTTTACGGCCGCCAGCTGCCGCGCACGTTGTTTTCCCACATCATCGCCGAACCGGCGCTGCAGGCGGTGCGCCTCGACGCGGCGTGCGTCGTCGTGAACCTCTTCGCCATCCCCGGCCAGCCGGAGGTCACCGAGCAGTGTATCCAAAACATCCACACGCTGAAGCCGCAGTGCGATCACTACGCGATGCCGTTGATGATCGAACCGCTCGTGTTCCGACCCAACGAGCAGGCGGGCGGTTACATGGTGGACGGCGATCCGGCCAAGATCGTTCCGCTCGTGCGTCAGGCCGTCGAACTCGGGGCGGACATCATCAAGGCGGATCCGACCGATGACGTTTCCGTTTACCACGAAGTCGTTCGCACCGCCGGCGGCGTGCCGGTGCTGGTGCGCGGCGGCAGCAAGGCTTCCGAGGAGGAAATCCTCACCCGCACGGCCGCACTCCTCGAGCAGGGCGCCGCGGGGATCGTTTACGGGCGCAATATCATCCAGCATCGCGCCCCGACCAAGATCACCCGCGCGCTCATGGCCGTCGTGCACGACGGCTTGTCTCCGAAAGAAGCGCTCAAACTTCTCGCGTGACCAAGATGAGCTCTCAAGTCCCCGTTCGCGTCGGCATCATCGGCGGCGGCCTCATGGGCCGCGAAGCCGCTTCGGCCTTCGGCCGCTGGTTCGCATTGGAAAATTTCCCCGTGCGCGCGGAGCTCACCGCGGTGTGTGATCTGCAGCCCGCGTTGCTCGAGTGGTTCCGCCAGATTCCGTCGGTGACGCTGCTCACGGCGAGCCATCGCGAATTGCTCGCGTCGGCGGACGTCGATGTCGTTTACGTCGCCGTGCCGCATCACCTGCACGAGTCCATTTACCTCGACGTGCTGCGGGCAGGGAAGGACCTGCTGGCCGAGAAGCCGTTCGGGATCGATCTCGCGGCGGCGCGCCGGATCCGCGACGAAGCGGCGCGACTCGGCCGTTTTGTGCGCGTGTCGTCGGAGTTTCCTTTTCTGCCGGGCGTGCAGCGCCTCATGCAACTCGTGCAAGCCGGCGGGCTTGGTCAGTTGCTCGAGATCCGCGCGGGCTTCCTGCACTCGAGCGATCTCGATCCGAACAAGCCGATCAATTGGAAACGGCAGAACCAGTTTTGCGGCGAGATCGGCGTGATGGGCGATCTCGGGATGCATGTCGCGCACGTGCCGCTACGACTCGGCTGGCGGCCGCGCCGCGTGCACGCCCAGTTGCAGAAAATCTATCGCGAGCGCCCGGACGGGAAAGGCGGCATGGCGCCGTGCGATACGTGGGACAACGCGATCGTCCACACGTCCGTGGCCGTGTCGGGCGCCGACGTCCCGATGACGCTCGAGATGAAACGCATGGCCCCGACGGAGACGAACACGTGGTATCTCGAGGTGCTCGGCACGGATCGCGGCGCGCGTTTTTCCACGAAGGAGCCGAAGACGCTCTGGACCTATCGCCGCGACAAGGAGCAGTGGTGGGAGAAGACGGACCTCGGTTTCGGTGTGCCGTTCAAGACCATCACCGGCGGAATCTTCGAGCCGGGGTTTCCGGACATCTTGATGCAGATGTGGGCGGCGTTCTTGGCGGAACGGGCGGGCGTCCTCGAAGGACGTTTCGGTTGCGCGACGCCGGACGAAGCGGTGGCGTCGCACGAAATTTGGGCCGCGGCGCTCGCGTCGCACGCCGATCGTGCCGTGGTGAGTTTGCCGTCGCCGGTCGCGTCATGAGCGGGCGAAGGGGCATCGTCGCCGGAGGAAACTGGATCATCGATCACGTGAAGGTGATCGATTCCTGGCCGGCGCAGGACACGCTCGTCTCGATCCTGCAGCAGACGTCGAGCAACGGCGGATCGCCCTACAACGTGCTCAAGGCGCTCTCGCGTCTCGGTGCCGGGTATCCGCTCGCGGGCGTCGGGTTGGTGGGTGACGACGCGGATGGCGATGCGATTCGCGCGGATTGCGCGGCGAACCGCATCGATACGGCGGGGCTCACTGCGATGGCAGGCGTCGCGACGAGTTACACGGACGTGATGACGGTGAAGGAGGGCGGACGGCGGACGTTTTTCCACCAGCGCGGGGCGAATGCGCTGCTCGGGCCGGAGCATTTCGATTTCACGACGACGACCGCGCGACACTTTCATCTGGGTTATCTGTTGCTGCTCGACCGGCTCGATCAGCTGGAAAACGGCCGGCCGCGCGCGGCGGAGGTGCTGGCGCGCGCGCGCGCGGCGGGATTGAGCACGTCGGTCGATTGCGTGAGCGAGGCGAGCGATCGGTTTCGTCGCGTGATCCTGCCGGTGTTGCCGGAGGTCGATCTGCTGTTCGCCAACGATTTCGAAGCGGAGAAGTTGACGGGCCTGAGTCTGCGCCATGACGGGGTGATCGATGCGACGGCGGTCGGCGCGGCGGCGCAGGCGCTGTTGCGTCAAGGCGTGCGCGGGTGGGTGATCATTCATTTTCCGGAAGCGTGCTACGCGGCGTCGGCGGAGGGTGCCGGGCACTGGCAACCGAGCGTGCGCCTGCCGGCGGCAGAGATCGCGGGCGCGTCGGGCGCGGGCGATGCGTTGGCGGCGGGCGTGCTGCACGGCTGGCACGAAGGCTGGCCGATGAGCGAATGCCTGAGGCTCGGGGTGTGCGCCGCCGCGAGTTCGCTGCGGCACCCGACGTGTTCGGAAGGGATCCGTCCTGTCGCCGAGTGCCTGATCTTGGCCGAGCGGCACGGGTTTTACTCTGCCCCGGCCTGAGCGTTGAGGTGATGCCCAAGGGTTCCGCGGACGGCTGCGGAATTACGGGAGCGGACCGACTCGTTCGCGCACGGAGGTGCTCTCGGCGGTCGGAAAATCGGCGGGCACGGGCCAAGTGGCGGGGCGTTTTGCGAGCCATTGCAGCGCGCGGATGACCACGGTCTGCAGTCCGACGCAGCGCATGCGCTCAGGATCGGTGTCGCCGGCCCAGACGTGACCGAACGTCGAGGTGTAGACGCGGCCGGCGCCGAAATTCACGATCCATTCGAGCGGCCAGTTCATTTGCGTCCGCGGATCGTAGCCGTAGGAAAGCACCTCGATATTCCGAGCCGGGCCGCGGGCGAAATAATACACTTCGATGTCCGGGGTCTTCCACGCGCGCGGAAGGCCGGCGTGGATCGGATGCTCGCCGCGACGATGAACGACCGTGTCGAGTCGCGAACCGTGTCCCGTGTCGCGGCCCTCGCCGGGCGGAATGCGAACGATCCGGCCGTCGGCGTCGACGGCAAGCGCCCAGCCTGCATCTTTCTTTCGCCAGCCGAGGCCGATCATCTCGTTGTAGGCGGGCCAGTCCGCGAAGGCGTTGTTGCCGGCGTGCCAGACATACACGCCGCCGCCGTCTCGCACGAAAGCTTCGAATTCCTCCTGCACGCGCCGCGGCCAGGTCGGGCCGCCGCCGAGATCGTTGCAGGTTTGGATGACGACGTCGTAGCGGGAAAAGTCAGGCCGCCAGGTGTCCCAGCCCGACATGTCCGAGGTTGCAGGCGCGGTGCTGACGCTCACCTCGAAAAGACCGGTGGGCGCGACAAGGCCGCGGATCAGCCGCGTGGTGAGCCGCCAGTCGTGGTTGCTGTAGCCGTCGACGATGAGGACGCGAATGGGGGCCTCGGCCGCGCGCCCCGCCGGAGCATGAATCCACGGCAGCGCGAGCAGAAACAGCCGGAGGAAGAAGGAACGCATCGGAAAAAATGGTTGAGGCAAGGAACGGCCAGGAACAATCGCGGCGCAGCAGGCCGTGGGGGACAGCCTGGGCGAAATCCAGAGGCGTTCGACTGAAATCAACCGGCTTTTACGACATCGGTTTCAGTGCCGCGTGCAGAATCTCCACAGGATGCAGCGCGCGGCGGGCGGTGGCGTCGTGAATCTGGTGGCGGCAACTCGTGCCCGGCGCGCAGATGACCGTATCGGTCGGAGTATTACGCACGGCGGGAAAGAGGACCAACTCGCCGATCTGCTGGGAGACAGCGTAATGCTCGGCTTCGAAGCCGAACGATCCGGCCATGCCGCAGCAGCCGGACGGGATCAGCGTCACGCGGTGGCCGGGCGGCAGCTCCAGGATCTTCACGACAGGGGTGAGCGACGACAGCGCTTTCTGGTGACAGTGGCCGTGCAGCTTGATGTGTTGCGTTTCGGTGCGGAAGGCGGCGGACGTGATCCGGCCGGCGTCCATTTCGCGGGCGAGGAATTCCTCGATGAGGAAGGAGTTCGCCGCGAGCTCGCGGGCGGCGCCGAGCAGGTCGTCGGGCACGAGATCGAGGTATTCGTCGCGGAAGGACAACAACGCCGACGGCTCGAGGCCGATCAAGGGCGCGGCCGCCGTGACCACGGGGCTGAGTTGGCGGACATTCTCCAGCGCGAAGCGGCGAGCGTCGCGCACGAGCCCCTTGGAGAAATGCGCACGACCGCTCTCGGTGTGTGGCGGAATCGCGACCTCGTAGCCAAGCCGGTTGAGGAGTTGGACGGCCTGAATGCCGATCGACGCGTCGGTGAAGTTGGTGAATTCGTCGCAGAACAGGTGGACGCGGCCGTGCGGGTAGTCGAGGTGCGGCGGGTTGGCGTGGCGGCGATGCCACGCGACGAGCGTGATGCTGGGCAGCGTGGGCAGGCTGCGGGCAGGCGCGAAACCGGCGAAGCGTTTCAACCAGAGCGACAGCCGCGGCGAGCGGACGACGCGGTTGTAAAGTCCGGGGGCGAGCGCGGCGAGGCGCATGCTGCGGGCGAAACCGGCGACGAGCCGGGAACGCAGCGGGACGCCGTGGCGGTCGTGGCGGTGCTGGAGCCACTCGGATTTGAGCCGCGCGAGATCGACGTTCGACGGGCACTCGGATTTGCAGCCTTTGCACGAGAGGCAGAGGTCCATCACCTCCGGCAGCGACGGGTGATCCCACGGCGAGGCGTTCGGAGCGGCGGGCGCGGAGAGCACCTGACGCAGCGTCGTGGCGCGTGCGCGGGTGGTGTGTTTCTCCTCGTGCGTCGCCATGTAGCTGGGACACATCGTGCCGCCCATGAGGTGGGATTTGCGGCATTCGCCGACGCCATTGCATTGCTCGGTGGCGCGCACCACGCCCTGCTCGGAGCGGAAACGGAAAATAGTTTCGTAGTCTGGCGTCGGATGATCGGGCGAGTGCCGCAGGCTCGTGTCCATCGGCGGCGTATCGATGATCTTGCCGGGGTTGAGCAGATTATGCGGATCGAAGGTTTGCTTGATCCGGCGCATCATGGCGAAACACGCGGGGCCGACCATGAACGGGATGAACTCGCCGCGGAGACGTCCATCACCGTGTTCGCCGGAGAGCGAGCCGCGGTATTTTTTCACGAGCGCGGCGACGTCGGTCGCGATCTCGCGAAACATCCGCAGGCCTTCGGGTGTTTTCAGATTGAAGAGCGGCCGCGTGTGCAGTTCGCCGGCGCCCGCGTGCGCGTAATAGACACTGCCGATATTATATTTCTCGCGCAGCAGCGCGTCGAACTCGGCGATATACGCGGGCAGATCGGCAACCGCGACGGCGGTGTCCTCGACGACTTCGCGCGGTTTGGCGTCGCCGGGGACGTTGGCCATGAGACCCTGGCCGGCGCGGCGCAGATCCCAGACCCGATTGCAGTCGTCGCCCCAGAGAATCGGGAAGGCGTAGCCGATCCTGGCGGCGCGCAACTCGGCGATGAGTTCGGCGAACGTGCGCTCGATGACGCTGCGATCCGCGTGGCGAACCTCGACGACGAGCACGGCGCCCGGGTCGCCCTGGACGAAGAAACGATTCGGTGCCTGCGCGAGATTCGCTTTTGTGCACTCGAGGATATGGCGATCGATGAGCTCGCAACCGAACGGCCGGTGGCGCATCGCGACGACGGTGGCCTGCAGCGATTCGTGCACGGACGCGAAGTGCGCGCAGAGCAGAGCGCCGGCGGGCGGCAGCGGTTCGCAGTTGAGCTCGAACTCGACACCCACGAAGAGCGTGCCTTCCGAGCCGGCGATCAACCGGCAGAGATTGAACGGCTGGTCGGAGGCGGGATCGAACAGCGCGCACTCCATGAGCGCGTCGAGCGCGTAACCGGTGTTGCGACGCGTGACGGCGCGATGCGGAAAATTTTCGACGATGAGGCGGCGATTGTCGGCATCGCCGAGCAGTTCATCGACGGCGCGGTAGATCCGTGTTTCGAGCGTGTCGGGGCCGTGGCACTTTGCGCGAAATTCGGTGGCGGTGAGCGGACCGAAGGTGACCTCGGAGCCGTCGCTCAGAAAACCGCGCGCCGACAGCAGGTGATCGCGGGTGGCGCCGTGGACGATGGAGTTGGCGCCGCAGGAGTTGTTGCCGACCATGCCGCCGATCATGGCGCGGTTGGCGGTGGACGTTTCCGGAGTGAACCAGAGACCGTGCGGCTGGAGGAAGAGATTGAGCTCGTTGCGAACAACGCCCGGCTGAACCCGCACGCGGCGACGAATCGGATCGAAATCGACGATCCGGTTGAGGTGACGCCCGAGATCGAGCACCAGACTGGAGCCGACCACCTGGCCCGCCAGGGATGTGCCGGCGGTGCGCGGTATGAGACCGAGACGGTGACGGTGCGCGAAGGCGATGATCCGGCGGACGTCGTTTTCGTCTCGGGGCAGCGCGACGCCGATGGGGGTTTCCTGATACTCCGAGGCGTCGGTCGCGTAGATGGTGCGCCACGTGTCGCCGGTATGGAGTTCGCCGGCGAGCTCGCGCGCCAGCAGGGAAAGATCGGCGGGAGCGATCATGGGAGAAAATCAGGTGCGAAGGCTGGCGGCGGCGGCGCGGAGATGAGTTTGCATGGCGCGACGGGCGGCGGCGGGGTTTTGGGCGAGGATTGCCGAGAGGATGCGACCGTGCTGGCGGCGCGCTTCGGCAAGCCCGACCTGACCGAGCGTGATGCGACGCGAATCGGTTTCGAGGGGAGCCATGGATGCGATCATGAGCTCGAGCACGCGATTGCCGGAGAGCGAGGCGAGGGCGCGGTGAAACTCGAGATCGGCGGCGAGGGCGGCGTCGAGATCGGTCGCCGTGCAGAAGCGCTCATGAATCGCGGCGAGTCGATCGGCGGCGTTTGGGGGCAGGCGCGTGGCGGCGAGGGCGGCGAGCTCGGGCTCGACGAGCTGACGCGCGGCGGTGAACTGACGCACGCGCTCGGCCGGCGACGGGAGCGTGCGTTCGAGCACGGCTTGAATGGGGACCTCGGGTCGGTCGACGACCTGGACGCCGACGCCGTGCCGGGCGGCGAGGAGGCCCTGGTTTTCGAGGCGCTTGATCGCTTCGCGCAAGGCCGGGCGGCTCACGCCGAGTTCGAAGGCGAGCTGGCGCTCGGGCGGCAGCCAGTCGGTCGCGCGGTGCTCGGCGAGCAGCCGCTCGCAGATGCTTTCCACGAGAGGGGCGCGGCGGAGCGAGCGATTCATGTGGTAAGAGGTCTGACCACTGTGGCCGCTGTCAACGAAATTGGTTCTGTGAAAATGGCGGCCGCCGTCGCTTCGCCGGAGGAGCGGGGAAGGACGTTGCCTCGTGGTTTACTCGGCGAAGGCCTGGGTGTGGTGTTCGCCTTCGAGAAAGCGGCCGTAGCCCATTTTGAGGACCCGGTCGGCGTGCGCGAAATACGAGTCGTCGTGCGTCACGGCGATCACGGTGTGACCCTGGGCTTTGATTTCCGGCAGCAGCTGCGTGTAGAAGAAACGCCGGAAGGTCGGGTCCTGATCCGCCGCCCATTCGTCGAAAATATAGATTGGGCGGTTGTCGAGTTTCGCGAGGATGAGGGCGAGGCGCTTCTTCTGTCCGGTCGAAAGATCGGTGTGCGTTAGGCGGCGGTCTTTCACGTCGGTCTTGCCGACGAGGTCCATGCGCGCAATCAGTTCGCGAACCTTGTTTTCGTCCAAATCGGGCACGCCGAGGATCCGCTTGAAGATGTGGAAATCGGTGAAGATCGGTGTGAACAGATTCCGGTAGGACGCGAGGCGGTCGGCGGTGACGGGGCGGCCGTTCCAGACCAGCGAGCCGGCGGCGGGTTCGTAGAGGGCGGTGAGCAGCTTGAGGAAGGTGGACTTGCCGCTGCCGTTGCCGCCGACGATGAAGACGATCTCCCCGGCCTTGACGTGGAAATCGAAAGGTTGGATCGCGAACGCCTCGTGGCCGTTGCCCGGCGTCGGCGGGTAGGAGAAACTCATGCCGCGGCACTCGATGGATTCGAACGGTTCTTCGACGAGCGGCTGGGTTTCGGCGAAGATCTCGGTTTCGTTCTGGTTTTCTTTCAGGTCGCGTTCGAGCGCGTAGATGTTGTCGATCGCGGTGCCGGCGCGGGCGAGCGCGGGGATGGCGACCACGACGTCGCCGATCGGGCCGGCGGCGAAGAGGACGATGGCGATCACCGGGACGATGATGCTGACGTCGTCCGGTTTCAGGTTCGGGAGCAGAAAGAGAATGCCGGCGACGGTGAAGAGCAGAAACGTCTGACCGATGAGCACCGATTGGTTCATGGTCTTGCCGGTCTTGGTGCGGAGCGCGGCGGTCGAGGTGATGACGTTCCAGAGATCGGCGCTGAAGAAGTCCGTGTTCTTGGCGCGGCTGAGCTTGAGCTCCTTGTAGCCGTAGAGCAGGCCGTTGAGGTTTTCGAAAAAGTCGTTTTCGAGCCGGCTGGCGGAGGCGAGCTCGGCGTTCACGGTGCGGCTTTTCAGAATGTAGAGATAGACGGCCGAGGTGATGAACACGACGGTGATGCCGAGCGCGTAGACGGAGAGGAAGCCGATGCTGGCGATGACGAAGGCCAGCATGCACGCCGAGGAGCTCGCGTTGATGATCGCGCCGGAGGAGAGGGAAAGCGTGATCGCGTCGGTGGAGAGCACCGAATAGATCCGGCCACGGTTCATCTTTTCGAAGACCGTCAGGCTGGTGGTCCGGATCGAGCGCATGATGCGCATGCGGATGTCGCGGATGATGCCTTCGACGATCGCGGTGGTGCGGTTGAGGACGTATTCCTTCGAAACCCAGTAGGCGACGAGCGCGATGGCGAAGAGGAGGAACTCGCGGATCTGCAGTTTGCCGGGCTCGAGGTCTTTGGCGGCGTTGATGGCGAGGGCGACGGCGAAACCGTTGACGATGCCCGCCAGGACGGAGATCACGACGAGGTTGCCCCGGAATTCCGGGGACTCGGTGCGGATGAACGTGATGAACTTTTTCAACGCGAGAGGAAGAGGGTCAGAACTGGTAACCGAGCATGAGCTTCAGCGTGGCGATCGACTCGAGATCGAAGACCGGGTTTTCGTCGCGGACGTAGTCGTAGAGGAGCGTAAGCGACAGGTGGGCGGAGAGCTGGCGGCGGAGGGAGGCGTCGAAGCGGAGGTTGTAGGTGGAGCTGTCGCCGGCGTCGGCGAGCACGATGAGCGTTTGCCGGAAGGTGAGCGCGGGCGTGAACGCGTGATGGAAGAGCTGATAAAAACCGACACGGAAGCCGCGGTCGCTTTCCTCGCGGCTCGTGTCGGGGCCGGTCGGGACGATGCGTGTGTCGAGGAGGAAGCTGGGGCCGACACCGGCGAGCAGGCGCGTGCGCGGTGTATCCACCAATCGATACGAGGGGATCGCGAGCGCGCGGCTGCGGGAGGCGACGCCGTTGATGCGATCGACCATCCAGTCGGCCTGGGAAACGAGGAGCCAGCGGGAAATGGGCTGATAAAAATAGCGGGCGGCGACCTCGGTGCTTTCGGCGACAACGGTGTCGTCGATCTTCTGGAAATTATGGGCGGCGAAGAGCCCGTATTCGTGCAGCGGCTGCCTGGGCTTGTCCGGGTTGACGATACGATAGCCGAGGGTGCCTTCGACGCCGCGCGCGGCGAGGTGGTATTTATCGTTTTGAACGAGAAGGTTGGCCTCGACCTCAAAGCTCCAGCGATCGGAAAGGCCGAGGACCGTTTTCAGCAGGCTGGGCGGTGGAGCGCTGGGCGCGCCGGGCGGGGCACCGGCGGGCGACGTGGGCGCGGGCGAGGCGCCGGGCGCGGGCGGCGGAACGCTGGCGACCGCAGGCGCGGCGGGCGCGTTCGTGGGATTCACGGCCGTGTCGCGCAGCAGCGTCATGCCCGGCGCACGGGGAATATTGATTTCGCCGAAAGAAGCGGAGCGGAACAGGACGTGGTCGGCGGATTCCTGCACGATGGTGCCGTGAAGGGTTTCACCGTTGGGCATCGTCACGGAATCGGCGCGCGCGGAGAGCGCGAGGGTCAGTGCGGCAACTCCCGCGAGAAAACGACGGCGGCCGGCGGGTCGGCCAAGGAAAGGTGAAGCGGTGATCACGAAGCGGGGGGGCGCGAGCTGGAGGAAACGGAGCGCGGGCGGCTCAGTGGGCGATGTCGCTTTTGAGCTGTTGCTCCACGGTCTTTCGGAGGAGGGATGGAACCTTTATCTTGGGCGGCGGTGCGGCTTGTTTGACGCGCGTCCACTGACGTTCGAAGTCCTCTTCAACCGGGCCGAGGTCGGCGAAAAAGATGCGCTGGTTGTGCGGCGGATCCATGTAGGCCGGCCCGAGGAGGATTTCGCGGGAGATAAACGGCGTGGAGTCGCCGTTGGAGTTGGCGTAGAGGCTGTAATTCGTCAGGGCGCCGGAGATCTCGGGGATCAGGAGGAAATTGAGGAAGAACTCGGCGGTGTATTGGCGCTGCGAGGTCAGCGGGATGACGAAGGAGTCGACCTGCACGAATTTCTTGCCCTGCGGCAGGACGAAGCGGATCGCGGGATTTTTCTGGGCCGCGACGGCGGCGGCGCCGCTCCAGTTGACCGCCAGCACGATTTCGTCGTTGATCATCCGCTCGGGGAGCGCGCTTGCGACGAAATTGATGCCCAGTTCGGTCGCGTCGCGGATCAGGCGGTCGGCGGTTTTCGCGAGCGCTTCCGGTGTGGGAGCATTGGGGTCGACGCCATCGTCCATCAAGGCGGCGGACAGAGCGACACGGGGCTCATCGATCAAGGCGCGATAGCCGGAAAGGAGGAGATCCTCCGCGTCATTACCGGCGCGCAGCGTGAAATCGCGCGGGATGTGCTGGAGCTTGCGGAAGTTGAAGGTGATCCCGAGGCAGCTGTGAAACATCGGGACGGAGTAGACGAGCTCCGGATCGTAGGGGGAGCGGAAGAGGACTTGTTTGATGTGCCCCATGTTGGGCACGTTTTCCTTCCGGATGGGCGCGAGACGCTTTTCCTTGATGAGCCGCTCGACGACGTAGTCGGAGGGCATGAGGAGATCGAACTCGTTGGGACGCTCGTTGAAGATCTGCTTCAGCTCGGCGTTGTTTTCGAAATACGTGATCTCGATCGTGGTCTGGTAGCGTTTCTCGAACGCCGCGAGGATGCGCGGATCGAGATAGTCGCGCCAGATGAGGATCTTGAGCTGGGGCGCAAGCGGCTCCTTCGGCACGGGGAGATCGGTGAGGTGTTCCCAGTGCTCGAACGGCGGACGCACGCCGGCGGGTTCCCGATAGCCGCAGCCGGCGAGAAAGAGCAACGCCAGCAGGGCGACGCCCGCCACCCGGATCCGGGCCAGAGTGGGGCGGCCGAGAGCCACTCCGGTCGTCGTCATGGCGAACCGGCGTTGGTCCCCGCGGGAGCGGACGGCGGAGTCGCAGGGCGCGCGAGCGGAGTGGTGGGCGGAGGAGTGGCCGCGCCGGACGCGGCGGGCGGCGTGGACGTGGCCGGCGGCGTGGACGTGGCCGGCGGAGCCGACGAAGGCGGAGAAGTGTTCGCGGGGGTCGTGCTGGGCGGCGTCGTGTTCGCGGGCGCGCTCGGCGAGACCGAGGACGGCGCCTCGGAGGCGTCGCGGGGCGGCAAGAGCGGGCTCAACGACTGCGGGGCGGCCGGATTCGTGCCATCCTGCGGCATGTTAAGGATCAAGGGCAGGCCCTCGGAGTTGCCGATGATCACCATCTTGGCGTTGTCGGAGCGCGCGAGGTCGACCGTGGCCTGGATGCCGGCGTAGGTGAGATAATCGCGGAAGGAGCCGCCGGACGCGACAGTCTCCTGGAACTTCAGGATGCCGCCCGCCTCGGTTTCCTTGCGCTGCGCTTCCTTGCGGGCCTGCGCGAGACGGAAGTCGTATTCGAAGACGCGCTGTTCCTCGATGAGCTTGGCCTCGATGGCGCCGGCAATCTTGGGCGGGAGGATGATCCGCTTGATGAGGAGGTCGTCGAGCGAGATGTAGCGTTCGGCAATCTCGGCGGCCGCGCCCTGCACGATCAGGTTGAGGATGTATCCTTCCGACGTATACAACTCGCTCGGCTCGAACTGCGAGACGACGGCGCGGACGTGCGCCTCGATCTCGGGTTTGACCACGACGTTGACATAGTCGGGGCCCACGACGGTGTGCAGAAGGGGGAGCTTGCCGTCGGCCGGGCGGTGCCGGATGGAGACCTCGATCTCGACCGGAAGGCCGTTTTTGCAGAGCGCGACGACGTTATGCGGCGTCTGCTGGAGCCGCATGTTATAAACATACAGCCGGTTCCACGGCATGACGAAGTGGAAGCCCTCGCGATAAATATATCCGAGATTGGTGCCGCCGAAGAAGCGCTCCCACATGACGCCCGCTTCGCCGGGGCGAAGGCTCATGAAGACACGATTGTTGAGGAACGGCCAAAAGAAGATCGTGAGAAACGCCAGCAGCAGCCCCAGGAATATAAAATAATTCCGGATCAGCGGATAGCGTGCGCGCCACCAAGCGCGGAGCGCCTGCCATTGCCGGCGAAGGGAGGCGATAAATATTTGCACGCTTTAGCTAGTTGAAGGGGACGGGCGAAGTTGGAGGGCCAAGTTTGGCTCCACAAGCCAAAGTTGGTTCGGGGGCGGCGAAAATGCTGTCTTCCGGCGCCGGCGATGCCGCGCGTCGCTCTGAAGATGTGAATGCAAAAGTGTGGAGCGCGGTGGCGGCCGTATCGACGGCGAGAGCACACGCGTAGCCGGGCGCGACAGCGACGGGGACAATCTGCCATCGCTGCGGAGCCGTGTCGTCGCTGGCGCACCAGATGAGTCCGCGTTCGTCGTCGGGGCCACAGGCGACGGCGAAACTGTCGAGCGGTTTGAGCAGACCGAGGCCGAGCGCCTTCACATAAGCCTCCTTGCGCGTCCACGCGGAAAAAAAGGCGCGACGGCGGGCGGCGGCAGGAAGGCCGGTCCACGCCGCACGCTCGGGCGGCGAGAAGAAGGAGCGCACCAGGTCGTCGAACTCGAGTTCGCGCTCCTCCTCGACATCGACGCCGAGCGGCAGGCCGCGGGAGAAAGCGAGCACGAGCCAGTCACCGGAATGGGAGACATTGAACTCGAGCGGCACTGTGCCGGCGGCGCCGCTCGCGAGCTGCGGTTTGC
Source organism: Opitutaceae bacterium (assembly GCA_040255565.1). GTDB lineage: Bacteria > Verrucomicrobiota > Verrucomicrobiia > Opitutales > Opitutaceae > Opitutus. Next base: position 495,575 of record JBDZVH010000003.1, on the reverse strand, counting down.
CGGCGGCGTTGGCGGTCAGCGCGATTTCCGCGGGATCGGTCTGGAGATAGTGGCCGAGCAACAGCCGCAGGCACGCGCGGCTGGCGAGGGTGCGACGAGCGTCGAGCGGGACGCGCTTGCGGTCGGCGCGGGCCCGCTCCTCGGGCGTGAGTAGCTCGCGCCAGCCGGCGGGGATGCCGCCGGTTGCGGGAACGCGAACGCGCCAGAGGTGGGCCTCGCCGCGATGGAGCGGCGGTGGCGAGGCGCGCAGGGACCACGCGAGGCCGGGAGGCAGGCGCGGTGGCGCGGAGGGCGTCGCGAACGTATCCACGGTCTGGATAGCAGCGATCACCAGGAACGGCCGAACGAGGCGCCGAACCAGGTTTCGACGCCGTGGCCGACGGCGGCGTGATCGGTGTTGTCGGTCGTGCGGACGCCGATCGCGAGGCTGCTTTTGTCGTCGAGGGCGAACACCAGATCGGCCTTGATCGTGCCGTAATACCAGGCGTCGTGGTAATCGGGCCGGCGGAAACCGGCGTGCCCGGAGAAGGCGAGCGAGGTGGTTTTGTTGAGCGCGAACGCGTGCGAGACCATGATCTCGCCGATCCAGTTCTCGATCGTGAAATCGTAATAGAGCTTGAGCTTCGGGCTGAGCGGCGTGGCCAGATTCACCCAGAAGAACCCCTCCAGCGTGGTGTCGTCGATGTCGGTGCGCGGGTAGCGATACACCGTCGCGCCGACGTCGAAGGAAACGAGCTTGTTCATCGTGATCGTGCGGCCGGCGAAGAAGTCCCATTCGCCTTCGAAGGACTTCTTGGGCTGCGTGGGAAGGTAGCCCCAGATGCCCGCGTAATAGTCGCCCTGGGAGACATCGAGCATCGGAATCCACACGTCGTCGGCGAACTTGGAGCCGTAGGAAACGTATTTCGTCTCGAAGTTGAGCTTGGTGGAAACGTCGATCGCCGACACCGGGTGAACCAGCGCGAGGAACGGAAGCAGCAGCGGAAGCCGGAGGAGTCTTTTCATGGGAGTTGAGGCTGGATTCAGAGGTTGGCGGCGGCGGTGTTGATGGGAAAAGGCGCTCGCGTGGTGCCGGTGCTGCGGTCGCTGACGAGACTCGTGGCGACGCAGCTGCCGTGGACGTTCAGCGCGGTCGTGGCGGGATCGATGAACGGATCGATCGCCATGATCAGGATCACCGCGGCGCCGACGGGCAGGCCCAGCGGATCGAGCAGAATGGAGATGACGCCGATCGCCGCGGCGCTCGGCAGCGCGCTGCCGGCGACGGCGGCGAGCACCCCGCCGACCAGCAGGATGAAGAGCGACGACGCCGGGATCGAGACGCCGTAGAGCTGCGCGATGAAGATCGCGCTGAGCGTGTAGTAGTGGACGTTGCCGATGGGATTGAGGCTGACGCTGAGCGGGATCACGAGGTCGGTCGTGTTCTTGCTCATTCCCAGCCGTTGCATCGCGCTGAGCGCGGCCGGAATGGCGGCAAAGCTGCTCTTCGTCGCGAACGCGATCACGAGCGTGTCCATCAACTGGCGGAGCACGGCGAAATAGGACCGGCCGGTGCGCCGCGCGATGATGAGATTGCCGGCGAGCAGGGAGACGATCGCGGCGACGTTGATCAGAACGATCAGCTTCAACATGGCTACGAACACGCCGAAGCCGGCTTCGGCAATCTGCGGCGCGAGCAGCGAGATCAAACCCACCGGCAACAGATAGAGAAGCCACTCGATCAACTTGAGCAGCGCATCGAAGGTCGCCTCGAACGACTCGATCGTCTGGTGGGATTTCAGCGAGTTGGTGAAACCGAGCGCGACACCGAGGAGGAGCGAGAAAAACAGGATGGGCAGCTGGTGGCCCTGGCTCATTGCCTGGAAAATGTTTCGCGGCACGGCGTTGACCAGGAAGTCGACGAGCGAGACCGCCTTGTGGTCGAGGTGCGTCGCGACGCCCTGGACTTCGGAATCCGACAGCAGACGGCCGAGCGTCTGGCTCGCCTCGGTGCCGAGACCGGAGCCGGGGCGCACGGCGAGACCGAGGACGATCGCGAGCGCGGCGGTGAGGAATAGACCGCTGACAACGATCGTCACCAGGCGCCCGAGATAGCGCTTCGATTCACCGTCGCGCAGGATGCGGCCGATGCTCGAGATCACGCCGCAGATCACGAGGGGCAGCGAGCACATCTGCAGGAGCGCGAGGTAAACTCCGCCCATGGGTTTGAGCGCGAGCGCGAATTGCGGCAGCCACAGGCCGAGGCCGATCGCCAGCACGAGAGCCACTGCGGTCGCCCAAGGACTGAGCAGCAGGGGGCCGAGTCGGGAGATCATTGAAGATCCTTTTTCCATAAATCGTTTTCGATGTAGTTGGCGTGAAGCTGGCGAAGGGAGCCGTCCTGGTGCTTGAGCGTGAGAAAGTGATTCAGCCAGTAGAGGAGCTGGGGGTCGTCGCGGTGCACCGCGATGCCCATCGTGTCGGGCGGACCCTCGCGGATGATGGTTTCGATCGTGATGGCTTCCTGGGGATGCGCAGTTTGCCAACTCTTCGCGTCGATCTCGTCCGACAATCCGGCGGTGAGCTTTTCCGCGGCGAGGTCGCGGGTGATCTCGCCCCAGGTGTCGTAGGAAACGATCGTGGCCAGCGGGTAATCGGCGGCGGCAAAACTTTCGGCGGACGTGCCCGTGGTGACGCCGATCCTTGCAGTCGCATGATTGAGGATACTGCGGTGATCCCGGCCGCGCCGGGCGGCGCCGGCGAGCGCGCGGTTGATGAGCACCGCCGGTTTCACCTGGACGTAAGGCTGGGTGAAACGAACGAGACGGGCGCGTTCCAGCGTGTCGCTCAGGTAGGCCACGGCGATGTCCGCGCGACGCTCGACCACCATCGTGACGATCTCATCGAAGGTCTTCGCTTCGCGCACAAACCGGACGCGCACACCGAGGCGGCGCGCGATTTCGGTCGCGAGATCGACGTCGAGACCGGCGAGCTCGCCGGATTTGTTCAGATAGAAGAAGGGCGGCCAGAGGTCGGCGGTCATCGCGATCCGCAGTTCGCCCGCGGCCTCGATGCGCGCGATGTCGGGCGGGCCTTCGAACTGCGCGCGTGTCCAGGTCAGGCCGGCGGCGAGCGCCATCCCCGCGAGCAACAGGCGTCGGACGGAGCGGAAAAAGAGCATCGTCACCGGTGCGCTCACGGACGGTTTTCGCCGAGATGTTTGGCGGCCAGCGCGTCGAGGCTTCCGTCCAGGAGACATTTCTCGATGCAGAGATTCAGCCATGCTTGCAGGTCGTCGGCCTTCCAATGCACCGCGATGACCAGCCCCGGCCGGCGATCTGCGCGGGGGATGACTTGGAGACGAAGGCCGGCGGCGGGGTGGGCTTGCAGCCAGCGCGAGCCGGCAACGTTGTCGGCGACGACGATCGCGGCCTTTCCGGCGAGCACGGTGTCGATCGCCTCGGCGAGCGTGGGCAGCACGGTCAGGCGAGGGCCGAATTCTTCCTGCAGGGCGGGGAGCACGATGCTGCCGGCGGCGGCGGTGACGCCCGCGCTGCGGTCGGCGGAAAGGGCGGTGGCGCCTCCGGCGCGAGTGGCGGCCATGCGATCCATCAGGCGGAGCTCGTGAAGCTCAAGGTAGGGGCGGCTGAAACGAACGGACTTCGCCCACTCGAGCGAGTCGGTCAGTTGCCCGATGCCGGCATCGACCTCCCCGCGCGCGACCTGCGCGACCAATTCGTCAGGCGTGCGGGCGGTGCGCACGAACGTGAGGCTCACCTCCATGCGCCGGGCCACTTCGGTGATGAAATCGATCTCGAGGCCGGACGGCGCTCCGCGAGCGTCCGTTTGCACGAGGGGCGGCGCCTCGCTGGCGATCACGCCGACGCGAAGCTGTTTCGCCGCGAGCACGTCCTCGAGGTCGGCGGCCGCCAGCCGCGTCAAGCCGAGGAAAACGGCCCCGGCCAGCGCGAGAAAAGCGATCTGGCGGCCGGCTGGGAACGACCCGGAGAAACTGAGGCGAAGACGCATGGCGGAGAGAAGACGGGCGGGCGGGCGACGTTGTATCGAGCGAATAAATACCGCGGGTTCAGGACGCGGCCGTCAGGAGGAAGACGCGGCTGCAATGGCGGTGGGACTCGGCGCGGAATCCCGGATGGGCCGGCTCGGTCCAGGTCATCGTTTCGGCGCGCACGGTCTGCCAGCCGGTTTCGGCGAAGAGCGAGGAAATCTCGTGGTCGCGGAAGAAACGGTAGAAATAGCGGCCGCGATAAAGGTATTCCTCGCGTCCGATCTCGGTCATGTCGATGCCGGCGACATCGCCTTCGGGGCCGGGGATGTTGCAGACGAGGGCTCCGCCGGGAGCGAGGATGCGCTGCATTTCGCGCAGGACCGGCGCGGCGTCGGGCAGCGTTTCGACCGTGTCGCACAGCAGAATGAAATCGAAGGACGCGTCGGCGAACGGCGTCTCGGCGAGGTCGCAGCGTGTGAGGCGGACGCGCGGTTTGATTTCGACGGGCACCTTGGCCAGAGCGGCTTCGGAGGCGTCGCAAGCCGTGAGGCGGTCGGCGAACTGGAGCAGAAACGGAAGGTTGCGGCCTTCGCCGGTGGCGGCGTCGAGGACGTGGTGGAACGAGCGGCCGCGGGCGATCTCGGGTCGGAGAAAGTCTTCCAGAAATCCGACCGCGCCCGTCCCCCAGACGAGGTTCGGCGTCGAGGCGTAAAGTTGATCCCAGGCTTCCTTATTGGTGTGGTTCAGGTGTTGAGGGTCGAATTGCATTGATGTTGGAAAGCCGGAAAGAGTCGGAACAGCCGCAGGCGCCGAAAACATCGTCCACCGCCGCGCGCGGCTGGAGCGGAAAGAACGGGGCGGCCGAAAAATTGGATCGCGCGCGGGCGGTTGATGCGGTGGAGCAGGAGGGCATCACGGACGGGGCGTCGCGGCGGCGCGCGCGCCGATGATGCGGGCGAACTCCGCGGGGTGGACGCGGCTGCGTTCGACTTCGTGCAGGAATCCCTGTTGGAGACGTGCGCTGTCGAAATCGATGAGCGAACCGCCCCTTTCGAAATGCCCGATAAAGATCCGGCCCAGCGCGTAGGTGAGTGCGGCCGTGATCGAGGGCAGGGTGATCAGGGCGACAGCCGAGCCAAGGCCGGGAATGAATTTGGCGAGACTGCCGACGAGAAAGGAATCGAGGGAGTAGGAGGCGTATCCGGAGAGCAGAGCCGTGACGAGGGCGCGGGCCCGTTGCGGCCGGAAATCCACGCCGTATTCGCGACTCAGGTCCTCGATCATCCGCAGGTGCACCGCACTCACCGCGGCAAACTCCGCGAAAGGAACCGGCACCATGCTCGCGACCATCGCCAGGGCGGCGTGCTCCCGCACGATCGCGGTGGCCGCGATAGCGTGGGAGGAGGTGGTGACGGCAGTGGCCATGGAGTCGTCTCCGGCGCGAACGCAGCCGGAACGGCCCGGGGGCGGTGCGCCGTTTGCGACGTCCGCCCCGGGGCGCGATTTTAATATTCCGACAGGGGCAGACGGAGGCGCTTCGGCTCCGGCGTGGAGCGCAGCGTCCGGCGCGAGTTGAGGGATTCGGCCTGATGACCGCCGGCGATGTCGACCGGGTGGTCGGCGATGAGCTGCGGGAACAGGATGTTGACGATGCCGTTGAGCGCGACGGTCGCGGCGTTCGTCGGAAAGCCGGGGGCGTTTTTCAACGAGCGGGTGCAAGCGACGACGATGGCGCAGTCGTATTCGGGGAGATACATCATGGCGGTGTCGTAGCCCGAGATTTGTCCGCGATGGCCGACGATCCAGTAGTCGGCGTTGTTGGTGTTGTCGGGCTCGTGGGCCATGTGCAGCCCGTAGCTGGACTGACCCGCGGCGGGCGTGGAGACCGCGGCGCCGAAGCCGGTGAAGTATTTCCAATCCAGATGACCGCGCCGGTGGGCGGGGCTGCCGACGCCGGTCTGCGCGATCGCTTCCATCCACGTCGCGAGATCGCCCACGGTGGAGACGATCGCGCCGGCGGCGCCGACGCCGGACGGATCATACTGGCTGACGTCGAGATCCGTGTTGGGCAGCGAGGCCTCGTCGACATAGTTGGCCCAGTTCATGTAGCCGCGGGCAAAAGGCTCCGGCATGACACTCTCGCCGGGAGCGGGATAAAGCGTGTGGGCGAGGCCGAGCGGCGCGATGAACCAATCCTGCACGAGCTGCCGGAAGGGTTTGCCGTAGATCTGCTCCATGATCACCGCGAGAATCACGGTGTTGGTATTGGAGTAGGACCACACTGCTCCGGGAGAGGCGATTTGTCCGAGGTCGGGATCGGCGAATTTGGCATCGACGAGCTGGATCAACTCGCGATCGGTCCAGACGCGCGTGCGGTCGAAGATGTAGGGAATGAACCAGTCCTCGATGAAATTGGTATAGCTGTTGATCCCCGAAGTGTGGCTTAGGAGCATTCGCACCGTGATCAGATTCTTGGGATAGTGGGTGAGAAGGTCCGCGGGCAGCAACTGGTCGAGGGTGCTTTCGAGCGTCAGGCGCTTTTGTTCAATGGCCCGGAGAACGGCCATGCCGGCGAAGGTTTTCGAAGCGCTGCCGATGCGGAAAAGATCGTCGGGCTGAAGCGCCGCATTCGTCGCGCGATCCCGGACGCCGCGGGCCTGGGCCCAGGGATCCTCGCCGACGAACTTCACGGCATACAGGATGCCAGGGATTTCATAGTTCGTCAGCGCCTCGTCGACGAGCTGCTGAATCTGCGTTTGCTTCGCGGGCGTGAGCAGCGAGCCGGCGGTGGCGGGCAGCTCATAGGCCTCGAGCAGCGCGATGCCGTTGCCGCCGTCGGGGGCCGAGACGATCGCGGTGTAGATTCCCGGGTCGAGCGAGACGAGCAACGCGGAGTCCAGGCTGTTAGCCGCGAACGGGGCGGCGCCGGCCTTGATCATCGCCGCCTGCAATTCCGCCGAATGCGTATCCGCGCTGGAACTGCGGGCAATCTCGCGCGAGCCGGAGTAGACGGAAATCTTCGTGGCGGCGAGGGCGGGCGAAACGCCGAAAGCGGAAAGAGTGGGCCCGACGGCGCGGAGCAGCACCTGCTTCGGCGCGTCGCCCGAAATGACAAAGCCGCCGATCAGGACATCGTTACCGCTGCCGACATGGCCCCGCGCGGAAAGATTGATGAACCGGGACGTCTCCGCGGCGCCAGCGATGACAGGGCTCGAAGCGAGGCAGCATATCACGCCCACCAGGGCGAGCATGCGAAACATATAACGAGGTTGAAGTGGACGGTTCATGGAAAGCCAAACGGGGGGAAATGAGCGGACGATGAGCCGGCAAGACGGGCGCCTTGCGTGCTCGAGTCGAACTGGACGATTCGGACAACCGAGTATCCACGCTGTGGTCACGCTCGCGGTGTGAAGATGGCGAAGCAAGGGCAAAACTCTGGATTAAAAAGGTGCTCGAGCTTGGCCGATCCATGAGCGCGATCGCGCTGGAAAGGTCTGGATCGACGTCGCGATCCCGTCGCCGGTGCGTGCGGCGGCGCCACGCTTTCTGCCTATATAATCACCCGACTGTAATCATGCAGAAAATCTGCGCCACCCCGTGCCGGCATGGCGGCGATTGCAGGCGCCAAAAGCTTTCCGCTTGATTGTTACTTCGTTGCTCCCCATTGCTGAACGCCAGTTGTTCTCTCTCCCCCGTCTGCTTCGGATTGAGATGCTGCGGTTGTCAGTGGCAATGTGTGCCGGCCATCGCGTATCCACACGAGGCAGGATCTTCCCTTCTCCGTCCCGCTAATCCAACTACGCCGTCAGGCGTGAATCCCGTATTATAATCATGTCGACTGAGACCCTCGCTCTCTCGTCCCGAGCCGCTACCGCGAACGACATCGTCAACAATCACATCGCCCTGGCGATGGGCGCCGGTCTGATTCCCGTTCCGTGGGTCGATCTGGCCGCTATCACGGCGGTGCAGCTGAAACTCGGCAAGGACCTCGCCGAGCACTATAATGTGAATTACAAGGAGGAGCAGGTGAAGGGCATCGTGGTGGCCCTCCTCGGCGCCTACACGTCGACGGCGGCGGCGGGCACGGCGGCGGCGGCGCTCGCGAAGACGATCCCGGGCTTCGGCTCCGTCGTCGGTATCGTCACGCTTCCCGTGGTGGCGGGCGCGATCACCTACGCCGTGGGCAAGGTGTTCGTCCAGCATTTGGAATCCGGCGGCACGTTCCTCAGCTTCAAGGTGCCGGACGTCCAGGCCGGTTTCCTGCGCGAAGTCGAGAAGGGCAAGCAGGTGGTTTCCGGCAAGTCCAGGAACCTCGGCTCCAAGCTCGCGCAATGGTCGGACAAGCTCGAGGCGCGCATCGATGCGACCCTCGCTCCCTATACCAACGCCCGCTGATCGCGGACGGGCTTCTCTATTTCATTCGAAACGGTCCAACTCAAAACAACCATGATCATCACGCCCGGCCTCCTGGTCTATCTGTTCCTCTGCTACGTCATCGCCTTCTTCGCGCGTAATCGGAAATTCGGCTTCTGGATCTATTTCATCCTCAGCTTCATCTTCACGCCCCTCATCGGCTTCATCATTGCGCTCGCGTCCGACCGCCGCGTTCCGATCGCGGCTCCGGCGTCGACGCCCGAGACTCCCGCCGGCGCCTGAGCCGGTCTTCGACGGCCGGACGACGTTCGCTCCGGCCGTTTTGGTTTTCGCCGCTCTGCCCGAGAAAAGGGCAGGCGGTCGAAGATCGCCAGCCGCACTGGTTCGACTATCGAACGTGCGCCTTTCGGACTGCGACCAGGTCGGCCTCGGCGGCCGATGGTCCGCTGCTCACGAAATCCTGACCGAAACGAGCTCCCATGAAACCTCCTAGGAAACCGCGCAATCCGCAGTCGAGGCGGGCTCGTAACCGTGGCGAGGATACGCCGGGTGCGGCGCCCGCAACCTCGGCGGACACGAACGAAATGCCTTCGTCGGCATCGACTCCACCGGAGCCGGCCGGCGAGCCGGTGGCGGCGATCGCCGCCACTGAAATCGTGAGCGCAGTGTCGGCGCCGCAAGGTTCGAATGAAGCCGAAGGCTTTTCGGCGTCGGCCGGAACCGATTCCGGCGGAGAGGGCGATCGATCCCCGGCGCCTCGTTTTTTCGATCGGCGGCTGCGGGCCGAACAGATTGTGAAGGATTATGTGCCCCTCGCCGTGGGCGCCGGCATGATTCCGCTACCTGGAGCCGACCTCGCGGCCATTGGCGGCCTGCAACTCAAGGTCCTCGCCTCGCTCGCGGCGCTCTACGAAATCTCATTCTCGAAGTCGCAGGCGCGGTTGATCGTCACCTCGCTGCTCGGCTCCGTGGGCAGCACGGTGCTGGTCGGCGCGGCGCTCGGTAGCGTGGCAAAGTTTGTGCCGATCTTCGGCACGCTGGTGGGCGCGGCGTCGATGCCGGTGGCCGGCGGCGTGATCACGCGCGCGCTGGGCCGCTTGGCTATCGATCACTTCGAGGCGGGCGGCAACCTGGAGACCTTCGATCTCGACGTGGCGCAGAAGGCGTTCCTCGACAAACTCGCCGAGGCCAGGGCCGCCGTCGCATAGTCGGATGCCAAGCACCGAAATTTCTCCCGCGCGCGTCTTTGCGATTGCCCTGCGAGACGACGCCGGGCGTGGTGGACCGCTCGCCACGGGCGCGGATCGCCCGGCCCGCGGCGTCGTCTGCTGAGCATGTTTCACATTGTAGAAAACGACGAACGACACCGGTCCTTGTGGCCCGATTTCCGCCGCCAGGCGCTGCCGCGCGGCTGGCGCTTCACCGGGTTCTCCGGTTCGCGCGAAGCATGCCTCCGCCAGATCGCCGCCGGCGACGCGGTGCCTGCTCCGCCGCCGCCCGCCGTGAGCGCGTCCGTGCCGGTTGCCGCGCCGCCGGCACTGCGGCGTCGCGCGATCGCGGTCCCGTTTGCGAAGCCGCACGCCGACCTCCGGCTGTTCGTGTTTCCACACGCCGGCTCGGGCGCGTCCGCCTATCACTTTCTCGCTCGCGCCTGCAAAAACGATCCGGTCGAGGTCAACCTGATCCAGTATCCCGGCCGGGAGATGCGCCTCCGGGAGCCGCCGTGCGAAGACATGGACGCCATGGTCGCATCGCTCGACGACGACCTGCGCGATCTGCTGGCGGGCCGGCCGTTCGCCTTTTTCGGCCACAGCATGGGGTCGCTCGTGGCGTTCGAGTTGACGCGCCGGCTGGCCGCCGCCGGCAGGCCGCTGCCGCAGCAGCTGTTCCTCTCGGGACGCCAGGCGCCGCAATGTCCCGCGCTGAATCTGCCGGTGGATTCGATGAGCGACGCGGAATTTCTCGATGCGGTGGGACGCCGCTACAACGCCCTTCCGGCCGAACTGATGTCGAATCCCGAAATCCTGTCGTTGCTGCTGCCGAGCCTGCGCGCGGATTTCAAGCTCATGGCCGGGCATCGACACCGTCCGGGGGCGCCGCTCGGCGTGAAGCTCACGTTGCTCAACGGCGTGGACGATCCCTGGGTGAACCAGGAATCCATTGCCGCGTGGCAGGTGCAAAGCGAGTTGTCCATTGAAAGGCACTGGTTGCCCGGCGGCCATTTCTACCTGCCGGAGGCCATCGCGACCGTTCGAGACGTGATGCTCCGCGCGCTCGGTCTCGAAGAGACGGCTCGCTGAGCCGAACGGCGCCAGGAACACGAACAAAACGTAAACTGACGCAATCTGGATACGCGCGAGCACGTCGCCTTAATATTCGAGATTGTCATTAGGAACCGGAGCGGTGCATCTAATCAGACGGCGTCCAGCATGCCCGCCGAAATTAATTTCGGGGGAGCACAGCGGGATTGTGCCCGAAAAAAGCCGGTCGTTGGCGATCGGCGTCGTTCCTTGTCTCCACTTTCCCACGTCAGTGTTCGCCGTCGTGTCGTCGGATCGCGGCGTGCGCCTAGCGGGGCGCCTTTCCCGGGCGGCCCGAGTCGAATTTCACACCTTTCCAGCTTCGCTTCATGCAGATCCACGCCAGCCGTAACGGTTCGTCGCGTTTGGGTTTCGGGGACACCGAGACCCTGACGGCGGCGCTGCGCGCGACCGTCCAGCGCGGCACCGGGGGAGTGATTTACATTCGGGCCGACGGGACCGAGCTGCGCCAAAGCTACAAGGAATTGCTGGCCGAGGCCGGACGGATCGCGGGCGGCTTGCGCGCGAGCGGTGTCAGTTCCGGCGATCCCGTGCTGCTGCAACTTGAGGCCGGCGAGGATTTCATTCCGGGTTTCTGGGGATGCGTGCTGGCGGGTGCGATCGCGGTGCCGGTCGCCGTGGCGCCGACGTTTTCCCATCCAAACAGCGCGCTGCAAAAGCTGCTCAACGCGGCGAAATTATTCGATCGCGCTCCGGTGCTCGCCAGCGGCGCCGCAGTCGCCGGACTGCGACAGTTGCCTGCGAACCTCGGCACGCTCGGTGGCGCGGTGCTCGATCTCGGCGAGCTGCGACACGCGTCCACTCACACCGATCTGCCGCAGCCGAAAGCCGATGACGTCGCGGTCCTGCTGCTCACGTCGGGCAGCACGGGTCAGCCCAAAGGCGTGCCGCTCACGCACCGAAATCTCCTCGCGATGGCTGCCGGCACGGCGGAGGCCAACGAATTTACGTCGGCGGAAGTCACGCTCAACTGGATGGCGCTCGACCACGTCGGCTCCGTCTCGTTTCTCGGCACGATGGCGGCCGCGCTCGGTTGTACGCAGATCCACGTGCCGACCGGCTACATCCTGCAGGAGCCGCTGCGCTGGCTGGACCTGATTTCGCGGCACCGTGCCACGATTTCGTGGGCGCCGAATTTCGCGTTCACGCTCTTCCTCGATCGCGCCGCGGCGGTGCAGGCGGGAAAGTGGGACCTGAGCAGCATGCGCTTCCTCGTCAACGCGGGTGAACCCGTGGTGGCGCGCACCGCGCGAAAGTTCATCACGCTGCTGCAAGGCCACGGTTTGCCCGTCGCCGCGCTGCGTCCGGCTTTCGGCATGTCCGAGACCTGCTCCGGCATCACCTGGTCGCGCGGTCTCACGCTCGAGAACACCACCGACGACCAGGCTTTCGTCGATCTCGGGCCCGCGATTCCCGGCGCGGAGATGCGCGTCGTGAGCGACACCGGCGTCGAGTTGCCGGAAGGCGAAAGCGGCATGCTGCAGCTGCGCGGCGCGTCCGTCTTTCGTGGATACTACCGCAACCCGGAGGAAAACGCGCGCGTGTTCAAGGATGGCTGGTTCGAGACCGGCGACCTTGCGTTTCTGAAGGACGGCTGCCTCTACATCGCGGGCCGTTTGAAGGACGTGATCATCGTCAACGGCGCGAATTTCTACTGTCACGAGATCGAGACTGCCGCCGAGACCGTGCCGGGCCTGATCAAGACGCACACCGCCGCTTGCGCGGTGCGGGATGCGTCGGCCGAAACCGACCAGCTCGCGCTGTTTTTCTGTCTCGATGCCGAACATCGTTCGCAGGCGGACGCCGTGGCGCGTTCGCTGCGCGCGCGGCTGCTCCAGCAGGTCGGCCTCGCGCCGGCTTATCTCGTCGCCCTTGAAACCAGCGAGGTCCCGAAAACCGAAATCGGCAAGATTCAGCGCGCTCAACTCAAGAAAGCCTTCGAAGCCGGCGCGTATCGCGATCGTGCGATCGGTCTGACGCGCGCCACGCCGGCCAAATCCGCGCGTCCGCGGGCGAAAAGTCGCAGTGAGCTCACGTCCGCGATCGCGGAAATCTGGCAGGAAGTCCTGGGGCTCGAGCGCGTCGGTCTCGACGAAACCTTCTTCGAACTCGGCGGGCATTCGTTGCTGATCGTGCAGGTGCAGGTCCGTCTGCAGGAGCTGGTGGGCCGAGCCGTGCCGGTGGTGGAGCTGTTCAACTGCCCGACCGTGCGCACGATGGCAGAGCATTTCGCGAAGGATTTCGCCGCGAGCGAAACACTCGCCAGTGACAGCGTTTCGAGCGCCGACCGCGCGAGGGCGCAGGGCGGTGACATCGCGATCGTCGGCATCGGCCTGCGTTTCCCGGGCGCGTCGACGCCGGAGGAGTTTTGGCGTCTGCTCGCGGACGGACGCGAGGCGATCACGTTTTTCACCGCGGAGGAGGCGCTCGCCGCCGGCGTCGATCCCGACTTGGTGCGCAATCCGAATCACGTGCGCGCCGCGCCGCTGCTCGACGCGCCGGATGAGTTCGACGCGGAGTTTTTCCGCTACAACGCGAAGGAGGCGCGCATGCTCGATCCGCAGCAGCGCGTGTTTCTCGAGGTGTGTTGGGAGGCGTTTGAGGACGCGGGCTACGATCCGCTGACGTTTCCCGGCAAGGTCGGTTTGTTTGCGGCCACGGGGATGAACGCCTACCTGCCGAACAATCTGTGGGCGAACGACAAATTCCTCCAGGACGAGAATGGCGGCCGCATGCTGACGGTGGACTCGATGAACGGGTTCAACGTCATGATCACAAATGACAAGGACTACCTGCCGATGCGGGTTTCCTATAAATTGAATCTCCGCGGTCCGAGCGTGAACGTGCAGTCGGCCTGCTCCAGCACGCTCCTCACGCTGCACGAGGCCTGCAAAAGTCTGCGCACCGGCGATTGCGAGATGGCGCTCGCCGGCGGCGTGTCGATCAAGCTGCCGCAACACGCCGGACATCTCTACAGCCCCGGCATGCTCAACTCGCCGGACGGCCATTGCCGCGCGTATGACGAAAAGGCGGAAGGCACGATTTTCGGCAACGGTGCGGGTGTCGTGTTGCTGAAGCCGCTTTCCGCCGCGCTCGCCGCGGGCGATCGCATTTACGCCGTCGTCAAAGGCACCGCGAGCAACAACGACGGCGCCGGCAAGGTCGGTTTCACCGCGCCCAGTTCGGCGGGGCAGGAGAATGTTTGCACCGAGGCGATGGCGCGCGCGGGCGTCTCCGCCGAGAGCGTTACCTTCGTCGAAGGCCACGGCACCGGCACCGCGCTCGGCGATCCGATCGAGGTCAATGCCCTCGCCAGCGCGTTTCGCCGCCACACTACGCGCGCGGGTTTTTGCGCGCTCGGTTCGGTGAAAACCAATGTCGGCCATCTCCAGATCGCCTCCGGCATCGCCGGCCTCATCAAGACGACCCTCGCGCTGCACCACCGGCGGATTCCGGGCACGCTGCATTTCGAGAAGCCGAATCCCCGTATCGATTTTTCCACGACGCCGTTCTTCGTGAATCGGCAGACGATCGACTGGGCCTCGCCCGGCGGGCCGCGTCGCGCGGGCGTCAACTCGCTCGGCATCGGCGGCACCAATGTACATGCGATCCTCGAGGAGGCGCCGACGCCGGTTTTGCCCCCCGCCGAACCGGCGCGCGGTGCGTCGGTGGTGCCGCTGTCTGCGCGACAACCCGCCGCGCTGCGCGCGCTCGCGTCGCGGTATGCGAGCCACCTCGCGAGTGCGACGAACGATTGTCTCGACGACATCGCGTTTACCGCGCAAGTCGGCCGCGCCGCGATGCCGGTGCGCGCGGCGTTCGTGGCCCATTCGCGCGAAGACCTCGTGCGCCAACTCCAGGCCTTCGCTGCGGATGCGACGGAGCTTGCGGCGCCGCTCGACTTCGACGCGCGCGGCGTTGCGTTTCATTTTTCCGGATCGGCGCGCGATGCCGCCGCTCGGGCGCGTCAGCTCTGGTTGACCGAACCGGTGTTTCGCCACGCCGCGGAAGTGTGCCTCGCGAGCCTCGAAGAAATCGCAAGCGATCCCGTCGCGCGCCTGGCAGACGAAACGAATCTCCCGGCCGCTTTTGCGTCGGCCGATGGGGCGCTCGCGGCCCCGTTTCTGTTCGTCTTCGAATACGCGCTCGCCGAGTTGCTGGCGTCGTATGGCATCGAGGCGACGGCGCTGTCGGGCGACGGCGTGGGCGAGGTTGTGGCCGGTTGCCGCGCGGGCGTGTTTTCGATCGCCGACGCACTGCGTCTCGCGCTCGCGCGCGAACGCTGGCTTGCGAGAGCGCGTGCTGCTGACGACGAGCGAGAATTGAATCGCAGTTTGGGGAACATCGCGGTTTCGCCCAACGGCGTTCGCGTGATCTCTGCGATCCTCGGCAACTCGGCGACGGCTGAGCTGACGAACCACGCGCACTGGCTGCGCGTGATCAAAGAAACGGCGCGACCCGACGCAGCGCGCGCTGCGCTAGCGGCAGACGGTTTTCAGATCGTGCTCGAAATCGGTGGAGCGATCGACGCTTCCTCCGGGCCGACGCAGTATTTGGTGGCGGCCGATTTCCCGCGGCTGTTGGCCACGCTGTTCACGCTCGGTTTTCCGGTGCGGTGGCGGCAGGGACGGCAGAGTCGTCCGGCGCGCCGCGTGCGGCTGCCCACGTATGCGTGGCAACATCAGTCCTATTGGGTCGAGCCAGTGAATCTACGCGCGATCCGCGCGATCGGGCCGGCGGAGTCGGCGAATCCGTTGCTCGGGCGCCGCTGGCGGTCGCCGCGGGTGAAATCCTGCATTTACGAAACGCGTTTCGATCCGGCGACGATTCCGTATCTCGCGGAGCATCGCGTTCACGGCGCGATCGTGACGCCCGGCGCGCTGTATTTGTCGCAAGTCGCGCAGCAGGCTGCGGATTTCCTGCCCGGTGCGACCGAGCTTGGCGCGGCGGTGCGGTTGAGTGATGTCGTTTTCGTGAGCGCGATGGTGATCGATCCGCTGCACCCGCGGACCGTGCAGACCGTGTTCACGCCGGACGACGCCGGTGTTTACAGTTTCGAGGTGATCAGCTGGACCGACGCGGCGCCCGACGAGGTGATCGTCCACGCGACCGGCCGTTGCCGCGTCGAGCCCATCGAGCCGGCGACACTGGAGATCGCGCGTGTGCGTGCCGCGTTGAACGCGGTCGACGATATTGCCGGCCAGCACTACGCGATCATGGACAAGATGGAAGTCCGGCTCGGGCCGAGCTTCCGCTGGATCGGCGAACTGCATCGCAGCGAGCGTCAATCGCTCCTCCGGCTCGACGCGCCCGCGGGCCTCGAGCGGGTGCGCGACTGGCATCCGGGTCTGGTCGATTCGTTTTTGCAGGCGGCGGTGTCCGCCATCGGCCTCGATGGCGCGCGCACGCTGATTCCTTTCCGGGTCGGTCGCGTTTGTTTCCATCGCCCGCCCGATGGCCTGCCGCTTTACGCCCATGCGCAACCGCTGCCCGACTCCGATGCGAATCTCGCGCGGGCAGACGTGCGCCTCTACGACGCCGACGGAATTCTGATTGCGGAAGCGCTCGGTTTCGAACTGCGCAACCTCCAGGCACGCGATGTCGAAGCGGCGTCCGCGACGTCAACCGCCCCGAAATTTTTCGAGACGATCTTTGAGCCGGTCGCGGCTCCGGCATTGCCGATACGCACGAACGCGGCGGGTGCGTGGTTGTTTTTATCAGACGGCGAGGCGGCGACGCGTGCCTTGCAGCGAGCGTTGGAAGAAGCGGGTGCGACCGTGCGCGAAATTCCGCTCGCCCGAGCGGCAGAAGCGGCAGCGTTGCTCTCCAGTCAGTCGTGGAGCGGGGTGGTGCACGCGTGGAATTTGTCCGCGACGCAACCGGGAGCCTTGCGGTGGCGGGAACTGCTCGCGTGCGTCAAGGCCGCGGCGGCTCGCTCCGCGCAATCGGCGCGCTGGGTTTTCCTCACCGCGACGGGCGCCAATGCGCTCGCGCAGTCGCCGCTCGCCGGTTTCGTGACCGGTCTCGCGCACGAGCATCCGGAGTGGCGTCCGTTGCATCTTGAACTCGATCCGGCCGACGCCGCGGTCGACGCGTGGGTGCCGTGGTTGCTCGATACGACCGGCAGCGAGCGCCGGCTCGTGCTGCAATCGGGTGCGATTTGCGGGCAGCGCCTCGTGGAAAAAACGGTCGCGGCCCACGCTGTCACGATTCGCGCCGACGGCAGTTATCTGGTCACGGGCGCGGGCGGCGCGCTCGGTCAGGCGGTCGCCGAATGGTTGGTCGCCCGCGGTGCGCGTTCGCTCTGTCTGACGGGGCGACGTGCGGCGTCGGCAGAATTGCAGAACCGGATCGCGAACTGGCAGCAGCGGGGCGTCAGCGCGAACTACGTCGTCGCCGACATGGCCGACGCGCCGTCCGTGCGCGACCTCGTGCGGCAGGCGGCGGCGCTCGCGCCGCTGCGCGGCGTGTTTCACGCGGCGGGCGCCTTGCGGGACGGCTTGCTGCGCCAGGCGGAACCGGAGACTTTCACGTCGACCTTCGGCGCGAAGATCGGCGGCGCGTGGGAGCTGCATCAGGCGACGAAGGACCAGCCGCTCGATTGCTTTGTGCTGTTTTCGTCGATCGCGTCGCTGCTCGGATCCCCGGGGCAGGCGAACTACGCGGCCGGTAATGCTTTCATGGATGCGCTCGCGGAGGAGCGTCGCGCGGCGGGATTGCCGGGCGTCAGCATCCAATGGGGACCGTGGGACGGCATCGGCATGACCGCGCGTCTCGCCGCCCGCGATCGCGAGCGGTTGCAGCAGCGCGGGTTGCTGGCGATGGCGCCGGCCGATGCGCTGCGCGCGCTGGAGCAGGCGCTGGGACTTGCGGGCTGCGTCGGGGTGTTGGCGTGGAATCGCCGCGCTTATCGGGCGGCGCTCAACGGCCACGTTCCGGCGTTTTACAACCGTATCCTCGCAACGGAGACAGGCGCGCCCGCGCGGCCCGCCGCCGCCGCGCCGGCGGCCACCCGCAGCTACGAGGCGCTGGCGCCAGCCGAGCGCGCCGAGCCGATCGAGCGGCTGATTCGCGAAACCGTCGCGACGCTCCTTGGCCTCGACTCGTATCTGCAGGTCGATCGGGAAAAGGGACTTTTCGATCTCGGCATCGATTCGCTCACCGCGATCGACCTGAAGGACCGGCTGGAAAAATCCTTCGGTCGCACGCTGCGCTCGACGATCGCCTTCGATTATCCGACGGCCGCCGCGATGGCGGTGCACCTGGCGGAGACCTTGTTCCCGGTGGCCGAGAACACGCGACCCGCAGCGGCTTCGATTGCGGCACCGGCGCCACAGCCGGGTGGGGAAGAGCTCGCGCAATTGAGCGCCGCCGATCTCGAGGCGCTGCTGGAGAAGGAACTCGAAGGCTAGAACCAGTCATGACGCACAAGAAAGTCGGTGTTATCGGCGCGGGCGTGATGGGCACGGGAGTGGCCCAGAATCTCGCGCAAAAGGGAATCGAGGTCGTCCTCGTCGACGTATCCGAAGCGGTGCTGCCGAAGGCTCGCGAGACGATCTTCAATTCGCTGCGCTTCGCCGGCATGATGCGCCGCGACGACGCTCCTGCCGCGGATCCGGAGCAGACGCTCGGGCTGATCGAGTTCACCACGGATTACGAGCGGCTCGGCGACGTGGATTTCGTCGTGGAAAACGTCGTGGAGAAACTCGCGGTCAAAGCGGAGGTTTATCCCCGGCTCGACGCGATCTGCCCGAAGAACTGTATTTTCGCGGCGAATACCTCGTGCATCTCGATCACGAAGCTCGGCGGCTACACCCGGCGGCCGGAGCGGGTTTGCGGCATGCACTTCATGAATCCGGTGCCGCTGAAGAACATGGTCGAGCTGATCCGCGGCCACCACACGACCGACGCAACGGTCGAGCGCGGGAAGGCGTTTCTGCAGCAGATGGGCAAGGACGCGGTCGTGGTGAACGACATGCCCGGCTTCGTTTCCAACCGTGTGCTGATGCTCACGGTCAACGAGGCGATCTGGCTCGTGCAGGACGGCGTGGCGTCGGCGGCGGATGTGGACAAGATTTTCCGCTCCTGCTTCGGGCACAAGATGGGCCCGCTGGAGACCGGCGATCTCATCGGCCTGGACACGATCCTGTATTCGCTCGACGAGCTCTACGCTGCTTACGGCGATCCGAAATTCCGCCGCGCGCCGCTGCTGCAGAAAATGGTCGACGCCGGCCTGCACGGCCGCAAGTCGGGCGAAGGTTTCTACAAATACGCGGTCTAGTTTTTCCCGCCGAAGTTCCCTTTCGCCACGCACGCCTTTCCCAACATGACCGAATCAGAAATCCGCGCCAAGGTGCGCGCCTTCCTCGAAAAATTCATCCAGGACCAGGACTTCCAGGATGCGGATAACATCTTCGCCCTCGGCCTGGTGAATTCGCTCATGGCGATGCAGCTGGTGCTGTTCCTGGAAAAGGAATTCGCGGTGAAGTTCAGCAATCAGGAACTCAACCTGAAGAATTTCCATTCCGTCGACGCGATGGTCGCTCTGCTCGGTCAACGCGGGGTCATCGCCGCCGCCTGATCGGGTATGAGTTTGCAGGCCTACATCGACGAAGCCATCGCGCCGCACGCCGACCGCTGGGACCTTGACGAGCGGATCCCGCGCGCGGTGCTGCAAGAGCTCGCCGGACACGGACTCCTCGGCGCCAGCGTGCCCGCGGACCAGGGCGGCCCCGGACGTTCGGCGGTCGCCTGGGGCGAGGCGTTGGAGTCGATCGGCGAGGCCAGCATGTCGCTGCTGAGCATGCTCACCGTCCACGCGATGTGCACGCATGCCGTTGCGCGCTGGGCGGAAAACGAGGCGCGCACCGAATGGCTGGCGGATCTGGTTTCAGGCCGGAAGCTCGGCGGTTTCGCGTTGAGCGAGCCCGGAGTCGGCAGCGACGCGAAGGCCGTGACCACGCGGTTCGAAGAGGCGGGCAACGACTGGCGCATCACCGGCACGAAACGCTGGATTTCGGCGTCCGAGCTCGCGGACGTGTTTCTCGTCATCGGCCAATCCTCGCAGGGACCGACAGCCGCGCTCGTGCCGCGCGAAACGCCCGGGCTCACGATCGCGCCGATTCACGGCCTGCTCGGATTTCGCGCTGCGCGGCAGTGCGAGTTGGAGTTCAAGGACGTCCTGGTGCCGCAGCGCTGGACGCTCGCGGGTCCCGGCATGGGGTTTTCGCACGTGGCGAGCGCGGCGCTGGACGTTGGGCGTTTTTGCATCGCGTGCGGATCGACCGGACTCATCCGTGCCTGCGTGCGGGCGAGCGTGAATTACGCGCGCACCCGCAAGCAGTTCGATGTGGTGCTGCGCGAGCATCAACTGATCCAGGCGATGATCGCCGACATGACCACGTCGTATCGCGCGGCGCATGCACTTTGGCGGCAGGCCGCGCAGTCGCGCGACGAGATGCAGCCGGGATCGATCATGGAAACGACGACGGCGAAATATTTCGCCGCCACCGCGTGCGCGCGGGCCGCCAACGACGCCGTGCAGATTCACGGCGCCAACGGCTGCGGTCCCGATTATCCGGTGCAGCGCTATTTCCGCGACGCGCGCGTGACCGAGCTGATCGAGGGCAGCAATCAGATGCAGCAACTCATGATCGCGCGCGATGCGCTGAGCACCTTTGCGACGCGTCGGCGCCGCTGATCCCATGGCCGCGAAGAAAATCAAATGCGTGGTGTGGGATCTCGACCACACGGTGTGGAACGGAATCCTCCTCGAAGGCGACCAACTCGCGCTGCGCCCTGGCGTGCGCGAAGCGATCGTGGCGTTTGACGAGCGCGGCATTCTGCAGTCGATCGCGAGTCGCAACGAAAGCGGTCCGGCGCGCGAACAACTCCGGCGTTTCGGTCTGGAGCATTTTTTCCTGCATCCGCAAATCGGCTGGGCCGCGAAATCGGAATCGATCCGCTGCATCGCCGGGCAGCTCAACATCGGCCTGGACACGTTTGCGTTTGTGGACGACCAACCGTTCGAGCGCGAGGAGGTGCGTTTCGCACTGCCCGAGGTCCGCACCTTCGATGCGAGCGAGATCGCGCGTTTGGTCGAGGATCCGGATTTCACGCCGCGGGTAGTGACGGAAGATGCGCGCCGCCGGCGCGAGATGTATCAGGCCGACGCGACGCGGCAGGAGGCGGAGAGCTCGTTCAAGGGGCCGACCGATGCGTTTCTCGCGACGCTGGAGATGGAGTTTTCCGTCGGACCCGCCGAGGCCGGGGACCTGGTGCGCGTCGAGGAACTGGTCGCGCGGACGAATCAGTTGAACACGACCGGCCGGATCTATGCCTACGAGGAGCTGGCAGCGTTGCGCGTGTCGCCGGACCACCTGCTGCTCGTGGCCGAGCTGACGGACAAACATGGGCCTTACGGCAAGATCGGCGTCGTGCTCCTGCACCGCACGGTCGACACATGGACGATCAAGTTGCTGCTGATGTCGTGCCGTGTGATGAGCCGCGGCGTGGGCGGAGCGTTGATCACGCTGCTGCGGCAGCAGGCGCGCGAAGCCGGCGTGCGATTGCTCGCGGAGTTCAAACCGACGGACCGCAACCGCATGATGTATATCACCTACAAATTTTCCGGTTTTTCCGAGGTGAGCGAGGTCGAGGGCACGGCGCTGCTGGAGGCGGATCCGGCATCGATTCCCGAACTGCCGGCCTACTTCCGGATCAACGCGAGCTGGCAAGGAGGCGTTCGTGGCTGACGAATCGAAGGAATTGCTCGCGAAGGCGCTGTCGGAGTTGCGCCGGCTGAAGCAGGAAAACAAGGCCCTCAAATCCGGCGGCGCCGAGCCGATCGCGATCGTCGGACTCGCGTGTCAGTTTCCCGGGGGCGGCACGGATCCGGAAGCGTATTGGAACTTCCTCGCGCAGGGCGGTTCGGCGATTCGGCCGACGCCGGCCGATCGCGCGGAGGGCATGACGGGCACCTTCGGTTCGTATCTCGAAACCGCGGACCAGTTCGACGCGGCGTTCTTCGGCATCTCGCCGAAAGAGGCGCAGAGCATGGATCCGCAACAGCGGCTGCTCCTGGAGCTGACGTGGCACGCGTTCGAGTCGGGTAACATTCGTCCGGATACGTGGGCCGGTCGCGAGGTCGGCGTGTTCGTCGGCATGAGCGGCATCGATTACGCGCTGAAACTTTTCGCGCCGTCGAATCGCGACCGCATCGATCCTTATTTCGGCACCGGTTCGACGCTGAGTCCGGCGGCAGGCCGGCTCGCGTATGCCTTCAAGTTCAACGGTCCGGCGATGGTGGTCGACACCGCGTGTTCGTCGTCACTCGTGGCGATTCACCTCGCGGTGCAAAGTCTCCGCCGCGGCGAGTGCGACGCGGCGGTGGCGGCGGGCGTCAATCGCATCCTTGGCGCGGATCTCACCGCGAACTTCGATCAGTCCGGACTGCTCGCGCCGGATGGAAAATGCTATACCTTCGACGCGCGCGCGAAAGGTTACTCGCGGGGCGAGGGCGGCGGCGCGCTGGTGCTCAAGCGACTCAGCGATGCGGAGGCGGCAGGCGACACGGTTTTCGCGCTCGTGCTCGGCAGCGCGGTTAACCAGGACGGCGGCTCGGGCGGGTTGACGGTGCCGAGCGGTCCGGCGCAGCAGAAAGTGATTCGACGCGCGCTGAAGTCGGCCGGGCTCTCGCCTGACGACGTCGATTACGTGGAAGCGCACGGCACGGCGACGCCGCTCGGCGATCCGATCGAGGCGAACGCGTTGAGCGAGGTGTTCACGCCCGGACGCGCGGCCGGCCGGCCGCTCTTTCTCGGTTCGGTGAAAACGAATCTCGGCCATCTCGAAGCCGCCGCGGGGATGGCGAGCAGTTTCAAGGTGATCCAATCGTTGCGTCACGAGACGCTGCCGCCGCATCTCAATTTCGCGGAGCCGAGTCCGCACATCGATTGGCAGAACTCCGCGCTGCGCGTGGTGGATTCGGCGCAGCCGTGGAAACGCGGCGAACGCCGGCGCGTCGCGGGCGTGAGCGGTTTCGGTTTTGTCGGGACCAACGCGCACATCATTTTTGCGGAGGCGCCGGCGAAAGCGGCGGTGCCGGAAAAGGAGAATAACCCGGAACCACGCGCCGAAGTGTTCGTGCTGAGCGCGCGTACGCCGGAGGCGTTGCGCGGGCAGGCGAAGGCGTTTGCGGCGCGCCTCGCCGAGTTGCCGGTCACATCGTGGGCATCCGCTGCGCGTGCCGTGCAGAGTGGGCGAACGTCATTTGCGGAACGCTTGAGCGTTGTCGCGACGAAGCCGGAAGACGCGGCGGCGTTGCTCGGAAAATTTGCGGAAACGGGCAAGGCGCGCGGCGTGAGCGTGGCGCGCGCCGGCGAACGGCCGCGGGCGGCGTTCGTTTTCACCGGCCAGGGTTCGCAATACGCTGGCATGGGGCGGCGGCTTTACGCGGAGTATCCGCGGTTTCGCGACATCATCGACGAATGCGCGGCGAAGCTGCAGGGCCCGCTGGGACGCGATTTGCGCGAGGTGATGTTTGCCGAAGCGGCGGCGACGCTCGCGGGTGAGGCCGCGTCGGCCGGCGTGTTCGACGGCGCGCGCAATGTCGCGCCGCTGAGCGAGCTCGATCGCACGATGTTCACCCAGGCGGGGCTGTTCGTGATCGAATACGCGCTCGCCCGCGTTTGGGAGGCGATGGGCGTGCGCGCCGAGATCGCGCTCGGCCACAGCGTGGGTGAATATGCCGCCGCGTGCATCGCGGGCGTGTTCAGCCTCGACGATGCCCTCAAGCTGATCGTCGCGCGCGGGCGTTTGATGGAGGAGCGCTCGGCGCCGGGAGCGATGCTCACGGTGTTCGCCGACGAAGCCGTGGTGGCGAAACTGATCGAGCCGTTCGCCGCGTCGGTGTCCATCGCCGCGGTCAACGGTCCCGAAATCGTGCTCGTGTCGGGCGCGTCGGAGGCGATCGCACAGGTGCAGGCGCGCTGCGAGGAGGCGCAGCTGCGCGTAGTGAAAATGCGGATATCGCACGCGTTTCACTCGCCTCTCACCGAACCGATCCTGACGGATTTCGAGGCGGTCGCGCGGTCGATTACGCTGAACCGGCCGAAGATCCCGCTGATCTCGAATGTCACCGGCACGTTCGTCGACGAAGAGGTGACGCGGCCCGATTACTGGACGCGACACCTGCGTCAAAGCGTGCGGTTTTGCGAGAGCATGAACCTGCTGCACGCACAGCGGCTCGACTATTTCATCGAGGTCGGCCCCGAGCCCACGCTGATCGGACTGGATCTCGCGTTTCAGGCGATGCGCGAGCAGCAGAGCTCGACGGCGAAATGGCTGCCGAGCCTGCGTCGCGGCCACGACGATCTCCGCTCGTTGCTCGACGGCGCCGGCCGCTGGTGGAACGCCGGCGGCGAGCTCGCGTGGAGCGCGGTGCACTCCGGCGCGCGGTGCGAGCATGTGCCGCTGCCCGGCTACGCTTTTCAACGCAAACGCCACTGGTTCGATTTCGCCGAACCGGTTCCCGCTTCTTCGTCCGTCATGCCTTCGCCGTCCCTTCCTGTTTCTTCCCCCGCGCCCGCGGCCGTTGCCGTGACGCGTCCGAAATCCGACGCCGTGCTGGCGGAAGTGCAGGCGATCATCGCGGAAGTGAGCGGTCTCGAACCCGCGGATTTGCCGCGTTCGGCAAACTTGCTGGAGATGGGGCTCGACTCGCTGATGTTCGTGCGCAGCGGCCGGATCATCGAGAAGCGCTTCCAGGTCAAAATCGCTATCGCGCAGTTTTACGAGGAGCTGCATCGCATCGGCGCGCTGGTCGATTTTCTCGTCGCGCACTCGAACGTCGATCTCGGTGAAACGACGGCGAGCGCGGCGGTCGTTGCCGTGCAAACGAACTCCACGCCGGCGATTCCGACCGCCGTCGCGCCGGGCGCACCGCTCGCGCCGGCGGCGGTGAGTTCTGTGGCCTCTGCGGCACCGGGAATGGATCCCGTAATGGCGGCGCATTTCCGGCTGATGGAGCGTTATCTCGAAACGCGCGGGGCTGCGCCTGCTGCGGGCGCGACGTCAGCCGCAAGCTTCGCCACCGTGGTGCCGATCGCCCCAGTCGCCGCGCCGACGCCAGCGCCGATGAGCGGCAAACTCGCGGTGAATTTTGGCGGGCTGAATCTCGAGGAGGAAAAAAACCTTTCGCCGCAGCAGAAGGAATTTTTGCGCGCGCTCACCGAGCGTCTGACCGCCAAGACGAAAAATTCGAAAGCACAGACGCAGGCGTGGCGCCGCGAACTCGCCGACTGGAAGGGAAGCCTCCAGTTCAAGCGCAGCCTGAAGGAGCTGAAGTATCCGATTATCTCCGACCGGGCGAAGGGCAGCCGGATCTGGGATCTCGACGGCAACGAATACATCGATCTCGCGCTCGGGATGGGCGTGCACTTTCTGGGACATTCGCCGGAGTTCGTGACGGCCGCGCTGCACCGGCAGATCGATCGCACGACCGCGCTCGGACCGCAGTCGGATCTCGCGGGGGACGTTGCGAAGAAAATCTGCCAGCTCACCGGCGCGGAGCGCGCGAGCCTCGCGATCACCGGCTCGGGTGCCGTCATGCTCGCTCAGCGGATCGCCCGCGCGGCGACCGGCCGGCCGATCATCGCGCAGTTTGCCGGCGCGTATCACGGCATCGGCAGCGAAGTGTTGGTCGTTGGCGGCGACGAAGGTTCGCGTCCGTTGTCGCCGGGCATTCCGGCCAGCGTGGTGCAGAACGCGCAGGTGCTCGACTACGGCAGCGACGAGGCGCTCGCGTGGATTCGCGACCACGCCGCGCATCTGGCCGCGGTGATCGTCGAACCGGTGCAAAGCCGGCGTCCGGGTTTTCAACCGCATCGTTTCCTGCGCCGGTTGCGCCGGCTCACTGAAGAATTGGGGATCGTGCTGATCTTCGACGAGATGATCAACGGCTTCCGCATTCACCGCGGCGGCGCGCAGGCCTGGTTTGGCGTGCAGGCCGACCTGATGACTTACGGCAAGATCGTCGGCGGCGGCATGCCGCTCGCGGCGGTGGCCGGCAAAGCGAAGCTCCTCGACTGGATCGATGGGGGGTTCTGGCAATACGGCGACGACTCCACGCCGACCGGGCGCACGATCTTCACCGGTGGCACGCACAATCGTCACCCGCTCGCGCTCGCCGCCGCCAATGCCGCGCTCGATTACTTGATCGAGCAAGGCCCGGCGTTGCACGAAACGGTGAACCGCCGCACCGAGCGGCTCGGCCAGGAGCTCAACGCGTTTCTCGAAGCGGAGACGGTGTCGTTCCGCGTCGCGTGGTTCGGTTCGCAATTCCGTTTCGAGGCGCTCGGCGATCCGTTCGACCTGGAAGTGTTTTTCTACCTGCTCACCGAGCAGGGCTTCTACACGTGGGAGCAGCGGATCTGCTGTCTGTCGATCGCGCACACCGATGAGGATGTCGATCGGCTGATCGAGGCCGTGAAACAGGTTGTGGCGCAGATGCGCGCCGGCGGTTTCGCGATCCAGGCCGGCCCGCGCGCACCGCGGCGCGTGCTGCCGTTGTCGTCCGTGCAGCAACGCCTCTTTGCGCTCTGCCAGCGCGAGGGCGCCGAGATGCCGTATCATCTTTCTGGAGTCTGGGAGATGCGTGGGCCGGTGGATTTCTTCAAACTCCAGGACGCGTTCCAGGAAGTGATCCGCCGTCACGAGAGTTTGCGCACGGCGTTCAAGTTGATCGGCGGCCAGCCGTGCCAGTATGTGATCGAGGAACCGCGGTTCTTCCTCGAACAGGTGCAGGCCGACGGAAAATCCGCCGACGAACTGCTGGCGGCGTTCATCCGGCCGTTCGATCTCGCGTGTCCACCGCTGTTGCGCGTGGGCTGCGCCGCGATCGAATCCGGACGCGCGCTGCTCTTCATCGACGTGCATCACATCGCGGCCGACGGGCTGTCGATGAACGTCATCCTGCAGGAGTTCGCGCAGCTTTACGACGGCGTCGCGCTCGGACCGGTGAAGCGGCAGTATCGGCACGCGATCGAGGAGGTCG
The DNA here is from genome assembly GCA_040255565.1 of Opitutaceae bacterium. Taxonomy (GTDB): domain Bacteria; phylum Verrucomicrobiota; class Verrucomicrobiia; order Opitutales; family Opitutaceae; genus Opitutus. Next base: position 468,838 of record JBDZVH010000003.1, on the reverse strand, counting down.
AAGCGCGCTCGCGTCTGCCCGAATATCAGGCGCAACAGAACTACTGGCTGGAACAGATGGCCGGTGAAATCCCGCTACTCGATCTGCCGACCGACTGGCCGCGCTCGGGCGAGATGGATTTTCGTGGCGACAAATCCGGCATCGTCGTCGACGCCGCGCGCACCCGCCGCCTGGAAACGCTCGCGCGCGAGCACGGCGCGTCGCTCTACATGGTGCTGCTCGGCGCCTATGTGACCTTGCTGCACCGCTTGACGGGCGCGGAGGATTTGATCGTCGGCTTGCCGGTCGCGGGCCGGCCGGGCGCGGACAGCGACGAGGTCGTTGGCATGTTCGTCAATTCGCTGCCGCTGCGGTTGCGACCGCAGGCGGACCAGTCGTTTGTCGATTTCCTGCGCGCGGTTCGCGCCACCTGTCTCGGAGCCTACGACAACGCCGAGTATGCGTTCGCCGACCTGGTGGAGCAGCTCAACGTGCCGCGCAATCCCGACCGCAGTCCGCTGTTCGACACGATGTTCGCCTACGAGAGCGCGGACGACCGCGTGATGCGCACTCGCGAACTCGAGATCCGCACGATCGATCAGTTCGAGGGCTCGGGCATGTTCGATCTCAGCGTCGACATCATCCGCGAGCGGGGCGCGCTGAGCATCCGGTTTCATTATGCGACGCGGCTTTTCCGTCCGGAAACGATCCGGCGCTACGGCGCCGCGTTCGATCGCCTGCTCGACGCGCTGCTCGAAGGACCGACGCAGCCGCTGGGCCGGCTCGCGATTCTGCCAGCGGAGGAACTCGCGCTGGTGACCGATCGCTTCAACGCGGTTTCCGGACAAGGCGACGCCAGCCAGACGCTGATCTCGCTGTTCGACGCGGCAGTGGAAGCGCACCCGAAATCGGTCGCACTGGTCGGCCGCGAGCGATCGCTGACGTATCGGGAAACGCACGACGCGGCGGATGCCGTGGCGCGCCGCCTGGCGAAGGACTTTGGCGTGAAACCGGGCGACCGCGTGGCGCTGCTGGTCGATGCCAGCGAAGCGATGATCCTGGCGCTCCTCGGCGTGATGAAGGCGGGGGCGGCGTATGTGCCGATCGACGTCGCGAATCCGCCGGAGCGCGTGCGCGCTTTGTTGCGCGACGCGGGCGCGCGGGTGCTGATCGTCGAGGCGAACCCTGAATGGACGGAACCGGACGTGCAGCCCGTCACACTGGCAAACCTGATTCAGCCGGTGCCGGCGGCGTATCCAAAGCTTCCGGCGCCCACCCCGGAGATGCTCGCTTATGTCATCTACACGTCTGGCAGCACGGGCCGGCCGAAAGGCGTGATGATCGAGCACGGCGCGGCGGCGAATTCCGTGCAATGGCGGCTGCGAGCGTATCCGTTCGAGGCCAGCGACGCGACGCTGCTGATGCCGACGTATGCGTTTGACGCGTCGGTGCTGGATATTTTCCCGACGCTCGCGTGTGGCGCGCGGCTCGTGCTCGTTACGGCCGCGGAGAAACGCGATCTTGCCGGGCAGGCGGCACGGATCGAGCGCGAGCGGATCACCAACCTGCTGCTCACGCCGAGTTTGTATTCGCTCTACTTGGACGAAATCGCGGGCGCGCTCGGTGGGTTGCGCTGGGTCTGCGTGGCCGGCGAGGCGACGACGCTATCGCTGGTGCGGAAACATTTTGAGCGACTGCCGCGGACGCGTTTATTCAACGAATACGGTCCGACGGAAAACAGCGTCGTGACGACGTGGACGGAGCTGTTCGCGACGGACACGGCGGTGAGCATCGGTCGTCCGGTTGCGGGCCATCGCGTGCATATTGTCCAGCCGAACGGCGAACGCTGTGGCCTCGGTGTGCCCGGCGAGCTGGTGGTGAGCGGCGTCGGCTTGGCGCGCGGTTATCTGAACCAGCCCGAATTGACGGTGGCGGCGTTCACGCCCGCACCGTGGGATGCGCGCGTGCGGATCTATCGCACCGGCGACCTGGCGCGGTGGCGGCCGGATGGCACGCTCGATTTTCTCGGTCGTCGCGACGGACAGATTAAATTGCGCGGCTACCGGATCGAGCTCGACGAGATCGAAGACGTGCTGCGTCGTCAGCCGGGCGTCACCGCGGCGGCGGCGAAACTCGCGCCGGTCGGCGGCGAGTTGCAGCTGATTGCCTATCTTGTCGGCAAGGGATCGCTCGACGAAGCGGCCGTGCGTCGCGCGTGTCAGGACGCGTTGCCTATTTACATGGTGCCGTCGGTGTTCGTGCGGCTGGAGACGATGCCGCTGAACGCGAGCGGCAAGGTTGATCGTCGCGCGCTGCCGGTGCCGGACGATGCGCCCACGCGCGAGGCCGGAGGTCCGCCGCAAGGGGAACGCGAGCTGGTGCTCGCGCAGATCTGGCGCGACGTGCTGAAGCAGCCGGAGATCGGCCGCGACGACGATTACTTCCGTCTCGGCGGCGACTCGATCAAGGGCATCCAGATCATTTCTCGGCTGCTGCAGAAAGGCTGGCGTCTCGATATGCGCTGGCTGTTCCGTCACCCGACGATCGCCGGGCTTGCGCCCCGTTTGGAATCGGCGCGTGCCGCGGCGAGCGTGGTGAGCGCGGAGCCGGTCGGCGACGTGCCGCTCGGGCCGATTCAGCGCTGGTTCTTCGAAACCTGCACCGTCGAGCCGTCGCACTTCAACCAAGGCGTGTGGCTCGATGCGCCGGGGCGCTGGGACGTCGAGGCGATGCATACGGCGCTGCGGCACGTCGTCGCGGCGCACGATGCGTTTCGCTATCGCTACACGCGCGACGGCGCGGTTTGGCGCCAGCACTGTGTCGCCGGCGCGGGCGTCGTGGGATGGCGCGTGGCGGATTGGCGCGGCGCGGCGAACGCGGACGCGGAAATCGCGGTTCTGGTGCGTGCAGAGCAGGCGGCGATCGATCTGGCGCAGGGACCGCTGACCCGCGCGGCGATCGTGCGGACGGACGTACGGGATCGCTTGTTCTGGACCGCGCATCACCTCGTGGTGGACGGCGTGTCGTGGCGCATCTTGCTGGAAGATTTGGCGGCGGCGTATGCGGCCGCGAGCACGGGCCGGAGCCTGCCGCAACTCGCGCGCACCGCGAGCTTCGGCCAGTGGACGCGCGCCGTAGAAACCGCGGTGGCGGCGGGGCTGCTCGCCGACGAAGCGAGCCACTGGAAGGAAATGGCCGCGCGGCCGGCGCCGCGTTTGCCGTATCAGGCGGCCGATCGCGTGGGCACGGTGGCGGACCTGCAGACCGTGACGGCGACGGTCGGCGGCGAGTTGACGGAGCGGCTGCTGGGCAACGCGCATGCGGCGTATCGGACTCGCGGCGTGGAGTTGCTCGTGGCGGCGTTTCGCCTCGCTTACGCGGAATGGAATCCTGGTGAGCCGCTGGAGCTGACGCTCGAAGGTCATGGCCGCGAAAGTGCGTTGGCCGATCTCGATGTGAGTCGCACGGTGGGCTGGTTCACCAGCGTTTATCCGGTGCAGTTTGTCGCGCTGCCGGCGAACGCCGCGGGGCCGCTGCTGATTCGCGAAACGAAGGAGCAGCTGCGACGCGTGCCGCGGAATGGCGCCGGTTACGGCTGGTGGCAGGCGAAGAGCGCGGGCTTCGCGGCGAAGGAGGCGCGCGACTCGATCAGTTTCAACTTTGTCGGCGTATTCGATGCGGCCGACAGCGGCGCGGCGCTGCAATTGAGCGCCGAGCGGCCGGTCGCGCCGCAGGATTCGCGTCAGGCGCTCCTGCATTCGCTGTCGATCTTCGGCTACGTGGCGGAAGGTCGCTTGTATTGGAATGCGGACTACGACAGCACCCGCTGGCAGGAATCGGCCGTGCGCGCGTTGCTGGAGCGCTTCGTGCAGGCGCTGGAAACCGTGGCGGGCGCGACGGCGCTGGTGCGCGGCGTGGTGCCGAGCCCGGCGGACTTTGTTTACAGCCGATTGGAGCTCGCGACGTTCGATCGCCTCGTCGAGCGATGCGAGTGGTCGCCGGCGACGGTCGAGGATATTTATCCGCTGTCGCCGATGCAGAAAGGGTTGTTCTACGAGGCGATGAAGTCGCCGGCGTCCGAAGCCTATTTCGAGCAGATGTCGTTCTGCCTCGACGGGAAGATTGACCTCGGCGCATTGCAGCAAAGCTGGCGCGATTTGGTGGCGCGGCATCCGGCGTTGCGTTCGGTGTTCGTGCAGGCGGAGGGCGACGACGAGCCGCTGCAGGTGGTCTTGCGCGCGCAGGACGCGGCGGTGTCGGTGGTGTCGTTGCTCGCCGAGAGTGTCGAACAGCAGCGGGAGACGCTCGCGGACTTCCTGCGGGCGGACCGCACGGTGCCGTTTGTCCTCGATACCGGTCCGCTGATGCGGGTGCGGATTTTCCAGCTCGCACCCGAGCGGCTGCAGATCGTGTGGAGTCATCACCACATTCTGATGGATGGCTGGTGTGTGGGGATCCTCTACGAGGATTTGATGCGCTGCTATGAGGCGCGGGCGGCCGGACGCGAACCGGTGCTGAATACGCCGGCGGATTATCGCAACTACCTTCGCTGGCTCGAGCGCGTGGACCACCGGGCATCGGCCGAATTCTGGCGCCACGAACTCGCGGGTTACGAGCGGATGGTTTCGCTGCCGCGTCAGCAGACTGCGGCCGCCGGCGATTACCGCTGCGCGAAATCCAAACTTCACCTCGATGGCGCGAGCTGGGCCCAGTTGCAGGCGCTCGCGACGACGCAGGGCGCCACGACGGGAACGCTCCTCAACACGCTCTGGGGCATCCTGCTCGCGCGTTACAACCAGACGGACGATCTGGTGTTCGGCGGCATCGTCTCGGGTCGTCCGGAAGCGGTGCCGGACGTCGAGGAGATGGTCGGCCTGTTCATCAATGCCGTGCCGGTGCGGCTGCGGTTCTCCGCCAAAGCCACGCTTGCTGAAACGCTGCGGCAGTTCCAGGCGCAGGCGGTCGAGCGTCGCGCGCATGAGTATCTGCCGCTGGCCGAGATCACGGAGCAAGCGGGTGGGTTGCGCGAGGTGTTCGATCACCTTGTGGTGCTCGAAAATTATCCGATGGACGAGGAACTGCGTGGAGACGGCGATGGCCGGACCTCCGCGTCGCGTCCGCGTCTCTCGAACATCGAAGGCTTCGAGCGCACGCATCTGGACTTCACGCTCGTGGCCGTGCCGCGCGGAGAGGCTCTCGAAATCGAGATGACCTACAACGCCGCCGTTTACAGTGCGGAGTCGATCGCGCGCGTGCAGGCGCATCTGTCGGAGCTCGTCGACGCGCTCGCGGCGGAGCCGACGACGGCCTGTCTCGATGTCGATTTCATCCCGGCGGCGGAATACCGCCTGATGGAAACGTGGAACGACACCGCGGCCCCGTATCCGACGGACGCGACGCTCCACCGTTTGTTTGCCGAGCAGGTGGTGCGTTATCCGGGCCGCGTCGCGGTCACGGCCGGGGGAAAGAGTCTCACTTACGCGCAGCTGGACGCGGCGGCGCGACGGCTCGCGGGGCAGCTTGTGCAAGCCGGCGTGGGCGTCGGCGATCGCGTGGCGATCTGGCTGCCGCGCGATGGCGACATGATTGTGGCGCTGCTGGCCACGCTCATGGCCGGCGGTTGTTACGTGCCGCTCGATCCCGAGTATCCGGAGGAGCGGTTGCGCTACATTCTGGAAGACAGCGGCGCGCGAGTGGTGATCAGCCACACGCAGCATCGCTCACCGTTTGCCGCGATCCGCGAGATCTGTCTCGACGCACCGGCGGGCGAGGCGGCCCTCGCGCTCCCGGCGGTCGCACCCGATTCGCCGGCGTATATCATCTACACCTCGGGATCGACGGGCCGGCCGAAGGGCTGCCTGATCAGCCATCGCAACGTCGTGCGCTTGTTGAAAAACAACCGCTTCGATTTCGCGTTCGGTCCCGACGACGTGTGGGTCGTTGCGCATTCCTTCTGTTTCGATTTCTCGGTGTGGGAAATGTATGGCGCGCTCGTTTACGGCGGGCGCGTCGTCGTGGCGCCGCGCGAGGTCGTGCGCGACATTCGCAGCTTCGTCGATCTCGTGATCGCGGAGCGCGTGACCGTGCTCAACCAGACGCCGGCGGCGTTCTACGCGTTTCTCGCGGAAGGTCTGAGTCGCGCGTCGCACGATTTCGCGACGCACCTGCGTTACGTGATCTTTGGCGGCGACCGGCTCGAGGCGCGGTATTTGTCGGAGTGGACGGAACGCTACGGCGTGGAGCGGCCGCGCTTGATCAACATGTATGGCATCACCGAGACGACGGTGCATGTGACTTTCCATCAAGTGACCGCGGAAGAGATTCGCGCGGGCGACGGACGCAGCCTCATCGGACGACCGCTGCCGGAGACGCAGGTGTGGGTGCTCGATCGGCAGCAACGCGTGTTGCCCGTCGGCATGGTCGGCGAGATTTACGTCGGCGGCACCGGAGTCGGTCTCGGTTATCTCAATCGCCCGGAGCTGACGGCCGAGCGTTTTCTGCCGGATCCGCGGGCGTCGGGCCGCCGGCTGTATCGTTCGGGCGATCTCGGACGCTGGCGCGACGACGGCCAACTTGAGTATCTCGGTCGCAATGACCATCAGGTGCAGGTGCGCGGCTTCCGCGTGGAGCTGGGTGAAGTCGAGGCGGCGTGTCTCGCGCAGAGCGGAATCGAAAAGGCGGTGGTCTTGCCGCATGAGGAAACCGCCGGTCAGGTGGAACTGGTCGCATATCTCGTCGGTGCGCCGCGTAGCGCGTCCGAGTTGCGCACCGCACTGGTCGAGCGTCTGCCGCGCTACATGGTGCCGGCGTATTTCGAGTGGGTGCCGACGATTCCGCTGACGGCCAACGGCAAGATCGATCGCAAGGCCCTGCCGAAACCGGGCGGATCGGCGGAGCGTTCGCGCGACACGGTGCCGCCGCGCAATGCGACGGAGCGCGCGCTGCTGGCACTCTGGCAGGACGTGCTCGGCGTGGCGACGATCGGCATCCACGACAACTTCTTCGATCTCGGCGGCCAAAGCCTCAAGGCGGTGCGGCTCCGCGCGAAGATCGAGCATGCGTTGAACGTCACGGTGTCGCTGCGCGATCTCTTCGCGCGGCCGACGATCGCGGAACTGGCGCAGGCGATTGCCCAACCGGAAACGGACGGGACGCCCGAGGCGGGGCTGAGCCCGGATCTTGCCGCGCTGGTGGAGGGGTTGACGCCGGAGGAAATCGAGGCGCAGTTGCGCAAGCTGCAGCTCTGATGGATCGGGCCACCCTTCAGGCGAAACTCGAAGCGCTCACGCCCGAGCAGAAGGAGCAGCTGAAAAAACTGCTCGCGGCGAAGCGCGAGGCGGCGGCGGCGCAAACAATGGCGGCGCCGGCGGTGAGCGAGTCCGCGATTCCGCGCGTGGCGGACGCGGACGACTATGCGCTCAGCTTCGCGCAGAAGCGGTTGTGGATGCAGGAGGAGCTCAGCGAAGGCGGCTCGGCGGCTTACAACGTCTCGCTCGCGGTGATCCTGCGCGGCGAACTCGACCTCGCGGCCTTGGAGCGCGCGCTGCAGAGTTTGCTGGAGCGCCACGCGGTCCTGCGCACGCGCTTCGTGCGGCGAGATGGCGAACCGCGCCAGGTGATCGTCGCGACGCCGGAGTGGCGGCTCGAGCGCTGGCCGGACGGCGGAGCCGACGGCGCTCGCGGCGAATTTCAGCGGCGCGCCGAAGCGCTGGCGAACCGGCCGTTCGCGCTGGAACGCGAGCTGCCGTTTCGCGCGGCGGCGATGCCGCTGGGGACGCAGGAGCACGGGCTCGCGCTCGTGTTTCATCACATCGCCTGTGATGGCCGCTCGGTCGCCACGCTCGTGGGCGAGCTCGAACAGGCTTACGTCCGGGCCAAGTCAGGGGATCGACCCGCTCCGTCGAATCCAAAGCTTCGCTACGTCGATTACGCGGCGTGGCATCGTGGTTGGATGGAGAGCGCGGCGGGAACGAAAGCGAAGGAATTTTGGGTGCGACAGTTTGCGGAGCTGCCGGAACCCCTCGAGTTGCCCGCCGATCATCCGCGGCCGGCGGTGCAGGATTTCTCCGGACGTCATCTGTATCGCAAGCTGCCTTCCGGCACGTGCGAGCGACTGGCGCAGCTCGGCCAACGCGCGGGCGCGAGTTTGTTCGGCACGTTGCTCGCCGCGGTCATCACGTTTTTGCACCGCTACACCGGACGCGACGATCTCACCATCGGTTCGCCGGTGGAAGGCCGGCCGCATCCGGAGCTCGAGGATATCGTCGGTTTTTTCGTCAACACGCTCCCGCTGCGCACGCGGGTGGCGCCGACGGATACGTTTCTCGCGGTCGTGGAGCGTGTGCGCGACGGCGTGCTGGACGCGCTGGAGCATCAGGGGTGTCCGTTCGACGTGATGGTGCAGTCGTTGCCGCTGGAGCGGGATTTGTCGCGGCCGCCGCTGTTCTCCGTGATGATGGGCCTCACCCGCGCGCAGGAAGAGGCGCTGCGGTTGCCGGGCGCGCAGACCGAGGTCGTGCCGCTCGGGCTGCACACGAGCAAGGTCGACCTGACGTTTCATTTCGTCGAGACGCCCGACGGGCTGGAGTTGGATCTTGAATACGCGACCGCGCTCTTTTCGGACGACCGCATGCAACGCGTGGCGGACTATTTCGAGACGATGCTGGGCGCGGCGTTGGCGATGCCGGCGGGTGCGATCGGTGATTTGAACCTGCTCACGCTGGAGCAGGTGGGAGCGTGGCTGAAGACGGCGAATCCACCGCCGGCTGATTATCCGCGCGACCGCTCCCTCGCGTCGCTCTTCCGCGAACAGGTGGCGCGTCAACCCGATGCGCCCGCAGTTGCCTACGATGGGCGGACGTTCACTTACGCGGAACTGGACCGGTTGTCCGACGCGGTGGCGGGCCACCTCGTCGGCGCGCTCGGTCCGCTGCGCGTCGACGAACCGATCGCGCTGCAAGTGGATCGTTCGGAGCGAATGCTCGCGGCGCTGCTGGGGATTTTGAAGGCGGGCGGTTGTTACCTACCGATCAATCCCGGCACGCCGTTGGAGCGCGTGCGCACGTTGCTCACGATGAGCGGCGCGCGGCTGCGTCTCAGCGAAGGCGAACCGGCGGTCTCCGACTGGAGCGGCGCGGAGGCGGATCTGCGCGCGTGGTGTCGCACGCCTCCGCCGGTCACGATCAGCAGCGGTGTGGGTGAAGGACCCGGCGCGGGGCGACGGCTCGCCTATATTATTTTCACCTCGGGTTCGACGGGTGAGCCGAAGGGCGTGCTGATCGAGCAGCACTCGGTCGTGCGGCTCGTGCGCAATACCGATTTCCTGCAGCTCGGCCCCGGCGATCGCGTCCTGCAGACGGGCTCGCTGGCGTTCGATGCGTCGACCTTCGAGATTTGGGGCCCGCTGTTGAACGGCGGCTGCTGCTGTCTCCCGCGCGGGAAGGAAATCCTCGAGATCGATCAGTTCGACGCGTTGCTGGCAGCCACCGGCGCGACGACGTGCTTCCTGACCACGGGATTGTTCAACCAGATCGCCGATTTTCATCCGCAGGCGTTTCGGGCGCTGAAGCACCTGCTGACGGGCGGGGAAAAAGTTTCGGTGCCGCATGTGAATCGCGTGCTCGCCGCTGCGCCCGAGCTGACGCTGCTGCATGTTTACGGACCGACGGAGAACACGACGTTTTCCACATGGTATCGCGTTCGCGGCGAGCAGCGGCACGACGTGCCGATCGGCCGGCCGATTGCGCACTCGACGCTCTACATCCTTGACGAACGCGGAAACCCGCAGCCGCCGGGCGTCGTGGGCGAAATCTACTGCGGCGGCGACGGCATCGCGCGCGGGTATCTCGGCCGACCGGACGCGACCGCCGAACGCTTCGTGCCGGATCCGTTTGCGGAGCGGCCCGGCTCGCGGTTGTATCGCACTGGAGACTACGGTCGGTGGGACGCAGCCGGCAACGTGGAGTTCGCCGGACGTCGCGACGATCAAGTCAAGATCCGCGGGTTCCGCATCGAACTCGGCGAAGTCGAGCTGCGTCTGCGCGCACAGCCTTCGGTGCAGCAAGCGGTGGTCGTCGCGCGGCCGTCCGGCGGCACGCACGAACTCGTGGCGTATCTCGTCGCGCCAGGTCTCGCGTCGGAGGAAACGCTGCGCGTCGGGCTGGCGAAAGTGCTGCCGGACTACATGGTGCCGAGCACCTTCGTGCTGCTTGACGCGCTGCCGTTGAATGCGAGCGGCAAGGTGAATCGGAAAGCGTTGCCTGCGCCGAAACCGCCCATGGAGGACGCCGCGCCGGCGGCGAGTTTCACCGATCCAAAAGAGCAGGCGCTTGCCGCGGTATGGACCGAGGTGCTGGGGCGGCCGCCGGCGAATGGAGACGCGCACTACTTCAATTCCGGCGGCGATTCGATCAAAGCGATTCAGATGACGGCGCGTCTGCGCCCGCGCGGTTACCGGTTGACGCTGCGGGAGGTGTTTGGCCGGCCACGTTTCACGGATCTCGCGGCGTGCCTGGTTGTGAGCGAGGCGGCCGAATCGAACGCGCAAACGGAGATCGGCGAGGTGCCGTTGACGCCGATCCAGCGGTGGTTTCTCGAAAACTACGCGCCGCCTTACGATCACTTCAATCAAGCGACCTGGCTCGAAGCGGACGAGCGCCTGCGCCCCGATCTGCTGCGTCGAGCGGTGGAGCAACTTGTCGCGCGGCATGGCATGTTGCGTTGCCGGCTCGAGCGCGCCGAGGGAACGAACGCGTGGAGACAAATCATTCCTGAGGGCAGCGGATCGATCGTCTGGCGCGACGAAGATCTCAGCGCGCGAACGGACGACGAGGCGCGCGCGGTGTATGCCGCGATGGCGGCGGAGTTACAACGCGGACTCTCGCTCGCCGACGGGCAACTCGTGGCCGCGGGATTTTTTCGTCTGGCGCACGCCGATCGGCTGCTGCTGGTGATTCATCACTGGGCGGTGGACGGGATTTCATGGCGTGTCCTCGTCGAGGAACTGGAGACGATTTATCGAAGTCTGGCGGCGGGCGTTGCGGAACCGAAGCTGGCGCAGCCGGGATCGTTTCGCGCCTGGGCGCAGAGCCTTGTCGCTTACGGAAAAAGCGAATCGCTCGCGCAGGAGGCGCGCTATTGGGAGAGCGTTTCGCAACAAGTTCCAATCGAGGAGCGCGCGCCGGCGCTGCCTCAGGCGGAGCGTTTGGAGACGGTGTTTCCGGCCGAGCTCACGCAGCGTTTGTTGACGGACGCGCATCGCGCTTACGGCACGCAGGTGGACGAGTTGTTGCTGGCGGCGTTCGGCAAGGCTTGGGCGGAGTGCGGCGGCGGCGAAACGCTCGCGCTGGCGATGGAAGGTCACGGACGCGAGAGCTGCGTCGGCGCGATCGACGCGAGTGCCACGGTCGGCTGGTTCACGAGCATGTGGCCGTTCGTGCTGAGCGGCGGCGGCGATTGGGCGGAGCGGATTCGGAGCGTGAAGGACGCGTTGCGCGCGGTGCCGGAGCGCGGCGTGGGCTTCGGTGTATTGCGCTACCTGCAAGGCGCGCTGAGCGAGGTGGCGATGCCGCGCGTGAGTTTCAATTATCTCGGGGTGTTCGATTCAGCGGATGAGGCGTTGTTTCGCGGCGTGGCCGACGCCCCGACGGGTGAGCCGGCCGCGGCGCACCTTGGGTCGATCTTCGATCTCGATGTGGTCGGCGAGGTGAGCGGCGGGTGTCTGCGCGTGGCGTTTCATTTTTATCGTTCCGCGCAAACTGCGGAACAGCGGGCGAAGCTGCTGGCAGCGTTTGAGCGCGCGCTGGCGGAGGCGGTGAACGAAGGGTGCCGCGCCGAACCGCGACGATCGCTGGCGGACTTCACGGGCGGCGTGGCGACGCTCAGCGAACTCGATCGTCTGCTGCAAAAGTGCAGCGAACGCGGTGCGGAGGTGGAAGACGTGCTGCCGCTGACGCCGATGCAGGAAGGCATGGTGTTTCACGCGCTGTATGAAAAGGAGAGCGCGGCCTATTCGGATCAGGTTGTCCTGCGACTGCGCGGGGCGCTGGATCCGAAAACCTTCGCGGCGGCGTGGCACGCGCTTGGCGAGCAATACCCAAATCTGCGCGCGGCTTTTCTCACCGGCGAAACGGAGCGCCCGGTCGCGGTGATCGCGCGCGGGTCGAGGTTGGATTTCACGTATCAGGAAGTTCGTGACGAAGCGGAGCTCGTCGCGTTGCGCGCGGCGGAGCGGGCACGGAAATTCGATCTGGCGTCGGCCCCGTTGCTGCGGTTGACGCTGGTGAGACTCGGCGCCGATGAACACGAGGCGATCCTCGGCTTTCATCACAGCCTCCTCGACGGCTGGAGCAGCGGACTGATCTGGCAGCGGCTGGAGGAAAATTATCGTGCGCTGGCGGCGGGAAAACCCGTGCCGGCGGTGCGCGGGGCGTTTCGCGATTTTCTTCGCTGGCTGCGGAGCCGCGACGCGGAGCGTGATCTCGCTTACTGGCGGGAATTGCTGGTGGAGGCGCCGGTGGGCGTCGGCGTGCCGACCGGCACGCCACGTCTTGGCGCGCCCGCGGTGCGGACGCGGTCATTCGATTGGAAAATGGGACGCGAGCGCACGGAGCGTCTCGTGGCGTCGGCGCGTCGGCTTGGCACGACGGAGAACAGCCTGTTCCAAGCGCTGTGGGGCGTTTTTCTCGGCCAGCTCACGCGGCGGAATGACGTGGTTTTCGGCGCGACGGTGTCGGGACGCGCCGAAGGCATTCCGCGCGTCGAGGAAATCGTCGGTCTGCTGATCAACACGATTCCCGTGCGCGTGACCTGGGAGGAAGAGACGACGTTCGAGGAACTCGTCGAACGCGTTCGCGCGCAAGCCGCGGGCGGCATGGAGCGGCTGTCGGTGTCGCTGGCGGACATCCAAAGCGCGACGGGTGCGGCGGGCTCGCTGGTGCAGCACACGTTGGTGTTCGAGAATTATCCGGCCGCAGACGATGCCGACGCGCTCTGGCGAATGGAGACCGTGGAGGTGCACGATCCGATGCACTTCGAGTTCGGCATGCTCGTCGCCCCGCAGCGCGAGGGCTGGACGTGTCGGGTCGTGGCGGACGAGACGCGTTATCCGGATGCTTATCTGGAAGTGTTGCAGCAGCGCTGGCACGACCTCGTGGACGGTTGTCTCGCCGCACCCGACGGGACGATCGAAAATCTGGCGAATCTTCCCTTCCCGAACCAGCTGCGCCGCGTGGTGGTGGCGGCGACGTTTACCGCCGAACCGCTGGAGGAGGCGCTGCAGTTCTGGTTGCACGGCCGGGGCGAGGAGTCGGCGGTGTTGTTCGCGCCTTTCAACCAGGTGTTGCAGCAGCTGCTCGATCCGAACGGCGATCTCCGGCGAGCCCGCGCGGATCTGAATCTTTTGCTCGTGCGGCTCGAGGACTGGGCCGGTGCGCAGCGCGACGACGCGAAACAGGTGGAGGAATCGCTCGATCTGAATGCGGATCATTTCGTGGACGGCCTGCAGCAGCTGGTGACGGCGGCGCCGAGTGCGAGGACGCTCGTGCTGTTCTGTCCGACGTCGTCTGAGACGCATCGCGCGGTCGAAATCGTCGAACTGCTCGCCGCGACGGAACGACGATTGCTGCGGCGCATCGACGTGCCGCGGTTGCGATCCGTTTCGGCGGTGGCGAGTGCCGAACTGGTTGCGCGTTTTCCGGAGGCGAACGTCGACAACGCCGAAGGCGAGGCGTTGGGCGGCGTGCCGTATGCGGAGGAATTTTTTGCGGCGATCGCGACCGAAGCGATGCGCCGCTGGGATGCGCTCACGCGGGCGCCGTTCAAGGTGCTGGCGCTCGATGCGGACCAGACGCTGTGGCGCGGTGTGCTTGGCGAGGACGGCGTCGACGGCATCGAGATCACGCCCGGGCATCGCCGGCTGCAGGAAGTCGCGAAAGCAGCCCGCGCGGGCGGGATGCTGCTGGCACTCGTGACGAAGAACAATCTTGCGGACGTGCAGGAGGCGTTTCGGGGGCGTCCAGAGATGCCGCTGGGGTGGGACGATTTCGTGGCCGTCGAGGCAAACTGGCAGCCAAAGTCCGAGAGCCTGCGAAAGCTTGCGCGCGAGTTGAAGCTGGGCCTCGACAGTTTCGTTTTCCTCGACGACAGCGGTTTGGAATGCGCCGAAGTGCGGACGGCGCTGCCGGAGGTGTTGACGCTGCAGGTGCCCGCGGACGCCGAAGCGGTGGGGCGTTTCGCCGCGCAGTTGTGGCCAGCGGATGTTTTTGCGGCGTCGGCCGAGGACCGGCAGCGCAGCGAGCTTTATCAGGTCGAGACGCGCCGACAGGCGGCGCGGGCAGCGAGCGGCGGGCTGAAGGCTTTCATCCGACAGCTGCAACTCGAGATCGCGTGGGTGCCGATCGACGAAACGAATCTCGAGCGTGCCGCGCAGCTCACGCAGCGGACGAATCAGTTCAACGCCTCGACCGTGCGCCGTTCGCCGGCGGAGCTGCGTGTGTTTCTGGCGCACCCAGGACACGGCGGGTTCCTGCTGCAGGTAAAGGACCGTTTCGGCGAGTATGGGTTGACGGGCCTGGTGCTGTTTGAGGACGAGGCGAATACCCGGAATGTGGATACGCTGCTGCTGAGCTGCCGCGTGCTGGGACGCGGCGTGGAGCACGAGCTGACGCGCCGGCTGGCGAGCGAAGCGGCGGGGCGGGGTATTTCGGAGATTCGCGTGGCGTTCGCGCGCACCGGGAAGAATGCGCCCGCGGAGCAGTTCTTGCGTGCGTCAGCGGGACGCGAGGAACGCGACCCGACGGGTGCGGTGGCTTTCGTGTTCGACGTGGCGGCGGCGAGCCGGATCGAGGTCGGTGAGAGCGTCGCCGAGATCGTTGAAGAAAGAACCGGCAACGAAATGTCGGTGCGGGCGGTGACGCGAATCGCGGCCGGCCACTTTTATCAAGCGGTGGCCACGGAGTTCGCGTCGGCAGCGGGCCTGCTGGCGGCAGTCGAGGCGGCGCGGCAACGAGGGCGTCAGCGCGCGCGGGAGACTTACGAGGAGCCACACGCAGGCAACGAGCAGCGAGTGGCGGAGATCTGGGCGAGCGTGCTCGGCGTCGAGCGGGTGGGGCGCCGCGACGATTTTTTCAGTCTGGGCGGACACAGTCTCAAGGCCGTGATGATGCTTTCGCGCGTGAATCGCGCGCTCGGGACCGGATTGTTGCTGGAAGCCATTTTCGAGACGCCGACGCTGGCGGACTTCGTCGCGCGCGCGAACCGAACCGCGGCCGATGTGACCGCCGCGGAGCCGATCGAGCGGGTGGCCGAGGCGGCGGATTATCCGTTGTCGCCGGCGCAGCGACGGCTGTGGTTGATCGAGCAAATGCGGACGGAGCCGCCGTGTCCGTTCCACATGACGGCGGTTTTTTCGTTGCACGGTGCACTGGACGAAGCGCGTCTCGAGCAGGCGTTTCGTCGCGTGATTGTGCGGCACGAAAGTTTGCGGACGGGGCTCGTGCTCGTCGGGTCGGAGCCGCGGCAGCGCGTGTCGGCGGACGTTGCGTTTGCGATCGAAGCGCTGGAGGCTGACGGGCTGACGGAGTTTATCGAACGCGAATTCGATCTCGCGCAACCGCCGTTGCTGCGCGCGGCGCTGGGTCGGGAGGGAGACGGGCAAAGGACGCTGGTCGTGGTGATGCATCATGCGGTGAGCGATGGCTGGTCGATTGGCGTGATCGCGGACGAGCTTTCGGCCTTTTATCGCGATCTGGAGTTTTCGCCGTCGCCGTTGCCGATCCATTATCGCGATTACGCGGTGTGGCAGGAGAGGCAGCTAGCCGCGGGAAAATGGCAGCGGGCGGCCGCTTATTGGAGGGGATTGTTCCGCGATCTGCCGAGTCCGCTGGAGTTGCCGGCGGATCGCGTGCGACCGGCGATCAAGCAGTCACAGGGCGCGGAGGTGACGCAGATGTTGCCGGCGGCGGCGTGGGAGAACCTCAAAGCCGGCGCGGCGCGCGTGGGGGCGAGTCCATTTGTCGCCGTGCTCGCGGTGTTGCAGGTGCTTTTGGCGCGGCAGGCGCGTTCCTCACGTTTCGTGATCGGCACGCCGGTCGCGGGGCGCGATCGGCCGGAGCTGGAGTCGCAGATCGGATTCTTCGTCAACCTGCTGCCGATCGTCGCCGAGGTGGAGGGCGGGCGGAGTTTTCGGGAGCATCTTGCTACGGTGAAACAATCGGTGGCGGCGGGACTGGGCCACGCCGTTTATCCGTTCGATCGTTTGGTGAACGACCTGGCGCTGCCGCGCGACCTGAGCCGCAACCCGTTGTTCGACGTGTTGCTCGTGTTTCAGAACAATCGCTCCGCCGAGCTGGCACTAGGCGACGTGCGGCTGGAAGCGGTGCCGTCACCGTCTCAGACCAGTCAATACGACCTTACGTTCGAAGCGGTCGAAACGCCCGCGGGATTGTCGCTGCGGATCGAGTATGCCACCGCGCTGTTCGACGCGTCGCGGGTCCAGCGGCTGGCGTGGCAGTTTGTGGCGCTGGCGGAGAACGCGTTCGCCGATCCGGCGCGCGCGGTGGCGGCGCTGGAGGTGTGTCCGGCGGAGGAGCGCGAGACGATCCGGACCTTCGAGCGGGGGGCGAGGTTTGGCTCGTCGCGTTCTCGGACGTTGCCGGACCTGGTCCGGGAGGCGGGCGCCGCCGATCCGAGCCGGATCGCGCTGGTGGCAGGCGAACGGACGTTGACTTATGCGGAGCTCGATCGGCGCACGCGCGAAATCGCGGCGGCGGTGCGCGCGCCGGGTGCGGCGACGCAGGAACTCGTGGCGGTGGCGGGCGAGCGCTCGATGGAATTTGTGTGTGCGATGCTCGGCGTGATGCGCGCCGGCTGCGTGTATGTGCCGCTTGATCTCAAACATCCGGACGAGCGGTTGCGGCTCGCGATCGAAGAGGGCGAAGTTCGACGCGCGCTGGCGATCGGTGCCGAAGCGGCGGACCGGTTGCGCGGATTGGGCGTCGCGTTGATCGATTCGAATCGAGGCGACGGGAACGTCGTGACGCTCGCCGACGCCCCGGGTCCGGGCGATCTCGCGTATGTGATTTTCACCTCGGGTTCCACTGGGCGGCCGAAGGGCGTGGAGATCACTCACGAATCGTTCGCGACGATGATCGAGTCGCAAGTGAAGACCTTTGGCGTGCGGCGCGAGGATCGTTGCGCGTGGTGGGCGTCGTGCGCATTCGACGCGTCGCTCTCGGAGATTTTCCTCGGCCTCACCACGGGCGCGACCGTCGTGGTGGCGGAGACGGCGGAGCGGGAGGATCCGGGGACCTTCCTCGAGTGGCTGCGG
Organism: Opitutaceae bacterium; assembly: GCA_040255565.1. Classification (GTDB taxonomy): domain Bacteria; phylum Verrucomicrobiota; class Verrucomicrobiia; order Opitutales; family Opitutaceae; genus Opitutus. The sequence goes on along the minus strand of JBDZVH010000003.1, from coordinate 451,533 downwards.
CAGCGGAACGTCACGGTGATCACGTTGCCGCCGGCGTTTTTGCGCGTGCTCGAACGTGCATCGCTCGCACCGGTGCGCGTGTTGATCACGGCGGGCGAGGCGGCGGATCCGGGCGATCTGCGCCACTACGCGCAGACGATCGAAACGTTCAACGCCTACGGGCCGACGGAGACGTCGGTGTGCGCGACGATTCAGCGCGTGGAAAACGGCGTCGACTACGGCGCGAGCATTCCGATCGGAAAGCCGCTCGACGTCGCATCGACCTACGTGCTCGATGCGAATCTGCGGCGCGCGCCGCTGGGCGTGCCGGGCGAACTGTTCGTGGGCGGACGGATGGTCGGTCGCGGTTATCGCGGCGCGGCTGCGCTGACGGCGGAAAAGTTTCTCGCGGACCCGTTCGCTGAGAAGGAGGGCGCGCGGATGTATCGCACGGGCGATCTGGTGCGCTGGCGCGAGGACGGATCGCTGGAATTCCTCGGACGCGAGGATGCGCAGGTGAAGATCCGCGGCTTCCGCATTGAACTGGGCGAGGTCGAGAACGCGGTGAAACAAGTCGCGGGCGTGCGCGCGGCGGCGGTGGTGACTGTGGAGCGACTCGGCGCGAAGGCGCTCGTGGCCTACGTGGATGCAGAGAACGTGGGCGTCGACGGGATTCGGGCGGCCGTCGAGGAGCGTTTGCCCGATTACATGCGGCCGGCGGCTTATTGCGTGGTGGAGCGCCTGCCGATGACGCCGAATGGAAAACTCGACAAGGCGGCCTTGCCTGCGCCCGATTGGGCGGAGAGCGAAGTCGTCACCGCGCCCGCAACGGAACGCGAACGCGTCCTCGCGACGGCGTGGGCCGCGGCGCTCGGCCTCGAGCGCGTGGGTCGCGAAAGCCACTTCTTCAATCTCGGCGGCGATTCCATCAAGGCGCTCGGCCTGGCCGGGAAACTCCGCGCACTCGGCTGGGAGTTGCGGCTCAAGACGATCTTCGCTCATCCCGTGTTGAGCGAACAAGCCTCGCAGTTGCAGCCGGTGGCGGTGACACGGGCGCGCGAGGTGAGCGGACCGGTGAAGCTCACGCCGATTCAGAAATGGTTTCTCGAATCGCACCCCAAGGCGCCGCGGCATCATTTCAACCAGGCGCTCTGGTATCGGGCGTCGGAGCGGCTCGATCCCGCGCGCCTGCAGCAGGCGGTGAACGCCGTGTGGGCCCGGCATGCGGCGCTGCGCGCGGTGTTTTCTCCAGCGGCGGACGGCTGGCAGCAGCGTATCCAGTCGGCGGCAACACTCGCGCCCGTGCTTCGTCAACTGGAGGTGGCCACTCTTGCCGATCCGGAGGCCGCGAGCGCGGCGTGGGTGAAGGCGATGCAGTCAGGTTTCGATCTTGGGAACGGGCCGCTGATTCGTTACGGTCTCTTGCGCGAAGCCGCGGGCGATCGCGTGCTCTGCGTGACGCATCACCTTGTGTCCGACTGGGTGTCGCATCGCATTTTGCTGGAAGATCTGGAGACCGCGTATCGCGCGGAAAGCGCCACGGCCTCCACACTGCCGCCGGCGGTCACGGAGTTGGACGAATGGACGGACGCGGGCGCAGTCTGGGCGGCGGATGCGGCGGCTCGCCGAGATTCGGTGGCGGCGTGGAGCGCGACCGCGCAGGCGGCGGCGAAGTCCGCATCTCCAGAACCCGCGGGACGCTATGGCGATGTGCGCGTGTTGACGCGCGAACTCGACGAGGAGCAGACGCGAACGCTCCGGGCGGCGGTGGTGGACGGCGGCTCGACGGCGTTGCGCGACGCGATTCTCGCGGCGATGTTGGCGGCCGAACGCAGCGTGTTTGGCCGCGACCGGCTGGCGTTGCAGTTGGAAGGACACGGCCGCGATGCCTTGGGTGCGACTCTGGACGTGAGCCGCACGGTGGGCTGGTTCACGAGCTTGTATCCGTGCGTGCTGATGCACCGGGCCGGCGACGGCGTGGCGGAGGCGAGGGCGCGGGTGGCGGGGACGCTCGCAGCGATGCCGGACGGCGGCGCGACCTACAGCTGGCTGCGCGCGTATGGAGCGGAAGCGGCGAGAGCAGAGGCGCTGGCGGTGCCGACAACGACGGGTTTCAATTATCTCGGTGAGTTCGCGGCGTCGTCGCCCGGCGCGCTGCTGCAGCTCGACGGGGAAACGCCGCCGGGAGCGATCGCGCCGGATTTTCCTCGCGCGCATCCGCGTGATGTCACCGCGTGGATTTTCGACGGGCGCTTGCACGTGCTCTGCGCCTTCCTGCCTGATGCGCGGTGTGATGAGGCGATGGTGCGTTGGGTCGATGCGATCGCGGCCTTTCTGCGCCGACTGGCGGCGAACGCGTAGCACAAACCGGAGAAGCATCCCGCTTCATGGCGGAGCGACGGCGAATGTTAACTGGTCCGTCACGCGCGTGTGACTCTTTTCAACGTCTTGAATAGAGCGCGTGTTGCTTGCTCCGGGGGCATTCGCAGCGTGGGCGAGCCCTCCCCCGGCACTGCTTGATTGCCCTGCGCATCTCGATCCTGCCCTCGCCGGGAAGAGCACAACCCTGACCCACGCCACATGAATCCCCCGCTCCTCCCCCGCAGCGCGACTTCCTCCGACTCCTTGCTCAGTTCAGTCCGGCGCACTGCCGCCCTCGCGGCGTTGAGCGCGACGCTGACCGTTTCGCTGGAGGCGCAGAGTTCCTCCGCTGCGGACGACCTGCTCCCCAAGTCAGACGACGAAATCGTCGAGATGAGTCCCTTCGTCGTCACCTCCGAATCCACCCACGGCTATGCGGCGACGAACACCCTCGCCGGCACGCGCCTGAACACGCCCCTGAAAGACATCGGCACGGCGATCTCCGTCGTTACGAAGGAATTCATGGAGGACATCGGCGCGAGCGGCGCGCAGAGTCTGCTCACTTACACGACGGGCACGGAAGTCGGCGGGTTGAGCGGAAATTTCGCGGGCAGTCCGGTCGCGGATGGCCGGCCGGACTCGAGCGATCAGCGCGAAAATCCGAATAGCAATCAGCGCGTGCGCGGTCTCGCGCGAGCCGAGCTCTCCCGCAACTACTTCCTCACGGACATCCCGTTTGACTCCTACAACACGGATAACGTCACCATCAACCGCGGCCCGAACAGCCTCCTCTTCGGCGTCGGCAGCGCGGGCGGTGTGATCAACAACGCCACCGTGATGCCGGTGTTCGGTCGCAATTTCAAAGAAGTGTCGTTCCGGATCGGCCAGCACGGCTCGCATCGCGAAACGGTCGACATCAACCAGAATATCATCGCTGGCCGGCTCGGCGTGCGCCTGGCGGCGGTCAACGAAAACACCGAGTATCGTCAACGCCCTGCGTTCGAGGAAAACCGCCGCCTCTACGCGAGCGTCCAAGCCGTCCTGCACAAGGGGAAGCGAGGGGAGGCCCTCGGCAACACCACGCTCCGCGCCAGCTTCGAAACCGGCGAGACGGACGGCAATCCGCCGAATCAGCTGCCTCCGAACGACGGTCTCACGAATTGGTGGACGCTGCCGTCGGACACCGATTTTCAGTCCTACACCGGCCAGGCCGCGTCCGGGTTTCTGACCAACGGCACCTTCGTGCCGCAGCGTATCGTCGATCGCCGGCTGCCCAACGGCCAAAGCGGATTTAACAACGGCCCCTACATCTCCGCGTGGTTCCTGCAGATGGCGCTGTTTTATCCGAACTACGGTGGCGGTGCGTCGTCGGTCGCGGGCCAGCAGGGCGGCATGGGCACGCTGCGCTACAGCCAGCTTCCGGTCGCGGCGCGCAACGCGCTCGGTGTGAGCGGTGACATGACTTACGCGGCCTCGCGCAATCTGTTCGGTCTCCCAGTCTATCCCAATTTCACCGCGCAGTCCGTCGATCGGAATGTGTTCGATTACTACAATCTGCTGCTCGCGGGCGACAACGGGTTTCGCCGGCGCGATTTCGATGTGCTCAACGTGACCCTCGAGCAGAGCCTCTGGGATTATCGCGCAGGTCTCGAACTCGCGTTCGACGCGCAGGATTACGAGCAGGACGCGTGGCTGCCGTTCGGCGGCGGCCAGAGCGGCGGCACCGGCCAGGCCGACATCAACGTCGACGTCAACAAGGTGCTCTACGTCACCGCCGACCAGAACGGCGACGGCCAGCCTGAGGCATTCCTCAATCCCAACGCCGGCCGCGCCATGGTGCGCGAGCGCGGCGCACCCTGGCGCAAGCGCGTGACCGATCGCGAAGCCCAGCGCGCACAGGCCTATTTCAAACTCAACGGCGAGGACTTCCCCGGCGGCGAGCGGCTCGCGTGGTGGATCGGTAAGCACACCTTCACCGGCACCTACATCGGGCAGCGCTACGACTTCCGCAATTCCGTCAGCAACCTCGGCTGGGACAGCGACCAGATCAACGTGGCCGCGATAACCAACAACCAACTGGTGAATCAGGGCAACCGGCTCGTCCACAGTGCGTTTTTTCTGAGCGACGATCTCACCGGCGTGACCAATCCCGGCGACGTCCGTCTTCGCCAGGTCCAGGACCGGCTGCCGCAGGCCGGCGAGAAATATCAACTCTACTACTGGTCGCCCGGCGCGAACGGTTCGGTTCAGAGCGGGAACTTTTACGTCCGGCGTTACCTCGCCGACGAGACGATCGGCCGCACCGAGCTCGATTCGAAGATCGTCAGCTGGCAGAGCGATCTGCTCGGCGGTCACGTCAAAGGCCTGGTCGGCTGGCGCGAGGACTCGCAGACGATCTACGAGATGGTCGATTACGATAACGACGGCGACCCGACGACGGAATTTCGGTTCGACGACGGCGAATGGAATCCCGCGTCCACGGTGTTGAGCGGCGATCCGATCGGGCCGAAGGAGGTCGCGCGCTCGCTGACGTGGAGCGTTGTCGGCGTGTATCCGGAGAAACTGCTGCCGAAGTTGCCGCTGGGCGCCGAGCTGCGCCTGTTCGTGAACGGATCCGAAAACTTCGAACCGATCGGCGCGCGGCGTAATCTCGATGGCGATACGCTCGCTTCGCCGAGCGGCGAAACGCGGGAGTGGGGCGGCATCCTCGAATTGTTCGAAGGCAAATACTCCGCGCGGATGAACTTCTTCGAGACGAAGGTTGCCGGCTCGACCTACAGTGCGTTGAACTCGGCGAGCAACGCGATCGTCACGCTGCCGCGCACCTGGGCGCAGCGCTACATCACCGCGTTCGCGAACTGGCGGGACGATCCGAACTTTACGAGCGAGGCCGACGCGATCGCCGCGTTCAACCCCGCGCTCGTGGCCGCCGGCCTCGATTCGGCCGACAAGATCTACCAGCACATCTTCAGCCTGCAGCCGGAGGCGATTCGCGCGCAGACCGACTATCGCATCGAGGATGTGAACGGGCTGCCGGAACCGCGCTTCAACGACATCGAGGGTCTCGTCGCCACGAGCGACTTCCTCGCCAAAGGCTGGGAGTTTGAACTCGTGGCCAATCCCACGCGCAGCCTTCGCCTCGCGCTCAACATCGCCAAACAGGAGACGGTGCAGACGAACCTCGCGCCGGATCTCAAGAAATACAGCGCCGAGATGCTCCAGCTGCTGCAGGCGTCGCCGCTCTACAATACGAAGGACGTCCCGGATTCGCCGGACGAGCCCAACACCTTCGCGACGCGTTATCGCAACGCCGTCACCTCGCTGCTCGCCGCGGAAGCGGCGAAGGAAGGCACCGTTTCGCTCGAGCAGCGCAAATACCGCGCAAACTTCATCGCGAACTACACCTTCCGCGACGGCTGGCTGAAAGGCTTCAGCTTCGGCGGCGCCGCGCGTTACCAATCGAAAGTCGCGACCGGTTATCCGACGGCGCCGAACGAAAGCGGCAGCCCGGTGCCGCTGCTCGACCAGGCGTTCTTCTCGAATCCGGAAGTGCGCGGCGATTTGTTTTTCGGCTATTCGCGAAAAATCCTGGGCGGCCGCGTCCAATGGAAGTCGCAGCTCAACATCCGCGATGCGTTCGGTTCGCGCGCTCCGATCCCGGTCTGGACCAATCCCGACGGTCAGGTCGCGGTCGTGCGCGTGCCGCCGCTCACGCAGGTGTTTTGGACCAACACGTTTCGTTTCTAAGCGTGGCGCGGTCCACTCGCGGCTCGTCCGCGGGTTTGGATCTCGCCTGCGCGCCACCCTCGGATGAACCGTCGTCGCATGCACCCCAACGTTCTTCTCGCCGGTCTCGGCGCGGCGCTGGCTCTGGCCGGCGCCAACGCCGCGGAGGCGGCGCGGCGTCCGAACATCGTGTTCATCTTTTCCGACGATCATGCGTATCAGGCGATCAGCGCCTACGGTGATCCGCGGAAGCTGCTCGCCACGCCGAATCTGGATCGAATCGCAGGCGACGGCATCCGCTTCGACCGTTGCGTCGTGCCGAATTCGATTTGCGGACCGAGCCGGGCGACGGTGCTGACCGGCACGTATAATCACATCAACGGCTTCACGAACAACGCGCCCAACGCGCGCTTCGACGGCTCGCAGACGACCTTTCCAAAACTGCTGCAGCGCGCCGGCTATCAGACTGCGATCGTCGGAAAGTGGCACCTCGGTTCCGATCCGACCGGTTTCGATTTCTGGCAAGTCCTGCCGAATCAAGGCGACTACTACGATCCGCCGATGATTCGGAACGGGGAAAGAATCCAGGTCGACGGTTACGTCACGGACCTCGTCACGGACGTGGCGCTCGACTGGTTGGAACAACGCGACAAATCGAAGCCGTTTCTACTGATGTGCCAGCACAAGGCGCCGCATCGCGAATGGCTGCCTGCGCTGCGGCATCTCGCCGCCGACGGCGATCGCGTTTATCCGGAGCCGGCGACGTTGTTCGACGACTACGAGGGACGCGGTCCCGCCGAGCACGAGCAGGACATGACCATCGCGGCGACGATGCACGAACGCGATCTCAAGCTGGTGCGTCCGCCCAAACTACCGGAGCGGTTTCACGCGGAGTGGGACGCGTATTACGAGCCGCGTAATGCGGCGCTTCGCGCCGAGAACCCCCAGGGACGCGACCTCGTGCGCTGGAAGTATCAACGCTACCTGCACGATTATCTCGCGACGCTCCGCGCGGTGGACGAAAACGTCGGCCGCGTGCTCGATTATTTGGAGCGGGAAGGCCTGGCCGAAAACACGCTCGTGGTCTACGCCTCGGACCAGGGCTTCTTTCTGGGCGAGCACGGCTGGTTCGACAAACGCTGGATCTACGAGGAATCGTTGCGGACGCCGCTGCTCATGCGCTGGCCGGGCGTGATCGAGCCGGGGCGCGTGGATCGTCACCTCGTTTCGAATCTGGATTTCGCGGAGACGTTTCTCGAGGCCGCCGGCGTGCCGGTGCCCGCGGAGATGCAGGGCCGCAGCCTCCTGCCGCTGTTGCGCGGCGAGAAACCGGACGACTGGCGCACGTCCTTTTATTATCAATACTACGAGTTTCCCCAGCCGCATCGCGTGCAGCCGCACTACGGCGTGGTGACGGATCGGTTCAAACTCGTGCAGTTCTTCGGGCCCGAGGCCGAGCGTTTTGCGCCTGAGCTGTTCGATCTGCAGAGCGATCCGCAGGAGTTGCGGAGCGTTTACGAGGATCCCGAGTATCGTGAAACCCGCGAGCAGCTCACGTCAGAGCTGTCGCGGTTGCGCCGGGAGCTGCGCGTGCCGGACGAGATTTCGCAAAGCTGGTATCGCGGGCAGGGCGGTGGGGGAGACGCGGGCGGCAGCGGAGGCGGCGGGGGCAGGGGCGGGAGACCCCGCTCTACAAATTAAACGGAATGGCTCTTGAGTGTATGAGCGTGGTGCGGGGCTTTCTCCCGGTGTTGCTGCTGTGCGTCGCGACGAGCGCGGGTGGGGCGGAGTATCGCGTTGAGATCGATCCCGCGGCAGAGCTCGGCGTCGTCTCGCGCGAGCTGATGGGGTTCAACGCCATCTATTCGAACGAACCGGACGCACAATGGCAGCGCGGGCGCGGCCCGGTGCCGGCGTTGCTGGCGGAGATCAATGCCGGCGTGGTGCGTTATCCGGCGGGGACGGTGACGACGTTTTACCATTGGCGCGAACCGACCGTGCCGGGCTGGAAGGACAGCTGGGCGCCGGACTACGACCCGGCGAAGAACCTGCCCGAGTCGGCGACGATGAGTCTCGACGAATACCTCGATTACGTCGCGCTGCGCGGCGTCACGCCGCTCGTCGGCATCAATCTGGGTTCGGGGAAAAAATACGATCGCGTGGCCGACGGTGTCGCGGAGGCGGAGGCGTTGGTGCGTCACTGCCTCGCGCGCGGCGCGCACGTCAAATACTACTACCTCGACAACGAGCCGTATCAGCCCGACGCGAACTACACGTATACGCCGGAAGAATACGCGGAGCAGATCAATCTCTACGCGTCCGCCCTGCGAGCGATCGATCCGGAGATCAAGCTCATCGCCAATCTGCATCCGTCGCCGAAGAAAACGGATTACGCGCGCCGCGTCGTGGAGCTGGCGGGCGCGCAGATCGATTTCGTGGACCTGCATTTCTACTGGCGGCATGGCAACGCGACGTTCGCGAACTGGATGGCGGAGCCGCGCATGACGCACCAGCAGACGCGGCCATATGCCGAGCAGCGTGCGTTCTACCGGAAACTTTTCGCCGACGCCGGTCATCCTCACATCGAGCTCGCGGTGCTGGAGTGGAACATCGGACCTGTGCGCCAGGGAACGCCGCCGACGCAGGCCGAGGCGGCGTTGATGGTCGGCGAGCAGTTCCTGCAACTGGTGCAGTCCGGGATGAAGCTCGCCGCGTTCTGGCCGTTGCATTGGGAACGTGCCGAGTGGAGCCGCGCGCTCCTGAGCTCCGATTCCGCCGCCCCGTTTCAACCGAACAAGGTCCACGGGATGTTCCGCCTCGTCGCGGATCTGCCGGGTCGCGCGCAGTTGCGCGTGGGCGTGACGGGAAATGCGCCGGCCGAGTGGGTGACGTGCATCGCGGCGCGCAGCGCGAACGGCGACGTGACGGTTTATCTGCTCAACAAGCGCGGCGACGAACCGGCCTCGACGTTCGAGATCGCGATTCCCGATCTGGAGACGTTCGGCGATATCGATGCGGTGGCATTCAATCGCAGCGACGCTTCCGCCGGCCCGCTGGCGGTGCACGACCTCGCGGTCGAGCGCACGCAGGACGCCGCGCGACTGACGCTCCCGCCGTATTCGTTCGCCAAGGTGATCCTTCGGCGGGCGTCCGCGCGCTGAGCGGTCTCTTACTGGATGAGTCCAGCTCAGCGTTCCACTAGCGGCCGCGCGGCGCGGACGACCAGATCGTCGGCTTTAACCTCCTCGCCGGGTCGCGCGAGCGTTCGCACGCGGGCGGAAACCGCGGCGGGATATGGCTGCGGTAGATGAGCGAGGGCGTTGAGCGTGAAGAGCGGGAGCATGGGCGCGTCGGTGGCGTTGAGTTCGTTGGCGAGCACGCGCCACGCGTCGGCATTCGTCTCGCGCAGCAAGAGCGTCTCGGCGGCGGCGACGCGCACGACCGGATCGGAATCCTGGAGGAGCTTCGTGAAATCTGCCGGCAGCACCTTCGTCCGGCGGGCGGTGACGGCGCCCCAATAACGCAGCAGCGGTGACGGCGCGTGAAGCGCGTCGGCGAGTCGGTCGGACGGCGGTGCGTCGGCGAGTTGGACGTCGTCGAGGAACGCGATCGTTTCCGCCAGAGGATAAACGGATGCGTCGGCCAACGCGGTGGCGGGCGAGAGACCGACGGCCCGCGCGAGCATCATTGGCTCCGGGATGAAGCCGGTGTCGTGCAGTTTCAGCAGGTCGGCGTTGAGCGCGGCGCGGAGTCGCTCGAGCGTGGCGCGGTAGCGCGGATCGCTGGCGAGGTTGTGCACGTTGTCCGGATCCGCGTCGTCGTCGTAAAGTTCCTCGACCTGCTTCGGCTCGAAGAACGCGCGCTGCGTGGGGTTGAGTTTTCCGGCGCGGTGCAGTTCCGCCCACTCCTGCTGCGAGGCCTGCTTCCATTGATAGGTTTGGAACTGCCCCCACGGCTGGTCCGGGAGGTAATTGCGGAGGTAGCGGAATTTTCCGTCGACGACGGCGCGCGAGAGTTCATAGCGCTCGTCCATTCGATCGCGAAACAGCGGGAGCACCGCGGGCGCGGGCGTGCGTGCGGGGCCGGCGAAGGCGCGGCCCTGGAACTGCGCGGGCAACGGCACGCCCGCGAGGCTGAGGACAGTGGGCGCGAGATCGACAAGACTCACGAGTTCGTCGGTCCGGGTGCCCGCGGCGTGCGGCGCGAGGTGACGGAATTTGGCGGGAAAATGAACCACGAGCGGAAGATGCGTGCCGCTGTCGTAGAGTGTGCGCTTGCTGCGCGACACGCTCCCGCCGTTGTCGGCGTAATAAAAGACGATCGTATCTTCGAGAAGTCCGTCTTTGGCCAACTCGTCGAGTGTGCGACCGATGGCTGTGTCGGCGGCCGCGACGCGATCGTAGAATTGCGCGAGGTCGGCGCGCACCGTCGGCGTGTCAGGCAGGTAGGCGGGCACGCGCACGCGGGCCGGATCGGTGGTCAGCGGCTGCCGCGAATGCAGGCTGCTCTCGTGCGATTGCGCGAAGTTGATGACGGCGAAAAACGGTTGCCCCGGCGCGCGGTCGCGCCAGCTGGCTTGACGATCGTTGCGATCCCATGCGGCGGCGAAGGGTGTGGAGGTGTTGTAGTCGGTCTTGTTGGCGTTGGTGCAGAAATAGCCGGCGTCGCGGAGAAATTCGGGGAAGAATTTCACGCCAGCCGGCAGGGGATTGTGGCTGCGCATGTGCTGCGCGCCGAGCGACGCGGCGTAGCGTCCGGTGATGATGCTGGCGCGGGTAGGGGCGCAGACTGGCGTCGGGCAATAGGCGCGCGTGTAGGTGATGCCGTCTTTCGCGAGGCGATCGAGGACCGGGGTCCGCGCGTTGGCGTCGCCGTAAGGACCGGAGTAGTTGAACGTCGTGTCCTCGTGCACGACCCAGAGAATGTTGGGGCGCGAGGCGGAGACGGCGGCGGCGGACGAGGCGAGCGCGGCGATCGCGAACGCCGCAGCGAGAAGGACGAATCGGGGCATCATGAGAGCAAAAGAGGAGAGCGTCGCGAAATCGGCCGCGCCGCGTCGCGATCAGGCGCGCAGCAGATCGGCGAAAAAGAACGTGTCGAGGTCGAGCGGCGGACCGACGCGGCGGACAGTTTTCCCGCGATGCCAGGTGCCCGAGACAAAGTAGTTCATTGCGCGCGCGGGCGGGCCGAATTCGCCGCGGTGCATCTGGGACACGACCAATTCCACCGCGGCCGCGCCGATGTCGCTGCTGTTGCCGTGAATGCCGGCGTCGGTGCCGTATTCCGGCAGCCAATCGAGATGCACCCAGCCGAGGTCGTCAGGGATCTGGCGTCCGAATTTCTGCAGCAGCTCGAGAATCGACGGATGCGTGCCGAGGACGACGTCGGGCTGGTGTTCCTCGAGCCAGGCGCGAAACGTCTCCGGCGATTCGTCGGCGCCATGGCAAATGGGAATCCGCGCCACTCCGGCGGTGTATTCCTGCACGGCCCAGAAACCCGCGGAACAACGGTGCGACATCGCGCTGTCGAAGTGACCCCCGAGCGCGAGCCCGAGCCGGCGATAACCGAGGGCGAGCACTTCGCGCGCGGCGAGGACGGCGCGCATGTATTGGTCGTTGGCGACGTAGTGGATCTGTGGATTCGCGAGCGGCACGCCGAGGCAGACGGCGGCGAGCGAATCGATCTCGAACGGCAGCGTGCGATTCGGGCAAAGCGGGCTCGCCATGTGCGAAACGATCAGGCCGGTGATGTTGCGCGTGTGCAGCATCTCGAGCAATCGCCGCGGCGGCAGCTGCGGGCTGAGGAAGAACTCGTCGATGTTGTAGCCGAGCTCGGCCGCGCGCCGGCGGGCGCCTTTGGGATAGTTCCGGTGAACGTGTCCGCGCAGTCGCGGCGTCGCTTCCGGCATCGTGTGCAGAAAGCCCAGCGTGCCGCGATAACCCGCGCTGCGCCGGCGCACGCGCGAGAGGAGCAGCGACACGAGCGGGTTCGGCGAATAGCCGAGCCGCTTCGCCGCGTCGTGCACCCGCTGGCGCGTCGCGGGCGGCAGGCGCGGATCGTTGCGCAGTGCGAGCGAGACCGTCGACAGGTGCACGCCGACCGCGTCGGCGATCATCTGCTGCGTGACGATCGGTTTGCCGATGTTGTTGGACGCCATGGAAAGCCTCGCCCGAAAATCTGAGTGCGTGGCCGCGCGCGGGCGGAATCAATCGCTATCTTTGCCGCGTTCGCCTTTGCGCGGTTTGCCGTCGGGCAGCGGCAGCCCGAGGGTGTCGCGATTCGCGGTGAAGCCGCCGCCGTCGACGTCGACGAAAATCGGATTAGCCACCGCGATCGGCCGCAATTTGCCGAACGGTCCGCTCGACAACTTCGCCATGGTTTCGTTTTCGCCGGTGGCCACGACGATCAGGTGCGCGTCGCGTTCGAGCGTGAGGGGAACGATGCGCTCGAACTGCAGGGCGTCGTCGCGAAACGCCTCGGGAGAATGCGCTCGCGTGAAATTGGCCTCGGGGAGCTGGCGGCCGTTGACGAGCACCTGCACGCGATCGATGCGCGACCAGCCGGCCTGATAAACTTTGATCCTCACGTTCACCTTGCCGTCGGTCGCTGTGACGTCGTCGCCGGGAATCGCGCCGTCGATGGCCACGTCGAGGAACGGTCCGTTGCTCATCACCACGTGACCGCGCTTCGCCGCGCGCGCCACGTCCCAAGGATCGAGGCGGGAAAGGTCGGTATCGTCGACGCGCACGTAGTTGAACACCGATCCGCTCACGGGGCTGACGTTGTGCGAGTCGGTGTTGGCGGTGCCGTAGATGCGATCGCCTTGATTCAACATCTGCAGCCAGTGGAACGCGCGGCCGCGGTGTTCGTCGCGATTGTCCGGGGCGGTGTCGGCGAGGAGCGTGTGCATGGCTTCGCGGATTTCCATGACGTCGGTGATCTCGCGCGTGCCGAAACCGCCGTCGGCGACGCCGTCGCGATCGCGGTCGAAATAGAGCCAGCCGATGTTCGGATGATTTTGCTGCATCAGCTTGGGCGAGCGGTCGTCGAGCTCGAAGAGCCGCCGCATCTGCACGCCCGGGTCGACGTCGGTGCGCGGCGCGCCGTAGCCCTGCAACTCCGGGCGGATCTGCAGCGGAAACGCGATCTGGTGATTGATGTCGCCCGGTCCCGGGCGTCCGCTCAGCTCGATCGACGGCGCGGACGCGATGTAGCGCCCGATCCCCAGCGCCTCGATCGTCGGCGTGTAGGTGGAGATGCGATTGTGTTCGGTGGCCGGCGCGAACTCGATGCCGGCGCCAGCGAGATTGAGCACGCGGGCCTGCTGCTCGACCGCGGAGTCGCCGCTGCCGGTGGAGTGATTGTGGAAATCCGCCGTGATCCAGCCGGGCGTCGTGAACGCGCGACGCAAACGTGCGGTCGCGCGCGTCGTCTCGCCGGCGGTGACCTTCACCGGCACGACCTCGAGCTCGAATTCCGGACCACGGGAAACGTGCACCGCGTAATCGCCCGGCGGAACGGGAAACGTGTCCGTGCCCCGCGCGCTGTAGAAGAAGCTCGCCGCGCCATGCGCGCGCTTCTGCGGGCCAAGAAACGGGCTCGGGGTGTCGCCACGACCGCGCAGTTCGATCTTCACCGGGAGGCGCGAGCCCGAGCCGGCCTCGGCGACGTCGAGCGCCAGGAAGCTTCGCGCCGGCAGCGCGCGCTTCGTTTCGCCGACGGGTTTTCCGCGCGAAATTTCGACCGGAAACGTCAGCGCTTCGCGGCCGATCTGCTCGCACGCAACCTCGTAGTTTCCATCCGCGAGCGGCAAGCTTACGGCGCCGCGCGCATTGGCGATGGCGGAGGAGTAAAACTTGCCGTCGCGCGTGACGTGGCAACGCACACCCGGCGCGGGGGAGCCGTCGGTTTCGGTAAAGTGAAGCACGACGGCGGACGCGGGACGCTGGAGCACGTCGGCGGCCGCGAGTTGCACGCCCGCGATGTCGCGGGCAACGACGAGGTAGCGGGAAACCTCCAGCCGTTCGCCAGGGGCGAGCGAATACTCGGCCTTCGCGTCGGGCGTGAGCGCGGGATAATGCACCAGCGAACCAAGATCGCGGAGATTGCGGCGCGAGAGATCGCGCACCGTGGCTTGCGCGCGGCCGTCGCTCGCGACGAGACCGTAAGCGGCGTCGAACCACGGGTTGTCCATCGCGATCACCGGATGTTCGCCGGGCTCCTGGGGGCAGACGAGATCGTTGTCGAGCCGCAGCCAGTCGCGCACGATGACGGTGACCGCCGCATCGGACGGATTTTCGTGAATCGTGTGGAGGTGGAGAAACGCTTCGCCATCGCGCAGTCGATAAATCGTCGTGGTGCGATACGGTTCCTCGGGGCTAGGATCGCGGATCACGGCGAGCTCGGCAACGTTGCCCTTGGCCTGGCGGACCTCCGCGCGATTCGCCGACACGCCGGTGGGTCGGTAGCCCATCGGATAGAGCACGACGAGTTGGTCGTTGTTGTCGGCGAGCGAAGTGAAATCGAGCACGGCGCCCTGGACGCCTTCGACCATCTGGTTGGCGTCACGCCAGTCGGCGGTTTTGCCGATGACGGCGACGACGCGGTCGTTGCGCAGGAGCCAGTCGCCGATCATGCCATCGGCTTCCTTGCCGCCGGGCAGCGCGGCGCGGGTTTCGGCGGTGACTTGGAAAACTTCAGCCGCGGATGCGGCGAGGCAGCAGGTGGTGACGCCGAGCAGGGCGCCGAACGTGCGAAACGGGACAAAATTCATGGTAGGGCGGGGGCGTGAGCGTCGTATACCGCGGAAAGAGGGACGCAACGGGTGGATTATTCAATTCGTTGAATGCAACGATTCCGTGGCGGGGAGCGCTGCGCGCTTTCGGAAAGTGCAACGAATTGAACGACGCCCGAATTGCGGCGCGCGGTGGGGTCGCGGCACAACTCGGCCGCGGTGCGACGGGTTCGATCGCCACGCCGGTTTTTCACCTCGCCGCGCCGCTTCGTCCGTTTGTTTGCCCATGAAATTGCGAGTCTCCGCCCTGTTCCTCGCCCTTGCTGCCTTCGCTCCTGCCGCTCCGTCAATGCCTCCCAATGTAATCTTCATTCTCGCGGACGATCTCGGCTACGGCGACCTCGGTGCGTTCGGTCAGAAGCTCATCCAGACCCCGCGGCTCGACCGGATGGCTGCGGAAGGGATGAAGTTCGTGCAGTCGTATGCGGGCGCGACGGTGTGCGCGCCGTCGCGCTGCAGTCTGATGACCGGCATGCACAACGGCCACGCGGCGATCCGCGGCAATCGCGAGATCAAGCCCGAGGGCCAGCAGCCGATGCCGGCGGATACCTTTACCGTCGCGCATTTGTTTCAGCGCGCGGGCTACGCGACCGGTTGCACCGGCAAATGGGGCCTCGGACATCCCGGCTCGACGAGCACCCCCGATCGCATGGGTTTCGATTTTTTCTTCGGCTACAACTGCCAGCTGCGGGCGCACGAATATTATCCCGATCATCTGTGGCGCAACGACGAGCGCGTGGAGTTGGACGGGAAAACGTATTCGCATGACCTGATCGCCGACGAGACGCTCGGCTTTATCCGCGCCCATCGCGACCAGCCGTTTTTCCTCTACGCGGCGTTCACCCTGCCGCACGCCAAGCTGCAGGTGCCGGATCTCGGGCCGTATGCGGACGAGCCCTGGCCGGATAACTTCAAGACAGTCGCCGCGATGATCACGCGCCTCGACCGCGATGTGGGGCGAATTTTGGATCTGCTCAAGGAACTCGGGATCGACGAGCGCACGCTGGTCTTCTTTTGCAGCGACAACGGCGCTGCGCATCGCGACGAACTGTTCCGGCACTCCGGCGACCTGCGCGGCTATAAACGTGACATGTATGAAGGCGGTCTCCGCTCTCCGAGCCTCGTCCGCTGGCCGGGGAAAATTCCGGCGGGAACGGTGAGCGAGCAGGTGTGGACGTTCTACGACTTCCTGCCGACGATCGGCGAACTCGTCGGCCAGCAACCTCCGAACGCGGTCGACGGCGTGTCCGTGCTGCCGGCGCTGTTGGATCCGTCGGCTAAAGTCGAACATCCGCCGCTCTATTTCGAGTTTCATGAGCGCGGTTTCGATCAGGCGTCGCGGCGCGGAAACTGGAAGGCCGTGCGTCATGGCACGAAGGGAGCAATCGAACTTTACGACCTCGCCGCGGACCCGTCGGAAACGCGCGACGTTGCTGCGAAGCATCCGGACGAAGTCGCGTGGTTCACGGAATTTTTCCGGACCGCGCGCACGGACAGTGCGGTGTGGCCGATCGACGAGACGCCGCGTCCACGCCGGGCGTCTCCGGCAAAGGCGGCGGCAGCGCAGGGCGAAACCTCATGAGCGACACGGTGCCTCCGGCGGGATCGACGCGACGCGAGCTGCTGAAAGGCCTCGCGGCCGCTGGCATCGTCGGGCTGCTGCCGCGTTCCTTGGCTCAAACCGCGGGTGCGAGTGACGCCGCGGGCGGGCAAAGACGCGTGCTCGATTATCTGGAAAGCCTCGCGCGGCCGGATCACGGCTACGCCTTCGCGGATCAGCAGCGGTCGCATCTCACGCCCACGTTTGCGGCGATCGCGTGTTATCGGATCCTGGGGACCGAGGTTCCGCGACGAGATCGGTTGATCGAGTTTGTGCGGACGCATCACCCGCGCGAACTGAAGAAGCTGGAACAGGAGCGGCGCATCTTCGAATACCAGCAGATCCAGGCGCTGGCGTGGCTCGGCGCGGACCTCGGGGAGTTTCGCGAGAGAATCGGAGCGATCGTCGTCCCGCAAAACTACTACCGCCAATACGAGCGGCACGGTCATCCCATCTTTCAGTCGGAGACCGGACTCGTGCAGTGTCATGCGTTGCTGGGCTTGCCGCTGGAACGGCTCGCGCCGGCGTTCACCGATTACGTGCGCACGCGGCGGCGGGCGAATGGCAGCTACAACAACACGCCGGCGGCGGAAGGCGGCGACGGCCATGCGATGAACACCCTGTGGGGCTTGCGCGCGGCGCAGTTGCTCGGCGGTGCCGACGAGTTGCGCGCCGAAACCACCGCGTGGCTGCAGGCGTGTCAGCGGTCGGGCGGCGGTTTCACGTATCAACCGCAGCCCGCGTTCGCCGGCGTGGAGGACGTCGCTTACGCGCGCGCGGCCACGGTGGCGTTGCGCCTGCTCGGGGCTGCGCCGAAGAATCGTGACGCGTGCGTCGCGTGGGTGCTTTCCCTCGCGACGGCAGACGGCGGTTTCAGTGACCGGCCCGGCTGGCAGAGCAACCCGCTCGCGACGTATTGCGCGCTCGAAACCCTGGAGGCGCTCGGCGCGCTCGACGCGCTGGAGTCGCTGCGACGACCGGCGGCGCGCAAGCGCGTCGCGTTGCCGCCGGATCTGAAAATTTTCTCCGCGCAACTGGAAGCGCACGGCACCGGCAGTCCGGCGGAGGCGGTGGCGCTGGCGGCGGCGTTGAAGATCGATCTCTGGGGCGCGAAAAATGCGAAACCCGGCTGGATCGAACGCGCGCAGGCAATCGCGCGCGCGCGCGGCGCGCCGGTGCAGTTCTTCGTCGCCAACGAGGAGTATGGCACGTGGGTCGATGTGCCGGGCCTCGGCACCTACAGCCACACGAGCGACCTGTTTGCGCCCGCGGACGCGGACTTCGGCCAGCCGGTGAAGCGTCCGGAGGCGACGAGCTGGCGGGAGTATCGCGACACGCGAATCGCGGAAGTGATGCGCGCGCGCGGCCGGTTCTTCTGGCAGTTCGGCGAGAACGAAGAGTTCGTGCGTTTGTTGCTAGACGATTCCGTTGCGCGCGGCGGCTTCGCGGCGATCAGCACGTTTCATTTCGGCAATCCGGATTTCACGAATACGGAGCCTTTCCTT
This sequence comes from Opitutaceae bacterium, assembly GCA_040255565.1. Taxonomy (GTDB): domain Bacteria; phylum Verrucomicrobiota; class Verrucomicrobiia; order Opitutales; family Opitutaceae; genus Opitutus. The sequence continues at coordinate 433,568 of JBDZVH010000003.1, read as the reverse complement.
CATCGCTGGCGCGGACAGATCCCGTGGGTGGCGCTGCAGGATGCGCACGGGTCTGAGCCGTGGTGGTGGAGCGACATGACCGCGGGGTATCGCACGCTTTTTCTCGGCCGCGAACCGACGTGGGACGCGTGGCTCGAGGCGTTGGAGCGCAACTGGACGGTGGCGGTGCGTCACGATCCCGTCAGCCGGGACGAGACGTGGATGCACGCCGGCTCCGATGACGTGCTCGAGTTTGTGCGTGCACATGAAAACGCCTGGCGTTGGTGGGGCGAGTCGCCGGCGGTGCGGCGTCCGCTCGCGTCGCTCGTGGTGCTGCGGCCCGAGGACGAGTTCGAGCAGGGCCGGCCGGATCGCGGAATCGCGCTCCGGCTGCGCTGCGCGTGGCAGTTGACGCAACCCGCACCGCATCGAGAACTGGCGACGTTTGAGTCGCTCGTGGTGGACGGGCAGGAGCGGGAGCCGGTGCTGGTCGAGGATCGGCAGCCACGCGCGCCGAATGGTGCGGACCGCTATCGCTTGCTGACGCTCGGAGAAGTCGGGGTGGGTCCGCACTCGGCGACCGCGATCGTCCGGAATGTTAAAACGGGGAAACGGGAACAAATAACGGTCGCCTTCTGAATAGACCTTCGCGCTCGTATGCGTATTGTCCGCCGACCCCGTTATGTCCGTTACCCCCACGCGAGCCGCGGCGCAATCGCTGCCGACGATGATTCGTCTCGGCGCGATGATGGCCGGAGCGTCGACGGTGGACGCGCTCAGCGCGAGTTTGCTTCCGATCACCGCGCGGCATTTCACGGACAGCGTCTGGTTGATCGGCGTGATGGTGGCGGCGAACCGCGTGTGCGGATTTTTGGTTCAGCCCTACGCGGCGTGGAAAAGTGACCGGTTGCCTGGTCGCCGCGGTGCGCTGCTGCGCGTCGCGTGGCCGGCGACGTTGGTGTCGGTCGGCGTGCTGGGCGCTCTGCCGATGCTGGTGCCGGCGGAGTATGCGACGACGTTGGCGGCGGTCGCGCTGCTCTTCCTGGTGAATCTGGCGCTGCAGGTGTTTCTCGACATTTGCTACGGCTCGGGCGACCCGCTGTATGGCGACACGTTTGTCGCGGGCGAAATCGGGCGGGCGAATGGCGTGCGGATGATCGCGTCGACGCTCGCGACATTTGCGATGACCTGTGTGTTTGTGCCATTGGCGGACCGGCACGAGTTTTATCCTTATCTGGGCGCGATGGTGTTCGTGGCGGTTTCCTGGGTGGTGGCGAAACGATATTTGCGGGAGCGCGCGCCGGCGGCGCTGCCCCCGCGGGAGCGTTATGCGCCGTGGCGACCGCTGGCGGAACTGCGCGATCCGCAAACGCGGAACGTGGCGATCGTGGCGAGCGCGGTGCTGGTGTCGCACGCGCTCACCGAGATGCTGCATGCGCTTTTCGTGACGGAGACGCTGGGACTCTCAATGACAGCGCTGGGATGGACCATGACGGGCAGCCTCGTGCTCGGTCTGGCGTGCGCTTACCCGATCGGCATGTTGATCGACCGCTGCGGCGCGCGAGCGGTGCTGGCGGTGGGCTTCGTCCTGCTCGCGCTCGTGGAGCTGGCGTTTGTATTCTGGGTGAAGGACATCGTGACGCTCACGGCGTGTCTTGTGGGTTTCAAGATCGCGTGGGTCAGCGTGCACCTGCCGGTTTTGCCGCTGCTGTTTCACAACACGCCGCCGGCGCGTCGCGGCTCGATTTTCGCGGCCGTGCAAATGACGCGCGCGGGCGTGACCAGCGTCGCCACGATCCTCACGGGCTTTCTGGCGACGATGGTGAGCTCGTATCGTGTGTGCTATTTCGTGGCCGCGCTCGTGGGTGTCGTAGGCGTGATCTGGGCGATGCGCCTTTCGCGGGTGGATCGCTGGCCCACGCCGCAGCCGGCCTGAGGCGTCGGCGGTCGCGCATCGCGCGGATGCGGGTGGGCGTGAATCGCGCGGCGGGCGTGTATTCAACACTTGAATGAGGCGTGGCTGGTATCGCGGTGCGAACGCTGGTCAGTTACGCGCACACCGCCCCGCCACGCCGCTTCCCGCTTCGACGAAGAAGCCGGCCCAACCGCGATATCACCATGAAGCTTCGTTTCTCGTTCGCCCTGCTTACCGTCCCGCTTGCCCTGGGCGCCCTTCATCGACTCGAAGCCGCGAAGCCCGAACCTCTGCCCAACATCGTACTGATTATCGCGGACGATCTGGGTTACGGCGATCTGGGGTGCTATGGCGCGACGGCGATTTCCACGCCGAATATCGACCGGCTCGCCGGTGAGGGGCGGCGCTTCACGCATGCGTATGCGCCGGCCTCGACCTGCACGCCGGCGCGCTACGCGCTGCACACCGGCAGTTACGCCTGGCGGCGCACGAACAGGAAAACCGGCATTCTCGATGGCGACGATCCGCTCTGCATCGATCCGGGCAGCGTGACGGTGCCGTCGCTGCTGCGGCAGGCGGGTTACGCGACCGGTCTTGTGGGCAAATGGCACCTCGGTCTCGGCGATGGACAGCAGCCCGTGGATTTCAACGGCGAGATCCGGCCGGGTCCGCTGGAGATCGGTTTCGATTCCGCTTTCTACATTCCGGCGACGGTCGATCGCGTGCCGACGGTGTTCATAGAAGATCACCGCGTGCACGGGCTCGATCCGGCCGATCCGATTCAGGTGAGTTATCGCGAGCGCGTGAACTCCGAGCCGACCGGCGCGGAGCGGCCGGATCTGCTCAAGATGGGCGCTGACGCGCAGCACTCCGGCGTGATCGTCAACGGCATCAGCCGCATCGGTTCGATGCGGGGCGGCGAGGCGGCCCGCTGGGTCGACGAGGATATTGCCGACACGCTCGCGCGCCGGGCGTCGGCGTTCGTGGCGGCGCACCAGTCCGGGCGGTTTTTCCTCGAGCTGGGTGCGCACGATCCGCACGTGCCGCGGGCGCCGCATCCGCGCTTTGTCGGCAAGACCGACCTCGGACCGCGCGGTGACGCCATCGTGCAGCTCGACTGGCTCGTGGGCGAGGTGCTCGCCGCACTGGACCGCGCCGGCGTGAGCGAGAATACGCTGTTCATCTTCACCAGCGACAACGGCCCCGTGTTGTTCGATGGCTATCTGGATCACGCAGCCGAGCGCACGGGAGATCATCAACCCGCCGGCGGATTGCGCGGCTGGAAATACCTCGCCTACGAAGGCGGCACGCGCGTGCCCTTTATCGTTCGCTGGCCGGGCCACGTGAAGCCGGGCGTGGACGAACGCATGATCGGCCTCAACGACCTGCTCGCCACCTGCGCGGCGCTGACGGGACAAAAACTTCCCGCGGGCGCCGGTGTCGACAGCCTCGACCAGTTGCGGGTATGGCGCGGAGAGCCGGGGGCGGCGGTGCGCACCGAGATCGTGCAGCAGGCCATCTCCAACATCCTCGCGCTGCGCTCCGGCGATTGGAAATTCATCCCGAAAGGCGTGCAGCATCGCGCGTCGCAAGTGGGGTCGGGCGCGAACCCGACTGACCGCCGTTTCGTCGATGCGCAATTGCGCGAGGACTCGCTGTTCAACCTCGCCGAAGATCCGGCCGAGATGACGAACGTCGCGGCCAAGTATCCGGAGAAATTGGACGAGCTCCGCTCCCGGCTCGCGGCGATTCGCAACGTTCGTTGAAGCCGCCCGCCGCCGGCCATCCGCACCCGTCACGCCCGATGTCTTTTTCGTTTTTCCCTGTGTTGTGCGCTTTCGTCGCGACCGTGCGGCGCCGCTGGCGCGATGTGGCCATGCTGTCGGTTCTCGCGTCGGCCGCAGCCGCGGCGCCGCCGAATGTAATTTTCATCCTCACCGACGATCTCGGCTACGGCGATTTGAGCTGCTACGGTCAGCGGCAGTTCGCGACGCCGGCGATTGACCGGCTGGGGGCGGAAGGCGTGCGGTTGACGAGTCATTACGCCGGCGCGCCCGTCTGTGCGCCGGCCCGCGCGTCGCTGATGCTCGGTGTGACGCAGGGCCACGCCAATGTTCGCGACAACCAGTTCGACAAGGCGATCGAGGACAACCACACGCTCGGCACCGTGCTGCAGCGCGCCGGTTATGTCACCGCCGCGATCGGCAAATGGGGACTGCACGGGCAGCCGGTGATGAGCGACGGCGGCGCCGATCCCGATGCGCCGGCGCATCCGCTGAACCGCGGTTTCGATTATTATTACGGACTGCTGCGCCACGTGGACGGACACGAACATTACGCGAAGGAGGCGCCGTATTTTAAGGAGAAGGCGAAGCGTCGCGGACCGGTGCGCATGTGGGAGGGACGCACCGACGTCACTGCCGACCTCGACAAATGCTACACGGCCGATCTGTTCACCGCGCGGGCGAAGAGGTTCATCGTCGATCACGCCGCCGCTGCACCCGAGCAGCCGTTCTTCCTCTATCTCGCCTACGACACGCCGCATGGCGCGCTGGAATTGCCGACGCAGGCGTATCCCGCGGGGGGCGGGCTCAAGGGTGGAGTGCAGTGGCTCGGCGAACCGGGTCACATGATCAACACCGCGTCCGGGAAAATCGACTCGTGGGTGCATCCGCAGGTGGCTGCGGGGCGTTACGACGATGACGGCGATCCGACCACGCCGGAGAAGCCGTGGCCGGACGTCTATCGGCGCCACGCGACGAGTGTGCGGCGCATCGACGACGGCGTGGGCGACCTGCTCCAGCTGCTTATAGACCTCAAAATCGACGAAAACACGCTCGTCGTTTTCACCTCGGACAACGGACCCGCCGACGAGGCGCAGATTCCCGGCATGAATTACTCCCCGGAATTTTTCGACAGCTACGGTCCGTTCGACGGCATCAAACGCGATCTCTGGGAAGGCGGCACGCGCGTGCCGACGCTCGTGCGCTGGCCGCATCAGATTCCGGCGGGTCAGGTGCTCGCGCGCCCGAGCGCCCAGTGGGACTGGTTGCCCACGCTCGCGGATGTCGCCGGCCTGCCGCCGCCGGCTCGCACCGACGGCATTTCGCTGTTGCCCGAGTTGGAAGGACGCGTGCCGTCACGCCCGCGCGACGCCTTGTATTTCGAATATGAATTCGACGGACGGACGCCGGCGTATGCGGATTTCGAACCGGAGCGGCGCAATCGCGTGCGCAAGCAGATGCAGGCGCTGCGGTGGGGCGATTACGTGGGCGTGCGCTACGACGTGCAGTCGGCGGATGACGACTTCGAGATCTACAACGTGACCGACGATCCGGGCGAAACGAGGAACCTGGCGCACGACCCGCGGCTCGCGGGGCTTCGTCGCGAGCTGCGCGACGCTGCGCTGCGGCACCGCCGACCGGAAGCGACCGCGCCACGTCCTTACGACGAGGCGCTCGTGCCCGCGTTGCCAGCCATCGAAACCACGCCGGGCGTGAGCTGGCAGCAGTATCGCGGCGCGTTTCCGTGGGTGCCGGATTTCACTGGCATGACTCCGACCGCGACCGGCGCGGCGGGCCGCCCTGATCTCGCTGGCGTTCCGGACGTCCATGGCGGAGGCGTGCTGTTTGCTGGATACCTTCGGATTCCGACAGACGGCGAGTATCGATTTTATCTGAAGACTGATACGGGGGCAGTGCTCCGACTCCACGACGCGCTGGTGCTCGATGCCGACTACGGCTATTCCGGCGGTTTCGAACGGAGTGCAACCATCCGCCTTGAGACAGGGCTGCATCCGTTTCGTCTGGCGGAGATTCGTGGCACAGACGCCAGCCGGTCCGCGACGTTGGAATGGAGTGGTCCTGGATTCGTGCGTCAGCCGGTGCCGGAGACGGCTTTTTGCCGCCCGGTCGCCGGAGCGGTCGTTAATCGCTGAGAGGTCGCATCGCGGGAGGGACGCACTCGAGTTTTCTCGAGGGGCGCCGACCGGCGGTCGCCATCATTGGCTGTTTAGCGTAAGCACGGCGGTTTCCAAACCGGGGGACGTCGCTTGCAGCGTGATAGCGCCGGCGGTTTCGGTGGTTTGCACGAGCACTTGCGCGAGACCGTTGAAGGCGGAGCGCCGGTCGGCTTTGTCCGGTTCGTGACTGCTTGGATCGCCATTGCCGACGCCGATCAGTTTCGCCGGTCCGCTGAGGGTGAAGACGACCGGGTTGCCCGCTGTCGGGACCGTGCGGCCGTGCGCATCGACGATTTCGACGGTGACCACCGCGAGATCGGCGTTGTCGGCGGCGAGCGTCGCGCGATCGGCACTCAAGCGGATCGCCGCGGGCTCGCCGGTGGTCTCGCGCACTGTTTCGATCGTTTCACCCTTGCGCACCCCGCGGGCCACGAGCCGGCCGGGTGCGTAGTTGACTTTCCATTCGAGGTGACGAAGCGGCGTGACGGTCTTTTTCCCCAGCGAAACTCCATTCAGAAACAGCTCAACTTCGTCGCAGTTGCTGTGGACCCACACGGAGATCTCCTGACCCTGCTGCCAGTTCCAGTGGGGAAAGAGATGCAGCACCGGTTCGTCCGTCCACCAGGCCTTGTAGTAGTAATAGCTGTCCTTGGGAAAACCGCAGAGGTCCATGAAGCCGTAGTGGCAGCTGACGACCGGCCAATGGAACGGCCGGGACTCGCCCTTGTAGTCGAACGCCGACCAGACAAAACCGCCGCCGACGAACGGCCGCGCTGCGACAGGCGGCCACGCATTCTCGACCGTCTGGCCGGCGGGCCCCGCGGAGATGCTGTAGGCCGAAACGTATCCACTTTTCGGATCGCCGAAGTAGTTCTCCCAGGAGTCGGTCCGATATACCCCGCGGGTGGCGATCTCACTCGCGATCTCGGAGGCAACGATCGGCGTGCGCGGGAACAGCGAATGGACCGCATCATACACCCACGGGTTGTAGTTGATCCCAATGACGTCGAGGACGCCGCCCATTCCTTCCTCTTTATCAAAACCGCCGTTCATGGCGGCGGTGACCGGACGCGTCGGGTCGAGCTCGTGCACCCTTTGTTTCATCGCGCGAATCATCGTGGCGGCCTCCCGGGTGCCTTGAATCCATTGCTCGTTGCACAACGACCAGAGAACGATGCTCGGGTGATTGCGGTCGCGCATCACGAGCGCGCTGAGATCGCGGTGGGCGATCGCGGGCGTGTCCTTCGGCGTCTGATCGACAAAGGTGTCGCCCAGGTGCCGGTTCTCGGCGACGACGACGAAGCCGAGCCGATCGCATTCGTCCAGCAGGAAGGGCGCGACCGGATTGTGGGAGAGGCGAATCGCATTGCACCCGACCTCCTTCAGTCGCTCCAGGCGCCAGGTGAACAGCCGGTCGGGCATCGCCACGCCGACCCCCGCGTGATCCTGGTGCATGTTCACGCCCTGGAGCTTAAACGGCCGGCCGTTTAGGAAAAAACCCTCTCCCGCATCGAAGCGGACGTGGCGCACGCCGAACGTCGTGATCGCCTGGTCCGTCGTGCGATCGGCGACTTTCACCGTGCTGCGCAGTCGATAGAGATAGGGATGCGCCGGCGACCAGAGGATGGCGTGGGGCAGCGGAATCGCCTGCGAGACCTTCAGGCTCGCGCTGATCCCGATTTCATACGTGGAGGAAGCGATAGCGACGACCCGGTCTTCGGCGTCGATGACTTCGCTCGACACGATCGCGCTGACCGAAGCGGAGCTGGTGTTCGTGACCTCCGTGTCGGCGTGAATGACGGCATCGGAGGTCTCGGCACCGCGAGGGTCGTCGAGCTTGGGGGCAACAAACACACCGTCCGGTGCAATGTGCACAGGATCGACCGTAACGAGACGCACGTGGCGATAGATGCCGCCGCCTTCATACCACCAGCCGTCGTAACGCGGGTCGACCTCGACCACCAGAACGTTGCGCCCGCCGCAGATCGCGGCCTCGGTGATGTCGAAGCGCGAGCGGGTGTAGCCGCTATATTGTCGCCCGACTTCGGTGCCGTTGAGCCAATAGCGGCTGTTGCTGAACACGCCGTCGAATTCCAGCCACAAACGTCTGCCCTTGGCTGAGGCCGGAACGTCGAGAGTTTTTCGATACACGGCCGGCTGGATGGAAAGAAATCCGTGCAACCAGTGCCAGTCTTCCGGCATGCCCGGATAGACGAAGCGGGGTTTGGGTTCGAATGCCCCCTCGACGACGTAATCGTGCGGCACGTGCACCCGTCGCCACGCGCCGTCATCATAATCCGGCGACACGGCGGCCGGCATGCCGCCGAGATGAAAGCGCCAGTCAGCGTTCAGCGAACGCGATGTGCGCGGGTCATCGGCGCCGCGCGCTGATAATTCCGCCAGTCCGCACACGAGGGCGAGCGAGCATGTGACCAGGTTGAAAAAACGAGAACGAGAAACGGACATGGTCGAATCGGGTACAGGATGGAACGTCAGGAGCAGCGCGTGCTCATTCGTGTGGTTTCTATTTTGCGGGCAGGACGGTGACTTCCGCGGCGCCGACCCAGCCGGAATCGTCGGTGTCGTGGAGCGGCGTGAAGCGGATGTAGCGCGCGTCGACCGGCGCGAAAGTCACCTCCTGCAGCATCGGATTGTTGCGGATGTTGCCGAACACACCCGATTCGACCTGCGAGGTCCAATGGCGGCCGTCGAGGCTGGTTTCGAACCGGTAGCGATCGACCACACCTTCAAAGACCCAATCCTGTCGCGGCAGGTAGGCGAAGCCGCCGATGCGCCGCACGTCGTTCAGGTCGATGGTGAGTCGCGGGGGCGCCGATGGCCCGGGGACCGTGCGCGCTTTCCAAAGCGTGTGCGGGTCGGCATCGATGGCGTTGCCCGGGCCGTGCGCGGACTTCGCTTCCGCATCGTCGGCGGCCACGATGCGCCACCCCGTCGGGGCGAGACCGACGATCGTTCGCGCGGCGGTGAGCCCAAGGCGTCCATCGGATGTCAGCACCGCCGCGTGAACGGTGCCGCCGGACGGAAGCGCGATCGGCGAGCGATAGGTCGTGGAGTTGGGGGTCGGCTCGGAGCCGTCGAGGGTGTAGACGATTGGGAGCGGGTGAGGGTGGGAGAGGGTGACGAGGCCGTCGCGACCGCGCTCGGAGATCACGGGGGCGGCGGGAACCGATTGTTGGAACAGGCCGATCTCGGCGAGCGTGGGTTCGAGCCGAGACTGCGTAATATTAAGCCTGATACGGTCCGTCGTCACTGGCGCGGCGAGGCGCAGCAGACGTTTGTGGCCGACCGTGGTCTGCTCCTCGGGCGTCGTCGGGGCGGACCATTGCGAACCATTCCAGATTTCGAGCGCGAACGCCTCGATCCGCTGGCTGCGGTGATCAACGGCTTCCTGGAGGGAGACGACGTCGAACGAGACGGGGGCGGGCAAGGCGAGCGTGAACGTGGCGGTGGTCCGGCCTGGGGCCGCTTCCCACCAGGTGTCGAGGTCGCCGTCGTGGGCGAGGGCAGGGCCGTTTGCGTCGTTGGCGGAGTCGGCGGAGAAGGTCGCGCCGGCGGCGAGGTCACGCGCGAAGGTGTCGTCGATCACCCGGGCCATCCTGGCGAGCGCCGCGAGTTGATCGTCGGGGATCAGGCCGCGCGTATCCGGGGAGAGGTTGAGCAGCATGTTGCCGTTGCGGCCCACCGAACGATAGAAATAGTCCACGAGCTCGGCGGGGCTCTTGGCGCGTTTTTCGGGAGACCAGAACCAGCCGTTGAGAATCGGCGTGTTCACCTCCGCGGGATACCACCAGAGGTGGGAGCCCGGTGTCAGCCGGGCCCGGCTGCCGAGATCGTTTTCCTGGCGGTCGGGCCAGGTGTAGGCGGCGGGCGGTTCCGACAACGGAATCACGCTCCACTCGGTCGTGCGGCCGTGGCCGCCTTCGTTACCGACCCAGCGCACGTCGGGACCTTTCACCGAGATCACGGCGTCCGGCTGCAGTTTGCGGATCAAATCATACCACGCGGCGTAGTCGTAAGTCTGGTGAACGCTGGGGTCGGGATTGGCGCCGTCGAACCAGACGGCACTGATCGGACCATAGTCGGTGAGCAGCTCGTAGAGCTGGTTGAGGAAGTATCGGTTGTAGTCGTCAACTTGATACGCGTAGGGGCCGGCGCCGGAGGCGGAGGTGCGGGCGTGTGCGGGATCGGTGTGGAACTCAACGGGGTCGGTGGGGATGACGGAATGCAGCTTGGCGCTTCCGTTGCCATAGTAGCCGGCGGGGTTTGTGGGGTTGGTGCGCAGTTGGAAGAGGTCGGCCGGAGACAGATAGATGCCCAGCTTCAGGCCTTGGGCCCGGGCGGCCGCGGCCACTTCGCGAACCAGATCGCCGTGGCCATCGCGCCAGGGACTGGAAGCGACGGAATGCGTCGTGTAGCGAGACGGCCAGAGGCAGAGTCCGTCGTGGTGTTTGGCGACGAGGATGAGCAGCTTGCCGCCGGCGCTTTTCACTGCCCGAACCCATTGCTCGGCATCGAGCGCAGTGGGGGTGAACAATGCCGGCGACTCTCTGCCGTCGCCCCATTCGACGCCGCGAAAGGTGTTGGGACCGAAGTGAAGGAAGAACGTTCGCTCGAGTCGCATCCACGTTGTCTGGTTGGGGCGAGGAAGGACCTTGGCCGCTTTCTCGACGATGGCGTCTGGCGAATCTCCCGCGGAGATTGTTTGCACCGTGGAATACTCAATCGTGGCGGGTGGCGGGCATGAGGACGTGCTTGCGACGACTTGGGCTTGAAGCGCGGCGAAGGCGGCTGACGCGACGATGGCTGCGCCAACACGTATAATTGGACGGCTGCGGACCGCGGCTTTCTCGTTCGATCTACGCAGCCCGCGGAGTGGGAGCAGGCGGTTGAGAATGGAGCGAAGGACGGATCTTGGCCGGGGAGACGTCTGGCCGAAGCTGGAACGGAATTGGAGAGCCTGAGTAGCGGACGGGGCGGGAGGTTGGGGCGCAACACGCATATCGAAACGACATGACCCGAATCGCGGCGGGCCTCCGGGTGCGTGTGCTGTCTCGAAAATAGAAAGGAGACGGGGAAGCGACACGACCGCTGTCCAGAAGGGCTGAGAAATGGGAAGGGTGTCAGCCTCTATCGAGGGTTTGTCTGTCCCATGTTTTCGGGACAGGCGCACTCGAGCGATCAATGGTAATCTCGCCCCGCCGTGCTCGGTGAGTACGGAAATCCCCCAAAGCCTTGTTCACCCCCTTCGAGAGCGCGGGCGCGCGCGGCAGGCCGTCGTCCCGATCCCCTGCCCGTCCTTTGGCGGCGCTTCGTTTCCCGCGCCTTTCGGGAAGCGAGGAGCGCGGCGAAGGGGGGCACCCGTCGGCCATCGATAACGCCCCGTCTGTTCTCCGCTCAATCCCGTGGAGTGCCTGGCTGGCCGTGCTGTTGGCGGTCGCGTCGCCGTCAGTCGCGCCCGCGCGCACCATCTCAGCAGATCTTGAACAAGTGGCGGGGCCGACGAATCGGATGCCGGAGTTTTGCGTCGGCGCGGGCCGTGCCAACGAGGGACTCCGCGCCGACTGGCAGCGCCAGCTTCGACGGGCGCGGCACGAGTGCGGATTCCGCTATATCCGGTTTCACGGATTGTTTTGCGACGACATGGGCGTCTACTTCGAGGAGAACGGGAAGCCGGTGTATAACTGGCAGTATATAGACGAACTGTTCGATTTTCTGCAAAGCATCGGGATGAAGCCGTTTGTCGAGCTGGGTTTCATGCCGTCGGGCCTCGCGAGCGGGTCACAGACGATTTTCTGGTATCGCGGCAACGTCACTCCGCCGCGGGATTATGCGAAATGGGAGGCATTCGTCGCCGCGTTTGTACAGCATTGTACGGAGCGTTACGGCCCGGAGGAAGTCCGCAGCTGGTATTTCGAAGTCTGGAACGAGCCTAACCTCGATGGCTTCTGGATGGGCAATCCGGAGAAGAAACCTTACGAGGAATGGGCGGTGCGGGCGCGCGCCGAGTATCTCAAGCTCTATGCGGCGACGGCACGGGCGGTGAAGTCGGTCGATGCGCGTTATCGCGTCGGCGGTCCCGCCACGGCCGGCGAAGGCTGGATCGATGAGACGCTTGCCTTTTGCGCCGAGCAGAAGGTCCCGCTGGATTTCGTCAGCACGCACAGTTACGCGACGATGAGCGGCTATCTGGACGAGAGGGGGAACGCGGGCACGGTGCTTTCACCGGACCGCCATGCGATCACCGTGGGAGTGCTGGGCGTGCGCGAGAAGATCGATCGTTCGGCGTTCCCGCAGGCGGAGCTGCATTATACCGAGTGGAGTGCGTCTTATACGCCCGCGGATCCGATCCACGACAGCTATCACAGCGCGGCCTTCATTCTCGACAAGATGCGCAATATCGGGCGGGCCGCCGACTCGATGTCGTATTGGACATTTACCGACATCTTTGAGGAGGCCGGTCCGCGCACGACTCCGTTTCACGGCGGATTTGGGATGTTCAATTACCAGGATCTGCCGAAGCCCTCGTTCTTCGCCTACAAGTTTCTGCACCAGCTGGGCGACCGCGAACTGGTCTGCGCCGACCCGGCGGCCTTCGTTTGCCGCGACGGGGGGGGAGGGGTGCAGGCGTTGTTCTGGGATTTCACGATCACTCATCCCGGCCCGTCGGTGATCAATCAGCAGTTCTATGCGGCCGATCAGCCAGCGCGTCGGCTCGATGCTGCGGAGCTGAAACTGAGCGGGTTGCGGCCCGGATCCTATCGCCTCGTGGCGACGAAGGTCGGATATCGCGCGAACGACGTGCAGTCGGCCTGGCGCGATCTCGGTTCGCCAGGACAGCTCACCCGCGCGCAGGTCGCGACCTTGCGACAGTCCACCGCCGGTACACCGATCATCGACACGCGCGTCGAGATCGGCGCGGACGGAGCATTCGCCCACCGGTTCGAGATGCGGGAGAACGACGTTTGGTTCGTCGAGATTCTTCCGCTCCAGCGTTGAACGCCCGCCTTCGCTAGAGCGATGCCGCCTTTTATATAGTCCCGTAAAGGTCATTCAGGGCCATTTCATTTATCGCTAAATTTTCTCCGGCTCGTCCGGAGGACGTCACCAGAAACAAAGAACCCCAAACATGAAGCAAATGCGAACCCCCCGTGTGCTGGCGCTCCTGTCAGTACTCTCCCTCGGAATAGGTCCGTCCTGGGCGCAAGTAGCGCCCGCGGCGTCTGATCAGAGCCACGCCAGCCGCTCCAGAACCGAATCGGAGCTTCCGTCCAGCGAGGACGACGCAGGGATGATCATCCTCGATCCGTTCACTGTCACCACCGAGCACGAAGGCTACAAGGCCGACGATACACTCGCCGGCGGTCGTGTTCGCACGAGCCTCAAGGATACGCCGTCCTCGCTGTCGGTGGTCACGAAAAAGTTTCTGAGCGACCTCAACGTTAATAATCAAGAGGACCTCTTTATCTACACCACCAATACCGAAGTCTCCGGACTGTACGGAAACTACTCGGGTATGTCCGCCCGCGGGCAGGGCATCCCGTCGGGCACCGCGGAAGGCACGCGGTTGACCAATCCGGGAGGAATCAATCGCGGCCGCGGTCTCACGGCAATGGACAGCACGCGGAACTACTTCCCGAGCGATATTCCGTGGGACGGCTTCAATATCAGCCGCGTCGATATCTCGCGCGGGCCAAACTCGTTCCTGTTCGGCACCGGCAGCCCTTCCGGTATTTCCAATGTGTCCACGAATGAAGCCACCTTCAAGGACCGGGGCGTGATCGAGGCGCACTACGGCAGCTACGGCACGACGCGCGAGTCCGTGGACTTCAACAAAGTACTGGTGCCGGATCAGGCGGCCATCCGACTCGATTTGGTTAACGATCGGCGGCTTTATCAGCAGGAGCCGGCCTTCAATCACAGCCAGCGCGCCTACGGTGCCGTGCGCCTGGATCCCAAGTTCCTGCGCACGGATTCGGCTTATACCAAGATCCAGGCCAGCTTCGAGCATGGCAAGGTGGAGTCCAACAACCCGCGCATTCTTCCGCCGATGGACTATATTACCGGATACCTCAACGATCCGCGCGCCAGCAAGACCGGTTACAATCCGTGGATCTATCATCTCAACGGCGACGTCGGTCTCGACCCCACGGAAAGCCTTTGGGCCAGTGCCGGTTCGCTCGCCAACCAGTATCAGTGGGCGAATGACGCTCAATTGTATTACGATGGCAGAACCGGCGCGCTGCTGGACGGCGGACAGGCAAGCTTCACCGCACCCACCGGCAATGGCTATGGCTCCCATGAAAACACCTGGAACGTCCACTCCAACGGCTACTACTCGCATGCCGTGGCGTCGAATTACCTCTATCGGCAGGCCCACAACGACCAGGATGGCGGAGAATTTGCGGGCGCCTACCGCGGAACCGTCCGGTATTTCGACAAGACGCTCAGCGATCCGAGCCTCTTCGATTTCTACCACAAGCTCATCGACGGCGACAACAAGCGCGAGTGGCAGCGCTGGAACGCTTACAACGTCAGCGTGGTGCAGAGCCTGTTCAACGAGCGCCTGGTCATCCAGGGCGTCGTCGATCACCAGGAGTATCTGAACGGCAACAAGGGCATCCTCAGCAATCCCTGGCTCGTCCTCGATCTCAATAGCCACAATCTGAAGACTCCGACCTGGCTCGACGGCGCCACCACCAATCCGAACGTGGGCCGCCCCGTAGTGTTTGGGAACCAGGGCAGTCACAGCATCAACAATTATACGCGCGACAACCAGCAGGTCACGGCGGCGTATAATTTGAACTTCGAGCGCGACTTCGAAATGAAGGGGATTCTGGGCCGGATTCTAGGTCGCCATGAGTTCACCGGGCTGGCCGGCAGCTACGACAAGTTTGAGGAACACCGGAACTACCGGCTGAACGGCATCGATCCGATGTATAAAGTTTATAACGGCGACAAGACCAGGGATCAGGTGCTTCAGACGGACAATTCCTTCAACTGGCTCGCCTATATCGGACCTTCGATGCTCGGCACCACCGGCGCGGGCGCCAACCTCAGCAATCTTGCGACCAACATCGGTGTTCCCAGCGCGTATCCGTACACCGTGTTTTCGAAGGAGTGGACGGCCGGCGGCGCGGTCGATCCGACTGCGCCATGGACGTTCACCGGCCCCGACGGCACGACCATGACGCAGGTCCAGGCGGATAATCCGGCAAACTATAAAGGCTATACGCGGGTATCGGTCCCGACGATTTATGGAGATCGCCTCCCCGACGTGCTCGCCACCGGCGGCACGCAGAGGCGGCAGAAGATCACCTCCACGGCCTTTCTCTATCAAGGACACTTCTGGGACGATACGATCATCCCGACGTTCGGCTATCGTCGCGATACCACGTTTCAGCAAGGTTCGGATGCCAGCCGGCACCGGGACACCAAAACGGGAATCTACGATCTGAACTACAGTATCGATATCGACGATCCCACCGGAATCAAAGCCACCACCAACTCGATCAGCTACGGCGTGGCCATCCACCTGCCGAAGGCGATCAAGAGAAACCTTCCCGAAGGCACGGACCTCACCTTCTACTATTTCCACGGTGAGAATGAGACGCCTCGGGTGCGCTATGCGATCGATGGTTCGCTGCTCCCGAACGAATCCGGCAAGACGGACGACTTCTCGGTTCAGTTCGACGGACTCAATGGTCGGCTGACAGCGCGGCTCACCTACTTCAAGACGCAGAACAACAATGCCTCGGCGTCCGTCGGGCAGCCGCTCGGCACGTTCATGGTCCGAGCGCTTCCCGAATGGACGGTCGTGCAGCACGCCTACAGCATGGCTCGCCAGGCTTTGCCGAAGGATGCGAACGGGAACACCCAGTTCCCCGCCAGCTGGGATGCGTGGACCCACGAGTCCTGGGCGGATTGGCCGTATTCCTGGATGAGCCAGCATCCGCAAGAGGCGGCCAAGGCCAATGCGGACATGATGACCAAGTTCACGGAACTGTATCCGCAGTCCTACTGGGATGCCTACGGTTACCACATCGACGTGGAAGCCATCAAGCGGGGCGACTGGCTGCACATCGTCAAAGGCACGGATTTCCCGTATTTCCCGCCGCAGCTGGGAGGCGGCGATACTGTTCACGGAGAATATCCGACGATCGACCAGAACCTCGAGTCCAAGGGCTTCGAGTTTGAGGCGACATTCCGTCCGATCAGGAACTGGGACATCACGTTCAATGCCTCCAAAGTCGATGCCACCCAGACGGGCCTCGGTGCGGCCGCCGCGAAACAGCTGCAGGGAATGGCGGACCTGTTCCTCGGAACGGGCGTTCAGTATGCCGGCATCTGGGGCGGTTATGAGGGAGCGAAAAACAGCTTCCTCAAGGACATCTGGGCTCCCTATCTCACCCAGATCGCGCTGATCGGTGGCGACCAGCCCGAGATGCGGAAATATCGCTTCAACCTCATCTCGAACTACCGCATCGACCGTGGCTGGGCGAAAGGCGTCGACATCGGTGGCGCGTGGCGCTGGGAGGACCGGGCCATCCTCGGCTACGGCATCCACGAGACCGAGATCTACGGCGAAAAGGCGTGGATCGCCGATGTCAGCAAGCCGATCTACGGACCAACGGAGTCCCACGTCGACGCCTGGATCGGTTATCAACGTAAACTGAACTCCAAGGTTGACTGGCGAATTCAGCTCAACGTGCGCAGCGTCGGAGAAGGCAATCATCTGGTGACCGTCGCGGTCGAACCGGACGGCTCTGTCGCTCAGCAACGCATCGTGAGCGGTGCGACCTACGATCTCAGCATGAAGCTCATGTTCTGAGTTGAATCCAAGGCGGCCGGGGCCGGGGAAACGCTCCGGCTCGGGCCGCCGGCTCATGCAATTACGCTTTTCGGGTCCCTAAAAGGATGGGGTTCACGAAGGGGTGGGGCGCCGGAGTTTCATGCTGGCGCCTCATTTCCCCTCGGGCCGGACCTGGTTTCGGGACGCGAGACGATGCGGTCGACTGACGCGCACGGTCGTTCTGTCATGATACAGTTCCGGTTCGTTCGCCGGCGCGGGGCACAGATGAGAGGGCGGGCGACGCGCGAGCCGTAGCAAACGCCCCAATCATAAATCCATTCGGAGCGCGCAACCAACGCGTGCCATCGCTGCTGCGTGCGTCCGCCGCGCCGACCCTTTCCCCATGAGAGTATCCAAAACCTCCCGACATCCCCTCCGCGGCGCCGTCCGGGCGCTCGCGTTTCTCCTCCTCCTCCTGCCGGCCTTCGCGTGCGCGCAGCTGCCGACGCCGACCTATGGCTGGAATCTCGGCAACACCCTTGAGCCGCCCAGCGGCGAAGGCACCTGGGGACCGGCGGCCACCCAGCAGTTGATCGACGCGGTCGCCGACGCGGGCTTCAACACGATCCGCCTCCCGGTCGCGTGGGACAGCCACGCCAATCCGTCCAGCTACCAGATCGATCCCGCGTGGATGGCACGCGTCAAACAGGTGGTCGACTGGTGCTACGCGCGGAATCTCTACGTCATCGTCAACTGCCACTGGGACGGCGGCTGGCTGGATAGCAGCCTCGCGAGCGGCTATAACGCGACGGTCAACGCGAAGATGAATTCGTATTGGACCCAGATCGCTACCGCCTTCAGAAGCTACGACCATCGTCTGATCTTCGCCGGAGCGAACGAACCGCCCGTGGAGAATGCCGGCGAGATGTCGACGCTGATGACTTATTATCAGACGTTCGTGAACGCGGTGCGTGCCACCGGCGGGAACAACAGCACGCGCTGGCTCGTGATTCAGGGGCCGAGCACCAACATCGACAAAACCTACGACCTGATGACGACCTTGCCGTCGGATTCTGCCTCCGGCCGGCTTATGGTCGAAGTCCATCACTATCCCTACCAGTGGAGCCTCATGACCAACGACGAGACGTGGGGAAAAATGTTCTACTTCTGGGGGCAGGGCTATCATTCGCCGACGATGACCGATCGAAATTCCACCTGGGGTGAAGAGGCCTATACGGACGAGCAGTTCCAGAAGATGTATGCCAGGTTCACGAGCCGGGGCATTCCGGTGATCGTCGGTGAATTTGGCGCGGTCAAACGCACGGGCTACTCCGGTCTCACAGGCACGGAGTTGAACCGGCATCTCGCGTCCAGGACGTATTACAGCAAAACGATCGTGGACAAGGCGAACGCCCTCGGCCTGAAGCCGATCTATTGGGACGCCGGCGGCACGGGGAGCAACACGATGTGGCTGTTCGACCGCACCACGGCCGCCGTGATCGATCAGGATAATCTACGCGCCCTCACCGGCGGTGCCGCGCTCCCGCCTCCGGGCGGCGGCGGGATCATTCCGAATGGCGTCTACAAGCTCGTCGCGCGTCACAGCGGGAAGGTCCTCGACGTGGACGGTCTGCAGACCGCGAACGGCAGCAACGTGCAGCAGTGGGGCTATTGGGGCGGCGAAAACGAGAAGTGGGTCGTCACGCACCTCGGCAACAATCAATACAGCATCATCGGCGCGCAGAGCGGCAAGGCGCTCGACGTGTCCGGCTGGGGCACCAGCAACGGGACGAACGTCCACCTCTGGACTTACGGCGCCGCGGCCAATCAGAAGTGGACGATCACCGCCACGAGCGGCGGCTACTACCGCCTGACGCCGACGCATGCGACGAGCATGTGCCTGGACGTGAGCGGTGTTTCCACGGCCGACGGCGCGAACATCCAGATCTGGACTTACGGCGGCCGCAGTAATCAGCAATGGGCGTTCCAGGCGCTATGAGAATCTGGATACGCCTTTGATCGAACCCAGGCGCACCGCACCGGCGGTGCGCCTTTTTTATTGGGGTGATGCAGGCATTGTCCGCGCTCGAATCATTCGATTCTGGAGGCGGTCCGGGAGGTGCGGGCGCGGCCGCGACATGGCGGGCCGCTGACCTGGGCGCAAAGGAGGATCGCGTTGCCACCCTCCAACTGCGGCCCAGCCAAACGAAAACCCACCCGGCGCGGGCACCGGGTGGGTCGAGTTGCAACGAGCGGACCTTACGAGAACGAAACGCCCGACTATAACATTGGCGCGTCGATGAGGCCGCCGTTGAGCGTCAGACGATCGGCGCTGATCCGGCCGTGGAGCGTGCCGCTTACCGTCACCGCGCCGTTCGGCGCCGTCACGATCGCGTGCACCATCGCGCCGCCGTTCAGCGTGAGGCCGCCATCGGCGATCTCGAGTTCGAGCCATTCCGGATGGTCGACCGAACCGATCGTGCCGTTGATCGAGGTGCCGCGGGCGAGTTTCAATTTCACCGGCCCGACGATCTGCAGCGAGGCCTGGCCGTTGAGCGTGAGCGCCTGTAACTCGTAGACCGACGGCTGCGTCGCGCCCGTCACGCCGAGGACGAGGCGGCTGTTGCCGTTGGCGGTGAGGTGGCCATAAACGCCGGCCGGCACCGCGACGACGCCCGCGTTGCCGTTGAGCGTGAGGTTGCGGATCGTGGCGAAGTCGCCCGCGCCGTCGTTCGGCCGGGCGAGCGTCACGTCGCGCACGCCGGCGGGCGCCGCCGGAGCGGTGACGGCCGGCATCGCGATGGGATCGACCCTCCGCACGACATAGCGTGCCACGGCGCCGCCGTTGAGCGTGATGGTGTAGTTCGTCGGCGTGGTCGCGCCCGCGGCGTCGACGAGGCCGGCGAAGAGCGGGTGGCCGTTAAGCTTCACCGTCGGCGTGCCGGGCACGAGCAGGTCGCTGGAGATCGAACCGCTGCCGTTGATGGCGAACGACTCGCCGCTGAGGACCTGGATGGAGCCGTCGAGGTCTCCGTTGAGCGTCGGTGCGTGGCGGACGAGCGCGGTGCTCGTGATCACAAACGTGCCATCGACCGAGCCGGCGTAGTTGAGATCGTTGGACGTGATGACGACGCGATACGTGCCGGGGAGCGTCGGAGCCGTGGTGCTGCCGTTGTAGGTGATCGTGACGGGAACGCCGGCGGGGCTGGTCGTGCCTGACACGCTTAGCGGCGCGCCGTCATACGCGGCGTAAACCACGGCGCCGAACGGCGTGTTGGCGGCGGGAAACGTGATCGCGACGGGGGCCGGATCGATCTTGATGGCGAGCGTCTGCGTGCCGTCGCCGGACGCGTTCGTTGCCGTGATCGTCGCCACATATGAACCCGCCGCCGTCGGCGTGCCGGAAATCACGCCGGTGGTCGGGTTGACGGTGAGCCCGGGCGGGAGGTCCGCGGCGCTGAACGACGTCGGCGCGTTGATCGCCTGGATCGTGTAGGCGAAGGGCGAATCGAACCGGCCGGTGGCGGTCGTCGCGCTCGTGATCACGGGCGCGGCGCCACCGGTCACGAAGACGATATCCGACGGGTAGGCGGTGGTCAGGTGGATGTCGTCGATGTAGAAACGCGGCGCGGGGTTGCCGGAGCCGTTGGCGATCGTGATCGTCGTGATGTTCGGATTCTCCGCGACACCGATGGCGTCGAGCGGCACCTCGATCTTCGTCCACGTGTTGGCCGCCAGAGGACCGACCGTGACCGACGGGTGGCTGAAGTTCCAGTTCTCCGAGGCGCTGACGACGAGGCTCTGACCACCGACCGGACCGCCGTTCGCCCAGAAGATCAGCGTGCGGTAGTCGGAGCGATCGACGGTGCCACCGCCGAGGAACAACGCCGCCCACGGGCCCGCATCGATGGCGATGGACGTCGGAGCCGAGTGCGGGAGTTCGGTGCTCGCGTCGTTGGTCGCGGCCCAGCTCCAGTTACCCCAGCCGTGGCTGAAGCCGTTCTCATACATCACGAGTTCCTGCGGATCGGCGATGATGTCGCCGCCGGGCTCGAACGTGAGGCGGTAGCTCGCCTTCCGTCCGCTCCAGAAATGGAACGTGAGTTCGACCGGTTCGTTCGTGGTCGCGATGGTGAACTCCTTTTTGAGCGTGATCGTGTTGTTCGCGTAGTCCGGCTGGTAGGAGTCGCCGAATTGCTTGAACGCCGTCCACTCGGCCTGGCCGGGGTAAGGGTAGTTGGGGGCGGCCACGTAGCTGGCCTGCATCGTGGCGAGGATGTCGCCGTTGAACGCGGTGGGAATCACGATGCCGCCGGCCTTGGTGCCAGCCGCGGCGCCGAGCGCCGGCGCGGCGTGGTGGCGCACGTGCAGCCGCCAGGGCATGCCCGCGCTGAAGTTTGCCGTGAGCACCGTTTTTTCGCCGTAGTTGCCGGACGCATACGCAGCGAGCGCGCCGGCTTTCACGGTCAGGACATCGCCAATCAGCGTGTAGTCGACGCCGGGCGTGAGCGGCGTCGCGCCGTCGGTGAGCGAGACGAAGGTGTTGCCGTTCAGGTTGAGCGGGATGACGACATCCTTGGGCGCGCTGTCCGGCACGAAGACGAGATCGGTCGCGGCGGTGGACGAGCGGGTCGTCACGCTTTGTAGATAGTATCCGACCAGTTCGGGATCTTTCCACTGGTAGCTCGTGCGGTCGAAAAGCTGGCCCGCGTCCCACACCTGCCAGGTGATGCCCGTGGACTGGAGGCTGGCCGTGATGAGTTCGAAAAACTTCAGCACTTCGCCGCGTTCGGTCGCCGGGTTGTTCGGATCGTAACTGAGCAGGCCGAGCTCGCCGACGACCACCGGAATGCCATTTGCGACGAACGTGTTGTAGGTGTTGTTGACGGTGGCGTTGATGTCAGCGATCACCGCGTCGTCGACGGTCGTCACGCCGGCGATGTTCACGCTGAACGGCCAGAAGCCGTAGAAGTGGACCGTCGCGATCAGGTTCGGATCGTCGAGAGCGTCCATCGTGGCTTTGAGCGAATCGAGCCATTGCTGGCCCGAGTTCGTGTTGAACGAGGGCAACACGAGCGGACGGGTGGCGTTGCCGCCGCCGGTATTGCGCACGATGTGGAAGAAGGACGTGTTCAGCTCGCGGAGCAGGGACATCTTCGTCGCGTCGCTGGCGTTGGGGAAATCGGGCTCGTTGATGCTCTCGAACATCAGCTCGCGCGGGTAATCGCGGAAGCGGGGCGCGATCTGCGACCAGAGGGCGTTGAACTTGGCGAGCACCGCGTCGTGCTGGGTCGGCATGTCGCGCACCCAGCCGGAGTCGTGATGCAGGTTGAGCATCACGTAGAGGCCGGCCTCCAGCGACCAGTCGACGACCTGCTGCACGCGATCCAGCCATGCGGGATCGATCGTGTAACTTGGAGCGGGGCCGACCCGGTTGCCGGTGTCCCAGGTCACGGGGATGCGGATGCTCTTAAACCCCTGCGCCTTGATCTGCTGGATGAGCTCCGGCGTGGTGAGCGGATTGCCCCAGGCGGTTTCGTTTGGCGTGGCGTCGAGGGTGTTGCCGAGATTCCAGCCGGGCTGCATCGCCTCGACGTAGGCTTGCATCGCGGTCTTGGCGGACGCCGGGACCGCGAACGAAAGGACGGAACAGAACAGCAGGCTGGTGAGCAGCGAGAGAGCGCGCGCGGCCAAGGCGCGTCGCGAGACGGATGACGGAGGATGCAGCATGGGACGGATGAGCGCGACGAAGGCGCCCGAGTTGGGGTCCAGGGGTTGAGGGAACGGCTGTCGCTGGGGGCGCAGCCGCGCTCAGTCTACCAGCATCCTCGCGGCGGCGCCTGTCCCGAAAACGTGTTACAGGCGTTTCCCGGGGGTGCGGGATCCAGCCGTGCGAGACGACTTATCGGGCGGGCGACAACACCGCGGCATAACCGCCGGCGGGTGCGAGCGCGAGTTCTAGCGTGCCCGTCGCGGTGACCGGCGTCGTGGTTTCTGCGAGCGCTTCGGGGCGGGTGCCGGATTCCGGCGTGTCGGCGAACGCGCGCAGCTGCCACGAACCGTCGCCGAGGAAATTCAGCGGCACGCGCAGTGCGAGCGGCGCGGCGCCATTCATCGCGGCGAGATACCAGCGCGAACCGGACCGGCGCGCGAGAACGACATGCTGTGCGACTTCGGCCGAGAGGACGACCGTTTCGTCCCACACGGTGGGCAAGCCGCGGAAGAATTCGACGCCTGGCTGGCCGCGATAGTTCGTCGGACTGTCGCAGAGCACGGTCAGCGGGCTAAGGTAGACGACGGTTTCGGCGAGCTGCCGCGCGCGCGTGCCGATGACCTGCGCCGGCGCGGTGATCTTGAACTCGGCGGCGGTGCGATTGAGGAAACCGCCGGGCGTAAAATCCATCGCGCCCAGCAGGCCGCGCGTGAAGGGCAGCGTGATGGTGTGGCGGGTGTCGCACTGGTTGCCGCCGAGCTTGTTGTATTCGTTGCCCAGCACGCCCTCCTGGGTGAGGAGATTGGGGTAGGTGCGCGCGAGCCCGGTCGGTTTGTAGACGCCGTGGAGATCGACCATCAGGCGGTGCCGCGCGGCGCATTCGAGCAGTTCCACGATCCATTGCACCGTCTCCTGCGAATCGCTGTTGAAGAAATCCACCTTGATGCCGACCACGCCGAACTTCGCGAGATGTTCGAGCGCACGCTCGAGGCCGAAAGTTTTGATATCGAGCGAATGCGCCCAGATCCAGAGGCCGACGCCGCGCTCGCGCGCATAGGCGACGAGGCCAGGCACGTCGATGTGCGGCAGCGGCCGCGTGAAGTCGCCCGACGGCTGGTTGGGCGGCGAGTGCAGGCCCTTGTCCCAGAGCGTCATGTGGTCATACCAAAACCAGTCCATGAGCTGGTAGCGGAAACCCATCTCCGCGGCGAAATCGATGAACTCCCGGTGCGAACGGGTATCGCCGCGCGAATACACGCCGGTGTTCTCCGGTTGCGAGGGGTTCACGCCGGTCCACCACGCGTCCCACGCCGAGACGCCGGGCTTGATCCACGAGGTGTCGGCGAGCCGCGAGGGCGTGGCGAGGGTGGCGACGAGATCGTTGGTCAGCAGCTCGGCGGCGTGGCGCGCGAGCATCACGATGCGCCACGGGCTGACGCGGCGATCGCGTCCGACGACCAGACCCCGTCCGTCGTGGCGCGGCGCGAGCGTGACTTTCGCGCCGGGGCGTGCGCCGCCGTCGGCGCGCGGGTTCAGCGCCGAGACGAACATGCCGGCCCAGTCGAGCAGATCGGACTCGGCGACCGCAGCGTAGCCGTTCGGCAACTGCACGAGCAGCGGCAACACGTGGGGCTGGGAAGGGTCGGCGTTGAGCTGGCTCAGACGCTTCTCCGGATACTGATTTTCCGCACAGCCCGAAGGATTGCCCGCCCAGCATTTCAGATCGGAGGGGAAAACGAATTCGGTGCGCTCGTCCGTGACGACGTAGTCGAGGAGACCGGGCTGGGGTGGAATCTCGTAGCGCAGCGCAACCCCGTTGTCGTAGGCGCGAACGACCAGGTTGATTCGCCGCGGAACGTTGGCGGTTTCCGTGAGCTCGAGTTTCAGCTCGCGATAGCGGTCGGGCTCGATGCGGCGTTGGCCGAAGTCGTTTTGCCAGATGCCGTCATGCTCGCGGCGGGCCGCGGCGGTGATCCTCGTGCTGCGGCCGGAGGAGAAACCGCCGGCAAATTCCAGGCCGAGCTGCGAATCCACCAGCACCGGCTGCCCATCGAGCGTGACGCGGTAACGTAGGCCGTCGGAATCGCTCACGGTCACAACGACGCGGTTGTCGGGCGACGTGAGCGATTCTTCGGCGGCGTGGGCGCGTAGCCCGGCGAGGATTACCAGACCGAAAGCGAGAACACGGAAACGCTTGGCCGACGCCGCAGCGCGGGAATCGTCGACGGTCGAAAGTCTGATACGTCGAGAAGCAGCGCGGAGCGTCTGCCAGAGGCGGGCGGCCGGTGAGTCCTTTGCGAGCGGCGGCAGGTCGCTCGGACCAGGTCGGCATTCGGGTGGATTCGTGTCCATTTGTGTTTCAGTTCCGTTTCGAGTGTCGGCCTTCCCAGTATTCATGTCCATGGTGGTTCACCTCGCCGGTCAGGTGGTCAGCGGCGCGTTTCCACCGGCTTGATCTCGAACACGACGGCGATGTCGTTTGGCACGTGGCGTGGTGCGGAGATCGTCAGTGCGTCGGCGGAGTGCGACCACGTGAGCTGCTCGTCGCTGCCGAGCAGTCTGACGCTGCCGATCGCGCCCTCGTAAAGCTTGGCCGCGGTGCCGAGCGACTCGATCGTGATGACGGAGGTGGGCGCGCCCATGACGAACGCGTAGAGCGTTGCGCCCTTGGTCGTGAAGCGCACGTCCTGGGCCGTGAAGGGCTTCACCTTGTCTTCGTTGAAATTGCCGCCGTTCGACGGCTCCGTCGCGGCCATCTGCGGGCCCTCGCCCAACACCTTCCAGGGACGCGTGCCGTGGATCGCTTCCTGGTTGATCTGCATCCATGCCGCGATGCCTTCGACGACCGCGATTTCGTCCTCATCCGGCATGCCGTCGCCGCGGAGAGGCACGCTGAGGAGCAGGTTGCCGTTCTTGCTGACCACGTCGATGAGCGTGTGCACGACGGTTTGCGCGGACTTGTAGGCGTGGTGCTCGAAGATGTCGCGGTCGTAGTGCCAGCTGCCGATGCAGGTGTCGGTCTGCCAGGGGAACGGTTCGATCACGTGACTGCGTCCGCGCTCGATATCGAGGGCCATGCACTGCTTTTGGTCGGGTTCGAGGCCTTTGCCGAAGAGCACGCCGTCGTCGCCGCGCCACTGGCGATTGCGGTTGTAGAAATGCGCGGCGATCTTCAGGCCGGCGTCGCTGGCGGGCCAGAGCGGCAGCGCAGTGTCGTCGAAGTAGATGAGGTCGGGCTGATAGCGATCGATCAGGTCGATGGTGCGGTTGTAGAATTTTTCGCAATACGCCTCATCGGGCGGCGTCACGCCATGGTCCCAGTCCCAGCGCGCGTGGATCGTTTTCGGATCGTCGAAGTGGGGGCTCGGCGTGTGGCGTTGTTCATACAGGTCCTGCGGATCGAGCCCTTCCCACCAGGTGCCCTGGCCGTCGGCTTTCGTGAGTTTGCCATCGTAGGGCACCCCGGCGAACGGGCCTTTCTGGTCGGCGCCCTGCGCGGGCTCATACCAGCTCCACGCGTGGGCAGCGTGGACGCTGACGCCGAACTTCAGGCCATTCGCGCGCGCCGCTTTCGCCCAGCCGGCGACGAGGTCCTTCTGAGGGCCGACGCGAACCGAGTTCCACGGCTGATATTTCGAGTCCCATAGGTCGAGATTGTCGTGGTGATTCGCGAGGGCGAAAAAATACCGGGCGCCGGCGCGCTTGTAGAGCGCGACGAGTTTCTCGGGATCCCATTTCTCCGCCTTCCACTGGTGGATGACGTCCTTGAAACCTGCTTGCGAGGGATGGCCGTATTTCTCGCGGTGAAAGGCTGTGACGTTATTGCCCCACGCCGGGCCGTCCTCGAAATACAGATGACGCGCATACCAGTCGCCGCGTTCGGGCTGGCACTGCGGACCCCAATGCGCCCAGATGCCGAACTTCGCGTCGCGAAACCACGCGGGCACCTCGTAGTGGCGGAGCGAGGACCACGTCGGATCGAACGGCCCCGACGCGACCGGCTCGGCGGCAGTGTCGACGATGATCGTGGGTGTCGCGTCGCTGGAGATCGCATGCGCGAGCGATGCGGCGGCGAGGAATGCGGCAAGGCATGATGAACGGAGGACGGGGTGACGGGGTTTCATGAGAGATGCGAAAACACGGGAGGACGCAGGAGGGTGGAGCGGTTCAGTGGCGCTCGACGGGAGCGGCGCGGCCGTTGACGATCGCCTGAAGCGGGGCCGTGGGGTGTGGGCGTTGCAACGGAGTGAGCGGGTCGAATTCCACGATGGGGACCTGGCCAAAGAAGTTTCCGGTCGCTCATTGCGGGGTCGCCAAAGCGCGCCCTGCGATTCGGCCGGCTGGCTTTATTGCGCTCCTCGCAATCGTGGTGCGGAGTAAATTCTTCGGGTAGGTCTCAATAAATGCGGGACCGCCGCGCGCTCCGTCAAGCGGCGCGCCATAGCACAAACATGGGACAAGCGCCCGTCCCGTTAGCCGCCGGGCGCGAGCGGCTCAACGATTCAGGCTCGTGTAACGCGCGACCGCCTGCGCCCGCGAGTGGACGTGGAGCTTCTCGTAGATGCGGCGGATATAGGTGTTCACCGTCTCGAGCCCGATGCCGAGCGCGTCGGCGATCTCCTTGTAAAGATAACCCTGCGCGAGCAGCGCGAGCACTTCGTTTTCCCGTTTCGAGAGTTCGTTCGCCGGCTTCAGCGCGGACTTCGGCTGCTGAAGCGACTGCACGACCTTGCGGGCGATGTTGCCGCTCATGGGCGAGCCGCCGGCATGGACCTCGCGCAACGCGGCGATCAGGTCCTCGCGCGACGTGGTTTTGACCAGATAGCCGGTCGCGCCCGAGGACAGGGCGTCGAAGATGTGGTTGGAATCCTCATACACCGTCAGCATGACGAACTGGGTCTGCGGCGTGACGGGCTTGAGCTGGCGCACGCACTCGATGCCGCTGAGGCCGGGGAGGTTGATGTCCACGAGCGCGACGTCCGGCTTCGCCCGGGCGAGGTGGGGCAACGCGCTTTCGACATCGGGAAACACTCCGGCGCAGACGAAGCCCTCGGCCTCCTCGAGCCATCGCGTGAGGATGGTGCGCACGGAGGGGTCGTCCTCGACCACCATCGCGGTGATCGCGGCGGACGGAGCTGCAGAGACATTCGAACTCTCGGTTTTCGCGGACATAAAAGTGAGGAGGGCGCGACGGTAGCGGCTTTGGCGGGTTCAGGGGACGGGCGGCGCGGAGGCCGGAGGCGCGGCGTCGTGAGCCACCTGGACGACGAAGGAGACGTTGGTCCCGGCGCCATTCTCGCTCGCGATCTCGCACCGGCCGCCGATCCGCGCGAGCCGCGATTGCATGTTGGCGAGCCCGTGCCCCGAGTTGAGCCGGTCGGTTTCGGTCGACGCGCGGCCGGGCGCCAGGCCCGCGCCGTTGTCTTTTACCGAAATGGTGAACGACTCCGCGTCCACCCGCAGCGAAATGCGCACCTCGCTCGCGCCGGCGTGCTTCGCGGCATTGTTGAGCGCCTCCTTGAACGCGAGAAACAGATTGTGGCGCGCCTCCGCGGTGAGCGGCCAGGACGGCACCTCGACCGGGAGATCGAGCCGGCAGCGCAGGCCGGCGGGGGCGAGGAAGCTCTGCGCGAAACGGCCCATGTAGTCGACGAGACTGTCGAGCGTGTCGTGACGCGGGTCCACGGCCCAGACGATTTCGTCGAGCGAACGCGTGACTTCGCGCGCGGTGCTGTAGATGCGCGAGAGCATGTCGGCGGCGCGTTCCGGCGCGGAGAGCTCGCCGCGCGCAGGCTGGCTGAGCATCGCGATGCGCGAGAGGCTCGCGCCCACATCGTCGTGGATGTCCTGCGCGATGCGCGCGCGTTCGCGTTCGAGCTCGTGCCGTCGCTCCATCGCCTCGATCTGGCGCTGCATGCGGCGGCGCGTGATCGCGCGGGCGAGCCACCCGACGATGCCCGCTGCGGCGAGGATGCACAGGACGATGAACCAGCTGGTCTGCCAGAAAAAGGGCGCGACGGTGAATGCCAGCGTCGCCCCTTCGAGGTTCCACACGCCGTCGTTGTTGCAGGCCATGACGCGAAAGCGATAGGTGCCCGCGGGGAGGCGGCTGTAAAACGCGGTGCGCTTTGATCCGGCGTCGATCCAGTGGCGATCGATGCCGTCGAGGCGGTATTTGAACAACACCTTCGTCGGCGCGACGAAGCTCAGCCCGCTGAAACGAAACTCGAGGCGCTCGTGATCGGGCCGCAGGCGGCTCGTCACCTGCGCGGCCGCCACCGGCTCGCGGCGGCCGTCCGTCCACAGCGAATCGATCACAACCGGCGGCGGAAGGGGATTTGCCTCGATGCGGGCGGGATCGGCGCTGATGACGCCCTTGCCGCTCGCAAACCAGAGCTTTCCGTCAGGCGTCTTGGTCGCGACGGATTGGAATCCGTTGGTGAATTCGATGATCGGCAGGCCGTCGTTGCGGTCGTAAACTTGGCTCGGGAACGTCGCGCTGGCGCCGTCGGCGCAGCGGTGAAGCTCGGTTTTGGCGATCCGCTGGAGTCCGTGATGCGTGCTGAGCCAAAGATAGCCCCGACCGTCGTCGAGGATCGCGCAGAGGGCGTTGTCGGCCAGCCCGTGCTGGCGATTGAGGTTCGCGAACCGGCCGTCCTTGAAGCGGCTCAGCCCCTGATCCGCGGTGCCCACCCAGAGCGTGCCCTCGTTGTCGATGCATAGACTGGAAATAGCGTCGCTGGCCAGGCCGTCGCGTCGGTCAAACCGCGTCGTGCGACCATCGGCGATGCGCACCAACCCGCCCCGGGTGAACCCGCACCAGAGGACGCCCGCGGGGTCGCGCGCGATCGCGCACACCTCCGCCGCGGCGGATCCGTGAGGCTCGGCCAGCCAGGTGGAGTGCCCGTCCTTCCAGCGCCGCAGGCCATCGCGGTTACCGACGAGCCACTCGCCTCCGGGGAGGGGCAGGAGCGAGTAAACGGGGTTCGCGTTTTCCTCGATTCCGGGCGGACGGACGAACCGGTCGTGCTCGAGCCGATACGGGCCGCCCCACCAGAAATCGCTCGCCCACACCTCGCCGCCCGGGGCGACGGCGACTGCGGGGATGTAATAGTTGGCCAGTCCTTTTTCCGGGCCGTAACGCTCCCATTCTCCCGCGGCGTAGTGATACAGGTTGGCGCCATCGGTGCCGATCCACAGCGATCCGTCCGCTGCGCCCGCGACCGAAAGGACGCTGCAACCGTGCGCTTCCTCCGGCAGGCTCAGGACGGAAAAGGCGGAGGCGTGGATCGAGACGAGCCCCGCACTGCCGGCTCCGGCCCAGAGATTGCCCTCGCGATCCTCGTAGAGAAAACGGACCCAGTTTTGCGGCAGGCCGTTGCCGAGATCGAAATGCACGGGATGGCGGCCATCGGGATAGAGGAGATACAGTCCCGTCGTGATGTTGCCGACGGCCAGGGTGCCGTCGCGCAACTCCAGGGCGCACCCGACGAGCCCCTGTGACCACGGATAAGGGCCGCGATCTTCGGTCCAACGATCGTGGTGCCATTTGCGCACGCGACCGTCGCAGAAAATCCACACGCCGCCGTCGGCTGACGTGGCGACGCATTCGACATAGTTGGCGAGTCGCGGCGGCGGGAGGACGGCGACGGACAAGCGCCCGTTTGCCAGCTGGGCCGCCTGGCCGTTTTGAGAAAGCCAGATGTTTCCGCTCCGGGATGAAAAGCTCATGACCTCCGGACGCCTGCTCGCGGAGACCAGCGTCGGGAGCCGTGTGCTGCCTTCCACGGCATCGATCGAGCCCGCCTCGTGCATCGCCCAGAGCCGGCCGTGCTCGTCGTCGCCCAGCCCGATGATCTTGTCGTTCAAGCTGCCGGGCGGAAGCGAGAATGACTCGAAGCGTCCGTCGTGAAAACGCGAAACCATCCCCGACTCGTGTCCGACCCACAACTGGCCGCGGGCGTCTTCGAACAGCCGCGTGATGCGCCGGTCCGGCAGGCTCGGCGTGTTGCCGGAATCGAACACCTCGAACCGTTCGCCGTCGAAGCGGGCGAGACCGCCGTTGGTGCCGAACCACAGGTAGCCGTCACGGGTTTGCACGGCGGAGGTCACCATGTTTTGCGGCAGCCCGTCGTCCGTTTGCCAGACCCGCACCGCATAGCCGTCGGCGAGAGACGCGGCACCCAGGACCTTCCCGCCCAGCGAGGAAAGAAGGATCAGCAGGCTGACAAAAATCGAACGGGAATGGGGTGGCATGGGGCCCGGACGGTGAACCGCTACCGAGGCTGGCAAATACGGTTGCGGGCGAAACGCTAGATTCGTCGCCGGACGCAGCAAGGATGGAGAGGGTGAGCGAAATGGGTTTTGCGCCACGGTCGGGCGAACGAGACGATCGCCGCCGCGCGGGCGGGGCGCCCGGCGACAACCTGCAGAATAGCGGCAGACGCCCGGGATCGCATGTCACCAATTCCTGTGACACGAACCGGAGCGCGGCCGGCTGAATCGAGGCGCGGCGGCTCAGCCTCGGCTCACATCGGGGGACGGATGAAGCGAATCAAGCGATCGTGACGGAACAGCCGCTGGTGCGAGTGGCGACGCGGAGGAAAAGGCCGCGGTTGGGCGGCACGTTCATTTGAACAGACTCAACCGCGAGCGACGCGGGCTTGAAGAAATCTAAAACTCTCGGCGACGCTCTCGAAAGGATCCCGGCCGTAAGTCATGTCCTGCTCGATGATGAACGATTGGCAGCCTCCCGCGGTGGCGGCCGCGAGGATGGGATCGAAATCGAGGTTGCCGGCGCCCAGTTCGGCGAATTGCACTTCGCCGCCGGCCGTGACGCGGAAATCTTTGAGATGAATCAGCGGGAGACGTTTTTGTGCGGCGAGTTTTTCCGTCCATTGCAGCGGGCTGCCGCCGCCGGCCTGAATCCAATAGGTGTCGGGCTCGCCGGCGAGGGACGTCTCGGCGAAGATTCGGTCCAGGAGCAAGCGCCCGCCGAGCTTGGTGAATTCTTGATTATGGTTGTGGTAGCACAACGTGATGCCGGCGGCGCGAAGCACGACGGCGGCCTGGTCCAACTGCCGAAGCCATCGCGAAACACCGGCTTCGTCGCCGAGATCGACGGCGCCGGCGGGAGAGGGATAGGCGGTGAAAGAAACGCCGAGCCGCGCGAGCCGCTCGACCGAACGTTGCGGTTCCGCGAGCAGTTGCACGGCCGGCTCATGAGTCGCGGTGATCTTGATTCCTGAATCCGCACAAATGCTGACGAAGTCGGCATCGGGGATGAGGCCGGGAGCCACGCCGCTGAGTTGCACGGATCGGAATCCGATTGCCGACAGCCGTTTGATCGAGGCGATGAAGTCTTCGCGGGTGGTCAGGAAATCGCGAAGACTATAGAGATTAACCGAAATTTGCTCGAGTCGCATGAGGAATGAAAACGGAAGGGTGCGCGCCCAAGAATCAGCTTCGCGTGAGCTACGCGGATTTCGCCTTTGTGACGGCTTCGTTGGAAGGAGCGGTTGGCTGGAAGCGCGAACCCGCGATCTTTTCAGCGAGCCAGCGAGCGTAATCGTCGCTTTGCAGCGGCAGCGTGAGCGTCTTGTCCTGTGCCGACGAGAGTAGCATGGCGTTGGCGAGCTCGACCGAGTGAATTCCCTCGGCCGCCGGAGCGATGAGCGCTTCGGCGCGCAGACATGCGCCCGCAAAGTTCTTCATGATTCCCACGTGCTGCTCGCCGCGACTGGAAACAGGGATGTCGATCTCCCACACTTCGGGTCGGGAGAAGCTCTCCTTGGCGGTCCGAAGGTGCTCGCCCGTGGAGATCTCGTTGCGGGAGAAATGCAGCTTCCCGCCCTCGGCCACGAGCTTCCCGCGCTCGCCGGCGATTTCGAGCCGGTTGGTGCCGGGCGCTTCACCCGTGGTGGTGATGAAGACGGCGGTGGCGCCGCTGGCGTGTTCGAAGTAGGCGGTGACGGAATCCTCGACCTCGATATCGTGAAAACGACCGTATTGGGAGAATGCGCGCACGCGCACGGGAAGTCCGAAGAGCCATTGGTAGAGATCGAGCTGGTGCGGACATTGGTTGATCAGAACCCCACCGCCTTCGCCTGCCCAAGAGGCCCGCCAACCGCCCGAGTTGTAATACGCCTGAGTGCGATACCAATCCGTGATGGTCCACGCGATCCGCTGAATTTTTCCCAACTCGCCGGTGTCCAGCAGTTGCTTGATCTTGATATACAAAGGATCCGTTCGCTGGTTGAACATCGCCGCGAACACCTGCCCCGGCTTGGTGTGAGCGGCGACGAGTTGTTCCGCATCGGCCTTCTGCACGGCGATCGGTTTTTCGACCAGAACATGCAGGCCGGCCTCCAGGGCGCTGACCCCAAAAGGAACGTGGCTGAAATGAGGAGTCGCAATGAGGACAGCCTGAATGCCGGAAGAGAGGAGCGATGGGTAAGAGGTGAAGACGGCGACGCCGCGCGCCTTCCACGGAGCGAGCCGGGACTCGTCGGCGTCGCACACGCCCGTGAGTTCCAGGCCGGGGACCTCGCCGGCGAGGATGCGGCGGGCGTGATCCGAGCCCATGTTGCCCATGCCGACGATGCCGATCTTGAGTTTGAGGGAGTCCATGATTCCGCCACGAAAGTAGCAAATTGGGGTGACTCGGAGAATGGACGGCGGAAGAATTTTGCATGGACGCAGCGCTCATGGCGAAGGAGGTGCTCAACCTGCCCGAAATCCGGCTGGTTCATCGCCCGGCCGTATGGACGAATCTGAATCCCTGGCACTGGGAGGCGGAGATCGGCAACTACTACAATCTCTGGATCGGTCTCGCCGGCGAAGGCAGCCTGGACCTGGACGGAGTATCTCACCAAATCGCTCCTGGTCGGGCGTTCCTGTTTGCACCGCGAAGCCGGGTAAAAGCGCGGCAGGTGGGCGACGGCACGATGGTGAACTTTGCCGCTCATTTCGTTTTTGCCAAAGGGCGACCGCCGGCGCGACGTGCCTTCCACGGTATTGAGGTCCCGCGCGACGCGGATCTGGATCTTCGCCTTCGCGAAATCGCGGCGCGGGCGCGGTGGAACGATCCGCTTGCAGCGCGAGAAGTGCAGGCAATGGTTTTTCTTGTGCTGGCCCAGCTCTGGCGGCTTCACCATCAGCGGCAGCGCCCCAAAGCGCCGCGGCTGGAAGCGTTGCTCGAGGCGATTGACGCCGAGCCGCACCGCTTTGGCCGGGTGGAACAGATGGTCGCGTTCATGAGCGCTTCGCCCGCACACCTTCGCCGAATGTTCGTGGAGAGGGTGGGGTGCAGCCCGCGCGATTATCTCGTGGCGCGAAAAATCGAGCGGGCGCAGATGCTTTTGCAAACGAGCAGGCTGAACGTCGCCGAGATCGCCGACGCTCTGGGCTACGACGACGCCTTCTATTTTTCACGGCAGTTCAAACGGATCTGCAAACTGAGTCCCCAGCACTGGCGGCGGCGCGCGCCGACGGCGAAAGTCTCCGGCTGATCGAGCCGGGTTTTCTGCGCAGGCTGAAAGGATTTTCAGGGGATCTTCAGAATCGGTTAAGCCTGACTTGGACGCCTTCGTGAATTCGTTAACGGTGATGGCTAGCCCTCGTGCGGACGTTGCGCGCCTGAGCGATGTTCGCGTTTGCCGCCGCGATCCGGATCTACGTGGCCGTGCAACCCGTGGACATGCGGAAATCCTTCAACGGACTGTGGAGCGACGTTCGCGAGCAATCGCACGAGGATCCGAAAATGCGGTGCGTTGTTCGCGTTCATCAACAAGGAGCGCCCGCGGCCGAAGCTCGTGTATTGGGACGGTATCGGCGTATGGGTGCGGGTGAAGCGGCTCGAAAGTGAATCCTGAATCTGAATTGCCCGCGACGGGCGACGGACGCGAACGAAGCAGGGCGCGACGGAGACGTCGCAGCTCCAGGGCCCCCAGACCTCAGATTCGAGACGCCAGATCCGAGCTCCCGTCTCGATTTTGGGACTTCAGGGTTCCGGGAACGGACGCGGCTGGAGCCCGGCGGCCAGGTGACAAAGATTTCCTCACTGGTGCGGGTGCGCGGCAGCGGTCGGTGGCATCAAAATTGCGAAGGGGATGGCTCCCTCTTGCCGAAGGGGCGGATCCTTCGCCCACTTCGGTTCCGCCACCTGCCCACGTTGCCACTTCCACATGTTCTCCGATCTCTGTCTCGCCTTTCGGTCGTTTCGAAAATCGCCCCGCTTTGTGGCGGTCGCCGTTCTCACTCTGGCGCTGGGCATTGGAGCGAACACCGCGTTTTTCAGCGCGCTCTACGGCGTCGCGCTGAAACCGCTCCCGTTTCCGCAACCGCACCAGCTCGTCGAAGTCCAGAATGTCGGCGAACGACTCGGCGCCAACCTCGGCCGGGTGTCGCGCTACGAGTTGGCGGAATACCGGGCACGGCAACGCAGTTTCGACGGCATCGGGTCGCATTCGATCGGACGCGTCACCTTGGGCAGCGATGATGGCGCGGAGCGCGTGATGTGCGCGGTGGTGACGGCGAACCTTTTCCCACTGCTCGGTGTGCAGCCGGCGCTGGGACGCGGCTTCGAAGAGATCGAAGAGACCTCCGGGCGTGGCAGGGTGCTGGTGATCAGTCACGCGTTTTGGCAGGCGCAGTTCGGCGGCGCGGCCGATGTGCTGGGGCGCACCGTGCGGATCGACGGGAAGCCACACACGGTCGTAGGCGTGATGCCGGCGGGGTTCGTGTTCGAGGATTCGGCGATCGCTTTCTGGCAACCGGCGGATCTGTCGAGCAAGGGCGCGGCGGATCGGCTCGAGCATTATCTGCCGACTACGGCGCGGATCAAAGCGGGCGTGACGCTCGCGCAGGCGCAGGCGGACCTGGACCGGATTGCGCGCGAGTTGCGGGCGGCCTCGCCCGACGTCTTCCCCGCGGCGCCCGATTGGTCGCTGCGCGTCGTGCCGCTGAAGGAAACGCAGTTCGGAAAATTTCGGGCTCCGCTCGGCGCGTTGCTTGCGGCGGCGAGCGCGGTGCTGCTGATCGCGACGGTCAACGTTGCCATCATGAGCCTGCTCCGCTCGGCGGTGCGGCGGAGAGAGATGGCGATCCGGTTGTCACTGGGCGCGGGACGCTGGCACGTCGTGCGTCAGCTGCTGGCCGAAAGCCTGCTACTCTGCGTCGCGGGCGGGCTCGGTGGCCTGGCGCTCTCGGTCGGGGCGATTCATCTGCTGAAGGCGTTTCCGCCCGCGGAAATTCCGCGGCTGGAGGACGTGGCGCTGAATGTGCCGACGGCCGCGTTCATGGTGGGCGTCCTCGGGCTCGTGACGATCGTGGTGGGGCTCGCGCCGGCGTTGCCGGTGTTATCGGCGCAAGTGGTGGGCGGCCTCCACGCCACGGCGCGCGTGACCGAGGGTCGTGCGGCGACGCGGGCGCGCGAAGCATTGCTCGTGGTGGAAATCGCGCTCGCGGTCCTTCTGCTGATCGGGGGCGGACTCGCGTTGCGCAGCCTGCAGAATCTGTTGCGCGACGATGTAGGTTTTCGCGCGCCGCAACTTTTCACGTTCAAGACCAACCTCACGAGCGACGCGTACCCGGACATGGCCCGCGCGAATGCATTTTATGAGCGACTTGGGTCCAGGCTTGAGGCGTTGCCTGGCGTGACGGCCGTCGCGGGGGTGTCGTACCTGCCCTTGAGCGGGGAGTCACAATACCGGGCGGTGGCGCCGCTAACACCGACCGTTCCCATCGCGGCGGATGCACCGGCGTCGTCCCCGTGGCGCGTGGTGCGCGGGCCGTATTTCGCGACCCTCGGGACACGGCTGCTGCACGGCCGGGATTTCGGGCCGGAGGACACGGCGAAGTCGCTGCCGGTCGCGATCGTCGACGATGTGTTCGCCGAGCGCTACTGGGGCAGCCCCGCGAACGCGGTCGGGCAGGCCGTGAAGTTTAGCAACGGGAGCGATGCGCACGTGCGCACGATCGTGGGGGTGATTCATCGCATGAAGCACTGGGGCCCCGGCCGGCTGCCGCAGCCGGAGGCGTACGTGCCGCACGCGCAATACTACCAGCGCGGCATGTACACGGTCGTGAAGACGACGTTGCCGGCGGCGACGCTCGCCCGGGCGGCGCGCGCACAGCTGGCGGCGGTCGACGCGACGGTGCCGATGTACTTCGTGGATACGATGGAGCACCGGGTAGGCTCGGCGCTCGCGTTGCCACGATTCATGGCGAGCCTGGTCAGCGCGTTTTCGGTGCTGGCGGTGATTCTCGCCGCGGTGGGCGTCTTCGGTGTAACGGGTTACGCGACAGCGCAACGCACGCGGGAATTTGGCATTCGTTTCGCGATCGGGGCGTCACGGGCGCACGTGATCCGCCTCGTCCTCGGTCGAGTCGGCGTGCTGGCATTGATCGGCACGGCGCTCGGTGGCTGGGCCGCGTTGGAGTTAGGGGGGCTGGTGCGGAGCCAGTTGTACGGCGTGGACGGAGTAGATCCGGTGGCGCTGTTGGGCGCGGTGGCCTTGCTCACGGTCGGCGTGTTCGCGGCGACGCTGGTTCCAGTGTTGCAGGCGCTGCGGGTGAACCCGGCGGAGGCGTTGCGGGCGGAGTGACGGCGACCCGATATAGAGCTGACCAGGGCGAAGCCGAAGGAAATAGACGACAGAGAGCCCGTCCATTTGGTCTCCAATCAGTCGCTTCGCCTGTTCGCAGCGGTGGTGAAAAAGATTCTTCCGGACGGACTGCACGTCGTGGGCGAGAATCAGCAATATGCGGAAGTCGTAGTGTCTTCGGCGAAGGATGCTCGCCTCTTCTTTTTCTTGCATTCGCTACGGATACTTCCAAAGTATCCGACTGTGGCTTCCGTGAACACGCAATTTTCAATCGCCGTCCACGTGTTGGCGGCACTTGCGCATTACGAGAGCAATTTTACGTCAGAAGTGCTGGCCGGCAGCGTGAACGCGAACCCGGTTTTCGTTAAGAGAATTCTGGTCAAACTCTCCAAGGCCAAGCTGGTCAAAACCACGGTGGGCAAATCCGGGGGCTACGATCTGGCTAGAAGTCCGAAAACGATCTCCCTCTTTGACATCTACTCTGCGGTCAGCGCTCCAAGCGTTTTTGCCATCCACGCCTACGCCAAAAGCAAGGGGTGTGTAGTGAGTGGCAACATCAAGGAAGTAATGGGTGAGGTTCTGCTCGGCACACAGAACTCTGTCGAAAGTGATCTGAAGCGGACCACTCTCGCGGATGTGGTTTCAAAAATCAGGAAGAGGGCCGGCTAGTTTTTTTGCCCCTAACGGATACTTTGATAGTAACTATAACAATGAGCGAAGGGGAAAGCATATGAAAATTGGATTTATTGGAGCAGGAAATGTGGCGCAGACCTACGCCAAACACTTTGTCCGGCATGGGCACGAGGTGGTTCTGAGTAACAGCAAGGGGCCGGACTCGCTGGCCGAGGTTGTTCGCAGTATCGGCCCGAAGGCCAAAGCGGGCACCGTGAAAGAAGCGGCAAACCAAGACATCGTAATTTTGGCGGTGCGCTGGGAACAGGCAGAGCAAGCCCTCGCCGAGGTTTCTGACTGGACCGGGCGTATCCTCGTCGATGCGACGAATCGCCCTCTAGACGAGGACTCCAAGGGCAAGATTGGGAGCGAGATCATTGCGAGTTATGCTCCTGGAGCCCGTTTGGTCAAAGGGCTCAATACACTCGTGGTGAATTGGATTCAGGACTATTCGGACCAGAAGCCTAAATTAGTTCTGTTCCTTTCGGGTGACGACCCCGACGCCAAACGGAAACTAGCCCGTGCGCTGGCGGAAAGCGGCTTTGTCCCAGTGGACCTTGGCGGGCTCATCGATGGCGGAAAACTCCAGGAAATGGGCGCTGCGCTGAGCGGGCTCCATTTGGACCTGATCAAGCGACTGGAATTTTGAATCGTTATAAAAACTAAATACGGAAAACACATGAATAACAAAAACGGGCAAAAATTGGCGGGAAAAATTGCGGTGATCACAGGCGGAAACAGTGGGATTGGCTTGGCCACCGCTAAGCGTTTCGTGGACGAAGGCGCCTACGTCGTGATCACTGGCCGACGAGAGAAAGAACTGAAAGAGGCTGCAGCGCTGATCGGGAGAAACGTCACGATCGTCGTGGGCGATGTGACGCGTTTAGAAGATCTGGACCGGCTTTTTGCCGTCGTGAAAGAAAAGCACGGCCACATCGACGTGCTCTTCGCAAATGCCGGCTGGGGTGAAGTCGCGCCGCTTGAGACGGCTACCGAAGCTCATTTCGACAAGACCTTCGATTTGAATGTGAAGGGAACGTTCTTCACGGCGCAGAAAGCCCTTCCCCTTCTCAAAGATGGCGGCTCGATCATTCTGAACTCTTCGGTCTCGAACGTGATGGGACTGCCATCGTTTACCGTCTATGCCGCGAGTAAGGCAGCTGCGCGCAGCTTCGCGCGTGGCTGGACGGTGGAGCTAAAGGATCGCAAGATTCGGGTGAATTCGATCAGTCCTGGCCCGATCGAAACACCGGCCCTCGAAAAAACGGGACTTACTCCTGAACAGGTCAAGCAGGTGGCCGCTCAGTGGACCTCAGAGATTCCGCTCGGGCGCAGAGGCAATCCCGAGGAAATTGCTGCCGCCGTCGTGTTCCTCGCCTCCGCTGAAAGTTCATATATCACCGGCGTGGATCTCGCCGTCGACGGAGGCATGGCGCAGGTCTAACTCGAAGAGGCTTCCGTCACCCGACGGAGCCTCTCCTTTTTCCACGAGGAGAACGGGAAGGCCGATCCCTTCGTCCAAGCACGGAGCCGCACCGCCTGCGCGTCGTCGCCCAGTGCGGCTAAACTGACCGGCTCCGGTCAGTTCAGTGAACAGGCCCTACGGGATAAGGCCCGTGGGGCTTCTTTGTGAGGTCAAGGGGCAAAGTTGGTCCAAAGTGTGGTGGGATATGGCAATTCGGGTGGCATCCGCAAGTGGCGCTATTCGGCCTATTTCCGGCGATGGCATCTGCCTGATTTTCGTTTTACCTATGAAAATTGGCTGCCCGGGCTGGGATCGAACCAGCGACCAAGTGATTAACAGTCACCTGCTCTGCCACTGAGCTACCGGGCAACGTGGCTCGCCGGTTTGCACCGCGCGAAAGAGCCGACGAAAAACAGAACCGGCCGCCGCATTGTCAATGCCTGTTTTCATCTTCCCCACAGAAAGTCCGCCGCGCCGCCAAAGTTTTGGTTGCGTTCACCCAGGCCACCGTATCACCTGACCCTCTTTTCCATTACGCCTGCCCTCAATTCCGGGGCGACAGGCGGAACGAATCCATGAGCCAACAGTTCACACTCAACGTCTCGTCGCGCGCCCAGACCGGCCGCAGCGCCTCCCGTCGCCTCCGCAAAGTCAACCGCGTCCCCGCGGTGCTCTACGGAAAGCACACGAATCCCGAGTCGCTCTCGGTCGATATCCCGGAGTTCGTCAAACTCGTGAAGAGCGTCGCAGGCCGCGCCGTCCTCCTCGAGCTCCAGCGTTCGGACAAGCCGGAAAAGGCGCTCTCCTTCCTCCAGGAAGTGCAGCGCGACCCGATCACGGACAAATACGTCCACATCGATTTCCAAGAGGTAAAGGCGGACGAGAAATTCGAGATCCGCGTCGGCGTCCGCCTGACGGGTGAATCGTTCGGCGTGAAGAATCAGAGCGGCGTGTTGGAACTCGCCACCCAGTTGCTGCGCATCCGCACGCTGCCGAAGGATCTTCCCGAGGCCGTTGTCATCGACGTCACCGAGCTCAAGGTCGGCGAGACGATCAAGGTGGGCAGCCTGAAGCCGATCCCGGGCGTCGAATTTCTCGACGCGCAGGGCCAGCCGGTCGTCTCCTGCGTCGAGCCGCTCGCCGAAGTCGCCTCCGCGACCGAGACGGCTGCCGCTGCTCCCGCCGCCGGTGCCGCCGCTCCTGCGGCCGCCGCCGCGGCTCCCGCCGCCGGTGCGACCGCGGCGACGCCCGCCGCTCCTGCCGCTGGTGCGAAGCCGGCTGCCGGTGCCGCCGCGGCGAAGCCCGCCGCGCCCGCGAAGAAGTAAGTTTGCTCCGTCGGGTCCGCCGCTTGACCGCGGCGGGCCGCGACGATTGTTCTTTGAGTCATGTCCATTTCGCTCGTTGCCGGTCTCGGCAACCCGGGCCGCGAGTATGCGGCCACGCGACACAACTTGGGTTGGATCGTGCTCGATGCCTTCGCCGAAAAACGCGGTCTGCGCTGGAAAGCCGCGCCGCAGTTCGAGGCGGAAATCGCGCGCTGGGATCGCCCCGGCGGTCGCACGTGCTACCTGGCCAAGCCGCAGACGTTCATGAACGAGAGCGGCAAGGCGATCGGGGCGTTGGCGCGGTTCTACAAATTCGAGCCCGCGTCGATCGTCGCGCTCTACGACGATCTCACGATCGACCTCGGCCTCGTCAAAATCTCCGTCAGCGGCAGCGCCGGCGGTCACAACGGCGTCGCGAGCCTCCTCGAACACATGGGCAACGGCTTCGTCCGTTACCGGCTCGGCATCGGACCGAAGGAGCCACCGCAGATGGACCTCAAGGATTTCGTCCTCGGAAAGTTTTCAGAAAGCCAACACGCTCTCGTCACTCAACAACTCCCCCATTACCTGTCCGGCCTGGATTTGCTGCTTTCGCGCGGCGTCGAGGCGGCCATGAATCAGCTTAATCGCAGAGATCCAAAATGAACGCCACCAAACGCAATTACCGCGCTTCCTTCATCCTCGATAATCGCGGCAAGGAAGACTCCATCGACCAGATCGTCGATGGCGTGAAGAACGAGATCGCCGCCGTCCAAGGCGAGGTCACCGCGGTCGAAAACCTCGGCAAGCGCGACTTCGCGCGCGTCACGGACCGCAAGCTCACCAGCGGCGCCTACGTGCAGATCGTGTTCGCCGGCCCGCCGCAGGCTCCCTCGCAGCTGAAGGAGCGCCTCCGCCTGAACAACAGCGTTTACCGCACGTTCGTTCAGAGCCTTTGATTCTTTTCGGGCGGGCGGCCCTGACAAAAATAACTAAACAGCGCCGCCCGTCCGGTTTGCTTTTCCGTCACTCCGCAGCCCTCACTTCCCATGGCCAACTTCAATAAAGTTTACCTGATCGGAAATCTCACGCGTGACCCGGAACTGCGAGTCACGCCGAAGGGCACCGCGATCTGCCAGTTCGGACTCGCGGTCAACCGTCAGTTCAAGGACGAGTCCGGCGCGATGCGCGACGACACGACGTTCGTCGACATCGAGGCGTGGGGAAAGCAGGGCGAGACCATCTCGAAATACTGCACCAAGGGCCGCCCGCTGTTCGTCGAAGGTCGACTGAAGCTCGACCAGTGGGAGGACAAGACCTCCGGTCAGAAGCGCAGCAAGTTGAAGGTCGTGCTGGAGGGTTTCCAATTCCTCGGCAGCGGCCAGCGCGACGGCGCTCCCGGTGGCGGCGGCGAATACGACCAGAGCGCGCCTTCGCCCGAGCGGCATGCGCCGCCGCCGCGCAGCAGCCAGAGCCGGCCCGCGCCCGCCGAGAATCTGGACGAAGACGTGCCGTTCTAAAAACACGTCCCGCTCATCTCATCAATTTGCAACGCCCTCGGTTCGCCGAGGGCGTTTTTGTTGGCGGAAAGGCGCGCGTCGCCAAGGTCCGGCCGCCTGCGGCAAACGTTCTCAAATGTGTTGGGTTCGCATTCCTAGACGTCGACGCGTCCAGCTGCGAAGATGGCGATTCCGTAGTGCCTTGGTTGCGACACTTCGAAACCCGATCACCCCGATGAAAAAACTGCTCTGTCTGCTTGTTTGCTTCGCTGTCCCCGTGTTCGCCCAGAAATGGGAG
Organism: Opitutaceae bacterium; assembly: GCA_040255565.1. Taxonomy (GTDB): domain Bacteria; phylum Verrucomicrobiota; class Verrucomicrobiia; order Opitutales; family Opitutaceae; genus Opitutus. Next base: position 391,346 of record JBDZVH010000003.1, on the reverse strand, counting down.
GGCATCGCCCTCACGCCTCCGATGGGCTGGAACAGCTGGAACACCTTCGCTCAGCACATCAACGAAAAGGTCGTGCGCGAGACGGCCGAGGCGATGATCGCGAACGGCATGCGCGATGCCGGTTACGTTTACATCGTGATCGACGACACGTGGTCGAAGAAGGAGCGCGACGAAAACGGCAACCTGGTCGCCGATCCGGAAAAATTCCCCAGCGGGATGAAGGCGCTCGGCGACTTCCTGCACGAGCGCGGTTTTAAGTTCGGCATCTACAGCTGCGCGGGGATGACGACGTGCGGCGGTTATCCCGGCAGCTGGGGCCATGAGTTTCAGGATGCGCGGACGTTTGCGTCGTGGGGCGTCGACTACCTGAAATACGACTGGTGCGATCACGGCACCGCCGACGCGCGCGATGCCTACAAGCGCATGAGCGTGGCGTTGCGCACCGCCGGCCGCCCGGTGGTTTTCAGCCTCTGCGAGTGGGGCCAGAACAAACCCTGGGAATGGGCCGAGCCGATCGGCCATCTCTGGCGCACGACCGGCGACATCTACGATTCCTACGACGGCCGCAAGGGTTGGGAGTCCGGCTGGAAACTGCTGCTCAATGCGCAATACGATCTCGTGACCGGCAACGGCCCCGACGGCCTCGGCAAATACGCCGGCCCGGGACACTGGAACGATCCCGACATGCTCGAAGTGGGCAACGACGGCCTGACGCTCGCCGAGTCGCGCGCGCATTTCAGCTTCTGGTGCCTGCTCGCCGCGCCGCTCATGGCCGGCAACGACGTGCGCCACATGTCTCCAGAAATTCGTGACATTCTCACGGACCGCGAAGCCATCGCGATCAACCAGGATGCGGCTGGCAAACAGGGTTTCCGCGCTCTGGCCGAACCTGCGGCGAAGATCGAGGTTTGGGTCAAAGAGCTGAGCAACGGCGAGTGGGTGGTCTGCGCGCTCAACACCAGCGACGCGCCCGCGGACATCACCGTCGAGTGGAACCGGCTGTGGACGATTCAGGGCAAATTTAACGTTCGCGACGTCTGGGCCAAAAAAGCGCTGGGCGACACCACCAAACCGACGACCGTGCGTCTGGCGGCGCATGACGTGCTGCTCGCGCGTCTCACGCCGGCGAAATAACGCCGTCGGCCTGCGCTTTCGCTCTCGCTCAACGTCACCCCGTCAACGTCTCAACCCCATGCGCTCCTTCATTCTGTTCCTCGCGCTGGCGTGCCTCGCCGGTTCCGTCGCGATTGCCGCCGACACGCCGATCACGCCTGTGCCGCCGCAGGCCACGTTTCGCGTCGCCGCCGTCCAGGTGCGCGTCGCGCCCGATCACCGCGACTGGACCTACCAGTCCGGCGAACCGGTGAAGTTCAAGGTGCAGGTCGTCGCCGATAACGAGCCGATCGACAACGTGACCGTCACCTACGCCGTCGCGCCCGACATGAAGCCGGGCGAAAAGAAAACGGCGACCGTGCCGCTCGACGGTTTGGTGATCGACGGCGGCACGATGTCGGAACCCGGCTTCCTGCGCTGCATCGTGACGACGGAAGTCGCCGGCCGCAGTTATCGCGGCGCAGCGACAGCGGCGTTCGCGCCCGAGAGGATTCAGCCGTATCAGACGGAGCCCGACGACTTCGATGCGTTCTGGAAAAACGAACTCGCCGAGCTGGCGAAAGCGCCGCTCGAGCCGCAGCTGACGTTTCTGCCCGAGGCCTCGAACGACAAGGTGAACGTCTACCACGTGAGCTTCCGCACGATCGGTGGGCTCAGCTGGGCGAAGCTCAGCGCGCGCGTGTTCGGGATCCTGTGCGAGCCGAAAACGCCCGGCAAATATCCCGCGGTGCTGCGCGTGCCGGGCGCGGGGGTGCGTCCTTACAACGGCGACAAGGAGCTCGCCGCGCGGGGCGCGATCACGCTCGAGATCGGCATTCACGGCATCCCCGTGAACATGCCGCAGAACGTTTACGACATGCTGGCGGCGGGCGCGCTGCAGGGGTATCAGGATTTCAACTCCGACAACCGGGAGACGTTTTATTACCACCGCGTTTACCTCAGCTGCGTGCGCGCCAACGATTTTCTCGCGTCGCGCGAAATGTGGAACGGCAAGGACCTCGTCGTCATGGGCGGCAGCCAGGGCGGCATGTTGTCGATCGTCACCGCGGCGCTCGATCCGCGGGTGACGGGCCTGGCGGCGATTCATCCCGCGGGCTGCGACGTCGTCGCGCCGCTGCACGGCCGCGCCGGCGGCTGGCCGCATCCGTTTTACGACTGGTCGACGGGCGGCGCCGCGAAGGAGCGTGCGACGGAGGCGAAGCTGCGGACGTGGCGCTATTACGACACGGTGAACTTCGCGCGGCGCGTGAAGGTGCCGGGTTATTACACGTGGGGTTACAACGACGACGTGTGTCCGCCGACCTCCGTGTATGCGGCCTACAACGTCATCGCGGCGCCGAAGACCGCCGGTCTCACGCTGGAGCTGGCGCACAGCTACAATCAGGAGCAGGGCGAGGCCTTCAACGGCTGGGTGGCCCGTTTCCTCGGGCTGAAGTAAGCCCGCGCGCTCGCACGCAATTTCCCTCATGTCATTCCCGAAACAGTTCACGTGGGGCGCGGCGGCCGCGTCCTTCCAAATCGAAGGTGCCTGGAACGAGGACGGCAAAGGTCCGTCCATCTGGGACGTGTTTTCCCAGCAGCCCGGCAAGGTTTTCGGGAATCACAACGGCAACGTCGCGTGCGACCATTACCGGCGCTGGCGCGAGGACGTCGGCCTGATGCAGGAGATCGGTCTGCAGGCCTACCGGCTCTCGCTCTCGTGGCCGCGTATCCAGCCTTTGGGCACGGGCAAGGTCAACGCGAAGGGCCTTGCGTTCTACGACCGGCTGATCGACGCGCTGCTGAAGGCGGGGATCACGCCCTGGGTGACGCTATTTCACTGGGACCTGCCGCACGCGTTGCAGCAGCGCGGCGGGTTTCTGAATCGCAACTTCGTCGAGTGGTTCGGCGACTACGCGACGATCGTGGCCGACCGGCTGGGCGATCGCGTGAAGCACTGGATGACCTTCAATGAGCCGCCGTGCTCGATCGGGCTCGGATTGCAGGAAGGCATTTTCGCGCCGGGGCTGAAGCTGCCGTTCTCAGACTGCCTGCTTGGCGGGCATCACTTGCTGATGGCGCACGGTCGCGCGGTGCAGGCGCTGCGCGCGGGTTGCCGCGGCAAGGTGAAGATCTCGATCGCGCAGACGAGTCGCGAGCGCATCCCGGCGTCGGATAAGCCCGCCGACATCGAGGCGGCGCGCCGCGAATATTTCGGCTGCACGGGACGCGGCATGTGGGATCTCGCGTGGTGGGCGGATCCGATCGCGTTTGGCCATTATCCCGAGGAAGCGGTGAAGACCTTCGCAGCCGACATGCCGAAGATCGGCGCGGGCGACATGAAGTTGATCGCGCAGAAAATCGATTTCCTCGCCTACAACTGCTACTCGGGCTGGCGCGTGCGCGACAATGGTCGCGGCGCGACGGAGAAGGTGCCGGAAGGCTGGGGGATCGGCAACGCGCGCGGCACACTGCCGTGGCTCGAGGTGGCGCCGGACGCGATTTACTGGGCGGCACGTTTTCAGACCGAGCGTTACCAGCTGCCGATCGTTTTTTCGGAGAACGGCTACTGCAACACGGACTTCGTCCATCTCGACGGTCAGGTGCACGACCCGCAACGGATCGATTTCATGCGTCGCTATCTGCGGGCGGTGGAGCGCGCGATGGGAGAAGGCGTGCCGGTCGAGGGCTATTTCTACTGGTCGATCATGGACAACTTCGAATGGGCCGAAGGTTACAAGGACCGTTTCGGCCTGGTGCATGTCGATTACCAGACGCAGAAGCGGACGTTGAAGGACTCGGCCTTCTGGTATCGCGACTTGATTCGCAGCCACGGCGCTAATCTGTGACGCGGAGGGAAGGGGCGGGATTGTTTCCGTCCTTGACCCTCGAACGTCGCGGCGCAGCGTAACCCTTCCTCACTCCACTGCCTGGTGGTGTAATGGTAGCACAGGCGACTTTGACTCGCCTAGTCATGGTTCGAATCCATGCCGGGCAGCCACCTAGCCGACCGGCTCTCCTCTGAGAGCGTCGCCAAGGAGAGCTAAGAAAAGTTAGGGAAAGCCTGCAAATCTTTCCATTTTCTTTCCACGCGTTTTCCTCTGAAAACTGGATTCCTTTGGGGGCTGCTTTTTCCATATTTGATCTTCCGGCAACCGTGGGTCTCTCGCAGATTCACCAACCAACCAATCCGGCAGGGCAGGTAATTTGAGGGTCTAGAAACGTTAGGGAATGGGAAGTGCGATTGCAGATGCCGGGATATTCTTGCGCACATGCATAAACTTAACCATACGCGGGTAGCGTCCAGTGTCTTCCGCTCTCGAAAACGTTCGCGTCGTTCCGCAAGGCCTACCAGCTCCGGCTGTCGGTCTCACCGCTGAAGCTTTTGGAGCCCTGTTACGCCAGGCTGAGATTCCCGACGAGGTCGAATCCTACTTCGAAACAGTCTGCGTGGAAACTCCCCTTGCCACCACGAAGACGAAGATCAAGTGGCACCGCATCGCGCACAGCGCTACGCTAGACAAGCCCGACCTTCAGAAGCTGGTCGCCAAGCTGATGAACCTGCTGGTCGATTTCGCGTGCACGCGATCCGAAAGCGCCGCCGCGCACGAACGATACCGCAAGACCCGGTCCAATGAAGGTTATTCAGCGTTGCAGGAAAAGGCGCGGCGCCTTTTCACCAAAGCCCAGCGTTCTGGTGAGGTGGGCGAGTTGATGCTTTTCTACTTGGCGGAGCGACTGCTCGGTTATCCGCAAGTTCTATCCAAGCTCCCGCTCAAGACTAATGAGAATGTGCACGCTCACGGCGCCGATGGCGTGCATGCGTCCCTCCACCCGGCAACCGGCCACCTCCGTTTGCACTGGGGAGAAGCAAAGCTGTGGGCAGACTTTAGCGCGGCGCTCGATGACTGCTGTCTGTCCCTGCAAGAACTTCTGCTTGGACCGCCCGGCGCAAAGAAAACAAAAACGCGGGACATTGAGCTGCTTCGCGACAATCTCGATCTTAGCAATCCGGTGGTCGAGGCTGCGATCAGACAATATTTGAATCCTGACGATCGTCTTTCCAACCGGATCGAATACTGCGGTTTGGCACTCGTCGGCTTCAACTGCACCGATTACGCTAACCTCTGCGCGGAGTTTACGACGCCCGACGAGAAGGCGATGGTGGAGCGCACGAAAATCTGGTCGAGTAAGATCAAAGTCGCTCTTGAAAAACACGAGCTGATCGGCCTGACGATCGACGTGTTCTGCATTCCGTGTGATTCGGTTGATGCCATCCGGGCCGAATTCAAAAGGGCCTTGGGAGTTTAGCATGGCAGATACCGACGTTCGCGCGTGGCTGGCTGCTCTGCCAGCGTTCCAAAGGCAGCTCGATAACGTTATCCGCCTCGCCGTCTGGCGCGAATTCCCTCGCCTTAAGCGTAATCCTGAATCCGTCGATCCAATCGACTGGTCCTATCTATTGCTCTGCGCCAGCCTCTTTGCCCGCTCTGACCGGTCGGCGGAGCAACGCATCGCGTTGCGGATCGCTGACACTTGCCTCCAAGTCGGAGAAACTTCGATCGCGCAGCGCGTGGCAGCTGCGGTCGTCCTCGATACCATGGCGAACCGGCGGACCGTTGATCTTGCAGTTAAGCGCGAAATTCTTGGCGAGAATGTAGAAGAATCGCTCCCCTTCGGGCTCCGCGCCGATTTTCAGCGGCGCAGCAACACAGACTGCATTGTTTTGGGTTCTGGGGCTCGACTAGGCGTAAACCGATTTCAGCGAGATTTCTGGGAGGCTATGATGCGCTACTCGCGCGTCAGTGCTTCGGCCCCGACCTCCGCAGGCAAGTCCTTCCTTCTCCGCTGCTGGCTTCACGAGTATTTCCAACAACACCCGAAAGCCGCCGTTGTCTTTGCTGTCCCCACGCGTGCCCTTATTCAGGAAGTTTCCGACGCGCTAAGCGGTGATCTCCGTGAGGGTCTCCTTCAAAACGTGGGCATCCACACGCTTCCGCTCGACGCGGATCTGAAAACCCATCCTGCAAACATCTTCGTCCTCACACAGGAGCGTCTCCACATTCTCCTCGGCCGTGATCATCTCCTACGTTTCGACGCACTGATCGTCGATGAAGCCCAGAAAATCGGCGATGGCCATCGCGGCGTGCTGCTTGAGCAGGTGCTGCAGGAATGTCTCCGGCGGCGCCCGGATCTGAAAGTAATCTTCGCTTCTCCATTCGTGGAGAATCCCGAGTATCTCTTTGAATCCGCCCCAAGAGAGGGGGAAACTCGCGCGGTGCAGCGGGAAGTCACTACCGTTTCACAGAACCTTCTTTTTGTTTCGCAGAAGTCCGGCGAACCGACGACTTGGGAAGTGACGTATCGCGATGGCGAGAAGGCCTTGCCCATTGGGCATGCGCTGCTTGAGTTCCGACCTACCACGATTGCGAAACAGCTTAGCGCCGTAGCTTTCGCGATGCGCTGCGAAGAGGGGGGAAATCTCGCTTACGCCAACGGACAGGCCGAGGCGGAGAAATACGCGACCCACTTGGCCGAAGCCTACACCCAAAAGGGCTATCCCTCCCTCGAATCCCATCCGCGTGTTGCGGATCTCATACGGCTGATCGGCAAGACTGTTCACGTTAAGTATTCACTTTTGGAGACGCTCAAACAGGGGGTCGCTTTCCACTACGGAAACATGCCGCTGCTCATCCGCGTCGAGATCGAAGCGCTTTTTCGTAAGAACATACTGCGGTTCCTTGTCTGCACATCCACCTTGATGGAAGGCGTCAACTTGCCGTGTAAAGTGATCTTCATGCGGGCGCCCCGCCGTGGCAAAAAGCACCCCCTTCAGCCAGCTGATTTCTGGAATCTGGCTGGCCGTGCCGGACGTTGGGGCACCGAGTTTCAAGGCACGATCACGTGTATTTCGCCCGAGGACTGGAACCCTCCCGTGAGTCGTATCCGACAGCGCATCCGTTCTGTCACCGAGGCATCGCTATCTGCGGAAGGGGGACTTATTGATTACGTCGAGAACGGCTTCCTACCGAAAATCGCCAAGGAGCATCCGGAATTCGATTACGCAGCATCGTTCTTTTTCACGCTATTGGCGCGACAGGCTCCGCTGACGGAGTCCCCGGCTTTTGCTAAACTGGATAGCGCCACCCAACAACGTCTGCAAAAGTCGCTCGTCGTCGAATTCCAATCGTTCACCCTTTCCCGAGATTTCATTTTCCGGAATCCCGGCATTCTTCCGCGCTCGATGATGGAACTGCAGGCTCAGTTCGCAACCCTTCAGCCTGCCGCACTGCTGGACCTATGCCCCGTCCTCCCCGAGAGCAGCGTTGCGGTGAAGCGTTACTTCGAGATCTTCAAATTCATTAACGACAAACTTCGCGCCGGGTGGGCTATCGCCGGCCCCAGTGGCGAAAAGCGTCTCTGGCAGCTGGCCTTTTTGGCCGTTGGCTGGATGCGTGGGCATCCTTTGGCTTACCTGATTCGCAAGCGCGAAGATCTCGCTAGAAAGAACGCTGCTGATGCGACCGACAATCTCCCTGATATCATCCGGGCGGTGATGTCCGACGTGGAAACCTATGCCCGCTTCCAAATTCCGCGCTACCTCCGAGCGTATATGGACGTGCTCGACGCGCATACTGCGGCTCGACAGATTCAGACCAGCGTCACCGACTTCAATGACATCGAGCTTTGGCTCGAACTCGGCGTTTCGGTCCGCACGAGCCTGTCCCTCATGGAACTCGGTCTTTCCCGCACTGCAGCTATAGAGCTGTTTGAGACTGCCGGCATGGAGACGGAGATGAACCGTGAAAAAGCGCTCGCTTGGCTCAAATCGAAGGATCTCGATACCCTAGATATGCCCAACCTAGTCAAAGAGGAAATTCGCCGGGCGCTCCTGCGGCACCAGTAGCGAAAAATCGACGAACACCGTGCGCGGTACCGGGCCGTTAACCCAGTTACGATTTGACCGACGCTTCAACCAAAACCGGAGTGCCCATATCTTGTCGGCCCCTGATGTTGATCCGCTAATACTGCTCGCCGCGGCGCCAACGGCGAAGGATGTGCTGTCGAAGCTGACGACAGCGCCGCTGGCGGAACTTGGTTCGCTGTTGGGCGACCGCGTTCGACTGTGGCGGTGGAAGAATCAGATTCGAATACTGGAAGACGCCAAAACTTATGCGGACAAAACGGGCCGGACACTAAAGCCCCTTCATTTTAAGGCGTTGATCCCCCTCCTAGAAGGCGCATCGCTCGAAGAAGAGCCTGCGATGCAGGAACTGTGGGCTCGACTCCTTGTAAACTCGAGCAGCCTAGAAGCTCCACTTGCTGTCTCCACGTTCGCTGCGGAGTTACTTCGGGGTATCACGCAACACGAAGCAAGGATAGTTGAAGGAATGGTCGCACAGCCGGCCAAAGGCATGGATGCTTACAGCACGATGTGGGGACTGTGGATTCCACCCTACGGAATCAATCCCGCGCAGCGTCCCATTCTGGTCGAGCACATGGATCGAGCCGGGCTTACTGAGGCCGCTTTCTCCGTGGCGCTCGACAATCTTGCACGATTCAACGTGCTCAGGATTGAGGAAATCAAAAATCTCGACGGTAAGGGCGTCGGTGCGGGATGCATGTTTACCCGGCTCGGATGGGAAGCGGTCCAACTCTTGCGCGCTCAGCCCGCCAAAGCGTAAACGCGACGTGGCAGCGCGCACGCCAAGAGGAGGAAATGATTAACGAGACGAGAGGCCTTACAAAGCCACGATTTGCCGCGTAACGTCGTGTCCATCCTCCACCAGCACGCCCAGGTTACGCCTTGCCGGACGCTCAACACCGTGCGCGTTGCCCCCCTGCGTGAAGCGTACCAGGCTGATCCCCTTCACGTGAATTGCCTGCCCGTTTCGCTGTGAAAAATCGCCCCCGCAGACTCGTACATCGTTCGCAGACCCCAAGATCATTGTCGGTGTGCAAAGGCTGTTTGCATGAATATCCCCTACATACACGGGGCCACTAAATTGAACGCCCGGTGCGAAAATGCCGGTGTGCCCGCGAGAGCCGGAGAAACGCACGTTCGCAGCACGCAGGCCTCCAAACTTTCCGTTGCCGGAAAGGATCGCGACATAGCGAAGGTCGGCCATGCCGTCATATTGAACGTCTGATCGCCACATCGGCGATCGATTGTTTGCCGGTGCGTTTGCCGTCGTGGTCGGTCGCAGAAAGTCAAATGTACCGGTTGGATCGAACGTGTTCACTCGGCCAGATGCGAACACCGCCACGTTTGTTCGGTCATCGGCCCCGGCAATCACCAGACCTGCCAGCCCCTTCATGTATTGGACGTCCTGATTATACTTTAGGGGCCTTGAGGGGCCGGATACTTCGTCAAGCAAGACGGTTAACGCACCGGGGCCGGAAAAGTCTACCCTAACGATATCATCGTTCGGATCGATGAAGACAATTTGAGTGATGTTGCCTTGGGCGGCGGTAACCACTGCGCTGCTACCCTGCAGCAGAAAGTGGTCATAAGTGTTACCATTCGGGTGTCGTACGTTGCTAGACACCTGACTGGCGGCTCCGGCTACCAGCGACGTAGAATGGACGCCAAGAATTGCCGGCGTGCTCGTCGCAATCGTAGCGCGCCTTTGCACAGTCAGCCGATACAGACCGGCGTCTGATGCTTTTACTTCGGAAAAAGTAAGAGCTGAACTCGAAGTCCCCTTCACTTCCGTTCCATCGTGATCCCAGGAAATGGTCGCTGACTCCACGTTGTCGACAATCGCTGTGAATTGAGCGGCACCCCCAAGTGGCGCTACGACAGAGGAAGGAGCTGAAAGGACGACTGGCGGTAGCTCTGAATTCGGATTGTGGAGCGCGGGCGGTTTTTCCTGCTCGTTGTCAAACGGAGGAACTGCAGGGTTCGACGTTGCCGACACCCGATGGGCGGGGAACGAAGGTTCAGCCCGCAAGGCCAAGCTATCCTTTTCGAGTTTCTGAATTTTCGCTAAATATTCTTCCCGCGCGGTTCTCCATGTATCCAGTAACTTCTCGGATTCGTCACGCGTCAGTATCGCAGCGCCTTCTATTTTATCGCGTTGCTCTTTCAGTGCTACCTGATGCCTGTGCCAATATCTGAAAAGCGGTGCGTTTAGCAGTGGGTAGAGGACGATAAAAAGAAAGGTGCACAGGAGTGGCGCGAGAAACACGCGCCATATACCGATAAGTATATCGGGGTAGACCAGTCGTGTTGCTAGCGACAGACGCGACTCTATTGTCCCGTCAGAGGCGAGTATGAACAAATACTGATGATTCCAGCAAACCCATGAAAGAACGAATGTTCCGAATAACGGACTGCTGATTCGTTGCTTTATCTGTTTGCGGAGCGACTTGATTAAGTCGGTCATATTCTAAGGCCAGAGCCTGGCACACCCTGCCCCGAAAAATTACTTCCGTCGAGCCGATTGGATGCTCTGGCAGATTGTGCATGCCGGCACCGTTAAGACTCCAGGTCCGACTGACAAACGAGTCCGCCTTCACGGCGGATTATCCTTCTGAGTCGGGTTCCATACCTTGCCCCAGCTCGGCGGCGGTATCTGCGACATCAAATCTATCGTGGGAAACTGGCCCGAAAAGCCGCGGATCTAGGCTGGGGATCGGCTCGATTTCTTTGGAGCGCTCCAAGCTTGCAATCAAATCCTGAACTCGAAGTGCTCTCACGTTTCCACCGTTCGCCATGTCAGCGCTCGTCTGCTTTTGGCTTTCTGTTCTCCGCAAATACAGGTGCAGAATGCCCTTCCGTCCACCCGAAAACCAGATCGCCTCTGTCCGTTCGACGCGTGGAAGCATCTCAATCGTTGCGCGCACCTCCTCTTGCTGTGTCAGTGAGAACCGCAACGTGTATGGCTCGGGTTGATCGACTTCGTCGATCAACAATAAGCCAAGCATCAAGAAGCGATTTTCGCGATGAGGCGTTGGCTGGTGGATGACTGCGCTACTTTTCAGGCGATGGACTTTAGTTCCCATAGATCGATCGCGGTCTTGCGTGGGTGCTCGTCAGGCGACCTGCGCCTCGATAACACCACCCGCGAGATTACAAGGAAAACTCATCGGGCTCTTCCCGCACGCGAGGTTTCCCGCGAGCCGTTCCCAGAGTGGCCGCAGGCAGTCCTGATTCCGCCCGCTGAACCGCAAGACGATCTGCCTCTCGCCGCTTGAGGTGATCACGTGGACGCGCAAGTAGTCGTTTTCCCAAGTAAAATGGCTCACGGTCGTCAGCGGGAACGCCCACGAGTCCCGTGGCGTATTCACGACCAAGAGCCGAGTATCGGCGGGAGACGGCTCCGATGAGCTGCTGGAGACGACACTGGAGCCAAGCTGCCCAAGCTGTTGTTCGAGCTGCGAGAAGCGCTCTTCCACCTGCTTCGTGAGTTCGGAAAAGGCGCGCAGATAAGTTTGTTCGAGGTCCGGGCTCATTAGAAATCGGAGGGTCAAAGGGCTGCGGTGGTAAAGGTCTGCGCCCTGTCAGTTGCTCTGTAAGGTAGCCCGTACTCCGCGTTTTTTCGGCGTCGCGGGCGGAGCCAATGTCCCGTGGTGAGCTGGCCCGTTGTCGGGGTCGACAAACGCGAGTCACGAACGCTGTCCGCCGTTGCATCGCATCGGCAAAATCTAATTCGTAGGATTTTTTTCGTTGGGCTGCCTGCTCGGGTGTTTTCGTCGATGCCGATTTCAAGAGCCACGCCCGACTAAACTGTTCATCGTATTTTTTCCCACGCAGCCGGAGCGCCTTTTCTCCAGAGCCGGGCACCGTCACGGCAACGAAGTTCCGGCTCGTGGCGACTCGATAACCCGCCGTCTCAAGTGCCTTCACGAGGTCGGCTCGCGTTTCGATTGTTCCCTTCGTGACGCCGACGCACACCAGCGCATCCACTTTTTCGAACAACGCCTTCTTTAGCGCCGGCAACTTGCCGGGAATATCGGCCAAACGCATCCGCTCTGGTGCATCTGGGCTGGCAAGATTGTGACGGAAATTCGTCAGCTCTTGCCAAGACTTAAAAAGCCGCCGATCGGCGCGGTCATAGTAATGCGACCAACGTTTTCCCGTCGGCAGGTGAACGTTTGCCACAACGCAATGCAGTTCTGTCCGCCGATGATCGCGGTGCCGAACCCAAGCCCGTGCGAATTCCTCGGCTCGTCCGGAGAACGCGACCCGCTCGTAGTCGTCGATGATTTCTCGTTCTCGCTCAGATGTCAGTTCTTCGGCAAAACTGAGGACCAAGCTGGTGTATTTCTGGCGAAAGGGCGCCGACTTAATGGCCTCCCAGCACAGCCCAACATCTCCCCGCACCAGTTCGGCAGGAATCGGTCGGGCTTTGCCGAGCAGATAATCGAAAGGATTTCCACTGCTGCCGTGAGAAAGGACTTTGTGGATCATCGAAGCAGTTTCTCCAATGCCTCGCGGGCTCGTCGCATCTCTGCAGCAACCGCCAGAACGCTAACCGCGTCGCCCGATAGCGCACATCGGTTCATCGCTCGCGCCACTTGATTCAGGTTATTGCCGACGGCAGCGATCTGGCGAACCAACTCACGGCGGGAAGCCGCAACGTTCTCGGCGGTGCCCGTTGAAAGCACACAACGAGCCCACTCCGAGAACTCACGTCCATCTGGCAGTCGCGCCAGAATCTGAGAGCGCTCTGCAACCGTCACGCGAAGCTTGAGAACGCCGCGTCGTCGGACCTCACGCGCTCTTTGGCGGTTTGGGACGGGGGTTCCAAGGGGGCAGTCGGCCCCGCTTGGCCAGCCCGCCGACGTGGCCACGGATGTGGCCACGTCGGCGTGTGCTGGCTTCGGGCGTTCAGCGCTGGTGGTATCAGGATTCGTCATTGGTTACCGGTAGCCAAATGGCCACGTGCGAAAACTAGCCTGCCAAAGCGCCGGCAGGCGCCCACACGGCGACCTCAACAGCCCTTTCGGCGTGTCCTAGTTGCAGGGCGGTTCCCAATTCTCACTTCACGCCCCAGTTCTTTTCCGCAAAGGCGCGTTGCCGCGCGAATAGGGCTAGTCGCGAGTGCCGGCGCGAATAGGGTGTCGACTCGGGAGCAATTTCCCAAGCGCGAGCGTCAAGGTCCTCGATTACCTGGCGGATCGCACGCTCGGGCATCGATCCAGTTGTTCGCCAAAATTCAAGCAGGAACTCCAAGCCCGGGACGCCACCCCGAAACATCAGTTCGGCACCCATCCGTTCGGCTACGGTAAGATGATGTCGGGCGCATTCGCTGAGTGGGGGCACTGCGCTGAAGCCGGCCCATTCCGCGAGGTTCGTTTTCAAACCAGCAACAAGGTCGCCGGTGAGTATGCGCTCATATGCGCGCTCGTGAGCCCGGTGAGAGTCGGTTGGGATGTATTCGTCGTGAGTATTCATCCCCCTTAAGCTAGCCCGTCGGGAATAGTTTCCTCGCTTGTTCGTGCGGTGTTTCTATCGCTTGCTCTCGGAGGCATCTCGCCCCGCACGAGGCGACGGTCTACTTCGACTATGGCCTCGGTGGAGTAGATCGAGAAACGATGCTGCCGAACGCATGGCACCAGCCATTTGGCCTGCAAAAGCCGATTCAGTAGCCCCGGTCCGTATCGGATCTTAAGGTCTGACCACCGCAGAAACGGTTGGCTTAACCCTGGTGAATGGGTTGAGACGTGCGAATTCGTTGAACAGAGCGGCTCCGGCATAACCTGAAGCTAGCCCCAAAACGGCGAATTCTAGCCGAAAAAGCGGAGGCTGATCACGAGCTACCGATCGAACACCGGCAAAAGATATTCCATGTCCCGCCGCGCTCGGGCTGCGTGGCGGATCAATCGATACGACCGCCAAGCGCCGCGCAACCACGCGAGACCGACGGCGGGAAGCATCGTCATCAGCGGCCACGTTACCGCAATCACGTATAGCACGTTCAACGAGGTGCCGGAAAAATTCTCCGCAATGAGTTCAACTACGACGAACGCCGCAGCGGCGGGGAAGAATCCGACGGTGAAAAAGCTGATGAGATAGGAGCTGATCAGCAATCGGGCGATGTGCCGTTTAGCGAACGCGACCAATTCGAAATCAACATCGTGAACCCCATGGCCTGTTTGATCGACCACGGGTGCGGCAGCGCGCACCCGCTCCGTGAATAGCTCGCGCAACTCCGCTCGTTGGGCGTATGAGGCGAAGCGCCACGAGTCGGCGCGCGTGATCATCTGCCACCGTAAGGCGACAGCATGCTGGTAGTCCTTGCGCGGAAGGAGGAGTTTCATCGTCCACTCATCGCCCACATCAACAGGTAGAGCATACCGGCGAAAAATGCCGGAAAGAGGACCCTGGGCTGGACGATTTTGGAAGCCCACCACCATGGATCGCGCAGTTTCTCGAGAACGATCAGACGCGCTAACTTCCGGTTCCTCGCGGCCACGTCGTTGAGCATGCGGATGGTCTCCTCGTCGCGGCGAACGGAGTTACGGCGGTCACGAATGGCCTCGTATTCCGCCATTTCCCATCGCGTCGTGATAGCGCTGTCGTCTGGCTTTTCGGAGTGATGGTCTTTCATCCGGGGAAAGGCTAAGGGTTGACAACGATCTGGCCGGTGACGTTTGCCGTGCCGTCCATGAGCACGGCCTTGTTGGCTTTGGCGCGAATCAGGTTGCCGCCCGAATCGCTGCCGTCGGCAAACTTGAGCTGGCTGATCCCACTGACTTGAACAGGTTGCGCATTCGGCTGGGCCAAATCCCCGGCGGTTATCCGCGTATCCGCAGCGGCGCCCAAAATGATGACGGGCTTGGCTGCATCGAAGGCGGTGATGTTTCCGATGAAAACGGGGCCGGTGAATTCGACTCCGGGCGCGTAGATTCCAGTCATGCCTTTCGATGCGAAGTAATTCGCGTTGGCGGTGCGCACGCCGCCGAATTTTCCGTTGCTGCTGGCGATGGCGATGAACGCGAGGTCGGCTACGCCGTCGTATTTGGTGGCACTGTGACCTTGGAAAAGTGAACTGCCGTTTTTCGCTGGGTCGTTCGTCGGGCTCGGCGCGACAAGGGTGTTGTAGGCTCCGGTCGGATCGAACGCTGTCGCCCGACCAACGGTGAACACGGAAACATTGGTGTTTTCATCGGCCCCGGTGATCACGATGCCCGCGTGTCCTTTCACGTAGGCGGTGTCCTGATGATAATTCATCGGCAGCGCCGGAGGGGTGTAGCCGTCGATAACGAGCGTAAGCGTTCCCGGACCGCTGAACTCGACTTGGACAATGTCGTTGTCGAGATCGATGAACGACGTGCGGGTGATCTTCTTCGAGGCATAGCCCGCGGTCACGGCTTCGGCTGGCCCCGTCACCAGAACCTGATCGAAGACGTTCCCGTTGGGATGGATGATGTCGGTTCCGACCACCTTGCCGTCGCCAACCATTCTTGCGGCGGTTGTAATGCCGATGATTGCCGCATTCGTGCTCGCTTTGTCGCCGGTCACGATCGCGGTGTAAATGCCCGCGTCTTTTGGCTGCAAATGCCCCAACGTCGCCGATGCACCAGAAAGAGCATCGGAAGGAGCGCCGTTCTTGGACCATTGAACATTCCGACTCGTGCTGGTCGATCCGACGACGAACAGGTTTACAGAACTGCCGACTGCGGCGGATTGCGCATTAGGGCGAACGCGAGGCCCTGTCGACGCTCCCGTCCCTACCTCGAACGTTACGTCGAAAGAGCCGAATGAGTTTTCAACGTGCATCCGGTAGGTGCCCAAGTCTGTGCTGCCATAGCTGGGGATGTCGAACCAGTCCGGTGACTCTCCGGCGAACCTGTCGTGACGAATGATCCTTTGGCTGCCTTTGAACCATGTCACCCGGGCATACTCACTGAGGCCGCCACCGACACCGAAGCGGTGACCATGGTAAGTCCCGGTCGAAAGAACCTGTGTCCCATCGCCGTTGATCCGCTGAACCACGCCATCGAGTTTGACGTTATCGTCGGGCCAGTGGAAACGAAGGCGCGTGTTCGGGCGGTCCTCCACTCCGGTGGTGCGCGACGCTCCAAGTGCGAAGATGTAGTCGAAAGTCAGCCCCGGAGTAGCGGCATTGTTGTCGAGTTGCACGATTCCGAAGTTGCCGCGCGAATCCGCCCACACCGGAACCCCGCTTCCGGAAGGGAAGGTGAACGCGTTTGTCCCGTAATCCGCCGTGGTTGCGCCCCGTTCGCTGCCCTCGAATGGACCTACCGTCAGAGTGTAGCTCTCACCGTCGATGGTGACGTCGAAGAGGCACGGATAGATGTAATCCGGGACGCCGGTGACGGTCCAGTCGCGAGACTCACCCCACGTGGCCCACATGACGACCCGTTCGCCTGTCGTAGGTGCGAATACTGCCGGCCCCGGCTGGAGCAAAACAGGCGCGAGAGGCGCGTCATCGGCGAAACATGCGGAGGCCCCCGCGATGAGGAAGACGAGCAGAATTTTTTGGGGCATGGCAAAGCACGAAAGGTAGCGAAGCGGCATGAAATCACGCCGGCTGCTCCGTGGCTCGGGGGTGCTCACATGCAAACCGTGTGGAATCCCACACGGTTAGTCGGCACAATTTCAGTAGGGTCAAGTGCGGAATTCCACACGTGGCCCAACATGCTCCAGCTCCTCGCAATGTCGTCGGCCCGCAGGTCCGCACCCATCGCGCTCGCCTGGGCTGGTCACAGCCGATGCTCGCGACAAAGTGTCAGCTTGCCGGCTGGGATATCTCACGCGACATCATCGCGCGCATCGAACTGCGTATCCGCTGGGTCGCGGATTTTGAGCTGATACTTTTGGCTCAGGTCCTAAACGTTTCGGTGGCGGAATTGCTTCCATCCAAGGCAGCGATGAAAGATATGCTTCATGTCACTGGCGAGTGACGGTAAGCTGACCAATTTCAATCCCCAGCTGTGAAAGTGAGCCGAGAACAGACTCTGCAGTGACGGTCAGGTGCCGTTTGCATGCGTCTCGAACGGCGCGGTTTGAGGACCATTCTTCATCAAGCAAAGCGGTGGGCGGTGTGGGAGAGCCTTCCGAAAGCAACAACAATCGCTGAAGATCACGGCGTAATTTGACTACCTCCAGTGAACGCGCCTTGGAGAGGTCCTGAAGTGAGCAGGAAAGTCGAACGGCTCGGGTCAAAACCTGTTCTTTTTTCCGCGTGATCGTCTCAGGCGTAATGTGCGCGAACTTCCGCCATGCACCGTCTCCTTTTAGTAAAACCCCATAGTAGGCGATGTGAACCGCTAGCTCGGATGCAAGCCACTCTTCCGATTCGATGAAGCTCCTAGGATACGCCAGTAGGTCGAGGCCGGGAGCTTTCGCGCGGCGATGATAGTCGACGCACAGCAAATCGATGTCCGATCGCGGAGTTTCTTTTCCTACGGCCCAGGAGCCGAACAAGACGATCTCGGAGGATGTGTCGACAAGTTCACCCCACGGAACCTTCGCTCGTTGTTCGAAAGCCGTGATAATCGCTTGGCAGCGAGCCTCAGATAGTCCCATCGAGAAAGTCCTCAAATTGGTAGATAAAATCCTCCAGCAATGACTCGAGGTCTTCAGCCTCCCCCTTCCCCAAACCGCCATATGCCACGTTGCCGAGAATCTCGTCTATTCCAGAACATAGTTCGAGAACACTCGCTAGGCGGTCGTCAGGGTCTTTGATCTCGGCGAGCACTTCGTTAAGATAGCCCGACTTTGCATTTGGTTTGAAGCGCTTTGAGCAAAAGCCTTCCTTGATTAGGAGGTCGGCAAGCAGATCTAAATCGCTTTCAAGCGACGTTGGCTGGTCGTAATCCAAGCCCAAGGTCGCACTGAAGAGCTGGTTTTTGATCTTCCCAATATTTTTAGCCACAGCGAATCACCTCCACTACCTGTTGAATCGCGATTGCGCCGAGATCGGTAGCCGCGCTGAACGCTAGTATGAATTGGTTCCGGCATACCGCCCAAAAAAGAACTAGGATCAGCAAAACGATTTGAAACGCATAAATAAAATCTTCGTTAGTCGAGCGGGAGCGACTAGTTTCGAAGTCCCTCCGCGAGGATGCAGCTATACCGGGCACATCCCTCAGACTCCGCACGACTGAGGCGACAACCGCCGTCTCGCTGATGCCCGTGTCCATTGCCGCCACAAGCTTGGATAATGCTGCTTCCAAGACCATCGCGCGATCCGAGTAACCGTCACGGAGATAACGTTGGTGACGCTCCAAATACCAAAAAGCGAACGTCGCCACGATCCCCACGACAAGGCCGAGTGCGGAAAGCTTGTCCGACATTACTCCAACAATCAGGCCCGAATTACCGGTGATCGCCCAAGCGCGAATCTTGAATAGGAATTCGCCGATACGATCAATTTTGTCCTGTGCGAGCTTGAATTCATCGAACACGAGCTTTCGCAGGTCGGAGATGCTGCCGATCGGCTGGGCGGGTGGTTCGTTCGTCACGGCTTTCGCGGTAAGGCGCAAACGCGAACTTTCACCTAGCTCCCAGCAGAGTAAAGGGGGAACCGCCCTTTGCACGAACGGACGACACGTGGCGGCTGTCGGTTCGTGGAACGGACAGCGATGTGCAGAGGACCGAACATCCCGGTCGTTTACCTCGCAGTTCGCGGCAACGTTATGCTAGCCGCAAAAGGACCTTCTTTTCCAGTTGATCCCTGCCTTCGTGAATGCCCGGCGTTAATTCAAAAAAAGCGGTGGCTGCATCGGGGGTCACAACGTCGACGTAGTGGCGCTTCAGAGTTCTCAAGTTGTCGTGCCCCAGGTCTGCCGCAACGGCGGCAGCGTCGCGCAAGATTGCGAATCGATAGCTGGCGAAGCTGTGCCGAAGGCCGTTCTTGGGATACTTCACCTCGGCGGCGTCGCAGAGACCTGCGAATCGGCCCTCGTAGTTGGCTGGGTTCACTCTGCCTTCCTGACTTGTTGCGAGTTTCAACCACTCGACCGCAGCGGGGCATAACTCAACCGTCCGACGAGCCGACGTTTTCGCCCACTCAGCTTTGATTTCCACAAACGGCCGAGCGCCATTTAGGTGAACCGCCGACCAATCGATTCGCGCCCGCTCGGCAGTGCGCAGGCCGGCAAACAGGCCGAGCACGATGCTGCCGAGCAGTGGAGTCTTCGGTTGTGCTGCGGCGGCGGTGAGTAGCTTGCCTGCCTCCGCGGGCGTGAGGATTCCAATTTTGACCGGCGACTTCTTTGGAAGCGTCACGTGAAGCCAAGGATTGTCATGCAACCACTGCCGACCGGGTTTGGTTGCCCATTCGAAGACCGTCGAAATGTCGCGGGCGTAATGGTTTTTCGAATTCGCTGATACGCCGGATTCGTCGATGAACCGTTGGCCGTCTCTTACCATGATTTCGTTGATGGGTCGGTCACCGAATTTGGCGGCAAAGCGATTCAGCACGGCTTGGACGCCGTGGCGCGTGCTGGCGTTCTTGGCTTTCTCGCCCAGCCACGTGTCGATTGCCTCCTGAACGGTTTTGCGGCCTCCCTGCGGCGCGCCGTGGCGGAGAAAGAACGTGACCGCTTCGGACAGGCTCAACTTGTGACCGACTCGTTTCGTCGCCTCCGCCAGCCGGGCGAACGCGTCTTGCGCTTCGGCCACCTGAGCGTCCGACATCAGGAACGCGCCTCGGCCGTGCTCAGCGCGGGCCTTTTCCTGGTCGCGGAGCCATTTCGAGGCATCGCGGTAGCTCCGAAACGATTTCTTCACCGGCGCGCCGCCGGTGAACGATTTGCCGAGCCGAGCCCGCCAGCAGGCGGACGCGCCGTTGTTGTCTTTGTAGATCGAGGCCCCGGGCAGCTTTAGTTTCCTCATTTTTCCATTCCGTTTCCATTAAGCTAGCCCTCAGAGGAGAAACGGATTGGTTCGAATCCATGCCGGGCAGCCAAATTGCAGGAGCGGCGCCAAGGATTGAGGGCCGCTGTTGCTTACGCCTGCGAAGCAGGCGGTGGCAGGCCCCGGTTCTTCCCTTGGCGATCGAACGCCGTGCGTTGCTTGCGAGTTGCGCCTTCCCTGCGTAGGATCCACCGCGCAGCGTGACTTCGCCGGAAGGCAAGCGCCGAGAAACACACACGCCAACGCGGCCGAGTTCAAAACATGCAGCCCGACGACGCCCATGCGGGGGAATGGCGCGGAATGAGCCGGCGAAGCTTCGTGTCACTCGCGGCCGCGGCCGGAGCGGCGTCGTTCGCGCGCAGCCCCGCGCTCGCGTAAGGCCAGGCTCCGTCTCCCCTCGCTCCCACACCGCGACCAGCCATGCCGCCCGGACGCGGAGGGTTGCTTTACCCGCAGCAGAACCTGATCCGGAACGTGCTGGATGCATCGGGACTCTGGCAGTTTCAGCTCGATCCGAATGAGGAAGGCGAACGCCAGGGATGGTTCAGGGCGTTGCCCGCTCCGCGCCAGATTGCGGTGCCGTGCAGTTGGAACGACCTTTTCGACGACGCACGCGATTACCTCGGCCTCGCGTGGTATCTGCACGAAATCCACGTTCCGGTTGCCTGGCGCGGGCAGCGTGTGTTTCTGCGCATCGGGTCGGCGAACTACGCCGCAAAGGTGTGGGTCAACGGACGTAAGGTTGCCGAGCATCTGGGCGGACATCTGCCGTTTGTCGCCGAAATCGGCGGCCAGCTGGTGTGGGAGCGGAAGAACGTCATCGCCGTCTCGGTGGAAAACAAGCAGCTCGTGGACCGCGTCCCGCCGGGCCCGGGACCCGGCGGCGGCGGGGTGGCAGGCGTGTTGGGCGGATTCCCGCTGACGACGTATGATTTTTTTCCCTACGCGGGGCTGCAGCGTCCGGTGCTGCTTTATTCCGTCCCACCGGCCGCGCACATCGACGACATCACCGTCGTGACCGAGATCGAGGGCGACGAGGGGGTGGTAAAGGTCTCCGCCGCGGTGGCGGGCGACTACGCGGGGAAAGGGAAGGTCCGATTGGGCGCGAGCGAGGCGGACTTGAGTTTTCGCGACGGCTTGGCCGAGGCGATCGTGCGGGTGCCGTCCGCGCGGCGGTGGAGTCCCGCCGATCCGTTTTTGTATCCATTGACCGTCGAGCTGACGGAAGGTCCGACGGTCACCGATTCCTACACGCTTGAGGTGGGCATTCGCACCATCGCAGTTCGCGGCGACCAGCTGCTGCTCAATGGAAGGCCGGTCAAACTTACCGGCTTCGGAATGCACGAAGATTTTCCCGTGCATGGCCGTGGATTGGACGTGCCCGTGTGGGTCCGCAATTACGAGTTGTTGAAGTGGGTTGGGGCCAATTCCTTTCGCACCTCACATTATCCCTACGCGGAGGAAGCGATGATGCTCGCCGACCGTCTCGGGTTTCTGGTGATCAATGAGATTCCGGCGGTCGGTTTGAATTTTGAGGATCCGTCCGAGGCGACCGCCGCGCGACTCGTCCAGTGCAAGCAGCAGATCCGCGAGCTCGTCGCGCGGGACAAGAATCACCCGAGCACGATCATGTGGAGCGTTGCGAACGAGCCGATGGGAGGTCCGCTGCTTGGGAAAGGCCCTCCGGTCGCCGCTGCCGTCGAAGCGGGAATGACGTTCTTCCGCGAGATGTTCGAGGAGACGCGTCGGCTCGACGCCACCCGTCCCATTACGTTGGTGGGCGTGCAAGGCGGCCCGGCGGACTGGCACGGCATCTTCGATGTCGTCTGCATCAACCGCTACTACGGCTGGTATGTTCTTGGCGGGCGCCTCGAAGCAGGAGCGGTGGAACTGGCGCGCGAGCTCGATGCGCTGCACCGCACCCTCGGGAAACCGATCGTGCTCGCCGAATTCGGCACGGACACTCTGCCGGGAGCGCACAACACGCCGCCGGAAATGTGGACGGAGGAGTATCAGGTCGAGTATCTGCGGCGCTATTTGGACGTGGCAGACGAGCGTCCCTTTGTTGTGGGGATGCACGTGTGGAACTTCGCGGATTTCAAGACGGGGCAGGGCACCAGTCGCGCGGGCGGAATCAACTACAAGGGCGTGTTCACCCGCGACCGCCGGCCCAAGATGGCGGCGCATTTTCTGCGCGAACGCTGGGCCCGCAAGTGACGGTCGCATGGCCTCCGCGGCGCGCGTTCATCTTCGGATCGGCCGATCTGGCTCCATCAACCAGCCCATGGCGATCGCGATATTGCTGGTGATTTCAGTCCACAAAAAGCGGGCGGCGCCTTCTTATCGCTGACCAAGGCTCATGAACGATTCCCAAATCAGAGGTCGGAACTTTCGCCATGCGTTCGTGCTGCTGCTGGTCGCGGCGATTTCCCTGCTTGCTCTGGCGATCGCGTGGCCCTTTCTGCGGCCGTTGCTCCTGGGCGCGATGCTCGCCGGGTTGTGCCATCCGCTCTATCGCTGGCTCACCCGTTGTTTTCGAGGCCGGACGTCGCTGGCTTCGTTCACGACCTTGTTGATTCTCGTTGTGCTCGCCGTCGGTCCTCTCGGTGCATTCACCGGCGTGGTGATCAGCCAGGCCGTCGAGGTGAGCGAAAAGGCGCTGCCTTGGGCGCAGCAGCACTTCGGCTCATCGAGCCGGTTCGATGTGCACGACTGGCTGGTGGAGCGGTTTCCCATCCTGGCGCCCTACGTCCCGAGCCAGGAAGCGATCGTCGGACATCTCGGTCAGGCCGCCAAATCGGCGGGAGGTTTTCTGGTGGCGGCAGCCTCCAAGATCACGGCCGGCACGGCGTCTTTTTTGCTCAACGCGTTCGTGATGCTCTACGCGATGTTTTTCTTTCTGCGCGACGGCAGAGCGATCCTTGAAAAAGTGATCTACTATATTCCGCTGCGTCACGAGGACGAGCTGCAGATGATCGAGCGCTTCAGCTCTGTGACGCGGGCGACCATCAAGGGGACGGTGATCATCGGCATCGTTCAAGGGACGCTGGCGGGCCTGGCACTCTGGATGGCCGGCATCGAGGGCGCTGCCTTCTGGGGAACGATCATGGTGATCCTCTCGGTCATCCCGGGCGTCGGCTCGGCGCTGGTCTGGATCCCCGCCGTGATCTACCTCTACGCGACGGACCATGTCTTGACCGCGACGCTGGTCGCCCTGTGGTGCGCCGCCGTGGTCGGCACGATCGACAACCTCCTGCGCCCGATGCTCGTCGGCAAGGATGCCCGGATGCCCGATCTGCTCATTCTGGTGGGGACGCTGGGCGGCCTCTTTCTGTTCGGCCCGATCGGATTCATCGCGGGCCCGCTGGTGTTCGGATTATTCCTGACCGTCTGGGAAATTTATGGCGCGGCTTTTCGCGACATTCTTCCGCCGGTGAAGCCGTTGACCCGGGCGGGAATCGCGAAATCAGCCAAAACCGCCGGACGGGATCGTTGAGCAGATCGCGCCGGGTCTCGCCGATGCCGTCCGATCAATCCGGAGGCGAACTGAGATCCCGAACGACACCACCGCGGACAACAGCGTCGCGGTAGCCGGTTGGGAACGGTCGCACTCCGCTCGATTTCAAACTCGCAGCGAACTGCGGAAGCCGCGGGCGCTGTAGTAGGATTGGGCGCCGTTGTGATAGATGAAAGCGCGGCCGAAGCGGCGGTCGCCGAACAGCGCGCCGCCGAGCTTTCGTATCTCGGCCGGCGTTTTCACCCAGCTCGACGATTTCAGGTCGAACGAACCCAGCTGCTGCAGGGCAAGATACTCCTCTTCGGTCAGCAGCTCGGTGCCCATCGCGGCGGCCATCTCGGTCGCGCTCGTCTTCGGCTTGAACTCCTTTCGCGACTCCAGCGCCTCGCGATCGTAGCACACGCTCACGCGGCCTTTGGGACTCTCCGGCGAGCAATCGGCGAAGACGATTTCGCCCGTCTTTTTCTCCCGACCGATCACGTCCGGCTCGCCGCCGGTGCGCTCCATCTCGCTCAGCGACCACAGCTTTTCCGGGTGCGCGTTCAGCCGCGTCTCGACGGTCGCCCAGTCGACGCCGGCATGACGCGCCGGGTTCTCCTCGAAGCGCGTCTTCAGCATTTCGAGCAACGCGTCGCGCTGTTTCGGGGGCAACACCTGCGAGCTTTTGGCGTTTTTCATCGCCGGTAACTAACGCGGCCGGCGCGCCGCCGGCTAGTTTTTTCACGCCCTCGCGTCCCTTGCGGCGGCGCCGGGCCGACGTAAGTTCCCGGCCATGAACTCCACTCCCCGTATCCTGGCTTTCTCCGGCAGCGCGCGTCGCGAGTCGCTCAATCGGAAACTGCTCGCGGTCACCGTCGACGCGGTCCGCGGGGCCGGGGGCGAGGTGACGCTGGTCGATCTCAACGATTATCCGCTGCCGCTTTATCACGGCGATCTGGAAGACGCGGAGGGACTGCCGGCGCCGGCGACGCGGCTGATCGAGCTGATCGTGCAACATCCCGCGCTGCTGATCGCCTCGCCGGAATACAATTCGATGATCACGCCGCTGCTGAAGAACACGATCGATTGGTGCACGCGCGGCGACGACAATCCCTTCGAAGGCAAGGTCGCCGCGGTCGTGTCGGCATCGCCCGGCGCGCTCGGCGGCGCGCGCTCTTTGAAAATGGCGCAACAGCTCCTCCTGCATCTCGGCGCGCATATTGTGCCGGGCAACACCATCCTCCCGCAGGCGCACAAGGCTTTCGCACCCGACGGCTCGCTGCTCGAGCCGCGCTCACAGGCGTCGGTGCAAACGCTCGCGCAGAAGCTCGTCGAGACGACGCGAAGGTTCGCCAACTGACGCGACATCGCGCGGGAAAACAAAAACGCCCCCGGCAGCGAGCCGGAGGCGTGTCACATGAACGTGTGATGGATTTGAAACCCGTGCCGTTACGCGGTCGCAGCGGCGCGGGCGCGGTTCGTCGCGCGGAGCGCGAGCGGCGGAATCGCGCCGAGCGCTCCGAGGGCGAGGGCGGTCACACCCCAGGTCGCGCCGGCGAACGCGTTGCCGAGCAGCGCATCGAGCGACAGCGCGCCCGAGCCGGTGAACGCGATCGCGGCAACCGCCGTGGCGAGAATGAGCGGATACTCGTAGCCGCCGGACTGTGCGAAGAAGCCCTTGTCGGCGTGGACGGCGATCGCGACTACCATCGTGCTCAACAGCACGGCCGAGGCGAACGGCGTGAACAGGCCGACGGCCAGCAGGAGTCCGCCGAGGGTTTCGCCGATGCCGGCGATGAACGCGAGCGGCTTGCCGGGCCGGAACCCGATCGACTCGAAGTATCCGCCCGTGCCGGCGAGACCGTAGCCGCCGAACAGGCCGAAGAGTTTCTGCGCGCCGTGGACGGCGAGCGTGGTGCCAATGACGAGGCGAATGATCAGATAACCGATGTCCATAAATCCTTTCGTGGTGATGAGGGTTGTGACGATGCCGAGAGGATAACCCACCAAAGTCCTCCCGCCTACTGCGCGGCCCGCGTCCCAGCCATGCGCGAAACGCATGACCGGCCTTGCGTCCGGCCCGAAGTTGCGCTGCACTCGGTGCGCTCCGCGTGAATCTCGATTATCTCAACTCCTTCGTGGCGATCGCCGAGTCCGGCAGCCTTAGCAAAACGGCCGAACGCTTCCGCGTTTCGCAATCGACGCTCACGCGCCAGGTGCAGGTGCTCGAGCAGGAGATCGGCGGCCGGCTGTTCGAACGCAGCCACAGGGGCGTCGCGCTCACGGCGGCGGGTCAGACCCTGTTCAACCGGCTCACGCCGCTGCTCGAGAAGTTCGAGGCCGCGGTGGCCGAGGCGCGGAAACGGGCGCGCGGACAGAGCGGTTCGCTGCGGATCGGTTACCTGATGTCGGCGGCGGCGGAGTATTTGAATCCGGCATTGAAGGACGTGCGCGCGCATCATCCCGAGGTGAAGGTGAAGCTCATCGACATGTCGCCCGGCGAACAGATCGCGGCGCTGCGGCGCGGCGAGTTCGACATCGGCATCGTGGGCAACGCCGACGCGTCGCTCGCGCGCGAGTTTTACGTGAAGCGCATCGCCTCGCTGCCGGTCGCCGTCGCGTTGCCGGAGGAGCACGCGCTGGCCAGGCACGAGTCGATCGCGCTCGCGGACCTGCGCCGCGAGGTGTTCGTCGGCGCGAAGGAGGAGGATATCCCCGGCTACAACCGCTGGGTGGTGCAGCTCTGCCGGCGGGCACGGTTTCGGCCGAAGTTCGTGGAGAACGCCGACAGCCTCACGCACGCCCTCTCGCTGCTCGTGGCGGAAAACGCCGTCACGTTCGTGCCCGCGCTGACGGGAAGGCTGCGCGCGCCGGGCGTCACCTACCGGTCACTCGACGAACGGACGGCGCGGTGGCATTTGCTCGTCGCGTGGCAGCGCGGTCCGATGACGACGCCGGTGCGCGCGTTGGTCGACGCGCTCTCGCGTCGTGCGGAGGCGTCGACACGCGCCCGCACGCGCGACGAATGAGACAGGGAGTTATTTGCGCGCGAGCTGCGCGCCGATCTGCGTGGCGTGGCGACCCTGATACGTGGCGATCGCGAGTTCGTTTTCGCTCGGCATCCGTTCGCCTCCGCCGCCCGTGATCGTGGTCGCGCCGTAGGGCGTGCCACCGGTGATTTCGCCCATGTGCAGCAGCCGCTGCTCGGCATAAGGCACACCGACGATCACCATGCCCTGGTGCAGGAGAAACGTCATCATGCTGAGCAGCGTCGTCTCCTGGCCGCCGTGCTGGCTGGCGGATGAGGTGAAGAGGCTGCCGACTTTTCCGACCAGCGCGCCTTTGTTCCAGAGCGAACCGGTGGCGTCGAACAGCGCCTGCATCTGCGCGGTGGCGCTGCCGAAACGTGTGCCGGTGCCGAAGAACAGCACGTCGGCTTCGGCGAGTTTTTTCGGGTCGGCGATCGGGATGTGAGCGAACGGCTTCTTCGCGTCGGCGGCGCCCATCTTGGCGAGGACTTCCGGCGGCAACGTTTCCGCGACCTGCAGAAGTTCCACCTCGGCGCCGGGGACTTCGCGGGCGCCGGCGGCGACGGCTTCGGCCATGCGGTGGATGTGTCCATACATGCTGTAGAATACGACTTTAACTTTAACGCTCATGATCGTGCGCGGTTGAGGATTGCGGTGGGGGCGAAGCAGGGCGCCACGATGGTGCGGTGCGCCCTGCGTAGGTTCCGTGGAGATCGACGTCAGGCGTATTGCCGGGCGCCGACCAACGGCGGCAGCAAGGCTTCGATCTGCTGTCGTGCGGGCTGGAATTGGCGGGGAAGCTTCAACGTGGTGCCGAGGGATTCGGCCGGCTCGTCGACCGCGAAGCCTCGGACGTCCGTGGCGATTTCAAAGAGAATGCCGCCACGCTCGCGATAGTAGATCGAGTGGAAGTAATCCCGATCGCGCACGTCCGAGACGTGATAGCCGGCTTGGGTCAACGCCTCTTGCATTTCCAATTCGGCAGCGTCGGTCGCGACGCGATACGCGATGTGGTGAATCGTGCCGGCGCCGCCCGTGCCGCGCGGCGCGCGGACGTCGGCGATGACGTCGACATAGCGTCCGGAGCCGCCCGGACCGGCTTCGAACCGCGCGCGATCTCCCTCGCGACGCACGAACCGGTGGCCCATGAGGCCGGTGAGCAGTGCCTCGGTGGGCGCGGCTTCGCGGACCGTGAGCTCCGCGGTGTGCATCCCGCGCAGCGCATGTTCGGTGGATACGCCGGCGCCGCTCCAGCCGCGCCGCGAATCGTTTTCCACGGCGACGATTTCGATGGGAATACCGTCGGGATCGGCGAACGTAAGCACGTCTTCGCCGAAACGCGTGCGGGCTTCGGCGGCGACGTCGTTCCGCGTCAGGCGGTCGCGCCAGAACCCGAGCGACGCGGGCGGGGCGGACAGCGAGATGGCGGTGACTTGTCCGGAACCGATGCCGCCGCGCGACGCGCCGGGCCAGTAGAAGAACGTGACGATCGATCCGGGCGTGCCGGCTTCGTCGCCATAGTAGAGATGGTAGGCGGACGGATCGTCGAAGTTGACGGTCTTCTTCACGAGCCGCAGTCCGAGCAGCCCGGCGTAGAAATCGATGTTCGCCTGCGCATCGGTCGCGATGGCGGTGAGGTGGTGGAGACCGGTGATGGGTGTGTTCATAAAATGAAAGGAGTCAGGAAAGAGGGATGAACAGCGAGCGGCGGGGACCGGGGCTGAGTTGCTTCGTGCGGTGGCCGCGGCCGTGGGTGTCTTCGACGAGCAGCACGTCGCCGCCGCGAAACGTGCGGGTCTCGCCATCGCCCGTTTCGATGGAGATCTCACCATCGAGGAGCACGATCCACTGCGGCTGCGGCGGCTGGTGCCAGTCGTAGTCGTAGGTCGGCGCGGTTTCGCGGAAGATCACGCCGCGGCCGGGCTGGGGCGGCGAGAGCCGGCCGATTTCGCCGGAGCTCTCGAGCGGCACGGCGACGGCTTCGAAATGGGAAATCCCGGCGGCGTCGGCGTAGAGGCGGGTGTAGTTCATGGCGGATGGCGGTCGTGGTTTTCGGTGACGGCGAAAGGATAACGCAGGGAGCGACGCGCCGCCACTGCGTCGGACGGGGCTTGGTCATGCGGGTTTCGCATGGTCGCGGAGGGGCACGAAAAAGGCGCCGTGGGAGCGGCGCCTGGTTTTGGGAGAGGGCGGGAGGTTGTTCGCGGACGCTTCGGAGAGGCGTCCCTACCGGAGTTGGTTACCGGTGGATCCGGAAATTGCGGATTTCGAGATGGCTTTTCACGGTGCGGAAACCGAACCAGCCGCTCGTCAGGGGAGAGGGATCCTTGAACGAGAAGATTTTTTCGCCGTCGCGCCAGTATTCGGCGACACCGTCGCCGGCGACGACGCGGATCTTGTAAGTGCGATTCGGCTCCAGCAGGAACTTCGCGTCTTTCAAATCGTGTTCAGGAAGGAGCGGTTTCGAGCCGTCGCCGGCGTAGCGGCGGAAACGCGTGAAGGTGTTGTTCCAACCGCCCATGCCGACGTAGTAGGTCGCGAGCGAATCGTAATCGGCGAACGCGCCCGAACGGCCGGAAGGCAGTTCGTGGGGCGTCTTCGGATCGCTGGCCATCCAGAAGCAGTTCACGTCGGACACGCGATCGTGCGGTCCGCCTTTCGACACGGCGGTGACCTCGTAGGTGATCTCGACCGGCGCGGTGAGTTTGTGACGATACCAGACGGTGCAGCCGCCGTCGTCTTCGATCACGAGCGTGTCGCCGCGCGTGGTGACGCTGCCGCCGGGCATCTGTTCGACGGACCATTGCGAAAGATCGCCGGTGGGTTCGGCGGCGCGCGCGAGCGACGCGGACGAAATCACACCGAGCGCGAGGAAGAGGGGAACGCGAATGCAGCGAATCATGACGCGGACGATTTCAGTCCGGCCGGCGGGAAACGCGAGTCGCGAGCGCGAAAAAAGCCCGGCGGTTTTGCCGGGCTTTGATGAAGCGAGGCGCTGGCCTCAGACGTTCTCGAGCAGCTTATAGAGACGTGCGACCATCGGCGTGGCGTCGTCGAGGAGGCCGGCGCTGATGAGCGCGTTGTCGAGGATCTGTTCGGCGACGAGCTTCGCGCGGTCGGGCGCGGCGGTGTGCGTCTCGAACAGGCGCTTGATCACCGCGGAGCGCGGGTTGATCTCGAGGTTCACGCGCAGCGGCGAGTCGGCGCCGTCCTTATTCATGGCCTTCATCATGCGGCGCATGTGCGGCGACATGAACTTGTCGGCGTTGAGTGCGAGCGCGGGGGAATCGACGAGGCGATCGGACGCCTTCACCTCGGCGACGCGTTCGCCGAGCGTGTCCTTGAGCCAGCTCGTGAGCTTTTTCGTGTCGTCCTCGCTGAGCGCGCCCTCGGGTTTCGGCAGGTCGGAGAGTTTCACGTCGGCGTGATCGGCGGCGGTGAGCTTCTTGCCGTCGAACTCGCGCAGGCTGTTCATCACGTATTCGTCGACCGCTTCATAGCAGAACAGCACTTCGAGATTGCGGGCTTTGAAACCCTCGAGATACGGGCCGCTTTCGATGGCCGCGCGGTTCGGACCGACGAGGTAATAGATCTCCTTCTGGTCGCCGCCCATGCGGGAAACGTAATCGGCGAGCGAGGTGGTCTTGCCCTTTTCCGTCAGCGACGACTCGAAGCGCAGCAACTTCGCCAGCTGGTCCTTGTGGGCGAAATCCATCGCGGCGCCTTCCTTCAGGAAAATGCCGAACTCGGCGAAAAACTCGTTGTAGCCGTCGACGCGATGCTTCGCCTCTTCTTCGAGGAATTTGAGGAAGCGTTTCGTGATGACCTTGTTGAGCTTCTCGATGAGGGCCTTGTCCTGCATCGTCTCGCGCGAGATGTTGAGCGGCAGGTCCTCGCTATCGACGACGCCCTTCAGGAAGCGCAGCCATTCGGGCAGGAGGTTCTTGGGCTTGGCGTCGATGAGGATCTTGCGGCAGTAGAGTGCGACGCTCGGCTCGAGACGGGAAAAGCCCAGCTTCTCGGTGTTTTCCTTCGGGACGAAAAGCAGTGCGTTGATCGAGAGCGGCGCGTCGGCCGAGAAGTGGAGCCGCAGCCGCGGCTCGTCGTAGGCGTGGGCCTGGAACTTGTAGAACTCGGTGTATTCCTCGTCCTTGATCTCGTTCTTGTTGCGCAGCCAGAGTGCCTGGACGGTGTTGATGCGCTTGCCGTTGAGATTGATCGGAAACGAGATGAATGCGCTGTAGCGCTCGAGGATCTCCTTGATCTTCCAGTCCTGCGAGAAGTCGGCGCAGTCGTCCTTCAACTCGATCACGATCTTCGTGCCGCGACGCTCGCCCTCGCTTTCCTCGATCTCGTAGCTGCCGGAACCGTCGCTAGTCCAGACGTGGCCCGGCTCGTTCGCGCGCCAGGAGTGCGAGTAGACGCGCACGCGCTTCGCGACCATGAAGGCGGAGTAGAAGCCGACGCCGAACTGGCCGATCAGGTTGGCGTTTTTCTGGCCGCCTTCGCCGAGGGCTTTGAGAAATGCCTTGGAGCCGGAGTGGGCAATGGTGCCGAGGTTTTGCACCAGTTCGGCGCGCGTCATGCCGATGCCGAAGTCCTGGATCGTGATCGTCTTGGCCTTGTCGTCGGTGGTGACGTTGATCTCGAGGTCGAGCTTGTCGTCGAAGATCTCCTTCTCGGTGAGCTGCGTGTGGCGCAGCTTCTCGAGGGCGTCGGACGCGTTCGATACCAACTCGCGGACGAAGATTTCCTTCTCCGTGTAGAGCGAGTGGATGACGATATCGAGCAGCTGCTTGATCTCGGCCTGGAACTCGAATTTTTGCGGAGTAGCGGTGGACATAGAAGTGTGGTCGTTAGCGATGAGCTAAGGTTCTAGAGCTGAAGATGCAAAAGAGCCCGCTAGTTTAGCGTCCCGCGGCAAAAATCAAGAGCCGGCCTGATCCCGCGCCGCGGAACGCAGCGACCGTTCGCCTGTCGGCGGCGCCACCCATGAAACCGACAAAGCACTGGCGAGGCAGCCCTTATCCTCTCGGCGCGACCTGGACCGGCAACGGCGTCAACTTCGCGGTGTTTTCCGAAAATGCGACCAAGGTCGAATTGTGCCTCTTCGATCGCCTCGGCGAACCCGAGGTCGCGCGCATCGTGCTGCGCGATCGCAGCGACCAGGTGTGGCACTGCTTTCTGCCCGAGATTCGCCCCGGGCAGCTTTACGGCTATCGCGTGCATGGCCCCTACGAGCCGGAGAAGGGGCACCGGTTCAATCCGAACAAGCTGCTCCTCGACCCCTACGCGAAGGCGATCGCCGGGCAGGTGCAATGGGCGGATGAGAATTTTGGATACACGATCGGCGATCCGGCGGGAGACCTGTCGTTCGACCCGCGCGACGATGCCGTGCTGATGCCGAAAGCGGCCGTGATCGACCCGACGTTCGCCTGGGGCAACGACACGCCGCCGAACCGGCCGCTGCACGAAACGGTGATCTACGAGGTCCACGTGAAGGGTTTTTCCAAGCTCTGGGACGAATTGCCGTCCGAGCTGCGCGGCACCTACGCCGGCCTCGGCAGCCCGCGTGCGATCGAGTATTTCAAGCACCTCGGCGTCACCGCGATCGAGCTGCTGCCGGTGCACCAGCACGTCACGTCAAAGCACCTGCTCGACCAGGGCCTCACGGACTACTGGGGCTACAACACGCTCGGCTTCTTCGCGCCGGAGCCGACCTACCGCAGCGGCGACGCGATCGCTTCGGAAGTGGATGAGTTTCGCACGATGGTGCGCAGCCTGCACGCCGCGGGACTCGAGGTGATCCTCGACGTCGTCTACAATCACACCGCCGAGGGTAATCACCTCGGACCGACGCTGAGCTTTCGCGGGATCGACAACGCAAGTTACTACCGTTTGGTCGGCGACCAGCCGCGCTACTACATGGATTACACGGGCACGGGCAACACGCTCAATGTCCCGAATCCCCGCGTGCTGCAGCTCGTGATGGACAGCCTGCGCTACTGGGTGACGGAGATGCACGTCGACGGTTTCCGCTTCGACCTCGCGCCGGCGCTCGCGCGCGAGCTGCACGAGGTCAGCCGGCTGTCGTCGTTCTTCGACGTGATCCATCAGGATCCGGTGATCTCGCAGGTGAAGCTGATCGCGGAGCCGTGGGACGTCGGCGAGGGCGGTTATCAGGTGGGAAACTTTCCCGTCCTCTGGGCCGAGTGGAACGGCCGCTACCGCGACACCGTGCGCCGTTACTGGAAAGGCGAATCCGGCCACATGGGCGACTTCGCTTATCGGCTCTGCGGCAGCTCGGATCTTTATGCCGGCAGCGGCAAGACTCCGACCGCGAGCATCAACTTCATCACCTCGCATGACGGTTTTTCGCTGCGCGATCTCGTGTCGTTCGACCAGAAGCACAACGAGGCCAACGGCGAAAACAACCAGGACGGCGACAACAACAACCACTCCGCGAACTGGGGCCACGAAGGCCTCGACGCGCCCGAGCCGGTGCTCGAATTGCGACGCCGCATGCAGCGCAATTTCCTCGCGACGCTGTTCCTCTCGCAAGGCGTGCCGATGCTGCGCGGCGGCGATGAGGCTGGCGCGACGCAGCGTGGCAACAACAATGCCTACTGTCAGGACAACGAAATCAGCTGGCTGCCGTGGTTGCGCGATGTGAACGCGCGCCGGCTCGCGGACTTCACCGGCCGCCTGATCAAGTTCCGCCTCGCGCATCCGATTTTTCACAACTCGAGC
Source organism: Opitutaceae bacterium (assembly GCA_040255565.1). Lineage (GTDB taxonomy): Bacteria > Verrucomicrobiota > Verrucomicrobiia > Opitutales > Opitutaceae > Opitutus. The sequence continues at coordinate 358,141 of JBDZVH010000003.1, read as the reverse complement.
TTCTTTCGCGGCCGCCGGCTTCGCGGCAGCGAGATGAAGGACCTCACCTGGTTTCATCCGGACGGTTCCGAGATGGACGACGAGGCTTGGGCGGCGGATTTTGCGAAGGTGCTCGGCGTGGTGCTGAGCGGCGATTCGCTGGCGCTCTGGACCTACGAAGGCGAGCGCGTGCGCGACGACACCTTCCTCCTCTATTTCAACGCGCATTCGGAGCACGTCGAGGTGACGCTGCCGAGCGCGGCGCAGGTGCGCTGGCGCCAGATTTTGGATACGGCTTCGGAATACGGGTTCATTGACGAACCAATGGTCCTTCGCCAGGGCGGCGACGCGCATGTGCTGCCCGCGCATTCGATGGCGCTCTTCCAGCAGGAAACCGGCACCGGCGACGAAGCCCGCAATCCTTCCCGCAAACGCGCACCGATCGCCCTGTTGTCCCCGCCGAAGAAAGGCTGACGCGAAAACTCAGACTTGGACTGATTCAGCCCACGGAACACACGGAAACGGAAACAGTTCTTTCCGTGTTGTCCGTGTGTTTCGTGGGCTCTCCTTGTTTCGCGAGGTTCAGCCCTGCAACAGCGATTGCGCGCCGTCGATGTAGACTTCCGTGCCGCTGATGTGCGACGAGAGGTCCGACACGAGAAACCAGATGAGTTGCGCGACCTGCTCGGAGGTGCCGGGCTTTCCATCGGTGAGCGGCACCTGGCCTTCGGGAAATTTCACCGGCTCGCCGGCTTTATCCAGATCCTGACGTTTCGTGTTTTCGTCGATGTTGGTGTCGATCGCACCAGGACAAATCGTATTCACCCGGATGCGATGCTTTGCGAGCTCGAGCGCAATCATCCGCGCAAAGGCGCGCTGGCCGGCTTTCGAGGTCGCGTAGGCGGAGGCCCCGGAATTGCTGAACATGCGCGTGCCGTTGACCGACGAGACAATCACGACGGCACCGCCTTTTTTCTTCAACAACGGTAGGCTGTGCCGGATCGTGAGGAAAGTGCCCGTAAGATTCACTTCCAGGGTGCGTGACCATTCCTTCTCGGGCAACTCGTCGAGCGGCGCCCACAATCCGTTGATGCCGGCATTGGCGACGACGATGTCGAGCCGGCCCCACTTTTCCTCGATCTTCCGCACCGCCGCCCCGACGTCCTCCGACGAGGAAACGTCGCCTCCGAACCCGAGCGCTTCGCCCCCCGCCTGACGAATCGTCGCGGAGGTCGCCTCCGCCTCCTCGAGTTTGTGCGTGAAACCGCCGATGCGAGCACCGGCCCGGCCGAGGAGTAGGGCGGCGGCCTGGCCAATGCCGGAGCCGACGCCGGTGACAAAAGCGACCTGATTGCGAAGCGTGTTTTCGTAGACGGCCATGATTGAAAGGGATTTTGCACTCCTCTTCGCAATGGGCCCGCCGGGCAACGCGCTGCGGCAGGAAATCCCCCCGTTCCGGGAATAGGGAGGAACACGGCCCCGCAATTGAGCGGCCGCGCCAAACCCGGCCGGTTCGGAACCGGTGCCTGGCCGCAACCGACTAAGCGCGTTCGCGCTCTCCTGCCATGACCCGAATCCTCGATGACCGCACCGGTCCGACCGTTTCGCCCGCGCCCGCTCTCGGCGCAGTCGTGGGCGGGCAGGGCGTGGTTTATCGGGTTTGGGCGCCGGACCACGCCACACTCCAGGTGCGGGTTTCGGCGGCGGACGGTCGCGAACGCCGGCTCGCGATGAAACGCGAGCAGGCCGGATATTTCGCCGTTCACGATCCGGAGGGCCGGAGCGGCGATCGCTATAACTATGCGCTGCCGGACGGCGCGGAACTGCCCGATCCCGCCTCGCGCTTCCAGCCGGAAGGGGTGCACGGCCCGTCCGCGTGCGTCGACGCCTCGGCGTATTCATGGAAATGCGACACCTGGCAGCGGCCCGGCTGGCGCGGGCAATCCATCTATGAGTTGCACGTCGGCACGTTTACGCCGGAGGGCACGTTCCGGGCCGCCATCGCGAAGCTCGATCACGTCGCCGCGTTGGGTATCGAGGCAATCCAGCTGATGCCGGTCGCGGATTTTCCCGGCGAGCGAAACTGGGGTTACGATGGCGTGGCGCTGTTTGCCCCGGCGCGGTGTTACGGGCATCCGGACGACCTGCGCGCGCTCGTCGATGCGGCGCACGCGCGGGGCCTGGCAATGATTCTCGACGTCGTTTACAACCACCTCGGCCCGGACGGGAATTATCTCGCGCGTTATGCGTCGCATTATTTCGACCCGCACCGGCACACGCCGTGGGGACAGGGTTTCAACCTGAGCGCGGAGGACAACGCGCCGGTGCGGGATTTCTTCCGCGCCAATGCGTGTTACTGGCTCGACGAGTTTCGCTTCGACGGGCTGCGGCTGGACGCGACGCATGCGATCGTCGACACGACGCCCCGGCACTTGCTTGCGGAGATCGCTGCGGAAGCGCACCGCCGCGGCGCATTCCTGATCGCGGAGGACGACCGCAACGCCGGTTTCGTCGTGGAGAAAAGCGGCGAAGGCTGGGGCCTCGATGCCGCGTGGGCGGACGATTTTCACCACGAGATCCGCGTCGCGCTGACGGGGGTGCAGGAATCGTATTTCAAGAGTTACAGCGGTTCGGCCGAGGATCTCGCGGACACGCTGCAGCACGGCTGGTTTTATCGGGGGCAGCCGTATCCGCAGTGGAAAGGTAAACCCCGCGGCGAGCCCTGCGATCACCTGCCGGCCAAGACCTTCGTGGTTTGCATCGAGAATCACGATCAGGTCGGCAATCGCGCGCGCGGCGAGCGGCTCGAACATCTGATCGCGGCGTCGGCCTTTCGGGCGGCCTCGGCGCTCCTGCTGCTCGGGCCGTATCCGCCGCTGATCTTCATGGGCCAGGAATGGGCGGCGAGCTCGCCCTTCCTGTATTTCACCGATCACGAAGGCGAACTCGGGCAACAGGTGTCGGCGGGGCGCCAGAAGGAGTTTTCCTCGGTCGGGCTGAATGCGACGCTGGCGCCGGAAGACATTCCCGATCCGCAGGCGGAGACGACGTTCGCGCGATCGAAGCTGCGGTGGGACGAGGTTCGGCAATCGCCGCACGCGGGTATGATCGCGCTTTATCGCGAATGCCTGCGGCACCGCGCCGCGTGGGTGCGGGACTGCACGCGAACACGAGAAGGCTGGCGCGCGTTCGCCATCGGAAACGTCGTGGCGCTGCGTTATCGCGCGTCCGGCCAGCCGGACCGGCTGGTGATCAGCGCGCTCCGCGGCGAGGCGCGGATCGCGTGGGGGACGGACGAACGTCTGGCGCCGCCGCCCGGCATGGGCTGGGCGATCGAGCTCGAGAGCGCCGCTGCGACGGCCGGCGAGACGAGCGTGGGCCGGCCGGGAGCGAACTGCCTCGATGCGCTGGTGCTGGATCGGTCGTCGACGGTCCTGCTGGTGGCGAGGAACGCCGCGCTCTGAACTTCCATGTCGTTGAAAACCGCCCGGCGCGTCCCGCGCGCCACCTATCGTCTGCAGCTGCACCGCGAGTTTCCGTTTTCCGCGGCGACGGCGATCGTCGATTATCTTTCCTCCGTCGGGATCTCGGACCTGTATGCGTCGCCGATCTTTCTCTCCACGCCCGGCAGCACGCACGGCTACGATGTGAACGATTACCGTCGCGTCGATTTGAAGCTCGGCGGCCGCGACGCGCTGCGGGAACTGCATGCGAAGCTGCGTGAGCGGGAGATGGGGTTGTTGCTCGATTTCGTGCCGAATCACATGGGCATCAATGGACCCGGTTTGTTGAACCGCTGGTGGCGCGACGTGCTCGAGCACGGGGAGAATTCCGCCTACGCGCGCTTCTTCGACATCGACTGGAATGCCGGCGCGAGCGATGGGCGTTCCCAGGTGCTGGTGCCGTTGCTGGAAGATCATTACGGCCGGGTGCTCGAAGCGGGAAAACTGAGTCTGGTGCTCGAGGAGGGCACGCTGAGTGTCGCGTATTACGAAATGCGTTTCCCGCTGAGTCCGCAGAGTTATCCGGCCGTGCTGATGCCGGCGGACGACGGCGCACGCGAGGCGCGGCTGGCGGAGTTGTTGCGCGAATTGGGTGCGCTGCCGTGGTTGCGCGCGCGCGAGGAGTCCGCGGGTGCGAATGCCCGGACCGCGGAGCTGGCGGCGCGAAAACAACGGCTGGCGGACCTGCTCGCGGGCGACGCCGGTCTGCGCGAGCGCGTGGATGCGCGTCTGCAATCATTGAACGGCACGGAGGGAAACCCGGCGTCGTTCGACGAACTCGACGCGATCCTGCAGCAGCAGCACTACCGGCTGGCGTTCTGGAAAGCCGGCGTGCACGAGACGAACTATCGCCGCTTCTTCGCGATCGACACGCTGATCGGTCTGCGGATGGAGAATCCCGAGGTGTTTCGCGAGTGCCATGCGCTGCTCGCGGAGTTGCTGCACACCGGCGTCGTGACGGGTTTGCGGATCGACCACATCGATGGCCTGCGCGATCCGCGGCAGTATTTGAATCGCCTGCAAAGCCTGCTCGCGGATGACGGCGGGGGCGCGGCGTCGCTTTACGTCGTCGTCGAGAAGATCCTCGAGGATGAGGAGAACCTACCGGACAACTGGGCCACGCACGGCACGACGGGCTACGAGTTCATCGCGCAGGTCGCGGGCGTGCTGGTGGATTCGCGGGCCGAGCGTCGCTTCACCGAAACGTATGGCGCGTTCACGGGCGAGACGGCGTCGTTCGAGGACGTCGTTTATGCGACGAAGCGGCTCGTGTTGCAGGAGATGTTTGCCAATGCGGTGACGCGGCTCGCGCACGACCTCACCGAGCTGCTGCAGCAGGACCGGCGCTGGCGCGACGTGACGCGTCATGAGCTCACGGTGGCGGTGCGCGAGCTCATGGCCGCGCACGGCGTGTATCGCACCTATCGCGGAGAGGACGAGCCGTTGACACCGCAGGATCGGCACACGATCGAGCGCGCGTGCGCGGTGGCGATCGCGAGAAACCGGCGGCTCGATGCGGGGCCCTTCGAGCTGGTGCGCGATGTATTGGCTGGAGATTATCCCGGCGACGGAGCGGGGGGCTTTCTGCGCGAGCGGCTGGTCGCGTGGGTTTTGAGCTTCCAGCAATACACGGGCGCCGTGATGGCGAAATCGGTCGAGGACACGGCGTTTTACACCTACAGTCGTTTCGTCGCGCTGAACGAGGTCGGCGGGAATCCGGGGCGCTTCGGCGGGACGGTGGCGGGATTTCACACCGCGAATCTCGAGCGGCTGCGGCGCACGCCGCAGACGTTGCTGGCGAGTTCGACGCACGACACGAAGTTCGGCGAGGACATGCGTGCCCGACTGTATGCGTTGTCGGAGATGCCGCATGCGTGGCGCGACTGGCTGGCGGAGTGGTCGGAAATCAATCGCGGACACAAGACGGTGTGTGACGGTCGCGCGGCGCCCGATGCGAATGAGGAATATCGGTTGTATCAGATGTTGCTGGGCGCGTGGCCGGTCGACGATGCCGACCCGGACGAAACCTTTCTCACCCGGATCCGCGAACACTGGCGCAAGGCGGTGAACGAAGCGAAACGCAACACCTCGTGGGTGCATCAGAACGAACCATGGATGGAAGCGGGCGATCGCTTTATCGCGGCGATCCTGCATCCGGAGACGGGCCGCGCGTTTCTCGAAAGTTTCCGGCCGAAGGCGCGGCGGCTCGCGCATCTCGGGATGATCAACTCGCTCGCGCAACTCGTGCTGAAATGCACGTCACCGGGCGTGCCCGATTTCTATCAAGGCTGCGAACGCTGGAACTTCAGCCTGGTCGATCCCGACAACCGCCGGCCGGTCGATTTCGCCGACAACGCCGCGGTGGCTCGCCGTGCGGAACACGCCGACTGGCGCACCTTGCTGGCGCAGTGGGAGGACGGCGCGGTGAAACTGAAACTCACGCGGGTGCTGCTCGCGTTGCGAACGGCGCGACCGGAGTTGTTTCGCGCGGGCGAGTATCGGCCGCTGGAACTGACGGGCCGGTTTGCGAACAACGCGATCGCCTTCGAGCGCTGGCGCGAGAAGGAGCGGATCTGTGTCGTGGTGCCGCGACTGACGACCGCGCTGGGATGTCCGCCGCTGGGATTGGTATGGACGGACACGGCGGTGGAGGTGACGGCCGCGGGCGGATGGCGCGACGCGCTGACGGGGAGAAGGTTCGACGGCGGCGCGCCGCTGGCGCTCGCGGAGGTCTTCACCGATCTGCCTGTCGCCGTGTTGGAGGCGCGTTGACCGGCCCGCGCGGGAAAGCGGTCAACCGCCGAGGTAAGTGGCTTTCAGGCGCGGGTCGTTGCGGAGCTGCTTCGAATCGCCTTCCATCACGACGCGACCGGTTTCGAGGACGTAGGCGTAGGACGAAACCTCGAGGGCGAGATTGGCGTTTTGTTCGACGAGCAGGATGGTGATTCCGTGGTCGCGGTTAATCTCCACGATCTTCTCGAAAATCGTCGAGATGAGCCGCGGCGCGATGCCGAGGGAGGGCTCGTCGAGCATGAGAAATTTCGGGCTGCCCATCAGTGCGCGGCCGATGGCGAGCATCTGTTGTTCGCCGCCGGAGAGCGTGCCGGCCATCTGCTTGTGGCGCTCCTGCAAGCGCGGAAACACGTCGAAGACATACGCGCGATTTTTCGCGATGAGCGAGGAGTCGTGCAGCAGATACGCGCCCATCGAAAGGTTCTCGTCGACCGTGAGATTGGAAAAAATCATCCGGCCCTCGGGCACCTGGCAGAGTCCGCGGGCGACGATCTGATGCGACGGCAGCGAGGAAATCTCCTCGCCGAGAAACGAGATCCGGCCGGCGCGCGCCCGCAGGAGTCCGGAGATGGTGCGCAGCGTGGTGGTTTTGCCCGCACCGTTGCCGCCGATGAGCGTCGCGATGGCGCCTTGCGGAATTTTGAACGAGATGCCGGCGAGCGCGGCGATCGCGCCGTAGGAGACCTGAAGATCGGAAACTTGGAGCATTTCGATTTTCGATTCTCGATCTCCGATTCCGGCCGGCGCATCGCGCGAGCGGAGAAGCGAGGAGCGGGAAAACAAAGTGACGTCAGTGATGCGCGATGGATTTGTGGTGGTCCTCGCCGAGATAGGCTTCGATCACCTTGGGGTTTGACTGAATTTCGGCCGGGGTGCCCTCGGCGATTTTTACGCCGTAATCGAGCACGGCGATGCGCTGACAAACGCCCATGACGACTTTCATCGAGTGCTCGACCAGGAGCACCGAGAGCTTGAATTCCTTCTGGATGCGCTGGATCAGCCGCACGAGATCCGCCTTTTCGGTGGGATTCATGCCGGCGGCGGGTTCGTCCAGGAGCAGCAGCTTCGGCTGGGTGGCGAGGCAGCGGACGATCTCGAGCCGGCGCTGCTCGCCGTAAGGCAGGCTCTGCGCGGGCGCGTCGCGGAGACGACGGAGATTGAAAATCTCGAGCAGTTCCTCGGCGCGTCGCGCGATGGCTGCTTCGTCGTGGCGAAAGCGGCCGAGCCGGACGAGCGACTGCAGCGGGCTGGTGGCGCGGTGCAGGTTGCAGGCGACGCGAACGTTGTCGAAAACCGAGAGACTGCCGAAGAGCCGGATGTTTTGAAACGTGCGCGCGATGCCGCAGGCCACGATCTGGTCGACGCGCAGGCCGGCGAGATTGCGGCCGCAAAACCGCACTGCGCCGTCCGTCGGCTGATAGACGCCGGTGATCAGGTTGAAAACCGTTGTTTTGCCGGCGCCGTTGGGGCCGATGAGACCGATGAGCTCGTCCTCGCCGATGGAGAAGTCGAAACCGTTGACCGCCGTCAGACCGCCGAAGCGGATGGTGGCGCGGTCGAGCTGGAGCAACGGTGCGGCGGGGGCGGAACTCATGGCGCGGGCGATCGTTTTCCGAACGACAGCCGGAAGTTAAACAGACCCTGCGGTCGCGCGAGCATGAGGACGATCAAAAGGAAAGAGTAGAGGACCATGCGATACTCCGCGACGGGACGCAGCACCTCGGGCAGCAGCGTCAACAGGACCGCGGCGAGCACGACGCCGAGGGTGTTGCCCATGCCGCCGAGGATCACCATCACGACGATCTCGATGCTCTTGGTAAAATCGAAGCCGGTGGGCGTGATGGTCATCTTGAAGTGCCCGTAGAGCCCGCCCGCGACGCCGGCGAAAAACGCGCCGATCACAAAGGCGACGATCTTGTAACGCGTGGTGTTGAGCCCGACCGCCTCGGAGGCGATCTCGTCGTCGCGGGTCGCGATGAAGCCCCGGCCGTAGGTGGAGTGCACGAGGCTCGTCACGACGAAGATCGTGACGGCCACGAACGCGAGCACCCAGAAGATCGTCGTGTAGGGAGGGATGCCGTTGAGGCCGAGTGCGCCGCCGAGGCTTTCGACATTCTGAAACGCGACGCGGATGATCTCGCCGAAGCCGAGCGTGACGAGCGCGAGGTAGTCGCCCTTGAGTCGCAGGGACGGCACGCCGACGAGCAGTCCCGCCAGTCCGGCGCTGAGCCCGCCGGCGAGCAGCGCGCCGAGGAACAGCAGGCCTTCGTGAAACACGGTCGGTTCGTCGCCGAGCAGCTGCGGTCCAAGAGACATGGATACTGCCGCCGCCAGATAGGCGCCGACGGACATGAAGCCGGCGTGGCCGAGCGAGAACTGGCCGGTGTAGCCGTTGACCAGGTTGAGCGAGACCGCGAGGATGACGTTGATGCCGATACCCGTCAGCACATCGAGGTGGTAAGGGTCGATGTGGTCGGAGAAATGCGAGACGCCGATGGCGACGAGCAGTCCGGCGAAAAGCGCGAGGTGGGGTTTGGGCATCGGATGAGCTGAGAGCCTAGAGCCGAGTGCCCAGAGCGACGGAAGTGGAAGGTAAGGGAAGTGGCATGGTCGCGGATGACTCGACTCTGGGCTCTGGGCTCCAGGCTCTGGGCTTGAAGATCATACCTTCTCCACCGTGAAACGCCCCAGCAGACCGGCGGGGCGGAAAAGGAGGATGATGATGAGAACGGCAAACGCGATGGCGTCCTTGTAAGTGGACCACTGGCTCCCGCCGACGTAGGTCTCGACGGTGCCGAGCAGCAGTCCGCCGAGCGCGGCGCCGGGGATGTTGCCGATGCCGCCGAGGATGGCGGCGACGAAAGCCTTGAGCCCGGGCACGACGCCCATCAGCGGATCGATCGACGGATAGTTGAGCGCGTAGAGGACGCCGCCGGCGCCGGCGAGCGCGGAGCCGAGGGCGAAGGTGAACGCGATCACGACGTTGTTGTTCACGCCGACGAGCTGGGCGGCCTTCGGATTCAGTGCCACGGCGCGCATCGCGGTGCCGATCTTCGTCCGAAACACGATCAGTTGCAGTCCGATCATGAGCACGAAGGCGACGACCATCACGAGCAGCTGGTTGCTGGAGACGATCAGGGCGCCGAAACGGACATTCGTCGAGGGGAACACCTGGGGAAACGTGCGCGGCGCCGCGCCGAACAGAAGCTGGCCGGTGTATTCAAGCAGCAAGGACATGCCGATCGCGGTGATGAGGACGTTGAGCGTCGGTCCGCCGCGGAGCGGACGGTAGACGAGCCGTTCGATCAGCATGCCCAGGAGCGCGCAGCCGAGCATCGCGCCGAGCAGGACGAGCAGCCCGGCCCAGATCGTGTTCTCCGGCAGCCGGTGGCCGAGGAAGTAGCCGATGAACGCGCCCACCATGAACACGTCGGCATGGGCGAAATTGATGAACCGCAGGACTCCGTAGACCATCGTGTAGCCGAGCGCGATGAGAGCATAAATCGCTCCCAGCGATAGGCCGTTGATGAGCTGTTGGAGGAATTCGGTCATTGAAAAAGTCGAGAGCTGAGAGCCCAGAGCCTAGAGCCGATCAGCTGAGGGATTGACGAAGGCCTGTCAGCATTCGCGCAATCTCGTCGGCGGCCGCGTAGATGTCGGCAAAATCAGCGTCTTTGAGAAAGCGCTGATTCCGGGCGATCGTTGCTTGGGTGACAACTTCGTAGAGCGACCCGGAGGCAATGCTGAGGAGGCGGGCATAATCGGGGTCCGGTCTGGCCGAACCTTCGGCGATGTTGGAGGAAATCGAAACGGCAGCGCGTCGAATTTGATTCGTGAGCCCGAACCGTTCGGCATCCGGAAAACCCGCTGACTTGGCGTAGATGAGATCGGCGAACGCAACCGCTTTCTGCCACACGGCCAGTTTCTCGAATTTGAACATGGTTTCGCTCTGGACTCTCGGCTCTCAGCTCGGCGGCGCTTCGCGCCGCCGTTTACGGTGCCACCGTTTTCAAAAACGTGAGCTTGCCGTTCTGGATCTTCAGGATGGCGGCGGGTTTTGAGGCGTCGCGGTTTTTGTCGATCGTCGTCACGCCGGTCACGCCGCTGAAATTGCGCGTCGCCGCGAGGGCGTCGCGCAGCTTGGCCGCCTTCGTGGTGCCCGCGCGCTTGAGCGCGTCGGCGAGCACATACGCGGCGTCGTAGCCGAGCGCGGCGAAGGCGTCGGGCGTCTGGCCTTCCCAACGTTCGCGGAAGCGGCCGACGAATTTTTGCACGGCCGGATCTTCGTTCTGCGGCGAGAAGTGGGTGGAGTAATAGCAGCCGTCGAGCGCGTCGCCGCCGATCTCGAGGAGCTGCGGAGCCTCCCAGCCGTCGCCGCCGAAAAACGGCACCGCGAGGCCCAGATCGCGCGCCTGCCGCACGATCAGCGCGGCCTCGGTGTAGTAGCTCGGGACGAAAACTGCCTCCGCGCCGGCGGCTTTCACGGCGGTGAGTTGCGCACGGAAATCCTTGTCGCCTTCGGAAAAACTTTTGTCGGCGACGATCTCGCCGCCGCTCGCGGTGAACGTTTCCCGGAAAAACTTCGCCAGGCCGACGCTGTAGGCGTTGGACACGCTCGAAAGGATCGCGACCTTCGAAACCTTCAGATCCTCGCGGGCAAACTTCGCCATGACGGTGCCTTGAAATGGATCGATGAAACAGACGCGGAAAACGTAGTTGCCGGTTTGGGTGACCTTCGGATTGGTCGCGGCCGGCGCGATCATGGGAATCTTGTAGGCCTGCGCGACCGGACCGGCCTCGAGCGAGCGACCGGAGGCGACTTCGCCCAGGAGCGCGATGACCTTGTCGCGCGCCACGAGTTTTTTCACCGCGGTCGCGGATTCGCCCGGTTTCGTCTGGTTGTCCTCGGTGAGGAGTTGCAGCGGCCGGCCGAGCACGCCGCCCGCGGCATTGATTTCTTCGAACGCGAGCACGATGCCCTTGTGCGACGACTGGCCGAAACTCGCTTCCTTGCCGGTGAGCGACGCGTATTCGCCGACTTTGATGGGCTCGGCGGCGCGCGCGGCGGCGAGCGCGGGGCCGAGGACAACCGCGAGCGTGAGGAGGAGGCGTGGAACAATCATGGGACGGGGGATCGGGTGTGGGAGCGACGGGTCAGGGCGTGATCGTTTCGACGTAGTGGAAACGACCGTCCTTCACCGTGAGGATGACGGCGCTTTTGGAGGCGTCGCGTTTTTCATCGATGGTGATGTTGCCGGTGACGGCGGGAAACTGGCGGGTCGCCGCGAGCGCGTCGCGGATCCGCGCGCGATCGGTCGAGCCTGCGCGCCGGATGGCATCGGCGAGGACGAGGGCCGAATCGTAGCCGAGCGAAGCGTTGGAATCGGGCGAGGCGTCCTCGCCCCAGCGCTGTTTGTAGGCGGCCACGAATTCGCGGACGCGCGGCGAGGGATCGTTGGGCGAGTAGTGGGAGCACAGATACGCTCCCTCGATGGCGCGGCCGCCGAGGTCGATCAACGCCTGAGCCTCCCAGCTGTCGGCGCCGAACATCGGCACCGTGATGCCGAGATCGCGCGCCTGTTTCACCATCAGTGCGCCCTCGTTGTAATAGCCGGGATTGAAGATCGCGTCGACGCCCGCGGCGCGGAGCGCGGTGAGCTGCGCTTTGAAATCGCGGTCGCCCTCCTGGTATTTCTGCTCGAGCACGACCGTGCCGCCGCCGGCGACGTAGGCTTCCTTGAAATACTTGGCGAGGCCGACGCTGTAGGCGGAGGAGACGCTGACCATCAGGCCGATGCGCTTCGCCTTCAGGCTTTGCAGCGCGAACTTCGCCATCACGGGGCCCTGAAAAGGATCGATGAAGCAAACCCGGAAAATGTAGTCCCCGACCTCGGTGACCTTTGGGTTGGTCGAGGCGGGCGTGACCATCGGCACCTTCGCGCGCTGCGCGATCGGGGCGCCCTCGAGGGAGCGGCTGGAGGCCACCTCGCCGAGGATCGCGACGACTTTGTCGCGGGTGATCAGCTTGCGGACCACGGTGCCGCTCTCGCCGGCCTTCGACTGCGTGTCCTCGGTGATCAGCTCGAGTTTCCGGCCGAGCACGCCGCCGGCGGCGTTGATCGTTTCGATCGCGAGCAGCGTGCCCCGGTGCGAAGACTGGCCGAGGCTCGCCTCTTTGCCGGTGAGCGAGGCGTATTCGCCGATCCGGATCGTTTCCTCCGCCCGCGCCGCGGCCAACGCGAGGGCGGAGGCGAGCAGGAAAGCGAAAGCGGAGCGCAAGGCGTGTGGCATCATGGAAGCGGGCCCGGGCGGGAAGGCGCGAGCCAAGGGAACGCATAGCACGTTTTCAACCAATCTGTCGGGAGAGATGAAGAATTGACGATGGAAGCGTTGCAGCGGGCGGGGCAGCGCGGAGGTTTGGGTTTTGCCTTCGGAAGCGCGGAGCGTTTGATCGCGCCACGTTTGAACACCTACGACCGACATCTGTTGCGCGAATGGCTGGAAATTCTTGCGCTCGTCGTGTGCGCCACGATCGGGCTGCTGCTCGTGCAGGTGCTCTACGACGATTTTCGCGACATGCGCGACCTCGGCGCGCGCGGATTGGATCTCTGGATGTATGTGGTGGTGACAGTGCCGAGTTATCTCGCGCTGGTGCTGCCGCTGGCGCTGCTGGTTTCGCTCATGTTCGTGCTCGGCAAGCTGCATCGCGCGAATGAATTCACGGCGCTGCGCGCCGCGGGCGTGAGTCTCGGGCGCATCACCGCGCCGGTGTGGATCGTAGGCGTGCTCGCCTGCGGGCTCTCCTGGCTGCTGAACACCCGCGTGGTGCCGTGGTCGGTCGACGAATCGGCGGCCTTGCGCGACACGCTCGCGATCCGCCAGGAGTCGGGCTTGCTGTCGCCGGACCACGTGCGCGCGGTCTATAGCGTGGCGTTCGACAATCCGGACGGACATCGGATGTGGTTTTTCAACCGCTACAGCCAGTTCACGCGCCGCGGCTACGGCGTGTCAGTGTCTCTGCTCGACGCGCAACGCCACGAGAGCACGCGGATCGTGGCCAGCGAGGCCTGGCTGGATCCCGACCAGGGTTGGGTGTTTCGCAACGGACGCGAACTGACGTTTCAGCCGGACACGCGCGAGCTGATCGCGTCGCGGCCGTTTGCCGAACGCGTGGAGCCGACGTTTCGCGAGGATCCGAAGCTGATGTTGTTGATTGACCGTCGCGCCAAGGATCTCTCGCTGCCGCAACTCGAGCGCCTGATCGACTACTTCGCGCTGGCGTCGAATCCGAAAGCGACACCCTACGAGGTGCGGTATTTCAGCCTCATGGCGGACACGTTCGCGCCGCTGATTGTGATTGCGATCGCGATTCCGTTCGCGGTCACGGGCGTGCGCGTGAATCCGGCGGTGGGGGTGTCGAAATCGATCGGGCTCTTTTTTCTCTACTATATTCTGTCGAACGTCGGCTCGTCGCTCGCGACCAAGGGAATCCTGTCGCCGCTCGCGGCGGCGTGGGTGCCGAACGTCGGGATGATGGCGATCGCGGCGTGGTTTTTCGCGCGCCTGCGGTGAGCGCGGTTCAGTTGGCGAGGAGGTGCGATGCGCCGCGCCGGATGCCGATCGCGGCGCACACAAACTCGATCACGGCCGGGCGGTAGCCGATGAACTCGAGCACGCGTCCGAGAAAACGCCGCTTCGTCGGTGTATCCAGATTCATGATCGCCCAGTAGGGCGAACCCGCGATCTGACGTGCCTGGTTGTGGCGGCAGCGATCGACGATCTCCTCGCGGCTGAGCCCGAGATAGCGGCGACCGCTCTCGAGGTTGCGAATGAATTCCGCGAAATCGGCCGGATGCCGGGCGGCGAGCCAGCCGAGAATCGCGAGATATTTGTCGGCGTCGGTGAACTTGGTCCGAAACTCCGAACTCAGGATGAACGCCGCGATCGGTTCGCTGGCGTCGGGCGATCCGGTGGGGACGTGGAGCAGCGAGGCGAGCACCTCGTCCGGGGTGCGATTGAAGCCAGTGGCAAGATCCTGCAGCGCCTCGTAGACCTCGTCACTGATCTCGATGGTCTTCATGACAGGTGAAGGTTAAACCGGTTGTGCCGGTGACGCGAGCCGCCTGGAGCCCGGGTCGAAAGATGCAGGTGGGGTGCGTCAGGCGTGGGAGATTTTCTGTAAACTTTTTCGCACGGGCGGCGTCTCAGAACGCATGAAACCTCTCTTCATTACCCTGGCGTTGGCGACAGCGGTGGCGACGACGGCGAAGGCGGAAATCTATCGTCCGTCGGTGGTGCGGGATACGACGGTCGTCGGCGCGGTCGCCGGGGCGTTGATCGGCGGGCACAACGGCGATCGCTGGGCGCAGGGCGCGGTGATTGGCGCCGCCGCCGGTGCGGTCGTGGGCGCGATCGTCGACACTACCCGTCCGGCGCCCGTCCAGTATCAGCGCATCGAACCGGTCGCTGTCGTGCCGTATGCGCCGACGGTGGAGACCGTGGTCGTGAGTGCGCCGCCGCGCGTGGTTTACGTCAACCCGGCGCCCACCCGCGTGGTGTATGTCAGCAGCGCCCGTCCTGTCGTGGTGGCGCGTCCCGTGATCGTGATCGATGGTGGCCGGCGTTTCGATCACCGCCATTACCGTTACCATCATCATCATTGAGTCGCGCGGCCGAGCGACTCGGCTTTCGAACCCCGCTGCGGCGGGGTTTTTGCTTTTCGGCCGCCGACGCGCGTCACGCGGGCTTCGACAATTCGAAGCGCTTCACGAGCGAGTAATGTGCGCCGGCAGGGCGCAGCTCGCTTTCCATCAATTCGAACGCGTCGACGCGAAACGGGGGGCCTTCGAATTTCGCGTGGTGCCGCAGCCATTGCGCGACCGGCACGCGCGCGTCCTCGCCGCAGCGGGCGAGCGTGATGTGCGGATGGAAGGTGCGCAGGTCGAAATCGATTCCCGCGGCGAGCAGCGCGTCGTCGAGGCGTTGACGAAGTTGATGCAGACGCGGGTGACCGTTGCCCGTGCCCACCCAGAGCACGTGCGGATGACCTTTGGCTGGAAACGCGCCAACGCCTTCCGTCGGCAGGAGAAACGGCTCCACACGAATCGCGGCGAGCCGATCGCAGATTTCGTCCACGCGTGCGTCGTCCACATTACCGAGAAAACGCATTGTGACGTGCCATTGTTCGTCGGGCAGCCAGCGGACATCCGGCAGGCGCGTCACCAGCTTCGCGAACTCGGCACGCACGGAAGCAGGAACGGGAAGAGACACGAACAGACGGCGAGTCGGCATCGGACGGAGCGGGTGCTCGTCACCTTCGGCGGCCGCCGCGGGTTCGCAACTCAGCTCCAGTTGAAATTGAAGCTGACGCTGATGCGTTCCTCGTCGAGGCGGTTGGCGGCGACCTCGTGGCGGAGCCAGCTTTCGAACAAAATCACGTTGCCCGCTTCGGCCGGATAGGTGACGTGCGGGCGGTGGGTGGGACGGGCGGAGGCGCGCTTTGGCGGCGCGGCCATGAATTTGCTGAGGCGCGGATCTTCGAATTTCAAACCGGGGCACCCTTTCGGCGTGACGACGTAATACGTGCCGCTGATGAACGACAGCGGGTGCAGGTGCAGCGAGTGCGCGGCGGTGGGCGGCATGATGTTCACCCAGAAATCGGTCATGTGCACCTTGCGTCCGCGCAGGTCCAGGTCGAGGGCGCGGGCGAAGGCGAGCACGTGACGCGTGATCTTTTTCTCGAGCTCGGCGAAGGTGCTGGAGAAGCGATGCAGCTGGTTGAGCGAGGCGTAGCTCGTGTAGCCGCCGGGATAGTTTGTCGCCGACCAGCGGCGACCGGCGCTGTCGAACTCACGCAACTGGCGGCACTCGGCGGCGAGTTCGGCGTTCAGCGTTTTGGTTCCTGAGCGTTGGAGCGGCTCGCAGTAGATCAGAGTCGGGAAAAAGGAGCGGATCGGCATGGGCAGATCACATCGGCTCCCAAAAAAACTGCAATCCGTCAGCGATTGACGTCCTCAGCGGTGCGACGGCGATTCTCGCGCGGAGTTTTCCTCCACCCAGGCGCGCACCGACGGACTGTAGAATGCCACGGCTTGCCAGATCGAGTAAACCAGACCGAAGCCAACGGTCAGCAGCATGAACACGATCCGCGTGGTGCCGAGCGGTTCCGACCGTTGGGGCAGCAACCAGTCGAAGGCCGCGACGCCGATCGCCAGCGTGGCCAGAAAACAAAAGACATTCCACACGAGTCCGGAGCGGCGGGCGCAGTCGCACCGGAGGATGATTGCGGCGCCGATCACGACCATGACCGCGTCCCAGAGGAGCGGGAGAAACAGGGCGGTGGCGTTGGGCTTCGGGTCGAGTTGCGCGAGGAGGGTCGTGCCGGCGATGACGAAACCAGCGCCGCCGATGAGTGCGCAAAGAGGCAGCTTTTTCATTCGGGGTAACCTGCGGGGGTGAAGCTAACGTGTGTCGATTGCCGCTCGTGTCGAGAGCGGATCGCCGATCCGCAACTATTTGCCGCCGGTTTGTAACAACGAGTCGAACAAACGATGCACCACCGTCGGCAGGGGCTGCGCGCGCGGAGACGGTTGCCGGTAACTGCCGCCCGCAAAAACCAGATTCCGGTGTGGACTGCGGATCACGACGTCGAGCTGGATCAAGTAGGACTTAAAATCCCACGCCCATTCGTCCTGATACGTCACGAGCGCGTCGACGCCGTCAGGCATCATCGTCAGCGGCCCCGCGGACGCCTCGAAACCCCGCGCCTGCAGCTCCGCGACAATCGCGTCGTCGACGCGATGATTGTCCGAGAGCCGGTGCTCGACGTAAAAGCGCCTGAGCTTGGAAAGATCGACGTGCGGATTCCGTTCGGAATGCACCGACGAACAGCCGGCCAACAATCCGCAGAGGGCGAGCAGGATCACGAAGAGCTTCATGCGTGGGCGGTCACAGAGCGCCAAGTGATCCCGATTGGCAATCTCTGTCGGACTTCCCCGGACGGCGGACGTTACGGCGGCGCGCAAGGACGCGTCAGCAGTCGGAACTCGCGGCCGAGTTCGACGTCGATCCGTCGCACCCGCCCCGAACGCCGGAAGATCTCTGCGCTCAAGGCGCGATCGAGCCTCGACCCGGCGATGGTTCGAACGCCGCCGTCGGCAAACACCAGTTGCAGCCGGGGATCGGCGGTAGTGAGCCGATAAATCACGGGCGTCGCACCCACGGTGAACCCCAGCGCATCGATCGGCAGAGCGATCGCGTGCTCGTGTCCGTCCTCGTCGATCACGCGAAACGAGGTGGGCTCGCGGGTAAACTCCTCCGCCAGCAGATGCGTTGGCTCGAACTGCAGACAGCCCTCGGTCACCGTGACACCGAGTTCGCCGAAACGCGTCAGGATTTCCTCCTTCACCTGTCCGGTCATGCCCGGCTGCTGCGCGCCTGCGTGCCCCGGCGTGTGCGAGTAGGGATCGGTGGGAAACGCGCCGTAGCGCTCGGGCGTTTTGTTGAAACCGAGGCCGCCCCGAATCTCGTAATACCACGCGGTCAACTCCGCCGCCGCCGGGTCGCATTGCGCGTGCGCGCGCGCAAGATTCTCCTGCACGGCGACGAGCAGCTTCGCGACCATGTGCCAGTAGATGCAGCCCAGGCCCTCGTAGCCGAACATCGAGCCGCTGCGGCCGGTGTAGGCATGATGGTGGAAAACCCGTTCGTAGATCTCGTGCAGTGCCGCCGCATGGTCGCGGACGAAGTCGGCGAGACGCTCGCCGGTCGCGAGCGTTTCAAGCCGGTTCTGCAGGGCGGTGTGGTTGACCAGGTCCGGATGAAAACGCGCGGCGCCGTGCGGATCGCGCTGCACCAGCCGCGTGTCGCCGCTGGCGAGTAGTGCGCGCAATGCGGCCGAACGCTCCACGAGCGCTTCCGGAATGCGGGCGCGATCGAGAAAGTCGGGCAGCGCGCGATCCGGCTGCAACAAATAGCTGTGCTGGTCCGCTCGATACAACGAACTCGCCCGCAAGGCGCGCAGCAGCGCGACGGCTTCCTCCGGCGACAACAGGCCCGAGCTGAGCACGGCGACCTGGCCTTCGAGCATCGGTTGGAGGCGCAGAAGCTCGAGCGCGGACGCGGGCGCGTCGACGAATCGCAGCAGGTTGTAGGAATGATACAGGCCATCGTCGCGACGGTTGCCGCGAATCGTGTGGTCCACGAATTCCAGCGCCGTGTCCACGAGCCGCCTCACCTGCGCAGGCGCGATTTGGGCGCGCGGGAGCGCGCCCTCACGATAAACCGCGGCGCGATACTCGCTGCCGGCGGCACCGAGGGCGTCGACGACGCGGCGGCGCGCGTCCCGCGGGATCTCCGCCGTCGCGAGCAGCGGACGATATTCGTCGAGGGTGCGGGCCACCGCCCTCGCGAGATCGACGAGCGCCGACGAAATCTCAACGGGGTCGTTGCCGAGCGCGGGGAGGAGCCGGTCGCGCACGTGCGCGAGGAAACGGCGAAGATAACCGAGCGTGACCACCGACACGCCGTAGCCGACGAGCGCGTTGTTGGCGTCGTTCCATTCGGGGCGTTGCGTGTTCATCCAGATGCCGCCGCCCGGGATGAAGTTCGTCAACCGGACAAGCAGCAGGACGAGCAGTTTCTCGGTGAGATTGACGTGGATGATGCGTCCAGCGGCATCGGCCCGCAGTCGCGCGTCGGTGCCGAACGTGGCCGCGCGGGCGACGATCCGGCGGTGCTTCGCGGCGTCGAACTCGATGGTGACCCGCGGATCCGCGCGAATGGCGTCGTAGGGCGCGAGCCGATACGGGACGTCGGCGTAGCTGAACAGCGGACGTCGCAACCAGCCGGCGAGGAAGCCGGGATGAAAGCGATCCGACCATTCGAGGAGCTTGAGCAGGTAGATCGCCTGGTGATCGCCCCAGTAACCGATCGAAGCCCAGGGCAGATCCGGCTCGGGGACCTCCCAGTCGATGCCGTCACGAGAAACTCGATACGGATTATAGCCGTCGACGGTCGAGGCGTTCAGGAACTTCGCGATCACGCTTTCGAGCGCGGCCGGAAAACTCAGGCACAACGCCTCCCAGTTCTGGAAAATGTCGCGCCAGTTGCCCTCATAGTGGAGCCGGCGGCCGCCATCGGGCGTGCGGACGTGGATGTTGAAGCGGTTCCACGGGCGGCTCGGATCGCCGTGGCGACGACTGAAGGTGAGCGGAAGGTATTCGTAGCCGAGGCGCAGGAGATCGGGGTGGTTGGAAGCGGCGAGGCGGTCGCGCAGTTCCGGCCAGTCGAGCGCGGCGGGAAGTTCGGCCGCGAAATCGACCAGCGCGGCGTGGCGGGTGCGGACGAACGCGGTGAAATCGGCGACATCGATCGCAGCGCCGGGGGCGAAAACGCCGCCGCGGAGAAGATTGAACAAGGTGTTCGCGAAATGGTGGGCGGTGGTGGTTTCCGCCGCACCGGCCTGGAGTCCGTCGGCGGAGGCGACGAGCGTGCGCAGCGCATGGGTGGACGCGGCAAGCGCGGCCGCAATTTCGGCCTGCGCCTCGGGTTGGGCGAGTTGTTGGGCACGCTGAAGAATGTCGGCTTGCGAGAGCCCGGTGTCGGCGACCAACAGCCAGGAAAGGCGTTCGCCGGGGGCGAGCTCGCGTTGCGCAGCGAGCGCATAGGTGCCGCGCAACCCGCGCCGCCGGGCCTCGCGCTGGAGCGGAGCGGAGGCGTCGCGGTGAAAGGCGTCGAGTTGAGTCTCCGCCAGAAGCACGGTCGCGTCCGGTAATCCGTGCGACCAGACGATGCTGGCGCGCAACGATTCGAGGGGCGTCGCGCGATCGGTGATGCCGGCGGACAGCGCGTAAATGGCGAGCGTGGTGTCGCCGAGGAGTTCGGCGGTTTTATAGGCGTCGACGAGGCAGCTGCTGTCGTTTTGTAGCTGGCGATCAACGCCGGCGGGCAGCAGGTTGCGAAGGCCGTCGACGAGGCGGAGCGATTGCGGCGCGGCGCGGAGGTTCTCCAGTTCGCAGCGGCGAATGAAGCCGAATGGCTCGGCGGTCGCCCAGCCGTAGCGGAAGGCGAGACCGAGGTCGTGGTTGATTTCCTCGAACCACAGCCGGTCGCCCTCGACGCTTTTATAAAGGTGACGCGAGATCGCGTGATGTCGCGGCGTGTGGGCGGCGAAGGGTTCCCAGCAGGATTCGCCGGCGGGCGTCGGCGCGCGGATGAACGTGAACGGACCGGTCGACGCGGGCGCGTCGTAGATCAGGTCGACGGTGCGATAAGGGAAGAGCGCGCCCTCGGGGTTGACGCGGCCGGCCGTGATGCCGCCGTTGCTGGCGACGAACAGCCAGAGATCGGACGCGCTGACGACGTTCATGAAAAACGGCGGCAGGCGATCGCAGTGCGCGATCCGATAATAGCGACCGTCGAAGGCATCGACGAAGCCGCTCGCGAGCGGCGGTTCGCTCAGGGGAGACGGGGCGAAAGCGGAGGAATTCATGCAGGAGGAGGCCACCGAAGCGGCTCCGCCCGGCGGGGTAGGCGATCGGTCGCGTCGGGTTGGGCGGACGCGCGAGACCCGGGGTCAAATCAAGGACGGAAGGCGCGGGGGCGCGATGGTCTCGCCCTCGATCAAGCGGGCTTCGACGAGGATTTTTCGGCGGGGAGATTGGGGATCCATCATCCGGCTGAAGAGCCGGGCCACGGCGGAGCTGCCGATGTCGGAATGCGGCACCAGCATCGAAGTGACGCGGCGGGTGTTGGGCGGCGGCTCGAGTCCGTCAAAGCCAGTGATCGAGCAATCCTCCGGCACGCGCAGCCCGCGTTCGTGCAAGCCTTGCATCAGGTGGTAGGCTTGGTGGTCCGCGGCGCAGACCCAGGCGGTGACCTGGTCGCGACGCAGGATGGAGGCGACGCGGTCGGGAATGTCAGGACCGAATTCCGACAGGTGTTCCGACGAGCGGCTGAGGTTGAGCACCCACTCGGGACGGAACTCGAGGCCGTGATGAAACAGCGCCTCGACGTAGCCGCCGAAGCGACGCATCGACCAGTGTCCACCGACTGGATACCGCCAGGTGAGGAAGCCGATGCGGCGGTGGCCGGCGTCCTTCAAGCGCGTGACGAGCGTGAGGATCGCGGCGGAGTCATCGGTGTCGATGATGTCGATCGACGAGTCGGTGTAGCTCTCGAGGACGGCGACGGTGGAGATCTTGCGGGAGATCAGCGCGACGGCTTCCTCGGGAAACGGATAAATGAGAATCGTGCCGCGCCAGTCGCCGGCGCGGATGTGCCGAAAGACGCGCTGGCGTTTCGAATGCGGATCGAGCGCGGCGGGTTTTTCGAAGCACACGTCGACGGACAGGTGCTCGATCTCGGCGCGTTCGCGGATGCCTTGAAGAATGAACGGGAAGGTCGCGAGGGCGACGTTTTCGGCCGGCACGCCGATGAGCACGCCGATGGTGGCGGGGCGGCTGGGGCGCTTGCGCCGCGCGCCGCGGGCGGGGCCGACGTAGTAGCCCATCTCGGCCGCGAGCTTCTGCACCTTCTCCCGCGTGTCGGCGCTGATCGCCGGATGATTGGCCAGGCTGCGCGAAACCGTGGTGCGCGAGATCTTCAGCTTTTCGGCGAGCAGTTGCTGGTTGATTGGGCGCATCTCTGAAAGCTGGGGCGAAGCAGGGTGGAAGGCGGGAAGGGGTGCCCGACTTGAACGCGCATCGTGGGTGCACCACGCCGGTTTTCAAGCCTGAAAAATAGTGTGCACATATATGAATAAAAATCGGAATATGTGCATGATCTAAGCGGTGAGTTTCTTGGAGAGGATTTGAAATCTCCATAGGTAAAATACGATCTTTCGTTAAATCTGGATCTTGGCATGGCACCAAAAAATATCTGTGCACAATCAAGTTGACAATCGTGTGGAATAACGGCTTTTCTCGCCGCGTTCGCTGCTTGCTTTGGAGCTTATTACCCCGCCCCTCGAACCCTCGAATGCGCTTCTTTCTGAACTCGTCGGCTGTCATGCCGTGCGATTTCGAAGGATTCGGATTCTGAGCGTTTTCAGGGTGGGTTGGCCAAAACACCTGTAACCCCTCAAACCATGAACACCCCCTCCGTCCCGAATTTTCGGGACCGTTTGTTGCCCGCGTTTCTCGTCTGTGGGCTGGCGGTCGGTCCGCTCGTTCGCGCGCAAACCGCCCCGGCGTCCGGCGCCGATATCGACGATCAGACGGTTGTGCTGTCGCCGTTCACCGTCAGCACCGATAAAGATAACGGCTACGGCGCGACCAACGCCATCTCCGGCTCGCGAGTGAACACCGCGATCAAAGATATCCCGCTGCCGATCCAGGTCATCACGAATGATTTCATCAACGACATCGGCGCGACCGACCTCCGCCGATCGCTGGCCTACATGTCCGGCATCGGTCTGCAGTCGCAAAACGATCTGGAGAATAACGGCAGCACCTTTGGCGGCGCCTACGGTCCAGGCGGAGTGAACAATCCCGAGGGTGTCACCTCCAACATCAACGGCGTTCAGCTGAAGATCCGGGGCTTCATCACCAACAACGTCCTGCGCGACGGCTTTCTTCGGGGCAGCCCGAGCGACGTGGTGAACATCGAGCGCATCGAAGTCGTGCAGGGGCCGAATGCGCTGCTTTATGGCACAGGCAACTTCGGCGGCGTCGTGAATTACATCACCAAGCGTCCGCGCGATCGCGCGCAAGGCTCCATGAGCGTCGCCTACGGTTCGCACAATCTGATCCGCGGCACGATCGACGTCACAGGCCCCCTCGTCGAAACGCTCAGCTACCGCGTGGTCGGCGCCGCGCAGGAAAACGATACGCATATCGATCATCAAAGTGCGTCGAATTACTATATTTCTCCGTCGCTGCTCTGGCGGCCCACCAAAACGACGGAGATCCTGGTCCAGACCGAATTCAGTAAATCGTCGCAAAACGGTTTCGGTTTCCGCGCGCTCCGCGCCGCCCAGGGCACCGGCGCGACGCCGATCAACAACGATCAGCTCGAGGCGACCGGCTTCTACTGGCCTCCGGGAGCGGACAAGCGCACGTGGAATCTCGGCGGCCCCGACACCTATAACGACCAGCAACAATGGAATCTTGAGATCGTCGGCACGCAGCAACTGCTCCACGAAAGCGATTTTCTTCCGCAGGCCGATTTGCTCATCGGCTACAACCGCACCGGCTATTACGTGCAGACCCGCGACGCCAACGGCGGCATCCAGCAAGTTTCGCCCGGCACCCCCGGCTTTCATCTTTCGCAGACCATCGTCCTCACCTCGGTGGACAACGGTCTCGGCGGCGGCGTGACGCCGTCCAACGGCAATCTCCAATACGGCACGTTCGACAACGAGGTGGTCCGCTACGCCTGGAACAAGCGCGACGTCGAAACCTATCGCGATCAGGTTCGCGCCGAGCTCAATCTGCAGAAATCGCTGTTCGCGGGACGCTGGTTCCAGCTGCAGGACCAGATGCTTCTCGGTTACTCGGAATTGTATAACGAGATTCAGCGCAACGAATGGGAAACCGTGCCGGATCTGTATAGCTACAAACGGCCGCTCGACCTGGATCCCATTCGTTTTGCCACGCAGGGCGACGGCACGCCCGCGCCCGGCCTGTTCCAGGATGTGCGCGACAACATCAACCGCGGCTGGAACCGCGCGTATTATCTCAACAACTACCTGAAGTTCGGAAAATTCTGGGGCCTGGAAGACCGCATCATCCTGATGACCGGCATCCGCCGCGACACGAGCGACAACTGGGCGACCGGCACGACGATCACCGGCCCGTATGCGACTCCGCCGAGCGTGGCGACGACGACGACGCGCACGGCACGGCAGACCAGGGTCGACTCCAAACAGCTCGGCGTGATGGTCCGCCTCACGAAATCGTTATCGGCCTTCGCGCTGAAGGCGGATGGATTTCAACCCAACTTCGGCGAACTCCGTGAATCCCTCACGGGAGCGCCGGTCGGCGCCGACACGGCCGAGAGCAAGGAATACGGCATCAAGTTCGATTTCCTCGGCGGGAAGATCTCGGGCACGATCAGCAACTACAAGATCACGAAGAAAGCGTGGCTGGCGCAGGGCTTTTCGACGCCGGCTCCGCTAGGGGCACCGCGTTTCGATCCGTCGAAACCGATCATCTACAATCTCGGCGACGCGAACGGCACCGGTTTCTACAATCCCTTCCCGGGGCAGTTCACGCCCAACGGCCAAACCTACGCGCCCAATGCCGCGCAACAGGCGGCCTGGATCGCCGCGGCCAATGCCGGCGCCATCACGCTGACCTCGCCGATCAACGGCCAGCGCGCGACCCCTTCGAGCATTTATCTCAATGCCAGCACGCCCGAGGGCGCCGCGTGGATGGACGCGTTCTTCGAGAACGCGCGCAGCTCCGGCTGGGCGGGCTGGGCCTATTACGGCAACGACATCAACGACCCGGGCATCAACAACGCCACCCTCGACGACGGCGCGTTTCAAAATGCCGGCACGCCGAACGCCATCCCCTCGACCTCGGAGTCGAAGGGCTGGGACGGTTCGATTCTCTTCACGCCCAACGACCAGTGGCAGTTCGTGTTCTCCGGCTCGTTCGGCACCAAGGTCCGGCTCGTCGACAAGGGCAAGTGGATCAAGTATCCTTATCCCCAGGACCGCTGGGCGACCTGGTATTTCCCCAACGGCGGCTTCGGCTTGAAGGGCCAGACCCTCGACGAGGCCTACACGGATCCGGCTGACACCTCGACGCGCACGAATTCGGGCGTCTTCCCTGGCGACGACACCCCGGAGAATCGCTTCTCGATCTTCGCCAACTACAAGTTCAAGGATGCGTTGAAGGGCTGGATCGTCGGCGCGGGCGGCGACTGGCAGTCGAAGCGCGCGTATTTCTCCGGTGTCACGCACGGCTCCGGCCAGGTGCAGACGGACGTGAACGGCGAGTTGATCGTCCTCTATACGCCCGAGCAGTGGACGCTCAACGCGTTCGTGCGCAAGGAATGGAGCCGCGGACGCTACCACCATTCGGTGCAGCTCAATGTCGACAACGTCATCAACGACCGCGACCTCTACGGCCAGATCTACATGGCGCCCATCTCCGGGCGTCTCACGTATCAAGTCGGATTCTGATCCTGTTTCGTCGCTTGCGCCTCGCGCCGTGCGCGTGCGAGGCGCAATGTGGCGGCAGGCCTCCGCTCCTGTCTGGCTCGAAACGAACCGCAACTCGCGACGAGCATCGCTGCCAGATGGAGTGGCCTGCCGCTTCGTCGATTGACCTGACCCTCTCGTTGCCGCTTCCGTTTTCTCACCGTGGACACCCCTTCCCGCGAGCGCCTCTCCTTCAAAGAAAAATTCGCCTACGGCCTGGGCGACACGGCTTCGAACTTCTACTTCCAGACGTTCAATCTGTTTCTGGTGTATTATTACACCGACATCTTCGGCCTGGACGCGACCGCCGTCGGCACGTTGATGCTGGTGACGCCGATCGCGATCGCCGCGCTGAATCCCGTCATCGGCGCGCTCGCCGATCGCACGAACAGCCGCTGGGGCAAATTCCGGCCGTATCTGCTCTGGGGTGCGATTCCTTACGGGGTGCTGGGTTTCCTGATGTTCGCGAATCCCGACTTCGGGCCGCAGGGGAAACTGCTCTACGCCTACATCACCTACACGCTCGTGCTGATCAATTACGCAGCGATCAACACGCCTTACTCCGCGTTGATGGGCGTCATGTCGCCGTCGTCGGAAGACCGCACGTCGCTCTCGACCTACCGCTTCGCGTGCGCATTCACCGGCGCGCTGCTCATCGGCTGGCTCGTGCCGTGGTTGAAGGACGCGTTTTCCGGACCGAGCGGGAATCCCGCAATCGGTTTCCGCAACACCATGGCCGTGTTCGCCGTCGTCTCGGTGGCGATGTTTTTCTACACGTTCGCGAAGACGCGGGAGCGCGTCGCGCCGCCGGCCGCGCAAAAATCTTCCTTCGGCCGCGACGTCCGCGATCTCGGTGGCAACGTCCCGTGGCTGATCCTGTTCTTCGTCGCGTTTCTCAATCTCACGAACGTCGGCCTGCGCAGCGGCTCCGGCATCTACTATTTCAAATACTGCGTGGGCAACGAGGCCGCGCTCGGCACGTTCAACCTCGTCGGCTTCCTCTGCTTCATCGCCGGCGCCCTTTCAACGAAGCTGTTTCTGAAATTCTTTCCACGCCGCGAGCTGATGATCGCGCTGACGTGCATCAATGCGATCGCGATGGCGGCGTTTTACTTCGTGAACCCGCAGTCGATGGTGACGCTTTATGTGCTCAACGTGATCGGCCAGTTCGCCGCCGGACCGACGCCCGCGATCGTCTGGTCGCTGTATGCCGACACCGCCGATTACGGCGAGTGGAAGTTCAACCGGCGCGCGACGGGACTCGTGTTTTCCGCCACGGTCTTCGCGCAAAAAGTCGGACTCGCGATCGGCTCGGCCATGCTCGGCTGGCTGCTCAGCTACTTCGGCTTCGTGGCCAACGCGGCGCAATCCCCGCGCGCGCTGCACGGCATCACCGTGCTGTTCAGTCTGCTCCCGGCATTGTTCGGCGGACTCAGCGGTTTGGCGATTTTCCTCTACAAACTCGACGAACCCACCGTGAAGCAGATCGAGCGCGATCTTGCCGAGCGCAAGCTCCAGGAACCCGCGCCCGCTGGCGCATAAACGGAGTTTCTGTATGCAACTTTCCAAACTTTTTTCGCTCTTTCTTGTCCTCGCCCCGCTGGCGTCCTCAGCCCTGGCCGCACCCGAAACCTCCCTTGCCACCGCCGACTGGAAACTCGTGTGGTCCGACGAGTTCGATCGCGACGGTTTGCCCGATCCGAAGAAATGGACCTACGACGTCGGCGGCGAGGGCTGGGGGAATCGCGAGCTGCAGTTCTACACGGCGGCTCGCGCCGAAAACGCGCGCATCGCAAACGGCGTTCTGATCATCGAGGCGCGCAAAGAGGCGTGGGAGAAAAACGAATACACCTCCGCGCGATTGGTGACGAAGGGCCGCGGCGACTGGACCTACGGGCGGTTCGAGATTCGCGCGAAGTTGCCCGCCGGCCTCGGCACCTGGCCCGCGATCTGGATGTTGCCCACCGTGTGGAATCTCGGTGACGGCGGCTGGCCCGACAATGGCGAGATCGATATCATGGAGCACGTCGGCTACGATCCGGGCGTCATTCACGCTTCGACCCACACGCAAAAGCACCAATGGCAGAAGGAGACTCAGCGCACCGCGACGATCCAGGTGCCCGATGCGACGAAGGTCTTTCACACCTACGCGATCGAATGGGAGGCCGACGAGATCCGGGGCTTCGTCGATGGCCGGCAGTATTTCACGTCGCGGAAGGACGGCGGCGACTGGACGACGTGGCCGTTCTATAAAGATTTTTATCTGATCCTGAACCTGGCCGTCGGCGGCGCGTGGGGCGGTGCGAAGGGCATCGATCCGGCGGCGTTTCCGCAGCGGATGGAGGTGGATTTCGTGCGGGTTTATCAGCGGTCTGCTTCGGAGGCGACGAAAGCGCCATGAAGCCGCGCGCAGCGTCACGGCTGCGCACGTGGGTTTGCGCAGGTTTGCTTTTCCTCGCTCCGGCGATGATCGCCTCGGTTTCGTTTTATCCGCTGCGTCCCGACGATCCGGCGGCGGTGGACGCCGCGCAAAAAGAGTTTGCTGCGCATCGCGACGGCGTCGGCGACGATACCGCAGCGCTGCAGGCCGCGATCGATCGCGTGCAGGAGACGACACGGCGCGGGATCGTGCTCATCCCCGAAGGCCGCTATCGCGTCAGCCGCACGCTTCACGTCTGGAGCGGCATCCGTCTGATCGGCTACGGCGCGACGCGGCCGGTCCTCGTCCTCGGCGCGAATACGCCCGGTTATCAGGAAGGCGCGGGCAAGTATCTCGTGCATTTCACGAGCGATCGGCCGGACGCGGGGCAGCCGATCCGCGACGCGAATCCGGGCACGTTCTACTCGGCGATGAGCAACATCGACATCGAGATTCAGCCCGGCAACCCGGCGGCGGTCGGCGTGCGCTCGCATTTCGCGCAGCACGGCCACCTTGCGCACATGGATTTTCACATCGGCGAAGGCCGCGCGGGTGTGGAGGAAGTGGGCAACGAATCCGAGGACCTGCGTTTCTTCGGCGGCGAGTTCGGCATCACGATGCACAAGCCGTCGCCGAGTTGGCCGTTTTTGCTAATCGACGCGAAATTCAGCGGGCAGCGTCGCGCCGCGATCGAAACCGAGGAGGGCGGCCTCACGCTCGTGCGCGTCGAAATGAAGGACGTGCCCACGGCGATTCTCGTGCGACCCGAGCGCGCGGAGGAGCTGTGGATGAAGGATTGTCGTCTGGAAAACATCGACGGGCCGGCGTTGGTGATCAGCGACGAGAACAGCGCGCGCACGCAAATCAATCTCGAGAACGTGGCGTGCCGCGACGTGCCCGTCCTTGCGCAGTTTCGAGAGAGCGGCGCCGAGATCGCCGGACGCGGTCCGCAGTATGTCGTGAAGTCGTTCTCGCACGGGCTGCACCTCGACGATCCCGCGGCGGTGCCGGCGATGCGCACGACGTTCGACGCGGTCGCGGTGGAGCGTTGGCCTGAGCCGCCGGCGTCGGACATCCCCGCGCTGCCGCCGATGAGCACGTGGGTGAATCTGCGCGCGCTCGGCGCGAAAGGGGACGGCGTGGCGGATGACACCGCGATGCTGAAGGCAGCGATCGCGCAGCATCCGACGATTTATCTGCCGACCGGACGCTATCGTGTGAGCGAGACGATTTCGCTACGGCCCGATACGGTGTTGATCGGACTCAGCCCCATCGCGACGCAGATCGCGATCGACGATTTCACGCCCGCGTTTCAAGGCGTGAATGGCCCGACCGAGCCGCCGGCATCGTTGCGGAATCGTTATCCGATTCCGCCGTTTGCCGGTCGCGGTTCGCCCGTGCCACTCATGGAAACGACGCGGGGCGGCACAAACATTCTCACCGGGATCGGCCTCGACACGAACGGCGTCAACAACCGCGCCGTCGCGCTGATATGGCGTGCGGGCGAGCGCTCGCTCGTGAACGACGTACGCTTTCTCGGTGGACACGGCACCTACGGTCCCGACGGCCAATGGCTCCCGATCTACAACAGCAATCGCACGGCCGAT
This sequence comes from Opitutaceae bacterium, assembly GCA_040255565.1. Taxonomy (GTDB): domain Bacteria; phylum Verrucomicrobiota; class Verrucomicrobiia; order Opitutales; family Opitutaceae; genus Opitutus. The sequence continues at coordinate 328,690 of JBDZVH010000003.1, read as the reverse complement.
CCTGACGACCGCCGTCGCTGGGATTCGCAATTCTGGAGCCTGTGGGTGACGGACGGCGGCGGCGGCACGTTCAAAGGCATCTGGACGCCGAGCCCCTATGCGGCGGCGGGGCTCTACGTTTCCAACACGAGCACGCCTGGTCGCGTGTATGCGTTGTCGAGCGAGCATCACGTGCGTAGCGAGGTGAAGCTGAAGAACGTCTCGAACTGGGAAATCTACGCGCTGCAAACCGAAGAGGAACGCGGCGAGAGTCCGCGCGCGCTTCCGCTGGAGATCGATGGCTGCAGCGACCTCACGATCGCGAACTTTTTCATTTATCGCGTGGATATGGCGGTGCCGTTCGAGACCGGTATCCGCGTTTCGAATTCACGCGACCTGCGTTTTCGCGGGCTTCACGTTTACAGCCCGGGGAAGCTGTCGTTCGACCACACGCTGGTGGACACGACGAGCGGCGCGAAGGTGCGATCGCGCGAGATCGCGCGCCTCGATCTTCCGGGCGGGGCGGCGCCTCGCGTCTCGACGTCGGACCGCGGGATCACGCGTCTCGCGACCGGCTTAACCAACATCGACGGCATGGCGGAAGGGCCGGACGGCAGCGTGTATCTCGTCGATCAAGCCGTGCATCGGATTTTTCGCTGGTCACCGGAATCCGGCATGACCCTGGTGACCGATTCGATTCCCGAGCCGGTGGCGATCGCGGTGGACGCGAGCGCGTCGCTGCTCGTCGTCGCGCGTCACGGTAATATCTACACGTTGCCGGTGAACGGCGACGAGGAGTGCATCGGCGTGCTGGCGCCGCAGCCGGCGAAGACGTCGACCAACGCGCGCGCCTGGCTGCCGGTGAATCGCTGGCGCGACGGTCACGATTGGCTCGACGTGACGACGCGGCGCGAATCGCTGCACTACGTTTCGCCCGACGGCTCCATCTTCATTCCGGCGCCGGAGGCGTTTTCGCTCCTGCCGACGCCCGGCGGCCCGTGGCGCTTCGGAACGGTCGATCTGGCGCGCGCGTATGCGCTGGCGCCGGCAAAACCGGGCGAGCCGTTTTACGTGGCGGACGAGTTTGGCCAGAAGACCTGGCGTTTCGCGGTCGAGCCCGATGGCACGCTCACGCAGCCGGAGTTGTTCGCTGAAGAAGGCGAGGCCGGCGTGGCGGTCGATGCCGCGGGCAACGTTTACGTCTGCGCCGGACACGTCTTCGTTTACGACGCCAACGGCCGTCAGATCGATCGGATTGAAATTCCGGAGCGGCCGAGTGCGCTCGCGTTTGGCGGCGCGGAGCGGCGGACGTTGCTGATCGCGGCGCGCAGTTCGCTTTACGGGGTGCCAGCGAAAGCGGCCGGGCGGGTTACGCCTCGGTAGCGGAACTCGGCGCAAAGCGCGCGCGCAGCTCGGCTACGCGCTGTTCAGCGGCGCGGACATCGCGGAAGCGCTGAAGCAGCTGCGCGGTTTCCGGTGTATCCAGAAAAACCGTGCGGCGGGCTTCGAGATCCTGGCGCGCGAGCCCGAGCGACTCCTGGGCGATGAGGTAAAAAGCCTCGTCGGTCATCGCGCCCTCAGATTGCTCGGGATCGATGTGCTCGAGCAGAAATTCGGCGAGGAAATCCGGCAGGTGAACGCGGTAGAGCTGGGCGCCGAAATGAAACAGGCGCGCGGCGAGAGCGCGGAAATGCGGGACCCCGCGGCTTTGCCAGCGGCGAGCGAGCGCGAGTCCATCGTCGACGACATCGCTCGCTTCGTCGGCGAGGATCTCGGTGTTGCGGACAAAGCCGTGCGTCGGCGCGAGCAGCCGGCCGATCGCTTCGCACAACGCGCGGCGGGCTTTCAGCCCGATGTCGGCGACGACCGGATCCTCCGCTTCGGCGGGCGCGGCGATACGGCCGCTCTCGCGCGCGGCGTCCGCCGCGGGCTCGTTTTCCTGAAGCGCGAGCAGGGCGTTGGCCTGGTTCATCCAGGCCGCGGCGAGATTGATCCGATACGAACGATGCGCCTCGAGCGGGAGCGTGCTCAGAATCGAAACGGCTTCGCGCTGGGAGCGCACCGCCTCGGTCATCGCGGCCGGCTCGGCTTGCAGGTAAAGCGCGTGTCCGCGGTTCATCCACGCGGCGCCCAGGCTGTTGCGAAAATCGGGGTGTTCGTCGAGCGGGAGCGTGCGGAAAAACGCGATCGCCTCGTCATAGGAACGAAGCGCCTCGGGTCGGGCGGCGGGCGTGTTCTGTCGCTGGCAGGCGTTGCCGCGGTTCATCGCGGCGACAGCGAGCTCGTGCCGGACGCGAGTGTCCGCCAACGGCAACGTGCGCAAGGCGGCGATCGCCTGCTCGTAACAGCGCACCGCCGCGGTGAGCGCGTCGGGGGAGACCTGCGCTTCGAGCGATTGGCCATCGCGGAGCAGCTGGGCGGCGAGGGAAAACGTTTCTTCGGGAGACATCCAACGTGGGAGCGTGCACGGCGCCGCGGAATGTCGAGGCGCGATTTGCGCGGGGAAATCAGCGTCGCCCTGACGCGGCGGTCGAGCGTTGGCCTATAGCGCCGGCCCGGCGGCGGACCCACCAGATCGCTGCGCCAGACAAAGTCAGCAATCCGGGTGTGAGACCGCCGACGAAATAGGCCCATTTTACCCAGGCCGCGCCGTGGAGTCCGAAGTGCAGCGGGGCGAGCATCGAGTTGAATTGATCGCGGACGGACGCGTCGGTGGCCGCGCGCACGGTGCGAAGCGCCCCCGTGACGGCGTCGAAGTCGACGCGGCTGAATTTCTGCCAGACGGGAGCGTCGCGGTGCAGCAACAGCACGCTGACGACGCCGCCGGCTTGCGGCGGCATTTGCGCGCGCACGATCTCGGCGTCGGGAAACCGCTCACGCGCGGTGGTGAGCATCGGTTCGAGCGGTGCGAGTTGGGCGAGCGGAAAGGGCGTCGCAGGTGGAGCGGCGGACGGCGCGCGCAGAATCGCGAGGCAGTAGAGCGCGCCGGTGACGCCGAGCACGACGGGAAAATAGAGGGCGAAAATACCGATCCATTTGTGCAGATCGGCCAGCGCGACCCGCCAGCCGAGGTGGAGTCGGAACGGATGTCGCCAAAGCTGCGTGAGACGATCGCGATGAATATAGATCCCCGTGAGCGCCAGGAGCGCGAGTGCGACGCCGCCGAGCCCGGCGACGAAGGTGCCGGCGCGGCCCGCGTGGAGGTGCATGTGCAGGCCGAGCAGCCACGAAGTGAGCAACGATCTTTCCGGACCTGACCACAGCACGCGGCCGGTCGCCGGCTCGAGAAACGCGACCCAACGAACCGGCGCATCCGGCGCGCGAAAGACGAGCCGGTGCGTGGCGTCGGGCGCGATCGCCGGCACCACACGAAACAGCCGATAACCCTCGGGCGCGAGCGGGACGGTCGCGCGCGCCAGATCGGCGAGCGCCGGCGCGTCGCTGCCGGCCGGGCGCTTGTTCACGTGCAGGTCCGGCTCGAACCAGCGCTCGAGTTCGTGGTGCACCACGAGCAGCGAGCCGGTGGCGCTGAGGAGAATCAGCAGCGCGCCGGCGGCGAGGCCGAGCCAGCGATGCACCCGCCAGACGAGCAGCCACGTATGCCAGCGTCGGATACGCCGGGCCGGGGCGGACGGGAGCTGGAGCGCGGGGCGCACGCGATCAGAATTCGAAACGGTAGCGCACGCTCAGCGAGCGGCCGCGGCCGGCGTAGTAGTTGGCGTTGGTGGCGGCGCTGCCCGTGAAGGTGGCGGAGAAATACGTGATGTAGTTTCGGTCGAGCAGATTCTCGACGCCGACGCTGACGATCTGGCGGTCGGTCACGCGGTAGTTGGCGAGCAGATCGACGAGCGTGTAGCCGGAGAAATCGCCGGCGGAAACGCCGTCCGGATCGCTGCGCGGCAGGAACGTGAGCGATTGCAGGCGCGTGTCGAAGCGGCGCGTCCACGGCTTGTCCCAGTAAAGCGCGACCTTCGACGCGGTGATGTTGAGGGCGGGCAGGCGGCGATCGAGCTGGCCGTTGCCGTCGCGGTCGCTCTTGCCCTCGAGCACCGCGACATAGCCGCCGAAGGTGCCGAGGCGGGCCGGGAGGCGGATTTCGCCGTTGAGCTCGGTGCCGTAGGTGGCGCTCTTTTCGCGCACGACATCGTAGACGCCGGAAGCGTTGGCGACCAGTCGCGCGCCGAGTTCGGCGGTGGAGAGAAACGCGTTCCAGCCGAGGCGCCAGCCGTGGCCGTGAAAGCGGACGCCGAGTTCCCAGTTGTCGGTCACGACCGGATCGAGATTGATGAAGTCATCGACGTCGAGCCCCGGCGTGCCGATGGCGCGGAGGATGCGGCCGATGTCGGCCATGCCGTAGCCCTGCGCGTAGCTGCCGTAGAGCATCGCGGCGCGGTTCAGCTGCCACGTGGCGCCGAGATTGAACAACGCTTCCTCGAACTTGGGATTGCCGCCGCGGACGAGGACCCCGCCGTAGGATTCGAGCGTGTGAAAATCGTCGACCTGCAGTTGCGCGATCTCGTAGCGCAAGCCGCCGGAAAGCGTGAGCGGGCCGAACGGCTTCTCGAACTGCGCGTAGGGCGACCAGCCCTCGTAAGTCGTGTAGGGCACCCACTCGCGTTTCGTGAAGACGAGCGTCTGCGCGGTTTCGTCGGAGAGATAATCGAAGCCCGTGACGACGCCGAGATTGCCGGCCTCGGGAAACGTGCGCACCCACGTCGTGCGAAGGCCGTGCTTGCTGGCCTCGACCTGCGATTGGTCGAACGTCGGCACGCCGTTGAGCCGGAAAAGCGCGAGCGTGGAGGCGGTGTTGGAGCCGCCGTAGATCGCGTTGAAATCCTGGTGAAAGAGATTCAGCGAAAGCTCGCCGCCGAACAGATCGCGATCGGTGAACGTAAGCGTGGCGGTCGTGACCTGGTTCTCGGCGGGCGCACCCATCGAGGTGCCGCGGACGGAGGACGTCGGCAGACCGACGGCGCGATTGCCCGCGACGGCGACCCAGCGGAGATTTTGCGCGAGGTCGAAATGGTTGATCATCAGTTCGACGCTGTGGCGGGAGTTGAAGTCGTAGCCGCCCTTGAAGAAGAGGCCGTAGGCGTCGCTGTCGAGGGTGTCGCCCTGCGTGTTGTCGACGCCGAGCGGCCGGCCCTCGCCATCGTAGGCGAACGGGCGGCGCTCCCAGGTGCCGCCGGCGACGACGGAGGCAGCGCCGCGGCGGATGGCGGTGAGCGCGGCGACCTTGCCGCCGTAGCTGTCGGATTTGAAGCGGGTGGATGTGACGCCGATGGCCTCGAGCAGCGAGGTCACGCCGTCGCTCGCCGGGGCACTGCGCGTGACGAAATTGATGAGCCCGCCGGTGGCGCCCATGCCCTGCGCCGCGGAGGAGCCGTGCACGGCCTCGATCTTGCCGAGGAAGAACGGATCGATCGTGAGACTCTCGCGGCTGCCGGCGCGGAGCGGATTGGACTGCGGCACGCCGTCGACGAGATAGAGCGGATTGCGGCCGCGGAACGATTCGCCATAGCTCGTGAGCTTCTGGCGCGACGGCGAGAAGCCGGGGACGGACACCGCGAGCACCTGATTCAGGTCGCTGGAGATCGCGAGCTGGCGATCGAGAACTTCGGGCGTGACGACGCTCGTCGTGACCGGCAGCGAGCTGGCGAGTTTTTCCGTGCGCGTGGCGGCGCTGACCGTGACGGCGTCGAGACGGTAAATCTCGTCGCCGTCGACGTCGGTCGAAGGCGCGGTTTGCGCAAGGAGCGAGCCGGCGGCGAACGCGAGCGCGGCGGAAACGAAGGGCTTGTTCATGGAAGGAAGACGGAGCTTGGGATTCAGTCTCAAGCGAAAGGTCAAAAAGGGGGCATGCATGCGTGAGTGGGGCGCGTGCGGCGGGGAGGCGCGGGGCGTCAGGTCTGTGCGCGCGCGACCGGCTTTTTGCCGAAGAAGCGGCGCCAGCTCAGCGCGAAGCCGGTGTAAACGAGGAAGCAGCCGCCGAGGCAGGCGAGGCCGGCCATCAGCTGGCCAATCCAGCCGAGCGCTTCGCCGGTGTGGAGGAAGCGCGTCCACGTGCGGACCTGCCGGCCGGTGGTTTGGTCGGCGAACGTTTCCTGGCGGAGGATTTCACCGCTGAATGGATTGAGGATCACGGTGGTCGTGGCGGTGCGCGGCCAGGCGTCGGGGAGTTTCACCGAAAAATTCGCGGGAGACGGAGTCGCGGCGCGATCGGCACGCGGGCCGCGCGCGGTGTTCTCGGCGGACCCTGGCGCGGCGGGCGAACGGGACGGCGTCGCGCCCCGAGCGGGCGAGGCGAGACGGAGCGTAATCTGTTCCCAAGCGGGAAACGCGTTCTGCACGGCGGCGAATTGATCGGCGAGCGCGAGCGGGTGGGCGTCGGCGGCGGGTTTCGGCAGATCGATTGCGGAGGCGGCGCTGCCGGGCGGGCCGGCCTGAACGGGTGGCGCTTCACCGACGAGGCGGTAGACGAGGGCGTTGCCCCAGCGGAAAGAAATCGGGACAGCGGTGAGCGTGAGCACGATGAGGATCGGCGCGCTCCACAGGCCGATGGCGTTGTGCCAGTTGAAATCGCGGGCCTTGCCGGTGAGGCGGCCGTTGAAAACGGCGATGGCGCGAACGCTCCGCCACGACCAGGAGCGCGGTAGCCAGAGATAAAGGCCGGTCACGGCGAGGGCGCAGAAGGCGAGGTTGCAGACGCCGTTGATGAGTTTGCCGAGCGGCCGCTGATCGCCGCTGAAGGCCAGCACGCGATGCCAGTTTTCCATCGTGTGCAGGAAATCGTGCATCGCGGTCGACGCCGGCTGGCGCGGCTCGCCCGTGTAAGGATTGACGAAGATGGCTTGGTCGCGACCGAAGGAAACGGTCACCGCCTGGCGCGGATCGGCGGACAACGTGATCGCAGAGGGGCGCGCGTCGGGCTGCACGGCGCGAACGCGCGCGAGAATGTCGTCGAGGGAAAATTGAGCCGCGTCAGGCGACGGCGGCGTGACTTGGCGCGCGTCGCGCTCGGACCAGGCGACCAGCTGTTTTTCGAACGCAAGGGTGACGCCGGTGAAACACATCACTCCGATCGCGAGCCCGGCAATGAGGCCGGCGGCGAGGTGCGTCCAAAACAGGAGTTTCCGAAAACGCATGAGCGGGAGCGGGCGGCCGGAGATGCGCGACGACGAGATCAGCGGGGCGGTTCGGCGACGGCGAAACGAACCCGGGCGGCGAATTCGGCGATGCCGTGGCCGCCGGCGCTCGCGATGCATTGTTCGCGGAGAGCGGGAAGACTGGCGGCCGGGGCGAGCTGAAGAGCGACCGCTTTCGCCGGCCGCGAACGATCGAGTTGCACGTGAGCGACGTAGTGGGCGTCGAGCCAGCGCCGCAGCCGGTAACAAGCCAGGTAATGCGATTCTTCGACCGTGGCGCGGAGCCGGAAAAACAACGCGAGGACGATCGCGGGCTCGGCCTTCCCGGCGAGCGCGAGGCGCAGATCGAGCGCGGCATCGAGTCCGGCAGCGTCGCGATTCTCACTCAGCGCGGCGAGCAACTGATCGAGCACGAAAACCCCGTGGTTGAGCGGACAATCTGCCGCAATCGCGGCGGGAGGGGAAAAGCTCGTGGTCAGAGCAGGCATGTTGATAGGAGTGAAACTCAATCTCAATAGAAGGGCCAAGAAAAAGCGCCGGTGCTGACCGGCGCAAGCGAAAGTTGGAGGCGAGGTGGGATTTTACGCCGACTTCAAGTAGCTCTTCAGCATCCAGAGCGTTTTCTTATGCCACTTTACGCGATCGATGGCGAGGTCCTGGGTTTCCAGGTCATCGGCCTCGCCGGAGACGTCGCGCAGGCGTTCGGCATCCGCCAGAGCCTTCTCGTGAGCGACGACCAAGCCGGCGACGAAGTCCTTCGCGGGCTGCAGGCCGGTCTTGAACTCCTCCATGCCGGCGGTTTTGGCGAGGGTGGCGAGTCCGCCCGGCGCATAGGCGTCGAGGGAGCGGATGTGTTCGGCGAGCTCGTCGACCGCGTGGAAGAGATGCTCGTATTGCTCTTCAAAGGCCTTGTGGAGCGAGAAAAACCCGGGGCCTTCGACATTCCAGTGGGCGTGATGTGTGAGCGCCATCAGCGCGTAAGAATCCGCGAGCAGCAAGCTAAGCGCGGAGACGACAGGGGAGGTGCCCGTTTTGGGATGAGCGGCGGTGGTCGCGTTCATGCGGCCAACGGTGAAAGAAGCGGGGCCAAACGCAAACGGGCGGGACGCGAGCGGGCAGAATCAGTAGGAGAACTGAACCAAATGATGCGCTGCGGGTTGCCGGAAACTACGGCCCGCGATGCGAGGGAAACGTGGATACGCAGGACCGTTGCCGCTGCTCGCGCTCAGGCTGAGCGCCGGCGCTTCGCGGCTTCGGCGGACGCGAACGCGTTTTCGCCGTGGACCAGCACGGAAACGCGCGCACCGGGACACGAGACGGCGAGTCGGCACGCGAGGCACCAGATCCGGTGCTGGCTCGATGCGAGCGCGACCGGCAGGTGCAGCGTGAGGACGGGCTCGCGCACGTCCGTCACGGCGACGCGCAGCGTTTCGACCGCGAGCGGCTGGTGGAGCTCGCGGGCGCAGAGCGTCGCGACTTCGGCGAGCGCGGCGGCGTCGGCAACGCCGGGCGTGACGATCTCGCAGCGGATGGCGGAGGAAGCGTTCATGGCTGGCCGGAAACGTTGCGCCCGGCGGTCAGAGCGAGAGCGCGAGGTGGAAGAGGACGAGGAGCGCGACGGCGGCGAACACGCCGGTCAGGAACCGGGCGGTCGAAAGACGATGAGCATGAGGAGGAGCGTGCATCCGGAAAGTGGTTATATCTCCGCCCAGAGGCGGAGCAGGTTGTGGTAAACGCCGGTGAGCTGGACGACCGACGGGTGATCGGGTTTTTCCGCGCCGAGGCGCTGGATCGCGACGTCCATGTCGAAGAGCATCGAGCGCTGGGTGTCGGCGCGAATCATCGACTGGAGCCAGAAGAACGAACAAAGCCGCGTGCCGCGGGTGACGGGCGTGACCTGGTGGAGGCTGGTCGACGGATAAAGGATCATGTGGCCGGCGGGCAGTTTCACGGATTTGGCGCCGTAAGTGTCCTCGATGATCAGCTCGCCGCCGTCGTATTCCTCGGGTTCGGCGAAGAAAAGCGTGCACGAAAGGTCGGTGCGGATGCGATGACCGGTGCCGGGAACGATCCGGATCGAACCATCGACGTGCGTGCCAAAAGTCTGGCCGCCGGAGTAGCGGTTGAACATCGGCGGCAGGATGTGCAGCGGCAGCGCGGCCGACATGAACAGCGGATTCGCGCTCAGCGCCTGCAGGATCACGCTGCCGATCTGACGCGCGGTGGGATCGTCGACGGCGAGTTGTTGATTGTCTTTCACGCGTGCGCCCTGGTGGCCGGCGGTGGCCTTGCCGTCGATCCACGCGGCCTGTTCGAGGAGGCGACGCGCGTCGGCGACTTGGGCGGACGTGAGGACGTTCGGAATGGCGAGGAGCATGGCTAAGGAGCTGAGAGTTGAGAGTTGAGAGATGAGAGGTGAGAGCGGGAGGAAGGTTACTGGGTGGTTCGGCTCTGGGCTCTGGGCTCCCGGCTCCAGGCTAAATCAAAAGCGCAGGTCGGCGCTGAGGAGGAAGCTGCGCGGGTCGCCGAAGTAGACGCGGTTGGAATTGTTGTTCACGGCGCGGGCGTAGTGCTCGTCGGCGAGATTCGTGACGTTGAGCCGGACGCTGAAGGTCGGCGTGATCTCGTAGGCGAGGACGGCGTTGACGATCCAGTGGGCGGGCAGACGCGCGTTGTTGGTGTTGTTGAGCGAAACGCGCGACGAGCCGGTATATTGCGTGCCGCCGCCGAGGGTGAGGCCGAAGGGCAGGCGGTAGGTGGTCCACAAATTGCCGGAGAACTCGGGCGTCCAGTTCAGTTCGGAGCCGTTCTGGACGGCGTTGGCGTCGTTGCGGTTCTCGCTGTCGAGCCAGGAGAAACCGCCGAAGAGTATCCAGTTCGCGGTGACGCGACCGGAGAGACCGGCTTCGAAACCCTGCACGGTCTGGTCGCCGTAGAGCGTCGGCACGCCGTTCGTGTCGGTCGCGACGCTGATGTTGGTGCGCTCGCTGCGGAACAGCGCGAAGGAGGCGGTGAGCCGCCGGTTGAACAGCTCCCACTTGGTGCCGAGTTCGGTGTTGTAGGATTTCTGGGGGCGGGCGTTGGGCGAATTCTGGCCGGTGGTGCCGGGCGTGCCGTTGTTGCGGGAGCCGTTGTCGTTCGAGAGATTGCTGGTGCCGGGCGGCTGCGCGGCGACACCCCAGGAAACGTAGAAGCTTCCGGTGCGGGCGGGTTTGAAGACGAGGCCGAGCTTGCCGGTGAGGAGCGTGTCGCTGGCGGCGAAGGGTGCGACGGCGCCGGTGGTGAGATCCAGCACGTCGTAGATGGCCCGGTAATGCTCGAGGCGCGCGCCGCCGGTCGCCTGCCAGCGATCGCCGAGGCGCGCGGTGTCGAAAAAGTAGAGCGCCGCAGTATCGATGCGGATGTCGTCAATAAATCTATACACGGGCGCGAAACCGGTGAGCGCGCGCGCGGGATCGGGATTATACGGGTCGACGCCCACGACGAGCGTTGGCGCGGTCGGCTCGCCGGCGGTGGTGACGTTGACGGTTTTGCTCAGTTCGCCGGTCGTGCCGAGGCCGGTCCAGTCGCGCCGGGTGCGGCCGTTTTCGCGGAGGAACTCGAAGCCGCCGGCGAAGGAATGGTCGATCTTGCCGGTGGAGAACTGCGCGGCGAGATTGGTCTGGTTGACGAGCGTTTCGATTTCGCGGGCGAAAGCCTGGCGATTGGTGGTGACGAGCTCGGTGACGGCGCCGGTATTCATGTCGGGCCGGAGATCGAGCGCGCCGAGGACGGTGTAGATGGCCTGGCGGTCGGTGTTGCTGTAGCGGGAGAAATTACTCAACCGCATCGTCGGCGTGAGGTCGTGCTCGAGGCGGAGGCTGGCGACGTCGATCGTGACGTCATCATGGTCGGAGAGGAGGCCGTAGAAACGCGAGCGGTCCACGGGGCGTGACGGACGCGCGGCGGTCGCGGTGCCGTCGATGGAGCCACCGAGGCCGCCGAATTCCGGGCGATCGCGTTGTTCGTCGTGCTGGTAGGTGACGGTGACGCGGGTGGCCGGCGCGAGTTGGAATTGGAAGGACGGCGCGAGACCCCAGGTCTTTTTCTCGGCGTAATCCCGGCCCGCGACGCCGCCGTCCTGCCAGAGCGCGTTGAGACGAAAGGCCGCGCCGGGAAGGGTGGAGTCGAGCGCTTGATTGTGATCGACGGTGACGCGGCGGCGCTCGATCGAAGCGTAGCCGTCGAAGCCGTAGCTGCCGGTGACGCTGGTGAAGTTTTCCGTTCGCGGCGTTTTGGTCACGAGGTTGAGATAACCGCTGGCGGCGCCGCGGCCGTTATCGCCGGCGGGGCCTTTGACGACCTCGACCTGGTCGAGGTTGTAGACATCGCGGCCGTAGTTGCCGTTGTCGCGCACGCCGTCGATGAAGATGTTTCCCGAGACGTCGAAGCCGCGCATCACGAAACTGTTCGAGCCGGAAACGTGGCCGCCTTCGCCGGCGAGGAAGGTGATGCCCGGTGTGTTGCCGAGGACGTCGGCGAGATTCGCGGCGCCCTGCTGGTTGAAGACCTCCTTGGGAATCACGGAAATCGTTTGGGGCGTGTCGACGAGCGGCGCGGTGAACTTTGGCGAGGAGACTTCGCGGATCCGCGCGGATTGAATTTCGAGCGCGGGCAGCAATGTGCTCTCGGTCTCGGCGGAAGGCTCCGCGGTTTGGGCCGTCGACGCGCCGCTGGCGAGGACAGCGGCTGTGAAGGCCGTGACTTGGCGAGACAGTGAGCTAGCGGTGGAAGCGCTTTCCGGGAAGGAGGGCATAGTGCGTGAGAACGGGTCTCAGTATTGAAATTGCGGCTTTTGCGTCAATTTGTTTTTGAGACGAGAACTCAGTCTCAATAAAGGAGCGCGGTTGACCTTGCTGACTGCCAATGCGTTAGTGCGCGCCATGGTCGCTCGTCTCACCGTTAATCTCAGCGAACGAAGCTACGATATCTACTTTGCGGAAACGTTGGTTGCGGAGGTGCAAAGCGCCGTAAAACGTCTCCAGGCGGAGCACCGGCGGATTTTTGTCCTGACGGATGCAAACGTTGCGGCGCAGCAGGGGGGCCGGTTGAACACCATGTTCAGTGAAAGCGGGGCTGCGATCGAAACGGTTACGCCCGGCGAAGGCGCGAAAGCGGTGGCTGTGTTCGGGCGCGTGCTCGAAGCGATGGCGCGGCATCAACTCGACCGTCGTGGCGTGCTGTTCGCGGTGGGCGGCGGAGTGATCGGCGATCTCGGCGGGTTTGCGGCGGCGAGTTATCTGCGCGGGATCGATTACGTGCAGGTGCCGACGACGCTGCTGGCGATGGTGGACAGCTCGGTGGGAGGAAAAACGGGCCTCAATCTGGAGGCGGGCAAGAATCTCGCGGGGGCGTTTCATCAGCCGCGCGGCGTGTTCATTGCGACGGAGCTGCTGGCGACGCTGCCGCCGCGGGAGTTCGCGGCCGGGATGGCGGAGGTCATCAAGTATGGATTGCTGGGCGACGCGGAGCTGTTCGCGCGACTCGAAAAAGATCCGCTTACTCTCGCCAGCGTGGATCTGCCGGAGGTGATCCGGCGGTGTTGCGCGTTGAAGGCACGGATCGTCGAAGCCGACGAGCGCGAACTCGCGAAAGAGGGCGGCCGCGCGCTGTTGAATCTGGGGCACACGTTCGGTCACGCGATCGAGCAGGTCGCCGGCTATGGCCATTACCTGCATGGCGAGGCGGTCGCGATCGGGCTGTGCGCGGCGGCGCGTTTGTCGCAAAAAATTGGTTACATCGACACGGCGGACGTCGCGCGCGTCGATCGCGTGGTCACGGCGCACGGCCTGCCGGTCCGGCTGGCGGAGCCGCTGCCGCTCGCGCCGCTGCTGGCGGCGATGGCACGCGACAAGAAAGTGCGAGCGGGAGCGCTGCGTTTCGTGTTGATGAAACGTCTCGGCGAGGCGATCACCGCGGGCGATATCCCGGTGGCGCTCGCGGAGGAGAGTTTCCGCGAAGTCGGAGCAGCGTGAGTCGGTGCGCCGCGCGGAAAGCGGGGCGTTCGCGAGGAGAAATTGAGTTTTTCCGTGTCTTCGCGGCGCTCGATGGATTAAGTTTCCTGCATGTCGGCCATCGACGAAGGCATCGTTCGCGAGTATTTCGAACAGAACGGATTTCTCGTCCGTCAGGTTCGGAAATACCAGGTCACCGCGCGGCGAAAGAGCGGCGACGAGGAGATCGACCTGATCGTTTACAATCCCTCGTGGGAGCGCGGCTCGCGGAAGCCGGACTTTTTTCTGTTCTCCACCGAGCTGCCGTTCATCCAGCGCGCGGTCGTATCCGTGAAACCATGGCACACGAACGTGTTTTCGCCGGGCATCCTGAAGAGCAGCCCGGAGATTTTTCGTTTTCTCGAGGAGAACGTGTTGAAAGAGGCGACGCGGCTGTTTCCCGCGAATTCCGGTGACGAGGCGGACAGCGGGTTGACGAAGATCCTCGTGCTGCCGAGCCTGCCGACGGCGGAGCCGTTTCGCTCGCAGAGCGTGGAGCTGCTGAAGCACAGCGGCGTCGACGCGATCATCTCGTTTCGCGCGATGCTGCTCGATCTCCTGGACAAGATTGAGGTCAACCAGAACTACACGAAGAGCGACACGTTGCAGGTCATGCGCATCCTGAAAAATTACGATCTGCTCAAGGACGCGCAGCTCGACATGTTCCCTGACCGACCCGCGGCGCCGCGCCGCCCCCGCCTCTGATCATGGCCACGACCCTTCATCCCACCGCGATTGTCGAACCCGGCGCGCAACTCGGCGCCGATTGCGAGATCATGGCGCACGCGATCGTGACGAAGCACTGCATCCTCGGCGACCGCGTCGTCGTGCATCCGTTCGCGGTGGTTGGGGGCGATCCGCAGTATCTCAAGTTTCAGCGCGACACGGTTTCCGGCGTGAAGATCGGCGCGGGCACCGTGATTCGCGAGCACGTGACGGTGAACCGCTCGATCTGCGCCGGCGGTTTCACGACCGTGGGCGACAACTGCTTTCTGATGGCGGCGTGCCACGTCGCGCACGACTGCGAGGTGGGCAATAACGTCGTCGTCGCCAATGCCGCGCTGCTCGCCGGCCACGTCGTGGTGGGCGACAACAGTTTTCTCGGCGGCGGCTGTGCGATCCACCAGTTCTGCCGGATCGGCGAGGGCGTGATGGTGGGCGGAAACGCTTCGATCACGCGCGACGTCGCGCACTACACGATGCTGGCGGAACGCGACGAGGTGGTGGGCTTCAACGCCGTCGGATTGCGCCGGCGCGGGGTGAGCCGGCCGGCGATCGCGGAACTGAAGCAAGCGTTTCACGCGGTATTCTTCACGCCGGGCAACATCCGCCAGGTGGCGGCCGAAGCCCTCGCGTCCGGAATTTACGGCACGGCCGAGGCGCGGCATTTCCTGGAGTTTTTTTCCGAGGGAAAACGGAGCTTCGCCCGCGCGCGCCGGGCCGGGCCCGACGAGGCGGAGGGGTGAGTGTATTCGTTTTCTGAACACGCGATCATGAACAGACTGGCGTTGACCTGCGGAGACCCGGCCGGCATCGGACCGGAGGTGATTGCGGCCTGGCTCGCGGCGCATCCGGAGGAGGCGAAAACGGTCGCGGCGATCGGGCCGGCGCGCTGGCTGGAGACGCTCGGGCCGGACGTGGAAAAGATCGCCGTGGGCGGCGGCGCCTTCGCGGCAATACCGGGACGGCCATCCGACACCGGCGCGGAACTCGCGTGGGCGGCGCTCGAGCGCGCGGCGGCGGGCTGCGCGAGCGGCGAGTTTGCGGGCACGGTGACGGGGCCGGTGAGCAAGGAATGGCTGGCGCGCGTCGGCTATCCGTTTCCCGGTCAGACTGAGTTCTTTGCAGCCCGGTGGGGTGGAGAGCCGGTGATGGGATTTTGCGGCGGCAAACTCCGCGTCGTGCTCGCGACCTGGCATGTGCCGTTGCACGAGGTGCCGCGGCTGCTCGGGCCGAACCTGCTGCGGCGCACGATCGCGGCGGCCGACCAGCTCGCGCGCGTGGAACTGGACGAGGGGCGGGAGATCCCGCCCGACAGTTCGCGGATCGGCGTGTGTGGGCTCAATCCGCATGCGGGCGAAGGCGGGTTGTTGGGCTACGAGGAGCGCGACTTGCTGGATCCGGCGCTCGATCATCTGCGCGCGGAGTTTCCCGGCGTCTCGAAGTGCCTGCCGGGCGACACGGTTTTCCGGCGGGCGTTGCGCGGGGAGTTCGACGTGGTGGTCGCGATGTATCACGATCAGGGCCTCGCGCCGTTGAAGACGATCGAGTTCGACGAAGCGGTGAACGTCACCCTTGGCCTCCCGCACGTGCGCACGAGCCCGGATCATGGGACGGCGTTTGGCATCGCGGGGAAAGGCGTCGCACGGCCGACGAGCTTCGCGAACGCGGTCCGTGTGGCGCGGCGCTTGATAAACCGGCGCGAAGCGCGATAGTTCGCGCGCTTCATGTCTGACGCTGCGACTCTCCCGAATCCTTCACCCGCGCTTCCCGCCGCTCCGGCGCCGGCTCCGTCCGCGTGGCCGGATGGCGTCCGCGAAGGCAACGAGAACCTCGTCAAGCTCACGGCCGCAGCGGGGACCAAAGTGGCGGCGCTGATTGCGCGTGAAAGACAGGGCAGTTTTCTCCGCATCGCGATCAGCGGCGGCGGCTGCAACGGGCTGAGTTACAAAATGAAGTTCGTGCCGGAGCCGAAACGCGGCGACATCGTCGTGACAACGAGTGGCATCACCGTGGTGGTCGACAGCAAGAGTGCGCTGTATCTCAAAGGCACGCATCTGGACTACTCCGCGGCGATGGTGTCGGGCGGGTTCAAGTTCTCGAACCCGAATGCGAAAGCCAGTTGCTCCTGCGGCGAAAGCTTTAGTGTATGAGAGGCTGCCCGAGTCCCGCATCGGGGGCGCGTCGGCTAAATAGATGTTGTCAACCCAGCGTATCCGGGCGAGAACCCGCCCGACTTAGTCACTGATCACCTAACCCTTATTGATGGCCAATTCGTTTCCCTCCGGGGGCGGCAACCGCCCCGGCTCTTACCAGCGTCGCAACAACGACCCTTTCGCGGCGATCCGCCGCAATCATCGTATCAAGGTCCCGCAAGTGCGCGTGATCTCTCCCGAGGGCAAGCAGCTGGGAGTCCTCGACACGCCGAAGGCCATCAACCTCGCGCTTGAAAACGGCCTCGATCTGGTCGAGGTCGCGCCCAACGCCACGCCGCCCGTGTGCCGAATCATGGATTTCGGCAAATACGTCTACGAGGAGCAGAAGAAGCACACGCACGCGAAGGCGACCGCGAGCAAGATCAAGGAGATCGAGTTCAGCGCGCGCATCGCCGAAAACGATTTCTACACGAAGCTGCGCCACGCCGAGGAATTTCTCGATCACGGCAACAAGGTGAAGCTGCGGCTGAAGTTTCGCGGTCGCGAGATGGCGCACACCGACATCGGTTTCACCGTCATGAAGCGCGCGGTGAGCGAGCTCGGCGGCATGGGCCATCCCGATGCCGAGCCGAAGCTCATCGGTCGCAACATCCACGTGATGCTGACGCCCCTTCCGGCCAACAAGCGAAAGCTGAAGTTCCATCTCGAAGGCGAGGCCGGCGAGGGCGAGGCGGCCGAGTCGACGACCGATCAGAACGGAGAGGATTGATTCAGCGGCGCCATGGATCCGGTGGCGCCGCGAGCCCTCGCCATTATGGCGTTGGGCCTCTTGACAGCCCTGCATTTAGTCGCGGCTGAGGCCCCGCGTTCCGCGCCGACGAGGCCCGGTGCCGCTTCCTCCGCTCCTGCGCAGAAACCAGTAGCGACGGCGCCGGCCAATCGTGCTCCGGCGAAAACAAATTCGGCGCCGAGGCCGGCGCCGCGCGCGCCGAAACGCGAGGACATCGCGCTGGACGAAGTGGCCAAAAAACTCGGGCTCAAATTCACTGCTGCGGCGGACGGCAAGCGCGTGGTTCTGGCCGATGCCCATCGGCGCGTGGAGCTGGACGTCGACAGCCGCGAGACGCGGATGAACGGACTGCGCGTGTTTCTCGGCGACGCGGTGCGCGCGCGTGGCGGCCGATTCTATGTCGATCGCATCGACTACCAGACTTGCCTCGTGCCGATGCTGCGGCCGGCGGCGATTTCGCCGCGTCCGCCGCGTCCGCGGATCGTGGCGATCGACGCCGGACACGGCGGCGTCGACAACGGGATGGAAAATGCGGCCCTCGGACTAAAGGAAAAGGAACTCACGCTCGACGTGGCCCGGCGTTTGCAACGACTGCTCGAGCAGGAGGGCCTTCGCGTCGTGCTGACGCGCAAGGACGATCGCGCGCTGCATCCGGAGAAGATCAAGGATTTCGCGATGCGGGCCGAGGTGGCGAATTCTGCGGGCGCGGACCTGCTCGTGAGCATTCATTTCAATTCGCTTTTCCCCGACACCCGCACGGGCGGCACGGAAGTTTACACGTTCACGCGCGCGAATCAGCGCTCGGATCGCTCGTGGGGTTTCGGCCAGGATGACGACACGGAGACGAGCGACTCGCCGGTGAATCGCCATGACGCGGCCAGCGGCCTGCTGGCGCACCAGATCCATCGCGAATTGATCGCGGAGTTAAAAACGGCAGATCGCGGATTGAAGACGATGCACAGCGCGATGCTCCGGCGGCTCACCTGTCCCGCCGTGCTGGTAGAGTCGGCGTTTTTGTCGAATGCCGCGGAAGCCCGGCTGGTGGCCACGCCGGAGTATCGGCAACGGATTGCGCAGGCGATCGCGGATGGAATTTTCGCGTATGGCAGCACGCTGAAGGCGCTGGGCGCGAACTGAACTGCCCGGCAGCCGCGAGCGCGCCCACGGGGATCTTTGCGTTGGCTTTGGCGGTCGCAGCTGTCAGCTCTTTCTTCCTGTGAAATCCCGCTTTTTCTTCGCGTTCCTGCCGTGGGTGGCCGTCGCCACTTCGTCCCTCGCGTGGGACTACGCCGGCCATCGGGCCGTCAACCAGATCGCGCTCGCGGCGCTGCCCGACGATTTTCCCGCGTTTGTGCGGCAGGCGGACGCAGCGGAGCGCATCGCGTTTCTGGCCGGTGAGCCGGACCGGTGGCGAAATGTTCCCGACCTGCCGATCCGCCACGCCAACGGTCTCGATCACTACTGCGACCTCGAGTTCATCCCCGAAGCCGGACTCGAGGTGACCTCGCTCTCTTCGCTGCGCTACGAGTTCGCGATGGCGTTTGCCGCCGGTCGGGCGGCGCATCCGGAGAACTTCGCGCCGATCGATCCGGCGAAAAACGCGGATCGCACGCGCGAATGGCCGGGCTTCGCGCCTTGGGCGATCACCGAGGCCTACGGCAAGCTGCGTTCGGCGTTTTCGTATTTGAAGGTTTACCAGGAACTCGGCACGCCGGACGAAATCGCGAATGCCCAGGCGAACGCGATCTACGTCATGGGCGTGATGGGACACTTTGTGGGCGATCTCGCCCAGCCGCTGCACACGACGAAGCATCACAACGGCTGGGTCGGGGAAAATCCGCACGGCTACACGGAAACCGGCGGCATTCACGCGTGGATCGACGGCGGTTTTTTCGCGAAAGTCGGTTTGCCGGTCGAGGCGCTCGCGGCGCGGGCGCAACCCGCTGCGCCGGTTTCCACGTCGGCGCGGTCCGATCGGCGCGATCCGGTGTTCGCGGCGGTGATCGATTATTTTGTCGCGCAGCATGCGGAGGTGGAGCGGCTGTATCAGCTGGAGAAGGACGGCAAGTTCAAGGCCGACGATGACGGCGGCTGGCGCGACGGGGCGGAATTTCTGCAGGGGCAGTTGCTGCGCGGCGGTCAGATGCTTGCGGCGCTCTGGCTGACGGCCTGGCGCGATACCGTGCCGGACGTGTATCTGCGCGCGAGTCTGCTCCGTCGGCAGGGAATCGACACTCCGGTGGCGAAATAGCTCGATTTGACCGTCGTGGCGGGTGTGCCCGTTGTGGTCTGCCGCGCCGGATCACGTCTGACCTTGCGCCGCCGCGGGCGATGTCGTCGGCTCGCGCTCGGCATGAGGTCCCGGATTTTCGGCGCGTTTCTCTTTCTTGTTTGCGGTGGGTTGCGGGCGGCGGATGACCTCGCGCAGCGGGTCGTGCTGCTGGCCAACAGCGACGACCGCGATTCCGTGCGCATCGCCGAACACTATGCCGCGGCGCGCGGCGTGCCCCGGGAGAACATTGTCGCGCTGCCGATGGCGCGGGGCGAAACGGTTTCTTGGGCCGACTTCATCCGCACGATCTGGGAGCCGTTGGAGCAGCGCCTGGTGGCGGCCGGGTGGATCGATGCGATTCCGATGCACCTGGTCGACGCGGCCGGACGCACGAAATACGCCGTCTCGGGCAACCGCATCTCGTATCTGGTGGTGTGTCGCGGGGTGCCCTTGCGGGTGTTGCACGACGCGGCGCTGTTTGTGCCGAACGCTCCGCTGACCGATCGCAGTATTTTCCGGACCAACGCTGGCGCGGTCGATTCGGAGTTGAGCCTGCTGGCGCGGCCCAATTACCCGATCAATGCGTTCGTTTCGAATCCCTTGTTTCGCGACGACCGGCCGATGCCGCTCGAGCGGGAGCAGGTGGTGAAGGTGTCGCGGCTGGACGGACCGACTCCGGAAGATGCGATGGCCCTGGTCGACCACGCGATCGAGGCGGAGAAAACCGGACTGTTGGGACGGGCGTATGTCGACATCGGCGGCATCGATCGCACCGGCGATCAATGGTTCGAGTCGGTAGTGAAACAATTGGAAGCGCTGGGTTTCGACACGCAGGTGGATCGCGCGCGTTCGACCTTCCCGGTGGGCGTGCGCTTTGACGCGCCGGTGCTTTATTTCGGTTGGTATGCGGGCAAGCCGGTCGGGCCGTTCACGCTGCCGGATTTTCGTTTTCCGCCCGGCGCGATCGCGCTGCACATTCACAGTTACTCGGCGGCAACCGTGCGATCGAAGAACGACAACTGGGTGGGGCCGCTGGTGGCGCGCGGGGTGACGGCGACGGTGGGAAACGTGTTCGAGCCGTATTTGCAGCTCACGCATCGTCCGGACCTGCTCCTGCGCGCGCTCGCGCGCGGCGACACCTGGGGCGACGCGGTCTATTACTCGCTGCAGGTGCTGAGCTGGCAGACGATGGCGATCGGCGATCCGCTTTATCGACCGTTTGCGGTGGAGTTTTCGCAGCAGTGGGAGCGCCGCGCAGAATTGCCGCTGCGGCTCGGCGGCTATGTCACGGTGCGCAAGATGAAGGAACTGGAGGAGGCGGGGCGCGACGACGAAGCGCTTGCGCTCGCGAGGCAGGCGCAGCGCGAGCGGCCGAGCGTGATCGTGGGACTGGCCCTGGCCGAACGCTTGCAGGCGGCGGGACAGGTGAAGGAGGCGGCGACGGCGCTGGGATTCGTGGCGTTCCTTGAAAACTACCCGGCGGACGAGTGGACGTTGATGCATCAGGCGGCGCAGGTGCTTGTGCAATGCGAGGATGCTCCGGCGGCGCTGAAGGTTTACCGGAATCTGTTGGGCACGCGGTCCCTACCGGCGGAGTTGAAACGCTCCTGGCTGGCGGACGCACTGGAGACCGCGATGGCGGCGGGCGATCGCGTGCAGGCCGACGCTTGGCGAAAAGAGTTCTCGGAATTTCCGGACGCGGCGAACGCCGGGAAATAAAAAAGGCGGGTCGCGAGACCCGCCTCGAAGAGCTGCCGATCGTTTCGGCCGTGATGCCGGACGACGTCAGACTTTGTCGACGATGCGGTCGGCGAGACCGTAGGCGATCGCTTCCTGGGCGTTGAGGTAGAAATCGCGATCGGTGTCCTGGTTGATGCGTTCGAGCGGCTGGCCGGAAGCATCGGCGAGGATCTGGTTAAGTTCCTGGCGAAGCTTTTCCATTTCCTTCGCCTGGATGTTGATGTCCGAGGCGGGGCCGACCATGCGTCCGGAAATGAGCGGCTGATGGATGAGCACGCGCGCATGCGGGTAAAGCAGACGTCGGCCTTTCGGCGCGCCGGACAGCAGGATGGAGCCCATGGACGCGGCCATGCCAGTGACGATCACGGTGATCGGCGACGTGATGAGTTTCATCGTGTCGTAAACCGCCATGCCTGCCGTGATCGAGCCGCCGGGCGAGTTGATGTAAAAGGTGATCTCCTTGCCGGGCGCGACGGCCTCGAGGTAGAGCAGCTTTTCGGTGAGGTCCTTGGCCGACTCGTCGGTCACCGCGCCCCAGAGGAAGATCTTACGCTGTTCGAGAAACTTCTTTTGGACAATGAGTCCGACGGGGGCCACGCCCTTCTTTCCCGGCGTGGGTTCCTGCTCATCGTCATCGTCATCATCGTCGTCGAAGCGCGGGACAGGGGCGGAAAGGCTCGGCTGAAGGTTGTCGAAATGCATACGATCCCGAACGTGTGCGGGCGATTCCAGGTTGGCAAGTGCTCAAGGACGTTCGTCAAGCCGGCTCAGTAGCGGACTTTGTCGGACTTTCGGGTCCACTCGCGGAACGTCGCGAGCGCCTCGTCGCGCAGCAACGGATGCATGCGCACCGTGCGCTCGGCGATGGGCAGTGCCAGCTCGCGGTAAATCGTGTCGTCATCGAAGCCGATCTCCGCGGCGTCGGCGCGCGTATTCGCAAAGAACACCCGCGGGATGCGGGCCCAGTAGATGGCGGCGAGGCACATCGGACACGGTTCGCAGCTGGTGTAGAGCTCGCAGTCGTCGAGCCGGAAAGTTTGCAGGGAGTCGCAGGCGTCGCGAATGGCGACGATCTCCGCGTGCGCGGTGGGATCGTTCGTGGCGGTGACGCGGTTGTGTCCGCGCGCCACGATCCGGCCCTGGCGGACGATGACGCAGCCGAAGGGACCGCCGGCGTTGTTCCGCAACCCGTGCTGTGCCATTCGGATCGCTTCCCGCATGTGATCTTCGGGAGTCATGTAGGGCTGGAAGCATGACAGCGCCTCGCGGGAAATGCGAGCGTGACGGCGGCCCGCCTTCGACCGCGGCAAATGCGGAAAGGTTGAGAAAATTTTTGTGAAATCCGCGATTTAGGGGATTGTCCGTTACGTTTTCGGTCGAAAGTTCCGTTTGCGTCGCTTCAAACCAGTGGCGGCGCGCGTGAGGCGTTCCGAGTTGTCACCATGTTCCCGAAATTTCGCCGCATCACTACGCTCCTCGCCGCGGGTATCGGGTCGATCATGTCAGCAGAAATGAGCCGGGCGCAGAATCTGCAGGATTTTCTTCACGAGCCGCCGGTGCAGCGCGTCGTGGCCGGTTCGCCGGACGAATTGCTGCTGGACGAGATTCAGCGGCGGGCGGTGTTGTATCTCGTCGAGCAAACGGATCCGTCGACGGGGCTCACGCGCGACCGGGCGCCGGCCGATGGCGGCGAGAGCCTGATTCCGGCGAGCATTGCGACCTCGGGCTTTGCGCTCACGGGGTGGTGCATCGCCGATGCGCGGGGCTGGATGAAAACGGAGGAAGCGCGCGCGCGGGTGCTGAAAACGCTGCAGTTCGTCGCGGACCACGTGGCTCACGAGCACGGTTGGTTTTATCATTTCATCGATGCGCGGAACGGGCAGCGGGCGTGGCTGAGCGAAGCGTCGACGATCGACACTGCGCTTTTTCTAAGCGGCGCGTTGATGGCCCGCGAATACTTCGACGACGCGGAGGTGCGGCGCTGGGTTGACCGGATTTATGCGCGGATCGACTGGCGCTGGGCACTGAACGGCGGCACGACGCTGACCCACGGATGGAAGCCGGAGACGGGATTCATCCCGTGGCGCTGGGACAGCTATTCGGAGTTGCTCGGTATGTATCTGCTCGGCATCGGTGCGCCCGCGAATGCGTTGCCCGCCGAGTCGTGGTATGCGTGGAAGCGCGAGCCAGTCGTGCACTACGGCGGGCGCACGTATCTCGATTGCGGACCGTTGTTCACGCATCAGTTTTCGCATGCCTGGTTCGATTTTCGCGGCCAGCGCGATGCGCACACGGATTTTTGGAAAAACTCGGTGGACGCGACCCTCGGGCAGCGCGAGTGGTCGGCGGCGCAGGCGGCGCGTTTCCCGCGCTGGTCCAAGGACCTTTGGGGACTGACGGCTTCGGACAGCGCGCGCGGCTACATCGCGTGGGGCGGCCCGGGCGGCGACGGCGGCAAGTTCGCCGACGGCACCGTCGTCCCATGTGCGCCGGGCGGGTCGCTGCCGTTTGCGCCGGAAGAATGCCTCGCGACGCTGCATCGGATGCGCGAAGTGGGCGGAGAAGGCGTTTGGAAACGCTATGGTTTCGTCGATGCCTTCAATCCGCAGAACGGGTGGACGGCTTCCGATGTGATCGGGATCGATTTGGGCATCATGCTGCTGATGGCGGAGAATCTCCGCTCGGAGCTGGTGTGGCGTGTGTTCATGAAAGCGCCGGAAGTGCGGCTGGGCATGTGGCTCGCGGGCTTCCGCAGCGACGCTCCCCGCCATCCGGTGGCGACGGTCAAGGTGGCTTCGGCACTTTAAAGCGGCCGCGGGTGAACGGGCCGGATTCCGGTCCGATTTTCCTCACTTTTTGCGCGCGGCGGCCGATGGGGGGAATGGCATTTTGCCCTTCGCCCCTTTTTGGCCATGAAAGCATTCATACCGACTCTGCTGGGTTTTGCCGCGCTTTCGGCGGGCGCCGCGTTCGGCGCGGACGTCAAATTGCGCGTGGAGGGCAGCCAGGAGCTGCGCCTCGTGATTGTGGACAGCATCCGGACCAGCGCCGGTCGCGACACCCTGCACCGGGCGTTTGCGGACGGGCTCGCCGAAGCGATCAACCGCAGCGGGGGCGCGCCGATTGCGGTGGGGACCAAGCGCAGCCACGCCGATCAGGCGGCGTTCAGTTTGAACCAGGGCGTATGCGATGCGGTGCTGGTGATCGGCAAGGACGTGCCGCGTCCGCTCATCATCGCGGGCACCCGGCGTCTGGTGGCCACGCTCACCACCAACCGCGGGGAGAAAAAGGCGTATTTGATTTTTAGCGACGCG
Source organism: Opitutaceae bacterium (assembly GCA_040255565.1). Taxonomy (GTDB): domain Bacteria; phylum Verrucomicrobiota; class Verrucomicrobiia; order Opitutales; family Opitutaceae; genus Opitutus. The sequence continues at coordinate 304,542 of JBDZVH010000003.1, read as the reverse complement.
GACCCGGGTTTGACGCGCGTGCTCTCGGACGCGTTTACCCCCGCGATCACCGACCATCGGTTTCTCGACGCGATGGACGGCGGCTTCGATCAGGTGGACGCGGACCACGCGGGCACGAAGCTGGCCGCGCGTTGAGGGCGACGGATTTTAAAAAACAAAAAGGCCGCCCGGGCGGGCGGCCTTGCGGTGACTCAGCGGGATCAACTCAGTTCGAAATATCGAACGTGGTGCTCGAGTCGCGGATCGGGGTGTAAACCTTGTACCATTCCTTCTGCGCGTCGCTGCCGGAGTATTCCTTGAGGGCGGCTTCGCTGGCGAACTCCATGACGATGGCGTTCGCTTTGCCGCCTTGGGCCTTGATCGTGCGAGTCCAGACGCGGGTGATGCCCTTGAACTTGGAGGGGAGGGCCTGCACGCCGTCGAGCGCGGCCTGCACCTGTTCCGGCGTGGTGCCGGCTTTCCACGAAACCGTCACGACGTGGATCACGGACTTGGGCGCAGACTCGGCCGCTTGGGCGAGACTGACACTGCCGAGAAACAGGCAGCCGGCGGTGAGGAGGGAGGCGATGAGTTTTTTCATGGATGCGGATGGGGGGAGGTTATCTGGCAGGCAGGACCGGCATGGTCCACGCCCGCTGCATGGACGCATCCGACTAGAAATGGATGCGCCGAAACGGAAATCATGCAGTCGCCGCGGCGGGCCGCAAGAACGCTGAGCGAACGGCTTGCGCGCGCCGGTCGCGCGTCAACGTTCGGAGACCACCTCGGTGGCCGTGATTTCGATTGCCTCCGGTTTGGCGGCAAACGGCGGCGTGGGGCGCCGGGAAAAAGCGCGCGGTGCGGCGGCGGACGGCGGGGGAGATTTCAACCGAAACAGCCGCCGTGCGAGCATGACGGAGAGACTCGCCACCGTGATCGCGGCGGCGACAAACAGACCGCCGACGATTGCGATCACCGAGAGGAGAACCGTGAGAAGGGTTTTGGTTGCGCGCACGAGGAGAAAGACTCGCGGGAAGAAGGAAAGTTGCGGCGCGGCGAAAGATGCCGGGTAGCGGCGGAAAGTTTCAGCGCGGTTCTTCGAACAAAATCCGCAGCCCCTCGGAAAACGCGAGCGGCAGGACGTTGTAATGATCGCGATCGGCAAACCGTCGCGTCGAGACCGTGAGTCCGGCAAATGGCGTGGCCGCAAGCTGCTGTTCGAGCAAGGTCAGATCGCCGGTCATCGACGCGGTGTCCTCCGCGCCGACGCTCAAAAAAAGCCGGCCGGGCAATTGCGACTGCTGCGAACGAAGCTGCTGGATTTGTGCAAGGATGGCGCGTTCGGCCCACCAGATCGAAGGCGCGCTCGCGAGATGGTGCGTGAAGAACGGCTGCGGTTGAAACTGCGCGTGAAGCACGAGGAGCGAGCCGAGCGAATGGCCGGCGATGCCGCGGAGGTGAGGATCCAAGGGATAGCGCCGGGCGAGTTCCGTCCACAGCGTGGTCGTGAGGAATTCCAGAAACGCATCGCCGCCGCCGCTGGACGGTTCGTCCGCATGCGGCACCGGTGTGTAATCGCGGCCGCGCCGGTTTCCGGGCTTCGTGTAACTGGCACCGTAGCCCACGCCGACGAGCCACAGCGGGCGCACGGTGCCGGCCGCGCGGAGTTCGCGGTAGGCGGCGGTGGCGAACTTGAACTGATCGTCTCCATCCATGAACAACACCGCCGGCCGCGGCGCCGATGCTTCAGCGGTCGCGTCGGCGGTATCGACATAGATCGCGTAATCGGTGGAGGTCTCGGGCGAGCGAAGATGAAACGTGGGCGACACGGGCGGACACGAGACGCGAACCGGGCGCGGGCGCAAGTCATGCGGCCGGGCCGGCGAAGGCTACGTATTCCGATATTACCAAAGAAAAAGGCCGATCGCGTGACCGGCCTTGAGACGGGAGAGGAATGGTGCCCGGCTAGATCAGCCCGAGCTTCATTTTCCCCTCTTCGGAAATCATCGCCTGATTCCAGGGCGGATCCCAGGTGATGCGGACGTCGGCGTCGCTGACGCCGGGAACGAGGAGAATCTTGGATTTGGCGTCCTCGGCGATCGCGGGACCCATGCCGCAGCCGGGCGCGGTGAGCGTCATCTGCACGTTGACCTTGTAGCTCGGCTGGTCGCCGGGCGAGGGCGCGGCGACGGCTTCGACGTCCATCGAATAAACGAGGCCGAGGTCGACAATGTTGACCGGGATTTCCGGATCGAAGACCTGGCGAAGTTGACCCCAGATGGCCTCGGGATCGGGAGCGCCGTCGGCGAGGGTGGCGGCCTTGACGGTATTATCGACGACGGCCTCGCCGAGGGCGTCGCCATCCTTGCCGTCGATGCGGAAAAGACCGCGATCGGTCTGGACCGTGTAGCTGCCACCGAGCGTCTGGTGAATGATGACGGGCGTGCCGGCGGTGAGGGGGGCCTTGTCGCCTGACGGAATCTGGGTGGCGAGGACGTCGCGGGAGAGAGTGCGATCGCGGTTCATGCGTCCCAGTGAAACGCGGACGCAGGCGGGTGCAACCGCGGAAGCGGTCTTAACAGGAGCAGCGTTTTCGCCAGGCGGAGAAACCGAGAGCGATCAGGCCGAAGAGCGCGGCGTAGGTCGAGGGTTCGGGAATCGCGGTGGAGGTGGCGTTCAACACCAGGGTGTTTCCCGCGAAAGCGAGGCTGTAATCGAATCCATCGATAGTGGTGCCGAAGGTGAAATCGGTGAGATCGAAATCGTAGAGTGCAATATTGCCCGCGGAGAAATCGAACAGGGTGTAGGTGCCCGCGGTGAAACCACCGGAGTCGAAGATGTTCAACGTGATGCCGTCGTTTCCGCTCGGGCCGGAGATCCAGCCGGCGTTGACGCGGACGAGATCGCTGACCGTGCCGAGATCGAAGTCGATCGTCGTGTCGGTGGCGAAGATGAGGGCGTAGCCGAACGTCAGGGTGCCCGCGGCGCCGGACGCGCTGCCCGGCTCGAGTCGCGCGCCGGTATGGATAAACGCGGCGCGGTCGATCGTTCCGCTGCCTCCCAGGGAGGCGCCCGCGTTGACATCGATCATCGACGTGTTCGTGAGGGAGCCGTTGACGAAGAGCTTGCCGCCGTCGATTTCGGTGTAGCCGGAGTAAGTGTTCGCGCCGGAAAGGACGACGGTGCCGGCGCCGGTCTTGTAGAGCCAGCCTTCCCCTGAGATCGCGCCGGACCCACCGGCGGCATTGCTTCTGAAGTTGAGGCCGCTGCCCTTCTCCAGGATCACGTTGGCATTGCCAAGGGAGCTCGAGTCGAGAAATGAGAACTGCTGGCCTCCTTTCACGGTGAAGGTGGCGGAGCCGCCAGTGGAGGAGTCCCGGAAATTCGTGTAGCCGCGCAGCGTGAAGGTGGCGTTGCCGCCGGTCGCGTTGCCGGAGAAATCCAGCCGGGTGGTGTCGATGGTGGCGTTCCCGGCGGTGGCGTTGCCGGTGAAGGTGATTTGGGCGGGCGCGATTTGGGGCAGCGTCGCGGGCGCATAGCTGGCGAGGATCTGGGCCGAACCGGCGGAGCTGTTGCCCGAGAAAACGAGCGAGCCGTCAGCGCTGACCTTGATGTCGGCATTGGCGGCGGTGGAGGTGCTTTTGAAGGTCACGTTGCCGCCGGTTTCCTGGATCGTGATCTTCGCGTTCGCTGCCGTGGCCGTGTTGTCGAAAGTGAGCACTCCGGCGCTCAATACACTGAGCTGGGCGGTGCCGGCCGACGACGCATCCAGGAAGTCGATTTTGCCGAGCTTGGTTGAGTTGCCTTTCGCGCTGATGACGACGTTGGCGGCGTGCGCCGAATTGGTGAAGGCCAGACGAGCGCGGCCGGTATCGTTGGCTTTGACGTCGAAGGTTTGGGTGGAGGCACTGTCGTTGACGATCCCGGTGCCGGCGAGGATCAGGTTCGAACCGCCCTTCTGGGAGAAGGTATAGGTGGAAGCGTCCTCGGTGAAATGGATGTAATCGACGGTGAGGGTGCCGACGATGTTGACGGCCGGCTGCGTGGCGGAGCCGAACTCGGCGACGGCGGTTTCGGAGTTTGGAACACCATCTGACCAGTTGTCGCTGGTCTCCCAGTTTTTGTTCGTCGTGGCTTGCCAGGTGGATTGCGCGCCGGCCGAGAGGGTGGAGAGAAGGGCTGGCAGGAGCGCGAAACGAAGAAACATGATGTGAAGGTGCGTCGTGTGGGTGGGCGTGACGCGACGGTCCGTGCGGAAGCGCGGAGACCGGTGGAGGCAGGCGTCAGTCCGACAGTGCGACGCGAAGCGCTTCGGCATAAGTGGCTTTCAACGAAGCGGGCGGAATTTTCGACGAAATGGACGCGAGCGGCCGCGAACGCTCTGATCGGTGCGACGCCCGGGCTGTCAGTGCGAAGGGCGCGGCGACGAAGCAATCCTGCTCCATCCCACTGGATCGCCACGGCGCTTCACGCACTTCGCGATGAAAAAGGTGTGATCTCGTTGGGCCGCTCTATTGCGGAAGCGCGGCGCGGAGGCGGACGAGGGCGACGCGGGCGAGCGGGAGCGGCGGGGAGTTAAGTGCGTCGAGCGTGAGCACGCCGCTGTCGCGGGACCGGACGTCGAGCCCGGCGATGCGGTCGAGGTTGACGAGCAGCGAGCGTTCGAGCCGGAGGAAGGGCGGTGCGGGAAGCAACGCTTCCCATGCGGCCATGCGCTTCAGGACGAGCATGGAACGTTCGGCGGCGAGATGCACCCGCGTGTAGCTGCCTTCGGCGACGAGGGCGGCGATGTCGCTTACGCGCACGCGGCGAATCCGGCCGGCGTCGCGCAAGACGAGCGCCTGATCGAGATCGAGGTGCGCAGGCTCGGTGGGGGTCGTGGGCGACGCGGCGAAAGGGCGGCCTTGGCGCACATGTTGAAGGGCGAGCGTGAGACGTTCGGGAGCGACGGGCTTCAGCAGGTAGTCGGCCGCGCTGGCGGCGAAGGCGCGCACGGCGAACTCGTCGTGCGCGGTGACGAAGATGATGGCCGGCGCGGGATCCAGCAGTGGCAAGAGATCGAAACCCGTCGCCGGCGGCATCTGCACGTCGAGAAAAATGACGTCAGGCTGGAGCTGGGCCGCGAGGGTGGCAGCTTCCGCGACGGAGGCCGCCTCGCCGGCGACGGTTACTGAGGGGTGTTCGGCGAGCAGCTGGCGGAGGTGTTTGCGGACCAGCCGTTCGTCGTCGACGAGCAGGGCACGGAGTTGAGAAGGGGTTGAGCGCGAGGCTTCGGGATTCGAAAGCATGGGGCGCGGCAGGATCAGCGGACAAAACGGAATGAAGTCACGCGAGAACCGCGGCGGCGTTTTGAGCGACGGGAAGATCCACCGTGACGCGGACGCGTTTCGCATCGTGATCGATCGCGAGGGTGGCCTGGTCTTGATGCAGCAGCGCAAGACGGCGGCGCAGGTTGGCGAGACCAATCTGGGTGGAATCCGACGGAGTCGGTCGCGGTTCGATCCAGCGTCCGGTGTTTTCCACGACGATCGTGAGGCGGTCCTCGCGCAGGGTGGCGGCGATGTCGATCCGCAGCGGTGGGGACGAGGTGCGCATGCCGTATTTCACGGCGTTCTCGACGAGCGGGAGCAGAACGGCGGTCGGCACGAGGGCGTGGCGAGCGGCGTCGTCGATTTTCAACGTGTGGATCAGGCGCTCCTCAAAACGCGCCTGTTCGACGCGGAGGTAGCCGCTGATGGCGTCGACCTCTTCGCCAAATTGGGCGTGGTGGTGGCGCTGCAGCAGGGAGGAACGAAGATACGCGGCGAGCGAACTGGTGATGGTGCGGACGGCGCGAGGATTTTCGTCGCACTCGGCGAGGATGGAGGTGAGCGCGTTGTAGAGGAAGTGGGGGTTGACCTGTGCGCGCAGAGTGGCGAGTTCGGCCTCGCGGGCGGCGGTTTCGGCTTGGGCGAGCCGAAGCTCACGCTCGCGCGATTCGAGCTCCTGGCGGAGCAGGAAATACAGCGCGGTCCAGGCGAGATAGAGCGTGAACCGAACGGGCAGGGCGCCGCGTTCAGCCAAGGCGGGCGCGGCCGGAAGATCGGCGAGCCGGCGGACGAGTTCGATCATTCCGGCGTCGGCCGCCGTCGCGGCCAAGCAGGCGATCACGATGGTGGGCAGATGCGTGAGGAGCTTGAACGTCGCGACCGGCCAGCGGCGATAAAGCCGCCAAAGCAGGAGGGTCAGGGCGAAGGAGAGAACCTGCCGGCCGAATCCGGCCAGGACGATGCTGCCCAGGTCGTCGAACGCGATCGACGCGAAGGCAGTGGAGATGGGGACCACCAGCAGCCAGCTGCCGATCTGTAATTGCCAGAAAAGACGGCGACGAGAGCCGGCGGGGAAATTCACCCCGCGAGGTTTGGAGAATTAGAAATCCAAGACCACTGCAAAGGGGGCGTGGGTGCGGGCATGACGTCCGGCGTGACCGCGGCAGCAGTGTTAACCGCAGCGACGCTTCTGCCAGGCCGAGCAAACGAAGGCGAACAGACCAAAGAGCGCGGCGTAGGTGGAGGGTTCCGGGATGGCGCTGGCGGTGGCGGTCAATAGGAGAGTATTTTCCGCGAAACCGAGGCTGTAGTCGAAACCAGCGATGGTCGTGCCGAAGACGAAGTCGGTGAGATCGAAGTCCGCGAGCACGACACCGCCGGTGGCGAAGTCGAACAAGGTGTAAGTGCCCGCGGCGAAGCCACCGGAATCGAACATGTTCAACGTGACACCGCCGGTTCCGCTCGGGCCGGTGAGGGTGCCGCCGGTCAGACGGATGAGATCGCTGAACGCGCCGAGTTCGAAGTCGACGATCGATCCTGCGGCGAACGTGAGGCCGTCGGAGAAAGTAATGGTGCCGGGGGAATTGCCGGGGGCGAGGTGCGCGCCACCGAGCAGTATGGTGGCGCCGCCGATCGTGCCGTTGCCCGCGAGCGTGGCGCCGGAGGCGATGGTGAGAACGGTGCCGGCGAGCGAGCCATTCACGCGCAGCGCGCCGGCGTCGACGAGGGTATCGCCGGTATAGGTGTTGGCGCCGGAGAGAGTGAGCGTGCCGGTGCCGATTTTGGTGAAGCCGCCGGTGCCGGAGAGAATGCCGGAGAGTGTGAGATGGCCGGAGCCGCCGAGTTGAGCCGAGCCGGTGGCGAGCGTGACGCCGCCGGCGTAGCTGGCGGCGGCCGCGGAGCTGTTGACGAGCGCGGAGGACGCGCCGCTTTTCAGCACGAGCGAGTGGGCGCGGACGGCGGTCTGGCCGTTGAGGTCGAGCGTGCCGGTCCGGATTTCGACGTTCTCCGTGGCGGCGGCGAGCGCGGTGGAGGAAAGCAGCTTCACGGTCGGATCGCCCGAGTAGCCGATGATGACCTGATTGTGATCGGGAGTGTAGACGCGATCGTTCGAGCCGCCGAGATAGACGGTGCTGCCTGAGGACGCGTTGATCCAGAGACGCGCGCTGCTGCCGGAGCCGGTGAAGGTAGCGTCGAGGGTGGCGTTGCCGCTGACGAAGACCGGGCCGTCGGTGGCGAGTGTGCCGTTGGCGATCGTGCCGGCGTGGACGTTGATTTCGGCGCCGGGGGAGAGCGTCTGGGTCGTGCCGCCGAGGTCGAGCGTGCCCTGGGTGGCGTTGTTTTCGTGACCGAGGTCGAGTCCGGAGCCGCCGAGCTGGCCGGACTGCGTGAGCGCGAGCGTGCCTTCGTTGATGTAGGTTTCAGTGTAGCCGTAGTAGCCGGAACCCGTGTCGGTCAGCGTGAGCGTGCCGGCGCCGGTTTTGACAAGCGCCGTGCCATAGAGGAACGCGTTGGAGAGGGTGACGTTCTGCCCGTCGGTGGCGAAGCGCAGGCCGCCCCAGTCGGCGTCGGCATAACCGCCATCGGTATAGTAGCCGCCGGAGACAGTCGTGTCGCCGGGGCCGGAGAATTTCAACGTGCCGATTTCGAAGTTGAACTCGGTCAAGACGCCGGCGCTGACGTTGCTGAAAATGAAGCTGGTGGCGTTGGCGAGCGCGAGCGTGCCGTCGGAGAGCCAAAGGCTGCGGTAAAGATCGGGGTTAGCGAAGAAACTGTCGTTCGTCAGCGCGAGCATGCCCGCGCCGATTTTGTAGAGGCCTGTGCCGCTCAGCGTGCCGGAGAGCGTGAGGTCGCCGGCGCCGCCGAGCTGGGCGGCATAGCCGGAAAGCGCGACGGCGCCGGCGTAACTGGCGGCGTGGGCGGAATCGTTGTTCACCAACTGCGAACTGGAGTCTTGCAACGTGATGGAGTTGGCGCGGACGTCGGTCTGGCCATTGAGGTCGAGCACGCCTCTGAAAACCTGGACGTTCTCGGTGGCGGCAGCGAGGGCGTTGGCGCTGCCGAGCTTCACCGTGCCGAAGAGGCTGTAGTCGATGATGACCTGATTGTGGTCGGCGGTGTAGATGGCGTCGTTGGTGCCGTTGAGCGTGACGGTGCCGACGGTATTGCCGCCGATCCAGAGGCGACCCGTCGCGGAGGTGCCGGTGAAGGTGTTGGCGTAGGTGCCGCTCTGAAGATATGTGTCGCCGGTCGTGATGGTCGTGCCGGCGGTGATGTTGCCGACGAGACGGTTGGAGGCGCTGCCGAGCGCGGAGAACGTCCCGGTGTTGCCGCCAAGATCGAGCGTGGCGCCACCGGTGAGGTGCAGCGTGCCGGTGGTGGTGAGCGGATCGCCAGCCGTCGCGAGCGCGAGCGTGCCGCCTGAAATGGTCGTGTTGCCGGTGTAGGCGCTCGCGGCGGCGAGTGTGAGCGTGCCGGAGCCCGCTTTGGTGAAGGAGCCGGTGCCGGAGAGGGCGGACTCGAACGTGATGTTGTTACCGTTGGTGTCGAAGACCGCGCCGCCGGAACCGAAGGCGGCGAGGCGCGAGGAGATGTCGGAGGTATTGCCGGAGGCCCAGCGGAGGCCGCCGCCGTTGAGGGTAATCGAGCCGGAGCCGAAGTTGTCGGCCGAAGCGAACGCGATCTGACCCGCGTTGATCGTGGTGCCTCCGGAGAACGTGTTGGTGCCCGAGAGGGTGAGGGTGCCGGTGCCGGCTTTGGTGAGCGAACCGCCGCCGGAGAGCACGCCGGAGTAGGTGGAGCTGGCGTTGTTGCCGCCGACGATGAGGGCGACGCTGGCGGCGGAGGTGTTGCTCAAGGCCAGGTTCTGCGTGCCGGCGAGACTGCCAAAGGTGGCGTTCGTGAGCGAACCGAAGCCGAGCGAGCCGCCAGAGTAGTTGAATGTGCTGTTCTGGAGTGCGAAAGAATGGGCGAGCGTGAGTGTTCCGCTCTGGAGCGTGGTGGCGCCGGTGTAGGTGTTCGCACCGGCGAGAACGATGGCGCCGGTCGGGTTGGTGCCGTCGACGAAGGTGATGCCGTAGTTGCCGGAAATGACGCCGCTGAGCGTCGAGGTAGCGGCGGCGGCGGTGTCGGGATTGGCCGAGGTGAGCGTGAGATTTTTGGTAAGCGAGATCGTGCCGGCGAGATTCGTGAGGCGACCAAGGGTGAAGTCGCCGGCGAGCACGACGTTGTTGGTCAATGTGCGGGCGGAAGCGTGCGCGCGGAGATTGCCGCCGTGCAGGGTGAGCGTGCCGGCGCCGATGGCGTCGTCGCTGCCGAGAGCGAGGGTGCCGGCGTAGAGTGTCGTGCCGCCCGAGTAGGTGTTGGTTCCCAAGAGGGTGAGGGTGCCGGTGCCGGTCTTGGTGAGCGCTCCGGCGCCGGAGACGGCGGAGGCGAAGACGACGTTGTTGCCGTTGGTGTCGAAGGTGCCGCCACCGGTGCCGAGGGCCGTGAGGCGGGAGGAAACGTCGGCGGTGTTGCCAGAGGCCCAGCGCAGGCCGCCGCCGTCGAGCGTGATCGAGCCGGAGCCGAGGCCGGTGGAACCGAAGGCGATGAGGCCGCCGAAGACGGTCGTGGTGCCGGCGTAGGTGTTGGCGCCGGTGAGCGTGAGCGTGCCGTTCCCTCGCTTCACGACGGGGCCGGAGCCGCTGATCACGCCTGAGAAGGTGAAATCGTTGGAACGATTGAAAGCGAGCGTGGCGTCGTTGGTGACATTGCCCGTGATCGAGCCCGTGGTGCCGCCATCACCGAGCTGAAGCGTGCCGGCCGAGAGAGTGGTGCCGCCCGAATAAGTGTTGACGCCCGTGAGGAGGAGGGTGCCGGCGCCGTATTTGATGAGCGGGCCCGTGCCGGCGATGGTCGAGCTGATGGCGAGATCGATGCCGCTCGCGGTGAAGCCTTGTGCGACGGTGAAGGATGTGGTGACGCCGCTCGTCCAACCGGAGAGCAACGTCAGGACGGGGACGTCGATCACCGCGGTGGTGGCGGCGGCGTGAGTGACGAGCGGGCCATTGAGCAGGAAGCGACCGTTCTCGCCCGGCGAGGTGAGGTGGCCGCCGGTCATCGCGACCTGCTGGAGCGTGGTGTGAGTGTCGGCGGAGTTGTCCGTGGTGACGGTGCCGCCGTTGATGACGAGGTGGGCGTTGCCGGAGCCCCAGCCGAGGGAGTCGGCGCCGGCGGCGACGAGGGTGCCGCCGGCGTTGACGATGACGGTGCTGCCGGGGGCGAAGGTGCCGATCTGGCCGTGGTGATCGGCGACGAGCGTGCCGGCATCGATCATCGTGTCGCCGCTGTAGGTGTTGGCGGCGGTGAGCGTGAGCTTGCCCGCGCCGGTCTTGGTGAGAGAGCCGGTGCCGGAGAGGGAGGAATCGAAAGTGATGGAGTTGCTTCCGGTGTCCACGGTCCCGCCGGCAACGCCGAGGGTGATGAGCTGGGAGGAGACGTCGGCGGTGTTGCCGGCGGCCCACCGCAGACCGCCGCCATCGAGGGTGATGGCGCCGGACCCGAGACTGGATGCGTTGAAGGTGATGACTCCTCCGGTGACAGTCGTGGCACCGGTATAGCTGCCCGCGCCCGCGAGCGTGAGCGTTCCGGTTCCGGTTTTGGTGAGCGAACCGCTGCCGGCGAGCGCGGACGCGAAGGTCAAATTATTGCCGTTCGTATCGATGATGCCGCCGGCGGAGCCGAGGGTGATCAAGCGGGAGGAAATATCGGCGGTGTTGCCGGCGGCCCACTGAAGACCGCCGCCGTCGAGCGTGATCGAGCCTGAGCCGAGGTTGCCGGGCGCGGCGAAGCTAATGAGGCCGCCGGTGACGGTCGTGCTGCCCGTGGAGGTGTTGGCGCCGGAAAGAGTGAGCGTGCCGGTGCCCGTCTTGGTCAGGGAACCGCTGCCGGAAATCGCGCCGGTGAACGTAATGGCGTCGGAGCGATTGAAAACCAGCGAGGCGTTGTTGAGCACGTTGCCGGCCAGCGAGCCAGTGACGCCGCCGTTGCCGATCTGGAGGGCGCCGGCGAGGATGTAGATGCCGGCGACGTCCACCTCACCCGTGAGGATCGTGGTGCCGCTCCCCCGCTGCTGGAGGAGGCTTTCGCCCGAGCCGAAGATGTCGGCGCTCAACACGTAGGTATCGGAGCGGCTGAACCAAAGGTCAGCGCCGAGCGACAGATGGACAGACGATGTCGCGGAGATCGAACCGGCGCCGGCGAGATTGAGGAAGGAGTAGGAGGTGACGATGGTCTTGCCCGTGTAGGTGTTCTCACCGCTGAAGGTCAGGATGCCGCTGCCAAAAGCGCCGAGGGTAACCTGGACGTTGCCGTCGCCACTGATCGTGCCGGCCACTTCGGCGTTGTAGACGTTGATGAAGTCAAGCGACGAGCCGGCGGTGGTGGTGTGGGGTGAGGGGTCGTATTGATCGAACAGGTTGTAAAGGATGGTCTCCGCGTGCAGCGCACACGGGGCGGCCAAGGCAACGAGAGCAAAGAGAATGGTCGCGACAAAGCCGCGCGCGGCAAACAGGCGCATAAGGGGGAAGGAAACGTGAGCGGGTGGGAAAAGGCCGCGGGAGTTTCCCAGAAGCGCAGCGGACTGAATACTCCCCTAAACAGGGGGAGATGTGACGCGCGCCCGACCCGGCGTATCAGTGTTCCGATTACGGGAGTCCGCCGAGCCAGAGCGCCATCAACGCGGCGCGGCTTTCCACCCCGAAATGCCGGTAGATCGCTTTCACGTATTGGTGCATCGTCGCCGGTTTGCGGCCTGCGGCGGCGGCGACCTCCTTTTCGGTCCGGCCGCTGAGCAGGCCGCGGAGGATCTGCCGCTCGACGGGACTGAGCGGCTTGTCGCTGGTGAGCAGGCCGTGGCCAAGCAGGAGGCGGCGGTGCAGTTCGGGCACGCCGCGCGACGCATCGCCGGCCAGCGTCGCCTCGCGCAGGCTAAAGTGCCGGGCGCGCCGCGCGCCGGCTTGCCGGTAGCGATCGACGAGGAAAAACGATTCCCGGCTGCCCGTGACCGGATAGCCGATCCAGATGCGGTCGCTGATGCCGGGCTCCAGATAATAACGCTGGTAATTGAGCGTGCGCCGGAAGGCGGCGAAATCGATCCAACCGTCCCGCATGCGATGCACCCGGAAACGGCCGGCGCCGACGAACGCCGCGTGGCCGGTCATGCCGACGTGCACCTCGCGCTTTTCTTCGTGGGACCGCTGGTAATAGGTGGGCGTCCGTTTGCCGTAATGATCAGGGGTGTAATATTCGGCGAGCTGCCGTTGATAAGCCCCGGGATCGCTGCGCAGCGGTTGCCGGACCCGCAACCGCCAGCCGAGCGAGGGATCGTTTTTCGCGGGCGCGCCGTCCAGCACGCGAACAGCGCCGATCCAGATGACGTTGTCGGCGTCGATCGCCTGGGCGATCCAGCCCATCAGGCTGCGGAGGGCGGATTCGAACTGCGCGGCAGGATAGTCGGACAGCCGTTGCCGGAGCGCAAAGAGCGCTTCGGTCGAACCGTGAGCGGAACGTTTCACGCGTGACGCCGACGGGCGAGCAGCGTGAGGTTCAGCGCGAAGAGGCGAAGAGCGCAAAGGTAACGCGAAGAATGCCGGGTGACTCTTTGCGGACTGGGCGGATCTTCGCGCCTTCGCGCTGGGGCCTATTTCTTGAACTTGGTTTGGATCAACGCGCGGAGCGCGTCGTGGAGCGGCTCGTTGTCGAGACGTTGCAGGACTTCCTCGAAGAAGCCGAAGGTGAGCAGCTCGTCGGCCATCGCTTTGCCGATGCCGCGCGACTGGAGATAGAACTCCTGCTCGGGATCGATGCGCGAGGACGTGGCGCCGTGCGTGCAGCGGACGTCGTTGGCCTGAATCTCGAGACCGGGCAGCGAATTCGCCTCGGCGTCGTCGCTCAGCATCAGATTGCGGTTCGACTGGTAGGCGTCGGTTTTCTGCGCGTCCGGGTCGACGATGATCAGACCGGAGAAGATCGTGCGGGCCTTGTCGCGCAGCGTGTTCTTGTAGAGCAGGTCGGATTTCGTGTTCGGCGCCTGATGAATCTGCAGCGTGCGCTGGTCGAACTCCTGCGCGTCCTCGGCGACGGTGACGGCGAGCATCTCGGAGAATGCGCCGGGAGCCTGAAGTTGCGAGAGCGACTCGTGGCGGGCCTGGCGGGCGCCGAGGTGGACGTTGAGCGACTGCACGCGGGCGTCGCGGCGGACGATGGTGTCGTTGAAATGAAACGACAGGGTGTCGCGCGACCAGTCTTGCGCGGCGACGTAGGTCAGCTGCGCGCCGTGGCCGGCATAGAGATCGTTCGCGCCGCACGCGAACGATCGGACATCGGAACCGGGAGCGGGGAGATCGGCGCTGACGGATACGAAATAGTCGACGACGGTGACCTTGGCATTGTCTTCCGCGATCACGAGCGTGTGCGGGAAGACGGTGGCGTTCGCGCCGGCGGCGGCATGCGTGATCACGATCGGCGAGGGCACTTCGACGCCGCGCGGCACGTAAATGAACGCGCCATCGGAAATGAAGGCGGAGTGCAACGAGGCGAACTTCTCGGAGCCGAGTTTCTGCGGCTGCGCCATGAAATGCTCCTTGAGCAGATCGGCATGCTTCGCCGCGGCCTCGACGAGCGTCGTGACGATCACGCCCTTCGGCAGATCGGACGGAAGCGCGACCTGGCCGACCAGAGCGTTGTTGACGAACGTGAGCGCCGGGGCGCCGAACGGCGAATCGGCAGAGAGCCCGCCGGGAATGCCGGGGGCGGTCTCGAAGCCATCGAGCGTCAGGCCGGCGATGTTCGAAAAGCGCCACGTTTCATCGGTGCGTTTCGGCATCGGGAGCGCGGCGAATTGCGCATAGGCTTCGCGCTTGCGCTCAAGCCACCAGGCGGGCGCGGATTTCTGCGCCGCGAGATGAGTATTGAAGGCGTCGGCGGTGAAGTTGCCGAGCGTGGAGTGGGACAAAGTGGAGGTGGACATTCGGAAATGCTGAAAAGCTGAAATGCTGAGATGCTGAAAACTGGAAAGGCTGGGCTGATTTCAGCGTGTCAGCCTTTCAGTATTTCAGCGTTTCGTCGGCGTCAGCCGACCGAGCCTTCCATTTCGAGGTCGATGAGGCGCTTGAGCTCGACGCTGTATTCCATCGGGAACTGGCGCGCGAGGTCGTTGATGAAGCCGTTGACGGCGAGGCTCATGGCCTGGCCCTCGGTGAGGCCGCGCTGCTGCATGTAGAAGATCATGTCTTCCGAAACCTTCGAGACGGAGGCTTCGTGCTGCGTGGCGTTTTGGTCGCCGCGGACGGTGATGGCGGGATAGGTGTCGGTGCGGCTGTTCGTGTTGATCAGCAGCGCGTCGCACTCGGTGTTGTTTTTGCAACCCTTCAAGTGCTTCGGGATGTGAACCTGTCCGCGATACGTGGCGCGACCTTGGCCGACAGAAATGGATTTCGAGACGACGTTGGAGGTCGTTTCGTCGGCGGCGTGGATCATCTTGGCGCCGGTGTCCTGGTGCTGGCCGTCGTTGGCGAGCGCGATGGAGATCACCTCACCGCGAGCCTTGCGCCCTTTGAGGACGACGCCGGGATACTTCATCGTGAGGCGGCTGCCGATGTTGCAGTCGATCCACTTGATCTCGGCGTTCTCATGCGCGACGCCGCGCTTGGTGACGAGATTGAAGACGTTGGGGGCCCAGTTCTGGACGGTGATGTATTGAATCTTGGCGCCCTTGAGCGCGACGAGTTCCACGACGGCGCTATGGAGCGTCGAGGTGGAGAACTTCGGCGCGGTGCAGCCTTCCATGTAAACGACCTCGGAGCCTTCGTCGGCAATGATGAGGGTGCGCTCGAATTGGCCGAAGTTTTCCGCGTTGATGCGGAAGTAGGCCTGCAGCGGGTGCGAGACCTTCACCCCGGGCGGCACGTAGATGAACGAACCGCCGGAGAACACAGCGCTGTTGAGCGCGGCGAACTTGTTGTCGCCGGTCGGGATGACCTTGCCGAAGAACTTGCGGAAGAGCTCCGGGTGTTCGCGCAGCGCCTCGGTCGAGTTGACGAAGATGACACCCTGCTTCGCGACCGTCTCCTTGATGTTGGAATACGCGGCTTCGGAGTCGAACTGGGCTTCCACGCCGGCGAGGAACTTGCGCTCCTGCTCGGGAATGCCGAGGCGCTCGAAGGTCTTCTTGATGTCGTCGGGCACTTCGTCCCAGGTCCGCTTCGGCTTCTGGCCCTGCGCCAAGTAGTAGCGGATCTTGTCAAAATCGATGTTCTCGAGGTCCTTCGTCGCCCAGTGGGTGGGCAGCGGCATGGACTGGAACTTCTTGAGGGCGTTGAGACGAAATTCGAGCAGCCACGGTGCCTCCTTTTTGACGGAGCTGATGTAGCGGACGGTCTGCTCGGTGAGGCCGGTGCCGGCGTCGAATTCGTAATCGACGTCGTATTTGAAATCGCCGCGCGACTGGTCAATGCCAGCGACGGGATTCTCGATCACGACCTCGTCGGGAGCGACGGACGTGGTGTCGAGTTCAGTGGGTGGTTTCATGGGCAATCTGAAATTTTAGATTTGAGATCTGAAATCGCGCGGCGGGGCCGCGGTCAGGCGGTGACGAGTTCTTTTTTGACCCAGTCGTAGCCCTTGGCCTCGAGCTCGAGGGCAAGGTTTTTGTCGCCGCTCTTTACGATGCGGCCGTCATACATGACGTGCACGAAGTCGGGCACGATGTAGTTCAGCAGGCGCTGATAGTGGGTGATGAGGAGAACGCCGAGTTTCTCGCCGCGGAGCGCGTTGACGCCCTCGGCCACGATGCGCAGCGCATCGATGTCGAGGCCGGAATCGGTTTCGTCCATGAGGGCGAACGCGGGTTCGAGCATCGCCAGCTGAAGGATCTCGCAACGCTTCTTTTCGCCGCCGGAAAACCCTTCGTTGACGGCGCGAGACGTGAACTTCCGGTCGATCTTGAGGAGGTCCATCTTCGAATAGAGCCGCTTGTAGTAGGCGGTGGCGTCGAGTTCCTCGCCCTCGCCCATGCGGGCCTGCACGGCGGCGCGGAGAAAGTTGGCGATGCTGACGCCGGGGATTTCGCTCGGATACTGAAAAGCCAGAAAGATCCCGGCGCGGGCGCGTTCATCGGGCTCGAGTTCCAAGATGGATTTGCCGTCGAGCAGGACCTCGCCCCCGGTGATGACGTAGTCCGGGTGTCCGGCGATCGCTTTCGCGAGCGTGGACTTGCCGGTGCCGTTGGGGCCCATGATGGCGTGCACTTCGCCCTGGCGGATCGTGAGGTTGAGGCCCTTGACGATCGGTTTGTCGCCGATGGCGATGTGGAGGTCTTTGATTTCGAGTTGGCTCATTGCGGGAAGTTGAGAGTTGAGGGATGAGACTGGAGGGAGAGCGTGGGTTAGCGGGCGTGGGAATTCGTTTTTCCGCGGAAAATGATCTCCACGGACGAGGCTTCGTAATCGGAAGGGAGAACTTTCTTCACGCGGGCCAGGAGCTCGGGCGGAAGGTCGACGTCGTAGGTCTCGCCTGTCTCCTCGTCGTGAAAATGGGCGTGCGGATGAAGGTTCGGGCAGTAACGCGTCGGGCCGCGTTCGAAATTGACCGCGCGCACCAGATGGCACTGCACGAGTGTTTCGAGACAGTTGTAAACGGTCGCCAGGGAAATCGTCGGCATCTCGTTGCGCACCCGCGCATACACTTCGTCAGCCGTCGGGTGGTCGCGCTTTTTCAACAGAACGCCGAAAACGACCTCGCGCTGGGGGGTGGCGCGCAGCCCGCTGTCGGCCAGCCGACGGGCCAACGAATCGGGAGAAATCGTGTCGTGGGAAATCATGGGAAGGTGGCAACAAACTGGAATGGTTCTAAGTTTCAAGTGAGAATTAGAACTATTCTAAACAAGCGCGCCGACGATCGCGTGATAGGAGAGATTTGCGAAGGTCGGTCAGTGCGTCCGACGCGCGACCTCGAGCAACGGCGGCTGCCAGCACCAGTGCCACGGCTCGAAACGGATGCCGTGACGGTTGTGGTGAGGATAGCTCAGCGTGAAACCGAATTCCGCCGCGCGGGCGCTCAACCACGTGAACGCGTCCGTCTGCGCGAAGCTTTCTTCCAACCCCGGATGCTCCGGCGTGGCGAGATCGACGGCCCGGCCGCTGTGATGCTCGCTGTAGCCGGGGGCCGCGTTGACCTCGAGGATCGATTCGATCGACTGGCCGCGGGCGAGCTTGCGGCGGATGATTTCCGTCTGGCGTTCGATCGAGCGAAAGCCCGACAGCAGCAGCAATTCGATGCCGTCGCGGCGTGCCGCCGTGTGCAGCGAACGCCAGCCGTCGGCGGCGTCGCGGGTGAGCCGGATCGTCGGCGTCGACCCGGCGTGGCCGTTACCGGCGACGACGTCGACGAGATCGCGGGCCTCGGCGCAGAACGCGAGTCCGCGCCGGCGCGCGTAGTCGGAAGGGATGCCCAGCTCCCGGTGCAGCGCCGCGATCGCTTCCGGCATCGCGTTCATCCGGCAGATGGCGTCAACGCATTCGGGCCCGCTTCGCCGCGGGCGATCGCGTCCAGGTTGTTCAAGGTCGTCTCGGCAATCGCGCTCATGGCCTCGCGCGTGAAAAACGCCTGGTGGCTGGTCACGAGGACATTGGGAAATCCGATCAGCCGCGCGAGTTGATCGTCGGCGAGGATCTGTCCCGAAAGGTCCTCGAAGAACACGCCTTCCTCCTCCTCGTAAACGTCCAGCGCGAGCGCGCCGACGCGGCCTGATTTGAGCGCGTCGACGACGGCGGCCGTGTCGATCAGCGGACCGCGGCCGGTGTTGATCAACACCACGCCCTCGCGCATCTCCGCGAGGGTGGACTCGTTGATGAGATGATGCGTTTGCGGCGTGAGCGGGCAGTGCAGGCTGACGACATGACTTTCCGCGAGCAGCTCCGGCAGCGGCACGTAAGTGGCGCCGAGCGCGCGGACCTCGGGATTTTCCACGACGTCATAGGCCAGCAGGCGGCAGCCGAAGCCGGCCATGATGCGGGTAAAACACGTGCCGATCTTGCCCGTGCCGATCACGCCGATCGTTTTGCCGTGCAGTTCGAAGCCGAGCAGCCCGTCGAGCGAGAAATTCCCCTCGCGCACGCGATTGTGCGCGCGGTGAATCCGGCGGTTGAGCGTCAGCAGCAAACCCACGGCGTGCTCGGCGACTCCATGCGGCGAATACGCGGGCACACGATTGACCAGCACGTGCTGACGCTGCGCGGCGGCGAGATCGACATTGTTGTAACCGGCGCAGCGCAACGCGATCCCGCGCACCCCGAGTTCCGCGAGCTGCGCCGTCACGGCGGCGTCGGCGTGATCGTGAACGAACAGGCACACGGCGCCGGCACCGGCGGCGAGCGGCGTGGTTTCCGCGAGCAACCGCGGTTCTTGAAACACGAGCTCGTGACGGCCGCGGTTGGCCGCGACCAGAAATTGCCGATCGTAGGGCTTGGTGCTGAAGACGACGACGCGCATGGGAGACGGGATCGCCTCCATGGTGACGCAGGTCGCGGCGGCGTGCAACGCCGCAAGTTCGCGCGCGCGCCGACGCTCAGGCGCCGTGCTCGGCGAGCCAGCGCTCCGCTTCGATCGCGGCCTGGCAGCCCATGCCCGCGGCGGTGATCGCCTGGCGGTAGACATGGTCGGCACAATCGCCCGCGACATACACGCCCGGCACCTTCGTTTTCACCTGCGAGCCGTCGGACGGTTTGAAATAGCCGCCGTCGTCGACGTCGAGCGCCGCGGCGAACGGGCCGGTGTTGGGCACGTGGCCGATCGCCACGAAGAGTCCCTTGATCGGCAGCACGCTCTCCTCGTTGGTCTTCACATTCTGGATGCGCAGGCCGCTGACCGCGCCCTGTTCGACGCCTTCGACCGCGAGCGGGATGCTGTTCCACACCATCTGGATTTTTTCGTGCGAGGTCGCGCGATCCGCCATGATCTTCGAGGCGCGGAGCGCGTCGCGGCGATGCACGAGGTAAACCTTGCTGGCGAAACGCGTCAGAAACAGCGCCTCCTCCGCCGCGCTGTCGCCACCGCCGATGACGGCGACGTCCATCTTGCGATAAAACGCACCGTCGCACGTCGCGCAGGTCGTCACGCCCTTGCCGCCGTAAAGTTCCTTTTCGCCCGGGATGCCCGTCATGCGCGGCGAGGCGCCGGTCGCGATGATCACGCTCTTCGCGAGAATCGTGCGATCGCCGCAGATCAGCTTCCGCGGGTGCGAGGTGAAGTCGACGGCGGTGACGAGCGCCTGCTCGAAACGCGTGCCGAACTTTGCCGCCTGCTCGCGGAGATTCTGCATCAGTTGATAGCCGTCGACTCCCTCGGGGAACCCCGGGAAATTCTCCACCTCGCTCGTCGTCGTGAGCTGGCCGCCGGGCAGCGAGCCTTCGAGCACGAGCGGATTCAGGTTGGCGCGTCCGGTGTAGATCGCCGCGGTCAGGCCTGCGCAGCCCGTGCCGACGATGACGACGTTTTCGACGGAGGAAGACATGAGGCGGTTAGTTCAGTCGCAACTTAGCACACTTGGGAAGGGGAAAGTGGTCCCGGCCTGGCGGGGAACGCCCGCGCCGATGCTCGGTCTGCGGGGCGGGCCCATCCCCACTTGCCATGCCGGAAATCGATCAAGCCTTTTTGGCCGCGGCCCCGTCGCCGCCGACCACCGATCCTGTGAACGAAACGAGCTGGAGCTCCCTGATCCCCGAGGATCAATGGCGGGTGTTGCTTGGCGGCACGGACGCGCTCGAACAGGCGGGCGTGCGTTTCCTGTTGGGCGGCGCCCTCGCGCTCGCCACCTACACCGGCCACTGGCGCAACACCAAGGACGTCGACGTGATCGTGTTCGAGGCCGACCGCGATCGCGCGATCGAAGCCCTGAAAAGCGCCGGCTTCGACGATTACTTCGAGCAGCAGGCCTACGACCGCAGCTGGATCTTCCGCGGTTTCAAGGACGGCGTGCTCTTCGACGTGATCTGGGCGCTGCCGAATCACCGCGTCGGCATCGACGATGGCTGGTTCGCGCACGCACGGGCGCTGAATTTGCGCGGACGGACGTTTCACGCGGCGCCCGCGGAGGAGATCGTGCGGGTGAAACTTTACGTCATGCAGCGCGAGCGCTGCGACTGGGTCGATGTGCTCAACATCCTCGCCGCCACGGTCGAGCAGATCTCGTGGCCGTGGCTTTTCGAACGCATGGGACGCGACCTGCCGCTGCTGCACGCCGCCCTCGCGATTTTCAACTGGATGTGCCCGGGCCGGGCGCACGCGTTGCCGGCGTGGCTGCGGAAACAATTTGCGCTGCCCCGCATCGAGGCCGACGACCTGGCGGCGACGGAGGAGCGTCGCGTCCGGATGTTCGACAGCCGGCCGTGGTTCGCGCTGCATCAACCCGACGACCGGCCGCTCGAGCGATAAGTGCACGCCGGCCGGGGCGAACGGCAGACCCTTTATGACGATTGGCGCGATGAACCACCCTGGCGAGCCGCTGCAACGCGAGCTGGCCTGGATGTCGGAACTGGAGCTCGACTTCGTCGATCTCACGCTCGAACCGCCGGCCGCCGCCACGTGGCAGCTGCGGCCCGCAGAGGTCGCGGCGATGCTGCGCGATTTTGACCTCGGCGTGGTCGGTCACACGGCCTTCTACCTGCCGATCGCGTCGTCGTTCGAAAGCGTGCGGCGTGCCGGGGTCGACGAGTTGAAGCGCGCGGCGGAGTTCTTCGCGAAACTCGGCGCGAAGTGGATGAACGTGCATCCTGACGGACACGCGCCGTTCGTCGACGAACCGAGTGTGGTCCGGCGCAACATCGCGTCGCTCCAGGAGCTCGCCGATTTCGCCCAGCCGCTCGGCGTCGGCGTGATGCTCGAAAACGTGCCCGGGCGCTTCAACAACGTGGTGCAACTCGCCCCGATTTTCGACGCGGTCCCCCATCTCGGGCTGCACCTCGACATCGGTCACAGCAATCTTTCCGTGCCGCGGAACACTGCGACCGAGCTGATCGAGCGCTTCGCGCCCCGCCTCGCGCACGTGCACGTGCACGACAACCGCGGCGGGCACTCTGACCTTCACCTCGCGATCGGCATGGGCGACATCGAAGTCGGCCGCCATGTCCGCGAACTTCGTGCCAGCGGCTACGACGGGACGATCACGCTGGAAGTGTTTTCGCGCGACCGTCACTTCCTCGCCTACAGCCGCGACCGGCTGCGGCAGCTGTGGGACGCGGCGGCCTGACGCCAACGTCTCGCGGTATTCGCTATCCGGATTCGAAGCCGGAGGCCGGCGCCTTGCGCTAGCGTGGCAGCGGCGTGGTGCGGGGCTGGATCGGCGAAGGAAACGCGGCCCGCGGACCCGAGCCGTCGAGCGGGTCGGGCGGCGCGATGGGCAGTTCGAGGAAGAAGGCGGCGCCGTGACCGGTCCCGGCGCTCTCGACGCGCAACGTTCCATGCATCTCCAGTGCGGCGAGAATGCTCGCGTGCAGCCCGAAGCCATGGCCGTGCGGCCGCGTCGTGAAGCCATGCGTGAAGATGCGGGAGAGGTTCGCCGGGGCGATGCCGACGCCGTTGTCTTCGACGACAAAGCGCACGCAGCCGGGGGCGCCCGGCTCGACGCGGACCGTGATCGTCCGGCCCCCGGGCGAATCGCCGGCCTCCTCGCAAGCTTCCTTCGCGTTCCGCACCAGGTTCACCAGAATCTGCAGCACCTTGCCTTTTTCGACGGTGATCGGCGGCACCGGCCGGTAGTCGCGGACGATGTTCACGCCACGACCGGGCAGGAAGGTGTCGTTGATGCGAAGCGCGTCCTCACACAGCGACGAGGCGTCGAGGGTTTCGACGACGCCCGCCATCGTCGCGTGGTCCTGCTGCGTGACGACGATTTCCTTGATGTGGTCGATGCTGCGCTGCATCGCCGCAATTTCTTCGATCAGCCAGGCGCGCTCGCCGGCGGCATTTTCCGCCAGCATCGCGACCATCTCTGGCACGCGTCGCCCCTTCGGGTCGGCGGTCAAGAAGTGGGGGAGATTGGCGGCGTGCTCGTGGAGCAGCGCCGAGAGTTTCTGCAGCAGGTCGGTCTTCGAATGCCGGACGGTATCCGCGATCACGTTGGCGGAGACGTTGAGGCTGTTGAGCACGTTGCCGACGTTGTGCAGCACGCCGGTGGCCACCTCCGCCATGCCCGCGACGCGTGACGTGGCCACGAGTCGCTTGTAGGTCGCGGCGAGCTGCTCCTCGGCCTGCTTGCGCGGTGTAATGTCTTCCAGGATACCGATCTCCTGCACCGCCCGGCCGGCGTCGTCGCGGATCACCGCGACCGAAAACGAGCCCCAGACGGTCCGGCCGTCGGCGAGCACAAAACGTTCCTCGAGGTTGTAGCTGTCGGCCTCGCCGGACTCGATCAACCGGTCGAGGGAGGCCTGGCGCTCGGCATCGGCGGGATGCACGAGGTTGGTGAGCAGAGCGTAGTCGATCGTGGTGTCGTCGGAAAGCCCGAGAATGCGGCGGAAGGCGGCGTTGAAATGATACGCCGTGCCCAAATCCGATCGCCGCCAGGAGATGCCGACAGGAGCCTGTTCGAAGATCAGACGGAAGAGCGATTCCCGCTGCTGCAATTCGCGATTCGAATGCGACAGTTCGGCCGTGCGCGCTTCGACGCGCTGTTCCAGTTCGGTGTTGAGCGTCCGGTAACGTTCCTCGCTCGCGCGGAGTGCCTGCGTGCGTTCGCCGACGAGTTGCTCGAGCCGGTCGTTTTCGCGGCGTTGCAGGTAGGACGAGAGCCAGCCGGCAAAGCTGACCAGCCCCACGGCCGTAAGGACATAGGCGACCCAGGCCAGCCGCGTCCGGAACCAGGGCGGGCGAATCGTGAAGGCGAGTCTCGCCTCGTCTCCGCGCAGCGTGCCGCCGGCGACCGGCCGCACGCGAAACACGTAGTCGCCTTCCTTCAGCCGGTTGAAGGAGGCGGAGCCGATCGTGCCGGTGGATACCCACTGGCTGCCGGCGCCCTCGAGCAGGACCTCGAAGCCAACGGCAGCGGCAAACGGGTTCGCGGGCGCGGCGAAATGAAACATGAGGGAGTTGTCGCCGTAGTCGACCGGCGGCAGCGCCCCCGCCGGCGAAAAGACCCATCGGCCGCTCGAGGAGAACTCGACGCTGGTCAGACGCGCCTGCAGCGGCGGCGCGGCCGGAACGTCGACGCGCGGATCGATTCGCGAGAGTCGTTGTTTGTTGAAGATCCAGACCACGCCGGCGTCATCGATCGTGTATTCCAGCGGCGAAAAACCGACCGCGAGGGTGGTGATTCGCGGCGCGGCTCCATTGGCGCGGCGTTCCAGAATGTGCACCTGGCCGTTCGCCGTATACCACAGCCGCCCGTCGGGCGCCCGCGCCACGCGCCCTTCCGGCCGCGCGTCCGCCGGAAAACGCGCGAGCAGTTTGCGATCTTCCACAAACCGCCGGCTGGCCGGATCGAAGAGAAGAAAGTGGTTGGCGAGATGAAACCGCGCTTCGCCGGCGAGTGCGTAAACCTCGACCCAGCCATCGGCGAGACCGTCCTGCGCCCCGAAGACTTCAACGGTAGGCTGTGCCGGATTCGGATCGAAACGCGCCACCCGGTTCGTGCCGAGCTCCAGCCAGACCACACCGGCGGCGTCTTGCGCCGAGCCGTAGTTGTCCGGCAGTTCGGGGAACGGGCGGCGCTCGGCGCGAAATCCTTCCGGCGTCCGCTGCAGCCAGCCGACTTCGCCTCGCGCGGCGAACGGAATCCCGGCCTCCGTCGGCCGGCCGACCATCCGGGCGTTGACCACACCGGTGACGATGGAAGTCCAGCCCGACGCCGTCCGCATATAGATGCCGTTTTCGTTGCCCGCGAGCAGGTGTCCCTGCACCTCGGCGAGCGTGAAAAGGAAACGTCCCGGCGGGGAATCCTCTTCGAAACGTTCGATTCTTCCGTCCGCATCGTAAGCCGCGCGCAGCGCGCGTCCGTCCGCCAGCAGCCAAAGGGAGCCTTCGTGTCGCAAGGGTTTCGCGTAGACGAGCCCGCTGGGGATCAGGGGCTCGAAATGCGAAATCGGCGACGGAAACTGCACGCGAGCGACGCCTTCGTTCAACAACGCCCAGAGCACGCCATCGCGCGAATGCACGAGCCGCTTCACGCGCGAGAGCCGGTGATCCAGCGATCGATCCAGCACCTGGACGATTTTGCCGGAGCGGTCGAAAAACACGATGCCCACGGTGTCCACGGCTGCGGCGAACACGCCATCGCCCACCACGCAAAGGTCGGTGAGGCGAAAGCCGGGGCCGAGGAGACGCGAGTGTCCGAAGGGTTGCGTCGTGGTGCCGTCGAACGTGCGGAGGCCATCGGCGCCGGTGCCGACGAGCAAAGTATTCGCGTTCAGCGGCGCCGCGCACGTGATGCCTTGGCTGGCCATCACGTCGCGCCGCGAAACCCGTTCCAAACTGCTGGCATTTCGCCTGAGGCGGAAGAGCGAGCCGATCGAGCGATCGCTGAGAAACACGTCCGAACCGAGCGAAAAGACCCGCTCGATCGCGGCGTCGGCATTCGCCACCACGCGCGCGGTCTCGCCCGGCCGCCACGCCACCACCGAGCCGCTGCCGCCATACCAATACCACTGGTTTTCAAGTCGCGTGACCCACGCGAGGGTGATCTTTTGCAGGCCGGAATCGGCGGGCAAATCGGCGGCACGCGCGAGTCGCCAGCGCGCGTCGGACCCGAGTTCGACCCGCGCGATCCCGCCGCGAACGCCGGTGTAAATGTTTCCCTGTTCGTCGACGGCGACTTGCGGCGCGATCGACTCCTCGCCGTCGGCGCCGCGAAACACCTCCCAGCGCAGGCCGTCGCCCAAGGTGATTTCTCGCAGGGAAGTGGCAAGAATGCGTCCGTCCGGCAGCACTTGCAGATCGGCCGGCTGCGTGCTCAGCCCCATCGCTTCCGCTCCCAGCACAACAAACGAGGGGGTGCCGGTTTCCACCCGGTCGGGCGGCGCGGACGCCATGGTCTGCGCGATCGAAACCGGGGCCGCCGCGGCTAGGACCGAGGCGAACAAAACCGTCCGGGCGAGACGAAGCGGCCGGCGAAGCGCGGAGAGGGCGTGACGGAGCGGGGTAATGGCGCAGGCTATGGCTGCTTCGTCGGCATTCGCGAGACGATCTTGAGCGAAAAACCGCTCGCATCCCGGGCGCGCAAACCGCGCTTGCGATGCGGCGGAGCGACGTCGACTGTGGCGCTCGCACCGTGCCCGATTCCGTCACTTCGAAAATCTATTCTCACGAGCCCGTCTGGGATCCCGCCCGCTGGCTGCCGACTACGCGCGACGAGATCGAGGCGCGGGGCTGGGATTACGTGGACGTCATTCTCGTTTCCGGCGACGCCTACGTGGATCATCCGTCCTTCGGCACGGCGGTCGTCGGCCGCATCATGGAGCACGCGGGCTTCCGCGTTGCGATCCTGCCGCAACCGAACTGGCGCGACGACCTGCGCGATTTCAAGAAACTCGGCGTGCCGCGGCTGTTCTTCGGCGTCACGGCCGGCTGCATGGACTCGATGGTCAACCGCTACACGGCGGCGAAGAAACTGCGTAGTGAAGATGCTTATACGCCGGGCGGCGAACACGGCTTCCGCCCCGACTACGCTAGCGTGGTTTACTCGCGGATCCTCAAGCAGCTTTATCCGGATGTGCCCGTGCTGCTCGGTGGCATCGAGGCGAGCCTGCGCCGCGTGACGCATTACGACTATTGGTCCGACACGCTGAAACCGGGCATCCTCGAGGAAAGCGGCGCCGACCTGCTGGTTTACGGCATGGGCGAGCTGCCGCTGCGCGAGATCCTGCGGCTGTTGAAGCGCGGCGTGCCGTTTTCCTCGCTAAAAACGATTCCGCAGACCGCGGTGATGCTGACCACCGGCGCGCCGCTCCCGAAGAACTCCAACTGGGACGACTTCACGCTGCACTCGCACGCCGAGTGCCTGACGGACCGCGCGCTCTACGCGAAGAACTTCAAGGACATCGAGACCGAGTCGAATCGCGTGAAGGCGCGGCGGCTGCTGCAGGCGGTCGGCGAGCGGATGCTCGTGGTCAATCCGCCGTATCCGACGATGACCGAGGCGCAGATCGACGAGAGTTTCGATCTGCCCTACACGCGGCTGCCGCATCCGAAATACCGGAAGCGCGGGCCGATCCCCGCGTATGAGATGATCAAGCACTCGATCAACATGCATCGCGGGTGCTTCGGCGGTTGCAGCTTCTGCACGATCTCGGCGCACCAGGGGAAGTTTGTCGCGAGTCGCAGCAAGGCGTCGATCCTGCGCGAGGTGGAGGCGGTGAAGCAGATGCCGGACTTCCGCGGCACGATCAGCGACCTCGGCGGACCGTCGGCCAACATGTACAAGATGAAGGGCAAGCAGCAGTGGATCTGCGACGAGTGCATCCGCCCGAGCTGCATCTGGCCGGATGTATGTCGAAACCTGGATACGGATCATACGGCGTTGCTGGAGATCTACGAGGCCGTGCGCGAGACGCCGGGCGTGAAGCACGCTTATGTGGCGAGCGGGATCCGCTACGATCTTTTCCTGCACGACAAGGACCAGCGGCCGGAGGTGAAGGCGAGCCACGAGAAGTATATCGAGGAACTCGCGGCGCATCACGTGCCCGGCCGGATCAAGGTCGCGCCCGAGCACACGAGCGACCACGTGCTGCGCGTGATGCGCAAGCCGACCTTCAACCTGTTCTACAAGTTCAAGGAGAAGTTCGATCGCGCGGCGAAGAAGGCGGGCAAGCCCGAGATGCCGGTCGTGCCGTATTTCATCAGCTCGCATCCCGGCTCGCGTCCGGAAGACATGGCCGAGCTCGCGCTCAAGACGAAGGACCTCGGGTTCCGGCTGGAGCAGGTGCAGGATTTCACGCCGACGCCGATGACGGTTGCGACGGAGATCTACGCGACCGGCGTGCATCCGTATAACCAGGAAAACGTGTGCGTCGCCCGCACGCCGGAGGAAAAACAGGAGCAGCGCAGTTTCTTCTTTTGGTACAAGCCGGAGATGAAGTCGGTCCTGCGGCGTTCGCTCCAGCGGATCGGCCTGGGCCAGATGGCGACGCGTTTGCTCGACGAGAAAAAGAAGACGGTCGACGTGACTCCGCCGCCGCACATCACGCCGTGCGGGATGAATGCGACGGATGTGGCGGCGCATTCGGGCACGCGACTGGAGGCCGCGCGACGCGGGGCAAGGAAGCCGATGAAGGTCGAGGTCGACGAGTTGTTGAAGGAGGCGGGAGTGCGGGTGAAGGAATGACGGAGTGAGGAAGGCGGTGCCGCGGGGGCCGACGCGGGGCGGTGTCTTCGGTCACGATCTGTACGCCAAAACGCGCTCGAAAAACTCCACATATCGCGGAGCGAGTTTTCGAGGAAGGTAGACTTCGCCGGCGGCGTGGGCGCGGGTGCTGGCGGCGGCGTAGAACGCGGCGTCGGCCAGTTTTTCGATGAGGTCCAGCCACGGGGCGACGGCGGCCGCGGGGACTGGCTTGCGCGTTTGCAGCGTCAGCTCGGGCGGGAGCGGGAGGACGAACCCGCCGCCGTTGGCTGCTTCGGGCAGGCCGCCGCGGTCGCTCACGATCGGCGGCACGCCATTGAGCAGCGCTTCGGCGGCGACCCGACCGAACGGTTCTTCCCACACTGACGGCGCAAGCAGCACGCGGGCGCCGCGGAAAATTTCGGCGGGCATCGCGGTGGCGGGCGCGAACATCAGCGACTCGTGGCGGCGCAGATCGAAGCCGCCTTCGAGGCCCGCGCGCACGAGCGCGCCCGCGGAGCCGCGGGATTCGACGAAGAGCAGCGGCAAGTCGGGCCGGCACAACGCGACTTCTTCCGCGACTCGCGCGAGGAAGAAAACGCCCTTTTCGACGGACGGGTTCACCGCGACGAAGAAGATGGGTTCGCGTTCGGCGGCGATGACGTCGCGTTCGGCGAGCGGAGGCGGCAGCGCGGTGCTGTCGAGTCCGAGTCGCTCGCGGTAGCGCGCGGAGAGAAACTCGCTGCACGTGAGGACGGCGTCGAGTTCGGCGAGCCAGCGAGCCTCGTAGTAGCCGTGGTTGCGCAGGCCGAAAACGACTTTCGCGCCCGTAGCGGAGGCGCGGCGGTAGCGTTCGACGTCGCTGGGGTGTCCGCCGAAAGCGAATACGATGTCCGGGCGAAAATCTGCGAGTTCGCGGGCGTAGAGCCGGTTGAACTGAGAGCTGTGATGCTCCGGCCAGGCGGAGAGGGCGAGGTTGCCGGTGTCGAGCAGCGTCGTGTGGATGCCGTGCTGGTCGGTGAACGTGAAGACGGGACGATCGTGGCGGTAGATCGCGCGATTGGGCGCGCGTTCGTCGGGTGCGATGCCTTGTTGAGCGAGCAGGGCGCGTCCGTCGCCGCCGGCGGTTTCGGTGGCGGTGGTCGCGAGGGCGCGCACGGACCAGCCGGCGGCGGCCAGGAATTCGCACGCGGTGCGGAGGGAACGGGCCGCGCCGCTGGCGGGGTCGTGCGGCAATTGCGGCAGCAGCAGCAAAAGCCGCGGCATGGGATCAGGCGGCGCGGCGACGGCGATACGCCACGTAGCCGAGGGCGGTCAGGCCGAGCAGCAGGGCGTAGGTCGAGGGTTCGGGGATGGCGCTGAGGGCGTTGGAGCCGAGCGCAAAGCCGTCGCCGGCGGAGCTATTCATAGTCAGGGCAATCGAATCGGTCGTCGAGGCCGCGCTGAAGTAAACGGTGAGCTTCACGACCCAAGCGTCGTCGAGCAGATCTATTGGGGCATTTGAATCACTGTTTTGGTTGTCGACGAGGAAGCTGCCCGCGCCGGAGATTCTTCCAGAAGCGAAATCCATGCCGGAGCCGAGATCGTCGCCCGTGGACAGACCGCCTTCGCCGCTCAGAACGGCATCGATACGCCAAGACTGGAGCGTAATGCCCGAGCTGGACGAAACGGAGAACTGGTAGGCGAACGGCACCGAGGAGAATTCTGGCAGCGAGCCGGAACTGCCGGAACTGGAGCGAAATTCGAAATCTACCTGAAGCCCGGATCCCGTCGTAGGAAGGTTGGTGATCGTGTAATTGGCGCCGAACTGCTGGGCCATGAAGCCGTCTTGCGACGAGTGCGAGGTGGTGAACGAGCTCGAAGCCAATAGGCCGTAAATGCCGGCACCGGACGGGACAAAGGCCGATGCGCTCGTCAAGGTCATGGGCCCGAACACCACCTGGGCTTCGGCTTCGGTCGGCACGGTCGCGAGCGCCAGTGGGGCGATCACGGCGGCAGCCTTCGTGGATTTCGCAATGAAAGCTTTGGCGGCCTGAAGCAGGTTGGAGCGGGGGGAATCCATGGATGAAATTTTTTTTCGCTGAACGAGAGAACCTCTTCGGCAGATAAAATAAAACTGTAGGTCTTATCCTGTCATCTGGATCAACGCGGAGAAGCCCAGGCGGCGAACAAATGGGCTTCGAACAGCTGCGGGCGGCGCGTCGCCTACCACCCAAAACTCCGCTTGATGCGCAAGGGCTCGTAGAGGTCGGTCGGGAGCTCGAGGATGAAACGGCTCGGCGTGAGGAGCATCCCGCCGGGGCCGGCGCGCGTCGCCACCTTCGGATACGTGAGATACAATTCATTCTTCGCACGCGTGACCGCGACGTAAAACAATCGCCGCTCCTCCTCCACGTCGCCGCTCTCGATCGACCGCCGGCCGGGAAACTGGCCGTCCGCGAGTCCGATCAGGAAAACGACGTCGTATTCGAGTCCCTTCGCCTGGTGCACCGTTGTCAGCTTCACCGCTTCCGTATCCGCTTCGACATGACGGTCGCTGGTCTCGCTGTTGAGCAGCACGATCTGCGCGAGGAAATCCTGCGTCTCCTCGAACCGCTGCGCGAAACCGACCAGCGCCTTCAATTCGTCGAGGCGGTCGAGGTAGTCGGCGAAGGCGCCCTTCAAGTAGTCACCATACCAGCCGTCGATCGCGGTCTGAACGGCGTCGGGCGGGCGGGCGGTCTGCATCGTTTCGGCGACTTGGGAGAGCGAGGCGGTGAAGTTAACCCAGTCGTCGCGCGCATCCTTCGGGACCTTGCTGCGGACGTCGTCCGTGTTCAGTATATCGATGAAATTTTTCTGCATCAGCCGCGCATGATCGAGCGCGGCGGCATAGATCTTCTGCGCACCCTTTTCGCCGATCTTCGGCAGCAGCACGACGATCCGCGCCCAAGCTTGCTCGTCGGCCGGATTGTAGACGAAGCGCAGCAGGGCCACGAGGTCGCGGATGTGCTGGCGCTCGAAGAACTTCACGCCGCTAGTGATGTGATACGGGAGTCCGGCGCGCGAAAGCGCGAGCTGCACCTCGAGCGCGAGAAAGTGGGAGCGATAGAGAATCGCGATCTCGTTGAGCGACACGCCTTCGTCCTCCACCAGCGCGCGGATGCGTTTGAGGATGAAATCCGCCTGCTCGCGGTCGTCCATGGTCTGGACCACGAAAGGCTTCTGCGAGTGACCGCGGGCGGCGCGGAGTTCTTTGTCGAAATGCCGGCCCTTGGGCTGCGCGAGCAGCACGCCGTTCGCGAGATTCAGGATCTCGGGCGTCGAGCGGTAGTTCGTTTCGATCCGATGGATGACGGTGCCCGGATGCCGGTCGGGAAACGTCATGATGTTTTCGAAATTCGCGCCGCGCCACGAGTAGATGCACTGGGCGTCGTCGCCGACGGCCATCACGCAATGGTGTGCGGCGAGCCGGTCGACGATCTGCGACTGCAGCGTGTTCGTGTCCTGATATTCATCGACGAGCACGTGGCGGAAGCGGTGCGCGAAATACTGCGCGACCTCCGGCGCGTCGATCAGCAGGCGCAGCCAGCATTCGAGCAGGTCGTCGTAATCGAGCACGTTCTGCTCGCGTTTCTTGGCCGCGTAGGCGGCCGCAAACGCGGGAAACCGGTGCGCGATCTCGTCGTATTGCGGGAAGTTCTTTTTGACCGTTTCCGGGATCGAAAGCTGCGTGTTGCGCGCGAGGGAAAGGACGTCGAAGAGCGGGCCGGGCCGCGGGTTGGTCTTGTCCTTGAAAAAGAGTTTGTCCTCGCGATCGACAACCTGCTTCAGCAGCGATTCGGATTCGTCGGCGTCGAGGATCGTGAAGTTGCGCGGCACCTTGATCGCTTCGCCGTAGATGCGCAGCGCGCGGTGGCCGAGCGAATGAAATGTCCCGCCCCAGAAACGCTGTGGCTCGACACCCGTCAGGTCCTGCACGCGGTGCAGCATCTCCTTCGCGGCCTTGTTGGTGAACGTGAGCAGCAGGATCTCGCCCGGTTTCACGCCCTGCGACAACAGGTAGGCGACGCGGTAGGTGAGCGTGCGCGTCTTGCCGGAGCCGGCGCCGGCCAGCACGAGCAGCGGTCCGGGCGGCGCCGTGACGGCCGCGTATTGTTCGTCGTTTAGCTGCGCGCGAAAGTCGATCGGCGGGATCTGCTCCGGGGGACGTTGGTCGAGGGAAAATTCCATCAAAGCCGCAATGGCCGCAAAGAAGCGCGGGCGGGGCAAAAGAAAAAACCCGCGAAAGCGGCGGCGCGCGCGGTTGCGTTCAACCCGATGGCGCGGCCGAGCGGGCGCGGCGCAGCAAAAGACGCAGCGCCCGCACGGGAGAACCGACCCGCCGCCGCACCGCGTCGGGTCGCAGCGGCCGCGGCATCGCCTGGACCAGACGTTGACCCAGGCTCGGCGGTTCCGCCCGCCAGCCGCGAAACGGCGTGCGGTCCAGATAGCGGTAATAATCGCGCCGCCAGGGATGCGCGTTGCGATCGTGCCACGGTTTAGCCGTCGAGGTGAAATGAACGATGAACGGACGCGTCCGCGCCGCCCGCAAGGCTGCCACGGAAACTTGCAGATCGGCGGCGGAGTGATCGAAGAACTTCGATTGCTGGTTCCAGCGCAGATCGAGCCGATGCCAGTTTCCCGCATGCACCTGATTCAGCGCGTCCTGATCCTGGCATGGCAGCTCACCGGGATGCTCGAGCGCAAACGCCAGCGCCCGCTCGGCGATCCGTTGCCCTCGCCACGCCTGCAAGTCGAGCACCAGCACGCCGGCGTTGAAATAATCGTCGGCGCGACGGAGGCCCAGCAGGTCGAGTTTCCGGCCGGCGGGATTGAGCACCGCAGCCGTGGGCCGGCCGCGCAAATCTTCTTCCCAGAGCTCCTCGATCGGATGGCGGACGAGAAGATCGCAATCGAGATAAATGGCGCGGTCGACATCGGATGGAAGCAACTGCGGCACGAGCAGTCGATAATAGGTCGCTTCCGTGAGATGTTCGCTGAGGGGAATCGACGAAAGCTGGCGCCGCGCCTCGTGCACGGGAACGAAACCAATCGTCGCACCGGCGTCGGCGACCACCTGCATGAGCGGCCCGGCGTTGTGGGCCGCCAGCGAGTCCGATAATATCCAAAAGCGCAACCGGGACGCAGCACGGGCATGCGCCACGACCGAGGCGACAGCGACCGTCAGCGGCTGCAGATAACCGGCATCGCACCCGAAGGCGATTTCGACAAAAGGCGCAGGAGCGTTCGAACCCATGCTCGACTCGACAGCGACCGGCGGCAAACGGCGGCGGAATCGTCCACCAAGCCCAGATGGGGGCTCGTCCCGAAGGAGAACACCGTTGAAAGGAGACCGGCAGCGTGGCCAGGCCGTCAGCCGCTCGCGCGATGGGCGAGCGGGTCGGGAGCCGAGATGACGCGCAGCGGCGCGAGGTCTTCGGGGTAGGTGACTTTGATGTTCTGGGCCGGCCCCTCGATCAGGCGCACGCGATGACGCGCGCGGCTCATCAGTGCGATCGTGCTTTCCTCCTCCCAGCCGTGGCGGGCCGCCAGATCGTAGGCGCGGCGCAGGGCGGACGTGCGGTAGGCGTGTGGTGCCTGAACGGATACGACTTCCGAACGCGGCAGGCTGGCGGTGAGCAGGCCGTCTTTCATCGTCGCCACGCTGTCTCGCACCGGCAGCGGGGTGAAGAGCGCCACCGCGCTGCTGTGCCGCACCTCGGTCAGCAATCGCCGGAACGTCTCCGGTTCGACCCAGGGCCGCGCGACCTCATGCACGAGCACGAACGGCGTGCGCGCTTCGTCGAGCAGCCGCTTGAGGGATTGCTGGCGGGTGGCGCCGCCGCTGACGCACGTGATCGCGCAGTCGTAGCGCGGCGAGTGGCATTGTTCGTGCGCCCAATCGAGATCGCACTCGCGGACGCCGACGACGGCGTGCGCGACGAACGGCGACACCAGCGACAGGGCGTGTTGCAGGAGCGAGCCGCCCTGGTATTCGAGGGTGGCCTTGGCGATCCCCCCGAGACGCGTGCCGCTGCCGGCGGCGAGAATCAGAGCGGTGACCTCAGGCCGACCGCAGCAGTCGTTTGAAAGCTCGGGATGCATTGCGCAGGTAGGGAAGCGTGGTGTGAAAGGCCCGGCCGAAGGGACTTACGGCCAGCAGTTGCGCGTCGGAGGCGACCTCCGGCACGAGTCGGTCGATGTGGGCGGCGAGGCGTTCGCCGCTGCGGCCGTCGAGGAGAGGACCGAACAGGCGCTCGCGATAGACGGCGCGGCGGTCTCCGTGGAGTTGCGGGTTGTTGAGAACGTCCGTGATCGCGCCGGGCAGCGCGTCGGCGCTGGAGATACGTTCGCCCATGTCGCGCCACTTCCACTCCATCCCGTTCGGATCGTAGTGTTCCGAGGCGACGTGCTGCGGGTTGTCGATCAGGACCATGGGGCGGTCGAGCGCGAGAAATTCGAGCTGCACGCTGGAGGCGTCGGTGACCAGCACGTCGGCGGCGTTGAGCCAGGGCATCACATCCTCGCCGCGGTTCTCGATCAGGAACGCATCGCTGCGGCGGCGGGTGGCCTCGCGCAGCGTCTGCATCCACGGCGCGAGTTTCGGATCCTGGCCCTGCTGCACGAGAGGGTGCGGCTTGATCACCACGAAGGTGTCGCTGCGCCCGCCGTGCAGCAGATCGACGACGCGCGAACCCAGCATCGGGAGCGAGGACAGACCGTCGTGCCAGGTGGGAGCGTAGAGGACGACCTTCTTCCCGGCGGGAATCTGGGCGGGCCGCGGAGCGCTGAACAAGTTGTCCATCTGGACGTAACCGGTAATCCAATACGCCCGTCGCGGCTGGATGCCCTGGGCGAGGAAGTCGTCGCGCATCGCCTCGCTGGTCACACAAACGTAATCGGCGGCGCGGAAGGAGCGCGCGGGAATGCCCTTGTTCGCCAGGCCGTGGCGCGTATGCACGAAACGGGAAAGCGGCAGGTGGGCGCGCAAATGCAGGTAGGTAAGGTCTTCGGCGGCGACGATCACATGCGGCCGGAAGCGGGTCAGCTTTCCGGTGTCGGACGCGGCGAGGCAGTCGTGCCGCTGCTCCAGGGCGCGGATCGTCGACTGGAAAATCGCCTCGTGAAACGTGTGTCGGTAGTAGATGCCAATCCGCATGAGTCTCGGAAGGAAGGGTTACGAATTCGTGACAGACAGGCGGCCGGGCCGCTTGTGTTACAAATGCGAAACAAAGCAGGTCCCGATCGGCGCACCGGGGATTCTCCCACCCCGGGCGCGGACACGTTTCGCCGCCGTCCGAGTTTGATGATCAGCTGGCGGCGGTTCCCTCAAACCGTCGCCGGCAGGGGATGGCGCATGATGAAATGGGTCAGCGTTTCCTCCACCACCGAGAATCCGAGCCGCAGGTAAAGATCGCGCGCCCGGGTGTTGACCTTCAACACCTGCAGACGGACCGGCAGGGTTAGGCGGTGGGAGGAATCAACGACGCTCCGCACCACGGCGCTGCCGAGACCGCGGTTCTGGAAGGCAGGATCGATCTGAATGTTGGCCAAAAAGACGTCGGCGGCGGTGCGTTCGACGTGCAGCAGGCCGGCATCGCGGCCTTCGGTGACGATGATCTGGATCGTCTTGGGGCTGAAGTGCTGCCGAAAAAAGCGTTCTTGGGCGGCGTCGTCCCACGAGCCCCAGGTTTGCTCGACGAGCAGCTGCATGGTGCGGCGTTTGAGCTCCCACAGCCACGCGTAGTCACGCTCGGTGACGGTGCGGAGGGAAAACGGCGCCGGCGGCGAATCCGTGCGGATGGTCACGGGGAGAGGCGGAAAATGCGCATCGGGCGCGCAACGTGGAGGGGCGAAAGCTCTTGGGGCGTGAGCGGCTAGAGCAGGACCAGGTCGTTGCGATGCACGACCTCCAGGCGTTTGCGTGCGGGATACAGCACGGACACTTCCTCGCCCTTGCGCCCGGCGAGAGCGGGGATCTCGTCGCTGGAAAACGCGATCTTGCCGCGGGCGAAGACGGTGCGTTTCGGGTCGGCGATGTTGACGATGTCGCCCGCCGAGAACTCCCCCGAGGCGCCCGTCACCCCGACGGCGAGCAGGCTGCGACCCTGCTCGCGCAGGACGGGGACGGCGCAGTCGTTGACGAACACGGTGCCGCTGGGCCGCTGGAAATAGGCGAGCCAGCGCTTCTTCGCCTCGAGCGGCAAACCGCTGGGCACGAAAAACGTGCCCGGTCCGTGGCCGCCCAGCAAACGGGCGATGATCTGCGGTTCGGCGCCGCTGGCGATGAACACGCCGCAGCCGGAGCGCGTCGCGAGTTTCGCCGCGGAAATTTTCGAGATCATTCCGCCAACCGCGGTCTCGCTCGTCGTGCCGCCGGCCATGGCCTCGATGTCGGGCGTGATGCGCTCGACGATCGGCACGATCTTCTTGGAGCCGTTCAGGTCGATGAGTCCCGGCGCGGTCGAAAGAATGATGAGATACTGGGCCTCGACCAGACTGGCGACGAGCGCGGAGAGGGTGTCGTTGTCGCCGAATTTGATCTCGGCTGCCGAGACCGTGTCGTTCTCGTTGATGATGGGGATCGTGCCGTAGCTGACGAGCTGGCGCAGCGTTTCCTTCACGCCGAGAAAACGCGCCCGGCCGCGGAGGTCCTCGTGGGTGAGCAGCACCTGTGCGACGGTAAGGCCGTGAGGGCGAAAACCGGCCTGCCAGTGCTGCATCAGCAGGCTCTGGCCGATCGCGGCGCAGGCCTGTTTCTTGGAGACGTCCTTCGGACGCTTGGCGAGCGCGAGCGCGCCCATGCCGAGGCCGACGGCGCCCGAACTGACGATGATCACTTCGGTGCCCTGCGCGCGGAGGGCGGCGACCTCGGCGCACACCGCGGAAATGCGGGCCGTATCAAGCTGGCCGATACCGGACGTGAGCACGCCGGTGCCGAGCTTGACGACGAGACGTTTGGGAGGAGCGGAGGAGGGAGGCATCGTGCTGGCGGCCGGAGCGGCCGCCGCGATCGATCAGACCGTCAGCAGATCCTTTTCCTTGCCGGCAAGGTGCGCGTTGATGTCGGCAATGGCCTTGTCGGTCGCCGTCTGGATGTCTTTCTCGACGCGCTTGGCCTCGTCTTCGGGCAGCTTCGCCTTCTTGACGCCCTCGATCGCATCGCGACGGAGGTTGCGCACCTGAACGCGACCTTCCTCGGCGAGGCGGTGGGCGGTCTTGACGAATTCCTGCCGGCGTTCGCGGCTCATTTCGGGCAGCGGGATTCGCACGACTTTCCCGTCCGGGACGGGGTTGAAACCGAGGTTGGCTTCCTGGATGCCTTTGACGATGGCCTTCACGAGGCCGGCGTCCCACGGTTGGATCTGGATCAGGCGGGCGTCGGGCGTGGAGATGGCGGCGCAATCTTTCAACCGCATCGGGGAACCGTAAGCTTCGATCATGACGCCTTCGACCATGGTCGGCGTCGCCTTGCCGGTGTGGATCGCGCTGAACTCATGCAGCGTGTGATCCACGGCTTTCTTCATCTTGGCCTGGGCGTCGGTGAGAATGGGATGGGACATGGTTGGAAGTTGAGAGTTGAGGGTTTTGAGTTGAGAGCCGGAGAGAGGGTGCGAACGCGAATGAAAGAGGTCGGTATGACCTCTCAGCACTCAACTCTCAACTCTCAACTCGCGCGCACGCGCGCGCTCAACCATGCACGAGGGTGCCGATTTTCTCGCCGAGGACCGCTTTCCGGATCGCGTGGGCGTCGCCGAGATCGAACACCAGAATCGGCACGTGGTTGTCGAGACAGAGGGAGAACGCCGTGGAGTCCATGACATTGAGCCGCTGCTTCAGCGCGTCGATGAAGCTGATCTGGTCGTATTTGACGGCGTCGGCGTGTTTCTTCGGATCCTTGTCGTAGATGCCATCGACTTTCGTCGCCTTCATGATGATGTCGGCGTGCATCTCGGAGGCCCGGAGCGCCGCGGTGGTGTCCGTGGTGAAATAAGGGTTGCCTGTGCCGGCGACGAAAATGACGACGCGGCCCTTTTCGAGGTGGCGGATGGCGCGGCGGAGGATGAAGGGCTCCGCGATCTGATTCATCGGAATCGCGCTCTGCACGCGGGTGCGAACGCCCATTTTTTCCAGGCAATCCATGATCGCGAGACCGTTGATCACGGTCGCGAGCATGCCCATGTAGTCGCCGGTGGTGCGGTCCACACCGCGCTGCGAACCGGTGAGCCCGCGAAAAATGTTTCCTCCGCCAATGATCACGCAGACTTCGACGCCGAGGTCGTGGATTTCCTTCACCTGCCCGCAGATTCGCTCGAGGGTGGTGGCATCGATCGCATCGCCGGTTTTCCCTCCCCGGAGCACTTCGCCGCTCAACTTGAGGACGATGCGCTTGTATTTAACATTCGGATCAACCGGCGGTTTCTCTTCCATTCCGTGAGAAAACGACGCGTGAAAATCCACGTCAATCCCGCCGTGTCGAAACGCCCGCGGAGTGCGCCAGATGCAGGTATCGGGAAATTCCGGTGCCTGCCTCGCGCACACGCGCGAATCATTTGATACCGGCCCGAGCCTCGCTCGGCACGATGTGTCGTTGAAAGAATCGAAACAGCGCGATCACCGGCAGGGTGGCGAGCACGGCGCACGCGAGGATGTCGCCCCACTGGATCGGCGGGGCGGTGAACAGATTCGCCAGCGAAAGCTGCACCGTGCGCGTCTCCTCGCGCGTGCTGATCATCAGCGGCCATAGAAAATCGCCCCAATGTGCGAGCAGGTCGAGCAGCACAACCGTCGCGAGCGCCGGCCGCACCGCCGGCAGGGCGAGGCTCCAAAATTGCCGCCATGCGCCCGCGCCCTCGAGCGCCGCGGATTCCTCGAGTTCCTGCGGCAGCGAAAGGAAATGCTGCCGCAGGAAGTAAATGTTGAATGCCTTGGCGAGAAACGGAACCGTGAGCCCCGCGAGCGCAGCGCCGAAGCCGCCGGTCAGCCCGAGATCGCGCGCGGTGAAAAACATCGGCACGGCGAGCACCTCCACCGGCAGAATGATGAGGATCACCACGCCGGCAAAGAGCAGATCGCGACCGCGAAACTCGAGCCGGGCAAACGCATACGCCGCAGCGGCGTTGACGACGAGTCCGATGCCGGCGACGAGCGCGACCTGCAGAAGCGAAACGAGCAAACCGCCGCCGAGAGCCGCGCGGCGCCACGCGTCGGCATAATTCGCGAAGGTCCAGCCGTCCGTGGTGA
The DNA here is from genome assembly GCA_040255565.1 of Opitutaceae bacterium. GTDB lineage: Bacteria > Verrucomicrobiota > Verrucomicrobiia > Opitutales > Opitutaceae > Opitutus. Next base: position 265,641 of record JBDZVH010000003.1, on the reverse strand, counting down.
ACCAGTTTTCGCTCGTGAAATGAAAAATCCGCCCCTCCTCCCGGAAAGACGCGAGCACCATCCACAGCAGCGGCGCGAGGAAGGCCACCGCGACGACAACGCTCACCAGCCAGGCGAGCGCCGGGCTTGAATTCGAAAGGCGCGCTTTCATGTGCGTTCCTCCCGCGTGAAACGGCGCTGCAGCAGCGTGAGCCCGCCGACGAGCAGCAGAAACAGCAGCGTCGCGGCGCACGCGCGTCCGAGGTTCTGGCTCAAGAAGGTGATCTCGTAGATCGATTGCACGACGGTGAGCGTGCTGTTGCCCGGTCCGCCACGCGTCATCAGATACGGCTGCACGAAAATCCGAAACGCCAGGATCGTCGTCACCGTGATCACGAACACGATCGTGTTGCGCAAGGCGGGGACGACGATATGCCGCACGCGTTGACCCGCCGTGGCGCCGTCGATCCGCGCCGCGTCGAGCAGTTCACGCGAGACGCCCTGCAATCCGGCGAGAAATACCATCATCTGCAGGCCCACGCCCTGCCAGATCGACATCGCCGCGATGGCGGGCAACGCGAGGTGCGGATCGCGCAGCCAGGCCTGCGCCGGCAGACCGACGAGCGAAAGCGCGGCGTTGACGAGCCCGGTTTCGCCGCCGTGCGCGGGTTGGTAGAGGATGGTCCACAGCACCGCGAGGACCGGCATCGAGACGATCACGGGCAGAAAGAACGCCGCGCGCAGCCAGCGCCACGCCGGTTCGGGGCGGTTCACCCAGAGCGCGAGGAGAAACGCGAGGACCGTCTGGATAGGCACCACGAGGAGCGCGAACAGCGCGGTGTTGCCGAAAGCGCGCCGAAAGCGCGGGTCGGCGAGCAGATCCGAATAGTTGTCGAGCCCGGACCAGCGCGCCTGCTCCGGCGCGAGCAGATCGGCGTTGGTGAAACTCCAGCCGAAGGCCCGCAGCATCGGCCAGACGACGAACATCGCGAGCAGGGCGAGCGCGGGCAGCAGGAACCACGGCGCCGCGCGGCTTTGGGCTTTTTTCCAAGACGTCATGGAGAAAAGGATACGGCGGCCGGCGCCGCGGCCGGGCGACGCCGGTCGATCACGGCCTGCACCTCGCGCTCGGCCGCCTGCAGGCGGCCGGCGACCTCGTCGCCGCGGGCGATGTCGCGCAGCGCCCCGGCGAACCGCTGCGTCAACGTCGCGTAGAAGGGGGTGCGCGGCCGCGGTTGCGCGGAGGTTTCCAGCTGCTCGCGAAAGAGGCGGTAGGGGAGATTCTGATACTCGGGAAACAGCGCTAACGCCGAGCGCCGCGCGGGCACCGCGCCATTCGCGCGCACGATCGGCGCGATGCCGTGTTGCGGATCCGTCACCCATTTCAGCCACAGCGCCGCAAGCTCGGGATGCCGCGCCTGCGCGGATACGCCCCAGCACCAGCTGCCGCAGGGCGCGACCGAGCGGGCGCCGACCCGCGGCAGCGGCATCGCGCCGAGGGCCGCCCCTTTCGTCCGCACGTGCGACGGAGCCATCCAGTGGCCGCTCCAGTCCATGGCGGTGCGTCCGCTGCCGAACGGATCCGGATCGACCGGGTCGGTCGCGGCGTAATTATTTTTGAATACGGCCTGCCAGGCCTGCAGGGCGGCGATGTTCTCCACCGACGCCAGGACGCCGCGGACCGAGGTGCCGTCGCTCGAGATGAGCTGGCCGCCGTTCGACCAGATCACCGGCGAAAAGGCATAGGTGAACCATTCGTCGGCGGACTCGTTCATGTGAAAGGCGACGGGTTCGACGCCGCTCGCATGCAACTTTTCGCACGCCGCGAGAAATTCGTTCCAAGTCCACCCGCGACCGGAGGGCGGCGGTTCGACGCCGGCGGCGGCAAGCAGCTCGCGATCGTAGTAGAGGACCACGGCCGAGTCGAAGGCGCCGAGCGCGTAGAGGCGGCCGTCGATCGTCCCCTGCGTGCGGATCGTCGGCAGGAAATCGGCGAGCTCGGCCGGCGTGAACCACGCGTCGAGCGGCGCGAGCAGGCCGGCGTCGACGTAGCGCGCGACCAGCGGCCCGTCGAGATCGAGCGCGTCCGGGAGATCGCGGGCGGCGGCGGCGATGGCGATCTTCTCGTTGTATTGGAAGTCGGGGAAAAACGTCACCTCGACGCGGGCGCGGCCCGCATGCGCGACATTGAAGGCGTCGGCGATCGCGCGCATCGCCTGGTTCTCGGCTTCCTGCCCCTGATGACACCACACCCGCACGAGCGGCACGCCGGCCGTCGCCGGATCGTCCCGCCGGCAACCCGCGGTTCCGACCAGCGCGAGGAACAGGAAGAGGAAGGCGGAAATGGGGGCGGGTCGAACGGAACGCATGAGCAGCGGGAAAATGAAACCGCCGGCGGAGAACGTTTCCGCACCGCTGACGAAAGTGGATCCGACCCGCGACGCGGCGCGGGTGGAAAGAGGCAGACCGATAGCAACGTTGGGGGTTCAGGTGCAACCCCTCTCTGCGCCTTTGTTTTTCCGATGACGGGAACGGGCGATCGCGCGATGTGCCACCGGTGGGTTGTCTTGCGCGGCCGGTCCGGTCGCGCCCCGCTCCCGTTTGCCGCCGGTGCTGTGTAGAGTGGAGGATGCGTTTCATCTCCACCTGGGTTCATGGCGTGCTCGACTACGTGGTCGGCATTTTTCTCCTCTTTGCGCCGCGTGTCTTCGGGTTTCAGAACGGCGGGTCCGAGGACAGGATTTTCGTGTTTCTCGGCGTGGCGACGTTGATCTACAGCCTGCTCACGCGCTACGAACTCGGGCTGTTCAAGATCCTGCGATTCAGGACGCACCTCACGCTCGACATCATCAACGGCGCGCTGCTCGCGATGTCGCCTTGGGTGTTCGGCTTCGTCGAGCGCGTGTGGGCGCCGCACCTCATCATCGGCCTCTTCGAACTCGGCGTCGTGCTGCTGACGCAGCCGCACACGGCGGAGACCGGCCTGCAGCGGATCGGCCGCTGAGGGCCGTCAGGTGACCTTCAAGCTGTCGAGGGTGATGACGCCCTCGTCATTCTTTTGCGTGACCGCTTCGAACTCACGATGGAAGCGGTTGAAAGATCGGGTGGTGCTGTCGAAATACTCGATGTAGGCGCGGCCCTTGGAGCGAAAACGGTTGGCCCAGCCTTGCACCGGCAGCGTCTCGTCGAGCGAGATTTTCGCGTCGGTCACTTTTACGGCGTGGGTGCCGATGGGATATTCGTATTTGAAGTAATCGAGCAGCCGTTCGCGGGTGAACTCCCGGTGCTCCTCGCGGGCCGCGTCGCCCGGGGTCGGCGGAGCCGCGCCCACCGAGCCGGCGGCGAGAAGCGACAGCGAGAAAACGGAAACGAGGAACAAACCGAGAGGTGAGAGGCGACGAGTCATAAGTGTAGGCGACGCACGCCAAAGAACGGCCGCTCATCCGGAATCGCAAGCTGATCGCGGTGGCGGAGGCGCGCGCGAGCGACGCCGGCGCGTCGCTCGCGGCCTTGGTTCAACGACTACGATCTTCCGACGACTGCCGTTCCGCAGGCGCGGGACCGGTGTCGATTTCGATGCCCGCCTCTTCGAGCGCGCTGCGGAGCGGCGCGACGAAGTGGTCGCAGAACTCCTCGAGTCGGAACGTCACTTCGAAATCCTCCTGGCCCGTGACAAACGAGACGGCGTCCGCGAGATCGCAGAGGTCTTCGTCGGTGAAATGCTCCTCGATCACGGCCTGACTGCCCTCGAGCGCGATCATTTGCGCCCAGAACACGTCGTTGTCGGGATCGGCCGGGCGCAGCGTGACGCGACCGCAGAGCCCCGCTCGGGCGATGCGCCGGCCGAAGCCGCGCAGCGTCTCATACGCGAACGCCAGATTCGCGAGCCGGGCCTGTCGCGCGAGCAGCGGACGAGCCTGCAATAATTGGGTGAGTTTCATGGGAGGTCCTCCTTGCATCAGCATGCCTTGGTTGAAGGTTGATCCGCGTCCGGTGACGCGGGGTGTTGAGCAAACGCGAACAACTGACCATGGGTCCCGGTGTCCCCGCCTTCGCCGAAGCGACTGTGCCGGAAACCGGGCCGTCACTGACCTGAACGTCGGAAAAACCGCTGTCCTGACGATGCGCTCGGCCCTGCCGCGGATCGGATCCTGATCAACCATCCTCCGAGCCGCGCTCCATCTCGCCTCACGCTCTGCTGTCAATCACTCGTCACTGACTGGACTGACTTAAGCTTCCACTCCAACGAAGCTGCGTCCGCGCACTTGTCCAGCCTCACGACAAAAAATCTGCCGGTGCGCGGAAATTTTCGCGATCAGGCCGCACCTGAGGCGCCCTTCCGGCCGCTCTCCGCAAGACAGGCGCGGGTGCTTCCTCTAGCATGTTCCATGCGCTTTCATCCTCCCGCGGCCGGCCGGCGATCCTGGTGGCACAGGATCATGCGCGTGCTGCTGACGACCCTGGCGGGAGCCGCGGCCGCCGCCGGGCCCGAGGGAGGACCGCCAGGCGAGTGGCGGATGGCCGCCGGGGACTTTGCCAACACCCGCTATAGCGCGCTGACGGAGATCGGCACCGCGAACGTCTCGCAACTGCGGGTGGCATGGACGTTTTCGACCGGCGTGGGGCGCGGGCACGAGGCCGCGCCGCTCGTGGTCGGCGATACGATGTATGTCGTCACTCCGTATCCAAACATTCTTTACGCGCTGGATCTGACGAAAAGCGGCGCGGTGAAATGGCGCTACGAACCCAAGCCCTCGCGCTCGGCGCAAGGCATGGCGTGTTGCCACGTGGTCAATCGCGGCGCCGCTTATGCGGACGGGCGGATCTCGTCGTCGGCGTGCCGGCGGATTTCGAGCGCGCGCTCCCGGCGCGGCCGTATTACCGTTCCACCTACGTCTTCGTCACCCGGGCGGGCACGGCGGCGGTGCACTCTTTCGACGATGCCGCATAACGGCGTCGCACCATCGGCGTGCAGATGATCGGCGACGATTTCTACAGTTCGCCTCCGGCACGCGCGCTCGCGGCCCGCGGTCGGACGGGCAACGTGTGCGGCTACGGCGACTACGCGCAGGATAGTCCTCCGGCCGAGATCGTCCGCGCGGATGCGGCGTCGCGAACCGCGGTTCTGAGCGAGCTGCGCGCCGGTCCGGGGAATCCGACGGAGCGGAAGCGCGCGAGCCTCTACGACGACAACGCCTGGGCGGTTTCCGAGGGGCAGCGCTGGTTCCAGGCTTTTAATTGCAACGGCTGCCATGCCAACGGCGGGGGATGCATCGGGCCGGCGTTGATGGACGATGTGTGGATCTACGGATTCGAACCGGAGAACATTCGCGCCACGATCATCGAAGGGCGGCCGAACGGGATGCCATCGTTTCGCGGCCGGGTGACGGAACAGCAGGCCTGGGAGTTCGTGGCTTATGTGCGCTCGCTCGGCGGCCTGCTGCGCAAGGACGTCGAGCCGGGGCGCTCCGACAGCACGAATGCGCGGCTCGCGCCGCAATCGCTGCAAAAGCCGCGTCAGAGCGAGTGACGCGTCGGAACCGCCATGTCGGAAAAATTGAACTCCGCGCTGGATACGGCCGGTCCCCAAGCGGGGCGGATCGAGGACTTGTGGTGGCTCCTGTTTGGTTTCTGCGCGGTGGTGTTTGTCGCGGTGATGGCGGTGCTCGTGGCCGCGCTCGTGCGGCGCCGCACGCCGGACGAATCGATGGAACCGACGTATGCGGGGCAGCGCACGGCACTGCGCTACGTGGGCGCCGGAGTGCTGGCGACGGGCGCAATCCTGTTAGGTTTTCTGATTGCGAGCGTCACGACCGACCGCGGGCTCGACGAAATCGAAACCGGCGGCGCGCGTGTGCTGACGATCACCGGCCGGCAGTGGTGGTGGGAGATTCGTTACGAGGATGCGCGGCCGGACCGGGTGGTGGTGACCGCGAACGAGATCCATGTTCCGGTGGGGCAGCCGGTGCTGCTGCGGCTCCGGGCGTCGGACGTGATCCACAGTTTCTGGGTCCCGAGTCTGGCGGGGAAGCGGGACCTGATTCCCGGACGCGACACCGGATTATGGATACAGGCCAATCGGCCGGGAACCTTTCAGGGGCAATGCGCGGAGTTTTGCGGGTACCAGCACGCGCACATGCGTTTCCTCGTGATCGCGCAGCCGCCGGCTGAATTCGATGCGTGGTTGGAGGGGCAGCGGGCGTCGGCCCCCGAGCCGGCCACCGACGAGGAGCGGCGCGGGCGGGAGGTGTTTCTCGCCGGCAGTTGCGTGATGTGTCACACGATTCGTGGCACCGCGGCCGGGAGCATCGTGGGCCCCGATCTCACGCACCTCGCCAGCCGGCAAACGATCGCGGCCGGAGCGCGGCCGAATACCCGCGATCATCTGGCGGCCTGGGTGGCGGACCCGCAGCGCACCAAACCCGGGGCGCGCATGCCGGTGCCGGAGCTGCCGCCGGCGGATCTGCAGGCGCTGGTGACCTATCTGAGGAGCTTGCGATGATGACGCGGCGGCAACGGTCGGCGGGACGGAGGCCGCGGGCGTGAAGCTTTCACCCGAAGTGAAGGCGGCGTTGCACGAACCGGCCACGGACACCGAGGCGGCCCTGCTCGAGCGCACCTGGGCGCGACCGCGCGGGCTCGCGGGCTGGCTGGCGTCGACCGATCACAAGGAGATCGGCCGGCGCTTCGTCGTGACGGCTTTTGCATTTTTCCTGCTCGGCGGCGTATTGGCGGCGCTGATGCGCCTGCAGCTGAGCCGGCCGGAGTTGGGGCTGCTCGATCCCGATTTATACAATCAGGTGTTTTCGATGCACGGTGCGACGATGATGTTTCTCTTCGCCGTGCCGGTGATGGAGGCGATGGGCGTTTACCTCGTGCCGTTGATGATCGGCACGCGCAACCTGGCGTTTCCGCGGCTCGCGGCGTTCGGCTATTACATCTATCTTTTCGGCGGCGTGATGATCTACGTGGCCTTCGCCTTCGACACGGGCATCGAGACGGGCTGGTTCAGCAACGTGCCTCTCGCCGGCCCCGAATTTTCTCCGGGCAAGCGGACGGATTTCTACGCGCAACTGATCACCTTCACGGCGCTGTCCGCGATGGTCGAGGCGGTGAACCTCATCGTGACGATCCTGAAGCTGCGGGCGCCGGGCATGACGCTCAACCGCATGCCGCTATTCGTGTGGGCGATGCTGGTGACCTCGTTCATGATCGTGTTTGCGATGCCGACCGTCGCGACGGGCAGCGCGATGCTGATGCTCGACCGGCTGGTGAGCACGCAGTTCTTCAATCCGGCCGAAGGCGGCGATGCCTTGTTGTGGCAGCATCTGTTCTGGTTCTTCGGACACCCGGAAGTTTACATCATTTTCCTCCCGGCCACGGGGATGGTCTCGGCGATGCTCGTGCCGTTCACCCGGCGCGCGATCGTCGGCTACACGCCGGTGGTGCTGGCGCTGATCGCGACGGCGTTTGCCGGATTCGGCCTGTGGGTGCACCACATGTTTGCGGCGGGCTTGCCGAAGCTCGGGCAGAGTTTCTTCACGGCAGCGAGCATGTTGATCGCGATTCCGAGCGGCACGCAGATTTTCTGCTGGCTGGCGACCTTGTGGATGGGGCGGCTCCGGTTCACGACCCCGCTGTTGTTCGTGCTCGGATTTCTGTTCACGTTTGTGATGGGCGGGCTGACCGGTGTGATGCTGGCCGCGGTGCCGTTCAACCTGCAGGTGCACGACACGTATTTTGTCGTCGCGCATTTTCATTATGTGCTGATCGGCGGTGCGATTTTTCCGCTGTTCGGAGCATTCTACTACTGGTTCCCGAAAACGTATGGTCGCATGCTGAGCGAGCGCCTCGGACGGTGGAACTTCGCGCTGATGTTTGCCGGGTTTCAGCTCACGTTTTTTCCCATGCACATTCTCGGGCTGCACGGCATGCCGCGGCGCGTGTATACCTATCCGGCGGAGACGGGATGGGGCGGCCTCAGTCTGCTGGCGAGTATCGGGGCGGGGGTGCTTGGGCTCAGCGTGCTGCTGTTTTTGATCAACGTATTGCTGGCGCTGCGGCGACCGCGCGAGAATCCCGCGAATCCGTGGCATGCCGACGGCCTCGAGTGGTCGACGACCTCGCCGCCGCCGGCCTGCAACTACGCCGATCTTCCGGTCGTGCGCGGCCGCTATGCGCTGTGGACGAAGGGTGAGCCGACGGTGGTCACGGGCCTGCGCCGGGACAGGATGTTCGTGCTCGTCACGCATGTGCTGGACGCCCAGCCGGATCACAAGCGGGAGATGCCGGCGCCGTCGCTCTGGCCGCTGCTCGCCGCGCTGGCGACCACCGCGCTGTTCATCGCGACGATCTTCACGCCGTGGGGTGTAGTGTGGGGACTGATACCGGTGTTCGTGACGCTCGTCGGCTGGTTCTGGCCGAAACAGGACGAATCATGAAAACGCTGCACAAACTGGACGTGTCCGAGCTGCCGGAATACGCCTTCGGCCACCGCAGCATCATGTGGTGGGGCACGATGGGAATCGTGCTGATCGAGGGCACGATGTTCGTGGCGCTGCTTGGGACCTATTATTACCTGCGCAGCCAGTCGACGGGGTGGCCGCCGGAGTCGCCGCCGCCGGACCTGTGGTTCGGCACGATCAACACGGTGATCCTCCTGGCGAGTTGTGTGCCGAATCATTTGTACAAAAAGGCCGCCGAGCGGGAGGACCTGCGCGGCGTGCGGATCTGGCTCGTGGTCGCGGTGCTCTTCGCCCTCGCGTTCGTCGCGATCAGGGTCTTCGAGTTTCGCACGCTGAATTGCCGCTGGTCGGACAACGCCTACGCGTCGACGATCTGGACGCTGCTGGGCTTCCATACGGCGCACGTGGTCACGGACCTGCTCGATACGCTCGTCCTGACCGTGCTGATGTTCACAGGGCCGCTGAAGGGGAAGCGCTTCGTCGACGTCGCGGAGAACGGCATGTATTGGTATTTCGTCGTGTGGGCGTGGCTCCCGATTTACGCGACGATCTATCTCGTTTCGCGGGGAGGGGGCGTATGAACGGCCCGGACCTCCGTCTGCCGGCGCGCGACAACGTCCCGGACGAGTCGCCGGGCAACAACGAGACGCGGCGCGACGTCCTTCGTCTGTGGACGGGGATTTTTGCCGGGCCGTTCGCGTGGTTTGCGCACCAGCAGGTGTCGTTTGTGCTGGTGCCGTGGGTGTGCCGGAATGGCGAAATTTACTGGCTGCACCTGCTGACCGTCGCCTGCCTTGCCGCGACCGCGTTGGCCGGGCGCATCGCCTGGGACACGTGGAAGCGGGAGCGTCACAAAACGCGGTCCGAGCCGTTCCGGCCGGGACAGCAGCGCGTGATCTTCATGGCCGTGCTCGGCGTGCTGGGCTGCGCGTTTTTCGCCGCGGTCATCGTGGCGCAGGAAATCCCCAATTTGTTTCTCGATCCCTGCCAGCGATGAACCCGCCCGCGTTTGCCGCTCTGCTGGCGTCGTGCCTGCCGCTCGCCCACGTCGGTCCGGCGTCGACGAATGGACCGGTGAACTGGTCGCAACTGGTGCAGGCATGGGAACTCGATCCGTTGCTGCTGCTAGGGCTGGTCGTGAGCGCGTGGATTTATCGCCGCGGCGTGCGGCGGCTGGGGGCGGAGCTGGACGCGGGGCACGGCCTGCGCGGCTGGGAAGTCGCGGCATTTTGGGCGGGCTGGTGGACGCTGGTCCTCGCGCTCTCGTCGCCGCTGCATCCGTGGGGACAGGTGCTGTTCGCCGCGCACATGACGCAACATGAACTTCTCATGGTCGGCGCCGCGCCGCTGCTGGTGTTGGGTCGCCCGTTCCTCGCGCTGATGTTTGCGCTGCCGTGGGCGGACGCGCGTCAACTCTCACGGGCCGCACGCCGGCCGGCGCTGCGGCGGACTTGGCGCACGCTGACTCATCCCGTGGTCGCCTGGGCGGTGCACGCGGCCGCGCTGTGGCTCTGGCATGAGCCGGTGCTGTTCCAGGCGACGCTGGTGCGACCGTGGCTGCACGATCTGCAACACCTGAGTTTCTTCGGCTCGGCTTTGCTCTTCTGGTGGAGCGCACTTAACGCCCGCGCGAGGCTGCAAGGTTTCGGCGTGGCGGTGTTGTATCTGTTCACGACGATGGCGCACACCGGACTGCTCGGCGCGTTGCTGACGTTTGCGACGCGTCCGCTTTATCCCGACTACGCCGCGGGCGCGCGGGCGTGGGGGCTGACGCCGCTCGAGGATCAGCAACTGGGCGGCCTTATCATGTGGGTGCCGGCCGGATTCGTTTATATGATTGCAGGGCTCGCGCTGGTGGCGGGCTGGATGCGCCGCGCCGACCGGGCACCGACGCCCCCGGCGGTTCGTCGGTCCCCAGGCACTTCGGCTCAGTTGGGCTGAAACTCGCGCGCGTGCGGGGCGCTGGAGTTGGCGCCCGACGAAGGTCCAATGGCGATGCCCCACGGGCCGGCCCCGGCGGGGACGCGCTGCAACTCGCGCCGCTCGCGCACGTCGATCACCGACACGTCGTTCGACGCGCCGTTGGCCGTGAAGAGCCGGGAGCCATCGGGACTCAAGCCGAGGCCCCACGACCGCGCGCCGACGGGGATGCTCGCGATCACCTCGCGCTTTGTGAGGTCGATCACGACGACCTGATTTCCGCGACCGGTGGAAACGTAGAGTTCGTGGCCGTCGGGCGAAAGCGCGGACGCCATCGGCAGAGCAGGTGGCGGCAGGGGAATTTTTCCGACGAGCTGAAGCGGGTTGGTTTCCACCATCGCGATCGCTGCGCCGGTTTCCAGCGGCACGTAGGCGAACGTGCCATCGCGATCGAACCTGATCGTGCGCGGGCGACCGCCCAGCCGGAGGTGTCTGCGAGGTTGGCCGTTGGGCACGGAAACAATGAAGACATCGCCTTCCTCTTCACAGGCGATCCACGCTTCGTCGCGAGTGGGATGGAGGCTCACGCCCTCGGGTTCTTCGCTGACGGGCGAACGGGCGAGGCGTTCGCCGGACTGGACATCCCAGATCGACACGGCGGCGATGTCTTCGTTGGCGACGATCACGTGGCGGCCGTCGCGGGAGAAAGCGAACTCCTCCGGATCGGACCCGACGGCGAGGCGGCGGACGACGCGATTTTCCTGCAGATCGATGACGGCGAGGCCGTCGGCGGATTTGTCGGCCTGGGGGCTGCGGGCGTGTTCGGGATCGGCGCCCGGCCCCTGACGCGGCGAGCCGCTGGTCGCGACGAACAACCAGCGACCGTCGGGAGACAGGTACAAACCGCGCGGACGCTGGCCGACGGGCAGGGTGAAAAGCGGCGCGAGCGTGGCGCCGTCGCAGACGGAAACGTCGCCGGACCGCTCGTTGCTGACATAGATGCGAAAATCGGCGCCGGTGCCATGACTCCACGGGGCGAGCGCGACAAAAAGGACGGAACGGACGAGTCGAACGAAGCGCACGTCACTGCCGACAGAGGGCGCTCGCGGGCGTTCCGGGGTGCGAACCGACACGGCGGCAGGCGGTCCGAGATCGCGATGAGCTTGGCGGTAAAGACGAGTCTTGCCCCGATGGAAGCGGCGTCCGTGGAGGAGATTCCCACGGGTGGCGGCTGGCAGTATGAGCCGAAGTGGGACGGGTTTCGCTGCCTGGTTTTTCGAGACGGTGAAAACGTCGAGCTGCGGTCGAAGGCCGGACAGCCACTGGGGCGCTACTTCCCTGAAATCGTCGCGGCGGCGCAACAGTTGCGGGCGGCGCGCTACGTGCTCGACGGCGAGCTGGTGATTGCGCGCGGCGGGACGCTGTCGTTCGACGAATTGCTGCAACGGATACATCCGGCGGCGAGCCGGGTGACGAAGCTGTCGCGCGAGACGCCGGCGTGGCTGGTGGCGTTCGATCTGCTGGCGGACGAGCGAGGACATTCGCTGGTCTCGCAGCCGTTGCGCGAACGGCGAAAGGCGCTGGACGCGTTTGCGAGACGGTTCTTCCCGCCGGACGGAGCGCTGCGGCTTTCGCCGGCGACGGTGGACTTGAAGGTCGCCAGAAAATGGTTCGGCTCGGTCGGCACGAGTCTGGACGGATTGATCGCGAAACGCGTCGACGCCCCGTATGCGGCGGGCGAGCGCACGGCCATGGTGAAGATCAAACCGGAGCGCACGGCGGACTGCGTGGTGGGAGGGTTTCGTTACGCGGCGAAGAAGAAGGAAGTAGGCTCGCTGCTGCTCGGGCTGTATGACGACGACGGGCGGCTGCATCACGTCGGCTTTTGCTCCGGTTTGAAGGCAGCGGAGAAACCGGCGCTGACGAAGAAATTGGAGGCGGCGATCGGCGGGCCGGGTTTCACGGGCCGGGCGCCGGGCGGGCCGAGCCGGTGGAGCACGGCGCGATCGGCCGAATGGCAACCGCTCGCGCCGGAGCTGGTGGTGGAGGTGGCGTTCGACCACGTGACCGGCGAACGCTTCCGTCACGGCACGCGACTGGTGCGCTGGCGGCCCGACAAGGCGCCGCGACAATGCACGATGGACCAGCTGCGGCAGAAAGCGTCGCGGGTGCTGGCCTGGCTCAAGTGAGCGCCGGGAGGAACTCGGAACTTGCGTCGGCAAACGCGCCCGCGAGGCTTCGAGAGCATGCTCGTTCACTCCGTTTATTTTTGGCTGAAGCCTGAACTTTCCGACGCTCAGCGCGCGGATTTCCGTCGCGGCGTCGAGTCGCTGGCTGGCATCAAGTCGGTGGAAAAGGTTTATGTCGGCACGCCTGCGGCCACGCCGAAGCGCGCGGTGATCGACGACAGTTATTCGGTCGCACTGACGGTGCTCTGCCGCGATCTCGCCGCGCAGGATGCGTATCAGATCGATCCGATCCATCTCGCGTTCGTGGAGCAATTCAAGACGTTCTGGACGCGCGTGCAGATCTACGATTCGGAGTGAGGTGACGCGAAGGCAGATGCTCGGGAAGCTGGCGACGCTGCTGGGCACCCAGCGGTGGCCGGGCTGGCTGCATGCAACGGAAGCGGCGCCGTGCGCGTTCGCGGTGGCGAACGATTTCCATCACGACGGCCCGGCGTGCGATCCGTGGTTCGAGCGGCTCTTCGAGAGCATCGGCCGTCATCCCGGGCTCGAGTTCTGCGTCGGCCTCGGAGATCTGTCGCACCAAGGACAGCCCGAAAGCCTCGAGGCGATCCGCCGGCTGTCGCGCTGCGCCGGCGTGCCGTTTTATCCGGTGCCCGGCAACCATGACAACGATCTCGACGGCACGACGCGGCGCTATGCCGCGGTGTTTCCCGGGCGTATCAACTATTCCTGGACGCAGGCGGGCTGGCAGTTCGTCGCGCTCGATACGACGGACGGGGAAAAATGGAAGGAGACGCACATCGCCGAAGCGACCCTGGCGTGGGTCGAAGAGGAACTGGCACGGCTCGATCCGCGGAAACCGACGGTGATCTTCACGCATTTTCCGCTCGGGGCCGGCGTGCGGATGCGACCGCTCAATGCCGACGAACTTCTGGCGCGGTTCGCGGGCTTCAACGTCCGCGCGGCGTTTTGCGGGCATTTCCACGGCCGCAGTGCGGTGCGGCGGGGCGACTGCGATCTCGTGACGAACGTCTGCTGCTCGCGGGTGGCGGCGAACCACGACGAATCGATCGACAAAGGTTACTGGCTGTGTGCGGCGCGCGCCGATGGAACGCTGACGCGCGCGTTCGTGACCTTTGCCGGCTGAGCGCCGGCGCCGGTTTCACTTCACGACGAAGGGCGCGAAGAAACCGGACTGCGTTGGGGGAAAACGGGCTTTGATCCGCACGCCGCCGTCGAATTCCTCCGACGCCTGCACCTCGCCGAATTCGTGGAGACGCGCGATGACGTCGTAGCGCTCGTGCGGCACGACCAGTTCGGTCGAACCGAAGGCGTCAGCGATCAGCTCGAGGCAGCGCGTTTCCAGGAGGTCCATTCCTTCCCGGGTGCGCGCACTGACGAAGATCGCATCGGGCGCGAGATGACGTGCCCGCTGCCGCAGCGCGGGATCGGCGATGTCGGTCTTGTTGAAAACGGTGAGGATCTGCTTGTCCGCGGCGCCCAGCTCCGCAAGCACGCCGAGCGTGGTGGCGTGGTGCTTCTCGAAATTTGGATTGGCGACGTCGAGCACGTGGATGAGGAAATCGGCGACGACGACCTCTTCCAAGGTGGCCTTGAAGGCCTCGACCAAGCCGTGCGGCAGGCGGCGGATGAAACCGACGGTGTCGGTGACGAGCAGCTTCTGGTTGCCGCGCAGCTGGAGCTGGCGCGTGGTGGGATCGAGCGTCGCGAACAGCTTGTCTTCCGCGAGGACGTGCGCGCCCGTGAGGGCGTTGAGCAGCGAGGATTTTCCGGCGTTGGTGTAGCCGACGATCGAGGCGGTCGGAACCGGCACGCGCAGCCGCCGGCGACGCTGCACGCCGCGTTGCTGCACGACCTCGACGAGCTCGCGTTTCAGATGCGCGATGCGGTCGCGCACGATCCGGCGGTCCTGCTCGAGCTGGGTTTCGCCTTCGCCGCCGAGGGCGCCTTTGCCGCGCTGACGGGAAAGATGGGTCCACGCGCGGGTCAGCCGCGGTAGCGAATATTCCATGCGCGCGAGCGCGACCTGGAGCACCGCTTCGCGCGTGTGCGCGCGATCGGCGAACACCTCGAGGATCACTTCCTCGCGATCGATCACGCCCAGTCCGGTGAGCTCTTCCCAATTGCGCTGCTGGGCGGGGGAGAGCTGCTCGTCGAACACGATCACGTCGGCGTTTTGCGCCTTCGCGCGTTCGGCCAACTCTGCGGCCTTGCCGGAGCCCAGGAGCAGGGAAGGCGTGGGCGTGCGCAGGTTGACGAGGGTGGAATCGACGACGGTGAGTCGCAGATTCTCCACCAACTCCTTCAGCTCGCCGAGCAGTTCCGCGGCTTCCCCGGCCGGCATGTCATTCGTCTGGACGCCGATCAGAAAGGCGCGTTCGAGGTTGCGGGGTTTTTCGGTGAGAAATACGGCCATCGGGAGGAAACGCCCAGAGATATCCGGATCGCGGGCGGCGTCAACCGGCTGAGGGCCAACCCCGGCGGCTTGCGTCGCATCGAGGCGCCCCTAGCATTGCGCGCGTGAAAAGCCGCTCGATCCTGGTTGTCGACGACGAAAGTGAGCTCCGCGACATGATTGCCCGCGTGTTGTCGGAGGCGGGCCATCGGGTCGATACCGCCAGCGACGGCGCGATCGCGAGCCGGCTAATCGCGGCGCGGGATTTCGATCTGGTCGTGACCGACGTGATCATGCCAGAGCGCGATGGCATGCAGGTGATTTCCGAACTGCGGCGGAAGCACCCGCAGGTGAAAATCATCGCGATGTCCGGCGGCGGCCACGTGCCGCGGGAGCATTATTTGAAAATGGCGAGAGGTCTCGGCGCACACGCGGTGCTCTCGAAGCCCTTCGCCGTGCAGGAACTGCTCGCAGCGGTGGCGTCGGCGTTTCCCGCCGACGCGTGAGCGCGCGGCGTCGCCGTCAATTCGCGAACAAGACGCAGACCGGCGCGGGCACGTGGGCGACGGCGTCGGTCGCGGTGAGGCGTCCGGTCTCCGAATCGACGCGAAATGCCTTCAACGTGCCGGCATCCTGGTGGGCGACGATCAGCCAGCGCCCGTCCGGCGAGAGCGCGAAATCGCGGGGGTTGGGCCCGCCGCAGGGAACGATTTCCACGAGCGAAAGCCGGCCGGTGCCTTCTTCGAACCGAAACACCGCGATCGTGTCCGGACCGCGGTTCGAGCCGTAAACGAAGCGCCCGTTCGGGTGCACGCGGACGGCGGCGGATTTGTTCTTCCCGGGAAACTCGGCGGAGAGCGTCGACTGCGTATCCAGCGGATGAAGCGTGCCGCGCTCGGCGTCGTAGCGGTAGGACGTGAGCGTGCCGCCCATTTCCGAAATCATGAACGCGTGGGCGCCATCGGGGCTGAACGCGAAGTGCCGCGGGCCCACGCCAGCCGGCGTGCTGACAAACGCCGGGTCGTGCGGCTGCAGCGTGGCGGTGGCCAGATCGATCTTGTAGATGTAGATCTTGTCGGTGCCGAGATCGCACGCGAAGACGAACCGGTTGTCCGGCGAAACCGTGACGGAATGCGCGTGGGGCGACGTCTGGCGGTCCGGGTCGACGCTCGAGCCGGTGTGCTGGATCAACGTGGCGGGGGCGCGCAGCCGGCCGTCGGGCGCAATGGGAATCGAGCCGACCGTCCCCGTGTGGTAGTTGGAAACGAAGAGCACGCGACCCGTGCGGTCAGTCATCAGGTGGCAGGGTGCCTTTCCGGCCGCCGGCTGCCGGTCGTCGAGCGGGGTGAGCTGGGTGCGATCGGCGCTGACGGCGAAGCCCACGGCCATGCCGGCGGATTCGCTGACCGCGTAGAGGTGGCGCTGGTCGGGAGAGAAGGCGAGGTAGGTCGGACTGGTGGTTTCCGCCGCGACCTGTGGCGCATCGAAGCGGCCCGTGGCCGGATCGAACGAGACAGCGTAGATGCCTTTGCTGCCGGAATTGGTGTAGGTGCCGATGAAAAGAGCGTGCGACATGGCGGAAGACAGGGAAAGGAACGGAAATGTGGCGAAAGCGAAGGTGGAAACGACCAGAGAACGCAGGCGCATGATGGGGAAGGTCACAGGTATTTGCCTGCAAATCCGCGATCTGCAATCGGACAGACCGGTTTTTTCGTCATAGGCGCACACTGCGCATTTCTTGCCCGACGTCTTCGGTTGAGCAATTTTCGCAATGCATGCGCCAACCTCTGCGCAGTCGGCGGCGCGCGGCTCTGCGAAGATAGTTGAACCAAATTCGAAGCACCACCCATGAGTTTCCCCTTTCCCTTCCTCTCCGCGGACGAAGCCGCGGCGTTTATCAAGGATCGCGACACGATCGGTTTCGGCGGTTTCACGGCGGCGGGAGCCTGCAAGGTCATCCCCCTCGCCATTGCCGCGCGCGCCAAGGTGGAGCATGCCGCGGGCCGGCCGTTTCAGCTCGGCGTGATCACCGGCGCCTCGACCGGCCGCTCCCTCGACGGCGCGCTGGCCGCGGCCGAGGCGATCGCCTGGCGCACGCCTTACCAGTCCGATCCGACGCTCCGCAAAGCGATCAATGAAGGGAAAACGCGGTTCTTCGACCTGCACCTTTCCGCCGTGCAGCCCACTGTCCGCAGCGGCGTCCTGGGCAAGGTCAACTGGGCAATCATCGAGGCGAGCGACGTGAAGGCGGACGGCACCATCACGCTTTCGACGTCGGTCGGCGCGGCGAACACCTTCGTGCGCATGGCCGAACGCGTGCTGATCGAGCTCAACGCGCACCACCCGGCGGCGCTGACGGGCTTCCACGATTTGTATGAACCGGCCGATCCGCCGGCGCGCCGCGAGATTCCGCTCTACACGCCCACCGATCGCATCGGCTCCCCGGTCATTAAAATCGACCCGAAGAAGATCGTGGGCGTGGTGAAGACGAACGCGCCCGACGAGACCGGTGGCTTCGATGCGCCGGATGAGGTGACGAACCGGATCGGCGAAAACGTGGCCCAATTCCTCGCCGACGAGTTGCGCGTGGGCCGGCTGCCGAGCTCGTTCCTCCCGCTCCAGTCCGGCGTGGGCAACATCGCCAACGCCGTGATCGGCGCGCTCGGTTCGAATCCGGGCATCCCCCCGTTCATGATGTATACGGAGGTGATCCAGGATTCGGTGATCGACCTCGTGAAGAGCGGGAAATGCGTGTTTGCGAGCGGCTGTTCGCTGACCGTCAGCCCGGAGAAGTTGAAGGAGGTTTACAGCGATCTGGAATATTTCCGTCCGCGCATGGTGCTGCGGCCGCAGGAGATTTCCAACAGCCCCGAGATCGTGCGCCGGCTTGGCCTGATCACGGTGAACACGGCGATCGAGGTCGACCTTTTCGGCAACGTGAACAGCACGCACGTGATGGGCCGCGACCTGATGAACGGCATCGGCGGCTCCGGCGATTTCACGCGCAACGCCCACGTGTCGATCTACACCTGTCCGTCGGTCGCCAAGAAGGGCGCGATCAGCACGATCGTGCCGCTGGTGACGCACCTCGATCACAGCGAGCACTCCGTCCAGGTCGTGGTGACGGAATACGGCGTCGCGGATCTCCGCGGCAAGGCGCCGGCCGACCGCGCGCGCCTGATGATCGAGAAATGCGTGCATCCGGATTATCGTCCGCTGCTCACCGCCTATCTGAACATCTCCGGCTCCGGCCACGTGCCGCAGACGCTGCAGAACGCCTTCCGCATGCACCTCGCGTATCTGGAAGGTGGAGACATGCGCAAGGTCGGGTGGCACCGCTGAGCTTGGCGGCGGCCTCCGCGAATCTGCGCGATGAGCTTTTCGTGTCCGTTCTTCCGTCCCGAGGGCGAGTATTGCCTGCGGTTGAAGACCGACTGCATCCCCGGCCGGCGCGGCTGTGTGCTGCCGGCGGATACGGTCTTCGCCGTGCCCGCGGAGGAGCGGGTGAAGGCGAAGGAAGAGGAGAAACGCCAGGCCCAGGCCGACCGTCTGCCGACCTGGCCGCCGGAGCCCTGACCCGGCGGCCACGCGCGCGCTATGCGCCGGCGCGCTGGCAGGCGGCGTGACGCGGGCAGGTGACGAGGTGGTCGTTGACCATCCCGCTGGCCTGCATGAACGCGTAGCAGATCGTCGTGCCGACGAACTTGAAACCGCGCCGCTTCAGGTCGGCGCTGAGCGCGTCGCTTTCGACCGTGCGCACGGGGACGTCTCCGGATGTGCGGCGGCGATTGACGATCGGTTTGCCGCCGACAAAGGACCAGAGATAGCGATCGAAGCTGCCGAATTCCTGTTGCACGGCGAGGAAGGCGCGCGCGTTGCCGACGGTGGCGTCGATCTTGAGCCGGTTGCGCACGATGCCGGGATTTTTCAGCAAGGCGGCGCGCTTGCGCGCGTCGTAGCGCGCAATCCTGACAGCGTCGAACCGGTCGAACGCGGCGCGATAATTTTCGCGTTTGGCGAGAATGGTGGACCAGCTCAGCCCGGCTTGCGCGCCTTCGAGAATCAGCAGTTCGAATAATGCGCGGTCGTCGTGGAGCGGCACGCCCCATTCTGAATCGTGGTAGGCTTGATCGAGCGGCGTCTTGGGCCAGGGACAGGGACGGAGCGTGGGCATGGAGGGAGGGTGCGAGCAGGGTAGCATGGCGCGCGACAACCTTATGTCAGGATTCGTGACGGGGAACGCGATGCCGGCCAGCGGTTTTCCTTTGGCGGGCGCGCCGGAAGTTTTCCATTCTGCCGGGATGAACCGAACGGACCGGCTCGTCGCGATGGTGATGTTTTTGCAGGGGCGGCGCGTGGTCAAAGCGGACGAGTTGGCGGCGCATTTCGACGTGAATGTGCGGACCGTTTATCGGGACGTCGCGGCGTTGAGCGAGGCGGGCGTGCCGGTCGCGGGCGAGGCGGGCGTCGGCTACAGCCTGGTGAAAGGCTATCATCTGCCGCCCGTCATGTTCACGGCGGAGGAAGCGATGGCGCTCTTTGTCGGCGGCGAAATGGTGAAGCAGTTCACGGATGCGTCGTTGGGCGAGCCGATGGATTCGGCGCTGTTGAAAATTCGCTCGGTGCTGCCGCGGGACCGGCAGGACGACGTCGATCGGCTGGCGAAGGCGACGGTGATTTATGGCACGCCGCGACTGCCGTCGGGATTGGATCAACGCACCTTGTTGCCGATCCAGCAGGCGGTGGTGTCGCGACGGGTGTTGCGGATGACCTATCACTCGCGCACGAGCGGCGGGGAAACCGCGCGCGAGGTGGAGCCGCTCGGGGTGACGTTTCACGGCGGCGCGTGGTATGTCGTGGGTTGGTGCCGGTTGCGGAAGGCATTCCGGTATTTCAAACTCGAGCGCGTGCAGACGCTGGAGGTTTTGCCGGAACGTTTCGCGCCGCGGCCGGAGTTTTCGCTGCGCGACTACATGCAGCGCGAACTCGCGGCGGAGACGGAAACCGTGCGCGTCTGGTTCGCGACCCGTGCGGTGGACCGGGCGCGACGGGAAAGCTATTCGGGCTTCATCGAGGCCGTGCCCGCGCGCGAGGGACTGGAAGTGGCGATGAAAACCTTCGCGCTCGAGTGGATGGCGCGATGGCTGTTGTCGTTCGGCGCCGATGCGGAAGCGCTCGCGCCGGCGCGCTTGCGCACGCTCGTGGCAAAGGAGGCGGCGGCGGTCGCGCGACGGTATCGTCCGGAGTGAGGTTTTTTCCGGATCCGCGCGCTCCTGACATAAGGATGTCAAAAACTGGTGGTAGGATTCGACGCCATGAACACCCCCGCTCCCGTCTCCGCTGTCCGCGTCAAAGAAATCGCGTTTACCGGCTATCCCGTGACCGACCTGCCTCGTGCCCGGGCCTTCTATGAAGGCGTGCTGGGTTTGAAATCGGCGCTGACTTTCGAGCACGGCGGTGCGGCGTGGATCGAATATGAGATCGGCGGCGGCACGCTCGCGATCAGCAACATGATGCCGGAGTGGAAACCCTCGCCGGACGGCCCTTCGATCGCGCTGGAAGTGGAGGATTTCGACGCAGCGGTGGCGGCGTTGAAGGCGGCAGGCACAAAATTTTTGCTGGAGCCGATGGTCGGCCAGACTTGTAGCCTCGCCGTGGTGGCGGATCCGGCTGGCAATGGCGTGGCGATCCATCGGCGCAACGAAGCGGCATCTGCGACCTGATCCGGTCCTGCAGTGAAACACAGAGAACGCAGTATTTTGGCTGCTTCTGACTCACCCTGTCGGAAAAGGACGTATTTAAACGTCATAGAAGTGGGCTCAAATTTACCCGCACGTATTTCCCTTACATGAAGACTCGCACGATCACCCTTTCGGTCGCAGCGGAACGCGATACGCTTTTCGCTTTTCTTCAGCACATTGAGAACCTGCCCGCCTGGGCGCCGGAAACGTTTCGCGAGTTGCGACGCGAGGGAGGTCATTGGAAAGCGCGCACCCCCGTGGGTGAAATGCACGTCGCATTGATGGCCGATGCGCGCACGGGCGTGATCGATCTTTTGATCGGCGAACACCCCGACGAAATGACGCTGTGGCCGATGCGCGTGACCTGCCGTTCGCACGGAGCGGCGTTGACGGCGACGATCTTCCAGGCGGCGGACGAGCCGGAGGAGCTGTTCGATTGTGTCTGCCGTGCTTGGATGGCGGATATGCGCGGTCTGTCGGCGAAGTTCGGTGGAAACAACCTCGACGTCCTGCCGAGTGAGGGCGTGGCGTTTTACCCCGGGATCGTCACGGCCGATTTCTACGGCACGTGGGATTTTTACAGCACGCACCTTGGCTTCCGCACCGTGGCCGAATGCAGTTATTACGTGCAACTCGCTCATCCGAGCGGCGCGCAAATTTCGATCCTGCGTCACGAACTCGACGGCCAGGCGCCGGAATTGATCAGCGCCACGGACGGCCGGGGGTTCTGGCTGAATCTCGATGTGGCCGACACGGATGCCGAACATGCGCGACTGAGTCAGGCAGGCCTCGAGATTGTGGCGCCGCCGGAGGACAAGCCCTGGGGCGAGCGGATGTTTGTGATCCGCGATCCGAACGGCGTGCTCATCGCGCTCTCGCATCGCGTGGCCTCTCCGGCCATCGAGACGATGCCCCTGGCGGTGAATTGAGCGGCTCCGTCGCGCGCGGCCGTTGTTGCCGAAACGGCCGCAACGCTCTTCGCCTCAGGTGAGTTGACCGGCGGCGTGACACAGTCACGTTGGCGGCGAATATCCTGTCATGAAGAGTTTCCTGAAATTCCTCCAGTTCGGCTTCATTCCGCGCAGTTCCGATCTCGCACTGCTCGTTCTCCGGGTGTGGCTCGGCGTATCGCTGTTGGCGCTGCACGGCTGGGCGAAGCTGGTCAGTTTCAGTTCCATGGCGGGCCGTTTTCCGGATCCGCTCGGGATCGGCCCGAAAGGCAGCCTGGCCCTCGCGATCTTCGCCGAGGTGCTTTGCGCCGCACTGCTGGCGCTGGGCCTGGCCACGCGCTTCGCGGCGCTCGTGCTGATCGTCTTGCTCGCCGTCGCCTTTCTCGTGGTGCACGGACGCGCCTTGTCGGGGGCCGGCAGCGGCGAGATGGCTTTCATCTACCTCGCTGGTTTCGTGACGGTCTTTCTGGCCGGTCCGGGCCGTTACTCGGTCGATGCGAAACTCGGCGGCGCGGTCTGAGCCTTCGGGCCGGTGGGCGGCTCAACGCACGATCATGATGCCGAAGCGAAGCTGATCTTTGCGCCGGACATTGTAATCGAGGAGGCTTTCCCCGTAGCCGTTGAAATACTGCACCAACGCGTAGCCACCCAGCGAGTGGGGCAGGATGAGTTTGAGCAGCGGCGTTTCGATGGCGGGCCAGGAAGCGTCGAACTCGACGCTTCCGTATCCGCTGGGATGGCCGCGCAGCTCCGTCGCGAGTTGGAATCCGCGATCGTATCCGCCGCGCAACTTCAACGCCACATAGCCGCGATAGCGCGCGATGTCGGGATTTTCGTCGACTTGAAAATACGAACTCGCCCGGGCACCCGCCTCGAAGAAGCGGCCGCGGTCGTCCGACCACCGGAGGGTCGTCCCGAAATAAAGCGTGTTGAGGCTTCGTGAATCGGCGGGCGCCGGATCGGTGGCGGGATCGGGCGCGCCGCCTTTGCCGTTCGATTCGTGCTGAACGCCGCCGTTGACCGTGAAACGCCAGCCGACGGCCTTCTCGGGTCTGAACGTGTGTTCGAGGAAAATCGTCGGCCGGTAGCTGGAATCGTAGAACGGTTTGGAGAAGGTCTCCAGGTCCCAGATCGTGGTTTGCGAATAGGCGGCGTGCAGGTCGCGGGCGAGCTGGGCATACCACGGATCGCCGGAGGTCGCCGGCTCGAACACGCGGTATTTGAAACTGAACTGGAAACGGGCGTTCAACCGGGCGCGGGACCCGACTGCGAAGTAGATCGGTTCGTAACCCGAGATGTGTCGCCGCATGTTTTCCAGATCGGTCGTCAGATCGAGATGATGTCCCGGCTTCAGCGCCGTGCGCTGCGCCGGGGCGGGAGCGGCCGCCTCGGGCGGGGTTGCGCTCGCGAGCGCGGCAGGATGCTGCAGTTCGAACATGATGCTATTCGTCTCCGGCCGAAGCAGCCGCAATGAAACGAAGCCGTTTGCTCCCTCGAGCGGCTCGCGCAGCACCAGTTTTACGGTGCGACGGCTGAGCGCAGGCACGGCGCAGCGGAGATCGCCGGTCTCGGCCAATTGGAGCTGCGTGCGGTGGCGGCCGGTGCTGCTGGAATAGTCGGCGGAAATGACCTGCGGAAATTCGACCGTCTCGTCGAAGGGCGTCGGGTTGTTGAGATAAAGCGTGAACACCAGGCCGGCCTCGCCGGGCACCGCGTCGTTCGGCGGAACGAGCAGAAAATCGACCCGCGCGTGGAGCCCGGTGGCGGGCGCGAGGACGAGCAGAAAAACGAGAAGGCGAAACTTCATGATAACGTGCGACCGGTCCGAGGGTGAGGTGGAGATCCGTGCGGGTGCAAGCGGCGCCACGCGCGCGTCTTCGCGGTGCAAGCCCCAGCGAAACGTGGGGAAACTTACCCGCCGCGGTGCCATCGCTCGCGATACGCGGACGCTGCGCCGCGTCCCGAGGAGACCACGCGGCGGTCAACCCGCCGGCCGGAGCCGGTCAGCTCGCTCCGCCGGCGTCGCGAACGTAGCGCAGGTGTCAGAACCGTGGATACGACGGGCCGGCCGGCGGCCGCGGGCGGCGCGCCGGTGGAGCTCCGCGATCCGCGTTCAAGGCTGCAGCTTCGCGATCTCCGCGGCGACGGCTGGCTCGGCGCCGATCGTGCCGGTGAGCCGCTTCGCGTAAGCCGGTTTGCGAGCCGCGCGGGCGTGGGCGGCGACGCGATCGAGCTTCTCGCGGATCGAGAGTTCCTCGGCCACCTCGCTGTAGTTGTGGCGGCGGAGGAATTTCTCGAGGTAGCGCGCGTGGTGCTCCCACAGGTGGGCATCGACGATGCGCTTCGCCTCGAGGCGCGCGGCATACCAATCGCTCGCGAGCATCGACTCGCGCGTGAAGAGGGCGCGGAACTCGGGATGATCCGCGCCGCGGCCTTCCCACTGGCCGTCGCGCATGATGTGCAGCAGTGCCTTCAGCGGCGGCACGGCCTGCTCGATCGAGCCGTCGTTGAAGTAGTTTGCCGCGGCGGTGCGCATCGCGGTGGCGATGTTGGTCATGCCGGCGACGAACACATCCATGTCCTGCTTCTCCGGGCGGAGATACTCCTCCTCGAAGACCATCGTCGGATTGCTGAACATGCGGCCGAAGAACGTCTGCACGAAGCGCTCGGTGATGCGCCAGCCGAGGCGATTCGCGAGCACGCGCTGGCCGTTGTGATCGAAGTCCGCGCAGCGCTCGAGATAGCCGTGCTCGATGAGGAATTTCGGATCGCGTTCCTCGGGCGACATGCGCGCCCAGATCTCGGGGACGAGCAGGCTGATGTCGTGATCGACGCGGAGCTTCGGGCCCACCCAGCCGGCGGCCGTCGAGAAGACGGGGAGACCGGTGAGGATGAAGGAGACGAGCGCGGCGTTGAGATCGTAGATCGGCGGCAGGGCGTTGAACGGACCCTTCGTCAGCGCGCCTTCCGAGCCCGCGCCGGTGGTGGACGGCGATTTACCGGTGAGGCTGCCGATGAGATCCATGAAGGCCTCGGGCAATTCCTGGTAGTGGATCGGTCCATACACGCAGAGCGGCTGGACGCCGGCCTCGGGCGGGTTGAGCCGGCGGCCCATGAGCACGGCGCCGACGGGAAACACCACGGGAGCGTCGGCGCGGAGCCGGCGGTAAAGGCGCGCGCCGGTTTGCGCAAGATACGTCGCGCGCGGGTCCTCGAGGTCGGGACGATATTGCAGGTAACGCGGGTTCTTCGAGGGTTTGCCGTCGACCACGCGCGGATGCGCGGGCGACACGAGATACTGCGGGCCGGGCTTCTCGAGGAAATCGTGGAAGATCTTCTGCACCGGCTCCGTGAACGCGTCGAAGCCGAGCGCGTCCTCGACGATGGCGGTCGCGGCCTTGCGATCGAGCGGCTCGTAATTCGAGAAGAAGTTGCCGGGGCGGCCGAAGTCGCGCTCCGTGCGTTTGTCGTAGCCGCGCACGATCGCGTCGTCGGGCCGCTGGAAGAGGCGCGTCTCGCAGTTGTGGACGAATTTGAGCGACGGCTCGGTCGCGTTGGCGGGAGTGCCCTGCACCTGCTCGCGCGGCGCCACCGCCGAGGCGGTGATGTCGTCTTCGACCTGGATCTTTTCCGCCGGGAAAAAGTCCTTGCGCAGCGTGAAGGTGCGCCAGCCGCCGTCCTTCGTGTAGCCGACACGGAGGTAATGGGTGAGCAGGCGTTCGCGGTGGTATTTAAGCTCGTTGCCCGGGCGGGCGTTGATCGTGTCGACGCTGTAGTGCTCACGCCAGTCGCCGGCCCAGGACGGCTTGTAGGCGCGCTTCACGATCAGGACAAGGTCGCGGATGTTGCCCGGAATCGTCTCGAGCCAGGCGTTGTATTCGTCGGTGTAGTCGGGGCTGACGGAGAGCAGCTTGACGACCGAGCCGAGCGAGCGGCGTGGATCGAGCACGGGGCGGCCGTGCGGGCGGTTGCGGGCCGGATCGCGGAAACGTTTCGAATAGTCGTAGCGCAGGATTTCGTCGACGCGATCGAGGTCCTTGTTGAGTTCGCTGACGAACACCGGACCGGAGAACGTGGCGTCGGCGATGGATTTCGAGATCTCGGATTTGCCGCCGCCGGAGACGGTGCACGGCTTGTGGCAGAGCAGGCCCTCGGCGGTCGTGCCGCGCAGGCGCCAGCGGCGGCCCTGGTCGGGCTTGTTCATCTCCACCTTGTAGCCGGACGGCAGCACGTAGGTGATGCCCGGCAGAAGTTTCAACTTCTGCTCGGAGCCGTCGCCGTTTTTCCACGTCACGCATTGCGTGCGCAGATCGAAGCGGGAGTCCTGCGGCACGTAATACACGTCGGACACCACGCGGTCGCGCGCCCAGCCGCCCGGCTGCAGTTCGGCGCGTTCGCCGAGCAGTGCGAGCGCCTCGGAGAACGTGTGATCGACGACCGGCACGTAGCTGCTGAGCTGGAAGTCTTCGCCGAGATCGTAACTGGGAAACACGATGGCGCCGCCAGCGTGTTCCTCTTCGGCGACGCCGAGAAGATTCGCGGCGAAGCTGATCTGGGTCTTCACCTCCTTTTTGCAGTAGCCGAAATAGTTGTCGGAGATGATCGTGACGACCACGCCGGAGGCGTTGCGGGCGGTGATCTTGAAGGCGCCGCCGTCGTTGTAGAGCTCGTTGGGATCCTTCCAGCACATCCCGTCGCGACGCTGCCGCGGCGTCGCGGCGTCCCAGGAGGGGAGGCCGAGATCGATCTTCTTCAGGCCGTTGAGATGCGGGGCAAGGATGACGCAGCCGGTGTGGCCGGTCCAGTGCTCGGGATCGAGCGCCGCGTCGTTTTCGGGGAGATGCGGATCGCCGGCGTTGCCGAAGATGCTTTCGACGAAATCGAGGTTGGCGACGAGGCTGCCGGGGACGAAGAAACGCGTCTCCATGGACCGCGCCGGCGTGAAACCGGGCACGGCGGGCACGACGGTCGGCCGCAGATAGAGCGACACGAAACACGCGGCCTGCTCCGGCTCGGCCGCCGTGAACGGGAGCCGCGCGAAATCGGTGGGCGGCTGCAAGGCGATCCGCAGCAGCCGGCCGAAGACGGCGGCGGGGACGGCTTTTTTGTCGTCTGGAATCGGGAGCCCACCTTCGGTGACGTGGAAAATGCCCTGGGTGGTGCGGCGGTCGGCCTTGGGATTGTGCAGCACGCCCTGGCGCACGCGGCGCGAGGTGAGAATCGGGCTCTGGTGCTCGTCGCGCGATGGCGGCAGCGAGAGGGTGCGGGCCAGCCCGGCGCGATCCAGGACGAGCGTGGCCGGCGGCAGGCGCGGCGTCTCGACTACACTCTCCAGGTAGTCGAACAGAAAGTTCTGAATGCGCTGGTCGACCGGGCAAAGATGGCGGGACAAGGCGCGATCCTTTTCGCGGCTTAGCGCAACAAAATTGCCGACGAGGTCGCCGAGTCCATCGTCGGCCAGCGGCACTCCCGGCTGCGAGAGTTCGCGAAGCTTCAGATTGAGGTAGGCCAGCGTGCGAGTGTCGGTGGAGGAGGTGGGAGAGGTCGACATGGCGATTGAAAACATCCGGAGGCGCCGAGAAGCAAAGAAACGTCCGGCCATCGCGCAAACTAATAGACTGCGCAGTTTATGCGGGGAACACGCGCAAAAGCTGCGCAGCCGAAAGGATGCAAGATCGGCACAGTCGCATCGCGGCGGTCAGGCTTGCCGGCGACGCAGGAAGATGCGCTCGCGCCGTTCCTCCTCCGCGTGGCGGTGGAGCCGCGCGGCAAGGATATCGCCGCGTCCCAGATAGCCGATCACCTGTCCGGGCCGGTCTCGCTGCACCACCGGCAACCGTCCCACGCCGAGCGTCAGCATCCGGGTGAGCGCGGCCTGGAGGGTTTCGTCGGGAAACGCGGTCGCGACGCCGGAGCGCGCTGCCGACATGACCGGAGCGCGGCCGGAGGAATCGCGTTGCAACGCGTTCATCAGATCGCCGCGGGTGATCACGCCCACCAGGTTCCCCTCGGCATCGACGATGAACGCCGCCTGACGGCGGGCCACCGCGGGATCGTCCTGCGCGATGCGTTCGGCAAGCGTGCTGATCGTCATGTCGGCCGGAACCAGCGGCGGCTGCCGGTCCATCGCTTCTCCGACGCGCGCGAGTTCGAAGACGTCCACCGAATATTCGCGCGCGATGTGTTGTCCGCGCCGGGCGAGTTTTTCGGTCAGGATCGAGCGACGCAAGAGGAGCACGGTCACACACAGTGCCGCCACGCTGCCGACGAGGAGCGCGGGCAGCGCGTGCAAATCCTGCGTGAGCTCGAGCAGAAAGAAGACCCCGGTGAGCGGCGAACGCATCGTGCCGCCCATCATCGCGGCCATGCCGACCGTCGCCCACAAGCCCGCGTCGCCGAGCCCGGTCGCGTTTCCGACGAGTGCGCCCAGCGCACCGCCAATCATCAGCAAAGGCGCGAGCACGCCGCCGGAAGTGCCGGAGCCCAGCGCGACCGCCCAGACGATGCCCTTGCCCACGAGCAGCGAAACGAGCGCCCAGCCGAGAATATCTCCGCGCAACAATCCATGGATGCTTTCGTAACCGACACCGAGCACGCGTGAATCGAGCAACCCGCCCAGACCTACCACCACGCCGCCGATCGCCGGCCACCACATCCAGTGAAGCGGCAGTTTCTCGAAACCATCCTCGCACGCGTAAACGACGGCGGTGAGCAGGCCGGACAATAATCCGCCGCCGATGCCGATCGCCAGCGCGATGCCGAGCGCGGCGGAAGAGAGCGGTGCGTGGGCCGCGACCGGGAAAATCGGACCGGCTCCCAGCAGCGGCACCCGCAGCAACGCGGCCGTCACCGCCGCGACGGCGACCGGAATGAAGCTGCGCGGCTTCCACTCGAACAACAGCAGTTCCACCGCGAGCAGGACGGCGGCGATCGGCGTGGCGAACACCGCGGCCATCCCGGCGGCGGCGCCGGCGACGAGCAGCGTCTTCCGTTCGGCGGCGGTGAGGTGGAACAATTGCGCGAAGATCGAACCGAACGCACCGCCGGTCATGATGATCGGCCCTTCGGCGCCAAACGGGCCACCCGTGCCGATCGACACGGCGGAGGAAACGGGTTTCAAGATCGCGACCTTGGGCTTGATGAGGCTGCCGCCGAGAAGGATCGCCTCCAAGGCTTCAGGAATGCCGTGACCGCGGATTTTGTCCGAGCCGTAACGCGCCATGAGGCCGATGATCAGGCCGCCGATGACCGGCACGGCCACGCCCCACCAGCCGAAGTGATGATCCTGCAGCGCTACCGGTTCCGCCGAAAAACGGAGGAAGAACGCGGCGTTCGTGAAGACGGCGATCAGCCAGAGCAGCACCTTCGCCACGACCGCGCCGAGCGCGCCGATCGGCAGGGCGAGGGCGCAGAGCAGGAGCACGCGCCGGTTGGTGCTGAAGTCGGCGAGACGATCCGAAAGATGGGTTTGGGCAGGCGCCGGAGCCGGCGCGGCGGGAACAGCGGAGGACATAAAACGGAAGAAAACATATCGTAGTGCGATATATTGCAATGGCATTGTCGCGATCGCGCGGATGCGCTTGATTGCGCGTGCCATGACTGCGAAACGAACCGCCCGCCTGACGAAAGCGAACTACGAGGCTCTCGCGGAGCTCCGCCATACGCTGCGCGGCTTTCTCCGGTTCAGCGAAGCCGCGGCGAAAGCGGCGGGAGTGCCGCCGGAACAGCATCAGGCGCTGCTCGCCATCAAGGGTTTCCCTGGCCGCGACATCATCACCATCGGCGAGCTCGCCGAACGGTTGCATGTGCAACACCACAGTGCGGTTGGCCTCGTCGACCGCCTGGTGCGACGGCAACTGGTGCGTCGCGTGCGCGACGGCGCCGACCGCCGCCGGGTGCACGTGGAGCTGACCGCGCGGGGCGAGACGCTGATCGGCCGGCTGTCCGCCGCGCACCTCGACGAGCTGCGTCAGATCGGGCCGTTGTTGCGGCAATTGCTGGACACCATGTGACAGCTTAAAACGCCTTGCGGGTAGCGGGCTTGCGACGCACCGCCCGGCGCCCGAAGCTGCGGGGAAATGGGGGTTTTAAGCTTTGGGATCAACGCGCGCGCCGAGATCGTCGCGGTGGGGGACGATTGGGAAAAACATGCAGATCAAGGGGCGCCGCCGCGGGCGGCGATCATTGGCCGCGTGCTGTGGGATTTTTTTGCCGATCCAACGACCAAGGAGCTCTACGCGCGACTCGTGAACCGCCTGCCCGCCGGCGGCTCCGTGAGCGTTCCGTATCGCTGCGACACGCCTTCGCGCCGGCGTTGGTTCGTGATGACCATCGCGCGACAGGGGCAGGATCGGGTGGAGTTTACGTCGCGCCTCATGCGCGAGGAGAATCGCGTGCCGGTGGCGCTCTTCGAATCCGCGCGGGCCAGAGACGAGCGAATGGTGCGGATGTGCAGCTGGTGTCAGCGGATCGCCGCGCCGGACAACGGCTGGCTCGCGGTAGAAGAGGCGATAGCGGGGGCGCGCTTGTTGGAACGCGAAACGATGCCGCGATCACGCACGGCATCTGCCCCGATTGCGTCGATGGGCTCGCTCGCTCGACTTCCCTCGAGCGGAAAACGTGAGCCGACCCCTGGGGCCGGCCCGCGCGTCAATCGATCTTGAGCTGCAGGTCGACTGCGAGGCGGTGCCCGGAGCAGTCGAAATGAAAGATGTGCCGCGTGGCGGATTTGATCGCGGCGATCGACAGCTTTTGTCCGCGAACGATCGCGGGCAGCGTGAGTTTGCAGGGGAAACCCATGTCGCACAGCGTGTTTTTAAAACCGCCGACGGTCATGTTCGTGATTTCTCCGATCGCATCGTGCACCACTTCGTCACCGTGCATCTCCACCTCTTCCGGGCTCATCCCGAGAATCCGGCTGCTGGCGATTTTCGCGAACTGTTCCGTGAGGCAAAGATAGATCAACCCGTCCGCCGCGCCCAGAAAACCCACGCTCGCGATCACGTGCGGCGACGCGAGTGGCAGCGAATGCACGTCGGCGCCGACTTGGTTCACAAACCGGACATCGTCGCCCGCCATGGTTTTGAAGACCGCCTGAACCGAGCGGATGATGCAGTCCTGGATGACCTGATCGGTGACAGGGGTTTTTACGTCCATTCGTGAAAAGATTACCCGTTATCGGGACAAACGCCGATTCCTGAAGCGCGTTTTTGGCCGCGCCACGCCGTTTCACGGCATAAAAAACCCCGCGATGTGCTCGCGGGGTTTCCTGCAGGCACGCGCCGATATCGGCGGCGCGCGAGAGGCGGTCTACGGCTCGATGAGCGCCGCGCCGCCGTTGATGGTCAACCGATCTGCGGCCACCCGGCCGGTGAGCGTCGTATTCGTGTTCAGCGAAACGGTGCCGGCTGGCGCGGTGACGTTGCCGTGCAGGGCCGCGCCGGAATTCAACGTGACATTCCCGCCCGCAACCTCGAGCTCCAGCCAAGCGGGCTGCGAGGACGAACCGATTTCGCCGCCGTTAAAGGACACGTCCGTAGCGACACGCAGCCGGACGGGGCCGACGACTTGCAGCCGTGCGCCGGAATTGAGCGTCAGCCGCTGCAACTCGTAAACCGCTGGCTCGGTCGCGCCGGCGACGCCGAGCACAAACGTGCTGCCGCGATTCGCCGCGAAGTCGCCGTAGGTGCCCGGCGGCACGGCCACGCTGCCGGCGCCGGAGTTCAGCGTGAGATTGCGTAGCGTCGCGAAATCGCCCGGAGACTGCGAGGCGTTGTTGATGGCAACATCGCGTGTGCCCGCCGGTTTCGCCGGCGCCGCCACGGTCGGGAGCGCGGGCGAATCGACCCGCCGCACGACGTGCCGGAGCACCGCGCGTTGGTTCAGCGTGATCGTGTGACTCGAGGGCGAGGCGCTGCCGCTGGCGTCCTGCGTCCCGCCATAAAGCGGGCTGCCATTCAACACTACGCGCGGCGTGCCAGGAACGAGGAGATCGCCGCCAATGCTGGCGCCACCGTTGAGCGTCACGTTTTCCGGGAAGATGACTTGCGCGGAGCCGTCGAGATCGCCGTTGAAACTCGGCGCGTGGCGGACGCGCGCGGTGATCGTGATGGTCAACGTATCCGCGAGCGCACCGTGGTAACCTGGATCCGTCACACGCGCGGCGACGGCGTAAGTTCCCGGCAGGATCGGCAGCGCGGTTTCACCGTCGTAGATGATCTCGACCGGCAGACCGGCGGGAATGGTGGCGACCGATACTGGCTTCGGACTGCCATCGTAGGCTTGCGTGAGATGTTCCAGCTTGATCGCGACGATTGCCTGGACGGTTACCTGCAAGCTCCCGCCCGCGAGCGCGAACGTCGCGACATAGCCTTCCGGCAAACCGATCGCCGAGAAGTCCGCGGCCGCAAAGTCCGTCGAAGCGAACGTCGCGACCGTGTAGGGAATTCCCAACAGGACGTCGTCGCCGAATTGCAGCGCGACGGGGAACGAGCCCGCGCCGCCGCGGGTGAGTGCGCCCGCCAGTTCGAGGCGATCGGAACTGCCGTCGGCGCCGAGCCGCGCGCTGAGGACGCTGCCGGCGTTCCAGCGGACGGCGGGCACCGCGAGTTGACCGGATGGGGCGAGCGCGCCGCCGTCGAGGACCACCGTGCGGGCGAGATTGCCGCTTGCGGCGAGCGTCCCCCCGGAGCGGACGACGACGTCGTCACCGGCGCCGAGACTGCCGGTCAGGGCGAGTTTGCCTTCGGCAATGACGAGCGGACCGGCGAACGTGTTTTCACCCGCAAGAGACAGGACGCCGCTGCCGGTTTTCGTGAAGCCACCGTCGCCGGTGAGAGCGCCGGTGAGCGTCACGTCGTGTGGCTGACCGAGGGCGTCGGCGGCGCGAAGTTCCACCGAGTTGCCCGCGGGCAACGTGAGCGCCACGGACGTGCTCCACGGTGCGATCGCGCCGAGGGTGCCGTCGATGAGGTTGATGACGGGCCGGAACGAACCGGTCCCATTCTTCGCAATGCCACCGGCGCCGACGAAGAGCTCGCCGCCGTTGACATTGATCGTGGCCGAGCCGGCGTTGACGTCGGCGTCGTAGCCCAACGCGATGCGTTCGGCGGTGGTGGTGCCGCCGAGCAGATGGAGCTCGGCGACGTTGTTCGCGTTGCTGCCATTCTTGCGCGAAAGCACCAGGTCGCCGACCGCGAGAGTGCCGCCGAGCACGCGGACCTGTCCGCCGCGTCCGGAGGTTTGCTGCCAGCCGATGTAGAGTTCGTCGATCGCGATCGAGCCGCCTTCGACGGACATGGCGCCCCAGGAGTTGGTCGTGCCGAGGCCAACCGTGCCGATCGTGGTTTCGCCGCCTTGGATCACGAGTCCGTAACTATACATGCCCGCGCCGTCGCCGCTGCGCGGAAACAGCAGCTCGGTCGCCGTCATCGTGCCGCCTGTGACCTTCACGAGGTTGTTGCGGGAGTTGGTCGGGACGATGCGTTGGAAACTCGCGCGACCCGCGCTGACGACGTAGCCGACGCCGGTGCCAGAGACGAGCGCGGCGTCGCCGGTGACGGTGAGATCGCCGCCCGCGACCTCGAACTGCGTGCTGACCGCGAGCGAGATCGACGGCACGACGAGCGTCGCCCCCGAACCGAGCTTGAGCCGGCCCTGCGCGACGGAGATCGGTCCGGAGAACGAGCCGATCCGGTTGAGAATCGCGGTGCCCCAGCCGGTCTTGGTCAGGCCGTTGTCGGTCGCGAGCGTAACGTCCAAAATTGCCGGATACGCGGCGCCGAGTTCGGCGAGAGTCGGATTCGTCTGGCCGGCGGTTCCGGTGAAGTCGACGTGGACCGCGGCCGGTCCGGACGGCATGGCGAGCGTGAGCGTGTTGGCCGGATCGCCGTCGTCGGTGAGCAACCAGTTTCCCGGCGAGGCCTGGTCCGCATCGCCGAACGCCACGCGACCGACCGTGCGCGGGCCATCGAGATGCACGGTGACCGTGTCGCCGATGTCGCGCGTGCTGAAGTCCGCAGTCGCGCCGACGCCGTTGCCGATGAGGTTACCCTCCCAGTTGGCGGCATCGCTCCAATTACCGTCCGCCTCGGTGCTGCTCCATACGCTGCTGCCGGGCAGGCGCAGCGTGTAGGATTGACCGCCGGTGTAATTGCGGGAGCTGACGCTGTTGCCCGCGAGATCCTGGATCGTGGAATTGGTGCGGCGGTCGAGTCGGATCGTGCCGTCACCGCCGGCGCCGGTGATCGTCACGTCGTAGATCCGCGGAGTGATTTCTGTCACGGTCGCGATTGCGCCGGTGACGCCGGTGCTGGTGGAGAGCACGAAATCGGTCGGGTCGACGTCGATGACGGGCTCGGAGAACGTCACCCGAAACACGAGCGTGCTCGCGGACGTGCTCGGCGTGGCAGGATCGAAGCGCGCGCTCGTGTCGATGGTCGGAGCCTCGGTGTCGACCTGCACGCGGAACGGAGCAGACACCGGACTGGCGACGTCACCCGTCGAGGCCGTGGCCGTGAAGATGTGGTCGCCGTCCGGCAACGTCGTGGCGGTGGCATCGAACGTCCACGCTCCGCTCGCATCGGCGGTGGCCGTGCCGATCTCACCCGCGCCGGCGCGGGTGAATGTCACGACCGAGCCGGCAGGCGCGGTGCCGCGGAGCAGCAGCGTCGTGTCGCGGGTGATTTGGTCGTCCGGGACGACGCCGGTGTCGGATTCGATCGCGATGAAAACCGGCGCCGTGAGACGGGTGTCGACCACATAGGCGGCCGACGCGGCACCGGCGTTGCCGGCGAGATCGATGGCGGACGCGGCGAAAGAGTAAACCCCGGGCGTGAGCGGCGCGCCGGTGTAGGCGGCAGTCCAGCGGCCGTAGCCGTCGGCGGTCGCGGTTGCGACCGTTCCGACGCCTTCCTGGGTAACGGTGATCGCATCGCCGGGCGTGGCGGTGCCGCTGAAAACGTAATCCGGCGCGATCACGAGACCGGCAATCGCGGGCGGTTCGGCGGGCGTGGTGTCGACCTGCACGACGAAGGCGGGCGACGGCGGCGAAACGCGGCCGCCGAGATCCGCCATCGCGGTAAACGCATAATACCGGTCCGCGAGCGGCGTGCCGCTGTAGTCGAATTCCCAGCGGCCGTTGGCGTCGGCGACCGCCGTGCCGATCGCGCCGAGATCGATGCGGGAAATCGTCACGGTGCGGCCCGGCGCGCTGCTACCGTGCAGCACGAGAGTGGTGTCGGAGGTGACGCCATCGTCGTCGATGCCGCCGCTGTCGTTGGCGATACCGTCGATGCTCACCGCCGGCACGCCCGCCATCACCAGGGCGTTGAGGTAGTTTTCGAGATTGGTGTAACCGTCGCCATCGCAATCGCCGTTGTGATCGGCAACGTCCGGATCGGTGCCGGCGGCGGATTCCCACCAATCCGGCATGCCGTCGCTGTCCGTATCGACTGCGGCAATACCGCCGGCGATGGGGCCGGGGCCGCCGACCTCGTTTTCATCGACGATCTGCGCGCCGGCGATACCGAGCGACGTCAGCTCGGAAATCATGAAGGCGTCGACCCGATCACGGCGATGGGATGCGCCGGCGTAGGCGACGACGTGCTCGTAGGCTTCCTCCGGCGTGAGCAGCGTCGCGACCGCGGGGTAGGGGAAGCGCTCGGAAACGAAATCCACCGTCGTGTAGCCGGAAGGCGGAACGACGGAGCCGTTCAACGCGCCATCGCGATCGGCGTCGTGCATATTGTTGTCGGCGAAGACGTGGAAGTTGAGATTGCCGCGGGTGAAGGCCTGCGCGGGCGAGTTCGGGCCCGCGATGAAGTAGTTGCGGCTGATGTTGGCATACGACTGGCCGGCGGAATCGCCGAGGATGTAGCCGCCGCCGCCGCCCCAGTTGTAGACGACGTTGTTGGTGAACTCGTGGACGCCCTTCACCTTCGGATTGCGCATCCAGTTGTCGGTATAGAGCGTGCGGAAAACGCTCACGCCGCCGTCGGTCTGCATCAGGCCGCCGGCCGAGTGAATCAGCAGGCCCTGGCCGACGATGCAGTCCTGCAGGGTGATGTTGCTTGGCGAGCCGCTGACGGAGAACGTCTCGTCGCGTCCCCACGACGCGGATACGTGATCGAAGATCATGCGATCGCCCGACGCGATGCCGACCGCGTCGGTGCCGCCGTCGCCGCCGAGGCCCTGACGGAAGCGGATGTAGCGGCAGATGGTGTTGTTGGCATTGGAGAACGAGATGCCGTTGCCGTAGATCGTGATGCCGTCGCCGGGCGCGGTCTGGCCGGCGATGGTGATGTTTTCCCGCACGGCGATGCGCGAGGTGATGTGGATGATGCCACCGACGGCGAACACGACGGTGCGGTTGGGCTGGCTGACGGCGTCGCGGAACGAACCCGGACCGCTGTCGTTGAGGTTGGTGACCGTGTAGACCGAGCCGCCGCGTCCACCCGTGGCCTCGGCGCCGAAACCTTCGGCGCCGGGAAACGCGGGCAACGCCAGCACGGGATGGGCAACGAAAGCCATCAGCGCGGCGAAAACCGCGCGGACGCGAACACGAACAGAGCGAGGCACAGGCAGTGGGGTCATAGGGAAAAATGAAATGCGGCGGGGGTGGCCGGACGGAACGCGGGTGGGGCAGGCCGCCGAGTGGGGCGCCGGAAACCAAATGCTTTTTCGCGCAATTTCCGGTTCGCACTGCTCGTTCCGTCTGAGCGCCGTCAGTTTTACGATTGGGTGACGCTGCCGATCGGTGCTAAAGGCTGCGCATGTGTTCTGAACCTGCTGTCGTGCCACCGCTGCCGATCGATCCGCCGTTGTCCGCGCTCGAAGCGCGCGTGTTGGGCTGCCTCATTGAGAAGGAGCTGACGACGCCGGATGTGTATCCGTTGACGCTCAACGCGCTCGTGAATGCCTGCAATCAGCGCAACAACCGCGCGCCGCTGCTCAGCGTCGGCGCGTCCGAGGTGGAACTCGCGCTCGAGCAGCTGCGGCACAAGCAACTCGTCACGCACTTCGCCGGCGCGGATGCGCGCGTGGCCAAGTTCAAGCAGCGGATCGACGACGTCTTCCCGATGGAAACGGCGGCGCGGGCGATGCTGGGGGAGTTGTTGCTCCGCGGACCGCAAACGAGCGCGGGCTTGCGTGGGAACTCCGAGCGCATGGGCGCGATGCCGGATCTGGCGGAAATCGAAGTAATTCTCGCGGAACTGGCGGCGCGCCCGGCGGGCGCGATCGTGCGGAAACTTCCGCGTCAACCCGGGCAGAAGGAGGCGCGGTGGACGCAGCTGCTCACCGGCGAACCGGCGACGGGAACGCTTGAGGTGACGACAGCGGGTGGCGTCACGGAGCCGTTGACGGTCGCCGTGACGCTGCCGCCGGAGGCAGAGCGGCGTATTGCTGCCTTGGAGACAGAGGTCGCCGCGCTCCGTACCGAACTCAACCAGCTGCGCGAGGCGCTCGGCAGCTGAAGTCAGCAGGGCGGGCTGTCGGGCCCGCCCTGCGCTTTCAGATCAGGGTTCGGCGAGGACGCCGCCGCGGTTGATCGTGAGCCGGTCGGAGGAGACACGGCCGTTGAGCTCGGTGTTGCCGTTGATCGAGACCGTGCCGTTTGGCGCGGATACGATGCCGTGGAGCGTTGCGCCGGAGTTCAGCGTCAGCCCACCCGAAGCGATTTCGAGTTCGAGCCATTCCAGATGAGCGGCAGCGCCGACGGTGCCGGCGTTGATCATGAGGCTGCTACCGAGGCGCAGCCGCACCGGGCCGACCACCTGCACGTGCGAACCGCTATTGAGCGCGAGGCTCTGGAGCTCGTAAACCGCGGGTTCGGTCGCGTCGACGACACCGAGAACGAAGGTCGAACCTCCGTTCGCGGTGAACGCGCCGTAGGTGCCGGGCGGCACGCTGACGGAGCCGGCGTCGCGGTTCAGCGTCAGATTGCGCAGCGTCGCGAAGTCGCCGGGCGACTGTGAGGGCTGGTTGATCGTGACGTTGCGCGTGCCGGTCGGCGCCGCGGGAGCGACGACGGAGGGCAGTTCGATCGCGTCGACGCGGCGCACCACGTGACGCAACATCGAGCCGCTGTTCAGCGTGATCGTATGCGGCGTGGGCGAGGCGCTGCCGTCAGCGTCAATCGTGCCCGCGTAGAGCGGGCTGCCGTTCAACTGCACGCGCGGCCGGCCGGGCACGAGGAGATCGCCGTAAACGCCGGCGCTGCCGTTGAGCGTGACACTCTCGGGCAGCAGCACCTGCACGGAACCGTCGAGATCGCCGTTGAACGCCGGCGCGTGGCGCACGAGGGCGGTGACGGTGATCACGAGCGTGCCGTTGGCGGTGCCGGCGTAGTTGGCATCCTCGACGCTCGCCACGACCGCGTAGCGACCGGGCAATGTCGGCGCCGTTGGCGAACCGGCGTAGGTGATCGTCACGGCCAGATCGGACGGCGACGTCGTGGCGCTGACCGGACGCGGCGTGCCGTCATACGGCTGCTGGAGGTCGCTGAGCGTCACGGTGGCGGCGGCTTTGGCGATCGTGAGCGCGAGGGGCGCAGCGCCGGTGCCGGCGACGTTCGAGGCGGTCAACGTCACGTTGAACTCACCCGTGACCGTCGGCGTCCCGGAGATTACGCCGGTCGCTTGATCGATGGTCAGGCCGGCGGGAAGGCCGGAAGCGCCGAAGCTCGTGGGCTCGTTGCCCGCGGTGATCGCGTAGCTGAACGATTCGCCGTAAATGCCGGAAGCCGTGGCCGGGCTGGTGATGAACGGCGTGCCGACGATCGAGACCTGCAGCGACGTGTCGTCGAGGTGAAACACCGCGGCGTAGCCGGACGGGAGTCCGGTGGCGGTGAAGTCGTCCGCCGTGAAGTCGGTCGACGCGAACGTCGCGAGCGTGTAGGTGTTGCCGGCGGCGAAACCGTCGCCCGCTTGTAGCGAGAACGCGAATACACCGGGGCCTCCCTTGCTCAACGGCCCCGCGAGGGCGAGCCGGCCTGAGGTGCCACTGGCGCCGAGTTCCGTGGAAACAACGCCGCCGCCGGACCAGGTCAGGCCATTGGCGCCGAGCTCGAGGGTGTCGCCGGCGAGGGCGAGGGCGGCGGTATCGTTGAGGAGCACGGGACCGACGACGCGGCCCGAGACGCGGAGGGCGCCGCCGTTGAGCACCGTGGCGCCGGTGAAGGTGTTGTCCGCGGCGAGCGTGAGCGTGCCGGGGCCGGTCTTCGTCAGATTACCGTCGCCGGAGATCACGCCGGAGAGCGTGATGTCATGCGGTTCGCCGGCGGCGTCGGCGGTTTGAATCGTTATACTCTTTCCAGCCGGCAGCGTGAGCGGCACGGAGCTGAACCAGTCGTCCTTGGCCGCGAGCACGCCGGATGCGAGGACCACGGCCGGCATGAACGAACCGGAGCCGTTGGCGACGAGGCCGCCGCTGCCAAGGTAGATCGTGCCGCCGTCGAGCGTGAGGGCGGCCGTGCCGGAGTTCACGGCGCTGGTGAGGCCGAGCGTGATCTTCTCGAACGTGCTCGTGCCGCCGGAGAACTCGCCGGTGGCAACGTTGCCGGCGCGGGCGCCGAGGACGAGGCCGCCTTCGGCGGCGACGTTAAACGTGCCGCCCGTGACGCGAAGCTGTCCGCCGCGTCCGCCGGTCGCCTGATTACCGACGGTGACGACGCCGCCGACCGTGAGCGTGCCGCCTTCGATG
Organism: Opitutaceae bacterium; assembly: GCA_040255565.1. Lineage (GTDB taxonomy): Bacteria > Verrucomicrobiota > Verrucomicrobiia > Opitutales > Opitutaceae > Opitutus. The sequence goes on along the minus strand of JBDZVH010000003.1, from coordinate 226,281 downwards.
GACATCGAACCCCACGAATTATTCGTGCCGATGCCGATGGTGTTGGCGATCGTGGCGGTGCCGCCGGTGACGACGAAACCGAAGGCAAACGACGGCGAGCGATCGCTGCTGCGCGGGATGTTGATGCTGGCGGCTTCGAAACTGCCGCCGTTGATGCGGATGAGACCGTTGGCCGAGTTGTTCGTGTTGACGGCGGCGAAAGTGGCGGCGCCGTCGTTGACGATGAGGCGACCGCCGCTGCCGTTGACGGTGGTGGCGCCGCTCGCGGTAAGGCTGCCGCCATTCACCTCGAGGGTTCCGGTGCCGGCGGAAACGTTCACCGTGCTTGCGGTCATGCTGCTGTCGGTGTCGAAGCGCAGGGTGCCGGCGGCGACGTTGAGCTGACCGGTGAGCTCGAGCGGACGCTGCAGAGCGAGCGTGCCGGCGCCGGCTTTCGCGAGTCCGGCGGTGCCTGCGAGGCGGACGTCGAGGCGCGCGACGGCGTTTTCGCCGAGGGCGTTGACGGTGAGCGTGGGCACGCCGCTGAGGGTATCCAGCGTGAGCGCGTGATCGGCGGGACTGGCGAGGGTCCAGCTCGCGGTCGACGCGGGCGCGGTGTCGCCGAACGTGATGCCGGAAATCGTGCGCGGCGTATCGAGGATCACGGTGTTGTCGGTCGTGAGATCGAAATTGCCGAAAATCGGCACGGCCCCGACACCGTCGGCGACGATGCCGCCGTCCCAGTTCGCGGGATCGCTCCAGTTGCCGCCGCTGGCGGTATTCGTCCACGCGAGCGTGGCGCGATTGTAGGCTTCGCCGCCGGTGAACCCGCTTGAAATTGGCGTGCCGTCGACGCTCACGATGCCGGTGCCGGAGGCGGCGAGATCGACGCGAATCAATCCGCTGCCGGTGATGGCACCGACGGTGACGTTATAGGCGAAATCCGTCAGTCGGGTAACGCTCGCGATGGAGCCGACGGCGGTTCCGGTCGTCGTGACGAGGAAGTCGCTCGCGTCGACGCCGGTGACCGCGGTGTTGAAGGTGGCGCGGAACGTGAGCTGCGTGCGGTCGGTGTTGGTGTTGAACGGATCGTAACGGTTGATCGAGGCGACGGCGGGCGGCGCCGGCGGGAGCTCGGCCAGTGAAGTGACGATCTCCGGAGCGGGCGGGTCCGACATGCCTTCGCCGAGGTAGAAGCTGGGGTGCGGGGGCTGGTTGTATCCAACATTCTGCCACGCGATCGCGAGGCGATACTGGCGGTCGTGCATCAGCGTGGGAAAGCGATACGTGGTCGGCGTCGTGGTCGTGTAGAGACGCAGCGCGTCGTCGGTGTTTTCCCGCAGAATCACCTCCTCGCGCCAGTCGCCGAGAATGTCTCCGCTGAGCGCAGGCGTGGCTTTGGTGCCGTTATTGGAGGAGACGTCCGGTGAGCTTAGCAGGACGGACGTGGTGCTGGTGTTCCAGTCCCACTTCGAGATGGTGGTGCCGTCGAGGATCTCGCGCAGGAGATCGCCGTCCCACCAGATCATGAAATTCATCTGGCCGGGGCGGGCGGCGGAGATCTGGGTGCCGTCAACGGCCATCAGTCCACTGCGTGAGCCCCACATTTCGTAGCCGAGAAAACGCGGATCGATGTCGCCGGCCACGCCGCGGCCGACGTCGGCGCCGTTGCCCGGAACGCCGAAGATGATCTCGCCGGTGCGGGCGTCGCGGAAGTCCTGGCCGTTGGGACCGTAGCTGCCCGGATCCTCGTGGACCATCCAGAGTTCCTGGCCGGGGCGCGTGGGGTCCATGTCGGACAGGTGCACGGCGTCGCCGTGGCCGAGCAGCGTCGAGTAGAGGCCGGAGCCATCGTCATCGATCGCGGAGGCGCCGTAGGTGATTTCGTCGCGGCCATCGCCATCGACGTCGCCGACGGTGACGGAATGCGAACCCTGGCCGCGCCAGTTGGCGTAAGGGGAGGCGGTGCCGTTGTGGCCGGTGTCGAAGACCCAGCGCGGGGTCAACTGGCCATTGCGCCAATCCCAGGCGGCGACCACGGCGCGCGTGTAATAGCCGCGGCAGAGCACGAGACTCGGACGACGGCCGTCAAGGTAGGCGACGCACGCGAGGAAGCGGTCGACGCGATTGCCATAGTTGTCGCCCCAGGCGGAGACATCGCTGCTGGCGGGGTTGTCGTTGCGCGGCGGAATGTAGTTGGTGGTCGCGAGTTCTGCGCCGGTGCGGCCGTTGAAGATCGTGAAGAACTCGGGGCCGGTGAGGATGTAGCCGCCCTCGTTGCGGTAATCGGCGGAATGATCGATTGGAGCGGAAGGCGTGCCGACAAATTTGCCGGGTTGGCCGATGAAGGCGCCGGTGCCGTCTTTCGTGCCCGGAGCGGTTTTGCACACGACTTCGGCGCGGCCGTCGCCATCGAAATCATACACGAGGAACTGCGTGTAGTGGGCGCCGGCGCGGATGTTCACGCCGAGGTCGATGCGCCAGAGAAACGTGCCGTCGAGCTTGTAGGCGTCGAGATAGACGTTGCCCGTGACGCCGGACTGGGAGTTGTCCTTCGAGTTGGACGGATCCCATTTGACGATGAGCTCGTATTCGCCGTCGCCATCGACATCGCCGACGCTGGTGTCGTTGGGACTGTAGGTGTAATCGGGGCCGGGCGCCGGGCGCTGGAGCGGGATGCGCAGATACGGTTGTGCGGGACTGTTGGCCGGCAGGGTGAACGCGGCGCTGAGCGGCTGCTCGGTGCCGCCGACGATCGCGGCCACGGCGTAGGCGTTGGCCTGCGCGGGGTCGGCGGTGGTGTCGGTGAAATGCGTGGGACCGGTTAGCGGCTCGGCGTTGAGCCGCACGGCGGCGGCGCCGTTGGTGGAGCGGTAGACATTGAAGGCGAGATCGCCGGGATCGGTGCCGAGGAGGCGCCAGCTGACGAAGACCTCCGCTTCGGAGGTGCGCACGGCGACGACACCGCGACCGAGGTTTTCCATCAGGTGGGGCGCGGCCGACAACGAGGTGGTCAGGGCGCACGCGAGCAGAAGCAACGTTTTGAGCAGTTTCATGGGGAGGGGAAAAGCGAGCCGACGGGGTGGATCGGGCGGCGGTGCCGCGGGGTGGATCGAAAACAGCGCCCGGTCGCTCGGATGCACAAAGAGCACGCGCAGCTGACAGTTCGGGTGAAAGCCTTTCGGTAAATCCCCGATGGCTCGCTGGGCCTGAACGGACCTGGCGAACACTCGGAAAGCGCAAAAAAAAAGCCCCGCGCTTTTGGCGCGGGGCTTGGGAGAGAAACGGACGCTGCTTACTTCTTCTTCTTGCTGCTACCGGCGGCCTTCAGCTCCGCGACCGCGGCTTGGGCGGCGGCGAGGCGGGCGACGGGCACGCGATAGGGCGAGCAGGAGACGTAGGAGAGGCCGAGCTTGTGGCAGAACTTAACCGAGTCCGGGTCGCCGCCGTGTTCGCCGCAGATGCCGAGCTTGATGTCGGGGCGGGACTGGCGGCCCTTCGCGATCGCGACCTGCATCAGCTGGCCGACGCCGGTCTGGTCGATGGAAGCGAACGGATTCTTCTTCATGATCTCGGCCTCCTGGTAGGCGCCGAGGAAGATGCCCGAATCGTCACGCGACATGCCGAGGCAGGTCTGCGTGAGGTCGTTCGTGCCGAAGCTGAAGAACTGCGCGGTCTGCGCGATCTCGTCGGCGGTGAGCGCGCCGCGCGGCACCTCGATCATGGTGCCGACGGAGTAGTTGAGCTTCACCTTCTTTTCGGCCTGAACCTGCTTGGCGACCTGGTGAACGATCTCGACCTGGAGATCGAGTTCCTTCTTGAAGCCGACGAGCGGGATCATGATCTCGGGCTTGGCCTTGAAGCCGGCCTTGTTGGCGTCGGCGGCGGCCTCGAGGACGGCGCGGGCCTGCATGGCGGTGATCTCGGGATACTTGATGCCGAGACGGCAGCCGCGGAAACCGAGCATCGGGTTGAACTCATGCAGCTCGTGCACGCGGTGCATGATCTTCTCGACCGGAATGTTCAACTTCCGCGCGAGGTCCATCTGCTGCTCCTTCGAGTTCGGGAGGAACTCGTGCAGCGGCGGATCGAGGAAGCGGATCGTGGCCGGAAAGCCCTTCAGCTCTTTGAAGATGCCGAAGAAGTCCGCGCGCTGATACGGGAGCAGTTTCTCGAGCGCGGCCTTGCGGGCCTCGAGCGTGTCGGCGAGGATCATCTCGCGCATCGCGTCGATGCGGTCGCCCTCGAAGAACATGTGCTCGGTGCGGGTGAGGCCGATGCCGGTGGCGCCGAACGCGACCGCGTTGCGGGTCTGCTCGGGGGTGTCGGCGTTGGTGCGGACGGCGAGCTTCGTGACCTGCGCGCACCACTTCATGAGTTGCGCGTAGCTCTTGAACTTCTCGGTCTTCTTCGCGGCTTCGTCGTTGTGGAGGAGGCCGGAGATGATTTCCGACGGGGCGGTCTTGATCTGGCCCGCGTAAACGGTGCCGCTGGTGCCGTCGATCGAGAGGTAGTCGCCCTCGTTGAAGGTCTGGCCGTCGATGGTGGCGGTCTTCTTGTCGTAGTCGATCTGGACGGCGGAGGCGCCGCACACGCAGACCTTGCCCATCTGGCGGGCAACGAGCGCCGCGTGCGAGGACACGCCACCGCGAGCGGTGAGGATGCCTTCGGCGGCGATCATGCCGCGGAGATCTTCGGGCGAGGTTTCGACGCGGACGAGGAGAACCTTCTCGTTCTTCTCGGCGGCGACGACGGCGCGATCGGCGTTGAAATAGATCTTGCCGGTGGCTGCGCCGGGACCGGCGGGAAGGCCGGTGGCGATGACCTTGGCCTTCTTGACCTCGTTGAGGTCGAAGATCGGGGCGAGGAGCTGCTCGAGCTGGTCGGCCGGGTTGCGCAGGATCGCGGTCTGCCAGTCGATGAGCTTCTCCTTCACCATATCGATGGAGAACTTCAACGCGGCGGCGGCGGTGCGCTTGCCGTTGCGCGTCTGCAGCATGAACAGCTTGCCTTCCTGAATGGTGAACTCGACATCCTGCACATCCTTGAAGTGCTTCTCGAGGATCGCGCGGACGCGCATGAGCTCGGCGTAGGCCTTCGGCATCTGCTTCTTGAGCTCGAGCACGGGCTCGGGCGTGCGCACGCCGGCGACGACGTCCTCACCCTGCGCGTTGATCAGGAACTCGCCGTAGAATTCGTTGGTGCCGTTGGCGGGATTGCGCGTGAACGCCACGCCGGAGCCGGAGGTTTCGCCGGTGTTGCCGAACACCATGGCCTGCACGTTGACGGCGGTGCCCCACTCGGAAGGGATGTTGTATTTGCGGCGATAGACGATCGCGCGGTCGTTCATCCAGGAACCGAAGACGGCGCCGGCGGCGCCGCGCAGCTGGTCCCACGCGCTGTTCGGGAACGACTTGCCGGTGCGTTCCTTCACGAGCGCCTTGAAGCGCTTCACGAGCTCCTGCTGGTCCTCGGCGGTGAGCTTCGAGTCTTCGATGTCCTCGTGGTAGGTCTCGTGCTTGAAGCTGTGGATGACGGTCTCGAACGGCTCGTGGTCCTCGCCGGGGCGTTTCTGCACGCCGAGCACGACGTCGCCATACATCTGGATGAAGCGGCGGTAGCAGTCCCACGCGAAGCGCGGATTGTTGGTGGCCTTCTCGAGCGCGACGACGGTCTGGTCGTTAAGACCGAGGTTGAGGATCGTATCCATCATGCCCGGCATCGAGTCGCGGGCGCCGGAACGGACGGCGACGAGGAGCGGCATGCCGGAGGTGGCGCCGAACTTCGTGCCCATGATCTTCTCCATGTTGGCGACGCCGGCTTCCATCTGGGCCTGCAGCGACGCCGGATAGGTCTTCTTGTTCGCGTAGTAGTAGGTGCAGACTTCCGTCGTGATGGTGAAGCCCGGAGGCACCGGCAGGCCGATGCGGGTCATCTCGGCGAGATTGGCGCCCTTGCCGCCGAGGAGGGGCTTCATCGAACCGTCGCCGTCGGCTTTGCCATTGCCCCACGTGTAAACGTATTTCGGGCCTTTGGCGGCGGAGGTTTTCTTAGCGGGCGCGGAGGCTTTGGACTTCGCGGCGGGTTTTTTCGCTTTGGATTTAACGGCCATGATGGAGGTTATCTGGGTTTAAAAACGAACGGTCTGCGCGGGGCGCAAAGGGCAAGGGCATAGCTGGGCGAAAGGCACTGTCAACCGCCTATAAGACGGGCGACGGGCGGTGGCCGTCCGCGAGTCGCCGCGGCCGTGCCACCGATCAGGTGCGCTTCGACCAGCGGCGATCCTGCTTCAATTCGAGCGTGCGGGTGCCGATCTGCACGCCGGCCACGGCCGGATGGGAACGCAGTTCGTGAAACGACGGGGCATTCACCTTCCAGCTGAGCGCGGTGCTGGTCTCCGCGAACGGCGCGACGCGGCCGTCGAAAAGAAACGCGAGTTCGACGCGCGTGTCGCCCGACTGCTTGTCGAGCGTCGAGCGCAGCTGGCGGAGGAAGGACGGGAGCTCGCGATGTTGAGGATGGAGAATCCACACGACCTTGCGGACGAGGCCGGCGACCTGGTTCTCGAGCGGATACGCTTCCTTCACGTTGATGCGCGCGCCCTCGTGATTGACGATGATGGTGCCCTGCACGAGCACGAGGGCGTTTTCGACGAGGACGGTGCCGTGGTTGGCGTAGCCGTCGGCGAACATGTTGAGCGGGAGCGAGCCGTTTTTCGTCGCGAGGACGAAGGACGCCCACGGGCGGTTGTCTTTTTTCGAGAGGCGTTTCGCGATCGAGCCGGCGATGCCGCAGAGGCGGAATTCGGTGCGATCGGGCTGGTTCAACAACTCCGTGATCGGGAAGGTGTCGATCGCGTCGGTGAGGCCGGCGAAGGTGTTGAGCGGGTGGCCGGACACGTAGAAGCCGAGGAGCTCCTTCTCGAACGCGAGTTTTTCCGACGACGCGAAGTCGTCCGCGGCGGCGGCGGGCGACGATTTCAAATCTGAACTCTCGGACTTGGGATTTCGAGCCGGAGGCTCGGGGGCGAACATGTCGAAGAAGTTGTGCTGGCCGGCGGCTTTGTCGCGCGCGTGCGCGGCGACGGCGGCGAGGGCGGAGTCGATGCTTTCGAACAACGTTTTGCGCGAGGCGCCGCTGAAATCGAAGGCGCCGGTTTTCACGAGATGCTCGAGCACCCGCTTGTTGATGGCGCGTCCGTCCATGCGGGAGATGAAGTCGTCGAAATCCTCGAAGGCCCCCTTCGCGTCGCGCTCCTCGATGATGTTGCGCGCGGCCTGTTCGCCCACGCCCTTAATTCCCGCCAAACCGAAGCGAATCGCAGCGCGGGCATCGCTGGTGGCGGGAATTACGGTTTCGGGTTCCGAGTTTGGGGTTGGGGGTTCGGAACTCGGAACTCGGAACTCGGAACTCGGAACTTTGGCGATCACGGGGGTAAAGGTTTCGCGAGACTCATTCACGTCCGGCCCCAAGACTTCGATGCCCATGGCCTCGGCTTCGGCGATGAAGTGAGCGACCTTTTCCGCGTTGCCCAGTTCGGCCGTGAGCACGGCGGCCATGAACTGCACCGGGTAGTTGGCTTTCAAATACGCCGTCTGGTAGCTGACGAGCGCATACGCGGCGGAGTGCGATTTGTTGAAGCCGTAGCTCGCGAACTTGTTGAGCAGGTCGAAGATTTCGTTGGCCTTCTTTTCGTCGATGTTGTTCACGCGCTTCGCGCCTTCGACGAACTTGATGCGCTCCTTCGCCATCGCCTCGGCGTCCTTCTTGCCCATCGCGCGGCGGAGCATGTCGGCGCCGCCGAGCGTGTAGCCGGCGATGATCTTCGCGCACTCCATGACCTGCTCCTGGTAAACGATGATGCCGTAGGTTTCCTGCAACGACGCTTCGAGGAGCTTGTGCGGGTAGTGGACGGAGGAAGGGTCCTTTTTCCCGCGGGCATAGTCGGGAATGAACGCCATCGGGCCGGGACGGTAGAGCGCGCAGATGGCGTTGATGTCGTCGATGTTCGAGACGCCCACCTGTTTGCACGCGCTCTGCATGCCGGGAGATTCGAGCTGGAACACGCCCACGGTCCGGCCGGCGTTGAGCATCGCGTAGGTCTTCGGGTCGTCGAGCGGGATGGCCTCGATGTCGAACTTCGGGTTGACGGTGCGGCGGACGTTTTTCACGGCGTCGTCGATGACGGTGAGCGTCTTGAGGCCGAGGAAGTCCATCTTCAACAGGCCGAGTTTGCCGACGGCGGCCATGTCGTATTGGACGGTGACGTCGCCTTCCTGCGAAGTGAGCGGGACGAATTCGTCGAGCGGTTTGTCCGTGATGATGATGCCGGCGGCGTGCTTGCCGGTGTTGCGCACCATGCCTTCGAGAACGAGCGCGTGGTCGACGATTTTTTTCGCGACGGGATTGCGCGCGATTTCGGAGGCGAGTTCGGCCGATTTGGCGATGGCGTCGGTGAGCGAGATGTTGAGCTCGTCCGGAATCATCTTCGCGAGCCGGTCGGCCTCGGCGAAGGGCAGGTTGTGAACGCGCGAGACGTCGCGGATCACCATCTTCGCGCCGAGTGTGCCGTAGGTGATGATGTTGGCCACGCAGTCGCGGCCGTATTTTTCGCGGACGTAGTTGATGACGTCCTCGCGGCGGCGCATGCAGAAATCGATGTCGAAGTCAGGCGGCGAGACGCGCTCGGGATTGAGGAAGCGCTCGAAGAGAAGTTTGAAGCGGAGCGGATCCAGATTGGTGATCCCGAGGAGGTAGGCGACAAGGCAGCCGGCGCCGGACCCGCGGCCGGGGCCGACCGGGATTCCACGGGACTTGGCCCAGTGGATGAAATCCCACACGACGAGGAAGTAGTCGATGAAGCCGGTGACGGTGATGATCGACAGCTCGTAGGCGAGGCGGACGACGAGTTCTTCCTCGTGAGCGAGACCGCTGTAATCGGGCGGCTGCGGTTTCTCGCCGGGCGGGAGATTCGTGAGTTTGGCCAGGCGTTCGGCGACGACGGCGCGCGAGGCGACCGCATCGTAGTCGACGTCGTAGCGGCGCTTCAGGCCGCCGACGCAGAGATCGTGGAGGTAGGCGCCGGGATTGGATTTTTCGCGGACCTCGAGGGGCAGCGGATATTTCGGGTAACGCTCGCTGCCTTTGGGAAACGGGATCGCGAGGTCGCACATCTCGGCGACCAGCTGGGTGTTCGTGAGCGACTCGGGGACCTCGGCGAACACCTTCGCCATTTCGTCGCGGGATTTGAGATAGAACTCGTGGCCGGAGAAACGCATGCGCTTCTCCTCGTCGATCTTCGCGCCGGTCTGGATGCAGAGCATCGCGTCGTGCGGGCCGGCGTCGGAGTGGTTGACGTAATGGACATCGTTCGAGCAGATGACCTGGAGCTTGAATTCGTCGGCCAGCTTCAGGAGCCCGGGGATGATCTTGCGCTGCTCGGGGATGCCGTGGTCCTGGATCTCGACGAAATAGTTTTCGCGGCCAAAGATGTCGACGAAGCGGGCGCAGGCTTCGCGGGCCTCGTCGTCGCGATCGTTGAGCAAGTGCTGCGGCACGAGGGAGGCGAGGCAGCCGGTGAAGCCGATCAGGCCTTCGGCGTGTTTCGCGAGCAGCTCGAGATCGGTGCGCGGCTTGTAATAGAAGCCCTTGAGATGCGCGTCGGAGACGAGCTTGAGCAGGTTCTGGTAGCCGGTGAGATTGCGGGCGAGAAGGCCGAGGTGGAAAATGGATTTCCCCTCGTCGTCGGTGCGGCCGTGTTTCTCAAGACGGGAGTGTTCGACGAGGTAGAGCTCGCAACCGATGAGCGGTTTGATCTGGGCGGCTTTGGCGGCGTTGTAGAAGGCGATCGCGCCGTAAAGATTGCCGTGGTCGGTGAGCGCGAGCGCCTTCATTCCGAGCTCGGTGGCGCGCTTCATCAGACGGTCGATCCGGCAGGCGCCGTCGAGCAGGCTGTAATCGGTGTGGACGTGAAGATGGACGAAATTCGGATCGGCGGACGGCACGGGTTTATGAAGGAAACGCGCGGGCGGAGCGGGCAAGGGGAAAGGTGGGCGCGAGCGGGAAACGGCCGGAAATCACGTGGCTGCGGCGGAATTTGGAGGCGGTGCCCACGGGGAAAGTGGCGGAACGCCACCGCAAACCGCGGGCGGGCGGCAAACGGCGAAAAAGACCATTGACGCGTGTGGGGCGGGGTGGCGTAGTTACCCACTTTTCTCTCACCTTCCGTCCGTCCCACATGGCTATCGAAATCAAAATCCGTAAGAATGAGCCGGTTGATCGTGCGATCCGTCGCATGAAGAAGAAGCTCGATCGCGAGAACATCATCAAGGGTGTTCGCGCCAAGCGCTACTACGAGAAGCCGTGCGAAAAGCGCCGCCGCAAGGAGAAGGTCCAGGCCTTCACCCAGATGCTGCGCCGCCGTTACGAGAGCTGAGGTTCTCGGACGCTGAATTTCAGCCGCGCTCCCGGTCGTCCGGGGCGCGGCTTTCTTTTTGCGTGCAACGGGATGGGATTTTCGAGTTTTTGGTGAGGTGAAGCCTGTGTTTTCGCTTTCCTGCTGCTGGTGCTCGCACCGTCATTCCGACGGCTATGCGATGGCCCGGGAGATGGCCGACATCGGATTCGAATACGTGGAACTGAGCCACGGTGTCCGGATCACCCTGGTGCCCGGCATCCTGAAAGCGGTCGACGAGGGCATCATCAAGGTCAGCTCGACGCATAACTTTTGCCCGTTGCCCATGGGCATCGTGCATGCGGCGCCAAATCTCTTCGAGCCCTCGTCGCTCGACGCCCGCGAGCACGACCAATGGCTGCGGCACACCAAGCGGTCGATCGACTTTGCCGCGCAGGTAAAGGCGCGCGTCCTCGTCTGCCATTTGGGCAGCGTCCATTTTTTCTGGCTCAACCCCGGCCGCAAACTCCGCGCCTACGCCCGCCGGCATGCGCGCGACGCCCACATGGGCAATCCGCGTTACCGCGCGTTGCTCGACAAATGCAGCAACCGGCTGCGCAAGCGTCTCGGGCCGTATTGGGAGCGAACGAAAGAGACGGTTGGGGAGGTGCTCGCCTACGCGAAACAGAAAGGCGTGCGGCTGGGCTTCGAGAACCGCGAGAAATTCGAGGAACTGCCGTTCGATGCGGATTTCGCGGATTATTTCGCGACTCTGCCGGCCGACGTTTCCGCCGGCTACTGGCACGACACGGGGCATGCGGACATCAAACAGTCGATGGGCATGATCGACCACCGCGCGCAGTTGGAAAAACTTTCGGCGCGCACGATCGGCTTTCATCTGCACGACGTCGACGCCGAGGGCTCGGATCACCAGCCGATCGGCACGGGGCACATCGATTTCAACATGGTCAGCGAGTTTTGGCGGCCGGAACACGTGCTGGTTCTCGAACTGAGCCCGCGCGTGCCGGTCGAAGGCGTGCGCATCTCGAAAGAACGCGTCGAAGCCTTGCTCGCCCGCAAATGGGCGTAACCTCACTTATGAAATTCAGAACGTTTCTTCTCTGCGCCCTGGTGCTGGGCGCGTCCGGCGTCGCGGGTGCGGCGGACACCGATTCGTCCGCCACCACGGCGACCTCGCCGCAGGGCGTCGACGAGTTGAAGGCACTGATCGAGCGGATCAAAACCAAGCTGACGGCGGGCGCGCGCACGGAGGCGGATCTCGCCGAAGAGTTAAAGGCGTTCGACACCCTGATCGCCGACCATCGCGGCCAGCCGACGGAACTGAGCGCGCAGGCGATGCTGATGAAGGCGGCGCTGTATCTGCAGGTGTTCGAGGACTACGACCGCGCGGCGGAATTGCTGACGGCGCTCAAGGAGGAGTTTCCGGATTCGGAATCGGGTCGGACCGCCGTGCAGCTGCTCGCGCAACTGGATCAGCAGAAGGAGAGCCTGCAGGCGCAGGCGGCCTTAAGACCCGGCGCGGTGTTCCCGGATTTCAACGAAAAGGATCTCGCGGGCCAGCCGCTCTCGGTCAGTCAGTTCAAGGGCAAGGTCGTGTTGATCGATTTCTGGGCGACGTGGTGCGGACCATGTGTGGCGGAACTGCCGCACGTGTTGGCGGCGTATCAGAAGTATCACGACAAAGGTTTCGAGATCGTCGGGATCAGCCTCGACCAGAGCGAAAGCGCGCTGAAGAATTTCATCGCGGAGCGCAAGATGACGTGGCCGCAGTATTTCGACGGTCAGGGATGGAACAGCAAACTCGGCCGCGCGTATGGCGTGAACAGCATTCCCGCGACCTACCTGCTGGATAAGGAAGGCCGGATCGTCGCGAAAAACCTGCGCGGCCCTGCGCTCGAGCAGCAACTCGCCAAACTTCTCGGCGAATAATTCGGCGATAAAGAGGTAGGGACGCGTGTCCCCACGCGTCCTAAGTTGGGTGCGCCCCGCGCTTGGGCGAACGCGGACGGCTCGGAGAGCCGTCCCTATCTTCCCTTGAGCAACTCGCCGATCCAGCGGCGATGCGGGCCGGACAGCGTGATCGTGTCGAGGTCGGACCGCGACACCCACACTAGTTCCGGTCCGAGCTTTCCGCGCGGCGCGGGCGCGCGATAGATCGATTCCGTGATTTGAAAACGCGTGATGCCGCGCCGCTTTTTCGCGAGCAGGTGTTCGTCGTTCAATCGCCCGGCGTCGATGCCCGCTTGTTCCGCGGTGGGAAGTTCGTGTAACTCGGCCAGCCGCCGCGCACCGGCGGCGGCGCGATGCAGCAGGAGCGCGCCGTCGCGCTCGCACCAGACGCGCGTCACGGCGTGTTGCTCCATTTGCTTCGGCGCGAGCCGCGGATAATCCTCGGGATTCCCGCGCTGACCGGCGGCGCAGAACATTCGCACCGGGCAGGTCAGGCAGAGCGGCTTTTGTCGGAAGCAGACGGTGGCGCCGAGCTCCATCATCGCCTGATTGTGATCGCCGGCGGCCTCGTGCGAGAGGAGTTCGCTGCCCAGCGGCGTGAAGGCTTTCGCGGCGGTCGCGGAATCGCGAAACGACGTGGCATCAGCGGTCAGCCGCGCGAGGATGCGCACGACATTGCCATCGACGCAGGCGGCGGGCGCGTTGAACGAAATGCTCGTGATCGCCGCCGCAGTGTAGGGACCGACGCCCGGCAACTCGCGCCACGCGTCGGGCGTGCGCGGGAGTGCGGGGAGCGCGGCGACGGCTTTCGCGAGTTTGTGCAGATTACGGGCGCGCGAGTAGTAGCCGAGGCCTTCCCAGAGTTTCAGGACGCGCGGCTCCGGCGCGGCGGCAAGCGCGGCAAAATCGGGAAACTCTGCGAGCCAGCGCGCGAAATAGGGGAGAACCGTTTTCACCTGCGTCTGCTGCAGCATGAACTCGCTCACGACCGTTTTGTAAGCCGAAGGCCGGTCGCGCCATGGCAGCGTGCGGGCGTGCCGGCGATACCAGGCCAGCAGCGCGGTTTGAAACTCGGCCCGGCGGGCAGTGAGGGAGGCGGTCACAAAAGCTCGAAGAGGCACAAAACTTCGTCGCGGCCCAAGCAGAATTTTTTTGTGCTTTCCCCGCTTTTTGTGGCGAATCGCGTGATGCCAAGAAAGCCAGCCGAGGAAGAGGCGCCGAAAAAGCTCTCGTCCTACACCACCAAGCTCGACGACGCGCAGATGGAGAAGCTCCACGCGATCTGCAAGGCACGCGGTTTCACGCCGTTCGAGGTGGCCTATACGCGGTTCGCGTTCAAATCCGACGCCGCGCGCATAAACATCAGTGCCTACACGAGCGGCAAGGTCGTGATCGCCGGCAAGGGCACCGAGGAGTTTATCACGATGACGCTGGAGCCGGAGGTCACCGGGGTGGCGAAGCTCGGCTACGACGAGGCCCTGCATCCGGACTGGTTCGAGTCGCACGCGGGCCTGGACGAAAGCGGCAAGGGCGATTTTTTCGGACCGGTGATCGCGGCCACGGTGATCGCCGACAAGGCCGCGATCGACGCGTGGCGCAAGGCAGGCGTGCAGGACTCGAAGAAGATCACGGAGACGCGGATCCTCGAGCTCGACCGGATCATTCGCGAAACGAAGGACGTCGTTGTGCGCACCTGCTATTGCGGGATGGCGAAATACAACGATTTGATGGCGCGGCCCGGCGCGAATCTCAACCGCCTGCTGGCGTGGCAGCACGCGACGGCGCTCGAACAAGCCCTCGCAGCGAAGCGCGTGTCGTGGGGATTGCTCGACCAGTTTTCCGAACAGCCGCTCGCGCAACGGGAGCTCGCGCGCAAAGGCGTGAAGGATTTCGAGCTCAAGATGCGGACGAAGGCGGAAGAAGATCCCGTCGTCGCCGCGGCGTCGGTGGTCGCGCGCGCCGAGTTCGTGCGACAAATGAACCTGCTGTCCCGCCGCTTCGGCGCGAAACTCCAGAAAGGCGCCGGACCGCTGGTGAAGGAGCAGGCGCGCCAGATCATCGAAAAGTTTGGCACGCGGGCGCTCGGCGAGTTCGCCAAGCTGCATTTTCGCACGGCGTATGAGGTGGTTGCGGCGATGGGCAAACTGGACGAGTTGCCGTTGAAGGAGCCGCGGGAGAAAATGGAGTGGGGCGGACGATGAAGGGGAGGGTTTTGAGGTTGGACACGGCGGTAGGGACGGCTCTCCGAGCCGTCCGCTTTCCCGCAGCGACGATCTTTAACGGACGCCTCGGAGAAGCGTCCCTCCCGTCGATCACGCGTTAGCATGCCGAAGCGCAGACAATTGCGGGCGTTCGATCTGAAGCAGATCGAAAGTTACCAAAGCCTCATCGGCGTCGATGAAGTGGGGCGCGGCGCGTTTGCCGGGCCGGTCGTGGCGGCGGCGGTGCTGGTGACGCGCGAGTTTCTGGAGAGCCGCTGGGCGATCACGAAAGCCGGGCGCGTCAACGACTCGAAAGCGCTCAACGCGTCGCAGCGCGAGGAGTTGTGGCAGGAGTTCGAGACCCTCGCGGCGAACGGAATGATCCACGCGCATTTCGGCGTGGCGGGCGTGGACGAGATCGCGCAGTTCAACATCCTCGGAGCCACCAAGCTCGCGATGCGCCGGGCGCTGGAAGCGATCCATCCGCCGGATGCCTTCGAGCGCAAAGTCGAGCCGGACCTGTTCTCGAGTTTCGAGGAGCGCGCGGCGTTTCAGCCCACGGTCTCGGCGCGTGTGCTCATCGACGGTCTGGCGTTGCGCGGCTTTCCTTATCCCCACACGGCGTTCGTCAACGGCGACGCGCGCTCGCTTTGCATCGCGATGGCTTCGATCGTGGCGAAGGTCGCGCGCGATCGGCTGATGTGCGAGCTCGACACGAAATTCCCCGGCTACGGTTTTGCGCAGCACAAAGGCTATGGGACGGAGGAGCATCGCGAGGCGGTGCTGCGGCTCGGACGCTGTATCGAGCATCGCGAGATGTTCCTGCGCAAGCTGCTCGCGGTGCGCGTCGATCCCGCGCAGATGGAAATGTTCGGGGAGTGAAACGCTGAAGACGTCGAGCGCGGGAACACCAGAAACCTGAAAGGCTGAAAAGCCGGGAACGGGCGGAGTTTTCAGCATTTCAGTTTTTCCGCGTTTCAGTTTTTGTGCGCCCATGCCCGGTAAGAAGAATTCCTCGCTGGACCGCGTGCTTGGACGCGTCGAGTCGCTCGACTCGGTCAATCTCGCGAACCTCGTGCAGCGGCTCGCGCGCGAGCGCGGGCTGTTCGAGGACATCTTCAACGTGCTGCAGGAAGGCGTGCTCGTGATCAGCGCGGATGGGCGAATCGAATACGCCAATCGCGCGGCGCAGCGACTGATCGGCCTGGCGGACGAAGACCTGTCGGGGCAGACGCTGTGGCGGCTCGTGCCAGGACTGCGACCGTCGCTCGAGCGCGCCCTCGACGCGGAGGGCGTGGCGTCGCTGCCGATCGTGGCGCGCGAGTTCGAGCTGACGTATCCGGAGCCACGGACGGTGCGGCTCTACATGGTGCCGTTTCGCAACGAATCCCGCGGCGCGCTGCGCCGGTTTGCGGTCATCCTCTCCGACATCACGCGCGACAAACAAACCACGGAGGCGCGGATCGAAAACGAGCGGACGTCATCGATCCTGCTGCTCGCGGCAGGCGTGGCGCACGAGCTGGGCAATCCGCTGAATTCGCTGACGATTCACCTGCAGTTGATCGAGCGCCGGTTGAAGAAACTGCGTTCGGCGAAGGACAAGGACGTCGCGGGGCTCGAGAACTCGATCGGAGTCTGTCAGGAGGAGGTCCGACGGCTTGACGGGATCATCAGCAACTTCCTCGAGGCGATCCGGCCGCGCACGCCGGACCTGTCGGAGACGCACCTCGCGGAGCTGCTCGCGGACGTCCTGCGTTTCCAGCACGGCGAGCTCGCGGATCGCGGGATCACCGTCGATGCGGAAGCGACGGGCGAGCTGCCGGTGGTGATGGCGGATGCCAATCAGATCAAGCAGGTGTTTTTCAACATCATCAAAAACGCGATCGAGGCGATGCAGCCGGGTGGGAAACTGAAAATCCGGTCGCACGCGGACGACGACAATGTGTATTTGCTCTTTGGCGACACCGGCGCGGGTATCAAGCAGGAGGATCTCGTGCGGTTGTTTCAGCCGTATCACACCACGAAATCCAGCGGCCACGGTCTCGGCCTGATGATCGTGCAGCGGATCATGCGCGACCACGGCGGCCAGATCGGCATCGAGAGCAAGGAAGGCGTGGGCACGCTCGTGACCTTGCAGTTTCCGCGGAAAGACCGCCGCGTCCGCATGCTGCAGTGAGGGCGCGGCGGCGCGAGGTGGATGCGCGCGGCGGTTATGCGGCCTGGGGCCGGCGCTGCCAGGCTTCGACAATCTGGCGGATCGTTTCCTCGAGCGACTGCGTGATGTCCCACGACGGGTAGTGCGCGCGCATCTTGCGCAGGTCGGAGTAGTAGCAGATGTGGTCGCCGATGCGGTTCTGGTCGACGTAGGTGTAAACCTGCGGCTTGCCGGTGAATTTTTCGGCGATCTTGAACGCCTCGAGGATGGACGTGCTGTTGGCCTTGCCGCCACCGAGATTGTAGACCTCGCCGGCGCGCGGCGCGGAGACGAACGCGGCCATGAAGCGGGCGACGTCGAGTGAGTGGATGTTGTCGCGCACCTGTTTCCCCTTGTATCCAAAAACCTTATATTCGCGGCCCTCGAGATTGCATTTCACGAGGTAGGAGAGGAAGCCGTGGAGCTCGACGCCGGAGTGGTTGGGACCGGTGAGGCAGCCGCCGCGAAGGCAGCAGGTGGGCAGGTTGAAATAGCGGCCGTATTCCTGGACCATGACATCGGCGGCGACCTTCGACGCGCCGAAAAGCGAGTGCTTCGACTGGTCGATGGTGAACGTCTCGGCGATGCCGTGTTCGTAGGTCGGATCGGCGTAGTCCCAGCGCGTCTCGAGTTCCTTGAGCGCGATGCGATTCGGGGCGTCGCCGTAAACCTTGTTCGTGCTCATGTGGACGAACGGCGACTCGGGCGCGGACTGCCGGGCGGCCTCGAGGAGGTTGAGTGTGCCGACGGCGTTGGTGTCGAAGTCGTCGAACGGGATGGCGGCGGCGCGATCGTGGCTGGGTTGCGCGGCGGTGTGGACGATGGCGTCGGGCTTGACGGATTTGACGAGGGCGAGGACGCCGGCGCGGTCGCGGATGTCGAGCTCGTGATGGACGAAGCCGGGCAGCTCGTGCGCGAGGCGCTGCTGGTTCCAGCGGGTGTCGCCCTGCGGGCCGAAGAAGACGGCGCGCTGGTTGTTGTCGACGCCGTGGACGGTGTAACCGAGTTCGCGGGCGAAATAGACGCAGACTTCGGAGCCGATGAGACCGGAGGAACCAGTGACGAGAAGGGTTTTGGGCACGAGAGGAGGAAGTTGAGAAGAACCAGCTAAATAAGCGACGCACGTCGCGGCGCAACTCGAACGATGGTCGTGCTCCCCGGGGTGAGACGTCCGCCGGTTTCCCGAGACGATTGAGGGGGCGCGGCCGACGTGCGGAGCGCGGGAAACGAGCGAAACGGGCTTTACTGTTTCCTGATATAAATGCGGCTGCCGTCGACGGTCGCCGCCAGAAAGTAGTGACGAGCCACAAAATCCCGCAGCAGTGGAAAACTCTCGTGGCGATGCTCGGGGCTGCGGTCGTTGTAGCCAAAATTGTTTCCGCCCACGGCATCGACGAAAATGCGGGGCAGCCGACGTTGCAGATCCCACAGGTATCTCTGGCGATAAAACTCCACCATGGAGCCTTGAATCTGCCGTTGCGTATTGCCGTCGCGGGCGGCTTGGGGAAGGCCGGTCTCGACGTAAAAATAGGGCATCCAGCCCCACACCGTCATCGTGTCGCCCGGCTGGGCCAGCTGGGCGATGGCGATCGAGGCGGGGTATCTCATTTCGCCTTGCCGCCGAGTCCACTCGCCACGCATTTCAGGATTCGCTCGTTGGAGACGGGCGACGATCAGCGGGCTCGCCATCAGAAGCGCCAGTATTGCCAGCACCGCGAACTCGGCCCGGCCCGACAGCTTTGCCATGCGGAAACGAAGTTCGCACCACGCGACGATCCCCAGCGCTCCGAGAGGCACGCTCAAAAACTGCAGGTAGTGCGCGAAGAAGCGACGCGGCGCCAGCACGCAATAGACGCCGGCCACCACGACCACCGCGGCAAGGAGGAAGCGGGATGCTCCGCCCGGACTGAGCGAGAAACCGCGCACGCGAATCCTGGAGAGTAACGGCGCGTCGGCTGGGAGCCAGGGCCGGCGGATCGGGCGCCAGCGGCAGGAGACAACCAGCGCGGCAAGGAAAGCGAGGATCGTGATGCCTGCGGCCGGCTGCAACCCGGGCGCGACGTCCATCCAGCTCCAAAGCTGAGAAATCATCCACCACCACGAGAACTCGCCGCCGTCCGCGTAGAGCAGGTTGTTCAAAACATACGTAAGCCAAAACTGCTGGGTGAGTCCCCAAATGATCAGGTAAACCGCCAGGAACAGCGAGGGGGCCAACGCGCCGGCGAGGAGGGCCGTTACGAACCGACCGCGCGCGGGTCGCCGCCACGCCGCGATCAGCGACACGGCTCCGATGGCGACGCCGAGGGGGATGCCTTGGATCTTCGCGTAGGGGATGCAGCCCAGCAGCGCCCCGCCCAACGCGAGTAGCGATGCGCGTTGGCGAATGGACAACTCCGGGGAACGCAGTGCCGATGCGAGCGGCCAGATCGCAACAAGCGCAAAAAAGATCGCGGGCATCTCGCTCGTGTATCCGGAGAAGTCATAAAAAGAGATGGAGACCCAAAGCAGGATGACTGGCGCCAGCCCCAGTCGAATCGCGGAGAAGGAGCCGCAATGCCGCAGCCCGCGGGCCGCGAGCAACCAGCCGCCGATCATCATCATCCCGCCGACGAACCGGGCGCCGCCATAGCTGAGCGGAACACCGAAGGCGTGGGCGAAGAGCAGGGGGACGTCGGCGAGCGGACCGTGAGTCGTGCCGTCCACGTATTTCCAAAAAATGGGATACGACTTAAGCGTGATCGCGCCCGCGATCATTTGCGCCTCGTCGGGATTGGCGATCGCGGGACCGACCAGAAATGGCCAACGCCAGGCCAGCAGCAGCAGGACGCTTGCGCCCGACCACAGCCACCAGGTTCTCGACCAGCGGCGATCGTCGCGATCGATGAGCAGGGTGACCGTCCACGCGACGGTCGTCAGCAGCGCGATGCTCCAGTAGTGCCAGGGCTCGCGATCGAGCCAGTCGAGCAAGGTTCTCGTCATGACGCCCCTTCCTTTTCCGCCGCCGCGACTTCCCGATGCGGTCGGCAGCCAATCAGAATTACCCCCGCCGCGCCGAGGATCACGATTCCCCAGGCCAGCGGTTGCATGTTTCCCCCGATGACCCCATTGCCGGGAACCCAGGTGAACACGAAGGCCGCGAGTTGAAGCACCGCCATCGCGGGGATGGCGAACCGGCCAACAACGTCGCACCAGGCGGCGAACAGTGCGAACAAGGCAATCATCGCAGCGAAGGATCCCTGGTGAACGATGGCTTCGCCTCCCTTGAACATCAATGCGCACCAGACGCAGAGTGTCCCGAGACTCCACGCCAGAAGCGCGCCGTGTCTTTTCGCCCGAGACGCGGACTCCGGCGGGGCAACTCTCAAGCGCCGGAAAATCAGCGGCAGAAAGAAAAGTGCGACGAGCCACCAACCGAACGCTCGGAACGTATGGAAGAATTCGTCGATGCGGCGGGCTTCGGCTCCCGCGGCGGAGGTGGCGACCAGTTCGTGCCATTCTCCGCGGAAGAGCGTTTTAAAATTCTCGAGCTTCTGATGACCGATGGCTGCGCCGTCCAGGGCACCGTAATTCTCCCGCAGGGTTTCCCAGACTCCCCGAGGGTCCGGGGCGATCTGGCCGCCAAGGTGCCACTTCACGAGGCGGGTGCCCGGCGGGTCATAGAATTTTTGATACAGCAGCCAGGGCGTGGCGGCGAGGGCGAACACGCATCCGGCGAGGAGCCAGTCCCGATATCGACCCTTCAAAGCGTCCCACGCAATCCAGGGCACGAGCGCAAGGAGGGAAAACGCCACGCCGCCGTGGGCGAGCCAGGCCATCGCGGCACAAAGCGAACCGGCAACCAGCGCCGATGAAAGCCGGCTCGATTCGGCCCGCGAGACCCATAACACAAACGCGCCGCACATCAGCGCGCCCGCGGCGAGCTTGGGCCAGACAAAGGTGGAGTGCAGCAGGAAGAAACCGCTGAGGGAAAGCAGGGCGACCCAAACGGCGCTTCGTCGGGGCGGAATTTGCAGCCATCGGAGCAGACCGTAGCACGCAGGCACCCAGAGAAGTTGAAACCAGATCGCCGACATGCCGCTCACGGATTTGGCGTCCAACCCCAAAGGCGCAAGCGGCGCGCGGGTGAGCAGGATCCAGCCGGTTTGCAGCGGCGGCCGGTCGCTGGAAAGCCAGTCGCCGGAGAAAGGTTTGAGTGAGCTGCCGGTGTAAAGTCGCTCGGCGAAGAGGTGCGGAAGTTCATTGTCGCCCGGGAGTCCGGCGAGAAACCGATTCGCGGACAGCGCGTAGAGGTTTCCACTCCCGGAATATAAATGGAGAACGCCGATGTAGCCCAGACCGATGAAGCCGCCGAGCAGCGCGATGCGTCTGGCTTCGGGGTTCATCTGCAAGCCGCGGAGGTGATGGCCCCAGCCGAAGGTCATGGCGCCGATTGCGCCGCCAATGGCGACCAGATGTCCGAACCACGGATGCAGGAAGTAGGCCCAGAAGGTTACATATCCTGCGGCGCAGACCAGCGCCCCAGCGACGAGGGGGTGCCAGGGCTGCGTGATGCCACCGAGCCGCTGGACCGCCGCGAGTGCAACCATTCCCATTCCGGCCAAAACAAGACCGCTCGCCAGCCACGCTGTCAGATTTTGAATGAGTATCTGTCCGGACGTGACACTCGCTCGCGCCAGGACAGATCCGACCACCACGACGATCAGCGCCGCGGTCAGAAACTTCAGTCCTTGGGAATCGGATGAGCGATACCAAGGTCGAGCCACATACCACATCGCAGGTGCGAGCGCAGCGGCGATGGAGAGGGCCAAAAGCGCTGCGGCCTCGCCGTTGATCTGCCAGCTGGCGAAGTCGGGCGCGGCAACGATGCCGAGCACCCGGATGCCCGCCATTTCGAGCGCCGCGATTGGCAGCACCCAATACCAGCCGCGTCGGACCGGCGGCAAAACGGCGGCCGCGTAAATGATGAGAAGAATCGAGAGCGGCTCCAGGCAGTTGCGTCCCAGACCGTCATTGCTGAAGCCCCAGAAAACCAGCATCGTCGCGAACGCACCGGCAAAAATCCAGAAACGCAGTCCGGCGGCCGACTGCGGCGCGGGGCGGAAGAGACTGTAGAGCGCCGCCGGATACAGAATCAGCCCCATCGCGCCCGGCAGCGATTTCGCGTATCCAACTGCCCATCGCAGTGTCGGGCTGAGCGGACCCTCCAGCCACGCCGTCATGTGCGACGAATAGAAAAAACCTGCGGGAACAACGGTCAGCCAGAAGTTCTGCCAGCGGCAATCGAGCCATGAACCGATGCTCGCCACGGCCAGAAATCCGCGCCCGTCGCCGAGGGTATAACGGAGCATGGCGTCCGGATGTCCCAACCAGGCTTTATAGGCCAGCCACGGCAAAAGGCAGGCGGCGAGCGCGCCGGCGAACCAACCGGCCGCTCGCACGGCTGTGCGTAATCTGCGATCGGGTTCGCTTTCCCGCCACGCCCGCCATGCGAGAAAACCAAAGACCGGCGGCGTCATCAGCGCTCCCACCGGATGGCTGAGGTAGGCGAGCGCACACCACAAGGCGCTGCGCCAGGCCGGCTGTTGCGCGACGATCGCGCGCACCGCAAGCACGACGAATGTGGTGGCGAGGAGTTTGGGCCACACGAAATCCGTGTTGATGGCGACAACGGGAGCACACGCCAAAGCAAGCAGCGCCAGGCGTTGGGAATGCGGCGCGAGATGCGACGCCAAGGCCGCGCCGGCAAGCACGACGAGCGCGTTGCACAAAATCGTGAACGCGCGCGCGAGCCAGAACCCGTCCGACGAAGCCGGCCAGGCGTCCGTTCGCGCCCCTGGTGGCGATCCCGGATCCACGTCGAAGAAGGCAAAGAGAGAGGTCAACGCGAGCGGCAGCAACGGCCCGCGCGAACCGACCGACCACATCTCACCGAAGTAGGCGGCACGGTCCTCGTTACCGTCCTTGCCATGTAGAAAATAGGCGGCGGTCCGCCACGGGATGTCGTGATCCGGAGGCGACGCAATCATTCGACTTTGCACCGTGGTGCGGGCTCCAAACTCCTGCGCGACCTCGAGCGGAAGCACGCCATAGGCGAGCGCGGCGACCACGACTGCTCCGTAGACCAGGCCCGCCTGGCAATCCTCGCGCGCCAACGGCACGCCGTGCCCCCACCAGCGCACCGCGAGCAGCAGGGCAAGAACGCCGTGAGCCAGCAGCCAGGTGACCGCGAAGACCTCGCCGTTCGCATTTCCCGTCAGCCACATCATCAAGCCGGCTGCGGCCAGGGCAAGCAGGCCGGGAATCGCGATCATAACCGTCGCGGAGAATCGCCAACCCGGACGCCACGTCGCCAGGGCCAGCCCCGGCAGTAACAGGAGCGCGGATACGGCGACCACACCGGTCGCGAACCAAAGGTAGTTGCGGCGAACGTTCTCAAGCCATGGCACCTCGTGCGGCGGAGAAAACGACGGCGCGCCGATGGCGAGCCAGCCGGCGAATGCCGGCGATGCGTCCGTCAGCACCAGCCTGGCCGGGGCGCCGCGCCATTTCTTGACATCCACGGACCACAGGGCGCTCCGCTCGGTGGGATTTTTTCCAGTAAATGCGATTCGCTTCGGGCCGTCGGGCGTTTCGATCTCCAGCGCCAGCTCCGTGCCAGGCGAGTGGGGATAGCCGGCGATCGGAACGAAAAGCTTGTCTTCGTGAAGCGGAAACGGGACCGTCGCGAGGACGCCGGTGAATGCGTCGCCGCCATAGTAAGAGCCAAACCACCGGTCGCCGCCGAGTGCTGGTGGCACCCGTCCGGCGAATGTTTCCGCCGAAGGCGGCGGCGCGCGGGATGACAGGACGTGAAGGGCAAAATCGCGCTCTGTAAACGGCGCGGGCGTGACCGGAGGAGGGATCGGGTTTACCAGTTTCAGCCGGACCAAAAGAACGACGGCAATGGCTCCCGCGGCCAACATCGCCGCGATCGATGCGATCGCGGCCGCCGAAGAGGTCGGCCTCACGACGCGCGGCAGCTTGCGACTGCGCCTGATCGCCGTTGCGGCTCCGATGAGCACCAATCCCGCGACGAGGATAGTGGCATACTGCTTCGTCATCTTTTCGGCGACCCAGCTGGTCCAGCCCATCTCGATCGGCCGGGTGAAAGCGAACCAGCCGCGTGGATCGCCGTCGGTCGCCTCGATCCACCATTCGCCTGCCGGCCGGGCGACCGTCACGCGTTTCCATCGCTCGCCGGAAGGCGCCTCAGGAATCACCGGCGTTTCGCCTTCCCGACTCTTGATTGTCAATCGCAGGTGGGGCGATCCGTTGCCCAAATCGCCGGCCACGAGGAACCGCAGCACGGGCAGCGTCGATGTCGCCACAGGGTCGCTTCGCCAGGAAACCTCTTCTCGTTCGGCTTCCGGTTCGCCGCGTGTGCTTAGCGCAATCTCCCAATTGCCCCGTGGCAGCGTCGGCGCGGAATGCGGATCGCGAGGCATCGTTTCTTCCCGGAGACGAATGGGCGTTCGCACGGTCCAAGGCAGAATCGCGCGCAGCACCGGTGTATCCAGTCGTTGCCGCAACCCCGGCGCGCTGGGATATGGGATCTCGGGCCACGTCTGGTTCTCGAAGACGGCGGGATCGCCGTTCGCCACATAAGAACGGACAAGCTCCTGCTGCCGCTGGTGGATCTCCGGAAGCGAGCCAATCGCCCCCTTTGCCTCGTGAACGCTGCGAGTGAGCAGACCGCCGATCGCGACCACCATCCACGCGCCGACGAACCACGGACGGGCCTGGCGCAAAATCAGAAGGCCGCCAACGGCGACGTTGATCGCGAGCAGATCTGTGTAACGCGACGCCTCAACTGCGCCGCCGCCGCGGCCGTAGGCCAGCGCGAGCGCCTGCAGCAGGCTCCAGCTCAACAATCCGAGCAACACGGGATCAGGCGCGTTGCCGGCGCCGCGTCGCAGTGCGCGCCAGATAAAAATCGCCGCGGGCGCGAAGACCAGCGGGAGAAACCATGGCCCGGGCCACGCGAGCAACTGCAGCAGCGCGAAGACGAATTGAAACGGCGTGTGCGCCTTCAAAATCGCGTGCCCCGCCACATCGACTTTCATCGCCCAACCGGCGACAACGGCTGCGCCCGCAAGCAACGCGGTGAGGATTTGCTGCGGCGTCCAGCGACGCTCGCGAACGAGGCGATAACCCAGCGCCGACAGCACGGCCAGCGCGGAAAGAAACCCCGTCGCCATCGTCGCCAGCGCAAGCACGGCACAGAGCTGGCCGAGCGCCCAGCGAACCGTGAAACGTTCCGATTCGAGCGAGAAGATCAGGTGTCCGAGCGAGAAGAGCAGCAGATAATAAAACTGGGCCTGAAATCCGACGAGGGTGTTTTCCCAGGAGAACGGCAGGCTGAAGAGGAGCAGCAGCAGCAATCCAAACCAAAAAAACGGCGGCCCGCGCAGCCAGCGTCGGGCGCACCACAGCAGCAGAACCGCCGACGCGAGGTGAATGAACGCGTTGAACACCGTTTCGACGTAGCCATCCCACTGCCGGTTGAGCGCCGTCAACGCGAGGGTTTGAAGCTTCGTGGTGACGATGCGGTGCTCGTTGTGCGGCTTCAGGATGTCGGCCGCCGTGAGCCGGTTCTCCAACCAGGGACGCAGCGCAAATTCGGCTTCACCGTCCCATTGATCGAGCACTGGCAGGTCGCTGCCGGCACGCTGAATGAGCCAGAACTTCGCGCCGAGAATCGTCAGCGCGAAGCCAAGCAGCAGCAACCAGCGAGACAGCGCGCCCGGGCTCAGTTTTCGCATATAGCGAACAGATGATTGTCGAGCGGGAGACCTTCGGGTGTGCGCACAGGCAGGGGTGCGTAGGTGAGGATCTCGACTTTCCTGAAATAACCGGACAACAGCCCGCGGAGACTCGCGCGGGTGAAGAAGTTCTTGTGATCGCCTTCGAGCAGGTGCCAGGGAACGACGCGATAAGGATGAAGGTAGGGGATCAATTCCAGGTTGGGGACCGAGATCAGGCAGCGATGGCCGGTGACTCGCGCGATCTCCGACAGGAACCCGGCGGGCTCGGCGATATGCTCGAGGACTTCGATACAGATCGTCGATTCGAAGGCGTGATCCGCAAACGGCAGCGTGCGGCCATCGACCTGGCGGTGGGGAAGATTCCGCCGCGCCAGCTCGTCGCAATCGGAAGCTTTGACCTCCACGCCGAGCCAGTCGTAACCCGCATCGAGCAGCGCGCGCCCGTATCCACCAAAACCGCACCCGACGTCGAGCACGTGGCTGGGGGGCTCCGGAAGATAGCGGCGAAGCATTGTCAGGCACTCGGGATTGATTTCGGAGACAGATGCGCCCGAGGTGTAGATGTCGGACCGGTGAAACAGCCGCGTCTCGTCGGGTCGCGCCAAGACGCCGTAGTCGTTCGAGCGATAGTCGCGATCGATGACCTGGATGGTGCGCGTGGCCCCGAGCACGAAGGAACCGTCGCTGAAACGAATGCGACAGCCGAGCGTGACGAACTCCCGCCTGAACAGGGACGGGGCGCTGAGCAAAACCGAAAACCCGGTCCGCGTGTCGCTCAAAAAGGAATGCGCCTCGTTGACGTCGGGACGAATGAAGAAAAACGCCGTCTGGCCGAGCAGTTCGCCGTCGGCGAGCACCTCCACCGCGACCAGATCGTCGTGTCGCGATGCCGCATGCACCCAGCCTTCGATGCGGAGCGCGAGCGGATCGGCGAGCGCATTGGCGGAGGGGGTGTCGATGATGTTGATGGGATTCATGCGGGCCGTTCTGATGCGTTCAAGTTGCATTAGGCGAAGCCTTTCGGCTTCGCCTGAAGGGTTCAAGTCTTCTGCAACTATCGGGCGATAATGTCGAGGCGCGCGAACTCGAACCGTGCGCGTTCCCGGAAATATTTTACGCCGCCGCGTGGAAGTTCGAGTCGAATGCTACGGACTTCCCGGCCGGCGGATTGCGTCAACAGCGTCGAAAGGTCCGCTGTATCCAGAAGCATGGGACTGAGCAGGAAACCGGCGCGGGCGGCGGGGACGATCAGGCGGAAGCGACGTTCGATGTCGTCGGCATCCCGCACGACGAGGCTGAGCTCCGGCGGCTTGTAGAAAAACGTGCGCAGCCGACCCAGCCACGAATACGGAGCCTCGATGCTCGCCCACACGGTCCCGCTGCCTGGCGGCAGGGTTTGCGCTTCGGGGCCATAGCGCAGAGAGCCGGAGGCGAGAGGCTTCCGCGTGACGGCCGAGGGGGCGCGATTTTTTTGCAACAAGAGAAAGCCACCTTCCGCCAAAACGAACCGGTAATCGCTCTGCAAACGCGGGAGCAGAGCCGCGTCATCAAGCGTTGGATACCGGCCGTCGATCGTCTCGAGCGAAGCGAGCAGGAACTCCGCGCCGTCCGGCGAGAGGGCGGCCGTTTCATTGAGCCGCGCGAGCGGTTCGGAGTAGGCCTGGAAACTTTGAAAGACCGGACGCGGGCGATAGTTGAAGGCGTTGAGCAGGAGAATCGCCTGGTTGTTGCCGAATTGATCGACAGTGGCGTCTCCGATGGCCGCGCGAACGGCCGGCAGCGCGTGGCCGAGGGCGAGGGCACGGGTTTGCCGGTCACGGATTTCGCGAACCCAAGGGAGTTGGAACGCGAGCTCGGTCTTCTTCACCAGGCGAAGACGGCTGGTGTGGTAGGGAAGCGTGAGCATCGCCGGCTCCGCTGCGAGGCAGCCGCCGAGCGCGACGGCGCAAAGCGCGCCGGACGTGACGTGGCGCCCCCAGCCTGCGGACGGATTCAGGCGCGGCGCGGCGATGCCGGCGAAGAGCACAAAGAAGAAAAAGCCGAGCGTATGACCGTCGGCGCGGACGAAACCGTGCTTCCAGGCGAGAAAGCCGAACCCGGTCAACGCCAGGGCGGCCGGCCAGCTTTCCCGGTTCACGCGATCCCAGACGAGCAACAAAAACAGCAGCGCGCCCGAGATCCCGAGCGCGAACACGGCGGGCGACTCGTCGAGAAACATCGCTTCCGTGTATCCAGAAGCCACCCACGCCGAATGTTGGAGGAAAAGTGGGATCGCGGCCAAGGGCTGACCGGCCGCCACCCAGCCGGTCAAAAACGAAGCCGTTGTGCCGCCGAGCAGCGCGGCGAGGGATCGGCCACATTCGGGCGTGCGCAGGCGTTGGCCCACCACACACGTCAGCCCGTCGCCGGCGATGAGCAGATAAGTAAACTTTTGGAGCGAGAGAAATCCCAGGGTCGCGCCGATCGCCACGAGGAGCGGCCATCGGAGATTTGAGCGCATCGCGAGCAGCGTCAGGCCAACGATGAGCAGCATCGGCAGCGTGTCCTGAAAAAGGGGCGGAAACAGAATCGCCGCAGCGACAAAGGCGATGCGCCGGGGCCAGGCGAGCGTGGTTGCGGCGAGGACCACCATCACGGACGCGAATGCCTTGAACCCGATTTCCCACGCCATGCGCGGAAAGAACGTCGCCGCGTCATATTGGAGCGTCGTCAACCAGCCCCACGGACCATAGGTGTAAACCAAATCGCGTCCGAACACCCAGGGGCGGCCGACCGCGTGACAGAGCACGCTCTGCCAGGACGGATCGAGCCCGAGCGCCGGTTCGTTCGGAAAAAACAGATTGGCCGACCAAACGAGCCACGTCGCGAGCACCGCGAGCGCCCAACGCAGGGCTCGCCGGGTCGGTGAGCCCGCCGGGAAAGCGGCGGCTGCGACCGAAACGGGGATGTCGGACACCTGCATGCCGGGGGCGGAGCGCGGCGAACGCTCAGGTTGCCGGCGCGCGCGGAGGGAACGCCAGCGCGAAGTCTTCGTGCTGGAGCGTCAGGTTGGGGTTGTAGGCGGGGTCGTTGTCGAGCAACGCACCCCACGTGTGGCGCATGTAGGCGGCTTCGCGCTGGAAGCGCGCGATCTTTTCCGGCGTATCCTCGGCGCCACGACTTGCGGACTCGTGGTGATAGAGTTCGGCGAACGGCGTCCACAGGTTGCGGTAACCGGCCTGCCGGACGCGGAGGCAAAAATCGATGTCGTTGAACGCGACCGGCAGGTCCGCTTCGTTGAAGCCTCCGACCTGGTCGAAAACCTCGCGGCGCACGACCAGGCATGCCGCGGTGACGGCGGAATAGTTCTGCACGAGCCGCAGGCGGTTGCGCTGGCCCTCGGCGCCGCGCGGGAAACCCTTGAACGCATGGCCGGCAACGCCGTCCTTGCCGGCCGGGCCGGTGAGGCCGAGCACGACGCCGGCGTGCTGCACGGTTTCGTTGGGATAATAAAGCATCGCGCCGACGCAGCCGATCTCCGGCCGCAACGCCTGGGCGGTCATCTCGGCGAGCCAGTCGGGGGTGATGACCTCGAGGTCGTTGTTGAGAAACGCGAGGACGGAGCCCGTCGCAGCCCGCGCGGCGAAATTGTTGATCGCGGAAAAATTAAACGGTTGATCGTAGTCGATCACGCGGACCTTGATCCGGCGCAACTCGTCGAAATAGGCCAGCGTGCCTGGATCGTCGGAGCGGTTGTTCGCCACGATGACTTCAAAATCCGGATACGCGGTGCGCGCCAGGATGGAACCGATGCAGATGCGCAGGAGGCCCTCGGCGTTGCGCGTCGGGATGATGATCGAGACCCGCGGCGCGGGTTCGGGCAGGGCGCGCTTCACGCGCCAGTGCCGACCGGTGACGGAGACCAGTTCGGCGGCCGTGCCGGTGCGCGCGAGGTGATCGGCGAGGGCCTTGCGCGCGGCCAGAAACGGGTAATCGCTTTTCTGGTCGATCACGAGCGCGGTCGAGCCGGCGATGGCGCGCCAGTGATAAAGGATGCGCGGGATGTGGTGAACCTCGCCGGCGCTGAGACCCTCGGCGAAGCGCAGCGTGAGGTCCCAGTCCTGGCTGCCCTCGTAGCCGACGCGGAAGCCGCCAATGGCGTGGAGGCGACTCGTGCGGAAAACGGAAAGATGGCAGATGTAATTCTGGCCGAGCAGGAGATCGGGATTCCAGTCGGGTTTGAAATAGGGTTCGAAACGCCGGCCCTGCTCGTCGATTTTGTCCTCGTCGGAATAGAGGAACTCGAGCGCGGGGTTCGCGGCGAGCGCGAACGCCACTTCCGCGAGCGCCTGGGGAGTGAGTTCGTCGTCGTGATCGAGCAGCGCGGTGAACTCGCCACGGGCAAGGGCGAGCGCCGAGTTCGAGGCGGCCGAGATGTGGCCGTTTTGTTCACGGAAGGTGACCTTGATGCGTTCGTCGCGACGCGCGTAGTCCTCGAGCACGCGGCGGACGTGCGGCGAGGTCGAGGCATCGTCCGCGATGCAGAGTTCCCAGTGCGGATAGATCTGAGCGCGCACCGACTCGATCGCCTTGATGAGCCACACCTCGGGCGTGTTGTAGGTCGGCATCAGCACCGAAATCAGCGGCCGCCGCGTGTCCGGCAGCGATTCCACGCGGGCGCGGAGGGCGACGGTTTGCTCGAGGCCGAGGGTGTCGAAACGCTGGACCCAGGTCGCGTAGTCGCGGCGCAGGTGCGGCGGAATTTCGGCGGCGACCTGCGCGGTGGGCGTCGCCGCGCAGCGCCAGACGCGATCCTCGGTCTGCACCTCGAGGAGGAGCGGCTGCGAGGTTTGCGGGGGCAGCGAATATTCGAGGGAGAAGCCGCTGCGCAACGCATGCGGATGGGCCGGGTGGCCCATGGCGACGTCGGGTCGCGTGAGGGCGTGGGCGGCGTCGAAGACGTGACCGGCGGCGCGAAGCCGGACGCCGAGCACCGCGAGATTCTCCTGCGAGAGCACCCAGCCGCGCAAGGTGCCGGTCGGAGCGACCTGGTTCCAGTCGGTGGGTTCGTCGATGACGCAAGTCAACGACGTATCCGGAGAAATAGGACGCGGGGCGGGGGCAGGCCGGCGGCGCGTCAGCGGATCGATCAGAAGCCGGCGCAACGAGCGCAGCGGGGCCGTGATCTGCCAGGAAAAGGAACGTTGGAGACGTTTGGTCTTCTGATGGCTTTGGTGGAGCTCCGCCGAGAGCTCGTCCGAACGGGCGCGCTGCGCTTCCAGTTGATCGGCGAACCGCCGCACGGCGCTCATCGCTTCGACGAGCTGTCCGCGGAGCACTTCGACCTGATTCCGAGCGTCGTTGGTTTTGGCCGTCTGGTAATTGTAACGTGCGACCTGCAGGTCGTGGGAGGCCTGGAGTCCGCTCAGCGAGTGGCGCAGCGAGTCGATCGTCTCGTTGAGGCCGGCGACGGTGCCTTGCAGCGAATGAATCGTGCGTTGATGCAGCGCGAGTTCGTCCTTCAGGGACAGGAAAGGCTTTTCGGCGGCGATCCCCTGGTCGCGCAGATGCGCAATGGTGAGTTCCTTGGCCCGCATGCGGAGCGCGATTTCGCCGGACGCCAGCAGCACATCTTCGGAAGGCGGGGTGCTCGAATCGGCAAAGAGTGGAACAACGGCGCTCGCGGTGCGTTGGTAGAACGCGAGGAGATCGGCGGTGTTTTCCTTCAGGTCGAAGTGGCGACGCGCGAAGGCGCGGGCGCCTTCAGCGAGGTGGCCGGCGAGGACAGGATCCTGAAAGACCCGCAGACATTTTTCCGCGATCTCCTCCGGCGTGCCGGTGTCCAGGAGCAGCGCGTCGCGCCCGTCCTGCATCTCGTGGGCGAGGTTCGCGCGGGGAATGATCGTGGGGCGGCCGGAGAAAAGAAATTCCGGAATTTTCGAGGGCAGCCGGTAGTCGTTGAACGCGTCGGCGGCGCCGGGTTGCACGAGCACGTCCGCGAGCGCGAGGAGATGAGGGAGCAGGGGCTTCTCCACGAAGCCGAGATCGATCACATTGCCGCCGGCGATGGCGGCAAGCTCGGCGGAATATTGGGGCGGGTTGATTCCGGTGCGGAGCAGTTTGCAGGGCGTGCCGCGATCGTTGAGGAGCCGGACGGCGAGCAGCAGGGTGCGCACGTCGGCGAGATTCGCGAACGTCGTGCTGCCGGTGAACACGAGCAGTTTCTCGTGCGGCTGCACGCCGAACGACTCGCGTGTTGGTGGGGTGGGAACCGGACGCTCGAAAGTTGCGGGATCGATGCCCGGCAGCAGGCGAAGCGCGGGCTTGTCCGCGGGAATGAACTCGCGCAGGCGGTCGGTGATGAAGGTGGCGGCGTGCGCGACCCGGAGGAAGTTTTTGAACCGGACCGGGTGAGAAAGCCGCGGCGACAGGCGGGCGGCGAGTTCCTCGTCGGAAAGCGTGCGCAGTCGATCCATGCCCTCCTGGGCGAACGATTCGATCAGGAAGGCTTCGTTGTCTTCGAGATGAATGATGAGGGCGGCGTCGCGATGCTGCTGAAGGTAGCGCAGGCAGAACTCGCGGACGTTTTCGCGCGGGGTCCAGGCGTGCACCACGTCGGCGGGGCGGCGGTCCGGGAAGATCGGCTCGCGCTGCAGCGCACGTTCAAACGTCAGCGGCGTGAACAGCGGTTCCGGAATCGCGGAAATCGTTTCCGGATTGTCGGGGACGGCGACGACGCAGGAATGGCCGAGCAGGGTCAGCTGGTTGGCGAACGCGCCGATGTGGTTCAGGCTGTTGCTGGTGAAGTCGCCGTAATTGACAAAAAGGATGTTCACGCGAATCGCCGCCGAGGCTAGTTGGAGTCGGCGAACGGATTCCAGAACCGTTTTTCCAGATCCGGTTCGCGGAGGACAGAAACTAACGCCGATCGGGATGAACCCGCACCCACTCCAACAGCTCCGCGGTGGTGACGCTCGCGGTGCCGGGCTTCCCGACGACGATGCCGGCGGCGTGATTCGCAAGCGTGGCGGCTTCGAAGGGCGTCGCTCCCGCGGCGCGAGCAAGGGCAAACGCGGCGATCACGGTGTCGCCGGCGCCGGTGACGTCGAACACCTGGCGGGCGAAGGTGGGAATAGGTTGCGGGACGTGGCCTTTTTCGGCGAGCAGCAGCCCGGCTTCGCTCAAGGTGACAAGCAGCACGGCGGGATCGTGGCGGGCCTGGACGGCGGCGACGGCGCGTTGCAAGGCGTCGTCGCGGTCGCGGAAATTCGCGTTGGCGGATTCGCTCATGCCGGCGAGTTCGAAGGTCTCCTTGCGATTCGGCGTGAGCAGCGCGCACCCGCGCATCTCGAGCTGATGCGCGGGTTTCGGATCGATGCAAACCGGGACGCCAAGGCGCGCGGCTTCGCCGAAGGTGGCGTCAAGCAGGGGCTGGCTGACAACGCCCTTGGCGTAATCGGCGACCAGAACGGCGGCGGCGCCCGGCAGCACGGCGCGAAGGTGCGAAAGGAGTTTCTCGGCCGTGGCGGCGCTGGCGGGCTCGCTGGTTTCGCGGTCGAGACGGACGAGTTGCTGGCGTTGCGCGGTGATACGGGTTTTGAGTGTCGTGGCGCGGCCGGGCTCGGCGATGAGGCCGTCGGTGCCGATGGCGTGTTGAGAGAGGCTTTCGCGCAGCAGCGTCGCGGCGGAATCGTCGCCGACCACGCCGAGCAAATCCACGCGTGCGCCGAGGGAGACCAGATTGTGGGCGACGTTGGCGGCTCCGCCGGGTGTGTAGGTTTCGTGGAGGAAGTTGACGACCGGGATCGGCGCTTCGGGCGAGATGCGGCGGGCATCGCCGACGATCAGGTGATCGAGCATGAGGTCGCCGAGAACGACGAACCGCTGCTGCGGAAACGCGGCGCAGATCTGCTGGAGACGGGACGGAGGCACGGAGAGCATGCGGGGCGCGAGGAGCGGCGAGGCGACTACGGGGACGACGCGGCGGCAATTCGTTTCAGCAGCCCGGTCGTGCTGAAGCCGGGGAGGAAGGGCAGGAAGCGAACCTCGGCCCCGACTTCCTGGAGGGCGGCCCGCTCGGTCGGATCGAGAGTCGCGAGGGAGTAATCGCCGGCTTTGACATAGATGTCCGGCGCGAGCGCGCGGATTTCGGCCTCCAGTCGCGGTTGATCGAACAGGACGATCGTATGCACGCAGGCGAGGGCGGAGAGCGCGTAAGCTCGTTCGAACTCGGAAAGGATCGGGCGGGCGGGACCTTTGAGCGCGCGCACGCTGGCATCGCTGTTTAGCGCGACGAAAAGCGCGTCGCCGCACGCCGCGGCCTGTTGGAGAAAATAAAGGTGGCCGGCGTGCAGCAGGTCGAAGCAACCGTTGGTGAGGACGACGCGGCGGTGCTGATCGTTCAGCTCCGAACGCGTCGATTTCGCCGCCTCCAAGTTCCGCAGTTTGGCCAGCGGAAGGGGAATGGCAGGCGGAGTCGGCATTTGCGGTCGAGTTTGAGCAACCGCGGCGCGGTTACGCAATCATTGCCAGCAATGCCGGCGCGTCACGACGACGCAAAGGACCGGACGACAATTTCAGATCTCAACCCAGTCGACGGCGGCACGCCGCGAACGGGCGGATTTCGCGTCGACCAGCAGTCCGGGAAGCTCACCGGGCTCGAGCTGAGTGCCTACGCCGTCGATGATGTAAGCGGAGACCGAGTTGAGTTGCGCAGTGCCGGACACGAGCGCGGAAAGCGTCGAGCGCACGTTTTCGATGATCTCGTTCTTACTGTAACTCGAAGCATGCGCGTCGCCCTCGTGCGCATCCTGCGGCGACGGCATCGTAATCTTTTCGCCAAAGGGGAGGGCGGACTCGGCGGCGCCGCTCAAGCGAATCGATCCAGCCGTGGCATGCGGAAGGGGGGCGGCCTCGAAGGCGGCCGACTGACCGCTCTCCGGCGAGAGGAGGTGGGCCGACACGTTGACCGTGGAAGGCGTCGGAGCATCAACAGGACGTTCGCGCTGGTTGATGAGGCGGGCAATTTCCTCGAGGCTGAGGTTTGCGCCCTGCTGGGCGGAAAAGGTCATTGCGTAGACGGAGTCCTTCAGTTCGCCGCGAGGCAGGAATTCCGCAAACGCATTCCGGATCGCGTCGGCGTCGCCCTTTTTCAACGCATCCTTCAACTTGAGTACCCGGGCATCGCCGTCGACCAGCGACGCCAGGGAAAGAATGATCACCGTGAACTGGCCGTTATCGACATCGGTCACGGTGCCGGGCGGGAGATCGTCGGTATAGATGACTTTCGAGAACGCGTGCAGTTGGTTGCTGCTCGAATGAAAATCCAGCCGGATCTCCTGATGCGGATTGCCGCTGATGACGACGATGTTCGAACTGGAGCTGATCGTCAGGCGATCCAGATTCGACATGATGGTGGCGGAGGAGGCAGTCGCGACCTCCAGGCGCATCTCGCTGCCATTGAGCCAGGCGACGCCCACCAGCGCATGGATCTTCAGCGTGCCGACGTCGCGGACCTTGAGCTCGGAGGTGACGTCGAGATCCGTCGCCGAGAAGCTGCCGATCTTCGACAGGGACAACGAGGACAGCTTGTCGGAGCCCGTGATCGTGACGGTATCGAAGCCGCTGATACGGAGGTCGGTGACGGTATCGGGCAGGAGGGTGGCGTCGATCGTCAACTGACCGCCTTCCAGGCCGGCGATGGCGACTTCCGTGGAACCCCTGGCCGCGTCTAAATTCGTGATGATCTGACCGGACGAACTGATGGGCGAAGCATCTCCCGCGAGCAGCGTACGAGTCTCCAGCATTTCTAGCTGGAAAGGCGAACGTTGGTGTTTCCGGGAAGCCATGCGGTGCCGTTGAAAATTATCGGTCCCGCGGGGAGGAACAAGAGGGAAATCGGCCGACTCGCGCGTTATTTGCCGGCTCCCGCAACGGATTTGCTCTGGGGCATCAAAATCGCGGTGTATCCAGGAGCCGTGACATCGGATTTGGGCAGGTGCACGCGCACGCGGAAGGTG
The DNA here is from genome assembly GCA_040255565.1 of Opitutaceae bacterium. Taxonomy (GTDB): domain Bacteria; phylum Verrucomicrobiota; class Verrucomicrobiia; order Opitutales; family Opitutaceae; genus Opitutus. The sequence continues at coordinate 190,741 of JBDZVH010000003.1, read as the reverse complement.
CCGCTGGCGGGGTCGATGATGGGATCGACGAAAAGCACCCGGCCCTGAACCAAGGCGGCGGGGCTGTCGTCCGACTTCGCCACCTGCACCGGAATCTCATGGTTCTGTCCGATGGACCCGAAGAGACTCGCGTCACAATACACGACGATCTCGAGATAGGAGATGTCGACGACGCGTGCCACCGGTTCGAAGCGCTCCACCGCCTCGCCGATGTTCTTCGTTTTCTTCAAAAAGATGCCGTCGATCGGCGAGGTGATGGTCCGATTGGCGAGACGGACGCGTGCCAGCTCCACTGCGGCGTCGGCTTGCGCCACCCGGCTGCGCGCGACGTCCAGCGCATACTTTGCCTCGGCGAACTGTTTGTCGCTGAAGATGCGCTCCTCGCTAAGCGGCTTGGCGCGCTCGAACTCGCCTTCGGCGTGGGCCAGTTCGGCCAGAGCGGCCTTCCGTATCGACTCCGCTTGGACGAGTTCGGCGCGTTCCTGATCGTCGTCCAGCACCAGCAGCGGCGCGTCTTTCTTCACAAGCTGTCCCTCTTCGGCCTCGTAACGCTGCACGATGCCGGCGGCGCGCGAGCTCAGCCGGATGTCCTGGGCGGGCTGAACAATGGCGCGCAGTGAGCCGCGATTGACGCTGTTCCACAAGACCCGCGGGTCCCGGTTGGGCGCGGCGGCGGTGGGTTCCTGCGGCTGGCCGAAACCCAGGGTGCAAACCGCACCGGCGACGCAGCTGGCCGAGAGAACGTGCTGCAATGAGCGGAAACGAAGTATTTTTCGGAGAGCGAACATGGTCACAGCAGGCGGTAGCGGAGGAAATTAAAGAAGTCGCGGAACAGCACGTAGCCGATGGGCCGGCGGTTGACGCTGAACGACACCCGGCCGGAAAACCCCGATTTGAACAGGGCGCTTTGCGTGGCGTCGATTTCGAGCGGCAGCACGGTGCCGAAGAAGTATTTGCCGCTGGACACATCCAGGCCGTAGGCCAGCTGCGAACGATCCGTCAGCTGCAGCGGATACGATTTGGTCGGATCGGCCGCGAGCTTCAGCTCGGCCGGAACGACCTGGCCCTCCTTGAAGTGGCGCTGCAAATACGTGATGTCCTGTTCGGACACCGATACCTTCACCCGCCAGTGGTGCGGCTCGACGATCTCCATCGCCGGTTCTCCCTGACGCAAGTATTGGCCGATGCGGTTGGAGAGAGACTGGGCTCCCAGCACCATGCCGTCGAAGGGGGCGCGGAGCGTGGAGTTCTTGATGTCGTTGTCGATTTTCTCCGCTTGCGCGAGCCACTTGGCCGCCGTGAGCCGCGCCATCTGCATCTGCGCTTCGTTGCCCAGGCCGCGGGCGGCGTCGCTCTCCACGAGCGCGCGGCGATACTCTTCCATGGCCTGGCGGAACTGAAGCTGCAGTTCGGTGGTGTCGAAGGTGGCGAGCAGCTGGCCCTTCGTGACGATTTCGCCTTCCTGGACGGCCACGCTCAACAGCGTCGACGGGCTCAGCACCGGCAGCGTGTTTTGGACCGCGGGAATCACGGCGGCCTGGCCTTTCACGTGATAGGTCACCGGATACAAGAGGACCGCGGCGATCAGTGCGATCGGGAGGGCGACGTTGACCAGCCAGCGCCGCGCGGGCGTCTGCACCAGCTTCTCGCGAAACGAAATCCAGTGTTGGGCGGCGCGCAGGGAGCGCTGCTTGTTCCATTGCAGGCTCGTGCCCAGCGAGCGACCGGCCGAAATGGCCAGATCCCGCATCTGCAAAAACGAGGTTTCGAGCTTTTCCGCCGGTTTATTGCCTTCGAAAAGAAGGATGCCGCACACGCCGTTCTGGCGGTCGAACAGCGGCAGGACGGTGGCCCAATTCATGGGCAGAACGTCGAAATAGTCGTTTACCTCCGGCGGGCGCGACGCGGTTTTGGAAGGGTCGCGCTGGATCAGCGTCAACTGGATCTGCTGACGCGGTGCCGTCGTGGGTTTCGGCGCGGCATCCTCGTTCTTGGCGGTATTACTGGTTTCGCCGGACGTATCCGTTGCGTCCTGGCGCGAGCCGCTGGCGCGCGAGTCGTCCTGGCGAGCCGCCGCGGCGGAGCCATTCACTGGGCGCGGGGTGTCCTCCGGGCCGGGCTCGGCCTTGGTGGCGAGGACGCGGGAGAGCGACATTTCGGCGAGCTTCCGCGCCATGCGCTTGAGGATCACCGCGTGTTCGCTGCGTGGATGCGGCTTTTTCAGGCCGCTGCAGGCGAAAAGCTCATATTCGTAGTCGAAGCGGATCGTTTCTTTCGACCGGGAGGTGCGACCGTAATCGGTGGCGACGAACAAGCAGACGCGTTCGCACGACAGCGATTCGCGGGCATAGTTGACGATGTTCCACGTCACCGATTCCAGGTCCGTATCGCCGGCGAGTTCCTGCAGCAGTCGGGAGTAGGTGTTGAGCCGCGTCAGCTCCTGGGAAACGTCGCTCTGCTGGCGAGCCTTGAGGTAGAGTTCGACTTCTCCGCAGACGTGACGCAGCAGGATCTGGCGGACTTGAACGCCGTTGGCGTCGCTCGCCGGAAACCAGGCATGGAGCACCCCGACCGAGATTTTACCCAGCGGAATCGGAACGAAGTAATGCTGGAAAGGCGTCTGGTTAAAGAGAGGAAGCTCGTCGGGCGCCGGCGAATCTTCGGGTTGGAGCCCATGCAGTCCCTCGGAGGGGCGCACGTTGGGTTCCATCATCACCTGCCGGCCCTTGTTGATGGCGATTTTGGCGGCTTTCTGAAAGGCGGCTTCCTGCTCGGGGCTCTGCCTGTATCCAAGGGACTCGACATTGCTGGACAGGACGCGCTGTAGCGTGCTGCCGCTGACCATCTCATAGCTGAATCCGGACGGCTGGAGCACCTGCGCGATGCAATCTGCGTGTGCGCGCAGATAGGAGGCCAGATCGGGCGGGTCTTTGACCAGTTGAGTCAGCCGGGCGGTGATGTCATTCGCGACGCGTTGCACCTGCGCCTGCCCTGAGAGGGTCTGTGATGTCATGAACTAAGCGAAAATTAACTCCCCATCGGGGGAGCCAAACGCAACACAATAAATCCCGTCGGCGCGGCCGGGGAAGCCCAATTTGACGGAGACTATTCGTCGTGAAGCGGGTGCACGGGCGATGCCCGATCGGTGAAGTTGCCGCCGCGCGCTCCCGCTGAGCCGCGTATCCTTGCTGACGATAAAGCCTGTTCGTCCGGCGCCTGATTTAGCTGTTGCTTTGCCAAAGCCGGACTAAGACCGTGGGAACTTCATGGCGCCGCCTTTTCGTCCAGCGAATGTGAGCAATATCGATCCCGATCGGGATGTCAGGGACCGGGCATGAGGATGGAATTCGGTTTTACGATACGTCGCGGACAGGTCGTAGCCTCCGCCTGGCCGGATGGCGATTGAGGAGACCGGCGACTGCCTTTCTGAATACAATGGATGGTTCTCGAATGAGAGTGGTGCGAAGCGTTCTCTGTGGTCTGGCCATTATCGGCGGTGTTGCCGGTGCGCAGGCCGGTCCGGTGCCGACGGGCGGCATTCCCCCGGCGGGGCAGCCCTGGACCGTGGACCTGGCGCTGCAACGGGCGCTGGAAGCCAATGCCGATTTCCTGGCCGCCAAAGCGGAATACGAACGGCAGGGCGGCGTCCGGATCCAGGTCCGCGCCAGGATGTTGCCGCAGCTCAACATCGTGGCTTCGACGGATCAGCGGGATCGTTCGCTGATCGACCGGTCGAAGGACGAGCTTGATCAGAAGACGAAATTTCCCGCGACGAAGGAATCGGCCGTCGCCGTGTCCGCCTACGATGCCCGCGTGCAGCTCCAGCAGCTCGTCTTCGACGGCTTGGAATCGTGGCATCAGACCAAGCGATACAAGGCGCTGGAGACGCAGGCGCGCTTCATGATGGAAGCCGTGGCGCACCAGACGGTGGCGCTGACGCGCCAGGCGTTCGATGCGGTGTTGTGGCGCCGCGGGGCGCTCGCGGCGCAGGAGGAGCGGGTGAGTGCGCTGCAACGCGTCGCCGAGTGGACGCAGAAGAAGCAGCGGCTGGGTGAGGTGGCGGATTACGAAAATTTTCGCGCGCAGGCCGAGCTCAAGCTGGCGGAAGCCGCGCGGGCGCAGGCTCTCAGCGACGTGGCCAAAGCGGAACAGTCGTTTCGTCGGTTGCTCATGCTGCCGGATGGCGGCGCCACCGAGACGCCGCTCCTGCTCGAAGGCGAGCTGCACCCGCGGACGCTGGGATGGACGCTGCCGGAGGCGATCTCGATGGCCCATGCGCGCCGGCCGGACCTGTCCGCGGCGATGGCCAGCGTGCAGGCGGCGCGGTATGGGGTGCGCGCGGCTTACGGCGGTTACCTGCCGAAAGTGCAGGCGACGTTCGGATATCAGGCCCGCAGTTCCTATTTCGATACATCGCACCGTCTCGACGGCTGGACTGGATCGCTCGCCGCCAGCTGGGCCATTTTCGACGGTTTCGAAAATCGCGGCCGGCTGCGCTCCGAACTGGCGACGAAGCGGGCGGCGGAGACGCGACTGGCGGAGCTCGAGTTGCAGATCGATTCGCAACTGCGGGAACTCTATGCCGGTTTGGATCTGGCGCGATCGGCCGTGGAGGCGCAGCGCGTCGCGGCCGATCTGGGAAAACGCAGTCTCGCCCAGGCGCGACGGCTGCAGGAGCTCGGTCAGGCCAGTCTGGAGCAGGTTTTGCAGGCCGAACTGACAAGCCGGCAGGGCGAGCTCGGCTTGCTGGAGGCGATCTTCAGTCACAATGCCACGGTGGCGCAGATCGAGTATTCGATCGGCGATGGCTTTGAGGCCCCGGAGGGCGGACGGCCGTAAGCGGGTTTCGTCATGAGCTCCACGGCGCAGCCGGCCCATGCTGGCGGGGTAGGCCAGGAAAAAACGGAGGACAAGCTCGCGCGCTTGGTGCCGGCACCGTTGCGCTCGGACCTGATCATTCGCCGGCAGCTCTTCAAGTATCAGGAATATTACGTCGTCAAGGACCCGCTGGCGCTGACCTATTTCCGTTTGCAGCCGGAGGAGGCTTATCTCGCGAGCCTGTTGAACGGCAAACGGACCCTCGGCGAGATCGCGGAGCAGTTTGCGGTGCGGTATCCGAATTCGGACGGCTCGATCGAGCAGATCGGCGCGTTTGTGAACCAACTGGGAGCGACGGGACTGCTCAACATCAACGCCCGCATGTTCGTGGAAAATGCACGGCGCGGCCGGTCGGCGGGCAAGAACCTGTTCGTGATCTGGGGGAAGATCGTTTCGAGTTTTCTCTTTCTTAAATTTCCGCTGGTCGATCCCAGCCCCTGGCTGGGCAAGCTGAGCCACGCGATCCGGTTCGTGTGGACGCCGTGGTTTGTGGCGTTGTGCCTTGGCTTATACGTCTGGACGATCGGTTTTCTGATCGTGCATCGGGAGGCGTTCAGCGCGGACATCCTGAACTTTCTTTCGCCGGGGAATTTCGCCCTCCTGTGGGTAACGATCATCCTGATCAAAACCTGCCACGAGTTTGGGCATGCCACGACGTGCCGGCATTACGGCGGCGAAGTTCACGAGATGGGCGTCTGCCTGATCTGTTTCACGCCCTGCGGCTACGTGGATGCCTCGGATGCGTGGATGATGCGGCACAACCGGCATAAAATCTACACGACGATCGCGGGCATTTTCACCGAACTGGTGATCGCCTGCTTCGCGGCCCATCTCTGGATCTTTCTGCCGGACGGCTTCGCGCGCAACCTGGCGTTCAACGCGATGCTGGTGGCGAGCGTGAACACGCTCGTGTTCAATGCGAACCCGCTGATGCGCTTCGACGGTTATTACGTGATCTGCGACTGGCTGCAGATCCCCAATCTCCGCGCGAAGTCGATCGCGTATTGCTCGTATCATATCCAGCGCGCGGTGCTGGGCTACCGGAACATCCAGCAGGAGCAAATGTGGGCGGCAGAGGCGAGCGGACGGATGTTCGTCGTCTATGCGATCGCGGCCTACCTCTACATGTTCTTTGTGATTTACGGGCTCACCAAGATTTTCGCCCGCGTGCTCGAGCCGTATGGCTTGCACGACTTCGGCCTGGCGCTCGGATTTTTTGTCGAGGGTTCATATGCGCTGCTGCCCGTCATCAAAGTTCTCATGGATGCTTTCAAACCTGGAGCTCATATTGTGAAGAGCACGTCGACGAAGCGCCGCGCGTCGTTGAGCCTGGCGATCGTGGGTGCGCTGGCAGCCGTGGCTTTTCTGATGCCGACCCACTTCAAGGTCACCCAGCAGGCGCTCGTGGTGGCCGTTAACGGCGAGTTCGTGTCGCCCACGCTGCCGGGCGTCGTGAAATCCGTGACCGTCAAGACCGGCCAGTGGGTGGAGGCAGGCGAGGTCGTCGCCACGCTGGAGAATCCGGCCGTGATGGCGGAACTGGAGACGCGGCGCGCCGAGCTCGCGCAAGCGCGCCTGCGGGCGGCCCAGATCGGACGCGGAGTGAACTTGCAGGCGACGGAGATGCAGCCGGAAGCGAGCCAGCTGCTGACAGTGGCGGAGGTTGCCTACGCGCGGGCGGAGGAGGACGTAGCGAATCTGCAACTACGGGCGAAGGTTTCCGGGTTCGTCGTGAGCCCGTCGGTGCAGAATCTCGTCGGCTCCTACATCGTCCCCCAACAGTCGCTGTTGCGGATCGCGGATACGCGCAAGGTCAAGCTCGTGATCCCGCTGACCGAAAACCAGGCCCAGCTGGTGGAGCAGGGCAGCGCCATCACGGCGCGGTGGGCGGCGAACGGCGAAAAGTTCGAGACGGCGCTCACCACCGTGCCCACCCAGCCGGCCGCGTCGCACGATCTGATGGTCGGCATGCTCAGCCTCTTCGGCGGGCCGGCGCCGATCGACCTCGAGCGGCGAAACGCCCAGAATGCGCAGCACGTGTTTTCGCTTTTCATCGCCGAGGCTCCCGTTCCGGACGAGGCGGTGCACGAGGCGCTGGTCGAAGGGATGCGCGCTCGGGTCGAAATCGTGGGGCGTCCGACCACGCCCGCGAAGAAATTCTGGCGGTGGGTGGTGTCGCTTTGGAGCGTCTGATCGGACGCGGTTTCGTCGAAACTTTATTGCAGAATTATCTGGAATGGCTTCGAGCACCCCGCCATTCACTGCGTCAACCGGTCGTCCAACCATGGTTGATACGCAGCAGTTGCACGAATGCTTCGTCGATCTCGCGCTTCAACGAACGCTCAGCGGTTTCGAGGAGGTGCTGAAACGCACGATGAACCTTTTCGACCTGTTCGGCTGGGCCTGCATTTTCCCCGCCAGCTTGCAGGCCGGCGGGCGGCCGCTCTTCGTGGCGCACCGGATCAAAACCGATGGCGAGCTGCTCAATCGCGCCTCCCGGGAGGGAATCGGTTCGCTCGGACTTGACGGCCAGGGAAACGGTTCCGCCATCCTGGATGCGTTTGCGCGGGAGCTGGCGCCGGAGGGAAGCGGCCGGTGGCGGGTGTTGCGGGTGACGCGGGAGCGCCGGGCCGATTTGACGATGTTCCTGTATCGACTGCCAGTCTCGCCGGACTTCGCCGTCGACGACTTGGAGGTGCTGGGAAAAGTCGGACATCACCTCAGCCGGTGCTTCTTGCTTCTGGCCAAACAGCAGGAGCAGGAGTTCATGGCCGGACTGCTGCGGCTCGTCAGCAATCTATATTCGGAGGGGCTCTGCGTCCTCGACGGCCAGTATCACGTCGTTTTCGAAAACCGGAACTTTCGCGAGCACATGCTCCTGTGGGCGAACGGACGTTCGGCGCTGCAAAACCTGAGCCTGCCGCGGCAGACGACGCTCCCCGGCGAGTGGGTCGGAGCGTGCGACGATGCATTCGCGGCCTTTCGCCGGGTGATGTTCGAACCTTCGCCGAACCGCCTGGTGGTGACTCAGGGGCCCTTGGTGAAACTGAGTCGCGTGCTTTCGCCGCAGGAAATGATCGAAGGCACCGTCCGGTATCTCGCCTTCCAGAGCACCCTGGGTGTCCGCCCTTATCTCCTGCTGATTTCGAATCGGCAGACGGTGCGGAGCAATGAAGTGCCGAGCGTCGGACGCATCGCGCAGATGTTCAAATTCTCGCGACGCGAGCGACAGCTGGCCGAATTGATCCTCGAAGGCCGTTCGGCGCACGAGATCGGCGCCAAGCTCGCCATTTCGCTGCCCACCGTGAAGACACATATCCGGAACATCCTGCGGAAATCCGGCGTGAAAACTCGGCTGCAGTTTGCCGGTTTGTGCCGGCAGTCCGACTAGCGCCGCGCCTGGCGGAGATTAGCGTTGGCTCGTCCGGTCTGAAAGGTAGGTTGGCCGGATGACAGACGCAGAGGTGCTTCGGGAGTTTTTAAGGCGGGAGCAGCGTTGGGGCCGGACCCTGCAGGCGCTCAACCTGTTTCATCAGTCGCACTTGGGGAAGCTCACGACGCAGATCCAGTGGATCGGTGGCCGGGAAATGGGTCGCCTCTCCTGGCTCGGTTTTTCATGGCACGAGGAGATGTTCTGGTTTGGCTACGGATTGCGCGAAGGGACATGGCTGCCGTTGATCGAAGCGGATCAGCGCTCGAAGTATTCCAGCGTCTGGCAGAGCATCGAGGCGCAGCTCGGACGACAATGGGAGGCGATCACGACCGAAGGTAAGCTTTACCGCCGGCTGTGGGCGCCCGCGAGTCTGGCCGGTTCGGAGCACGACGAGTTGGAGTGGTTCAAGGCTCGCTCGAAGGAATTACACGAATATCTCGTGACGCCCGAGGCGTAGCCGAATCCGCGTCCGGTTCCGTGCTTGCCTGGGTCCACACCGGCGAGCATCCACCTTTCCTATGGAGTCAGGACTGCTGATCGAGGCGCGCAATCTCTCGAAGTGTTATCACCTTTGGAACAAGCCGTCGGATCGTCTTTGGGCGGGGGCGCTGGATGGTTTGGCGCGCGCGCCGCTCGGCTCTGACCGCGTGAAACGCGCGCTGGCGAAACGCGCGGCGCGCTTGAGCCGGCCGTTCTACGCGCTGCAGGATGTGAGTTTCGCGCTCAAACCCGGTGAAAGCCTCGGCATCATCGGCCGCAACGGTTCGGGGAAAAGCACGCTGCTGCAGATCCTGGCCGGAACGCTGTCGCCGACCTCGGGAAGTTTCGCGGTGAAAGGAAGGGTCGCAGCCCTCCTGGAGCTTGGTTCCGGTTTCAACCCGGAGTTCACCGGTCGGGAAAATGTCCTGCTGCAAGCCGCCTTGGCGGGCGTATCCCAAGCGCAAGCACAGGCGCATTTCGAGGAAGTTGCGGAGTTTGCGGCGATCGGCGAATTCATCGAGCAGCCGGTGAAAACCTATTCCAGCGGCATGATGGTGCGGCTTGCGTTCGCGACGCAGACCATTCTTCGGCCGGACGTCTTTATTGTGGATGAAGCGCTGGCGGTCGGAGACGTCTTTTTCCAGGCCAAGTGCGCGAGGTTTTTCCAGGAGCGTATTGCCGCTGGCATGACGTTGCTGTTTGTGAGTCACGACCTCAGCTCGGTGAAGGCGCTCTGCCGCCAAGCGGTAGTCCTGCACCAGGGAAAAGTCGCCTTCTTTGGCGACAGCGCCGCGGCCGCGAGCCATTATCACGAGCTACATAGTGCCCGATCGGCGCACCCGCTTGAATCTCCGTTATCGCCAATCGCCGATGACAAACATGGGGCGGTGTCGCTTCCCGCGAATGCTGTGCTGCGAAACTGGGCCGAAACGAAGGAAATTGGCTCCCGCGAGGTGGAAATCGTATATTGCCGCATCTGTGATGCAAAAGGCCGGGAAACTAGCGCCTTCGTCGTGGGAGAACGCATATCTCTGGAGTTTTATATTCGGGGGAACGCGAATCTCGGTGCGGTGCAATTCGCGCTCGAGATCGTGGACCGACATAACCGGGTTTTATATGGCGTTTCGACGGTCCATTTGGAACTGCCGTATGCGGAAATTAAGGCCGGACAGCTGGCGAAATTTGTAGTGACGCTCGAGCCCAGACTGGGCGCGGGTGACTATGTGGTGGACGCGGCGATCGGGATGGGGGACCGCGGGGATGGCGCTCCGGCACAGCATCTTCATAGGGTTTCGCAAATTGTTGGTTTCTCGGTGCGGAGCGCGACCTTGCGACCCGGATTTCTCGGCCCCGCCGACTTGGGCGCGACAATCGCCCTGCACGGTTGAAGTGCGTTTGGAAGCCGCTGGGCTCAGGGCTATTCCTCAATCGGTCTAGCGAGGGAGAACTCAGCCCTGTGGATGAGACCCGCAAATCATCCCAAGGGATGATAGTATTTTTCCCCGCAATTGATACTATCACCGCCACGTTTGTGCAGGTGTTACCCCGACGACTTGCGGGCAATACCGGCCTGACAACTAACAAAATCCGACAGAAATCTATGTCCAAACACATGAAGAAAAATCGTTCTAAGCGCTCGGCTTTGAAGCTCGAAACGCTGGAGCAACGCCAACTGCTCGCGACGATCGTCGCGGGTAGCGGCACCGAGGTGAACTCCGACGTCTTGCTCTCCAACGGCAACACGTATGACCAGATCCTCCTCACCGGCTCGACCATCACCGTCAAGGCGGACGCTGGTCAGGTTACGCGCGTCGACTTCCTCGATGCCGACGGCGACATCATCCGCGCTGAACTTTCCGGCGCTGGTGAGCTGACGGTTTCGCTCGCCGACTTCAAGGCCGCCGCGACTCCGGCGGAATACGCGACCGACGTGAAGTATGTTCAGGGCAATGCCAGCTTCCGTATCACCGGATCGGATGCTTCCACGAACTTCACCCTCTACTCGCTGGGCAGCGCCAATGTGAATGGCGGCTTGTCGAACCCGATCTTCGCGGGCGGCACGAAGGACGGCGGCAACAACATCGCGAATGCGTCGCGCCTCGTGATCGAAGCGTCTGATTCCGCGCTCGGTAGCTCCTTCGGCGGCATCCGCGCGGCGAACGCGGTCTTCTCGGACTCGACGGGTGCGGTCGGCATCATCGCTCCGGACGTCCAGTTCCAAGGCCCGATCATCATCGGCGACATCGACGCCACGGGCAATGCGCTGCCGGTTCTCCAGATCGGTCAGTTCTCTGCGAACAAGACCGTTCAGGTCGCCGGTGGTGATCTGAAGCAGACGAATGGCGCTGGTTTCGTCGGTGTCTCGAACGTCTCGAAGCTCATCTCGAGCTCGGGTATGAATTCGATGGGCACGCTGCTCAGCACGACGGCGTTGACCAACGATCTCGGCGTCGGTGCGAGCAACATCAGCTATCAGTCGTCCGCCGCTAAGGTGGTGGTTGATGGCAAAACGGTCACCCAGGCTCAGCTGGATGACTACGCCAAGATGTACCTGAACGAGGTCGAACTCGTTAACTGGACAGGTGGCAAGGTTTTCGCGGCCCGCCTCATTGGAAATGTCACTGTGAAAGGTGACCTTGGTGGTCTGATCACGACCGACGTAAACAACGACAATAAGTCCGACGCGGGCGAGTTTAGCATCGGTAATGTTACGATCGAAGGCGCCATCGTTTCGAAGGGCGCCATCGAGAGCTCGACGAGCATTGGCAACGTGACTGTCGGCAAGGGTATGGATTTCTCTACGAATGCCTACACGTTGCATGATGGGGCATTGGGTATCATTTCGACCCTCGGTCGTGCAGACCAGTCTTCTGCAATCGGTAATGTCACCTTCTCCGGAGATGTGAAGTTGGCTGCGACGAACGTGACCCTGGTCGCTGCGGGTTTTGACCTCAACAATGCGGCGAGTTCGGGCGATGTAGGCACGATCACCGGATCGGTGCTGAACAAGACGGGTGGCGCTGCCAATCTGATCGAAAATAAGGTCGGCAAGGTGGGTGCGATCTCGTTCACCGGTGCGGTCGATACGACCGGCGCGGCCAACGCGGTCAAGGCTGCTAAAGATATCGGTGCGATCAGCGGCAAATCGCTGATCCTGACCGCTATCAATTCCGGTGCTTCAATCGGCGATATCTCGGCGTCGGAGGGCGACATTACCCTCGCCGCTGTGACGGCGACCAAGGCGATCGGCAGCATCAGCACCACGAAGGGCAACATCACCCTTGGCGGTCTGGTGAATGCTCAGGGCGGCGCTCAAGGTGCGATCACCGCGAATAGTGGATCGCTCACCATTACTGGTGGCATCACCACCAACGGTGCGATCGGCAACCTCACCGCCAACGGCGGCGACCTCAAGATCGATGGCGCCGTCACCGGCAAGAGCATCGGCGCGATCCAAGTTACCGGCGACGGCAAAAACTTGGTCGTGAACAACACTGTCACGGCGAACGACACCTCAATCGGGAACATCAGCGTTTCCGGTCTTAAGGGTTCGAACATCAACTTGAGTGGTGGCGGTTCGTTCTCGGCCAAGACCACGATCGGTGATGTCACCGTCGCTGGCGGTCGCTTGATCGGTAAGGCCGGTCAGGCCGACTTCGTGGCGAACAAGATCGGCAACATCTCCGTCACGGCCCACAAGGACATGGCGGCGGGCGGCGCTTTGATCCAGGATGTCGTCTTCTCGGCGACCGCGACGGACACGTCTTCCGCTGATGCCGCCAAGGCCAGCGCGAAGGCCGCGAGCATCGGCAACGTCACTCTGGACGCCTCCGCGAAAGCGGGTGTGGCGATCGCCAGTGGTGTCGCCAGCACCGACGCGGGTCTTGGGACCGGCTTCAGCTCGTCCGGCAACATCGGTAACGTGACCATCACGGCCAGCGAGACCGGCAAGCTTCTTGCCGCGAATACCGCCAGCTTGGTGATTCGCGCGGGCAATGCCAACATGGGCGCGGATAACAAGACCCTCGATACGTTCGCTGAAGGCGTGAACACCGATGGCGGTGTTTCCATCGGGACCGTGTCGATCAGTGCGGATCTCTCCGGCCTGTCGAGCGGTGCTGCTGGTACCGGCCTTCTGGTCGTTTCCGGCGCTGACACGACGACGGCTGGTGTCTTCGTTGCGGATGCGACGGGCGGTGCTAACGTTACGACCCCGGCGACCAAGACGGGTTCGGGCGGCACGATCGGTGCGCTGACGATCACGAACTACGATGCCGTTACCGGCACGGATGTGCGTGGCTTCGCCAACAGCACGGTGGTGAACTCCGGCAGCACGGCATTCACCTCGGGTGCCACGATCATTGCCGACAAGATCGCCTCGATCGACGTCGCGACGGCGGTGGACGTCAAACACTACGTCCCGACTGGCCAGCCGCTGAAGGGCGCGATCGCGCTTGGCAGCACCGCGGCCACGACGGGTGGTGCCGACGACCTCTACGTCATCGTTCTCTAATCGTAGATCGTTTTAGTTTCGAAGGCCCGGCCATTATGGCCGGGCCTTTTTTTGTGCTAGTTGCGCGGCGCGCTGCGAGCTTGAAGCTCGACACGATAGAGGCCCCGTGATGGCGTCCGCACCTCACGAGTGTCACTCAACCCGGTTCAGATTATGCAAGATTCTCCCCAAATTCCGTCCACTTCTTCTGCCAGCGCCGCATATGATGAAGCGCCTTACCCGAGCTTTTCATTTTCGGACACGCACCCTCACAGGCTCTGTGCAATGGGACGACTTTTTGGGTTGAATGCCCCGGCACCTTCCAATGCTCGGGTGCTGGAACTCGGATGCGCAGCGGGTGCCAATCTGCTGCCGATGGCCCAACACGCACCACAGGCGAAATTTTTGGGGATTGACGCCTCGGCCCGGCAGATAGCCGCGGGCCAGGAGGCGATTTCCGCGGCCGGGCTCACGAATGTGGAGCTTCGCCACCAGGATATTCTCGATTTTCCGGCCGCCGAGGGAAAATTCGACTACATCATCGTCCACGGGATCTATTCGTGGGTGACCGAGAATGTACGAAAAAAGATCCTCGATATTTGTTGCGAGCACCTGGCCGAGCACGGCGTGGCCTATATTAGCTATAATGCTTTCCCGGGATGGGGTATGAGAATGGCGCTGCGCGATATGATGCTCTTTCATACCGCTGCCTTTCCCGACGCCACGACAAAGGTCGGTCAGGCGAAAGCACTGATGAAGTTTCTTTCGGATTCGGTTCCCACGGAGGGCAGCCCGTACGGCCTGCTTCTCAGGGAGGAGTTGGAGCGACTGAATTCGCAGCCGGACCACTACGTTTTTCACGACATCCTCGAAGGAGTAAATCAGCCCTTCTATTTTCACGAATTTGTGCAGCAGGCGATGGGAGCGGGTTTACAGTATCTGAGTGAGACCTCGCTTGATCAGATGCTCGCGACAAACTTCGATCCCAAAGTGTCCGAGACACTGGCACAGATTTCCGGTAATATCATCGCCAAGGAACAGTATATGGACTTTCTCCGAAACAGGAGTTTCCGGAGAACCTTGCTTTGCCATCAAGGTGTAAAATTGCAGCGAGCGCTGACACCGGCGTCGCTCAAATCGTTTTACTACACGTCCACGTTAGCGAAATCCGCCAATATCGATTTTCTGCCCGGTGCGACGCATGAATTCAAGCTGCGGGTCGCTTCGCCGGTAGCGGTCAGCAGCTCGGATACATTTGTCAAGGCGCTGTTTGATACGCTCGCCGAATACAGTCTGGCGCGTGTCTCCTTCGACGAGTTGCTTACTGCCACCAAAGCAAAGGCTGAGCAATATGTTCGGCCGATGCAGTCAGAAGACACGTCAGAGGTGCAGGCGGCGACGGTCATGGCGAACCTGATGGAACTCTATGCTCGCGGAATCCTCAGTATTTATGCCGAGCGTCCTGAATTCCTGAAGGAGGTAAGCGAGAAGCCCGCCGTGACCCCTTTGGCACGGCACCAGGCGCTTAAGGAGCCTAAGGTCACGAGTCTTGCGCACTATTCGGTGCCGATCGACATGTTCGGGCGCTATGTGATGGCGGCCTGCGATGGAACTCGGGATCGAGCGGCGATCGTGACTTATTTGTTCGACGCGGTTAAGTCGGGGAAACTCCAGCTCAACGAGAATAACCAGCCTGTCACCGATGAGGCGCGGATTCGTTTGATTCTGGAGGATCGCGTGGGTCGCGTGCTTCTCCAGATTGCCGCCTACGGTTTTTTCATTGCCTGAACGATGTTCTACAAAAAGCCCGGCCATGCGTGGCCGGGCTTTTTTGTTTCGATGCAGCGTCGGATCACTTTTTCCTAAACAGGTAATTCGGATTGTGGCTGATCAGCTCGTAGCGACCGGCGGCGAGGATTTCCTGGATTACGCGACAGACTTCCCAGCCGCTGCCGTCGCCGGAGTCGTCGAACAGGATGAAGCCGCCGGGCACGAGGAACCGGTCGGTGTTCTCGAAATCCCGCTTCGCTCCGTCGTAGGCGTGGCAGCCGTCGATATAGGCAAAACTGATCGGGCCTCCCAATTGCGCGGGGTGACCGAAAACATCGGCTTTCGCCGCGTTGGCTGACCAGAGGGCGAAGAACTCGCCCGAATCGCTCTCGATCGTCTGCGGCAGGCGGTCGCTGCAAAACGTGCTCACGTTGCGCCGGAAAGATTCCTGCACGAAACGGCGATACTCGTCGTGCGTCACGGTCGTTCCTTCCGCGAGCGGGGCACCGAGCACCTGACCTTCGAACAGCCAGCTGTCGCAGGTGAACAGCCGGTTCGGCAGGCGGTGCTTGCGTATCAGGAAACTAAGGACGCACGTCGAAAGCCCGCAGAAGGATCCAATTTCAAGCAGGGGGGCGTTCGAAGGCAGGCGCTGGAGGGCGTAGTCCATCGCGTCGACGTTGCGGCGGTCGAGCATGCCGGGAACGGCGTAGCTCAACCAGGACAGGTAGTCGCACCAGATGGTAGGCGGGATGATGGCGGGCATTGGCGTGAGTTGATTTGAGGGGCAGGACGGGCGTCAAGGGTTCGTCGACCAGCGCCAGAGGCTTCCGACATCGGGTCCGTGCGGAGCGATTTCCTGCGAGTAGCGTTCCACGATTTCGTCGAAACTGCGGGGCGCTATCAGACGAACGAGTCTGGCGTTCAGACGGTCGACCGTGCGTTGCCGCCAGTTTCGCTTCTCCGGCGGCAGCGTCGGAGGCGCCGCCCAGCCGGCGGCGTTGAGGGACTTGATCACGAACTCGAGCGTGTAGATGCGGATCGATGGCCGGCTCAGGACCAAGGGGCCGGGCGTGGAGGAAAACACCTGCATCGCTTCGATCCAGCGCGCAAAGCCGCCGGAGTTCGTTTTCGTCGCCGGGTGGTCGCGATTCGCAGCCAGGAAGCGCTTCAATCGCTGCCCCCGAAGACCGGCCCGAAAAAAACGCGTGAACCATTCGTAATCCATGAACCAACGCAGGTCCTCCCGCACCCGTCCGATCTTCCCCGGCACGTGGCGGCGCATGAAGACCGTCGGCTGGCAGATGAAATTGTGAGAGCAGAAGTAACGTTCCGCCACACACTCCTCGGTGAAGAGATTCGGGGTGAGGATGCGACCTTGTTCGTCGATTTCGAGGACGTCGCCGTAGGCGAAGTCGAGCGCTGGGTCGGCGGCGAAAGCCTCCCACACGTGACGCAGTGCGCCGGGCAGATAGAGATCGTCGGAATTCAGCCAGGCGACGATTTCACCCTGCGCTTCGCTGAGGCCTCGATTGATGGCATCGACTTGTCCCCGGTCCGCCGCCCGCCGCCAGCTGAGACGATCCTCATAGCGCTGGAGAATTTCCGCCGTGCCATCGGCGGATAACGCATCGAAAACCAACAACTCCACGCGACCCGGGAAATCCTGCTCCAGCACGCTGCGCACCGCTTCCTCAATCCACCGCGCGTGATTACGGGTGGGCATGACGATCGTGAAGCAGGGGCGTGTCGCGCCGGTAGTATTCATGAGGAGCGGACGGAAGCGGACCGATCGAGTTGGTGGAGGAGGCGCTGCGCGGCAACACGCTCCCGCGGACGGAGCGACGCTCGCGACCTCCGCGACAACGGAAGTTGAACGAGACGCCGATACCAATAAAGCCACGGACGATAACGCCGGCAGGCGAATTCAAATGCCGCGACGTGAGCTTCGACGAGACGTCGAGGCGTGAAAAGCGACGCCCGCTCCTTCCCATTGGCGATCAATTCGCGGCAAAGCGCGTCGTCGCTCCAAAGCTTCGCGATCGCGTCAGCAACGTCGTCAACGTTTGTCGGGTCGAAGAAGAGTGCGGCCTGCCCCGCGACCTCCGGCAAACTCGTGCCGCCGGAGCACGCCACCGGGCAGGCGGTGTGCATCGCCTCGACGACCGGGATACCGAAACCCTCGAAGCGCGACGGAAGCACCAAGCCACGGGCGTAGTGGAAAAGCCACGACAGCTCGGCGCGCGGGCGGCGACCCAGATGGCGCACGAGGGCGGTCGTGCCGGTTTCCTGCAGCACCGCCTGCCATTCTGCTTCCCGTCCGAACATGCTGCCGGTAAAAACGCAGCGGACCGGCAAACCGTTGTCGTGCAGCCGCCGCAAGGCCCGCAGCAGCGTTGCATGATTCTTATGGTCCCAGAAATTTGCGGGGTAGTAGAGAAATTTCTCCCAACCTTCGCGAATCCAGCCCTCGGGAATCGCGGGCGACGGCAGGTCGTCCGGGGCGAGATGGATGGTGCGGATTTTCTCGGGAGCGATTCCGACAATCTCGATGCAGCATCGACGCGTGAACTCCGAAATTGCGATCACGACGTCCGCCATGCGTAGCGACCAGTCGTAGTGATGAAAACGATCCTTCAGCTGCGTCGGCGTGAAGAAGTCCGGGAAAAAACGTTCCTGCATATCCGTGAACGTGAGCACAGTGGGAAGCGGAACCGGTCGCGGCCAGAGGCTGTTGAACGGACAGAAGTAGAGGTCGATCTTGTCGAGATGCGCGAGCATGTCTTCCTGCGTCCGAAGGCGGATTTCGCCGCGTTTCGCTTCCGGGGGAAGCTGGGCAAGCATCGCCTCGTTGTGATCGAACGTGAACAAAACCAGCTCGTGACCGCCGCCAAACTCGGGCCAGTGACGCAGAAGCGTGACCACATAGTTGGCCACGCCGCCGGCGTCGGGCTGGAACAGATTCAGGCCGATTCCGATGCGCATGAGGTCAGCGACGAACGGGATCCGTGAAGTTCGAGATCAACGCGACCAGATAGTGCGCCGCTCCGACGAGCCTTCGCCCTTTGCTCCAGGCTTGAAACGCCGCGACCGCGCGACGGTCACTGGCCGTGCGGGCGGGGAGCTCACGGTATCGCTTCGAATTCCACAGATACTTCTGGTAGTGCCACTCGATCGAACTTTCGAAGATCAGGTAGTTCAGCAGAATCCACGGCGAGCGCAGCCCGAGTCGCACACCCTGAGTTTTCTGAAAATTCCGGTTCATGCGAAGATTGCCCCAGCCGCGCACCATGGCCGTGCGAATGCTGTAGCAGCAGACGCCACCGAACTGGCCGAAGAAGTACTGGGCCACGTTGCCGTTGCGCCAGAAATAGCGCCACATCCGCCAAAGCGAGTCGCGGCCATGATGATGATAGGCAACGAGGGCCGGTTCGTAGGCCAGGAGGCAGCCGCTCGCCGCGATTCGCTGGGTGAGATCCACGTCCTCGGCATTCGGCAGATCGGGATTGAAGCCGCCGGATTTGTAATATGCCTCTGCCCGCACGACGATCGCCGCGCTATACAGAAACCACACGGAATGGGGCACGGCGCGGACCGAGGACTGCTGCGACCAGAAATTCGAGATATCCGTCAAATGTTCGAAAAACGTACCGCGCCCGCCGGGCAACCGCACCCCGATGGCGCCCACCGGGGCCGCGGGGGTCGCGGAGAGGTGAGGCAACGCGAGCACGCGGGCGAGCATCTCGAAGAAATCGGGCGCGAGCTGCACGTCATCGTCGAGGAAGAGGAACCATTCGCCGGTGGCGCGCTTCACGCCTTCGACACGCGTTCGTGGGGGCAAAAGGTTTCGCTCCAGATCGACCGGCACGAGCGGCAGCTGCGGATATTTGGAAAGCAATCGCGAAGCGCCGACGCCTACGACCACCACTTCCCATCCGGCGGGTTGCAGCGTTTGACCGACGAGCGACAACAAGGTGCCGTCCGCCCGTTCCGGACGGCCCATCGGAATGATCACCGACAGTCGGGGAAGGAGCGGTGCGGGCGCAGCTGCTTTCGCCGCTGATTCCTGGATCTGCCGATCCCGGGCGAGAATGCCTTGATTGGCGGTTTTGATCACCTGCAGCCGCGCCCAGCCGTCCCAACGAATCCGATACAGCTCTTCCTGATACCAGTCGCGAATGCGTTCCAGCTCGCGGGTTTTGTCGCCAGCTTCCGGATACGGAAGATCGATCGCGATTTGTTCGTGAGCCAGGGAGGGATTGGCCAGCTGTGCGGCGATGGCCGCCCAGACGCGCTCGTAGGGGACGTCCTGCACGCAGAGGTGACGCGAGAAGGCGCACTGCCACTGGCAACCCCGGCAATTCGGATCGCCTTGCACAACGTGCACCCGGCCGAATCGGGGCACGAAACGGCTCTTCTGTCCGGCGCCGAAAATGGCCACCGTCGGTACCTCGACCGCCGCGGCGACGTGGACGTAGGCCGTGTCATTGCACACCACGAGTTTCGCGGCCCGGAGCAGCGCGGCGAGGGTGTCAGGCCGCCCCGCTTCGAGTCGGATGCGTCGCTCCTGCCAGCGCTCGGGGAGGCTGGCGAAGAAACGGGCGTCGTGCGGTCCCTCGATCCAGGCGACCGGATGGTTTCGCGCTGCGAGATCGTCGGCGATCTGAATGAAATGCGTCAGTGGCCATGCCCGCTGATCGTCCTGTCCGACGCCAGGGGCGAGCAGAACGAAATTTTCAATTGGCCCGGCGAGTCGGGTTGCGGCGGCAATCGCTTCAGCGGAGATCTGCAGATCCGGAGTCGAGAGAGAGGTGCCGGGAGCTAGGGCGTCCAGCAGCCGCGCCTGCTGTTCCCACTCGGAGTCGCTTAACGTCGATGGCACCAGCTGCGTGAAGTCGGCGGTGCCATGCGGCAGGAGCCGAAATGCGGCTTCGAGCATCGGCTGGCAGGCGCCGTTGGCAGCGAAGCCAAGGCGCCGCGAGGCACCACTTGCGGTGACGGTGAAGTCAGTCAGGCCGGTGCGGTTGACCACCGGCGCCACCGCGAGATCCCACGGGCTGCCGGCGAGAAAAGCCTGCCACCACGCGTAACGCTTATCCAAGTCCGGCTCCCAATCGGCAAACGGGTGTATTGGGAAAGGAATGACAACAATGGGCGAGGTCGTTTCGCGCCACAAACGTCCTGCTTCCGCGACGGGGTCGTCGTCCAGTCGCGGAGCGAAAACGCTCGCGCCTTCGACCAACGTCGCGATGACCTCCATGCCGGAGCGGACATGCCAGACGATTCTTGCCTCCGGCCAGGCGCGCCGGAGCCCTTGTACAAAGGCCGTGGCGAGCACCTGATCGCCCAATGCGTCGGGTTTGGATACGAGGATCTTCATCTCGCCAACTCGCGCAGACGCGAAAACAGGCCGCGCTTCTTCCGCACTACCGCGGCGCCGGTGACGTAGTTGTGATGCGGGGCCGTTTGGCGGTGCCAGCGGAGGAACGGTGCGATGTCCTCACGATTCCAGTCCAGACGTTTCCCGCGGCGAAACGCGGGGTGATTCCAGATCTCGCTTTCGAATTCCGCCATCGTGAGCGCGCGGCCGTTCCACTCGGGAAACGACATTCCGAGCGATGGCTCGCAGATGTCGAACGACAGCGCAAACACGCCGCCGGGCTTGAGCACCCGCGCGACTTCCGCGATCGCGAGCGCCTTGTCGTCCTGATGCTCGATCACCGAAAAACTTGTGACGACATCCGCGCTGGCTCGCTCGAACGGCAACCGGCACGAATCGACGATGCGCCAGTCGACGTGGACGTTCCCCAGCGCGGCGCGCACCGCTTCCCATTGCGGAATCCAATCGGGGCGAGTTTCGACAAGCGTGACGCGCGCGCCCTGCGTCGCCAGCCACCACGGAAACGGCGATTGCTCCGAACCAAGATCGATCACGCGGCACCCGCGCCAGTCGAGCGCTGAGAGGCCGTTGTGCCAAAGCCATGGATACTCCCAAAGCTTGGACCAGTTGGTGAACTGGCGCAGCCCCAGCGGCGCGCCAAACGCATTGAGCGTGTCGATAAAGCCGGTCCAGTCCGGCGAGAACATCTGCTCGAGATTGGCGAGATGCCGGCGTTTGTGAACGGGGCGCTCGATCCGTCGCGCCACCACGAATTCGTGGGCGCGACGCCAGGCCGATTCGTTCTCCAACACTTCGAAACCTGCGGTCTCGAGCAGCGTGGCGACGGAATCGCGGGAGTAGATGAAAACATGTTCCTGCGGATCGAAGACCCTCTCGTTCATCGGGCCGAAGTCCGGCACGTCCCGCTCCATCAAGGGAAGCTGCAGGAAAAGAACTCCGCCCGGTCGCAGCGCACTCCGGGCGGCGCCGAGAAATGCCAGCGGCTCCGGCACGTGCTCAAGCACGTCGCACGCGACGAACAGGTCGCACGGGGGCGCGGGCACCGCGGGAAACGCTCCGCTGCGGATATCGAGACCGGTCTGCTCGCGCACTGCGGCCGCGGTTTTCGTGTCGGGCTCGATGCCGACCGGTTGCCAGCCGCGCTCGCGCAAATGGAGCAGCAACGTGCCCTCCGCACAGCCGGTTTCCACGACCACGCCGCGTTGCGAGCCGGTGTGCCGCTCGATGGTCTCGATCCAAAGTTTCACGCGGCCGTCGGTCTCGAAGATCTGGCGACGGTCCCAGAGTGTCGGGTGTTCTTTGCCTGACTGCCGTTGATGCCAGTAACCCTCGTAGCTGTAGAAGCGCTCGATGCAGTCGGGTTTCAGGCGACGTGACGAAAAATGCGTGCCGCAGCGCTCGCACACCAGGTAGTGCGGCGAATGCGGACTGGGCGTCGAACTGCGGCCGCCGCACCAACAGCGGTCCACCGCGGCGAACCAGGTGTCCTCGACGGCATGTGAGTAGGCCTTGATCATACCTGGCTGGTGTAGCCGAAGGACTCGAAGTTCCCGGGTGCGGCTTGCCTCAGGTCAGCGAGCCAGCCGGCATCCTCCCGCCAGCGGGCGTTGTTGCCTCCGCGATAAAAGGTTCGCGGTCCTTTTTGGGTCATGCGTTCGAACTCCGTCCACCAATGCACGAAGGCCGGGGAGAGCTTCGGCTGCACGCCGAGGAATTTCACGATTCGCTCCAACTCCGCGACGCTGGCTTTCAAATCTTCGAAACGCACGAGGCAGGTGCGATCCGGCGCTTTGGCCGCCGCATCGAAGGCCGCCGTGTAGAATTCGCGGTAATGTCGATACGAGTCGCGCATCCACGCGACGCGATCGGGGACGATCGCGCCCCACCGGTCGATCGCGGTGTGATACCAGCTGTAGAGGGTGGGATGCGGATCTCGAATCAGGATGAGCAACGGCCAGTTTCCGGCGATGGGCGTGCCGTGCGTGCCGTTGGCCGCGGCGTTGATATAAACGGGCTGGAAGGGCACGCCGTCCTCGCGCAAACGCAGCGCATAATAAGCGTGCGGATTCAGCTCCTCGGCCCGCTGCCGCGCCTCGGGGTTGTCGACGTATTCGTTCGGAAAGAACACCAGATCGAGCAAGCCGGTCAGACAGGCCCACAGGTAGTGGCTGCCCGTGCGGGGGAACGCGTAATAGTCGCATCGCACGGCCAGACGGCTGCCGAAATAGTAGCTTTCCGGAGTCATAAAAGGTAGAGCACGCAGCGCGCTGGAAATCAGCGCAAACGAAAAAAGAACGCGCCGGAGTTCACAAAAGTGTCAGTTCGCCGAACCTAAAGCACGTCCGCAAACGCCGAGCGGGTTTTGCTGAAGAAGAAGTAGCCGGCGAAGCAGACGGCGAGGCCGGAGAGCCAGAGATAAAGCAGCCCGTGCGCGTTGACCGGCATCTGCCACAGCACCGCGTGGCGGGCGCCGTCGACCGCGTGGAGCAGCGGATTCCAGCGCAGCACCGTCCACCACACCGTGCCTTGCACGAGGCTCAGCGGAAAAAACACGAAGCTCGTGTAAACCAGCACCTGCACGAGGAACGGCATCGCGTTCGCGACATCCCGCACAAAGACGCCCAGCGCCGCCAAGAACCACGCGCACCCGAGTCCGATCAGCGCCACCGGCGGCAGGATCGCCAAAAGCAGCAACGCATGCGCGTCGAGCCCGCGGCCCAGCACCGCGATGCCCGTGATCGCCAGCGTGAGGCTCACCGCGGCATTGAACGCCGCCGCGCCCACGATCGCCACGGGCAGGACTTCGAGCGGAAACACCACCTTCTTCACGAAGTTCGGCTGCGTCACGATCGCGGTCGAGGCCTGCGCGAGGATTTCGCCGATGAATTGAAAGATCGCCAGCCCCAGAAACAGCCCCAGCGCATACTCGAAACGCGTCTCGTCCGGCACGACGCCGTAGCGCGTGCCCAAAACGTGCCCGAACACGAACGTATACAACGCCAGCGACAACAGCGGCGTGAGAATCGTCCACACGAACCCCAAAAAGCTGCCGCGGTGCCGTTGTTCGATCGTGCGCCGCGTGAACTGCCGCAGCAGATCGCGGTGCCGCCAGAGCAGGATGAAAGGGGCGAGCGGATTCCAGGCCGACGTGGTCATGCGAGAAACGGATCCCCCGTCCCGGCGCCGAGCCGGTCGCGGGCGAAATCGAGCAGCCGCGCGGCGCTCGCGTCGACCGAATCGCGGCTGGTGTCGAGCACGAGATCGGCCGCGGCCGGCGGTTCGAAGCCCGACGAAATGCCGGTCATGTGTTTCACGCCGCCGGCGTTGGCGCGCGCGTAGAGACCCTTCACGTCGCGAGCGACGCACACTTCGAGCGGGGCGTTGAGATAAATGAACGAAAGCGACGAGTGGGGGACAACGCTGCGCACCAGGGCGCGATTCGCGGCAAGCGGCGTGATGAACGACGCCACCACGCAAAGCTGCGATTGCAACGCGAGCTTGGCCGTTTCAGCCGCGCGGCGCAGGTTTTCCGCGCGGTCCGCGTCGGAGAATCCGAGGCCGGCGCACAAACCCGCGCGCAGCGCGTCGCCGTCGAGCATCAGCACCGGATTCCCGTCGTCGCGCAGACTGTCGCCGAGCCGCGTCGCGAGCGTGGATTTGCCGGCGCCGGAAAGGCCGAAGAGCCAGAAGACGTGAGGAGTGAAGCGATTCATCGGGGATCCTTGCCCGCACTTACGTTACGGACGGAAAAACGGATTCAGCGACGCGCAGGAAACGGAGAAAGCACCGCCGGCTCATGCCAGTTTCTGCAGTTCGGATTCCACCAGGCGGCCGACCATGTCCTTGAACGGAACGGTGTTTCGCCAGCCGAGGATCCGGTGGGCTTTGCCGGGATTGCCGCAGGGCGCGACGGGCTCGACGCTCGTGATCAACGCCGCGTCGTGGCGCACGTGATCGCGCCAGTTGAGGCCCACGCAATCGAAGGCGCAGCCGACGAGATCGGCCACGCTGTGCAGTTCGCCCGTGGCGAGCACGAAGTCGTCGACGTGCTGCTCCTGCAGGATGAGCCACATGCCCTTCACGTAATCCGGCGCCCAACCCCAATCGCGGCGGCCTTCGAGGCTGCCGAGCGCGAGCTCGGTTTGCAGGCCGCGCTTGATGCGGGCGGCGGCGCGCGCGACCTTCATCGTGACGAAATTGCTGCTCCGGCGCGGCGACTCGTGGTTGTAGAGAATCACGGCGCAGGTTTGCAGACCATAGGCGATGCGGTAGATCCGCGCCATCTGCTGGGAAAACGCCTTGGCCGCTCCGTAAGGCGTGGTCGGGTTGACCGGCGTGAGTTCGTCCTGCGGCGAGTGGGGCGGGGAACCGAAGACCTCGCTGCTCGATGCGTAGAGGAATTTCGGCGGATTCGGCAGATCGCGGAGAATTTCCAACAGTCGCAGCGTCGCCATGCCGATGCTGTCGACCGTGCTTTCCGGCAACTCGAGGCTGAGCCGCGGGCTGGATTGGCCGGCGAGATGATAAAACTCGTGCGGCCGCGCCCGGCTAATGATGCGCCGCAGATGCGTGGCGTCTTCGAACGCGCCGTTGTGCAGGAAGAGGCGCTTGCCGAGCAACGCAGCGTCCGTGACCAGGTGGCGGATATTGCTCGTGGCGAGTGCGTCGGGCCGGTGCACGAGGCCGTGCACCTCGTAGCCTTTTTCCAGGAGGAGTTCGCACAAATAGGAACCGTCCTGGCCCGTGATGCCGGTGATGAACGCTTTCTGCATGGTCGACCGGACGGTTATCGCGCGGCGGCGTCGAGCGCAAAGCCAAAGACAGTCGCGCGGTCCGCGGTGGGGGATGGGGAGAACAACGGCAGGCCGTTGACGGCGTGGAACTATTAAACTTTCGCTTGTCTCCTGAATTTGCTGAGGTGGCGGCTGCGCTGTCCCGTCAGCGCCAGGAAACATCACGCCGTCACCATCGAATGCTCCGTCGCCTCCGCTTTACCGTCATCGCCGGCATCGCTTGTTTCCTCCCGTTCGTTTGCGCCCAGACTTCGTCCGACTCGTCGCTGCCCGTGCCGGAGACGTATTTTCCCGGACTGAAGACGTTGATCGAGACCGCCGTTTCGCAAGCGCCGCGGATGATCGCGCGCAACACCGAGAGCGCCGTGGCCGAAGCCGAGCGCATGGTCACGCGCGCCGCCCAGCTGCCGCAATTGCGCGGTTACGCAAGCTACTATCCATGGACGCAGGACCGCCGCGCCGATCTGACCGGCACGACGACGACCGAGAAGGCGGCGTATAACTTCGCGCTCGAGCAGCCGCTGTTTCACTGGGGCGCGCTGCGCGACGCGACGCGGATCCGCGACCTGCAACTCAACATTTCCCGCGGGCAGATGGCCGAGGCGTATCGCAGCCTCGTCGCCGAAATCCGCGCGCAATACCTGCAACTCGTGCTCAAACGCCTGGGCCTGGAACGCGCGCACCAGGCGCAACGCCTCGCTGACGAGGCATTGAGCCTCGCGCGCGACCGGCTCGAGCGAAAGGAAATCGCCGAGGCGGATTTGTTCGGACCGACGATCGCCGCCGAGCAGGCGCGGCTGTATACCGATCGAGTGCAGGACGATTACGACACGGCGCGGATCGTGCTTGGCAAATTGTGCGGCACCGAACCGATCGACGACGCGCAGGTGCCGACCGCGATTCCGCCGATCACGCCCGTCTCAAGCGAAGTGGGATCGCTGGTCGCGGACTTCACGCGTCGCGGAGAAGTGGATACGATTGGCATGCGCAACCTGCGCCAGCAGATCGAAATCGAGCGGTTGAACTACGCGATCGCGTCGGACCGGCTGAAGCCGAAGCTCAATGCGGTCGTGGGCCTCTCGCAGGACCAGCAGACCTACGTGTATTCGCCGGGCTCGGAACGCAATTATCGCTACGAGGTGCAGTCGCTGTTCACCGGCGTGACGTTGAGCTGGTCGATTTTCGACGGCTTCGCGACGCGCGGCGCGAAGGCCGCGTCGCTGGCGCGCCGCCGGCAGCTCGAGCGCGATTACGCCGCGCAGGGCGACGCGATCGCGATGAACGTCAAGGCCCAGCAGCGGCAGCTCGAGTATGCGGCGCGCAGCCTGGCGATTTCCGAGAAGTATCTCGCGCGCGGGCGCGACGAACTCGCGCGCAAGGAGGAGGACGCGAAACGCGGCCTGGTCTCGGCCAACGACCTCGAGACGGCGCGGATCCAGTTTGTCGACACGCAGAACGCCACGTTTGCCGCCCGCAACGATTACCTGTTGCGCGTCGCGGAGATTCTGTCTGCCACCATGAACGATCCCGCGCTAGCCAACCTTCCGGCCCAACTTCGATGAAAAAGATCCTGATCGCAGTCGTGGCGCTCATCGCCGCGGCCGTTGTTTTCCTGGTAATGGCCAAACCGGTGGCGAAGGTCGCTCCGGTCGTGAAAGGCCGCGCGGTGAATTCCGTGCCGGGCAGCATCACCGTCGAGGCGGAATACCAGATGGAGCTGAAGAGCGAGATCGGCGGACGCGTGATCGAGAGCCGGCTCGACGAAGGTCTCGCCGTGCGAAAGGGCGACGTGCTCGTGCAGATCGACACCGGGGATCTCGAACTCGATATCGAGAAAACGCAGAGCGAATACGACGCGAAGAAGAAGAGTCTCGAGATCGGCTCCAGCATCCGGTTGCAACTGGCGACCGCGCGCGAGAACTTGGAAAACCTCGAACGCCTGACGAAGTCCGGCAACTACGCGCCGGCCGAGTTGGAAAAACAGCGCCGCCAGGTGAAACAGATCGAACAGCAGCTGGCGTTGGAGGAGGTGAGCAATTCCCACCTGCTCGCAAGCTACGAGAACGCGTTGAAAACGAAGCGCCGCCAGCTCGACAAGATGACGATTCGCGCGCCGTTCGACGGCGTCGTGTCCGTGATCAAGGCGCGGCCCGGCGACCTGATCGGGCCCGGTGCGCCGATCGCAGTGATCATCGCCAACTCGCGGAAGGTCGAAGCCAAGATCAGCGAGGAAAACTTCTCCGGCGTGCGGGTCGGCCAGCCGGCGAGCGTGCGCTTCCTCGGCTACGGCGATCACACCTACGAGGCCGTCGTCACCAAAATCCTGCCCACCGCCGATCCGGCGACGCAGCGTTACGTCGTTCACCTCGACGTGAAGATCGACCGGGAAAAACTCGTGCCGGGCATCACGGGCGAGGTCACGATCCAGGTCGGCGAGCGCGACGCCGAAGCGATCATCCCGCGGCGGGCGTTGTTCGGCAACAGCGTGTTCGTCGTGGAGGACGGGCGCGTGCACCTGCGCAATGTCGAGACGGGCTACGTGAGCCTCACCGCGGTGGAGGTGTTGAAGGGACTGCAGGCGGGCGAGCAGGTGATCGTCGAGGACCTCGACAAGTTCTACGACGGTCAGCGCGTGCGCGCCGAGTCGACGGGCAACTGATTCGTTTCGCGAGCGCCGAGGCATGTCCACGAATTTCCGGATCGCGTATCGGTTTCTCACCGCGAAGAAGCGCGCGATGGCGATGAGCCTCGCGTGCATCATCCTCGGCGTGGGTCTGTTCGTGCTGACGCAGGCGACGACGAGCGGCTTCGAGCGGCTTTTCATCAACACGATCCTCGGGACGGACGGAGCGATCCGGATCCAGGACCAGATGCAGGACACGATGCGCAGCATGGCGGCGCCGGGCGGAAATTCGCTTTTTCGCGTGCAGCAGAAGGAAGGGCGCAAATACATCCAGGGCATCGAGGAGCCGCGGCTGGTGACGGAGGCCCTCGCGAAATTCGCGAGCGTGACGGCGGTGTCCGAAGTGCTCAGCGCGCCCGTGACGATCCGCAGCTCGTTCGGCAGCGATGCGGTGCGGATCTTCGGGATCAATTTCGACGATCACGTGCGCGTATCCGATCTGGAACGACAACTGGTGCGGGGCGAGGCGGCGACGTTTCGCAGCACGCCGTCCGGCGCGCTCGTCGGCAGCGAAATCGCGTCGCAGCTGCAACTCGCGGTCGGGGATTCGTTCATCATCGAGGCTGCGGGCGAACAGCGGCGGTTTCGCGTCAGCGCGATCTACGAGACCGGCGTGAGCGACATCGATCGCGTTCGCGTTTACGTGCACATGAGCGAGGCGCGCTCGGTGTTGAAGAAGCCGACCGGCGCGTCGTTCATCCAGGTGGCGGTGGTGGACCCGGACCGCGCGCCCGAGGACGCCGCGCACATGAGCGAGGTGCTGCACCATCTGGTGCGCCCGTGGCAGGTGCGGCAGAAGACCTGGCTCGAGGTGTTTCGCGCGCTGCGTATCTCCTCCGGCATTACGGTGTCGGTGTTCACGCTGATTGCGGGCCTGGCGATGTTCAACACCCTCGCGATGATCGTCCTCGAGAAGACCAAGGAGATCGCGATCCTGCGGTCGATGGGCTACACGCGGGACGACATCCTGCGGATCTTTCTGTGGCAGGCGGGGATCGTGCTGGCGATCGGCACGGTGCTCGGTTGCGCGCTTGGCGCGGCGGTGACCTATGGCGTTTCGCGGGTGCCGTTGCGGATCACGGGGATCTTCAAGACGGAGACCTTCATCGTGGCGTGGTCGGTCTGGCACTACGTCGCGGCCGTGGTGACCGCGGTCACGATGGTGATGATCGCGAGTTTGATTCCCGCCCGTCGCGCCGCGCGCCTCGAGCCCGGCGATGTCATTCGTGGCACGGCGCAATAGCTTCGGGCGCATCCGGCTGAACGATGAGTTTTTCCACCCACAATCCTGCCCTTGCCGCCGACGGCCTCGCGCTGCGTTGTGTGAATCTGCACCGCCATCTCGGCCAGGACGAGGCGCGGGTGCATGTGTTGCGCGGAGTGTCGTTCGAAGCGCAGCGCGGCCAGGTTTACGCGATCGTCGGTCCGTCGGGTTGCGGCAAGTCGACGCTGCTTTATCTGCTCGGCCTGCTCGATCGCCAGGAGGAAGGCGACATCTGGATCAACGGGCAGTTGATGTCGGACCGCAGCGACCTCGAGCGCACGTCGGCGCGGTGTGCGCACATCGGGTTCGTGTTTCAGTTTCACTTCCTGATGTCGGAGTTCACGGCGTTGGAGAACGTGATGATGCCGATGCGTCGTCTGGGGAAACTCTCGCCGGAGCAGATGGTCGAGCGTGCGCAGGCGCTGCTGGGGGAGGTGGGGCTGGGGGACAAGGCCCACCGTTTGGGTAATCATCTTTCGGGTGGCGAGCAGCAGCGCGTCGCGATCGCGCGCGCCCTCGCCAACGAGCCGGCGATTATCCTGGCGGACGAACCGACGGGAAATCTCGACGTGAAGAATTCGGGCATGGTCTTCGACCTGCTCACGCGGTTGGCGAAGGAAAACGGCCAGGCGGTCGTGCTCGTCACGCACAATCCTGACATCGCGAGCCGTTGCGATCGGGTGCGGCCGATGCGCGATGGTGTATTCGTAGATTGAAGCGCGCGTGGCCCGGAGCGTCGGGCCTTTCTCCCTACGGCTCATGGGGCCTTCGACCGGGTCGCGCTTATTAGCGCGCGCGCCATGCCGTTGCAGGGATGGTCATATTTTGTGCACAAGAAATGCGGCTCCCCAAATTTTGGTTTACAACGACAAAACACGCACACTTCTTTGACAGCTCCATAACTTCCTCCCTTTCACCCGCTGTGAGCCACGACCCTTCTCGAAAGAGCTTTCTTGGTAAGTTGATCGGCCTCTTCGCCGTCGCGAGTCTCGCGCCGCGGGTGCTGGCCAAAACCGCGGTGAACGCCGCGACCGAGGACTCGAAAAAGGCTCCTGCTCCTTTCTCGCTCCGCCCGGATTCTCGCGCCGTTTCACGGCGCGCCGATTCGGTTTAACCCGCGTTTGGTTCACCGAGGATCATCCGGCTCATGTCGTATATTTTTCCGAAATCGGCCAACAAGCTGCCGCTGCAGATTGTCATTTATCTCGTCGTTCTGGCGGGCATCGCGACGGCAGGCGTCACCTACTACATGACGCCGAAATACACGCGCGTCGGCTATGCGCCGGTCCAGCCGGTGCCCTACAGCCACGCGCTGCACGTCGGCCAGCTCGGCCTCGATTGCCGTTACTGCCACAACAACGTCGACAAGTCGGGCTTCGCCAACCTGCCGACCGCGCAGACGTGCATGAACTGCCACAACCAGGTGAAGCCGGACAGCCCGCTGCTGGCGCCGGTGCGCCACAGCTATGAAACCGGCGAGCCGGTGCCGTGGGTGCAGATTCACTCGCTGCCGGACTTCGCCTATTTCAACCACGCCGTCCACGTGAACCGCGGCGTCAGCTGCGTCGAGTGCCACGGCAAGATCAACGAAATGGAAGTCGTCGAGCACGCGCAGTCCCTGAGCATGGGCTTCTGTCTCGACTGCCATCGCGCGCCGGAGAGCCGCGTGCGCCGTCCTGAGGACATCTTCAATCTGAACTCGCCGACCATCGCGCAGGCGCAAGGCATCGAGGCGGGCAAAAAATTCGTGCACGACTGGAATATCAAGCCCCCGCAAAGCTGCAGCGGCTGCCACCGATGAAACGCAAATTTGAACATCCCGCGCCGTCCGAACGCGAGCTGACCGGTCCCAAATACTGGCGCAGCCTCGACGAACTCGCCGCGACGCCCGGTTTCAAGGCGCAGCTCGAGCGCGAATTTCCCGATGGAGCTTCCGAGCTCGAGGGGGTCGATCGTCGCCAGTTCCTGAAGCTGATGGCGGCGTCGTTCGCCCTCGGTGGCATCGGCCTCGCCGGCTGCCGCCGCCCCGAGAAGCACATCCTGCCTTACGGCAAGTCCGTCGAAGGCGTGATCCAGGGATTGCCGCTTTATTTCGCGACCGCGATGCCGCTGCGTCGCTCGGCGATTCCGCTGCTGGCGGAGACGCATCAGGGCCGCCCGACCAAGCTCGAGGGCAATCCGACCTACACGCCGCACGGCGGCGCGAGTTCGCTCCTCGCCCAGGCTTCGGTGCTCGACCTTTACGATCCGGATCGCGCCACGCGTCACACGAGCGGTGGCCGCGAACTGCGTCCGGCCGACGTGAACGATCTGCTCGCCAAACTTGGTGCCGATCACGCTTCCAACGGCGGCGCCGGCCTGGCTTTCCTGGCCGAGCAATCGAGCTCGCCAACTCGCGCGCGCCTCGTGGCCGCGCTGCAGGAGCGCTTCCCGCGTGCGATCTGGGCCGAATACGAGCCGGTGACTGACGAGGCGCCGGCCGAGGCTGCGCGTGCCGCATTCGGACAGAACGTCCGTCCGCTGTATCGTTTCGCCAAGGCGCAGCGCGTCGTGTCGATCGACGCCGATTTCCTCCGCGCCGACGGCAGCCATCTGTATTACTCGCGCGACTTCGCGAAGGCACGCCGCGTGCGCAATCCGGAAGACGCGAAGGCGATGAACCGCCTTTACGTCGCCGAGAGCGCGTTCACGCTGACCGGCAGCATGGCGGATCACCGCCTCCGCCTCGCCAGCAGCCACATGGTGGCCCTGCTCGCGACGCTCGCGGACAAGATCACCGGCGAGAACACTTACGCGTCCCTCGCTCAGGGCCTCGACATCAATCCGAAGTGGGTCGACGAATGCGTCGCCGATCTCCTTGAACACCGCGGCGCATCGCTGGTCGTCGCCGGCGCGCACCTCCCGGTGCAGGCGCACGTGATCGCCTATGCGATCAATGCGGCGCTCGGCAACATCGGCGCGACGGTCGACTTCGTCACGGTCCAGGAAAACAGCGCCACGTCGATCACCGGTCTCGCGAGCGCGATCAAGGCCGGCTCGGTCAGCTCGCTGGTGATTTTCGGCGGCAATCCCGCTTACAACGCTCCTGCCGACCTCGATTGGCCGGCGCTGCAGAAGTCGGTTGCGAACGTCGTTCGCTACGGCTACTACGTCGACGAAACGTCCGCGGCGTCGAACGTCACGCACATCGCCGCGACGCACTATCTCGAATCGTGGGGCGACGCCCGCACGATTGACGGCACGATCGTGCCGATCCAGCCGATGATCCTGCCGCTCTTCGGCGGACTCACGGAAAACGAAGTGCTCGCCCGCATTGCCGGTATCCAGAATCCGGATCCGTATGCGCTCGTCGTCGAGACGATCGCGCCGCTGGCCGGTGGCGACGCCGAGAAGGCGGTCCGCCAGTTCCTGCACGACGGTCTGCTGGCCAATTCGGCTTTCCCGATCGCGCGGGTTTCGTTCAACGCCGGCTCGGCGGCCCGCGCGCTGGGTGGCGCAGCCAAGCCCGAGGCGCTTTCGGGCAAGAACCTCGAGGTGCGTTTCGTCAGCGACTACAAGCTCGAGGACGGTCGTTTTGCGAACAACGGCTGGCTGCAAGAGCTGCCGGACCCGATCACGAAGCTCTCGTGGGACAACGCGATCCTCGTCAGCCCGCGCCTCGGCAAGGAGCTCGGCGTCATGCCGACCGGGTCGAAGCTGCAGGTAGCACGCATGGAGTCGGCCGAGTATCCGCAGGGCAAGCAGGTCGCCTACATCGGCACGCTGACCCTCGGTGGCCGGACGATCACCGGGCCGATTCATATCCAGCCCGGTCTTTCGAATTACACCGTCGTTCTTCCGCTCGGCTATGGCCGCACGAAGACCGGTCACGTCGGGCAGGGGATGGGCCACGATTTCTATCCGCTGCGCACGACCGCGGGTTTCCATTTCGCGACCGGCGCGACGCTCACCGTCACGCAGGAATCGGTGAAGTTGGCGAACACGCAGGAACACTGGTCGATGGAAGGCCGCGACATTGTCCGCGAGGGCAATGCGACGGAATACATCGAGAATCCGGCGTTCGTGCACACGTTCGGCATGGAGACGCACAGCCCCTCCATTCTCGGCGAGAAGGGCGAGGCGATGTCTCCCGCCGAGCGGGCGACCCTGATCCCGCGCGGTAATTCTCTTTACCAGACGCCAAAGTTCGACGGTCACCACCAGTGGGGCATGACCATTGACCTCAACACGTGCATCGGCTGCAACGCGTGTGTGATCGCCTGCCAGGCGGAAAACAACATTCCGATCGTCGGCAAGGACCAGGTCATGCGCGGTCGCGAGATGCACTGGATCCGGCTCGACCGTTATTATTCCGACGGCCGGCTCGATGCGGCGGCGTTCGGTGGCGAGGGCAACAAGGAGATCCCGGAAGATCCGCAGGTTTCGCTGCAGCCGATGGCGTGCGTGCACTGCGAGATGGCTCCGTGCGAAACCGTGTGTCCGGTCAATGCCACCGTGCACGATGACGAAGGCCTGAACGTGATGGCCTACAATCGCTGCATCGGCACCCGTTATTGCGCGAACAACTGCCCGTATAAGGTGCGGCGCTTTAATTTCTTCGATTGGAATCAGCGCCAGCTCGACAGCCTCTACCTCGGCCCGGTGGGCCCGCAGGGCATGCCCGAGCTGCTGAAGATGGTGAAGAACCCGGAAGTCACCGTCCGCATGCGCGGCGTGATGGAGAAGTGCACCTACTGCGTGCAGCGCATCCAGAACGGCAAGATCCAGCACAAGGTGAAGACCGCGCAAGCCGGCCGGCCCGAGGATGTCGTCGTTCCCGACGGCACCATCAAGACCGCCTGCCAGCAGGTGTGCCCCGTCGACGCCATCGTGTTCGGTAACATTCTCGATCCTAACAGCGCTGTCTCGCAGAACAAGGCGCTCGGCCAGAGCTACGACGTGCTGGGTTATCTCAACACCCGTCCGCGCACCTCGTATCTCGGCAAGCTCCGCAATCCGAATCCGCGGATGCCGGACTACACCGAGCTGCCGCTCAGCCGGGTCGAATATCAGCGCAAGAACGAACCTGCCGGTCATGGCGAAGGCCACGGCGAAGACCACGCTCCCACGCAAGGCGAGCACAAGCATGACCACGACAGTCACAGCGCCATGAACGCGTTGAAACGTTTGGGAGGACTTAGCTAATGGCCCACGCCGACCATGCCGTCGCCGCGCCGGCGATTCTCAACGAGGTCCAGCCCGCGCATCTGCCGCGGGCGGTGCTCGTCGAGCACAACCGGAGCTTCTCGTGGATCACCGACAAGATCTGCGGCATCATCGAGGGCAAGACGCCCGCCTGGTGGTGGGTTTGCTTCATCCTCGCGTGCTTCGTCGCGTCCTTCACCGTCGCAGGCATCACCTACCTCGTCGCCACCGGCGTCGGTGTGTGGGGCCATGCGAATCCGGTCAATTGGGCGTGGGACATCGTCAACTTCGTCTTCTGGATCGGTATCGGCCACGCCGGCACCCTGATCTCCGCGATCTTGTGCCTGCTGCGCCAGAAGTGGCGCACGTCGATCAATCGTGCCGCCGAGGCCATGACGATTTTCGCGGTCGTTTGCGCCGCGATCTTCCCGGTCTTCCACGTCGGTCGCGTCTGGTATGCGTGGTATCTGTTCCCGATTCCGAATTCCAACTGGATCTGGCAGAACTTCCGCTCGCCGCTCGAGTGGGACGTGTTCGCGGTTTCGACCTACGGCACGGTGTCCGTGCTCTTCTGGTATGTCGGTCTGATCCCTGACCTCGCGATCCTGCGCGATCGTTTCGAGGCCGCGGGCAACCGCCTGCGTTCCTTCCTTTACGGTCTCTTCGCCATGGGCTGGCGCGGTTCGAACCGCCACTGGAGCAACTACGAAATGGCGTATTTGATCCTCGCCGGCGTGAGCACGCCGCTCGTGTTGTCCGTGCACACGATCGTGTCGTTCGACTTCGCGGTTTCGCTGCTCCCGGGCTGGCACACGACGATCTTCCCGCCTTACTTCGTCGCCGGCGCGATCTTCTCCGGCTTCGGCATGGTGTTGACGCTGATGTTGCCGCTGCGCGCGATCTACCGATTGGAGGATTTGATCACGCAGTATCACATCGACTGCATGTGCAAGATCACCCTCGCGACGGGCACCATCGTGGGCTACGCCTACGGCATGGAGTTCTTCATCGCGTGGTATGGCGCGAACCCGTATGAAGGCTTCGCGTTCATCAATCGCGCCTTCGGCCACTACGCCTGGGCCTACTGGATCATGATCTCGTGCAACGTGATCACGCCGCAGTTCTTCTGGTTCAAGGCGATCCGCAACAACACCGCCCTGGTCTGGGTGCTGTCGATCTTCGTCAACGTCGGCATGTGGTTCGAGCGCTTCGTCATCATCGTGACCTCGCTGGCCCGCGACTTCCTGCCGTCGAGCTGGGGCTACTACAGCCCGTCGATCGTCGAGATCTTCACGTTCTTCGGCACCTTCGGCGTCTTCTCGGTCCTGTTCCTCCTCTTCATCCGCTTCCTGCCGATCATGCCGATGGCCGAGCTCAAGGCGGTCACGCCGCAGGCGGACGTCCATGGCCACGGCCCTGACGACCACGCGCACACGACGGGTCTCGGCGATCCGATCAAGCTCGAGAAAATCTAACGCACGACCATGCCCGCACCATCCTACGGCTTGATCGCCACCTTCGACTCCGCTGCCGCGGTTTACCACGCGGCCGAGCAGGTGCGTGACGCCGGCTACAAGAACTGGGACGTGATCACTCCGTGTCCGATCCACGGCATGGACAAAGCCATGGGCGTGAAGCGCTCCATCGTGCCGCGCATCTCGCTCGCCGGTGGCATCACCGGTTTCTGCACCGGCATGACGATGATCTGGTGGACCGGTCAATACGACTATCCGCTGATCGTCGGCGGCAAGCCCTACTTCTCCCCGATGTTCGCGTTTCCCGTGAGCTATGAGCTCACGATTCTCTTCACCGCCTTCGCCACCATCATCGGCATGTTCGTCGTGAACGGCCTGCCCATGCACTACCATCCGGTGTTGAAGTCGCCGAAGATCAAGCGCGGCCTGGACGATCAATTCCTCATCGTGATCGAGGCGCGTGACCCGCGCTTCAATCTCGCCAACACCAAGGCGCTGCTCGAGAAAGTCGGCGGCAAGGACGTGTCGGAGCTGGAGGCCTGAGCCATGCGCAACGTCTACCTTGTCACCGCTTTCGTCGTCGTGCTCGCGTTCTCGATCCTCGGGTTTCGCGGCACGAACTTCACCCGCCCGCCCGCGGACGTTTTCCCCGAATGGGCGTTTCCCGGGATGAAGTATCAACCGAAATACAAGCCGCAGCACGAGAGTGCGTTCTTCGCCGACGGCCGCGTCGATCGTCCGATCCCGACGCACGCCGTCTCGCGCGACGCGCTCCGGAACGACGATGCGCTCTACGCCGGCCGCACCGGCAGTGGCGAATGGGTCCGCGGCTTTCCCACCGGCATCGAAGTCGACGAGAAGCTGATGGCCCGCGGCCACGACCGCTATCAGATCTATTGTGCCCCCTGCCACGGCGCGCTCGGCGATGGCCACGGCGTCACCAAGCTCTACGGCATGGGCGCGACCCCGACCTACCACGATCCGCGCCTGCGGGACATGGCGGAAGGTGAAATCTTCAACACGATCACTCACGGCAAGGGCAACATGCTGTCTTATGCCGACAAGCTCGCGCCGGAAGACCGGTGGGCGGTGATCCTCTACGTGCGGGCTCTGCAGCGCGCGCAAATGGGCACGGCGGCGGATGTCACCGACGCGGCGGCCAAAACCTCTCTCGGTATCCAATGAGCACCCACGCTGCTTCCGCTTCCGCAGCCGTCCCGGCGGCCTCGTCTTCGGCGACTCCCGCCGGCAAGGCCCTGATGATCGGCGCCGTGGGGTTGGCCCTGACGCTGGTCGGCGCGCTCATCTCGCCCGACAAGGCCGGCGTCGCGCTGTCCTATCTCGTCGGCGTCAGCTACTGGACCGCCATCACCATCGGCGCGCTCCTGCTGGTGCTGATCCACCACATCTTCGACGCCTCCTGGTCGGTCGTGATCCGCCGCCAATACGAACACTGGCTCAACGCCTTCAAGTGGCTCGCCGTCCTGTTCGTGCCGCTCGTGCTGGTGACGCTCTTTTTCCAGCGGGATCTGATCTGGCCGTGGATGGACCCGGCGCACGAAATGCACGGCGGCCACACCGTCGGACACGATCCGCTTTATCTGAAGAAATCCGGCTTCCTCAACCTGAATGCCTTCGTGATCGGCACGTTCGCGTTCTACGGAATGTGGATGTGGCTGTCGGCCCGGCTCCGCAAGGCGTCGTTCTCCCAAGATGCCGATGGCGACGTGAAGTGGACCTTCATGAACCGCAAGACGGCGGCCTTCGGCCTCCCGATCGCGGCGCTCTCGCTCACCGCGGCGGCAATCTACTGGATCAAGTCGCTCGAATATCACTGGTTCTCCACGATGTATGGCGTGTGGTTCTTCGCGAACTGCGTGCGCGGTGCCCTGTGCGTCGGCGTCGTCATCATGGTCTGGCTGTATCGCCGTGGCGACTACAAGGGGGTGCTCAACACGAACCACCTCCACAGCATCGGCCAGCTGATGCTCGCGTTCACGATCTTCTGGGCCTACGTCACGTTCTCCCAATACTTCCTGATCTGGAACGCCAACGTTCCCGAGGAGACCTTCTGGTATAACCTGCGCGAGCTGAATCAGGACGGTTCGACGAACCAGTGGTGGTATGTCGGCCTCGTGATCCTCTTCGGTCACTTCTTCGTGCCGTTCTTCGCGCTGCTGTCCTACCGCTTCAAGGTGACGCAGCACATCATCCGGCGCATCGCCTTCTGGAATCTCGCCATCATCCTCGTCGACATTTGCTACAACATCCTGCCGGCCCTGAAGAACGAGCACGGCGATCCGCTGCCGTTCACCTCGCTCAACCTCGTGTGGGTGATCACGTCGATCGTCGGCGTGGGAGGCATCTGTGTCTGGGCCTATCTGAAGAGCTTCCCGACCACCAAACTCATCCCGATCCGCGATCCGCGGATTGGCGAGAGCCTCACGCACCATGAGTGACCCTTCTCCGAGACGAGCTCCGCTCGTGGCCATCCTCGCGATCTTCGTGCTCTTCGCACTCTTCGCGGCGGTCGCCTACTACATTTACGTTCCGCGTCGCACGGGCGCCTACACCGGCGACGGGCTGCGCACGGCGGAAGAACGCATCAAGAACCTCGCCGAGCTTCACGCCAAAGAGGCGGAGGCTGCGTCGACCTACGGCTGGGTTGACCAGAAGGCCGGCGTCGTCCGGCTGCCGCTCAACCAGGCGCAGGAACTCACCCTGCAGCATTACGCCAAGAAGCAGTAAACGATGTCCGCGATGACCTCTGCCTCCACCGAAGTCAGCGAGATTGACTCGTCCGCCCGCGGACCGATTTCGCTGCTCCTTGCGTTCGCGCTCGTCTGGCTCGTGGTCAGCGGCGCGCTCGCGCTGCTGCACTTCGCGCAGACGCTTAATCCGGCCTTCCTCGCCGATTGCGCCTGGCTCACCTACGGCCGCCTCCGCGGCTTGCAGGAAACCGCGTTCGTTTACGGCTGGGCCGGCAACGCCGGCGTGGCGATCGCTGTCTGGCTGCTGGGCCGCCTCGGCGGCGCGGCGCTGCGTTCGTTGAACTGGCTGACCGTCGGCGCGCTGTTCTGGAATCTCGGCGTGCTGCTCGGCCTGATCGGCATTGCCCGCGGTGACGGCAGCTCCACGCCGTTCCTTCGCGTGCCGGAGTATGTCCAGTTGCTGCTGCTGGTCGCCTATGCCGCGATGGCGATTCCGGGCATTCTCGCGTGGACCGGTCGCGGCCGGGCGCAGACGTTCGCCGCGCAGTGGTATGCGGTGGCTGCACTCTTCCTGTTTCCCTGGTTTTTTGCCGCCGCGCAGATCGTGCTCGTGCACTTCCCGGTTCGCGGGGTGGTTCAGGCGATCGGTGCGGTGTGGTATGCGCAGAGCCTGTGGAATCTCTGGCTCGCGTCGCTCGCACTCGCCGCCGCCTATTATCTGGTGCCGAAGCTGACCGGTCGCGTGCTTCCCGGCTACGATTTCGCGGCCTATGGTTTTTGGACGTTGATCCTGGTTGGCGGCTGGATCGGCGGGCGCCACTTGGTGGGCGGTCCGGTTCCGGCCTGGGTGGCGACGATCGGCATCGTTTCCTGCCAGGTCCTGGTGTTCCATTATCTCATCGTCGCGATCAATCTTCGCGGTGCGTTCACGGGCCGCGGCAGCACCGCCCTGAGTCTCGTGGCGTATGGCGTCACCGCCTATCTCCTCGGTGGACTGGTTGACGCGGTGGTGTCGCTGCGGGCGATCGCGGTGACGACGCAGTTCACGTGGGTGACGCAGGCGCAGACCGCGCTCGCGCTCTACGGGGCGTTTTCGCTGATCGCGTTTGGCGTGATCTATTTCCTGGTTCCGCGCATCGCGAATCAGCCGTGGCCGTCCGCTCCGCTGGTCCGCGCGCATTACGCGGCCGCGTTGTTGGGCACGGGCGGTTTGGTCCTTGGCCTCGCCGTCGCCGGCGTGATCCAAGGTCGGGGCTTGCTCGAGGCGGGCCTGTCGTTCGCCGACATCGCCGCTCGCACGCGCCCCTGGATCCTCGTCGCGGCGGCCGGCCAGGCGGTCCTGTTGGCCGGTAATCTCGTGTTCCTGTTCCACTTCGCTCGTCTCCTGGTGAAGAAGCCGGCCGTCACTGCGGCCGAACTGCTCCGCCAGCCCCCGACAATGGAGGCGTCTGTCTCATGAGAAACGGTTTCCTTTTCTTCATTGGCCTTTTCTGCGCCGCCGCCCTGTCGTGGGCGGGTGTGGTGCTGTGGCCCCATCTCCAGATGGGCTCGCTCGTCCCCTATGTGGACGAAACCGAGGGCAAGGCCTATCCCTTGCGCCTCTCCGGCATCGCGGCCCAGGGCCAGATGGTTTACGACGACCTTGGTTGCGCGGCCTGCCACACGCAGCAGGTGCGTCGTCCGGGCTTCGGCTCCGACAAGGAGCGCGGTTGGGGCGATCGACAGACGGTCGCGCGCGACTACATCTACGAGACGCACGTGCAGCTCGGCGACAGCCGCCTCGGACCGGACCTCGCCAACGTCGGCGGCCGCAAGACGCCCTACGACGCGGAGGATCTCTACAAGCTGCTCTACGCGGGCAGCGGTGCGATGCCGGCCTACAAGTTCCTTTTCGAGCAACGCTCGATCGCGGACCGTCAGCCGTCCGATTACGCGCTCGCCTTGCGCGGCAATCTGGCGCCGGCGCCCGGGACGGAAGTGGTGCCCACGATGCGCGCACGCGCCCTGGTGACCTATCTCCTGAGTTTGAATCACACATTTGAATACCCGGAAGCCCGTCCGGTCGAGCCGACGGCGGAGAACGAGGGGGAGGCCAAATGAGCGACCAAAACGATCCTCGCCTCGAACAGCCCGGCGCGTCCGACGAGACGCTGCTGTCGGCGCACGAGCATCAGCTCGCCCCGAAGGGCGACGATGGCGGTCATTATCGAATGCTGCCGCTGGCGCTGCTGTTCATCTTCAGCGGTCTGATCTTCTACGGAGCGACCTACCTGCATCACTACTCGGGCCACTTCCACGCCGACGTTTTCAACGAGACGGCGTCGCCGGCCGGCGCGACGGCGGCGGCACCCAAGATCGATCCGATCGTGCTTGGCAAACGCAGCTACGAGCAGGTCTGCGCGACCTGCCATCAGGCCACCGGCCTGGGCGTCGAAGGTGTTTATCCGCCGCTGGCGGCTTCCGAGTGGGTCACCGGTTCGACGGATCGCGTCATCCGCATCGTGGTGCACGGCCTGAAGGGCCCGATCACGGTCGAGGGCAAGCAATACGGCGCCGCGGCCATGCCGGCGTTCGGCAAGGTTCCTGGCGGCGGTTACAACTGGAACGAGGATCGGATCGCTGCGGTGCTGAGCTACATTCGTCAGGCTTGGGGCAACACCGCCTCGGCGATCACGCCGGAGCAGGTGGCGGCGATTCTCCAGCAGGAAGGTCCGCGCAAGGAGTGGACCGAGCCGGAACTCCTCAAGATTCCCTGAGCGGCCCCGCCGTTGGCTGCCAGAGCTCACTTCAAAGCCGCGCCTCCCAGGCGCGGCTTTTTTGTAGCGCTCCGGGATTGCCCGTGCGCCGGTGGAGCGCGATTGCCTTCACGCCGCGCGCGAACATGGTGTGCTCGTGATTGCGTCGGTCCGCTTCCGAAATTTCAAAGCCCTTCGCGACGCCCGCGTGCGGCTGGCTCCGTTCAATCTTGTCCTCGGGCCGAACGGCAGCGGCAAGACGAGCCTCATCGAAGCCCTGTTGCACCTGCGTGGGCTGGCGAACCTCGCGCCGCGGCCGATCGGCCCGGTGCCTGAGTCCGGCGGGGGCCCGGATATTCAGTTTCAGTTCACTCCGCCTCACGCGGCCGTCGAGGTGCGGCTCGGCTGCGTCGATGCGACGCGCTGCAATGCCTTGAACATCCGGCCGCCCGACGCTCCCGACTGGCCGGCACTGAAGGCGGAGATCGCCCGGATCCGAAGCTACGTTTTCGACCACGAGGCGATGTCGCGCCCCGCCCCCGCGGAAGAGGCGGACGAGCTTTCGGCGGACGCGGCGAATCTTCCGGCGCTGCTCGCCACCTGGAAACGGCGCCACCCCGAGGCTTACGCCGCTTTCGTGCGCGAGGCGTTGCGGTTGTTTCCGGAGTATTCGGCGATGGCGCTGCGGGAACGCCCCGGCAATCGTATCGCGCTGGCGTTCACGCTCGTGGGCGAAGTGGGCGTCGTTGACGTGGAGAACATTTCGCAGGGCACACTGCACACGCTCGGAATCCTCGCGTTGTCGGTGACGCCCACGCCGCCGAGCGTGTTGTGCATCGAGGAGATCGATCGCGGCGTGCATCCGCGCATGCTGCGCGAGATTCGCGATGCGTTTTACCGGCTGAGCTATCCCGAGGCGAGTGGCTTGAAACGCCCACCCGTGCAGGTGCTGGCCACCACGCATTCGCCCTATCTGCTGGATCTGTTTCGCGATCATCCGGAAGAGATCGTGCTCACGCAAAAGCACGGCCGCGAAGCGCACTTCATGGCGCTGACCGATCTTCCGAATTTCCGCGAAGTCCTGGTAGAGGGGTCGCTGGGCGATCTGTGGTTCAGCGGCATTCTCGGCGGCGTGCCGGAAGTGGACTAAACCCGGAATGCACGCAACCCGGCTCATCCTTTCGCAAACGAACGCGGCGCGATGTCGCGGCCATGAGTTTCAAGGGAGCCGATGAACGTCGCGATTCTGAGCGAGTCGCCGGCGGATGAGGCGGCAATCCGGGTGTGGACGGAAGCGTTGCTGGGCGTGTCGATCCATCGGGTCCAGGCCGGATTGCGGGCGCGCGGGTGGCCGAATGTCCTGCAGGTGCTGCCGGCGGTGGTCCGTCACCTGCATTTCAATACGGACGCGCACGGCCTCGTGGTGGTGGTCGATGCCGACGATTCCGTGGTGCATACGGAAGCGCACGAGGCGCCGAACTATTTCCATCCGCTATGCCGGCTCTGCCAGTTGCGCGCGGTTTTCCGGCGCACCGCCAAACGCCTGCCGGCGGCGCGTGGACGCGAGCGCGTGCTGCGTTGCGTCGGCGTGGCCGTGCCCGCGATCGAAGCATGGTATTTGTGCGGTCGCGACGACTCGGTCGGCGAGGCGGCGTGGCTGGCCGGACAGGAGCGGGGCCGACCGCCCTACACCCGGCGCGAGTTGAAGGAGCGCGTTTACGGAACGGACCGGCCGAGTCTGCCGTTCGAAACCGAGCGCGCGATCGCGGAGGTGCGCCGTCAGGGCAAGGATCTGCGGCGGCTCGAGGCGGATTTCCCCGGAGGTTTCGGCGCCCTTGCGGCGGACCTCCGAAGCTGGCATAAAGCCTCTTCAACATGAAGAGCTTCGAACAGAAGCTGGCGGAGCTGTCGCCCGTGTGGGTGCGCGAAGGCCTCATCACCGACGAGCAGCGTGAGCGTTTGCTCGCCCGTCACCCGGCGGAGATCGGCGGCGGCGGACGGTTCGTGGCGATTCTGGCGACGTTCGGCGGCATCATGGTGGCGGCGGGCCTCGCGCTGGTGATCGCGTCG
Source organism: Opitutaceae bacterium (assembly GCA_040255565.1). GTDB lineage: Bacteria > Verrucomicrobiota > Verrucomicrobiia > Opitutales > Opitutaceae > Opitutus. Next base: position 147,372 of record JBDZVH010000003.1, on the reverse strand, counting down.
CACTGGCAGGCGATCGCCGATGGCTGGAAGATCGCGGGTTTGATCGCACTGCTGGTCGGCACGCACCTGACCGGTTGGCGGCTGCGCATCGCCCCCGCGAGTTTTCCGCGGACCGGCGAAGTTTTCTTCATGATCGGCTGCGTGATGTTCCTGCTCGGCATCGCGCTCGTCAGCCAGATCTATCATCTCAACAGCCGGCCCGCGACCGGCGTGATGATCTGGTGGCTTGGCATCGCCGGCCTGCCGTGGATCGTCCGCGTGAAAAGCGCCCAGCTGGTCAGCCTCGTGGGCCTGCTGATCTGGTTGGGCATGGAAGCCGCAGCCAACGATTCCTGGTTCTGCCTGCGCACGGAAGCGTCGGGTCACGGCGCGGAGCGGTTGCACGGCGTCGCCTTCTTTTTCCTTGGCGCGACACTGGCGTTGAGCGGGCTGGCGCTGCGTCGAAGCGCGTATGCGCGCTTCGCTTCGCTGCACGAATTGCTCGGGCTGCTGGTGGCGAACGCGGCCTTGTTTTTCCTCAGCTTCAGCTGGAGTCGAAACCTGTGGTGGAATGCCAGCGCCGTCGCGCCACGGCCGATGCCCTTCGTCGTATTGCTCGTGGTTCTCGGGGCGATCGCCGTTTGGGCATGGCGCTGGAATCGCCCGGACGTCGCGCGAATCGGCGGGTGGCTGGCGCTCGGGCTGGTTCCGGCGTGCGGATTTTTGTTTGCGGTCAACGATCCTGCGGCGCGGTGGTGGTGGGGGGCGGCGGCGAGCGTCGCGTTGTTTTTCCTCAACGTCGGCATGGTGCGGGCCGGACTCGCGAGCGGCCGCGAGAGTTGGATCAACCTTGGCGTGGCGTTCGTCGCCCTGAATGTTTTCGCCCGCTATGTCGACCTGTTCGCCTCGATGCTCGAGGGCGGGTTGTTTTTCGTCATCACAGGCCTGATCGTTCTCGGCCTGGGGGTGTATCTCGAACGCAAACGCCGCGCGCTCGTCGCGCGGGCGCGGGAGGCCAAATGAACGTGCGCGCGGTTTGGTGGTTTTGGAGTCTCGTCGCTCTCCAGGTGGTTTTCCTCCTCGGCTGGGCCGGCTATCACGAGACGGTGCGGCGCTCCGCACCGACCGTGTTGCTGAAAACGAAACCGGTCGACCCGCGGGATTTGTTGCGCGGCGACTACATCTTGCTCGGCTACGAGATTGCGGACGTAGCGTTGCCCGCGGAGACGGCGATCGGGGCCGACGTCTGGGTTCTGCTCGAGCCGCACGGCCGGTATTACGAAGCGGTGTCGGCGTCGCGCGAACGACCGGCACTCCAGGATCGGCAGATCGCGGTCCGCGCGCAGAAAGGCGGGCGCGGAGTGAATTTCGGCATCGAGCATTTTTACGTGCCGGAAGGCAAGGGGACGCCGGCTTTCACGACCCTCGAGGTCGAGGCGTCGGTCAGCCCGACCCAGCAACTTTACATCAAACACCTGTTGCTGGACGGAAAACCTTATCCGTAACGCGCGGCCGGTCGGGCGGTTGACGGGCGGGAAACCGGTGCGGATCGGACCGTCGCGCGGGTTGGCCTCGGTTGTTCGAGTGCCGCGTTTATTGCCCGGGCGTTTTCCGGAGGAGAAATGTTTTGTAAACGCGAGCCGGGTGGCTCGCATCGACGTCCGCGAGCATGCCTACCCTGTTACTGCGCCGAAGGTCCTACCTTCCTTATCCCATCGAACTGCTGGCCGAACTCGGCGCGCGCCTCCTCTATCGCGTGCGCTCGCGGGGCGGGGAACACATTCCGGCGAGCGGGGGCGCGCTGCTGATCGCGAACCACCTGTCCTACGTCGACGTGATCGTGCTGCAGCTGGCATGTCCGCGACCGATCCGGTTTGTCGGATTTCAAGGCCTGCGCGCGAACGCTTTTTTCGATCTCTGCCTGCGCTGGAGCGGGGCGTTGCTGATTTCCTCGCGGCGGCCGGCCGAGGGGATGAAGGGCGCGATTCGCGCGCTGCAGGCGGGCGAACTGGTGTGCGTGTTTCCCGAGGGGCACATCTCGCGCACCGGTCAGCTGATGGAGCTCAAGCGCGGCTTTGCGGTGATCGCGCGGAATGCGGGCGTGCCGGTGATTCCCGTGGCGATCGACGGCTTGTGGGGTTCGGTGTTTTCCTTCGCGGGCAACAAGTATCTGTGGAAATCGCCGCGGTTGATGCCGACGGCGGTGTTCATTGCGTTCGGTGAACCGATCCCGGCGGAAAAGGCGAGTGTCGCCGTCGCGCGAAAGGCGATGCTGGACCTCGGCGCGATCGCCTTCGAGGAGCGACCCATTTTGAAGCGTCATTTGGCCCGCGAGTGCGTGCGCGCGCTGGCCAAGAATCCGCGGCGCGTGCTCGTGATCGATCGCACGGCGGAGCGCCGGCCGCTCAGCGCGGGGCGGATCTTCGCGGCGGCGGCGGCGCTGGCGTGCCGGATCCGTGACACCATTCCCGAGCGGCGGGTGGGCATCGTGTTGCCGCCGGGCGCGGGAGCGTTTGTCGCGAATCTCGCGGTGATCTGCGCGGGCAAGGTGCCGGTGAATTTGAATTTCACGCTCGGGAGCGCGTCCTCCTCCGCCTGCATCCGTATGGCGGAGGTGAAGACGGTGATTTCCGCCGATGCGATGCGCGCCAAGGTGCCCGGCTTCCCCTGGCCGGAGCGCACGCTCGACCTGCCGACCGAACTGAAGGCGTGCGGCAAGAAGAAGATCCTGCCGTGGCTGCTCGCAGCGTGGTTCCTGCCGAACCAATGGGTCGCCTCGCTGCTCCGGCTGCCCGAGGTGGGCGATCGCAACGAGGCGGGACTGCTCTTCACCAGCGGCAGCGCCGGCGAACCCAAGGGCGTGATCCTCACGCATCGCAACATCCTCGCCAACTGCGCGCAGATTTCCTCGCTGTCGATCCTGCCCCGGAGTGCGTCGATCATGGGCTGCCTGCCGCTGTTTCACAGCTTCGGCTTCACCGTCACGCTCTGGTTTCCGATGCTGCGCGGCTGCCACGTGGTGACCGTGCCGAGTCCGCTCGACACGCGCAAAATCATCGACGCCATCCGTGAGGAGGAGGTCACGGTGCTGGTCGGCGCGCCGACTTTCATCCGGCCGATCTTGAAGAAGGCCCAACCGGCCGAGCTGCGTTCGCTGGACATCGTGGTGACCGGCGCGGAAAAGCTGCCGGACGATCTTTATCGCGCGTTCCTCGAGACGTTTCACATCGAGATCCTGCAGGGTTACGGACTGACGGAGACCACGCCGGTGACAAACGTGAACCAGCCCGATCCGCCGGTCACGACCGACACGGCCGAATATCAAAGCGGGAAACGCACCGGCTCGATCGGACGCCTTTTCCCGGGCATGACCGCGCGTATCGTCGATCCCGATACGGGCCGCGAGCTGGAGGTCACGGAAACCGGGGTCGTGTTGTTTCGCGGCGCCAACGTGTTTTCCGGCTACCTGAACGACGAGCAGAAAACCCGCTCGGCGTTTCGCGACGGCTGGTTCGTGACCGGCGATCTCGGACGCTTCGACGAGGAGGGTTTTCTTTTCATCGAAGGCCGGCTCTCGCGGTTCTCGAAGATCGGCGGCGAGATGGTGCCGCATGTCACCATCGAACAGAAGATCGCCGAGGTCTTCCGCCTCGACGAAAACGAGCGGCCGAAGGTCGCCGTCACGAGCGTGCCGGATCCGATCAAGGGAGAGGCCTTGGTGTTGTTGACGACGGAGCCGATCGCGAACGACGAGCTGCGCGTGCGGCTGCTCGACGCCGGCCTGCCGAATCTGTGGGTGCCGAAGATTGTAAAACGGATCCCGGAAATCCCGATGCTCGGCTCCGGCAAGCTCGACCTGAAGGCCTGTCGCGAACTCGCCGCCGGGCCAGCGGCTTGAGCGTCGCGCTCCGCGGCAACGCTCCGCTTCAGGCGGCTTTCGGTTCGGCGGCGAGGGCTCCGCCGGTGGAGCTCCGCCGGGCGCTGAACAGGAGCGCCGTGACCAGCGCGAGCCCGCTGCAGACGACGAATACGCCGCGGTAGCCGACGGTCGACGCCAGCAGGCCGAACAGCAGGTAGCCGGCCGTCGCACCGATCCGGTTCACCGTCATGTAGAGATTCGTGGCCGAGCCATGCTGACCGGGCAGGTAGTTTTGGAAAAATGTGATCGCGACGCCGGAGTTCACCGCGGTGACGGCGGCGGCGAGCAACTGCAGCGGATACACGTTCCACGGCGCGCGGACCGCCGCGAGCAGTCCGTAGTAGGCGAGCGCGATCGCAGCGCCGAGGCGGATGATTCTGGCCTGGTCGCCGCGCGAGGCGAGCAGGCCGAAATAGAACATCAGCGGAATCTCGAAGATCGGCGCGAGGCTGAAGGCGATGCCGATCTGCTGCTCGGTGCCGTGCAGTGTCTGGATGATCAACAGGGGCAGGCTCATCGCCGCCATGGTCGAGGCGCTGTTGATCAGCACGAAGCCGATCGCAAACGCCTGCAGGTCGCGGCGCTGCAGCGTGCGAAACAGCGACGGCCGCGGGCCGGTCCGTCGCGCCTGCGGCGGAGGGAGATGCGGGATGAACCGCAGCACGATCGCCAGCAGCACGACAAACAACGACGCGGTGGTCAGGAACAGCCCGCGGTAGGAAAACAGCACGAGCACCCAGGAGGCCGCCGCCGGACCGACCGTCCACGCCAGCGCGAAGAACAGGCGGAACACGTTCACGTAAAGCGGCGCATCGGCTGCGGGAAGGCCCGAGCGGTCGAGTTGCTCCCGCGCATGCGCGAACAGCTGCGAAAACGTGATCGAGGAGATGCTGACGACGAAACAACCCACGAGCATCAGCCCGGTGAAGCTGCGCACGTAGCCGTAGCCGAGATAGCCGAGCGCCCCGCCCACGCAGCCGACGATGAGCACCGTGCGCCGCGACCAATGCGTGTCGGACCAGCGCGCGATCGCCGTGCTGACCACGATCGCCGCCAGCGCCGTCACGGTCATGAAGACGCCGAACTGTGCCGGGCTCATGCCCGCCTCGATGGTGCCGAAGAGCGAGAAAAACGGCACCGCGAAGGAATAGGCGAGGCCGAGCAGCACGTTGCACCCGAGGATGACGAGCAACTCGGGATGTTGGACGAAGGTTCGCGCCGGCGTGAGCACGCGTTGCATGGCGAAACCGGCCTTCATAGCCGACGCGTGCCCCCGCGCCACGGAAAAACGCAGACAGCCGCGCGGCGTCGGGCGCGGGGCGGCAAAACTGCCTAGGCCGCCGGCAGTTCCAGCATGAACGTGGCGCCCCGGCCCGGGCCGTCGCTGGTGACGGATAACGTGCCCTTCATCTCGCGCGCCGCGATGGCGCTCGAATGCAGACCGAAGCCGTGACCGCCCGCGCGGGTGGTGAAGCCGTGGGCGAAAATCCGCGTCAGGTTTTCCGGGGCGATGCCGACGCCGTTGTCCGCGACGATCAGTTGCACGCGTCCTGTCTCGCCGGTTTGGATACGCAACGTCACGCGTTTGTCGGGACGGCCGCTTTCGTCGGCCGCATACTTCGCGTTGCGGATCAGGTTCACGAGGATCTGCAGCACCTTGGCCTTTTCGCCGAGCACCGGCGGAACGGGCTGGAACTCGCGCACCACCGCGACCGAGTGGCGCATGAGGGCGCCGGCGTTCATGCGCAGCGAATCCTCCATCAATTCGGCGGGATCGAGCGGCTCGGTGACGCCGACCATGGTCGCGTAGGCCTGCTGCATCGCGACGATCTCCTTGATGTGGTCGACGTTTTTCTTGAGCGATTCGATTTCCTTCAACAGCCGGGTGCGTTCGGCGGCGGCGTGCTGGGCGAGCGACTCGATGAACTCAGGCAGGCGCCGGCCCTTCGGGTCGCGGGTGAGATAGTCGCCGAGGTCGGCGGCGTGCCGGCGAAACAGCTCGGCGACGCGCGTGAGGTTTTCGGTTTTGGAATTGCGGAGGCCGCTGGCGATGACGGTCGCGGAGACGTTCAGGCTGTTGAGCACGTTGCCGACGTTGTGCAGCACGCCGGTGGCTACCTCGGCCATGCCGGCCGTGCGCGAAGCGTCGATCAGCTGGCGCTGCGTCTGCTCGAGCGTCAGCTCCGTTTCCTTCGACTGCGTCACATCCTTGCTGATACCGAAAGTGCCGACGACCTCGCCCTCGGCGTTGCAGAGCGGAAGCTTCGTGGTGAGGACCCAGGTGATCCGCCCGTCGGGCCAGGTTTCGCGCTCGACCTTGCCGATGATCGGTTGACCGGTGCGGATGATTTCCTGTTCGTCGGCAAACGCGGCCCGGGCGTGCGCTTCGGAAAACAGATCGAAGTCGGTTTTGCCCAGGATCTCGCCGCGCTGTCGGTCGTGAAGAATCTCCAACGAACGACTGACCGCGATGAAGCGCGACTCGCGATCCTTGAAATAGATCACGTCGGGAATGTTTTCCAGGAACGCGACCGCAAGATCGTGATCGAGGCTTTGCCTGTCCTGGCGATTGAGGCGGGCCGAAGTCGGTTCAGTGGAGGTCATGCGACGGGGGCGCAGGTGCGATTGGGGAGATAACGGCTCAGCATCGCCCGGAGGTCCGCGGGCTTCACCGGCTTGGCGAGATAATCGTCCATCCCAGCCGAGAGGCACGCCTCGCGATCGCCTGACATGGCGTTCGCCGTCATGGCCACGATCGTGATCGGCGATTGAAAGCCCGGCTCTCCGGCGGCTTGCGCGGAGCGGATGCGCCGTGTCGCCTCGGCGCCGTCCATTTCCGGCATCTGCGCGTCCATCAGGATCAACGCGTAGGTCTTGCGCTGCAGGGCGGCGATGACCTCGACGCCATTCGCGACCACGTCCGCGGTGTAGCCGAGATTGCGGAGCTGCAGAAGAGTGACCTTCTGGTTAACGGGATTGTCTTCGGCGATCAGGATCTCCGCCGGATGCGGCGTCGAGGCCGGGGTTTCGTCCGTGGCTGATGGCGGGGTGGCGGCGGAAGGCGGGAGACTCGCGAGCACGCGGGCGAGCGTCTCGTGGAGCGACTTCGTGTGAATCGGTTTCAGCTCGCACGCAGCGAAACGGTATTCGTCGAGCACAGGCTGGGGCAGCCGTTCGCCCCGTGAAGTCAGCAGCACGAGGGCGGGTTGGGGCAGGCCCTGATCGGTCATGATCGTCGCGGCGAGATCCAGGCCATCGCGGCCGGGCATGTGATGATCGGTGATCACCAGCTCGAACGGCGTGCCGGCCTCGGCCGCGCGTTGCAGTTCCTCGATGGCGCTCGTGACCGAATCGACCGCCACGGATTCGAGCTGCCAGCCGGCGCAGAGGTGCGAAAGGAGGGTGCGGTTCGTGGCGTTATCATCCACAATGAGCACCCGATGTCCCTGCAGCTTGGGCAGGCGGACCACCGGATCGATCGGGTGCCGGGCGTGCTTCAGTTCGGCGGTGAACCAGAACGTCGAGCCCTTGCCGGGCGTGCTTTCGACGCCAATGCGACCGTCCATCAGTTCCACGAGGCGTTTGCAGATCACCAATCCCAGCCCCGTGCCGCCGAAGCGCCGCGTGGTGGAGCTGTCCGCCTGCACGAAGGGTTGGAAGAGTTTTTCCTGGATCCAGTCGGGGATGCCGATGCCCGTATCGCGCACGGCAAACCGGACCAGCGTGCGGTCCGGCCAGCTCTGGTCGATCGAGGTCTCGAGCACCACTTCGCCCTGGGTGGTGAACTTGATGGCGTTGCCCACCAGATTGAGCACCACCTGGCGCACGCGCACGGGATCGCCGCGCACGTGCCGCGGCACATCAGGCCCGAAACGGGCGACGAGTTCGAGGCCCTTGCGCGCGGCCGCCTCGGCGTGCAGGTCGAGCGCGCGCTCGAGCGTGTCAGCGAGGTCGAAGTCGATCGACTCGAGTTCGAGCCGGCCCGCTTCGATTTTGGAGAAATCGAGGATGTCGTTGATGATCGTGAGCAGGCTCTCGCCGCTCTGGCAGAGCGTCTCGGTGAGGTCCCGCTGCTCGGCGTTCAGCGGCGTCGCGAGCAGGAGGTTCGCCATGCCGAGCACGCCGTTCATCGGCGTGCGGATTTCGTGGCTCATGTTGGCGAGAAACGCGCTCTTCGCGCGATCCGCCGCCTCGGCCGCTTCCTTCGCGCGCTTCAGGTCGAGCTCGACCAGCATGCGGCGCGCGATCTCGTCCTGCAGCAATCCGTTGGCCTGCTCGAGCGCAGCGGTGCGACCGCGCACACGCGCCTCCAGATCGTCGGCATGAGCGCGCGCCTGCTGCAGGAGGTTCCATTTCGCGGTCATCGCGTTCGCGAGCTGGAGCACCTCGATCGTGTCGAACGGCTTTTTCAGGATCACGAGGCGGTCGGAGCCGTCGATCTTCGCCAGCAGCTCCTCCCAAGAGTAATCGGAATAGGCGGTGCAGATGACGATCTGCAGGTCGGGCGCGACTTTCCACAGCTCGAGCGTGGTCTCCACGCCGTCCCAGCCCGGGGGCATGCGCATGTCGACGAAGGCCATCCCATACGGTTGCCCCTCGGCGAGCGCCTGTTCGACGCGCGCGAGGCCCTCGCGTCCTTGAAACGCCGAATCGACGACGAAAGTCGGCAGCGCCCGCGCGGGCGTGTTGTCCGGACCGGTCGGGTTGTCGCCGAACAGCTCCTGCTCCAGAGCGTCGAGACTGGCGGACGACGGCACGGTCGGCGGGCAAAGGATTTTGCGCACGTCGTCGTGAATCGACGGGTTGTCGTCGATCACGAGGACGCGATTGCTTCGCGCCGAGCCGCGGGCCGGTGGGGAAGTGAGAACCATGAGCGGGCTGCGCGCCGAACGCGCACCGGAGACTGCAATTATTTTGTCGGCTCAAATCGTTTGAACTTTAGCCCCTCTGCTGAACGCAAACCGACGGCGCCCGCCGCACTCTTGCGTCGAATTCTGGCGCGCGGCACCCTGCGAGCATGTCCTTCGCTCCAGCCACTCGTTTGCTGCGCCGGCGGCTTGGCCGCATCGTCGCCACCGATGAGGCGTCGCGTTTCGCGGCGTCGTTCGACAGCAGCAAGATTTCCTTCCTTCCCGAGGCGGTGATCACGCCGCGACGCGAGGCCGAAATCGGCGTCGTGCTGACGCTGGCGAACCGCCACGGCGTGCCCGTCACGGTGCGCGGGCGGGGGACAACGTTGATGGGCTCGGCGGCGCCGGTGCGCGGCGGCTGGGTGATCGACATGCTGGCGCTGAATCGGATCAAGATCGATTCCGTCGCCGGACTGGCGCAGGTGCAATGCGGCGCGAAGGTCGGCGATATTCAGCGCGCGGCGGAAGCGGATGGCTGGTTTTATCCGCCCGACCCCTCGTCGAAGGAATACTGCACGATCGGCGGCAACATCGCATGCAACGCCGGCGGGATGCACGGCGGCAAATACGGGGTGACGCGTGACTTTGTCGTGGCGCTGAGCGGATTCCTGCCGACGGGCGAGTTCGTGCAATGGGGGACGGCGACGAAGAAGTTTTCCGCCGGCTTCAACCTCCGAGATCTGTGGATCGGCAGCGAAGGCATGCTCGGCGTGGTGACGGGCGCGGTCTTGAAACTTGTGCCGAAACCGGCGGCGCGCTGGACGCTGCTGACGGCGTATCCGGACGAGCAGCACGCGATCGAGGCGGTGCTCGCGCTGTTCCAGGCGAAGGTGCAGCCGGCGATCTGCGAGTTTCTCGATCGCGACAGCGTGCTCTGCGCGGAGCGGGCGACGCAGACGGAAGTATTTCCCGGCCAAGCGGGCCGGCCGGTCGTGCTGCTCGAATTCACCGGCAGCGTGGCGGACGTCGCCGAGCAGCAGGTGGCGGCGCTGGCGTGGGCGCAGGCGCACACGAGCGCGCATCGCGCGGCCTGCGATCGCGCCGAGGCCGAGCAACTCTGGGCGGTGCGGCGGAAATGTTCGGGGGCGATGTTCGAGCTCGGCGACGCGAAGCTGAACGAAGACATCGTGGTGCCGATGAAGAATTACGGGGCGTTCATGCGTTTTCTTACGCAGTTGAAGCGCAGTTCGCGGCTCGCGATCCCGACCTTCGGTCATCTCGCCGACGGCAATCTGCACGTGAACATCATGTATCATCGCGACGATCCCGCGGAGACGAAACGCGCGGAAGCGGCGGTCGAGAAACTGATGCGCAAGGTGGTCGCGCTGGGCGGCGCGATATCCGGCGAGCACGGCATCGGCCTGGCGAAAACGCCCTTCCTGCGCGTGCAGCACAGCCCGGCGCAGATCAAGGCGATGAAGGCGGTGAAGCACGCGCTCGATCCGAACGGCATCCTGAATCCCGGAAAAATGTTCGAGCCCGTGCGCATCTGGAAATACCGCCGCCTCGCCGTGAAGCTGCCGTGGGATCACAAGTGACGCGTGAGCGGTCGCGTGGAGTGTGGTCCTTGTAGGCAGACCTTGGTATTCATCGACGGCGTTGTGCCAACTGCATCGCAGCCCGAACACGCTCAACCCTCAGTTCCTCCGGGCTCGCGTCCTCACCAGCGGATGCAGGCTCCCGCCGTCGATCCAATGACCGTCGAACAAAAGCTCCTTTGGATTCGCCGGCAGGCCGGTTTCATTTTGCACCATCAGATCGATGACCAGGTCGACGGCGTTGGCCGCGACGCTTTCGTGTCCCGGATCGATGCCCGAGACGCCTCCGGCGCTCTCCTCAATCGAGATCACCGCGAAACCGATATCAGCGTGCGCAGGGCCGAGTAGCTTGCGGATGCTCGCGATCATGTGGTCCTTGGTGACGATGATCGCGTCGGGTCGCTGTCGTTGCAACCAACCACCCAACCCCGAAGGGTTGCCCGAAGGCAGCTTAACCAATGTGGCGCGCGCACGTGACGGCGCAGGGTGAAAGGCGAGGAACGCCGCTTCGAGGCTCCGGCTGGCGCGTTCGTTAACCATGGACTCGAGGATGGCCACCGGCCGCCGATAGCCGCGCGCGTGCAGCTCTGTCATGATGCGGCGCATGCCCATGAAATGGTAGTGGCCGGCGCGATGCAGTTCCGGCGAGCAGCGCGCGTTGCCGATGATCGCGGCGCAATGCCACTCCCAGTTCATCTCGAGATGAAAGCTGGTGTTGTGCTCGCAGCCGGAGAACACGATGCCGGTGATGCCGCGGGCGCGCAAAATCGCGCTCAGGCGAAGCGAGGTCATGCCGGGCTCGAACAGCGAGAATTCCTCGAGCAGGTAGCCGCGCTCCTGGGCGCGTCGGCGGGCGCCGGCGACGGACTGGCGGTGAAACGGCGTCTGGCGTCCGCCAGCCGCGGGCTCGATCCAGATAAACGCGATTTTCGCCTGGGTTTTCAGCTGCCGGCCCGCCTTCACCTGCGACATGAGCGCCGCGACGGCAGGGTGTGGCCGGTAGCCCATATTTTTCGCCAAGGCCTTGATCGACGCACGGGTCGCCGGTGGAATCTTCGGATTATCCCGCAGCGCATACGAGACGGTCGAAATCCCGAAGCCGGACGCACGGGCCAGAGCGGAAAGCGTGCAGGTCCTCATTTTCTCCTCTTTTCGGTGAACGCTTTCACCAACGCAACAGTTTCCCCGCGCGCGATCGGCGTCAGTAAATCCCGTACCTCCCCAACCCAGGAGTCCGGCTGTCCCCAGCCGGCGCAAAACACCCTACACTAATGAAACCCTGGCATTGTACCCTACCGTTTCGCTGGCGCCTCGGCGTTGCAGCTTTCGCCGGTCTTCCCGGACTCGCCTTAAAAGCGCAGCCCTCTGCGCCGTCCGCCGCTCCGGCGGATGAATCGACCCCCTACGTGCTCCCGGCCTTCGAAGTCCGCAGCGCGATGGACGAAGGCTATCGCGTACAAAACGCGGTCGCCACGACCGGCGCCGCCCAGGCGCTGACCGAGACGCCGCTGCCCATCACGGTGGTCACCGACGAGTTTCTCCGCGACGCCGGCCTCACCGGTTTCACCGGCGCGCTGAGCTACGTGAGTTCGGTCAACCTCGATCTGCATGCGGGCAACGGCAACTTCGCGCCCGGCATGAACCGCGGGAATTCGCAGACGAACGGCACGACTTTCCGCGGCCAGCCGTACAACGGAACGTTCCGCAACGGCCTGCACCTGCAATTCGGGTTCGACACAGAAAACGTCGACCGCGTCGAAGTCGCCAAGGGCCCGATGGCCGTTTTCGTGGGCGGCGCCACGCTGGGCGGCGAGGTGAACGTCGTCACCAAACAGCCGCTGTTCGAGGCGCGCCGCGAGTTGTTCTTCGAAGTCGGTTCTCACGACAGCTATCACGCGTCGCTCGATCTGACCGGTCCGGTTTCCCGCACGCTGGCCTACCGGCTGATTGCCGACTACAAGGACGGCAACACGTGGCGCGACTACTCCCATTCGCGAAAACTGTTCCTGAATCCCCAGCTGCTCTGGCGTCCGTCGGCGAATTTCTCGACCCGCCTCGACGGCTACATCCGCGAGTCCAGGGGTAATCTGGTGTCGCAGAACGTCGTATCCACATATAATTACCAGAGCGATTACGACCACCCGCCGCAGGCTCTGCTCGATCTCGGCACGAAGCGTGGCGCCGGCGCGGCGCCTTTCACCGTGGAGGAATATCGCAAGCGCATCGGCCAGGCTTTCGGCACGTGGCGGCAGGATGTCTTCGACACCTCCGGACAATGGGTGACGCTCGGCACGGGCGAGGATCTCACGCAGAATCCTCCGGGCGGACGATCCTACAACTGGTACGGCCCGAACGCGGGCTTCGACGAGCCGGTGCGCCTGTTGGAAAGCGACTCCACGCTCGTCGTCACCGACTGGCTGCAGTTCCACGCCATCGGCCGCTACATGAACGTCAACCTCGAGCACGCGTTCTACAGTTACGCGCAGCGGGTGTACGCCGACGGCAACAATCCGCTCGATTTCGGCAGCGGCACGCGCCTCGACCAGACGGCGCTCGATGGCAAGATCGAGGGCGTGCTCAAGAAGAGTTTCTGGAAACTCGACGGCACGCTGCTGGCCGGCCTGCAGTACAGCCAGAACGAGAGCCGCTACGAGGACGCGTTCTTCGACTACTCGAACGCGGTCCCCGTGCCCGCCTCGCCCAACGTGAACAACAACCCCTCAACCACGTTGACCGGCCAGAATGTCTATCACTGGTTCGATCCCCGCGTACATGAGTTTCCGGATACGCGCCTGATCACACGCTGGCCCAGCGAAGTCCGCTCCACCGGACAGCTCGCCTACAACTATTCCGAGGAAACCAATCGCTCGTATTACGCGGCGGCCAGCCTGGGCGCCTTCGACCGGCGGATCATGCTGACCGGCGGTATCCGCCGCGACCGCTCCTCGCGCTTCGCCGACCAGCAGGATCCCAGTGGCAGCGAGCTGGCCAATTCCGCCTCGAGTGCGTCGACCCCCACCACCTCCTCCTACATGTACGGCGTCAGCGTGCGGATCGTCAAAGGCCTGCATGCCTACGCCAGCTACAACAAGGGCGAGACCGCCCGCACCGGCTCGCTCGTCAGCCGCGTGTCGTTCGGCATCTCGCCGCCCGACATCGTCACGCCCGCGGAGATGGCCGCGAATCCCACGCCGAACGACCTCGGCGAAGGCAAGGAAATCGGCCTCAAGTTCGACCTGATCGAAAACAAGCTCACCGGCAGCATCGGCTGGTTTAATCTCACGCGCGGCAACGTGCTCGTGACCGACACCGCCCGGAACGGCTCGGACCCGCGCAACGCCGGGACGGAAGTGGACAGCAATCCGGCCACGGCCGACCCGGGCGTCCGCCAGCGCGTCGCGTGGTACATGCCGATCGACGGCAACACCTCCGAAGGTTTCGAGGCGGATCTCATCTGGACGCCGACACGCAACTACAGCCTCGTGCTCGCCGCGTCGCACCTGACCGAAAACGCGCTCACCGTTTCCAAACCGCTCGGCACCGATCCCGTCACCAACCGGAGTTACCTCGTGCTCAACGGCCGCCCGCTCGAGATGGCACCCGACGACATCATCCGCGTTTTCCAGCGCTACGAGTTCACCGAAGGGGCGCTGAAGGGCGGGTCGATCGGACTCGGCGTGCGTTACCAGAGCGATTATATGTCATCGGCGGCCAACGTGAGCTGGGGCACCGTTTTCCCCGCGTTTACCGTTTGCGATCTCGTGCTCGGGTATAAAACGAAAATCCAGGGCCGCGACGTGGCTTTCAACCTCGGCGTGAACAACGTGCTCGACGTGCTCTATCAGGAGGGCCGCAACATCTACGGCCCGCCCCGCGAATTCTACCTCTCGTCGCGCATCAGCTTCTAAACGCAATCCCCGTTTGTCTCGTCGACGACGGCTTGGAGATTCGCCGTCGTCGACTGGTTTCGAACCGCTCCCTTCCTCCTTTTGCCCAAAATTCGTCATCTTCGCTGGTGGATCGCGGTGCTGTTGTTCGGCGCGGCGATCCTCAACTACGTCGACCGCCAGACGCTCTCGGCGCTCGCGCCGACGATCCAGCGCGATCTCGCGATGAACGACCGCGACTACGCGGACGTGCTGAACCTCTTCCTCGTCGCCTACACGATCGCGTATTTGATTTCCGGACGCGTGACGGACGTGCTCGGCACGCGCGCCGGCATGGCGCTCTTCGTGTGCTGGTGGTCGTTGAGCAATGCGCTGACGGCGGCCGCGGGCGGCGTGCGTTCGCTCGGCGCGTTTCGATTTGCGCTCGGCCTGGGCGAAGCCGGGATCTGGCCGGCCGCGTCGAAAGCCGTGTCCGAATGGTTTCCCGCCCGCGAACGCGCGCTGGCAATCGGTTTGTACACGATGGGCGCCACCGTCGGCGCGACAATTGCGCCTTACCTCGTCATCCCGCTCGCCGTTTGGCCGTTCGCGGAGAACGCACCCTGGCTCGCGCACCTGCTCGGACCCGGCGCGGGCTGGCGCCTCGCTTTCATCCTCACGGGACTCGCGGGCCTGGTCTGGCTCGTGCCGTGGCTGCTGCTCTATCGCGAACCGCGCGAGAGTTCGCACGTCACCGATGACGAGCTGCGCCTGATCACCGCCGACTCCGCGACGGCGACGACCGCGGCGCCGGAGCCGCCGTGGACCTGGCGACGCATTCTCTCCAGCCGCGTGGTCTGGCTGTTGCTGCTGGCCCGGCTGATCACGGATCCCGTCTGGTATTTTTTTCAATTCTGGTTCGCCAAATACCTCCACGCCGAGCGGGGCCTCGACCAGGGCCATTTGACGATCACATGGGTCATCTACGCGGCCGCGGGCGCCGGCAGTTTGTTCGGCGGCTGGGCCTCGGGTTGGCTGATCCGGCGGGGCGGCGCCGCGGTCGACAGCCGGTTGCGTGTGATGCTCGTCTCCGCGTTGCTGCTGCCGCTCTCGCCGCTGGTCGCTTCGACGTCGGGACTCACGGCGTCTCTGGTTTTCGCCACCGCGATCGTCGCGGCGGCACTCGCCTGGTTGATCAATCTCACGGCGCTCGTCGTCGATCTCGTGCCGGTGCGTTCGCTCGGCACGGTGTTCGGCGTGGTCGCCGCGGGCAGCACGATCGGCGGGTTGGTCATGAATTCGCTCGTCGCGGTGATGGTCACGGAACAGCTGGCCGCACCGGTCGGGTTCCTGGATCGCGCCGTCCACGCCGTCTCCGGGCCGCTGCTGCAAAGCGTGCAGGGCCAGGGTTACGGCCGGTGGTTTTGGGTGATGGCTTTTCTCCATCCGCTCGCGTGGCTGATGCTGCGCGCCGGCGGACTGACCCGACGCCACGCGCGTTGATGGTCTTTTCGATTTCGATGCTTTCCGAACCTTTCGTTCCCAAACGCCGGCTCAAGCTCGTCCGCCTCGAGTCCGATCTCGTCGTGGTCGGCGGCGGCCTCGCCGGCACCTGCTGCGCAATCACGGCCGCTCGCGCCGGTTTGCGCGTCACGCTCATCCAGGACCGTCCGGTCCTCGGCGGCAATTCCTCCAGCGAGGTCCGGCTCTGGGTCCTCGGCGCGACCTCGCACATGGGCAACAACAACCGCTGGGCGCGCGAAGGCGGCGTGGTCGACGAACTGCTGCTCGAGAACCAGTTTCGCAATCCCGAGGGCAACCCGCTGATCTGGGACACGATCCTGCTCGAAAAGGCCGTCGAGGAGCCGCGCCTCACGCTGCTGCTCAACACGGCGGTGCACGATCTCGAGAAATCGGGCCCCGACCGGATTCGCTCCGTGCGCGCCTTTTGCTCGCAAAACTCCACGACCTACGAAGCCACCGCGCCGCTCTTCGTCGACGCCTCGGGCGACGGCATCGTGGGTTTCCTCGCCGGCGCCGCCTTTCGCATCGGCGCGGAATCGTCGGCGGAATTCGGCGAAGGTTTCGCCCCGTCGGCCGCCGGGCACGATTTGCTCGGGCACTCGCTTTATTTCTACTCCAAGAATACCGGGCAACCGGTGAAGTTCAGCGCGCCCAGCTTCGCGTTGCGCGACATCACCCAGGTGCCGCGCTATCGCGATTTCAACGCGGCCGACCACGGCTGCCGGTTGTGGTGGATCGAATACGGCGGATTGCGCGACACCGTGCACGACACCGAGGAGATCAAGTGGGAGCTGTGGAAAGTCGCGTATGGCGTTTGGGACTATATCAAGAATTCCGGTCAATTTCCCGAAGCCGAAACCCTCACGCTCGAATGGGTCGGCACGATTCCCGGCAAGCGCGAGAGCCGTCGTTTCGAGGGCGATTACATGCTGATCCAGCAGGACATCGTGGAGCAGCGCACGCACACCGACGCCGTTTCGGCGGGCGGATGGGCCATCGATCTGCATCCGCCGGAAGGCGTGTACAGCCCGCTCGCCGCCTGCCAGCAGTGGCATGCAAAGGGCGTTTACCAGATTCCCTATCGCTGCCTCTACAGCCGCAATATTTCCAACCTCTTCTTCGCCGGTCGCATCATCAGTGCGTCGCATGTCGCGTTTGGCTCGACGCGCGTGATGGCGACGTGCGCCCACAGCGCGCAGGGGGTCGCGCTCGCCGCGGTGCTGTGCCGCGAGCACGGCGTGGAGCCGCGGGCGGTGGCCTCGGGCCCGCTGCTCGCGCAGTTGCAGACGTCGTTGTTGCGCAGAGGGCAGTTCATCCCCGGCCTGGCGCTGCACGATCCCGCCGATCTCGCGTCACGCGCGCGATTGACGGCGTCGAGCACGCTCGAGCTGGTCAGCCTTCCGGCGGGGCCGGACCGTCTGCAACTCGACGCGTCCTGGGCGATGCTGCTGCCGTTGTCCGCCGGGGCCTGTCCGAGCTTCACGTTTTTCGCCGACGTCGCCGCGCCGACGGTGATTGAGTGCGAGCTGCGCACCGCCGAGCGGCCGGGAAATTTCACGCCCGATTTGACGCTGGGCCGGCTGGTTTTGCCGGTGAACGCCGGCGCCGGCCAGGCTGTCACGGCGACGTTTCCCGTTTCGCTCGATCAACCGCGCTACGCGTTCGTTTGCGTGGCGGCTAATCCGTCCGTGCAGCTCCATTTGAGCGAGCTGCGGCTGACCGGCGTTCTTTCGGTCACCCAGAGTTTCAACAAATCGGTGGGCAAGGCGCCGCGCCAGGAGCCGCCCGCCGGCGCCGGCTTCGATGGTTTCGAGTTCTGGCTGCCGGTGCGCCGCCCCGGCGGAAGAAACTTCGCCCTCAAAATCGATCCGCCGCTGCGCGCCTTCGAACTCGGGAACCTTCGCAACGGCATCGATCGTCCGACTCACGCGGCGAATGCCTGGCTGGCGCGACCCGACGATCCTGCGCCCGAGCTGGCGCTGGAGTGGCCGGAGCCGGTGACGCTCGCGACACTCGTGCTTCATTTCGACAGCGACTTCGATCATCCGCTGGAATCCGTGCTGATGGGACAGGCCGAACGCGTGTCGCCGTTTTGCATTCCGGCGGTGCGCGTGCACGACGAACAGGGAAATGTCGTCGGCGAACTCGCCGAAAATCACCTCTCGCGGCGGGAGATTCGGTTTGATCCGCCGCTCGTTTCGCGGCGGCTTACGCTGCGGCTGTCGCCGCCGAAAAGCGGCGCGCCGGCGGCTTTGTTCGCCGTGCGCGCGTTCGCCCCAATTTAGCCGCCCGTCTTCCAGCGTTCTCATGAATATTGCGTCCTTTTTTCGGTTTTTCCGCTGGGTGCTCCTCGGCTGCCTGGCTTCCACGCTGCACGCGCAACGGAGCCAGGAATCGCTGGGCGGCGAATGGCGTTTCGCGCTCGATCCGGTCGGCGCCGGCATCGAACAAGGATGGTTTCAACCCGCGCTGCCGGTCGACAAATGGGACAAGGTCACGGTGCCGCACTGCTATTCGGTCGACCGGCGCTATCACGAATTCACCGGACCGGCCTGGTATCGGAAAACGTTCACCGCGCAACGCCCGGAGGGCGCGCGGATGTTCCTTCACTTCGACGCGGTGTTTTATACCGCTCGCGTCTGGCTGAACGGCATCGAATTGGGAGTGCACGAGGGCGGCTATACCCCGTTCGAATTCGACGTCACCGATGCGCTTCAGGAAGAAAACTGCCTCGTGGTCCGCGCCGACAACTCGTGGAGCCGGACCACGCTTCCCGGCGCGAAAACAAAGGTGGATTACCAAAGCCTCAACTACGGGCAGATGTATCCATGGATGAACTATGGCGGCATCACGCGCGCCGTGTTCCTTGTTTGCCGACCGGCGCTGTCACTGGACAAGGTCAAAGTCGAGACGGTGCCGGATCTCGCGACGCGGAGCGCGGCCTTGAAGATTTCGGCGGTCGTCAAAAATCGTTCGGCCGATTCCTGGGATCCGCGGGAGCTGAAGCTCACGGTTTCCTGCGGCGGCAAACGCGTGCCGATTTCATTTCGCATCTCCGACGACGTCGTCGCGCCGGGTGCGGACGGCCGCGTCCAGGCGGAGGCGAACATGACGAACGTCCAGCTTTGGAGCCTCGATCACCCCGTGCTGTATCGCCTGGAGGCGCACGCCGCCTCCGATGCGCTCGCGATCGATTTCGGCGTCCGCAAAATCGAAATACGCGGGACGCGTTTCTGTTTGAATGGCGAGGCCCTTTCGCTGGGCGGCGCCAATCGTCCGCTCGATGCGCCGGGTTACGGTTCGATGGATCCTCCAGAAATCCTGGAGCGCGATCTGCGGCTGATGAAAGCCGCGGGCATGGAGCTGTCGCGCATCGACCATTATCCGGTGTCCACCGAACTGCTTGATTGGGCCGACGCTCACGGGATGCTGATCATCGCCGAGGCGGGGAACTGGCAGATGACGCCGGCGCAGATGTCCGATCCGATGATGCGCCGGAAATACCAGAGTCAGGCGCGCGAGATGATCGAGCGCGACTGGAATCATCCCTCGGTCATCGCCTGGAGTCTCGGCAACGAATTTCCGTCGCAAACGGAGGAAGGCCAGGCGTGGGTGCGCGACATGCGCGATTTCACGCGTTCGCTCGACGACACGCGGCTGATCTCGTTTGCGTCGAACATCGCGGCCCGGCCGTCGATCACGCGCGCCGAAGACGAGGCGTCGCAATACGTCGATTTCGTCAGCGCCAACATCTACGAGAATCACCTTGCGGCGCTGCAGCGCCTTCACGCGCTGTTCCCCGGCAAGCCGGTTTACGTATCCGAATTTGGCATCCGCGCCGACACGGTGGCCGACGAAGGCGAACGCGTCGCCTACCTGCGGCGCGCGATGGCGGATTTCCGGCAGTGCGCCGACTGGCTCATGGGCGCGTCGATCTGGACGTTCAACGACTACGCCAGCATTTTCCCCGGTTCGAATCCCAACGGTTATCGCCCCTGGGGCCTGGTGACGCCCGAGCGCGCGTTGCGCGGAATGTATCGCGCGTGGCAGGAGGAATTTTCGCCCGCGATCCTCGCGGCCAAACGCCACGCGGCCGGCGGGCTCGAGGTGACGGTCGTTGCGCGCGAGGACTTTCCCCTTCGTCCGCTGCACGACTACCGGCTTCGCGTCGGCGCTGAAGTCTTCACGATCGAAACCCTGTCGCCGGGCGAAACCCGCACGTTTCAGGCGGCGCCCGCGAGCGAGGGTTTCCCAACCAAAGTCACGCTCGAGAGCCCCGGCGGTTTCCCGGTGATGAGCGTGGACCTGAAATGATCACGGAGCCTGGGCATGATCGATCTCAACCTCCGCAACTTTTCTCCCGCGCCGCACGGCTGTCCGGCGCCGAAGATTTCGCTCGCGGAGTGGGCGTATCTGCACGCGCATCTGATTTGGATTTACGACGGTCCGGTCGACCCGGAGGGACGGCACGGCACGTTGTTCGCACCGCATCTGACGGCATGGCTGCTGCACGCCGGGTCGGTCGAGCTGCGCGCGGGCGATCGGCGGTTCACGGCGAAAACCGGCGAATGGATTTTTCCCCCGCCGGGCGAGGTGTGGCGCGCGTTCTCGGAAGACGCGCGCATTCTCTCGGTGCGTTTCCGCGCCACGTGGCCGGGCGGCGAGGAGCTGTTTTCCGAAGGCCTCGGCGTGCGTTTGCGGGCGGACGAGTATCCGCAGCTTGAACACGCGGCGCGGCCGCTCGCCGCGCTGGTGCGCGACGAATTTTCCCGCTCCGACCGGCATCTCCTCGACACGCCGGCCACGCTCGGAGCGCACCTGCGGTTGCAGACCTTGTTCAGCCACTGGCTCGAAGTGTGCGTCGAGACGCTGACGCAGGTCGGGGTCGTGCCGACGCGGCTCGGGCACATCGACAGCCGGGTGTTGCGCGCGGTGCGGCTGATCGAGCAGCACAATCCGGGCGCCGGGTTCGACGAGCGCGTACTGGCGGCGCACGTCGGCCTGAGTGTGAGCCGCCTCAACCGGCTTTTTGCCCGGCAATTCGGCTGCAGCTGCCGCGGGTATTTTGAACGCCGGCGCAGGGAACAGGCGCTGGCGGCGCTGCAGGGATCGGCTCACACGATCAAGGAGATCGCGTTCAGCCTCGGGTTTTCGTCGCTCTCCCATTTTTCAGCGTGGGTGAAGCAGCAGTTCGGTCGCTCGCCCCGGCTGATCCGGGAACGCAGCCGCGGAGTTCAGCCGCTATGAACTTGATCTTCGGTCCGGCGACGTCCGCCCGACGACGCGTTTCCGTCATGCTTCAGATCGCACCCGAACGCCGTCGGTGGATGATTCTCGCGCTGGTCTTCGCGGCGATGGTGTTGAACTACATCGACCGGCAGATCCTCTCGGTGCTGAAGCCGACGATCAAGGAGGTCTTCGCCATCGACGACCGCGGCTACGCGCTGCTCCTGAATGTCTTCGTCGTGTGCTACGCGAGCACCTACGCCGCGGCGGGCTGGCTGGTGGACCGGTTCGGCGCGGGGCGGGTGATGCTCGGCGGCATTATCGCCTGGTCGGGTGCGTGCCTCGGCGCGGCGTTCACGAAAACCTTCGGGCAACTCGCGGTGATGCGCGGCGTGCTCGGCGTGGCGGAGCCGATGGGATTTCCCGCGCAGCTGCGCGTCGTCACGATCTGGTTTCCGCCGGCGCTGCGCGCGACCGCCAACAGCATTTGCGCCGCCGGGAGCACGATCGGTGCGATCGTCGCCGCCCCGCTGGTCGCGTGGCTGGTGTTGCGTTTCAACTGGCACGCGGCGTTCGTCGTGCCGGGCGTGTTGGGCTTCACGGTCGCGATCCTGTGGTGGTTCATCTATCGCGATCCGCCGGCGGCTGCAGCGGCTGAAATCGGCGCCGACGCGCCCGGATTTCGTTGGGGCGAATTGTGGCGGACGCGCAGCCTGTGGGGCATTCTGCTGAGCCGTTTCATCAGCGATCCGGTCTGGTATTTTTGTCTCTTTTGGCTGCCCGGATATTTGCAGGAAGACTCCGGGCTCACGCTCGCGCAGACCGGCATGGTGGGATGGATACCGTTTCTCGCCGCGGACCTGGGCGGCGTGGGCAGTTCGCTGATTTCGGACCGTCTCGTCCGGCGCGGGACCGCGCCGCTGCGCGCGCGGAAACTCACGCTGCTCGGCGCGGCGTTGATTGCACCTGTCTGCGTGCTGACGCCGCACCTGCCGCATCCGGCCGCGACGCTCGCCATCTTCAGCGTGGTCGGCGCCGTGTGCCTGACGTGGCTGTTCAATCTCGGCGTGGTGGTGGCGGAGGCGTTTCCCGCGAGAAATGTCGGCAGCGTCTGGGGCATCGCCGGCGCATTCGGCGCGGCCGGGGCCGTGCTCTTCAACGCCTTCCTCGGCGAAGCGATCCACTCCTTCGGCGCCGCGCGCATCTTCGCGATCATGGCGGTGTTGCACCCTCTCGCGATTGTCGTGCTCTGGACGATGGTGCGACGGGAAACGCCCGCGGCGTCCGGTGACGGATCGTAAGTTTTCCAAGTTTATGCACGCACTCCGTTCTTTTTTCTGCGTTTTGGCTCTCGGAATTTTTGCCAGCGCGCTGCCGGCGAAACCGGTGACGATTCTCCCGCTCGGCGCCTCGATCACGGAAGGAAACCAAAAACATCCGAGTTACCGGATGGCCTTGTGGGAGTTGCTGGTCGGCCACGGCTATGTCGTCGAATTCGTCGGATCGCGGACGTCCGACGAGCGCATCGGTCCGCTCAGGCACGAAGGCCACAGCGGTTCGCCGGCCGAGTATGTCGAAGAGCATGCGGCGGAGTTTTACCGGGCGAATCCCGCCGACATCGTCCTGCTCCATGCGGGGCACAATCATTCGACGGAGGAACATCCGGTGCCCGGAATCGTGGCGGCGACGCGCCGGATTCTGACGACGCTGCGCGAGATCAATCCGCGCGTCATCGTCGTCGTCGCGCAGCCGGCGCCGAAGGGCAAGTTGCCGAAATACGACTATCTCCCCGAGCTGGGTCGGGCGCTCGCGGATTTCGCGCAGGAAGACCGCCTCGCCCATGCGCAGGATGGAATCCACCCGGTGGTGCTGGCGGATATGAGCGTCGGTTTCGACTGGCACACGGACACGATTGCGGACCACGTGCATCCGAATCCCGGCGGCGCGCGCAAGATCGCGCAACGCTGGTTCGTCGCGCTCCAGGACGTGCTGCCGCCGCCGGAGCAGGTCATTCCGGAACCCGCGCGGATTGTTTACAAACGCGTCGACGACGGAGAACTGACGCTAAGCGTTTTTCAACCGGCGGCGACGGTGCGGCGGCCGGCTCCGGCGATCGTGTATTTTTTTGGTGGAGGCTGGCATCTCGGGACGCCGATTCAGTTTTACGGCGAATGCGCGCGTCTGGCCCGCCGCGGCATGGTCGCGATTTCCGCCGACTATCGCATCGACGCGACGAGCCCTTCGACACCGTTCGACAGCGTCGCGGATGCGAAGTCGGCACTCCGCTGGATTCGGGCGCATGCCGGCGAATTGGGCATCGATCCGCAGCGGATCGCGGCCGCCGGCGCGTCGGCCGGTGGACACCTCGCCGCCGCCACGGCCTTCGTGCCGGGAGGCGACGATTCGACGGACGACGTGAATGTGTCCTGTCGTCCGGACGCGCTGGTCCTGCTCTATCCCGTGCTCGATACGAGCGTGGAGCGCTACACCGCGCGGATGGGCGGTCGCGGCCTGGAGATTTCTCCGCTGCAACACGTCGCTGCGCCCATGCCGCCGATGGTGCTGTTCGTCGGCGAGAAGGATCCCGTCGTGCCGATGAGCACGGTCGAGCGCTTCGAATCCCGCGTGACGGCGGCGGGCGGCGAGTGCCGTGTGTTCGTTTACCCGAACGAGGGTCATCCGTTGTGGTCGTATCGCTCCGGCGAGAACGACGTGGCGCGCGATGTCGCGGCGAAGACCACGGCGTTTTTCGAAGAGCTCGGCTGGATCGATTGAGCGATGCGCTGACGCGCGAAGTGTTCTCCTCTGAGGGACCCGAATTCGAAGGGCGGGAGCTGAGCGCTCGTCGCGCAGCGACGCGCTCCGGTGGATCCGCGGCGCGACGAGCGCGCCACCTACCTGGGGGGGAAATAAAACTGTGGCCACCGAGGTAGGGCGCGACCGCTGGCGCGCCGTTGCGTTCCCGGCGGGTCCAGCGGTCCCGCCCAGCCTCGGCCACCCGCCGTTGAGCCGCGGCTGCGATCGTCCGCGGCAACGACGCCAAAATTCCATAAGTTTTCGCGCATCGCATGGGAGTGCTCCGCGTTGCAGCGGAGCTGGAGCGGCGGAGTGTGGGCGTCCCGGTCGATACCGGTGGCAAAGGTATGAAAGCAGCGCGCACTCCTTACGATGTCGTCGTCGCCGGCGGCGGCGTTTCGGGCAGCATGGCGGCCATCGCTGCGGCGCGCGCCGGCGTCAAGGTTCTCGTCATTGAGGAGCAGGGTTTCCTCGGCGGCTCGCTGACGGCGATGGGCGTCGGGCCGATGATGAGCTTTCACAATCCGGCCGGACAACAAGTCGTGCGCGGGCTTCCCGACGAAATGATCGAACGGCTGAAGGCGCGCGGCGCGAGCCTCGGACACATTCCGGATACGACGACCTACTGCAGCACGGTGACGCCGTTCGAGGCAGAGGAACTCAAGATCGAACTCGAGACCATGCTCGTCGAAGCGGGCGGTGAATACCTCTATCACACCCAGATCGCCGAAGTGGAACGGCGCGCAAACGCGATCGCATCGGTCACCGTTTGCAACAAACGGGGGCTGACGCCCCTTCAGGCGACCGTGTTCATCGATGCGACGGGCGACGGAGATGTCGCGGCGCGCGCGGGCGTGCCGTTCCACGCCGGACGACCGGCGGACCACGCGATGCAGCCGATGACGATGAACCTCAAGGTCGGCAACGTCGACACGGCCGCCATCCGCCAGTATGCGCTCGAACACCCCGACGATTTTCTCTTTCACCCGCTGGGTCAGGAAGAGGCGCTGCGCCGCCTGCGCGCGTCACCGCGCCTGAGTCTCGCGGGTTTTCTCCGGGCCTGGACCGCCGCTCGCGCGCGGGGGGAAGTCGACGTGCCGCGCGATCAGGTGCTGTTTTTCGAAACGCCGACGCCCGGTGTTGTGATTGTGAATACATCGCGCATCATCGGGCTGGATCCGACGGATCCGTTTCAGCTCAGCCGCGCGGAGTCGATCGGACGCCGGCAATGCGTCCAGATTTTCAACTTCCTCAAAAAACACGCCGTCGGATTCCAGCAGGCCATCCGCATGGACACGTCGGCGAAAATCGGCGTGCGCGAAAGCCGGCATATCGAGGGCCGCTACACAATCACCGCTGAGGACATCCTGACGTCCCGCGCGTTCGACGATTGCATCGCGGTCGGCGGCTATCCGATCGACATCCACGCGTCTGGTGACACGGCCACGCACACGACGCACCTCGAGCCGGACACGAAGTATCAGATTCCGCTGCGCGCGCTCGAACCGCAACGCGTCGACAATCTCCTGGTCGTCGGCCGTTGCATCAGTGCGACGCACGAGGCGGCCGCGGCCTTTCGCGTTACGCCCATCAGCATGGCGATCGGCCAGGGCGGGGGCGTGGCGGCGGCCGAAGCGGTGCACGCGGGCGCTCCGATTGCGGCGCTGCCGTTCGAGCGGATTCGCGCCCGTCTGCTGGCGCAAAATGCCTTCCTGCCCTCGAGCGCGGGCTTCTTCGCGTAGCCGGCGCCCCACGTTTTCCAGCGTCCGAACGAATGGCCGGAAGCGAAATCGTTTCCGGCTCAACCCCAGTAAAGTCAGCAACCCCCATGAATCCCACCACCGAAAAAACCGGCGTCCGGGCCGCCGCGATGAAGCGTTTCGCGTCATCGGCTCTGGCCCTCGCCTTGATCGCCACACCTGTCTTCGCCCTCGATTACGGCGACATCGATCCCGACGTGCTGCCGCCCGGCGGCTTCCCCGACATCACCTGGTCGGATCCCGGCAACTGGACCACCATCAACGTCACTACGCATGGCCTGCCGGCGAATGATACGAGCATCGACGCCACCGAGAAGGTCGAGGACATCATCGCGAGCACGTCGGGGAATCGCGTGCTCTATTTTCCGGACGGAGCCTACTATTTCAAATCCGACCTCGCGATCGCCACGAGCAACATCCGGCTCAAGGGTAATGGAAAACTGAACACGATCTTCGTCGTCGACGGGCCGGCCAACGAAGTCGTCGATCTCGGCTTCGAGGGCGGCACGTCGGGCAGCGCGCTGGCGGTGACCGGCTCGCTGGCCAAAGGCGCGACGACGGTGACGCTCAGCAATGCCAGCACCCTCAGCGTCGGAGATATTATTTTCCTCTACGCGTCGAATTGGACGTTCGAGGGCGAGGTGGGCGACGTCAGCCAGATTTTCAAGATCGTCTCCAAGAGTGGCAACACGCTGACCCTCGATCTGCCGCTGGGTGTCGACATTCCCTCCGACAAGGTGCCGGTCGTGCAGAAATTCAACATGGTTTCCAACGTCGGCATCGAAGATCTGAAAATCACGCGCGTGAGAGACAACGCCGACTTCTCGGCCAACGTGGAATTTCGCTACGTTTACAACGGCCGGGCGATCAACCTCGACTCCGGCTGGTGCGCCAACTCGCACATCTCGGCCACGTATTCGAAGAACATCGTTTTCGAGCACAACGAAGTCCACGACGCCTATGATTTCGGCGAAGGCGGTCACGGCTACGGCTTGAACGTCAACTTCTCCACGGGCGTGCGCATTTCGGACAACAAGACCTGGAACCTGCGTCACCAGATCCTGCTGGCGAAGGGATCCAATCACTGCGTGGTCAGTTACAATTCCGTCGAGCCGCCGATGTATGGCCTCAACGCCATCACGCTCCACGGTCGTTATCCGCACAGCAATCTGATCGAAGGCAATTACTCGAATTACAAAATGCTGGCCGACAGCGCGCACCTCGACAACGGCCCGCGAAACGTCTTCTTCCGCAATTTCAGCGACAGCGAGCGCATCGGCAACGAGGACCCGAACACGAGCAAGACCGCGGTGATCGGCAACGTGATGGGCGCGCTGCTGAGCTACGGCACCGACAACTACGCCGCGGCGAATAAAATCAGTGGCACGATCACGTGGGGCGAACTCAGTTCGTCAGCGACGATTCCGGCCTCACTCTACACGGTGACGAAACCCGGTTTCCTCGGCTCGAAACCGTGGCCGGTTTACGGTCCGGGCGTGGATTCGAACTGGGGCGCCGGCAACGTCCTGCCGGCGGCGGAGCGGCCGAAGCCGTCGATCAACGGCGGCTATTTCGAGTGCGAAGAGATCACGAAAACCACCTCGGATTCGACGTCCAACTACACCGACGCGGCAGCCAGCGGAGACAAGTTCAACAGCGTCACCTCGGACGCGGTCGGGGATCATGTGACCTACACGGTCAGCGTTCCGGAGGCGGGCACCTATTCCATCGTCGTTCGCGATCGCATCGCCTACAACAAGGGCATTTATCAGCTCTCGATCGGCGGCGTGAACCAGGGGAATCCGGTCGATCAATACAACGCCACGACGGGATTCCGGGAAAGCAATCTGGGCAACGTGCTCTTCACTACGGCCGGCAACAAGCAGCTCCGTTTTGAAGTCGCCGGAGCGAACGCCAGCAGCAGCGGACATGCCCTGGGCTTCGACTACATCGACGTGACGCGAAGCTACCTTGAATGCGAAGACCTCCCGACCACGACGTCGCCATCCGACACCAACACCGATTATACCGCGGGCGGCGCGAGCCGGGAAAAATACAACAGCGCCAATCTGAACGCGGTGAATGATTACGTTGAATACACGGTCAACGTGACGCAGACCGGCACCTACACGCTGCGCGTCATGAACCGTGTGGCGAAAAACAAGGGGATTTACCAGTTGTCGATCGACGGAACGAACAAAGGCTCCACCGTCGACCAATACGCCGAGGATCCCGGTTTCGCGGAGACGAACTTCGGCACCGTGACTTTCTCCACCACCGGAAACAAGGCGTTCCGTTTTCGCGTGACTGGAGCGAATGCGAGCAGCGACGGACACGCCCTGGGTTTCGACTATATCGACCTGGTGAAGAACTAGCATCCTGGGAGATGAGACTACGCGATAACGCGGGGACGGCGGAGCCTGCGACTCCCCATCTTCGCGCTTCGCGTTTGGACCCTCACTTCCCGACCGGGGCAGCGGCGTCGCCGGCGATATTCACCTCGGCGCCGGGACGGCGGCGGGTGCGACGGTTGCTGACGTTGTTGCCATCGTTGGCGTGCAGGCCCCAGAACGTGATCGAGGACAGGATCGTGACGCTGCCCAGCGTGAAGAATGCCTTGTGCAGTGCGGGGATCGCCTGGCCTGGATCGGTCTGGGTCACGTGGCCGAGGAACAGTCCGGCCAGCAATGAGCCGAACGCCACGCCGAAGCTTAACGAAAGCTGCTGCGCCGTGCTCGCGATGCTGCCCGCCTTGCTCGCGTCGCGGTCCGAGATGTCGGCGTAAACGAGCGAGTTCATGCTCGTGAACTGCAGCGACGAGAAGAACCCTTGGGTGAAGCTCAGCAACAGGATCGCAGTCCACGGCGTGCCGGGGCCGATCTGCGTGAAGACCATGATCGTGCCGCCGAGCAGGACGGTGTTGGCGATCAGCACATGGCGGTGGCCGAGATGACGCAGGACCGGCCGGCTGATGATCTTCATACCCATCG
The DNA here is from genome assembly GCA_040255565.1 of Opitutaceae bacterium. Classification (GTDB taxonomy): domain Bacteria; phylum Verrucomicrobiota; class Verrucomicrobiia; order Opitutales; family Opitutaceae; genus Opitutus. The sequence goes on along the minus strand of JBDZVH010000003.1, from coordinate 118,864 downwards.
CGGCGACCGCTTGTGGCATGGTCAACAGTCCCGCCTGCCAGGCCGGATAGCCGAGTCCGATTTGATAGAGTAGCGGCAACAAAAACGGCATGCCGCCGACGCCCAGCCGCGTGACGAAACCGCCGACGACGGAAAGGCGAAACGTCCGCACGCGAAACAGCGACAATTCGAGCAGCGGCGCGTCGTCACGTTGCGCGTGCCAGCCGTAGGCGGCGAGCAGCAGCAGCGCCAGCGCCAGCAAAAACGCGATCGGTCCGGGCGCCATGCTGTGCTCGCCGAACACTTCCAGCACGTAGGAGAGCAGCGCGATGCCGGCGCCGAAGAGCACGAACCCTGTGCGGTCCATCGGCGCGGTTTCCTCGCGGAAATCCGGCATGTAGCGCCGGATCATCCAGAATCCGAGGAGCGCGAGGGGAATGTTGACGAAAAAGATCACGCGCCAGGAAAACCAGTGCACGATCAAGCCGCCGGTGAACGGCCCGAGCAGCGGGCCCATCAAGGCGGGAATGACAACGTAGTTCATCGCGCGCAGCATTTCGGAACGGGGAAACGCGCGCACGAGCGCGAGCCGTCCGACCGGTGTCATCATCGCGCCGCCGATGCCCTGGAGTATGCGCGCGCCGACGAGGAAGTGAATGTTGGGCGCGACGCCGCAAAGCAGGGAGCCGGCCATGAACAGCGTCACCGCCCAGTGAAACACCTGGCGCGTGCCGAAGCGATCGGCGAGCCAGCCGCTGATCGGAATGAACACGGCGAGGCTGAGCGTGTAGCTCGTGAGCACGGCCTTGAGGCTCAGCGGCGCGACCTGGAGATTTGCCGCGATCGTCGGCACGGCGGTGTTCACGATCGTCGCGTCGAGGTTCTCCATGAACAGCGCTCCCGCGACCAGCCATGGCAGATAACGCCGCGTCTCGGAAGAAACAGCGACGGACGTGGCGGCGGCGTTCGTGGACATCGGGACCCAAAGTGCTAGCGAGTGACGTCCCCGGCGCAAACGAGGATCCGATCGACGTCGATGCACTCCGTGCAATCTGTGGTTTCATTTAAGAAGTGCAGCCCATGCTCGCTCCTGACGAAGGAGCGCCGGCGCCGGGGACCGGCCGCGCCGGGCTGGGAATACCGTGTGAACATCTTTCGGGTTTTTCCATTGCCGGGGACTAGGGGTGGCCTTCAATGGCCCGTTTTTAACGCTGCATGTATCTAAAGGCGCTCAAGCTCCACGGTTTTAAATCGTTCGCCGACCCCACCACGCTTCGCTTTGAGCCCGGCGTCACCGCGGTCGTCGGTCCCAACGGTTGCGGCAAGTCCAACATCGCCGATTCGATCCGCTGGGTGCTGGGCGAACAGAGCGCCAAAGCCCTCCGCGGCGGCAAGATGCAGGACGTCATCTTCGAGGGCGCCGACACCCGCAAACCCGCGCAGATGTGCGAGGTTTCGTTGCTCTTGACCGAGTGCGAGAAGCAGCTCGGCAGCGAGTTTCACGAGATCGAAATCACCCGCCGCGTGCACCGCGACGGCCAGAGCGAGTATTTCTTCAACGGCCAGGCGTGCCGGTTGAAGGACATCCAAAAACTGTTCATGGACACCGGCATCGGTCGGACCAGCTACTCGATCATGGCGCAGGGCCAGATCGACCTGATCCTCTCCTCGAAGCCGGAAGAGCGCCGTTCCGTCTTCGAAGAGGCGGCCGGAATCACCAAATACAAGAGCCAGCGCCGCGAGGCCCTGCAGAAGCTCGCGCTCACCGACCAGAATCTCGCGCGCGTGGCCGACGTCATCGGCGAAGTCAGCCGGCAGATCGGCAGCCTCCGTCGCCAGGCGTCGAAGGCGATGCGTTACAAGCGCATCAGTTTCCGTCTGCGCCACCTCAGCCTCGCGTGGAGCGGCTATCATCACGCGAAACTCGCGGCGTCGCTCGGCGAGCTCGAGAGCCGCGTCACCTCGCTGCGCTCCGAAGCCGACGAGCGTCGCACGCATCTCGAATCGCAACAGGCGCTGCTCGACGAAAAGAAGTCCGGCCGCAACCGGCTCAACCAACGCGTGCAGGATGCGCAGCAGGCGGTCTTCGACGTCCGCTCGCAAAAAGAGCAGGCGGAAAACCAGGCCAATCTCGCGCAGATCAAACGCACCGGCCTCGAGGACCGGCTGGGTTCCTCGAAACAGAATCTCGAGGAACTGGAGATGCAGCTGCGCGAAGTCTCGGCGCAGGTCGACAGCGGCGCGCAGGACAAGCAGCTGCAGCTCGGCTTGCTCGGCAGCAGCGACGCCGTTTTCCAGCAGCGCAACCGCGAACTCGCGATCGTCGAGGGCGAGTTGTCGAAACTGGAGCAGGAACTGCAGCAGGCGAAATTCCAACTCCTCCAACTCGAGAGCACCGTCGCGCGTTTGCGCACCGACTGCTCCGGCTACGAGGTCGACCAGAAGACCAGCGTGCACCGTCACGAGGGACTCGCGCAGGAACTCGAAAGCGTGCGGCAGCAGCAGGCCGCCGCCGCGCAGATCGTGGCGGAGCTCGAGGCGCGCGTCGAAAGCGCGCTCGCCGACAAGGCCCGCGCCAATCAGGAAGCGGCGGAGGCGCAGCAATCGATCACCGATCTGACGCGCGAGTTTCGCGAGGCGCAGCGCAAGCTGCAGGAAATCGATCGCCAGCTCGCCCAGCGCACCGCGCGGCTGCGCTTGCTGCAGCAGCTGCAGGAAAAGTGGGAAGGTTTCGGCGAGGGCGCGAAAGCCGTGCTGCAGGGCCGGCTCGATGCCGCGCTCGCAGGCGCGAAGGTCGCGCCGATCACGCACGGGCTCGCGGTGAAACAGGATTTCGCGAAGGCGATCGAGGCGATCCTCGGCGCCGCCGCCGAGGCGATCAGCGTCACCGATCTGTCGACGGCGCAGCGCATCCTCGCGCAACTGGAAACCGAGCAGATCGGTTCCGCGGTGCTGAATGTGGCGGAGATGGGAGCGCGGGGCTCTGCGAACGGGAGCGAGCTGCCGCCGGGTCTCACGCCCGCGGTCCAAGCGCTCGGCGACATGGAGCCGAATCATCCCGTGCTCGGCGTGCTCGGCGAATGCTACATCGCCGAGGACCTCGGCGCGTTTCTCGATTATTGGAAGGCCAACCCGAGCTTCGGTTTTCTCGCCGTCGCGACCCGGAAAGGCGATTTGGTGGATCGACGCGGTTTCGTTTACGGCGGCTTCCACTCGAGCAAGCGCTCGGCGAACAGCATCGTGCAGCGCGAAATCGATCTGCGCGAAACCGCAAAAGCGCTCGCCGACGACCAGAAGGCGCACGACGAACAGAAGGCCGTCATCGACGCGCTCAACGCGCGACTGACCGAAGCCGAGCAAACGCTCGAAGCGAAGCGCGCCGAAGTGCTCGCGGTCACGCAGACCGTCGCCGCGGTGCAGGCCGAGCAGCGCAGCGCCGAGCGCAACGCCGAGGACATCGCGAACCGTGTCCGCCGGATGGAGACGGAACTCGTCGGCCTCGAACAGGCCCGCAACGAGGCGCATGTGCGCTGGGAAAAAGCGCAGGCCGGACTCGCGGAGGCGGAAGCCACCGCCGGCGCGCAGCGCGATCGCATCCAGCACCTCGAGGTGCGGATCAACGAATTGCGCGCGGATCGCGACGTGAAGCGCGAGACCCTGGGGCAGGCGCGGCTCGAACTCGCCGAGCGACGCCAGAAGGTCGAAGTCCTCGATCGCGGCCTCGGCGAAATGGAGCGCCGGCGTATTCAACTTTCGGAGCTGCTCGTGCAGCGGCAGCACGAGATCGAAACCTGGAGCGAGCAGACTGGTTTGCTCGAACGCGAGGCCGAGGAACAGCGCGCCCGCGCGATCCAGCTCGAGGAAACGTTGATCGTTTCGCAGCAGCAGGTGGAGAGTGCGCGCACGGAGTTGATCGATCTGGAGCGCGAGATCAACGCGCTCGAAGGCGCACAGTCGTCGCTGCATTGGCAGTCCGACAACGCGCACAACCAGCTCAGCTCGCACGAGATCAAGCTCGCGGAGACACGTCAGCGCGCCCAGTTCCTCGCCGAGGAAGTCACCCGCGAGTATCAGCTCGATATCACCAGCGTCGATTGGAAGCAGCAGCTCTGGCGCTCGGACGACGAGCCGGAAGGCGTGAAGCCGCTCGATCTCGACGACGAAGACGAGGACGAACCGAAAAGCGCGGAGTTGAAGGCCTCGACGCCCGAACCCGACCTGCGTGGCGAGACCCCGGCCGCGGCGGGCGAGGAGCCCGGTCCGAACGGCGAGCAACCGGCGGGCGAGGCGGAGGCCGCAGCGCCGACGAAGCGCCGGCGCAAGCCGAAGGCGCCGAAGGGCGAGCCGACGGAGCAGGATCTCGCGGCGCTGGAAGCCACGAATTGGGACGCGATCAAGAGTGAAATCGATGCGCTCCGCGCGCGGCTCGGCAGCATGGGCGCGGTCAACCTCGTCGCCATCGAGGAATACGCGGAATTGAAACAGCGCTTCGATTTCCTGAAAGGGCAGTCGGACGACCTCACGACCGCGAAGGCGGAATTGTTGAAGGCGATCGACGAGATCAACCAGACCTCGCAGAAGCAGTTCGAGCTGACCTTCGAGCAGATCAAAAAGAACTTCGAATACACCTTCCACACCCTCTTCGGCGGCGGCCGCGCGCACCTGGAGTTGATCCAGACCGAGGACATTCTGGAGAGCGGCATCGAGATCGTGGCGCAACCGCCGGGCACGAAGTTGAAAGGTATCACGCTGCTGTCGGGCGGACAGAAAACGCTCACCGCCGTGGCGCTGCTTTTCGCGCTCTACATGGTGAAGCCGTCGCCGTTCTGCTTGCTCGACGAACTCGACGCGCCGCTCGACGAATCGAACATCGGTCGCTTCACGGATCTGTTGAAGAAGTTCGTGAACGAGTCGCAGTTCATCATCATCACGCACAACAAGCGCACCGTCTCGGCGGCGAGCGCGATCTACGGCGTGACGATGGAGGAGCGCGGCGTCTCGAAGACCGTCTCGATGAAATTCAATCACGAGCGCGGCGAAGCCGAGGCGCATTCCCAAAACATCGCCCAGGCGGTTCGTGCCGCGGCGCCGGCGCTCGCCTGACGCGGTGAGGCCCGGTCGGATCAAGCTCATCTGGGGCGGGGCGGAGCGCATTCGCGGCCACTGGCGGCTGGGATTGTGGGGCGTCTATCAGCGCGAAGTCGGTTCGCGTCCCCACATCGCGATCAGCCTGCGCGGCGTGCTGCTCTGGCTGACCGCGATTGCGGTCAGCGGTTATCTGGTCGGCGCGACCGCGCTCTATTTCTGGTTTCGGCAGAGCCCCTACAACGTCGTCACCTGGTCCGACTGCGTCCTCATGCCGGTCCGCTGGGACCACGTCCGCGAGTTGCGCGGTCGCGCGATGATCGCGGAAGGCCTGGCCGATTTGAAGGAGAAGCGCTGGGGCGAGGCGCAGATGAAGCTGCGGATCGGCCTCGCCCGCGCCCCGCGCGAACTCGAGGCGCGACGGGCCCTGGCCGAGTTTTACGTGCTCGCCAACCGGCGCCCGCTGGCGCTGAGCACGCTCGAGGACGGGCTCCGTTTCAAGTATCCGGGAAAACGTTACCTCACGACCCTGTTTGCGGTCGCGACCCAGGGCGAGGCGCACGAGACGATCGTGACCGCCTGCGACCGGTTTCTGCCGGGCGAGACGATCGACCGCGCCTGGCTCGTGACGCAGAAAGCGAACGCGTTGATGGCGCTCGACCGGCCGGCTGACGCGCTGGCCGCGGTCGACGCCGAGCGGGATCGCCTGACCCCGCAGCTGCGCGAGGCGCGGGTGCTCGCGCTCGTGGCGTTGGGCCGGGCAGACGACGCCGCCGCCGCGCTCGAGGCGTGGACTCGCGACGCGCCCGCAGACCGTGCGCAAATCCTGCGCCTCAAAGTGCGGGTGCTCCGCGAGGCGGGACGACTCGCGGAGATGTCGGCGGCGTGGGCGCAGCTGCGCGAGCTGGCGCCCGCGGATCCGCGGACCTACGTCTATGGCGTCGTGCAGACCTGGCTGGCCGGGGACGCCGCGGGAGCGGCGGACGGGCTGGAGGATTTCTTCCGTCGCTTCGGGGCATCGTCGCAGCACCTGTTGCTGATGGCGAACGCGCTCGGTGAGGCGAAAGCCGCCGCGCTGGTGCGACGCTGCGACGAACGGGCGGCCTCGCACGGGTTTCCGCGAGCGAGGTTCAAGACGAGCCTCGCGCAGGTGCAGCTGGCGACGGGTGACTGGACGGGCGCGCTCACGACGGTCGCGGAGTTGAAGGGCTTGCTGAAGCAGCCCTCGGCGGAAAACGAATTTGTGCTCGCGTGGATGGAGCGGGTGGCCGGGCTGGCGGCACGGCCGGAGGACGCGCGGCGGGTGATGCTGCTCGAGCTGTTGCAGGGGCGGTCGCTGCCGCTGCGCGTGTATCGTGAAACCGGAGACATTTTGGTGCGCGCGGCGGATTATGAAGGCGCGCGCCGGGTGCTGGACCTGGCGCAGCGCTCCTATCCGGAAAGCTCCACGCTGGCGGCACTGCGGACGCGGACCGACGAGGGGCTCGCGGCGCTGGCGGCGCAGAGCGCGGCCGCCGAACCGGTCGCGGCGAATCGCCCGAGCGGCACCGCGGACGATTTTTTTGACCGGCTGAACCGTCTCGAAACGGAGGAACGCTGGTCCGAGGCGCTGGAAGCGGTGCGAGCGATACGGCTGGCGAAGCCGGGCTGGCTCGCTTCGCGCGATGCCGAGGTGATCGAGCGCCAGCTTCGCCTGGCCGCACGCGCCGGAGAGACGCTGGAGCTGCTCGGGGCGGCGCGACAGTATTTGAACGGAGAGCTGGTGCGCGCGGCCCGGGTCGTGCAGATCGCCCGCGAACTCGATGCCGCCGGTCGCCGGACGGACGCGATGGCGCTGAATCGCGAAGTGCTGCGGCGGACGCCTGCTTTCAAGCCGGCGGTGACGTTGCAGGAGAGTTGGGACCGGCCGCCGGAGGCGCCCGCGAGTCAGCCCTAGGTTTTGGTGGGGCGCCCGAGCGTCGTCCTGTTTCGAGGCGGCGGGCGGATCAGAGGATCAGGTCGGGCGGGACGTTGCTCAGGGCCTCTTCGATCGTCGTGAGGCCCTGCCGCACCTTCAACATCGAGTCCTGGTGCAGCGTTTTCATGCCGTTTTTCATCGCGATGCGCTTCAATTCGGCGACCTCGATCTCGCGGTTGATGCCGTCGGTCAGCTCCTCGCTGTTCGTCATGAGTTCGTGGATACCGACGCGGCCCTTGTAACCGAGGCCGGCGCAGGTCGGGCAGCCCTGGGGATTGGCTTTGAAGACCTGGCCGCTCCAGCCGAGCGCCTTTTCGAGGATGTCCTTCTCGCGGCCCTTCGGCTCGTAAGGCACCTTGCAGTTCTTGCAGACACGACGGAGGAGACGCTGCGCGCAGACGCAGACGAGCGAGGCGGAGATGTTGAACGGCTCGATGCCCATCTCGCCGAGACGTGCGACGGTGGACGGCGCGTCGTTGGTGTGGAGCGTGGACACGAGCAGGTGACCGGTGAGCGCAGCCTCGACGGCGATGCCGGCGGTTTCCTCGTCGCGGATTTCGCCGACGAGGATCACGTCGGGGTCCATGCGGAGGTAACAACGCAACGCGCGCGCGAAGGTGAGCCCGATCTGCCGGTTCATCTGCATCTGGTTCAGGCCGGGCAGCGTGTATTCGATCGGGTCCTCGGCGGTCTGGATGTTGATGTCGGGCGTGTTGATCTCCGAGAGGGCGGAGTAGAGCGTCATCGACTTCCCGGAGCCGGTCGGTCCGCAGTGCAGGATCATGCCGTAGGGCTGCCGGATGCACTCGCGATATTTGGCGAGGTTTTCCTCGGAAAAGCCGAGGGCGGGCAACGGCAGCGTCGACTTCTGCTTGTCGAGGATGCGCATGACGACCTTCTCGCCGTGATTCATCGGGCCGGTCGCGACGCGCAGGTCGATATCGATGTTTTTCTTCGTGTATTTCTTGAAGACGATGCGTCCATCCTGCGGCAACCGTCGCTCCGAGATGTCGAGGTTGCACATGATCTTGAGGCGGGTGACGAGCGCGTTGGTCACCTGCTTCGGGAGGCGGAGTTTTTCCTGGCAAAGGCCGTCGACGCGGTAGCGCACGAGCAGATCCTTTTCCATGGGCTCGATGTGGATGTCGGACGCGCCGGAGATGTAGGCGTCTTCGATGACGCGGTTGGCGAGCTGGACGATCGGCGCGGATTCCTCGTTTTCGAGATCGGCGGCGGTGGCGTCGCCGACGAGCTCGTCGCCGGTGTAGGCGGTGCTGATCTCCTCGGCGACGGAGCCGATATCGATGTCGTCGGCGCCGGGCGCGGCGGTTTTGGCGTCCTTGAAATATTTTTTGAGGAGCGTCTCGAACAGCGAAGCCGAGACGACGCTGACGTCCTCGATCGACAGATCCGTGGCCTGGGAAAATGCCTCCCGCTTCGCGTAATCGAGCGGGTTGGCCATGAGCACGGCGATGGACGTGGGTGAGACGCGTTTGTGCGGGAAAACACCCTCGCGGCGGATGATCGCGTCGCCGATCGCTTCGAGGAGCTTGTCGTCGATCTCGACATCCTCGGGTTTCGTGACGAGCGGAAGGTCCGTGAGCTTGGCGACGAACTTCGCGGTGTCGTCGGCGCTGAGCTGAAATTTCGGGTCCAGCATCCGCTGCAGGAGCGTGGCGGAATATTCGGCGACCTCCTGGAGGAGGAGCAGGTCCTTTTCGGTGAACTCGCCGCCGGTGCCGGCGGAAGCTTCCTTGTTCAGCACCTGGATCGCGCCGATCACGACGTTCGTTTTCAGCGGGACGGTCAGCATCGACCGCACCTCGAAGCCCGTCGTTTTCGCGAGCGATGCCATCATCGACGCCTCGTCGGCGGTGTTGCGGAAGAACTGGGCTTCGCCGGAGGCGATCACGCGGCCAACGATGCCGGTGCCGAGCGGCAACTTGAGCGCGAGGAGCTTGGCGGCGGTTTCCTGCAGCTTGTTCTCGAGCGGCGGGTCCTTCGTCCACAGCGTGGGCGAGTAGTAAACCTGCTTGAAGGCGATGTCGTTGCCCTCGACGAGATAGAGCGTCATCGACTGGGCCTGCAGCGCCTCGACGACCTTCGACGCGGTCAGCTCGATCACGGAACTCACATCCTCCCGGCTCGGGGCGGGCTTGGAGATGACCTTGATCAACAGCGAGCGGCGCAGGGTGCTGGCGATGTGCGAGGAAGCCATGGGGCTGGAGCGGGTGGCGGGATTGTCGATGGTGGTCGAAGGCTCGCAATGAGAATCAGCCTCCGCCATACCGCGTTCGCCATGCTGCGATGGATCAAGCGGATTCTGGGAGGACGTCCGGGCGACGGCGCCGGCGAACGCGGCGAGCGGCAGGCGGAAGCGTGGCTGAAACGGGAGAAAGGTTTCTCGATTGTCGCACGCAACTGGCGGAGTCCGCGCGACCGGCGCGAGGAGATCGATCTGGTGTGTCGCGAGGGCGACGTGCTGGTGTTTGTCGAAGTGAAGGCGCGCGCCGCCGCGGCGCTGGTGCCGGGGTATTATGCGGTGGACGAACGCAAGAAGCGCGTGATGCGCCGGGCGATCGACGCCTATCTGCGACGACTGTCCGCGGCGCCGCGGACATTTCGCTTCGATGTGGTGGAGGTTTCGCAGCGACCCGACGGCGACGTCGCGGAGATCCTGCACTTCGAGAACGTTCCGCTGTTTTCGAAACATTATCGCGGGTGAGCGCGCGGTCGACGATGTGACACGCATCGTCCAATTGGCGACTTGCGTCACCCGCGGAGCGGGTCGAAGTTCGCGGCCGCGCATGGCCGACACACAGCGACATCCTTTTCTGCATGGACTGAGCAAACACCGCGGCGCCCCCCCGACGGTGGTGGTGATTTTCGGCGCCTCCGGCGACCTCACCGCGCGAAAACTCATTCCCGCCGTCTATAACCTCGGCCTCGATGGCTTGCTGCCGGCCGATTTCTTCCTCGTGGGCTACGGCCGGAAGCCGATCCCCGACGACGAGTTTCGCAAACTTTCCGCCGAGGCCATCCACGAGTTCTCGCGTCGTGACCTGATCGAGGACGTGTGGAAGCGCATCGCCGCGCACACGAGCTATGTTGCCGGCGGTTACGACGAGAAGGAGGCCTTCGACCGGCTCGCGGCGCACATCGCCGGGCTCGAAAAAAAGCTCGGGCGGCCGATGCAGACGCTGTTCTACATCTCGACCCCGCCGTCGGTGTTCGCGCCGATCGTCAAGAATCTCGGCGCGAGCGGACTGGCTTCGAAATACCTCAACGAGCCCCACCACGCGAAGGTGATCATCGAGAAGCCGTTCGGCAAAGACCTCGCTTCGGCACAGGCGTTGAACACGGCCATCCGCGCGGTCTTCGAGGAACGTCAGGTGTATCGTATCGACCATTACCTCGGGAAGGAAACGGTGCAGGACCTGCTCGTGCAGCGCTTCGCGAACGCGATTTTCGAACCGCTGTGGAATCGCAACTTCATCGACAGCGTGCAGATCACGGTCGCGGAGGAGGTCGGCGTCGGCACGCGCGGCGGTTATTACGAGCAGAGCGGCGCGTTGCGCGACATGATCCAGAATCATACGATGCAGCTGCTGGCGCTCACCGCGATGGAGACGCCGGTGTCGCTCGATGCGGAGGCGATCCGGGACGAGAAGGTGAAGCTGCTGCGTGCGATCCAGCCGCTCGATCTCGGCCCGCAGGGCGATGTCGCGCGGGCCCAATATGACGCCGGCATGATCGGCGGCAAACGCGTGCCCGGCTATCTGGCGGAGGAGGGCATCTCGCCGCAGTCGAGCACCGAGACCTACGCGGCGTTGCGACTCTCCATCAACAACTGGCGTTGGCAAGGCGTGCCGTTCTACCTGCGTTCCGGCAAGCGCATGGCCCGCCGCGTCTCGGAAATCGCGATCAATTTCCGGCGTCCGCCCGGCACGCTGTTCGCCGAAGGTGAAAAGTTCAACCTGGCGGCCAACACGCTCTCGTTCCAGATCCAGCCCGACGAAGGCCTGAGCTTCGTGTTGAACGGCAAGGTGCCGGGACTCGAGACGCGCACGCAGCCGGTGAAGATGAATTTCCGCTACTCGACCACCTTCGGCTCGAACACGCCGGAGGCCTACGAGCGCCTGGTGCTCGATGCGATGGTCGGCGACGGCACGCTCTTCATTCGCGGCGACGAGACCGAGGCGTCGTGGAGGCTCTGCACGCCCATTCTCGAATCCTGGGCCGCCGCCGGTCGCCAAGGTCTGGATACGTATCCCGCCGGCTCCTGGGGCCCGCCGAGCGCGGCGGCGCTGCTCGCCAAGAACGGCCACACCTGGCGGCAGCCGTGAGGCCCGCGCCGCATCGAGCACCGGACCCAAAGCCGATCATGTCTGAGATTTTCAACGCGCTGCCCGGGATCGAGGTCGAAGTGGGCGCCATCGCGAAAAGCCTGGCGCACATGTGGGAGGCCACGGCCGCGAGCGGCCGGGCCGCGCCGGCCTCGAACGACGTGCGCGCGACGCAGGCGAACGTGGTGCTGCATCTCGGGTTCAACACAACGCCCGCCGATGCGCTCGAACAGTTCCAGACCATGCTGCGTTTTTCGCAGCGTTATCCCAGCCGCGTGGTCGTGCTCTGTCCGCTGAAGGAGGAGCACGGTGCGACCGAGATGCGGGCGAAGATCTATGGCGAATGTTTCCTCGGGCGCTCGAAGGGAGACACCCGCTGCGTCGAGTTCGTGATGCTCAGTTATCCGATCGCGGCGCGGCAGCGGCTGGAGGATCAGGTGTCGATCTGCCTCTCGACGGACCTGCCGCTCTACTACTGGGTGCACCGTTTTCTGACGACCCAGCGGATGGCCGACTACACTTACCTGCTGTCGCGTGCCAAACGCGTGCTGATCGACAGCGCGACGGCGCCGGCCGACACCTTGGCTTATCCGTGGCCGAATCCGGCGGCGCTGCGGGACCTGGTGTATTCCCGCCTGCTGCCGGTGCGCCAGACGGTCGGCCAGTTTCTCGCGGGCTATTCGCCGGAGATACTGGTGGACGGGTTGAAGGCCGTCACGGTGCGCCATGGGGGCGAGCTTGCCGCGGAAGCGCGGGTCACGCTCGGCTGGCTGCAGCGCCGGCTCGCCGCTTGCGGCGCGACGGTGCAGGACATCGCCTTTGCGGACGAAACCGACGGCAACGGAAAGTTCGAAATCCATTTCGCCTATGCGACCGCGGGGAAATTCTTCCATTGGGCCGGGGATCTGACGACCCGCCATGCGATGTTCGAGGCGGATTTCGGTTCCGGCCCGGCGACGCTGCCCGCGCCGGTCAGTCTGCTCGCGCCGGAGTGGGCGCTGAGCGAGGCGATGTTCTTCTAGGGAGAAGCCCGCCGGAAACACCCCGCGTGGTCGCGCCGTAACTTGGCTGCGGCGGTCGGCGTCTGCCTCGACTCTTCTCCGGCTCTTGCCAACGAGAACGCGTAGCGCCATGCACTTGCCCCGTTTTCCTTGAACTTTTGCTGGGACCGAACGTCACATCGTGCACTTTCTTTTCCATGTTCATCGCCATGATTGAGGTCTTCAAGGGCGCGGGCGTCCTGATCTATCCGCTTGGGATCTGCTCCGCCGCGGCGGTATTCATCATCTGCGAGCGCGCTTATGCGCTGCGCCGGGTGGCCGTGATGCCGCCCGACCTGGTCGATGCCGTGGTCAACGGCCGGCCGCTCGTCGGCGGGAGGCACACGGTGCTTTCGCGCATCGTGGAGTTCGCCGAGATGCACAAGCATGACGAGGACGCGGTGAAGGCCTTCGCCCGCCTCGAAATCAACCGGATGGAGCGCGGCATCCCGTATCTCGACGTCATCTATGCCGCCGCGCCGCTCATTGGCCTCACGGGCACGGTGACCGGTCTGCTGCAGGTATTTTCCCAGATCGCGCCCGACACGGGCCTGCCCGATCCGGTCAACTTCACGAAAGGCGTCGCCCTCGCGCTGTCCGCCACGGTCATCGGCCTGTCGATTGCGATTCCGTCGCTGGTCGGCAGCGGTTACCTCCAGCGGAAAATCGAGAATTACGCGGCGCAACTCGATGTGCTGCTCGAGCGCATCCTGCAGCGCGGTCGGGTATGAGCGGCCTCGTTCGCAAACGGCGCAAACGGCCCGAGATGAACCTCGTGCCGCTGATCGACGTGCTGGTCATGTTGATCTTCTTCGCGTTCGTCACGATGCAGTTCAAATCGGCGGCGACCCTGAACATCACGCTGCCGAAGGTGGAGACCGCCGGCAAAAACGAGTTCAAGGGCAACATCACCATCTCGATCGACAAGGAGGGGCAGCTCACCTTCAACGGCAAGCCGATCCCCGACGAGGCGCTGCCCGGCCTCCTGCGCGAAGTGCACAACGTCGACCGCACGATTCCCGTGCTGATCAAGGCCGACGAAAACACGCCGCTGAAAAAAGTGACCTACGTGTGGGACGAATGCCGCAAGGTCGGTCTCACGCGGCAAAGCATCCAGTCGCGCTGACGTCGCAGTCCGCGAACGGAACCCGGTGGGTCGAGCAATCGCGCGGTTGCGCGCGCGAAGCGGACCCCCAGAGTGGGCGGGCATGAAGATTCTGATCACCGGAGCGACGCGCGGCCTCGGTCGCGCCCTGGCGGAGGAATTCATTCGCGGCGGGCACACCGTGTTCGGCTGCGGACGCAACGGCGAAGCCATTTTCGACCTGCGCATGGCGTATCCGGAACCGCATGACTTCTCCGTCGTCGACGTGGCGCTCGACAACAAGGTCGCTCTCTGGGCCGCCAAGGTCCTCGAGCACGATGCCGCGCCCGACCTGCTCATCAACAACGCCGGCGTCATCAACCAGAACGCGAATCTCTGGGAGATCTCCGACCGAGATTTCACGAAAGTCATCGACGTCAACGTGCGCGGTGTGGCCAACGTGATCCGGCATTTCGTGCCCGCGATGGTCGCGCGGAAAAAAGGCGTGATCGTCAATTTCAGCTCCGGTTGGGGCCGCAGCACGTCGCCCGAGGTGGCACCGTATTGTGCGTCGAAGTTTGCGATCGAGGGACTCACGCAGGCGCTCGCGCAGGAACTGCCGGACGGCATGGCCGCAGTCGCGTTGAATCCCGGCGTGATCGACACCGACATGCTGCGCACCTGCTGGGCGGATGGCGCAGGGAGTTACCCGAAAGCGGAAGCCTGGGCGAAAGCCGCTGCGCCGTTTCTGCTCGGCCTCGGACCGAAACACAACGGTCGCGCTCTGAGTGTGTCGTCGTTCGAAGACTGAGGCGGCCCACGGAACACACAGAAGACACGGAAGAGTGGGTTTTCTTAAACCACGAAACACACCAAACACACGAAAGCCCAGACCCCGGGAAAGGTAGGGACGGCTCTCCGAGCCGTCCGTGGTTTGGCCCACCTCCGCCGCCATGCGGCGAGTTTAAGGTTCAAAGTTTAGCGTTTAAGGGGCGCGATTGAACCTTCCCGCGTGCGCGGCTCGCGGGAATTGCGCCGGGCGAACAAGCGATCCTGATTTCCGTGTCTTCCGTGTGTTCCGTGGGCCCTCTGCTTGTTTGCCGCTGCTCCGACGAGCGCCCGCGCGAGTCATTTTCTGCTTTTCGCGCCGGCGGATGTCACTCTTGCCCCGCGCGTGCGACTAACACACGTTTCCCATTCCACATGCAGTCCCCTGTTCTTCCCCGCGTGGCGGCGCTCGCCGCTGGTCTCCTGGTGTTATTTTCCGCAGGCGTGCGCGCCGTGGAAGTCGAAGCGGATGCCTCCGCGTCCGTGCCGCGAGGGCTGAAGGATCCCGGGACGCGCCTCGCCGAAGCGGAGATCGCGCCGGCCTCGAACGAGGCCGAGCAGGCGCTGAAACGCATGCAGCTGCCGGCCGGCCTGCAAGCCTCGCTGTGGGCGGCGGAGCCGATGCTGGCGAACCCGGTCGCGTTCAACATCGACGAGCAGGGCCGCATCTTCGTGGCTGAGACTTATCGCTACGGCTCCAGCGTGCTCGATATCCGCAACTATCTCTGGATGCTCGAGGAGGATCTCGCGTGTCGCACGATCGAGGATCGCACGAAGTTGATCGCGGCGAAGTTCGGCCCCGAAGGCACGAAGGAACTGTCGCTCGAGAGCGAGCGGCTCCGGCTGCTCGAGGATCGCGACGGCGACGGCAAGGCGGACTTTTCCACGGTTTACGCGGAAGGTTTCAACACGCCGCTCGATGGCGTGGCGGCGGGCGTGTTGATCCGCCGCGGCGAAGTCTGGTTCACCAACATCCCGAGCCTCTGGAAACTCACCGGCCGCGAGAAGGCCGAGCAGCGCGTCGAGCTCAGCCGCGGTTACGGCGTTCGTTTCAACTACACCGGTCACGACCTGCACGGGCCGATCTGGGGACCGGATGGGAAAATTTATTTCAGCATCGGCGATCGCGGCGCGCATGTGCCCACGAAGGAAGGCGGCGTCGTCGACGTCCCGGACATGGGCGCGGTTTTTCGCTGCAATCCCGACGGCACCGAACTGGAGCTCTTCGCCTACGGCCTGCGCAATCCGCAGAGCCTGCTGTTCACGGAGAACGGCGATCTTTTCACCGGCGACAACGACTCCGACCAGGGCGACCAGGAGCGACTGGTGCAACTCGTCGAGAATGGCGACAGCGGCTGGCGCGTCGGCTATCAGTTCGCGCCGCTGGGCAACGCCGGTCCGTGGAACACCGAAAAAATGTGGCACCCGCGCCACGCCGGACAGGCTGCGTATCTGCTCCCGCCGATTGCCAATATCGAGGACGGTCCGTCCGGCATCGCTTACTACCCCGGCACGGGCCTCAACGACAGCTATCGCGGCAGCATCTTCATCACCCATTTCAAGGGCAGCATCGCCCGCAGCGGCATCTTCGATTACAAGCTGAAGCCGGCCGGCGCTTCTTACGCGATCGCGGACGCGAAGCCGTTCCTGACCTCCTCGCTGCCAACCGACGTGCGTTTCGGGCCTGATGGCCGCGTGTATTATTCCGACTGGGCCGAGGGCTGGCCGAAATCGAAGAAGGGCCGCATCTATGCGATCTTCGATCCCGCTCACGTGAACGATCCGCTCGTGAAGGAAACGAAGGCGATCATCGCGTCCGATTTCACGCGCAAATCGGACGACACGCTCGTGCAACTGCTCGCGCACGCCGACTGGCGCGTGCGGCTCGAGGCGCAATTCACGCTCGCCGAACGCGGCGGGAAGAGCATCGCGCGTTTTGCCTCCGTACTGCAGCGTCCGGAACCGGGATACGCCGGGCTGCATGCGATTTGGGGACTGGGGCAGCTCGCGGGCCGGGAGGCGTCGGCGCTCGCGCCGGTGCGGGCCGCGCTCAAGCACGGCGACGCCGAGGTGCGGGCGCAGGCGGCGAAGGTTTTGGGCGATCGTCGGATGAACGAGGCCTTTGACGACCTGATCGCCGCGCTCCGTGACGATCACGCTCGCGTGCGTTTCTTCGCCGCGCAGAGTCTCGGGAAGCTCGGTCGTCCGGAAGCGGCGCCGGCGCTGCTCGCGGTCTTGCGGGAGAACGACGACCGCGATCTCTACCTGCGCCACGCCGCGGTGATGGGCCTGGTCGGCGGCAAAAATCTCGAGGCGCTCGCGGCCGCGGCGAAGTCGGATTCGCGCGCCGAGCGGCTCGGCGTGCTGCTCGCGTGGCGCCGGCTGCATCGCCCGGAGCTTGCGCAGTTTCTCTCGGACGCGGATCCGTTCCTGCGACGCGAGGCCGCGCTGGCGATCAACGACGAACCGGTCGACGGCGCCTTCCCGGCGCTCGCGGCCTTGTTGAGCGACGCCTCGTCCGGGACGGCGGCGGACGAACCCGTGATGTTGCGGGCGATCAACGCGAATTTCCGTCTCGGCGGCGTCGACCACGCCCAGGCTCTCGCCCGCTACGCGGCGCAGGCCGGCGCTCCGGCCGCGCTGCGCGCCGAGGCGCTGAAGCAACTCGCGCTCTGGCGCAAGCCCCCGGCACGCGACCGCATCGTGGGCGTGTATCGACCGATCCATGACGCCGGCCGCGCGCCCGAGGCGGCCGCGGTCGCGTTGAGCGAAGTCGCGGGATCGATTCTCTCAGGTGGTGCCGCCAGTGAGGTCGAGGCGGCGGCGATCGAGGCGATCGTGGCGTTGCAGGCGCGAGCGGCGGCCGACGCGCTCGTGGCCACCGTGCGCGACGCGCAGCAGCCCGGCGACATCCGGGCGGCCGCGCTCGCGGCCCTGGCCAAGCTGCAGGCGGGCGATTTGACGGAACTGGTCGCGTTCGCCCGGGAATCGGATTCCCCCGAGCTGCGGATCGCGGCGCTGCCGGTCGCGGCGAAACTCTCGCCGGAGGCCGCCGCGCCGCTGCTGGAAAAGCTCGCGACGCAGGGTAACGCCGAGGAGCAGCGCGCCGCTTACCAAGCGCTCGGCACGCTGCAGCTGCCCGCGGCGGACAAGCTACTCATCGCGCAACTCAAGAAGCTGAACGCGGGCGAGATTCCCGCGCCTGCGCAGCTCGAGCTGCTCGAGGCGCTGCAACAACGCAGCGATCCGGCGATCAAGCAGATGCTCGCGGACCGCGATGCCGCGCTCGCCGCCAGCCCCGATCCGCTCGCGCCTTACCGCGTCGCCCTCGAAGGCGGCAATCCCCGCAAAGGTCGCGATATTTTCCGCAGTCAGCCGGTCATGTCGTGTATCCGTTGTCATGATGCAGGCTTCGGCGGCGGCGACGCCGGTCCGAATCTGGTGATGGTGGGAGCCCGCCGCACGCGCGAGTATCTGCTGGAAGCGGTGGTGAAGCCCAACGCCGCGATCGCGCCCGGTTTCGACAGCGTGGTCGTCACGTTGAAGTCCGGCGGCCTCGTCGGCGGTATCGTTTCGACGGAGACGGAAGACACGCTGAGCCTGAAGGACGCGGACGGCAAAGTGGTCGACGTGAAGAAGTCTAACATCGCCAGCCGCGAAGGGGCACCCTCGTCGATGCCGGAGATCTACGGCGCGGTGCTGTCGAAGACGGAGCTGCGCGACGTCGTCGCGTTTCTGGCGAGCCTGACGAAGGAGTCCGGCGGTGGCGCCGGCCCGGAAAAGTTGCGCGCGCTTCGCACCGAGGAGGAAATCGCCGCGATGCAGTGAACGCGGGCCGCTGACGGCACCGCGCGACGACGCCAAGGGGCGAAGCGTAGCGAAGGATTCATGGTCCTTCGCGCGTCTTCGCGGTTTCCGGCTTTGGTTCGGCTTGATGCTTCTTCGACCTCCTCGCTTGCGCGGGGAGGTGGAGCTGCGCAGGTTGCCGCCGATCTGAAGCGGCATGGCGCACGACACCTTGAGTTATACGAATCCGGTCTGGCCGGGTTATCTCGCCGATCCCTTCGTGTTTCAGCACGAGGGGATCTATTACGCGGTAGGCACGGGCTCGGACGAAGGTAACGGACGCCAGCCGGACGGCCGCGTGTTTCCGGTCCTGCGTTCGCCGGATCTGGTGCACTGGACGCAACTCGGCGGCGCGCTCGAGCCCCTGGCGGCGGCGCCTGCCAGCACCGCGTATTGGGCGCCGGAGGTGGCGGAGCGCGACGGCGTATTCCATATGTATTACGCGGCGGACATGCGACTGCGCGTGGCGAAGGCGCGGCGTCCGGAAGGTCCCTATCGCGACGCGGGAGTGGATCTGTTTCCCGAGGAGAAATTTTCGATCGACGCGAATCCGTTTCGCGATCCGCGGGATGGACAATGGTATCTGTTTTTCGCGAAAGATTATTTCGACGAGCGTGTCGGCACCGGCATCGCGGTGGTGCCGCTGGCCGACGACATGGTGACGCCGCGTGAAGCGCCGCGCACCGTGGTGCGGGCGCAGAGCGACTGGCAGATTTTTCAGCGCGACCGGCTGTGGTATGGACGAAAGTGGGACGCGTGGCACACGGTGGAGGGACCCTTCGTCGTCGCTCACGACGGGCGCTACTATTGCCTCTATTCCGGCGGCTGCTGGGAAACGCCCGGTTACGGCGTCAGCTTTGCCGTCGCCGATCATCCGCTTGGCCCTTGGAGCGACGAATGGAGTGAGGCGGGACCGGTGGTGTTGCGCGGCATCGAGGGCCAGGTCGTCGGACCCGGCCACAATTCCGTGGTGCGCGGGCCCGATGGCCAGCGTTGGTGGATCGTCTATCACGCCTGGAATGCGGAACGCACGCGCCGCCAGATGTGCATCGATCCGCTGGTCTTCACGCCGGCGGGGCCGCGCTGCCTCGGTCCGACGACCACACGTCAGGCTTTCGAGAGTGCCTGAGCGTAATTGCGCTGCGTTGTCGTCAGCTGTTTTTGCGATGATGGAGCGTGAGGCGGTTCTCGTCGGGATCGAGCACGACCGCCATCCAGCACACGGGCGTTTCCTGCGGTTCCCAGAGAAACTTCACCTGTTCAGCTTTCAAGCGCTTCACCCACGCGTCGAAATCATCGACCTCCAGCGCCGCGCCCGGCCCGCCGTTGGCCGGCGGCCATTCCGCGCCCCCGGCAACGATCGCCAGACACCCAGGGCCGATGTCGTATTCCACCCAGCTGGGATTGGACTCGTCGCCCCATGCGCGCGACGTCTTCAGGCCAAGCACGCCCTCGTAGAAACGGCGGGCGCGCGTCATGTCGGTCACCGGATACGCGGTGAACGCGATTTCCTTGATCGTCATTCGTATAAAATAACGGGTTTCCTCGCCGGCGCCAGCGACAGGATCCGCGCCTTTACGGCAGCGGCATCGCCGGTTCCGAGACGGTTTTGAGCACCTTGCCGGACATTCCGGCGTGCACGTCGACGGCGAGATCGCCGAGCGACACGATGCCGACCAGGCTGCCGCGCGCGTCGACCACCGGGAGTCGTCGCACCTGGTATTTTTGCATGAGCTCCGCCGCTTCGTCGACCTCCTGATCCTCCCGGATCGAGATCGAGCCTTGGGACATGACATCGCGCACGAGCGTGGCCCGTGGATCCTCGCCGTCGGCCACGACCTGCAGGACGATGTCGCGGTCGGTCAACATGCCCACGATCCGGTCGCCTTCGAGCACCGGCACGACGCCGACATCGTGAAGGCGCATCAATCCGGCTGCTTCGATCACGGCGGTCTCGGGCCCGACGGAGTGCGTGCCCCTGGTCATCATCTCGCGAATTTTCATGAGGTGCGGAATGTATCCCGTCGTCGCGTTCCGGCCATGGGGCGGGTTCCGGCTTGCGCGGACGGAGATCATTGCAGCGGCCAGAAGCGGGGGACCAGGAACATCGCGAGAATCAGCAGCAACACGGTGAGCGGAGCTCCGACGCGAAGAAAATCGGCGAACCGATATTGACCCGGCCCATAGACCATCACGCAGGCGGGTTCGAGCGGCGTGAGATACGAGCAACTCGCGGCCACCGCGATCATAATGGCAAAGGCGCGGGGGTTCAGATGGAGCTGCGCTGCGGTGTGCACGGCGATGGGCAGGATGACGGCCGCGGCGGCCTGGTTGGACATCGGCTGCGTGAGGGCGACGGTGAGAACGAAAAAGCCGCCCAACAGCCAGAGCGGGGACACTCCGGCGCTCGCCGCGGCCAGCAATTCCGCGAGATAGGCGGCGGTCCCGGTGCGCACCATCGCTTCTCCGAGCGCGAGCATGCAGGCGATCAGAATCACCGCTCGCCATTCGACCTCGCGATACGCGTCGGAGGGGGCGATGCAGCGGGTGAGGAAAATCAAAAACGCGCCGAGCAGCACCGCGACCGGAAGCGGGAGGACATTGAACGTGGCGAGCAGAAGCGAGCCCACGAAGATCGCGATCGAACGCCAGGCGCGACCGCGGTCGACGCGATGTTCCGTCACGGCATTCAGGACCGACACGGCGCCGTCGTCGGCGAGCCGCGCGATGGATTCCTTCCGGCCCTGTAGCAGCAACATGTCGCCGGCGCGGAGCACGGTGCGGCTCAGTTTTTCGAGCATGTTTTGGCCGTGGCGATTCAGGCCGAGCACCTGCAGCCGATAACGTTCGCGGAAGCCGACGGAGCGCAGCGTGCGACCGATCAGCAGCGAGCGCGGGACGATCAACGCTTCCGCCAAGGTGATGTCCTCGACGTTGAGATCGGGATCGGAAAGCGCCACATCCGGACGGATCTCGATTCCGACGGTGTCTTTAACCTTCAGGACGTTCTCGCGGGCGCCTTTCACCAGCAGCACGTCACCGGCGCGGATCGCCATCGTGCGACGCGGCCACACGTAGGTGTCGGGCTGGCGTAGCACGCGGATCACCTCGAGGTCCATGTCGCGCCCGAGCCCGGCCTGGTCGAAGGTCTTTCCGACGAGCGGAGAATCGGGCAGCACGAGCACTTCGGTCACGTAGGCGCGCACGTTGAACTGGTCCACGAGGTTTTCGGCAGGGGCGCGTTGCGGGATGATCCGGCGGCCGATGAAAAACATGTAGAGCAGCCCGACCGCGAGGATCGGAAGGCCGACGGGCGTCAATTCGAACATCCCGAGCGGCTGCAATCCCGCGCGGGTCATGAGCCCGCTGACGACGAGGTTGGTGGAGGTGCTGATCAGCGTGACGGAGCTCGCGAGAATCGAGGCGAACGCCACCGGCATCAGCAAACTCGAGGGCGAGATCTTGGCCTTTGCGGCGATGCCGATCACCACCGGCAGAAACAGGGCGGCGGCCGCGGTGTTGCTGATGAAGGTGCTGAGGGTGGCCACCGCCAGCATGATCGCCGCGAACAACCCGTTGGTCCTCGTGCCGGCGTGCCGCAGGATCGCGCGCGCGACGAGGTCGACCACTCCGGTGCCGACGAGCGCCGCGGTCATGATCAACAGCGCGAGGATCATGATCACGGTGTCGCTGCCAAACCCGGCGAACGCATCCCGCGCCGGCAGCAGTCCGGTGAGTATCAACGCGAGCAGGACGCCCAGCGCCACGACATCGCTCGAAACCCATTCGAACGAAAAGAGGATCAGCGCCACGACGACGATGCCAAGCAGCAGGGCGATCGAGAGAGTCACCGCCGTATGGTGCGAAAGAAGGGGGCGCAAGTTCCCCCGATCGGGCCCGTCCGTTCGCGACGACCGGAAAGTCCCGGAGTCGGCCGCTCAATCGATCTTCACTTTCGAGAAGTCCGCCTTGGCCTTCGGCCATTTCAAATCCAGCGCTTCGAGCGTGTCCACGACGAGCCGGGCAATGAGGTGATCGCGATACCAGTTGTGGTCGGCGGGGATGACGTGCCAGGGAGCGGCGCGGTGGCTGGTCTGGTTAAGCATGTCCTCGAACGCCTCGGCGTAGTCGTCCCAGCGTTTTCGCACGTCGAGATCGGCGGGGGAGAACTTCCAGTGCTTCTTCGGATTGTTCAGGCGCTCGCGGAAACGCCGCGCCTGTTCCTCGCGGCTCAGGTGCAGGAAGAATTTCAACAGCACGACCTTGTTGGCGGCCAGCATGCGTTCCCAGTCGACGATTTGCTCATAGCGTGGCTTCCAGACCTCCGGCGGCACGATGCCGAGCACGCGTTCGGCCAGCACCGCTTCGTAGTGCGAGCGGTTGAACACGCCGATGTTGCCGTAGCGCGGCACCGCGCGGTGCACGCGCCACAAAAAGTCATGCGCCCGCTCCTCCTCGGAGGGCACCTTGAAGTTCGCCACCTCGACGCCGGCGGGATTGACCTCGCGGAGCACGCTGCGGACCGAGCCGTCTTTGCCGCTCGCATCGATGCCTTGGAAAATCATCAGCACGGCGTGCGTGCCGTTGGCGTAGAGCAACGGCTGCAAGTCGCCGATGCGCTCGTGCAGCTTGGCGGTTTTCGCCTTCGTTACGGCTTTGTCCAGGCCGCGGGTGTCGTCGGGATTGAGGCGTTTGAGACGGAACTTGGTTTTCACAGGTGCCGACAGACTACGAGACTCGCGCCGAGTTGCCACGTGCACGGCGATTCAGGTCGGCGAGGAATCCAGGATCCACCCATCGGGGTAGCGGCGATAACCACGGGTGTTCAGCGGCCGAAACCCTGCGCCCGACCAGGCCCGAATCTCGAACTCCAACCGGTCGCCGGATAACGCGATCCAGTTGTAGGCGTTGGCCTCGTGCCGCGTGCGACCGGAGGTGGCGGTGCCGGCCTGCGCCGCAACGATGGCGCGCTGCGAGGCCGGATAATGTGAACGCACGTCGCCGCTGTAGCCGCGATGCAGGTGTCCGGCGAGCAACAGGTCCGCGCCACCTGCCGCCAGAATCGGAATGGCGAGTGCGGCGCGCCCCACCAGATCGATGCCGATGCCATCCGGCGGCGGCAGAAAGGGATGATGCGTCACCACGATTTTCAATCGGGCACCGGCGCCGTTCAGCCGCTGCTCGAGCAACCGCAGCTGTTCCGCCGAGATGCGGCCGCTTTTCCAGGTAAACGATCGCGCGGTGTTCAGCCCGATGACGGCGACCTCGTCGTGCAGTAGAAAAGGATTCGGGTCCGTCGATATGAAACGGCGATAGCGGGCGAGCGGGGCGAGAAACCGGCGCACGACGTCGTAAAGCGGCACATCGTGATTGCCCGGCACGACGAGCTGCGGGCGGGGCAGCTGGTCCAGCCAGGCGCGCGCATGGCGGAATTCGGAACGCCGGGCGCGTTGCGTGAGATCGCCACTGACGACGACCAGCGACGGGCGGCGTTCCTGAAGCTCGGCGGCGAGCGCCGCGACGACGGCGGGAATTTCGGTGCCGAAATGCAGGTCCGAGAGATGTGCGATCGTGGTCACGGGCGGGAGCCGGCGGGCGGCGCGAGCACGCGCAGGGCGAGCGGCCGGCAGCGAAATTTCAGCGGAGGTGCCAGATCGACGAGTTCGCCGTCGCACGCGACCGGCAGCGGCGGTTTCGCCACCGAAATCGTCGCGCGGTCGGTGTCCTGCACGTCGAGGCGATCGGTGTCGTCGAGATCGCGGGTGAGTGCCTGCGCGACGAGGCCGAGCACTGCCCAGCGGCTTTGCGCCCGCGTGGTGTAGAGCCACAACCGGCCCTCATCGAGCCGTGGCCGGAGGTCGCTGTTCAGGACATGGCCGGAGTAGCGATTGTTGGCGATCACCGCAAACGGCGAGCGAAGGCAGGTGGTGCCCGCGGGCGTCTCGATCGTGAAGCGATGCCGGCGCAGCCGGCGAAAAACCTGCCAGCAGGCGAGTGCCATCGCCCGCCATTTGCCGTGGCCCCGTTCGCGTCGCAGCGCGTCGCGTCGCCGCACCGCCTCCCCGTAGGAGCCGAGCGAGCAGTTGTTGATGAACACGCGACCGTTGACCTCGGCGACATCCACCCGGCGTTCGACGGCGGTGGCGAGCGTCCGAAGGGCTTCGCGCCAGTCGGCGGGCAGACCGAGGTCCCGAGCGAAGTGATTCAGCGTGCCCAGCGGCAGCACCCCCAGCGGCACGCCGGAATCGGCCAGCCTGCCCGCGGCGGCGCTCACCGTCCCGTCTCCGCCGCCCGCGAAAATCGCGTCCGGCCGGCGCGCGAGCGCGGCGGCGAAGGTCCGGTCAACCTCTCCGCCCTCGAACGGCAGGAGCGCGACGCTCACCCCCGCCTGCGCAAACGCCTGCTGCAGCGCCTGGTCCGAGGGCTCCGCGTCGGAACCGGCGGCTGCACCGGCTTTACGATTAAGGACGAGGATGGCGTTCATCGCCCGGCGCTGACCGGTCAGCTGCCGGCAGGTTCGCTCGGGGAAGATCGAGCCTGTGCAAAACTCAGTATTCGACGTGCAGGATCTCGAGCCTGCGTTCGCCCGCTGGCGCCTTGAAACGGACGATGTCGCCGCGGCGGTGGTTCAGCAGCGCCCGCGCGATCGGCGAGGTCCAGCTGACGGCGGAGTCCTCGAAATCGGCTTCGTCCACACCCACAATGCGATACTTCGTCACCTCGCCATCCTCGGCCTCCACGGTGACGGACGCGCCGAAACGAACCACGCCGTCGTTATGTTCGGGTGGGCTGACGATTTCCGCGGTCGCGAGACTCTGCCGCAAATAACGGATGCGCTGGTCGAGCTCCTTGAGTTGTCGTCGGATCTCCGGGTCGTCGGAGCCGGTGAGACGCGGACGTTCCTGCTGCACGAACTGAGTCAGCTCCTCGCGCAGCCGTTCTGCTCCCGCTTGCGTCAGATAATTCCTGGCTCCCGCCGGCAGAACCTGCGCCAAAGGCGCCGGCTCCGGAACCGTTCCCAAATCGGATTCGCGAAGGAATGCTTTGCTCATGGGAAAATATAGCCGTGCGATGCGGCATTACAACCTGCCGGGACGAGCGGTTTGGACGGGCCCGAGGCTGTAAAAAACCGATTTAAACGCGACCGCGGCGCGGGCTGTGGCGTGCCGCGGCGACCGGCCGAAGCCACCGGATCTGAAACAGCTTAGACACGAGGCGGCGGGACGTATCGGTAAAAGCACTTCAATGCATCCCGGGAATTATTCTCGACGGAGCCATCGGTGAAAACACTGTGCGGCTTCGTTGCTGGCCAGCGGCAACCGATCTCCGGCGCGACCGTGCGCCCGGACGGAAACCTCAAATTACGAATTATGTTCAAGCAAAGTAAGGTGAAGATCGGGCTGGCGCTGCTGGGGCTTTTGCCGGCGGGTGGATTGTGTGCGGCCACGAGCATTCCCGGTCCACTCACCACGATCAGTGGGGAGCAGAAGCAGTGGCACAAGGTGACGCTGACGTTTGCGGGGCCGACGGCGAGCGAGACGGGGAGCCCGAATCCGTTTCGCAACTACCGGCTGGATGTGACGTTCAAGCACACGGCGAGCGGGCGGACGTATGTGGTGCCGGGCTACTTTGCGGCAGACGGCAACGCGGCGAACACGAGTGCGACGTCGGGGAACAAGTGGCGGGTGCATTTTGCGCCGGATGCGACGGGCACGTGGACGTATGTGGCGTCGTTCCGGACGGGTACGGACGTGGCGGCGTCGACGTCGGTGACGGCGGGAAGCGCGACGAGCTTCAACGGCGAGAAAGGAAGTTTCACGATCGATGCGTCGAACAAGAGCGGCGCAGACTTCCGGGCGAAAGGCCGGCTGGAGGACGTGGGCCAGCACTATTTCCAGTTCAAAGGAAACAAGGAGTATTTCGTGAAGGTGGGAGCGGGGAGTCCGGAAAACTTCCTCGCGTATGCCGACTTCGACAACACGACGGCAGGAAATCGGATCCTGCATCGCTACGCGCCGCATGTGACCCACTACCGTTCGGGCGACCCGACGTGGAAGGGCGGGAAGGGCAAGGCGATCATCGGCGCAGTGACGTATCTGGCGTCGAAGAAGATGAACTCGCTGTATTTTCTGACGATGAACGTGAACGGCGACGGGAACGACGTGTTCCCGTGGACGACGAAGTCGGAGCGTTACCGGTTCGACGTGAGCAAGCTGGCGCAGTGGGAAATCGTGTTCGAGCACATGCAGGAACTCGGGATCCACCTGCACATGGTGACGCAGGAGCAGGAGAACGACCAGTTGCTGGACAGCGGGAATCTCGGGCTGCAGCGGAAACTTTATTATCGCGAGTTGATCGCGCGGTTCGGACATCACCTGGCGCTGACGTGGAACCTGGGTGAGGAGAACACGAACACGAGCGCGCAGCGCTCGGCGTTTTCGAATTACATCAACGGCGTGGATCCGTATCTGCACCCGATCGCGCTGCACACGTTTCCGAACCAGCGGGATGCGATCTACACGGCGGAGCTGGGCGACGAGCTGATCGGCGCGGCCTCGCTGCAACTGGAGACGCCGTCGATCGTGCACGCGGAGACGCTCAAGTGGGTGAAGAAGTCCGCGGCCTCCGGCCGCAAGTGGGTCGTCGCCGTCGACGAACTCGGCAAGGCCGCCGTGGGCGTGGTGCCGGATGCGAACGATCCGGAGCATGCCGAGATCATGAAACGCGTGCTGTGGGGCGGGTTTCTCGCCGGCGCGGCCGGCATGGAGTGGTATTTTGGATACGACTACGCCAACGACGATCTCGATTGCGAGGACTGGACGTCGCGCGAGCGCATGTGGGAGCTGAGCGCGATCGCCGCGCAGTTCATGCGCGACCACGTGCCGCTACCCCTCGTCGCCAATTACAACAGCCTCACGTCGACCACCTCGGATTACGTGCTCGGCAAGCCTGGATCGGTTTACGTCATTTATCTGCCGGCCGGAGTGGCGACCGACATCGCATTGCCGGCGGGAGAAACCTATGCGGTGAACTGGTTCGACCCCCGTCGGGGTGGGAGCCTCGTCGCCGGTACGGTGACCTCCGTCACCGGCGGTTCCGCCGTGGCGCTCGGCCGTCCGTCCGGCACGACGGGCGGGGATTGGGTGGCGCTGCTGCGTCGTTCTGCCGAGGCGCCTGCGGGCGAGGCCCCCAAGCCTGCGCCGGAGCCGGAAACCGGCATGGCCGTGTCGAAGTTGACGCTGATCGATGCGACGCGGCAGCTGACGCTCGGCGCGCTCTCGAACGCGACGATCGTCAGCCTCGCCACGACGAGTGCGATCAACGTGCTCGCGGAAACGTCCGGGAAGGTTGGCAGCGTGCTCTTTTACGTGGATGGCAAGCTGGTGCAGCGGGAAAATCTGGCGCCGTATGCGCTGGCTGGCGACGACTCCGGTGTGTTTCGCAAATGGCAGCCGACCGTCGGCACGCACACCGTGCGCGCGGTGCCCTACAGCGGCAGCAACGGCAGCGGAGCCGTGGGCACGCCGGTCGAGGTCACGTTCTCAGTGGTGGCGTCCACCGACGTGGTAACGGCGCCGGTGGAAGACGTGGTGAAGGCGCCGGCAGCCGAGCTCGCGGTGACTCGTTTCGTGCTCATCGATGCTGCGACACAGCGTGACCTGCGGGAGTTGACCGATGGAGCCGTGATCAGGCTCAGCCAGGATGGAACGGCGTTGAACATTCGCGCCGAGGTTGCGGGTTCGGCCGGCTGCGTCCTTTTCGTCTGGGACGGCAAGAATTACTGCACGGAAAATCTCGCGCCCTACGCGATCGGCCTCGACGACAACGGCGTGTACCGCCGCTGGACGCCGCCGCTCGGGAGTCATACGCTGCGCGGCGTGCCGTATTCCGGGAGCAATCGCAGCGGGAATGCCGGGACCGCGCGCACGATCCGGATCGACGTTGTCAATTAGGCGACACCGGCACCGGACGTTAGTACGCTTTGTCACCCGTGGTACCGGTAGCGCGCCCGATGGGCGTTACCGGGACGGCTTCGATTTCGCTCATCCAAGCATTTGCTAGGCTGGCACGATGCTTTGTCGCATCCTTCCGGCCCTGTTGGCCTGCTGGCTGGCCCCACTTTGTGGATACAGCTGCGGCCGCGAAGCGCCGGCCCTGGTCACGACCGGTCTGTCGTCAGCCTGGCTTCAGACGGAGGAGGGCGGGGGAGGACCGAAGTATCCCGGGCCTAAGTGGGGGCGAATGACGGAAGTGTCGAAGCGCGTGGCGCCGCTCGCTTTTCAGCGTGCGCGCCAGGACAGCCGGGAGGTCGTCAAATTTCTCCGAAAAACGACGGAACCTTGGTGGACTCGCGGGTTCGCACCGCCGGTGGAATTTACGGTGCGTGGATTCGGTGAATACGGCGAGGAACCCGAATGGGCCCTCGCGTCGGCTTCCCGCCCGCGCGCCGAGCTTCATTCTGCGCGGGGACGCCAGTCGGATCCCTAGACCTCGTCGCCGAATGCTCCGACCGGAGCGCAGGCGGTGGACCAGCTCTCCAGCATCACACCTATCATTCGAAGGGGCCGTCGATCCCGACGGTCGCCTTCCTGGCGAAGCTTTTCTAGCGCGTATCCGGTTACCGGATGCGGGTGTGGGCAGCACGCGAAACAAGTCAGCGAATCCGGACGGCTGCCGCCGCTCCTGTCGCCTGGCGCATCCGCGTCCGGCAATGCGGCGACCGAGACCGCTCCCCTTACCATCGATAAACAGAACAAAAGACATGTTGTTTAGACTCGTTCAAGGCGCAGGGGCGTTGCTCCTCGCAACGGCGTGGCCGGTCCTAGCGACCGCCGCCACCAGCAATTTGGGCAGCAAAACCACGATCAGTGGGGAGCAGAAGCAGTGGCACAAGGTGACGCTGACGTTTGCAGGGCCGACGGCGAGCGAGACGGGGAGCCCGAATCCGTTTCGCAACTACCGGCTGGATGTGACGTTCAAGCACACGGCGAGCGGGCGGACGTATGTGGTGCCGGGCTACTTTGCGGCAGACGGCAACGCGGCGAACACGAGTGCGACGTCGGGGAACAAGTGGCGGGTGCATTTTGCGCCGGATGCGACGGGCACGTGGACGTATGTGGCGTCGTTCCGGACGGGTACGGACGTGGCGGCGTCGACGTCGGTGACGGCGGGAAGCGCGACGAGCTTCAACGGCGAGAAAGGAAGTTTCACGATCGATGCGTCGAACAAGAGCGGCGCAGACTTCCGGGCGAAAGGCCGGCTGGAGGACGTGGGCCAGCACTATTTCCAGTTCAAAGGAAACAAGGAGTATTTCGTGAAGGTGGGAGCGGGGAGTCCGGAAAACTTCCTCGCGTATGCCGACTTCGACAACACGACGGCAGGAAATCGGATCCTGCATCGCTACGCGCCGCATGTGACCCACTACCGTTCGGGCGACCCGACGTGGAAGGGCGGGAAGGGCAAGGCGATCATCGGCGCAGTGACGTATCTGGCGTCGAAGAAGATGAACTCGCTGTATTTTCTGACGATGAACGTGAACGGCGACGGGAACGACGTGTTCCCGTGGACGACGAAGTCGGAGCGTTACCGGTTCGACGTGAGCAAGCTGGCGCAGTGGGAAATCGTGTTCGAGCACATGCAGGAACTCGGGATCCACCTGCACATGGTGACGCAGGAGCAGGAGAACGACCAGTTGCTGGACAGCGGGAATCTCGGGCTGCAGCGGAAACTTTATTATCGCGAGTTGATCGCGCGGTTCGGACATCACCTGGCGCTGACGTGGAACCTGGGTGAGGAGAACACGAACACGAGCGCGCAGCGCTCGGCGTTTTCGAATTACATCAACGGCGTGGATCCGTATCTGCACCCGATCGCGCTGCACACGTTTCCGAACCAGCGGGATGCGATCTACACGGCGGAGCTGGGCGACGAGCTGATCGGCGCGGCCTCGCTGCAACTGGAGACGCCGTCGATCGTGCACGCGGAGACGCTCAAGTGGGTGAAGAAGTCCGCTTCCGCCGGCCGCAAGTGGGTCGTCGCCGTCGACGAACTCGGCAAGGCCGCCGTGGGCGCGAAGCCCGACTCCTACGACACCACGCGCAACGAGATCCGTTACAAGGTCCTGTGGGGCAGCCTGCTCGCCGGTGCGGCGGGTGTGGAGTGGTATTTTGGATACGACTACCCGCATGACGACCTGGACTCCGAGGACTGGACGGTCCGGTCGAAGCTGTGGACGATCTCGGCTTACGCCGCGCAGTTCATGCGCGACTATATGCCGCTGCCGCTGGTCGCCAACTATGACAGCATCACGTCGGCCACGTCCGACTACGTGCTGGGCAAGTCGGGTGTGGCGTATGCGGTTTATCTGCCGGGCGGTGTGACGACGAACATCACGTTGCCGGCGAGCCAGACTTACACGGTGCATTGGTTCAATCCGCGCGCCGGCGGCAGCCTGCGCACGGGCACGATCGGCACCGTCAAGGGCGGATCCGCGACCTCGCTCGGCCGTCCACCGGCGGAAACGTCGCAGGACTGGGTGGCGCTGCTGCGCCGCTCCGGCGGCACGGGCACGTCCGCCCCAAGTGCGCCGTCGACGGATTCTTCGAACGACTCGGGCACGACGATGGCGGTTACGAAGCTCGTCTTGATCAACGCGAGCGAACAGGAAGCGCTGCGCTCGCTGGCGTCCGGCAGCGTGGTCGATCTGTCGAACGACGGCAGTTCCCTCAATGTGCGCGCCGACGCTTCCGGCTCTGTGAAGAGCGTCGTGTTTTATCTGAACGGGAAAAAGCTCAATGCCGAGAGCGTGGCGCCGTATGCGATGGCGATGGACGATAACGGAGTATATCGCGGGTGGAAACCCGCGCCGGGCAGCTACACGTTGAAAGCCGTGCCCCATTCGGGAAGCGGCGGCACCGGTGCCGTTGGCACACCGCTGGAAGTTTCGTTCAAGGTCCAAAAGTAGCGGGCGCTCCCGGCGGCTTCGATCGCCGGTGAAACTTTTCCGGAAAAGACACCCGCTCCCGGTTCGACGCCGGGGCGGGTGAAGTTCGCGGTTGTCAAAACCCGGCTAAAGTCGGCGCGTGCGTGCGTGCCGGCTTTCGTTTTCGTCGTGCAACCGATTTATCTGGAACATGCAACCGATCCGTGTCGCGGCACTCGTGCTCGGAATAGCCGGGCTGGCGAATGTTTCTCCGGCGGCGGGCGGATGGCCGGAGTTGAAAGCAGGGATGACGGCGCAAGAGACGGCGGCGGCGCTTGGGGAACCTTTGATGCGCAGCCAGGGCCGGCAGTTCGAACTCTGGATCTACGATTCCGGCGCGGAGGTGGTGTGTTTGCGCGGCGTGGTGGTTGCTTGGACCGCGCCGGCCGGCATCACGGCGGCGAACGGTCGCGAGCTCGATCTGCGTGGGGTGCCGGCGACAGCGCCGGAGCAGAAAACGGCGCGCTCGAGAACGGTGCGGACGCGGCCGGTGCGTTTCCGCTGGTGAACGCGGACACGTTTCCCGCTTGAAGCCCGCACGGGGCGGCCGGCATGGTCCTGCGCCCCCATGAGTACGCTCGACCCCGCAGCGAGTTCCGTGTCCGAAATTGAATTGGCCCCGGCGTCGCTCGGCGGCCGGTTGCGCCAGGTGGGACCGGGTCTGATCATCTCGGCGATCATCGTTGGCGCGGGCGAGTTGATCGTCACCCCGAAGCTCGGCGCGGAGGTCGGTTTCCGGCTGCTTTGGTTTATCGTCCTCGGCTGCCTGGTGAAGGTGTTCGTGCAGATCGAACTTGGCCGCTATGCGATCACGCGGGGCCGGACGACGCTGGAAGCGCTGAATGCGCTGCCGGGCCCGCGGCTGGCGGTTTCGTGGGTGATGTGGATCTGGCTGGCGATGTATCTTTGTCTCGTCCCGCAGGTCGCCGGCATGTTGGGCGGCACGGCGACGGCGTTGCGGCTGGGAGGGGCGGCGATTCCGGTCGGAGCGCTGTCGATTTTGATCGGCGCCAGCTGCGCGATCCTGCTGGTGGTCGGCCGCTACCGGCTGGTCGAGCGCGTTTCGACCGTCCTCGTCGGCGCGTTCACGTTGACGACGATCGTGGCGGTGACGGCGCTGCAGTTCACGCCCTATGCGATCACCGGCGCGCAACTGGCGAGCGGGTTCTCGTTCGAGCTGCCGGCGGACCTGGCGACGGCGTTCGGCGCTTTCGGCATCATCGGCGTCGGCGCGTCCGAACTGATCTACTATCCCTATTGGTGCTTGGAAAAAGGATACGCGCGGAAGCTCGGCGCGGACGACGGCAGCCGGGAGTGGAAGGTTCGCGCCGCCGCGTGGCTGCGGGTGATGCGGCTGGACGCGTGGATGTCGTTCGCGCTCTACACGTCGACGACGGTGGCGTTCTATCTGCTCGGCGCGGCGATCCTGCACGCGAAGTCGCTGCGGGTGGAGAGCGACCGGATGATCGAGACGCTCTCGTTCATGTATCGCGACGCGTTTGGCGAGTGGAGCCTGTGGCTTTTCGTCGTCGGCGCTGTGGCGGTGCTCTATTCGACGATCTTTTGTGCGACGGCGTCGAATGCGCGGCTGCTGGCCGACGCGCTCGCGCTCTTTCAGGTGAAACGCTACCGCGACGCCGAGCACCGGATTCGCTGGATCAAGCTTTGCTGCGTGTTGTTGCCGCTGGCGTTCACGGGCTTGTTTCTCGCGGTCGGCAATCCCGTGCAGCTGGTGTTCTGGGGCGCGATCGCGCAGGGACTCATGCTGCCGTTTCTCGCGGGCGCGGCGCTTTACTTTCATTTCAAGAACCCGCATCGCGAACTGCGGGCGCGACCGGCGTCGCTCGCGGGGCTGAGCGTTGCGGCGGTGCTGATGACCGCGCTGGGCGGTTACCAGGTCGTCACGGAGATTCTTCGCCGGTGGCCGTGACGCGAGTGCGGCGGCCGCTTCTTGTAACCGGCTGGCGGGTGCGGAGTGGCGCGAAAATCCATTGTCGGGTCGGCGATCCCGCTGCACGCTGTCTGACCCCATGACCGTGTCTGGCGAACGCTTCGTTTGCAGGTCGATTGTGTTCTTCGCGCTGGCGACAAGCGGCCGGGCGGAGACCTCGGTCGTACGGGCCGAGTCGTCGCGCGGTCCGTGGCTGGAATGGGGGGCGGGGATTGCCGCGGCCGTGTGTGTGATTCTGCTGTTTTACCGGCTGCTCGGACCGCGCGGCGACGAGGCCGGGCCGGCGCGCTCGGACGCCGAGGAGCGGGAAGATTCCGACCTCGCCCTCGAGTATCCGTACTGCACCGATCCGCCGCCGCGCGAGGAGGTGAAAATCGAGCTGCGCGAGCCGCTCGATCTCACCCCGGAGGTATTGCGGGATCTGGAGTGGAAACGATTCGAGGAGCTCGTCTGCGGCTACTACGAGGCGCATGGCATGGACGCCCAGCGCACTCACGCGGGTCTGGGAGCGCCGGTCAACATCTGCCTGTATCGGGCCGGCGAGCACCGGCCGTGCGCGTATGTGCAGTGCGATTACGGTCTGGAACCGGATGACGGCGCGGGGCGCCTGCGCGCGCTGCGCGAAACCGCCACCGGCGAACGCGTCGAGGAAGGCGTGGCCATTTCCCAGCGCGGTTTCGCCACGGGCGTCCGCGAGGAATGGTCGCAGGCCGGACTGCACCTGATCGACGGCGACGAGTTTCTCAATTTGTTCGCGGCTCTGCCGCTCGAACAGCGGGACCGGATCGTGCGGCATGTGACGCGCGAGGATTATCGCACGCCGACGTGTCCCGCGTGCGACCTGAAGATGACGCGGCGCGACTCCGGCACCGAGGCAGTCTGGGTTTGCCGGAATTATCCACGTTGCCAGCGGATGGTCGCAGGACGCTGAATACGGGCGCGAGTCTGGCACCCGCTGCCGAAGTGCGGGTCTGATGGAGGCTTCCGCGCCGGCGATTTGCTCGTGCCGCGTCTTTTCCCGTTCGGACGTTCTATTTTCCTCCCGATGAAAACCACACCCGTTCGTCTCATGATTCTGCTTGTCGCCGCCGCCGGATTGCTCGCCGCGGGGCGAATGTCCGCCGCCACGTTTGAAGGCCGCGTGAAGATGAAAATGGAGTCCGGTCGCAATGACGCGCAACTCCTCACCTACGCGATGAAAGGTTCCAAACTCCGCATGGAAATGCCCGCCGGCGACCGCGAGATGATCAGCCTCGTCGACTGGGACAAACGGGAGATGAGCATGCTCATGCCCGAGCAGAAAATGTACATGGTGATCGAGATGAAGGACGTTCCTGCGATCGGCGAAGTCGAGGAGGCGCGTGACAGCGCGCGGCTCGAGAAAACGTCCGAGACGGCAACGATCGCCGGGCGCGAGGCCACGAAATACCTCGCGCGCGACGGCAAGGACAAGACGGAGCTCTGGCTCGCGAGCGGTCTCGGCTCGTGGTTCAACATGAGCAGCGGCGGAGGAAATCCGATGAAGCCGAAAAAACTTTCGGATTGGGAAAAGGAAGTGATCGCGAAGGGGCTGTTTCCGCTGCGCATCGTCGGCTTCGATGGCAAGGGGCGGCAGACGATGAAAATGGAGGTCGTCGAACTGATCCCGCAATCCCTCGACGACGCGCTGTTCGTCCCGCCGGCGGATTACTCGCGATTCAACATGGGCGGCTTGCTAAAGGGACTCACCGGCGGCGGCCGCTGAGCTCAACTGAGCGCAGTCGGTTTTGGATTCTCGCCGGGGCGGCCGGGTGTCATGACCTCCGCCGCATGTTTCTTCGTTTCTCCTCCATCTCCTGCGCGTTGCACGGACGCTTCCTTCGGCGTTCGCTTTCCGCACTCGCGGCTGCCTGCGTCGCCGTCGCGGCGTCCGCGGCGGAGTGGCGGCCGTTGCTGGACCGCGATCTCAGCCAGTGGAGGACGTATCTGAGTTTTCAACACGTCGAAGGCTATCGCGGGGCGCCGCCGGCGGACGCGCATGGCCGGCCGATCGAGCCGGTCGGCTACGACCGCGATCCGCGCGGTGTGTTTGCGGTGCTCGAGCAGGAGGGCCGGCTGGTGCTGAGGGTCAGTGGCGAGACCTACGGCTGCATTTTTACGAAGGAGGAGTTCTCGAATTACCGCCTGCGGTTGAAAGTGAAATGGGGCGAACGCAAGTGGACGCCGCGGCGGAACCTCCTGCGCGACTCCGGCATCCTTTATCATTCGGTGGGTCCGGCGGGCGTCGACTACTGGCGCGCGTGGATGCTGTCGCAGGAGTTCCAGATCATGGAGGGCCACATGGGCGATTACTGGGCGATCGCAAACTCGGCGATCGACATTCGCGCCTTCCCGCCGGAGGGCATGATGAACTGCGTCGCGAGCGCGAAGCAGCCGTTTCGTCCGTTTGGCGCGGAGCCCAGCGTCAGCGGCTTCTGCCTGCGCAGCGAGGATCGGGAAAGTCCGCCCGGGGAATGGACGCAACTCGAGCTGGTCTGCCACGAAGGCCGGAGTCTTCACATCGTGAACGGCCACGTCGTTATGGTCCTCCAGAATTCACGCGCGGTCACGGAAGGCGTGGCCACACCGCTCACCCAGGGCCGCATCCAGTTGCAGAGCGAGGCGGCGGAGGTGTTTTTCGCCGACGTCGAAGTGCAGCCGATCGACGCCTTGCCGGAAGAGTTTGCGGCTTATTTTCGGTGAATGACGCGTGAGGAGGAGCCGCCCTGCATTACGTCCGCCCGCGGTGTAGCTGCGTTCGGGTCGCAACCGAAGAACGACCACAGAATGCACCGATCGCACGGAATGGAGATGCTGGTTTGGCGACGAACGTTACTTTGGTCGGCTGCGTTCTGTGCATTCCGTGCACTCGGTGGTCCAATGGAATTGGCTTCCGCTCAGCGTCGCGGCGCGGTGACGTCCATCGGACCTTGGTGCAGCACCAGGTGGGTGACGCGGCCCTCTGCGTCGGTGAAAAATTCCAGCTGCGCGTCCACCACCTTGAAAAAGAAACGGGTGTCGGATTCCGGAAAGATCGGCGCCTTGGCCTGGCCGGTCGCCTGACTCGTCAGCTGGTCGCCTTCGAGCGCGATCGTGAGAGCGAGGCCCGGCCGCAGTTGATAGACGCCAAGCAGCGCTTCCTTCGCAGGGCGCGGCAGTTCGATTTCGCGGCGCTCGACCACGCGATCGCTGATCCGCGGTGCGACCTGCGCGTGTCCATTTTGATGGAGGGTGAGCTGGGCGACCCGGCCGTTCGCGTCCCGGGAAAACTCAATCTGCGCGTCGACCACTTTCAGGAAAAATTTCGTGCCGGACTCCGGAAACAACGGGAATTCGGCCTGGCCGGAGAGCTGCACGGTCAGATGGTCATCGCGCTGCCGGACGGCGATCGTCACTTTGTCCGTGAGGCGGTAAACGCCGACGTATCCGGCAAGACCGGACGAGGGGAGAACGGCGACCGGGCGCTCGGCCGGGAAGGCCGCGGGGTCGCCCAACGCCACCGCCGCGAGTTCGCCCGCCAACTCGGCGGCGGCGGGGCCGTTGACGTTGGCGAGCACGACCACGACAAGCTGCGGGTCGGGATAGAACGCCAGGTAGGAATTGAAACCCTCAATGCCGCCGCCGTGCTGGATGACGCGGCGGCCGCCTTCGGTCTTAACGCCGAGGCCGAGCGCATAGTCGCTCAGGTGTGGCGAGATCATCTTTTCGAGTGAGGCGGGCGAGAGGAGTTTGCCGCCGAAGAGACTGTCGCACCAGCGCGCGAGGTCGTGCGTGCTTGAATAGAAACTCCCGGCGGCGTGCGGCAGCGACATGTCGATGTAGGGGGCGTGAATGAGCTGGCCCTGCGCATCGTGCGCATAGCCGGCGGCGCGCCGCGGGAGAATCGCGTCGTTGCGGTCCACTCCGGTGTTCTCCAGGCCGAGCGGCTGCAGCACGCGCTCGCGCAGAAACGTCTCATAGCTCCGGCCGCTGGCCTGCTCGATCACCGCGCCGAGGACGATGTAGCCGGAGTTGCTGTAATGGAATTTTTCGCCCGGCGGAAAATCGAGCGGCAGCTCGCGGATCAGGTCGACGATCTGAAGCGGGGTGGCGGGCGAGAGCTTGCGCTGCGGATATTCGGGTAGCTCGGTGACGCTGGGAAGTCCGGCGGTGTGCGTAAGCAGCTGATACAACGTGATGTCGTGCCAGGACGCCGGCGCGCCGGGGACGTGGCGCGAAACGGGGTCGGACAGCTGCAGCTTTCCCTCTTCCTGAAGCAGCAGCACGGCGGCGGCGGTGAATTGCTTCGTGATCGAGCCGATGCGAAACCGTGTATCGGCGGAGTTCGGGACGTGCCATTCCGCGTCGGCGAACCCGACGCTACGCTCGAAGACGGTGCGGCCGGCGCGGGTCACGAGCACCGAGCCCATGAAGCGGTCCCCGTCTGCCCGGGCTTCGACGAGGCGAGTCATGCGAGCAACATCCTGTGCGCCGGCCTGCGCCACGATCGCCCATGCGATGAGCAACCCGCGAAAGATCATGGCGCGAAGCGTAGTGCGGACGACGCATCCGCTCAAGGTTTGTCGCGCGGCGGACCCGCGTGGCGATTCGTGTTTGTGCTTTTGCCGCGGCTGAACGAAGAGCTGCGATCATGAGTGCGATGCGTGCGATCCGGGCCGAGGCGGGCCGACACTTCGAGGCGAGTGCAGAGCGGGTGTTCGAGGCCTGGCTGAAACCGGATCTGATCGAGCGCTGGATGTTCGGACCGACCGTGCGCGACGAGGAGATCGTGCATCTGTCGGTGGATCCGCGGCTGGGCGGGGCATTCTCGTTCATGGTGGAGCGCGACGGCCAGAAGATCGAACATCTCGGCAAGTATCTGGAGTTCGAGCGGCCGCGGCGGCTGGTGTTCACCTGGATGGTGGCGGACGAGAGCGTGGGCTCGCGGGTGCTGGTCGAGATCGCGCCGCGCGGCGAGGGGTGCGAACTCAGGCTCGTGCATGAGGTGCATCCGAGCTGGGCCGCGCAGGTGGCGCAGATTTCCGCGTCGTGGCAGCGGATGCTGGAAGGACTGGCGGCGGCGTTGCAGTAGCGGCGCGGTCCGCCCGCGGCGTCACTCGACGAGCTTCACCTGGCAGTTGCCGGCACGTTCGTCGAGTTGCACGAGACCCCGGCGCTGGGCTTCCGCGAGGAGGTCGGTGAACGAGCCGAAACCGTGGGCGCGTTCGTTGAAGCCGGGATCGCGCCGCTTCATCGCCTGCTTGATCATCGAGGCCCAGATCGGTTCGTCGGCGCCGCGCTCCTCGGTCAACGCACTGAGCGTGGCGACGAGGAGGTCGATGCCGCCGCCGCCGCCGCCGGCAGGCGCGGGGGCGTGCGGCGATTTCGGTTTCGTCGTCGCGGCGTTGCCGGCGCGGGCGCGGGTTTTGGGTGCCGTTTTCCGGACGAGGTCGTCGTAGTAGATGAACTCGTCGCAGTTCGAGACGAAGAGGTCGGAGGTTGAGTTCTTCACGCCGAGGCCGATGACGGTCTTCGCGTTTTCGCGGAGCTTGCTGACCAGCGGCGAAAAGTCCGAGTCGCCGCTGAGGATGGCGAACGCGTCGACGTGGGCGTTGGTGTAGCAGAGGTCGAGGGCGTCGACGACCATGCGGATGTCGGCGGAGTTTTTGCCCGAGTGGCGCACGTGCGGGATTTCGATCAGCTCGAAGGCGGTCTCGTGCAGCGGATGTTTCAGGTCCTTGAACCGTTCGAAATCGCAGTAGGCTTTTTTCACGACGATGTTGCCCTTGAGGAGGAGGCGCTCGAGGACTTTGCCGACGTCGAACGGCGGGAAGCCGGCGTCGGCGGCGCCGCGCGCGAGGTTTTCGAGATCGAGGAAAACGGCGAGGGTGAGATTGGTTTCGCGCGCGGGATTCATGAATGGAGAGAGGGCTGCGACCGACTATGGGGCGGCGTGCGTGCAGGGCAAACCCCGCGATCCGATCCGCGCGTCAGGATTGCGGGGCTGGCGGCGATCTGCTCTCGTCGACGCGTTACCCCCTCGTCAATATGACAAACTCCTGTTCATGGTTCCTGCGCCCGGCGGTCCGCCGGGTTGCGATGCTTGCGCTGGGCTGCGTCGTCAGCCTGGCTTTGGTTCAGATCGCCGTGGTCTCCGCTCACGCTGCGCCGGCCGCGAAAACCTCGGTCGAGAAAGCGACGAAGCTGCCTGTCTCGGCCCGGTTCCACAAAACGAAGGCCAAGGAAGGCACGACCTATGAGCTCAAGCTGAAGAGCAAGGCGAAGGAGCCGCTCACGGTGCAGGTCACGGTTTACCTGAGCGTGGTGGCGCACAACGCCGACAAGGCGCGCGTGGAGCCGCCGCATGTGATCGCGCCGAAGGATACGTATACCGTTTCCGGCCTCGCCGCGCTCGACAAGGTGGTCGTCGCCGCCGACGGCTACGCGCCGCTCGAGCTCGTGGTGAAATAATCCGTTGACTCCGGCGCCGTTCAGCCCGGCGCCGGAGTTAGCGACTGCAGCCGGTGGCGCACGAAATCCACGTAGCTGCGCAACCAGTAAAAGCGGTCCGCGAACGAAGCCGGAATTTTGAGCCGGTTCACGTGGTCTTCGATTTCGTCGACGCGCTGCAGCAGTTCCTGAATCCGGGCCGCGGTGAGCGGCGCGAAAGTCTCACGCTCGACCCGGAGGAGCGGCCGGTAGCAGCGATAGAGGCGCAGCTGGATGACCCAGCGAAACAGCAGCGGCAGGAGCCGTATCGCCGGAACAATGACAAGGATCAGCGGGACGACCGCGACCAGGATGCGGTTGAGCAGGCTTGCGAGCCAGAACGAATGGAGCGTCCGGTAGATCAGTCCCTTGCCGGACTTGTAATAACGCAGCGCATCCTCGCTGAGCGGAATCTCATGTTCGAGCGGTGAGGGGAATTCGCCGCGTTTCTGAAACAGGCTCGCGCGGCCGTGCACCCCTTTCGCGACTTCGAGGAGGAGATCGGAAAGCGCGGAGTTGAGACCCTTGCGCGCCACCAGCTCGACCGTGGGGCCAACCAGCGTGACGTCTGCGGACGGAAGATTTTTCCCGAGATCCATCACACCCTGGGGCAGTTCGATCTTGTTGAGAAACGGATATCGCCGGAGATACGCGTCGGCCTGTTCGAAGTTGAACAGCCGCACGTCGGGTGCGCGCATCAGCGAGCGCAGCGCGTGCAGCGGCGCGGAATCACCCATGAGGAAAACGGCGTCCAACCGGCCCTCGAGCAGCGCCGCGGTCGCATCGTCGGCGTCGAGGTCGAGCAGGGTCGTGGGCGCTCCGGTGATTCCGTTGGCCTGCAGCAGGAGCAGAGTGAAGGACCGCGTGCCGCTGCCGATCGCGCCGACCGCGAGCCGGCGACCGGCCAGTTCCGAGAGGCGTTCGATAGGCGTGTCGCCGCGGTAAAATACGAACAGCGGCTGGTAGGCGAGGCTGCCCAGCGAGAGGAGGCCTTTGACGCTGCCTTCCTTCACGAGCCCCCCGGGCACGAAGCCGATATCGATACCCGAACTTCCGGATTGCAGCCGCTCGAGATTGTCGAGGCCGCCGGCGGAGGTTCGTACCTCGAGCCGCACATCGTGACTCGCGAGATCCTTCTGATAGGCCAGCGCCCATCGGTGAAACGAACTGCCTTCCGGGCCGCTCGTGAGCACGAGCTTGTCCGGCGGCGCGGAACGCAGGATCCACAGGATTGCCGCCGCGCAGAACAGCGCGAGGAAGAAGGTGATCACCGACGCGACCGCCGGGCTGAACCCGAAGGTTTCGATCAGTGCGGTGACGAAGGGGAGACGTTTCCTTTCCTGCGGGGATTTCATGACGTCGGGAAGCGGAGTGCGACCACGATGGCAGAATTCGGGCCGGGGAAACCACGAAAAACCGGACGAGCGCTGAAACGGACGACGTCACGCGGGGGGCGCGGGACGAATCGGATGGGCGAAGTTGAGGTGCGCGAGGCCCGGTTGGGCGTGCGGGTGACGGGCGCCGAACTGGCGGCGCTGATCGCCGCCGCCGCGGAGGTGAAGGCTCGCGACGACCGCGAGGAGCGCGCGCTGGGGGCGCTGTTGCGCTATCTCGAGACGCAGGAGGAGCGTTTCGAGGACGTATCCGAGGAGCCGTGACGCGGCGCGGCGGCCGCTCAGGCCGCGCGCAGCCGGAGCGAGGCGATGAAGGAACCGGCGCCGCCGGTCGCGCGCTCGATGCGCACGAACACCTCGCGGGGCGTGCCCTGCAGCGGTTGGACGAGATGGTGCGTGGAGCGGTCCAGGGCGACGGCGAGAAATGCCTTCCATTGCGCCTCGAACGAAGCGGAGTCGTCAGACCCGCCGTCGAGCACGAGGAGTTTCGCGAAGGGGCGACCAATCAGCGATTTTTCGGTGGCGCCCCAGAGCTGCCGGGCAGAGTGGTTGGCGGCCACGACGCGCCCCGAAACATCGAGCACCAGCACGGCGGAGAGCTCGGCGTCGTCAACGGCGGCGGGGGCGGGAGAAAGGGTGGGCGCAGCGGTGTTCAACGGCACTGCATTTCGCTCCGGCTGAAGCACCGGTGCGGAAATGCACGTTCACCAAATGCGACCGGGCGGGCGGCGTCAAATGGTGGCGTTGCGCAGAGATTGCGCTTTTCAGAGCGGAACTTGGCGCCAGCTGCCGGCGCGCGTCGGTGCCGAACCTGAAAGCCATCCATGGAAACTGCAGTCGCGCTCCCGGTGGCCGCCCGATGGCGGCGGGAGCGCGGTCGCGTAAGTTGAAAAGCCATGAACAAAAAACACTTCATCCTTTGGGGACTCGCGGCCCTCCTCACGCTCGCGGCCACGGGCTGCAACACGATGCACGGCGTCGGAAAAGACGTGGAGCGCGCTGGCGAAAAGATTCAGGACAACGCCAACCGGCACCGTTGAGCAACGGCGTCGCCAACGCCCGAGCGCCGGGCGTTCGGGGCAGCGAGCGTCGCCGGCGCGGTGCGAAGCGGCTTGTCCGTCTGGCGGGCAGTGGTTCGTTGAGAGGCTGGCCGGAGATTTTCACCCGCCGGCGTTATTC
Source organism: Opitutaceae bacterium (assembly GCA_040255565.1). Classification (GTDB taxonomy): domain Bacteria; phylum Verrucomicrobiota; class Verrucomicrobiia; order Opitutales; family Opitutaceae; genus Opitutus. The sequence continues at coordinate 76,707 of JBDZVH010000003.1, read as the reverse complement.
CTGAACCCTTAACTTCACTCCCATGGCTCGAGTCAGCACCTACCTCATCTTTGCCGGCACCACCGAAGCGGCGTTTTCATTCTACAAGTCCGTTTTCCAAACGGAGTATGTGACGCCGATCGTCCGCTTCGACAGCGCGCCGCCGAATCCCGCCGCCCCGCTGCAGGAGGCGGACAAACAAATGGTCCTGCACGTGGCGCTTCCGATTCTTGGCGGTCATTTGCTGATGGGCAGCGATTGCCCGCCGTCCTCGGGCATGAGCGTCACGCCGGGCAACGCCGTTCACATCAATCTGGAGCCGGACACGCGCGCCGAAACGAAGCGCCTCTTCGACGCGCTCTCCGCCGGCGGCAAGGTCGAGATGGAGCTGCAGGACATGTTCTGGGGCGACTACTACGGTTCCTTCGAGGACCGCTTTGGCGTGCACTGGATGGTGAACTGCCGGAGTAAAGCCTGAGGCGACACGAGCGAACGAGGCGCCCCACGGGTATCGTCCGGGGCGCCGTCGGCCGCTTGTTGTAAAACTTTAGGTAAATTTTCGATTATTTTGTGGCCGACGGCGGAAAGCTGGGTTCCGTTCGAACCATGCGCTTCCGTCGCGCCGCCACCCTGCTGCTCGCCGCCCTGTTGTTTATTGGCGGTGTTTCGTGTGGGTTGCATTTTGTTGGCGACGCCGGTCGCGCGGCGGAAGCCGGGATGGCGCGGGGCTCGCCGGCCGAAGTGAACACGCACGTGACCCGAAACGCGGAGTTCTCGCGTCGTCCGTTGGCTTTTGTGCAGGCGGTGGCGTTGCGGGTTTCCGACCGGCTCGCCAGAGTGTTCGTTACCCGGGCGGAGGAGGCGGCACTGATCGGCGAGATGAGCCAGTTGCACCTGCTGGCGGAGGATTCCGGGCTCGAGTTGAACCCCGCGCAATGGGAACGGTTCGCGGCGGTGACGCTGCAGTTGCAGGCAGTGCGACAGGAGTTCGAAGCGCAGATCGCCCACGTAACCGCGGTCGCCCCGGGCCGCTATCAGGTGGAAATTCCAGACTATGCGGCGGCGGGCGGCGCGTTGCGGCGGAAATTTTACGCCACCCTCGGGGCGGAGGTCGGCGAGGGCGTCGCGGCGGACATTGCGGATCGTCTCGGCGGAGGGCTCGAAGGGTATTTCGGCGGCTTCGGCGTGAGCCGGCAGACGCTCGAGGTGTCCGCGCCGTCCGGCGGCGCCGCCGAGGTCGAAGTCACCCGCACGATCACTTACGTCAAGGACCTCGATGGCGCACCGCGTGTGATTACGCGACGGGAGACGGTTTTCCCGGGCTGGGAGGATCCGGCCGGCGAGCGTTGGGGGGCGCTGTTGGCGCGGCTGCGGGCGCGGGCAGGCTGAGTTTTTTTCGATTTCTCGAAAAAAGTGTCGCGAGGCGGTCTGAATCGGACGGCGCGATTCGTCTAGAGGGCGAGATCCCATGAATCCCGCCCTGACCCCCACGTCCTCCCGGCCGAAAATCGTTTCGCGCGCCGAATGGCTGAAGGCCCGCAAGGAACTTCTGGCCGAAGAGAAAGCCCTGACTCGCGCGCGCGATGCGCTCAGCGCCCGACGCCGCCGGTTGCCGATGGTGAAACTTGAAAAAAGCTACACCTTCACGAGTGCGGCCGGCCCGGTGACGCTCACCGAGTTGTTCGCCGGCAAACGCCAGCTTTACGTGCACCACTTCATGTGGAACGAGGAGCAGCAGAAACATTGCCCCGGTTGCTCGCAGTCGGCCGACATCATGTTCAACAACGAACCCTTCCTGGCCTTTCTCGCAGAGCGCGACACGGCCTTCGCTGCCATCTCACGCGCACCGCTCGAGCGCATCGAAACCACGAAGGCGGAGAAAGGTTGGAAGTTCCCGTGGGTGTCCTCGGCCGGCACGGATTTCAATTACGACTTCCACGTGACGCTCGATGACTCGCGCGCGCCCATCGAATACAATTACCGTAACCGTGAGGAGTTGATCGCCGCGGGTTTTCCCGCGGAGCAGCTCAAGGGCGACTGGCCGGCCGCGAGCGTTTTTCTGCGCGACGGCGACACGGTGTATCACACCTATTCGACCTTCGCGCGCGGAGCGGATCACCAGTTCACTCCCTACAACTTCCTCGATCTTACCGCCTACGGCCGGCAGGAGAATTGGGAGGATTCGCCCGAGGGGTGGCCGCAACGGCCGACGTATGGTTGAGACGCGCCGGACCGCTGAAGCCGGCGGGGAGTGGCGGAAATCTGGATTTGCACGCAGGCGATGGCTCGCGGCCGCGGTGCCGGTGATCGGACTGGCGCTGCTGCCGAAGTGCCTCGCCTGCGTGCTCGGTTATATCGCGATCGGCGCGGGCTTGAGCGCGGCCGGCCGCGAACTTTGCGGCGCCGTGACGAGCGGTGACGGCTGGCTGGCGGTGCTGACGAGCGACGGCTGGCTCTACGGCGGGCTCGCGCTGGCGGCCGGCATGATGGCGCTCGTCTGGGGCCGGCGCGCTCGCAAGTGAGACTCGCCGGCGTCGCGTAGCGGCAGACGCGCGAATGTGTGAATGGGTGGAAAATTGTCGCGTGCACGCGGGGCACCACGCTCCGGCGGCGTTACCCAACCCCCGTCGCTCATGAAATCGATCTGGCATTTTGGCCTTTGCTTGCTGCTGCTCGCGCTTGGCGTATCGGCCTTCGCGGCCCCAGCAGAGAATTCCGCACGACCGCTGCTGGCGCCCATTTTCGGCGACGGCATGGTGCTGCAGCGTGGAAAACCGAACACCTTCTGGGGCTGGGCAAAGCCGGGCCAGTCGGTGCGCGTGACGATCGCGGCGGCAGTCGTCGATGCGGTGGCCGGGGAAGACGGGCGTTGGTCGGCGTCGATCGCGGTGCCGCCGCCTGGCGGACCTTACCGGGCCGCGATCGACGGCCCGCAACGGATCGAGCTGAACAACGTGCTTGTCGGCGACGTCTGGCTGTGCAGCGGTCAGTCGAACATGGAATTTGCGCTCGCCGCCAGCTTGGGCGGCGACGCTGAAGTCAAAGCGGCGAATCATCCGGACCTGCGCTTTTATCTCGTGCCGCGCACGGTCGAATATGCGCCCGCGGAACAGGCCGCGGGAAAATGGACCGCGTGCACGCCGGAGACGGCAGCGCGGTTTTCGGCGGTCGCGTATTATTTTGCGCGGCGGTTGCAGGCGGAATTGCACGTGCCGATCGGACTCGTGCAGTCGGCCGTGGGCGGAAGCCCGGCGGAATCGTGGATCAGCGCGGAAGCGCTGGCGAAGGCTGGTGAGTTCGGCCCGCAGGTGGCGGAGATCGCGCGCCTCGAAAAAAAAGGCGGACCGCACCACGGCAGCTTTTTGATGCACTGGCTCGACGAACACGACATCGGCGGGCAGGGCGAGGTGTGGGCGAAACCGGAGTTCGACGATGGCGGCTGGCGGCGCGTCCAGGTGCCTGGCGCTTTTGCGGAGCTCGGCGTGCCGACGCGGCCGAGCGTGGTGTGGTTTCGCCGCGAGATCGAGTTGCCCGATCCGCTCCCGGCGAACGGCGCACGTGTGCAACTCGGCGTCGTCGAGCGGATGGACACGATTTACGTGAACGGCCACTGGACCGGCGCGAGCTCGTGGGTCGAGAATCCACGCAACTATGCGATCCCGGCGGGCGCGTTGCGGCCGGGGAAGAACACGATCGCGCTGCGCGTGTTCAAGACGAAGCCGGATGGCGGGTTCCTGTCACCGGCAGATGCTCTGAAGATCGTCCTCGGCGACGGCACCGTCGTGCCGCTCGCGGGCGAGTGGCGCGCCGCGGTGAGCGTTGACGTGCAACCGCCGCTGGCGTTGCCGCTGGATTTCGACAATTACCCGACGATGCCGACGGTGCTTTACAACGGCATGATCGCGCCGGTCGCGCCGCTCGCGATTGCCGGCGCGCTTTGGTATCAGGGCGAGGCGAACACGTCGCGCGCGCAGCAGTATCGCACCCTCCTGCCGGCGCTGATCGGTGACTGGCGCGAGCGTTTCGGCCAGGGAGAGTTTCCATTCTACATCGTCGGCCTGCCGGCGTTCATGACGCGCCGCAGCGAACCCGGCACCGACGGCTGGGCGGAGTTGCGCGAGGTGCAGCTCGACGTGGTGCGCCAGGTGCGCAACACCGCGGTCGCGGTGACGATCGACACCGGTGACGCGAACGACATTCACCCGAAGGAAAAACGCACGGTCGGCGAACGGCTGGCGCGCTGGGCGCTCGCGGAACATTATGGACGCGACGTGGCGGCGTCAGGGCCCACTTTGAAATGGGTCGAACGCCGGCCGGGCGCGCTGGCCTTGCATTTCGACAACGTCGGTGACGGCCTGGTCGTGCGCGGCGAAAAGCTTGGCGAATTTGCGGTTGCGGGGCCGGATCGCATCTGGCGTTGGGCGGAGGCGAAAATCGCGGGCAAGGACGTGGTTGTGCTGACGAGCAACGCGGTAACCGAGCCCGTGGCGGCGCGTTATGCGTGGCAAGGCAATCCGCTCGCGACGCTCGCAAACAGCGACGGCTTGCCGGCGGCGCCGTTCCGCACGGACGACTGGCCGCTCGCGCGCTGAGGCGTCCGCTTGCGCGCACGGACGGGGCGGGCGAAACTCGCGATTCGCTCGTTTCCTGCGCATGTCCGACTACATCGAACTTCACGCCAACAGCGCGTTCAGTTTTCTCCGCGGCGCCTCGCTGCCGGAGGACCTGGCGCGTGAGGCTGCGCGGCTGCAGATTCCGGGCGTGGCCTTGCTGGATCGCGACGGCGTTTACGGCGCGCCCCGGCTGTATGGCGCCGTGCGGGAATTCGAGCTCGAGCTTCAGCCCATCGTCGGCGCGGAAATCACGATGGAGGACGGGACGGTCGTGCCGCTGCTGGTCGAGAACCGCACCGGTTACAGCAATCTCACCCGCCTTATCAGCACGGCCAAGCTCGAGCCGCGCACACCGGTCGAGCCCGTTCGCGAACTGGCGCCGGGCGAGGACCCGCGCGCGCGGAAGCGTCCGTGTTTTGCAACTTGGGCGGAACTCGCGGCGCATGCGGAGGGATTGATCGCGCTGACGGGCGACGAGGACGGTCCCGTGATGCGCGCGCTGGCGACCGGCGGCACGGGTGCAGCGGAGGCGACGGTGCAAAGGCTCGAGGCGATTTTCGGCGGCGGGCGGCTGTATGTCGAAGTGCAGCGCCGGCGCGAACGGGGGGAGAATGCGACCGTGGAGGCGCTCGCGGATCTCGCGGCCGCGCGGAAACTGCCGGTGGTGGCCACCGGCGGCGTGCGGTATGCGACGCGCTCCGGCCGGATGGTGGCGGATGTATTCACTTGTCTGCGACAGCATACGACGCTCGATCGCGCCGGCCGGCGGCTCGCGCCGAACAGCGAGCGGCACCTGCGTTCCGGACGCGAGATGGCGGAGCTGTTTCGCGATCTGCCGGAAGCGATCCTGAACACGCGCCGGCTCGGCGAGCGGCTGGAGTTCACCTTGCAGAACCTCGGTTACCGTTTCCCGGAGTTTCCCGTCGGTGCCGGCGAGACGATGGCCGGCGTGCTGCGCGAGCAGGTCTATGCAGGCGCACGCGAGCGTTTCGGCGGGATCACCGCGCGCGTGCGCGAGCAGATCGAGCACGAGCTCGCGCTGATCAACAAACTGGAGTTTGCCGGCTATTTTTTGATCGTGTGGGACATCTGCCGGTGGGCACGCCAGCAAGGCATCCTCGTGCAAGGCCGCGGTTCGGCGGCGAACAGCGTCGTTTGTTATGCGCTGCGGATCACGTCGGTCGATCCGATCGCCGGCCGTTTGTTGTTCGAACGCTTCCTCAGCGAAGGACGTCACGGCGCGGACGGCCAGCCGTCGTGGCCGGACATCGATCTGGATTTCCCGAGCGGCGAATTGCGCGAGTCGGTGATCCAGGAGGTGTATCGCCGCTACGCGCCGCGCGGCGCGGCAATGGTCGCCAACGTGATCACGTATCGCGGCCGCAGCGCGGTGCGGGAATTGGGCAAGGTGATGGGCCTGGCGGAGGACGTGATGGATCGCTTTTCGGCGTTGTATGCCAACGGCGATTTCCCGCAGACGCTCGACGTTCGCGAACAGGTGAAGCTGGCGGGATTGTCGGAGAGCCACCCGCGGCTCGAGGCGATGCTCGGCGTGTATCACCAGATGAAAGGCCTGCCGCGTCATCTTGGACAGCACTCGGGCGGCATGGTGCTTTGCCCGCATCACCTGGACCAGATCGTGCCGATCGAGCCGGCGACGATGGAGAATCGCGCGGTAATCCAGTGGGACAAGGACGACTGCGAGGACCTGGGGCTGGTGAAGATCGACTTCCTCGGGCTCGGCATGATGGCGGTGCTGCAGGATACCTTCGAACTCTGCCGCGGCCGCGGCGGGCCGACGGATCTTGCGGACATCCCGCAGGACGATCCTGCGACTTACGCCAGTATGCAGGCGGCGGATACGGTGGGCGTTTTCCAGATCGAGAGCCGGGCGCAGATGGCGACGCTCCCGCGCTTCCGGCCGCAAACCTTTTATGACGTGGCGATGCAGGTTTCCATCGTGCGGCCCGGGCCGATCGTGGGGCGGCTGGTGCATCCGCTGATCCGGCGGCGTCAGGGCCTGGAGAAAGTGACGTTCATCGATCCGACGGTCGACGACATCGTGCGGCCGACGCTCGAGCGCACGCAGGGCGTGATCCTCTTCCAGGAACAGATGTTGAAGATCGCGATGGATCTGGCGGATTTCACCGGCAGCGAGGCGGAGGAGCTGCGACGGGCGATGGGTTTCACCCGGAATCGCGATCGTCTCGACCGTGCACTTTCGAAGCTCCGCGCGGCCCTGCGCGCGAAAGGGCATAACGACGCGGTGGTCAACAAAGTCGTCGATTCGTGCACCTCGTTCGCGGCTTATGGCTTTCCGGAAAGCCATGCGATCTCGTTCGCGCTGCTCGCGTATGCGAGCACGTGGTTGAAGGTGCACCGGCTGGCGGAATTCTGTGCGAGCGTGCTGAATAACCAGCCGATGGGCTTTTATGCGCCGGCCACGCTGATCCAGGATGCGCGGCGGCACGGGTTGAAGGTGAAGCCGGTGTGCGTGCAACGCTCCGCGTGGAAGTGCACGGTCGAAGGGGAGAACACGATGCGGATCGGCCTGAGCTACGTGCACGGCCTCCGCGAGGCGCGCGTGCGCGCGATGCTGGAGCAACGGGCGGAGCGGCCGTTTGCGTCGATCGAGGATTTCATCAGCCGCACCACGTTCACCGCCGCGGAGCGGCGCGCGCTCGCGTCGGTCGGTGCGTTTCATTTGCTCGCGCCGCATCGCCGGGCGGCATTGTGGCAGATCGAGGCGGCATGGTCGGCCGACGAAAGCCTCCTGCTCGGCGCGGGGTTGCTGGAGGAGGCGTCGCCGCTCGCGCCGATGACGGCGGAGGAGCGGGTGCAGGCGGATTTCGGCGGGTTGAGCCTCACGGTCGGCGAGCATCCGATGACACTGGTCCGCGAGCGGGTGCCGGATGCGTGGCGCGCGGCAGAGTTGCCGCTGGGGCGAGACGGCGATCGCGTGCGGATCGCGGGCAGCGTGATCTGCCGGCAGCGTCCAGGCACGGCCAAGGGCTTCGTCTTTGTTTCGCTCGAGGACGAGACGGGCATCGCGAATGCGGTGGTGACGCCGGATCTGTTCGAAGCGCGCCGCATGGTGATCAACGAGGAGTCGTCGCTTAGCATCGTCGGCCGGCTGCAGATCCAGAACCACGTGATCCATGTGCGCGCAGAGAAGATCGACGCGCTGCGTCTGGACGAGCTGCCGGCGCAGGCATCGCACGATTTTCGCTAGAAAGGGAACCGCCCGCCGATGCGCAACCGCCGCGCTTCAAGCGGGTCGATGGCATCATGGCGACCGCGACCGCATCGCTGGAAAAACTGCGCGCGCAGGCGCGACGTTGCACGCGTTGCCCGCTCTACAAGACCGGCACGCAGACGGTTTTCGGTGAAGGTCCGGCGAAAGCGCGCGTGCTGATGATCGGCGAGCAGCCGGGCGATCAGGAGGATGTGGCGGGCCGGCCGTTTGTCGGCCCGGCGGGGAAATTGCTCGATCGCGCGCTGGCAGAGGCGGGCCTCGAGCGGTCGGAGGTGTATCTCACGAATGCGGTGAAACATTTCAAATGGGTGCGCTCCGGGAAACGACGGCTGCATCAGAAACCGACGGCGCGGGAGATCGCGGCCTGCCGCGTGTGGCTGGACGGAGAGCTGGACCTGATCGATCCCGAACTGGTGGTGGCGCTGGGCGCGACGGCCGCGCAGGCGCTGATGGGGCGGACGTTTCGCGTCACGCAGCAGCGCGGTGAGGTGCTCGCGGATCCACACGGCCGACCGTTGCTGGCGACCGTGCATCCGTCGTCGATCCTGCGGACGCCTTCGGGCGATCGCGAAATGGCGTATGCGGCGATGATGGAGGACTTGAAAGCGGCCGCGCGGTTCTTGAGGAAGGCGAAGGATTGACGTCGCGGCCTCGTCAATCGTCGGCGGGCGTCGGCGCTCCGGACAAACTGGCGCGCACCTGGGCGTCGGTCAGCGGGGGAAAATGATCATACCACACCCCGACGGCGTAGAACGGCGTGGGTTGCAGCGGACAAATCAGTTCGTCGACGGCGCTCGCGAGCGCCGCACAGGTTTCGGGCGCGCCGACGGGAATGGCGATGGTGAGCGAGGCGGGCCGCAGTTTTTGCAGCGCGAGCACGGCCACGCGCATGGTGTAGCCGGTGGCAACGCCGTCATCGACGAGGATGACGTGCCGCTGTTCGATCTCCGGCGGCGGGCGGTCGCCGCGGTAGAGTCGTTCGCGACGGTGCAGCTCCCGCGTTTCTTCCTGCACGACCCGGGCGATCGCGTTGGGCGACACGGTTTCCGTTGCGATCAGCAACTCGTCGAGCAGCTGGACGCCGCCGGAGGCGAGGGCACCCATCGCGAACTCGGGCTGGCCGGGCAGGCCGAGTTTGCGAACGACGAACACATCGAGCGGGGCGGACAACGCGCGCGCGATCTCCGCCCCGACCGGCACGCCGCCGCGAGGCAGCGCGAGAATGACAGGGCGATCGTCCGGACGCAGGCGGGACGCGAGGTGTTTGGCGAGAGCCTGTCCGGCCTCGACGCGATCGCGATAACGGTTGGCGGAAGTCATGAGAGGATGCGCGGCGCGGGACCAAAAACGATAGTCCTGAAGCGACGCGATTGCCATTCGGGACTGCCGGAGCGCACGCGAGTGCGGTCGGTGGCGGACGATCTCCGCAATCACGGAAAATCACCCATCCGCTGCCCCAAGGTTGTCCCGATTACCTTTGCGCTTATTGTGGCTAGATTGGCCGCGATGAAAACCATCCACATCGCCGAAGTGATTGCACAGGGAGGAAGGGACGGAACCGTGGAGGCGCCGGATGGCGGATTCTCGGTCAAACTTTCGACGGATGAGCAGCCGGGCAGTGTCACGCCCGAGCATCTTTTTGCGGGCGCCTACGGCTCCTGTTTTCTGGGCGCGCTGAAGAACGCGGCGACCACCGCGCATCTGCCGATCGAAGGCTTCACGGTGGTGGCGCGCGCACATCTCGAAGAGGACAACCGTGGTGGCTACCGGTTGAACGTCGAACTGCGCGCGGCGATGCCGGGCGTTTCGGCGCCGGATGCGAAACACATCATGAACATCGCGCATCAGACCTGTCCGTATTCGCGGGCCACGCGCGGCAATATCAACGTGACTCTCTCGTTCGATTGAACCCTCACGCCATGAACGAACATTTCATCATCACGCTCGATCGCGGGCATCTGCGGATTTATTCCGAAACGCGGGAGCCCGGCCAGGCGACGCCGAAACTCGAGATCGTCGAAGCGATGGATTTTCCGCAGGGGCGATCGCCCTACACGGACAACGCCTCCGACCAGGCCGGTCGTTTCCCCGGCTCGAAAGGTCGGCCTGGCGGGATGTCGATCGACGAACGATTGCCGATGAAACGCGAGGAGGAGCGACGCATCACGACGCTGATCGCAAGCGAACTGGATACGTTTCTGCAGAACCGTCCCCAGGCGAGCTGGGATCTCGCGGCCTCGCCGTCGCTGTTCAATGCGGTGATCGATGAGCTCTCGCCGGAAACGCGCCGCCGGCTCAAGCGCGCGCTGCCGAAGGATCTCGTGAATCAAAATACCGAGGAAGTCCGCGCGCATTTCGCGACCGCGGGCCGGTGAATCTCTCCGCGCGGCGGCATCGCCGTGGTGGGTCGGTCGCCGTGGTGGGTCGGCGCCGCTTCGGGCGGGCGTTAGCGTTTCAACTTCTTCCGGCTCTTGTAGTCCTGCATGAAGATGCTGCCGACGAGGTAGAACGCGCCCGCCGCGGCAGCAAGGAACAACAGGATCGCGAGGCCCGGATAGCCGAAGAGCCGGAATCGCGTTTCGACGCGCATCAGTAATGAGGCGCCGATGATCAGCGCGGCGAGGACGACGCCGGTGGTGATGCGGTTGGCGATCTTCTGCATGCCCTCGAGCGCGACGTTGGCGTCGACCGCCTTCACCTTCACCTCGAGTTCGGCGTTGGTGATCGCGTCCATGATCCGGTTCAACCGCGCCGGCAGGCTGCCGACGAAATCCTTCATCTCGAGGATCGAGTTGAACATGTTGCCCTGTGTAAGGTCGCGCCGGATACGCCGCGACATTAGCTCGGTGACGTTGCGCCGGATGGAGGCGTTGGGATCGAACTGCGGATCGAGGATGCGCCCGATCTCGTCGAGCTGGAGGAGAGTCTTGCCGAGCAGCGTCAATTCGCTCGGCGCGAACAGTCCGCAATCGCGCGCGTGTTGCGTGAGCCGCAGGAGCGATTTGCCGACGTTCATCTGTTCGAGCCCCTGGTCGTGACGACGCGCGACGAGCTGGCTGACCAGCCGGCGGAAGGTCGCCTGATCGAAATCCTCGAGTTTCTCGCTGACGCGGATCGCGATGTCGGCGGCCTGCTCGCCGTCGCCGTCGCTGAGCGCGAGGAGAACCTTGAGCAGATTCTCCTGCATGGCGGGCGACGTGTGGCCGACCATGCCGAGATCGAGCAGGGCGAGCCGGCCGTCGTCGGTGATGAAGACGTTGCCCGGATGCGGATCGGCGTGAAACAGGCCGTCGACCAGGACCTGCTTCAGATACGAACGGAACAGCTCCTCGATCAGCGGCTCGCCCTTGATGTCGAGCCGGGCGAGGGGACTGAGCGAGGTGACCTTCTGGCCGCGCACGTAATCCATCGTGAGGAGGTTGCGCGTGCAGTAGTCGGAAATCGGCTGCGGCACCAGGATCAGCGGGAACTCGCGGAGGTTGTTGCCGACGGCGATGAGGTTCTGCGCCTCGTGAAGATAGTTGAGCTCGTGCTGGATCGAGACGCGGAATTCCTCGACGACGAGGGCGAAGCGGAAGCGTTTCCCGGCGGTCGTGTGCTCGTCGAGAAAGGTAGCGATCTGGCCGAGCACTTCGAAGTCTTCGGCGATCTGTGCGCGGATGTCGGGTCGCTGCACTTTCACCACCACCGGCCGCCCGTCGCGCAACTCGGCGAAATGCACCTGGCCGAGCGACGCGGCGGCGATCGGTTCAGGATCGAAGCGGGAAAACGCCTTCGAGATGCGCACGCCCAGTTCCGACGCGACGATCTGCTCGACCTCCTCGTAAGGGAACGGCTTGACGCGATCCTGCAGGCGCTCGAGGGCCTGCAGATAGGCCTCGGGCAACAGGTCGGGCCGGCCGGCGAGCACCTGGCCGATTTTTATATACGTCGGCCCCATGGACTCGAGGTCGTCGGCGAACTGTTCGGGGGCGGCGGCATCGCCCTCCGGCAGGCCCTCGGTCGGGCCGAGGTCTTCCGATTTCGCCATCTGTTGCACGAGATCGGACCGGCCGTATTTCCACAACAGGCGGGCGATCTCGCGGTAGCGTTTCAGATGATTGGGAGACAGTTTCATGCGAAAGGGAAGCGGGCGCGCGGGGAAGGAGACCGACACCGCCGGGCCCGTGCGGTTCACGCCCGGCAAGTGCGGGAACCGAATCGCGCGCGGCGGTCTCTAGTCGAACGATGTTTTCCGCCGCGAAAGACGCCCTCACGAGCCGGGCCGCCCAGACCTTCATCAATCAGCGCATCGCACGCTACGGCGAGGTGAAGTCCCTGAAACTCGATTCGCGCACGAAATCGGGCGAGGTGGTGTGTCAACTCATCGGCGAGCCGACGCCGATCACCGTCCGCATCGAGCGCTACGAACTCGAACAACGCGAAGGTCAAACTTACCTGCGCGTCGGCGCCTGTTCGTCGAATCGCGTGTGGCTGCAGAATCTGCTGACCGATCTGGCGCGCGAACGCGAAATTCCGGTTCCGCCGTGGGCGGCGTCGGCGTTGTAGGGCGCGCGACTGCGGGCGTTGTATCCGCGGATCATGACAGGATAAGCGCGGCGGTCGGACTCAAAACCGGTTGCCAGCGGCGCCGGATGGCCAACGCTGCCGCCATGGTCAAAATCACCGGCGAGTATCAAGGCGATCTTCACTGCATCGCGATTCACGGCCCGTCCGGCCAGCAACTGATCACCGACGCCCCGAAGGACAACATGGGCCGCGGCGAGGCGTTTTCGCCCACGGATCTGTTCGCGACGTCGTTTGCGACCTGCATCGCGACGACGATGGCGATCGTTGCCCGCAAGAACGGTGTCGAACTCGGAAAGTTTCGTTTCGAGGTGACGAAGGAGATGTCGACCGACGCCCCGCGCCGGATCGCGCGGCTGGCGACGCAGATGTGGATGCCGATCCCGCGCAGCTCGCCGATCGCGACGCTGATGGAGAAAACCGCGCACAGCTGTCCGGTGCATCAGAGCCTGAGCACCGCCGTCGACGCGCCGGTGACGTTTCACTGGGCCGCGGAGTGAGCGCCTGAGCGCGCGCCGGCGTTGTCCGGCGCGGCCGCGACGAAGCGGTAGGTGGTGTTGAAGATCAGCTGGATTCGCTTCGAGACGAAGACGCGGACCTTGATCCTGCCGTGCGCGGCATCGGTCGGCACCGCACGGCCTTCGATGTGACGGCGGTCGCCGTCGTCGTTGACGCCATGGCCGGAAAACTCGATCGGCGCACCGGCCGCCAGTTGGCGCAGCTGCTCATCGGAGATCTCGACGAAGAGCGTGCCGCTTTCGTTGTAGAAAAAATACGGAAACACCTTCGCGTGATAGCTGGCGGAGTAAACGCCGTCGGTTCGCACAAAGGTCGGCATCGTCATCGTCACGCTCCCGACGTAGATCGACGTTTTCGTCGACGCGATGTCGACCCGGTCGAAGCGCGCGAGGTCGGTCTCCTCCGCGAGGCTGGCCGCGGCGGAGGCAAACAGCACCGCCAAAACCAGGAGCGCGCGAAGACGAAGCATGCGGCGGACTTTGCGGCCGGGCGGCGGACGGTCAAGGGAGTGGCGGGGCGGGTGGGGTGACGGCTTTTCGCGTTGCGCGGGCGGGCGGCGGACCGTCATCTCGTGGCCGAATCTCATGGCCAAAAAGTCTTCGCAAGTCACCTGGGGTGGCCGCTTCAGCGCGGGCCCGGCGGAATTGATGCTGCAGTTCAGCGAGTCGGTTTCGTTCGACCGCCGGCTGGCGCCGTTCGACGTCGCCGGCAGCAAGGCGCACTCGGCCATGCTCGCGCACGTCGGACTGATCACGGCGAAGGAGCGCGACGCGATTCATGCGGGGCTGGACGCGATCCTCGCGGAGATCGAAGCCGGAAAGTTCACGTGGGACACGAAGCTCGAGGACGTGCACATGAACATCGAGCAGGCGTTGACGAAGCGCGTGCCGGCGGCGGCGAAATTGCACACCGCGCGCAGCCGCAACGACCAGGTCGCGACGGATATGCGGCTGTTCTTCAAGCACGCGTGCGGCGTGTTGGCGGAAAAGATCCGCGGCGCGGAACGGGCGTTGCTCGCGGCGGCCGAGGCGAATCGCGACGTGCTCATCCCCGGCTACACCCACCTGCAGCGCGCGCAGCCGGTGTTTCTCGCGCATCATCTTTTTGCATGGCTCGAGATGCTGGAGCGCGACCGGCTCCGTTTCGGTGAGGTGGCGGCGCACGCGAACTGGTGTCCGCTCGGTTCGGGCGCGATCGCCGGCACAACGCTGCCGATCGACCGGGAGTTCACCGCCAAGGCCCTCGGTTTCGTCGATGCGAAAGGCCGGCCGCAGGTCACGCAGAACTCCATGGATACCGTCGCGGATCGCGACCTGTTCATCGAGTTTGCGGGTGCGTGTGCGCTGTTCGGCGTGCACGTGTCGCGCATCGCCGAAGATCTGATTTTGTGGAGCAGCTCGGAGTTCAAATACGTGGAGCTGCCGGACGCGTTCTGCACCGGCTCGTCGTTGATGCCGCAGAAGAAGAATCCGGATTCCTGCGAGCTCCTGCGCGGCAAATCCGCGCGCCTGCAGGGCAATCTCCACACCTTGCTCACGCTCGCGAAAGGCCTGCCGCTGACCTACAACCGCGACCTGCAGGAGGACAAGCCGCCGGTGTTCGACAGCTTCGACCAGACGGCGATCTGCGCGGACGTGCTCGCGGGGACGTTGTCGGGCATGACGGTGTATGCGGAGCGTTGCGCGGCGGCGGTCGCGGACCCGGCGCTGCTCGCGACGGATCTCGCGGATTATCTCGTGCTAAAGGGCGTGCCGTTTCGCGATGCGCATCACGCAGTAGGAGCGGTGGTGCGTCTGGCGGAAAAGAACGCGGTCGCGCTGAACCAGCTGCCGGCAGAGGAGGTGCAGAAAATCAACCCGGCTTTCGGCGCGGACTGGGTGGAGGTGTTCGATTTGAAGCGCGCGCTGGCCAAGCGCGCCGGCACCGGCATGCCCGGCCCGGCGCAAGTGGAAAAGCAGTTCAAGCGCTGGCGGAAAGTGCTGGCGTAGGAACGGAGCGGAACCCCCGCCGGACTCATTTCGCGGTCTGGTGACGGCCGATTTTCGGGCTTGGGCGATCAGGCAGGCGCTTCCGCTGCGCAAGCATTGCGGAGGCTTTTCCAAACAACGCGCAGGCGCGGGAGAAAAAACTAGGTATATTGGGCGCGAATCCGGCCCCGCCCCGGAGCGGATTCCCGCGTTACCCCCTAGTTTTTTCACCATGAAAGACTACGCCTCCGCCGACCTCCGCAGCTTTGCCGTCGTCGGGCACGCGTCGTCCGGCAAGACCCTGCTCTGTGAAGCGATGCTGGCCTGTTCCGGCCGGATCGGCCGCATGGGTAGCATCGCCGCCGGCACCACCGTGTCCGATTATCATGCGAGCGAGAAACAACATCAGATCTCGATCCACGCATCGCTGCTCAACACGGAGTGGCAGGACAAGAAGTTCAATCTCATCGATTGCCCGGGCTACGCCGACTTCATCAGCGAAACCTACAGCGCGCTTCGGGTCGGCGATTTCGCGCTGGTGGTGATCAATGCCGCGCACGGCCTCGGGGTCGGCACCGACACGGCGTGGGACAACGCCACGCTGCACGGCCTGCCGCGCATGATCGCGGTCAACGCCCTCGACAAGCCCAACACGAGCTTCGAGCAGATCCTTGAGGACACGCGCAGTCATTTTGGCCGGAAGGTTTTTCCGCTCACGATTCCGCTCAACGCCGGTCCCGGCTTCAACCGCGTGCTCGATGTCCTGCGCAGCGAGGTCGTGACCTACAAGCCCGGCGGCAACGGCGCCTACACCGAGGAGCCCGCCGAGGGCGAGCTCGCGGAACGCGTGCACGCGCTGCACAAGGAACTGATCGAATACGTCGCGGAATCCGACGACGCGCTGATGGAGCGGTTCTTCGAACAAGGCGTCCTCGCCGAGAGCGAACTGCGCGCGGGCCTGCACCGGGCGATCCAGAATCAGGTTTTCATTCCGCTCTTTGCCGTGTCGGCCGAGACGAATGTCGGCGTGGCACGGCTGATGGACTTCATCGCGAAATACGGCTCGTCTCCGCTCGATCGTTCGGAGGTCGATGCGCTCGATGCGAAAGGCGCCCACGTGCCTGTGCCCCTCTCGCACGCCGAACCGGTCGTCTACGTCTTCAAGACGATGAACGAACCGGGAGTCGGCGAGCTCTCTCTCTTTCGCGTTTATTCCGGCACCGTCTCAAGCGGTGCCGAACTTTTTAATGCGAGCCGGCAGGTCACCGAACGACTGGGACAACTCTACGTGCTCAACGGCCACGATCGCGTGCCGGTGCCGCAACTCCGCGCGGGCGATCTCGGCGCGGTGGTGAAGCTGCGCGACACCCGCACCGACGACACCTTGTGCAGTCCGCGTTTCGTGGTGACGCTCCCGCGCGCGGAACTTCCGCGGCCCAACATCCACGGCGCGCTCAAGCTGCGCACCAAGGGCGACGAGGATAAACTCGCCGTCGGTCTCGCCACGCTGCACGCCGAGGATCCGTCCTTCCAGTATCGCGTCGTCGACGAACTGCACCAGACGATCGTGTCGGGCCAGGGCGAGATTCACCTGCAGGTGATCGTTGAGCGGCTGCTGCGGCGTTTCGGCGTGAGCGTCGAGTTGACCGAGCCCGGAATCCCGTATCGGGAAACGATCCGGACGAAGGGCGAATCGAAATACCGGCACAAGAAACAGACCGGCGGCGCCGGGCAGTTTGCCGAGGTGTGGTTGCGGATCGAACCCGCGCCGCGCGACACCGGTGTGGTGTTCACGCAATCGCTCGTCGGCACCAACGTCGACCGCGTGTTCGTGCCCTCGGTGGAAAAAGGCCTGCGCACCGCGTGCACCGAGGGCGTGCGTGCGGGCTTCCGCGTGACGGACGTGAAGGCGGATTTCTACGACGGCAAGATGCACCCCGTCGACTCGAAGGACATCGCGTTCCAGGTCGCGGGTTATCACGCGTTCAAGGAAGCGTTCCTGTCGGCCGCGCCGTGTTTGCTCGAACCGATCTACAAGGTGAATCTCACCGTGCCGGAGGACTACATCGGTGCGGTGATGGGCGATCTCTCGTCACGACGCGGCCAGATCCTCGGCGTGGACAGCGACGGGCATTTCCAGATCGTCCATGCCCACGTCCCGCAGAAGGAGCTGCACCGCTACAGCACGACGCTGCGCTCCCTGACCAGCGGACGCGGCCGTCACGAGGAGGAGTTCAGTCACTACGCCGAAGTGCCGCCGGAGCAGGAGGCGAAGATTCTCGCGGAGGCGAAAGCCCGCCGGGAAAACGGCGCCAACGGCGGGAAGTGAGGACGACTGCAGCGCGCGTCGGACGGTTCAATTTCTCAGCCATGACAACCACAACCTGGAAAATCGAAATCACCGAGCCGCACAGCGGCGAACTCGGCGAGGCGATCCTGCACGAGGACCACGCGCTCGCGATGGAAGGGTATAGCTACGAACCGGGACACAAACTCGAAGTCGCGGTGCACGACGTGCACGATCCACAGTGGCACATTTTCACGGACTTCGATTCGGGTCACCGTTTCAAGATCCCGCCGGGCAAATACCGCAGGTTGTCCTGAGCGGGAGGAACCACGAAAAACACGAAAGACACGAAAACTGCACCACCCGAGCCAAGCTGCCCACGGAACACACGGAATACACGGAAAGAAAAACAGCCGGGAGTTTTGGGCTGCCTCTTCAGACAAGAGATCGGCTTCGGGTGGATCTGATTTCTGTGTATTCCGTGTGTTCCGTGGGCAGGTCTGCTTTGGTTTTCGTGTGTTTCGTGTCTTTCGTGGTTTCCCCTCCGGCACGGCGCCGGGGTAATTCTGCGCTTCCGTTTTGGCGCGAAACCGGGATTTGCTTGGCAGGTTAATGACCAAGGTCCGCATCCTTCCCGATCGAGTCGCCAATCAGATCGCCGCCGGCGAAGTCATCGAGCGTCCGGCCGCGGTCATCAAGGAGCTCGTCGAAAACGCGCTCGATGCGGGCGCGACGCGCATCGAGGTCGAGTTCCGCCACGGCGGACGTTCGCTCATGCGCGTCGAGGACAACGGCGGCGGCATGTCGCGCGACGATGCGCTCCTCGCGCTCGAGCGTCACGCGACGAGCAAGATCGCGGAGGCCGGCGACCTCGACCGGCTGGTCAGCTATGGATTTCGCGGCGAGGCGCTGCCGTCGATCGCCAGTGTTTCGCGTTTCGATTTGCAGACGCGCGAGACCGGGACGGATATCGGGACCGAGATTCTGATCAATGGCGGGAAGTTCGTGCACGTGCGCGAATGCGGCCGGCCCGTCGGCACGCGAATCGAGGTCACGCACCTCTTCAACTCGGTGCCCGCACGGCGCAAATTTCTCAAAACCGATCAGACCGAGGCCGCGCACATCGTGCAATGCGTGCGGCTCTACGCCCTCGCGTGTCCGCAGACGGCGTTCACGCTCATCGAGGACGGTCGCGTGATTTTTCGTTCCCCGCAGTGCGCCACGCTCTCGGAGCGGATTAGCGAGATCTTCGGCCGGCAAACCGCGGAGTCGCTCGTGCCGCTCGCCGCGGAGGAAAACGGGATGCGGTTGAACGGCTTGATCGGACGGCCCGGCATCGGTCGCGGGACGCGTCATGAGATGATCGTGTTCGTGAACCAACGTCCGGTGGACAGCCGCACGCTGAATTACGCACTGATCGAGAGCTATCACGACTCGCTGCCGAAGGGACGCTATCCGCTGGCGTTTGTGTTTTTCGAATGCGATCCGGCGGCGGTGGATGTGAACGTGCATCCGGCGAAACGCGAAGTGCGTTTCCGCAGCGAGCCCGCCGTGCGCGGGTTCGTGATCCGCGCGGTGTTGTCGCGGCTGCGGGAAATCGGCGGCGGAGCCGGCGCCGGAGACCGGAGCGTTCCGCTCGGAGATCGGAGCGTTACGCTCGGAGATCGGAGTTCGGAGCTCGGAGATCGGGACAAACCGAGCGCCCCATTTCCGCCAACGACCGACGGCCGGTTCGCGTCTCCTTTCCCGCGGCCGGTCCTCGCGGCACCCGCCGAACTCCGATCTGCGAACTCCGATCTGAGATCTCCGATCTCCGAATTCCGATCTCCGATCCCTGCTCCCAACCCAAAACTCGAAACCCAGAACCCGGAACTCCCGCCGCCTGCGGCGGCGGCGGCGCCAACCTGGCGGTTCGTCGGATTGGCGCATGGCAGCTACGCGCTGTTCGAGACGAGCGCGGGTTTGGTCCTGCTCGATCGGCGGGCCGCGCACGAGCGGATCTGGTTCGAGCGTTTGCAGGAACAGTTTCGCGCGGGCGAGGTGCCGAGCCAGCGGCTGCTGTTGCCCGTGCCGCTGGAGCTGGACCCGATCGCAGCGGCGCTGCTGCTGGACCGGCTGCTGTTTCTCAACGCGCACGGTTTCGAGATCGCGGAGTTCGGACGGAATTTTTTCCGGATCGAAGGCGTGCCGGCGTGGATGGAGCCGGCCGACGCGGAACCGTTCCTGCGCGATCTGCTCGGCGCGTTTCGTGACGGCCATTGGCCCGATGCCAATCCGGAACTGGCCCGAGAGGAACTGGCGCGGTTGTCGGCGCTGAAAGCGGTGCGTTTGCCGCCGGGCGAGAGCGAGACAGAGATGCGCTCGCTCGTGGCGCAACTTTTCGCCACCCGCACACCGCTCACGAGTCCGGGTGGACGGCCGACTTACATCGAGTTGAACCACACCGAGCTGGCGCGGCGTTTTCAGAAATAAACGGGATCGGCGTCGGCGGCGAACGCCCCGCGGGAAAATAGGCGTGCGCGCGGCGGGCGATGGCACAATTCTTGTTTTGGTCGTTCATTAATTTCCATGGCTAATTCCTCTTCCGCGCCCTCATTTGCCTCTGTTCCGAAACTCGAAGCCTGCCCGGGCGAGTCGCCCGAGGAGGCGTTTCGCGCTTCGATTCTCCGGCATCTGATCTCGACGCTGGCGCGGCATCCCGGGGCCGCGACGGCCCGCGACTGGTGGATCGCCACGGCCCTGGCGACCCGCGACCGGATTCACGAGCGGATGCTCGAAACGCAGGCGGTGCATAACAACGAAAACGTCCGCCGCGTTTATTATTTCTCGATGGAGTATCTGATGGGCCGGTTGTTCGAGAGCAACCTGCTCGCCACGAATCTGACGGAGGTCGCGCGCCAGGCGCTGACCTCGCTCGGCGTCGATTTCGACGCGGTCCGCGCCGCGGAAGTCGACATGGGCCTGGGCAACGGCGGTCTCGGACGCCTCGCCGCGTGCTTCCTCGATTCGCTGTCCACGCTGGATTATCCGGCGCTTGGATACGGGATCTACTACGAGTTCGGGCTCTTCAAACAGGAGTTCGTCAACGGCCACCAGGTCGAACATCCCGACGCCTGGGGCCTGTTCGGCGATCCGTGGGAGGTGGTGCGCGCCGACTACACGCAGGAGGTCCAGCTCTACGGACGCGTGGAAAACGTCTTCGACGATCGCGGCAACTCGCGTCCGCGCTGGGTCGGCACGCAGACGATCATCGGTGTGCCGCGCGACATCCCGGTCGCCGGCTACGGCACGAAAACCGTCAATCTGCTGCGGCTCTGGGCCTCGAAAGCTTCGAAGGACTTCGACCTCGCGGCGTTCAATTCCGGCGGCTACGTCGAGGCCGTGCGCGACAAGGCGATGGGCGAGACCATCTCGAAGGTGCTTTACCCGAACGATAAGACGGAGAACGGCAAGGAGCTGCGCCTCGTGCAGCAGTATTTCTTCGTCGCCTGCTCGCTGCGCGACATCCTGCGCCGGCATTTCCGGAGCCCGCTCAACACCTGGGCCAACTTTCCGAAAAAGGTCGCGGTGCAGCTCAACGACACGCATCCCGCGATCGCCGTCGCCGAGCTGATGCGCATCCTGCTCGACGAACATCAGATGGAGTGGGACGCCGCGTGGGACATCGTCGGCCGGACGTTCGGCTACACGAATCACACGCTGCTGCCCGAGGCGCTCGAGCGTTGGAGCGTGGCGCTGTTCGAGCGCGTGCTCCCGCGCCATCTTCAGATCATTTACGACATCAACACGCGCCTGCTGCGGCTGGTCGAGACGACCTGGCCGGGCGACGTCAACAAGCTCCGCACCTGCTCGCTGGTCGAGGAAAACGGCGCGAAGATGATCCGCATGGCGAACCTCGCGGTCGTCGGTTCGCACGCCGTCAACGGCGTGGCCGCGCTGCACACGGAGCTGCTGAAAAAGCACCTGTTCCCCGAATTCGATTCGCTGTTTCCGGGCAAGTTTCAGAACAAGACCAACGGCATCACGCCGCGCCGCTGGCTCGCGCAGTGCAACCCCAGCCTCGCCGGACTGATCTCGCGCACGCTCGAAAGCGAGGCGTGGATACGGAACCTGGATCTGTTGCGCGGACTCGAGAAGTTCGCCGACGACGCCGAGTTTCAGGACGAGTTCATGGCGATCAAGCGCGCCAACAAGGCCAGCCTCGCGGCCGTCATCAAGGCCGAGTGCGGCATCGTGGTGTCGCCGGACGCGCTGTTCGACGTGCAGATCAAGCGGCTGCACGAATACAAGCGGCAGCACCTGAATCTGCTGCACATCCTCGCGCTTTACCGCCGGCTGCTGCAGAACCCGTCGCTCGACATCGTGCCGCGCGTGTTCGTCTTCGCGGCCAAGGCGGCGCCGGGCTACGATCTGGCCAAGAACATCATCCGCGCGATCAACCTGATCGGGGCGAAGATCAACACCGATCCGCGCGTGGCGGATCGGTTGAAGGTCGCATTCCTGCCGAATTATCGGGTGTCGCTCGCGGAAAAAATCATTCCGGCCTCGGACCTGTCGGAGCAGATTTCCACGGCGGGCAAGGAGGCGTCGGGCACGGGCAACATGAAACTCGCGCTCAACGGCTCGCTCACGATTGGCACGCTCGACGGCGCCAATGTCGAAATCAAGGAGGAGGTCGGCGACGACAACATCTTCATCTTCGGCATGACCGTGGCCGAAGTGGAATCGCTGCTGAGCAGCGGCTATAATCCGTGGGACGTCTACCAGCGCGACGAGGAACTGCGGGCCGTGGTCGACTGGCTCGGGAGCGACTATTTCACGCCGGGCGAGCACGGCGCGTTTCACCTCGTGCACCACAGCCTTCTCAATGGCCGCGATCCGTTCATGGTGCTCGCGGATTTCCGGGCCTACAGCGACTGTCAGGCGCGCGTCGATCAGGCGTTTCGCGACCGGAAAGGCTGGGCGCGCAAGGCCATCCTGAACACGGCGCGCGTCGGGAAATTCTCGAGCGACCGCACGATTCGCGAATACGCCGAGCAGATCTGGAAGCTTCCCGCCGTGCCGGTGAAGTGAATGCGCCTCCGGCCGCGGCTTGCGGTCGGTGCGGCGCGTCTGCAACGTGACGCGCGGCCTTCGGGCCGCGTTTCCGCCATGCGTCGCGCCTTCCTTTCCCTTGCATGTTTTCGTGCCGACGCAGGCTGACCGCGACGCTCGCGGCCGTCGCGTTCACGGCGGTCGCGGTCGCCAAGCCCTCGCCGCTGCCGCCGTTTGACGGCGATTTTTCCGGCGACCTGCAGGCGACGAGAATCCCCCGGGCGCCTTTACTGCACTGGACGATGCAGGTGCGTTCGGTCGAGTCCGGCGAGCGGACCGCCACGCTCACGCTTTCGGGCCCGGGGACGACGCTGCGCGCCGAGATCGGCGTCGACGCGGAGGGCGACGGCTGGTGGAAAATCGCGTCGGCGGAATTCGGCGCCGACGCATGGTGTCCCGCGCTGATCGCGGGGCTCGGACCGGCGTTCGAGCACGTGACAGCGACGGGAAAAATCGTGATGACCGGCTCCGGCGTCCTCCACGCGTGGCAGCCGACGGGAAGGTTCGCGTTCGAATGGACGGACGGTCGCGTGCAAAACGAAACCGATGGCTGGCACGTGGAGGGCGTTTCGTTGCGCGGGGCGTTCGCGCTCGAGACGCCGGGCGGTTTTCCGCACAGCGAGACGCCGGCTGAGTTTTCGATCCGCACCGTCGTGTCGCAGCGTTTTGGCGCGCGCAATGCGCTGATCCGCGGCGTGCTCCGGTCGGACCGGACGTTTGCGCTGGAGACGGCGCAAATCGAGATCGCCGGCGGTTCGGCGTCGGTGGATCCGGCAGTGATCCAGCTTGCGCCGGTGGTGCTCGATCTGCACCTGCGCATCACCGATGTCGGGCTGCAGGACGTGGCGGCGCTGGTGCCGTCGGGGTTGACCGAATCGAGCGGTCGCGTGAATGGCGCGCTGCAGATCGGGTGGAGCGAGGCGGCGGGATTTCAGCTCGGGGCAGGCAATCTCGTGCTGGGCGAAAGCGAGCCGGCGTTCCTGCGACTGGCACCTGCGCCCGGATTTTTGACAGACCGCGTCGGCGAGCGCATCGACCTTTTACCGAAATCCTTCGGTCCGCTCGCGCGCTGGACGCGACCCGTCAATCCGGCCTATGCCGACCTGCAGGCGGTGGAGTTGGGCCGGGTGGCGCTGCAAGTCACGAAGCTCAGCGTGCAGCTCACGCCTGAAGGCGATGCGAACGGCCGCACCGCCGTGGTGCGGTTGCGCGCTCAGCCGGCGAAGCCCGGGAGCTTGATCGATGAGGTGACCTTCGAGATCAACGTCGCCGGGCCGCTTTCGCAGGTGCTGAAGCTGGGCCTGAACAAAGCGTTTTCGGTCGACGTGCGTTGACGAAACTTCTGTTGCCAGCCGGCGTCTCCGAGCCGATAGTCTGACACCCATTTCCCATGCGCCGCCTCCTTCTTCTTGCCCCGCTTTTGCTGTTGGCGGGCTGCATCCATGTGAAGCTCGATCCCGTGCAGGTGCACGCCGTGGTCGATGTGAACGTCAAGGTCGACAAGGCGCTCGATGACTTCTTCGGCGACCTGGACCAGAAGTCCGCCACGATCGAAAATTCAGCCCGTTGATGATCATGAACGTTTCCTTCCTTCGCGTTTTGACCCTGGCGTTCGCGTTCGTGCTCGGGGTGGGAGCGGTGTCCGCCTATGCCGAGGACCTCGGCGCCGTAAAATCGCGCATGAGCCAGCGCCTCTCCAAGATTGACCAGCTCAAGGCGAGTGGCGCGATCGGCGAAAACAATCGTGGCTACGTGGAAGTGCGCGGGAGCGGCGACGCCGCGACGATCGTCGCCGCGGAGAACAGCGACCGGGAAGCGGTCTATGCCGCGATCGCGAAGCAGACCGGATCGAGCGCCGATCAAGTCGGCCGCGCCCGCGCCCGGCAGATCGCCGCCGCCAGCGCCGCGGGCGTGTGGTTGCAGCGCGAGGACGGCGAGTGGTATCGGAAGTAGGAGCAGGAGTGAAAGTGAGAGTGACAGTGAACGTGGATAACGCGTAAGAGCGCTCTCTCTGGCTGCGTCACGATTCCACTTTCAGTAGCACTTTCACTCTCACTTTCACTTTCACTTTCACTTTCACTCCTCCGCCTCACGTCAGCATGCCGGCGACGCAGGCGGTGAGGAAGCAGGCGAGGCTGCCGCCGATGAGCGCCTTGAGGCCGAGCTTGGCGAGGGTCGGACGTTGCGCGGGAGCGAGCGCGCCGATGCCGCCGACCTGGATGCCGATCGAGACGAAGTTGGCGAATCCACAAAGCGCATACGTGAGGATCACGAGCGAGCGTTCGTCGGTGAATGCACCCGCCGCCTTCATCTCGCCCAGCTGCAGGTAGGAGATGAACTCGTTGAGCACGGTGCGCGTGCCGAGTAGCTGACCGGAAACGAGGAGCTGGCCGTGATCGATGCCCATGAGCCACGCGATCGGCGAGAACAGCATCCCGAGCAGGAACTCGAGCGAGAAGCTTTGATAGGCGCCGTCGGTGGCGGACGCGACCCAGGCGTTCAAACCCGTCGGCCCGCCGATCCACGCGCTGAGAATATAGTTCGCGAGTGCGACCAGAGCGGTGAACACGATCAGCATGCCGCCGATGTTCACCGCGAGGCGCAGGCCGTCGGTCGTGCCGAGGCAAATGGCGTCGAGGAGATTGGCGCCCACTTTTTCCTTCGCGACCGTGAGGTCGCGCTGCACGGCTTCGGTTTGCGGTAACAGGATTTTGGAGACCATCAACGCCGCCGGCGCGGAGATCACGGAGGCGGTGATCAGGTGCGTCCCATAGAGGAGCTGCTCCGCGGGATCGTTGCCACCGAGAAAGCTGATGTAGGCGATCATCACGCCGCCGGCGATCGTCGCCATGCCGCCGACCATCACCGCGAGCATCTCGGAACGCGTCATGCCCGCGAGATACGGCTTGATCAGCAGGGGAGCCTCGGTTTGCCCGACGAAGATGTTGCCCGAGGCCGAGAGACTTTCGGCGCCGGACAGGTGCATGGTTTTCGACATCACCCAGGCGAACGCGAAGACGATTTTTTGCAGCACGCCGAGGTAGTAGAGCATCGACGTCAGCGCGGAGAAAAAGATCACCGACGGCAGCACCGACAGCCCGAAAACGACGCCGTGTTTCGACTGGTCCACGAGCGAACCGAAAAGAAACTTCGTCCCTTCGCCGGTGAACCCGAGGAGCTTCACAAAGAAGTTCGCCATCGCCTCGACGGCCAGCCGCGCCGGCGGAAAATACAGCACGAGCGCGGCGAAGACGATTTGCAGCGCCATGCCGCCCGCGACCAGCCGCCAGCGGATCGCGCGACGATTTTCGCTCAACGCGACGGCAATCCCGACAAACACCGCGATGCCGAGCAGGCCGCGCGCGACGTGGTTCAACGTGTCCATGCGAGAAAAGACCGCGCGAGCTTGGCGACCGCGGAATACGCGGCGAGCGGCAAATGACGCGGCGCCGCGAACTGCGGAGCGTTGGACAAAACGCGCACAGGATCGCCGCTTGCGGCGCGCGAAGTTCCGGCGGAAGTTGGGGCGCATGACTGTCGAAGAACGCCTGGAACGTCATCTGTCGAAATCGCCCGACGTCGCGCGCGCGAACTGGATCGCGGCCAATGCCACCGTCATCGGCGACGTCACGCTGGGACCGCTCTCGAGTGTGTTTTACGGAGCGGTGCTGCGCGGCGACATCGCGCGGATCGTGGTCGGCGAAGGTTCGAACATCCAGGACAACGCCGTGGTGCACCTGGCGGACGATCTCGACGCCGTGATCGGCGCGTGGTGCACGATCGGACACGCGGCGATCGTCCACGCGTGCACGATCGAGGACGAATGTCTCATCGGCATGGGCGCGACGGTGCTCGATGGCGCCCGGATCGGCGCGCGCAGCATCGTCGGCGCCGGCGCGGTGGTGACGCCGCGAACGATCGTCCCGCCCGGTTCCATGGTGCTCGGGGCGCCGGCCAAAGTGACGCGCGCGCTCAGCGCCGCGGAACAGTCGGCGTTGAAGGGCTGGGCGGAAAAATACGTCGCAGTATCGAAAGCTCACGCGTTGCGCGAAACGCACCGCTGAGAGCGACGGTCGTCGCGGCCGCCGGCGGGAGGCGTCCTCCGTTGGCGCGGTGAAGTCGCGCCGGTGGGCGCGCGAGTCCGGATGCTGCGGAGCAATGGCCAAGATGTGCGCAGCGGGCGGCGCCGGGGAGGAGTAGGGTCGGCTTGTTCCCATTCCTCCCATGAAAGCAAACGTAGGTTCGTATGATTGCGCGGTGCGATTCGTGGCCGGGTGCCTGGCGCTCCTGGTGGGCCACCACTATTTTAGCTGGTGGTCGCTGATCGGATTCGTGCCGATCCTGTCGTCGATCGCCGGCTTCTGTCCGCTTTATGCGCTGCTGCGCATCGACACGACAGAGTGCGACCGGCACGAGCACCGGATGCGTTCCGATGGCTGGTTCGCCCGCACCGGGCGCACGCCGCGCGGCTGACCGTTGGAGCGGGCGCGCGAAGGAGATCAGCGTGCCCGGGCCGCGGCGTCGGCGCGTCGCAGCTTTTCCGCGGCGTCGGCGGGTTTGCCCTCCGCACTGAGGGAGCGTGCCCAGCGGCGCCACGTCTCGGGATTGTCCGGCGCATTGGAGGTGCTGCCGGCGAAGCTTTCGTTGGCGAGGGCGAAGGTGGCGGCGCGGGTGGACGGCAGGCCTTTGATGGCGTCGGCCTGGCGGCTGTAGGCGACGCCGAGATCCGATAGGATCGCGGGCAGCGCGGCGGCTTCGTCGCAGAGCTGCAGCGACCTCCGGAGTTGAGCGACAGCGGAGTCGTAGCGCTGTTGGGCGAGCATCACGCGACCGAAGCCGAGGAATACCTCATAACTGGTCGGATCGAGCAGCCACGCCTGGTTGTAACGACGCATGGCGAGGTCGAGATTGCCTTCGGCGAAGTAGCGATCGGCCTGATCGGTCCACGCGATGGCTGCGAGGCGGCGGTCGCCTCCAAATTCGCTCGCGGCGTTCACGACAAACGCCTCGTCGGCTTGTTTCAGTTGCGTCGGCCGCGGAATTTCCGGCTGACCATACATGGGAAGATTGTCGATCCTTGGCGGCGGAACCGGCGTGGAACAGGCGCTGGCGAGCAGGAGCAAAACCAACCCGATGCAACATGACGGCCGCGACCGGAGGCGGGAATGCAGGGAGCGAACGCGGAATCGAATCATGGGCGTGACCTCGGGGTGGGGCGTGTGCCAATCAGGTATATGATAAAGGAGAGTCAATGCCACGCTTGTTCTTTTCGCCGACGGTCGTCACCGCGCGCGATTTGAGGCGAACCGCGAAGGGTGCGGACGAGTTGAGGCCTGGCAGATTTGGGCCGCAAAAGACACCGGCTGCAGCGAAGCCGTCTCGCGAGTCCGAAGCGCGGCGCGCGACCCGCCGCACGACGAGATTTCCGCGTTCCGTGTCTTCCGTGCGATCCGTGGCCGCTTCTTTCTCTCGCAATCTCGACTAAGGGCGCCCGGGTTTGGTGCCGCTCGCGAGCAGCGTTTCGAAAAACGGCTCGTCGGTTTCCTTCGCCACGGCGGTGACCTCGACGTGGGCGAAGCCGGCTTTTTTCAGAAAGCCGTGGAGCGCGCCCTCCTTGAATCCGAGCCAGACGTCGGCGTAGAGATCGCGGGCTTTTTCGAAGGCGTGCTCGTTGAGATCGAGGATGAGCACCTGGCCGCCGGGACGGAGAATGCGATATGCTTCCTCGACCGCGGTCTGCGGATGCTGCGCGTGATGCAGGGCCTGGCTGAGAATCGCGAGATCGACCGAGCGATCGGGGAGCGGCACGTTTTCGAGATCGCCAAGTTTATAGGCAAGGTTGGCGAGGCCGTTTTTCTGCGCGAGCTCCGTCCCGACCTCGACCATGCGCGGCGAGTTGTCGATGCACCAGACCTGCCGGGCGCGTTGGGCGAGGAGTTGAGAAATCAGACCTTCGCCGGCGCCGAGATCCGCGATGTCGATCGCCGGCGTGAGCCGCAGCGCGAGATGACCGATCGCTTCCCAGGAGCGGCCGGGGCAGTAGTTTTTCCCGAGCCGGCCGGCGATCGTGTTGAAATAATGTTCCTGCGTGCGGCGGCGCTTCTGCAGGATGCGATCGAGGTTGTCGCGATCCTCGATGACGACGGGCAGTTCGGCGACGGAGTCCACGGACGCCTGGAGCAACGCAAGGGTTTTCGGGGGGAGATTCGGACGCAGCGAGTAGAACGCCTTTTTGCCGTCGCGGCGGTCGGTCACGAGATCCACCTGTCGCAGCTGTGCGAGTTGGGAGGAGACGCGCGACTGGCCCATGCCGAGGATTTCCTGGAGCTCGGCGACCGACAGTTCCTCGCGCGAAAGCAGGGCGAGCAGGCGGAGGCGGGTGGGATCGGAGAGGGTCTTGAGGATGTCCCAGGAGGCGTTCACGCGCAGCGATGCTGGAGCGCGGCCGGACCCTGGCAAGGGCGCAGGCGGGACGGCCGCGGGCGGGGCGTCAGCTGATGAAACGAATCGTGAGCGGATACGACCACGGTTTCGCATCGTTGGCCTTCAGCGCGCCGATGATCACGCAGATCAGGTTGCCGAGACCTATGATCACCATCAGCGGAATGCCGATGACGACGAGAATCAGAAGCGCGGATACGATGAGATAGAGGAGGCACGAGAGCTGGAAATTCAGCACCGCCTTGGCGTGCTCCACGACGGCGGGCATCTCGTGTTTCTTGACCTGCCAGACGATGATCGGGCCGAGGATGTTGCCGAATGGAATGAGGAAACCGCCCAGGGCGGAGAGGTGCGCGAGCATCGACCAGGTGCGAATCTGCGCCTCGGCGGGTGTGAGCGTCACAGGCGGAGGAACGACAGGCGGAGGTGTATCCATGGCCGGACAGTATGAGGCGTCGGCCCAGGCAGGGCAATGGCGACGGAGCCTCGGGCAATGCCTGACGCCGGCAACCGGACGCGACGCGGCGAAGGGGCAGCCGCGCGAATTGACGGCGGGGGAGGTTTTGGCAGGATCGGCTCGCTAGAGATCTGTGTTCAAACCTCAACTCCCAACCCAGTTATC
The DNA here is from genome assembly GCA_040255565.1 of Opitutaceae bacterium. Taxonomy (GTDB): domain Bacteria; phylum Verrucomicrobiota; class Verrucomicrobiia; order Opitutales; family Opitutaceae; genus Opitutus. The sequence goes on along the minus strand of JBDZVH010000003.1, from coordinate 47,363 downwards.
ATGGATACCCCTCCCGCCCCGATTCCCGATCCCGTCCCCGCCGCTGCCACCACCACGGAGGTGGTGGTTTCGGAAGACAAGACGGTCGCCATTGTGAGTTACCTCACGCTGATCGGTTTCATTGTCGCCGTCGTTCTGCATGGCAACAAGAAGACCAAGCTCGGTGCCTATCATCTGCGCCAGTCGCTCGGTCTGATGATCACGTTCATCGGTCTGTGGATTGTGAACATGATCCTCGCGTTCATCCCGGTGATCGGATGGATCCTCATTCCGATCGTCTGGCTCGGCATGTTCGTGCTGTGGCTGATCGGTCTGATCAACGCCGCCGGCGGCAAGATGAAGCCCGTTCCGGTGCTCGGCGACTATTACCAGAAGTGGTTCGCGTCGACGTTCGAATAACGGCTCCGGCCGTTGTCTGATTCTCGCGGGCCCTGCGGCTGACGGGCGCAAAAAAAGCGCCGCCCGAAAGGCGGCGCTGATTTTTTGCGGCAATGCCGCGGTTAGCTCGCGGCGGCGTCGACGTAGCGCGCGATACCGACGATCTCGTAGTCTTCCTCGGAGGTGCCGGTCTTCACCTTGACGGACTCGCCGACCTTCTTGCCGAGCAGGGCGGCGCCGAAGGGGGTTTTGTAGGAAATGACGTGGTTGTCGGGATCGCTGTCCCAAGCGCCGAGGACGGTGTAGCGGGTGACGTTGCCGTTGGCGTGACTCTTCACGTCGACGATCGAGCCGACGCTCACCTGATCGGTGGTCGCCTCGCTGAAGGTCGTCACCCGGGCGCGGCCGAGGTCGCGCTCGAGCTGCGTCTTCTGGGCCATGAGGACCTGCTGGTCCTGCTTGGCCATCTTGTATTCGGAGTTTTCCTTCAGGTCGCCGTGCTCGCGGGCGACGGCGATGGCGCGGGAGTTTTCCGGAATCTTTTTCGATACGATGGTCTCGTATTCCTCGCGCTTGCGCTCGAAGGACGATTTCGAGACCAGCAGCTGCTCCTCCTTCGATTCGGCTTCGGAAGCGACGAGCGACTGGATCTTCGGGAAAATTTTGATGAAGCGGGCGAGGAGGGATTTTTTCGTCAGCTCCTCGAAGCCCTGATTCAGCATCAGCGTGTTCGCGAGATCGCGGGCAGTCTCGGGATCGGCGGTGGAGAGCAGGTCGGCGATCAGGTCCGGATCCTCGCTCAACACATCCGCGAGCGGGATGCGGCGGGCGCTGGCGGCCTGCAGCGCCTCGTAATCGATCGCGAAGAAGATCGCGCCGAGGAGCCGCGGGGTGATGAGGTCGTTGAGCAGCTTGGCGAATTTCTTCGAGTGGCGGTTCTTGACGATCCAGAGGAGAACCGGCGCGCGGAGATTTTGCTCGGTCTGCCAGCGCTTGAGCGTGGCAGCGAGCTCCTCGGCGTGGCCCTGCTCGACGAGGAAGTTGATGCACTCGGTGGTGAACTTGCCCTGCGAGGTCTTGAGCAGCGAGAAAAGGATGTCCCGGCTCTCGATCGGATGGGTGGCGTTGATCAGCTCGAGAAACTGCGGCTGGAAATGAACGGGAATCTTTTCCGCCATCGCCGACAGATCGCGGGAATTGGCGACGAGGGCGGACTGCTGCGGTTCGAAGGTGGCGGGATCGACGCCGAGGCGTTGCGCCAGCTCATCGCGGATGTAGGCGCCGTAAAGGCGTTCGGCGGCATCGAGCTGGTTGCTGGTTTTGACGCCTTCGGCGATGCCCGAAAGGATCGTGGAAAGATCGGTGGTGACCTCTTTCTTGCCGATCGCGGCGACCAGTTCCTCCGCGAGGGCGATGCGGCGGCGGGCGGAACGGGTGCCGTTGAACTGCTCCAGGATCTCGTCCTCCGCCGAGACCGGAGTTTCGCGCAGGACATAGCACTCGGTCTTCTTTTCGGGCACCTGGATGCGCGGATCCTTCGCGACGGTCTTCTTCGCGGCCGCCCACCATTTCTTGAATTTATCTTCGCCCACCACCTGGGAAAGCGTGATCTCGAGATCGATCGCGGTCGTGGCGTGGTTGGGATAGGATTCGAGGGCTTCGACGACGAGTTGCGGCGGGTTCTCGGCGATCAGCTGGCTGATCTTGTCCGGTTCCGTTTCCTTGCGCACGAGAAGGTGTTTCGGCGGAAGCACGTCCATCGTGTTGACGCAGAACGCCGGGTCCATCGGATGCCCTTTCTTGTCCGCAAAATCGATGATCAGCCGCTGCGCCGACTCGTCGTAATTCTTGATCTGACCGAATCCCCAGCTGCGGTGAATCACATAAGCGCCCGGCTCCATGGCTTCGAGTTTGGCTTTGGCCGCTTTGAGCGGCGGGTTCTTGGCAATGAGCGCGGAAACGGCTTCGGAATTCATAATTGCGAAAGTGATGGCCTGAACGGGAGAGTTGAGCGGAGAATGTTCCCCCTTGTCAAACAGAGTGTCCAATCCGGCCATGAGCGTAACAACTGATCCGAGACGTCCCGATGCGTGGAGTTCCGCGGCGCGTTTGATCGCGCGCTGGCTCGACCGGCGCGAGCGCGTGGACGAGCTGCTCGAGACGCTCGGCGGGTCGCTTTCCGGGGCGGAGCGCGCGCGCTGCCAGCACCTGGTGTTCGGTGTGGTGCGTCACTTCGGGCGGCTCGAAGCGGCGCGGGGCCGCCTGGTCGCGCATCCGCCGCGTTTCGCGACGCGTGCGGTCTTGTTTCTCGCGGGTTTCGAATTGATCGAAGCTCAGGGTCGGCCGGCGGAGGAGGGGCTCGTTGCCAAGATCGTGCATCACGCCGTCGAGCAGACGAAGCGGCTCGCAAGTCCCGCGGAGGCGCGGCTGGTCAATGCCGTCGTGCGCAAGCTCGCCGCGAGCCTCGACGTGCCGCCGCCGCCGAAACTTGCGCCCGCCGAGACGCTGGCGGAGTATTTCTCGCACCCGTTGTGGCTGGTGCGGAGCTGGCTGGCCCAGTTCGGTGCCGAAGGCACGCGCCAACTGCTCGAATGGAATCAGCAACCCGCGCCCGTCTACGCGCGTTGGCGCGGTCCGGAAGGCGAAGCGCCGCCGGACTGGTTCAAGCCCACCACATGGCCCGGATTTTACGAGATCCCGGCCGGCCGGTGGAGCGAGGTGGAGTCGCTGCTGAAATCGGGGAAAATCTATCTGCAAGACCCCGCGACACGTCTCGCGGTCGAGCTGCTCGCGCCCCAGGAAACCGAGATCGTGCTCGACGGTTGCGCGGCGCCGGGCGGCAAGAGTCTTTTGATCGCCGATACGATGCGCCGGGGAAAAGTGATCGCGATGGATCTGCCGGGACCGCGCATCGACCGGCTGAAGGAAAATCTCGCGCGGGTGCCGCCGACTGTCGGCGTCGCCCTCGTGCAGGGCGATCTCCGCGAAAATCCCGCGGAGCTCCTCAAGGAACACGAATTGCCGGCGAGTTTCCGGGCGGTGCTGCTCGACGTGCCGTGTTCGAACACCGGCGTCATGCGCCATCGCGTCGACGTGAAATGGCGGCTGCAGCCGGACGATTTCAAGAAGCACCCCCGCCAGCAACTCGCGCTGCTCAATGCGGCGGCGCGGCTCGTGACGCCCGGCGGGCGGCTCGTGTATTCGACCTGCAGCCTCGACCAGGAGGAGAACGAACACGTCGTGCGCGAGTTCGTCACCTCCCGTCACCGTCAGTGGACGCTCGAAGCCCAGACGATTTCCCGTCCATGGGAGACGGGTCACGACGGTGCCGGGGTGTTCCTGCTGCGCCGGAACGCGGGTTGAAGGAAGCTAGAGCGGGAAGTTTAGGTTGAAGAAGGGGACGGTGGTCGCGGCGCCGCGAGTCTAGGCGCCGCACCTTGGAGTCATCCGCGTAGGACCGACGCTCGTCCGGCATTCACTTCCACTTAAACTTCCCACTTTAACTTCCGAGGCGCCGACGGCGCATCGGGCACGGCGTTACGGAACGAGATCGATCACCGGGATGGTTTTGATCGTCTCGTTCGTGCCGTTCAGAAACGTGAACGTGATTTCGGAGGCCGTGGCGACGAGTGCCTGATACCGGGCGATGTCCCACTGATCGACCGGGTCGCCGTCGATGCGCGTGACGAGGTCGCCGCGCTGCACCTCGGCCCGCTCGGCGGGCGAGCCGGGCACGACACTCGCGACCCGCCAGTAAACGGGATTCTTGCTGAAGCTCACGCCGCTGTGGCGGCACGGCGCCGGCGGGATCGGCGCGGTCGAATCGCGGTGAAACGTGACGCGGTTGTGCTCCTGATCGAAGGTGACGGTGAAATTTTTCAGCAGCCCGCCGCCGATCGACGTGAGTTCGTCCGTGAGGTCGACCACTGGTTTCTCCACTTGGTATTCTCCGATCGTGATCGATCGGGCGAGCCGCCCGATCTGCTGCTCGCGATCGCCGGCGAGTGTCGCGATCGTCGGGCCGGGCCGCGGCTCGACCGCATACTCCGGCTGGAGCCCGACGGGATTCAGGCTGAGCACCGCATCGCTGCCCGAATCGATCAGTGCGACGAAGGTCTGGTCGCCGAGCCGCAGCGGGATGATCGGTGTCTTGCGGTCGTTGTTGAACGGGATCGGCGAGCCCGGCGTGAACGGCTCGGCGGAACGCCGCTGCAGGACGAGCCGTGAATGAGGATAGTCCAGCGTGAGCAACGTTTCGCGAAACAGCGGGAAGCCCAGGATGCCGTCGATCTGCACGCCGAGATGCGCGGAAATCGCGGCGCAATCGTAGACGAGGGCCTGCACGTTCTCGAACAGCGCGCCGCCGAGTTGTATCCGTCGCAAGGTGACAGCCGTCAGCAGCGCGGTCTCGCCGCCGGCGGATTTGACGCGCACGATCGGCGTCGTCGGCGGCGGGGCGTTTTTCGCCGCGTAGCGGGCGGCGAGGTCCGGCGACACGAGTGTCACCGACGCACCGGTGTCGACGAGGAAATGATACGGGCCGCGCTTGTCCCATTTCGCCTCGACCACGAGGTAGTTCGACAGCGGCTTCGCCGGCACGACGACCAGGGGGCTGTCGAGCTTCGTGCGACCGGGCCGCGGCAGCTCGCGCGAGAAGAAGTGGCAGCCGGAAAACAGCACGAGCAGGACCAGCCACGCCGCGGTTTGCGCCAGCGCGCCCAAGATCGGCCGCCGGGCCGGCCGCTCAGCCTGGCGGCGAAAAGCGACGCGCCAGAAGCGGCGAGCGGCGCCAGGGTGCGACCGTGGGATCGAGGTCATGGGGAGGCGGAAAAATCATTTCGCAGGATCCGGCAGCTTCCGGCTCAGCCACAGGGCGAAAATCGCGAACGCTGCGCCGCCGACGAAGACACTGCGGGATCCAAACACCCAGAACACCGTGCCCGCAAGCACCGGCGTGATCGCGCGCGACAGCGAGCCCAGGGAGCGGAAAATACCGAGGGCGCGACCCTGTTGCGCATGATCGCTATAGAGGGAAATCAGACCGGTCGAAGACGGGTTCACCAGCCCCGAGCCGAGCGCGAGAGCCGCCAGTCCGACGTAAAGCAGCAGGGGACGGAACGCGAAACCGATGCAGAGCAGGCCAAGAAACGATGCCGCAAGGCCCAGGTTCAGCACGCGAATCTCGCTGTGCCGTTTCAAGAGCACGCGCACGATGTAGCCTTGGGTGACGATCGCGCACAGACCCAGAAACCCGAGCAGAAATCCGTTTTCCCGCGCCGTGTAGCCGAAGCGTTCCGCGGCCAGGAACGTGAGCGACGTCTCCATCGCGACAAACGCCACCGAGTAGATGAAGGCCACGAGATTCGTCTGTCGCACCGCCGGATCTTCGAGTCCGAGAATGGCCGTGATCGGGTTGCGCAGCCGCGGTTCGCGCGACACCGCGCGCGTCGCCGGCGCAAGCGTCTCCTTGAAGCGGGCGCCGATCCACGCGAGGTTGATCAGGCACAACCCGAATGCGAGCGCCGCGGGGACCGAGAAGGGATTGAAACCGAAACGCTCCAGCGCCGGAAAGCGGTCCGCGAGGTTGATGTGCACGGTCAGTGCGCCCAGGGTCGGACCGGTGACGAGGCCGAGTCCGAAAGCGGCGCCGACGAGCCCCATGGCTTTCGACCGGTCTTCGCGCGTGGTGATGTCGGCCACCGCCGCCGTCGCGACGGACAGATTGCCGCTGAACGCGCCACTGACGATCCGCGAGAGCACGAACAACCAGAACGAACCGCTGAGCATCCACACGAGATAACCGAGCGCGGTGCCCGCGACGGTGAACAGCAGCACGCCACGGCGGCCGTGCCGGTCGCTGACTGCACCCCAGAACGGCGCGAAGATGAACTGCAGGATCGAAAAGAAGGAACTGATCACGCCGCCGAACAGCACCGCGGCGAAATTACGGTCCTTGCCGAGCAGCTGCGCAATCGCATCGGTCTGCCCGACCAGCCACCCGAGCGTGCCGGAATGGCCGTCGGTGTTGAGATAATGGGTGAGCAGATCCGGGCCGAGCGGGAAGATGATCGAGAACCCGATCAGGTCGATGTACAGCGTCAGGAAAATGACCCCGAAGGAGAGCGGCCGGGCGGGTTGGGTGGCGGAAGAAGACACAGAAGGTGCTACGAAAACGGTTCCCGCCATGACGCCAAGGCGCAAAGCGCGGTTTCCCGTTTCCTCATCCGCTCACCGGCGGAACCCGATGAGGATCTCGGGTTTGGCGGGCGTTGTCGCGCGCTGGCGTTTGGCGCGAGCCAAGCGCGCAGGGTTCAGCCGAGTAACTCGCGCAATTTTTGTTCGAGCCGCGCGCGGGTGAAGGGCTTTTGCATGAAGGTCAACGGACCGTGACTCGCGAGCAGGGCCACGCGGTCATTTTCGCTGTAGCCGCTCACGAGCATGACCCGCACCAGCGGATTGATTTGCCGCAGGCCGGCGAGTGTCTCCTCGCCGCCAAGCCCAGGCATCGTGAGATCCAGGAAGACGAGGTCGAAGGCCGACGGATCCGCGCGATAACGTTCCAGGCCTGTCGCGCCGTCGGGCGCGGTCACGACCGAAAAACCGAAGGTGCGGATCAGCTCCGCCGCGATCTCGCGCACCGGTTCCTCGTCGTCGATCACGAGCACCATGCCTTTGCGCTGCCAGGGCGTGGCCGTTGCCGTGCGCGCGGTCATCGCATCGCCGGCGCCAAGCGGCAGCACGAGCGTGAAGGTCGAACCGACACCGAGTTCGCTCTCGACCCGCAACGCGCCGGAGTGACCGCGCACAATGCCGAGCACCGCCGCGAGTCCGAGTCCGCGCCCGGTGAACTTGGTCGTGAAGAACGGATCGAAGATTTTCGCCAATGTATCGTGGCTCATCCCGCAACCGCTGTCGCGCACCTCGAGAACGGCGTAATCTCCGGCCGGAAGGTTGTCGCCGACGCGAGCAGCCGCCAGGAACTCGCGCCCGAGCGATGCACGGGCGGTCCGCACGTGAATCGACCCGCTGGCGGCGCCCAACGCTTCGCCGGCGTTCATAATCAGGTTCATGACGATCTGGCGGATCTGAGTGGCGTCGGCGGTGATCGGAATCGGCTCCTCCGACAACGCCAGCTCGAGCCCGGCCCGCGGCGAAAGCGCACCGCGGAGCAGCGGCAGCGTGTCTCTCACCAGCGCGCTCAAATCCAGGCTTTCGAGGAGAAAACGGCCGCGGCCGGAGTAGGCCAGCATCTGCTGGCAAAGATCGGCGGCCCGCATGGCGCCCGCCTCGATCTTGCGCAGGTGATCGACAACCTCCGGATCCGAATTGTCCCGGTGGCGCGCGAGGCTCGCGTGGCCGAGGATGCCGGTGAGCAGGTTGTTGAAATCGTGCGCAATCCCACCCGCGAGGAGTCCGAGGCTCTCGAGTTTCTGGGTCTCGAGCAGCTTGCGCTCGAGCCCGAATTTTTCGATCTCGGCCTGCTTGCGCGCGGTGATGTCGATCGCCAGGCCTTCGAAAAACAGCAGTTCGCCGCTTTCGCTGTAGACGCCGCGCGCGCGGGTGAAGACCCATTTCTCGCGTCCGTTGGCGGTGATGAGCCGGTATTCGCTTTCGAAACCCTTGCGCTCGATCACCGCGCGCTGCGTGCCATGGCGGAGGATCTCGAGATCGTTGGGGTGGACGAGATCCTGGAAATGCACCTGACCCTCGGCGAAATCCGACGCAGGCCAGCCGGTGAGCGCGAGGGCGCCTTCGCTGGCGAAAAACACCTCCAGTCGGTCGTCGTAGCGCGCCCGAAACGCCATCCCCGGCAGCGCGGCGAACAGGTTGTCCAGCTGGCGCCGGCTCTCCTCCAGCTCCGCCGTGCGCTCCGCGACGAGCCGGGCGATCGCCGAGGTCCGGCGCGCCAGCGCGAGCACGAGTCCGGCGACCAGAGCGGTGATCAGCAGGCCGGCGCCGAGCCACCATTCGGCGAAGCGATTCTCCTGTTCGCGCAACCACTCCGCGGACGGACGACAAAGGGCGAGCCAGCGGCGCCCGCCGAACTCGATCGGCATGACGCGATGCAGTCCGCGGCGAAATGATTCTTCGGATACGTCCGAGCCGGCGGACGCGGAGCCCTGGGCGGGCGCGAAATGCAGGATGCGCTGCGCCGGGTCCGTGGCCGAATCGTCGACGTAAAGAATGTCGGCCGCATTGGTCGGCCCGTGCTGCTGCGTCTGCGCCAGCATGGCGTCGACCCAGAACACGCCTTGCACAAAACCGCGGAAGCGTCGCCCTACGTCCTGGCCCGGTTCGATGAAATACACCGGACAGCTCATCACGAGCCCGCGGCGTCCCTGCACCGTTTCGAAGGGAGAGGTGACGACGAGCTCGCCCGACTGGCGGGCGCGATCCAGAAACGGGCGGCTCGGCGCATCTTGAATATCGTAGCCCAGGGCTGCTTCGTTGCCGGCGAACGGCTCCACATAGAGGATCGGAAAATATTCCGGACGCTCCGGCGCTCGCACCATGGTCCGGTCATTGGGTCCACGGGGTTGAGTGAACTCGAAAGGCCGCCCGAGTTTTTCGCTGAAACTCTTCTCGAAAACGGCGCGGTCCTGGCCGGCAACGCGGGGCACCCATTCCAACGCGGCGATGCCGGGCACCCGGGCGAGAATTTCGGTCGCGACCACGCGAAACTCGGCCGGTTGCACGTAGCTGCTGCCCTGGAAAAGGCTCCGCAGCGCGTAGATGCCCGAAACGTAATAGTTGAGTGTCTCGCGGGTCAGCGCGGTGCGCGTTTCGACCCGCCGGCTGAACTCCGTCTCGATCCGCGCGGCGCGCAGCCGGACATTGTAGCGATAAACGGCGAGCGAAAGGCCGGCGCCGATCAGCCCGATGCCGAGCACCAGCCACGTGGAAACGTGGACATGGCGGAGCGTGGCGGTGCGCCGGGTGGGTTGCATGAATCCGGCGGCAGCATGATCGGACCGCCGGACGAATCGCAAGCAAGCTGAATGCCGGGTTCGCTGCGATCGTCCGGATGCGCGCGCCAATGAAAACGCCCGCCGTCAGCGGGCGGGCGTTGGGTCAAGCACGTCGCGGTTTACAGCCGGTAGGGCAGCGGGAAACGGCCCGTCAGCGCGACCACGCGCTTCTTCGTATCGGCAACGGTGGCGAGTTCGCGATCCGTGCCGATCGCGGCGAGGACGGCGTCGATGCAGCTGGCGATCTCCTCCATGTCCCCTTCGCGGAAGCCGCGCGTCGTCACCGCCGGCGTGCCGAGGCGGATGCCGGAAGCCTGGAACGGCGAGCGGGTCTCGAACGGCACCGTGTTCTTGTTGCAGGTGATGTTGGCGAGATCGAGCGTCTCCTGCGCCTTCTTGGCGGTGAGATCGGGAAACTTCGTCCGCAGGTCGATCAGGAACAGGTGATTGTCCGTGCCGCCGGAAACGAGCTTGTAGCCGCGCGACGTGAATGCCGCCGCGAGCGCCTGCGAGTTTTTCACGATCTGCTCCGAGTAGGTCTTGAACTCGGGCTTGAGGCACTCGCCGAAACACACGGCCTTCGCCGCGATGACATGCATGAGCGGGCCGCCCTGCGTGCCGGGGAACACCGCGGAATCGATCGCCTTCGCGTGCGCCGCCTTGCAGAGGATCAGGCCGCCGCGCGGGCCGCGCAGGGTCTTGTGCGTGGTGGTCGTCACGAAGTCGGCATACGGCACGGGCGACGGATGCACGCCCGCGGCGACGAGTCCGGCGATGTGCGCGATGTCGGCGAAGAGCAACGCGCCGACGCTGCGGGCGATTTCCGCCATGCGCGCGAAATCGATGATCCGCGAATAGGCGCTCGCGCCGACGGTGATCATCTTGGGCTTCTCGCGCTGGGCGACGGCGGCGAGTTCGTCGTAATCGATCAGGCCGTTGTCCTCGCGGACGCCGTATTGGCAGAAATTGTAAAGCTTGCCGGAAAAGTTGGCCGGATTGCCGTGGGTCAGATGTCCGCCGTGGCTCAGGTTCATGCCGAGGACCTTGTCGCCCGGCTGGAGGACGGAGGCATAGACGGCGGCGTTGGCCTGCGCACCCGAGTGCGGCTGTACGTTAGCGTGCTCCGCGCCGAACAACTGCTTCGCGCGCTCGATCGCGAGGAGCTCGATCTTGTCGACGAACTCGCAGCCGCCATACCAGCGCTTCGCCGGATAACCTTCGGCGTATTTGTTCGTGAGGACGCTCCCTTGCGCCTCCATCACCGCGGGATAGGTGAAGTTTTCCGAGGCGATGAGCTCGATATGATTCTGCTGGCGGTGCAGCTCCTCGGAGATCGCGGAGAAGACCTGCGGGTCGAGGGCTTGGAGCGGAGACGCGTTGAGCATGGTGAAAGGCGAAGTTGGCTTTTCGAGAATTCGATTGAGAACGGCTGGCCGAAAGTGACCAGCAAGAAGCGAAAAACGGAAACTCGAAAGCGGAAAACTACGCGAGCTTCGGGAGCACGCGTGTCTTAAGCGCCTCGACCAGCCCGGGGATCGCCTCGACCATTTCGTCGCGGCACAGTTCGTAGATCCGCAGCGGCCCCCCGAAAGGATCGACGATCTCCCGATCCGCCGGCGGCGGGAGAAACTCGCGGAAAAGATACAGGTGCGACGGCGCCGGATTCGCCTGCAACTCGATCATCGAGCGGTGCGATTCGGTCATGCACAGGACGGCGGCCGAGCGGTTCAGGAGCTCCTGGGTGAGCGGCTGGCTGACGTGGCGCGAGATGTCGATGCCGACCTTGCGCAACGCGATCACGGAGTTTTCCGACACGCGTTCGCCCCGTCGCGCGGCCACGCCCGCGGATTCCACGCGGAGCGAGCGCAGCGGTTCCGGTTGTGCCGCCAGCGCATGTTGCAGCAAACCGGCAGCCATCGGGCTGCGGCAAATGTTGGCAGTGCAAACGACCAGCAGGGTGTCAGGCATCGGAAGCGCGAATGGACACCAAATCGCGCTATTTGCAAAGACCGGAGTGCGCGGCCCCGCCCGCGACCGGTCACACGCGCTTCAAGGCCCGCAACGCGCGATGCAGTTGCACGGCGCGTTGCAAGGCGGCGTCAATCAGCGGCGGCGGCGCGGCGGTCGCCTCGTCTCCCGGCGCGAGGTCCTGCGACGTGGGCACCTCACCCGCTCGTTCGCGCATCAGCGACGCCTCGTCGATTCGCTCCTTTGGCGGATCCTCGACGGTGAGCGACCGCACCGGGGTGCCGCTTTCGAGCGCGTCATACGCGCGATGCTCCGCCGCCTCGGTGGTGTTCACGGCCAGGTCGGGCACGAATCCGCCCGCCGCGGTGCCGATCGTGATCACGCCGGCCTGGGTTTTCAGATGCGCGAGGACGGCCCGGATCGCTGGCGCGCTCGCCGCGTTGACGAGCACGATCACGGGACGGCGGGGCGCCGCGCGAAAGCGAATCCACGCTTCGAGTGCGACCCCGGCCGCGCTTTCCGCCTTTGCGTAACGCAAATCGAGCACCAGCGGACCGGCCGCGACATCCGCCGCCGGCAGGTCGTCCGGCAGCGACTTCGCGCGGAAATAGCGCAGGCCGTCGCCGAGATCGCGGGCGAGCGGCGCGGCCGCCGCCGGCAGGCCGAGGGCGAACAGCAACGCGACGAGGACACCCGTCAGCGGGCGCAGCGGAAAACGCGTCCCCGGCGCGACGAAGGTCATGCGCGTCGCAACTGCCGCGCGCCGATGTCGCGGCGGAAATACTTGCTCGAACACTGGATCGCCTCGCACACGGCGTAGGCGTCGACCGCGGCGTGATGCAGCGTCGGGCCAAGCGCGGTGACGCCCAGGACGCGGCCGCCGTTGGTGACGAGCAGACCGGCGGCATTGCGCGCCGTGCCCGCATGGAAGATGGAAACGGAGCCCGGGAAAACGCGCGGAAACGTGATCACGTCGCCCTTAGGATAGGAATTCGGGTAACCGCGGGCGGCGATGACGACGCAGAGCGCGTGGGCCGAGTGGACTTTCAGCGTGACCCCGCCAAGTTGGCCGCGGGCGGCGGCCCAGAGCAGTTTTAGAACGTCGGTTTCAAGGCGTGGCAGCACGACCTGCGTTTCGGGGTCGCCGAAGCGCGTGTTGTATTCGAGCACGCTCGGGCCGTCGGCCGTGAGCATGATGCCGATGAAGAGTGTCCCACGAAACTGGATACCTTCGGCGGCGATCGCGTCGACGGACGGGCGGACGATTTCCTGGTCGATGCGGGCGAGGAGCGCCGGCGTCACCACCTCGGCGGGCGAGTAGGTGCCCATGCCGCCGGTGTTCGGTCCGGTGTCGCCGTCGCCGGCGCGCTTGTGGTCCTGCGAGGTCGGCAGGATCACGTAATCGCGTCCGGACACGACGACGAGGATCGAAGTCTCCTCGCCGGTGAGGCAGTCCTCGATCAGGATCTTCGTTTTCTGGCTCTCCGGATTCGACTGCGGCGAGAGCGCGAGGAGCGATCGCACGGCGGCCTCGGCTTCCGTGTGCGTCTGCGCGACGACGACGCCCTTGCCGGCCGCGAGGCCGTCGGCCTTGACGACGATCGGCGCGGGTCGCGCGCGCACGTAGGCGATCGCGGCGTCGGCGTCGTCGAAGAACGCCGCGGGCGCGGTCGGGATGCGGTATTTCTGCAGGATCTCCTTCGTGTAGATTTTCGAAGCCTCGAGCCGGGCGCCATCGGCCTTGGGGCCGTAGGCGGGAATGCCGGCTTTCTCCAGTTCGTCCACGAGTCCGAGCGCCAGCGGCACCTCCGGTCCGACGACGACGAATTCGATCTGCTCGCGGCGCGCGAGCTCGACGAGCCCGGCGATGTCATCGGCCGCGACCGGCACGCAGGTGGCGAGTTCGGCGATGCCGGGATTGCCGGGCGCGCAATAAAGTTGGGGAGAGCTGGGCGAGCGGTGCAGCGCGGCGACGATGGCGTGTTCGCGGCCACCGGAGCCGACGACGAGGACGGAGCGAGGGAGGGTGTTCAAGGAAGGCGTGAAAAAAATCGGTCGTTTAAAGCACCTGCAGTTTTTGACGGTAGAACGAGACGACTTCGTCGGGATCGTCGGTGAACAGAATGTAGTCGGCGATCCAAGCGGGGGCGCGCTTGCTCGTGATCATCTCGCGGATTTGCTTCCGAAGATCGCCCCAGAAGCGAGCGTTAAAGAAGACATAAGGCACGCGCGGGCGGATGCCGAGCTTCAGGTTGCACATTTCGATGCCGATCTCCTCCAGCGTGCCGACGCCGCCGACGTTGAAGATGCAAAAATCCGCCGCCTCGAACCATTTCTGGCGGAAGTGGCGCGACGCTTCCTGAAACGTATTGAAAAAATCGACACCGATTTCCGGCGGCTGCGCCTCGAGCTCGAGGAAGCACGCGCCGGTGAGCGCACCCTGGCCGCGCGCCTGCTCGGTGGCGAGGCGCATCACGCCGCCGCCGCCGCCGGTGAGCACGCCGAGGTTGTGGCCAAAGAAGCCGGTGAGCTTGTCCACCAGGCCGGAAATCCGCGCCGTATCCGGTCCGTCGAGACCGATGGCCGAACCGTAGAACGCGAGGATGGTGCACTCCTGGAACTTGCGGGCCATCTCCTCGCGCACGAAGAAGCCGTGGTCCTTCTTGTAGGTGTGCAGGTAAAGATCGCCGCTCAGCTCGTCATACCAGTAGACCTGCAGGCCGATGGCGTCGAACATGTCGAGCCGCGCGTGGGCGTTGCTCGACAGGAAATAGCCGTGGGTGCGCGAGGCCTTGCGGAAAACGATGCGCTTGAGCGGCGCGTCGCCAATGCGGGTGACGAGCTCGGTGTGCTCCAGCAGGTCCGGGAAATAGTCGAGGACGAGCGTGTCCGCGTTGGGCGCCGCAGCGTCGAGCGCCTGGATCATCGTGCGGTGGCCGCCGGGACCGCCGTTGCCGCGCAGGATGGCCGCGGGATCGTCGCCGGCGCGGATGAAGAGCGAACGGTTCTCCATCGTCGCGCTCTGGTTGCGCACCGTGATCTTCGTGCGCGGCCGCGCCTCGTGATTGTCGTGCGGCGGATGCTGGTCGAGGCTTTGATACAGTTCCTGCGAGAGCGAGAGCAGCCGGCGGCGGCGCTTCTGGCGGGATTTGAACTCCGGATCGTCGGCCTCGGGCGCGCGGAAGATCTCGACCGACACCATCGGATTCACCACCGGCTGGTCGCCGGTGTTGTAGATCTCCAGCATGACGTTCGTGCCGAAGGTCTTGATCGGATCGAGCAGGATGGCGCTGGTGTGGATGCCGAAGTTTCCCTGGCCCTGGTTGAGCACCACGAAGTGCTCTTTCAAATACATGGAACAGCTCGTGAGGATCCCGGAGCGCGGCGGAATCGTGAGCGGCGACGAGTCATGACGGACCTGGATCTTGTCGAGAAACGCCCGACCGGCGTTGCCGCTGACGATGCGCTCGAAATTCAGCCGCTGCAGCTTCGGGGTGAGCGTGTAGGAAACCTGGTGCGGGGTCAGAAACACGCGGCCCTCGCGGTCGATGCTGATCGTGTTGGGCAACTTGAGGCGGTTCGCGCGGATGGCGTCCCAGATCTCGCCGGTGGACAGCTTGGCGGCGGCGGGGGCGTGGAAAAGCCGGCCGACGGGCGAGCCGGAGCGCAGGAGCTTTTTCCAGTAGCTGGCGTGCGGGAAGCTCTGGTCGAAGATAAACGCGTCGACCTCAAGCTCGAGGCGGTTGCCTTCGAGCCGGAGCGGACCACGAACGAGCATCTCGATCCCGATGCGCGCGAGCGAGCTCCTTTCGGTGAACTTCAGTTCGGCGAGACGGGACTTGAAGAAGTCGAGCTCGGCGGGAAACCGCGGCCAGAAGGCGAGCGTGAGGGCGACGGTGCGATCGTCCCGGTTCTTCACGGTGAGGATCTGTCCGTCCTGGCTCGTCCAGAATTGATCGGGCTTCATGAAAAAGCGCGACTGTTGGAGAATTCGGCGCGGCGACACAAGCGGGGAGTAATTGGTTGCTTTCGCTCCGGGCGGATGCCACACCCGAAAACTTCGCGGCACAAACGCGTGCCGCGGTTTTCCATCACTGCTTCGTTTACCCGCATGAAATCCAAACTCATTCTGTCCGCGTGCACGCTGCTGGCCGGCTTTTCCGCCGCGGCCTTCGCGCAGGAGATCAAACTTGACCTGCCGAACCAGGCCGGCGCGAAGAACGCGGCTGCGCCGGCCCCTGCCGCGGAGTTTGCCGAAGAGCAGCTCATCGAGGAGTTTGGCTGGTTTGTGGCGACCCGCGTCGGGATCTCCGAACTCGATTTCAACGCTGCCGAGGTGCAGGCCTTCATCAAGGGCATCAAGGCCGCCGCCGAGGGCAAGGAATCGCCTTACGAGCTCGAGAAGATCGGGCCGTTCATGGATCAGTTCATGCAGCGCAAGCAGACCGCCTACCTCGCGAAGCTGAAGCAGAAGAGCGAAACCGAGAGCACCGCGTTCATGACGGATTTGAAGAAGAAGCAGGGCGTCGTCGTGCTCCCGAGCGGTCTCGTGTATGAGATCGAAAAGCAGGGCGAGGGTCCGGCGCCGAAGGCCGAGGACAAGGTTCGCGTGCACTACACCGGCAAGCTCGTCGACGGCACGGTGTTCGACAGCTCGGTCGAGCGCGGCGAGCCGGCCGAATTCGAACTGAACCAGGTGATTCCCGGCTGGACCGAGGGCCTGCAGAAGATTTCCAAGGGCGGCAAAATCAAGCTCTACGTCCCGCCGCAGCTCGCCTACGGCGACGACGGTCGCCCGGGCATCCCGCCCGCCTCGACGCTCGTTTTCGACGTCGAACTGCTCGACATCAACCCGCCCGCCGCCGCCACGCCCCCGGCCAGCCAGGCGAAATAACGCGCGCCAGATCCGACGGTCTTTCTTTGAGAGCTCCGGCTTCGGCCGGAGCTTTTTTTTATGCGAGTCGCCGCGCGTCGGCCAGAAACGCGTCGACTTCCTGATCGCTCGTCGCCCAGGAGCACATCAGGCGATACCCCTGCTCGCCGATGAACTGGTAGAACTGCCAGCCGCGCGCGATCAGTCCGGCGTAGACGGCAGGCGGCATTTCGACGAAGACGCCGTTCGCTTCGGGCTCCTCGAGCAATCGCATCCCGGGCAGCGCGCGCAGCCCCTCGGCCAGGCGCCGAGCCTGCGTGTTCGCGTGCGCCGCGTGCCGCAACCAGGCGCCGTCGCGCAGCATGCCGACCCACTGCGCGGCGGCGAATCGCATCTTCGACGCGAGCTGGCCGCCTTGCTTCACGCGATACTCGAACTCGCGCGCGAGCCCGTGATGAAAGAATACCACCGCCTCG
This sequence comes from Opitutaceae bacterium, assembly GCA_040255565.1. Classification (GTDB taxonomy): domain Bacteria; phylum Verrucomicrobiota; class Verrucomicrobiia; order Opitutales; family Opitutaceae; genus Opitutus. The sequence goes on along the minus strand of JBDZVH010000003.1, from coordinate 30,699 downwards.
GTGCTGTGCATGCCGTTCTTCGTGCCGCCGAAACAAAGCACGTCGACGCCCGCCCGCCACGTGAGATCCGCGGCCGACGGCCCGGCGAGGGCCTTCGTATTCGAGATGTGGTTACGCCGCAGGGCGGCCAGGGCGTTGGCGAAACGCGCGCCGTCCATGTGCACGGCGAGTCCGTGCGCGCGCGCGAAATCGCCGAGCGCCTGCAACTCGGCGGGCGAGTAGACGGTGCCGACCTCCGTCGACTGGGTCAGCGACAGCGCCGCCGGCTTCGGGTAATGCACGCCGTGGCCGCGATGCAGCGCGGCTTCGAGCGCCGGGGATTCCAGTTTTCCGTGCGCACCGGGCAGCGGGTTGATCTTCGCCCCGCCGGTGAAGAATTCCGGCGCGCCGCATTCGTCCGTGTCGACGTGCGAGAGCTCGTGACAGAGGATGCGGGCGTGCGGCCGGCCGCAGCAGGCCGCGAGCGCGAGCGCGTTGGCCGCGGTCCCGTTGAAAACAAAGAAGACCTCGCAGTCGGTCTCGAAGAGTTCGCGCAGCAGCTGCGTCGCCCGCTGCGTCCACGGATCGTCGCCGTAGCTCGCGACGCGATCGCGATTAGCTTCGGCGAGGGCGGTCCAGGCTTCCGGACAAATGCCCGCGGTGTTGTCGCTCGCAAAGGCGTAAGGTGCGTTCGCAGTCATGCGACCCGTATTCAAGTCCCACCGCGGCGCCGTCGCAGCTTTTTTTCGCGATTGGCATCGCGGGCGCGCGGCGTTGCTTTGATCCGGCACACATGAATGCGGCGGACGTGAACCTTTACCTGGTCGGCTTCATGGGCACCGGCAAGACCACGATCGGTCGCGCGGTGGCCCAGCGGCTGGGCTTCACGCTGCACGACAGCGACCACGAGATCGAGCGCCAGCAGGGGCGCAGCATCGCGGAAATCTTCGCAACCGACGGTGAACCGGCGTTTCGCACGCTGGAACGCGCCTACATCGAGCAAGGCCATCCGGCGTCCCGTTCGGTCGTGTCCTGCGGCGGTGGCCTCGTCGTGCCTCCGGGCATGCTGGAATTGCTGCAGGAGCGCGGCGTCGTCATCTGTTTGCACGCCTCGATCGAAACCATCCTCGAACGCACGGCGCGCCACCGCCACCGGCCGCTGTTGAACGTCGAGGATCCGGAGGCCCGCGTGCGCGCGCTCTACGCGCAACGCGAACCAATCTACAAACGCGCGGGCACGGTCCTGCTCACGGACTCGCGTCCGCTCAACGACATCGTCGCGCACGTCATTCGCGCGTGGCGCCGGGAGGCGCTCGATTTTGTCCGGTCGAAAAAATAACCGCCGCGAGCGACCCGGGCCGCTGGAGGCAAGCCGATGATCGCGCCGCGCCAGGAGGAATTGCGCGAGCGGCTGCGCGCGCTCGGTTTCGACGACGTGCGCTTCGCGGCGGTGACGCCCGCGCTGCCCGGGGAACCGTTGCAAAACTGGCTCGCGGCCGGCCGGCAGGCGGACATGGCGTGGATCGAGCGTTCGCTCGAGAAACGCCTCGACCCGGAGCGCGTGCTGCCCGGCGTGAAATCGATCATCCTGCTTGGCGTGAACTATTCGGCGGACCGCACCGTCGATGCCGGCGGCGCGACGGATTTCGTCCGGCCGCGCTGGGCCCGCTACGCGCGGTATGAGGATTATCACGACACGATGAAGCCGGCGCTCGTAGCCGCGGGTCGCCTGCTCGAGGAATTTTACGGCGCGGGCCCGACGGATTATCGCTACTATGTCGACACCGGCCCCGTGCTGGAGCGCAGCTGGGCGGCGCGCGCCGGGCTCGGGTTCATCGGCAAAAACGCGATGCTGATCTCGCGCACGCACGGGAACTGGTTGTTTCTCGCCGCGATCCTGACGCGGCAGGAATTCGCGCCCGACGCGCCGCTGAGCGGAGGACGCGACGACAACGGCGAGCCGAGGACGATCGGGCAGTTGTGCGGAAAATGCACACGCTGCCTCGACGCGTGCCCGACCGCGGCGTTCGCCGCGCCCGGCGTCGTCGACGCCCGCCGCTGCATCTCCTATCAAACCATCGAAAACAAAGGCGCCATCCCGCGCGAACTGCGACGCGGCATCGGCGCGCGTGTCTATGGCTGCGACGTCTGCGCCGAGGTGTGCCCGTGGAACCGTTTCGCACGCGATGGCCGGCGGATGCTGCTCGTCGCGCGCGAGGAGCTCGCGCACCTGACGCTCGCCGAACTGCTGACGCTGACGCCGGAGCGATTCGCGGAGGTGTTTCGCCGCACGCCGATCAAGCGGGTGAAACTCGCCGGCCTGCTGCGCAACGCCTGCGTGGTCGCGGGAAATTCGGGCGATCCGGCGCACCTGCCGCAACTCGTCCGGCTCGCGCGCCACGAAAACCCGCTTGTCCGCGCGCATGCGGTGTGGGCCGTCCTCGCGATCGCCGGTGCGGCGCGCGCCAACGAACTGCTCGCCGAGGCTCGCACCAACGAAACGGACGCGTCCGTATTATCTGAATACGCGGCCGAATGAGCCGCGCGCGAACGTGCTGGTAGGGCGGGGTCTCCCGACCCTACAACCCTACGGCGAGCCAGGAGCGGGCGAGGCGTCGCGGAAGAGTTCGTTCATCCGCGCGACGAAGCCCGGTGGCGGCCGCGTCGGCTGGCCGCGCAGGTCGCAGAACGCGTGGCTCGACTGGCCGGTCGCGAGCAGTTCCTCGCCGCGGAAGACTTCGTAGTGGATGCGGATGCGCAGCATCGGTTTTTCGCGGATCGTGGCGACGATCGTGAGCGTGTCGTCGTAAAGCGCGGGCCGCAGGTATTTCGCCGAGACTTCGAGCACGGGAATCCGGTAGCCGTCGGTTTCGAGCTGCCGATAGGGAAAGCCCTGCTCGCGCAGCAGCTGCGTGCGCGCAACTTCGAACCACGGCAGATAATTCGCGTGGTAGACGATGCCCATCATGTCGGTTTCGGCATAACGGACGGTGACGCTGGCGCGGGATTGGATCATGCGATTTCCTCAGCGGGGCAAAACAACGCTTCGGCGGAACGCCGCCAGCAATTTTTCGTGGCCCACTCGCGTCCCGCATCGCCGAGACGGCGACGTAGCTCCGGATCGAAGACCAGACGCTCGAACGCCGCGGCGAGCTGCGCGGGCCGGTGGGGCGGAACCAGCAGGCCCGTCACTCCGTCGACCACCGCTTCGGAGACGCCGCCGACATCGTGAGCCACGATGGGCAGGCCGTGCGCGGACGCTTCGAGATAAACGAGGCCGAACCCCTCGATGCTGTGGCCGTGATTGACGCTCGTCATCGCAAAGATGTCGGCCCGCTCATAGACGTCGGAAAGCTCCTGATCGGGGAGGTTGCCGAGGAAGCGCACCGTGAGGTCCGGCATCGCTTCGGCCGCGGCGCGCAGGTCGGCCTCGTAGCCGCTTTTGCTTTGTCCGCTCACGATCCAGTATTCGATGCGCGCGCGAATTTCGGGAGCGAGCGCCTGCAGCGCTTCGAGCGTGAGGAGTTGTCCCTTGCGCGGATGCAGCCGGCCGACCGTGAGCACGACGATCTTGTCCGTGGGCTCGGCGCGGCGCGGGCGCACGACGACGAAATCCGTGCGCAGGGCGCCGGGCGTGAGATGAACTTTGTCGGCCGCCTCCGGGAAGTGTTCGAGCAACAGCTCCTGCGTGTAATGGGTGAGGGTGGTGACGCGCGTCGCATGTCCGATCAGGCGGCGGGCGAGGGCACGACGCCAGGGGCTGTGGGCGAAACGCAGGATTTCGGAGCCGTGAAACGTGAGCACGAGACGCTTGGGCCGGAACGCGTGGAAAAACTGCAGCAGCATCATCGTCAGCATCGGCCCGGGCTCCGGCAGGTAGACGATCGCGTAGCGAAGCTTGCGCCGCGCGCGCACGACCTGCCAGGCGAGGCGGAGCTGGCACCACAGGTCGTGCGAGCCCTTCAGCGGCAACCGGCGAATCCGAAACGGCCAGGGCTTTTCGGCGTCCGGCGGAGCCGATTGGGCCCAGACTTCCAGGTTGTAACCCAGGTCGGCGGTCGCCTTCGCGATTTCCTCGGCAAAGGTCGCGATGCCTCCCCGCCGCGGATAAAATTCGTGCGTGATCAGATAAACCGGAGGCAGGGCGGCTGGAGCCGGACAGGACATTCGAGGACGAAGACGGACGATCGGAGCGACCAGAGGAAAAGGGAACGCGGCGGAAGGCGGAGGGTCAATGGGCGAATCGCGTTACCGGCCGCTGGCTTGGCTCATGCTACGCCTTCCGGAACGTCTTCGTTACGAGGCTCGCAACTAAAGTTTAGAGGTTTACAATGGAGCGTGCCGGAGCAACCTAACCCAACACCAATGTCCGAAGCATCTTCAACCAGTTCGGCGACGAACAAACCCTTTCCTGTTCTGGCGAAGCCGTTTTCGCCGGAGGATGAGACCGCGCTGCGGGAGTCGCTGAAACGTTGTTCACCGTCGACCTTCGAGGCCGCGGTCCAGTTTCGCAAAACGGGGAATCCCGAGCACGTCCCGGCCGTCGTGATCGGCGTGATCGAGCGGTTCGTCGAACCCGATCTCCGGACGAAATTGAAGGATGCCGACGACGATCTCCGCCTGATCGAGGACCTCGGCATCGATTCGCTCACGATGATGGAGATCGTGATCCTCGTGGAAGACATCCTCCAGCTCTCCATCAACAACGACGAGCTGCGCAACCTTCGCACCGTCGGCGATGTGAAGATGTTTATCGATTGCAAGATTCGCGATCTTCCGCTCCCGAAGCCGACGAAATTCCTGCCCATCGAGCACATCGGCACCGTCATGCCGATCCAGCCGCCATTCCTCTTTCTCAACGAGGCGTCCGTCAGCTCCACCGGGGCCAACGGCAAATACAAGATCAGCGGCCAGGAGTTTTTCCTTCAAGGGCATTTCAAGGATAACCCGGTGATGCCCGCTTCCATCATGCTGGAGGCGCTCGGTCAGCTCGCGGTGCTGTTCCTGCTCGAAGGCCTCACGCCGGAGCCGGGCAAGGTGGTCAATCCGCAGACGATCTTTTTCACCGGCTGCGAAGGCGTGCGCGCCCATCGCATGTGCAAGCCCGGCGACATCCTTTCGCTGTCGATCAAGCCGAAGCGAATGAAGATGCCGCTCGCCACGTTCGAGGGCGCCATCCGCGTCGGTCAGGAAAAAGCGGCGATTGCCGAAGAGATCACCCTGACGTTTGCGTTTGCCGACGCGGCGGTGGAAACGCCGTCCTCCGTCGGGACGAATGCCGCGTCAGGTTCGGCGTCCAGCGCGGCGACCGAGAACGTCGCGCCGCCGATTCGCGCCGCCGCCAGCGCCTGAGCGCGCTTCGACCGCGATTGGAGTTCGCGCGACGGCCTTCGCTCGGCGCGATGGAGTCCCCGTGGAGGATGCGCTGAAGCGTGCTCCCGCATTGACCGGCGGCCGCTTTCGCTGCGACCGTTTCTCCCGGACGCCGTTCGCTTGCTCGCTGGAGCGTTCGAGTCTTCTTCTTCATTATGCCTCGTGTTTTCATCACCGGTTTGGGCTTCGTCACGAGCATCGGCAACGATGCGGCCACCGTCGCTCGCAACCTGCGCGAAATGCAGCACGGCTTCGAGGTCTTCCCCCCGTTCCAAAAGCCCGACATCCCGTGCAAAGTCGTCGGCACCGTGAAGGGGTTTTTCACCGACTCGGCGGATCAGGAGGACTGGACCTATCCCGAGCGCTACAAGATCAAGCGGGAACTCCTCCGCACGATGGCGCCGAACGGCCTCTTCGCGCATTGCGCGATGATCCAGGCGATCGAGGACGCCCGGCTCGCGGACACCGACGTCTCCAATCCGGAGACCGGCCTCTACGCCGCGTCCGGCGGGTCGCCGATGCTCACGAATTATCACCATGATCGCCTGAACAAGTTCGGCGTCATGCGCTGCTCGCCGCTCGGCATCGTCGCTTCGATCGTCGGCACGCTGAACTTCAACCTCGTCGCCGCGTTCAAGATCCTCGGTTCTTCCTGCGGCTTCTCCTCCGCCTGCGCCTCCTCGGCGCACGCGATCGGTTACGCCTTCGACGACCTCACGCTCGGCCGGCAGAAACGGATGTTCGTCGTTGGCGGCGAGGATGGAAACACGGACGCGATCCTGCCGTTCGCCGGCATGCGCACGCTGTCCCTGCAGACCGATCCCAATCTCGCGTCGCGCCCGTTTGACGCCGCGCGCGACGGTTTTGTCGGCACCGGTGGCGCTACCGTGCTGGTGCTCGAAACCGAGGACGAGGTCGCGCGTCGCGGCGTGACACCGTATTGCGAGGTTCTCGGCTGGGGGCAGGCGTCCGATGGCTATAACGTCGCCATTTCCCACCCCGAAGGCAGCGGCCTGGCGGCGGCAATGGCGCGAGCGATGCGCGCGGCACAGGTCGCGCCGGAGGAAATCGATTACATCAACGCCCACGCCACCTCGACGCTGATCGGCGACGTCTCGGAAACCCGTGCGCTCCGCTCCGCTCTTGGCGCCGCGGCCGGCCGCCCCGCGGTCAGCAGCACGAAATCCCTCACTGGCCATGGCCTCTCGCTCGCCGGCGCGATGGAAACCGGTTTCTGCAGCCTCGCCATGCGCGAAGGATTCATCCCGGGCTCGGCCAACATCTCCCAGCTCGATCCGGCCTGCCAGGGCCTGCGCATCCTGCAGCAGACGGAAAACACCGCGCCGCGGACGGTGCTGAAAAACAGTAGCGGCTTCGGCGGCGCCAATGTCGCGATCCTGCTGCGCCAGCCGTGACCGCGATGCGCGTTGAACCTCGCTCGCGCGACGGCCGCCCATGAGTCGTCCGCTGTCCGAACTCTACGCCACGGCGTTCGTCACCGGCACCAGCGCGGGGCTCGGACGCGCGTTCGCGGAAATGCTCCTCGCCGAGGGCGTGCGCGTGTGGGGCACGGCCCGCGACGCCGGCCGGCTCACCGATCTGGCTTCGCGTTATCCGGCGCTCTTCACGCCGGTCATTCTCGATCTCGCGGTGCCCGCCGCCGCCGAGACCGCCTTCGAGCGCGCCGCCAACACCGCCGGCGGCGCCTTCGATCTCGTGGTGAACAATGCCGGCTACGGCGTCTTCGGCGAATTCGACGCGACCGATTTTTCCGTCTGGCAGACGCAGCTCGACACGATGATCGGGACGACCCTGCGCCTCGCGCATGCCGCCCTGCGTCGCATGCGCCGGAAAAACGCCGGCTGCCTGGTCAACGTCTCCTCCCTCGCCGTGGAGTTTCCGCTGCCGTTCATGAGCGGCTACAATGTCGCGAAGGCCGCGCTCTCCGCGTTCAGCGAAAGTTTATGGATTGAAACCCGCGGCACGGGAATCAGCGTCATCGATTTCCGCCCGGGCGATTTTCGCACCGACTTCAACCAATCCATGCAGGCCGCCTCCTCCTCGCCGCCGCTCCCGTCGGCCCGCACGCAACGCGCCTGGCAGGCCCTGGAAAACCACCTCCGCGGCGCGCCGCCCGCGGCGCGCGCCGCCGCCGATCTGAAGCGCGCGCTCCGGCTCCGTCGCCACGGCACGGTGCGTTCCGGGATGGTGTTCCAGGCGGCGATCGCGCCGTTCTTCGCGCGCTTCCTGCCCGCCGCCCTGCGCCGCGCGGTGTCCGCCCGCTACTTCGGGCTCTAGCGTGGCCAAAGTTCGGATACTGGTGCTGACCTCCAGCACGGGCGGCGGACACGACGCGCGCGCGGAGGCGTTTGCCGAGTGGTGCTTCCAGCTCTACCGGCACGAGGTCGAGGTGCGCATCGAACAGATGCTCGAGGATTCGTCCGTCGTGCAGCGCGCCGGCGTGCGTCTCTACAACCGCATCCAGCAAGGCGCGCCCTGGGTGCACAAGGTCTTCTACGCCATCGTCGAGGTCCTCGCGTTCCTCAACACCCGCCGCGTCACCTTCGGCGAACGCTACTACGTCGACGTGCTGCAGCGCTTCCGGCCGCACCTGGTCTTCAGCGTGCACGACTGCTTGAATCGCGGTTATTTCCAGGTCGCGCGCAAGGTGCTCGGCCGCGAGCACGTCCGCTGCGCGACCTACTGCGGCGAGTTTTCCGGCGGTTGGGGTTACTCGCGCAACTGGATCGAGCCGACCGTCGACCGGTATTTCTCCCGCACCGCGACGGCCAACGATTTCGCGGTGAAACGCGGCATCCCCGTCGAGCGCTCCCGCGTGCGCGCGCTCCTGATGTATCCACGTTCCCACGTCGATATCTTCGACGCCGGCGAGCGCCGCGCCTTCCTCACGAAGAAGCTCGGTCTCCGGACGGACCGGCTCACGGTCTTTCTCGCGACCGGCGGCAACGGCGCGCACAATCATTTCGATCTGTTGCCTGCGCTCGTGCGCCACGCCGACCAGATCCAGGCGATCGTCATCTGCGGTCGAAACCGACAGGCCTACAACGAGCTCCTCCAGTGGCGCGCGCAGCATCCGGCATTCGGTTGCTACCTCGAAGGCTACTCCGAAATCGTGCACCGCCTGATGCAGGTCAGCGACGTGATCGTCACCCGCGGCGGCACGACCACCTGCGCCAAGGCGCTCTTCTACCGCTGCCCGATCGTGTTCAATGCCTTCGGCGGCATCATGCCGCAGGAGGCGCTCACGTGGAAATTCTTCCGCAATGGTGCCGAATGCCCGAAGGTCGAAAACGCTGCGGACTTCGCCGCGTTGATCGACCGCTGGATGGCGCAGCCGGAGGAGTTGCGCGCCTTGCGCGAGCGCTTCCTGCAGCTGCGCCACGAGGAGGATCCCACCGTGCTGATCGACGAGCTCGTCGAGCTCGGCAACGAAGTGGCGCGCGCCCAACTCGAGCGCCATCCGTTTCCATCGGAGGACGGCCCACCGAACCCACGGACGAACCCGGAGCAGCCCGGCGTTTGAAGCTCGAATTCACCCGCGCCTCGTCGTCCCCGTCCGGTCCTTTTCGCCGCGTTGCGGCGAGTTTAAGTTTAAGGTCCGGTAGCGACGATCGTCCCGATCGCCACCCTTTCAGCTTTTCGGCATGTCAGCGTTTCAGCGTGTCGAGGGCTCCCCCTTTCACTTTAACTGTCACTTTCACTCGCGCGCCGCCTATCTCAGCTCGCGGCCGCGGCAGGGCCGCGGCCGCCTTCGCCTCTTTCGTGTTTTTCGTGTATTTCGTGGTTCATCCCCGCCGCGCGCGTAATTTCCGTTTACCGCTTGGCCGGCCGGGCGGCAGCATTGTAACAGTATTCCACCTTGCGCACCTCCGAGCCTGTCATCGCCTATCTGTTCACCACGTTCCCGAAAGCCACCGAGACGTTTCTCCAGCGGGAAATCATCGCGATGCGCGAGCTCGGCGTGTCGCTGCGCCTGTATTCGCTGTGGGGCGGCAGCCGCAGTTTCCGCGGTCTCCCGGTCCGGCGTTTCAACAAATGGCGGCTCCTCACCCTTTTCTGGATGATTCCCTACGAGGCGTGGCGGCGGCCCGATGTCCTGCGCCAGCTGCTGCGCGGGTTGAGCACGCGCCGCGCGCCGTCCTGGCTCAATTTCTGGGAAAACATGCTCGGCGCAGGCTTCGCCTGCCTGTTTGCGCGCGAGTTTCGCCGCCATCCGCCCGCGCTGGTGCACGCCGCCTGGGGCGGCGCCCCGGCGACGGCCGCGTGGCTGCTCTGGCGGATGGACGGCCATCGCTTCAGCGCCGCGGCGCACGCGTATGACATCTACGAATACGGCGGCGACTGGTGGCTGCACGACAAGCTCGAGCACGCGGCGTTCGTCCATACCTCCACCGAAATGGGGCGCGCCTCGCTGATCGCCCGCGGCCTTGCGCCGGACCGGGTCGTGTGCATCCGGCGCGGACTCGACCGTTTGCCGGCGGTCAAGCCGCTGCGCGCGCACCGCGATCCGCTGCATCTCGTCTGCGTGGCCCGGCTGGTGGAGAAGAAAGGACTCGATCACCAGCTGCGCATCTACGCGGCGCTCAAGGCGGCGGGCGTGGATTTCGAAGCCCGGATCGTCGGCGGCGGTCCCCTGCAGCCGCAGCTCGAGCAACTCGCCGGCCACCTCGGCGTCGCTTCGCAGGTCGCGTTCACCGGACACCTGCCGCAGCATGAAGTCTGGAACCAGCTCGGCTGGGCCGACGTCCTGCTGCACACCGGCGTCGTCGCCCCCAGCGGCGATCGCGACGGCCTCCCCAACGTGATTCCCGAAGCGATGTCGATCGGCGTGCTGGTGGCGACATCGCCCACCGCCGCCACCACCGAGGCGGTCGCCGACGGCGTGAGCGGGGTGGTCGCGCCGGTGGAGGAGCCGGAAGCCTGGGTGACCGCCCTCCGGCGGCTCGCTCGCGACGACCGGTTTGCCGACAGCCTCCGTGGCGCCGCGCGGCGCTGGGTCGAGGAGAATTTCGATGCGCACCGGAACGCGGCGCGCCTCCTGCAGCACTTCCGTCGTGTCATTGCGGATACGAAGGTCCCCGCCGGCGTGCCGGCGTCCGCGACGTCATGATTTATTTCGACGTCACGAAGGCCAGGTCGGTGAAACATCGCTCCGGACTCGCGCGGCTCAGCGACCGGCTGCGCCGCGAACTCAGCTCCTTCGCGTCCGCGGCCACGTGGGAGGAGGCGCGCGTCCATGCCTCCGCGCAGGACTGGTTTGTCACGACCGAACTGTTTTCCGAAGGGGAGCGGCCCGGCTTCGGCGCCTTTCTCGATTCGTGCCGTTGCCGCACTGCAGCGATTTTCGCCGACGCGATCCCGTTGAAACACCCGCGGATCACCTGGCCGCACAGCGTCGCCCGGCATCCGCATTATCTGAAAATGCTCGCGCGTTTCGAGCGCGTCTGGGCGATCTCCGTCGCCAGCCGCACGGAACTGGTCGACTACTGGCGCTGGCTCGGACTCGAGCGCCCGCCGCCGGTCGAGGTGCTGCCGCTCGGTGCCGATTTCGACGGCCGTCCGCGGACCGCCACGCCCGCGCCGCCGGCGAGCAGACCCGCGAATCTGTTGTGCGTGGGGATTCTCGAACCGCGGAAAAACCAGCTCTTTCTCCTCGAAGTCTGCGACGGACTTTGGCGCGCGGGACTGAAGTTCAATCTGCACATCGTCGGACGCATCAACCCGCACTTCGGCGCACCGGTGGTGCGGCGGATTCGCGAGCTGAAGAAGCGTTGGTCCGGCCTGCACTTTCACGAGGCTGCGAGCGATGCGCAGTTGGCGAAGCTTTATGCGGAGGCGGATGCCACCGTCTTCCCGACGATCGCCGAAGGCTGCGGACTCCCGCTGCTCGAGTCGCTGTGGCGTGGGGTGCCTTGCGTGGCCAGCGACCTGGCGGTGTTGCGCGAAAACGCCGATGGCGGCGGTTGTCTGCTCGCTGAGCTTGATTCTGTCGAGGCCTGGACCGCCGCGCTGCGCGATGTGATCGGCCGAACCGCCCGCCAGGCACGTCTGCGCGAAGAGGCGGCAAGTCGCCCGCTGCCCACCTGGGCCGAAACCGCGAGAATCCTACAAGCCGGTTTGGCTCAGGCGTAAGCCGCGCGGGGGTCCGGTTGAAACCACGAAATACACGAAAAACACGAAAGGAAGAAGGCCCACGGAATACACGGACTACACGGAATCGAACTGGATTCTTTTCTGTGTGATCCGTGTGTTCCGTGGGCTCTCCGGATAGAGGTCCCGCGCACTCGGTGGCGCCGCGAAGTGGCGCGGTAGCGGCCATCGCCCCGATGGCCACGCCTTCAACTTTACACTTTAGACCCAAACTCGCCGCGAAGCGGCGTGTGCCGTGGTCAGATCCGATTTTCGTGTGTTTCGTGTCTTTCGTGGTTCCCTCAGTGGAATCCGTTGCAAAGAGGCTCTAAGGCAATCCGGTTGAAACCACGAAATACACGAAAAACACGGAAGGAAGAGGGCCCACGGAATACACGGATTACACGGAACCGGACTGGATTCTTTTCTGTGTGATCCGTGTGTTCCGTGGGCTCTCCGGATAGAGGTCCCGCGCACTCGGTGGCGCCGCGAAGTGGTGCGGTAGCGGCCATCGTCCCGATGGCCACGCCTTCAACTTTACACTTTAACCCAAACTCGCCGCGAAGCGGCGACCTGCCCACGGACTACACGGAAAGGAAGCTGACCGAGATGAACTCTGTGCATTCCGTGCACTCTGTGGTCAGATCCGATTCGTGTGTTTCGTGTCTTGCGTGGTTCTCCACTCCGTGGGCCGGCTCGACACTCAGAGCCGTTTCACCGCATAGGCCATCGCCTCGGCGATCTTCTCGAGCTGCTCGTCGGTGTGCATCGCGGAGATCGCGGTGCGGATGAGATCCTTGCCGGCGGGAACCGCGGGCGCGATCGACATCACGGTGAACACGCCTTTCTCCATCAACGCGCGCCAGAAAAGATACACGCGCTCCTTCGATCCCAGCACGATCGGCACGGCAGGCGTTTCGCTGCCCCACAGGTCGAGGCCGAGACCTTTCAGCATCGCACGATACTTCTTCGTGTTGGCCCAGAGTCGCTCGTGATGCTGCGGCTCGGTCTGCATGATCTCCAGCGCAGTCTCCGCACACGCGGCCTGCGCCGGACTGATCGCGGCGCTGAAGATGGTCTGCCGCGAATTCGACCGGAGATACTCGATCACGTCGCGCGACGCCGCGATGAAACCGCCCGTGCTCGCGAGCGATTTCGACAGGCTGCCGCAAATCACGTCGACGCGATCGTTGAGGCCGAAGTGATCGACCGTCCCGCGGCCCTGCCGACCCAGCACGCCGAAACCGTGCGCGTCGTCCACGACCGAGAAAACGCTGTTCGCATCCGCGATGTCGATCAGCTCCCGCATCCGCGCGATGTGCCCTTCCATCGAATACACGCCCTCGATCACCAGCATCTTCGGCGCGTCGGAGCTCGTCGCGGCGATCACGCTGCGCAGGTCGTCCGGACTGTTGTGCGAGAAGCGTTCGACCGTCGCCATCGAGAGACGAATGCCGTCCCACAAGCAGGAGTGGATGTTCTTGTCGGCGTAAATGACGTCGCCCTTTTGCGCGAACGACGCGACGCTCGACAGGCAGGAAAGATAACCGGCGGCATGCACATGGCACGCCTCGCGTCCGAAGAACGCCGCGAGCTTTTCCTCGAGCCGCAGATGAAACGCCCGCGAGCCGTTCGAGGGCCGCGCTCCCGTCGTGCTCGTGCCCCATTTGAGCAGCGCGTCGCGACCCGCCTCGATCACCTTCGGATGGAACGAGAGCCCGAGATAATCGTTGCTCGACAACATGATCATCTCGCGCCCGTCGAGCTTCACCGTCGTTCCCTGCTGCGACTCCATGGCGTGGTAGTACGGATTGTAACGCAGCCGCATCTTCGTCGCATAGTCATCGCGGCAGCGCGTGAGGATGCCCTTCTTTTCCTTCGCAAAAAACGATAACGCCATAGGTCGACGGGACGCTAGGTGCGACGGGGGGCTTGGCAAATCCGAAAGCCGCCGGTCACGGCGCCGGCCGCACGAGCTCACCCAATGCCGCCGCCGCATCGCGATAACGCACCGCTTCTTCACGCGGAATTCGTTGCGCGAGAAAGAGGCTCAATAGCGCGAGGTTCCAAACGATGGCGGCAGCGGCGACGGAACCGATCACCACGCGCGCCCTGGCATGCCGCCCCAGCTGCTGCCACAGCGCCGCCCATCCGACCATCGCCAGGAACACGCCGACCTCGAAACCGCGATAGCCGAACGACGATCCCAGCCACCACATCGGCCATGCCCCCGCCAATCCGATCATCAGCAGCAGTGACACCAACCACGTGCGCCCGATCGCGCCGCCGCGCGCGATCGCCCAGATCGCGAAACCCGCCACCGCCGGCAACAGCAGTGGGTGCCAGTAAAACCAGCCGTGCCGCGGTGAAAACAAAACCTCGGCGAGATGCAGCTGCGAAAAATCGAAACGCTCGCCGCCGTAGGAATACACGAGCCAGCGCCCGTAGAGAACTTTCCACGCCAGCAACTGTAGCGCCACGATCGGCGCGGCTCCGGCGATCAACGCCGCGGCCGCGCGCGCCGAGCGAAGTTGCCGCAGCCCGACCCAAGCAGGCATCAGAAGATACACGACGGTGACGTTGCGCGTGACGACGAGCAGTGCCGACGCGAACCCGAGCAACGCCCAGAAACGACTCCGGCGTTCTCCATCCTCAAGTCGCAGCGCCGTCCAGAACACCAGCATCGCCAGCGCGAATACCTGGCTGTGACTCATCGAGAGCCGGGCGGATTGATAATACACGAGGGGACTCGCGAGCCAGATCACGAGCGCCGCGAAACTCGACTCCCGCGGCGGAAAGAACCGCTGCAGGATTCGCGTCGCGAGCCACATGCCGCCGATCGCATACAGCAGCTGGCCGAGCCACACCGCGAGCAGGTAGCGCGGCTCGAACCCCGTCGAATCGGCGGGACTGAACGCATGCACGAGCAGAAAAAACGGCGCGCTGCCGATCGCCCAGCCGGGCGGATACTTGTTCGGCACGAGTCCCGTCGCGGTGCGCGGCGCCGCCAGCGCCGCCTCGCGATCCGCCGCCGGCAATGACTCGCTTTGTGCGAGTTGATTCGAGAAATCGAGATCGCGGTCGATCACGACCGACGGCAGCCAAAAGTAATAAAAGCTGTCGTCCCAACCCTGCAGCATCGAGCGTCGGCCCGGTCCGAACATGTCCCACGCCTGCCACCCGATCCCGCCGATCGTCACCGCCACGCACAACAGCACGAGCGGCAGCGTCGTCTTCAGCGCCGCCGCACGGTTTGTATCCATGATTCGAGGTCGCGCGCATAGTCGGCCCACGATTTGAACCGCCGGCCGCGCGCAACGGCGGAAAGACGCGCGAGTTCGTCCGGCCGGGCGAGCAGGTCGGCGATCGCCCCCGCGATGGACTCGGCGGTCAACGTCGCGAGCGCCACGCATCCGCCGTGCTGCGAAATCTCGCCGAGCGCGCCTTTCGCCGAGCAGATGCACGGCTTGCCGCGGGCGAGGCTCTCGATCACCGGCAACCCGAAGCCTTCGGCAATCGAGGGATAAACGGTGAACGCCGCCTCGGCGTAAGCCGCGGCGATTGCCTCATCCGTCGCCGGACCGTCGAACCGCACCGGCCGGCCCGCGGCCTGCAGCGCGCGCACGCGCGCGAGCGCCGGGCCACCGGTTTCGGCGTTCACGTGGCCGATGAGCCGGAGCTCGAACCGGACGTCGCGCGCCCAGAGCGCTTCGCAGGCGTCGAGCAGCACGCCGTGATTTTTCCGTCCTTCGAGCGTGCCGACGCACAGCACCACCGGACTGGCGGACTCCCGCGCCGCCGCCGCCTCTGCGCCGGCGGTTCGCGGCGGATCGACGCCGAGCGGAATTGCGGCGACGGTCGGGGTCGACGTCACGCCCAGCCATTTCCAATAGGCGAGGAGCGAAGCGCGCGATTCTTCCGAGATCGCCGCGATTCCGTCGAATTGCAGCAGGTCCTGCAGATACACCGGCAGCCGCGCCACCGTCCCGGGGGGCGTCAATTCCGGAAAACGCAGCGGAATCGGATCGTGAAACAACGCCACGCGCGGTCCTCGGACGTGCGCGAAAAGTTTCGGCAGGTCGCGCGCGACCTGAACGGAAAACAGCTCCGGCACGATCAGCGCATCGAATTCTCCCCGCAAAAGATGCTGCGGCGCGCGGCCGAAAGCGCGGCGGAACCGTCCGCGCCACTTGGCGGACGCGGGCCAGGTGGCCTTGCGCTTCAAACCGCCCTGGCTGCGCGCGAGGTCGGCGAGCTCCCACGCTTCCAGCGCACGCCACCCGCCGAGAAACGGATCGCGGGTGACGGCAAGCGCGTTGTCTCCAAAATTCTGATGCAGCGCTCGCGCCACGCGCTGGATGCCGGTCCGCGCCGGCGTGTGGCTGGTGTGGGTGAGATCGAGCAGGAGCATGCAGCGTCAGGGAACAGGCACGAGGCGGATGGCCGCAATCCTGTAACGGCCCGGCGGAGCGTCGTCGGTGAGCGGCGTGGCGACGAACTCGATGCGGTTGTCCTGATTCGGTTCGAGCGGCACCGTGAACTGCCACGGTGCGGGCCCGGCGACGTCGAACGTCTCGCGCGGGCGGCCTGCCACGAGGTGGGTCGCGCGCCAGTGCACGGTCGCTTCGGCTTCGATCGACAACCGCAGCTCCGCGCGCTGCCCCGGCCGGATCACGATCGTCGCCGCCGGGTTGATCGTGTCCGGCACGCCTTGCGCCGGAGAAAAGCCGTCGAGCCGCAAAACCCGGTTCGCCGCGCGCAGGAGCACGAAGCGCTCGGAGCTGAACAGCCGCGGCGAATCGACGTCGAAGGCATCGGCCCACGCGCGGCTGAGCAGGACCGCCGCGGGCGCAGGTGAATCTGCGTCGGACTCATGCCGGACCGCGCTGCGCAGATAGCCGCCGTTCTGGTGTCCGCGCTCCGCGTAAACGACCGACGCCGCTCGCAGATAGTAAGCTGCCCACATGCCGTCGAAGAACGACATCCGAAACGTCGCCGGCTCCACGAGGATCGTCTGGCCGGCCAACGCGCGCGAAACGTGCGCGCCCAATGCCGGCCAGTCGCGCGTGATCGCTTTTCGCACCGACCACTTCTGCGTGTCGAATCCGTGGAAAATTACGCCAATCGCAAAAACGATCGTCGTCCCGGCGAGCAGCACGACGGGAAAAGCGCCGCGGCGCCCCCTCCGGAGGAAAACGGGCGCGTCGTTCAACGCCGCCACCGGCAGCATCGCGGCCAGAAAGACCGCGGAGAACTGGGCGGACTTCTGCCAGCCGTAATCGAAATCCGTGACGACCGTGTAGGCCAGCAACAGCGCCGCACCCGCGAGCGTGGCGGCTGCTCCGAAACGATCCCGAGCCCGCGTCAGCGCGATGACTATGCCGCCGATCAGCGCAGCGGACGCCAGCAGCCCGAATCCAAATCCCAAATACTGCATCCCGCTGGCCGACAGCGTGACGAGCGTCGGGAGAAACTGCGGCGGCTCGAGCTTCGCCATGATGCTCACCCATGCCTCGTCGGCGCGCGCAGTCTGAAACGAATGCACAAAGCCATGATAGGCGCGCACCGCCGTCGCCGGCTGCGCGATCAGACCGATCAGCGTCGCGGCCACCGCCCAGCCGATCCGGCGCGGCGGCGTTGGCGGATTTCGCGCTCGCCACGCGCGAAGCAACAGCAGCGCCCCTGGCACCGCAATGAATGGCGCGAGCTCCGGATACGTGAAGAGCACGCCGTGCACCGCGAGCGCGAGCAGGACGAGCCAGCCGCGCCGCGGTGCGTTCCCGGCTAGAAAAAAGTGCAGCGCGATCACGGCGGTCGCGCCCGAGAGAATGCCGAGCAGATTCGGGAGATTCGCGTTGGCGCGAAAGAACGTGAACAACGGCTGCAGCGCGATCAGCGCGACGAGGCCGGTCCATGTCAGGCGCTCGATCCAGAACCCGCGCGCCACGAGATACACCGCGGCGAGCCACGGCAGGAACAGCGCGGCCGTGAGCGGCAGATACGCAGCGACGGGATCGAGGCTCGTCAGCGAAGCCGCGAGCGCCAGCAGCGTCTCGGCGCCGGCGCGACCCCAGGCCGGGCGCCAGCCGCTGATCGCCCGGGTCGCATCAGCCCAGGGATGAAACGGATCAGGCGGCGCCAATTCGAGGTAGGCGTGCGCCTGCAGATGTTTCGCGCCGGTCACCCAAAAGTAGCCGTCGTGATTCGCGGTGCCGTCGTAGTAGATCAGCTCCGGTCGCGACAGCTCAGGCCATTGCAGGATCGCGAGCGAGAGAACCGTCAGCCCCAGCGCGGCCTGACCGAGACGGCCGCCCAACATTGCGCGCAGGTCGTCGCCCAATGCGCGGCGCGACGCGGCCGGGAGGAGGGTCCACGCAATCGGCCACAGGCAGAGCGCGGCGGCAAACGGTCCGAGTGGGACGAAGGCGTTGACCACCGAAAGCGTCGCCAGCAGCAACAGCAGGCCGGCGAGCGTCGACGCCGCGAAACGCCCCGCCGGCGAAAGCGCGCCGAGTCGGACGCCGAGTCCGTATCCGGAAAGCGGGCACGCAAGGGCGAAGGCGGCGGCGAGGACGAAGGCCATCAGCGCGGGCGGACGCGGCTCACGTGGTCGCCCCGGTGAGCTTCCAGCGTTTGATCAGATGATGGCAGGGGCGGTTTGTCACGATCCGCGCGAGCGCGAGCGCGACTTTCAAACCGTGATACCGCCACGGCCGTTTCCAATACCGGTTGAGATAACTCCAGCCGAGTTCGCGGCCGGAGGGATCGCGCGGCGGCCGGAAGGGCGGGCCCCAGCGGCGAAGATATTCCTTCAGATTGTCGTTCTCCTTCACGAAGCGATCCGGCGAGGCG
The DNA here is from genome assembly GCA_040255565.1 of Opitutaceae bacterium. GTDB lineage: Bacteria > Verrucomicrobiota > Verrucomicrobiia > Opitutales > Opitutaceae > Opitutus. Next base: position 12,345 of record JBDZVH010000003.1, on the reverse strand, counting down.
CTCACGTGATGCAGCACGGTGCTCTGGTTGGCGACGTAGTTGCGATAGCCGCGCACGTTGAGCCGCAGGCAGAGATCGATGTCCTCGTAGCCGTTGCGGTAAACTTCGTCGAAGCCGCCGATGTCGAGAAACACCTCACGCGAAATCGCGCAGCACGCCGCGGTCACGGCGCGATAGCGCGAATAGCGCTTCAACATTTTCCACCACGGGCGGCGTCGGTCGTGAAACGGCCGGCCCAGCGAGTCGAAGCGCACGCCGCAGTGATCGAGCGAGCCGTCGCGATGCGCGTTCTGCCGGTTGCCCACGAGCCCCAGCCGCTCGCGCAGCGTGAAGAGCAGGAACATTGGCTCGAACCAGCCGGGCTGCAGCACCAGGTCGTTGTTGAGGAAAAACAGCAGGTCGCCCGTCGCGGCCCGAGCGGCGCGGTTGTTCGAAGCGGCGAAGCCGAGGTTGCGCTCGTTCAGGATCGCCCGACACGGCGGTGGCAGCGTGGCGAGCCAGTCGCGCGTGCCGTCCGTGCTGCCGTCGTCGATGAAAATGATCTCGTGCTCGAGGTCCTCCGGCAGCGTGGCGCGAAGGCTGGCGAGCATCTCCTGCGTCAGCGGCAGGCAGTTGTAGAGCGAGGTGATGAACGAGACTTTCGCCATTCGCGGATCAACCTAGGAGAGCGCCATGGCTCCAGCGAAGCTCAAAACCGCGGAGCTTCACGCGTCCACCGCCGGCCTGGTCGCGGGCCCGCCGTGACGTTTCAACTGCAGGACGAAGCTGGCGCCGAGCAACAAAACCCCGAGCGCGAACAGCCACGTCCGCGCCGCGAGCACGCGATGCGCCACCCACGAGCCACGCGCCATCTCAACCGGCGCGGTGAACGCCAGCCACCCCGACGCGCTCGCGTCGCGCACCTCGATCCACCAGTCGCCGTCCGGTCGCGCGCTTTCGAGTCGTTGCCACGCGTCTTTGGCTCCGGCGCGCGGCCGCAGCGCCACGTCGCCGGTCGCGGATTTCAAGATGAGCTCGAGCGACGGATTGTTGGCGCGGAAATCGCCGGCGACATGGAAGCGCAAATACGGCCGCGCCGGATTGGCGGGTTGCGGCCGGCTGCGCCAAACGAGTTCTCCGGACTCGCCCGCGTCCGGCGGCGTCCACGTGCTCAGCACCAGCGCGCCGGGCGGAGCCGGAAACGCGTCCGGCAGCGCGCGCGGCGCGGCTGCGGCTTCGCCGACGAGCGGCAGCGGACGATGCACGCTTGGCGGCATCGCGTCCGCGATCGCGGGCGACGCGAGGCGTTGCTGCAGCGCTTCGGGACTGGGATAGGGGATGTCGCTCGCCGGCGGTTCCGACAGGTGGCGGGCGTCACCGGTGCGGAGATAATCGCGCACGTTGATCTCTCGCCGGTGATTCCGCCCGACGTCGCGCAGGATGTCCGACCGCCACAGGATTTGCGCGTAACGGACGAGCAGGTGACACACGCACACCAGCCACACCGCGGCGATCACGTGTTGCAGGCGCGTGCGGCTGCTGCGGAGCAGCACGAGGAAATTGAGGAGCACGTTGACCGCGAGCAGGTCGAGGTAGCGATTGGGCGAGAGCATCGATTGCCGGCCGAGGATCCCGCGGCCGTAGGCGAGCGCGGCGGTCTGCACCGCCATCCAAACGATCAGGCCGAACAGAAACGCATCCTCCCGCGTCCACGTTCCCCGCCGCAGCCGGCTGACCGCAAACACGATCACCGGCAGGCTCAACGCCGCCGTCCACGGATAATACCGCGCCTCGCCCGGCCAGCCGATCAGCACGAGAAAGCTTTCGAGAAACTGGCCCGGCGACTGCGCGCGCAACGCCGCATGCGCCGGCACCTCGCGCATCAGCAGCACGCCGGCGATCGCGATGGCGAGCGCGATCGCCGCGCTGGCGATTTGCTGCGTCGTCCGGCGACGCTCCTGGATCCCCCGCAGCCCAAGCACGCCGAGAATCGCCGCCGACGACAGAAATCCCGAGGCCATCGTCCCGAGCGTGAGCACGCCGCAGAGCTGGCCGACCCACCACGACGCGCTGAACGTCGACCGCGTCAGCGTGAACCACAGGTGGCCGAGCGAAAACAGCAGCAACAGATAGAACTGCACCTGAAAACCCACGAGCGTGTTCTCCGGCGACAGCGGCAGACAAAACAGCGCGAGGAGCAAAATCACCACGCCGCCGAAACGCGCGCCCGTGAACAACCGGCCCGCGATCAGCAGCAGCACCAGCGCGCACAGCGTGTGCACCGTGGCCGCCGCGACCGATTCGACATAGCCATCCCACTGGCGCTCGTTGAGCTCGAAGAGCCCGAGACCGAAAAGCCGCGTGAACGGGATGCGGTGTTCGTTGTGCGCATCGAACAACTGGCTCCACCGCCACGAGCCTTCCACCCACGGTCGCAACAGCGTTTCGCCCTCGGCGTCCCACTGATCGAGCAGCGGCAGGTCCGTGCCCGCCGTCGCGATCAGCCACAGTTTGCTGCTGAAGATCGTGAGCACGAAACCCGCGATCAACAGCCAGCGGGAAAGACGAATGCGTGTAGTCATCGCCGCACGACAGCGTTCCGTTCGATTCGCACGGCCTCCATCCACACCAGGCCGACAAACAGAATCAACAACGGATACGCCTGCGCGAACGCGCCCGGGCTGCGATTCGGAAACGACACCACGTCGACGACCGTGTTGATCAACACGACCGCGAGCGCTCCGCCGCCCGCCGCGGCTGCGACGACCAACGTGACCGGCAGCTTGCGCCGGCGCAACGCGACCACGATCAGCACACCCCACAACAGCACCGCGCCGTAGCTGCCGATCATCAGCGCGCCGCCGACACCGCGGCCGATCTTCTCGAGCAGCCAGACGCGACCGAAATCGAATTGCTGCTGCCGCTTCCGATCCAGGTCCGGCGCCTCCGCCGAAGGCGCGAGCGGCCAGCGCGTGAGATCGCTGAACAACTTGAGCTCCGCGGCAGTGCCCAAGCTGCCAGGCGCAAACGCGGACCCGCCCTCGAACGAAACGAAATACTGCAGCGCGCGCGGAACCTCCCGGCGCAAACCCGCGGTGAACTCCGGCCGCCACGGCGGCACGAACGAATCGCGCCGCGGCCGCGCGTCGAGCTCGCCGCGATCGCACGCGGCGTTCACTTCGTCGGCGATCCGCGCGTAAAACGCGAGCGCCTCGCGCGCGCTGGACGCGTGTCCTGCCGAAGCGACGGCATCGCGCAGCGCCCACATGAACCAGCCGCCACCCATCTCTCGCTCGCTCGCCGGTCGATGCGTGACGCCGCTCGACGCGCCCGCCCAGGCCTCGCCCAGCCACCCGTCGAGATGCGGACGCAGCTCCGCGAACGCGGGGCTGATCGCATAGATTTTCTCCCGCGCCTCGCGCGTGACCGGCACATACGGGATCTCGTAGCTCGATTTCACCCGCTGCAGCGCGCCGTAAGCGCGCACGAACTCGGGCGCGCGAAACTCCACCGTGCCGAACCAGCCGTAATAATGCAGGTTCAACGCGCACACCGTGAGCAGCATCGCCGCGGACGTCGCCGTCGCCGCTACCACGGGCAGTACCAGCGGACGCAGCCGTTCGCCGGCGCGCCATGAAAGCCACGCCGCCAGGCCGGCGAGCAACACCGCGCTCGGCGCCACCCAGATCGTTTCCTCGCGCGTCAGCCACAACGCCCCGCCACTCGCGCCGAGCAGAATGCCCCAGCCGGTGCGCACGGCGCGCGAGGCGTTTCGCGCGGTGAGGAGCGCGATCAAGCCTGCGAAAAATCCCAGCGACGCCGGCGTGTAGAGATTTTGCCGCAACACGCGTCCGAGCACCGTCATTTCATACGACATCGGATTCCACCACAGCAGCAGGAACAGGCCGCAGGCCGCGACATGCGAAGCCAGCAGCGGTCGCACCGCGCGCACCACCAGCACGCAGCCACCGAGGTAGAGCAGGTGTTGCGCGAGCGGCAGCGGGATTCCGACGATCACCGTCGCCGCGATCCACAACGAATACAACGGACCCTTCGCGAGCGTGAGTTGATTGTAGGCGCCGAGCCAGTGGCCGCCGAGAATCTTGTCGGCGAGATGCAGGAAGAGGCGATCGTCATGACCCGCGCCGCCGATCGCGAGGACCGGCTGGGCCGCGACGAGCCAGAGTTTGAAGATCACCAGCAGCGCGCAGGCGAGCGTCCAGCCGCGTCCGCTGCCGCCTAGGTTTCGCGAGGTCGGCGCGATCATCGTTTCAACGGCAGTGCAAGGATGCTGAGGAAAAACCCGGCGAGCACGATTTGACAACCCACCGCCAGCAGCACGCCGCCGGGAATCACCCAACGCAGCAGTTCGCCGGGCGCGAGCTGACCGAACCCTTCCGCGCGCCACAGCCCGACCGCGTGCAGCGACAGGATCAATCCCGCCAGTCCCGCCGCAATGCCCACGGCGAGGGATTTTTCCAAGTTCAACCGATCCATCCAGCGCTGCAGTTTCGGGTCCGGCGGCAGCACGCCGGACTGGATCGCGAAGACTTTCGTCAGCACCGCAAAGATCACCGATTGCAGCCCGATCAGGATCGCGACCGCGGCAAACAACAGCGTGTGCACGTCGAAGGTCACGCGACCGATCGTGAGCGGTCCGCTCACGAGCACGGCGCCGATCGCGACGCCGGCGGCGATCAGCGCGAGTCCGGGTTGGAGAAACAGCCAGCGCGGCGAAAACCACAGCATGAACCGCAGGTGCCGCCAGCCGTCGCGCCACGGCCGCAGGTGCGGTGGACGGCTGCGTCCATCGGGTCGCAGGATCGTCGGAATCTCCGTCACGCGGAAATGGAAGAGCGTCGCCTTGATCACCATCTCGGACGCGAACTCCATGCCGGTCGTGCGCAACGCGAGCCGTTCATACGCCTCCTTCGAAAACGCCCTCAGCCCGCAATGGAAGTCGCCGATCGCGCTGCCGAAAAACAGCCGGCCGAGTCCCGAGAGGATCGGGTTGCCGATGTAGCGGTTTTTCCACGGCATCGCGCCCGGTTGCACGCCGCCGCGGAAGCGGTTGCCCATCACGAGATCCCAGCCTTCGCGCAACTTCGCCACGAACGCGCCCGCCTGCGAAAAGTCGTAGCTGCCGTCGGCGTCGCCCATCACAAGGTAGCGTCCGCGCGCCGCCGCGATCCCGCCGCGCAGCGCGCACCCGTAGCCTTTTTCCGCCACGGGCACGACCCGCGCGCCGGCGCGCGTCGCGATCGTCTGCGAGCCGTCGGTGCTGCCGTTGTCGGCGACGATCACCTCGCCGCGGAGATTCGCATCGCGGAGCGCCTGCAGCGCCTCCTCCACGCAGCCGGCCAGGGTTTCTGCCTCGTTGAGGCAGGGCATGACGATCGAGAGTTCGAGATCGGAGTCGTCCGGAGACGGCAGCGGGAGGCTCATTTCCAAAGGATTACGTCAGCTCCGGCCAAAAAGTGCCAGACGGCCGCGTGAAACTAAGAAAAATGAGAGTGAATTGCGCCGCGCTTACGCGGTCTCGGCAAAAACCTTGCGAAGATAGGAACCGTAGGACGACTTGCCGAGCTTCACGATATTGGCGTCGAGCTGCGCCCGATCGATCCAGCCCTGCCGATACGCGATCTCCTCGAGACACGCGATCTTCAACCCCTGGCGGTTTTCGATGACGCCGACGAACTGCGCCGCATCGAGCAGCGAGTCGTGTGTGCCGGTGTCGAGCCAGGCCGTGCCGCGGCCGAGGACTTCGACGTGCAGCCGGCCGGCTTCGAGATAGAGCCGGTTGAGATCGGTGATCTCGAGCTCGCCGCGTTTCGACGGTTTCAGCGAACGCGCCAGGGCGACGACGTCGCGATCGTAGAAATAGATGCCGGGGATCGCGTAGTTGGATTTCGGTTGCGCGGGTTTTTCCTCGAGCGAAACGACGCGTCCGTCGTCCGCAAACTCGACGACCCCGTAGCTTTTCGGGTCGGCCACATGATAGCCGAAGATCGTCGCACCGTCGGTCCGCGCGTGAGCGCGTTCGAGCGATTTCGTGAGATCGTGGCCGTAGAAGAGATTATCGCCGAGGACGAGCGCGGAGGGTTCCGCGCCGGAGAGGAAGCCGGTGTCGGCGGCAATGTGAAACGCCTGCGCGAGCCCGTCGGGGCTGGGTTGTTCGGCGTAGGAGAGGGCGAGGCCGATTTGCGAGCCGTCGCCGAGCAGCCGGCGGAACAGCGGCAGGTCGGTGGGCGTGGAGATGACGAGGATCTCGCGAATGCCCGACAGCATGAGCGTCGACAGCGGATAATAGATCATCGGCTTGTCGTAGACGGGCATCAACTGCTTGCTGACCGCGATGGTCAATGGGTAGAGGCGGGTGCCTGAACCGCCAGCGAGCACGATGCCGCGTCGCGGCATCGTGCTCGCTGGCGGCGAGGTGAGAGGCGAGAGGCAAGAGGCGAGAGCGTCGGACATGAGAAGAGCGACAGATCGGAGAGGAGCGATGCGTGCTTGGCGAGATCGGGTTGAAAGCGCGTTAGTCTCTCGACTCGGCACGCGTACCGCGAGCGCTGATCAGGCCGCGCAGCATACGAGCAACTTCTTCAGATTGAGCGTCGAGTGATTGGAAAGCTGAATCGGAGAGCAGTCCCACTTGATTCGCGAGATCGAGTTGGGAGCGGAGTTCTGCCACGGACCCCTTGGCGATGTAGAGAAAGCGCACGGAATCCTTGTCGGTGTCGCGCTCGTCGCCCTCGGCAATGTTGCTGGAGATGCTGATGGCCGCCCGGCGCATCTGGTCGGCTAGTGCAAACTCTCGCGAAAACGGATCGCTGGTAAATCGCGACAGCCAGCGCCTGGGCCTTTTGCCACACGAGCAATCCCTTGAATCCCGCTCTACTCATATACGTCCTCTAGCCTCTAGCCTTTCGCCTCTAGCCTCTAGCCTTTCGCCTCTAGCCTCAGCCCTCAGCCTTTCGTCCCCAGCCTCTCGCGCGCATAACGGCCAGCGGTGATGTCCGCCGCCCACTCGCGGTGACCGAGATACCAGTCGACGGTTTTCTCGATGCCGGTTTCGAACGACTCGCGCGGGGACCAGCCGAGCTCGCGCTGGATCTTCGCACAGTCGATCGCGTAGCGACGGTCGTGGCCGGGACGGTCCTGCACGTGCGTGATCTGCGTCGCATAGGATTTTCCATCGGCGCGCGGCGACTTCCGATCCAGCAGCGCACAGATCGTCTGCACGATCTCGATGTTCGGTTTTTCGTTCAAACCGCCGATGTTGTAAGTCTCGCCGACGCGGCCGCGCTGCAGCACGAGCCAGATCGCCGCCGCGTGGTCCTCGACATACAGCCAGTCGCGGATCTGCATGCCGTCGCCGTACACCGGCAGCGGTTTGCCCTCGAGCGCGTTGAGGATCATCAGCGGGATCAGCTTTTCCGGGAAATGATACGGCCCGTAGTTGTTCGAACAATTCGTGGTGAGCGTGGGAAACTTATAGGTGTGATGATACGAGCGCACGAGGTGGTCGCTCGATGCCTTCGACGCCGCGTAGGGCGAGTTGGGCGCGAAGGGCGTTTGCTCGGTGAACGCCGGATCGTCCGGGGCAAGCGTGCCGTACACTTCGTCGGTCGAGATGTGGAGAAATCGAAACGCACTCTTCCGCGGCTCCGGCAGTTTCGCCCAGTACAGCCGCGCCGCGTTCAGGAGGCGCAGCGTGCCGACGACGTTGGTCTGCACGAACGGCTCCGGCGAATCGATCGAGCGGTCGACGTGCGACTCGGCCGCGAAATTCACCACCGCGTCGATCGCGTGCTCGGCCAGCAGCCGTGCCACGAGCGCGCCGTCGCCGATGTCACCTTGGACGAAAACATAGCGCGGATCGCCGGCGACTTCCGCCAGGTTGGCGGGGTTGCCCGCGTAGGTGAGCGCGTCGAGATTGACGAGCTTCGTCAGCGCCGAGCCGGACTCCGCCAGCCGCTGCCGAATGAAGTTGGACCCGATAAACCCACAGCCGCCGGTGACGAGGATGTTCATGAAGTGGAAAACCGCGAAGGGCGCGAAGACGCGCGAAGTGATTGCTGAGTGAGAATGAGACGTTCCCACTCCAGGCGAGGGAAGGAACCGAAATTGACGAGCAGCCCGAGCTGAAGTCCGGTGACTTTGAGATAATTGATCAGCTGGGCCCGGTGTTCGTCAGTCAGACATTTGGCCGCCTTGAGTTCGACGACGATCTTGTCGAAGCACAGGAGATCGGGCGTGTAGGTGTGTTTGAGGAGCCGGCCGCGATAAGAGAGCGGATAATTGCGCTGAGCATCGAAAGGGATCTCGGACATTTCCAATTCGATTTCCAGCGCGTCCTGATAAACCGGTTCGGCGAATCCGTTGCCCTTGTCTTTGTGCACCGCGACGCACGCGCCGACGATCCGATACACTTCTTCGCGATACAGCAAATCGTCGGCCATGGCTTCGCGGAACTTCGCGTTCTTCGCGGTTAACCAGTCTTCCACCGGCGGAGGTCACGTTCCACCGCTGCGTGGACTTCAGTCAGGCGGATGCCGGCGGCGGCGAGTTTCGACGAATCCATCACGCAATTCGAACGCGGCGTCTTCGCCGCCTTCTGCATGAAGTCCGCTTCGTTCGCGAAAAACGAAAACGCCTTGTCCGACACGCCCGTCTTCCGGATCAGCTCCACGACTTCGCGCGTCGTCACCTGACCGGGATTGGTGACGTTATACGTGCCGAAAGGCACGCGCTGCTCCCAGCACGCAAACGTCGCGGCGACGAATTCTTCCAACTGCGAAATCGAGTTCGTGGCCTCGAGCAGCGTGCTGTAGCGCATTAGCTTCGTCAGGTAATTGCGCGGATTGTCGACTTCGTTGAACGGAATCCGCAGGCGCCAGATATAGACGTCCGGTTTGCCGGCGAGGACCTCTTCGCCGAGCGCCTTGCTGCCGCTGTAGAAGGAGCAGTTGTTCTGTCGAAACGTGAAATTCGGCGCGTCGGTCTCGGTGAAACCGGAGCCGTCCGGCCGCGCGCCCGTGTAGATGCAGCCGGAGGACACATGCCCCCACGGCACGCCGGCGTCGGCGCAGGCCTGCGCGATGAGGCCGGGCAACACGGCGTTGCCGAACAGGCACTCGGTCTTGTGCAGCTCGCAGGCGTCGACGTTGGGCTTGCCGGTGTAGCCGGCGGCGTTGATCAGAAATTCGGGCCGGTCCGCCTTCAACGCGGCGGCGAGCACGGCCGGGTGGGTGTAGTCGAGATCGGCGCGGCGAAGATTGCGAAAAGGGATGCCTTTGCGCGCGAGCAGCGCCTGATAGGCGGAACCGACGTAACCGGAGCCTCCAAGGAGATAGATCATGGAAAGGGTCGAAGTGAACGAGCGACCGCAGCTTGAACAAGGCTTTTCCCGCCCGGGGTTTCCCGAAGCGCGCGTCCCGGCCGCGGCAGGGAAGGCGTTATCTTCTCCGATAGTCGCCGCGGCTGAAATATTTTTCCAGCCACACGTAGGCGCAGATGAAGAAATACCGGCTGCCCATCTCCTTGATCTTGAGCTTGGCCTCCCCGTATTTGCGGTTCTGCCACGAGATCGGAATCACGGTGTAGCTGAAGCCGCGGACGATCGCTTTCAACGGGATCTCGACCGTGAGATTGAAATGCGGCGCGAGAAACGGCCGGCAGCCGTCGATCACCGTGCGACGATAGGCCTTGAACGCATTCGTCGTGTCGTTGAGCGGAATGTTGAAGCCGACGCGCACGAAGAAATTCGCGAGCCGGTTCACGAAGAGTTTCAGCCGCGGATAATCGATGACCTTTCCGCCCGACACGAAACGGCTGCCGAACGCGCAATCGTAGCCTTCGTTCAACAACCGCCAGTAATGCACCGCGTGCAGCGGCGAATCGGAGGCGTCGGCCATCATGATGACGACCGCATCGCCGCGGCTGTGATCGAGCCCCCACACGACCGCGCGGCCGAAGCCGTGCTCGCCGGTGTTCTGCGTGGGCGCGAGTGTCGGATATTTCTCGCGCAGCTGCTGCAGCACGGTCCACGTCGCATCGCGGCTGCCGTCGTCGACCACCACGATCTCGTGCGGCACGTTCTCCGCCGTCAGCGTTTCATAGATACTGGCAACGGTAGAAGGCAACGAAGCCTCCTCGTCGCGGGCGGGAATGATGACGGAGTAGAGCGCGAGCGGAGCGGGCATGAGGAAAGCCGCGGCTTCGCCGCGGCGGAGATCGGAGATGGGAGATCGGAGATGGGAGATCGGAGATGGGAGATGGGAGATGGGAGATCGGCGAGAGGCAAGAGGCGAGAGGCGACGCCGCGTTGCGGCGAGCTGAGTGTCTAGAGCTGAGAGTTGAGAGTCACTCGCGCTGAGCGGCGGCGCGCAGCGGCCCGACACCACTTTCACTTTAACTTTCACTTTCACTCGCGCTGAGCGGTGGCGCGTAGCGGCGCCGCTCAGCGCGAAAGATCCAGCCACCGCGGATTCGCCTCCGCGTGCACCGCGATTTCCTCGAGGATCGCCTCCACCGGCGTCTGCGGCGCCCAGTCCCACAGGCGCGTCGCCTTCGCGTGATCGAGCACCATCCACGGAATGTCGAAGGGCCGCGGCGTGCCGTCCGCGCCCACCGGATGCGCGCCGAAACGCCGGTCGCACCACGCGGTCAGCTGGCGTAGTGACATCGCGGAGACAGCCCCGCCGGATACGTTCGCCACGCGATCCAGCGGATCGAGCGCCGGCGCCGCGAATTGCTTTTCCAACAACGGCACGAGGTCGCGCGGATGCAGGCAGTCTCGCACCTGATGACCGTGCCCGCCGAAACCGATATACGCCAGCCGCCGCCGGCGCAGGTGGCTGTTCAGCCAGAACGCAAAAATCCCCTGGTCCGCTCGCCCAAACTGGCCCGCGCCGGCCAGCACGCCGCAGCGGTTGACGAACACCGGCAGGTCGAAGCTCGCGCCGTATTCCAGCGCGAGCGCTTCCGACGCCAGCTTCGTCGCGCCATACAGCGACACCGGCGCCGCCGTCGAAAAGCTTTCATCCACACCCGCCGCCGTCAGCCCCGGCGGAGTCGCGTCCGCCACGGGACGAAACGCGCCGTCGACCGCCTCGACGCGCAGCGCCGCGAGCGGCGGGATCGAATACACGCGGCTCGTGCTCAGCAGGATGAAGCCCGCGCGGTGCTGCTTGCAGAACTCGAGCATGTTCACCGTGCCGGAAAGATTGTGCTCCACGAGTTGACGCGAGCTCGTGCGTCCGTCCACGCCCGCGAGCACGCTCGGATTCGCCGCCGCGTCGATCACCCAATCCACCGCGGGCAATGTCTCGAGATCGCTCGCCGTGCGCAGATCGCCGTGGTGCAGCGTCACGCCGAGTCGCTTCAACTCCTCGCGATTCGTCTCGCTGCCGGGGCGGATGAAATTGTCGAGGCCGACGATCTGGTGCCGCGTCCCCGCCGCCGCGAAAGCGCGCGCGAGCGTGCTGCCGACGAAGCCGCAGATGCCGGTGATCAGGAGTTTCATGCGCACTCACCCAAGCACGCGCCTCATGCCGGAGAAAGGCGAAACTGCGCCGCGGACGAACGCCCGCGAGCATCGTCGCCCGCGCGACAAACTACTGCTTCGTCTCGGCGGTTTTCGCCTCGTCTTCGGCCGGCGCCCGCTGCGCCTTTCCCTGCGCGGCTTTGCGTCGCGCCTCCGCGTAGGCCTGCCGCTGCTGTTGTCCGATTTCCAACAAATCGCTGACGAGCATCCGCGCCTCCATTTCCTTTTCCTCCTGCGGCGTCATCGGGGGCAGCACCACGGCCGCGGGTTCTTTCGTGGGCGCGGGCGGCGCCGGTTTGTGCTCCGCGGGCGGGGGGACGGTCGCGGGCTGCGCCGGCGCCGGCTGCACACTCGCTTTTTTCAACGTCAGCCGGTGCTCGCGGCCCGCCACGCGAATGACCGCCTGTTCGGTTTTCGGATCGTAGCTGACGACGGTGATCTCGGCGACCGTTTTGCCGACCGGAATCCACTGGCTGCGTTTGTCCTCCATCCGCGTGATGCTCAGCAGGGTGTCGCGGCCGACGACGGTCATGCCGGAAAGCTGGAACGCCGCGTCCTCTTTTGCCGCCCCGCCCGGCTGGGCCGCGCCCGCCGGCGGCAGGAAAGGGGAGGGCGTGCGGAGTGACTCCTCCGCGCGCGCGAACGACGCCGCGCCGAAAACGACGAGCCAGGTAATGAGAAAACGGAGACGCAGGAACATGACGCAGGCGGCAGGTTGACCGTGAAGCTTGTGCCGCATCCCGCGCGGAGCAAGTCGCCGCTGCGCGCTTCGCCGCGATGCGGCGAGTTGAGAGCTGAGAGCCTAGAGTTGAGAGCCG
>JBDZVH010000002.1:0-1136176 GCA_040255565.1 Opitutaceae bacterium | reverse complement strand
CATCTTACCCGACTCCACCTCAGCTGCCTACGAGGTCAACGGCCGGACGCTTACAGACGTGCTGGTTTAGCACGGACTTAATTGTCGAGTTAACTTTGACCGCAGAGGGGTACAGCTCACAGCCATTGCATCCCATGACGGGATTAACGGTAGAGTGGCACCACTGAATTGAGGATGTCTTGGACATAATAATATCGTTTTGGGCTGCTGTATGCAACGGTTTTGATTTGCGGCGTGCGATGATGCCTTTCGGCCGGTCGCTATGCGCGCACCCGATTGGCTCTTGAGGGCACTCCATCCTCTCAAAGCGTTTGTGATCGTCGCTGCCTGTCGCTACACGAGGCGTCGAACTTCTACGGTGATGGGGCGCTTTGCGCCTCTCACGACCGGCCTTCCTTGCGAGGGAGAGGCGCCGTTTCCCGGCATTGGTCGGCCTTACGGCGGACACTCCAGCCTTCCCTGAGCACCTATGCACCCAGGTAACCACTGGAGCTTTTCGCCTAGGCTGCCATAACCCATCCGATGGGGGCACAATCCCCACGCTGTCGGACTTTCGTCCTAGGTCGCATGAGGATTGGAAATGGCCGGGAGCTAAATCACGGGCAGCGGTGATGGAGGTTTATCGTTTCTTGTCAAGCCCCCCACCCGGCAACGCTCAGACTGGGCTACGCGCACAACTTTCATGGATACCTTGAATCTGCGGTTAAAAGCGCCTCGTCCAACGAAGGGAGGCTAGCCTCAAGCGAGGCCAAATGAGCGCCTCCAGAATCGGTCCCGTGTGGTACGCTTGTGTGATCATCGCAGAAATTACCAATGAGACCCATCGCCATCACCCCGCGTAACAGTCGCGTCCTCAACACAGCTCTCCACGCCGTCCAGGGAGGCCAAGCCAACAACCGTGTTTCACTTATGCGGTTGTTTTCATGCGCTGATCAATTTGAGACGCGTTTGAGAGCCTACAGACTTCGACGGCAGCATCGGGTTGGCGCCATTGGTACGATTTACGGCCCTGCGAAGGGTGCGGCCTTTATCACAAGCGGACAGACGTGCACTCGAGCGGTGATAGAGCGGCGGAGCAGCGGCTGGTTCTTGACCGAGCTAGAACGGCTGCCCTCAGTCCGCGGTTGCCACTTGCGATTAACCCTCGATCAGGCTGAACGGGTACTCGAGTTGTCAGAGCCTGGGAGGATCGTTCTTCGCGCCTTTGACGGACTTCGAGCGACGGTTGAATGGCAACCGGTGACCGATCAGAGTTGTCATGAAGCGATCGATAAAATCGCGGACCTCGGAAGTATCGATCCAGCGGTGTATTCAAGTCTCATGACAATCGGGGTTAAGTCACCCGAAGCCACGTGGGCCTTTTTTCGCGCGGTAGCTCATGCGGCGGCAAAAAAGAAGGTGGCAGCGGTCCTAGCCGGAGCCCGACGCCAGCAACCCCTTAGGACTGGAATGAGCTGAGTCGCTGTAAGGGACATGGCTCCTAGTCTCTCCGACAACATCAGCACGATGCAGACGACATACGGAACTTAGTTACGGCAGTGACTCGGTGGTCCCCCGGCTGTTGCGCCCCGCTTCGGAAACTTTCCTTCTAGCTTTCATCGTTACGGTCCTCTGCAACGCCGGTCGGCCGCCGAGTTTCTCAATGACGGCGTCAGAAGCCTCCTCCTCAAGGAACGCGATTAGCCCGCTATAGCTGAGGTCGCGCGGAAGGTTTCTGTACTCGCCACGCCCGAAGAGCGTGAACAGGTGACTCCAGAGTCGAAAGCGGAAGGGATCTCCTTGGAACCAAGCAAGCAGATCGCTCTGACTCTTTGCTTCGAGCCGAAAGCGGGTCCACCCGAGTGTTTTCCAATCCGGCCCGTCGGGATTATTAAGTCGACCCCATGCAAACGTGCCAGCCGCGGTGCGGCCGCCGGCGTATGGTCCAGTGATGTCCGACACACGAACGAAGAGCTGGCACTCGGGATTAGGCGATTGCAGCGACGTAAACCTCAGCAGCGGTAGAATGAGAGGTTTAGGCCAAGATCCGTCGTCGACTTCCAGCGAAAGAGTGGTGGCGTCGCGCGCCAAACAAAGCGCCAGCGGAAGCGTCTCGTCCGGTAGCCTCCTTTGCAGCGCGACCGAGCAGAGGAAAGCAGATGCGGCCTCAGAAAGCTTTCGCGCTGCGGCTTGAATGCTGTCCGCCTCGAGCGGTGGCAGGTGAACTGTCCCGGCGGGGCGGAATTGCGGATTGAGACTGTTGAATGGAGGGGTGGACATGGCCGCCAACTCCTCCAAGTGGCTACGAACGGCAGAGACGGCAGCAGCCGGTGTTCGGAGCCACGAGATGCTTGTAGCTCCAGCGTAGCTACTTGCTAGTGTGTCCGGGACATTGCTTCCAAGAATGCCTCTAGCGCACGGAGCAACGTGGGATTGTCTTCGCTCAAACGAGCGTAGCGTCGCAATTGCTCCTGCAGTCTCGACGGAAAGCGAGGAGGCTCATCGCGAGTCGCCAGCGTCACTCGAACCAAACCCAGGTAAGACTCCGACGTCGCTTTGGCGGCGTTCTTCCGCACCGCCTCGAGTTCACTAAGCTCACCTTCTAGGAATGCCGCGACCAGCGCTGCACGGTGCTTCGCCGGGACAGCTTCGGTAATGCGCATCGCTGTGATTGGGTTCATCGCGCGGCCGGTCTTGAGCAGCCGATTCAGGTAGGTCGCCTGCAGTCCAGCGCCCTTTGCGAAACTGGCTTGGGTCAGTTTCTCTCGTTCTAGCACCTCCGCCAAACGGTTCGCGAATGCTTGCATCAGCCCAGGAAAGCGAAACCCCGAAAAAAGTCACCCCAATAGTTGCTTTCTCTGGTTTACTCATATCACCGACAGGTAATATGAAAACCACACAGTTTCCTAGTTCACTTAAGGCGGCCAGCCTCTCGGGCCGGCTCCCATCAATTCGCCGTGCGTTGCGTTCGTCTTTCCCGACCCACTTCCGCGGCTTCTCCATCAATCGAAATCGCGCTTTGGACAAGCGAGGTATCGACGGCTTCCTCTATGTCGTTGGCTCAAGACGCTTGCCTGTCGACGTTAAGTGCTCATCCAACAACCCGCCGTCGGATCCGTCCGAATGGCTCATTCCGCTCGAGACCTACAGCTGCACGGAGAGCGGCAACCGCGGCTACCTTTTGTCCGGCGGAAAGCTGACGCGTTATGTCCTCTGGCTCTATCCGAATGGCGAATGGCTGCTCCTCCCCTTCCGTAGTTTGGCGGCTGTACTCCGCCGCTTCGTCGAAGAATGGCGCAAAAGGTATCGGGTCAGTCGCCAGCGCACTGATGGCTACTACGAAACGTACTATTCGGAGTGCGTCTTTGTTCCAGCGACTGTCCTGGTTGCAGCAGTAACCGATCATGTCCGGCCGCATCAGCCACGGTTCCGGGTTAGGTCATCGCTCCCGATCGCCTAATCTGGCATGGACGTGTCGCCGCATGCTTGTCTTCCGAGGAGCTCACGCGCTGATCGATGCCGTGCGCTAGCGCATGCGTGTCCGTATCCTAAGTGACCTTCACCGAGAATTCGGGCACGTTGAGTTGCCCGACATTCCTGCGGATCTCGTGATCCTCGCCGGTGATATTGACCGAGGAACCAGAGGCGTTGCTTGGGCAAAACAGAGGTTTCCCGACACACCTGTGCTCTACGTCTGTGGTAACCACGAGTTCTACGGCGAACGTATTGGACGGCTGCAGGAGAATCTCCGAGAGGCAACGGCCGGCTCGAACGTCCGACTGCTCGATAATGAGGTCGCTGACATCGGCGGCTGGAGCTTCTTCGGGGCCACCCTCTGGACCGATTTCAACCTTCTCGGGGATCCACAGAGTGCGATGTTTGCCGCAGCTTCGAAGACGACCGGCATGAATGACTACCGGAAAATCCGGCGGCTCGATACTGGCCGCCTAATGCCTAAGCACACTGCGCTCCTGCATGCGGAGTCACGCCTGGCGTTAACTCGTTTTCTCGATGGTACTGATCGCAGCCGTTCAGTGGTGATCACGCACCACGCGCCTACCTTCCGATCAATCCCTGCCCAGAAACGGAACGCCATCGCAAGTGCCGCCTACGCCTCGAATCTGGATGAACTTATCATGGAGCATGGTCCGGCAGTGTGGATTCACGGCCATATTCACTCACCGCGGGATTTCATCGTCGGGCGCACTCAAATTCTGAACAACGCCCAGGGCTATCCCGACGAAACAACTCGAACATACTTCCGGACAGACCTCGTCATCGAGCTCTGACTCCGCGAACTGTCTTGGCGACCGTTGGGGTCAGGCAGATTCGGTCTGCGGTTTGGCGACGAACCGCTCGGCCGTTCACGAGTCGTGCAAAAGGCGTCTCAGCCACCGCACACGGTTGGGCAGCTGTCCCATCTTGAGGAGTATGTATCGGTATCGCTCTGCTCCACGGAGCTTTTTCGCTCGCGCTTCTTCATCGAACGCTCGAGCAGCCGCGCGGTCTTTGCGGTGCTGAATCCGGATCTCGAACAGCTTCTCGCCCTGGCGACTGGCTCCGTGCGCCCGGTGAATCGCGGTGATCGCCGCCCACACGAAAGTGCGGTTTGCCGCCAAACTCATGCCACGCGGCACAAAGATCATCGTCCCGTGTGGGGTAAGGTTTGCCGTGAGTTTCAACGCCAGGGCGCTGTCCTTCTCGTAGCCGTAGAGACACCAGCGATGGCACAACGCGTCGAACGTGATTTGCATCCGATCTCGCTTCTTGGCCCAATGGAAACTCCGGCGACAATCAAAGCCGCGCTCACGAGCCAGGGTGCGCCGTACGACGCCGCGCGCGTTTGGACGAAAGTAGGGCGCGTAGCGACTGCGCAGACGGGTCCAAAACTGTAGCAGCAAAGGGTCGGAACGAATTTTCGCTTCCAGTTCGTCGTACCGCTTCGGTTCCTTGGCCAAGCCGTCGTAACGCCCTTCTGCTACCGCCGCCTCATGCTCCTTCATCAATGCGATCTTTTGTGGTGAAGGAGGGTCATCGATCAGCTTCAGCAGCAGGATGAAGTCGGCATCGAATTCCCTTCGGGTTCGCAGCACGTGAACGATGTGCTCGCCGATGCCGGCGAAGTCCAAAGCCTGGAGAGTCAGTGGCGCAATGACCCAGTCGTGAACGCGCCAGATTTCAAGGGCTAGCCAATGCTTCTCGATTCGCTTGCTCAACCGGTGCATCGCTCGAACGACTGGAGCACATCGTTCGAAACGGTGATAGCGCAGGGAGCGCAGTTCCTCCAAGGCGGCGTGCAAAAGCCGTGGTTGTGAGCCAATCTCGCGGGGCTGCTGCATAACGAAGCCGGGACTGGACCAAGTTTCGTTAACAAACATTGGGCCGGCGAGCCGAAAACCCTGTGGTATGCTCACGCGCGCAAAGAGTGAACTGAACTACACATGAGCTACTACAAACGGAATTCCGGGAAGGCGTGGTCTGATCACGAAGTTCGAGCACTTCGCAATCTCGCAAAACAGAATACCCCTACCCCAGTTATTGGACTTAAGCTGGGCAGGCCGGTTGCCGGTGTCTACGCGAAGGCGTCTGAGCAGGGAATCTCGCTCAAGCCGACCAACAAGTCGCCCTACAATCGGTAAACATGCGTGCAAACGGGCACTTTGTTCTGGGCGCGTTCGCTGGAGCGGCGGTGGGGGCAATGAATGAAATGGCGCAGGTCGAAAAGAATCCGGGTCGCCAATTTGACGTCTGGACTGTCCTCGGATGTGCATTGGTCGGAGGCACTGCTGCGCTTATTCCCGACATTCTCGAGCCGGCGGTTCACCCGGACCATCGGCGCTTCTTCCACAGCGTGACAAGCGGCTCCGGAGTGGCATGGCTCCTTGGCGGCCCTCACACGAGCGAGTGTTCGCCAGGCATCCAGGTACTCCTTGCCAGCGCGGCAATGGGCTACCTGTCCCATCTTGCCGCGGACGCGTGTACCCCGAACAGCATTCGCTTCCTTTAGTTCGTCCACCATCAACTCAGAAAGGAGGTAAACCATGAGACGCTATACGGGGCACATGAATGGCGAGCGCTATCTCGGCAATTCGAGCCCTTCCAAGATGGAAGTCCACGATTTGGATAACGAGAAGCCTCAGTGCCAGATCGACGAGATCATTCGCGCAGGCAATGATCGTCCGTTCACGACACTGGCGGCGGCGCACGCCGCGGGCTACGACAACTGTGCGTACTGCTTGGGAGGTTCCCAGCGGTAATTCGAGAGGCTGCATCGCCTGCAGCCTCTCCTTCCTTTCCGGACAGTCACTTCACTTACCACCAACTCCACCAATTTATGGCTACCAGCACTCCTCGATTCAGGGTCAAACAGGATACCGCAAAGCACTACTACTGGATATTCTATGCCGCAAATGGCGAAGAGATTGCCCGCAGCTCAGAAAGCTACGTCGGCAAGCGCGACTGCCTTCACAGCATCGCGCTGGTTAAGCGCGATAGCCAAAGTGCGTCTGTGTACGACTGGACGGTGCCAACCGACTCGAACGGTAACTACCCATCTCTACCATCGTCCGAAATTGTCTGACGTAGCCACGTGCAAAATCAGCCGTAGCACGGGGCGACGAGGAGATCGCGGGCTGATCACTGGTGAATTTGGCTGAGTTGACCTCAGCACGGTCCTTCAGTGTGGATTCACAGCCATATTCACTCACCGCGAGACTTCACCGTCGGGCACTCGAATTCTGAACAACGCGCAGGGTTATTCTGGCGAGGTGAATCAAACGGAATTCCGAGCGGATCTCATCTTGGAACTCTGAACAAAGCGAAGACGAGTGTGAGGCGAGCGGCTTCATTGGCCCGGTGCAGTTCGTCGTTAGGCGGGGAACGATGCATTCGCAATGTGGCCAGAAACGAGCGTGAACGACGTTGCGCGAATACCCCTTTGTCCTCATGACTACGGCATACAAAACACGCGTAGGCGAGCACCCACGGCGTTTGCAGCTTGGGCCGTCGTGAATAATCGAAACGCTAGTTGAATGGCTTCTTGAGCCGGAGGCGCGGCCGTAAGTTGGGCCCTAAACTCCGACGCCGACAGTGCATTGCCCATTACGATCCAAATTTCCGTCGAAGTTCTCCAATCGCGTATTATTGCCCGAATCGCGTTCCACACATCATTCCCCGATGCATTGGCTGGTCCTAGCCGGATCCGCGGAACGTGTTCGCGGTTACCTTTGAATTTAAGCTTTTGACTGTGCCACTGCGCGGCTTTGGGCGGCTCTTCCTCGTTGAAACGACCAAGATACCGCGCGTTCTTTTCGGCCTGTCCACACACCTCCGTCATTGCCGATGCTGAATACAGTCGGCGGTCGCGCGAGAATTTTGCGTGCGCAAAGACAACTCGCGGCGTTGCCGGATCTGCAAAGATGAAATCCGCTGCTTCTGTTCCCATATCGTCACAAACCTGAAGCGTCGCTCCTTGAAGGAGCGGTCGCAATGTTGCTGCGGCTCCTCGTTCGTCCAAGAGATGAAAAACTGAGCCGGCCAACCATCGGCCATTTCTCGTTCGTCCCTTCTCGCTCGTTACGGCAGCCAGTTCCGGAACAGGCTCAAGAAGTTTGAAAACGTTCAGGATGCTGTCGTCGTAGTTTGGGCCAAAATCTACGTCGGGACGGAAGAACTGCCCTCCACTGAAAAAGTAGCCACTTGTCGCGGGAATAATTCGAAACGCCTGCTCGCGATTCAGATAATGAAGCAGCGATTCCCGCCGGTTGTGTTCCAGCGGCTGGTAGACCCGATCGAGATCGCTCGATTCGAGATGATAACGGGTGGTCGAGGCATCATACGTGACTTCGACCTCGCATTTCTGACCGTTCGCAACCACTTCGAAAACGTTTCTGCCCAGCACGTCCTTTACGATCGGGACGGCAACATCCGGAATGTCGAGCGGGCGTCCCCCACTGCGACCTGTATGCGGAATCGTCACAAAGAGCTCTGCAACTTGGTGGACCTCGAGTAGTATGTGTTGCGGTGTGGGGTCCGCGGGGTCTGGCATCTGAGCTGCATACCGCTTAAATTCACGAAGGGGCTGGACCGTAGAATTGAGTTCAGCCGCGACTGAATCTGCCCATTTGAGGTAGTCTGGGAGCAGCACGCGCATTCCCGAGTTGTCGCTGACTCGACCGTTCGTGAAGCCGAGGTAGCGAGGGAGATGTTTGAAATCGCCATTACCGCCATTAACCACGGTCCCACGTGCAGTCGTGCAGACATTGGCCGTATCGTCAAAACTGGGCAAAGTATCTCGAATTGATGCTGCCGTGAAACTACGCGTGCGGATAGCATGCGCCCCAAAATTGGAACTCCGTAGGCTCACTTCAGTGAGCCGGTTGAGATCGTGCTTACGGAACAGTCGCTGCAGGCGACTTGGCGCTAGCGGCGGCCCAACGCCAGGCAATTCTGTGGTCGCTCCCTGTGTGGAATAGACAAATACAATCTTGTCGCACTGGTGGATGACCGTCGCTCCCAACTTTGCCTCCATGAAGAAATCAGAAGCAAGCAGTGGCGAGTTTTGAAAAGCGACATGCAGGAGGACTAGGGTGCTTCCGTTCTTCAGCCGAGTGTGCACAACGTGGTCCTCGTCGCGATGTGCCTGCAGCAGCTCCGTTTCTATTCCGTTGATGTCAAAACCCGGCGACACCCGGTACACGTTTGCGGACAGGGGCAGCATGAGCTCGCTCATCACGTCAATACTCTCCACTGTCGTCGGAGCCCGAAACCGACCATCGATGTAAAGCAACGACGGCATTGCCTCCTGCATCCGCTGGAGCAACTCACGGCCCTGATCGAGTGCTTCCAAACCGCGCTTATCGACCCAGTCTTCGAAGGCGCGATAGTTCTCCCAAAGTTTTTTCTGTCTTCCTGAAGTATAGTCTAGGAAATACGCTTTCGAGTCAGGGCGGCTACCTCGGCGCAGGACGCGTCCGACTTGCTGCACAATCGTGCGGGTAGAGCTAAGCTCATCGTAGGGTGCGACAATTTGGAAACGAGCGTCATCAATCCCCTCGAGGAGTTTGTATTGGTGAATCCAGAATATCTCGTTCCTCTGTTTGGGATCGGGAACCTGTTTGAATTCGCCTTTTGTGTTGTCTGCATCGACAAACGTTTCGTGGATTGCCACACATGGCTTTCCTCTGCGCCGAAGTTCGGCGGCGATCGCCCGAATGCGGGGTGCCTGGTCACAGCGAATGATCACGCGGCCCGCCTCGCTCCCGGTTCCCAACTCCGCGCTATGGGCGTCATAAAACGCCAGCAAATCCGCTACGAATTCTCGGGCAGAATGCCCCTTCCGTAGTTCGACGACAACTTCACGAATGTAGCCATCCCCTAATGCGTCATGGAAGGAGAGCCGGTAAGCATGCCTGAAATCGATGTCGAAGAGCTTGAAATCGTTTCGGAAAGGGGTCGCTGTGAAGATTACTTTCGGAGCGGCGAACGCGCGGATCGCCTCTCTCCATTCCAATGCTGGTTCGTAGTGGCCCTCATCTACCAACAGTAAACCAACCTGGCTCGCAAATGCATCAAATGCCACGCGGTCGTCTTTGAAAAGCCGCTGAATTTTCTGAATCGTACAGACGATTATCATGCCTGCGACTTTCGTACGCGGAAGCGCCATCCCCCCTTCCCAAAGGAACACGGTCTTTGGAGGCGTGAAGCCGGCAGGTGCTACTCGGTCGAAGAAGTTTCGCGAAATGTGGCGTTCCAATTGCTCGCAGAGCGATACCCGCGGACTTAAGACCAAAACCGTTTCAGCAGATTCGGAATAGTGGGCCGCAACGGCAATTATGCCGGTCTTCCCGCTTCCCGTCGGCATCTGAACTAGGGCGGCTTGCCCAGTTTCCTTGCGACGGTAGGCGCCGCGATACCGACGAATGTTAGCTAGGGCGTCTTCCTGCGGCGTCCATAAATCAAATCCGAGCTTGGCAATGTTCATGGGGCTGAACCAGCCGGTGCATGCCGCGCAACTGAGGCGGGCTGGAGCGGCTCAGTCGCGGATGTGACCTCAACGAATCACCACAGTCACCCCGATCGAGTGCCCCCACTATTACACACTGAATACTACGCTCGGCAAGTCTTTCGACTAGCGGATTTCCGCTAGACCTTGCCTTGCGGACATCGCTCGCCGGTATCCGAAGCGAAATTGAACTCGTTTCGGCCCATAATCACGCAGACCGACTCTCGCGGATATCTTTAGAACTTTGGACGACCCCAGCGAGGCCGCGTGAGTAGCCCCGGCTAGTACGACGTAAGGTGATGAACAGGGCGCGTACCCCAAGGCATCGCATACCGCCACTCTGGTGGTTCGGCACCATGACTTCGGTGGGGATGGGGGAGATAATCGAGGTGAATGCCGTCTCACACGGCTGCTCACATCCACCTCTTGATCTCCATGGCCGGTCGTCGCCCCCTCTCGTCTTCCGAAGAACGCCAACTGCTACGCGTTGTCCGCACCCTGCCGCCGCGCGATCGTGCCTTGATCACCACGCAATGGATGACGGACTCCCGGATCTCCGAAGTGCTGTCACTCACGGTAGGCTCAGTCCTGCGCGACGAAGTCGTCGTGGAGAAAGTGGGGGTCGCTCCGCGACACCTGAAGGGCAAACGCGGTACGACGCGCTGGGTGCCGGTGCTGCCGGAATTGCGCCGTGCTCTGGAGTCCTGGATCGCGCACATGCGCCGCCGCTGGGTGCTGACACCGGACCTGCCATTGTTCCTCTCCCGCGAGGACAACCCGGATGGCACAGCGCGGGCGGTGTCACGCGATTCGGCGCGCCGGATCATCCACGCTGCCTTCGCGCGCGCCAGCGTGACGAACGACGGCCGACTCGGCACCCACACGCTGAGGAAAACCTGGGCGCGGAACGTCTACCGCAACAGCGGCAATGACATCATGGTCGTGAAGACGGCACTGCATCACTCGGACGTGTCGATCACGCAGGCGCATCTCGAGGCGGACGAAGATGCGGTGGAGGCGGCGATCCGGAGGTGCGATTTCACGCGAGCTTCTAGACCAGCTTAGCGTTCGAAGGACGATGAGCAGCAACGTAACTGACCCGAGAAGTCGGGAAGGCGTGGAGGCCATAGTCCCCACCAACCTCACGCGCAAGCGTGACACGGTGAGGGCAGGTCCAGACCACACCAGATCGCCGGCCGGCGAAAGCCGAGGTGGTAATCATACTCCTTTGGTTCTGGGCGCGAATCTCTGTGCGCCCACTCCAACCAAACCAGCACGAGTGCCGCCGCCTAATGCACGCCAAGCAATTCCGCACTTCCCCGGAAATCCCCATTCCGTTTTTCTCGCCGCGTCCCGTTCTCCCGCCCCGAAATCTTCGAGCGGCGGCAGCGGTGCAGCCGGCTTTGAATGCGGGTTTTAGGTTCCGCACGGCTGCCCGTATTGCTAGGCGAACTCCTGGATACTGAGCGGCGAAATGAAGGCTCGGAGCCGTGGTAGCTTGGCCCGGCGCCGCGTTCACCGACTCGCAGACTTGTGATGGCTCGGGTCCAGCGCCGCTGATACAGTTAGCGAGGCAATCGCTCTCTGTGATTATTTCAGATAGTCGGAAACGGAGATGCGGCCAACGCCGTCCACCACCGCCCAAGACACGACGGTGGCATAGCGGGAGCTGAACCCCATTTTCCCCATCACCTTTTTAATTCGAGCCGTCATTCCGTTCCATGGACAGTTCGTTGAAACCCACCAAGGTGAATCACCAATTTTCTCGGACTTGTTGCTGCTTCCCGTCCGCCAAATCTCATTCGAATCGGTGGAAAACCATAACCGTCGGTGGCCGCCGACACCCTTTGCCGCAGCTGCGAATGAGTCGGGTGCCTTGGTCCAAAGGCTGGTGAGAATGGAAAGCATCCTCCCCGTCTCAGTTGTGATCCATTTCGGGGGTGCGGGAACGACGAAGGGCTCTCGGATGTTCAATCCGGCTGCGTGGCGAAGCCAATCCTCCGGCAGAATGATTTCTCGCTGGCATGATTCGATGAATGCTTTTGCCTCTCCCTCGCCCAGCCGGGCAATGAAGCATTCGGTTGTCTTCACGTCGCGAATTCGGGTGCGCAGGACGACGCGCGCCATGCACTATATTTTTTTAACGCCCGGTCGATTTTGTGCCAAGAAAAACTGCCGGAAACCCGGTAGATTTCGGGCTTTCAAGCCTGCCCCTTCAGCACTCAAGATCATGTCACGCGCAATCTAGCGCGTGCTCGCTTTCTTTTTCTAGTCCTGTCACATGCCGCTCCATTTTTTTGAGCAGCCGTTTCTGTAGTCGCTCTATGAATACCACAGCCGCCACTGGGAATTTTATCCGGACGGCCAGCCCACGGACAGAATTGTCGAGTCGAGCCGTCTCTCGTCCTTTGTCCCCCCTGTCCCGAAACCGAGCACGGGGCGAATCGCGGTAACGGTGATCAACCACCTCGGGGATGAGGTCATGAAGGTGTTTGCGGTGGCATAGCTCGAGATGAAGCGCGTTTGAGGCGACCAGTGCGATGGATCACGAGGATGACATTCTCCGTTGCCTAGCCCGGATCGGGCCGGCGAAGGCCGGCGAAATTGCGCGGCAGACGGGTTTGGAGAATCGTAAGGCGGCCAACTCGGTGCTTTACCGGCTGCTGAACGCCGGGAAGGCCGTGATCGACGAGGAATACCGGTGGTCACTGCCGCGTGCCAGAAGAACAGCGGCCATCAATCGGTCCGCGGCTGCAACGGCAGTCAATCGAGAACGCGCGGTCGTCGCCACGGGCAGAACTCTCGGAAATGCCGGTGAATCACTCCCCAAACAGGTCATGACATCCGGACAGCGCTCACCGCGCTCGGAATACCCAAACGCCGACGCGGTTCGGACGGCAGCATCCCCGGCACAGATCAAATGGACGGAGGAGCAAGGCGCCATCATCAATGGCCCGTTTGACGATCGCGTACTGGTGGAGGCCGGTCCAGGAACGGGAAAAACGGCGGTCGCGTGCGCGCGCGTCGCGAAGCTCCTCGGTCAAGATGACGTCACGCCCTCCGCGATCCTGATGGTCAGCTTCACGCGCACCGCGGTGGCTGAAATGAAAAGCAGGATACGGCTCTGGGCGGACAGCGGGCGTGTGGACCTAGTCAACGTCTGCACGCTCGATCAAGCCGCGTTTCAATTCGGTATCGGCTGCGGGGAGAAGTTTCAGAAATTGATGGGGAACTTTGACAACAACATCCAGGCCGCCGTCGAGCATTTCACGAAGCGCGATCCGCTGCTGCTCGAATATGTCCGCGGACTCCAGCATGTCGTCATCGATGAAGCCCAGGATCTGATCGGCGCGCGCGCCGAGCTGGCCGCGCTGCTGCTCCAGAACCTGCGGCGGGAGGCGGGCGCAACCGTCTTCGCCGATCCTGCCCAGGCGATATTCGGGTTCACGACCGATGTCGACGGCTCACAAAAGGCGGCCCGGCATTTCCTGCAGACGTTCGATTCGAAGGCCGCGGGTTTCAAACCGGCGCAACTGACCAAGATACACCGGAGTTCCAACCCGGCGATATTGGATCTGTTCACTGATTCCAGATACGTCCTGAACGAACCTCAGACCAAGTATGGAGCGCACGTCAAAAATGTCATAAGCGTGGCGCAACGCGCAGCGCCCTGCGAAGGCGATGACGTGCAAAAGTTTCAGCTGCAGGACGGGGATCTGCTCCTCTACAGAAAGCGGGCCTCGGCGCTCATGCATGCGACGTGGTGCCCCAAGCTTTTCCGGCTCCGTCTGCCGGCACATCCCCCCGCAATCTTCCCGTGGATCGGTCTGGTCTTTTCAAGGTACACAGAGCCACTGGTCTCCCAAGCCCAGTTCGTTGCAGCGTGGAGCAGCTTGGTTCCGGCAGAAATGCGTGACGGCTTCACCGCTGAAACGGCCTGGGCACTGCTGTGCCGGTTTGCCGCTGATCGCAGCGATGTCTCCTTAACGCGGCTGCGCGCGAAACTCTCCCTGCCGCGGCCGCCCGTTGAGTTCTGCCAGCTGGATTACGGCGGCACGGGCCCGATCTTCAGCACCATCCACGCGAGCAAGGGACGTGAGGCGGATCGGGTTCTTCTCATGCTGCCGCGGAACCTCGATTACCTGCAGGAGAACGACGGAATCGATCCAGAGGAAGAGGCGAGAGTGTACTATGTGGGCTCAACCCGTGTTCGAAAGCAGTTTCTCCGGGGCATTGCGCAGACGCTGAGAAAGACGCGCCGGCTTGATGACGGCAGTGAGCGCGTCGTGCAGCTTTGTGCCGACGACAAGCTCAAGTTCCAGGTCGGGCTCGCCTGTGATTTCGATGAACTGGCGGCGATCAGCCGCGAATCGTTTTTCTGCCCGTCGAGCGCCGCGGCGACTGCAAATCAGACGCGCATCCTCGAAGTGTGGCGCCGTTGCCTGGCCGAAGGCTCTGCTGCCGACATCAAATCGGTCGTGAAGGCGCCGCCGGATGGCAGCATCTGGCCGTACAAGTTTGTCGAGAACGGCAACGATCAGACTCTCGCTTGGTCGTCATCCGTCCTTGGCCATGACCTGTGGATGATGTGCAATCAGGTGGAGAAGAAATTCGGGGGACAGCGGCGTCCGCCGAGCGCGATTCCGCATCTGCGCATGATAGGACTGCGCACCCGCGTGCTCGGCGATGATCCCGCATCGCTCGGACGAATCCACAAGCCATTCGCCCTCTCCGGATTCTGGCTGGTGCCGATGATCGTCGGTTTTCAGCCAGTCTACTTTCCGCTCCGCAACCGCCGATGAATGCACCACCCCAAGCCCGTGATCATCTCCTCGAGCGTCTCGAACGAGACCTGATCGGACCCATCGATTTGGGAGACCCAACCGAAATCCTCCACGATCATCCCAGCGACAAATACCTCACGGGCATCCTTTTTCCGCGGCAGGTGGCGATTCCGCAGGAGGAGGATGACAATCTGCAATCTGCGGACGATGACGACACGAGCGCGGAGGAAGCGGCGGTCCCACTCTCCCAGTGCGTGCGCCCCGCATCGGCGGGGATCAGCTTCACCGTCCGGCGCAGCGATGGCTCGCAAAGCCCTCCCGCGATATCCGTAAGGATTATCGCGGCCCGGTACCTCAAGCGCTGGGTCTCCGAGTCCAACCCAGAGGAGCTCACGGACCGCGAGCGTCGTGGCAAAGAGCATGTACGGTGGCTGCGCGTGCCTCCGCCCGCGGCGGAACTGAAGGTGGATCTCGATTTCACGGGCCACCGCGAGCCGGATGCGAAGCTTGGCCCGCTTGGGCTGGACGGCCTTTACCTTCATATTGAAACCGCGGCGAATGAGCTGGGATTGGGCGTGACCGTCGTTCTGATCAATGAACGGAAGGATGCCCGCGACCGGGAGGAGAATGAGCGGAACTCATGGTTTCAAACCCAGCTCGTTGTGGCACCGCTCGCCGGCACCGAACTCGTGGGCCGGCCCTTGCGCCGGGAAGCGATCACGGTCGACGACCAGACCGCCGCCCTAATATATCGCGACTTTCTGGAATATGCTGTAGGCCACACGTGCTCTGCGTCGTGGACCTTGGGGGAAAATCCGCCGCGCGAAGTACGGACCGCATGGATTCCGCGCCGGTCGGTCGACGCCGTGTCCGCGGATGGCGATGTCGTGTTCGATCCCGTGCGGAATCATGCCACCCTCAAACCGTTCTCAGCAACCTGGCTGTCGAAGGCAAAGAAGAAGGATGTGCTCGACGCGCTGGCGCTCGTTCCAGATGCGTACGACGCGTGGATTGAACGCGAATCGGGGCGGATTGCGGGTTTGCCGGAGCCGACGCTCCGGAGTTATGCGGAGCAGCATAGCAGACTGTGGATAAAGGCACGGGACAGGATGCGGGCGGCAATCGCCTGGCTGGCGGACGCAAAGGGGAAAGACGCATTCGACGCATTCCAGTTGGCAAATGCAGCGATGCAGACCCAGCGTCAGTGGAGCCGCGAAGAAGATTTGAAATGGCGTCCTTTTCAGATCGCCTTCCAGCTGCTCGTCCTGGAATCCACGCTGGTTCCGAATCACGACGATCGCGGGATAATGGACCTGCTGTGGTTCCCGACCGGTGGTGGCAAGACTGAGGCGTATCTCGGCGTGATCGCAATGGTGCTGTTCCACCGACGGCTGTCGCGAAGCACGTCCGATCAGGGCGCCGGCGTGAATGTCATCATGCGATATACGCTGCGTGTGCTGACGACCCAGCAGTTCGACCGCGCCGCCTTCCTGATCTGCGCCTGTGAAAAACTCCGAATCGAACGCGGGTTGAACCAAGGCGCGCCTTTCTCGATTGGTCTGTGGGTCGGCAGCGGCGCAACGCCAAACAAGGTGGCAGAGGCGCACACTGATCCGAAGCGCGCCATGCAGATAAAGAAATGTCCCTGCTGCCACAATGCCCTCACGGTGGATTCGAACCAGACCCGCTTCGCGGTTAAGTGCATTGAACCCTCGTGTTTCTTTGGGGCCCGCGGCACGCCACTTCCAATCTGGACCGTTGATCAGGACATCTATCGCGAACTGCCCTCGCTGCTGATCGGCACGATCGACAAGTTCGCGCAGCTGGCGCGGAATCAGGACACCGGCGCCCTGTTCGGGCTGGATCCCGCGAGGCGGCACGATCCGCCCGATTTGATCATACAGGACGAGCTGCATCTTATTAGCGGTCCGCTCGGCACCATTGCCGGTCTGTATGAAATAGCCGTCGACGCGTTCTGCTCTGCAAGGGGATCCCGGCCGAAGATAATCGGGTCGACGGCGACCATCAAGATGGCCGACGAGCAGGTGCGGGCCCTGTTCAACCGAACCGTGTTTCAGTTTCCGCCACCCGGAATCGATGCATCAAACTCGTGTTTCGCGGTACGGGACGACAGCAAACCAGGGCGGCTGTATGCCGGCATCACGACGGCCGGACGATCCGCCAAGTTTGCCCTTCAGGCAGTATGCGCGACTCTGATGCAATCCGCCTACAGTCCGGGAATTCCGGATTCGCTGAGAGACTGCTACTGGACGCTCGTCACGTACTTCAATGCGCTGCGGGAGCTGGGCGGCGCGCACGTGCTGTTGCAGGATGACGTGCCGAAATCGATCGGAGAATATGCCGGCCGCAGAGGCGAGGCGCCCCGCAAGCTGAACATGCCCGCCGAGCTCACCAGCCGGCTTCCCCAAGCTGACATACCCGTGGTGCTGGAAAACCTCGCGAGACCATGGGCCTCCGGCCGGGCCGAGGACGCACTTCTCTCGACCAACATGATCAGCGTGGGCGTGGACATCCCGCGGCTCGCACTGATGATCGTGAACGGCCAACCCAAGGCCATTTCGGAATACATCCAGGCGACGAGCCGGGTTGGTCGTGATGCTGCTCCCGGGCTTGTGGTCACGGCATTCAACAACGGGAAGCCGCGGGATCGGTCTCACTACGAAACGTTCTCGACGTGGCATGGGACGCTGTACCGCGATGTGGAGGCGACGAGCGTAACGCCGTTCGCCGCACGGGCCGTTGACAAGGCGCTCCGTGCGGTGCTGGTCGCAATGGTGCGTCATCTGGTCGCGTCCATGCGGACCACGCCCGTGCTGACGAATGCGCGGCGGGTGGACGCAGAAGCGATGCGCGACGTCATTCTCGAAAGGGTGAAAGCCGTGGACGGGGATGAGCGCAGCGCAGTGGAGCACAGTCTCAACATCATCCTGGACCAGTGGCAGGCGCGAATGAACCTCGAGGCTTATTGGGTGGAGGAAAAGCCCACAAAGACACTGCTGATGTCCGCGGAACGCATAGCCGCACTCAAGGCGAGCAGTCGGCCATTGGGGAATGCATGGCCGGCGCCGAACTCGATGCGCGAGGTCGAGCCGGGCACGCATTTCCGGCTTCCGCCGTCCGCATGAACCTCAACACCGTCTACGATGCCAGAAAATAAACTTGGTGAGTCGCGACGTTCGCACTGCATCGGAAACTTCGGCCCTGGTGCGATTGTGGAGTTTCGTCCCGGCGGCGCTGAAGGCGCCGCGATATCGACAGTGGTGGCGGGGCTTGAATGCTGGGACACATTTGCGCGACCACCGGGTTTGAAGAATCCGCAGGTCACGTACGAGCGGCGGCTGCAAAAATACCTTGGCGTGGATGGGTTCCGCCTCCCCCCAGTCGATCCTGACGCGAACGCAAAAACAAAACCCGTTGGGTATGTCGCAAAATACCTGGCGGCAGTCAGGTTTCCGAGCTGGCTCCAATGCCCGGACTGCCAAGTGCTGAAGCCTGCGTCCAAATGGCAGAGTGGGCCGGTTGGTGATCCCACCCTCCGTTGCCAGGACTGCAGCGACCCGGACAACAACCGCTATGTCTTCGTCGTCCCGGCCCGTTTTGTCGTAGCCTGCCGCCACGGGCACCTGCAGGAGTTTCCGTGGGACCAATGGGTGCGGCACGGATCGAAGTGCAAGCGGTCCGGCCGGTTCAAACTTACGCAATCGAGCAAGGCGGGCTTGGCCGGCCTCATCCTGGAGTGCCTCGACTGCCACGCCACCCAGCCGATGGAGGGCGCATTTGGGAAAGAGACCATGCAAAACCTCGGCGTACCGTGTATTGGTTGGCGGCCGTGGCTCGAAAATGCGCCCCGCCCGACCCCGAAGTGCACAGAGGTACCGCGCGCTCTGCAGCGCGGTGCGTCGAACATGTATTTCCCGGTCGTCGCATCGGCTCTGGCGATTCCACCGTATACTTTGGAGATACAGACCCGCCTCAATGAGCACTGGGCAAGATTCCAGAAGAAGCCGCCGGAAGACTGGCCAACAATCATTGACGTTCTGGACCTCGAAGAGGAGCTCGGGCTGTCGGCGGACGAAATCATCAAGCAGATCAATGACGCGATGAATTCGCTGGAAGCCACCGACATTCCGACAATCCGGTGGGAGGAGTTCGCGAAGCTCTCGACGCCGGTGGTCGGCGACCACGTCGACTTTGACGTCCGTCACGAGTCAATTCCGCCTGCGCTCGACCAGTACTTCGACCGGATCGTCCGCGTCGTAAGGCTGCGCGAGGTGCGTGCCCTGCGCGGGTTCACCCGCATCAAGCCCCCATCGGGCGAGCTCGAGGCGGACTCACCGACGCTCGCACCACTGCATGGCGGTCCACCAAAGGACTGGCTGCCGGCTATTGAAGTGCGAGGCGAAGGAATCTTCCTCCGATTGAAGGAATCTGCGGTAAAGGACTGGGAGCGCGACCATCCAATCATGGCGGAACGTGCGGCCGAGGTGAACACCGCGTATGAGTCCGCATGGAACGAGCGTCACGAAACGCCGCCGCCGCGCAGGATAACCGCGCGGTTCCTGCTAGTACACTCACTGGCGCACGCGCTCATGCGGCAGCTCACCCTGTCATGCGGGTACTCGAGCGCGTCGCTTCGCGAACGACTCTACGTCGATGAAGCGCGCAACATGGCCGGTCTCCTGATTTACACGGCAACAGCGGATTCAGACGGCAGCTTGGGAGGCCTCGAACGGCAGGGTCGTGCAACCCGGATGAACGAAATCATACCGGCCGCAGTGCGAGCCATGCAGTGGTGCTCCAACGATCCGCTTTGCATCCAGGACGTGTCGACGTTTTCGGATGCACAGAATGGCGCGGCGTGTCACGCGTGCATGATGGCGCCGGAGACCTCATGCGAGGAGTTCAATGTTCTCCTCGATCGCGCGACACTCGTCGGAACACCGGATGACAAGGATGCCGGATTCTTCGCGTCGCTGCTCTCGCCACTAGCCGGGCTATGAGGTCATGAGCCTATCGTCAGACATTGCGCGCTACTTCGAAGGAATCGAAAGCGCGCACGGCCTCGCGTATCTGCACCGGCGTGATGTCCTCACGGCGCTGGGCGGCACACCGGATTTCCAGGCCTTCAGCGCCGTGTTCGAAAAACTGAAGCCTGAGGAACGGCTGCTGGTGCTCCTGCGGTCGCTCGCGGCCCACCGAACGACCCTGCAGTCGCGTCTCCTGAATGCGGAGCTGGTGGTGACATTTCCGGGATCGGACGCCATCACGGCGCGGCAGACGCTGCATATTGTCCGCCAGATGGTCACGAACGCTCGGAAGGAGATACTGATTGCGGGGTATGCGATCACTGACGCCGGGGGGGTGCTCTCGCAGATCATCGACGCTGCAAGGCGCCGGGTGCGTATCGTGCTTGTGTGCAGCAACTGGAAGGACAAGGACGGCAATACCGCGGCGATGCTGTGCGCCGCGCAGTGGCCGGCAAACGCGCCCGCACCTTCGGTGTACGAGTACGACAACGGCTCTCACGAGTCCGCAGGCATGCACGTCAAGTGTCTGCTCGTGGATGGCTCCGACCTGCTGGTCGGATCGGCGAACTTCACCTATCCAGGTCTGAACACCAATTTTGAAATGGGCGTGCGGGTGAACGGGGCCGTCGCGGAAGCAGCACGGAGCGTCTTCGACGAGTCGCTGCGAACGAGCCGATTCAGCAAGGTGCGATGAGAATGGCAGCACACGCCCACTACGAGGCCGCAGCCACAGATGTCGCCCCGCTGACGGTGCATTTTCGTCCTGGTGCCGGCAGCAACGGTGTCTTATTCTGATGAATAGTATGCCCATTCCTGTCGTCGATCTTTTTGCCGGTCCGGGTGGGCTAAATGAGGGTTTCAGCCGCGTCACCGATCGCCAAGGCGGCGCGCTATTTTCCACCGCACTCTCGGTGGAATGCGATCCAGCCGCACACAAGACCCTCGAATTGCGGGCGCTTTTCCGTCGGCTGGCCGGCCGGGCGCGCCGAGCGTACCGGTTCTATGCCACCGGCCTCATCAGGCGGGATCATCTGTTTGAACAGGCGGGCGCAGCCGGGACAGCCGCCCGGCGTGAAGCGCTGCTGGCCACGCTCGGGGCGTCCGACAGCGAGAACACGGAAATCGAGGAGCGAATCGCGCGTGCACTGAGGGAAAGTGGCAGCACGGATTTCGTGCTTATTGGCGGGCCACCGTGCCAGGCCTACTCGCTGGCAGGCCGTGCGCGTCGCGCGCGCGAGAGCGTGGCGAAGTTTGAATCCGACACGAAACACACCCTGTATCGCGAATACCTGCGCATCGTGCGGCGATTCCGACCGGTGGCGTTCGTCATGGAGAACGTGCCGGGACTACTGTCGGCAACCCTGAGTGGGCGCGAGATGTTCAACCTCATCTGCGGTGACCTGACGGCGGCTGGGTATGATCTGCACTCGATCTCGCCCGAACGTGGTTTGATCTCCACGGGCGACCCGCGCGAGTTCGTGGTGCATGCCGAGGAACATCGGGTTCCGCAGGCACGGTCCCGCGTTTTCATCGTTGGAGTTCGATCAGATGTGGGGCTGACGCCGCCATGTCTCACTTCTGCGAAGGACAGAGTATCCGTACGGCAGGCGGTCTTGGATCTGCCGAGGATCAGAAGTCGGCTCTCGCGGGAGCCGGATTCGGGTGAGGCGTGGAAGGACGCGATCGCGGGTTGGACCAAGGCCGCCCTGAGGGATATGGATGCCGAGATCGCGCAGAGCATCCGGGTTCGCTGCCGCGAGCTCTCGCCGGACCTTCCGATCGGACAGAATACGTTCGCCCGTCAACAGGACCCGGAAGCGCATCCCGAGTGGTTTTGCGATTACGAGGTGCCCATCCTGAATCACAACAGCCGCGCGCACATGCGGCGGGATCTCCAGCGTTATCTCTTCTGGTCTGAGTACGGCAGTCTGCGGCAGCGTTCACCACGGCTCGGCGACGTGCCACGGGATCTGCGGCCGGATCACGCGAACGTTCGCGGCACAGCGCGTGAGGCGCCGTTCGCGGACCGGTTCCGTGTCCAGCTTGCGAATAGTCCGGCAACGACCGTCACGTGTCACATTGCGAAGGATGGGCACTACTATATTCACCCCGATCCGCTGCAGTGTCGCAGCCTCAGCGTTCGCGAAGCGGCCCGGCTGCAGACATTCCCGGACAGCTATCTGTTTGAGGGTACAGTGACCGATCAGTATCGGCAGGTTGGAAATGCCGTCCCCCCATTGCTGGCAAAACAGATCGGCGAGGTTATTGCAGAGATGCTCGGTGTGAGCGGCGTGAGCAAACGGCAGCCCCGCGCGGTGGAACTGCGCAGTCGCGGGCTTGCGGTGTCGAATGCCTGACGTGTTTTCAGTCGAGGAGCGGTCGGCCGTCATGTCGCGCATCCGCGGCAGAGGCAACGCGTCGACCGAAGGTGTGCTGGTCGACGTATTCAGGAACCTGAAGATCACCGGCTGGCGCCGACATGTTGCGTTGCCCGGCCGCCCTGATTTCGTGTTCCCGAGGCTCCGCATCGTCATCTTCGTGGATGGATGCTTCTGGCATGCCTGTCCGAAGCACTTCACCGCGCCACGCAGCCGCGCTGCGTTCTGGCGGGCGAAGATACAGTCCAACCGCCGACGCGACCGCCGCGTGGTGAAGCTGCTCCGCGCGCGCGGGTGGCACGTGATCCGAATCTGGGAGCACTCGCTGGAGCCGCGTTTGATTAGACGGACGACGGGGCGTCTGCTGCGGCGGCTGCGAAAGCCGTAAGCGTCAAAGCTCGGTTGTCGTCTCCTGGCCAACCGGTGCCGCCCAACCCATGCACTCCGAGCAGAACGGATTTGAAATCTCCGGGCAGTGGTGGGAAACGGCTTCTTTGGACAGGTCTTTTGCGCGTGTACATTCCTTGTTCACCACACTGCGGGAGGGCCATTTCGATGACAGGCCGTGCTGCGAGGTGAACAATCGGCCGACATCGTACCCCACCGGCCGCTTCTGACATTCCGGCAGAGCTCGGAACTCACGAACGCCTGCGCGGCCCAGCCCTGTGCATCAATAGATGGGTGACGGCGCGCGTGTACCGCCGGTCCGGTGGTCTGGGAAGTTGGGGACGGGGCAAGTCGCGGTGATGCTGTCGGTGTCCAATCAACACCATGGCCGGCCGTCGCCCACTCAGTCCCCAGGAAGAACGTCAACTTCTTCGCGTCCTCCGCGAACTCCCGCCGCGCGAGCGGGCGCTCATCACCGCCCAATGGCTGACCGGGTTTCGTATCTCCGAAATCCTCTCGCTCACCGTCGGTTCGGTCCTACGCGAGGAAGCGGTCGTGGACAAAATCGGAATCGCGCCGCGCCACATGAAAGGAAAGCGTGGGACGACGCGGTGGTTCCGGTGCTGCCGGAGTTGCGTCGTGCGCTCGAGTCTTGGATCGGTCACATGCGCCGGCGGTGGGTGCTGACGCCCGATCTGCCGCTGTTTCTCTCGCGCGAGGATAATCCGGATGCGACGGCACGCGCCCTGTCGCGACACACGGCGCGGCGGACCGTTCATCACGCGTTTGCGCGCGCCGGGATCGGAAATGACGGCCGGCTGGGAACGCACACGCTGCGGAAAACCTGGGCGCGGAACGTCTATCGGAACAGCGGAACGACATCATGGTGCTCAAGGCGG
Source organism: Opitutaceae bacterium (assembly GCA_040255565.1). Taxonomy (GTDB): domain Bacteria; phylum Verrucomicrobiota; class Verrucomicrobiia; order Opitutales; family Opitutaceae; genus Opitutus. Next base: position 1,112,698 of record JBDZVH010000002.1, on the reverse strand, counting down.
CGCTACACCACTGCGATGTCTCCATCACTCAGAAATACCTCGAAACCGATGAGGACGCAGTCGAAGCAGCGATCAGGAGGTGTGATTTCACACGAAAGCTGCGCACGAAGCGCGAACTAGTTCAAACGCCCCAACCGTTCTTCCTTGGCGCAATGCGGTGTTCAGTTGCATCGTCTTCTCAGCGATGTCCGACACACCCCGTAGCCTCCAGTCACACGGAAAACGAAGCCGCGTCTACGTCCCGATTCTCCTCCATATCTTCAAGGAAAAGTACCACGACGGAGACAAAATCGTAGACTTCACTCTCGACGACATTCGAGCAGCTGCTTCTGCACTCGGTCTAACCGGCCGAAATGCGGCAGATGTGGTTTACAGGATGCGAGCCCGCACGGTCCTTCCAGAAGAAATATTGGACAAAGGTTTCTACATTCTGCGGGCAACGGGCCGAGGGAGATATCGGTTCGAATTTGCTGAGAACACGATCTTCGATCTTCCCGTTTGTGACGTCCAAGAGGCACTTGACCTCACGCCTCTGCCCGTTCGTCGACTCCTTCCGAAGGAGATTGTTGAGATCGATGAACAGGGGCTGCTGACGATGATCTCCTACTGCCAGCTGCTAGACCACTTCACGGGTTTGAAGGTGTACCGTTTACGGAGTCATGTCAGAAAATCCGTCGCAAAGATCGGACAGGCCGAACTCGATGAAATCGATGTTGGAGTCGCATTGCGTGATGACGAGAAACCGGTGATCTTTCCGATTGAAGCAAAAGCAACTGATGAACCCGTTAACCGTGTCCAAATCGCAGCGATGGTGATCTTTTGTGAGCAGTATTTCCAAGGCTACGAAGTTAGGCCGCTCGCAATTAAACTCGATTACGAGGGTCTCATTCACTTTTTGGAATTCAACGCAGCATCGCAGGCAGCGGATCTAAAGATCCTTAAGTTTGCGACGTATCGGCTAAAAATGTCTCCACAGCAGGAGGCGCTGTTTGCTGCTCACCAAGCCGGTTCTGCGATTTCGAAGAAGGAGCTATTCGATGAAGCGTAGTTCGAAATTGCCTATCGCTCTAGAGCTGTTTTCAGGATGTGGCGGCCTTTCGACCGGACTTCTTGACGCTGGCATTGCTGTTCGAGCTGGATTTGACAACAACGCGTCGTCCATTGAGGCCTTTAACTACAACCACGAGTATCGCGGCGCGAAGGGGTTCGTCGCCAACCTCGCTGGCGCCTCAGGAAAGTTGCTTCTCGAAACAGCTGGAGTGGAGAAGGTCGATCTGGTTGTGGGTGGACCGCCGTGTCAGCCGTTTTCGATCGCGGGAAAGCAGAACGGCCTAAACGATAAGCGTGGAAATCTTGTTTTCGAGTTCGTCCGAATCGTTGGCGAAATTGGACCCAAAGTGGTTGTTTTCGAGAACGTGGCCAACCTCGGCGTGATTCACGGAGGCAAAGTACTACGGGCCGTAATCCGAGATTTAGAGAAACTGAAATACAACGTAGTTAGCGCCGTCGTAAATGCCGCTGATTACGGAGTGCCTCAATCTCGGAAGCGTCTCATCATTCTTGGTATTCATGGCGAACGTCCGACGATTCCTCCACCAACGCACGGTCCGGTTCCCACTGAGGACTTCTTTACGCCGCTGAAGCGATACGTCACATGCAAGGAAGCGATCGACGACTTGCCGGACGTCGATTCTCCAGAGGCGGAGCGAGTCCATAATCACGAGCCCACGCTACATTCTGAAGGGATGCTAAAGGCGTTCGCAGTGTTAGGACCTGGTGAGCGCGACCGAAAGAGTTTCCACGACCGATTACATCCTGACCGACCGAGCTACACCCTGCGCGCGGGTACCGGAAACTTCTCCCCGCTGAGGCCAGTGCACTATCGCTATGACCGCGTGATCACCGTGCGAGAGTCGGCGAGACTGCAATCGTTCCCCGACGAATTCATTTGGCCTGATTGGATCCCTCGGCTCCAGCAGTATCGCCAGGTTGGCAACGCCGTACCACCGCTACTTGCACGCCGCATCGCCGAACATTTGTCAGCTATTGTGGGCTGGAAACTCGCTCCCCCTAAACTGGCGGGAGATTCGAAATCGCGGCCAAATCCCATTCAATTCTCTCGTGCCGAGAAACTCGCCGAACGCATGAAGCGCATGCGCGGGGCTTCGTTAGGCACCGCAAAGGCGACCGCCTGAGGCGTGTTCGAGATCGGGGCATATGGATAGATTGACCCCAAAATTGCGCGCGGCGTTGATGTCGAGAATTCGCTCGCGTGGCAATGCGTCAACCGAGTTGCGGTTTATCTCTTTGTTGCGCACCGCGCGATTAACTGGATGGCGCCGCAACTTACAGGTATATGGCAAACCTGACATAGTCTTCCGCAATCGCAAAATTGCAGTATTTCTTGATGGATGCTTTTGGCATGGGTGCCCCACTTGCGGTCGAAGGTCCAAATCGAATCTCGGATATTGGCAGCAGAAGATCGCCCGCAATCAGGACCGAGATCGAGTCGTAACACGAGAGCTTCGATCGCGCGGGTGGATTGTCATTCGGGTGTGGGAACACTCGCTGCAATCGAGGCGTACTTCGGCCGGGTTGACTGGGCGAATGCAGCGCTTGCTGGTGCATTAGCTGCTAACTGTGGGCTCCGTCCACGCCATTCGACTATTTGATTCCGCTGCAGCATCATTTGGTTCAACCTGATTGTTGCCCGCTGCGGGCAGCCGCCTTCATGGTGTCTATCCACGCCGCCAATTTTCCGTTCGATGACAGATCTGCGAGTTCATGCTTAATGAGGATGCGGGCAATGTCCCCGCCGGTGACAAGCAACACGGGATGATTATCCTCAATCAGCTCCTGCTGAACCTGCCGGTGGAAGAACGAGGTCGTAACGAAGACACCGACATCGCGGTGTTTCAGCCGGGCAATGAGTCGCATCATCGGTTTCACGCCGACGGCGGAGTCGAGCCGCCAGCGTTTCGCTTCCACGTAGACGCTGAGCGATACTTGGTGCTCGTCGTGACCGACGCGATAGCTGGCGATCACGTCGCGGCCTCCGTCGACGACGGCGCGTGTCACAGTGAGATCGCCGAAGCGGGGATCGATCAGCTTTGTAAGCGACGCTGCCGCGAACTCGAACTCCCGGTCGTTTAGGCCGTGATGAACCGCATCGAGGACACGTGCTTCCTCCGCCGTGCGGGGCAGCTGATCTGCACGCGTCCGGGGAAGCCGTTGTCGCTCGCATTGCAGCGGAGAATACAGCCCGGTTTGCACCCACTTCCGCCAGCGTTCCGGACAATACCCCGATTGCAGTGGGGGCACGCCGTTCACTAGGTCGGTCAACCAGGCACGGGGCACCTCCGGTTCCGCGAGCACCGTGAAAAGCGCCCGGTAATTCTGGAAGCGCGTCCTCCCCTTGATGCGCCAGATGGCAGCGAGGTCCTCGAAAGCGGATATTCCCGTCGCCCCAGGGCAGGCCAATCCAAGGAAGCGCATGAAGGTGCCTTTGCCTGCGTTGTAGTTCTCAAAACAGAGGAACGGCTGAATCTTTTCCCGTTGGCCGGTGTGCAGCAATTCGTAGATCTGCTCCAGCAATCGATTCCCGCCAATCGGCGTGTCTGTCAGGCCGCGCCCAGGGGAGCGATTATCCCCGTAGTATGTGAAGAGTCCGGTTTCCCGGTTTAGAGCGTCCGGCCACTCCGTTTCGCCGAACGTTGTGACGAGAATGCAGAATGCGCAGTCGACGATTGCCGTACTGCCTGACCTTCGGGATTTCGGTTTAAACCCCGACGTATTGTTAATTCCCTTTCCATCGTCGAAGCGGAAGAACCGGTTAAAGACATCGTCCGATCGCCGCCAGTTGTTCGTGTTTCGGTACGACGCATCTACACGCAGCGCCGCTGGAAGACCTGCTTCATGGGAGCCGGCCCGGTCATCGAGGGCGGACAAAACTGAATGCTGGACGGGCAACGCCCACGACCATGCGCAACTGCCGGTATTGCTCGAGCACAATTCGGAGCCCCTGAGACTTGGGGCCGGGGCCGTTCTCGTGGATCCGGTCTCATCGCGACGGCCCCCACTCCCGTTTCCGATGAACTGGGTTTGCCCGGCTAGGTCACACGTGCCTAACCATCTATCATAATATGGCTCAGCGGCCCCAGCCACAATCCGCCCCGGAGCGGGCTCTGTTCACATGGAGCTGTTCACAAAGCGACGGACGCGTGGTGGGCCGAAGCGGGAGTCGGCGTCCCGGCGTTCTTCCGCGTAAGGAAAACTTCTAAAACTGCTAGGGTTTGCTAGTGGTGCCAGCCCTATGGGCAGCGTAACTAACTGCGAATAAATACATTACCATGGCGTCCCCACGGGGATTCGAACCCCGGTTCTCACCGTGAAAGGGTGGTGTCCTGGACCGGGCTAGACGATGGGGACTAACCGCGGAGCCGCGCACCCTACGGCCGATGCTTCCTCATGCAAGGCAATTTTTGCACGCGTCTTTCCCGCAAAATCGGCTTCGCCCCGCCCCGCTTTCCTGCAAAACCAACCCCATGACTTTCGCCGAGATCGCCGCCGCCCTGCCCGCCTCCGCCGTCACCGCCATCGACGTGCCGTTCCCCCGCGTCGCCTCCGGCAAGGTCCGCGAAATCTTCGATCTCGGCGACGCCCTCCTCCTCGTCGCCACCGACCGGCTCTCCGCCTTCGACGTCGTCCTCCCCGACGGCATCCCCGGCAAGGGCGCCATCCTCACCCAGATGAGCAACTGGTGGTTCGCGCAAACCGCGGCGATCGTCCCCAACCACCTCCTCCCCGACCAAGCCTCGCTCCTGGCCAACACCTATCACCTCTCGCGCGACCTGCAGCTGCGCAGCATGGTCGTGCGCAAACTCAAGCCGCTCGCCATCGAATGCGTCGTCCGCGGCTATCTCATCGGCGGCGGCTGGGCCTCCTACCAGAAAACCGGCGAGGTTTGCGGGATCCGCCTGCCCGCCGGGCTGCGTCAGGCCGATCGTCTCGCCGAACCGATTTTCACGCCCACCACCAAGGCCCCGAAAGGCCAGCACGACGAACCCATCAACGATGCCCAAGGCGCCGCGATTGTCGGCGCCGCTCTTTACGAGAAGGTCAAGGCCACCAGTCTCGCGCTCTACCGCTTCGGCCACGAACGCGCCCGCGCCGCTGGTATGATTTTGGCGGATACCAAGTTCGAATTCGGCACCGACGACGCCGGCAATCTGTTCCTGATCGACGAGGTCCTCACGCCCGATTCCTCCCGTTACTGGCCTGCGGAAAGCTACGCGCCCAACCAATCCCCGCCGAGCTACGACAAGCAGTTCGTCCGCGATCACCTGCTCTCGCTTAACTGGGACCAGAAGCCGCCGGGGCCGCGCCTGCCCGCCGACGTGATCGCACGCACGCGCGAGAAATACCTGACCGCGCTGGAAAACCTCCTGCGCTGAGCCGCGAGTCCACCGCGAGCGAGGATCACGCGCGCGAACAACGCGCTCACGGCGCCGCCGTTGCGGATCTGTCGAACCCGGTAAGTTGGCGCATGCGTCCCAATCCCGAGGTCCTCGCTTTCCATTTCGCCGACACGGGCGTGTTTCCCAACCACCCGCGGCTGCCGGTGCTCGTTTACAAACAGGTGCGCACGCGCGCCGACGGCGACGCGAATGCGCTCGCCTCCTGGTTCGAACAAACCTGGCCGCAACACGGCTGGCGGCCGGCCTGGCGCTGGGGCGTTTACGATTTCCCGCATTATCACAGCACCGCGCACGAAATCCTTGGCGTTTACCGCGGTCACGCGTCGCTCCGGCTCGGCGATCGCACGGGCGCCACGCTCGTCGTCGAAGCGGGCGACGTGCTCGTCCTGCCCGCCGGCACGGCGCATCAGAATCTCGGCGCGAGTTCCGATTTCCACGTCGTAGGCGGTTATCCGGACGGCCAATCCGCTGACCTGCTCCGCGGCGAGTCCGGCGAGCGTCCTGCAGCCGACGAACGCATCGGACAGGTCCCGTTGCCTCCAACCGATCCGCTTTTCGGCGAACAGGGTCCGCTCGTGCGTCACTGGCACGTGCCGGCGGCGGCACGGTGACGCGATCGCTGCCCGCCGGCTGCGCCCGCGCGGCGCGATTTATTGCATCACGCCGCTGCGATGCACCGGCGCCACCGCGCCGGTCGCGACGCGGAGCAACTCCCGCCGGAGCCAGTCGAGCGCGGCATTCACCGCGCGAATCTTCACGGTCGAGCGCGGGCCGGGATAGCTGAGCTTCTTCGACCACACGCCATGCGGCGCGTGCAGCGCGATGAAAATCGTGCCGACCGGATTGCCCCCGGGGCCGGTCGTCTCGCCGCCGAAGCCCGTCACCGCCAGTGCGTAATCCGCCCCGAGCGTCTCGGCCGCGCCCGTCGCCATCGCGACCGCGCATTCCGCGCTTACTGCGCCATGCTGCAGCAGCAGGCACTCGGGAATGTCCAGCAGCTGCATGCGTGCGTCATTGCAGCAGCACACGACGCCGCCGGCGAAAAACTTGCACGCACCGGAGATCTCGCTGAACGCATTCGCCAGCAGCCCGCCCGTCGCCGTCTCGGCCACGGCGAGGCGTTTGTCCTGCGTGCGCAGCAAGTCGCTCACGATCTTGGCGAGCGAATCGTCGCCGTAGCACATCAGATCCTCGCCAAGCAGCCGGCCGCACTCGCGCGCGGCGAGTTCCACCTGCGTCTCCGACAAGGCTCCTGCGCGCGCACTCACGCGACAATCGACCATGCCTTGATGCGCACAAAAGGCGACGTTCAACGCGTCGCCATAGCGATCGAAAACCGGCTGCAGCTTCATCTCCAGCGCGGACTCGCCGATGCCCGCGGTGCGAATCTGCACATAGGCCTCGCCGTCCGCCAGCAGACCGAGCCGCGCGAGCCGCGGCAGCACCTGATCGACAAACATAGGCTGCAACTCGTTCGGCGGACCGGGCAACATGCACAACACGCGTCCGTCCTGCTCGACCCACAAGCCCGGCGCCGTGCCGTTGGAATTCGGCAGGACTTCGCCGCGCTCGAACCGATAGGCCTGCTTCAAATTGTTCGGCGCCACCTTGCGACCGAAGGCCGCGAAGCGCTCCGTGATCGCGCGCTCGATCTCGGGATCGAACACCAGCTTCTGCCCCAGCACCGCCGCGAGCACCTCGCGGGTGCGATCATCGCACGTGGGACCGAGTCCGCCCGTCGTGATCACCACGTCGGACCGCGGCCAGCTTTCGCGGAACTGCCGCGCGATCGCCTCGGCATCGTCGGTGATCGTGACGTTGCGCTGCAGTGTCACGCCGCGGCGTCCAAGCTGCTGGCCGATAAACGCTAGATGACGGTTCGTCGTCAGGCCGAGCAGGAGTTCGTGGCCGAAGGTCAGCAGCTCGTAATGCACCTGGCTGACCGGTTTGAACGGCTGATCGGCGTGAACGGTAGAGACCATACTTGCGAGCCGGGAGATTAGGCGGATTCTGGGAAAATGCCAGCCACTGACCCGGTAAATCTCAAGGAGAAGGTTCGGCATCTGCCGGACCGGCCCGGCGTGTATTTGATGAAAGATCGGCTCGGACGAATCATTTACGTGGGCAAGGCCCGCAGCCTGAAAAAACGCGTTTCATCCTATTTTCAACAGGGTCGTGCGAGGACCGTCATGCAGCCGAAGATACGCGCCCTGATTCCGCTCATCTGCGACTTCGAGACGATCGAGGTGAAATCCGAACCCGAGGCGCTGCTCCTCGAGGGCAAGCTGATCAAGCAGTGGCGCCCGCGCTACAACACCGACTTCACCGACGACAAACGTTTCCTGCTCGTGCGGCTCGATCCACATGAGGAGCTGCCGCGGTTTCGCCTCACGCGCATCAAGAAGGACGATCGCTCGCGCTATTTCGGGCCGTTCGCGCACAGCGGTTTGCTGCGCAAGACCCTCGCGCAGATGCGGCGGCAGTTCGGCATTTTGCTCGGCGACGCCACACCGCAGAAGCAGCCCGACGGCACGTGGAAACTTTACGACGACGTGCGCCAGGAGATCTACGCCGGCGGCAACGTCGTCAGCGCCGAGACCTATCGCCAGCGCATCGAGGATGCGGCGGCCTTCCTCGAGGGCAAATCGCGCGAGTGGCTCGAATCGCTGCGCGCCGAGATGGCCGACGCCGCCGGCCGGCAGGCCTTCGAAAAAGCCGCAGAGTTGCGCGACGTGATTTTCGCGCTCGAGGAAACGCTGCGCAAAACGCGTCGCTTTGAACGGCTCGATCCGACGCGCCCCGCGGCGGACGAAGAGGCGCTGCGGCTGCTCGGCGAGGCGCTCGGGCTGCGCGGACCGCCGCGCACGATCGAGTGCTTCGACATCTCGCACATCTCCGGCACGTTCGTCGTCGCGTCCATGGTGCACTTCGCGAACGGCCGTCCGGACAAAAACAACTACCGCCGTTTCCAAATCAAAAGCTTCATCGGCAACGACGATTTTCGCGCGATGGAGGAAGTCGTTGGCCGCCGCTACCGCCGGCTCGCGGAGGAGGGAAAGCTGTTTCCCGATCTCGTCGTGATCGACGGTGGCCGCGGGCAGATCGCCGCGGCGTTGAAGGCGTTCGTCGGGCTCGACGCGATGCCGCCGCCGCTCATCGGCCTCGCGAAAAAGCACGAGACGGTGTTCTTCCCCGACGAGCGCGCGCCGCTCAACCTGCCGCTGAATCATCCCGCGCTAAATCTTCTGCAACGCGTGCGCGACGAAGCCCACCGCTTCGCCAACACCTACAACGCCGTGCTGCGCTCGAAGAAAATTCGCGAGAGCGTGCTCGAGGATTTCGCCGGACTCGGTCCCGTGCGCCGCGCCGCGCTGCTCGCGCATTTCGGCAGCATCGACCGGCTGCGCGAAGCGACCGCGGAGCAGATCGCGGAAGTCGAAGGCTTCGGCCCGCGCCTGGCCGAGGAGCTGCATCGGTTTTTTCACCCGCCGGAAAACGCGATGCCGAGCGTGGCGCCAGACGAAACGGGTGAAGCGGACGACGTTTCGCTCGAAGAAGCGGATACCGCCGGAGAGGAACAGCACTGACCGCCCCACCGGCGTCGCCGCGTTTACAAAAAAAGCGATGTCCAACACGGCCCGCGACGGTTCAACTCGCGCTGCTTTCCCATGCAACTCCGGGTCCTTCTCGCCTGCCTGATGCTCTCACCCGTCGCATTCGCCGAAATCGTCCTCGCACCGGTGTTCGGCGACCACGCGATCCTGCAATGCGACAAACCCGTTCCGATCTGGGGCCGCGCCGCGCCCGGCGAGCGCATCACGGTCACATTTCGGGATCAGTCCGTGAACGCGGTTGCCGGTGCCGACGGCCGGTGGATCGTTTATCTGGAGCCGCTCGCACCGTCCGCCGAAGGCGCCGACCTGATCGTCGCCGGCCGCGAAACGATCGCGTTGCGCGACGTCCTCGTCGGCGAAGTCTGGCTCGCGTCCGGCCAGTCGAACATGGAATGGCCCGTCTCGCGGGTGCGTGACGACGAGCAGCGAGTCGCCGCCGTCGATCTGCCGCTCGTGCGTGAGTTGAAGATCGAGCGCACCGTTGCCGGCGCGCCCGCCGACACCGTGCCGACGCGCGGCTGGCGCGCGGCGACAAAGGACAACGTCGGCGACTTCAGCGCCGCGGCCTACTTCTTCGCCCGCGACCTCCACCGCCGATTCGGCATCCCGATCGGCATCATCAACAGCACGTGGGGCGGCACCGCGATCGAGTCGTGGATGAGCGAACGCGCCCGCGCCGACAGCGGACTCGGCGACGCGATCGCCGCGCGCTGGCAGCAGGCAATGGCCGAGTGGCCGCCGGAACGCGTGGCGCGTTATCCCGAAGAGATGGCCGCGTGGCAGAAGGCCGAGGAACAGGCGAACGCCACGAAAACGAAAAACCCCCTGGCCTGGCCGCCGCCGCCGGCGACGCCCGACTCGCCGTCGTGCCCCGGCGGTTTGTTCAATGCCATGATCGCGCCGCTGCAACCCGCCGCGATCCGCGGCATCCTGTGGTATCAAGGCGAGTCGAACGCGAGCCGCCCGCAGGATTACGCCGCGCTTTTTTCCGCGTTGATCCGCAGCTGGCGCGAGAACTGGGGCGACGACGCCCTGCCCTTCTATTTCGTGCAACTGCCGAACTTCGCTGACAACGACGCGACGGCCCGCGGCTGGGCGCGACTGCGCGAAGCGCAGGCGGCGGCGCTCGCGCTCCCGGCCACTGGCATGGCGGTGACGATCGATCTCGGCGAGGCGGACAACATTCATCCGACCCGGAAAATGGAGGTCGGCCGCCGGCTGGCGCTGATCGCGAAATCGGAGCTCTACGGCGTCACCGCCGACCCGTCCGGCCCTGTATTCGAAAAAGCAACACGCGAAGGCGCGACGATGCGCGTGCGTTTTCGCCACGCCATGACCGGCCTCGTGGCACATGGGCGGCCGGTGCAGTCGCTCGAGCTCGCCGGCCCCGACAGGGTTTTCCGGCCGGCCACGGCGAAGATCGACGGCAACACGCTGATCGTCTCGTCGCCGGAAGTGAAGGAGCCCGTGGCCGTGCGCTACGCGTGGATGAACAACCCGCCGGCGAACCTCTTCAACGGCGCCGGGCTGCCTGCCGCGCCGTTTCGCTCGGACGACTGGTAAACGCGGAAAACAAAAAGGGGCGGGTCTGAGACCCGCCCCGGAAAAGCGATCGCTGACTATCGGCTGTCGCTGCGAACTTACGGCGTCGGCAGATCGAGTTCGTAGATCTCGACCATCGCGCTACCCGTTCCCGAGCCGTTGCGGCCAACCTGCGCGGTGTAGACGCCCGGCGCGAGCGTCACGACCAACGCCGCGTCGAGGCTGCCCGTGTCGAACGCCCCGGCGCCCGCCGCAGCCGCCGCCGCCGCAATCTGCGGCGCGGTGACGGACGGATAGGTCGGATCAAGCGTGACCGGCGTGCCCCAGTTGTCATTCGTCGCGATCAACGTGCTGGTCGGCGAGCCGGTGCGATAGAGCCGCAGGACCGGATCGGCCAGCGAGCCCGCGATCCGGATGCCCGGACCCGTGCCGCGGATGAGCACGCGACGCGCGGACTTGCCGTGGATCACGAAACCGCCGGTGACGACGGTGCCGGAATCGTTGACGAGGCTGCGGCCAGAGAGGTTCACGAGTCGGGGCCAGGCCGGATCGAAATCGTCGCTGGCGTCGTAGACCTCCGCCACCGCGTAGCCGCTCGCGCCGTTGGCGGAGGCGACGTGAATCGTGTAGACGCCCGGATCGAGCGTGACGATCAGCGCGGCATCCTTGCTGCCGGCCTTCAGCGGACCGGCGCCGAGGCGCGTGAATTCGGCGGCAAGTGTCGCGTTGTCGGCCCAGCCGGAATTCTGCTCGATCACCGAGCCATCGGAAGCCTTGAGCTGGAGCCGTGGTTCCGCGAGGAAGTTGGCCACGCCATAATCCCCGAGCGTGGGACCGACCGCGCGCAGCAGCACCTTCTTCGAGGTCTTTCCACCCACGACGAAACCGGCGATGATGGGATCGGTTGCGGTCACCTGGCCGTTGATCGAGACGTTCACCAGCTTGCTCGTGCCGGTGTCGTTCTGCGGCGCGGCGGACACGATGATGGTCAACGTGCCCGTCGTCGTGCCGCCGGCATTGGTGGCGGTCACGGTGACCACGAACGCACCAGTCTGCGTCGGCGTGCCGGAGATGACGCCGGTCGCGGCGTTGAGGCTCAAGCCGGCCGGGAGACCGGTCGCGGAATAGCTGGTCGGCTGGCCGGACGCGGCGAGGGCGAACGAGAAGTTCGCGCCGGACGAGCCGCCGACGACCTCGGAGCTGGTGAACACGGGCGGTTGCGTGGTGTTCAGCGAATCCAGGTAGAACTGGGTCTGCGCGAGGACGACACCATTGGAGCTGTTCGGCCCGACTGCGGTGACGCCGCGGGCGCGGACGAAGATACGGTTCTGGTTCGGCAGCGACGGATTCTGGAGTTTCCAAGTGGCGCTGCCGGACGTCCGCGTGCCTTGGCCGATCGTCGTCCAGGTGGCGTTGTCGGTCGAGGTTTCGAACAGCGCGCCGTAAAGCGCAGCAGCGCCCCCGGAACGGGTCCAGGTCAGCGTGCCGCGATCGGCCGAGAGCGTGAGGCTCTGCGCGACGGCGGTCGGCGCCGCGATGCGCGCGATGCCAAGACGCGGCAGGCCGTCGACCTTCGCGAACGTCCCGCCGATGAGGATCTTGCCGTCGGGCTGAATCGAGAGCGCGGTGACGGTGCCGTCGGGCGTCACGTTGACGCTGGTATCGAGCGTGCCGTTCGCGTTGAGGCGGGCGAAATTGCTGCGCGAGCCGCCGCCGATCGCGGTGAAGCTGCCGCCAACCACGATGTGGCCGGACGCCTGGACGGCGATGGCGTTGACGCGGTTATTGTTGGCCGGATTGAAGCCGGAATCGGCGGAACCGTCGGCGTTGACGCGGGCGAGGACGTTTGCCGAGCCGGCGGTGGCATAGGTGAAGAGCACGCGGCCGTCGGGCTGCAGTGCCACGGTGCCGACTTCGCCGCTGACCGCGGGAGCGAACGACGTATCCAGCGAACCGTTACCGTTGAGCCGGGCGAGATACGAACGGCCCGCGCCGCCGACGCTGGTGAACGCGCCGCCCACAAGGATCTTTCCGTCCGGCTGCACGACGACCGCGCGAACGACGCCGTTGAAGTCGGGGTTGAAGGCCGTGTCGAGGCTGTCGTCCGCCAGGAAGCGCGCGAGGCGGTTGCGCGTCTGGCCGGCGAGCGACGTGAACGCGCCGCCGACGAGGAGGCGTCCGTCGGTGAGCGGGACGACCGCGTAGATCGCGCCGTTCGGATTCGGCAGGAAGGTGGAGCTCACGGAACCGTCGCGGCTGAGCAGCGCGAGGTTGTTCACCGACACACCGTTGATGAGGCTGAAGCTGCCGCCGACGACCAGCGCGCCGGTGGGCTGGATCGTGGTGAACCCGCCGTAGGCGACGATGGTGTTGTCGGGCGCCGGCACGAGGCCGCTGACCTGGCCGTCGAAGCTCGGATTGAAGGTCGGATCGACGGTGCCGTCGGCATTCAACCGGGCCGCCCGGCTGCGCGGCGTGGCGAGCGCCGGATCGTAAGTCGTGCTGTTTGGCTGCAGGCCGGTGAACACGCCTGCGATGAGGATCTTGCCGCTGGCGTCGAGCGCCATCGAAAAGACGCTGCTGTTGGGATTCGGATTGAACGCCGTGTCGAGCGCGAAGCTCGCGTCCGTGCGGGCGAGGAAGTTTCGCGTCTGCCCCAGGAAGCTGGTGAACGAGCCGGAGAAAACGACCTTGCCATCGCCTTGGACCAGGAAATCGCCGACCACGCCGTTGGCCGCGAAGTCCTTCGCGTTCAGCGTGCCGTTCGATTCCAGGAGCGCGACGTAGTTCCGGTCCGTCGCGGTGCTCGCGCCGTTGGGCGACAGCTTCGTGAATTGACCGCCGATCAGGATCTTTCCGTCAGCGAGCGTCTGGATGGCCTGCACGCTGGCGTTCGGGCTGGGATTGAAATCGTTGTCCACCGTGCTGTCGGTGTTGATCCGCGCCAGGTAGCTGCGGGCCGTGCTGGTGTTCGCGCCGCTCACCTGCGCCGTCGTGAAGCCGCCGCCGATGAGGATCTTGTTATCGGACTGGACAGCGATCGCCAGGACCGTGCTGTTGGTCACGACCGTGAACGACGTGTCGAGCGAACCGTCGCTGTTCAGGCGCGCGAGGTTCGCGCGAGCCGTGGTGCCGATCGAGAGGAAGGCGCCGCCGATGAGGATCTTGCCGTCGCTCAACGGCTGAATGACATAGACCTCGGCCGCGGTGTCGTCGATTTCGTCGGCGTCGTTCAGGTCGTTGATGGCAAAGCCGGTGTCGAGGGATCCGTCCGGCTGGAAACGCAGCAGGTTGGTGCGGACCGAGCTGCTGCCGACCGTGAAGCTGCCGGCGATCAGCACCTTGCCGTCAGCCTGCACGGCCACCGTGCGAACCGATACGACGGTGACGTCGGACGGGAAGGTGAAGCTCTTCAGCTGGCCGTTGTTCTGGAGCCAGGCGAAGCCGGTTTTCGGCGTCGAGACCGCCTCACCCTTGGTCAGCTGCTGGCCCAATGCGTAAACCGGGCCGTTGAGGGTCGGTGCGAAGGTCGTGTCCGGCGTGCTGTCGAGATTGAACCGGGCGAAGTTCTGGCCGTTCGTGCCGCCGAAGGCCGCGAAGGTGCCGGCGGCGAGGACGCGGCCGTCCGACTGGACGGTGACCACTTCGACCGGAGCGCCGGCCGACGCGCCGGTGTCGGCATCGAAGCTCGTATCCACGGAACCATCACCATTTACCCGCGCGAGGCGGTTGCGGTAAACGGGCGTGCCGCCGGTCTTCAGGGCGGTGAACGCACCGCCGACCAGAAGTTGATTGTTGGGCAGGGCGACAGCGCTGGCGACCAGGTTGCCGGGACTTTGGTCAAGTTGCAGATCGAAGCCGGTGTCGACCTTGCCGTCGGTATCGAGCCGCGCGACGTAATTGCGGGTGACCGGGGTGCCTGCGACGCCGGGATCGAGGGTCGTGAAGCGACCGCCCACGACGAGCTTGCCGTCGGACTGCTGCGCGAGCGTGAGGACGATGTCGTTGGGATGCGGATCGAAGCCGGCATCGAGCGTGCCGTCGGCATTCAGTCGCACGAGATTCTGCCGGTCGTAAATCGTGGTGCTGCCATTGGGCGCGAGCTGCGCGAACTGGCCGCCGACCACGATCTTGCCGTCGGACTGGATGAGCACCGCGATCAACGTGCCGTTGATCGTCGGGTTGAAGGTGGTGTCGAGCGTCGCATCCGGGTTGATCCGCGCGATCGAGAGGCGGGACTCGCTGCGGTTGGCGCCGTGCGGCAGCAGGCCGGTGAACTGACCCGCGATCACGATCTTGCCGTCGCCCTGCAAGGCGAGGGCGGAGATGGCGCCGTTCAGACCGAGGTCGAAACTCGTGTCGATCGTGCCGTCGGCATTCAGCCGCGCGATGTAGGGACGGTTGGTGTAGTCGGTCGAGCCGGTCGGACGGACGGAGCCGAACGCGCCGCCGATGAGAATCTTGCCGTCGCTCAGCGGCAGGACGGCCGAGATCGCCGAATCCGTCGCCGGATCGAAGGCCGTGTCCAGCGAGCCGTCGCTATTGAGGCGGGCGATATTCCCGCGCGTGACGCCGTTCACGCGGCTGAACGAACCTGCAATCAGCAATTTCCCGTCCGCCTGCTGCGCGGACACGGTGACGAGCCCGTTGACCTCGGGCTTGAACGCGGTGTCGAGCGTGCCGTTGGCCTTGAGCCGACCGAAGCCCTGGCGCGTGGAACCGCCGAGGCTGGTGAACGTGCCGCCGATCAGGATCTGGCCGTCGGACTGGACGGCGACGGACCGCAAGCGTCCGTTGAGATCGGGGCGGAAATCGACATCGAGGGCGCCGTTGGGCAGGACGCGGGCGACGTGATTGCGAACGACGGCGTTGGCGCCGTTGCCGCGGAAGGTGGTGAAACCGCCGCCCACGACGAGCGAGCCGTCCGTCTGCAGGGCCGACCCGTAAACGACAAAATTCGCGCCGCCCGTGAAGCTCGTGTCGAGGCTGCCGTTCGGCAGCAGGCGTCCGAAATACGCGCGGCTGCCGCCTCCGAGCGAGGCGAACGCTCCGCCGACGAGGATGTTTCCATCCGGCAGCGCCTGGATCGTGTAAACCTGGCCGTCGACGTTGCCGTAGAAAGTGGTGTCGACCTCGCCGTTGGCCTTCAGCCGCGCGAGCCGCGAGACATTGGTCGTGACGGCGGTGGAGGTGCCGTTCGGCTTCAGCGTTTTGAAGGTGCCGCCGATGAGGATCATGCCGTCCGGGAGCACCTGGATCGCGGAGACGGCGTTGTCGGCGTTGGGGTCGAACGTCGTATCGACGGTGCCGTCGCTGTTGAGCCGGGCGATGCGGTTGCGGGTGGTGGCGGTCGCGGCGCCGTTGGGATGGACGCTGGTGAAACCGCCGCCCACGAGGATCTGGCCGTCGGGCTCGACGGCGAGCGAGAGCACGAGGCCGTTCGCGTTGGGATTAAAAGCCGCGTCGAGCGAACCGTCGGCGTTGAACCGCGCGATACGGTTGCGCGTCGTCGGCGCCGTGGCGCCGTTGGCTTGAACGGTGGTAAACCCGCCGCCGACGACGATCTGGCCGTTGGGTTGCAGCGCGAGCGCGCGCACCTCAGGCGTCAGGCCGCCGGTGAGATTCGGATTGAAACTCGTGTCGGGCGATCCGTCGGCATTCAGCCGCGCGAGACGGTTCAGCGTGGTGCCGTTGACCGCGGTGAACGCGCCGCCGATCACGATGCGTCCGTCGGGCTGGACCGCGAGGGCGTTGACCTGGCCGTTGACGTCGGAGGAGAACGAATAATCGACGCGGCCGTCGGCGAGCAGGCGGGCGATGCGGTTGCGCGGGACGCCGGGGACGGAGCCATTGGGCTGCACGAGCCCGAATTCGCCGGCGACGAGGATCTTGCCGTCAGGCTGGATCGCGACCGCGTAGACGTTGCCGTTTACGTTGGGATCGAAACCGTCCACCACGGGCGAACCGGTTTGGGCCAGCAACGACGGCGTGAGAGAGGCGACAAGCGCGATGCCGACGAAGCGCAGCACCAACCGGAAGGCAGAAGCAATGGGCATTTGAGGGGAGCTGATTGGTAAAGACGGAAGTGGAAGGGAGAAGCTTGCCGCGAAAAGCCAGCGTTTGTCCGCGAAAAGGGGGTCTATGACAAGCCTCCTGCGGGTCCCAAGGCAAGCCTCCGGCCGCCCGGCGCTGGAAAACGATCGAGGGGACGTCTCACGGGCGGAGTTAGTGTCGCGCCGATTTCTCGAAGTTCCGGCAAATTCAGTCCGGCGGCGCACGCCACCCGGCGCCGATGCGCGCTAACGAATCGCGGATTGGCGCGTTGGAGGAGCTGTGCAACCTCCTCGTCACCTCGCGATGAAAACTCCCCTCCTGCTTGCGTTCGTCGTCAGCGTTTGCGCGCGCCTCGCGGCCGCGCCGCTCACCCCCGATTCCCGCATCACTGCCGTCACCGTCTACGCCGACCGCGCGGTGGTCACCCGCACCGCGCAACTCGCCTTTCCCGGCGAAGGCGTGATCGAGGCGGTGTTCGACCGCCTCCCCGCCACCCTGCTCGAGGAGTCGTTGCAGGTGAGCGGACGCGGGGCGACGGCCGCAACGTTGCTGGATGTCGGCGCGCGCACGGCGTTCGTGGATTTCACGCCCAACGAACGCGTGAAGGCACTCGAAGACGAGCTCCGGCAAGTGAATCGCCAGGATCGCACGCTCACCGACCGCATGAACGTCCTCAACCAGCAGCGGGAGTATGTGCTGAAGATCCAGATCGCCACGACCAGTCCGGCGGAAAAGTCGGGCGACGTCGTCGTGCTCCCGGAAACCTGGGCGAAACTGCTCTCGTTTTCCGAGGAGCGGCTCGGCGCGATCGCGGCGGAATTGCAAACCATCGACCAGAACCGCGAAGACCTGCAGGCCCGTCGCAGCGCACTGGAAAAACAACTCGGCGAACTCCGCGGCCAGCGCGGCCGTAATTACAAAGTGGTGACAGTCCGCCTCGCGGCCGCCGCGGCCGGCTCCTTCGAGCTCACGCTGCGCTACACGGTCCCCGGCGCCGCCTGGCGTCCGAGCTACGACGCCCGCGTCAACGCCGGTGACCGGCTCGTGCAACTGGGCTACTTCGGACTCGTCCGCCAAAACACCGGCGAGGACTGGAACAACGTCGCCCTCACGCTTTCGACCGCCCGTCCCTCGCTCGGCGGCGCCGCTCCGGAGCTCTCGCCGTGGATTGTGCAGCAACAGGAAGTCCGGCCGCTGGCGCGCGCGCAGGAAGCGCGGGAACGCGTGGCACTCGCGCAGTTCGCGGCGAAAGTTTCCAGCGCGGGCGGCGCGGCGGCGGACAACTATATTTCCGCGAACCTGGCCGAAGCGCAGGTGCAGACGCAGGCCACCAGCGCGACCTTCGCGATCGCCACGCCCGCCACCGTGCCAAGCGACAACGCCGAGCAGAAACAACCGATCGCGCAGCTCCGGCTCGCCGCGGCCCCGCGCTATGCCACCACGCCGAAACTCCAGCCGAGCGCCTTCCTCACCGCCGAAGTCGCCAACGCGTCCGACTATCCGCTGCTCGCCGGCTTGATGAACGTGTTTCTCGACGACACCTTCGTGGCAACAAGTCATCTCCGCACCGTCATGCCGGCGGAAAAGTTCGAACTCGCACTCGGCGTCGACGACGGCATCGCGATCAAGCGCACGCTGAACAACCGCTTCGTCGAGGACACCGGCCTCGTGACCAAGAGCAAGCGCATCACCTACGACAGCACGATCACCGTGCAGAACCACAAGCGCACCGCGGAGACGATCGTCGTCACGGACCAGATCCCGGTCTCGCGTCACGAAAAGATCGTCGTCCGGCAACTCGCACCCGACGAGCGCCAGCTCAAGCCCGACAGCGCCGGCCTCCTGAAGTGGACGCTGGAACTGAAACCGGGCGAAAAACGCGAGCTGCCGGTCAAGTTCAGCGTCGAGCATCCCGTGGATCTGCCGGTCACCGGCCTCGAGTAAACGAACGCGCCGGGCGCGCCGGAGTTTCGCGGCGCGCCGCTTTGCTTTTGCCGGCTCCGCCCCGAGCTGTCAGCTCGATGGGCCATGCCGTCCGCCTCGTCCTCCGCCGCAGACTCCGTTGCCAACCCTCGTCATGTGCCGTGGCTGCTGGCCGGCGCTGCGCTCTGCTTTCTCGCGGGCGTCTTCTTCCCGTTTTTCCACGTCACGAAGTTCTGGCTGTTTCACGATGCGATCTCCGTCGTGGGCGGCATCGCGACCTTGTTTCAGGAAGGCGAATACTTTCTTTTCGTCGTGCTCACGCTTTTCACGCTGGTGTTTCCCGTGATGAAACTCGGGCTGCTGGGTGCGATCTGGCGCCGCCGCCGTCGCGGTGACGAAGCCTTGCAACGGCTACACGCCCGCGTCGAACAGCTCGGGAAATGGTCGATGCTCGACGTGTTCGTGGTCGCGATCCTGGTGGTCGCGATGAAATCCGCCGGCGTGGCCGACCTCCAGATCGGGGTCGGGCTGTATCTGTTCACGGCCTCGGTCGTCGCGACGCAGCTTGTATCCGGATTGGTCGCACGCACGTTGAGGGCGGACTGACTTCGCCGTTGCCAAACGGGAAAAGCCACGGCGCCGGAGCGCCGTGGCTGAACAATGATTGCACTGAGCCGAACGCGGCCCGCGGGGCCGCGACCGCGTTAGAAGCGGTAGATCACGCCGGCCGCCCACTCGGTGGTGTCGGCGTCGTGACGGACGGACTCATACTGGCCGCGAACCATGGCGCTCCACGACTCGTTGAAGCGATACGTGGCCTTCGCACCGATCTCGAACTCGCTCGCGTTGAACTCCGTCGCGCGGACGAAGTTCACGAACGGCGTGATGACGAACGCGGGCGCGACTTCGAACTCCGCGCCGACGCCCACCTTGTAGGTGAACGAGTCGTCGCGGAACGTCGCGACCTTCTGCCACTCCCAGCCGACCGCGGCGAGCACGTAGGGCTTGGCAAAGGAGTAGTTCGAGAAGGCCTTCACGCCCACTTCGAGATCCTGCACCTTGGCGTCAAACGCGCCGAGATCGGCCTTGGCCCAGTCGTAGCTGGCCGTGAAATCGAAACCGGCCGACAGCGGCTGGTTGTAATTGAGGGCAAAGCCGTGCGCGTTGTCCGGGCCCTTCAAGTTGATGAACTTGTAGGCGACCTCGGTGTAGCGCGTGCCGAGCTGGCCGCTGACGACGGCCGTGTCCGCCTCGGCCGGATTCGGCACCGCCACGTTCGCGCTCTGCGCGACCGCCGCGGAAACCAGGCCGAGCGAAATCGCCGCGGCCAAGATGAACTTCTTGGAGGTAGTTGTCTGTTTCATGTTTGGTGTCTTAGGTCCGCCCGCCCCGGCCGGCTGGCCGGAGCAAGCGGGGTGAGTATGACCATCCGTCCCACGAAAGTTCCTCGTATTATTTTTTTACCTACACGCGATTTTTCTGGAACTTTCGCCGGCCCTCCGCCAGCCGCCGCGCTTGCGGAAATCGCTGCCTTGGCTTCCGTTGCAGCCGATGAAAATCCGCACGTGCACGTTTCTTGCCATGACCTTCCTCTCCTCCCTGCTGACCGCCTTTGGCCGCAGCGACCCGGTCCGCGTGGGCGACCCCGCCCCGCAAATCTCCGGCATCACCGAGACCGGCGAAAAGCTGAACTTCGCCGAGGTGTATCAAAAACACCCCTACACCCTCGTTTACTTCTACCCCAAGGCGGACACCCCCGGCTGCACGAAGCAGGGCTGTTCGCTGCGCGATTCCTACGAAGCCCTGACGAAAAAAGGCGTGGCCGTGATCGGCGTGAGCCATGACGACGTCGCTGCGCAAAAGGCCTTCAAGGAAAAATACCACCTGCCGTTCACCCTGATCGCCGACGAGAAGAGCGAGGTCATGAACGCTTTCGGCGTGCCCCACATCGCCGCGACCAGCCTCGCCCAGCGCCAGGCCTATCTCATCAAGGGTGGCCAGGTGATCTGGACCGATTATCACGCGGCCACCGACCAGCAGGCGGCGGACGTGTTGAAGGTCCTCGATCAGCAAAAGGGCTGAGCTACAGCTCGTCGTCCGCCGCGGCGGGCAGCAGCCCGGCGCGCGGATCCGCGCGCACCCGCACCAGCCACTCGCCGATCAACGGATGACGCCGCGTCTCGCTCGCGGGCCACGGCGCCGCGACGAGATCGATCACGCGCAATTCGCCGTCGAGCGCGCGCACGAAATTGCGCGCGTGCAGATCGGCGATGAGCCACGCGGCGCCACCGTGGAACAACAGCCGCGGGTGATCCCGGTTCGCGCGCAGGAAACGTGACGGGATTTCGATCAACTCCGGCGGCAGCGATCCCGAAGTGTCGTCGCCCTGGGGCAGCGGGTCTCCGAGCGTTTGTTTTGCGACCACAATTCCTTCCGGCGTGACGGCCACGATCTCCGTCGCCATGCCGCCGAGCGCATGGATCAGCCATAGTTTCTCCAGCAGCCCGCGGTAATCCCCGAGCTGCGCCTGCGCCAGCAACGCCGCCTCGTCGCCGGGCCGAAAGCCGAACACGCTGCCGATCCGCTTCTCCTCACGCGGAAGGTAGAATTTGTAAACGGACCCGTCATCCGCCGCGAACGCCCACGCCTCGACCCCGCCGCCAATCCGGCGCAGCCGGGCATTCGGTTCCTCGAGCGGATTGTCGGTGTCGGCAGGAAACCCGAAGGCTTCCAACGGTTGCAGCGGCACGATGTGACGCCACGCGCGGATTGCATCGCCGAGCGCAGCCCATTCGCCGCCGGCGCCTTCCAGCAAACTTACTTCGTCTTCGGCAAGGAGGACGAGATCGCGGTCCGAATCTGCGCGGAGACCGCATTCGGCTGCCGCCGCGCCGAGGCGAGCGAGCGTCGCCAGTCGTCGCTCGTGATCGTGTTGAAGAGCGGCTCGCTCGTCCGGGCCCGGGAGCGCGCGCCCGCGGATGCGGGTGAGTTGTCCGGTGAAGGGATCGTACATGGGTCCGCCATGGCCGCACCGTCAGCAGCGCACGAGGCCTTGGCAAAGGATTTCTGCTGACATGTTATTCGCAGCCGCCGACGCGCTCAAAACAGCCGCGACGGATACGCGCCGCGCGCGATCAGATCCGCGACCGCCGCGATGACGCGCGGCTTGTCCTCGCGATACGTCACGCCAAACCACGCGCTCTCCGTCGGCAGCACGCGCACGTCCGCTTCGCCGCGCGCAATCATCTCCGACACCGCCGCCGGCAAATAAAACTCCGCCTTCGGCTCCGCGCCTCGCTGCGCGAGAAACTCCCGAAACTGCCGGTCGAGCCCCGCAAACAACGCGGGCGTGAATCCCCAGCAATTCATCGAGACGATTTCCTGTCCCGAAAACGTCCGCCCCGCGCCCACGTCGGCCGCGAGAATCCCCGTCCGCTCCACGATCGACGCGAGCCGGCCGCCCGCATCCGTCGCGCACACGCCGCGCGACACCGCGCCATGCTCGGAGAGAGTGTTCGCAAGACGAAAGCCCACCATCGCGAACCGCGCCTTTTCCGCCGTCCGCGCGATCGTGCTCGCCTCCCGCAGAAACGCCGCGAGCTGGCGAAACGAGTCCGCACCGTAAAAATCGTCGGCGTTGATCACCGCGAAGGGCTCCCGCACCGTCTCGCGCGCGCACCACACCGCGTGACCCGTGCCCCACGGTTTCTCGCGTCCGGCGGGAGCCGCAAAGCCCGGCGGCAAGGCGTCGAGCGACTGGAAAACGTAATCCACCGCGATCTGCTCCCGATACTTCGCGCCGATCTGTTCGCGAAACACCGCTTCGAATTCTTTTCGAATCACGAACACGACGCGCCCAAAGCCCGCCCGCCGCGCGTCGTGCACGGCGTAATCGAGCACCGTCTCGCCCGATGGGCCGACGGGATCGATCTGTTTCAACCCGCCGTAGCGGGAGCCCATGCCGGCAGCGAGGACGAGCAGCGTCGGAGAGTGCATCGCGCGCGAGCAGAAGCACTCGCGCGCCGCGGCGCAAGCGGCGACCTCCGCGCGCTACGCGGCATGCGGCAGCAGGTGCGTCTCGCGCGACGTCCGCGCCGCGAGCAGGCGTTGGTGCACGCGCGCGTCGATGTTACGACCCGTGACCGGCAGCACGACCGATCGCGCGCGCACCTTGCCGGCCAGCACCGCCGCGAACGCCGTCGCGCCCGCGCCTTCCGCCACCACTCCCGCCTCGCAACCGAGCACCGCGATCGCTGCCGCCAGCTCGCGTTCGCTGACGGTGACGACGTCGTCTACCAGACCCGCCGCGGTCGCAAATGCCGTCGCGCCCACCCGCGACACCGCGAGTCCATCGGCGAGCGTGGGCTGCACGACCGCCGCCGTCGGCGCTCCGCGCAAACACGCGGCCAGAAAACCTGCGGCGTTCTCCGGTTCGACCGCGATCACCCGCACGCTCGGACGCACCGCTTTCACCGCGACCGCGACGCCTGCCAGCAAGCCACCTCCACCCACCGGCACCACGAGCGCATCGAAGTCCGCGACTTGTTCGAGGATTTCCAGCCCCAGCGTGCCCTGCCCCGCGATCACGCGCGGATCGTCGAACGGATGCACGTAACTCGCCCCCGTCTGCGCGGCGTGCTCGCGCGCGAAGCGCTCCGTCGCATCGAACGTCTCGCCGTGCAGCACCACGTCGGCGCCGAGACCGCGACAGCGCGCAACTTTCACCGTCGGTGCGTGCACCGGCATGACGACGGTGACCTTCACGCCGAGCGTCGCGCCGTGAAACGCGAGCCCGAGCGCGTGATTGCCGGCGGAGGCGGCGACCACGCCGCGCGCGCGTTCGGCTTCAGACAGGCAGAGCAACGCGTGTCGCGCGCCGCGCTCCTTGAACGACCCGGTGCGCTGCAGGTCGTCGCGTTTCAGCCAGACCGGAATTCCCGTCCACGCCGCGAGCGCCGGCGCCGCGTGGCAAGGCGTGAGCCGCAGACCGCCCGCCAGATGGCGGCGCGCGGTCAGAACATCGTCGAAATTCACCGAGGGCGTTTTCATGGGAAAATAAAAAAGCCCTGAGCGGGAAGCTCAGGGCTCGGAAAGAGTGGTGCTTGTTGTCGTTAAAATTACACAGCCACACGCCGCCGCCCTGAGTAGGGGCGCATAATAATCGCGGCGATGATGATCGAGCGGAGGCTCATGGCTGTGCCGACACCAAAAGCGATCCGGCGGGAATTGTCGAGCGTCGACTCGCGTCGGCGTCGCGCGGCCGCCGGGCGTTTTCCCGCGACACGGCGAATTTCCCGCGTCATTTTCAGCGCATGGCCTCGCCTGCCTCGAGCCCCCTGCCCCGCGTCCGCCTTCTCGCCACCGGCGGCACGATCGCCGGCGCGCAGGTCGGCGGAAGTCGCGGCTACCACGCCGCCGTGCTTTCGGTCGACGCGCTCGTCGCCGCCGTCCCGCAAGTCGCTGAGCTCGCGCAACTCGACGTCGAACCAGTCGCCGCCGTCGGCAGCCAGGACATGAGCGACACGATCTGGTTGCAGCTTGCGACCCGCGCCCGCGCCGCCGCCGACGATCCCGCGATCGACGGCATCGCGATCACGCACGGCACGGACACGATGGAGGAGACCGCTTATTTTCTGAACCTCGTGGTGCGCACCGAGAAACCCATCGTTCTCGTGGGTGCGATGCGTCCGGCGACCGCGATCAGCGCCGACGGTCCGATGAACCTTTACAACGCGATCGCCGTCGCGGCGCATCCGGACGCCCGCCGCCGGGGCGTGCTCGTGGTCGCCAACGACGAAATCCATCTCGCGCGCGAAGTGACGAAAACCAACACCACTCAGGTCGGCACCTTCCGCTCCTCGCATCGCGGGCTCGCCGGTCTGGTCAACGCCGGACGCCCGCATTTTTACGCACCGCCCGTGCGCCGGCACACGTCGACGAGCGAGTTTTCGTCTGCGGCGTTCACCGCGCTGCCGCGCGTGGACATCGTTTACGCGCACGCCGGAATGAGGCGCGAATTGATCGATGCGGCGGTCGCGACCGGCGCGCGCGGACTGGTGATCGCCGGCGTGGGCGACGGCAATCTGCACCGCGATGCGCTCGCCGCCGCCATCGAGGCCGCGCGAAAGGGCGTCGCCATCGTGCGCAGTTCGCGCACCGGCGGTGGCGTGGTGGAGCGCAACATCGAGATCGACGACGACACGCACGGCTTCATCGCCGCCGAGGAGCTGAATCCGCAAAAGGCGCGCGTGCTCCTGCAACTCGGCCTGACCCGCACTCGCGATCCGCGCGACTTGCAGGAACTGTTCTACCGCTATTGAGCGCCGGCGGCGCGCTCTATTTTCCCGCTCGCCAGCACACCACGCTCGACGCGATCCTTCCGCTGGCTCTACTTTTTCGCGGCTCCGCGTGCCCCGTTACCGCCACCCCTTTCAAGGATCCACATGGCCACCGTCGTTATCGAAAACCTCGTCAAAACCTACCCTGAAAAAAACGGGCCGGGCGTCACCGCGGTCAAAGGCATCAATCTCACGATCGAAGACCGCGAGTTCATGGTGCTCGTCGGGCCTTCCGGTTGCGGCAAGTCGACCACGCTGCGCATGATCGCCGGACTCGAGGAAATCAACGGCGGCACCATCTCGATCGACGGCAAGGTCGTGAACGACATCCTCCCCAAGGACCGCGACATCGCGATGGTTTTCCAGAACTACGCGCTCTACCCGCACATGTCGGTCTATGAAAACATGGCGTTCGGTTTGAAGCTGCGGAAGTTTCCGAAATCCGAAATCCAAGCCCGCGTGAAGGAGGCGGCGGCGATGCTCGGCCTCGAGCCTTACCTCGATCGCAAGCCCAAGGCGCTCTCCGGCGGTCAGCGTCAGCGCGTCGCCGTCGGACGCGCCATCGTGCGCAAACCCAAGGTGTTTCTCTTCGACGAACCGCTCTCGAATCTCGACGCCAAGATGCGCGTCTCCACGCGCACGGAGATTTCGAAGCTCCACGACCGCCTCGGCGCAACGATGATTTACGTGACGCACGATCAGGTGGAGGCGATGACGATGGGCGATCGGATTTGCGTGATGAAGGACGGCGACATCATGCAGGTCGCCGCACCGCTCACGCTCTATAACCAGCCCGCCAACCTCTTCGTCGCCGGTTTCATCGGTTCGCCGCCGATGAATTTCTTCAAGGGCACGCTCCAGCGCGCCGGCGATCGCCTCGTTTTTGTGGAAACCAATGCCAAGTCCACGCCGGTGCGTGTGACGCTCAACGACACCCTGTCGCGCAAGGCCGCCGCGCGGATCGACCAGCCGGTGATCTTCGGCATCCGTCCGGAGAACGTGAACGACACGCTCACCGTCGCGAATCCCGACCCTGCCTGCACCGCCGAGGTGAAGGTCGAGGTGTCCGAGCCCATGGGCTCGGAGACGTATCTCTACCTCGACACGGGCGCGACGTCCTTCATCGCGCGCGTGCGACCCACCGATCGCTTCGAGGCGGGCCAGCGGGTGCAGGTCACCTTCGACGTCGAACGCGCGCATCTTTTCGATCCGACGACGGAAGCGGCGTTGTAGCGCCCGCAGGGCTTTCCCCCGCCCGGTCCGTCAGCGGGCGGTCAGCTGCTTGGACTTACGAAAATCCCGGAAGTTGACCAACCAGGACGTCTCCTGCAGCCTCCCTGCGTCACCCCATGCACGTCTCGTCGGCCAACATCATCCGCTTTCCCGAGCCGATGAACGATGGACGGATCGGTGCGATCCAGCCGGGACACGCGCCGGCGGAAGTGGTGGCGTTTCCCTCCGACCGCGAGGACCCGCTGCTCGCTTCCTCGCAGGAACACGGCCTGATCCACGCCGCGCATCGCATCGCGGACCGGGTTGCGGCGGATCTGGACTCGATCGCTCCGCTCTGACACGCCACCGCGCGAGCCGTTAGCAACCGCGCTTCGCCTGCTCGGCGCGCAAGGACGCCCGCAACCGCGCCTCGGTCGTCGGCAGTTTCCGCTGCAAAAACTCCAGCACCGACCGCTCCTCGTCGTCCAGCGTCCGCGCCGCCGCGCCGCCGCGCGAGCCTTCCACCGCCCGGCGCGCGCGCGCCTTCACCTGCTGCACAGTCACGCCATCGAGATAACTTTCGAGCACGACCGGATGGATGTAGCACTTGCGGCACACCGCCGGCGTATTTCCGAGACGCTGCGCGACGCGCTCGATCGCCTGCACGAGATTCTTCTTCGCCTGCGCCTTCGTTTCGAATTTCTCCAGTTCGCGCAACGCCACCGCCGCCAGCACCGTGCCGGACCACGTGCGAAAATCCTTCGCCGAAAATTCCTCGCCCGCGATCTCCCGCAAATACGCGTTCACATCGGCCGACCCGATCTTCTGCGGCTGATCGTCCTCGTCGAGATACTGAAACAGATCCTGTCCCGGCAAATCCTGCGCGCGGCGCACGATCTCCGCCAGCCGCGGGTCGTGCAGGTCGATCTCGTGCTGCTTGCCGCTCTTGCCGCGAAACTCGAAATGCAAACGGCCGCGCGCGATCCGGACATGGCGGTCGCGCATCGTGGTCAGCCCGAAGGAGCGGTTTTCGCGCGCATACTCCTCGTTGCCGATGCGCACGAGCGTCGTCTCGAGCAGCCTCACGACCGCGGCCAGGACCTTGCGGCGATCGAGCCGGCGCCGCGCGAGGTCGCGCGCGACGCGGCGGCGGATGCGCGGCAGCGCCTTCCCAAACGCGATCGTCCGCTCGAACTTCGCGCTGTCGCGCACCGCCGACCAGTCCGGATGATAACGGTATTGCTTGCGCCCCCGTGCGTCGCGGCCGGTCGCCTGAATATGGCCGTTGGCGGAGGGGCAGACCCACACGTCGGTCCACGCCGGCGGTATCGCGAGCCGCTTGATCCGGGCGAGTGTCGCAGAATCCTTGATACGTTTTCCGTCCGGCCCGACGAAGGTCGCGCGTGCGCCGGCGCCGCGGCGGACGATGCCGGGCGCGTCGTCGTTCACGTAGCGCAGCCCCGCCTCCCGCGCGACGACCGCCGCCTCCTCCGGGCGCGGCAGGGCGCTTAACACTTTATGCTTGGAGCGGCGGCGCGCAGAGGGGGCCATGATCCCGCGCACTGACCGCTCGCGGACGGGTGCGTTCGCACTGAGGGGAATTTCCGGTCATCCGCAAGGGAGCTCTCCCACGGCAGCTGCGGAGATCGGTTTGGAAACCCGGGTTCGCAAAACCTGACCTTCGTTCCCCTCCCGGCCCGATGGCGGACGTCCTTTGCGCCAGCTACTTTGAAGCACGATGAAATCAGCCGCCCAGCATCCTGCAGAAACGTCCTGCAGGCGACCGCCATAACCCTCGCACCGGCCAGAAGGGCGACTCCGAATCCGAAGCCCCCGCGGATCTCGGCACGATCGGCGGCACGGCGCACGCCGCGAGGCCGCGAACCCCGCGACGGGAGGCACCAACTCGATCCACCATGTCCAAACGAATCCTGATCACCGGCGGTGCGGGTTTCATCGGCTCCCATCTGGCCGACGACCTCATCCGCGCCGGACACCACGTCCGCGTCCTCGACCCCCTCAGCGCCCAAGTGCACGGCGAAAAAGCCGAGCGCCCGGACTACCTTCATCCGGATGTCCGCCTGCTGCGGGGCTGCGTCGAAGATGCCGATCTCATCGCCGACGCGCTCGTCGGCGTCGATGCCGTCTACCACCTCGCCGCCAAGGTCGGCGTCGGGCAGAGTATGTATGATATTAATGGTTACACCACGACCAACAACGCCGGCACCGCGGTGCTGCTCGAGGCGCTGCTGCGGCATCCCGTCGAGCGCCTCGTGGTGGCGTCGAGCATGAGCATCTACGGCGAGGGCCTGTATCGCGATTCCGCGGGCCGGCTCGTCGCCGGCGGCACGCGTTCTCTCGAGCAACTGAAAGCCCGGGACTGGGAGCTGCGCGACGACGCCAATTTCCCCCTCACGCCGGTGCCGACACCCGAGACGAAACAGCCGGCGCTCGCCTCCGTTTATGCATTGTCGAAATTCGATCAGGAGCGCATGTGCCTGCTCGTCGGCCGCGCCTATGGCATCCCGACGGTGGCGCTCCGTTTCTTCAACGTCTACGGTCCGCGCCAGTCGCTCTCGAATCCCTCCGCCGGCGTGCTCGCGATCTTCGCGTCGCAGCTGCTGAACGGCCAGCGTCCGATCATTTTCGAAGACGGGCAGCAGAGCCGCGATTTCGTCAACGTTCGCGACATCGCCCACGCCTGCCACCTCGCGTTGGAAGCGCCGGGCGCCGTGGACCAGGTGTTCAATATCGGCAGCGGCCGCAATTTCAGCGTGCTCGAAATCGCCCAGCGCCTCGCCGGCATCCTGGGAAAAGACGTCGAGCCCGACATCACGCACCGCTATCGCGTCGGCGACATCCGTCATTGTTTCGCGGACATCACCGCGGCGCGCCATGGCCTCGGCTATACGCCTCAGGTCACGTTTGAAGAGGGCCTCACCGAACTTGCCGAATGGCTCGAGGGCCGTATCGCCGACAACCGCTTCGAAGAAGCGCACAACGAGCTCGCGGCCCGCGGCCTCACGGTCTGAGCGAACCCAAAACTCAGAACCCGGAACCCGGAACTCGATGCGTCAGCATCATTACCGCACGACCATCTTCGCTTCGCCCGGTCGCGTCGCCTTCGAGGAACGCCCGCTCGTCGATCCCGCGCCCGGCCAAGTGAGAATCCACCTGCAGGGTTGCGGCGTAGTCGCGGCGCTCTCGCAGCACGCGTTTGCGGAATACGATTATTGCTCCGCGAGCGAGGTCGCGCCGCTCCCGACCGGTGTCGCCTCGCTGCCGTTTCCCGGCGAAGCGCTGGGCTGCGCGATGAATGTGTTTCGCCGCGCCGACCTCCAGCCGCACCCCCGTCCGTCCGCCGGCCCCGATCTTCGCGGCCTGCCGCGGCTCGGCTTCGCCGGCCTGGGGTGGATCGGACGCCGTCGCCTCAAGGCGATCGCGAGCAGCGGCTTGGGAGAAGTGGCGGCCATCACCGACGTGTCGAGCGACGCGCTCGCCGAAGCGCGAAAACTCGCGCCCGAGGCCCGGACGGTGAACAGCTTCGACGAGCTGCTCTCGCTGCCGCTCGACGGGATTGTAATCGCCACGCCGAACGCGTTGCACGTGGCCCAGACCACCGCGGCGCTCCGCGCGGGCAAATCGGTTTTCTGCCAGAAGCCGCTCGCCCGGACGGCCGCCGAGACCGCCGAGGTCGTCGCCGCCGCGCGCTCGGCCGACCGGCTGCTCGGCGTCGACCTTTCCTATCGCTTCACCACGGGTATGCAGCATATCCGGCGCCTCATTCGCCAGGGCGAGCTCGGCCGCATCTATGCCGCCGAGCTGATTTTTCACAACGCCTACGGACCGGACAAGGCGTGGTTCTACGACGCGCAACAAGCCGGCGGCGGCTGCCTGCTCGATCTCGGCATCCATCTCGTCGACCTCGCGCTGTGGTGTCTCGATTTCCCGGATATCGCCGCCGCGCGCGGCCAGCTCCTCGCCCAAGGCCAGCCGCTGCAACCCGGCAAGACCGTCGAAGACTATGCCGCGGGCCAGCTGACGACCGCGACGGACGTTTCGATTCAGCTCACCTGCTCCTGGCGCGCGCCTGCGGGCTGCGACGCACGGATCGAGGCGACCTTCTTCGGCACGAATGGCGGCGCGTCGTTTCACAACGTCGATGGTTCGTTCTACGATTTCGTGGCCGAGCGTTTTCGCGCCGATCGCTCGCGCGAGCGACTCGCGGGACCGCCGGACGCGTGGGGCGGCCGCGCTGCGACCGCGTGGGCCCGCCAGCTCGCCATCGCGCCGAACTTCGATCCCGCGATCCATTCCCTCGAGCGCGTCGCCACCGCCCTCGATCTCCTCTACGGCCGCGCCAACCCCACCGCCGCATGATCCCCGCCCTCTCCGCTCTTCCGCAACGCGTGCTGATGACCGCCGATACGGTGGGCGGTGTGCTCACCTATGCGCTCGACCTCTGCCGCGGGCTGGTCGCGCGCGACGTCCACGTGATCCTCGCGACGATGGGTGGACCGCTGCCCGCGCACGCGCGCGAGACGCTCGCCGCGCTCGGTCACCGCGTGCACGTGCACGAAAGCGATTATCGTCTCGAATGGATGGACGATCCGTGGGCCGACGTGGACACCGCCGGCGAATGGCTGCTGGAGTTGGAATGTGAATACGCCCCTCACCTGATCCATCTCAACGGCTACGCCCATGCCGCGCTGCCGTGGTCGGCGCCGATTCTCGTCGTGGCGCACTCATGCGTCTACTCGTGGTGGCGCGCGGTAAAACAATCCGCTCCCCCGGAATCGTGGCATCGCTACCACGCGGCCGTGCGCCGCGGCCTCGAACACGCGGACCTCGTCGTCGCCCCGTCGCACGCCATGCTGGCTACGCTCGAGCACAACTACGGCTGCACCACCAACGGACGCGTAATCCACAATGGACGCTCGCCGGTGACGGATCCGGGTCCGCGCGGGCGTCCCCGCTGCATCGCACCGGGAACGCGCTCGCCCTTCATTCTGAGCGTCGGCCGATTGTGGGACGAAGCGAAGAACGCCGCGGCGCTCGCCGCCGTCGCCTCCGAGCTGCCCTGGCCTGTCCGTCTCGCCGGCGACGTGCGCGCGCCCGACGGTTGCGCCGGCGTGAATTTCGCCAATGTCGAATTGCTCGGTCAACGCCCGCCGGCCGAACTCGCCCGCGACTACGAACGCGCGGCCATCTACGCTCTCCCCGCTCGTTACGAACCGTTCGGCCTGTCGGCGCTGGAGGCGGCCGGCGCGGGCTGCGCGTTGGTGCTGGGCGACATTCCCAGCCTGCGCGAACTCTGGCACGACGCCGCTGTTTTCGTGCCGCCTGAGGACACGGCAGCGCTGCGCGAGGCCCTGGTGAGATTAGTCGAGGACGAAGCTCAACGCGCGGCGCTCGGCCTGCTCGCTTCTGCACGCGCCCGCCAGTTCACCGCCGATCGCATGACCGACGGCTACCTCGAAGCTTACGGCGAACTCATCGCCGCCACGCAGCGGGACGTCGTTTTCGCGGGCTCCGACTCCGCGGGCAGCAGCTACGCCGCACCTCCCGTTCGTCCCTGACGCCGCGATCCTTTCATGAAAATCCGCCTCTTTTACCATTCGCTGCTCTCCGACTGGAACCATGGCAACGCCCACTTCCTGCGTGGCGTGGCAACGGAGCTGATCGCGGGCGGTCACGAGGTGAAGGTTTACGAACCGCGGGACAGCTGGAGCCTTGCCCACCTGCTCGCCGAGCATGGGGAGACGCCGGTGCGTCGTTTCCACGCCGCTTATCCGCTGCTGCAGAGCGTGCGCTACGATCCCGAGGAACTGGACCTCGACGACGCGCTCGGCAACGCCGACCTGGTCATCGTTCACGAATGGAATTCGCCCGAACTCGTGAAATCGATCGGCCTCGCGCGCCGGCGGCACGATTTCGTCGCGTTGTTCCACGACACGCATCACCGGCTCGTCACCGATCGCACGAGCCTGCGCGCGTATGATCTCAGTCGATACGACGGAGTGCTCGCCTACGGAAAGGTCTTGCGCGACCTCTACCTCGAGGAGGGGCTCGCACGCCACGCCTGGACCTGGCATGAGGCCGCCGACATCCGCCGTTTTCGTCCCATCGAGTCGCCCGCCACCGAGGGCGACCTTGTGTGGATCGGCAACTGGGGCGACGACGAGCGCACCGAGTTGCTTGGACCGGTGAAAACGCTCGGCCTTCGCGCGCGGGTCTACGGCGTGCGCTACCCGCGGGCGGCGATCGACGCGCTGGCCGACGCCGGCATTTCCTACGGCGGCTGGCTGCCGAACTTCGAAGTCCCCGAAGTGTTCTCTCGCTACCGGCTGACGATGCACGTGCCGCGCCGTCCGTATGTGAAGGCACTCCCCGGCATCCCCACGATCCGGCCGTTCGAGGCCCTCGCCTGCGGCATTCCACTCGTTTCCTCCCCGTGGCAGGACACGGAAAAGCTGTTCTCGCCCGGCGATTTTCTGATCGCGCGCAACGGTCGCGAAATGACGCGCACGCTCGAGGAGTTGCTCGCCAGTCCGCGGCGGCGCCACGACATCGCGCGTCATGGCCTCGCCACCCTCCGCAGCCGCCACACCTGTGCCCACCGCGCCGAGGAACTCCTCACCATCTATGCCGACGTCGTGTCTGCCACCGCGTCCAGGAACAAGCGGCGCCCCCTCGCGGACCTTGCGCCCGATCCGCTCGACCGCCTGCCACCCCTTTACACCCGTCCGATCGCTCCGTGAAAAACCATCTCAACATCGCCTTCTTCGGCTCCAGCCTCGTCTCCGCTTTCTGGAACGGAGCCGCCACCTACTATCGCGGCATTATTCGCGCGCTCTCTGAACGCGGCCACCGCGTCACGTTCTACGAACCCGATGCCTACGATCGCCAGCAGCACCGCGACATCCCCGATCCCGATTGGGCCGAGGTCGTCGTTTACCGCGGCGACGAACGCTGGTCCGCGCTCGGCGCGGTGGAGCGCGCGCGCGGCGCCGATCTGGTGATCAAGGCGAGCGGCGTCGGCGTTTACGACGAGGTCCTCGAAGCCGCCGTGCTCGAGCTGAAATCCCCGCGCACGCTGGTCGCCTTCTGGGATGTCGACGCGCCGGCGACGCTCGATCGCGTCGCCAACAACTTCAGCGATCCGTTCCGCCCGCTCATCCCGCGCTACGACCTGATCCTTACCTACGGCGGGGGCGACCCCGTCGTCTCCGCCTACGAGGCGCTCGGCGCGGCGCACTGCGTTCCCATCTACAACGCGCTCGATCCGCACACGCACCACCCCGTGCCCGCGGAATCGCGTTTCGCCGCCGACCTCGCCTTTCTGGGCAACCGCCTGCCCGATCGGGAGGCTCGCGTGACGGAGTTCTTCCTCCGCGCCGCCGAGCTGCTGCCGGCGCGTCGGTTCCTCATCGGCGGGTCCGGCTGGGAAAGCCGCACGCTCCCGTCCAACGTCCGGCACGTCGGCTACGTCTACACGAAGGACCACAACGCCTTCAATTGCACCCCAACGGCCGTGCTCAACATCAACCGCGAGAGCATGGCCCGCTACGGCTTCTCGCCGCCGACGCGCGTCTTCGAAGCGGCCGGCGCCGGCGCCTGCCTCATCACCGACGCCTGGGCCGGGCTCGAACTTTTTCTCGAACCGGGCCGCGAGGTCCTCGTCGCCCACGACGGCGCGGACGTCGCGCGCCACGTGGAAACCCTCAATCCCGTCCGCGCCGCCGCGATCGGCCAGGCCGCGCGTGCGCGTATCCTCGCGGAACATACCTACGCCCATCGCGTCGCCCAGCTCGAGGCCGTGCTGGCCGGACACGACCGGTCGGCCGCCTCTG
Source organism: Opitutaceae bacterium (assembly GCA_040255565.1). Taxonomy (GTDB): domain Bacteria; phylum Verrucomicrobiota; class Verrucomicrobiia; order Opitutales; family Opitutaceae; genus Opitutus. Next base: position 1,078,685 of record JBDZVH010000002.1, on the reverse strand, counting down.
CCACCGCGTCTCCCCCCTCCTACCGGCCATGAAAATCGTCGTCATCGGCCTTTCGATCACCTCGTCCTGGGGCAACGGCCACGCCACCACCTATCGCGGCCTGCTGAGGGAGTTCGCGCAGCGCGGACACGAGGTGCTGTTCCTCGAGCGCGACGTGCCGTGGTATGCGGACAACCGTGACCTGCACGAGCTCGTCGGGGTCGACATCCATCTTTATTCCACGCTCGACGAACTACGGCGGACCTACCGTGACGCGGTCCACGATGCGAACGCGGTCGTCGTCGGCTCCTACGTACAGGATCGCATCGCCGCCGTTTCATCGTCGCCGGCCCGCAATTTCCGACGGACATCGCGTAGCCGGAGAACGTCGCCCGCATCGAGCATCTCCCGCCCGCCGGGCACAAACGCTTCTACAACCAGCAGCGGTTCACGCTGAACATCACCCGCGCCGACATGATCGCCGCCGGCTGGTCGCCCAGTGTGCGGCTGTTCGAAGCGGCGGCGTGCGGGGTGGCCATCGTTTCCGATGTGTGGCCAGGGCTGGAGGAGTTTTTCGTGCCGGGTCGCGAGATCCTGATCGCCGCGTCGGCCGACGACGTCACGCGCTATCTCTCCGAACTGCCCGCCGCGGAAGCCGCGGCGATCGGCGCCGCGGCGCGTCAGCGTATCCTGATCGAGCATACGGCTGCGCACCGCGCCCGCGCCCGTCCTCCGCCCATCCTTTCAGCCGCCGCCCCGCACTCGCCCGATGAACCCCGCCCGCTGCATGGACCCGTCCCCGCGAAGCCGCCTCGGGCTTCGCCGCGGAGGCCGTCCATCTCGAACCCTGGTTTCACGACATCCATCCGCCCGACGGTTCGCAGACCGCGCCCCATCATCCGTTGGGCGACTTTCCCTCGTTCAAATGGCAGCAGATCGCCAGGAGCCTGCTCCGACGATCTGAACGGCTGGACCGCGCTCGACATCGGTTGCAACGCCGGCTTCTACAGCGTTGAGCTCGCGCGGCGCGGCGCGCACGTCACCGCCATCGACAAGGACCCGCATTTTCTCCGGCAGGCGCAGTGGGTGATCGAGCAATTCCATCTCCAGGATCGCATCGATCTGCATCAGGGGCAGGTCTACGATCTCGCGCACTGGCGGCGGGATTTCGACCTGATCCTGTTCATGGGCGTCTTCTATCATCTGCGTTACCCGCTGCACGCCCTCGACATCGTCGCCGCCAAGACCCGGAAGCTTCTCGTCTTCCAAACGCTCACCACCCCGGGTGAGGCGATCGCGCCGGCGCCGGAAGATCTCGGACTCGACGAGCGCGACCGCCTCTCCGAACCGGCCTGGTCGAAGATGGCGTTCATCGAAAAATCCCTCGCCGGCGATCCGACGAACTGGTGGGCGCCGAACCACGCCTGCATCGAGGCGATGCTCCGCACGAGCGGGCTGCGGGTGATGCAGCGCCCCGGCCACGAGATCCTGCTCGTCGCACTCGCGCGGATCGCCGCGATCTTTCTCGGCGGCGTGATCGTGATTCGCGGCGAGATGACCGTCGGCACGCTCTTGGCGTTTCTCGGCTATGTCGGCGGCCTCTTCGGCCCGGTGCAGGGCTTGACGGGCATATATCAGACGATCAAGAAGGCCTCCGTCTCGCTCGACGAGATCTTCGCGATCCTCGACGTGCAGGAGCATCTCGGCGACGCAACCCGATGCGGAGGAGATCAACGACGTCACGGGGCGGGTGGTATTCGACCAGGTGAGTTTTCGCTACGAACAAACCGGGCGCCCGTTGCTGATCGCCGCGGAGCCGGGCCAGACGATCGCGATCGTCGGCCGTGCAGGAAGCGCTCGAGCGTTTGATGAAAGGCCGCACCACGTTCGTGATCGCGCACCGGCTCTCGACGGTGGTCAACGCCGACCGCATCCTCGTGCTCCGCGAAGGAAGCATCGCCGAATCCGGCAAACACACCGAGCTCATGAAGCTCGGCGGCTACTACGCGACGCTCGTGCGCAAGCAGACGAGCGGGCTCCTGCAGAACGAAGGCGAGCCGTTGTAGTTTGCGGTGGTTCGTTTTGCGCGAACGGCGCGGCAGGGGCCCACGGAACACACGGAAAGATCTCGGGAGCTAGATCCGGAGTGGGGAACCACGAAACACACGAAAGGCACGAAAACGAAAACCCTCCCGGCCGGCGCAGCTAACTTTCCTTCTCCGAGGCGCCGCTCAGCATCGCGGTTAACACGGTCTCGAGCGCCTGCACGCTTACCGGTTTCGTGAGGTGCGTCGCGAAGCCGGCGTTGCGGCTCCGCTCGAGGTCGCCCTCCATGCCGTAGCCGGTCAACGCTACGCCGGACAAACCGTAGCGGTCGCGCAGCTCGGCCATCAGATCGCAGCCGTTGCCGTCGGGCAGGCCGATGTCGGAGATCACGAGATGAAACGTTTCGCGTTCCGCCGCCGCGCGCGCGTCGCCAGCGCTGTTCGCGGTGACGACGTCGAATTCGCGCCGCTTGAGCAGCGCCGCGAGCGCCGCGCAGGTGGGCTGGTGATCTTCAACCAGCAATACCCGGCGGCGGGCCCCCGCCAGCACAGGCGCCGGCGCCGCTTCCATCGCGACCTGACTGCCATCGCGCGGGCCTTCCAGGCGCTCCAGACAAAGGGGGAGCCGGATGGTGAACGTGGCGCCCCGATCGCGCCCTTCGCTCGCGGCCGAAATCTCGCCCGCGTGCAGTTGCACGAGCATTTTGGAAATCACCAAACCCAATCCCAATCCGCCGAAGCGGCCGTTGCCGTTGGCGGCGTGATCGCCTTGCGCAAAGGCGGCGAAGATGCGCGAGCGTTCCTCGTCCGTCAGACCCAGGCCGCTGTCCGTCACGTTCACGACCATGTCGTCGCCGACGGTGTCAGTCGCGATCGCGATGCGGCCGCCGGCCGGGGTGAACTTCACGGCATTCTTGATCACGTTCCAGAAGATCTGCTTCAGCCGCATGTCATCGCCGAAGACCGTGTGCCGCGGCGCGCCGAAATGAACGTCCACCTGCAGCGCCTTCTGCACGATGTCCTGTCGCATCATGCTCAACGCGTCGTGCACCATCGCGTGCACGTCGACCGGCTGGAGGGTCAACGCCAGCTTGCCGCGCGAGATCGCGGTGAGGTCGAGGAGGTCGTCGATCAGGCGCGCCTCGAGCATCACGTTCTGCGCGATCATCTCGAAATCCGCGCGGATGTTCTCCGGCAGCGCCGGGTTGTTCGCCGCCTCGCTCGCCAGCAGCAGCACGGGGTTGAGCGGCGTGCGCAGTTCGTGCGAGAGGCGAGCGAGAAACTCGTCCTTCGCCCGCGATGCCGCGAGCGCCTTGTCGCGCGCTGCGGCGACGGCCTGCTCGGCCTGCTTGCGTTCGGTGATGTCGGTCGTGACCGCCACGAGGCCGACCACGCTGCCGTCGACCGCGCGCTCCGGCTCGTGCACGACGAACACCCAGCGCGCTCCGAGCGAGGCATACGCGACTTCCGCCTCGAACTCGACGCGCTGACCGGCGAGCGCCGCATCGAGGTGAGGTTTGACCGTGCGATACAGCTCCTCGCCCATCACCTCGGTGAAATGCTTCCCGATCACCTCGTGCGGCTCGAAGCCGAAGCGTCGCGCGTAGGTGCGATTCACGAATTTGAACCGGTGCTGCCGGTCGATCTGCGTGATGAACACCGGCGCGTAATCCGTCACCAGCCGCAGCTGCGCCTCGCGAGCGAAGAGTTCCTCGTTGGCGAGCAACAGGTCGGCGGTGCGGGCGCGCACGCGGGATTCGAGTTCGTTGTTCGCCTGACGCAGCGATTCCTCCGCGGCCTGGCGCTGCTGCACTTCCTGCTCGAGGGCCGCATTGGCCGCGGCGAGCGCGCGGGTCTTGCGGAAAAGATCGACGAACACGCCGATCTTCGAGCGCAGGATCTGCGGGTTGACCGGCTTCGTGAGATAGTCGACCGCGCCGCTGCCGTAGCCTTCGAGGACATCCTTGTCCTCCTGAAAATAGGCGGTGAGGAAAATGATCGGGATGTGCTGCGTGCGCCGGCGCTGCTTGATCAGACTGGCGAGCTCGATGCCGCTCATATCCGGCATGTGGATATCGAGCACGATCGCCGCGAACTCGCCGTCGAGCAGCAGCATCAGCGCCCGCTCCGCCGTGAGCGCACGGACGAGGTTGTAGTCCGGCGAGTGCAGCAGGCTCTCGAGCACGTCGAGATTCCGCACCTCGTCGTCGACGAGGAGGATGTTGACCGGCGGCGGGGTCATGTGAGGTAGAGACGCCTCTCCAAGGCGTCCGCCTGGGCGGGCGCATCCACGGCAGAACGGACGGCCCGGAGAGCCGTCTCTACCTCGTGCCCGGCCGTCGCTGTCACCGATACAGCCATACGCGCAACAGGGACAGCAGTTCGTTCGTGTTCACCGGCTTGGCAATGTAGTCGGACGCGCCCGCCGCGAGGCACTTGTCGCGATCGCCCTTCATCGCCTTGGCCGTCAGCGCCAGGATCGGCAGCGTGCCGAACCGCGGATCCTTCCGGATCTCGCGCATCGTCTGATAACCGTCCATCTCGGGCATCATGATGTCCATCAGCACAACGCAGATGTCAGGCTGGTTCTGGATCATCTCGATCGCCTGGCGGCCGTTCATCGCGCTCACGACCTTCATTTCCTGATTTTCCAGCATCGTCGTCAGCGCAAAAATATTCCGCGCGTCGTCGTCGACGACTAGGGCGGTGCGGCCGCGCAGGACCTCGTTCGACGCGTGCAGGTGGTCGAGCATCTTCTGCTTCGACTCGGGCAACGACGTCACCACGCGGTGGAGGAAGAGCGCCGTCTCGTCGAACAACCGTTCCGGCGACTGCACGTCCTTCACGAGGACGCTCTTCGCCATCGTGCGTAGCTTCTGCTCCTCCTCGCGGCTGAGGTCCTTGCCGGTGAACACCACGATCGGGATGTCGCGCAGCGTGGACTCGGCCTGCACTTTCTCGAGCAACTCGAAACCGCTCATGTCGGGCAGCCGCAGGTCGAGCACGCAGCAGTCGAAGGGCCGGTCGAGCAGCTTCTCGAGCGCTTCCGCGCCGCTCGAGGCGGTGGCGATCTCGATATCGTCGTGGCCCAGCAGTTCCACGATGCTCTGCCGTTCGACGTCGTTGTCCTCGACAATCAGCAATCGCTTCGTGTGCGATTCGACGAACTTCCGGATGCGATCGAAACACTGGTCGAGGCCCTCGGTCGTGGTCGGTTTGACCGTGTAGGAAAACGCGCCGCGCGAGAGCGCATGCGAACGCTCCTCCTCGACGGAGATGATCTGCACGGGGATGTGGCGCGTGGTCGGACTGAGCTTCAGGTTGTTGAGCACCGTCCAACCGAGCATGTCCGGCAGGAAGACATCCAGCGTGATCGCGGTCGGCTGATAGCGCCGCGCGAGCGTAAGGGCGGCGTTGCCGCGCATCGCGACGATGCCCTTGAACCCCTTCTCGCGCGCGAGCCCGAGGAGCACGCGGGCGTAGTGCGGATCGTCCTCGACGATCAGCAGGCTCCGGTCGCCCGGCTGGATCTGCTCGCGGTCGTCGAGCACGATTTCCTCGCGCGGCGCCGGCAGCATGATCGGTGAGTTCGTCGAGCTCGTCCGGGATTTCTCCGCTGCGGGCTCGGTGTAGAACAACGGCAGATACAGCGTGAACGTGCTGCCCTCGCCCACCGTGCTGTTCAGCCGGATCTCGCCGCCGAGCAGCGCCGCCAGTTCGCGCGAGATCGAGAGTCCCAGGCCCGTGCCGCCGTATTTGCGACTCGTGCCGGCATCCGCCTGCTGGAACGCCTCGAAGATCAGCTTCTGCTTGTCCTGCGCGATGCCGATGCCCGTGTCGCTGATGGTGAACGCGATCACCTGCGCGGCGCGGTTCAGCACCGGATGCCCGTGCGTCCAGCCTTCCTGCGCCGCCTGCACCTTCACCGCGATCTGGCCGTGAGCCGTGAACTTGAACGCGTTCGAAAGCAGGTTCTTCAAGATCTGCTGCAGCCGCTTCGGATCCGTCGTGATCGCCCGCGGCAGGCCGGACGCGAACTCCACGAAGAACGGGAGACTCTTCGCATCGGCGATGTGGCGGAAGTTGCGCTCGATCGCGTCGCGCAGCGAACTGAAGCTGATCTCCTCAGCCTCCACCGTGACGGTGCCGGACTCGATCTTCGAAAGGTCGAGAATGTCGGTGATGAGGTTGAGGAGATCGGAGCCCGACGAGTGGATGTTGCGGGCAAACTCCATCTGCTTCGTCGTGAGATTGCCGTCCTTGTTGTCCGCGAGCTGCTGGCCGAGGATCAGGATCGAGTTCAACGGCGTGCGCAGCTCGTGCGACATGTTCGCAAGGAACTCGGATTTGTATTTCGACGTGAGCGCGAGCTCGGCCGCTTTTTCCTCGAGCGCGCGGCGGGCCTGTTCGACCTCGGCGTTCTTGCGCTCGACTTCCACGTTCTGCTCCGCGAGCTGCCGCGCCTTCTGCGCGAGCTCCTCGTTCGTCTGCTGCAACTCCTTCTGCTGCGACTGCAGCTCGACTGTGAGCTGCTGCGACTGCTGCAGCAGGCGCTCGGTGCGCATCGTGGCTTCGATCGTGTTGAGCACGACGCCGATCGACTGCGTGAGCTGCTCGAGGAAGGAGATGTGCGTGACGCTGAACGGATGCAGCGACGCCAGCTCGATCACGGCCTTCGTCTGGCCTTCGAACAACACCGGCAAAACCACGACGCTGACCGGCGCCGCCTCGCCGAGACTCGAGTGCACGCGCGTGTAGCCGGGCGGCAGATCGCTGAGCAGGATCCGCTGCTTCTCCACCGCGCACTGGCCGACCAAACCGGTGCCGAGCGGGATGCGCTCGGGCTGCTCGGGCGAATGCGCGTAGCCGGCGAGCAGACGCAGATACAAGCGCCCGTCGTCCTCCTCCATTTGATAAATCGTGCCCTGCTGGGAATCGACGAGCGGCGCAAGTTCGGAGAGCAGCATCTTACCGACGGTGAAGAGATCGCGCTGGCCCTGCAGCATGCGCGTGAACTTCGCGAGATTGGTCTTCAGCCAGTCCTGCTCCTGGTTGGACTCCGTCGTCACACGAAGATTGTAGATCATCGTGTTGATGTTGTCCTTCAACTCGGCGACCTCGCCGCGCGCATCGACCTGAATCGAACGCGTCAAATCGCCCTTCGTCACCGCCGTGGCGACCTCCGCGATCGCACGCACCTGCGTCGTCAGATTGGCGGCGAGAAGATTCACGTTGCCGGTCAAATCCTTCCACGTGCCCGCCGCGCCCGGCACGTGCGCCTGGCCGCCGAGCCGGCCTTCGACGCCGACCTCGCGGGCAACGTTCGTCACCTGCTCGGCAAACGTCGCGAGCGTGTCGGTCATGTTGTTGATCGTCTCGGCGAGCGCGGCGACCTCGCCCTTCGCCTCGACGGTGAGCTTCTGCCGCAGATTGCCGTTGGCCACGGCTGTCACCACTCTTACGATACCGGACACCTGGTCGGTGAGATTCGCGGCCATCAGATTCACGTTGTCGGTGAGATCCTTCCAGATGCCCGCGACGCCCGGCACCTGCGCCTGACCGCCGAGTTTGCCTTCCGTGCCGACCTCGCGCGCGACGCGCGTCACTTCCGCCGCGAAGGCGTTGAGCTGGTCGACCATCGTGTTGATCGTGTTCTTCAGCTCGAGGATTTCGCCTTTCACATCGACCGTGATCTTGCGCGACAAGTCACCGCGCGCGACGGCCGTCGTCACCTCCGCGATGTTGCGGACCTGCGCGGTGAGGTTCGCGCCCATGGCGTTCACCGAATCGGTTAGATCTTTCCACGTGCCGCCGACGCCCGGCACCACCGCTTGCACGCCGAGCCGGCCCTCGGTGCCGACCTCGCGGGCGACACGCGTCACTTCCGACGCAAACGACCGCAGCTGTTCGACCATCGTGTTGATGGTTTCCTTCAGCTGCAGGATCTCACCGCGCACGTCGACGGTGATCTTGCGCGACAAGTCGCCGTTCGCGACCGCGATCGTCACCTCCGCGATGTTGCGCACCTGCGTCGTCAGGTTGTTCGCCATCGAATTCACGTTGTCGGTCAAATCCTTCCATGTGCCCGCGACGCCCGGCACCTCGGCCTGGCCGCCGAGTTTGCCTTCCGTGCCGACCTCGCGCGCCACACGCGTCACTTCCGAAGCGAACGCGTTGAGCTGGTCGACCATCGTGTTGATCGTGTTCTTCAGCTCCAGAATTTCGCCGCGCACATCGACCGTGATCTTGCGCGACAAGTCGCCTTTCGCGACGGCCGTCGTCACCTCCGCGATGTTGCGAACCTGACCCGTGAGATTCGCCGCCATCGAATTCACGTTGTCGGTCAAATCCTTCCAGGTGCCGGCGACGCCCTGCACCTGCGCCTGGCCGCCGAGCTTGCCTTCCGTGCCGACCTCGCGCGCCACGCGTGAGACTTCGGACGCGAAGGCGTTGAGCTGGTCGACCATCGTGTTGATCGTATTCTTCAGCGCGAGGATCTCGCCTTTCACGTCGACCGTGATCTTGCGCGACAAGTCGCCGCGCGCGACCGCGGTCGTCACCTCCGCGATGTTGCGGACCTGGCCCGTGAGATTCGTCGCCATCGCGTTCACCGAATCGGTCAAATCCTTCCACGTGCCCGCGACGCCCGGCACCGCCGCCTGACCGCCGAGCTCGCCTTCGGTGCCGACTTCGCGCGCCACGCGCGTCACTTCCGCGGCGAAGCTGTTGAGCTGGTCGACCATGGTGTTGATCGTGTTCTTCAGCTCCAGGATTTCGCCTTTCACGTCGACGGTGATCTTGCGCGACAAGTCGCCCTTCGCGACCGCGGTCGCGACTTCCGCGATGTTGCGCACCTGACCGGTCAGATTCGCCGCCATCAGATTTACGTTGTCCGTGAGATCCTTCCACGTGCCCGCGACGCCGGATACTTCGGCCTGGCCGCCGAGCTTGCCTTCCGTGCCGACCTCGCGCGCCACGCGTGACACTTCCGACGCGAACGCATTCAGGCGGTCGACCATCGTGTTGATCGTTTCCTTCAGCTGCAGAATCTCGCCTTTGACGTCGACCGTGATCTTGCGTGACAAGTCGCCCAGCGCGACCGCGGTCGTCACCTCCGCGATGTTGCGCACCTGACCCGTGAGATTCGCCGCCATCAGGTTCACGTTGTCGGTGAGATCCTTCCACGTGCCCGCCACGCCCGGCACGACGGCCTGACCGCCGAGCTTGCCTTCCGTGCCGACCTCGCGCGCCACGCGCGACACCTCCGACGCGAACGCGTTGAGCTGGTCGACCATCGTGTTGATCGTGTTCTTCAGCTCCAGGATTTCACCCTTCACGTCGACCGTGATCTTGCGCGACAAGTCGCCTTTCGCGACGGCGGTCGTCACCTCCGCGATGTTGCGCACCTGACCGGTGATGTTGGTCGCCATCGCGTTCACGGAATCGGTCAAATCCTTCCACGTGCCCGCGACGCCCGGCACGACCGCCTGCCCACCGAGCTCGCCTTCGGTGCCGACCTCGCGCGCCACGCGCGTCACCTCGGCGGCGAAGCCGTTGAGCTGGTCGACCATGGTGTTGATCGTGTTCTTCAGCTCCAGGATCTCGCCGCGCACCTCGACGGTGATCTTGCGCGACAAGTCACCACGCGCGACCGCCGTCGTCACGTCCGCGATGTTGCGCACCTGCGTCGTGAGATTGTTCGCCATCGAATTCACGTTGTCCGTGAGATCCTTCCATGTGCCCGCGACGCCCGGCACCTGAGCCTGGCCGCCGAGCTTGCCCTCCGTGCCGACCTCGCGCGCCACGCGCGACACCTCCGACGCAAACGCATTCAGGCGGTCGACCATTGTGTTGATGGTTTCCTTCAGCTCGAGGATCTCGCCCTTCACGTCGACGGTGATCTTGCGCGACAGGTCGCCGCGCGCGACGGCCGTCGTCACGCCCGCGATGTTGCGCACCTGCGCGGTGAGATTGCCCGCCATCGCGTTCACCGAATCGGTCAAATCCTTCCACGTGCCCGACACGCCTGGCACGACCGCTTGGCCACCGAGTTTGCCTTCCGTGCCGACGTCGCGGGCGACGCGCGTCACTTCCGCCGCGAACGACCGCAGCTGGTCGACCATGACGTTGATCGCTTCCTTCAGCTGCAGGATCTCGCCGCGGACATCGACGGTGATCTTCTTCGACAAGTCGCCGTTCGCGACCGCGATCGTCACCTCCGCGATGTTGCGCACCTGCGCGGTCAGGTTGCCCGCCATCTGGTTGACGGACTCGGTCAACTCCTTCCACACGCCGGACACTTTCTTCACCTGCGCCTGGCCGCCGAGTTTGCCCTCGGTGCCGACCTCGCGCGCCACGCGAATCACCTCGACGGAAAACGCCTCCAGCTGCCCGACCATGCCGTTCACGAGCTTCGCGGTGCGCAGGTATTCGCCTTTCAACGGACGCCCGCCGAGTTCGAGCGGCATCGCTTGCGAAAGATCGCCTTTGGCGACTGCGCCGATCACGCGGCCGACCTCGACCGTCGGTTGCGAGAGATCGTCGAGCAGCGAATTGATCGCCTCGATCCGCTCGGCCCAGCTGCCGACCGCATCGCCGATGGGCAGGCGTTCGCCGATCTTGCCTTCCTCGCCGACCTGCCGGCGCAGGCGCATGAGGCTGCCGTTGGAGCGCTCCATGCGCACGGAAATCTCGTTCAACCGCTCCGCGACCTTCCCTTCGAGCCCCGTCCAGTTCGACGGCAGCCGCGTCGAAAAATCGCCGTCGCGCACGGCGTCGAGCGCCTCGATCAGCTGCGTCATGAACGCGTCGCGGTCGATATCGCGCCCGTTTCGGCCGGGAGCGGCGGGACTGGCGGCGAGCGGGGCGGAAGAGCGGGACGAGCGGGTGGGCATGATAACGGGAAAGGAAAGTGAACCTCGGCTCAGGGTCGGAACGGGGACGCCGGTTACAGGCAAAGCCCTGCCGCCGACGCAGCCACCGCGTCGCGGGCAGGGAAAGGGAAAAATTGGGAAGCGTGGAAACGCACGCGGACAGGGAGGCTGATTACGCGCGGCGACACTGTGGCCGTCTAGACCGCTTGGTTCCGCGAAACCCTATCTTTTTCCCGGGGATTTCACGGATGGAGTTCTCTCTTTCCGGGGACGGACTCTTATTCCGAAACCAGCCGCACCAGCGCCGGCTCATCTTCGACGATCCCGGGGAAGCGGCCGATCCCGGGATTCGCAAAAAAATTGTCGCGCCGATCGTCGTTCGCGGTCGAAACCTCGCCGATGATGCATTCGGCCGAACTGGGCCCGAACTCGTGCCAGATCCCGGGCCGCAGTGTCACTCGCGAGCCCGCCGGTAGGTGCAGCGGCTCACCGGCCGCGAGTTCACGGAGTTCTCCATCGACCGGCACCCTCACGCGCGCACCAGGCGGCACGACGTCCGGCTTTTCGGGCCACAAGCGCAACACCAGTTCTCCGCTGCGGCAGATGATGTCTTCCTTTTTTCGCACGTGCGCGTGGCAGGGCGTGGTTTGCCCGCGGGTCGCGAACATCAGTTTCTCGCAATATTCGGGCTCCGTCGCGAGGTTCACGAGCGTCAGCCCCCAGCGAGGAAAATCGCCCAGGCCGAAATCCGTGATGTCCCACCGCGGCCGCGGCGGCAGGACCCAGTGATGCCGAGCGAAACAAGCGCTCGCCTCGCGGAAGGCCCGGTTGATTTCGGAACGCTTCATGAACAGGAACCGCGATACACGCGACGACCCGCAAATAGAAGCCTGCGTTCACTCGCATCGCTTCGGGAGTTTGCGGTCGCACGCCAGGCGTCGCGCGCATGTGCTGTCCTGCGCATGTTCGAACAGGTCTTCAAAACCATCGACCGTTCCGTCCGGCCTTGCTCGCGGACCCGACGCGCCGCCCGAAACATGAACTTGCCCGACGTCCGTGTCAGCATACCCCCAAGCCGCTGGACCATGCTCGCGTTCTCCACCATTGGACTCGGTCCACTCACGCAAGCCGCTCCCGCTCCGACGCCGCCGCCAGCGATCGTCCGCCAGGTGGACCACCTCCTTCTTTCTTCGCCCGAGGCCGGTGAGCTTTTTTCCCTTCTGACGGACATCTTTCAACTGCCCGTCGCGTGGCCTTTGTCCGACTACGGCCGTTTCGGCAGCGGCGGGGTCGCGCTCGGCAACGTGAATCTCGAAATCCTCCGAGCCGCCGGCCCGGATCACAACGCCTCCTCGCATCGGTTCGTCGGTCTGGCACTGGAACCAGCGCCGCTGCCAACCAGCCTGCGAGAACTTGAGCGGCGTAACCTCCCGCACGGTCCCGCCATCCCGTTTCGTTCGCGAGAGCTCAGCCGCCTCTTCGCGACGCTCTGGACCACGGTCGCTCTCCCGGACGTCTCTCACGACCTCTTGGAAGTATTTCTCTGCGACTACACTCACGACGTGACCGCCCGGCGCCAACGGCTTCAGGCGCAACTGCGCGCGAGTGACGGCGGGCCGCTCACGATTCATTCCGTCCGCGAAATCGTGATCGGCGCGAAAGACGTGAACGGGATGAAGGCGCGCTGGCAGAAACTGCTCGAACCGCGGCGCCCATCGTCGGACGGAGCATGGCCGCTCGGCGACGGTCCCGCTCTCCGCGTGGTCGAAGCTGAAACCGACGCGATCCGCGCGGTGGTAATCAACGTCTCCTCATTGAAGGCGGCCGCGGACTTCCTCCGCCAACACGACCTGCTCGGGACCGAACTCCCGACTTCGATGACGGTCGCCAGCCGCCGCTTCCCCGGTTTCGAACTTACGCTCGTGGCGTCTACGCCTGCCGCCCCTTGAACGTCAGCTCGGCGACGCCGCTTTTGTCGAGTTGACCGAGCCCAAGCGCGACCATCCGCTCGTATTGCAGCTTCGTCGCCGCCGCGAGCGGCAGGTGCAGGCCGGTCTCGCAGCCGAGCGTCCACGCGATCGTGCTGTCCTTCGCCGCGTGCGCCGTGGAGAAGTAGCACTCGTGCGCGCGGTTCTGCATGTCCTCGCCGTCGGTCTTCAACACCTGCGACGCCGCCCCCGTTTGCCCGAACACCTCGCGCAGCATCGTGAGATCGAGACCGAGCGCCGCGCCCAAACCGAGTCCTTCCGCGAGTGCCGCGGTGTTGATGTTCATCACCATGTTCACAAGCGCCTTCACCTGCGCGGCCTGCCCGGTCCCGCCGACGAAGCGCAGCGCCGCGCTGAGCTTTTCCAGCATCGGTCGCACGCGCTCGAACACGTCGCGTTCGCCGCCGCACATCAGATAAAGCGTGCCGTTGCGCGCCTGCGGAATCGACGACGCCATGCACGCCTCGAGCGTCTGCGCGCCCACGGCCCGCGCGCGGCGCTCCACCTCGACATGCGTCCGCGGCGAAATCGTCGCGCAGTTGATGAAGGTTTTCCCTCTTGCGCCCGCGAGCAGCGAGTCGCCGGTTTCGGCAAACACACCGAGCTGCGCCGTATCGTCGGTCACGACCGTGAACACCACGTCGGCCGCCGCGGTCACGGCCGAAAAGGTGGTCGCGTGGACGGCCCCGATTTCCCGGGCGAGTTCCGCCGCCGCCGGCCCGTGCACATCGTAAACGACCGTGACCGCATACCCGCAGTCCTTCAACCGCCGCGCCATATTCGCGCCCATCCGCCCCACGCCCACGAAACCGATTTTGTTGTTCATGTCAGAAAAAGCATCCTCTCCGCCTCACCACGAAACAACCCGGATCGAAGTCCGGCTCCCATCCGTGCTCATCTGTGGTTCTCACTTCACAGCCGCTCCCGCCCATGCGGCGCCGTCAGATCCAGTGCCGGTCCCAACGGCACGATCTGCGTCGGATTGATCTCCGTGTGCGTCACATAGTAGTGCCGCTTGATGTGATCGAAGTTCACCAGCGCCGCGACTCCAGTTTGCTGATACAAATCCTGCAAATAACCCTGCAGGTTCGGGTAGTCCACGATCCGCCGGACATTGCACTTGAAGTGCCCGTGATACACCGCGTCGAACCGCACCAGCGTGTTGAAGAGCCTCCAGTCCGTCTCGACGATCCGCCGCCCGAACAAATACCGCGACGCGGCCAGCCGCACTTCCAGTTCATCCAACGCCTCGAACACCCGCCGACACGCCCGCTCATATGCGGCCTGTTTCGTCGCGAATCCGGCGCGATACACGCCATTGTTGATCCGCTCGTAAATCCACTCCGACAACGCCTCCTGCTCCTTCTTCAGTTCCTCCGGAAACAGATCCACGCTCTCCGGCGCGTGAAACCCAAACGCATCGCTCAACATCCGGCAGATATCGTCCTCCGAGTTGTTGACGATCCGCTTCGTCTCCTTGTCCCACAACACCGGCACCGTGTAGCGCCCGCGGAAATCTGCGCGCGTCGCACGATACGCCTCCGACAGGAAACGAAACCCATTCACCGGATCCTTGCCAAACCCCGGACCGTCGCGAAACGCCCAGCCGCGTTCATCGCGCACCGGATCGACCACCGTCATCCCGATCGCCTCTTCCAACCCGAGCAGCGTCCGCACGATCGCCACGCGCGTCGCCCACGGACACGCCAGCGACACATACAAGTGATACCGCCCCGTTACCGCCGCATACCCGCTCGACCCGTCTTTCGTGATCCATTCCCGGAACGCATCCTCCTGCCGCTCGAATTCTCCATCAACCTGCTCGGCGGAGAATTGAGGGCGAGGATTCATCCCTCACCAGTGCTCCCGCCCACCGCTTTTCTCAACCTCGATCCTCAATTCTCCCCGGCGAATGCGTTCTCGCACTGCCAACGCGTTCGCCATCCCCCTCCGCCTCACCAACGCATCTGCGTCAGCGACGTCGGAGGCCGATCCGCCTTCCTGCCGACGTTCGCAGCGCTCACCTGCAGCCGCTGGTTGCCGGTGGGAATCGGTATCAATCGGATCGCTTTCCTCGACCGTGGTTCTCTGCTCACACTTCTCCGCCATGACCTCCGGGATTCGCCGCTTCCAGCCCGCCGATCTCGAGGCCCTTTATCGGATCTGCCTGCGCACGGGTGCGCACGGCGAAGACGCCACGGCACTCTATAACGATCCGAAGCTGCTCGGCAGTTTCTACGCGGCACCTTACGCCGTGCACGATCCGGATCTGTGCCTGATCGCCACGGCGGACGGAGCGCCGGCCGGTTATATTCTCGGCACCGACGATTCCGCGCGTTTCCGCACCTGGTCGGAAGCCCATTGGTTTCCGGCGCTCCGCGCGCGTTATCCGCTCCCCGCTCCTGCCGACGAAAGTCCCGACGCGGCGCTGATCCGCCTGCTGCACGCCGGATATCAGCCGCACCCCGACACCCTCGCCTATCCTGCGCACCTGCACATCGACCTGCTCCCATCTCTCCGCGGCCGCGGCCTCGGTCGCACATTGATGCAGCGCTTTCTCGACCGCCTGCGCGCCCGGGGTTGCCCGGCGGTTCATCTCGGCGTAAGCGCCGCGAACACGGGCGGCATCGCCTTCTACGAGAAGCTCGGGTTTCACCTCATCGGCGATTACCCGGGCTGGCGGGCTTATGGGATGAAACTCGCTTGAAGCGACGGCGGCTCCCGGTGCCGCCGTCGCATCGAGTCTGAACAACACCGATTCCGCGGTGAGCGGGCGAAACGCCTCCCCAGGCGTCGCCGCTCACCGCGGTCGTGCGGTCCTTTGGTCAGAAGGAACCCTTGATCCCAAAGCTCCAGTTCGTGCCGTAATTCTCGTAGCGCCAGAGCACGTCGGGATTGCCGGCGCTCGTCTCGAAGATGCGATGCGGCTCCTCGAAAATATTCCGGCCCGAGAAATAGAGGCTGAAGTTCTGCGTCAGTTTCACCGAGCCGCTGAGATCGAACTTCAGGTTGGATTTCAGATAACGGTTGCTCGAGCTCTGGAACCACGGCGAGTCGTCGCGGAAGACGCCGTTGAACCGCAGCGTGAAGCGCTTGTAGCGATAGCTCAGCCCGCCCTTGATCGCGTGCGGCACCACGCCCGTTACCCGCCGGCTCGCGTAGGTGCGGGTATATGAGAGGTTCAGCGACGTCCCCTGGAGGAATTTCGGCAGGAAGCTCAGGTATTGAAGATAGGAATACTCCATTGAGCGGAACGTCACCGGCGCGCCCGCGTTGCTGAAGCTGATGAAGTCGTAGGAATCGTAGGCCGGATCGGTGTTGCCGTATTCCGCCGCCGACAGCGTCTCGCCTTCCTGGAGATCGCGGACCTTCGTGTGCGACGCCACCACCTGCACATTGCTGCTGCTGTTGCGGCCGAAGAAGTAGCTCAACGACGCCGCGAGTTTCTGCGAGCGCTCCGGCCGCAGGTTCGTGTTGGGCGTCGTCACCGTCTCGGCCACATCGTTGATCAGCGTCGTGCCGGCGAGCTTGGAGAGATCCGGCCGCTTGATCGTTTTGCCCCAGCCGATGTCGCCAAGCAGGTTCGGCGCGAACAGATATTTCGCCGTCAGGCTCGGGAAGAAATCCGCATAGTTGTTCTTCCGCGTGATCTTCGGACGCGAGTAGCGGTAGTCGACGCCCGCCCACGTGGTCGGCACGCCCGAGGCGTTCACCGGAAATCCAGCCGCCGCGACTTCGGACGACGTGTAGGGATTCCAGTCGAGCGACTCGAGTTCCGTGCGCTCGTAGCGCACGCCGCCCTGGAGGTGCAGCTTCTCGATCTTGGTGTTGCCCATCAGGTAGCCGGCCGAGACGGTTTCCGACATGTCGTAGGTCGGATTATTCAGGTATCGGCCTTGTTCATACTGCGTGGTCGAGATGATTCCGAGACTCTCACCGCGCACGAAATACTCCGGATTCGTGTTGAACAAGCGCCCGAGCGCGTCGCGATCCGGAAAGGCCGGTGCGCCGCCGCCGCCGATCGAGGCGAATTTCACGCCCACCTGGTTGCCCGGCCCGTAGAGCCGGATCGGCGACGGGTAATTCGCAAAGCTTCCCGTCGGTCCGCCGCCGGGTCCGACGTAACTCCAGACGTCGTAGCTGTTCGAGTTGCGCGCGATCCGGCTGTCTTCCGTGACCTTCACGCCGGCCTGCAGAAACGTCGGCAGCGCGGTCGGCAGCTGATACCGCACATTCAACGCGCCGATGTTCAGATCCGTCGTCGCCTGCCGGTTGTCGTCGGAGATGCGCGGGTTCGTCATGTTCGCGAGATTCGTCCAGTCGGGACCGGAGGTCTGCGTGATCTTCCAATCGGCGTCCTCGATGCTCGAGCGCGTCGCGGTGAAGCCCACATTCTGGAGATTGTTGACGGTGGAATTCGCCACCGAACCGTGCGCGAGGTTGTCGTAATCGTTGCGCGAATGCGACAGCTGGAACGCGCCGTCGATCGTGAGATCGTTCCAGCGATACTCGAAGCTCGGCGCGATCGTGATCGTGTTGGTGAACTTCAGGCCGTTGCCGCCGCCGAACACGACCTGGCGCGACGCCGGCGTGCCGCCCGTGGTCGTGCCATACGTCAGCAGACCGTCGCCCGCGACGAACTGACGACCGGTGGTCGCGTTCGTGTTGTTGGTCCCCGCCTGCATCGTCACCTGGCGGTTGTAGAAACGCGCGTCGTAGGCGTTGAAGATCACGTTGAGCGACAGCGTGAGATTGTCGGTCGCGCGGAAGTCGGCCGTGAACGTCGTCGTGAAACGCTCCGTCCACTTCGGCCCGTCCTTCAACAACACCTGCGTCAGCACCTGCGGCCGCGGATCGCTCGCGGTCGGCGTGCGGTTGTAGGTGTGGTCGACGCGATATTGTTCGTTATAGAGATTCGATTCGCTCACGCCCAGCAGCACGCCGAGCCGTCCGCCGAAGAGCACGTCGGAGTAGCTGAAATCGTAGTTGAGTTTGTATTTCCGGCCGAAGCCGTCGTTGGGGCCCGCGGTGCGGCCCAGCGTCATTTCCTCGGTGTTCATTACCGTGCCGACGTTGAAAGCCACGAAGCGGCCTTTCAGGTCGAACGCGCGCTTCGTCTTCATGTTGATGTTTCCCGCCGGCGCATTCGCGTCCATCGCCGCGCTGATCACGCGGTTGATCTCGATCGACTCGATGCTGTTGATCGAGATCGCGTCGAAGCCGAACGAGCGGTTCGAGGTGCCCGCGGCGGAGTTTTCGAACGCCACATACTGCGTGAAGGCATCCGCGCTCGCGATCGATCGGCCGTCGAGCGTCACGCTCGTATACTCCGAGCCCATGCCGCCGAGCCGCGGGCCACGGGTGTCGGCCTCGACGTATTCCAGCTCCACGCCGGGAAGATATTTCAGAAACTCGCCGACGTTGCCTTCCGTCACATCGCCAAACGCGTCGGACGAGATCGAGCGGCTGAGGTTCATCGACGCGCGCTGGCTCTGCAGCGCTTTCGCGTTGCCGGTGCGGTCCGTCTCGACGGTGAACGCTTCCAGCATCACGACTTGGTCGTCACCCGCGCCGGCGCTCGCGAGTCCGCTGTAGATCTCGATCTCGCGCGTCACCGTGCCGCCCGCCGGCACCGTCACTTCCGCGGCCACTGTGCGGTAACCGGTGAAACTCACGACGACGTTTGCCTTGCCCGCCGGCACGCGCAGCAGCCGGAAATAGCCGCCGGCTTCCGTGTTGGCGCTGATTTCCGTGCCTTGCACGCGCACCTCGGCGTTGCGCACGTATTCTTTTGCCGCGGGATCGTAAACACGGCCAGTGACGGTGCCGGTGCCGTCACCCGTGGATTGGGCGAAGACCGAAAGCGCGGTCGCAAGCGCCGCGCTGAAAACCAAAACGAAGCGGAGGGGGTGGTAGTTCATGGGGGAGTGGTCGGTGAGCGCGTCGCAGCCCGCGCCAGGCTCGAGCGTGGCGACGATCGCCACGATTGGGGTATCTCGATGGAGTCAGAATACCGCGGGCTCCGCGCGACTTCCCCCCTCGTTCGAGGGGTGAGCGCATTTTCCGCGTTTTCTCCTCGGAAAATGCGGCGCACACCCCTCAAACGGGGGGTGCTGCCTCCACCCCGAAACGCTACGCTCGCGCCGCAATTTCCCCTCGCCCCACGACCGCCTTCACCTCGCGTTTGCCGCGAGGCCGGACCCGTTCGCACTCCCCGTTTTTTTCGCATGACCTTTCGTCTCTTCGCTCTCCTCGTCCTCGCGTTCGCGCTCCCCGGCGCGGCACCTGCCGCACCGCCCGCGCAGCTTCGCCCCAGCGACTGGCGCGACCAAACCACGCTGTCACGCGACTGGGAATTCGTGCGCGGTGACCTCGGCGGCATCTGGGAAACGCTGCGCAGCGCCGATCGCGCCCTCGACCTGCCGGTGTGGTCGCCCGTGACGTTGCCGCATTGCTACAACGCCACCGACGCCGTCGATCCCGACGTGCCGTATTATCAAGGCCCCGCCTGGTATCGCACCCAGCTCGACATCGCCAATCCCCACCCCGGCGGTCGCACGCTGCTCCACTTCGAAGGCAGCGGTCAGAAAACGCAGGTGTGGATCGGCGATCAACGCGTCGCGGAACACGTCGGCGGCTACGACGAATTCATCGTCGATATCACCGATGCCGTCGCTGCCTGGCGCGCCTCTCCCCTCGCGCAACTCCCGTCCGCGGAATCGCGCGTCGCGCCCGGCCGCGTGCCGCTCGCGATCCGCTGCGACAACTCCCGCGACCTCGAGACGATCCCGTCCGATCTCAGCGATTTCAATCTCTACGGCGGACTCTACCGCCCCGTGCATCTCGTCTATCTGCCCGCCGCCGGACTCACCCGCGTGCACGCCACGCCCGCGCGCCAAGCCGACGGCTCGTGGCGTGTCGACCTGAGCATTCGTTTCCTCGCCGCCGGCCCCGAACAATCGCTCGCGCTTCGTCTCGTCGGCCCCGACGGCGCGACGCTCTCCACGAGCGAAACGCGCCTCGCCGCGTCCACCGAACCGCAGTCGCTCGCCCCGCTCACGATTCCCGCCGCGCAGGTCCAACTCTGGTCGCCCGCCTCGCCGACGCTCTACGGCGTCGAGATCGTCGCCCGCGGCAGCGGCGGCGAAAGCCGCGTGTGGCAGCGCTTCGGCCTGCGCACGTTCGAGTTCGTTGACCACGGTCCGTTCAAGCTCAACGGCGAACGCCTCCTCCTCCGCGGCACGCACCGCCACGAGGATCACGCCGGCCTCGCCGCTGCGATGACCGACGAGCTCATGGAAACCGAGATGCGGCTCATGAAGCGCATGGGCGCAAACTTCATCCGGCTCGGTCACTACCAGCAATCGCGCCGCATCCTCGAACTCTGCGACGAGCTCGGCCTGCTCGTCTGGGAGGAAATCCCTTGGTGCCGCGGCGGCCTCGGCGGCGAGCGCTACCGCAATCAGGCGCGCGGAATGCTCCGCGCGATGATCGATCAGCACCGCAACCACCCCTCGGTCATCCTCTGGGGCTTGGGCAACGAAAACGACTGGCCGGGCGATTTCTCCACGTTCGACAAGGAAGAGATCCGCACCTTTATGCGCGAGCTCCACGAGCTCTCGCACACGCTCGACCCGACGCGACTCACGACCATCCGGCGCTGCGACTTCTGCCGCGACATCGTCGACGTCTATTCGCCGTCGATCTGGGCCGGCTGGTATCGCGGCCAGTTCACCGAATATCGTGCCGTCCTCGAAAAGGAACGCCCCCGCGTGAAACACCTCCTGCACGCCGAATGGGGCGGCGACTCGCACGCGGGCCGGCACGCCGAGGACCCGTATTCGCTTCTTCGCGACGTCAAGGCTGCCGGCGCCGCCGACGAACGCGGCCTCGACTTCATGGACGTCGGCGGCAACGCCCGCGCTTCGCGCGACGGCGACTGGTCCGAGAGCTACATCTGCGATCTCGTCGACTGGCACCTCAAGGAGCAGGAGAAACTCGACTGGTTCGTCGGCAGCGCGATGTGGCCGTTCAAGGATTTCTCCACGCCGCTCCGCCCCGACAACCCCGTCCCGTTCGTCAATCAAAAGGGCGCCGTCGAGCGCGACCTCACGCCGAAGGAATCGTTCTACGTTTACCAATCCTACTGGACCGACGAGCCGATGCTCCGGATCTACGGCCACTCCTGGCCCGTCCGTTGGGGTCGCGCCGGCGAAAAGCGCACCGTGAAGGTTTACTCCAATTGCGACGAAGTGGAGCTCTGGCTCAACGGCGTCTCCCAAGGCACGCGCCGCCGCAACAGCCAGGACTTCCCCGCCGCCGGCCTGCGCTGGCCCGTCGTCTTCACCGACGGCATGAACACGCTGCGCGCCGTCGGAAAGAAAAACGGAGCCACCGTCGCCGACGAGATCGCGCTCCGCTACGAAACGCGTCCGTGGGGTTCGCCGCACCATCTGCGCCTCCAACAACTCCCCGCCGCCGACGGCCGCATCCGCGTCCAGGCCGAACTCCTCGACGAAGCCGGCGTCGTCTGCCTCGAGGCGCGCGATTTTCTCCGCTTCGGTCACGCGGGCGACGGACGCCTTCTCGACAACCTCGGCACCGCCGGCGGCTCGCGCCTCGTGCAACTCGCCAACGGCCGCGCGCAGATCGACGTCGTCCTCCCGCCCGGCGGCCGCGCGACGGTTTCCGCTTCGGTGAAAGGCGTGCCTACCGCGCTGCTCGATCTGGAGAATCCGCGCTCGTCCGCCGCCCGCGCGCCCGATTTCGCCGGGATCGCCGCGCTCGAACGCGACCGCGTCCTGCCGCTCGCCACCGCCGCGCTGGCGGTGCAACCGGTTTCCCTGCGCGACACGCCGCTGCCGGCCTTCGCCACCGCCGCCGGCGCCCGCCCCGGCGATTATCTTTCCATGGGCGATTACTGGTGGCCGAATCCCGCCACGCCCGACGGCCTGCCCTACGTGCGCCGCGACGGCGAAAGCAATCCCGAGAATTTCGACGCCCACCGCCAGTCGCTCCGCGCGATGCGCGACGCCGTCGCCACTCTCGCCGTCGCGTATCGGATTTCCGGAGACGCGCGTTTCGCGCTCCGTGCCGCGGACTGGCTGCAGGTGTTTTTCGTCGCGCCGGAGACGCGGATGAACCCGCACCTGCGTTTCGCGCAGGCGATCCCCGGTGTCACCGCCGGCCGCGGCATCGGCATCATCGACACGCTGCACCTGTGCGAAGTCGCGCTCGCCGCCCAGGCGATCGCAAATGCACCGGGCGTTTCCGCCGACACGATCGCCGGCGTGCGCCGCTGGTTCGGCGATTACCTGCAGTGGATGTTGACCGACCCAAACGGTCGCGAGGAAGCCGCAACGAAAAACAATCACAGCGTCGCGTATTGGCTGCAGGTCGCCGTTTTTGCGCGCTGCGCCGGCCGCGAGGACGCGTTGACCGAAGCGCGGCGGGTTTTCCGCGAGACCCTTTTGCCGCAACAGCTCGCGCCCGACGGCAGCTTCCCGCGCGAGCTCGCGCGCACGAAGCCGTATGGCTACTCGATCTTCCAGTTGGACAATGTCGCACTCCTTGCCGAGGTGCTCACGACGCCCGCCGAGAATCTGTGGCAGTTCGCATTGCCCGACGGACGTCGTGTCGCGCAAGCGGTCGCGTTCCTCGCGCCGTATCTGGCGGACCGCGAGCGCTGGCCGTTCGCCCCCGACATCGCGCATTTCGAAGCGTGGCCGATTCGCCAACCCGCGCTCCTGCTCGCCGGCTACCGGCTGGGTCGTCCCGATTATCTCGCTCTCTGGCGCCGATTGCCGGCCGACTCCACCGATGCCGAAGTGCGTCGCAACATGGCTGTCACCCAGCCGCTCCTCTGGCTAAATCCCGCGCCATAATCCCCTCTGCCATCTCCGGAGACGTTTGTTTTCCGATGTAACCGCTGCCGCCGGCAGAGAACGCTTGGAATCTCCCGCCGATCGACGTTCCTTCGCTCCCACCCCACCGCCATGCGCCGAAAAATCCTCCGCCGGTTCGCGGGAGTCGTCGCGCTCCTTTCCCTCTTCGCCGCCGCGCCAGGCTTCGCGGACGACGTCGAATCCCCCCGCCGCGTCATCACCACCGCTGCCGAGGTGCGCGCGCTGCCCACCGATGCCGCCCAGTCGAAGTTGCCCGTCACGCTGCGCGGCGTCGTCACCGCCGCCGAACCCGACTGGCTCGGCAAATTCGTCCTGCAAGATCAGAGCGCCGGTATTTTCGTCCGCAACACCGGCCTGCAACCCGCGATCGGCGACTATCTTGAAATCAGCGGCACGACGGAGTCGGGCTGGTTCGCGCCGGTCGTCGAAACCACGGGTTGGAAAAAACTCGGCACCGCGCCGCTGCCGCCGGCGAAACCGGTTTCGGTCGAGCGCCTGATGGCCGGCGTCGAAGCGAGCCAGCGCATCGAGATCACCGGGATCGTCCGCTCCGTCTCCTACGTCGCTTCGCAGAAGACGATGGTCGAGGTCTCGATTGGCGGCTATCGCGTGCGCGTCTTTCCCAAGCTGCCCGGCAACATTAATCCGCGCTCGCTCGTCGCCGCCAAGGTTCGCGTGCGCGGCACCGCCGGCACGACCTTCAACGCCGCGCGCCGCCAGCTCACGGCCGTCACGCTGATGGTGCCGCGCGTCGAGGATTTCGTCGTCGAGGAAGCGGAGCTGCATCCGCCGTTCGAGGAGCCGATCCTGCCGGTCGACGATCTCGCGAAGTTTCGCACCAGCGCGAATCTCGGCGAGCGGTTGCACGTGAAGGGCGTGCTGACGTTTCGGCGACCGGGCCTCGATTTGTTCATCCAGGACGAAACGGGCGGGCTGCACCTCGAATCGCGCCAGCCGATCGAATTGCCGCTCGGCCGTTTGATCGAGGCGGTTGGATTTTTGGAGATCGTCAACTACCAGCCCGTGCTCCGCGACGCCGTGCTGCGGGATTTGGGCGAGGCGCCCGCGCCGGTGCAGCCGCGCGAGGTGCCGATGGCCGAACTGCGCGAGGGATTGCACGGCGCCGAGCTGATCACGTTGCGCGGCACGCTGCTGGATCGCAGCGTCCGTCCGGTGCGCCGCGCCGATGCGTCGTTCGTCGGTTACCGCACCGTGTGCACGATTCGCAACAGCGAGCAGTCGTTCTCCGCCGAATACGAGGGCCCCCAGGAAAGCCCCGCGATCGCTGCCGCACCGCTCGGCAGCGTCGTAGAAGTGCACGGCATCGCGGCGTTCGAGACGGGCGACGATGGGAGACCGAAAGCCGTCACGCTGATGCTGCCGGACGCGAAAAGCTTCCGCGTGCTCCAGACCCCGAGCTGGTTCACGTCCGAGCGCCTGCTGATCGGTTTCGCGGTCGTGTGCGTATTGTTCGCGGCCGTCGTCGGCTGGCTGCTGACCGTTTCGAAGAAGAACGCGATGCTCAGCTTTCTCGTCGCCGAACGCGAGAAGGCGCAGCAGGAACTGCAGCGCGCCAACGACCAGCTCGAGGTCCGCGTGAAGGAGCGCACCGAGCAGCTCAAGGTCGAGATGTCCGTGCGCAAGGCCGCCGAACTCGAATTTCGGGCCGTGTTGATGGAGCGCACGCGTCTCGCGCGCGAGTTGCACGACACCCTCGAACAAGCGCTCACCGGCATCGCGCTGCAGCTCGAAACCGCGATCAAGCTCTTCGAGCGCAATCCCGCCGACGCCGGCCCGCCGCTCGAACTCGCGCATCGTTTTCTCCGGCAAAGCCAGCTCGAGCTGCGGCGCTCGATCTGGGACCTCCGCTCGCGCGAACTCGAGCAGTTCAATCTCGCGAAAGCGCTCTCGATCTCCGGCTCGCAACTCCTCGCCGGCAGCGCGATCACGCCGGAATTCACCACCGTCGGCGAACAGCGTCGGCTGCCCGAGGTCGTCGAGGAAAACCTGCTCCGCATCGCGCAGGAAGCGCTGACCAATGTCGTGAAACATTCGGGCGCCACCGCCGTGACCGTGCGTCTCACCTTCGGCGAGGACGACGTCGCGCTTGAAGTCCGTGACAACGGCTCCGGTTTGCTCGCGCATCGCATTTCCGAAAACGGCCTGCAGCATTTCGGTCTGCTCGGCATGGCCGAGCGCGCGAAACGCATCGGCGGCCGCCTCGATGTCGCCGGCCCGCCGGGCGAGGGCACCAGCGTGCGCGTGCACGTTTCCCTGCGCGATTTCGAAGCCAGCGAGGCCGCGCCTTCACCCGCTCGCGATCACGTCCTTTGAACCCGCCCGGCAAAATCCGCATCCTCGTCGTCGACGATCACTTCATCGTTCGCACCGGCTTGCTGTCGCTGATCAACACCGATCCGCACCTCGTCGTGATCGGTGAAGCCGGCGACGGCGCCGAGGCGATCCGCCAGTTCGAATCGTTACGACCCGACTTGATCGTGATGGACCTGCGCATGCCGGGCAAAAGCGGACATGAGGTCACGCGCCACATTCGCGAACGCGACCCGGAAGCGCGCGTGCTGATGCTGTCGGCGTTCGAGGGCGATACCGATATCCACCTCGCGCTCGAGGCCGGCGCACGCGGTTATGTTCTTAAAAGCGTCACGCGTGAGGAACTCATCCCCGCCATTCACGCCGTCGCCGCCGGGCGCCGCTGGATTCCCCACGAGGTCGCCACGCGACTTAAATCCCGCAGCAGCTACGAGGAGCTCACCGCACGCGAACTCGATGTGCTCGTGCAACTCGCCCGCGGACGCGCCAACAAGGAAATCGCCGACGCCCTCGGCATCAGCGAATACACGACGAAAGGCCACCTGAAGAGTATCCTCGCCAAGCTTCGCGTCGCCGATCGCACCCAAGCCGTGATTGCCGCGGTGCAGCGCGGCATCATTCATTTCTAAATCCACCCCACCATGATCCGACCCTTCCTGTTCCTCTGTCTCGTCTCGTTCCTCGCGCCGGCCGCACTCCGCGCCGCCGACGAATCCACGGCCGCCGTCATGCGCCGCGTGTTCGATTGGCAGGTCGCGCACCCGTGGAGCACGCAGCAGCCGCTCACGCACCACCACGGCAACCGCGGCTGGGTCCAGGGCGCTTTCCTCACCGGCGTGATGGAAGCGTATCGAGCAACCGGAGACGACGCTTACCGCAACTACGCGGAAGCCACCGCCGACGCGAATGGCTGGCAGCCGGGCGCGCGGCCGCGCCACGCCGACGACCACGTCGGCGGACAGACCTATCTCGAGCTCTACGAGCTCGCGCCCGCCCCGCACAAACTCGAGCCGATCAAAACGATGCTCGACGATCTCGTCGCCGCGCCCGGCGCCGGCCGCGAACTCTGGTGGTGGTGCGACGCCCTCTACATGTGCCCGCCCACGCTCGCGAAGCTCGCGCGCATCACCGGCGAACGCCGCTACCTCGACACGATGGATGCGCTTTACTGGGATTCGTATCTCGCGTTCTACGATCCGGCCGAAAACCTGTTCTACCGCGACCAGCGTTACGTGTTTCCGGACGAGGGAAAAAAGATCTTCTGGAGCCGCGGCAACGGCTGGGTGCTCGCCGGACTCGCGCGCCTGCTCGACGTGATGCCCGCCGATTATCCGACGCGTCCGCGTTATGTGGCGTTGTTCCAGGCGATGGCTGCGCGCCTGGTGGCGCTGCAGCCCCAGGACGGCCTGTGGCGCTCCAACCTGCTGTATCCGGAAGATCAACACGGCGAGGCCAGCGGCAGCGGATTTTTCTGCTACGCGCTCGCCTGGGGCATCAACCACGGCGTGCTGACCGAGGCGAAATATCGCGACGCCGTGGATCGCACCTGGACCGCCCTGCTCGGCTGCGTGAATCCCGACGGCCTGTTCGGCTGGGTGCAGCCGATCGGCCACGCACCCGGCGACTACGACGCGACCAGCTCACAGGAATACGGTGCCGGCGCCTTCCTCGCCGCCGGCTCGCAAGTGATGAAACTCCCCCCGCGCTGACCCGCCCGCTCCCGCCCAAAAACGGAGAAGTAGAGTGTCATCTAATGTATGACACTCTACCTAGCCCGTTTGGCCATGGCCCATTTGCCTGCGCCCTGAAACGACTCGGCCGCACCTTTGCCGGCGGCCAAGTCGCGCCGGTCGTTGCGCGATTGATGCCTTCCTCGGCTCACCCTCGCCGATGCGCCTTTGACCCGCCGCCGGCCGTCGCTAGCTTGACCGCCCATGACCGACTACCCGTTTACCCCGACTTCATTGCTGACGCCGCGCGTCGCCGGCCTGCTCGCTTCCTTGGTGCTCATCCCACTGGGCTCTGCCCAGAGCCCACAGACGCTTCAAGCGGCCTACAAAGGCGCCTTCCGTTTGGGCACCGCCGTCAACGAAGCCATCGTCGCCGGCGAGCCGCCCGCGCTGCAGCAGATCGCGATCCGTCAGTTCAATTCCATCACGGCTGAGAACGTGCTCAAAGCCGAGGAGGTGAATCCCCAGCCGGGCGTCTTCGATTTCGCGGCGGGCGACGCCTTCGTCGAGTTCGGCGAGAAACACCACATGTTCATCGTCGGCCACACGTTGATCTGGCACAATCAGACGCCGTCATGGTTTTTCCATGACGACAACGGTCAGCCCAACACCGCCGAGGCCCAGAAGGAAGTCCTGCGCCGCCACATCGAGAAGGTAGCCGGTCGCTACAAGGGCCGCATTCACGCCTGGGACGTGGTCAATGAAGTGATCGCCGACGATGGCTCCTACCGTCCAACCACCTGGGTGAAGGGCATCGGCGACGGCGACGAGCTCGTGAAGCTGGCTTTCAAATACGCCTCCCAGTATGCGCCCGACGCCGAGCTCTACTACAACGACTTCAACGCCTGGCGCCCGGCCAAGCGCGACGGCATCGTCCGCATGGTCAAGATGCTGCAGGAGGCCGGCATCCGGATCGACGGCGTGGGCATCCAGGGCCATTGGGGCCTCAACTATCCAAAGAACGAATACATCGAAGCCGCCATCGACGCCTACGCCGCGCTGGGTGTGAAGGTCATGATCACCGAGCTCGACGTCGACGTCCTCCCGCTCACCAAGGAAGGCCAGATCATCGGCCAAGGCATGATGCACCCGCAGTTCCAGCTCGAGGAGTTCAAGACCTTCCTCGACCCGTATCAGAACGGCTTGCCCGGCGAGCAGCAAACAGCCCTGGCCAACCGCTACGCGGAACTCTTCGAGATCTTCTACCGCAAACGCGACAAAATCGACCGCGTCACCCTCTGGGGCATCCATGACAGCATGTCATGGAAGAATGATTATCCGATCCCTGGCCGGACCAACTACACCCTGCTCTGGGACCGCGCCCTCCAGCCCAAGCCCGCGCTCAAGGCGGTCCTGCAAGTCCCCGCCAAAGCGAAGTAGCGTTTGGCACGGCTGGCGCGCACCAACTGCGAGCTTGGGCCTCTAGGTGCGGCAACGGGGAGCCCGAACGATGCTTGCATACTTTCGCACAGAGTCCCAATTGCCAGGTGCGTAGGCGTCTATGTATTTCACCACTTGATAGAGATGGCGGTAGTAGTGACCTAACCGCGATTGGTGCCCATCAAACGGGCAGTAGGGCAAGCGCGTTGCCACGCTTTGACCGTCGGCGATTTCGTTCCCGGAGCAAGGGGGAGCAGAACGGCTTCCCGTCCCAGAATTCGATACAACGCGTCAATGTAGTCACGAGGAGGAGTGGCGGGCGTGTTTTGCATGGTCCAATTGAACCACTCCATGCCCTAGAAATCTTGGTTCACCTGTCCGCGTGAGTTGTTGCACCGCGAACCGCCTCATGTGCCCGGAGCCGCAGAACAGGGACAGAAAGGGGACAGAGGTTTCCGTAGTGGGCCGACCCGGACTTGAACCGGGAATCAAAGAATTATGAGTTCTCTGCTTTAACCATTAAGCTATCGGCCCTTACGTAAGTCGAAAGTGACTTTTGATTTTCGACTTTGAAAAAGAACAAGCCCCTTGACCAAACAATTATGAGTCCTCTGCTCTGACCGTTGAGCTATAGGCCCGTGTTTGTCATCGCAGTTTTGTCACGGGCCCGGAGCCGTCGAGTCATTTGCACGCCGGCTTTCGCCTAGGGCACGCGGTAAAACTCCGCCTCCACGACGCTCAGCGCCTGCGCCGCCACGCGGTCCGATCCCGTCCCGGCATTGCCCGGCTCGTTGAGCTCGCTCAACGCAAACGCATCACGCGCTTCGCTCACGCCCAACAACTCCACGCGCACCGTTCGCCCGCGCGCCACCCCCAACGGCAGCGTGACGTAGCCAAGACTCCGCGGCGCCACGCCGCGAAACGCCTCGCGCCCGTCCACCAGGATCCGGATCGGATACGCCCGCTCCCGCCAGCCGGCGAACTTGAAACTCGCCTCCGTCAATGCCGCCGGCTCCGCGAGGCGATACTCGATCCACGCGCGCACAACGTAGTCGCCGCTCGTCCACGCACTCATTTCGTTGTCGTCGAAACTCCGGGCGGCTTCTTCCGCATTCGAACCCGCCCTCGCACTCGCGATCGGCACCGTCACCCGCGTCACCGTAAACGACGGCGTCGCCGGCGTTGGCCCCCGCGACAGCGAGCCCTGCAGCGCCGCGTCCGCAAACTCGCGCGAGAGTCCGTGCGTCACCGCGACGGCGTGCGACTTGAACGCGATCTTCGCCATCGCGAGCCCCGGCGAACGCGCCTCCAGCTGGATCGCGCCCGCGGTCGTCGTCGAGCGCACGAGCACGCGGTTCATGCCGCCTTCCACCGGCAGCGTGCGCGCAAGAATGAAGTTGTCCGGCCCCTGCGCGATCCCGCCACGCCACTCCGCCGGGCCGGCAAGCGAAAATTCGATCGTATTCAGCGCGGTAGCACAACGTCGTCCGTCGGCGTCGACCACCTCCACCTCGACCAGCGCCAGATCCGCCCCGTCGGCGCGCAGGCCGGCGGGCCCCGTCCGCACGCTCAACCTGATCGCCGCCGGCGCGCCGGCGGTCACGCGTTCGTCCGTGCAGATTCTTTCGCCGCGGGCGTCGTAGCCGACGGCCGTCAATGTGCCGGGCTCCCATGCGACCTGGTCGAACGTGAACAAGAACCGGGCGCGCTGCTTCCCGCGTCCGAGCGAGCGGCCGTTGAGGAACAACTCCACCGCCTCCGCACTGGACACGACGTGCACGTCCTTCGTGACGCCCGGCGCGTAATTCCAATGCCCGATCAGGTGCGCGCGCGGATGCTCCACGTCGACCCAGCCGTCCCACATCACCCGGTGCGCGAAGAAGCCGTCCTTCGGGATGCGCATCGCGTCGACCTCGCCGCTGCGCCGGTAGTTCTCGGCGCCGCGGTAGTGGGTGTTCGTGTCGGAAAACACGATGTTGAGCCCGCCGGCGCTCACGCGCCGGCCGGTGCCCGGACGCTCGCGCCAGTAATCGAACCAGCGCACGACGTTCTCGATCGCATGCGAATCCTGGTTGCGATTGTAGACGCGCGCCGGCTGGCCGCGGTAGGGCGGTCCGTCTCCATCCTTATGATACGGCGGGGAAAACTCGTCCCAATATTTCCGCAGCCCCTCGTCGCGCGAATACTCCGTCGCCCAGAACGGCTGGCGCGCGCTCTTGTTGATATACAGCATCTCGCCACCGTATTCGGCGACGCGGCTGTCGAGCATTTCGCGGGCGCCGGCGGCGCGGCCGCCGTGCGGATCGAACCGATCGCGCAGCGCCTTCATCTCCGCCATGTGTTCCTCGCTGATGCCCTTGTTGCCCGATTCGTAGACGAGCACGCTCGGGCTGTTGCGGTTGTAGATGATCGCGTCGCGCATGACCTCGACGCGCTGCGCCCAGGTGCGCCCCTGCGCGTCGCGCTCGGCGTCGCCGGCCGGCAGCATCTGCATCAGCCCCACGCGATCGCACGATTCGACGTCCTGCCGCCACGGCGCGATGTGCATCCAGCGCACCGTGTTGCCGCCGCTTTCGACCATGAGTCCGTTCGAGAAATCGCTGAGCCAGGGCGGCACGGAAAGGCCGACCGCGGGCCACTCGTTCGACGTCCGCTGCGCGTAACCTTTGATCTGGATGACGCGGTCGTTGAGCGTCACCACGCCGTCACCGAATTCCGTTTTACGGAAACCCGTGCGCGTGACCACCGCGTCGAACGTCTGCCCGGCCGCCTCGAGCGTCGTCGTCACCGTGTAGAGATAGCCGTAACCCCAGCTCCAGAAATTCAGGCCCTCAACGCGTGCCGCCGCGCGGGCGGTGACGACGCTGCGGCCCTCGACCGTGTAATGTCCGCCGTCGAAGGCGGCGACGACCCGGCCGTCGCGGTCCGCGACCGCGACCCGGTAAAGGAACGTGCGCGGCTCGGTCGTCTCGTTGCGGATCTCCGATTCCGCGTGAATCGTGGCGCGGCGTTGGGGAATATCGTAGTCCGTGGCGTAAACATACACGCCGGTGGATCCAAGATGTGAATACAGCGGTAGCGTTTGATAAACGTGGTCGGTAAGGTGCAGCCGCACGTTCTTCGTCAGCCCGCCGTAGTTCGCGTTGAAGTTGCGATCGGCCCACTGGAAGCCGCGACCGGAGAGCTTTTCGCGATAGTCCCAGGCGTTGTCGGTTCGCACCGCGATCACGTTGGCCTCGCCCGCGGGTCGCAACGCGTCGGTGACGTCGAAGCCGAACGCGGTGACGCCGTTTTCGTGTGCGCCGAGATAGCGGCCGTTGATCCAGATTTCGGCGGCCTGACGGGCGCCTTCGAACTCGAGGAACACCTTCCGCCCCGCCGCCTCGGGCGGAAGCTGAAACGTCTTTCGATACCACGCGATGCCGGTCGAGTGCTCGCGGATGTCTTTCGCAAACGCGTCATCCTCGTTCCACGCGCGCGGAAGCGTGATCGGTTGCCACGCGGAATCGTCGAATTCCGGGGCGGCTGCGCCAGCGGGATCGCCGACGAAAAGTTTCCAGCCGGGATTGAAATCGTAGAGGCCGCGATCGAACCCCGCCGGACCGCCGGCGCCGCGCGCGGCCACGAACGCGAGCGCGAAAAACCAGAACACCAACGGGGAAACGGGGAGGAATGAGCGACGCATAAGGAAAAGAGGTTCCGGTTGCTTCGAACGAAACGGGTTGCGAAGCACGCCACCACCGAGCGCTCCCGCAAGCGCTCCGATCGTCAATCAACGCGGGATTCGGATCGAACGATTGTGGCCGCGGCGCACGGGGAGCCGTCGCCCTGCCCAAGCCGATGCCTTTTCCCACCTCTGCGGGTCCCGTGACGATATCATTCCCGCTTCATCGAAAACGCCGGTTTTGGCGCGGAAACAAATCCGGAAATGAATTGAGCAACGAAGCTCAATTAAGGGACACGTAGGATTCCTTATGTTACTTACAAACGATGAGTAATGACTGGAACATTTACGCCTTGGCTCGGAAACGAAATGGATTTCAATCATGTCATGATCGTCCGCTACGAGCTCCCACGAGACTGGATTGGTTATGACCGGCAGGCGGTGTTCGATGAGTTGATGGGAGCGAAAGCGGCAATGCTCGCGTTGACGCAGATGCCATATCAGCGCAGCTGGGCGGATGAATTGCAGAAAGTGCAGTTGAAGCGGGAAGTGGCAGGCACCTCGCGGATCGAAGGCGCGGAGTTCACCGAGAAGGAACTCGAAGCCGCAATGAGAGAAACGCCGGCGCAACTGGAGACGCGCTCGCAAAAACAGGCGGCGGCGGCGGTGTTGACCTACCGGTGGATTGCGCAGCTTCCGACCGACCGGCCGGTGGACGTCGCGCTGATTTGCGAAGTTCATCGCCGTTTGGTGCAGGGATGCGATGACGATCACTGTGCACCGGGGCTGTTGCGAGCGCGGGATCAGAACGTTACCTTCGGTGCGCCGCGCCATCGGGGCTGCGACGGCGGCGACGAATGTCGCAACGCGATAAACGGCCTGGTGGAAGCGGCACGCACGGTGTATCGCGGCCATGACGCACTCATCCAGGCGCTCGCCCTTCACTATCATTTTGCCGCGATGCATCCCTTCCTCGACGGCAATGGCCGTACGGCGCGGGCGCTTGAGGCCATCATGCTCCAGCGCATCGGGCTGCGCGACACGCTGTTCATCGCGATGTCGAACTACTACTACGAGCACAAGACCGCCTACCTCACCGCGCTCAATGAAACACGCGCCGCGAACCACGACCTCGCTCCGTTTCTCAAGTTCGGGCTGAAAGGGATCGAGAGCCAGTGCCGCCGCCTCTTCGAAGAGATCCGGCTGCAGGTCACGAAAGCTCTTTTCCGAAACACGATGACCGATCTGTTCGGGCGCTTGCAGTCTCCACGCAAGCGAGCGTTGTCCGGCAGGCACGTGCAATTGCTCACCCTTTTACTCGAAGAGGAAGAGATGACGCTCGCTGCGGTCACAGAGAAAACCCGGCACTTCTACGATGTTGCCAACCCCTACAAGGCATTGATCCGGGACCTCAATTATCTGATTGGACTGCAAGCTGTGACGGCACAACGCCTGCCCGACAATCAGGGCTTCCTCGTTCGCATCAATCTCGACTGGCCGACGAAGATCACGGAAACGGAATTTTTTCGCCGGATGAAGGATCTGCCAAAAGGCAAGGTTTACGGTTTCCTGTCGACATGACTCGCGCAAAAAGAGCCACGCTTCTACAAATATGAAGCGATCTGAAGCTGCAGCACCAGGGCCACCCGCCGCGACCACACCGCTCGAAGAGTCGACCGTTTCCTTTTACTGGTCGGACCAGGGCTCGGGATCCCAGCCGGACCTTTTGCCCCTGCGACTTTTCGAGAAGGAAGGATTTTTCCCGAAGCAGATCCACTACGTGGGTTCCAAGTCGGGAAACCGGCTCGAGGCAAAATGCGACGTGCGGGTGAAAGGATGCATTGCCGAACTGGATTATCAGCCGTATCCGGATTTCAACGTCGCTAACGGCATACTGCTCGGCGTGACCCGTCTGACTTTTACCAACGACTCCCGGACGACGATCCTGACGGCAGAATGGAAGTCCCGCGGGAAATCGACTTTCGCACCGCCCGAACCGAGCTCGCCGCCCAAGCTCCCGCTGGAGCGCAGGAACGGATCCGCGAGAAATTACTACCGCGTGATGCTCGGAAAAAAGAGCGCCCATGCCGCCGAATGCTTCGCGGGCGGATTCATTGGCGCAGATTTCGAAATCGACGAGGATCTCTCGGGTAAACTGGGCGACGACTGGCGCCACTTCAACCAGCGCTACATCCCCGTTTATCTCGCTCGTCATCCAGAGAAAACCAGGATTGGAGCCGGACTTGCCTGCGGGTTTCTTTGGGTGATCTCAAAAGGTATTCAGCAGGGAGATTTGGTGCTCTGTCCCGACGGAAGCGGCCGCTATCGTGTCGGAGAAGTCACCGACGACTACTATTATACGCCAGGCGATATCCTGCCCCATCGGCGCCCGGTGCGATGGACAAACTCATATGTAGATCGAGATGAGATGAGCGAGAGCTTGCGGAACTCGGCCGGCTCGATCGGCACGGTCAGCAATCTCGGTCGTGCCGGTCACTGGGAGGAACTGGAAAAACTCGTCGGGATGACGCAGGGGCCAACCGCTGCGTTGATCGGCAGTACCATCGAAGATCCGACCGTCTTCGCTTTGGAAAAGCATCTGGAGGACTTTTTGGTACAAAACTGGAAACAGACGGAGCTCGGCAAACGGTACGACCTTTTCCAGGACGAGAATGGAAATGGGCAGCAGTATCCGACCGACACCGGACCGATCGACATTCTGGCCATCAGTAAGGACAAGCAGGAGTTGCTCGTCGTCGAATTGAAGAAAGGCAGAGCCAGCGACTCCGTTGTCGGCCAGATCCAGCGCTACATGGGCTATATCGTCGAGGAACTCGCCGAGAACCACCAGTCCGTCCGCGGCGCGATCATCGCTCTCGAAGATGACCAGCGCATCCGGCGCGCGCTCCGCGTGGCGACGAACATCGAGTTTTATCGCTACGAGGTGAGTTTCAGGCTGTTCAAAGCCTGACACGATTTGAAGCGACGCGCGCCGGCCGAGGTCGGGCGCCTGCTCTTCGCCCACGTCTTGCGCCGGCAGAGCGGCCCCGGATAGTGGGCGGGTGGATTTAAGCGAACAACTCTGCACCGCTTGCGGGATGTGCTGCGACGGCACGCTCTTCGACCTCGTCAAACTCGAGGTCGGCGATGACGCGCCGAAGCTGAAATCCCTCGGCCTGCCAGTGAAGATTTCGCGCGGAAAAACGCCCGTCGCCCGCTTTCCCCAGCCATGCGCCGCCCTTTGCGCGGATCGCACCTGCCGCGTCTATGCCGACCGCCCGTGGCAATGCCGCGTGTTCGAATGCGGCGTGCTCAAAAAAGCGAACGCCGGCCTCCTCACGCCTGACGCCGCCCTGCGGCTGATCAAACAGGCACGACGTCGCGCGGACACCGCGCGCCGGCTGCTCCGCGAACTCGGCGACACCGACGAACATCGCGCACTCGGCGAGCGTTTTCACCGCACGTCCGAACGCCTCGAAGCCGGCAGCGCCGACGCCGGCGCAAACGCCAAATACGCCGACCTGAGCCTCGCCGTCCACCACCTCAAGCGGCAGGCGTTCGACCATTTCTATACGCAGACCGAAACACCGCCACCGAGCGCGATCTGACGATCGTTGCGCGGCAGGTGCGTCGCGCCTCTTTGCGCGCGCCAGCCGCGAACGACAAAATCGGCCGTGAGCACGGCCGGATCAGGAGACCTCGCCTTACACCTCGAACGAATGGGCGACACGCTTATCTGGTGCTGCGAGCTTTCCCACTCCCCGCGCCCGCGCCTTGGCGGTTCGCTCGCTTTTGAAGATTCGCGCTCCTCGGTGTCCATTCGCGGGGGTTATCTTCGTCTTTGAGGTAGAGGCTCGCATCGCCTCAGTCGCTCCCTCATCCGAAACCGCGCCCCACCATTCCCCATGAAAACATCCATCCCGAAAAACACGATCTGCCTCTGGTTCAACCAAGACGCCGAGGAAGCCGCGCGCTTTTATGCGGCGACGTTCCCCGACAGCGCCGTGACGGCGGTCTACAAAGCCCCAAGCGATTACCCGTCCGGCAAGGCCGGCGACGTCCTCACGGTCGAGTTCACGGTGCTCGGCCTGCCGTGTCTCGGTCTCAACGGCGGCCCGGCTTTCCCGCAGACCGAGGCGTTCTCGTTTCAGATCGCGACGGACGATCAGGAGGAAACCGATCGTTATTGGAACGCGATCGTCGGCAATGGCGGTCAGGAAAGCGCCTGCGGCTGGTGCAAGGATCGCTGGGGCGTCAACTGGCAGATCACGCCGCGCGCCCTCACCGAGGCGATGGCCGCCGGCGGCGCCGAGGCGAAGCGCGCCTTCGAGGCGATGATGGAAATGGGCAAGATCGACGTCGCCAAAATCGAAGCCGCCCGTCGCGGCTGAGATGCTGCGGCGATTTTCACGCCGTTCGTAGTTTCATCGTGCGGTGACAGCGCGGATAACGCGGACACCCCCAAAAAGCTCCCGTGTCGGGATTTTTCAGCACCATCTTCACATCGCAGTTCACACAGGTCGGAGTCGTGTAGTCTCCGCGTGTCACGTGCCGGAGAACTTCGCGTTGCGCAGCGAGAGAGAGTCTCTCGAACCGCCGGATGAACTCCGTGCCGTCGATCAGCGTGAGCGGTTTGCCGACCGCAAACTCACGCGCGTCGTCGCTGAAATCGCTCGTGGTGACAAATACGCCTTCGGCGACTTGGTCGGCGGTCATTACCCCGAACAGCTCGCGGATCAGCTTCACGCCGGCGTCGCGTCCGAACCAGGACTTGCACTGCACATATCCATACGGCTGCGCTTCGCCGGGGCGGAACAGTTTCACATCCACGCCGCCATCCGCCCCGGTGCACGTGCACTCAGCCTTCACGCCGCTCGCGTTATAGTAACCGCAGACCAGCTCCTCGAAGCGCTTCCACTCCAGCTCACGCAGCAACGTCGGCGTGAGACGATCGATGTCACGCGCGGAGGCACTCGCCGTTTCCGTCGCGCGTCGCACCGCGGCGCTAAAATCGTCGGCCGGCCTCGCGCTGGCGGTAGGCCTCTCCGGCTGCGGAAAAGCCCACGCGGTCGACCGTCGTCCGGCGGGCGCTCGTTTCGCCAACAGCCGAAGCCAAGTGAGCCCGCCGATCATCAACGCCAGCAAACCAACGTAGAATCCCGCCCCGCGGGTCTTGCGCGGCTGCTTTTCCGCCACCACCTCCGGACGGAGCGGCGTCGCTGGCGAGCTCGACCTCG
Source organism: Opitutaceae bacterium (assembly GCA_040255565.1). Classification (GTDB taxonomy): domain Bacteria; phylum Verrucomicrobiota; class Verrucomicrobiia; order Opitutales; family Opitutaceae; genus Opitutus. The sequence continues at coordinate 1,041,553 of JBDZVH010000002.1, read as the reverse complement.
TCGTGGCAGGAAGCGTCGTCACCTGTGGCCTCGGCTGCACAGGAGGCGTTGATCTCGGCGTCGATTGAGCGGCGGGGACCGGTCGCGACGGAGTGCTGGCGGGCCGAGTACCCGGCCGTGCAATAGGCGCATGGCGTTTCTCCGGCGGGACCAGCCAAGTGAACGTCGAGACCACCCCGTTCGTGAGAGTCACGCGGAGATGTGGGTAGATCAGCACGTGCGTGTCATCGTTCTCCATCCGACTCGGCGGCCGTCCGAACGCCCGGAACACCTGCTCACGCGTCATGCCCAGCTCGACACCGTCCTCCGCCTTCACCAGTGGCAGGAGCGCGATCAAGAGGGTGAGGAGAATCCAGGCAGGCTGCAGTCGCATTCAAATCCATCGTGAAGTGCCTCCGTTGGCGCTCAAAGATTTTCCTGCCAACTAGCGGCGTTTCACTGGAATTTGCATTTTGCGGCGCGACGCACCGCAAGTGTGTAGGGGCGATCCGAAACCTGCCTCTTTCCTTGTCCTCCCGCGCGGCGGTGATTGCGTGAGGCATGCCCCAAAAACCGTCCGCCCCTGACGGGTTGACCCGTCGCCGCTTTCTCACTCTCGCCAGTGTCGTGCCCGCCCTCGGACTCGCCCATTCGCTCACGCGCGCCGCGACCGGTGCCGCCACCGCCGCACCTCGCCCCGCGCGCCGGATTCCGATCGGGCTCGAGCTCTACTCTGTGCGCACCGAGCTCGCGCGCGACTTGCCACAGACGCTGAAGGACGTCGCCGCGATCGGCTACGAGGCCGTGGAATTCTACTCGCCGTATTTCCAATGGACGCCCGCGTTCGCGAAAGACGTCCGCCGCCAGCTCGACGATCTCGGGCTGCGCTGCCTCTCGACGCACAACTCCTTCGACGCGTTCGCCGCCAGTGAGGGCATCGGCAAAGCAATCGAGTTGAACACGATTCTCGGCGCGCGTCAGGTCGTGCTCGCCTCCGCGCCGAAATCCGCGCGCGGCGTCGACGGCTGGAAAGCGCTCGCCGCGCAACTCACGACCGCGAGCGAACAGCTGCACGCGCACGGCCTCGTCGCCGGTTACCACAATCACCAGACCGAATGGACGGCGCTGGAGAACGGACAGCGCATCATGGACCTGCTCGCCGACAATACGCCGCCGCAGTTCGTGCTGCAGCTCGACGTCGGCACGTGCCTGGAAGCGGGCGCCGATCCGGTCGCATGGATCCGCGACCACCCGGGCCGCATCCGGAGCATTCATTTGAAAGACTGGGCTCCGGGCACGGAGGCCGAGGAGAAAAGTTATCGCGTGCTCTTCAACGAAGGCGTCGCGCCGTGGGCGAAGATCGTCGAAGCTGCCGAGTCCGTCGGCGGCGTGGAGGTTTACCTGTTGGAACAGGAAGGCAGCCGCTTCTCGGAAATGGAAACCGCGCGCCGCTGCCTCGCGAACTGGAACCAATTCCGCGCCTGAAGTCGCCGCGAGCCGCGCGAGTTCAAGGTTCGCCGTTTGAAGTTTAGGATTGAGGCCGACGGAGACGGCGTCGCGTCCGTCGCGGATCTTCGTGTTCTTCGCGGTTTATATATCCGGCCTCTTCCGTGCGTCCCGTGGGCCCATCCCTCGGGCCGCCGCGTCATCGCGCGGGCGCGACGCTCTGCGCTGCTGATCCGGCCGGCGCTTCGACGAGGCTCGCGGTCACGTCCGTGCCCTGGTCCCGCAGGAGGGCGCGGTTGGGCTTTGCCAGGATGGGGCGACCGTGCGAATCGGAGCCATCGCGAAACGCCACGTGCGTCAGGCCGCTCACCTGCACCGCGAATCCGTTGTCCTGATACAAGTCGCCACCCGTGATCCGCACGTCCGTCGCGCCTCCGACCCAGATCATCGGCTTCGCCACGTCAAAGGCGGTCACGTTCCCCAGAAACAACGGACCCGTGAAAACGACGCCCGGCGCGTAGACGCCGGTGACGCCGCGCGACGCGAAGAAGTTCGCATTGGCCGCGCGCAAACCGCCGAACTTTCCGTCGCGGCTCGAGATCGCGATGAACGCGAGGTCGGCGATGCCGTCGTAGTTCACGCCGGGCTTGAACAATTCCTGACGCGCCGCATTGGTCCGGCCGACGCTGAACACCGAAAGATGCGTATCCTGCGTGGCGCCCGTGACCACGATGCTCGCGTGACCTTTCATATAGCGCACGTCCTGCGTGTAATACAACGGCAGCGCCGGACCGGAGGATTCGTCGAGTGTCAGCGTGAGCGTCCCGGGGCCGCTGAACTCCACCTGCACGATATCGTTGTCCAAATCGATGTACGACATCCGTGTGATCTGACCGGCATCGGCCGTGATGCTCGCGGCCGTGCCCTCCAGCAGAATCTGGTCGTAGGTGTAGCCCGTGCTGGCGACGAACACATTCTTCAACACCTCGTCGCCGCGGCCGACGATCTTCTCCGTCGAAGACAAACCGACGATGGCGAGGCCCGACTCGATCGTCTCCGATCCACGAGCCAGCGTGAGCGCATACAAGCCGGCGTACACCGGCTGCAAGTCGAACAATGTCAGCGAAAGATCGGGCGTATTCGCCAGCGGGACACCGTTGCGCTGCCATGCAATCGGCTGTGCGCCGTCGGCGGCGACCGAAAGCTGGATCGACGTGCCCGCGCGCGACCCTTGGGGATTCGCCACGGCGACAGCCACGGCGTTCGCCCGGAAATCCACGATGCGATTCGGCGTCGTTTCGGTTTCCACCGCCGAATCTCCGGTCGTCACCGTCGCTTGATTCGTCGGAAAGAGATAACCGTCGCCACGCGCGGTTACGATGTAGGTGGTTTTCGCAGCGAGCCCCTTGATCGCATAAATTCCACGATCGTTGCTGACGGCGGAGCGCACCGGATCGGTGCTCACGGTGACGGTCGCTCCACCGACGGGGCGGCCTTCGCCATCCGTGATACGGCCGGTGATCATCTCGCCCGCGATCAGCGGATCGATATTGTACTTCAGCTCCGTGATGATCGTGAAAAACTCCGGACTGCCGTCGCCCATCACGACATCGACTGGCGGGAAGTTATACCAGGCGTCGCTGTGTCCGCTCCAGCCAAGGTTCATATGATGATAGCGGGTGCCGGCGTTGTAGCCGTAGCCGTCGATCACAATCGAATGACCGATGCCGCCAGCCGTAAAGATATCGACGTTCGCGGGCAGGCCGGCATCGAGGCTGGTCCGCAGCGCTTGCATGAGTTCCGAAAGCCCCGGGCGCGGATAACAGGTTTTCGCCTCCGCATATTGAAAGACGTGCTTGATCTCGTCGGTCGTCGTCGAGCTATAGGTGCCCATGTAGGTATAGTGCGCACCGGTGCCGACGCCCGCATCGTACATCAACGCGCCGAGCGCGACGATCTGCTCCGGCGTCGTAGTCGCATCCGGCTCGAGCGGCATGTTGTCCCAGTCGTAGGGTCCGCCGGCGCCGTCGCTTCCCATCATTGTCGCGCGATACCACCAGCCATCGATGCCGATTTGATATTCGCCGCCGCGGATCTTTTCCGGCCAGCGGTGGAACCGCATGATCTGCGCCCAGGCGACCGGTGCGCAACCAGCCGGATAATTGTATGGAGTGCCCGGAGAATAGGGCGGCGTGAAAAAGTTATAGATATAAAGTTCCTTCGGCCGCGTATTTGGTGTCGCCGGCGACAGGAGCGCGCTCACCTGATCCCAGCGGCTCTTCACCATCGGAGCAACGCAGACATCGCTCACATCCGCGACGCCGCGCGCCTGCACGTCCTTCGCGCTGTCACCATCCGCTCCGAGCAATTCATTCCAGCGCGCGCGCACGGCGGAGGGCTTCGGTCCAGCCGATCGCGTCGCCAGCTGGCCCCCGCGTCGGACCGCCGCGAGGCGCACGCGGGTATCCTGTTTCAGGATATCGAAGAGCGGCGTTCCCGGTTCGGCGGCAAAACTCGAGCGGCCGGAAAACGCGAGCACCGGCTCCAGTTCGTCGTCCGCCGCCACGACCACGAAACCGGCGGGGGCGAGTTCGAGCACATGAAACAGCGCCGCCCCGGATTCATCCGCACAGGTCATCAGGTCGCCCGCGTGGCCGGTCGATGCCTCCATCGGCGCGGGATTGCGCAGCAGCCAGCCGACCGCGGCACGGCGCGCGGTGTCACGCGAAACCGGCGCGGCCGACAAACCGGAGACGAGCGTCGCCGCGACCACCAGGCGCCGGAGCCAAACGGCGGCGCGGCACGGACGACCGGTCGCGTTCGGTCGTGCTGCGGCGAGGGGGTTCAGGAGCGCACCGGAGACCATGACGCAGGAGCTTGGCGCGGCCTGCGGCGGGGACAAGGCTGCAGGAGGCCTGCTGCCGATGCGACGAGCGCTGCGAGGTTTACCCGCACCGCAGTCGCAGCATCACGGCTGAACAACCCACTCGAACAGTGCCGGCCGCGCCGCATCGTCTGTGCCGCGGGCGAACGCGAGCCGGAGATAGCGCGCGCGCACGGCTCGTTCGAGCACGACGGGCGAGCCGCTCGCCGGCGACTCGGTGTAATCGGCGAGCGGCGTCCACGTGCGACCATCGAGCGAGCTTTCGACAACGAAGGCGTAAGGCTTCCACGCGTATTCGAAACGCAACTCCTGCCGCGCCACCGCGCGGGGTTCGCCGAGATCGAGCTGCAGCCAGGGACGCGCGTCCGCCTCGGCCGCAGCCCAGAGCGTCGCGTAGTTGTCGTCCCGGCACGCGGCGGGCGACGTCACCGCCGAACGCACGCTCGACGCTGTCGCCACGGCGGACGCGGCAAGGTTCTCGCGCCCAGCAAGCCGCCCGCGCACGAAGGCCGGACCTGCATGCGTGGGCGTCACGTTGTCGATGTATCCATCGGCGGTGAATCGCAGTTCGTCGACGCAGACCTGACGGCCCACGAACGCCGGATCGAACGGAATGCTGTGGCGGTGATAAAGAATATAGGTGCGCCCTTCGCGACGGAACACCGCGTGATGCCCCGGACTGATCACGCGCGCCGTGGCGTCGGTCGCGAGAATCGGATTGTTGGATACATCGTGAAATGGCCCGAACGGCGTGTCGCCGACGGCCGCTGCGACGGCGTAGGTGTCCTCGATGGTTTTGCCGATCGAGCTCGTCAGGTAATACCGCCCGCCGGACTTCACCATGAACGGCGCCTCGAAATAACTCTCCGGGGTGACGTCGCGCACCTCGCCGTCGAAGGTTACCATGTCGGGCTGCAGTTTCACCGCCCAGCAACGGCCGTTGGTCCAGTTCCAACCCGAGCCCCAATAGAGATACGCGGCTCCGTCGTCGTCGATGAACGCCTCGGCGTCGATCATGTGATAACCCGGCCGGAAATCGCCCGGGATCAGCGGGCGGTCGCCGAGAGCGTTGCGCCAGGGGCCGAGCGGATGCTCGGCGACTCCGGCCCATATTTCGCTGCCGACGGACACATACAGGTAGAATTTTCCGTTGCGCGCGTGAATGACGGACGGCGCCCAGACTTTCGCGTCCTTCGAGGTCGGACTGGTGCACGCCGCCTTCGTCGGCCAGTTCAGCACGCGGTAGGTCCAGTTCTTGAAATCGTCGGACTCCCAACAACCCAGCGTCTCGCCGCCCCAGGGGTCGAGCGTGGCGTAGAGATAGAAGCGGCCTTCGTGGGTGACGATCGAAGGATCCGCGAAATAGCCGGGCAGGATCGGATTGCCGGCGTGCGGGGCCGACCAGGCTTCGTCGGCGAGAGCGGTTGCGGACGACGCCGTCATGAAGGCGAGACCCAGCACGCCGCAGCAACCGAGCGCCCGGCGCAGCGCGCGCCGTGACGACGTAAATCGGGGGAAACCGTTGAACATGCCGACGTGATAGCGAAGACACGCCCGGGCAGACAACCGCAACCCACAAACCCGCTCACCGCGCCCGACGCACGGTATCGCCTTCGCGCCAGTGGCAGTGGACGAGCAGGCTGCGACGCACGCGAGGAATGCCCCGCTCGCCGGCGCGGATCTTCGAAATCACCAGATCGACGGCCGCCTTGCCGATCTCATCGGAGTTTTGATCGATGCCGGCCCACGACGCCGTCGCATTCGTCACGTCCAGGGAAACAAGACCGATGTCGCGCCGGCAACGCAGCCCCGCCGCAGACAGCCACTCGGGCATCGCATTGGGCTCGTTGCGGAAGGTCGAGAGGGTCAGCACGCAGTCGACGCGATGCCGCCGCACCCAGTCGAGGAAAGGCGCCGCGCCGATCTTCGGCGGAAGAAACGGCGGGATGGCGGCGAGGCCTCCGCTCTCCGCGGGCAGCGCCGCATAGCCGTTCACCCAACCGTGGTTCGTGATCGCGTTTTGATAGCTTTCGATCGCGAGTCCGATCCGCCGGTAACCGCGCGCCGCGAGCGTCCGGCCGGCCAGCAACACCGCCTGGGTGTGATCGCTCACCACGCAATCCAGCTCCGGATTCTGCACCATGTGCCCCACCGGCACCGTCGCGAAATGCTCCCACGGCAGCACGAGCTCGAACGGCTCCTTGGGAAAGGCCGCCAACAAAACTCCCTGGATGCCGCGCGCGCGCAGGATATCGCCCAATCGTCGCGCCGTCATCCCTTGCGAACTCAACACAAACTCGCTGACCGCAAATCCGAACAACGCCGCCTGCTCGCGCGCCGCCGACCAGTGCCGGCAGAGGGTCGGCGTGGCACGCCACTCCTTCACGTCGTCGCAGGGCGTGATATACGCGAGTGTGCCGAGGTAAGGATTGAGCGCGCCGCGCCGAGTCGAGCGCATCACCTCGCCCAGAAGCGGATTGTGGCGATAACCGAGCGCCTGTGCCACGGACAATACCCGCTCCTGCGTCGCGCGCGAAATCCGATCCGCTCCCGTGAGACTCCGCGACACCGTCGAGACCGACACGCCCGCTTTCGCCGCGACGTCGTGCAGGGTAACTTTCCCGGAGAGGGTAACGGAAAGCATGACCGGTTTGTGCGGTCGCGGGTTTGCGCGGTCAAGCCCCGGACCGCCGCTCCGCCCCCTACTCCGCACGGCTCAGGATGCGAAACTCCGCCGAGTCATTCTGCACCGGCACGACGTCGGAACGGACGAGCGTCAGTTCGCCGTCGGCGTCCTGTCGGATCCACAAACCGCGCCCCGAGCCGGCGCCGAGCCCGACGTTCGTCACGACTACCTCCTCCAGCGTGCTGTCCGACAGCGTCCCTTCTCCTTTCGCGCGACCGGGCGCGACCACGCTGATCGCATCCGACAGGCTGTCGCGGATCTCTACACTGCCGATCCGCAGGCCCGCGATGCTGCGGCGGTCGAGACAAATTTGCAGCGCGCTGCGCCACGCCCACGCGTGATCGTAACCGCCGCAACGAAGGAGCTGCACCTTGTTCACGACGGTGTGCCCGCTGAAGTTGTTGTCCACTTTCCGCTCCGGATCCGAGGTCGGAAATGTCGTGCTGATGAGGATACCGCAACCGGTGCCGATATCGGTGAACAGGCAATCCTCGATGCGGTTGTTCGCGCCGCCGTAGAGCGAACCGCCGTTGGCGAGAAACGTGAGCTGGCCCGTCGAGCGGCGGATGACGTTGTGCCCCGGCTTGTCCGCGCGCTCATCGAAGCCCTGATCCGCCGGCGCCGGCCAGATCGCGTAACAATCGTCGCCCGTGCCGCGCGCGGTGCAGTTATCCACGACGGAGTGGCTCGTGCCGACGCAGAAGTTGACGCCGTCAGCGATCAGGTTGCGGAACCGGCAGCCTTCGATGACGAGGTTCGTGCCATTGTAAATCCACGCGCCCGCTTTCGTGTGTTCGACCCAGAGGCGGCGGATGGAAGCGTTCTCGCAGCCGGCGCCGACGACGCCGTCGTTCGGCTCCTGGTCGTTGCGGTAGTTGAGCTGGCCGAAGATCGCGAAGTCCGCCACGTGCACGTCGGTCCCGGCCAACTTGATCCGCACGCGCCGCCCTGCCTGCGCATACAGCGCCGCATCGCCGACGAGCGTCGTGTGCCACATGCCCGCGCCCTGGATCGTCACGCCCGAGGGCACAACGATGTCGCCGGTGATCTTGTAATCGCCGGCCGGCAGCCAGACGACGCCGCCGCGCTCCGCGGCCTTCGCGACGCCCGCGCGCAGCGCCGCCGTGTCGTCCGCCGCGCCATCGCCCTTCGCTCCGAAATCGCGCACGGACAACGAACCGTCGGGTGGAGCGACCGGCGCCGGGACGAGTTCAAGATCGACGAGGTCGACGATGCAGTCGACGCCGTCGTCCGCGGTTTTCTGCAGGCGCACGACGTCGCCCGGCGCGATCCGCAGATCTTTCAGCCGCAGTTCGTCGTAAAAGTTCCTCGGCTTCCCTTCCCGTGGATCATTGGAAAATGGATACGCACCGTAGAGCCAGGCGTTGCGCGAGGTGAGCGCGAGCTCGCGGACGGGTTGACCGTTGATCAAAAGCGTGAGCGCGGAATTTCTGCCGCCGCCCCCCGGCGCGTCGGGCAGGCTGTAGCGCAACACGAGTGAATCGAACTCCGCCGGCGACGTGAGCTCCACGAACTCGCCGGCACGCACGAGCTTCACGTAACTCTGGCCCGACGATTCCAACTCGACCGTGTGCGGCCCGTAAGCAGGTCCGATCACGGTGCCCGATCCGCGCATCGCCTCGGCTTCAAACGTCGTCCACGGGATGTCCGCACCGATCTTCGCGTGCGCCGCGAGCGCACTGACAAGCCCGAAGGCCATGCCCGTCCACCTCCTCAGCCATTCGCCAGTTCTTGGGGCCATAAATGCTCCTTGGTTTTCGGATACCTCAGCGGCGTTTTCCTACCGCACGTGCATAGTCGACCGCGACTCGTTTTCCCGGTGCGCAGGTCACGGATTCGCCGCCAATGGAGAACCTGTGCTCGCGGCCGTTGGTGGGCGCCGGCTCAACGGTAACGGTTTCACGCGTGAGGGAGATCCGGAAACGATCGCCGCGGTAATCCAGTCCGAACGACAGGCTTCGCCAGCCGCGCGGCAGCCGCGGAGCGATCGTGACGCGCTCCGCGTCCGCGAGCAATCCGCCGAAACCGAACACGGCTGTCATCCACGCGCCGCCGTTCGCGGCCGGGTGGGAACCGCCGATGAAGGTGGTGCCGACGTAGAGCTTGTAGTTCGCCTGCAGGTCGATCGTCGCCGTCTTCAGGAAGTATTTGTAGGCGAAATCCACGTCGCCGAACTCGGTCGCGACCATGGCATACGCGCAGGCGCTGAGGCTTGAGCCGTGCTCGGTGCGCGGCTCGTAGTAGCGCCAGTTCGCCTCTTTCACTTCGACCGGATAACGCGCGCGAAACAGGTTCAGCATCATCACGACGTCCGCCTGCTTGATGAGCTTCGTCGGCACCGCGAGTCCCTGGCCAGCGCCGAGGTATTCGTTGGGATGCACCATCTTCGCGCGCAGCTCCTCCACGGACGCATCGCGCAATTTGAGATAACCTTCGAACTGCTCGATCACACCCGTCTCCGGATCCGGCGCGGGCACGAACAGCCGCGCGGCGGCGTCGGCGAAGCATGGAAGTTCGTCCGCGATCGCGAGCCGCTCGAGCAGCGCCTGCAATTCGGCGGGGCGCGTGCGCCGGAGGTGATCGACCACGGCGCCGGCGATGAGGAAGGTCTCGCGCACGACGGCGTTGGTGAAGGCGTTGTTGTTGACGCGCTCGTGATATTCGTCGGGCCCGATCACATCGAGGATCTCGTAGCGACCGCGGTCCTTCTTGAAATGCGCGTAGGAATAATAAAACCGCGCGCACTCGAGAATCGCCTCCGCCCCGCCCTGCCGCAGGAGCGAGTCGTCGCCGGTGATCAGAAAATACTGCCAGAGCGCGATCGCGACGTCGCCGCTGATATGAACCTGCTTGTCGCGGAAATGCGTGCGCAACTCGCGGCCGGTGATCGGGTCGCCAATATTGAAATACGTGCACGCGTCGTCGCCGGTGTCCTGGCTCTCCCATGCGTAGAATGCGCCGCGATAACCAGGCCCCTCGGTGCGGGCCTTGCGTCGCGCGCCGTCGAGTGTGCGAATCCGGTAGCGCAAAAGTTCGACCGCCTTTTCCGGATACGTGTGCAGGAAGAACGGAAACATGAACATCTCCGTGTCCCAGAAAACCGCGCCCTTGTAGACCTGTCCCGAAAGCGCGCGCGCCGGGATGGAGTTTGCGCTGCCCTGCACCGGCGCGACCATCAGCAACTGCAGGATGCTGTAACGGAGGGCTTGCTGCGCGACGTCGTCGCCTTCGATCAAGACATCGCACCGCTCCCATTTTGCCGCCCATTCCGCATCATGTTGGGCGCGACAGGTCTCGTAGCCGAGGGCACGCGCGTGCTGCACGGCCTCGATCGCCGCCTTCAACAACGGCACGCCGCCAAGCGGATCGTTATCGGTGAAGACAGCGAAGTATTTATGAAAAACATACGTCCGCGCCGGCTCGGCGCGAAAACGCAGCACCCGGAGATTGCGCCGGCCGTCGAGCTCATGCGCCTCGCCGCCGACCGGCGCGTCGAGCACTTCGGCGACGAGGACGCGTTTCGACGATTCGTGAGTGAATCCCTCGATCAGCAGGACGGCATCTTTCCGATCGGCGTTCAGCCGCGGGAGATGCGGACCGTTGAGGTCCCAGATGTTGCCGTCGATGCCGGTGCGGATCTCGACGTCCGCGGCGCCATCCACGCGCACGCCGAAACGAATCATGCCAAGGTGCGGCGTGGCGGCACTGAGAAATCGCTCGGACGTGAACGTGAGCCTTTTTCCACCGGAAGAGAAAACGGTTTCGCGGGCGAAGAGCGCGTTGCGGAAATGCAAGGTCTGCCGGTGCGCGACGACAGAGCGATCGACGGCTGACAGCGCCACGCCGTCGAGCAACACCTGGGTGTAGCCACCGTTGGGAGCGTTAACCGGTTCGCGCCACGCGTCGCCGACCTGGTCGAAGAGGCCGGCGAGCGTGATGCCTACAGCCTCCGCCGGACCGAACTCGTCCAGCGTGCCGCGATATCCCATGTAGCCGTTGGCAATTTGATATACATTGCCCCGGAGCATGATGCTTTCCCTGCTGCCGGCGCATTCGTTGGTGCTGATTTCCCAAAGTTCTTTCATTAAAAGTTACGCCGCCGCCGCGCCCCGGGCGTCCTTCACCCGCAGCATGAGTCCGGCGGCGACAATCATCGAAACGCCTCCGAGCAGGAGCGCGTCGATCGCCTGTCCGCCGAACGCCGTGCGGACCAGCAGGCCCAGCAGCGCCGCGGCTATGATCTGCGGGATGACGATGAAGAAATTGAACATGCCCATGTAGACGCCGATCTTCCGATACGGCACCACACTGCTCAGAATCGCGTAGGGCATCGTGAGCAGGCTCGCCCACGCGATACCAAGGCCGATCATCGAAACGATGAGCCATTGCGGATCGCGGAAGAAATACATCGAGCCGAGTCCGCAGCCCCCGATGACCAGACAAACGACGTGGGTCTTCACCCGGCTCAAGCGCCGCGCCATCGGCGGCAAGGAGAACGCGAACAGCGCGGCCACGCCGTTGTAAACCGACATCAGCACGCCGACCCAGTTGGCGCCTTCGTTATAGAGAGCGGTGCGCGGATCGGCGCTGCCGAAATGATGACTCGCCACGGCGGCGGTCGCGTAGATGAAGAACGCGAACAGCGCGAACCAGGTGAACATCTGCGCGAGCGCCAGCTGCCGCATCGGACCCGGCATGTTGTTGAAATCATACATCAACTCCACGAGCCCGTGGCGCCGGCCGTGATTATAGCGATAGGCGGCGACGAGCTGCAGCAGTCCGTAGCACACCGCGCCGAACGAAAGTATATACAGGCCGCGGTCCCATTTCAGCGCGTAGAGCAATGCGGTGAAGCCCAGCCCGCCGACCAGCAACGCCCAGCCGCCCGCGGTGTAGCGCCGGGCGTCGAGCGTGACGTGATTGTTTTCACCGCCCGGCGAAACCTCTGTCTCGCCGTGAAACGCCCGCTGCTGCTCCGGCGAGTATTCCTTCACCGTCAGGATCGTCCACATCACGGTCGTGAAATAGACGATGCCGCCGAGGGCGAACGACCATTTCACCGACGCGGGCACCTGGCCTTCCGGTGCGGTATTGGCGACGTCGAAGACGTTGGTGAGCAGATACGGCAGCAGCGAACCGATCACGGAGCTGGCGCCGATGAAGAACGTCTGCACCGCGAAACCCGTCGTGCGCTGCTCGTCGGGCAGCATGTCGCCAACGAATGCGCGCATCGGCTCCATGGTGAGGTTGATCGACGCGTCCATGATCCAGAGCATGCCGGCGGCGAACCAGAGCGCGGGCGAGTTGGGCATCACGAGCAGCGCGAGCGAGGCGAGGATTGCGCCGGCGAGAAAATACGGTTTGCGGCGTCCGAGCCGGTTCCAGGTCTTGTCGCTCATGTAGCCGACGATCGGCTGGACGACGAGGCCGGTGACCGGGCCGGCGATCCAAAGGAGCGGGATCTCGTCCACGTGGGCGCCGAGCGTTTCGAAGATGCGGCTGACGTTCGCGTTTTGGAGCGCGAAACCGAATTGGATTCCGACATAGCCGAAGCTCATGTTCCAGAGCTGCCAGAATCCGAGGCGGGGTTTTTGGGAGGTAAGCATGGGGATGCGCCGCGAGCCTCACCGCCCCGCCGCCTTGAGGCGAACCTGCAGGTTGATCTCCGCGAGATCGATTTCGGCCAGGTCGGAAACAATCACATCGGCGCCGTTTTCCCGCAGCTCGCGGGCGTTGTGGGCGCGGGCCACGCCGATAACCAGCGCGAATCCGCCGCGCGCGCCGGCCTGCACCCCGGACACGGCGTCCTCAAACACGACCGCCCGCGCGCAGGAAACGCTCAGGTCCGTGCAGGCGGCGGCGAAGATGTCCGGGTGCGGCTTCCCTTGAAGTCCCCGCTTTTCGGATACGAGACCGTCGACTACGGTCGCGAACAACGACGTCGTGGCCGAACGGCCGAGAATGACGGCGGCGTTGCGGCTCGAGGTGGCGAGGCCGATCCGGATGCCGGCGGCGCGGAGCGCGTGGATCAACGCGATCGTCGATTCGTAAACGCGCACGCCCTCCGCGGCCACGATGGCGTTGAAGAGTTCGTTCTTCCGATTGCCGAGACCGCAGACGGTTTCGGCGCCGGCGGGATCGGTCGCCGATCCGAACGGCAGGACGATTCCGCGCGAGGCGAGGAAGGCGGCGACGCCTTGGTAGCGCGGCTTGCCGTCGACGTGACGCAGATAGTCCTGCGTCGGCGAGAATGGCGTGAACGGCTCGCTGCGGGTTTCCGCGCGGCGGCGGAGAAACTCGTCGAACATCCGCTGCCACGCCGCCGCGTGCACGGCCGCCGTATCGGTGACGACTCCGTCCATGTCGAAAAGGGCGGCGTCGAACGCCCGCGGTTCGCGGCGAGGCGTGGTCGCAGGTTGAGGCATGAGCAGGTTCACGGAACGGGATCCGGCGTGAGGTTGTAGGGCGGGGTCTCCGGACCCCGCCGTGGTGCGATGCAGTGATGCGGTGAACACAGCGCCGCGGAGCGGCCGGTGCGTTGCACCGGCCGGGAAGAGTGACCTGGCTTTACATTGAGCGCTGGCCGGACCCTGCAGCGGTGCTGCAGCGGCGGGATCGGGAGACCCCGCCCTACAAGCATGCCGTTCGCGGATCGGTCCGGCTCAGAACTCGAACGTGTTGGTGAGATAGAACGCCTGCCCGGTGACGATGCGGTAGGCGGCGGGCATGCCGTTGGGTTGATAGGTGATCGGGATCAGGCCTTTGTCCTGGAAGGCGTCGCGGACATTCAGCTGGATGCGCCAGCGCAGCTTCTCCGACAGCTTGCGCGTGTAGCCCGCCCACAGATCGACGTTGGTCTCGGAGGGACCGCGATAGGGATTGTTCAGATCATATTCGACCGTGGTCGGATCGTTCGGATTGCCGGTGGGCGGATAGCCGAGGATGACGCTGCTTTGGTAGCGCAGGCCGGCGCCGACGTTCACGCCCTTCAGCCACCCCGAGGTGAAGTCGTAGTTCGTGATCAGGTTGAAGCGCCACTCGCGCAGCTCGGGCACGGTCGTGTTCTCGACGAGTTGCGCGAGACGCCACTCGCTGCCGGGCGCGGCGACGAGGCCTTCGCCGTCGAACCAGTTCTTGCCGGCGGTCACGACGTCCTCCGTGCCCCAGTAGTGGTGCAGCTTGGACACGCCGTCGGTGACCTTCAGCGCCTCGGCGACGAGGTTCATGAACTGGCGCATGTTGGCGTTGCCGATGTTGGTGCGGCGGGCGTCGGTCTTGCTGGCGTTGGCGATGATGCGCCAGTTTTCCGTCGGCTGGGCGCTGATCTCGATTTCCCAGCCCTTGGAAACGTTGTCCTCGGTGATCGCGAAGCCGGTCGGCACGGTGTAGCTCGTCTCGCGCGTGGACGGCCCGAAATCGCCGAACGTATCGATGCGCCAGGCATCCCAGAAACGCGGATCGACGGCGCGCTGGAACGCGCGGGTGTTGTCGAGGATCTTCTTCTCCGTCGCCGGCGAAACGACCCAGCTGCCGTCGTTCGAGACCACGTCACCGGGGAGCAGCGCGCGGTTGGCGGCGAAGTAGTGGAAGTTGTAGCGCATCGGATCGCCGCCCGTGTTGGTGTTGAAGATGTCGGTGTCCGCGCCGCGAGCGCCCGCGGCAGTGGCATCGTAGCCCCAGGGCTTGATGTTATATTGAAACACGTTCGCGAAGTTCTGCGTGAGCTGCATCCAGTTGCCGATCGAAGCGGCGTTGATCTGCGTGCTCGTCGCGTTGGTGTTGGTCGTGACGTAGCGGTTCACGCGCAGCGAGAACCGGCCGTCCTTGGTTTCGATGCGGATGCCTTTGTCGACGGTCTTGCCGGCCGGCGCGGGCAGTTGCTCGCCGTAGATGTCGACGCGGCTCGAGTCCGGTTTGAAGTTGGTCGAGCGGTTGTAATACAGGCTGACCTCGAACGGCAGCCGCTCGGTCGCGCGGCGCAGGAAGGGCAGCTCGCCGAGATGCGCCACGAAGCTGTAGGACCTCGACTGAACTTCGACGCGCTGGCCTTCGCCGGGGAGTTTGTAGTAGCTCGGGCTGAGGTTCACCGCGCCGCGGTCCTGCGTGACGGGAAAGTCGCTCGGCGACATATCGAACGCCCACGACTTGGCGATGTCCTTGCGCCAGCCGACCGTGCTCACGAACGCGCGATCCAGCCAGCGGCCCTGCCACACGACGGCCTGCGATTCGGTGGTGGCTTTCGTGAGCGTGGCGCGCGTGGTGAGGCGGTCGCGGTTCGCGTCCGACGCGTCGGCGTCGACGAGATTGAGCGTGGTGGAACTCCAGCCGACGTAGTTCGCCGGATTTTCCGACTGGGTCGTGGCGCCGGTGGCCGAGCCCGGAAGGTAGAAACCGTTCTGCCACGGGTCGCCCGGATTGACGGAGCTGTTCCACGTCGAGTTGAAGTAGCGGATCGGGCCGCTGGTCATCGTGGTGTTGCCGCTGACGGCGGGCAGGTGGGCGTTGGCGAGCGGTTTTCCGAGGAGCGATTCGCCGAGGTAAACGACCTGCGTGGGAATCAACGCGCCGTTGAAGCGCTGATCGGTGCGGCCCGAAAGCGTGTAGTAGGCGTCGTCGAAAATGCCGTAGCGCTGCCACGTGCGCGCATCGCTTTCGACGGTGTCCTTGGCAACGAGGCCCGTGACCGTGTGGACGCCGAGCGCGCGACGGATCCAGGTGTAGCCGTTCTCCTGAAAATCGTATTTCGCGAACACCGTGGCGCGCAGGGATTCGCGCTCGTTGGCCAGCGAGCGATTACTCCAGGCGTTGTTGGAGGAGACGAACGCGCGGCCGACATTGGGATTCGGGGTGCCGTTCGAGTAAGGCTCGCCGCCCGGAGTCAGGCCGAGATCGGGCGATCCGTCGCCGTAGACGGCCATGGGATCGATCTGGAGGCGCACGTCGCCCGGCAGCAGCGCGCGCTGACCGTTGTCGTAACGCTCCTGCGAGTAATCGAGCGAGATGCCGAGGCGATTCCGGAAATAGGTCTGCGAGATGTTCAGGGTGCCGACGTCGAAGTTCTGCCACTCGCGCTTCGTGTCGCCGTCGATGAGACGATTGTAGAAATCGAAGATCGAGGCGTCGGTCAGCAGGTTGTTTTTCCAGAGGCCGGCCTTGGAGAACGGCGCGCCGGAGTTGATCGCCCATTGGGCGGTGCCTTGCAGCGAAACCCAGCCGTTGTCGGGCATCGCGGCGATGCCGCCGTCGACGGCGCCGTTGGAGCCGAGTCCGCCGGCGACGAACGCGCCGATGATGTCCGTCACCATCGCGGACTGGTTGCCGCCGGACATGAAGACGGTTGGGCCGGCGCGGCCGGACGGAAACGCGAAGGTGCCGAGATACGGCTGGTAGGCGGGATTCTTCGGACCGGAGGCGAGGTTCACGCGGAACTGACCGTGATTGGGCCGGCCGGAGAGATGATCAAAGGCTTGGAACTGGTTGTAAGTCGCCTGATTCATCTGCGTGAACCACGGCGTGATCGCGTCCGACGGCGGCAGCATGCGCGGGTTGTTGCTGTCGATGCTGCCGGTTTCGAAGTTGGCCTTGATCGAGGTAAACGTGTCGCCGCGATTCAGGGCCTTGGGCTCGTAGCGCATCGCCGCATACAGGCGGCGGTCGTCGGAGAACGCGGAATCCTGCCGGTATTTCTCGTCGTCGCCGAGCAGCGCGAGGCGGAAGGCGAGCTCGCCGCGCAGGAGCTCGCGGTTGACGTCGAGCGTGGCGCGCGCGCTGCCGTAGTTGTCGAAGCGAAACTCGGCGGAGCCGAAGTTGCGGAATTGCGCGCTCTTCAGGCCGGTGTTGATGATGCCGGCGGGGCTGCCCTGGCCGAAGAGGATGGAGTTGGCGCCGCGCTGCAGGTCGACGCGATCGACGTTGTAGGCATCCCACGGCACATCGGACCGGAAGAAATCGCGCGTGTTGTCGGCGGCGGCGAGGCCACGCAGGCGGGTGTTTTCGTTGGGCCGCAGCGTGTCTTCGTTCAGCTGGGCGGCGTCACCCGCACCCGCGAAGTTGCCGCGCAGGCCGCCGACTTCGGTGCCCGTCGTGTATTGGAGCAGCGACGTGTTGTCGGTCGCGCCGGTGTCGCGGAGAAACTGCGTGGTAACCACCTGGACGGCGGCGCCGACGTCGCGCAACTGGGTGTTGAGGCGGTTGCCCGCGAGCGTGGTAGCGGTGTTGTAGCTGTTGGGCGCGGAGGCCGAAACTTCGAACGGAGAAAGCACGACCACTTCCTCACTCGTCGTGGCGTCGAACGGAGCCGGCGCGGTCTGCGCCTGGACCGGCAAGGCGGCACAGAGGGACAGCAGGAAGGAAATCGAACGGCGCGAAACGAGGGGAAAATCGGTGCCGGAACGCAAGGAGGCACGATGTAGGGGACGCATGGGGTTGCTCGGTTTCATAGGGTAGATGAAGCGACAGAACTCGGCCAAAAAATGGCTTGGGTGGGGTGAACGCCCTCACCGATACCGCATCGCCCCCGCGGAGCTATCTTCGCGGAGCGCAAACGTTGCGCTACGTAGGTCCGGCAGCCCTACGCCTGACCGTGACCCGCGGCTACACGAGCGCCGTAGAGGCGTTTCGTCCGGGCCTCGCAGCGCGCGGCCCTACTCCTCGTTATTCGCCGTCCACTCGCGGCGCGCCGCTTTGCTGGCGGCGCGTTTTTCGCGACGCTTGCGCGCCCAAGGCGGTTCCGGGGCGTCGCCGGCCATGATGCAGCCGAGCGGCTGGATTTCGCCGACGACGCTCGCGAGGCGGAAGCGCTCGATCTGCGCTTTCACCTTCGTGGCGTCCCTGTAGCCGAGCGGCGTTTCCGACAGATCGGGCGCGCCGTTGAACCAGCGGATGTCGAGCCCGCCCGTCGTCTCCGCCAGCACCTGCTTCACGCGCGCCGGTTCGATCTCGCCGTCGGCGTCGCGAAACGGCGCGAGCATGGCGCGACGCGAGAGATTGCGGCCGGCGCCGTGCGGCGCGAAGGACAGAAACTCGTCGTTGTCGCCACCGAGCACGATGAGGATTTCGCGCGCCATGTTCAGCGGAATCAACCCGAGCAGCGGCCGGCCGTCCGCATCGCGCCATGCCGGCGTCGCGCCTTTGCCATGGTAAAACGAGTCCCCGCGCCGCCACACGAAATTGTGCTCGTTGCCAAACTGCAGGAGCGGGCGCTGCCCGACGCGATGGAGAAACTCCTCGTGGATGAGCGCGTGATTCTCCCGCGTCCAGCGGCCGATGTAGCCCAGCGCGTCCCAATACGCCCGACCCTCCGCCGCGTCGGCCGGCAGCCACGCCGCCGCGTCGGGAATGCTCGTCGCGTGCCGCCGCATCCACGCCTGCGCCGCGAGTTGCCCGCGCTTGTAAACATCCGCCCCGAGCCCGCGCGAACCGTGGTGCGTCACGAGGACATGAAAAGCGCCGTCGCGTCGCGCGATTGCCTCGGCGATGCCGGCATGCCCGGCAGCCGCGATCGCCTGCTGCTGCGCCGGCGTGAACGTCACCCGGCCGATGTAGGCAAAATGATTTCCGTCACCCTGCGTGCCGAGAAACTCGCGCGCGCGGATTTCCAAACCCGAGAGGAAGGGGTTGTCCCATACGGGTTCCTCGAGCACGGGCGAGGTAAGCTGGCGTCCGCGCGCCCGCCCGCCCGCGCCGAAATGCGTGGCCGCCCACAATCGGTCCATCAATTCGCGCACCGGCTGGTTGTCCGCAAAGAAGCTCGCGAACATCGAGCAGCAGATGTCCGCGGAATGCGCGCCGGGTATGATCGCGTTCTCCACTTCGATCGCGCCGCCGACCGGAATGGTCGCCACGCCTGCGCCGGCCGGACAGGTGTCCGGCATCAGCGCGCCGCGTTTCACGACCGGCACGTGCAACAGCTCCGTCATGCGCGCGCGGGCCGCCGCGACGCTGGCGGTCTCGGCGGGCGTTTCGGCCTCGACGGCTTCAGTGAAGCCCGCCGGCGTGGCGCGCAGTTCCGCGCGCGGCGCCTCCTTCGGATAATCCACCTCGAGCGCGGCCAGCACGCCGGGACGATCGAGGCCGGTCGCCTGTAGTTCGCGCGCCCGCCGCAGAATCGCGCCGAGCCGCGGATCCTCGCGCCACCCGGCGGCGAGCAGGTCGCGGGCCTTGATGTCCATGCTCATGGGCTCAACCTGAGCCCGACCGCGCCCGTGTCGAGCGGGCGCGGACAAATCCGGAGTCGCGCCCTACCCCTTCGCCGCCGAATCCTGCCCCGGCCGGATCAACAACACGAGGAAGACGGACAGCAGCGCGACGCCGGCAAACGCGCCGAAGATCAAATCGAGCGGCACATGCCGGTCGCGCAAGGCGCCGAAGCCCCAATCGCCAAAACCGCCGCAGCTGATGCTGACGAGATTCATGATGCCGTAGCCCGTCGCCCGCCACTCGGGTCGCGCGATCTGACTCAGGATCGGCATGTTGTTGCAGTCGAAAAATCCCCAGCCGAGACCGAAGATCATCAAGCCCACGATCGCGACGCCGAGCGTCGGCGCGTGTCCCACACTGAACAGCGCGGGGAGAAACATCACCATGCCGATCGCGCTGGTGAAGATGCGGCCTCGCGGCGTCCACCTCATCCACCGATCCGCGAGAAATCCGCCGATGATCACTCCGACGATGGACGCGACCTGCACATACAGGATCGCGCTGACGCCCGCCTTGCCCTGGCCGAGGTTGAACTTCTCGCGCAGGATCTCGGGCATCCAGTCGCGGACCACCCAGCCGGCGATGGCCGGCAGCGTGAAATACAGGACAAGCAGGATGAAATTGCGATTGCCCAGGAGTCCGCGCACCACGCCCTTCATCGGCGCGGCGACAGCGGGTTCCGCAGACGATTCGACAACCCGCTTTTTCGGGTCACGCAGGGCCGCGAGCAATGGCAGCGCATAGATGACACCGATCATGCCGCAGGTCGAAAAGGCCCAGCGCCAGCCGTGATCCGGAGAATCCGCCACATAGCCCGCGAATCCACCGAGGATCTGTCCGAGATAAATGCCCATCTGGTGCACGCCGATGGCGCGCGATTTCGTGCTGCCGAAGTGATATTCGGAAATCAGCGCCAGTGCCGCCGGAATATAGAACGCCTCGCTGATGCCCATCAGCGCGCGCGCGGCCACGAGCTCCTCGAACGACGTCACGTGGCCCGTCCACCACGTCACGACCGACCACATGAACAGACTGCCGCAAATCACCCAGCGCTTGCTGAAGCGATCCGCGATGTAACCCCCGAGCGGGCTGAGCACCGCATACGTCCACTTGAAGCAGCCAAGGATGAGCCCCCAGTCGGCCTTGTTGGCGATGCTGGGAATGTCGCCCACCATCGACGCCTTCATCGTGGCCAGCATCTGACGGTCGAGGTAGTTGAGCAGCGCGACGGGCGCGAGCATCGCCACGACCAGCCAGGCGTAGCGTCGGAAGGTGACTGAGGAGGACTCCATGATGGGCAAAAAGGTGGGGACGGGCGGCGGTTTCTACGCGACGCGGAGCCAATGCCATGGCCCCCGCGACGCGAGCCCGCAATAACGCGAACGCCAGGTTCGCCGGTTCGTCACGACGACGCGGCCATCTGGCCCGCCGGTTCGAGCTTCCATTCGGCGAAACGGTCGCGCAGTTCGCGAACGATCTCCGCATACAACGCGCGCGATTCCGGCGAGACCACCGCCTTCGGCGTGCCGGTGGGGAATCCGCGGGCTTCCATGCCGGCGGCGACATTCAGCGGGAACGTCAGCCGGTCGATGATTTTGCCGATCTCGCGCAAGCGCTCGACCGCCGGGCTGACGTCACCTGGCGCGCCGTCGTGGCAAACTCGATACAGATGCAGCATCAATTCCGGAGCGATGTTGACCAGGCCGCCGATGCAGCCATCGGCGCCGAGCGCGAACACCTCCGGCAGGCGCGTGTCGGCGCCGGAGAAGACGGAGAAATTCTTCTCGCGCGCGAGCTGGATGAGCTCGCGGTGATACTCGAACTCGCCGCCGCTTTGCTTGATGCCGGCCATGCGGGCGCGGGCGGAGAAGGCGGCCACCGTTTCGAGATGGATGCGCGTGCCGGTGAGCTCGGGGAAATTGTAGAGAAACGTCGGCAGCTGCGAGGCATCCGCAGCGTGGAGAAAATGCGCGAGCGCATCGGCCTGCGTCGACGGGTAGAAACCCGGAGTCATGATCGCGATCGCCGGCAGGCCGAGCTGGCGGGCGAAGCGTCCGAGCTCGGCGACAACCCCTGGCCGGATGTCGCTGACATTGGCGATCACCGGCAGCGGCGCGGCGAGCTCGGCGACGAGCGCGAGCGCGCGCTTGCGCTGCTCGAGATCGAGCTGCGGGAACTCGCCGGTGCTGCCGAGCGCGAGGACGCCGTGGACGCCTTGCCGCTTGAGGAACGCGAGATTCGCGCCCAGTTCGCGGGTCAGCAGATTGCCTTCGGCGTCGGCCGGCAGCCAGAGCGCGGCGAGAATGCCTTTGCGGGGATGAGTTTCAGAGGACGTTGCCATGGAAAAAAGCGCCGGGAGGCGCGAAAAGAAACGGAAAGCGGAAAGGCGGCGGGGAGCGGCGGCGGCTCCGGCGCGATGTGCTGAATTTTAGGATACGCGACGCCGGCCCCCGTCGCGCCGGCGACCGGCGCCGGAAGAAATCCGGCGGGAGGATCGCAGGCGCGGAGGAGAGACATGGGAGCAAGCGAGGCAGGAGAAGAATCCGCCGGGCCGGACCATGATGCCCACCGGCCCGGCGGATGAACTATCCCCCTAGAATTGGGTGGAGGCGCTGAACCGGTAGGTGCGCGGCGGCTGGTCGCGCGTGACGAGGAAGGGATCGTTGCCGATGTTCGTCACCATCAGGTCGAAGTTGTAGTTACGCCAACGATACGAGACGCCGGCGTCATAGCTCTGCTGCGACTCCGGGAGCGCGGTGAGGCCGAGGCCGGTGAGCTGGGTGTAGAGCGGGCCGATCGCGGAGACGCCGGCCTTCACTTCCCAACCCTGCTCGCGGGCGTCGCGGAAGCTGTATTTCGCGAAGACGTTCAGGTTCCAGTCCGGCGCGAAGCGCAGCGGGATGCGCGGATTCGCGGCGGCGGTCCAGCCCTGCGCGTTCTGCTGGCCGGTGAAGCCCTGCGACGTGTCCATCTTCGTGTAGTTGGCGATGATGCTCAGGCGGCTGGTGATGCTGCCGTAGGCGCTCAGCTCGAAACCCTTGGATTGCGCGCCCGAGATCTCGGTCTGGGTGCCGTAGGTGACCTGCTGGCCCTGCGAAATGCCGTTGGCGAGGACGTTGATGACGCTGCCGGTCTTGGTCATTTCCCAATACGCGGCTGAGGCCGAGAGGCGGCCGCCGAAGAACTCGCCCTTCAGGCCGAGCTCCTTCAGGTCGGTGATCGGGCTGACGGTGAAGAATTCGTCGAGACGCGGATCGCCGGCGAGCAGGCCGTTGTAGCGGCGGATGTTGCGGGTGGGATCGGTTTGCACGCTCTTGACCGCGTAGGTCGCGAGTTGCGGGGTGAGTTTCACCGTGACGCCGTAGCGATAGGAATTCAGCGTGGTGTTGGCGCTGCCGGAGATGGCGCCGGTTACGAGATTGCGCGTCGACGTGACGTCGTGATCGGAGCGCAGGCCGCCGGTGACGATCACGCGATCCTCGAGGAAGTTGAGGTCCTGCTGCGCATACATACCGAAGCCGTAGGACTTGGTCCGGCTGTAGGAGGTGCGGGTGAGATTGCTCACGTTCCGGCCGCTGTAGAAATCGCCGCTGTAGCCGGCGGCCTTGATCGCGGCCATGCTGAGGGTGTTGAAGGGCGCGTCCGGAATCCCCGTGTAGTTGGAGGTGCGGCTGTAGGAATCGTCGTAGGAGTAGCCGACCATCGTCGTGCCGCTGAGCCAGGAAAGCGGGCGGTATTTGGCGATGAGGTCACCTTGCGTCGTGGTCGCGCGCCGCCAGCCGTCGCTGCCGGTGTATTGGGAGTTCACGATCGTCTTCGTGTTGTCCTCGCCGGTGAACGCGAACGAGCGGCTGCCGAAGTAGCGGAGATTCGCGACCTGCCGGAAATAGAGCCAGTCGCTGAACTGATGCGTGAAGAAGAGCGTGGCGTTCGCGACCTTCTCCTCGTCGGCGGAGCCGGGCCCCGCGATGTTGAAATCGTAGGGCAGGTTGAGGGCCGTGATCGGATCGGTGGCCTTGTCGAACTGCGGAATGAGCCGGCGCAGCTTCGAGGGATAGAGCGCGAAGCCGTGACCCTCTTCGCGCGACGGCGTGCTGAGGTTCAGCAGTTCGGCGACGAACACGAGATCCGTCTTCGGCGTGATCTGCCACTTGAACGACGGATACAGCGCGAAGTTCCGGTTCTTCTGGAACGCGATGTAGTCGTCGCCCTCCTCCCAGGAACCGGCGAAACGGGCGCCAAACTTGCCCGGCACGAGCGCGAGATTGGTGTCGAACTCTGCGCGATGGGAGAACGCGTCGTATTCGTTGGCGGCGAAGGCGTATTTCGCGAAGGTGTTGTTCGAATTCAGCTCGGGCTTCTTGAGGATGAAGTTGAGCAGGCCCGTGCCGCCGGCGCGGCCTTGCACGGCGGAAGGCGGCCCCTTCACGACCTCGAGACGCTCGTAGCCGACGAGATCGCGCTTGCTGTTGCCCATGCGCACGCCGTCGACCGCAATCGAACCGTTGGTTTCAAAACCGCGGAGATTGACGCCGTCGCCGGACCCGGCGTGGCGGTTGCGCACGTAGACGTTGGCGACGTAGCGGAACGACTGGTCGAAGGTGGTCGCGCCAACGTCGTTCCAGAATTCCTTGGTAACAATGTCGACGGTCTGCGGGATTTCGATGAGCGGCGTGTTGGTGCGCGTCGCCGTGGAGGCGGACGTGACCTTGTAGCCGTTGCTGCTCTCGGCGGTGACGGAGAGCGGCTGAAGTTTCACGACTTCGTCTGCACGGTCCGCGGCGGCGGAGTCCGGGCCCGTCGTCTGGGCGCCGAGCGGCAGCACCAACGCCGGGAGGATCAAAAGACTCCGGCGAAGGAAGCGAGGGTTATGGGTGTTCGGGGTCATAGGGAACTAGCAGTGTGCTTAACCGATTTACTTAGTTGCAAGTTGCCGGCGGTGCCGGCGGGGTCTCCTCGCTAGGGCACGAGGTTCATCGCGAAATGCTAAATGGATTTAGCAGTGTCAATCGAGAAAGCGGGTCAGCGGGTCCGTGATTTACCTGAACCTTCTCCTCAGCGTGTGCCCGCGCCGGCCCGGTGCGGATTCGGCAGGACATACAGGAAGCCGTCCTCCGCTCCGATGAGCAGTTCACGGCGCCCGTCGCGATCGACGTCGATCATCGTGGGTTTCGTGGCGTGGCCGGCGAGCACGTGGGGGCTGACCGGACCTTCGTCGCGAAACACGAACTTGCCGGCGGCGTTGCGACCGAGCCCGCGGAGGAAATTCACGTTCGGATTGCTGTTGACCAGCAGGTCGAGCACGCCGTCGCCATCCCAGTCGGCGATGCAGAACGTGCGGCGTCCGCTGCGTCCGGCCTCGCCGTCGTTGAGGCGCAGGAGACCCGCGGCTTTGTTCGTCGGCCGGCCGTTGCTGTCGAAGCTCGAGGCATTTTCGCTGGCGAAGATCCGCTGCGGCGGCAGCACGAAGCGGGATCCGTCGGCGGCGCGGCGTCCTTCATAAAGCGCGAGGTAGCCTTCGGAATCGAGCATCACCAAATCCTGGATACCGTCGTCGTTCCAATCGATCGCCTGCGGCGTGGTGCGCCACTGGGTCACAAGTTCGCGGCCCTGGGGATTCCACCAATTCCAGGCGGGTTTCGCGGAGGTCGTGCCCGCGGGCAACTGGACGGGCTGTGCGGCCGCGAGCTTCGGCGCGGTGCGGGTGCCGATGTTTTTATACCAGACGATTTTTCCCCAGATGCCGTTGGTGACGATGTCGAGCAGACCGTCGCCATCCCAATCCGCGACGCTCAGGATCGAATAGCCCCACTTCGCTTCCGCCGGGCCCTGGATCGAGCCGTTGGGGCCGGCCTGCTCGCGAATGACCTGGCCATCCGCTTCGAGCAAGACGGGCGCGGCCCAGCGGGTCGGGCTGCCACCGAGGTTTTTGATGAACGCGATGTGACCGGCCGAGTTGCCGCAGATCAAATCTTCCAGGCCGTCGCCGTCCCAATCCGTCCCGTAAGGCGTGACGAGCGCGCCGAACTTCACGTCGGCCGCCTGCTGCTTGAAGTAGCGCGGCGACAGGAACTGCGGCATGCCGTCCTTGATTTTACCGGTGTTCTCGATGAACGCCACGCGGCCATCCTCGTCGCCACAGACGATGTCGAGATGTCCGTCGCCGTTGAAATCGACCGCGGTCGGCGTGATCATGCACAGCTCCATGCGGAGCGGCTCGCCGGTATCGGCCGCGATGAGCGGGCGCCCTTTGGCGTAAACCGGCGCGGTGCGCGAACCGGTGTTTTCAAAGTAGGTAAAGCTGTCGCGAAACTCGCCGCAGATCAGATCGAGTTTCCCGGCGCCGCGGAAATCGCCCCACATCGGCGACGGCATGCCGAAGGTGTCGACGGATGCGCCGCCGGCCATGACTTTCTCCGGCGCGGCGTAGCGGGGCGCGTCGTTCGTGCCCTGGTTGCGAAGCAGGTAAACGTAGCCGTGCAGCGGGCCGCGATGCCAGTTGCCCTGGGCGTCGAAGGCGTTGTCCCAACCGTAATCGCCCCAGAAATCGATGCCGACCGTGACGTCGAGTTTTCCGTCGCCGTCGAAATCGACGAGCTGCCACTGGTTCTGCCGGATGTTGCCCGGCTCGGTGTGAATCGTTTCCGGCACCGGCAGTTTCTTCGGCGCTTCAAACTGGGATTTCAGAAAATCGGGAAACGCGTTGGCGCGAAAACGAAGCACATCGCCGTTCTTCGTCGACGCGGTGGCGGTCACGACGGGTTTGCCCGTCACATACGAAATCCCGACGGAGGGCGCGGACTTTCCGATGCGAACGGCCGGTTTGAAGATGGGCAGCCGCGTCGCGGCATCGACCTGGCCGCTGTTCTCGAAAAACCACGTGCCGTTGTAGGGCTTGTCGGTGCAGACCACGACGAGGTCCATGCGGCCGTCGCCGTTGTAGTCCATCGGCAAGGGCCACGCCCAAAGTCCGACGCCCAGGTCGACGACGAGCTCAGGCTGATGATAGGCGAGGCGCTGCATGTCGGCGGCGCCCGCGATCGAGGTGCCGATGGCGAAACTGCTCAACACGCCGGCGAGACGAAGGAAGGTTTGGGGTAATGGCATGGCGATGGGGTTCGTGACGGATGAGTTGGGGAAACGTGGTTTTCCAAAAAACGCAACCGGGGCGCGTCGCCTGCGCAACGCGCCCCGGAACCGATCAAAAGCGGCCGGTCACGCCGAAGAGCATCGTGGTGCCCGCGGTCGTGATGCGCTCCACCTGACTTTCGCGATAACGATAATACGAGATGGGCTCGTTGAAGGCGTTCTGGAGATCGACGAAGAAGTTGAGCTGCCGGTTGAGGTTGTAGGTGAAGCCGAAGTTCACGATGGAGCGCTCGTAGCGATAGCGCAGGCGGGACGGATCCGCCGAGTAATTCGACAGATAATCGCCGGTGTAGTTGATCGAGCCGCTCAGGCCGAAGCGTCCGTGTTTCCAGCTGAGGCCGGCGTTGCCCGTGCGGGGAACGAAACCGGCAATCTCATTCGTGGAACGCGCGCCGCTTTCGCCGTAATCACCCGACGTGGTCAGATAGGTGTAGTTGGCGAAGACCGTCGTGCCCTTGAGCAATCCGGGCAGCATCGTCAGCGTCTGGCTGAAGTTGAACTCCCAGCCTTCGATCTTCGCTTTGCCGCCGTTGAACGTGCTGTTCAGCGCGTAGCCTTCGTAGCGTCCGCCGAAGCCGTTGTCCGGGCCGGCGCCGACGACGCCGATCTGGCCGGTCACGATGAAGTCGCTCAGGTCCTTCGTGAAATAGCCGACGGAAAACACGCCGACCGGCTTGAAATAATATTCCAGCGAGAGATCGACGCTTTGGGCATATTGCGGGCCGAGGCCGGCATTGCCGACGGTGACGACTTCCGTGGCGGTGTTGACGCTCTCGTTGGGGAGCAGGCGGCTGAACGCCGGGCGTCCGATGCTGTTCGACCAGCTCGCCCGCGCCTGGAGATTCTCGAGGATCGAATAGGTGAAGTGAACGCTCGGGAAGAGGTCGTCATACTTGCCGCGATCGGTGCGCGCCACGGCGTCGGCCTCGGCGCTGCCGATCGGATCGGCGGCGCGTTGGGCCGTCGTGCTGAGGACGGGCGCCGGCACGCGGCCGTGCGAGGTGATTTCCGTCTGCTCGAAACGCACGCCGGCCAGCATGCTCAGCTTGCCGAAGTTCGACTGACCCTGAACGAAGGCCGCGCTGACTTCCTCGGTGATGTCGCGCGTCCCCGTGAGATTGCCATAGGTCTCGTTATAAAGATTACGGGTCCAGCTCGACGGGTTATTCTGGATATCCGCCACCACGAGGGTGCTGTCGACAAACGGCAGCCGCTTGCCGGTGCGCCGCGAGTCGCTCGTTTCCAGATCAGGTTCCACGAATTTGCCGAGGCTGCCCGCGGGGCCGGCATAGGTGTGGATCGTTTCGTTCGCCACTTCCTCGACCATCTGGTTGCGGTAGAAGAGTCCGGTCTTGAAGACCGTCGGGTATTCCCAAGCCATTTGATACGAGGCGCTGGCCTTCGCACCGTAGACGCGGGTGTTGCGCTCGCTGTCGCGGATGGTGATCGAACCGCGCGAGTAGTTCGCGGCATCGTAGATGCTGGCGCCCGCGGTCTGGGTGAACATCGGGTATTCGCCCGACGCGCCCTTATCGAGCGTCCAACCGACATTCCGGACGTCCATCGTGAAGATGCCGCCGCCCTGGGTGTCGCCGCGCTTGCCGTTGCCGAGATTGGCGAAGCTCTGGTTCCAGAACGCATCGTAGTCGATCTTCAGGCGTCCGTAGTCGTGCTTGGCGCCGGCGTTGAGCTGCCGTTCGCGGGCGAGAAAGCTATACATCGTGGAGTTCAACTGGACGATGGAGTTCGCCACGGGATTCACCTTCGTGACCGTGTCCGTGTAGCCTGCCGGAATGCTCGCGGCGTTGCGGCTGGTGTAAGCGCGGCTGGTGAACGAGCGCTGGAACGGTTCGAACGCGTCGTTGTAGATGCCGCTGATGAAGAACTGCGTGTTGTCCGAGAGCTTGTAGTCCACGCGCAGGTTGGTGCTGGCCTGCTTGCGCATGTTATAGGAATCCGCCGTGCGATAATCCCAGACGTAGGCCGGGGAATTGGTGGTGTATTGATAATCCTGGATCACCTGGCCGTTCGAATAGACGTTCTCGCTGTAGAACGCGTTGAGCGAGACGGCGAGGTTGCGCTCGCTGCCGCCCACATCGAAGAGCTCCTGGTAACCCAAGCTGGTCTGCGGATGATAACGATGCTGCTCGCGCATCGGCGTGGTCGGATAAAACTCCGGAGCGACGCGCACCGCGGCGCGGTAGTTGAAGCGCCGCTTTTCCTTCAGCATCAGCGCCGAGCGCGTCTTCATGTTGACCGCGCCGCCGATCGACTCGGCCGGCATGTCAGGGGTGACGCCCTTGACCACTTCAATTTCCTCGAACAGCGCGCCCGAAAGCGTGTTGGTGCGGAACTCGCGGCCGAGGCCGCCGATGCTCGACTGCAGGTTGCCGTCGATGCTCACGGTGTTCAGGCCGACGGCGGCGCCGCGGATGATCGCGCCCGTGACTTCGCCGGAATCCTCCGCGCGACCGGCGATGCCCGGCATGCGCATCAACACCTCGCCCACGCTGTCGTTCGGCACATTGCCATAGGCGTCGAGCGCCACGACGTTTTTCACGTTGGAGGCATTGCGCTGGCGCATGATCGAAGCGGCGTTGCCCTCGCGTTCGCTGCTGACGACAAATTTCTCGAGCAGGTAGACGCCGGTGGTGAGATCGAACGAAGCGTTCGCCCGCTGGCCGGCGAGCACGGTCACCGCCTCCGTAGCACTGTCGAGGCCGGCGAAACTCGCGGTCACGCGATAATCTCCGGCGGGAACGTCGAAGAAACTGTAGCGGCCCTCGAAATCGGTGACGACCTTGCGCCCGAGCGGCTGCAGCTCGATCGTCGCACTCTGGAGGCGATCGCCGGTGCCGGCGTTGTTGACATAGCCCGAAATCGAGCCCGTGGTTTGGGCGTGGAGGGAGGCGGCGGCAAACGCGCACGCCATCGTCCAGCAGCGGAGGATACGTTTTAGGAACATGGGGTCCAGGGTTGCAGGATGTTTGCTCAACCGATTTAGCAAAAGGACAGCATTTCATTGCCTCTTTTAAAATCTGCGAGCGTGGGTAGGCCCCATCGTTAGCTAAATGGATTTAGCCGGGTCAACTGTTATTTTGTTTTTTACCGGTTTTGAACCCATCGCGCTCTGCGGCCGGTCGAACGCGCGACGGCTTCGAGCGGCCCGACGGCAGCGCCAGGCCGGAGCGGACGATCCCCGCGGCGTTTCGCCCTGTTACAACGAAAAACGCCGGCGCCCCAAGAGAGCGCCGGCGTAGCCAAGACACACAATCCGTCCAGATCTTGTCCGTCCTAGAACAGGTATTGCACCTTCGCGTAGATCACGTGGGCGTTGAAGTCGTTCAACCCCGCCCAAGTGACGTCGTCGTTGGTGATGTAGCCGTATTTCACCGTGTAGATCAGCGTCTCCGACTGACGGCGCTTCCACGTGATATAGCCAGCCTGCTGCTTCTGTTCGGCGCCGAACGGCAGCGTAATATAGGAATTGTCGATGAAGTTCGACGAGCGATAGAGGCTGTAATCGACGAACACATCGTCCTTCTGCGACACCACATAACCGGCGCCCAGGGTGGCGTTGATATAGTTGTTGTCGCCGTATTTCACGAATTCGTAGGCGGGCGTCTTGATCTGGTCGTAGGTCAGGTTGACGCTGCCGGTCACGAACAGCCGCGCGGTCGGACTCCACGTGACGCTCTGGCTGAGGATGTGCGAGGTGAACCGGCCGCTCTCGATGTGGGCGAGGGCGACGACGGCGCTGTCGGTCTTCGACTGCTGATAATCGTAGCGCGTGACGAGGCTCAGCTGCGACATCGGGCGCCAGGAGACGCGGAAGTTGAGGTCGTGCGTCTTGAAATCCTGGTCCGTGATATAGGCGGGGAAGCGGTCGCCGCCGGTCGCGGGCGTGTTGTCGCGCACCGATTTATAATCGTTGTTGCGAATCTTGTAATAATATTGCGCGGCAAACGTGAGGCCCGGCTTCGCATACCAGTTCGCATTCAACGAATATTTCTGCGTGTTGCGCTCGGTGTCGGTGTCGCGGTCGATCGAGACCACGCCGGCTTCGTCGCGCTCCTTCTCCTCGAGATTGCCGGAGCCCTGCAGCCACTCGGCCGCGCCGGAGAAGGTCCAGTTCGGCAGGCCGGTGTAGCGGACGTCGATCGCTTCGGTGAACTCGTCCCACTTCCGCTGGCTCTCGCCTTCGAGGTCTTCAAGGATCGCGGCAAACTTCGGGCCGGCGCCGATGTTCGTTTCCACGAACTCGCTCATGCCTTCCTGGTGCAGGTTCTCGTAACGCAGGCTCGGTCGGATGCTCCAGTTCTTCCGCGGCACGTAGACGGCGTTCAGGTTCAGCACGGTCTGCTTGATGTCGGCGGAGCCGCTGAGGTCGTAGAACCCCTCGTCGCGCTGCTGGCGGCGCAGGTAGGCGGGATCGAAGACCGGGTCGTAGCTCTGGCCGTAGATGCGGCTGCCCGAGATGTTGGTGTCGAGCTTCGAGATCATCGCGCCGCCGGAGAGCGTGAGCTTCTCGGTGACCTGACGCAGGTAGTAGCCGTGCGTGGCGAAGAGATCGTTCGAGGTCGTATCCTTGCTCGTGATGATGCGATCGGCGGAAGGCTCGAGCGGTCGGCGACGATTGTAGCGCTTGTCGTCGAGGTCAGTCTTCGAATAACGCGCGCCGACAGCCCACTTCTGCGTCTCCTGACTCTCGTTGGCGACGTCGAAGGTCACCAGGTCGGTCGTCTCGTCGAGGTCGTAGAAACCTGGCACGATGTTGCGCGTGCCGTATTTGCCGACGGCGTTGGAGTCGCCCCAGATCGTGGTGCTCTTCGTGCCCTCGCGCGTGGAGCGCTGGTAACGGAGGCGGATCGTGATGGCATTCTCGAGCGTGACGCCGGCCTCGACCCACAGCTTGCTGCGGTCGAGGTGCAGGTCCTCGTTGAAGATGCTGAAGCTCGTGTTGGTCGGGCGGAAGTAGCCGCCGCTGCCGTCGGACCAGACGCGGAACTGTTCGAAGCCGGCCTCGACGTAATACTTCTCGGTCTTCTCGTAGCGGCCGAAAAGGCGGTAGTCGTCGAGCCCGGGTAGGGCCCGCGCCTCGAACTTGAGGACGTCATCCTTCCCCTCGCGGAGGAGGTTGAACGCCTCGAGGCCGCCGAATTCACCCTTCTTTTGCTGGGCGGCTTCCTGGAAGGCCGCACGATTTCCATCCTGGAGAACCGTGCCGCCGCCGACGGAGAGAACGCCGCTGACCGTGGTCTGCGCCAGCAGCGCGGCGGGAGAAAGCAGGAGGGCCCAAAGGGCGCAGGAGCGAAAGCTTTGCATGGTGGGCGAGAGTTGAGTTGCTGGTCCGGGTTAGAAGCGCAGCGAGGAGCTCACGTGCGAGCCGTGCACCGCTTCGTGGCAGCCGGCGGTCCAGCAGGTGCCGCGCTGGACAAAGGCCGCGTGGTCGCGACCGCCGATCATCAGCTGACCGCTGGCGGTCTGCTGCTGGGAGTGGCACTGCAGGCAGAGCGTCTGGTTGCGCGCCTTCAGGAGCTTGGCGTTCACCGAGCCGTGCGGGCTGTGGCAGCTGGTGCAGTTTTCGCGGAGCGCCTCGTGCTCGAAGACGAACGGCCCGCGCTGCGCCTCGTGGCACTTGAGGCACGTCGCGTCGACGCTCGCGAGATTCGTGCCGCCGCCCATCACCGCGTCGCCGGAGTGCGGGTCGTGGCAATCGCTGCAGCTCACCTTGCCGGCCATGACCGGGTGCGCGTGCGGGAGATTGAACTCGCCGCGCTTGTCGAGGTGACACTGGAAGCACGTCTCGGGCGAGCTGCCGGGGTTGATGATCGTGCCGGCGCCGCCGCCGCTCTTCACGTGCACGCTGCCGGGCCCGTGGCACGCTTCGCAGCCGACGTTGGTGGCGTTGTCGCCCTGGGCGATCAGCTTCGCGTGCGTGGCATCGTGAAAGCTGCTCGTCACGTTTTCATGGCACTCCGAGCATTGCTCGGAGCCGACGAATTTCGCACCGGCGACCACCTGCGGCGGGGCCATGATGGTGCGGTTGACGGTCACGCAACCGATCAACAGCAACCCCCAGACGGCGACACCGCCGAAGAGGAGCGTATTCTTGTTTCTGACAAAGCTTGGGGTCATAGGAAGACGTTAGGTGTCACCCGGGCGTTCGTGAGGAGAGTTCGCGTTGTAGCGTGCCGACTATATCGGATGCGCGCGGTCGGTGACTGCGCATCGCTTGTCGAGCTTCGCGCAGCCGTTGCTGCATATCTTGGGGACAACCTGTGCGCAACCGGCACCACAAAATCGGCGCAGTGCGCCCGCCGGCGCCCCGTCCGCGCGATCGGCGGCCAAAGAAAAAGCCGGGGGCCTGACGCCCCCGGCTTCACCACCAGTTCCAGACTGACCAGACAAATTTTGCGTTTCGGTTTCCGCGGTCCCGCGCGCGGCGGGACCCGACGCTCACTTCTGTATTCCGCCGTTGTGACAGTCGGCGCAGGTGAGCTCCTTGTCGTATTCACCACCTGGATGCTCGAACTCGAGCCCGGCGGCGGACAGCAGCTCCAGGTCCGAGCCCTTGCCTTGCGAGAGAATGGTGTGACAGGAATTGCAGTCGCTCGACCGCACCGGCTCGCCCTGGTCGGACTTGTGCTTGTCGTCGTGGCAGCGGAAGCAACCCAGCCAGTCCTTGTGGCCGATGTTGTTCGGATACACGCGCCAGTCTGCCTTCCGCTCCGGGAAAATGGAGTTGGCATACAGCGACTGCACCTCCGCGATCGCCGCGGGAAGATCGGGGTGGTCCTTGTACTTCGACGTGAGGAAAGCCGCGATCTTGTCGGCCGCCTCGGCATCGGTCGCCATCTCCTGCTCCATCGCCTTCACCGCCTCGCGTTTGATATTGGGGAGCGCGAGACTCAGGGCGCCGGACGCCATCGCGCGCTCGACGGAATCGTTGGCCGTCGGAAAAACGTGCGCGGGACGGTTGTGGCAGTCCATGCAGTCCATCACGCGAATCTTGTCGGCCGGCGGCTCGCCGGCGAATGCCTCCGTGCGATAGACGCGCGAGGTGCCGTCGCGCTTGTTCGTCACGCGCATCCACGGGATGTCCTGGCGCTTCTCGTCGGCCGCATAGTATTCGACCTTCTCGTTTTCGTTGACGTGCCAGTGAATGCCGCCCGGTGCGCCGCCGGGTTGCCCGCGGTTCACGCGCATCAGCATCCGCACCGTGTAGGGCGTGTTCTTCTTGTCGGAGAGAAAGTGCGTGTAGTTCACGTCGATATTACCGTGAAACTTTTCCGGCCAGTGGCAGCGCTCGCAGATGTCCTGCGCCGGACGCAGATTCCTCAGCGGCGTGTCGATCGGCCGCTTGTAGTTGTCCAGCGTATACGCGATCAGCTGGTGCGTGCCGTTGATCTTCGCCTTGAAGAACCATTCCGCGCCCGAGCCGATGTGACACTGCACGCAGTCGACGCGCGCGTGCGAACCGCGCTTGTAGGTGACCAGCTCGGGATTCATCGCGTTGTGGCAGACTTCGCCGCAGAACTGGACCGACTCGGAATAGTGATACGTCTGATAGCTGCCGAACGCGCTCAGCAGCAGAAACGCCAGGGCGCCCGTGCCGAAGAGGACGAGCAGGCGGCGCTGCTTCGGATTCGTGAAGTCCAGCCGCCACTTGTCCGGCATCGTCGCGGCATGCTTGATCGCCCAGCGCCGCTGCAGCCAGGCGCCGAGAAACACCAGCGCGAGCCCGCCGATGAGAAATCCCGGGGCGACGATGTAGGTGAAAATGCCGAGATACGGATTCTCGTCGCCCTGCGTGAAGTCCATCCACACCAGGAACGCGAACGAGAACAGCGCCCCGACGGCGATCACCGCGCCGATCGCGCTGATCCAGTTGTTGAAGTGTGAGCGGGGTTTGGACGGGTCCATGGCGGAACGGGAGCGGAGAGAGGAGAGTTGAAGCGGCAGGCAGCAGCCCACGGGCGGGCCGGCGGCCCGCCCTCACGAGTCGGAAACGGCGGCGCGCGCCGGCGCGGCGATCAGGCCTTGAACGCGCGGATGAACGCCACGAAGTCCTTGATCTCCTGCTCGGAGAGCTCGTCCTTGTAGCCTTTCATGCGCTCCTTGCCGTTCTTGTCGACGGCGCCGTCGGCGATGATCTTGATGATGTGCTCGTCGGTCATCTCGGCCTGCACCGCCGCGTCCGTGTAGTCTTTGACCTGCAGCTTTTTGCCGCTCTTGGTCTGGCCCTTGCCATCGGCGCCGTGGCACTTCTGGCAGTGGTTTTCCCAGTTTTCCGCGACGGGCGCGGCGCGTCCGACAACCAGCGGCAGGAGAACCGCCGCGCCCGCCAGGGCAATCTTCGTGGTGAGTTTCATGATACGTGAGGTATTGCGATCGTCCCGGCGAAAGGAACCGGGAGCGCCACGAGCTTGCCGAAATCCGGGCCGGACGGCTGCGCACCTTTTGGCCAGCAGCGCGCAAAGCTTGCGATGCCGCGGCAAAAAAGGCGCACCGCACCCCGCCGGCCGCCCTCCGCATCCGTTGACCGTCCCTCACAGGAATTGCTCAACAGACCGCAAGAGATGCGCAGCCGGCCCGCGGGCGTTCGGGCATCATCATGCCGATCCCTTTCCCATTCATGCGCCGCCTTGCCGTCCGCCTCGCCTTTCCCGCCCTGCTCGCTTTCGCTGGCTGCCGCGACTCCTCCGTCGTAACTTATCGGATACCGAAGGAGGCCGACCCTGCCCCAAAGCAGACCGCAGCCGCCGGACACGATCATGCCGATCACGCCGAGGCCGGCCACGCGCACGATCTCACCTGGACCGCGCCGGCGAGCTGGCGGGCGAAATCCGGCAGCGCCATGCGCAAGGGCAGCTACGCCGTCGGACCCGACAACGACTCGGCCGCCGATCTCGCGATCACCGCCTTCCCGGGCGACGTCGGCGGCGAGCTCGCCAACGTCAACCGCTGGCGCGGCCAGATCTCGCTCCCGCCGATTGACGCCGCCGAACTCCCGGCCGTCCTCACCCGCTTCGAGGCCAACGGTCTCGCCATCGCCTACCTCGACATCGCGAACGGACCGCAGCGCATGCTCGCCGCGTTTGTCCCGCACGAGGGAGCCACGTGGTTCGTGAAACTCACCGGTCCCGACGCCGTCGTCGCCGCCGAGAAGCCCGCCTTCGTCGATTTCCTCAACACCCTGAAACCCTGACGCGCCTCACCGCCGCGACGACCTTCCTGTCATGCGCACGCTCCTTCGCGAACTCCGCGACCTCCTCGTCTCGCTCAAGCTCACCGTCGTGCTCATCGCACTCTCCATCGTGCTCGTCCTCGCGGCGACGCTCGACCAGGTGAACATCGGCGTCTGGGCCGTGCAGGAGAAATATTTCCACTGCTGGGCGGTCTTCTGGCACGTTGGCGATCTCTCGCTCGCCGTTTTCCCCGGCGGCTACACGCTCGGCGGCCTGCTGCTGCTCAACCTCGTCGCCGCGCACATCTTCCGGTTCAAGTTCACCTGGCGAAAACTCGGCATTCATCTCGCCCACGCCGGCCTGATTCTGCTCCTGCTCGGCGAGCTGTTCTCCGGCCTCATGCAGCGGGAGTTCCACCTGCGGCTCGAGCAGGGTGCGACGCGGAACTACGCCGAGAGCTATCGCGAGATCGAGCTCGCCGTCACCGATGTCACCGACGCCACCAGCGACGTCGTCACCGCGATTCCCGAATCCGTGCTGGCGAAACGAGGCACCGTCCAGCACGCGTCGCTGCCCTTTCGCGTCGCCATCAAATCGTATCTGCCGAACTCGATCCTCCAGATGCGCCGCGGCGACGACAGCGCCGCGCCATCCGAAGCCACGAAGGGATTCGGCTCGCAGTTGATCGCGACCGCGCAGCCGCTCACCTACAAACAAAACGAGCGCAACATGCCGAGCGCCTTCGTCGAGCTCACCGGCGCCGGCGGCACGATCGGCACGTGGCTGGTCTCGACCCTGCTCGCGGAGCCGCAACGCTTCGAGCACGAGGGCCGCTCCTACAAACTGGAGCTGCGGTTCGCGCGGCACTATTATCCATTCTCCGTCACGCTGCTGAAGTTCAGCCACGATCGCTACGCGGGCACGCAGATCCCGAAAAACTTCTCCAGCCGCATCCGCATCGCGACGCCCGACGGGCGCGAGGACCGCGAGGCGCTCATCTACATGAACAACCCGCTGCGCTACGCGGGGCTCACGTTCTACCAAGCCGGCTTCGAAAACAACGACACGACCTCGATCCTCCAGGTCGTGCGCAACCCGAGCTGGCTCGTGCCCTACATCGCCTGTGTCGTGATGACGCTCGGCCTCACCGTCCAGTTCAGCTTCCACCTCCTCGCCTTCGCCTGGAAACGCCGGACGGCCCGCGCGATCGCCCCGGCGCCCGCCAACGCCGAACCGTCCACCGGCAAGTCCGATCCCTGTCCCGCCGCCTCCCGCGCCTGACCCCATGAAACGCTTTTTCCTTCTGCTCGTCCTTCTCACCGCCGCCGCCGGGCTCCTCGCCTCGCTGCGCGCCCCGGGCAATCGCGGCGACTACGACATCGCTGCCTTCAGCCGGCTGCCGACGCTCGTCAACGGCCGCATCAAACCGTTGGATACCGTTGCCCGCACCTCCCTGCTCGTTATGCAGGGCCGCCAGCGCGTCACCGCCCCCGACGGTCAGTCCGTCGCGCCGGCCGAGTGGCTCCTCGACGTGCTCTTCCGCCCCGACGTCGCCCGCGGTTACCAGGTCTTCGAGATCGTCCATCCCGAGACCCTCGCGCTGCTCAATCTCACGACCGACGCCGGCGCGGGTGGCAAACGCTTCTCCTACGCGCAACTCTCGCCGCGACTCGCCGAACTCGACCGCCAGGCCAAGCTCGCCAGCGACGTCGAGAGCGCGCACCGCAGCACGTTTCAGCGTTCGGTGGTGAAACTCCGCGATAACGTGATCCTGTATCAGCGCATTCAGCACAGCGTGATCGCCGCCGACGATCCCGCCCGCCACCTCGAGCAGCTCGCCGCGCTGGAACAAACCGTGCCTGCCGCACTCGCCGCCATGAACGCCCGGAAATCCGGCCAGCCGCACGACGCCGCCGCCCTGGAAATCGTCCGTGCCCTCGGCGATCGCGCCGCGACGATCGAGACCTACGGCTATCTGCTGCCGGTCGCGCCGATAACCGACCGGGCGAACCCGCTCGCCTGGCGCAATGCCGGCGCCGCCGTTCGCGAAAGCCTCGCCAGCGGCACGCTCAACCCGTCGCTCAAGACCTACATCGCGCTCGGCCAGGCCTGGCGCGGTTACCAGCCCGCGGCGTTCAACGACGCCGTGCACGCGTATCGAGATTCCTTGGACGCCGATGCGCCGGGCGTGATGACGAAGTGCGATGTCGAGGCGCGGTTCAACTCCGCGCAGCCCTTCTACACCGCGGCGCTGCTCTACGTGCTCGCGTTTCTGTTTGCCGTGTTTTCCTGGCTGAAATGGCCGGACGCGCTCGGACGCTCAGCGTTCTGGCTGACCGCACTGGCGTTTGTTCTCACCACGGCCGGCATCGCCACCCGCATGTGGCTCGAGAACCGACCGCCCGTCACGAATCTTTACTCGTCGGCGCTTTTCGTCGGCTGGGGCGCCGTCGGACTCTGCCTCGTGCTGGAGATCGCCTACAAGAACGCAATCGGCAGCGTCGCCGCCGGCCTGATCGGTTTTGCCGCCCTGGTCATCGCGCACCACTTGTCTCTCGGCGGCGACACGCTCGAGATGATGCGCGCGGTGCTCGACTCGAACTTCTGGCTCGCCACGCACGTCGTCACCATCGCCGTCGGCTACTCCGCAACGTTCCTCGCGGGATTCCTCGCGCTGATCTACGTGGGCCGCGGACTCTTCACGCGCTCGCTCGACCGTCCGACGGCCGACGCGCTCGCGCGGATGGTTTACGGCACGGTCTGTTTCGCGACGCTGTTCAGTTTTCTCGGCACCGTGCTCGGCGGCATCTGGGCCGACCAGTCGTGGGGCCGTTTCTGGGGCTGGGATCCGAAGGAGAACGGCGCGCTGATCATCGTGCTGTGGAACGCCCTCATCCTGCACGCCCGCTGGGGCGGCCTGGTAAAGGCGCGCGGGTTGATGGTGCTCGCGATCTTCGGCAACATCGTGACCGCGTGGAGCTGGTTCGGCGTCAACATGCTCGGCGTCGGGCTGCACAGCTACGGCTTCATGGATGCCGCGTTCTGGTGGCTGCTCGCGTTCGGCGTCAGCCAGATTTTCGCGATGATGCTCGCCGCCACGCCGCTCGCGAAATGGCGCAGCTTCCGCGTTTGAGGCGAAGGCGGCGCCGGGCGAATCACTTTTTCGCGCCGGCGGCCGCGGGCGGGGTCAGCGGCGGCTGCGTCAGCCGCTCGATCCAGTTTCCGCCATACTGCTTGTAGCCTTCGAAACCCTGCTCGCCGAGCAGCGGCACGAGTTTCGTTTTCGCCTCCGCCGCCAGCGCCCGCGCCTGCACCTCGCGTTCCGGAGCCGGCAGACTGCGCAATGCCGCGCTTCGCTGCTGGAGGTCCTGCTGCACCGCATTCACCTGCGGCACCACCGAGAGGGGCAGATCGTAGCGCGCGACAACGCGGTTGAGCATGGCGTTGCGCGGATCGGTTGCCTGCTCGAATTGTTCATAGCGCTCCGGCGCGAGCACGAGCTTGGCCTGTTCGTTCAACGCCGCCTGGCGCTGGCGCCACGCCTCGGATCCCATGACCACGCCGTTGGACGAGCCGAACTTCGCTTCCACCGCCTGCGCCGCCTGGAACAGCGCGCGAAATTCGCTTTCGTTCGGCTGAAACGCGACGAGCTGCGACCGCAGCTGATGCGCGACCGGGCTCGAGCGCAGCTGGTAAGCCTGCAGCTCCGCTGGCGAAAGGATTTCGGCAAAATCGCGCTCCAGCTCCTTCTGCAAATACGACAGTTTCTCGCGGTCTTCCGGCATCAGCAGCCCGTTGGCGCGCGTGTGAATTTCGCTCTGCAGGTCAGCATAGTCGCTCGCGACCGCCTGCAGCTGTTCCGCTTTTTCCGGCGAAAGCTCGCCGAACTGGCGCTCACGATAGTAGCGGCTGAACTCGTCTTCGTAGACGGCATCCGCACCCAGGATTTCCTTCAACCGCTTCTGCTCTTCCCGATACAGGGTGCGCTGCGTCATCGAAACCTTGATTTGCGAGAACATCAGACCCGGTTCCCAGAATCCCGGCACTTGCAGGTCCGCGACCGCCGCTTTTCGCCGCTCCGCAAACTCCTCGTGGATCTGCGCCGCCACGACCGCCCGCACCACCGCCGGCGGAAATCCCGCGCCGCGCAACCGCGTGGCAAGCTCGGCCGCGCCGCCGGCACTCAACGCCGGCCAGCTCGCCCGGGTTTCCGCCTCGGCACCACCGCGCTGCGCGGACGGCGTCGTATCCAACATCTGCTTACCGCTGGGGGTTCCCGTCATCGTCACGCCCGCCGCGGACGCCGCCGGACCTGTCTCAGCCCGCCTGGGCGATCGCATCACAGCGGCAACCAGCGCCAGATTCGCGATCACCGACACACTCAGGACCACAGGAAGAGGCTTCATGAGAAAGCAGGACTATTGCAAAACACTGCAGGCAGCGCCTGCCGTGGCAATTCCTGTCCTTCTCTTACGCGCAGCCCTCGCCTTTCTTAGTGGCCGTTCGGCTCGTCCGGGGAACCGCGCGGCCGGAACCAGATCGGACTTCCGTGTTTCCGCCCGTTTCGCCGTCTCAACGCCGGGCGGCCTGTAGGACCGCCGCCGCCAACCGCCGGCCCGAGCCGATGCAATTCGCGAGCGAGATGCCGTCGCGGCCGTTGCCCCCGATGAACAGCCCGGGTGCTTCGCGCTCCGCCGCCGCGCAGAGGTCGAGATTGCGGCCGTAGCCGAGCGTGTATTGCGGAATCGCGCGCGACCAGCGGCGGATGTGCACAAAGACCGGTTCGTCACTCACGCCGAGCAGCCGCTCCAAATCCTCCTGGACGAGGGATTCCAGCTCCGCGTCGTCGCGTTCGAGCAGCTCCGGCTGGCGCATGCCGCCGACGAAGCTCGTCAGCCCGACATGCCCGTCCGGCGCGCGACCGGAGAACAACGAGCTCGAGAACAGCGTTCCCAAAATCCGCCCCCGCTCCACCTCCGGCACCAGCACCCCGAATCCGTCGAGCGGATGCGCCACGGCGGCGCGCTTGTATCCGGTAAACACCGACGCGACCGGGGCAAATTCGATCCGCCCCAGCTCGCGCAACGCCGCGCCCGCGGTCCCGCAGTCGAAAGGAATCGCCGCCAGCGCA
This sequence comes from Opitutaceae bacterium, assembly GCA_040255565.1. Taxonomy (GTDB): domain Bacteria; phylum Verrucomicrobiota; class Verrucomicrobiia; order Opitutales; family Opitutaceae; genus Opitutus. The sequence goes on along the minus strand of JBDZVH010000002.1, from coordinate 1,000,868 downwards.
TCCGGCGGCAGCGCGCACACGACCGCGGCGAAGGTTTCGCGCGTCACCCGGCCGGACGTCTCATACTCGACCTCCCAGCCCGTTCCGCTCCGGCGCACGCCGCGCACCGCGTGCTGCCGCCGCACCGCGCCGGCCAGCAGGTGTTCCATCGTCGAAGGCAAGACCTGCAGCCCGCCGGCAAACGAAAACATCCGCCCTTTCGGTCCGCCGCTGGGGTTGCGCCGCTTGATCGCGCCGCGAATGAGCGAGCCGTGCTCCTGCTCCAGCGCCCAGAGTTTCGGGAAACCGAACTTCACCGACAGCTTCCGCGGATCGCCCGCATACACGCCGCCGACAAACGGATTCACCGCATAATCAAGAAACTCGCTGCCGAGCCGGCGCGTGACGAACTCCGCCACGCTCTCCTCGGCCGCCGCCGGCGCACGCCGCCGGAAGGGTTCACCGAGCAGATTCGCCTTGGCTTGCCACGAGAAGAGCGGGGTGCCCAGGAAACTGAACGGCGACGCCGGCATCGCAACCGGCCCGCCTTCGCGCACGATGTAGCGTTTCGACGCTTCCGGCGCGGCGTAGAGCACCTGCCGATCGAGCCCCAGCTCCGCGATGAGAGTCCTCACGTCGGCCGACGACTCCAGCATCGAATTCGGACCGAGCTCGTGCATCCAGCCATCGCTCGTGAACGTGTTGATCGCGCCCCCCACCCGCGGTCCGGCCTCGAAGACCGCGACATTCACCCCGGCCTGGCGCAGCGTCCACGCCGCGGTGAGGCCGGTGATGCCGCCCCCGAGCACCGCCACGGGCCGGCCGAGCGCTCCGGGCAGCGACTCCCGCAACGGGCAGAGCGAATCGACCGCCGGCATCGCTCAGCGGGTCCGATCGAGCGAACGCGTCTCGACGCGGATTTTTTCTACCGGCCGCTTGTGCAGCAACGAGAGCTCCAGGCGAACCCAGAGCCCGAACACGGCCGCGAGCGCCAGGAGCGTGAGAACAGTGATCGTTGTCATGGTGGGAAAGGATCTGCGCTGATCCTAATCCCTCCCCGCCCGATCGGCTGCGCCGGTCTTGCGTTGTGCTGCGCATTTTATGCGCCCGCCGCCGCGTGTCAGCCGCGCCCGCCGCGGAGCAGCACGAGATGCTCAACCCCGAACTCCTCGAATTCGCGCCAATACGCATCCTCGAGCTCGCCGAGCTTCTCCTCGTGCTCCGGCGCGAGGTCCTCGGCGTCCGCCGCCGCCGCCCCCACTTCGTGCCGCAAATCCCGCACGCCGAGCTGCGCCACGAGCTCGCTCCAAAACACGTCCTCGGTGAACGCGTTCAGCTTCTCGCGCGTGACGCCTTCGGTCAGCGCCTCGTTGGGAAACAGCTCGCCGTTCACATCCGCCTCGACGAGTTCCGCGCACCCGAACAGCTCCGCCAGCCGGAAGACCTTTTGCGCGATCTCCGCGTAACGTTCCGGCATCGTCGCGGGATCGTCGGCGTGCGCCCCGGACACGGTGAGGCCGAGGTGCACGAGCTCGAGCAAGCGGGTGTATTCCTTTGTCGTGAACGACACTTTCATGCGCGCAATGGACGCCGCCTCGCCACCCGGCGCAAGGTCGGACTGAACGCCGCGACCGCGCCCCACCGCGCCGCGCGGCGCCTCCCGCCGGAAAAGCGCCAAAAAGTTTTCATGAGTTAAACCGGCGCGTGCGCCCGCCCGGGCACCTGCCGTGCTCTCCGGCGGCGCGCTCAGCGCAACACCAGAAACCGCAACATCCACACACAACACCGGACCATGAGAAAACTCGCGCGTCTCGTGGCTGCGACAGGCTTCGCCTGCTCCAGCCTGCTCGCCTTCGCCCAAACCGAAGCGCCGACGAAATCTCCGTCCACCCCAACGGAACCGATCGTGCTCCTCGAACGCTTCGTCGTCGGAGGAGGCGAAGATCCCACCGCGCTGATCCCCAACCAGCCGGTCAGCGTCCTCGGACTCAACCAGAAGATCGTGGAGACGCCCCGCTCGATCAGCGTCGTTTCCGGCGACACGATCGAGCGTTTCAACATCACCGAGCTCGCCGATCTCTCCCGCTTCTCGCCCAGCACCTACACCGCCTTTTCCTTCGGCGTGCAGGGCGGGCTGCAGATTCGTGGTGACACCGCGGATACGTATTTCGGTGACATGAAGAAGCTGAACAACGCGTCCAACCTGAAGACGATCATCGGCGCTAGCGACGGCGTGACGATCGTGCGCGGACCGCCGTCCGCCGTCCTTGGCGCCGGCTCCGTGGGCGGCTTCATGAACTACCTGCCCAAATCCGCCCGCGCCCTGACCGGCAAATACCTCGAAGGCCTCACCGGCAAGGCGAGCGCCACCTTCGACGAATGGGGCCGGCGCGTGGGCACGGCGGAAGTCGGAGGACCGCTGAGCCTGTTCGGCCGGCGCGCCGGTTTTTACGTCTACACCCAGATGGAGGATTCGAAGACGTTCTACGTCGGCCAGCACGTGAAGGACATCATTGCCCAGGCGACCATGACGGTCGACCTCACGGATTCGCTGCGGCTCGATATCGGCGGCAACTACCAGCATCACGAAGGCACCGGCATCGCCGGCTGGAACCGCGTCACCCAGGATCTCGTCGATCACGGCACCTACCAGACCGGCTCGCCTGATTTCAGCCTCATCGACACCGACCACAACGGCGTCGCCAGCCGCGCCGAACTCTACAACGCGGGCCTGACGAACAACTATAACTTCCAGGCGCCCGGCGTGCCGGTCGCGAACCAGGTCAAGCCCGGCACGACCGCCTACACCGCCCCCGGCGGACCGCTGGCCTTCGTCACCGACCTCGGCACCGCCTCGCTCAGTCGCCGCAATGTGCTGCTCGAACGCGTCAATTGGGGCGTGGATTACATCGCGTTCGTGCGGCTCATCAACGACGCCAACCCGAACCTCGTCTTCAAGAACCACCTCTTTTTCGAATACCAGGACTACTATAAACTCTCCGACATCGCCTATTTTCGCGCCGGCGACACGCCGCTGTTCGAGGAGCGCTTCACCGTCGAGTGGAAGCCTGAAAACCTGCCGGACTGGTTGACGATCACCAACGTGACCGCGCTGAACGCGCGTTATCTCGACGCGACCAATTCCACGACGAACAGCTTCCAGATTTTCAACTACTGGGATCTGACCGTGTATACAGACGGTCACTACAAGTTTCAGAACGGTTGGGACAACCCGGTCGCAGCCGGCGTCGATTCGACCGCCCGCAGCCAGCACTGGGAGGGAGGCATTGGAAACATTCTGGACATCAGCGCGTTTAAGAAACTCACGCTTACCGTCGGCGCCCGCTACGACTGGGTCGATGGCGAGGTGCACAACTACGCCGGCCTCCGCAACTCCGGAAACTCGCTCGCTCCCACCACGCCTTCGTTCGCCCGCGGTTCGCAACACGCCGGCTCGCTGACGTCGGCGAGTCTCTCCTACAAGGTCCTCCCGAACATCATTCCCTATGTCACCTACGCCACGCCCAAGACGATCGTGCCCGGCAGCACCGGCGGACTGAGCAGCGGTCAGATCAACGACCAGATCCTCACCGGCACCAAGCTGAAGGAGGCCGGCGTGAAGGGCGAATTCCTCCAGGGCAAGCTCTTCGCCTCCTACTCGATCTACGAGCAATACCGCACCGCCTTCGTCCAGAGCCTCAACGGCGGCAACGGCGATTTCCAGCAGACGCGCAGCCGCGGTCACGAGGTCGAGGTGCGCTGGGTCCCCACGCGCCGCTTCAACCTGGCCGTCGCGATGGACTGGTTGCGGCGCGACAACGACCCGCTGGCGCCCGGCTACACGCCCGCACCGGTCGAGACCGTGGGCCTCGATCCGATCCAGTTCGGCGGCGGGCGGTATCAGCTGGCGTATGACACCGCCAATACCCGCGTCTCCCGGCCCGATAAGGTGTTCAGCATTTTCGGCAACTACATCTTCGGCAAAAGCGGCTTCGATCTCGCCGTCGGCGCCAACTACACCGCCGGCTACGATGCCGCATCCTTCGGCGACATCGTGCTTCCTTCCGCCACGACCTTCTCGGTCGATCTCGGCTATCGCAGCGAGCATTGGGAATACCGGCTCTCGGTGAAGAACCTCACCGACGAATGGTTCTTCACCTCGACCAGCGGCAGCGCCGCGCTGATTCCGCAGCCGGGCCGCACCTTCACCGGCAAGATCACCTATAAATTCTGAGCCGGCCCGGGACGTCCGCAGCCAAGGCGCAGCTTCGGCTGCGCCTTTTTTCCGCCAACCCGCCGCCACCTCCACCATCATCGCCTTATCCCTATGTTTTGTATCCGTTTCTTCGATTCGAGCCCGCCCCGTTTTGGCCCGCGCCTTCTCGCCAGCCTCGTCGCGCTCGGTCTCCACGCCGCGACCAGTGCCTTCGCCTTCGAGGTCCAGGAAGCCACCATCGCCGATATCCAGTCCGCCATTCTCGCCCGACAGACCACCGCGACGGAAGTCGTTCACCGCTATCTCGACCGCATCAAGGCCTACAACGGACCGGGCGTGGAAGAGCCCGAAGGCATTCTCGGACCCATCAAACCCGTCGCACACGCCCGCGGCGTGAACGCCATCATCACGCTCAATCTCCGGCCCGCTGCACGACGCGCCCTCGGCTTCGACGAACGCAAGGCGCGCAGCCTCACCGATCCGGTCGACGCCGATCCCGCCATGCCCGATGCGCTCGAAACCGCGGCCGCTCTGGACGCCGCGTTCGCCGCGACGGGTCAGCTCGTCGGTCCGCTGCACGGCGTCGTCATCGTCGTGAAGGACCAATACGACACGTTCGACCAGCGCACGACGTCGGGCGCCGACGCCCACTACGCGAACGACCGTCCGCCGGACGACGCCACCTTCGTGGCGCGCCTGCGCGCGGCTGGCGCCATCATCCTCGGAAAAACCAACATGGGCGAATACGCCGCCGGCATCCGCAGCGCGTTCGGCGGTACCACCGTCAACGCCTACGACACCACGCGCGTGCCCGGCGGCTCGAGCGGCGGTTCCGGCGTCGCCACCGCCATGAGTTTCGCGACCGTCTCCATCGGCGAAGAATCCGGACCGTCGATCCGCGCGCCCGCGACCTATGCGAGCGCCGTCGGCCTCTCGCCCACCCAGGAACTCGTCAGCCGCGACGGTCTGATGAACATCGGCCTGCACACCCGCACCGGCCCGATCGCCCGCACCGTCGAGGATGCCGCGCGCGTGCTGACCGTGATCGCCGGCTACGATCCCAAGGACGAGATGACCGCCTTCGCGGTCGGGCGCACTCCGGCCGAGCCGTATGAAAGCTTCACCCGCGCCCGCCGCCTCGACGGTGTGCGCATCGGCGTCGTGCGCGAGTTCATGGACCGGCGCGTCTTCGCCGATCCCGTTTTTCAGCCGAACCTCGACTGCATCGAGCAGGCGATCGACGACCTCCGCCAGCTCGGCGCCACCATTGTGGAAGGCGAACCGGACGGCCTCTTCACCTCCTACATCCGCCGCTTCGGCCCGATGCTGCTCAACCGCGAGTGGACGAAGCTCCATCCGGCAGAGTTCCCCGTCGACGCCAGCGGTCAGCCAATGGGCGATCACCTGGCCACGCTGGTCGAAATGACGTTCGACCCCTCGAAGGTGCCTGGCGAACTCACGTTGCGCGACCTAGGCGAGGCCAGCGGCAACTCCGTCGGCGAAAACCGATTCGGCTTCAATCTCTACCTGCGGCAGCGCGGCGACGCCCGGATCAAGTCCCTCGACGACCTGATCGATGCCGCCAATTTTTTTGTCGACGACTCCGAAGGCGACAAACGCATCACGCTGCGCAACCACAACAAGCCGCAAACCTACGAAACCGCGCTGCGCCTCCAACGACGCTTCGCCGTGCAACAGATCATCCTCGCCGCGATGGCCGAGCTGAAACTCGACGCGGTGGTTTATCCCACGAGCAATCTTCCGCCGCGCAAGATCGGGATGCCGCGCGATCCGACGTTCAACGGCATCGGCAACTATGGGATGTGGACCCTCGTCGGCGCGCAGGGTTTTCCCGCCATCACCGTGCCCGCCGGCTACTCGCAGGTGGTCTACGATCGCGTGCCGGACGAGTCCGCCCCGCCCGCCGGAACATCGACCGGCAGCGAGCGCGAACTCCGCCTGAGGACACTCGCCCCGGTCGCGGCCAAGCTCCCGATCGGCGTCGATTTTCTCGGGCGACCGTTCAGCGAGCCGACGCTGCTCAGAATCGCCGCGGCCTACGAGCAGGCGACCCGGCACCGCGTGCCGCCGCCCGACTTCGGTCCGGTCGCCCGCCGCGAATAGCGCGCCGCTGTTCGCGTATCCGCCAGATGCGCACAACGACCGGCCGCAGCTCGATCGAGCCGGCCGGTCCCACGCGAACGATCAGTGCTCGTGTCCGTCCGGGAAACGAACGGCAACGTCCCGAAACGTCGCGCCGCGGATCGTCAGCAGCGGGATCGATGCGTCGAACTCCCGCATGTGCTTCAACCATTCGGCCGTCGCCGCGTAAAGCGAGGTATCGCCCACCGTCTCGCCAGTGGCCTCATCCGCCACCGGGGCGAAGATCAAGCGGTGCGTCTGGCCGCCGGACGTCGCATTCATCTCGAACGACGGCATCGCGCAGCGCACGAAGTTCTCCATTTCACCATCCAGCACAAACGCCCGCAGTTCGCCGCTCGCGGCATCGAGCACGAGTTCGAGATGAAACGCTTCGTCGCCGAGCGCGACCGCCGTGCCGCCGTGCGGCGCATGATGCTCGTGCTGGTGATGCCCGATCGTCGCAGGGTCGCCGGGAGCTTTATCCGCTCGTTCGCAACCGGCTAAAAGCGCGACCGACACGACGCTGAAAAACAAGCGGTGGGCAAAGCGCATGTTCATGAAGGTTTGCAGCCCCAGCGACTATTTCTTCGGTCCGAGAAACTTTTCGCCGTCCATGCGGAAAAGCGAAACGACGTAGCCGTCCTCGTAGCGATGATCGATATGGAAGATGCCGACGAGTTCGACCGGCACGTCCTGGAGCGCCTCGACGCCGTCTCCCGTCATCGTGACCACGAGATAATCGTTCATCCGCGGCACCGCCCCGTAACAGCACGTGTTCACGTCGCGCATCATCACGAACTTCTTCGTGCGGCCGTTCTGCACCTGCAGCGGCATCAGATAGCCGGTCAGCCGCACCCGCTGTTTGTCGTAGGTCCTGATCCATGGCGGAACCGGATCCTTCTTCAGATTCGCTTCGATTTCCTCCGGGGTCGCACCCGTACCCGCATCCACCAGGGTGTAATCGAACGCGGACAATTTATCGAACCCGAGCGCGAGCATCTCCACGCCGTCGACCACCGTGCGGCGCGGCGTCAGATCCACCGCGACCTCCTGGGCCCGAACGCCGACGACGAACAGCCCCAAGGCCGCTGCCAACCGCAACACCGTCAGCGATCGTAACGTATTCATAATATCAAGACGTTGGCGCGATCCCGCCAGCGACGTCCGTGCGATAGGCCTTGATCGCCGGGAAAACCCCGCACAGCGCCGCGAGCGCCACGATCCCCGTGGGCGCGACCAGCATCACCGGATGCAGGGCGAAAGGATCGATCACCACGCCCGTCTGCGCCCGAATGATCTCCGAGGCCGCGCCGACGACGGCGGCATAGATTGCAAAAGCCATCGCCATCCCGAGGGCGGCGATCGCGGCGGACTCGACCACGATCGCGCCGAAGACCGTGAGCCGCCCTGCGCCTAGCGCGCGCAGGATCGCGATCTCGCGCCGGCGTTCGTTCATGGAATTGTAGATGCTCGCCAGGATCGACGCGGACGCGACGACGACCACCAGGTAGGAAACGAACGCGAGGATCCGGTCGAACCACGCGATCTTGTCGAAGAGCTTGCCCAGGATCGCGCCCAGCGGCCAAGCGAAGGTGAACTTGTTGCCCCGTTTGTTATAGAGCATGTCGAGCTGAAATCCGGCCATCGGATTGCTCTGCTTCAACCGGATCAACAAGGCGCTCACGTCGGTGGCCGCCCGCGCGTCGTGGCCGCTCATCCGCTGCAATCCCTCGAGCGGAATCCAGATCACGCGGTCGGCCGGCGTGCCGGTCGGTTCGAGGACGCCCGTGACGACAAATGTCTCCGCGTGCTGTTTGGTTTCGTCGTAGATCAAACCGTGAAACGGATGAAACGTCCCGCCCGGCGCGAGCCCGAGCTGCTGCGCGGCGAAGCTGCCTGCCACCGCTTCCTTTTCGCCCATCGCAAACGGCCGCCCCGGTTCCGCCACGCGGTAACGGCGGCCGGGTGCAAACTCCACGCGCTCGAACAGCTCCGTCGTCGTGCCGACCAGCCGATAACCTTGGTAATTGTCTCCCACCGCGATGGGCAGTCCGAACTCGATGTTGGGATTTTTCAGGACGGTCTCCACATCCGCGGCGGAAATGTTTCCGGGACTGTCCTCAAGATGAAAGATCGCATTGAGCACGAGCTGCAGCTTCGAACTCCGCGCGCAGAGCACGGCGTCGAATCCGCCGCTGACGCTCGTGAAGGTGCGGCTCGCCTCTTGGCGCATCACCCACACCGACATCAACAGCCCGCCCGCCAGCGCGATCGCGGCGGCGGACACCAGCGTCGATACCAGATGCTGGCGAAGGCTTTTGTAGACGACCAAAGGTATGACCATGACTCAGGCGGCCGTGACCAACGGCGTGTTGAGATCGCTGAACTCCTCGGTGCGGCCGAACTGGGCGAGGATGTCGCGGTCGTGACTGACCAGCAGCAGCGCCGCTCCCTGCTCGCGGCAAGTTTCCCGCAGGAGCGCCAGGGTTTCGGCGGCGTTGATCGCGTCGAGATTGCCAGTCGGTTCGTCGGCCAGCACCAGCCTCGGCCGGTTCGCCAGCGCCCGCGCCACCGCCACGCGCTGCTGCTGCCCGACCGACAGCTGGCGGGGATAGTAATCGAGCCGGTGTCCCAACCCGACCCGCTGCAGCAGCGAGGCCGCCCACCCGCGATCGCGGCCGGCGCCGAAGGCCATCGCAAGCAGCACGTTCTCCAGACACGTGTAGCCCTGGAGCAGGTTGAAGCTTTGGTAAACGCAGCCCAGCGTCGTCGCGCGCAGCCGGTCGCGCCGCGCCTCGTTCAGCGCGCTCACCTCGGTGCCGGCGACGACGATCGAGCCTGCATCCGGTTTCAGGATACCCGCAACGAGGTTAAGGAAGGTCGTCTTGCCGCTGCCGCTCGATCCTTTGAGCCCACCTGCGCGCCGGCGGCGAGCTCGAACGATTCCACGTGCACGACCAGCTTCAGTTCACCCTCGGGCGTGCGATAGCTTTTGCGCAGTCCGCTCACCGCCAGCACCGGCGGGACAGCGGCCATCGTTTCAGGCAGCGAGAGCATGGCGCGCCTCAGTTTTCCCGCGTCCGATACCAGTAGCGGTCGGGATCCGTGATAAAGAGCTTCTTCGGGATCATGGCGTGGATCCCGAGCGTCTTGTCCACCACCTGGGTCACGCGAAAATTCACCGCGATGCTGGAGAGCGCATAGGCGTGGAGAAAATCGTAACCCTGCTTCTCTTTCAGAAACTCGACCGTCTCCACCATCGCCATCCGCATCGCCCCATCGAGATCCGGATCGAGGCCGAACGTGAGATAGTGCGTCGGCGTTTCCGCGCGTGGCGCGGTCAGCGTCTTCCCTTTGTGCAGGATGAACTGCAGCGTGCAGGTGTTGGCGGTCTCGATCGCGTTGACCGTGATCTCGCCGTCGCCCTGCGCCGCATGCGAATCGCCGGTGTAGAACAATGCGCCTTTTTGAAAGATCGGGAGATAAAGCGTGCTGCCGGCGACGAGCTCCTTGCAATCGAGGTTGCCGCCGAAAACACCCGGCGGACCCGAGCGGCGGTTCGGCCCCTCCGAATCCGGCGGACAGGTGCCCATCACGCCCATGAACGGCCCGAGCGGAACCTCGACCTGGTCGTCGAACACTCCGGCGTTTCGCTTCAGATCGAGATGCACCACTTTCGTGAACGGCCGCGGCACCAGATCCGGCAGCGCGCCTCCGCCCGGATTCGCGCTGACCGTTCCGTAGGGAATACGCGGCGTCACGCTCAGGATCCGCACCTCAAGCATGTCCCCCGGCTCCGCGCCTTCGACGAAGATCGGGCCGTTGATCATGTGACCGCCGGGACGCGCGCCCGGTGGACTGCCCGGCGGCGGCGGGAGCCGATTCGGCGTCTCGTTCAACACCCGGATCGATTCCGCCAGCGCGGGGCATTGTTCGATCGTGGTCGGAATGCCGTTTTCCTTCAGCCACGCGTTCGGATCGCCGTCGCGCCAGCGCACGCCGCCACCGACGTCGATCCGCACCACGGCGCCGGACCTGACCGTCGCCACCGGCGTCTTGGTCGAGGAAAAGTGGCCGAGAATGGCATTCTCCGGCGTGAAGGGAACGTGGACGTCATACGGCACCTCCATCGCGCGACTCGCACCCGCGGCGGCGAGCAGTGTCACGAAAATCAGGGTACGGCGTCGGAGGGAGGTCGAGTGGGCAATCATGGCGGCGGCTCCGGCGTTCAGGGGCGATACCAGTAGGACGAGGCGGTATCGTGCACGAAGAGCTTCTTCGGAATCATGCCGTGCACGCCGAGCGTCTTGTCGACGATCTGCGTCACCCGGAAGTCGATCGCCGCGCTCGCCAGCGAATAGGCCGGGAGGAAATCGAGGCCTTCCTTCTCCTTCAGGAAATCGAGAGCTTCGATCAGCGCCAGGCGCATCGCCTGATCCAGATCAGGATCGAGCCCGTAGGTGATGTAGTGCGTCGCGTTCTCCGCCCGCGGACCTTTCAGGGTTTTCCCTTTGTGCAGGATGAACTGGTAAACGACGGTGTTGGCCGTGCCGATCGCATCGCCGGCCACCTCGCCGTCACCCTGCGCGGCGTGACAATCTCCGGTATAGAACAGCGCCCCTTTCTGAAAAATGGGAATGTAGAGCGTGCTGCCGGCCACCAGGTCCTTGCTGTCGAGATTGCCGGCGAACAGCCCCGGCGCGCTCGAGCGGCGATTCGGGCCTTCGGAATCGGGCGGACACGTGCCGTTGACGCCGTTGAACGGCGCGAGCGGGATCTCGATGTTCTCGTTGAAGACGGCCGCGTTGCGCTTGAGGTCGATTTTATAAACGTGTCCGTAAGGCCGCGGCACCAGATCCGGGAGCCCGCCGCCACCGGGCCGCGCACCGTTGGCGCCGTAGGGCAGGCGCGGCGTCACATCGAGGATGCGCACCTCGAGTGAGTCGCCGGGTTCCGCATCCTCGATATAGATCGGTCCGATCAGGAAATGTCCCCCGATGCGGGTTCCCGCCGGACTGCCCGGAGGCGCCGGCAGTCGGTGCGGCGACTCCTTCAACGCGGTCACGATTTCCCTCAGCGCCTCGTTGCTTTCGACCGTGAGCGGGACGCCGTTCTGCTTGAGCCACGCGTCCGGGTCGGCGTCCTCACCCCACTTGTTGCCGCCGCCGCCGTCGATCCGCACCACCGCGCCGGACTTGATCGTGAGCACCGGCTTCTTCGTCGCGGAAAAGTATCCAAAGATTGAATTCTCGGGTGTGCAACGCACATGGAAATCGTAGGGAATCTCCACGGCCGGAAGGACCGTGCTGGCGCTCGCGAGCGCAACACAGACGGCGGCGGACAGGAGGCGGGGGAGACGCGGCGTGGGCGGGCGATGGCTTGCGGTGATGTTCATGATATCGTCGCCCCCGGGCAGCCCAGCTCGTGCCAAAGCGCGCGCGTCGCGCCGCCGGCGCGCCGGCATGGAAATAATTCATCGGCCGGTCGTCGCCGCGACGGCGACCGCGAGGTGTTATGATAATTTTTTTGGACGCGGCCGGCGCTGCCGACAGTTCGCGCTCCGCGCCGGGCGTCGGAGAAATCACATGAATTCATTTCATCGGTCCCTCCCTTTACTCGCCCTCGTGGCGACGTAGTTTTTTCGTCGCGCCCGCCCCGGGCGAGTCATCCCAAAAATCAAACTCCTCCCCGCCATGCGTCTCATTCGTCTTCTGCCCTGCAGCGGCCTCGTCGCCGGTCTGCTCGCTTTCGCCAGCGGAGCCAATGCCGCCACGCAACCGAGCGCCGAAGCCTGGCTCGCGCACTATTATCAACAACCGGCGCCCGACCGCGTCGCGCCCGCCGTCTTCGAGCTCAGCCGCTCCGGCTATTTCGAACAGCCGGGCCATGTGTCGTTCGCGATCGGCTTCCTTGCGTCAATCTTCGCGCAGCATCCCGAGCGCGTGAACGAGTGGATGTCCGTCAGTCGTGTGCTGCCCGTCGCGCACCAGCGCCTGCTTGCCTCCGCACTCTGGTATTCCGGCCATCCGCGCGGCGCCACCGAGCTGCGCGCGCTCGCCCGCTCCGCCGCTCCGGAGGTGCGCCGCGAACTCGACGCGATGCTCCGTAGCGCCGCGCCGTCGCTCGCCCAGGCCGATGTCCGCTCCGAACAGTCGCTCAATCTCCAGTGGGGCGCGTTCCTCGCGACCGGCGAACAGGCGCCCGTGCGGCACATCCTCGCCGCGCTCGGCTCCACCGACAATTCCCAGCTTTCGCAAAACGTCCGCTGGTCGCTCGCGCAGAACGCAGCGCAACACGAGCGCGTGCTCGCGATCTGCCGCGACGAACTCGCGCGCCAGCCCAACGCCGTCCGTGAAACGCTCCGCGCCGTGATCAACGAAACGGAAGCGCGTCACGCCCCCTCCATCTGATCCGACAGCAAACGAACGCTCCTCGCCGGCCCGTCACCACGGGCCGGCGTTTTTTTGGCTTCCCGTCGCCTCCGCCGCGAACCACGAAAACTCTTCATCAATCACGCCGCCCGCTCCCGCCCGCGTGGCACCTCGCTTGCTCCGCTCGCGGGCATGCGGGTTTTCCTTTTCCGTTTCATGCTCTGGTGTGGCGCGCTCGCGCCGGTCGCGGTGGCCGCGCCGCCGGTCGCCGTCATTGAGGATGCGCCGTGGTCGCCCGACGATGCCGCGCGCGATGGCGCCGCGGAGCTCGGCGTGCTCCTGCAACTCGCGCAGCTGCAGCGCGACCACGAACGCGTCGGGCTCGTCGGCATCGGCGATCGTCGCGGAATTTTTCAAGAAGGCATGCAACGCGCGCTCGAGTTCGCCGCGCGCCAGGGCGTGCCGGTCGTCCGTCTCGCGCGAACTCCAACCCGGGTCGCGCCCGCGGAACCGGATCTGTTCATCGCCGGCGGCGACCTCCCGCCCGCCGCGGCCGCCGCCCTGCTGGTCCGCTGCCTCGCACGCTACGGCGCGCTGCCGAAGCTCGCCGCGAGCGCGGACGAGTCCCGCGCGTTTCGCGAAAAGCTCCGGCTTTACCAGGCCGAGTTCACAGCCAGTCAGCCAGCAACGGTAGCAATGCGCTGAGCGCCTGGCCGAGCGCGGCGGGCGGCCGCAACCAGCGTTTCGACGGCGTGTCCGCGGTCGCCTCGTCCGTGTCCTGCCGGAAGTAGCGGATCATCTTCTCCTCCGCCGGCCCGACGCCGCGCTCCCGCAGATAAACCGCATGCCACTGCCGGCCGAGGGGCCGGCGGCCAAGCGGACGCACCACGAGCTCGCCGCGCTCGACCTCCGCCTGCACCGGCCAGTCCGCCGTGATGCCGACGCCGAGCCCGTTCTTCACCAGCTCCTTGATCGACTCGATGCTGCCGAGCTCGATGCAGCGCTCGACCGCCACGCGCGCCGCGCGAAAATATCCCATCACCAGCTGGTGCGTGCGCGTGCTTTTGTTCGGCACGATCAGCGGCATCGTGCGCACGTCCTCCAGCGGGATGTCCGCGAGCTCCGCCCACGGATGCGACGGTGGCATCACGAAACACATCTCGTCACGAAACAGCGGCTCGAACACCAGGTCCGGCCGCCGGTCCGGCTCGACCATGATCGCGAGATCGATGCGGCCCGAGAGGAGTTGCGCGAGCAACTGCGGGTTGTCCCCGGTTTCCACCCGCAGTCCGAAATCGGGGAAATCCGCCTGCACCCGCCGCAGCACGCGCGGCAACAGGTGCTGGCAGATTGTCATGGGCGCGCCAATACGCAGCCCCGGCCGCGCGATTTCCTGCAGGCGGCTCAGCTCCATGCGCGCATCCTGCATCTTGTGCAGGATCTCCTCGCAATATTGCAGCAGGCGCTCGCCGGCCGGCGTCAGCACCGCGCGCCGGCCGACGCGCTGAAACAGCTGCACGCCGACGTCCTCCTCGAGCGATTTGATCGCATGGCTGACGGCGGACTGTGTGAGAAACACGTCCTTCGCCCCCAGTGTGAAATTACCCCGACGCGCGACGGCGACGAACGCGCGTATCTGCCGGCTTTCGATTAGTTCCCTCATGGCCATTCAGCGCCCAGCGCGCTGTTGTGTGTGCGGCACGCGTGTCGCAGCAAGCGTGCCAGCCGAAGCCGCGCGGCCTGACGCGGCCTCTTTGCATCCGCTGCGGCCCTACAGCGTGCCCACGCGCCAGCCGTCGCGATACGAGCGGCGCAGAAACGCGTTCGCCGCCGGCTCGTTGTCGAAGCGCAGCGCGGCCGCGTTCCACGCCAACGTCGTCTGCGGAAAACGCACGGCCACGCTGCCCAGCAGCACCGCCTCGGTCAGCGGTCCCGCATAGTCGAACGACGCCAGCGGGCGCGCCGCGCCGCCCACGCACGCTTCCGCCCAATCCGACCAGTGATGCGTGCCCGCGATGTCCGGCAGCGGATAACCTTCGAACTCCGCGCGCGGAAACAGCCGCGGCGTGTCGACGTGCGGAATGTGCAGCACGCCTTTCGTGCCGATGAGAATCGAGCCTTGCTCCCGCAGTTGCTGCTGCCGTTTCGCCAGCGCTGGCGAATCCGCCGCGCGTGCGGAATCGTCGACGAGCGCCAGAATTTCCGCCGGCGGACGCCGCGTGCCATCATACCACGTAACCGGCACCGTCGGCTCCGCCGTGTAGGGCGTGCCGGGAAACACGTAGCGGATACACGCGTCGACCGACCAGTTCCATTCGTCCGGCGCGGGCCCTTCGGAGCGCACGGTCAGCGGCGCACCGAGCGCCAGCGCTCCGTAGACCGGATCGAAGATGTGGCAGCCCATGTCGCCGAACGTCCCCGTGCCGAAATCGAGCCGCTTGCGCCAGTTCTCCGGATGATAATAGGCGTTGCCGACGAAGGGCCGCTGCGCCGCGCCACCGAGCCAGAGGTTCCAATCGAAACCGTCCGGCACCGCATCGTTCGTCGCCGGCGGCGCACCGGTGTCGCCCCAGGCTTTGTTGCTCCACGCGTGCACTTCCTTGATTTTGCCAATCGCGCCGCTTTGCACGAGTGCGACAGCCTGCCGGTAGGGTTTCGTGGCGCGCACCTGGATGCCCATCTGCGTGACGAGCGGCCGGCCGCGCGCGAACTCCGTCAACGTCCGCACTTCGTGCAGGTCGTGCGCGAGCGGTTTCTGACAATACACGTGCTTGCCGCGCTCCATCGCCGCGAGCGCCATCACGGCGTGCATGTGA
This sequence comes from Opitutaceae bacterium, assembly GCA_040255565.1. Lineage (GTDB taxonomy): Bacteria > Verrucomicrobiota > Verrucomicrobiia > Opitutales > Opitutaceae > Opitutus. The sequence continues at coordinate 985,344 of JBDZVH010000002.1, read as the reverse complement.
TCGGGCGTGGAGACATTCACCGAATCGATGTTGCCGTCCTCGCGATCGAGCAGTTCGCGCCAGGCCTGGTAAACGCGCACGTCGGGAAACGCTGCGCGCAACGGCGCGAGCCGGTTCAAATCCACTTCGGCCACCGCGACGAGTTGCACGAAGGGATTGCTGCAGATCGCCTGGATGTCCGCCCACGCCATGCCCGCGGCGCCAAAGCTCGCGTGCCGCAACACGCGATCGGTCGGGGCGGACCACAGGCGTCGCGCGAGCAGCGGCGCGGCGAGCGCGCCGGCGCCAAGGGTTTTCACGAAGTCGCGGCGGCTCGGGGTCGGAGGGAACGACATGCCTGTTCCTGTGCGCCGCTCGCACGCCGCTGGCAAGATCGTTCAAGCTGTACCGCATGAGCAGACGAACGGGTTGACGAAATTTGCGCGCCGGTCTCACCTCGCGCCCGACTCGCTTCCGCCCACCCCATGAGTTCCCCCGCTTCCTACAAAGGCCGCCTGTTCGTGATGATGGTCCTCGAGATCGCGATCTGGGGCGCCTGGCAGATCAAAATTTTCCCCTACATGGGCATGCTCGGCTTCAGCGCCGCGCAACAGGGCTGGGTCGGCAGCATCTTCGGCATCGCCTCGGTGATCGGCATCTTCTTCAGCAACCAGTTCGCCGACCGGAATTTTTCCGCGGAGCGCTTCCTGGCCTTCAGCCATTTCGTCGGCGGTCTCGCGCTGATCGGTTCCGCATTCGCCACAACGTTCCCGGCGTTTTTCGCGATCTTCCTGCTCTACGGCTTGCTCTATGTGCCGACGCTCGCCGTCGCGAACTCGCTCGCGTTTGCCCACCTGAAAGATCCTGCGGCGGAGTTCGGTTTCGTGCGCATGGGCGGCACGGTCGGCTGGGTCGTGGTGAGCTGGCCGTTCATCTTTCTGCTCGGCGACCAAGCCGACGCCGCGCAAACGCGCTGGGTGTTCATCGTGGCGGGGTTGATCTCGCTCACGCTCGCCGCCTACAGCCTGACGCTGCCGCACACGCCGCCGCGGCGCGATGCCGTCGGTCTCGATCGTCTCGCCTGGCTGCGCGCCGCGCGGTTGCTTGCCGTGCCGCACGTGGCCGTGTTGTTCACCGTCATCCTGATCGATGCCGTGATCCACAACGGCTACTTCGTCGTCATCGACGGTTTCCTCACCCAGGTCGGCATCTCCGCGCGGATGACGATGGCGGTGAGCAGCCTCGGGCAGGTCGCAGAGATCGTCACGATGGTGGTGCTCGGTCTCGTGCTGAAACGGCTCGGCTGGAAATGGACCATGATCCTCGGCGTGCTCGGCCACGCCGCGCGTTACAGCGTGTTCGCCTTCTTCGGCACGCCGGAACACCAGTGGCTCATCGTCGCGATCCAGGTGATGCACGGCATCTGCTACGCGTTCTTCTTCGCCACGGTCTACATCTACGTCGACGCCGTGTTTCCACCCGACGTTCGCGCCAGCGCGCAGGGCGCCGCCAATCTGCTCATCCTCGGCGCCGGCATGATGATCGCGAGCCAGCTCTTCCCGCAGCTCGCCGCGCATTTCACGGTTGTCCAGCCCGACGGCGCCGCGCTGGTCGACTACCGCCAGCTCTTCCTCGTGCCCACCGCGATGGCGATCGCCGGCATCGCGCTGCTGGCGTTCTTCTTCCATCCGCCGAGCCGCCGGCCCGGCGAAACCTCTGCCTGAGCGCAGCAATTTTTCATGAGCTCTCGTTTGCGCGTTCTCGTCGTCGGTTGCGGTCACATGGGCGGTTCGCACGCCCGCGCGTATCGGGCCATGCCCGGCGATTTCGAAATCGTCGGCCTCGTTTCCCGCGGTCCTGCCTCGCGTCAAAAACTCAACGCCGAGCTCGGCGGCGGACTCGCGGAGTTTTCCGATTTTTCCGACGCGCTCGCGCGCACCCAGCCGGACGCGGTCTGCATCAGCACGTATCCGGAAACGCACGCCGTCTACGCGCTCGCCGCGATGGAAGCCGGCGCCCACGTGTTTCTGGAAAAACCGGTCGCCGACAATCTCGCCGACGCCGAGCGGGTCATCGCCGCCGCGCGCCGGCTGCAGCGCCAGCTCGTCGTCGGCTACATCCTGCACGTGCATCCGTCGTGGCAGAAGTTCACCGAGCTCGCCCGCACGCTGGGCAAGCCGCTCGTCATGCGGATGAACCTCAACCAGCAGAGCTCGGGCGCGAACTGGGAAACCCACAAGCAGCTCCTGCGCACGACCTCGCCGATCGTCGATTGCGGCGTGCATTACGTCGACGTCATGTGCCGGATGACCGGCTCGCGTCCCGTGAGCGTGAACGGCATCGGCGCACGGCTCACCGACGAGATTGCGTCGCCACAAATCAACTACGGGCACCTGCAGGTGACGTTCGCCGACGGCTCCGTCGGCTGGTATGAGGCCGGCTGGGGTCCGATGATGAGCGAGACCGCTTTCTTCGTGAAGGACGTCATCGGGCCGAAAGGCTGCGTGAGCATCGTCGCGAAACGCGCCACCAGCGCCGGACGCTCGTCCGACATCGACGCGCACACGCAGACCGAGGCGCTGCGGCTTCATCACGCCGAGCGCCGCCCCGACGGCACCTTCGCGCGACCCGACGAGATGATCGACGTCACGGACGAGCCGACGCACGACGAGCTCTGCCGCCGCGAGCAGGAGGTGTTTCTCCGCGCCATCCGCCACAATACCGACCTGACGGAACACTGGCAGAGCGCACTCGACAGTCTCCGCATCGTCCTCGCCGCCGACCAATCCTTCCGCGAAGGCCGCACGATCAAACTCTGAAACGCCCCACCCGACTCCGCCCATGAACTCGTCGCTTTTCCATCGCTCGCTGGCCGTTCTCGTTCTGCTCTGTGCTCCGCTCGCCGCCGCCGTTTCCGCTCCACCGGGCTTCACCGCGCTCTACAATGGCCGCGACCTTGCGGGCTGGCGCGGCGGCGACACCTACGATCACCGGAAATGGCTCGCGTTGCCCGAAGCGGAACGTCGCGCGCGCGACGCGGAATGGACCGCGGATTTCCGCGCGCACTGGCGCGCCGACGGCGACGAACTCGTGAACGACGGTCACGGCAAATACGCCACCACCGTAGAAGACTACGGAGATTTCGAACTGCTCGCCGACTACAAGACCGTGCCGCTCGCCGACTCCGGCATTTACCTCCGCGGCTGCCCGCAGGTGCAGATCTGGGACTACACGGAACAGAAGAAATTCGCCCTCGGCGCCGACCGCGGCTCGGGCGGACTCTGGAACAATTCCCCCGGCGCCCCCGGCAAGGATCCGCTCGTGAAGGCCGACCGCCCGTTCGGCGAATGGAATCGCCTGCGCATCCTCATGGTCGGCGCTCGCGTCAGCGTCTGGCTCAACGACCAGCTCGTCGTCGATCACGCGCGGATGGAAAACTACTTCGATCGCAGCCAGCCCGTGCCGCGCCGCGGCCCGATCCAGCTCCAGACCCACGGCGGCGAGATTCGCTGGCGCAATCTCTTCCTCCGCGAGATCGCACCGACGGAAGCCAATCGCATCCTCGCGAGCCACGGCGAGAGCGCCGGTTTTAGACCGGTCTTCAACGGTCGCGACTTCACCGGTTGGGCGGGACCGACGGACAATTACCAGATCGTCGACGGCGCGATCGTCTGCCGCCGGAGCAAAGGCGGCACGATCTACACGCAGGAGGAGTTCGCGGATTTCGCCGTGCGGCTCGAATTCAAGGTCCCGCCCGGCGGCAACAACGGGCTCGCCATCCGGTATCCGGGCTCCGGTGACACCGCCTACGTCGGGATGACGGAAATCCAGATCCTCGACGATCGCTATGACGAGGTCACCGGCCGGCGCCTCGATCCGCGCCAGTATCACGGTTCCGCCTACGGGATGATTGCCGCCGCGCGCGGCTATCAGCACCCCGCGGGCGAATGGAATTTTCAGGAGGTGACCGTCCGCGGCACGCGCGTCACCGTCGAGCTCAACGGCACCGCGATCCTCGACGGCGATCTCGCGACCGTGACGTCGTTCCTCGACCAGAAGTCACACCCCGGCAAGGACCGCCGGAGCGGGCATTTCGGTTTCGCCGGACACAACGACCCGGTCGCTTTCCGCGCGATCCGCATCAAGTCTCTGGATACGGATCGCTGACGCGTCACGCGCGGGGCCGCTTTCGGCGGCGCGGCCTCGCGTGCCGATACTCCATCGGCGAAATCCCATATGCCGCGCGAAACGCGCGGCTGAAGTGATAGATCGAGCCGAAGCCGCACTGCTCGGCGATCTCCGTCACCCGCTGCGTCGACAGCCGCAGCAGTCCGCACGCTTTCTCGAGCCGCAGCCGGCGCAGGTGCCGGCCGATGCTCACGCCGCATGACGCGCGGAACCGTGCCCGCAGGTGGCTCGGACTGATCCCGAGCGAACGCGCCATCTCCGCCACCCCGCGCCGCTCGCCCGCCTGTTGCGCGAGCTGGTTCACCTGCATCACGAGTTCCGGCGATTCCCCGGCCGGCGCGCGTCGCCGCGACCGTTCCGCCCGCCGCAGCCGCGCCAACAGCACCGCCAGCTGCAACACCGGCAGATCGCTGTCGCCGCCTTCCTGTTGATACGCGGTCACCAGATTTGTCGCCAACCCGCGCAGCTCCGGCGTGAGCACAAACGGTCGGAACCGCAGCGCTTCGAGCTTCGCCGGATCCGGATAGTCGAAGGTCACGAACAGCCACAGCAACTCCTCCGCCTCCGCGTTCAGATAGTGGTGAAACTGAAACGGCAGCACCAGCAGCCCCTCACCGGCATCGAGTCGCAGCGCCCGATCGTCCACGCCCACCGTCGCCGCCGTGCGCAGCGCCAGGATCAGCACGCAGCGATGATGCAACGCCCGGCCGCGCCGCGGGCGATTGAGTTCGGAAGCCGCGCGACGCTGGAAGCATACGACATTATCGGGCAGCGCGAGCTGGCCCGGACGCCGTCCCATCAACGCATGCGTCGGCTGCGGCAGACGGCCCACCAGGGTTTCGAGCGTGGCATCGGAAATCATTTTTGTTAAAAACATCGTCGATTTCGCCATTTTTTACCCTCAGCGCCAGCGATATGATACGCGACGTCCGCTGCTCCTCCGTTGTCGAAGCCCCCATGCCCACGCTCGTCCCTCTCCCCCGCTACGGCTGCGAACACGCGCCGATCTCCGTTTTCCCGAGCAGCCGCGAAGCCTCCCGCGCGGTCGCCGCCGAGGTGGCCGCGCTGATCCGCGCCCGCCAGCAGGAGCGGCGCACCGTGGTGCTCGGACTCGCCACCGGATCGACGCCCGTGGCGTTTTACGCCGAGCTCGTCCGGCTGCACCGCGAGGAAGGGCTGAGTTTCGCGAATGTCGTCACGTTCAACCTCGACGAATATTGCCCGCTCCCGGCTGCCGATCCGCAAAGTTATCATCATTTCATGCGGGTGCATTTGTTCGATCACATCGACATCCGGCCGGAGAACACCCACCTCCCCGACGGCACGGTGCCCGCCGCGGAGGTCGACGCGCACTGTCGCCGCTATGAGGAACTGATCCGCGCAGCCGGCGGGATTGATTTCCAGATCCTCGGCATCGGCCGCACCGGCCATATCGGTTTCAACGAACCTGGCAGCCCGCGACGCTCCCGCACCCGCCTGGTGACGCTCGATCCGCTCACGCGCCGCGATGCTTCGGGCGATTTCGGCGGCGAGGAACACACGCCGCGTTACGCGTTGAGCATGGGCGTCGCCTCCATCATGGAAGCGCGGCGGATCGTCCTCATGGCGTGGGGACAGCACAAATCCGCGATCGTGCGCGCCGCGATCGAGGGCGAGGTGACGACGCAGATCACGGCGTCGTTCCTGCAGGAGCACGACCACGCGATGTTCGTGCTCGACGAAGCCGCCGCCGGCGGACTCACGCGCCGGCGCACGCCGTGGCTCGTCGGCGCGCTCGAGGATCAGGGTCTCGCCTGGGACGAGCGCATGCAGCGCCGCGCGATCCTCTGGCTTTCGCAGCAGCGCCACAAAGCCATCCTCAAGCTGACCGACGACGATTACAACGACGCCGGCCTGCAGGACCTGCTGCGCGTGCGCGGCTCCGCCTACGAGACGAACCGCGCCGGTTTCTACCAGATGCAGCACACGATCACCGGCTGGCCCGGCGGGCGCGACCCGCTGCGCACGCAGCCGGGAGACGCTCTCGTGCGACCGCTGCGCGCGAAATCGGCCGATGTGTTTCCCAAGCGCGTGCTCGTGCTCTCGCCGCATCCGGACGACGATGTCATCGCGATGGGCGGCACGCTCTGCCGCCTCGTGGAGCAGGGCCACACGGTGGACGTCGCGTATCAGGTTTCCGGAGCCGCCGCCGTGTCCGACGAGGCGATCTGGCGCCAGCTGTATTTCTCACTCCAAACCGGACAACTCCTTCCCCCCGCCGCACAGCGCGCGCGCGAAGCGTGCGAGGCGTTCGAGCGCGACGGTGCCCTGCCGCCGTCCGCCGAGCTGCGGCGGTGGAAAGGCCTGGTGCGCCGCCACGAAGCCGTCGCGGCCGCGCGCATCTGCGGCGTGCGCACCGACCACCTCCATTTCCTCGATCTGCCTTTTTACGAAAGTGACACGCCGCGCCGGCGCAGTTTGGCCGAGACGGATGTCGCGATCATGCGCGATCTGCTGAACGAGCTGCGCCCGCACCTGATCTATGCCGCCGGCGATCTCGACGATCCGCACGGGACGCACCGGCTGTGCCTCCGCGCGTTGCGCGAAGCGCTCGCCGGCTGCGTCCGCGAGCCGTGGTTGGACGAAGCGGAACTGTGGCTCTATCGCGGCGAGTGGGCCGAATGGGAGCTCGACGAAATCGACCTCGCCGTGCCGCTCAGCCCGCAGGAAGTGTTGCGCCGCCGCCGCGCGATTTTCCGGCACGAGACCCAGAAGGACCAGGCGCTTTTTACGGGCGACGACCGACGCGAATTTTGGCAGCGCACCGAGGATCGCAGCCGCCGGCTGGCCGACGCCTACAACGCGCTCGGCCTCGCGGAATACGAGGCGATCGAAGCGTTCAAACGCGCCTCGCCCGACGAGTTCCTGCGTCAGACCGACGTCTAGTTTTGCCCCACGCTTTCTTTCGCATGACCCCAAAATCGCCCCGCTCGTCCGTCCGTCTCGTCCGCCGCACCCTCGCCCTCGCGCTGCTCGGCGTCACGCCCCTCACCTTCGCTGCCATGTCCCACGATCTGATGCCCGCGCCCGCGCAGCTGCGTTTGGCCGACGGCCGGCTGCCGGTCACGTCTGAGTTTTCCGTCGCGTTGCGCGGCCACGACGACGCCCGGTTGCGCCAGGCGATCGCGCGCGCGCTGCGCCGCTGGGAGGAGCGCACCGGTTTCACGTTTCGCCGCACGGCCGAAGCGGCGTATGTCTTCGCCACCGACGTCCGCAGCGCCTCGCTCGTGATCGACTGCGACGCGGCCTCGCGCGAGCTCCCGGCGCTGGGCGAGGACGAATCCTACACGCTCGAGATCCGGGATGCGCAGGCCGTCCTGCGCGCGCCGACCTCGCTCGGTGCCCTGCGGGGACTCGAAACGCTGCTGCAGCTGCTGCAAACCGACGCCCAAGGCTGGTTCGTGCCGGCCGCGCGGATCGAGGATCGGCCGCGTTTCCCGTGGCGCGGCCTCATGATCGACGTTTGCCGTCACTGGCAGCCGATGGAGGTCATCAAGCGCAATCTCGACGGGATGGCGCTCGTGAAGCTCAACGTCCTCCACCTCCATCTCAGCGAGGACCAGGGTTTCCGCATCGAAAGCAAAACGCATCCCGAGCTGCACGAGCGCGGCTCGGATGGGCTCTATTTCACGCAGGACGAGATCCGCGAAATCATTGCCTATGCGGCCGACCGTGGGATCCGCGTCGTCCCGGAATTCGACATTCCGGGGCACGCCACGAGCTGGGTCGTCTCGCATCCCGAGCTCGCCAGCGCGCCGGGTCCCTATGAGATCGAACGCCGCTGGGGCATCTTCGATCCGGTGCTCGATCCCACCAACGAGCAGGTTTACGCGCTGCTTGCGGACGTGCTCGGCGAGATGGCGGCGCTGTTCCCCGATCCGTATTTCCACATCGGTGGGGACGAAAACAACGGCAAGCAGTGGAATGCCAATCCCCGGATCCAGGCCTTCATCCGCGACCGCGGCCTGAAGGACAACGAGGGCCTGCACGCGTGGTTCAACCAGCGTATCCGAGATATCATGACAAAGCACGGCAAGAAGCTCGTCGGGTGGGACGAGATCCTGCACCCCGATCTGCCGAAGGACGCGATTGTCCATTCCTGGCGCGGACCGAAGGGCCTCGCCGCAGCCGCAAACCAGGGCCACGCCGCGATCCTGTCCAACGGCTACTACATCGACCTGTGCTTCCCGGCGTCGCAGCACTACGCCAACGATCCGCTGCCCGCCGACACGCCGCTCACGGCCGCGCAACAGGCGATGATCCTCGGCGGCGAAGCCACGATGTGGAGCGAATGGGTCACGCCCGAAACGATCGATTCGCGGATCTGGCCGCGCACCGCCGCGATCGCGGAACGGCTCTGGTCGCCCCGCGAGGTGAACGACGTCGACGACATGTATCGCCGCCTCGCGATCGTCGGTCGCCGCCTCGAAGAGGCCGGGCTGAACCACGAGCGCAACCGTCCCGCCATGCTCCGCCGACTCGCCGGTCCGGCGGCTTCGCCGGAAGACGTCGCCACGCTGACAGCGTTCGTCGACGCGATCGAGCCGGTGAAGGAGTATCAGCGTGGACAATACCATCAGAACTTCACGCAGTTCACGCCGCTGGTGACGCTCGCCGACTGTGCGCGGCCCGAAAGCGACGCCGCCCGCGAGTTTTCGCGCGCCGTCGACGCTCTGCTCGCCGCCGACGGTAAAGCGCGCCGAACGCTCGCCGACGCGGTGCGCGCGCAGTTGCAGGATTGGGAGTTGCTGGGTCGCGACGTCGCCGAACTGCTGGCAGCGCGGGCGCAGATCGGACGCGCGGGCTTGCCGGTCGCACAGTCGCTCGCCGACGCGAGCGCGATCGGTCTTGCCGCAATGGAAGCGTTGACCGGCGGCGATCGAAAATCCGCGGATTGGCGCGAGGCGCAGCTGGCCGCGCTCGAACGCGCCGCCGCGCCGCACGATGCGATCCAGTTGCCAGCCATCGAGGCGATCCGAAAGCTCGTCCGCGCCGCGGCAGTGAAATAAACTCGGAGTCGCCGCCCTTTCTTCAGCTCAACCCCGAAACCACCCCATGTCCCCGTCCGCCCCTGACGCTTCCCTCGCCGCTCCGCCGAAGAACGGCTATAATCGCTTTCTCCTGATTGTCGCCGGCCTCGGCGGGTTGCTCTACGGCGTCGATGTCGGCATCATCGCCAGCGCGCTCCCCTATCTGGAGGCGACGTCCGGCCTTAACGCCGGCCAGCTGTCATTCATCGTCGCCGCCGTGCTGCTGGGGAGCGTGATTTCCACGCTGTTCGCGGGGCTGCTGGCGGACTGGTTCGGACGCAAGGCGCTCATGATCAGCAGCGGCGTGCTGTTCGTCGCCAGCATCCCGCTCATCGCGCTGGCCGACGGCTACGGTCCGCTCGTATTCGGACGGCTGTTACAAGGCGTCAGCGCGGGACTGATCGGCGTCGTCGTGCCGCTCTATCTGGCCGAGTGCCTCGGTGCGGCCAGCCGCGGTCAGGGCACCGCGATTTTTCAGTGGATGCTCACGCTGGGAATCGTCGCCGCGGCCGCGATCGGCATTTACTTCAGCATCCGCGTCGAGGAGGTGGCAAAGCTCGGTTCGCCGGAGGAACTGCAGGCATTCAAGGACACCGCGTGGCGCAGCATCTTCTGGGTGTCGCTGCCGCCGGGGATCCTCTTCGTCCTCGGCGGGTTCTTCGTCGCCGAGTCGCCGCGGTGGCTGCACCGCCGCGGCCGCGAGGCGGCCGCGCGCGCGGCGCTCCTGCGTTCGCGCAGCGAGGAACAAACCCAGGTCGAGCTGCAGGAGATGGCGACCGCGCTCGCCGCCGAACGAGCGGCAGTTTCACAGACCGGCACCCGCGCCCGCGAATCGCTCCTGCGGCGCAAATACGTGATCCCGTTCGTCCTCGCGTGCATCATCCTCGCCTGCAACCAGGCGACCGGCGTCAACTCCATCATCGGCTACAACACCACCATTCTCCTGCAAAGCGGGCTTTCCGACGTGCAGGCGCACTGGGGTTATCTGATTCTCACGATCGTCAACTTCCTCGTGACCATCGGCGCGGTCGTGCTGGTGGACCGCAAGGGCCGCAAGTTTCTCCTCTCGCTCGGCAGCGCGGGCATCGTCGTGTCGCTGCTCTTCGTCGGCGGCATGTTCCGCAGCACCGAGGCGCAACGCGTCGACGTGCGCGACGCGGTCCAGGCGGAGGTTTCCGCTGACCAGAGTGTGACGGTTTCATTCAACTCCGAAAGTCTCCCGCGCCTGCTCGCCGCGGCCGGCCACGCCGCCGACGCGCGGGCATCGACGCTCGTCGTGATTTACTCGTATGGCGATTTCCGCACGTCGACCAACGCCGTGCGCTCCGACGACCCCGCGGCCAAGCCGCTGCAGCTCACGCGCGAGAGCTGCGTGCCGCCGAATCGCGTCGTGGCGTTCTTCACCAATCCGTTTGCCGACCTCGAAGCGGCGCGCACGGCCCCGCTCAAGATCGAAAACGCCCTCGTCACGCCGGTGCCGAGCGAGCGCCACGGCTGGATCACCGCGATCGGCGTCTTCGTCTTCATGGCGTTCTTCGCCGTCGGGCCGGGCGTGTGTGTGTGGCTCGCACTTTCCGAGCTCATGCCGACGCGGATCCGCTCCAACGGCATGAGCATCGCGCTGCTGATCAACCAGGCCGTATCGACCACGATTGCCGCGATCTTCCTCCCCACGGTCGGCAAATACGGCTACTCGACGATGTTCTTCGCCTTCGCCGGCTGCACCGTCGTTTACTTCATCACCGCCACCTTCCTCCTGCCGGAAACGAAGGGCAAAACGCTCGAGGAAATCGAAGCTCATTTCAGCCGTCGCCCGCCGCGCGCGAGCTGAGTTGCCCCGACCGTCGCTCCTCTTTCGCCATGCTGAAAACCACGCCAACGCTGCGACCTCCGCTCGATCCCGAGTTCATTCCGGCGGCGCTGTGGAACCGCGGTTATCGCGAACGCGTGGCCCACGATCCCGGCGCGCGACCGTTCGCACTGGTGCTGCAACGCCCCGACGGCGGCACGTCGGTGCACGAAAGCCGTGTGCTCGCCGACGACCACCCGGCCTCCGCCTTCACGCTCCGCTACGCCGAACGGCTGCTGAAATTCCTCCTCTGGCAAAAAGGCGGTTCGCGCGTCCGCGTCGTCGGGGCGCCGGAGATCGCCGACCAACTCGGGCGCATCTACAGCCCGACTGGCGAACGCGCCTTCGATTACGCGTTCATGGGCGAGAAGGTTTACCGGGAGCCGTTCAAGCTCGAAGCGGCGACGGTGTTCGAGCCCCACGCCGAAACCGCTGGCGCCTCCGTCGGTCGTCATCTCGAGGGTTGCCGCATCGGCTTCGATCTCGGCGGCAGCGATCGCAAAGCCGCCGCGCTCATCGACGGCCGTGTCGTTTATTCGGAGGAGATTCCGTGGGATCCGTATTTTCAGAAGGACCCCGCGTATCACCTCGAGGGCGTGCACGATTCGCTCCTCCGCGCCGCCGCGCATCTGCCGCGCGTCGACGCGATCGGCGGCAGCGCCGCGGGCGTTTACGTGAACAACGAAGTGCGGGTCGCCTCGCTTTTCCGCGGCGTTTCACCGGAGCTGTTCGACCGCCACATCCGGCGGATGTTTTTCACGCTCCAGGAGCGCTGGGGCGGCGTGCCGTTCACCGTGGTGAACGACGGCGAGGTGACCGCGCTCGCCGGCTCGATGGCGCTGCGCGACAACGCCGTCCTCGGCGTCTCGATGGGCACGAGCATGGCCGGCGGCTACGTGACGCCCGTCGGCGATCTCACGCCGTGGCTCAACGAGCTCGCCTTCGCCCCGGTCGACTATCGCGCCGATGCGCCGCGCGACGAGTGGTCCGGCGACCTCGGCTGCGGCGTGCAGTATTTTTCGCAACAGGGCGTCGCGCGGCTCGCGCAAAAGGCGGGCTTCGATTTCCCGCCGACCCAACCGCTGGCCGAACAGCTCGTCGCGGTGCAGGAAGCGATGCACGCCGGCGATCCGGCGGCGCTTGCGATCTACGAATCGATCGGCCGGTGCTTCGGGTATTCGGTTGCTCACTACGCGGATTTCTACGAGCTGCGCCACGTCTTGGTGCTCGGGCGCGTGACGACCGGCGCGGGTGGCGACGTCATTCTCGCGCAGGCGCGCGAGGTCCTCGCGCGCGAGTTTCCGGCGCTCGCCGAGAAAATCCGGCTCAGTTTGCCCGACGAAAAGGACAAACGGCACGGCCAAGCCATCGCGGCGGCCAGCCTGCCGGCGATTTAGCCGCGTCGCGCGCCATCGCGGCCATTCATTCGTTTTTGCTTATGAAATTCGCCCATCCGAAAGCCGACATCTTCGTCCCGGTCGCCAACGAAAGCGCCGCGTCTGCCCTCGCGCGCGTCTCGCATCTCTGCGTAGCCGCCCACCAGGACGACATTGAAATCATGGCCTACGCCGGCGTCACCGCCTGCCTCGACACGCCCGGCAAGGCGTTCGGCGGCGTGGTCGTCACCAACGGTGCCGGTTCGCCCCGCACCGGCGTTTACGCGCAGATGACCGACGAGCAGATGCAGGACGTGCGCCGCGAGGAACAGCGCCAGGCCGCGCGGCTCGGGCGTTACGCCATCCAGCTCCAGCTCGCGCATCCGAGCTCGGACGTGAAGCAGCGCCGGCATCCCGCGGTCTTGAGCGACCTGATACAGATTTTCTCCGGCTGCCGGCCCGAGGTGGTTTATCTGCATCAGCCGGCCGACAAGCACGACACGCACGTCGCGGTGATGGCGCGGGCGATCGAGGCGCTGCGGGCGCTGCCGGCAGCGCAGCGGCCGGCGCGCGTCATCGGTTGCGAAGTGTGGCGCGATCTCGACTGGCTCGTCGACAGCGACAAGGTGGCGCTCGATGCCGGCGGCCATCCGGAGCTCGCGGGCGAACTGCTGAAGGTTTTCGATTCCCAGGTGACCGGCGGAAAACGCTACGATCTCGCCACGCTCGGCCGGCGCGCCGCGCACGCGACGTTTCACACCTCGCACGCGACCGACAAGATGAGCGGCATCACTTGGGGTATCGACCTCACGCCGCTGATCCAGGACGATTCGCTCTCGATCGAGGCGTTCATCGTCGCGCATATCGAGCGGCTCCGCGCCGACATCGTGCAACGGCTTCGCGCGTTCGCCTGATCCTCCGGGCGAAGACCACCGCGTCTCGCCCGGGCGCTAGCTTTACCCCGCCAGCTCATGATTACCCCAACTCCCTCCCCTTCGCCGCGGCTCGTGTCACTCGACGCGCTCCGCGGCTTCGACATGTTCTGGATCGTCGGTGCCGATTCGCTCGTGCGCGCGCTCGACGCGCTCAGCCCTACCGCACCGGTGCGCTTCCTGGCCGCGCAACTCGAGCACAAGGACTGGGCCGGGTTTGCGTTCTACGATCTGATCTTTCCGCTGTTTGTCTTCATTGTCGGCGTGTCGCTCGTGTTCTCGTTGACGGGCCGGCTCGAACGTGAAGGCCGGCCGGCGGTGATGAAGAAGATCCTGCGCCGCGCGGCCGTGCTTTTCCTGCTCGGCATTTTCTACAACGGCGGCCTCTCCCAACCGTGGCCCGAAGTCCGGCTCGTCGGGGTCCTGCAGCGGATCGCGCTCGCCTACGCCGCCGCCGGAATTCTCTTCTGCTATTTCCGTCCGCGCCGGCTGGTCATCATCGGCGCGGCGCTGCTGCTCGGCTATTGGGCGGCGCTTAGCTTCGTGCCGATTCGCGATATCCAACTCGATAATGCTGCGCTCGCCGCGAGGCTCGGCGTCGAGAAGCCAACGCTCGCGCAGGCGCACGCCGCCTTTGATGCCACGACCGCACGGGTGAGCGGACGTTTCGACCCCGGGTTCAATCTGACCAACCATCTCGATTTCCAATATCTGCCGGGGCGGAACTACGACAAATATTACGATCCGGAAGGATTGCTCAGCACGATCCCGGCGGTGGTGACGTGCCTGCTCGGCGTATTCGCTGGCCTGTTACTCAAGCGAGTCGATCTCGACGCGCGCCAGAAGCTGCTGCGGCTGGCGATTGGCGGGCTGCTGGCGATCGCCGCGGGCTGGCTGTGGCACCTCGATTTTCCGGTGATCAAGAAACTGTGGACGTCGTCCTACGTGCTCGTCGCCGGCGGCTACAGCCTGCTCCTGCTCGGGGCGTTTTACTATGTGATCGATGTTCGCGAATGGCGGCGCTGGTGCCAGCCGTTCGTGTGGATCGGCACGAACCCGATCACGATCTATCTTTCGTTCGGTATCATCGGCTACGATACGATCGCCCGCCGGCTCGCGGGCGGTAGCGTGGCGGCGTGGCTCGACGTGCACGTCGCACGCGGATGGGGGACGGTCACGCTCGTCGCGCTCAGCCTCGGCGCGGTGTTCGCGCTTGCACGCTTCCTGTATCGCCGCGGGATATTTCTGCGCGTTTGAAAGGGCCCAAAGTAGGGCGCGTCTTTGCCCCGCCTTTTCGGATTTCCAGTGGTCGATTGGGCGGGTCCAAGACCCGGCCCTACCCGGGAGTGTCGTGCCGGAACTACGCTGAGTCCGTTTACTTCTTGTCCGCCGCGGCAGGAGCCGGTGCGGGCTGGCTGTCCGGCGCGTTTTCCGTCACGGGCGTGGTGTCGAAGAGCACCTGCAGCGTGCCGAGGCTCGGGCGCGGCGCGACGCGCCATTGCAGCTCGGCCAGATCCTGGTCGGTTTCGAACACCACCGCGATGTTCCAGCGGCAGGCGACGGGTTGGCCGTCTTTTTCCGCGGGGTTGAATTCCCAGCGGCTGATGACTTCGCGCGAGGCGGCTTCGAATTCCGGATGCGAGGCGCGCAGCGTGGTGAGCTTCGTGAGCTTGCCGTGTTCGTCGACTTGCAGCTCGAGAATCGCGCCACCCACGACGCCTTTTTCCTTCAACTCCGGCGGGTAGGCCGGAATGCCGCCGTTGCGCTTCACGCTGGGTTTGGGCGCCGCGTTGGCGTCCGGGCCTTCGTCGCCTTCGATCGGGAAAAAGAACGGGATGCGCGCCGTGTATTTCGCCGGTTTGCCGTTCTTCTCGCGCGGCGCGAGCGGCGTTTTCAACGCCATCGCGGCGGCGAGTTTGTCGATGAAATGGTCGGGCGTGGGATCGTCGGACGAGATGATCGACAGGCTCTCTTTTTCGCCCGTCTCGGAGACTTTTGCCTCCAGCGTGACGGTGTAGCCGTGTCGGTTTTGCGCGGCCGGCGCCGGGGTTTGGGCGCGGGCGGCGAAGAGCGAGAGCACGAACAGGATTGCGACGCGGGGCAGGACAGCGACGGCTTTCATCGTGAGCGGGGACGTTGATCCGGGAGCCGATGGGTGACGATGGAAAACTGCAAAAGCCATTCAACGGCGAAAGCGATCGGCCGTCTGAAAAGACAAAGCGCCGCGCCCGGAGTCGGGCGCGGCGCTTTGGTGTTTACGTGGGAGTCGCGGCGTCCTGGAGCCGGCACGCAGTTTATTTCCGTGCGTAGGCGACGCTGTCCCGAAGTTGTTTGATGCGGTCGTGGGCTTCCTTCACGCCGGCAAACTGACGCTGCACGAGCGCGCGCGACTCGGTGTCGAGCTCAGCTTCGTTCAACGCCTCACGGTAATTTTTTACGGCCGCGTCCTCGCCGCGCTCGCATTCCGCGAGCACCGCGTGCGGCTCGTTCTTGCTCATGGCGGCCTTCAGGTCGATCCAGCCGCGGTGCAGCGAACCGCTGACGGAGCCGGACTTCTCCGGATCACCGCCGAGGGCGCGGACAGCCTGCTGCAGCTCGCGCAGGTAGTTGCTGCGCTGGGTCGCGTATTGATTGAAAACCCGCGCCAGCTCGGGGTCCTTCGCCTCCTTCGCGGCCGTGGAGTAGCCGTGTTCGCCGTCGCGGCAGGTTTCGATGAGGTCGTTGAGGACGTGGATATTCTTTTCGTTGGAGAGTCTCATGTTCGCAAATGCAGGTTGAGGGTAGCGGGGCCGGACGCGTTCGGTAGTGCCTATCGCGTGCCACCCAACCAGATCGGCGCTAAGTCCCTCACGGATCGCGCCTCGGAATGAAACCGCGCCCGCGGCCTCCGGTGCGCGATGCAACTTTTCCGCCGTCCGGCCGCGCATGTTGCACGAGCGGGCACGCGGCGCGGCGGCCTCGGATCAATGGGACACGACGCGCGGAACGCCTGCCCGTGGCGCGGCCGGTCAGGAGCCTTCGTCGGGCGAGTGACTTTCCGGCAGGGGCAACGATTTCGGCGCGTGCTCCGGGTTGAAGACGACGGGGATGCGCGCTTTCACGTCGACGGGTTTCCCGTCTTTCTGCGGCGGCGTGAATTGCCAGCGCGCGATCGCGGTCGCCGCAGCCCAGCCGAAATCCTCGCGCGAAGCGGACGCGACGTGCGCTAGCTGGGCTCGTCCGGAGCGATCGATGATGAAATCGATCTCGGCGGTTTCCGCCGTGGGAGCCTGGCGCATCGCCTCGGGCAAGGCTGGCGCGGCGCGGTAGCGCGGCTTGGGAACTTCGTCCAAATCGTTGAAGTCACTCAGCACGGCGTCCGGCTTCTTCTTCAACAAATTGAGCAGTCGCATCGCGGACGCGTTAACCGGCGAATCGCGGTCGTTGCGATTGAACTTCTGGCGCATACTGAGCATCGCCCAGCTCGGCTGACCGTTTTTCTGCGCGGGTTCGAATTCCCACGCGGCGATCATCGCCGCCGTCGCGGCACCAAACTTCGGATGCGTGGCTTCGCGGACGACGACGTCGCGAGTGTGTCCGGTCGGATCGATGAGGAAAACCACCTGCGCCGCGCCCTGCACACCCTTCTCCAACAGCTCGCGCGGATAGACGGGTGCGCTGGTGAGGATGGGTCGCGGCGGTTTGTCGTAGCGGAAGGGCTCGGGGAGATTCTTCGGCGCGCGCGCCGGAACCTTGAAGGCGTCCACGCCGTCCGAAGTGGCCCCCGCGCCGAACGAGCCGGCGCCGGCGATCGCAAACCCGATCCGCTGCTGAAGCCACGCAGAGACGAGTTGGCCATCTTTCACCGCCGGCTTGAACTTCCATTTCAGCAGTGACTCCACGGCAGCGCCCTCGAACTCGGGATGCGTCGATTCCAAAACGCGCGGCGACCGCACTTGTCCCTCCGTGTTGACGATAAACTCGAGGAGCACCTGACCTCGGTTTCGCCTCATCCGTAACGCCGGTGGATATTCGGGCGGCTCGCGGTGAATCACCTGCGGCGCTGTGTCGACGGGCCCGGCGATCGGCTCTTTCGCGACCGCCGATTCGGCGAGCAGCCACCCGAGCACCACCGCGACGAGGAGTGTTCTCATGGCTGTCGTTTCAATCGGACCTGCACGCGGAGGAGAATCACGAAATGACAAGAAATGACATTAGCGCACTCATGCCGGGCCCCGGCCTCCACGCGCTTCCCGAACCGCGACCCTTCTTCCGCCGCGCGGACCGGCGTCCGATGCGGGGAGCGTTCGTGGAAAAGAGCCGCGTCCGCGAGTGGCGCCCCGGCCATCCGCGCATTGACCCTCGCCGGATCGCCCGCCATCTCTGCCTCCCTATGTCCGATCAAGCCGCCTCTCCCGAAGTCTCCATGGACAACCTCGTCGCGCTCGCGAAGCGCCGCGGGTTCGTGTTTCAATCCTCCGAGATCTATGGCGGATTCAACGGCTTCTTCGATTACGGTCCGCTCGGCGTCGAGTTGAAGAAAAACATCCGCGACTGCTGGTGGAACGACATGGTCCGCCGCCGCGACGACGTTGTTGGCATCGAGACGTCGATCATCATGCACCCGAAGGTCTGGGAGGCGTCGGGTCACGTCGCCGGCTTCACCGACCCGCTCGTCGACTGCAAGGTGTCGAAGCAGCGCTTCCGCGCCGACCAGCTCTTTTTCTCGCCCGTGTCCGTGGACGGCAAAACCGTCGGCTACGTGTCCGCGCTCGAGTCAGAAAATACCGCCGGCGAACTCCAGGCCGCCGCGGAAAACTTCAAGCGCAAGAAAGCCATCCAGGGCGTGCTCGCGCCGGTGCAACCGCGCGACATGACCGAGGCGAAGCCCGAAGAGATCGAGCTCATCCCCTCGCCCGCCACCGGCGAGGCCGGCAGCCTCACGCCGCCGCGCGCGTTCAACATGATGTTCGAGACCTACGTCGGCGCGCTGCGCGACGCCTCGGCCGTCGCCTATCTGCGGCCCGAGACGGCGCAGGGCATGTTCGTCGATTTCAAGAACGTCGTCGATACCGGCCGCGTGAAGCTGCCGTTCGGCATCGCGCAAGTCGGCAAGTCGTTCCGCAACGAAATCACGCCGCGCAACTTCATCTTCCGTTCGCGCGAGTTCGAGCAGATGGAGATGGAATATTTCATCCACGAGGACGCCGACTGGTCCCAATGTCACCAGGAGTGGATCGAATGGTGCCGGCAGTGGCTGCTGTCCATCGGCCTCCCCGAGTCGCACCTCTCGCTCTACGCGCACCCGAAGGAGAAGCTCTCGTTCTACTCGAAGGGCACGGTGGACATCATGTTCAAATATCCCTTCGGCGTGCAGGAGCTCTGGGGCATCGCCGCCCGCGGCAACTACGACCTTACCCAGCACGCGCAGGCCTCGGGCAAGCCGCACGAGATCTTCGACGAAGCGACGAAGAAGAAGTTCGTCCCGCACGTGATCGAGCCCGCGGTCGGCACCGACCGCATCTTCCTCGCGGTGCTCTGCGCCGGTTATGCGGAAGAGGACGTGAAGGACGAGAAGGGCAACGTCGAGAAACGCACGGTGCTCCGGCTTTCGCCCCGCATCGCGCCGGTGAAGGTCGCGGTGCTGCCGCTCCTGAAGAACAAGGAGCAGCTCGTCGGCCGCGCGAAGGAGCTCTACGCGAAGTTGAAACGCAAATACGCGGTCTTCTACGACGAAGCTGGCGCGATCGGCCGCCGCTACCGTCGTCAGGACGAGATCGGCACGCCGTGGTGCGTGACGATCGACTTCGAGACGGTGGAGAAGGACGGCACGTTCACGCTCCGCGACCGCGATTCGATGGAGCAGAAGCGCATCACCGAAGCCGAGCTCTTCGCACTGCTCGACGAGAAGGTGTATTGAGCCGGCCGTAGCCCCCGTAGCGGAACGCGTGAGCCTTTCGTCTGCGGCCCGCGAAACGCTCACGCGTTCGGCTACTTCGAGTTGGAACCCAGCGTCCCCGCCGGGTTCGCCTTTGGCCACGCAGATCGCCGCGCCTGACCGTCTCTCCGGCGGATCGGGCGGCGGTCTTCGCCACCATTTTCAACGCACGCTCCGCTTAATTATGGAAAGGCATAATTAAGCGAACCGCCTTTCGCTTAAATAAGGGTTCCCATAATTAAGCGAACAACGGCGGCGCGCCTGCTACGACTTTTCCAAAGCGATCGGCAGAAACTGCACGCTCTCGGCCGCAAGGGCATGTCGGCGCTCAAACTGCACGATATCCTGCAGCGGAAACCGGTGATCACCGCGCCTCGCTTGGTTTCTCACCACGGCTTCAGCGCGCCCACGGCGAACGCGGCGCTGCAGCGGATGATAGACGAGGGTATCGTCCGGGAGATCACCGGCTATGCGCGCAACCGTGTCTTTGCCTACGATGAATATCTCCGCACCCTGAACGAAGGCGCCGAGCTCAGCCCTTGACTCGCGCCATCGACGCCGCCTGCGCGGCGGGCGCCGCCCGCGATCGCCGAAAGCTTGCGACACTCGTCGGCGCCCCCAGCATTTCGCGCCGAGCGAATGAACCTGTCCGGCTTCTTCGACGGCGTCTCTGACTGGAACGACTGTTGCGCTGCGCTCGCCGCGCGCACCGAGCTCGAACGCGGCACCGCGTTCGAACACATCGTCCGCCACTACCTCCGGACGGACCCCGCTTATCGCGCGAAACTCGCGGATATCTGGTTTCACCACGAAGTCCCCGCCGAACTTCGCACCCGCCTGAATTTTCCTTCCCGCGACGAAGGCATCGATCTCCTCGCGCGCACGCACACCGGCGAGTTCTGGGCCATCCAGACCAAGTTCCGCCGCGATGCCGACGCCACGCTCACCCACCGCGAACTCGCGACGTTCACCTCGCTCGCATTCACCGTCTGCCGGGAAATCTCCTTCGCCCTCGTCTGCACGACGACCGCGCGCATTCCCGGCCTGCTCGAAAATCTGCCGCACCTCGGCGACCTTACCGCCGAAACGTGGACGTCGCTCGGCGCCGAGTTCTTCGCCTCGCTGCGCGATTCATTCGGCACCACCAGACCGCCGCCGCTGCCTTCACCGCGGAAACCGCTGCCGCACCAACACCGCGCCATCGCCGCCGCCCACGCACACTACGTCGAGCGCTCCGCCGCCCGCGGCAAACTCATCAGCCCGTGCGGCTCCGGCAAAAGTCTCACCGCCTGCTGGATCGCCGAACAACTCGGCGCGCGCCGCGTCCTCATCGCGGTCCCCAGTCTCGCGCTGATTCGCCAGACGCTCGAAACCTGGATGCGCGAGGCGCTCGCCACCGGTCGCGCCGCCGACTGGCTCTGCGTTTGCAGCGATCCCGAGGTGACCGACACCGACAGCGCCGAACTCCTCGCGCACGTCCACGAACTCGGTCTGCCCTGCGACACCTCGCCGGCCGCCGTCAGCGCCCACCTGCGCGCCGCCCAGGACCGCCCCGGCCAGTTCGTCGTCCTCGCTACTTATCAAAGTTCGCCGGTCGTCGCCGCCGCCGCGCGCGACGCCGGTTTCACGTTCGACTTTGCCGTCCTCGACGAAGCCCACAAAACCACCGGCCGCACCCAAGGCGTTTTCGCGCATCTGCTCCACGACGAGAATCTCCCGCTGCCGCGCCGCCTGTTCATGACCGCAACCGAGCGCCGCTTCCAAGGCAGCTCCGACGACATCGTCTCGATGGACGATCCCGCGCTCTACGGCGAAACCTTCGAGCTGCTCACCTTTCGCGACGCGATCGCCGCCACGCCACCCATTCTCAGCGACTACCGGATTCTCACGATCGGCGTGCGCGAGTCCGACGTCGCCCGCCTCGTGGAGCAAAACCGCTGGCTCGACCTCGGCGTCAACGGACTCGACGAAGTCACCGCGACGGCGCTCGCGAGCCTCATTGCGCTCCGCCGCGCGACGCGTGAACACGGGGTGCGGCACACCGTTTCGTTCCACAGCAGCATCGCGCGTGCAAAACAGTTCCGCGACCTCTGCGCCCGCCTGAATGCGGCCATCGCGACCGAACCGGCGATCGCGCCGCATCACGTCAACGGCGCGATGGGCAGCGCGGCTCGTCAGCGCGAGCTGGAGTGTTTTCTCGCGGCCGAGCCGTCGCTCGTGACCAACGCCCGCTGTCTCACCGAAGGCGTGGACCTGCCCAGCATCGATTGCGTGTTCTTCGCGGACCCCAAAGGCAGCACGATTGAAATCGTGCAAGCGGCGGGCCGCGCGCTGCGTTTGGCCGAGGGGAAAAAACTCGGCTACATCCTGCTCCCGCTCGTGGTGCCGGACGGCGCCACGCTCGATGACGTCGCGGCGAGCAGCGCCTTCAAATTCGTGCTCTTCGTCCTCCGCGCGCTCGCGACGCATGATGATCGCATCGTGGAATGGTTCCGCGCGACAGCGGAAGGACGCGCTTCCGAAGTCGGCGGACTTGTGCAGTTCGATTTCGGCGACGTCGCCACCCCGCTCGGCGTCAGCGCCGAGGAATTCGCGAAGCAGATTGAGGTGCGGTGCTGGGCATCAGTCGGCCGACTCGCGTATCAGAGCTACAGTAACGCGGTCGCATTCGCTCGAGAGCATAATCTGAAGAGCCAAAGCCAGTGGCGATCCAAGATAGCATTTCTTGGTGAATTCTGGCCGGCAAATATTCCAAGAACACCGGACAAAAGCTATGTTGGCCGGGGATGGACAACGTGGGGAGACTTCTTCGGAACGGGCACAGTCTCCACAAAGACGAAGACGTTTCGGCCGTTTGAAGAGGCTCGAGAATGGGCGAGAACTCTTGGACTCGAGACGAGTGAAGAATGGTATCTGTTCTGTCGCGGAAAATTTCCGCATCTTGGAAACCGTCCATACGACGTTCCCCACGTTCCGCCCAAGAGCTACAGGGGAAAGGGCTGGACCAACTGGACCGATTTTCTCGGAGCAGACTGGCTTCCCTTTGACCAAGCTCGCGCCTTCGCCCGCTCCCTGAAATTCACCGGCCAGCGGGCGTGGAAGCAGTATTGCAGAGGCGAACGCCCCGATCTCCCGCCCAAGCCCGAAGACATACCTGCCTCCCCGTGGTATGCCTATCAGGATCGCGGTTGGGCCGGCTGGCGCGACTGGCTCGGCACCGAGAAACCTGCGCGCGAAAAACCCGTCTCCGCGACGCCAGCGAAGCCGCGTGCTCCACGAAAATCCCGGCCGAGCAAATTCCGTGACTTCGCGTCAGCCCGCAGCTTTGCCCACAGCCTCAAGCTGAAGAGCTCGACCGAGTGGTATGCCTACGTCCAAGGCCGGCGACCCGACCTCGGGCCAAAACCCGTCGATATTCCCTCCAGTCCTCACGGCGCCTACGAGGACGATTGGCAAGGCTGGGGCGACTGGCTTGGCACAGGCAACGTCGCTCCCTTCCGCCGGGTCTTCCGGCCTTTCGCCGAGGCCCGCACATTCGCCCGCACGCTCAACCTCCGCACCGGTGACGATTGGGACCGCTGGGGCCGCATCCGCGGCAATCGCCCGCCCGACATTCCCTCCAGCCCCGAAATCGTCTACCGCAACCAGGGCTGGATCAGCTACGCCGATTTTCTCCAGACGTCAGACTGACCGCGTCGTCAACGACCGCCGCCTTTTCCGATCCTCATTCCCAATCGTGCAGCAGCGGCTGGGCGAGAATCGCGTCCGCCTCGGAGACGAGCGCCTTGTGCTCGGCGCGCGTGAGGTCCGCGTAATCGCTCTTCGAATACGTCTCCATAAAGACGACATGGACCGCCTGGTCCATCTCCTTGGCCCGATAGATCAAACGATAGCCGTCGCGCTTTCCCACCGGATAACCCGGCACACGCAGACCCATCTTCCTCAGATCATGGAATCCGGGGATCGATTCGCCGTAATACGGCTGGAGCCTCAGCACCTGGCACACGGTCGGGCACGCGTCGAACACCCGATGTTTCCCCTTCTTTCCGGATTGCCTCACCCGCTTCGAGCAATGGAACCGGACATCCATCGCTGCTCACAATCCGTCCGCATCCTCTTTCGCACCGTAGGCGATCAACTCCGGCGACAGCTTGCCCAGCATGTCCGCGTAATGCCAGGACGGCTCCCGATGACTCAGCTCCGAAAGCGCGACGGCGCTCTTGCGACCCAATTCGGCGCAAACCGCATCGATCAGCGCTTTTTCATCGGCACTGAAAACCGATAGATCGGCCGGCCGGGCGGATTTGACTTCGTTCAGCGTTTTATCGGCCACAATCCGCGAAGACGTGGTCACATCGCCCTTCTTTAGGAGATGTCGCAGATGCTTCTCTCCGCGGCTCGGCACCGGACCATGTTCGTATTTGATGAACTCCGAATCCGTCAGCGGCGCACCCAGCTCCCGCACCGCTCTCGCATCGATGAAGAAAATCAGCTTCCACAGCTTGGTGAGCCCAAGGTTGCTCACTCCCGGATGTGCCCCGAGATAAACAATGAGCTCCGAAAGTTTCTCGCTCTGCACCACGCGGCGAAGGTCTTCCCTTCCTCAACAAAGCGCAAGCCACCGTTCGGAACGGACGCGCCCAGACTAAAAGTCATCGCCCCGCCACGTGCGCGAGCTTCGTCGCGCATGCGCTCCCGCGAAAGCCAGACCGTTCACCAGCGGTGCGAGATGCCGGCGAGGATGTTGTAGTCGGCGAATGCGGCACTCACCGCGTTGACGCGGCCGGCGTTCTTTTCATCCACGCTCAACCAGCGTTGGCGATAAACCGTCAGTGGCATGGACACGAACAGACTCGTCGCCCCGAACGAATACGCGAGACCCGGTTCGACCGCCAAGCTGAAGCCCGGTCGGCGGAAACCCGCCGACGAACCGATCACGTCGCGAGGCGGTTGACCTTCCAAGCGGAAACCCAGCTGGAAGCTGGTGTTCTTCGCCCCGAGCGGCTGACCCACCGAGACACCACCCCGGGCGAGAAAGTAGTCCGGCACACTCGAATCCGAGTTGGGCACGTAGGGCCCCGCGCCGCTCCACTGATTGTTCACGCCGTTCGTCCCGCGGGGATTTAGGAGGTAGGTGAACTCGCCGTAGACGAGGGAATTCGTCGACCCGATCTGGTGAAATCCTTCTGCGCCCAGAATGATGCCCAGACCGCCATCGCCCGGCTGGATCGCGAGATCCGCGGGTCCGCGTTTCCAAACGAGATTGGGTGGGTCGCCCGGGGCCGCGGTGTTCACGCGTCGATCGGTTTGCGCGTCTTCTTTTCCCGTGGGCAGCTTGAGGCCGAGGCCGAGCCGCACGTTCGCGTGCGGGTGCGTGGCGGGATCAAACATCCACCGGCGCAGCGTCACCGCGATATCGCCGATGCCCTTGGCCTTGTCGGCGCTGCCTGTGTGTGGCGGCGCCGGACTGCGATCGAAGGCGCCCACCTGGAACGGCACGCTCACCGTCAGCGACGTCCGCGTATCGAGCATGCGCGTCAACGACGCATCGTAGATTGCGCGCTTCACCCGCGGCGCATTGGCCGGCACGCGTTCTTCGTTGTCGTCGTAAAAATGCCGGTCGGCTTCATAGAACCGGAAGGTCAATCCCACCTCCCAATGACCCGGCTCGAGGTAGCGGGTTTTGTCGTTGCCGGCAGTCATGGGTGGACTGACCCGCGTGGCCATGCAGCCTTGGCTGTGAAGTTGCGCCGGCAGGCCAGCACAAACGAGAGCCGTCAAAGCGGCGAATAACTCGGGACGACGACGCGCCCGGAGACGGAAACCTTGCATAGGTCGGGGGGGGGGGGTGTGGTCGTCGAAACGCGGATACGCATCGACGCGCCGCTGAGTTGGCAGTGACGACCCGTCGCGAGAAGCCCGGGGGGACATTTTGCGGGAAATCGGGGGTTAATTGCCGCGGCTTCTGGATTTCCGCGGGCTCGAGAAGAGAGGAAACATCTCCACCGCCGGAACGCGTTCACCCGGCCAGGGCCACGTCCGCCACTCCTCGCGCGCTCGGCCGCGGTCATCAACACGGATCGCAACCGTTGGCTCGAATTCCAAACGTCGAAATACCACCTCGACCACCGCGATCTCAGCACCAGCCACCTCCGGCGGCTCAGCTCCGGTCAATAGGCCGTGTCATCCGCCACGCCGCGCTTGCCAACCCCCGCGCGCCTTCGCTTGCTCGCGCCGTCCCCCTTCAGCCCGATGAAGCGCATCGATCCCCGCCATTGGCGTCCGCTGTTCGATGCCGTTTACGAGATGAACACGGCCAAGGATCACGCCGACTTCTCGTCCGCGGTCCTGGCCGCGATGGATCGTCTCATCCCCTCCGACCTCTGCATTATGAGCGTGCTCGACCGGCGCACCGGCCAGATCACCGCGGCCATGTCGAAACCCAATCCGCACAACGAGGCCGAGATGCGCTATTACGCGGAAAACCCGCACCAGAATCCGTTCGTCGCTTATTACGAACGCACCGGCCGGACCCACGCCCGCCGCGTCACGGATCTGATGCCGCTCGCGGAGTGGAAAGGCCACCCCTTCTATCTCAATTGCCTCGCACGCAATCGTTTTCTCCATCAACTCGTCCTGCCCGTCACGATGGATGCACACACCGTGGTCGCTCTGTCGTTCGACCGTATCCGCCGCGATTTTACGATCCGACAGCGGACGCTGCTTGATCTGTTCGGCCCGCACTTTCGCCAAGCCTGGCGACGCCACCGACAGCCGACCCTGCAGAAGGTCAATCATCCGCTGTCGCAGCGGCAGCGCTTCCGTGAGCTCGGGCTCACGCTGCGCGAATCTGACGTGCTCTTCTGGGTTGCCGACGGAAAACAGAACCGCGAGATCGCCGACCTCCTCGGTTTGAGTCTCTTCACCGTGCAGGAACACGTGGGCAACATCCTCCGCAAACTGCGCGTGGAAAACCGCCACGCCCTGACCGTCCAGACGCTCAACCGGCTCGCCGGAAAATGACACCGGCCGCCACCCCTCACGTGTGAGGGTTGAGCCCATCCCCCGCGCGCGCTAGGATGGCGTCGCTGCGCCCGTCGGATTTCGCCGGCGCCGCAGCCACACACCGTCCATGCGAACTCCCCCCGCCTTCCGTGGGCCGACACTTCTCGGCCTCCGCCTCTTGTTACCTGCGACGATCCTGCTCTCGCTGCCGTTCGTGCTCCCCCACGCTCGCGCAGACGACGCCACCGCGGCGGTGGGATACACCTCGATCAATGCAGACACGGCTTCGCATTTATACCTCAGGAGCGGATGGGGGCTCAACGCCACGGAGATCTACGTCGTCCCATTTCGCATTAACACGCTGGGCAACTACTCGCTGACATCCGTCTCTTTTCTGTTCCAGAGCCAAGCCTATGGGGGCGACCCCGATACCTCTGGGGGCAATGAGCATGGCGGCGGCCCGCCCCCGGGCGATGGCAGCTCGGAGGGCGACCCCGTAGATTCCGTGTATCCCGCTGCGAGTGAGCTTTCGGTTCAGGTGTTTTCGAGCCTCCCCGACAGTCTCACGCTGCCGACCTCGCTTGTCACTTTTGCCGACTTCGAAGGCTACCCAAACGGTGGAGGTAACGTAACGCTCACTCCCCTGTCCTCCTCGCCCACGCTGAACGCGGACACGACCTACTACCTGTCCATCTACAAACCGATCAACCCTTACTCCTCCATCTTATGGGGTATGCCTGTGTGGTCCGGCGACCCCGTGGACGGTCCCGTACTCGACTACATCGCCGGCCTCTACGACAATGGCACGCAGCTCCCATTTTATAAAGTCACGGCGGACGGGGTCACCGGTCACTACGGCGTCATCGGCGGGTTCTCGCTGACTGCCACCGCAGTTTCCGCCGTCCCCGAACCCGCAACCGCCGCGGTGATCCTCGGTGGGAGCGTGCTCGCCGCCGCCCTATGGGTGCGGCGGCGACGGAAAAATATTGCCGCCCCCCGCGAATCGTCCCCGCCCCAGCCCTGATCGAACCGCCGACGCGCCGCACCGCCACGCCCCCGGATCGATCCCGACCTGAGGTGAGCGTCCCCGTCACCGCTCCTGCGCGCCTCCGATCGCTCCGGCGTTGGCCGGCCGAGTGGTTCTTCGCCGCGGCATTCGCCGCCGTCGGCGGGTGGGTTTACCTCCGCACGCCCATCATTTGGACCCCTTTCGAGGTGGCGTTCTACCGCGCCCTCGCACTCGCCTTCGTCTCAGGCTTCGTCGTCATGATCGCCGTCGCCTATGGCGAATCGCTGCTCCGCAATATCCCCGCCACCGAGCGCTGCAGGTGGACGTGGATCGCGAGCGCGCTCGCCCTGCTCGCAACGCTCGGCCTGTTTTTCCTGATCGATACGCGCGCCCCCGCGCACAACCGCTTGCTCGAAGCCACAGCGCTCAGCACGACGTCCGTCGCACTCGGGCTGACGTTTTTCCTTCCTGTGGCCGGTCTCGTTCGACCGCGTGATGTCGCCAGCGCGCTCACCCAAGGGCTCTCTCTGTGGGCCCCCTTCTTGGTCTATCACGTCTTCGTGGGCTTCTGCCTCACCGCCATTCAACTCGCCACGCCGCTCGTGTGGGATCCCGTGCTGCTGCGAATGGACCTTTCGCTCGGTTTCAATGCCAGCCAGATCGCGCACGCCTGGCACTATCGGGCCCCGTGGACTAGCCAGTTCAGCTACATCGGTTACGCGCTGCTGGGGCTCATGATCGCCCTCGTCATCGCGCGGCTCCAAATCGCACGCGCTCGGGCTCACGCGCGACGCGCCCTCCTCGCCAGTTTCCTCGTCGGTGTGCTCGGTCTCGGCTGCTACCGACTCGTTCCCGCCATCGGCCCGATCTACGCCTTCCCCGCACTCTACCGCGACCTCGATTCGCGTTTTCACCGGTTCGAAGCCGGCATCGCGCTTGAAGAGGCGCTCACCGGTCCCGACCGCCTTCGGGGAGCGACCCGCCGGCTCCGCAACGTCATGCCTTCGCTGCACACCGCGTGGACCCTCGTTTCGCTCGCTTCCGCGTGGCACTGGCGCCGCCGCTTCTTCTGGTGGTGCCTGCCCCTTGGTTTCCTGCAAATCGCCACCACGCTGACGCTCGGTTATCACTACCTCGTCGACCTCCTCGCCGCCGTCCCGCTCGCCGTCTTCTGCTGGTGGATCGCCGATCGCGCTATCCGTCTCACCCCGCGACCCACCGACGGACCGCTCCCCGCCACCGTCCCCGGCCGCTGGCTCCCCCTTTCTCTTCTCGTTTCCGTCGGTGCTTTCCTCGCCTGGTCTGCACTCGCTCCGCTCCCGGCATGGATCGCCTGGTTCCTCGCCGCGCTGGTCGTCGTCGCCCCCGGTTACCCCGCTCTCGCCGGATTCTGCATGGCCTCGCTACCGCACGGAAAATCGCTCACTTTTCCCGCCCACACGGAGGTGACTCCAGCACCACCCCCTTCTCCCGATTCACCGCCCGCGTAACTGAAATCTCGATACACCCCGCCGGAATTTCCACCTCCGCGGCGTTTTTCGGGTAAAAGCGATTTTCGGTCGGATTCGGCTGCGAGACGGCGATACCGGGTTTGATGACACCCAGCGACGCCGAGTTGCCCCACGCTACATCTTTGGCTCGCCGGATCGGCTCGATTTTTCGCTAAATCACCGCTTCAATCGCGGGCATGAACCGTGCCCTGCCCCGCCCTGCGCGCGCGTCCGTCTTCGCGTGCTTCGTCCTCCTCTTCGCCGCTTTCATGCTGGGTTCCGCCCATGCCGCCGACCGCGCCAGCTCGCCGCGCGAGCGCATTCGCCTCGACACCGGTTGGCGCTTCGCGCTCGGTCACGCGACCGATCACGCGAAAGATTTCAACCACGGCACCGGCTATTTCTCGTATCTCGCGAAAACCGGTTTTGGCGATGGCCCCGCCGCCGTGTCGTTCGACGATCGCGGCTGGCGCACCGTCAACGTCCCACACGATTGGGCGGTCGAGCTGCCGTTCGATCCGCGCGGCACCGCGAGCCACGGCTTCAAAGCCCTCGGGCGCCTGTTTCCCGAAAACAGCGTCGGCTGGTATCGGCGCACGTTCGACATCCCCGAATCCGACAAGGGCCGCCGCATCCGGCTCGATCTCGACGGCGTGTATCGCAACGCCCGCGTGTTCGTGAACGGCTTCTTCGTCGGCGAGGAGCCTAGCGGCTACGTCGACGCGAGCTACGACATTTCCGAATACCTCAACTACGGCGGCGAAAACCTCATCGCCGTCCGCGTCGACGCGTCGATGGAGGAAGGCTGGTTCTACGAAGGCGCGGGCATTTACCGTCACGTCTGGCTCGTGAAAACCGATCCGCTGCACGTCGCGCTCCACGGCACGTGGGTGCGCACCGACGTCGCGAACGATTTTGCCGCCGCCGACGTGATCGTCGAAACGCGCGTCAATAATCACGGCCGCGCCGCCGCCCGCTATACGGTCGAACAGGAGATCCTCGGCCCCGACGGCCAGCGCCTCGCGCACACGCAAACCTCCGCGCCTGAGCTCGGCGCCGGCGGACTCGCCACGTTGACCGATACGCTTCACCTCGCACACCCGCAGCTCTGGTCGATCGAGACGCCGACGCTGCACAAGCTCGTGACCACACTGCGGCGTGGCGACGAGGTCGTCGATCGCTACGAGACGACGTTCGGAGTTCGCACGATCCGCTTCGATCCGAACAAGGGCTTCTTCCTCAATGGCCAGCATGTCGTCCTCAAAGGCACCAACAACCACCAGGACCACGCCGGCGTCGGTGTGGCGATTCCGGATGCCTTGCAGGAATTCCGCGTCCGCAAGCTGAAGGAAATGGGCAGCAACATCTATCGCGCCTCGCACAATCCCGCCACGCGCGAGCTGCTCGAAGCCTGCGATCGGCTCGGTCTCCTGGTGATCGACGAAAACCGGTTGATGGGCATCAACCCGTATCACCTCGGCCAGCTCGAGCGCATGATCCGCCGCGACCGCAATCACCCGAGCATCGTGCTCTGGTCGATCGGCAACGAGGAATGGGGCATCGAAGGCAACATCAAGGGCGCCCAGATCACCGTGCCGATGCAGGATTTCGTGCACCGGCTCGACCCGACGCGCCGCGTCACCGCCGCGATCAGCGGCGGCTGGGGCGGCATCTCGTCGAAGATCGAAGTCGCCGGCGTGAACTACGTCATGCAGGCCAACGTGGACAAACAACACGCCGAGTATCCCGAGCAGATCCTCCTCGGCACCGAGGAAACCACGACGCAGCAGACGCGTGGCATCTATTTCACCGACGCGAAAAACGCCCACCTCGCTCCGCAGGAGGACGGCTCGTCGCGCGGTAACTGCGAGTTCGGCTGGAACTACTACCTCGCCCGCCCCTGGGCCGCCGGCGTGATCTACTGGACCGGTTTCGATTATCGCGGCGAACCCACGCCGTTCGGCTGGCCCGCGATCGGCTCGCAGTTCGGCATCCTCGACCAGTGCGGTTTCCCCAAGGACAGCTTCTATTATCTGAAATCCTGGTGGACGAATGAAACCGTGCTCCACCTCCTGCCGCATTGGAACTGGCCCGGCCGCGAAGGTCAGACGCTCGAAGTGCGCGCGCACAGCAATTGCGAGGAGGTCGAGCTGTTCCTCAACGGCGTGTCGCTCGGCCGGAAGAAGATGGAACTCAACGGCCACCTGTCCTGGAATGTCGAATACAAGCCCGGCACGCTGCTCGCCCGCGGCTACCGCGGCGGAAAAGAAATCGCCACGACTCGCGTCGAAACCACCGGCGCGCCGACGGCGGTAACGCTCGCGCCCGACCGCACGAAACTCGCCGCCGATGGCCGCGAGGTCGCCGTGATCGCGGTCGAAGCCCGCGATGCGCAAGGCCGTCTCGTGCCGACTGGCGCCGTGCCGGTGACGTTCACGGTCCGCGGCCCCGGCCGGATCATCGGCGTGGGCAACGGCGATCCGTCGTCGCACGAGCCGGATGTTTATCGGCCCAGTGTTCGCACCGTGAACCTCGGCACGTGGGAAGCGCTCGACGGCTCCGTGAAGACCGGGCAGAATGTTTTCGAAGCGACCTTCGACGCCCCCGCGCTTGCCGCCGGAGAAACCGCAACGCTCCTCCTCAACGCGCTCGGCACGAATCAAACCGCGACGCTCAACGGCCAGCCGTTGCACCAGAACGCCACGCCCGAAAAAGCCCGCAGCACGCTCACGATTGATGTCTCCACGCTGCGGAAAACGGGCAACGTCCTGCGCATCGAGGCGACGCGTTACGAAGACTGGGGCAAACGCGACAGCTTGAAACAAGTCTGGCCCGCGATCCTGCGGATCGACACGCCCGCGCCCGCGTGGGAGCGCACGACCTTCAACGGTCTCGCGCAGGTCATCGTCCAATCCACCGGCGAACCCGGCACGATCACGCTCGAGGCGAAGAGCCCCAACCTATCCCCCGCCCGGCTCGAACTCGCGACGCACTAGCGCGCGGCGTTTTTCCCGCAGTTTGAAGGTGGAGTGCGTTGTCCCCAACGCGCTATTGGACGGTCGCCTTCACTCGCCCGGCATCGGATCTCGATGACGCGTGCGCCGACGCGATCGCCCGTTTGGCGCGCCACGAGAAAAACCAAAAGCTCACCGAAATCGGCAGCCCCACGAGCAGGATGTGAAACAGCAGCCCACTCCGCAGCCCCTCCACCGTAAATGGGCCGATCGGGAACGGCACCGCCGACAGCGGCAGCACGATCAAATTCATCACCAGATAGACGGCGACGCCGCAGATCGCGCCGCCGAGGAGAAAGCGATCTTCCAAACCTTGCAGCCGCCGGCTCGCCAGCCCGTAAATCGCGGCCGCGGCCAGCGCGATGAGGAAATGCAGCGCCAGCCCCAGAATCCAGATCGCCGCCCCGCCACCACCCGCTTGAGGAAAGGCTTTCGAACCCAGCAGGCCGCTCGCGATGCCATAGCACATTTCCCAACCGAAGGCGTGAAACGCGGAGGCGCCATCGAGCGCGCCGGCAAGAAGGCCGCCTGTCACCAAGGCCGGTAACAAGGGCGTCGACGAGGAGCGGGTAGTATTCGCGGTGGTCATCGGCGCGCACTCTGCCGTGGCGCCGCATGGACAAAAGTTTCCTGCGGCCAATGCTGATTGCTCGTCGGCGAAAGGTGAAATTTCACGACCAACGCGCCGACCGCGCCCGACCGAAACATCAACGTGCGGCTCCATCGCCATCGTTTTCTTCGCGGAGGAAAAGCCGTGGGTTCGCGGCCGGCGCCGCCGCGAACGTGGAGAAGAACCCCCGCATCGCCGCGCAATAAAACTGGCAGCCTTCCACGTCGACCTCGGTTCTCGCGTTTCGACCCGACGGTTTGGCCGTGTCGCCCCGCCCCCGCGCCGCCGCCTTTGTCTCCGTCTCGCCTATCGTCCCGAAAGATTTCATCCGCGCACTCTCGCGCCCGACCGCATCGCCTCGAAAGCGTTCTGCGACGAAACCTGATTACGCGTTGCCGAAGCCCGAACCGGCGCGCCCAACCGTTCCGCCCGTCGCGCGTTCCTGAATCTCCCGCAGGCAACTGTAGCTCGCGTCGAGGCGCGTCCCATTTCTCATCACGACCACCGACGTCCCGCGGGACAGCGGCCGGAATTCCTTCACGCGCGCCAGGTTGACGAGGCGCGAGCGATGAATGCGGGCGAAGCCGGCGGACGCCAGGCGTCGCTCGATCTCCGTCAACTTCATCCGCGTGAAGTGACTCTCGTTCGCGGTGTGGATGCGTACGTAGTCGCCATCCGCCTCCACCCACTCGATGTCTGCGGGCTGCAGCACGAGCACGCGATCGTCGCGCCGCACGAACAGGCACCCGACGTCCGCCGGCCGCGGCGCACCGCCCAGGAGCTCTGCCAGCCGCGCCAGGTGCTCGTGACGTGCGGCATCACCGCGAATGCACAGGCGCGCGCGCTCCAGCGCCTGTTCCACGCGGGCTTCGCCGAACGGTTTCAACACGTAGTCGAGCGCCTGCGCATCGAAGGCTCGCAATGCGAATTCGTCGAACGCGGTCACGAAAATCACCACCGGCATCCGGCCGCCGCGGAGGGCCTGCAGCACCTCGAAGCCGTCCATCCCAGGCATCTGCACATCCAGAAACAACACGTCCGGCTCGTGCCGGCGCACCGCCGCCACCGCGGTCGCGCCGTCCCGGCATTCGGCGACGATCTCCACATCGTCGGCGCGAGCCAGCAGGCGCGAGAGACGCCGCAACGCCACCGGCTCGTCGTCCACTGTGATCGTCCGTAATTTGATCATGCCGTTCGTCGTCGTCGATGGGTTCAAGCCTGCCACGGTAACGCCAGCGAAGCGACCACGCCGCCTTCATGGGTCAACTGGAAACGGGCGCGGTCGCCGTAAAGCCGCTCCAGCCGCGCTCGCGTATTGCTGATGCCGATACCACTACGCGTGTCGTCGTCGTTCGGCTTGAATCCGGGACCGTTGTCGCGCACCTCGAGCCGGAGTTGGGCGTCGACCCGCGACGCGGCGATTTCCAGGCGGCCGCCGCGCGACGAGACGGCGATGCCGTGGCGCACCGCGTTTTCGACGAGCGGTTGAAGGATCAGGCTCGGCACGCGCGCGCCGAGCACCGCCGGATCGATTTTCCAAATCAGCTCCAAGCGCTCGCCGAGCCGCGTCTGCTCGATCGCGAGATAACTCCGGATGAAGTCCAGCTCCTCGGCGAGCGGGACTTCGACCGCCTGAGTCTTGAGCGACTTGCGGAGCAGTTCGCCGAGCTGCAGGACCATCTGTTCGGCGTGGCGCGGGTTTTCATGAATGAGTTCCGCGATCGAGTGCAGCGTGTTGAACAGGAAATGCGGATTCAGCTGACTGCGCAGCGCGTCCAGTTGCGCCTGCTGCAGCATCGCGCCCAACTCCGCGGACTTGAGCCGGCTCTCCTTCGCCTCGCGGTAGTTCGTCACCGCATTCCAGGCCACGACCGTGCACGCGAAGATCACGACCGATGCCGTGATCAGGTGCATGAACAGCCCGCGGTATTCCGGCCAGAACGCCGGCGGCGCCGTTTCCACCCAGGCCCACGTCCACGCAAGATTCCAGGCGCCAAGTCGGAAGATCACGTAGATCAACGGCAGCAGCACGACGGTCAGCGCCGTGCCGATGGACAGCCCCACCAAGTAACGCGGCCAGCGGGGCGGACCATCATGCAGCCAGCGGCACAAGCGGAAGATCGGCGGGAGCAGGACGACCCACGAGAGCCAGTAAACCGTTTCCCGGCCGAGCGCCGTGCTCCAGTCGAGAGTCGGATTGTTCAACAGCGACTCCACGCCTCCGACCAGCGAGAAGATCGTAGGCAGCGCGACGTAAGCGAGAGCCAGCGATACGCGCGGCCAGCGGGTGAACGGGTTCACGGGCTCGCAGTGTAAGCGGGGTGTCAAGCCAGCCGCCGCTCCAAACCGCGTCCGAGCCACCTGGAATGGAACACGCACGCAGGTTTCGCCGCCGCTGAATCGCCTTTCGATCCCTCGGATGCGGCTCCGGTCGCATTTCCATCGAGCGCGCCCGCGCGCGAGCGTTGGTTCTCACCGATGAACTTGCGACTTCTGCTGTGTTTTATCCCCGTCGCCTTTCTGATCGTGTCGCTCGTCGCCCGTGAGGAAAGTCCCGCACCCGAGGTGCCCTATCCGGAAGGCTACCGTAGCTGGCAGCACATCTGCAGCGCGATTTTGCCGCTGAAACAAAGTCCTTCCAACACCCCGCCGACAGGCAGCGAGACGCCGGCCGCGCCGCAGGGTTTGATTCATCATGTTTACGCAAACCCGGCGGCGGTTGACGGCTATCGCACCGGCCACTTTCCCGAAGGCGCGGTGCTCGTCGCGGACTGGTTCGTGCTCGAACAGGAAGGTCCCCAGCTGGTTCAAGGACCGCGGAAATCGCTCAACGTCATGGTGCGTGATGCGCGCCACGCGGCGACGGGCGGCTGGGGCTTCGAAGATTTCGACCGCGACAGCCGCACAGTCCGCAACGTCGGCGCGCGCGCCGCGACGATGTGTTTCGAATGCCACACCCGGGCCAAGGCTCGCGAGCATGTCTTCAGCGAGCTGAAGCCCTGACAAGTCGCACGCCGCGGCGCGAGGCGGCTCGTGCCGCGCGAATCGAATCGTGCGCGCGCCAGCATCCATCGCATCGCCGAGCGCGTTTTTTCCGCTTCGTGTTTCTTCGCGGCTCTTCGCGGTTCATTTTCCCGGTTTCGATTTCCCTCGGGCCACGGAGTTTCGCTCGCGGGCGTTCGCGGTTGCGGCTTCGCTCGTCGGGCATGGACAACGTCTGCTCGTTTTCGCCGGATCGGAAGCACCGTTATTCCCTCGTGCACCGTTGGAATCCACTCTTCGGCGACCGGCTGATCCTGTGGATCGGGCTCAACCCTTCGACGGCCGACGAGGCGCAGCTCGATCCCACGCTCACGCGCATCCGCAGCTTCTCGCAGCGTGAAGGCTATGACGGCTTCTGGATGGCGAATCTCTTTGGCCTGCGCACGCCGTATCCGAAAGAGATGATGGCCGCGCCCGATCCGGTCGGCCCGGGCAACGACGCGGCGCTGCTCGAGGCTGCCGAGCGTTGCGAACAGATCGTCGCCGCCTGGGGCGTGAGCGGGGAGTTTCAGGCGCGCGCCGATGCGGTCGTGCGTCTGTTTGCCGGCCGGGAGTTGTGGTGTCTTGGCCTGACACAGGACGGCCATCCGCGGCATCCGCTCTACGTCGCGGCTGGCCAGCCGCTGATTCGTTGGAAGCCCGTATTACTGGCGCCCTGACGGCCAAGGTGTCGTGCCGCACATCGCTGTGAATGAAAGCGACCGGCGCGCAGCTTCGGTTGAAGGAACGCGCCGATTCTTCAACGTTCTCCGCTCAACCCACCACCATGGCCCCGCTCACCCTTTCCCTCGCCGACCAGATTATTAACGCGGCCATCGCCCAAGGGCGGAGCTTGAGGCTTTCGGCGCTAGCGATCGCCGTGCTCGACGCCGGCGGACATCTGATCGCGTTCAAACGCGAGGACGGAGCGGGTTTCTTCCGCTTCGATATCGCTTACGGAAAAGCCTGGGGCGCGCTTGGCTTGGGCTTCGGCAGCCGCGAACTGGCGGACCGGGCGGCAAAGCTCCCCTCGCTTTACGCCTCGTTCACCGCCGCAAGTCAGGGCCGGGTGATTCCTTCTCCCGGTGGCGTGCTGATCGCCAATCGCGACGGCAACGTGATCGGAGCAGTCGGCGTTTCAGGCGATCTCGGCGACAACGACGAAGCCTGCGCCCTCGCGGGGATCGCCGCCGCAGGGCTGACCGCGTTTCCCGGAGCGAAAGGATGACTCGCTCCTCTTTCGCTCCCCGCCAACTCCACACCAAACATATGACCGCTCCCAAAACCCAGTTTTACGGCGCCACCAGTCTCGACGGCTTTCTCTCCACCGCTGACGACAACATCGACTGGTTGCTTCAGTTCGGCGACGTCCCGCCGAGCTACGCCCCCTTCATCGCCCAAATCGGCGCGATCGCGATGGGAGCCGCGACCTACGAATGGCTCATCGCCCACCACGTGCAGCCCGGCTCGCCGCAACCCCAGCCCTGGCCCTACGCACAACCGACGTGGGTCTTCACTCACCGCGAATTGCCCAGGGTCTCCAGCGCCAACCTCCGCTTCGTCAGCGGCGATGTCCGACCGGTGCACGCTGCCATGCGCGAACACGCCGGCGACAAGAATCTCTGGATCGTCGGCGGCGGCGAACTGGTCGGACAATTCTGCGACCACGATCTGCTCGACGAGCTGATCGTGCAGATCGCCCCCGTGACGCTTCGCACCGGCAAACCGCTGCTGCCGCGCTCGATCATCTCACCGGCTTTGAAGCTGGTGTCGGTTCAGCAGTTCG
Organism: Opitutaceae bacterium; assembly: GCA_040255565.1. Classification (GTDB taxonomy): domain Bacteria; phylum Verrucomicrobiota; class Verrucomicrobiia; order Opitutales; family Opitutaceae; genus Opitutus. Next base: position 948,099 of record JBDZVH010000002.1, on the reverse strand, counting down.
GCGCGTTTGCGGAACTCACCTACGAGGTGCCGAAAATCCGCTCGAGGTGATCTTCCAGCTCGCACCGCATTTCCTCGGTTCGATTTCAAAATTTACGTCCTTCGCTGTCGAAAAACCGCCCGCCCGTTCGGCCAGGAGGTGAAACACCTCCATCGAACACCCCCCATGAGCAAAGTCATCTGCCAGATCACCGTGTCACTCGACGGCTATGTCGCCGGGCCAAATCAAAGCCTCGAAAACCCACTCGGCGAAGGCGCAGTCCACCTCCACGATTGGGCGTTTCCCACGAAAACATTCCGCACGATGCATGGCGACGGCGATGCCGGCGAAACCGGCGTCAATGACGACGTCCTGCGCGAAGCGTTCGAAAACGTCGGCGCGACCATCATGGGTCGCAACATGTTCGGCCCCGAACGCGGTCCATGGAGCGCGCGGCCGTGGCAGGGCTGGTGGGGCGACGAACCGCCGTTTCATCATCCGGTCTTCGTGCTCACGCATCACGCGCGTCCGCCCCTCGCGCTGACCGGCGGCACCACGTTTCATTTTGTCACCGACGGGATCGAATCCGCGCTGGCCCAAGCCCGCCAAGCCGCCCGCGGCCGCAACGTCATGATCGGCGGCGGCGCGAGCGTCGTGCAGCAATTCCTCGCCGCCGGGCTGCTCGACGAGATCGAACTTCACGTGGTGCCGCAATTGCTCGGCGCGGGCGAACGCCTCCTCGACTTCGCAACGGCGCGCGACGTGCAACTCGAACCGCTGCGCGTCATCGAAGGCGCGGGCGTGGCGCACTTGAAATACCGCGTCCTCAAAACCCGACGCTGAACGCATCGCGCCACCCCGTTTCGGCTCGGCGCCGCGCTCCGGCGCATCAACCTCCGTTCATGAACCCCAGCATGGATCTCGAGGCGTTGACGAAACGAGCGATGGCGGTGCGAGAGCGTCTGGGCGATCTCGAGCGGGCGCGCGCCGGACGCCCGTGGACGAAGGAAGAGGTGATGCAGGGTTTCGTCGGCGACGTCGGTGACCTGATGAAGCTCGTCATGGCCAGGAGCGGCTTGCGCTCGATCGAGGAGGTCGACCGCAAACTGGCGCACGAGCTTTCCGACTGCCTGTGGAGCGTCCTCGTGCTGGCGCAACTCTACGGAATCGATCTGCAAAAGGAGTTCCTTGCGACGATGACGCAGATCGAAACGTCCGTCGCCGCGAAACTTTCGGCTCACACGGCCGCTCTCTCCACGTCCCACCAACCCAGGCCATGAGCTCGCCGATTTTTCTTCAGGACAACCCCGCCCGCGCGGCGCGGGGCTCCGCGTTCGAGATCCACGAAGGAACCGGCAGCGGTCCCGCTTACGTCCACGTTCACCACGCCGACGACGAGGCGTGGCACGTGCTCGAGGGGAAGCTCGTGTTTCGTTTCGCCGATGGGGAACGCGAGGCGCTTCCCGGCACGACGGTCGTCGTTCCGGCCGGTGTCGCTCACAGCTACTTCGACCCACTCGGCAACTCGCGCTATCTTCTGATCCTCACGCCGAAACTCGGCCGGATGATCCAGGAGCTGCACCAAACGCCGATCGCGCAACACGCGGCGGTGATGGAAAAATACGACAGCACGATCGTCACCCTGCCGCGGCCTGCTTGACCGAGCCGTTTATCCAGACTTCGGATACGCCCGCTTCTTCCACTATTCACCGCATTACCATGAAGCCCGCCCACACCGTCAGCGTTTCCATTCCACACCCGCCCGCCGCCGTCTACGCTTATCTCGCGGATCCGCAGCACCTCCCGGAGTGGAGTGAATTCATCACCGCAGTCCGGCCCGAGGGCGACGGCTGGCGCGCCACCACGTCGCAAGGCAACGTGCATATCCGTTTCTCGCCGCGCAACGTCTTTGGCGTGCTCGACCATGATGTGACGGTCAACGAGAGCCTCACCGTTCACGTGCCGATGCGCGTCGTGAAAAACGACGACGGTGCCGAGGTTTTGTTCACCGTTTATCGCCAGGACGGCATGAACGACGAGGCGTTTGAGCGCGATATCGCCATGGTCCGCACCGACCTGGAAAAGCTGAAATCGGTGCTGAGCCGGCGGACGCAACAGTAGACGTTCTCGCTCCCGATTTGTCCTTCAGCGCCCTTTAGTAGGGCGGGTTAAAGACCCCGCCCTACTCCCCATCCCGCGGCTAGACTTACATCGTTCGCGCTAATCCGACGGATTCGACCGAGCACTGCCGGATTTCCGCCGCTTGCCTGTGGCGCGCAGGAGGGTTTCTTGTCATTCCCGATGAATTCCCTTCCGCCTTACCTCCCCCCGTTTGCTCTCCGCCTGCTGATTGCGCTCGGCAGCGGGGTTTTGATCGCCGCGCTTCTGTGAAGCGTTTCGCCTATGCCTTGGATCCGTTGTGCCTGGCGGCCTGCGCGCTGTATGCGCTCAACCGCTTCTGGTGGCGCGGCCAGGTGGGCGGCACGTTTCTCCACGGTTATTTCAACGATCTCCTGCTGATTCCCGCCGCGCTGCCGCTGGTGCTCTGGCTCCAGCGCAAACTCGGCGTTCGCGGCGACGATGCCCGCCCGCGCTGGCGCGAGATCGCGCTGCATCTCTGCGCGTGGGCCATCATCGCCGAAGCGGTCATGCCCCACCTCAGTGCGCACGCGACGGGCGACTGGCGCGACGTGATCGCCTACGCCGCGGGCGCCATCGCCGCCGGCTGTTGGTGGCAACTCGTCCCGCTGCCATGAGCTTCGACCGGCTGGCGCCGCACTACACGTGGATGGAAGCGGTGCTCGCCGGCCGCCGGCTGCAACGCGCGCGGCTCGCCTGGCTCGACCGTCTCGCCGGCGCGCAGCGCATCCTCGTCGCCGGCGTTGGACACGGCCCGTTCGTGCCGGCATGTGCCCGCCGCTTTCCGAAATCGGAACTCGTCTGTGTCGACGCCTCTGCCCGTATGCTCGCCGCCGCGCGCCAGCGTCTCGGCTCCGCGGCCGCGAACGTCCGCTTTGTCCACGCCACGCTGCCGGCGTGGACGCCACCGCCCGAAAGTTTCGACGCGGTCGTGACGCACTTCTTCCTCGATTGCTTTCCGCCGGCCGAGCTCCGCGAGGTGATCGGCCTTCTCGCGGCCGCGGCGCGCCCCGAAGCGCGTTGGCTGGTCACGGATTTTGCCGTGCCCGCGCGCGGATGGAAACGCCAGCGCGCCCGCGCGATTCACGCGCTCATGTATGCGTTTTTCCGCCCCGTGACCCGCGTGCGCGCCCGGCGCGTGACGCCGCCCGACGCGTTGCTGCGCGCCCATGGTTTCGCGCTGCAAGCACGGCGCGCGGTCGAATGGGGGCTCGTGCAATCGGATTTCTGGACCCGATCCGCTTCTGCCGGCTGACGAGGCGCGACGCGGCACTGAGAGGAGCGATCGCGGTCGAAGGAGCCATGACATCACGTGCTTTCCTGCCGCTCATCCTCGTCCTGGGGCTCGGCTTCGCCGGGTGCTCCTCGACCTACTACAACACGATGGAGAAGTTCGGCTTCGCGAAGCGCGAAATCCTCGTCGATCGCGTCGAGTCCACGCGCGACGCGCAGAACAAGGCCAAGGAACAGTTTGCCAGCGCGCTCGAGGAATTCCTCGCCGTCACGAAAGTAGACGGCGGCGAACTGCAGCGGAAATACGATTCGCTCAACCGCGAGTTCCAGCGCAGCGAAGCGCGGGCGAAGGAAGTGCGCGAGCGGATCGCCGCCGTCGAGGATGTGGCCGAAGCGCTCTTCCGCGAATGGAAGGACGAGTTGAAACAATATTCCAACGCCTCGCTCCGCCGCGAAAGCGAGCGCGAGCTGGATCTCACCCGTCGGCGCTATGACGACCTGATCAAGGTCATGCGCCGCGCAGCGGATCGCATGGATCCGGTGCTCGCCACGTTTCGCGACCAGGTGCTTTTCCTGAAGCACAATCTCAACGCCCGTGCGCTCGCGTCGCTCACGTCGACCAATCGCGAGCTCGAGGCCGACATCTCGCGGCTCATCGCCGACATGGAAGCGTCCATCCGCGAATCAGAGGACTTCATCCGCACGATGCACGCTGCGCCGGGCGCGAAATAAGCCCCGTCCCGCACACGCTCGCGGGCGAGCTTGCCTCAGCCTGCGCGCAACAGCTCGAGCATGCGGCGATCGAGCTGGTGCCCGCGAAACGCTTCGTAGCGCACGTCCGCGCGCTCGCTGTCGAGGACGCCGAACGAGCCGCGGAGATTCCACAGCGCCCAGCCCCAGCCGGCGTCCTTCCACGCGGCGAGCAGGTCGCGCATCCACGAAAGCACGACAGCGTGCGGCGTGAACTGGTGCGCGCCGAATTCGCCGACGTGCACGCCGACGCCCCTCCGCTCCAGATCCTGCCACGGCCGGATCAGCTGCGCCTGGATGCGCTCGCGATTCCAGTCGGCGACGAAGATCGGATCGTCGATGTGGCGCATCACGATCGGATTCTCGCGAAACACGTTCTTGAACGTCTCGATCTGCCCGCGATCCGCGGCGACCGACGCGTCGGTGGCGGGCAACGGCCACGTGGGCTCCGGCCAGCGATCGGCGCCGCCCACCCAGGTCGCCTTCCAGTGGCTCACGGGCATCGGCTCGTAGCCGCGCGTGCTTTGCGCGATGCCGAGCGACGCGAGCGCGGGACACGGGATCCGGCCCCACGACAAGCCGTCCGCGATGATCAACCGCTCCGGACTTTCCGCGCGGATTGTCTCGACGAGCGTCCGCACCACGCGCGCATACGTGGCGTCGTCGAGCAGCTCGGCGTCGTTTTTCATCCCGGGCTCGTTCAACAGATCGAAACTCAACGCCGTGCTCGGCACGTCGCGGTAGCGCTCGGCGAAGTGCCGCCAGTGATACGCGCACGCCTCCAGCGCCTCGGCGTCGGTCCAGAGGTTGAACGGCTCCTGCTCGGAGCGATCGACGGAGTAGCCCGGCGCGCGGTGAAAGTTGAGGCACACGTGCACGCCGTGGCGGCGGCCGAGCGCGACGGCGGCGTCGACCTCCTTCATCACGGGTTCGCGGATCTGGCGCCAGTCCCGCGGGCTCGACCAGCAGTGATACGACATCGGCAGGCGCACGAAATCGAAACCCCACTCGGCGATGCAGGCGAAATCCTCCTCGCGGAACGGCGCGTTCTCCACGCGCGCGATAAATTTCTCAAGGAGGTTGAACCCGCGCCAGCGCGGGAGTTTCGCGGCGCTCGGCGCCGGCGTGACGGACGTCTCCGCCCGTAACTCGCCCGCCGCGGCGGCCCCCGCGGCCACGGACAGGGTTTTCAAGAAGTCGCGTCGCGTCATGATCGCCTCGCTGCTTGGGGTTGGGGTTTATCCCAGAGTAAAATAGAAAGTGGCGCCTTGATCGAGCCCTGCTTCCACGCGCATGGCGCCGCCGTGTTTCTCGACGATGCGGTGAACGGTCGCGAGGCCGATGCCGCTGCCCGGAAATTCGTGCTCCGAATGCAGGCGCGAGAATGGCTGAAACAGTTTCTTCGCGTGCTCCATCTTGAAGCCCGGGCCGTTGTCGCGGACGAAAAATTCCCGGGGGGAGCCGCTGGTCGCGCCGAACTCGATGCGTGCGCGCGGCGTCCTGGCGGTAAACTTCCAGGCGTTGCCGAGGAGGTTGTCGAGCGCGATGCGCAGCAGTCCGGGGTCGCCGTCCGCCACCAGCCCGGGGGCAATCGCCAGCTCGACGTCGCGATCGGGATCGCCCACCCGGCTCGCCGCCAGGATCTCGGCGGCGAGCGTCGAAAAATCGACCGGCTCGCGCTGCAAGGCCATCCGCGAGATCCGCGCCAGCTTCATCATGTCGTCGATGAGCTGATTCATCCGCAGCGACGATTTCTGGATCCGGGTCACCAGGCCGAGCGCCTCCTGGCCGCAGTCGGGATGCTTGCCCAGCATCGTGGCGAACCCGTTGATGTGGCGGATCGGCGCGCGCAGGTCGTGCGAGACCGTATACGAAAAGGATTCCAGTTCCCGGTTCGCGCGCTCCAGCTCCATCGTCCGCTCCTTCACGCGCTGCTCGAGCTCCGCGTAGACCTGCACGTTTTCCAGGGCGACCGACGTGCTGTCGGCCAGGGCCTGGAGCAGCTGCAACTCCGTCGGCGAAGCCACGCGGTGCGAGGCCCAGTAGTTGCCGATGGCGCCGATCGGCGCCTCCCGTCGGATCGGCACCATCGCGAGGCTTTTCACGAAAGTCGGGCGATAGGCATCGAGCGGCACACGCGGGTCCGCATAGATGTCCGCGATCACGAGCGGCTCGCCTCGCCGCATCACCCAGCCGCTGACACAGCTTTCCAGGGGGAAACGCCGGCCCTTCCACAGCGGCCCGATCGCATCTTCGTCCGCATAATAGCAGTTGCCCCCCTCCCGCAGGACGAAGGTCGCCCCGTCCGCGCCGGTCAGCTCCCGCGCCGTGCGCCGCACGATTTCCTGCACGCGCTGCATGCTGCGGGCGAGCGACAGCTCCTGCACGGCCACGATGAGCCGAAAGGCGGACGCAAATTCCTCGTGGGGCGGATTCATCGCAAGTGGCGGGCAACAACTACGCCCCATCACCCGCTCCGCAAGTGAAACTTCCGCCGGGGTGCCAGGTTCGCATCGTTTTTGTGGATACCTGCGGCGGCGACTTTCGCGCGATCGACCTTCGTAGTGTAAACCAGGATATGGCTCATGCGGCGCGCCGCACGACGGACGATCCTGGTGGCGGAGGCACGCCGTCGATGTCGTTCGGAACGACCGGCCCGGATTGAAGCGCGCCGCGCCACCTCCAGAAACGCGCCTTCTCGGCCCCGCCGCGGGATCAACCGATGCTGCAATAGCTGTCGACGATCTCCGCAAACACCTGCGGACGGGGATATTTCGTCATGAACCGCGTGACGCCGAGTTTGGCCGCGCGTTTGATGTCGTGGGGCTCGATCGAGCTCGAAAGCGCGACGACCGGCATCTCCTTCAACACCGGCTGCGCGCGGATCCATTCCAAGGCTTCGAACCCGTCGACCTTCGGCATGTTGATGTCGAGGAAGAGCAAGCACGGCTTGAGGGCACCGGTCGGGTTGCCCGTGCCGTCACAGAGCGGGCGCAGGTAATCGATCAGCTGCTCGCCGTTGCCCACCGTGACGAGCGGGCGCTTGATGCCGGCGATGCCGAGAAAATGGCGCACCAGCGAAAGATCGTCCTGATCGTCCTCGGCGATGAGAATCGGCGCTGCCCCATTCGGGCTCCCCGCGCCTTTTCCACCCGGCGCCGGCTCGACGCGATCCCGCTCCTCCACCGCCGCGAGCGCTTCCACCTTCGCCAGCAGTTCCGATGGCGCCATGTCCAATGCGTGCGCCACCCGCGAAAGCGTATCCAACGAAATCATTCGCTCCCCGCGCTCCACTTCCCCGACGTAGGTGAGGCTCAGCTCCGCCTCGAATGCAACATCTTGCTGGGTAAGCGATCGCGCAGTTCTCTCGGCGCGCAAGACCTGGCCGAAGCGTCGTTGAAGTCGGGCGGCACGATCAGGCATCCCATGACATTACTGAGAAATCGAAATTCAGTCTGCCAATCATAGTTACCATTCATTTCCCGGCAGGGGTGTAGGTGAATCCCTGAGACGTCGAAAAGCCGCGCCTCCGCTTGCGCACGACGCGACAGAACAACCGACAGGCTAAAGATAAGCGCGTCTCGTTCCGAACGCCGCCACGCCGCGCGGAAGCGGTGCAACCGGCAACGGTCGCACCGCGATCTATTTTTTCCACGTCGGCGAAAAGCGCCGACTCAACCCGCGGAGCGGAGCTTCACGATGAGGTCCTTGGCCTCGACCGTATCGCCGATCGCGGCGTTGACCTCCGCGACCACGCCGTCGGCCTGCGCATACACCGTGGTCTGCATCTTCATCGCTTCCATCATGAAGAGCTTGTCGCCCTTCGCGACTTTCGCTCCGACCGAAGCCGACATGAGGACGATCAGACCGGGGATCGGCGCCGCGACCTGCATCGGGTCGGCGAGATCGGCCTTCACGCGCGCCTTCACCTTTGGCGCCACGCTCTTGTCGACGATGAACGCTTCGCGCGCGATGCCGTTGAGCTCGTAGCTCAGCGTGCGGCGGCCGTCCTTGTCGGGCGCGCCGACGGAGATCAGGCGGATGATGAGGACCTTGCCCTCTTCGATCTCGACCGAAATTTCCTCGCCGGGCTTCAACCCATAGAAGAACGCCGGCGTCGGCAGCACGCTCACATCGCCGTATTCGCGCTGGTGTTTCACGAAGTCCGCGAACACGCCCGGATACATGAGGTGCGAGTAGAGTTCGTCGTCCGACGGCTCGTGGCGGAGCTTGTCGGCCAGCTCCGCGCGAATCACGACGAGATCCGCATTCGACACAGCGGCCTTCTTTGCGGCCTTCGCCTTCTTCGCGGTGTCGGCCGTGTATTTCGCCTTCGCCTCCTTGAAACGTTTTTCGCCGAGGATCGCGCGCCAGACCGGCTCCGGCCACCCGCCCTCGGGCCAGCCGAGTCCGCCCATCATCATGTCGATCACGCTCTCGGGGAACGGCGTGGCGCCGGGCTCGAGGTTGACAACATCGGCGGGCTTGATGCCACGCGAGAAGAGGAAGAGCGCCATGTCGCCGACGACCTTCGAAGACGGCGTGACCTTCACGATGTCGCCGAAGAGCGCGTTGACCTCGGCGTAGGTGCGCGCGATTTCCGGCCAGCGCTGCGACACGCCCATCGCGGCGGCCTGCTCCTTAAGATTCGTATACTGGCCGCCCGGCATTTCGTGCAGATAGACCTCGGCGGATCCGGTCTTCGGCGCGGTGTCGAACGGACGATAGAATTCGCGCACGTGCTCCCAGTAATCGGAGAACGTGTTCAACCGATCCAGATCGAGGCCGGTGTCGCGCGGTGTGTGCTGCAGCGCGGCGACGATCGAATTGAGATTCGGCTGCGCCGTGCTGCCGCTCATGGCGGCGAGCGCAAGATCGACGACGTTCACGCCGGCATCGCTCGCGCGCAGGATCGAGGCGGCGGCGATGCCGCTCGTATCGTGCGTATGGAAATGGATCGGCAGGCCGATCTCCTCGCGCAGCGCCTTCACGAGCTTGTGCGCCGCATACGGCCGGCAGAGGCCCGCCATGTCCTTGATCGCGAGGAAATGCGCGCCCATGCGCTCCAGCTCCTGCGCGAGCTTCACGTAATACTTCAGCGAGAACTTGTCGCGGCGGTCGTCGAGGATGTCGCCCGTGTAGCAGATCGCCGCCTCGCAGATCGCGTGCGTGCCCTGCACCGCTTCCATGCCGACGCGGAGATTCGGCAGATAATTCAGCGAGTCGAAGATGCGGAAGATGTCCATGCCGCTCGCGGCCGCGTGCTTCACGAAGCCGGCGACGACGTGGTCGGGATAATTCGTGTAGCCGACGGCGTTGGCGCCGCGGAACAGCATCTGGAAACAGATGTTCGGCACGCGCGCGCGGAGCTGCCGGAGGCGCTCCCACGGATCCTCGTTGAGGAAGCGCATCGCGGTGTCGAAGGTCGCGCCGCCCCACATCTCGAGCGAGAACAGGCCCGGCGCGTGGTGCGCGACGGCGCTGGCGCTGGCGAGCATGTCGTAGGTGCGGACGCGCGTCGCCATCAGCGACTGGTGCGCGTCGCGGAACGTCGTATCCGTGATCAGGAGACGCTTCTGCTTGAGCGTCCACTCGGCGAACTTGCGCGGGCCGAGCTCGAGGAGGAGCTGGCGGGTGCCGCGGCGCGCCTCGCCGTGGCCGGCCGTGAGCGGCAGCGCGGGCGTGAAGGATTTCTCCGGACGGAAACCCTTGGCGTGGGGGTTGCCGTTGACGATGACGTTGCCGAGGAAGTTGAGCAGCTTCGTCGCGCGGTCGCGGCGGGGCTTGAACTTGAACAGCTCCGGCGTCGTGTCGATCAGCGTGGTCGTCGCCGCGCCGCTGCGGAAGGTCGGATGCGCGATGACGTTTTCGAGGAACGGGATGTTCGTCTTGACGCCGCGGATACGGAATTCGCTGAGGACGCGGCGCGAGCGGTTGAGCGCGATGTCGTAGGTGTGGCCGCTGGTGATGCACTTCACGAGCAGCGAGTCGTAGAACGGCGTGATCACCGCGCCGGCGAAGCCCATCGCGCCGTCGAGGCGCACGCCGAAGCCGCCGGGCGAGCGATACGCGAGCAGCCGGCCGTAGTCGGGGATGAACTTGTTTTCCGGATCCTCCGTCGTGATGCGGCACTGGATCGCGTAGCCGTTGCGCGGCACCTGGTCCTGCGGCGGCATGCCGACCTCCGGCGAATGCAGCGAGTAGCCCTGCGCGATCAGGATCTGCGCGCGGACGAGGTCGAGGCCGGTGATCACCTCGGTGACCGTGTGCTCAACCTGGATACGCGGGTTCATCTCGATGAAGAACCACTCGTGGCGGTCGAGATCGTAGAGGAATTCGATCGTGCCGGCGTTGTCGTAGCGGATCTCGCGCGCCATGCGGGCCGCGGCTTCGCACAACTCGGACACGACTTTTTCCGGGAGCCCGTAGCTCGGCGCGACCTCGATCACCTTCTGGTGCCGGCGCTGCACGGAGCAGTCGCGCTCGTGGAGATGGATGACATTGCCGTGCTGGTCGCCGAGGATCTGCACCTCGATGTGCTTCGCGCGCGGGATGTATTTCTCGAGAAACACCGCCGGATTGCCGAACGCGCGGCCCGCCTCCGCCTGCGCTTCATCGAGCAGGCCAGCGAGATCGGAAGCCTTTTGGACGACGCGCATGCCGCGGCCGCCGCCGCCGAATGCCGCCTTGATGATCAGCGGAAAGCCGATCGATTTAGCGGTCTTCAGCGCTTCCTCGCGATCGGTGATAGGCTCCTCGGTGCCGGGCAGCACGGGCACGTGGATGCGTTTCGCCAGGGCGCGGGCGGCGGTCTTGTCGCCCATCATCTCGAGCAGTTCGGGGCGCGGACCGACAAAGATCAGACCGGCCTTGGCGCAGGCGCGGGCGAAGTCGGCGTTTTCAGAAAGAAAACCGTAGCCCGGGTGAATCGCGTCGACGCCCTTCGCCTTCGCGATGTCGACGATGCTCTCGATGTCGAGATAGGCGGCGACCGGCCCTTTCCCTTCGCCCACCTGATATGCCTCGTCCGCCTTGTAGCGGTGGATGCTCAAACGGTCTTCGTGGGCAAATACCGCGACCGTCCGCAATCCAAGCTCCGTCCCGGCGCGAAAAATACGCACGGCGATTTCGCTGCGGTTGGCAGCCATGAGCTTCTTGACGGGACGAATGGCCGCGGGGGCGGGGACTTCGGCAGTGGGCATCGTGGGAAAGTGGGAAACGGCGTTTCTACGATGGGTGCCTTCGAACGCAACGGAAGATTGAGCAACCCGCTACCGAATCCGGGATTCCACCGACCGCATCGCCTTGGTGGCGATTTCGCCGAGGCACTCGGGTGAACCGCGCGCAAGATCGCGACAGATCTGCGGCCGTTGTTCATAAATCGTGCAAAAATGGTCGGACTGTCCGTCGGGCCGGCGCCGAATCTCCAGTGCCGCGCAATGCCCGTCCGTCATCCGCAGGAACGCGCGATTCCCGATGAAGTGCGCGAGGCGATCCGCGTTCGGCTCCAATCGCGCCCAATCCTCCCCCGTCACGCGCACATACGCCTCGAGCCGCGAAAAACAGCAGACCCCGCAACTTCGGCAATCGTCGGGAGCATGCATGCAACCGGAGCCCTCAGGCCCGGAGCCACGCGTCGAAACGGCGACCGCCGGGAGAACATTTCTCCCGCGGACGTGGGCGTGACGGCGCGTGCACGGCGCGAAATCTGCAGCTTGCCGCATCAAAAGCAACGGTTTCGACTGCGATCCAATGGACTCCTACGACCGCGCCCGCGCCCTGATCGACGCTGCCCATGCCGCCGACCCGAATGTTTCCGCGGACGGGCGTCCCGCCGAACTCGTTTATGCCGAGCGCATGGAGGCGTGGGTCGCGCGCGTCGCCGCGGAGCCCACGCCGCTCCTGCGGCTCGCCGCGCGCTGTCAGCACCTCGAACGCTGGTCGGTGCCACGCGCGAGTTTTCCCGAGGGCAAAGCCGGTTATCTCACGTGGCGCCGCTCGCTTTACACGAAACAAGCGGAGCGCGCTCGCGCGCTCCTGCTCGAAGCCGGCGTGCCCGCCGAGGAAGCCGCCGAAGTCGCGACGTGGGTTTCCAAAAGCGGCCTGAAAACCAATCCCGGCACGCAGGCGCTCGAGGATGCGGCGTGCCTCGTTTTTCTGGAAAACGAGATCGGTGCGTTCGCCGCCCAGCACGCGGATTATCCGCGGGAGAAGTTCATCGATATCCTGCGGAAAACCTGGCGCAAGATGTCGCCGCGCGCGCAGGAACTCGCCCACGGTCTCGCGTTGCCGCCGGGGATTGCCGCACTCGTGCGGGAAGCGACCGCCGCGAGCTAAGCCGGGCGCGTGACGCGTTGAGGTGGGGTCGCACCGGCGACCAGCGCGAGCAGCGTGCCGGCGTCCCATTGATCGAACGCATGCGTGCCGTAGTGGACGGCGATCACGCGGCCGCTCGCATCGAGCAGAAAATCCGCCGGCAATCCGCGGCGGCCATTCTCCACCTTGAACCCGCCTCGGCCACGCACCGCACTGCGCAACGCCGCGCCGAGCGCCCGCGGATGCAGAAAGGCAGACCACGACTGCTCGACGGCGAAGCGCCGGTAGAATGTCTTGCTCACGTCCGCCACCAGATCGAACGGCAATCCGCCTTCGTGCTTCTCCACTTCAGCCGCCGAAGAATGAAAGAACACCACCTGACGCACGCCGGCGCGGACGATCTCCTCGTGCTGCCGCGCCATCGCCCGCAGGTGCGTGATACAGATCGGACAGCCCGCAAACCGGCGAAAATGAAGATGCACCCAGCGCCCCGCGGGATCGGGCACCGGCACGCTTTCGCCGCGAATGGTCATGGCCGCAAAGGGAGCGATCATTTCGCCCCGCGTCAGCCGCCGGCGTTCGCCTTCGGCGCCGTCGACGTCCGGAACTGCGCCCAACCGCCAGAGCAGCCGGGCCTGCACCAGTCCCACGGCGAGTTGCAATCCGCCCGACACTTCGAAAATCCAGTCGTTCGGAATTTCGTAGGCGCCCACGGCGAAGAAATACAGCGTATCCAGGGTTTCGCGACCGGCGCCCGCCAGGAACGCGACGTTCTTCACCACATGATTGTAGCCGCCTTCGAAGAATCCGATGGGCAAGCCGAACAGGACGAAGCTCGCCAGCGCATAGGCAACCAGCGGTCCGCGGCGGCGCGATTTCGCCGCCCACGCCGCGAGCAGGACAACCGGCAGCAAAGCCACGGCGCCGATTCCGACGACATGCAGCCGCCACGGGGTGTCGTAGACCGCGGCGCCGTAGGCGTGGTGGATCACGGTCACGAGATACAAGGCGAGTGTCGCCCACAGGGAGGGAGAAAGCGGTTTCATGATCGTCGGAACAGCGCCGTGGCGAGGTCGCGGGCCAGGGCTTCGTTTTCGGTGACGAGATAGGTCATCACGACAGCGTGCAGGAAGCGCGGGACATCGGCGGCCGCCACCGCAGGGTGCTCCGATGGCATCGGCGCGAGCCGGCGCACGGCGTCGGCGAGGCGCGCCTCGAACTCCCAGCGCGCCTTGGGCAACACCTTCCGGGCCTGCGGTTGCAGCAGGACCGCGAGCAGCATCCGCCAGCGCTTCCGGTTTGCCTTCAGCGCGGAGAGCAGGGCATCCGCGAATTCCGCGAGATGCGGTCCGCCCGCGACCAGGGCATCGATCGTTGCTTCCAGATGATCCCGCGAGTCGGCGACGATGGTGGCCAGCAACTCCTCCTTGGTTTCGAAATGACGATACAGCAGCCCGACCGCGACTCCGGCGCGACGCGCGATGTCGGCCACCGTGGTCGCATGGATGCCCTGCTCCACGAAGAGCGCGGCAGCCGCGCGGACGATGCGCGCCCGCGTGCGCCGCCGGATGGTTTCGAACTGTCGGGGTGTCCTCGGCATTTTTGAATGAATATTGGTTCACTCAAAAATTCGACGTGTCAAGCGGCCGCCCGGTTTCGTCGTTCCTGTCTCGCGGCGTGGGATACCCGCGCGGCCGCCGCCGCCATCTTCGGCTCAGGCCGAGCGGGGCTCGCCTTCCAGCGTCTGGTGCATGAGCCGGGTCAGGCCGGCCACTTCGTAGGGTTTGGCCAGATACGCGATGTCCGGGCCGGCGGGCAGCCCTTCCTTCGCGAGATTCATGCTGTAGCCGCTCGTGATCACGACCTTCAGCTCCGGCCTTTCGGCGCGGAACCGCCGCGCGAGGTCCACCCCGGAAAGACCGTTCGGCATCACCATGTCCGAAAACAGCAAATCGATTTCCGTCGCGTGGCGCGACCAGAGGCGGATCGCATCGGGACCGTCGATCGCCTCGAGCACGCGATAACCGCTGCGCTGCAGCGCCCGCGACGCGATGAACCGCACCGTTTCCTCGTCCTCCACGATCAGCACACAACCGGTGTGCCGGCGGGCATCGACCGGCGCGGTCGGCGCCGGCAGCGGCACCACCTTTGCGGCCACTGGAAAATAGACCCGAAACCGGCTGCCTCGCTCGGGCTCGCTGCTGACCTCCACCCAGCCGTGATGCTGCTTCGCGATGCCGTACACTGTCGCCAGGCCGAGTCCGGTGCCCTTGCCCAGCTCCTTGGTGGTGAAGAACGGCTCGAAGATGTGCTCGATGGTCATCGCATCCATGCCGCAGCCAGTGTCCTCGACGGTGAGCCGGATAAACGATCCGGGGCGGGATTCGGGGTTGGCGGCCGGGGCGCTCGCGTCGAGCGTGACCTCTTCGGTCGCCAGCGAAAGCCGGCCGCCGCGCGGCATCATGGCGTCGCGCGCGTTGACGCACAGATTCGTGACCACCTGCTCGACCATGCCGGGATCGCCCTCGATCCACATCGGCCGCGCGGATTTGGCGAGGGTCAGCTCGATATGTTCGCCGAGCAGCCGGCGCAGCATTTTGACGAGGTTGTCGATGCTCTCGTTGAGATCGAAGACCTTGATCTGCACCACCTGGCGGCGGCTGAAGGTCAGCAATTGCCGTGTCAGGCTCGCCGAGCGCTGCGCCATTTTCTCGAGTTCGTCCACCCCCGCCCGGATCGCCGGCGTCGCCTCCGGATGCGTGGCGAGCAGGCCGAGCTGCATCAGCGTCGCGGTAAGGATGTTGTTGTAGTCGTGGGCAATGCCGCCGGCGAGCTGGCCGACCGCCTCCATCTTGCGCGCGTGGGCGAGCTGTTCGAGCGTGGTTTCGAGCTCCGTCGCACGTTGCTGCACCCGGCGCTCGAGGTCCTCGATTTTCAACTGCGCCTGCTGCGTCAGCCGCCACTTCTCGGTCAACGCGGTCGCGAGCTGCTGCACCTCGATGTTGTCGAACGGCTTTTTCAGGATCACGAGCCGGTCCGAATGCCCGAGCTTTCGGAAGAGTTCGTCCCATGAATAGTCGGAATACGCCGTGCAAATCACGACCTGCAGGTCCGGCTGCACCTGCCACATGCGCACGACGGTTTCGACGCCGTCCCAGCCCGGCGGCATGCGCACGTCGACGAACGCCATCGCGTAGGGCCGACCGGCGGCTTTCGCGCGCTGCACAAAGTCGAGTCCCTCCTGCCCCTGAAAGGCCGACTCCATTTCGAACACGGGCGTGGGCACCGGCGCCTGCGGCGCAAAGTCGCCGAACAATTCCGCCGCCGCTGCCGCGAGCGCGTCGGCCGTCCGACCCGGTTTCTCCAGGATCTTCCGGAAATCGGCGTGGATGGCCTCGTTGTCGTCGACCACGAGCACGCGGAGATTCTTGTCGACGATTTCTGTGCTCATGCGGCCGATACTTCCTTGGGCCGGTACGGCAGCTCAACCGTAAAGGTGGCGCCGTGCCCCGGGCCGTCGCTGGCGGCATGAATCGCACCGCCCAGCTCCTGCGCGGTGAGCGCTCCGCTGTGCAGCCCGAAACCGTGGCCGTGCGAGCGCGTGGTGAAACCGTGATTGAAGATCCGCGTGAGGTTTTCCGCCGGGATGCCGACGCCGTTGTCCGCGACGCTGATCCGCACGCTCCGTTCGCCCGCGGCGATCTGCAAGGTGATGCGTTTCTCCGCGCGACCCGATTCGTCACACGCATACTTCGCGTTGCGGATGAGGTTCACCAGGATCTGCAGGACCTTGTGCTTTTCCACGGTGATGCTCGGACGGTCGCGATAATCGCGGGTGAGCGTGACGCCGTGCCGCTGCAACGCCCCGGTGTTCATCTGGATCGCGTCCTCGACGAGTTCGGCGACGGCGACGGTTTCGACCACGCCCGAGATGCGCGCATAGCTCTGCTGCATCGAGACGATGTCCTTGATGTGTTCGATGTTCTTTCGCAACGACTCGACCTCGCGCAGGATCGTGGCTTGTTCCGCGGCCAGGTGCTCGGCCAGCGTCTGCAGAAAATTCGGGATCTGCCGCCCGCGCGAGTCGACCGTCAGGAACGCCCCGAGATCCGTGGCGTGCTCCCGGAGCAGGCCGCCAAGCTGCGCGATGACGGACACCTTGGAGTTCTTCACCTCGTCCAGCACGAGGGTCGCGGAAACGTTCACGCTGTTCAGTACGTTGCCGACATTGTGCAGCACGCTGGTCGCAACCTCCGCCATGCCGGCCTGGCGCGAGATGTCGAGGAGCTGCCGGGTGAGTGTCTCCCGCTCCGTCTCGGCACGTTTCCGCTCGGTGATGTCGCGGCCATAGGCGTAAAAACATCCGCCCTCCGGCACGGCTTTCGCACTCCAGGCGATCCAGCGATACTCGCCGTCGCGGCCGCACACGCGAGTCTCGTAATTCAAGACCGACTTCCCCCGTTTTAATTGCTCGATCTCCCCGATCGCCAGCGCGCGGTCGTCGGGATGCACCATGTCGAGATACGACCGCTTGCGCAGCTCCCGCACGTGATAGCCGAGCACCGCGTGGAAGGCGGGATTCGTGCGGCGCATCGAGCCGTCGAAGCCGACGATGCACAACAAATCCAGCGACAACGTGAAGAACCGGTCGCGCTCCTCTTCGGTGCGCTGCCGCTCCGCGATCTGCACGAGGAGCTCCTTCGTGCGCTCCTCCACCCGCGTTTCCAATTCCACCTGCGCGCGGCGCAGCTCCGCATCGCGCGACTGGATCTGCTCGAGCATGCCGTTGAAGCCGTCGATCAGCTGGCCCAACTCGTCGTTGCCGCGCTTCGCCACCCGCACCGAATAGCGGCTCTCCTTCGCCGATATACCGGCCATCGCTTCGACGAGCGACGAGATCGGTTGGGAAATCAAACGTTGCAGCCGCGGGCCCACCAGCAGCGCCACGAGAATCGCGACCGCCAGCACCGTCCCCGCGATCAAGGCATACCGTCGCCAGCGCGCGCCAAGCTCGGTCAGATCGGACTGCACGTAGATCGTGCCGATGTTTTCGCCCGCGAGGGTGATCCGACGAAAAATCTGGAGCGACTCGGCGTCGAACGCCTCGCTGTTGCCCTGCGGCACCGGCCATTGCGCCGGCTGGACGGCATCGCGCCGATACTGGGCGAACACCGCGCCGCGTCCGTCGTAAACGCACGCAGCCACGATGTGCGGCTGCGCGGCGAGCGCCTTCAACACCTGCTCCGCCGAACCCGTGTCCTCGAACGCGAGCGCCGAGCTCGTGTTGATCGCGATCATCTGGGCCGTAATCGCGAGGTTGCGCGTCAGCGTCTGCCGGAAAGTCACCTGCTCGTAGCCCACGAACGCCGCACAGGCCAGCATCAGCGCCGCCGCCGTGGTGACCACGTTGATCAGCGCCAGCTTCCGCCGGATCGGAAGATCGTGGACGAAACGCATCACGGCGCACCTCGTGCCGAGCGCCCGCGCCGGGAACCAAGGATGCGGCAACCCGCGGCCGTCGTCGGTCGACGGCCCGGCGTGGCTCCCCGCCTCGGCTGGCGGGGATGCAACATCGTGGCAGTGGGCATCAGCGCCCTGTATCGGCACATTCGCGCGCCGCTTCACTCGGAGGCGTTCAGGTCAACACCCGGTGAGAAACGAACCTGCGCCGCGCCCCGCTCAGCCTTTCAACGCCCCCGCCGCCACACCTTTCACGATCTGACGCTGCAACAACAGGTAAACGATCAGGATCGGCACCGTCACCAGCACGATCCCGGCGAACAGCATGCCGTAATTGCTCCGGTATTGCGCCGTGATCGCCAGATTCGCCAGCCCCAGCGGCAGCGTCCGCGCCCCGCCTTCCACGTCGCCGCTCATCAACATGAACGCGAAGAAATACTCCTTCCATACGCCGATGAACTGGAAGATCGCGACCGTCACGAGGCCCGGTCGCGCCAGCGGCAGCAGCACGCGCCAGAACGCCGTCCACTCGCCGCAACCGTCGATCACCGCCGCCTCATACAACGCCCGCGGCAGCGACCGGAAAAAGCCCGCGAGGATGAAGATCGCGAACGGCAGCCCGTTCGCCGTGTAAACCAGCACCAGGCCGACCCGCGAATTCAGCAGGCCGAGTTCGCGCATCTCGAAGAACAACGGCACCACCGCCAGCTGCGCCGGGATCATCAGACCGGCAAGAAACAACCAGAACACCGCCCGTCCGAGCGGATGGTAAAACCGCGCCAGCGCATATGCCGCCATCGCGCCGAGCGACACGATCAGCGTCACCGACGCCGCCGTCACGAGCACGCTGTTGAAAAAATATTCGCTGAACCGCGCCTCACGCCACGCACCGGCGTAGTTCTCCGTCTGCCACTCGCCCCACCCAGGCAGAGCGAACGCGTCGCGGAAAATCGCCGCGTCGGACTTCAACGACGAATACGCGACCCACAGCATCGGAAACAGCACCCACGCGGCGTAGCCCGCGAGGACGGCGAAGATCAGACCCCGCGAAAGCGACACCGGCCGCCGGGACGGAGTGGAAGGATCGGTCGGACGCGTGGTATCCATTTCCATGATGCGCCGCGGTTTCAGCGTTCCACGCTTTCGCGTTTCAAGCCGCGCATCAGCGCCGCGCTGGCGGCGAGCACGAGCACAAACAGCGTCACCGCGATCGCCGTCGCGCGACCGATCTGGAACTCCTTGAACATCGACGTCACCATCAGCGTCCCGAGCGTGTGCGTGGAGCTGTCCGGATCCTGCGACGTCAGCAGCCAGATCATCTCGAACGCGTTCAAGCCGCCGATCACGAGAAACACCGCCGAGATCACCACCACTTCCCAGATCAGCGGCAGCGTGACGGAGAAGAACTGTCGCCACCGCGGCGCGCCATCGAGCTCCGCCGCCTCATAAAGCTGCGGATCCACGCCCTCCATCGCGGCGAGATAAAGCACGAGATTAAAACCGCACGCCATCCACACGTAGATCGGGATCAGCGCCGGATAAAGATTCGCCTGCGCGAGCCACGGATAACCGTCGAAACCGCGCAACCAATCCGAGCCCACGAGATCGCCCAGCCGCACCAGCGCGGCGTTCACGAGCCCGCCGTGCGATTCGTAGGCACCGAGCCACAGCAGCGTCGCCGCGATGCCGCCGAGCAGGTTGGGAAACAGAAAGATCGCGCGAAACGCCGATGCGCCCCACACGCCGCGGTGGAGCAGATACGCAAAGAGCAGCGCCAGCGGCAGCACGATCGCCGCCGGCACGATCATCAGGAAAAGATTGTTCCGCAGCGCCAACCAGAACAGGTCGCTCTCGAAGAGCAGCCATTTGAAGTTGAACCAGCCCGCCCACTCGCTCGCGCCAAGTCCATCCCAGCGCACGAACGCCCAGCCAAACGCGACGAGCGCCGGTCCGATCACGAGCGCCGCGTAGAGGGCGAGCGCCGGTCCGACGAATCCGGCGGCAACGGGCACGCGCAGACGACCGAAGTAGGAATCGCTGGGATCCAAACCGGGTGACGTGGCGTTGACCCCAGGACGGCTGGGGACAGCTGTCCCTACCGTTTTCTGCTTTTTTCTCCAGGCGAGCCAGAGCGCGAGGCCGCCGAGCAGCGCGAGCAGCAGCGTGCCGGAAAAGGGATGCCGGATCTCGACGGCGTTCGGCGCCGCGGCGCGGGCGCGGTCGGTCGCGGCGGCGGCCTCGATGCGCTCGCCATATTCCTGCGGCGTGATCTTGCCGGTCATCAGCGCACTGCGTCCGTCGACGAGCGCCTGTCGGATCGCCGGCGGCTGCATCATGCGTTGCGGCATGTTGAACGCCTCGCGTGCGCTCGCGATCATCTCCGCGACCGGCCGCATCGCCGGCGAAAACGCCGCCAGCGGAATTCCGCGCACCGCCACCGGCGAATCGGTTTCGCGCACGAACGCGGCGGCCCGCGTCCGCGAGGTCAGGAAGCGCAGAAAGTCGATCGTCAGCCGCTCGCGTTCGGCGTCGCCCGTCGCGAATGCGAAGAAACTGTCCGCGCCCGCCTGGATCGTCGTCGGATCCGCGGTGCCGTCCAAAAACACGGGAAAGTTCATCACGCCGATCTCGAACTCGCGCGGGATCTTGTCGCCCATCTCGTAGAGCATCCACGATCCGGATACGGTCATCGCGGCCCGACCCTCGACGAACGCGAGCTGCGCCGCGGTGTGCGTCGCGCCTTCCCAGCCGCGCAGCGTGTAATCCTGCGTGATCCGCTGGAGCACGCCCGCGGCCCGGACGTAGCGCGGGTCGACGAATGCGCCGGGGGCGAGGGCGTTGAGCGCGCGCCAGCCCTCGGCGCCGGTGAGATTGTGATACGCGGCGCGGAGAAATGCGTCGGGATACGCGCTGTAAACGCCGCTCACACTCACCGGCGCGATCCCGGCGTCGCGGATGCGATCGCAGAGCGCGAAGAAGGCGTCCCAGGTGCGCGGCACGGTCCAGCCGTGTTCGCGAAACAGCGCCCGGTTGTAGAAGATCGTCCACGCCGCGTAGCTGAGCGGCAGCCCGTAGGGGTGGCCGTCGATCAGCCAGGAATCGAGCGCGCCGGGGAGAAACGTGTCGCGCCAGCGCGCGTCGCCTTCCCAGTTGGGGCCGTCGAGATACGGCGTGAGGTCGCGGAGTTTGCCGGCGCGCGCGAGCGCAGGGATGAGCAGGTCGCGCGGCAGCGCGGCGTCGGGCAGATGGCCGTCGATCATGCGGACGCGCAGCTTGTCCGCGATGCGCGGATCGCCGTAGATCCGCACGGTCACACCCGGCCGCAGGGCTTCGAACTGCCGCGCCGTTTCCTCGTAGAATGCCGTCCCGTAACCGCCGGCGAAGATGGGGATGTCGAGCGTGGTGGCGCGGAGGGGGAGGAAACAGAGAACGAAGAGGAGGCAGATGAAAGGTAGCGGCGGTCGTCCCGACCGCCATCGCCACAAAGGGCGGTCGAGACAACCGCCGCTACCCTTTAGCTTTCGAACAAATAAGGCCATTGCGCAGCGGACGAGATGAGACCCTTCCGCACGGGATTCTGGCGAATGTATTCCGCCTTGAGTTCCCATTGCTCGTCGCTGCGCAGGCGGTGATCGAAAAAGTTGCGCTGCCACTCGATCCCAAGTTTTCGGGCAGTGAAACTCTTCCAGTTGCGAATCACCTCGCTCAGGTTCTCCTGCGGCGGAAACGCGAGCAAGGCGTGAACATGATCCGGCATCGCCAAAAAGAGGCGGGCATACCAGCGGTTTTTCTCGTGATAAACTCGTGCCGATTCCAGCAACGCTCTCCCAACCTCGGGACGGATGAGCATGTCGGCGCCTCTCGTCGCGCAGCAAATCGTCACGAAATACAACGAACCCGTTTCCACCCACGGCGGACTTGCGTGGCCGAGAGATCGTCGACGAAACGAAACCGGCGCGTCCTGTGCATGGCGGTCGGGACGACCGCCGCTACCTGGATCAGGGTCGGCGCACATCCTCCCTACTTCAACCCCATCTTCTTCCGCTTCCGATACAATGTCGCCTGGTCGATGCCGAGGATGTCGGCGGCTTCGTTCATGCTCGAGGTGACCTCCAGCACGCGCTTGATGTGCTGCTCCTCCAACGCCTGCAAGGTCACCATCGCGCCGGTGTGCAGCGGCGTGTCGCCGGTCAGACCGGCGCCGGTTTCATTCTGCCGGATCTCGATCGGCAGGTCGCTGAGTCCGATCCGCCGCTCCGGCGCGAGAATCACCGCGCGCTCGATCGTGTTGCGCAGCTCGCGCAGGTTGCCCGGCCAGCTGTAACGCCGGATGCATTCCGCCGCCTCGTCGGTGAACCCTTCGACCTTGCGGCCGAACTGACGCGCACAGTGCTGCACGTAATGCTCCGCGAAACGCAACACGTCGCGCGGTCGCGCCCGCAGCGGCGGCATCTCGACCGTGATCACATTAAGCCGGTAATACAGGTCCTCGCGAAACGCTCCTTCCGCGACACGCTTCTTCAAATCGCGATTCGTCGCCGCCACGATGCGGACCTCCGAGCGACGCGTCACCGTCTCGCCGAGCCGCTCGTATTCCTTTTCCTGCAACAGGCGCAGCAGCTTCGGCTGGATCTCGAGCGGCAGGTCGCCGATCTCGTCGAGAAACAGCGTGCCGCCTTCCGCGGCTTTGACCTTGCCCCAGTGATCGCGCATCGCGCCGGTGAACGCCCCGCGCACGTGACCGAAGAGCTGGCTCTCGAGCAGTTCCTTCGACAACGCCGGGCAACTCACCGTCACGAACGGCTTGTCGTGCAGGTGACTCTGCTCGTGCAGCGAACGCGCGGCCACGCTCTTGCCCGTGCCGCTCTCGCCGAGAATCAAAACTGACGCCGTGCTCTTGGCCGCGCGCTGCAGGACGTCCATCACCGCGCGCATCACCGGCGTCTCGAAATCGATCAGCGGCTCCGGACTCTGCGACTGGACCTCCTTCACCTCCTGCTCGAGCCGCTCGATCTTCTGGCCCATTTCGCTGATGCGGCGCAACCGCGCGAGCACCGCGTGAAACTGGTCGCGCGTGAACGGCTTTTCGAGAAAATCGACCGCGCCCTGATGCAGCGCCTGCACCGCGGTCTTCACCGTGCCCTGCGCGGAAAACATCACGATCGGCAGGTTCGGCCGCACTTTCAGGAGCATCGGCAGCAGCTGCAGCCCGTTTTGCCGGCCGAGGTGCAGGTCGAGCAGCACCGCGTCGAACTTGTCTTCGCGCACGCGTTCGAGCGCGACGTCGCCGTTCGAAGCACTGGTGGCGAAATGACCTTCCTCCTCGATCAGGAGACAGGTGGCTTCGCGAAAGATCTGGTCGTCGTCTACAACAAGAAAATCCATGGAAAAAGAAACGCGTTCGCCGACTACACCGGCACGGGCGCGGGCGGAAACACCAGGACGAACGTCGCGCCCTGCCCCGCCGTGCTTTCCAGCCGCAGGTCCGCGCGCATGTCCTGCATCAGCTTTTTCACGATGCTCAAGCCGAGGCCGGTGGACGGCTCGCCGCCCGTCGGACGCGCGCTCAGCCGGCGGTAGCGGCGGAAAATCTGCTGCTTGTCGCTCTCGGTGAAGCCGGGGCCTTCGTCGACGACGCGGCACTCGCCCCGCTGGTCCGGCGTGAGCCCGATGATGAGTTTCACCGCCTTGCCCGACGGCGAGAACTTCAACGCGTTCGACACCAGATTATCGAGCACCTGCTCGAACGCCGCGCGATCCGCCTCCACGAGCACGCCTTCCTCGCGCTGTTCGAGCTGGAGCGTAATGCCCTTGCGCTGCGCGTGTTCGGAGTGGCGCTGCACGACGTTGCTCGCGACATCGTGCAGGTAAACCGGCTGAAACTTCATCGGGCGGCCGTGATCCACCTCGGAGTTCGCCAAAAATTCCTTCACAAACGAGAGCATCTGATCGGTGGCGCGCAGGATGTTCGCGCCCATCCGCTGGAAGCGCTGGTCGTTGATCGACTTCGCCTTCTCGTTGAGCAACTGGACGCTCATCAGCATGCCGCCGAGGTGATTCTTCAGGTCGTGCGCGAGGATGCCGAGCAGCTCGTCCTTGTCCTCGGCGAGCTGGCGCAGCCGGTCGCGGGCGGTTTTCAACGCGAGGTGCGTGCGCACGCGCGAAAGCAGCTCGGAGGCGTTGAACGGTTTCGTGACGTAGTCGACGCCGCCGCTCTCCAGCGCACGCACAATGAGCGTCTTGTCGTCCGCCGCGGAGAGAAAGATGATCGGGATGTCGATCCACGCGATGTTCGCCCGTATCCGCCGGCACACTTCGAACCCGTCGAGGCCCGGCATCAGCACGTCGAGGAGGATGAGATCGACGGGTCGCGCCGCGAGCCGCCGCAGCGCCTGCTCGCCGTCGAGCGCCGGCACAATGTCATAGCCGAGATGGCCGAGCATGTCACCGAGGACGCGCAGATTGGTTTCCTGATCATCGACGACCAGAATGCGGGCGGACGGCGTTTCGCGGGACATGGGTGGGCGGAAGGAAGGCTACGTGGACTTCGACGTGGCGGGCACAACGACCGGGGTCTCGAGCGTGCGGACCAAAGCGGGAAAATCTCTCAGACGTTCCTCCACACGCAAGAGCGCATAATCGTCGACGTCGCGCTCAAGTGCCGACGCATAGTCTTCCATCGGCGGACAGCGTCCCTCGCCGCCGATCTGCCGGAGCCGGCGGATCAGTTCCTTGATGTCGCTGTTCGATCCGCTCTCGACGGCGTCGCGCCAGAGCGTCGCCTGCAGCTGATGCAACGCCGGCAGGACTTGCGCGTAGCTTGCCGCGGCGGCGAGCGGCGGCGGGGGCGTCGCGCCGTCGTCAACCGGGGCGGATGCCGGAGCTACGGGGGTGCGGCGCGGCACGAACGACGCCAGTTCGCGGAACAGCGCCTCGCGCGTGAAAGGCTTGCGCAGGCAGCCGGCAAACTGGCCCGACCGGGCGGTTTCTTCGTCCATCATGGCCGACGCCGTGACCGCGATCACCGGCAGAAGTTCGTGACCCGCGAGCTTGCGCAGCTCGGCCACCGCCGTTGCGCCGTCCATCTCCGGCATCCGGATGTCCATCAGCACGACGTCGGGCCGGCGATCGCGCACCTGTTCCAACGCCTCGCGTCCGTTCGCCGCGAATCGCACGCGATGGTCGGTGTTTTCGAGGTAGCCGGCAAGGACGTCACGGTTCGACGCATCGTCGTCGACGACCAGGAGGTCGGCGGACTGGAGCTCGTTGAAATCGACGGGGAGCACGCTGGCCACCCGCGCGCTGTCGGGCAGCCGCACGGAGATCGGAATGTCGGGAAAGAACAGCTCGAAACGCGTGCCGCGGCCGGGCTCGCTCTCGAACTGCACGCGTCCGCCCATCCGTTCGGTGAACCGCTTCACGATGCTCAGGCCAAGGCCGGAGCCCTGCCGCTCGCGATCGCTGCGGGGATTCACCTGGACGAACGGCTGGAAGACATCCTTCTGCTTTTCCGGCGGGATGCCGATGCCGGTATCCACAACTTCGATGCGAAGGGCGCCGCGCCCGGGCTCCGGCCGGCTCTCCCAGCCCGCGCGGAGCGTGACGCTGCCGTGATCGGTGAACTTGATGCCGTTGTTGATCAGGTTGATGAGCAGGTGTCGCAGCCGCGTGCCGTCCAGGATCAGCGCCGCGGGAATGGTCGGGTCGAGCTCGACGGCGAGTTTCAGATTCTTGCGGGCGGCCTGCTGTCCGAAGACGGTGTTCATGAACCGGCACACCTCGCGGACGTCGGTCGGCTCGGGGTGCAGTTCGACGGCGCCGGCGTCGAGTTTCGAGAGATCGAGGATGTCGTTGATCAGCTGCAGCAGCGACATCGCGCTGTCGCGGATCGCCTGCACGCGCTGGCGGGCCTTGCCGTCGGCCGGCACCTCCGCATACAGCAGCTCGCTGAAGCCGAGGATCGCATTCATCGGCGTGCGAATCTCGTGGCTCATGTTCGCGAGAAAGGTGCTTTTCTCGCGAGCCGCGCTCTCCGCCTGGATCGCCTGTTCGGCGAGCAGGCGTTCGTTGCGCTCCTGGCGCAGCGCCAGCCGCGAGAGATACAACGCGATCAAACCGGCGCCCAGCCCGAGACTCCCGGCGAGCAGCGTGGCGACGAGCGCCTGCTGGATCCGGCGGCGGGTCGTCTCGTCCGCAGCATCGCGCGCCGGAAGTGGCAATCCTTCCAGCCGCGCGGTCAGCACCCGGATCTGCTCCATCACCGTCCGGCCTTCCTCCTCGCGGGACCGGTCGAAGGCGGTCGACCAGCTCGATTGCCGCCGCGCGGCGATCGCCCGCCGCAACCCGTCGAGTTTCAGCTCGGCGAGTCCCTTGAGCGTGAGCACTTCGTCCATCAACTCGGGCCGTCCGGCCGCCTCGCGCGCGAGGCGTTCGAAGCGGGAGGGAAACTCGTCGTTCGCGCGGTTGAACGGTTCGAGATACGCCTCGTCACCGCTCAGCAGAAAGCCGCGCTCGCCTGACTCCGCATCCTGGAGCATCGAGAACACCTCGCGCGCCGAGCGTTTGAAATCGGTGGACCGCACCGTCGTTTCGAAACTGTGGCTCAGCTTCGACCAGACCATCACACCCAACGCGATCCCGCCCACCGACAGGGCCATCCAGACGGCCACGAGATAGGTGTAGATCCGTGGGCTGAACAATCGCATGAATGAGGAATGTCGTCGCCGCACGGCCTGGGTGGCTAGCGACGCGTCGAACTCCAAGAGCGGGGCGCGAATCCCGGATTTGTCAATCGGCGTTCCTGCTTTGCCGCCTCCACGCAGGACGCGGCCCCGGCGCGCCGACGACACGGCGCACCCCGGCCTGGCTTCCGTTTACCGGGAGGGAGGATGATGCGAGACGGACGAGATAAAGGGATCACACCATGGTCGCGGAACAGTGAGTTGAAGCTTGGAAAATCAGCGGCCGGCGCGGAGCGGATCGAGCAGCCAGAGCTGCTTCTCGATGGC
This sequence comes from Opitutaceae bacterium, assembly GCA_040255565.1. Classification (GTDB taxonomy): domain Bacteria; phylum Verrucomicrobiota; class Verrucomicrobiia; order Opitutales; family Opitutaceae; genus Opitutus. The sequence goes on along the minus strand of JBDZVH010000002.1, from coordinate 921,214 downwards.
CCGCAGCGAACCATAAAGAATTCGCGCCGTGGCCGCATCGGCGACGGCCTGCGCATCGCGAAAGGCCGCCCCGAGCGCTTTGCCACACGCGCGGCAGGCGCGCAGGCAGAAACCGGCGGTGGAGGTCGTGACTTTCCGCCGCGTGCGGACGCCCGCCTCGACCGCGGCCGCGTCGCCCAATTGCTGCAGCCGAAGATCGAGATGGGCCTTCGTTTCGTCGAGCAACGCGAGCAGCGACCGCGTCTCGCTAGGGACGTGAGTGTGTTCCGCGGTGAGACTCTGCAACGAGTCGCTCCACTCCGCGAGCGCCGCCCGGGTGGAGCGGAGCCGGCGGATCAAGCGGGCCCGACGGCGGGGCGAGAGCTCCGCGCCCGATGTTGGTTCAGCGGAAGAAGCAGGGAGGGACATGGGCGGATCAGGCAGCAGCCAACCCGGCGGAGGGGGAGAGCAGGTGCGACGCGCGCACACTGGCCGGCAGATAATCCTCGTGAGGCGGGGTGACATTGTCCGCACCCACATGCCGGAAAATATGCCAGGCGATCGCCGCTTCCTTCTCGTTGCGCGCGTGGACACACAGGACAATCAGACCTTCGCGGGTTTTCTCGAGCACGCGCTCCGCCTGCTCGGCGCTGAGGCCGAGCGATTCCAGATCGCGTTCCGCTTTGGCGGAATGCACGTCCCGCTTCAGGAGCGGTCCGAGCAGACCGGCAGCGGCCACGGGCAACGCCGCCCGGAGCGGCACACGGTGGAAGTTCTTCATCCAGCAGCACACGCTGTTGGGCGCCCGGCGGCGGGGGAACACGGCCGAAATGCGCTCCGGAGAAATCCCGGCTCGCAGCAGGCGAACAATGGCAATGTCGGCATGAAGCCGGGAAACGGCGTCGGCGAAAACAGGGAGAGAGGACATGGGAACGAAGGGAAGGTGGGTGAGCGGGCAAGAAAGAGGCGGACGAGTGTCGTCCGTCCGTTGCTGCTTTCCCCCGATACCAAGCTAGGGCCGGGCCAATTTTGGCACTGGGCATTTCTCCATTGATGATCAGGTGTTTGCCTTAAAATCGGGGCCGGCGGCGCCTGGCGCCGGACCTGCATTCTGCAAGTGCGGCACGCACGAAAGTGCAGGTTGCAAGCAAGTCGCAGGCGCCAAGCGGCCCCTCGTTTCGTAACCGGGCACAGAGGACGGCGCACGTTCTCGCGGCGCCCGCTGCCAGTCCGCCGACGTCGCGGGAAAAGCATTGCTTCGCGGGTGATTGCCTCGAACGTAAACAGCTTATCTGCGCTCGCGATCGATTGCGGGCACGACCACTTCCATTCGAGGACGAACGCCGGGCTTGCGCCCGCGGCCGCCGCTGCTCCGCCGATGTATCAGGTAACCTTTTCCGAACAAAGTATGCGCGAACTGAACCGGCTCGATAAGCTGGCGCAGCTCGACATCATTGGGCCGATCAGTTCGCTCCGGCCCGCCGATCTCGCCCACCCGCGCGAACCGCTCGGCCGCTTCCATCGCGGCGACCGCCTGTATTATCGCCTGCGGGCCGGCGATTACCGTCTGTATTTCGAAGTGCGCGGCGACACGCTCCACACGCACTATATCCTGCATAGCAACTCGCTCGAAGATTTCCTGCTGCGCAACAAGCTGCCCGTGACCGAACAGCAGCTGGTCGAACAACATTCCAAGTTCTGGAAATACCTCGAAAGCCTCACGAAATGAGCGATTCGCAACCCGATTTTCGCGCGCGCGAAGATCCCTACAACGTCACGCAGGCGAGCCGGATCTACTTTCTTCCGAACGCGATGACGGCCGGCAACCTGTTCTGCGGGTTCATGGCCGTCGTCAGCTGCATCCACGCGCGCCTCGCGGAGACCGCGACCATGGGCGAGTATCTCGCGTCCTCGCCGGCGGAACACTACCGCGCTGCCGTGTGGTTCATCCTGGGCGCGGCGGCGTTCGACACGCTCGACGGACGGCTGGCGCGCATGGGTGGACGCGAGTCGCTGTTCGGCGCCGAATTCGATTCGCTCGCGGACGTCGTGTCGTTCGGCTTCGCCCCGGCGATGCTGATGTTTTTCTTCATCCTGTCGCCGACGCAGGGCATCGAGGCTTTTCGCAACATCGGCTGGTTCGTCGGCTTCGTTTATCTGCTGTGCGCCGCCATTCGCCTCGCGCGTTTCAACGTCATCACGAATCCGCTGCTGCATCGCGGCCAGAAGGAACTGAGCAAGGATTTCATCGGCCTCCCCGTTCCCGCCGCGGCGGCCACGGTGGCCGCGCTGGTGCTCTTCCTCCTGAAGCTCATCGAAACCGATCGTTCGCTCAAAAGCGGCGCGCTCGTGCTGCCATTCCTGATGCTGCTGATCGCGTTTCTGATGGTGAGCACCATCCGCTATCCGAGCGGCAAGAACGTCGACCTGCAGACCAAGACGAAGCTGCGCACCTTCGTCGGCATCCTGGCGATCGGCGGACTCGTGATCCTGTTGAAGGAAGTCGCGGTGCTCTGCGTTTGCCTCGGCTACATTTTCTACGGCCTGGTCCGCCATGTGCGGCGCGCCCGGCGCGTGGCTCAGGCTCCGTTGGGAAAATCTGTGTGAGCAAAGTGCGGACGACATTCCAACAACTGGGACCGTGTGAACAACCGCATGGTTATTGGAAGCCGCGGCGGGAGTTTTTCACAGCGGTTCCGGGACCGTTTTCCGAGGAGAAAGCGCGAGTTAGTGGGGTTGTTGGTGCCCAATAAGAATACGGTTCTAATTCCTTATTGAACCTGCCTTCTTTTATCCTTTGTTAGCTTCTTCAGACGCTGCAGACGCCCCTTCATGAAATTCAAAATCAATCGCGACCATTTCGCCAGCGGCCTTGCCCAAGTGCTCAACGTCGTCGGCTCGAAGGCCACGATGCCGATCCTCAGCAATGTGCTGATCGAAGCCGAGAAGGACCAGGTCTCGCTCACGACCACGAACCTTGACCTCGGCATCCGCTGCAAGATCAAGGCGGACGTGAAGGAAACGGGCGCGGTCACGCTGCCGGTGAAACGTCTCGCGACGATCGTGCGCGAATTGCCCAACGTCGACGTGACCTTCGACGCGTCGCCCAATCACCAGGTGAAGCTGGCGTCCGGCGGCTCCAATTTCCGCATCATGGGCATCGGCAAGGAAGAGTTTCCGCCGCTGCCGGAGTTCGGCGACGAGAAGGCATTCACCCTCGAGCAGGCCGAGCTCACGACGATGCTGAAGAGCGTGGCCTATGCGCAGTCGACCGACGAGACGCGCTACATCCTCAACGGCGTGTATTTTAATTTCAAGGACGGGAAGCTGTCGCTCGTCGCCACCGACGGCCGCCGGCTCGCGCTCGTCTCGAAGGAAATGGACGTTCCCGACACCAGCGCCGGCGCGATCATCCTGCCCGCCAAAACCGTCGGCGAACTCACCCGCCTCCTCGACAAGGGCGAAAAGTTGAAGATCAACTTCAACGAACGCCGCGCGGCGTTCCAGATCGCGACCGACAAGGACAACAGCGGCCTCGTCGACAGCATCTATCTCTACTCGAAGGTGGTCGAGGGCAACTACCCGAACTACCAGCAGGTCATCCCGAAGGAGACGCACCAGCGCATCAAGCTCGAGCGCGAGCTCTTCCTGCAATGCGTCCATCGCGCCGCGCTCGTCTGCTCCGAGAAATCGAATTCGGTGAAGATCAAGCTCAGCAGCAACCTGCTCGAGATCACCGCGCAAAGCCCCGATTTCGGCGAGGCCCACGAATCGATGGCGATCGGCTACAGCGGACCGGAACTGCAGGTCGCGTTCAACCCGACGTTCGTGATGGATCCGCTCCGTGCGCTGAACAAGGACGAGATCTTCTTCGAGCTGAAGGACGACGTCAGCCCGGGTGTGTTCAAGACCCTCGACAGCTTCCTCTGCGTCATCATGCCCGTGCGGCTGAGCTGATTCCGGGCTCCTTCGCCGGTGTTTTCGAAGCCCGACCGCAAGTCGGGCTTCGCGCTTTGAGCCCTTCGATTCCCGGAGTATAGTCCCGCTCAACCTTCCTCGCATGCAGTTGCCCTACGCCATCGTTGCCGCCGTCGTCGTCTCGCTCGTCGTGATGCAGATCAACCAGCGGGTGGCGTCGCCGTTGCTGTCGATCGTCGACCGCTGGCTGCGCTGGCTCGTGTTTGCCTTTGGCGGCGCGCAAATCGCGGTCGAGTTCGACCTGATCGACCGGCCCTACTGGGTGATCGTCGCGTTGTTTTTCATCCTCTGGTTTCTCGGCGAAACACTGCTCAACTGGCTCCGCATCCACGCACTGAGCGTCAGCCCGCTGCCGCTGTTTCCGCGCTACGAGGCCAACGCGGACGGCGACGAGTGGCCGATCCAGCCGCGCCTGCTGAAATTGCGCGAGTGGCTGCGCGCGCAGGATTTTCGCCAGGTGCAGGCGCTCAAGTCCGAGATTGGCGGCGGCATCTTCCTGCGCATCTCGTTTTACCAAAACGCCGACGCCACCATCCGCGTGCAGGTGACGTTCATCCCGCAGGCGAGCGGTGCGATCACCGTGTGTTTTGCCCTCAGCTCGCTGACCGCAGACGGTGCGCGCTACGTCACCGATAACCTCTACGTGCCGTTCGCCGGCTTTTATCCCGAACACTGGTTCGTGGAACGCGCTCCCTGGCGGCGTTCGCTCGCGCGGTTGCTCGCGCGACACCGCGCCCGCATCTCGCGCGCCGGCGCCACGTTGGTGCCGTTCACCGACGATCCGCTGACCGACATCAACACCACGCAACAGGAGCTGGATCGCGTGAACACCGAGCTCGGTTTCCTCCATCATCCGCCGGAGCGCGAGGACCACGGCAAGATCACGCACGAGGGCCGCTATCGCGTCTGGAAGGAGATCTGGATGCTCAACTACCTCGGACGCGCGATGCGCTACGAGTGACGCGCCGCGGCCACTCAGCCGCCGATATAGCTCATCTCGATTTTTTCGCGGACCTCGCCCGCGGCGATGACCTCCGCGCGTTCGTCGCTGTAGCGATCGAGCCGCCCGCGCCAGATTCGGGCAAGAAACCGCTGCAGCTCGGCGTCGTCCGCGCCCGCCCGCAAACAGCCCAGCACATCCCACCCGAGCGACGCGAACAGGCACGTGTAAAGCCGTCCGTCCGCCGACAGCCGCGCGCGGTGACAATCCCGGCAAAACGGCTCCGTCACCGAACTGATCAACCCGATCTCGCCGTGTCCGTCGCGATAACGATAACGCGCCGCGACCTCACCGCGATAAGTCGGCCCGCAGGGTTCCAGCGGCCAGCGGGCGTCGATGCGGGCCACGATCTCCTTCGCCGGCACCACGCGTTCGCCGGTCCAGTGGTTCGTGTTGCCGACGTCCATGAACTCGATGAAGCGCAGCGGATGTCCGTGCTCGCGGAAATACGCGCAAAGCTCCAGCAATTCACCGTCGTTCACGCCGCGTTGGACCACGCAGTTGATTTTTACCGGCAGCCCCAGCGCGTCTGCGGCCTCGATCCCGCGCAACACGCGCTCCACCTTGAAACCGAGGCCGTTCATCCGGCCGGCGGTGGCATCGTCGAGCGAATCCACGGAAACGTTGACGCGATCGAGTCCCGCGTCGCGCAGCGCCGGCGCATATTTTTCCAGCAGCCAACCGTTGGTGGTGAGCGCCACTTCGGGGATCCGCAGCCCGGTCTTCAGAACCTGGATAAACTCCGCGAGGTCATTGCGCAGCAGCGGCTCGCCGCCCGTAAGCCGGACCTTCTCGACGCCGAGGGCGCGAAACGACCGGACGATGCGCACCATCTCGTCGAGCGACATCAGCTGCGGATCGCGCAGAAACGCGTGCGCCGGCCCGAACACCTCCTTCGGCATGCAGTAGGGACAGCGGAAGTTGCAGCGGTCTGTCACCGAAATGCGCAGATCGCGCAGCGGGCGATTGAATTGATCGGTGGGACTCTGCATGGTGGCGCCTGCTTGCTGGCAGGCTCGTCGGGTCGAGTTAGCCGCGCGGCTGGCGGCCTGCAAGCAGGCTTCGACTTTTCTCATGCTCACCCCCGCTGACGCCGAACAACGCATCCTCGGCCACCTGCCGCTTTTTCTGCGCGAGGATTGCCCGCTCGCCGCCGCGCACGGACGCGTCCTTCGCGAGGATCTGCGCGCTGATCGCGACCTCCCGCCGTTCGATCGCGTGACGATGGACGGCTTTGCCCTGCGATCCGCGTCCGTGGCCGCGGGGGTGACTTCGTTTCGCGTGCAAGGCACGCAGGCGGCCGGCATGCGGCCGCTCCGGCTCGGCGAAGCCGGCGATGCCTGCGTCGAAATCATGACCGGTGCGGTCCTGCCGGACGGCGCGGACTGCGTCGTGCCACTCGAGGACGTCACCCGTAGTGAAAAACTCATTACCCTGCAGCGCCCCGCGGCCGTTCAGGCCGGGCTGTCGATTCATCGTCGCGGCAGCGATCATCCGGCGGGCGACGTGGTCGTGCCGGCGGGCACGAAGCTCACCGGTCGCGAAATCGCGATCGCGGCGGCCGTCGGCGCCACGACGCTGACGGTGAGCAGCCAGCCGAAGATCGCGATTCTCGCCACGGGCGACGAGCTCGTCGAAGTCGACGCGCCGGTCGCGCTGCACCAGATCCGCCGGAGCAACGACTACGCGTTGCGCGCCGGCCTGATCGCCGCGGGTTATCCGCGCGTGGAACGTTACCATCTGCGCGACGTGCGCCACGAAATCGAACATCTGCTGTGGCACATCGTCGCCGAATACGACGTGGTGCTGATCACGGGCGGCGTCTCGAAGGGAAAATACGATTTCCTGCCCGCGGCGCTGGAGGCGCAGGGCGTGCACAAAGTCTTTCACGGCGTCGCGCAACGGCCGGGCAAGCCGTTCTGGTTCGGCCTCACCGCGCGTCGCACGCCGGTGTTCGCGTTGCCCGGCAATCCCGTGTCGGCCTACACGTGCCTGCATCGTTACGTCCTGCCGGCGCTGGCGCAGGCGAGCGGTTTGCCGCCGCGCGAACCGCGTCGCGTGGCTCTCGCCGAGCCGGTGTCGTTCAAGCCGTCGCTCGCGTATCTGCTGCCCGTGAAACTCGCGAGCGGTCCGCAGGCGCAGCTGCTCGCCACTCCGATGGCGGTGAACACGTCTGGGGACTTCGCGGGCCTGCTCGGCTCCGACGGATTTGTCGAGTTGCCGGCGGACGTGGAGATATTTCCCGCCGGCTACATCGCCGCGTTTTGGCCATGGACCTGAATCGGGGTTGAGAGTTGGGCGGCGTGCGCCGAGAGTGCCGGCATGCTTTCCCATCTCGATGCCAAGGGTCAGCCCGCGATGGTCGACGTCGGGCAGAAACCGGTCACGCACCGGACGGCGCACGCGGTCGCGGTCGTGACGCTGCCCGCCGATCTGGCGGCGCTGTTGAAGGACGGCGAGATTCACACGAAGAAAGGCCCGATTTTTCACGCGGCCGTGCTGGCCGGCGTGATGGGCGCGAAACGCACGAGCGAGTTGATTCCGCTCTGCCATCCGCTCCCGCTCGACGACTGCCAGATCGAAATCAAACCCGACGCCTCGCACCGGGAAGTCGCGATCCATTGCCGCGTGCAAACCTACGCCAAGACCGGCGTGGAAATGGAAGCGCTCACCGGCGCGACCATCGCTGCGCTCACGCTCTATGACATGGGCAAGGCCGTCTCGCACGGCATCACGATCCGCGAGGTGCGCCTCGTGGAAAAGACCGGCGGCAAAAGCGATTATCGCGCGACCTGAGCCGCAGCGGACATTTCTCTTTCACGCATGCCCAGGATTTCCATCCAGTATTTCGCCCTGTTGCGCGAGCAACGCGGCCTGACCGAGGAGCAGCTGGAAACCAACGCCCTGACGCCGGCCGCGTTGTATGAAGAGCTGCGCGCGCGCCACGGTTTTACGCTGCCGGCCAACCGCGTCCGCGCCGCCGTCAACGGAGACTTCGTCGCCGCCGACGCCCCCCTCCGCCCCGACGACCAAGTCGTCTTCATCCCGCCGGTGGCGGGCGGTTGACGCCGCCGCGAGCCGTCGAAGCCTCTCGCGCGAACATGTTCTCCCTTTCCAACCAACCCCTCGACCCCGCGGCGCTGAAACTCGCGTTGCTCGATCCGCGCGCGGGGGCGTGTGTGACGTTCGAGGGCTGGGTGCGCGATCACAATGACGGGCGCGCCGTGCGCGCGCTCGATTACGAGGCGTTCGGCGAACTCGCGGAACGCGAGGGCACGCGGATCGTGGCCGAAGCGCACGCGAAGTTCGGCGTCCTCGCGATTCATGCCGTGCACCGCGTCGGCGCGCTGCAGATCGGCGATCTTGCGGTCTGGGTCGGAGTCGTGGCGGCGCATCGCGGCGCGGCGTTCGACGCCTGCCGCTATGTGATCGACGAAGCGAAGGCGCGCGTGCCGATCTGGAAAAAAGAACATTACGCGGACGGCGCGAGCGAGTGGATCAACGGCGCGACGCGCGGCGACCACGCGGGCTGAACGCGTATCCGCAGCGCTGGGCGGGTCATAAGGCGCGAAACGGCGGGCACCAACAAACGCGCAGCGTTGGCCAAAAAAGGGCGGCGCTTCGACGTTGAGCTTTCGACCGCGGTTTTCATCGTGGGAACCCTCGCCTGCGCATTTTATGACCAGTCACCCCTATGCGTTTCTTGCCCTGTTTCTCGGGGTCGCGGTCGCCTTCCCGCTGGTGATGTTGGGCGTCGCGAAGGCGTGGGCGCAGTTTTTCCAGCCGCCGAAACCGGGTGACCTGAAGAACGCGACCTACGAATGCGGCCTGCCTTCGACGGGCGATTCGTGGATCCAGTTCAAGGCGCACTACTATCTCTACGCGATCTTCTTCCTGATCTTCGACGTCGAGGTGCTGTTCCTCCTGCCGTTCGCGGTCGCGTTCACCGGCCTGCCGGCGGAAGCGGTGCTCGCGATGTTTGTCTTCCTGCTGCTGCTCGCCGAGGGCCTCGTGTGGGCCTGGCATCGCGGCCATCTCGAATGGAAATGAGCGACGCGCCCGCCCACATTCCTCCCGCGATCACCGACGCCGAGCGCGACGAGCTGCGGCGTCACGGCATCCTCCTGACGAGCCTCGAGGAGCTCTACAACTGGGGCCGCAGCAACTCGATCTGGCCCCTGCAATTCGGCCTCGCCTGCTGCGCGATCGAGATGATCGCCACCGCGACCGCGCGCTTCGATATCGCGCGTTTCGGCGCCGAGATCTTCCGCCCTTCGCCCCGGCAAGCCGACCTCATGATCGTGTCCGGCACGGTCACGAAAAAAATGGCGCCGCAGGTCGTGCGACTCTGGAACCAGATGCCCGAGCCGAAATACTGCATCGCGATGGGCGCGTGCGCGATTTCCGGCGGCCCGTTCAAGCAGGGCTACAACGTCCTCAAGGGCATCGATCGCTACATCCCCGTCGACATCTACATTCCCGGCTGCCCGCCGCGCCCGGAGGCGCTGCTCAACGGCCTGATCGAGCTGCAGAAGAAAATCCGCGCCGAGCGCCTCGCCGGCCCCGATGCCGCCCGCCAGACGCGGCCGGAGGAACCCAGCGAGTATCCAATTCCTGAATTCGGCGAGCGCGACCTCGTGCCGCCGAAAAACGACGCCGTGTGGCAACCGGCGCCGCCGCTGCCGCGCAAGACCTGACGCGATGGACTCTCCGGAACAGCTCCGCGACCGGTTGCTGGCCCGCTTCCCCGGGGCGCAGATCGTCCTCGGGCCGAATCCCGGCCCGGCCGCGCAACCTTCGCTGCTTTTGGATGCGGCGCACGCCGTCGAAGCCGCCCGCTTCCTGCGCGACGCCTCCGGCCTGCGGTTCGATTATTGCTCCAACGTGACCGGCATCGACTGGCCGGAAAAGGAGATCATCGAAACGACGAAAACCACCGTGCCGGATCCCGCGGGCGGCCCGCCGAAGGTCGTCGAGCAAAAGACCAAGCGCGTGCAGCCCGGCTACCTCGAGGCGGTGTATCACCTTTACTCGATGGAGTTGAAACACGGTCCGGTGATCCTGCGCTTGCGCACCGCGAACCGCACCGACCGCAACGCCGTGCCGTCGCTGACGCCGATCTGGCGCTCGTGCGAGTTTCAGGAACGCGAGGCCTACGATTTGTTCGGCATCGTGTTCGAGGGACATCCCGATCTCCGCCGCATTTTGATGTGGGACGAGTTCAAGGACCACCCGATGCGGAAGGACTACGTCGCTCCCGACGATTTCGAGTGGGAGCCCACGCCGCACGGCGAGGTGCTCGAGCGCGCGAAAGCGCACTACCCCGCCCCGCCGCCGCAGCAAGGAGGCGCCGTATGAGCTTCGAAAGCGCCGGCCTGTCGCCGCTCAACGCTTCGCTCGCCACCGGCTCGTGGCTCTCCGGCGCGCCCTCCGGCCCCACCGTGCGTGCCGTCCACGACGAGTTTCACGGCGATCTGCTCGAGGTGTCGATGGGGCCGCAGCATCCGTCGACGCACGGTGTGTTCCGCATGGTCGCGACGCTCGACGGCGAGAAGATCGTGAAGCTGAATCCGGTGTTCGGCTACCTGCATCGTAATCACGAGAAACTCGGCGAGAACACCACGTATCTCGCATCGATGCCCTACACCGATCGTCTCGACTACCTCTGCTCGATGACGAACAACTGGGCCTATGCGCTCGCCGTCGAGAAGCTCGCCGGGCAGGCCGTGCCCGAGCGCGCCGAATATCTCCGCATCATCCTCGGCGAGCTCACGCGGTTGGTGAACCACGCCTGCCTCGTAGGGTTTCTCTTCAACGACCTCGGCACCTCGTTCACGCCGCTCCTCTACGCCTTCCGCGAACGCGAAAAGATCCTCGATCTCTTCGAATCGCTCAGCGGCTCGCGGATGATGTGCAACTACCAGCGGTTCGGCGGCTGTCGCGTCGACCCGACGCCCGAGTGGCTCGCGGCGGTGGGCAAAATCGTCGACGGCTTTCCGCGGTTTCTCGACGAATACGAACAGCTGCTCACGGGCAACGAGATCCTCCTCGCGCGCACGCAAGGCGTCGGCCGGCTCGCGCCCGAGTTGGCCGTCAGCGCCGGCATCACCGGCCCGATGCTGCGCGCGAGCGGCGTCAACTACGATATCCGCAAGGTCGACGGTTACGGCCTGTATCCACGTTTCGAATTCCGCGTGCCACTCGGCGAGCACGGCGACACCTACGACCGCTACATGATGCGCATCCTCGAGATGCGCGAGTCGGTCGGAATCCTCCAGCAGGCGCTGCGCGATCTGCCGGCCGGTCCGATCATGGACCCGAAGGCGAAGCTCCGCGGCTTTCGTCCGAAGGCCGGCGAGGCTTACGGACGCATCGAGGGCCCGAAGGGCGAAATCGGTTTCTATCTCATCAGCGACGGCAGCCCGAATCCGTATCGCTACCGCGTGCGGCCGCCGTCGTTCGTCAACCTCACCGTGCTCGAGGACATGTGCCTCGGCCACACCATCGCCGATGCCGTCGTGATCCTCGGCAGCATCGACATCGTCCTCGGCGAAGTGGACCGCTGACGCGCCCGCCGAACCCGATCTCCCATCTCCCAACTCCGATCTCCGACAATGCTTGGCTCTGGCATACTCAAGGGACTCGCGGTCACGGCGAAGAATCTCGTCGGGAGTTATCACGATCCCGAACGCCTGGTGACGGTGGAATATCCGGAGAAGCGGCTGCCGCTGCCGGAGGCGTATCGCAATTTCCCCTTCCTCGTCACGGAAAACGCCGAGGACCCGATGGGCACGCTGCGCTGCGTCGCGTGCCAGATCTGCGAAAAGGAATGCCCGCCGCAGTGCATCTACATCGAGAAGAGCAAGGACAAGAAACCCGACGCCGCTGGCAAGCTGCAGCTGTATCCAGCGATCTTCGACATCGACACCTCCGTCTGCATGAGCTGCCAGATCTGCGTCGAGGTCTGTCCCTTCGACGCGATCAAGATGGATCAGGTCTTCGAGATCGCCGCGTCGAACCGCTTCACGGATCTCCTGCTGCACCGCGAGCAGCTCGCGAAGCCCAACAGCTATTTTCATCAGATTCATCCGACCGACGCTGCCGAGGTCGACGCGCGTCTCGCCGCGGACCGCAAGGCCGCGGAGGAAAAAGCGAAAGCCGCGGCGGCGGCCGCGGCCGCCAAAGCCGCGCAAGCCAAGCCGGCTCCGACACCGGCAGCGCCCGCGACGCCCACGCCGAAACCGTCTGACGCGCCGAGCGCGGAAGCCCCGAAGCCTCCTCCGCCCGCCGCATGAACGCGCGCCACGCCACGGACCCCGCCCGACAAACAAGGAGCCGCCGATGAGCGCCGGGTCCTCCAGCTTCCTCGAACACGCCCCGCTCGCCGCGCGCGACTGGGTTGTATCCATTTTTCCGGCACCGCTGCAGTGGCTTGTGCATCATCTGATCACGATCGTCGGGGTCCTCGCTGTGTTCGGCCTGTTCTTTGCGTTTCTCACCGTCGTCGAGCGCAAGCTCCTCGGACGCATCCAGAATCGCTACGGTCCCAACCGCACCGGGCCCTTCGGCCTGCTCCAGCCGTTTGCCGACGCGGTGAAGGCGCTGACGAAGGAGGACATCGTGCCCGCGCGGGCCGACAAACTCCTCCATTTCCTCGCCCCGGTGGTGGTGTGCACCTTCGCGCTGATGACGTTCGCCGTGATTCCGTTCGGCCGGGAGCTCATCCCGGTCGAGCTCGATGCCGCGGTGCTGTATTTCTTCGCCGCCGGCGCGGCCACCGAGCTCGCGATCTTCATGGCGGGCTGGTCCAGCCGGAACAAATACTCGCTGCTCGCTGCAATGCGCGCGCTCGCGCAGCTGATCAGCTACGAGTTGCCGCTGCTGTTGACGGTGATTCCGGTGGTGATGCTCGCCGGGACGCTCTCGACGCAGCACATCGTGCTCGCGCAGGAGGGCTGGACCTTCGGCGTCATTCCGCACTGGAACATTCTCACGCCGTGGGGCGCGCTCGGCTTCGTCATCTTCCTGATCGCGACGCTGGCCGAGACGAACCGGTCGCCGTTCGACCTGCCGGAGGCGGAGAGCGAGCTGATCGCGGGTCATCTCACGGAGTATTCCGGTTTCAAATACGCGCTGTTCTTCATGGCGGAGTATTTCGGGATGACGGCGCTGTGCGGCCTCGGCGTGACGCTCTTTCTCGGCGGCTGGCAGGCGCCCTGCGAGTTCCTGCAGTTCATTCCGTCGTATGTCTGGTTCGGCGTGAAACTCTTCGCGCTCGTGCTCGTGCTGATCTGGATTCGCGGCACGCTGCTGCGCCTGCGGATCGACCAGCTCACGCGGCTCTCGTGGAAATTCCTCGTGCCGCTGGCGCTCATCAATCTTCTCAACGCCGCCTTCTGGTTCGTCTCGGCGGATCTCCCCTGGCCCGGCCAGATCGCGCGCTGGGGCATCTCGATCGCGCTGGTCGTGCTGCCGTTCATCTCGATCGGTCGCCGGCTGAGCGCCGGCCTCGGGCCGCGCACCTATCACTACGCATGATCGCGCTCGCCATCATCGCCGCGCTCATGCTCGCCAGCGCCGCGCTTGCGCTGTCGCGGCGCAATCTGATCCACAGCGCGCTGCTGCTCATCTTTACCTGGGCAGGGATCGCGGCGTTTTATCTGTGGGCAGGCGCAGAGTTCATCGCTTTCGCCCAGGTGCTGATCTACGTCGGCGCCGTGTCGATGATCGTGCTCTTCGCGGTGCTGTTGACGCGCCGCGGTGAGGAGCCGGAGATCGCGCGGGATTCGCGGCGACGCGTGATCCCGGCGCTGATCGCCGGCGCGGCGGTCGCGGGCGTGATCGGTTACGCGGTGCTCGCGACGCCCTTCGATCTGCCAGACGGACGCGCGCCCGCGATCCAGGTGCGGCAACTCGGATTTCAACTGATGGGTCCGCAAATCGTCTCGCTCTTGGTGGCCGGCGTGGTGCTCACGGTGGCGTTGATTGGCGCGACCATCCTAGCGTCGACGGAGCCTGAGCGGCGTGCATCCGACGACAATGCCCGCGGCGCACCGCCGGAGGAAAAACGATGAACCCGCTCACGCTCTGCCTGCTGCTTTCGACGGGGCTGTTCGCGATCGGGCTCACGGCCGCGCTCGCGCGCAGCAACACGATTCTCGTGCTGCTCGGCATCGAGCTGATGCTGAATGCGGCGAATCTGAACTTCATCGCGTTCTGGCGGTTCGGGCCGACGCCGGCGCCTGCGACGGGCGTGATCTTCGTTCTCTTTGCGATCGCGATCGCCGCGGCCGAAGCGGCCGTCGGCCTCGCGCTGGTGATCGCGGTTTACCGCCACCAGAAAAACATCCGGCTGCAGGAGGCCAACCGGCTGAAGGGCTGAGGCGACCATGACCGCAGAAACGCACAAAGTCTCATCTGTCTCTCCGGCGAAGATCGGCCGGGCGCCTCTAGGCGCCTCGCGTGTCACCTTCGCAGCAGGAAATTCTGCGCCTCTTTGCGGCTACACCCCATGAGTTTCAGCGTTCAGTATCTCTGGCTCATACCGGCGTTGCCGCTCGTGGCGGCGGCGCTCGGCGCGCTGACGCCGCGCGGCGGCCGGCGATTCGCGGCTGCCGTCGCGATCACGGGCATCTCGGCGTCGTTCGCCATCTCCGTCTTCGCGCTGCTCGCGGCGCTCGCGGATCCGTCCGTGCACCAGACGTTCAACTTCGCGTGGTTCGATCTCGGGATCGACGCCGTGCGGCTCGGCTGGGTGCTCGATCCGTTGACGGCGTTCATGGCCGTGATGGTGACCTTCGTAAGCGCGCTGATTTTCATCTTCAGCCTCGGCTACATGAAGGAGGACGCGAACTTCACCCGGTTCTTCTGTTTCCTCAGCCTCTTCGCGGCCGCGATGCTCGGGATCGTGATCGCGAACAGCCTGCTGCTGTTGTTCGTGAGCTGGGAGCTGGTCGGGCTCGCGTCATATTTGCTGATTGGATTCTGGTTTCACAAACCGGAGGCCGCCGCGGCGGCGAAGAAGGCCTTCATCACGACGCGCATCGGCGATCTCGGATTCCTGATCGGCATGGTCTGGCTCTACGACGCGAGCGGCTCGCTGCTGTTTTACGATGGCGGCGCGGGCGTGCTCGAGAACGCGTCGCTCGCAGCGTTGTCGGCGCAGACGCTGGGCTGCGGTCTCGCGGTTTCGAGCGCGATCGGCTTGCTGATTTTCAGCGGCGCGGTCGGCAAGTCCGGCCAGTTTCCGCTGCATGTGTGGCTGCCGGATGCGATGGAAGGTCCGACGCCGGTGTCGGCGCTGATCCACGCCGCGACGATGGTGGCGGCGGGCGTGTTTCTCATCGCGCGGGTGTATCCGCTGATGAGCGCGGACCAGGCACTCGCGGCGGTTCCGGTGCACGCGTTGACGGTCGTGGCGTTCGTCGGCGCGATCACCGCGCTGCTCGGGGCCTCGATCGCGGTCGCGCAGAATGATCTCAAGCGCGTCCTCGCGTTTTCGACGGTGTCGCAGCTCGGCTATATGATGCTCGCGCTCGGCGTAGGCTCGTGGGTCGCGGCAATCTTCCACTTGCTCACGCATGCGTTTTTCAAGGCGCTGCTCTTCCTTGGCGCTGGGTCGGTGATCCACGCGGCGCATCACGAGCAGGACATCCGTCAACTCGGCGGACTCGCGCCGAAGATGAAGGTCACGTTCGCAACGTTTTCGGTCGGCATGATGGCGCTGAGCGGCGTGCCATTCCTGTTCTCCGGTTTCTGGAGCAAGGAGGCGATTCTCCACGCGGCGCACGCGTGGCCGGTGTCGCACCTGCCGCTCGCAGTCGGGTTGATCGCGGTGGTGCTGACGGCGTTCTACATGACGCGGCTGATGGCGGAGGTGTTCTTCGGCCGGCCGCGTTCCGCCGCGGCGGAGCACGCTCACGAAAGCTCCGCGGTGATGACCGTGCCGCTCACGCTACTCGCGATCTGCGCGGTGGTGCTGGGATTTCTAGGCACGCCGGTGTGGCCGTGGCTGCAGACGAAGCTGCTCGGCGAGACGCACGTCCACGGGCATTCGCTCTTTGAGGGCGGCGGGCTGATGGTGCTCTCGATCGTGCTCGTGGGCGTGGGCATCGGCGCGGGCGCGTGGATTTACGGACGGCACTTGCGCGCGACGGCGGAGGCGCGGGATCCGCTCGAGGCGGCGACGCCGGGCGTCTTTGCGGCGCTGGCGAACCGGCTCGCTTTCGACGAACTTTACGCGGCGACCTTCGGCCGGGCGTTCCGTGCGCTGGCGGCGCTCGCGGATGCGTTTGACCGCTATGTGTGGGACGGCGCGGTTCGCGCGATCGCGGCGCTCGCGCGGGTGTTTGGCGTGATGGACCAGCAGGCGGACGAGTCGGCGATCAATGCGGGCTTCGACGCCGCGAGCGAGAAACTCCGCGGCAGCGGGCGCGCGTATGCGCGGCGGCAGAGCGGCGATGCGCACGGCTACCTGCTGACGATTGCGGTGGCGTTCGTCGCGCTCGTGCTGGTGCTGGTGATCGGAGGTGCGGCGTGAAAATTTCCGTGAGCTCGATCTCGAAGGTGAAACCCGACGTCACCGTCGGGCTGGCTCGTGAGTGCGCTTCGCGAAGCCTGACGGCGACGTCGGGCTGCACCGGGTGCCGGGGAGGTGGGCGATGAATTCGCTCCCGCTACTCTCGCTGGTGATTTTCCTCCCGTGGCTCGGCGCGGCGCTGCTGGCGGTGTCGCCGCGGCTCGCGGTCCGCGCGGTGCGGCCGCTCGCGCTCGGTTTCAGTCTGAGCACCCTGGCGCTGGGATTGTGGCTCACGTCGCAGTTCGATCCGTCCGCCGGGCTGCAATTCACGGAGCAGCACGCGTGGATTCCGTCGCTACACGTGTCGTATCATCTCGGCTTGGACGGCATGAGTCTGCTGCTCGTGCTGCTCACCGGTTTGGTGGCGCCCGCGGCGCTGGCAGCTTCGTGGCGCGATGCACGCGACGTGCGGTTTGCGGCGATTCTATTCCTGCTGCTGCAAGGCGCGGCGCTGGGTGTGTTCCTCGCGCTCGATTTCTTTCACTGGTTCGTATTCTGGGAACTGAGCCTCGTGCCGGCGTTTTTCCTGATCAAACTCTGGGGTGGCGCGGGCGCGTCGCGCGCAGCGTATCAGTTCGTCATCTACACGATCGGCGGCAGCGCGTTCATGCTCGCGGGATTTGCCGCGCTCTATGTGGCGGCGGGCACGCTCGATTTCACGCAGCTCGCGGCGCTGCGGGCGGACGGCACCCTCACGGCGCGGCTGGGAGACGGGTGGACGACGGCGGTGTTTCTCGGCGTGTTCATCGGCCTGGCGGTGAAGGTGCCGCTGTTTCCGTTTCACACCTGGCTGCCGGCGGCCTACGCCGAGGCGCCGACGGGGGCGTCGATGTTTCTCACCGGCGTGATGTCGAAGATGGGCGTTTACGGTTTTCTGCGCATCTTGTGGCCGCTGTTTCCGGGCGAGTTGCAGGCGTGGGCGACGCCGTTGCTGTGGCTCGCGCTCGGCGGCGTGGTGTTCGGCGCGCTGGCGGCGCTGCGGCAGACGGATCTCAAGCGCCTCGTCGCGTATTCGTCGGTCAACCACCTGAGCTACTGCCTGCTCGCGCTGTTCGCGATCGCGGCGACGTCGCAGCCCTCGCCGGACGCGGCGGCGTCGGCGTTGAGCGGCGCGCTGCTGCAGATGTTCAACCACGGGTTGTCGGCGTCGGCGTTGTTCTTCTGCGTCGGCGTGCTCGAGGCGCGCAGCGGCGGAAAGCGCGGCCTGGACGATTTCGGCGGCGTGCGGACGGCGATGCCGGTGTTCGCGGGGCTCTGTGGGATCGCGATGTTTTCGTCGCTCGGGCTGCCGGGCTTGAACGGCTTCGTGGGCGAATTTCTGATTTTCCGCGGCGTGTTCGGGCTCGCCCCGTGGGCGGCGGCGACGGCGACGATCGGCCTGCTGGCGACCGCGCTGTTCCTGCTGACGTTCTGGCAGCGCGTATTTCACGGACCGCAGCGCGGCGCGGTGTCGACCTACAAGGATGTTTCGAATCGCGAAATCGCGCTGTTGATTCCGGGCATCGGCTTGATGTTCGCGCTCGGCGTAATGCCGCAGCTCGTCATCTGGATTTTCAATCCGCTCGTGACGAGCTGGGTGGAGGCGTTGCGATGAAAAAGCCCGTCGTGGTTCGTCGAGGCGAAGGTGGAGCCGGCGCTCCAGGCTGGTCGCCGGTGGAATCCGCCTGGTCGCGGACGCCTCGGCGAGGCGTCCTCACCTTTCTTTACGCTTCATGAACGCGCTGCCCTGCACGATCTACGTTTCCTTCCTTGGCGCGCTGCTCGCGCTGGTGGCGGGCGTCCGCTCAGCGGCGGCTGCGCGGTGGATCGCGCTCGTCACGGCGATCGCCGGTTGTGCGCTGACGCTCTTCGCGGCGGCCACGTTCACGCCGACGGCGGGCGTGCAGACGCTCGTCGACGTTTCCTGGATACCGCAGCTCGGAATTCGTTATCAACTCGGGGCCGACGGCATCAGCCTGACGTTGGTGGTGCTGACGGGCATCGCGGCGACGGCGGGAATTTTGTTTTCGTGGAACGTGACCGAGCGCGTGGGCGAGTTCTTCGCGCTTTATCTGACGCTGATCGGCGGCGTCTACGGCGTGTTTCTCAGCACGGATGCGTTTGCGTTCTTCGTGTTCTACGAGATCGCGATCGTGCCGAAGTATTTCCTGATCGCGAACTGGGGCTCCACGCGGCGCGAATACGGCGCGATGAAGCTGGTGCTCTACTCGTTCGCGGGCAGCGCGCTGGTGCTCGGCGGACTGTTGTGGACTTACGCGGCGGGGAATGCGGAAGGCTTCGCGTTGAGCGAGCTCGCGGCGGCGGCGCGGAGCATCGCGCCGGGCGAGCAGATCGCGATCTTCGCGCTGATCTTTTTCGGATTCGCGACGCTGGCGGGTATGTTTCCGCTGCACACCTGGGCGCCGACCGGACACGTGGCGGCGCCGACCGCGGCGTCGATGTTGCTGGCGGGCGTGGTGATGAAGCTCGGCGCGTATGGCTGTCTGCGCGTGGCGATGCCGCTGTTTCCGGAGGCGATGCTGTTCTGGCAGCCGGCGATCGCGTGGCTCGCGATCGCGGGGATACTTTACGCGGGCTTCGTCGCGCTGGTGCAGGAGGACTTCAAGTTCGTGATCGCCTACTCGAGTGTGAGTCACATGGGTTTCGTGCTGCTCGGGCTGGCGACGATGAACGTCCGCGGCGCGAGCGGTGCGGTGCTGCAGATGTTTTCGCACGGGGTGATCGCGGGGCTGCTGTTCGCCGTGGTCGGCCGCATGGTTTACGATCGCACGCACACGCGCCAGCTCGCGGACCTGCGGCGCTGGCCGCTTTTCCGGTGGATGCCGTTTGCGGCGACGACGTTTGTGATCGCGGGACTCGCGTCGATGGGGATGCCTGGGTTTTCCGGTTTTCCGTCGGAGCTCACGATTCTGATCGGGGCGTGGAAAGTCGCCCCGCTGTGGGCGTTCGCCGCGGCGGTCGGTGTGCTGGTGGCGGCGGCGTTTACGTTGCGCGTGATGCAGCTCGCGTTTTTCGGGCGGGCTGAAAACGAACCGGCGGCGCAGTCGACGCTGCATCTCGAACCGATCACGTGGGCGGAAAAAGCGGGCGCCGGATTGCTGGTGGCGGCGACGGTGTATGTGGGTCTGCGGCCGGATGTGTTGTTGAACTGGATCGAGCCGGCGCTGCGCTCGCCGCTGTTTCAGGCGGTGCTGAACGGAGGCGCGTCATGATGCTCAATTACGGTGAACTCGTGCGGGCGCTCGGCCCGGAACTCGCGCTGGTGCTCGGCGCGCTGATCGTGCTCGGTTACGATTTGTGGCGCGGCAAGGGCCGGACGGTCGACGACCGGTTGCGCGCGTCGGTTTCGCTGGGTGGCGTGGCGGTGTTGTTTGCCGCGTGGCAAACGGTGCAGGCCGGACGGGGCGGACCGGTGTTCGGATCGGTGCTGACGCTCGACACACTCGGATTGATGACGCGGCTCGGCGTGCTGCTGCTGGCGTTGTTCACGCTTTGTCTGGCGCCGGGGAGCGAACGCGTGCGGCATCCGGCGGAGTTCACGGCAACGCTGCTGTTTGCGACGACGGGTTTCACGCTGATGGCGGTCGCGCAGCAGTTGCTGCTGGTGTTTCTCGCGATCGAGCTGGCGAGCCTGTCGCTGTATATCCTCGCGGGTTTCGATAAACGCCGGCCGGAGTCGGCGGAGGCGGGCTTGAAATATTTCCTCTTTGGCGGGATGGCCGCTGCGTTCCTGCTGTTCGGGTTCAGTTTGATTTACGGGCTGACCGGTTCGATCGAGCTGCCGGCGATCTCGCGCGCGCTGGCGGCGGGCGCGGGCGGGCCGTTGCTGGCGGTGGCGCTCGCGATGGTGCTGGTGGCGTTTGGCTTCAAGGCCGCCGCGGCGCCGTTTCATCTTTGGGCGCCCGATGTGTATCAAGGCGCGCCGTCGGCCGCGTCGGCGCTGATCGCGTCGGCGTCGAAGCTGGCGGGCGCCACGGTGTTCGTGCGGCTGTTGTGGAGCACGCTCGGCGATGCGTCGGGCGATTTTTTCGCGCCGCTGCAGGATCCGGGTTGGCTGACGCTTGTCGCGGTGCTGTCGGGCGCGGCGCTGTTGCTCGGCAATCTCGTCGCGCTGGCGCAGTCGAACGTCCGCCGCCTGCTGGCGTATTCGGCGATCGCGCACGCCGGCGTGATGTTGATCGCGGTGATGGTCGCGGGACGCGCCGGCGTCGGGCCGCTGTTTTATTATGCGACGACTTACGGTCTGGCGACGGTCGGCGCGTTTGGCGTGATCGGCGTGCTGGAGCGCGCGGGCGGATGCCAGAACCTCACGGATCTGGCGGGGCTGCACCGGCGCTCGCCCCTGCTGGCGGGATGTTTGTTCGTTTATGTGCTGTCGCTGGCGGGCGTGCCGCCGCTCGCGGGATTTTTTGGGAAATTCGCGGTGTTCGCCGCGGGCTTGAAGATCGGCGGACTGGCGACCTCAACGGGCGTGTTGTCCCTGGCAGCGATCGCGCTGAGCGCGGTGGCGCTTTACTATTATCTCGTGCTGTTGAAACAGGCGGTGGTCGCCTCGCCCGCGAAGCCCGTGGCGCGGATCGCGGTGCCGGTGGACGTGGCTTTCACGCTCGTGCTGGCGGCGCTGCTGCTGATCGCGCTGGGCGTGGCGCCGTCGGCGCTGCTGCGGGTGTTTTGAGGGGCGTGGCGGACGCGGCGAAAGTTGAAAGTTACCGGCGGTAACGAGCGCGCGCGCCAACATCTGTTGGGAGAAACCGCGTAAAATCCGGTAAATCGACCGCGGGATTGCGAACCGGCTCGTGTCGGGCGACAACGGGCCGCACGTTTTCCCGCCATGTCTTTGCTCGCTGTCCTGGCTGTCGCCGCGAACAACACCTCTGCGCTCGAGAAGTTGAAGCACGTGCCGCCGGCTTTCTGGCTGAAGGTCGGCATCGCGATCGCCGCGGTGATCGCGGTGGTCGTGATCCTCCGGAAGCTCGCGCAGGTGAACAAAGTCGTGCTCGGCGTGGTGCTGGTGGTGGTCTTCAGCGCGGTCGGATTCAGTTGGATCTATGAACGCAACGAACCCGCCTGGGCCACGCCGGTGGTCGAGTGGCTGGCGGGGTTTTTTCCCAGCAAGGGCGCCTATGCTACAAGGCAATCGCAATAGCGACGGCTATCTTTTGGCATTTAGTTGATTTTACTTTAGTTACGGAGATGTCGCGCGATTGTCCCGCGCGATGTTCACTTGTAAATTCACGAGAACCCTCACTCTTGGGGCGATGCTGATGGGTTGGGCCACGACTGGCTGGTCACAGGTCACGGTGCTGACCTTCGAAGGCCTCCAGGACAATCAGGAGATCGGCGACTACTATAACGGAGGCGGTGGCGGCGACTACGGCATTTCTTTCATGCCTGGGGCGTTGGCGCTTATCGGCCAAGCGGGTGGCGGAGGGGGAAACTTTGCCGGTGGTTCATCCGGCACCACCATTGCGTACTTCGTCGAAGGCGGTTCGGCGGTGATGAATGTAGCCGCGGGGTTCACGACGGGTTTCTCGTTTTATTACGCGGCGTTCGAGCCCGGCACGGTGACGGTTTACTCGGGCTCGAATGCCACGGGCACCGTGCTGGGGAGTTTCGATCTTCCGCGGACTGTCTTCGGAGAGTCCGTTCTGGGCTGGGACCCGATCGGCGTCGAATTCACGGGTCTGGCATACTCCGTCTCGTTTGGCGGAGCGGAAAATAAGATTGGCTTCGACGATATCACGCTGGGCTCCGCGGTGGCGGGCGGGTCGCCGATTCCGGAACCTTCCACCTATGCCTTGGTGCTCGGGGCTTCGGCGCTGCTCGGCGTAGGATTGTGGCGACGCCGAACGGCGTCGTGAGCTCCTCCGTATCGCGAGAAAAACTCCCGGCACATCCGCGAGGATGTGCTTTTTTCGCCGGGGAGATCCCCGTTCGCGCAACAACGAGCATGGAATTTATGACCGCCCGGCAAAATCGAGGTGGTTTTTAGCCGGCTGTGAGCGTAATTACGTCTCTCCCTTTGCTTATGCCCAAATCTCATTCCGATATTGGCCTCATTGGCCTGGCCGTGATGGGCCAGAATCTCGCGCTCAACATCGCCGACCACGGCTTCCAGATCTCGGTTTATAACCGCACGACGGAAAAGACGGAGAAGTTCGTCGCCGAGAATCCCAATACGCCTGGCGGTGTCGTCGGCACCAAAACCCTCGAGGAATTCGTCCAATCGCTCGCGAAGCCGCGCAAGATCGTGATCCTCGTCCAGGCCGGCAAGGGCACCGACGCCGTTATCGACGGCCTCGTCCCGCTGCTCGAGCAGGGCGACATCGTGATCGACGGCGGCAACGCGCTGTGGACCGACACGATCCGCCGCGAAAAGGCGCTCCGCGAAAAAGGCCTGCGTTTCATCGGCTCCGGCGTGTCCGGCGGCGAGGAAGGTGCGCGTTTCGGTCCGTCGCTCATGCCCGGCGGCGAGAAAGGCGCCTGGAAGGAATTGAAGCCGATCTGGCAGGCGATCGCCGCGAAGGTCGACGCGAAGACGGGCAAGCCGCTCGTCGGCGCCGCTCCCGGCAAACCCGTCGTCGGCGGCGTGCCCTGCACGACCTACATCGGCGAAAACGGCGCCGGCCACTATGTGAAGATGATTCACAACGGCATCGAGTATGGCGACATGCAGATGATCTGTGAGGCCTACGCGCTGATGTCGGGCCTGCTCGACCTCAAGCCGGCGGAGATGGGCGAGATTTTCTCCGAGTGGAATCAGGGCATCCTCGACAGCTTCCTGATCGAGATCACGGCCGACATTTTGAAGCAGAAGGATCCGCAGACGAAGCGGAAGGCGTTTGTCGACATCGTCCTCGACACCGCCGGCCAGAAAGGCACCGGCAAATGGACCTCGACCAACGCGCTCGATATGGGCGTGCCGGCGCCGACGATCGCCGAGGCGGTCTTCGCGCGTTGCATCTCCGCGATCAAGGACGAGCGCGTCGCCGCGTCGAAGATCCTGAAGGGGCCGGGCAAGAAATACCGCGGCTCGAAGAAGGCGCTGATCGCCGCGATCCACGACGCGCTCTACTGCTCGAAGATCTGCTCGTATGCGCAGGGCTTCCAGCTCATGCGCCAGGCGCAGAAGGAGTTCAACTGGAAGCTGAACTTCGGCGAGATCGCGCAGATCTGGCGCGGCGGCTGCATCATCCGCGCGGCGTTTCTCCAGAAGATCACCGAGGCCTACGCGCGGAATCCGAACCTCGCGAACCTGCTGCTCGACCCGTATTTCAACAAGATGGTGAAGAACGCGCAGGAAAACTGGCGCAAGGTCGTGTCGCTCGCCGCCGAATGCGGCGTGCCGGCGCCGACCTTTGCCTCGGCCCTCGCCTACTACGACAGCTATCGTTCTGCCCGCCTGCCGGCGAACCTGCTGCAGGCGCAGCGCGACTACTTCGGCGCGCACACCTACGAGCGCGTCGACCAGCCGCGGGGCAAGTTCTTCCACGTCGACTGGCCCGAGCCGACCCGCCCGCAGCTCCAGGCGTAAAGCCGGAGTTTTGTCTCGCGCTCACCTTTCTCGCGAACCTTTCGATGCGGAGCCACCCGGCTCCGCATTTTTTTTGGTCTGACTCTGCCTTCAGCGCGGAGCCGAAAGCGTTAACCGGAAAGTGTCATACATTATATGACACTTTCCGGTTGGGCGTCTGCCGTGTGCCGCGGAGTTTTGGGTTTTGGGCGGAGGCGCGGGGGAGGCGGCGAGTGGAGCCGTGTATTCGAAAGCTACTTACGCCTGCGCTTCCAGATCGCGACAGAGCGCGGCGAGGCGTTTTACGCCTTCGCGGATGCGTTCGGGCGACGAGTTCGAGAAGTTCAACCGGAGAAAATTCTGGCCGCTGTCGCCGGGGAAAAAATCCCGCCCCGGCACGAACGCGACCTGCCGCTGGATCGCGCGCTCGAGCAGCGCCATGCCATCGAGGTGCGCGGGGCCGGTGATCCACAGAAACATGCCGCCTTCAGGATGCGTCCAGCGATAGCCGGCGGGCATTTCTGCGCGGAGGGTTTCGTCCATCACCGCGAAGCGCGCGCCGTAGGCGTGGCGAATGCGTGCGAGGTGCGCCTCGACGTCGTTCTCCGTCAGGAAGCGATGCGCGATCCGCTGATCGAGGCTCGAGGTGTGCAGGTCCGACGCCTGTTTCAACATCAGCAGCTTCGCAAAGATCTCCGGCGGCGCCACGACCCAGCCGGTGCGCAAACCCGGCGCGATCACTTTCGAGAACGTGCTCGCGTAAAGCACGCGGCCGGCGGTGTCCCAGTGCTTCACCGGCGGGATGGCCGTGCCGCGGTAGCGCAGCTGGCCGTAGGGATCGTCCTCGAGAATCGTGAGCTTATGTTCCGCGGCGAGGCGCGCGAGACGTTCGCGCCGGTCGGCGGCGAGCGTGACGCCGGTGGGATTCTGGAAATTCGGAATCGTGTAGAGAAACTTCGGCTGATGCTGCCGGATCAGTTCGGGCAACGCATCCGGGATCAAGCCCTGCTCGTCGGTCGGCACCGGCACAAAGCGCGCTTCCATCGTCTGGAACGCCTGGATCGCGGCGAGATACGTGGGGTTCTCCGTCAGCACCACGTCGCCCCGGTTGAGAAAAAGTTTCCCCGCGAGATCGAGCACCTGCTGCGAACCGCTGGTCACGAGCACTTCGCTGGCGGAGGTGCGCGCGGCGCGGCGCGTCATCTCGGCGGCGATCCATTCGCGGAGTGGCAGATAGCCTTCGCTCGGACCGTATTGGAGTGCCTGCGCGCCATCGGCGGCGAGCACGGCTTGCGCGACCCGGCTGATCGCGTCGACCGGAAACAGCTCCGGTGCAGGCAGTCCTCCGGCAAACGAAATGATCTCGGGCTGCGCGGTGACCTTCAGGATTTCCCGGATGGTCGACGGACGCAGTTGCTGCATGCGGCTCGCGTAGCGGTGCGGATCGGTGGACATGTTTGCCCAACATGCGGATTTAGCCAGCGGCGGCCAATCCGATTGTGCGGTGAACCTTCGATTCGCGCGCCGACTGTGCGGGTGGGATCAGCCTCGGGGCAACGGCGTCGCCCGCTGGCAGAGCTGCAACGCCACACCCCACGGATCGCGCAGCATCACGAGATGCGAGCCGTCCGGCAGGCGGTCTTCCACAGCGAAGGTGGCGCCGGCCTGCTCGAGGCGCGTGCGATCGGCCGCGGCGTCGGCCGACACCACGGCGAAGTGAAAACACAGCGGATGGGTCGCGGCGTAATCCGGAATCGCGGCCGACGGATTCGTGTAGAGCTCGACGATCACGCGGCCGGAATCGTCGGCGAGGAAATGCGTGTAAGGTGCGTCTTCCCGCTGGCGCGCGATCGTGAAACCGAGGTGCTGGACATACCAGCGGCTTTGGGCGCGAGCGTCGGAGACATTGAGGGCGAAATGTTCGAAGCGCATGAGACGCACGAGCGTGTCCCGCTTCCCTTGAAGTGCGAGCTCCCGTTCGCGGCGGTCAGGAAAGGGGAGATTTCAGCCGGCGCCCGACGGTGACGGCGATCCATGCCAACGCGAGCAGCGTCTCTCCCGCCGCATCCGCCAGGTAGATCGGCGGAATCACGCCGCGGGAAACAAAGATCGCATCGACCGCGGCGAGCACGAGCGGCATCGCGATCGCCAGGAAGATCATCTCGGGCGAAATCCGCTGACGTCGCCCGGCGCTGAAGAGCGCCGCGCCGAACGCCGCGAGCAACGCCCCGACCGTCTGCACCAGCCAGCCGTCGGTTTTCGGGCCGGTGACGAAATAGAAACTGCGCAAGTGCACCACGGGCCAAAGTCCGGAGAGAACGTAGAACGCGCCGTGCGCCAACGCGAGCCAGCCAAAAGAAGGGGGCGGTCGCATGAATGATCCTCCGATTTCCACGCCGCTGCTTCGGCGACCGGGCACTCTATTCCCTCGCGGGCGCGCCGCCATCCGGCGGGTTTCCCACCTGAACCGCGGTGGGCGTGCGCACGCGGGACTCCCCGGGCGGCCCCACGCGGACGCGAAAAAGTCCGATGAGGCGCGCGCGACCGGCCCGAGTCGCGGATGCAGGCCTGCTCCCCTACCGAGCGGCGCGAAGCCGGGCTATGGTTCACTCCCATGCCGCCGCCGCGGAGCACATCCATCGTCCGCTGCGCCGGTGATCGGGAAGGAACCCGGTTACGCCCGGAGCCCAGGAGATCACTCCGGGCGTGGCCGGCAGGTTGAGCGGCGGAGTCCGGCGAGGGGTCGCCGGGCTCCGCTTCATCGCGAGAGGCGCACGCCCACCAGCCACAGCCGCGGCGTGCCGAGATTCACGAGCCCGTCCGCGGAGCGTCCGGTTTCAATCCGCTCGCTGAACGCATTTTCGACGGCGGCAAACAACTCCGCCGCGGCATTGAGCTGAAACGAAAGACCGGCATCGACCACCGCCGCCGGCGCGAGCCGCAGCGTGTTCTGATCGTCTTCAAACTGCGCCCCGAGATAACGCACGCGCGGCGAAAACGACCAGCGACCCGCGCGCCAATTAATCGCGAGCGACGCGGCGTGTTCCGGGACCTGCGCGAGCCGCAGACCCGCGAGCGAGGGGGAGACGGTCGCCCGCCGCACCCTCGCGCGATCATAAAGATACTGGGCGCTGATCGAGAGGTGTGACGACACCGTCCACGTGCTATCGAGCGAGATTCCCTGCACGCGCACGCGATCGAGATTCAGGCGCCGACGGCCTTCGCCCCCCGCGGGGACGAAGCCGATGCCGGGAAACGTGCCGGGGCCGCGGGCGATGGTGACGTTGCCGACCGCGTCGCGCAGTTCGTTGTGAAACACGGCGGCGGCGAACTGCCACGCGCCCAGCCGCGCCTGTGCGCCGAGCTCGGCGCTGGTGACGCGTTCGGTCTTCAACGCCGGATTTGCATCGGTGATCACGTTGCCGACGCGGAACGGGCGATACAGCTCGTTGAGCGTGGGCCGGCGGAAGGATTGCTGGACGTTCGCGTGCAGCCGCACGGCCTGACTCGCCGGCCAGCTGAGGCCGAGACTCGGGCTGAGCTCGATGTCGTCGATCTGTGGATACCGTTCGTCGCCGGCGGGCGCGCCGGCGAGATAATCGCGGCGATGGCCGTCGGACTCGCGCCAGCCGTCGAGCCGCAGTCCGGCGGCGAGGCGGGCGTCGCCGGGCAGCGTTTGCTGGTGCAGGGCGAAGACGCCGGCGATCGTCTGGCGTCCACCGGCGAAGCGGCGGCGCGTGAACGCGTTGCCCGAGAAGGCGGAGTCCTCCCGCGTTTCGCCGCGGACATCGCGGAGGTCGGCGCCGAAGGTGGTGATTGCCGACGCGGTCGGCGTCCATTCCCCGACCCAGGAAAGTCCGAGAGCGGTCGCGGGCACGGCGAACTGATGGCTCGCGGGCGTTTCGGCGGTGCGGTTGGCGTTGACCGAGCTGAAGGTGCTCGCGAACTCCTGGCTCTGACCGTAAACGACGGCCTGCCAGCGCAGCGTGGCGGAGGCGCGGGTTTCGATCTGGAGCGAGCCGAAGGTCTCGTCGGTGGCGTTGCGCTGGTAGGGCGTGCCGTTGTTTCGATCCTCGGAGAAACGACGGACGGTGAGCGTCGCGGAGCCCTCGCGACCGAGCGGCTGGCGCCAGCGCAGCGTGCCCCAGCGGGCGCGGCTGCCGGCGGGCGTGTCGATCGGTCCGCGGCGGTCGGGGGCGACGGTGACGTAGCCATCGGTTAAGAAATCGCGGCCGAGGATCTGCAGCGTGCCGGAGCCGGCGGGCGCGGCGAACTGCGCTTCGACATCGTGTGTATCGAAACTTCCGATGCGCGCGGCCAGCCGCTGACGCGCGGCGAGCGGCGGTTCGGTGAAGAGCTGCACGACGCCGCCGAGCGCGGCGTTGCCCCATGCGGTGCCGCCGGCGCCGGGCACGATCTCGATGCGGGCGAGCGACTCGCGCGGGACCTTGTTCCAGACGATCCAGCCGCCGAACGGATCGTTGAGCGGCACGCCGTCGAGCAGCACGAGCGAACGGCTGGCGCCGCTCGGGCCGATGCCGCGGAGCGACACGCCTTGCGCGGTCGGATGCGCGGCAAAGCTGTCGGTACGGCGGAACAGGCTGAAACCCGCGAGCCCGCGTAGCGCGCCGTCGAGCGTGAGATTTGCGGACGAGCGAACGGCGTCGCCGTCGAGCGCGACGCCGGAAAACGGCCCGCCGGCGAGCGCGTCGTGCGACCGCGTGGCGGTGACCGACACCGGAGCGAGTTGCGTCACGTCGGCGGCGACTGCGGACGTGGATCCGAAGCACAAGGCGGCGGTGGCGAGGCGGAGAGACGGCAGCAGACGCAGAGACATGGTGCGGAGGATGAACCTCAACGAGACGGACCGCGGACAGCGTGTCAGGTTATTTTCTTCACGCGGTCGTGCGGTTCTGGGGGAAGCGCAAGTGTGGGGCGGGGTCGGGAGAACTCGCCCTACACGACAACCCGTTCGCTGCCCCGCCTACTCTCGCAGTCGCGCGGCGTGGAGGGCGCGGTTGATGGCGATGGCGGCTTCGGCGCCTTCGGCCGCGGCGACGATTGCGAGATGCACGCCGCCCCGGACATTGCCGGCGACGTAGAGGCTGGGAACGTTGGTGGCGGCGTGACCGTCGCAGCGGACGTTGCCGTCAGCGTCGAATTCGCAACCCAGCTCCCGCGGCAACGCGGAATGTTGCACGCAATCGCCGCAAAAGAACACGGCGCCGCACGGCAGCGGTGCGCGATCGTGAAACGTCACGGCGGTCAGCCGGTCGTCATCGCCGCCTCCGCCCGCGAGCGTGGCGATGCGGTTTTCGATGACGGCGATGCCGTTGTCGCGCAGCCGCTGGCGCTGGCGTTCGTCGAGTCCGTCGGGACCGTCGGTGCACAAGGTGACGGCGTGACTCCAGGTGAGCAAAAGCAGCGCCTCACGATAGCCGTCGGGTCCGCGACCGTGGACCACGAGTGTCTCGCCGCGATGCTCCCAGCCGTCGCAATACGGACAGTGATGAACGTCGCGGCCGTAGAAGCGCTCGAAGCCCGGCAGTTCCGGAATCCGGTCGTAGCGGCCGGTGGCGAGCAGAAGGACGCGCGTGGCGAAGCGGCTGCCGTTGACCAGCTCGATTTCGAAGTGTCCCTCGATGCGGCGGGCGCGAACCACCTCCACGTCGTGGAGTTGCACGGTCGGATAGGCGGCGAGCTCGGCGCGGCCGAGCGCGCGGAGTTCGACCGGATGGGTGCCGTCGCGGGTCAAAAAACCGTGAAGCGCGCGCGAACGGATGTTTCGCGGCTGGCCGGAGTCGAACACGAGGACGTTGCGGCCGCAGCGGCCGAGGACGAGAGCGGCGTTGAGTCCGGCGGGTCCCGCGCCGACGATGCAGACATCGAACAGCGAAGAGGATGGCGACGGCGGCGAGGGCATGAGAAGGCGCAGCGGGAGGTCGGCGAACGAGCGGCGTGCGCCGGGACAGGGCGCGCGGAAGGTTGTTCGCGGCGCGGGCCGGAGGTTGGGAACTTCCCGGATGCGGCGGGTCTATGACCGCCCAACGCCCCGCTCCCGCCTGAACTGCCTTCAGGCTTTTCTTGCCCATGGACGCCATCCTGATCGTTGACCTGCAGAAAGCTTTTCCGATTCCGGCCGATTTGATCGACAAGATCGAAGCGCGTTCGCGGGCGTTTCCTCTGCGGATCTTCACGAAATTCATCAACGAACCCGACTCCCTTTTTCGCACGAAGCTGAAACGCACGAGCTGCGCGCCGGGGTTGCCGGAAACGGAACTGGTGCTGGCGACGACGCCGGAGGATCTCGTGCTGGAGAAACGCGGCTACGGGCTCACGACCGAGCAGATCGACCGGATCAAGGCCGTGGGTGTGAAGAAGGCGCTGGTATGCGGCGTCGACACGGATGCGTGCGTGATCGGCGTGGTGTTTTCGCTTTTCGATGCGGGCATCGATTGCCACGTCGAGCGGGAGTTGTGCTGGAGTTCGACCGGCCTCGACGAGCCGGCGCTGCAAATCATCCGCGAGCAGTTCGGCACGGGATGAACATCCGGGAGCGCAGGGTATTCTTGCGGCGGAGACGGGCGGCGGTGTGGCCGCATCGCATCGCCGCGGCGTTGACGCCATTCGCCGTTGCGTCTGTCGGTCACGAAACCTAGCAGCATGAATGTGTCGACCGTCCAGCCTACCCTGTCCCTCCTCACCGTCGGCGACGATGCGGAGTTTGCGACGACGGTGACGACCGCCTCCGCGGCGGCGTTTCCGGAGGTGAAGCTGCAGTCTCTGCCGAGTGTGGCCGAGGCGCTGGCGCGACCGGGCCAGCCGGGCGAGCTGCTGATCCTTTTCGAACCCACGGCCGAGGAGCTGGGCCAGGCGGTTGGCGGGCGCGATCTTTCCGGGCTGCCCCGCTGGGCGGTGGTTGTGCTCGGGGAAGCGCCGCGGGTATCGGGCTTTCCGGCGTCTCAGGCGCTGCCGCGGGAGGAGTGGAACACCCCCGCGATCGGGCGGGTGTTGCGTGCGGCGCTGGAGAATCATGAACTGGCGAAGGAAAACGCCCGCCTGCGCGGGGACCTGCTGACGTTTGGCCATCGCATCGCGCACGATCTGCGGACCCCGTTGGGCGGGATCACGACGACGGCCGAAATGCTGCGTGAGATCGTGGCAGAGACGAATCCGGAGGATGCGCAGCTGGCGCAGCCGATCCTCGATTCGGCGGACGAGCTCGTGAAGCTGATCGAGCGCATGAGCTTTGTGGCCAAGCTGCCGGCGGGCCGCGAAGTGCCGCGTCGCTTCTCCATGGAGCAGGCGTTTTGGGATGCGTTTCAACAGATCGAAGGTGCGGCGTTGAAGGCCGGCGCGACGATCGCGCCGCTGCCGCGCGAGTGGCCGGAAGTGATGGGACGTCCCGCGTGGCTGCAGGTTGTCTGGCGCAATCTGTTGCAGAACGCGCTTCGATTTGGCGGACCCGGTGGGACCATCGCGGTCGGCTGGAGCGATGAAGGCGGGGAGTATCGATTTTTCGTGCGTTACGGCGGCACCGTGCCGGAGGAGAAACGGGCGCTGTTGTTTTTCCCGTTCGAGCGGCTGCATGAGATGGGCGCGCCGCGCGGGCTGGGGCTCGCGATCGTCCGGCGGCTGGTCGAGCTGGAGGGCGGACGCTGCGGTTTTGACGTTCCGGGGGAAGGTGGAACGGAATATTATTTCACCCTGCCGTCACTCGCCAACTGAGTCGCGGCCGCAGAGATCCGGCCATGGGCGAGAGCAAGCAGCAACGCCACGACGCGAACGCCGGAGGGGCCGCGAACGATCCCTTTGCAGGTGGCGGCGAGGCGGGGGCGCGGCTGCGGGCGATCGACTGGACGGCCAAACCGATCGGGCCGGTCGCGGGCTGGCCGCAAAGTCTCCGGACGGCGCTGAGCATCTGCCTGGCATCGCGGCATCCAATTTGCATCCTGTGGGGCCCCGACCGGCTCTACCTTTATAACGACGCCTACGCGCCGATCGTCGGTTCCAAACACCCGTGGGCGTTGGGTGAAAGCTACATCACGGTCTGGCCCGAGATCTGGGATACGGTGATCCGCCCGATTCTCGAACGCGTCGAGGCGACGGGCGAAGCCTCCTGGGCGGACGACTTGCTGCTCGTGCTGCACCGGCATGGCTTCAACGAGGAATGTTACTTCGCATTTTCGTTCGCGCCGATCCGCGTCGAGGACGGCAGCGTCGGCGGCGTTTTCACCGCGATTACGGAGACGACCCCGCAGGTCGTTGGTGAGCGTCGGCTGCGGACGTTGCGCGACTTGGGCGTGCGGGCGGCGGCGGCGCGCTCCACCGAGC
The DNA here is from genome assembly GCA_040255565.1 of Opitutaceae bacterium. Lineage (GTDB taxonomy): Bacteria > Verrucomicrobiota > Verrucomicrobiia > Opitutales > Opitutaceae > Opitutus. The sequence continues at coordinate 888,832 of JBDZVH010000002.1, read as the reverse complement.
AGGCCTGCGCGATTTCGGCGGAGGTGCTCGCGTCGAACCGGCTCGATGTGCCGTTCGCGCTTTTCTATCTGCTCGACGAACGCGCCGAGCAGGCCCGTTTGCTCGAGCATATCGGTCTTGAGCCGGGGACTGCGGCGGCACCGGCGGTGGTGTCGCTCCGCGACGGAACGGATCCGTGGGATTTTCGCTCCGTGGTCGCGCAGGGCCAGGCGACGGTGCACACCGATCTCGAAGCGCGGTTCGGACCGTTGCACCTGGGGCCCTGGCCCGAGCTGGTCCACACGGCGGTGGTGCTTCCGATCGCGCGGCCAGGCGAAACCGTTCCCTATGGGCTGCTCGTGTGCGGCGTGAGCCCGCGGCGAGCGCTCGATTCCGACTATCGGAGTTTCCTTGGCCTCGTGGCGGGCCAAGTGGCGACCGCGGTTGCGAACGCCCGGGCTTATGCGGAGGAACGCCGGCGGGCCGAGGCCCTGGCGCAGCTCGACCGGGCGAAGACGGAATTTTTCAGCAACGTCAGCCACGAGTTCCGCACTCCGCTCACGCTGATGCTCGGTCCGCTGGAGGACATGCTGCAACGAGAGCTGGCCAGCGAGACGCGCGAAGGGCTGACCGTCGTGCACCGCAACAGCCTGCGGCTGCTCAAACTCGTCAACTCGCTGCTCGACTTCTCGCGGCTGGAGGCGGGCCGGATCCAGGCAAATTTTGCGCCGGTGGACCTCGCTGCGCTCACCGGCGAACTGGCGTCGATGTTTCGCGCTGCGATCGAAAAGGCCGGGCTGCGTCTGATCGTGGCCTGCCAGCCGGTGCGGGAGCCGGCCTATGTCGATCGCGAATTGTGGGAAAAGATCGTCTTCAACCTCCTTTCCAACGCCTACAAGTTCACCGAGCGCGGCGAGATCGTGGTCGCGCTGGAACTGCAGGCGGACGCGTTCGAGTTGCGCGTGCGAGACACGGGCGCCGGCATCGCACCGGAGCATCAGGCGGAGGTGTTTCGGCGTTTTCATCGCGTCGCCAGTCGCTTCAGCCGCACGCACGAAGGCACCGGCATCGGACTTGCGCTCGTCGACGAACTCACTCGGTTGCACGGCGGCACCGTGACGCTCGAGAGCACGCCCGGCGAAGGCTCGACCTTCATCGTGCGCATTCCCCGCGGGCCGGCTCACCTACCGCCGGAGCGCGTCAACGTGCCGGCCCAGCTGGCTTCGACGGCGATCGAAGCCCGGGCTTTCGTGGAGGAATCGCTGCGCTGGCTGCCCGCCGCGACGGAGGAGGACGACAAACCTGCAGTCGGAGAAAACGCCGCGCGGGTGCTCGTGGCCGATGACAACTCGGACATGCGCGACTACGTGCGGCGGCTGTTGCGCGGCCGTTTCGAGGTGCGGCAGGCCGCGGATGGAGCGGTGGCGCTGGAGATCGCGCGCGCGTGGCAACCGCATCTGGTGCTGGCCGACGTGATGATGCCGCGGCTCGACGGGTTCGCCCTGGTGCGCGAGCTGCGCGCGGATCCGCGGACGAAAACCGTGCCGATCGTCCTGCTTTCCGCGCGCGCGGGCGAGGAGGCGCGCGTCGAAGGTGTCGATGCCGGAGCGGACGACTATCTGACGAAGCCATTCAGTGCGCGGGAACTGCTCGCTCGCATCGAATCGCACGTGCATCTGGCCGAGCTGCGGCGCGAGGCGGTGGCGCAAGTCAGCGCCAGCGAAGCGAGGTTCGAGCAACTCGTGTCGATCATGCCGGCGGGGCTGATCGCGTGCGACGCGGAGGGCCGCGTGATCTATGCGAACCGCCGGGCCGCGGAGATCTGGCGGGCCGCGCCGCGAGTCGGGCAGTCCTACGAGGAATTCACCGCAATTTTCACGGTGCGGCGGATGGATGGCACGCTGGTGCCGACGGGCGCGCGCCACATGACGCTGGCGCGGCGCGACGGCCGCTCGTTTGCCAATGTCGAGCTCTGGATCGAACGCCCGGACGGATCCCGGTTTCTCGCGAGCTGCAGCATCAGCCCGACCTTCGACGGACGCGGCCGGATCAACGGCGCGATCAACGTCTTCCTCGACGCCACCGAGGAGTGGCAGGCGCGCGAGGCGCTGCGCGAGACCGAAGGCCGGTATCGGGCGGTATTTCAGCAGGCCTCGGTGGGCATTTTCGAATGCGAGCTGGGCGGCCGCATCGTGCGCACGAATCCGGCGCTCAGCCGGATCGTGGGCTTCACCGCGGACGAACTGCGTCGGATGAACTGGCGCGACCTGGTGGCGGTGGACGAACGGAGCGCCGGCGAGGATCTGGCGGCGCAGTTGCGCGCGGGCCGTGAGGAGTCCGTGCGCTCGGAGCGGCGCTGCCGGCGGAAGGACGGCTCGTTTGGCTGGGTGGACGTGTTCGCGACGCTGATCCTCGACGCGACGGGCCGGCCGGCGCGGGGGCTCGGGATCGTCGTGGACATCACCGAACGCAAGCGCGCCGAGGCGGAGTCGCGCGAGTCGGAGGAGCGTTTCCGCCTGGCGGCGGATCACGCGCCGGTGCTGATCTGGATGGCGGACCGGCGGCAACGCTGCACGTGGGTCAACAAGCCCTGGCGCGATTTTGTCGGTCGCACCCTGGAGGAAGAGCGCGATCGCGGCTGGGAGGACAGCGTGCATCCCGAGGATCGCGCGGCTTTCATCGGAGCGCTCGCGCAGGCGGCGGAGACACGGGAGCCGTTCACGATCGAATACCGGTTGCGGCGCCGGGATGGCGAATATCGCTGGATGCTGGAGCAGGCGGTGCCGCGGTATGCGAACGCGGAATTCCTCGGCTTCATCGGCTCCAGCGTCGACATCACGGACCGCCGCCTGAGCGAGAAGGAACTCGAGCGCGCCCGCGACGAGGCGGTGGCGGCCTCGCGGGCGAAGGACGATTTTCTCGCGGCCTTGTCGCACGAGCTGCGCACACCGCTCAGCCCGGTGTTGCTGCTCGCGAGCGAAGCGGCGACGGATCCTTCGCTCCCGCCCAAGGTGCGCGAGGATTTCGCCACCGTGCGCAAGAGCATCGAGCTCGAGGCGCGGCTGATCGACGACCTCCTCGATCTGACGCGAATCACGCGCAACAAGCTGCCGCTGGAAATGCGGCGGGTGGACGTCGATGCGGTCCTGGGCGACGCGCTGGAAACCGTGCGGGCGGAATTTTCCGCGAAACGCATCGAGCTGCGGCTGGAGCCCGGCGCGCCGGGCGCGCGGGTGCAGGCCGACCCGGTGCGGCTGCAGCAGGTCTTCTGGAACATCCTCAAGAACGCGGTGAAGTTCACGCCGGCCGGGGGCCGGGTGTCGGTGCGCAGCCGGCTGGAGGCGCCGGACCGGGTGTGTGTTGAAATTACGGATACGGGGATCGGCATCACGGCCGGGGAACTGGCGCGGGTGTTCGAGGCGTTTTCGCAGGGCGACCATGCCGCCGGCAGCGGCTCGCACCGGTTTGGCGGACTCGGGCTGGGCCTGGCGATTTCGCGGCGCGTGATCGAGCTGCACGGCGGCCGGATCGAAGCGGAGAGCGCCGGGCGCGATCGCGGCGCGACCTTTCGCGTCGAGCTGCCGGTGGAGACAGTGGTCGCCGGCCGCACGGAACACGCGCACGACCTCCGCGCCGATCCGGCGCCCGCCGGTGCGGCGGGCCCGGCGGGGGCGAGTCCCGCCATCCTGCTGGTGGAGGATCACGGTCCGACGCGCCAGGCGATCGAACGTCTGCTGCTCCGGCGCAACTATCGGGTCCGCGCGGCGGCTACGGCCGCGGAGGCGCGGGCGCTGGGGCGCGAGGAGACGTTTGCGTTGTTGATTTCGGACATCGGCCTGCCGGACGGCAGCGGCTACGATCTGATGAGCGAGTTTGGCGCCCGCGGCGTGCGCGGGATCGCGCTCACGGGCTACGGGATGGAGGAGGATGTGTCGCGCAGCCGCCGGGCGGGATTTGACGTGCACCTGACGAAACCCGTGCGCATGGAGGCGCTCGATCGCGCGCTCGCGTCGCTGCTGGGCGAAGGGAGTCGCGTTTGAGTTTATCGAAATCGAGCCTTGGGCTTTTCCCCGGGGATCCGATGACATTCACCGTCTCATGACTTTTCGCCTGTTTTCCCGCCGGTGGATTCTGCCGGCCGTCACGTTGCTCCCGCTCGCCGCGCAGGCGGAACTTCGCTCGATCGATGCGATGAAGAGCATGTCGCTCGAGGAATTGCTCGACGTGCAGGTCACGACGATGTCGCGCAAGGAGGAGCTGTGGTGGAAGGCGCCCGGGGCGATCGAGGTGCTGACGCAGGAGGAGATCCGCCGTTCGGGGGCGCGCAATCTGCCGGAAGCGTTGCGGCTCGCGACGGGCGTGGACGTGGCGCAGCCGTTTGCCCGCGGCTGGGCGATCAGCGCCCGCGGCTTCAACGTGCTCGCGGCGAACAAAATCTCGGTGCTGATGGACGGTCGCAGCCTGTTCACGCCGTTTTTTTCCGGCGTGCAGTGGGACGCGCAGGACACGTTGATGCAGGACATCGACCGCATCGAGGTGGTGCGCGGACCGGTGGGCGCATTGTGGGGTTCGTTTGCCGTCAACGGCTTCATCCAGGTCGTGACGAAGTCCGCCGAGGACACGCAGGGCACGCTGGTCAGTACGGGCACGGGCACGGCGGATCCGGTGTTTGTCTCGGCGCGTCACGGCGGTCGCGTCGGCCGCGCGACCTACTACCGCGCTTACGCAAAATATTTCCAGAGCGACTGGACGTATCTCGCCGACGGCAGCAGTGGCGGGCCGCAGACGGATTTCGGTCAGGCGGGATTTCGAACCGATGCGCGGCTCGATGCCGACACGGCTCTGACACTGCAGGGCGATGCCTACACGAACAAGGGCCTGCCCCTCGATCATCCGCAGATCGAGATATCCGGGGCCAACGTGCTCGGCCGGCTGCGGCGCACGCTCGGCGGATCCGCCGAGCTGGAAGCGATGACGTATGTCGACTACACGCATCGCTTGATTCCCGGGACGTGGGAGGAGGAGCGGCGCACGGGCGGACTGAGTGCAAAGTTTCGTCAACAAAAGGGCTCGCACGACTGGCTCGTGGGCGTGGACGCCGTCGTGTCGCGCGACGACATCGCGCAGCAGTCGATCGCGACGATGGACCCGCCGCGGCGCACCACGCACACGGCGGGTATGTTTGTGCAGGATACGCTGGCGCTCGTGCCCGGGCGGCTGGCGCTGACCGGTGGAGCGAAGGTCGAGCACAACAATTTCTCGGGCGTGGAATTCGCCCCGTCGGTGCGCGCCGGCTACACGCCGACGGGACGCACGACGTTCTGGGGCGCGGTGTCGCGGGCGGTGCGCGCGCCGGTGCGCATCGACCAGGACCTGCGATTCGAGCTCGGCAACACGACGGTGTTTGAGGCCACCGGCGATTATGCGGCGGAGACGGTGATCGCTTACGAGGCGGGCTGGCGCCAGCGCTTCGGCGATGCGACGCTGGATCTGGCGACATTCTACAACGACTACGACCGGCTGCGCACGATCGAGCCGCTCGGGGCGGCGGCGGTGCCGTTGACCTACAAGAACGGCCTGCGCGCGCGGTCCGCCGGCGCGGAAGTCACGGCGATGTATCAACCGGTGTCCCGGCTGTTCTTCAAGTTGAGCTACCGCTACCTCGATCTCGATTTCCTCGAGCGACCGGGCACCCGCGACACAGCGCACGGCATTTTCGAGGGCAACGATCCGCGGCATCTGTTCACGTTGAGCGCACACGTGGAGCTGCCGTGGTCGCTCGAATTCGATGCCGCGCTGCGACACGTCAGCGAACGGCCGAATCCTGCGACCGCCGCCCAAACGGCCGCCGATCTGCGACTGGGCTGGAGGCCCAACGAAACCTGGGAAGTGTCGTTGATCGGGCGGAATCTGTTCAACGGTCCGCACCAGGAACTGGTGACGCCCGACAGCCTGAATCAATTCGTGAAACCCAGCGGGGCCGTCGGGGTGACCTGGAGGTATTGAGGTCCCGCCGGCCTGCGGCGGGCGTTCGGAGGGGGCGCGGCGCCGTCGCCGCGGCGGGGGCAACTCTTTCCGGCCCGGCCGCTTCACTTGACCCGCGTGACCAAATTGCTTCGGGTGGAGTTCGACGCGTGGCTCCGAGTCCATTCGAACGATGCGATTTCGCGATCTCCCCATCAAACGGAAGCTGATCGCCGGCATTCTCCTCACGAGCTTCGTGGTGCTGGCGGTGGCGTCTGTCGTGCTGCTGAGTTACGAGCTTTATAGCTACAAGACCACCACGCGCCGCAGCCTGAAGACGATCGCGCAGCTGATCGCGTCCAACAGCACCGCGGTGCTGATCTACGACGATCAGAAGCTGGCCGCGGAGATCCTCGGCGGTCTGCGGGCCGAGCCGGAAATCGCGGCGGCGGCGCTCTATGACCGCAACGGCAGCCGCTACGTCACGTTCGTGCAGGACAACGTCCGCATCGGCCGCGACCTCGAGATGCCGCGTCGCCCGGGCCACGACGGCATCGAGTTTCACCTGCGCGACGTGACCGTCTTCGAACCGATCGTCGAGGGTAGCCAGCGCGTCGGGACGTTGTATTTGCGCGGCGATCTCACAGGCATGTATCGGCGGCTGGGCGTTTACGGCCTCGTGCTGCTGGGCGTGCTGGCGATCGCGACGGTGATCGCGTGGCTGCTGTCGCAATTCTTCCAGCGTCTCATCTCCGAGCCGATCGTGGGCCTCGCGCACACGGCTCGCGTCGTGTCGGAGAAACGCGACTACGCGGTGCGCGCGCCGAAGCTGAGCAACGACGAGATCGGGGGCTTCACCGAGGCGTTCAACTCGATGCTGAACCAGATCCAGGAAAGTCACTCGGCGCTGCGGGCGAGCGAGGAGCGGCTCTCGGCGGTGTTTCAACAGGCGGGCGCGGGGATCGCGCAGACCGATTTGCGCGGACAATTCCTCATGGTCAACGACCGCTATTGCGAGATCGTCGGACGTTCGCGCGCGGAACTGCTGCAGCGCCGCATCCAGGACATCGTCCACGCGGCGGATCTAGGCCATTACTCGTTCCTGATGGAGAGTGCCGCGCGCGAGGGCACCTCGTTTTTGGCGGAGACGCGCTACGACCGGCCCACGGGCGGCTTTGTCTGGGTCCGCAACAGCGTGGCTTTCATCCGCAACGCTCACGGCGTCGTCGAGTCGGCCTTGACCGTGGCCGACGACGTCACGGGTTCGAAACGGACCGCCAAGGAACTCGAGCGCGCCCGCGACGAGGCGCTGGCCGCCTCGCGCGCGAAGGACGATTTTCTGGCCGCGCTCTCGCACGAGTTGCGCACGCCGCTGAATCCCGTGCTGCTGCTCGCGAGCGAAGCGGCCGAAGATCCGGCGCTCCCGGAACGTGCCCGCGCCGATTTCGACACGATCCGCAAGAACGTCGAACTCGAGGCCCGCCTGATCGACGACCTGCTGGACCTCACCCGGATCACGCGGGGCAAGCTGCTCCTCGACATGCGGCCGCACGACGTGAACTCGATCGTGCAGGACGCGTTGAAGACGGTGCGCGCCGACCTGCAGGCGAAGCGCATCGCGCTCACCGTCCGCCTCGCGCCCTCGGCCGCCGTCGTTCAGGGCGACGCGGTCCGGCTCCAGCAGATCTTCTGGAACGTGCTCAAGAACGCGGTGAAGTTCACGCCCGAGGGCGGCGCGATCACGATGGCGACCCGGATCAGCGAGGACGGGGAACGCCTGCGGGTCGAGGTGATCGACACCGGCATCGGCTTGGAGCCGGCGGAGATCGAGCGGATCTTCGACGCGTTTTCGCAGGGCGATCACGCCGGCCCGACCGGGTCGCACCGCTTCGGCGGCGTCGGCCTCGGCCTCGCGATCTCGCGCATGATCGTCGAGCTGCATCACGGCGTGATCCGCGCCGCGAGCGAAGGTCGGGGGCGTGGCGCCACGTTCAGTGTCGAATTGCCGCTGTGGCGGGGGGGCTCGCGATCGCCGCTCGAGACCCCCGTCGCGATCGCGCCGGTCGTGCCCACGTTGCCGCCGGCGCAGCAGGTGCTGCGCGGACGCGTGCTGCTCGTCGAGGACCACGCCCCCACCCGCTCGACCCTGCAGCAGTTGTTGATGAGGCGCCATTACGAGGTGATCGCCGCCGGCACCATTGCGGAGGCGCGTTATCTGATGCGCACCGAAAAGGTCGATTTTGTGATTTCGGACATCGGTCTGCCGGACGGAAACGCCTACGACCTGATGGCTGAGCTGCGCGCGAGCCACAACCTGAGCGGCATCGCGCTGACCGGCTACGGCATGGAAAGCGACATCGCCCGCAGCTACGAGGCGGGTTTCGTGATTCATTTGACGAAGCCGTTGCGCGTGCAGCTGCTGGACGAGGCGCTGGCCCGGGTGTGTCCCAAAAAAACCACCGTTTAGGGAATGGCGAGCCGCGGACTGACGCGGGCTGCCCTTGTATGCGCGCGAATCGTGTGTTGAATGAAGGCACGCACGTATGAGTAACATCCGGGACTTCGCCGCCGCGAAAAGTGAAGGTCGCAAGATCGTCGTCGCCACCGCTTACGACGCCACGTTCGCGCGCCTGCTGGCGCAGACCCCGGTGGATTGCCTGCTGGTTGGCGACAGCGTGATGATGGTCGTGCATGGTGCGGACGATACGCTCGGGGCGACGGCCGAAATCATGGCGCTGCACACCCGGGCGGTCGCCAAAGGCGCCGGCGACAAGTTCATTGTCGCCGATTTCCCCTTTCTCGCGGCGCGCAAAGGGATTCCGGCCGCCCTCGATTGCGCGGCTGAGTTGCTGCGCGCCGGTGCGCACGCCGTGAAGGTCGAGGGCGCACGCGGGCACATCGATACGATCAGGCACCTCGTGGAATCCGGGATTCCGGTGATGGGCCATCTCGGTCTCCAGCCGCAGAACGTGCGCGCGCTCGGGGGCTACACCGTGCAGGGCCGCGCTGCGGCCGCGGCGCAGGAAATTCGCGAGGAGGCCGCGCTGCTCGCGGACGCGGGCGTGTTTGCGCTCGTGCTGGAATGCGTGCCGCGGGCGCTGGCGGCGGAGATCACCGCGGCGCTGCGCATCCCGACCATCGGCATCGGCGCCGGACCCGACTGCGACGGCCAGGTGCTCGTGTTGCAGGACCTACTCGGGCTCAACCTGCAGTTCAAACCGCGTTTTGTGCGCCACTTTGCGCCGGGCGCCGAGACGGTGCAGACGGGCGTGATCCGGTTTGCGGAGGCGGTGCGCACCGGCGAGTTTCCCTCCGAAGCGGAGAGCTTCGCATGAAACGCGTCCACACCGTGGCGGAATGGCGCGCGCTGCGCGCCGGATACAAGGCGGCGGGCATGACGATCGGCTTCGTGCCGACCATGGGCGCGTTGCACCACGGGCATGTCTCGCTGTTCGAAGCCGCGCGGCGCGAGTGCGACGTGGTGCTCGCGTCGGTCTTCGTCAATCCGACGCAGTTCGACGAGGCGCAGGATTTCGAGAAGTATCCAAGGACCTTGGACGCGGATTGCGCGCTGATGGAGCCGGCGGGCGTCGACGCGGTGTTCGCGCCGTCCGCGGCGGAGATGTATCCGAACGGGACCGACTACACGGTGCAGGAGGCGTCGTTCAGCCGCGAGCTGTGCGGCGCGCACCGTCCGGGGCATTTCACCGGCGTGCTGACGGTGGTGATGAAGCTGCTGCAGATCGCGGAGGCGGATCGCGCATATTTCGGCGAGAAGGATTATCAACAGCTCCAGCTCGTGCGCGGCATGGTCGAGGCTTTTTTCCTGCGCACCGAGATCGTGACCTGTCCGACCGTGCGCGAGGACGACGGTCTGGCGATGAGCTCGCGCAACCGCCGGCTGTCGCCGGCCGAGCGCGCGCTCGCCCCGCGCTTCCCGGCCGTGCTGGCGTCGGCGCCGACCGCGGAGGCGGCCCGCGCGCAGCTGGCGCGCGAAGGTTTCGACGTGGATTACGTCGAGGACCGGCCGGGCCGGCGCTTCGGTGCCGTGCGGCTCGGCGCCACCCGGTTGATCGACAATGTCGTCCGCTGATCTTCCCATGGCGCAAAATCCCCACGTCCTCTTCCTGCTCACCGGTTCGATCGCCTGCTACAAGGCGTGCACCGCGATCTCCCGGCTCGCGCAGGCGGGCGTGACGGTGCAGACCGTCGCGACGCCGTCGGCGCTGCAGTTTGTCGGCGCGGCGACGCTCGAGGGGCTGAGCGGACGGCCGGTATTCACCGATGTCTTTGCGCCGGGTCGCGCGCTGGATCACATCGAGCTGGCGCGCGCGGCGGATCTCGCGCTCGTCTGTCCTGCCACCGCGAATACGCTCAACCGGCTGGCGGCCGGTATCGCCGACGATGCGCTCGGGACGCTGTTTCTGGCCTGGGAGCTCAAGACCAAACCCTGGGTCGTCGCACCCGCGATGAATGCGATGATGTGGGAACATCCGGCGACGGCGGCGTCGCTGGGGCGGTTGCGCGGCTGGGGCGTGCGTGTGATCGAGCCGGCGGAGGGGATGCATGCGTGCGGCGAGGCCGGCGCGGGCCGGTTGCCCGAGCCCGAATCGATCGCGACGCAGGTCCTCGCGATGCTGGGTCACACGGCCTGAGTGCGAATGGCGACGCTCGTCATCAATATCGGGAACAGCTCGCTGTTTTGCGGCGTGTTCGCCGGGGCGCGAGCGGCGAAAGTTTTCCGACTGCCCATCGATGCGGCCGTGCGGTTGCCGGCGCGGGTGCGCGGGCGGATCGAACGGGCGGCAGTGAGCTCGGTGGTGCCGGCGCTGACCCCGGAGGTGTTGCGTTTGATCCGGCGCACCTGGGCGGTCGAGCCGGCGGTGCTCACGGCGACGGCGGCGCACGGTTTGAAAATCGGCTACCGCGTGCCCGCGCAACTCGGCGCGGATCGCGTGGCGGCGGCGCTGGGGGCGCGGACGTTGTATCCGCGGCGGCACGTCATCATCGTGGATTGCGGCACGGCGACCACCGTGACGGCGTTGTGCGCCGATGGAACGGTCGCGGGCGGAGCGATTTTTCCGGGGGTCGGACTGGCTGCGATCTCGCTGGCACGCGGCACGGCGCAACTGCCGGCGGCGAAGGTGCGTCGGCCGCGCGCGGCACTCGGGCGATCGCCGCGTGACGGCATCGCCAGCGGCTGTTATTTCGGCCAGCTCGGGGCAATTAAGGAAGTCGTGGCCCGGGTGCGGGGGGAAGCGTTTGGGCGGGCGGCGGCGGTCGTGGTCGGCACGGGGGGTGGCGCGGCCGCGTTCGAGTGCGAAGGCATTTTCGACGGGGTTGTGCCGGATCTCGTGTTGCGCGGCCTGGCCGTTTTCGCCGGGCGTGATTGAGGCGACGTCGGCGCGCCGAGGCTAGGGACGCTGCGAGACGGCCGCGATAGCCCGATCGAGCGACTTGATGTTCGCCGGCTTGGTGAGGTGCTCGGCGAAACCGGCGGCACGCGATCGGGCGAGATCGTCCTCCATCCCGTAGCCGCTCAACGCGATGCCTTTGAGTCCGGGCTGCTGGCGCTGCAGATCGCGCCAGAGGTCGCAGCCATCGCCATCGGGCAGCCCCAGGTCGGAGATCACCAGGTCGAACTTTTCCTGCTTCGCCAAGGCGCGGGCTTCGGCGAGCGAACCGGCGGTCACGACGTCGAACTGCCGCCGCGTCAGCAGGTGCTGAAGCGAGCTGCGGGTGGCGTCGTGGTCCTCCACGAGCAAGATCCGGCGGACGACGAGTGGTTCGGGAGGAGCCTCATCGGGCGCGTCGCCGTCGGGGTGCAGCGGCGGCGCGACGCCCAGTTCGCGTTTGTGAAGCGGCGTCGTCTCGCGCGCGAGCGGCAGATCGATGTCGAAGGAAGAGCCCTGGCGGGGGCCGCGGCTGGTGGCGCGGATCGAGCCGCCGTGTTTCTCGAGCAACTGACGGGAGATGGCGAGGCCGAGGCCGAGCCCGCCGAAGCGGTGCTCGCCCTGCGCGAACGCCGAGAAGATCCGCGCGATGTCGTCGTGGGACATGCCGATGCCGCTGTCGCGGATGCGAACGAGCAGGCGCTCGCCGTCGGCTGCCTGGCGGGTCTCGACCTCGATGCGGCCGCCGCGCGGGGTGAATTTCACGGCATTGCTCAGGACGTTCCAGAACACCTGTTGCAGCCGGACGTGGTCGGCGACGACGATTGCGCGGGGCGCGAGGAGGTTTACGGCCAGGCTGATCTGCTTGGATTCGATTTCGGCGGACACGACGCCGATCGCGTCGCGCAACGCGTCGTGCGCATCGATCGGTTTCATCTCGAGCGACAGTTTACCGTGGGCGATGCGGGTGAGGTCGAGCAGGTCGTCGATCAGCCGGGCTTCGAGCGCGACGTTGCTGGCGATGGTCTTGAAGGTGGTGCGAACGGCAGCGGGTACCTCGGGGTTTTCCGCGCCATCGCTCGCGAGCATGAGCACGGGGTTGAGCGGCGTGCGCAGTTCGTGGGAAAGCGTAGCGAGAAAATCGTCCTTCGCTTTCGAGGCGGCGACGGCTTCGTTGCGCGCGGCGACGGCGTCGGCGAGGAGTCGGGTGCGCTCCTCTTCCACCCGCTTGCGGCTGATGAGCTGGGCGGTGGTTTCGGCGGTGAAGCCCAGCTCGGCGAGCACGCGGTTCTCGAACGGGCGGCGGCTGAACAGCGCGATCACGCCGAACAGCTGCCCGTCAAGCACGAGCGGATACCCGGCGAACGCGACCATGGCTTCGCGGCGGATCCAGCCGGGTTCGTGGCGGGCGGGCTTGGAGGACAAATCGTTGGCGAGCTCCGGGCGGCGGGTTTCGGCGATGCGTCCGATGCGTCCGTCACCGGGCTTCACGCGTGCCTGCTCGTCGCCGCCGACGAGGTGCAGACCGGCGGACGCGCGCAGTTCGAGCAACGAGGTCTGCGGATCGAGGAGCCAGATCCGTGCGAAGGTGCCGCCGATCTGGCGCGCCAGGATTTCGACGATTTCCTGCAGGACAGGCACCGATTCTCCGGAACGGGCGACGGCGGTGGCGATGTCGGCGCGCAACTTCGCAAGCTGGGCGTCCTCGATCGCGGCGAGCTCGGCATTTTTCTGATCGGTGACATCGCGCGAGACGGCGAGGATCCGCTGCGGGCGGCCGTCGTCGCCAAGGATGGGGCGCACGGCGACGTCCCACCATTTGGGCGTGCCGCTGGGCGTGCGCCAGAACGCGCGGAAGCGGCCGGACTTGCCCTGCAGCGAGGAACGATACGCGCCTTCGGCGGCGGACCGGGCCTCGCCTTCCCAGAAGCCGGGCCAGTAGCTGTTTTCGACGGCCGGGAAGCCGGCGATCTCCATGAGCTGGAGCCCGCGGGTATTCATGAACGTAATACGTCCGTCGAGATCGAGGACCATCACGCAGTCGGGCGTGCTCTCGAGGATGCGGCGGTTGAATTCCTCGCTGTTGCGCAGCGCCTTTTCCGCCTGTTTGCGCGCGGAGATGTCGGTGTTGACCTCGAGGATGGCGCGCAGTTTGCCCTGGAGGTCGTGGTGGACGACCCACTGGCTGGCGACGCAGATCACCTGGCCGTCCTTGCGGCGGTGGAGCACCTCGCCGTCCCACGAGCCGGTGCGCTGGAGCCGGGCGTGGATGTTTTCCAGCGGCTCGTGGTAGTGCGCGTGGAGCAGGTGGTGCGAAGTCTGGCCGAGGGCCTCGTCCTTGCTGAAGCCGTAGAGCTTCTCGGCGCCGCGATTCCAGAAGACGATGCGGTCCTTGGGCGAACGCGCGAGTACGGGGGCGAGGTCGAGGAGATCGGCCTGTTCGCGGAGGCGTTGTTCGCTTTCGCGGAGCTCGGCGTTGCGAGTGGCGAGCTCCTCGTTGAGCGTGGTGAGTTCTTCGTTCGCGGATTCGAGTTCTTCGTTGGAGGTTTCGAGCTCCTCGTTCAGGCTTTGCAGCTCCTCGTTGGCGGACTGGACCTCCTCGTTCGACGCCTGCAGTTCCTCGACGGACGTGTCGTGTTGTTCGCGGAGGGTTTCGAGGTGTTCGCGGAGTTCGGCGTAATCCCGTTTGAGTTCGCTGACGCGGCGGGATTCGGCGCGCGACGACGGGGCGGCAGCGCGCGGCGCGGGGGTGGCGGGCGCCGGCGCGGCGTTTTCGAAGAGGATGAGGTAGCAGCGGTGGTGGAGATTCTTGAGCGGGACGACCTCGAGATTCACGGCCGGGCCGCGGGAGGCCAGGCGCACGGCTTTTTCGCGGACGGTCTTCTGGTCGCGGCGCGCGCGGTGCAGCGCTTTCTGGAGCGCGAGCGCGAGGCCGTTGCGCGCCATTTTCAGGAGGTTGAAACTGGCTTTGCCGGTGGGAAAGCCGAGGAAGCGCTGGACGTTGCCGCGGAACTGGAGGATTTCGCCCTCGTCGTTCACGAGGACGCCGGCGGGCGCATATCTGACGAGGGTGAGACGATCGGCCTCCTTGAAGGCGTCGGCCAGGTTGAGATCGGGACGTGCCGGTGTCGCGGTCGATCGGGCGCCCGGTTTCGGGGTGGGAAGCGCCGGAGTGCGTTCGTAGCGGAGCCAGCTCGCGGCGGCTTTCTTGGCGTAGACCTTGTGCGCCTTTTGCACCGGCTCGAAAAGGTTCGCGAAATGGCCCACGGACTCGGACGTGCCGAGCACGAGATAACCGTGGGGCTTCAGGGCGTAGTGGAAGGACGGGATGATCCGCTGCTGCAGCGTCGGCTCGAGGTAGATGAGCATGTTGCGGCAGGTGATCAGATCGACGCGGGTGAACGGCGGATCGGTGAGGAGATTGTGCTGGGCAAACAGCACCGTGTCGCGAATCGCCTTTTGCACGCGGTAGGAATCGCCCTCCTTGCTGAAGTAGCGCTGGAGTCGGGCGGCGGAGACCGATTCGACCTGGGCTTTCGTGTAGCGGCCAGTGCGCGCCTGTTCGAGGACGGCGTTGTTGAGGTCGGTCGCGAAGATCTGGATCGGCGTGCGCACGCCGAGCTTGTCGGCGAACTCGGCGTAGGCGATGGCGATGGAGTAGGCTTCCTGGCCGGTGGAGCAGCCGGCGACCCAGACCCGAAGCGACTCGGTGGTCGGCTGTTCGCGATGGATCTTGGGGAAGATGCGCTTCTTCAGCGTTTCGAAGACGCTGGGATTGCGGAAGAAGCTCGTGACGTTGATCAGAAGATCCTGATACAGGGCGTCGATTTCGGTGGGATGCTCGCGGAGGAAGCGCGCATACGACTCGAGGTTCTTCAGCTTGTGGATCGTGAGCCGGCGGGCGAGGCGGCGGCGGACGGTGTTGGGGCGATAGTAGCTGAAATCCGTGCCGGTGCGGGTGCGGAGCAGGACGAAGATCTTGCGGAGGTTGAGGTCCTCGGGGGCGGCGGGCCACGGGGCGTTCGTCGCCGCGGCGCCGCTGGTTTTGGGGTCGGCGCCGATGGCTGCGCGACGGCGATTGCGGGCGTTGGCGGCCGCGCGGCTGCGGGCCTGCAGCGGCGTGGCGAGCAGCCGGCCGATCTCGGCGGCGATCTTGTCGGGCGGCAGGACGAAATCGATCGCACCGGTCGCGATCGCGCTGCGCGGCATGCTGTCGTATTTCGAGGAAGCCTGGTCCTGCGCGAAGGTCACGCCGCCGGCGGCCTTGATCGCGGCGATGCCCTTGGCGCCATCGGAGCCGGCGCCAGAGAGGATCACGCCGATCGCGCGCTCCTTCTGATCGGCGGCGAGGGATTCGAGAAAGCGATCGATGGTGCGCGCGGGTCCGCCGTTCTTGCGTCGGGGCGTGAGTTTCAACACGCCGCGTTCGAGCGTGAGATCGCAGTTGGGGGGGATGACGTAGATGTGCTCGGGTTCGACGGACAGGCCGTGCACAATTTCCTGGACCGGCAGCGCGGTGGTGCGACCAAGCAGTTCCGACAGCAGACTGGGATGTGTGGGGTCGAGGTGCTGGACCAGGATGTAAGCGATGCCCCCCTCGCGGGGTAGGCTGCGGAGCAAATCGGTGAACGCCTCCAGCCCGCCGGCCGATGCTCCGATGCCAACGATTTTGCGAAGAGAGGAAGACTCGGGCGGCGCGGAACCCACTGGTTTATCAGAAGTTGACCTTCAGCCGCGCGTGTCGAGCGCCGCGGCCTGCGAATCGAATCGAACACGGGAAACTCAGTCTTGGCGGGGGGAAAAGGATCATGCGGCGTTCGGCCGGACCGAACGGCCCCCGCAGACCCATCGCGGACCGAATGGTTCGCTGGCGACCGGGTATTTCAGGCGATTGGCGGAAGGGGCCCGCCCAGATTAACCGCGCTAGAAGGCGAACGGCTGTCGTTTGGACGGGAAAAGCGCTTTACCGGGCCGCGCTGCAGGGGCAATTTGACCGATCTGCCGGCGCAACTTCGCTGCGTCCACGACCATGTTCAGAACCTTCCTCCGTTCCAAGATCCACCGCGCCACCATCACGTCGGCGGATGTCAACTACGAGGGCTCGATCTCCATCGATCGAGCGCTCTGCCGGGCGGCGGGTCTGCTCGAATACGAACAGGTCGACGTCTACGACATCACCAATGGCGCGCGCCTCACCACCTACGTGATTTACGGCGGTCCGGGCGAACTCCAGATCAACGGCGCCGCGGCGCACCTCGTCAACGCGGGCGACCTGGTGATCGTGGCTGCCTACGCGGCGCTGGCGCCGGACGAGATCGCGGCGTTCAAACCGCGCGTCGTGCTCGTCGGGCCCGGCAACCAGCCCCTGAAAACGACCGACCGCGACATCGCGGAGCCGTGAGGGATTTTGACGCCCGCCGCCCGCTGCACACTTTGCTCTCATGACCGTCACCGACTTGGAGATCGAACAGGAGGCCGAGCGGCTTTTTCGCGCGCTGATGCATGTTGATTGCGACCCGCACGGTCGGCATTGGAACTTGGATACGTGCCGCGAGCTGGCGCCCCTCACGCTCGAGATCAACCGGCTCAAAAAGGAGAAGGACGCCGTCATCCTCACCCACTCCTACGTCGAGCCGGAGATCATCTATGGCGTCGGCGACTTCAAGGGCGACTCCTACTTCCTCAGCGAAAAAGCCCGTGACGCCCGCGCGAAGGTCATCGTTTTCGCCGGCGTCGTGTTCATGGCCGAGACCGCGAAGATTCTTTCGCCGGAGTCGCTCGTGGTCGTGCCCGACCGGAACTCCGGCTGCTCGCTCGCGGACTCGATCGACGGCGAGGGCCTGCGGCGGTTGAAGGCGCTCTACCCCGACGCGACCGTGGTTTGCTACATCAACAGCACCGCGGAGGTAAAGGCCGAGTGCGACGTGTGCGTCACCTCGAGCAATGTCTACGACATCGTCGCGAACCTGCCGACGAAGCGCGTGCTCTTCGTGCCGGACCGCTTGATGGCGGAAAACGTGCGCGCCGAGATGAAGCGCCGCGGCATCGACAAGGAGATCGTCTCCTCCGACGGGACCTGCGTCGTGCACGACCAGTTTACGGCGGCGCAAATCGCCGAGGCGCGCGAACAGTTCCCCGGCCTGAAGGTTGTCGTTCACCCGGAATGCACGCCGGAAGTCGCCGCCGTGGCCGATTTCGTGGGCAGCACCGGAGCGATGATGAAATATGTGAAGAGCACGCCGGCGCCGTATTACCTGATGCTGACCGAGTGCGGCCTGGTCGGCCGGCTGCAGGTCGAGGATCCGGAGAAGAACTTCATCGGCGGCTGCCGGCTGTGCCCCTACATGAAGATGAACACGCTCGAGAAGGTGCGCGACGCGCTGCTCGCGCCGCGGCCCGAGCAGATCATCACCCTCGACGAGGACCTGCGGCGCCGCGCGGCGCGGTGCATCGAGCGGATGTTCGAGCTTGCGCCGAAGAATTAACGCGCCGCCAGATCCGACCTGTATCCAGCCCATGCTTACGCCTCGCACCGAACACCTGATCGACCTCGCCCTCGAAGAAGACGCCGGCCTCGGCGACGTGACGAGCCGCGGCATCTTCCCGGCGCACCACCGTTCGCGCGGGTTCATTGCCGCGGGGCAGGATCTGGTGATCTGCGGGCTCGAGGTGGCGGCGCGGGTGTTCGTGCGCGTCGATCCGGCGCTGAAGGTGAAGCTCCTCGTCCGCGACGGCGCGCGCGTGAAAGCCGGCGGGAAGGTTCTGACGGTCGAAGGCCCGACGGCGGCGCTGCTCACGGCGGAACGCACGGCGTTGAATTTCCTCCAGCGGCTGTCGGGCGTCGCCACGCTCGCGCGCAAGTTCGCCGCGGCGGTGGACGGCACCGGTGTCCGAATCGTGGATACCCGCAAGACCACGCCCGGCTGGCGCGCGCTGGAAAAATACGCGGTGCGCTGCGGCGGTTGCGTGAATCACCGCTCGTCGCTCGGCGAGCACGTGCTGATCAAGGACAACCACATCGCCGCCGCCGGCTCGCTCATGAAAGCGGTGGCGCTCGCCCGCGCCGCCGCGCCGCACCTCGCGAAGATCGAGGTGGAGGCCAAGACTTTGGCGGAAGTTCGCGAAGCGCTGCGCGCGGGCGCGGAAGTGATCCTGCTCGACAACATGAGTCCCGCGCGCGTGCGCGAGGCGGTCGGGTTGATCGGCGGCGGGGCGGTCGTCGAGGTGTCCGGCGGCGTGCGTTATGAAACGTTGCGCGACTATGCGGTCGACGGCGTCGACGTGATCAGTGTCGGCGCCCTCACCCACTCCGCGCCGGCCGCCGACCTGAGTCTCACCGTGCTGCCCGCGCGCCGGAAGTAACGGCGTCTCCAACTCCGCTTCGACCATGCAAATTCTCCGCACCGATTGTCTCGTGATCGGAGCCGGGCTGGCCGGCTGCGCCTACGCGCTGCGCGCCGCCCGCGCGGGATTGACGGTGGACCTGCTTTCGCTCGACGGCCGGCTCGCGGCCAACAGCGACTGGGCGCAGGGCGGAATCGTTTATCAGGCGCCGGGCGATCCGGACCAGCTGGCGCGCGACATCTTTGCGGCGAGCGACGAGACCGCGAACCCCGCCGCGGTGGAGCAACTCGTCCGCGAGGGGCCGATCGCGGTGAAGGAGTTGCTGCTCGACGAGCTGGACATCCCTTTCGACCGCGGCGCGGCCGGTGAACTCGATTTCACCCGTGAGGGCGGCCACAGCGCGCGACGCATCATTCACGCCAAGGACACGACCGGTCACGCGATCCTCTCCGCGGTCGCGGACCGGGTGGACCAGACGGCGCACATCCGCCGCCGGCTCGGCTGGGTCGCGGTCGACCTGCTCACGCTCTCCCACAACACCGATCACATCGCCGACCGCTACGCGCCGCTCACCTGCTTCGGTGCTTACGTTCTGGATACGGAGAGCGGCGAAGTGCGCGCGATCCTGGCGAAGAAGACGATCCTCGCGACCGGCGGACTCGGGCAGATCTTCCTGCACAGCACGAATCAGCCGGGCAGCGTCGGCCACGGTGTGGCGATGGCCTACCGCGTCGGCGCACGCCTGATCGATCTCGAATACGTCCAGTTTCACCCGACCGTCTTCTTCAAGAAGAACGCCCCGCGCTTTCTCGTGACCGAGGCGCTGCGCGGCGAGGGCGCGGTGATCGTGAACAGCCGCGGCGAGCGGATTTTGGATACGGTGCATCCGCTGGGCTCGCTTGCGCCGCGCGACATCGTGGCCCGGGCGGTTCACCAGGAGCTCGCGGCGAGCGGGGAGACGTGCGTGTTCCTGGATCTCACCGCCATGTCGGCGGCGTTCATCCGCGAGCATTTCCCGACGATCACGGCGCGTTGCGCGGAGTTTGGCGTCGATGTCACGCGCGAGCCGGTGCCGATCGTGCCCGCGGCGCATTTCTCCTGCGGCGGCGTGCACACCGACCTGCAGGGCCGCACCAACGTCCGTCATCTCAACGCCATCGGCGAGACCGGCTGCACCGGCCTGCACGGCGCGAACCGCCTCGCGAGCACGTCGCTCCTCGAGTGCCTCACGAGCGCGAAGATGGCGGCGCTCGCGGATATCCGTGAACTCGAGCAGAACGAGTTTCGCGTGCCGGAACCGCGCGAGTGGACGAGCCCGGCGCGGGAGGCGGATCCGACGCTGATCCGCCAGGACATGCAGCTGCTGCAAAGCACGATGTGGAATTACGCGGGCATCCTGCGTTCCCCGAAGCGATTGACCCGCGCGCGTCGCATCCTGCTCGAGTTGCGCGAGGAGATTCAAAGTTTCTATCGCGACTGCCGCGTGACGCGGCCGCTGCTGGAGCTGCGCAACGCGGTGCAGACGGCGCTCCTCGTGGTGCACGCGGCCGCGTTGAATCCGCGGAGCAAGGGCTGCCACTACATCGTCGACGGTGAGTGACCATGGGGGCGCGCCCGGGTGCGGCGGAAACTTCGCCGTCAGCCCGGCACTTTCCGGATTAACTCGGGACAATGGGGTTCGGACTCCGGTTCAGACCCTATGATCCTGCGCTCGAGACCAGTTCGTTTTCTGATCACCCGGGTGGCTCGCGCCTACGGATTTCTCGATCCGGTGGCGCTGCTCGCGCATTTGCGCGGCTTCGCGAAACCCTCGGAGGTCGCCGAACCGATCGAGTTGCTGCGCGCGGGCATGCTGTTCCACGCGCGCGGCCTGGTGAACACGAAGGCGATCCAGAACAATCTCGACTGGGTCTGGCCTTATTGGGTCGAGCGGCAGTTCAATCCGTCGGATCCATCGTTCATTCCCCGCGCGTTTTCGTTCAGTCATATCAACCTCACGCATCGCAACTGGACCGCCGTGGGCGTGCCGGACGTGCCGTTTTATCCGATCGTGGATCCGCGCGGCCTGGTCACTCCGCTCTTCGACGGCTGGTCGCTCGATTTCTGGTTCGTGCCGGAGAAAGGCCCGGTGCTGCTGCCTTCGAAACTCGCCGAGGTCGAACAACAGGTGTTGCTCGATGACGCGCTCCAGCTGCGCACCGTCGCGTCGCGCGGACCGCAGGACAGGAACGGAGGGGAAATCGATGGCGTCGCCCTGGAGAGCGTGGTGACGCTGTTGCTGGACGGCGGCGAGCCCCAATGCCGCATCCGCATCCGGGTGCACGGCGCGGCCTCGGGCTCGGTCGCCGTGGCGCTGCGGCCCTACAATCCCGAGGGCGTCAGTTTCGTGAAGGAGATTGCCGTCGACTCCGGCAAACAGGGCTGGCGGGTGAACGATCGCAACGAGGTGCGCTTCGACCGCCTGCCGGCGAAACACCTGTTGTCGACCTATGCGGACGGCGACGTCCTGTTGCGGCTCGACCACGCGATCGCGGCGCGAAAGGTCGCGTGTCCCGTGAGCATGGCGACGGCGGTCGCGTTGTTTCCGGTGCGCGGCGGCGAGGACGCGGTGTGCGAGGTGTCGGTGCCGATCTACGACGAACTGGAACCGCGAAAACGACCGGTGTTCGAGCGGACGCAGTCCTGGCCGGAGGCGCTCGCGCCGCTGGCGCGGTTGCGCGTATCCGATACGCGGATGCAGCGGCTCTACGATCTGGCGGTGACGAACCTCGTGCTCCACGCGCCGCGGGAGGTTTATCCGGGGCCGTATACCTACAAGCGCTTCTGGTTTCGCGACGCCGTGTTCATCCTGAATGCGCTGCTCTCGCTCGGCGGCGTCGAACGCACGCGCAAGGCGCTGCGCGAATTTGCGCCGCGGCAGCGGATGGACGGCTATTTTCTTTCGCAGGAGGGCGAGTGGGACAGCAATGGCGAAGCGCTGTGGTTCTATCATCGCTTCGCCGAGCTCACGGGCGAGACGCTGCCCGAGGAGTGGCGGCGGGCGGTCGCGAAGGGCGCGCGCTGGATTTCCCGCAAGCGCCTGCCGCTCACGCCGGTGCGGCCGGAAGCCGGGTTGCTGCCGGCGGGTTTCAGTGCCGAACATCTCGGGCCGAACGATTTTTATTATTGGGACGACTTCTGGGCGGTCGCCGGACTGCGGAGCGCGGCGAAGCTGCTGGCGGCGACGGATCCGAAGGCCGCCGAGCGGTGCGCGCACGAAGCGGACGAATTTTTGGCGACCATCCGGCGCTCGTTTCCGGTCGGGCCGCATCGGCGGTTTCCCGGCGCGATCCCGGCGTCACCGCATCGCCGCATGGATTCAGGCGCGGTCGGATCGCTGGTCGCGGATTATCCTCTGCAACTGTTCGATCCCGGCGACCGGTGGATCGCGCGCACGGCCGATTATCTGTGCGACAACTGCCTGCACGCGGGCGGTTTTTTCCAGAACATGATCCATTCGGGGATCAACGCCTACCTGACGCTGCATCTCGCGCAGGTGCGGTTGCGCGCCGGCGATGCGCCGGCGGCGTGGGCGTTGATGGAAAGCGTGATCTCCCTCGCCTCGCCGACCGGCCAGTGGCCCGAGGCGATTCATCCGCTCACGCTCGGCGGTTGCATGGGTGACGGACAGCACATCTGGGCGGCGGCGGAGTGGTTGATGTTCGTGCGCAACCTGTTCGTCCGCGAGGAGGCGGACGCGCTCGTGATCGGCGCCGGCGTGCGGCCGGATTGGCTCGCGGCGGGCGACGTCGAATTCGGTCCGACGCTGACGCCGCACGGTCCGGTGGCGGTGCGCGTGATGCGGGCCGGCGACGGCAGGGTGCAGTTGACTCTCAACGCGCAATGGCGCGCCGGTGCGCCGCGTCGCGAGCTGCGCTTCCCCGGTTGTGAACCGCAGATCGTGCTGGCAGGCGACGACACGAAAGACTTTTCGCTCCGGATGCTGTCAGTGGGCGGCTCACCGAGCTGATCCCATGAACATTTGCATGATGACGAACACCTACCTGCCGCACGTCGGCGGGGTGGCGCGTTCGGTTAGCACCTTCGCGGAGGAGTATCGCCGCTTGAAACATCGCGTGCTCGTCATCGCGCCCGAGTTCGAAGGAAAACCGCTCCCGCCGCGCGCGGCCGCGATCGTGGAGCGAGTGCCCGCGATCCAGAAATTCAACGGCAGCGATTTTTCGGTGAAGCTGCCGCTGGTGGGCGTCACGCCGCGGCTGGATGGATTCGCGGCGGACATCATCCACGCGCATCATCCGTTCCTCCTGGGCGACACGGCCTTGCGGGTGGCGGCGACGAAAAACGCGCCGGTCATTTTTACGCATCACACGCGTTACGAAGACTACACCCATTATGTGCCGTTCGATTCGCCGGCGTTGAAAGAGGTGGCGATCAACCTCTCCACCCATTTCGCGAATCTCTGCGACGGCGTGATCGCGCCGAGCGAAAGCATCGCGCGGCTCATCCGCCGCCGCGGCGTGGAGGTGCCGATCCGGGTGGTGCCGACGGGGATCGATCTGGCGGCATTTGCCGGCGGCAACGGCGGGCGCTTCCGAAAAAAATTCGGCGTGCCTGAAAACGCGTTCGTGGTCGGCCATCTGGGCCGCCTCGCGCCGGAAAAGAACCTCGAATACCTCTCGCTCGCGGTCGGCGAATTCCTGAAGCGCACGCCGGAAGCCAGGTTTCTCGTCGTCGGTGGCGGACCGTCGGAGGAAAAAATGCGCGAAGTGCTCGCGAGCAAAGGCGTCGGCGAGCGGCTCGTGCTCGCGGGAAAACATACCGGGCGCTCGCTGGCCGATGCGTATGCGGCGATGGATGTGTTTGCGTTCGCGTCCTTCACGGAGACGCAGGGCATGGTGCTGTCGGAGGCGATGGCCGCGGGGTTGCCGGTGGTGGCGTTGAACGCGTCCGGCGTCCGCGAAGTGATGCGGCACGAGAAGAACGGTTTCATGCTCGCGAAAAATGCCTCCGCGGAACGCTTCGCCGCGGCGCTCCAGAAGCTCCACGACGACCCGGCGCGGCGCGAGGCGTTGGCGCGCGAGGCGAAGGAAACGGCGAAGCTGTTTGGCAAGGAACGCTGCGCGCAACTCGCGCTCGATTTTTACGAGGATGTGCGGCGGATGACACGACGCGAGCGGCTGAAGATCGAACGGAGCCCGTGGGGCACGCTGATCGAGCGACTGAATGTGGAGTGGGCGCTGTTCACCGAAAAAGCGCAGGCCGTGGCCGAAGCGGTGGGAGGACGCTGATGCGCGCTCTGCTGAAGACAGCCGAAGCAGAAGATTTCGCGCGGCCGGAGCCGGCTGCGCTTGTCGCGTTTTAAACGGATGTTTGCGGGCATCGAAGCCATCGTTCATCGCGTCCGGCGGCGGTTGAGCCGCAACGAGTGGGCCGTGCGGCACCTCGGCCTCACGCCGTCCGAAGGCACGAGCGAGGAGCCGGGCCTGCTGCTGATCCAGATCGACGGACTCGCGCGCAAGCAGTTCGAAGCGGCCGTCGCGGCGGGGCGAATGCCGTTCCTGCGGCGATTGATCGAGCGCGATGGCTACTCGTTGCGGACCTTCTATCCGGGGTTGCCGTCGACGACACCGGCGGTGCAGGCGGAGCTCTATTACGGCGTGCGCTCGGCGGTGCCGGCCTTCAGTTTCTTCGACCGCGGATTGAAAAAGCTCGGGCGGATGTGGGACCCCGAGTGGGCGAAGGCACGCGAGGCGATGTTGTCGGCACAGGCGGAGGGCCTGCTCAAGGGCGGCAGCTCCTGGTCCAACATCTACACGGGCGGCGCCGGCCAGGAGGAAAGCCATTTCTGTGCGGCGAGCATCGGGCTCGGCGACATGTGGCGCACAGGTAAGATCCGGAACATCTTTCTCTTCATCCTGCTGCAACTCCCGGCGGCGGTGCGGATCCTCTGGCGTTTGCTGGTCGAGCTCGGCGTCGCCGTGAGCGACGCGGCGCAGGCGATCGCGCGCGGGCGCAAGCCGAAGCTCGAGCTGATGCTGCTGCTCTCGCGCGTGTTCGTGGGCGTCGGCCTGCGCGAGCTGCTGACGATCAGCGGCCAGATCGATGTGACGCGCGGCCTGCCGATCGTGCACATCAACTTCGTCGGTTACGACGAACACGCGCACGTGCGCGGTCCGGGCTCGCGGCTTGCGCATTACGGCTTGCGCGGCATCGATCACGCGATCCGCAAGATCGTGCGAACCGCGCATCGTTCGCGGCGGCGCGACTACACGGTGTGGGTGTTTTCCGATCACGGGCAGGAAGGCACGCGCGCCTTCGACGACAAAGCCGCCGGCGGCCTCGAAGGCGTGTTGCACGCGTGTCTCGAAGACGCGAAGCAGCGCGATCCGGCGTGGCACGCGCGCTCGCAACGCCGGCCGGTGACGGCCTCGGGCTGGCTGACGCGCAGCGAGCGCGTGCAGAAACGCATCGCGCGGCGGCCAGCCGACGAGGAGATCACGCTCGAGGAGCAGAAAAGCGTGGTCGTCGCCGCGATGGGCCCGGTGGGTCATGCCTATTTCGCAACCCCGATGACGGACGAGCAACGCTTGGCGCTGGCCCGACGGCTCGTGAAGCAAGGCAGCGTGCCCGGTGCGCTCGTGCGCACCGACGACGGGCGCATCACCTGGATCCGCCGCGACGGCGAAAGCCATGTGCCGGACGAGATGCCGGCCCTGCTGCGGGAG
Source organism: Opitutaceae bacterium (assembly GCA_040255565.1). Classification (GTDB taxonomy): domain Bacteria; phylum Verrucomicrobiota; class Verrucomicrobiia; order Opitutales; family Opitutaceae; genus Opitutus. The sequence goes on along the minus strand of JBDZVH010000002.1, from coordinate 863,427 downwards.
ACGCACCCGGAAGCGTTGCGCGAGGAGATCGCGCGGGACCTCGTGCGCTTCTGCAACATCCCCGACGCGGGCGATCTGATCCTGCTGGGCTGGAGCCCGCTCGACGGCGCGTGGAGCTTCGCGCCCGAACGCGGCGCGCACGGTGGTTTCGGGCCCGCGGAGGCGCAGGGGTTTCTCCTGCTCCCGCCGGGCACGGCGCTGCCGGACGGTTGCGACGGCTTCGTGCGGCCCTCGGCGTTGCGGGCGGCGGCGTTGAACTATCTCGGCCGCGAACCGCTGCCGCCGGTCGCGTCGACGCCGCGGCCTTTCACGCAGATCCGGTTGATGACTTACAACGTGCACGGTTGCGGCGGGATGGATGGACGCGTGTCGCCGCGCCGCGTCGCGCGTGTGATCGCCGCGCAGGCGCCGGACATCGTCGCGCTGCAGGAGATCGATCTGGGGCGGCGACGCTCGCGGACCGAGGACCAGGCGGCGCTGATCGGCCGGCAGCTCGGCATGCATGCGGTGTTTTGTCCGACGATCACGCGCGGTCAGGAGCACTACGGTCACGCGCTGTTCAGTCGCTGGCCGATCGAGATCGTGAAACGCGCGCTGTTGCCGCACGACCCGAAGGGCTGGTGGAAGGAGCCGCGCGCCGCGCTCTGGGTGAAAGTGTGGGTCGACGGCACGCCGGTGAATCTCATCACGACGCACCTGGGCCTCGGCCGACGCGAGCGGCTGTTGCAGATGCACACGTTGTTGAGCGAGGAGTGGCTCGGCCGGCTGCGGGACGACGAGGCGATCATCGTCTGCGGCGATTTCAACCTCACGCCGGGCAGCCGGCCATATGGCCTGATGGCGCAGCGCTTGCGCGACGCCCAGGCCGCACGGCAGGGGCATCGTCCGCTCAACACTTTCAGCTCGCTCCGGCCATTCGCGCGGCTGGATCACATCTTCATGTCGCGTCGGTTCGACGTCGCGAACGTGGTCGTGCCCCGGAGCGAGCTGACGCGCGTCGCCTCCGACCACCTGCCTTTGGTCGCTGATCTCGTATTCGTGCCTGCAGCCTCCGAAACGCCCACGCGCAGGTGACGGTGATCGCGATCGCGTAGAGGACAAAGCCGGCTACCCGCAGCGGCGTGAGGTCGGCGCTCATCTCGCCAAACACAATGCCGATGATCGAACGCAGGATGTGGATCGGCACGGCCCAGAGCAGCGCGGTCCTCACCGGCACGTTGACCAGGGGGAGCACGTAGTTTTGCAGGAAATACGGCACGCCCGGCAGCAGGGTCGTGAACTGCGTCAGAGGCGTGTGGGCCGCATCGGGCAGCCGGTCGCGGACCGGCTGGAGACGGCGGCCGAAGAACTGGGGCGCGCTGCGCACGATCGCGTAACTCAACAGCGTTTGCAGCACGATGGAGACCGACACCAGCAGCAGCCCGAGTCCGATGCCGAAACGCACCCCGATGATCGCGTGCAGCACGCTGACCGGGAACCCTACCAGCGGCAGCAAGGTGACCAGCGTGAAGATCAGGCCTCCGTTCAGACCCTTGGCGCGCTCGTGCAGCGCCTCGACGTCGACCTGCCGGTAGAGCAGCGCGAGACCGATGCAGGCGAGCACGATGACGATGCCGGCGATAATTTTGCGACGATCGATCTGGATGCCGGCGACGGTGAGTTCCATGCACTCCAGACCGCGAACGTCAGAAGCGGTTCGCGCCTGGCCCCCGTCGGACGCCCGGAAAAGGGATCGGGTGCCCCTCAGCGGGGCGCCAGGGCTTTCTCGCGCGCCTTCTCCAGGATGGCGAGCAGCGCCGCGAAGTCTTCGTTGCGCGTGCGGCTCTCGATCCGGAAGTCGAACTTGTGCGCCTCGCGCAACTCAGCCTCGGCGGTGATCATGCGACGCCGGATCTCGTCTTCGCCATCCTGCGAACGCGCCCGCATGCGGGCGACGAGCCGGTCGTGATCGACCACGATGAAGATCGTCGTCATGTGCCGGGCGAGCAACGGATTCGCCCGCGCGGCGCGGCGGAAACTTTCCACGCCCTGGACGTCGACGCTCATCACGAGGTTTTGTCCCCGACTGAGCGGCTCGAGGACGCTCGATTTCAACGTGCCGTAGCGCCGGTCGATGCCGGACTTCGGATCGCTGTGCACCCAGGCCCACTCGAGAAATTCGCCGGCCGCGACCTTCTGGTCGAATTCCTGCGGCGTGAAAAAATGGTAGTGCACGCCGTTGACCTCGCCGGGTCGCGGGGCGCGCGTCGTGGTCGTGATCACGCGCGAAAATTCCGGCAGCTCGGCCACGAGACGGTCGCACAGCGTGCTCTTGCCGGAACCGGCAGGACCGGCGAGGACGAGCAGCACGGGAGGCGGAGTCGGGGGGACGCTCATCGGCGGCAAAACGCGTTCAATATGTGAAAGCCACGATTGCGAGCAGCAGGCCGTAGCCGGCAAGGGCCGCGCCGAGTCCTCGCGAGCGCGACGGACGCGCGAACAGCCACTGGAAAAAGTCGCGCAGCCGGAACGGCGACGCCCCCAGCCAGATCGCGAGCGCGATGAACACGTAAACCAGCGTCACCATGAACAAGCGCTGCGGCCGCTCGTATTCCATGTAAGCGGCGCCGAGCAGCGGCGAGGCGGACAAAAGCGTGAGCACGCACAAACCGCGCACGGCGAGAAAGTCCGGCACGCACTTGAACGCGAACACCGCCACGGCGCCGAACCCGATCGTCAGCAGCACGCGATAATCGCCGAAGTCCGCCGGCGAAAGATGCCAGACGTTGTAGAGAAACCAGATGGCACCGACGCCGAAGAACACATAGGCGGCGTTGGTGGAACGCGGCATCGCGCGCAACGCCGCGATCGCCCGCGAGCTGTTGAGCAGCAGCGGCACGCCGAGCGCGAGGAGAAACAAACCGGGCAAAAGCGTGGCGAGCGTGAGGGACATGAAAGGGAGCCGAGAGTCTAGAGCTGAGAGCCGAGAGTCTGAAGCAGGAGGCGGAGAGTCAAAAAGAAGGTTTTCCGGGCTCTGGGCTCTGGGCGCTCAGCTCTGGACTCCAGCAAGCACCAGCTCCCCATACAGCGTGCTCACGCTGGCGCGGGTGATTTTCAACGGCACGAGCTGGCCGATCAGCCGCGGGTCGGCGTCGAAGACGCATACGCGGTTGCCGCGCGTGCGGCCGGTGAAACGCGCGCCGCTTTTGTCCGGTCCTTCAACCAGCACCTCTTCGACCGTGCCGACGAGCGTCGCGGTGCGGCGTTCCGAATTGCGGCGCAGGATCTCGAGCAGGATCTGGTTGCGCTGCTCCTTCACGTCTTCGCTCACTTGCGCGTCCAAGGTCGCGGCGGGCGTGCCGGTGCGGATCGAGTATTTGAAGATGTAGGCCATGTCGTAGTTGCAGGCCTCGAAGAGCTCGCGCGTTTGCTCGAAATCCTCGTCGGTCTCGCCGGGGAAACCGACAATCACGTCGGTCGAGAAATACATTTCGGGCTGCGCGGTGCGGAGCGCGTCGACGATCTCGCGGTAACGCTCGCGCGTGTAGGGCCGGTTCATCGCGCGGAGGATCCGGTTGCTGCCGCTCTGCATCGGTAGGTGCACGTAAGGACAAAGCTTCGGCAGCCGCGTGTAAGCTTGCACGAGGTCGTCCTTGAAACCGCGCGGATGCGGCGACGTGAACCGGATGCGCTCGATCCCGTCGATCGCGTGCACGCGCTCGATCAATTGCACAAACGGCGAGATGCCGCCGGTGTGAACGTAATCGCGTCGGCCGTAACTCGTGACGATCTGGCCGAGCAGCGTGATCTCCTTCACACCGCGCGCGGCGAGCTGCTCGCACTCGCGCACGATGTCGTCCATCGGCCGCGACCGTTCGTCGCCGCGCGTCTTTGGCACGATGCAGAACGCGCAATCCATGTTGCAGCCTTGCTGGATCGAGACGAAGGCGGTGACTTGTGGCGGCGGCGCCGCCACGGAGGTGGCGTCGCCGAGCTGAAAGCCCAGAGCTGAGAGCTCAGAGCCGGGATTTGCTGCCGCGAGGTCCTGCGGGAGGAGGTGGTCCTTGATCGTGTTCTGCGAACCGGCTTCCTCCGCGATGTCGACGATCGTCTCGCCGACCGGCACGCCGGCCTCGCGGGCGGCGCGGAGGTTGTCGAGGTAATCGGGGACCTGGTGAAATTTCTGCGTGCCGACGATCAGGTCGACGTCGGGCAACTGGTCGAGCAGCGACGCGCCGCGGTTCTGCGCCATGCAGCCGAGAATCCCGAGGACGAAGTCAGGCTGCTTCTTCTTGCGGTGCTGCAGGTAGCCCGCCTTGCCGATCGCCTTCTGCTCGGCGGCATCGCGCACGCTGCAGGTGTTGAGCAACAGGATGTCGCAATCGTGCTCGTCCGCCACGATCCGATAGCCACGCGCGCGCAACATCGCCGCGACAGCCTCGCTGTCGCGCTCGTTCATCTGGCAGCCGTAGGTTTTGATGTGGACGCGGTTCAAAGGCGGAGCGGTCCTAGGTAATCGCCACGCGGCGAGGGTCAACGCGGGAAACGGCTCCGGCCGCGCCCGGCAGGCTTGCGGATCGGCGGGCACGGGGCAGTTTCTCCGCCGCATGCGCGGCCTCTTCCTGATTCTCAGCGGGTTGCTGCTGGCTGGCGCCGTCCGGGCCGGCGAAGCGGCGGAAGCGATTTTTGTCGTCACCGGCGATCAGCACTCCGCCTACGCGCGCGCGGCGCAGTTCGTGGCGCGCGTGGATCGCGTGCGGGCGGAGAATCCCGGCGTGCCGGTGGCGGTGCTGCTCAACGGCGACTCGTTCGAGCTGGGCAACGGGATCGCGCTGCGGAGCGGAGGTGAAATCGAGTTCGCGATGTTCGCCGCCCTCGCCCGTCGGGGTCCGACCGTGCTCAACCTCGGTAATCACGAGCCGGAGTTCTACGATCCCGCGACCACCGTGCAACGCATCGCCGCCACGGGCGTGACGGTGATCGGAAATCTCGCGCACGCGACCTCGGGTAAACTTTTCGCGCCGGCATCGACACGGCTGCGACTCGGCCGCGAGGAGATCGTGATCGCGGGGCTCACCATCGACGTGCTCGCGCAATATCGCGCGGCGGTGCGGCGGCTGCTCGACCTCACAAATCCCGAGGTGTGGGCGGAACGGAATTTCCCCACGCTGCTCGCCTCCGCGCCCGTCGCGATTGTCATGAGCCACGCCGGCCTGCGCCACGACCGGGAGATCTTCCGCTTTGTGCCGGATGGCACGCTCTATCTCGGCGCGCACGATCACACGCGCTACGTGCACCGGCTGGGCCGCACGGTTTACGTGCAGTCGGGACCGTGGAATTCGCACGTCTCCATTGTGCGGCTGCGGCGCGAGGCGCACGGGGTCGCCTGGAGCGTGGAGCAGCAACCGCTGCGCGACACGGATCCGGCGGATCCCGAACTTGCCGATGTGGTGGCGCGCGTGACGCAGCAGCAACGCACGCCGGAGGACGCCGCGCACGTGGGCCGGCTGGCGCACGCGTTGCCGCGCGACGAGGCGGCGAAGTTCGTCGTCGAGGCCTTGCGCGCGGCGGCGGACGTCGATGCGGCGTTCGTCGGCAACACGACGTTTGGCGACGGCTTGCCGGCGGGAGAAATCAGCCGGTCGGCGCTCGACGCCTGCGTGCGTTTCGACGGCACGCTGTTCGTCGCGGAGGTGACCGGCGCGCAGCTGCAGGCTTGGCTCGCGGCGGCGAATCAGAATGAGACGACGCCGTTCGAAGCGCGGCGCGGCGAATTTCTTTTCGCGGCGAGTCGGTTGAACGAAATCCTCCCGCAGCAGCGTTATCGGATCGCGACCACGGATTGGGGCGCGCGCAACCGGCTGCGTTATTTCGGCAGCGCGGAGCTCGCGTTTGCGGAACGTCCGGAACTGCGCGTGAAGACGATTGTCGCGGAGGCTCTGTCACGATGAACCGCGCGCGGCGTTTACGTTTTTCCTCAAGCCTGTCGGGGCTGCTGGCGTTGAGCCTCGCCGCCAGCGGGGCGGCGCAGACGTCGACGCCGAAAACGGACGACGCGGCCGAAACGCCGTCGCTCGATCAGCTCTACGAAAGGGGCAAGGCGCTGTTCGATCAGTTCGCCCCGCCGGAGATCAAGGAGCAGTTCGAGTTTCCGTCGAAGGAGCAGTGGGATGCGTTTGCGCTGCGGCTGCAGCAGGCGCTCGAAAGCGAGGACCTCAGTCAGCTCGCCGGCTATCTGCCCGAGGCGCGTTCGGCGCTCGCGGCGTTGCGGGCGTTGCCCGGTTATGAGGATTACGCAGACTGGCTCCAGGAGCGGATCGACTACATCGAGGCGGCCGATCAGACGAAAGCCGCGCCGCCACCGCCGGCGCCGGTGCGGAAAGGCGAACCGGCGAAAGGGCCGGCGCTCGTGCCCTACTACGAACTTTGGCTGGAGCGCATGATCGAGCGACCGGTGCCCGCGGGCGCATCGAAACTGTTGCCGACGGTGCAGGCGGCGTTCGAGGCCGAGGGCGTGCCGAAGGAGATCGCGTGGCTCGCCGAGGCGGAGTCGACCTTCAATCCCGACGCCCGCAGTCCGGCGGGTGCGAAAGGTTTGTTTCAATTCATGCCGCAGACCGCGAAGGGACTGGGCTTGAGCACGTTCATGCCGGACGAGCGGACGAATCCGCAAAAATCCGCGCGCGCGGCGGCCCAGTATCTGCGCGAGCTGCACGGCAAGTTCGGCGAGTGGCCGCTCGCGTTTGCCGCCTACAATGCCGGCGAAGGGCGCGTGCGGCGGCTGCTGGAGAAACGCGGCGGGCGCACGTTTGCGGACATCGCGCCGGCGTTGCCGTCGGAGACGCGCATGTATGTGCCGAAGGTGTGCGCGACAATCGCGGTGCGCGCGGGCGTGACGCCGGAGAACCTGCCGCCGCCCGCGGGCTGAGCGCGAGCGGTCGCGACCAAAATGCAGTTGAGTCGCGGCAGCCGTTGAAGAGGATCGCGGCATGCTCCCGCTTCGCCTTCCGGTTTGCGTGCTCGTTGCGTTCGCCACCTTCGCTGCGTTGTTCGGCAGCGGCTGCACGGTCTTCAATCGCGAGCGCACGGACCGTTCCAGCAGCGTGGTGAGTTTCCTCTATCCAAATGAAGCCAACCCGCTCCCGCCGACGACGATCCCGGTGCTGCGGCTGCCGTTGCGGGTCGGCGTTGCGTTCGTGCCGTCGTCGGGCGGCCGCGGCATGAGCGAAGCACAAAAACTCGCGTTGCTGGAGCGCGTCGCGGGCGAGTTCCGGGCGTATCCGTTCGTGCAATCCATCGAGGTGATTCCGTCGACCTATCTCCGAGCGCAGGGCGGCTTCACGAATCTCGATCAGGTGCGCACGATGCTTGGCATCGATGTGATCGCGCTCGTCGCTTACGACCAGGTGCAGTTCACCGACGAGAATTTTCTCTCGCTCAGCTACTGGACGATCGTCGGCGCGTATATTTTCCAGGGGAACAAGAACGATACGCAGACGATGATGGAAGCGGCGGTCTACGACATCCCGAGCCGGCATCTGCTGTTTCGCGCGCCGGGCATCAGCCGCGTCCAGGCCAATTCGCAGGCGATGTATCTGGACAAGAGCCTCCGCGACGACAGCGGCCATGGCTTCGAAGTGGCGACGGGCGAGTTGATCGCGAATCTGAAGACGCAGCTGGATGCGTTTCGGGAGCGTGTGAAGAACGCACCGGGCGAGGTGCAGATCGAACACAAGCCTGGCTACACCGGCGGTGGGGCGATGGACGGCGTGCTGGTCGGGCTGCTGGCGCTGCTCGGCTTCGGCCGGTGGTTGTGGCGGCGAAAATAAATCGTTCGGTCTCCGCACCGGTGCCGTGGGCCACGCTCGCGGTGACCTTTGTGATCGTGGCGGTGCGGGCGACGCCCTCGCTCGGCGCCGACCTCGAGCTCGAACGCTCGGCGCTGGATCGCGGCGAATTCTGGCGGTTGTGGACCGCGCATCTGGTGCATTTCGGTGCCGGTCACCTGCTGTGGAATCTCGCGGTGTTCGTGCCGGCGGGCGTGTGGTGCGAGCGGCTGGCGCGGGGCCGCTTTCGCGCTCTTCTCGTCCTGGCGCCGCCGGCGATCAGTCTCACGGTGCTCGCGATCGATGCGGCGCTGGTGCGCTTTGCCGGTTTGTCGGGGATTTCGACGAGCGTGTTGACGCTGCTGGCGATCGTGCAGCTCGGGCGACCCGAAGCCGACACGGCGCTGTGGCGTGGCGTGCTCGCGGTGGTGTTCGTGAAAATGATCGTGGAGAGCGCGTGGCAGACGCCGCTCTTCGTGAGCTTCGACGACACCGCGGTCCGGGCTGTGCCGCTCGCGCATATCGTGGGCGCAGCGATGGCGGTGATCGTCTACTTCGCGGCGGAAGCGTTGCGACGCGGGCGAGCGTATTTTCGCTGAGCGCCAGCGATCATTCCGGCACGACGTAGAATTCGACGAGCGCCACGCCGCCCTCGCCGGCGGCGGGCTGGACGTGCGCGGTGTAGATTCCCGGCGGCAGTTCGACCAGGAGCACGGACTCTTTCGAATTCGCGGGCAGCGGAGACGCGCCAACGCGGGCGGACGCTTCCACAATCTCGTTCGCGTCAGGGCGTTCGCCCCAATTGTCGTTGTAGAAATATGCCATGTTGCCGTGGTAGATCGTCAGGTAGGGGTCGGGCAGCGGATTCGCGACGCCGCCGGCGACGAGCGACGGACCGAGCGCGCGGATGAGCACGCGACGATGCGATTCGTCGATCACGAAGCCGGCGATGAGCGGCTCGTTCGCGCTGACGAGGCTGCGCGCGGAGAGGTTGACGAGTTTGCCGACGTTGTAGATCGCGTCCTCGCGCGCACCGACTTCGAAGTAGATCAGACCCGCGATCGTGATCGCACCGCTGCGCAATTCGAAGTTCGCGACCGCATCGACGCTCAGAGATTGAAACGCGGTCCAGGCCTCCGTGTAGATGAGCGGCTTGTCGCGGTAGGCCACAGGCGCGGCCGTCGCGGTCGAACGCTCGCTTTCGAGGCGGAAGCCGCCGGTGGCGATGAGATGTCCGGTCTGGAGCCGGTGGGCGCCGTCGACGGTGATGAACTTCACTACCGGGAGTTCGTAGAGCCGGACCGGTGCCGGTTGATTGGCGGCACGGGCACTGACGGTGAGCGCGGCGGCGGTGCAACCGAGCGCCACGAACCGCGCGCTCACGGAGACGAAGCGAGAGATGGACTTCACGGGACAGGTGCCGGATCGCGTCAGAGGTGCAGCAGGATGATCCCGGTGTTGCCCGCTGCTTCGGCGCGCGGCGGCGCTGCGGCGGGTCGGCGCGCGAGCTTGCGGTCGGTGGCGGGCGTATCGGACGCGCGCTCCGTCCGGATATCGATGACGCGGACGAACAGCGATGAGTCTTCGGCCCCTTCGCCGGCGGGGGCGTTTGCAGGGAGCGGGCGGAGACGGCTCTTGGGCAAGGGAGCGGGCACGAGTTTCATGGTGACTGGGTTTACGCGTCGCATTTGCCGTTGGAGTCAGAACGGGCGAAGAAATCGGTTAGCGGGTCGAGGGTGTGAGCTCCGATTGCCGGGAACCCTCGATCATGGCGTTTGCCACCGTTGCGTAGCTGGTCGACCACGCTGCCTTGACCTCGGGCGTGAACGACGGACCGAGGCCTTTTTCCAGCGTCCACAGCAACGCCGCGCCGATCGTGGCGTAGTGGTCCTCGCGCACGCCGGAGGCGGCCTGTCGCGCGCCCAGCCGGCGGAGGGTGGGCAGGATGACGTTGAACTCGTCGAGTGTCCCGACCGCGATTCCGATCAGGTGCATGAGCTTGCGGCCCTGCTCCACGAGGTCGCCGCGAAAAAGCGGCCGCAGCGAAGGATCGAGGTCGAACAAGCGCGCGTAGAACAGCGCGGCGGCCTGATCGGCGATGGGCGCGACGCGCCGGAAGGAGTTTTTGACGAGGAAGATTTCGAGCTGGTTCACGGTTGAAGCGAAGGGATGCGCCACGCGGAGGAGATCGGTGGCGTGAGCGGATTTTGCCACGAAATCGCCGCTACGGCCACGGGCCGGCCGGGAGTGGGCCGATCGGCCCAGGCGTCGGCGCGCGCGACGTCAGTCCGCGCGCGCAGCCGCGAGCAACCCCTCGCACACCGCGATCAGGCGCGCACGCAGCGGCTCGCCGCGGCGGCTGAAGCTGCGCTGGTGTTGCTCATACTCCGCGCGACCCGCGACGGTCTCGATCGGGATCGGAGCAAAACCAAGCGCGCGCAAATCATACGGACTGGCGCGCATGTCGATCTCGCGGATATCGCGGGCGAGTTCGAAGCAGTCGGCGACCAGGTCGGCGGGCGTGAAGGGCGCGAGTTTGAACGCCCACTTGTAGAGATCCATGTTCGCGTGCAGGCAGCCGCGCTGCTCCAGCTGCAGCGCCGCGGCGCGCGTCGGCTGGTGCCGGTTCAGCGGCCGGGCGGGTGCGGTGAAAAAACGAAACGCGTCGAAATGCGAACAGCAGATCGCGTTGCCCTCGACAATCCGCGCAATCTCGTCCGGCGGAAAACGCAGCGGATACGCATGGTGCCGGATCTCCTCAGGCGACTGGCGGTAAACCATCGCCCATTCGTGCAACCCGAAGCAGCCGAAGAACGCCGGTCGGTCGCGCATGCCCGCGAGCAGATCGCGCAACCAGCTCACAAACTCGCGCCGGTGGGCCGCGAGCGCGGCGGCGTCGATCGCCACGCCGAGCGGTGTTTCCGCGTATTCCGGCCAGCGCAGAAAGTCTCGTGCGCTGTCGCCAGCGAGCGCGACGTCCGGACCCGGATGCCAGCGGCGCAACCACGCGGGGCGGAAGGCGTAATAGTTGAAAAGGAAATCGTAAACCGGGTGCTTCTCGCCTCGCGCCGCGCGCGCCTGCTGGGGATCCGTCCACCGGCGCACACGCGCCTCATGCGCCGCCTGCCGGGCCCGCCAGACGGGCTCGGAAAGGACTTCGACGGCGGACGCGCTCTCCACGGACATGCGCCGATATCATCGTCCGGCGTCGACCGGCCGCAAGCCCGCGGCCGCTTGGCAAACGGCCTGCGACGGAGCGGCTGCGTGTGTTTCCGCTTGGCGGATACAGCGGAGCCGGCAGCCTTCGCTCTTTCGTGAGCGGTCCGGCTTCACAGGAAAATCCCCCAAAGGCGAAACGTCGGCGCTGGCCGTGGTTGGTCGTCGGGTTTCTCGGCGGCAGCGGCGTGGTCGCGGGCCTGTTGTTCGCGCCGCCGGTGCAGGGCTGGTTGTTGCGGCGCATGATCGCGACGCAGCCCGGCTGGCGGGTGAATTTCGAAACGTTCGGGATTGCGCCGACCGGCGTCCAAGCGCGTGGGCTCGAGTTCGCGATGCCGGGACTCCAGGCGCAGGCCGAACCGCTCGCGGTGCGGATCGCACCGGGTCGGCTCCTGACCAAACGCGAGCTGCAGATCGAGCGCGTCGAAGCGCAGAAGGTGCGCGTCACGATCACTCCGGCACAGCTCGCGTCCGGCGACTCGGCGGAACCGTTCACCGGCTTGCTCACACTGCTGCAATCGCCGCTCCCGTGGCTTCTCGACGAAGCGCGGATCGACGGCGAGATCGCGGTGCGCGATGGCGACACGGCGGTCGTGGTGGGCTCGTTCAAACTCGAGGGCGGCCAGCTGTCGGCGACCACGCCCGGCGAATTCGCCTACGAGCTGACGGTGAACTCCGCGCTCCTTCCGCTCGGGCCCGATAACAAGGTCCGGAGCCGGGGCACGATTCGCCTCACGCAAAACCGGCGCTACGGCGTCGCGAAAATCGAGATCGCAGGCGATCTGACGCTGCCGCGGTATGGTGCGCTCGCATTGCCGGCGGGGCGGTTCTCGTTCGCAGTCGTCGCCACCGAAAAGGGCGAAGAGTATCGCGGAGATGTGAAGCTGGGAACCGCGGTCGCGGGCGAATTGCACGCCGCGCTCGACGCGGCGGCGAAGCGGCTGGGCGGACGGCTGACGCTGGGAGTCGAGGAGGGCGACCTACTTTCGGCGACGCTCGGTTCGCCGCTGCCGCACGTGACGGCGACGAGCTCGGTCGATTTCGAGATCGGCCTCGATGCCAATACGCTTCGCGCCGACGCGGGCGGCGAGTTCGACGTGCGGGATTTGGGGCGTCTGCAGCCGGAGCTCGCCGGCGTGGACGCGTTCAAAGGGCGCTTCGGGGCCAAGTTCGGGAAAGCAGGCGACGCGATCGTCGCGCAGCATTTCAGCTTCGAACTCGCGGCGAATCGCGCGGAGCCCGACCGACCGACGATCCGGCTCGATTCGCTGGCGCCGGTGAACGTGACGGCCCTGTCGTCGTCGTCGCCATTGGCGAAGCTCGTGCTGGCGCATCTGCCGATCGCGTGGGCGAATCCATGGCTCGTCGCGGCGGGCGTGCAGCTCGAGCCCGCGGAGTTCGGGGGCGAATGGCAGGTTACGCTGGCGGACAAGAGGAAACTCGTGCTCTCGCCGGCGCGCGCGTGCGTGATCGAGCCGGTGATCTTCACGCCCTCGCCGCTGCCGCCGGGGCGGTTCGCGTTCAGCCCGCGTATCGAGCTTTCGGAGACGGGGGTGACGCTCGACGTGCCAGACTTTTTGGCGGAATCGAAAGCCGGCGAACGGATGATGGCGCGGCTGGCGGCGAACTACGATTTCGCGAGCGGAGCGGTTGGTTCGCACGGGCATTTCGAGGGCGTCGTGCCGACGGTCCCATTTGTCGTCGCCGCGGATTGGATCGCGAAACTGGCGGGACAAACGCTCGCGTTGAACGAATTCTCGCTCGAAGCCCGCGCGCCGGACGCGACGAATCCGGCCGTGCGACTCGCGCTCCTCCAACCGACGACAATCGATTTGGAAAAGTTGACGGTGCCGGTCGCGTCCGGCGGGGCCGAGCTGATGCGGCTGAGCTTCGACCGCCTGCCGCTCGGCTGGATTTCGCGATGGAGCGGTGACGTGGCGATCGACGGCACGCTCGTCGGCGGCGTGTCCGTACTTCGCGCCGATGCGGAAGGAAAATTGACCTTCTCGACGCAGGCTCCGTGGACGATTGACGACGCGGGGCTGACGGTCGGCGGGCGTCAGCTCGCGCAAGGGCGGATGCGTTTTGCGCCGCGGGCGGAGTTCGCGGAGAACCGTGTCGCGGCAACGCTCGCGGAGTTTTCCGCCGAGGATCAGGCCGGCAATCGCGTCGCGGGCGACGTGGAGTTGTCGGCGGAGATCGCGGAACGGAAGGTCACCGCGGCTCTCACGCTGGCGGCCTCGCTGCCGGCGTTGCCGCACAGCGAAGGAACGTTCGGTGCGCTGGACGCGGACATCCGCGCGAAGGCGCACAACGAGACGGACAAGATCGTGGTGATGGACGAACTGGCGGTGCAGGTGCGCAGCGCCGGGCGCGAGTTGTTCGCGGTCGAGGCGCCGCAGCCGTTTCTCTTTGGTTTTTCGAACAGCGGCATGTTCACGGTCGGCACGATTGCGCCGCTCGCGCTGCGCACCGGTGAGATTCCGCTCGCCTGGCTGCGTCCCTGGTCGGCCGGGCTGGAGCTGGAGGGCACCTTGCAGCCGGCGGAGTTTGTGGCGGCGGCGCAGCTGACGAAGTTTCAGGTGCGTCCGGTCAAGCCGGTGCACGTGCGCGACCTCGCTGCGCGTTGGGAAGACCGCGACCTGGTCCGTGAAACGGAGTTTTCGTTTCACCCGGGACTGGACCTGACGCTGATCTGCATCCCGTTGCCGGAGTTCCAACTCGCGTTGTCCGGCACGGCGCACGTCACCCGTGGAGCGCTGGAGATCGCCGGGCGTCATGCGCTCGATCTCGATGCGGCCTTTTCGTTCCTCGGCAACGATCGCGCGCTGCTGCCGAGCGGAATCGAACTGACGACCCGCGTGGAGCTGGCGGCGTTGCGCGACACGCCGGCGCTGGCGGGCCGGGGTCTGCCGACCCACGGGACGATCGTCGCCCGGGTGAACGGCGACATGCTGGGCAACGAGCCGATCGAATTCTGGACGCGGGTCGATGGGGTGCCGGCCGCCGACGGCTCGCGCGTGCTGCCCGCGCTGGAAATCGGAGCGCATGGCAAAGTTTCGCTGACGCAGAGCTTCACGGCGGATGTCGCCGTGCAACTGGAGACAACTCCCCGCCCGACGGAGGCGAAGTTCGAACTGGGGCTTAACCTGCGCGAAGGGAATCTCGAGATCGCGTCGGCGTTTCGTAGTGCTTTTCTCGATGCGGGGGAGGCGCTCGAAATGCTGCGAGCCTTTCAGCCGAGAACGACGGAGCCGGTGAAGGATCCGGACGGCGCGACGCCGCGGGCGGAGGGCGGATCGCGTTACGCGCAGCTGGGCGTGCCGTTCTGGTCGACCCTGCGCGGCCATTTCGACCTCGACATCGGCACGCTGCAGTTTGCGCCGTATCGGATCGAGCGCGTCGGCGGCCGGCTCGAGTTGCGCGACCGCGAACTGGAGCTGAGCCATCTCAGCGGGTCGATGTTTGCGGGGCGCTGGGGCGGTCGGGTGCGAATCGATTATCAGCCGGAGAATCAGGCCGGCGACCATGCGCTGGCGGGTGAGTTTCGGATCGAGCAATTCGATTCGGCGCGCGTCGTGCAGACCGTGTTTCCGGAGGAGCTGTCGACACTCGACGCGAAGATCGACGTGCGGTCGACGGTGCGCAGTCGCGGCAATGCGCTGGTGGAGTTGATCGAACGAACGGAAGGCGAATTCACGGCCGAAGGGTCCGGCGGCGTGGTGCGGTTGAAGGTGCCGAAACAGGAACTCGCGGCGACGGCGGCGGTGTTTGGCGGGACGATCTTGTTGTCGCCGGAGCTGCGCGCGCTCGGGCGGCTGTTGAAGAAATTTGCGGAGATGCCGGTCGACCAGATTCGCCTTTCCGGCCAGCGCACCGCGACCGGCGAGGTGGAGTTGAGCGAGTTGCGGATCGATTCGCCGCAGGCGCGGCTGAGTGCGCGCGGGCGCATCCCGGCGGTGCCGGGCGAGCCGTTGATGAACCGGCCGCTGGAGCTGTCGATCGATCTCGCGGCGAGGGACGAGATGGCGGTGATCCTCGGCGGCATGAGCCTGATCGAGAAGAAGCCGGGGGCGGACGGTTATCGGCCGCTGCGGGAGACCTTCGTGCTCGGCGGCAAGGCC
Source organism: Opitutaceae bacterium (assembly GCA_040255565.1). GTDB lineage: Bacteria > Verrucomicrobiota > Verrucomicrobiia > Opitutales > Opitutaceae > Opitutus. Next base: position 848,282 of record JBDZVH010000002.1, on the reverse strand, counting down.
GGCGAGCCGGACACGCGGCCGTTGTATGACCTGCTGGCGAAGGCGGTCGTGGGCTCGAAAGGCACGTGGGGTTTTCTGATGCGCCAGGTTCAAAACCAAGTGAACAAGCTGAAGCCGGCGAAACCGGGCGGAGGGAAGTCGTGAGGCGGGTCAGCGCAATCTTGTTTCTGCTCGCAGGTCTGGCGGGTGCGCTGCGCGCGGCCGAACCGGAGGTGCGGGTGTTTTATGGACTGGCGACGAACACGACGGCGGAGGCGTCGGCCAATGTGTTGCTGGTGCTGGCGATCGATGGCGAAAAAGTGGTCGGCCAGATGCAGACGGAAGCGCCGCTCGCGGGTTCGGGCCGGCTCGAGGGAAGGCTGATCGGCGGCTGGTGTGAGTTGAAAGGCCAGCTGGAGGAAGGTTTCACGATCGAGTTTCGCGGCGCGTGCAATGCGCGCGATTTCCGCGGCACCTACACCGCGGCGGTGCCGGGTGAGCTCCTGCAGTATGGCAAGTTTCAGCTCTCGCTGCAGTCGCCGGCGAAGGTGATGCCGCCGGAAAAATAAGGCGGCCGCTCAGGCGGAGCCGAGTTGCTCGAGCGCGAGCGCGGCGGCGGAGGTGCGGTTCTCGACGCCCAGTTTTCCGAAGATCGATTCGAGGTGCTTCTTCACGGTCGTGAGGCCGATCTCGAGAATCGTGGCGATTTCCGGGTTGGTTTTCCCCCGGGAAACCCAAAGGAGGATTTCGGCCTCCCGCGGCGTGAGGCCCAGCAGGAGCAGTTTTTCAGGACCTGCATTCGCCACGTTGGCGGCGAGCCGGGGCACGGCGGCGCCGGCCCGGCGCATCCGGGCGTGGACGGCGGCGATCAGGTCGTCCGGATCGACGGGTTTCACGAGGTAGTCGTCGGCGCCGAGATTCATCCCGGTGCGGATATCGCCTTTCTCGCTCCAGCCGGTGAGAAAGATGAACGGGAGGTGCGCGGTGGCGGCCTCGTGTCGCAAGGTTTCCAATACACGGTGCCCGCTCATCTCGGGCATGGTGATGTCGCAGACGACGAGGTCGGGTCGTTCGCGCCGCGCGAGCTCGACACCTTCGCGGCCGTTGCGTGCCTCGATCACGCCGAATCCCTCCGCCGCGAGCAGGGCGGCGAACTGCTTGCGCAGCCGGGGTTCGTCGTCGATCACGAGGATCCGCTTCACGGCGGCGAGCGTGGGGGAAGGCGCGGGGAAGTAAAGCCGGCGCACGGGCATGCCGCGGGGGCCTAGAGTGGGCCGGTTGGCCCATCCCCGGCCGGCCCATACCGCTGGGCGCGATTTTCCGGCAGGATGCGGCCTCACGTCATTTCCTTCCCATGAAACCGCCCTTTCTCCTGATCCTGTTTGCCGCGAGCTTCTTTGCGCTGCTCGCGTTGCCGCTGAGCTTCGAAGCGGCCGTGTCGCCGATCGCCGTCTCCGGACTGCTGGTGTTGTTGAGCACGGATTACCGCCGGCGGACGCCGCTCGCCGCCAGCCCGGTGCGGCGCACGAAGACCCGTGAGCGTCTGGGCCTTGCGGCCTGAGCCCACCTCGTGGCCGATCCTCCATGAATGCCCGTCTTGCCCAACTCGGTTTCTCGCTCGCGTTGACCGCCGTGACGGTGGCGGCGCTGGCGGCCGTGGCTTGAACCCCCTTTTCCTCCCATGAAAACCCAACTCACATCCCTCGTCCTCGCCGGCTGCGTGCTCGCGGCGGCGCTGGTGTTTGCCTTCAACCTGCGTGCGAACGAGCCGGCCGTGGCTCGCGTGGCCGAGCACGCGAATGGACTCCTGATCGAACGCGGCCGCTACCTCGTCGATCACGTCGGCCTGTGCGCCGACTGCCACACGCCTCGGGGCGAAAAGGGCGAACTGCTCTCCGCGCTCTGGTTGCAGGGTGCGCCGATCGGGTTCGCGCCGAAGTTCCCGATGCCGTGGGCTGAGGCGGCGCCGCCGATCGCGGGACTGCCTTCGATGAACGACGAGCAGGCGCTCGTGTTTCTCACGACCGGGGTGCGGCCGGACGGGTCGAACCCGCGGCCGCCGATGCCACCCTATCGTTTCTCCGAGTCCGACGCACGGGCGGTGATCGCCTACCTGCGCACGCTCGATCGCTAAGTAACACCCAACCTCACCCGCAGGCGGGCGATGGCGAGGTTCGCCGTTGCCTGCCTGCGGTTTCTGTTTATCGCCTTGGCCTTCCCCCATGGCCGGGCCCGATCCGCTCCCCGATCCGCCGCATGCGTCCGACTCGGCGCACGCGGAACTGGCGCGCGTGCAAGAGGCGTTGCGCGTGAGCGAGGCGGGCCGGCGCGAATCGCGGACGTTTTTCGAGAAGAGCTTCGAGGCGAATCCGGCGTTCATGACGATCGCGCGGATCGCCGACGGCTGCCTGCTCGAGGTGAACCCGGCGTTCGTGCGCGGGTCGGGTTATTCGCGCGAGGAGGCGCTCGGCCGGTCGACGCTCGAGCTCAAGCTGTGGGAGCGACGCGACGAGCGGGACGAGTTTCTGCGGCGCATGCAGGCGCAGGGTGTGGTCCGCGACTTCGAGGCGAACTTCCGCGCGAAGTCCGGCGAGGTGCGCACGCTGCTGCTCAATGCGGACGTGATCGAGATCGACGGACCGCCGTGCATGCTGACGGTCGGGATCGACATCACGGAGCGACGACGGCGTGAACGCGTGCAGGAGGCGACCTACCGGATCTCGCAGGTGGTGCTCGCCGGCGGCGATCTCGGAACCTTGTTCAAGGAGATCCACGCGATCATCGGCCGGCTGATGTCGGCGCGGAATTTCTACATCGCGCTGCTCAGCGCCGACGGCACGCAGGTGTCGTTTCCCTTTTTCCTCGACGAGTTCGTGCCGCCGCCGCCGCCGCGACCGCGCGGCAACGGCTTCAGCGAATACATTCTGGAAACGGCGGCGCCGTTGCTGGCGACGGCCGAGGAGATTCCGGTGCTGCTGGCGCGGCGCGGCTATTACCAAAAGCTGCCGCGGCCGGCGGCGCAGCGGCTTGGGGCGCCGTTGTGCATCGACGGTCGGGCGATCGGCGTGATCGCGTTGCAGGATTACCGCAACCCGCGCGCCTATACGGAAGAGGACAAGCGGCTGCTGATGTTCGTCGCCGACCAGGCGGCGGCGGCGGTGCGCCGGCGGAATGCGGAGGAGGCGTTACGGCGCGCCGAGCTGCAGTATCGCGGGATCTTCGAAAACGCGCTGGAAGGACTTTATCAAAGCACGCCGGACGGCCGGTTCCTCCGGGTGAACCCCGCACTGGCGCGGATGTTCGGTTATGCGTCGCCGACCGAGCTGATCCAGAGCGTCAACGACATCGAGCACCAGCTCTACGTGAAGCGCGGCCGCCGGGCGGAGTTCATGCGGATGGTCGAGCAGCGGGACGAGGTGACGGATTTCAAATCCGAGATCAACCGGCGCGACGGCTCGCGCATCTGGATCGCGGAATCGGTGCGCGTCATCCGCGATTCGCAGGGCGGCGTCAGCCATTTCGAAGGTGTGGCGGTGGAGATCACGCAGCAGCGGGAGGCGGCGCTGGCGTTGCAGGCCGCGAAGGATGCGGCCGATGCCGCGAGCCGCGCGAAGAGCTACTTCCTCGCCAGCGTGAGCCACGAGCTGCGGACGCCGTTGAATGGGATTCTTGGATACACGCAGATCCTGCGCCGGGATCCCGAGCTGGGCGAGAAGCAGCGCAAGGGCGTGCGCGTGATCCACGAATCGGCCGAGCACCTGCTCGTGTTGATCAACGACATGCTGGACCTTTCGAAGATCGAGGCGGGCCGGATCGAACTGCAGCCGGTGGACTTCGATGTGGTCGACTTCATGGCGGGCGTCGAGCGGGTGTTCGTTCCGCGGGCGCGGGAAAAAGGACTGATGCTCGAGACGCAGGTGGACGCGGGCGAGGCGCACTGGGTGCGCGGCGACGAGGCTCGGCTGCGGCAGATCGTCTACAATCTGGTGGCGAATGCGGTGAAGTTCACCGAGCGCGGCGGCGTGGTATTGTCGCTGCAGCGGGAGCCGACGGGCGGCTGGCGGTTTTCGGTCAGCGATTCCGGACCGGGCATCGCGCCGGAGGATCTCGGGCGTTTGTTCGAACCGTTTACGCAGGTGGGCTCGCATTGTGCGGGTGGCACGGGGCTCGGGCTGGCGATCAGCCGGAGTCTGGTGGAGCGCATGGGCGGCAAGCTGCAGGTGGAGAGCCAGCCCGGCTGGGGCAGCCGGTTCTGGTTCGTGGTGGACCTGCCAACCGTCGCGCCGGCGTCGGCTCCGGGCGTCAGCAGCGGGATGCGCCGGGTGACAGGTTACGACGGTCCGCGCCGCCGCGTGCTGATTGTCGACGACAACCTGACGAACCGTTCGCTGCTACTGGAGTTGCTCGCGCCGCTCGGTTTCGATCTGGCGGAGGCGGCGGATGGTTTGGCGGCGGTGCAGGAGGCGGAGCGTTTCTCGCCGGATCTCGTGTTGATGGACCTGCGGCTGCCCGGCGGGATGGATGGATTGGAGGCGACGCGTCGGCTGCGCGCGCGGGAACAGGCGACCGGCGCGCCGCGGCGCGCGATCGTCGCGGTGTCGGCGAGCGCCTACGATCTGGATCGCGCGGAGTGTCTGGCGGCGGGCTGCGATGCGTTTCTCGCGAAGCCGTTTGACGAGGAGGCGCTGTGGGCGGTGATGGGACGCGTGCTGGGGCTTTCGTGGCGGACGACCGAGGCGGAGGACACGCGCACGCCGTTTCCGTTTGCGGTGGAACCGCCGCCCGTGGAGGAGGCGCAGGCCATTTACGATCTCGCCGCGAAAGGCGATGTGGTCGGCATCCGCGCGCGGGCGCAGGCGCTGGTCGAACGTGACGCGAGCTACCAGCTGTTCGCGCAAGGCGTGCTCGAGTTGGCGGGGCGGTTTAAGATGAAAGCGATCCGGCAGTTCGTGGAACGGTATCTCGATCGGAAACCTTCAACCTCGAAGGAGCGCGCATGAACGGGCGTCGCCGTGGCGTCGGTGCGTGGGCGGGCCTTCGCGAACCTCCAACTTCGAGCGAACATGCCTGAGACGATTTTGATGGTCGACGACACGCCGGCGAATCTCGGCGTGCTGGTGGAAACGCTCGGTGCCGCCGGCTACCGGCTCATGGTGGCCGAGGACGGCGAGGAGGCGCTCGCGCAGACGGAGCAGACGCTGCCGGATTTGATCCTCCTCGATGTGATGATGCCCGGCATCGACGGCTTCGAAACCTGCCGGCGGCTGAAAGACCGCGAGGCGACGCGCGACGTGCCGGTGTTGTTCATGACGGCGCTGGGCGAGACGGCCGACAAGGTGCGGGCGTTTGCGGCGGGTGGAGTGGATTACATCACGAAGCCGATCGAGCACGAGGAGGCGCTCGCGCGCGTGCGCACGCACCTGGCGCTCCGGCGCCTGCAGCGCGAACGCGAGGCGCAGCTCGCGTTGAAGGAGCGTTTCATGCGGATCGCGGGACACGACCTGCGCAGTCCGCTCTGTCTGATGATGATCTCGTGCGGCGTAGCGCGGCGCGAGGAATCGCTGTCCGAGAAGGTGCGGCTGTGTCTCGACAACATCCTCGAATCCGCGGTGGAGATGCGGCGGATCATCGACACGTTTCTCGAGTTGCGCGGCGCGGGGGAAACGGGGCGCGTGGATGTGCGCATGCTGATTGCCGCGGTGTTGCGGCAACATGCGCTTGCCGCCGAGCACAAGGAGATCGTCCTGGCGGCGGACGAGAACGAGGGAGATGCGCTCGCGGCCGGCGATGCGGGGTTTCTCTTTCAGGCGCTGACGAATCTCGTGAGCAATGCGTTGAAATTCACACCATCCGGCGGCCGCGTATCCTTGCGAGCGCAGGCGGCGGGGCAGTGCGTGCGCGTGGAGGTGTCCGATTCCGGGCCGGGCGTGCCGGTGGCCGAGCGCGAGCGATTGTTCTGCGAGCGGGCTCGGCTCTCGCCGCGACCGACGGCCGGCGAGGCCAGCCATGGTGTGGGGCTCGCGATCGTGAAGCAGCTGATCGAGTCGCAGGGCGGCGCGGTCGGAGCGGAGTTTCCGACGGGCGGCGGCAGCGTGTTCTGGTTCGAGGTGCCGGGCGCCTAGCTGCGAAAGGGGCTCGCGCGAACGAGGCCGCGGGCTACGTTGCTCGCGTGGACCCGACGCAGATCCATCATCCGCCGACGCCGAAGAAGCCCAGCTATCCGGTGCGCAGCGGATTGCGCGGCTATCTGCGGCGCTACCGACGGGATCGCGAGCTGCCTGTCACTTACGAACGGCTGCTCGACTTCATCGAGGCGGTGCCGCTGAACGACGCGCAGGGCAAACCCACGCTGTGGGACAGCGTGATCTACCGCGCGGAGGAGATGAGCGATCTCTACGAAGGGCTGAAACGGATCTACGCTTTGCTGCGCGTCGACGGCGACCTGAGCGTGATGCAGCACCTTTATGTGGACCGCGTGGATTTCTGCAGCTTTGGCAACTCCACGCCGTTTCGTATCCGGATTGTCAATGCGTTCAACGACAACCAGGACTATTTTTACGTGAAGAAGGCGGACGCGTCGCGCGTCTACGGGCTCGAGCTCGAGCACCTGTTGTCGCCGAACCGCATCAATTACTTCACCTTCGGCAACACGCTGATCGAGGAGCACATCGTGGGGATTCCCGGCGACGTGTTCATCGCGAAGCACCTGCACGCGGGGCAGATCAAACCGATCCGGATCGCGAAGGAACTAGTGAAATTCAACGAGCGCTGCTTCATCCGGCTGCTCGGCGACATGCGCTCCTACAACTTCGTGGCGGTGATCACGCCGGATTTCGAGGAGGCGCAGCTGCGAATTCGCGCCATGGATTTCGACCAGCAATCCTACAGCGGCCGGAAGAATTTTTACCTGCCGCAGTTCTTCCTCGATAACGCTCCCCTCGCCCAGTTTTGCATCACGCACCTGAATCCGCAGACCGCGTGGCAATACCAGCGCGAGGAGCATGCGGTGATGCTGCAGCGCGCCGGCATCATCGCCGACCGGTTGATTTATTTGCTGGAGGAGATGGCGCGCGATCCGATCGCGCCGATCGACAAGGTGCACGAGTTGCGCGCGAGCTTGGCGGAGCATTTCCAGCGGGGCAGCTATTTGAAATGCGAGTCGATGGGCGCGCTGGTGCGCGAGAATCTCGAGTCGATCCGTCGCCGGATCGGGCCGGGCGCGCCGGCGCCGCTGGAGAAGATCGCCGGCGTGGCCTGAGCGGCCGCGGCGCGCCGGACGGGCGGCGTTACTTCAGCGGCGAAAACTCCGTCGGCGTCAGAAAGACTGACTGGATTTTGCTGGTGAGCCGTCCATTGGCCTCGGTCGTCGCTTTCATCTTCACCCACTCCGGATCCTGCGAAAAGGCCTTCCACGAGGCCTTCGCCGCGTCGCGGTCCTTGTGCGCGAGGATGTAAACCAAGGTATGTCCGGCGCCTTTGTCGGCATCGAGCGGATGGAAATAGCCGATGCCGGTCATGCCGGCTTTCGCGAACAGATCGGTTTCGCCGCCGCCGAAACGCGCGTCGAGTTCGGCGAGTTTTCCCTCGGGCGTGGTGTAGGTGCGCAGCTCGAACATGCGCGGGGGATGGGCGACGCTGGGGGTGAGTGCGGGCGAGTAGTCCGTGGCGGTGAGGAAGGTCGATTCGACGCGGCTGACGATGCGGCCATTCGCTTCGCTCGCCTTGGCGACCTCGCGCCATTCGGGATCGGCGTTGAACGCCGCCCACGACGCTTTCGCCGCGTCGCGGCTCGCGTGCGCGAGCAGGTAAACGATCTTGTCGTCGGCGCCGTCTGCTGCATCGACCGGCAGCCAGTAGGCGATGTTGGTCATCCCGTGCTTCTCGAACAGCGCGAGCGTGTGTCCGGCAAAGCGCTCAAGCAGCGTCTCGCGTTTGCCAGGAGGCGAGGTGTAGGTGCGCAGTTCGAAGACGCGGGCGTCGGCGGCGAAGAGGCTGAACGCGGTGGCGAGAAACAGGAGGCAGCGGGCGAGGAGTTTCATGAGGGGTTGCCGCCGCCTGTCGTCTGCAGGTTGAAAAAGATTCGCTTCAGGCCGGAGCCCACGCGCCCACGGCGACGACTTCCTCGGCTTCGGCTTCCTCGGCCGGCAGTTCCTCGAGCGGGGCGAAACGTTCCGAGGAAAAACCGAGTTCCTGCTTTCCCTGGTGGAACGGATCCGGCGGATTCTTCAGCTCCTCGAGCAGGAGGCCAACCGTCGCGCTGTCTCCGCCACGAACGATTTTTTCGCGACCGAGAAACACCTCGCGTATCGTATACACGTCGCCCTTCTTCGGCAGCTGCTTGTAGAGCGCGAGGATGACGGGAGTGAAGGTGTCGTTAATGCAGACGACTTTCTGGCCTTTGACCATGTGAGAAGTGTGCGCGTTGGCGACGCCGATTCAACCCTCGGGGAAGCCTTTGCGCTCCGCCCCGATGTTTTTTCGACGATTTTATCCGACGTCTCACGACGGCCATGGGAAACGCCACCCGGCGGCGTTTCTCGCGCGGCGGATCAATCGATCCGGCCTTCGTCGAAATCGATCAGGTCGGGGACGCTTTTGATCTCGTCCACGCGGTCGGCGCAACCCATCGCGGTCAGCGCGGATTTGATGAAGTCCTGACCCGCGTCGGTCATGCCTTTTTGCGCCAGCTCGCGATTCCATTTGGCGGCGCGAACGTCCGCGGGCAGCAGCGTCTGGAGTTTGGTTTCGACCTCTTCGTCGGTGTTGGATTCGAACACGATTTTCTCCACCGCGGCGGGATCGATGCCGAGGTGAAGGCAGAGGAAGCGGTCGATGCCGCGTTTGTAATTCTTCGCATAGCTCGGCGGCAGCGTGCCGTGCTGTTTCACGTAGCGGCATTTGGCGAGAAAACGGGGCAGGTAAAGCAGGCCCGTTCGCGGGTGCGCTTCGTAGGGAGAAGGCAGGCACGTGAGGACATCGCCGGACGAACCGGGAATGGGCTTGGAAGGCATGATGGGGAGTGTTCGTGCCCGCGCCGGTGCGTCAACGTTCGCTCCGGGGAACGCCCGGCGGTGCTCGTGGTCCGAGCGCGCGCCCGACTCGTCTTCTCCATGCGATTGAAAATTTCCCGTAGTCTGCTGGCGGCCGCGGTCGCGCTGCCCGGCGCGACGGCCGCCGCCGAAAATGCGACGGTGGCGCGCGACGTGACTGCGGTGTATGCCGAATTTTGCAGCGGCTGTCACGGGGCGCAGATGGAGGGCGGCAAGGCTGGCAGTCTGATCGACGAAAGTTGGAAGCACGGGGGGGACGACCGCAGCTTGCGCCGGAGCATTCGCCAGGGTTATCCGGAGAGCGGGATGCCCGCCTTCGCCACGGCGCTCACGGAAAGCGAGATCGGCGCGCTGACCAATTACATCCATGAGCTCGCGACGCGCCGTCGCGAGCCGATACCGCAACAGGAGTTGCCGCTGCCGCGCGCAGTACTGCAGAGCGAGGAACATGCGTTCTGGATCGAGAACGTGGCGGAGGGGTTCGACGTCCCGTGGTCGTTCGCGTTTCTGCCCGATGGTCGCATGCTCGTGACCGAGCGGGTCGGCCGCCTGCGGGTGATCGAGCACGGGCAGCTCCGGCCGGACGCGGTGGAAGGAATTCCCCGCGCGCTGGTGCGTGACGAAGCGGGTTTGATGTCGGTCGTCGCGCATCCGGACTTCGCGAAGAACGGCTGGATTTATCTTTCGTTTAGCGATCCCGGACCGGGCGACACGGCGATGACGAAGGTCGTGCGCGGACGCATTCGCGACGGTCGCTGGGTCGACGAGCAGGTGGTTTTCGCGATGCCGCCGGAGTGCTATCAACCGAGCTCCGTGCTGTTCGGCGGACGACTGGTGTTCCAGGGCGATTACCTGTTCATCAGCGTCGGCGAGCGGGGGATGGAGGAAGGCACCACGGGCCAGGCGCAGGATCCGACGGTGCCGAACGGAAAAATTCACCGGGTGTTTCACGACGGCCGCGTGCCGCCGGACAATCCGTATGCGGACATCCCCGGCTGGTGCGCGAGCATCTGGGCGCTCGGCGTGCGCAATCCGCAGGGCCTGGCGGTCAATCCGGCGGACGGCGGGCTCTGGGAGACGGAGCACGGTCCGCGCGGAGGCGACGAGCTCAACCGGATCGAGCGCGGCCGGAATTACGGCTGGCCGGTGATCACCCGCGGCATGCGCTATGACGGCCGGCCGCTCTCGGATCGGACCGAGGCGCCGGGGATGGAGCAGCCGGTGATCGACTGGACGCCGTCGATCGCGGTGAGCCAGATCGAATTCTACCGCGGCGACCGCTTTCCCCGCTGGAAGGGAAACCTCTTCGTGGGCTCGCTCGCGCAGCAGAAGTTCCTCCGCGTGGTGGTCGCTGGCGGCCGCGTCGTGCACCGCGAGGAGGTATTCAACAAACTTGGACGCATTCGCGACATCAAAACCGGCCCGGACGGCCTCATTTACCTCGCGCTCGAGCTGATCGGGAAGCCGGGCCGGATCGTGCGCCTGGTGCCGACGGACGATCAGGCGGCGACGAGCCGCTGAAAGTTCACGTCCGACGCGAACACGCCGACGATCCGGCCCGTCGCGTCGCAGAGCGGGGTGGAAACGGTGAAACAGAAATCGTCGGTGGCGCTCGAACGGTAGAGATCGCTGCAGACGGTTGCGCGCGCGCGGAGCGCGTCGCGAAACCACGCGCGCTCGCCCCAGCGGCGGCCCAGGCCCGCGGGATCGCGCGTGATCTTGCCGTCGCGGCAGACCAGATTGTCGACGAGCTGGCGGCCCTGGGCGTCGGTTACGTATCCGAGTTCAAAATACCGGTGCCGGCCGAGCCAGCGCTCGAGGAGCCGTTCGAGCTGCGGGCGGCTGCCGATCGCGGCGGCGAGCTCGGGTCGGAGCCGGTCGGCATCCTCGCGGGCGCGCGCATGCGCGTCGAAACGGAACCGGCCCACGGTGACCAGGAGCAGGTCGGTGAGCGCGTTGATCCGGCCGCCGAGCCCGTGGACGGATCTGGCCGTGTCGAGCTGGGCGGCGGCGTGGCCGGCGATATCGCGGATGTCGCGGTTGACGGCGGAGACGGTGCGGCCGCCGGCGGGTTCCGCCGCGGAATCGGCGGCGACCGAGGCGACGCGCGTCACGCTGACGTCGATCTCCTGCATGCGGTCGGCGATGAGATGCGTGGATTGCGCGGAGGTGTCGGCGAGCCGCTTCACCTCGTCGACCACGACGGCGAACGCCCGTCCGGCTTCGCCGGCGCGAGCGGCCTCGATGCTGGCGTTGACCGAAAGGAGGCGCGTGTGATCGGCGATGCGCTCGACGGTTGCGAGCGCGCTGTGCATCTGACCGGACGAGGCCCGCAGCTCCGCGACGGCGCCGGCGAGGTCGCGGGCGAGCGCGTCCGTCGTGGCGGCCACCTCCGCGGCGTGGCGGGCCTGGGCTTGCGCGCGGGCTTCGATTTCGGCGGCGAGGCGGGCGAGTTGCGGCCCGAGCGCGCCCAAGTCGATCGAGGCGCGCGCGATCGCGGCGAGCCGGGCGGGGGCGTCGTCGGAAGCGGTCGGGCTGGCAGAGCGAACGTCGGGCAGCGGGGAAGCGGGAGCGTTGAGCATGGCAGCCCGTGGACTAGCAGACTTTGTGCAAGGCACGCGTCGGGCGCCCGGAAATTACGGGCCGGCTGGTATCGCTTCAGCGGCCCGCGAGACGGCCGAGGGAAGAAGATTCGGCGCAGGCGTGCACATTTTGCGATTATCCGCGTGGGTTTTGGCCGGCGGACGATTCGCTCGTGACGAAGCCTTTGGGGGAGCTTAGCTCTGAGGGGCGCCTACCCTCCTCCACCCCATGAGCCAACCTGTTCAGTTCCTGTTGCGTGCCGACGAGATGCCGGCGCATTGGTATAATCTTCTCGCCGACTTTCCCGAGCCGCTGCCGCCGCCGCTGCATCCCGGCACGAGGGAGCCCGCGAAACCGGAGGACATGGCGGCGATTTTCCCGGAGAATCTCATCGCGCAGGAAATGGGTGCGGAGCGGCAGGTGGAGATTCCGGCCGAGGTGCGCGAGGTCTACGCGTTGTATCGTCCCACTCCGCTCCTGCGGGCGGTGCGGCTCGAAAAGGCGCTGCAGACGCCCGCCCACATTTACTACAAATACGAAGGCGTGAGCCCGGCGGGGAGTCACAAGCCCAACACGGCGATCCCGCAGGCCTACTACAACAAGGTCGCGGGCACGAAACGGCTCGCGACCGAAACCGGCGCCGGCCAGTGGGGCTCCTCGCTGTCGATGGCGTGCCAGGTATTCGGCCTCGAGTGCACGGTCTACATGGTGAAGGTCAGTTTTCACCAGAAGCCGTATCGCAAGCTGCTGATGCAAACCTACGGGGCGAACGTGTTCGCGAGCCCGAGCGACCGGACCGAGTTCGGGCGGAAGGTGCGGCGCGAAACGCCGGACAGCAACGGCAGCCTGGGCATCGCGATCAGCGAGGCAATCGAGGACACCGTCACGCATCCAGGAACCAAATACGCGCTCGGGAGTGTGTTGAACCATGTGTGCCTGCACCAGACGGTGATCGGCGAGGAGACCATCCGGCAGATGGCGCTCGCCGGCGAGGAGCCGGACGTGGTGTTCGGCTGTGCCGGCGGCGGCAGCAATTTCGCGGGCATCGCGTTTCCCTTCGTGCGTGGCAAGTTGAAGGACGGAAAGAAGACGCGCATCGTCGCGGTCGAGCCGGCATCCTGCCCGTCGCTGACGCAGGGCGAGCTGCGCTACGATTTCGGCGACACGGCGCAGACGACGCCGCTGATGATGATGCACACGCTCGGGCACGCCTTCATGCCGCCGAGCATCCACGCGGGCGGGCTGCGCTACCACGGCATGGCGCCGATGGTGAGCCACTGCAAGAAGCTCGGCTTGATCGAGGCCGTCGCGGTGCCGCAGACCAAGGTGTTCGAGGCGGGCGTGTTGTTCGCGCGCAGCGAGGGGCTCGTGCCGGCGCCGGAATCGGCGCACGCGATCGCGGCGGTCGTCGATGAGGCGATCCGGTGCCGCGAGGAGGATCGGAAGCGTGTGCTCGTGTTCAATCTCAGCGGCAACGGGTTGCTCGATCTCGCGGCGTATGACGCCTACCTGAGCGGGCATTTGTCCGACTCCAACGGCACGGACGCGGATTGAGGCGGTGCGCCGCGCTGAGGGGCGAGCCACTTGCAAGTTTGGCCTCGGGGCGGGGCTGGCACGATTTTTCGCGAAACGGGATTCCGTATTGTTCTCCGCGCCGGAGTTGCCCGTAATGGGCGCGTTTTGTGCGGCGGGCGGCACGACCGGTGAAACGAAACCGCGCCCGCGAATCGGTTTTTTATGGAGCCCTACATCGCTGAAGTCCTCGACCTGGTGGCCCGCCGCAATGCCGGCGAGCCGGAATTCCTGCAAGCCGTGCAGGAGGTGCTCGAATCGCTGAGCCCCGTCATTGCCCGGCAGAAGAGATACCGCGACGCCCGCATTCTCGAGCGCGTGGTGGAGCCGGAAAGACAGGTGGTGTTTCGGGTGGCCTGGACGGACGACGCCGGCCGGGTGCAGGTGAACCGCGGTTTCCGCGTGCAGTTCAACAGCGCGATCGGCCCCTACAAGGGCGGCCTGCGTTTTCACCCCAGCGTCAACCTCGGCATCCTGAAGTTCCTGGGCTTCGAGCAGATCTTCAAGAACGCGCTCACCACCCTGCCGATGGGCGGCGGCAAGGGCGGCTCGGATTTCGATCCGAAGGGCAAGTCGGACAACGAGGTGATGCGCTTCTGTCAGAGCTTCATGACCGAGCTCTACCGCCACATCGGTTCCGACACGGACGTGCCGGCGGGCGACATCGGCGTGGGCGGACGCGAGATCGGGTATCTTTTTGGCCAATACAAGCGCCTGCGCAACGAGTTCACGGGCGTCTTCACCGGCAAGAACATCAAGTGGGGCGGCTCGCTCATCCGTCCGGAGGCGACCGGCTATGGTGCGGTCTATTTCGCGGAGGAGATGCTGAAGACCCGCGGCGATTCGCTGGCCGGGAAGGTCTGCACGGTTTCCGGTTCGGGCAACGTGGCGCAGTATACGATCGAGAAGCTTCTGCAGCTCGGCGCCAAGCCGGTGACGTTGTCCGACTCCGACGGCAGCATCTACGATCCGGCGGGCATCGACACGGAAAAGCTGGCGTGGGTGATGCAGCTGAAGAACGCCCGTCGCGGCCGCATCCGCGAATACACGGAAAAATTCGGCGGTGAGTTCATGGCCGGACGCCGGCCGTGGTCGGTGCCCTGCGACTGCGCCTTCCCCAGTGCGACGCAGAACGAAATCGACGGCGCCGACGCGCAGGCGCTGCTGAAGAACGGCTGCCAGCTGGTGTCGGAGGGCGCGAACATGCCGTCGACGCCGGACGCCGTGCACGCGTATCTCGCGGCAAAGATCCTTTACGGTCCGGGCAAGGCGGCGAATGCCGGTGGCGTCGCGACGTCAGGCCTCGAGATGTCCCAGAATTCGATGCGCCTGAATTGGTCGCGCGAGGAAGTCGACCAGCGGCTCCACCGCATCATGGTCAACATTCACGAGAGCTGCCGCGCGACCGCGCAGGATTACGGCGCGCCGGGCAACTATGTGCTGGGCGCGAACATCGCAGGCTTCACGAAAGTGGCCGACGCGATGATCGAGCAGGGCGTGTTGTAACGCGGAGCAGCGATGAGCCGGATTTCAGACGACGAGGAGCGCGACGGCGGAGCCCGGCGCCCTCGTCGGTCTGAAACGGCGGCGACGGGCCAAAAGCCCGGCGGAAACACCGGGCCTCACCCGCGGCGCGAGACTACCGGTCTCGTCGGCATCGACCGGGTGCTTCACGGCATCGAGCCCGGCGACAACATCGTGTGGGAGGTCGACACGATCGAGGAGTATCAGGAGCTGGTGACGCCGTATGTGGCGGCGGCACGGGCGGCGGGAAGAACGGTGATCTATTTCCGGTTTGCCGACCATCATGCGCTCGTGGAGGAGCACGACGGGGCGGAGATCCGGGAGGTGGATGCCGGGGCCGGATTCGAGGCCGTCGTGCGGCAGGTGCACGACGTGATCGAGCGGGCTGGCACGCGGGTGATCTACGTTTTCGACTGCCTGTCGCATCTGGCGGACCGGTGGATGTCGGATCAGAGCCTGGGCAACTTCTTCATGCTGACGTGCCCGCGTCTCCGGGATCTCGATACGGTCACCTACTTCGCGATCTACCGGGACAAGCATTCGCTTTACGCGCTGGAGGCGATCCGCCAGACGACGCAGTTCTTCCTCGACGTGTTCCGGCTGGACCTGCGCCTCTACGTGCGGCCGGTCAAGGTGCAGCATCGCTCGCGCGAGGCGATGAATACGATCCACGTGCAGCACGGCGGGGAGTTCCTGCCGGTGAAGGACAGCGCGGTGCTGGCGCAAATCCTGTCGCGGACGCAGTGGCCGCGTTTGCAGAGCGACCGACGCAGCGGTTATTGGCGGCGGCTGTTTCAGGAGGCTGCGCAGGTCGCGCAGGAGTGGCGCGAGGAGCGCGGCACGGTGGAGCGCCGCACGGAGATGACGAAGAAGGTGTTTGCCGCGCTGCGCGTGCATCGCTCGGGCATCGCGCCGCTGGTGGGACGTTATCTCACGCTCGAGGACATGCTGGCGGTGCGGGATCGGATGATCGGCATCGGTTCGGTGGGCGGGAAGACGCTCGGGATGCTGGTGTCGCGCGCGATCCTGCGCGATCGGGATCCGGATCTCGCGAGCCGGTTGGAGGCGCACGACTCGTTTTTCGTCGGGGCGGAAGTGTTCGTCACGTTCCTCGTGCAGAACGGCGTGTGGTGGTTGCGCGAGCAGCAGAAATATCCGGAGACGTTTCTGGTCGGTTTGGAGGAGGGCCGCCGGCGGGTGCTCGCGGGGAAATTTCCGGAGCACATCAACGAGCAGTTTCGCGGCATGCTGGATTACTTCGGCGAGTCGCCGTATATCGTGCGATCGAGCTCGATCCTCGAGGACGCGCGCGGAAATGCGTTTTCCGGAAAATACGAAAGCGTCTTCGTGGTGAACCGCGGCTCGCGCGAGGAGCGCATGGCCGAGTTGCTGGAGGCGGTGCGGCGGGTGTATGCGAGCGTGCTCGACGAGGAGGCTCTGCGCTACCGGCGCCGGCGCGGATTGCTGGAAAGCGAAGAGCGCATGGCGCTGCTGATCATGCGGGTGTCAGGCGCGGCGCACGGACGTTATTATTATCCGCAGGCGGCGGGCGTCGGGCTGTCCTACAATCCGTTCGTCTGGCATCGCGACATCGATCCGCATGCCGGCGTCGTGCGGCTGGTCTTCGGTTTGGGCACGCGCGCGGTGGACCGGGCGGACGACGACTATACGCGACTGGTGGCGTTGAATGCGCCGACGCGGCGGCCGGAGGCGAGCTTCGAGGAGGTGCGCGATCATTCGCAGCGGCGGATGGATTGCCTCGACTTGATCGACGGGAGGTTCGTGTCGCAGCCCTTCGGGGAAGTGCTGGCGGAGCCGGTCGATTTTCCGGCCGATTATTACGTCACGAACACGGCCGAAGGTTATCCGTGTCTCACGTTCGAGCGGCTGTTGCGCGAAACGGCGGTGGCGTCGGACTTGAGGCAGATGCTCCAGGTGCTGGAGGCCGCGTATGAGCAGCCGGTCGACATCGAATTTGCGCTGAACTTCATCGCGGACGGCACGTATCGGATTCACTTGCTGCAATGCCGGACCTTTCAGGTGCGGCGGGAGAGCACGCTGACGCGGCCGGCGGTGGCGGCGGCGCAGAACCGGTTGCTCGCGGCCAACGGAGCGGTGATCGGCGTGAGTCGGGAGCAGAAGCTCACCCGCATCGTGTATGTGGTGCAGGACGAATATGCGAAACTCGGCGAGCAGGATCGCTACGCGGTGGCGCGATTGATCGGCCGGTTGAATCCGCATCATCCGGTGGGCGATCGCGGGTTGATGCTGATCGGTCCCGGCCGCTGGGGGACACACAGTCCCGCGCTGGGAATTCCCGTGGGCTTCGGCGAGATCAGCCGCGTGTCGGTGATCTGCGAGATCGTGGCCATGCACGAACGGCTCATCCCGGACGTGTCGCTGGGCACGCATTTCTTCAACGATCTCGTGGAGCACGACGTGCTCTATCTGGCGTATTTTCCGAAAAAGACGGGCAACGTGCTGGATATCGAATGGTTCAAGTCGGCGCCGAGCCGGTTGCTCGAGCTCGAGCCGTCAGGCGCAGCGCTGCAGCACGTGGTGCGCGTGATCGATTGCGCGGATGTCGGCGACGTCTATTTGCGGGCGGACACGACGACGCAGGAAGCGGTCGTGTTTCGGGCGGAGTGACGCCGGCGTGTCGCCAACTCAGGCCAATAAAAAGGCCGGTCGTGAGACCGGCCCGGAAGAGCGAGGGAGACGTGAACCACCCGGCGGCGTTTACGGCAGGTCGGTCGTGCCCATCAGGTAACGGTCGCACTCGCGCGCGACGCCGCGGCCCTCGTTGATGGCCCAGACGACGAGACTCTGGCCGCGGCGGCAGTCGCCGGCGGCGAACACGCCCTTGATGTTGGTCGTGTATTTCTCGTGCTCGGCCTTGATGTTCGAGCGCGGGTCGGTCTCGAGATTGAGCTCCTTGAGGAGCGCCTGCTCGGGTCCGAGAAAGCCCATCGCGAGAAGGACGAGCTGGGCGGGGCGGGTTTTTTCCGTGCCGGGAACTTCCTTCGGCACGAACTGGCCCTTCTCGTTTTTCTCCCACTTGATCTCGACCGTCACGAGCTCCTTCACGGCACCGTTTTCGTCGCCGACGAACTTCTTCACGGTCGTGACGTAGGCGCGCGGGTCGGCGCCGAATTTCGCCGCGGCCTCTTCCTGGCCATAGTCCATGCGGTAGATCTTCGGCCACTCGGGCCAGGGATTGTCGGCGGCGCGCTCCATCGGCGGCTTCGGGAGGATTTCGATTTGCGTGATGCTCTTGGCGCCATGACGCATCGAGGTGCCCACGCAGTCGGTGCCGGTGTCGCCGCCGCCGATGACGATGACGTCCTTGCCCTTCGCGTGGATCGGGCAGTGTTCGGCGCCGCCGTTGAGGAGGGCCCGGGTGTTCTCGGTGAGCAACTCCATCGCGAAGTGCACGCCCTTCAAGTTGCGGCCTTCGATCGGGAGATCGCGCGGCTGCGTGGCGCCGGTGCAGATGACGGTGGCGTCGTATTCCTTGAGGAAGATCTGCGGCTCGACGTTTTCGCCGACGTTGGCGTTGCAGATGAATTTGATGCCGGCCCCTTCCATCAACTTGATGCGGCGGAGGACGACCTCCTTCTTATCGAGCTTCATGTTGGGGATGCCATACATGAGCAGGCCGCCGGGGCGGTCGGCGCGTTCGAACACGGTGACGGTGTGGCCGGCCTTGTTGAGCTGTTCCGCGGCGGCGAGGCCGGCAGGGCCGGAGCCGATGACGGCGACCTTCTTGCCGGTGCGAACCTTGGGCGGTTCGGGATTGACCCAGCCCTCGGCCCAGCCGCGGTCGGTGATGGCGGCCTCGATGTTCTTGATCGTGACCGGCGGGTTGTTGATGCCGAGCACGCAGGAACCTTCGCACGGCGCGGGGCAGACGCGGCCGGTGAACTCGGGGAAGTTGTTCGTCTTGTGCAGACGATCGAGCGCCTCCTTCCAGAGGCCGCGATAGACGAGGTCGTTCCACTCCGGGATCAGGTTGTTGATCGGGCAACCGGAGGCCATGCCGCTGATGAGCTTGCCGGTGTGGCAGAACGGAACTCCGCAATCCATGCAGCGCGCGCCCTGCGTGCGGAGTTTCTTCTCCTCCATGTGGTGGTGAAACTCTTTCCAGTCCTTGACGCGCTCGAGCGGCGGGCGGTCGACGGGAAGTTCGCGCAGGTATTCGATGAAGCCAGTGGGTTTGCCCATGGATGGGGGGATTTGAGATTTGAAATTTGAGATTTGAAATGCGGCGGGCGCAGAGCGCCCGGCCGCTTAGTTGCCGCCGACGCGGGACGTGTCGCGGGCGTTTTCTTCGAAGGCGGCCATGATGGCTTCGTCGCCGGTGAGGCCCTGCGCCTGGGCGCGTTCGATGCAGGCGAGCATGCGCTTGTAGTCCTTCGGCAGGATCTTCACGAACTTCGGCACCATCGCGGTCCACTGGTCGAGGACCTGTTTCGCGCGGGGGCTCTTCGTGTAGGTGAGGTGGTTTTCGATGAGCGTGCGAAGCTCGGCGATCTCGGTCGGAGATTCGAGCGACTCGATGCCGACCATTGCGGGATTCACGTCCTGCTTGAACTGGCCGGTTTCATCCAGCACGTAGGCGACGCCGCCCGACATGCCGGCCGCGAAATTGCGGCCGGTGCTGCCGAGGACGACGACGCGGCCGCCAGTCATGTATTCGCAGCCGTGGTCGCCCACGCCCTCGACGACGGCGTTGACGCCGGAGTTGCGGACGGCGAAGCGCTCGCCGGCGCGACCGTTCAAGTAGAGCTCACCGGCGGTGGCGCCGTAGAGGGCGACGTTGCCGACGATGATGTTTTCCGACGGATCGAACGAAGCGTTCGCCGGCGGATAGATGACGATCTTGCCGCCGGAGAGGCCTTTGCCGACGTAGTCGTTGGCGTCGCCCTCGATCGAGAACGTCATGCCCTTCGGCATGAAGGCGCCGAAGCTCTGGCCGGCGGAGCCTTTGAAATGGATCCGGATCGTGTCCTCGGGCAGGCCCTCCGCGCCGTATTTCTTCGTCACCTCGCTGCCGGTGATGGTGCCGACGACGCGGTTGACGTTGCGGATCGGGAGCTCGGCGATGACCTTCTCGCCGCGTTCGATCGCGGGCTGGCAGATTTCGAGGAGCTGCGTCAGGTCGAGCGACTTGTCGAGGCCGTGATCCTGCGACTGGGTGCAGAAACGGCCGACGCTGTCCGCCACCTCGGGCTGGTAGAGGATGTTGCTGAAATCGAGGCCGCGGGCCTTCCAGTGTTCGACGGCCTTCTTGGGCTCGAGACGCTCGGTATGGCCGATCATCTCCGCGATCGTGCGGAAGCCGAGTTGGGCCATGAGCTCGCGAACCTCGTGGGCGATGAACGTCATGAAATTCACGACGTGCTCGGGCTTGCCGGTATACTTTTCGCGCAGGCGCGGGTCCTGCGTGGCGATGCCGGTCGGACACGTATTCAGATGACAAACACGCATCATGATGCAGCCGGTGGCGACGAGCGGGGCGGTGGCGAAACCGAACTCCTCCGCGCCGAGCAGCGCGGCGATGACGACGTCGCGGCCGGTCTTGAGCTGACCGTCCGTCTCCACGGCGATGCGCGAGCGGAGATTATTGAGGACGAGCGTCTGGTGCGTCTCGGCGAGACCGAGCTCCCACGGCAGGCCCGCGTGGTAGATCGAAGTCTGCGGCGAGGCGCCGGTGCCGCCGTCGTATCCGGAAATCAATACAACATCGGCATGCGCCTTGGCGACGCCCGCGGCGATCGTGCCGACGCCGACTTCAGCGACGAGCTTCACGCTGATGCGCGCGTGGCGGTTGCTGTTCTTGAGGTCGTGAATCAGCTCGGCGAGGTCCTCGATCGAGTAGATGTCATGGTGCGGCGGGGGCGAGATGAGGCCGACGCCGGCGGTGGTGCCGCGGGTCTTTGCGACCCACGGATAAACCTTCGTGCCGGGCAACTGGCCGCCTTCGCCGGGCTTCGCGCCCTGTGCCATCTTGATCTGGATTTCGCGGGCGTTGACCAGGTAATGGCTCGTGACGCCGAAGCGCCCCGACGCGACCTGCTTGATCGCGGAGTTCTTGGAGTCGCCGTTGGGGAGCGGGATGAAACGTTCCGGATCCTCGCCGCCCTCGCCGGTGTTCGAGCGGCCGCCGATGCGGTTCATGGCGATGGCGAGCGTCTCGTGGGCCTCCTTCGAAATGGAGCCGTAGGACATCGCGCCGGTCTTGAAGCGCTTCATGATCGACTCGACCGGCTCGACCTCCTCGAGCGGAATCGGGTCGTTGAGCTTGAAATCGAGGAGACCCCGGAGCGTCGCGACGTTCTTGGAATTCTCGTTGATGATCTTCGAATATTCCTTGAACACCGCGTAGCTGCCGGTGCGCACCGCCTTTTGCAGGCGGTGGATCGATTCGGGATTGAACAGGTGATACTCGCCGTCGTTGCGCCATTGAAACTGGCCGCCGACGGGGAGCACGTGGCCGTTGACCGGACGATCGGGGAATGCCGCGCGGTGGCGCGCGAGCACTTCCTGCGCGATGACGTCGAGACCGATGCCGCCGACGCGCGAAGGCGTCCAGGTGAAGTAGTGATCGACGACGTCCTGGCGGAGGCCGACGGCTTCGAACACCTGCGCGCCGCGATAGGACTGGATCGCGGAAATGCCCATTTTGGACATGACCTTCACGACCCCCTTCGACGCGGCCTTCACGAAGTTCTTGCACGCCGTCTTGTGGTCGACGTTCACCAGGAGGCCATCCTGGATCATGCCGTCGATCGTCTCGAACGCGACGTAAGGGTTGATCGCGCTGCAGCCGTAGCCGATCAGCAGCGAGAAGTGGTGCACCTCGCGCGCTTCGCCGGTCTCGAGGACCATCGAAATGCGTGTGCGGAGACCTTCGCGGATGAGGAAGTGATGGAGGCCGGCGACGGCGAGCAACGCGGGAATCGGCGCGAAATCCTTCGTCACGCCGCGATCGGAGAGAATGAGGATGGTGACCTCCTCGTCCTCGATCATGCGGCGGGCGATGAGGCAGATTTCCTCCATTGCCTTGGCGAGGCCTTTTTCGCCGCGGGTGGCGCGGAAGAGAATCGGCAGCACGCCGACTTTGAAACCGGGCTGGTCGAGGCGGCGGAGCTTGGCGAATTCCTCGTTGGTGAGGACGGGCCACTTCAGCTCGACGCGACGGCAGGCGAGCGGGTCGGGATTGAGGAGATTGCCTTCCGAGCCGAGGCGGGTTTCGGACGAGGTGATGAGCTCCTCGCGGATGCAGTCGATCGGCGGGTTGGTGACCTGCGCGAAGAGCTGCTTGAAATAATCGTAGAGCAGGCGCGGCTTGTTCGAGAGCACCGCGAGCGGGGTGTCGTTGCCCATCGAGCCGATCGCCTCGACGCCGTCGCGCGCCATCGGCGTGAGGACGATGCGCTGGTCTTCGAAGGTGTAGCCGAACGCGATCTGGCGGTGGAGCAGCGTATCGTGATCCGGCGGCGGCACGCTGGGCGCGGCCGGGAGGCTCTCAAGCTTCACGAGGTGCTCGCTGAGCCACTGGCGATACGGATGCTCGGTCGCGAGCTGCTTCTTGATTTCTTCGTCCTCGATGATGCGACCCTGCTCGGTGTCGACCAGGAACATGTGTCCGGGCTGGAGGCGGCCTTTTTGCGCGATCTGATCGGCGGGGATGTCGCCGAGCACGCCGGCTTCCGAAGCCATGACGACGAGACCGTCGTGCGTGACGTAATAGCGGCACGGGCGCAGGCCGTTGCGGTCGAGGCACGCGCCCATCTGCTTGCCGTCGGTGAAGCAGATGGCGGCGGGGCCGTCCCACGGCTCCATCAGGCAGGAGTGATACTGGTAAAATGCGCGGCGATCCGGATCCATGGTCTCGTGGTTCGACCACGGTTCCGGGATCATCATCATCATCGCGTGGGTGAGCGGGCGGCCGGCGAGGACGAGGAGTTCGAGCGTGTTGTCGAACATCGACGAGTCGGAGCCGTTCGGGTTGATGATGGGGAGGATCTTCTTGATGTCCTCGCCGAAGAGCTCGGAGGCGAAGAGCGCCTGGCGGGCGTGCATCCAGTTGATGTTGCCGCGGAGCGTGTTGATCTCGCCGTTGTGCGCGATGTAGCGATACGGGTGCGCGCGGTCCCAGCTCGGGAAGGTGTTGGTCGAGAACCGCGAGTGGACGAGCGCGAGCGCGGTCTCCATCGCCGGATTCTTCAGATCGGAGAAATACTGCTCGAGTTGCTCGGTCGTGAGCATGCCCTTGTAGACGATGGTCTTTTGGGACAGGCTCGGCATATACCACATCTCCGCGCCCGAATACGTGGAGGTGCGGATCTCGGCGTAGGCGCGCTTGCGGATGACGTAGAGCTTGCGCTCGAACGCGGCGTCATCGAGCTCCGGGCTGCGGCCGATGAAGACCTGGCGCATGAACGGCTCCGCGGACTTAGCGGTGTCGCCGAGCATGGAGTTGTCGGTCGGCACCGTGCGCCAGCCGAGCAGGGTCTGGCCTTCGCCCTGGATGATGCCGGCGAACACTTCCTCAAGCTTGCGACGCGCGGTGGCGTTGCGCGGGAGGAAGACGAGACCGACGCCGTATTGGCCGGCTTCGGGGAGGGAAATGCGGGCCTTCTTCGCGACTTCGGCGAAGAACTTGTGCGGCATCTGCAGGAGGATGCCGGCGCCGTCGCCGGTGTTGACCTCGGCGCCGCTGGCGCCGCGATGGTCGAGATTCTTGAGGACCTGGAGGCCCTGCTCGAGGATCCGGTGGGACTTGCGGCCCTTCATGTCGACCACGAACCCGACACCGCAGGCATCGTGTTCAAACCACGGGTCGTAGAGGCCTTGTTTGCCCGGGCGGAGCGTCTTCGGGGCGCGTTGGGCAACGTCGCTAGTGGGGGAAGAGGCTGGGCCGGTGTTCGATGTCCGCGTGGTGTTCACAGTATTCAAGCAGGTTAGGTCAGCGAAAAAGCTGGCGAGGGATCAGGGCGAAGCGACGAGGAGTCGCAGGATGGGAAGCGGTGAGTGCACAAAAAAGGCCGGTCTCGGCGTTGCGAGAGCGGCCCCGGGGTTGGTTTGGTTGCGGCGAGCTCTCAGCAACATCAATTAGAAGAAGCGGATCGTTTTAGTAGCCATTTTGGCGTGCTCTTCGTCGGAGCAGCCGGCGTTGGTGGGCACATCGACAGGAGCGTCCACGGGTTTGATCAGATCGTTGCTGAGAAGATAATTTTCCACCTCTTCGCCCGAAACGTCGGCGAGCATCACGCCATCGATCTCAACGCACGGCGAAAGCGGCTGGCCGGACTTGGTCACCATCTCCGCGTAATTCGCGCGGTCGTTGATGATGTCGATGTCCTCATACGCGAGGTTGTATTTGCGCATGATGGCGCGGACGCCGTTCGACCAACCGCAAGAGGGCTTGAGATAGGCTTTGATCTTCATGCGAGGAACGTGTGCGAGTGCAAAAGTGCCGCAAGGTATAGGAGGGCTTTTTCCGCAATCAAGCACCGTCTTCCACGGAAACGGAAAAATTTGTCATAGTTGGAATGACGTTTTCCGCGCGAGAATCCACGTCGCGGGGCGCATGAAAAAAGACCGCGAGCCACCGCCGTCGACGCGCGCATCTTTCCGCTAGCCGCCGGACACGCGCTGCTTTATCAGCGCAGAAATGAAAGTCCTCGTGACCGGTGCCGCCGGTTTCATCGGTTACCATGTTGCCCGCCGTCTCGCGGAGACGAAGCGCTGCGAGGTGCTCGGCGTGGACAATCTCAACGACTACTACGACGTGGACCTGAAGCGCGCGCGGCTCGCCGAACTGGAGGCGTTCGACGCGTTTCGTTTCTTGAAAACGGACTTTTCCGACGCGGCGGCGTTCGGCGGACTCTACGCGCATTTCAAACCCGACTACGTCGTGCACCTCGGTGCGCAGGCAGGCGTGCGTTATAGTTTGGAGAATCCCGCGGCTTACGTGCGCAGCAACGTCGAAGGTTTTCTCAACGTCCTCGAGGCCTGCCGCAAGCTGCCGCCGAAACACCTCGTGTTTGCGTCGTCGAGCAGCGTTTACGGCGCGGGCGCGACGGTCCCGTTCAGCGAGGACGCGCACACGGACCGACCGATCTCGTTCTACGGTGCGACGAAGAAGAGCAACGAGGTGATGGCCCACACCTACGCGCACCTGCACGGACTCGCGGTGACGGGTCTGCGGTTTTTCACGGTTTACGGACCGTGGGGCCGTCCGGACATGGCGCCGACGTTGTTCGCGCAGGCGATCAGCGAGGGGCGTCCGCTGAAGTTGTTCAACGAAGGTCGCAACCGCCGCGATTTCACGTATGTCGACGATATCGTCGACGGCGTGCTCAAGGTTCTCCTCTACCCGCCCGCCGAGCCACCGGTGCCGCCGTTCCGTCTGTTCAACATCGGTCATCACCGGCCGGTCGAGGTGCTGTTGTTTGTCCGCATGCTCGAAGAGCTGCTCGGCAAAAAGGCGCAGCTGGAACTCGCGCCGCCGCAGCCGGGCGACATGATCGAGACCTGCGCGAGCATCGACCGGCTGCAGGCGGCCGTGGGATTCGCGCCGAAGGTTCCGCTCGAAGAGGGGCTGCGGCGGTTTGTGGATTGGTTCCGCACTTATTATAAGTGCTGAGCCCGCGCGTCGCGCCGCTGACATGAACTTTTCCCAGATCGCGATCGCTGTCGTGATCGTCGTCACGCTGATCGGGGTCGCGATCGGACGCTACCCGGCGCTGAAAATGAACCGCGCCACGATCGCGTTGGTCGGTGCCACGCTGCTGATCGTGCTCGGCGCGCTCACGCTCGATGAGGCGTATGCCGCGGTGGATTGGAACACCATTGTCCTGCTGTTCGGGATGATGGTGCTCAATGTGAACCTCCGCATGGCGGGTTTCTTTCACCTCGTGACGGCGCGCGTCGTCACGCTCGCGCGCACGCCGCGGCGGCTGCTGGCGTTGATCATCGCGGTGTCGGGCGTGTTCTCCGCCGTGTTTCTCAACGACACCATCGTGCTGGTGTTCACGCCGCTGATTCTCGACATCGCGCTCACGCTGAAGCGCAACCCCCTGCCCTACCTCGTCGGACTCGTGACCGCGGCGAACATCGGCTCCGTCGCGACGATCACCGGCAATCCGCAGAACATGCTCGTCGGCCTCGCGTCGGGCATTCACTTCGTGACGTTCACACGCGAGCTCGCGCCGATCGGGCTGCTGGGACTCGTTGTCGCCTGGCTCGTGATCGTGCTGGTGTATCCCCGGGATTTTCGCGGCGAGCGTTTTGAGGAGGTTTACCAGTTCAAACCGCCCGTCGAGTGGCCGCGGCTGCGCAAGGCGCTCTTCGCCACCGCCCTCATGCTCGCGGCGTTGATCGCGGGCGCGCCGGTGCCGCTCTGCGCGGTGCTCGCGGCGGCGGTGCTGCTGGTGACGCGGCACACGTCGCCGGAACGCGTTTTCAACGAGATCGACTGGTCGCTGCTCGTGTTTTTCAGCGCCCTCTTCGTCGTCACCGGCGCGATTTCGTCGGCGGGTTTTGGCGAGCGACTGTTCGCCGTGCTGCAGCCCTACGCCGATCGCGGACCCGCGGCATTGACCGGGGTCTCGCTCGTGCTCAGCAATCTCGTCTCGAACGTCCCCGCAGTGATGCTGTTCCGGCCGGTTGTGCCCACCCTCACGGATCCGCACCACGCCTGGCTGACGCTCGCGATGGCGACGACGCTCGCGGGGAATCTCACGTTGCTCGGTTCCGTGGCCAACTTGATCGTCGCCGAAATCGCGAAACGTCGTGGCGTGCATCTGTCGTTCGTCGAGTATCTGAAAGCCGGCACCCCGATCGCGGTGCTGACCTTGCTGATCGGCGTCTTGTGGTTGAGTGCGTGAGCCGTTGCGCCGCCGCGCACACTCGAAGCTTGCCCGGCCGGCGCAGTTGCCCGAAAGACTCCTGACATAACCTCGTCAGCGCCGGCGTGTATGCTGCGGCGCTCAACTCAACCACTCCTCATGTCCAAAGCCGCTCCCGCCAAAACTGCCGATTCGAAAGCCGTCGCCACCGCCACGCCCGACGTCGCCGCCCGCAAGAACCTCGATCTCGCTCTCTCCTCCATCACCAAGCAGTTCGGCGAAGGCTCGATCATGCGTCTGGGCGATTCCCAGAAGATGAAGGTCGAGACGCTCTCCACCGGCTCGCTCGCGATCGATCTCGCGCTCGGCGTCGGCGGCCTGCCCAAGGGCCGCATCGTCGAGATCTACGGCCCCGAATCCTCGGGCAAAACGACCTTCTGCTTGAGCGTCATCGCGCAGGCCCAGAAGGAAGGCGGCCTCGCGGCGTTCATCGACGTCGAGCACGCGCTCGATCCGAAATATGCCCGCATCGTCGGCGTGAATCTCGACGACCTGCTCGTATCGCAGCCGGACTCCGGCGAAGACGCGCTCAACATCGCCGAGACGCTTATCCGCTCCAACTCCATCGACGTGATCGTCATCGACTCCGTCGCCGCGCTGATCTCGAAGCAGGAACTCGACGGCCAGATGGGCGACGCGACCGTCGGCTCGCAGGCGCGCCTGATGTCGCAGGCCATGCGCCGCCTCACCGCGGTGGTCAGCAAGACCAAGTGCATCTGCATGTTCACGAATCAGATTCGCGAAAAGATCGGCGTGATGTTCGGCAATCCCGAGACGACGCCCGGCGGCCGCGCGCTGAAGTTCTTCTCGTCCGTGCGCCTCGATATCCGCCGCAAGGACCAGATTAAAACGCCCGAGGGCAAGGTCGTCGGCAACCGCACCAAGATCAAAGTCGTGAAGAACAAGGTCGCGCCGCCGTTCACCGAGTGCGAGTTCGACATCATGTATGACGAAGGCATCTCGAAGAGCGGCTCGCTCCTCGATCTCGGCCTCGAGCACAAGATTCTGGAAAAGAAAGGCGCGTGGGTCGCCTACGAAGGCGCGCTCGTCGGCCAGGGCCGCGACGCCGCGAAGCAGGCCATCAAGGAAAAGCCGGAGCTTGCCGAGAAGATCACGAAGGCGATTCTCGAAAAGGTGAACGTCACCGGCGGCGCCGTGATCACCGGCCCCGGCGAAGAATAAGGATCGTTGCTTTCGACCGCGGCCACCGCGGTCGCGAATTCAAAGCCGCGAGCGCGTGCTCGCGGCTTTTTCGTGCGCAATCGCCGGCGGGCTGGCGGCATGAGCGCCGCTAAGGCAAGAAAACGGCGACGCTTACTTCCGCGAGGACAACGGCGAACCGCGTTGCTGCGCGCCGAAAACGTGAGTTGGTTTGGCGTCCACGTCATGGTCGACGGCTCCACACCCGCCTCCTTCCCCGCTCGCGAGAGTATTTTCACGGTTCGCGATCTGACGAAGATTTACGGCGAGGGCGAAGCCGAGGTGCGTGCGCTCGCCGGGATCGATCTCGATCTTTATCGCGGCGAACTCGTCGTGCTGCTCGGACCTTCCGGTAGCGGGAAGTCCACACTCCTCAACAATCTGGGCGGCCTCGACAATCCTACCGCGGGCACGCTGCTTTATCGCGGCATCGATCTCGCGCGCGCTGACGAAGCGGGCCTCACGAACTACCGGCGCGACGCCGTTGGCTTCGTGTTTCAATTCTACAATCTCATCCCGAGCCTGACCGCGCGGGAGAATGTCGCGCTCATCACCGAGATTGCGCGCGATCCGATGAATCCCGAGGACGCGCTGCATCTCGTCGGTCTCGGCCCGCGGATGGATCATTTTCCCGCGCAGCTTTCCGGCGGCGAACAGCAGCGCGTGGCGATCGCCCGGGCGATCGCGAAACGGCCCGAAGTGCTGTTGTGCGACGAGCCCACCGGGGCGCTCGACGTTCACACCGGCATCACGGTGCTCGAGGCCATCGAGCACATCAACCGCGAGCTCGGCACGCTCGCCGTGATCATCACGCACAACGCCGTCCTCGCCGATATGGCCGATCGCGTGCTCTCGATGCGCGACGGACGGATCGTCAGCGAGCACACGAACGCAACCCGCGACTCCGTGCGAAACCTGAAATGGTGAAACGTCGCCGCTGCCCTTGTAGGGCGGGGTCTCCCGACTCCGCCATCGTCGTAGCCGCGCTTCGCTCCGTCGTCCTTCCCTCCACCGTTCTCCCGCGCCGCCGCTCGCCTTCGCCCCTCGTCTTCGCCCCGTGAGCCTCCTCGACCGCAAGCTCCTGCGCGATCTCCGTGCGATCAAATCGCAGGCGTTCGCCGTTGCGGTCGTGATGGGGTGCGGGCTCGCGATGATGATCATGACGCGGTCGCTGATCCTCTCGCTCGAAACGACGCGCGACGATTATTACCGGGATTATCGTTTCGCGGAAGTGTTCGCGCGTTTGAAGCGCGCGCCGTTGTATGTCGCCGAGCAGATTGCCGCGATTCCCGGCGTCGCCGCGGTGCAGCCGGGCATTTCGCTGCAGGTCACGCTCGATCTTCCGGGCATGGCGGAGCCGGCCGTCGGCCTGATGCAGTCGTTGCCGGAGCAGGGCGAACTCGTGCTCAACCGGCTCCATCTTCGCCGCGGTCGCATCCTTGTCGGCCGCGAATCGCACAACGAGATTCTCGCGGGCGAGGCGTTCGCGGAAGCGCACCGGTTGCAGCCGGGAGCGAAGATCTCCGCGATCGTCTATGGCCGAAAGCAGACGTTTCGGATCGCGGGAATTGTGCTCTCGCCGGAGTTCGTCTTCGAGGCGCCGCCGGGCTCCGCGCTGCCCGACAACCGGACTTACGGCGTCTTCTGGATGCCTTACAAGGAGCTCGCGACGGCGAGCAATCTCGATGGCGCGTTCAACACGCTCACGCTGTCGCTCGCGCCGGGCGCCTCGCCGGAGGCGGTGATTGCGGCGGTCGATCGCGTGCTCGTGCCGTATGGCGGCCGCGGCGCGTATGGGCGCGACTCGCATCCGTCGCACACGCGTGTGCGCGACGAGATCCGCGTGCTGCACGGATTGTCGATCGGCTTTCCCCTCGTGTTTCTCAGCGTCGCGGCGTTCATGACGAACGCCGTCATGAGCCGGCAGATCACGCTGCAGCGCGAGCAGATCGCGATGCTCAAGGCATGCGGTTTCAGCAATCGTCAGGTCGGCTGGCACTATTTCAAGTTCTCGCTCGCGATTGTCGTCGTCGGCACCGCGATCGGGGCCGGCGGCGGCGTGGTGCTCGGGCACAAGCTGGTCGGGATGTATCACCTGTTCTTTCGTTTCCCGCAGCTCGACTTCCTGCTCGCGAAGGAAGTGCTCGTGTTCGCCGTGCTGGTCAGCGCGCTGGCGGCGTTCGCCGGGGTTTGGGGCGCGGTGCGCACCGCCGTGGGTTTGCCGCCCGCGGAGGCGATGCGGCCCGAGCCGCCCGCGAGTTATCGCCCCGCGCTGATCGAGCGCACTCCCCTCGCCCGCACGTTCTCGGTTTCGTTTCGCATGGCGCTGCGCAACATCGAGCGGCGGCCCGCGCGCGCCGTGCTCACATGCGTCGCGCTCGCGCTCGCGACGGGAATTCTCATCGTGCCGAGCGCGCTGCGCGACGGCATCAACTACGTGCTCGATTATCAGTGGGACCAGGTGCAGCGGCAGACCGCGTATGTGTCGCTGATCGAACCGGGCCCGGCCCGCGCGCTCGCGGATTTTCGCAGCTTGCCGGGCGTGATTCTCGCCGAGCCGGTGCGGGCTGCGCCGGTGGAATTGCGCGCGGGAAATCTTCGCCGCCGCATCGGATTGACCGGGCTCGGCGCCAGCGCGGAGCTCAACCGGATCATCGACGAAAGCGATCGCCGCATTATCCTCCCGCCGCAGGGCATCGTGCTCTCGAGCAAGCTGGCGAGCGTGCTCGGCGTGAAGCCCGGCGATCTCGTGAACGTGCGCGTGCTCGAAGGCAAGCGGCCGGAACTGCGCGTGCCGGTGGCGCGACTCTCGCAGGATTTTGCCGGGACGGCGGCGTTCATGGAGATCGGCGAACTGAACCGTCTGCTGGGGGAAGGCGATCGCATCACCGGCGCCTATCTGGCGGTCGCGGCGGGAGCGTGGCCGGATTTTCTCGCGCAGCTGAAGCAGACGCCGCGAGTCGCGAGCGTGGTCATCAAGGAGGGCATTCGCGCGAGCTTCCGCAAAACCACCGCGGAGAGCATCGGGCTGATCCAGAAACTTTACATGACCTTCGCGGTCGTGGTCGCGTTTGGCATCGTTTATAACAGCGCGCGAATCTCGCTGTCCGAGCGTCAGCGGGAGCTGGCGACGTTGCGGGTGGTGGGTTTCACGCGACGCGAAGTGGCGCTGGTGCTCGTCAACGAGCTCGTGGTGCTGACGGCGGTCGCGCTGCCGGTGGGACTCGCGATCGGATCCGGCTTCGCGACGGTCATTATCCAAAGTGTGAATACCGAGTTCGTGCGCGTGCCGGTGATCCTCACGACTTTCAATTATTCCCTCGCCATCCTGATCGTGGGCAGCGCCGCGGCGCTGTCGGCGATGCTTGCGAGCCGCCGGCTGAACCAGCTGGATCTCGTGAGCGTGCTCAAGGCCCGCGAATAAATCTTTTTGCATGAAGCCCACCACGTCCTTGCCCTCCCCCGCCGCGAACCGGCATCCGCGCCGCCGACTGCTGCCGTGGCTTGCGGGCGCGGGATTGCTCGCGCTGGTGATCGCGGGCCTGTGGCCGAAGCCGGTGCCGGTCGAAGTGGCGACGGTCGCCCGCGGCGACGTGCTCGTCACCGTCAACGAAGAAGGCATGACGCGCGTGAAACACCGTTACGTGATCTCGACCCCGGTGGCGGGCCAGCTGCAGCGCATCGACTGGAAGGCGGGCGCGATCGTCGAGGCGGGAAAGACGCCGCTCGCGGTGCTCGAGTCGAGCGGCGCGGATTTCCTCGACGCGCGCGGACTCGCGCAGGCGGAGGCGCGCGTGAAGGCGGCCGAAGCGGCGCGCGCGGCGGCGCAGGCCCAGTTCGATCGCAGCGCGGCGGCGGCGCGGCTGGCGACGGCGGATTTCGAACGATTGCGCCGGCTGCGTGACGAGCAGGCGATCTCGATGCAGGAATTCGACGCGGCGGAGATGCGCGCGGTCGTCGCTCAGCAGGACGAGCGCTCGGCGCGTTTCGCGGCGCAAGTATCCGAATACGAACTACAGCAGGCGCGTGCGCTGCTGACCCGCGGCCAGACGGGAACGTCGGAGGAACCGCTGGTCGTGACCTCGCCGGTGGACGGACGCATCCTGCGGGTGTTGCAGGAAAGCGGGCGGGTCGTGCCGGCGGGTTTTCCGCTGATGGAGGTCGGCGACGCGACAGATCTGGAGCTGCGCATCGAAGTGCTCTCCCGCGACGGCGTCGCGATTCGTCCGGGCGCGCGCGTGTTGGTGGAGCAATGGGGCGGCGTGGAACCGCTGCAGGCGCGGGTGCGGCTGGTGGAGCCGTCAGCGTTCACGAAGATCTCGGCGCTCGGCGTCGAGGAGCAGCGGGTTTATGTCATCGCGGACTTCGTGGACCCGATCGAAAAGCGGCCGACGCTCGGCGACAGCTATCGGATCGAAGGACGCATCGTGGTGTGGGAAGGGCGCGACGTGCTGCGGGCGCCGGCCGGAGCATTTTTCCAGCGCGGCGAAGAGTGGCAGACGTTTGTCCTGCGTGGAGGCCGCGCGGAGCTTGTGTCGGTGCGCGTGGGCCGCACGAACGGATTTTTCACCGAGGTGACCGGCGGACTGAAGGAGGGCGATCGCGTGATCGTTTATCCGGGCGACCGGGTGCGCGACGGCGTGCGGGTGCGCGAGCAGGCGATCGATTAAGGAAACAGCCAGGTGTGCGACCAGCGGTCGTTTTCGCGGCGAAAAATCCGCCGTTCGTGATGGCGGAACGGTCGCTGGATCCAGAACTCGATCGCGTCCGGTCGGAGACGGAAGCCGGACCAGTGCGGCGGGCGTGGCACGTTGCCGAGCGGAAAACGCAGCGCAGCGGCCGCGACGGCCTGCTCGAGTGTGAAACGTGAAGGCATCGGTTGCGACTGGTGCGAGGCCCAGGCGCCGAGCTGGCTCAGCCGCGGTCGCGTGGCGAAGTAGGCGTCGGCCTCGTCCGGCGAAACCGGCTGCACGGTGCCCTCGATCCGGACCTGGCGGGCGAGTTTCGCCCAATAAAAACAAAGCGCGGCGCGCGGGTTTGCCTGCAGGTCGCGAGCCTTGGGACTTTCGAGATTGGTGTAGAAGACGAAACCCCGCGCATCGAAGGCCTTCAATAACACCATGCGCACGCTGGGCTGGCCCGATGCCGACGCCGTCGCGAGGGCGCAGGCGGTGGGATCGTCGCCCTCGTTTTCCTTCGCGATCGCAAACCACGCGTCGAACAGCTGGAAAGGATCCGGATCGGCCATGCGCGATGATGCGGGAGGGGCTGGCGCGGGGTCTGCGTGACTCTTGGCGAAAGGTGCGCGGCGATTGGCGGCCGGGGCATGCAAAACGCTTTGCCTTCGGCGGCGGTCCGCTATGGTGGAAGGTTTATGCCGCGTTTCACGGACACGATTGCCGCGCTCGCGACGCCGATGGGCACCTCGGCGATCGCGTTGTTGCGTATTAGCGGCCCGGATACACAACGGCTCGCGGCGGCGATTTTCGGCGCGACTCCCCCGCCCCGCCTCGCGCGTCATGGCGACTACCGCGACACGGCGGGCCGGACGCTCGACGACACGCTGTTCGTGTTCATGCCGGGCCCGCGCTCCTACACGGGCGAGGACACCCTTGAGATTTCCTGCCACGGCAACCCCTTCATTGCGCAAAAGATCCTCGAGGATCTGCTGCGGCGCGGTTGTCGGGCGGCGGAACCGGGCGAGTTCACGCAGCGGGCGTTTTTGAATGGGCGCATGGACCTCAGCCAGGCCGAGGCCGTGATGGATCTGATCCATGCGCGCAGCGAACGGGCGCTCGCGTCGGCCCATCGCCAGCTTCGTGGCGCGTTGCGGCGGCGCGCCGAAGCGGCGGTGGAAGAGCTGCTGGGCGTGATCGCCCGCGTGGAAGCATATATCGATTTCCCGGAGGAAGACCTGCCGGCGGAAGATGTGAATCTGGTGACCGCAGGGCTGCAGCGCGTGCGCGCGATGGCATCGAATCTGTTGGCTACCAGTCACTACGGTGAAATTCTGCGCGACGGTATCAAGACCGTCATTGTTGGAGAACCCAATGTCGGCAAAAGCAGCCTGCTGAACCGTTTGGTCGGACGCGAGCGAGCACTGGTGAGTTCGGAGCCTGGCACGACCCGCGATTATCTCGAAGAGCCGATTGCGCTCGGGAGTCACTACCTGCGCTTGATCGACACCGCTGGGCTTAATCCGTCCCCTGGCCCGTTGGAACGGCTCGGGATCGAAAAGACCCGGGAGCGCTTGGAGGAGGCTGATCTGTTTCTTTGGGTGGTGGATCAAACCGGGCCGACCCCCTCGCTTCCATCTGATATTGAGGGCATTGCAAACGCGGAGAATACGATTCTGATTTTAAACAAATGTGACCTGGGGGGCGAAGTCGGCGTTGGCGCTCTCCCCTACCCGTCGGTTCGCGTCTCAGCGAAAACCGGCGAAGGGATCGACGTCCTTTGCGAGCGGATTGCGGCGCTGGCGGACCGTTTTCAGGCTGAAGTCGGCGAAGATCAGGTCGCCATCAACGCTCGACACGCGGCCGCGCTCACGACGGTAATGGATGCGATCGTTGCCGCCCTGGCGAAGCTGGAGCACGGTGAAGCGGCGGAACTGCTCGCGAGCGACCTGCGGACGGCCTTGCGCGCATGGGAAGAGATAGCCGGTCGCGTGGACAATGAACGCATGCTGGACGCATTGTTCGCCAGCTTTTGTATTGGGAAATAGTCCCCTCTCCTCCTGTGACGTATTCTGAAAAGCCGTTTGATGTGATTGTGTGCGGTGCGGGCCACGCCGGTGTGGAAGCGGCCTTGGCGGCGGCGCGCATGGGGGCCTCCACCCTGCTTCTCACGGGCAATATTGATACCATCGCTCAGATGAGCTGCAATCCCGCCATCGGAGGCCAGGCCAAAGGGCAATTGGTCCGGGAAATCGATGCGCTGGGTGGCGAGATGGCGATCAACACGGATGTAACGGGAATTCAGTTTCGGCTGTTGAATGAGTCCAAGGGGCCCGCCGTTCAGTCGCCGCGCGCTCAATGTGACAAAAAAGCTTATCAATATCGGCTGAAGCACACGTTGGAGTTGCAGCCGAACCTCCAGATCTTTCAGGCGACCGTGACTGGACTCAATTTTGAGCACGGACGAGTGACGGGATGCCGGACGAATCTGGACATCGACTTCAAGGCGCGCGCGGTGATCGTGACGACCGGAACGTTTCTGCGTGGCCTGATGCACATTGGCCAGAACCGAAACGAAGGCGGGCGATTGGGCGACTTCAGCGCCAAGACGCTGTCGGCGAGCTTGCTCGAAGCAGGTATTGAGCTGCGACGATTGAAGACGGGGACGCCTCCGCGCTTGCTGGGGCGGAGCCTCGATTTCAGCAAGATGACCGAACAGAAAGGCGACGAGAATCCGACGCTGTTCGCGTTTCACGATACCCGCGGGGAGGCAGAATTGTTCCACGTGGAACACACGGGAGAGACCCGCATGGGCTGGCAGCCGGGTTGTGAACAAGTTTCCTGCTGGATGACCTACACGACGGACGAGTCGGCGAGGATCGTGCGCGACAACCTCCAGAAGTCTGCACTCTACGGGGGGCACATAGAAGGCGTCGGCCCAAGGTATTGCCCAAGTATTGAGGACAAATTTGTTCGCTTTGCCGACAAGCCGCGGCATCTCCTTTTTCTCGAACCGGAGGGTAGGGCGACAAACGAATTTTATGTGAATGGCTTGTCAACAAGTCTGCCATTCGACGTTCAGCTGGACCTTGTGCACAGTGTTCCCGGACTGGAAAACGCGACGCTGCTCCGACCGGCTTACGCCGTGGAATATGACTTCGCGCCGCCCACGCAGCTCAAGCTGTCCCTGGAATCCAAGAAGGTTTCAGGCCTGTTTTTAGCGGGGCAGATCAACGGCACTTCGGGCTACGAGGAGGCGGCGTGTCAGGGTTTGGTCGCCGGTGTGAACGCAGTGCTGCACGTGCGGGGCGAGGAGCCAATGATCATCCGGCGTCATGAGGGTTATACGGGTGTGCTGATCGACGATCTCGTGACGAAGGGCACCAACGAGCCCTACCGGATGTTTACCAGCCGCGCCGAGCACCGCCTGATGTTCAATCACGGGAGTGCGGAGCTCCGGATGCTGCACCATGTGAAACGCTACGGATTGGTGCCGCCGGAGCGGCTGGCGCGCATGGAGCAGAAGCGCGACCAGATCGAATGCTGGGTGCGGCGGCTTGAGCGGGAGCAGGCGGGGGGAGGGACGTGGGCCGAGCGGATCCGCCGTCGCGAAGCCGAGATCGACTTTCCCGCGGAGTTTCGGCGGCAATCGAAGGAAATTCGCGATGAGGTCTTATATCGTATTACCTACCAAGGATATTTGGATCGGGAACGCCGGCAGATCGAGAAACTAAGCTACGTCGAGCGGGTGCGTATCCCGGAGGCGTTCGACTACTCGAAAGTCTCGGGGCTTCGCCGGGAGAGTGCGGTGAAGCTGGAGCAGATTCGGCCGGCGACGCTGGGGCAGGCTAGTCGGATAAGTGGTGTTAACCCGGCAGATATCAGCGTCTTAATGATATTTATCGAATCGCGACATGAGGCCGGTTCCTCCGATGCAGCCTGAACCTGAGGGTCCCGTGCTCGTGCCGTTCAGCACGCCTGCGCATCAAGCGCTGCTGGCGGAACGCCGCGGCGCCTTGCGCGCGGAGCTGGGAGCGATCTTACGCGACCGCACCGATCGGTTTGTTTGGGAGGTGGGGTGCGGGCATGGGCATTTCCTCACCGCTTACGCCCAAGCACATCCGGAGGCGGTTTGTATCGGAATCGACATTGCGTCGGATCGGATCGAACGCGCGACGCGGAAGCGGGACCGCGCCCGGCTGCCTAATCTCCATTTCCTGCAAGCGGAGGCCCGCCTGTTCCTGGAAACCCTCCCGATCGGCGTGGGGCTGCGCGACGTGTTCATATTGTTTCCCGATCCCTGGCCGAAGCTGAGGCATCGCAAGCACCGGATCCTGCGCGCGGACTTTCTCGATGCGGTCGCCGGCCGCGCTGCGCGGGACTGCCGGCTGTGCTTCCGGACCGACTACGCTCCTTACTTTGAGGACGCGGCGCGCGTGGTGGACCGGCATGACCGCTGGCAAATTTGCGACGAGCCGTGGCCATTCGAGTATCAAACCGTTTTCCAGCGCCGGGCGCCGGCCTATCAGTCGCTGCTGGCGCGGGTGCGGTAGGTCGGGTCGGACCGTCCGCCGGCACGTTCGTTAAGTCGGTGTGCTCCCCCTCATTTCGGGAGTTGACGGAGGGTGGGGCGGGCGCCTTTGTATTTTCTTTCCATTCGTTCCACACCTGCATTCTGCGCATGCTCCGGGTCACCCAGCTCGTCACTTTCATCTGTATTCTTCTTGGCGGCACGCCGGCTTTCGCCGCCGAAGCGGGTCATGGGCTTTCGGCCGCCGCGGAAACGTTGTTCACGGTTGGGCCGCTGCCAGTCACCAATTCCATGGTCACGAGCTGGGTCGTGGCCCTGGTGCTGATTCTCGTGGTGCGTTTGGCGGTCCGGAAGCCGAAGCTGGTGCCGACCCGCGGCCAGGCGATCGTGGAAAGTCTCGTGCAGGGCATCCTCGATCTGACGGCTCCAATCGTCGGCCCCAAGGTCGCGAAGCACACCTTCCCGCTGCTCGTCGGCCTCTTCACTTATATTCTCATCCAGAACTGGAGCGGCCTCATCCCTGGCGTGGGTACGATCTTCGTGGCCGACCACGAGACCGGCGGCTGGCGCGAACTGATTCGCCCGGGCAACGCCGACCTGAACGGCACCTTCGCACTCGCGATCGTCGCGTTCATCGCATGGGCGTATTTTATTCTCCGATACGCGGGCCCGTCCTTCGTCTTCAAGGACATCTTTGGCAACAAGGCCGACAAGTCCGAGGTGCCCGGCGCGATCTACTATCCGCTGTTCTTCGTCTTCTTCGCCGTCGGCCTGATCGAGGTGATCTCGATTCTCTTCCGGCCGATTTCGCTCTCGTTCCGTCTTTTCGGCAACGTCTTCGGCGGCGAAAATCTCCTGCACTCCATGTCGGCGATCACGCCGTGGATCCTGCCGGTGCCGTTTTACTTCCTCGAGCTGCTCATCGGTTTCGTGCAGGCGCTGGTGTTCACGCTGCTGGTGAGCGTTTACATCGGCCTGATCTGCAATCACGGCGACGACCATCACGAGGCGCACGGTGCGTCGGAGGGCGGCGCCCACTGATCCTTTCCCGCCGGGAGCGTGCCCCGCGTGCGCACGGCGGAAATCCAACCAACCCATATATCACAACATGATCCAAGTTATCGCTGAAATGACCGGCAGCATCCAGGGCGCCTTCGGTTGCCTCGCGGCCGCCATCGGTGTCGGTCTCGTCGGTGCCAAGGCCGTCGAGGGCGTCGGCCGCAATCCCGGCGCGTCCGGCAAGATCCTCGTGCAGTCCATCATCGGTATGGCGCTCGCGGAAGCCGTGGCGTTCTACGCGCTGTTCCTCGGTAAGTAATTCCTTCTCGCGCTGACGCCCACCGCGTCGGCGCGAGCCCTTTTCCTCACCCGTTCCTATGCTCTCTTCCGTGCTCGTCATCGCGCAAGCGGCCACCCATCACGCGGCCGAGGCGGCCGCCCACAGCGGGTCCGCCAATCCGGTCACCCAGATCATGCACGATTTCGGCGTGAGCGTTCCGTATCTGCTCGCGCAGGTGCTGAGCTTCTCGATCGTCGCGTTCGTTCTCTGGAAGTTCGCGTTCAAGCCGGTGCTGGCCACCCTCGACGAGCGCCAGCAGCGGATCCAATCCGGCCTGAAATACGCCGAGGAGATGCAGGCCAAGTTGGCCGCGGCGCAGCAGGAGAGCGCCGCAATCGTGAAGAAGGCGCAGCAGGACGCCACCCGCGTGATCGAGGAAGCCCGCCAGTCGGCGAAGGAGTATCTCGACAAACAGACGCAGGAGGCGACCGCCAAGGCCAACGACGTTCTGGTCAAGGCCCAGCAGGCGATCGAGCTCGAGCACAAGAAGATGCTCGCCGACGCCCGCACCGAAATCGCCCGCCTCGTCGTCGCCACGACCGAGCGCGTGCTGGCCAAGAAGCTGAGCGACACCGATCGCGCGGCCTACAACGACGCGGCGAGCCGCGAGCTCACCTCCGTCTGATCCCGCTTCCGGTTTCAAGCTTCGCCGCGCAATGGCCTCCGCTCACAAGCAAATCCAGGAACTCGCCCGCCAGTTCTACAAGCTCAGCTTCGCCGACGGCGCCCTTTCGGCCGAACGCGTCTCCGGCGTCCTGGCCTACGTCGAGAAGCACCGCCCCGCGCACGCGACGGCGGTGTTGAAGGCCTACCACCGGCTCGTTGCAGCCGAGGTCGCCCGCGGCCGCGCCGTCGTCGAACACGCCGGCCCGGTTGATTCCGCGACGATCGACGCGATCGCCGCCGCGCTCTCGAAGAAATACGGCCGCAACGTCACCGCGGTGGTGCGGCCGAACGACGCGCTGCTCGCCGGTCTTCGCGTTCGCATCGGCGACGATGTCTATGAATCGTCCATCGCCGGCCAGCTCTCCGCGCTCGCGGCGAATGTATAAGTTTACTCACTACACGATCCCTTTCTCAAAAAACGTCCCCATCTCGCGATGAGCATCGTCCTCGAACAAATCGAACAACAGATCGCCAAGCTCTCCAGCAAAGCGGTCAAGAAGAACACCGGCCACATCCGCTCCGTCGCCGACGGCGTCGCGAAAATCGACGGCCTGTCCGACGTGATGTATAACGAGATGGTCGAGTTCCCCGGCGGGGTCATCGGCATCGCGCTCAATCTCGAAGAAGACGAAGTCGGTTGCGTCGTCCTCGGCGACATCTCGCACCTGAAGGAGGGCGACGAGGTCCGCACCACCGGCCGCCTGCTCTCCGTGCCCGTCGGCAAGGCGCTGCTCGGCCGCACGGTCGACGCGCTCGGCACTCCGGTCGACGGCAAGGGTCCGATCGCCGCCACCGAGCATTTCCCGGTCGAGCGGATCGCGCCCGGCATCATCGTCCGCAAATCCGTTTCCCAGCCGCTCTTCACCGGAATCATGGCGATCGACTCCATGATCCCGATCGGTCGCGGTCAGCGCGAGCTGATCATCGGCGACCGCGGCACCGGCAAAACCACCATCGCGATCGACACGATCATCAACCAGGCGAAGATCAACAAGGTCGGCCTCGCTTCCGGCGATCCGAAGTTCCGGCCCGTCTATTCGATCTACGTCGCGGTCGGCCAGAAGAACTCCAACATCGTCCGCACGATCTCCGCCCTCGAAGCCGCCGGTGCGCTGGAATACACGATCATCGTTTCCGCCTCGGCCGCCGACAATCCCGCCAATCAATACCTCGCGCCGTATTCCGGCGCCGCGATGGGCGAGTGGTTCATGGAAAACGGCATGGACGCGCTGATCGTCTATGACGATCTCTCCAAGCACGCCGTCGCCTACCGCCAGATTTCGCTGATCCTCAAGCGCCCGTCCGGCCGCGAAGCGTATCCGGGCGACGTGTTCTATCTCCACTCGCGCCTGCTCGAGCGCTCCGCCCGCCTCGACGGCAAGGGCTCGCTCACCGCGCTGCCGATCATCGAGACGCTGGCCGGCGACGTGTCCGCCTACATCCCGACGAACGTCATCTCGATCACCGACGGTCAGATCTTCCTCGAAACCGATCTCTTTAACCAGGGCATCCGCCCCGCGGTGTCGGTCGGTCTCTCGGTCTCGCGCGTCGGCTCCGCCGCGCAGATCAAGGCGACGAAGCAGGTCGGCGGCAAACTCAAGGGCGAGCTCGCGCAGTTCCGCGAACTCGCGGCGTTCGCGCAGTTCGGATCCGACCTCGATGCCAAGACGAAGGCGCAGCTCGACCGCGGCGCCCGCATCGTCGAGCTCTTCAAACAGCCCGCCTTTAACCCGCTCCCGATCGAAGTCCAGGTCGCGGTGCTCTTCGCGATGCAGCGGAATTATTTCGACGCGATCGACACCAAGAAGGTCGTCGCCGCCGCCGCTTCGCTGAAAGAGTTCTTCGCGACGCGCAAGGATGCGCTCCTCACGGAAATCCGCACCAAGGCCGCGCTCGACAAGGATCTCGAGGCCAAGCTCGTCACCGCGATCGACGAGTGGAAGGCCGGATACGCCGGCTGATAGAGCAGGGGCCCGGCGCTTCGCCGGGCCGCTTCAACGCACGAATCACTCACCACCGTGGCATCGACCAGAGACATTCGCCGGCGCATCAAGTCGGTAAAAAACACCCGCCAGATCACGAAGGCGATGGAGCTCGTGGCCGCTTCGAAGATGAAGAAGGCCCAGCAGATGGCGCTCGCCGGCCGTCCCTACGCCGACCTCATGGCCCAGATGCTCGCCGCGCTCGCCGATCGCGTCGAGGAAGCGCAGCATCCGTTCCTCGCCCGGCGCGAGGTCAAGACCCGCGGCGTCCTGCTCATCACGACCGACAAGGGCCTCGCCGGTCCGCTCAACGCGAACCTCTTCAAGCTCGTCGTCGATATCAAGACGCCGGTCCGCTACGTGGTCATCGGCCGCAAGGGCGCGCAGTTCATCGCCCGCACGCATCGCAATCTCCTCGCCGATTTCCAAGTGAGCGATCGCGTCACTTTCGCCGAGGTCAAACCGGTGGCGGAGTTCATGGTGAAGCAGTATCTCGAGGGCGTCGTCGACACCGTCGAGATCATCTGGCCGCGCTTCAAGAACACCCTCGTCCAGATCCCGACCGTGCTGCCGTTGCTGCCGCTCGCGAGCATCAAGGATGTCGTCGCCGATCTGCGTTCCGACGCCGGTCATCACCCCGCGACGGCCGCCGCACCGGCCACGACGAACCAGATGCTGTTCGAGCCGAGCGCCGCTGCCGTCCTCGAATCGCTGCTGCCGCTATATATCAATCGCGAAATCCACCAGCAGGTGCTCGACGCCAAGGCGTCCGAACACAGCGCGCGCATGGTCGCCATGAAGACCGCGAAGGACAACGCGTCGAAGCTCCTCGGCGACCTCACGCTCGAATACAACAAGGCCCGCCAGGCCGGCATCACGCAGGAGATCCTCGAGATCGCCGCCGCGCAGTTCGCGAGCACCTGAGCCCTCCGCCTCCTTTTCCAAAAAAATTTACAGCCACTTCCCATAATGAACACAGGCAAAATCGTTCAAGTCATCGGCCCGGTCGTTGACGTCCAGTTCGCGGATAACACCATCCCGCCGATCTACCAGGCGCTCACGGTCGAGTTCACCGCCGGTGGCAGGAAAGAGGTGCTCACGCTCGAGGTTGAACAGCACCTCGGGGAAGGCGTCGCCCGCACGATCGCGATGTCCTCGTCGGAAGGCCTCGTTCGCGGTATGACTGTCGTGGATACGGGTGCCCCGATTTCGGTGCCGGTCGGCGACGGCGTGCTCGGCCGCATCTTCGACGTCACGGGCGCGACGGTGGACGGCAAGGGACCGGTCAAATTCGAGAAGAAATATCCGATTCACCGCGCGGCGCCGCCGCTCGTCGAACAGGAGACCAAGGCGGAGATCCTGGAGACCGGCATCAAGGTCATCGACCTGATCTGCCCGTTCATCAAGGGCGGCAAGGCCGGCGCGTTCGGCGGCGCGGGCGTCGGCAAGACCGTCGTCATCCTCGAGCTCATCAACAACGTCGCCAAGGCGCACGGCGGTTACTCCGTGTTCGCCGGCGTCGGCGAGCGCTCGCGCGAAGGCAACGACCTTTACCACGAAATGTCCGAGGCCGGCGTCATCGACCAGAAGGACCTTTCGAAGTCGAAGGTCGCGCTGGTCTACGGCCAGATGAACGAGCCGCCGGGCGCCCGCATGCGCGTCGCGCTCTCGGCCCTCGCGATGACCGAGTATTTCCGCGACGAGAAGAACCAGGACGTGCTGCTCTTCATCGACAACATCTTCCGCTTCTCGCAGGCCGGTTCCGAAGTATCCGCTTTGTTGGGACGCTCGCCGTCGGCCGTCGGTTATCAGCCGACGCTCTCGAACGAGATGGGCATCCTCCAGGAGCGCATCACCTCGACGAAGAAGGGCTCCATCACGTCCGTGCAGGCCGTCTACGTGCCCGCCGACGACCTCACCGACCCCGCGCCGGCGAACACCTTCGCCCACCTCGACTCCACGATCGTGTTG
Organism: Opitutaceae bacterium; assembly: GCA_040255565.1. Classification (GTDB taxonomy): domain Bacteria; phylum Verrucomicrobiota; class Verrucomicrobiia; order Opitutales; family Opitutaceae; genus Opitutus. The sequence continues at coordinate 805,288 of JBDZVH010000002.1, read as the reverse complement.
GAGCGCTCGATCGCCGAGCTTGGCATTTACCCGGCCGTCGATCCGCTCGCCTCGACCTCGAAGGCGCTCGCGCCGGACGTCGTCGGCGACGAGCACTATCAGGTGGCTCGCGAAGTGCAGCGCGTGCTGCAGCGCTACAAGGACCTGCAGGACATCATCGCGATTCTCGGTCTCGACGAGCTCTCACCCGAGGACAAGCAGACCGTTTACCGCGCGCGCAAGATCCAGCGCTTCCTCTCGCAGCCGTTCTCGGTTGCGGAAGTCTTCACCGGCACGCCGGGCAAATACGTCGCGGTCAAGGAAACCGTCCGCGGTTTCAAGATGATCCTCGACGGCCAGCTCGACGACGTCGCGGAAGGCGACTTCTACATGAAGGGCGGCATCGACGAAGTCCTCGCCGCCGCGAAGAAAGCCTGAGTTCAGGAACCACGAACTACACGAAACACACCAAACCGAACCAAAGGGATTTCTCCTTTCGTGTTTTTCGTGTGTTTCGTGGTTGATCCCAGCCAATGCCCTTAACTCTCGAAATCGTCACCCCCGAAGCCCGGGTTTATTCCGACACCATCGAGTCCGTCGTCATCCCGACGGTCGAAGGTGAGGTCGGCATCTTGCCCGGTCACATCCCGCTGCTCACGCAGGTCGAGGACGGCGAGCTCCGCGTCACCAAGAACGGCCAGACCGAGTTCCTGGTGGTCGGCGGCGGTTTCGCCCAAGTCGAAGGCGATCGCGTTCGCGTGCTCGCCGAACGTGCGATCAACGAGGAAAAGATCGACGAGAAAGCGGTTGAGGCCGCCCTGCAGCGCGCCGAGGCCCAACTCCGCGAGGCGGCGAACCTCGATCCCAACGAGTTCGAGCGCCTTCAAGGGCTCGTTCGCTTCTCGGGCGTCCAGCTCGCGGTCAAGCGCCGCCGGCACTGAGGCATTCCTCGCACCGACAGTCCCGGTAACGCCCGCCGACAGGTCCGCTAATCTTCTTTCAAAGGCTCAAGTCCGTCTTGCGGACTTGGGCCTTCTTCTTAAACCTCCACTGAAACCGAGTCTCAATCCTTTCAGTGTCTCCGCCTGTCCATAGTTCCGTCGCGTTTTTGCCGCTCTGCCAGCTCCCGGCCGGAGCAATGGGCTTGGTTCGCCAGCTGACCGGAAAAGGCGAATTTTGCCAGCGCGTCCGCGAGATGGGGTTGGGGGAATCCGCCTGCGTGACCAAGATTTCCGGCAGCTCCACGATCCTTTGTCAGGTCAACGGCAACCGCATCGCTCTCAGCCACGACGCCGCCCGGGCCATTCTGGTGGAGCAACTGCCGCGACGACCTTGAGCGACATGGCTGCGGCGCAATCGCTTTCCTCCCTTCCCCTCGGCACGAGCGCGGTGGTGAAGGAGTTTCCCCGCAACGGTCCTGCTTTTCTGCGGCTCCGGGAGATGGGTGTGATCCCCGGCACACGGATCACGCTGGTGCGAACCGCCCCGATGGGCGACCCGCTCGAGATCAAGGTGCGCGGCTACAGCCTGACCTTGCGCAAAAGCGAAGCCGATCACGTGCTGGTCGAACCGAGCGGGTAGGGCGGTCTCGTCCGCCGTCCCGCCTCAACGTCACTACACGCATGTTTCCCCTCCCGTTTCGTCACTCCGCCGCGGCCCTGTCCGCGCCGTCGCGCTGAAAGGCCGTTCCTACCCGAGCCTTCGCCTTCGATCATGCCGCTGCCCGCCCACATTGCCTCTGCTCCGACCACCAGCGCGTCGCGCAATCCCACCTATGCGCTCGTCGGCAATCCGAATTGCGGCAAGAGCACGCTTTTCAACGCCCTCACCGGCCTGAAACAAAAGGTCGGTAACTACCCGGGCGTCACCGTCGAGAAAAAGGTCGGCACCACTTACTCGCAGCACGGGCAACCGATGACCGTGATCGATCTGCCGGGCACGTATTCGCTTGCGGCGCGTTCGCCCGACGAAGCCGTCACCCGCGATGTCCTGCTCGGTCGCCGCGCCGACACGACGCAGCCCGATCGTATTCTCTGCATCATCGATGCGACGAATTTGGAGCGAAACCTGTATCTGCTCCACCAACTGCTCGATCTTGGGCGGCCGGTCATCGTTGTCCTCAACATGATGGACCTCGCCGTGAAGGCCGGGCTCAACATCCGCGTCGCGCGTCTCGAACACGAACTCGGCGTGCCGGTGATTCCCTGCGAAGCGGTCAACGGCAAGGGCCTCGTCGACCTTCGCCTCGCGATGAGCCGCCCCGATTTGCCGCTCGCGCGTCACGCCTGGGATATTCCCGCCGCCATCGCACCTGCCGTCGCGGAACTGCAGGCGTCGCTCACGACCAACGACAACAAGTCCCCGCTCATCGCGCGCGCCGAGGCACTGCTGTTGTTGACCGACCAGGACAGCGTGCGCGTCGCCGGCTCGACGCCGCTCAGCGCGCGCACGACCGAGATCCTGCAGGGTTGGCAAAAACGTTGGGAAGCCGATGGCACCGATTGGGCCGGCACGCTCGTGAACTCCCGCTACGAAGCGATCGGCGAAATCGCGCGCGAAGTCGTGATCGCCGCCGGCGAGATCGGGCCGAGCACGTCGGACAAAATCGACGCCTACGTGACGCATCCGTTCTGGGGCTGGATGATCCTCGGCGGGATCATGACGCTGCTCTTCCTCAGCATCTTCACGTTCGCCGAGTATCCGATGAACTTCATCGACGAGCACATGGCCGCGCTCGCCGATTGGGTGAAGGCCTCGATGGCTCCCGGGGATCTGCGCGATCTCATCACCGACGGCGCGATCGCGGGTGTCGGCGGGGTCGTCATTTTTCTCCCGCAGATTCTGATTTTGTTTTTCTTCATCGGGCTGCTGGAAAGCACCGGCTACATGGCGCGCGCCGCGTTCATTATGGACCGCCTGATGAGCCGCGTCGGCCTCAACGGCAAAAGCTTCATCCCGCTGCTCAGCTCCTACGCCTGCGCCATTCCGGGCATCATGGCGACCCGCACGATCGAGAATCATAAGGACCGTCTCGTCACGATTCTCGTCGCGCCGCTGATGAGCTGCTCCGCGCGACTTCCGGTTTATCTGCTCATGATCGCGGCGCTCGTGCCCGGCGATCGCGTGCCACTGCTGACGAAGGTCGGCATCATGCTCCTGATGTATTCGCTCGGGACGATCGGCGCGTTTGCGTTTGCGTGGTTGTTCAAGCGCACCCTGCTGAAAGGCGAGCCGCCGCTCATGATCATGGAGCTGCCGCCGTATCGTCTGCCCGGCGTGAAGGACGTGATTATGCACATGCTGGAGCGCGGCTGGGTGTTCCTGCGTCGCGCCGGCACGGTGATCCTCGGCATCAGCATCGTGCTGTGGTTTCTCGCCGCGTATCCAAAAGCTCCCGACGGAGCGACCTCGACCGAGCAGATGGCGCAGAGTTTCGCGGGGCGCGCCGGCCACCTGCTCGAGCCCGCCATCAAGCCGCTCGGCTTCGACTGGCAGATCGGGATCGGCCTGATCAGCTCGTTCGCGGCGCGCGAGGTGTTCGTCTCGACGATGGGAGTGGTGTTCAATGCGGAGTCCGAGGAGGAGGACACCGCCCCGCTCCGTCAGGCGATGCTCTCCGCGCGCTGGCCGGACGGACGTCCGCTGTTCACGCCGCTGGTGTGTTTCACGCTGATGGTGTTTTACGTGTTCGCGATGCAGTGTGTGAGCACGGTCGCGGTCGTGCGGCGGGAAACGAATTCCTGGCGCTGGCCGCTGTTCCAGATCGGTTACATGACGGGCACGGCCTGGGTCATGTGTTTCCTCGTTTATCAAATCGGCCGCGCGCTCGGTTTTTGACTCCGGTCCTTCCGTGGCTTCCGTGTGCCTGGCTCTCCTCTGAAATGTCCTCCGATTTCCAAACCATTGCCGCGCTGGTCGTCGTCGCCGTGGCCGCGACGTGGCTGATCAAACGCACGCTGGCGAAACGGAACAGTCCGGGTTGCGGCACCGAGTGCGGTGCCGTGAGCCCGGAGGTGAAACGCCTGCAGGCGCGCTTGCGGCGCAAGTAGGGCGTGGAGTTCGCGCGGCCGCGCGGCTCTCAATTCCGCAGCCAGCGCCACATCGCTTCGATGCCTTCGACGCCCACGACGCCCACCAGCACAAAATAGGCATGGGCGAGCACCGCCGCCACATAGCCGACGAGAATGAAGAGGCCGTCGTTCTCGAGCAGCCCCGCCGCGAGCAAGAGGATGGCGAAGGCGGGCAGCAGGTTGCTGAAAGGAATGGGCAGCGGGAGCAACAGCAGCACCGCACACAGCACAATGGGAATCGCATGCACCTGGGCGAGCGGTCCCGGACGGGTTAACCACAGCAGGCGCGGCCGCAGAAAATATTCGAAGCCGCGCAGGATGGTGCGGGCGGCGGCGAAGACCTTGGCGAACAGCTTCGGCGGCAGCCGCGTATCCAGGAGTTTCGCCGGCAGCCACGGTTTCTTTCCCAGCGCGAGTCGCACACCGATCAGGGCAATGATGAAACCGAAAGGCGTCGACAGCCCCGGCAGCGGAATCGGGGTCGAGAACGGCAGCGCCAGGAGCATCACGAGCAGCACATAGCCGCGCCCCTTCAGCACCGCCATCGCCTCGCGCAGCGTGACGGTTTCCACTTCGAACTCGTGCAGGATGAGCCCGAGGTCTTCGGACAGCTTGCGCGCGCGGTTGCCGCTCGCCGCCAGCGTCAGGAGGTCCGGCGTTGCGGCCGGAGGAACGGCGTCTTGCGGATCAGGTGCCGCGTTGGTTGCCATACAACTCGATGTGCAGACGATGCGCGTAACGATAGCCGCGGGCCTTGCAAAGTTCCCCGAGCCAGCCCGCGCGCGCGCGAATCGCCTCCAGGGTCGTGCCTTCGGGCATCAACAGGACGCGCTGCCGGGGGATGTCGCGTCCGAGCGATCGCAGCATGCCTTCGAGCTCGTCGACGTCGGCCGGCTGAGCCACCACGAATTTGAACTGATAATTGTATCCATCAATCCACTCCCGCACGACGTTTGGCTGCCAGCGGAGCGCTTCGTGTTTCTTGCGCCACGTGGCGCTGAGCCGGTCGTCCGGCGCCGAGTTGAGCAGCTTGGGCGAGAGCGACGCGAGGTCGCAGGCGATGCCGCCGGGCGCGATGGTGGCGGCCGTCTCGATGGTGATGTGTCGGCCGAGTTGCTTGATGGCGTCGGCGAGCAGCCGGATGTCTTTCGCGATCATCGGCTCCCCGCCGGTCAACACGACGTGCCGCGCCGCCGCGTGTTCCTCGATCGCGGCGACGATCTGCGGAATCGTGCGCATCTCGCCTTCGGGATTCCACGAGGCATACGGCGTGTCGCACCAGTTGCAGCGGAGATTGCAGCCGCTGGCGCGCACGAAGACCGACGGCACGCCGGTCAGCAGGCCTTCGCCTTGCAACGAATAAAAGATTTCGGAAACGAGCATCGATCGAGCCGCGAAAACGGCGGATAACACGGATGGGTTAACCGGCCCCGCGGCGCAACTCGCAGCTAGAGGGTTGCCGGTTTCTCCGGCAGCGGCGGCGTCGCTTCATAGACCGTCGGATCCGCCAGTCCGGCGTCGCGAAACGCCTCCCGGCGCTCCACGCACGTGCCGCATTTCCCGCAATGCACCGCGCCGCCTTTGTAGCACGACCACGTGCGCGCGAAGTCCACGCCCAGCCGCGCCCCTTCCACGGCGATCTGCGCCTTGTTCAACGCGATGAACGGCCGCAGCAGTCCGACGCCCGCATAGGTGCCCTGTTTCATCGCCTCGCCCATCGCCTGCATGAACGCCTCGCGACAATCCGGATAAATCGCGTGGTCGCCGCCATGTGCGGCGATGACGACGGCCTGCGCCTCGACGCTTTCGGCGAAACCGCACGCGATCGACAGCATGATGGCGTTACGGAACGGCACCACCGTCTGCTTCATGTTTTCCGCCTCGTAATGGCCCTCGGGAATCGCGCCGCCGCTCTGCAGCAAGTCCGACGCGAACAGCCGGTTGACGAATTCCATCGCGATCGTCTCGTGGCGCACGCCGAGCCGCGCCGCATGCTCGGCGGCGAAGGGAAGTTCGCGAGGGTTGTGCTTCGCGCCGTAGTCGAAACTGACCACCGCCGAGACGACGTGCTCGCGCGCCGCCCAATAAAGCGCGGTCACCGAATCCATCCCGCCCGAGCACAACACGACGACGTTCATGGCTCCGATTAGCCACCTCCGACCGCAAAACACACGCTCAGAAAATCGCGTCGCGCGCGAAAATTGATGCGCTTTTCCGTCCCGGTTCGCCCATGCTCGCCGGCATGCTGATCCTCTACGATCCGCAGTGCGCCGGCTACGGATCTTCGATGCGTCCCGAGCAGCCGGCGCGCGCCATCAAGTCGGCCGAGCACCTGCGGGCAGCGCATCCGGACTGGATCTGGCGCGTGCCCGCGCCGGCGCCGGTCGAGACGTTACTGCTGGCGCACGCGCCGGAGCACGTGGCGCGGCTGCGCGAACCGCGCGACTTCGACGAGGACACGCCGTATTTCGACGGCATCTACGACCACGCGCGTCGCGCCGCGGGCGCCGCCGTCAGCGCGGCCGAGATCGCGTTGATGGATCGCCAGCCGGTCTTTTCGCTCATGCGGCCACCGGGTCATCATGCCACGGCTGACCAAGCGATGGGATTTTGTTATCTCAACAACATCGCCGTCGCCGCGTTGTTCGCACGGCAGAAGCTGCACGCTCCCCGCGTCGCCGTCTGGGATTTCGATGCGCATCACGGCAACGGCACGGAGGCGATCCTGCACCGCCAACCAGGGATCCTGTTCGCTTCGATTCATCAATCTCCGGGATATCCCGGCAGCGGCCTCCGCACGTTCGACAACTGCCTGAACTGGTCGATCCGGCCCCGCACCGATCGCACCGAACACCTGGCCGCCCTTCGCGAATCGCTCGACCAGCTCGTCGCTTTCCGGCCGACCTTGTTGCTGATATCGGCCGGATTCGATGCTTATGCACGCGATCCGATCACGTCTATGACGTTGGAGGTCGATGACTTCCGCACCTTGGGTCAATGGGTCCGAGAAAGCGGCCTTGCCGCCGCCGCCATCTTGGAAGGAGGCTATAGCCCTGATCTCCCCTTGCTGATCGACGCATTCGTCTCAGCGTGGGAAAAATGACTCGGAACGCCGCATGATTTCACGTTTTCTACCACTACCGGTTCGCCGATTGCTCGGTATCAAAGTGATTTCACGTCCGCCTGTTTATACCCTTATTGACCAGCCCGGTCAGCTTAGTCCGCTCCTCGAGGCCCTTGATCGCGTCGAGGAGGTGGCACTCGATACCGAAGCGGACAACATGTTTCATTATCGCACCCGGGTCTGCCTGCTGCAGTTCCTCGTGGGCGACGATATCTTCCTGGTCGACGCGCTGGCGGCGATGAAGCTCGATCCGCTGTGGGAGCAACTGTCCGAAAAGCACTTGCTCATGCATGGCAGCGATTTCGATCTGCGGCTGCTGCATGATCTTTGCCGGTTTCGGCCGAAAAGCATTTTCGATACGATGCTCGCGGCCCAATTGATCAACCGCCCGCGCATCGGCTTGGCCGCGTTGTTGGAGGACCATTTCGGCGTGAAGCTTTCGAAGGAGTCCCAGAAAGCGAATTGGTCGAAGCGCCCGCTGACGCAGAAGATGTTGGATTACGCAGCGTTGGATGTTTTTTATTTGCCGGCTCTGCGCGATATCCTGACGAAAGAGCTGCGCAAACTCGGTCGCTTGGAATGGCATTCCCAACAATGCCTCGCGCAGATCGAATCGGGGGCCGCGGGTTTTGCCCCGCCGGATGATAATGACTGGCGTATCGGACGCAGCGAGCGTCTGCGCGGCGCCGGACTCAGCGTCCTCCATGCCGTCTGGCACTGGCGCGAACAAACCGCGCAACGCCTCGACGTGCCGCCTTTCAAGGTCTGCAGCAGCGATTTGCTGCTCAAAATCGCGAACGCCGCCGAAACCGGCGAGTCCGAGGCCACCATCATGGCGACCGTGCACCTGGGACGTCGTCACGATCGCCTCGCGACGTCCCTCGCGGCGGCGATCCGTGCCGGTCTCGCGCGCGACCCCAAAACCCTTCCGCGTCGCCGCGGTCGCGATCCCAATCACGTCGCGCTCACCCAGGCGGAGGTCGCCCGACTGGACCGCATCAAGGATGACCGTGACAAAATCGCCGCCAAGCTCGCGCTGGATCCCACGTTGATCGCGAATCGCGCCCAGCTCGCGCAGATCGCACGTTCGCCCCGCCGCATCGACGAACTGCTGCTGCCGTGGCAGGCGGGCTTGTTGCGGGATCAGCCTTCGTTGAAGGGCGACTAATCTGTCGGACGCCGCGGCCTACGCGACGTCGAGTCCTGACCGAAGTGTCCGCGAACGCCAACATCGCCCGCCATCTCGCTTCGATGGCTGAGCGTCAGCCGTCGCAGCCGGCGTTGAAGGTTCCGCGTGGCCGCACCCGCGTCGGCGACATCGATTACCTCACCCTGAGCTTCGCCGAGCTCGATGCGGAAGTGTCCGCATGGGTGGATCGCCTCGGTCGGGCGGGCGTTCAACGCGGCGATCGCACGCTTGTCATGGTGCGCCAGGGGCTGCCGCTGATTGCGTCGGCCTTCGCGCTGTTCCGCCTCGGCGCCGTCCCGGTGATCATCGATCCCGGGATGGGCCTGAAAAACTTCCTCGCTTGTGTCGCCCGCTCCCGGCCGCGCGCACTCGTGGGGATTCCGCTCGCGCAACTCGTCAGTCGTTTCTTCCGCCGGCCGTTCAAAACCGTCGACGTCCGCATTTCCGCCAGCCCTGCACTCACCGCGAGGCTTACGCACGCGGGAGCGCCGCGCGCGACCTCCGGCGCGCAACTCGCGAAGAGTGCCGCCACCGACCTGGCCGCGGTGCTTTTCACGTCAGGATCGACCGGCGCGCCGAAGGGCGTGTGTTACGAACACGGCATGTTCGAGGCGCAGGTGCGTCTGATCCGCGAGACGTTCGGGATCGAGCCCGGCGAAATCGACCTGCCGATGCTCCCGATCTTCGCGTTGTTCAATCCCGCGTTGGGAATGACGACCGTCGTCCCCGAGATCGATCCGCGGCGCCCGGCGGCGGTGGATCCCGGGAAAATCGTCCAGGCAATCCGCCAGGAAAAGATTACGAATTCCTTCGGTTCGCCGACGCTCTGGCGGAAGATCGGCGCCCACTGTATCGAACACGGCATTACGCTCCCCACGCTGCGGCGCGTGTTGTGCGCGGGGGCGCCGGTGCCGTCGGCCTTGTGGACCGACTCGCGTCGCTGGCTCACCGCCGGCGAACTCCACAGCCCCTACGGCGCCACCGAATCGCTCCCCGTTTCCACGATCTCCGCCTCCGAACAGTGTCATATAATGTATGACACTGCATCGGGGCCGCCTGCGCCGGGGCGCGGCGCGTGCGTCGGCCGGCCGGTGAAGGAGATGGAGGTGAAGATCGTCGCGATCACCGATGAGCCCGTGGCGACGCTGGCGGAGGCGCGCGAGCTGCCGCCGGGCGAGATCGGTGAGATCGTCGTTCGCGGTCCCGTCGTCACCAGAACCTACGATGCCGCACCGGAGGCGACGCGACTGGCGAAAATTCAAGATGTCGCCTCTGGCGGCGTCTGGCATCGTTTGGGCGACTGCGGCTATCGCGACGCGGACGGCCGGATCTGGTTTTGCGGACGCAAGGCCGAGCGGGTGCAGACCGCGACGGGCGTGCTGTTCACCGAACCATGCGAGCAGATCTTCCGGACGCATCCACGGGTGCAGCGGTGCGCGTTGATCGGTTTGGGCGTTCCCGGTCGCCAAAGGCCGGCGATCGTCGTGGAGATCGCCTTGACCAATTCGGCGCAAAGCCGCGCGCTCGCGCACGAACTGCGTCTCCTGGCGCGCGAGCATGCGATCACGGCTGGCATCTCGCTTTTCTATTTCCGTCCGAAATTTCCGGTCGACGTTCGCCACAACGCCAAGATCCACCGGCTCACGCTCGCGCGGTGGGCGGAAAAGGCGAAGGGGTTTCAATCGGATCCGAAACGCTAGACCATGTAGTCCTCGCGATGCGCGAATGAGATTCTCTCCGCGCGCGTTCTCGTATTTCAGAGTTTCGTGACCCCGTCCCTCACTCTTGTAACTGGCGGCACCGGATTTCTCGGCCGTCGCTTGGTCGAGCGCCTGCTGGCGCAAGGCCGGCGGGTCGCGGTGCTCGGTCGCACGCCGGCCCCGGACCTCGCGGCGCGCGGCGTGCAATTCGTGCAGGCGTCACTCGACGATGCCGCGGCCGTGCGCGATGCCTGCGCCGGTGTGAGAACGGTTTTCCATGTCGCGGCGCGCGTCGGCGTTTGGGGGCGCTACGAGGATTTTTTCCGCACCAACGTCCTTGGCACGCGCGCGCTGCTGGAGGGCTGTCAGGCGCACGGAGTCGGCGCGCTGGTCTATACGTCGACGCCGAGCGTAGTCTACAACGGTCGCGATCTCGCCGGCGCGAACGAAGCGCTTCCGCTCACGACGCGATGCCCGAGTCCGTATCCGCTGACGAAAGCGATCGCGGAACGCGAGGTGCTCGCCGCGGACTCCGCATCGTTGCGCACGGTGGCGCTCCGCCCTCACCTGATCTGGGGCGTGGGCGATCCGCACCTCGTGCCGCGCGTGTTGGCGCGAGCGCGCGCCGGGCGATTGCGGATCGTGGGATCGGGCCGCAATCGCGTCGATATGGTGCACGTCGAGAATGCCGTCGACGCGCATTTGCTCGCTGAAGCGGCGCTCGGGTCCGCAGCCGCCAACGGCACCAAACCCGCCGCGGCGGGCCGCGCGTATTTCATCACGAATGGCGAGCCGGTGGTTTTGTGGGAGTGGATCAACGACCTGCTGCGCGCGCTCGGCGAGCCGCCGGTGGAGGAACGGATTTCGCTGCGCGCGGCGGCCGCGCTCGGTGCCGTCTGCGAAACGCTCTGGCGCGTGCTGCCGCTGAAAGGAGAGCCGCCGATGACGCGCTTCGTTGCGGCCGAGCTGGCGAGGGATCACTGGTTCGACCTCGCCGCGGCGCGTCAGGATCTTGGATACGCGCCACGCATCAGCATGGCGGAGGGCACGGCCGAGTTGGTGGCGGCGCTGCAGCGCGAGGCGCGCGGTTGAAGAGCGCTACTTCGCGGAGCGCTGCCGCACCGCTTCGAAGAGCGTAATGATGGTGGCCATGGCGACGTTCAGCGAATCGGCCTGCCCGGCCATCGGGATGCGCACGGGCTGGTCGCTGTTTGTGAGCCAGAACTCGCTCAGACCGTATTGCTCGCTGCCCATGACGATTGCGAGCGGGCCGCGCAGGTCTGTGTCGGTATAAAGTTTGTCGGCGGACGGCGTGGTGGCGACCGCCTTTATGCCGTGCTCCTTGAGCCACGTCTGCACGCGCGTGCTTTCGTCGACGACGAGCGGCACGGAAAACAGGACGCCGGTCGACGCGCGCACGACGTTGGGATTGAAAATGTCGGTGACCGGATCGCACACGATCACGGCGTCGCAGCCGGCGGCGTCGGCGCTGCGCAGGATCGTGCCGAGGTTGCCTGGCTTTTCGATCGCCTCGACAACGAGGAGAAAGGGTGCCGCCGGCAGCGTCAGATCGGCGAGCGTGCGTTTCCATTGCGGCGCGACGGCGAGCAGGCCGTCGGGGCGTTCGCGATACGCGACTTTGGCGAACGCGTGCTTGCTCAATTCGAAAAGTTTTGCACCGGCGCGCTCGGCTTGCTCGAGGAGCGCAGGCTCGTTTTCGCCGAGGAACCAGTCCGGGGAGAAATACAGTTCGCGCAGCGGAATCCGTTTTTCCAATGCGCGGCGGATCTCGCGGTAACCCTCGACGAGGAACACGCCCGCCTCGTCACGCGGCCGCCGGTCGCGCAGCTTCACAAGCTGTTTCACGCGGGGATTCTGAAGGCTGGTGATCTTCTCGACGGGCACGACGGGAGGAGACCACGAAATACACGAAACACACGAAAGAAAATCCCGCTCGTTTCCGCTGCTTTCGTGTATTTCGTGTCTTTCGTGGTTAAGAAAAAGAAGACCTTCAACGATCAGCCGTTCGCTTATCACCAGGAGATCGAACTCGAGATTTCCACGCTCACGAATCTCGGACTCGGCCTGGGGCGTGTGGCGCTGCCTGGCGAGACGGAGGCGAAATGGGTCGTGATGGTGCCGTTCACGCTGCCGGGCGAGCGCGTGCGGGCGCGGGTGTTTCGCAATCACCGCAATTTCTCCGAGGCGGATCTCGTGACGGTGCTGACGCCGTCGCCGCATCGCGTGAGCCCGGGTTGTCCGCTGTTCGGACGTTGCGGCGGCTGCCAGTATCAGCACCTCGCTTACGCCGAGCAGTTGAAGTGGAAGCAGCAGCAAGTCGCCGAGCTGTTGCAGCACATGGCGGGAATCGAGTTTCCCGTCTCGCCCGTCGTGGCGTCGCCGCGCGAGTATGGGTATCGCTCGAAGATCACGCCGCATTTCGCCGCGCCGCGGCGGTTCGTTCGCTCGCCGAGCCCCGCCTCGACGCCCGCCGATCAGGAAGCTTCCGTCCCGGCCGGCGTGTCCAATCCGACGGCCGAATCGCAAACTGGGCTGGCTGATTCCGCCACAGCGGGATTCCCGATCGGATTTCTGCGCCAGGGCACGCGCTTCGACATCGTCGACGTGCCGCGCTGTCCGATCGCGACGGAGCCGATCAATGCGCGGCTTGCCGAGGTGCGCGCCGACGTTCACGCCAAGCGGGAAACCTTCACGCGCGGAGCGACGCTGCTGTTGCGGGAGGCGGGCGGCGCGGTGACGACGGACTACGATGCGGTGATCACGGAGGAGATCGCGACGGGCGAAGGTGCGCCGCTGCGGCTGCATTTTCTCGCGCGGGATTTTTTTCAGAACAATCCCTTCATCCTGCCGGCATTCACGCGTTACGTGCGGGAGCAGGCGGCGGCGAGCGGGGCGCGCTTTCTGGTCGACGCGTATTGCGGCAGCGGATTGTTCGCGCTGGCGTCGGCGCCGGCGTTCGAGCGTGTGACGGGTGTCGAGATCAGTGACAGCTCGATTCGTTTCGCCCGGGAAAACGCGGAGGCCAACGGCATCGCGAATGCGACGTTCCTGGCCGCGGATGCGGCGGAGATTTTCGCCGGGCTGACGTTTCCGGCGGGCGACACGGTAGTGATCATCGATCCGCCGCGGAAGGGCTGCGACAAGGCGTTTCTCGATCAGTTGTTTGCGTTCTCTCCGCGCGCGGTGGTTTACGTGTCGTGCGATCCGGCGACGCAGATGCGCGATCTGACGCATTTCCTCGCGGCCGGCTACACGCTGACGGCGGCGCAGCCGTTCGACCTCTTTCCGCAAACCCGCCACCTGGAGTGCGTGTTGACGCTGCGGCGGTGAGATCTTCTCACCGGGGCGCGCTGCGGTGGAGCGCAGCCGCGACGAGATGCTGGGAAAGCATCGCTGCCTCGCGCGGAAGCGAAAATTCCGCCAGTCGGCGATGCCCCCGGCTCACGTAATCTTCGCGCAGTCGGGGCTCGTTCGCGATCTGGCGAAGCGCAGCTGCCAACGCGCGAGCGTCGCGTGGATCGACATAGATGCAGGCATCGCCACCGACTTCGGGCAGCGAGGTCGCGTCTGAGGCGACGATCGGACAGCCGAACGCCATCGCTTCCAGCAGTGGAATACCGAAACCCTCGTGGAGCGACGGATAAACCAGCGCGCCGGCCGCATGCCAGACGGCCGCGAACTGCGCATCCTCCAGGTGGCCCAGAAAAATCACCTGACCGGACAAGTCCGACCGCGTCACGAGCTCCTTCAAGGTTTCCATGCGCGCGTCCGCGTGGCCCGTGAAAACCAGCGGCCAGGCGGACGCGCCGGCGGTGTCGTGATAAATGCGATACGCTTCGATGAGCGTCTCGTGGTTCTTGTGCGGCCAGAAGTTGGCCGGATAAAAGAAAAACGGCCCGGGCACCGGCGACGCCACCGCGCGGGCGAGTTCCGAAGCCGTTTCCAGCCGGCGGTGCACCGGCAGATGTGTGACGAAGATCTTCGCCGGGTCCACGTCGTAGTGCGCCTGCAGCCGTCCGGCGGTGTAGTGGGAAATGCACTGAAACGAAGTCGCGGCCTGCGCAATCTGACCAAACCACTCGTGGCGATAATTCACCTCCTCGATCGGCAGGGCCGAGGGCAGGTCGCGATGCAGGAGGTCCACGATCAGGCTGACGGTTGGCACCCCGGGTCGCATCAACGTCGAGCGACCGAAGGGCGCGTAGAGCACGTCGAGGTGTGGCGCTGCCTCCATGCCGGCGCACCGGCGATCGCCTGGTCGCAATAACGGCTGCAATTCGGGCGCCAGCTCGGCCGAGGCGAAAAACACGAAGCGGAAGCGTCGACCTTCGGCGCGCTGGATTTCCTGCAAAAAAGAAAAGACCAGCGGCTTCACGCCGCCGTTCGCTCCGCGCGGCTGCATGAGGAGGAGGTCGACGCCGACGGTCACGCGCGGACGCACCCAGGCGGCGGCGCGCTGCCACCAGCGCATGAACGGGAGCGTCACGCTCGATCCGCTAACCGCGGCGGGCGCGCGCGGCACAGGCGAAGGAGAGTCGGCGGCGGGAGCGGTCACGGGATCCACGGACGTTGAGAGGCGGTGACGGGATTGTCCACTGGCGAGCCGCGAAACGTATTATCGGCTCGGGGATTGCCGTTCCCGGCGGTTCAGACATCATGCTCGCAACCATTCCCATCATGTCTACGGCCAACCGTTCCGCGCATTCTTGGAAATTTTTCCGCGCCGGCGGGCTCGATCAAGTCGCGCTCGACACCGGCGCCGACCTGCTCGCGTTGCGTCAGCTCGATCAGAAACTTTGGGTCGCGCTCAGTTGCCCTGTGAAAGGGATCGAGCTCGACGAGAAGACGCTCGCGTTGATCGATGTCGACAAGGACGGACGGATACGCGTGCCCGAGCTGCTCACGGCGGTCGAGTGGGCGGCGGCCCGGTTGAAGGATCCTGGCATCCTTCTCCGGCCGCTCGACGCGCTGCCGTTGGCGGCGATCAACGACGCGACTCCGGACGGAAAACTCCTCCTGGCTTCCACCCACGAGGTGCTCGCGCGGCTGGGTCGCGCGGACGCGACCGAAATCGCCGTGGGCGAGGCGGCGGACACGACCCGGATCTTCGCGGGCAATCCCTTGAATGGCGACGGCATCATCCCGCCGAACGCGACCGACGACCCCGCGGTGCAGGCGCTGATCAAAGACATCCTCGCCGCGACGGGCGGGGCCGCCGACCGGAGCGGCGGACAAGGCGTGACGGCGGCCAACATCGACGCGTTTTTCGGCGATGTGGCGGCGTATCTCGCGTGGACGGAGAAGAGCGCGACGAAGGAGGTGGCGATTCTCGGGGAGGCAACCGGCTCGGCGTTGGCCGCGATCCAGGCGGTGCGGGCGAAGGTCGACGATTATTTCGTGCGCTGCGCGATCGCGTCGTTCGATGCGCGCGCAGCCACGGCGCTGAACCGCGCGGAGACCGACTATGCGGCGATCTCGACGAAGGACCTGACGGCGAGGGCCGATGAAGTGGCGGCCTTTCCGATTGCGCGGGTCGAGCCCGAACGGCCGCTGCCGCTGCTGGCGGGCGTCAATCCCGCGTGGGCCGATGCGCTCGCCAAGCTGCATGCGCTGGCAGTGACGCCCATTTTCGGGGCCGCGAAGACGTCGCTGACGGCGGCGGAGTGGAAGGATCTCGTGGCGGGCTTCACGCCCTACGAGACGTGGCTCGGATCGAAAGCCGGCAACGCGGTCGAAAAGCTCGGACTGGAGCGGCTGCGCGCCCTGGCGGCCGGCCCGGAGCGGAAAACGCTCGAAGCGCTAGTCGCGAGAGACAAAGCGCTCGAGCCCGAGTTCAAGGGCATTTTCGATGTGGAGCGACTGGCGCGCTATGTGCGGGATCTCCCGGTGCTGTTGCGCAACTTCGTCAACTTCGCGGATTTTTATTCGCGCACCCGTCCCGCGGTTTTCCAGGCCGGCACCTTGTATCTCGACAGCCGTTCGGCCGAGCTCTGCATCAAGGTGGATGGCGCGAATCCGCTGGCGGCGATGAGCAAGGTTTGCATCGCCTACTGTGCGTGCACGCGCAACGGGGCGACGATGAACATCGCCGCATGTTTCACGCAGGGCGACAGCGATTACCTTTTCGTCGGCCGGCGCGGTGTGTTCTACGACCGCCAGGGCCGCGATTGGGACGCCGTGATCACGCAGCTCGTAGACAATCCCATCAGCATCCGGCAGGCGTTTTTCTCGCCGTATAAAAAGTTCGTCCGCTTCGTCGAAGAGCAGGTCGCGAAACGCGCGGCGGCGGCAGAGGCGGAGTCGACGAGTCGCGTTGCCGCCGCGGCGGAGTCGACGGCCAACGCCGACAAGACCGCGGCCGCAGCGCAGAAGCAGCCGAAAAAAATCGACATCGGCACCGTGGCGGCGCTCGGCGTGGCCGTCGGCGGCATTACGTCGGCGTTTGGCCTGATGCTTGGGGCGTTTTTCGGACTCGGTTTCTGGATGCCGGTTGGCGTGATCGGCATCCTGCTCGCGATCTCCGGACCGTCCATGTTGATCGCGGCGATCAAGCTGCGGCAGCGGACGCTCGGGCCGATTCTCGAGAGCAGCGGCTGGGCGGTCAACGGGCGCGTCAAGATCAACGTCCCGCTCGGCACCGCGCTCACCAAGCTCCCGCATGTCCCCCGGTCCGCGCGGAAAATGATGGAGGATCCGTATGAGGACAAAGCGGCCAAGCGGCAGCGGCGCATCGCATTCTGGATCGTGCTGCTGCTGATCCTCGCGGCCGGCGCGGCTTTCATACGCTGGCAGCGGTTGAAGACTGGCCATTATTTCTGGCAACCGGCGCCGGCGCAGCCAGCCGCTCCGGCCGAAGCGCCAGCGCCGGCAGCTCAGCCCGCTCCGGCGGCGGAGCCGCCGAAAGCCTGACGTCGCCGAAGACGCAGCGCCCGTCTGTTCAGCGCGCCTCGATCCATTCGGACGAGGCGTATTGCTCCGTAAGCGCGCTGACCTCGTCCTCGTTGAGGTCCGGCCAGGGCACATCCTCGGCGGTGCCGTTCAGCGCGGCGCCGAGCAACTCCGCAAAGTCGCGTCGAAGTTGGTCATCGTCGAGCGGGGCGCCGACAGCGGGCCGCCACAGCGAACCTTGGAACAACAGGCCGTGCTTGTTTCGTTTCTGCGCCGCGCCCGCGATCTTTTCGCCGGTGCGCTCGTGGATGACGTCGTAAAGTTCCGCGCGTTGAAAACACACGCCGGGTCCGAGCGGGCCGCCAGGATGCGGCGGGTCGACCGCTTTCTTCGTGGCCGCGGCGATGCCCTGACGTTGCAGCGCGGCGGCGAGGCATTCGTGGACCTCGCGATAGCTTTGCGTGGCGCGCACGTCTTCGAGCGGATGCCCGCGCGGAATCACGAGCGAAAAGGTCCAGTCGTCCCGATGATCGACAACCCCGCCGCCGGTCGGCCGCCGGCAAAGATCGAAGTGCTCACCAGCGGGAAGCTGCGCGCGCACGAACTCGATCTTCTGACTGTAGCCAAAGGTGATCGCGGGCGAGCGCCAGCCGTAGTGACGAAAGCGAGGCACGTCGGCGCGCGGATAACGCTGCAGCAGCAGGAAATCCAATGCCATGTTTTCGGCGGCGCCGCCGGTGCGCGTGGGCAATACCTCCAGGACCATGGGCAACACAAAGCACAACCGCGCCGAAAAAACCAAACCGATCTTCAGGGCCGCGGCGCTGAGTCGGCGGTCACGCGCGAAAACCATTCCGCCACGGCGGGCGGCAGCGTGAGCGCGGACAAGTGCTGCTCCAGCGAGCGCGGTCGGGTTTGCAGGCGTCCGGCGAGCGCCGAGAAATCCAACGCGAGGCAGGCAGGCCGCTGCGGCGAAATCGTCGGCGTATCCGCCCGCGTGGTCGCGATCACCGGAGCGACCGCGGCGGGCAGCTGAAACCGCTCTCGCACGCGCAGGCCGAGCGTATAGCGCGACACCAGATCCTGTCCGGCCCAGTGAAAAACACCCGTAAGCTCGCGACGCTCGGCGAGCTCGACGAGCACGTCCGCGAGATGGGCCGCGGTGCAGGGCTGGCGCAGCTCGTCGGTGTAAAGTCGCGGTGTGCGTCCGCCGGCCCAGTCGGCCAGCAACCGCTCGTGCAGGCTGCGCTGCCGCGTCACGCTGTCGCCGAGCAGCAAAGGGGCGCGCACGATCGCGGCGAGCTTCGCCGCAGCGGACAGCACCGCGTGCTCGGACTCGAGCTTCTGGCGGCCGTAGAGGTTGAGCGGATTCGTGTCGTGCTGGGACGAATACGGTTCGTTCCGCCGGCCGTCGAAAACCTGTTCGGAGGAGATGTGAACGATTCGGGCGGACAACGTGGCGGCAAGGCGCGCGAGCGTGGTCGGAAGGCCAACGTTGATCTGCGCCGAGCCGACGGGATCGGCGTCGCAGTGGCCCGGCTCGGCGATGGCGGCGCAGTTCACGATGGCGTCGGGGCGGTCATCGAGCGCCAGCCGCGCCAGCGTCTGCCCGTCGCGCAGGTCGAGCGCGATTTGCCGGCTGAGCCCTGGCACCGGTTGGGAGAACCGCCCGACGATGCCGGTGACGTCGTGAGCCCGGCGGGCGGCGGCGGTTGCGACTGCCGAGCCGAGCAGGCCCGAGGCGCCGGTGAGCAGGATCTTCATCGCGCGGAACCGCTCTCAGGCGTCGAGCAAGCTGCGGACGCTGTGGAGGATTTCGCTCAGCGCGAAAGGTTTGGCGAGAGGCGCCTGGTGTTGTGCCTCCAGCCAGTCGACCGAGGCGGGCGCATCGAAATCTCCGATACACAGCATGCGCAACGCCGGGATGCGCGCCTGCAGTTCGCGGGCGAGCTCCTCGCCGCCATGTTTCAGCGGAGAAATGACCAGTTGCACGGGACGTTCGCTGCGAAGCGCGAGCGGTTTCGCCTCGGCGGGATCGCGGGCGGCGAGCACGCGATAGCCATCGGCCGTCAGCATGCCTGCGACCATTTTGCGCACCACCTCGTCGTCTTCGACGAGCAGGAGGGTTTCGTGGCCGCGGGTGGCGGGCAGCGGCGGGATGGGCGCGGGGCTGTCGGCGGCGTCCGCCGGTTCGCGCACCTCCGGCAGCAGAATCTCGAACGTCGACCCGGCAAGCAGCGCGCTGCGCACGGTGATGAAGCCGTCGCTTTGCTGCACGACGCCGTAAACGAGGGCGAGACCGAGCCCGGTGCCCTTGCCTTCGGGTTTGGTGGTGAAAAACGGCTCGAAAAGATGTTTCTGCGTCTCCGCGTCCATGCCCGTGCCGTTGTCGGTGACCGCGAGGCAGACGTAGCGGCCGGGGGGGATGTCGGTGACGCGACGGTTGTGTCCGGGTTTGATCTCGCGATTGCCGGTGGCGACGGTGATGCACCCGTTGTCGCGCAGAGCGTCGCGGGCGTTGATTACGAGATTGAGGAGGACCTGCTGGAATTGGGTGGGATCGGCGCGGACGTTGCCGGCGTCGGCCGCCAGCTCGAGCTCGAGCCGCCCCGCGTCGCCGATGAGCCGGCGCATGATCGCGGCGTTTTCCTGGACGACGCGGTTGAAGCTGATCACGTGGGCGTCCATCGGCTGCCGGCGCCCGAAGGCGAGCAGCTGGCGGGTGAGCGTGGCGGCGCGCAGGCCGGCTTTGTGAATCTCGGTGACCTCGCGCAACGCGCGGGGACGATCGGCGACCTGCGCGGCGAGCATCTCGCAGTATCCATTAATTACTGACAGGAGATTGTTGAAGTCGTGGGCAACGCCGCCGGCGAGCCGGCCGACGGCGTCGAGCCGCTGCGAATGCACGAGCGCTTCTTGGAGGCGGCGCTTCTCGGTGGTGTCGCGGTAGGCGGCGACGAGGTGGGTGACGCGCTGGCGGCGGTTGACGATCGGACTGAGCGTCCACGAGGCGTAGAACGACTCCCCGTCGCGCCTGATCAGGTAACCTTCGCCGGAGAACGGGGTGGTGGGCGGACGGCGGCGGAGCCAGGCGCGAAGCTTGGCGAAATCCGAGCGGTCGGCGTGAAAGACATCGTGGCGCTCGCCCAGGAGGACGGCGGCGCGGTGGCCGGTCATCGCGCAGAAGCTGTCGTTGACGAACAGGATCCTCAGCCCGCGCGCGGGGGTGCTCGCATCGGCGATCAGCACGCCGTCGGCCTGAGCCCGGAGGGCGGCGGCGAGGAGGCTGGGCGGGGCCGGCGTTTTTCCCGCGGAGCGTGGCTTTTTTTTCACGGGGCGAGTCGCTCGATCGCCCAGCTGCCGTCGGCCTCGCGCCGGTAGCGGAGGCGGTCGTGCAGACGGCTGCGCCGGCCCTGCCAGAACTCCACCGTCTCCGGCGAAACGCGGAAACCGCCCCAATGCGGGGGAACGGGCACGACCTGGCCGGCGTATTTCCGCTCGAGCTCCTTCATGGCCTCCTCGAGGGTTTTGCGGCCGGAAATGATCGAGCTCTGCTGCGACACCCACGCGGCCAGCTGACTCGCGACGGGCCGGCTGTGGAAATAGGCTTCGGATTCCTCGCGCGAGACCTTCGTGACCGCACCCTCGACGATGACCTGCCGCTCGAGGGCGATCCACGGGAACAGCAGGCTGGCATGCGGGACGGCATCGAGCTCGCGACCCTTGCGGCTGAGATAATTTGTGTAGAAGACGAAGCCGCGCCCGTCGACGGCTTTGAGCAGGACGGTGCGCGCCGATGCGCGGCCGTCGCGCGTGGCGGTGGAAAGCACCATCGCGTTAGGTTCGGCGATCTTCGCGGCCGCAGCTTCCTGAAACCATTTGTCGAACTGGCGGAACGGATCGCGGGCGAGGTCCTTTTCGGCGAGACCCGCGAGGGAGTAGTCTTTGCGCAAATCGGCCAGTGGCATCGTGTGAACGGCGAGCCTGGTTGCCGGCGGCGGCAGTGTCAAAATTCATCTGGCCGCCCGCCGGGCCGGCCGGCGGCTTTTTGGGCTTCGTGGAGCCGTCGGTGGTGCTGTAGGCTCGCCGCACGCATGACTCCGACCGACTACATCGAGCGCCACGGCCATGAACTTGTCGCCACCTTGCAGCAGCTGGTTGGGATCCCCACGGTCAATCCACCGGGTGAAAACTATGATGCCATCACTGCGCTGCTCGCCCGCGAACTCGCGGCGGCCGGTCTGCGGGTGAAGCGATACCGGATCCCGGAAAAGCTGCTCCGCCGGACGCTGCCGCCCGACCAACAGGCGTATCCACGATTTAACGTCGTCGGCAAGCTGGCGGCCCGCGGTGCGCGCAAGACCATCCACTTCAACGCCCACTACGATGTCGTTCCGGTTTCCGGCGCGTGGCGCCATGGCAGTCCCTTCAGCGGCGCGCTGGAGCGCGGCTGGGTTTACGGACGGGGAAGTTCGGACATGAAGGGCTCCCATGCGAGTCTGCTGCTGGCGCTGCGGTCGCTGCAGGCGACGCGCACGAAACCGAAGATGAACGTCGAGGTGTCGTTCACGGCCGACGAGGAAACGGACTCGGAGCTCGGCGCCGGCTGGCTGGTCCGACATGCGCCGATCCGGCCGGATTACGCCATCGTGATGGAAGGCGGCGAGGGCGGTTGCGTGTGTTGCGGGCACAATGGCGTCGTCTGGCTCGAGGTCGTGGTGCACGGCCGGGCGGCGCATGGCTCGCAACCCGAACATGGCGTCAACGCCCTCGAAAAAATGTCGGCGCTGGTGCTCGCGTTGGAAGAATACAAGCGACGGCTCGAACGGCGCACGTGGCGCACGCCGGATGGACGGCGGATGCGGCCGACGATCAATGTCGGCGGTGTGTTCTCCGCCGGCCCGGGCGGCAAGATCAACACCGTGCCGGCGGAGGCGCGCTTCTCGATCGACCGCCGCGTGCTCGCGTCGGAGAACCATGCCGCGGCCGAGAAGGAATTGCGCGCGTTTCTCGTCGCGGCGGCGCGGAAGATCCCGCAATGCCGGATCACGATCACGAAGGTCTCGGAAAATTTCGCGTGCTTTTCGGCGCCGACGCACCCGTTCTTTGCGGCGATGGCCGGCAGCGTGAGCGAGGTGCGCCGGCAGAAGACGCAGTTCAGCGTGTCGACCGGTTTCAACGACATGCATTTCTTTGCGCATCACCTGAAGATTCCAACGCTCGGCTACGGGCCGGGCGGCGAGAATTACCATGCGGTCGACGAACGCGCGAGCGTGCGCGATCTCGTGAACACCGCGAAGATCTACGCAAATCTGCTTACCACCTTCGAAGGTTAAGCGCGGGCCGCCGCGCCGCGGCTCAATGCACGAGGCCCTGCCGGACCATGTTGACGGCGATGGCGGCGAGTAGCAGCGAGATGATCTTCGAGATCGCGCGCATGCCGGTGGCACCGATCCAGCGACCGATCTTTTCGCTGTAGGCGAAAGCCAGCACAACCAGCACGAGATTCACCGCGAGCGCCACGAGGGTGACGGCGACGCCGAGCGTCTGCGACAGCAGGATCAGCGTGGTGATCGACGCCGGCCCGGCGATCAGCGGCATCCCGAGCGGAACGACACCGAAGTCGTCGGCGAGCTTCGCGGGTGCTTCCGCCGCGGAATGCACGATGTCGCGCGCCGCGAGGACGAACAGGATCAATCCACCGGCGATTTGAAAATCGCCGGCCGTGATGCCCAGCGCCGAAAAGATCGACTGGCCGAGAAACAAAAACAACAGCGCGACCCCGCCGCCGGTCCAGGCCGCCTGGTTGGCGATCTTGCGGCGCGTCTGGGCCGGCACGCCGGCGCCCATCGCGAGAAAAATCGCCGCGAGACCGATGGGGTCGATGGCGACGAACAGCGGAATGAACGCCTGGATGAACTTGGCGGCGAGATCCGACATGCCTCAAGGGTGGCGCTCGTCGCCCGGCGACGCAAGGACCGTGGCGACGCGGACCTTGCGCTCCCTCGACGAATGCGCAGCGGGCGATGACATTCCGCCAAAAAATGCACGGCGTCACCTCTCGGGGCGCGCTAGGATCAAGCCGCTCGAGCGTTTGCTGGAGGCGTGAGCCGCCGGCGAATACGGGCGTTTTCCTGCATGAGCTTCGCAACCGGTTTTCGGCGACCTGCTGGCGCATGGGCGATCGCGGCCCGGGGCGTTCGCGTGATCGCGGGCGTTGTGCTGGCGATCGGCGCCGGGGAGCTGCGGGCCGCGGACGACGAAGCGGAGGCGCCGGGCAGCGCGAGTTGTCTGGAATGTCATGCGGACCACGTCGCGATGGCGAAGGCGGCGGCGGGGACAAACCGGATCCTGCTCGTCGATGCGGACCGGATCGCCGCGTCGGCTCACGGCTCTTTCGAGTGCGTGGATTGCCACGAGGGACTCGACGCGAAGGCCACGCCGCACCGCGAGAAACCCGTGCCGGTCGACTGTTTCTCGTGTCACGACGACACCGGCAAGAAACACAAATTCCACCAGCGACTCGCGCTGAAAACGATCCCCGAGGGCAGGGATACCGCGTGCGCGGAGTGCCACGGCGGACACGACATCGCGAGCGTCAAGTCGCCGGCGTTTCCGTTCGCGAAAAACAAACTCACGACGAGTTGCGGGCGCTGCCACGAGGAGTCGCGCGATCATTTCGTGGCTTCCGCTCACGGCACGTCGCTCGCGGAAGGCGACACGCTCGCCCCCACGTGCCTGACCTGTCACAACGACCCGGCGATCGCGCGGATGCCCGGCCGGCCGACGCTCGAGCAGAAGCTCGCGCAGATGAAGCTGTGCGAGTCGTGCCACGTGGAGAAACCCGCGGTCGCCAGCCAGGTGCTGCGCGGCACGAAGTTTGTGGCGGCGTTCGATCACAGCGTGCATGGCGCGGCGCTGCAGGCCGGAAAGAGCGAATCGGCGACCTGCGTGGATTGTCACGGCGCGCACGAGATGAATCGCGCGATCACGGCCGGCGCGAAGATGAACAAGCAGCGGCAGCCGGAGACCTGCGCGAAATGTCACGAGAAGGAGGCGAAGGAGTTCGGCGAGAGCGTGCATGCGGCGGCGCTGCGCAAGGGCAATGCCGATTCGCCGGCGTGCACGGACTGCCATGGCGAGCACGATATTCGCGGGCACAAGGATCCGACCTCGCCGGTGCATGCGGCCAATGTCGCACAGGAGGTCTGCGCCACGTGTCACGCTTCGCTGCGGCTGACGGCGAAATACGGGCTCTCCTCGCAGGCGTTCCAGACTTTTGCCGACAGTTATCACGGGCTCGCGGCCCGCGGCGGCGCGGTGGAGGTGGTGAATTGCGCGAGCTGCCACAGCGCGCACGCGATCAAGTCGCCGCTGGATCCGACCTCGACGGTGCACAAGTCGAACCTCGTGCAGACCTGCGGCGAGTGTCATCCCGGCGCGAATACACGTTTCACGGTCGGCTCGGTGCATGTGAGTCCCGAGTCCGCGCTGAAAAAAGACGGCAACCACTTCGCGCTCTATATCATTTCGAGCATCTACGTCTGGCTGATCGCGATCGTGGTGGGCGGCATGCTGCTGCACAACCTGCTCGATTTCCTGAAGAAGATCCGGCGCAAGCTCGCGATCCAGAAGGGCGTGATCGAGCCCGAGCACCTTGCGCATCGCCTGTATGTGCGCATGACGGTGCACGAGCGGCTGCAGCACGGGGCGCTGGTCATCAGTTTTGTGCTGCTGGTGATCACCGGTTTCATGTTGCGCTACCCGGAGGCGTGGTGGGTGGTCGGGATCCGGAACCTCAGCTCGAGCGCATTCGAGTGGCGGAGTGCGATCCATCGGATCGCGGGCGTGGTGATGCTCGTGGCGGGCGCGTGGCATGTGAGCTACCTGGCGTTCACGGTGCCCGGTCGCGCGCTGTTCCGCGATCTGCTGCCGCGGTGGCGGGATCTCACGGATCCGTGGAAAGTGCTGCGTTACAATCTCGGCCTGTCGCCGACGAAGCCCGCGTTCCCGCGCTTTTCGTATATAGAGAAGGCCGAATATTGGGCGCTCATCTGGGGCTCGCTGCTCATGGGCGCGACGGGCGTCATTCTCTGGTTCGAGAACACGTCGATGGGCCTGCTCACGAAACTCGGTTTCGATATCTCGCGCACGATTCACTTCTACGAGGCGATCCTCGCGACGCTCGCGATCGTCGTCTGGCATTTCTATTTCGTGATCTTCAACCCCGATGTTTATCCGATGAATCTCTCGTGGCTGACGGGGCGGATGTCGGAGGAGGAGATGTTCGAGGAGCACCCGCTGGAGCTGGAGCGCCTGAAGGCGCTGGAGGCGGCGAAGGCGGCGGAAGCGGAAAAAGCGTCCGCCGCGGAGCAGAAGCCAGGACCGTCCGAACCGCCGTCCGCCGGATAGGCGTTGTGCGTTTCTTGCCATGAAACAATCGCCGCGCAGCCGGTCTCCTCTGGGCCGCGGGCCGGTCATTAGACTTTCGTTTGTCCGGGCCGCCGACGGCTCCATCCGTTGCCGCCAGCGGTCTCACCGATAATGTATCCCCGCCGGGAAACGCGAACAAGGAGGACCCCGTGAGTGCCATCAAACTACACCTCGAGCAAGCGGAGCGCGACACCGTGGAGCGCTTCGCCGAAGCGTTGCGGGTCACGCCGGAAGACGTGGTCTATGCCGCCCTGAACCGCCTGATGATGCGCTGCGAGGATCCGGAGCTGCAGCGCGATGTCGTGGAGACGAAGGAGTGGCGGAAACACAATCTGCCATTGTGGAGCGACTCGGCCTGTTCGGTCCACGCCTACGAGGGCAAAGGCGACGACGAGCCGACGCCCAGCCGGTTGTTCTGACGCGGCGCTGCGATTCGTCTACACGAGCGCGTCGAACAGGATCTCCGCCGGGTGTAGCGCACGCCGGCCGGTGGAGTCCTTGATTTGATGACGGCAGCTCGTGCCGGCGGCGGCGATCAGCGTCGCCGGATCGCTTGCGCGCACCGCGGGGAACAGCACGAGCTCGCCGATCTTCTGCGAGAGCTCGAAGTGCTCGGCCTCGTAGCCGAACGATCCCGCCATGCCGCAGCAGCCGGACGGGATCACCTCGACCTTGTAGTTGCGCGGCAATGACAGCGCGCGGATCGCTGGCGCGAGCGAGGAAAGCGCCTTCTGGTGGCAATGGCCGTGGAGCTTGATCATGCGCGACTCGCGGGTGAAGGCGTCGGCGGAGATTCGTCCGCGCTCCATCTCGCGAGCGATGAACTCCTCGAAGAGCAGCGCCTGCCGGCTGAGCGCGTGCGCGCGGGGGATCAGGCCGTCGGGCACGAGATCGGGATACTCGTCGCGGAAGCCGAGAAGGGCGGACGGCTCCAGCCCGATCAGCGGCGTCTCGTCCGAGATAAGGGGGGAAAGTCGCGCCACGTTGCGGGTCGCGAGCCGCTGCGCGGCACGGACAAATCCTTTCGAAAGCTGCGCGCGGCCGCTGGCGGCATGCGCCGGGAGGGCCACGTCGTAGCCGAGCCGTTCGAGCAGTTGCACGGCCTTGATGCCGATGGCGGCGTCGTGATGGTTCGTGAACTCGTCGCAGAAAAAATAAACGCGGCCGAGCGGAGCGGGCGTGGCGGCGCGGCGCCGGCGAAGATGGCGGGCGTGCCAGCGGCGCAAGGTGACCGGCGGTAGCGGCGGCAGACTGCGTTCCGGCGCGAACCCGATGGCCTGTTTCAATCTCCGGCTCAAAAAACCGCGCCGGTCACGATCCAGTTGTGGAATCGGGGCGCGAGCATGCCCAGTGCGGCGAGCCGGGAAAAATTGGCGATCAGCCGCGCGCGGAGCGGCACGCGCCGGACGTCGTAGAAGTGCTGCTGCCATTCGGCCTTCAGTCGCGTGAGATCGACGTTGGACGGACACTCGGATTTGCAGCCCTTGCAGAAAAGGCAGAGGTCCATCACCTCGGCGATCTCGTCGCTGTCCCACGGATCGGCGGGATGGCGCGGGTGCGTCAGCATGTGGCGGAGCATGTTGGCGCGGGCGCGAGTGGTGTCCTTTTCGTTGCGCGTCGCCATGTAGCTGGGACACATGGTGCCGCCGAGGAGATGGGTTTTGCGGCAATCGCCGGAGCCGTTGCATTTCTCCGCGGCGCGCAGCACGCCCTGGGTCGCCGCGAAATTGAAGACGGTGGGATAATCCGGCGTGGGCACGCCGGGACCGTGGCGGAGCGAGGCGTCCATCGGCGGCGTGTCGATGATCTTGCCCGGATTGAGCACGCCCGCGGGGTCGAAGGCGCGTTTCACCTGGCGCATGAGCTCGTAACAGGCGTCGCCGACCATGAATCGGAGAAACTCGCCGCGGAGTCGGCCGTCGCCATGCTCGCCGCTGAGGGAGCCGCGGTATTTTTTCACCAACGCGGCGACGTCGGTGGCGACGCTGCGAAAGAGCTTCACGCCTTCCGCGGTTTTGAGGTTGAAGAGGGGCCGGGTGTGAAGTTCGCCGGCGCCGGCGTGTCCGTAGTAGACGCAGCGCAGACCGTATTTGTCGCGCAGGAGCGCGTCGAATTCGGCGATGTAGGCCGGCAGGTCCGCGGGAGCGACGGCGGTGTCTTCGACATTCTCGCGGGGCTTGGCGTCGCCGGCGACATTGCTCATGACGCCCTGCCCCGCGCGGCGGAGGTCCCACACGCGGTCGACGTCGCTGTCGCGCAAAATCGGATACGCGTAGCCAAGTCCGGCGGCGCGCAGGGCGGCTTCGAGGCGGGCGAGCCCGGCGAGGGCCTCCTCGATCCGCTCGCGGCGCAGCTCCAGGACGAGAATCGCGCCGGGATCGCCTTGAACGAAGAACCGGTTGCGCGCCTGCTCGAGGTTCTGCTTCGTGCATTCGAGGATGTGACGGTCGATGAGCTCGACCGCAGTCGGCCGGTGGGGCAGGACCACCAGCACCGCGCGGAGCGCTTCCTGGATGCTGGTGAAATGCGCGCAGAGCAGGACGGGCGGCGGCGGCAGCGGATCGCAATCGAGCTCGAACTCCACCCCGAGAAACAGCGTGCCTTCGGAGCCGGCGATCAGCCGGCAGAGATTGAACGGGTGCGGCGATGCGGGATCGAAGACCGCGCAGTCCATCAGCGCGTCGAGCGCGTAGCCGGTGTTGCGGCGGACAACTTCGGGTTTCGGAAAATGCTCCCGGATGAGACGGCGGTGAGCGGGATCGCCCAGCAGGTCGCGGACCGTGCGGTAGATTTTCGTCTCGAGCGTGTCGGGCCCGGCGCATTTGGCGGCGAACTCGGCGACCGAGAGCGGGCCGAACGTGACCTCGCTGCCGTCGCCGAGGAAGCCGCGGGCGCGGACGAGATGGTCGCGGGTCGAGCCGTAGACCAGCGAATTGCTGCCGCAGGAGTTGTTGCCGACCATGCCGCCGATCATCGCGCGACTCGCGGTGGACGTCTCAGGCCCGAAGAGGAGCCCGTGCGGCTTGAGCGCGAGATTGAGCTCGTTGCGGATGACGCCCGGTTGGACGCGCACGAGCCGGCGGC
Organism: Opitutaceae bacterium; assembly: GCA_040255565.1. GTDB lineage: Bacteria > Verrucomicrobiota > Verrucomicrobiia > Opitutales > Opitutaceae > Opitutus. The sequence continues at coordinate 776,800 of JBDZVH010000002.1, read as the reverse complement.
CCGGATCGATCGCGAGAATGCGATTCAGGTGGCGACCCAGGTCGACGACGATCCCGCCGCCGACGGTCTGCCCGGCGAGCGACGTGCCCGCGGTGCGGGGGATCAATCCGATGCGGTGCTCGCGGGCGAAGGCGATGAGTTGGGCGACATCGGATTCCGAGGCCGGGAGCGCCACGGCGAGCGGCGTTTCCTGATACTCGGAAGCGTCGGTCGCGTAGAGGAGCCGTTGGGTGCGACCGGTGTGCAGCTCGCCGTCGAGGCGGGCGGAGAGCTCGGCGCAACGAGCCGGAGACGGTGCGGTCATCGTGACCGCCAAAAATAAGAGCGTGCCGCCGGGAGGCGAGCACGCTCGAGGAAATGCCGGGCGCTGCGGGGCAGCGGCTGGCAAGACTTACTGCCAGGTCAGCACGAGGCGGGTGAAGTAGGAGGTGTCGAGGCGTTCGACACCGGTGCCGGGCTGGCTGTTGTAGTCGTTGCTGACGCCGAGGCGCAGCTTCCAGGACGGCGCGGCGAGCGGAACTTCGTAGAACGACTCGTGCGTGAGACGGAAGTTGCCGAAGTCCTCGAAGGTGGGGACGAAGCTCAGCCGGTTGACGAGGCGGGAGTTCGTGAACTCCCATTCGTGGTTGAAGCCGAGATCGAGACCGGCGCTGCGCACGTCCTCGGTGGCGGGGTTGCGGTAACCTTCATAGCGGAACGCGAGACCGGCGCGGCCCGTGAGCGTGTGCTTCGGTTCCTTGATGAAGTCGAAGCCCATACCGACGGCGGCGATGTTGTAGAGATCGATGTCCTTGATGCGGTCGAAGCCACCCTCGTCGCGCACATACCACGACCGTTTGCCGGCGAAATTATTCTGATAGTCGACGCCGGCCTTGAACTGATCGGCGGACTTGGCGCCGTCGGAAACCTGGCGGTCATACGCGGTGTAGAACTGGAGCGTGTCTTCGGGCGTCTTGAGAATCGCGCGGGCGGAGACGGCGGTGCCGAGCTGTTCCTTGTTGCCGGTCTTGCCGGCGATATCGACGGCGGCGTCGTAGCTCCAGTGGCGGCGCAGGGCGGAAACGCGGGGGTCTTCCTCGCCGGCGGCCCACGTGGCGGCGACTTTGTCGACGCTGGTGGTGAGCTGGCCGTCGGAGCCGGAAATCTTCATCGCACCGGACGCGGTGGAAACGGTGCCCGCGAGCACGGTGCCGCTTTCGAGGCGCACGCTCACCGGCTGATCGGTGGTGATGGCGACGACTTCGGCCTGCTTGATCGTGAGCGCCCCCGCGTAGTCGGTGTTCATCGACACGGCGCCATCGGAGATCTTCACGATCTGGCCGACGATGCGCGCGCCATTCTTCGTTTCGACGACATCGGCCAAAGCGGCCGAGGCGAACAGCGCGGCAAAAAGGACCGCGGCGATTTGTTTAGGGAGAACGTTTGAGTTCATGGAATGGGTCAGACGATTTGATCTTTAAACGACTGTCAATCTACGAGATCCGTAAAATTTTTGCGCGGGCTCTCGACAGGTGGAGACCGGAGCCGTTTGGTCGGGTTCCTGTCGTAATCATGCCGCCCGTCGAACGTCCCGCTCTTATCGTCGCCGATCGCTGGCAATCGTATCAGCTGCTGGACTGCGGCGGCGGGATGAAACAGGAGCGCTGGGGCGAATTCACGCTGGTGCGTCCGGATCCGCAAATCATCTGGCCCCGACGCGGGGGCGCCGGCGCAAAATGGGAGAACTGGGACGGCTTTTATCATCGCAGCGAGAGCGGCGGCGGGAAGTGGGAGTTTCGGCGAAAACTGCCGCAGCAATGGACTCTCACTTACGGCGAGCTGAAGTTTAACATCCGCCCGACGTCGTTCAAGCACACGGGCCTGTTTCCCGAGCAGGCGGTCAACTGGGACTGGTTTGGCGCGAAAATCCGCACGGCCCGCGCCGCCGGTCGCGAGGTGTCGGTGCTGAATCTTTTCGGTTATACCGGCGCGGCGACCGTCGCCGCCGCCGCGGCCGGCGCGAGCGTCTGCCACGTCGACGCCGCCGAAGGCATGGTGAAATGGTGCCGCGACAACGCCGCACTGAGCGGGCTCGCCTCCGCCCCGATCCGTTACATCACCGACGACTGTCTCAAGTTCGTGCGCCGCGAGCTGAAGCGCGGACGCCGCTACGACGCGATCATCATGGATCCGCCGACCTACGGCCGCGGCAGCTCCGGCGAGATGTGGCGGCTCGAGGATCATTTGTGGGAGCTCCTGCTCGAGTGCCGCGCGGTGCTGAGCGAGCAACCGCTGTTTTTTCTGATCAACGCCTACACCGCTCGCCTGTCGCCGACCGTCGTCGCCAATCTTCTCGCCGAGTTGCTGCCCGATCGCGGCGGCGCAATCACCGCCGGCGAGGTGGGCCTGCCGATCCAGCGCGACGGGAAAGTGCTGCCCTGCGGCATCTACGGCCGCTGGGAGGCGTGACCGGACCACCCGATTTATGTCGCTCGCCGAAACCTATTATCACCGCGCCAACGAAATGCTCGCGCGCGCCTGGACGGCCAACGCCCCCACGATCGCGCAGATCACGCCGATCGTCGGTGAATCGCTCGCGCGCGGCGGCGTGCTGCACACGTTCGGCAGCGGGCACAGCGAATTGATCGCGCGCGAAATCATCGGCCGCGCCGGCGGGCTCGTGTGCATCAACGGCATCATCGATCCGACCTCGGGCTTCATCGAGAATCTCGTCGGCTACGGCACGAAGCTCGTCGAGCGCCACGACCGCCAGTATCAACTCCTGCCGGGCGAAACGATCATCGTGATCTCGAACTCGGGCAAAAATTCGTCGCCGCTCGAGGTCGCGCTCTACGCGAAGAAAAAAGGCCTGCACGTCGTCGGCCTCACCGCGCTCGCGATGTCGACGACGTATCCGACCGTGCATCCCGACGGAAAGAAACTGCACGAGGTCGCCGACTTCGTGCTCGATAACGGTGGCGTGCCAGGCGACGCGATCGTCGACGTGCGCGATGAAGTGAAAGCTGGCCCGACGTCGACGTTCATCGGCTGCTCGCTGCTCAACTGGCTCACGCTCTCGGTCGTCGAATGGCTGAAGGAGCACGGTCACCCGCTGCCGATTTTACGCAGCCAAAACCTGCCCGGCTCGGTGGAGCGCAATCGCGAGCTGGCGGAAAAATACAAGGGCCGCCTCAGCCGGCAGCTCGCGTAAAACGCCTCATGCACCTGCGCATCGGCGTCGACGGCGGCGGCTCGAAAACGGAGTGCATCGCCGTGACCTCGACCGGCGAGATCGTCGCGCGGCATCTCGCGCCCGGCAGCAATCCGAGCGTCGTCGGCGCGGAGCAAGCGCGGCTCATCGTCACCGATGCGTTGTGCGCGGTGCTGGCCGGAGCGCAGCGGGTGCAGCCTGAGGCCCGCGTGGTTGCGACACGGCTTTACATGGCGGGCAGCGCGGCGTTCTGGCGCGAGATGGCGTCGACGCTCGTCGATTTCGGCGACGTGAAAACGGCGCCGGACTCGCTGCCGATTCTGGAGCTCGCGACTGGCGGCGCGCCGGGCCTCGTGCTGCACTCCGGCACGGGCTCGTTTGTCGCTGCGCGCGATCGCGAGGGCGGCGTGCATTACGCCGGCGGGCTCGGCTGGCGTTTCGGCGATCCGGGCAGCGGTTACGATCTCGGCCGGCGGGCGATCAGCCGCGCGTTGCTGGAATTACAAGGCTGGCTGCCGGCGTCGCGACTCGGTCCGACCGTGCGCGATCACACGGGTCTGGGCGCGGCGGCGGATGCAGCGGCGGTGCGGCGATTCTTTTACGACGATCCCGCGCCGGTCGCGCGGATTGCGAGCCTGGCGCCGGCGGTGCTGCGGCTCGCGAGCGAGGGCGATCACAGCGCGCACGATCTGATCGTCGAGTCGGCGGGCGAACTGCTGGAGCTCGCGGCGCGGGTCGTCACGAAATTGTTTTCCGGGGTGCCGACGGATTCGTTGCGCGCGGGATTGAGCGGGCCGATTTTGACGCATGCGGTGGTTCGCCAGGCGCTCGCGCCGCGTTCGCCGCTGGCACTGGTGCCCATCGCCGAGCCGGCGATCGAAGGCGTGCGTCGTTTGCTGGTGCGCGAAGGTTGAGCGGATTTCTGTTCGCCAGCGTGCGCGCTGGCGCTTTTGTCGCGGCATGGGATTTTTTGACCGTCTGGCCGGCAAGAAACCGGCCGCTTCGTCCACCCCGGCGCAGCCGTCGTCGGCCCCACCGGCCGCGACGCCAGCTGAAGCCGCCGCGGGCAGCGTGAAAGCGCGGCTCGTCGCCGCGCGCGAGAAGTTGGAGGCGCACGATCTGCCAGGCGCGCTCGCGATCTACGAAGAAGTGCTCGCCGAGGCCGGCGATCGCCCGGATGTGCTGGTGACGATCTCCGGCGACCTCGGCACGAATGGCCATGTGAAGGAAATCGTGGAGCTCGTCGCGCCGCGCTACGATGCCGAGCGTCACGGCCCGGCGACGGGATTGAACCTGCTGCAGGCGTATCTGGTGTTGCGCCAGGCCGAGGCGGCGCAGCATGTGCTCGATCTGCTGTTCGCGTTGAACCGGCCCGAGCTGGAGGAGCGCCTTTACGGATTTTCCAACGCGATCGCCGAGATGATTCACTCCGGGCAAACCGCGGATGCGACCTCGGGCGGCGCGGCGCCGGGCGGTGTGCCGGAAGACGTGAAGATCAACCTGGTGAGCATCAGCAAGCCGATGTGGTTTTACGGACTCGAGCCGCTGGCGGCGGAGATCCTGCCGCCGAAGGACGGGCGGTTGCGGCGCGTGGCGTTTGCGCAACTGGCGACGCCCGGGCTCGCGAATTTTCTCGAAGTCGCGAAACAACCCGAGACCGAGCTCGGCCGGATGAGCCGCGCGATTCCGCTGTGGCTGGCGGAAACGTTTTATTTCTCGCCGCATTATGCGCCGATCGCGGCGATCGGCGTGCAGGGCGGACATTATGCGGTGTTCCCGTCGGAATGGAGCGCGGACAATCTGCGGCAGCTCGTCGAGACGACGCAGGGCGGCCTCGATTATATTTTCACCGGCGCGCTCCGGCAGGTGTCGGGCGACTGGGAGATGATCCTGCGCGTGTGGGAGGTGAAGAAGTTTCGCGAGCGCAAGCAGTTCACCGCGCGCTGGGCGCCGGCGACGGCCGACGCGGAGCTGGCGAAGCTGCAGGAGCAAGTGCGGTTGTTCATGGAGTGGAGCCCGGAGAAAGACGGACTCGCCTACGCGCCGCCGGCGTCGCCGACGATGTGGCTGGATACGCTCGGTGCGGGGCTGACTTTGTTTCTCGGCGAAAAAAACCTTCTCGAAAAACCGCAGCTCGCGACCGTGACCGAGGAAACCGTGGCGCGCGCCGGTGCGGCGGCGAACACGGGCGAGGCGGCGTCGCTGGCGTTCCTCAGCCTGCGCAATCGCGCCGAGAAACTCGCGCTCGCGTCGCGGCTCGACGCCGCGCTGGCGGCCTCGCCGTTGATCGCACAGGCGCAGCAGCTCGGCTGACGGAGGAGGCATGAACGCGGCCGGGGAGATCGTGGCGCGCCTCCGGTCATGGCGGGACGAGCGCAACATCGCCGGCATGCGCCGTTTCGGCATCGTGCCTGCCGGCGAGCAGCTGGGGATACCCGCGCCGCGACTGCGCGCGCTGGCGCGGATCCATCGACGCGATCACGAGCTCGCGCTCGATCTCTGGCGGACGGGCATTCACGAGGCGCGGATTCTGGCGACGCTCGTGGCGGATCCGCGGCGGCTCACGCGCCGGCAGATGGATGCCTGGGTGCGCGATTGCGACAACTGGGCGGTGACGGACTCGCTGGCGTTCGTGTTCGATCGCACGGAGTTCGCGGAGGCGAAGGCGCACGCGTGGAGCCACCGCCGCGCGGAGTATGTGAAACGGGCGGCATTCTCGATCGTGGCCGGAATGGCGGTGCATCGAAAGGAGCTGCCGGACGAGGTCTTCCTGCGCTTCCTGCCGGTGATTGCGCGCGAGGCGACGGACGAGCGGAATTTTGTGCGCAAGGCGGTGAACTGGGCGCTGCGCCAGATCGGCAAGCGCAACCCGCGTCTGCGCCGCGCGGCGATTGCGGAAGCCAAGCGTATTCGGAAAATCGATTCGCGCGCGGCGCGCTGGATCGCAGCCGACGCGTTGCGCGAACTGGAGTGAGCCCGCTCAGCTCGCGATCGCGAGCTGGCCGCAACCGGCGGCGATGTCGATGCCACGCCGCTGACGGACGGTGCTGGGCAGCGAAAACTCCTCGGCGAGGATGGTTTGAAACCGCCGCGCGGCCTCCGAGCGGGTGGGAGCTCCGTCGTATCCTTGAGTTGGATTCAAAGGGATCAGGTTGACCTGCGCGGGCAGGCCGCGGAGCAGGGTGCCGATGGCGCGGGCGTGGTCCGGCGTGTCGTTTTTTCCCTCAATCAGGGTCCACTCGTAGAAAATCCGCCGGCCGGTCGCTTCGCTGTAGGTGCGGCAGGCGGCCATGAGCTCGTCGAGCGGCCATTTGCGGGCGGCGGGCACGAGGGCGGCGCGTTCGGCCTGATCGGCGGCGTGCAGCGAAACGGCGAGGTGGAGCGGGCGCTGCTCGCGCGCGAGGCGGAGAATGCCAGGCACGACGCCGACGGTGCTCAACGTGATGCGCTCGGCGGCGAGGGCGAGCCCGCCGTCGTCGCGGAGGATGTCGATCGCATGCATGACGGCATCGTAGTTGTGGAGCGGCTCGCCCATGCCCATCAGCACGATATTGCGAAGGCGTTCGGGGCGCGGCGATGAGTCGGGGCCGGATGGGGCGGGCGCGACGCGCAGGGCGCGGGCGACGTGGACGGCTTGCGCGACGATCTCGCCGGGCGTGAGGTGGCGCGTGTAGCCCATCTGGCCGGTGGCGCAAAAGACGCAGCCCATCGCACAGCCGACCTGGCTCGAGATGCAGGCGGTGACGCGGCCGGTGAAACGCATCAGCACGGTCTCGATGCGTTCGGCGTCGTCGAGTTGCAGAAGGTATTTCCGGGTGAAGCCGTCGTTCGAGTCGGTCGCGACGACGGCCGGCAGCACGCCGAGGCGGGCGTCGCGGGCAAGTGCCTGGCGAACGCGCACCGGCAGGTCGGACATCGCGTCGAAGTTGTTGGCGAGATCCAGATAAAGATGGGACCAGAGCCGGGCCGCGTGCACCGGGTTGAGGTCGCGCTCCGCCAGCCACCGCCGCAGTTGGTCGCGGTTGAGATCGTAAAGATTGGTGCGGATCGGAGGCGTCACGGCAGGCGCCGGATGCAACGCACGCGGCGCGCGAACGCAAGCCGGGCGGAACCTCTCGCGCGTGCGGGATATTTCAAGCGGCGGGGTTTTTGTGACGACGTCGTTGGGCAACGAGAGTTGTCATTCTGAGCTGCAAGGCATTGCGGTGCGCGTCGACGCGCGGGTCGTCCTACAGTTTCTTCCGATCGCGCCGATGGGAGGCCGGGATTCTCGTCCTTTCCGCCCGTGCCCCCGTCCATCCCCACGTTTCTTGCCGATTCCGTGCGCCGTCCGCGTGCGAGGCGACTGTCGCGGACTGCAGGCGAGCGCGCGCCCGCGGTTTCCGGAGCGACGGCGGATGAGCTGCTGCAGGCGGTGGCGGCCGCGAGCGCGACGGCGATGATGGCGGCGGGACTGGATCGGGCGATCGCGTGGGTGAATCCCGCGTTCACGCATCAGACGGGTTTTCGTATCGAGGAGGTGACCGGTCGGCAGTTGGAGGACGTGCTCGCCGAGCTTCTGTGCGATCCGGCGGCCGTGCGCGCGATGGATGATGCGCTGGCTCGTGCGGAACCGCGATCGTTTGCGGCGGAGAATCGGACCAGGTCCGGCGGACTTTACTGGGCGGATATCGCGCTGGAGCCGGTCCGCGACCGGCAGCGGCGGGTGACGGCGTATTTGTTAACGCAGGACGATCTTTCGGAGCGCCGCGAGCATGAGGAGACCCTGCGACGGGCGAACGCCGCGATGCAGGATCTGAACGCGCAGTTCGAGGGTGCGATCGAGCGCGCGCAGCAGCTGGCGATGGAAGCGGCGGTGGCGAATCAGGCGAAGAGCGCGTTTCTCGCGATGATGAGCCACGAAATCCGCACGCCGCTCAACGGCGTGATCGGGATGACGAGCATCCTCGAGGCGACGAAGCTCGACGATGAGCAACGCGAGTGTCTGCGCACGATCAAGATGTCCGGCGAAGCGCTGCTCGCGGTGATCAACGACACGCTGGATTATTCGAAGATCGAAGCCGGCCGGCTGGATCTCGAGCAGGTGGAGTTCGATTTGCGCGGCTGCGCGGAGGAAGCGGCGGATCTGCTCGCCGGCCGCGCCTTCGCCAAAAAACTGGAGCTTGTGTGCGACCTCGCCGAGGACGTGCCGGCCAGAATCCTCGGCGATCCGGTGCGGTTGCGGCAGATCTTCGTCAATCTGCTCGGCAATGCGGTGAAGTTTACCGTCGCAGGTGAGATCGTGCTGCACGTCGGGGTGGAGCAGCGGGCGGGCGAAGGGCTGACGTTGAAGATGGGCGTGCGCGACACCGGCATCGGCATCCCGCCCGACAAACAGCACCGGTTGTTTCAAAGCTTCTCGCAGGTCGACGTGTCGACGACGCGCCATCACGGCGGCACGGGTCTCGGGCTCGCGATCAGCAAGAAGCTCGCCGAGCTGATGGGCGGCACCATGTGGGTGGAGAGCGAACCGGGGCGCGGCTCGAGTTTTCTGTTCACGATCCAGGTGCGTGCCGTGGCGCCCGAGCTGCAGCTCGAGCCGAGGCACCCTGAACTGGCCGGCCGGCGCGTGCTCCTGATCGACGACAACGCCACGAGCCGCGACGTGCTCGCGCACCACTTGCGTCATTTCGGAATCGACGCGGTGGCGGTGCCGAGCGCTGCCGCCGCGGACGAGCAGCTGGAGAAAGGCGAGCCGTTCGATCTCGCGCTGGTCGATCTACATCTCGGCGGCACTGACGGGGCGAGCTGGGCCCGCGCGCACGTCGCGAAAGACCGGCGGTTCCCGATCGTGTTGATGAACGCGATTGGCGATGCGGCGGACGAAGCGGCGATCGACGCGGTGGTGCACAAGCCGGTCAAACGCGATCAACTCGGCGAGAAACTGGCGCAGGCGTTGAGCGGCGTGCCGCGGCCGTCCGCGAAGCCGGTGCACGTGAGCGGCGAATTGCGACAGACGGCGCGCCGCCGGCCGTTGCGGATCCTGATGGCCGAGGACAACGCGGTGAACCAGATGGTCGCGCGGCACCAGCTCGCGCGGCTCGGGTATGCGGTGACGGTCGTGAGCGACGGCGAACAGGCGTTCGCGTCCGTGCGAGAGGCGGACTTCGACGTCGTGCTGATGGACGTGCAGATGCCGGAGCTCGACGGGTTCGAGGCCACCCGGCGGATTCGCGCGGACGCGCGCACGGCGCAGCTGCCGTGGATCATCGCGTTGACGGCTGGCGTCGGCTCGGCGGATCGCGAGGAGGCGCGTGCCACGGGGATGAACGATTATCTGGCGAAACCGTTGCGGCCGGCCGCGCTGCAGGCGGCGCTGGAAAAAGCTTACGCGGAAGTGCAGCGACGGCGCACCGGCGGGACATTGCCGGCTCAGGTGCCGTAAAGCCGGTCGCCGAAGTCGCCGAGGCCGGGGAGGATGTATTTGCGGGGGTTGAGCTCGCGATCGAGCGCAGCCGTGAAGATCGGCAGTTCGGGAAAATGCCGGTGAACCTCGGCCACGCCCTCGGGTGCGCTCACGATGCTCACGAGCGTGATGGCGGTGGCGCCGTTCTCGCGCAGGGCGCGGATGGCCTGCACGGCGGAACCGCCGGTGGCCAGCATCGGATCGACCAGCAGGACCCGGGTGCCGTCGTTCACGGGCGGGAGTTTGCAATAATAGCTGTGGGCCACGGCCGTTTCGTGATGCCGCTCGAGACCGATGTAGCCGACGTTGACGTCGGGAAACGTATCCAGAAAAGGCTGCACCATGCCGAGCCCCGCGCGAAGGATAGGGACGATCACGAGCGGATGAGAGTCGAGCACGCGACCGACGCAGCGCTCGAGCGGGGTCTGGACCACTTTTTCGGAGGTGGGCAGTCCGCGCGTGGCTTCGATCGCGAGCAGCAGTGTGATCTGGTAGCACAACGTGCGGAACGTCGCGGGCCGGGTGCTCTGGTCGCGCAGATGGGTCATCACGTGATGCGCGAGGGGATGATCGAGGACGTGAAGCATGGCGGGAGGAATGACGGTGGAGCAGGTTACAGACCGAGTGCGGCGCGGATCCGCGCCACGATTTCGCGCGGTGTTGGCGAGACGTCGACGGCGATCGCGTCGGCGGGCGGTTCGAGCGTGGCGAGCTGGCTGTCGAGCATCTCGGCGCGCATGAAGTGGTCGGTGCGCGCGTGCAGGCGGGACAGCAGCAGTTCGCGCGAACCGTGAAGGTGGACGAATTTTACGCGGGAGCGATCCGGTGCGAGCACTGCGCGGTATTTGCGTTTCAGCGCGGAGCAGGTGACGACGGCGTTGTCGCCCCGGGCGAGGCAGTCGTCGATGTGGGCCCGCAACGCGGCGAGCCACGGCGCGCGGTCTTCGTCGGTGAGCGGCTGGCCCGCGGCCATTCGCGCGACGTTGGCGGCGGGGTGAAAATCGTCGGCGTCGGCGAAGCTCCAGTGCAATTCGCGGGCAAGGAGCCGGCCGACGGTGGTTTTGCCGCTGCCGGCGACGCCCATGACAAGGATGACCAGCGACATCTCGGTTGGCGTGTCGCGGCGGTCGCTCAGTCCCGCCACGGTTCGGTCGCGAGCGGATCGCGACCTTCGTCGCGGTCGATCAGATCGAACATCGTTTCGATGCCGGCGGCCCGTTCGGCCAGTCCGTATTCGCGGATACGTTGCTGCACCACGGCGGTGCGGTCGTCGCGCCAGCCCAGCTTCGACATGAAACGATTCCAGATCATGCAGTCCTCGTCCGAGCGAGGCGTGCCGAGCTCCTGGCACCAGGCGAGGATTTCTTCGTCGGAGCCGCCGGCGAGGGTGCGGTCGCGGATCGCGGCGTAGGGCACGCCGAGAAAACGGCAGCAGCGTCCGTCGAAAAAATTGGGGCTGCTCGTGTCGCCGAGATTGCCCGTGTAATCGGGCGGCAGCTGGCCCGCGGCGTGGAGGCGGATTTTGTCGAGCAGGCGGCCGAAATACACGAGACGGCCGACTTTGGCGTAGGGGCTGCGGAGACCGGGAACGTGGGGCATGGAAGCATCGGGGCCGGCGCTGGGCGCGGGCGACTATTTCTCGACCGAGATCAGGCCGTTACGCATGGCGTAGCGCACCACGCCGGCGACGTCGTGCACGCCGAGCCGTGCCATGAGGTGCATGCGGTGGGTCTCGATCGTCTTCACGCTCAAGTTAAGGAGAAACGCGATTTCCTTGGTGCTCCGGCCCTCGGCGATCAGCTGCACGATTTCGCGCATGCGCGGCGTCAACGTTTTGGTGGCCTCGGCTTTGGGATCGGCCGCCAGCTTGCGGTAGCGAGCGAGGACTTCACGGGAGATCGTGGGGCTGAGATACGTTTCGCCGCGGCGCACGGCGACGAGCGCGAGCTGCAGCTCGGCGGTCGCGGCATCCTTCAGGAGGTAGCCGCTCGCGCCGGAACGGAGGGCCTGGAGGACGTAGTCCTCGCTGGTGTGCATCGAGAGGATGAGCACCTTCGTGCGGGGACATTCGCGGACGATGCGCGCGGTGGCGTCGAGGCCGTTGAGCGCGGGCATGGAGATGTCCATCATCACAATATCCGGATTGTGCTGGTGAACGAGGGCCACGGTTTCGCGGCCGTCACCGGATTCGGCGACGATGGAAACGCCGGGAATTTTTTCGAGCAGCGTTCGAATTCCCGCCCGAACGAGCGCGTGATCGTCGGCGAGTATGATCGTGAGCGGACCGGACACGACCGAGTTATCCAACTTCAGCGGCATGGCATAAAGGAAAATTCGCGGAGGAGCCGCGCCCGGCGGCGGGATCGTGCCTGAGCGACCGGGAAGCCGGAGCGTCGTCTGCGAGTCATTCCCGCCAAAAGTAAATCGCCGTGCACATGAGCGCAAACGCCACCGTCGGGCCGTTGACCCAGAGCGCATCGAATTTCATGTGATACCGCTCCACGAGCCAGCTGACGGTCCAACATTTCACCGCGATCAAAATCCAGCACACGAGGATGAGCCGCTCGATCCGACGGTTTCGGCGCGGCAGGTGCTCGACGAGGTGCACGGCCTCGACGAAGCCGCGATCGAACTCCGCTGGGCGGCGGCGCGTGAGCAGCTGGATGAGGTTGGGAAACATGGCCGCGGGAAGCTACCCAGCGCCCGGGGAAAAGAAAGCCTGCGGGCGGCGGTTTCTCGCCGCGGACGTCGTGCGTTTCGCGGGATCTGACCGGGGCCGAAGGTTGCAGAACGCGGGAAGGCGTCGCGACCGCACGAAGCGCGAAAATTCTAAGCCGCGCACCGCGGTCAAGTTGGGCGCGCGGTCGCTTCGCTGGCATCGTTGTCGCTCTCCCGGAGAGGTGAAATCGATTCCGCTTCCTCGTCCTTTGTTGCTGCTGGCACGGGTGGCGATCGCCGCCCTGCTGGCGGTCGGGGCGGCGCGGGCGGACCCCGAGACGGACCGCAAGATCGAAGATGCCGCTCGCGAGTCGTATAATTTCAAAGCGGTGCTCAAGAAGCAGGTCGTGGTGCACGCGGAGGAGGGCGTGGTGACTTTGAACGGCACCGTGCACGACCGGCAGCAGCGGACGCTGGCGGAGGAAACCGTGCGGAATCTGCCGGGCGTCGTCAGCGTGAACAACGAGCTCGAAGTGGCGTCGCCGGAGCACGAGCGGGGCGACGGCTGGATCGCGCTCAAGATTCGCGGAATTCTGCTCGTCCGCGCCAACGTCAGCGCAGCGCAAACGGACGTGGTGGTTCGCGACGGGGTGGTGACGCTGACCGGCACGGTCGACGACGAGCGGCAGAAGGAGCTGACGGCGGCGTATGCGCGCAGCGTGCAAGGGGTGAAGGAAGTGCGGAACCGCCTGCAGGTTCGCTCCGGGAACGGCGAGCTGCCGCCGGATCCGGTGACGGATCGGTCCTGACCAAATCCGGGAACGGCAGTCGCGCAGGAAACTTTTTTGTGGTAGCGTCCGTCTCACCCAAACCCATGAAAACCCTACGCTATTCCCTCGCTTTTGTTCTCGGAGTGGCGGCGATCACCGGACTTCGCGCCGCCAACCCCTCTGCCGATTCCCGCGTCACGGTGGAGTTTTCCGATCCGGACAAGTTCACCGACGCCGCCGACGGACAACGCGGTTCCGATTACGGCCGCGACAAGAATCTGGAAGAGTTGAAGGACTACATTGTCCAGCGCGCCACGAAGATGCTGCCTGAGGGGCAGAAGCTCGCCGTCACCATCACCGATGTCGATCTCGCCGGCGAGATCGAACCGTGGCGCAGCCCGAACGCGCAGGACATCCGCATCATCAAGGACATCTATGCTCCGCGCATTCAGCTGTCGTTCAAGCTGACCGATGCCAACGGCACCGTGATCAAGGAAGGCAAGCGCACGCTCAGCGATCTCAGTTACACGATGAAGCTGCGCGTCGATCGGTCCGACCCGCGGGTCTACGACAAGGGCCTGCTGGACGACTGGCTCCGGTCGGAGTTCGGCCGGGCGAAGAAGTAAATTTCGGCAAACCCGTTTGCGCGCGACCGCGAATCCCTCAGATTCGCGGTCGTTTTGTTCACGCCGTCAGAAAGCCTGTCTTCCCCGATCGCGAGTGCCCGCCTGGACAAGTGGCTGTGGTCGATTCGCCTGTTCAAGTCGCGCGCCCTGGCGGCGGATGCCTGCCGCGCTGGCAGCGTCGAGGTGGAGGGCCAGCCGGCGAAACCCTCTCGCGACGTTCATCCTGGCGAAACGGTGAGCGTGCGATTCGGGTTGATCACGCGCACCTTGAAGGTGACCGGCGTGCCGAAATCCCGGGTGGGCACGAAGTTGGTGCCGGATTTTTGCACCGAGCTCACGCCGGCGGCGGAATTCGAAAAGGCCCGCGAACAGCGGGTGCAGCAGTTTCTCGCGCGCGAGAAAGGGTCCGGCCGTCCGACGAAGCGCGACCGGCGCGCCCTCGATGAGTTGCTGGGTCGGTGACGCGACGGAGAGGAATTGCGTTGCCTGAGCGCGGGGTCGCGGCGCAGAGAGCGTGATGCCGGCCGATGTAGGCATGTGCGATTTGACGTTCGCGCGCGCTTAACTCCCCGGGAATTTGTGCCGAAACCCCCTAGAATCACATGCAACCACGAGACATGATCGCCCCCGGTGTTGGACTGGTGGCGCGGTCCGGCTTCGCTGTCGGCGGTTCCAGCCGTCGGCCGGCGGTCGGCTCGCGGGCGGTCGGCGCGCGGCACGGAGGCAAAGCATGAGCTCGGTGGCAGAGCTGGAAACGACACCCGCGGAGCCGGCGGAGGAGTGCAGCCCGCCGGAGGTGCGGCCGCCGCAGGCGCATGTGGCGACGCTCTTCACGCTGAGCGAGCATCGGGTGTTCATTCGCACCAACCGGCTCTTTCGTTTTCTGCTGGCCGGTCAGTGGGCGGTGGGGATCGCGGTGGCCGCGGCGCTGGGCGAAGAGCGCGTGGGCCTGTCTATCGTCGGCGTGGTTTTGCTCGGCGCGATCTTCACGGTGCCGGCCTTTGTAGTGATGCGATGGATGCCGTTCGAGGCGGTTACGCGCGCGGCGGTGGCGCTGTCGCAGATGGGCTTCGGCTTTTTGGCGATCCAGATGGCGGGCGGCCGGCCGGAGAGTCACTTCCACCTGTTTGCGTCGCTCGCATTCCTTTCTTTGTATCGCGATTGGCGGGTGCTGCCGGTCGCGACGCTCGCGGTGGTGGTTCACCACCTCGTGGTCGGGCGCTGGTTGCCGGGCGTGGCGATGGACTTTTCGCGCCTGCTCGTCGATGGCGGCTGGTTGTTGTTCGAAAGCCTGGCGTTGGGCTGGGCGTGTGTGGATTCCCGCCGCGAGATGCGCGAGATCTGTCAGCGTCAGGACGAAAATCAGCGGCTGCTCGCCGAGCTCGAGCAACGGGTCGCCGAGCGCACGCGCGCACTGCAGTCCGAAATGGAAGCGCGGGCGCGCACCGCGGAAGAGCTGCACAAAAACCAGCAGCAGCACCTCGACCTCGTCGCGCGGGTGCCGATCGGGATTTTCGAAACGACGCGCCATGGCGGTGTCCGCTATGCCAATCCGCATCTCCTCAGTCTGATCGGCCTCCCGGCGCGGTTCGATCCGACGGCGATTTCGCTCGCCGATGGCCGCATCTTTCCGCGGGCCGATCGCGATCGGCTGTGGGCCCGGCTGGACGCGGAGAAGGAAGTGCGCGGGTTTGCCGCGACGCTGCATCATTTCGACGGCTCAAGCTTCGAGGTCATGATCAACGCGCGGCTGCGCCAGGGAGCTCCCGGTGAGGAGCCGGTGTGCGAAGGCACGGTCGAGGACGTGACGGGCCGCAAACGCACGGAGCGGGAGCTGGATGCCTTGCACAGTCAGCTCGTGGTGGCGTCGCGCCAGGCGGGCATGGCCGAGGTCGCAACCGGGGTGCTGCACAATGTCGGCAATGTGCTCACGAGCGTGAATCTCATCGTCCACGATGTGCAGGACCGGCTGAAAACCACCCGGCTGACGCACCTGCAGCGCGTGGTGGACGTCCTGCAGCGCGAAAAGCCGCGCCTGGGCGAATTCCTCACCAGCGACAGCGCCGGCCGGCAGCTGCCGGATTTTTTGGACAAGTTGAACGCGCACCTCGCGGCCGAAAACAAGCAGCTGTTGGGCGATGTGGAGGGGCTGGTCCGCCACTTCGAGCACATTCGCGAGATCATCGTGACGCAGCAGGGCTCGGCGCAGTTGTTCGGCGTGATGGAGACCCTGTCGCCCGCGCAGTTGTTCGAGGATGCGCTGCGGCTCAGTGCCGAGTCGATCGAGCGGCACGGCATCGCGCTCGAGCGGAACTTCGAGGAGGTCGGCACCGTGAAGGCCGATCGCCACAAGGTCCTCCAGATCCTCGTCAACTTGCTCAAGAATGCGAAGGACGCCCTGCAGTCCGTGCAACGCCCGGACCGCCGCGTCCGCGTGCGCGTGCATCGCGAGGGACCTCGCACGATCGCGCTCTCGGTGGCGGACAACGGCCCCGGCATCGCGCCGGAAAACCTGCGGCGGATCTTCCAACACGGGTTCACCACGAAACCGACGGGCCACGGTTTCGGCCTCCACAGCAGCGTGCTCGCGGCGCGTGAGATGGGCGGCGATCTGGCGGCGGCAAGCGAAGGCCCGGGGCGCGGTTCGACGTTTACCCTGACGCTTCCGTTCGCAAAGGACGCTGCGACATGAGCCCGCTTCTGCCGCCCAATCGCCGCGTTCTCCTGATCGACGACAACCTGTCGATCCACGATGACTTCCGGCGCATCCTCGTGCCGGCGAAAAACACCGACACGCTCGACGACGCGGCTGCGGCGCTGTTCGGCCTGCCGGCCGAGACGCCGACCGCGAAGTCGGATGTGTTCGAGCTGGATTATGCGCAGCAGGGACAGGAGGGCTGCGACAAAGCTGCCGCGGCCTTTGCCGCCGGCCGGCCCTACGCGCTCGCGTTTGTCGACATGCGGATGCCGCCCGGCTGGGACGGATTGACCACGATCGGCAAGCTGTGGGAGATCGATCCCGAGATGCAGATCGTGATCTGCACGGCCTATTCGGACCGGAGTTGGAGCGAGATCCAGACGGCGCTCACGGCGCGAGACCGCTGGCTCGTGTTGAAAAAACCGTTCGACAAGGTCGAGGTGCTGCAGCTGGCGCAGGCCCTCACCGAGAAGTGGCACCTCACGCGGCTGGCGAAACTCCAACTTGCCACGCTCGAAGAGCACGTGAATGTGCGCACGGACCAGCTGCGGCAGGCCGTGCAGGTGAAAAACGAATTTCTGGCCAACGTCAGCCACGAGCTGCTGACGCCGATGAACGGAATCCTCGGCATGCTCGAGGTCATCGCCGACAGCGGGCTGAATGCGGAACAGGCGGAGTGCGTTGCCGATGCCCGTTCCTGCGCCGAGAGCCTCGGGCAGCTGCTGCGTCAGATCGTGGCGTTCAACCAGGCCGAGGCGGGCACGCTGGCGCTGGATGCCGTGTTGTTCAGTCCGGGGGCGTTGCTGAGCGAAGTCACCGGCGTTTATCGCGCACGGGCGCAGCACAAGGGACTCAGGATCGAGACTCGCGTCGCACCCGCGCTGCCGGCGCTCGTGCGTGCGCCGTTCCCGGTGATCCGACAAATCCTGCTGGTGCTGGTCGACAACGCGGTGAAATTCAGCAGCGCGGGCGGGGTGACGCTCTCGCTCGACGGCGACAGCGGGCGTTTGAATTTTTCCGTGAGCGACACCGGCATCGGCATGACCGACGAGCAGCTGGCGTGGATCGCGCTGCCCTTCGCGCAAGTCGACGGCGGCCTGTCGCGCCGCAACACCGGCATCGGCCTCGGTCTGCCGCTGGCGAAACGGCTCGCCACCTCGCTTGGCGGTGAACTCACCCTCGCGTCCACGCCCGGCCGGGGCACGACGGCGTCGTTTTCCGTGCTCACCACGCGCGATCTCGAGTGCGCTGCAGCCATGTGCACCTGAGCCGCCGGCGGCTTGTTTTTATTACCGCCGACGAGGCGCCCGGCATGCCGGGTAATACCATCGCGCCGCAAGGGGAATCCGCTTGGCCGCCCGCGGCCGTCGCGCGAGCGTGTCCGACCGATGTCGACCCAGGCAATGACTCCTGAAGCTCCGTGGCGTGCCGGACTGCGCAGCGCGCGGGCGAATCTGCTACCAGGGTTTGTGCTGCAAGCGGCGGCGATCGCACTGGTCACAGCCTATTATCGCCACGAGCCGACCCGGGCCGTCCTGACCCGCTTGGCGGAATGGCGGCTGGAGGTCGGCGTGGTGTCGTCCGTGCTGTCGACGGGCTTTTTTGGCGGACTGCTACCGCTGCTCTATCTTTGGCTGCGGCCGGCGACCCGGAGTCACTACAACGTGCGACAAGGAGCGGCGATCACGTTGTTCTGGGCCTACAAGGGACTGGAGGTCGATCTATTCTACCGGCTGCTCGCCCACACGATCGGTGAAGGGCACGACGTCGCGACGATCGCGACGAAGACGCTGATCGATCAGTTTGTCTATTGTCCGATTCTGGCGGTGCCCGCCACCGTGTTGCTCTACGAATGGGTGGCACACCGATTCGACCGCGGCGCCGTGGTCGCGGACATCCGCGCGGGAGGCTGGGTCCGCCGGCGGCTGGTGCCGGTGCTGATCTCGAATCTCGGCGTGTGGCTCCCCGGCGCGGCGATCATTTACACGCTGCCCACGCCCTTGCAGGTGCCGCTGCAGAACCTCGTGCTGTGCTTTTTCACGCTGCTGGTGGCGCATCAAACCCGGAGGGCGGGTTGATGGGGCTCGTCGGGGAATATCCGCCGCAAGTTTTGCCTCCCATGGGAACACCCGCATGCTGCCGTCCATGAAGTCACTCCGTTGGTTCGCCTGTCTTCTCTTTTTCGCCCTCCCGCGACTCGGGGCGGCGGACGCGCACGTGCAGGCCGCGCTCGTCGCGGCGGAGACCTCGGTGCAGCCAGGCCGGCCGTTCGTGGTCGCGTTGCGGCTCGAGCATGAACCCCACTGGCACACCTATTGGCTGAATCCGGGCACCGGCCTCGCGACCACGCTCGAGTGGAAACTGCCCGAAGGTTTCAGCGCCGACGAAATTCAGTGGCCCGCGCCGATCGTCTTGAAGGACAGCAGCGGTGCCGTCGTCGGCAACGGTTACGAGGGCGAAACGTTCCTCCCGGTCACGATCACGCCGCCATCCCAGCTCGCAGCGGGCAGCACGGTGGAGCTCAAGGTCAGGGCCGACTGGCTCATGTGCAGCGACGTGTGCATCCCGGGCGGCGCCGATCTCGCGTTGACGCTCCCGGTGAAGACGGAAATGCCCGCGCCGAACTCCGCTTGGTCGGAAAAAATTCGGCAAACGCTCACCCATCTGCCGCGTCCGCCGGACAACTGGGACGTCACCGCGACCCGCGACGAGAAAAACGTGACGATTCGCCTCGCGCCACGCGCGGGCACGAAACATTCGCCGGAGCAGCTGCATTTTTTCGCCGACGATAATCTGGTCGCCTACGAACTGCCCCAAACGATGAACGCCGACGGCCGCGGCGGGTGGGTGCTCGTGGCACCGATCTCGCCGGACGGACCGGAGCAGCCGACGACGTTGCACGGCGTCTTGACCTCCGAGAACGGCTGGCGGGCGGGAGACCCGGCGCGGGGTTTGCGTTTGGACGTCCCGCTCGAAGCCGCGACGGCCGCGACTGTGGCCACGACAGCAGCTTCCGGCTCCGCCGCCCCGCCGCCGTCCGGCTCGTCCGGTTCGGTCGTGGCCGGCGGCTTGCTCGGCACGCTCGCGCTGGCGTTCGTGGGCGGTCTGATTCTGAACCTGATGCCCTGTGTTTTTCCGGTCCTCGGCATCAAGGTGCTCGGCTTCGTCAACCAGTCCGGCCACGAACGCGGCAAGGTCGTGGCGCACGGTCTGGTGTTCGCGCTCGGCGTGCTGCTGTCCTTCTGGACGCTCGCGGCGGTGCTGGCGGTGCTGCGCGCGGGGGGCGACGAGCTCGGCTGGGGTTTCCAGCTGCAGTCGCCCGCGTTCGTGTTTTCGCTCGCCGTGCTGCTGCTGGTCTTTGCGCTCAACCTCAGTGGCGTATTCGAGTTTGGACTACGTGCCACGAGTCTGGGCGGCGAACTGCAGACGAAGTCCGGCTTCGCAGGATCCTTCTTCACCGGCGTGCTGGCGACCGTCGTCGCGACGCCGTGCTCGGCGCCTTTCCTGGCGCCGGCGCTCGGCGCGGCGCTGGCGCTTTCGACCGCGCAGTCGTTCGCGATCTTCACCGCCATCGCGCTGGGGCTCTCGGTCCCTTATCTGCTGCTCTCGATTTTTCCTGCCGCGGTTAAGATCCTGCCGCGGCCCGGCGCATGGATGGAAACCTTCAAGCAGCTGATGGCGTTTCCGCTTTACGCGACGGTTGGCTATCTCGTGTGGGTGCTGGCCGGGCAGGTGAGCGAGGAGGGCCTGCAGCAGGTGTTGTTCGCGCTCGTGCTGATCGCGCTGGCGGTTTGGTGCTACGGTCGCTGGCACGCGCCCGGCGCGAAACCCGCGCGCGCGCGCTTCGGACTGGCGGCGCTCGTGGTCGTCGGTGCGGCCGGCCTCTGGCTGGGCTGGCCGCGAACGGCGATCGCGTCGCCCGCCGCGGCGCTCGCGGCCGGTGAGGTGGCCTGGCAGCCGTGGAGTCCGGAAGCGGTCGAGAAACTTCGTGCCGAAGGCCGCACGGTCTACGTCGATTTCACGGCGCGCTGGTGTTTCACCTGTCAGACGAACAAGAAAATCGTCTTTCACTCCGACGACGTGCTGCGTGAGTTCGCGGCGCGAAAAGTCGCCACGTTGCGCGCCGACTGGACCAACAAGGATCCGCGAATCACGGCCGAGCTCGCGCGCTATGGTCGCTCGGCAGTGCCGTTCAACCTGATCTGGTTTCCCGGACGCGAAGAGCCGCAAATCCTCCCCGAGCTGCTCACGCCGGGCATCGTCCTCGACGCGCTGCGTCAGGGCGAGCCGGAGCGGAGCTGAGCGGCGAGGCCGGGCGGCATCACGGTGCAGCCCGGCTCGCAACGAAACGGTCAGGCGAGCGCGCCGCCGCGACGAAACGTATTCAGCCACGAGCCGTCGTTTTGTTCGACGGACGCGTGCGACACGCGGCGGGAGTCGAGCTCGGCGAGCAGATGCACCGGCTTGCGATCCGTGAGCGCGCGCAACTGGCCGCCTGTCGGCAGCGTTTCCAGCGCCGCGAGGATGTGGAGCATCGGTTCCGGCGGCTCGAGTCCGCGCACATCGAGCAGCGGTCCGGCGTCGGATCCGTGAGAGCCGCAGCCCTTCACGGCGGGTCGCGGTTGCGTCGGCGCAGTCGTGGCGGCGGTGCGCGTGATCCGGACCTGGAACTCCTCCGGGCCCCGCTGGAGATACTCCCAGCTGAACGCATCCGGAAACTGCGCGTCGAACTGATAGTAGAGCGGCACGGGATCGTGGTCGTTGACCAGCACGAAGTGAGCGCCGACGGGAAGCTCGTTCCAGCGCTTGAAGATCAGCGCGTGTTTTTCACGGCAGGAAATCTCGCGCACGTCGAATCGCGCGGGGTCGTGGGTTTCGGTGGTCGGGTTCATGAGGAGGAGGACGCCGGAATGGGCTCGCCGCACAGCGTGAGCAACATGGTGAAAGGTTCCGACGCGCGCACGGCGTGCGGATGGTGCGGCGGCAGGTGGAGCAGCGTGCCGGCGGCAAGCCGCTGCCATTCGCCGGCGAAGAAAAAGTCGCACGCGCCGCTGAGGATCTGCACGAGCGCGCGGCGCGCATTGGTGTGCGCGGTGAGTTCCTGGCCGGCGGCGAAACTGAAGAAGGTGACGCGCGCTTCGGCAGTGGTGAGCAGCGCGCGACTGACGATGCTCGCGGGTGCGGCGGCGTCGGCGGTCAACTGGACCGTGCCGGCCGCATCGCCCGGAATGGCGGAAAAAGAATTCATGTCTCACGGTAGCAGGCCGCACGCGCGTGTGCCTTGATGCGGGTCAAGCCCGTGCCGGATGGCGATCAGTCGCGCGCACGCGGGCCTGCAGTTTTGCTAACGGGTGCGCCTCCCTTGATGCGCATCAAGGCTCGCGCGGCACGATACGGCGATAGTGGCGGCATGTCCTCCGTTGCTGTTCCGACGAGCCCCCGTGCGATCCGCGTGCGCGTCCGCGATGTGCTGTTGCCCAAGGAGCACGGCAGCTGGTCGCTCGCGCTCGAGCCTGTTGCGCTCGGGTTGCTCGTCGCGCCGTCGCGGGCGGGTGCGTATTTATCGGTCGCGGTGATCGCCGGTTTCTTTGCGCGGCGTCCGCTCAAGCTGGTGTGGCGCGAGAAACAACCGGAGCGCAGGCGCGCGGCCGCGTTGGGACTCGCGTGGTGCGGTGCGATCGCGCTGGCTGCCGGATCGCTCGCGTTGGCGACCGCGGGCGTCGAGCTCGCGCTGTGGCTGCTGCCGTTCGCGATCGCGGGCGCGGCGTTTCTTTTCTTCGACCTGCGCAACGACGGACGCGAGGAATTCGCGGAGATCGTGGGCGCCGCGGCGTTCGCGTCGATCGCCGCGGCCCTCGCGGTCGCCGCGGGCGCATCGCACATCGCGGCGCTGGCGATTCTGGTCGCGATGGCGGGTCGCGCGGTGCCGTCGGTGATGTATGTGCGGGCGCGCGTGCGCGGCGCCAAGACCGGCGACTACCGTGTGGCGCCCGCGCTGACGGCGGCGCTCGGCGCGGTGTTGCTGGCGAGCGCGCTGTGGTTCTGGGGATGGGCGCCGCTCGTGGTGCCGCTCGCGCTGCTCGCTCTTTTGATCCGCGCCACTGCCGGACTTTTTCGGCGCGAGCCGGTGCGCGGCCGCATTCTTGGCATGCAGGAGGCGGTGCTCGGACTCGCGTATGTGTCGCTGCTCGCCGCCGTGTGGCGCGGTTGAATGCGCCAAAGCTTGATGCCGCTCAATGCTCGCCATCGCCCTATCCGTTAACCTAAGCCCTGAAGTCCCAGTATCATGAACTCACATACCCGCTTCCTCCGCTCCGCCAAAAACGCCGCGCTGTTCGCGTTCGCCGCCTCGCTGCCGGTCCTGCTGCCGACCGCGCGGGCGAACGAGGCGATGCTGGAAGCCTCCGGCAATCCGGTCGTGACCGAGAGCCTGCCCGTTGAAGTGGCGATCCTCACGGCCGCCCCGCACGTGCCGCCGCCGATCACGCGCAAGCACACCGCGCGCGTCGTCGTGAAACTTGAAGTGCGCGAGGAAGTGGGACGGCTGGCGGACGGCGTCGAGTATACCTTCTGGACCTTCGGTGGTGGCGTGCCGGGCTCGTTCATCCGCGTGCGCGAAGGCGACGTGGTCGAGTTTCACCTCGGCAATCACCCGAGCTCGAAGATGCCGCACAACATCGACCTTCACGCGGTCACGGGACCGGGCGGCGGCGCGACGTCGACCTTCACCGCGCCGGGTCACTCCTCGCAGTTCACGTTCACCGCGTTGAATCCGGGACTCTACGTTTACCACTGCGCCACCGCGCCGGTGCCGATGCACGTCGCGAACGGCATGTATGGCATGATCCTGGTCGAACCGAAGAACGGCCTCCCGCCAGTCGACCGCGAGTTCTACGTCATGCAAGGAGAGTTCTACACCGCCGGCCGCCACGGTGAGGAAGGCCTGCAGGCGTTCGATCCCGTCAAGGCCGTCGACGAGCATCCGCCCTATGTCGTGTTCAATGGCGCGGTCGCGTCGCTGGTCGGCGATAATGCCCTTCAGGCGAATGTCGGCGAGACGGTGCGCATCTACTTCGGCGTCGGCGGACCGAACCTCACGTCGTCGCTTCACGTCATCGGCGAGATCTTCGATACCGTGTATCCGGATAGTTCATTCACGAGCCCGATGCACAACGTCCAGACGACGCTCGTGCCGGCGGGCGGTTCGGTGACGGTCGACTTCAAGGTCGAAGTGCCCGGCACGTTCATCCTCGTGGATCACTCGCTGTCACGCGCGTTCAACAAAGGCGCGCTCGGCATGTTGAAGGTCACCGGTCCCGAGACGCGCGTCATCTACTCCGGCAAGGAGATCGACGAGGTTTACCTCGGCCAGTATTCGGTCGCCGGCTCCGCGGCCAGCAAGCGCGAGGCCGAGCTCGTCGCCGCGAAGAAGGAAGCCATCGAGCAGAATCCGGAGATCGCGACGATCACGAAGGAAATCCAGCACGAGCGCGGCAAGAAGGTTTACCTTTCCTCCTGCTTCGCCTGCCACCAGCAGGACGGCAAAGGCCTGCCCAACATCTTCCCGCCGCTTGCGCAGTCCGACTATCTGAAGGCCGACAAGGAGCGCGCGATCCGCGTCGTGCTCAAGGGCCTGTCCGGCCCGATCACGGTCAACGGCAAAAGCTACAACAACCTCATGCCGCCGCAGGACTTCTCGGATTCGCAGATCGCCGACGTGCTCACCTACGTGATGAACGAATGGGGCAACGAGTTCGGCACCGTGTCGCCGGCCGACGTGAAAGCCGTCCGCACCCAGCTGCAGTAATCTCCGTCCTTCGTCCATGAAACCTGCCGCCCGCATCGCCTCGCCGCGCCCGATCGCGCCGCCCCGCCACGGTTCTTCGTGGCGGCGGTTCGCGGGCATTGTGCTCGGGCTGGCGTTGCTGGCCGGCGCCCGCGCGGAAACCGGCTCGCCGATGGTGGCGATTCCCGCCGGCGAATATCAGGCGTTGATCCGCGACAAAAACGATCCCGCCAGCGTGCCGGTGGCGGCGTTTCAACTCGATGTGCGACCGGTGACAAATGCGGAATTTCTCGCCTTCGTCACCGCCAATCCGAAATGGCGTCGCTCGCGGGTTAGTCCGCTCTTTGCCGATGCCGGTTACCTGGCCGATTGGGCGGGGGACCTCGAGCTGGGAGCGTCCGCACCCGCGGACGCGCCGGTGGTGCGGGTGTCGTGGTTCGCCGCGCGCGCGTGCGCGGCGTGGCTGGGCAAGCGACTGCCGACCACCGCCGAGTGGGAACGCGCCGCCGCCGCCGGCTTTGTGTCCGAGAATGGCGCCGGCGAACCGGACTACCGGCGCGCGGCGCTGGACTGGTTCGCGCGGCCCACGCCGACGCCGCTCCCGGTCGCCGGTGCGGGCCGGCCCAACTACTTTGGTGTCCGGGATCTGAATACGCTCGTCTGGGAATGGGTCGCCGACTTCAACACCGCGCTCGTAACCGGCGAATCACGCGGCGACTCCGGCCTCGATCGCAATCTCTTCTGCGGCGCCGGCGCGGTCGGCGCGCGCGATCTCGAAAACTATCCGGCGTTCATGCGCGCCGGTTTCCGCAGCTCGCTGCAGGCCAGCTACGTCGTGCCTAACCTCGGCTTCCGTTGTGCCAGATAAAAAATTTTCCATGAAAACCTCATTTCTCTCGTGCGCCCTCGGGGCGGCACTTGCCTTCGCGCCCGGCCTGCGCGCCGCCGATTCCTGCTGCAGTCAAAAAGAACCCGCGGTCGCCGCGGTCCCGGCATGCTGCGCCGCGCCCGTGCCGGAAGCGGAGGCGGTGCCCGCGATCTCGGATCGTTCGATTTATCAGCTCGACGCGAGCTGGAGCAACGACGCCGGCCAGGCCGTCAGCCTGTCGGCCTTTCGCGGCCGGCCGGTGGTGGTGGCGATGTTTTTCGCGAGCTGCACGTATGCGTGTCCGATTCTGGTGGACGACGTGAAGCGCCTCCTCAACGAGCTGCCGGCCGCCGCGCGCGCGAAGACGCAGGTGGTGCTGGTGAGTTTCGACAGCGAGCGCGACACGCCCGCGGCGCTGCACGCGTATCGCGAACGCATGCATCTCGATCCGGCGACGTGGACGTTGTTGCACGGCGAAGCGCCGGAGGTGCAGGAGCTGGCGATGCTGCTTGGCGTGAAATTCAAGCGCGACGCGCGCGGCGAGTTTTCCCACTCGAATCTGATCACGGTGCTCGATGCCGAAGGCGAGATCGTGCACCAGCGCGGCGGATTGCAGGGAGAGGTTGCGGAAGCGGCACGCGCGGTTAGTCTCGTCGCCAGGTGAGCGCCCCCGGATCGAAAAAATTCCGCACCCTGGATGTGCGGCCGTTGATGAAGCGCGGCGAGGAGCCGTTTCGGAGAATCATGGAAACCCTCGCGACACTCGAGCCCGACGAGGGCTTCGCGGTGGTCGCGCCGTTTCTGCCATCGCCATTGATCGAGCGCATGCAGTCCGCCGGCTATCATGCGCGACCGGAGCGCAGCGCCGACGGATCGTGGAAAACATTTTTCTGGCGCGATTGAGGCGGAGCGGTGCGACGCATTGACCCCGCCTGGGTGCGCCGGTTGACTGGGCGCGTGCCCCCGACCGACGTTGCTTCCCTTCGCACGGCCGCGATCGCCGCCACCCTGCGTTCCTGCCAGCTGTTTTCCGGCGTGAGTCCGGAGGACCTGTCCGCCATCGCGGCGTTCGCGGTCCTGCGCAACCTGCCGAAGGGCGGCTATCTTTTTCGCGAAGGCGATCCGGCGGAAGGGTTTTACGTCGCCCAAAAAGGCGCGATCAACGTCCACCGCGTCAGCGCGACCGGGAAGGAGCAGGTCATCTATGTGTTTCGGCCGGGCGAATCGTTTGCCGAGGCTGCGCTGGCGACCCCGCAGGGCTATCCCGCCAACGCGCGGGCCGTCGAGGCGTCGACTGTCGTGCTCGTGCCGAAGGCCCCCTTTCTCGCGCTGCTTGGGCGCCGGCCGGACCTCGCGCTGCGCATGCTCGGTTCGATGAGCCAGCACTTGCGCGTGCTGGTCGGCCTCGTTGAGGACATGACGTTGAAGGACGTCGAGACGCGTTTGCTCAACTGGCTCATCAAGCGCCTCCCTCGCGCCGCGGAGAGCGAGGCGGTGATCGAGCTGCAGCTGACCAAACGTGTGATCGCGGCGGAGCTCGGCACCAGCAGCGAGACGCTCTCGCGCACCTTTGCGCGGCTGCGCGACGACGGGCTGCTGGAAGTGGACGGCAAGCACCTGCGCATTCCGAGCGCCGATGGCTTGCGGGAGCGTTTCCGGCGCCTGCTGGGCGAGAGCTGACGAACGGTCGCGCGGGAATTTTTAACGAACTTTCTCCGGCTGCCCGTTTGACCGGGGCGCCGGCCGCCCCCACTCTGCGCGCGTGCTGTCCGACGCGTTTGCAAGTTTGCAAAAGCTGATGCTGCCCGACCGGTGGCAGGCGCTCGCGCTGACGGCCCTGCGAGCGGGGCGCGACGTCGTGGTCGACGCCCCGACCGGCGCGGGCAAGACCTACGTTTTCGAGCGCTGGGCGGAGCAGAATAATTTTTCGAAACGCGCGCTGTTCACCGTGCCGACCCGGGCGCTGGCCAACGACAAATTCGCGGAGTGGCGCAGCCGCGGCTGGCGCGTCGGGATCATGACCGGCGACCTGTGTGTGGCGACCGAAGCCCCGGTGGTGGTGGCGACACTCGAGGCGGTGCAGGGCCTCATCGTGACTCCGGCGGGCCACGAGCGGCAGCGGGCCCGCGGTGCGCGGACACCCGAAGCGTTTCAACTGCTCGTGGTCGACGAGTATCACTGGCTGGCGGACACGCATCGCGGCAATCACTACGAAGGCGTGCTGCTTTCCGCGCCGCGCGAGTTGCAACTGCTGCTCCTTTCCGGCGCGGTGGCGAATCCGGGCGACGTGGCGGCCTGGTTGGCGCGGCTCGGCCGCGACGCCGAAGTCGTGCAGCACCGCGAGCGTCCGGTGCCGCTCGAGGAGATCGACGTCGACGATCTGATCCACGGGCTGCCGCGGGTGATCGAAGGTTACTGGTCGAAACGGGTGGCGGGTGCGTTGCGCGAAGGACTCGGACCGGTGCTGGTGTTTGCGCCGCACCGCCGCGATGCGGAACGGCTCGCGCGGCAGTTTGCGCGCGAGCTGCCGCTGGCCGATCCGCTGACGCTTACGCCCGAGCAGGAGCAGTTGTGCGGGCCGGCGCTGTCGCGGCTCTTGCGTGGCCGCGTGGCCTATCATCACAGCGGGCTCAGCTACGCGCAGCGGGCCGGCGTCATCGAGCCGCTGGCCAAGGCCGGACAACTCCGCGCGGTCGTGGCGACGCTCGGGCTCAGCGCGGGCATCAATTTCTCGCTGCGCTCGGTGCTGATCACGGCGAGCAGTTACCGTCACGATCAGCTCGACCGCGAAATCGCGCCGCACGACCTGCTGCAGATGATCGGCCGGGCGGGCCGGCGGGGGTTGGACGATACCGGCTATGTGCTCGTGAGCAGCGGCACGCCGCGGATGCGGCGGGCGGAGCCGGTGCGATTGAAACGTGCGGCGGCGCTGCCGTGGGCGTTTTTCCTGCGTCAACTCCGCGGCGGACGCGAGGCGACGGAGCTGGCGACGACGGAGGCGACACGGTTTTTCAGTGAGGCGCGGATCGGCCTCGGGGCCGACACGAGTCCGGAAGCGCAAGCCGGTCTGCCGTGCGGCGAATTGACGGAGACCGGGCGCGCGCGGCTCGTGAGGCGCGAGCGGAATCCGTTTCCCGGCTGCGCGGAGTGCCGGCACCGGGCCGCCTGCCTGGCGCTGTCGCCGCAGCCGACGCTGCTCTGGCAATGGCAGCGCACGGGCGTGCTCGACCGCCGGCTGCGGCTGACGGTGCGCGGGGAGATCGTATCCGCATTTCTTGGACCGGAAGGACTGGCGCTGGCGGCGGCATTGGAGAACCGGCGTTATCCGCTGGACGACCTTGTGTTCGACGCCGCGAACCTGTTCGGCGGCGATCGTTTTTGCGGGACGAACCCGCGGCGGCTCGGCCGGCTGGCGGCGGAGTGCACGCGAGTCTACCGGCGGCTGACGATCGACGGCTGGCTGCACGAGGGCTTGCCGGTGAACTACGGCTCCGGGGCAAGCGAGGCGGTGCGCGCGCTGGTGGCGGACCGGGCGCGGACGCGCGAAGTGCTCGACGAGGTCGAATCGGCGGGCCGCGGCGATCTGGATCGCTTGTTGACGGAGTGGCGCAGCCTGTTGCGTCAGGCGGCGGCGGCCGGTCCGATCGAAGGCGACGGCGCCCCGATGTCGGGCCGGGATCATTTCATCGCGGAGCGATGGGATAATTTCCGCGCGGTGGCGCGGGCCTGGTTGAGCGACGCGCGCAACGACGTGTTGCCGGAGCTGCCGCCCTTGACCGCGGATCAGCGGCGGACGGTGAATCATCGCGTGCTGCGAGCCCCGCGCCCGGACGCTCCCGGCCGGCGGGGGAATCTGCCGGCGCCGCTGGCGAGTGCGGCCCGCTGAGGCGCGACGCGCGGCTTTCCGATTGCGGCGACTCCGCCGTTGGAAGAGCCTGGCGCATCCATGTCGAACGCACACACGCGTGGCGTCGGATTGCTCGTGGCTGCGGCGCTGTGCTGGAGCCTCGGCGGGCTTTTGATCAAGGCGGTCGCGTGGCCGCCGCTCGCCGTGGCGGGCGCGCGGGGGCTGATCGCCGCGGTGTTCCTGGGCCTGACGAGCGGACCGTTGCGGTTTCACTTTTCCCGCGCGCAGCTGGTGGGGGCGTTCTGCTACGCAGGATGCACGATCTCGTTTTGCACGGCCACGAAACTGACCACGGCGGCGAACGCGATTCTGCTACAGTATTCCGCACCGGTCTGGATTGCGTTGTTCGGCGCGTGGTTCCTCGGCGAACGCGCGACGCGGGTCGATTGGACGGCGATCGCGCTGGTGCTGGCGGGAATGGTTTTGTTCTTCGCGGACGGCCTCGACCTCTCGGCAGTGCTGGGCAACGGAACCGCGGTGCTCAGCGGGATGTTTTTCGCGGCGATGGCGATGTCGCTGCGTTATCAGAAGGACGGCTCGCCGCTGGAGTCCGTGATCCTGGGCAATTTGCTCGCGGGGCTCGTCGGTTTGCCGTGGATCCTGCGCGCGCCGTCGCTGGATCTGACCGGCTGGGGAGCGTTGCTCCTGCTGGGGATCGTGCAACTCGGACTGTCGTATCGCTTCTACACGCGGGCGATCAAATCGGTGACGGCGCTCGAGGCGGTGTTGATCACGGTGCTCGAGCCCGTGCTGAATCCGCTCTGGGTGTTGCTGATGCTGGGCGAGCGGCCGGGCTCCCGCGCGATGATCGGCGGCGCGATCGTGCTGGGGGCGGTGACCTGGCGGGCGGTGTTGTCCCTTCGGGCCGGCGGCGGCGCTCCGGTCAGGGTGCGTGCGCCTTTGGCGGCGGATTGAGCTGGATCAGCACGTTCGCGGCCGTGATCAACCCGCCACCGATCAGCAGGCTCGCGGTGGCGGTCTCGTTGGGATAATCGAAACCGCCGAACGTGGCGAGCCAGGCGGGGAGAAACAGCGCGAGGATGGACGCGAAGACCGGTTCGACGCAGTAAATCAGGCCGGCTTCGGTGGCGGTGATCTTGGGCTGAAATGCGTTCATCAACGTATACGCGCCGACGGTGCAGAAAAGCGTCAGCGTCAGCATGAACGCGACCCACGGGCCCGAGGTCCAGGGCGTCAGCAGATCTCCGAGCTGAGGCGCCGTGACGACGGCCATCCCGGCCGTGGCGAGTCCCTGGAGAAGAAACATCAGGAAGGTCACCGGCAGGGCGCGGTTGTTCGCAAATTCGGCGCGATCGAGCCAGAGGATCTGGCCCATGAAAAACAGGGAGCAGATCAAGGTTTCGAGCTCGCCCCGGCCGAGTCGCAGGTCGCGCCAGTCGAGCTGCGCCAGCACGGCGACGCCGGCGACGACGAGTGCGCAGCTGGTCCAGACCGTGGCGGAAGGGCTGCGGCGCGCGCGCAGCGCCAGCCAGACGGGGATCGTGATCGCGTAGAGCTGCGTGAGAAAGGCCGACGTGGAGGCCGAGGTGAACAGCAGGCCGTCGTTTTGAAATACCATGCCGGCGACGGAAAACAGCGCGAGGCCCACTCCTTGCCGGAGTTCGCTGCGCGTGAGCGTGCGCAACGCTCGGAGGGAAAACATGCCGACCACGAGGGCGCCGAGCAGAAACCGCGGCGCGAGCGTCGACGCGGTGATGAACCACGAGCTGACGCCGGGGGTCAGTTGCGCGTGCACGAAACCGATGGCCTTGATCAGCGGGAAGCTGAGGCCCCAACAAAGATTCGCGAGCAGCAGTGCGAGGAGCGCTTGCGTATGCTGCGGCGATTTGGGCGTGGCGCGGTGCATGAGTCGAGGACCGCTCAAACTGCCGGCGCCGGACGACGGCGCCAAGGGAATTGGCTGCGCGGGTCAGCCGCGGCGCCGCCGGAGAAAACGCAGCAGCGCCTCGCGAACGTGATCGAGTTGCACCGGCTTTGTCAGGTAGTCGTCCGCGCCGGCGGCGAGCGTTCGCTCGCGCTGTTCCTCGCGAGCATCGGCGGTGAGGGCGATGATCCACACGTCCTTCGCCGCCGCTCCGGCCGCTCCGGCCCGGATCTTTGTGGTCGCGGTGAGACCATCGATTTCCGGCATGTGCAGGTCCATGAGCACGACGTCAGGGACGTGGCGGGAGAGCTCTTCGAGGGCGACGCGACCGTTCGGAGCGACCGCCCATTCGCAGCCGAGTTTTGCCACGACCTTTTGAATGAGGCGCTGGTTGACGGCGTTGTCCTCCACGATCAACACGCGCAACGAAAGGGGCGACAGGCCCTCGGCCTCGCCCGAAGGCGCGGGGCCACTCGCCGCCGGGGCGGGCGGGACTGGAAGCGGCGGCGCGCCGAGCAGACTGCCGAGCATGTCGTGGTGCAGCGGCTTGTTCAGCACCAGCCGGAAGTGCGTCCGCAAGGCGGAGCGCAGCTCGCCGGGCAGCACCATCGGCACGATGGCGACCAGTTTTTCGGGCGGCAGCCCGGGACGCGGTTCGCGTTGGCTGGCGATTTCCATCGCCTCGGCGCCGGAGAGATCGAGCAGCGCCAGATCCCAGTCGGCTCGCTGGACGAGCTCGGCGACGCTGGCGGTGAGGGCGCGGCCGCCAAGGCGTTCGACGAGATGCGCGAGTTCGTCGCGCAGCGCGGGATGTTTCGTCGAGATCGCCACCGAGCGCTCGTGCAGCGGGCGTGGGACTGGCGACGCGGCGGCGGTGTGGACAGGGACGCGAATGCTGAAGGTGAACGTGGAGCCGCGGTTCGGCTCGCTGGCGAACGAGATGGATCCGTCCATCAGCTCCACGATGTTTTTGCAGATCGCGAGTCCGAGGCCGGTGCCGCCGAAGCGGCGCGTGGTGGAGTCGTCGACCTGGCTGAACGGACGGAAAATTTTGTGGTGGTGCTCGGGGGCGATGCCGATACCGGTGTCGCGCACCGAGAATTCGAGCACGCAGCGAGTGACGGAAACCGGCGGGGCGCTGGACGTGGTCAGTTCGACCATCGGGGCCTCGATACGCACGAGGCGGGCGCGAACCTCGACCTCGCCGTCGGCGGTGAATTTGACGGCGTTGTTGACGAGGTTGACGATCACCTGCCGCAGGCGGCCGACGTCGGCGACGATCGCGGCGGGCACGCCGTCCTCGACCCAGTGGAGCAGCTCGATGTTTTTCTGGACGGAGGCGGCGGCGACGAGATCGAGCGCGTTTTCGATGCATTCGCGCGGGTCGCACGGTTGCGGCTCGAGCTTGAGCCGGCCGGACTCGATGCGCGCGTAATCGAGGATGTCGCCCGTCAGCTGGATGAGCGTTTCGCTGCTGGTGCGGATGGTCTCGACGTATTCCTGCTGTTCGGGGGTGAGCTCGGTGTCGAGGAGCAGGCTGGCGAAGCCGACGATGCCGTTGAGCGGCGTGCGGACCTCGTGGCTCATGGTGGCGAGGAACTGACCCTTGGCGCGATCGCCGGCCTCGGCGCGTTCCTTGGCCTCGCGCAGCAGCCGCTCGGTGCGGCGGACTTCGCTGATGTCCTCGAAGACGGCGACGAAGCTGCGGATGGTTTGATTGCGGTCCTTGACGGGAGTGATGCTGCCGCGCACGGGGAGGAGCGCGCCGTCCTGGCGGCGCATGAACCATTCGCCGGTCCAGTTGCGTCCGGCGCGCATGCTGGTGAGGATCTCGGCGGCGACCTCAGGCTGGGTTTCCGTGCCTTGGAATTCGCGGAGCGGACGGCCGATGAGATCGCGGCGGCTGTAGCCGAGCTGGCGACAGAAACCTGTATTCGCGTATTCGATGCGCTGGTTCGTGTCGACGATGAGGACGGCGGAATGCCCCTGATCCATCGCCTCGGTGAGGTTGCGCAAAGCGTCGCGCTGCTGGGCCTGCTTGCGCGTGGAGACCAGGGCGACGAGCGGAAGAATCAAAAAAAGCCAGACGTAACCGGCGGTGCCGAGCGCGGCGGTCCAGAGCGTCTTCTCCCAATCTTCGGCCGAGAACTCGACGCCGAGCACCTCCGTGGGCCGGTCGGGGGACGGTTCGCCAATCAGTGCATAGCCGACGATGCGGGGGCCGAACTGGCCGCGGAGCGGCCCCTCGGCCTGCGTCTGGCCGTTCAGCAGGAGCTGACGCAGGGCGGCCGAGTCCTGGGCGGCGGGACGTTCGTCGCCGGGCCGGACGAGCGACGCGGATCCTTCCGTCTCCGCATCGGCAAGGTAGATGAATGTCTGGGTGCCGGGGAGGAGGCGCAGCAGATAAACCGAGCGCACGGTGGGCTCGACGTGCTTGAGACGTATCAGCCGCGCTTTTACACGCGCGTAGTCGGAGTCGGGGGCGGGGTCGGCGGTGCCGCTCAAGCGCGCCACCCGCGCGGGGTCGAGCGCGACGGAGGACCGGAGGACCTTCACCTCGAAACTGCGGAGGAGGGTGGTGCCGGCTTCGTGATAGCGCCAGATGCCCGCGCCAATACCGGTCAGGACGATGATCGCGGTGGCGATGGCGAGCGATGTCCGGCTGGTGATCGGAAAGGGCATTGCTGGCTGGAGTTGCGCGCATCTAGCCCGGTCGCCGGAGTGCGTGCAACCTCGAAGGGCGCCGGGACCCTTCGCAACGGACGCAAAAAAACCGCCGGGGCGCGAGCCACGGCGGTCGGAAAAATCAGCGGGAGTCCGATCAGGAGACGTGGCCCGAGACGAGCTTCGTCATCTCGAACATCGACACGGACTTCTTGTTGTTGAACACCGGCTTCAGCTTGTCGTCGGCGTTGATCTGAGTCTTCACCTTCTTGTCCTGCAGACCGTTCTTCTTGATATAGGCCCAGAGCTTCTTGGTGAGCTCGGTGCGGGGCATCGGATTCGAGCCCACGACGGCGGCGAGAGCGGCGTCGGGCGTGACCGGTTTCATGAATGCAGCGTTCGGTTTGCGAGCGGATTTTTTAGCCATAATGATTTTTGGGTTGTAGGATGCTTTCCCTCGAAAGCAATGCCCTTCTAGAGGGAAAACGGCCGGTTTGCCTAGGAGAATCTTAACATTTGTAGAGGGAGAAGCGGACCGGATCGCGGACGGAACGACGGTTCAGGATCGCTCGTCGGACTGTATAAACTGGCCGTAAAGCGTCGCGTAATGACCGCGCAGCGCCAGCAACTCGCGATGCGTGCCGCGTTCGATGATACGTCCTTGATCGAGCACCAGCACGAGGTCCGCGTGACGAATCGTGCTGAGCCGGTGGGCCACGATGAAGCTCGTGCGGCCGCGCAGGAGTTCGACGAGCGCCTTCTGCAGGCGGGCCTCGGTCAACGCGTCGATCGAGCTCGTAGCCTCGTCGAGAATGACCAGGCGCGGATCGGCGAGCAGTGCGCGTGTGAAGCAGATCAACTGGCGCTGCCCCACCGAAAGTCCGGCGCCGCGTTCGCCGACCTCGGTGAAAAGTCCGTCGGGCAGCGCCTCCAGGATGTCGAGGCAGTCGAGCTGTCGCGCCGCGTCACGCACCTCGGCGTCGGTCGCATCCGGCCGCGCGAGGCGGATGTTCTCGAGCACGCTGCCGCTGAAGAGGAAGTTGGCCTGCTGCACCATGCCTGTCTGGCGGTGCAGCGACTGGCTGGTCAGCGTGCGGATCTCCCGGCCGTCGATGAGCACCTCGCCTCGCGTCGGTAGGTAAAATTTCGATACAAGGTTGATGATGGAGCTCTTGCCGCTGCCGGTGTGGCCGACCAGCGCGATCGTCTGGCCGGGCTCGGCGGTGAAGTTGACGTCATGCAAAATCAGGCGCGCGGGATCGTAGCCGAACGAAACGTTGCGAAACGCGACGTGCATCCCGCGCGTGCCGGCGGCGGCGCCGCTTGCGGTGCGATCTTGGGCGGCAGCGAGGCGGGGGTCGGGAAGCGGGATGGCGTCGGGCGCATCCTCCCAATCCGGTTTTGCGTCGATCAGCCGGAAGACCCGCTCGGCACCGGCCATCGCGGTGAGGGCATTGTTGTATTGCGTGCCGATGGACGCGATCGGCGAGAAGAACTGGTTCGCCAGAAAGAAGAACATGATCAGCCCCTCGATCGTCATGTCGCCGTGAAACACGCGCCAGCCGCCGAAGAGGAGCAGGATCGAAATGAAGAACTGGCTGTTGAGCTCGAGCAGCGGCGTGAGGATCGCCGACGTGCGGGCGAGCGCGATGCTGTAGCGCGCGTGATCGGAGAGCAGGCTGCGGAAAAGGCCGGCATTGGTCTCCTGCCGCACGAACCCCTGCGTCACCCGCATGCCGCTGACGGATTCGGCGAGCGTCGCGGTCACGCGGCTGAAACTCTCGCTCGACGCGCGCGAATGGCGGCTGAGCTCCATGCGAAAGTGGTTGTTGATCAGCCAGAGCACGGGCGCCATGCCGGCCACGACGAGAAACATGATCCAGTCGGCCCACGCCATCACGGCGGCCGCGAAGAGCATGCTGCCGAACTGGATGATGCTGACGAAGAAAACGTCCTGGATGCCGACGCGCAGGGCCTCGACGTCGCTTGTAACACGACTGATGATACGCCCGATCTTCACGCGATGGAAGAAGCTCATCGGCTGCCGCTGGGTGCGGGAGAAGATCTCGGCGCGGAGCTGGTTCACCACGGATTCGCCGATCTCGAGCGCGAAGCGCTGCCGGAAGTGAAAGATGCCGTCGGTCGAGATCGCGAGCAGCGCGTAGCAACCGACGCCGACCGCGAGGCCGGCCAGGTTGCGCGAGGTGATCGGCCCGTTGATGATCTCGGCGGTGAGCCAGGTCAGCGCCGGGAGCTGCGCGGACCGGAGCAGCGTGAGCGCGATCAGCCAGTTTCGCTTCGCGGCGACCGCGCCGGTGTAGCCGAAGAGCCGACGAATCAGGCCCCATTCGAGCGGTTTGAACTGCTCGTCGTCCTCGTCGTCGCGGGTGCGATGGACAAGCACGTTGGTGGGTTTGGAGCCGGTGGCCGCGCTCATGCGGCGCCCTCCTTCAGCTTCAATTGTTCGAGGTCGCGGCTGTCGACGAGTTGCAGCCGGGCGACGCGGAGATACGGGCCGGGCACGCGCATGAGCTCGGCGTGCGTGCCTTGCTGGACGATGCGGCCGTCGTCCATGACGACGATGAAATCGGCGCGACGCAGCGTGCTCAGGCGGTGGGCGACGATGAAGGTCGTCCGTCCGGCGATGGCGCGGTCGAGCGCTTCGAAAATCTCGTGCTCGGTCTCGCTGTCGATCGCCGCGGTCGGATCGTCGAGCAGGAGGATCGCGGGCTCGAGCAGCACCGCGCGGGCGATCGCGAGCCGCTGGCGCTGGCCGCCGGAGAGGCTGCTGCCGCTCTCGCCGAGCACGGTATCGTAGCCCTTGGGCAGGGCCATGATGAAGTCGTGCGCGGCGGCGATGCGGGCGGCCTTCTCGATCTGTTCGGGGGTGGCGCCGGGATGACCGAACGCGATGTTCGCGCCGATGGTGTTGGAGAATAGAAAGCTTTCCTGGAAAACCAGGCCGATGTTGCGGCGGAGATCGTCGAGGTGCAGCCGGCGCGCGTCGATGCCGTCGATCAGCACGCTCCCGGACGTCGGGTCGTAGAACCGCGGTATCAAGCTCATCAATACGCTCTTGCCGGCCCCGGTCGCGCCGAGGATCGCCACGCACTGGCCGGGCTTCACGTCGAGGCAGATGTCGTGCAGCACCGGCTCGGGGGTGGCGGCGCCGTCGGTCGCGATGGCGAGCGGGTGATACGTGAACGTCACGTGGTCGAAGCGCACCGCGCCCTGCAACCGCGCGCGGCGGACGGGTTGGGCGATGTTCTGGACCTCGACCGGCGCGTCGAGGATTTCGAAGACGCGGCGCGCGCCGATCAGCGATTGCTGCACGCTGTTCACGATGGTCGCGATGTTGTTCACCTGGCCGGAGAATTGCTCGAGCAGGCCGGCGAACACCACGAGACCGGCGCCGAGCGGGAGCTGGTCGTGCGCGACGAGCCAGCCGCCGTAGCCAAGCAGGACCATCATGTTGACGCGGGTGAGGAAACCCACGGCCGGCGAGAACAGGCTCACGCGCCAGAAGATGCCGCGCTGCTGTTCGAAACAGGCCTGGTTGGCGGCGTCGAAACGCGCGCGGTCTTCCGCCTCGCGGCCGAAGCCCTTCGTGACGGCGATGCCCTGCACGCTTTCGGCGAGCGTCTGGACCATCTTTTCCACGAGCGTGCGGTTCTTCGCGTAGGCGGGCTGGATTTTTTTCGAGAACCAGGCGGCGAGGCCCCACAGGACCGGCGTGGTGGCGAGGCAGGCGAGCGTCAGCGCCGGGCTCAGGCTCGCCATGTAAACAATGTAGGCCGAGAGCGACACGAGCATGATCACGCTCTGGATCAGCACCTGGTCGACGAACATCCGCACGGATTGCACGTCGCTGGTCACACGCGTGATGATCGAGCCGGTGGTGTTGGCATCGAAGAAACGGAAGCTCAGCCGTTGCAGCTTGTCGTAAACCTGGCCGCGGAGATCGACCACGAGCCGTTGCTGCACGAGTTTGTTGACCGAAACGAAATAGGTGTAGTTGAGCAGCGCGCGCGCGAGGGCGAGGACCAGGATGAGACCGGCGAGCATCCCGAGCACGTGCTGCCAGGGCCATTCATCCGGCAGCGCGAGATGAAGCGGATTCGGGGTGAGCGGAATCCCGGAAATCTTGTGCCGGATATAATCGATGCCGAGGCCCGTGAAACTGAGGCCTACGATGCCCATCGACAGCAGCACGAGCTGGATGAGCAGCACCTTCAGGCAGCCGCCGCGGTAGCGCCACGTGAGCGCGAACAGCCGGCGGATGAGCTCGCCGTTGGTCAGGCTCGGTGAGGCGGAAACGGTCGGCATGCGGAGGGTCAACGTGAGCACTGACCCGTGCTCACACAAAAGGTTTTTCGGGATCGCGTCGGCGCGATACGCGAGACGCGAGCCGCGCTCCGCATGCGGCCGGCGAGCGCGATCCCCGGGATCAAGGCTGCGTCGGGCCGGGCCGCGCCGGCTGGTTGCCCTGCTGGGCGCCGCGACTGTTCTGCAGCGCCTGCTGACGAATCATGCGCCGGCGGTTCACCTCGGCCGCGATCGCTTCGAGGCGGCGTTGTTCGTCGGCGGGGGTGGGATTCAAGACCACGGGGCCGCCGATCGGCTGCGGCGCGGCCGGAGCGGCGACGGGCGGCGGCGTGGCGGGAGCCGACGCCACCTTGGCCGTTTTCAGCGCGAGCGTGAGGACGCGGCCCTGGCTTTCCACCGTCACCGTGTCGCGCTCTTGATCGAAGCCTGTCACCACAATTTCACGACCGGTTTCGTTCAGGCGCAGCCAGGTGCTCGTGCGATGGGCCGGATCGTAAATGCTGAACATGTAATCGTCTCCCGCGGCCATGATGCCGCGCAACTCCAACGGGGCGTCCGGCGTCGGCGCCGACGCGCTGCCGGCGACGTTGCCGGGCGGCAGGAACGGCGAGGGCACCGCGAGCGGATCCGCGGCGTGCGCCGGCAGTCCCGCGCCGATCAGCAGCAGGGCGGCAGGCAGGAGGCGGACTTGGGTGCGCACCGATGACATCGCGGGCACTAAACGTCGGGGCGCCGGGGCCGTCAAGCGGCGGGCTGGCCTAGAGCATGGTCCCGCTCAGCACCACATACGCGACGCTGAAATAGATCACCAGGCCCGTGACGTCCACCAACGTGGCCACGAACGGCGCGCTCGACGTTGCAGGGTCGAAGCCGAGGCGCTTGAGTGCGAGCGGCAGCATCGATCCCACCAAAGAGCCCCAAAGCACGATGCCCACGAGGGCGAGACCGACCGTGACTCCGACGTGCAGCCAATGCGGCCCATACACGTGGGAAAAGGCCGACCAGAGCGCGATGCGGAGAAACCCGATCGTGCCGAGAATAAAGCCGAGCGCGGTGCCGACGATCAGCTCGCGTCGCATGACCCGCCACCAGTCTCGCAGGTGAAACTCGCCGAGCGCGAGCGCCCGGATCACTAGCGTCGCCGCCTGTGAGCCGGCGTTGCCGCCGGAGCTGATCACCAGCGGAACGAAAAGCGCGAGCACGACGGCGCGGGCGATCTCGTCCTCGAAAAACGCCATCGCGGTCGCCGTCAGCATCTCGCCGATGAAAAGGACGACGAGCCAGCTCGCGCGCTTCCGGATCATGCGCGAAAGAGCGATGCGCGTGTAGGGTTCGTCGAGAGCCTCGGAACCGCCGAGCTTCTGGATGTCTTCCGTGGCTTCCTCCGCGGCGACGTCGAGCATGTCGTCGACGGTCACGATGCCGATGAGCTTCTGCGCGTCGTCGGTGACGGGCAGCGCCACGCGGTCGAACTTGCGGAAAATCTCAAGGGCTTTCTCACGATCGTCGCTCGGCCGAAGTGTGGCGTAATTGCCATCGAGCAGCTCGCGGATGGGACGGTCGAGCGGCGAAAGCAGGAGCCGGCGGACACGGACGTCGTCGAGCAGATGGCCGGCGGCATCGACGACGAAGACGATGTTGAGCGTCTCGCGGTCGTAGCCGTGCGTGCGGATGTAGTCGAGCGCTTCGCGCACCGTCCACTCCGGCCGGAGGGCGACGTAGTCGAGCGTCATCATGCGGCCCACGCTGTGCTCGGGATAGGCGAGGAGCGCCTGCGCGACCTGGCGTTCGTCGGGCGAGAGCAGCGACAGCAATTGCATCGCCACGTCGAGCGGAAGTTCGTTGAGGAAAGCGGTGCGGTCGTCGGGCGGCAGCGCGTTCAGCAACGCGGCGACCTGTTCCTGCGTGAGGAGTTTCAGCAGCTTCCGTTGCTCCTCCAGCGGCATGTAGCCGAACGCCGTCGTTGCGAGCTCGCGCGAGCCGAGACGGAAAAGCGTGGCGAGCTGCTCCACCGGCAGGCCCGCGATGATCGGGGCGAGATCCAGTGGCAGCCACGGCTCCAGATACTTCTTCACGGCCGCTCCGTCCCGCCGCGTCAGCAGCGCGGAAAGTTCGGACTTCACGTTGGCCTCGGCGGACATGAGCGCAGGGAGGCACAGGCACGCCCACGTTTCAACCCGGTGGGGAAACAAAACAGCTTGCTGGAAACTAAAAAAACGCTAACAGTTTCCAGCGAATCCGCCGACGCATGGCTGAATCCATCGACCACCTTTATGCTGCCGAAGCGCCCTTGGCGGCGCGCATTCTCACCGCGGCGCACCGCCATCTTTTCGAACATGGCTATGCGGCGCTGACGATGGACGAACTCGCGCACGAGATCGGCGTGAGCAAAAAGACGCTTTACGTGCACTTCTCTGGGAAGGACGCAATCGTGGAGCGCATCATCGATGCGATCGGCGCGTCGCTGCGGGTGCGCATGGATGGGGTGCTGACGGATTCCTCGCTGACGTTTCCGCAGCGGGTGAGCGGGGTCGTGGACGTCGCGGGCTCCACGCTGGCCCGGCTCAGTCCGCCGCTGCTGCGGGAACTGCAGCGTTATGCACCGGCGATTTATCGGAAGCTGGAGGAGCTCCGGCAGAAGAACATTCCCTATGTATTCGGAAAATTGATTCGCAGTGGGATCGCGGAGGGTCGGGTGCGGGCCGAGGTCGATCCGGCGTTCGCCGTCGAGTTCTGGCTGCACGCGATCCGCGGCCTGGTGCAGCCGGCAAGCCTCGAGCGCACCCAGCTGACGCCGCGGCAGACTTTGGAAAAGGCCCTCAACCTGTTCTTCAGCGGGCTGCTCACGCCCGCGGGACGCAAAGACTATGAAAAATACCTCGCAACATGACCGCGCCTGGCGGCGTTGGGTGCGGCTCGCCACGACGCTGGGTTTGCTGGTGCTGGCGGGCTGCTCGCGGGAGCCGGGTCGCGGTGGCGGCGAACTCGTGCTGTCCGGCAACCTCGAGGTCGTCGATCCCCAGCTGGGATTCAAGGTCGCCGGCCGCGTCGTCGCGCGCCCGGTGGCGGAGGGCGATGCGGTGACGGCGGGACAATTGATCGCTCAACTCGACGACTCCGAGCAGAAGGAGCAGCTCGCGTTGCGCCGCGCCGAGCTTGGCGTCGCGACTGCCGCCCTGGATGAACTGGAGGCAGGTTCGCGGCCCGAGGAAATCGCCGCGGTGGAGGCGACCTGGCGCAGCGCGGAGGCGGAGCGCGAGCGGGCGGGGCTCGATTTCCAGCGGTCGCAGGAGCTGCGCGGCGGCGACGTGATCGCCCAGCGCGATTTCGAAGCGGCGCAGGCGCAATACCGCGTCGCGGAGGCGCGCGCGGTCGAGGCCAACGAGCGGCTGAAGCTCGCGCGGCTCGGTCCCCGCGAGGAGACGATCCGGCAGGGACGGGCGCGGGTCGAGCAGGCGCGCGCCGCCGTCGCCCTGGCCGAAACCCAGCTCGACAACACCCGGCTTGTGTCGCCGCTGACCGGCGTCGTGCTCTCGCACAACATCGAGGTCGGCGAGTTCGTCTCGCCCGGCACGCCCGTCGTGACCGTGGCCGATACCGTGCACCTATGGGTGCGCGCCTACGTGAACCAGACGGATCTCGGCCGCATCAAGCTCGGCGGTAAGGCGGCGGTGCGGACGGATACGTTTCCTGACAAAACCTATGAAGGGCGGATCGGTTTCATTGCCACCGAAGCGGAGTTCACGCCGAAAACGGTGCAGACGACCAAGGAGCGCACGCGGTTGGTTTTCCGCGTCAAGGTCTACGTCGACAACCCGGACGGCGAGCTGAAGGCGGGCATGCCGGCGGATGTGATCGTTTCGCACGAATCGTAATGACGAGATGAATACGAAGCTCGTCATGCCGGCGATCCGCACCGAGGCGCTGACGCGCCGCTTCGACGGTGTCGTGGCTGTCGACGGTCTGTCGCTCGAGGTGGCGGAAGGCGAGATCTTCGGGCTCGTCGGACCGGACGGCGCGGGCAAGACGACCACCATGCGCATGTTGACGGGGATTCTGGCGCCGACGGGTGGTCGCGCCGTCGTCGCCGACTGCACGGTCGGGGCGGACGACGAACGCTTGAAGGAGCGCATCGGCTACATGAGCCAGCGGTTCGGGTTGTATCCCGATCTGACCGTCGCGGAAAACATCGACTTCTACGCCGATATCTACGGCGTGCCGACACGCGGGCGCGCCGAAAAAATCGAACAGCTGCTCGGCTTCAGCAATCTCACGCCCTTTCGTCACCGCCAGGCGGGGAATCTCTCGGGCGGGATGAAGCAGAAGCTCGGACTCGCGTGCGCGTTGGTCCACACGCCGCGCGTGCTGTTTCTCGACGAGCCGACGAACGGCGTCGACCCGGTGTCGCGGCGCGATTTCTGGCGGATTCTGTATCAACTCGTGCGCGAGCGGGTGACGATTTTTGTTTCGACGGCGTATCTCGACGAAGCGGAGCGCTGCAACCGCCTTGGCCTGCTGCATCGCGGCCGGCTGATCGGCCTGGGCACGCCCGACGAGGTCAAGGCGATGATGCCCGGCGTGCTGGTGGAGATCGGCACGTCCGCGCCGCGCCGGCTTGCGGCGGCGCTGCGCGAGGGGTGGCCGGAGGCGTCGGTCGGGTTGTTCGGTGACCGGCTGCATGTGGCGGTGCGTATCCGAAATTCCGACACTGAGGATGCGGTCGCCGGCGTCGCCGGTCGCGTTCGCGCTCTGGCCGGCGCAGCGGAGCTGCCGATCGAGTCGATCCAGCGGATCGAGCCGTCGCTGGAGGACGTGTTCGTCGCGGTGCTGGCGGGCGCCGGTCCGGATCGTGAGGTTTCGCCGCGGTCATGACTGCTCCGGCCTTCCAGCGCGACGAGATAGTGGTCGAGGTGCACGATCTCGAGAAGCGGTTCGGTGCGTTCCGCGCGGTGGCGGGCGTTTCGTTCGCGGTGAAGCGCGGCGAGATTTTCGGGTTCCTGGGGCCGAACGGCGCGGGCAAGTCGACGACGATCCGGATGCTGTGCGGCCTGCTGGCGCCGACGGCGGGCCGCGGAAGCGTCGCCGGTTTCGACCTCGGGCGCGAAGCGGAGAAAATCAAGACGCGCATCGGCTACATGAGCCAGCGGTTCTCGCTCTACGACGAACTGACGGTGGAGGAGAACATCGATTTCTACAGCGGCATCTATCGCTTGCCGCGGGAGAAGAAAGGGCCGCGCAAGGACTGGGTGCTCGGGATGGCGGGGTTGACGGAACATCGCGACACGCGCACCGGGACGTTGTCGGGCGGATGGAAGCAGCGGCTGGCGCTCGGTTGCGCGGTGCTGCACGAGCCGCCGATCCTGTTTCTCGATGAACCGACTTCGGGCGTGGATCCGAACAGCCGGCGGCAATTCTGGGATCTGATCTACGCGCTGTCGGCGCAAGGCGTGACGGTCTTCGTGACGACGCACTACATGGAGGAGTCGGAGTATTGTGACCGG
This sequence comes from Opitutaceae bacterium, assembly GCA_040255565.1. Taxonomy (GTDB): domain Bacteria; phylum Verrucomicrobiota; class Verrucomicrobiia; order Opitutales; family Opitutaceae; genus Opitutus. The sequence goes on along the minus strand of JBDZVH010000002.1, from coordinate 733,476 downwards.
CTCGGGATCATTTATCGCGGCGAACTCATCGCGTTGGGAACGCCGCGCGAATTGAAGACGCGTCACATGGCGGAGGCCGTGCTCGAAGTGCAATGCGAGCGACCCAACGAGGCGATGCTCGCGGTCGAGCGTTTGCCGGAGGTGAAGGAAATCGCGTTGTTCGGCCGCGGGCTGCACGCCGTGGCCGCGGATGCGGCGGCGGCGGAGCGGGCGATTCGCGCGGCGTTGGCGCGCGCCGGGGTGGCGGCGGCGCGGGTGGAGCGCATCACGCCGACGCTCGAGGACGTTTTTGTGTCGCTGATCGAGGCAAGGGACCGAAGTGACGGCAACCAGGCGGAGGTGCGGCGATGAACCTGCGACGGCTGTGGGCGGTGGCCCGCAAGGAAGCGATCCACATCTGGCGCGATCCGCGGAGCCTGATCCTGGCGATCGGCATCCCGTTGGTGATGATCCTGCTGTTCGGCTACGCGCTGACGCTGGATGTGGATCGCGTGCCGCTGGTGGCGTGGGATCAGAGCGCGACACCGGCGAGCCGGGATTACGTGGCGCGATTTTCGCAGTCCCGCTACTTCAGCTTTCAAGGCGCGGTTGGCAGCTACGCGGCGCTCGAGCGGGCGATCGATACGCAGCGGGCGTGGATCGCGCTGGTGATTCCGCCGGATTTCGCGGCCGAGCTAGACGGGCGGCGGGCGGCGCCGGTGCAGGCGATCGTGGACGGCTCCGATTCGAACACGGCCGGCATCGTGCTCGGCTACGCGCAGGCGATCACGCAGACGTTTAACCGGGAGGTCACGCTGGCGCAGGTGCAGCGCGAACTCGGCCGCGCGCCGGAGCCGGCCCTCGAGCTGCGCCCGCGCGTGTGGTTCAACGCCGACCTGGAATCGAAGAACTTCATCATTCCGGGCATCATCGCGGTGATCATGGGATTGATCGCGGCCTTGCTGACGTCGCTCACGGTGGCGCGCGAGTGGGAGAGCGGCACGATGGAGCAGCTGGTGTCGACCCCGGTGCGGGCATCCGAGCTGATTCTCGGGAAACTCCTGCCGTATTTCGGCGTGGGGCTGTTGAACGTCGTGATCGCGGTGTCGATGGCGGTGTTTCTCTTCGAGGTGCCGCTGCGCGGCAGCGTCGCGCTGTTGTTTGCCGTGTCGGCGCTGTTCGTCGTCGGCACGCTGGCGCAGGGGATCCTGATCAGCACCCTCGCCCGGCAGCAGCTGCTCGCGAGTCAGTTCGCCATGGTGTCGACCTTCCTCCCGGCGTTCCTGCTGTCGGGCTTCATGTTCGCGATCACGAACATGCCGGCGCCGGTGCAGGCGATCACCTACATCGTGCCCGCGCGCTATTATGTCGCGCTGGTGAAGGGCATTTTTCTCCGCGGCGTGGGACTGGCTGAGCTGTGGCCCGACGCCGTATTCCTGGCGGTGTTTGCCGCGATCGTCACGGGACTCGCGATCGTGCGGTTCCGGAAAAAACTGGGGTGAGCGCGCCATGTGGGAACGCATCCTGACCATGCTCCGCAAGGAGTTTCGCTCGGTGTTTCGGGATCCGCGCATGCGGGTGGTGATCTTCGGCGTGCCGCTGATCCAGACCTTGATTTTTGGATACGCGGTGACACTCGACGTGCGTCATGTGAAACTCGTGCTGATCGACCGGGACAACACGCCGGCGAGCCGGGAGCTGGCGGCGCGGTTCACCGGTTCGGGATATTTCGATTTGGTGCTGGCGACCGCGGACGAGAGGGCGGCGGCCAGGGCGCTCGATCGGGGCGACGCATCGGCGGTCCTGCAGATCAACCCGCAGTTCGCGGCCGCACTGGAATCGGATCGCACGGCGGTCGCGCAGCTGATCGTGGACGGCTCGGATTCGAACACCGCGCGGTTCGTGCTGAACTACGGCATGACGATCGCGAACACGTTCAACGGCGAGATGCTGCTGCAGCGGGTGCAGCGGCAGCTCGGGCGGGAGGTGCCGGTGGGCGAGGCGGATCTGCGCGCGCGGGCGTGGTTCAATGCAGATCTGGAGAGTCGCAATTTCTACGTGCCCGGGGTCATCGCGATGCTCGTGATGCTCGTGAGCCTGATGCTCACGAGCATGGCGATCGTGCGGGAAAAGGAGGCGGGGACGATCGAGCAGATCATGGTGACGCCGATCCGGCCGGTGGAGTTCATCCTCGGAAAGTGCGCACCATTCGTGGTGATCGGCTACGTCGATGTCGTGCTGGTGACCGTGGTCGGACTGTATTGGTTCGATATTCCGATGCGCGGCAGCTTCCTGCTGCTGCTCGGGGGCGCGACCTTCTTCCTGCTCAGCACGCTGGGCATCGGGCTCTTCATCTCGACGGTGAGCCGCACGCAGCAGCAGGCGATGATGACGACCTTCTTTTTCTTTTTCCCCGCGATGTTGTTGTCGGGGTTTGTCTATCCGATCGCCAACATGCCGGAACCGGTGCAGTGGCTCACGTATCTCGATCCGCTGCGCTATTTCCTGATTCTGATTCGCGGTGTGTTCCTGAAAGGCGTGGGCTTCGACGTGCTCTGGCCGCAGGTTCTGGCGCTCCTGGCGCTGGGCGTGGTGGTGATGGCGTTTGCCGTCTCGCGGTTTCGGAAAACCCTCGCTTAGCTCCGGGCAAAGCCACGGCGCGGTTTACGCGGACGGGGTCGGCGGTTGCCGGCCGTAGCTCGCCGCGATCTTCTGCATCGCCTCGCCTTCGAGATGAAGGGTCTGGGTGGGAAAGGCGAACGACAGCCCGCGGGCGGCGACCGTGCGCATGATCTGCAGATTGATGCGCTGTTTCGCGTTCATCGCCGCGATGAAGTCCGGTCCGGCGCATTCGTAGACCATCCAGATGTCGAGCGAGGAGGCGCTGAGGTCGCGGAAAAAAACGATGATGCTGCCGGGGTCGACCTCGGGCTGCGCCTTGATGATGTTGCGAATCTCCTCGACCATCGCCGCCATCTGTTCCGGCGAAGTGTCGTAGGTGAGGCCGATCACTTGTTCGAAGCGGCGGCGGGTGAAACGCGAGAGATTGGTGATCGTTTCGCCGGCCACGGTCTTGTTGGGGATCACCATCAGGGATTTGTCTGACAGCCGGATGCGCGTGGAGCGCACGCCGATGTCCTCGACCGCGCCGACGTTGCCCTGGATCTTCACGACCTCGCCGAGTTTGAACGGCTGATCGACGGCGACGACGACGGCGCCGAAGATGTTGGCGAGCGTGTCCTGCGCGGCGAGGGCGAAGGCCAGGCCGCCGATACCGAGACCGGCGAGAATCGCTTTCACGTCGTAGCCGAGGCTCTGGATCGTGAGGAGCACGCCGAAGATGACGAACACCGTCATCAACGACTTCTTGATCCAAGGCATGAACGCCGCGATTCCGAGCTGGCGGTTGCGGGCGATCTCGCTGCCGTGATCGAGCACGGCCTGAAATGCGCGCCAAAGGATCCAGAAAACGGCGATGGAGAAGGCGACGCGGGAGCCGTAGCTGATCGCCTGGTCGGCCGCGGCGCTGAGTTTCAGCACGCGGAGGGCGGCGAAGATGCCCACCAGCATGATGAAGGCGGACACCGGAGCCTCGAGGGCAGGAAAGAGCTTGTCGTCCAGGGTCGTGCGGGTGCGCGACGCGAACCGCTTGAGAAGAGGGAAAAGAAACAGGGTCACGATGCGCCGGGCGAGCAGCGCGAACACCAGAAGCACCGCGGCCACGGCGTAGTGCGTGGCGGTGTTGCCGCTGGTGCGCACGTTGAAAATCCCGAGGATCGCATCGACGAGATGTTCGAGGAAATCGGGCGTTTCCGGCCGGGCGTTGCCGGAGGCGACCGCGGCGGCAGCCTGGGTCTTCGTCGCCTGATCGGCGGCGGACGATGCCGGTGCATCGGCTTGGGCGAGCAGCGGGGCGGCGCTGCCGGCGAGAACGGCGATCCAGAGCGAAAAGATGGCGAGCCTCTTCATCATGTCTGGCGCGCACTAAACGGCGCAGCGCTTTCAAGTCAAAGGGTTAGGCGCGGCCCGCCCGCCGATGGAACGATCTCCCGGTGTTTCCAAACAGAGAAGTCCCCGCTTGCGCGGCGCGCGCTGGGCGAAGCATGTTCTGCCGCCATGCTGCCAAACCTCATGTTTGCGTTGACGGATGCGATGCCGTTGTGGGCGTGGATAGGATTCTTCATCTTCATCGCCGCGATGCTCGCGCTCGATCTGGGGGTCTTTCAGCGCCACTCGCATGAAGTGAAGATGAAGGAGGCGCTCGCGTGGTGCGGCGTGTGGTTCGCGCTGGCGATGACCTTCAACGCTGTCGTGTGGCATTGGCGCGGCGCGGAGCTCGGGCAACAGTTTCTTGCCGCCTATCTGATCGAGCTCTGCCTGAGCATCGACAACGTTTTCGTTTTCATCCTGATCTTCGCCTACTTCAAGGTGCCCGCGAAATGGCAGCATCGCGTGCTCTTCTGGGGCATCATCGGCGCGGTGGTGATGCGCGCGGTGTTCATCCTGGTCGGCGTGAGCGTGATCCAGCGGTTTCACTGGGTGCTTTATTTCTTCGGCGCGTTCCTCGTCTACACCGGCATCAAGATGGCGCTGCCGAGCAAGAGCGAAGTCGACGTCGATCCGAATCACAATCCGGTCGTCCGGCTTTTCCGGAAGCTTTATCCGGTCGCTGCGGAAAACGTGAACGGCCATTTCTTCACCCGACAGGGCGGACGCTTGATGGCGACGCCGCTGTTCATCGTGCTGCTGGTGGTGGAAACGACGGACGTGGTGTTCGCGCTCGATTCGATCCCGGCGGTGCTGGCGATCACGAAGGACGGCTTCGTCGCGCTGACCTCGAACATCTTCGCGATCCTCGGACTGCGTTCGTTGTATTTCGCGCTGAGCGGCGTGATGCAGCTGTTCCGTTATCTGAAGATCGGACTCGCGGTCATCCTCTGCTTCATCGGGGTGAAAATGCTGATCGAGCCCTGGGTCGATATCACGACAGCGGTGTCGCTGGGGGTGATCGGCGGTGTGCTGACGACGTCGGTGTTGCTGTCGGTGTTGATCAAGGAGAAAGTGCCGGCGCCGCGGCTTCCCGAAGGAAACGGCTGAACCGGACGCGCCCGGCGCGATGCCGGCCAGGGCGCGGCAGGTGCAAAGAAAAAGCCCGACACCGTCGGATGTCGGGCTCGATGTTTTTGGCGCGGCGCGCGACCGGCTTGCGATCGCGGCCGCCCCAAAGCGTTCGCGGTCAGCTCACCGCGATCTTGCGCGGCTTGAAGGCCTCGGCTTTCGGCAGCGACACGCGCAGGACGCCATCGCGCAGCTCGGCCGCGATCTGGTCGGCGTTGATGGCGTTGTCGTGCGTCAGCACGAGTTCGTAGGTCGCGTCGTTGGATTCCCGATACAGGGAGGTCCAGCCTTCCGGCTGCTTCCAGGCGCGGCGGCCGACGAGACGGAACTCGCCCGGACCGGCGGTGATTTCCAAGCCGTCCTTGCTGACGCCCGGAAGATGGACCGTCACGCCGTAGGCGTCGTCGGTTTCCTTGATTTCATAAACGGGCTTCACGGTCGGGCCGAGGTCGGCTTGAGCGGAGCCCTGCCGGCGTGCAGGCAGCCGGCCGAGCGAGGGAATGAGAGCGTTGATCAATGACATGGTTCTTGAAGTTGATGGTTTGGGTTGCGGGGGCGGGGGTTTATTTGACCGCGACGGTGATCTTCTTGGGCTTCGTTTCCTCGCGCTTCGGGAGGGTGACTGTGAGCACGCCGTTCTCGTAGGCGGCGCTGACCTTGTCGGCCTGCACTTCCTCCGGGATGTTCACGGAGCGGCTGAGTGAGAACGACTGCTCGCCCTCCGCTTCGGTGGTTTTGCGCGACGCCGTGATGGTCAGATAGTCCTCGACCATCTCGACATTGATGTCGTCACGCGTGACGCCCGGGAGCTCGGCGCGGACGTAGGTGTTGTCCTTGTCCTCGTAGAGATCGACGGGGAAGTTCGACGCGGTCGCCGGATCGGCGAAGCTGCTCAACGCATTTTCGAACAGGCGGTCGATCTCGCTCTCGAGGCCGGACCACGGGGATTGCGACAGGCGGCCCAGCAACGTGGCGGGGCTGCGATACGCGGGATAGGTATAGCGAACGATTCTCATGATTGTATTCTGGTTGTGATGGGTGTTCTCCCGCAGGGGCGGGTGGTTTCGGTGCGCACGCTATTGCATGGCGGATGCCGGATCGGCGCGCCCCGCAAGTGGCGCTGCCGCGACGAATTACGTTTAGCGCGCAAAACGCGGTGGGAACGAACGTCCCGCTCTGTGCCAGCGATGACGGGAAATTTTTGCGCAGCGACCGATGGCGGCTGCGCTGACAGGGATGTGAGTTGCGGCGAGGCGCTGCGCTGCGACAGTGAATCCCTTCCATGAATTTCGACTTCGACACGGTGACGGATCGCACCCGGACCGATTCCCAAAAGTGGCAGAAATATGCCGGCCGCGACGTGCTGCCGATGTGGGTCGCGGACATGGATTTCAAAGTCGCCCCGCCGATCGTGGAGGCGCTCCACCATCGCGTGGACGAGGCGATCTTCGGTTACGCGCGTCCGGTGAAGTCCACGGTCGAGGCCGTGGTGGAGATGTTCCAGCGCCGGCATGGCTGGACGATCGATCCTGCGTGGATCGTGTGGCTGCCGGGCCTCGTGGTCGGCTTGAACGTCACTGCGCAGGCCTTTGCCGAGCCCGGCGACGAGGTGCTGACGCTGACACCGGTTTATCCGCCGTTCATGACCGGGCCACGCAACAGCGGTCGCTCGACGGTGAAGGTCGATTTCGCGCTGAACGCGCGCGAGCGCCGCTGGGAAATCGACTGGGACGCGCTCGAACGCGCGGTCACTCCGCGGACGAAATTGTTTTTCCTGTGCAACCCGCACAACCCGATCGCGCGCGTGTGGCGCCGCGACGAACTCGAACGACTCGGCGACTTCTGCGTGCGGCACGATCTCGTGCTGTGCTCCGACGAGATTCACTGCGATCTGATCCTTGACCCGGCACTCTCGCATGTGTGCACCGGCGTGTTGGGCGGCGAGATCGCGCGGCGGACGATCACGCTGACGGCGCCGAGCAAGACCTACAACATCGCGGGCCTGGGCACTTCGCTGGCGGTGATCCCGGACGCGGCGCTGCGGGCGCGTTTCACGCGCGCGGCGGCGGGGATCGTGGCGGAGGTCACGCCATTGGGTTATGCCGCGTGTGAGGCGGCTTATCGTGACGGCGAGCCGTGGCGGCAGGAGGTCCTCGCGTATCTGCGCGCGAATCGCGACACGCTCGTGGACTTCGTGGCGGGGGAATTGCCGGGCGTGACGATCGAGGCGCCGATCGAGGCCACCTACCTGGCGTGGCTCAACGTCTCTGCGCTCGACCTGGCGGATCCCATCGCGCACTTCGAGGCCCATGGCGTGGGCTTGAGCGAGGGGACGTATTTCGGTTCGCCGCGAGGCCGGCACGTGCGGCTTAATTTCGGATGTCCGCGTGCCACGCTGTTGGAAGGTTTGCAGCGGATGAAGCGCGCCCTTGCGGCGCGGACCTGAGCGGGGTGGAGGCGGACCCGCCTAGCCGCGCGAGGTGGAGCGAAGCGCGTGTTGCACGGCGGCGATGAGGGCGTCGCGCGTGATCGGTTTGGGCAGGAGCGGCACCTGCAACCGCCGCGCGACCTCGTCGTATTCGCCGGCGCCGGCCATGCCGCTCATCACGAGAATCGGCAGATCGGGGCGCAACGCGCGCAATTCGCTCGCGAGCGCAAAGCCGTCCTTATCCGGCATCGTCACGTCGGTGAGGACGACGCCGGTCTCGGCGGCGTGCCGGCGATAGGAGGCGAGCGCTTCGTCGCCGGACGACGCGACCCGCACGCGATAGCCGCTGGCGCGCAGGAGCATGGCGAGGATCTCGCGCACGGCGGGTTCGTCGTCGACCAGCAAAATGCCTTCGCCGTCGCCGTTCGCCACCTCGGAGGTCGGCGGCGCCTCGGGCTCCGTCGCCGCGGCGGACCCGAGCGCCGGCAGATAAAGGCGAAACGTCGTGCCGCGCCCCGGTTCGCTCTCGACGGCGATGCAGCCTTGGTGGCCCTTCACGATGCCGCGCACGGCGGCGAGGCCGAGCCCGGTGCCCTTGCCGATTTCCTTCGTGGTGAAAAACGGATCGAAGATGCGCTGCACGACCTGACGGTCCATGCCCTCGCCGTTGTCGGAAAGGGAGAGCACGACATGCGGCCCGGCCTTGATCTCATGCAACGCGGCGGCGGCCGCTTCGGAGATGTGTTCGTTGACGGCGCGAAGCTGGATGTGGCCGCCGCGAGGCATCGCGTCGACGGCGTTGATGCACAGGTTGACGAGCACCTGCTTCAGCTGGATCGCGTCGCCGGAGATCGACCAAAGCTCCGGGCCGGCCACGAGGTCGATGCTGACGGAGCGCGGGAGAATCTGGCTCGCGAAACCGACGAACTCGTCGAGCAACGAGCGAAACGAAAGCTCCACCGGATCCCCGGCGGCGCCGCGGGCGAACGCGAGGAGTTGGCGGATCAACTCGGCGCCGTGCTGGGCGCTGGCGCGGATGCAGGCGACGAAGCGCCGCGACTCCGGATCGGTGACCGTCGGCTCCAGCAGATCGGCGGAGGCGAGAATCGGGACGAGGACGTTGTTGATGTCGTGCGCGATCCCGCCGGCGAGGATGCCGATGCTTTCGGTGCGCTGCGCGCGCAAAAACTGCGCCTCGAGGCGCTTCTTCTCGGCCACGTCGGTGTTGATCAGGAGGAAGCCGGCGGCGGTGCCATCCTCGGCTTGGACGAGACTCCAGCGGCTCTGCATGATCAGGTCCGCGCCCTGACGCGACCGTTGGCGCATCTCTCCCATCCATTCTCCGTAGAACAAGGTCGCCCGGCGCGCCGCGTCGGCCTGCGCCTTGTCCTCGTGCAACAACTCGTCGACGGTGCGGCCCAGTGCCTCTGCGGCGGGCACGCCGTAGATGCGGGCGGCGCTCTGATTCCAGAACGTGATGCGATCGCTCATGTCGCGCATCAGGATCGCATCCTGCGCGCGATCGAGCAGCGCGGCCTGCTGGCGGATGCGCTCGACGTCGGCGCGGCGCTCGGTGACGTCGCGCGCGACGACGAGCACCTGGCGGACGGAGCCGGACGGATCGCGGACGGCGGTGTTCTGGGCTTCGACGTGGCGGACGGCGCCGCCGCGGCCGACGAGCCGGTATTCGAGCCGGCGGGCGATCCCGGTGCGCACCGTTTCACGAAACGCCTCGTCGACGAGGATCCGGTCCTCGGGGTGCACATCGTCGAACGGGTTCTCCGCAGCGGACTCGCGGGTCCGGCCCATGGCGGCGTTGTAGGCCGGATTTCGATACACGCAGCGGCCGGAGCGCTCGAGCATCAGGATGAGATCGGCGACATTTTCCGTGATCTGGCGGAAACGCTCGCGGTCTTCCAGCAGCGCGTCCTCGGTGCGGCGGAGTTGTTCCTCCTCGGCGGCGCGGGCGAGGGCGTTGCGGATGGCGGGGACGAGGCGCGACGGCCGGTCCTTGATCACGTAATCGGTCGCGCCGCGGCGCAGCGCTTCGATGGCGCGTTCCTCGCCGATCGTGCCGGAAAGAAAGATGAAGGGCTTGGCCGGGCATTGCCGCCGCGCGATCTCGAGGGCGGAGAGACCGTCGAAGTCGTGCAGGGTATAATCGGATACGATCAGGTCGAAGTTGCCGTGGGCGAGGGCGGTTTCGAACTGCGCGCGCGTCGACGCATGCTCGATCCGGCAGTCCGGGTATTCCCGCGCGAGCCGGTCGGCCACCAGCTCCGCGTCCGGGGCGGAATCTTCTAGATGGAGGATGCGCATCGAAAATGCGGATACGAGGAAAGTGCCGGGGTGGGCGGGGACGTTTCCAGCGGCGACCCGGCGCGGACCGGCGGTTCGCGCGCCGGCGCGGGATCAGGGCGAAGGGGCCGTGGCTTGCGGAGGAGGCTCGTTGTGGATCGTCCAGAACGTGCCGAGCTGCTTCACCGCCTCGATGAAGGAGTGGAAGTCGACTGGCTTCACGACGTAGGCGTTGATGCCGAGCCGGTAGCTGCTGACGATGTCCTGCTCTTCGCGCGACGACGTGAGCATCACGACCGGCGTGGTGCGGAGATTTTCGTCGCCCTTGATCTGCCGCAGCACTTCGAGACCGTCGACCTTGGGCATCTTCAAGTCGAGGAGCACGAGCACGGGCGCGCCGGCGGGCCGTTCGGCAAACGGGCCGCGCCGATACAGGTAATCGAGCGCCTGTTCGCCGTCGTGCACCACATCGATCTGGTTGGAAAGGTTGTGTTCGGAAAACGCAGCGAGCGTCATTTCGACGTCTTGCGGGCTGTCTTCGGCCAGAAGGATGCGTTTGGGAGTGCTCATGAAACAAGACGGGGGGATGGCTGGAAGAATCTCCGCCGGGTGGACGCCAAAACGTTTTTGCCGGTGCTTGTCGTGTCAATCGGAGGCGCGGCTGCGTGCCCGCGCGAGTGCTTCATTTGCAGCGATTTTACGAGGCATCGGGCGGATTACCGATGGTTCTCCAACGCGCAGCGGCACACCCCTGCGTTGATGCGGCAACGCGCTTGAGGTTCGCGGCGGCGCGCACAGGCTGGCGTTCGCGTCATGCGCATCGGTCCACACGTCCTCGTTTCCAATCTCTGCCTGTCACCGCTCGCGGGTTACACGAACCTGCCTTTTCGCGTGACCTTGCGGGAGCTGGGCGGGTTGGGTTGGGTGACGACGGATCTCGTCAACGCCCGCTCGCTGCTGGAGCGCAATCCCACCGCGCTGAAGCTCGTCGCCAGTTGCGCGGAGGACCGGCCGATGTCGATTCAGCTCTTCGGCAGTGTCGCCTCTGAAATGCGCGATGCGGCGCGGATGTGCGAGGACCTGGGCGCGCAAGGCGTCGACATCAACATGGGTTGTCCGGTGCGCAAGGTGGTGAAGATCGGCGGCGGCTCCGCGATGATGACGGAGCTGGCGCAAACGGCGGCGTTGGTGCGCGGGATGATCGCCGCGGTGAAGATCCCGGTGACCGCCAAGATGCGGCTCGGTTGGGACGACGAGAATTTGACGGCGCCCGAGCTGGCGCGCGTGCTCGAAGAGGCCGGCGTCGCGGCGGTGTTCGTCCACGGTCGCACCCGCGCGCAGGGTTTCAGCGGCACGGTCAATCTCGACGGCATTCGCGCGGTGGTGGAGGCGGTGAAAACGATCCCTGTCATCGGCAACGGCGATGTGACGACGCCGGAAGCGGCGAAGCACATGCTCGAGGTTACGGGGTGTGCGGGCGTGAGCATCGGGCGCGGGGCGTTTTACGATCCGTGGATTTTCCGTCGCACGCAGCATCTGCTCGCGACGGGGGAGTTGTTGCCCGAGCCGGCGTTCAACGAACGCGTTCGCGTGCTGCGCCGGCATTTCGAGCGCTACTGCGAGTTCTATGGCGAGGAGCACGGTGCGCGTCTGTTTCGCAAGGTCGCGCCGTGGTATGCGAAGCGGTTCGGTCCGTCGAAATTGTTCAAACAGCGGATCATCACGATCGCGTCGCGGGCGGATTTTGAGGCGGCGCTCGCGGACTACCTCGCGTGGCGCCAGGAGTTTTGCGACGAGCGCGGCGAACTGCTGCCGAAGTTCGAACCCGCGCCCATGGTGGCGTCGTTCATGCAGCCGGCCGGCGCGCTCGAGCGCACGGCGATTCCCGTGCCGAAGGGCCCGGTGGAAGTCTGGTAACGCACGAACCGGAGTCCGCGATGCTGACGGCGAGTCGATTCTGGGAGCTGATTCTGGGGACGGTCATCGCGCTGCTGCCGGTGATCAACCCGCTCGCCTCGGCGCCGACGTTCCTCGCGATCACGGAAGGTGACACCCGCGAGCGCCGGCGCCAGCAGCTCCGCATGGCGTGCATCTACATGGTCGCGATTCTCGTGAGCTTCCTGGTGGGCGGCACGTTCATCATGAGCTTCTTCGGCCTGTCGATTCCGGGTTTGCGGATCGCAGGCGGGCTGCTGGTGGCGGGTATCGGTTCGTCGATGCTGATGGGGCCGCCGCGGACCTATAACGACGATCATGCCCAGGCCGAGGCGCGCGCGAAACGCGATGTGTCGTTCTCGCCTCTCGCGATGCCGATGATGAGCGGCCCCGGCTCCATCGCGGTGACGGTGGGATTCACCTCGCTCGCGTCGACCTGGCTCGATTACGTGGCGATCATCGTCGGGATTTTGATCGTGGCGGCGATCACGTATGTGCTGCTGGCGCTGTCCGAACGCGTGGTGCGCGTCATTGGCGTCAACGGCATGAACGCGCTCTCGAAGGTGATGGGTTTCATCATTCTTTGCATCGGGATCCAGTTCGTGGTGAACGGGGTCCTGGAGATCGTCACCGATCCCGCGGTCGTGCGGGCCATCCGATCGGCGGCCGGACGGTAACGCGGTTCAGTAACGACGTTCGACGACGGCGCCGGAGCGGTCGCGGAAACGCAGCGTGCCGGCATCGCGATCGATTCCGTCGAAGACGATGCCGAGCGCGGCATCGACCTCCTGGCCGGCGCGCACGGTGCGGCCATTGATGAGTGCGCGAGGCGGATCGCCGTTGAATACGCCGTTGATGCGGGCGTTGGCTGCCCAGGTGCGAAAGGCGGGACTGGCGTCGCCGACGACGTCGGAGTTGACGGTGGTGGCGGTGACGCCCGGCGCGAGCTGCGAGGTGGCGGTCACCACTTCGGGCGCGGCGGTTGGGGGGGGCGTCGGGGTGTTGAAGCGCGCGTCGGGCGCTTCCTCGCCGGCGGCGAGGGCATCGACGCGGTTCTGTTCGTTGGTGCGACGGGCCTCGACCGCATCGCGGGCCTTGTCGATGGCCTGGGCGGGCGCGTGGGCGAGGGCGTTGAGTGTGGCGGAGGGTGTCGGGCCGGCGTTCGCGGGCGCGGCGGGCGCAGGCTTCTTGGCAACCGGAGCCGGAGCCGGTGGCGTCGCGTCATCGAGGAAGAGGAAATAGCCGGCCCCGGCGGCGGCGAGCAGAGCCACCGCGGCGGCGAGCGCAAGGAGCTTGCGGCTGCGGTGGGGGCGTGGGACCACGGGAGCGGGACTCGCGAGCGCCTCCTCGGCCACCGATGCCGGAGCGCGCACATGCGGCACTGGTGGTGGCGGTGGAGCCTTTGATTCCGGGGGCGGCGGAGCCACGACGGGAAACGGCGGCGGTGTGTTGGGCTTCTTCGTCGGTGGCGGTGGCGGAGCTTCGGAAATCGGAGGCGCGGCGGGTGGCGGCGGACTGGGCGGAGCGGAGGGCGCCGCCGGAGCGGCGACCGCGGCATCGGCCGGACGGAGCTTGAGCTTGAATTTGGGTGCTTCGGTCGCCGGGGGCGATTCGGGTGGCGGCGTGGCGCTCGGCGCGTCGGTGGCGGGCGTCGACGCAGGGTCGAGTCGCAGGGGGGCGGATGCGGACGGGTTATGGGCTGGCGCCGTTTCGGCGGGGGGGGCCGGGGGAGGAGGCGTCAGCGGTTCGATGGGCGTTTCCGCGGCGGGGACCGGATCGGTCAGCGCGAGTTTGGGCTTCAGTCGGAGCTTGGACGGTGGAGTGGATTCGGCCGGCGTTTCGGAAGCGGGTGGCGGCGAAGAGGGCGGTGGCTCGGACTCCGGTCGAGCGCGTGGGCGCAGGCGGAGCGGAGGGGGCGTGGATTCGTCGCTCATGGCCGCATGCAAGCAAGTCGCTCGGCGTCACGAAACCAAAAAGATTCACTCGCGGTCCACTGTTCGCTCACTCACGTTCACTGCCCGCACATGAAATTGAAGTCCACGCTCCTGCTTGCCCTTGGGGTCCTCGTGCTGATGCCGGCGACCGGCTGCAATCTGTTTCGCAAATCCAAAAAGCCCAAGGAAAACCCGAACATCGCGGCGGACGTGGAAACGAATTTCCGGGAGCGCTGGATGGATCGCCGGGTAGCGGAATTGACCGCGCAAGGCGTGGAAACGGCGGCGGCGCACGAGCAGGCGACGATCGAATTTCGCGAAAAATTTCCGCACTTGGTGAAGAAAGTGAAGTAAGCAGGCGCCGCCGGCCGACCGACGCAGCGACCTGCGCGGGTGGACGGCACAGCGGCCGCCGCGTTGACGGTCACGGGGCGCTCGCGCGAGCCTGAGGGATGTCCTCACCTGAAACGTCTTCGGCGCGACGCGGGGCGCTGGCGGCGGCGCTCGGTTACCTCTCGTGGGGATTGTTTCCCCTGTTCTGGAAACAGCTGGCGGCGATCGACGCCACGGAGCTGATCGCACACCGGCATGTCTGGTCGCTGCTGTTTGTGATCGGCGTGATGGCGGCGACGGGCGCGCTGCGGGAATTGCGCGCGGCGCTGGGTTCACGGACAGCGGTGGGGTGGCATGCGCTGAGCGGTGCGCTGCTGACGGTGAACTGGCTGGTGTTCGTGTGGGGCGTGAATCACGGGCACGTGATCGAGGCGAGCCTCGGCTATTTTCTGGTGCCGCTGGTGAATGTGGCGCTCGGACGTTTCGTGCTGCACGAGCGGTTGCGCCGGCTGCAGTGGATCGCGATCGGCTTCGCGATCGCAGGCGTCACGACATTGCTGATACAGCTCGGTTCGCTGCCGTGGATCGCGCTGTCCCTGGCCGGGACGTTTGGCTTTTACGGCTTGATCCGGAAAAAGTCGCCGTTGGGTGCGCTCACAGGTTTGGGCGTCGAGACGGTGATCATCGCGCCGCTGGCAATCGCGTTTCTGGCCTGGCGGCAGCACACGGGCGCGGGTGCATTGGGACACGCCACGTCGGCCGAGCACGCGCTGCTGCTCAGCACGGGCGTGGTGACGGCCGTGCCGCTGCTGTTGTTTGCCTATGGCGCGAGGCGGATCCGGTTCACGACGCTCGGGCTACTGCAATATATCGGGCCCACCGTGCAATTTGTGCTCGGGGCGTGGGTGTATCGCGAGCCGTTCACGGCCGAACGGCTCGCGGCCTTTGCGCTGATCTGGTGCGGTCTGGCCCTCTACACGATCGACAACGTGTGGACGCAGCGCCGCGGGCCGCGGGTTTAGTCGTCCCCGATGGTGACAAGCTCCATCTCGAATACCAGCGGTGCGTCCCGCGGGATGTCCGGAGCGCGGCCGCGGGAACCATAGGCGAGCTCGCCCGGAATGATGACGAGGCGCTTTTCGTGGAGCTTCATCGCGGTGAGGATCTGGTCCCAGCCCACGATCACATCGCCGCGTTTGACGCGAAAAGTGAGCGGCTCCTTCGGGGCGAGCCGTTCGTCGAACTTTTTTCCATCGAGCAGCGTGCCGACGTAATACACGCCGACGCGATCGCCGCTTTGCGGCGTCGGACCGGAGCCTTCCTGCAAAATGAGATAGCGGATCCCGGTGCTGGTTTTCTTCGTGCCGGGCCATTTCTTCTCGACGTAGTCGAGCTCGTCGGGGGTAAGGCGTTCGCGCTGGGCGTGCAGCCAGGGGGCGCTGAAGGCGAGAACCGCGAGGAGAAAAAGGCGCAGGAAGGGGTGAGCCATGACGCGCACCGGTTTACCGGCAATCGCGCCGATTACACGGATTTTTTCACGGCGGGATGGGCCGCGATGCGGGCGAGGGCCTGGTGCAGGAGCGTTTTGCCGGGCTCCATCCGGTGCCAGGGCGAAGCGCCGGACGGGTGCGGGAGCGGGATGCAATCGATCGTCCGGCCCCGCCGGGTGATGGTAAAGGCTTTGCCGATCGTGTCGTTCAACGGGGCCGGCGGGAGGAATTGCGAAATGGCGAGTTTGCCGACGGGCAGGACGAGCTCGGGTTGGAGCAACGCGAACTCGCGATCCAACCAGTGCGAGCAACGCGCGATCTCGTCGGGATTCGGCACGCGATCGCCGCCTTCCGGACGTTTGCCGGGAAAACAACGGCAGACCGCCGCGAAATAGATGCGATCGCGCGTCTCGTCCTCGGTCCACCCGAGTGCGGCGTGGAACCACTTGAACAGCGTCTTGCCGGCGGTCCACGCAAACGGGCGGCCAAGCTTCGGCTCCTTGTCGCCGGGCGCCTGGCCGACGAGGAGCACGCGGGAAGCGACGGGTCGGCCGACCACCGGCGGCCTAAACATGCCGGGGCAACGGGTGCAGGCACGAAGCGCGGCGAGGTGTTCTTCGATGGCGGCGGCCGAGGGCATTTGGGCCTCGGTGTGGCAGAGCGTCCGCGCCGGGACGATGCGAAAACGCATTCAGTCCGGCGCGGCCGCGGGGCGCGCGGATCAGCGGCGCCCGCGGTAGCGGTTGAAGCTGCCCTTGTGGCGGATCTGGCCGGGGAGACTGCCACGCGTGCGCGGCAACTCGGGCTGGCGGTCGCGGGCGGTGATCGGCTTGTAAGGAAAGCCTTCGAGCCGCAGCTCGGGAATCTTGGCGCCGATGAAGCGCTGGATGTCGCGGATGTCCGCGGCGTTCTCCGGTGTCACGAGCGTGAACGCATCGCCGACGGCTTGGGCGCGACCGGTGCGACCGATCCGGTGCACGTAGTCCTCGGGGTTTTCGGGAACGTCGTAGTTGATGACATGCGTGACGCCGGCGACGTCGATGCCGCGGGCGGCGATATCGGTCGCGACCATGATCTCGTATTTGCCGGATTTGAAACCGGCGAGCGCTTCGATGCGCTGGTTTTGCGAGCGGTTCGCGTGGAGGACGGCGACGGAGTGATTGGCGGCCTTCAGGCGGCGGGCGATCTTGTCGGCGCCGTGTTTGGTGCGGGAAAAAACGAGCACGCTGTCGAAGTCGGTTTTCGCGAGCAGCGCGACGAGCAGGTCGAACTTCTGCTCGTGCGCGACGGGATACAGCGCGTGGTTGACGGACTCGTTGACGGAGCGGTTGACGCCGACCTCGATGCGGGTCGGGTTGCGGAGCGCGAAGGACGCAACCGCCTGGATTTCGGGCGGCACGGTGGCGGAAAAAAACAACGTCTGCCGTTCGCGCGGACAACGGTTGATGATGTCCTTCACCACCGGGAGGAAACCCATATCGAGCATGCGGTCGACCTCGTCGAGGACGAGCACCGTGATGTCCTGGAGGCTGACGGTGCGATCCTTCAGGTAATCCAACAGCCGGCCGGGCGTGGCGACCATGATATCGACGCCGCGCTTGAGCTCGGTGCGCTGGAGGCCGTAGCCGACGCCGCCGAAAATCGCGACGGTGCGCAGATCGGTGAAACGGGCGAAGTCGCGAAAAGAGGTTTCCACCTGGGCCGCGAGTTCGCGGGTGGGCTCGAGGACGAGGACGCGGGGCCGGGGGTTGTGCCGGCCGAGCCGGGAGAGAATCGGGAGCGCGAACGCGGCGGTCTTGCCGGTGCCGGTTTGCGCGGAGCCGATCAGGTCGCCGCCGCCGAGGACGACGGGGATGGCACGCAGCTGGATGGGCGTCGGGTCGGTGTAGCCGGCGGCCTGGATGCCGCGGAGGATCGGTTCGGAGAGTTGAAGAGCTTTGAAAGGCATGGCGGGCGCGCGGCGTCGGACAACGGGCAGCAGAGAGACAGGGAACAGAAGGAACAAAAAAGGACGGAGCCCACAAGGAGCTCCGTCCTTCAGAAAAATCAGCTCGTTAGACCGATTCGATTAGTAGCGACGCTCGCCGCGATCGCGGCCACCGCCGAAACCACCGCGGCCACCGCCGCCGCCGAAACCACGGCCACCGCCGCCGCCGCCGCCGAAGCCGCCACCCGGGCGTTCTTCCTTGGGACGGGCTTCATTGACCGTGAGCTGACGGCCACCGAGATCGGTGCCGTTCAACTTTTCCGCCGCGGACTTGGCCTCATCGGCGGTGCCCATGGTGACGAACGCGAAACCGCGCGGGCGGCCGGTCATCTTGTCCATGGCAACATAGACGTCGGTCACCGAGCCGAACTGGCCGAAGGTGGAGCGGAGCTCGTCTTCGGTGGTTTTGAACGACAGGTTTCCAACGTATAGCTTGGAGTTACTCATTACTGATGTCTCGTAGATCCATCGTCTGTTGCCAGTCCGTTCCCACCGTGGGTTTCGAAATCATCACTTAAGCCAACGCTCAGCCTACGACTCACCAGATACTGTCACCTAACGCTTTCTCTAACGATGCGCGGAAGAAGGCATGAGCCCCCGTTAAACGCAAGGGAATTCGGGATTTGGCAGACGCGACGCGAGGCCGTGCGCTATCCCAAGACAAGCGGTCGCACGCAGTTGGGTGAGTGGCGGGGAATCGCCCGATGCGATCGCCGGGGCCTCGCGATCGCGCCGCGGCCGCTGCGTCACGCAGCGGGGTGGAGCAGACGGAAAACCGTCGCGAGCAGCGTTTCCGGACCGTAGGGTTTCGAGAGAAAAGCGTCGGCAAACGAAGGGCGTGCGGCGGGTCCGGAGGTCGATCCGGAGGGCGCGAGTCCGCTGACCATGATCACCTTGACGGCGGGGTTCAGCCGGCGCACGAGCGCGGCAAGGGCGTCGCCGTCGACGTTCGGCATGCTCATGTCTGTCACCACAATTCGGATATCGCGGTTGCGCGCGGCGAACAGCGCGATCGCCTCCGCGCCGTCGGCCGCGGTGAGCACCCGGTAGCCGTGGCGCGCGAGGATCGCCGCGGACATGTTGCGGATGTTCGGCTCGTCGTCGACGACCAGCACGAGCTCGCCGCCGCCCGGTGCGACCGGTGCGGCGGCGATCGTCGCGCCGCTGCCGACGCCCGTCTCGTGCGCGGGCAGGTGAATGCGAAACGTGGTGCCCTGGTCCTGCGCGGTCGCGACGGTGACGAAGCCAGCGTGGCTGTCGATGATGCCGCGGACCGTCGAGAGGCCGAGGCCGGTGCCCTTGCCGGATTGTTTGGTCGTGAAGAACGGTTCCCAGATATGGGCGAGCACGTCGGGCGGGATGCCGGTGCCGGAATCCTGCACGTGCAACACGAGGAAGGCGCCGGGACGTGCCCCGCGGATCTCGCTGGCGAGGTGTTCGTCGAGAAGAAGATTCTCAGCGCGCAACATGAGCGTGCCGCCGTCGGGCATGGCATCGCGGGCGTTGACGCAAAGGTTGAGGAGAACCTGGTGGAGCTGCGTCGGATTGGCTTTGACCGGCCAGAGATCGGAGGGGATCGAGTCCTCGAAGTGAATGGATTTGGGGAACGTTTCCTGGATGAACGCCGCCACATCGCGCAACAGATGCTTCGCCTGCACGAGGCGGTGTTCGCCTTCGGCGCCATGGGCAAAACCGAGGATCTGCCGGACGAGCGCCGCTCCGCGCTCGGCGCTTTTCTCGAGCGTGCCGATCATGCGCAAGTCGCCCGGGTCGGTGATGTGGTCCCGGAGCATGGGCGCGGCGAGCAGGATCGGGGCGAGGATGTTATTCAGATCGTGCGCGATGCCGGCGGCGAGCATGCCGATGCTCTCCAAGCGCTGGGCGCGGAAAAACTGCTCCTCGATCCGTTTGCGGGCCGTGATGTCGGTGGCGATCGAGAGGCGGCCCTGCGGCCGGCCTTGTTCGTCGCGCAGCACGGTCACGCGGCTGGCGAGAATCAGTTCCTCGCCTTTGCGGTTCTGAAGACGGACCTCGCCGTGCCATTCGTCGCCGGTGTCCGCGGCGCGTCGGGCGGTTTCTACCTCGGCCAGCGCTTTCGGTCCGAAGAGATCGCGGTCTTCGCGGCCGATCGCCTCGGTCGCCGTCCAGCCGAGGAGGCGTTCGGCGCTTTGATTCCAGAAAATCACGCGATCCGTGCGATCCGTGATGACGATCACGTCACTGGCTTTGTTGAGAATGCTCGCCTGGTCGCGAATCTGGCGCTCGATCTCGTAGCGGCCGAGGCAGATCGCAGCAATGTGCACGGCGATCTCGGTGAGCTGTCGCTGGCGGGGATTCGGCGCGACGGGCTGCTTGAGATAGGCGGCGAAGGTGCCGAGGATCCGATGATGGGCGTCGAAGATCGGCGTCGACCAGCAGGCGCGGAATCCGTGTTGGAGGGCCGCTTCGCAATAACCCTCGCACAGCGGATCGGTGGCGATGTCGGTGACGATCACCTCGCTGCGGCGGTGCACTGCGGTGCCGCAGGCGCCGGCGGCGGGACCCACTTTGATTTCACCCAGCAAGGCCCGATAGCTCTCCGGCAGTCGGGGCGCAGCGCCCTGGCGGAGGGTGAGACCGTTTTCCTCCAGGAGGAGAATGGAGCAGAACATCTCGGGGCACTGGCTCTCGATGAACCGCAGCAGCGCGAGCAGCGTGTCGTTCAGCGGTTCGCCGCCGGCGAGCATTTCGAGGACCTGGTTCTGGCCATTGACCAGGGCTTCGTTCTGCTTCTGCCGCGTCACATCGCGCATGACGGTCGAGAAATAGTCCACCGATCCCTGCGGGCTGCGATGGGCCACGATGACTTGGGAAACGGGGGTGACGCGGCCGTTGCGGCCAAGAATGAGATTCTCCCCGGTCCACGTGCCCTCCTGGGCGGCGGCGTGCATGTGCTCGCCGAGAATCTGCGCGGCGCGCGCGGGAGGGTGGAGGTCCTGCACGTTCAGCTGGGAGAGATCGAGGCCGGGAGGCAGTTCGAGCATCTCGCGCGCTGCGCGGTTGAGGTAGAGCACGCGGCCGTCCGGCGCGGCGAGGCCGACGAAGTCAGGACTGTTTTCCAGGGTCGCAGCCAGCCGTTCGCGATCGAGCTCGATCGCGTGCATGCGCTTGCGCTGATGGCTCTCGCGCAAGGCCCGCTGCATCGCGGCCGTGAGCCGCTTCATGCGGTCCTTGAGCACGTAATCGTGAGCGCCGGCATGGAGCGCCTCGATCGCGCGGTCCTCGCCGATGTTGCCGGAAACGAAAATGAACGGGATTTCGGGCCGGATTTCCCGCGCGATCTGCAGCGCCTCGGTGCCGTCGAATTGGCCGAGGGCAAAATCCGACAGGATAAGGTCGAAGTCTCCGCGACGGATTTCCTCACAGAACGCCTGGCGCGTGGCGACGAGGGTGATTTCGGACTCGG
Source organism: Opitutaceae bacterium (assembly GCA_040255565.1). Taxonomy (GTDB): domain Bacteria; phylum Verrucomicrobiota; class Verrucomicrobiia; order Opitutales; family Opitutaceae; genus Opitutus. The sequence continues at coordinate 712,529 of JBDZVH010000002.1, read as the reverse complement.
GCCACTCCTCCCGGAGGAGCAGACGCACGAGTTCGGCATCGCGGGGATCGTCTTCCAGGTGGAGAATTCTCATCGCGCGCGGGCAGGGAAGGAAAGGGGGAGCGTGGCCGCGAAGCGGCAGCGAACCAGGCTCACGATGCCTGGCTCGGGTTGAGAGCGTCGTCGCGCCGCTGGGGCGGGCCGGGGGGAGCCGGCTCGTTGAGGACGGCCCAGAAAACGCCCAGCTTGGCCACGGCGCTGACAAAGTCCTCGAAGCCGACCGGTTTCACGACGTAGGCGTTGGCGCCCAAATCGTAGCTCTGGTAAAGGTCCCGCTCTTCCCGCGAAGAGGTCAGGACCACGACCGGGGTGCGGTGCAGATCCGGGTCTTCGCGGATCTGCCGCAGCACTTCGCGTCCGTCGACGCGGGGCATTTTCAAATCGAGCAACACCACGGCGGGCGCGATCCAGAGGCGTTCGGCGAATTTTCCGCGCCGATAAAGATAATCCAGCGCTTCCTCGCCATCGCCTGCGACGACGACTTCGTTGAGAAGCCGCGCCTGCTCGAAGGCAGTGAGAACGAGTTCAACATCATACGGATTGTCTTCCGCGAGCAGAATCGGACGAAGCTGGCTCATATTTTAGCAAGACGGATGCGATTATATAGAGGAACGTCAAATAGATCGAACGTGGCGCGACCGCTCATGGCTTCGGAAAGGGCGAGGTGGAGTTCGGCGTCGGCGCGGGATCGAGCGGCAGCGCAAAATAAAAGGTCGCGCCTTCTCCGACCCGACCCTCCGCCCAAGTGCGGCCGCCGTGGCGGGTGATGATGCGGCGGACGTTCGCCAGGCCGATTCCGGTGCCCTCGAACTCTGCTTCGCTGTGCAAGCGTTGAAACACGCCGAAGAGCTTGGCGGCATATTTCATGTCGAAGCCGACACCGTTATCGCGGACGAAAAACACGAGTTCCGCTGTCGCCGGCGTGGGCGGCAGGCTGCCGATCCGGATGCGGGGCGGTTCCGAACGCGCCGAATACTTGGCGGCATTCTCGATGAGATTGAACCACACCTGTCGCAGCATCGCGGGGTCGGCCTGGACGCGCGGCAGCGGCTCGATTTCCCAGACGATGCGACGGTCACGGTCCAGGCCGCTTTCGCGGATGACGGCCGCGACGAGCTGGTCGTGATCGATCTCCCCTGGCTCCAGCTGCGCCCGCCCCATGCGCGAAAACGTGAGCAGATCGTCGATCAGTCGGCCCATGCGCCGGGCGGAGTCGGAGATGACGGCGAGAAACCGGCGGCCCTTCTCGTCGAGCGATGCTCCCGCGTGCTTCGACAACAGGCTCGCGAAGCCGTCGATGTGCCGCAGCGGCGCCCGCAGGTCGTGAGAAACCGAATACGAGAAGGATTCCAGCTCCTTGTTGGCGATCTCCAGCCGCGCGTTCTGGAGCTGGAGGTCGAGGTTCAGGTGGCGGATCTTTTCCTCGTTAGCCTTCCGTTCCGAAACGTCGCGGATGATCGCGAGCGCCTGCAGGCCTTCATCCGTCTCGATCGGGCTCAGCATGATATCGAGCGGAAATTCCGAATTGTCCTTCTTGCGGCCGAACAGCTCCAGGCCCGCGCCCATCTCCCGTTTGCGGGGCGCGGCGAAATACGCCGCAAGATGGCCGGCGTGCCGGGCGTGGTAGCGCTGCGGCAGCAATTGCTCGAGCCGCTGACCGTCGAGTTCGCGGACGTTCCAGCCGAACAGCTGCTCGGCCTTCTGGTTGGCGCGCACGATCCGGCCGCCGGTATCGACTTGGATGACGGCGTCCGGCGCCTGATCGAACAGACGTTTGAACATGAGCTGACTCTTCCGCAGGGCCGCTTCGGTTCGCTGCCGTTCGCGCAGATCGCGCCGCACCATCAGGGCGCGCGCGATCAGGAACGCGGTCGCCAGCGCGCAGGCCACGAGCGATGCTCCCAACGCCCGATGCGCCGCCTGACGCGCCCGGCGTCCGCGTTCCGACAGCAGCTGTCGCTCGGTGGCCTGCATCTCGCTGACGAGCGTGTGCGCCCGTTCGACCGGTCCGCTCGTCGCCGCCCACACTCGCGCCCGCGCGGAGCCGCCGCGCAACTGAAGGATCACCTCCTCGAGCTGGCGGGACGCCTCGCGCGAGGCCGCCTCCAACTCGGCCAGCCGTGCGCCTTGGATGTCGTTATCCGCCACGATCCGGCGCAGCGAGGTCAGCGTATGCTCCAAGGCCGATGTCGCCTGTTCGAGTCGGCTCATCATGAGATCGCGATCCTCGGCGAGCGGTATTTCCAAGGCTACGCTCTGCAATCCGATCAATCCGCCGCTCACCCGGTCCAGGTGACCGAGCACATCGTGCGTGTGCTCGACCCAGTCGAGGGTATCGTCGAAGCGACGCGCATTCCAGCCCGCGGCGAGGGCGAACAGCAGCAGCACCAGCACGGCAATGGCGAAGGCGGCGGTGGTTTTGTGTTGAAGGGAGGGGTTCACGCGACGCAGCCCGTCGAAAACGCTTGCGCGGGGGACCAGACGGGAACGATTCCGGCGAAAAATTGCAAGGTGACGACAACAGTCGGTCAACTCGCGCTCCTTCGCGGGGATCGAGGGCGGGCTTGGACCGGGAAATGTCCGGGGCGTTGCGAGCCCGCCGACAAATTTACTTTCGTATCGTTGGGCGCCCGCCGCGGCGGGGCCGGACGTATTCACGCTTTCCATTCACGGAGCTGCCAACCAGCTTGCTCCTGCGATGCCGCCGGCCAGCGACGTTTCACCCCACCTCAGGCCCGAGACCGTCCGCGGTCATGATGGATTTTTCCGCGTGGTGCGCCGGCTCGACGGAGCGTGGACGTGGCTCGATCCGGCGGGAAACGAATGTTTCGCGTGCGCGGTCGGGGGCTTCGAACCGACGGAGGGCGCGCCGGAGCTTCTGCGCGACTGCGGTATGAATGTCGTCGTGGCCGCTCCAGCACGGGCGCCCTCCGGCGTGGCGTGCATTGCGGCGGTGGATTTCGTGGGCGCCGCGCGGCCGATCCACGCACCGGGAGTGCGGCTGCCGGATGTTTTCGATCCGGCTTGGCCGGCGCTCGCGCATCGCCGGGCGGAGGAGGCGTGCGCCTCTTGGGCGGAGCAGCGGGAGATTCTGGGCTGGCTGGCGGATGACGCGCTCGATTGGGGCGCGGCGACGGAGCTAGGACGACCCTCGCTGCTGCAGGTCTGCCTGAGTCTCGAACCCGGCTTCGCCGCCTATCACGCGGCGTGGGAGTTTGTCCTCGCGTTGCACGCCGGGCGGCTTGCGGACCTGGGAAAAGCGTGGGGCCTGCCGCTTGCGCATCGCGAGACGATCCGCGAATGCACCCGCAACGATCAGGCGCTCGCGTCGCGTGGCTATCTGCGCGATCACGCGCGCTGGCTCGGCGAAATGGCGCAGCGTTATTTCCTCTCGACGGCGACCGCGATCCGCGCGCATGCGCCGCGGCACCTGCTGCTGGGCGCCCGCGAACGCCGGGCCGGCGTCGAGGCGATGGCGCCGGTGCGGACAGCGGGAGCGTTTCCGCTCGTCGACGTGCCGTGGATACCGTGGCGCGAGATCGGGCCGGCGACGTCCGGGCCAGTGTTCGCCGGCGACTTCACGTGGGTCGCACGAGATTTTCTGGACTCGTCGCGGGGCGCAGCGTCGCTGACTTCGGTGGAGCGGATGCTGCGGCGGGGCCGCGCGAGCTTGCACCGGTTGGTCACGCATCCGGCGGTCGTCGGCTATGCCTGGGAATGCTGGCGCGACCGGCCCGGCGAGCGGCCGCCGTTTGCCCGCGGGCTGGTGCATGTCGACGGCGGCGAGGCGCGCGAGCACACGGAGTTGGTGGCTGACATGAACCGGCGCGTGGCTACGTTGCGCGGCACTGCCTCCTTCAACGCTTCATGAAAGCCCTTCTTTTTTTCCTGGCCGCGAGCGTGGCCCTGTTTGCGGCGGGCTGTGCCAACCTCGATTCGTTTGCGCCGGGTCCGGCGGACCGGGTGCTGACCGGAGTGATCACCAACAACACCGGCGGCGGCGAACTCCCGCCGAACACCGAAGTCACGATTCGCGTCGTCGATTTGTCGCGCGGAGAGGGGCGCGGCGAAGTGCTGGGAGAGGAAACGATCATGAATCCCGCGCGCATGCCGGTGTCGTTTCGCGTTGAATACACGGCAGAGGATCAGCTCCTGATGCGCAGCGTGAATGTCGAGGCGCGGATCGCGGTCGGCGGCCGCCTTCGCTACACGACGGTGCAGGGCCATCCGGTCACGCTCGCGAACGTCAACGACTCGCACGTCGTCGTGGTGGAAGCGGCGAACCGCTGACGGCGTCGCGTGGTCAATCGCGCGATGAGCCACACGATCTGGACCAACACCAAGCTCGCGGACGCCGCTGCGCGGCAGTTGCTCGCCGGCACCGCGGGGCACCGGTTGATGCTTTCATCGGCCGCCAGCGCGTCGGTGTTGACGGCCGGACGAAGCGATCCGGAGCTGGCGCAGGCGGACATCGCCTTCGGGCAGCCCGACGTCGAGGATTGCCTGCGTTATCGGAATCTCCGCTGGATCGAGCTCTCGAGCGCGGGCTACACCCGCTACGATCGCGAGGATTTGAAGGAGGCCTTGCGCGCCCACGGCACGATCCTGACGAATGCCTCGACGGTCTTCGCCGATTCGTGCGCGCAGCACCTGCTCGCGATGATGCTCTCGTTCGGCCGCCAGCTGCCTCAATCGTGGCGGGACCAGTTCACGGATCGTTCCTGGCATTATGCGGAGCGCCGCTACGACTCCCGTCTGCTCACCGGCCAGACGGCGGTGCTGCTTGGTTACGGCGCGATCGGTCGCCGGCTGGCGGAGTTGCTCGCGCCGTTCCGGATGAGATTGCTCGCGCTGCGCCGCCAGAGTCGCAGCGAAGCGGCTGTGCGGGTGATTTCGCCCGAGAACCTCAGCAGCGCGCTCGCCGAGGCCGACCACGTCATCAACATCCTTCCCGACAACGAGGACACGCGCGGCTTCGTCAATGCCCGCCGGCTTTCCTGCTGCAAACGCGGCGCGCGCTTCTACAACGTCGGCCGCGGCACCACCGTCGATCAGGGGGCCTTGCTCGAGGCGCTGCACTCGGGCCGGTTGAACGCCGCCTACCTCGATGTGACCGACCCCGAACCGTTGCCGCCGGAGCATCCGTTGTGGACCGCGCCGAATTGCTTCATCACGCCGCACACCGCCGGCGGCCGGCACGATCAGGACGAGGCGCTGGCCGCGCATTTCCTGAGGAATTTCACGGCGTTTCAACGCGGCGAGCCGCTGATCGATCGCATCGTCTGAGCCGGGCGCTCGCGTCAGCGCCGACTCCCGCCGCGGCGCTTCACACCTTGATCACCTTCGTGCCAGCGATGAGGTCGTGCAGGCACCGCTTGTCGTCGCGGAAGATGAAGAGGCTGTCGGTGAGCCAGAAAAAGAATCCGAAGACCGGCACTTGGCGAAAAATCCGCGCGAGGAATCCGCGCAGCAAAAACGCCCGCAGAAATCCGCCGGGCTGATCGTCGCTCACGCGCACGATCCGGGTGCGCAGCAGGATGTTTCCGATCGACTGGCTGCGCCAGCTCAGCAGCACGACCTGCACGACGAAGAGCGCCAGCAGATAAGGCAGCGAGAGTCCAAGGGACGACCAGAAGATCTCCATCACGTGCTCGGGATCCACCGCTCCGTCGGCAGCCATGTCGCCCACCGAGCGCATGATGGCGACCGACGTGGGCATCCAGCACGCCATCTCCAGCGTGCCGTCGATGAGCGCGCCGAAAAACCGCCGCCAGCGTTCCGCCAGCAGGGTATGGCTGCGCTCCGCATCGATCACGGGCGGTGTATTCGCGGCAGGGAAAAATTCCGCGAAATCCGCGAGCCGGCGCCATTCGTCGGTGCCGGCCACCTTGGCGCGGGTGTCGAGGTTGGCGCGGCCGGCTGCGATCCAGCCACGAATCTGTTCCGCGCTGGCCGGCCCGTATTCGTTTCCGTCGCCGCCGATGATGATGAACATGCCGCGCAACGAAACAGCCTGCCCGCGGCGCGTCAATCGGCCGCTCGCCGGCGCACCGCGCGAACGATCACTCCGGCAGAACGATCGAACGTCCGTCCGGCTCAGGATGTTGACGGTAAAAGAGCGCCGTGTGACCGACGGCGCCGACGCACAGGCAGCGGCCTTCATCGGCGATCTGTTCGCAGAGCGCGGCGCGTTCGTCGCGATCGAGCCCCAGGAAGCGCAGCTTCACGAGTTCGTGGGCGCGCAGGAGTTTCTGGAGTTCGGCGGTGAAAGCGGGCGTGAGGCCGCCTTTGCCGAGCTTGAGCGAAGCGTCGAGCGTCTGGCCGATGCCGCGGAGGAACGAGCGCTGGGCGCCGGTCAGGGGAAAATCATACATAATCGAAAAGGAGGCTGCGACCGTCGCGGAGACCGACCGCGGCGCCAAGCCGGAATCCCGGCGGGGACGTCTTCGCCGCACAAGGAATGCGAGGTTTTTTGCAAAGGATGCGGAGGGATCGTTGGGTTCTGAACGATACTCCCGGTATGAACGGGCATACCCCTGCGACGCTCGTCAACCCCGCCGACCTCCCTCGTCCGCCCCTCCGAACGATCAGGCCCACCGGGACTTGGCGTTATCGCGCCCGGCGTCGCTCCCGGGTCGCACTGTGGGGCGCGATGGCTTTTTCCGCCGGTCTGCACGGCCTGCTGCTGTTTGGGTTCAACTTCAAGTCCGCGCCGAAGCGGCAGCTCGTTTACGACGAGCCGGTGGCGGTCACGCTGATCATGCCGGAGCTCAAGGACCTGGAGCCGGAAACGACTCCCTTCGAGGGCGATGAGGAGCCGGTGGCGGCGGGCGTCTCCGTGCCGATGCTGGCCGACGTGCCAAGCCAGGTCGACTTGTCGAACGCGTTCGTGCAGCAGATCGACTACTCCACGCTGGTTCCGCAGCAGGACCTGAGTTCGGCAAAGGTGATTTCGATTCCTCCGATCATCCATCGCGGCACCAAGATCGGCGAGGGCATGGGCAAGATTTTCGATTTGAAGGATCTCGACCGCGCGCCGGATCCGATCGTGCGGATCGCGCCGGTGATGCCCGTGGGCATGCGGCAGCCCGGCTTCCGGGCCGAGGTCACCGTCGGGTTCATCGTCGATGTGAACGGTGCGGTCGTCGGCGCCTACGTCGTGCGGACCACCGAGCGGCGGCTCGAAGATCCGGCGCTCATGGCGATCTCGAAATGGAAATTCCGGCCGGGAATCAAGAATGGCCGCAGGGTGAACGTCCGCATGCTGCAGCCGCTGGTTTTCACGGTGCGCGAGGACGAATGAGCGTGGGGACGGCGCAGGCTCAGGAAGTGGGCGACGCGTCCGCGCGGTCAAAATGATCCAGCGGCAGCTCCCGCCACTGGCCCGGCGGCAGTTCGCCGAGCGTGAGGTCGCCGAACTGGCTGCGATGTAGCGTGAGCACGGTCGCGCCGATCGCGGCAAACATCCGGCGCACCTGATGGTAGCGCCCCTCGATCAAGGTGAGGTCGGCTTCGCGCGGACCGAGGAGGCGGAGCTGCGCCGGCGCGCAAGGCGTGTCCTCGCCTTCGAGCTGCAGCGTGCCACTGGCGAAAAGCGGGATCAGCTCCGGTGACAAGTCGCGGTCGACCATCGCGCGATAGACCTTCGGCACCTTGTGCTTCGGCGACGTGAGCCGGTGCACGAGCGGCGAGCGATCGGTGAGCAGGATCAAGCCGCTCGTCTCCTTGTCGAGGCGACCGATGCTCGTCACCTGCGGACGGCGCAGACGCCAGCGCGGAGGTAGCAGCGAATAGATGTTCGGGCCTTCGCGCTGATCGTGCGAGCACACGAGGCCGAGCGGCTTGTGCAGCATCAACAGGAGCCCGTCGGGATGATCGAGCGGCTCGCAGTCCACCGCCACGTCGGCGGGCGCGGCCTTCTGCGAAACGTTGCGGGCGGGTTCGCCCCGGATCGTGACGCGTTCGTCGGCGACCCAGTCGCGCGCCTCGCTGCGCGTGCAATAGCCGAGGCTGGAGAGGAGTTGATCGAGACGACGCATGGGCGGTCATCGCGGCAAACCCGCCGGCAAAGCGCAAAGGCGAAATGAATCGCGACCGCCGGCGCGTTCTGCGGAAGTCGCGCCGTTTTCATGTTTATCTGGCTGCTGCTGTTTCTCGCCCTGGCGCTCGCATGGCTCGGTTTGCTTACGACGCTGCGCTCGCCCGACTGGAACGAATGGCGGCTCGCGGTGTGCGCCGGCGAGTTTGGCCACTGGCTCGCTCTGGCGGCGTTGGCTGTGGCCGTGGCGGCGGGAAGTGTCGGCCGGAATCCGGTCGGGTGGATCGCCGCCTGCCTCGCGGTCGTGGCGGCGGGCTTGTTGCTCAAGCCGGCACTGCAAGCGGGGCGCGTCGCGCGGACGCTGGAGTCGCAATGCGACAGATTCGGCGCGCCGGCGGTGCCGCGACGGGCGTTTTCCTGGCGCGGTTTGCTCGGTCGCGCGCCGCTGCCGGTCGAGGCGGAGACGTTCGCGTTCGCCGGCGCGCTGGAGATGGATGTCTACCGGCTGCCATCAGCGACTTCGCGGCCGGGCGTGCTCGTGATCCACGGCGGCGGCTGGGACGGCGGCGATCGCGGACAGATGCGCCATTTCAATCACTGGCTCGCGCGTCGCGGCTATGTCGTCGCCGCGATCTCGTATCGGCTCGCTCCCGTATCCAGATGGCCAGCACAGCGCGAGGACGTGCGGGCGGCGCTCGCGTTTCTGCAGGAGCGGGCGCCGGCGCTCGGGCTCGACGCTTCGCGCCTGGTCCTGCTCGGTCGTTCCGCCGGCGGACAGATCGCGCAAACGGCGGCCTATACGCTGGGCGAGCCGGGGATCCGCGGGGTGGTCGGCCTCTACGCGCCGGCGGATTTGTTGCTCGGCTACCGCTCGGGGCGCGAGGACGACGTGCTGCAATCCCGGCGGCTGCTCCGCCAGTATCTCGGCGGCTCGCCGGACGAGGTGCGCGGGAATTACGCGGATGCGTCCGCGACGTCGCACGTGAGGCCGGAGTCGCCGCCGACGCTGCTGCTGCACGGCCGGCTCGATCCGCTCGTGTGGCACCGGCACAGCGAGCGGCTCGCGGCCCGGCTCAGCGCGGCCGGCGTGCCGCACGTCGCGATCCAGCTGCCGTGGGCGACGCACGCGTTCGAGTTCAATCTCTGCGGACCGGGCGGGCAGCTGACCACGTATGCGCTGGAGCGGTTTCTGGCCCGCGTGACGCGGTGACGCCCCGCGATCCGTTCAGGGCAAACCGGGCCGGCTACGCGCGATCGCGACCTCGTCGGGCGTGACCGGTTTCGACGGCGGCGGCTGGCCGAAGCGCTCGCGCACGCGGGTGGCGAGTGCGGCGATCTCGACATCGCTGAGATGGTCGAACGGTGCCATGTCGTTTTCGTAAGCCTGCGCCGCTTCGCCCAACACCGCCGAGCCGCGCAGGATCAGCGAAAGCAGCAGTTGCGGATTTTCGTTGGAAATCCAGGCGCTGCCGCGAATCGATGGCTGCAGGAAAGGCACGCCGCTGCCGTCGGCCATGTGGCACGTCGCGCAGTTTTGCTGGAAAAGCTGTTCACCGTCGGCGCTCGCCACCGTCGCCCCGCCGGATGCGGGCGGGGGCGGAGTTTCGGCCGTGGCAGCGACCGGCGCGGGCGCCGAAGGCGGCGTGGTGGCGGACTTCTCCGCCGACGTGGGCGCCGGCTCCGGCTCGCGGCGGTGGCACGCTACGAGCGAGAGCGTCGCGAGGACGAGGAGCAGGGCGCGCACGGGCGACGCTTACCGGTTTTCGCCGGTGTAGATGATGCGCCAGACCCGACCGGCCGTCGCATCCGAGACGTAGAGCGAGCCATCGGGGCCGACGGCGACACCGTTCGGGCGATGCTTCGCGTCGCCGGGCGAGGCGAGGTCCTTCGCGCCGGAGAATCCGTCGGCGAACACTTCGAAGGTGCCGACCGGAAAACCGGATTTGTTGAACGGAATGAAGGTCACGTTGTAGCCGCGCTGCGGTTTGGGCGCGCGGTTCCACGAGCCCTGAAAAGCGAGAAAGGCGCCGCCGCGGTATTTTTCCGGAAACTGAGTGCCGGAATAGAACGCGAGCTGCATCGGCGACCAGTGCGCGGGGAACGCGACTAGCGGATCCGGGAATTTGCCGGCGGGCGCGAGCTTCTTGCCGTCGCCGCCATATTCGGGATTTAGCTTCCGCTGCTTCGCGCGCGGGTCCCAATACGTGGTCGGCCAGCCGAAGTCGGCGCCTTCTTCGAGGACGTGGAGGACCTCGGCGGGATTTTCGGCGTTGTCCTCTTCGCTGTAGAATTGCGGCGCGACGGTGTTGAGCTGATCGCGGCCGTGGATGGCGATGAAGAGCTTCTTCGAGACGGGATTCAGCGCGATCGTGGTCGAGTGACGATGACCGGTGGAGACGTGATGGCCGTCGGCTTGCGTCTGGTCGGGTTTGTCGGGATCGAAGCGCCAGTAGCCGCCGTGGGTTTTGAGGAATTCGGTCGGATCCTGACCGACGGCGCCCTTGGCACGATCGGGTTGACCGAGGGCATTGGAGGGCGAGCCGACTTCAACGTAGAGCTGACCGTCCGCGCCGAACGCGAATACCTTGGCCGAGTGTTGGCGCTTGTTGGGCAGATCGCGCACGATCCGCTCGGCGGGACCGGCGGGCACGAGTTGGCCCGGCGTGAGCTTGTAACGGTAAATGGCGCTGTCGGTCGAATGGTAGAGCCAGCCGTTGTGAATCGCTATGCCGGTGCCGCCACCTTCGCCGAATTCCTCAGTCTGGTCGGCGCGGCCGTCGCCGTCGGTATCGCGCAGCGCGATGATGCCGGCCTGGCGGGTTTTGATATAGAGGTCGCCGTTGTCGGCGACGACGAGATTGCGCAGCGGCTTGAGCTTGTCGGCAACGACGAGCGCGCGAAAGCCGGCGGGCAACGTGAGGCCGCCGTTGTCGGCGTCCGGCTTCGGCAGGTTGGCGGCCAGGGCAGGGCCGGCCGTGAGCAGTCCGAGCAGCAGGAAACGGGTGAGCGGGGAAGGATGCATGGGGCTCGATTGACGCGGGAAACCGTGGCGAGATGCGCCCGACGGGCAAGGTGGGGCGACGTTTTCCGCCGGACCGTGGCCGATCTGCGTGCGGTGCCGAGCGCCTGGTGCGGGCGCGATCCCAGATGCAGCCGGTTGCAAATTAAGGCTCGGCATGCGGGGCGGGTTTTGGGATGCGTGGGCCTCGCAACCATTATGGCACTTTGGGAATACAAGGTCATCTCCAGCGGCAAGGGTGGCTTCGCCACGCCGGCGCTGCTGGAAAAATTCCTCAACGACCTCGGCCGCGAGGATTGGGAAATCGTCGAATTTCGCACTGTCCCCGACAACCCCCTCGCGTTCACCGGTCTCGCCCGGCGCTCGACGCAACGGGACTGGACGCTGCAGGACGCGGCGGCCGCCGCCGCCAAGGCGGAGGCCGAAAAACTCCGCGCCGAATTCGCCGCGAAGTTTCAAGCCGCCACGTCGAACGCCACGGCAGAAGACCGCCCGGCCAGCTTCCTCGAAGAGAAGGTCGCCCCCGACGACGGCTTCCGGAAGCCGATTGACACGTCGCGCGACGATGATCCGGATGCGCCGGAGGACGACTCCGCCGAAAAGGACGAATGGGATCAGCTCGCCGAGGAAGAGGAGCTGCCGACGTTCTTCGAAGCTCTCAAGCCCCACATGCGCCGCAATCAGCGCGGCCCGGGCATGTCGGTCGGCACCGACTATCTGGCGAAGAAGTGGGGTCTCGACGAAAGCGACATCAAGGGCGCGCTCGTCGAGTGCGGGTTGCAGATTCCGGCCGACGAGAATGCGAAGCCCGTTTACGTCGAATACGACGGCGACCTTTTCTGGGTAAACATCAACCGCCGCGGTGAGGTGTGGATCAACACCCGCGAAAAGCCGCGACCGGTCTTTCGCGTCGTCCAGGCAGCGAAAGTCACTCCCGAGACGACCGAGGAGCAGAAGCCCGAAGAAAAGCACGCGAAGCCCGAGAAGACCGAGGCGGTGCGTCACCCGCGCAACGAGACCAATGCGACACAGCCCGAGATGCCGGCGCCCGCCGGCGGCGCGCCACTGCCCGAAGGGGCTACGTTGCTCCAAAAAATTCGCCCGCTGATGCGGCGGAATCGGCGCGGTCCGGGTGGTTCGGGCAGCACGAGCTTCCTGGCCCGCGCGCTCAAGTGCAGCGAGGCCGATCTTGTGAAGGCGTTCGCCACGCTCGGTCTGGCGGTGCCGGCCACGCCCAACGATCCCGCCGTCAACGTCGAGATCGAGGGCGAAATCTGGTGGTTGAACAAGGATTCGCGCGGCGGCCTCTGGATCAATGGCCGCGAGAAACGCGCCGGCGATGCCGCCAAGACCGCCGAGCCTGGCTCGGCTGACACGACTCCCTCCGCGACCGAGACCTTGCCGGCGGAGCTGCCGCTCGAGCCGGCATCGCCGGTCGCGGCTTCGGCGCCGAAGACTCCGGCCGAGGCGTCCACGCCCGCCGGTGAAGCGTCGGCGGCAGACCTGCCGTCGCCTGCCAACATTCTCGCGGCGGTCCGACTCTTGTTGAAAGAGACCAAGACCGGCGCCGTGGCGGGGAAGGTCGAGCGCGTCGCGAGCGAGCTCGGCAAAGCGCCCGAAGCGCTGGTTGAAGGCCTCGTGAACGCGGGCTTGAAGGTGCCGGATAAAGCCCGCGAGAAGCCGGTCTTCGTCGAGCACGCGGGCGAGATTTTCTGGTTCAACAAGAACGCGAAAGGCGAGCTGTGGGTAAACGCCAAGGCCTCCAAGTTTGCGCAGGAGAACGAGCCCGGCGGCGAAGCAGCCGCCGAGAAGAAACCCGCGCGCCGTGGCGGTCGCGGCCGGGGCCGCAAAGCGGGGGCGGAGACTCCCGAGAGCGGGCCGGCGGCGCCAGCCGCCGAAAACCCGGCACCTTGATTTCCCCAGCCCGGCAGCGACGCCGGGCTTTTTTGTGCCTGCGCGTTTTTTGAAGACGCATACGGCTGGCTACTGACTTGGGCGCGGCGTTCATCCTGCGGCCGGCGGCGTCGATTGCATTGGGTCCAGGTAATTTATGAAACGGCCCCAGCCGATCGACGCCGCCCGCGAATTCCGGATCGACGAGATGTTTTTCTCCACGACCGACCGGAAGGGCGTGATTTTGTCGGGTAACGATGTGTTCGTGCGAGTCAGCGGTTATGCTCGCCACGAACTCGTGGGGAAGCCGCATAACATCATCCGCCATCCGGAGATGCCGCGGGCGGTTTTTCGTCTGATCTGGAGCCGGCTGCTCGCCGCGAGTCCGGTGGCGGGTCTGGTCAAGAACCTCGCGGCGGATGGCCGGCATTACAGCGTGATCGCGTTGTTGCTGCCGGTGGGCGACGGGTTCTTGTCGGTTCGCTTCAAGCCGTCCAGCGAGCTCACGCCGCGGGTGGCGGCGCTTTACCGGCAGATGCGGGCGTGCGAGGAAGCGGCGCGTGACGGTGGCGCCGATGGACCGGCCAGCATGGATGCCGCCGAGAAGCTGCTGGCGGACGAATTGCGCGCGCAGGGTTTCGAGAGCTACGACGCGTTCATGCGGAAACTGCTGCACGAGGAACTGAAGAGTCGCGACGCGACGCTGGCGCGGGAGAAGCTGCGACTGTTTCCCGCGGAGGCGATCAGCCGCAACGGTGGCGAAATTGCGATCATCGATCGCGCCGCGCGCCGCGCGTATCGGGAAATCAATACGCTTTACGCGCAGCTCGACGAGTTCGCGTCGCTCAACGAACGCCTCGCGGAGCGGTCGGCATTCGTGCTCGGGCTTACGCAGGAGTTTCGCTTCATCGCCTTCAACGCGGCGCTGCGTTCCGCACGCGTGGGCGTCGAAGGTTCGGGACTGGCGGTGATCGCGGACTATCTCGGCGCGTCGCTGGAGAACACCAGCAACCTCGTCGGCGCGTTCACGGAGCGCACGAGGTCGGTGTCGACCGGCCTGAGCGCGGTGATTTTCGATCTCGCGGCCGCGCGGCTGCAGATCGAGATGGTGATCGGATTCTGCGGCGAGCTCCTGTGCCGGGAGGCGAAAGCGGGCGGGGATGCGGACGGGTGCCGGCGGATGATCGGACAGCTTCAGGCGGGGTTTGCGGGCACGATCGCCCGCGCCGCCGCCGCCTTGCTGGCGATCGAACGGGAGCTGGGCCGCCTCGGCGAGAACTCGGAGGAGTTGCGGCGTCTGGTGCTGGCGCTTCAGGTCGCGCAGGTCGGCGGGCTCGTGGAGGCGCGCCGGTTGAAAGAGGACGATTCCTTCGAGGTCATGTTTGGCGATCTGCGGGTCGGCATCGAGCGGACGAAGACCGCGCTGGCGGATCTCGACCAGGCGCGGGAGCGCCTGCGAGGACTCGCGGACCAGACCCCCGCGATTCAGGCTGAGATCGGTCTGGCCGTGCGGGAGATCGACGCGGTCGTCACGCGCCTGGCCGCGCCGGCAGGTTGAGCTTCGAGTGTCGCTGCCAGTTGCCAAGTGGAAGCGAGCCGTTTACGTGACGGGCAGCACCCCTTGCCCCATGAAATCGCGCCCGTCCCTCACGCGCCGGCAATTCGTCGGCCACGTCTCCCTCGCTTCGCTCGCCGCGCTCACGCTGCCGCGGAATCTTCTCGCCGCCGAGCCACGGCCCGACCGGAAACTCGGCATCGCGCTGCTCGGCCTCGGCGGCTATTCGACCTACCAGCTGGCGCCGGCGCTGCAGCAAACGCAGCACTGCCGGCTCGCGGGCGTGGTGACGGGCACGCCGTCGAAAGTCGACTTCTGGAAGAAGAAGTTCGGGGTCACCGATCCGAACGTCTACACTTACGAAAACCTCGAGCGCATCGCCGACAATCCGGACATCGATATCGTCTACGTCGTGACTCCGCCGGGGACGCACCGCGATTTCGTGCTGCGGGCCGCGAAGGCGGGTAAACATGTGATCTGTGAGAAACCGATGGCGCCGACCGCGCGCGAATGCGACGAGATGATCGCGGCGTGCCGTGATGCGGGCAGGAAGTTGTCGATTGGATACAGGCTGGAGTTCGAGCCGCATCACATCGAGATGGAGCGGCTCGCTCGCGACCCGCAGTTCGGGCCGTTCACGAAGATGAGCGGAAAGCACGGCTTCCGCGTGGGCGAGGGCCGCGGCTGGCGATTGGACAAGAAGCTCGCGGGGGGCGGGCCGCTGCCGGACGTCGGCATCTACGTGATTCAGGCGGGCTGCCGCGCGGCCGGCGACCTCGCCCCGGTGGCGGTCACGGCGACGGAGGAGCCGAAGACGCGCCCGCAGGTGTTCGATCAGGTGGAGGAAACGATCCGCTGGAAGATGGAATTTTCCAATGGCGCGGCGTGCGATGGCTGGACGAGCTACAATGCCGGCGGCAACGAGTTTCGCGCCGAATCGCGGGACGGCCGCAACTGGGTCGAGATCAAGCCGGCCTTCGCCTATGGTGGGCTGGAGGGCCGCACGAGTCGCGGACCGATGAACATCAATAATCTCAACCAGCAGGCGGCGCAGATGGACGATTTTGCGCGCTGCATCGTCGAGAATCGCGACACGCCCGTCCCGGGCGAGATGGGCCGGCGCGACGTGGCGATCATTGAGGCGATCTACGCCTCGGCGGCGGCGGGCGGGAAGCGCGTCGAGGTGAAGGCGTGAGCGGTTGAGAAATGTCGTAAGGGACCGCGCGCCGGCCGGAGCCGCGGCGCGGCGGGCGTGTTTCCAGCGAGGAACGCGCTGGCCGCGCGACGCTGAAATTCACCGTTGCTGAACCAGCGATAGTTCTCCTGTGTCGATCCGTCGTTCGTTTCACCCCAACCCCTCCAGTTGTTACAGCGATTCTCTACATGAGCAAAGACAACGCTTCCAAACTGTTCCTTGCGAGTTGCCTGGCATTGATCGTGACCGCGATGACGTTCGCGATCCGCGCGGGCATCCTCACGGAGCTAAGTCAGAATTTTGGACTCAGTGACACCCAGCTTGGGTGGGTGAACGCGATGGCGTTCCTCGGCTTTCCCGTCGCGATGATGGTCGGCGGGCTGCTGTATAATTACCTCGGCGCGCGCGTGCTGTTGTGCGTGGCGCTGGTCGGTCACGTGACGGGCCTCGTGTTGACGATCACGGCGGGCGGATTCTGGGGCCTGATCATCTCAACCTTCTGTATCGGCTTTGCCAACGGTTCGGTGGAGGCGGCGTGCAATCCGCTGATCGCGGATATGTATCCAAAAAAGCAGACGACCATGCTGAACCGGTTTCACGTCTGGTTTCCGGGCGGCATCGTGATCGGCGCGCTGGTGTCGCAGTTCATGACCTCGGCCGGCATGGGCTGGCAGCTGCAGATCGCGACCATGCTGGTGCCGACGGCAATTTACGGATTCCTCCTTTTCACGACCAGCTTCCCGACGTCGGCGAACATCGAGACCTCGACCGGCACGAACATCAAGAGCCTCTTCAGCCCGCTGTATCTGTTCATGATTCTCTGCATGACGCTCACGGCGACGACCGAGCTCGGCACGCAGCAGTGGGTGGGACGCATCCTGAGCGAGACCGGTGCGCACCCGATGATGGTGCTCGCGCTGGGCACGGGCCTCATGGCGGTCGGCCGGCAGTTTGCCGGTCCGATCGTGCACAAGCTGCACACGGTCGGCGTGCTGCTCTGCTCGGCGATCGTCGCGGCGATCGGCTTGTTCCTGTTGAGCAAGGCGACGGGGGCGACGGTGTATGTGGCCGTGATCGTGTTCGCGCTTGGCGTCTGTTATTTCTGGCCCTGCATGATCGGCTTCACGAGCGAGTACATCCCGAAGACGGGCGCGCTCGGCATGTCGCTGATGGGCGGCGCGGGCATGTTTGCCGTCTCGATCTGGAATCCGATCATCGGAAACTGGATCGACAGCAATCGCGCGAAAGCGGCGCAGACGTTGACGGAGCCGTCCGCGATCGAACTTGCCGCCGGACAGGCGACGCTCGCGAACATGGTAACCTTCCCGCTCGTGTTGATCGTGGCGTTCGCGGTGTTGTTCGCGCTGCGTGGCAGGCTCGAGAAGGGCGCGCACACGCGGTAAGCCTGCGAACCAATCTTGTAGACGAAGCCCGCCGATTACGGCGGGCTTTTTTTATCAAGGCGGAACGCGGGCTGGCGGTGTCGGCTGCGTCAACCCCGGCCGCGACCGGGTGGAAAGGCTGAGGGAACGTAAAAGGCGCCAGATTCGGGAGTTTTCCCCAAGAACCACGCCGCCCGGGGAGGGTCTGCGGCGCGGGTTATGAATACCTCAAACTTCGCCCCGCTCCTGGTCGTTTGTGGCGCGGCCGCGTTCCTGGGTGGCTGCGCCACCGAGCCTGAATCGCATGTCGTGGCGGCGCCGCCGCCGGCTGCGCCCGTCGTCGCTTCCGCTCCGCCGACCGTTGTGGCCACGCCCACCACCACCGCCACCGGTCAGAGCACCATCGTCGTGACGCAAGCGCCGCCGGCGGTGCAGTCCGAGAGCGTGCCACCGCGTCCGTCGAGCGATCACGTCTGGGTGCCCGGTTACTGGACCTGGCGCAACAGCCGCTACGAATGGGTCGCCGGTCGCTGGTCCATTCCGCCGCGCGCCGGTGCCACGTGGATCCCGCCGCGGTGGGATCAGGAAGGTGGCGCGTATCGCTATTACGAAGGCTATTGGGACTAGATGCGTTCCGCCATGGGTCAAACGGCGCGGAGCGATCCGCGCCGTTTTTTTTTGCCGTGCGTTGGCGATCGCGCCACACGGCGAACAGGTGCGCACCGAAACGAATTGAGCACCGGTGCATCTTCGCTCAACTCGGCGCATGCTCGACGTCGTTCAGCTGAGGAAAACCTTCGTCGCGCCCGACGGCGAGCGGGTCGAAATCGTCAACGTCCCCGCGTTTGCGCTCGGCGCTGGCGCGCAACTCGGACTCCGCGGAGAAAGCGGTTCGGGCAAGACGACGTTCCTGCATCTCATCGCCGGGATTCTTGCGGCGGACAGCGGGACCGTGAACGTCGACGGCGAGACCATGACGACGCTCGGCGAGGCGGAGCGCGATCGACTGCGGGCCGCGAAGATCGGCTACATTTTTCAGAGCTTCAATCTGCTCCAGGGCTACACGGTGATCGAAAACGTCGTCCTCGGCATGTCGTTCGGTCCGCGCGGCGCCGATCGTGGTCATGCGCGCGAGCTGCTCGAACGCGTGGGGCTCGGCACGCGGCTGCATCATTTTCCCCGACAGCTTTCAACCGGACAACAGCAGCGCGTGGCGGTCGCGCGGGCGCTGGCGAACCGGCCGCGGCTGGTGCTCGCGGACGAGCCCACCGGCAATCTCGATCGCAAGCACGCGCACGATTCGCTACGGCTGATTCGCGAAGTCTGCCGCGAAAACGGTGCGGCGCTCCTGCTCGTGAGCCACGACGAAAGCGTGCTGCGCGAGTTCGAGCAGGTGCAGGATTTCGCGCAGATCAACGCCGCGCTCCGCGGGCAAAGCTGAGCCTCGTATCGATCGTCATGACGCTTCCGCTCATCATCTATCGTTCGCTCCGCCAGCACGCGCTGTCGACGCTCGTCACGGCCGGCAGCATCGCGCTCGCCGCCGGGTTGCTGCTCACCGTTTGGGTGGTGAAGACGCAGTCGCAGGCGGTGTTTGCGGCGACGAATTCCGGGTTCGACGCCGTGCTCGGCGCGCGCGGCTCGAAGCTGCAGCTGGTGTTGAACTCGATTTTCCACGTCGAAACCTCCCCGGGAAACATCAGCGCCGCGGATTTCGAAATGCTGCGCCGCAACCCGATGTTTGCCGGTGCGATCAAGCACGCGCTTCCGATCGCGGTCGGCGACAGTTATCACGGCTGGCGGATCGTCGGCACGGTGGAGACGCTGTTCGACGAGATCGAATATGCGCCCGGCCGGCGGTATGCGTTTGCGAGCGGGCGGAATTTCAAGCTCGGCACGGAGGAGGCGGTCGTCGGCGCCTACGCCGCGCGCCAGCTCGGTTGGAAAGTGGGCAGCACGTTTCATCCGCAGCACGGCGTGGGCGGCGATCACGATCACGAGGAGCTTTACACGGTGGTCGGCGTGCTCGAGCCGACGAATTC
This sequence comes from Opitutaceae bacterium, assembly GCA_040255565.1. Lineage (GTDB taxonomy): Bacteria > Verrucomicrobiota > Verrucomicrobiia > Opitutales > Opitutaceae > Opitutus. Next base: position 693,366 of record JBDZVH010000002.1, on the reverse strand, counting down.
GCCGGTGGATCGCGTGATCTGGATTCCGCTCGAAGGTCTGCAGACGATGAGCGGTCACAACCCGCTCGCGAAAACCGAAATCAGTGCGGTGCTGATTCAACTGCGTGCGAGCACGGCCGGGTTGATGATGAACAACGTCCTCAACCAGTCGGGCGGGAAGCTCACGTTTGCGTATCCGATCGGCACGATCGTCGCGGAATTGTTCAACAAGATTGGCTGGGTCGATCGCGTGCTCACGCTCGTCGCGTGGCTCGTGGCGGCGGTCGCGGCGGGTTCGGTGTTGGTCAGCATCTACAATTCGATGAGCGCGCGGCAGCGCGACATCGCGATCCTGCGGGCGCTTGGGGCGCGACGGCGCACGGTGTTTGGCGCGGTGCTGGGCGAGGCGGCGGTGATCGGAGCGCTGGGCGCGGCGGCGGGATTCGCGGTGTTTGCGATTCTGGCGGCGGTCGTGGCGTCCATCGTGCGCGCGCAGACCGGCGTCGTGCTCGAGCCGTGGCAGTGGCATCCGGTGTTGGCGTGGGGCCCGGCGGCGCTGGCGGGATTGTGCGCGCTCGGCGGACTCGTGCCGGCGCTGAAGGCCTACCGCGTGCCGGTGGCGGAAACGATCGCGCCGGTGTCGTGAGGAGGGCGGGCGCGGGCCAAAGACTTTGACGCTCGCGCGGCGCTGTGCAGGTTTTCCGACCCAATGAAACGCATCCTTGTTTTCTGCCTGCTGCTGGGGGCCGTGACGCCTGCGCTGCTGCCGTTGCGAGCCGCCGAATCGGCCGCGCCGGAAGTCGAGGACGGTTATTTGCGGCTCGGTTTTGACCGGCTCGCGTCGTTTCCGTTTGTCGTGCCCGCGCCGGAGGCGACCGCGGATGCGAGCACGCCGCCGCCGACCGGCGAGGAACAGATTCCGGAATCGGTGAAAGCGTGGAGCGGGAAGAAGGCGATCGTCACCGGCTTCATGTTGCCGACGAAAATGGAGAAGGGCCTCGTGACGGAATTCCTCCTCGTGAAAGACGCGATGATGTGCTGCTACGGCGTGGTGCCGAACATGAACGAGTGGGTTGTCGTGCGCATGAACAAAGGCGTGCGTCCGCTGCTCGACGTGCCCGTCTCGCTTTACGGTGCGCTGAAAGTCGGGGCGATTCTGGAGAACGGTTATCTCACCGGCATCTACTCGCTGGACGGCGAGAAGATGAGCCAGGAAAAAAGCTGAACCGGTCGGCGGGCGTTCAGCGCGAGATGTCGCGTTGCGTGATGACCTTGAAGCCGCAGCGGCTGAGCGCCTGCGCGGCGACGTCGCTGTCCTCGACATTGAGCACGAGCGCGGCCTCGTTGTCGGGCCGTTTGATGAAGCTGTAGACGTAATGAACGTTGATCTCGGCCACGAACAACGCGCCGAGGACGTTGCGCAGCTTCGACTCGTCACGGATCTCGACGACGAGCACCTCGCATTCCGTATAGGGAAAATCGTTGTTCACCATCAGCTCGCGCGCCTTCTCCGGATCGTCGACGATCACGCGCACGATCGCGCTATCCGTCGTGTCGAGCACGGTGATCGCCATGATGTGCACGTCGTTCTGCTTGAAGAGCCCGACGAGATCGTTGAGCCGTCCGACGCGGTTCTCCGCGAAGATCGAGAACTGTTTCACCGGATCGCGGCCGATCGAAAGGTTGGGCGCACTCATGCTTGGGGAAGAAACTGAGCGGGGCGCCGTCAGGGGTCAATTGCGGGCTGGCGAATGGCAACGCGGACTTTAACGCTGGCGGAGTGACCCGGGAGCTTCCTGAACATCTGGCCGGCCCGCAGCGCCGCGCCCGCGCGAGCGCGGCGCTCGTGCTGCGCGGGATCGCGCTGAACGCGACGCTCGCGGCATTGAAGTTTGCCGGCGGCATTCTGGGGAACACCTACGCGCTGATCGCCGACGGCGTGGAGTCGTTGCTCGATATCCTTTCGTCGCTGCTCGTGTGGACCGGTTTTCACGTGGCGTCCCGACCGCCGGACGCGAATCATCCCTACGGTCACGGAAAGGCGGAGCCACTGGCGGCGTTGTCGGTGGCGGTGTTTGTCTTCGCGGCCGGGGGCTGGATCGGGTGGCGGGCGATCGAGGAAATCATCACGCCGCACCACGGCCCGCATTGGGCGACGCTGCCGTTGCTGGCGGGCATCGTGGGCGTGAAAATCTGGTTCTCGCGTCGCATGCACTCGGCGGGCGAGGAGGCCGGCAGCACGGCGCTCGGCGCGGAGGCGTTGCACCACTATTCCGATGCGGTGACCTCCGGCGCCGCGTTTGTCGGCATCAGCATCGCGGTGGTCGGCGGGAAAGGCTACGAGGCGGCGGACGACTGGGCGGCGTTGGTCGCGTGCGCGGTGATTCTATTCAATGGCGTGGGCATGCTTAATCGCGCGATCGGCGACGTGATGGATACGGCGGTGCCGGAATCGTTCGAGAACGAGGTGCGCACGCTGGCGGGCACGGTGCCCGGTGTGCGGGCGATCGACAAATGCCGTGTGCGCAAAAGCGGGTTGAGCCATCTCGTCGATATCCACGTCTGCGTCGACGACGCGCTGACCGTGCGCGCAGGCCACGATATCGCGCATGCGGTCAAGGACGCGCTGCTCGCGTCGCCATTGCGCGTCAGCGATGTCTCCGTCCACATTGAGCCGATCGAGCGTCGCGCGCCCCCAGCGACGGAGTGAGCGGCCTCATTCGAGTTTCCGGCCGAGCTTCCAGCCAGCCCACACGCCCGCGAGGCTGCCGACTCCGCTGAGCAGAAAGGAGCCGAAGAATTCGAGTCCGATTCCGGCGCCCGCGGCCCAGCCCGCGTAGCCGCCGAGCAACGTGCCTATGAGGATGCAGAGCTTCACCATGGCGGCAGGTTAGGATTGCCATGCGCGCGGGCGATTCTGTAGTCACGCTCGGCAAAAGTCGGCGCCGCAAAGACCAATTTCTGCGGTTAGAAACACAGAAAATACGGAGACGCCTCGGCGCGATAGGAGTTTGCTTCGCATCGCCATGTTCCATCCTGAATCCCCGATGTCGAAACGCGATCCCTCCCAACCCCTCGCTGCGAACAAGAATTTGCTCAAGTGGGTCGAAAAGATGGCGGAGCTGACGAAACCGGCTGCCATTCACTGGGTTGACGGATCGCAGGAAGAATACGACGCCCTCTGCGCGCAAATGGTTGCCGCCGGGACGGCCATCAAGCTGAACGAGAAACTCTGGCCCGGCTGCTACTACGTGCGTTCCGATCCGGGCGACGTGGCGCGCGTCGAGGACCGGACCTTCATCTGCTCGCTCTCGAAGGACAACGCCGGCCCGACGAACAACTGGGTCGACCCCTTTGAGATGCGGAAGAAGCTGAAGGAGCTGTTCGCCGGCTGCATGAAGGGCCGCACTCTGTATGTGCTGCCCTACAGCATGGGCCCGCTCGGTTCGCCGATGTCGCAGCTCGGCGTCCAGATCACCGACTCGCCTTACGTGGTCGTCAACATGCGCATCATGGCGCGCATCGGACTGCCGGTTTTCCAGGAGATCGACAAGGGTGAGAAACGCGTGGTCCCGTGCCTGCACTCCGTCGGAGCCCCGCTGGCCAAAGGGCAGGCGGACGTGTCGTGGCCGTGCAACAAGGAAAAATACATCGTGCACTTTCCGGAGACGCGCGAGATCTGGTCCTACGGCTCTGGATACGGCGGCAACGCGCTCCTCGGGAAAAAATGCTTCGCGCTGCGGATCGCCTCGAACATGGCGCGCGACGAAGGCTGGATGGCCGAGCACATGCTGATTCTCGGCGTCGAGGATCCGAAAGGCGAAAAGACCTACGTCGCCGCGGCCTTTCCCAGCGCCTGCGGCAAGACGAACTTCGCGATGCTGATTCCGCCCGCGCATTTCCAGAAGAAAGGCTGGAAGGTGTGGACCGTCGGCGACGACATCGCGTGGATCAAGCCCGACGCGAACGGCAAGCTGCGCGCGATCAATCCCGAAGCCGGGTTCTTCGGCGTCGCGCCCGGCACATCGCACAAGACGAATCCCAACGCGATGAAGGCGCTCGCGAAGAACACCATCTTCACCAACGTCGCGCTCACGCCCGACGGCGGTGTCTGGTGGGAAGGCATGACCGACGCGCCGCCGGCGAAATGCCTCGACTGGCAGGGCCGCGAGTGGACGCCCGAGATTGCCGCGCAGACCGGCGCGAAGGCGGCGCATCCGAACGCGCGCTTCACCGCGCCCGCCTCGCAATGCCCGACGATCGACCCGGCGTGGGAGGATCCCGCGGGCGTGCCGATCAGCGCGTTGATCTTCGGCGGCCGGCGCGCGACGACGATGCCGCTCGTTTATCAGGCGTTCAACTGGACCGCGGGCGTTTACATGGGTGCGACGATGGGCTCCGAGATGACGGCCGCCGCGGCCGGCACGATCGGCAAGGTCCGCCGCGATCCGATGGCGATGCTGCCGTTCTGCGGCTACCACATGGGCGACTATTTCCGCCACTGGATCAAGATGCAGCGCGCGCTCAGCGAGACGCCGCGGGTGTTTCACGTGAACTGGTTCCGCAAGGACAAGGACGGCAAGTTCATGTGGCCCGGCTTCGGCGAAAACATGCGCGTGTTGAAATGGATCGTGGACCGCGCTCATGGGCGGGCGCTGGGTTGCGAATCGCCGATCGGCTGGCAGCCGCGTTACGAGGACATCGACTGGACCGGCCTCGATTTCGCGAAGGAGAAGTTCGACGAACTGCAGGCCTTCGACCGCACGGCGTGGCGCACCGAGGTGATCGGGCATGAGGAGTTGTTCATCGATCTCCACGATCACCTGCCCAAGGAAATGATCTACGAACGCGAGCTGCTGATCTGCCGGATGTAGCACGCCTGGTCGGGCAGGTGTTTTGCCTGCCCGACATCAGGGCTGGCCGGTTCGGGCCGGGTGCGAAAGCGCAGATCGGCGGGTCGGAGAGGAGCCCGACCGCGGCCACCGGGCCGGAACCGGCGCGCTCAGGCCAAGTCGGTGCAGCCCATGATGCGCCGACTTGCCCTGATTTATCTCGTGGCCTTCGTGGCTGGCGTCGCCGCTGCGCCGGACGCGGTGCTCCTGCGGCAGGTCGCCGACAACTGGCTGGGCGAAGCCGATCGGTGGGCGTTCACGCAACGGGTTCGCGAATATGATGGCGACAAGCTGAAGGAAGAACGCATCGAGCGCTACGACCCCTCGCGCGGTTATGAGGCGCGCTGGCAGCTCGTTTCGATCGATGGCCGGCCGCCCACGCCGGCGGAACGCGAGGCCTGGTGGCACCGCAAGAACCGCAAGCAGCGCAAAAAGCGGGCGGAGGTCGCCGATAATTTCGATTTCGAGCACGCCAAGGTGGTGAACGAAACCTCGCAGCGCATCGTTTACGAACTGCCGCTGCGCTCGAGCGTCCAGTGGCTGTTTCCCATCAACAAGGTCGAGCTGCTGGTCACGATCAACAAGACCGGGCCCGCGCTGGAGCAGGTCCAGGCGCGCATCAGCGAGCCGTTTCGCGTGGTGCTCGGCCTCGCGCGGATCCTCGACATCGATCTCAACGTCCAGATGGAGCCGCCACCCTCGCCGCATCCGGCGGAAGCGAAGCCCAACGGCACCGCGGAAGTGGTCGTGACCAAATTCGGCGATCGCGTGGAGTATTCCTGGGGCGACTTCCAGCGCGTGGATCCGCCGCCGCAAGGCGGCTAAGGCCGTGGGCGCCAGGCGCAAGCCGCGGGCGCGACCGGGCTTGCGGCGCAGCGAAACCGTCGGTTCTCGAATTTTTTACTTACGGTCGGGGCAAATCGTGCCGACTGGGGAGCGAACGCATTGCCCATGCCTCTCGATCGAGCGACCATCCTTTCACTCGGCAGCAAGCTCGCACCGGCGGCTGCCACCTTTGGTCAGTTGCGCCATCTGCTCGAGGATCCCGACACGGATACCAACGACATCGTGCAGCTGATCCGGCTCGACCAGGCGCTGACCTTTCACGTCATCCGGATGAGCAACAGCGTGATCTTCGGCTTGCGCGAGCAGAATGACTCGCTCGAAGGCGCCGTCGGCCGCGTGGGCTTCCGTGAAATTTACCGGCTGGTCGGGCTGGCGGCGACGCAGCAGGTTTGCCAGCGCGACCTCGCACACTACCGGCTCCGCGCCGATCGCCTGTGGGAAAACTCCGTCGCCACCGCCGCCGCCGCCGAGGTCCTCGCCGTGCCGGCCGGTTGCGACGCCGGCCTGGCCTACACCGCGGGCCTGCTGCGAACGCTCGGCCGCGTGATCATCGACGGCGCCGCTGCGGGACAGGTTTATCCCGGCGAAGCGGAGTGGCCGATGGTGGCGGAGTGGGAGCAATCGGTTTTCGGCATCACGTCGGCGGAAGTGACCGCCGTGCTGCTCGAGCATTGGCGTTTCCCGGCGGAGATCGTCGACGGCGTGCGGTGCCATTTCGATCCGTTTGGGAAGGAACTGGGCAATACCAGCGCCTGCGTGCTGAACCTCGCGTGCGGCGTCGTTTCCCGTTTCGGATTGGATCTGCCCGGCGAGACCAGCCACTGGATCAGCAGCCCGGCGGAGCTGAAGCTCGCGCACATCCCGGAATCGGCGCTCGAAGAATGCGCCGAGCGGGCCCGCGATCACTACACCGCGCTGTGTGCGGCGGTGAGTTGATTCGTCCGCGGCGAATCGCCGCCGAAATGCGTTTGCGGGTTGAGCCCGCCTAAGTGCCTGGGCGGGAAACGTCCGGCTGGTCTCCGCGCGTTTGGAAAAACGAGTGGACGTCCACGTGCCGACGGGCCGAACAGCCTGCGCGATCGCGCTCGCGATGGGCGGGTCGGCGTCTCAGAATTCGTGCGACTTTCCGGCACCGGCCGTGTTCTGGACATGAACGATGACATTCCAGTGCAGACCCAAACCACGGGATTAATCACCCCGACAGACTTCACGACGTTCATGCGAAATTATCAGGACATGGTGTTCTCCACGGCCGTCCGGCTCGTCGGTAATGACGCCCAGGCCGAGGATATTTCGCAGGAAGTGTTTCTGAAGGCCTACGAGCGCTTCGACACGCTCCAGTCGAGTCCGACGGCCGGCGGGTGGCTGAAAACCGTGGCCACGAACCTGTCGCTGAACCACCTGTCGCGCTATCGCAACCGCTGGAAGTTCTTTTCCGAATTTCGCCGTGACGACGCGGCCGACGATTCCGATCAGCCAGACGTGGAGTTCGCCGCGCCGGACGCGTTTTTCACCGGCATGGACGCCGGCGAACGCCGGGAGTGGATCGAGAAAGCCCTCGACCAGCTCCCCGAACACCAACGCGTGCCGCTGGTCCTTTTCCATTTCGAGGACATGCCCTACGACGAGATCGCGAAACGCCTGCACGTCTCGCTCGCGAAGGTGAAAACCGACATCCTCCGCGCCCGCGCCGCCCTCGCGCGCATCCTCGCGCACAGCGGAGCGTCGCACGAAAAATTCAGTGCCTGACCCTTTCGCCATGAAACGCTCTCCCGAAGAACTCGAGAAACTGATCCACGAGACTCTGCGTGCGCTGCCGGACCGGCGCGCTCCGCGCAGCCTCGAGGCGCGCGTGCTCGCGGCGATCGAAGCCCGTTCCGCGCTCCCGTGGTGGCGGCACTCGTTTGCCGACTGGCCGCTCGCCGCGCGCATCGGCTTCGTCGCCCTTTCGACCGCGATCGCCGCCGCCATGGTCGCGGCGCTCATGTGGCTGAGTGGAAATGTGGATACATCGCAGCTCGGCTCCACGCTCGCGAACCGCATTGGCTGGATCGACGGGCTGCAGCAGGCGCTGGCCGGTCTCCGCGATTTCGCGAGCCTGGTGATTCGCAGCATTCCGACCGGCTGGCTTTACGGCGCGCTCGCCGGTTTCGTGGGCGTCTACGCGCTTCTGTTTGGCCTCGGGGCGACGGCTTACCGTGCGCTCTACCAGCAATCGCGTTGAGCCATGCCGTCTTCTGCCGCGCATTTTTCCCAAGCTTCCAACTCTTCGTCCTTCATGAAAACTCCAGTTCGTTCACTCTTCCTGAGCCTCGCCTTCGCGGGGTTGACGGCGTTGACCTTGCCGGTCGGCGCGCAGGAAGCGGCGCCGCCTCCGCCCGAGGCGACGAAGCCCGCTGCCGACGACACGGCGCCGGCACCGGCGCCCAGCGGCGAATTGCGCCGCCTCGACGTGGCTCCGCCCGCCCCGCCGGCCGTCGAGAAATCCGAGGCGGCGGATGCGATAGCGGAAAAAGAATCCGAACCGGCTGCGGAAGAAGCCGCCTCGACGGCGACGGAAACGTCCCGCCCGGTCCGCCGCACCCGGGTCGAGCAGCGGGTGACCTTCCTCAGCAACTCGACCCTGGCCTCGGATGAGGAGGCGAGCGAGGTGGTTTCGGTCCTCGGCTCTTCGACCTCCATGGGGAAGGTCGAGAACGCGGTGGTGTCGATTCTCGGTTCCTCCACCTCGAGCGGCTCCGTGGGCGACGCGGTGGTGTCGGTGCTGGGCAGCTCCCGCGCGACCGGCGGACGCGTCGGCGGTCCCGTCGTCTCCGTGCTTGGTAACACCTATGTGGATACGGAAGTGAGCGAGGCGATCGCGGTGATGGGCAACGTCGAGCTCGGGCCCAACGCGATCGTCCACAACGAAGTCGTGTGCGTCGGCGGTGTCGTGAAACGCGATCCCGCGGCGCAGGTGCATGGCCAGATCAACAACATCTCGTTCGGCATCGATTTCGGCGGTTTCGAGTGGCTGCACACGTGGGTGACGCGCTGCCTGCTGCTCGGCCGGCCCCTGGCCTTCGGGCCGCATCTGGCCTGGGCGTGGTGGATCGCGCTGACCTTTCTCGGACTTTATCTGGTGCTCGCGCTGCTCTTCCCGCGCGGCGTGGAGAAATGCGCGGCGACGCTGGAGCAGAGTCCCGGCTATTCGCTCCTGACGGCCCTCCTGGTGACGCTGCTCACGCCGCTGGCGGCGGTAGTGCTGGCGATCACCCTGATCGGCACGCCGGCGCTGGTGATCGCGTTGTTCGTCGCCGGACTTTTTGGCAAGGCCGTCATGCTCGCGTGGATCGGCCGCCGCATCACCAGTCCGCTCATGGGCGGCAAGCCAATCGTGCCGGTGCTCGCCGTCCTGATTGGCGGCGTGGTGGTGCTCCTGCTCTATACGATTCCGATCGTCGGTTTTGCGGTCGCCAAGTTCACCTCCTGGCTCGGCCTCGGCGTGGTGGTTTACACGTTGATCGCGATGAATCGCCGGCCGAAGGCTGCGCCCGCGATCGTGACGCCGCCTCCCGCGACCGTCTCCGCCGTGCCGTTGTCGAGCGAGCCGGCATCCGCCGGCGTGGTCGTGCCGCCGATGATTTCGGGCGAGGTTCCGTCTGCCGCTTCCGCTTCGGCGACGCCGCCGCCCGTGATGACCGCGCCCACTGTGGTGATTTCGGCGGCGACGCTGCCGCGCGCCGGATTCTGGATTCGCGTCGCCGCCTCGCTGCTCGATGTGCTGCTGGTTGGCATGGCGGTGAAACTGATGCCGCATTTCTGGCAGCCGAACTTCCTGCTGTTGTTCGCGACGTATTGCTGCGTGCTGTGGGGCCTCAAAGGCACGACGGTGGGCGGCATCGTGTGCGGATTGAAGATCGTGCGGCTCGACGACCGTCGTGTCGACTGGCCGACGGCGATCGTGCGGACGCTCGGCGGGTTCCTGTCGTTCGTCACCGCCGGCCTCGGGTTCATCTGGGTGGCCTTCGACGACCAGAAACAGTCGTGGCACGACAAGATCGCCGGCACGACCATCGTCCAGGTGCCGCGTGGCGTCTCGCTCGTGTGAGACCGGCGATCTGAACCTTCGGAAAACAAAAGCGCGGGCTTCGGCACCGCGCTTTTTTGTTTTGGCGGGCAGAGGTTGGATTTGCAGCGCGCCGGGAAGATCGGCTAGCGATTGCGTCTATGGCCAAACCTCTCGTCGGGATCATCATGGGCAGCACGTCGGATTGGGAGACGATGCAGCATGCCGCCGCGCAGCTAGAAGCGTTGGGCGTGCCGTTCGAGAAGCGGGTCGTCAGCGCGCATCGCACGCCGAAACTGATGGTCACGTATGCCGAAACCGCGGAGCGCCGCGGGTTGAAGGTCATCATCGCGGGCGCGGGCGGTGCGGCGCATCTGCCGGGCATGACGGCGTCGCTGACCTCGCTGCCGGTGCTCGGCGTGCCGGTCGAGTCGAAGGCGTTGAAAGGCATGGATTCGCTGCTGTCGATCGCGCAGATGCCCGGCGGTGTGCCGGTGGCGACGTTTGCGATCGGCAAGGCCGGCGCGATCAATGCCGCGTTGTTTGCCGCGGCGATGCTCGCGCAGTCGGATCCGGCGACGCTCAAGGCGTGGAAAGGCTTCCGCGCGCTGCAGACCCGCAAGGTGCTGAAGGCGAAGCTGCCGTGACGGGCGCTTCGGTCTTGGCTCTGAGCTGTAAGGGCGCAGCTTTCTTCGCATGATTCCTCCCGGAAAAACCATCGGCGTGCTCGGCGGCGGCCAGCTCGGTCGGATGTTCGCGCAAGCCGCGCAAACGATGGGTTATCGCGTGCATGTCTTCGAGCCGCAGGCGAATTGCCCGGCCGGTGCGGTCGCGAACAAGGAAATCAACGCCGGCTACGAGGACGTCGCCGCGCTGAAGGAGTTCGCGCGCGAGGTCGACGTGGTGACTTACGAGTTCGAGAACATCCCGTCGGAGCCGCTCGCCGCCATCGCGCCGCTCGTGCCGCTGCACCCGCGCTCGGGCGTGTTGCACATTTGTCAGAATCGTCAGCGCGAGAAAGCCTGGCTGCGCGCAAATCAATTTCCCCACGTGCGGTTCGCCGAAGCGCTGGACGGCGATGTCGCCGCCGCGGTCGCGCAGGTCGGCCGGCCGTGTGTCGTGAAGACCGCCGATTTCGGCTACGACGGGAAGGGGCAGATGCGCATTGTCGACGACGCCGACCTGGCGAAAGCGGCGGCGATTTTCCGCGGCCGTCGCTGCGTCGTCGAACGCTGGGTGGATTTCAAGAACGAGTTGTCCGTGATCGTGGCGCGATCGTCGACCGGTGAAACGCGCACGTTTCCCGTCGCGGAAAACATCCACACGCGACACATCCTGGATTTCTCGATCGTGCCTGCGCGCGTGAGCGCCGCGATCGCCCGCGAAGCGGAGCAGCTCGCGACCGCGATCGCGGAAAAACTCGGCGTCGTCGGCCTGCTGGCGGTGGAGCTGTTTCTCGCGGACAACGGCGAGGTGCTGGTCAACGAACTCGCGCCTCGCCCGCACAACTCCGGGCACTGGTCGATCGACGGCTGCGAGACGAGCCAGTTCGAGCAGCATGTGCGTGCGGTTTGCGGCCTGCCGCTGGGGCCGGTGGGCGTGCGCGAGCCGACGGTGATGGTGAACATCCTCGGCGACGCCTGGAAGTGGCGCGACGGCGCCGTCGCCGGTGATCCGAACTGGAAGGCGATTTTGAGCGAGCCGCGCGCGAAGCTGCACCTTTACGGCAAGGCCGAGCCGCGACCCGGGCGCAAGATGGGCCATTTCACGGTGCGCGATCGCGACCTCGAAGCCGCGATCGAGAAAGCGCGGGAGTTGAAGGCCGCGCTGTAAAACCGGTTTGGGCTTACCGTGGCCTTACTCCGTGCATTCTGTGGTCAAAATCAGGTCACTGGTAGCGGCGATCGTCCCGATCGCCAATTCGAGCGCGAGGGTTGACGGTGCCTCGCCCGATCGAGCCGCGGATCACGGGCGGAACGGTGCGTAGTCTTCCGGCGTGTCGAGATCGACCGCGAGTTCGGGCAGATCGACGGTCGCGATCCGGCCGTCGTCGACGCCGTTGAGCAGCGTGCGGGCGCCTTGTTCGCCGGTGAGTGCGGACAGCGTCGGGAAATGCTCGCGCAGGAAAAGCGCGGGCGCGCCATTGCGATCGTTGTAGCGCGCCGCGACGATCGAGCAGCCGCTTTCGCGCTGACGCGCGATCAGGCGCGAGACGGTTTCCGCCGAGAAGTTGGGCTGGTCGCAGAGGGTCACCACCGCGGCATCGAGCGCCCGGGAAAATTGCCGCAGGACATCGATGCCTGCGCGCAGCGACGACGCCATGCCCTCGGCCCACGCGGGGTTTTCGGCGACGAGCACGGGATGTCGCGCAAGCAGCGGCCGAATCGCCGCGCTCTGTGCTCCGACAACGACGACGACGGGCCACGCCTCCGACTCCAGCGCGGCGTCGACGGTGCGCAGGAGCAGCGGCTTGCCTTCGACCGGCAGCAGTTGCTTCGGCTCGCCCATGCGGGACGATGCGCCGGCGGCGAGTACAACGAGACCGAAGCGAAAAGGCGCGGGTTTCACGCGGGCAGCGAGAGCGAGGACGGCTCGTGGATCGGAGTGTCGCGATGACGCAGGGATTGGGCATTGCGGCCGGCGAGCGCGGCCTGGATCTCCGCGACGATGCTGAGCGCAACCTCCGCGGGCCCGTCGGCGCCGAGATCGAGGCCGACGGGCGCATGCAGCCGCCGGACCCGGGCGTCAGTGACGGTCGTGCCGCTTCGCTGCAAATCGCCAACGATCCGCGCTGCGCGTTTTTTCGGACCGAGCAGGCCAAGGTAGGCGAGGTCGCGCTCGAACAAGGCGCCGAGAATCGGCAGGTCGTGCACGTAGTGGTGGGTCATCACGACCGCGATGGCGTTGGCCGGCGGATCGACCGCCGCCACCAGATCGGCGGCAGGGGCAGTGACGAGGCGGTCGGCCGCGGGGAAGCGTCCAGGCGTGACGAAGTCCGGACGCGGGTCCGCCACGGTGATGTGCCAGCCGAGTTCCCGCGCGAACCGCACCAGCGGCTGGACGTCATCCCCTGCGCCAAACACCACTAATGGCGTCGGCGGTGGCACGCGTTCTTCGAATGCCCTGATTTCGCCTGCCCCCTCGAGGGGAGCTTTGGCCAACGAGGTTCCGAGCGGCAGCGGGCCGGGCGAGGTCCAGACCGTCCGCAGCGGCGTGGCGCGGTTTTGCGCTGCGTTTCGGCGAAGGGTCGCGGCCCAGTCCGGCGCCGCGTCGATGCGCTCGACCAGCAGGTGCACAACGCCGTGGCAGCCGAGTCCAACTCCCCAAACGAGGTCGTTTTCCGACGTGGTATCGTAAACGATCACTTCCGCGGCTCCGGTGGCGCGAACGCGGGCGGCACGGGCAATCACGTCCGCCTCGAGGCATCCGCCGCTGATCGAGCCGACCCGGCTTCCGTCCGACTCAATGAGCAGCCGGGCGCCCGGCCGGCGGTAGGAGGATCCGCTCACCGCCACCAGCGTGACGAGCACGCACGGAAAGTTTCCGCCTGCCTCCAGCCGCTCCGCGATTCGATAGGTTTCGTGCATGCGTGCCAGTCAGGTGAATACTTCCCCGGTCGCGCCTCGGCAAGTCACCCAAGGGGAAACCGCGGCAATAGCCTGAAAGCCAGATGGAGCGGCGGCAGAAGCGGCACCATTTACCGCAGGTAACTCACAGGTGGACGTCATAAAAACGTGTCTTAACGAAAATATTGCTTTTCTTTTCAATCAGGCCAACGTCCGGCGACGAGTCAGCGGGCGTTCTGCCCGTTAACTTGCACCAACACAACACAACAGGATACGACTATGAACCATCTCCGTTCGCGAGGGGTCATGGCTGCTGCGGCTCTCGCAACAGCTGGGCTGCTGCCACTTGAAGTCTGGGCGCAGAATGCGTCCGCCAATCGGGACGATCGAGAGGCGCAAAATTTGGTTACGCTCGAAAAATACGAGGTGACCGGTTCGCACATCAGCGGGATTGATGCGGCGGGCCTCAATCCGGTGGCGGCGATTCCCCGCGCCACCCTTGATCTGGGCGGTTACACCAACGTCGGCGACGCGCTCCGCAGTCTGTCGTTCATTTCCGGCTCTTCGATCATCCCCACCGGTTCGGGCAACAGCTTCACTCCGGGCGCCGCGTCGGTGAATCTCCGCGGTCTCGGCGTCAACAACGTGCTCGTGCTGCTGAACGGCCGCCGCGCCGCGCCGCTGGCCACTCCTGGCTACAACGGCCTGCAGACGATGTTCGATCTGAACAGCATTCCCGCGTCCGCCATCGAATCGATCGAGGTCCTGAAGGACGGCGCTTCGGCGATCTACGGCTCCGATGCGGTTTCCGGCGTGGTCAACGTGATCATGCGCAAGAATTACGAGGGCGTCACGACGACGATCGGGGTGGGCAACACGACCAACACCGATTCGCTGGAGAAGATGGCCTCGGTCGTGTTTGGCACGACCTCCGGCAAGCTCACCTTCACCACTGCCATCGACTGGACGGAGCGCAATGGCACGCAGGAGGCCGACTACGCTTTTTCGCGCAACGCGGACCTGACGTCGCGTGGCGGCGAAGACCTGCGCAGTTATGCGGGTTATCCGGCGCTCGTCTACGTCAAGAGCCTCGACGATTACTATACGCTGCCGGCCCCGAAGGCGAATCCGACGCGCAGCGACTTCGTCGTCGCGGATCTGAGCCACGGCACCTATAATTTCCAGGAAGCTGCCGGTCAGATTCCCGAGACCAAGCAGTTCGGACTCTACACGCGCGGCCAATATGATTTCTCGGACCGGATCTACGGTTTCGCGGAGGTCACCTACCGCCGCACGGAGTCGATCATCAATGCGGCGCCGACTCCCGTCTTCAGCTATACCGAGAACGGCGACGGCCCGAATACCGGCACGCTCAACATCCCCGCGACCAACCCGAACAATCCCTTCGGCGAGGATCTGGAAGACGAGTGGTATGCCCGTCTGGTGAGCGCAGGCAACCGCGTCAACGAAGTCTCGTCCGACACGCCCCGCTTCGTCATCGGCGTCGGCGGCGAATTGCCCGCGGACTGGAAGTGGGAGGCGGCGACTCTCTATAGCAAGAACCGCACGGAGAACCTCAATCGCGGCACGGTCTTCGATAATCTCTATCAGAAAGCGCTCAATGGCGTCGATATCGGCGGCACGGTCCTCTACGCGAATCCGTTCGGTCCGGAAGATCCGCGCGTCAGTGCCTATTATACCAACACCGATCCCAACTCGGCCACGTTCGAACTCCGCACGTTCGACGCCAGCGCCAACGGTCCGATCTTCAGCCTGCCCGCGGGCGAAGTGAAGCTCGCGGTCGGCGGCGAATGGCGCGGCGAGGAAATGGCGAGCATCCGCACGATCAACAACGCCACGGGCAACGTCGTCGGCGGCGCCGAGGGCACCTCGACGTTTGGCGATCGCACCGTCGAGGCGGCCTATCTCGAGGTTCACGTTCCCGTGATCCATGACATGCAGCTGCAGCTCGCCGGCCGTTTCGAAAACTACAGCGACTTCGGTTCGGCTACGAAGCCGAAGATTGCCTGGTCCTATCGTCCCACGAAGTGGCTGCTCCTGCGCAGCTCCTACGGCCAATCGTTCCACGCGCCCGACCTCGCCTATCTCTATACGAGTCAGGTGACGACCTTCAGCTCGAGCCCGCTGGCCGACCCGAAGCGCCCGAACGACGCTCCGCGCCAAATCGAAACCAAGGGCGGCGGAAATCCCGATCTCCAGCCCGAGGATACGGATTCGGTTTACGTGGGCTTCCAGCTCAATCCGGGTGGCGTGCTCGACGGTTTCGAGGTGGCGGTGGACTGGCTGCAGTTCAAGCAGACCAACCTGATCGCTCAGCTCGGCGAAGATTACATCCTGAAGCATGAAGACGAGCTGCCGGGTAGCGTTGTCCGCAATTCGCCAGGCGCCGGTGAACAGTTCGGCGTGATCAACTATATCAACGACGTCTATCGCAATATCGACTCCCAGACGTATCGCGGCATCGATCTCGAGTTCCGTTATCGGCTGCAGACGGATACCGCGGGTCGCTTCACCTTCTCGCTCGGCGGAACTTATCTGCAAAAGCTGCACTATAACGACGAAGACTTCGAAGGCACCTACAACTACCCGCACTGGCGCGGCACCTTCGTGGGCACGTGGGATAAAGGCGATTGGTCGGCCTCGGTGATCGTCGATTACATCGGCGAATTCGAGAACTACTCGGAAGTCGGCACCGTCGGTCGTCAGACGCAGGTGCATCCGCAGATTTCCTACCGCGGCTTCCGCGATATCAAGCTGACGCTGGGCGCGCGGAATGTCTTCAACCAAGATCCGCCGTTCGATCCGCACTCCCCGACCGGCTATAATCAGGATATCAGCATTCCGGAGAAGGCGTTCGTCTACGTTCGCGCTTCAAAGGATTTCTAAATCCCGACGCATAGGCAGTCCGGTCACCCGATCATTCTGACAAACTCCCGGCGTTCGTTCGCCGGGAGTTTTTTTTCGCCGCACCGGACTATCGGGCTTTTGCTCTCGATCGAAAAGTCACCGGCATCAGACCCGTTGCACGGGACCAGTCCGGCACGACAAACCCCCGCGTCGGTGTCGCGCGGCCGAGCCGCACCTGCCGGCCGCCAATCGATGGATGGAATCTCCGGCGTCCATCCGTGAGCACGACATCCTGAATCGCCACGCGGCCGACTCCACGCACGAAGATCCGCAGCTTTGGCCATGCTGCGGGCGGGCCGTCCCACGACACCGGCGCCGCATGTTCGCGCACGAAATCGCTGCGACGGCGCGCGGCAGCGGTTTGAAATTCGATGGTGTGGCAGGACTGCAGCACGTGCCAGGAGCCGTCCGGCTGCTGTTGTTCCACCCCGACCCGTTGGACCGCCGGCGCAAAGTTGCAGACCCGATAACAAAGCTGCCACGCGCCGCCGAACACCAGTTCGCCGCGCCGCCAGGCCCGCAGGCGCTCGGCGTCACGGCGGAGGATCTGCTCGTTCGGGCCGGCGATTTGCGGATTGCGCGTGCGCCGCCACATCGCGCGCGCGGCCTGGGCCCCGCGTGAAATGGCCTTCGCGAGTTCGCGCGCCGTCCCGGATTTGCCGGTCCGCTGCAGTTCCCGCACGCCGCGGTCGCGCACCGCGAGGTAGTGGCGGAAATCGAGGCTCGCGCGCAGAGCCGCAGACAGCCGCTCCCGCCGGGCGCGCGCGGCGAGTTTCGCGAAATGGCTTTCCTCGGCGCGATACGGCGCGAGCGATTCCCGGCGGGAAAGCACGTCCCAGCCGTCGTTGATCTCCCAACGCGGATATCCGCTGAACGGATACCGATCACCGGCGAGCGCGACGCGCGCGGCGGCGCGCCCGCTGCGGCCGAATGCGCGCTCGAAGCCCCGGGCGAGCATCTCCCGCGGATCGGCGATTTCCGGCTCGAGCCACAGGCTGGCCGCGGCAGCGTCGATCGCGGTCGTCAGCTCGATCGCGAGCCGATACGGCTCCCACGAACTCACGAGAAAGCCGCTCGCACCGATTCGCCGCGCGTGCTGCCACCACGCGACGATGTTGTTCATCCGGTCGGAGAAGTGCGGCAGCGGTTCATAACGAAACGCGCCGTTCATCGGGCAGCCGTAGAGTTTTGCGCCCTGACGCCGCAGCGGCGTCGCGATGTCCATCTCGCGAAAATTGAACAGCTCCACGCGCGGCCAGCGGTGGAAGGCATGATAATACCATTCATAAACGGTGAGACCGCGCGGCAGCAGCGGGATCGCGTCGGGCAGGAAATAGAACATGTCGCCCCACAGTCCCATCTCCAGTCCGAGCGAGCGAACAAGCGCGTGGAGCCGCCGGACGTAGCGCGCGAAATGGCCGTCGAGCCCGATGCGCGCAATCTCGCGCCGGCTGAGCGGGTGCTGGCCGAGGTGAAACGATTCGTCGAGGCCGACGTGCACCTTGCCGGCCGTGCAGAACGGCGCCAGGTCGCGGAGGAGCTTTTCGGCGACTTCGAGGGTGCGCGGGTGGGCGGGGCAAATCTGTCCGCGCTCGAGCGGCGAGCCGTCGGGCGCGCGGAGTTCGTTGAGATCGCGCAGCTCCGGAACCTTGATCAGGTATTGCGTATGTCCGAGGAGATTGACGATCGGCACGATGCCGATTCCGACGCGCGTCGCCGCGTCGACGAGTCGCGCAAAATCGCGCCGGCTGTAGGCATCGGGGCGCGCGATGTCCGGGAAGCTTGGATACGCGACGGCATCTTCGAGATGCAGGTGAAGCTCGTGGTAGCCCCAGTCCGCGTAGCGCGGCAGCTGGTCAATGAGCCAGTCGAGGCGTTCGACCTGGCGGGCGAGGTCCCACTGAAACGAGCGAATCATGTGGCCGCCAGTCATGGCGGCAGCGCGTCGGCGGTGCAACCCGTAGAGCGGGTTCCAACCCGCCCTTTGCCCATTGAGACGCGAGCCGGTCCGGAGACCGGCCCGACGCAACGGCTCACCCGCGCTTTTTGCGAATCATGTCTTCGAGCTTGATGGCGTCGGCGGCGAAGAGCCGGATGCCGTCGGAGAGTTTCTCCGTCGCCATTTGGTCTTCGTTGAGCGCCCACCGGAAGCCCTTCTCGTCGAAACTCACGCGTTCGATCTTCGCGCCCGTGGCGTGAGCGGGATCGAGTTTGCGTTGCACGGGATCGTTCGCCGCGGCGAGTTCGGCCAGGAGATTGGGCGAGATGGTGAGCAGATCGCAGCCGGCGAGTTCGAGGATCTCGCCTTTGTTGCGGAAGCTGGCGCCCATGACTTCGGTTTTGTAGCCGAATTTTTTGTAGTAATTGTAGATCGCGGCGACCGACTGCACTCCCGGATCCTCGGTGGCGGCGTAGTCGCGGCCGGTGCTCTTTTTATACCAATCGAGGATGCGTCCGACGAAGGGCGAGATGAGCTGCACTTTCGCCTCGGCGCACGCGACTGCTTGGGGAAACGAAAACAGCAGGGTGAGGTTGCAGTTGATGCCTTCCTTCTGGAGCTGCTCGGCGGCGCGAATGCCTTCCCACGTGGAGGCGAGCTTGATCAGCACCCGCTCGCGGCCGATGCCGGCTTTTTCGTAGAGCGCGATGATTTCGTGCGCTTTGGCGATGCTCGCGTCGCGGTCGAACGACAAGCGTGCGTCGACCTCGGTGGAGACGCGTCCCGGGACGATCTTCAAAATCTCGATGCCGAACAGCACGAGCAACGCATCGATCACCGTGCCGACCGGCGCGCCGGCGGCGGTGTCCTTGACCGCGCGCTCCACGAGGTGCGCATAGGCCGGCATCCCGGCGGCTTTCAGGATCAGGCTCGGGTTGGTCGTCGCATCCTGCGGCTTGAACTCCTTGATGCTGGAAAAATCGCCGGTGTCGGCGACGACCTTGGTGAATTGCTTGAGCTGTTCGAGTTGGTTCATGGCTAGGGGAAAAGGTGGGTGGCGCGGGTCGCGTTGGTCAGCCTAACGGCGAACTGGTTTCGCGCAAACGGCGTTCCAGCCATTCCAATCCACCGGCTTCGTCGGTGAACACGCCGTCGAGCTGAGCCTCGAACGCGGCGTCAAGGATCGGACGAAACAGCGGGCCCGGCGCATAGCCGCGTGCGAGCAGATGGCGGCCGAGAACGATCGGCTTGGGCGCCGCGCGCTCGAGGGCGAGGGCGTAGGCCTTGGCGCGCAGCTCGGCGATGAGTTTCAACGTTTCCGGAGAATCGAGCGGCGGGCGTCCCAACGAGTCGGCGGTCATCACCAGGGCGAGGTCGTCGATCGTCGCAGGCGCGAGCTTGCGCGCGAGCCGGCGGACCTGCGAATCGGTGTAGGTTTCTCCCGTGCTGTGGTGGTGGACGAGATGGTGCACGACCAGTTCGCAGACGACCGGATCGAGTTCGAGCGGCGCGCCGATGCGGCGCAGAAAGTTTTTCGCCAGCGGTCCACCGGCGGACTCGTGGCCGGGGCTGAGCCATCGCATGACGCCGCGTTTCTCGGCGCGGACGGTGGTGGCCGGTTTGCCGAAGTCGTGGGCGAGGACCGCGAACATCAGCAGCCGCCGGCGAGCGGGATCGCTGGTTTGCCATTCGTCGAGCCGCGCGAGGGCGTCGACACAGTGTTGCGTGTGCGTGAAGACGTCGCCTTCGGGATGCCACTCTGGCTCCTGTGGCGTGCCTCGGAGCGCGGCGATCTCCGGGAAATGCCTCAACCAGTCCGTCTCCTCGAGGACGGCGAGTCCGCGGGACGGCTTGATGGACTTCACGGCCCATTTTTCCCATTCGCCCCAAATGCGCTCGACGGGCAACTCCGCAAACGTAGCCGAAATCTGGCGACACAGCGCGGCGGTTTCCGGCGCAAGCGTCAGATCGAAACGCGCCGCGAGTTGAAAGGCCCGCAACACGCGCAACGGATCCTCGACGAAGGCTGCGCTGGTATGGCGCAGCACGCGCCGCTCCAGATCCCGTTGGCCGCCGTGCGGGTCGACGATCTCACCGGTGAACGGATCCTGCGCGATCGCGTTGATCGTGAAGTCGCGCCGCGCGGCCGCTTCGGCATCGCTGAGCATCGGATCCGGCGCCACCGCAAAACCGCGATGGCCGGCGCCGGTCTTCGATTCGCGCCGCGGCAGGCTGAAATCGTATTCGGCTCCGGTGGCGGCGCTGCGGACCTTGATGACGCCGAAGCTGCGGCCAACGACATCGGTGGCCCCAAAACGCGTCAACGCGCGCCGGAGCGTTTCGAAATCGACGCCGGCGACCTCGACGTCGAAGTCCTTCGGCTCAAGCCCGAGCAACGCATCGCGCACGCCGCCGCCGACGAGTCGTGGCCGTCCGACGCGACGGACCGCCTCGAGCATCGTGCGCAGGTCCGGCGGCAGCGTCATCGCGTCAGGTTTTCTTCTTCGTGAACGCGGCGACGGCGACAAAAAGCCAGCCGGCGACCAGCGCGAGTCCGCCGAGCGGAGTGACCGGTCCGAGCCACCGCGGTCCGCCAAGCGCGAGCAGGTAGAGCGAACCCGAGAAAACGACAACGCCTGCGATCCAGCAGCCCGCGGCCCAGCGGGCGAGGCGTTCGCCGCCGAACGCATCGACCCGCAGCCAGACACCGAGCGGCAGGAGCGCGATGGCGTGCCAGAGATGATACCGGACGGCCGTTTCCCAAGCGACGCTCATCCCGCGTTCCATCAAAAACGCCCGCAGCGCGTGCGCCCCATAAGCGCCAAGCGCCACGCCGGTGGCGCCGAGGATTCCCGCGGCCAACAAGACAGTCCGGTGGTTCATGGGCGCAGGCTTGCACAAGTTTCGGGCAAAACAAGCTTCGGTGCCGCGCCGCGGCGGCATGACTTGCCTCGCGGGCCCGAAACGCTGGCGTGAAGGCGCGCCTGTTGCCCGGCTTTTGCGGTGGAAAGCAGACGCCCGGCTCTGCGAGCGAAAACAGGGGTTGACAGCTTTGCCCGAACCCCTAGCTCTTGGCCTCTTTTCTCATGAAAACCTTCCTCGCCAAAAAGGAGACGGTGCAACCCAAGTGGTATCTGATCGATGCCGCGGGCGTTCCGCTGGGCCGTCTCGCCGTGAAAGCCGCCAACGTGATCCGCGGCCGGCACAAGGCGTCCTACACCCCGAGCGTCGACACGGGTGACTATGTCGTGGTGATCAATGCCGAGAAGGTCGCGCTCACCGGCAAGAAGGAAGAGCAGAACGAATATATGTTCTTCTCCGGTTTCGTCGGTGGTGAGAGCTACCGCAGCATTCCGCAGATGCGCGAGCGTCGCCCCGAGTTCATCATCGAGCACGCGGTCAAGGGCATGCTGCCCAAGAACCGGATCGCGGCCAAGATGCTGACGAAGCTCCGGGTGTTCCGCGGCGAAGCGCACGAGCACGAGTCGCAGAACCCGACCAAGATTTCCGTCTGATCTGATTGCCCATGAGCACCGCCACGAACGTTTTCACCGCCACGGGTCGCCGCAAGACCTCGACCGCCCGCGTCCGCATCTCCGAGGGCACCGGCAAGCTGACCTGCAACGGCCGCGATTTTGAGAATTACTTCTCGCACGAGAATTTTGCCAAGCAGGCTTACTCGCCCCTCCTCACGGTCGACCTCCGCGAAAAAATCGACGTGACGGTCAACGTGTCCGGCGGCGGCGTCGCCGGCCAGGCCGGTGCGGTCGCCCACGGCATCGCCCGCGCGCTGCAGAAGATGAACGGCGAGCTCCGTCCCGCGCTGAAGAAGGCCAACCACCTCACGCGCGACGATCGCATGAAGGAGCGCAAAAAGCCCGGCCAGCCCGGCGCCCGCAAGCGCTTCCAGTTCTCGAAGCGCTAAGCGCCCGACGAACTCGACTCCCTTTCAAACCGTCCGCGCTTCGTGCCGGGCGGTTTTTTTGTGTCCAGCTCGGGCGATGACACAATAACCACGGCGGAACCCGCGGCACTGATTGGCCTTTGCACGAAATCCGCCTCGATTCACCCGTCGCAATTTTCAAATCTCTCCTCTCATGAAAGTCGGCATCGTTGGTGCGTCCGGTTATTCCGGCGAAGTCCTCGTCAAGATCCTGCTCGGTCATCCGAACGTGACGCTCGCGGCGGTGACGTCGCGCTCGCACGCCGGCAAGCCGCTCGCGGCCGTGATTCCTTCGGTGCGCGGCGCCGATCGGGGCCTGAAGTTCACCGACTCCGATCCGGCGGCGCTCGCAGCCAGCGACATCGACCTTTTCTTCCTGGCGCTGCCGCACGGCGCGGCGGCGACGTATGCGAAGGCCCTCGTGCCCGCGGGCAAGCGCGTCATCGATCTCAGCGCCGACTTCCGGATCGCCGATCTCGCGACGTATCAAAAATACTATGGCGAACACCACGCGCCCGAGTTGTTGCCCCGGGCGCGTTTCGTTCTGCCCGAGCTGACGCCGCCGGCATGGAAAACCGAGGCGAAGCTTGTCGCGGCGCCGGGCTGTTATCCGACGAGCGTGCTCGTGCCGCTGCTGCCTCTTCTCAAGGCGGGCGTCCTCGCGCGGGAGCACATCGTCGTGAATTCCTTCAGCGGCGTGAGCGGCGCGGGGAAGAAAGTCGACGAGATGTATCTCTACGTCGAACGCGCCGAGAGCACGAAAGCTTATGGCCTCGTGAAACACCGGCACCTGGCGGAAATCGAGGAGCAGCTCACCGTGCACACGGGAGGCAAGACCGTGATTCAGTTCAACCCGCACCTCGCGCCGATGCGGCGCGGGATCGCGACCACAATCACCGCGCCCGCCGCCGCCGGCGCGACGATCGAGAAGCTCTATGAAGCGTGGCGCGCGGTTTACGCCGGCCGGCTGTTCGTTCAACTGCTGCCGAGCGGCGAGTATCCCGATACGGCGCACACGGTCGGCACGAATCGCGTCGACATGTCTGCCGTGCACGATCCGCGCACGAACAACTTCGTGATCACCTCGGCCGAGGACAACCTGGTGAAAGGCGCGAGCGGCCAGGCCGTGCAGATCATGAACCTGTGGTGCGGCTTCGACGAAACGGCCGGTTTGATTTGAAGCGCCGCGGCGGCAAGTCCGCCGTGGTTCACGCCGAGAGCGCCGGGCGGCCGGAGCCCGGCGAGACTTCGCGGCCTCGGCGCCTTCGCCCTAGCTCCGGTAGTCCGCGTTTTCGCTGACGTATTCGTGCGTCAGGTCGCCGCCGAAGATCGTCGCCTGATGCTCGCCGCTGCCGAGGTCGACTTCGATTTCCACGCAGCGTTCGTGCGGCGGATAATCGATCGGCGGCGCGAACACGCCGTCCTTCGGCGCCGCGCTGGCGTAGAGCTCGGCGCCGCGCAGATGGGCGGCGAGAGCGGTTTCCTTGTCCGGATTCAGCTGGAAAACGCCGTTGGCGAAAATCTCGATGCCGCCCATTCGCAGCCGGGCGCGCGACAAATCCGTGTGCGGCGAATGCGCGCCGACGTGCTTGCCGATCGCCTGCACGAGACGGCCGACATTTGGATCGTTGCCGGCCACGGCGCATTTGAAGAGCGGAGCGTTGACGATGACCTTGCCGAGCGAACGGGCGAGGTCGCGCGAGGCGGCGTTTTTCACGGCCACACGAACGACGTGACGCACGCCCTCGCCATTGCGAACAACGTCCTCGGCGAGATCGCGGCACACCACCGCGAGTGCGGCTTCGAACTCGCGCAGATCCGGACAGGGCACACGGCCGGACGACACGGCGACGACGGTGTCCGACGTGCTCGTGTCGCTGTCGATGCTGATCGAGTTGAAACTCGGATCGACGCAGCGCACCAGCATCGCGCGCAGTTCGGCGCGCGGCACGGCGACGTCCGTCAAAATGTACACGAGCATCGTGGCGAGGTTCGGCTCGATCATGCCCGCGCCCTTGGCGATGCCGACGATGGAGCCCTTGCCCACGGCAGCGCGTCGGATTTTTGGATACAGGTCCGTCGTCACGATGCCTTCAGCGGCGGGAAGGATCGAGCCGGGCGCGAGCTGTTTCACGGCGTCGGGTAGCGCGGCGATCATCGCGTCCGCGGGCAACGTCCAGCCGATCACGCCGGTCGAGCTCGGCAGCACCTGTTCGCTGGCGAGTCCGAGGAGCCGCGCGGTGGCGAGACAGATTTTTTCCGCGGTTTGCACGCCGTCGGGCGCGCAGACGTTGGAGATCTTGTTATTCACGAGGATCGCGCCGAGCGTGTCCTCCTGCAGCCGCTTGCGTCCGACGATCACGGGCGCGCCGGGAAAGGCGTTGCGCGTGAACACCGCGGCGAAGTCGCGCGTGGGCTGGTCGAGCGCGATGAGCGTGAGCGTCATCTTCGCGGGCTTGGGCGCCTCGCGCGGCGTGAAGTCGAAGCGCGTGGTGCCGACCTTGAAGCCGGCGGGCAGCGCCGCTTGTTCGGCGAGCCAGGCGCGATGAGCGTCGCGGGACGTGAACGTGAGAGTCGTGCTGGGCACGCGCAACAAGTGGGAGTGTCGAGCGCGGGAGTGAAGTCGAATTTGCGCGCGGTCGCGACGCGGGTGTTACAGGAAGCGAAGCACCCGCAAGGAGGCTGCTGCTCGCCACGGTGGTTTTACCGACGCTGCAAAAGTTTCCACGAATTTGGTGGAAAAGCGGGGCCCGGCTGCGTAATGGCTTTTCCCACTTCGCACTCAAGTGAACGCACCCTCTCGTCAATCCCACTCCCGCGTGGCCGTGCCCGGCCGCGGAGCCTCGATCACTGACTGATGAACGTTGCTGACGTTACAGCGAAGGCGAAGGTGCTGCTCGAGGCCCTTCCCTACATCCAGGATTTTCGCGGCTCGACGTTCGTGGTCAAATACGGCGGGAGCTTCATGGACGACCCCGATCCGGTCACCCGGACGCGCGTCGCCTACGACATCGCGTTCTTCGCGGCCGTCGGCATCAACGTCGTCGTTGTGCACGGCGGCGGCAAAGCGATCACGCGCGCGATGGAGACGTCCGGATTGAAGGCGAATTTCGTGAACGGCCTCCGCGTCACCGACGAGGCGACGATCGCCGTCGTGAAGCGGACGCTCGACGAAATCGTCAACAAGGACGTCTGCGACGCGATCGTCTCCGCCAACGGCAAACCCAAAGGCCTGCCGGGAGACACGGTGCTCGTCTGTCAAAAACTCACGACGGACGACAACGGCAACGCCGTCGATCTCGGTTATGTCGGCGACGTCACCGAGGTGAAGGTGAAGCTGATCAAGAAGGAGATCGCGGAAGGTTTTGTGCCGGTGATCTCGCCGGTGGCCGAAGGTTACGACGGCAAGCCTTACAACGTGAACGCCGATCTCGTGGCCGGCCGGGTGGCGAGCGCGCTGCGGGCGCGGCGCCTGGTTTACATGAGCGATGTCCCGGGCCTGCTGTCGAATCCGGCTGATCCGCTAACGTTGATTTCCACGCTGAAAGTCGGCCAGGTCGACGACCTGAAAAAGAAGGGCGTGATCGACAAGGGCATGCGGCCGAAAGTGCAGAGTGCGATTCGTGCGCTGCAGGAAGGCGTGCAGCGCGTGCACTTCATCGACGGCCGCCTGCCGCATTCGCTGTTGCTCGAGATCTTCACCGACAAGGGCATCGGCACCGAAATTGTGCAGTGAGGAATCGAGGGCAGGTGAGGGTGAGCGGGGGAGGAAATAAGCTTTAAACCCGTTTTCACTTTCACTCTCACTTTCACGCCATGAGTCCTTCGATCGTTCGCACCAGCACGGCTGAGCTTTACGACGCGCATGTGTTGAAAAACTATGCGCGCGCCCCGCTGACCCTCGTGCGTGGCCGCGGCACGGAGGTCTGGGACGACGCGGGCAACAGCTACCTCGACTTCACGTCGGGCATCGCGGTGAGCGCGCTCGGCCATTGTCATCCGCAGTGGGTCGCCGCGGTGCAGCGTCAGGCCGGCGAGCTGATCCACGTCAGCAATCTTTTTCGCAATCCGAACCAGGGCGAACTCGCGCGGCGGCTCGTGAAGTATGCCGGACCGGGCCGCGTGTTTTTCTGCAACAGCGGCGCCGAGGCGAACGAGGCGTTGATCAAGCTCGCGCGGCTGCACGGCATGCAGAAGACCGGCGAGGAAGGGAAATGCTACAAGATCGTCTGCGCGAAAAACGCGTTCCACGGCCGCACGTTCGGCGGCATGAGCGCGACGCCGCAGGAAAAGATCCAGAAAGGCTTTCGTCCGCTCGTGCCGGGTTTCGCG
This sequence comes from Opitutaceae bacterium, assembly GCA_040255565.1. Lineage (GTDB taxonomy): Bacteria > Verrucomicrobiota > Verrucomicrobiia > Opitutales > Opitutaceae > Opitutus. The sequence goes on along the minus strand of JBDZVH010000002.1, from coordinate 666,893 downwards.
TTCGGCGAGATCAACAACCTGCAGAGTTTCGCCGATCGGGTCGATGACCAGACCGCCGCGATTTTCTTCGAGACGATCCAGGGCGAGAGCGGCATCAACGTCTGCACGCCCGAGTTTCTGCGCGGAATTCGCGAACTCTGCACCGAACGCAATCTGCTGCTGATGCTCGACGAGGTGCAGTGCGGCGTCGGCCGCACGGGGAGTTTTTATGCGTTCGAGCAGGCGGGCATCACGCCCGACGCGATCGGCATGGCGAAGGGCCTTGGCGGCGGTTTCCCGATCGGCGCGATGTGGGTGCGCGATCGTTACGCGGACCTCTTTCATCCCGGCAATCACGGCACGACCTTCGGCGGCACGCCGCTCGCGTGCGCGGCAGCGCTCGCGGTGCTGGATGTGATCGAACGCGACGGCCTGCTCGAACAGGTGCGAAAGAACAGCGGGCCCTGGCTCGCGGCCCTGCAGCAACTCGCGAAGGATTTCCCGGCGCAGGTGCTCGCGGTGCGCGGAATCGGTTATCTCGTCGGCATTCAACTCGCGAGCGATCCGTCGCCCTATCTGGCGGCGCTGCGCGAGCACGGCTTGCTCGCGCCGAGCGCAGGCGGAAACGTCATCCGGCTGCTGCCGCCGTTGAACGTGTCGCCTGACGATCTCGCGAAATCCGTGGAGCTCTTCCGCGCGGTGCTGCAGGCGAAGGCCTGAGCCGCTCGTCGCGCCGGAGTGCGATCATTAGGGCGGGGTCTCCCGACCCCGCCTTACAAGGGCTGCGCGGCGAGAGGGACCTCATTTTTCACTCGTGAGAGCGAAATCGACTCTCTAGACCTCACCGTTTCCATGAAGCACTTCCTCAAAGAAACCGATTTCAAGGCATCCGAATTGCCCGGTTTGTTCGCACTCGCGCGGACGTTGAAGAGCGGTCGTGGACAAAAAGATCAGCCGCAGCCGCTCGCCGGCCAGACCTGGGCGATGATCTTCTCGAAATCGTCCACGCGCACGCGCGTGTCGTTCGAGGTCGGCATTCACGAACTCGGCGGCAATCCGCTTTTTCTCAATCGCAACGACATCCAACTCGGTCGCGGCGAATCGATCGAGGACACGGCGAAGGTGATGTCGCGCTTCGTGCACGGTTTGATCGTGCGGACCTTCGATCACACCGACGTCGAGCGACTCTCGGCAGCCGGCAGCATCCCGGTGATCAACGCCCTCACGGATTTCCTGCATCCCTGTCAGATTTTCACGGATGCGTTTTCGGCGGCGGAGCGCTGGGCTGGTTCGTCGGGCGACCTCGTGGGCTCCCTGCGCGGACGGAAGATCGCATTTCTCGGCGACACGGCGTGCAACATGGCCAATTCGTGGATCCTCGGCGCGAATCTCTTCGGGATGAAAATCGCGCTGGCGGGGCCGAAGGAGTTTGCGCCGTCGAAGGAGTTCGACGCGTTCCTCGCGCAGGAAGGTTTTGCCGGCGGCTACGAGTTCACCACCGATTCCATGGAAGCCGTGCGGGACGCGGACATCGTTTACACGGATGTCTGGGTGAGCATGGGCAAGGAGGAGGAGACCGCGGCGCGCATCCAGCAGATGCGGCCTTACACGGTCACGGCAAAGGTATTTGCGGGCGCGAAGCCCGATGCGCTGTTCATGCACTGCTTGCCCGCGCATCCGGGCGAAGAGGTCGAACAGGCGGTCCTCGACAATCCGCGCAGCATCATCTTCGACGAGGCGGAAAACCGCCTCCACATGCAAAAGGCGATTCTCGCGACGCTCGCGAAGCGCTGACAATGGCCGCAAGGAGGCGCAAAAGGCGCGAAAACCCCTACCATTTCTCCTCTGATTTTTTCGCGCGTTCTGCGCATTTTTGCGGCTAATTCAAATTCCTCTCTCATGAAAATCGTCCTCGCATACTCCGGTGGCCTCGACACGTCGGTCATCGTTAAGTGGCTCAAGGAAACCTACGACGCCGAGATCGTCACCTTCGCGGCCGACATCGGCCAGGAGGAGGAGCTCAAAGGCCTCCCGCAAAAAGCGAAGAAGACCGGCGCCTCGAAGCACTACACGCTCGACCTCGTCGAGGAATTCGCGCGCGACTTCATCTACCCGATGATTCGCGCCAACGCGATCTACGAGGGCCAGTATTACCTCGGCACCTCGATCGCGCGTCCGCTGATCGCGAAGGCGCAGGTCGAGATCGCGAAGAAGGAGAAGGCCGACACCGTCGCGCACGGCGCCACCGGCAAGGGCAACGACCAGTGCCGCTTCGAGCTGACCTACATGGCGCTCGCCCCGGACCTGCAGATCATCGCGCCGTGGAAAATTGAAAAATACCGCGACGAATTTCCCGGCCGCGCGGAGATGATCGCGTATTGCCAGAAGCACAACATCCCCGTCGAGGCGTCACTCAAGAAGCCGTATTCGATGGATCGCAATCTCCTGCACATTTCCTACGAGGCCGGCATTCTCGAGGATCCGTGGTTCGATCCGACGACCAAGGCGAACCGCGGCATGTTCAAGCTCTCCGTGTCGCCCGAGGACGCGCCAAACAAGGCGGAATACGTCGAACTCGATTTCGTGAAGGGCAACTGCGTCGCAGTAAACGGCAAGAAGCTCACGCCCGCGGGCGTGTTGAAGACGTTGAACAAGCTCGGCGGCAAGCACGGTATCGGCCGCGTCGACCTTGTCGAAAACCGCTTCGTCGGCATGAAGTCGCGCGGCGTGTATGAGACTCCCGGCGGCACGATCCTGATGCACGCGCATCGCCAGGTCGAATCGCTGACGATGGACCGCGAGGTCATGCACCTGCGCGATTCGCTGATCCCGAAATACGCCGAACTGGTTTACTACGGGTTCTGGTTTGCGCCGGAACGCGAGGCGCTCCAGGCGCTGGTCGACGAGAGCCAGAAGAACGTCACCGGCACCGTGCGGCTGAAGCTCTACAAGGGCAACATCATCACCTGCGGCCGGAAGTCGAAATACTCGCTCTACGACGAAAACATCGCGTCGATGGAAGGCGTGAAGAGCTGGTATAACCAGACCGACGCGACCGGCTTCATCCGCCTCAACGGTCTCCGCCTCCGCGCGCGTTATTACGCGCAGGGCGGCCCGAAGGTGTAAGTTTTGTGAATACGTGAGCCGGGCGAAGTCATTCGCCCGGCTTTTTTGTTGAGGCGTTTCCGTTGCGGCGGCGCACACGAGCGAGATTGAGGATTTCCTTTTTGCCCGGTGCTGGTCTTTTCTGACGGCTCACATGAGCACGTCTCTTCGAGTCGCAGTGGTCGGTTATGGAAACATCGGTCGTTCGGCGGTCGCCGCCGTGCAGACCGCGCCGGATATGGAGCTGGCCGGCGTCGTTCGCCGCCACGCCTCGGTGGCCGCGCCGGAGCTGGCGGGCGTCGCAGTTGCCGACAATGTCGATGCGTTGGGGAAGGTCGACGTCGTGCTCCTTTGCGGGCCGACGCGCAGCATCCCGGAAACCGCGCCCCTCTATCTCCGCAAGGGGATCCACACGGTCGACAGTTTCGACATTCACGGGCAAAAACTCTGGGACTTGCGGCAGGCGCTCGACGCCATCGGCAAGGAGCACAACAGCGTCGCGGTGATCTCGTCGGGCTGGGACCCGGGCAGCGACTCGGTTTTGCGCGCGCTGCTGCTGGCGATGGCGCCGCGCGGCATCACCTATACGAATTTCGGGCCCGGGATGAGCATGGGCCACTCCGTTTGCGCGAAGAGCAAGCCGGGCGTGAAGGACGCGCTGTCGATGACGATGCCAGCGGGCGCAGGCGTTCACCGCCGGATGGTTTATGTCGAACTCGAACCCGGCGCGGACTTCGCAACCGTGGAGAAGGCAATCAAGTCGGACGATTATTTCGTCAACGACGACACGCGCGTGATCGCCGTGCCGAGCATCGACAGCCTGAAGGATGTCGGCCACGGCGTGCACATGGAGCGCAAGGGCGTGAGCGGCATCGCCCACAATCAGCTCTTCGAGTTCAAGATGAGGATCAACAACCCCGCGCTGACCGCGCAGATCATGGTCTCGTGCGCGCGGGCGGCGGCGCTGCGACTGCGGCCGGGCGCATATACGATGCCGGAGATCGCGCCGATGGACCTGCTGCCGGGTCGGCGGGAAGATCTGGTCAAAGCGCTGGTTTGATCCGGCAACAAAAAAGGAGCCCGAGTTGGATCGGGCTCCTTTCGTGGGACAAGCCGGTGGCTTAGAAGAGCGAATTGGCGACGATGCCCACGGCGGTGATCGGGCCGGAGTCGCTCATGCCGTCGAGCGCGCGATCGGCCTTCTTGAGCGTCGCTTGCGCGGTGTTGAACAGCTGGTCGTCGTTGATGAGCTTGCCGAGCGTGCCTTCGCCTTTGGCGACCTTGTCGGAGATCGAACGGAAATTCGCGACGGTCGCCTTCAAGTCGTTGCCCGCGGCTTCGTCATAGATCAACGCGCCGAGCGTGCCCTTGCCGCTCTTGACTTGGTCGATGATGCCCTGGGCGTTGGCCATGAAATCCTTCGCGCCGGCGGCAGCGCCCTTGATGTCCTGCACGGTGGTGACGAGTTCGTTGTAGAGCGCGGGATCGTTGACGAGCCGGCCGATCGTGCCCTCGCCCTGATTCACCTTGGAGGTGATTTCCTGGAGATTGGTCATCGTGGCGGTGACTTTCTCGTGGTTCTCGGTGACGAGACGGTCGAGCTTCTGGAACAGGCCCGGCTCCTTGCCGTCGCTTCCCATCGCGCTGCCGAATGCGCTGAGCGAGCTTTCGAGTTTCTCGCCCAGGCTGCCGATGTCGGCCATGATGCTGTTCAGGTCGGCGCTCGCGCGGGTTTTGATTTCGTCGCCGGGTTGCAGCGGCGCGGCGCCGGCCGAGCCGAGGTCGACGGCGATGTAATTGGTGCCGATCAGGCCGGACATCGAGATCGAGGCGGTGGCGTCGTTCGGGATCGAGGCGTTGGCGTTGATGCGCAGGATGGCTTCGGCGCGGCGTTTCTCGGCGTTGAGGCGCGTGCGTTCGACGACGCCGATCTTCACGCCGGCCATGCGCACTTCGTCGCCGTTTTTGAGTTCCTTCAGGCTCTCGAAGCCGGCGACGAGGGTGTAGCCGTCTTCGCGGAAGAGTTTGCCTCCGCTGAGCGTCTCGAACGTGACCCAGGTGAGGGCGAGGCCGAGGAGAAAGAAAAGGCCGACGCGGGCGGTTTGCTGTGCGTTGTTCATGGTGTGTCTCCGGTGATGGAAAAAGGGGTGGTCAGGTTTCCAGCTTCTTGAAACGCGGGTTTTTGATATCGATCCGCGGGTTGAGGAAATCGGCGATGCGCGGGTCCTGCGGATCGCGCAGGCCGGCCGGCGGTCCGACATAGATCAGTTCGCCGCCCATGAGGATGCCGACACGGTCGGCGATGCTGAGCGCGAGGTCGCGATCGTGCGAGACGACGATCGAGGTGACGTGAAACTCGTCCTTCAGCGTGGCGATGATCTCGCTGATCGTCGCGCTCATCACGGGATCGAGCTCGCTCGTCGGTTCGTCGTAGAGCATCAGCTGCGGCTCCATCACAAGGGCGCGGGCGATGGCGACGCGTTTCTTCATGCCGCCGGAGAGCTCGGCGGGGAACTTGGACGCCGCGTTTTCCAGTGAGAGGATCTGCAGCGCGCGCATGACCTTCTCGCGAATGCCGGCTTCGTCGGCGAGCCGGTGCTCGCGCGGGTAGAGCGCGAGGTTGTCGTAGACGCTGAGGGAGTTGAACAGCGCACCGGCTTGAAACACGAGGGCCATGCGCACCCGCTCGCGCGTTTCCTCCGAGGTGGCGTCGAAGGTGTCGACGAAGACCCGGCCGGCGGAGGGCGTTTCGAGGCCGACGATGTGTTTCAACAGCACGCTCTTGCCCGACCCGCTCGGGCCCATGAGCACGAAGATCTCGCCGGGCGCGACCGAGAACGTGATGTCCTTGAGGACCTGATGGCGGCCAAAGCTCTTGGAGAGGCCCTCGATCTTGACGCCAACGGCGGGCGTCTCCGTCTGCGTGAACGGATTGCGCGTGGGAGTGGAGGCGGAGTCGGGCATGGTCAGAGGAGCGCCTTCGTGACGAAGTAATCGAGCACCAGAATCAGGATCAGGGAGGTGACAACCGCGCGCGTGACGGACGCCCCGATCTCGCGCGGACCGCCGCGGGTGTTGAGGCCGATGTTGCAGCAGACGAGCACCACGACGAAGCCGAAGACCTCCGTTTTGATGAGGCCGTTCATCACGTCCTTGAACTCGGTGTAACGCCGCAGCGCGGAGAAATAGGCGGGCGGGTCGATCGAGATGAACGAAACGTATTTGGCCACGATCGCGCCGCCGAACCAGCCAACGAGGTTGGCGATGATCGCGAGGACCGGCACCATGACGAGCGCGGCGGCGAGGCGCGGCAGCACCAGCATGCGCTCGGGCGGGATGTTCATCGTCACGAGCGCGTCGACCTCCTGGTAAACCTTCATCGAGGCGAGCTCGGCGGCGATGGCGGAACCGACCCGCCCGGCGAGCAGAATCGCGACCATCACGGGGCCGAGTTCGCGCGCCATCGACAGGCCGACGAGCGAACCGATGAACTGCTTCGCGCCGACGTTCTGCATCGAATAGCCGGCCTGCAAGGCGAGCACGCTGCCGATGAAGAAGCTGAGGATGGCCACGATCGGCAGCGTGGTGTATCCAATCATGAAGCACTGCTCGATGAAACGCGCGCGCTGGCGCGGGAGCGTCCCAACGTGCGAGAGGCTGCGCACGAGCAGGAGCATCGTGCTGCCGATGCCTTCCAGAATGGCGGTCAGTTGGTTCATGTCAGCGCGAGGTCGCGTGAAGGGTGTGGGATCTGCCGGGGAAATCGAACCAGAAGAACCGCCAGCGCGTGCCGGGCGCGCCGCGCTGCCAGGCGATCAGGCCGTTGCCGATCGCGAAGCGCTTCTCGTCCGCGCGCTCTTTCATGCTGAACAGCGGGCCAACGTGAAACTCGCGCTCTCCGGGCCGGACGCGGTGGCTGAAGAGGCCCCAGAGCAGCTCGTGACGTTTGTCGTCCGGGGCGCGTTGATCGAAGCGGTAAAGGGCAAACAGCGGCGACCAGGAGGCGCGCACGCGTTCATTGTCGGGAAAGAAGACGGCGAGCGGGCTGGGAAACTGCAGCTGCTGACGACCAGCACCGTTGTCCCAGGAACTGAAGAGCGGCCAGAGGTGCTGTTTCTCGGCTGGCGCGGCGGACGGCGACGTCAGGCTGCGCTGCTCGGTCGAGCGATAGAGGAAGTAGAGCACCTGGCGCTGCGTCTGGTCGATCGCGCCGATCTGTTCGCGCCGCTCGCGATAGATCGGCCAGAGATACCACGTCTTCTCGACGCCCTTCACGACCGAGTGCGTGTAAAACGGACCGAAGCGCCGCACGTCGCGATTCTCGCCCTCGCCGCGCACGAGAAACGGCCAGAAGTAACGGGTTTCATGATACACGTTCGGCTGCGTGCGGTCCGTGTAGCCGAAGAACGGCCAGAGGAAGTTTGCGTTGTCGAAGCCCGGCGCCGTCTCGCGGGTGTAGAACGGCAGCACGCCGACCTCGCGACGGGGCGTCCCGTTGGCCACGGGAGCGCCGTCGGCGTCACGCGGCTGGATCGTGTTGTTCCAGGCCAGCGGCCAGAGATAAAAGCGACGCTCGAAAACGCCCGGCTGCTCGAGTCGCCCATAGAGCGGCCACAGGGCAAAGCCTTCCTGCCGGCCACGGGTGATCTTCAGAAAGGGCCACGGCGTGCTCGTCGCCACAGTGCCTTTCTTTTCGGAGCGAAGGTAAAACGGGAAGAGTGTGAACTTCAGCCGGTCGTAGCCGAAGCGGTCCTTGATCGTGCCGGCGATCGGAAACAGCGCACGATACGAACCTTGCGGATCGCCGGTGTCGCGGGAAAACCAGAACGGCCACAGATCGAAGGTTTCATAAACCGGCGTGGTGGGCGTCGTCTTTGCGGCGAGGTTGCCGGAACGGTTGATCAGTTGAAAAACGCTCCAGCGATAGCTGTCGCCGTCGGTGCGGTAGATGAAAACCGGATACAGGACATTGCGCTCCCGCAGCTGGCCGAGGTCGTCCTGCCATTCGGCGAATAGCGGACGGAATCCGCTCACCGTGCCGCCGCGTTCCGCCGGCTGCTGGAAAATCAGCGGTCCCGCGGCCTGCCAGGAAACCACGCGACCGGCATCGTCGGTCTGCGCGACGCGCACGGGCCAGACGTTCTCCTCGGCGCAGACGCGCGCCGGCACCGCCGCGGCGAAGCCGGCGAGGACAGCGAGGAAGCGGAGAGGGTGCATAGTGTAGTCTAGCATCCAGGCACAACGACGCCCATCAGGCGGGAGGAGGAGTCGGCAACCGCCCGCGCGGCGATGCTAAGCGGCCATACGTATGAGTTTTCGAGGCATGCGCAAATGCTATGTTGAACCGGCGCGCGTGCGGCGGGTTCCGTCGAGTTCACCGATGCGCCCGGGCGCACCATGCCGTTCAAACGACTGTCGTTTCGCCGGGCTGAAGCACGCGGAATCGATCGGCGGAAACACCCGCTGCGTCACGTGCTTCCGTCAGCGCCCGCACGGGTTCGTCGCGGCCTTCGTCGGTCAGTTGCCATGCGCCCCAATGCATCGCGAAACTGGTGCCCGCGGCGACGTCGCGATGAATCTGCACCGCCTCGGCCGGATTGCAGTGTTGCGCGGCCATGAACCAGCGCGGCTCATAGGCGCCGATCGGAATCATCGCGAGCGCGGGCGCGCCCAGTCGCTGGCGGATGTCGTGAAACAGCTGCGGATCGTAACCGGTGTCGCCGGCGAACCACCAGGCACGGTCCGAATGCCGGACAAAAAAGCCGCCCCACAGGCGGGCGTTGCGCGTGCCGGAGAGCCGGTTGCTCCAGTGGCGGGCGGGCGTGAGCGCGATCTCGAGTCCAGGCGCCGGCGTGTGTGTTTGCCACCAGTCGAGCTCGACCACATGGTGCAGATTGGTGCGCGCGAGCAAGCGCCGGTAGGCCAACGGCGCGATCACTTGGGGCGCGAAACGCCGGGCGAGCTGACGCAGCGAGTGAAGGTCGCAGTGATCGTAGTGATCATGCGTCAGCAGGATGAAATCGATTCGCGGCAGATCGGCGATCGCGAGCGCCGGCGGCTGCACGCGGCGCGGTCCGAGTCGGCCGAACGGGCCGCAGCGTTCCGAGAATTGCGGGTCGGTGAGAAAATTTCCTTCGCGCGTTTGCACGAGAAAGGTCGCGTGTCCGATCCAGGTGACGACCCATTCGTCGTGCTTCGGTGCATGCGGCGCCGGTGTGGCGGTCAACGGCACGAACATCGGCCACGGGGTCGGCCGGCTGGTCCGCCGCCAGCGCAGGACGTCGCGCCAGGTGCGATTCTCGTGGCGCGGGTTGAAGAAAGTTTTCCCGTTGAAGTGATCGGAGATCGGCAGTGACATGCGCGGCGCATGGTTATGAAGGCGGAAACAGCGGCGGCGCAACTCACGCAGGGGGCGGCGTCGTGCGCATAAGCGGCGGCGGCGCGCGCGGAATCCCGCTGCTCGCGCCGAAAGGCGACGCGGTGCGGCCTGCTACGGACGGCATGCGCCAGGCGGTGTTTTCGAGTCTCGGTGCGCGGGTGGTTGGCGCGCATTTTCTGGATCTGTTTGCCGGCAGCGGCGCGTATGGACTCGAGGCGGTGAGCCGCGGCGCTACGAGCGGCGTATTCGTGGAGAAAAACGCGAAGGCGGCCGTGTGCGTTCGGCAGAATATCGCGGCGGTGTGCAAAAGCCTGCGACGCGACACCGGCAACCTCGCCGTGCTGCAAATGGACGCGCTCGCGGTGCCGCTCGGCGGGGGCGCGGTGCCGGATTTGATATTCGTCGATCCGCCTTACGAAATCATTGCGGAGATCACGGCGCCGTTGTTCGCGCGACTCGCAGACGTAGTGACGGAAAAGCCGGACGCGGTGGTGGTGTTCGAAGCGCCGGGCGAAATTGAGCTGAAACCGGCCGGCTGGACGTGTTTGAAGCGGCTCGGCAAAGGCGCGCGTCAGCCGACGGTGAGTTTTTTCGTGAAAGGTTGAGCGACCTGCGCCCGCTGCGATTCAGAGCAGCCCGAGTTGCGCCCGGACGAGCGTGAGGGTGGCGACGAGCGCGGTTTCCGCGCGGAGGACGCGCGAACCGAGGTGAACGAACTCGAACGCGTGTTGCCGGAGCAGCTCGCGATCCGCGTCGGCCCAGCCGCGCTCCGGACCGAGCGCGACGCAAACGGGGGCCGCGAGCGCTCGCATCCGGCCGAGCGGTTGTGAGGCTTCGTAATTGTCGAGCGCGAGCCGGCGCGTGCCGGCGGCGATGTCCGAAAGCGCGGCGGCGAGCGTGCGATCGTGTGTGACGGCCGGCAGCCGGGTGTCGAAGGCCTGTTCGGCGCCGGCGACCACGTGCCGCCGCCATTCGTCGGTGGTCCAGAGCCGGCTCGTGGCGTAGTTGGGATCGGAGCGCGCGGTGCGGACAAAATGCAGCGCACCGACGCCGAGGGTTGTCGCGTCGCGCAGGACGTCGCGGGCCGTTTGCGGCCGTGGGAGTCCGAGGATCACGACGATCGGTTCCGGAGCGGCGGGTTGCGAGGTCCAGGCAAATGCGAGTTCGAGGACGTCGGCGTCGATGCGGACGAGTGTGCCTTTACCGCGGGGCCCGTCGATCAGGCCGGCGTCGAAGGTGTCGCCGGGTTGGCGATGCAGCACGTCGAGCAGGTGAATCGCGCGGCGATCGGTGCGCGGCAGCGGGAGCGCGATTTCCGCCGGCTCGAAAAGGATGAGATTCATGCCGCGGCGCGACGATGGAGCGGGTGGACGGAATCGAACCGACGATACCTCTTTGGAAGAGAGGAGTTTTGCCACTAAACTACACCCGCGCGAAGAAGCGGAAGTGTTGGCTGGCGCGAGGCGCGGTCAAGCCTGTGTTCGGCGGTGGCGCGCATCGGTGTTTTTACCGATTGTGAACGTAATTGAAGTTGCTGCACTGTCCGACGTCGGTTTGCGTCACCAGCATGGCTTTACTCTCGTCGGCATCGTCTGGTCCGGGGGCGGTGACCCGGGCGGATACCGCCAAGAAAACCACCAACGTGCGTGCCGCGCAGGCGTTGGCGAAGCAGAAGGCGCTCGAGAAAAAAGCCAAGACCTACAAGCTGCCGCTGGGCGAGCTGGCGATCTTCACGCAGCAGCTGGCGTCGTTACTCACCGCCGGCCTCCCGCTGGTGCAATGCCTGGAGGCGCTGCAGGATCAAACGGAGGACCCGATTTTCCGCATCGTGATCCGCGATGTCCGCGCGGACATCTCCTCGGGCAATTCGTTTTCGTCAGCGGTGAAGAAATTCCCGAAGTCGTTCCCGAATCTGTTCATCTCGATGGTCGAAGCCGGCGAGGCGAGCGGCGGGCTGGCGGAAATCCTCGGCAAGGTCGCGAGTTATTTCGAGTCGACGGTCAAGCTGACGAAGAAGGTGAAGTCGGCGATGACGTATCCGATCGCGGTCATCGGCCTGGCGATCGCGTTGGTGAACGTCCTGCTGATTTTCGTGATTCCGGTGTTTGCGGCGATGTTCGCGGACTTTGGCGCCAAGCTGCCCGCGCCGACGCAGTTCCTGATCGATCTGTCGGACTTCATGAAAGCCTATTGGTGGGCGATCGGCATTGGGGCGTATGCGGCGTTTTACGTGCTCGGGAAATACACCAAGACCCCGGCCGGTCGCCGGCAGAAGGATCGGTTCCTCGTGCGGGCCCCCATTTTCGGCAACCTCGTGCACAAGATCGCGTTGTCGCGCTTCTGCCGCACCTATGCAACCTTGATTCGCTCGGGCGTGCCGATCCTACGGACGCTTGAGATCGTCTCGGCGGCGAGCGGCAAGGTGCAGATCGAAGACGCCTGCGTGGAGATTTCCCGTCACGTGAGCCAAGGCGGGCAGGTCTCGGAAGTGCTGGCGGTGAATCCGTTTTTCCCGCCGATGATGAAACACATGGTGAAGGCGGGCGAATCGACGGGCAACGTCGACGGCATGATGACGAAGATCTCCGATTTCTACGACGTGGAGTGCGAAGCGACCGTGGCGGCGCTGACCTCGCTCATCGAGCCAATGCTGATCGTGTTTTTGGGTGTGGTCGTGGGTGGCATCGTGATGGCGATGTTCCTGCCGATTTTCCAACTCGGCGCGGTGGCGGGTGGATTGCAGTAACGGATTGCTCACCGCCGGTTGACTTCCCGTATCGGGCCCGGAACGCTGTTTCTTCTTCATGCCTTCCGTCCTCATCGTCGACGATCTGCTCTCGATCCACGAGATGCTCGAGGCCGTCATTCAACCGACCGGCTTCAGCACGGCATTCGCCACGGACGGGGAAAAGGCGCTCGCGCGCTACAAGGCCGAGAAGTTCGATCTGGTGCTGGCCGACATCGACATGAAGCCGATGGACGGCATCACGTTGCTGAAGCAGCTGAAACTCTACGAGCCGACGGCGATCGTCATCATCATGACCGCCTACGCCAGCACGGAAAGCGCGGTGCAGGCGTTGAAGTTCGGCGCGTTCGATTACCTCCAGAAGCCGTTTCGCGTGGACGAATTGATCGCGACGCTGCGGCGCGGGATCGAGTTCAAGCAATTCCAGAGCGAACGCGCGGCCGTGAACCTGGCGCCCGGCGTGAACGCCGGCGATATCGAGAGCCGCCTGATCGGGCAAAGCGCTCCCGTGCGCAAACTCGTGCAGCAGGTGCGCAAGCTCGCCGCCGTGCGCACGCCGGTGCTCCTGATGGGCGAAAACGGCACCGGTAAAGTTGCGGTCGCGGAGATCTTGCACGCCGCGACCGGTGCGCCGGAGGCGCAAATGGTGCGCATCGACTGCTCCCTGAGCTCCGAGGCGAGTTTCCGCGACGGCTTGATTGGCGAAAATGGCGAAGGCGGCGCGTGGGTCCGCCAGGCGAAGGGCGGCACGCTGTTTCTCCAGCATTTGCAGTGTCTCACGCCGCCGATCCAGAAGGACCTCGTGAGCGTGCTCCGCAACACCGCGCACGGCTTCCGGCTCGTGTGCACGACGACCGAGGATCTCGAGCTGCTGACGGACGAGGGCAAGTTTCACGACGAGCTGTTTTATCGCGTCGCTTCGCTGCCCGTGCAGATGCCGGCGCTGCGCGATCGCACGGAAGACATCCCGCTGCTCGTGAAGAGCTTTTTGGGAAAGGCTACGAGTCCGCATTTCGACGCGAATCTGATCGAGTTCACGGACGACGCTCTCGCGGTGATGACGGCTTATCACTGGCCGGGGAACCTGACGGAGCTATTTCAACTCGTTTCCAAGATCGCGGCGACGACCGAGACGCGGATCGTCACCTCGCAGCAGCTGCCGTTGCGGTTGCGTGAGCTGAAAAACTGGCCGTCGCTCGCCGAATACCTGGCCGGTCAGGAAAAACAGTATCGCGAGATGGTCCTGCACGCGTGTCGCGGCGACAAGGCGGCGGCCGCGAAAGTGCTGGGCGTCGAAGTCGCGGTGTTGGGCTGAGGTCGGGTTGGGCCGCGAGCGGTTTTCGTGGGGCGGCGAGGGTTCGCGAACGCTGCGGCGCGTTTCCCACTTGCCGCGCGGTGCTGCGCGCTCAACTCTCGGCAAAATCTACGCACATGCCCAAACGCTCCGACCTGAAGTCCATCCTGATCATCGGCGCCGGCCCCATCGTCATCGGGCAGGCTTGCGAGTTTGACTACTCCGGCACGCAAGCGTGCAAGGCGCTGCGGGAGGAGGGTTACCGTGTGATCCTCGTGAACTCGAATCCGGCCACGATCATGACCGATCTCGAGTTCGCGGATGTGACTTACATCGAGCCGCTTAACGTCGAGATTCTCGAAAAGATCATCGCGGCCGAACGTCCGTCCGCGCTCCTGCCGACGCTCGGCGGGCAGACGGCACTGAATCTCGCGATGGAGCTGAACAAGGCGGGGATTTTGGAGAAATACGGCGTCGAGATGATCGGCGCCAAGCCCGCCGCGATCGCGAAGGGCGAGGATCGCGAGTTGTTCAAGCAGGCCATGCTGAAGATCGGCCTGGATGTCGCGCGGTCGCGCACCGTGCGCACGATGGAAGAAGCGCGCCAGGCGGCCGAAGAGCTGGCGATGTTTCCGCTCATCATCCGTCCCTCCTTCACGCTCGGCGGCAGCGGCGGTGGCATCGCTTACAACAAGGAGGAATTCGATCGGATTTGCGCCAACGGTCTCGATCTGTCGCCGGTGCACGAGGTGCTCGTCGAAGAGTGCCTGCTCGGCTGGAAGGAATACGAGATGGAGGTGATGCGCGATCACAAGGACCAGTGCGTCGTGATCTGCTCGATCGAGAACTTCGATCCGATGGGCGTGCACACCGGCGACTCGATCACGGTCGCGCCCGCGATGACGTTGTCCGACAAGGAATATCAGGTCATGCGCGACGCGTCCTTCGCGGTCATCCGCGAGATCGGCGTCGAGACCGGCGGTTCGAACATCCAGTTTTCGGTCGATCCCGTGACCGGCCGCATGGTCGTGATCGAGATGAACCCGCGCGTGTCGCGCTCGTCCGCGCTCGCGTCGAAGGCGACCGGTTTTCCGATCGCGAAGATCGCCGCGAAACTCGCCGTCGGCTACACGCTCGACGAGCTGCGCAACGACATCACGCGGCTCACGCCGGCGAGCTTCGAGCCCACGATCGATTACGTGGTGACGAAGATCCCGCGGTTCACGTTTGAAAAATTCCCGGACGCGGACTCGTCGCTCACGTCGGCGATGAAATCGGTCGGCGAAGCGATGGCGATCGGCCGGACCTTCAAGGAATCGATGCAGAAGTGCCTGCGTTCCCTCGAAATCGGCGCGCGCGGTTTCGGCGGCGGCGGCAAGCACGGCGGCGACGACGTGCTCGAGGAGAAGGAGATCAACGCGAAGCTCGGCACGCCGAATGCGGAGCGCATCTTCTACATCCGTCACGCGTTTCGCGCCGGCTATTCGATCGAGCGGATTTTCGAACTCACCAAGATCGATCCGTGGTTCCTGCACCAGTTGCGCGAGATCTTCGACATGGAGCAGGCGCTCGCGAAGGAAACGCTCGCGACGCTGCCGACGCCGCTGCTGCGGCGCGCGAAGCAGTTCGGGTTTTCCGACGTGCAACTCGCCCATGTGCTGAAAACGGATCTCGCGACGATGCGCGAGGAGCGGAAGACGCGTGGCGTCGGCACGACCTATCGTCTCGTCGACACCTGCGCGGCCGAGTTCGAGGCGTTCACGCCGTATTACTATTCCAGTTACGGCGACGAGAACGAGGTGCTGGCGTCGAAGAAGAAGAAAATCATGATCCTCGGCGGCGGTCCCAACCGCATCGGCCAGGGCATCGAGTTCGACTATTGCTGCGTGCACGCCAGCTTCGCGCTGCGCGAAATCGGTTATGAAACCGTGATGGTGAACTCGAATCCGGAAACGGTTTCGACGGACTACGACACCAGCGACCGCCTCTATTTCGAACCGCTCACGCTCGAGGACGTGCTGGAAATCTACCAGCAGGAGAAGTGCGAAGGCGCGATCGTGCAGTTCGGCGGCCAGACGCCGCTCAACCTCGCCAGCGCGCTGAAGAAAAACGGCGTCAACATCATCGGCACTTCGCCGGAAAGCATCGACGCCGCGGAGGACCGGAAGCTCTTCTCCGCGATTCTCGATCAGCTGGAACTCAAGTCGCCGGCGCACCGCACGGCGATGAACGAGACGGATGCGCTGAACTCGGCGAAGGAGATCGGTTTCCCGGTCCTGCTCCGACCCTCGTTCGTGCTCGGCGGCCGCGGCATGTTCATCGTTTACAGCGAGGAGGAGTTCCGCGGCGTGGTCCGGCAGGCGTTCGACGTCATGCCCGACAAGCCGGTGCTGATCGACAAGTTCCTCGAGGACGCGATCGAGCTCGACGTCGATTGTATCAGCGACGGTGAGACGACGGTCATCGGCGGCATGCTCGAGCACATCGAATTCGCGGGCGTGCACTCCGGCGATGCGGCAATGGTGATGCCGCCGCACACGCTCGGTCAGCCGATGCTCGACGTCGTGCGCCGCGCCACCTACGCGCTCGCGCGCGAGTTGAAGGTGATCGGCCTGATGAACGTGCAGTTCGCGATCAAGGACAACCAGCTCTACGTCCTCGAGGTGAACCCCCGTGCGTCGCGCACCGTGCCGTTTGTCGCGAAGGCGATCGGGGTGCCGCTGGCGAAGCTCGCCGCGAAGGTGATGACCGGCGCGAAGCTCAAGGATCTCGGTTTCACCCGCGAACAGACGCCGAAGCACTGGTGCGTGAAGGAAGCAGTATTTCCGTTTGTGCGTTTCCCCGGCGCGACAATCGCGCTCGGACCCGAAATGCGCTCGACCGGCGAAGTCATGGGCGTCGACGCCGATCTCGGCATCGCGTTCGCCAAGGCACAGGCCGCGGCCAAGCCGGGCCTGCCGACCAAGGGCAACGTGTTCCTGTCCGTGAAAGACGCCGACAAGCAGCGCGCGGTCGACATCGCGCGGCGGCTCGAAGCGCTCGGCTTCTCGCTGTATTCGACGAGCGGCACCGCGCAGATGCTGACCGACAGCGGGCTCAACGTGAAGCGCCTTTCGAAGATCAACGAAGGCCGTCCGACGGCGGTCGACATGATCAAGAACGGCCAGATCCAGATGGTGATCAACACGCCCAGCGGCATGATCCCGCGCCGCGACGAGAATGCCATCCGCGCCGCGGCCTACGCGCACAACGTGTGTATCATGACCACCATTACCGGCGCGCAGGCGGCGGTGATGGGCATCGAGGCGCTGAAGGAGAAGCCGCTCGGCGTGAAGCCGATCCAGCAGTATCGCGGCAATGTGAACGTGCTGTAAGCCGCGTCCGCTCGCATGGCCACGCCCGAAACCGTTGTCGCTCTCTTGCACGGCCCGGACCAGCCGGGCCTCGTGGCGCGCACGGCCGGGTGGATCTTCGAGCGCGGCGGCAACATCCTGCACGCCGACCAGCACCGCGACATGGAGGCCGGCGTGTTTTTCCAGCGAATCGAGTGGGTGCCGGCGGCGACGGATGCCGCGGGCGCTTCCTGCCTGAAGATGGAAATGGCGGAGTTTCGCGCGTTCGCGGCCTCGCTCGGCATGCAGGCGCGGATGTCGTCCTCGCTGCAACGGCCGCGCGTCGTCGTGTTCGTCTCGAAGGCGGACCACTGCTTCCACGACCTGGCGTTGCGCTGGCGCGCGGGCGAATTTGCGGGCGAACTGGTGGCGGTGATTTCCAATCACGCGGATCTCAGCGACGCGGCGCACGGCTATGGCCTGCCGTTTCATCACGTGCCGCTGACGAGTGCGACCAAGGCCGAAGCCGAGGCGCGGCAACTCGCGCTGCTGGGCGAGTTGAACGCGGACCTCGTGGTGCTGGCGCGCTACATGCAAGTGCTGTCGGCGGAGTTTCTCGAGGCGTTCACGAAGCCGGTGATCAATATTCACCACTCGTTTCTGCCGGCGTTTGCCGGCGGCCGGCCGTATCATCAGGCGCACGCGCGCGGCGTGAAGTTGATCGGCGCGACGGCGCATTACGCGACCCGCGATCTGGACGAAGGTCCGATCATTCATCAGGACGTGACGCGGGTGACGCACCGGCAGGGCGTGGACGATCTGGTCCGGCTCGGTCGCGATCTCGAGAAACGCGTGCTCGCGCAAGCGGTGCGGTGGCATCTCGATGCCCGCGTGCTGGCCTACGGCAACAAGACCGTCGTGTTCGATTGAGGCAGCCGCAGTCGGTCGTTTGACGACGTTCCGGACCCGCATCATGGTCGGCGGATGAAAGCGGTTCGTGTTCATCAAATTGGCGGTCCGGAGGTGTTGCGGTTCGAAGAGGTCGAAGTTGCGCCCCCCGGGCCGGGCGAGGTCCGGATCAAGGTCGAGGCGATCGGTCTCAATTTTATCGATACGTATAAACGCAGCGGTCTCTACCGGGTGCCGCTGCCGCATGTGCTCGGGCAGGAAGCGGCGGGCACGGTGATCGCGCTCGGTTCCGGGGTGACGGACGTCGCGATTGGCGACCGGGTCGGCAGCGTCAATGTGAACGGTGCCTACGCGGAGCAAGCGATCGTGCCGGCGGCGAAGCTGGTGCGTTTGCCGGAGAGCGTCTCGACGGAAACGGCGGCGGCGCTGCTGCTGCAGGGTTTGACGGCGCAGTATCTGACGGCGGGCACGTTTCCGCTGCAGCGCGGCGACACGGCGTTGGTGCATGCTGCGGCGGGCGGGGTGGGGCTGCTGCTGGTGCAACTGGCGAAACGTGCGGGTGCGCGGGTGCTCGCGACGGTCGGTTCGGACGAGAAGGCGACGCTGGCGCGCGAGGCGGGCGCGGATGAAGTCGTCGTTTACACGCGCGAGGACTTTGCGGCGGCGGCGCGGCGGTTCACCGACGGCCGGGGCGTGGACGTGGTTTATGACGGTGTGGGGCGCGACACCTTCGAGGGCAGCTTGAACAGCCTGCGGCCGCGCGGCCTGCTGGCGTCGTTTGGCAATGCGAGCGGTGCGGTGCCGCCGTTTTCGCCGCTGGTGCTGTCGGAGAAAGGCTCGCTGTTCCTGACGCGGCCGACACTGGGGCATTATTTGCAGACGCGGGACGAACTGCTGACGCGGGCGAATGCCTTGTTCGAGGCGTTGGCAGACGGATCGTTGCGCGTGCGGATCGGGGTGAGCTTTCCGCTCGCTCAAGCGGCGGAGGCGCATCGCGCGCTGGAGGGCCGGCGCACCACCGGCAAGGTGCTGTTGTTGCCCTGAGCGTGGCGCTTCGCGGGACGTCGCAACTCCCGCCTTTACGCGTCGGGCCCGATCTGTTTCGGTCGGCGGTTTACCAATCGTTTCTCCCGTCATGTCGACCCCGTCCACGCCCTCCTCTCCCAAGCCCGCCGGCGACGATCGCAATCTCGTCCCGGTCGACGAGAACTACGTTGCGCCGAGCTTTGAGGATCGCGTGCGGATTTTCTGGGAGAAAAACAACAAAGCGGTTTACGGCGTGCTGGTTGTGATCCTGCTGGCGATCGTGGCGAAGGAAGGCTGGGACTATCTGGCGGCGCAGCGGGAAAAAGGCGTGGAGCAGGCTTACGCCGCGGCGACGACGCCGGCCCAGTTGCGGACCTTCATTGCCGAGCATCCCCAGCACACCCTCGCGGGCGTGGCGCAGCTCCAATTGGCGGATGAAGCGTATGCGGCCGGCCGATACGGCGAGGCGGTCACGGCTTACGAGCAGGCCGCGAAAGTTCTGAAAAACGGTCCGCTGGCGTCGCGCGCGCGTTTGGGCGCGGCGATGGCGAAACTGCAGGGCGGCCGCGAAAGCGAAGGCGAGGCGGCTTTGAAGGCGCTCGCCGCGGACGAGAAGGAGCCGAAGGCGTATCGCCTTGAGGCGGCCTACCATTTGACGAGCCTTGCGGCCGAGCGACACAACGCGGCGGACGTGAAAACCTATTCGGATCAGGTGATGCAGCTGGATCCGGCGAGTCCGTGGACCCAGCGCGCGATGCAGCTGCGGGCGAGCGTGCCGTCGGCGGAGGCCCCGGCTCCCGCGGCCGACGCGAACGCCGACCAATCGCCGGCGATCAAGCTGCCGGGGCGTTAAGGCGCGGCGGTCCGGGTGCCGCCTAGTGACGTCGGATTCGTATCCGGCGCACGGCGGCGCAGATCAATACGAGTCCGCCGCAAGCAATCGCATAGGTGGACGGCTCGGGGATGGCGCTGGTGGTGTAGGAGAAATTGTCGATGGCGATGCTGTTGAACGCCGTCGCTCCAGAGCCGTAGGTATTGCGAAAGCTGAACGTGATATGTTCGGACCGATCGTTGAGCGGCGCCAGCTGTTCGGCGGAGAGCACCAACGTCGTAACGGTGAGAGGATTCTGCGCGGTATTCGATGTATACGTGAGCGCCGGCGAAAACGCGGTGAACGGCTCGTCCTCCCCGAGGGAATAGAAAAGCTGCAACGGAACGGTCGCGCCACTGCTATTGATGGTGAATACGTCGAAGCGCACCTCTGAGAACACGTAGCCTTGGCTATTCGACAACGTGAAGGTGATCGACCCGTCGCGGGTGGGTTTATCACCGGCTCGCCAACCGAGCGCGCGATCTTCGCCCGTGGAACGCGCGGCCGACCAAACTTGTGAGGCTCCCGGCACATTCCGAAACGCGGTGTCGGGGGAGAACGCCGCGTTGTTGGCGGATAGCGTCCTGCTGAAGGCGGCGGCTGCTCCATTGCTGATCGCAGTCGAGTCCGTCCAAACGTCCCAGCCCGAGGGTAAACCGGAGCCGAGAGAGTCGAATGACTGCTGGTAGTGCAGCGTGATTGTGGTCTGCGCGTCGGAGACCTGAGGTGTAACGACGAAAACGGCAGTTATCAGGACGGCAGCCAGACCAAATGGCCTGTGCGGGAATGGCCAACGCAGCACGGCGCGTGGGGAGTTCATATTTTCGGGGGAAGAAAGAAAGCGACTGATCTGTAAATTATAGGCGATAATGTCTTCAAGCTATTTGTATATATGTGGCGTTACTCATTTCGCCCGGCAGCGGTGGGGCCTCGAAGTGCCGCCGGCGATTGACAGGAACAGTTTGAAGGTCCCATCTCGCCTCACGTTTCGGGGTGTAGCTTAGCCTGGTAGAGCGCCTGCTTTGGGAGCAGGAGGTCGAGAGTTCGAATCTCTCCGCCCCGACCATTCTACGAAGGGGAAATGCGGGAGTTTTCCTCTGGGGCGTTTGGGGTGCTTGGCCCGGTCGGGCGCGGAACCGGTCTGTTTCGGTCGCGACGATGAGGAGTGACTCAGCAGTCGGCGTCGACGCGTCGGCGGTCTCACCCGTTTTCATCCTCGAGCAGCCATGCGAAAGACATCCTCCTCCCCGGTTTCCAGGGAGCGCCCTTCGGACCAGCCCCAAATCAAAAACGAACCCAAGCCGCCGTTTCCGCCGCAGCACCAGGACGCTCCCGGCCTGGAGAGCGAGCTCGACCCGCAACCGCGCTGGCGGGCGCCGAACTACCGGCCGGCTGGCAAACTCGAGGGCAAGGTGGCGCTGATCACCGGCGGCGATTCCGGCATCGGTCGCGCTGTCGCCTACCTCTACGCGCGCGAAGGCGCGGATGTGGCGATCAGCTATCTACCCGTCGAGCAATCCGACGCGGAGGAAACGCGTCGCGCGGTCGAATCCGTCGGCCGAAAATGCCTCCTGCTTCCGGCCGACTTGAGCGAGCTCGCCGCGTGCCGCGAGGTGGTGGAAAAGACGGTCAACGAATTCGGTCGGTTCGATATCCTGGTGTCCAACGCCGCGCATCAAGCGCGCAAGGCGAAGCCCGAATACGTCGACGACGAGGAGTTCGACCGCACGTTCAAGACCAATGTCTACGCGTATTTCCGGCTCGTGCGCGCGGCGTTGCCGCATCTCAAGGCCGGTGCAGCGATCATCGTGACGAGCTCCGAAACCGGCTTGCTCGGCTCCGGCAGCCTGCCGGACTATTCGTCGACCAAGGGCGCGATCAATGCCCTCACCAAAACGCTTGCGGTGGATTTGCTGGAGCGCGGCATTCGGGTGAACGCGATCGCGCCAGGGCCGGTGTGGACGCCGCTCAATCCTTCGGACGCGGGCACCTCGCCGGAAAAGGTGTCGAAGTTCGGCACCCAGGCACCGATCGGCCGTCCGGCGCAACCGGAAGAGCTGGCTCCGGCCTATGTGTTTCTCGCGTCCGATGCGGACTCGTCCTATATCACGGGCATCGTGCTGCCGGTGATGGGCGGCGAGACGATCGGCGGCTGATGCGGCCGAGACCGGCGTCGTCGTGGCGGCGTCGGACGGCTGGGCGGATAGGCGATGTCGGGGCCGCCTGTCGCGACGCAAGTTGCAGCCGTTTTCATAGGCGAACGGCGGGGTGTTGTTAATAATCTAATCTTGCGTCAACCCGTCGTTCGGCTAGTCCTGCGCCACTCACCTTTTTTCTATGGATACCATTTCGCGTGAAAACAATAGCATGCTGCCCGTGGCGGGTGTCGTGGTCGGCGTGCTTTCCCTTTTGGTCGGCGGCTATGCCGCGATCAAGGCCTCGAGCCTGCAAAAGGCGGTCGCGACTCACGAGGAAAAGGTGGGCAAGATCGACAGTCTCGAGTCGCAGGTCGGAGGGATCCAGGCGTCCGTCGACAAATCCGCGCGCGATGTAAACTCGCTGTCGCGCACGACGCAGGACGCGTTCAACACCGTCGCCGCCGATCTCGGCAATATTCACGCCTCGCTCACGAAGCTCGAGGATGCGCAGAAGAAGCAGCCGGCCGTCGCCGCGAGCAAGGGCGGTTCGAAAGAGCCGGCCGTCGCGGGCCCGGACGAATACGTCGTCAAAAGCGGCGACACCGGTTCTAAGATCGCTCGCGCGCAAGGTATCTCGCTCGCGGATCTGCTCGCGGTGAATCCCGGCGTGAATTGGAACGCCCTTCACGCGGGTCAGAAGATCAAGCTGCCGAAGAAATAATTTCGCGAACGCCTTCGCGTTTTCCGACCTCCCGGTTTTTCGCCGGGAGGTTTTTTGTTTTCTACGCGTTGCGCGCCTTTGCGCGAATTCGATTCGCGTTCTGCGGACGCCTGCGTCTGATCCGCAGGATCTCGCCGCATGAATTCGTCCTCGCATTCCGAACCGTCGCGCTGGGAACCGCTCGGTCACACCTCCGTCACGCGCACGCGCATCTTCGATGTGCGCACCACGAAGTATCGTCATCCGGTGCGCGGCACGGAGCGGGATTTCATCGTCATCGATCCGCCGGACTGGGTGAACGTGATCGCGCTCACGCCCGACCACCGCCTCGTGCTCGTGCGGCAGTTTCGTTACGGCACCAACGAATTCTCGCTCGAGATTCCCGGTGGCGTGATGGAGGCGGGCGAGGAGCCGTTGATCGCGGGCGTGCGCGAGCTGCGTGAAGAGACAGGTTATGTGGGCGCGCCGGCGCGGCTGCTGGGCAGCGTGCATCCGAATCCCGCGATGCAGAGTAATCGCTGCCACTTCGTTTTGGTGGAACGCGCGGAGCAGACGGCGCCGCTCGCGTGGGATGCCGACGAGGAAATCCAGGTGCTCGCGATGCCCGTGGAGGAAGTGCTGGCGCTCGCCCACACGGGAGGAATCACGCATGGCCTCGTGTTGAACGCGCTGCTGTTGTTCGAGCCGGTGTGGCGACAGTTGAAAGCGTCGACGACATGACGCTGACGCGGGCGCCGGTCATTTGACTTCACGGGTGGCGCGCGCTTAATGAGCCGCTCACACGTTTCATGACGCCTCCCACGTTTGCCAATGCCGCCGAGTCCCTGGGTTCAGCGTCCGGCGAGTATCTGCCGGCCCCGCTGGAGCACGAGATTCGCCGGATCTACGAGCGCAGCCCGCTCTACTCGCAACGCTTTCCGCTGCACGCGGAACCGCTGCAGTGGTCGTGTTATCGCGAGATTCCGGCGCTGTCTAAAAAGGAGATCGTCGAACGCGGGCATCAGGCGTTTTTCGAGGATTATCGCGTGATCGAGCGCGGGCTGCAGACGAAGCAGTTCGAATACGAGAGCACGGGCGGCACTACGCAGTCGCCGATGACCGTGATCATGGAGGACGGCTGGTGGAACGCGCAGACGGAGCGCGCGTATCTCGCGTCGCCGATTCTGCGCGAGTTTATCGGCCGCCCGTATCGGAAGTGCGTCCTCGCGCCGGTGGGCTGCTCGAGCAATCTTTGTCCCTACGAGGACCATCCGTTTCCGCACCGCTATTTCGACGGCACGGTTTATCTGAATCTTTCGAGCGATCCGTTCGCGTTTCCTGAGGCGGAGTGGGATCGCATCGTCTTCGAGCTGCAGGCGACGAAACCCGAAGTGCTCGAGGGCGAGCCGGTGTATCTTTCGCTGCTGGCGCGCGCGGCGAAAAAGCGCGGTGTCAAGGTGCCGAGCATCCGCGCGGTCATCCTGACTTACGGCAAGGCCAGCGCGCTGCACGGCGCGCGGATCGCGGAAGTGTTTCCCGCGCCGCAGGTCGATCTCTATGGCTCGACCGAAGCGGGCTATCTGTTCGTCGGCGAGGCGTTCAAGGACAACTCGCGCGTGATCGACGCGAATGCGTTCATCGAACTTGTGCCGTGGCGCGCGAATCTGCCCGACGTGTATCAGATCTATGTGACGACGCGCGACCGCGAGGCGATGCCGCTGCTGCGTTATCACACGGGCGACATCGTGCAGAAATTCCCGACCGGGTTTCGTCTGCTGGGGCGCGAGAGCAATTTGTATTTCCGCCCGGATGGTTCGCTCGTGTCGCCGACCGACATCGACGCGGCGCTGCCGAAAGCGTTCACGTGCTGGCACTACTCGCTCGTGCAAACCTCGGACGCGCGGTGGGACTTCCACTACGTGGCCGATGACGTGGCGCCGGCGGGCACGGAGCAGGCGATCGCGAATCTGCTGGGCGAAGGCGTGCGCGTGAGTGCATTTCGGCGCCGCGTGCTCGCACCGGCGGCCAGCGGGAAATTCGCGTTGCTGAAGCCGTTGGCGAAGTAGCGGCCCACGTTGGGCTGAGGGGATTTTGCGGCGGCACGATCATCGCGCGTCCGCCCGCTTCTCCCGCAGGTTAGTGAGCCTAA
Organism: Opitutaceae bacterium; assembly: GCA_040255565.1. Classification (GTDB taxonomy): domain Bacteria; phylum Verrucomicrobiota; class Verrucomicrobiia; order Opitutales; family Opitutaceae; genus Opitutus. The sequence goes on along the minus strand of JBDZVH010000002.1, from coordinate 642,265 downwards.
TAAGCTCCCTCGCAACAGCCTGCTCCTTTACAAGCGGGCGCCGGCTGCTGAAGTTAGCCACCCACACGTCGCTCGCTTTCCCCAACCCCGACTTTCGCGATGAACTTCATCCGCTCCACCATCGGTCGTAAAATCCTCATGGCGCTCACGGGCTTGATCCTGATCGGGTTCGTGATCGGGCATCTGGTCGGCAACCTGCAGGTGTTTTCCGGCCCCGATAAGCTCAACGGCTACGCCCATTTTCTGCAGTCGCTCGGACCCTTGCTGTGGGTCGCGCGCATCGGCCTGCTGATTGCGGTGGGCGTCCATATCTGGGCGGCTACGGTGCTGACGCTCGAGAATCACGCGGCGCGCAACGTGCCCTACAGCGTGAAGCACACGATCCGCGCCACGCTTACGTCGCGCACGATGCGGTGGACCGGCTACGTGGTCCTGGCGTTCATCGTGTATCATCTCGCGCATTTCACGCTCGGCGTCGCCGGGGCGAGCACGTTCAAGACGGCGCTGCCCGAATACACGATGCAGAGCGAGTATCACATCGCGGGCTTCCCGGTCGTGGCCGCCGGCGCGCACGTGCACGACGTCTATGCGATGGTGGTGCTCGGTTTTCAGAACGTCATCGTCTCGCTGTTCTACATTCTGGCAGTCGGTCTGCTGAGCGCGCACCTCCTGCATGGCACGGACAGCATGTTCCAAACGCTCGGCCTGCGCAGCGGCCGCTGGTCCGGCGCTCTCCGCAAGCTCTGCGTGCTCTTCGCGCTCGCATACTTCCTCGGCAATCTCGCGATTCCCGGCGCCGCGCTGCTCGGCAAGCTTCCGCTCACCGCGTCGCACCCCGCCGCCGCCGCTCACCGCTAAACCTTCCGCCCCATGGCTACACTCGATTCTCGCATCCCGTCCGGTCCGCTCGCCGACAAGTGGCGCAAGCACAAGGCCGAGATCAAGCTCGTCAATCCCGCCAACAAGCGGAAATACGAGGTGATCGTCGTCGGCGCCGGACTCGCCGGCTCCTCCGCGGCCGCGACGCTCGCCGAGCTGGGCTACAAGGTGAAGTGCTTCGTCTATCACGACAGCCCGCGCCGCGCCCACTCGATCGCCGCGCAGGGCGGCATCAACGCCGCGAAGAACTACCAGAACGACGGCGACAGCGTGTATCGGCTTTTCTACGACACGATCAAGGGCGGCGACTATCGCTCCCGCGAGGCCAACGTCCACCGGCTCGCAGAGGTGTCCGTCAACATCATCGACCAGTGCGTCGCGCAGGGTGTGCCGTTTGCCCGCGAATACGGCGGCCTGCTGGCGAACCGCTCGTTCGGCGGCGCGCAGGTGTCGCGCACATTCTACGCGCGCGGCCAGACTGGCCAGCAGCTCCTGCTTGGCGCCTACTCCGCGCTGATGCGCACCGTCGGCGAGGGCGGCGTGCAGCTTTTTCCCAACAGCGAGATGCTCGATCTCGTGGTAGTCGACGGCCAGGCGAAGGGCATCATCGTCCGCAACCTTATCACCGGCGAGGTCTCGCGCCACGCGGCCGACGCGGTCGTGCTCGCGACGGGCGGTTACGGCAACGTCTTCAATCTCTCCACTTACGCCCGGCAGTCCAACGCGACCGCGATCTGGCGCGCCTACAAGCGCGGCGCGTGTTTCGCGAATCCGTGCTTCACGCAGATCCATCCGACCTGCATCCCGGTCACCGGCGACTACCAGTCGAAGCTCACGCTGATGTCGGAGTCGCTGCGTAACGACGGCCGCATCTGGGTGCCGAAAAAGGCCGAGGACCGCCGCAAGGATCCGAATTCGATTCCGGAGGCGGATCGCGACTACTATCTCGAGCGGATTTATCCGAGCTTCGGCAATCTTGCCCCGCGCGACATCGCCTCGCGCGCCGCGAAACGTGTGTGCGACGAGGGCCGCGGCGTCGGCGAGAGCGGCCTGGGCGTGTATCTGGATTTCTCGGACGCGATCAAGCGCCTGAGCGAGGCCGGCGTGCGCGAGCGCTACGGCAATCTTTTCGACATCTACCACGAGATCACCAACGAGAACGCCTACCAGGTGCCGATGCGGATCTATCCGGCCGTGCACTACACGATGGGCGGCTTGTGGGTGGACTATAACCTGATGTCGAACCTCCCGGGTCTGTTCGTGCTCGGCGAGGCGAACTACTCGGACCACGGCGCGAACCGTCTCGGCGCTTCCGCCCTGATGCAGGGCCTCGCGGACGGGTATTTCGTGATCCCGTATACGATCGGCGACTACCTCGCCACGCAGAAACCCGGCTCGCGGCCGTCCGCCGAAGCCGCGGAGTTCAAGGCAGCGGAGCAAAACGTCACCGGACTTACGAAGCGTCTGCTCGGCATCAACGGCAAGGAGCCGGTCAGTCATTTCCACAAACGTCTCGGTCACGCGATGTGGGAAGGCTGCGGCATGGCGCGCACGGCCGAGTCGTTGAAGAAGGCGCTGCAGGAAATCCCGAAGATCCGCGAGGAGTTCTGGGCGAATGTCCGCGTGCCCGGCTCCGAAGCGACGCTCAACCAGTCGCTCGAGCAGGCGGGCCGCGTCGCCGATTTCCTCGAGTTGGGCGAACTGATGTGCCTCGACGCGCTCACGCGCGAGGAGAGCTGCGGCGGCCACTTCCGCGAGGAATACCAGTATCCGGACGGCGAATGCAAACGCGACGACGAGAAGTTCTCGCACGTTGCCGCCTGGGAGTTCCAAGGCGACGGCAAGGCGCCGCTGCGCAACACCGAGCCGCTCAATTACGAGTTCGTGAAGATGTCGGTGCGTAACTACAAATAAGAACCTGTTTCGAGAACCGCCCCAGCGCTCAAACCCTTTCCGACCATGGTCGCAGCCACTTCCCAAAAAACCATCAACGTGACGGTTCGCGTCTGGCGGCAGGCGGATCGCAATGCACCCGGCAAGTTCGTCGATTATCCGGCGACGAACCTGAATCCGAACATGTCGTTCCTCGAAATGCTCGACGTGGTGAACGACACGCTGACCCGTCAGGGCGAGGAGCCGATCGCGTTTGCGCACGACTGCCGCGAGGGTATCTGCGGCACCTGCTCGCTCACGATCAACGGCAAGCCGCACGGTCCGGGCGAAGGCATCGCGACCTGCCAGACCTACATGCGCAGCTTCAAGGACGGCGATATCATCGTCGTCGAACCGTTCCGCGCGAAAGCATTTCCGCTGGTGAAGGACCTGGTCGTCGATCGCAGCTCATTCGACAAAATCCAGATGGCCGGAGGCTTCATCAGCGTGCGCACGGGCGCGGCGCCGGATGCGAATTCGATTCCGATTCCGAAGGGCGATGCGGATCTGGCGATGGATGCGGCGGCGTGCATCCAGTGCGGCGCGTGCGTCGCAGCCTGCAAGAACGCCAGTGCGATGTTGTTCGTCGCCGCGAAGGTCTCCCATCTCGGGCTCCTGCCGCAGGGTCAGGCGGAGCGCGATCGCCGCGTGCTGGCGATGGTCAATACGATGGACGAGCTCGGGTTCGGCAGCTGCACGAATCAATATGAGTGCAGCGCCGCGTGTCCGAAGCTGATCTCGCACGACTTCATCGCGCGACTGAATCGCGATTATCTGAAGGCGAGCTTCCGCGCCACCTTCAAACCGGAGACGGCCGTCTCCGGCGGCGGGGCCTGATCCTTCGCCGACCGTGCAATCTTCGGGCCGCCGCCAACCGGCGGCCTTTTTTGTGACCGGATTCCGCGTGTCGGCGCGGCGCTGTAACTTTTCGTGCGGAGCGGTGTTTTCAGGACAAGCCAACACAATCCATGAAAGCACTTCCCATTCTCGCCTTTCTGACCGCGGTCATCGCGTTTGTCTTTGCGCCGCTGAGTTTCGAATTGTCCGGTTCGCTGGTCGTTTGCACAGGTTTTGCCGCGATGCTCGTGGCGGATTACTCCGGTCGACGCGCCCGCGATGTGCGTTTGTCGGCGGCGCTGAACGCCCCACCGGCGGGCAAGCGTTCCCGACACTCGGTCTTCCGGCTGGCGGCCTGATTAGCCGCTGACCGCACTGGAAGGCGGTCCCTGTTTGCTCCGCGGTCGTTCGTTTTTCATAGCGACGAACGGCCGGCGCAGGCGGGGGCCGCTTCCCGTTTACGGAAGATGCAGCTTACTGCGCCGCGGCGCTGAGTTTCCGGAGGTCCAGCGAGCCTTGTGACTGCGTCTTCAGCTCGTATTTGTCCTCGTAGACGGTCTGAAACAACACGCTGTCCAAGCGATAGGCGGCGGTTTGGGACTGACCCATTTCCGCCAGCTGGCGGATGAGCGCGAGGTTCTCGAAATTCACCGTCACGTCGTGCGTGATGCTCGAGAGCGGAGGCACGCCGAAAGGCTGGTTGTTGACCGCTTTGCCGACGTAGCTGCCGTTGAGGTAGAGCTTGTGCGAAGAGCCGGAGAAACCGAGCGGCGAGATGGTTTCATTGGTGAAGCGGAGCGTGAGCACGCCGCTGCTCTCCAGCATCCGCGCCTCGGTTGGCCGGAAATCCACGATCGTCGCTGTCATGCCCGTCGGCTTGTAGCCTCCGCCGCATCCCGCGACGAAAAACGAAACCAAGGCGAGGGTGAGGAGGCGGGAGAAGACGGATTTCATGGGCAACGCGATCACCGATGGCAAGGCGCCCCCTAAACTGCAAGGCTGCGGCTGAGCCGCGGAAGCTTCGTTTCGCCGCGAATGCTGGTCAGAACACCGACAACGCCTTCGCGCTCTCGACTGCGACCCACGCCGCGCCGCCCACGAGCAGCAGCGTGAGCAGGTTCCGCACGATCCGGCGGGCGCGCAGCGCGGCGTCGTGCAGGTCGATATCGTGCCGACGACGATTGTTGTCCGCGAGGAAGCTGGCGAAGTTCGTGTTCCGGTGCGGGCTCCGCGCATCGCGCGACCAACCAAAACGGAGCGAAGTTCGAGGGCGGAAATTGAGTAAAAAACGCAGCACGATGGGGATTAAGTCCCACATCGGAAAATTCGGTTCGTTTCTTCAATGGAAATCTCGCTAGTTTGCGTCTTTCACCTCTTTTTCCCGCTCTTCCATGCACCACTTCCGCTACTCTGGCTCGGACCTTCACTGCGAATCCGTCGATCTGGCGGCGATCGCCAAGCTCTACGGCACTCCGACCTACGTCTACAGCGCGTCGACCATTCAGGATAATTTCGCGCGGCTGCAGCAAAGTCTTTCGGGGCTGGACGTGCAGATCTGCTTTGCGATGAAGGCCAATTCGAATCTCGCGCTCCTGCGCCTGTTCTCGAACCTGGGCGCGGGTTTCGATCTGGTGAGCGGCGGCGAGATCCGGCGCGTCATCGCCGCGGGCGGTAATGTGCGGAGCAGCGTCTTCGCGGGTGTCGGCAAGACCGAGGCCGAGATCAAGCTGGCGCTCGAAAACGAGATCTTCGCGTTTCACGTGGAAAGCGAACCCGAGTTGGCGCGAATCAATCACGTCGCCGGCACGCTCGGCCTGAAGGCGCCGATCGCGATCCGCGTAAATCCGGATGTCGACGCGCAGACGCACGCGAAGATCACGACAGGCAAGAGCGACAACAAGTTCGGCATTCCGCTGCGCCACGCGGCGGCGGCCTACGAGGCGGCGTCGAAGTTGAAGAACATCGCGATCAAGGGCGTGCAGATGCACATCGGCTCGCAGCTCACCTCGGTCGGACCGTTCGTCGAGGCGGTGAAGAAGCTCGTGCCGTTCGTGGCGGAGCTGAAGGCGACCTACGGGATCAGCTACTACTCGATCGGCGGCGGCATGGGCATCGTTTACAAGGATGCGCTCGCCAGCGGCCAGCAGGCCTGGTGGGACGCGCTGCCGCCGGAGCAGCGTCCGCTCACGCCGGAGACTTACGGCGAGGCGCTCACGCCGCTGCTTGCGCCGCTCGGCCTGAAGATCCTGCTGGAGCACGGCCGTTTCATGGTCGGCAACGCCGGCGTGCTGTTGTCCCGTGTCGAACATTTGAAGCGCGGAGCGAACAAGAACTTCCTCATCGTCGACGCGGCGATGAACGATCTCGTGCGACCGGCGATGTATGAGAGCTATCACGAAATCGTGCCGGTGCATCGCGACTCGTCACGCCGCGCGCTGGTGGCCGACGTGGTCGGGCCGATCTGCGAGAGCGGCGATTGTTTCGCCAAGGATCGTCAGCTCCAGGAAGTCGGCGAAGGCGAGCTGATCGCGTTCATGAGCGCGGGTGCGTATGGTTTTGCGATGGCGAACCGCTACAACACGCGCGCGATGGCGGCCGAAGTGCTCGTCCGCGGCAGCAGCTTCGAACTGGTCAACGCCCGCGAAACCTTCGAACAGATGATCGCCGGCGAAAAGATCCCGGCGTTTCTGAAGTAGGAATCAGAACCACGAAAAACACGAAAGACACGAAACTCGAACCCGCCTGCGGAGCACGGAATGCGCGGAACTTCAGATCACGTTTTGAGGGCCGGCAGGGATCGGAACTTTTTCGTGTGTTTCGTGTGTTTCGTGGTTAGCTCGCTCGCATGACGTTTGTTGTCGTCGGAGCTGGCGCGTGGGGGACGGCGTTTGCGGTGCATCTGGCTCGGCTGGGGCATGCGGTGACGCTTGCGCCGCGACGCTCCGAACAGGCCGCGAAAATTGCCGCCGCGCGGGAGAACGCCGATTACCTGCCGGGCTTGCCGCTGGCCGACAAAATCGCGATCGCGTCCGATCTGGCGACCGCGCTTGCGGGCGCCGACGTCGTGCTGCTCGCGTGTCCGTCGCAGGCGCTGCGAGAAACATGCCAGCGCGTGAAACAGGCGCTCGGTGCGACCGCGCCGCGCCTCGTGATCAGTCTCGCGAAAGGCCTCGAACTCGGCACGCACCTGCGTCCGTCGCAGGTGATCGCCGAAGCGTTTTCGCCGGAAATCGCGGCCTCGCTCACGGGTCCCACGAATGCGGCCGAGGTTGCGCGCGGCCTGCCGGCGGCGATGGTCCTGGCCGTGGCGGAGGTCGGTTCGACGGCGCAGGAAGTGCAGGCGGCGCTCAGCGGGCCGACGTTGCGGGTTTATACAAGCGACGATCTCGCGGGCGTGGAGTTCGGGGGCTGCCTGAAGAATGTTTACGCGATCGCGGCGGGTTGTTCCGACGGCCTGAAACTGGGCGACAACACCCGCGCGGCTCTGCTCACGCGCGCGCTCGCGGAAATGGTGCGCGTGGGCGTGAAACTCGGCGCGCGTGCGGAAACGTTTTACGGCTTGAGCGGATTTGGCGATCTCGTCGCCACGTGCCACGGCGCGTGGAGCCGGAACCGCGAATTTGGCGAACAAATCGGTCGTGGACGCGCGGTCGGCGAGCTGCTGAAGGACCGGAAGAGCGTCGTCGAAGGGTATAAAACCACGCAGTCGTTTCACGAACTGTGTCTGCAGCGCGGCATCGACGCGCCAATTCTCGCGGAAACGCACGCGATTCTTTTCGAAGGAAAACAACCCGCCGAAGCGCTGCGCAGCCTGATGCTGCGCGGGTTGAAAAACGAGTGACGGGCGGACGATGAGCGCGCGGTGAGCAGGCGCGCTCTTCGGCGGTCGATCAATGGCCGGTCGCGGCGGCCTGTTCGTCGATGTATTCCTGTTTCAGGCCGAGTTTTTCCGGCGCGTGCAGGACGAGCATCTTCATGCGCACGTCTCCGGGCACGTCCTTCGCGGTGGCCTTCGAGACGACGATCATCAACGTGATCGCGAGCGGCACGGCCCAGATCGCGGGCTGCTCGCAGAGGATGCGCAGGAGCGGGTGGTGCGCCCAGAAGGTGTTGAGCGGGGCGAAGCCGGAGAAGACTTTCCCCATCGGCCCCTTGTCGAGCGCGAGCGTGGAAAAGTTCGTCAGCGCCGCGGCGGCGAGGGCGAGGAGGCCGCCGGTGAGCATGCCGGTCGCGGCGCCTTTCATGGTCATGCCCCGCCACCAGACACTCATAAACAACAGCGGGAAATAGCTGGCGGCGGCGATCGCGAAGGCCTGGCCGACCATGAAGTTGATTTCCAAATATTCGACGAAGCAGCCGAGCACGATCGCGACGGCGCCGATGAGGACGGCGGCGAACTTGAAGGCGAGGAGCTTTTCGCCCGGCCGCGCGTGCGGGCGGAGCATGCGGCCGTAGACGTCGTGAGCGAGCGCGCCGGTCATCGACACGAGCAGGCCGGAAAACGTGCTCATGAACGCGGCGAAGGCGCCGGCGCAGGTGATGCCGCTGAGGATGGAGCCGAGGATGCCGTAGCGCTCGTTGATGATGCGCGGCAGTTCGAGGACGACCTTGTCGGTGCCTTTGGCGCCGGTGGCGGCGTAGAGTTCGGGCAGGAGGTTGCGGCCGATCACGCCGAAGATCGGCGGGAAAACGTAGAACACGCCGATGAGGATCATGACCCACATCGTCGTGCGTTTTGCGGCCACGCCGTCGGGATTCGTGTAGAAGCGCACGAGGATGTGCGGCAGACCGGCGGTGCCGCAGACGAGCGCGATGATCAGCGAATACGTGTAAATCAGCGAATACGGCTTCTGGTGCTCGGCGATGTAGGCGGCGCGTTCCTCGACTGGCAGCACGGTGGCGGCGGCGTTGACCGCCTTCGTGGTCAACGGGCCGAAGGGCGCGATCCAGTGATCGTCCTTCGGAGCCTTCTCGGGAAGTGCTTGCCGCATGATGGAGTCCGACGTCCCCGTCGGACTGTTGGCCGCCGTGACTCCGGAAACTCCGTTCGGCGCCGCCTGCGCCACCTGCGCGGCGGGAATTTCGCCGGCCGCGGCGTTGGCGCCGAGTTGCTGATTGTAGAAACCGTAGACCGACATCAGCACGAAGACCGGCACGCTGATGGCGAACATCTTCATCCAATATTGGAACGCCTGAACCAGCGTGATGCCCTTCATACCGCCGAGCGCGACGTTGAAAGTGATCACCGCGCCGACGAGCACGACGCCGCCCCAATAGGGCATGCCGGGGAAAATGTAGGCGAGCGTGACGCCCGCGCCCTTCATCTGTGGCATCGTGTAGAAGAAACCGATGAAGAGGACGAAGCAGACGGCGATCTTGCGGAATACCGGCGAATCGTAGCGGCCTTCGGCGAAGTCCGGAATCGTGTAGGCGCCGAAACGACGGAGCGGCCCCGCGATGAACAGCAGCAGGAACAGGTATCCACACGCGTAGCACACCGGATACCAGAGCGCATCGTAGCCGGAGGACATCACCATGCCGGCGATACCCATGAACGAAGCCGCGGAAAGATATTCGCCGGAGATCGCGGACGCGTTCCAGCCGACGGAGACGGAGCGGCCGGCGACGAAGAAGTCGCTCGCGGTCTTGGCCTTGCGGGCGGACCAGAAACCCATGCCGATCGTCACGACGACGGTGACGAACGAAAACGCGAAGATCCACGGATCGACGCCGTTCAGGAAGGCGAGGGGGAGGCCAGCGCCCAGAGCGGAGAGTTGAGGGTTGAGGGTTGAGAGTTGAGCGAGGACGGAAAGCGAAGTCATGGGGGCGCGAGGTTAGCGTTGGGCGGACTTCACTTCCTCTTCCTCGAGCGCGATCGAGCGCTTGATGAAGACATACGAGATGATCCAGACGAACGGGAAGAACAGCACGCCCGCGATCAGCCAGGTGAGCGTAAATCCGGCGACGCGCGTCGCCATCAATGCGGGCGCGAAATAGTTCAGCAGCGGGAGCCCGAGGAGTGCGATCAGGAACGCGGCGGCGCAGGCAACCGAAAGGCGGAGTTGCCGGCGCATGAGCGAATGCAGAAACGATTCGCTGTGCACCACGTCGGGGGACGAGGGGGAAGTGTGCGGCATGCGAGTGCCGAACATGCGCCGAGGTCTTTGATGCGCAAGGGCGGAGTGCGGACCCGCACGAAGAGGAATTGGTCGCGCATTAGAATGAGCGAACTGCCGCTCTTGCGGCGGCGGCGCGGCGCCGGGCCTCCCGCCTGGGAGAATAGATCGTGTTCGGGCCGCGGCGGCGTGCGGTCGCTGCTTCAGATCGGATTCCGGCCGAGGATCGGTTCACCGCGAGGTCGGGTGGGTGGAGGCGACGCGATGTCTTCGGCGGTGATGAGGAAGTTGACCGGCCCGGAAGCAGGAGCGCCAGCGGGGTCGAGGGAGAAAAAGTAGAGGCCGCGAGCTGTGGCCGAGGGCAGGCTGCCGGCGTCGATCGCGCGACCGGTCTCGGAGTCGACGAGCCAGAGATGGTAGCGTTTGTCGGCGGGCTGGTTGGGGAGCTGCTGAACGGCGATGAACCCCTGGTGGGTGGTGGGATCGAAGAGCGCGTAGGCACGGCTGCCGGCCGGCGCAGTCGGGACGCGAGGCAAATCGTCGGGGCGGGTCCAAAAGCGCTCGGCGAGCGAGGCGAGCTGGACGAAGCGGGCGTCGGTGTCGCGGGCGGGGTTTTGTAGTGGAATTTTGGTGACTGTGTTTCGTTGCGGATCGAGGCCGACGATGAGGACGACGGACGGAGAGGGGGGGCGCTGACGGTCGAGAAAAAAGAAAGTCGCGGCGCCGAGGACTACGGCGGCCGCCGCGGGGAGAACCCAGCGGGTGAAGGTGGGCCGGATCGGGAAGGCAGCGGCGGCCGGTGGGGGCGGGCGACTCCGTTCAGTAGGGGCGTCAAGACGGGATTCGATGCGGGAGAGGAGAGCTGCGGGCGGGGGATGTTGCGGGAGAGCGTGGATCCGCTGCTCCAGGGTGATTTCGAGCGAGCGAACGAGGGCGGCGAGTCCGGGTTCGCGGGCCACGCGGCCGGCGAAGGCCTGGCGGTCGGCCGGCTCGAGCTGGTCGAGGACATAGAGGGCAGCGAGTTCTTCGACGGGCGGAGTCATGACGCGGTGGAGTTGAAGGTATCGCGAAGCTGGAGGAGTCCGCGGCGGATCCAGGTTTTCACGGTGCCGAGCGGTTGGCGGAGGGTCTCGGCGATCTGTGGATGCGTCAGGCCGGAGAAGAGGGCGAGGTCGAGTGCGCAGCGCTGAGGTTCGGGGAGGGTGGCGAGCGCGTCGCGGAGCCGGGCGGTGTCGTCGTTGCGCTCGGCGGAGCTACGGGTGCTCTCGGCTGCGGGAAGATCGGGATCGGTGTCGGATTCGGACAGTGATTCGGCGACGGGAAGCCGGCGGGTTTTGCGCAGGTGGTCGATGCAGGTGCGGCGGGTGAGGGTGACGGCCCAGGTGAAGGGCCGCGATTTGTCCGGATCGAAAGAACCGGCGTGATGCCAGAGCTTGAGAAAGGCGTCCTGCAAGGCCTCCTCTGCGGCGCCGAGATCGCGAAGCATCCGGACTGCGATGGAGAAGAGCGGTTTGCTGTAGCGAGCGTAGAGCTCCTGGAAGGCGGCCCGATCGCCCGCGGCGATGCGGGCGATCAATCGGGCATCTTCGGCGGCGCGGACATCGAGGGTTGTCGGCGGCGCAAACACGAGGGCGAGACGATTATTTCGAGACGGCGGGGAAGATCGCCGTTTCGATCTTTTTGGCCGCCTCGACGGCTGCGCCCCGAACGACATCGTCGAGCACGTCGCTCATGTTACGACCGGGGCGAGGGTAGTGGCGATAAGTGATGACACCGAGGTCGTGTTTGGTGCCGCGATCGTGGAGCGTCATCCAGGCACGGAAGGTGAGGTCGCCGGGGCTTTCCTCGCGAATGGGCTGAAGAAAAACGCGCAGTTCGAGATCGTAGTCGGGCTGGTTGGCGCCGAAGCGTTCGACGCGGATGGCGACCGGCCAGTGGTGCGTTTCGAATACTTCGGTGAAGACGCGGTCGACCCGCTGGTAAAACTCGTCGTTACCGAGGTGGCGGTCGACCGGTTCGACGACCGTGACAACGAGCGTGCGGCGAGCGTTGTTAGTCGACTCGGCCGGCCGGCCGGCGGCGGACAGAGCGGACCCGGCGGCGAGGAGCGAAAAGCAGAAGGCAATGAGGAAGGTGCGACGTTTCATGGCAACAAATCGAGGGCGGCCGGATTTCCCGACGATAGATGATACGTTCAAACGCCTCCGCCGGATTCAACGATGGCCGAAAACACGCATCGCAGCCGGATGCGGCCCGGACACAAAAAGGCCCGCGCGGAAAGCGCGGGCCGAATAGGCTGATGGGCGAGGTAGTGCCCGATGTTCTCATCGGGCTGAACGCGGAACGAACGGCGACAGGGGAAGCCTCGAACCAACCCGACGAGGACGTCGGGTTCCACCGTCAGGCGGAAGGAGTCGTCGGCTCGCCGCCGGTTTCCTCCTCGGTCTCGACGATCCGGGCGATGCTCAGGAGTTTGTCGCCAGGTTCCAGCGTGACGAGGCGGACGCCTTTCGCGCCGCGGCCGGTTTCGCGGATGTCTTTCACCGGGCAGCGAATGCTCTGACCCTTGGCCGTGAGCAGCATCACTTCGTCGGTGTCGCGGACGCTGAGTGCGCCGGCGAGTTTGACGGAGCCGTCTTCCGGGAGATCGATCGCCCAGACGCCGCTGCCGCCGCGGTTGATCAGGCGGTAATCTTCGAAACGCGTGCGCACGCCGAGACCGGCTTCGCTCGCGACCAGGAACTTGGCTTCGTGGTCGACGACCTCGATCACGTCGAGGTGATCGCTCTCGAGCTTGAAGCGCATGCCGGTGACGCCGGCAGTCGCGCGTCCCGTGGCGCGGAAGAGGTCGTGGCCGGTTTCCGGGTCGCGCTCGCGGAAGCGCACCGCGAGGCCCTGGTGTGAAACGAGGATGAGTTCGTTTTCACCGGTGGTCAGCACGGTGCCGATCACGGAATCGCCTTCGGCGAGGTTGATGCCGATGAGGCCGCCCTCGCGGGTGGCGTTGGCATAGTCGGAGAGCGCGCTCTTTTTGATCACGCCGCGCTTCGTCGCCATCACGAGATAGCGATCCTCGGCGAAATCCTTCACGCACAGCATCGACGCGATCTTCTCGCCGTCGGCCAGTCGCAGGAAAGAGGATACGGACTTGCCCTTCGAGGCGCGCGTGCCCTCGGGGACGTCGTAGACCTTCTTCGCATGGCACTGGCCGATGCTGGTGAAGAAAAGGATGTAATCGTGCGTCGACGCGGTGAAGAGGTTCTGGACGAAATCCTCCTCGTAGGTCTCGGCGCCGATCACGCCCTTGCCGCCGCGCTTCTGCGAACGGTATTCGGCGACGGGCGTGCGCTTGATGAAGCCGAGGTGCGAGACGGTGATGACGCAGCCTTCGTTGGGAATCACGTCCTCCATGCGGAATTCGCCCGCGGCGGCGGTGATCTCGGTGCGGCGAGGCGAGGCGTATTTCTCCTTCATCTCCACGAGCTCCTTCTTGATCAACGCGAGGAGCTTCGCCTCGGACTCGAGGATGCCGCGAAGTTCCTCGATGAGGATCATGAGCTCGCGGTATTCGGCTTCGATCTTGTCGCGTTCGAGGCCGGTGAGCTGGTAGAGGCGCAGCTCGAGGATCGCGTCGGTCTGCCGCTCGGTCAGCGGATACTTGGCCATCAACCGCTGCTTGGCTTCCTCGCGGTTTTGCGAGGCGCGGATGATTTTGACGAAGTCGTCGAGGTTATCGAGGGCGATGATGTAGCCCTCGAGGATGTGCGCGCGGTCGAGCGCCTGTTGCAGGCGGTATTTGGTGCGGCGGGTGACAACATCGCGGCGGTGCTCGATGTAGCACTCAATGAGCTCCTTGATGTTCATCTGCTTCGGCCGGCGCTTGTCGAGCGCGAGGAGCGTGACGCCGAAGGAGGATTCGAGCGCGGTCTTCTGGAACAGCTGGTTGATGACGACCTTCGCCTGCTCGCCGCGCTTCAACTCGACGACGATGCGCGTGTTTTCGTCGGACTCGTCGCGGAGGTCGCGGATGCCGTCGATTTCCTTTTGGGAAACGAGATCGGCGATGCGCGTGACGAGCGTGGCGCGGTTCACGTTATACGGGATCTCCGTGATCACGATCTGCTCCATGCCGTTCTTCAGCTCCTCGGTGTGGGCCTTGCCGCGGGTGCGGACGATGCCCTTGCCGGTTTTGAGGTAGCTGAGGATGCCTTCGCGGCCGGCGATGACGCCGCCCGTAGGGAAATCGGGGCCCTTGATGATCCCGCAGAGCTCGTCGACGGAGACGTTGGGCCGGTCGATGATGACACAGGTGGCGTCGATGATCTCGCTGAGGTTGTGGGGCGGGATGTTCGTCGTCATGCCGACGGCGATACCCGTCGAGCCGTTCATCAACAGATTCGGGAGCGCGGACGGCAGGACGGTCGGCTCGGTGGTCGACTCCTTGTAGTTGGGCGCGAAGTCGACGGTGTCCTCCTCGATGTCCTGGAGGAGGTCCTCGGCGATCTCGTTGAGACGGCACTCGGTGTAACGATACGCGGCGGGCGGATCGCCGTCGACGGAGCCGAAGTTGCCCTGCGGATCGATGAGCGGGTAACGCATGACCCAGTTCTGGGCCATGCGGACGAGCGTGTCGTAAACGGAGGAGTCGCCGTGGGGGTGATAGTTTTTCAGCACTTCGCCGACGACGCCCGCGCATTTGTCGTAGGAGCGATTGTGGAGCAGGCCTTCGCGCAACATCGCGTAGAGGACGCGACGCTGGACCGGCTTCAGGCCGTCGCGGGCATCGGGCAGCGCGCGACTGATGATGACCGACATCGAGTAATCGATGTAGGCCGTCTGCATGATGTCGGTGATGTTGGCGGTGGAGAGTTTTTCGCTCGCTGTGTACATTTCGGAAGATGGAGAGGGATTAAGCGCGATGGGGGATTAAGCGCGAAGACGCGAAGTGGGCGAAGATTCGCGAAGAGGGGTTTGGAAATCGAGGTTCAGAACGCGATGCAGGCCCTCTTTCAGGAGAGGAACGTTGAAGTTGACGAGCAGGCCGAGGGGCAGCCGGCTGAGTCGAAGATAAGTGGTGAGTTGAACGCGGTGCACGGGTTGGATCGCTTCGATGGCTTTCAGCTCAATGAGGAGCTGTCGATCGACGAGCAGGTCGGTGCGGTAGGCGTTGGACACAACGTGTCCGCGATAAGTGATGGGGAGGAGTTGCTCGCTTTCGATGCGATGACCGCGAGCGGTGAGTTCGAGATTCAGGCACTCGCGATAAGCGCTCTCGAGCAGACCGGGGCCGAGCGCGCGGTGAACCGCGAGCGCAGCGTCGATCGCGTCGCTCGCGATCTTTTCGATCTGTTCTGGAACAACAACCCGGCCCATGTCTTGGCGCACCTTTGCGGCTCTTGGCGTCTTCGCGCTTAAGTAAGGCTCAAACGTCCAGATACTGGACGTTGAGCGCGTTGTCTTCGATGAACTGGCGGCGGGGCGGGACTTCGTCGCCCATCAGGAGCGTGAAGAGCGCGTCGGCCTTGGCGGCATCGTTGATCGAGACTTTGAGGAGACGGCGCTTCTCCGGATCCATCGTGGTCTCGAAGAGCTGCTTCGGGTTCATTTCGCCCAGACCTTTGTAGCGCTGGATCGAGAGGCCCTTGCGGCCGTTGGCGCGAATCTGCGTGACGATTTCGAGCGGCGAGCGGAGCTCGAGCTTGTTCTCGCTCTTCTGGCCGGGGTTTTCGGTGATGATGTAACGCGGCTCCTCGGTGGCGCTGAAGCGATTGATCTCGAGGCCGGTGTCGGCGATCGCCTTCAACAGCTTCGCCATTTCCGTGCTCTCGTAGATTTCGTGCAGCGTGATGCGTTTGACGGGTCCAGCCGGTTTCTTCGGCTCCTTCGGCTCGCTGGGACTCGCCGCTCCGGCCTCTCCGTTGGTGGGTTCAGTCTGCTCGGCAACATCGGCGTCGAGGCCGTGGGCCTGGACAAAGACGGCGCGGGCGGCTTCGTCGCGCAGGAACTCGTGGCTCTCCTTGTTGCCTTCGCGGATGCGCGCGATGTAGCGCGGCAGCACGTGCGTCGCGGGATCGTGGGCGTCGAGGTATTCGGCGAGCGCCGCGCCGTAGCGGGTGACGCCGCTGCCGAGCTTTTCGAGCGCGGCGAGATTTTCGACGATTCGGTCGATTTGCGCGGGATCGAAGACGTGGTTGTCGGCGAGGCGCGTGAGCACCACGTCCTCGGAGCCGAGCTCGAGGAGGATGCGGTTGAGCTGTTCGTCGTTGTCGACGTATTGTTCGCGCTTCTTGCGCTTGATTTTGTACAGCGGCGGCTGGGCGATGTAGACGAAGCCGCGCTCGAGCAGGCCCCGCATCTGGCGGTAAAGGAACGTCAGCAGCAGCGTGCGGATGTGGGAGCCGTCGACGTCGGCGTCCGTCATGATGATGATCTTGTGGTAGCGAGCCTTGCCGGCGTCGAACGCGCCCTCGCCCTCGTGGTCGCCGATGCCGGTGCCGAAGGCGGTGATGAGGGTGCGGATTTCCTCGTTGGCGAGGACCTTGTCGATGCGGGCCTTCTCGACGTTGATGACCTTGCCGCGGAGCGGCAGGATCGCCTGGTAGCGGCGGTCGCGACCCTGTTTGGCGGAGCCGCCGGCGGAGTCGCCCTCGACGATGTAGAGCTCGCAGAGCGACGGATCGCGTTCGGAGCAGTCGGCGAGCTTGCCGGGCAGGCCGCCGCCGGAGAGCGCGCCCTTGCGGACGGTTTCGCGGGCTTTGCGGGCGGCCTCGCGGGCGCGGGCAGCGTTGAGGGATTTGTCGATGATCCGCTTGGCGATGTTCGGATTGGCGCTGAAGTAGAACATCAGGCCCTCGTAGGCGACGGAGCCGACGATGCTCTCTACTTCGGGCGAGAGCAGCTTCACCTTGGTCTGCGACTCGAATTTCGGGTCGCTGTGCTTGATCGAGATGACGGCGGCGAGACCCTCGCGCACATCATCGCCGGTGATCTGCGGATCCTTGTCCTTGAGGAGATTGTTCTGCTTCGCGTGCTGGTTGATGGCGCGCGTGAGGGCGCTGCGGAAACCCGACAAGTGCGTGCCGCCGTCGGGATTGTGAATCGTGTTGGTGTAGCAGAGGACCTGATCGTTGTAGGTGTCGTTGTACTGGAGAACGACATCGACGTGAACCTCGATGGACTTGTCCTCGAACTGCTGGGTGGTCTCCTTGTGAAACGCGATCGGCTTCGGGTGCAGGGTTTCCTTGCCCTGGTTGAGCTGTTTCACGAACTCCTCGATGCCGTCCTTGTAATAGAATACCTCCGGTTTCGGCGTCGCGGGGCGCTCGTCGATGAACGTGATCTCGAGGCCGCTGTTAAGAAAGGCCAGTTCGCGCAGGCGCTGGGCGATGCGGTCGGATTTGAAGACGGTCGTTTCCTGGAAGATCTCCTTGTCGGGCTTGAACGTGATGAGCGTGCCGGTGCCCTTCGCTTTGCCGATGACCTCGAGTTTGCGGACCGTCTGGCCGCGCTCGAACTTCATGTGGTGGACCTGGCCGTTGCGGGAGACCTCGACCTCGAACCACTCGGAGACGGCGTTGACGCATTTGGCGCCGACGCCGTGGGTGCCGCCGGAGAACTTGTAGCCGCCCTGGCCGTATTTGCCGCCGGAGTGGAGGGTGGTGAGGACGAGTTCGACGCCGGGAAGGCCGGAGTCCTTGTTGATGTCGACCGGGATGCCGCGGCCGTTGTCGCGGATGCTGATGGAGCCATCGACGTGGATGGCGACCTCGATCTTGGTGCAATGGCCGGCGAGATGTTCGTCGACGGAGTTGTCGAGCACTTCGGAAACGCAGTGGTGCAGCGCACGCTCGTCGGTGCCGCCGATATACATGCCGGGCTTCTTGCGAACTGCCTCCAGACCCTTGAGCTGGCTCAGTTTCGAAGCGTCGTAACTCTCGACGATCTGCGGGTTTTTGGCGGTGTTTTCGGAGACGGATTCGTCGGGCATGAAAGGGTGTTTTGAGAGGGAAAAGGGAAAGGTAAAACCTGCCGATCCGGGCCGTTTGACGCGAGGGTTTTTTTGGAAAAAAACTCACGTAAATTGCCCTTTTCTTTCGCTTTAAACGGGAGGTTTCGTTTGACCGCAGTCCCCCCAGCGGGGCAGGCTCCCAACGATGCTTAACGCCACGCTGGAACAGCTGTTGATTTTGCAGGACCGGGACACCCGGAAGCGTTCGCTGGAGGCGCAATTGAAGGCAGTCCCGGGCGATGTCGCGCTGGTGGAGCAGAAAATCGGAGCCGAGAAAGCCGCCATCGACACGGCCAAGGCCGAGTTGAAGAACCTCGAGACGCGGAAGAAGGGGCTCGAAGGCGAGATCGCGGCCGCCGAGGAGAAACTGGCCAAATACAAGACGCAGCAGTCGCAGGTCCGGAAGAACGACGAGTATCAGGCGCTCGGCCTGGAGATCGAGCACACGGAAACCGCGATCGGGAAACTCGAGGAGCAGGAGCTCGAGGTGATGTATGCGATCGACGAGGCGAAGAAAAAATTCGCCGCGGCCGAGGCGGTGTTGAAAGCCAACATTTCCGGTCACGAATCGCGCATCCAGGTGCTGCGCGAGCGCACCGCGAATCTCACGGAGGAATTGAAGGGCGCCGAAGCGGAGTTGACGCAGGCGCGCACGCCCGTCGCCGAGCCGGCGCTGCGACTCTACGATCGGATCGCGTCACGCAACATGCCCGCCGTGGTGGCGATCCGCGGCGGCAAGTGCGGCGGATGCCACCTCCGGGTTTCCAGCGACGTGGAATCGAAAGCCCGGGGCAAAAGCCCGGAGCCGGGCCTGCAACTTGCCACGTGCGACCAATGCGGGCGGATCGTCTACTGGGACGCGTAACGGCGCGGCTCCCGTCAGCGTTCGTCGAAGCCTGAACGGAGCCAACCGACCGCTGCGCCGGTTTTCGGGGAGCGAACTACGCGCCAGCGCAGGGCAAACAGCTGGCGTCCGTCTCAGGTGTCGGGCTTGGCCCGACAGCAAAAATCGGCCGCGTCCGACAGACGCGCGCGACGGGCTCGGGTAGTATGCTGGCGCCTATTCCCGGCCAGGTCCCTCGCGGGGAGCCGCGGACGGCGCGCCATGACACCCGCTCGTATTCTCCACGTCCTCTTCTCGTCCCGCATCGCCGGGGCCGAGCGTTACTGCATCGATCTCGCCCGTCGTCAGGTCGCGTTGGGCCATGAGGTGCACGTGGCCGGTCGGACGGGTTCGCCGCTGCGGCAGGCACTGGGGCCGGCGGTGATGTTTCACGGACTTCGCACGCCGTTCTTCCTCGCGCGACGGCTCCGGACGCTGGCCAATCGTCTCGACGCCGACATTTGCCACGGACATCTGAGCGGGGCCTGCAAGGCGCTCGGTTCGCTCGGCGGTGAGCGCCGGACCGTGGCCACGCTGCATGTCGGCTACAAACCGCACCAACATGCGCGGCTCAATGGCGTGATCTGTGTCAACCGCGCCCAGACGGAGCGGCTCGACGGTTATGCCGGCCGCGTTCGTGTCATCTACAACTGGATTCCGGCCGCGACCGACCTGCCGTCGCACGCGGGCTTGCGCGCGGATCTGGGATTGAAGCCCAGCCGCTGGCTCGTCGGCGCAGTCGGACGACTGCATCGCAGCAAAGGCATGGACGTCCTGATCGCGGCCTTCAAAGCCGTCGCGCCCGCGGATGCGGCGCTGGTGATTATCGGCGAAGGTCCGCAACGCGCCGCGTTGCAGCGTCTCGTCGGAGACGATCCACGCGTCTGGTTGGTGGGGCATCGCGGCGACGTCGCGGCGTGTCTCCGCGATCTGGATCTGTTCGTGTCGCCTTCGCGCGAGGAGTCGTTCGGACTGGCGATTCTCGAGGCGATGAGCGCGGGGCTGCCGATGATTGCCACGGCGACGGAAGGCCCGGCGGAATTTTTGTGCAGACATCCGGTGCGGCAGGTGGAGCCCGGCTCGGTGCCGGCCCTCGCCGCCGCTCTCACGTCGGCGTGGAAGGCGCACCGACCGGGGATCGTCGCTCGCGTCGATTACGATTTGCGCGAGTTCGATCCCTCCCGGCGCGTGGGAGAAGTGATGGAGTTTTATGCCGAGGTGAGCGGTCGGCCGATGTCGCCGGCGGCAGCGATGCCGGTGCTGGCCGCGGTCGGGTCATGATACGGGCGCCGAGTTCGGATTTTTGGCACGTGGGGATCGTGCCGGCGCCGATTGCGAAGGCGGCCGATCCGGCGGCACTGGCAGCGCTGCGCGAGCGCATCGTCTGGCTGCCGGAATCCGGCCGCTGGCGTTATCTCGCGGACCCGTTTGCGGTGTGGCGGGATGAGGCGCTGCACGTGTTCGTCGAGGCGTTCGACTATCGCACGAAGCACGCGGTGATCGAGCACCACGAGTTCTCCGCCGACCTCTGTTGGCGCGACGCGGGCACCGCGCTGGCGCAGCCGTTTCACCTCTCGTATCCGTTTCTCGTCCAGGACGGCGGCGAGACGTTCATGATTCCCGAGAGCCATCGGGCCGGTGAGGTCGCGCTTTATCGCGCCACGGCATTTCCACGCGGCTGGCAGCGGGAGACGGTGCTCCTCCGGGATGTCCCGGCCGCGGAGGCCTCGGTTCTGCGGCACGAAGGGCGTTGGTGGATGTTTTTTACCGTGGTCGGAAAACCGGCGCGCGATCAACGCGAGTTGCATCTGGCTTGGGCGGAGACGCTCACCGGGCCGTGGCGTCTGCATCCGGCGAATCCGGTGATCGACGACCGCAGCGGCGCGCGGCCGGGCGGCACGCCGTTTGTGGAAAACGATCGCATCGTCCTGCCGGTGCAGGACTGCGGCGGCACCTATGGCGGCGCGATCCGGTTGCTCGAGTTTCAGGAGCTGGGAGCGAAAAAAGTGCAGTGGACGCGCCGCCCGCTCCGGCTGACCGGCGATCTGGTTTCGAGCTCGCATCGCGACGGTTTCCATACGCTGGCCGCGTGTGGCGACGTGACGCTGATCGACGTCAAGCGCGTCGATCGGTCCTGGCAGCGGATCGGCGTCGACTGGCGGCGTCGCCTCGCCCGCTGGCGCGGTTGAAGAACCGCAAGCAACCCCACCGTCGCCGAGGGTCAGGCGCGGTGGTATTTCTCAGCCCAGCGCACGGCCTCGCGCACGAGTTCGGCGCCGTTGGCGAGACGGAGCTTGTCCTTGATGCGGGCGCAGTAGGCTTGAACGGTTTTCATGCTGACGTGCATGTCCTCCGCGATGCGTCGCGTGGGCAGACCCTCGCCGAGTCGGCGAAAGACCTCCAGTTCCCGATCGCTCAACATCTCCGTGATGCTGCGTGTGACCGGCGACGGCGTGCCGATGAAGCGCTCGGCGATTTTGGCGAGAAGTTCCGGCGCGGCGTAGATCCGGCCGGCCAGCACTTCGCGGATGGCTTCGACGATGCGGTCGGTCGATTCGCGCTTGGTCACGTAGCCTCGGGCACCCGCGCGCAACGCCCGTTCGGCATAGGAAAGCTCCTCGTGCATCGAGAGCACGATGATGGCCGTGCCGGGGAGTTGAGCGGCAATGTCCTTGATGAGGTCGAGGCCGGAGGTGTCCTTCAGCGACAAATCGACGATCGCGATGTCCGGCCGGCTGGCGATGATGGCAGCGAGGCCGGTGGGGGCGTCGGCGGCCTCTCCCGCAATTTCGAAATCGGGTTGCTCGCGCAACAGGTTCGCGAGCCACTCGCGCACGAGCGGATGATCGTCGACAATGAAGACGCGGAAGCGGCGAAAGTTCACGATGGAGCAGAGACGGAGGCGGAAGGGAGAGGCAGCAGACAGCGGATGCACACGCCGCGCCCGGGAGCGGTGACCAGCTGAAATTCCGCGCCGATCAGTTCGCTCCGGTGGCTCATGATGCGCAAGCCCATGCCGCTGGGATTGTGGTCCGACGGAAGTCCGGCGCCATCGTCCGCGATGGCGAGTTCGAGGCGGGTATCGTCGGCGACGAGGGAGATCGCCAGGTGCGATGCCTGTGCGTGGCGCACGGTGTTTCGCGCCGCCTCCTGCGCGATATAGAAAAGATGGGAGCTGGTCGCGACATCGATGGGCGGAGTGTCGCCGCGTTGGGAAAAGGTGCAGTCGAGCGGGTGCTCCTGCCGGATGCGGGCTGCGAGTTCCTCGAGTTCCAAGGCCAGATCACGGGGCTCGACGCGAGCGAGCAGCAGCCCGCGGGCGATGTCGCGGGTGCGCGCGATGCTGTCCTGGATGAGTTGCACGACCCGGCGGGCATCCGGCGCGAGCGGGTGATTGCCCGTGGCCAGACGCCGCTCGAGCACTGTCGCGGCCATGGCGGTGGCGGTGAGATGCTGGCCGAGCCCATCGTGAAGGTCCCGGCCGATGGCGCTGCGCTCCCGCCGTCCGATTTCCATCATCTGCTTCTGCAGCTGGTCGCGCGCCTCCACCGCCTGATTCAACGCGGTCGTGCGCTGCCGGACCCGCCGTTCGAGCGTATGCTGAAGAGAGATCAGCCGGTGAAACGCCCAGATGAGGATGAGAAACACGACGAGTTCGGCGAGCCGGTTCCACAGCACCGGCAGCGGCCGCACCAGCGTGAGGATCCCGGCGGCGATGTCGCCGCCCAATCGGACGGACACGGCGGTCGCGGCGACGGCGGCGCCCGCCTGCCAGCCGAACCAGGTGACGGCGAGCAGCGTCGGCACCAGGTAGAATAATTGAAACGAGAACCAATAACCCGTGAGATAGTCCACCGTGCCGATCGCGACGACGAGCGAAACCACAATCGCGGCGGAGCGGAGGCGACTGCGGCGGTTCGCTCCGCTGGCCCACGGCAACGCCGTCGCTCCGCCCGGCGGATTCTCCGCGGGCGGCGGGACATTTTCCCGGGGAAAACGAGAAGGCGGGTTCACGCGGCGGGTCGGGCTGAACCCTTTCGCAGCGCGGTCGCCTCGTCAATGCGCGCCCGGCGGTTGCGGAGCCGGCGCCGCATTTTGACGCTGGCGACGCCGGGCGACTACGATGGAGCCGGCGAGCAGGGCCGTGCCGGCCCAGGCGTAAGTTGACGGTTCAGGCACGGGGCTGATGAGGGTGGGCACGACGTCGATCGTGCCGAAGGAAAATGGCGCCGAGGGCGTGGTGCGGAAGGTGCCCGCGGCGAGCCGGTCGAAAAACGTCTCGAGTGTCACCGCGGGAGCGAGATCGAGCCGGTAGCCGTTGCCGAGAAGGATGCTGGAGTTGAACATCGTGGCCGCGTCGTAAGGCGTCGCCAAGCCGAGCTTCGCCACGCTGCCGGAGGACTGGAGCGAAAGCTTCAGCGGCAGATCGAGGATCGCGACATCGTTGAGCACCGGGGTCAGCGCCGTGGCGCCGTCGAAGAGCTGGAGCGAGGCAAACTGCAGGGTGAAATTGAAACTCACGGTGCCGCTGGACGGCAGCGAGTTGCCGGCGAGCTGCAGGCTGCCCAGACTGAACGTATCCAGGGTCTGGATGCCGGAGAACGCGTTGAGCGGGTTGGCCGTGCCGTTCGAAGGCCGGTAGACGAGCGTGGCCGAGCCGGAGCTTTTCGCGGCCTTCAGGGAAAGCGCGCTCGAGAACACGTTCGCGCCGTTCTGATTGATGGCGCCGACGCTCGCGTAGCCCGGCGGGGTGGCGGCGTATTTCGGAGTGGCGGTCGCGCCGCCCGACGTCGTGATGCCGGAAAAACGCGCTTCGATGCTGCCTTGAATCATGAGCTGGGCGCGCGTCGGCAGGACCAGGGACGCGAGCGCAACGGGAAGGACGAAAGCTCGAGGGAGCCGGAGGAGTGAGCGAATCATGAGAGAAGGGCGGAGCCCGGGTTGTGTGGTTGCGGAATGTTGAAGCGGTGTCCCAAGGTCGCTGCCCGGCGCTATTTCCGCTACCTGAAACCGGCGCCTGGACCCCGGACTGCGGCGTCGGGGCAAGCTGCGCGACCGCGGCGATTTGTAGGACGGCGCCGGACAGCGCGAGTCGCGGCGAACCGCGAGGCTTGCGGAGCGGAAGGCGGGGCGTTTACTTGCGGCCTGGCTTTGGGGCCTGGTTGTCGCTCCGAGTTCTTTGATCCCAAGGCGCGGGTAACGCCGCGCCCGTTTTAGAAAGTTCGGAGAGGAAAGTCCGGACACCACAGGGCAGGATGCCGCACGAGCTTCACCGCAAGTGCGGGCACCGCGTCTCAAAGCGCGGTGACGGACAGTGTCACAGAAAATCAAACCGCCCCTTTGAGATTTCAGGTTTCAAATTTGAGATTTCAAAACGGGTAAGGGTGAAAAGGTGGGGTAAGAGCCCACCGCGCCGGCAGCGATGCCGGCGGCACGAAAAACCCCGTCCGGTGCAAGGCAAAATAGGTGACTGGGCGGCCCGTCCAATAGTCACGGGTATGCTGCAGCGCGCGGCGTTCGCGAAAGCGATCGTCGCGAGCCGGAGTCTCCGCGAGGTGCCTCCGAGAGAAATGACAACCGAAGCGCCGCAAGGCGTGGAACAGAATCCGGCTTACCGGCCCCAAAGCCATTTCGTTTTCCCCGACCTGCCGATCGCGTCACTGCGGCGGCAGGTTCGGGTAGCGCGGTTCGAGTTCACGGGCGCGCGCGAAAACCGCGTCGGCCTCCGCCGTGCGACCGAGCGCGCGCAAGGCCCAGCCGAGCGGCACCAGGGTGTCGACATCGTCGTCGATCCACGCGCGCGCACGCTCGAGCAGCGGCACGGCCTCGGCCGGCGCCTGCCGCGCGACGAACATCGCACCGGCGTTGCGCGCCAGGATCCAGTCGTCGGGTGCGGTCTCCAAGGCGCGACGGTAGAGCTCGCGCAGCGCCGGCAACGCGTCCGCTCGGCCAAGCAGGGCGGTCGCGCGCGTGGCACGCTGCTCCCAGGCGGCCAGCCGGATCGCGTGGTCGATCTGGCCGGTGAACGGCGCGACGCGGAAACGGTTGACGAGCTCGAGGGCGATCATCGCCTGTTCGTGGGCCGTATAAGCGAGCCGAATACGCGCGGTCTCGTAGTCGAACGGCTCGGGGATGCGGTCGCCGATCAGCCGGCGCCGGGCGAGGTCGGACGAAACCTGGGTGAAGAGTGTGCGGGCGACCTGGTAGGCGCCCCGGAAGGTGAGGTGCACATGCTCGTAGAGAAGATCGTCGCCGACGAGGCCAGCGCGGCTTTCGCGTTCGAGCGCGGCGACGAGATCGATGACCTCGGTCCCGTCGGGCAGCGTGCGCCGCAGGTGGCGGATCGTGTCGTTGAGGGTCGAATCGGTCCGGAAGCGCAACGCGTCGCGGTCGACCGCGCGCGAGAGCAACCTGCGCGCATCGTCATCGCGACCCTGGGCGAGCGCGAGACGGCCGGCGCGGAACAGCAGCTCCGCGTAGCCGTCGTCGAGGGCGAGTGCCGCGCGATAGTCAGCGTCGGCGGCCGCGAGGTCGCCATTGCGTTCGGCCTCCTGCGCCGCGGCGTAATGTGCGTCCCAGCGTGCGCGCTCGTCGTCGATGAGATCCGGTCGGTGGAGCGAAAGGAATGGCGCGAAATCGCGCAGGTTGACCGGCACGGTGCAGAGCAGCGTGTGGGCGCCGGCGGCACGGGCCGATTCGGCGATCGCGCGGAGATTGGCGGCGAAATGCTCGCGCACCGCGTCGAGCCGCGGGTCGTCGGCGGGGATCTGTTGCCGGAGGAACATCGGCATGCCGCCCCATTCCCGTGCGGCGCTGTCGTTTCCGGTCGCGCGGCGGGAGAGCTCGCCGACCAGCTGGCCCGTGCGCGTGCGCTTCAAGCCGGCGAGCGCGCGCACCGCGACCTCGCTTTGGAAAAAAGGGGCGAAGACGCCGCCAGGACCGAACGGGCCGATGACTTCGTTGTGTCCCTCGTAAACGATGAACAGATCGGGTTCGAGTTTCGCGCAGTCGGCGGCGATGTCGCGGACCACGTGCGAATTGATCGCCGTGATCGCGGCATTGACAACTTCGAAGTGGATTTCCGGATACGCTGCCTGGAGCATTGACTCGAGGATGCGCCCAAAGGAGAACGACGGCTCCGGATCGCCCATCGCGGCGGAGCTGCCGAGCACGAAAATGCGGTAGCTGCGGGCGGCTTTTTTCTCCGGGAGGCGAAAGGGCAATGGACGGCGGACGAGCGCCGGCGAAAAATAGGCCGCGGTGCACCAGCGGTTGTCGCGCCAGAGGGTCTCGCCGGACGGAAGCGTTGCGCGTCGCGCGAAATGCGGCGAGTAACCATAGCCGACCAGACGGAGCGTGCCCTCGAGAACGACGAGGACCAGCAGGCTGCCGGCCAGCGCGAGGATCGCGGCGTAGAGGAGCTTGCGCGGCAGGGAGAGAGGGCGGGCGGCCACGTCTAGAAGAGCGAGTAGATGAAGGGCGAGATCGTCGAAACGGACACGACCAGCAAGCCCACGAGCAGGAGCAGGAGGACGGTCGGGACGATCCACCAGGCCTTGTTTTCCCGGGCGAACTCGGAGAGCTCGCGGAGGAGGCGGAGCAGGCTGCGAAAGGCGCGCATGCGAAGGTCGGCGATGAAGGTTAATCGGGCGCGAACACGCGAGCTCCAGAAGAGGGCAACACCGAGGAAGGGAGCAGGCGTTTCTCGAGGAAAAAGGGGCCGAGCGCCAGCGCATCCATGTCGGTCGCGAAAAAAACCTCCAGCGCCTCCCGGGGGTGGCACACGGGCGGTTCGCCACGGACGTTGAAGGAGGTGTTGACGAGCACGGGGCAGCCTGTGAGCGCATGAAACGCACTCAGGACGGAATGCAGCGCGGGGTTTTCGGCGCGGTCGACCGTCTGAATCCGGGCGGAGGAGTCGACGTGCGTCACGGCGGGGATCGAAGATCGTTCCGCCCGCAGCCGGGCGGCGAGATCCGTGCGATCGGTTGGCGCGTGGCTGGTCTTTCGGTGCGGGGCGGCGACCGGAGCGGTGAAAAGCATGTAGGGCGACGGGATGGCGAGGTCGAACCACGCGCTGGCATGCTCCGCGAGCACGACCGGGGCGAACGGGCGAAACGATTCCCGGAACTTGATCTTGAGATTGAGCCTTTGCTGCATGTCCGCCGAACGGGGATCGGCGAGGATCGAGCGCGCGCCGAGCGCCCGCGGGCCGAACTCGGCCCGGCCGTGAAAGAAGCCGACCACGTCGCCGGCCGCGAGACGTTCGGCGACCCGTGCCACGAGCGTCTCCGCCGGGAGCGGGGTTACCGGCAGTCTGCGCGCGGCGAGCGTGACGGAAATCTCTGCGGGGGAGAACTCCGGTCCGAGGAACGCACCGTGCATCGCGTCGTGAATTCCATCCGCCGGACGCGAGGTGTTGTGTTGAGAAAAATGATACGCGAGGGCAGCCCCGAGCGCACCGCCCGCGTCTCCGGCGGCGGGCTGAACCCAGACCCGGCGGAACGGCCCTTCGCGCCCGAGCCGGGCGTTGGCGACGCAGTTCAATGCCACCCCGCCTGCCAGACAGAGGTTTTCCTCGCCCGTGTCGGCGTGCAGCGTGCGGGCCAGCCGCAGGACGATTTCTTCGGCGACCTCCTGAATTGAACGCGCAACGTCGCAGTAATACTGGGTCAGCGGCGCTTCCGGCGGTCGGCGCGGCTGGCGGAACAACGCATCGAAACGAGGCCCCGTCATCGCGTCGCCGCGCAAATAGCCGAAGTAGTCGAGGTTGAGACGAAACGACCCGTCGGGTCGCAGATCGATCAGGTGCTCGCGGATGAGCGGGACGAAGCGCGGCTCGCCGTAGGGCGCGAGGCCCATCAGCTTGTATTCGCCGGAGTTCACGCGGAAACCGCAGTAGTGCGTGAAGGCGGAATAGAGCAGGCCCAGCGAGTGCGGGAACCGCAGCTCGCGCAGAAGTTCGATCCCGGTGCCGTGGCCACGACCCAGCGCCGTCGTGGTCCACTCGCCGACCCCGTCGAGCGTGAGAATCGCGGCGCGGTCGAAGGGCGACGGGAAGAAGGCGCTGGCGGCGTGCGATTGATGGTGGCCGGCGAAATGGATCGGCGCGGGGGGAGCGCCGAGGGCGCGAAGTTCGTCGGCGATCACGGACGGCAGCCACAGCTTGTGCTGCAGCCAGTCTGGCATGGCCGCGGCAAACGCGCGAAAGCCTCTCGGCGCCACCGCGGCGGCGGTGCTGAGGATGCGTTCGAACTTGAGGAGCGGCTTTTCGTAATAGACGACCGCGTCGAGCGGCCCTGAGGCCTGCGCGAGACAGAAAGCGGCCGCGCCGCAGGGGAACGACGCGTCGTGCTTGATGCGGCTGAAACGCTCCTCCTGCGCGGCGGCGACGATGCGGCCCGCTTCGACGAGCGCGGCTGCGGAGTCGTGATAGAACGCGCTAAGACCGAGGATGCGCATCGGCGGGTTGGCGGAATTGTGGGCGGTCAGAATTGACGATCGAAACGCGGCGCGCTGCGCGGGAGATCCGCGAGGTAAGTCGCCTGCGTCGAGTCGGGTCCCAGCGCGAGCGCGGCGTGACCGCGGAGAGCGCGCCAGCAGCGAATCGGCGTGAACACGCCGAAATAGACGAGCGCGAGAACGAACCAGGAGAAACCGACCGCGACGGCGCGCGCGCCGCGTTGCAGCAGCCGATGCACCGGGGCGTGCCAGCGCGGGAGGAACCAGGCAAGCAGCGCCAGGAGCGAAAAGACCGCCGCAGTAATCGCGGCCCAAACATGTCGGGTCAACAACCAGAGCGAGAGCGAAACGACACCGGCGACGGTGGCTTCAAGACGCACGCGAAGAGAGGAGGGCAGGGGCATGTCGCGGGGTGGGCTGAGTCTCGCGCAGTGGGAGGGTGGCGGAAGCAAAAAAACGCAGGTCCGTCGGCAGGCGGCGGTGCGAGGGGGCGTCGTAAAAGAAAAAAGGAGGGCGGGGAGTACTCCCGCCCTCCGATGAAATGTTGCTGACTGATCGACTCAGAAATCGAGACCAACGGTGAGGCTGTAGATGACCGGCGTCTTCACCTCGTAGGGTTGGGTGGAGCGGACATTGGCGGAGCCGGTGGCCTTCCAGCCGACGAACTGCTCCTGCTCGGTGAGGTTCTTCACGTTGAGCTGAATGAGCGAGCTGTAGCCGAGGAACTTGAAGCGGTAGCCGGCGAAGATTTCCGCGTAGAACGTGCTCGGGTAGTAGCGCGCGCCGCCGCCCGGGCCGTTGTAATCCTGCAGCGCCTTGCCAGCGTATTGGAGACCGGTGCCGATGTAGGCGCCCTTCAGGGTGTCGCGAGAAAACGAATACTTCGTGAGCAGCGCGACCTGGTCCTTGATCGAGCCCTGCGTGGCGCGGCCGAGCTGGGAAGCGTCGGCGGACTGGGTGACCTCGTTGGTGTTGTGGGCGTAGCTGAGCATGATCTGCCAGTCGCGGGTGGGCTGGAAGATCAGGTCGGCTTCGTAGCCCTTGGACTCAATCTCGCCGGCGGGGAAGAAGTCGCCCTGCGCGAGGAGAGTCTCGCGCGTCTGGCCGGGGAAGTTCGCGGCGCGCTCGGCGTCCGACATGGCGTCCCAGCGCTGGACGTTCTGGTTGAAGCCCGGCGAGATCTGGCGACCGCCGCCCTCCTTGCGGATCTGGTAATAGCTGATGGTGCCGCTGATCTTGCCGTCGAGGAGCTCGACCTTGACGCCGCCTTCGTAACTCTTGCCGATCTCGGGCGGCATCTGGACGCTGAAACTGTTCTTGTCGGTAGACGGGAACAGCGACGTGGCGTGCACGGCGAAGATGGAAATCTCCTTGGTGACATCGAACATCGCGCCGACCATCGGCGAGTTCTTCGAGACCTCGGTGACGTTGGCGGGACCGCCGGCACCGGAGGTTTGGACGAGCTTCAGGTTCGTGTGATTGATCGCCGCGTTGAGCTTGAGGCGGTTTTGGAGCATCGAGCCCTGCCAGGCGGCGAAGTAATAGTCGTTGGAGTTGTTTTCGCGATTCCAGCCGCCGTTGCCGGTGTCGGCGACGAAGTCGTTCGGCGGAATGGTGGGGACGTTCTCGGTGTTGATGTTGGCGCTGACCGGGAAGATGAGAACGTTGGTCGTGGTCGAGGGCTGCGCGTAGCGCTGGGTGAGGAAGCGCTCGCCCCAGGCCGCGCCGCCGATGGTGAAGGTGTTGCGGATCTCGCCGATATCGAACTTGTAGATACCGGTGGCGCCGTAGCCGTGCATGTGGTTGCCCCAATCGCGGTAGTGATAACCGAGGCGGATCATTTCGTTGGCTGCGCCCGGATTGATCCAGCCGGTGTTGCCGTTGGTGTCCCAGGCGGCGCCGCCGCCGGAGCCGTTGGCTTCCCAGCCGTTGGAGTCGATGTTGAGGCGCTTGCCGTATTGCCAGTAGGCGGTGACGCTCAGCTGATCGTTGAAAGCGTGATCGATCGTGCCGCGATATAATTCCGTGTCGATCGAGCGCGGGTTGGTGCCGGTGGACCAATTCCACTCCCACGGAATGTTCGGGTGGTCGATCTGCAGCGGGATGGACGCGCCGTTATCGAGGACGTTGCCGGCGGCATCGCGCTCGGCGCGCGTGAAATAGCCGAGACCGTTGTTCTTTTCGCGATAGCCGTCCTCCATGAGGAACTTCAGCTGCGTATTGGGGAACGGCTGCCACTCGAGGTTAAGCTGGGCGTAGCGCACGGTGCCGTCGGAGTGCGCGCGCTCGTCCTTGGTGTCGGCATGGGCGCCGTTGAAGCGCACGCCGAACTTTCCGCCGCCGACGTTACCGGTGTAGTTGGCGTCAATCGTGCCGCGGTATTCGCCCTCGTTCTGCACGGAGGCGCGCAGCGAGGTGAAGTTTTCGCGGAAGTCGACCTGCTTGGTGATGCTGTTCATCACGCCACCGGCGTAGGACAAACCGTAGAGCGGACCGGCGGGGCCCTTGACGACTTCGACGCGCGCGAGACCTTGCGTGTCGATGGGATCGTATTGGCGGATGCCGTCGCGCAAGCCCCAGTTCTGGACGAATCCGCGGAACAGAAACGCATTGTAGGCCTGCTGAATCGGATTCGACGAACGGGTGTCCGCGCCGCCGTTCACGAGCGAGGCGTTGTAGCGCTCAAGGTCGACCTGGTTGGTGATCAGGAGATCGTCGTAGAAATCCTTCGTGAACACCTGAATGTTCAGCGGGATGTCCTTGATCGGGGTGTTGGTGCGTGTGCCCGCAATCGAGTTCGAGGCCCGGTAGCCGGAGTCGCGCTCGGTCGAGACATTGAACGGCGAGAGCGTGACGACTTCGCCGTCGGCCGGCGCGGCGGCGCCGGATTGCTGCGCAAATCCCGCGGTGCCAAGCGCCGGGAGGGCCAGGAAAAAGCCGGCCCGAATAAGTCCGGGGCGGCGATGGATGTTAGGTCTTTGTGTGGGATCGTTCATAGGACTGACGTTTTACTGCGTGCGCCGGCGCGAGCCGGCATTCGAGGTAGGCAAGTCGAACGCGAATGCGAAAGGGGAGGCAGAGCGACGCGGGGAAGGAGACCGCGGGGTGGGTCTCGGTTAAGCGCGGCCCGGGCGCGGAACTCAAAGCGTTGCCGACTCTATGAGTTTAATGACGGCCCGCGGGAGCGCCGGCGCCGCGACGGCTGCCGTCAGACAAGGATTGCACCCGAAATTTGGATACGGGGATTTTCCCGATGCCACTCAGTTCCACTCCACACCGGCGCGTCGGACGCGCGGCGGAGCGGTGGTGCCATCCTGCCAGTAGCCGGGAATGTAAGTGATCGTCTGCGCCTCGGGCACGCCGCGCTGATAGGCGTCGGTCATGATCGCGAGCTGTTCCATTGCACGCTGCCCGACCAGGCGGTGGTTCTGCACGACGCCCGCGGCGTGCGGCAGGCCGGGCGGGACGTCGAGCGACGCGAACGCGACATCCTGCGGGAGCCGCAGACCGGCGGTCGCGAACACGTCGAACAGCTCGTTCCAGTTCGAAATGATGACGTCGACCTTGTGCTCGTGCATCCATTCCGGAATCAGGCGCGGCAGCATCGGCACCTCGGCGAGACTGAAGATCAGCGGCGGCACGCACTCGGCTTCCGGCAGCGACGCCTGCTCGATGAGCACGCCCATGCCAAAGGATTCGCCGAGGCGCGTCTGGTCTTCGCGCGCGGTGGCGAGGCCGATCCGCCGGTAGCCGAGTTTGCGCAGGCGGCGCATCGCGAGGCGTGCCACCTGCAGCTGGTCGTTGGAGACCGCGTCCAGATTCGGCGTAAGGTGCAGACACTCGATCTTCACCGCGCAAAACTGCGCCCAGTCGAGGTCGAGTTGTTCGATGTCGATTTCAAAGGTGGACAAGAGCACCCCCGTGACGCCGCGCGCGGTGAGGATGGTGTTCAGTCGCGCCGGCGCGAGATGGCCGTGACCGACCACAAAGATGTCGAGCGCATGGCCGTGAGCTTCGGCTGCAGCCTTGGCGCCCGCGTAGACGAGCGGCTGGTAATGATTGCCGCCGAACAGACGCGTCGTGCCGGCATGCACGACGAAGGCGGAGTTCACCGATCGGGTCTGCTGCGTGCGCCGCGCGCGATGGAAGTTCAACGCGTCGAGAAGCGGGTCGCGTTGATAGCCGAACTCCTTCGCGACGGCGCGGATTCGCGCGCGCGTGACAGGCGGGATGCTGGGATGATCGCGCAACGCGAGGGACACCGTCGTGACATGCACGCCGGCCTGCGCCGCGATGTCGGCGAGCGTGTAGTAGCGCTTCGGCTCGGCAGTCGGGCTAGCGGCGGTCGGGGGCAGTGGGGCCGTCTTGCCAGGTGCTTTGGACATAAATGGACGAGGGGAAATCGGGCAGTCCGCGTTCGGTCGATTTGAGCTGTGTCACAACAATGGATACAGCGCGCTCGCCCACGAGGTGCAGGTGCGGCCGGATCCCGGCGAGGGGGCTGTCGGAATCGCAGACGCAGAGACAGGCAACGGCGACGTCGTCGGGAATCTTGAGGCCTTCCGCGCCGAGCGGAGTGAGGAGCGTGGCCCAGTTGCAAAGGACGGCGTCGACCTGATTGCGGCGGACCCAGCGGGCGATCATTCCGGCGAGCGTGGGCTCGTCGACGTTGTAGGGAAACAACAGCGGCGGCACGCGCCGGTCGCGCGGGATCGATGCTTCCTCCATCAGATAGCCCGCGGTGTGGCGGTGGCCGCAGGCATCCTCGTCGGCGCGGCCGACGGCGAGCCCGATCCGCTGGTGGCCGAGCGCGGAGAGCCGGCGAAACGCGAGTCGCACCTCCCGCAATTGGTCGTTGCCGATGACCGTCGCGTCCGGCTCGGTG
This sequence comes from Opitutaceae bacterium, assembly GCA_040255565.1. Classification (GTDB taxonomy): domain Bacteria; phylum Verrucomicrobiota; class Verrucomicrobiia; order Opitutales; family Opitutaceae; genus Opitutus. Next base: position 609,263 of record JBDZVH010000002.1, on the reverse strand, counting down.
TGACGCGAGTGGATCTTGGCGACGGCGTAGTCGTCCCAGTTGAGCGCGATCTCGGCGAAACCCGGCACGAAGCTGCCGATGACGAGTCCGGTGATTTCGTTTTCGCGGAGATATTTGGTGAGCGTGCGCGAGTCGTGATCGTCCTCGCCGACGGCGAGCGGCTCGAGGCGATAGCCGAGCAGCTCCGCCTGGCGGCGCGCGCCTTGAAAGATCGCTTCGAGATGGGGCGGCCGCGGCGGCGCGAAACCGGAGCGGAAATTTTCCAGATAACCGATCCGCGGCGCGGGCGCGCAGACCGTGCCTTGCTGCCGGAAACGACTGAGCGCTTGAAACACGGGGTTGCGCTCATAGCCGATGCGATCGGCGATCGCGCGAATCCGCGCGCGGGTGTTTTCGGGAATGCTCGGGTGATCGCGCAGCGCGAGCGAGATCGTGGTGATGTGGTAGCCGGATTCGCGGGCGACATCTTTCAACGTCGGACGGCGGGCACCGGCTGGCTCGGGTGAGCGATTCATGATCTCGGGCCGCGACTGGCGCGAGTCGCCGCCCCTGGCCGGACCGGAGCGCGGCATCCGGCGAACCGGCCGCGCTGCGCCCGCGACCGGATGTCGACAACGGCAGAAAGGAGGAAGCTCCAAAAAGTGGGGAACTCCATTGGCGGGGGAAGGGCGTGCGGGTAGAGAACGCCGGTCAATTGCGGTGCGCACAAGATTGCGCCGCACTCTAACGTTTGGTGTAAAGCCGCGACTTCGTCGGATTCTGCCGGCTCTCTTCATCGGGTTTTACCCGCCCAGGCACGCTGCTGCTACGAGGGAAAATCCGAATTTACGGCGGGTCGGTCGCACGTCCGCCGTCGCGCCGGAAAACGCCGGCCGCGACGGCGGGGCGGCGGCATCTACTCTAACGATGGAGTTGCGGGGTCATTCTCGCGAAAGCGGGGATGACCCAGTGTGCGGCCTTGCCCCTTCGTGTGTCATTCGCGCATCCGCAGCGTTTCCGGGTGATTTCGCGCGTCGCGCGCTCTCGATGAGCGGCGGTGCGCGCGGCATTTTCTCCTGTCAGGCGGCTCACCGCCAAGGTTGTCCTGGGGTAGGCCGGCCGGAAGGTGAGTGCCTGGCGGGAGTTGTTGTCCCTGCCCGGTCGGGGACGCCACGTTTCCTTTTCGTTCCATGACTCAACTCCGCTCGTTCGCACGTCACGCCGTCTTCTGGGTGCCTTCGCTGTATCTCGCGATGGGCATCCCGTTCAATGTCGTCAACGGCACCGCCTCGACGATGTTCAAATCGCTTGGCGTGAGCGACGGCCAGAACACGGTGGCGCTCGGCAGCATCATCGTGGCGTGGTCGTTGAAGCCGCTCTGGGCGGCGTTTCTCGACATGTATCGCACGAAGAAATTCTTCGTGTTGGCGATGGAGGCGTTGATCGCGGTGCTGTTCGCCGGCGTGGCGATGGCGCTGCCGCTCCCGTCGTTTTTCCAGGTGACGATCGCGTTGTTGTGGGTCGCGGCGTTCGCGTCGTCGACGCAGGACATCTGCGGCGATGGCATTTATCTGACGGCGCTCGACCGGAAGGCGCAGGCCAACAGCGCGGGTTTCCAAAGCATGTTCTGGAATCTAGGCAAGGTGCTCGCGACCGGCGTGCTGATCAGCGGGATGGAGGCGCTCGCGAATGCGCAGGGTTGGACGCCGGTGAAGATGTGGATGGGCGTGTGGATCACGGCAGCGGTCGCGATGGCGCTCTTCGCCGCGTATCACGTGTGGGCGCTGCCGACCGGCACGATCGCGCACCGGCCGCACAACGCGCGCCAGGTGGTGCAGGATTTCCTCGGCACGGCGACGACGTTTTTCCACAAGCGCGCGTTCTGGGGGATGATCGCCTTCGTGTTTCTCTACCGGCTCGGCGAGGGGCTGCTGCTGGTGGAGGGGAAGCTCTTCATGCAGTCGTCGGTCGAGACCGGAGGCCTCGGCCTTACGGCGGGGCAGGTGGCCAATATCGATGCGGTGTGGGGCACGATCGCGAACATCGTCGGCGGCGTTTTGGGCGGGATGTTCCTCGGCCGGATCGGCCTGAAGCGCGCACTGCCGTTTCTCGGGCTCTGCCTCAACGTGCCGCACTTCACCTTCGTTTATCTCAGCCACTACGGCGCGGCGCATCACGGGCTCGATTACTCGACGATCGCACTGCTCGTGAGCATCGAGAAGTTCGGCTACGGTTTCGGGTTTGTCGGCAACATGGTTTACATGATGCAACAGCTCGCGCCGGGGCGGAGCACGATGACGCACTACGCCTTCGCGACGGCGCTGATGAATTTCATGCTCGTGCCGACAACGATGGCGTCCGGCCCGCTCGCGGAGTGGCTCGGGTTTTCGACCTTCTTCATCGTCGTGATGTTCGCGTCGGTGCCGTCGGTGTGGGCGGCGTGGAAGGCGCCTTTTCCGCTGGAAAACCTGAAGATGCCGCCGGCGACCGCCTCCGGCGAGCGCGCGGAGCCGATTACGCCGGACGATCCGTCCGAGCTCACCGCCGGGGCGCGCGAGGTGCAGGTGCTCGCCGGCCGGGCGTCGATCTACGCGATGCTCGGCGTGCTCACGGTGTTGTTAATTGATGCGAAAATCCTGGGCTCGCTCGAAGGCGGCGCGGCCGGCGGCGGTCGCGTGCAATTTTACCTGCTGCTCGGGAGCGCGGTGTTGAAGCTGTTCCTCGCGCAGCGGACCTATCGCTACGCCCGCGAAGCGTCGACAGTGGCGGTACGGGTCGAGGACACGGTTTACTGGCGCAACGGCCGTGGGGCGCTGATCGCGACGGCGCTCGTGGCGATCGTCAGCGTGCTGGTGTTGGTGTTTGTCGGACGGCAGGCGTTTTGAGCGAGACCGAGGCAGGGCCTTCGCGACGCAGGGGGCCTCACCCAACCGATAGAGTGTGCCGGTCGTTGTCTCGGCGCGAGCACGCCGCACGGTGGCGCGCTCTTTCCACATGCAACCCGTTCGGTTCCCATCAAAATTTGTCTGGGGTGTCGCCGCCGCTGCGCCGCAAATTGAAGGGGCGGCATTCGAAGACGGCAAAGGGGCGTCGGTGTGGGACGTGTTCAGCCGCTTGCCCGGGCGTGTCCGAAATGGTGATACGCTCGATCTGGGCTGCGATCACTATCATCGCTTCGACGAGGATTTCGCGCTGATGCGCGAACTTGGGCTGCGAAATTACCGGCTCTCGCTCGCGTGGCCGCGGATCGTGCCGGACGGCACGGGTGCGGCGAACGAGAAGGGCTTGGATTTTTACCGGCGGGTGTTCGATTCGCTCGAGCGGCACGGCATCACGCCGTGGGTGACGATGTTTCACTGGGATTTGCCGCAGGCGCTCGAGGAGGCCGGCGGCTGGCGAGGGCGTGGCGTGGCGGAGGCGTTTGCGCGGTATGCGGACACGATCGTGCGCGCGTTTGGCGATCGGGTGAAAAACTGGATCACGTTGAACGAGATCTTTTGTTTCACGACGCTCGGCTACGGCAACGGCCAGAAGGCACCGGGCGCGCGCGAGGGCGACGCCGTCGTGAATCAAACCTATCATCACGCGCTGCTCTGTCATGGCCACGCGGTGCGCGCGGTGCGCGAACACGGCGGCCGCGGTGCGCGCGTGGGGTTGACGGATAACTCGATCGTGACCGTGCCGATCGACAGCCGTCCGGAGAATATCGCCGCGGCGAAGCGGGCGTTTGTGACCGAGAACACGCGGGTGCTCGAACCGGTGTTTCGCGGGCGCTACGCTACGAGCTATTTGCGCGCAGCGGGAGCGGCGGCGCCGAAGGTGCAACGCGGCGATCTCGCGTTGATTTCGACGCCCACGGATTTCGTGGGTTTGAATCTTTATACGGGTCATTACGTGAGCGCGGGCCGGCGCGGGCGGGCGGAGCAGGTGGCGTTTCCGGCCGGATTTCCGCGCACGGATTGTCACTGGCATTATCTGATTCCGCAGGTGCTTTACTGGGGGCCGCGACTGTTTTGCGAGTGTTACGGGGCGCGCCCAATCTACGTGACCGAGCACGGCGCGGGCTATGACGAGCCGGCGCAGTGCGACGGCGAACTGCCGGATGTGCACCGCTTGGAATGCATTCGCCAGGGATTGCGGGCGTTGCGCGAAGCGATGACGGATGGCGCGCCGGTGAAAGGCTATTTCCTGTGGTCCTTCATCGACAATTACGAGTGGGAGGACGGCTACGGGCGGCGCTTTGGAATCGTGCACAACGATTTCGCGCGGCAGCGGCGCACGCCGAAGTTGAGTGCGCGCTGGTATGCGAACGTCATCCGGCAGAACGCGGTCCTATGAGCGAGGGTGCGGCGCGCGTGCAGGTGTGGCCTGCAACTTTTGCGGCGCGGAAGGGTTCTGGGGATATGAACACTTTCTGGAAAATCGTGCTGGCCGTGATCGTCGGCCTGCTCGTGGTGAAATTCATCCCGGTGCTGCTGGTGCCGGTGTTTCTGCTGGTGTGGGTGGGCGGTGTGCTGCTGGCGGGCGTGGTGGCCCTGGCAGGCGCGGGCTTGGGCCTGATCGCCGCTCTGGCGGTGGCGGCGCTGGTCGCCCTCGCGGTCCTGTCGCCGATCTGGCTGCCGGTGCTCGCGTTCGTCGCGCTGGTCATGCTGATCCGGCGCCTGGCGCGGGCGTGAGGGCAGGCGTTCGGGAGAGACGCGTTACTCGGGCTCAGGGAATCTTCTCTCGAAGCACGCAAGCGCTGCGGGCTGTGCTTGCCGCAAAAGAGCGAATCGACGTTGCACCTCTTCCAATGTGGCTGGTCGAATTGGACGGATGCCGAATGGGGCGCGTCGGCTCACGATTTGAGGGTTGGAGCGATATTCGCCCCAGCTTCTGCCCAGAAAAAAGGTATGCCGTTCGTGTCGGTAGTCCGCGAGAACCACGTCGCGAAAGACGGCTTCGAGTGTGGCCGGACTGATGTCAAAGACGTCACGCAGCGCCTCGGAGTGAGATTCGCCCGCCGCGATCCGAGAAAGGAAATTCAACAACCCATCCCGGCCTGGCGCGTGTCTGCCGAACAGTGCGAGATGGACGAACACAGCGGATGACGGCTGTGCTTGCTGACGAAGTCTCTGTCTTTACAGGACGAACTTTCAGCGGTGGTGGAGAGAACCTCGTCATAAGAGATGACGTGTGTCGTGTGGGGTGCGGTCAGGGCATCTGGCGGCTTCCCGATCCGAGTTTCGTCGGACGTGATCTCGGCCATCGCCAAGGTCTGGGCCATTCCGGTTTCGAACCAAAGCGGCCATCGCGGACTCCGGAACACGAACGACGCGAGAACGACGTCCCGCCGCAAGGCATGTAGGGCATCGGAGTCCAGTTCGGCGGTTTGTAGAATGATGCAAAGTTGCTCGGCGGTGGCCGCAACGATCGGGAGTGAGCGGTCAAGGGACGCCTTCTTTACCTTACCGGACTTCGTGACAAAGAAGGTCACCTTGGTGCCCACCGGCAGTGCGGCCTCGGGGGCGAAATCGCGCACGAAGGCGATGAAGGCGTCCAGATCGGCGAAGAACGCGTTCGCGTCGTTCGTCTTCAGATCGCACAGCGCATCCATGTTCGTGCCTTCCACAATTTGCCACCCGGTCGTGGATCGCACGGACAACTCCGGCAACGAGGTGACGCCCGAGCTTGATTGCGAATGGAGCGGCGGCGTCAGGAATAACAGCAGGAGCAAAGTGAGCGGCCGGAGGGCGTTGAGCATGGAATTTGAGAGTGCTACTTTGGCGTCAGGTGAGCAGGACTCGATTTTATTGCAATTCTTATGCTCCGATCTTTGGCGACCTCCTGATCTGAGAATTTCACAGTCGCGCGGGAGGCGGGGCTCGGTTTTCTGAGGCGGAATGGCGGATGAGATTCCTTCCAAGATCGTCGGCGAAATTGCGTTTGTCGGACGCGGCGGCGGGCTGGTGAAGGCGCTCGGCGGTTTCAAAAAGGGCCACCACACGATTCCCGACGCGGCCAACGACGTGACGAACGCGTTTCTGGGAAAAATCTGCGCCGCTGAACTTGCCGACGAAGCGGAAACGCTGTTCCAGGCGGTTCGCGCCGGTTTCGGCTACAAACGAAAAGACCTTTCGCTCTCGCTTGGCAGTCCGCTCGCCGTGCTCGCGGCCAAGGATTTCACGGTCGAGATCGCCTACGAACTCGAGGTCGCGGCGCCGGAGCGTTACACGACTACGACGACGTTGCGGGCGTTGCGGGATGCGCGGCTCGCGCGTTCGGACGCGATGGCGTCGGTGTTCGCGGCGCGTTTTTCCGAGATCGCGTTCGCGTTGAAACGCGGAGCCCAGGTCGAGGCGGTGATCGATGCGATCGAGGAGCTCGAAGAGGATCAGCGGCTGTCCGTGCACTACCCATCGGATTGCAGCGAGTGCGAGATTCGCGTCGAAGGCGTCGACGCGCACGTGCGCTGCACCGGGATGTCCCTCGACATGGTTTTCCCGCGACCGGGTGCGCCGGGCGAGTTGATCGAGGCATTTGCCGAGGTGCGTGCCGCGTTCGGGATCAGCCCGGAGTTGGCGGGGTTGATCGGATAAAACAAAAGCGGCGCTCCGTGGAGCGCCGCGAGAGAAAAAGCGGTCGTCGAGTTGCGGGCCGTTACTTGATCATGTCGGCGACGAACGAGCGCTCGTCGACGAGTTCCTTGTTCGTGGCCGCGATCTTCGATTTCGCGAAATCGTCCATCTCGTAGGACGTGATGACCTCGTAGCTGCCGGGCGTGGTGGTGCGCACGGGGAGGCCCGCCCAGACATGGGGATCGAAGCCGTAGGCGCCGTTGGATTTCACCGCGATGGAGTGAACGGCGCCCGGGGTGACGAGGCTGCGGACGTGATCGACGAGGGCGTTGGCGGCCGAGGCGGCGGAAGATGCACCGCGCGCAGCGATGATGGCGGCGCCGCGTTTGCCGACCGTTTCGCAGAACGGTCCCTGCAGCCAGGCTTGATCGTTGATGACCTGCGGCGCGGGTTTGCCGCCGATCGTCGCGTGGGCGAAGGCGGGGAACATCGTCGGGCTGTGATTGCCGTAGATGAAAATGTTGCGGACTTCCGTGAGCGGCACGCCGGCCTTCTTCGCGAGCTGGGTTTGCGCGCGGTTCTGATCGAGGCGCACCATCGCGGTGAAGTTTTCCGCCGGGAGGCGCTTGGCCTGCGAAGCGGCAATCATGCAATTGGTGTTGGCGGGATTGCCGACGACGGCCACGCGCGCGTCGGCCGCGGCGACCGCATCGATGATCTGGCCCTGGCCGATGAAAATCTTGCCGTTGTCCTTCAGGAGATCGGCGCGCTCCATGCCCGGGCCGCGGGGCTTCGCGCCGATGAGGAGACACCAGTTGGCGTCCTTGAAGCCGATCTCGGGCTTGTCCGTCTGAACGATGCCGTGCAGGAGCGGAAATGCGCAATCGTCGAGCTCCATCGCGACGCCCTCGAGGGCCTTCAGGGCTTTCTCGAAAGGAGCTTCGATGAGCTGAAGAATGACGGGCTGGTCGGGACCGAACATTGCGCCGGAGGCGATACGGAAGAGGAGGGAGTAACCGATTTGACCGGCGGCTCCGGTGACAGCGACGCGAATGGGATTTTTCATAAGAGCGGGTCAGTTAACCATGGTTGGCGGCGGCGATTCACGCAGGAACTGCGGGGCGTGCGTCAATTTAGGCGAATTGCGAGGTCGAATAAGGGCGGCGACGCGCGATCAGGCAAATCGTGGCGCGAGCGACGCGTAGGTCTCCCGAATCAGGGCCTCGGTGGTGGCCCAGTCGATGCAGCCGTCCGTGATCGAGACACCGTAGCGCAGCTGTTCCTTGGGCACGGGGAACGGCTGGTTGCCGGCGCCGAGATTGCTCTCGATCATGGCGCCCATGATGGAGGTGTTGCCGGCGGTGATCTGGGCCAGCAGCGCGCGCAGGACGTCGGGCTGCAGCTCCGGTTTTTTCGCCGAGTTGTCGTGCGAGCAATCCACGAGGATCGCCTTCGGCAGGCCGGCTTTGGCGAGAATCGCCTCGGTCTGCGCGATGTGCGTGGGCGAGTAGTTGGGACCGGCGGTGCCGCCCCGGAGGACAACGTGGCAGTTGGGATTGCCCCGTGTGACGATCGCGGAGGCCGCACCGTCGACATTGATACCGAGAAACGTCTGCGGCTGACCGGCGGCTTTGATGGCGTTGATGGCGGTCTGGATCGAGCCGTCGGTGCCGTTTTTGAACCCGAGCGGCATCGAGAGGCCGGAGGCCATTTGCCGGTGAGTTTGCGATTCCGTCGTGCGAGCGCCGATGGCGCCCCAGCACACCAGGTCGGCAACATATTGCGGCGTGATCGGGTCGAGGAGTTCCGTCGCGGTCGGAAGCCCGAGATCGAGGACATCGCGCAGAAAGCTCCGGCCGAGCCGCAGGCCGGCGGCGATGTCGTGCGAGCCGTCGAGGTGCGGGTCCATCACGAGGCCCTTCCAGCCGACGGTGGTGCGCGGCTTTTCGAAGTAGACGCGCATGACGACCATGATGCGGTCGGACACCTCGCGGGCGAGCGCCGCGAGTCGGCGGGCGTAGTCGCGGCCCGCCTCAAGATCGTGGATCGAGCAAGGGCCAACGATCAGCAGGAAACGTTTGTCGTCGGTGAAAATCAGCCGGCGGATTTCGCTGCGGGCTTTGGCGATGAAAGCGGCCTGGGCTTCGCTTTTCGGCAGTTCTGCCAGCAGGGCGGAGGGCGACGGCAGGGCGCGGGTCTCGACGACGTTGATGTCGGATGTTCTCTGCATGAAAACGGCCAGCTTGGCGGGCGCGGCGTGCGTCCTGCAAGCTTGGCTTCAAGGCAATCGATTCGACTCGATGGCGGATCGAAACGTCCGCGAGGAACTCGTTTCTCGCAAAATCTGGGCCGAGCGCTGGTCGTTCGTTCGGATCCGGATAAAAAAGTGGCGGGCCGCTTACCCCTAAGCGGCCCGCCTTTGCTTTCTTAGTTACCCCAAAACTCCCGCTAGGCGGGAGAAGTGTTAAATTTGATGAGTTGAGTAGTAGCCGCTAACGCCCCACCGTCAAATAAATCTCGCACGAGCTTTCAGACATTTTTGGAAATTGCCCATACAGAATGATTAAAGGTGAACAGATTTTTCAGCAAACGATGGCATTTTCGCGATGGCAGCCGGCAGCTTGGCTGCGAATTTCAGGCGAAGACGCGGGCAGTTTTCTGCAAGGCCAGTTTAGCAACGACTTGCGTGGGCTGGAGTCGGACGCTGCCGTTTACGGGCTGTGGTTGAATCACAAGGGGCGGGTCTTGGCGGATAGCTTCATCCTGCGCGGCGCGGGCCACTCGGAGTTCTGGGTGGGCAGTTATGAATCGTCATCGTTGGTGATTCGCGAGCGGCTCGAAGCGTATGTGATCGCGGACGACGTCGTGATCGAGGATCAGACGGAGGCTTGGTCGGCGATCGCGCTCATCGGCCCGCAGGCGAGGGAGCGAGCGACGGTTTTGAAAGAAAGTCTCGCGGGGGCATTCGTGTTTCGCGGGCGCCGCATGCAGGACGAGAGCTGGGAGTGTGTGTTTCCAGCGGCGGAGGTGGAGCGGCTGGCTGCGTTTTTGACGGACTCATCGGAGTGCCCGGCTGCGGAACTTGAACGATGGCGGATCGACGCGGGCGTGCCGGCGGTGCCGCGCGACATCGGTCCCGCCGATCTGCCGAACGAGGGTGGTCTCGAAGCGGACGCGATCTCGTATACAAAAGGCTGTTACCTCGGACAGGAAGTGATGGCGCGATTGAAATCGATGGGACAGGTTCGCCGACGGCTGATGCGAGTGACAGGTCGCGGAGCGGCTCCGGCATTACCCGCGCCGCTGTATCAAGGCGAACGCAAGGTCGGCGAGCTGCGTTCCGCCGTGGACGCGGCGGAGGGGTTTGTCGGGCTCGCGCTGATGACCTTGTTGAATCTCGCGGCCGACGCACCGCTGGGTTTTGCGCCGGGCGCCGAGACTGTCATCCTCGCCGAACACCGGCCATGACCGAGCTCGATCAACTCACGACCTTGTGCGAACGGCTCGGCGCGCCGCCGGCGCAGGCGCGCACGATGGCGGCGCAACTGCTCAAGCGGGCCGATCAACTCGCGGCGGAGCGCCACATCGAGCGCACGGCGGCGCTGGCGCAGCTGATCGAGATCGTGGTGAAAGGACGCAACGGCGAAACGCCGGGCCTGGCCCGGGATGATTCGACGCGGACCTGAATCGGGTTGACCGCTGGGAGCAGCGGGCGTTCGTTCGAGCCTCCCCAACGACGAAGCGATCATGAACAAAGCCGAGCTGGTAGTCGAAGTGCGCAAGCTGCTGGGCGAAGGCACATCGCTCGCGGCCGCGGAAAAGGCCGTGGACGCTGTATTGGCGGGAGTAGGACGCGGACTTCGTCGCGACAAGGAGGTCCAGCTGGTCGGTTTCGGGGCGTTTGCGGTCACCACGCGCGCGGCGCGCCGCGGCTACAATCCGCACACCCGCCAGCCGATGAAGATCCGCGCAATGAAAACGATTCGGTTCAAGGCCGGTCAGGCGCTGCGCGGCGCCGCGTGATTTCCTCGTGGCAAATCCAGCAAACAAGATCCGCCGGGAGTTCGCGTCCGTCTTCGGGCGGGCTCCCGATTTCGTGGCGCGTGCACCCGGACGCGTCGAATTCATCGGCAATCACACCGACTACAACGGCGGCACGGTGCTCGGCGCCGCAATCGACCGGACGGTGACCGTCGCGATCGCCGCGCGAACCGACCAGCGGCGGCGCTTTTTCAGCCAGCTGGGCGGAAAGATCGTTTCGCTGCCGGTGGAGAAGAAGCCAAAGCGGCAGACGGGCGCGCGCAGCTGGCTGAATTATCCGCTTGGCGTCCTCGCGGCGTTGCCGCGGTTCCAGCTGAAGGTCCCGGCGGGTTTCGATTATTATGTGTCGTCGGACCTTCCGCTCGGCGCGGGCCTGAGCAGCAGCGCGGCCCTGGAGCTCGCGTCAGCGCTCGCATTTCTCGCGCTCAACGGCGAGCAGCCCCCGCGCGAGACGGTGGTGAAGGTCGGCCGATATGCGGAGAATCATTTCGTCGGGGTACCCTGCGGCATCCTCGACCAAGGCGTATCCGGATTCGGTAAAAAAGACCGGCTGGTGTGGATCGATTGCCGCGGGCCGAAGTTCGCGACCGTGCCGCTGCCGGGCGGCGCACAGTTCTGGATTTTCAACACGCACACGAAGCACGCGCTGGTCGACGGACTTTATGCGGCGCGGCACAAGGCGTGCATGGCGGCGGCGAAGACGCTCGGCGTGCCGCTGCTGGCGGACGCAACCCTGAAGCAACTTGAAGCGGCGAAGGCGAAACTGAAACCCGAGGCTTACCGGCGGGCGCGTCACGTGATCGAGGAGATCGCGCGCGTCGGCAAAACGGTCAAGGCCCTCAAACGCGGCGACCTGATGGCCGTCGGCCAGCTGCTGACGGCGTCGCATCGCAGTTCGCAATCGCTCTTCGAGAACAGCACGCCCGAACTGGATTTCCTCGTCGATACGCTCGTGGCGACGGCGAATGTCTACGGCGCGCGTCTCACCGGCGGCGGCTTCGGCGGCGCGGTGATGGCGTTGACCTCGAAAAAGTTCAACGCGGCGCAAGCTCGCCGGGTCGCGTCCGCGTATGAAAAACGCTTCGGCGAAAAGCCCGACGTGTTGCACACCCGGACGGGCGACGGCGCCGCGCTGATCGGTTGAGCGACGGAGCGGGCGCGAGTGGTCGCATTCGCACCGCTCAACTCGGCGGCACAAAATCGAGCGGGACGTTGACGGTCGCATCGACCGCGCGTCCCGCCTGGATCCTTGGGTAAAAGCGCCACTGGCGCAGCGCCTCGACGGCGGCTTCGCCAAACGCGGGATCCGACGCTTCGATGACTTGCGCGTCCGTCACCGCTCCTCGCGCATGAACGCGAAGCTGAACGACGGTGCGTCCGTGCGGCTTCGATTTCTCGAGGGATTTCGGATAAACGGGAGGCGGGCCGATGAAAGGTGCCGGCGGACCGTCGGCGCGGTCTTTGATCCGCGTGGCGATCATCTTGTCGAGCATCGCTTCGCGGTAATTGAACGGCTGCTGCGAGTGCAGTGCCTCGCCGCCGTTGACGAAGAGGTGCAGCCGATACTCGCCCGCGCCCAGCGGGAAATTCAGCGGCGCACGCACGCGCACGGAACGCGGACGATCCGGACCGAGCGTTCCGATTTCCTGGAGAAAAAGCCTCTTGGTGCCGTCCTCGAGGAGCAACTCCAGCACGAGAAACACCCGTTTCAGAGCGTAGGCGGACGAGAAGTCGGCGGTGAGCTCGAACTCGTTATTGATGCGCGACGCGGTGTCCATGAGCTCGATCGCGTGCGTCCCGACCCGGAGGTTACGCACGCTGATCAGCACCGGAACGAACTCCGGAACTTCATGGAGGGCGAAGCGGTTGGCCGGAGCGGCGATCAACTTCTTGTCGACCTCAATATAAGGCGTGTTGCGGACCACGTGCCGCACGATGTGCGGCTTCTTTTTGTATTCGGTGATCACGACCACCTGTCCGAACAGCGATGGCAGCCCGCCGAGGAGAAGCAGAAGACCCACGAGCCGGCTGATAGGGTTCACGCCACGATGCTGGACGGGGCGGCTCGCGTTGCAAGAGTGCGGCGTTAGAGCAGCTCGGAAAACTGGGCGAACCAAGCGGCGACCCCGCGGTGCAGAAAGAGAAAGTGAATCGCCCCGGCGATCGCCAGCATCGGCCCGAACGGCACGTGCACCCCGAAGCCGAGCGGCGCGGCTTCGCCCTCGGGCGTCTCGGCTTTGGACGCGACCGGCGCCGGCGAGCCAGCGATCTTCTGCCACAGGAGCGCCACGATGAACCAGAGCGTGCCAACGAGCGCACCGCCGAAAACGGAGAAGACAGCGCCCTGCCAGCCGCAGAAGGCCCCGATCGCGCCGACGAACTTCACGTCGCCGAAACCCATCGCTTCCTTCTTCAGCAGGAGCTCCGCAAGCAGCGCGATCCAGAGCACGAGGCCCGAACCCACGAGCACGCCCTGCAGCGAAATCACGCCGGCGCGCAGACTGTCGAGGAGATAGATCCCGCTGTGCTGGTCATGCAGCGCCGGCACCAGCAACGAAAGCAGCAGGCCGGCCGCAGCGCCGCCGATCGTGAACGCGTCCGGGATGATGAAATGGTCGAGATCGATGAACGTAGCCGGAATCAGGATACTGAGAAACACCATGCCGCACAGCGCCTTCGCCGGTGGGAAAAGCAGCCAGCACGCGAGGAACAGCAACGCCGTCAGCAGCTCGACGAACGGATAGCGGAACGAATACGGGCGCCCGCAGCAGCGCGCCCGTCCGCGCAGGAGAAACCAGCTCAGGATCGGGATGTTGTCGGACCAGGCGATGGGCGCGCCGCACGCGCAATGCGAACCGGGCCGAACGATCGACTGGCCTGCGGGCACGCGATAAATTACGACGTTGAGAAAACTGCCGATGCAGGCGCCGAGGACGAACGCGACCGTCGGGAAAAACCACGGCAGCGCGGCGGACAGCTCGGCGAAGGGAAAGGCGCTCATGCGGGAGTTTGGCCGGACGGCGGGGCGACGGTCACGGAGAGCCGCGGCGCTGGCAAGCTTCTCCCCGAGCGCAGTCGACCCGTCGCAAACCGCAGGTCAGCGTCCCAAGGCGGTGCGCACCGCGGCCGCCATGATCGGCGCGTTCACGTCCGCGGGGGTGCCGCTCCAGATCTCGAGGGCTTTCGCGCCTTGGTGCACGAGCATGGAAAGGCCGTTGGCGCAGGGGAGCCCAAGCGTTTTCGCGGCGCGCAGCAGCGTCGTTTCGGGCGGATTATAGATCATGTCGTAAACGCCGGCGGGCGTCGGCAGCGCGTCCAAATTCACGGGCACCGGATCCGTGTCGCGCAGGCCGGCACTCGTCGCATTCACGACCAGCGCGCCGGCGGGAAGGTCCGGCGGCGGTTCGCCGGGAGCGAAGCCCCGCAACGGGATCGTGCCGGCGAGCGGACGCAGCGACGCGAGCAGGGCGTCGAGATTTTCGCGCGTGCGGTTGGCGATCGCGAGTGACGCGCAGCCGGCGAGCAGGCATTCGACCGCGGCACCGCGGGCCGCCCCGCCGGCGCCGAGGAGGACGATGTGCGTGCGCGAGAGCGCGACGTGCAGGTCCTCACGCGTGCCGGTGGCGAGACCGTAACCGTCGGTGTTGTGGCCCCGCCAGCCGGCCTCGGTCCAGAGCAGCGTGTTGACCGCGCCGATCTGTTTCGCTGCAGGCGAGATGTCCGCGATGTGGTCGACCGCGATGACCTTGTGAGGAACGGTGAGATTGATGCCGCGGAAACGCTTCGCGTGCAGGAGCGGCAGCGCGCGACCGAGGTCCGTCGGGGCGATCTCGAAGCGAAAATACTTCCAGGTTGCGAAGCGTGCGTCGCGCTGCGCCATGGCGGCGAGCGCGGCGTTGTGCATCGCCGGGCTGATCGAGTGCTTGATCGGCTGGCCGAGGACGGCGAGCGGGGTGCCGTCAAACGACCACGCTTCGAGATCGGCCAGGGTGAGGACGCCGGAGTTGTCGGTTTTCGCTTTCAGATTTTCGAGTGAAGCGGCGCGTGGCGCGCCGGGCAAAATCGAAAATCCGAAATCAGAAAACCCGGCTCACGTGGCGTTCTTCTCGTAGGCGGAGTCGAACTCCTCGACGAAACTGGCGAAGAGTCGCGCGTGCTCGGTTTCGCCGGCGGCCTTGTAGTGGTTGACGAGATTCCGGCAACTGCGGCACAGCACCTCGCGGATGGGCGTCGGCATCAGGTCCGTGGTTTTCGGCACGATCTTGTTGGCGCGCAGCAGGGCGAACACTTCGTCCGTATCCAGGAAAATTCCGCGGTCGAAAGGATCGATGAAGAATGGCTTCGCTTCGGTGTAGCAGCCGACGATGAAGTGGCCGGGCAGACCGACGGGCTCGAGCTCGAGCCCGAGACGATCCGCGATCAGCAGGTAAACCGTGCAGAGCGAAATCGGAATGCCCTTCCGACGCGTCAATACCTGATCGATGAGGCTGTTGAGCGGATCGGTGTAGTTCTCGACGTTGCCGTGAAAGCCCCATTCGTGAAACAGCACGCGATTGATGATGCGGCACTGTTCGCGGACCGTTGCGGGATGCGTGATGAGCTCGCGGCACCGTTGGGCGATCTCGTCGAGCGTCGCGCAGCACGCGCCGACGTCGAGCGCGGGCGAAACCGTGCGGCTGAGGAGAAGTGCGCCGCTCTCCAGCTCGTAATTGAGCGAGCGGATGAAGCCGCGAAACTCCGCGACCGGGTCGCTGAACCGCATCTCTTCCAAGAACCAGGTGGCATGCCGCGCGAGCACGCGATGCGAACTGTGGGAGACTTCCTGCAAGAATTGCACGGCGGGCGCGCCGACATCGATGAAATGGGCCAACAAGGCCTTGCGCACCGGCGGCGTCGTATCGTCGAGCAGACTCAGAAGCGCCTCCCGTCGAGCCTCACTGAGAATGACCGTTTCCACGTCACCGAGAGCTAAAAAGAATCCCCCATGCGGCAATCAGGAAACTTCCGTTCGCGGCAATTTTATTGTTTGCGTCATCGAGGGGAGAAACCGGAGTTCGCAACTTATTGGAGGGGCGTTTCGCGGCTGCCGAAGAGGGCGGTGCCGACCCGAATGATCGTGCTGCCGGCGGCGATCGCCGCAGCGAAATCTCCGCTCATTCCCATCGACAGTTCTTTCAATGGCGCACCGGTTTTCGCCGCGAGCGTGTCGCGGAGTTCGCGCAAGGCGGCGAAAGTCCGTTGCGCGACGGCGGGATCGTCCGAGAGCGGAGCGATTGTCATGAAGCCGTCGACGCGCAGGTGCGGTTTTGCGAGCGCGAGCTCGAGCAGGCGCGGCGCCTCCTCGAGCTCGGCGCCGAACTTCGCGGGATCGCGGCCGGCGTTGATCTGCAGAAGAATGGGGAGCGTTTTCCCGAGTTCGCCGGCAGCCCGGTCGAGGTGGTTGAGCAGCTTCTCGCGATCGACGCTCTGAATACGATCGAAATGCTGCGCCGCCAGGCGGGCTTTGTTGGATTGCAGATGGCCGATCAATTCCCAGCGGAGGCCGGCGGCCGGGCATTGCGCGCGCTTATCGACGCCTTCCTGCACGCGGTTTTCACCGACGGCGTGAAGCCCGAAACGCGCCGCATAGCCCGCGGCCTCGGCCGGATGCGTTTTGGTGACGGCCAGCAACTCGACTTCGGCAGGGTCTCGTCCTGCGGAAACGCAAGCCGCCGCGATCTCGTTCAGCACCGCCTGCGCGCGGGCACAAAAATCGTTATAGGAGAGCAGCATTGAAGAAATGCTTGTTGGAAGGACGAAATTAGCGATGTTTATGGAGCCAGGGCGCCACCTGGAACCATGCAAATAGAAAACTTCAAGATTTTCGCCGACTTGGTCGAGACGAAGAGTTTCTCGAAATCCGCCAAACTCAATGGCATTACTCAGTCTGCGGTGAGCCAGCAGGCGCGGGCGATGGAGCGGCACTTCAAGACGCTCCTGATCGATCGGAGCCAGAAGCAGTTTCAGCTCACGCGCGAGGGGCAGCGCGTCTACGATTCGGCCAAGGAAGTCCTGCACACCTACGACAAGCTCCTGAGCGAGTTGCAGGAGATGAAGAAGGTGATCAGCGGCACGATCCGCATCTCGACGATCTACTCGATCGGGCTCCACGAGCTGCCGCCGTATATCAAAAAATTCCTGCACGATTTCCCGTCGGTCAACGTGCGCGTCGAGTATCGGCGCTCGAATCTCGTCTACGAGGACATCCTCCACAACTCCGTGGATTTCGGGCTCGTCGCTTTTCCGGTGAAGCACCGCCAGATCGAGATGTTGCCGTTCCGCAACGACCACCTGGTGCTCATCGCGCATCCGAATCACCCGCTCGCGAAAGTCGGCGAGCTCGAGCTGAGGCAGCTCTCGACGCAGCGTTTCATCGGTTTCGATCCCGACATCCCGACGCGCAAGGCCGTCGACCAGATCTTCCGCGACAACAAGCTCGAGATCGAGCCGGTGATGGAGTTCGACAACATCGAGACGGTGAAGCGCGCGGTCGAGATCGATCACGGCGTCGCGATCGTGCCGCAGGCCACCGTGCTGCAGGAAGTGCAGCAGGGCACGCTCGCCGCGATTCACTTCAAGGGGAAGGATTTCACCCGCCCGCTCGCGATTCTCCACCGCAAGGGTCGCGTGCTCACGCCGGCGATGAAGAAGTTCATCGAAATCCTGGGCCTCGATTTGCCGGACAGCGCGAGCTCGTAAGTTGGACCGCGGTCGAATCCCGGGAAGAAAATCGCGGCGGCTCGCTCCTACGTCCACTTATCCGATCTCATGAAAACACTCCGTCGCACCTTTGCCCTCTTCTCTGTACTCGCCGCGCTCGTGGCGCCCGCCTGCGCCGCATCCAACGTCGGCACGCCCGCGCCCGAGTGGAAATTGAAGGATGTCGACGGCAAGGTCGTCAGCTCCGACCAGTTCAAGGACAAGGTCGTCGTCGTCGATTTCTGGGCGACGTGGTGCGGTCCGTGCCGGATGGAGATTCCGGGCTACGGCGAGCTGCAGAAGAAATACGGCGACAAACTCGCGATCATCGGCATGTCGGTGGACCAGGCCGGGCCGGGCGTCGTGAAGAAGTTCATGCAGAAGACTCCCGTCGGTTATCAGGTCGTCATGGCCGATGACGCGGTAGTCGACGCGTTCGGCGGCGCCGAAGGCATCAACGCGATCCCGACCACGTTCATCATCGATCGCGACGGTGTCATCCGCGATCGGAAAGTCGGCGCCGAAGAAACCGCCGAGTTCGAGCAGCGGTTGAAAAAATACCTCGAGTAAGCACGCGGGCTCGCGCGGGCTGCCGGACGGAATCAGTCCGCGTTGAAGCACGCCATCGCGCTGAGCTCGTCCGCAATTTCGCGATCGCTGCGGCAGCGCGGCATCTTGTGCTGCCCGCCGAGTTTGCCGTGGTGGCGCAGCCAGTGCTCGAAGAAGCCGGGCATCACGAGCCGCACGAACGGCGCTTCCAGCGCGCCGGTTTTGCGCTTTGTGGCGTAGTCGTCGTTGCGCCCCATGAGTTCGGTGTCGAGCTGACCCGCGAGCAGCGGTCCGGTGGGCGTTTCGACGGTGCCGGGCTTGAGCTCGATCCACCACTCGTGCCGGCCGCGCTGCTGGCCGGTGAGCGAGTTCACGGCCAGCGGGGCGACGTGGAAATTCGTAATCGTCCAGTGATGCCGCTGGCACACGGCCACGAGCGCGTCGGTGAGCTCCTTTTCGATCGCATGCTCGCCAAAGGCATTGAGCTGGAGCTTCGTGCGCCCGACGTAGATCAGCCGTGGCGGCTCGACCGACGTGAAGCGAACCACATCGCCCAGCGCGTAGCGGCAGAGACCGGCCGGCGTGGTGAGCAACAAAACGTAGTCTTCGCCGACGCGCACCTGTTCAAGCGGCACCGCTTTCGCGCCCAGGTTCGGCGGTAGCGCCGGATCGTAATCACGGCAGGGCAGAAACTCGAAGAAGAGCCCCTTGTCGGCAAACAGCCGCAAACCCGCGCTGGAGTCCGCATCCTGGGCGGCGATGAAGCCCGCCGCGGCCGGAAAAATCTCGTGAAAATTCACCGAGGGTCCGACCGCGCGGCGGAGCTCGTCGGCAAACGGGGCCAGCGGCACGCCGCCGTGGACGAGGCATTCGAGATTCGGCCACAGCTCTTGCAGGTGAGCGATGCGGCGTCCGGACCTCGCTTCGGCCTCGCGAAGCGCGTCACCCAACATCAGGAGCCAGCTGGGGACGCCGGCGAGCAGCGTGATGTTGCGCCGACGCGTGCGATCGACGATGGCTTGGATCTTTTGCGTCCAGTCGGTCATCTGCGCGATCTCCGGACCGGGCTCATAAAGATGGCGCTCGGCCCACGCGGGCCGGCTGAGCGCGGTGATCCCGCTGAGATCGCCGCTGAAGGCGGCAAACGGTTTGGCCGCCGGGACGGGCGACAACGCCGTGGCGCCGCCGAGAAACAAATGCCGCCCGCGAAACACGCCCGCGTTTCCGACCCGCGCCGTATAGAAAAACAGCGACGCGAGTTCCGCCTCGCGGAAATGCGCGAGCATCTCGCCCGTGATCGGCAGCCACTTCGCGCGCTCCGCCGTCGTGCCCGACGAGATCGCGTAGAACGAACACTGTCCCGGCCACAGGACGTCGGCCTCGCCGCGTTTCATGCGGTCCAGATACGGGGCAAACTGCTCGTAGCTGCGCAGGGGAACGCGGTCGCGAAAACGTGCGTAATCGAGCGACGCTTCGATGCCGTGATCGCGCCCGAATTCCGTGCGGGCGAAGCGGGCGATGAGCGAACGAAACGCGGTCGACTGCGCCGGCACGCTCGTCTGTCGGCGTCTCAGTTGTCGCCGGGTGCGAGCGGTTTGAAGACCGGCTCCGAGGACGATGAAGGATTTTGGCAGGACCGGCATCGCGAGAGCGCGGATAAACCAAAGGAGCCGGGGGGCCGGGTGGGCGGCAAGCGCATTCCTGCGGCCCCGGAGAAGCTTACGCGGTTTTGACCGGCGGCGGGCCAAGGCTTCCTCGGACGCGGAACGAAGTTGCGCGCCGGCGAGCGGGACGGACATGTTCGGGCATGCCGCTGCCTCCGATCCTTTATCAAGACGATGCGATGATCGCCTTCGACAAGCCGAGCGGCTTGCTCGTCGCGCCGGATCGCTGGGACAAGCAGCGCGAAAACCTGATGGGGCTCGTGCATGCGAAACTCGGCCCTCACGTAGCCAACGTGCACCGGCTCGATGCCGACACCAGCGGCCTGATCCTTTGCGCGAAGACGAAGCCGGCACTGGATTTTCTCAGCGGGCAATTCCAATCCAAGACCGTCGAAAAGAAATACCTGGCCTTCGCCGTCGTCCTGCCAGCGGAGAAAGCGATGAAGGTGCTCGCGCCGATCCGCGACGCCAACGGCACGCTGCCGGACACGTTCGCGGTCGAGGTCGCGCTCGGCGAGGACGAACGGCAGCCCGGACGCATGCGGGTGTTCAAAGGCCGCGGCGGGCGCGATTGTCTGACGGAGTTTCGCGTGCTCGAGCGGTTCGGCCGCATCGTATTTCTCGAGTGCCGGCCGCTGACGGGGCGCACCCACCAGATCCGCGTTCATCTCGCGGCTGCGGGCGCGCCGATCCTGAACGACCCCTTTTACGGGGATCCAGAGATCAAGCTGCTGCTGTCCGATTTGAAACGGCGCTACAAAGGCCGTGCCGAGGAGAAGCCGCTGATCGGCCGGCTCGCGCTGCACGCCAGCGAGCTGACGCTGAAGCATCCGGTGACGCGTGAGCCCGTGACGCTCACGGCGCCGATGCCGCACGAGTTCGAGGTCGCGCTGAAATACCTGCGCAAGTTTTCCGCCAAAGCGCCCCGGCGCGCCTAGGTCTGCGAGCTCACGAACTCGCACGTTTCAACGCCTGCGCGTAGGCGCTGACGCCGTCGGCGATGGCTTGGGCGATGCGTTGCCGATAGGCCGCGGTGCTCACCTTCCGGCCCTCCTGCAGATTGGACAAAAACGCCGCCTCGACGAGCACGGCCGGACAGGTGGCGTTGCGCAGCACGCGGTAGCGGAAACGCTTCAGGCCGCGGTCGGCCAGCTCGAGCTCGTTCACGAGCCCCCGGTGCAGGTGGTAGCCCAGGAGGATGTTCCAGTCGTCGTAACGATTTCCCTGATACGTCGTGTTCATCATCGAGCTCGACTGTTCGGCCTGGGGGCTCGAGCGCTGGTAGCGCGGCGTCATCACGTAGGTTTCGGTGCCGCCGACCGCCGCGTCCCGGAAGGCATTGAAATGAATGCTAATGAAAAGGTCCGCGCCCGTCTTGCGAATGAGCTGGGTGCGATCGTCGAATTCGACGAACCGGTCCTTCTGGCGGGTTTGGACGACGCGATAGCCGCGCGCTCGCAGCAGCCGCTCGAGGCGCAGCGCGACATCGAGGGTCATCCGCTTCTCTTGGAGCTTCAGCTTCGGATTCTGGTTGCCCGGATCGGAGCCTCCGTGGCCGGCGTCAATGACAATGGTCTTGAGCCGCGGCACGCCGGTCTTGGCCGGGCTGAGGATCGGTTCGATCACCTGCAGCGCGTCACCCCGCGACAAATACAGCGTCCCGTTCGCGCTGACCACGGGCTCGCTCAGGAAGATGCGGAGATCGTTGATGCGGATGTCGGCGGCGTCCTTCGCAAAATCGATCTTCGTCCACTGGCTCTGGAGGCGCAGGGATTCGTTGGTTTTTACCCAGCGCGGCGTCATGCCGAAACGCCGCGCCACGTCGCGTGCGTCCACATAATCGACTCCGAACATCCGCACGGCGTCGTAGCGCGTGCGGGCCGGCAGGTCGGAAAACGCGAACGTCAGCGCGAAAACAAACGAAAGGAGTCGAAGGGCGGAAAAACAAAAAAGGCGCACGGGTCGTGGAAAAGGGGGACTGCGGTCCACCCTTTCACGTCCCCTTCGCGCAAGGCCAGCCCGATCGCCGGCTCAAGGTCGTTTCGTCGAGTCGGGTGTGAGCGCGGACTTCACCTTCTTCCCCACGAAGATCGCCGAGATGAGGAACACGACGAACAGCACGAGGAAGAGGAAGAACAGGAACTTCGCGATTGCGGCGGCGGTGCCGGCAACGGCGCCGAAACCAAGCGCGCCGGCGACGACAGCGATGATGGCGGAAATGATAGCCCATTTGAGCATGGCGAGTCCTCCAGATTTTCAGGGCGAAAGCGGCATGCCTGCGCCGCGCGTCACAGACCGAACGGGCCGGGGGGCGTTCCGCGGGCGGGGACGCCCTTGCCATGGGGAAATGTCCGGACACGGTCCTGAGACGATGGAGAACGCAGCGGCGGCCGGGTCGTCCGAAACCTACCCAATCGACTACGACGAGAAAGCGGGTCCGCGGCACAATGCGGAGCTGCGCGGCGCGGGCACGTTGGTGCTCGAGCCGGCGGCGGGCCGCCTCGTGTTTCACGGAAAGCAGCGGCGAATGTTGGGGCGTCCCGTCGAGATCGCGGTGGATCTCCAGCAGGTGGCGAACGTGATCGTCGCCGGTCCCGCCGTGCAGTTCGAGATTCTGACCGGCGGAAAGCGGCGGCCATTTTTGTTTTTCGCGGCGAGCGCCGAGGCCGCGCGCGAGATCGCCGGCCGGCTGCCCGCGAGGTATGACGAGGAGTTCGTGGCCGAGCGGACGTTTGCGGAAAAACTGAACCGCGTGCCGGCGGCAACGGGCTTCCTCGATTCGCCGACCCACGTGATCATCGCGGTGAACCTGATCGTGTTCGTCGCGATGGGATGGCTGGGCGCAGGTTGGTTCGAGACGGCGGACATGCGCCTCTACGTGCGCTACGGCGCGAACCAGGGTGCCGCGACGACCAACGGCGAATGGTGGCGGCTCGTCACGAGCATGTTCCTGCACTACGGGCTGCTGCACGTGTTGTTCAACATGTGGGCGCTTTATCAATCCGGCGCGCTGGTGGAGAAGCTGCTCGGGCGCGCGGGTTTCCTGCTCGCTTATTTCGCCAGCGGCATCGCGGGCAGCCTGGCGACGATTCTTTGGAACGGCGACAAGGTCTGGAGCGCGGGCGCCTCGGGGGCGGTGTTCGGCGTCTACGGCATGCTCGGCGGCTACATTCTCCGCGAGCGGCGGGCGGTGCCGCGCAGCGTGTTCCAGCCGCTGTTGAAAAGCACGTTGTGGTTTGCCGGATACAACTTGATCTTCGGTCTCGCACATCCCGGCATCGACAACGCGGCGCACATCGGCGGCCTGGTCACGGGCGTGGGGCTCGGCGCGTGTCTCGCGTTGCCGGTCGACCGGGAGCGCCGGGCGCAGGTGGCGGGGCGCCGATTCCTCGGCGGGGCGGCGGTCGCGGCGGTGTTGATCGCGTCCGGCGTGGCCGCGGCGCCGCGGTTCAACTATGTGGTGACGGAGGAGCTGGCGTGGGAGGAGATGATTCACGACCCGCTAGCGCGCGAAACCGAAATGCTGAAGGAGCAGACCGCGACGCTCGAAGCGTATCGAGCAACTGGTGACGCCGCGCCGGTGCGCCGCTGGATCGAGGAAACGGGGATCCCTTTCTACACGGATTGGGCGCGGGCAATGGGAGCGTTGACGCTGACCGCCGGGAAGGAAACCGCCCACCGGCGCGACGTGCTGCTAAACCTGGTGGAGACCAAAATCGCGAATTACCGCCGGTTGGCGGACGACGCGGAGGCGGGGCGGACCGATGCCCTGGAGCGTTTTCACCGGGCGGAGGCGGAGATGATCGCGACAGCGCGGGCCGCGCAAGCGAACGATTCCGCCGCGCGTTGACGCGCTCACGGCCGGCGGTCGAGCCTCGTGCGGACGCGGGCGAGGCAGTCCTGGTCGTATTTGTCGCGGACGGGGAGGGTGAGAGCGTGTTCCCAGGCGGTTCGCGCCGCGGCGGCCTGGCCGTCAGCTTGGAGCGCGAAGCCAAGCTCGGCGAAATGCGCAGCCAC
Source organism: Opitutaceae bacterium (assembly GCA_040255565.1). Taxonomy (GTDB): domain Bacteria; phylum Verrucomicrobiota; class Verrucomicrobiia; order Opitutales; family Opitutaceae; genus Opitutus. The sequence goes on along the minus strand of JBDZVH010000002.1, from coordinate 585,718 downwards.
GCCGGGCTCGAGTTCGGTGGCGCGACGCAGGTGCCGGACGGCTTCGGCCGTCGAGGCGGGCGGCAGGCCGCCGTAAACGACGCGGACGACGAAACGCTGGCCGGGGCCGAGGGCTGCGACCGCGTAATGCCAGTGGCCGAGCACGTGGTGCGCGTAGGCATAGTTTGGCGCCAGGGCGAGCGCTTGCGTGGCGAGGTCGTGCGTTCGCCGCGAATAGTCGATCCGCGTGCGCACGTCCGAGAGCAGACCCAGTTTGCCGTAGGCGATGGCGAGCGAGAGGACGTTGACGGCATCGTTGGGGGCCAGGGCGACGGCGCGTTGGGCGTAATCGAGCGAGCGGGCCTCGAGGCGTTTTTTCTCCGTGTCGTCGGAAGCGTCGATCACGAGGTCCGAATACTGTCGCGAGATCCGCTGCAGGATCGCGGCGTTGTCGGGCTGCAGGCGGTCGGCGGCGAGCAGCAGATCGAGGGCGCCGGCGGGATCGAGGCGGTTTTCCGCGACCCGCGCCGCGGCGAGCAGTGACGGGAGCGAGTCGTTCGCGGCCCGCGCGAGTCCGGAAACGGACACGATGCACGCAACCAACAGTCGGGAGAGAAGGCGAGGCAGGGTCGCGAAGATCATCGGCGGCGGCTGGTGCAGGGGCGTCAGGCGTGCTTGAATGCGTGGCATGAAAACGGGCGCGGTTCCACGGATTACCCGGATCGTCGAGACGGCGTTGTATGCGGACGACCTGCCGCGGGCGGTCGTGTTCTATCGGGACGTCCTGGGCTTGCGGCCGATGAAAGGCGACGGCGAGCGATTTCAGGCCTTCGATGTCGGTCCGGGCGAGGTGCTGTTGTTGTTCAAACGCGGCGGGACGCTGGTGCCGATGCCGGCGCCGAAAGGCCTGATCCCTCCGCACGACGGCGCCGGGCCGCTGCACGTGGGGTTTGGAATCGACGCGGGCGCCTATGAGGCGTGGCGCTCGCGTCTGAGCGCCTGCGGGGTCGAAATCGAAAGCGAGACCGAGTGGGAGCGCGGGGGACGAAGTCTGTATTTTCGCGATCCGGAAGGAGTTCTTATCGAACTCATCACCCCGGGGATTTGGCAAAACTACTGAGCGCGAGCGGACCGGTCAGGGAACGGGGTGCTGGTTGGGCAGCGCGGCCTTGACCGCGGCCTCCGCCTTCAGCCGTGCGATGCCGCGCATCAGCGGGAGCGCGCCCAGGTAAATTAGCACGATGTAGACCGGTGCGAGCAGCGACCACGCCACAATCGCGTGAAGCGCCACGCCGCCGAACTTTTCGAAAAAGAGCGTGGGCTGGTGCCAGAGCAACGCCTTCATTTCGCGAAGGCTCAGGTGCACGCTGGCGTCGTTGAACAGGCGCGCGCCGAAACGGATGCACAGATAGATCACGGGAATGTGAACGGGCCAGAGCGCCTGGTTGATCAACTGGATGATCGGTTGGTTCAAACGAAGCAGCACGCCCACCAAAAAGCAGAGCAGGGTGGTCGTGCCGAGAATCGGAAAAAGTGCGAACGCGCTGCCGACGGCGACGGTGAGCGCGAGTTTCTCGGGCGTGATGCCCTGCGTGAGCTGCGCGACCAGCGGATCGCGAATGCGGCGTGACCAGGTGCGGCGCGGTGCCGGAGCGGATTCCGAAGACGAAGGAGGAATCGAGGTGGACACGGGTCCAGTTTCCGCGACGGAGCGCGCGGGTAAAGCTCGGGAACGCCGCGCGCAGGCACAAAAAAGGCGCCGTCGCGGGACGGCGCCGAAAAGAGCGAAGCGGGCGACCGGCTCAGGCTGCCGGCTGATCGTTGCTGGCCGACGGATTGGGCGCGGTCTGCTCGGTGGTGTCGCGACGAATCGCGGGGCCTTCGGCCTTGCGGGACGCGACGGTGCTCGAAGTATTGACCGTGGCCATCGCCAAGGCGGCGGCGGCGGGGACGACCTTCTTGAACGCGGAATGATCGTGCACGGTGGCGGCGCGCTGTGCGGCCGCGACCGACGCGGCGTGTTCGGCGCGCATGCCTTCGTCGAGAATCGACTGTGGCACGGCTTTCAAACCCCAGATCAGCCCCGTCCACGACAGCAGCTTCAAGCCATAGTAAGTGGGATCGATTTCCCACCAGTAGAAGCCGTTGCGCGTGCAGGACTGGTAGCGGTGGTGGTTGTTGTGCCAGCCCTCGCCGAGGCAGATGATCGCGAGAATGAAACTGTTGCGGGAATCGTCGCTGGTGTTGTAGCGGCGATTGCCCATGAGGTGGGCCATCGAGTTGATGCAGGCGGTGCCGTGGAACAGCGCGGTGGTGCTGATGAAGAAGCCCCAGATGAGGAGCTGGGCACCGCTGGTGCCGAGGCCGGGGGCGTAGCGCTCCAGGAGGGTGCCGATGCCGAAAAGCCCAAGCGCAAAGAGGATCGGCACGACGGTGTCGAAGCGGTTCAGCCAGACGAGCTCGGGGAATTTCGCGAGGTCCTTCACCTTCGAGTAGTCGGTGGGAAAATTGCGGCGGCTCGTGATCCAGCCGATGTGCGACCACAGAAAGCCGTGCACGTGCGGGGAATGCGCGTCCTCCGGTTCGTCGGAGTGCTGATGATGGTGGCGGTGATGATAAGCCCACCAGAGTCCGCCGCGCTGGACCGTCGTGGCGCCCCAGATCGCGAGCAGGAGCTGGCCGAAACGCGAGGTGCTGTAGGTCTTGTGCGAGAAGTAGCGGTGATAAATGCCGGTCACGGCGAACATCCGCAGAAAATAAAGCGCGACCGCGGCTCCGACGGCGAACCAACTCCAGCCGACCCAGATCACGCCAAAGCAGCCGAGATGCAGAATGATGAAAGGAATGCAGCGGATCCAGTCGACCTTGTCCTCTTCGGAGCGCATCGCGGCGGCGCCTCCGGGAGTATAATCACTGTCGAACCATTGCATGCAGGCGGTCGCAGCACGTTTGATCAAGCCGGGGCGAGCGGCAGTAGCAGAGGAGGGATTCGTCACAATTTCAGATATAACCGCTGGAATCGAAAGTGCGTTCTCCGGTGCGTGCAAGCCGAGGCTGCGCTTATTTTGGGCACGAAACATGAGCGCTTTTCATTAACGCGCCGGCCGGCGAGGCGCTTACTGGCGCTTCGCCAATTTGTCACAGTGCCGGTCTTGCGGGGGCGGCATGGCTTCTGCTCACTCGGCGGCGTGAGGCATGGGTCTCACTTTGCTTTCGAAGAACTCCAGGTTCTTTGAATTTCCGCGCGCCGCACCCGAACGAAGGGCGGTGCGTGCCGATTTCGGTCGCGACGGACGAGGGTCGCGCGCCGACGGCGGTTATCCCAACCCAGCTTTGCTCGCCGGTTCGCGCCGGCGCGCAGAAGGCCCGCGGGTGGCGTTTCGTTTTCGAAGCGTGACCGGCGGGTTTTAACCACCAGAGAGAAAACCAAACTCTCCGCCTCACCGCGGAGTTTATGAACATGAATGCAGTGAACAAACTCGTCGTCTTGATCTCCGTGAGCGCGCTCCTGCCGCTGGCGGCTTCCGCCAAGTCGGGGGAGCAGGCTTACCTTGAGACGTCCGCCCGCAACGCCGGTGGGCCGGTGCCCGTCGCTGTGGTTACGCCCAGCGTCAGTGCCGAATATGCCGGCTCGCAGGTGAATCTCGCGTTCACCGTGGATGCGACCGGAAAACCGACCGAGATGCGCGTCGTCTCGTCGCCGGACGCCATGGTGGCGCGCGTGATTATGGACGCGGTCAAGAAGTGGCGCTTCAAACCCGCCGAGAAGAACGGCACGGCTGTATCCACGAAAGTGGTGCTGCCCGTCCGGATCAACGAAGCTGAGAAGTTCGCCACCAACTGACGATCGCTAGAAAACCACCAGGGGCGCCCTCGCACGCGGGGGCGCCCCTGCTCGTTTCGGCAGGAAGGCGCGAACGTGAAAACGCCGCCGATCAGTGCGGATTTCCCGGCGAGGTGTTGGATTCGGTCGCGACGAGCACGACGAGCAGGAGGAGGACGATGCAGGCAGCTAACATGGTGTGTAGGTGTAGGTCGGTCCGGCGGATGTAGTCGGTTCGCCGGACAAACGAGATACGCCTGTCCACGAAACTCGGAGTCAGCGAGCCGCGCAGTCAGGCAGTCGTTAACCGTAGCTTCTGAGCGGCGCGCGACGAGCTGAAACCGTAATCGGCTAGTCCGAAGCCGGCTTGCTGCGACGCGTTGGGGCGATTACGTGGGCGCATGGCTGTCACGAAAGCGCAAATCCTTGCCCGCGGTTTTTCGCATCGGTGTCCGAACTGCGGCGAACCCACGCTCTTTCCGCCGAAATCGCTCCGCATCCGGCGGCGCTGTCCGGTCTGCGGGACGGGTTTCGACCGCGGGGAAGGTTTTTTCCTCGGCCCGTGGGTGCTGAACTATAGCGTGAGCGTATTCGGTTTTGTGCTACCGGCGATCATCCTGGCCGTGAGCGAGGTCGTGCCCTGGAGCGTCGCGATCGTGCTCGCGGCCGCGGGCTGCCTGGTGCTGCCGGCGCTGCTTTATCGCAGCACCTGGAGTTGGTGGCTGATGCTTTATTTCTACTTCCTGCCCGAGGCGCTGCCCGCCAACGGCGGGCCGACCGGCGACCAGGAAGAGGATTGAGCGCGCCGAGACCGGCGGCTTAGTCGCGGACCGAACTCTTTTCCGCGGTCGGAAAATCCGGCGGCACCGGCAGCGTGACTTTGCCGGTCGCGGCCCATTCGGTGCCTCGCTGGAGCGTGACGATGAAGCCGACGCTGCCGATCGACGGATACGGCGGGGTGTCGTTCGGACCCACATGGCCGAGCGTGGTGTGAAACACGCGGCCTTTCCCGTAGGCGATCGTCATCAGCATCGGCTCGTGTTCGCCGGTGGCGTTCGGAAATTTCGCCCGGTCGGCAAACGCGGTCGCGAGCACCGTCACGTTTTGCGCCGGTCCCCGGAGCATGCTGTAAATTTCATCTTTCGCCTGCAGCCACTGGGCGGGCAGGCCGCGCAAAATTGGGTGCGTGGCGTCGCGCGCCGTGACGAGAAACTCGTGCGCGGGCGGATGGGTGCCGGCATTTCCGGGCGTGGTGCGGTCGAGCACCACCTGGCCGTCGCGCCAGCGGATCATCGGTCCCCAGGAGGCGTCGCGCGCGCCGATGTGACCGTCCTTCTTGAAGCCCCAGCCGCCGACGCCGATCATCTCGTTCCATTCCTTCCAATACGGAAACGCGTTGTCGGCGTCGTGAACGCTGACGAGCCCGCCCCCGTTTTTCATGTAATCGACGAATGCCTGCTTTGTTTCCTCGGGCCATTCGTCGCCTTCGTAAACGACCACGACCGCGGCGTAGGGTTTGAAGTCAGGCTTGAAGCCCGACATGTCCGCGCCGCGCGGCGGCGTGGTGACGACATCGACCGCGAACAGGTCGGTTTGCTCGAGGTATTTTTTGACGAGCGGGGCGCTTTTGGACCAGTCGTGGTAGGGGTTCGACTGTCCGGTGAGGAGCATGATCCGGTGCATAGAGGAAGCGGCGGAAACGCCAGCGGGGAAACTGAGCAGGACCGCGGCGAGCGCCGCGGCGGAGAAAAATCGGGAGAGTGCGATCATGGGGTGGGATCGAAGGCGATAACCGTGCCACGAAATACCGGTGAGGCGCGCGGGCGCAAATCGCGAATGCAGCGAGCGCAAAAACAAAAAGCCCGGCGGGCGGCCGGGCTCGAGGGTCGCGAATAACGCTTCCGAAAACCGAAGTGGCTTAAGCGAGGCAGAACTTCGCCGCTTCGGTGAGCGCGTTGCGATCGAGGTTCTTGCCGATGAACACGAGGGTGTTCTGGCGCGGCTCCGCCTTCGTCCATTCGCGATCGAACTTCGCGTCGAAGAGCATGTGCACGCCCTGAAACACGAGACGCTTGTTCGAGCCCTTGACCGCGAGCACGCCTTTCGAGCGGTAGATGTCGCCGCCTTTGACGCGCAGGAGCTCGCCGATCCAGGCGTTGAGCTTCTGGCCGTCGAGATCGCCGGAGAAACTGATGCCCACGGAGCTGACGGATTCGTTGTGCGAGTGCTCGTGGCGGAAGGTGCGGTCCCAGCCGTAGCGCACGAGTTCGCGCCCGTCCTTCTTGTCGCCGGAAATCGAATACAGATGCGTCGGCACGTCGTGGCCGGTGAACAGCAGGTAACGACCGTCGGCGGGAATCGTGATTTTGAAATCGCCGTGTTCGTTGTGGAGCTTCAGCCGGTGCAGCGTGGCGCCGGGGACGATCTCCCCGCCGGGCTGGGTGATCTTTTCCCAGTCGGAGAACGTGACGACCGCAGCGTGGATCGCGGCGCTGAGATCGGGATCGGCGAGGGCCTTGACCGGCAGCACCACGACATCGAGCTCGTTGTGGTCGTGGCCGCAATCGGGACCGCATTCGTGATCGTGTCCGTGGTCGTGGCCATGATCGTGATGTCCGATACTCAGTTCGTAGGTGCCGGCCTTCAGCTCGTAGCCGCCGGCCCACTCGAAGGGATATTCTGTTTCGAGGAATTGCGGATCGAGCTCGGTGGCGCGCGAAAGGTTGAAACCGCCGACGTTGAGCACGCGGTCGAGTGGGAGATCGCAGTTGGTCGTGCGGTGGATTTTCGCGACGGAGTTGATGCGATGGATGCGCTGCTCGAGCGCGTCGAGTTCGGCCGGCGCGACGAGGTCAGTCTTGTTGAGCAGGATGACGTCGGCGAACGCGACCTGCTTCTTCGCTTCGTCCTCGGAATCGAGGTGCTGGAGGATGTGCTTGGCGTCGACGACGGTGACGATCGCGTCGAGGCGGAAATTGGCGCGCATCTCGTCGTCGGTGAAAAACGTCTGCGCGACCGGCGCGGGATTGGCCATGCCGGTGGTCTCGATGAGAATGCCGTCGAGCTTGTCCTTGCGCTTCATCAACCGGCCGAGGATCCGGATCAGGTCGCCGCGCACGGTGCAGCAGATGCAGCCGTTGTTCATCTCGAACAGTTCCTCGTCGGAGGAGATCACGAGCTGGTTGTCCACGCCGACTTCACCGAACTCGTTTTCGATGACGGCGATCTTCTTGCCGTGCTGTTCGGTGAGGATGCGATTGAGGAGCGTGGTCTTGCCGGCGCCGAGGAAGCCGGTGAGGACAGTGACGGGAATCATGTTTCGTGGAGCGAGTTCGCGACGTTGAAGTTCGGAGAAAAGGAAGCGTGAGAACGCGCGCGCGAAATGCAAATGCTCCGCCCGACGCGGGGCTCACTTGAGTGCGAGCACGACTGCACCGGCGGCGATCAGCAGGCCGCCGACCGCGGTGCGCAGCGTGAGCGTTTCACCCAGAAAAAGCGCCGCCAGCACGAGGACGAACACGACGCTCAACTTGTCCACGGGCGCGACCTGGGAGGCATCGCCCAGCTGCAGCGCGCGGAAGTAGCACAACCAGGACAGGCCGGTTGCGAGGCCGGAAAGTCCGAGAAACGTCCACGTCCGCACCGACAACGTGCCGAGGCCGCCGCCGGCGTTGGTCACCAGCACAATCGTCCACGCGAACACCAGCACCACGGACGTGCGGATCGCGGTGGCGAGGTTCGAGTCGACGCCGGCGACGCCAATCTTGGCGAGGATGGCGGTCAGCGCCGCGAAAAACGCGGACAGGAGGGACCAGGCGAGCCAGTTCATGCCGGCCAGCGTAGTCGACCGGCCCGCATTTGCCGCCTCAATCCGCGGCCGGCGCCTCGATGCGATCGACGCGCACGCGGCGCAGGCGCTCGGTGGTGACGTCGAGCGCGGTCAGACGGTATTCGCCGACGAGGATGTTTTCGTTGCGCCGCGGCATGCGGCCGAGATTGCGCACGAACCAGAGGGCGACCGTCTCGCGCGGCTGCCATTCGAGCGGCCAGCCGGTTTCGGCCTGCAACTCCCGCAGCGTGAGCGCGCCGCTCACGACGATGCTGCGTTCGGAACGGTCGAAAACGGGACCGCTGCCGATGTCGAACTCGTCGCGAATGTCGCCCACGATTTCCTCGATCACATCCTCGAAGGTGAGGATGCCGGCGAGTTTCTTGTCGGCGTCGACCACGATGGCGAGATGGCTGCGAGCGAGCCGGAAACGCTCCAGCATGACCGGCAGCGGCGTCTTCACATCGAAGGTGAGGATGTCGCGCACCAGCGGCTCGAACGGCGCGTCGGTTCCAAGCGCCTGGATTTGCCAGAGCCATTCGCGGACGAGCAGCAGGCCTTCGACGTTGTCGAGCGTGCCGCGGCAAACGGGGAAGCGGCTGTAGCCGCTGGTCTGCGCGATGCGGAGGTTCTCGTTGAGCGGACGATCGAGCCAGAGTGCGGTCACCTGGTCGCGCGGCAGCATGATCTGCTGCGCGAAGGTTTCGCGAACGCGCAGCGATTGCACCATGAGCTTGTTGACGAGCGCGTCGCCCGGATGCGTGTGGCGGGCGTGGCTGAAAACGTATTCGAGTTCGTCGGCGCTGAAAGCGTGGTCGCCCTCGCCGGCAGGCCCGAGCCCCGCCCAGCGGAGGAACTGGTTGGCCGCGCCGTTGAGCGTCCAGATGAACGGGAAAAACAGATAGTAGAAGCCCATCAGCGGCGCGGCGATCCACAGCGAGACGTCCTTGGCGCGCTGAATGGCGAGTGACTTGGGCGCGAGCTCGCCGAAAATGATGTGCAGGAACGTGATCACCGTGAAGGCGACCGCGAAGGAAATCGATTTCACCGCGGTCGGATCCGTCACGCCGTAATCCGACAGCAGCGGCTCGAGCCGGTGGGCGAGAAAAGGCTCGCCGACCCAGCCCAACCCGAGACTGGCGAGCGTGATGCCCAGCTGCGTCGCCGAAAGCGCGGCATCGAGGTGCTGCGTGGCCCGGAGCGCAAACTTGACGCGCATGCCGCCGGTTTTCGCGAGGGGCCGGAGCTGGCTGGTGCGGACCTTCACCAGGGCGAATTCGGCCGCGACGAAAAAGCCGTTGGCGGCCACAAGAGCGAGGATGACGAAGGTTTCGAAGGCGATGCCGAGGAAGGTCGTCATGGATGCCCAATGACCATGGGTGAATTTCCAACGGAGGCGAGTGCCGATCGGAGCGATGGAAAGCAGATCGCTGAATCCATCCGCGGAACCTGAGCTCTTCGCCGCGCGGCAAAGCCTTCAAATTTGTAAGGTTCGTGAAAGTCCCCGGAAGGGACCGTGTGCGATTGTGGCGCCGTTCCAGAAACCCATTCACCGCCATTTTTGCCTTATGAACGCTCAATCTCCGCACAATCGCCGTCGCGCGGCCTTGGTCGCCCTCGCCCTTTTCGGCGCCGGCGGACTCGCTTGGTCGGCCTCGGCCGGCGACGCCAAGCCGTCCGTGTCCGTCAAGGTCGACGAAAAGCCGATTTCCGCCAGCACCAGTTCGCCCTTGGGCGCGAGTTACGCGCCCATCGTGAAGAAGGTTTCGCCCAGTGTGGTGAAGGTGCTCGTGTCCGAGAAAGCGCGGGCCGTCCCGGTCAACGAACTGCCGCCCTTCTTCAACGCGCCGGGGTTTCGTGAGTTCTTCGGCGACCAGTTCGGCCGCCAATATGGCAATCGCGGCACGATGCGCCAGCCGCCGCAGCAGGGGCTGGGCTCCGGCGTGATCGTGAGCGCCGACGGATTCATTCTCACCAACAGCCACGTCGTCCGCGGCGCCGATACCATCAAGGTGACGCTGAACGACGGCCGCGAACTGACCGCCAAGGTCGTGGGAACCGATCCGGAGACGGACCTCGCCGTCATCAAGGTCGACGCGAAGGAACTGCCCGCGATCACCTTCGCCGACAGCGAGAAGGTCGAAGTCGGCGACAAGGTCCTCGCCGTCGGCAATCCGTTCGGTATCGGCCAGACGGTGACGAGCGGCATGGTCAGCGGCCTGGGCCGCGCGACGCTCGGCCTCGATTACGAAGATTTCATCCAGACGGACGCCGCCATCAATCCCGGCAACTCCGGTGGCGCGCTCGTCGACGCGGAAGGGCGCCTGATCGGCATCAATACCGCGATCCTCAGCCGCTCCGGCGGATTCCAGGGCATCGGTTTCGCCGTGCCGTCGAACCTCGCGCGCAACGTCATGGAGCAGCTCGCGACCAAGGGTAAAGTCGTTCGTGGCTACCTCGGCGTCAGCGTGCAGGAGGTGAACGCCGAGCTCGCGGAACATTTCGAATTGAAGGATCGCAAGGGCGCGCTCGTGGCCGAAGTGGTGCCCGGCAGCCCGGCTGAGAAGGCCGGCCTGAAAAGCGGCGACGTGATCAAGACGTTCAACGGCAAACCTGTCACCGACGCGCGTCATCTGAAGCTCACCGTCGCGACCGTGCCGCCGGGCGAGAAGGTCGCTGCCGAGGTGATTCGCGACGGCAAGTCGGAGAAGGTCGACCTCACGATCACCTCGCGGCCGAACGACCGCCGGCTCTCCCGCAACGATGGCAACGACGACTTTGGCGGAGCTGACAACGAAGACACCGGCACGCTCAACGGTGTCGGCGTGGCCGATCTCGATCCGCAAACGCGGCGCGAGTTCGACATTCCGGCCAAGGTGCGCGGCGCCCTCGTCACGGCAGTCGAGCCCGACTCGCCCTCCGCGCAGGCCGGTCTGCAGCCCGGCGACGTGATCCAGGAGATCAACCGGCAGCCGGTCCGCAATGCCGAGGACGCCGTAAAGCTCACGGAAAATCCTGACAGCAAGAAGACGCTCCTGCGCGTGTGGAGCCAGCGCGGCACGCGTTACGTCATCGTCGATGAAACCGAGGCGTCGGACGAAAACTGAGCCGGGCCTCGAAAGACCAGACTTACCAGCGCAAGCTGGGTGCTTGTGTGTGTAGTGTGTAACAGCTCCGGGCGGCCGTCGCCCGGAGCTTTTGGTTTTCGCGGTAGGTGCGTGTTCAGCCTGCTTGCAGGCACGGAGTGCGCCCCGCACGCTTGATCCGGTGGCGCGTCGTTTCCGGGCGTTCGCCGTTTCTTTTCCGATTTTCTCATGCGAGTCCTCGTTGTCGAAGACGATGCCAAGATTGCCTCTTTCGTGGTGAAAGGCCTGAAACAGGAAGGCTATGCCGTGGACCACGCGGCCGACGGCGACACCGGTCTCGCGCTCGCCAGCGCGACCGTTTACGACGCCGCCGTCGTCGACATCATGCTGCCCGGCTTGGATGGACTCAGCCTCGTCCGCCGGTTGCGATCCCAACGCAGCGATGTGCCCGTGTTGTTTCTCAGTGCCCGCGCGACGGTCGAGGATCGGGTGAAAGGCTTGCAGGCGGGCGGCGACGATTACCTGACGAAGCCCTTCGCGTTTGCCGAACTGTCGGCGCGCTTGCAGGCGCTGATCCGGCGTTCGACGCGTGCGCCGGAGGCCACGAAGCTTTCGGCCCGCGATGTGGCAATGGATCTGGTCGCTCGCACCGTCACCGTCGGCGGTCAACCGGTCGAGCTGCAGCCGCGGGAGTTCGCGTTGCTCGAATACCTGCTGCGCCACGCCGGCCGTCCGGTGACGAAGGTGATGATTCTCGAGCACGTCTGGGACTACAGTTTCGATCCGCAGACCAATGTCGTCGACGTGTTGATGTCGCGGCTCCGCAGCAAGGTCGATCCCGACAAGACTCGCATCGAGACGCTCCGCGGCGTCGGTTATGTTTTCCGGAAAGGCTGAGCGATGAACAACAGGCCCGAGACGAGCCGCGGCGAAGCGCGCTTCGCGACGAGAATGATCGGACCGCTCGAGCGCTGGCGACGCTCGCTCGCGGTGCGGCTGAGCGTGTGGTTCGCGCTGTTGTTCACCGCGGGGTTCAGCGCGATTTTCGGGCTGCTTTATTGGACGCTCGCGCGCCAGCTCGATACGCGCGAGGCGGAAGCGCTCGAATTGCGGTTGCAGCAATACGCGGACATCTACGCGGCGTCGGGTCTGAATGGATTGCGGCAGCGTGTCGCCGAGGACAGCGCGGCGCCGCATGTGCGGTCGCTCTTCATGCGGCTCGTCGGTCGCGGCGGCGATGCGATCTGGGGCAAGATCCCGCCCGACTGGATCGAGGCGGAGGCCCGCCGGGTCGCCGTGCCCGACGGTTGGGGCGGTTGGACGCAGCGTCAGACCTACACGGTGCGCGTGCCGCGCGACGAACAGCAGGATTTGACGATCGCGGGTCGCGTGCTGCCGGACGGACGGCTGCTGCAGGTCGGCCGCAGCACCGACAATCGCGCGGTGTTGCTCATGCCGCTGCGAAAAACGTTTCTATGGGTCGGTGGCGCCGTCGTGGTCGTGGGCTTTGTGGCGGGCGTGGTGACCGCGCGGCGGGCGACGCGGCCGTTGCGTGATGTGATCGCCACGGCGCAGCGCATCATCGCGACCGGACAACTCGACGCGCGCGTGCCCTCGCCGCGGCGTCACGACGACGTCGCGGAGCTCGTGCGCGCCTTCAATACCGTCCTCGATAAAAATGCGGCGCTGCTGAAAGCGATGCGCGAGGCGCTCGACAACGTCGCGCACGACCTGCGCACGCCACTCACGCGGTTGCGCGGCACGGCGGAGCTGGCGCTGCAGACCGCCGGCGGGGCGGGACCGCAGGCGGACGCCCTCGCGGAGTGCGTGGAGCAGGCGGACGACGTGCTGCAGCTGCTGCGGGCGTTGATGGAGATTTCAGAAGCCGAGGCAGGGATGCTGAAACTGGCGAAAACCCGCGACGATCTGGCCGTTCTCGCCCGGAATGCCGTCGAGCTTTACGCCGACGTGGCCGAAGCGAAGGGCATCGCACTGTCGCTCGAAACGAACGACGCCGTGCCGGTCGACGCGGACGCGCCGCGCCTGCGGCAGGCGATCGCGAACCTGATCGACAATGCCGTGAAATATACGCCGACGGGCGGCCGGGTCGGCGTGAGTGTCGCGCGGGACGGCGCCGAAGCGGTGTTGACCGTGCAGGATAGCGGGCCGGGCGTGCCGGAGCCGGAGCAGGCGCGGGTGTGGGAGCGGCTTTATCGCGGCGACTGGAGCCGCTCCGAGCGCGGGCTGGGACTCGGTCTGAGCGTGGTGCGCACGATCGTGGAGGCGCACGGCGGCCGCGTGTCCCTGCGCAATGCGCCAGCCGGTGGCGCGATCTTTGAAGTTCGGCTCGCGCTGATCGCCTAGCGGTCTTCGCTACAGCTTCACGCGGCGGAGCCGGAGCGCGTTGGTGACGACGCTGATCGAGCTGAGGCTCATCGCCGCGCTCGCGAGCATCGGGCTCAGCAGCCATCCAGTAAATGGATACAGCGCGCCGGCCGCGATCGGCAGACCGGCGAAATTGTAAGCAAACGCCCAGAAGAGGTTCTGGCGGATGTTGCGCAGCGTCGCCCGGCTGAGATGCACAGCGCGCACCAACGCGCCGAGATCGCCCTTCACCAGCACGATGCCGGCACTGTGCATCGCCACATCGGTGCCCGTGCCCATCGCAATGCCGACGTCGGCGGCGGCGAGCGCAGGCGCGTCGTTGAGGCCGTCGCCGGCGAAGACCACCCGCTCGCCGCGGGCGGCGTGTTCGCGCACCAGCTCCTGCTTGCGCGCCGGCGTGACGGACGCGTGAAACCCGTCGAGCTTCAGTTCGGTGGAGATCGCGCGCGCCGTTTCCTCGCGATCGCCGGTGACCATCACGACGTGCAACCCGAGGCGTTGGAGTTCGCGGATCGCGGCGGGCGACGTGGTTTTGACGCGATCCGCCAGCGCGATCGTGCCGGCCGGTTTTCCATCGAGGTTGACCGCCACCAGAGTGACGGCCGCGGCAGTCCGGGCCTGCGCTTCGGGCGCGGCGCGGCCCACGTCGACGGTGCGATTCCCGACGGTCGCCCGGACGCCAAAGCCGGGCGTGGCGGAAAAACCGGTGGCGCCCGGGATCTCCAGCTGGCGGGCGTGAGCGGCGGCGACGATGGCGCGCGCGAGCGGATGCTCGCTCGCCGTCTCGGCGGCGGCGGCGAGGGCAAGAAGTTGCGCTTCGTCGAGTCCTGCGGCCGGGACAACCTCGACCACTTCGGGTTTCCCTTCGGTGAGCGTGCCGGTCTTGTCGATCAGGAGCGTGTTGGCGGCGGAGAGCCGCTCGAGTGCGGCGGCGTCCTTCACCAGCACGCCAGCTTGCGCGCCGCGACCGATGCCGGTCACAAGCGAGACCGGAGTGGCGAGGCCGAGCGCGCACGGGCAGGCGATGATGAGAACCGCCACGGCGTTAAGCAGCGCGTGGAGGAAGCGCGGTTCGGGGCCGAGGAAAAACCACAGCGCAAAGGTCACCGCCGAGATCACGAGCACCGCGGGCGTGAACCACGCGGACACGCGGTCGGCGAGCCGCGCGATCGGGGCCTCGCTCTCCTGCGCTTCTTCGACCAGCCGGACGATTTGTGCGAGCAGCGTGTCGCGGCCGATGCGCTCGGCGCGCAGGACGAACGTGCCGTTGGTGTTGAGGGTGCCGGCGCTCACGGGATCGCCGGCTTGCTTGGAAACGGGAAGTGGCTCGCCGGTGAGCATCGATTCGTTCACCTCGCTGGCGCCGTCGTCGATGGTGCCGTCGACGGGAATGTTCTCGCCGGGCCGAACGCGGAGCCGGTCGCCGACGACCACGGCCTCGAGCGGCACGTCTTCCTCGCGGCCATCCACGATGCGGTGAGCGATCTTCGGCGCGAGATTCATGAGCGAACGAATCGCGGCATCGGTGCGGGCGTGCGCGCGTTGTTCCAAAATCTGGCCGAGTAGCACGACGGTGGTGATGAACGCGGTCGCTTCGAAGTAGAGCGGCACGCCGTGATCGGTGCGCAACGCGGGCGGCAGGCGATCGCCGAGCAGCACGGCGAGCACGCTGAAGAAATACGCCGCTCCGGTGCCGGTGACGATCAGCGTGAACATGTTGGTGTCGCGCGTGACGATCGAGCGCCACCAGCGGCGGTTGAGCGGCGCGCCGGCCCAGAAAAATACCGGCGTCGTCAGCACGAGCTGCGTCCAGGCGAGCGTGAGCGCGTCGAACCGGTGAAAGAAATCCGGCGCGATCATCTCGCCCATCGCGAGGACCAGCACGGGCACGGTGCACGCCAGCGCGATCCAGAAGCGCGGCCGCAGATAACGCTCGTGCGGTAGCCCCATGTAAACGGGTTCGTCTGGCGCCGGCACGCCGTTGGCCGCGGGGCGAGCGTGGCCATGGTGCCCGTGACCCTGGTGCTGGTCCCCGGTGTCAACGGGTTCGGAGTCTTCTGCCGGAGCGGAGTGGTGGTGTGCTTTCATAACGCGGCTGACGGATAGGTGCACGGACCTTACAGCCAAACCGTCTGCAGCGAAAGGCGGGGAAGGCGCGTCGCCGCGCGAGGACGGTGCCGACGCGGCAAGACGCTTGCGACGACATCGCGCGGTTAATGCGCGTGCCGTCTGGAGTCGTAAAGAAGCGCCGGCGATCGGCTCGCCGGCGCGCGGAGATCGACTCAGGCGGCGTGCGCCAGGGTGTGATGATTCTGGCTGCGCGCGGTCGCCGGACCGTGGAGGCGGTCCCGGTAGGCGGTCGGCGCTTCGCCGGCGATGCGCCGGAACACGCGGTTGAATTGCGAAAGGGAGTTGAAACCGGCTTCGTAGGCGGCCTCGCTGATCCGCACGTGCGGATTGAGCAGGCGTTGCTTGACCGTTTCGACGCGGAGGCGGGCGAGGTAATCGGTGAACGTCAGCCCGGTGGCGCGCTTGAAGACCTTGCAGAAGTAGAAACCGCTCATGTTGGCCGCGCGAGCGACGTCGCCGAGCGAGATCTCCTCAGTCAGGTGCTCGGCCATGTAGGCGCGGGCGCGCGTGATCGCGGGCAGCTCGGCGGCGGCCTCCTGGACCATGACCTGGTTGCTGAGCGTGGCGAGGTGCTGGGCGAAGACGCTGAGGAGGCGGACCATCGAGTCGTATTGCTTGCGGGCGACGACGCGGCTGGCGAAGTAGGCGGCCTCGAGCTTGCGCAAGTCAACGCCGGTGGCGCCCCACTCCTGGAGTTGGCGGGTGATTTTCTTGAAGCCGGACGGCGTCGGCCGGCTGAAGAGGACTTGGCCGGTCTGCAGGTGACCGATGACCTGTTCGCCGACGCGAATCGGCGAGGCGGACTCGGCGAGGCCGGCGAAGCACTGGAAGGTGGCGGTGTCGGCGGCGGCGTCCGTCTCGATGCGCTGCTGCAGACGGAGGCACGCCGCGCAGGAAGCGCTGTTGGCGGCCATCAACGCGCAGAACGGGTTGACCTGCTTGGAATCGTGGAGGGGCGACTTGAAGGTGCCGGCGGGACGAAGGGCCAGCGGCAGTCCCGTGGTGGCCTCGTAGGCTTTGACGTAGTCGCGGAACAGTTCGGATTTCTGGAGGTGGGAAATCACGCTGCGCTCGTTTTCGCCGGGGGCGGCGCTCGGAGCCGGGAGGGTCTCGGGGGAGGGAAGGGTGGTCGCTTGCACGGGACCACTCTACGGCACGGCGGGTTTTTCGGTAATTGGAGCCGAGGCTGTATCCCACTAGGGATTTTTCTTAGTTCCGCGACGCGATCAGCTGACAATAAATCATAATGGCGCGAGACGCGCGCCGCGCATCTTGGCGATTCCTGCGCTTTTCCTGCCGACGCGCCCCCGCTCCGGCCTTGCGCGGGCGGGGCGGCGCGGCACATTCGCGCGGCGTGAACCCGGTCGACTACGATGCCCTTTCGAAGGAAGAACTGATTGCGCGCCTGAAGTCGTTCGAGCGCGAACAGGCCGGTTCGCAGGAGGAGTTGTTGAAGGCGTTGAAGGAGCTGCGCGACGTGAAGGCGGCACTCGACGAGCACTCGATCGTGGCGATCACCGACGCGCGCGGGCGCATCACGTATGTGAACGAC
The DNA here is from genome assembly GCA_040255565.1 of Opitutaceae bacterium. Taxonomy (GTDB): domain Bacteria; phylum Verrucomicrobiota; class Verrucomicrobiia; order Opitutales; family Opitutaceae; genus Opitutus. The sequence continues at coordinate 568,934 of JBDZVH010000002.1, read as the reverse complement.
AAGTTCTGCGCGATTTCCAAATACGCGCGCGAGGAACTGCTGGGCCAGGACCACCGCGTCATCAATTCGCGCTATCACTCCAAGGACTTTTTCCGCGACCTCTGGAGCACGATCGCGCACGGCCGCGTGTGGCAGGGCGAGATCAAGAATCGCGCGAAAGACGGCAGCTATTACTGGGTCGACACGACGATTTATCCGTTCCTCGACGATCAGGGGCGGCCGGTGCAATACGTCGCGATCCGCACCGACATCACCCAGCGCAAGGCCGACGAGGCGGAGCTGGAGCGTTTCGCCAGCGATCTGGCGGAGAAGAACAAGGAGCTCGAGGCGATCGTCTATACGGTCTCGCACGATCTCCGGTCGCCGCTGGTCAACGTGCAGGGATTCGGTCGCATGTTGCAGCGCGCCTGCGAGAAGATGCAGGTGACGATGGCCGCGGCGCAGGACGGCGTCGTGCCGGTGGCGGCGCTGAAGCAGCCGATGGAGGAAACGATCCCGCAGTCGCTGCGCTTCATCAACGCCGGCGTGCAGAAGATGGAGATGCTGCTCGCCGGGTTGCTGCGCTATTCGCGGCTCGGGCGCGTGACGCTCAACATCGCGCCGGTCGACATGAACGCGATGGTGGCGGCAATCATTGCCGCGATGAAGTTTCAGCTCAACGAAGCGAAGGCCGAGGTGCGCGTCGCCGCCCTGCCGCCGTGCGTGGGCGATCACGACCAGATCAGCCAGGTGTTCGCCAACCTGCTCGACAACGCCCTCAAGTATCGTGCGCCCGACCGGCGCCTGCAGGTGACGATCGCCGGCGAGGTGAAGGGGCAGACCGCCTATTATTCGGTGCGCGACAATGGTATCGGCATCCCGGCGGCCCACCAGCCGAAGATCTTCGAGATTTTCCACAGATTGAATCCGGAGGCGACGGCGGGCGAAGGATTGGGGCTCACCATCGCGCAGCGGGTGCTGGAACGGCAGCGCGGGCGCATCTGGGTGGAGAGCGAGGAGGCCGTCGGCTCGACCTTCCACGTCACCCTTCCGGCAAGTTGAGCTGGCGCACGGAATTCGGTTGCTGAACCGCTTCCGGACGGAACATTGCATAAGCACACCTTTCCCGCGGCCCGCCGCCGGCGCCGCGCTGATTCTCAGCTGACCATGGCCACGAAGAACGAACTTGTTATTCTGATCGTCGAAGACGACGAGGGACACGCGATCCTGATCCGTCACAATCTGGAGATCGCCGGACTGGACAACCGCATCGAGCATTTCCGGGACGGCCAGGCAGTCCTCGATTTTTTCTTCAAGCCGAACGCTGAACGCGCCGCGCAGCCGAATCAGACGTATCTGGTTTTATTGGACATCCGCATGCCGAAGGTGGACGGCATCGAGGTGCTGCGCCGGCTGAAAAGCGACCCCGAGCTGCACCGGCTTCCCGTCATCATGCTCACGACCACCGACGACGTCCGCGAGGTGGAGCGCTGTCACGAGCTGGGTTGCAACGTCTACATTCAAAAACCCGTCGATTACGACAAGTTCGCCGAGGCGATCCGGCGGCTGGGATTGTTCGTGACGCTCCTGCTGGTCCCGCCGGTGAAGAGCGCGTGAACCGGGCACGAACGCAGTCCCACGTCCGCGCATGACGAAAGCGACCTCTGGTGCGAAGATCCTCGTCGTCGACGACGACGAGGGCCTGTTGATCCTCATGGCGGAGACGCTGCGGGGCGAAGGCTACACGGTGTCGACCGCCAACTCGGGGGCAGCGGCGCTGGAGACACTCGCGCGCGAGACGCCGGACCTGATGCTGCTCGATCTGAAACTGAGCGACGTCGGCGGACCGGAGTTGTTGAAACGCCTGCGCAAGGACCACCTCAAGGTGGCGTTCATCGTCGTGACCGGCCAGGGCGACGAGAAAGTCGCCGTCGAGGTGATGAAAGAGGGCGCGCTCGACTACGTGATGAAAGACACTGCGCTGCTCGATCTGCTGCCGGCGGTCGTGAAACGCGCGCTGACCGCGATCGAGCGCGACCGCGCGCTCGCGGAGGCCGAGCGCACGCGCCAGCGGCTGCAGCAGGAAATCCTGGAAGTCAGCGAGCGGGAGCAGCACCGCATCGGGCAGGACTTGCACGACGGGCTCGGCCAGCAATTGACCGCGATCGAGATGATGTGCGCCTCGCTCAAGGCCGACATCGCCGAGCGTCAGCCGGATTTGAAACAACAGGTCGAGCGGATCGGCGGACTGCTGCGCGAGGCGATCGCGCAGACGCGTTCGATGGCGCGCGGACTCGTGCCGGTGAAGGATGCGCCGGAGGCGCTGTGGGCGAGCTTGTTCGATCTCGCGGAACGGACCACCGCCGTCGGCCGGCTGACCTGCCGCGTCGACGCGCCGGATCCGGTCATGGTCAACGACGCGGTCACCGCCGGACATCTTTACCGCATCGCGCAGGAGGCGGTGAACAATGCCCTGAAGCACAGCGACGCGAAGGAAATCGTGATCCGCCTCGGCCGGCGCCGGGGCGCGCTCGAATTGTCGATCGCCGATAACGGTCGCGGCCTTGCCGACGGGGAAAACCGCGGCCTCGGTTTGCAGGTCATGCAACATCGCGCGGCCATGATCGGCGGCGAACTCGCCGTGGAATCGAAAGCAGGAAAAGGTGTCACCGTGCGCTGCGTCGTGAAGGATGGCGCGCGGGAAATACGGCAGGCGAACCCCGCCGCCACGCGCTGATCCTGTCCAGTCATGAAACCCCCGAAAACAGCGGACTCGAAATCTGTCGCCGCCCCGACGCCTCCGGCCCGTCGCCGCATCTTGATCGTGGACGATCATCCGTTCATGCGCGCCGGTCTCGCCCACCTGATCGACAAACAGCCCGGCTTGACGGTAAGCGGCGAAGCGGGCGATCCGGCGTCGGCGCTGCGGGAGTTGGCGAAAGGCCCGGTCGATCTGGTGCTGACCGACATCACCATGCCGGGCCGGAGCGGAATCGAGTTCATCAAGGACCTGCAAGCCTCGCATCCGGGGCTGCCGATTCTCGTGGTCTCGATGCACGACGAGATGATCTACGCCGAACGCGTGCTCCGCGCCGGCGCGCGCGGCTACATCATGAAAGAGGCCGGGGGCGAGGCGATGTTGGTGGCACTGCGGCAGGTGCTCGACGGCCAGGTGTATGTGAGTCCGCGGATGTCCGCGCGTATCCTCGACAGCCTTTCGGGGCGAAAACCGCGCGGCTCGAATTCGCCGATCGAGAAGCTGACCGATCGCGAATTCGAGGTGTTTCAACTCATCGGTCAGGGCAAGAGCACGCGCGACATCGCGAAGCAGCTCAACCTCAGCTCCAAGACCGTCGACGTGCACCGCGGGCACATCAAGGAGAAGCTGGAGCTCACCGACACGACGGCGCTCGTCCGCCACGCCGTCCGTTGGGTTGAGACGCAGGCCTTCCAGCAATAGGTGAAGCTCGATGTCCCGTCGGGCTCCACCTGCGTCGGGATTCAACGGACCGGCTCATCTCACGCTTTCGCCAGATGCCGTTCGCGCAGCCAGGCGAAGATCACGGGCGTGACGATCAGGATGTGCACGAGCGAGGAAAGCATGCCACCGACGACCGGCGCGGCGAGCGGTTGCATGATCTCGGTGCCCGTCCGTGTGCTCCAGAAAATCGGCAGCAAGCCCGCAACCGTCGTCGCGACCGTCATGACTTTCGGCCGCAGCCGCAGTCGCGCCCCTTCCTTCACGGCCGCCAGCAACTCCGCGCGCGTGAGGAGCGGTTGTAGGGCGGAATCTCCCGACCCCGCCGGGATCGAATCGATTTTGTCTTCGGTCGACGCAGTGTCTGCGGCAACGGCGGGATCGGGAGACCCCGCCCTCCGACGCTTCGCGTCGAGCGCCTTTTTCACCGCTTCCTCGAGATACACCACCATCACGACGCCGGTCTGAATCGCGGTGCCGAACAGCGCGATGTAGCCGACCCAGACGGCGACGCTGAAATTGAAGCCCATGATCCACTGCAAGAGCACGCCGCCCGTCAGCGCGAACGGCACCGCGAGGATCACGTGCGCCGCCTCGCCCGCGGACCGGAACGTCAGCGTGAGAATCACAAAGATGATCGCGATCACCGCCGGCACGATCAGCTGCAGGGTCTGGCGCGCGCGCAGCTGGTTTTCATACTGGCCGGAATACTCGATGGTCATGCCAGGATCCAACGTGACCTGACGCTCGATCTGCTCGCGCACGTCGTCGACAAACGACCCGAGATCGCGGCCGGTGACGTTGGCCTGCACGAAGGCGCGAAGGCGCCCGTTTTCCGACGCGATTTCGTTGGGCCCGAGCACGCGCGAGATCGTCGCCACCTGGCCAAGCGGAATGTAAGTGCCGTGCGGCGTCGCCACCGGAATCGCGGAGAGCCGCTCGAGGTCCTCGCGGTCGGCGCGTTCGAGCCGCACCTGCACGGGCCAGCGTTCGCGGCCCTGAATTGAGGTGGTGACGGTCTTCCCGCCGAGTCCGGTTTCGGCGACCGCGAGGACATCGGCGGCGCTGAGTCCGTAGCGCGCCATCGCAGCGCGATCGACGGTGATTTCGAGGTAGGGTTTGCCCTGCACGCGGGACGGCGCGACGCCGGTCGCGCCCGGGACCTTGTTGACCACCTGCTCGATTTCGAGCGCCTTGCGTTGGAGCGCGTCGAGGTTGTCGCCGAAAATTTTCACGCCGAGCTGCGCGCGGATGCCAGTCGACAGCATGAGAATCCGGTTCTCGATCGGCTGGAGAAAACCCGGGACATAACCGGGGACTTGCGTGAGCTTCATCGTGAGCTCGGCGATGAGTTTTTCCTTCGTCATGCCGGCGCGCCATTCGGACGGCGGCTTCAACATGATCGTGGTCTCGATCATCTCCACCGGCGCGGGATCCGTGGCGGTGTCGAAACGTCCGAGCTTGCCGGCGACGCTGGCGACCTCGGGAGTCTCTTTCATCACCTGATCCTGCCACGCCATGATGCGCTTGATCTCCGTCAGCGAGGTGCTCGGCAGCAGCACGGGCATGAACAGCAGCGAACCTTCCTGCAGCGTCGGCATGAACTCGGAGCCGAAGCCCCGCGGCGCATGCGCCGCGAGTCGAGGGCTGAGGGTTGAGAGTTGAGAGACGAGCCGCGCGGGCAAACCGAAGGCGATGAGGGAGCAAAACGCCAGCAGCGCGGCGGCGAGCGCGAGGACGGTTTTCCGATGGCCGAGCGCCCAGTCGAGCACGGGATCGTAGAGCCGCAGGAGGAAGCGCATGACGAGGTTGCGGTCCTCGGCGTGAAACGGTCCGCGCACGAGATACGTGCAGAGCACCGGCACGAGCGTGACCGCGAGCAGGGTCGCGCCGGCCATCGCAAAGGTCTTCGTCCAGGCGAGCGGGTGAAACAATTTCCCCTCCTGACCCGTGAGCGTGAAGATCGGCACGAAGGCGAGGATGATGATCCCCATCGCGAAAAAGATTGGCCGTCCGACTTGCAGCGAGGCTTCGAGCGTGATCCGGAAATAATCCTGCTTGGTGAGCCGCGAGCCGCCGGCGGCTTTCTCCGCGAACTCACAATGGCGGATCACGTTTTCGGTCATCACGATTGCGGCGTCGACGAGCACGCCGATCGCGATGGCGATGCCGGTGAGCGACATGATGTGCGACTGGATCCCGAACTCCTTCATCAGGATGAAGGAGATCAGAATCGAAGCGGGCAGCGGGATCGTGACGATCAGGATGCTCCGAAAGTGAAACAGGAAGATCACATGCATGATCGTCACGAGAATCACCGCTTCCCATAGCGTGTGCTTGAGCGTGTCGATGGCGCGATCGATCAGTCCGCTCCGATCGTAGAACGGCTCGATCGTCACGCCCGGCGGCAGGCCAGCGGCGATCTGCGCGATCTTGGCCTTCACGTCCTTGATCACCTGATACGCGTTTTCGCCGGAGCGCATCACCACCGTGCCGCCCACGACCTCGTGGCCGTCGACGTCGAGCGAGCCGCGGCGAAACTCGCCGCCGATCTGGACCCGCGCCACATCACGCAGATAGAGCGGCGTGCCCTCGCGCACGGTGAGCGCAATCGCCTCGAGATCCGCCGCGGATTGCACGAGGCCGCGGCCGCGCACGATGAACTCCTGGCCGTTCTCCTCGATCGTGCGACCGCCGACGTTCAGGTTGTTGGCCGCGATCGCGTCCATGACCTGCTGCAGCGTCACCCCGAGCGTGCGCATGCGCAGCGAGGAGACTTCGACCTGCCACTGGCGCACGAAACCGCCGATGCTCGCCACCTCCGCGACGCCCGGAACGGCCGCGAGCTGATAGCGCACGAAATAATCCTGTAGCGCCCGCAGCGCGCCGAGATCCTGTTTTCCGGACGAGTCCTTCAGGTAGTATTGGTAAACCCAGCCGAGTCCGGTGGCGTCGGGGCCGAGCCGTGGCGTGACGCCGGCCGGGAGCACGTTGCCCAGGTAATTGAGCCGCTCGAGCACGCGCGTGCGCGCGAAGTAGTTGTCGATGCTGTCGTCGAAAATGACCGTGATCAGCGAAAAGCCGAACATCGACGTCGCGCGCACGGTGCGGACGCCGGCCAGTCCCTGCAAGTTCACCGAGAGCGGATACGTGACCTGGTCCTCGACTTCCTGCGGGCTGCGACCTTCCCAGTCGGCGAAGACGATGACCTGGTTTTCGCTGAGGTCCGGGATGGCGTCGATGGGCACGCGGCGCAGCGCGATGAGACCCCAGCCCAGCAGCAGCACCGTGCCGCAAAGGACGAGAAACCGGTTGGCGAGCGACCAGCGGATGAGCGCGGAAATCATGGGAGCGAAGGAGGTGCGGCGCAGCTAGCGAATCTCGTCGCCGCAATCGGGCATCGCGGAGCCGAAGAACGGATTCTTGAGCGGCAAATTGCGCTGCACCCAGCGGCCCTTGCCGAGGACGGGCGTCATCGGGCATTGAAAGATCTTCAACCCGAGATGACTACGATGCGGCTTGAGCAAATCCGCGACCGCGGTGCTCCACGGCTCGAACGAGCGCCGCGCAGTTTTCAGGCTCGAGCCGAGCTGGAGTTGCGGGAGGTCGAGGCCCTGTGCGGCGCCGGTGAGCTCGGGGAAGATTTTTTGGTAGCGCGCATAGTCGTCGCTCGCGAGCGCGTCGGCGGCATCGATCGCCACGTTGGCGAGCCGGGTGAACGCGTCCATCGAATCCTCGCTCGTGCTGCTCGCCGCGGCGGCGACCGGAGCGGCGTGCGCCGGCCCGGCGGACATCGCGTGCGCGTGACCGGCGGCCTCGCGGTTCAACTGCGCCTGGGCGTCGATCAGCAGATTGCCTTCGGTGACCACGCGCTCGCCTTCGTGCAGACCGGAAAGGACCTCGACGAGGGCGTCGCCGTGACGTCCGAGTTTCAGCTGGCGCTGTTCGTAGCGGCCCGCGCCGACTTCGACATATGCGACCGGGCCGGAACCGGGGTCGAGCACGGCGGAGCGTGGGGCGGCGAGGACGGCGGGCGTTTCGATCAACACCCGACCTTCGGCGAGCACGCGGTGCGGGAGAAAATGCGCTTCGCCGGCGACGCTGTAATGCGGGTTCGGCAGCACGGCGCGCACGCGCGCGGTCTGTTTCAGGTCGTCGAGATTCGGATCGATGAACTCGATCGTGGACGAAATCACTTCGCCCGGCACGGCGCGGGTGGTGAGCTCCACCGCCTGTCCGACGTGCAGCCATGGCAGGTCTTGCGGATAAGCGTCGAACACGAACCACATCTGCGAAAAATCCGCCAACTCGAACAAGCGATCGCTGACCTGCACGTATTGGCCCTCGTAAGCGGATTTCGCGACGACGACACCATCGACGGGCGCGCGGAGAGTGAAGGTGGCCGACGGCTGGAGCGTTTTTTCCAACTCGGCGATGTCGCTGCCGGTGAACCCGAGTTGTTGCAGTTGTTCGCGGGCGGCGGCTTGTTCGGAGGCGCTGAAGGCGATATCGCCGCCGCGGACGCGTTCCACAAACACACGCTGCGCGGTAAGGAGGTCGGGGCTCCAGAGCGTCGCGAGCGGTGCCCCAGCGACCACGGGCGCGCCGACGAAGTTGATGAAGAGTTTTTCGATGCGGCCCGGCACGCGGGCGGACAGGATGCGGTGGCGGGTATCGTCGTCCTCGATACGGCCGGAAACGCGGAGCGAGCGGCTGAGCGGCTGGCGCGCGACGACGGAGGTTTTCACGCCGATGACGGAGACGCTGGAGCTGCTGAGCGAGATCGTGCTCGCATCGCCGTCGGACGGTTGAGTTGCGAGGGTCGACGCGGCGACGAGGTCCATGCCGCACACCGTGCATTTGCCGGGATGGTCGGATTTGATCCAGGGGTGCATGGGGCATTGGTAGACGGACGCGGCTTTCTCCTGGCCTAAGCCGTGGACTGGCGCGGAGTTGGCCGCCAGGATCGGCGCGGCCAGCAGCACGAAAACGAAAAGGAGTCTAGTCATGGGAAGTTGTTCAAACTACACCGCGCGCGGGGTCGGCCCCTCGGCAAATCGGCAAAATCGTGCGGTGCAAAATTTCTCGCGGGTTTGGGCGCCGTTCGGGTTATAAGCGGAAAAGGAAAAACCATGAAATCGCCTGAATCGAACGAACCCCTGTCGCGCGCGCTGGCCGACTGGCGGGTGCAGCCGGCGCGGAACCCCGGGTTTCGCGCGGCGGTGTGGGCACGAATTGAAGCGGCTGGCGTGCCCGCGAGCTGGACGGATTATGCACGGCGCCATGCCGCCATGGTGACGGGCGCGTTGCTGGTCGCGCTGGTGCTCGGAGGCTGGGCGGGACGCGAGCAGGCGCGCTCGCAGGTGGCGGCGGAGCGGGCGGAGATCGCGGATCTGTATGTGCAGAGCCTGGATGCGCGCGAGATGTCGATGCCGTGACGCGATGAAGAACCTGTGGATCACCGTTCTCGTGGTGTTGGGCGTGGCAGGCGCGTCGTATGCGGCGTTCTATCGCCTGAACGACGACCCCGCGCTGCGGCGTGCGGCCCGCGAACACGATGCGATGGCGTGGCTGCGGACGGAATTTCAACTGACCGACGTGCAGTTCGCCAAGATCAAGGAACTGCATGACAACTACGGCGTGCAATGCGCCCGCCACTGCGCCGCGATCATGAAGGCCCGGCGGACGAACGCGCCGGCGAACGAAATCGCGGAGCTCGAAGCCGTGTGCGTCGGCTCCATGTCGGAGCACTTTCAAAAAGTGGCCCATCTCATGGCGCCGCAACAGGGGCAGCGCTATCTCGCGCTCGTGCTGCCGCGCATCAAGGACTACACGCACGAAGGAGCGCCGACGGTGCAGGTAAATCCGTGACTTCGCCGGCAGACGATTCTTCGCGGCGGAGCATCGAAGGCGCGGAGGACCGCGCGTGGATGCGGCGGGTCCAGGCCGGGGACGACACGGCGCTGGGCGCGCTGATGGAGCGTTGGGAACTGCCGGTGAAAAGCCTCATTGCCCGCATCGTCCTGAATACGCGCGAGTCGGAGGAGCTGGCGCAGGAGACGTTCGTGCGCGTCTGGCAGCAGCGGGAGAAATTTCGGGACGGCGCGGAGTTCCGGCCGTGGCTGTTTGCGATCGCGGTCAATCTCGCGCGCAACCGGCTGCGCTGGTGGCGGAGAAGGCCGGACGTTTCGCTCCAGGAGTGGAGCGAAACGTCGGAGATCGAAGATCGGAGCTCGGAGATCGGAAGTCGTGCGGCGGAGCGAAGGGAGCGGGCGGCGGCCGTTCGCGAGGCGATCGCGGCGCTGCCGGTGGAGTTGCGCGAGGCGATCGTGCTTTTCGAGTATGAACAGCTCTCCCACGCCGAAATCGGAGCGACGCTCGGCTGCACGCCGAAAGCGGTCGAGGCGCGGCTTTATCGCGCGCGGGAAAAGCTGCGCACGATGCTCGCGAAACGATTATAGGCCGGGCGGAGTTTCCTCGCGCCCGGCACGCGATCACTTTGCGGGCTTCACATCCTCCAGCCAGAACTCGTCGTCACGTTGCACGAGCTGGCCGGTGATCGCCTGGCCTTTTTTCGCGTCGGCGAGCGTGGCGGCGTCGACTTTGAAGAGCATCGTCATCGCCCGCATCACGCCGGGGATGTCCTCGTGTTTCACCAGCAAGGCGAATTGCGCGGGACGAACGTCGACGATCACGCCTTTCAGCGGATGCCGCTCGGCCTTGTCGGCGGTGGCCGCGGCGGCGTCCGCTGCGTGGCAGCAGCAGACGTCCTTGCCCTTGCAGCAGTCGCAGCCGCAGTTCTTCGCGTTTTCGCCGGCGACGAGCGCGAGCGGCAGGAGGCTCAGCGCGGAGATCAGGGACAGCAGTTTCCGTTTCATGGCTTGGAACGTAATCGAGAATGAGGCGGAGCGAAAGCCTGCGAATCACCAGCGGAGCTCGATCCCGGCGTAAACGGCGCGGCCGTCGCCGGGGAGGAATTGCGCCTGGTCGGTGCCGGCGGCGTTTTCGATCACGCCGGTCGTCGCGGCGTAACGGCGGTCGAAGAGATTGCGCGCTTCGACAAACCACGCGAAGCCGGGCGACGGACGGTAGCCGAAACGAAAACCGGCGATCGCGTAGGGATCGGCCGCGAAGGTGTTGCGGAAGTCGATGTAGGTTTTTTCTGGAGACCACTCGACCGTCGGACCGGCATACCAGTCGGAGAACTCCCAGGTAAGCTCGCCGCGGACGAGGTGCGGCGGAAGCCCCGCGAGCGTGTTGTTGCCGTAGCGCGGATCGTCGTCGAACCGGAAGCGGCCATAGGTCCAGGCGGCGCGGAGCACCAGACGGTGCGCGGGATGCGCGTTGGTCCACGCCGAGCCGAGCAGGTCGAGTGCGGCGGCGAGCTCGATGCCCTCGTGAATCGTGTCGTTGGCGTTGACCGTCGCGGCGGCGGTGGCCGGGTTGTTGTCGTCGTCGATCGTGAGCAACTCCTTTTCGAGCGTGGCGCGGTAGAGCGAAAGATCCCAGCGAAGCGGGCCGCGGGTGCCGCGGGTGCCGAGCTCGACGGTGGTCGCGGTCTGCGCGTCGCGCGCGGTGTTGAGCGTGAGTGTCTCGCTGAAAGACGGCGGCTCGTAGCTACCGGAAACGTTCGCGTAAACCTGCACTTCGCGCGCGTCCCAGCGCAGGCCGAGCTTCGGCATGAAACGCTCGTAATCGAGCGCGTAGTCCGGCGTGGCGCCGACGGTCTGGTCGTTGGCGCGACGATTGGCGGCGGCGCTGGCGCCGAGCACGAGCGTGAAGCCGCGGCCCAGCGAAATCTGATCTTCGACGAATGCCTCGAGATTCGTGGCGGTTTGGGTCGCGGCGGTGACCAGGGCGCCGCGGCGTCCGGCGATGTTCACGAAATTCGCGGCGTTGGTCTGGCCGCGGTTGAGCCAAAGTCCACCGCGCAGGCGATGCGCGCGACCGCCGAAATCGCCTTCGTGGATGGCGGTGGCGCCGAGGAGAAGGTCGTTCGAGAGCTGATCGACAACCTGAAAGATCGGGTGATCGAGGTCCTTGTAGGACCAGGCCGTGGAGAAATCCCAGCGCGTGTCGCCGGTCCGCACCGTGGTTTTGGTGGCGAGGCGGAGCAGGTCGAAATTGCGTTTCTGGTTCAGCGTGAGATTGGCGGGGTTCGCTTGCGAGGGGTCTGTGCGCAGCTGCGCGCGCGTGAGATTGCCCGGCAATTCGGAATCGGTGCGGACCGCAGTCAGATAAACACGCGTCTCCGCGGTGGCGGCATGGCGGAGACCGAAATTGGCGAAGAGCCGCTGGTTTTCCTGTTCGGCGTGGTCGCGGAAGCTGTCCTGCGACGCGCGCGTGAAGGAAGCATAGGCGTCGAGATCCCCGCGCACGCCCCCGATCGCGAGTCCGGTGCGAAGGTAGTTCCATGCGCCGAGTTCGAGGCGCGCGAAATACGGCGGATCGAGCCGGCCGGTGCGCGACACGTAGTCGATGGCGCCGCCGAGCGTGGACGCGCCGAATGTGAGGGCGTTGGCGCCGCGCCAGACGCCGACGTGGGCCGCGGCGAGCGGCTCGATCGCCTGCATGTCGAAGGAACCGTCGGCGAGGTTGATGGGAACGCCATCCTGCAGGACGCGGAGGCCGCGACCGTGAAACGTGCGCTGGAGTCCGGAGCCGCGAATCGAGAGCCGCGCCTCGTCGGAACCGAACCGCGACTGCGCGATGACGCCGGGCGAAAGAAAAAACGTATCCGCGAGCGTCGAGGCGCGGCCGCGCAGAAAGCGTGCGGCGTCGACCAGTTCGACGGCGCCGGGCGTCAACCGGAGCTCGGCGGCCGCTTGCGTGGCGGTGGCGACGGTGAGGCTTTGGGCGCGCGCGGCGGTGACGTCGAGCGGCGAGAGTTGAAGGGGATCGTCGCTGGCAAACGCGGCCGGCGCGATCGCGAGGGCAGTGGAAAGGAGGAAGGAACGGGAAAAAAGGGTGTTCATGTGCGAATGGGCACGGGCGGCGCCCGAGGCGCCGGAAGGGAAAAGGGAGGAAACGCGGCGGCGTGGGAGACGCGCGAAAGCGCGGGAGCGCCGCAGGGCCGCGGACAGGGACGGCGGGTCAAAACGACCTTCGCCGGCAGCAGGGGGCAGATCAGACCGCGAGCGGGCGCGGCGGCGGCACCGGCGGCGCGGCGCGCCAGGCAGCGGGGGTCGGAAGGTCGCTCAGCGACCACGAAAGCAGATCGGGGACGGGCACGACGGTGGCGGGCGTGCGCGCAAAAACGAGGATGACCTTCCCATCGAGCTTGCCGCCGGGAATGGCGGTGGCGTCGGACTGCTGCTGTTTCGCGGTCGCGACTGCGGAGCAGACGCCGCACATGTTTTCCGGCGTGAAGGTGAGTCGCACCGCCTCCGCGAGCGGCATCGTCTTCGAATAGGTCGCGATCATGCGACCCCAACCGAAGGTTTGCACCAAGTCCCAGTGGCTGCCGGTGGCGAGGAGCCACGCGGTCAGCGTCAGGAGCAGGGGCAGACGACGGCGCATGATGCGGAGCAAAAAATGCGGGTTGGCCGCCGTTTCAAAGCAATTTATGCGGCGCCGGGCCGGCCGGATGCAGGCAGCAGCGACGCTGCTGTTGCGTCGCTGTCCTACTACTGGAGAACGTGTTGCCGGCGACGCGCGGCTCAGCGGACGGTGCGGAGCTGCACGGCGTCGATCAGACGATCCTGCGCGAGGATATCGGTGGCGACGATGAGTCTGTCGCCGGGCTGGATCCAGCCGCCGCTACGAAGCAGGGCGATGGCGTTCTCGATCGTGAGATTGGGCTCCTCGGCGAACTCGAGACGAAACGGTTCGACGCCGCGGAGAATCCGCAGCTGACGGAGGAGTTCCGTGTAGGGGGTGAACGCGAAGATCGGCGCGGCGTCGGGGCGGAGCGCGGCGAGGCCGGTGGCCATGAAACCGTGACGGGTGAAAGTGACGATCTTGGAGTGCGGGATCTGGTTCGCGAGCACGACGGCCGAGTTGAGCAGCTTCATCTTCTCGGTCGCGAACGTGGCGGACTCCATGCGGTTGGGATCCTGCTCGGCTTCGACGCGCCGCGAGATCTTGTCGAGCATCTGGACGCATTCGAGGGGGTATTTGCCGACGGTGGTCTCGCCGGAGAGCATCACGCAGTCGGCGCGTTCGTAGACGGCGTTCGCGACATCGGTGATCTCGGCGCGCGTGGGCACGGGCTGCGAGATCATGGACTCGAGCATGTGGGTCGCGACGATGACGGGGCGGCCCTGGGCGATGCAGGCGCGGACGGCGCGGCGCTGGATGACCGGCAGCTCCTCGAACGGGCATTCGATGCCGAGGTCTCCGCGGGCGATCATGAGGGCGTCGGCGGCGGCGACGATGTCGTTGAGATTGGTGATCGCGGACTGGTCCTCGATCTTGGCGATGATGCGGGCGTTGGAATTGTGCTCGTGGAGGAAGCCGCGGAGCGCGGCGATGTCGCGGGCCTCGCGGACGAACGACAGCGCGACGAAATCGATGCCCGCCTCGATGCCGACGAGCGTGTCGGCGCGATCCTTCTCGGTGAACGACGGCAGGTTGACGCGGACGCCCGGCAGGTTGATGTGGCGGCGCGAGCTGAGCTGGCCGGGGATGAGGACGCGGCAGCGGATGTGGGCGGCGTCCTTTTCGAGGACCTCGAGGCGGATAAGGCCGTTGTCCACCAGCACGGTATCGCCAATCTGGATATCGTTGACGAGGTCGCGGTAGTTGACGTCGACGGAGCGGACCTCGTGCGCGGAGTCGCGGGCGGTGCCGGGCTGGACGGTGAAGTCGAAGATTTCGCCGGGCTTGAGCTGGATCGGGTTGGCCAGGTCGCCGGTGCGGATCTCGGGGCCCTTGATGTCCATCATGATGCCCACTTCGCGGCCGAGCCGGGCGCTGACCTCGCGGATGCGGCGGACCGTCTGGCGGGTCCAGTCGTGCGTCGCGTGCGCCATGTTGAGGCGGACGATGTCGGCGCCGCCGCGGATCAGCTGTTCGAGCATGGTCTCGCTCTCGGTGGCCGGCCCGAGCGTGAAGACGATTTTCGTGCGGCGGAAGGATTGAACAACGTTCATGCGAACGGCGGTGGTGCCGGAAACGGGGCGGGCGGGCAAGCGCGGGAAAACTGTCCCGTCGCATGGGCGGGCCGGTTTTTCCGTGCAGCGTCGCCGGTTTCGGCTACAACCCGCGGCCCATGAATGCCCACGTTGCCGGCCCGACCGGCGGCAGTGTCTCGAGTTATCCACCGGGATTCCGGCGCCGTCGCGGGATCAATTGGGCGACCGTCGGGCTCATGTATACGAGCTACTACTTCTGCCGATACAATTTCGCTTATGCGAACAAGGCGATCGCGGACGAGTTCGGCTTCACGAAGTCGGACATGAGCACGATCCTGTCGATGCAGTTCGTCGCCTACGGCAGCGGGCAGATCCTCAACGGTTTGCTGACGGACCGGATCGGCGGCAAGAAAGCGATGCTGATCGGCGCGACAGGCACGATCGCTGTCAACCTGCTGTTCGGCGTGGCGTCGTTCTGGGGCATGCTGTCGCTGTTCACGCTGTTGTGGGGGATTAATGGATACATCCAGTCGTTTGGCGCTCCGGGTTTCATCAAGATCAACAGCGCCTGGTTCAGCGAGAAGCAGCGCGGGACGTTTGCGGGCATCTTCGGTTTCATGATCAACCTCGGCCGGCTCGCCGCCAACAAGCTGCTGCCGCTGCTGCTGGCGGGCTTCGCGATCTTCGGGTTGATCCACATCCCGCCGCAGCACTGGCGCTGGCTGTTCTGGGTGCCGGCGATCATCGCGGCGCTGGTGGCGGTGGGGTTTGCGCTGGTGGTGAAGGACACGCCGGAGGAGGCGGGTTATTTGAAACTGTTCGAGGGCGAGGCGGACCACGCGGAGATCGATGTGCGCGGCGAGATCGCGATCGTGTTCAAGCAGATCGTCACCAACCCCGTCGTGTGGATCATCGCGGCGGCGTATGCGTGCACGGGCGCGGTGCGACAGGCGGTCGACCAGTGGTTTCCGGTTTATTTCCAGGAGGTGCATCATCTGGAGATGACCGGAGCGAAGTTTCAGTGGCTCGGTTACATGATTCCGCTGGTGGCGTCGTGCGGGTCATTTTTGTCCGGCTGGATCTCGGACCGCTTCTTCCATTCGCGGCGGGCGCCGGTGGCGTGCGGCATCTACGCGATCGAGCTGCTCGTGATTTTGGCGGCGACGCAGGTGACGACGGTGAACTGGGGCATCGCGTTTTTCGTGATGATTTCGTTCACGGTGAACTCGACGCATTCGCTGCTCGGTCCGGCGGCGGCGATGGACATCGGCGGCCGCAAGATGGCGGCGTTCGCGTCGGGTTGTATCGATGCCTTCCAATATTTTGGCGCGGCGCTCGGCATGAAGGTTCTCGGCTACGTGCTCGATCGGCACGGCTGGGGCTACTATTTCTACTACATGATTCCGTTCGGAATCATCGGCGCGATCCTGATGTATTCGATCGCGCACCGGCGCAGTCTGAAGAACGGCCACGCGTGAAACGCGTCCCTGCCCGCCGCGTTCAGAGCATCTCGTAAAGCGGCGTGCTCTGGCCCTGCTCGACGATCGCGAACTCGCACCGCGCGAGCGTCGTGCGCAGCGGCGCGAACGCGCTCTCGACGGCGGTGCGTGAATTGCAGTCGCGCGACAGGTGCGTGAGGTAAATGCGGCGCCACTCGGGGCACGCGACCTCGGCGAGGAGCGCGCAGGCGGCGGCGTTGGAAAGGTGGCCGTGGCGGCCGCTGATGCGCTGCTTGAGCGCCCACGGACGTTTCGGGTCGTTCTTCAGCAATTCGGAACAGTGGTTGGCCTCGACGACGAGGACCCCGCAGCCGCGGATGTGTTCGCGGATGTGCATCGGCGCGTGACCGAGATCGGTCAGATACGTGAGCGCGCGGCGTGGCGTGAACAGATCGCCCTCGTGGCCGCTGCTGAAACGAAAGCCCACCGGTTCCTGCGCATCGTGCGGCACGGCGAAACTGCGCACCTCGAGATCGCGAAAGCGAAACGTCGTGCCCGTCTGGAAGAGCTGCCAGTCCGGCCGGTGCTCGAGTCCGCGCTGGATCGCGGCGGCGGTGGCGGCGTTGGCGAACAGCCGGATGTGCGGAAATTTCTTCAAACCCTCGATGCCGGCGGAGTGATCGCTGTGCTCGTGGGTGAGGAACACGGCGTCGATCCGGTCGAGCGATTCGCCGACGGCGGCGAGGAGCGTGTTGAGTTTACGCGCGGAAAAACCCGCGTCGACGAGCACCCGCGTTTCGTCCGTGACGAGGAGCGCGGCATTGCCGGAACTGCCGCTGCCGAGAATGCAAAACCGCATGCCCATGTTTGCGGTTTTGAAGACCCGAGCGGGCGCGGGGCCAAACAAAAAATCGCGCGGATGCCTTAACCGCGCGGGGCGATGGACAAGCGCGGATCGGAAAAAGGCGAGGAGGCGCGGTGTTGGTAACGGAACGGACGACGATCCTCACCAGCTACCGATCGCCTCCACGTGGGCGGCGGAGCCGTCGCGTTGCCAGGCGTCGAGCTGGGCCTGGTCTTTCAACTGCTGGCCGCGCTGGCGCGGAACGACAGCGAAGACGTTCGGGCATTCCGGCAGCGCGGTCATGTCGCCCCAGAGTTTCTCAAATTGCGCGACCGGGAAAACGTCCTCCTGGCCGTGGCCCCAGCGCTTCTTCACGTCTTTCAACGTGACATACGTCGGCAGCCGCGCGGCGAGCGTGCGCACGGCGGTCGCGGTTTTCTCCGCGTCGTTGAGATCGGCGCGCGTGAGCCCGAAGACCGCCAGGAGCCGGTCGATGTCGATCCAGCAGGTATTGCTGTTGTAGTAGCTGAGGTTGAACTCGTCCTCTTCGCGCGGGAGCGCGAGGCCCTCGACGATGCGGAGGCGTCCATCGACGCGCGCGAGACCGCCACCATGGTCCTCGATGCGTTTCGGAATGACTTCCCAGCCGAGCGCGGCGCCGGTGGACTGGAACCAGCCGAGGAGCAGCGGATCGGGCGAAGCGCCGAGGGTGTCGATGTTATGCGCGACGAGCGTGCGGAGCTGCGGCTGCGCGGCGAGGAGGCGTGCGAGCGTGCCGTTTTTCAGGAGGTTCGGAATCTCGAACCAGTGACCAACGGGATGCAGGCATTGCTCGGGCAGATTGTCCGTGTAATCGGCGCCCTCGCCGACGGTGCGCGCCCAGTTCGCGAGCGCGGCCCGCACGCTCTCGCGCATCTTTTCCTTTTGTTCGTCGAGCTTCTGCTGCGCGGTTTCTTCCCAGGCAAACTGCAGATCGCGCACGGCCGGAACCAGGCGCAGGCCGATGGAGCGGCCCGGCGAGAGCAGGACGTGGCTGGAGTTGAGAGTTGAGGGTTGAGTGTTGAGAGAGGGCGTGGCGGAGCCGGAGCCGAAGGTGTCGCCATAATTCTCGCGGAGCCAGCGCTCGATGGGGGCGTGCGTGAGATGGCTGGTGGTGAATACGTGCGGAATCGTCGTGTCGTAGTCGCGTTCGGCGCGGCGGGTGCGGGCGAGGTGCGTCTCGATAAAATTGCGGTGGCGGCCCGCGAGTTTGACGAACGGATGCAGGCCTTTCACGACGCCGGCGCCTTGCGTCCAGCGGCTGCCGACGCCGGCGGCGTAGGTGATGACGGCGAGCTCGCCGCGTTTCAGGGCCGCCGCGCCGGCGGCGCGGAAGCGCACCAGTTCCGGGTTTCGGGTTTGGAGTTCCGGGTTGTTGGAGACGGAACCATCGAAGAGCGCGGCGGGCGGGACGTCCTCGATCTTCGTATTCGGCGGGAGCCGGTTCATCGCGAGACCGATGCGGCCGGCGCGGAGATCGGCGCGAATCTGTTCGTGCTGCGCGCGATCGAAGCCGTTTTGCGCCAGCAGCTCGGCGAGACGTTGCGCGTGATCGTTGGTGTTGTCCGCCGAAGGCAGCAGCTGGTCGAGCAGCGTGGGCAACGCGCCGGAGAATTCAGGCAGCGTGCGCGCGGCGCGGGTGAACTGCTGCAGGTCGTGACGCTCACGCGAAGAGAGATCGCGCGCAGAGCGGCGGAGGAGCGCTGGAACGGTGTGACGATAAAAATCCACCGGCAACAACGCGTCGTCGCCCGACAACAGCGCGGCGACGGAGCCGTGCTCGTTGATCGCGAAATCGTAGACGACGGGGTCCATCGCGAACGGCAGCGAGGCCTCGAGCTCGCGTTTGGTTGCGAGCATGATCTCGCGGAGCTTTTCCTGGCCTTCGCGTTTGCGGTGCGGGGCGAAGATGAAACCCATGCCGCCGCCAGACATGCCGCCGAGCATCCAGAAGCCCCAGAAGTCGTCGCCGAACGCGGCGCGGGTGCGCTCGATCAGTCGTTCGGTGTAGAGATTGCTAACCCACGGGATGATCGTCTGGAGCGGGCCGAAGAAATTCTGCATGAGCGCGGCGCCGAGCTGCTTGATGTCGCCCGCGGCGAGATGGCCGAGAATTTCGTCGAGTGTGGCGACGGCACGATGACGGGCCTCGAATTCGGCTTCGCTGCGCAGGAGATATTTCTCCGTGGCCATCTCGAGAATCGGGCCGACGTTTTGCGCCATGCCGCCGTGGACCAGAACGAGCGAGTCCTGGAGTTTCTGCCGCGCTTCCGCGGGGATGCGATCGCGCCCGAGCAACGTGTGGCGCGGCAACAGCGTGCCGCGACTGATTCCGTGTTCGGGGTCGCCGGGCTGCGCCGTCGCGCCCTCGATGAGTTTGATGCCGGGCCAGAGGCCGCCGGAGTCCTGCCAGCCGCCGCCGGAGCCGCCGAGCCATTCGCCGAGGATCGCGCGCGCGGCGACGATGCGGCGGTCGGTTTCCTCGAGCGCACCGGTGAGCGAGCGGATCTGGCTCGTGGCGCGCATGCAGACGCCGATGAGCGCGCCGAGAAGATTCGTGGAAACCGCGAGGCGCGAGCCCTTCGGGATGCGGTTGACGTTGCTCACGAGCTCGAAGCCGCGGCCGCTGCCGAAGATGGCGGCGAGCAGTTCGGCGAGACTGGCGCCGGAGCGTTCAATGCCGGGTGGGACAATGCCGGCGGCGATCACCGCGGCCTTGAGGAGACCGAGGTAGTCGCGGCCGAAATCGAACACCTCGTCGAGGGTGGAGATCGTGGCGCTGGTTTCGAGGTCGACGCTGGCGAGGCGGATCACCGGTTCGTCGATGACGCGAAACCACGCTTCGACGGGCGGCCGCGGGGCGGCGTCGCGGCCGTGCACGCCGAGGTCGACGGAGATGTTGAGCACGCGCGCGCCCTCGGGGAAATCCATCCCGAGGAAAAAGATGTCGCTCCAGCCGCAGTGCGTGAGATCCATGCGCACGGGCGTGCGCTCGCGCAGTAGTGGAAAACCGGATTCGGCGGAGTCGCGCGCGAGGAGCTCGGGGCGAACGCGCAGCGGTTGATCGAGCGGGTGGCCGAGGCGGAACATCCAGGCGTTGCCGCGGGTGGAGCGGACGGTGCGGCGGACCTGGTCGGCGAGCGTTTGAAAGGCGAGCGCGTGGTGGGCGGACGCGAGCGCGCTGGAAAGGGTTTCGTTGGGCCCCTGTTCGGTTTGGGCGTGAAGAAACTCGGCGATCGCTTCCTCAAAACGGCGCTCGAGCAAATGACGAAAACCGGCGAACGGCACGCGGCCGGAGCGCGGCAGCTCGGTGCGCGCCGGCAGGTGGTAGCGCTGAATCGCGGTGATGAAAAAGAGCGCGCGGACGCGTTTGTAGAGATTCGTTTCGCGGCGGCGGTAGGCGTCGAGTTCGGCGCAGGCGGCGACGAGTTCGTCGACGGATTTCCCCTCCGCCCAGCGATCGACGGCGGTGTCGCGGATCGTGGAGTCGGCGGCGTCGATGATGTCGGTGACGCGGAGCGGCGGGCGCGCGGAGGAGCGCGGCGATTCCGAGGCGAGCGTGCTCATGACTCGGTTTGGCGGAGGGCGAGGAGCTCGACGAGCTGGGTGAGGACCTGATCGCGTTCGCGGCCGGAGAGCGAAAGCGCGAGCTGCGCGAAGAGGAGGCCGTAGTGCGCGCCGATGTCGTAGCGGCGGCCTGCGACTGAGAGGGCCAGGTAACGCTGGCGATTGGCGAGCGCGTGGAGCGCGGGCGAGAGGCCGAGCGGTTTATCGGGGGCGGCGGCGCGGTGTTCTTCGAGCAGCGTAAAGATTTCGGCGCCGAGGACGTGGAGACCGAAGAAACAAAGATAAAAACCGGCGCGCAGGCCCGGGACGATCAGGTGCTGTTCGGCGATTGAAGGCGTGGGTTTTTCGAGGACGGATTCGATCTGGTAGAGCGGTTTTTCGCCGCCGACGAGACGGCCGCCAATGGCACCGAAGGACGTGATCTGGCTCTCGCGCGTCGGTTGGACGGCGGAGACGGAGGTGTTTTCCGCGGTGGCGACGTCGATGAGTTGGCGGGCGCAGCTCGTTTGCCCGTGGGCGACGTGAAGGTGATCGCCGACGAGATGCAGGAAAGGTTCGTCACCGATGAAGTCGCGGCCGCAGAGGACGGCGTGGCCGTAGCCGCGGGCGGCTTTTTGGGGAATGAAACGGATCCGCGGGCGGAGCGCGCCGGAGGCTTCGGCGTAAACGGTTTCGTCGCCGGGGCAGACGATGACGCAAAACTCCTCGATTCCGGCGTCGGCGGCTTCCTCGAGGACGAGTTGGAGGGCGGTTTTCGTTTGGCCCTGCGCGTCGATCAAGGTTTGGAGCGGAAGAGAGCGTTGGCCGGGATTGGCGGCGGTGATGAGGGCTTTGCGGATTTTCATGAACGAGCTGAACCGGTTGCGGCGGGATAGTAAGTCGGGAGAAAGCGCTGGTTCCGGACTTTAGGGCAGATCGGAGGAGGCGAGGGTTTGGACGACAGCGTTGTCAGGCACTTTCGAACGCGCTGCAAGGGTCGGGCGGCGCGGTTGACCGGGCGCGGTTTATCGCTACCTCTGACCCTCCATGCCAGCGAAGTCCCGTCGTCGAAAAGCCGCCAGCCGTGTCCCGCGCGTGCTGCGCGGCACCGTGTACATCACGCGTCAGGTGCATTTCAACGCGGCGCACCGGCTGCACAACCCGTCCAAGAGCCAAGCGTGGAACACCCGCCAATACGGCCGCTGCACGAATCCGCACTGGCATGGTCACAATTACGTGCTCGAGGTGACGGTGAAAGGCGAACCGCATCCGGATACGGGTTACATCCTCGATCTCGCGCAATTGAAACAAATCCTGCACGAGGCGGTGGTCGACAAATGCGATCACCACAACCTCAACGACGAGGTCGACTTCCTCCGCGGGATCATTCCGTCGACGGAGAATCTCGTGATCGCGTTCTGGGAGCAGATCGAGCCGCGGCTGCCGGCGGGAAAATTGCATTGCGTGCGGCTGTTCGAGACGCCGCGCAATTTCGCCGAGTATTTCGGGCCCGACCCGGTCGAGCGCGGCCCGGCGGCACGCGGATGAACGCGCCACGCCACGAT
The DNA here is from genome assembly GCA_040255565.1 of Opitutaceae bacterium. Taxonomy (GTDB): domain Bacteria; phylum Verrucomicrobiota; class Verrucomicrobiia; order Opitutales; family Opitutaceae; genus Opitutus. The sequence continues at coordinate 546,969 of JBDZVH010000002.1, read as the reverse complement.
TTTTCTTCTGCGCCGGACGGCGGTTATCGTCACCCGCCCCAGCCAGAGCACGGCACGCCTTTGCCGGCGCGCTTCAGCCAAAAACGAACATGAGCAAAAAGAAGCCGATGTACCTGCACCGCTCCGCGAGCGGGGCGGATCCGAAGATCAAGCGCGGCTACGACCGGCGCTTCCGCGTGACTGACGCCTATCGTGAGTCGTTGCCGGATATGATGGAGGCCGCGCACGACGCGATCCAGGGTGCCCACGTGCCGATCCAGCAGGTCGGTGTATCCAATTTTAAACTTCCGCTGAAGTTCCGCACGAAGAAGGGCGACGTGCTCACGCTCGAGGCGAGCATCACCGGCACGGTGTCGCTCGAGGCCGATCTGAAAGGCATCAACATGAGCCGGATTGTGCGCTCGTTCTACGATCACAAGCACGAGGTGTTCACCGGCGAATGGCTGGGCAAAATCCTGCGCGCCTATCTGAAAAACGTGCGGAGCAAGGACGCGCGGCTGAAGGTGAACTTCTCGTATCCGATGCTGCACCCTAGTCTGCGCAGCGGACTCGAGGGGTATCAGTTCTACAATGTCGCCTTCGAAGGCGTGCTCACGAGCCGCGGCGACTACCGTCGGTTCATCCATTTCGACTTTGTTTATTCGTCGGCGTGCCCGTGCTCCGCGGAGCTGGCCGAGCATGCGCGCGACACCCGCGGCGTTTACAGCGTGCCGCATTCGCAGCGCAGCAAGGCCCGGGTCGTCGTCGAGGAGGTGCCCGGCAAGAAGATCTGGATCGAGGACGTGCATGCGCTCTGCCTGCAGGCGCTGCAGACCGAGACGCAGGTGATGGTGAAGCGCGAGGACGAGCAGGCGTTTGCGGAGCTCAATGGCGCGCATCTCAAGTTCGTCGAGGACGCGGCGCGGCTGCTGTATCGCGAGTTCGATGCGGATAAGCGGATCAAGGATTTCCGCATCGCGTGCTCGCATCTCGAATCGCTGCACTCGCACGACGCGGTGAGCGTGATCTGCAAAGGCGTGAAAGGCGGTTTCACGGCGGACTTCATGGATTTCGGTCAGCTCGTGTGCTGAGGATGGGAGACAGACCCATGCCGAACTCGCGCCCGCTGGGGACAGCGGGCTCCACCTGGAAACATGAATAAATCTGCAACGATGAGTAAACCGGCCGTGCTCATCACCGGAGCGTCGCAAGGCATCGGCGCGGCGATCGCGCGGGTGTTTGCGCGCGAGCTTCGCGGCGTGCGGCTCGCGCTCGTTGCTCGCAACGAGAAGAAACTCCGCGCGGTCGCGCAGGCGTGCACGAAGCTCGGGGCGAAGGCCGAAGGGTTCGTTTGCGATGTCGCGGACGAAGCTGCGGTGGCATCGCTCGCGGGAAACGTCAGCGCGCGTTTCGGTGCGGTCGACGTGTTGATCAACAACGCCGGCGCCTTCGTGCCGGCGCCGTTTCTGGAAACGGACGTCGCGGCGTTCGATGCGATGATCGATGCCAACCTGCGCAGCGCATTTCTCGTGTCGCGGGCCTTCGTGCCCGGGATGATCGCGCGCGGCGGAGGCGATGTATTTTTCATGAGTTCGATCGCGGGGCTGCGCGCTTATCCGCGGAGTGCGGCGTATTGCGCGGCGAAGTTCGGCGTGACCGGACTGGCGCAGGTGTTGAGGGCAGAAACGACCGGCACAGGGCTGCGCGTCTGTTGTGTGCATCCGGGCGCGACATGGACGCCGTCGTGGGACGGCAGCGGCGTGGCGGAGGAACGCACCATGCCGGCCGACGACATCGCGCGGGCGTTCTTCGCGGTTTACCGGATGTCGCGGCGCACGGTGGTCGAGGAGATCGTGTTGCGACCGCTGGCAGGCGACGTGTGACGCCAGACGCAGCCGGGCGGCGTCGCAATCGTTGTCACTGCCCGTGAACGTTTTCCCGGGCGTGTTATAGCCGGCTATCGGGGAAAGTCGTGGGAACTGTGGAAGCGGCCGCCCTGTCGCCGGCCTTCAGCGGTGATGGCCGGAATTCCGGCGGATTGCACGAGTCGTTTCCTGCGCTTCGTGCGGAATTCGGGCGATCGCCGCGCTACACGCACACCACAAAATCGCAGTTCCCTGTTCCCTCGCGCTTTAGCACTGACCGACCGACGTTGGCACAGCGGGCGCTTAAACAAGCATCATGAATATGAATCACGCCTTTGGATTTCTGTTTGTCGGTACCGTCTTCGGATTGTTGCCCCGGTTTGCGCCGGGTTTGTGCCCGGTGGGTTTGGATGGCTCGAGCGCGCGCGAGCTTTGGTTGCAGCTGATGAGCGCGGTGTTGATCGGTGTGGCGGTGATCAGCATCGGCCAGCGGGTGCTGAGCGTGCTCGCGAGCATGCTGGAATACGATCCGCGCCGCGTGGCGCTGCAGCCGGAGCTGGAAACGATGCCGGTCGGCGCGCAGGCGATCGAGATCGCGGCGGTGCGTCCGGCGATGGTGCGCCGCGTTCGTCCGGGCAAGCTCATCCCGGTGCCGGTCGCGGCCTTGCAGACGGGCCTGCTCGAGCAGCAGCGAGCGGCTTGATTTTGCCGCCGCATGCGGGCGGCGCCAGAATCGTCCTTTCGGTCGCGGGGATCTCCCCGCGGCTTTTTTTTGCCGGATTCCGGGGAGCGATTGGCCCCTTCCGGCTTGTGTCCCTCGGTCCGGCCGCTGATTCCGGAGATTCGTGCCGTTTCCCGGCACCGCCATGACGCAACCTACGCTCCGCACGGAAAGTCTCTTTCAGCTGACCTGGCCGATCTTTCTCCAGCAGGCGACGCACAGCTTTGTGCTGCTGGTGGACTTTTGGTTTTTCAGTCATTTGTCGGATCGCGTGGCAGCGACCGTGGGACAACTGCTGCCGATCATCTGGGTGGGCGCGTTTGTGATTCCGGTGTTTGCCGGCACGGGCGTGTCGGTTGCATCGCAATACATGGGCGCGAAACGCTTCGAGAAAGTGGTGCCCGCCTACATGATGAACCTCGGGCTCACGGGCGCGCTCGGACTGCTGTTTGCGGCGAGCTTGTGGATCTGGGGTGACGACATCGGCCGGTGGATGGGATTGGACACGTCGCTCAACGCCATCGCCGCCACGTATCTCGGCGCGATGAGTTTCTACTTCGTGTTCATGGGCGTGCTGGTTTCCTACAACGCCGTGCTCTCGTCGCGCGGGATGACGCACTGGCTGATGTACAGCTCCTTTCTGGTGGCGACGCTGAACGTCGCCCTCGCGTCGCTGTTCGTGCTCGGCTGGGGCTGGCAGATCCGCGGCGTGGTCTGGGCGTCGGTCATCAGCGTGGCAACGGCGATGTTGCTGGCGATCTGGCTGGTGCACCTTCGGCTGCGGGTGCGGTTTTATCTGAAAGGGGCGTGGCATGACATGCGCCCGGTGTTCCGGCCGATGCTGCGTATCGGAATTTCGAATGCGCTCGAACCGTTCAGCTACACGATCCAGCAGATCATTCTCTCGACGATGATCATCGCGCTGGGCGTCAATGCCATGGCGGCGAACGCCTATGCCGGTCGCGCGCAGATGTTTCAGATCACGTTCTCGGTGTCGCTCGCGCTCGGCGCACAGATCCTGATGGCGCACTGGATGGGCGCGCGCCGGTTCGAGGATGTGGACCGGCTGTTCTGGAAGGCGCTGCGCCGCGCGATGGCGGTGGCGTTTCTCTACTCGTTTTCGATGTGGTTGTTTGCGGACCAGGTGCTCGGGATCTTCACGGAGGACGCACAGATCAAGACGCTCGGCAAAACGCTGCTCTTGATCGCGGTGTTCTACGAGCCGGCGCGGGCGGTGAACATCATCGGCGGGTTCAGCCTGAAGACGGTCGGCGATGCGCGCTTTCCGCTTCTCGTCGGCATCGCGTTCATCTGGGGCATCCTGCCGATCATCGTCTTCGTCGACCGCACGTGGGGCATGAGCCTCGCGGGCTTCTGGTTGTGTTTCGCCGCCGACGAAATCATCCGCGCCGGCATCAATCTCTGGCGCTGGCGCACCGGAAAGTGGAAGGCGATGGGCATCGTCGGCTCCGATCCGGTCGCCTCGTCGCCGACGCCGCCCTCCGACGCGCTGCCGGTGTAGTCGCGCGCGGCGCTTGAAACCGATGCCGGAGCGCGGCATCACGCTCGACATGACCGGCGCGCGTCAGGCGATTCTCGTGGTGGAGGATGAAGCGGCCATCGCGGAGACGATCGTTTACGCGCTGAAAACCGAAGGCCTCGGCGCGATCTGGAAAACGACCGGCCGCGAGGCGCTGGCGGTCTTGCGCGAAGAACCGATCGCGCTGGTGGTGCTCGATATCGGGCTGCCGGACATGAACGGCTACGATGTCTGCCGCGAGCTCCGCCGCGAGCGGCCGGTGCCGGTGATCTTCCTGACGGCGCGCAGCGCGGAGGTCGATCGCATCGTGGGCCTCGAACTCGGCGCCGACGATTACGTCGCCAAGCCGTTCAGTCCTCGTGAGCTGTCGGCGCGGGTGCGTGCGGTGCTGCGCCGGTGCGACGGCTCGCTCGTTGCGGGCCGGCATGAAAACGCGGCGGATGAACGCTGGCGCCATGACGAGGCGCGTTGCCGGATCAGTTACGACGGCCGGCCGCTGGAACTCACGCGCAACGAGTACCGGCTGCTCACCGTGCTGCTGCAATCGCCTGGGCGCGTGTTCAGTCGCGAGCAGTTGATGAACGCGGCGTGGGAGGATCCCGGCGCGGCGCTCGATCGCACCGTCGACGCCCATGTGAAACTGCTGCGGGCCAAGCTGCGGGCCGCCGGCGCGGGCGAGGACGCGATCGTCACGCATCGAGGACTTGGATACGCGTTGAGGGGAACGTGAGAATCCGCACCTCGATCTTTGGCGTGTATGTCGCGGCGTCGGCGGTGGGTTTTCTCGTGCTGATGTACTTCATGCTCGCCGAGGTGCGGCCGCGCTATGTCGCGTCGTTGCGGACGACGCTGGGCGATTCGGCGCGGTTGATCGCGGCCGCGCTCGCGGAGCGGCCGCTGCCGGCGAAAATCGAATCGCCCGGCGCGGGGCTGCGGCTGCGTGTCCTGACGCCGGACGGTCGCGTGTTGCTCGACTCCGGCGCGCCGGAGGCCGCAGAAGAATTGGCGGACCGGTACGGCGGCCGTTTGCTCGGGCAGGAAAGTCCGCTGACCGATGACGAGGTGCGGGTGCGGACGACTGCGACGCTGGCGGACGGCGCGCCGGCGATGGTCGAACTCTCGCGTCCGATTCGCACCGTGAACGCGTTGATCTGGTCGGAGCGAAGCAAGCTGGCCGGCATGGCGCTGATCGTGGCGAGCGTGATGCTGGTGGCCGGCTGGCTGCTCGCGCTGCGACTGACGCGTTCGCTCGAGCGGCTGACGATTTATGCGCAGCAGATCCGGGATGGCCGCAAGGCGGAGGTGCCGGAATCGCGCGCGAAGGAAATCGCGGAGCTCGCGCGGGCCTTTGAGGAAATGCGCGAGGCGCTTGAAGGGCGGCGTTACGCCGAACGCTACACGCAGGCGCTGGCGCATGAAGTGAAGGCGCCACTCGCGGCGATTCGCGGAGCTGCCGAGTTGCTGGACGAGGAGATGCCGGCGGAAACCCGAAAGAAGTTTCTGAGCAACATCCGTTCGGAATCAGCGCGCATCCATGCGATGATCGATCGCTTGCTCGAACTCTCGTCGCTCGAGGCGCGGAAGGCGCTGCGACGCACGGAAACGATGGCGGCGGACGAGGTGATGCGCGAGGCGGTCGGAGTGGTGGCACCGACGGCGGAAGCGCTGGGCCTGCGTCTCGTTGCCGAGGGCGAAACGGCGCTGCGTCTCCGGGCGGAGCGGGTGTTGCTGCGCGAGGCGCTGGTGAACCTGTTGCAGAACGCGATCGAGTTTTCGCCGGCGGGCGGCGAAGTGCGGATCGGCTGTCGTCGCGAGGACGGGCGGATCGTGTTCGCCGTCGAAGATGGCGGACCCGGCGTGCCCGTGTATGCGCTGGCGCAGGTTTTCGAGCGGTTTTACTCGTTGCCGCGGCCGGGCACGGAGCGGAAGAGCACGGGCCTCGGGCTTACGCTCGTCCGCGAAATCGCGCATCTGCACGGTGGAAAGGCGTCGCTCGACAATCGTGCAGGCGGCGGGGCGCGGGCGGTGCTCACGTTGCCGTCTGCCTGAGTTTCTCATCGCAATTTCACCGGCATTTCATGCCCGCTTCACACTGCGCGGGCAGAGTGGCGGGATGACTCTCTTCCCTGACGCTCTCCGGTTCCCCGAGATTTTTTGGCCAGAACGTGCGAGTCGGTTCCATCGCCTGGCGTATCCGGCTCTGCCGCGTTCGCGGGAGCAGAACGGAGGTGGCCGATGAACCTGGAGCTGCCTGTCATCGGGGCATCGGTGCGGCAACGGGTGATATTGTTCGCGAAGCTGGTGGGGATTCTCGTGCTGATTGGCGTGCTGCTGATTCCGCTGGCAATGATCGGCGGGGTTTTGCGCGAGCGCCGCGGTTATCAGGCGCAGGCGACCGAAGAGATCGCACGGCTGTGGGGGCGCGAGCAGTTGGTGACCGGTCCGGTGCTGGCGATTCCTTACGTCTATCGCGCAGCGGTGCGACGGCCGGCTTCGCCGCAGGATGTTGCGAACGGCATGGCCGGCAGCGAGCTGCTCCCGGCGACGGCTTATTTTCTTCCGGAGGTGCTGAACGTGAATGGAGCTGCCGAGCCGGAGCGGCGGCATCGTGGTATTTACGAGACGGTGGTGTATGTGGCGAAGCTCGAGCTGGAGGGTTTCTTCCAGCCGGATTTTGCCGCGGCGGGAATCGAGGCGGAGCGAATCGACTGGGCGGCGGCGAGGGTGCTGCTCGGCGTCACCGATGTGCACGGCGTGCGCGCGGTGGGGCCGCAGCAGCGCAATGGCCGCGACGGCGAGGCGTTCGATTCGGCGAGCGATACCCTGCTGCCGCTCGCGGCCAAGGCGCCGGGCGTGATCGCGGGAGAGAAACACGCGTTTCGCTTCGATGTGGTCGTGCAGGGCAGCGGCCGGCTGCAGATCGCACCGGCGGGCGGCAAGACCGCAGCGATGCTGCGAGCGGATTGGCCGGATCCATCGTTCGTCGGCGCGGCGCTGCCGGTGACGCGGCGCGTGAGCGACGAAGAGTTTTTCGCCGAGTGGCAAAGCGCGCGGTTCAGCCGCGGCTTCGCGCAGAGCTGGTCGGATCGATTCGTGTCGAATGCAGATGCGCTGGACCGCCTCGCTGCCGCCGGTTTCGGCGTGAGTTTCGCGCAGCCGATCGACGGTTATGGCATGGTCGAACGCGCACGCAAATACGGCGTGCTCTTTCTCGTGCTCGTTTTCGCGGTCTTCTTCCTTTTCGAAGTCACGGCGCGGCTGCGCATTCATCCGCTGCAATACGCCCTCGTCGGCGCCGGGCTGTGCCTGTTCTTCCTGACTTTTCTCGCGCTCTCGGAGTTCTGGCCGGTCGGGCTGGCCTACGCGGTGGCGGCGGCGGCGTGCACGACGCTCGTGTCGCTTTATGCGCGCAGCTTTCTCCAAGCCGGTCGGCGAACGCTTGCCCTCGCCGGAGCTTTGGCCGCGACGTATAGTTACCTGTATTTCGTGCTCCAGTCGCAGGATTACGCGCTACTCGCCGGCACCGCGGCGCTCTTTGTGGCGCTGGCGCTGCTGATGTTCTGCACGCGCCGGATCGATTGGTATGCGGTGGACCTGGGCGCGGCGAAGCGCGAACCGGAAGGAGACCGCAATCCGACGTGAGCCCGCAGCCTACAGCAACGCACCCTGCTCGGCGCCGCCGAAAGGTTTCAGGCCGACGGCGGCGTAACCCTTCGGCGTGAGGATGCGGCCCTGCGGCGTGCGTTGCACATAGCCTTCCTGAATGAGGAACGGCTCGTGAACTTCCTCGAGCGTTTCGGCCTCTTCGCCCACCGCGACGGCGATCGTGCTCATGCCGACCGGGCGCCCGCCGTAATTTTCCGCCATCACGCGCAGCATGCGCTTGTCCATTTCGTCGAGTCCGGAGGCGTCGATCTCGAGCAACTCGAGCGCGGCGGCGGCGACGCGCTGGTTGATTTTTCCGTCGGCGCGCTGCTGCGCGTAGTCGCGGACGAAATTGATCAGGTTGTTCGCCACGCGCGGCGTGCCGCGCGAACGCGCTGCGATCTCTCTCGCGCCGCCGTCGTCGACGACGACGTTGAGGAGCCCGCAGCTGCGGCGGACGATGGTGACGAGCGTCGGCACGTCGTAGTAATCGAGGCGCGTCTGCAGCGTGAAACGCGAACGCAGCGGTGCGGTGAGCAGGCCCGCGCGCGTCGTCGCGCCGACGAGGGTGAACCGCGGGATCGAGAGCCGCACGCTGCGTGCGTTGGGACCCTGATCGATCATGATATCGAGACGGAAATCTTCCATCGCCGAGTAGAGATACTCCTCGACGGTTTTCGGGATGCGGTGGATTTCGTCGATGAAGAGGATGTCGCCCTCCTCGAGATTCGTGAGCAATCCGGCGAGGTCGCCGGCTTTTTCCACCACCGGGCCGGAGGTGACGCGGACGTTTTTACCGAGCTCGTTGCCGAGGATGAACGCGAGCGTGGTCTTGCCGAGACCCGGCGGACCGGAGAGCAGGATGTGATTGAGTGCCTCGCCGCGCTGGCGGGCGGCGCCGACCATCACCTGCAGGCGCTCGATGGTCTTGGGCTGGCCGGTGAAATCGGAAAACGCGAGCGGCCGCAGCGCGGCCTCGGCCGGCGACACGGGGGCTGCAAGCGTGCTGGTGATGTAGCCGAGGCCTTTGGAAGATTCGGAAGCCATGAGGAGCTAAGCGCGAAGACGCGACGGTGGCGAAGTGACGCGAAGAAGAGGAGGAGTTTCGATCCCTGAACTCGAAAATCTTCGCGGCTTTGCGGCTTTGCGCTTCAACGGATGCTACTGCCATTCCACATCGGCGCCGAGAGACTGCAGGTTTTCGACGAAGTTCGGATGCGCGCGTTTGATCGTGTCGGCGTTCTTCACGATCGAGCGGCCAGGAATGCTGGCCGCGACCATGTAAAGACCGACGGCGGCGCGAATGATGTAGGGCGCGTCGACCGTCGCGGGCCGCAGCGGACGGTCGCCGAAGACGATGATGCGGTGCGGGTCGCTGACGACGACGTGCGCGCCGAACTTCGAAAGCTCGGGCATCCAGGTGAAACCGCCCTCGTAGATCTTGTTCCAAAACTGCATCGCGCCCTTCGCGCGGACGGCGAGCGCGATCATGCAAGGCAGCAGGTCCACCGGGAAATACGGCCACGGCGCGGCCTCGATCTTGGGCAGCAGGTTCGTGGTGAACGGTGCCTCGATGATGAGCTTCTGCTTGCGACGCACGACGGCGGTGTCGGCCTGGTGCTCGACGTTGACGCCGAGCTTGCCGAAGGCGCGGGTGATCAGGTCGAAGTGATGCGGGAGCGACTGGCGGACCTTGATTTCGCCGCCGGTGATCGCGCCGAGCGCGAGGAAGGTGACGACTTCGTGATAATCGGTGTTGATGGTGAAGGTGCCGCCGCGCAGGCGTTTCACACCCTCAACCACAAGCTTGCTGGTGCCGATGCCGGAGATCTTCGCGCCCATGCCGACCAGCACGTCGCAGAGATCCTGCACGTGCGGTTCGCTGGCGGCGTTGATGAGCGTCGATTCGCCGTCGGCGAGCGCGGCGGCCATCACGAAATTTTCCGTGGCGGTGACGGACATGTAGTCGGGCCAGTGGCGCGCGCCGGCGAAGCGATCCTTGAGCACCATTTTCACCTCGCCGTTGTGCGTGATGCGGGCGCCGAGCTTTTCGAGAATCTCGAGATGCGGATCCAATTCCCGGATACCGAGCGAACAACCCTTGGCGTTGGACGGGATCGCGATGCGTTTCACGCGCTGCAGGAGCGGCGCGAACAGCAGCACCGACGAACGCATGCCGGCGGGCAACTCGCCCTGCAGCCGGTCGCCGTCGAAACGCGAATGATCGATCGTCATCGTGCCGGCCGCGCGGTCCCACGCGATGCGCGAGCCCTGCTCGGTGAAGAACGCGACGAGCTTCTCGACGTCGGTGATCGCCGGCACGTTGAGGAGCCGCACGGGCGCGTCGGTGAGGAGCGTCGCGCAGAGAATGGGCAGCGCGGAGTTCTTGTTGCCGGACGGCGTGATGGTGCCGGAGAGCGGCTTACCGCCGTTGACGATGAGGTCGGCCATGGAGAAGCGGAGAGTCTGAAAATGGAAAGGTCCGAAAAAAAGAATGAGCGGAAGCGAATCGCCTCGCGAGACGGGCGTCGAACTGGATCCCCGGCGCAGCCGAGAATGACAAACTTTTTGCCGACAAAAAAGGCGTCCGCCAAAAAGCGGACGCCTGAGAGCTGAACGAAGTGAGCGGTTGGAAGCGCTTAGATCGCGCCGCCGCCCTGCTGCCCTTCGCCTGCAGGCCCGCCGCGGTCGCCGCGATGGCGTCCGCGACCGCCGCGCCGGCGGCGACGACCGCCGCCTTCGAAGCGACGCTCGCCCTGCGACGATTCGCCGCCCTGGAAACCCTCGCCACGCGGTTCGCGCGGCTGGCCTTCGCGGGGACCGCGATTTTCGCCTTGGAAACCGCCGCGGCCACGGCCGCCGCGGTGACGCCGATGCTGGCGGAATTCGCCGTCGCCTTCGCCGCGATGCTCGCGGTTGCCGGGAGCGGCCGCGGGGGTCTCGGGTTTGCCGAACAGACCTTTCAGCCAGCCGATGAAGCCGCCGGATTTCTGCTCCGGTTGCGGGGCGGGGCGCGGTTCGCGCTGCTCGCGACCTTGGCGGGGCTCGCGAGCTTCACGACCTTCGCCCGACTGTGGACCGCGCGGTTCGAGCGACGGTTCGCGGCGCGGGAAACGCGTGTCCTGCGGACGACCGGTGTCACGCGGTTCGTAAGCGCGGGGATCACGGCGCTCGCCGCGTTCCGGGCGGAACGTGGCGCGGGGTTCGCGACCCTGCTCGCGGGTATCCTCGGCGTTCTGGCCTTCGCCCCAGCTGACCGTGGGCCGTTGGGCCTGAGCCGGGGGGAGGATCTTGATCGCCGCTTTTTCGACCGAAGGCTGGATGACTTCGGCGGGCGGGGTGACCGGCTCGCCGGCCGCCGGAGCGGTGGCGGCGGGCGGTTCGGACGCGCCGGTGACGGGCGCGTTGGCCACGGGGATCTGGGTGTTTTCGACGGTAGCGGCCGGCGCGACTTCAGCAGCCGCGGGCTCGTTGACGGGACTCGCTGCGGGCTGTTCGCTCGCAAACGGGTTGGTGTATTCGCGCCGCGGGGTAATGACCTCGACGGCGGTGGGCTTGTAGCCGGCGGCCGCGGGGGCCGCGGCGGTCGGAGCGTTGGTCGGGCTCGGGCGTTTGCCGCGCGACAGGCCGGAGCCGCGCGCGTTGCCGAAGGACCCGGCCGGAGCCGGCGTTTCGGGGGCAACCGCGGCGGCGGCGGTGGGGGCGGGCTGGGCCGCAGGCGGGTTCGAGGCCGCGGGGGGCGCTTCAGGAGCGGCGCCGGCGGCAGTCGCGGGAGCCGCAACCGGCTCACCCGACGTGGTTTGTTCTGACATGTTTATCTTTGTTTATGGCTGGCGTCCGCCGATCGGGCGCCTGCACGCAGGAGGCGGCAGGGGCAGGCGGCGAGCGCCGTGGTTGGAGGGCTCGCGGAGCGCGGGTGCGCTCGACGCAAGCGTGAAGGCCGGAACGTCGTGCAATCGCTGCAGCGGAGCAACTGCAAATTCCGGCCCGACAGGCGCCGGCCGCAGCTGACGGCGCCTTGCAGTCATCGGCTTAGGCGATCGGCGGAGCCGCAGTTGTCACTTGCAAGGGCGGCGACGCGCGGCGCAGTTTTCCCGCATGGACAAACTCGAGGAAATTTTCCGCATGCAGGACGCGTTGAACCGCCGGATCGGCGTCGCCCTGCCACCGCCGACCGACGAGGAGAAGGCGAAGTGGGTTTTGAACTACACGCGCGCGCTGCAGCAGGAAACCGCCGAGCTGATCGACTCCGTGCCGTGGAAATGGTGGGCGAAATATCAGAAGTTCGACGAGCAGAACGCGAAGGTCGAAGTGGTCGATTTGTTCCACTTCCTTGTGTCGCTCGCGCAGACGCTCGGGATGACGGCGGAGGATGTTTACCAGGCGTATCTGAAAAAAAACGCGGTCAATCACCAGCGTCAGGAGACCGGCTACGCGAAGAAGGACGAAGCCGACTCGCGTCACATTTGATCGGTGTCGCGACGCGCTCTGCCGGCGGACAACGCCGCTGCGGCGCGTGCGCTTAGCGCGAAACGACGAAGGCCGCGGTGACGTCGACCGCAACGGCGCCGTTTTCCACGACGGACGCTTTCAACTTCAACTTGGCCTTGCCGTAGCGGGAGAGCGCCTCCTTGAACTCGGCGATCGCCGCCTGCGCGGGGCGTTCGCAGATCGCGCGCAGGTCGCCGAGTACCGGGCGACGATAGGCCGCGCGGCTTTCCTTCACGACGATGTGCCAGTGCGTTTTTTCCGGCGAGACCTCTTCTTTCATCAGTTCCCAGACGACGCCGTAGCCGGCGAGCGTGGCGAGGGAGACGAGACTGCCGCCAAACGCGGTGCCGAGGGAATTCTTGTTCTGCTCCTTCGGGGCGGTGAGGACGAGCGCTTGGGCGTCGCTAACGGCCACGCCGACGCCCATCGCCTTTGCGAGGGGAATCATTTCGTGGAGGAACAGCTCCAGCGCGGGGACCTTCACCGATTTCATGCGAACGGGGACGTTGAGCAAAAAAAAGCGGTTCGTCAAAGCGGACCGCAAAGGTTCCTTCGGCCGCGCTGACCTTACGCTGTTTTAGCAAGTTGCGATGCAAATGCCAGCGAGCGGCGTTGGGCCACGCGCAGGATTGCGGGCCGGCCTGCGCGGTGGGAAACTCTACGGGAGCGCACGACGGATTTCCCTGTCCGTGCTGACCAGCCCCCACATTCATATGAAATCCCAAAATCGTCGCCGTCTGCGTTGGGTGGTGGTCGCCGTTGGATTGTATGCGGCGATCGGATTCTTTGCGCTGCCGCCCCTCATCAAGTGGCAGCTGGAAAAACGCCTGCCCGCCGAAATCGGCCGGCCGGTGAGCATCGGTCGCGTGTATGTGAATCCGTTCGCGCTGTCGTTCGCGCTCGAGCGCGTGAGCATCCGCACGCCCGACGGCAGCGAGTCGGCGCTGGGCTGGCAGAAACTCTACGTCAACTTCGACGCGATCGCCTCGATCGGACGCGAGTGGGTGTTGAGCGACGTGTCGCTCGCGGGCTTGCAAGGAGTCGTCGGGGTGAAGCCCGATGGCTCGCTCAACTTTTCCGATGTCCTGGAACACGTGAAGGAGCGCCACGCCACGCCCGCATCCGACGAACCCGGTCGCCCGTGGCGCATTCATCGGCTCGATGTTGTCCAGGCGGGACTCGAGTTCACCGACGAATCGCAGGCGACGCCGTTTCATACGACCGTGGGCCCGGCGAATTTCACCGTGATCGACCTGCGCACCGCCGGCGTGAGCCGCGCCCCGGGCCGCTTCGAGGCGGTCAGCGAATCGGGCGAGAAACTCACCTGGATCGGCTCGCTCACGGCCGTGCCGCTGACCTCCACCGGCGAGATTCGCGTGGAGAATTTTTCGCTTCCGAAATACGCGCCTTATCTGGCGAACTTCCTCAAGGCCCAGCTCGAGTCGGGCCGGCTTGCCCTCACCGCCAGCTACGAACTCGACCTGACGCCCGACCATCGCCGTATTGCGCTCACCGATGGCTCGCTGAAGCTGCAAAATCTCAAGCTCCTCGACGCGAACGACCACACGTCGCTCGTCGATCTCGCCACGCTCGAGGTCAACGGCCTCACCGGGGACGCGCTCGCACCGAGCGGCGCGGTGAATGCCGTCCGCGTGGAGGGCGGACGCATCCAGGTGGTGCGCGCCGCCGATGGCACGATCAACCTGCTCGGGCTCGTGACCCAAAAGCCGGCGGCCGGCGGCCCGGCGACGCCGGCCACGACGTCGCCGCCGCTGGAGTTTTCCGTGAAGGAGGTGCGCGTGCGCGATTTCGAAGTCGCCGTCCGCGATCTCACCGGGCCGCGGCCGGCGGAGTTTGCGTTGAGCCGCATGGATGCCTCGCTGGACGGCTTTGCGCTCAAACCGGGCGCCACCATGGCGCTCGACCTGCGGGGCGAATGGAGCGCCGGCGGCACGCTCCACCTCGGCGGCAACGTCTCCCTCGATCCGCTCGGCGCGGATCTTCAGCTCGATCTGGCCGGCGTCGCGCTCGCGCCGCTGAGCCCGTATTTGGAATCCGGATTCGCCGCGAAGCTCGCGCGCGGCGCGGCGTCGACGCAGGGCAGCCTGCGGGTGTCGCTCCCGGAGAACCGGTCGCCGGACATCCAGTTTTCCGGCGGCGCGCGTCTTGATGACGTGAGCGTCACCCCGGCGGAGGCGAACAACGAACTCGCGGCGCTGGCGGAGTTGAGCGTTGCCGACGTGAAACTCTCTACCGCGCCCGGCCTCGTCGCGTCGATCGGCGAGGTCAAACTGGTCCGTCCGGTCGGCCACCTCCGGCGCGATCAGGAGGGAAAGCTCAATCTTCCGCAGCCGCCCGGCGCGGCGAAAACGGAAGCGCCGTCGACGCCGCCGGTCGTCGCCGACTCCGGCGGCTCGCAGCCGGAAATCACGATTTCGCGGGTGCTCATCGACGGCGGCGAGGTGACGTTCGAGGACGATTCGGTGCAACCGCCGGCGCGTTTCACGGTGACGCAGCTCGGCGGGGCGCTGCGGAATTTCTCCTCGTTGCATCCGGAGCTCGGCAGCATCGAGCTGCGCGCGAAGGTGAACGGCGGCGATGTGTCCGCGACCGGCCGGCTGAACCCGCTCGGTCAGCAGCCGGTCGCCGATGTGGTGCTTACGGGCGAGGTGATCGACCTCATGCCCGCCGGCCCATATGTGGCGAAATACGCCGGCTTCGCGCTGGAGAACGGCCAGCTTTTCCTGAACAGCCAGGCGCGACTCGACGGCGACAAGCTCGATTTGAACAACAAGGTCACGCTCGATCATTTTACGCTGGGACAACCGACGCCGAATCCCGATGCCGTGAAGCTGCCGGTGAAATTCGGTGTCGCCCTGCTGAAGGATTCGAGTGGGAAAATCGTCCTCGACCTGCCGGTGCAGGGTAGTCTCAGCGACCCGCAGTTCAGTGTCGGCCCGGTGGTGAGTCACGCGATCACGTCACTGCTGTCGAAGGCGGCGACGTCGCCGTTTTCGCTGCTCGGCGCGATGTTTGGCGGTGGCGGCGAGGAGCTCGCGCAGCAGGAGTTTCTGCCCGGCCAGACGACGCTCACCGAGACGAGTCTCCAGCGTTTGCAGACCGTGCAACGCGCGCTCACAGCGCGCCCCGCGCTGCAGTTGCGGATCAGCGGAGGCTTCGATCCGGCCGCGGACCGGCGCTCACTCCAGGCGACGAAGTTTGAGGATCAGCTGCGCGAGCGCGCCGGGGCGCCGGCGGCGGAGCTGACGCCGGAACAGCGACGCGCGGTCGTGGAGACGTGGTTTGTGCAGGCGTTTGCGAACGACGCGGCTCCGACCGCGGCGGTGCCGCTGCCGCCGGCCACGTCGTCCGCCGCCGCGACGGCGCCGACGAAACCCGAGGAACATCGCGGCCTGGTGCGGCGGGCCTGGGATCTCGCGACCCTGAAAGGCGCGCGCAATTGGTGGCACGACCGGAAAGAGCGTGCGCGCGAGGAGGAGCGGGCGAAGGAGGAAGCCGCCCGCGCGCAAGCTGCCGCGAAGGCGGACGCGGAAGCGCGGACACGTGAAGCGCAGAGTCTGGCCGCCGGCGCTCCGCCGACGCTGGCTCCGGAGGAAATGGAAGCGCGCTTGCGAGAAGCGATTCAGGTCACCGACGACGAGCTGCGCGCGCTGGCGGAGGCCCGCGCCGAGCGGGTGCGCGAACAACTCCTCGCGGACGGCAGCATCGCGGCCGAGCGCCTGCAGATTACGCCGCTCGATCCGAAGAGCGCGGCCGGTGGCGCGCGCGTGACGCTGCAGCTGCAATGAGGAGCGACCTCATCGCGTGTCGCGCCGGCTGCGGCGCCTGTTGCATCGCGCCGAGCATTTCTTCGCCCATCCCCGGCATGCCCGACGGCAAGCCTGCCGGCGTGCCGCGCGTGCAGTTGTTGCCCGATTTGCGTTGCGCCCTGTTCGGGAAACCGGAGCGGCCGGCGGTGTGTGTCAGCCTGCGGCGGTCTGAGGAAATGTGCGGCGTCGATCGTGAGGACGCGCGGCGCCGGCTCGAGGACTTGGAGGCGCTGACGGCGCCGTGAGCGGGCAAGATTTGGCGTTGAGCCGGCCGGCCTTCGCCGGCTGCATGCGTGTCCCCATGAAAAAACTCACCCTGTTGTTGTCCGCGGCGTTGCTCGCGGTTTCGCCTGTTGCCGCTTTCACCGCTGGCGCCACCAATCCGGCCGCCACCCCGGTGCCGCGCAATGATTGGATCGCCCGCCACGAAGGCTTCGTCGAACGCGCCCGGCAGGGCGATGTCGACGTGCTCTTCATCGGCGATTCGATCACCGACGCCTGGCGGCGGACCGGCAAGGCGATCTGGGACGAGCGTTACGAGCCGCTGAAGGCGGCGAATTTCGGCATCAGCGGCGACAAGACCGAGCATCTGCTGTGGCGCCTGCAGAACGGCGAGCTCGACGGCATCGCGCCGAAACTCGCCGTGCTCATGATCGGCACCAATAACAGCGGGCGCGACACCGCGCCGCAGATCGCCGAAGGCGTGCGCGCCATCCTCGATGAGATCCACCAGCGCTCGCCGAAAACCAAGATCCTCCTGCTCGGCGTGTTTCCGCGCGGCGAGCAACCGGATCACCCGCTGCGCCTCAAGGTCGCGGAAGTGACGAAGCTCATCGCCAAATTCGACGACGGCCGGCGCGTGTTCTTCCTCGATATCGGGGACAAGTTCCTGCGGCCGGATGGCGTGCTGCCGGCGTCGATCATGCCGGACTTCCTGCATCCGAACGAGGAAGGCTATCGCATCTGGGCCGAGGCGATGGACGCCAAATTCCGCGAGCTCCTGCGCTAAGCGGGGGTTGTATTCGAAAATCCCCGACGCGGCAGAAGCGTTCGGTCACAGACGGTCGGTTGCGAGCCCGGCGGACGCCGCCGGGCTTACCTCAAACTAGAGCTCGGCCGCGGAGATCTGCAGGTGGCGCGCTTGTTCGGCGCGTTTGACCGAGCGTTCGACGCCCACGGCGGCGAGGCCGAGCGCGTTGGCCACGGCGAGCACGGTGCCGACGCCGCAGAACGGATCGAGGACGGTTTGCGCGCCGGCGTGATCGCGGGCGAAGCGCACCGCGTGCGCCGCGGCGCGAATTCCCATCGCACGCACCCACGGCTGCCGGCCGGGATCGACGATCACGTCGGGAATCGGCAGCACGTCCGGACATTTCAGCGCCCGCGAGACCGCGATCAGGTGCGTGTAGCCAGGACGTCCATACGTGAGGAGTCCGGGCTGGCGGCGGCAGACGATCTTGTGAAACAGCACGCGGGCGCCGGCGTCCTCGGCCGCGCGCACGACCAGCGCGCCTTTGTCGATCCAGACGCCCTGATGTTTGATGTCGGATTGAAAAAACAAGGCGGCGTTTTCGGCCGGCACGCAGTCGACCACAAGTCGGACGGCGGCGAGAAACCACTCGCGCCAGGCCGGCAACGAGAGATTCACCTCGGAGACGTCAGGCAGCGAGGTGACCGCGCACGTGCCGGCAATCGCGCCGCGGGTGCGCATCCACGGAATCGCGTCGGCACAGTGGATTTCCCGTGCGGCAGATGAGGACGAGGTGGCGGCGGATTCGATCACGCGTCGCAGATCGCCGCAGGTCTGCGGCCTTCGCGCAAGCTGCGGATCAACCCAGCAGGACCGGCTGTCGGCGCGCGCCCCAATGTCCCGGTTCGGGCTCGAAAACTCCCGCGATGCGGCGCCCGCAGGCGGGACAGTGGTTTTCGTCGAGCGCGTAGCGGCCGATCTCGTAACCGGTGCGTTCGATGAGGAGTTCACCGCAGGTCGGACACCAGGTGCATTCGCCGAGCGCATCGCGCACATTGCCGGTGTAGACGAAGTTGATGCCATGCGCGCGGGCGATGGTGCGGGCGCGCTCGAGCGTGGAGCGCGGCGTGGGCGGCGTCGCGAGCAGCTTGTAGTCGGGATGAAACGCGGTGAAGTGCCACGGCACGTCGGGACCAAGGTGGGCGGCAAACCAGGCGGCCGCGCGCTCGAGTTCCGTGTCGCTGTCGTTCTCTCCCGGTATCAATAACGTGGTGACCTCGAGCCAGACGGACGTCTCGCGATGCAGATAAACGAGCGTGTCGAGCACGGGCTGGAGGTGTCCAAGGCAGAGTCGTTGATAGAAGTGTTCGTTGAACGCCTTGAGATCGACGTTGGCGGCATCCATGGCCGCGAAGAATTCGGGGCGCGCTTCGTCCGTGATGTAACCCGCGGTGACGGCGACGGTCTTGAGGCCGCGGGCGCGGCAGGCGTGCGCGGTGGCGATCGCATATTCGGCGAACACCACCGGATCGTTGTAGGTGAAGGCGACGGAGCGGCAACCGAGCTGTTCGGCCGCGGCGGCGATCCGTTCGGGCGATGCGGTGTCGCAGAGCCGGTCGAAAACGCGGGCCTTGCTGATGTCCCAGTTCTGGCAGAACTGGCAGCCGAGATTGCAGCCCGCGGTGCCGAACGAGAGCACGCTGGTGCCCGGCAGGAAATGGTGCAGCGGCTTCTTCTCGATCGGGTCGATGCAGAAACCGCTGCTGCGCCCGTAGGTCGTGAGCTCGAGGTGATCGCCCACGCGCTGGCGGACGAAACAGAAGCCGCGTTGCCCGTCCTGCAGCTTGCAGAAGCGCGGACAGAGCCGGCATTCGATGCGGCCGTCGGCGCGGCGTATCCACCAACGGGCGACAGAGGTCTGGCTGGTCGGCGTGGAGTTCATGGACGGCCGCGGAGGAGATGGCCCGGTGGGGGCGGGAAAGCTACTCGTCGTCCGGCGGGAGCGGCGGCTCCTGGAAGACCTGCGTCGTGAAACGCTGGATCTCGATCTTCTCTTCCGGTTGGATCCCGGCCTTGTGACGGACGAGGCGCAGCTGTTCCGCCACCGTGTCGACGCCCTTGATCGCCGGCAGGAGCAGGCCGCGCCGGCCCTTCTTCGAACTCACGAGCACGCCGTAAAGTGCCGGGTCGAGCAGCGAAAGGGAGGCCACCGGTTCGAGCGGGCCGAGAATGCTGACGCTGAAGCGCACCTGTGAAAGCTGCTCCTCGCGGAGCGGCGGAAAACGCGAATCGAGCAGCGCGGCCTCGCGCGCGCAGCGCCAGGTTTCGTGGATCAGATCCGGTTGCTCGGGGGTGGGCGAACCGCGGCAGCCGCGCAGGACCTCGTGTTTGCCGCGCAACGTCACGAACACGCCGTGCGGTTGCGTGAGCTCGCCGGCCGCGACAAACGGCGGCTCCTCCGGGCCCCCGGCGAAATGCGCGGCGACGGCGGCGCGGGCGACGCCCGGCAGATCCGCCCAATGCGAAAGCACCAGCGGGCCGACGGCGGCGGCGGGTGCGGTCGACTTGGCGACCGGCTGTTCCGCCAGAATTGCAACGCCGTAGCCTACGCCGAAAGGACCCTCGTAGCTAAGGACCGTCCGGCCCGGCGTGACGTAGTCGGTGGAGGCGAGTGCGACGCGGGTCGACTCGACCACATCCTGCGCCGCGTTTTCGAGCAGAACGGGATTGAGATGACGGACTTCCTGCAGCGAGCCGTTGTGGAGCAGGTCGATGAACGTTTCGTCGAAGCGGCGGCCATCCGCGTGGAAACCGCAGGGTGCGGAAGGATTGAGCCGGTGGCTCATGTCGCCGCTCGCGATGATCGCGAGCCGCCGGCCGAGCGTGCCCGCCGCGGCGGCGATCGCGTGGCCGAATTCATCGAGACCCTCGTCGGCGGGTTCGTTGAGGCTCACGATTGCGGTTGGCCCCTGCCAGCCGGCGGCGACCAAAAACGACAGCGGGACGGTCGCGCCGTGATCGAGTTTGCCGCTGAGAATGCGCCAGGTGTGAAGCCCGCGGGCGGCGGTTTGCTTTTCGAGCTGCTCGGTGAATTCGCGGTCGAGCGGCAGATCGACGCGGCTTTCGTCCGAGCCGAACTCCTCGAACGAACCGTGCAACAGCGGTGTTTGCCAGATGCCGAAGGCGCCGGCGCGTCGTGGCGAGTGCGGGGAGATGATGAGAACCGTGTCGGGCTGGACGGCGAGCGTATGCGTGGCGATCTGCTGCATCGCGGCGAGCGTGCGGCGCACGTGCGTGTGATGTTCCCGTCCCACCCCGGAAACCAGGATGGGAGCGTGGGGCATGAGCCCGACAAAAACGATGGAGTCGTTGGGCATTCTCCGCGCGTCAGCTCGAGGCGTCGAAAGGGGATTCGTCGACCGGACGTTTCCCACGACACCTTACTCCATCCGAGCGCAAGCGGTGCGCAAAAATTGGCGATTGCTCGGCAGGAATTGGCAGGGTTCCGTGAACGCAAATTTCGAAGTGGGTGGTCGAATTCGGCGGGCTTCAGACGACGAAGAGATGAACCCAAACAAGGAAACCAACCCATTCCCCTCATGCGCTACGCGATGCTGATCTATTTGAACGAAAAAGCGTTCACGGCCCTGCCGAGGGACGAACAAAACCGGGTGCACCGCGCATGCGGAGCGTGGCACGACGACCTCGTGCGCTCGGGCCAGAGCGTCGATGCCAACGGGCTGCAGCCCTCGGCTGCGACGAAGACGCTGCGCGAAAACGGCGGGCAGGTGCTGGTTACGGACGGACCATTTGCGGAAACGAAGGAGCTGTTGGGCGGCTTCGAAATCCTCGAGTGCGCCGATATCGACGAGGCCGTGGCGATCGCGCGGCGGTTTCCGGCGCTGGGCGTCGGCGCGACGCTCGAAGTGCGTCCGCTCGTGGCCGGCGGCAAGTGCGAGGCATAGCGCTCGCAGCCTGCCGCCGGGCGAACGGCGGACTTCATCACGGGAGCAGCCCGACGAAGTGGCTCGCGTTCAAGTCGGTGCGGTGGCGCACCTCGAGCACGTCGTAGAGTTTCGCGAGCTGCCGCTCGACCTGTTCGAGGCGCGGTTCGTCGCCAACAAGCAGCAGCGCGCGGCTGGTGGTGCCGTCGCCGACCGGCGCGCAGACGATCGCGTCGAGGTTGAACGCCCGGCGAGCGAACAAGCCGGTGATGTGCGACATCGTGCCGGGATGATTGCGCACGAGGAGCTCGAGCACGGTGGAGCGGGCCGCGGCGGTGGCGGTCGCGGACAGGAGAGCGGTGTCAGGCATGGGTGAGGGCGGTTTCGGCGATCATGTTGCGGTTGGCGGCGCCGGGCGGCACCATCGGGAGCACGTTGGCGGTTTCGTGGATCGGGATGTCGATCACGCACGGGCCGCGCGCAGCGAGCGCGGCGGCGAGGGTCGCGAGCGGATCGCGATCGTCGGCCTCGATGCGCACCCCGCGGATGCCGAACGCCTGCGCGAGCGCGGCGAAGTCCGGCACCGCGTGGAAACGCGAGGCGGCGTAATTTTGCCCGTAGAACAGCTGCTGCTGCTGGCGCACGAGGCCGAGGCTGCCGTTGTTGAATATCACCACGGCCACCGGCAGGTCCAGTTCGGCCAGCGTGGCGAGCTCCTGGATGTTCAACAGGATCGAGCCGTCGCCGGAAATGCACACGACGCGAGGTTGAGGCGACGTCGCGGAATTCGGAGTTTGGAGCTCAGAGTTCGCGGCGTCACGCCGCGCGAGCGCGGCGCCGATGGCGGCGGGCAGGCCGAAGCCCATCGTGCCGAGTCCGCCGGACGTGAGCAATGTGCGCGGCTGGCGAAACGGCCACGCTTGCGCGACCCACATCTGGTGCTGGCCCACGTCGGTCGTCACGATCGTGTCGGAGGGCAGCGATTCGCCGAGGAAGCGGCAGAGATTCACCGGATGCAGTGGATCCTCGGCGCGCGGCGGATGCGCGAGCGGATAGGCGGCGCGCAGTTCGGCCGCGCGACCGCACCAGCGGCGACGCTCGATGGGCGGCAGACGATCGAGGAGCCGGCGCAGGATGTCGGCCGCATCGCCCACGAGGCCGAGGAACGGGTTTTTGATTTTACCGATTTCGGCGCGGTCGATGTCGATGTGTGCGATCGCGGCGCGTGCGCAAAACTCCGCCACCTTGCCGGTGGCGCGGTCGTCGAAACGCGCCCCGATCGCGAGCACGAGATCCGCTTCCTCGAGGAGGAAGTTAGTCCCTTTCAACGCGTGCATGCCGAGCATGCCCATGAAGAGCGGGTCGTCGCAGGGCATCGCGCCGAGCGCCATGAGCGTCGACACCACGGGTGCGTTCACGCGATGCGCGAGCTCGCGCGCGAGGTCGGCGGCGCCGGCGGAAATCACGCCGCCGCCGAGATAGAGCACGGGCCGTTGCGCGTGCACGAGTTGATGGGCGAGGGCCGCCACGAGATCGTCGGCGCACGGGGGCGTCGGCTCGCGGCCGCCGGGCGCGGGCCAGACGGTGACCTCGATGCGCTCGTTGAGCACGTCTTTCGGCACGTCGACGGCCACCGGGCCGGGACGGCCGGATTCGGCGATCGTGAACGCGAGCGGAATCGTTTCCAGCAGCTCGGCGGCGGAGCGCACGAGGAAATTGTGTTTCGTGATCGGCAGCGTGAGCCCGTAGGTGTCGACCTCCTGGAACGCGTCGGTGCCGATCAGCGCCTGCGGCACCTGACCGGTGATGGCCACGAGCGGCACCGAGTCGAGTTGCGCGTCGGCGATGGCGGTGAGGAGGTTCGTCGCGCCGGGGCCGGAGGTAGCGAGGCAAACGGCGGCGCGGCCGGTGACACGCGCGTAACCATGCGCGATGAATCCGCCACCCTGTTCGTGGCGGGCGAGGATGTGTTCGATGGGTTGCGCGGACTCGGACGAATGCAGCGCGTCGTAGAACGGCAGGTTGGCGCCGCCGGGCATGCCGGCGAGAGTGCGAATCCCCTGTCGTTCGAGCAGGATTCGGAGGATGTGAGCTCCAGTGAGGTGCATGTTGGTTTCGGTTTCGGGTGAGTGCCCGTTCCCGTGCCGCGCCGATGGAGCCAAAAAAAAGCCCCTCCGGTTCGGCACCGGAGGGGCAAAGTCGCGTTAACGATCAGAACCCTCGCGTGCCGGCAGGCGCGACGACGACGACGACCGCGAGGACGACGGAGTTCGAAAGGGCGCGTGTGCCGGAGAGGATCATGAACGTGAGTGGCAGAAAGTCCCCCCGCGCGACGGGTGTCAAGTCCCGTGTCGGCTCCGTCCACTCGCGATCGCCACCTGCGCGCGGGAGTTGCGCGCGTCGCGCAGGCTGGCCAACTTCGCGGCCCATGGCCAAAGCCGACGAAGCTCCCACCATCATTTTCTCGATGCTCGGCGTCTCGAAGAAGATCGAGCGCAAGGAGATCCTCCGCGACATCTCGCTGTCGTTCTACTACGGGGCGAAGATCGGCGTGCTCGGCCTCAACGGCTCCGGCAAGTCGTCGCTGCTGAGAATTCTGGCCGGCCGCGACACGGACATCGAAGGCCGCGTGCATTTCGAGCCGGGTTATTCGGTGGGGCTGCTGGAGCAGGAACCGCAGCTGACGCCCGGCGCGACGGTGCGCGCGTGCGTCGAGGAAGGCGTGAAGCATCTGACCGATCTGACGTCGGCCTACGACGCGACCTGGGACGAACTCGCGGCGACGGATGACGAGGCGGAGAAGGACCGGATCATGACGCGCCAGGGCGAACTGCAGGAAAAGATCGACGCGCTCGGCGCGTGGGACGTCGCGCCGCAGGTCGAGATGGCGATGGACGCGCTGCGTTGTCCGCCGGGCGAGGCGATCGTGGACAAACTTTCCGGTGGCGAACGCCGCCGCGTGGCGCTCGCGCGGCTGCTGTTGCAGAAGCCCGCGATCCTGTTGCTCGACGAACCGACCAATCACCTCGACGCCGAAAGCGTGAACTGGCTCGAGCAGCATCTCGCGCGTTACGAAGGCACGGTGATCGCGGTGACGCACGACCGCTACTTCCTCGACAACGTCGCGCAGTGGATCCTCGAGCTCGATCGCGGGCACGGGATTCCGTGGAAGGGAAACTACTCCTCGTGGCTCGAGCAGAAGCAGCGTCGCCAGGCGATTGAGCAGCGCACGGAGGATCGGCGGCAGAAGGCGATGGCGCGCGAACTCGAGTGGATCCGCTCGGGGGCGAAGGCGCGGCAGGCGAAAGGCCAGGCGCGCATCAATGCCTACGAGACGATGCTGAAGCAGAACGTCGCCGAAAAGGAACGTGAATTCGAAATCCTGATACCTCCCGGCCCGCGACTCGGCACCCTCGTGGTCGAGGCGAAAGACCTGGCGAAAAGCTACGGCGACAACGTGCTGTTCGAAGGCGTGAACTTCACGCTGCCGCCGGGCGGCATCGTGGGCGTGATCGGTCCCAACGGTGCGGGCAAGACGACGCTCTTCCGGCTCATCACGGGCGTCGAACAGCCCGATGCGGGAACGCTGCGCGTCGGCGACACGGTGAAGATCGCGCACGTGGACCAGTCGCGCGAATCGCTGCCGAACGAGGCGACGATCTGGGAGGCGATCAGCGGCGGGGAGGAGATCATGCGGCTGCCGAACCGCGAGGTGAACAGCCGCGCGTATTGCGCGCAGTTCGGTTTCACCGGCGCCGACCAGCAGAAGAAAGTCGGCGTGCTGTCCGGTGGCGAACGCAACCGCGTGCACCTCGCGCGGCTGCTGAAGAGCGGCGCCAATCTGATCCTGTTGGATGAGCCGACGAACGATCTCGATGTGAACTCCATCCGCGCGCTGGAGGAAGGCTTGGAGAACTTCGCCGGTTGCGCGGTGGTGGTGTCGCACGATCGCTGGTTTCTCGACCGGGTGGCGACGCACATTTTAGCGTTCGAAGGCGAGAGCGAGGTGAAGTGGTTCAACGGCAACTTCTCGGCGTATCACGAGGATTACCGGCGTCGGAAAGGCAAGGACGCGGACCAGCCGCATCGCGTGAAGTATCGGAAGCTGACGCGGTAGAGAGGCGAGGGGCGAGAGGTAAGAGATGAGGGGTGAGTGGACGGAGTGAGCGGCTTGCGGCGGGAATAGAATTGGGCACCGTGAATCTCACCTGCATGAAAACCTGGCTGGCAGCAGTGGCGCTTCTCTTTCCTCTCATGACTCAAGCGGCTGAAAAGAAACTCGAATCGATCGTCCTCGGCGGCGGGTGCTTCTGGTGCACGGAAGCCGCTTATGAACTCCTCCCTGGCGTGAAGGATGTCGTTAGCGGCTATGCCGGCGGCGACGAACCGAATCCGACCTACGAGCAGGTGTGCGCGCACGTCACGGGTCACGCGGAGGTCATCAAGATCGACTACGATCCGGCGGAGGTCTCGCTCGACGAGGTGCTCGATTATTTCTGGCACGTGCACAACCCCACGCAGGTGGGCGGGCAGGGCAACGACATGGGGCCGCAGTATCGCTCGATCATCCTCTACGCGAACGACGCGCAAAAGGCCGCGGCGGAAAAGTCGAAGGCGAAGGCGGCGCAGGAGTTTCGCGATCCGATCACGACGGAAATCGTGCCGTTGAAGAAGTTCTGGCGGGCGGAGCGCTATCATCAGGATTATTTCCGGAAGAATCCAAACGCCGGATACTGCTCGTATGTGATTGCGCCGAAGATCCGGAAGCTGGAGAAGCAGCTGGAAGCGAAAACGAAGTGACGTCCGCAGGCGGAAATCGCGAACGACGCGAATAACGCGTGAGTGCTTCGCCGACGGTTTCCGTGATTCTGCCGGTGTGGAATGCGGCGTCGACCGTGGCGCGGGCGATCGCGAGCGTGCGGACGCAGACGTGGACCGAGTGGGAGCTGATCGCCGTCGATGACGGCTCGACGGATGCGTCGGGAGAGATCGTCGAGGCGGCAGCGCGGGAAGACCGACGCGTGCGGCGGTTGGCGCGTCCGCACGAAGGCATCGTCGCGGCGTTGAACGCCGGACTGGCGGAGGCGCGGGGCGAGTTCGTGGCGCGGATGGATGCGGACGACGAAATGTATCCGGAAAGGCTCGACGCGCAGGTCGCGTTTCTGCGGCGCGCGGAACATGCGGACATCGGGCTCGTGGGTTGCCAGGTGGAGTTCGGGGGCGATCGGGCGGCGAATGCGGGTTATGCGCTGCACGTCGACTGGATCAACTCGCTGGTGACGCCGGAGGCGATCGCGTTGAACCGTTTCGTGGAATCGCCGCTGGCGCATCCGAGCGTGATGTTTCGGCGCGAACTGGTGGAGCGGTTCGGCGGGTATCGCGCGGGCGATTTTCCGGAGGATTATGAGCTGTGGCTGCGGTGGATGGACGCCGGTGTGCGGATGGCGAAGGTGCCGCGGGTGTTGTTGCGCTGGAACGATTCGGCCGGGCGGGCCTCGCGGGTCGAGGGGCGTTATGCCGAGGAGGCGTTTTATCGGGTGAAGGCGGAGTGGATTACGCGGGAGCTTAAGCGTGTGGGCGGCGGGCGTGCCGTGTGGGTCTGGGGTGCGGGACGGCCGACGCGGAAGCGGGCGCGGGAATTGGAGAAGTGGAGCGTCAGGATCGCGGGGTTTGTGGATGTGGATGCGAAGAAGTGGACGCGGGCGCTTGGCGGCGTGGGCGTGCCGGTGATCGGGCCGGAGAAGCTGCCGCGGCCGGAGGACGTTTTCGTGCTCGGCTACGTGAGCTCGCGCGGGGCGCGGGAGTTCATTCGCGGCGAGCTGAGGCGGCGCGGTTTCGTGGAGGGACGGGATTTTCTGATGGGCGCATGAGGGCCGACCAAGCGCGAAGACGCGAAGTCGGCGAAGATGCGCGAAGAATCGGGATGGAGGTGCGGGAAGATTGATGCAGGTTCGTTGGCGACGTGGTGGGCGGTGAAACAGAGAAACATCGGGAATTGAAGCGACTGGCCCTGTGGTGGGCGCAGACGAATGGGTTTTCCATCGCGGCGTGCGAGGTGCGGGTGCCGAAGAGCGGGTATCGGGCGGATGTCGCCGCGTGTTCGCGCGGGGCGGAGCGGCGCACGGCGGTGTTCGAGTGCAAGCAGGCGCGGGCGGATTTGTTGAAAGATGCGCAGCGCGAGGACGAGGCGCGGAGAAAGGTGGAGGAGCTGAGCGCACGCGTGCGGAACCTCGAGGAACTGATCGGCGGGCACCGGCCGGACTTGCGGAAAGGTGAGGCGCTCTTCGCGGAATTTGACGCGTGGGACTTTTCGGGCGTCGACCATGCGGCGCACCGGCGCACGCTCGAGCAGCTCGCGACCTGGCAGGGGCGCGTGTTGCGCGGGACGAAGTTCGCGAAGCTGTTCCGCTGGCGGGCGGCCGATTTTTTCTACCTCGTGAGCGAGGACGGAATTTTCGCGGAGGCGGAAATCCCGGCGGGCTGGGGCCTGCTAGTCCGCCGCGGCGAGGAACTGG
Source organism: Opitutaceae bacterium (assembly GCA_040255565.1). GTDB lineage: Bacteria > Verrucomicrobiota > Verrucomicrobiia > Opitutales > Opitutaceae > Opitutus. The sequence goes on along the minus strand of JBDZVH010000002.1, from coordinate 519,469 downwards.
CGCTCGCGCGGAAGCCCGTTTGGGCGGAGGCGAAGGAGGAGGCGCGACGGACCTTGGCGGAGTGTATCGGGATTTCGGCGACGCGCGCGGTCAATCGCGCGATGGACGTGGAGTTGCCGCCCTCGCCATGGGCACCGGAGCGGTGAGGCGGGTTTTCGGCCGCGGTCCCTGCGGCGGGGCGCTTCGGCGCTTACGGCCGCTAGCGTCGTGCTCGCACCGGCCGCAGATTGATGTGGTTGCGGACCGCTGGCTGGTAGTGCCGGCCCACAGGTACCGGCGGCAGGTTGGCGCCGTCGAGTTCGATCACCCATCGCCCGCCGGAGGATCGCCGCAACCGGCGCACGTGTTTCCAGCCGACGATATGAGAGCGGTGCACGCGGCCAAACGACTCCGGCGGCAGCATCGCCGTCCAGACGCTCAGCGCCTTCAACTCGAAGAACTCCCGGCCGCCGGACAGCCGCACCCGCGAATGATCGCCGTCGGCCGCAATGGTGGCGATCTCGTCCCAGTTGACGCGCACGTGGCAATTCCCCGCGCGCACGAAGCAGCCTCCCGTCTCCGACGTTGCCGGCGAGGTGGGAGGTGACGCCGCGGGCTCGTCGCGCGGGCGTTCCGCCGCCGCCAGGATCAGTTCGCCGAGGCGTCCAAGGGCCGTCATTTCGGCCTTGGTCCACGCGTGGATTTTGCGGGTGTCGTCGAGTCCGATCAGCGCGACGAGCCGGCCGTCGCGAAACAGGGGTGCGCCCGCGGTCGCGCGATTGCCCTCGCGCCGCATTTCTTCCTTCAAGCTCTGGGCGTCGGGCGGCAGCGTTTCGATGTCCGCCAGCACCACGGGATGTCCGCGGAGGAATTCGCGCAGCGGATGCGCGATCAAGGCGGTCGGCACATCGGGCAGATCCGGGAGGCAGGCCGGCACGCCATCGGCGCACCATTCGTAAGCCACGGCAAAGGTCTGCTGGCGCTCGTCGATACGGATGAGCCAGGCGCGGTCGGCATCGAAGGCCGAGCCGATTAACGCCAGCGCTTCGGCAGGCGCGGTCGTGGGGGGAAACTCGAGAAGGCTCCGGGCCACCCGGAACAGGAGGTCATCGCGCAGCATGAAAGGGACAGTTGTGAAGCGCGGCGGCGCCTGAATCAACCCGCCACGCCGGGTGCTTTGCAACGTCTTCGACGGCGACGAGTTCTCTCGCAAGTTCGCGCTCAGGCGCGCGGCGCCGCCCACGTCCCGAAAAACTCCAGGATCGCGGCGCGACGATATGCTTTCTTTTCCTTCATCTCCCAGGCGCCCGTGCCTTGGGTGACGAGCCGTCGGCCCGTTTCGTCAAGCACGACGATTGTGGGCAGGCCCGCTCGCGTCGCCGTGTCGAAACGGAGCACGACGTCGCGGTTGCGCTGGGTGCCGCTCTTCGCGTTCACGTCAATCTTCACGAGGATGTAGTCGCGATCCAAATACTGTAACAGGGCCGGATCGCTCTGGAACGCCTGGTTGAGCCGGTGGCACCACGGACACCAGTTCGCACCGAACACCACCATGACGCGTTTGTGCTCGATTTGCGCCCGGGCGATCGCCGCGTCCACCGCCTGCATGCCGTTCGCCTTCGGATCGTAGACGTCCATGCCCAGCGCCGGGTATTCGGCGCCGCGCGCGGCGGACACGAGCAGGACGGCGAAAACGATCGCGCGACGAAGAGACCACATCGGCCGACGCTGCGGCTCGCGGGCGCCGCGGCCAAGCCGCAACTCCGTCCGCGGCGGTGCCGTTGGGCGACAACGGATGCCGTTCGTCGATTGCCGGTTTCGGCCCGGCCGGATTGTCCGCGCAATGCCCCGACACCTTTCCCATGCCCATTTTCGTTTCCCTCGCTGCGCTCCAGCGGCAGAGCGGGACGCGGACGGATCTTCCCGTCGTCAGCGCGTCGCTTTTGCTCCGCCGGCTTTTCGCCCTGCTCATTCTGCTTAGCGCGTCATTGCTCCCTTCGCCGGCGCACGCTGACGATGAAGAAGGCTGCATCCCGAGCCCGGAAGACGGTATCTTTTGCGGCGAGGATCCACCGCCGTTCGTGCTCTTCGGGGCCTACGATGCTCCCATTTACGGCGACGTCACCGAGGCGTGGGATGCGGCGGCCAACAGTCAGACGTCCTTCAGCTACCATCACGGGGGCGGCGACGTGGATTTTTATCGCTACGCGCTGGCCGAGGGGGCGCGCCTGAGCGTATCCGGCACCGACAACATGATCTACGTGGGCACGGTTTCCGGCAGCGGATCTTTCCGCCTTTTGGCCGGCACGCTGCGGTTCAATCCTTCCGGCAGCTACGTCAACACCGACTCCAACAACGTCGCTTACTATTCGCTCAACACCTACACCGGCGGGACGGAAGTGGCGGGCGGACGTCTTCGCATCTACGATGACGGCAGTCTGGGCGGCGGCGCACTCGCGCTGTCCGGCACGGGCCAGCTCGAGACGATCGACGGCGGTTCGGTGCGCGGTTTCAGCGTGACCGGCACGGATGCCGCGCTCGTGACCGACGCCGACCTCACCGTCACCGGCGCGATCACCGGCGATGGCCGGTTCAACAAACTCGGCAGCGGCACGGTCTCGTTTTCCGGGACAAACACTTACACGGGCGGCACGCAGGTCGGTGGCGGCTCGCTCTCGCTCGGCAACGACAGCGATCTAGGCGCGGCGGATACCGCCGTCTCGCTCGCCGACGGCGCCGGTTTGATCCTGGCCGCGGGTTTCGCCTCCTCGAATCGAGCGCTCGAACTCGCCGACGGCACCGCCACGCTCGACGTCGCGACCGGCACGGCGACCTGGAGCGGCGCCACGTCGGGTGCGGGCGCGATCGAAAAAACCGGCGCCGGCACGCTCGTGCTGCCCGGCGAAACCGACCACACCGGCGGCGCTCATCTCGGCGGCGGCACGCTTGAGGTCGCCGTTTCCACCTCGGTGGGAGTTGACGGCTCGACGACCTGGTCGGGCGCCGTCACGGGCTCCGGTCGATTCGTGAAATCGGGCGCCGGCACGCTCGTCCTGAGCGGAGCCGCCAGCCACACGGGCGCGACCCTCGTGCAGGAAGGCACGTTGCGAGCCGGCGCGGACAACGTGCTGAGCGCCGGCTCCGCGCTCTTCCTTATCAACGGCGCGCAGGTCGATCTCGCCGGTCACGATCAGACGTTGGGCGATCTCGATTCCTATGATGCCGCTCACGACACCTTCGATGCCGGCACGCTCGCGCTTGGCGGCGCCACGCTGACGACGCTCACCCGCGTAACGAACATCTGGGCCGGCGCGATCACGGGCGAAGGCAACGTCATCAAGGAAGGCGCCTCGATTGCGCGTTGGAGCGGCGCAAACACCTTCGCCGGCACGCTTACCATTGCTGCCGGCACGCTCCAGACCACGGCCGACGGCACGCTCAGCCGTGACGCGGTGGTCTCCGTTTCGTCCGGCGCTACGCTCGACCTTGCGGGCCACGCGCAAACCGTCGCCGGACTCGCGGGCGGCGGAACCGTGACGCTCGGCTCGGGCTCGCTCACGGTCGCGCAGGACTCCGATCGGACGTTCTTCGGCGCCCTCAGCGGCACCGGTGCCGTCGTCAAGTCCGGCACGGGCACGCTTACGTTTTCCGGCACCCAGGATTTCTCCGGCGGACTCACGCTTGCCGGCGGAACGGTGAGCGTCGCCTCCGATGCCTCGCTTGGCGCGGCGGGCGGATCGATCGCGTTCGCGGGCGGCACGCTGACGACGACCGCGACGTTCACGTCGGCTCGCGATCTTGCGCTCATTGGCGCCGGCACGATCCGGACGGACGCCGGCACGCTCACGCTGTCCGGCACGCTCGCCGGGTCCGGTGCGCTCACGAAGACCGGCTCTGGCACGCTGGTCGTGTCGGGAAGCAACGCCGGTTTCACCGGTGCGACCGCGATCGAAGCCGGCACGCTGACTCTCGGCCACGCGACGGCGCTCGGGCAGGCGGGAGCGGTATCGATCGCCAGCGGAGCCACATTGAATTCGGCGGCGCATGGTTTCGATGTCACGCGCGTATCCGGCAACGGACTACTCACGGGCTCGGGCGCGTTTTCGCACGACTCCAGCTCGGATCGCTCGCTTGCCACGATGCTCGCTGGCACGGGCGGCCTGACGAAATCCGGCAGCGGCACGCTCACGCTCACGGGCGCGAGCACCTATACCGGCGTGACGACGATCGCGGCGGGGCGGCTCATCGTCGACGGCTCGATCGCGAACAGCGGGCTCACGACCGTCGCTGCTGGCGCGACGCTCGGTGGCTCCGGCTCCGTCGGCGCGCTTACGATCGCCAGCGGCGGGACGCTCGCGCCCGGCAACTCGCCCGGCACGCTCACCGCGGGCGATACCGTTTTCGCCGGCGGCGGCACCTTCGATTTTCAGATCAACGCCGCCAACGGCGTCGCCGGCACTCAATGGAATTTGCTCAGCATCAGCGGCACGCTCGACCTCACCGGCCTCTCGGAGGCGAACCCGTTTCACCTCTCCATCACGTCGCTCCTCGCCGACAACTCCTTCGGTGCGCTGGCGGATTTCGATCGCGCGCAGTCCTACGCCTGGATTTTCGTCGAGACGAGCGGAGGGATCAGCGGGTTTTTCGCGGACGGGTTCGCGATCGACACGACCTCGTTTTTGAACGCTAGGGACGGCACCTGGTCGGTCACCAGCGACGGTCACACTCTCTCGCTGGCCTACACTACCTCGGCGATCCCGGAGCCCTCGACCTACGCCGGGCTCGCGGGTCTGGCGGCGTGGGGCCTCGCGGCCTGGCGTCGGCGCGCGGGAAAACAGGACTGATTCTGGCGTCGCGGGCGGGTCGCCGCCGGGCCCCGGGCCGCTCGTGCAGCAGGTGGCGGCTGGTGCGCTTGCCGGAACGCCGGGAACTCGCGGGGACGAATCCGCCTCTACAGCGGACGCACGGAGACTTCCTTGAAATGAACGATGTCGCCGGGGTCGTGGGTTTGGAGGCCGATGTAGCCGTGGGTCGGACGGACCGGTTCGCGTTTCGGGGCGAACCAAGCCTCGCGCGGCGGGACGTCGGTGGTGGCGGAGTCGAAACGGGTGAGGGTTTTGCCATCGAGCTCCACCACGACTTCGGTGCCGCGCAGCGTGATGATCATCGTGCGCCATCCGTCGGCGGGTGCGGGCGGAAGCTCGGCGGCGGGCGCGTAGGAGTAAATGGAACCGGTCCGGTGAAGGGCGTCGCCGCTATCCATGATCTGCACTTCGAAGCCGTGGTGAACGGCGAACCAGGCGCCGTTCTCCTGTTCTGACGCGGTCGCCATCTTTTGCGCTTCGGCGTCCGAGAGGCGGTTGTTCGGGCCGCGGGTGACGCCGATGAGGTCGTCGCGGCCGATCTGGTCGAGGATGCCACGATCCATGCGAATGTGGACGCCGGCGTTGTCGTTGGGCTCGTCGGGGCGGTAGACGATGCGGATCTGGCAATCGCCGAAGGTTTCCTGCGTGTAGACGAGGAGACCGAGTCCGCGCGCATCGGGATCCGTGCGAACGGTGTCCCCTTCGACGATCATCTGGCCGAAGCCGACGTGCTGCCAGGCGGGCGCGACGCGGTTGTTTTCAATAAGCGGAAGCGGGCGCCAATCGGCGGCGGGAAACGCGGTGAGGCAGCAGGAGGCGAGGGCGAGGAGCGCGAGGGGAACATGTCGCTTCATGGGGAGACGCTGGCGAGGGAAGCGAGATGTGCAAAAAAGAACCGCGGCCGTGGCCGCGGTTGGGTGTAGAGTCCGGCTGGATGGCTTCGTCGCGCCGCTCCTCGCCGTGACAGGAAGGCGGTGAATTAACGCGCGGCCACGGCGGCGGCGGGTTTCTGTTCGGTGTAGAAGACGGTGCGCGAGAGTTGGGCAGGAAGGTCGCCTTCTGGAATCACGCGGGCTTCGACCCCGTCGATCTCGGCGTAGCCGATGACCATGGTGTTGACGCGTTTCTCCGTGAGTGCGCGGCCCGCGAGGTCAAATTCGCGACCCTCGTTGAGCCAGAGGCGGCGCTCGGTGAGACCGGTGAACCAGCGGGTGCGACCGAGGCCCTTGGGGTCGTCGGCTTCGACGATGTCGGCGGGCACCCAGCCGTAGTTGGGAACGAAATACTCGGCCCAGCAGCGGTAGCCGGGATCGACCTCCTTGCCCTCGTTGGGTTCGCGGAGCCGATAACCCATTTGGAGACGGGACGGGATGCCGCGGGCGCGGGCGAGCGCGATGAACATCGAATGGAGATCGGTGCAACAGCCGCCGGCGTTGGTCATGCAGTCTTCGGCGTCGCCGATGCCGCAATGAGGTTTGGAGGGATCTTTCGAATAGTGGTCGGCATAGTCGGCCACCGCACCGAGGAGCAGCTGCGCTTGTTTCGCGATATTGGTTTCGGAACCGCAGGTTTCGTTCGCGAGCTTGGCGATCCGCGGCGTGACCTTCATGTGCGGCGCGTCGGTGCGAAGTTCGTCGACGAAGAGCGAACGATGCGAGTCGGTGATCGGGCCGGCTTTCGCAGGGTCGAGATCGACGAACACGGAGCGACGGCGAACGGTGAACGCAACCTTCGACGACAGCGAACTGGCGGTGGGGTTGGCGATTTCGACCAACATGAAGCGGTTGCCATGATCGGGCTCCGTGACGATGCGCCAGGGGCCCGGTGCGGAAACGACGTCGAAGTCGAGGACCTCCTGGAAGCGCTCGTCGTCGGGGATGGCGATCCACCACTTCACCGATTTGGAGTCTGCGGGGAGGTCGGAGAGCGTGACGGTTTGTTGAACGTGATAAGTGCGGGTGGTTTCGGGGAAGTCGCCGGCATGGAGTCCGGCGGTGGCCGCGAGAGCGGCGAAGGTGAGGAGGGCGGGGAGTTTCATGGGTGTGGGGAAAGGTGGCTTTACCACTTCCAATTCAGGTCGAGGCGGAAGCGTTTGCCGTCCTGGCGGCTGGTGATCGCTTCGACGAGAAAGAGACGGGCCATCACGTTCAGGTCTTTGGTGAACGCGTAGGCGACGCGGAATTCGGAGCCTTCGATGTCGGTAAGGTCTGATTGCGGACCGTTGCCGAAGCGGGCCCAGTCGTCCTCCGCGTAGGAGGCATTGGTCGCGAAGGTTTCCACGTGGGCGTAGTAAAAACCGCCGAGCCAGTCGCCGCGCTGCTTGAGCTGCCCGGCGACGACGGAGAAGACGTACCCCAGCGTCTCGTCGGTCTGGTTGGCGGGAAACGGGGCGACGTCGGCAGCGCTGTAGTTTTTGAAGTTGTGGAAGACGTCCACGCCGAAGCCGAGCGGGAGGCCGGCGGCTGGCGTGCTCCACTGGGCGCTGAGGACGCCGATGAGGTAGTCGCGGGCGCCGTTGCGGTTGCGCAAATAGCGAGCGCCACCTTCGCCTTGGAATGCGTGCAGCCCGGCGGCGACGGTCAGACGAGCGGTGTCGACCGGCGCGGTGTATTTGACTTGGCCGGCGAAGAGCTGGCCGTGGAGGTGGTTGACGCCGTCGGGCAGGGCAAAGGCGCCGAGCGTGGTGGTGAGGGTGGCGGCGCCGTAGTTGCGGTCGAACGACGTGGCAGCGCCGGTGGGCGTGACATCTTCGTCCCAGAACATCTCGTTTTGCTGCCAGAACGGGGAGCTGTTGCGACCCAACCACGCGGTGGTGGAGCCCTGCTTGTACTGCAGAAAGTAACGGTCGAGCGAGACGCGGAAATCGTCGCTCGGGCCGTCGTTGGCGGTGAACGTGAGGTGAGGTGACTGCTGGCTCTCGGGGTTGCCGGTGCGGACGCGGGCATTGAAGGACCATGCCGGGTTGAAGGCATAGGCGGCGTTGACTCGAAGACGGAAGCGGCCGCGTTCGCGGTCGGTGCGGAGCGCGCCGGTGGCGGTGTGGGAATCCCAGTCGGATTCGTAGCGGACGCGGACGTCGCCGTTGACGGTGAGGTTCGGCGCGAGGGTGAACGCCAGCGCAGTCGCGGGGGCGAGCGCTAGCGTGAGGAGAAGGCACGCGGCGACGCGCGGGCGGGCCGGGAGGCGAGCAAGGAGGGGCATGGGGCTGTGGGGTCGCGCCGAGTGGGCGCGGTGGGGGAAGGGGCGAAGACGGAGCGCATGGATTCCCGGGCCGAGTGCAACCGGTTGGGGACGAATCACCGCTACCGCGGGGCCAGTGGCGGAAAAACCGCGGAAGCCCCGTTTTTCGGTGGCGGCTCGACAAACGTCCATCGCGCGCAACGTTGCCGGCCATGCCAGATATCACTCCGCCCAACCTCGACGATGCCGGACTCGACGTGGCCACGTCGTTCGTGCGCAGCCGCAACGCCCTGCTGGCACGCGCGGAATTCGGGGACCTGTTCGTCGACTACTACCTCCACCTCAGCAAGCACCAGATGCATCCGGGCCCGACCGCCGATGCGATCTTCAAGCGGGCGCTCGCGGCGTTCGTGCTGCACTGCGCCTCGCGTCCGCGAACGGAGCTGGTGGCGTGGACGATCAATTTCCAGCAACCCCTGATCAACGTGTTCCTCACCGGCGACAACGAGACCGGTGCCGTGGCCGGACGCGTTTTCGAGGAAGACGTGAAGGAGTTGCCGGAGAACCTGTTTTACGCGGATGTCGTTCGACGCGGTCCGGTCGGCGGCACCTGGCAACCGAAGCGGCGCAGCACGATCGCGTTCAAGGGCGACGATCCGATCGAAGCCGCGGAAAAGTTCTACGCCCAAAGCGAGCAGCGCACCGCGCGTTATTTCCAACTCGACGAGGAGGAATTCGCGATGGTCACCGAGCACCCGGATTGCGACGTAGGCTGGCTGCACGGACTCGATGCCGAGCAGGTCAGCGCGCTCGATGGACGCGAGACGCTCGTGCCGATGGAGCAGCGCGTGTATCGCTGGCACTGCGGTTGCAACCAACAGCGGATGCTCGAGGTGCTTGGCCCGACGATGCTGCAGGATCCGGAAGGGCTTTTCGGCGGCGACGAGAAGATCGAGATCCGCTGTCCGCGCTGCGGCGCGCGCTACACGATCACGCGCGAAGCGCTCGAGGCCTACGTGGCGAGCCGCTGAGCGGTCCTTGAGAAAAGCCTCGATGCCCGCGGGGGCGGGGTTTTGTGTTTCCTGCCTCGCCCCTATGAAACGTTCCCTTCGTCTCTTCTTCGCGGCCGCGCTCGCGGCGCTGTTGTCCTGCACCGTCACCCATGCCGTTGCCGCCGGCCCGAGGCTCGGGCTGCAATCCTGGACGTGTCGCAACATGACCTTCGACGAGGTCGTGGCCTTCGCCGAGCAGCATCAGTTGAAATACCTCCAGCTGATCGCGAAACACATCGACCCGAAGGGGCCGCGCGAGGAGACGCTGCGCAAGAAAGCGATCCTCGAGCAGCACGGGCTCGTTTGCTACACGTTCGGCGTGAACGGCACCTCGCTCGACAAGGAGGAAAACCGAAAGCTGTTCGAATTCGCGAAACTCATGGGCATCGGGCTCATCATCGTGGAGCCGAAGAATCTCGCCGAGTGGGACAACCTCGAAGAGCTCGTGAAGGAATACGACATCAAGCTCGCGATCCACAATCACGGCAAAGGCACGGTTTACGGCGATCCCGCGACGGTGAAAAAAGTGCTCGCTGAGCGCGATGCGCGCATCGGCGTGTGCCTCGACATCGGCTGGGTGACCGCCGCGGGTTTCGATGCGGCGAAGGTGTTTCGTGACTACGACGGCCGCGTGTTCGACATGCACCTGAAGGACAAGAAAGTGGAAATGTCCGGCGACACGGCCGTGGTTCTCGATGTCGAGGCCGGCGCCGGCCAGTCGAATTACGACGGCCTGTTTGCGGAAATCAAAAAGTCGGGCTGGAGCGGCGTGATGGCGATCGAAACGGACAACGCGAACTTCGCGAAAAATCCGCACGACCTCGTCGAAACCGCGAAAGCGCTGTTCGCAACCAAAACGAAGTAAACCTTCGCCAGCGCCGGCGCTGGCCGGCGGCTTGATGCGATTCTCTTCGAGCGCCGGTTCGTCCGGCGCTCGCTTTCTTTTCCACCGCGAATGTCCTTCTTCGAAATCCTCGGCACCGTGCTCGGCGTCGTCGGCGTGTGGCTGATGATTCGCCAGAATGTCTGGACGTGGCCGGTCGGCCTCGTGCAGGTGACGGTGTCCGCGTGGGTTTTTTTTGAGGCGCGGTTGTATTCCGATGTTTTGCTGCAGCTGATCTATATCGCGATCCAGGCGTATGGTTGGTGGCACTGGCTGCACCCGCAGGGCCGCGCGCATGCGGAGTTGCCGGTGACGCGATTGAGCGTGCGGGCGATGGTCGGCTGGAGTGCCGCGGGTGCGATTGGCACGGCCGCGTGGGGCGAGTTCATGCGGCGCAACACGGATGCGGCGTTGCCGCATTGGGACGCGTTCATTCTCGCGTTCAGCCTCATCGCGCAATGGCTGCAGGCGCGGAAACGGCTCGAGAATTGGGCGACGTGGATGATCGTGAATCTCGTGGCGGTCGGCGTGTATTGGACGAAGGACCTGCGGTTGTTCGCGGGCCTGTATGCGTTGTTCTTCGCGATGGCGGTCGCGGGTCACGTCGAGTGGCGTCGCAGTATGAAAGCCGGCGAAGGGGAAATGCACGCATGAGCGAGACGAAACGAATCGCGGTGTTCGGCACGGAATCGACCGGCAAGACGCGGCTGGCGGAGCAGCTCGCGCGACATTTCGGCGTCGAGTGGGTGCCGGAGTATGCGCGGGAGTTCTGGGATCGCCACGGCGCGATCGCGCTCGACGACATGACACCGATCGCGCGCGAACAGTGGCGGCGCGAGGACGAGGCGGCGGCGCGCGCCGGGCGTCTCCTGATTTGTGATACGGACGCGCTGACGACGATGCTGTGGAGCGATCTGCTTTACGGCACGTGTCCGGAGGAAGTGCGGCGCGGCGCCGAGCAACGCTGCCGCAACTACGCGCTCTACCTGCTGCTCGACGCGGATGTGCCGTTCGCGCCGGATCCGCAGCGCTGTTTCCCCTTGCCGGAGGATCGCGAGAAAGCGGCGCGCGTGTGGCGCGGAGCGCTCGAGCGCCGCGACCTGCCGTTTGTGGAGATTCGCGGTCTTTGGGCCGAGCGCGAGCGACAGGCCATCGCGGCGGTGGAGAGCGTGCTCGCGGGGCAGAAGTAAGCGGCTACGGTACCGGTCGTGAGCGCTGCCGAGATCATCGAGATGATCAAGAAACTGCCGCCGGAGGAGCGAGCGGAGGTGGTGGCGTTCGTGAAAAAGACGGAGCCAGGCCTCGAAAAGCCTGGGTGAAGTTTTTGCCGCAGGCGGAAGCCGAACGCCGGGCGGAGAAGATTTTTCGAGAAAACCAAGAGCTGTTTAGACGCCTCGCGCAATGAGCGAGGCAGAGCCGGTTTTTGTGACTACAGCGCGGCGGCGAGGGTTTGGCTGAGCTCTTTCGGCGTGAGCGGGAGCGGGTTGGCTTTCATGCTGCTGGCGTTCAAGGCGGCGGCGACGATCGCGTTCGTATCCGAAGTCTGAATGCCGTAAGCGGCGAGCGATGGGATGCGCAGGGTGGCGACAAGTTCGCGGATCCAGGCGACGAGGTCGTCGGGCCGGGCGTATTTGTTGCCCGTGACGATTCGCGCGATTTCGCCGTAGCGCTCGAGCGCCGGATGGCTCGCAGCACGGTCGCGGAGCGCGGTGAGGTTCGCGGCGGTGACGGGAGCCAGGAGCGCGGCGCAGACGGCGCCGTGAGGCGCGGGGAACATGCCGCCGATCGGGCCGGCAAAACCGTGGACGGCGCCAAGACCCGCGTTGGCGAGCGCGAGTCCACCGCAGAGGCTGGCGAAGGCCAGGTCTTCGCGGGCGGCGGCGTCGCGGCCGTCGGCAAAGGCGCGGCGTAGCGAACGCGCGATGCGCGGAAGCGCTTCGCGGCAGAGGCCGTCGGTCAGCGGATTCGCGCGGGCGGAGACAAACGGCTCGATCAGTTGGGTGAGGGCGTCGAGACCGGTCGTGGCGGTCACGGCGGGCGGGAGCCCGGAGGTGAGCTCGGGGTCGACGATGGCGACGCGCGGCAGCAGGTGCGGACTGCGCAGGCTGACTTTCACACGGTGTTCGGGCGAGGCAAGGACCGCGTTGCGCGTGACTTCGGCACCCGTGCCGGCTGTCGTGGGAATCGCGATACACGGCGCCGCGGGAGCGGCGAGCGGCCGGGCGCGGCCGATCACTTCGAGGTAGTCGAGGATCGGGTCGTGATTCGTGAGCAGCGCGGCGATGGCCTTGGCGGCGTCGAGCGCGCTGCCGCCGCCGAAACCGATCACGCAATCGCAACCGGCCGCGCGGGCCACATCCACGCCGCGCGAAATATCGTCGAGCGTGGGCTCGCGCGTGATCGGAAACGTGGCCGTGGCGAGATCGGCGGACGCGAGCAGTTCGAGCAGGCGTTGCGCGCGCGCCGGATCGCGGCCGGTGACAACGAGCGGCCGGCGGCCGTGCTCGCGGGTGGCAGCGGCGGCTTCCTTGAGCGTGCCGGGGCCGAAAACGATGCGACCGGCGGTGGCGAATTCGAAGCGCACGGGCGGAGTGAAAGGGAAAGTGACGGTGAAGGGAGCGGAGGAAGCGTTTGCGTTTACCACTCGGTGTCGGGCGGGAAGACGCTGACCAGTTTACGAGCGGTGCGCGCCTCGGCCATCATCGTCGCAACCGTGTCGCGCCACGTGGCGTAGTGAGGCGTCTCGCGATGCGCGGCGTGAGCGGCGGGCGTGCGGTAGGCTTCGAGGAGCAGGAAACGGCTCGGATCTTCGAGGTCCTGCACGACGTCGAAGCGGGCGACGCCGGGCTCGGCCAGACTCGCGCGGGCGTTGGCGAGCGTGGCGGCCTTGAAGGCGTCAATGCACTCGGGTTTTACGCGAACCGAAACATGAAGGAGGTGCATGGCGGGGAGGGGGCTGGCGGAAGCCAACCACGAAATGACGGGAAAAACACGCCAGGATTCGGCGGGCACTAACGACACGATTTCGAATGGGCGCTGGACGCGGCGCCGCGCGTGACTACATCGGCGCAGGATGACGGACGATTTTGAAGATCGGTTTGGCGGCGTGGCGCGGCTCGTGGGGCGGGCGGGTCTGGCGCGGCTGCGCGACGCGCACGTCGGCGTGGTGGGCGTCGGCGGCGTCGGTTCCTGGGTGGTGGAAGGCCTCGCGCGCAGCGGCGTGGGCGCGTTGACGCTGATCGATCTGGACGATGTGTGCGTGACGAACGTCAACCGCCAGCTGCCGGCGCTCGACGGGCAGATCGGGCGACCGAAAGTGGAGGTGCTCGCGGAGCGCGTGCGCGCGATCAATCCGGGCTGTCGTGTAACGCCGCACGCGGAGTTTTTTACGGCGGCTTCGGCGGAGCGGTTGCTCGCGTCGCGCTTCGATTTCGTTGTCGACGCGATCGACAAGCTTTCGAATAAGGCGCTGCTGATCGCGGCGAGCAGAGCGCGCGGTTTTCGCGTATTGACGATCGGCGGCGCGGGTGGAAAACGCGATGCGACGCAGGTGCGCACGGGCGATCTCGGCGATTCGTGGGGCGACGAATTGTTGCGTCAGGTGCGGAAGAAGCTGCGCCGCGATCACGGTTTCGCGCACGGCGAGCAGACTGGGAAAATGTTCTGGGATGTGCGCTGCGTGTGGTCGAGCGAGCCGCCGGTGTTTCCGTGGGCCAATGGCACGTGCGCCGCGGACCCGGAGCCGGGATCGGAACTCCGGCTCGACTGCGCGAGCGGGTTTGGCACCGGCGTGTTCGTGACGGGCGCGTTCGGACTCGCCGCGGCGGGCGACGTCGTGCAGACGATCGCGGAGGCCGGTCCGCGTTAGTTTACGCGACCGCGGTTCCGCGCAGCAGAACGCGGATGACGTCGGCGGCGCTGTAGGAATCGCGGCTGAAATCGAAGTAGCGGGCCAGCTGCACGAGTTCGTCGCCGGCGGTGACGATCGGAAGCTCCGCTTCGCCGTCGCGCACTTGCGCGAAGCCGGCGGTCGCCGTGAGCCCATTGCAGAGACATTTGCGGCCGACGGTCTCGGCTTCGGTGCCGCCTTTGCGGACGAAGTCGGCGACCGGCTCGGCGGCGCAGCGATAGCCGATGGAGCCGTCGCTGCGGCGGAAAAGTTGGCGCAGGTAGCCGAGGTCGCAGATACGCTGGCGTTTCGCGAACGCGGTGGCGTCGGAGAGGGTTTGCGCGAGTTGGGCGATCTTGAAGGGGAAGCCGGTGGGCGAAGCGAGCGGATCGGTGTGAACGCGGGCGGCGCCGGCGCGGATCAGATCGCGAAAACGACGTTTTAGATCGGGGATGATGCCGGACTCCTCGCAGAACGCGAACGCGGTGCCGACCTGCACGCCCACGGCACCCTGGGCCTGGGCCTCGGCGATTTTGCCCGGCCGGGAAAATGCACCGGCGAGCCAGAACGGCAGGCCCAGCTCGCGGATTTTTGGAATCTCCGGCGTGTCGCGCGGGCCGTAGATGGGCTCGCCCGTTGAGGACAGTTGCAACGAACCGCGCGGAGGGGCGTTGTGACCGCCGGCGACGGCGCCCTCGACGACGAAACCGTCGACGCGGCCCGAGGACTTTTTGGCGAGCGTGGCCGCAAGGGTCGCGGAAGAAACGATGGCGAGAAAACGCGGACGCGGGACGGGCGGAAGCGATTGTCCGGGAAACAAGCTTTGCGGATCGAAGCGCAGCACGCGCAGCGGGTCGTCGGGTGCGGCGCCTTCGATGTCGAGCTTCAGTTCGACGGCCTCGCCGCGGGCGAGTCCATCGAGCACGCCGGGAATCGCCCGCGGGATGCCGGCGCCCATCAGCACGGTATCGACGCCGGCGAGCATGGCGCCGTAGAGCGAAGGCAGCGTGGGGAGTTGGATTTTTTCGAGGAGATTGAGGCCGACCTGGCCGGAGTGACCTTCCTTCGCGAGAAAGACCTCAGCGAAATTGGCGAGAACGCACAGCTCGATGAACGCCGCACTCAACGGGAGCGCGGGCATGGGCACCGTTTTGAACGGCTGGCCGGGCGGCAGGCCGCCGGGGACGTAGTAATCGCGCCAGATGCGTTCGGCGACGGCGGGCAGCGGAAAACGGTCGAATGCACGGCGGAGATGGCCGCCTGGATCGCCTTGTTGGAGGAGCCGGGTTTGGACAACCGCGAGCAAGGTGCCCGAGACGACGCCGAGCTGACCGGTGAGCGAGACGGCGCGGGCGAGGCGCCAGTTGGAGACGGCGACGCCCATGCCGCCTTGAATGATCGTGGGAAGTGACACGGGTGAGGCGTGTGGTGAAACCGCGACCTTGCCACCGGCGGTGCGCGGACGGAAGGGCGGACGTGCCGCGCGAACAGGAAAAGACTGCGCAGATCTTGCGCCCGCGCCGCGCAGGACAAGCGATGCGGAGGGTTCGTGTCGAGAGGCGGGTCTGCGCACGCCCGTAGGTGCCATTGGACGGCGATTGTGGGAGAAGGCTGACGCCGATCGTTCCGCTGTAAGGCGGAGTGGCGGACACGTTGATGAAAGTATCAGCGGGGCGGCGGGCCAAAGAGCGCGCGGAAGTTCTGCTCGATCTGCGCCGCGAGGGCGTCGAACTCGAGGCCGCGGACTTCGGCGAGTCCGGCGTAAACGGCACGGAGATTGGCAGGGTGATTGATCGGATTGCCATCGGCGAGGCCCGGGAGCTCGTGCGTGCGGCGCTCGGCCGGGAGCGGCATCGCGGGAGCGTCGGTTTCGACGAGCAAGCGGTCGGCGGGAAACGTCTTGAAGACGTCGCGTTTGGCCGTGGCGCGTTCGCCGAGGAAGTAGCCGTTGAACGAAAAATAAGCACCCGCGGCGGCAAACTCGCGCGCGAGCTCGGCCGAGCCGCCGTAGGAATGCAGCAGGAAACCGCGCGATGGCAGCGATGCGCGGCGAAGGGCGTCGGCGAGCGCGCCCCAGGCGTCGATGCAATGAATCGTGACGGGCAGATCGCGCGCGGCGGCGAGTTCGAGCTGCCAGAGAAAAGCGTCGCGTTGTTCCTCGAGCGGCGCGCGGCGCAGACCGGCGAGGCGCGAATCGTCGGGTTTCGCGCGATCGAGCATCCAGCGATCGAGGCCGATCTCGCCGATGCTCGCGCGAGGATCGGCGTCGAGGTGACGGAGCAGCGCGTCGCGCCAGTGCGGGGAGGCGTTGCCGACGTTCCACGGGTGGAGGCCGTAGGCGGGAAAGAAGCTGAGAGCTGAGGGCCCAGAGCCCAGAGCCGGAGTGCAGAGGGTGGCGACGTCGGGCCAGTCTTGTTCGCTGGTGCCGTTGACGACGCAGGCGCGCACGCCGGCGGGTGGGAGCTCGCGCAACACGCGTTCCAGGTGCGGCTTCAGCCACGGGTCCTGCAGGTGATTATGAGCGTCGAGCAACGGGACCACGGCGGAATCTTTCAGCTGGCGAGGTGCGCTCGGGCGAAAGACGTGATGGCAGCGCGCACGGCGGCGAGTCCGCGCTGGCGGGTGGGCGACAACGTGCGCAGGAGATCGAGCGTCGCGAGCGGGTCGGCGTCGCTGGCGGCGATTTCGGCGGCGAGGGCGCCGCTGTAGAAATCCGCAAGGACGTTCACGAGGCCGCGCACGACCGGGGAATCGGCATCGGCGCGAAAATAACAGCGGCAGTCGTCGCGGAACTCGCTCACGAGCCAGACACTCGAGGAACAGCCGGGAACGAGTCGCTCGGGCGTGCGTTCCGCGCGCGAAAGCGGCGGCCGGCGACGGGCGCGATCAACGATCGCGGCGAGGCGTTCCTGCGGATCGTGACAAAGCTCCAGTTCTTCGAGCAGCGCTTGCTGGCGGGCGTTGAGTCGCATGCGAGGCACAGTCTGTCGAATTAGGCGCTAAAATCCAAGGGAAGTTGGCCGTTAATAGAGGACAAACGCGCCGCCATGTCCGATAACGTCCTCATTCCGCTGCCCGGCTTTTCCCTGCCGACCGATTTTCCCTGGCGGGTCGGTTTCATCGCGGCGGTGGACGAGCATCTGCGCCGGTTGCGCGCGACCGGGCATTTCGTGCCGTCGCGCTTCTTTGCCTATTATTTTCGGGGCAATGTTCCCATGTCGGTCAGCGGTAACTGGACGGTGACGCTCGATCTGCAGCCGCCGATTTCGCAACTGCCGGAAGTCGTCGACTATGTGACGCAAGGTCAGTTCAGCATCGCGAGCGCGGCGCGCGACCGGCTGCCGGATTACATGTTGATTCACGACCGCCGCGATGGCGCGTGCTGGCTCTGGCGCTTCGAGCATGGGCTGCGTTTCGCGGAAGCGACCGATCCGGTGATGGACGAAGTCGATACCGGCATCGACGGCGCGCAGAACCCGAAGCTTTTGGAACCGTAATCGGGCGCACTGGCATCCGTCCGAGCGAGCGGCGTTTTCATTCACGCCGTTGAGTAGGAAATCTTTGACCGCCATTAGCGGACCCGATGGAGTCGCGGGGCATGGCCCCCGTTACCGCTGCCCCGCATGGAGTTAAGCGCCGTCGCGACACGCTTTATCTGCAGGTTCTGATCGCGATTGTGCTCGGTGTGGCGGTGGGCTGCCTCTGGCCCGATTTTGGCGCATCGCTGCGGCCGCTCGGCGAGGCGTTCATCAAGCTCGTGCGGATGCTGATCGCACCGATCATTTTCACGACCGTGGTCGTGGGCTTGGCGGGGATGGGCGATTTGAAGAAAGTCGGCCGCGTCGGCGCCAAAGCGCTGCTGTATTTCGAAATCGTGACGACGTTCGCGCTGCTGATCGGTCTGGTGGTGGCGAACGTGTTTCAGCCGGGAGCGGGGTTTCACGCGACGGCGGAGAGTCTCGGCGCGCGAGCGGGCGAGATCGCGCGCTACACAACGGCGGCGCAATCGCTCAGCACGGTGGATTTTCTGCTGCACATCATTCCGAACAGCTTTGTCGGGGCGTTTGTTGAAGGGGAGATTTTGCAGGTCTTGCTGCTCGCGGTGTTGTTCGGCCTGGCGATGGCGGGGCTGGGCGAGCACGCGCGGCCGGTGATGAACCTGATCAATGACATCGGCCGCGTGTTTTTCGGGATCGTGAGCATCGTCGTGCGGATCGCGCCGCTCGCGGCGTTTGGCGCGATCGCGTTCACGGTGGGCGCGTATGGGCTGGCGTCGCTGGCGCGCCTGGCGTCGTTGCTGGCGTGCGTTTACCTGACGTGCTTCGTGTTTGTGTTCGTTGGGCTCGGTCTGGTGGCGCGGCTGGCGGGCTTCAGCTTGTGGAAAATTCTCAAACTCATCCGCGACGAACTGCTGATCGTGCTCGGAACCTCGTCGTCTGAATCGGCGCTGCCTGGCCTGATGCAGAAAATGGAACGCGTGGGCTGTGCGCGTCCGGTCGTCGGCATCGTGGTGCCGGCCGGGTATTCGTTTAATTTGGACGGCACGTGCATTTACCTGACGATGGCGGCGCTGTTCATTGCGCAGGCGACGGACACGCCGCTGGCGCTGGGGCAACAACTCGGGCTGCTCGCGGTGTTGTTGTTGACCTCCAAAGGCGCGGCGGCAGTCACGGGCGGCGGTTTTATCACCTTGGCGGCGACGCTGTCCGCAACCGGACACGTGCCGGTCGCCGGGCTCGCGCTGATCCTCGGCGTCGATCGGTTCATGTCGGAGGCGCGGGCGATCACGAATTTCATCGGCAACGCCGTCGCCACGCTGGTGGTCGCAAAATGGGATCGCGAGCTCGACGTGACCAAGGCCGGCGAGGTGCTGGCGAATCCGGTCGCGGTGAGCGGCGCGGCGCAGGTTGACGTTTAGCGAAGCGGATCCGAACGCGCATAAACTTCGCCGGCAGGCCGTGGCTGGCCGACGAACTCAGGCGCCGGCGGCGAGCGGCGGCATGGGGACGCCGAGCGTGGCGGCGACGGCGCGGAGCAACTCGGCCTCCGTGATCGAGATCGTGCCGTCGGCGCTCACGACGCAACCGGCGGCGAGCAACGTGCGTTGTTTGATCGGACCGCTGGCGACGGCGAGTTTGTCGAGCGCGACATCGAGGCGCTCGAAATCGACTGGCGTCGAATCGAACGTCAGCTGCGGCTCGATCAGCTTGAGCTGCGCGGCGCCGGTGGCGAAGGCCTGTCGGGCCGCGGCCGCATCGTCGGCCGAGGCGTGGGCGAGCGCGGAGAGCACGACGCCGATCTCGCCGACGAGGGCGTTGAAGGAATGAAACTGCACGACAGCGGCGCCGGGATCGCGTCCGAGCGCGAGCGCGCGGGTGAGGAGTTTTTGCAGCGCAAATTCGAACGGTGAGACGCGTCCATCGGCGTGCACGAGTTCGTCGAGCGTCTGCAGAAACGGCGCGAGCCCCTCGCGTGACAGCAGGAGAAGTGCGGGCAGCGAAAGTTGAACGAGGGGTAGTTTGTGCTCCGGGCCGAGCGCGAGCAGCTCGGGCCCGAGGCGGTCGACGGCAGCAAGGGCGTCGGCTCCGGCATGAAGCGAGATGAGGCGGCGCTGCGGCTCGCGTAGATCCGGATCCGCATCGAGCAGCAGACCGTAGATGAGGATCGGGGCGGTGGACGGATCGCGGGCGGCCTCGCGCAGGCTTGCGGGGACGGCGGCGAGGAGCGAGGCGGCGGCGGTGACGTGTTCCGGTTCCAGCGTGCCGGCGTGAGCGAGCGCGGCTGCGGCGCTGAAGGTGGGGAGTTCGGGCCGCGGAGTTTGCCGTTTCGGCGGATGGAGGCCGGCGGAGACAAACGACTCGGCGGCGACGTCGACCTGTTCCGGCGGCTCGAACATCTGGCCGTCGAATTGTGGCTCGATCGCGCGGATGCGTTCGGCGAGCGGCGGATGGGTTGACCAGAGGCCGGTGAAACCGGACCGGAAGCTTTGGGCGAAAAAGAAATGGCCGATCGCGGCAGCCTTGCTGGTTTGGAGGCGCGAGCCGAGCGCGTAGCCGCCGATTTTTTTCAGCGCGCCAGTGAGGCCGGTGGGATTGCGGGTGAACTGGACCGCGGCGGCGTCGGCGAGGTATTCGCGCTGGCGGGAGACGGCGGCCTGGATCAGCCGGCCGAAGAAGTAGCCGACATAGCCGATGACCAGCAGGGCGAGGCCGACGAAGACGATCGCGGCGAGGACGCCGCCGGAATTCTTGTTGTTGCGCGAGCCGCGGGAAACGCGCGCGTAGCGCAAACTCCACAAGATGCCGCGACCGGCGAGTCCGAGGACGAGGATGCCGAACAGCAGCGCGGTGAGGCGCAGGTTGAGGCGCATGTCGCCGTTGAGGATGTGGCTGAACTCGTGGCCGACGACGCCCTGCAGTTCGTCGCGGTTGAGTTTCTCGAGTGTGCCGCGGGTGACGGCGACGACGGCGTCGGACGTCGTGAGCCCGGCGGCGAAAGCGTTGATCGCGGGCTCGTCGTCGAGCACGTAGACGGCCGGCACCGGCGTGCCGGAAGCGATCGCCATTTCCTCAACGACGTTGAGGAGGCGGCGCTCGCGCAGATCGGTCGTGCGCGGGTCGATGCGGCGGCCGCCGACGCTCTCGGCGACGGCGCGGCCACCGGCGGAGAACTGCGTCCATTTCGCGAGCGAAGCGAACGTGACGACGGCGAGCACGGCGGAGGTGACGCCGAAGAAGAGTTTCGGACGCCATAGCGGGTCGAGCGCGGAATCAGACGCGGTCGCAGTTTCGGCGTAGCGCTCGGGTTGTTCCGATTCGACGAAGCCGAAGCCGAGAAGGGCGGCGAAGTAGCTCGCGGCGATGGTGCCGAGCACGGCCAAGACAAAAAGCGCGACGAGCCGGGACGTGCGTTTCTTGGCGCGAGCCTGGGCTTCGAAGAAGTCCATGGGCGAAGCTGATAGCTAAGAGCCTAGAGCCTAGAGCCGGAACGGATCGGAGGCGGATCGAGCTCTGGGCTCTCAGCTCTGAACTCTGAGCTTTAGGTGAACGACACCTTGGGCGCCGTCCGCTCGGTGGCGTCGTCGATCTTGAAGAGTTCGGCCGGATGAAAACCGAACATGCCGGCGAAAACGACGTTGGGGAAGGTCTCGCGGGCGGTGTTGTAGGTCATGACGCTGTCGTTGTAGGCCTGCCGGGCGAAGGCGATTTTGTTTTCCGTCGAGGTGAGCTCCTCGGTGAGCTGCATCATGTTCTGGTTGGCCTTCAGATCGGGATATTGCTCCGAGACGACGAGCAGCCGGGAGAGCGCGCCGGTGAGGCCGGTTTCGGCGGCGGCGAGACTGCGGACGGCGCTGGCGTCGGCGGGATTGGCGGCGGCGGTTTGCGCGGCAGCGGCGGCGATGTTGCGGGCGCGGATGACGGCCTCGAGGGTTTCGCGTTCGTGCTTCAGGTAACCCTTGGCCGTTTCGACGAGATTCGGAATCAGGTCGTAGCGCCGCTTCAGCTGCACGTCGATCTGGGCGAAGGCGTTTTTGAAACGGTTGCGGAGGCTGACGAGGCTGTTGTAGATGCCGACGATCCAGAGGCCGAGCAGGAGAACAAGGGCGGCGAAGATGCCGAGGACGACGAGAGCGCTCATGGGGAGGAGGGGAGGTGGTTGCGCAACGAGGTCGCAGGATGGCGGGAGCGGGGGAAGCGCGCGAGTCGGAACTGACGACAACGCGGTTGATTGTTGGCGGGGCGCGGCGCAATTTCACCGGGGACGTGATGCGATTTTCAATTTTCCTCGCGGGAGTGTGGTTGATGGGTGCGCTGGCCGGTCGTGCGCAAACGCCGCTCAATCCGCCGGTGCCCTTTGTCGAGCCGTCTTCGGCGATGGAGTCCGCCGGTCGCGATGCATTGTCGCTGGTGGCGGCGCAGCGGGCGCAGGAGATGGGATTTCCGTCGGCGGCGGCAGCAATCTACCGCGAGCTGATGCAGCGGCCCGACGTCGACCGCGAGGCGGCGATGTTGGGACTTGCGACGGCCTTGCTCGACGAAGGCAAAGGCGCGGAAGCCGAGCGCGTGCTGCACGCGTGGGAAGGCCCGCGCAGTCCCGCGTGGCATCTGCGGAAAGGCCTGGCGGCGTGGCAGCAGAATTTCATCACGACGGCGAAAAACGAGCGCGACGCGACGCGAATCGGGGAACTGGCGCCGGCGGATCGCGCGTGGCATCTGTTTTTGCAGGGTTTGATCGCGACCTCGGACAACGAGCCGGACAAGGCGGTGGCGCTGTTTGACCAGGCGATCGAGCTGGCGGTGTCGCCGCCGGCGCGGGCGCAGATCCTTCTCAAACGCGAACAGGTGCGGCTGCAGCGGAGACCGGTCTCGGAAATGGCGGCGCTCACGGCGCGGAAAAACATGGAGGAGTTTCAGGGCCGCGCGCGCGGATACGAATGGGGCCGCGTGTATGCGACGACGCTGGACGAACTCGGGCGCAAAGCCGAGGCGGTGGCGGTGCTGCAGCGGCAATTGCTGTCGCTTCCGGCGGAGGAGCGCGGGGAACTCGACGACACGCGGCTGCTTCTCGGCTTGATCGGCGGCGCGAGCGAAGGACCGGGGCGAAGCGCGCTCGAGCGGTTGTTGGAGCGCGGCAACGATCGCAACAAGCAGCGCATCGCGTTGCAGGCGCTCGCCGAAGCCTCGACCCGCAATCCGCAGCTGGCCGCGTTTCGGAGGCTGCTCGACGAGTTGGTCGCTGCGAAGACGCCGCACCCGCTGCTCGAGGACCTTTATCTTTACCGGGCGCAGGTGGCGTTGACGATGGCGCGGGCCGAAGGCGGCTCGGCCAGTTATGCCCAAGCGGAGACGGATGCGCGCACGTTGCTGCAGACGTTTCCCGGTTCGCCGTTGAAGGCGCATGCCTACGCGGTGCTGACGCAGGCGGCGTGGGAGCAGCGCCGGTATCGCACGGCGGCGGACAACGCGGTGAAAGCGCGGGCCGAGTTGCCGGAAGGGGCGTCGCGCGCGGCGCTCGGCCTGTTGATTGCCGAGGCGTGGTTTCGGGCGGGCGATTATCGCAGTGCGGCCGACGCATATGCGGCCGTCCTGCGGGAGGGTCCGGCGAAGGCGAATCCCGGCGAGCTGATGTTTCAACGTGTGTTGTCGGAGATTCGCGCCGGGACGCCGGAGGTGGCGGTCGCGATGCTGGACGATCTCGCGCGCGATCCGGGCTTCGATCAGGTGAATCGCTGGGAGGCGGAGTGGAATCTGGCGCGGGCGCTGCAGGTGCGCGGCAAGACCGATCAGGCGCTGGAACGGGTGAACCGGGTGCTCGACAGCGCGCAAACCACGGGCGCGCGGGCGGTGCCGACGGAGTTGCGCGCGCGCATGGCGTGGCTGCAGGCGCGGCTGGCATTTGCGGCCGGGCGGCCGGAGCAGACGCTGCAACTGGTGGAGGCATTTTCCGGCGTGCTGGCGAATGTGGCGCCGGCCTTGCGAGACGAGATCGCGAGCTCGGGCGCGCTCTTGAAAGCGGAGGCGAGCTTCGCGCTCGATCGGGACGCCGCCGCGCTGGAAACGTTGAAAAAACTGCGGACGGATTATCCGCGATCGGTCGCGGCGGTGTCCTCGTATTTCGTCGAGGCGAAGCATTATTCCGAGCAGGACAAAACCGTCGAGGCGCAGCAGTTGCTGATCCAGCTGGCGGAGCAGGACAGCTTTCCGGAGAAGCAATTCTACGCGCCGTTCGCCCTGTTTCAGGCGGCGCTGCAGGCGGAGCGGCGCGGGCAGGAGGCGAATTACCGCGAGGCTTACCGCCTGATCGAGGATCTTGTCGGCAAGTATCCGCAGAGCGACCTCGTGTTTGCGGCGCGGATGAAGCAGGGCGACCTGCTGCGGAAGCTGAACGATTTCCCCGCGGCGCAGCGCGTTTATGAAGAGCTGGTGAACCGGTTTTCGCAGCGGCCGGATGTGGCGCTGGCGCAGCTCGCCCTGGCGGAGACGCACAACGCCCAGTCGGCGAACGAACCCAGCCATGCGGAAAGCGCGCTGGTGCTGTTCGAGCACGTGCGCGATCGCGTCGACGCGCCGCTCGACGCGCGGGTGGAGGCCGGGTTCAACCTCGGCCTGCTCCGCGCCCGGCGCGGCGAGCCGGCGAAGGCGGAAGAGGTGTGGTGGCGCGACGTCGTCACGGAATTTTTGATACAGCCGGGCCGGGCCGAGCAGTTGAGCGACAAAGGCCGCTACTGGATGACCCGGACCCTGCTCGAGCTCGGCGGGCTGTATGAGCAGCAGGAGAAACTGGAGCAGGCCAAGCAGGCCTGGTTGCTGATCCTGGAGGCGAAGCTGGGCTACGGCGAAGCGCTGGCGCGGGCCCGTTTGGCGCGGTTCGGCCTTCCCGAGGCCAAGGCCTGACCGCGGGTTTCGCATTTACGCCGAGCGGGGAACGCGGTCTAACGCTGATCACGATGCGCGATCTCGATCTTTTACTTTTCGCCAAGGGCGGCCCGATGATGTGGGTGCTGCTCGTGATGGGCTTGATCGGCGTCATGTTGTTCGTCGAGCGGACCCTTTATCTGCATCGCGGGCAGATTCGCTCCACCGCGTTTCTGAACGGCATCAAGAACATCCTCGCGAAGCGCCGCATCGTGGAAGCGTTGACCGTGTGCGAGGAGACGCCCGGACCGGTCGCGGCGGTGGTGAAGGCGGCGCTGCTGCACGCCGACGACAACGCGGATCAGATGCGATTCCATGTGCAGGAGGCGGCGGTGATCGAGCTGCCCGCGCTGGAGCGGCGCCTCGGGGCGATCGCGGCAATCGCGCAGGTCGCGCCGCTTGTCGGTCTGCTCGGGACGATCCTCGGGATGGTGACGACCTTTCTCGCCTTCGAGAAGGACTACGCCACCGCGAACGTGCTGGCGACGGGGATGTGGCAGGCGCTGCTGGCGACAGCCGGGAGCCTGATGCTCGCGATCCCGGCGCACCTCGCGTATCACTTTCTCTCCGGCCGGGTCCGGGCGATCGTGCGCGACGTCGAATGGGCGGGTAACGAGATCATGAAGTATTTGTTGACCGAATACCGTGGATTGAAGCCGGGGGCCGGTCAGGAGGGCGGCGAGGGGAGGTTATCCGCGCCATGAATGCGGGCGACCGGAGACCGGCCGGCATGATCACGCGTCCGCTCGATCTGGCGGCCCGGTTGCGGCCGGAACCGCGGAATTTCGATTTCTGGTTCTATGTGAACGGCGGGTTGATCGTGTTGTTTTTCCTTTTGTTCGGCTCGCGCTTCGTGCTCGCGCCGGGCCTCGGCGTGGATTTCCAGATGCCGGCGATGAGCGGCGCGCGCGCGGGAGCGGCGATGACGCAGCGGGTGATCAGCGTCCGCCCCTCGGGCCAGATTTTCGCGGCGGACGGGCTGTTGAGTCTTCCGCAGTTGCGCGAATGGCTGCGGGGCGAGGCGGCCAAGTTGAAGGAACCCTCGCTGCTCGTGCGCGCGAGCGCAGGCGTGCCGATCTCGATGATCGCCGAGATCAAGAGCGCGGCGGCGGACGCCGGATTTGTGCGCGTGGTGATTGGAGCCGAGGAGCCGGGAGCGAATCCGGAGCTCGATCGCTGAACCCATGGCGCGCGCGGAACCGTCAGGATATCGCTGGGGCATCGGCGCGGGAATCGCGGCGCTGCTGGCCTTGGGTGCGGTGTTCCTGGTGCGGGTCCCGCACTACGAGGCGGCGCGGGACAATACTAGCCCCACGCCCGCGGCCCTGCCGATCGGCATCGCGCCGCTCGAGTCGAAAAACGGCGACGCCACGCTGCGGGAGGAAGCGGTGTTGCGCGACCCCGCACCGCTTTTCCTGCCCTCGCGCTGGAGTGCGAGCGAGAATACCATTCCCGCGGAAGCCTGGAGGGAGCCCGTGACCTCATTTCGTGGATACGAGCCGAAATGGTCGTTTGCCGAGAGTCGGTTGAGCTTGGAAATGCCGGCGGTGATGCAAGCGCCCGAAAAGGCCGCAGGCGTCCTCGC
Organism: Opitutaceae bacterium; assembly: GCA_040255565.1. GTDB lineage: Bacteria > Verrucomicrobiota > Verrucomicrobiia > Opitutales > Opitutaceae > Opitutus. Next base: position 493,621 of record JBDZVH010000002.1, on the reverse strand, counting down.
GATCAGCCGGCCGGAAAGGCCGTTCCTGGGATTCGGAGAAACTGGCCTGACGACCACACCGCTGCCATCGCGCGCGGCTTTTCTCGAAGTTTCGGCCGCCGGCAGCGGGGTTCCCGTGCTCACCCAGGCGCTGATGGACGCCCAACCGCCGTCCGGCGTGGCGTGGCAACCATTGCGTTTTCTTGTCGCGGTGGACGTCCGGGGGCTTATCGGACCACCCGTGCTGATCGAAAGTTCGGGTGCCGGCGCCGTAGACGGTTATTTTCAGGACTACCTCGCGCAGACCTTGCGATTGGGGGAGCGTTTGGGCCCGGGATATTATCGGGTCGGGATCGGGCCGTAGGGATTGACCTGCGTCGCGAAACGCGATTCTTCTTTCCGTTCCGCGATCGGAAGCGCCACCGGGCAAAAAAGAGCAAGTTTGCTGTTGACCTCAATTTTCGCGGAATGCACTTTCTTCCCTCTTTTCGTTTTTTGATCCCTCCCTCGGTCTGCCCAGATAGCTCAGTTGGCAGAGCACGTCCTTGGTAAGGACGAGGTCGCCGGTTCGAGTCCGGTTCTGGGCTCCAGGTCAAACGTCGCACGACTTCAGCGACGTTAATAACAGAGGTCAAACTTCATATATCGAACCACTAACGTCTCCGAACTCCCATGGCTAAAGGCACATTCGAACGCAAGAAACCGCACGTCAACGTCGGCACCATCGGCCACATTGACCACGGCAAGACGACCACGACCGCCGCGATCCTCGCGGTGCAGGCCCGCAAGGGTCTCGCCGAGGTGAAGGCCTATGCCGACATCGCGAAAGGCGGTACGGTTCGTGACGCCACCAAGACCGTGACGATCTCGGTCGCCCACGTGGAATACGAGACGGCCAACCGTCACTACGCGCACGTCGACTGCCCCGGCCACGCGGACTTCGTCAAGAACATGATCACCGGCGCGGCGCAGATGGACGGCGCGATCCTCGTCGTCTCCGCCGCTGACGGCCCGATGCCGCAGACGAAGGAGCACGTGCTCCTCGCCCGCCAGGTCGGCGTGCCGAAGATCGTCGTTTTCCTCAACAAGGTCGACCTCATCGACGACCCGGACCTCCTCGAGCTCGTCGAAGAGGAAATCCGCGACCTCCTCACCAAGTACCAGTTCGACGGAAAGAACACGAAGATCGTTCGCGGGTCCGCCACCGCCGCTCTTGAGGGCAAGCCCGAGGGCGAGAAGGCCATCGGCGAGCTGATGGATGCGATCGACACCGAGATCGCCGAGCCGGTCCGTGAGATGGACAAGCCCTTCCTGATGTCCGTCGAGGACGTCTTCTCGATCACCGGCCGCGGCACCGTCGCGACGGGTCGTATCGAGCGCGGCATCGTCAAGCTCAACGACACGGTTGAGATCGTCGGCCTCCGCGACACGACCACCACGGTCGTGACCGGCATCGAGATGTTCCGCAAGCTGCTCGATAGCGGCCAGGCGGGTGACAACGTCGGCCTTCTTCTCCGCGGCGTGGAAAAGGAAGGTATCGAACGCGGTCAGGTGCTCGCGGCTCCGAAGTCGATCACCCCGCACAAGAAGGCCAAGGCCGAAATCTACGTCCTCTCGAAGGACGAAGGCGGCCGCCACACGCCCTTCTTCGACGGCTATCGTCCCCAGTTCTACTTCCGCACGACGGACGTGACGGGCGTTGTCAATCTCCCGAAGGGTGTCGAGATGATCATGCCCGGCGACAATATCACGGTCGACATCGAGCTGATCGCTCCGATCGCGATGGAAAAGACCCAGAAGTTCGCCATCCGCGAAGGCGGCCGCACCATCGGTGCCGGTCGTATCACCGAGATCGTCGAATAAGTTTTAGCCAATGGTAACCGGCATCGCCGAGGCCTCATATCGGGGCCTCGGCTATGTCGTCTAAGAAAGACTCCTGCACAGGCGTGTAGCTCAATTGGTAGAGTAGCGGTCTCCAAAACCGTCGGTTGGGGGTTCGAGTCCCTCCGCGCCTGCCATCTTCAAGTTCATGAAAAACCCGTTCAGGTCCGTCCGCATCTTCACGACCGAAATCGTCGAGGAGCTCAAGAAATGCACCTGGCCGACCATGTCGGAGCTGCGTGACTCGACGATCATCGTGGTGGTTGCCTCGGCGATCTTGGGCGTTTTCACGAGTATCAGCGATTTCTCCCTTTATCAGTTCGTGGATTTGTTCACGCGGCTGGTCAGCTAACGTTCCGTTCTCATGTCTGCCCAAACGACCGCGCCCGCCGACGCCCAGTGGTTCGCCTTGCACACGCTCTCCGGCCAGGAGAACAAGGTGAAGGCCTACATCGAAAAGTTCAAAAAGGCCGAGGAGCTCGACGATTACATCTTCGAGGTGCTCCTGCCCACGGAAGTGGTTTCCGAAGTTAAGGGCGGCAAGAAGAGCACGAAGGTCCGCAAGCTCTATCCGGGCTATGTGTTCATCCAGATGCGTCTCTACGGCGAGGATGGCAAAGTCATCAACAAGCCGTGGTATTTCGTGAAGGAAGTCGCTGGCGTGATCGGCTTCGTCGGCGGCGATCGCCCCGCGGCGCTGCGCCAGACCGAGATCGACGAAATTCGCGCGCGCATCGAAGCGGCGAGCGGCAAGGAAGTGCCGAAGGTTCAATACTCCGTCGGCGAGGAAGTGAAGATCACGGACGGCGCCTTCGCCTCCCTCACGGGTCGCATCGACGAAATCGATCCGGAGCGCGGCAAGCTGAAGATCTCCGTCTCGATCTTTGGCCGCTTCACGCCGGTCGAGCTCGAATATTGGCAGGTCCAGCGCAACACCGAGTAACTCCTTTTCATCCTTTCGATTTTGGATTTTCGATTTCAGCCAGCCTCAGGCCGGTCGGGATCCCTGAATCGAAGCAGTAAATCGAAAATCCAAAGTCCCTCCGTATGGCCAAGAAAATCCAAGGCTACATCCGCCTCCAACTTCCTGCCGGCGCCGCGAATCCCGCGCCCCCGGTCGGTCCCGCGCTCGGTGCGCAGGGCGTCAACATCATGGCGTTCTGCAAAGACTTCAACGCCCGCACTAAGGATCAGAACGGCATGATTCTGCCGGTCGTGATCACGGTCTACACCGACAAAAGCTTCACCTTCATTCTCAAGTCCCCGCCGGCGTCCGTCCTCCTCAAGAAGGCCGCGAACATCGCCAGCGGTTCCGCCAAGCCCAATCAGGACAAGGTCGGCAAGGTCAACCGGAAGCAGCTCGCCGAGATCTGGAAGATCAAGAAGGCCGACATGAATGCCAAGGACGAGGAAGCGGGTATCAAGATCATCGCCGGCACCGCCCGTAACATGGGCATCGAGGTCGTCGACTAACCCTTTGGTTTTGGGTTTTGCGTTTTGGGCTCCCGGTTTCCGAACCGACCCAAGCCAAGACCCAAAGCTCAGAACACAAAACTACCCAGCGGGAGTCCTCCGGGACGCTTGCACCGCAAGGAGTCATCCATGCCAAAAAAGCACAGCAAACGCTACAACAGCGCCGTAAAAGTCGCTGATCTCAATCAGGAATATCCGCTGGCGGAAGCCGTGGAGGTTCTCGCCAAATTCCCGAAGGCCAAGTTCGACGAGACGGTCGAGCTGTCGTTCCGCCTGGGCGTCGACGCCACGTCTGGCGAACAAAACGTCCGCGGCACGACCCCGCTGCCGAACGGCTCGGGCAAGAAGGTCCGCGTCGTCGTCTTCACCGACAGCCCGAAGGCCGCGCTCGATGCCGGCGCCGACTTTGCCGGTCTCGACGACCTGATGGCGAAGATCAACGAGGGCTGGCTCGATTTCGACGTCGCGATCGCGACGACGGAGGCGATGAAAAAGGTCCGCACGCTCGCCCGCGTGCTCGGTCCCAAGGGCCTCATGCCGAACCCGAAATCCGGCACGGTGACCGACGACGTCGTCGCCGGCATCAAGGCCGTCAAGGCCGGCCGCGTGGAGTTCAAGATGGACAAGACCGCCAACCTCGGGGTCGGCGTGGGCAAGCGTTCGTTCACGAACGCCCAGATCCTGGAGAACGTGCAGGCTGTGGTGGAAGCGGTGGGCAAGTCCAAGCCTGCCACCTTCAAAGGCAGCTCGTTCATCAAGAGCGTCACCATCTCGTCGAGCATGAGCCCGGCGGTGAAGGTGGCGTCCAGTGAGTTCTCGAAATACTAAAAGGAGCCCGACCGATGAGAGCCGAAAAACAATATTTGATTTCCGAGGTCGAGACTCACCTGAAGAAGTCCGACTACGTCATCCTCACCAATTTCACGGGGGTGACGGTTTCCGAACTCGCGGACCTGCGCGGCAAACTCGCCGCGGAAAACGCCGAGTTTCACGTGGTGAAGAACAGTTCGTTGAAGGTGGCTGCCAAAGCGCTCGGCCTGCCTGAGTTCGACACCGCCCTTACCGGCCCCACGGCCGTGGTGGTCGGCGGCAAGAACTCCGCCGGCGTCGCGAAGATCGTGAAGAAGTTCTTCGACGAGAAGCAGAAGCTCGAGATCAAGGTCGGCGTGATGGAGAAGAAGATCATCTCCGCCGAGGACCTGAAGAAGATCGCCGATCTGCCGTCGTTCGAAGTGCTGCGCGCCCAGTTCCTCGGGCTGCTCACCAGCAATGCCGCCGCGTTCGTCCGCGTCCTCGACGCCAAGGTCAAGAAGGAGCAGCCCGCTGCTCCCGCCGCCTGAGCGTCTCGTTCGTCACTTACACTTAAGCTTTAAACCTATTTTCCGGCGCGAGCCGGGAAGCGAAAACATCCATCGAGGCCGGCTAGGAGATACGTCTCTTAAACGCGTTTCCCTTCTGAAACCGCTATCCGCCTCAGGAGATTACCATGAGCAACATCACCAAAGACCAAGTTATCGAATGGCTGTCCGCGCAGACCGTTCTCGATCTCGCCGCCCTCGTTAAGGACCTCGAAGGCAAGTGGGGCGTTTCCGCCGCCGCCGCCGTCGCCGCCGCTCCGGCCGCGGGTGCCGCCGCTCCGGCTGCCGAGGCGCAGACCGAGTTCACCGTCGTCCTCACGGATGCCGGCGCGAACAAGATCGGCGTCATCAAGGAAGTCCGTGCCATCACGGGCCTTGGCCTCAAGGAGGCGAAGGACCTCGTCGAGGGCGCGCCGAAGCCGGTCAAGGAAAACGTCGCGAAGGCCGAAGCCGAGGAGCTCAAGAAGAAGCTCGAGGCCGCCGGCGCGAAGGTCGAACTGAAGTAAGTTCGTTGGCGTCTTTTCTCGCACATCTTCCGATTCCATCGGGACAGGCCGCGGCTGACCGCGGCCTGTCCTTTGCCTTTTCTCGCAATTGTTCTTTTGTCAGTATTTCCAGCCGATCTGCCGCCGCTGACGCCAGCGCGCGCATCGTCTGAGTTTTTACCCAACGGGAATTTCCATGGCCGACCGCACTCACTCTGAACGCATCAACTTCGGCAAGCTCCGCGAAGTCATTCAGCCGCCGAATCTCATCGAGATTCAGATCACGTCCTATCTCGACTTCCTGCAGAAGGGTATTCCCGACAAGCAGCGCAAGCCGCAGGGCCTCGAGGCCGTTTTCCGTGAGGTATTTCCGATCCTCTCCTACGACGAGCGGCTGACGCTCGAGTATGTCTCCTACACGCTGGGCGATCCGAAGAACACCGAGATCGAGTGCCTGCGCGAGGGCATCACCTATTCCGTCCCGCTTTACGTCAAACTCCGCCTCCGCGAAGAAGACTTCATCAAGGACGAGGAGATCTACATGGGCGAAATCCCGATGGTGACCGAGCGGGGCTCGTTCATCATCAACGGCGCCGAGCGCGTCGTCGTTTCGCAGCTCCACCGTTCGCCCGGCATCGCGTTCGAGGTCACACCGCATCCGAACGGCAAGCCGCTCCATTCTTTCCGCATCATCCCCGATCGCGGCACCTGGCTCGAGGTGCAGTTCGACAATAACGATCTGCTCTACGTCTACCTCGACCGCCGCCGCCGCCGCCGCAAGTTCCTCATCACGACGCTGCTCCGCGCCATCGGCTATTCGAGCGACATCGACATCCTGAATCTCTTCTACGAGATCAAGGACCTGAAGGTCGCCAAAGCGCTCGACTTGGAAAACGTCTCCACGTTGGTCCTCGTCGAGGACGCGATCGATGCCCAGAAGGGTGTCGTGCTCGCGCGCGCGTTCGAGCCGCTCACGAAGGCGATCGTCCGCACGTTCGAAAAACACGAGATCTCCACGCTGCGCGTCATCGACACCGCGGCCGACGAGGGAGCGATCATCCGTGCGCTCAAGAAGGATCCGACCCGCAACGAGGAGGAAGCGCTCAAGGAAATCTACAAGCGCCTCCGCCCGGGCGAACCGCCGACCACGGCGAACGCCAAGGCGCTCCTCAAGCGTCTCTTCTTCGATCCGAAGCGTTACGACCTCGGCCGCGTTGGCCGTTACAAGGTCAACCAGAAGCTCGGCCTGAAGGTCGACCTCGAGCAACGCATCCTCGAGTCCGGCGACGTCGTCGCCGCGACGAAATATCTCGTCCGCCTCAAGAAGGGTGAGGGCGTGGTCGACGACATCGACCACCTCGGCTCCCGCCGCGTCCGCACCGTCGGCGAACTGCTCGCCAACCAGTGCCGCGTCGGCCTCAGCCGCACCGAGCGTCTCGTGCGCGAGCGCATGACGATGTATGATCAAAGCGTCGATTCGATCACGCCGCAGAAGCTGATCAACCCGAAGGCGCTCACGACGGTCATCCGCGACTTCTTCGCCCGCTCGCAGCTGTCGCAGTTCATGGATCAGATCAACCCGCTCGCCGAGGTGACGCACAAGCGCCGCCTCTCCGCGCTCGGGCCTGGCGGTCTGAACCGCGAACGTGCCGGCTTCGAAGTACGCGACGTTCATCCGTCACACTACGGCCGCATCTGCCCGATCGAAACGCCGGAAGGCCCGAATATCGGTCTGATCAATTCGCTCTCGACCTACGCGCGCGTCAACGAATTCGGTTTCATCGAGACGCCGTATCGCCTGGTGAAAGAGGGTCGCGCCACCGACAAGATCGAATACCTCACCGCCGACCAGGAAGAGGGCAAAGTCATCGCGCAGGCCAACGCCGAGATCGACGACAAGGGCCATTTCATCGGCAAGGTCACCGTTCGTAAGGACGGCGAGTTCCTCGAAGTCCCCGCGGACGACGTTGACCTCATGGACGTTTCGCCGAAACAGGTCATCTCGATCGCGGCGGGAATGATTCCGTTCCTTGAGCACGACGATGCCAATCGCGCGCTCATGGGCGCCAACATGCAACGCCAGGGCGTGCCGCTCCTCCAGGCCGAGGCGCCGTTCGTCGGCACCGGCATCGAGGAGCGCGTCGCGCGCGACTCGAAGATCGTCGCTGTCGCCGAAGAGGCCGGCGTGGTCGCGTCCGTCGACGCGAAGCGCATCGTCATCACGAAAGACGGTGAGCTGCCGCGCAACCTGAAGACCGACTCGAAGAACGGCGTGCACGTTTACGAGCTGCGCAAATTCATGCGCTCGAACGCGGGCACCTGCTTCAACCAGAAGCCCATCGTCAAACAGGGCCAGAAGGTGAAAGCCGGCCAGATCATCGCCGACGGTCCTTCGACCGATCACGGCGAAATGGCGCTCGGTCGCAACGTGCTCGTCGCGTTCATGCCGTGGAACGGCTACAACTTCGAAGACGCCATCCTCATCTCCGAAAAGGTACTGAAGGAAGACATCTTCACCTCGATCCACATCCAGGAATTCGAGGTTACCGCCCGTGACACCAAGCTCGGGCCCGAGGAAATCACGCGCGACATCCCGAACGTCGGCGAAGAAGCGCTGAAGAACCTCGACCACAACGGTGTCATCCGCATCGGTGCCGAGGTGAAACCCGGCGACATCCTCGTCGGCAAGATCACGCCGAAGTCCGAAACCGAGCTCGCCCCCGAGGAAAAACTCCTCCGCGCGATCTTCGGCGAAAAGGCCGCCGACGTGAAGGACACCTCGCTCGTCGTTCCGTCCGGCGCTGCCGGCATCGTGATGGACGTGAAGGTTTCCTCGCGCGTCGACTTCGAAAAGGAGAAGCTCTCGCCCTCCGATCGTCGCCGTCAGGTGAAGCAGATCCAGGAAGAATACAAGACGCAGATGGACAAACTCCGCGAGGGTTTGACCGAAGCGCTCTCCAACATCCTCCTCGGCGAGAAGATTCCGCTCGACGTCATCAACGGCGAGACCGGCGAAATCATCATCCCCGCCAATCGCAAGATCACGAAGACGCTGTTGCGCAAACTCGCCGCCGTCTCGAAGCACGTGCAGATCGATCCGTCTCCGGTCCGTATCAAGATCATGGAGATCATCGGCTCGTATCAGACGAAGTTCGACGAGCTCGAGAGCGACCGTGAGCGCAAGATCGGTGGCATCGAATCCGGTGCCGAAGCCGGCGACGGCGCGATCAAGCAGGTCAAGGTCTACATCGCCACGAAGCAGAAGCTCGAAGTCGGCGACAAGATGGCCGGCCGTCACGGTAACAAGGGTGTGGTCGCCAAGATCGTGCCCGAGGAAGACATGCCGTTCCTCCCGGATGGCACGCCGATCGAGATCTGCCTCAACCCGCTGGGCGTGCCTTCGCGCATGAACGTCGGTCAGGTGCTCGAGACCCATCTCGGCTGGGCCTGTAAAAAGCTCGGCCTGAAGGTTGCGACGCCCGTCTTCGACGGCATCCCGGAAAAGAAGGTGCGCGAATACCTGCGCGACGCGAAACTCCCGTCCTCCGGCAAGAGCGTGCTCTTCGATGGACGCACCGGCGAGAAACTCGATCAGGAGGTCGTCGTCGGCTACATCTACATGATGAAGCTGAATCACCTCGTGTCGCACAAGATCCACGCGCGCGCGGTCGGCCCTTATTCGCTCGTCACCCAGCAGCCGCTGGGCGGCAAGGCCCAATACGGTGGCCAGCGTTTCGGCGAAATGGAAGTGTGGGCGCTCGAAGCCTACGGCGCGGCGCACACCCTCCAGGAACTCCTCACCGTCAAGTCCGACGACGTGCAGGGACGCACCAAGATCTATGAGTCGCTCGTCAAGGGCGACAACACGCTGCAGGCCGGCACGCCGGAATCCTTCAATGTGTTGATCAAGGAAATCCAGTCCCTCGGTCTCGACATCAAGCTCAACAAGAGTGACGCGCTCGGCTTCGGCACCTGATGGCCGCCGCGACGCGTCGATTCCTTTCACAACAACACAGGGAGCATAAATGAGCATCCAACCCAACGAAGTCGCCGCCTCCGCCGCCCGCGAAGAAACCCGCGGTGCCCTCGGCCTTGAGGAAAATCCGTTCGACTGCGTGTCCATCACCGTCGCGTCCCCGGAGACCATCCGCAAATGGTCGAAGGGCGAGGTGAAGAATCCCGAGACGATCAACTACCGCACCTTCAAGCCCGAGCCGGGCGGCCTCTTCTGTCAGAAGATCTTCGGCCCGGTGCGCGATTACGAGTGCGCCTGCGGAAAGTACAAGCGCATCAAATACAAGGATGTCGTTTGCGATCGCTGCGGCGTCGAAGTGACGATTGCGCGCGTCCGCCGCGAGCGCATGGGCCACATCGAGCTCGCCGTTCCGGTCGCGCACATCTGGTTCTTGAAGAGCATGCCGAGCCGCCTCGGCCTCCTGCTCGACATGACCGCGCGCTCGCTTGAGCGCGTGATCTACTACGAGAACTACATGGTGATCGATCCGGGCAAGACCCCGCTCGAGCCGCACCAGCTGCTGACGGACACCGAATATCGCCAGGCCCTCGACGAATACGGCGAGGACTCCTTCGTCGCCAAGATGGGCGCCGAAGCGGTCCGTGACGCGCTCGTCAAGACCGACATGGAAGCGACCGTCGCCGAGCTGCAGGAGCAGATGCGCGCGACGAAGTCGAAGCAGATCAAGAAGAAGCTCTCGAAGCGTCTGAAGGTTATCCAGGGCTTCATCCACTCGAAGTCCCGTCCGGAGTGGATGGTCCTCGAAGTGCTGCCCGTTATCCCGCCGGACTTGCGCCCGCTCGTCCCGCTCGAAGGCGGCCGCTTCGCGACCTCCGATCTCAACGACCTCTACCGCCGCGTCATCAACCGCAACAACCGCCTGCGGAACCTGATGCAGCTGAAGACGCCCGATGTGATCATTCACAACGAAAAGCGTATGCTGCAGGAAGCGGTCGACGCGCTCTTCGACAATGGCCGCCATGGCCGCCCGGTCACGGGCGCCGGCAACCGTCCCTTGAAGTCGCTTTCCGACATGCTCAAGGGCAAGCAGGGCCGTTTCCGCCAAAACTTGCTCGGCAAGCGCGTCGATTATTCCGGCCGCTCCGTCATCGTTATCGGCCCCGAGCTCAAGCTCAGCCAGTGCGGTCTCCCAAAGAAGATGGCGCTCGTGCTGTTCGAGCCGTTCATCATCCGCCGCCTGAAGGAGCTCGGTTTCGTGCACACCGTCCGTGGTGCTCGCAAGATGATCGAGAAGAAGTCGCCGGAAGTCTGGGACATCCTCGAGGAAGTGACGAAGGGCCATCCGGTGCTGCTCAATCGCGCGCCGACGCTGCACCGTCTCTCGATCCAGGCGTTCGAGCCCGTCCTCATCGAAGGCGAGGCCATTCGCGTTCACCCGCTCGTCTGCACGGCTTACAACGCCGACTTCGACGGTGACCAGATGGCCGTGCACGTGCCGCTCTCGCTCGAGGCGATCATGGAGTGCAAGCTCCTGATGATGGCGACGAACAACATCTTCTCGCCGTCCTCCGGCAAGCCGATCCTCACGCCGTCGCAGGACATCGTGCTCGGCGCCTATTACCTGACGATCGAGCCGCGCAAGAAGCCCGCCAAGGGCGAGCGCGTGCCGTTGCTCTCCGGCCTGCAGGAAGTGCTCTACGCCGTCGCCGATGGCGCGATGAAGAAACACGACTGGGTCGAGGTGCCGAATCCCGATTTCGGTCGCGAGACGGTTTTCGGTAACAAGGAGAAGAAGACGCTGCGCACCACGGTGGGCCGCGTGATCTTCAACCAGATCTGGCCGGCCGGTCTCGGCTTCGTGAACTTCCCCGTTCCGAAGGGCAAGCTCGGCGACCTGATTCTCAATACCTACAAGACCTCCGGCGACCAGGTCACGGTCGAGACCCTCGACCGCCTGAAGGAGCTCGGTTTCCAGACCGCCATGCAGGCGGGCATCTCGATCGGCATCGACGACATGATCATCCCGGAGGCGAAGAAGGACATCGTCGCCGACACCCGGAAGAAGATCGCCGAAGTCGAAGGCCAGTTCAACAAGGGCATCATCACGGAAGGTGAGCGCAAGAACAAGGTCATCGACCTTTGGACGAGCACCACCGACCGCATCGCGAAGGAGGTCTTCGCCAAGCTCGAAAGCAACGAAGGCCGCAACGAGGTGAACCCGGTGTACATCATGATGGACTCCGGTGCGCGTGGTAACAAACAGCAGGTCCGCCAGCTGTGCGGCACCCGCGGTCTGATGGCCAAGCCTTCCGGCGAAATCATCGAGCGTCCGATCCTGTCCTCGTTCCGCGAGGGCCTCACCGTGCTCGAGTACTTCATCTCGACCCACGGCGCCCGTAAGGGTCTGGCGGATACGGCGCTCAAGACCGCCGACGCCGGTTACCTGACCCGCAAGCTCTGCGACGTGGCCATGGACGTCATCATCGCCGAGGACGATTGCGGTTCCCGCGATGGCGTGTGGAAGAAGGCGATCTTCGAAGGCGACGACGAAATCGTCAGCCTGCGCGAGCGCATCGTCGGCCGCTTCTCGAGCGACGACGTCTTCAATCCGCTCAACCCCTCCGAGCTGCTGGTGGGCTCCGGGGAGCTCATCACCGAGGAGATCTCGGCGAAGATCGACGAGGTCGGTATCGAACGCTTGAAGGTCATGTCGCCGCTCACGTCCACGACGCAGCACGGCATCGACGCGAAGTCCTACGGCATCAACCCGGCCACCTCGCGCGTGGCGAAGATCGGCGACTCGGTCGGCATCATCGCCGCCCAATCGATCGGCGAACCGGGCACGCAGCTCACGATGCGCACGTTCCACATCGGCGGCGTCGCGTCCGGCGGGTTCAAGACTCCCGAAATCCGCGTGCGCGCCTCCGGCAAGGTCAAATACAAGGGCCTCCGCCTCGTCGAAACGGCGGATGGCGCCGCGATCGTCCTGAACAAGACCGGCTCCATCCAGATCCTCGACGCCGAGGATCATGAGCTCGAGAGCTACAACATCGTTGTCGGTTCGTTCCTCCACGTCGGTGACGGCGAGATGATCGAAAAGGGCGGGGTGCTGGCGCAGTGGGATCCGTACAACATTCCGGTTCTTTCCGAGAAGGGCGGCACGCTCGCCTTCAAGGACATGATCCCGGGCGTGACGGTGAAGCGTGAGCTCGACGAGTCGTCGGGCCGCATCGCCACCGTCGTCATCGAGCACAAGGAAGACCTCAACCCGCAGATCGAGGTACGCGACGCGAAGAACAAGCCGCTCGCGGCTTATTCGATTCCCGTCGGCGCGCAGATCGCGGTCAACGAGGGCGACATCATCCAGCCGGGTGCGTTGCTCGCGAAGACTCCGCGTCAGGCTTCCAAGACGAAGGATATCACCGGTGGTCTTCCGCGCGTCGCCGAGCTGTTCGAAGCTCGCCGCCCGAAGGAAGCCGCCGAGATGTCCCGCATCGACGGCATCGTCTCGTTCGAGGGCACGGTTCGCGGCAAGCGCAAGCTCGTCGTCAAGAACGACGAGACCGGCCAGGAAGAGGAACACCTCATCCCGACCGGCAAGCATATCATCGTCCAGCCGGGCGACGTCGTGCACAAGGGCCAGCACCTCACGGAAGGCGCAGCCGATCCCCACGAAATCCTCGAAATCCTCGGGCCCAGCGCGCTCTACGACTTCCTCATCTCGCAGGTTCAGGAAGTTTACCGCCTGCAGGGTGTCTCGATTAACGACAAGCACATCGAGATCATCATCCGCCAGATGCTCCGCAAGGTCCGCATCACCGATCCGGGCGACACTGAGAACTTCTGGGGCGAGCAGGTCGATCGGGCGGCGTTCCTCGCGGAAAACCGTCGCATCGAAGAAGCGGGCGGCAAGCCCGCCGAGGCCGAACCGATCCTGCTCGGCATCACCAAGGCGTCGCTCGAGACCGAGAGCTTCATCTCGGCCGCGAGCTTCCAAGAAACGACGCGCGTCCTCACGGATGCCTCGACGCTCGGCAAGGTCGATTACCTGAAGGGCTTCAAGGAAAACGTGATCATGGGTCACCTGATCCCGGCGGGCACCGGCCTGCCGCGCTACAAGAACCTGAAGATCACGCTGCCCTTCGGCGCCGACCTGCCGGTCGAGTCCGAACCGCAGCCGGTCACAGAAGCGAGCTGATCCCGCGATCGTAGTCGCTTGGCTTTCAAGCCGCAGACGTTGTCGTCTGCGGCTTTTTTTTGCCTGCCTTCGACGCGCAATCGGACGCGCCGCGAAGCGAGAAACGTTGTCAACAACTCGTGAAAAAAATTCTTGTCTCCGGCTTCGCGCTTGACGACTCTCGGCGTCCCTCCCGCCAAAACTGCATGTAGAGCTTAGCTCCGTGTGGTTTATTGCCCGGCCTCACCGCCGGGCATTTTTTTTTAAGCCGCGCGGCCCGGTGCAGAATTTTCTTGTGTTCACCGGCACGCGCGTAACGTTCGACCCTCCCACTTTTCCCTGCGCGTTTTCGGAGTTTTTCGAAGAACGCTTTTGTTTTCGCGACCGGCTTCACTGCTGCGAAATCGCGGCAATGTCCACTTTCAGCCAAAAAGTTCTTGCCGAGCTTTTCGGCCCCGGTAGCGTTTTCCTCTTTTCGTCAATTTTCATTCTTCACCACTCGTATGCCGACCATCAATCAGCTCGTGCGCAAAGGCCGCCGCAAGGTGCGCACCAAGTCGAAATCCCCCGCCTTGGATGGCAATCCGTTCCGTCGCGGCGTGTGCGTGCAGGTCATGACCCGCACCCCCAAGAAGCCGAACTCCGCGATCCGCAAGGTGGCGAAGGTTCGCCTCACGAACGGCAACGAAGTGATCTCCTACATCCCCGACGAAGGCCATAACCTGCAGGAGCACTCGATCGTGCTCGTGCGCGGCGGTCGTGTGAAGGACCTTCCCGGTGTTCGTTACCACATTGTGCGTGGCACCCTCGACGCGACCGGCGTCGAAAAGCGCCGTCGCTCCCGTTCGAAGTACGGCGTCAAGCGCCCGAAGGCCAAATAACCACCGTTCTTTTCCCAACTAGAATCTCGTCATGTCACGCCGCCACAGAGCCGAAAAACGCCACGTCGAGCCGGATATCCGTTACAAGAGTCCGCTCGTTGCGCACCTGGTCAATGTCATCATGAAGAGCGGCAAGAAGAATCTTGCCCAGCGCATCGTTTACGGCGCGTTCGAAAAAGTTTCCGAGAAGCTCGAGAAGGGCGATCCGGTGGACCTCCTCCTGGGCGCGCTCGAGAATGCCCGCCCGCGGCTCGAGGTGAAGAGCCGTCGCGTCGGCGGCGCCACCTATCAGGTTCCGATCGAAATCTCCTACGAGCGGCAGGAGAGTCTGGCGTTGCGCTGGATCGTCGATGCCGCCGGCAGCCGCAAGGGCATGCCGATGAAGGACGCGTTGGCCGCCGAGATCATCGACGCCTATAACAACACGGGCAACGTCGTCAAAAAGAAGGAAGACACTCACAAGATGGCGCAGGCGAATCGCGCCTTCGCCCACCTCCGCTGGTAACCAGTCCAGCCCCTGCCGCCCATGTCAGTCGCTGCTCCCAAGATTTCCATCATCACCGACAAGGCCAAGATTTCCTCGGCCAATTCCAAGGACCGCCCGTTCCCGCTCGAGTGGACCCGCAACATCGGCATTGCCGCGCACATCGACGCCGGCAAGACCACCACCAGCGAGCGCATCCTGTTCTACACCGGTTCCGTCCACAAGATGGGCGAGGTGCATGAAGGCACGGCGGTGACCGACTGGATGGAACAGGAGCGCGAGCGCGGCATCACCATCACCGCTTCCGCCATCTCCTGCGCCTGGCTCGCCTCTTGCGGCCCGTGGAAAGGGATCAAGCAGCGTATCAACGTTATTGATACGCCCGGACACGTCGACTTCACCGCCGAGGTCGAGCGTTCCCTCCGCGTGCTTGACGGCGCCGTCGCGGTCTTTTGTGCCGTTGCGGGCGTGCAGCCGCAGTCGGAGACGGTCTGGCGCCAGGCCAACAAATACAAGGTTCCGCGCGTTGCGTTCATCAACAAGATGGACCGCACCGGTGCCGACTTTTTCCGTGCCATCGAGGAGATGCGCACGAAGCTGAAGGCCAATGCGCACGCGCTCTTCCTGCCCATCGGCGCTGAGGAAGATTTCAACGGGGTCGTGGACCTCGTGCAGAACCTCGCCTACATCTTCGACGAGACGAAGGATCCGCTCGGCATGGTCCCGGTCACCTCCGAGATCCCCGAGAACATGCGGGCGCAGGCCAAGGAGTATCGCGACAAGCTGATCGAGGCGGTCTCCGATTTCGACGACGTCATTGCCGAAAAATATCTCGGCGGCGAGGAGATCAGCGCGGACGAGTTGATGCTCGGCATCCGCAAGGCGACGATCTCCCTGCAGTTCACCGGCGTGATCCCCGGTTCCGCGTTCAAGAAGAAGGGCATTCAGCGCCTGCTTGACTGCGTGGTGAATTACCTGCCGAGCCCCATCGACGTTCCGCCGATGAACGGTCAGGATAGCGACGGCAAGGAAGTGTTCGCGCCGGTTGACGACAATGCGAAGCTCTCCGGTCTCGCGTTCAAGCTCTGGACCGACCCGTTCGTCGGCAAGCTGGTGTTTTATCGCGTCTATTCCGGCATCCTCAAAAAGGGCACTTCGCTTTACAACCCGCGCACCCGCCGCAGCGAACGCGTTTCCCGTCTCGTGCTCATGCGCGCGATGGACCGCGAAGAAATCGATGTCGCTTATTCGGGTGACATCTGCGCGCTGGTCGGCGTGAAGGACGTCATCACGGGCGACACGCTGTGCGACGAGAATTTCGATATCCGCCTCGAGCCGCCGTCCTTCCCTGAGCCCGTCATCTCGATGTCGATCGAGCCGAACTCGAAGGGCGATCAGGAGAAAATGGGCACGGCGCTTCAACGCCTCGTCGCGGAAGACCCGACGCTTCGCGTCAAAACCGATCCGGACACCGGCCAGACGATTTTGGCCGGCATGGGCGAGCTTCACCTCGACATCATTCGCGACCGCATGAAGCGCGAGTTCAAGGTCGAGGCGACCTCGGGCAAGCCGCAGATCGCTTATCGCGAAACCATCGCCAAGCCGGCTGACGGCGAAGGCAAGTTCATCCGCCAATCGGGTGGCAAGGGCCAATACGGCCACGTCGTCGTCAAGATCGAGCCCAACGAAAAGGGCAAGGGCGTCGAGGTCATCAACGAGATCGTGGGTGGCGTCATTCCGAAGGAATTTATCAAACCTTCCACGGAAGGTATTCTCGAGGGCGCCAACAACGGCGTCGTCGCCGGCTATCCGGTCGTGGACGTCAAGGTCCGCATCGTCGATGGCTCCTTCCACGAAGTCGACTCGTCGGAACTCGCGTTCAAAATGGCGGGCATCTTCGCTTTCAAGGAAGCGATGAAGAAGGCCAATCCGATTCTGCTCGAGCCCATCATGGGCGTCGAAGTCACCACCCCGGACGAATACCAGGGCGACCTCATGGGCGACATCAACCGTCGTCGCGGCACGATCAGCGGCATGGAGAACAAGGCCGGCGCGTGCATCATCAGCGCGAACATCCCGCTCGAGACGCTCTTCGGCTACGTGACCGACATCCGCTCGCTCTCCAAGGGCCGCGCTAGCGCGTCCATCACGCCGTCCCACTTCGAGCAGGTGCCCAATTCTCTGCTGCAGAAGATCGTCGAGACGTCCTCGAAAGCCCCCGCCCGCACGTAATTCCCCGTTCTTTGCCTCCCATGAAAGGTCAACGCATTCGCATCAAACTTCAGGGCTTCGACTATCGCGTCATCGATCAGTCGGCGCTCGAGATCGTCGAGACCGCCAAGCGCTCCGGCGCGCGCGTCTCGGGTCCGATCCCGCTGCCCACCCGCATCGAGAAGCTTTCCGTCAACCGCTCCCCGCACGTCGATAAGAAGTCGATGGAGCAGTTCGAAACCCGCACGCACAAGCGGCTCATCGACATCATCGAGCCCACCGCTCAGACCGTCGATGAGTTGAAGAAACTCAATCTCCCGTCCGGCGTGGACATCACCATCAACGTATAACGCGCCCAGGTTTCACCACTCTACAGTAGCAGTTGCCTGTGTGCCTTCGCGGCACCGCCAGGCCCCTCGCTAAAGTAGGTTCTTAAACGGAACATCCACCTACCGCTTAGCCTATGATCTCATCGCTTCTAGGTAAAAAACTCGGAATGACGCAGGTCTACGACGCACAGAATGTGCTCGTGCCCGTCACCGTGGTCGAAGCCGGCCCGTGTGCCGTCGTCCAGGTCAAGACCACGGAAACCGACGGCTACAACGCCGTTCAGATCGGCTTCTCGCAGAAGAAGACCAAAAATTCCTCGGCCGGCGAAAACGGCCACGCCAAAAAGGCCAATCTCGACCAGGCCCCCCGCGTCCTCAGCGAAGTTCGTCTGCAGGATGCCCCGACGCTCAAGGTCGGCGACGTCGTGAACGTCACCGCCTTCTCCGAGGGCCAGCTCGTCGACGTCATTGGCGTCACGAAGGGCAAAGGGTTCCAAGGCGTCGTGAAACGCTTTCGGGTGGCTGGTGGTCCCGCCACGCACGGCTCGATGTTTCACCGCCGCATCGGTTCGATCGGTATGCGCCAGACGCCCGGTCGCTCGTGGAAGAACCAGCCGATGCCCGGCCACATGGGCCAGCAAAAGCGCACCGTGCAGAATCTTACGATCGTCAAGGTGATCGCCGACAAGAACCTCATCCTCGTGAAGGGCGCGATCCCTGGCGCGAACGGTGACGACGTAATCGTCCGCTCCGCCATCAAAGGCCAGCCGAAGGCCCAGGCCTAAACTGGAGACACAGACATGAAGCTTACCGTTTTCAACGCCGACGCCACCAAGAGCTCCGAGAAGGAGTTCGGCCTGCCGACTTTCGAGGGCGACAAGGGCCTTCAGGCCGTCAAGGAAGTGATCGTCGCGATCAACGCCAACAACCGCCAGGGCACGCACTCGACCAAGACCCGCGGTGAAGTCCGCGGTGGCGGCAAGAAGCCGTGGCGCCAGAAGGGCACCGGCCGCGCCCGCGCCGGCTCGATCCGCTCGCCGCTCTGGAGCGGCGGTGGTGTCGTGTTCGGCCCGAAGCCCCGCGACTATTCCAAGAAAATCAACGCGAAGGTGAAGCAACTCGCCTTCAGCCGCGCCCTCTTCGATCGCGCCGCCGCCGGCGAACTCGCCGTCATCGAGCAGTTCGACACGAAGGCCACGAAGACCAAGGCGATCAACACCATCGTCGGTCGCATCGCTCCCAAGGGCAAGGTGCTGCTGGTCGATGCTCCGTTCGCTCTGGAGACCGCCCGCGCCTCGCGCAACCTCGAGCGCGTGACGCTCCAGGAAGCGGCGAAGCTCAACACCCTGGATCTCGCGCACTACAGCAAGATCATCGTCAGCACCAAGGCGCTCGAAACGATTCTCACGCGCGTCAACGGAGGCAAAAACTAATGCACGCCGACCAGATCCTCAAACTCGTCCGCCTCTCGGAAAAGTCGAACAAGCTTTCGTCCGAGCTCGGCCAATACACGTTCGAAGTTCACGGCCACGCCAACAAGCACCAGATCGCCCAGGCCGTGGAGCAGACGTTCAAGGTCACCGTCAAGCGCGTGAATACCGCCGTCTATCGCGGCAAGAACAAGAAGAGTCGCACCGGTCGTCCGACCGTCGGCTCCGATTACAAGAAGGCGATCGTGACGCTGAAAACCGGCGACAAGATCGAGCTCGTCTAACGCGCTCGCCCAACCCGGAGACACTCCATCATGGCAATCCATTCCTTTCGTCCGCTCACGCCCGCGACCCGCTTCACCTCGCTCAACAAGATCGAGGGCCTGAGCAAGAAGCGTCCGGAGCGCGCGCTCACCCAGTCGAAGAACAAGACCGGTGGCCGCAACGTCTACGGCCGCATCACCACGCGTCATCGCGGCGGCGGTCACAAGCAGCTTTACCGCGTCGTCGACTTCAAGCGCAACCTCCTCGACCTGCCCGCCAAGGTGCAGGCGCTCGAGTATGACCCGAACCGTTCGGCCAATCTCGCGCTCGTGGCTTACGCCAACGGCGAGAAGCGCTACATCCTCGCGCCGAATGGCCTGAAGGTCGGCGACAAGATCTTCGCCTCGAACAAGGCGACGACCAACGACTACAACGTCGGCAACAACTTCCCGCTGGAGATCATCCCGCCGGCCACCCGCCTCCACGCGGTTGAGCTCGTCCCCGGTCGCGGCGCCCAGATCGCCCGCTCCGCCGGCGCCAGCCTCGAGCTGGTGGCGATCGAGAATGGTCAGGCGACTCTCAAGATGCCTTCCGGCGAGCTCCGCCTCGTCAATGCCAAGTGCCGCGCCACCATCGGTGAAGTCGGCAACGGCGACCATCAGAACCAGTCGCTCGGCAAGGCCGGCCGCAGTCGCTGGCTCGGCATTCGTCCGACCGTCCGCGGTATGGTGATGAACCCCGTCGATCACCCCAACGGCGGTGGCCAGGGTAAGTCGAAGGGTGGTGGCGGTCGTCAGCAGCTCGTCTCCCCGTGGGGCCAGCTCGCGAAGGGCTTCCCGACCCGCCGTCGTTCGAAGCAGTCGAACGCGCAGATCATCGTCCACCACAACGGCCGCAAGCCGCGCGGCAAGAAGTAATCACGCCCCTCTCGCACCATGGCACGTTCCATCAAAAAAGGTTTCTTCGTCGACTATCACCTGCTCGAGAAGATCGAGAAGGCGAACAAGGCCGGCGCCAAGAAGCCGATCCAGACCTGGTCCCGCCGCTCGACGATCACGCCCGACTTCGTCGGCCACACGTTCAACGTGCACAACGGCAAGGCATTCGTCGCCGTTTACGTCACGGAAAACATGGTCGGCCACAAGCTGGGCGAATTCGCGCTGACGCGCTCGTTCAAGGCCCACGGTGGCATGACCCGCAAGGAAATCTAATCTCTCGTATCAACTAAATCAGGACATCACCAAAAGGGTAGAGCGGCGCCACCCGGCGACGCCACTATCGCCGGCTTCACCGCCGGAATCCTCAAGACACCCATGGAAGTTCAAGCCCTCACTCGCAACGCGCGCATGTCGCCGAAGAAGGTGCGCGAAGTCGCCCGCACGATCCAAGGCCGCAAGGCCGCGGACGCCGTCGACTATTTGACGCTCATTCCGCGCAAGTCCGCGCGCCTCATCGCCAAGACGCTGAAGAGCGCCATCGCGAACGCCGAGAACAACAACAACCTCTCGGCCGACGCTCTCATCGTGAAGAGCGCCATCATCGAGAACGGTCCCGTGCTCAAGCGCTTCAAGGCCGGTGCCCGCGGTTCCGCCATGCCCCGTCGCAAGAAAATGTCCCACATCCGCATCGTCCTCACCGACGGCGAAAACAACTGATTCACTTCCATGGGCCAAAAGACCAATCCCACCGGTTTCCGTCTCGCCGTCCGCCGCAACTGGCAGTCCCGCTGGTATGCGACGAAAAAGGATTTCCCGAAGCTCCTCGCCGAGGACCAGCTCATCCGTGAGAAGCTCATGGAGAAACTGAAGCAGGCGTCCGTACCGCGCATTTTCATCGAGCGCGCCTCGAATCGCGTCCGCGTCAAGATCTACACCGCCCGCCCCGGCATCGTCATCGGCCGCAAGGGACAGGAGATCGAGAAGATCAAGGAGGAGCTCGCGAAGCTCACCGGCAAGGACATCCTTCTCGACATCCAGGAAGTGAAGAAGCCCGAGATCGAGGCCCAGCTCGTCGCCGAAAACGTCGCGCTGCAGCTCGAACGCCGCATCGCCTTCCGCCGCGCCATGAAGAAGGCTGTGGAAATGGCCATGACGCTCGGCGCCGAGGGCATTCGTATCCAGTGCTCGGGCCGTCTCGGCGGCGCCGACATCGCCCGCCGCGAATGGCAGCGCAAAGGCCGCGTTCCGCTCCACACCCTGCGCGAGAACATCGACTACGGCTTCTCCGAAGCCCTCACCGTCTACGGCAAGATCGGCGTCAAGTGCTGGATCTGCAAAAAAGAGTCCGACAACAACTGAGGCGCGCCGCGCGTATCTCAGCTCTGAAATCTCAAATTTCAAATTTTTAGGCCATGGCTCTCGCTCCCGCCCGCACCAAATATCGCAAGACGCAGAAAGGCACCCGCTCGGGTAACGCCAAGCGCGGCAACACGCTCGCCTTCGGTGATTTCGGCCTGCAGTCGCTCACCCGCGGCCCCATGACCGGCCAGCAGATCGAAGCGGCCCGCGTCACCATCTCGCGCCACCTGAAGCGCAAGGGCAAACTCTGGATCCGCGTTTTCCCGCACAAGCCCGTCACCAAGAAGCCCGCCGAAGTCCGCATGGGTCAAGGCAAGGGCCCGGTCGAGTTCTACGTCGCCGTCATCAAGCCCGGCGCGATCCTCTTCGAACTCGCCGGCGTGCCCGCCACCATCGCGAAGGAAGCGTTCCGTCTCGCCGACGCGAAGCTGCCCTTCCACTGCCGCTTCATCCAGCGCGACGGAACCGCCGTCTAAACCCAAGTCCGCTCCGTCATGACTTCCAAAGAAATCCGCGATCTCTCTCCCGCCGAGATCACCACCAAGATCCGCGAAACCCGTGAGCAGCTCCTGCAGCTGCGCCTGCGCAAGCAGACGGGCCAGGTCGAGAAAACGCACGAGCTCCGCACCCTGCGGAAGGACGTCGCGCGCCTTGAGACCATTTTGAACGAAAAGAAAAAGTCCGCGCCGGCCGCCGCCTGAGCACCGCGCCCTAAAACGATACATCCGCCATGTCCTCTCCCGCTCCCGGCCAGCGCAACCAGCGCAGAACCCAAGTCGGCTTCGTCACGAGCCGCTCCGGCGACAAGTCCGTGAAGGTGACCGTCGCCTACAAGACGCCGCACCCGCTTTATCACAAGGTCGTCAACCGCCAGACCGTCCTGCACGCGCACGACGAGAAGAACGAGACCCGCTTGGGCGACAAGGTCGAGGTCATGGAGACCCGCCCGATCAGCCGCCTCAAGCGCTGGCGCATCGTCTCCGTCCTCGAGAAGGCCGTCACCACCGACGCCGTTGCCATCACCGAAACCGACGTCGCCGCCCAGGTCCCGACCAAGACCGCCTCGACCCAATCCGAAGCGCCCGCTCCGCAGGCCTGATTTAACCAACCCACGCAACTCACAGGAGGCCTGCCATGATTCAACTGCGCTCCATTCTCGACGTCGCCGACAACACCGGCGCCCGCAAAGCCGCGATGATCTCCCGCAAGGGCCAGAACACCGACACGGCCGCGGTCGGCGACATCATCACCGTCCACATCAAGCAAAGCTCCACCGAAGCCACCGTGAAGAAGGGCGAGGTCCACAAGGCCGTCGTCGTTCGCACCAAGGCGCCGGTTCGTCGCGCCGACGGCAGCTACCTGCGCTTCGACAGCAACGCGATCGTCATCATCGACGCCACCAACAACCCGCGCGGCACCCGTATCTTCGGGCCCGTCGCCCGCGAACTGCGCGCGAAGAACTTCATGAAGATCATCTCGCTCGCCCCGGAGGTTCTCTAACATGGCCCAGAAGTTTCACGTCAAACGCGGCGACCAGGTCGTCGTCATCGCCGGCTCCCAAAAGGGCAAGTCCGGCAAGATCCTCGAGGTCCTCGCCGCCAAGCAACGCGCGCGCGTCGAAGGCCTCGGCATGATCAAGCGTCACGTCAAGAAGTCGCAGGAGCACCCGCAGGGCGCGATCGTCGAGCGCGAAGGCTCGATCCACCTCAGCAACCTGATGCTCCAGTCGACCTTCGACGCCAGCAAGCGCAAGAAGGCCGCCCCGGCGAAAGCCTGAGCACTGCGCGCTTGCCAACCGGCCCGCGCGCCTGCGTTACTCGACGCTTTTCCACTCAAGACATCACTCTCCATTGCCTCGCGGTCGGTAATCGCGGGCCCTTAAAATGAGCTACGTTCCCTCCCTCAAGAAACTTTACATCGAGCAAGTCGCGCCCGAGCTCGTGAAGAGCCGCGGCTACAAAAACAAGCACCAGGTGCCGAAGTTGTTGAAGATCAGTCTCAACACCGGCATCGATGCCGACGCTGACAAGAATCAGATCACGGACATTCAGCGCGACCTCGGTCTGATCGCCGGCCAGAAGGCCGTCCTCTCGAAGTCGAAGAAGGCCATCGCCAACTTCAAGCTGCGGCAAGGCCAGATCGTCGGCTGCCACGTCACCCTTCGCGGCGACTCCATGTGGGAGTTCCTGCAACGCCTCATCGCCGTCGCGCTGCCCACCATTCGTGACTTCCGCGGCGTCGCGGCGAAGCTCGACGGCCAGGGCAACTACAACCTCGGCATCACCGACCACACGATCTTCCCGGAAATCACCGTGGAAAATGTGAAGAAGCACATGGGCCTCGACCTCACGATCGTGACGAGCGCGAAATCCGACGACGAGGGCCGTGAGCTTCTCCGCCTGATCGGCATTCCGTTCCGCCGCGTCGAGTCCGCCACGAAAGCCGCCTAACTTTTCCGACAATGCCCAAGACCTCCGCCATCGAGCGCAACGAAAAGCGCAAGCGCCTCGTCGCCCAGTACGCCGCCAAGCGGGCCGAGCTGAAAGCGACCCTCCTCAATCCTGCGACCACGGACGAAGAGTTCTTCGCCGCGCAGAAGAAGCTCCAGAAGCTCCCGAAGAATTCGTCGTCCGTGCGCATTCGCAACCGCTGCTCGCTCAGCGGCCGTCCGCGCGCCTACATCGGCAAGTTCGGCGTCTCCCGTATCCAGTTCCGTGAGCTCGCGCTCGCCGGCAAGATCCCCGGCGTGACCAAATCCTCCTGGTAATTTCTTTGGCCCACGGGGGTCGGATATGACCCGCGCGGCCCTTCTCAACAACATCCACCATGACCGATCCGATCAGTGACTTCCTGACGCGCATTCGCAACGCGTCGCGAGCCCAAAAGGCCGAGGCCGTTTCGCCGCACTCCAAAATGCGCGAGGCGATCGCCGGCATCCTGAAGACCGAGGGCTATATCGCCGACTACCGCAGCGACACCACCGAAGCGGGCCACAAGAGCCTCGTCGTCGCGCTCAAATACGTCGACGGTTCCCCCGCCATCACCGGCCTCACGCGCGTCTCGACGCCTGGCCGTCGCCTCTACTACGGATACTCCGAAATCCCGCGCGTCCTTAACGGCCTCGGCATCAGCATCGTTTCGACCTCGAAGGGCCTGATGAAGGACGCCGATTGCCGCCGCAACAAGGCGGGCGGCGAACTGATCTGCAACGTCTGGTAAACCGCCACGCATCATGAGCCGCATTGGCAAACAACCCGTTTCCATCCCCGACAAGGTCAAGATCACGGTCGACAAGAACGGCACCGTGCTGGTCGAGGGACCCAAGGGCAAGGTGCAGAAAACCTTCGCCCCCGTCGTCAAAGTCACTGTCGCCGACAAGAAGGTCACCTTCGCGCCGACGGAGGATTCCCGTTTCGCGAAGGCGATGTTCGGCACCGCACGCTCCGTCGTCGCCGGCATGGTCAAGGGCGTGAGCGAGGGCTATACGAAGGAGCTCGAGATTCAGGGCGTCGGTTTCAAGGCGAACCTGAAGGGCAAGCAGCTCGACCTCGCGTTGGGCTATTCGCACCCGATCCTCATGGACATTCCCGACGGCATCAAAGTCACCGTCACCGACCAGACCCGGTTGAAGGTCGAGGGCGTCGACAAGCAACTCGTCGGTGCCGTGACCGCGGAGATCCGCGGCTACTACCCGCCGGAGCCTTACAAGGGCAAGGGCGTGCGCATCGTCGGTCAGCGCGTCCGCCGCAAGGAAGGCAAGACGGTGGCGTAAGCCCCCGGCTCCCGCCGATCTCAAACTTCAAATTTCAAATCTCAGATTCCGTGAGCAACACCATTTACAAAGCCGGGCTCCTGCAGAAACGTCGCTGGAGAATCCGGAAGAAGATCCAAGGCACCGCCGCCCGCCCGCGTCTCGCCGTGCGTTTCACCTCGAAGCACATTTACGCGCAGGCGATCGACGACGACAAGGGCGCCACGCTCGTGTTTTTGGGCACGCTCGACGCCGAGCTGCGCAAGCAGAAGCTCGCGGCCAACCTCGCCGGCGCCAAGGTGCTCGGCACGGCCTTCGCCGCTAAGGCCAAAGCGGCCGGCATCAGCTCCGTCGTGTTCGATCGCAGCGGCGCCCGCTATCATGGCAAAGTCAAAACGTTCGCCGACGCTGCGCGCGAAGGTGGTCTCCAATTCTAAATAACGCATGAGCACCGAACCCACTTCCGCGCCCACTCCTGAAGCCGCTCCCGAAGCGCCGGCGCGTCAGCCTCGCCAGTTCAACCGTGGCGGTCCCCGCCGCGATGGCCCCGGTGGCCCCCGCCGGGATCGCCGCGACAACCGTGACTCCGCGCCGTCCGATGGCCCGCAGATGATCGAGAAGGTCGTCTTCATCAATCGCTGCGCCAAGGTCGTCAAAGGCGGTCGCCGTTTCAGCTTCGCTGCGCTCGCCGTCGTCGGCGATGGCAAGGGTAAGCTCGGCATCGGCTACGGCAAGGCCAACGAAGTGCCGGACGCGATCAAGAAGAGCACCGCGCACGCGCACAAGAATCTCATCACCATCAAGCTCAAGGGCGACACGATCCCGCACGACGTGCTGGGCGTTTACGATGGCGGCCGGGTTCTGCTCAAGCCCGCTACGACCGGCACCGGCCTCATCGCCGGCGGTGGTGTCCGCGCGGTGCTGGAAGCGGCCGGCGTCAAGAACGTGCTCACGAAGTCGATGGGGTCGAAGAACCACATCGCCGTCGTGCACGCGACGCTCGAAGGTCTCCGCCAGCTCCGGCTCGCCGACGATATCAACGCCGTTCGCAAGTAAGCGAACCGGCGGGCAGTGCAGGGTGCGAATCCCGCCTGCATTTCCATCTATAATCTAATCCGAGTCTTCGCCGCCACATTCGGTCGGCGAGGGCGCCCCTCCACGAGGAATCCAAATGAAACTCCACGAACTCAAGAACGTTCCCGGTGCGGTGCACCGCAAGAAGCGCGTCGGCTGCGGCGAAGGCGGCGGTCGCGGCAAGACCTCCGGTCGCGGCGGCAAGGGCCAGACGGCCCGCTCCGGCGGCAGCATCCGTCCCGGCTTTGAAGGCGGCCAGATGCCGCTTTACCGCAAGCTCCCGCACCGCGGCTTCAATCAATACAATTTCCGCACCGAACTGCCCGTGGTGAACATCGGCGATCTCGCGTCCCTGGACGCCGGTATCACCGAGGTCACGGCCGAGGTGTTGGCCAGCAACGGCCTGATCCGCGCGGGCGAGAAGAGCGTGAAGATTCTTGGCGACGGCGAAATCAGCCGCGCCCTCAAGGTCACGGCGGCGAAGTTTTCCGAATCCGCCAAGGCCAAGATCGAGAAAGCCGGCGGCCAGGCGATCACGGCCTGATCGGCCCTTATGGGTTTTCGATTTCCGATCCTCGGTTCGGGCGGCGCCTGAATCTGGTTTGACGAACCGAAAGCCGGGAATCGACAATCGACCTTCTCCATGTTTTCCGCCTTCACGAACTCCCTGAAGATCCCTGAGCTGCGCTCGCGGATCTTTTATACTCTGGCGTTGCTCTTCGTGGCCCGCGTCGGTGCACACATCCCGCTCCCGGGCATCGATCCGCACCCGCTGCAGAACTTCTTCGCCGATCAGACGGCCAGCGGCGGCGGCGCCTTGGTGGGCCTGTATAACATGTTCACCGGCGGTGCGCTCGTGAAGGGCGCGATCTGCGCCCTGGGGATCATGCCTTATATCAGCGCGTCGATCATCTTTCAGTTGATGACGGCGGTCGTGCCGGCGCTCAGCCGGTTGCAGCAGGAAGGCGACGTCGGGCGGCAGAAGCTGACCCAATATACGCGTTATGCGACGGTGCTCATCTGTCTTGTACAGGGCACGCTGCTTATTCTTGCATTGGAGAATCCCGGGCGGCTGTTCCCCGGCTACGACCTCAACACCTACGGCAGCATCGTTATCGTCAGCAAAGTCAGTTTTCTGATCACGTCCGTCATCTTCATGACGGCCGGCACGCTGCTTTTGATGTGGCTGGGCGAGCAGATCACGCAGCGCGGCATCGGCAACGGCGTCTCGCTTCTGATCACGGTCGGCATTCTTGCCGACATCCCCGGTGCGGCGGCTCAGACCTATCAGCTGTTCTTCCGGCCCGTGGGCACCGGTCCGAATCTCGGCCTCCCGCAGGCGGTGATCATGATCGCGCTCTTCATTCTGGTCGTCATGGGCATCGTCATGGTCGTCCAGGGTCAGCGGAAGATCCCGGTGCAGTATGCGAAGCGCGTGGTGGGCAACAAGGTCATGGGCGGCCAGAGCTCCTTCCTGCCGCTCAAGGTAAACTATTCGGGCGTCATGCCCGTGATTTTTGCCAGCGCCATCCTGCTCTTCCCTCAGCAGATCTTTTCCCAGTTGGGCGCGGCGTTTAACATCAAGTTCCTGATCGAGTTCTCCGAAAACCTCCTTCGCGGTCACTGGAGCTACTATCTGATCTACACGGTGCTGATCATGTTCTTCAGCTACTTCTGGGTTTCGGTGATGTTCAAGCCGATCCAGATCGCCGACGACCTGAAGAAATACGGCGGCTATGTGCCCGGCGTTCGACCCGGCCAGCCCACGGCACAGTTCCTGGATTTCATCATGACCCGCCTGACCCTCGCGGGCGCGGTGTTCCTGACCATCATCGCGGTCATGCCGGACGTGCTGCTCTTCGAGCTGAATGTCCCGCAACGTATCGCGATTTTCTTCGGCGGCACCGGCATGCTGATCACCGTCGGTGTGGTCCTGGACACGATGCGTCAGGTGGAGACGTTCCTCCTGCAGCGGCACTACGACGGCTTCCTCAAGAAGGGGCGTATTCGCGCCCGGAGCTCCGCGCCGGCAGGTGCGACAGGCGATGCCGTCAGCTCGGAAGCGCTCGTGAAACTCGGCATCCCCGTGACGGCGATCTTCCTCGTGGGCATCGTCGCCTGGGCGATCCAGAAGTTCGCACTTTAGTTCTTTACTCGGGTCGCGATGGCCGCCATCAACGACCTCTTGGCTTTCTCGGGCGCCCGCGCCAAGGCCAAGCTCCTCTTCCTCGGTTCATCCGATTTTCAAACCGAAAACCTGATGAGCCGGCTTCGTTCTTTGAATCTAGAGCACGTCTCTCCCGCCACACTGCGGTCGGAGATTTCGCGCCGCCCGGCTTCGGCCGCGGCGGAGGAAGCAGCCACACTCGCCTCGTTGCGAAAGTGGTTCTTCACGCGCAAACCTGATGCGGGGTTCCTCCTGAAGGAATTTCCGGCTACGCTGCTCCAAGCAAAAGTGTTCGACGAATGGCTCGATGCCCGCGACGAAAGTCTCGATGGCGTCATCGCCGGTCCCGGCTCCAGCGAGCCGGTCGTCCGACACTACCAGACCCTCGGTCTTCTCCTCGAAGCCGGGGAACTCGCGGCATGACGATCCCTATCAAATCTAGGGAGGGGATTGCGAAAATGCGCGAGGCCTGTGCGATCGCGGCCACGGTGCTTGAACAACTCAAGCCCCTGGTCCGGCCGGGCATCACTACCCAAGACTTGGAAGAGGCCGGTCGCGATTGGATCGCGCGCCTCGGAGCTCGCAGCGCCTGTTACGGCTATCAGCACGGTTCGCGCCGTTATCCCGCCCACACCTGCATCTCGGTGAACGACGAAGTCGTTCACGGCATCCCGTCCTTTCGACGGATCCTGCGCGACGGCGATCTCGTCTCCCTCGACATCGTCGTCTGGCACGATGGCTATGTCGGCGACAACGCCTTCACCCTGCCGGTCGGCAACGTCCAGCCCGGTATCCAAAAACTGCTCACGGTCAGCCGCGAGGCCCTCGACCTCGGTATCCAGCAGGCGCAAGTCGGCAATCGCATCGGCGACATCTCCGCGGCGATCCAGCACTACGTCGAATCGCACGGCTTCAGCGTCGTGCGCGAGATGGTCGGCCACGGGGTCGGCGTCGCGATGCACGAACCGCCGGAAATCCCGAACTTCGGTCGCAAAGGCACCGGCGCGAGGATCAAGCCCGGCATGACCCTCGCGATCGAGCCGATGGTCAATCTCGGCGGATCGAAGACCAAGATCCTCAGCGATGGATGGACGTGCGTGACGGCGGACGGCTCCCCGTCCGCGCACTTCGAGCACACGGTGCTCACCACGGAGCACGGCCCCGAAATCCTCACGCGGCCGCGCGTCGTCTCCTGAATTTCACTCTCTCGTTAACTCTCAACTAACCACTAAAACATGCCTCGTCTCCTCGGTGTAGAAATCCCCGCGAAAAAGAAAGTCGCGTATTCCCTCCGTTATATCAACGGCATCGGGCCCACCCGTGCCGACCTCCTCGTGAAGGAAGCCGGGCTCAACCCCGACATGCGCGCACAGGATCTCACGGAGGAACAACTCAACAAGATCCTTCACCTGATCGGCGAGCACAAGTGGGTGCTCGAAGGCGACCTTCGCCGCGAAATCACGGGCAATCTGAAGCGCCTCCAGGCGATCAACTGCTACCGTGGCGTGCGCCACCGCCGCAGCCTGCCGGTCCGCGGCCAGCGCACCAGCACCAACGCCCGCACCCGCAAGGGTCCGCGTCGCACCGTCGGCGTCACGAAAGCCAAAGAATAATCTCCCCCCGTCATGGCCGAAGAAAAATCCGCTCCGAAGAAAGAAAAGCCCGTCAAAGCCGCGACCGCCCCTGTTGAAGGTGCCGCCGCTGCGCCCGCCGAGAAGAAGGCCAAGACGGCCAAGCCCGCCGCCGAAGGCGCGGCGGCCCCTGCCGCCGCTCCCGCTGCTGCCGAAAAGCCGGTCGAGCTCATCGGCGGTGTGGCCAAGCAGCCCACGGCTGAGGATCTCCTGAAGGAAGAGCTCGGCGTCATCAAGGTCCGCAAGGCGAAGGGCTCGAAGAACGTCACGTCCGGCGTCGCCAACGTGCTGGCTTCGTTCAATAACACGATCGTCTCGATCACCGACCAGAAGGGCCAGGTCATCGCTTGGTCGAGCGCCGGCAAATGCAACTTCCGCGGCTCGCGCAAATCGACCGCTTACGCCGCCCAGGTCGTCGCGCAGGACGCCGCCCGCAACGCCATGTCGCA
Organism: Opitutaceae bacterium; assembly: GCA_040255565.1. Taxonomy (GTDB): domain Bacteria; phylum Verrucomicrobiota; class Verrucomicrobiia; order Opitutales; family Opitutaceae; genus Opitutus. The sequence goes on along the minus strand of JBDZVH010000002.1, from coordinate 463,324 downwards.
CGGTTTGAAGGATGTCGTCATTCGCGTCTCCGGTCCGGGCCTCGGTCGCGATTCCGCCGTTCGCGCGCTTCAGGCGATCGGCCTTGAGATCACTTCGATCATCGACGTGACCCCGGTGCCGCACAACGGCTGCCGCCCGCGCAAACGCCGCCGCGTCTGAGCGTGCGCCGCACGCGATTTCAAATCTCAAATCTCAAATTTCAAATTAACAGAACATGGCTCGTTATACCGGACCTACCACCCGCCTCAGCCGCCGCTTCGGCCAGCACTTCCTGGGCTCGGGCAAGGCCTTCGAACGCCGCAGCTACCCGCCCGGCCAACACGGTCCCAAGCTTCGCCGCAAGGTCTCCGAATACGCTCTCGGTCTGAACGAAAAGCAGAAGCTCCGCTACATTTACGGCCTGCTCGAGCGGCAGTTCCGCCGTCTTTTCGAGATCGCCAAGAGCGAACGCGGCGTCACCGGCGAGCGCTTCCTGCAGCTGCTCGAGACCCGTCTCGACAGCGTCGTTTATCTCCTCGGCCTCGCGAAGACCCGCGCCGCTGCCCGTCAGTTCGTCAACCACGGCCACATCCGCGTGAACGGTCACAAGGTCGACATCGCCTCCTACAACGTGCAGGCCGGCGACGAGATCGAAGTCCGCAATGCCGCGGCCTCCCGCCAGCTCGCGACCCGCAACCTCGAGGAGAATCGCATCCGCAACGTCCCCGGCTGGCTCAGCATGAACGCCGAAACGTTCAAGGCCACGGTCAACCGCCTGCCGAACCGTGACGAGATGGAGCAGGGCATCAACGAGCAGCTCATCGTCGAGTTCTACTCGCGCTTCTAAGCGCATCCCGGCGCTGTTATATGTTGAAGCCGTAGCGAGCCGCCTCCGCCTCTCGCTGCGGCTTTAAACGTTACATCTTACTCTTACACGTAGTATTTACCTGCCATGCCCAAACGTCTCGGAAAGTTCGAACTCCCGTCCAAACTCACGAAGGTCGAGGAAGGCGCAACGCCGACCTACGCCAAGTTCATCGCTGAGCCTTTCGAGGCCGGCTACGGTCATACCATCGGTAACTCTCTCCGTCGCGTTCTGCTCAGCTCCATCGAGGGTGCCGCCATTTCTTCGATCAAGATCGACGGCGTGAATCATGAGTTCCAGTCGATCGACGGCGTCGTCGAAGACGTCACCGACATCGTGCTGAACCTCAAGAAGGTCCTCATCGTTTCCCAGAAGCGCGAGCCGATCACCCTCGCGATCCGCGCCAACAAGAGCGGCGTCGTCACCGCCGCCGACATCCAGGCGGATCCGAACATCTCGATCGTCAACCCCGACCAGGTCATCTGCACGCTCGACACGCGCAAGACGTTCGACGCCGAGGTCGAGATCAAGACCGGCCGCGGCTATTATCCCGGCGAGGCGAACAAGAAGGAAGACCAGGCCATCGGCGTCATCCCGATCGATTCGCTCTTCTCGCCCGTCCGCCTCGTCAAATACGCCGTCGAAGCGACCCGCGTCGGCCAGATCACCGATTACGACAAGCTCGTCCTCGAAGTCTGGACCGACGGCCGCATCACGCCCGACGATGCCCTCAAGCAGGCCGCCTCGATTCTCAAGCACCACCTCGACGTCTTCGACCGCGTCAGCGAAGAGACCTACGAATTCGAGAACCAGCAGTCCGAGGTCAGCGAGGAGCAGAACAAGCTCCGCAAGCTCCTCAACATGTCGGTCAACGAGATCGAGCTCTCCGTCCGCGCCGCGAACTGCTTGAACAACGCGAACATCACCACCGTCGGCGAGCTCGCGATGAAGACCGAGCAGGAGATGCTCAAGTATCGCAACTTCGGCAAAAAGTCCCTCAACGAGATCAAGGAAAAGCTCGAAGCGCTGGGCCTCTCGCTCGGCATGAAGTTCGACGAGCGCCTCCTCGACACGAAGAAGGAAGGGTGACCCGGAAGTAGCGAGTAGTGGGTAGCGGGTAGCGAGCATCTCGCGGCCCGCACTCCGTTCTACTCGCTACTCACTACCCACTCCTCGCTACCACTTTCGTCTCTCGCGCCGTCCGCTGCCGCTTCACGCTGCGACCGGATCGCCGATCGGGAGACGCCTAAACCAAAACCACAATGCGTCACAACAAACACCGCGCCTCCCTCGGCGTCACCGTCGAGCATCGCCGCGCGATGCTCTCCAACCTCGCCGCCGCGCTCATCACGCACGGCCGTATCCAAACCACGCTGACGAAGGCGAAGGCCCTGCGTCCGTTCATCGAGAAGGTCATCACCAAGGCCAAGAAGGCCGCGGCCAAGACCGAGAAGAAGGACGCGCTCCACCTGCGCCGTCTCGCGCTGTCGGACGTCCGCGACGAGACCGCCGTCACCAAGCTGTTCAACGAAACCTACAAGGAGTTCGCGGATCGCAACGGTGGCTATACCCGGATCTACAAGCTCGGCCAGCAGCGTCTTGGCGACGCCGCCGAGATGGCGCTGATCGAGTTCGTGAAGGCCGACGACCAGGGCTACAAGAAGTCCAAGGGCAAGAAGGCCTCCAAGTCCAAGGGCAAGGGCAAGAAGGCGAAAGCCACGCCTGCCGCCGAAGCCGCCGCTGCCGCGACGACCGAGGCCGCTCCGGCCGCCGAGCAGAAATAAGACGGAGCCGGCGGGTCCGCCGGCTTTGTTCTCCTCTCGCTTTCCTCAACGCGCCGACTCGCCGTCGGCGCGTTTTCTTTTTCTCCGTGGCGGCGATCGGCTCAGGCCAGACGCTGCTCGGCTGGATTCTGCGCTTCGCACGGAGCCTACAGTTCTGCCACGCTAAACGGGTTCGCGTCATGCTCGATCTCACCACCGCCGTCATCTTCTACTGTACGCTGGTCGCCCTCGTGTTCCTCGGCCTGTGGCTCTGGTATGACCGCCGCGATCACCGGACCTTCGAGCAGGAGCGGCGCAAGACGACCTTTCACTGCATTCGCTGCGACGAACTCTATACCGCGAAGGTCGGCACCGAGCTCGCGAAGTGCCCGCGCTGTGGTCACGAGAATACGCGACTGAAGTTCTGAACCGATGGACGGTCGAGGGGGCGCGGCGATCTCCCTCCGGAGGCGACGCCGTTGCGTCTCGCGGAATTCCCGCCACGGTGCGGCCGTGAACTCGGAAGCGCGATCTGCAGATCCCGGTCGGAATCCGTCGCGCACACGTGCCTGGCTCGGACGCATTCGCCGGGTCAAGCCGCTGCTGCTCTGCAACGCCGCGGTGTTTCTCTTCGCGTGCTGGGTGTTTGGCTTTGTCGCGGACGAAGTGCGGGAGCAGGAGCATCTGCAATGGGAGAAGCAGGTCATGCTCGCGTTGCGCACGGGCGAACCGCCGCATCCCATCGGGCCGCATTGGCTGGCGGAGGTCGCCCGCGATGTTACCGGCCTCGGCAGCGTGGCCGTGCTCAGCTTCTTCGTTTTGCTCGTGACTGCCTTTCTCCTGTTCACGCGCCGCCGCGTGGCGGCGCTGATTCTTCTCGCCGCCTCGTTCGGGGGTCTGGCGATCAACCACACCCTGAAAAGCGCGTTCAGCCGCGCCCGGCCCGATGAATCGCTGCGTTTGATCGAGATCGAGTCGTGGAGCTTTCCGAGCGGTCACGCCATGTCGTCAGCGACGATTTACTTGACGCTCGCCGTGCTGCTCACGCGCCTGGTCGAGCGCCGGCGCGAGAAAACGCTCATCGTCGGCGCCGCACTCGTGATCAGCGCGCTGGTGGGCGTCAGCCGCGTGTTCCTTGGCGTGCATTATCCGAGCGATGTCGTGGCGGGGTGGGCCGCGGGAGTGGCGTGGGCGCAGGTGTGCTGGTTCGCGTCTTACCTTGTCAGCCGACGCGAACTGGAGCGGAACGCATAGACTGCCGGCCGCTTTCCAGCAGCCACACGACGCACGCGCATTCCCACCCGAAGGGAAGATAGCCGGCGTAGCCGAGCATTGGCATCTCGAACACGTGCCAGCGCTGCACGAACGGCACCGTGTAGATCCATTTCGCCGCGCTCCCGACGTTCCACATCTCCCAGAAAAAACCGCAGATGAGCGCGGCAGTCATCCAGCTCGCCGCCGCTCGCCAATCGCCTCGCGCGATCTCCGACCACAACCCCTCCTGATGCCACCACAGGCCCGCGCCGAACATCAACGCCAGCGGCGCCAGCCACAGAGCCGGGTAGAGCCACTGCGGCGCGACACCCACACCCAGCAGCGCGCCGCAGCCGCCCGCTGCCAGCCACCCTCCGGTCGCCCGGCGCGCGAGCCACGACCAACGCGGTCCGGCGGCGGCTCGCGTAGCGAATTCTGGAAATGAGCCGACCCATTCGCGCGTGCTCGCGACCGCAGGGAGCACGGTCGAGAAACACAGCGAGGCCTGGGCGACATAGCCGGCTGAGCCCAGGTCCTGCACGCCGAGATAATGCCAGTTCAGCGCGAACCGGTTCAGCCATTCGAACAGCCACCAAAAAACCGCGCTCATTCCGAACAGCAGCGCGACGTAGCGTGGCCGCGCGAGCAGCAGACACGAGCCGGTGCGCCTCAGCGTGAGAGCGTTCACGACTGCGATGTAGCCGAGCCAGAGCGGAAAAAACGTGAACCGTTGCAGCGGAGCGAACCAATCGAATCGCGTCCATGCCAGCAGCCACCACAGCAGAATCCATGCGACTGCCGCCGAGCCCCACACCGGCCACGCCTTGGGCGACACCGCCGACGCCCGCGCCCGCGCGATGCGCGGCGAATGCGTGCGCATCCAGGAAATGGAGACAGCGAGCAGCGGTGCCAGCACCACCGCCACGGCGATCCAGGAGAACCGAACGTAGCCCGGCGGCAGCCCTAACCGCGGCGGAAACTGCAGCAGCGCGCCCAAGCTTCTTCCGGCCAGCGTCGCGCCCACTGCGGGCAACACGATCACCGCCGCGACAATTGCGCCGGCGGAAACGAGACGGGCACGCGGACCGGGCATGCGGCAAAGGCATGCAAAAACCCCGCGGGGTCAACGCCCGCGGGGTCGGATCGCGAGCTCCTCGCGACCAAAGCTGCACGCCGCGCTCAGCTCGAGGCCTGATCGGCCGTCTCCGCTTTCTGATTCAAGCGGCTGGCGAGATGCGTGAGCTTCTTGTCGGTCATTTCTTCCTCGGCGATCGTCTGCTTCAGCAGCTTCGCGGCATCGTCGTAGTTCAGCACGCGCGCGAATGTCGACGCGCTGCCATAGCCGGCGATTTCGTAGTGCTCGACCTTTTGCGCGGCGACGATCAGCGCCGCGTCGAGCACCGCCGGGTCGGCATCTTCATCGAGCGTTTCCTTCGCTTCGGCGATCAGCCCGGCCATCGCCTTGCACGATTTTCCTTCGGGCGAGGTGCCGAGGCCCTTGAAGATTTGCTCGAGCCGGCGCGCGTGCTCCTTCGTTTCCTCGAGGTGAGTCTTGAAGCCGTCGCGAAGCTCGGACGCGTTCGCGGCCTGCGCCATCAACGGGAGCGCCTGCGCGAGTTGTTTCTCCGCGTCGTAGAGATCACGGAGTTCGTGGATGAAGAGATCGTTTAGATTTTCGAGCGATTCCATAGGTGAATTCGGTTGTGGGTTGGAGATGCAGTGAGCGAGCGAACGAGTGAATTTACGCGTCCGGCGGCACGGCGTCTTTGGGGCGAAGGCGGAAGCGCGCGTGGAGAAAATTCCGTCGCGACTTCATGCTTGATCGCGTTTCAACGCGCGTCTTTCGCGCGTCGCGATGCGCGATGCGAAATGAGCGTGTGGAAAAAATTATCCAGTTGGCCAGCGGTCTACAGTTTACAAAACGCCGTTCACCACGCCAATTTGGAGCTGGCGACACGCCTCGTGTGTGTTGCCAACACAAACCCCACAAAAAAAAGGAAAAACCAAATGGCTAAGAAAGCATCGAAGTCTGCCAAGAAGAGCGCTCCGAAGAAGAAGACGGCTGCCAAGAAGAAGAAGTAAGGGCGTCGGCTTTGCTCGACTCGCGATTCGGCAACGAGCCGCGAGCAGCAGAGACCGCTTGGAATTAGGCGCGCGGCTACGCGCGCCTATTTCGTTTTTGCCCGCGGCGGGAGCGCGGGATTCATGATGCCGGTTCTGGAGGGATGAGCGGCATCGCCGGCAGAGCCGGCACGCAGTTGGTCGTGAGCGGGGGATGGGCGTTGATGCAGCGCGCGCGCGGCAGACGAATCGCCCGTGAGAGGCTTGTTCTCCGACGGGTAATCTTCATCGCGGATGTTCACTGTATCCGGAGAAGGCATGACATCGCGACGGCTGCGCTCCGTGGTATCGAGGTCGGCGTCGCGGGGCACGTTGATCTTGTTCTTGGAGGTCGAATGAGACGGTTTCATCCGGCAACCTCGAGCAGAGCGACGGCGTTGTCGTGACTCGCTTTCCCCTCAGCGCGCGTGGAGGAAGTTCCGCCGGCGCCGTTTTCGCCGCCGTGCAGTTTGCGCTTTTCGCACTGATCAGGCGTGCACCTTGCCGGACGCGATGGGCGCCGGAACGATTCAGTCGACTGCGCTGGCGGCACTTCCACGGTTGGCATTCCGCAAGCGTCGGCGCTCCTCATGAATCTGCACACGCTGTCCTTTCCAAGCCGGCGTCGCACGACGGCCGGTTCGCGTGCGGGCGCAGCGCGATCGCATCGCCGCAGTCGGCCGTGGCTGGTGGGCCTCGCGATTGTGCCGTTGCTGCTGCTCGCGATCCGTTTTGTCGGTTCTCCGATCGCCACCTCCATCGTGAATCGGAAGCTCGGCGCGCTCGAAGGCTTCGTCGGGAGAGTCGAGAGCGTCGATCTCTCCGTGTGGCGCGGCACGGTGAACGTGCGGAATTTCGTGCTGCGGGCCCGCGGTCGGGATCAGGATCCGCCGCTTGCGTTTGTGCGCCAGGCGTCACTCACCGTTGCGCCGGCCGCGCTGTTTTCGGGGAAGCTGGGCGGCCGCGTGTTGATCGATGGAGCTGAATTCAGCGCGGTGAAGCATCGGCGGTTCGACGGTCCCGCGGACGCCGCGGAGGAGGCGAAGCAGGAAGTCGCGGAGAAGACTGACGACGTTGCGCGCTGGCAGGATGGGTTGCGCGAGGCGTTTCCGATGGAGCTCACGCGAGTCGAAGTCAGGAACGCCGCCTTCCGCTTCGTGGACGAAACGCACGACCCGAAGGTCGACGTGGGGATTCGCGATCTCCGCGTCCTGGCGACGGATCTCCAGAATCGGCCGAAGGCGAATGGCGATCCGTTGCCCGCCAAACTCGAACTCACGGGCGTCACGACGGGCGACGGCCGGCTCTCGCTTTCCGTGCAGCTGGATCCTTTGGCGGAGCAGCCGCGGTTGAAAGGCCGGATGGAAATCCGCGATCTGCAGCTGCCGCCCTTCAACAGCTTCCTGCTCGCCTACGCGAACGCCGACGTTTCGCGCGGCACGTTCGAAATGTATATGGAGGTCGAGGCCGAAGGCGGTGGTTACAACGGCTACATCAAGCCGCTGGTGCATGACCTCGATTTTCGCACCGCGTCGGACAAGGACAAAAATGCCGCTGAACTCCTCGCCAAGAAGGTCGTGACTGCCGTCGCGTCCGTGTTTGAGAACGACGAGAAGAATCAAGTCGCGACGAAGGCACCGTTCTCGGGAAACTTCGAAGACAACCAGGTCGATATCTGGTCGACGATCGGGACGCTTTTCCGCAACGCCTTCGTCGAGGCGTTGCGCGGCGGTTTCGAGGGGCAAACGCCGAACCGCTAGACTGGGCTCACGCCACGCCCGGCCGCTGACAGCGGCGCGCCAGATCCGCGGCAGTGCGCGCGGTGGTCGCGCGCGCAGCGGGATCAGCCAGCGTGCGCTCAGCGGTGGCGCCGACGGCGAGCGCGGCCCGACTCAGCGTTTCCCGGCGAGCGGGCAGGGTGGTGCGTTCCTCGATCTGCGCGATCGCCCACAGCAGGCGGTCGAGCACGACCACATTGTTCGTTCCGCACTCGCGGATCTGATCGAAGGCCAGCGCGACCATGTGGTCGAATTCCGCGCGCTGGGCGATGACTCGTAGTTTGCCGTCTTGCACGCGATAGGGCGATTCCGGCTGCCGGGCGGCGGCGTGCCGCAGCAGATCGGCGAGATGATTGATGCACAGCACCGCCGTGGTGGTGTCGTTCAACGACGGCGAAAGCGCGCGCAGGGCGACATCGACAATCTGGCGCAGCCCAAAGCTCGCGTCCTGTTCGATCGAGCGGGTGCGATCGATCGCGAAGGTCGTCGCAATCGCCGCGGTGGCGTCGGCGTTATTTTCGAGCGAACGGCTGGCGGAGACGAGCGGCGCGCCGCGCAAAATGAAATCGCCCACGCGCCACTCCATGCGCAGCACGCAGTCGGTCTCGTTGGCCCAGCGCAGGAGCGTCGTTTCGTCGACCATCTGCAAGTAGCCGGTCGCGGGCGAGGCGATCGGATGCCAGTGAAGATCGTTGAGATCGCACGGGGGCGCGCCGGCTTCGCGGCCGAGGGTTTCGGGAAACAGCAAGGAGATCGCCGCATGCGTTTCCGTCGCCACGGCGGTGAGGATGGCGGACGCCTGAATGGCCGTCGCGACGTGGTGAATGAAGTAGATCAGGCAGGTGACGCCGCAGAGCGCCAGCACCACGCCCACGAGCACAGCCAACGCCGGCACATGCGAGGCATGGTCGCCGCCGCGGATCGAGGGGAGAACGACGAGACAGTAGGCGAAGACGCCGACAAAGACGCCGAGCACGGTCTGATTGCCCTGATCGCGCATGAAGTGGCGCAACACACGCGGCGAGTATTGCTGGGATGCCAGCGACAGCGCGACGATCGTGATCGAGAACGCGACGCCGGCGACCGTGATCATCGACGTCGCAATTGCGGAGAGCATCGCCCGCGAGCCTTCCGCGCCAAATCCGAAGAAGACGGGCAACTCGTCTTGGGCGAGCATGGGGATGAAGTTGCCCACCGCGGAAAGGAAAAGTCCGAGCACCACCGCGAACAAAACGATGACCGAAGGAAGAAACCAGAGGCTGGACCTCAGCCGGATCCAAAGCGCCAGAAGACGGTGCATGGCCTCACAGTCAGCGTTTTGCCGATCAGGTTCGGCGGCGGGTCGCCGCCCACCGGGCCCGGGAGAGAAACGCGCTTGCTCCCACTCGGTCGCTTGCGTTGTGTTTTCCGTTTCCCACCTCGCACATGCCACAAACCATCGCCGTCCTGGACTTCGGTTCTCAGCTCACGCAGGTCATCGCGCGCCGCATTCGCGAGTGTCAGGTTTACTCGAAGATTTTCCACTTCGCGACGCCCGCGGCCAAGTTGCGCGAGGAAGGCGTGGTCGGCATCATCCTTTCCGGCGGTCCGCAGAGCGTTTACTCGAAGAACGCGCCGCATCCGGATCCGTCGATTTTCGAAATGGGCGTGCCGATCCTCGGCATCTGTTACGGCGTGCAGCTGATGGGGCACTTCCTCGGTGGCAAGGTCGAGCACAGCAAGGCCCGGGAATACGGTCACGGTCACCTCACGATCAAGCGTCCCGGCAAGCTCTTCGCCGGTCTGCCGCGCAAGCTGCGCATCTGGAACTCCCACGGCGACAAGCTCGCCAAACTGCCGCCGGGCTTCGTCGCGACCGCGATTTCGGACAACTCGCCTTACTCGGGCATCGAGGACGCGAAGCGCCGCTTTTACGGCATCCAGTTTCACCCGGAGGTTTTCCACACCGAGCGCGGCGTGGACATGATCCGCAACTTCCTCGTCAACGTCTGCGGCGCGAAACAGGAGTGGACGACGAAGGACTTCATCGCGCACGCGGTCGCCGACATCCGCGCGAAGGTCGGCAAGTCGCGCGTGATCCTCGGACTTTCCGGCGGCGTCGATTCGTCCGTGGCGGCTGCGCTGCTGCACAAGGCCATCGGCAAGCAGCTCACCTGCATTTTCGTCGACAACGGCCTCATCCGCAAAGGCGAGCGCGAGTATGTCGAAAAGCTTTACGCGAAACACTTCCACATCGACCTGCGCGTCATCGATGCGTCGAAGCTGTTTCTCAAACGTCTGAAGGGCATCACGGAGCCCGAACAGAAGCGCAAGATCATCGGCCGCACGTTCGTCGAGGTCTTCGAGAAATCGCTGAAATCGATCAAGGGCAGCGCCGAGTTCCTCGCGCAGGGCACGCTGTATCCCGACGTGATCGAGAGCGTTTCGATCGGCAACAATCCCGCCTCGTTGATCAAAACGCACCACAATGTCGGCGGCCTGCCCGAGCGCATGAAGCTCAAGCTCATCGAGCCGCTGCGCGAGCTGTTCAAGGACGAGGTGCGCAAAGTCGGTTCGGCGCTCGGCCTGCCGAAGGAAGTCGTCTGGCGCCAGCCGTTCCCCGGCCCGGGTCTCGGCGTGCGCGTGATGGGCGAGATCACCGCCCAGAATCTCGAGATCTTGCGCAACGCTGACGCGGTGCTGCACGACGAGATGATGACGTCGGGTCTCTACTACAAGGTGTGGCAGTCGTTCTGCGTTTTCCTGCCGGTGCGCACCGTGGGCGTGTTTGGCGACGAACGCACCTACGACTACGTGATCGCGCTGCGCATCGTGGAAAGCGTCGACGCCATGACGGCCGACTGGGCGAAGGTCCCGCACGACATCTTGCAGCGCATCTCGAGTCGGATCACCAACGAGGTGCGTGGCGTCAGCCGCGTCGTCCTCGACATCAGCTCGAAACCGCCGGCGACGATCGAGTGGGAATGATCCCGCGCGATCGTCCCGAAACGATCGCGCCGGGCGCGCTTCGCCGGGCTTCCCTCACGGCCCAAATTTGTTCAAGGTCGCTGCCATGATTTTGCCCTCCTTTCGCCGGCTCGCAGCCCTTGGCGGTCTGCTGTTCTTCGTGACCGCCGCGCTCGCCGCCGAACCGGCCATCATCGCGAAAGCCCGTGCGCGGCTCGCACCCGATGCGACGCTCGATGCGGTGCGTTCCATCCATTACGTCGGCACGCTCATCAGCCCGACACCCGGAAAGCCCGGCGAGGAGACCCGCAGCAAAATCGAGATCATCCTGCAGAAGCCGTCGCAGCAGCGCATCGTGATCACTATGCCCGACGTGATCGAGGTGAGCGCGCTCGACGGTTACGAAGCGTGGAAACGCACGACCGCCGCGAACGATCCGACCAACTGGCAACAGCAGCAGCTCGGCGTCGAACAGATCCGGCAGCTCCGCGCGGATGTCTGGCAAAACCTGTATTTCTTTCGCGGTATCGAGAAGATCGGCGGCTCCGTCGAGGATCAGGGCAGCGTGACGATGAACGGCGTCGTTTGCCGCAAGGTCGCGTTTTCCCACACGCCGACGCTCATCTACTACCGCTACTTCAACGCCGACACCGGCGAGCTCGTTTTCACGGGCGACGAACAGAACAACGTGCGCGAAGAGGGCGAGATCGTCGCCGGGGGAATTCGTTTTCCGAAGACCATCTTCATCACGCAGGTCCTCGCCAGCGGCGAGAAGGTCGAGCGGCGGATCGATTTCGAAACGATCACCGTCAACGAATCCTTCCCGGCAAGCCTCTTCGCCGTGCCGCTGCCCACGCTGAAGTAATCGCTCCACCTTTCCTCCAGCCCGACTTTTCGCTTTTCTTGTAGATCCGTGCGCACGCTTCATCACGCCGCCAAGTCCTTCCAAGCCGATCTCGCTGCCTTCTGCCGCACCGCTTCCGTGCCGCGCGAGATCACCGATGCGGTGACGGCGATCCTCGCCGACGTGCGTGAGCGCGGCGATGAAGCCGTCGTGTATTACGCGGCGAAGTTCGACGGCGCCAAGCTTCGCGCCCGCGATCTGCGCGTGAAACCCGCGGAACTCGAAGCCGCCGCGAAACGCCTGCCCGCCGCGGAGCGGAAAGCCATCGCCGCCGCGCACGAAAACATCGTCGCCTACAATCGCCGCGGCCTCCCGAAGGGCTGGACCGCCAAGAACCCGCACGGCGCACAGGTCGGCGAAAAGTTCGACCCGTTGCAACGTGTCGGCCTCTACGTTCCAGGCGGCCAGGTGCCGTTGGTTTCGACTGTGTTGATGACGGTGACGCTCGCAAAGATCGCCGGCTGTCCCGAGATCGCGGTGTTCACGCCGTGCAACTCGGAAGGCAAGATCGCCGACGGCCTGCTCGCGGCGCTGCACTTTCTCGGCATCGATGAAGTTTACCGCGTCGGTGGCGTGCAGGCTGTCGGCGCGATGGCTTACGGCACGGCGACGATTCGCCCGGTCGACAAAATCTTTGGTCCGGGCAACGCCTACACGTGCGAAGCGATGCGACAGGTGTTCGGCGTCGTCGGCGTCGCGGGTCTGCCCGGTCCGAGCGAGGTCATGGTGATCGCTGACGACACGGCCCGCCCCGATTACGCGGCGGCGGATCTGCTCGCCCAAGCCGAACACGGCTCCGGACGCGAAAAGATCTATCTCGTCGCGACGTCCGCCAAGATCCTCGAAGCGATCGTGCAGCAGGTGGGCGAACAACTCCTCACGCTTTCGCGCCTCGAGAAGACGCGCCGCGTGCTGCAGGACGGATTTCTCGCCATCGAGGTCAAGACCCTCGCACAAGCGGCGGAGGTCGCGAACTACGTGGCACCCGAACATCTCGAGCTGCTCGTCTCCGACAGCGCTGCGCGGACGCTGACGAAGAACATCACCACCGCTGGCGCGATCCTGATCGGCAACGACACGCCGACGGCGCTGGGCGACTTCACGGCCGGTCCGAGCCACGTGCTGCCGACGGGGCGCGCGGGACGTTTCTTCAGCGGCATGCGCGTGGCGGATTTTCTCCGCCGCACCAGCATCGTTCGTTACGACCGCAAGAGCATCAAGAAAGCCGAGCCCGTCGTGGCGGCGTTTGCGGCGATGGAGCAGCTCGACGCCCACGGCCGCTCGGCGCGGATTCGCGTCGAATAGGTGCGGCTTTACGCCGCGGCCCAAGTTCTGCGAAGCTTTCGTTTCGCGGCCTCGAAAGCCGCCACGTATGCCCGATCTCCCGTCCCTCGCTCTCCCACACGTTGCGAAACTTCACGCCTACACGCCCGGTCTTCAGCCGACCGAAGCGGGCTGGGTGAAGCTCAACACCAACGAATGTCCTTATCCGCCGAGTCCGCGCGTCGCCGAAGCGATCCGCCGCGAACTCGGCGCCGACGGCGCGTCCCTGCGACTTTATCCGAATCCGAAAAGCGCTCCGCTGCGTGCCGCCGTCGCGAAGCTGCACGGACTGCGCGAGGGAAACGTGATCATCGGCAACGGCTCCGACGATATTTTGAATCTGCTCGTGCGGACGTTTTGTAGCGCGGGAGCGGGAGACCGCGTCGCACAAGGAAAGCAAAGAACGCCGATCGCGGATGCCGTCGCCGGGTTCACCTTTCCCAGCTACTCGCTCTATCCGGTGCTCGTCGCGATCCAGGACGGCCGCAGCATGGTCGTAGAATTCGACCGTTCGATGAAGCTGCCGATTGAGCGCATCGCCGGATCGAAGGCGCGCGCGTTTTTCCTGACTTCGCCCAACGCGCCGACAGGCGTCGCCTTCCCGAACGCGGAACTCGAAGAGATCCTGCAGCGTTTTGACGGGCTGCTGATTGTCGACGAAGCCTATGCGCCGTTTGCGACGGAGAGCGCCGTCGCGCTGCTCGCGCATTATCCGCGCCTCGTGATCGTGCGCACGCTGTCGAAGGCGCACGCGCTCGCCGGGATCCGCGTCGGTTACGCGCTCGCGCACCCGCAGGTGATCGAGCTTCTGGATCGCGTTCGCGACAGCTACAACGTCAGTCGACTCTCGCAGGCGGCCGCCCTCGCGGCGATCGAGGATCCCGATTACTACGCGGGCGTGACGGCGAAGGTCGTCGCGACGCGCGACGCGGCGCTCGCGAACTTCGACCGCCGCGGCTGGTTCACCTATCGCTCGCAGGCGAATTTCATCTTCACGGAGCCGAAAAACGCGCGTGGCGAATCCGGTCCGGCCGTCGCGAAATCCGCTTACGATTTCCTTTTCGCGCGCAAGGTGTTGGTCCGCTACTTCGCGAGCCACGCCTTGACCGCCTCCTTCCTCCGCATCAGCGTCGGCACGGACGACGAGATGCTCGTCCTGCAAAACACCCTCGACGCATGGCTCAAGGCAACTCCAACCGCGTAGCAACCGTTCACCGCCAGACGGCGGAGACGGACATCACGCTGACGCTGGCGATCGACGGTCGCGGCGCGGCGAAGATCGAAACGGGCATCCCGTTCTTCGATCACATGCTCACGCTGTTCGCGAAGCACGGCTTGTTCGATCTGACCGTGAAGGCGAAGGGCGATGTCGACGTCGATTATCACCACACGGTCGAGGATGTCGGGCTCGTGCTCGGGCAGGCGTTCAAGGAGGCGCTGGGGGACAAGCTCGGCCTCTCGCGCTACGGCTTTTTCCTGCTGCCGATGGACGAGTCGCTCGCGCGCGTCGTCGTCGATCTCGGCGGCCGGCCGCATCTCGTTTACGAGGCAGAGGCACCGACGATGTTCGTGCGCGATTTCAATATCGTGCTCGTGAAGGAGTTTTGCCGCGCGTTCAGCAACGCGCTCGGCGCGAACCTGCACGTGAAACTCCTCTACGGTGAGGAGCCGCATCACGTGGCCGAGGCGATCTTCAAGGGCCTGGGTCGCGCGCTCGACGCCGCGACGCGGATCGATCGGCGCGCCGCGGATCTGCTGCCCTCGACAAAAGGCAAGCTGTAGCTTGCCTTTTGGTTTCGAGTTCAGGGTTTCGGGTTCCGAGTTGGAACTCTGGCACTGGGCTCGACGAAAGGAGCCGTCTGAATCCGAACCCGAACCCGAAATCCGAAACTCTGAACTCGGAACTGCGACGCGCGAGCGTCGCCGTCATCGATAACGGAATCTGCAATCTCCGCAGCGTCACCAAGGCGCTCGAAGCGGTGGGCGCGGAGCCGCGCGTTGTGCGCACGCCCGAGGAAGTCGCGGCGGCCAACGCCACCGGACTCGTGCTGCCGGGCGTCGGCGCGCTGCGCGACTGCGTGGCGGCGCTGCGGGCGACGAAACTCGATGCGACCGTGCGCGACTGGATCGCGGCGGATCGACCGTTTCTCGGCGTGTGTCTCGGCATGCAGGCACTCTTCGATCGTTCGGAGGAGGGCGGCGGCGTGGTCGGTCTCGGCATTTTCCCCGGCAAGGTGATCCGCTTTCAGCGCCCGCCGGAGTTCAAGATTCCGCACATGGGTTGGAATACCGTGCGCTTCGTGCAGTCGGATTCTCCGCTGGCGAACTCGCTCGGCGTGGACAACGAGTCGTTTTATTTCGTGCACAGCTATCACTGCGCGCCGGAAGATCCGACGCTGGTTTTGGCGGAGTGCGATTACGGCGGCGTGTTCACTGCGGCGATCGGTCGCGGCCGCTGTTTCGCCACGCAGTTTCACCCCGAGAAAAGTCAGGCCAAAGGGCTCGCGATCTATCGTAACTTCGCCGCGGTGGCCGCGCGCGGCTGATCAGATTTCGCGATAGCGGGCATAATCTCCGCTACGTCATGCGCCCGTCGTATGAAAACGGAAGCGTGGGCAGAAGATTGCTTTGCAAGCGGCCTGGAATTGGCTTCGTTTCGCCCGTCTATGTCGAACCCCGTTTCCGCCACCCTCCGCTTTGACAACAAGGACTATAAGCTGCCGGTATTGACCGGCTCGGAAGGTGAACGCGCGATAGATATTTCGAAGCTGCGGACGGAATCGGGTGCGATCACTTACGACGACGGTTTCGGCAACACCGGTTCCTGCCAGAGTGCGATCACCTTCATCGACGGCGAGGCTGGCATCCTGCGTTATCGCGGTTACCCGATCGATCAGCTCGCGGAGAAATCCAGTTTCGTCGAGACGGCTTACCTCGTCATTTACGGCGAGCTGCCGACGCCCGATCAGCGCCGCGATTTTTCCCGCCGGCTTTCGGCGCACTCACGCCTGCGCGAGGGCATGCTGCGTTTCATCCAGAACTTTCCGCGCGACTCGCATCCGATGGCGGTGTTGTCCGCGACGTTCAACGCCCTCGGCGCCTATTATCCGCACCTCGCGAGCAACAATCATCAGAGCGATCTCGAGCATTTCGACGAGGCGGCGGCGATCGCGATTTCGAAGGTGCGCACCATCGCAGCGCACACGTATCGGGTGAACAACGGCCTGCCGTTCAACTACCCGCGCCCGAACTTCGGCTACTGCGAGAATTTCCTGCACCTGATGTTCTCGGAGCCGTATAACGAATACGTCCCGACCGCGGAGGTCGCGTCCGCGCTGAATCTGTTTCTCCTCCTGCACGCGGATCACGAGCAGAACTGCTCCACGTCGACCGTGCGCATGGTCGCTTCCGCGGGCGCGAATCTGTTCGCGTCGATCTCCGCGGGCGTCAACGCCCTCTGGGGTCCGCTCCACGGCGGCGCCAACATGGCGGTGATCGAGATGCTGCAAAGCATCCACGACGAAGGCGACGACGGCACGAAATTCATCGCCGCGGCGAAAGCCGGCAAGGGCGAGCGCCTGATGGGCTTCGGCCACCGCGTTTATAAGAACTACGACCCGCGCGCGAAGATCATCAAGGCCAGCTTCTACAAGGCGCTGGGCTCGCTCGGCATCAAGGACGACCCGCTCCTGAACATCGCGATGAAGCTCGAAGAGGTGGCGTTGAACGACGACTACTTCGTGTCGCGCAAATTGTATCCAAACGTCGACTTCTACTCGGGCCTGATCATGCGCGCGCTCGGGATTCCATTGAACATGTTCACGGTGATGTTCGCGATCGGTCGCATGCCCGGTTGGATCGCCCAGTGGCGCGAGGTGGCGCAGAACCCGAAGCTGAAGATCTACCGTCCGCGCCAGATTTACGTCGGCGCGCCGAAGCGCGACTTCGTGCCGATGGAGCGCCGCGGGTAACGTTGGTTTTTGTAGGGCGGGGTCTCCTGACCTCGCCGGTATTGAATACGCCAAAAGGCTGAAGCTGCGGCGGGGGCGGCGACCCCGCCCTGCATCCTCGAGCTGGCTAGCGCCTATTTCTTGTGCTCGGCGTGAAACACGTCCTCGAGCGCGAGTCCGGTCAACGTTCGCAGTTTCGACAGGAGCCGCCAGAGCGCGAACATCGTCATCGCCATGCTGGGCACCACGATCACCGGCCAGCTCAACAGATGCATGCGACCGAGCTGCGCATTGAACTCCGGTGTGCCGGCGGGGCCGGTCAGCAGGTAGCGCGCGAGCCCGAAGTTCAGCACGGCGCTGACGAAAAACGAAAGCGCGAGCAGGTAGCTGGAGGTCACGAGCAGCCGGTCGAATTCAGCGCGTGTGCCCCGCAACGTGAGCGCGGTGTCCACGCGGGCCACGTCGATCACCTGTTCGTTGTAGAGCATCGTGCGCACGAGCGGCCGACGCGTCTTCAACGATAACAGAACCGCGAGGCCGATGACGGTGGGGACGGCGGCCTCTTTCACCGCGAACCAAAAACCGCCGATGTGCAGCAACCCGAGACCGCCGGTGAGCAGCACGCTGACGAAGCCGATGATCGAAATGAAATTCGCCTGTCGCCGCCGCAGGAAATCCCAGATCCCGTAGCCGAGGGGAAACGCGAGCGCGACGACCAGACCCAGGACCGGGCCGAGCCGTTCGGGCGTGCTGAACTTCGACAGAATGATCGCGGGCAGCGCGACGTTCAGCAGCAGGTTGAGCAGGAGGTTTTCCTTTTTCGGCGTCGGTGAGCTTTCCGGCATCGGGACGCCAAAAGAGCCAGCAACTGCGCGGGGCGGCGATTCATTTCTTGGTTTATCGCCACTCCAATTTATAGTCCGCTGCTCCCGCATGATTCTCCTCGGCGTAAACATCGATCATTGCGCGACGCTGCGTCAGGCCCGCTACCGCTCGGCCGACGCTACCAGCGGCGGGACCGTCGAACCCGATCCGGTCGCGCTGGCGCAACTCGCCGAACGCGCCGGCGCGGACGGCATCACCGTGCACCTGCGGGAGGACCGCCGGCACATCCAGGATCGCGACGTCTGGCGGTTGCGCGAATCGATCGCGACCCGGCTCAATTTCGAGATGGCCTGCACACCGGCGATGACCGAAGTCGCGCTCAAGTTGAAGCCGGATTCCGTCTGCCTCGTTCCTGAGAACCGGCAGGAGATCACCACCGAGGGCGGGCTCGACGTCGTCGCCAATCGCGAGCGCGTTCGCGCGTGCGTCGACGCCATGAACGCCGCCGGCATCAAGACGAGCCTCTTCATCGATCCCGACGAGGCGCAGATCGAACTCGCGGCGGAATTGAAGGCGCCGTGGATCGAACTCCACACCGGCGCGTATGCCAGCGGGTATTTTCAGGCGGCGAAGCGCGCTCACGAGTTTCAGCGGCTGCGGCTGGGCGCCGTCCGCGCGCACGACCTCGGTCTGATCGTCAACGCCGGCCATGGCATCAACTATGTGAACATTGCCGAAGTGCGCACGCTGCCGCACCTGCACGAGTTGAACATCGGGCACAGCATCGTCAGCCGCGCGCTCTTCACCGGAATCGAGGAAGCGGTGCGCGAGATGAAAGCCCGCATGAACCCCTGACCGCTCCGGCGCAGACGCGGATGAACATTCAACTTCCTCCCGGCGGCATCCTGATCGGTCTCGGCGCGGACATCATCGAAGTCTCCCGGATTCGCAGTGTGCTGCTGCGCCATGGCGATCGTTTCCTCGAGCGCATCTTGACGGAGGAGGAACGGGCGTATTGCTCGGCGCTCGCGCATCCCGACAAGCACATCGCCGCCCGCTTCGCCGCGAAGGAGGCGGTTTCGAAATGCTTCACGACCGGCATCGGCTCGGAGCTCGGATGGAAGTCGATCTCGGTTTACCACGGCTCGCGTCACGAGCCGCTGGTGCGGCTGGACGAACAAGGCCAGGCCTTGCTGAAACACGTGGGCGGCACGCATGTGATGCTTTCGCTTTCTCACACCGATAACTACGCGATGGCGGTCGCGGCCTTGGTGCGGGCCTGACTTTCACCATGGACGATTTCGAAAAAGAGCGGCCCATCTCGCCCGCGCGGCTATCGAAGACGCCGTCGTGGATCACGCTCGGATTCGTGCTCGGAGCGCTGTTCGTGCTCGCGTTGCCCAAACGCGAAACGCCGCGCGCGGCGGTGATCGCGCCGCCGCCGGAGGCGACCCTGAAAAAACTCGAGCGTCCGAAGATGACGGAAATCGAGGCGGTCTTCAGCGACTGGGGCGACGCGGCGATCTGGCAGAACGATCGCACGGAAGTCGCGCTGTGGGATGCGGAGCGGCGGGCGTATTCGATCCTCTTCGAGGTGTTGCGCGACGGTGAGCATTATTACTTTCGTTCGATCGACCGGCTGACGCGGCCGCTGGTCACCACGGGCGCACCGGAAAATTCGCCGCTGCTGTTCACGACCCCCGTCGTGGCGCCGCGGGAACGGCGTTCCGACGCGTTGCTCAATCTGCGACCGCCCGTGATGACGCCGCCAGAGCGACCGGCCCCCACGCCGGTGCCCGCCGAGCCGAAACGCGGAGACTGATCCGATGCTCGCCGGCACGCATCCCCTGCTTTCCTGCGACGAAGCGCGCGAACTGGAGGCGGCGTTGTTTGGCGGCGACGAAACGAAGGAGTGGCGGGCGATGCAGCAGGCCGGCGCCGCGATCGCCGCGGCGGTGCTGCGGGATTTCGAGGAGATCGGCGGGATCGCGCCACGCGGTCGCGTGCTCGTGCTCGTCGGCAAGGGCCACAACGGCGGCGATGCGCTGATCGCCGTCGAGCAGCTTCTCGCCGCGCGCGCGGGCCTCGAGGCCGACGTGGTGTTCGCGTTCGGCGAGCGGACGCTCCGACCGCTCGCGCAGCAGGCCTGGCGCAGCCTTGCGGGGGGCATGAGCGCACGGGTGCGCGTGCGGCCAGGGGAGGCGGCGCTGGAGAACTACGAACTATGTCTCGACGGGATCTTCGGATTTCAATTTCGCCCGCCGGTCGACGCCGACGTTTCCGCGCTGCTCGACCGCGTGAACGGCACCGCGATCCGGCTGCGGGCCGCGGTCGATCTGCCCAGCGCGGACCGGTTTCAGGCGGATTTCACCTACGCGACGGGTTCGGTGAAACGGCCGGTCGTGGACAACGAGCGCGCCGGTCGTATCCGTTATCTGGATCTCGGGTTTTTTGGCTCGGGCGAACGAGCCGGCGCGGAGCGCGTGCTGACTCCGGATGTGCTTACGCCGTTGCGCGGGTTGCGCGGGCCGCGCTGCGACAAGCGCACTTACGGCCACCTTTTTCTCGTCGGCGGTTCGCGGAGTTATCCCGGCGCGGTCCTGATGACCGCGCAGGCGGCGCTGCGGAGCGGCGTGGGTTTGCTGACCGTGTTCGCGCCGGAATCGCTGGTGCCTGCGTTTGCGGCGCAGGTGCCGGAGGCGATCTGGGTTGGGTGGCCGGAAACGCCGGACGGCGGGCTGGCGCTGGAAGGACTGCATTTGTTGCACGAGCGAATCGAGCGGGCTTCGGCGCTCGTCGTCGGGCCGGGCCTGGCGCGCGAGCCGGAAACGCTCGTGCTTGCGCAGGAGATCGTGAGCACCGCGACCGTTCCCGTGCTGCTCGACGCGGATGCGCTCCAGGCCGACATCGTGCGGGCGCGAAAAGGTCCGCTGCTCGTGACGCCGCACGCCGGCGAATTCGCCCGGATCGCGGGGCCGCAGGATCTGGCGACGTTCGCGGCAGAGACGGGAATCGTGACCGTGCTGAAAGGCCCGGTGACCAAGCTCGCGCACCGCACGGCGACGGGTGTGGAGATTTATCATTCGTTTTTCGGCGGGCCGGTGCTCGCGCGCGGTGGCAGTGGCGATGTGCTCGCCGGCGCGATCGGAGGCTTGCTGGCGCAGCAGCCGGAGCAGCCGCTCGCTGCGGCAGCGCGAGGCTTGGTCTGGCATGGCCGCGCGGCGGATTTGCTGGCGCGTCGGCGCGGACAGGTGGCGGCGCGCACGACGGAACTGATCGAAACGCTGCCCGACGCGTTGCGGCTAGCGGAGTAGCTGGCGGTTTTTGATCGCGGGGCGGACGCGCAATCGCAAGTTCGAGACATGAGCGGCGACCTTACCGAGCGGCAGGCGTTTTTGATTTTGAATGCGCTGCCGAACATCGGGCCGGTGACGCTGAACCGGCTGCTGGCGGAACTCGGTGGCGATCCGCGGGCGGTGTTCGCGACGCCGGCGAAACAGCTCGAAAGCGTGAAAGGCGTCGGTCCCGTGATCAGCGCGACGATCGGCGCGTGGCGCGAGCATTTCAATCTGGAGCGCGAGGAGGAGCGGATGGCGAAGGGCGGCGCGGACTTCATCACGCCGCGTGACCCCGGCTATCCGAAGTTGTTAAAGGAAATCAACGACCCGCCGATCGGCTTGTATCGAAAAGGACGTTACGCGTTCGAACAACCGTGCATCGCGATCGTGGGCTCGCGGCGGACGACGCTGTATGGCATGGCGACCGCGAAGAAACTCGGCGCGGAGCTGGCGCGGCTGGGTTTCTGCGTCGTAAGCGGGCTGGCGCGGGGCATCGACACGGCGGCGCACGAAGGCGCGTTGTCGGTGGGAGGAAAAACCGCCGCCGTGGTCGGTTGCGGCATCGATATCATCTATCCTCCGGAAAACCTGGAGCTCTATCGACGCATCGGGGCGGAGGGCGTGATCCTGTCGGAGTTTCCGTTTGGGCGGCGGGCGGACCGGCAGAGTTTCCCGATGCGCAACCGCGTCGTCGCCGGCATGTGCGAAGCGACTGTCGTCGTCGAAACGGACGTGAGCGGCGGCGCGATGATCACGGCGCGGTTCGCCGGCGAGTATGGACGTTTGATTTTCGCGGTGCCGGGCCGGATCGATCAGCCGACGAGCGCCGGGTGTCACCAACTGATCCGCGACGGCGCGACGCTCCTGACGAGCGTGGACGACGTGCTGGCGGAGTTGAATTATCTCGATGGCCTGCGGCCGGCTGCGATCCCGGCGCGCGCGGCGGCGGACCCAAACACAAGCCTCGCCGGGCTCTCGCCGGAAGAGGCGAAGGTGTTCGCGTGCTTCCGCGGCGGCGCGATCTTGTCGCCGGATGCGCTCGCCGCGCACACGGGACTGAGCGCGGCGGAGCTGTCGGCGACGTTGATGATGCTCGAGTTGAAGCGCCTCGTCGCGAAGCGTGCCGATGGCGCGTTCGAGGCGAGGGTTTGAAGGGGCGCTATTTGGCGTCGGTCGCTTTGATCAGGCGCACGCCGTAGATCGAGCCGGTGCGCGAGTTTTCGGCGGCGACGAATTTGATCGTGAGCATCCCGCCTTTCGCGGCCGCCGCGATGTCCGGGGGAATCGGATACGTCACGTCGACGAAACGGTCGCGTTGACGACCGTCCAGGCTGACGTGCGCGAGGGGGTGGTCGTTGGCGAGGATATCGAAGTTTCGCCCGCGTTCGTCGGCGTAATAGGTGACCACGAGCGCGAGCGGCTCTTTGGATTCAGCGCGGAGCCGATAGCTGAACCACTTCGCGGTGTCGCGCCAGCGGCGGCCCTGGTTGACGCCGGAGCGGGATTCCTCGCCGGCGAAGGCATGTTCGACTTCGGGCTGTTGTTCGCCGGGCGTGACCTGGTCGAGTGTGCGAGCATCAAGCGCGAGCCGCGCTTTTTCCTCGGCGGCGAGGGAGGCCATGACTTGGGGATATTTATCCGGGGAGACGGTGCGCCAATACATGATGTAGCGCGCATCATGGACGCGGAAGAATGGCACGAGTTCGAGATCGCGGAAGTGCTCGGGTCGGATCAGCGATTTCGCGGTGAAGGTCAGCGGCTTTCCGGCGACGGGAGTGAGTTGCTCCGCGAGCGTGGCGGGATCGCCGACAAGCATCGGCGCGGAGTCGAGCGGCAGATACGGCCCCGTGGAAATGTGCGCCATGCGGCCATCGCCGGCAATCAGGCCGTCGAGGTGCTCCGTGCCGGTTTTCGCGGCGAGCACGATCGGGCCGTGGAGAAACGCGACGTAATCGGAGCCGTCGGGCAGCCGCTCGGTCGTGGTGCGCATCGGCAATTCGATCTCAATCGTATCGCCGTCGCGCCACTCGCGTGTGAGCGCGACGTAGGACGCGGGACTGGAGAGCAGCGATTGTTTCTGGCCGTTGATCGAAGCGACCAACGCGTCGCGGGCGACCCAGCCGGGATGGCGGACATGAAGCGTGAAGGTTTGTGGCTCCTTCAAATGCAGGACGAGGCGCGTGCGGGCGTCGTCGGGAAACGACGTCTCCTGCCGCAGCGTCACGCCGCGTTCGCGCCAGTCGAGTTCGGAGGCAAGGAAGAGATTCACCCACAGGGCGTCGGCAGAGTGCGCGTAGATGAACTCGCCGTATTTGCTGTGGTTTTCCATGCCCGTGCCGACGCAGCACCAGAAGCATTGTTCGGGCTGCGAATAAACGCGGTAGTGCTGCGGACGGATCGGGGTGAAATAAACGTAGCCCCCGTGCGTGGGGTGCTGCGACGCGAGGATGTGGTTGAACATCGCGCGTTCGTAGTAATCGGCATAGCGCGCGGCCGGCTCATTGCGGAAGAGCGTCTCCGAAAGCCGGAGCATGTTGTAGGTGTTGCAGGTCTCCGGGCCCTCGCGGGATTCGATCAGCGAAGAGAAATCGTCGGTCGGATTGAAGTGCTCGCGCTCGCTGTTGCCACCGAAAGCGAGGCTGCGCTTTTCGACGACGGTGTTCCAAAAGAAGCGCGCGGCGTCGCGCCACGAAGCGTCGCCGCCGAGCTCGGCGATGCGGGCGAAACCGATGACTTTCGGAATCTGCGTGTTGGCATGCAGCCCGGTGAGCTGGTCGTGGTGCTGGAGGAGCGGCTCGAGGAGCGCGCGATGGGAAAACCGCTGTGCGAGCGCGAGGTATTTGGGATTGCCGGTGATGGCGGAGACGTCGGCGAGCACCTCGTTCATTCCGCCGTGCTCGGTGCGGAGCATCATTTGGAATTGCTCGTCGGAGAGGCGCGAAAGCAGCGTGTCGCACCAGTCGGAGAGTCGCACGAGCACGTCCTTCGCCTGGGCGTTTTCGCCGATGAGCCACGCGTCGCGCAGGCCGGCGAAAAGTTTGTGGAGGTTGTACCATGGCACCCACGCGCCATTCAGGCTGAAGTTTTGGAAATCGATTTTACCCGCGGCAATCTGGTCCCACAGGACGCGGCCGCGCGGGACACCGCCGAGATAGCCGTCGGGCTGCGCGCGCTGGCATTCGGCGAGCTCGCTGACCATCGCGTCGAGCCGCTGCTTGCATTCGGCGTCGCCGGTGGCGGCCCACGTTTCGGCGAGTGCCGTCAAATAGTGGCCGGCGGTGTGGCCGTCGAGGCCGCTGCTTTCCCAGTTCGGATATTTCGGAGCCTTCGGCGGCAGTCCGGCTTCGATGCGGAACGGCGCGAGCAGGCGGTGGATGTCATGCTGGAGCAAATACGCGCGATTCAGCTCCTGCGCGTGTTTGAACGGGCCGTCGAGCAGACGAACACGAGCCAGCGGAAAAGTTTGGGCGACGGATTCGGCGGGCGGGAATTCCGCCGCGTGGAGGGTCACCGTGGCCGCCAGCAAAAGGGGAAGCGATTTCAAAGAAAGCATGGCGCTGCTTTTAACGGAACGAACGCGCGCTGGGGAGCGTTCGCTGGGAGGATCGTAAAGCTGCGCGCCGGCCGGGCGGATCAGCCCGGCGGCCAGGTCATCTGACGTCTCGCGAGCAGGTGGATGTGCAGGTGCGGGACCGACTCGCACGCGTCGGGGCCGTTGTTGATCACGAGGCGAAAACCCTGGGCGAGATTGAGCTTCTGCGCGACCTTGCCCGCGACGACGAGCAGGTGGCCGAGCGTCTGTTCGTCGCTGGAAGTCGCGGCGGCCACGCGGGGGATCACCTGTTTCGGGACGATCAGCAGGTGCACGGGCGCCTGCGGTTCGATGTCGTGCAGAACGATGCAGTGCTCGTCCTCGTGTTCGATTTTGGCGGGAATCTCGCGGTCGATGATTTTTTGAAAGATCGTTTTGGCCATGGACGGAAGGGTTTAACCACGACACACACGAGACACACGAACGGAGAAATCAAGGTTGAGGTTTCGCGGGGTCGCTCTCCCGCCCGGTTCGATAGAGCGTCGGGTCGGCGACGGTCGCCATGGCGGCTTCGTCGAGTGGAAGTCGCAGAAAATGCGCGATGCGCCGAGCTGTGCCCCGGGGATCGGATACGGCGTCGACGTAGGCAACGGGGAGCAGATCGAGGTTGGGGCGTGATTGGCAGAGCGCCTGGGTGGCTCTCACATGCGTGGCCAAGCTCCGGGCCAGCGTGGCATCGTCCAATCGCGCGCCGTTCTTGCCCTGACGCTCGAGCATTTTTCGTTGCGAGCCGATGACCTCGGCGGCGCTCCGCTCCATGAAAATCACCTTGCATGCGAGATCGGGCGGGATCGCGCTCAGGAGCGGGGCCACGATCTTGATCGCTTTGCCGCGTTCCGAGTGCAGCCACGTCCGGTCTTTGATCGTGGGCAGTCGTTTGACGCGATCGTCTTCCAGGTAGCCGCGCGGGTTGGAATCATCCGCGGCGCGGGCGCCGTCGGACACGATGGGCACTCCGCCGGCGGCGAGCATCAGCATCATGAGAGACGTGCCTGAGCGCGGCAGACCGGAAACGACGATCAAGGGCGACGCGCACGTTTTGCTTTCAGCCAGTTGAGCCGTGATCGGCTCGAGCCGTGGAAACGCCATGGCGTCGATCCCGGCGACCGATTTCGGAGGGGAAACGCCACGGTGGCGCTCCTGGTTTTTTCGCGCCGTTGTTCTTGCGAGCTCGCGATGGCGGGCGGATGCCGGTTCGTCCTTGAGCCAGCGGCGATAAATCAGCGCGAGCATGGCGTGGGCTTGCGCGAAGTTCGGCAACTCGCTGACGGCGGTTTTGAGTACTTGTTCGGCGAAGCGCGGCTTGCCGACGCGAATCAAAGCCCTCGCATACACGCAGCGGGCCTGCGGATGGTGAAAGTTCAACTCCAGTGCGCGCAAGGCATTGGCCGCGGCCTCGTAGGGGCGACGGCGGGCGAGGTCGCAATGCGCGAGTCCGAGGTGGCCCTCCGGATTGCGCGGATCGATGGTGCACAATTCGAGATACGCCGCTTCGGCTTCGTCCCAGCGGAGCAACGTTCGCAGCACTTCGCCGCGCTTCGCGAGCAGCGACGGTTGGTGCGAGGCGTCCGCGCCGGCGGCGCGATCGAGGCTGGCCAGCGCCTCTTCAGGGCGCTGCTCGAGAGCGAGCACGTTCGCATGAAAAAACGCGAGGGAGCGGTGGTTCGTGCCGGCGCGAGCCTGCAGCCGGCGAAGTTTCGCCTGCGTGCGCGGATCGGGTTCCTTCGGTTCGGGCGCGGCTTCGGCCAGGTCCGCCTTGTTCTCCGCTGGTGTTTCCAACTCGGCAGTCAGAATGCGCAGTTCGTCCGCGGCTTTCGTGGCGTCCTCCTGTTTGCGCGCAAGCAGCAGATCGAACGTGGCGCGCGCGGACGCGGCTTCACCGAGCGCCAGCGCACACTTGAGCCGGCCGATGCCGAAGCGGCTCTCCGCGGGCCAGGTCTCCCAAAGCCGGTCGAGCATCGCCGCTGCATCGCCGAAGCGGCCGCCGTCCATGTAGGCCTGCGCCAGGTTGAACTGCAGTTCGCGCACCGTTTCGTCGATCGCTTGGCCGCGATCGGAATCGGCTTCCTCGATGTAGCCCAGCTCCACGAGCTGCCGCAACGCCTCGCGGGACTCGACGGGATCGAGCTGCGTTTGCGCGGGATGACGCCCGTCTTCGCCGACGATCTCATCCCAGGAGTCCACGAACTCGGGTGGCGTCGGTGCCGTGAAACAGTTCACCAGCACCTTGCCGTCCATGTCGCGTCCGACCGGGAGCCCGTAGAGGTGCAACAGCGTCGGCGCGATATCGAGCAGGGTCGCTCCGTGAATCCGTTCCCCGGCTTTGATGCCCGGCCCGCGCAGCACAAACAGGCCGAACGGGCTGTGCTCTGCTGCGGGGGCGGCCGGTTCGCTGGGCAGGCCGCGCGGTCGCAGGTTCCCCGATTCGAAGCCGTGATCAGAGATCAACATCACGGTCGTGTCGTCGCCGGCGATCCGCAGCAGCGTGTCGAGCATCATGTCGTGATATCGATACGCGGCTTCGATCACGCCGTGATACAGCTCGAAATCGCGTTCCCCGATCCACGGCTGCCGCGGCGGATGGTATTTCATGAAGCCGTGCCCGAAATGATCGATGCCGTCGTAATACACCGCGGCGAATTCCCACGGCTCGAGTTGCAGACAGGCGGTCGTGGCGGCGTGGATACCGGAAATCTCGGCGATGATTCTCGCGCAGGTTTCCATGCGCTGGTCCGTCGACTGGTCGATTTCGGCCGCGCGGGAAATGAAAGGCAGCAGGTGTTCGTTCCCGAGTTCGGCGGGATGGATGCGCATTGCTTGCAGCGGCTCCGCGAGCGCGGCGGGATGCACCGTGCCCGGCCGTATCGGCCAGTGCTCGCCGAGGTTGCCCACCGCCTGCTGAAAATGATTCGAGACCATCACGCCGCGGATCGGCTCGGCGGGGTGCGACGGCCACCAGCCGATGACGTTGCTCCGCCAGCCTTGCTGCGAAAAGATGTTCCAGATCGCTTTGGTTTTACGCGAAAGATTGGTGATCGGGCGGATCCCGCCGGTGGCCGGACACGGTTCGGCGAAACCGTGGATGCCGTGCTTCCACGCGCGTTTGCCGGTCGCGATGCTCGTCCACAACATCGGCGACAGCACGGGGCGGATTGTCGCAAGATCGCCCCACACGCCTGCGTCCATGAGCCGCTTCAACGCAGGCATCTTGCCCTGTGCGAGCAGCGGACGCGCGACGCTCCAGTCGGCGGCGTCCCAGCCGATGAGCAGGACTTTGCGCGCAGGATTTTTCATGAAGGGCAAAAATGAAAAAGGCGCCCCACCACGGGGGCGCCGGCGGAAGACGAAGGTGAAAGGAGCGTGCTCGTTCGCTCAGGCGGCTTTGCGGCTTCGCCAGCGCATCAGCCCCGCGGCACCGAGCGCCAACGCGCCGAGACCGACGGCGACGTCGGCGGGCTCGGGGATCGCAGATGCTGCCGTTTGTCCAACATGAATGGAGGCGCCGGTGTTGTCGTAGGCCCATTCGTGGAGGGTGAAGGAGCCGCTGAACCCCGGCGTGATGGTCACGGCCGCCCAGCCGTAAAACATGGTGTCGTCAGGCTTGAACCGAAATCCGATGTAGCCTCCCTGACCGGATACAAACCCCGCTGCGTCCTTGAAAACATTTCCGGAGGCGATAGTCGCAGCGTTAAAAAAGGCCTGTGAGGCTGAGACAGTTTCAGGCGAGGGCAGAAGCGAAAGATTCCTAAGGTCGCTGTTGCCGGGAGCGCCGACAAACCCGAAGGAATTTAGGGTTCTTTTGAAATAAAATTCGGCGTTGTAGGTTGAAGCGTAGAACTGCACCTCCGCGCTTCCCTCGCCATCGATGTTCCAATCCGTGGGCAATTGCCTGGCAAAATTCACCGTAATTGACGGCAAATTTAGCGACGTATTCGTGACGATCTCGCCGTGAGATTCGGACGCGGCGAAGAGCGTGAGCAAGGTGGCGGCGCCGGTCGTGGCGATTGAGGAAGCGGGAGCGATGCTGGTGGATGGGGTGGGTCTGGACATGGTAGGGAGGGGACGACGCGCCAAGGGCATGGATCCGCCGTCGGAGGCGGGGGGGCGCCGGCTAGAAACGCGGCTGCGACGAGGAGGTCAACGTCCGATCCGGAAAAGATCGCGATTCGGAAACGCTGGAACGGTTTTTGTATTCAAACCAGCAATACTTTTGCATCATCCCCGAGTTGATGCAAACGCCGGGCTCCTGAGCGGTATCAGGGCCGGAAAAATTCTGACGTATCCGGAAGTGCGAGACGCGCTCCGGTTACAGGAAGAGTAATTGTAGATTGGCGCCGCGGGTGGTGCGGGCGGCGGCGAGGTCCTGGATGAGCTCGAGCGCCTCGACGTAATCGCGCTGACGTTGCGCGGTGGCGCGGCGGGGCGGCGGGATGAGCGCGGGACGGAGATTGGTGACGAGCAGCGTGGATTCGCGAAAGGGCGCGAGCTGTTTCAGGCCGGCCATGATTTCCGCGCGCGTGAAGAGCGGCGTCGCCGCTGCTAGTGTGAGCGAGGCATCCCAGTGGAAAAATCCGTGTCGCGGCAACTGCGTGAAAAGCTTCGCGAGCAGATCGGCGGCCGCGGCGTTGAAGGCGGCGTCGTATTTCGCCGCGAGCTCGGGGTGCGCGGCGGTTTGCGCGGCGAGTTCGGCGAGGCTGAACGTGATCGCCTCCTTGATCTGGCGCGCGAGATAGAGGTCGTGCCCGGTCACGTGCGCGAACAGCGCGTCGATGAAATGCAGGCGGCGAAGCTCGTCGCGGGAGGCGGAGGTCACGGCGGCGGTGTGTCCGATGGCCTGTAAGCAGGCTCCCGCGATCAGTGCGGCGCGTTGGTGCCGTTTTTCGGTTTCGGCAGGGAGCCGATTTCCTGCACGAATTCGGAGACGTCGCGAAATTCCTTATACACGCTCGCAAAGCGCACGTAGGCGACCTGGTCGACGGTGCGCAGGCGCTGCATGACGGCGTCGCCGATCGCCGCGGAGGGGATCTCGCTTTCGTAATGCGCTTCCAAGACGTCGATCACGTCCTCGATCAGCATCGCGATCTGCTCGGCGTCGACGGGACGCTTGTGACAGGCTGCGCGAACGGCGTGGACGAGTTTTTCGCGGGAAAACTCTTCGCGGCGGCCGTCGCGTTTCAGGACGACGATGCCGTCGCGGATGAGCGTCTCGGTCGTGCTGTAGCGGTGGCCGCACTCGAGGCACTCGCGCCGGCGGCGGATGGTCGATCCCTCCTTGCTGATGCGGGAGTCGATGACCTTGTCCTCAATCGAAGTGCACTTGGGACAGCGCATGGGGATTTAGTTTTGGCCCCCGGAACACACTGAATACACGGAATGAAGGTCGGGTTTCGTGTGGTCCGTGTGTTCCTTGGGCATCAATTCAGCTCCAGAAAGTTTTTCAGGATCTTCATCCCGTCCTCGGTCGCGATCGACTCGGGGTGAAATTGCACGCCCCAGATCGGCAACGTGCGATGGCGCAGGCCCATGACCTCGCCCTCGGCGGTTTCGGCGGTGATTTCAAGTTCCTGCGGAAACGTGCTGCGCTCGACGAGCAGCGAGTGATAACGCGTGGCGGCGAAGCCCTGCGGCATCCCGCGGAAAACGTCGGTGTCGCGGTGCAGGATCGGCGAGGTCTTGCCGTGCATGAGCCGTGAGGCGCGCACGACGTTGCCGCCGAAATAATGACCGATCGACTGATGACCGAGACACACGCCCAGCATCGGTTTCACGCCGGCGAACGCCTTGATGATTTCGAGGGTGACGCCGGCCTCCTTCGGCGAGCACGGGCCGGGCGACAACAGCACGCGGTCCGGGTTCAACGCCAGCGCTTCGGCTGGGGTGATCTCGTCGTTGCGAAACACCCGCTGTTCCACGCCCAACTGGCCGAAATACTGGACCAGGTTGAAGGTGAACGAATCGAAGTTGTCGATGACCAGGAGCACTTCGGGACAGTTACCCATGGCTTCCGGGGACGGTCAAGTGCGCCGCCGTGCATTCTGGCATTGCGAGCGGCACAGCGACGGCGCAATCCATCCACGCTTTGCCACCGGCGATGACTTCTCCTTTTCAGCTGCTTAAAACCGACACCGCGACCGCGGCCCGCCGCGGGCGTTTGCAGACGCTTCATGGCGTGGTGGAAACGCCCATCTTCATGCCCGTCGGCACGCAGGGCACGGTGAAATCCCTGACGCCGGTGCATTTGCGCGAGATCGGTTCCCAGATCATTTTGGGCAACACCTACCATCTCAACCTCCGCCCCGGCAGCGAACGTGTGCGCGAGCTCGGAGGGTTGCATCGGTTCATGGGCTGGGACGGCCCGATTTTGACGGACAGTGGCGGTTTTCAGGTTTTCTCCCTGGCGAAGCTGCGCGACATCCGCGACGACGGGGTGGCGTTTCAATCGCATCTCGATGGCGCGAAATTGTTCCTCGGTCCGCGCGAGGTGATGACGATTCAGCAAAACCTTGGCAGCGACATCGCGATGGTGCTCGACGAGTGCCCGCCGTGGCCGTGCGAGCGCGACGAGTGCGCGCGGGCCGTGGCCCGAAGTTACCGCTGGGCGAAACAGTGCAAGGAGATCGCCACCGACAGCGGCTTTCTCGCGGGCGGCCATCAGGTGTTTGCGATCGCGCAGGGTTCGACGTTCGACGACCTGCGTCGCGAGGCGGCGGAGTCCCTCACGGCGTTGGACTTTCCTGGATACGCCGTCGGCGGCGTCAGCGTGGGCGAGCCCGAACCGGAGATGTTGAAACAAGTCGGCGCGACGACGCCGTTTCTGCCAGCGCACAAACCTCGCTACACGATGGGCCTCGGGACACCGCCGCAGATCCTGAAGATGATCGCGCTCGGCGTGGACATGTTCGATTGCGTGCTACCGAGCCGCGTGGCGCGCAACGGTCTCGTCTTCACGCCCGACGGGCCGATGAACCTGCGCAACGAGAAATACCGCGACGATCCGCGGCCGATCGTGGAAGGACTCGACAACTACACGTGCCGGACGTTTTCCCGCGCGTATCTGCGGCACGTGACGCTCGCGGGCGAAATCATCAGCTGCACGTTGCTCACGCTGCACAACCTTCATTTCTACCTCGATCTCGTCGCCCAGGCGCGCGCGCACATCGAGGCCGGCGATTTCGACTCATGGCACCGCGCCTGGATCGAACGTTACGAAGCCGGCGCCGCGGCGCGGCTCGCCCGTTAAGCGGACGGCCGCGAGCGGTCCCGCGCGCAGCGGGCGCTGCGTCGCAGAACCGCGAACGCGACGAGAAACGTTCCCGCGGCGATCGCGAGCTGAAGCGTTGGCACCGTTGTCGCCGTGCCGCCGCAGAATTCGGGCGCAGCGGAAAAGATCGCCGCGCCCGTGACCAGATAAACGAAGACGCACCACGCGCATTTCGGCACCAGTGCGACGCCCGCGGCGATCAGCAGCGAGCGACCGAACGTGACTCGTGTTGGACGCGATGTCGCGCGCGGTGACGCATCACGCGTCATAGCGATCATGATAGCGCACCCACGCCATCGGATATTCGAGTCCGTCCTCGTCGCGCCCTTTCGGCACGAGATCGAGGAAGTTGTAGGTGTTCATCAGGTGCTCAAACCCGCGGCTGTAGGTGGAGTAGGTGTGGAAAACCTCACCGTCGGCGTCGCGGGCGAAGACGCTGAACCCCGGCGCCTCTTCGAAGGGAAACGACGGCAGCTCGGTGTAGTTGTAGCGGATCCGGCCCGACGCGATTTCCTCGGGCGTGAACGAAACGTGGAAGTCGTAGTTGAAATCGTTCCCTGCGGAAGAAACCCAATTGAACGCCCAACCCATGCGGCGCTTGAACGGCAGGAGTTCGGCGAGCGGCGCGCGTGAAACCACGGCCAAGGCGACGTCGCGGGCGCCGAGGTGCGAGAGCATGCCATCGAAGTGATCGGAGACGAACGAGCAGCTCTTGCAGCCCTCGCCCCATTCGGGACCGAACATGAAATGATAAACGATCAACTGGCTGCGCGCGCCGAAGAGATCTGCGAGCGACGCGGGACCGGCTTCGGCGGCGAACACGTAATCTTTCGTCACGCGTTGCCAGGGAAGCTCGCGGCGACGCGCGGCCAGCGCCGCGCGCTGGCGGGTGAGTTCTTTTTCGGCACGGAGCAGTTCGAGACGGGCGGCGAGCCATTCGTCAGACGAGACGAGGTGGGGAGCGGTGGGTGTCGTGGTGGTTTTCATCGGGATCAAAAGAGCAAAGCAGTGGCTGGCGACGCAGGCGGTGCGCCGTGAACGGGAAGAGAATCAGCGGCGAAACGTCAGGTAGGCCGGGCTGAGATCAGCGCGGCGCCACCTCGCGATAATGCGCGTCAAGCTGCGCGTTCGTGGCCCAGAATTTTGGCGGAGTCGTGCCCTCGAGCAGCGCGATGAGGATCGACAGATGCGTGTGCCAGCCGCCGGCGTAGTTGCTCTGTTCCTTGATGTCTTCGCCGCGTGAGCGATGGGTGAGGACGAGCAGAACCTGTCCGTCCTGCGGTGTCAGCTCGAAGGTCACTTCGGAATCGTCGTCGCCGAATGTGTAAGCGAGCACGCGCGGCGGCTCGTAACGCAGCACGCGGCCCTCGAAGGTCACGCCCGGGTCCTGGACCTGGGCGTATTTCGCCGGCGGCGTTTCGTCGGGCGCGATCTTCGCGTGGTGCATGACGAATTCGATTTTCCCGCCGGCCTTGGGCTCGGTGGCGCCGCCCGCGAACCAGCGGCTGCGTTTTTCGGGATCGGTGAGGAACTCCCAGACACGTTCGATGGGGCCGGGAAGGAGACGGACGATGCGAAGTTCGCCGCGGGCGGGGAACTCGGCGTAGGAGTCGTTGCGGGGGGATGGGTTCATTTGGAAGATTTCTTCTTGGCGTCGTCGGCACGGAGTTCCCGTTCGAGCGCGTCGAGGCGGCGGCTCCACACGGCGCGCGTGCGTTCCAGCCAGTCCGACAGTTCGTCGAGGCCTTCGCCGTTCAACGAGTGGATCCGCCGCTGCCCTTCGGCGCGGACATTCACGAGGCCGGAGTCGCGCAGCACTTTCAGATGCTGGGAAATCGCGGGCGCCGACATGTCGAACTCGTCCACGATTTCGCCGGCGGTGCGCTCGCGCCCGGCGAGCAGCTCCACGATCCGGCGACGGGTCGGGTCAGCAAGAGCGGCGAGCGAGAGCATGGCGCAGTAATTAAGTAATAACTTAATTAAGCAAGTTCGAAAATGATTTCTGTCGGGAAATCGCCTCCCGTGTGCGGGCGGTTTCGCTCGTCGCACAACTTTTCCTCGCGAACCGAAACCTGTTTCACAAGTCTCTCAGCCGCACTTATGCGCATCCTTGTCACCGGCGGCGCCGGCTTCCTGGGCTCCCATCTTTGCGATCGTCTGCTGGCCGATGGCCACGAAGTGATTGCGATCGATAACCTCTTCACCGGCCGGAAAATCAACATCCAGCATCTCGCCGGAAATCCGCGTTTCGAGTTTGTGCGGCACGACGTGATCGACCCCTTCAAGTTCGAGGTCGACCAGATCTACAATCTCGCGTGCCCGGCGTCGCCGCCGCACTACCAATTCAACCCGATCAAAACGACGAAAACGTCGGTGATGGGGGCGATCAATTGCCTGGGTCTGGCGAAGCGCGTGAAGGCGCGGGTGTTTCAAGCGAGCACGAGCGAAGTCTATGGCGATCCGTCGGTGCATCCGCAGCCGGAGAGTTATTGGGGCAACGTGAATCCGATCGGGCGGCGTTCGTGTTACGACGAAGGCAAGCGCTGCGCCGAGACGCTCTTCTTCGATTACCACCGCGAAAACGGCGTCGATATCCGCGTGATCCGCATCTTCAACACCTACGGTCCGCGCATGCACGAAGCGGACGGCCGCGTCGTATCCAATTTCATCGTGCAGGCGCTGCGCGGCGAGGATCTCACGATTTACGGCGACGGTTCGCAGACCCGCTCGTTCTGCTATGTCGACGACCTGATCGAGGGTTTCGTGCGTTTCATGGCGCAAACCGAGACGGTCGGTCCGATGAACCTGGGCAACCCGGGCGAGTTCACGATGCTCGAGTTGGCCGAGCTCACGTTGAAGCTCGTTGGCGGCAAATCCAAGATCGTGCACAAACCGCTGCCGGCCGACGATCCGAAGCAGCGTCAGCCCGACATCGCGCTCGCGCGCAAGGTGCTGAAATGGGAGCCGCGGGTGCCGCTCGAGGAAGGCCTCAAGCGCACCATCGATTATTTCAAGACGCGCGTCTGAGCGAGTCCGCGGGGGCGTCGGCGATGCCTTTCGCGATGGCCGTTACTTCCGCTATTTCGTTTCCGCGAGGAAACCCCCAAGCGCGTAGATCAGCGCGGCGTTCCAGTTGATCGCGATTTCGTTCGTGCGCGGATCGGGTTCTACGTCGAACCAATCCTTCGCGGTCGGATTCGGTCCGCCGACCAGATAGCCGGGCCAGGGTTGATCCACGCCGTCGCCGCCGGAGCGGCGGTCATGTGGAAACAGCGGCGGCCGCTCGCCGAGGCCGGTGACGTAGGAGCGGCCGTGGACATTGCGGCCGAACAGGTGGTTGAGCGCGTCGAGCGCGGTGTCACGATACTTGCGATCGCCAGTCAACCGGTGCGCTGCCGCGAGGAGCAGCGTCTGGCGGCCGACGCCGCCATTGCCGCCCCAATAATACCGGTCGCCGAGCGGACGCGCGTAAGGATGCGCATGCGCTTTCGCGACGATCGTGTCGGCGGTTTTCAGCAGGTTGTCCCGCAGTTCCTGCACGAGCGCCGCGCCGCGGCCGGGGCGTTGCGAATAAAGATAGGTGAGCAGACCGAGATTCTTCACTTCGCCCCAATCGAAGTTTTCGTCGAACGCAGGTTTCAGGTCGCGGATGCGGGTTTCGAGATCGCGCAGCGCGTCGGCGTCGCCCGTGGTTTCCCACATCTCCGCGGCGGCCCAGAGACGATCGTCGGCATCCTTCGTCGCATACGTGCCAGTGTGGAATTTCGATTGGTCGGGCGCGATGAGTTCGGGATGAGCGACGAGGTAGGCGTAGCTCTTGCGGGCGCTGGCGAGACAGCGCTCCGCGTAGTCGGGCGCGAACGGCCGGAAAACGCGCGCCGCCTGCGCGAGCATGGCGACGAAGTCTGCGGCGGCCGGCGTGCCCGCGGGGCACACGTAGCGCGGCGTCGTTTCTTTTTCCGGAAGCACGAACGGCCCGAAACGCTCGGTCGAAACCTTCGTGTAAACCGAGCCATCCGCCGCTTGCATCGTGAGGAGCCAGTCGGTCTCGAATTTGATTTCCGCGAGGTAGTCCGGCAGCGGTCCCCCCGATTCCGGCAGGTTGAGCGCGATTGTCCGCACCGCTGGAAAATCCTCCCACGCGCGCAGCATCGCGCCGAGCGTCACGCCGGCGTTGACGACGTATTTGTTGTAATCGCCGGCGTCGTGCCAGCCGCCCGTCGAAGCGAGTTTCTCGTGACGGCCGGTGACGTGATCGAGCCACGCGTCGTCGAGATGACAGGCCGCGTGATGGAAGTGCCGGCCTTGCCACTCGCCGCTGACCTCGACGCCGCAGCGCCACAAATACATCGCGCGCGTGACGAGGAAGAACGGCTCGCGATAAAGATCGGACGCGATTCGGAAGACCGGCGACTCGCCGGCGTTCTTCACCTGAAGCACGTAGGTTCCCGGAACGCGCAAACCCGAGAAGTCGGCGACCGCCAGGACCTCCTCGCCGTCGGGCGCCGACGCGGAGGGCTGCAATGTGCCCTTGAACACCACCGCGCCATCGTGTGCGCGCACGACCGAAAAGTCGCCGGATTTCGCGGCGACCGTGGCCTGTTTCGGCGCATCCGGGAGAAAACCGAGGGTGTTGAGACGAATCGCCGGCGCCGCAAAGGCGGAGACGGAAAACAACGCGGCGACAAAGGGCAGAAGGCGCAGGGGAAGCATAGGGGATCGGCCGCCTGACGCGCCTCGCGGGGAAAAGTTTAACAATTGTTGCCGCGATCGAACTGGGATTGGGGGGCACCTGCGTCAGATCCGGCGCTGCGTGAGTGCGGGTGTTTGCGAGGGAGAAACGCATTTTTGCCAGCGATCCGCGCCGGCCGGCGGTGCGGCAGTGCACGAATTTCGCAGCGGCGCGGGGGCGCGGCATTGCATTCTTTTGCGAGCTGCGAAACATCGCGCCCCATGAGGCCGAAGATCCTGCTCGTTTTCCTGATGCGCTTCGAGGAGGCCTCGCGTGTGCTGCAGGGCGTGGTGCAATACGAGCGTTCGCATCGGCAGTGGGCGACGTTTCTCGACGACGAGGCACGCACGCAGCGCGAACCGGGCTGGCTGACGCAGGAAAAGTGGCACGGCGTGATCAGCCGGCACACGACTCCGGAAATGGTGGAGACCTGCGCGCGACTCGGGATTCCACTGGTGGATCTGAACGATACCCCGCCGTTTCCCGGCGTGCCGAAGATCCGGCCCGACAATGCCGCGATCGGTCACCTCGGCGCGGAGCACTTCATCGAGCGCGGCTTCCGGCATTTCGCGTTCTGCGGTTTCAGCAATGAAGCGTGGTCCTGCGAACGCCGCGACGGCTTCATCGAGGCACTGCGACTCGCGGGCCACAGCTGCGATGTGTTCGATGCCGAATATCCGGGCGAGATCACGCCGGATTGGGATGCGATGCAGACGGAACAATTGACCGCCTGGCTGCGCCGTCTGCCGCGGCCGGTCGGCGTCATGGCGTGCGTGGACGTGAAGGCGTTTCAAGTCATGACCGCGGCCCAAGCCGCCGGCTGGCTCGTCCCCGAGGAACTCGCGGTCCTGGGCGTCAACAACGACACCATGCGATGCGAGCTCGCCTATCCGCCGCTCTCGAGTGTCGCGCTCAACTCCCACCAGACCGGCTACTGCGCGGCCGAAGTGTTGGATCAAATGCTGCGCGGCGACGACCCCGGCACGGTGGACCTGCGGATCGAGCCGGTGCACGTGGTGACGCGCCTGTCGACCGACATTCTCGCGATCGGCGACAAGAATGTCGCCGCCGCTCTCAGCTACATCCGTGAGCGCGCCTGCACCGGCATCAGCGTCGACGATGTGCTCAAACACTCGGCGGCGTCGCGCAGCCAGCTGGAGAAGAAATTCCGCCGGTTCATCGGCCGCTCGCCGCAAGCGGAAATCCGGCGCGTGCAGCTGGCGCGGGTAAAGGAACTGCTGATGGAAACGGATTTTCCGCTCAAGACGATCGCGAGTATGACCGGCTTTGAGCATCTGGAATACATGTCCGTGGTGTTCAAGCGACTTACTGCCGAGTCGCCGGGCCAATACCGGAAGCGCGTCCAGTCGGTGAACATGCCTCGCGAATCGGTGGCCTGAGGTCGCGCGACAGCTTCGGGCGACCACGCACAATTTACTCCGGACCTGCGGCTAAGAACGCAACCGGAGGCACGTTGAGGATGGGCTCCCCATGGCGCGCCCGTGCGGCGGGGACTACGTTGACGCGGCGAACACAACCCCGTGAACGCCTTCGTTTCGGCGTCCGCCGGCGAAAAAGAAAACAACCCATTCGACAGCCATGAAACCACACTTCCGCACGCTCGCCGTTCTGGCGATGGCCGCTTCGCTTCCTCTCGCCGTTTCGGCCCAATCCAGCACCGGTTCGTCCAGCACCGACACGTCGTCCGGCCGCTCGTCGACCGGCAGCACGTCGGGCTCGACCTACAGCAGCCCGTCCTCGACCTCGAGCAGTTCGAACCGCTCGACGAGCTCGATGGACTCGATGCACTCCTCGATGTCCGACATGTCGTCCGGCGCGGCGAGCATCCAAACCGTCTCGCAATCCGCGCTCGATCACCAACTCACGGCCAAGGCGCTGATCGGAAAGAACGTTTACGACAGCCAAGGCAAGCGCATCGGCGAGGTGAAAGATGTCGTGCTCGATTCCTCGCGCACGCCGCAACTCGCGACCGCGTTCGGCAACCGCGAAGGTGCCCGCGATACCAGCAGCACCAGTGGCAGCATGAACACGAGCCGCACGTCCACGGGCACCGCCTCCACCACCGCGGACAGCAATGCGACCCTCGGCTCCTCCATCGATTCCGCCGTCGGCAGTCTCTCGGGCGCGATGTCGGGCGGCGCCTCCGTCGTCATCTCCTCCGGCGGTTTTCTCGGCATGGGCAACGACCTCATCCGCGTGCCGCTCACGCAGCTCAACTATGACTCGAGCAAGGATCACTTCACGCTGAACGTGTCGCAGAGCGAGATCGCGAACATGACGCGGGACAGCTCGAACAAGAATCGCAGCGCCACCGAATAAACTTCGAGCGCCATTCCACGGCTCACGCCGTGTGCAGCAGGCGGGCCGCCGGACGCATCGCGCGATCGGCGGCCCGCGACGTTTGGGAACGCCCCGCCTGAGGCGCGGTCCTCTTCGAGATGGAAAACGCCACCCGCAGGAATCGAAAGACCCGCCGTCAGGGGCTCACGCGGAAACCCGTCGGCAAGGCGCACACGCGTCGCGAGAAAACGAATACAGCCAGCGCGCGCCGCGCCGCGCCAGGTCCGGCGAAGGCGAATGCCCGCCGCAAGACGACGGTCACGAAGCGCAAGGCGGAGCGCCTTGTCCGCGGCGCCGCTACGAAGCGCGTGGTCGCCAGAAGCAGCGCGCCCGGAAAAAAGACTGCGCCCGCGAAAAAGAAAAAGCGCTGACGCCCCGCGGCGCGTTCACTCCCCGCCCGTGGCCGGCCACGGCGCGATTGCATCGAGCGCGGGCAGCAACGCGCGTCGCAGCGCCAGAAAGTCGAGCGCGCCGGTTTGCCGGTAGATCACCGCTCCGCCGGGCGCCACCAGCAGCGTG
The DNA here is from genome assembly GCA_040255565.1 of Opitutaceae bacterium. Lineage (GTDB taxonomy): Bacteria > Verrucomicrobiota > Verrucomicrobiia > Opitutales > Opitutaceae > Opitutus. The sequence continues at coordinate 423,833 of JBDZVH010000002.1, read as the reverse complement.
TGCGGCAGCGCTCCGTTCCATTCCGGATCGAGCGCCTCGAGCAGCGCATATTTCTCCGTCGTCGCGAAGATGAGGTTGCGCGTCGATGCGTGATGCTGCTGGAGAAATTTCAGCACGCGTGGCTGCTCGTCGGGAAACTGCGCCGCGACGGTGACGAGCTCGAAATCGCGATGACGGAACCGCAGGTTCTGCTCGATCAGTTCGTCGAACTCCGCCACGCACGGGCCGCACCAGGTTGCCCAGACATTGATCAGGCGCACCTTGCCCGAATCGCGGTTGGCGCGCAGTGCGCGCAGCGCCTCGACGCCGGCCGGTTCGAGTTTCACCGGCTCCTTCGCTACCTTTTCGCGCCAGCGGTGGTTGTCCTCGGTTTTGTCGCTCCACTTCGTCGAGCAGCCGAAAACTTTTGTCTGTGTCACGGCGGGTTCTTTTCCCGCCAGCAGCGCGTCGATCGCCGCGCGGGCGTCGCGGTGCTTTACGAGATCGGGCCGCTCGGAATCGTCGATGCGGCCTTGATAACGCAGCCGACGCGCGCGATCGAAGATGAAGACGTGCGGCGTGGCCACCGGACCGAGTTGCCGCGCGAAGGTCTCCGTCGGACCGTCGTCGAGATATGGGAAGTTGTATCCGCGATGGCGCGCCCGCTCCTGCATCGACTCGAATGTGTCGTCGAGATCGGTGAAGCCCATCTCGTCCAGACGCACGGCATCGGCGTGATTCGGATTGATCGCGACGAGCGCGACGGACCGGTCGCGGTAATCGGTGGCGAGTTGTTTCAGACGCTCCTCATAAAGCTGCGCGGTGGGGCAGTGGTTGCTCGTGAAAACGATCGCGAGCACGTCAGCGTGCGCAAAATCGGCCGGCGTGTAGTCGCGGCCGTCGACGCCCGGCAGGCGAAAATCGGGCAGCGGCGAACCGAGCGGAAGAATCGAATGGTCGGCGGCAGTCAGTGGCGACCAACCAGCGACGAAAAAAGCAAACACCAGGAAAGGAACACGACGGATCATGGGGATTGGGGAGGTGCCTAGCACAGACGCGCCATCAGAGAAAAAGAGCCAACCCCTTTTCGCACCCGTTCTCCCTTCCAGCGGAGCCGAACCAGAGTGTCATATAATGTATGACACTCTGCTCAGTGGGCAGGCGGGAGAGGAGGCGGGGCTCTTGCAAAACGTCGGCGGGTGTGGCGAGACTCGGTCATGCGTTCCTGGCTTTGCCCCTTGCTCCAGCGGGCCGTGTTGGCGGTCGCGTGTGTTTCCATAATGAATGCGCGTGAGAAAACGGATCTCGCGCGGATCGAGCCGGTGCCGGAGACGGCGCCCATCCCGATCCAGGATTTTTTCCGGCCGGCCTTGCTGCGATCGCCGTCGCTGAATCGCGCCGGCACGTATCTGGCCGCGCTCGTCACGACCGGGCAGGATCGCGAGGAGCTGCTGGTCTACAATCTTGAGACGAAGGACATCGATGTGCTGCGCGGCGGCGGCGACAAGGACATCTACGCGTTCACGTGGCTCGACGACGAGCGGCTGATGTTTCTTACCGCGCAGGAGAAACTCTACGGGATGGGCATGATGATCGCGCACGTGCGCAACCTGCGCCGCAATTACGCGGTGCTGCAGTATTGCGGGGCGCGGCTGATCGGCGTGCCGGAGCGCAACCGGCGGACGCCGTTGGTCTGGATGAGCTCCGATGTGGAAGACGGAAAAAACCTCGGCGTGGCCGAGATCGACACGAACCTGAATCTCGGCGGCATCGTGAACTTGCGTGCGGCGGACACCGATTGGTCGGACGTGATCGACGTGCGCGACCGCAACGCGCGCCACGTGCTCAAAAGCTATCCGCTGCCGCGCGGTGCGCTGAACGTGGGTTACCTGTGTGATCGCGACGGCGAACTGGCGTTCGCGTTCACACACGAGGAAGGCTACGCGCACCTGCATCGGTTCGACGCGGGCGGGTGGAAGCCATCGCCTATCGATCTCGATGCGGTCGACATCGTCGGCGCGGGCGAAACTCCGGGACAACTGGTGGTGGTGTCGCCGCGCGAGCCGAATCAGCCGCGGGCGCTGCGTTTCATGGATGCGGCGAGCGGCGAGGTGGGCGAGTTGCTCGTGCGCGACAAGGCTTACGATTTCGAGGGCTACATCCGTCGCGACTTCGAGACCCGCAGCATCGTGGGGGCCTTCTACCACGCGGCGGCGCCGAAATCCGTGTGGTTCGACGAGGGGTATCGGACTGTGCAAAAACTCGTCGAGGCTTCGTTTCCAGGGATGGTCGTGCGTCTCCAGGATCGGGATACGAAGGGCCGGTTTTTCGTCGAGGTTTGGTCCGACCGGCAACCGTCCGTGTATTACCAGGTCGATCTGAAGAATCATTCGCTCGGGCTGATCAAGGCTTCGGCGCCGTGGATCGATCCGAAGCGGATGCAGCCGATGGGGGTGGTGAAGTTCACGACTGACGACGGTCGTGAGCTCGATGCCTACCTCACGCTGCCGGCGGGAGCGTCGAAGAAAAATCCTGCGCCGCTCGTCGTGTTGCCGCACGGCGGACCGTGGGTGCGGGATGTCTGGGGCTTCAACCCCGAGGTGCAGTTTCTCGCCAATCGCGGCTACGCGGTGCTGCAGCCGAACTACCGTGGCTCACCCGGCTACGACTGGCGTTTTCCCGAGGAAGATCGATGGGACTTTCGGAAGATGCACGACGACGTCACCGCGGCGACGAAGAAGCTGGTTGCTTCGGGGCTGGTCGATGCGAAGCGCGTCGCGATCATGGGCGCGTCGTTCGGCGCTTACCTCGCGCTGTCGGGTGTCGTGAACGAGCCGGAGCTCTACCGTTGTGCGGTGACGATCGCTGGCGTCTTCGATTGGGCGCAGGTGCTGCAGGACGCGAAATACGATCAGTTCACGGATGCGCGCTACGCGGCGCTCAAGCGGCGCTTGGGCGATCCGAAGCAGCAGCAGGAAAAATTCGACGCGATCTCGCCCGTGCGCCGCGCCGATCGAATCCGGGTGCCGGTCTTCGTTTCCCACGGCAAGGACGATCCGATCGCGAACGTCGGAGAATCGAAGCGCCTGATTGACGAGCTCGCGAAAAATCGCGTGTCACACGAAACCTATCTCGTGCGCGGCGAGGGGCACGGGATGGCGCGGCTCGAACACAACATCGAGCTGTATTCGCGAATCGAAGCGTTCCTGGCGAAGCACCTCGCGCCTTGAAGTCGGGGCGAGGCGGCGGCGTGTGCGTTTTTACGCTTCAGGCGGCGGCGCGGAATTCGGATACGAGGTGGCGGACTTCGTTGCCGGAAATGGTTTCGCGGGCGATGAGCGCTGCGGCGATCGCGTCGAGGCAGGCGCGGTTCTTCGTCAGTTCCGCGGTCGTGAGCGCGTAGTTGCCGTCGAGCAGCTCGCGCACGTGGCGCTCGGCTTCGTGAAATGTCTGCTGGCTCGCGATTGCCTCGGCGCCGTCGCTGCGCGTGAGCGCCATGAAGCCGAGCGGCGACATGCCCCATTCGAAAACCATTTGGCGCGCGGTGCGGGTGGCTTCCTGGATGTCGCCGGAGGCGCCGCTCGTGATGCTGCCGAGCGCGATCTCCTCGGCGATGCGGCCGGCCATGAGACACTGCAGTTTTGCGATCAGCTGTTTCTGCGAGTAGTTGAACAGGTCGCGCTCCGGCGTGAAGTGCGTGCTGCCGAGCGAGCGGCCGCGCGGGATGATCGTGACTTTCTGCAGCTTCACGGCGTCGTCGCCCGAAAGAACCTGCATGAGCGCGTGTCCAGCTTCGTGATACGCGATGACGCGCTTGTCCTGCTCGGTCATGGCGCGGCGCGTTTCACGGCCCCAGTTGATCTTGTCGCGCGCCTCGTCGAGATCGGCCATCGTGATCCTGGCACGGCGGTGCCGGGCGGCGTGGATCGCGCCCTCGTTGAGCAGGTTCGCGAGATCGGCGCCGGAGTAGCCGGGCGTCGCCTTGGCGATTTCGTTGAGATCGACGGTTTCATCGAGTTTCACCGCGCCGGCGTGGACTTGCAGGATGGCCACGCGGCCGGCGAGGTCCGGCAGGCCGACGGACACCTGACGATCGAAGCGGCCGGGACGCAGGAGGGCCTTGTCCATCGTATCGGGACGATTGGTGGCGCCGAACACGACGACGGCGTCGTCGGATTCGAAACCATCCATCGCGACGAGCAGCGCGTTGAGCGTCTGGTCGTGTTCCTGTTGTGCGCCGCTGGCGTCGCCCGAGGCGCGCTGGCGGCCGATCGCGTCGATTTCGTCGATGAAGATGATGCTCGGTGCGGTCTCACGCGCTTTCTTGAACAAGGAGCGGACGCGCGACGCGCCGACACCGACGTAAAGCTCCACGAAATCCGAGCCGCTCAAGCTGTAGAAATGGGCCTTCGCTTCGCCCGCGACGGCTTTCGCGAGCATCGTCTTGCCGGTGCCCGGAGGGCCGACGAGCAGCACGCCCTTCGGCATGCGTCCGCCCGTTTCGCGAAACCGGGTCGGATCTCTCAAAAACTCGACGACCTCGTGGACCTCGTCCTTGGCCTCGTCGCAGCCCGCGACGGAGGAGAATTTCACGCTCGAGGTCACCGGCCGCAGCCGTCGGCCGGAGAACGCTGCGATGCGGCCGGCGTAGCGTTGTACGCCGCACGCGGTGCCGATGAAGAGCGCGATCACGCCGAGCGGCACGAGCGAGCCGCGGATGAATTTCGCCGCTTGCAGCATGGCGGCGGGCTCGGCCGTCGCGGCGAACGTCGCCACGTCTTCCTCGACGAAATGCTGCTGCCGGAGCACGAGCAGATCGGCGTCCGTGAGACGCGCGGCGGAGCGCACCGTGGCGGTTTGTTCTCCCGTCGTGCGCGTGGCGACGAGATCGGCCAGGCCGAGCGCGTGGCCGCGGTAAACCACGTGGCCGTTTTTCAGCTCGCCCGCGGACGCGGCGGCGAGGAAGTCGGCGGCGCCGATGCGCTGGTGTTCCTCGGCGGCGCGGGCGTCGGCGGCGACATGGGAAAAGAAAAACAGGTCGCTCGCGGCAACGAGGAGAAAAAGTCCGCTGGCAAGATAGAACCAGCGCAGAGGAATAACAGGCATTCTTCCTATGCGACACATCGGGCGTTTCCCGACAACTGCGAACCTCGATGACGGAGCGGCGTCGCGAGAAGCATCTACAAACTTCGACCGCGGCGGCTCACCGCCGCGATTCTGCCGCAGCCCTGCATGGCAGCGGAATTTGCGCATGAAGATGGCGGCGCGGACTACCCGTCTTGCGCTCGCAACCGCTTGATACCGCTGCCTGTAAAAAAAGGGGAAAACGTCAGCGAGCGGGGGCCGCGGGCGGAGTTTACGGAAATGACCGGGGCGCCGGTCGGAGGTTTTGTTGCGTGCCTTGGGGCCCGGCGCGCGGTCTAGCGACGCATGAATCGCAAAACCACCGGCGACCTTGCCTCGAAGTTGATCCTTCAGGGCGTCCATCTCGAGCTCACCCCAGCGCTGCAGACGGCGATGCGCGACAAGTTTGGCGCGTTGCTGCGCCATAACGATTACATCGTGCGCATCAATGTGCGGTTGCACCGGGATCAGACGATGGGCACGGAGCATCACTTCACCGCGACTGCGCAGATCGAAATCGGCGGTCCGGACATCGTCGCGTCGGCGGAGGGCAAGGAGGCCTATAACGTGCTCGACGATCTCGTCGAGAAACTCGATCGCCAGCTGGCGAAGCGCCAGGGCCTGCGGAAGGACAAGCGCAATCACCCGCACGCACCGGAGATTGATGCGCCGCTGCCGAAGGTGACCTGACGGCGGTCCGCCGGCGGCGCGGATCTACGCGTCCGGCGTCTCAACCCAGATTTCTCCGTTCCGCTCCTCCGCGCGGAACGTGCGCAGATCGACCTTGGCCGGACCGCCAGTGACCTTGCCGGAGCGCACGTCGAATTTCGAATTGTGCCACGGGCAGACGATTTCGCAGCCGCGCAAGGTGCCCTCGGACAACGGGCCGTATCGGTGAGGGCAATACTCCTGAACGGCGTGGACGCGGACCTCGGTGCGCGCAATCACGATCGCGGTGTCGCCGGCTTTCACCCGCAACGTGGCGCCTTCCGCCAGCGCCGCGGCGTCGGCCACGGGCACGAAGACGCCGCGGCCGCGGGGCGCGACGATCGTTTCCCGCGGCAGCAGGGGTTTGCGGCGGTGGCGGCCGACGGCGACGCCGTCGCTGTAGACGAGATGGCCGCCGAGGTAGCCGGAGTAGGCCAGGATGAGCGTAGCCACCCCCGAGACCACCACGGCGAGCAATGGCGTGCGCATGGCCTCGAGGTGATTCCAGCGCGCCGCGAGGCTGGCGCCATACAGCGCGAGCGCGACGAGATTCAGCACCATGTGCAGCGTCGCCGTTTTCTTCGCGGGATGATCGCGCCGAATCTCGCTGTAGTCGACGAAACCGACGAGGCCGGCGAGCAGACCGGTAAGAAGGCCGGCCGCGAGGCAGAGAAAGGCGCCGCGTACCAGATAGAGTTCGTTGAGCGGACAGACCCAGCTGCCGAGATCGAGCAGCAGGCCGAGCGGCAGCAGTGCGATCGGGACATGCACGAGCGCCGGATGCAGCGGACTCCGGAACGGTTTGCCGAGCAGGAGATTTTTCGCCGCCGCCATCGTTCAATTCTCCTCCGGGACTCGTGCGCCTTCGCGCACCGCGCGTTCGCGCCACTGCTGCTTCGAGAAGCGCGCGACGGCGATGCCATGATCGAACGCGAGCAGCGAGCCGAGATAACCGCCGGCGAGGACAAGCAGCGTGCCCGCGGCGGAGGTGATCATGATGGGCGGCGTGACGGCCTGCTCGGTATCGAACCGCTGAATGAGGTTGATGCTCCACAGGATCATGGCGGCCACATTCAGCAGCAGGTGGTAGACACCGAGTTTTTTGGCGGGCTTGTCCGGCTTGATGGACAGCCAGTCGGCGAGACCTGGCGCGGCGGCGAGGACGGCGCCCGCGAGGCCGAAGGCGACGCAGAAAAGGGCGAGCCGGCCGGGGCCGCCCTGCGTCCAGCCGGCGAGGTTGGCCACATCGAGCACGCACGCCACCAGCCACGCGCCGATCGGGACATGCACGAGGGCGGGGTGCAGGGGATGGCCCAGCCACTTGCCTTGCAGGAGGTCGATGAGCTTCATGACGGGGCGCGGGGACGCCCCGAGAGTGGGCTCGCGTGGCGGGAGGTTCCCCGGCGAATCCCTGATCGGGATCGCGAGCTTTTTCGGACGCGGGCTACTTCAGGATCTCGAAAACGCTCGCGCGATCGTCGGTCCAGACCGCCACGTCGCGGCCGGAAGGGGCTTCCGCTGACCCGGCGATGTCCTCGCTCTCAAACAGGTCTGCGCGCCGCGCCACCAAGACCCAGGTGCTGCGGAACAGCCACCAGTGTTCCGACGACGGGTTGTCCGAAAGGGTGGCCGTGTGCAGGCCGAGCTCGCTCGCGACGGTCTCCACCACCGGCTGCAGGTCGAGGTAGCGATTGGAGGTATGCACCGCGATGATACCGCCCGGCTTCAGGTGCTGCAGATAAATTTGAAACGCCTCCCGGGTGAGCAGGTGAACGGGAATCGCATCGCTGCTGAACGCGTCCAGCGCCAGCACGTCGAATTGTTGCGATTCGCCGCGCTGGAGCTCGCGCTCCATCGACAACCGCGCATCGCCGAGCACCACTTCGACCTTCGCAGGCGAACGGGCCAGATACGTGAAACGTGTCCGGGCGAGCCGCTCCACCTGCGGGTCAATCTCGTAGATGCGCACCCGGTCGCCACTGCGCCCGTAGGCGGCGGTGGTGCCGGTGCCGAGACCGACGGAGCCGATGTGCCGGGCTCGTTGCGGTGGGATTTGCGCGAGAGCGAGGCCGAGTCCGCTTTTCTCACCATAATAGGTGGTGAGCCAGTCCGATTGCGGGGCGGCCGCAAACTGCAAACCGTGCGACGTCACGCCGTGCACGAGCGTGTAGTAGTGCAGATCGGGTTGGTCGGCATTGTGCTCGAACGCCTTCAACACGCCGTAAAAGTCGCGGGAGGTCAGCACGGCGTCCTGCGAGTCCTTGCGCACCTGCGCGATCAACAGCATGCCGAGCCCGATCGAGAAAAGCATCACGAAGTTGCCCGCCCGCAGGGTCCAGGTCCGCGTCCAGCCCTGGCGGCTCACGAGACTGACGGCGGCCGCGATCGCCGCGAACGCGATCAACGCGAGGTGTTCGCCGAAAAATGTCTTCAGTTGCTCGAAGAACGCCGTCCACGGCTCGTCCGAACGTTCGGCGAGCGCTCCGAGCGCGGGCACGACGAGGCTCGATGCCAGCACTCCGGCCGCGGTGCCGAATACGAGCGCGAGGCTGCGGTGGCGGAAGGCGAGCACGCCCACAAAGTAGCTCAGCAACCAGAGCCCGAGATGCAGTTCGAGATAACGATCGAACACCAGCGGTGCGATCACCGCCACCACCAGTCCGCCGCAAGCGCCGCCCGCGGCGACCGACAGATAGAAGGAGGTCAACTGTCCGGCGCCCGGGCGCAGCCGGTAGAGTTCGCCATGACAGAGCATGCAGCCGGCGAAAAGCGTGCCGGCGTAGCCGATCACCTGTTCGGCGAGCCGGGCATTGTGTCCGGCGAACAGCAAGGAAACGTCCACCAGTGCGCCCAAGGCAAAGAGGCCGCTGAACAAGCCGCGCGAATACCAGCGCGGATGATCGAAACACAGGATGAAGCTCAGCAGATACAGGCTGAGCGGCAGCACCCAGAGGAAGGGGACGACCGCGACATCCTGGCAGAGCTTGTTGGTCGTCGCGAGCAGCAGCACGGACGCGACGGCGGCGAGGCCGAACCACAGCAGGCGGTCGAGCGGCGCCGGTCTCGCCTCGGCGGCGGCGAGCGCATCAGGCGGCGCTTCGGCCGGGCCTGCGACCGGTGCGCCGGCGACGCGCCAGATCCGCCACACGCACCAGCCCGCCCCGGCGGCGTAAATCACGAGTCCCGCCGACCAGTAATGGGCGAGTTCCTGCCGCGAAAAGAAACGTTCGAACAGGAAAGGATACCCGAGCAGCGCCAGCAACGAGCCGACGTTGGAAAGTGAATACAAGCGATACGGCGAGCGGCCCGGATGCGCGTGGCTGAACCAGCGCTGGATCAGCGGACCGGTCGAGGACAGCACGAGATAAGGAAGTCCCACGCTCGCGCCGAGCAGCAGCAGAATCCGCGGGATGGGATTCTCCGCACCCTCCGGCCGCCAGCGCAGATCCGGTGTCACCGGCAGGCACGCGAGCGCGGCCGCGATCAGGATGAGGTGCAGCAGTGCCTGGCGCCGTAGCGACAGCCGGCTCGACGTCAGATGGGCGTAGAGATACCCGCCCAGGAGCAGGGCCTGAAAGAAAAGCAGACACGTCGTCCAGACACCCGGACTGCCGCCAAACCACGGCAGGATGAATTTTCCGAGGAGCGGCTGGACTGCGAAGAGCAGGAAGGCACCGACAAAGATGGTAAGGGCGAAGGGAAACATGCAGGCGCGCGACCCGCTGACAGCGCCGAAGGCACCGGGTGCGGACTCGCGCGCCGGACTGTTTCAGGCTCGCTGCGCGTCGGCAACGCTGGCGAGTGCGCGCTCAGGTTGTCGGCGTCGTGGAGTCGACGTTCCGACGCTGCCGCATGGTTCTCCAGCCGATCAGACCGACGAGGAGCGCGGCTCCGGCCAGGGCGTAGGTGGAAGGCTCGGGCACGGGGGTGAAGTTCACATAGAGCGCGCCGGCCGGCATCGATTGATTCTCCGGAATTTGAAAGGCGGGCGGCGCCACGAAGGTGAATTGCACGCGGTAGCCCGCGTAATCGAACGGAGCGATCGGGGCCGCCGAGATCGTGAACGCGTCGTCGATCAATCCGCCATTGTTGGGCGTGTTATCGATGGTGAACGGGATCGTCGTCAGGAGGCCGGAGTGCGCTTCCGGCGACGTCAGCGAAATCGACAGCGCGAACTGTGCGGACGTGGCGGTGGAGTTGAGCAGGTTGCGGCCGTTCGTGATGGTGAAGAGATCGTCGGCCACGAGGCCGGGACCGATGTCAGTGAAGTTTTTCTGGGTGAACTCGATCGAGGTCGGTACCGAGCCCTCGCCATAGGTGATCCCCGACACGAACGATGCGGAACTGCCGTCGGGCGCGTTCGTGACCGTATCGTTGGGGCCGGCGGCGTTGGTGAATTCGCCGGTGAGTTTGCCGGAAATCATCAACTGGGCGTCGGCGGCGCAGGTGAACATCGCGGCGGCGAGAAGCAGGGCGGAGCGGGGTAGTGAAAGTAGTTTCATGTGAGTGGAAGTTTGCGTTGGAAGGTTGGACCCGCGGCGCGCCACTTCGTGACGCGCCGGGGCCGCCGAAAGGGGCCGAGCGGGAGAGCGGGCCGGCGTCCCAGTCCACCCTCGGGGGATTTCCGTGAGCGCCTCGACGTCTCCAGTTTGGCACTACGCAAGTCCCGCGCCTTACGTCACCTCGGCCGAAGTCGCGCTGCGCCGCGGCGGCTCGCCGAAATCGTCGAGCCGTTCCTGCACCGCCTCCGGATCGATGTCGTCGCGGATCGCGGACGAGGCACGCCGGGTGCCGCGAGCGGGTTGCACGTCGGCCGGTGCGGGTTGGTGGGCGGCGGACGTGGTGCGGGCGGAAGCGGCCTCGGCGGCGAGCTGGTTTTCCGCTTCGAGCCAGATCTCGACATCGTCGCCAGAGGGCCGGCCGCGATTTTCCCAGAGGCGACGGGCGCGCTGGGCGATGGCTTCGTGACTGAGGAAAGGAGAGGAGGGATGAGTTTTCATAAGCAATGGAATTGGATGCACGCGCCGGCTGACCGCCGGGCGTGTCTTCGCGACCGGTGCGGGCGCGGTGAGTTGCTGGGAGAAGTTGGGACGCGCGTCCTCGGTGCGACGCCCCATGTCGGCGCGACAAGAAATCTCAAATCTCGAAGGTGAAAAACGGATGTTGGGCGCCGCGACTTTCGTTAAGCTCGGCGAATCCCCAACCCTGCCTGACCCCGAAGCAGCATGCACCTGACCCGACGCGATTTCCTTGTGACCGCGGCCGTAGCGACGGCCGGAGCTTGGTGGACGAGCCGCGGCGCAGCGCAACCTGAGCCGGGACCGTGGCGACAGCCGAAGATTCCGCGCTGGCGCGGTTTCAATCTGACCGAACTGGCCGGTGGCCGGCGCGGGCAGCGCTTCGTTGAAAGCGATTTCGCGTGGATGCAGGAATGGGGCTTCGATTTCGCCCGGCTGCCGATGTCGTATTGGGCGTGGGCCGAAGCGAACGACTGGATGAAGATCGACGAAGCGGCGCTGGCGCCGATCGACGAGGCGATCGAGTGGGGCCGCGCGCATGGCATTCACGTCAACCTGAACTTCCATCGCATCCCGGGCTACTGCGTGAACCGCCGCGAGCTGGAGCCGTATCTATTGTTCGATAGCCCGCGCGAGTCGATGGAACGCGCGCTCGAGGCGGCGACGTATCACTGGCGGTTTTTTGCGGAGCGCTACCGCTCGATTCCGAGCGAGCGGCTGAGTTTCGATCTGTTCAACGAACCGCCGTTCATGAAAGATCACGCTCGCTACGAGGAGATTGCGCGGACGCTGGTTGGCGCGATTCGCGAGGTAAGTCCGGACCGGCTGATCTTTGTCGATGGCGCCGATATCGGTCAGACGCCGGTCCTGGGGCTGGCGGATCTCGGCCTGGTGCAAAGCACCCGCGGTTACCTGCCGAAAATGGTCAGCCATTACACGGCGACGTGGGTGCCCGAGAACGAGTTCGAATCGCACGAGCAGCCGACGTGGCCGATGGTCGATGCACACGGCGTGCGCTGGGATCGCGAGAAGCTGCGCGCGGAGCTGATCGAACGCTGGCAGCCGCTCGTGCGTCGCGGTGTGCCGGTGCACGTCGGCGAGTGGGGCTGTTTCACGGCGACCCCGCACGACGTCGCGCTGGCATGGATGAGCGACCTGCTCGCCTTGTGGAAGGAAGCGGGTTGGGGCTGGGCGATGTGGAATCTGCGGGGCGCTTTCGGGATCGTGGACAGTCGCCGGCCGGACGTGGCTTACGAAGATTTTCGCGGCCACCAGCTCGACCGCCGCATGCTCGAGCTATTGCGGGCGAATTGAACCGGCGCGGGCACGGTGGCAGTCAGTCTTCGACCACCTCGAAGTGGACGCCGAACGGGTCGCGGAAGTTCACCGACGTTCCCCGATCCTCCAGCACCTCGCAGCCGTTTTCTTCGAGAAGTGTCCGGGCGGCCCGCGCATCGATGACGGTGAACGACGGCGCCGGCGGTTGCGGACGCGCGCCCTTTTCGATGTAAAGCAGCAGCCGGCCGCTGTCGTATTCGAGACGCGAGGGCGTCTTGGCGAGGAGCCGGAATCCGAGCACTCCGGAATAAAACGCTTCGGCTTTCTTCAGATCGGGGAGCTGCAGGGACAGACTGTGGTTGGAGCGGAACTTCATGGCTGGAAAGATCGTGATCCACCGGAGCTTGCCGTGAGCGCCACCGTCCCGGGGCCACGGACTGGCGCCTGCACGCACAGTCGCCCCCGGAATTGATTGGTTCCCGAACGGACGTAGGTTTCCCTCCGGAATGCCCCACGTGACCTCTTTGTGCTATACTCATGCATCTGGCCGCCGCGCTTGAAAACCCGTTGCGGACGCGTGCGGATCTCCAGGCCTTGGCCGAGCAGTTGTGGAAGCCGTTCGTGCCTCTTCTCGCGAAGGAAGGTGCCGCGATTTCGCTCGACGCGGTAACCGCCAGCTATGGCGCGCCGGCGGACCGGCTGGAGACCTTCGTCCGGCCGTTGTGGGCGGTGGCGTCGCTCGTCGCCGGCGGCGGCGGGTTCCGGGATGCGGACCTGATCGCGGAGGTGCTGGCGCAGGGAGTCGATCCTGCGCATCCGCATTACTGGGGAACACTCGGCGATCGCGATCAGCGGGCGGTCGAGATGAGTTCGCTCGCGGTCGCGTTGTGGCTGGCACCGGAACTGATGTGGCGTCCGCTCGGCCGCGAGACGCAGCAGCGCCTCGTCGCGTGGCTCGGACAAATCAATCGCCGCGAAGTCCGGGACAACAACTGGCATTTTTTTCGCGTGCTGGTGAATGGCGCGCTCGCGTCGGTGGGCGCACCGGTCGACGACGTCCGGCTGGAGGCGGACCTGCAGCGACTGGACGCGTTTTATCACGGCGACGGTTGGTATCGCGACGGAGCCACCCGGCACGTCGATTACTACGTGCCGACGGCGCTGCACCTCTATGGCTTGGTCTGGGCGAAGCTCAGCGGGCCGGGGGCGCCGCGGACGAGCGATTATCTGGAACGGGCGCGCCGCTTTGCGCCGGATTTCGTCGCCTGGTTCGCACCCGACGGCAGCGCATTGCCGATGGGCCGCAGTCTGACGTATCGCTTCGCGCAAGGGGCGTTCTGGGGCGCACTGGCGTTTGCCGATCTCGAGGCGCTGCCTTGGGGAACGATAAAACACCTCCATCTGCAGCATCTCCGGTGGTGGGCGCGCCAGCCGATCTTCGACGGACGGGGATTTCTCACGATCGGCTACGCGTATCCGAACCAGATCATGGCCGAAGCCTACAACGCTCCCGGCTCGCCGTATTGGGCGGCGAAGGCGTTTCTGCCGCTCGCGTTGCCGGAATCGCATCCGTTCTGGACCGCGGAGGAACGTCCGCCGGAGGTGCCGGCGGTGAGCGTCGCGCCAGGCTGCGCCGGGCTGCGGATCTGCCGCGATGACTCGCGCGGACACGTTTTTGCCCTCGCGAACAATCCTCTCGAGACCGCGCACCTTCGCCACGCGGCACAAAAGTATGGGAAGTTCGTCTACTCGACGGCGTTTGCCTTCAGCGTGCCGGTGGGCGGAAACGGCCCGCAACACGGGGCGGCGGACAGCATGCTGCTCGTGAGCCGGGACGGACGCGACTGGCGCGGACGCGAGCAGTTCGAAACGGACAATACTCCCGACGCCCCGGCGCTCCATTCGCGCTGGCAGCCCTGGCCTGGAGTGGAGATCGACACGTGGCTCGTGCCGGCGCTGCCGGGACACGTGCGGCTGCATCGTATCCAAAGTTCAGTGACGCTGAGATCGTTCGAGGGCGGGTTTCCGCTCGAGCGCACGGCGCGGCCGGCACTCGTGTTTGCGCGCGACGCGCGGACCCTGCTCGACAACGGCGCGATGTTTTCCGGGATCTGGGATCTCGCCGGCACGCGGACGGCGGAGATCGCCGTGCCGGAGCCCAACACGAATCTGCTGCATTCGCTGACGGCGGTGCCGGGGTTGAGCGGTGACGCGGAACCGGGCGAAACCTGGCTTGCCACCGCAGTCGCGGGGCTGCCGGGAGTCGGACAACAGGCTGCGGCCGAGGCGTGGCGCGACGAATTGCGTTTCGAAATCGGCGAATCCATCGCCCTCTGGCGAGGCGCGAACGTCCTGTGGCGGCTCGACCGGCCGGCATCGGGAAAGTCCCCGAAACGCCGGCGTCCGGGCTCCAGCGGAGGAACCTGACGCCCGGAGGCCGGACCATCGCGGCATGCCCGCCGACAATCTCCCCATCCTTTATGTGAAGCCCGGCTGTCCGTGGTGTCACGAGGCGGTCGAATTCCTCAGCGAGCACGGTATCAGCTACCGCGAGCGCGACGTCATTGCCGATCGCGAGGCGATGCGTGAGATGGAGCAAAAATCAGGGCAGACCAAGGCGCCGACGCTCGACTGGCACGGCAAGATCCTGGCGGATTTCGGCGTCGATGAACTGGTGCCGTTTCTTCGCACCCAAAACGTGAAACTCGAGGACAGCTGACGCCGCGCCGCGTTGCCGGGACGAATCGCGATCGCCGCTTCCAATTCTCGCCATGCTGAAGTGGGCTTTGGTTTTTCTTATCATCGCCGTGATCGCGGGGCTGTTTGGCTTCACGGGAATCGCGGGCGCGTCGTCGGAAATCGCGCGGACGCTCTTCTTTGTTTTCCTCGTGCTCCTCGTGATCTCCGCCCTCGTCGGGGCCTTCCGCGGGAAACCGCCGATCTGATGGTCGCGTGGTCCCGGCGCGCGCACGACAGCACGCGGCGTTGGGGCTGAAAGCGGCGCGCTTGCGGACAACGGCGGGCGCGGCACGCTGCGGGCGGTGAATGCACGCAAACGGTTCGGAGTGGACTGGCGCCTGGCCGCGCTGATGTCGCTGCTGCTGACGACCGCCGTGTCGGCGGGGATCGAAGCATCGGCGTATGTTCGCGAGATCGAAAAAGCGCGGGCCGAGCGCCGTGAAAACCTGACGCGCGCGGACGGCTGGCTGACGTTGATCGGCCTTTGTTTTCTGGAGCCCGGCTCGAATTCGATCGGTTCGGCGCCGGACAACCGGATCGTGCTGCCGAAGGGCCCGGCGCATCTCGGCACGGTCATCCTCAGTCCGGCCGGCCGCGTTTCCATCACGACGAATCCCGCGGCTGATGTGAAAGTCGATGGACGCGAAGTGTTGGGCGCGCCGTTGGTCGTGGAAGGACGCGAACCGCCGACGCTGGTGACCACGGGCACGTTGACCCTTTACGCGATCGAGCGCGGCGGCCGGCTCGCGCTGCGCGTCAGAGATTCCGAATCGGAGCGGCGGATGAACTTCGCCGGGATCGACTATTTCCCGATCGATCCGGCGTGGCGGATCGAGGCGCGCTGGGAAGATTTTCCGCGAGCGAAAGAGGTGACGTTTCGCAACATCCTGGGGCAGGAGTCGACCGCGCTCGTTCCGGGCAAGGCCGTGTTCGAGAAGGACGGGCGCACCTTCGAATTGTTACCGCTGGTCGAAGCGGTGAACGAGCCGCTGATGTTCGTGATTTCGGATCTGACGAGTGGCGACGAAACCTACGAGGCGGCGCGTTTCGTTTACGCGGATCCGCCGCGACGCGGGAAGATCGTGCTCGATTTCAACGAGGCGCTCAACCCGCCGTGCGCGTTCACGCCCTTCGCCACGTGCCCGCTACCACCGAAGGAAAATCAGCTCCCCATCGCGGTGCGCGCGGGCGAAAAGAAATATCGCGGGGAGCACGAGTGAGCCCCGGGCCGCGACGGCGCGGCGTCAACGGAGCGGCGAACCGTCGACCAGGTCGAAAGCGGACAGTGGCCGCCCGTAAAAACGATCGCGATAGCCACGATACGGATAGCCGCCCTTGGTGTGCATTTCGGCGTAGCCGACCGAAATCGCATAACGGTTTTCCGGATCGTCGTAGGTGAGCACGACGCCACCGCCATATTCGCTGTAGCCGTGACTGCCCACGCCGACGACGAGGGTCATGGAGCCGTGGATTTGCGGGTCGCGGCGCAGTTTCCAGCTCGTGACCGCTGCCGAGGACGAACCGCTGGTGGCGAGCGCGCCCGCCGCAGCGGGCGGCGGGGCGATGAGGCGCTCGACGGCGTCGTCAAGCTGACCGACTTCGACCTCGGTGAGGAGGTCGAAGCCGGCGTTTCGCCGCTCATCGGCGCTCAGGCGCTCGGAGAAGCGGCGGGTCCCGGTTTGCCTGGCGGGAAGACGCGATTGGGCAATGTCGCGGCGCACGAGCGCATCGAGCACGGCGATCTGATCCGACGACAACCGCGCGAGCCCGGACGAGGCGAACTCCTCGGCCGGCAGGCTCTGCGAGAAACGCATGCCCGCGTCCGGCGCGGAGAGCGCCGGCCCGACACTCAAGGTGGCGACGGCGCAGACGAGAAGGGCGAAGCGGAAGCGTGATTTCATCGTCGAATAGACCTTGAAGACGTCGGCGGTTTGCGCGCGGTTCCGCGAATTTCGTTCACTTGAACAGCAGCGGCAGGAATTCGCCCAGGAAGCGGCGCCAGACCGGCCATTCGTGACCGCCGTCGGTCACCTGCCACTCGTGCGGAATCTGATGCTGGTCGAGCCAGGCGACGAAGGCCTTGTTTTGCTCCAGGAGAAAGTCGTCGCGGCCGATGCCGATCCACAACAGTTGCGGCAGACCGGATTTTTTCTGCGCGGCGGTGGCGAGGCCGGCGAATTTTGCATCCAGATTTCCCGCGGGCGCCGCGGAACTGAAACCGCCGATCCAGCCGAACTTTTCGAGATGCGTGAGGCCGATGTTGAGCGAGTGGCCGCCGCCCATCGAGAGCCCGACGATCGCGCGATTCGCGGCGTCGCGGCGCACCGGATAGCTGCGTTCGACGAGCGGGATGACTTCGGTGAGCAGCTCCTGCTGCATCGCGGCGAGATTGGCCGGAGCGTAATCGTTGAAACTCGCGCCGGGCGGGATTGGCACGGGATGACCGTTGGTCATCACGATGATCGCCGGCACGGCGCGTTTTTCGGCGATCAGGTTGTCGGCGATGAAGTTGGCGCGTCCGGTTTCATGCCACGCGGTCTCGTCGTCGCCGAATCCATGTAACAAATACACGACCGGATAGGTGGTCTTGGCACGCGGATCGAAACCGGGCGGGGTGTAAACGAGGATCGCGTTGTCGCGGTGCCGGGTTTTCGAGTCGAAGACGTGGCGGTGGACGACGCCGTGCGGCACGAGCTGCGAGGCGGCGAGAATCGGCGGCGAGCCGGAGATTTCGAACATGCTCTCGCTGCGGATCCATTTCTTGATGTTGCGGTTCAGCGGATCCGTTACCGTGGCTCCGTCGATCGAAAACGTGTAGTAATAGAACTCCGGTTCGAGCGGACCGATCGTGAGGCTCCAGACGCCATCGTCGTCTTTCTGCATTGGCTGGGGTTCCTTGAATGTCACGCCCTGGAGCGCGACGACCTCGGCCTTGGGCGCGAGGAAGCGGAAGGTGACCGTCCGGTCAGAATGGACCTCGGGCGAGACGATGGGATCGGCGGCGATCATCGTGAGAGCGGTGCAAAGGAAGAACGCGAGGAGACGGGGTAGCGCTTTCATAGATACAACCCAGGTTGTCGCCTGGGCTTCCCCGAGGTTGCACGATCCGGCGAGTTTGTCGCCAACGAATGCGCGATTGCGCGCCGCCGGGCGCAGCACTCAGCGGGCCGGCGGGGGGCCGAAATGCGCGGCGTGCGCGGCGTAGGCGGCCGAGTCGGCCAGCATCGCGTCGATCGTCGCGGCGAGCGGCTCGATCCGCCAGAGGCCGGAAACGGCGGCTTTGTCGCCGATCGCGTCTTCGAGGAGAAAGGCCGGCCGCTGGTTGATCTGGTGCGCGAAAAACTCCTTGGTCGAGGCGTCGACGCGCGCGCGGACCTCGGCGGATTCGGCGCGGGCGCGAAGTTTCGCGGGATCGAGCCGGCCGGCCTGCGCGGCGATCGCCACGGCCTCAGCCATGTCGCCCACGCGGCGGCCGTCGCGCATCGCGGCGGTGTTGAGCGCGAGCCGGATCTCGTCGCCGTTGAAACCGAAATCGCGCGCGGCCTCGGTGACGAAGTTCGGCGCTTCGTAGTGGCCGTGGCGCTCGAGCTCGAACCAGCCGCTGTTCAACATGAACGGCGAGCGCGCGATCGTGCCGCTGCGCTGGTAAAACCAATCGCACTGCGCGCGCGACGCGGGAAAATCCTCGGGCCGCATCAGCGCGACCTTCCACTGAAACTCCACGCGGCCGGCGTAGCGCTGTTTCAGCTCGGCCCACGCCGGCTCCGCCCAGTAACACCACGACGACAGGATTTCGATGAAGTAGGTAATTTTCACGGACTCAGCGAAATCGGTCGGCCCGGCGCGTCAACCGGCGGGGGTGTCAGCGCCGATACAGCGGCGCCGAGCGACCGGGGGCACAAAACGCCGACGCGCGTTATTTCTTTTCGGTCTTGTCGCCGCCGAGGAGCTTCTTGAGGCCCTCGCCGGCTTTTTTCGCGGCGTCGCCGGCAGCGGCGCCCATCGTGCCGCCGATCTTGCCGCCGGCGCGCGTCGTGGCCGCGACGACATTGGTCAGCACCTGCCGCACGACGGCGACGGAAAGCTGGCCGGCGGTGAGGCCGCCTTCCTTCACGCCGAGGTCGTTGAGTTCGAGGCCGGGGAGCGGGAGCGGCAGCGCGGCGGGACCGACGCCGAGCGTGACCTTGCCGTCGGCGAGCTTGAAATGTTTCACGATGAATTTGCGCGGCTTGGCGTTCTGGTCCTGGGGCTGATCCTTCCCGCCGACGGACGCCTCGATGTTCTTCAGCAGGTCGCCGATGTTGCTGGCGACGACGCGCGTCTCGTAAGTCAGCTCGGGGTTTTCGATCACGAGATCGTCGATCACGATGGTGTCGCTGAGGAGCGACGCCGGCGCGACCTCGACATGCACGCGACCGAGATAAAACGCATTGGCGTCGCTCCAACCGGCGGGATTGCCGACGGCGAGATTGCTGAGCGTGCCGCTGCCGGTGACCGGCGAAATCGTGGCGCCGCCGAGCTCCACTTTCGTTTGCGTGACCTTCGGGCCGACGTTGTTGACGCCGGCCTTCACGATCGAACCGAGAAAGAAATAACCCGCAACGTAGGCGATCAACACGAGCGCGAGCAGGCCGAAGAGGAGGTAGAGGAGGGCTTTTTTCATGGCGGTGAGTGCTGACGCCAGTATGCGCAACTCGCGGCGCGGCACAATCCTGGAACCGCAACCCCGCCCGCGACGTGCGCCGGCCCGAGGATTTCGCCGCGCGGTTCGCCGCCGCAATTGCGCTTGTCAGGCGCGGCGGCGCGGCCCTCTGTTTGCCGCAAAAAATCCATGGCCCAAGCTTACACCGAAGCGAGCATCAAGACCCTTTCCTCGACCGAACACATCCGCCTGCGCCCCGGCATGTATATCGGGCGGCTGGGCAACGGCAGCCACGCGGAGGACGGCATCTACGTGCTGCTGAAGGAGTCGATCGATAACTCGATCGACGAATTCACGATGGGCCACGGCCGGAAGATCGAAGTCGAGCTCGTCGACCGCACCGTGCGCGTGCGCGACTACGGCCGCGGCATTCCGCTCGGCAAACTCCTCGAGTGCGTGTCGGTGATCAACACCGGCGCGAAATACGACAGCGAAACCTTCAAGAAAGCCGTCGGCCTCAACGGGGTAGGCCAGAAAGCGGTCAACGCCCTCTCATTCGAATATCGCGCGCAGGCGTTTCGCGACGGGCAGACCAAGGTCGTCGAGTTCGCGCAGGGCAAGTTGAAGAAGGACGCGAAAGTCGCGAAGACCGACGAGCGCAACGGCACGCTGATCGAGTTCACGCCCGACGAGGCGCTGTTCGGCAAGGATTTCAAGTTCCGCACCGAGTTCATCGAGGACATGCTGTGGAATTACGCGTTTCTGAATCGCGGCCTCGCGCTCACGTTCAACGGCAAGGTCTTCAAATCCGAGAACGGCCTGAAGGACCTGCTGCAGAAAAACCTCAGCGGCGAGCCGCTGTATCCGGTCATCCATCTCGAAGGTGACGACATCGAGGTGGCGTTCACCCACGGCGCGCACTACGGCGAGGAATATTACACCTTCGTCAACGGCCAGCACACGACGATGGGCGGCACGCATTTGTCGGCGTTTCGCGAAGCCCTGGTCGAGACCGTGCGCAACTTCTTCAAACGCGATTACGACGCCGCGGACGTCCGCCAGTCGATCGACGCCGCGATCGTGGTGCGCGTGATGGAGCCGGTGTTCGAATCGCAGACGAAGACGAAGCTCGGCTCGACCGACATGGCGCCCGGCGGCCCGTCGATCAAGGAATTCGTCGGCAAGTTCATGCAACAGACGCTCGACGTCTATCTGCACAAGAACCGCGAGACGGCGGAAGCGTTGAAGTCGAAGATCGAGGAGAGCGAGCGCGAGCGGAAGGAGCTCGCCGGCATCCGCAATCTCGCCCGTGAACGCGCGAAAAAGGCCTCGCTGCACAACCGCAAGCTCCGCGACTGCCGCCTCCATCTCGGCGATCGCAACGAGCGCGCCGAGGAAAGCACACTCTTCATCGTCGAGGGCGATTCGGCCGCGGGCTCATTGACCGCGACGCGCGACGTGCAGACGCAGGCGGTGTTCGCGTTGAAGGGCAAACCGCTGAACACCTTCGGCCTCTCGAAAAAAGTCATCTACGAGAACGAGGAGTTTCACCTCCTGCAATCGGCGCTGAACGTCGAGGACGGCATGGACGGTCTCCGCTACAACAAGATCGTCATCGCGACCGACGCCGACGTCGACGGCATGCACATCCGGCTGCTGCTGATTTCGTTTTTCCTGCAGTTCTTCCCCGATCTGATTCGCAACGGTCACCTCTACATCCTCGAGACGCCGCTCTTCCGCGTGCGCAACAAGAAGGAGACGATCTACTGCTACTCCGAGGAAGAGAAACAAGCCGCGATCGCGAAGCTCGGCGCGAGTCACGAGATCACGCGTTTCAAAGGCCTCGGCGAAATCTCCGCGGGCGAGTTCAAGGATTTCATCGGCGAGAACATCCGCCTTGAGCCCGTCACGCTCGCGCACCTGCACGACAGCGGCGATCTGCTGACCTTCTTCATGGGCAAGAACACGCCCGAGCGGCAGGACTTCATCATCGGCAATCTCCGCGTGGAGAAAGATCTGATCGAAGTCTGACGCCCCTCGCAGCGGTGGGATCGTTCGTGGCGGACGATCTCGTTTCTCCTCGGGCGACGTCGCCGCTGAACCAAGGTCCACCTGCCAACTCCCGTGTCCGCGCTCGATCGTCCACTTCGTTCGTTTCGGATTTCAGTCGTCCTCTGCGCGCTGCTGCTCGCGTTGCTGGCCGGCGGTTGCGCGACGCTGCCGACCGAGTATCGCGAGCCGCCGGCGCTGTCGCAGGTCGAACGCACGAAGCTCAACGAAAAGGTGTTCGATCGCGCGTGGTCGCTCGTGGATCGGAAGTATTTCGACGCGAGCTTTCGCGGCGTCGACTGGAAGGCGATGCGCGAGCGGTATCGTCCGGAGGCGATCGCGGCGAAGGATGACGACGCGCTTTACGCGGTGCTGAACCGCATGTGCGCGGAGTTGAAGGAGTCGCATCTGGTCGCGCTCACGCCGCGCCGCGCGCACGAGATCGCGACGGAGCATCGCGCCGCCATCGGCGTGCGCTGGGAAATGCTGGACGGAAAACGCGTCGTCACCGACGTCGTGCCCGGCGGCCCGGCGGATCGCGCGGGCATCCGGCGCGGCTGGCTCGTCGTCACACGCAACGGCGCACCGATTCGCGACGAGGTGCCGTTCGTCACGCATCTGGGCCAGCCGGTGACATATGGCTTTCTGGACGAGCACGACGTGGAGCGGACGTTCACGCTGCGACCGGAATTGTTGAACTTCGAGCGGCTCGAGATTCGGCCGCTCGCGGGAGATTTCGTTTATCTGCGCTTTGATCGTTTCGCGCGCGAAACGCTGAGCTGGCTCAGCCGGCAGCTGAAAGCGCATCGCGGCGCTCCGGGCGTCGTGATCGATCTACGCAACAATCACGGCGGCTCGGCACTCGCGCTCACCGTGGCGCTCGCGGAATTTTTCCCCGGGCGGGTGGCGGAAGGCGAGATGGTGCATCGCAGCGGCCGCACGAAACAGTCGCACAGCCTCTCGTGGTTTTCCGCGCGTTATTCCGGCGACGTCGTCCTGCTCGTCGGACCGGAGACGGGCAGCGCGGCGGAGATTTTCTCGCACGTGTTGCAGCATCATGGCCGCGCGACCGTGATCGGGCGCAAGACCGCGGGCGCGGTGATCTACTCGCGTTCGTATCGATTGCCCGGCGGCGGCGAGTTGCAGATTCCGGTGACCGATTACGTCGGGCTCGATGGCGAGCGACTGGAAGGCCGCGGCGTGAAACCCGATATCGAGCTGCCGAAACCCACGCTCGAAGATCGGCGCTCTGTCCGCGACGTGGAACTCGAGCGCGCGCTCGAAGTGCTGCAAGGCGGCGACCGGAAAGCGTTGGACAACGCCGCTTGACGCTGACCGGATCGCGTTTCACAACCGCCGACCAATCGCCCGCGATGGCCAAGAAAAAACCCGCCAAGAACAACGACCAACCTGAACTCCCGCTCGACGGAGCGCCGGCACCGGAAGCGAAGTCGGAAAAAACCGCTCCCGCCGTTCCGCTGGAGCCGGTGGCGGAGGACGCGACGGTCGCCGATGCCGCGGCGGTGAAGCCGCCGCGCCGCGGAGGCGAGAAGGTGCAGGACGAGGATTCGCCGCTGGCGTCGAGCTATCGCAACTGGTTCCTCGATTACGCGAGCTACGTGATCCTCGATCGCGCGGTGCCGCACCTCGACGACGGCCTGAAGCCGGTGCAGCGCCGGATTCTGCACACGTTGTGGGACATGGACGACGGCCGTTTCCACAAGGTTGCCAACGTCGTCGGTCGCACGATGTCGCTCCACCCGCACGGCGACGCGTCGATCGGCGCCGCGCTCGTCGCGATCGGTCAACGGGGGTTCCTCGTCGAGCCGCAGGGCAATTTCGGCAATCTGCTGACGGGCGACGATGCGGCGGCGCCGCGTTATATCGAAGCGCGCCTGACGAATTTCGCGAAGGACGTGCTCTTCAATCCGAAGACCACGACGTGGCAGCTGAGCTACGACGGCCGCGCGAAGGAGCCGGTGACGTTGCCCGCGAAATTCCCGATCGTGCTGCTCGAGGGCGCGGAAGGCATCGCGGTCGGCCTCGCGACGAAAATCCTGCCGCACAATTTCAACGACATCTGCCGCGCGGCGATCAATCACCTCCAGGGAAAAACGTTCCGGATCTACCCGGACTTCCCGACCGGCGGCGTCGCGGATTTTTCGGAATACAACGACGGCGAGCGCGGCGGCAAGGTGAAGGTCCGCGCCAAGATCGAGGTGCGCAGCAAATACCTGCTCGCGATCACCGAGCTGCCGTATGGCGCGACGACGGAATCGCTCATCGAGTCGATCCTCGCCGCCAACGCGAAGGGCAAGATCAAGGTCCGCCACGTCGACGACAACACCGCGGACTCCGTCGAGATCCTCGTGCACCTGCCGCAGGGCAGCGATCCGGAGAAGGTGATCCAGCAGCTCTACGTGTTCACCGGCTGCCAGGCCAACATCTCGCCGGCGGCGTGCGTGGTCGTGACCGACGAACAGAGCCGCCAGGACAAGCCGGAGTTTCTCGGCGTGCGCGAGATCCTGAAGCGCTCCGTCGACAAGACGAGGGAGCTCCTCAAGCGCGAGCTGGAGATCCGGCTTGGCGAACTCGAGCAGCAATGGCACTGGGATTCGCTCGAGCGGATCTTCATCGAGGAGCGGATCTACCGCCGTATCGAAAAATCCAAGACGTGGGAAAGCGTGCTCGAGGAGATCCGCGAGGGTTTGAAACCCTTCGTGAAGAATCTCCGGCGCGAGGTCACCGACGACGATATCACGCGCCTGACAGAAATCCGGATCAAGCGCATCTCCGCCTACAACCGCTTCCAGGCCGACGAGGCGATCAAGAAGATCGAGGAAGGCATCAAGGAGACGAAGGCGAATCTCAAGAACCTCACCGGCTACGCGGTGGAGTGGTTCGAGATGCTCCAGCAGAAATACGGCAAGGGCCTCAAGCGTCGCACGAGTTACGACGAGATCGAGCAGATCAACGCCGCCGAGGTCGTTTCGGCGAACCAGCGTTTGTATGTGAATCGCGAGGACGGCTTCATCGGCCTCAACTGGCGCCAGCACGAGTTCGTGCAGGAGTGCACGATTCTCGACAGCGTGCTCTGCATCATGCGCGACGGCTCGCTTAAAGTCGCGAAGGTGGCGGACAAGGTTTTCATGGGCCGCGACATCATCCATCTCGGGATCTTCCCGAAAGACGGCGACCCGAACTTCTACACGATGGTCTATCAGGACAAGGAGAGCGGAAAGGCCTTCGTGAAACGCTTCCAGATCGGCGGCCTCTCTCGCGACAAACTCTACCCGCTGGTGAAGTCCGAAGGTTCGAAGATCGTGTATCTCGAAGTCAGCAAGACCGAGAAGGAGATGCCGAAGAAGCTCACCATTTTCATCGACGGCCGCAGCGGTGCGCGCGTGCGCGAGTTCGAGTTCGATCTCGCCAGCGTGCCCGTGAGCACGCGCACCGCGAAAGGCCTGACGGTTTCGAAATGGCCGGTGAAGGATGTGAAGCGCGCGGATCTCGCGCTCCGGTGACGCGACGCGAGCCCATGAAACGACCGCTCCGCTGCCTCCTCGCCGCGGGCGCGGCGTGGTTCTGCGTCCTGGTGGCGCCGCCGCTCGCGGCCGAGCCGGCGAATCTCGGCCCGCACAAGGCGGAGATCCGCGCTTACGTGGATACCGGCGTTTATCTGCACGACGTCGCCAAGGTCGCCGGCGAGGCGCGCACGTGGCTCGAACAGCGGGCGCGACTCGAGCCGCGGACCGGCGGGAAACCGGCCGCGCGGCTCGCGATCGTGTTGGATCTCGACGAGACGCTGTTTTTCAACTGGCCGCAAATGGCGGCGCAGGATCTCGGGTATGTGCCGGACGTCTGGGAGAAATGGGTGGAGTCGGCGGCCGCGCCACCGCTCGAACCGGTGCGCGACCTTTACTGGACGGCGCGGCGGCTGAAGATCGCGGTGATCTTCCTGTCGTCGCGACCCGAACGGCAGCGCGCCGCCACGGAGAGAAATCTCCGCGCGATCGAGTGCGGCGTTTATGAGTCGTTGATCCTGCAGGCGGACGACGACCGCTCGAGCAATGCGGAGTTCAAACAGCGCCAGCGAGCGCGGCTGACCGCGGAAGGCTTTGCGATTGTGGCGAACGTCGGCGATCAGGACAGCGATCTTGCGGGCGTAGGCGCCGAGCGAAGTTTCAAGCTGCCGAATCCGTTTTATCTCACGGAGTGACGCGGCTGCGCTACCCCTGCCTCGGATTTTGGAACCACAGAATGCACGGAATAACGGTGCAAGATGTCGGTGAACCGAAGGCCGGAAGTGAGCTCCGTGCATTCTGTGGTTAAAAGTTCCGGCTCGGCACTCGCGGCAACGTGAGGTGATGGCGATCGGGACGATCGCCGCTACCTATGTATCGGATTTTGGAACCACGGAATGCACAGAATGCACCGAATAAGGGTGGGAGATCGCCAGTGACCGGGGGCGGAAGTGAGCATTCCGTGCACTCCGTGCATTCTGTGGTTAAAAAATCCGGCTCCGGCACTCGCCGTAATACGAGGTGATGGCGATCGGGACGATCGCCGCTACCTATGTATCGGATTTTTGAACCACGGAATGCACAGAATGCACCGAATAACGGTGGGGAATGGCCAGTGACTGGGGGTGGAAGTGAGCATTCCGTGCCCTCCGTGCATTCTGTGGTTAAAGACCGGAAACGCCGAGCCTTCTGCGAACGCCTCAGATTCAGAGCGGCAGCCGCCCCGCGATTCCTGAATACGGCCCTTTTCTTGATCCGCCCTGGCGAATGCGGCGAATTCGAATCGTGGATACGGGTCAGCGCCGCTCCACGCGGCGCATCAACCAGATCGCGGCGCCGAGATAGATCGCGTTGGGCAGCCACAGCAGCAGGTCGGGCCGGACTTCCGGATGCCGGTCGAGGACCTTGATCACGACCGTCATGAGGTAATAAACCAGCGTGAGACCGACCGCGACGCCGAAGTTCGCGGACGTCTCGCGGCGCGAGACTTTGATCCCGAGCGGAATGCCGATCATGGCGAACGACAGCACGGCGAGCGCGGTGTTGAATTTGTCGTGGTAAACCATGTCCGCCTTGATCCGGTCCTGCGCGAGCCGCTCGGCTTCCTCCGGCGCGGCAGGCGTCTCGACCTGCGCGAGGCGCTGGCGCTCCGCCTCGAGTTGGTCGTAGGTGAGCCACTCGCGTTTGACCCGGATGCTGCTGCCGCGGCCGAAGAAGCGCTCGAGCGAAAGATGAATCGGCCCCCACTGACCGAAGGCGCCGACGAGCTGCGCATCGGTGAAGTTCTCCGGCGCTTTCTCGCGGCGCGATTCGACCTGCGCGTGCGTGAGCGTGAGAATGAACTCGTTGTTCGTATCGTCGTAATCGACGCGGCCGGATTCGGCGCGCACGACGCGCACGACGCGGCGGTCTTTGTCGAGTTCCCAGAGCCAGAAGTCGTGCAGGAGTCCGCCTTCCTTGTCGTTCACGTAAACGACATAACCCGGAAAATCGCGGATGAAGGTTTTCGGGACGATGATGCTGAGGGGATTCGAACGGATCGCCGCGGCGAGCGTGCTTTCGTAGGCCACGCGCGCGCGCGGCATCGAATCGAAGTTGAAATACAATCCGACCGCCGCGCCGAGCACGCCGAGCAGCACGACGGGCCGCGTCGCCCGCGGCACGCTTACGCCAGCGGCGCGCATCGCCGTGATCTCGCTGTCGGCCGAGAGGCGCCCGAGCGTGAGCAGCACGCCGGTGAGCATGCCCATCGGCAGCGCGTAAACGATCGCCACCGGCACGAGCAGCGAAATCAGTTTCAGCAGCGTCAACGGCGGCAGCTGGCCGGCGAGCGCGTGCGCCACGAGATCGCGCGCGATGTTCGGCACGACGACGATGAACGCGAACATCCCCACCGCCGCGAGGCAGGTGAAGAAAACGCTTTTGAAAATGTAGCGATCGAGGAGGTTCAACGTGAGCGGCCGCGATTACTCTCAGGCAGGCCGGAGCATGCCAAGACGCTTTGCACGGTTTTCAACGCGACGCAGGCGACAGCAGCCCGGACAATTCGCGGAACTGTTTCAACTCGAAGAAACGTCCCGGCGCCGCGGGCAGGGCGTCGGCCTTCTCCAGCTCCCAGAGCAAGTGATAGGGGATGTGCGCCGCGGATCCGCCGAGCGCGAGGACGGGCAGGATGTCGGACTTCAAGGAGTTGCCGACCATGAGGAACTCGCTCGCGGCGACGCCCTGCCGCCGCAGGATTTGTTCGTAGGTGCCGACGTTCTTTTCGGATACGATCTCGAACGCGCTGAAATGCGGCGCGAGACCCGATTTCGCGAGTTTCCGCTCCTGATCGCGCAGGTCACCTTTCGTGATCAACAGCAGACGATGCGAAGTGGCGAGCGTCGCGACGGTGTCGCGCACGCCGTCGAGCAGTTCGACCGGATGCGCGAGCATGTCGCGGCCGAGCGCGAGCAGCGTGCGAATCTCCTCGGCCCGGATGCGTCCGTCCGTGAGCTCGATCGCGGTCTCGATCGACGAGAGCATGAAGCCCTTGATGCCGTAGCCGTAGAGCTCGAGGTTGCGCGCTTCGGTGGCGAGCAGCGTGCGGTCGACGGTGGCGGCGTCATGGTAGTGCGAGAGCAGCGCGCGGTAGCGCTCGTGCACGCGTTCGAAAATCGTCTCGTTGTGCCAAAGGGTGTCGTCGGCATCGAGGCCGATGACGCGAATGTGCTGCATGGCGCGAAACGAAACGCGCGCCGCGGGCGGCAAGCAAGCAGCGACGCGAGCGAGGCGAGCGAGGCGCCTCGCGCGCGTTCGTGCGTCAGAACATTTCCAGCTGCGTGCCGCCGGGTCGGCGGAAGTGTTCGGTCGAAAGCGAAAACTCCGTCTGGTTCAAACCGGCGCGGCGCGCGGCGACGTGAAAGAGCTCGGAGGTTTGTTGCGCGAAAATGCCCTCGCCGCGCATGCGACGGCCCCAGTCGCTGTCGTAGAGTTTGCCGCCGTGGAGCGTTTTCAGCCGATCGATGACGCGGGCTTTTTTCGTCGGTGCGTGGGTGTCGAGCCAGTGCAGAAACACATCCTTCACGGCGAAGGGCAGCCGGAGCAGAACGTGGCCGGCGCGCCGGGCGCCGGCGGCCGCGGCGGCGGCGAGAATGGCGGGCATCTCGGTGTCGGTGAGCCCGGGAATAATCGGCGCGACCATCACGCCGACCGGAATGCCCGCGCGACTGAGCTCCTCGATCGCGCGCAGACGGGCGGCGGGACGCGACGCGCGCGGTTCGAGTTTGCCGGCGAGCTCGGCGTCGAGCGTGGTCACTGACACATGCACCGCGATCGCGTTGAAACGCGCGAGCCCGCGGAGGAGATCGAGATCGCGGGTGACGAGGGCGTTTTTCGTGATGATGAAAATCGGGTGGCGCAGCTCGGCGCAGACCTCGAGACAGCCGCGGGTGAGGCGAAACTGGCGCTCGGCCGGCTGATAACAATCGGTGGCGCCGCTCATCGCGATCGGCTGCGGTTGCCAGCGTTTGGCGCCGAGTTCGCGCCGCAGCAATTCGGGCGCGCGCAGTTTCACGAGGATGCGGCTCTCGAAATCGAGGCCGCTGCTCCAGCCGAGGTATTCGTGGTACGGGCGGGCGAAGCAGTAGGCGCAGCCGTGTTCGCAGCCGCGGTAGGAGTTGAGCCCGTAACTGAAGCCCACGTCGGGGCTGTCGTTTTTCGTGAGGAGCGATTCGGTGGTGTCGTAGAAAAATTGCGTGCGCGGATGCGGACGCTCCTCCTCGGGCGCGTCAGGATCGGGCGCGATGTGCAGTTGATCGAAACGGTTCGGCGGGTTGATCCCGGCGCCGCGACCGTGAAGGGCAGGGAAAGGCGGCGATGTGTTCACGTGAACACAGGTGGGCGATTTTCGGGGCGGCGCCAGCGCGAAGCGTTCGTGCTGGCGCGCGCTTTCGGCAAACGGCTGCGCGGCAGCGATTCGAACATGGAAAAATTCGCCGACGGGCACGCGCCCGGGGCGTGAAGGCGGCGAAACCAGAGGCGCAGAGTTGGCGATTGCGGCGGCACCCGGAGCGGGCGAGCGTGTCGCACTCCCGCCGATGTCACTTCTTTCGTTCCGCCGCGCCGCTCTGGTTTCCCTGGCCTGCCTGGCTGTTTTGGTTTCGTGGGCCCCGGCGCAGGAAGGTGCGTCGGAGACCCTCGCCGATCGGAGCCTGCGGCAGCTCGTGGATCGGCAGCAGGAGTTGCTGGCGGAGGCGACGAAGGAGAATCCGAATTTCGACCAGGAGAATTTTCGCCTGCAGATCGAGCAGGTGTGCCGCGGATACGAGGAACTTTTGCGCTCGAATCCGAAGCTCGCGGCCGGCTATGCGGCGTATGGTTATTTGTTGGGCAAGGTCGGGCAACGGAAGCAGTCGATCGCGATGCTGTTGAAGGCGAACGAGCTGAACCCCGATCAGCCGCTGGTGAAAAATCAGATCGGCAACTATCTCGCGGAAGAAGGGCGGCCGCTCGATGCGGTCTCGTATTTTACCGCCGCGATCAAACTCGCGCCGGACGAGCCGCTGTATCACTACCAGCTCGGCACGCTGCTCTATGAGGCGCGCGACGATTTCCTGAAATCCGGCGAGTGGAAACAGGATGCGATCGACCGCGCGATTCATCAGGCCTTCAAGCGCGCGGCCGAGCTCGCGCCGGACCGGATCGAGTTCACCTATCGTTACGCCGAATCGCTCTACGATCTCGATCCGCCGGACTGGGATGCCGCCATGACGGCGTGGCGGGACCTCGAGGCGAAAGCGCAGACCGAGGTCGAGCGCGAGACGATGCGGCTGCATCAAGCCAATGTGTTGTTGAAACAAGGGCGTGCGGCGGAAGCGAAGGAGATGCTCGCGAGCGTGACGGACGAGGCGCTGCAGAAGCCGAAGGAAAAGCTGGTTGCGCAGCTCGAGGAAACGGCGAAGAAGTAGCGGGTGCCTCGCGGTTGCGGAGCGGCTTGCGGTTTCGGGCCTCGGTGCCACCGGTGAGCGGCGACGTTCGCGTTCGCCGTCCTCCTTTTCGCTCATCCACTGTTTGTTTCACCATGCTCGATTTCCTTGAACGCCGGCTCGGCCGCTTCGCGATCACGCACGCCACGCTTTATCTGATCATCGGGCAGGTGTTCGTGTGCCTTTCGGCGCTGCTGGGGCTGCTCGATCTGCGGCAGTTCGTGCTCGTGCCGGCGCTGGTGGTGAACGGCGAACCGTGGCGGCTGATCACGTTCCTGTTCTTTCCGCCGCCGGTGAATTTCAGCTCGATGATGAGTCTGGTTTTCCTGCCGTTCGCCTGGTGGATTTTTTACCTGATGGGCACGGCGCTGGAAAACTACTGGGGCGCGTTTCGCTACAACGTATTTCTCCTGCTCGGCGTGGTCCTGACGATCGGGGCGGCGTTTCTCGCGCCGATGTCGCCCGTGACGAATGCGTTCATCGCCGGGTCGGTGTTTCTCGCGTTTGCGTGGCTGAATCCGGATTTCGAGCTCGCGCTGTTTTTCATCCTGCCGGTGAAGATCAAGTGGCTCGCGCTGCTCACGTGGATTTGGTACGGCTACCAGCTCGCGACGGGCACGTGGTCCACGCGCTGGCAGGTGCTCGCGTCGGTCGCGAACTTCCTGATCTTCTTCGGTAGCGATATCGTGAATACGATGCGCTACCGCCGCCGCTCGATGTCGCTGCAGGCGAAACGCGCGGCCGAGGAGCGCAAGGGCCCCGAACCGCGTCACCGTTGCCACGTCTGCGGCAAGACCGACCTGACGAACCCGGAAATGGATTTCCGCTACTGCTCGAAATGCGCGGACGACCAGTGCTATTGCCCCGAGCATATTTTCAATCACCAGCACGTCGTCGAACCGGCCGAGGAGGGTAAACGATGACGTCGGTGCGCGCAGTTCGGAGTTCCGCTCGAACGTAACGGTGAATAAGCGCTCCGATCCATTCGCGTCCGCCGGTACGCTCGCGACGCCCGGCGAGTGGCTGGCGTTTGCGGAGGCACTCTACGCGCGCGAAGGCGTGGCGCTCGGGCAGGTCGCGACCGACGCGCATGACGAGGCGCTTTATCTGATTCTGCGCACGCTCGAGCTGCCGCTCGACAGCGATGCGCGGGTGCTGACGCGGCCGTTGCGGGCGGCGGAGCGGAGCCGGTTGATGGAGACCTTTCGCCGGCGTGTGCTCGAACGCGTGCCGGCGGCCTATCTCACGCGCGAAGCGTGGCTCGGCGAGCATCGGTTTTACGTCGACGAACGCGTGATCATCCCCCGCAGCTACTTCCTCGAAATCATCCCCGAGCAGCTAAAGGCATTGCTGCCGGAGCGCGGCGCGCGGGTGAAGCGCGTGGTGGACGTCTGCACGGGCTCCGGCTGCCTCGCGATCCTGCTCGCGCATCATTTTCCGCAGGCGCAGGTCGACGCGATCGATCTCTCGGCGGACGCGCTCGCCGTGGCGGAAATCAACGTCCGCGAACACGGGCTCGGGAAACGCGTGCGATTGTTCGCGAGCGACGTGTTCGACGCGGTTCCGCCGGCGACCTACGACGTGATTCTGAGCAACCCGCCTTACGAGCCGAGTGCGCACGTCGATGCGCAGGCGCCGGAGTTTGCGGCCGAGCCCCGGATCGCGCACGACGGCGGCGGGGATGGGTTGGTCGTGATTCGCAAACTGCTCGCGCAGGCGCGGGAGCGGCTGGCGCCGGACGGAGTCGTGTTGATTGAAGTAGGTGGTTTGCAGAAGGCGATCGAACGCGAGTTCGGCGCGCTGGAGCCGAGCTGGTTACCCACGGAGGACGGCTCGGATTGCGTCTGCGTTTTCCGGGCGGAAAAGCTGCGCGCCGGCCCGAAATCGAAACGCTAGGCACGTCGGCACGGTCCGATTGAGCCGGAAGGTGCGAAAAATGCACGCCGAAGGGTGAAACCCTGCCCTTGACACTCCCAAAAGCGTCGGGCACCTCTGACCCTCTTTTTCTCTAGAAGATCATGAAACCCACATTCCGCCCGCATCGCAAAAAGCGCGCCCGCAAGATTGGTTATCGCGCGCGCATGGCCACCAAAGGCGGCCGCAAAGTCATCAAGGCTCGTCGTTTGAAGGGCCGCAAGCGGCTCACCGTCGTCTGAGTAACGTGAAGTGCGGGTGACCGTGAAAGGGCGCTGTCGCTCTCACTCTCGCCTTCACTTTCGCAACCATGCGTTTTCGCCCTGAGCAGCACGTCCGCCGCCAGAGCGAGTTTCGCGCGATTCGTGAACAGGGACGCCGCGTGCACTGCGGCGCGTTTACGTTTTCGTATTGGCCGCGGGCAGCGGCGGGCGCGGTGCCGGGCGAACTTCGCCGGCTCGGGGTCGTCGCTTCCACGGCGGCCGTCGGCCACGCCGTTCGGCGCAATCGTGCGAAACGTCGTCTGCGCGAGGTTTTTCGCCGGCACCAGGAATGCGTGCCGGCCGGCTGCGATGTGCTCCTGACCGCCCGCGCGGCGGCGGTGGATGCGCCGCTGCCGGAGCTGGAGCAGAAATTCGTCGACGCCTGCCGGCGCATTCGCCTGCCGTCCGCTCCGGGCGGCGAGGGTCGCGGAGAGGCCTCGGGATCGGCAGCGTCATGAAGCGCCCGTTTTCGGTTTTGCTGCAGATTCCGACGCGCGCCCTCCTGGCGCTCGTCTGGGTCTATCAGCGCACGCTCTCGCCGGTGCTGCCGGTGGTGCTCGGTCCGAACTGCGGCTGCCGGTTTTACCCGTCCTGCTCCCACTACGCTGCGGAGGCGATCCGGCGGCATGGCGCGCTCGCGGGCGCCGGACTGTCGATTGTCCGGCTTCTGAAATGCACGCCGCTGCACCCGGGCGGATTCGATCCGGTGCCGGCGACGCTGCGCCGGCGTCCGACCTGCCGTCGCGAATCGACGGATACGGCTCCGTCGCTGCTTGCGTCCGGCAAGGCGCGCTGACTTCCCCTTTCTTTTCCATGGATAAAAAGAACACCACGATTGGCGTGCTGCTGCTGCTGACAGCGTTCGCCAGCCTTTACCTCGGCCAACGATTTTCTCCTCCGCACACGCCGGCACCCACACCCACCGTCAACCAATCCGGCGTCGCGGAGAAGGTTGGGGGCGAGACCGCGCCGGCCGCGCCGTCGACGATGACGCCGGGCACGGCCTTTGCCGCGGTGAATCACGACGTCGCCGAGGCGCAGGTGCACACGCTGGAGAACGCATTCGTCGCGGTGGAGTTCACGAATTTCGGCGGCGCGATCCGCAATGTCGCCCTGAAAAAGTATCCGGCCGAGCAGGACAACCCTGCGCCCTTCGTGTTCAACGAGCTCCACGCCGACCCGATGCTGGCGTTCGTCGATTTTCCCGGCCTCGACCGCGCCACGCCGTTCCAGGTGGTGTCCTCGACGGCGACGTCGATTGTCTATCGCGCTGTCTACGACGGTCGCATCGAGGTCACGCGTCGCTATGAGATCGTCGCGAATCCCGACAAGCAGCACGACCCGTATGTCATCCGCCACGAGACGACCTTCCGCAACCTGACGGATCAGGCGGTGCCGGTGCCGCGCGTCGCGCTGAGCCTTGGCACGGCGGCGCCGACGAATGCGGCGGACGTCGGCCTGCGCCTCACGGCGGGTTACTCGACCGGCAAGGATCAGGAGTTTTTCGCGCGCTCGAAGCTTGAGCCGAGCAACGGCATCCTCGGGATCG
This sequence comes from Opitutaceae bacterium, assembly GCA_040255565.1. Taxonomy (GTDB): domain Bacteria; phylum Verrucomicrobiota; class Verrucomicrobiia; order Opitutales; family Opitutaceae; genus Opitutus. The sequence goes on along the minus strand of JBDZVH010000002.1, from coordinate 389,581 downwards.
GCGGCCATGCGGCGGTGCCGTTCGTGGCGACCGGCGGACCGCTGACCTGGACCTCGGTCAGCAATCAGTTTTTTGCGTCGATCCTCACGCCCGATCAGCCCGCCGCCGGCATGCTGACGCGGCGCGTGAAGTTGCTCCCCGCGCTGCCCGACGAGAGCCACAACGCCTATGGCCTGACGAGCGCCACGCAGTTCGACGTGCCCGCGCTCGCCGGGAGCGGCGAGGCGAAGATCGGCGCCGATTTTTATGTCGGCCCGAAGGAATATCGCCGGCTCGCCAATGGCGACGTGTTCAAGGCCGACCAGGACAAGGTGATGCAGTTCGGCATGTTCAAGTTCTTCAGCCAGATCCTGCTCACGCTCATGACCTGGATTCACGGTTTCTTCCCGGGCGCGACCTGGGCGTGGGGTTGGGCGATCGTGCTCACGACGCTGGCGCTGAAGACCATCTTCGTGCCGTTCACGCTGGCGGCGTCGAAATCCGCGAAGCGGATGGCGAAGCTTCAGCCGGAGATGCAGGCGATCCGCGAGAAGTTCAAAGACAACCCGCAGAAGCTCCAGGCGGCGACGATGGAGCTGTTCAAGAAACACCGCGTGAATCCGCTCGGTGGCTGTTTCCCGATCCTGATCACAATGCCGTTTTTCTTCGGCTTCTTCCAGATGCTGCAGAGCACGGCGGAACTGCGTTTCCAGCCGTTCCTCTGGGCCGCCGACCTTTCGTCGCCGGACACCGTGGCGCATGTGGTCGGTCTGCCGATCAATATTCTGCCGCTGCTGATGGGCGCGACGATGGTGATCCAGATGCGGCTCACGCCTTCGCCCACGGTGGACAACGCGCAGGCGAAGATGATGAAGTTCATGCCGTATATCTTCACGCTGTTCTGCTATAATTTTTCCTGCGCCCTGGCGCTCTACTCGACTGTGAACGGCATCTTCACCATCGGTCAGCAGCTCGTCATCAACCGCATGAAGGACGATCTCCCGCCGGCGTCGCCCGGCAGCGCGGCCGTCACGACTGCCGCCGCGTTTCAGCGTCCGACCAAGAACGTCACCCCGAAGAAAAAGAAGTAAGTCAGCCCGGAGCTGAGCGCCGGGAGCCCAGCACTCGACGGCATCCGGACTCTCAGCTTCAGGCTCTCAACTCTTAACTCTCAGCTCTCAGCTCTCAGCTCCACCAATGGCCGGCCATAATAAATGGTCCAAAGTCAAACGCCTGAAAGCCGTCACCGACGCGCGGAAGGGCAAGGTCTTCTCGCGTCTGTCGCGCGACATCACGCTCGCCGCCAAGGCCGGCGGCGGCGATCCCGCGGGCAATGCGCGCCTGCGCACGCTGCTGTTGAAGGCGCGCGACGCCAACATGCCCGCGGACAACGTCGACCGTGCGATCAAGAAGGGCACGGGCGAACTGCCGGGCGTCGTGTTCGAAGAAATCACTTACGAAGGCTACGGCCCCGGCGGCGTGGCGTTTGTGGTGAAGGTGACGACGGATAACAAGACGCGCGCGGCGCAGGATGTGCGCTCGGTGTTTTCGCGCTGGGGCGGCAATCTCGCGAGCAGCGGTGCCGTGGTGTTTCAGTTTTTGCACGCGGGCCAGTTTCTCATCGCGAGGGAGCAGACCACCGAGGATGCGCTGATGGAGATCGCGCTCGAAGCCGGCGCCGACGACGTGATCGTGAGCGAACAGGGTTTTGAAGTGCGCTGCGCGGTCCAAGCGTTCGACCGCGTGGCGCAGGCGCTCGAACAAAATGCGATCAAGGCTGAAAGCGCCGAGATCGCCTACATTCCGACGACCACCGTGCCGGTGACCGACGCGCAGCTGGCGCAGTCGCTCGCGAAGCTGCATGACGCACTCGAGGAGATCGACGACGTGCAGACGGTGTTCTCGAACGAGGAAGTCGACGAGAAGGTCGCCGGCTGAGGCTGCTGAACTTGTTTCGTCTTACTGTCCGCGCGGATCGCGACACGACGTCGGGTGCATCGTGTCATCGCGCGAGCGCACGACTGATGACAAACGCGACCCTTGTGTCGGCTCCGCTCCCGGACGATCCTGTCCTTCCCGCATGACCGACGATCCGACTGACGTCATTGCCCATGATCGCCTCGCGCGCGGCGAGGTGGGCATCGTCGTGCCCCACGATTTCGTTTACCCGCATCCGTTCACGTTCAACAGCGGTCAGACCCTGCCGGGATTCACGCTGCGTTACGAAACTTACGGCGAGCTCAACGCGACCCGGGACAACGCCGTCCTGATCTGCCACGCGTTGAGCGGCGACCATCACTGCGCCGGCCTGCACACGCCCGAGGATCGGAAACCCGGCTGGTGGAACAACCTCATCGGCCCCGGCAAAGCGGTGGACACGGAGCGGTTCTTCGTCATCTGCGCCAACGTTCTCGGCGGTTGTCAGGGTTCGACCGGCCCGTCGTCCACGAACCCGGAGACGAACCGGCCTTACGGGCTTTCGTTTCCATTCGTCACGATTCCCGACATGGTGCGCGCGCAAAAGCACCTGCTCGATCATCTTGGAATCAGCGAGCTGCACGCCGCGATCGGCGGCTCGATGGGCGGCATGCTCGCGCTGCAGTTTGCGATCGAATATCCGAATTTCGTGCGACGTGTTGCGGCGATGGCCACGACCGCCCGCGAAGGCGCGCAGGCGATCGCGTTCAACGAAGTGGGTCGTCAGGCGATCATGCAGGATCCGGAGTGGCATCGCGGCGATTACGCGAAAGGCGGCGGACCGCGCGTCGGGCTCGCGATCGCGCGCATGATGGCGCACATCACGTATGTCTCCGACGCGAGCATGGACCGGAAATTCGGCCGGCGGCGGAAGAGCGGCGCCAACGGCGGGAGTTACAACTTCGACGTGCAGTTCGAGGTGGAGAGTTATCTGCGCCACCAGGGCCAGAGCTTCATCAACCGGTTCGACGCCAACACATATCTCTACATCACGCGCGCACTCGATCATTTCGATCTGCCCCAGGCCTACGGCTCGCTCGAGGCGGCGTTTGCGCCTGTGCAGGCGGAGACGCTCGTGGTCGGTTTCACGAGCGACTGGCTGTTTCCGCCGGAGCAGAACCGTGCGATCGCGCTCGCGCTGCTGCGCGCGGGCAAACGTGCCACCTACGCCGAGCTTTCGACCGACCTCGGCCACGATTCCTTCCTGCTCGAGTCGGAGCAGCTTTACACGCTCGTCCGCAGTTTCCTCGAGACGACGGCCAACCCCGTGTTCGATTTCTCGATCTGAGAAATCCGCCACACGCGACATCCTGCCATGACGAAGGTCATCGAGAAACGCACGGTTGACATGCAGATCATCGGGGAATGGGTCGAGCCCGGCTCGCGCGTCCTCGACCTCGGCTGCGGCCGCGGCGCGCTCCTCGATTATCTTGTGCAGACGAAGCAGGTGTGCGCGGTCGGCGTGGATCTCGACTTCGAGCGCATCACCGCCTGCGTCGCGCGGGGCCTGTCCGCGTATCAGGGTGACATGACGTCCTTCATGCGCGAGTTTCCCGACGGTCATTTTGACCGCGTCATCTGTTCGCGCACGGTGCAGGAACTCGATAATCCGACGGCGGTGATCGTGGAGGCATTGCGCGTCGGGCGTTCGGTCACGGTCGGTTTCGTCAACCACGGTTTCTGGAAGAACCGCCTCGATGCGTTGCTGCGCGGCCGCAAGATCCGCAACGAGGTTTACACCACGGAATGGTTCGAAAGCGCGCCGACGAACCCGGTGACGATCGCGGACTTCGAGCATTTCTGCGCCGTGAAGGGCATCCGCGTGGTGCGTCGCGCGCACCTCAGCGGCAACTGGCGGACGCCCTGCCGCTGGTTCCCGAATCTATTTGCCGGCTACGCGCTCTACGATCTCGCGCGTTGAGCAGGAACCACGAAAGACACGAAACACACGAAAGGCCTGAGAAGGCCCACGGAATACACGGACGACACGGAAGAATAAGTCTGAATTCCGTGTGATCCGTGTATTCCGTGGGCTCATTTTCAGGGATTCGTTTTTCGTGTCTTTCGTGGTTTCCGGCGCCTTCCGCTGACTAGCGGCCGAACGCTTCGGCCTGCTTGGTGAGCTGTTTTTCCAGGCTGCCGCAGACGAGTTCGCAGAGTTTGAAGATCGTCGGGTCAGCGATCGAATAGAAGACCTGCAGCCCCTCCTTTCGGCGGGCGAGGACGTGCGCCTGGGTGAGCGTTTGCAGGTGACGCGAGACATTCGCCTGCGTGCCGCCCGTCTCCTCGACGAGCGCATTGACGTTCTTCTCTCCTTGGAAAAGTGCGTGGACCAGCCGCAATCGCATCGGCTCGGCCAGCACGGAAAAACGGCGCGCGATCAACTCGATCGCCGCCTCGGAAAGGGCGGGGGATTTCGGCATGCCGCGGACAAAACAGAAGGTTGACATCGATTCAACTACATGCGTATATGCGCATATAAATTAAAACCGCAACATGAAAACCGATTCCTTCATTCGCGCGCTCGCCGGCTCCTTCGTGCTCGCGGGCACGGCCTTGGCGGCGTTCGTCAATCCGTGGTGGCTGCTGCTGCCCGCTTTCGTCGGCGCCAATCTCGTGCAGTCCGCCTTCACCGGTTTCTGTCCGCCGACGCTGCTGTTGCGCAAGCTTGGCTGGGTCGACGCCAGCGACGTGATCCATTGGGGCGGCCGGAAGCTGACGAACGCCTGAGCGCCGTGAATCATCCGATCCTCCGTTATCTCCTGCCGATCCTGGTCGGAGCCGCTTTGGGCGCCGCGCTCGGCGCCATCGGCCAATGCACGTCCGGAACGTGTCCGCTGACTTCCACCTGGTGGCGCGGAGCGCTGTATGGCAGCGGCCTCGGGCTGCTCCTCGCGGTCAGCGCGCGTGCCCACTGAAACCCAGCGAGCCCGAAACCTTTCCGCTCATGTCACGCCTGATTCTGGTTGGTTTGATTCTATCGGTGGTCGCCGGAGTTCGCGCCGAGCCCTGGACGCTTGAGCGCGCACTCGCGACCGCGCGCGAACACAGTCCCGATGCGCGCCTCGCCCGCGCCCGCGTGGACGGCGCGCAGGCGCTGGTGCAGCAGGCCGGCGCCGCGTGGCTGCCGCAACTCGCACTGTCGGGACGCTACACGGAAACGAACAACGCCATGGCGGCGTTCGGTTCGATCCTCAACCAGCGCGCCTTCAGCTCCGCCCTCGATTTCAATCACCCGGGCCAGATCGACAATCTGAACGCCACCGGGACCGTGGCCTACAATCTCTACAGCGGCGGCCGTGCCACCGCCGGACGCAAGGCCGCGCGCGCGGGTGTCGAGGCGGCGGAACTCGACTTGCGCTCCGCGCAGCAGCAACTCACCGCCGAGGTGATTCGCGCGTTGCTCAATCTCCGCAAGGCCCGCGAAGCCCTCGCGGCGGTGGACGGCGGCGTGAAAGCCTACACCGCCGCGGTGGAGGTTGCCCGCGCTCGGTTCGACGCCGGACAGATGCTCAAGTCCGACCTGCTCGCGCTCGAGGTGCAGCTCGCCCAGACGCGAGAGACGCTCTCGGCGGCGAGACATGGCGAGGCACTCGCCGGCCGCGCGTTTCGTTTCGTGCTCGGCCTCGACGCCGCGGACGAAGTCATCGAACTCGCTGCCGACGATCCTGCGCTCAACCATCTCCAGATCCCGGATACGCGCGACATCTCGCGCCGGCCGGAACTGCTCGCTTTACAGGCCCGCCTGCGCGCCGCCGAGGCGATGGTCGACGCTGCGCGGAGCGGGCGGCGTCCGACCGTCAACGCCGTCGCCTCCTATCAATACGACCGCGGCTGGGAACTCGACCGCGACGCCACGGGCTGGCTCGCGGGCGTGTCGGTCGATGTGAACCTTTTCGACGGCGGCCAGACGTCCGGGAAAATCCGCGAAAGCCGCGCCAACGTCGCCCAGCTCAAGGAAGCGCTGCGCAAGGCCACGCTCGGTTTGGAACTCGAGGCCGAGCAGGCGCGACTCGCCCACGCCGATGCGCAGGAGCGGCTCGCCGTTTCCGGCCAGTCGGTGGAACAGGCCGACGAAGCGGCGGCGCTGACTCGCGCGCGTTTCGAAAAACAGGCGGTGCTGACCGCCGACGTGATCGGCGCCGAGAGCCGGCTGCTGGAGGCGCGGCTGCGGCGCACCGTAGCGGCGTTCGACGAACGCCTCGCCCTGGTCGAGCTGCGCCGCGCGCTCGGACTCGATCCTTTGCCGTAAACCGTCGCTATCTACCCATGAATGTCCGCCGCTTCCTTCCGTTGCTCGCGCTCGTGTTGATCGCGGGTTGTCACAAATCGCCGCCGGCGCCGATCTCCGCGGAAAGCGGTCCGTCGCGGCCGGTGCAGGTCGCAACCGTTCGCTTGGAGTCGTCGCCGATGTTTACGGAAATCACCGGCACGCTGCGTCCGCGGCAACGCGCGGTGCTCGCCGCCAAGTGGATGGGCGCGATCGAGGAGCTGCCCATCACGCTGGGCCAGAGCGTCAAGGACGGCGATGTGCTGGTGCGCATCGCGGCCGGCGAGATCAACGCGCGCGTCGTGCAGGCGCGGTCGCAGCTCAATCTCGCGCGGCGCGACCTCGAACGGGAACGCGAGCTGCTCGGAAAAGGCGCCAGCACGGCGGACATGGTGCGGGGATTGGAGGATCGGTTTGCGATGACCGAGGCGATGGTGCGCGAGGCCGAAGCGATGCTTGGCTATGCCGCGGTGCGTGCGCCGTTCGACGGCGTCGTGGCGAGGAAGTGGGTCAATGCCGGCGACCTCGCTGCACCCGGACAGCCGCTGCTCGAGATCGAGGGCACGCGCGATTTCGAGGTGGAGTGTGGGTTGCCCGATTCGCTGGCGTCAGGTCTCGCGCTCGGGAGCGAACTGCGCGTCGCCGTGCCCGCGGCCGAACTCGAATTCACGGGAAAACTCACGGAACTGTCATCGGCCTCGGATCCCGCCGCGCGCACGGTGTTGGCGAAAATCGCGGTGCCGGCGCAAACCGTCGTGCGTTCGGGTCAATTTGCGCGGGTGAGCGTGCCGAGCGGCAGCGCGCCGCGGCTGCGCGTGCCGGTGTCGGCGGTGACGGCGGTCGGACAACTGGAACGCGTGTTTGTCGCCGATGCGCAGGGCCGCGCGGCGCTTCGTCTGGTCAAAACTGGCGCGCGCGCCGGGGGCGAGGTGGAGATCCTGGGCGGACTCGACGATGGCGAGCGCATCGTGGTAGCGCCGCCCGCCGATCTGCGCGAAGGCCAGCGGCTGGAGGTGAAGTCATGAGCGGGAGAGCGGAGCTTCCCGGCGCGAAACGCTATGGTTTCGCGGGTCGGATGGCGGCGCTGTTCATCGATTCGAAGCTGACGCCGATCCTCGTGGCGGCGTCGCTGCTGCTCGGCACGTTTTCGGTGTTGATGCTGCCGCGCGAGGAGGAGCCGCAGATCAAGGTGCCGATGATCGACGTGCTCGTCGCGATGCCCGGCGCATCGGCGGCGGAGGTGGAGAATCGCGTCACCCGGCCGATGGAAAAGCTGCTGTGGGAAATCCCCGGCGTGGAGTATCTCTATTCGACGGCGAGCCCGGGCGGGACTCTCACGATCGTGCGGTTCAAGGTCGGCACGGATCTCGAGGCGGCACTCGTGCGGCTGAATCAAAAGCTGCAGACGAATTTCGACCGGATTCCTCTCGGCGTCACGCCGCCGCTCGTCAAGCCGCGCACGATCGACGATGTTCCGATCCTCGCGCTGACGTTTCATAGCGGCAGCTACGATCACGCGATGTTGCGGCGGATCGCTGCGCAGGTGGAAGAAGAGGTGAAAACCGTGCCGCAGGTGGCGGAGACAACGCTGATCGGCGGCGAACGCCGGCAGATTCGCGTGCAACTCGATCCGCAGCGGCTCGCGTCGCGCAATCTCAGCGCGGCGATGCTCGTGCCGATGTTGCAGCAGGCGAACGCGCAGGTGCTGGCCGGCGCGCAAGCCGCGGCCAACGCAGAGACGTTGCTGCAGACCGGCGAGTTTTTTCGGAATGCCGACGATGTCGCTGCCGTCGTGGTCGGCGTGCATGAGCAGCGACCGGTGTATTTGCGCGATGTCGCCACGATCGTAGACGGACCGGAGGAGCCGGCGAACTACGTGTTGCACGGCTCCGGGACGGCGGCGGGCGAACAGCCCGCGGTCACGCTGAGCCTGGCGAAGCGGCCCGGCGCCAATGCGGTCGACGTGGTGGCGGCGGTGCTGGCGAAAGTCGATTCGCTCAAAGGGCGCCTGATCCCGGCGGCGGTCGAGGTGGCGGTGACGCGCGATTACGGCGCGACCGCGGCCGAAAAGTCCAACGAGCTCCTGCTGCACATGGGCCTGGCGGTGTTCGGCGTGGCGGTGCTGATCCTGTTGTTTCTCGGCTGGCGCGAATCGCTCGTCGTGCTGCTTGCGATCCCGGTGACGCTCGGCCTGACGCTGCTCGTGTTTTACCTTTATGGATACACGTTGAACCGGATCACGCTGTTCGCGCTGATCTTCTCGATCGGCATCCTGGTGGACGACGCGATCGTGGTGGTGGAGAACATCGTGCGGCACATGGGACTGCCGAGCTGCCGCCGGAAGCGGCTGTTGCAGATCGCCGTCGAGGCCGTCGACGAAGTCGGCAATCCGACGATCCTGGCCACGTGGGCGGTGATCGCGGCAGTGCTGCCGATGGCGTTCGTGAGCGGATTGATGGGCCCGTATATGCGGCCGATTCCGATCGGCTCGAGCGCGGCGATGTTGTTTTCGCTGCTGGTGGCGTTTGCGGTCACCCCGTGGGCGGCGGTGAAAATGTTGCGTGGTCACGCCCGACCGGCTGGTGAAGCGGCCGCGTTTGTGGATGCGCCGTTGAGTGAAGAAGAGGAAGCCGCGGAGGACGAGGCGGTGCCGGACACATGGTTCGCGCGCGTTTACCAGCGGGTGATGCGGCCGCTCCTCGATCATCGCGGCTGGCGCTGGGCGTTCGTCGCTGGCGTCGCGGCGCTCACGGTCGGCGCGATGGGCCTGGTGGGCCTCGGCGCGGTGAAGGTGAAGATGCTGCCGTTCGACAACAAATCCGAGTTTCAGGTGATCATCGACATGCCGGAAGGCAGCACGCTCGAGCAGACGGCGCGCGTGGCGCGCGAGATGGCGGCGGCGATTCGGGTCGAGCCCGAGGTGCGCGATTATCAGGTCTACGCCGGCGTGGCGTCGCCGTTTAACTTCAACGGCCTGGTGCGGCATTATTTCATGCGCCGCGGCAGCAACGTCGCCGACCTGCAGGTGAACCTGCTGCCGAAGCACGAGCGGGCGGCGCAGAGTCACGACATTGCGAAACGCATCCGGCCGCGCGTTGCGGCGATCGCGGCCAACTACGGAGCGTCGGTGGCCGTGGCGGAGGTTCCGCCGGGACCGCCGGTATTGCAGACGCTCGTCGCCGAGATCTACGGCCCGACCGAGGAAGCGCGGTTGCGTCTGGCGGAGAAGGTGCGGGAGATTTTCCGGACGGCGGAGGGCGTCGTCGATGTCGACTGGTATGTTGAGGAGCGGCAGCCGAAGGCCGTGCTGCGCGTCGACAAGGAGAAGGCGGCGCTGCACGGCATCACCGAGGCCGCGATCGCGCGCACGGTGCAGATGGGAGCGCAAGGATTGCCGGTGACGTTGTTGCACGCACCGGCCGAGCGCGAGGATGTGAACGTGGTGCTCGAGCTACCGCGGGCGATGCGGGCGCGGGTCGACGATCTGCTGGCATTGCCGATCGGCTCCGAAATGAACCCGCAGGCGCCGCTGGTGCCGTTGCGCGAACTGGTCACGGTCGAAATGACGACCGGCGATCGAAACATTTATCACAAGAATCTGCAGAACGTGACCTACGTGACGGCCGATGTCGCGGGCGCGGTGGAAAGTCCCGTTTACGCGATCCTCGCGATGAACCGCGAGCTGGCGAAACTCGACGCGGCGGCGCTGGCGGGAGTCGCAGGCGGCGAATCACGGCCGGTGCGGATCTACAATGCGACGATGCCGGACGACACGCGCGAACTGGCGCTGAAATGGGACGGCGAGTGGCAGGTGACGATCGAGGTTTTCCGCGACCTCGGCCTGGCGTTCGCCGCCGTGCTCATCCTGATCTACATGCTCATGGTCGGCTGGTTTAAAAACTATGCGACGCCGCTGATCGTGATGACGGTGATTCCGTTTTCGCTCGTCGGCATCATGCCGGCGCACGCGGCGCTGGGCGCGTTTTTCACTGCGACGTCGATGATCGGTTTCATGGCGGGCGCGGGCATCGTGGTGCGCAATTCGATCATCCTCGTCGATTTCATCGAGCTGCGGCTGAGCCACGGGCGATCGTTGCGCGACGCCTGCATCGAGTCGGGCGCGGTGCGGTTTCGTCCGATGATGCTGACCGCGCTTGCCGTCGTGGTGGGCGGACTCGTGATCCTGGCGGATCCGATTTTCCAGGGCCTGGCGATTTCGCTGCTGTTCGGTGCGATCGCGTCGCTCGTCATCAGCCCGATCGCGGTGCCGCTGATCTACTACATGACGCACGCCCGGCGCGAAGCTGGGACCGCGCCGTCTCCCTCCTCCTCATGAGTATCCTGAAAAAACTTACATCCTTCCTGCAGCCGGCGCCGCGTGCCACGCCTGCTGAACATGCGCCGCGGGTGCGATCCGGCGAAGTGATGCTGGTGGACGTCCGCGAGCCCGGCGAGTGGGCCGGCGGCGTGGCGGAGCGGGCGGTGTTGCTGCCGCTCAGCGAGCTGCGCGCGGGCGGCGGACGCTGGCAGGAGTTTCTGGCGGCGGCGGGAACGCGCGAAGTGCTGCTCTATTGCGCGTCGGGAATGCGCTCCGGGCTCGCCGCCCGGCAGTTGCGGGCGGCGGGCGTGCGGGCGATCAACGCCGGCGGGCTCGGCGATTGGGCGGCGGCGGGCTGGCCCGTCGAGGTGAGACCGGACGTAACGCAGCGCTGAAAAACGGACCGTTGAAAGCGGCTGGCGACGGCTTTCGACGCTCGCTTCCTTCCGGTTTTGGGGCATGTTGCCGTGCCATGGCCGCTGGAATGGAAAACTCGGAATCGCGCCGCGAAAACGTGCTGGTGCCGTGCGGTGGCAGCTGTCGTTTCGCGGAACCCTTGCGCGGCGACTACGTCGGCTGGGTTTGGTGCCATCATCCGTTCGCGTCCGTGCGGGTGCGGGCCGAGACGCACGAGTGCCGCTGGTTTTCGCCCGGGCTGGCGGGATTGCGTGATGCGCGGGTGTCCGCGGACGCATCAGGGGAGTTGCATCCGTCCGGGCTGCCCGCATGACCTCCGATTTTTGGAACGCCCGCTATTCCGGTGCGGAATATTTCTATGGGACGGAGCCGAACACGTTCGTCGCAGACTCCGCGGCGACGATTCCGGCTGGACCGGTGCTTTGCCTCGCGGAAGGCGAGGGCCGCAATGCGGTGTTTCTCGCGAGTCGCGGTCACGCGGTCACGGCCATGGATCAGTCGCCCGTCGGTTTGGCGAAAGCGCGCGGTCTGGCGGCGGCGACGGGCGTCGCGTTGCACACCGAGACGGGCGATCTGGCGGATTATGCGATCGCACCCGCGGCCTGGAGCGGAATCGTGGCGACGTTCGTGCACCTGCCGAAACCCCTGCGCGCCGACGTGCACCGCCGGGTGGTGGCGGGCTTGCGCCCCGGGGGCGTTTTCATTCTCGAAGCCTACACGCCTGCGCAGGTGAAGTATCGCACCGGCGGACCGGTCGATCAGCCGGAGTTGTTGATGCAGCTCGCCGATCTGAAAACCGAGTTGGCCGATCTGGAGCTGCTGGTGGCGCGCGAGCTCGAAAGGGAAGTCAACGAAGGCAACCACCACCGTGGGCTGGCCGCGGTGGTGCAGGTGCTCGGACGAAAACGGTAGGGTTGCGGTTCGGTGGCGCGCGAGCCGCGCCCAGCGTGGCGGTTCGACTTTGGCGGGAGCGCGTTTATTTTCGGGGATGAGCCACGAATTCGTCATTCTTCGCACTTCCCCCCAGCCGCTCGAGACCATCTGTCAGCGGCTGCCCGAAGTTGCGCAGCGACACCGTTTCGGCGTTCTCGGCACGCACGACTTGCGGCAGAAAATGGAAAGCAAAGGCGTGCCGTTTCCGCGCGAGTGTCGCGTCTTCGAGGTCTGCAATCCGCAGCAGGCGCAGGCGGTACTCACGCAGGCGATGGAAGTCTCGACCGCGCTCCCGTGCCGCATCTCGGTCTATGAGGAAAACGGCCGGACGGTGCTCGCCACGTTGAAGCCGACCCGCCTGCTCACGCTGTTCGGCGCGCCCGGCGCGGCGGAGGTGGCGCAGGCGGTCGAGGAGACCCTCGTGCGAATCATGGACGAAACGGTGGCGGACTGAAGCGCACGCGTGCGGACGTGCCGATCGACGGTTGCCAGCGGGGAAAAGCCGGTCACGTTGCGCGCCATGAAAGCGATGCTGGCATTTTTCGCGCTGCTTCTGGTCTCGGCGACGATGGGGCGGGCGGCGGACGTGGCGAAGATTTCCTCGGTCGAAGCGGCCCGTCGCGTGGCGTCGGGGCAGGCGATTCTGATCGACGTGCGTGAGCCGGACGAGTGGACGGAAAGCGGCGTGGCCGAGCCGGCGATGCTGCTCCCGATGAGCGATTTCAACGGCGAGCAGAAACTGTGGAAACCGTTTCTGGCGCAGAACGCCGGCAAGGAACTCGTCCTTTACTGCCGCTCCGGAAATCGGTCCGGCAAGGTCGCCGCGAAGCTCGCGGCTCAGGGAAAGCGGGTGGCAAACGCGGGGGCGTTTCGCGATTGGGAAGAGGCCGGTTTGCCGGTGCGGAAGGTGGAGAAGTAGCTTTTCGCGCCCCGCTCGCTCGTGCAGCTTCCTCCCGCGTGATCCGCATCGCCGTCATTTCCGATACCCACGATCGTTTCCCTGCCTCGCTGCCGTCGCGGTTGAGCGGCGCCGACGAAATCTGGCATCTCGGCGATGTGTGCGATCCAACGACGCTGGTCGAGTTCGAGCAACTCGGCGTGCCGTTGCAGGTCGTCGCGGGAAACTGCGATGCGCATCCGTGGCCGCTGTCGCTGACGCTGGAGCGCGGCGGCTTGAGCTTTCACCTCGTGCACATCCCGCCTCATCCCGCGCGGGTGCCGCCGGGCGCGCACGCCGTTCTGCACGGTCACACGCATGTGCCGCGCGACGAAACGATCGGCGCGGTGCGCTGGCTGAATCCCGGGTGCATCACGCGTCCCAACCGCGGGGCGCCGGCGAGCTTCGCGTGGCTGACGATCGAGGGCAGTCGTTTTGGCTGGGAACTGGTGCGGGTTTAGCCTGACTCACCCCGCGCCGCCGCGTCGACGGTTTCGACCGTGAGAGGACGACCCGGCCGGACCGATATGCGCCGACTGCCGTATTTGCCGAATCTGCTGAGCAGCCTTCGCATCGCGCTGGCCCCCGCGATGCTCGGAGCAGCGTATTCGAATGCGAAGATCGGTTTTGCGGTGCTGCTGGCGGGGGTGCTGCTCACGGATTTGTTCGACGGCGTGCTGGCGCGGCGCTGGCGGGCGGAGAGCGAGCTCGGCCGACGGCTGGACCGTTGGGGCGACGGGCTGGCGATGGTGATGGGCGCAACCGGCGTCTTCTTTCTCTGGCCAGAAGTGGCGGAGCGGGAATGGCGTTGGATGTTGCTGGCGCTGGCGGGCTACGGATTGATTGGAGTTCAGCGCGCGCTCCTGCCCGCCGAGGCGAAAAGCCGGCCGTCCTGGATCTTCAAGTTGCTCAGCCTGGCCGTGCCGGTGAGTTTGGTGCCGCTGATCCTGGAGGCCTCGCCGTGGCCGTTTCGCGTCGCGGCAGGACTGCAGGCGATCGCGGGAATCTGGAAACTGTCGGGCCGCATCGGCCGGCAGGTGGAAACGCCGGGGCGCGCTGCCGCGCAGCCCTGAACCTGGCGAAGGACGAGGCGATGAGCGACGCATCCGGCGAACGGGCGACAACGCGAGACCGTTCGCGAAGGGCGGCCCGGCTTGAGCCGGCGGAGCGGGTCGACAGGATGGTCGGCGTGAACCGCTCGATCTGGCCGAATCTTGCGACCGCCAGCCGCATCGCGCTCGCGCCGGCGATCGTCGCCGCGGCGTTTGCCGGCAGCCGGCTGTGGTTTGCGGGATGGCTGGGCCTCGCGCTTTTCACGGACGTCCTCGACGGCTATCTGGCGCGCCGCCTGCAGGCGTATTCAGAACTTGGACGCAAACTCGACAGTATTTCCGATTACGTGACGCTGGCGGCCGGGCTCGCCGGACTGTGCTTGTTGTGGCCCGAGATGATGCGGCGCGAGTGGCCGTGGTTTGCGGCGGCGATCGGCGCGTTCGCCCTCGCGCTGCTGGTCACGGGGGTGCGGTTGCGACGCGTGCCGTGTTATCACACCTGGATGACGAAGGCGGGGGTCTTCGGGATCGTGTTTTCGATGGTGCCGTTGCTGGCGGGGTGGACGCCGGTGCCGGCGCGGAGCGTGGCGGTGTTCGAGGTGCTGGTGGGGCTCGAGCAAATCGCGATCGCGTTTCTCGTTCCCTGGCATCGCGGCGAGATGCGTTCGGCCTGGCATGCCTGGCGCATGCGGCAGGCGCGCGCGGAAGGTTGACGGCTGCCTGCGGATCGTGAGGCTCGCCGCGTCGCGCATGAGCAGTGAGCTGCAGCAGGATTTGTTCGGGATGTTTGCGCCGGAGTCGGGCGTCCACAAGTCGCCACCGGCGCCGATCGCCGCGCCTGCCGCGGTGGGAGAACCGTCGGTGGTATATCGCCGCAGCCATCAGGCGAAGAGCTATCGGCTGACATTGAAGCGCGACGGCACCGCGGTGGCGACGATTCCGCTCCGCGGGTCGGAGCGGGAGGCGCGGCGGTTCGTCGAAGAACATCAGGACTGGCTCGAGCGCGCGCGGGAGCGGCAGCGCAGCCGGCCCCGCGGCGCCGATGTCTGGACCGTGGGCACGCATGTGCTCTGGCGCGGAGCGATGACGGAGATCCGGACGGCGGTGGCGGGGGAAAAGCCGCAGGTGGCGCTGGCCGCGGATGTGTTTCGCGTGGCGCGGCTCGACGGCGATCTCCGGCCCACGCTCGAGGCGCATTTTCTGCGGCGCGCCAAGATCGAGTTGCCGGCGCGCACCTGGGAACTGGCCGCGGTGACGGGCGTGGAAGTGAAGCAGGTCGTCGTGCGCAATCAGCGTTCACGCTGGGGCTCATGTTCGGCGAACGGCACGATCTCGCTCAACTGGCGGCTCGTGCAAACGCCGGACTCCGTGCGCGACTATATTGTCTATCACGAGCTCATGCACCTGCGGGAGATGAACCACTCCGACCGTTTTTGGGCGCGAGTCGAGGAGGTGTGTCCCGGCTGGCGCGAGGCCGAACACTGGATCAAGCGCAACGGTTCGCTAGTCGGTTTGTGATCTTCGGGTTGGCGGGCCCTCGGAACACACGAGAGGAAAACCGGGCTGCGAGCGTCCGGCCTCGCAGGAAATTTCCGGAATGAGACCGATCCCGCTTCTGTGTTTTCTCTGTGTTCCGTGGGCGGTCCGGATCTCCTGCTTAACGAAAATCGATCAGCTCGACTTCGAAGACGAGGGTGGCGCGCGGCGGGATTTTCGGCGGGCGGCCCTGCACGCCGTAAGCGAGCCAGTAGGGGATGATCAGCGTGCGCTTCTCGCCCTTGTGCATCGTGAGAAACGCCTCGTCCCAGCCCTTGATCACGGCGCCGGTGCCGACGCGAAACGTAAGCGGCGCGCCGTGGCTGTAGGAACTGTCGAACGGCGTGCCATCGAGCAGCCGGCCGTCGTAGTGGGCGATGACTTCGTCGCCGATATGCGGCGTGCCGCCGGTGCCGGGCGCGCGGACGGAGTAAAGCAGGCCGGATTTCGTGTGCTGCGCGTTCGGGTAACGTTCGCGGATGATCGCGGCATCGGCGCTGCTCACTTCGGGGGTGCCGCCTTTCTCCAGCGCTTCGCGCATCGCGCTGTTGATCGGCCGCCCGGGATCTTTCCGCGCGAGCATGCCGGATCGGACGACAAATGCGATCGTCACGAGAATGACTCCGAGAAGGGCGAGGTAGATGAAGCTGCGCATGGGTTTGCCGCGTAGGATCAAAATTGCTCCGCGCCCCGGCGCAAGCAGCGGCAGCAGAGAATATCGGATCTCGGGTGGCGCGTGGATGCGGCCGGTTTCGCGTGGACGGCCGGAACGAAGGTTGCGAGCGTTCGCTCGTGCTCGTCCTCAACACGCTTGCGCCCGTTTTCCTGCTGATCGGGCTTGGCGCGCTGCTGCAGCGCGGCGGTTTTTTTTCGTCGGCCTTTTTGAAGGAGGCGAATCGCGTCAGCTATTGGCTCGGACTGCCGGCGCTGTTGTTCAGCCAGCTCACGCATTCGTTTCACGAGGCGGGCGAGGCGCAGACGATGCTGGCGGCGATGGCCCTGGCGACCGGCGGCGTGATCGTGGCGGCGTATCTCGTCGGCGCGTTGGTGCGGGTCCCGGGCGCGAGTTTGGGCACGTTTGTGCAGGGGGCGTTTCGCGGGAATCTGGCGTTCATCGGGCTCCCGATCGTCTTTGCGCTCCCGGATGTGCCGCTGGCGGGCGGCGTGTCGCCGCGAGCGGCCGGCGTGGTGGTGGTCGCCCCGATGATGGTCGCTTACAATGTCATCGCGGTGGTTGTGCTCCTGCTCAGCCAGCACCGGCTTGGGTGGAGCATGGTGCGACCGTTTTTGCGTCAGTTGCTGACGACGCCGCCGTTGCTCGCCACGATTGCCGGTATCGGTTTTGCGCTCGCCGATTGGACGCTGCCGTCAGCCGTGGACAAAGCCATGTCGGCGCTCGGGGAAATGGCGCTCCCGCTCGGACTGCTCGGCGTGGGTGGCTCGCTCGCGACCGTGAACAAAGCCGCAACGGGCGCGGGCGCGTGGGCCGCGGCGGGGTTGAAGACTCTCGCCGGGCCGGCGCTCGGCTGGGTGGCGGGGCGGGCGCTGGGACTTGGCGCTGCGGAGACGAAGCTCGTCATGATCTTCCTGGCCACGCCGACAGCGATCGTCTCCTACGTGATGGCGATCGAAATGAAAGGCGACGAGACGCTCGCGGCGGCTTCGATCGTATCGAGCGTGTTGCTCTCGATTGCGGCGTTGGCGGCGGTGATTGGGTTCTTCTGAAGGCTGCGGCTGCGGGCGCGAAGTCAGCCCTGTCTGTAGAGCGGGAGAGCCCGCCTTCCAGGATCGGAGCGGGGCCTTCCGCGATCAGGGGATGCGGAGAGCCATGCCGACCGTCAACGCGTTGGGGTTGCTGACGGTGGCGGCGTTGGCACGTAGGATTTCCTCCCAGCGATTCGGCGTGCCGTAATACTGACGGGAGATGCCGGCGAGGGTGTCCCCGAGGATCACCACGTGGGTGCGCGGCGCGGGGTCGGCGGCCGGCGGCGGAGTCGCGGCCGGTTCCGCGGGAGCGGCAGCGGTATTGCCGGGGCGCGACGGGGCCGCGAACGCTCCGCCGGGCGCGGGCCGTGCGAGGGCCAGGCGCGTTTTCAGTTCGGAATTTTCCGCCGCGAGCGAGGCGAGTTGCGCCCGGGTTTGCCGGAGTTCGTTGAAAAGCGCGGAAATTTGCGTCGCGGAGTCTGCGGCCGACTTGGCGGCGGCGGTGTGGGCCGCCTCCACCGTCTGGGCGGCGTCGGCCTTGAGCCGGTCGTTTTCCTCCTGCAACAGCGAGAAGCTGCGCAGAGTGGTGGCGAGCTTGTCCTCGACCTCGGCGAGTTTGCGGGTGGTTTCAGGCGAAGGCTCTGCCGCCGACGTGGCGGCGAGCTGGTTTTCCAGCGCGGCCTTTTCGTCGCGCAACGTGTTCACCTGGTCGCGGAGCGTGGCGAGCTCGTCCGCACTGGTTTTGAGGTTGTCGTTTTCCTGCTGTAGCAGCGTGTAACTGCGGAGTGCGGCCTCGAGCTTGCTTTCGAGCTCGGCGACGTGGCGCGAGCGGTCGGGCGCGGCGGAGGTGGCGCCGTCGAGCTGCTGGCGGAGCGATTCGGCGTTGGCCCGAGCGTCGGCGAGCTGAGACTCGAGCGCGGCCTTCTCCTTTTGCAGCGTGGCGGACGCGGCGGCGGCCTGGCCCCGCTCGGCGGCTTTCGTTTTCAACAGCTCGTTCTCGGCTTGGGCGAGGGATTGGGCGCGCAATGCCGTGGTGAGTTTCGCCTCGGTGTCCGCGAGCCTGGCCGAGAGATCGGCGTCAGGTTTCTCGGTCGCGGTCGAGGCGAGCTGCTCGCGGAGACCGGTCTCGGCGCGACGCAGGTCGGCGAGTTGGTTTTTCAGGGTTTGGTTTTCCTCCTGCAGCCGCGTGGAGCCGGCGACGAGGGTGTTGAGGCGGGCGACGGCTTCGTCGGCGCGGCTCTTCTCGCGCGCCGCGGCGGCGACGGCGTCGGTGTTCGCTTTCTGCGCGGACTCGGCGGAAGCGGTGCGGGCGGCGGCCAGGGCGGACTGGGCGTCGTGCAGCTCGGTGGTGCGTTTGGCGAGGTTCGAGTCGAGCTGCTGGTTCTTTGCCACCAGCACGTCGATGGTCGATTGCGCGGTTTCGAGTTTCTTGAGCGTCTCGGTGTCAGGCGCCGGAGCGGCGACTTTGGGCGCGTTTTCGAGGCGGGCGAGCCTCGCGCGGAGCGTGGCGAGCTCGCGGGCGCTGTCCTTGAGCGCGGCTTCCTGCTGGATGCGGGCGGACTGGGCGGTGGAGAGATCGGTGTTCAACCGCTCGATGGCGGCGCGGGCGTTCTGCAGTTCCGACTCAAGCCGGCGATTGGCGGTGCGCAGCGCGTCGACTTCGGCCGAGGCGGAATCGTCGGGGGCGCGTTCGATCACGACGGGATCCTGGGCGCGGGCGGTCGCGCCGGTGAGAACCGGCGACGCAATGAGACAGAGCGCGGTGAAGCGGGCGAGGGATGTCATGGCGACAAAGGGGTAAAACGTAGCGGTCTACGGTTTTGACACAATCCGCGAGTGAGAGTGCGGCACGAACCGTGTAACATCGCCGAGGGGGCGCTGACGCCGCCGAATTTACACCCAGTGCCGGGCTCGTTCAACGGCACGCTGCCAGTCGCGTTGCAGCGGGCGCATGGACCGTAGCGGCGCGGCCGGCTGGAACGTCCGCTCGGCGGCCCAAAGTCGTGAGATCTCAGCCCGGTCTTTCCAAAACCCCGTCGCGAGCCCGGCGAGGTAGGCGGCACCGAGGGCGGTCGTCTCCGTGGTGCGCGGCCGGATCACCGGCACGCGGAGCAAATCGCTCTGGAATTGCATCAGCGGATTGTTGATCGAGGCACCGCCGTCGACGCGCAACTCGCGGAGCCGCGCGTGCGAGTCGGCCTGCATGGCGGCGAGGAGATCGGCGCTTTGAAACGCGATGCTCTCGATGGCGGCGCGGGCGAGATGCGCGGCGGTCGTGCCGCGGGTCAGTCCGAGGATGGCGCCCCGGGCGGAGGCGTCCCAGTGCGGCGCGCCGAGCCCGGCGAACGCCGGGACAAGGTAAACGCCGCCGTTGTCGGGGACGCGGGCGGCGAGCGCTTCGACCTCGCCCGAACGCTGGATCAGCCCGAGGCCGTCGCGGAGCCACTGCACCACGGCGCCGCCGATGAACACGCTGCCCTCGAGCGCGTATTCGAGCGGGCCGTCGGCGCCGATCCGCCAGGCGACGGTCGTCAGGAGTTGGTTTTTGGATACCACCGGTTTCGTGCCGGTGTGCTGCAGCAGGAAGCAGCCGGTCCCGTAGGTGTTCTTCGCCATTCCCGGACGGAAGCAGGCCTGGCCGAACAGCGCGGCCTGCTGGTCACCGGCGATACCGCAGATCGGCAGGCCGTTCAGCGCGGGCAACGTAGAGATTTCGCCGAAGTGGCCGCTGCTGGCGCGCACTTCCGGCAGCACGGCCCGGGGAATCCGTAATGCTCGCAACAGCTCCTCGTCCCACGTGCCGGTGCGCACGTTGAAGAGCAGCGTGCGGGACGCATTGGAAACATCCGTGGCGTGGACCCGGCCGCCGGTGAGCTGCCAGAGCAGCCAGGTATCCACCGTGCCGAACGCCAGCTCGCCGCGGGCAGCGCGACGACGGGCACCGGGCACGCGATCGAGCAGCCAGCGCAGTTTCGTTCCGGAAAAATACGGATCGAGCACGAGCCCGGTCCGGCGCCGGAACAGCGGCTCGAGCCCGACGTGCTTCAGCCGCTCGCAAAGTCCGGCGGTGCGTCGGTCCTGCCAGACAATGGCCGGACCGACGGGCGCGCCGCTGCGGCGGTCCCACAGCAGCGTCGTCTCGCGCTGGTTCGTCAGGCCGACGGCGGCGAGATCGCGGACGGTGAGATTGGCCTCGGCCACGGCGGCGAGCGCGACGCGGCGGGTGGTTTCCCAGAGGTCGCGCGGGTCGTGCTCGACCCAGCCGGGCCGGGGAAAATGTTGGGCAAACTCCTGCTGCGCGGTCGCGCGGGCCCGTCCTTGCCGGTCAAATACGATCGCGCGGGACGAAGTCGTGCCCTGGTCGAGGGCGAGAACGAAAGCGGCACTCATGGGGTGGCGGCAGAATGGGGCGAGCCGCCGCCGGCGGCAAGTGGCGAGCCCAGCGCGGCCGCGTGGTGGAGCGGCCGTGCGGTCGCCAAGATGTGCAGCGGAGCGGAGGTCTCTCGTCTTGACTTGGATTCGATGGATCAGGGATAAGCCTCAGGCCCTCATTCGACATGTGGTTCCAGCTTCATCGCCGATCGATTCCGTGCGCCGCGGTGGCGGCGGCTGTGGCGACGGGCGGCTGAGCCAAGCCGCGCGCGAACCTGCGACGAGCGATTCCGCACCGGGCCGGCGCCACCCCTTTCTTTGCATATGAAACTCCTCCGTCTTTGCCTCGTGTTCGCGAGCGCCCTCGTGGCGGCCGCTCTCGCCCAGGAGAATCCGTCGAAACCGCAGCCGAAGACCTACACGGCCGCGATTTTCGTGACCAACAGCGCGGGGCCGGAGAACGATGCGAAGCTCGAGCCGCTGGAGGATTATGTCACCTCGGGCGTGACGGATCTTGGCGTTTCGGTGATCAGCCGGCAGACGGCGCTCAATGCGGTCCAGGGGATCGATCCCGACGCGAAGGAGAACGCCCTCGACCAGCAGCTGGCGCAAAACGCATCGGCCGTCCGGCTGGCCCAGGCGCTCGGCGCCGATTACCTGCTGCAGGTTTCGCTTTCCGGACTCGGTTCGAAAAAGAACGCCGTCAACGCCTACGGCGTGAAGTCCATAAACGACGAGCGCACCGTGCGCGTCAGCTACAAGATTCTCGACGGCAACACCGGCGCGAGCCTCACCGCCGACACCGTCAAGGCCAGCCGCACGGTCCAGACGACCGCGAACGCCACCGAGGACAACCAGGGCGTGTGGGACGATCTGCTCGCCGAGGCTGGCCAGAAGGTGGCCGCCAGTCTCAAGAACCGGATCGACCGCGGCCGCATCGCCGCCCCGACGGCCACCGCCGGGCTCGTCAGCATCACCATCACCACCGAGGTGGCTGACCTCGTCATCCCCGACGTGCGTATCGGCGTGGAGAATACAGTCACGATTTCGCAGAGCAAATTCAAGGTCTCGCCGCTTTCCGCGACGGTCGAGGTCGACGGTTTCGCGGTCGGCTCCGCGCCGGGCACGATCGAAGTCCGGCCGGGCCTGCACAAGCTGCGGGTGACGCGCGAGGGCTTCGCGCCGTGGGAGCGCACCGTGAATTTCACGAAGGGTCTGACGCTCAACGTCGCGATGACCATGAGCGACGAGGGTTACGCCCGCTGGCAGGACGCCACCGCCTTCCTCAACGTGCTCAAGAACGGCGCCAAGCTGACCGATGCCGAGGTAAAGGTGCTCGAGGGCCAGGCGAAGATGCTGGAGCAAAGCGGCTTTCGCGTGAACACGAAGGAAGGCATCACGATCAAGCAGAACTCGATCTTCAACTGAAACGGCCGCCCCTTATTTTTCCGCCTGTTTTAACGTCATGAAATTCTTCCGCTTCATCACGCTCGCGCTCGCCGCGACGTTCTGCGCCGTCGGCGCCGTTGCCCAGGACGCGCCGGGCAAAAAGAAGATCGCGATCACCAAGATCACCGCGACCGACGCGCTGCGTTTGCGCATGTCGAAGCAGGGCGTGACGCTCTCGCTGGACAGCGTCCTTCAGGCGCTCGACTCCCAGGTCTACGACCGCGTGCTCAACACCCGCCGGTTCGACGTGCTGGAGCGCACCGATGCCGATGCGCTGGCGACGGAAGCCGCCGCCGCGGGCAGCGCGTTCCAGTTCAACCAGGCCGATTACCTCCTCACGATCCGCGTGGACTCGTTCAACGATCGCCTCGAGACGCGCCGGCTCGCTTCGCTCAACAAGACCGTCTCCGCGCGCACGGTGGAGCTTTCGGCGGTCGCCAAAATCACCGAGGTGGCGACCCAGCGCGCGATCGCCAGCACGAACTTCCAGGTTTCCCGTCGCGCCGCGGAAAACCGCTCGGAGAACACCGTCGAGCGCGTCGGCGAGGCCGACGATGCGCTCCTGATCGATGCGACACGCGAGATGGCGCAGAAGATCGCGCTCCGCGCCGCCGACGCCATTTTCCCGGCGCGCATTCTCGCGAAACGCGACAAGGTCGTGACGATCAACCGCAACGATCAGTCCGGCGTCAAGGTCGGCCAGGTCTGGGACGTGTTCGTCTTCGGCGACGATATCGAAGATCCGGATACGGGCGAAAAGAGCAAGGAGGAGGTCTTCGTCGGCCAGGTGAAGATCTCGCGCGTGACGCCGCAGAATTCCCAGGCCCAGGTGATCGAGGACAGCGGCATCGAGCGCGGCGCTCTGGTCCGGCTGAAGGACGACGTCGCCGACGAGGAAGAAGAGCCCTAAGCGGCCGGCCTCGTCTTGCGCGGAGCGCCTGGGCGAACCGCGGCCATTTTCCCTCCAACATCAACTCAACTCCAGCATGAACAACTCCCTCGCCCCGGCGCGGCCGCCCGTCCGCGTTGTCGCCTGCAGCCTCGCGCTCCTGCTTTTGGCGGGCTGCGCCACGTATCAGGAACAGTCGCGCGATTTCGCGCAGTCCACGAAGAGCGGCAGCTTCGCCGCGGCCGTCGCCAGCATCGACAAGAAGGCCGAATCGGCCCGCGGGTCGAAGGACGAAATCGTCTGGCGTCTGGAACAGGGCGCGAGCCTGCGCGCCGCCGCGATGGCGGACCCGTCGCTCGTGCCACCGCCGCCCGCGCCCGCGGTGCCGGCACCCCAACCCGGCCAGGAGCCCGCGCCGGCTCCCGCGCTGCCGACCGCCGAGGAGATTCACGCGTATTATTTCAACCGTTCGCTGGAGGCCTTCGATCTGGCGGAGGAGCGGATCAATCGCTACGAGGACGAGGCCAAGGTCAAGGTCGGCTCCGAAATCGGCGCGGCCCTCACTTCGCAGGCCACCCTGCCGTATCGCGGACGGTCTTACGACAAGGTGATGATGAACACCTACAAGGCGCTCAATCACCTGGCGCAGGGCAATCGCGACGGCGTGCGGCTCGAGCTGAACCGCTCGCTCCAGCGTCAACGTGACGCCGTGGCCGAGAACGAAAAGCGGATCGCGGAAGCGCAGGATGTCGCCGCCCGCGCCAAAACCGGCGAGGCGAGCACCGAGGACGGCAAGCATGTCGCCTACGATGCCGACAAGGCGATGTCGGATCCGAAGACCGGCTCCGCGCTGCAGGACGCGTTGAACGCGTCGCTCGCGCCGATGAAGCCCTACGGCGACTACGTGAATCCGTTCGCCGTCTGGCTCGACGGGTTGTTCTTCGCGACGCTCGGCGAGAACGGCGCCGACTGGGAGCGCGGACGCAAATCGCTCGAGCGCGTCGCCGCCATCGTGCCCGAAAATCCGTATCTCACCGCCGACCTCACGATGGCCGCCGAAGCTGCGGAAGGCAAAATGGCGGAGGGCGTGACGTATGTGATCTTCGAGACCGGCAGCGCGCCCAGCCGCGATCAGGTCCGGATCGACATCCCGACCTTCCTCGTCACCAGCAAGCTCGCGTATGTCGGCGCCGCGTTTCCCAAGTTGAATTTCAGCAGCGACTACGTGCCCGCGCTCGGCATCGGTTGCGGCGACCAGACGCTCTCGACCGCGACCATCGCGAGCATGGACAGCATCGTGGCCAACGATTTCAAGAACGAGTGGCCCAGCGTGGTGACCAAGACGCTCATCACCACGGCGACGAAGGCCATCGTCCAGGCCGCGGTGCAGAAGCAGCTCGACGACCGCGCGGGTTTCCTCGGCAGCGTGGTCGGTGCGGTCGCGATGACCGCGCTCAATTCCGCCACGAACATCGCCGACACGCGCACCTGGTCGAGCCTCCCGAAGGAGTTCCAATACGCGCGCATCGCCACGCCCGCCGATCGCACGCTCACGCTCACCGCGGGCACCGCGACGCAGACGCTCCAGCTCGTGCCCGGCACGGTGAACGTCGTCTACGTGAAAAGCGCCTCCACGTCGGCTCCGCTGCTCGTCAACCAATTCGCTCTCAAATGAAACCCTGCCTTCTCCTCCTCGCCGCCGGCCTTCTCGCCGGCGGTTGTGCCACGACGGTGAATACCGTCGAGCGCGCGCAGCCCCAGGCCGCGCCCAGCTACGTCGCCGACAAACGCGTCGTCACCGACAACTCGCTCGCCGCGACTTTCCGCGTCGCCTCCGTCAACCAGGCCACCGTCTCCGGCAACCTCCTGAAGGTGCAGGTCGCGGTGGAAAACATGAAGAGCTCGACCAAGGCGCTGAGCTACAAGTTCGAGTGGGTCGACGCCAGCGGCATGAGCATCGATTCGCCGAACGAGACCTGGAAGCAGGTCCGTATCCAGCCGCGTGAGACGATCACGCTCTCGACCGTCTCGATCAACCCGCGCGCCGTCGATTTCGTTCTTAAACTCAAGGAATAACCCGTTTTCACCATGCGTAACATCCGCTTCCATCAACTCACGCTGACCGCGGCCCTGTCCGCGGCCGCTCTCTTCCTCGCCGGTTGCGAGACCGCGCCGACCACGCGCACGATCGACGCGAAAGGGCCCGAGGCGCTCAACACCTCGAGCATCAATTCGCAGGATTGGGCCAACGCCGCCGACCAGCTGGTGGCGTCGCTGCTCTCGTCCAACGCGCTGGAGCGTGCGCCCGTGCAGCCCGCCGTGCTCGCGGTGGACCGCGTGATCAACAACACCACGCTGTCGATCGACACGGACCTGCTGATCAAGAAAATCCGCGTCGCGCTCACGCAGACCGGCAAGGTCGTCATCACGAACACCATGGGCCTGGGCGAGCGCGCCGTCGTCGCGTCCGAAGCGGCCGAGCTCGAGGAGATGACCACGGGCAAGAAGCAGAAGCTGAAGGCGCCCAACTACACGCTTTATGCGAAGCTGATCCAGCAGACGGATCGCGAAGGCAGCAAGACGCAGAATACCTACGCGTTCCAGATGTCGCTCGTCGATGTGAAGACGGGCTACACGGTCTGGGAAGAGGAGCGCACGATCGCGAAGCTCTCGAAGCGCCCGACCGTCGGCTGGTAAAGCACCGCCATCGTCCGCGACGTTGACTACCAACAGCAAAGCCCCGGCTTCGGCCGGGGCTTTTGTTTTTTGCGAATGAGAAAGGGGGCGGCGCTGCCGCTGCCCCGGGCCGCCGCGCGACTTACTTCGTCGCGGGCGTCGTCGCCGGCCCGATCGGCCGGCCGTATTCGTCGACCTCGGTCTCGACCGGCACCTGGATGGTGCGGCCGTCGGCCGTCGTTTCCGTCCGCCAGGTGCGGATCGTGCGGCGCTCGTTCTTGAACGGCGCCTTCGCCGCGGCCGTCGCGCCTTCCGCGCCGCCGACCACCGCGCCGGCGACACCGCCGGCCACCGCTCCCACCGCGGATCCGACGGCGTGGCCCACGGCCGGACCGGGCGACTTCGGATTGGTGATCCGGGTTTCCGCCGGCTGGGTGGCGCAGCCGCTTGCGAACGAAGCAATCAACACGACGCCGGTCACGACGAAGACAGAGGACGTTTTCATTTGCGGGCGACAGGCTAGGTTTTGGCGAAAAAGCCGGCAAGGCCGATCTGGCCGGCTGAGCGCCACTTGGGCACGCGGGTGAAACTTCGCGGAGACCCTCCTGTCTCCCGAACCATGCTTACGTTGAAATGGCCGCGGCTGCTGATCGTCTTCGCGACGGTGGTGCTGCCGGTGTTCGCCGGCGTTCACGATCGGCCGACGCGGAATTTTTCCCACTCGCATCGCTGGGCGCATTCCAATGCGTCCGGACGCTTGGCGTTTCACTCGACGCCGCATGCCTGGCGCGGGCATCGCTATGGCTCATGGAGGCCGGCGTGGCGCGCGCCGTATCGCTACGGCTGGCCCTATCGTTCGGGGACGGTGATTTCGTATCGTTATGGCTATCCCGGCTACAGCTTCGGTGTTTACGACGACGTTTACGTTTCGTCCGCCTATCCCGCGCGCGCGAATTACGCGACCAACGGGCTGCTCTGGGGCGCGCTGGCGGGCGCGGTGATCGGCAACAACAGCGGCGACCTCGGTCACAACGCGTGGCGCGGTGCAGCTTACGGCGCACTCGGCGGTTATGTGCTCGGCGCGATCGCCGACCGTCGGGCGGAAGCCCGCGCCGCGGAGTCGGCCGCCGCCGTTTCCGCCGAAACCGCGCCGTCCGTTGTCACTCCGACGCCCGCTCCGCCGGTGTCGGTGCCCTCCACGCCAGCTGTCACCGAACCGTCGCGCCGGTCGTCTTCGATGGCGGACGCGAACCGGCTGTTCGGGCGGTGAAGCAGATTTCGCGGCACCGCACCCGCGACGGCGGGGTCAACGCGCGTCCTATTCAAATGACTACGTTTCCTCGCATTCTTGTCGCGCTCGTGTTGGGCGCGGGTTTCGCCGGTTGTGCCTCGCAAGGCGTGAAGAATCCATCGGGCGTGCCCGTCACCGAGATGAATCCGGACGAACGCGGGTTCGTCGCCGGCACCGGTGTCGAATCCCAGGATCTCGTGACCGTCACCGATCGGATGGCGCGCAGCATCCTCGGCATCCCTGAAATCGCGCAGGCGCAGATCGCCCCGCGCGTGGTCATCGATCCCGTGGTCAACGACACGCGATTCCCGATCAACAAGGACATCTTCACCGACCGCATCCGGATCGAGTTGAACAAACAGGCCGCCGGGCGCGTGCGCTTTCTCGCGCGGGATCGGATGGCGGCGCTCGAGCGCGAGCGCGACCTGAAGCAAAGCGGCCAGGTGACGGCGAGCGCCGATCCGAATGTCACCGAGTTTCGCGGCGCGGATTATTTCCTCACCGGGAAACTCGCGGGGCTGACGACGCGCACCAGCGCGGGCACGAGCGATTACGTGCTCTACAGCTTTCAGCTGATCGATGCGCGCACGAGCGAGATTGTCTGGGAGGACTCTGCCGAGATCAAGAAGCAGGGCCTCGAAGACGCGGCGTATCGTTGAACGCGTCCGCCCGAAACCGGAGCGATGCGGCCATGACTCCGGGTCTGCTCCATGCGCGACGCGGCCTGCCGGCCGTTCTCGCCGCGCTTGCGCTGGCGCCGCTCGCCGGCTGCTACACCGCGTCGCGGATGCCCGACATCCGTTACACCGGCGATCCGATTGTCGACGGCAACGCGCAGATCGCGGCGGCCCGGCCGCAGGATCGCGTGCTGTGGGAGTATCGCCTCGCGGCGACGGCGCTGCGGCTGGGGAACTTCGCCGAGGCCCGCGCGAAACTCGACGACGCGATCCTGAGTATCGGAGGAATCATTACAGACTCCACCGATGCAGCGAAGGCCCGGGGGCTGTTCTCGCCCGAGAGCTCGAAGGTGTTCATCGGCGAGCCCTACGAGCGCGTGATGGCCTATTATTATCGCGGCCTGCTGTATTGGCGCGACGGCGAGCCGGACAACGCCCGGGCGTGTTTTCGCACGGCGCAGTTCATCGACAGCGACGCGGGCGCCGGCTATCGCAGCGATTACGTGCTGCTCGATTATCTCGACGGGTTTGCGACCGAGAAACTCGGCGGCGATGGAGCCGATGCCTATCGTCGCGCCGTCGCCAACGCGAAGGGCCAGACGCTGCCGCGCTACGACGCCCAGTCGAACGTGCTGGTGTTCGCGGAATTCGGCCGCGGCCCGACGAAGTATGCCGGTGGCGAATACGGTGAACAGCTCCGCTTCAGCGTGTGGAATTCTCCCGCGCATTCCGCGGCGCTGAGCGTCGACGGCCGCACGATCGCGCTGCCGGCTTACGACGATCTCAATTTTCAGGCGACGACGCGCGGCGGGCGCGTGATGGACTACATCCTCGGCAACAAGGCCGTGTTCAAGAGCACGACCAGCGGCGTCGGCGACGCGGCGATCGTCGGCTCCGTGATCGCGGCAAACCGCGCGTATCGGCCCGACGGTTCCCGCAGCGAAGGTTCGCAGAACACGGCGCTCGCGCTCGGCGCGGTCGCCTTGATCAGCAAGCTCGCCTCGGCGGCGACCACGCCGGAAGCCGACACCCGGTCCTGGAACAACCTGCCGCAGCGGCTGAGTTTCGCCGCGTTGCGTCTGCCGCCCGGCGCTCATCCCGCCACGCTGGAGTTTTTCGACGCGGCGGGAGCCCGGATCCCGGCGTTGACGCAAATGCTGACGATTGTTGTCGATGATGGAGCGCGAGATACCGTGGTTTTTCTCAGTGAACTAAAGCGCTGACCCGCAGTCTCACCCCTTCCCAAGCCAACCGACCATGAACTTGACGCACCGCTCCTCCGTGATCGCCGCCTGCGCCGCGCTGCTGCTGCTCGCCGGCTGCGCCACCGAGCCCGGCCCCTACCTTCCGCAAGACAGCACCAAATACACGGTGGAGAACACGGAGAAGTTCGTGCTGCTCGACAAACCCACGCAGTATTCGATCACTTGCACCGGCTTGCAGGAGCGCGTGCTGCCCGACGGCCGGCTCGAGGTGGTGGCCAACGTGAAAAATCGCGAAAACCGCCGGCTGCAGGTCCAGATCAACTGCGTCTTCAAGGACGCGCAGGGTTTCAGCACGGGCGACGAAACGCCGTTCCAGACGCTCGTGCTGGCGGAGTATTCCACGCAGGCCGTGCGTTTCACGGCCGCAAATCAACTCGCCAAACGCTATACCATTCGCGTCCGCCAGGCGCGTTGAACGCGCGGCGCGCCCGCGCCGTTGCTTCGCGTGACGCTTCCCGGCTGACGACGTCCTCGCTCCCGCCATGAACGTCCGCGCTCTTGTTTTGGTTTCCCTCGTCGGCGCACTGGCGTCGAGTCTCGCCGCCCAGCCGGCCCGCGATCCCCATGCTCCGGTGCCGGTCGATTCGCCGCCGCCGAATCAGCACGACAAATCGCTGCTCACGCCGCCGGAAGGGGAGAATCAGCGCGTCTACGGGTCCACGCAGTCGGCGCTCATTTCCTTGGAAGAGGCGCGCGACTTGAGCGCGCGGTTTCGCGCCGCGTATGCGAAGGAGGCTGCGCCGCGGATCGTGGTCTACGTGAATCGCGCGCTGGTTGAAACCGGCGGTCTGCGCCTGACCGGGCGCACGGAAAAATTCAACGAGACCACCACCACGAACGAGTCGGGCGCGGGTGCGACCTCGACCGTGAACACGACAGGCGAAAACACTTATGCGGCCACGGACGCGTCCGCTCCGAACCTCGCGGATCAGCAGACGGTGCGCGAGATCGAGCGCTTGTTTGGCCGGGTGTTTCGCCACGCGGGCGCGCGGTTGGCCGATCCGAAGATCGCGGCGAGTCTGCTCGCCGACCAAGCCGCCCAGCGATTGGCCGGTCGGGAGGCGGTGCGCCAGCGCGAGGCATTGAAACAGGTCGCGGACTACGCGATCGAGGTGCTCATTTCGAGCCGGAGTCTCACCGTGCGTGAACTCTCCGGCGATCGCACGATCGAGGTCCCGGACATCCAGGCCACGGCGATTCGGTTGAGCGACTCGGCCATCGTCGGCCAGGCAGCGTCGAGCGACGTGCTGGGCGGCGGCGGACAGGCGCGCAACGTTGCCCGTCAATTCGGCACGCCTGACATCACCGAGGCGACCGCGTTTGTCCTCATGGAAGACATGCTCACGGGCCACGCCGAGCCGGCGGCAGCGCCGTAACGGCGATTCGCTTAGCTGCCGGGTTTCGCGCGGACTTCGGGCGCGAGTTCCGGCTTCGGTGGCACCAGCGGCGCGAACTGGATGTTTCTCGCCGCGGCTTCGATTTCTTTCGCGGCTGCGTCGATCAGCGCTTTTTCGCCGGCGTCATCGATGACGACGGGTTTGCCGGAAGAAAAATCGATCGTGGCGCGATCGCGAAGCGCGATCTCCGCCGGAGAAAGCGGTCGTGGAGTGAACTGCGGCGCACGGTGGCGATTGAACCACCACCCGGCGAGCACGACCGCCCCGACAATGAGGAATAAAAGGATGAGCGGGCGCTTCATGAGAATCAGCCGAGGGCGAGCGCGATGACGCCGATCGCGATGGCACCGGCGGCGAGCAGGCGGCGCCGCGATTGTCCCTCGTTGAGGAATCGCGCGCCGAGGAACGCGCCGATCACAATGCTGATCTCGCGGGCCGGCGCGATATAGCTGACAGGAGTGAAGGTCATGGCGGTCAGGATCAGGATGTAGGCGAGCGGCGAAAGCAGGGCGACGCCGAAAATCCAGCGCTTGTGCTCGCGCCATTCGTGCGCCACTTCCGCACGGCGGCGAAGGGCGAACGGAGTCAACAAGGCGAGCTGGGTAAACGCCGTGCCGCCGTCGTAAAGCACTGGCGGTATCCGCAACGTGGCGACACCGTGGCGGTCCCAAACGGTGTAGGCCGCGATGAAAACGCCCGAAGCGATCCCGTAGTTGACCGAGGAGAACAGCCGCGTCTGAAACGAGGCGCGCTGCGACGTGGACGAAACGTCGCCGGGGCGCGGCCTGCGGGCGAACAGCGCGGCCAGTTTCCCGGTGCCACCGGTCAGATGAAAGATGCCGGCGACGATCGTCAGCCCGCCCGCAAAGGCGAGGCCACTCGGGCGCTCGCCGAGCAGCACGATCGCGGCGAAGGTGGAGAGCAGCGGACCTGTGCCGCGGGCGAGCGGGTAGATCAGCGAAAAGTCGCCCGTGCGGTAGCCGCGTTGCAGGAAGAGCGAGTAGCTGGTCTTGAGCAGACCGCTGCCGAGGATCCATGCCACCGAGCCCGGAGGCAGCGTCGGTGCCTGCCAAAGAACATAAACGGTGAGCACCGGAAGGTAGCCGGCGCAGATCACGACGCCCACGATCCAGACAAACGGCAGGCCGCCGCCCGCGCGCTTGGCGCAGTAATTCCAGACGGCGTGCAGCGCCGCCGCGGCGAGCACGAGAGTCAGAGCGAAGGCGGTCATCCGGCGTGTTTGTAGGTGAACGCCGGGGGTCGGTCCACAGTGGCGCGGCGAAATTTCCCGGCATTGTTCCGTTTGGGCGGAGAGGTTGCGTTTTCATCCGGGACGCCTCGCGATGGCATGGAGCCTCGTCTACTCATGCAACGCACCCTTCGCGAAGTCCGGCCGATGCTCACGCTCGCCCTGCCGATTGTGATCGGCCAGCTCAGCCAGATGCTGATCGGCATCACCGACAGCGTCATGATCGGGCGCACCGGCGCGGTGCCGCTCGCGGCGTCGTCGTTCGGCGGGAGCGTGTTCGGGGTGTTCTACGTGCTCGGCATCGGCTTGATGACCCCGGTGGCGGTCTTCGTCGCGCATGCCCGCGGTGCCGGCGAGGAAAGCGAATGCGGCGAATACCTGCGACATGGCCTCGCACTTGCGCTGGCGTTTGGCGCGCTCGAGACGATCGGGTTGGGCGTCATGGCCACGCAACTACATCGCTTCGGCCAGCCGCCCGAGGTGCTCGCGATCGTGATACCGTATTTTCTGTTGATCGCGGGATCGATCACGCCGGTGCTGGTTTATCTCGCGCTTCGACAATTCGCCGAGGCGCTCGGCCGACCGTGGATGCCGATGGCGGTGATGCTCGGCGGCGTCGCGCTCAACGCCGGCTTGAACTGGATCTTTATCTACGGGCATTGGGGCGCGCCGGCGATGGGACTGACCGGAGCCGGCGTGGCGACGCTGATCGCGCGCGTGGTGGCTGCGGCGGTCATCTTCGCGTGGGTTTGGAACGATCCGCGGCTGCGCGCCGCGTTGCCGTCGCGCTGGCTGGCGCCGCTGTCGGGGCGGCGTTTGCGCGAGATGTTGCGGCTGGGGCTGCCGGCGGCGGGGATGCTGCTGTTCGAGAGCGGCGCGTTTGCCGCGGCGGCCGTGATGATGGGCTGGCTGGGCGCTGTGCCGCTCGCGGCGCACCAGATCGCGATCACCTGCGCGGCGACGACCTTCATGTTTCTGCTCGGTCTCTCGATGGCCGCCGGCATGCAGATCAGCGCGGCGGCGGGAGCAGGCGAGCGCGAGCGGCTGCGGCCGATCGGATACGCGGCGCTCGGTTCGGGCGGTGTGATCGCGGCGGTGTGCATGTCCGGCTTTCTGCTGGGAGGAAACCGCATCGCCGGCTGGTTCGTGCCGGATGCGGCGGTGGTGACGCTGGCGGCGCAACTGCTCGTGGTCGCCGGGTTGTTTCAGTTCTTCGATGGCGGGCAGGTGATCGGTGCGGCGCTGCTGCGCGGGCTGAAAGACGTCAAAGTGCCGGTGGCGATCACCTTCGTCGCCTACTGGATTTTCGCCATCGGCCTGGGTTTCTGGCTCGGCTTCGGGCGCGAGCTCGGCGCGGTCGGCGTGTGGGCGGGGCTGGCGACCGGGCTCGCGTTTGCCGCGTTTTTCCTGGCGCTGCGCTTCCGGCGGCTGACGCGCTGAGTCAGCCCACGTGCGCCTTCACTTGCTCGAGGCTGACGCCCTCGAGCCGAACGTATTTCTGGCGCGAGGTGTCGCCGCGAACGACGGTAACGGCCCGTCGTGGGAGGCCGAAGGTGTCGGCGAGAAACTCGCACAGCGCTTCGTTGGCGCGGCCCTCGACCGGGGGCGCGTGGATCTTGACCTTCAGGGCATCGCCCAGCCAGCCGACGATCTCGTGGCGCGGGGCGTTGGGGATCGCCTTCACGGCGATCGTGCAACCGGGCGCCAGGTCCGATGCGCGTGAAGGTTGCGAACGCGGGCGTGTCATGGAAATAGCACTACGCCAGCGCCTCGGCCAGCGCGGCGAGGATGTCCTCGATCGGCTCGGCACCGACCGCGAGGCGGAGCAGATCGGGATCGAGGCCGCTGGCTTGAAGCTCGGCGCGTCCGGTCGGCGTGGTCACGAGATCGTAATGTGCGAGATACATGAACGGGCACAGCAGGCTCGTTTTCATGCCGAAGCTCGGGCCTTTCGGCAGGCGGACGCGGTCGTAGAAGCGTTCGAGCGGAAGGTGCAGCGTGAACGTGATCATGCAGCCCACGCTCTCGGGCGTGCGGGCGACGCGCAGGTAGTTGGCGCGGGAGGCCGGCGCGAGCGCCCAGTGGATCTCCTTCACGTTCGGATGACTGCGGAGGAAGTCGACGACGTGTTGGACGTTGGCGTTGATGCGTGCGAGCACCTGCGGAGCGGTGCCGATCTGGGCGGCGAGTCGTGCGAGGTCGCGGGCGTAGAGCGGCTCGATCTTTGCGGAGAGATGACGGAGCAAGATGGCGGCATCGCTGCCCGCGGGATTCACGACCACGAGACCGGCGGTGAGATCGCCTTCGCTCGCGGCGTATTTGGTCAGGCTGGACACCACCACATCCGCATGCGGGAGCACGTCGATGTTGTGCGACGAGGTGATCGAGGGATCGAGGATGAGGCGCGCACCATGACGGTGCACGAGTGCCGCGAGCCCCGGGAGATCGGGCATCTGCACGAGCGGGTTGGTGGGCGCTTCGGCGACGAGACCGGCGATGCGATCGCCACGTTCCGCGAACAGACGCTCAAGGGCGGCGAGATCGAACACGTCGCGGACGTGCACGTAGTCCACTGGACTGGCGGTGAACTTTTTCAGCAGTGCGATCGTGTCGAGATACAGCCAGCCGAGTTGCACCCAGATAGTCCGGCCACGGGAAGCCTGCAGTTCGGCGACGGCGCGGAACGCGGCGTCGACCGCGCTCATGCCGCAGTTCGTGAGGAACAGTTGATCCGTGGGCACGCCGGTGAACAGCGGCGCGAGATGCCGCCGCACCTCGGCGAGCGCATCGCCGGCGAACCGCAGCTCGGGCGTCGGGCGGACGAGACCGAGTTGGGCGAGGCGGTCTTCGGCGGCGCGCGAGGAGAGAAAGCCGCCCGTGTGCTGGAGGAAGGTCTTGGCGCGGCTGGCCAGTTCCGTCGCAGCGGGATGCGCCACGAAATGGATGTCGCCGTCGGACAGCAGCGTCGCGTGGGCGGCGCCCAGATGTTCGGCGAGCCGCCGCGCCATGCGCTCGGAAGACGCGGCCCACAATGTGTGGCCGTCAAGACCGCGGGTTTGGGCGACGTGCGACGCGAGTTGTTGGAGAAACGGATGCACGACGAAGCGCGGATAGCCCGACGTCATCGCGCGAACGATCTCCGGATCCTTCTCTTCGTAACCGCGCACGGCGCGCATCGTGGGCAGGCTGCACGAGACGGCGTGAAGGGATGCCGGAATGCGTTGACCGAGCGGAATGGGCACGAAGGCGGGCATGGAAGGAGGTGCGAAGATCGACGACGGACGTTCGGGTTGGCAACCGGAAGCTGCGTCAGCGGCGCTACCGGCGGCCTCGATTTCGGCGCTGGTCGAACCGTGGAGAAACGGTTTGCACCGGCGGGCGTCCGTGCATTGATCGGCGCGCATGAAGCTCGTCTCCTGGAACGTCAACGGCGTGCGCGCCGTCCTGAAAAAGGGGTTTCTCGATTACATGGCCAAGGTCGACGCCGACGTGATCTGCCTGCAGGAAACGAAAGCGCATCCCGGTGATGTGCAGCATGTCGCATGGGTCGCGGGCTATACGCCGCACTGGTATTCGGCGGTGAAGAAAGGCTATTCCGGCACGGTGACCTTCACGCGCGTGCCGCCGTTGAGCGTGACGTTCGGCATCGGGCTGCCGGATCACGATGACGAAGGTCGCGTGATCACGATGGAGTTTGCCGACTTTTATCTGGTCAATGTTTACCAGCCCAATTCGCAGCGTGGACTGACGCGGCTCGAGTATCGCACGCAGGCGTGGGATCCGGCGTTTCTGGCCTTTTTGAAGAAGCTCGAGAAGAAAAAGCCGGTGGTGTTCTGCGGCGATCTGAACGTGGCGCACACCGAGATCGACCTGACCAATCCGAAAACCAACCGCCGCAACGCCGGCTTCACCGATGAGGAGCGCGAGAATTTCTCGAAGCTCCTCGCGAGTGGTTTTGTGGATACGTTTCGCGAGTTCGAGAAAGGACCCGGCCATTATACCTGGTGGAGCCAGATGATGAACTGCCGCGCGCGGAACATCGGGTGGCGCGTCGATTATTTCGTCGCGAGCGAGAAGCTGCGGGCGCGACTGAAGCGCGCGTGGATCAGCCCCGAGGTGATGGGCAGCGATCACTGTCCGGTCGGCCTCGAGCTCAAGTAATCCGGCCGCGATTCGCCAGGCCCGATGAGCGCTGAGCTGAAGGAGCTGATGCTGCGGACGCCTCCGCTGACCCTTGCGGTCGCGGAGAGTCTCACGGCAGGAAACCTGCAAGCGCGCGTCGCGGCGGTGTCGGGTGCGTCGAACTTCTTCCTCGGCGGAATCACGGCCTACACGCTGGAGCAGAAGGTGAAGCATCTCGGCGTCGATCGCGCGGCGGCGGCGGAGGTGAATTGTGTGTCCGCCGAGATTGCCGGGCAGATGGCGCGGGGCGCGTGCGCGCTCTTCGGTGCGGACGTCGGCGTGGCCACGACCGGCTATGCGGAGCCGGCGCCGGCCGTGGGCGTCGACGTGCCGTTTGCCTGGTGGGCCGTGGCATGGCGCGAGCCGCGAGCGCGGCGCTGGCAGGTGCGGCAGGGACGCGTCGCTTGTCCCGGCGCGTCCCGCGTGCAGGCGCAGGCCATCGTGGCGGATGCGGCACTGGCCGAGCTGATCGTGGTGCTGCGGGCGATCCGGAGCGAGCGCTGACCGAGCACAGAAAAGGCCGGCGAAAAGCCGGCCTGGGGAAGTGGGAGGCTCGCGCGCCTTACGGCGAGAGGCGCCGGACGTAGTTCATCAACGGCACGACTTCCTGCGGCGGTTGCACCCAGTCGCTATAGAGCAGCTCGGGCAGCGTATAGCGGGTGTTATAGAGCACGAAGTTGGCTTCGTCGTTGCGGCTGAGGTAGCCCGCCTTGACGGTGGCGCCGGCGAAAAGCCCCTTCGATTTCGAATAGACGAGCACCGGTGCGTCGATGATCGGATGGTTGTCGCGTTCGCGTTCCGCTGCTTTGGGACCGGCGACGGCCTTGGCGTCGACGCCGACGTTGAAGCGCTGGTTGAAGAGCAGCTTGGGCGTTTGCTCGTTGGTGATGATCATCACCGTTTCGACCGATTTGGCGCCGGCCTGGAGCCCGAGGCTGGCCTCGCCCGCGGAGAGGAGCACCGGAATGCTCCACTGACCGTCGGGCTTCTTCACCATGATCACGCCGTAGCCGTCCTTGATGCCGAAGAGGAAGCCGGCCTTGAACTGGTTGACGATCACGATGGCCTTGGCTTGTCGCAAGATATCGGCGGGAATGGCCTCCGCGGGATTCGCCATGAATTCCTGCAGGATCGCCTCGCAGGTCTCGATGCGGGTGACGCATTCGGCGCGTTTGACGGCCGCGGACGCCGTGGCGGCGGAAACGAGCGCGAGGAGGAGCAACGAAAGAAGTTTTTTCATGGACGTGGCAGAAACGATAATCCGACGCGAACTAAGCACGGTGAAGCGGAGTTGGAAAGCGCGGAGTATGAGGTGCGCTGGCTGTGCCGGGACAAAGCGGGTTGCGCGATGTTCCGCGCGGTTGACGGCGTCTCAATCGAGCCCGCGGGCGGCGAGGTCGTCCTCGTCCCAGCCGAAATAGTGGCCGAGTTCGTGAAGGTAGGTGAGCCGCGTTTCCTCCCGGAAAATTTCCGGATCCTGTTCGGCGAAATCCCACAGGTTCTCCACGTAGAGGATGATCTCCGGCGGCGCGGGGTTGGTGTGGTCCAGCTCGTGGCCGTGCGCACTGCCAGTGAAAAGGCCGAGGATGTCGGGTGGAAAGCCGTCGGCGAGGACATCCTCGTCGGGCATTTTTTCGAAATGCACGGGCACGCCGCGCGCGAGCGGGCGAAGCGGCGGCGGGAGTTTTCGCTGCGTGGCGCCGACGACATCGGCGGCGAGGTGGACGAGTCGATCGAAATTCACGGGCGGGGCTCCGAGGAAAGGTCGAGTTTTTCGAAACGGCGGCCGAGCCACCAGAGTCCGCACCAGAGCTCGGCGAGAAGCACCAACGCGACCGCGATCGTGGCGAACACCACCGACAGGGCGGGGCCGATCAGCCACTGTGTGACGAACACCAGCAGCGCCGCGGCCGCCGCGGCCGGCAGCAGCGCCAGCACCACGACCAGCACCTGGCCGAAGCCGAAGATCAATCGCTGGCCCATCAAATCGATGCCGCCGCCCGGCGTGCGCAGGGTTTGAAACCAGCTCGGGAAAAGCAGGGGCACGGCGTTCGGGATCAGCAGCTCCATCGCGATCACGACCGGCGTGACCACCGCGGCGCACAGGCCGAACACGATGCGCATTTCGGGTCCGAACCACTTGGGGGAGAGGGCCGGCGGCTGGTGTCCTTGCAGACCGAGAAACCACGCCAGCAAACCCAGCCAGGCGATGCCGGTGAGGACGACGATCGGCGCGAGCAACTCGCCCAACAGGATCCGCCATCCAGGAAGTGGATACGTTTTGAGGATGTCGGCGTTGGCAAGATCGTGGCGCAGGTCGAGCCGCGTCAGCAGCGGGCCGTAAAGCAACGCCATCGCGCCCGCGAGCGCACCTCCCGCCGCGAGCACGCCGCCGGCTTTCCAATAGGCCGGGCCCAGGAGCGCGTGAAATCCGGCCGCCGTGGCGATGAGCAGGAGCGCGACCGCGCCCCAATTGCGCAACGTGAACCATGGGCGGGCGGTGGAGAGCAGGTTTTTCCAGAGAAACGCCAGCTCGGGGCCGCGCACGCGAGCGAGATCGAAGGGGGCACGGCGGGCGTGACGCCGCGCTTCGCCGAGCCGCAGCACGCCCGTGCGACGCAGCTCGGCGACACGGTCGGCCTGACGTTGCGCGTGGGCAATCGAGGCGTCCTCAAACGCGGTGTTCATGCGCACCACCCAGAAATAATGCAAAACCAGCAGGCCCGCCACCGGCGCCAGCGCGAGGGCGAAGGCGGCCGCGTCGTGAACCAGAAAGGGCTGCACGAGCAGTCGAAACGGCCAGAACAGCCAGCGCAACGGACCCTCGTTGACCACACCCGGGATCCAGCGGCTGAAGTAATCGCCGAGATCGGCGCTGGCGGGAAGTTTCTGCAGGCCATGCCAGAACGAATAGCCGGTCGCGACGAGCACTCCTGCCAGCAGGGCGAAAATCGCCGCGCGCCGCCGGCCGGGTCGGGCTCCGCGCTCGACCAGCCGCGCCAGGGTGAGCGAGGAGCCTTGATAGTGCAGGGTGACGATCGCCAGCAGCGCCCACCATGCGACGATCACGAAGCCGGCATCGCCGCTGAAGAGCCGCCGCGAGTTGAAGAGGAGCGCGTAGAGCAGCGACTGCAGCAGCGCGGTGAACTGCGCGCTCAGCACCTTGTAGTGCACGAGACCGCGGCGGGTGAGCGGCGCGGGAAAGAGGAACGCAATTTCCGCCTCGCTGAAATTCAGTCCCGGTTTCGTGGACGGCGCGCCCCACATCAGCAGGAAAACGAGGAAGAGCGCGATCGATCCGACCGCCGCGATCGAAGCGCCGGCGTCGGGCGGCAAAAACGGCGAGACGCTGGCGGCACCCGGTCGTTCGCCGAGGTGTTGCACATGCCGAAAAAAGAAAAAATAGAAGTAAGCGAGACCGACGATGGCGCCCGTCAGATACTTCGGCTGGCGCAGACGCCGCAGCCGCGAGAGCAGGAAGTTTTTCAGCGACGTCAGTCGCAGATAAAGGATGGCGCGAACCATCGCCGTTCAGTTTTCCGAACCGCCGGTGGCGCGGATGAAAATCTCTTCCAGGTTAACGTCCGGTTCGCCCTGGCTGAACTGCGCCGTGATTTCGGGGATTGTGCCGTCGGCCAGTTTCTCGCCGCGTTTCAGGATCAACACGTGCGAGCAGACCTCCTCGAGCAGGTGGAGCAGGTGGGAGCTCAGCACGATCGCGGCGCCATCGGCCGCGCGTTTCACGATCGAACGCTTCATGCGGCGGATGCCGAGCGGATCGAGTCCAGTCAGTGGCTCGTCGAAAAAGAGAACCGAGGGCGAGTGGAGCAGCCCGCATGCGATCGCGAGTTTCTGCTTCATGCCGCGCGAGAGCGCGCCCGGCAGCTCGTCGGCCTTGTCGGCGATTTCGAACTCCTCGAGCAACGGCCCGGCGAGGCGCTCGTGATCGGCGACGCCGTAGATTTTTGCCACAAACGCGAGGTGCTGACGGACCGTGAGATAATCGAAGAGGCGGGGCTCGTCGGGAAAAAACGCCAGCGCGCGTTTCGCCGCCACCGGCGTCGCAGCGAGGTCGTGGCCCGCGATGGCGATGCGGCCCGCACTGGGCGGGATGATGCCCGCGATGCAGCGGAGGGTGGTGGTTTTGCCCGCGCCGTTCGGGCCCACGAGGCCGAGGACTTGGCCGGGCTGCACCGCGAAGGAGAGGTCCCGCACGGCGGTGAACGCGCCATAGTGTTTCGTCAGCCCCGACACGTCGATCATCTCGCGACGGTGGTCGGCAAAGCACATCGCAGCAAGCTTCCCGCGGACGATGTAACCCGGCCGGCGATCGCGCGTCTCGGGGGGAGCTACCATGAAAACTTATCTGAAGGTTACAGCCCTCGCCGCCCTCGCCCTGCTGGGCACCGCGCCGATGATGCGAGCCGCCACGGACAGCAACGCGAGCGCGCCGACCCGACAGACCCGGATGCAGGAAATGCGCGAGCGCCGGATGCAGCAGCTCGACGAGAAACTTCATCTCACCCCGGAACAGAAAACCAAGATCAATGCGATCTGGGACAATGCCGGGAAGCAGGCGATGAATAATCGCAAGGAGACCGCGGAAAGCCGCCGTGAGCTGCGCCAGAAGCAGCGGGACGAAATGAAAGCCACGCACGCACAGATTCGCGACGTGCTGACCGAGGATCAGAAGAAAATCTTCGACGCGATGCCGCGTGAGCGGCCCGGCCGTCCGGGCGCCGGAAGCGACGACCGAAAGTAAATTTGTCAGGTTGGGGGATATCATCAGTGGCCGCCGCGCGAACAGGACGCGCGGCGGCCTTTTTTTTCTACCGCGCCAGCGACCATGGTTGAGCGGACCGCGCGGTTTTCGGAATGGACGGAAGGCGTCGGCGTCGCCATGTCCGCGGGCATGGGCGAAACGAAACGCGTGGTGATTGTCGGTGGCGGGGCGGCCGGCTTTTTCGCGGCGATCGCCTGCGCGGAGAAGCTCGGCGGACGCGGGACCGTGACGCTCTACGAGGCGACCGCGCATCCGCTCGCGAAGGTGCGGGTCTCCGGTGGAGGGCGGTGCAACGTCACCCATGCGTGTTTCGAACCGCGGGAGCTCGTGAAACGTTATCCCCGCGGCGGTCGCGAATTGCTGGGCGCGTTTCACCGGTTCCAGCCGCGCGACACCATCGTGTGGTTCGCCGACCGCGGCGTGGAGCTGAAAACGGAGGACGACGGCCGGATGTTTCCGACGACCGACGATTCGGCTACGATCGTGAATTGCCTGCAGCAGGCGGCGGAGCGGGCCGGGGTGCGGGTGGTGACGAGCCTCGGCGTGCGCACCGCGGAGGCGCGTCCGGGCGGCGGGGAGGCGGCGAGTAGTGCTTTTTGGATTACGCTGACGGACGGGACGGAACTGCGCTGCGAAAAACTCCTGATCGCGACCGGCGGCAACAAGGCCTCCGCGGGCCCGGCGATCGCGCAGAAACTCGGGCACACGATCGAGCCGCCGGTGCCGTCGCTCTTCACGTTCCACATCGACGATCGGCGGTTGGAA
The DNA here is from genome assembly GCA_040255565.1 of Opitutaceae bacterium. Lineage (GTDB taxonomy): Bacteria > Verrucomicrobiota > Verrucomicrobiia > Opitutales > Opitutaceae > Opitutus. The sequence continues at coordinate 348,463 of JBDZVH010000002.1, read as the reverse complement.
GGTCTCTCAGGCGTGTCGGTCGAGAACGCGTCCGTCGCGGTGCGCGGCACGAAGTTGAAGGATGGCGGCCCCTTGCTGATCACGCACTGGGGCCTGAGCGGTCCGGCGATCCTGAAGCTCTCGGCGTGGGGCGCGCGCGAGCTGGCCGGCGTCAATTACGAGTTTCCGCTCGTGGTGAACTGGACGGCGACGCAGACGCGCGAATCGCTCGTGCGGGAGCTCGGCGAGGTGCGCGCGAAAAACCCCAAGAAGCAGATCACCACCTGGAGTCCGCTGCCGATGCCGCAGCGGTTGTGGGAACGACTGGTGACAGCGAGCGGAATCGCGGCGGCCACGCCGTGGGCGCAGGTGGGCAACGCCGCGCTGGCGAAACTCGCCGGCGACGTGACCGCGGCGGAGTTTCAGGTGGTAGGCAAAAGCTTGTTCAAGGACGAGTTCGTGACGTGCGGCGGCGTGCGCCTGAGCGAGGTGGATTTCCGGACGATGGAGAGCCGGATTTGTCCGGGTCTGCACTTTGCGGGCGAAGTGCTGGACATCGACGGCGTCACGGGCGGGTTCAATTTCCAGGCGGCCTGGACGACCGGTTGGCTGGCGGGGCAGGCGATGGCAGGAGCGGAGACGGACTGACGGCGCGACCGGGCCGCCGCGCGGCGATTTTGTTTTGCGTGTTCGCGGGCAGCTCGTGCCTGCTCGACCGGTGCTCTCCTATCTCCAGCTCCTGCTGTTGATCTTTCCTGTCTTCGTGTTGATCGCGATCGGCGTGGTGCTGCGTCGCGTGCACTGGGTCGAAGGCGCGGCGGAGGCGAGCATGATCCGGCTCGTCATCAATCTTTGCATGCCGTGCCTGATTTTCGATTCGGTGGTGGGCAACGAGGCCTTGCGCGGGGCGGGCAACCTGCTCCTGCCGCCGCTGGTGGGTTTCGGCACCAGCGTGCTCACGATCGGCGCGGCATTCTATTTCGGGAAGTTGCTCGGACTCGGCGTGGGCTCGGGCCGGCGGACGTTCGCGTTGTCGGCGGGTCTGGCGAATTACGGTTACCTGCCGCTGCCGATCATGGCGGCGATGTTCGGACCCGAAAGTCGCGGCGTGCTGCTTGTGCATAACATCGGCGTCGAGGCGGCGGTTTGGACGGTGGGCGTGCTGGTCTTGAGCGGACTGTCTTTGCGGGAGAGCTGGCGGCGCTTGTTGAGTCCGATCGTGATCGCGCTGGTCGTTTCGGTGGCGGTGAACCTGCTGGGGTTCGGGCCCCGATTGCCGGGCTGGTTGATGGACCTGGTGCGCGCGCTCGGCGGTTGTGCGATTCCGCTCGGCCTGCTGATGACCGGCGTGAATCTTGCGAATCACCTTGGCGAGCCGCAGGCGTTGTTCGAGCCCAAGGTGTCGCTCGGGTCCATGCTGCTGCGGCTGGGGCTGCTGCCACTGGCGTTTCTCGCCCTCGCGCGGTGGCTGCCGTGTTCCGTGGAGCTGAAACGCGTGATCGTGGTGCAGGGGGCGATGCCGTGCGCGGTGATCCCGATCATCATTGCGCAACACTTCGGCGGCCGCCCGCTGGTGGCCGTGCAGGTCGTGCTCGGAACGACGGCGCTGGCGGTGGTCGCGACGCCCTTGTGGTTGCGGGCGGGGCTGGCTTGGGTGGGCGTGTAGCGGCAGGCGCGTCGAAACGGTGCGGCCGTTTCCACGCCGGGTCGCATTGACGCCTGTGGTCCGTTTGCGCTTTTTCGGGCGGCATGCTCGAAGCCCTTTCCGATCCGCAGATCTGGATCTCCCTGCTGACGCTCACCGGTCTCGAGATCGTGCTCGGGATCGACAACGTGATCTTCATCTCGATTCTGGCAGGCAAGCTGCCGCGCGAGCAGCAGCCCAAGGCGCGGCAGATCGGCCTCAGTCTCGCGCTGATCACGCGCATCCTGCTCCTCTGTTCGCTCGCGTGGATGATCAAGCTGACGGCGCCGCTGTTCACTATCGGCGGTTTCGCCGCCTCCGGTCGCGATCTGATTCTCCTCGGCGGCGGCCTTTTCCTGATCGTGAAAAGCGTGAGAGAGATCCACGAGAAACTCGAAGGCGAGGAGGGGCGCGCCGAGGCAAAAGTCGTGCCGAAGTTCTCGAAGATCATCGTGCAGATCCTGCTGCTCGACATCGTGTTTTCCCTCGACTCGGTGATCACGGCCGTGGGCATGGCCAACGAACTCGCCGTGATGATCGCGGCCGTCGTGATCTCCATGCTGGTGATGCTGAAATACGCGGGCGCCATCAGCGACTTCGTCAACCGGCACCCGACGCTGAAGATGCTGGCGTTGTCGTTCCTCTTGTTGATCGGCGTCACCCTCGTCGCCGAAGGCACGCACCAGCACATCAACAAGGGCTACATCTACTTCGCGATGGCCTTCGCGTTTGGGGTGGAAATGCTGAACCTGCGCCTCCGCAAGGTTACTGGCGCGAGCAAGCCGGTCGAGCTGCACCAGCCCTATGTAGGGGAAAAACGGTGACGCGAGGAGTGCACAAAAAAAGCAGGTCGTGAGACCTGCTTTTTTTTGGATTCATTCCGAACGACGCTCGGAATTTCGGGTGACGATCAGCGGTGATCAGCGGTGATCGCATCCGGATTCTTCGAGTTCGGGCGGAATGGTGAAGACGGTTTCAGACCCTCGCGTCGGCGCTCAAGCGGCGACCGCCGGGCGGCGAAAACGGCGAACGGCCACCACGCCGAGAAGCAACGCAGCACCCCACAGCGCATACGTCGAGGCCTCGGGAACCGGCGTGAAATGAATGGTCGCGAACAGGCCGGTTTCCGCCCACGTGCCTTCGCCGATCGAGATGCCCGTGCCGAAAGCCGGATTGGTGAAGCCGACGTCGAACGTCACGTTGCGGCCGCCGAAGTTCAGACTGTTGGCCGTCGTCGCGTCGACGAGGAACTGGTCCGGGATCAGGCCGCCCTGATTGACGGTGCTGTCGATGGTGAACAGCAGCGTGCCCAGCTTGAAGGGAGAGGCCTGGCCGTCGAGATTGAGGAAGATGTCCATCGACGCATCGTGCGCGGTGGTGCCGACGAGCGTGCGACCGTTGGTGATGTTGAGCAGCCCCAAATCGATCCGGTCACCATTCCCCAGCCCGCTGAAGCTATTGCCGTCAAACGAGAGCGAGGTTTGCGTGTCGTTGTAGGGAGCGCTGGGACGATAGGCGACGCCGGAGGCGAACGACGAGAAATCGGAGCCGTTCGTCACCGTCGTGTGAGTCACGCCAGGGTCCAGGAACGTCCCGTAGGCGGAGCCGCTGAGGGCGAGTTGGGCGTTCGCCGACGGCAGCGCGGCGGCGAGTCCGAGCGCAGGGAGGGTGAGGAGGAGTTTAAGGGATGTTTTCATTGGTCGAAGGACACGGCTGCTGGACGCCGCGCGCGATGGTTGGATTGTCGCACCGTACGACACCGCTGCCAACGAACGGATCGCAACTTGTACGCTGACTGAGGGGTCCGCACTTTCCCCGACCGGCACCCGGGTCAACCTGCCATGGGCAGGAAGTAGAATAGGACGGTAAGGATGGCATACAGCGCCAGTAACTGCACGCCCTCCAGCCAGTTGCTTTCGCCGTCGCCGGAGATTTGCGCCGCCAGGAAAGCGGCAAACAACACCGCCACAATCTCCGGGACGGTAAATTCCAAATTCAAGCGTTCGGCAAAAAGGTAACTCGAGAACACGAGGACCGGTGCCACGAACAGGGCAATCTGCAGGCTCGAACCCACCGCGATGCCGAACGCGAGATCCATTTTGTTCTTCATCGCCATCGTGATCGCGGTGGAGTGCTCGGCGGCGTTGCCGACGATCGCCACCACGATCACGCCGATGAACGTCTCCGTGACGCCGAGCGACGTGCGGGCCGCCTCGACCGCGCCGACCAGAAACTCCGAGAGCCACGCGACCAGCGCCGTCGCGCCGACCAGGACGATGACCGCTTTGCGGCCCGACCACTCCGCCTCCGCCTTTGCCGCCGCGGCCCCGGCGCCGCCCGAGAACAGCTCGCGATGCGTGATCAAGGTGAAGGCCAGCATCGCGCCATAGCTCGCGAGGAGAATCAACGCGATCACCAGCGAGAGCGTCTGTTCCGCGGCGGGCGTCCAACCTCCGGGCTGACGCGCGGCCGAGTAGTGAAACACGCTGGGAATGACCAGCGCCGCCGCGGCGATCAGCAAGGCCGTGCAGCTTGCCCGCACGCCCGCCTTGTTGAAGGCCTGGTGCCGGTGGCGAAGTCCGCCCGCGAGGATCGCCGCGCCGAGCACGAGCAGAAGATTGCCGATGATCGATCCGGTGATCGAAGCCTTCACGACTTCCAGATGCCCGGCGCGGAGGGCCATCAGCGCGATGATCAGCTCCGCGGCGTTGCCGAACGAGGCATTGAGCAGGCCGCCGATGCCTTCGCCCAGCCGGTGCGCGAGCTGCTCGGTGGCTTCGCCCATCCAGCCGGCCACCGGAATCAGTCCGATGCCTGCGACCACAAAGAGCGCCGTCTCATGCCGCCATCCTGGAACATAACGCAACGCGAACGCCGCGGGAACGAACACCGCGAGCCAGTTCAACGACGGCCGCAGCCTTGAGCGGAGCGCAGCCGCAGCGGTCACGGCATCCTCCGCAGCCTAAGCCCGGGCGCGGCGGCGCCGCAGGAGCTGCTCGAATTTCGTCAGCAGGAACTCCAGGGCGCGGCTGGGATCGTCGCTCGTGACGCTCGCCAGCAGGGCGGAGCCGTCGACGTCGATCTGCCCCTTGGCCACGAAGGGCCCTTCCGTATCCAAAGTTTTCACACGTTCCACCTCGGCATGTACCGCGGCGATGCCGCGAAACGCGGCGATCAAGCGGGAGGCCCGCTCCTGGGCGGAGACTCGCGCCGCTTCCGGCAGATCCAGGTTAACGCCACGCAGCTCGATCACGGCGGCGGGCGGGGGCGGCAAAAGCGTTTGCATGAGCAGATGGACCTGCCCAAACGGAAAGAGTTTGCTGGAAAATGGCGGGACGTTTCTCCGGCCCGCCGGCGGAGGAGAAGCGTCAGCGCTTCTTGTTCAGCGCCGCGCTGAACCAGTCGCCATTGAGCGACTGCGGCGCGCGGGGCGCCGGTGCGGACGGACGTCCACCCGCCCCGGGACGCGGCCCGGGCGAAGTGCGAGCACCCGCCCCGGGTGCACCTGTAGAACGGGGCCCGATCTCCGGCTTGCTGCGCATCGACAGCGCAATGCGGTTGCGGGGCAGGTCGACCTCCACGACGGTGACCATCACTTTCTGCTGCGGTTTCACGACCGCCGCCGGATCCTTCACGAACGTGTCGGCGAGCTGGCTGATGTGCACGAGGCCATCCTGATGCACGCCGACGTCGACGAACGCCCCGAAGGCGGTGACGTTGGTCACGATGCCGGGCAAACGCATCCCGGGCTTGAGATCCTTCGGCTCGTGCACGGTCGCATCGAAGGCGAAGGTCTCGAACTTCTCGCGCGGGTCGCGGCCGGGCTTGGCGAGCTCAGCCATGATGTCGTTCAGCGTCGGCAGGCCGACGTCGGCGGTCACGTAGTTCTCGAGCTTGATCTTCGCGCGGAGTTTTCCGTCGCGCATCAGATCGGCAACGGTCGCGCCGAGATCCGACGCCATTTTTTCCACCAGCGCATAACGCTCCGGGTGCACGGCGCTTGCATCGAGCGGGTGCGCGGCGTCGCGGATGCGCAAAAAGCCGGCCGCCTGCTCGAAGGCCTTCGGACCGAGCCGCGGCACATCCTTCAATTCCCCGCGGGACTTGAACGGCCCCTTCTCGTTGCGACGGGCCACGATCGCGGCGGCGGTGGCGGCGTTGAGGCCGGACACGTAGCTGAGCAATTGCTTCGAGGCGGTGTTGAGCTCGACGCCGACGCCGTTGACGGAGCTGACGACGGTGTCGTCGAGCGAGCGCTTGAGCGCGAGCTGGTCGACGTCGTGTTGATACTGGCCGACGCCGATGGATTTCGGATCGAGCTTCACGAGCTCGGCGAGCGGATCCATCAGTCTCCGGCCGATGGATACGGCGCCGCGGACGGTGAGGTCGTGGTCGGGGAACTCCTCGCGGGCGACCTCGCTCGCAGAGTAGATCGACGCGCCGGATTCGTTGACCATCACGATCGGAATCGTGGCGGGCAGGCCGAGCTTGCGGATGAAGGCTTCCGTTTCGCGGCCGGCGGTGCCGTTGCCGATGGCGATCGCCTCGACGTTGAAGAACTGCACGAAGCCGGCGAGCTTGCCCTTCGCTTCCTCCTCGTGGCGGTCGGGATAAACGACGTCGTTGTGGAGCAGCTTTCCCTGGCGGTCGAGGAGGACGACCTTGCAGCCGGTGCGGAAGCCGGGGTCGATCGCCATCACGGCCTTCTGGCCGAGCGGCGGGGCGAGGAGGAGCTCGCGGGCGTTGTCCGAGAAGACCTTGATCGCCGCCTCGTCGGCTCGCTTTTTGGAATCGAGGCGCATCTCGGTTTCCATGGCCGGGCAGAGCAGGCGCTTGCAGGCGTCGGTGACGGCGAGATTGACCTGCGCAGCGCAGGATGAGGCCTGCGCGCCCGGCGCCGCCTTGACGAACAACGGCGCGATCTCCGCGATGGCGAGCGCTTCGTCGGGCAGCGTGATGCGCATCATCAGGAACGACTCCTTCTCGCCGCGGCGCATCGCGAGGATGCGGTGCGAGGGCGCCTTGGCGAGCGGCTCGCTCCATTCGAAGTAGTCCTTGAACTTGGCGGCCTCGGGCACGGCGTCCTTGCCGATGAGCACCTTGGACGAAACGATCGCGTCGCTCTGATAACGGGCGCGCAGCCGGGCGCGGGCGTCCTTGTCGTCGCTGATGCGCTCGGCGATGATATCGCGGGCGCCGGCGAGGGCCTCGTCGGCAGACTCGATCTTCGACTTCTGGTTCTTGCCGTCGTCCGCGACGTATTCACGACCGACATACGCTTCGGCGGCGGCGCGGGCGTCGGTCGCCGGATCCTGAGCGAAGATGAGGTCGGCGAGCGGCTCCAAGCCCTTTTCCTTCGCGATGGTGGCGCGGGTGCGCTTTTTCGGGCGGAAGGGCAGGTAAATGTCCTCGAGCGCGGTGAGGCTGTCGGCGGCGGCGAGCGCCTTTTCCAGCTCCGGGGTCAAAAGGTTGCGTTCCTTCAGCGAAGCGACGATCGCGGCGCGGCGCTCGTCGATGGCGTTGAGTTGCTCGAGGCGGTCGCGGATCGCGAGCACCTGGACCTCGTCGAGCTCGCCGGTGACTTCCTTGCGGTAGCGGGCGATGAACGGCACCGTGGCGCCCTCGGCGAGGAGCTGCGCCGTGGCGGCGACCTGGAAGACCTTGACGTTCAATTCCTGCGACAGGCGCAGGACGTGATCCGGATTGGGTAGGGCCATTTGAAAGAATCGCCGATAGCAATCGCGTGGACGAAACGAGCAAGTTGAAAGCGAAAGTAAATGTGTGGTGAAGCCGCCTTGATAAGCGCGCCGGTCAGCTCAAGTGCCGCCGCCACGTGCCGTAAGCGGAGGCGCGGCCTTCGGGTCGCACCATCCTTATGCAACTCCGCACGCTTTTGCGCGCCCTCGTGGGCCTCCTGGTGATCAGCGGTTCCTCGCTCCTGGCGGGAACGGCCAAATTCGACGAGCCGCCGGTTCCGATCAAGGCGGTCGCGCCGGTGTATCCGGCGGCCATGGAACGCGAGGGCATTTCGGGGCTCGTGATGGTGACGGTCGTCGTCGACGAAAACGGCGAGGTCGTGGAGCAGAGCATCACGAAATCGAGCCGCGAGGAATTCGAGCAGCCGGCGCTCGCGGCCGTGGCGAAATGGAAATTCAAGCCTGCGCAAAAAGATGGGGCGGCCGTGAAGGTGCAGATCACGGTGCCGATTCGTTTCGCGAGCGGCGCCTGATTTCTTGTCATCGTCCGGAGCGGCGGACTGGCGCTGAGGCGCAAGACGCCTATGCTCCGGACGTATGAAGATTCTGGTTTCATTGTTGCTGGCTTTTTCCGGAGTGGTGGCATGGGCGGCCACGCCGGCCGAAGAAACGTTCGAGCGCGAAGTGCGGGAGCTCGTGCAGCGTCCGCAAGTCACGGTGGTGCATTTCTGGGCGCCGTGGTGTCCGAATTGTCAGCGCGAGATGCGGCCGGACGGCTGGGCGAAGTTTGTCGCCGACAACCCGAACGTGACCGTCGTGTTTCTCAACATCTGGCACGGCGGGCTCGATCCCGCGCCGAAGCTCGCCGCGGGGAAACTCGGCGGTCAGCCGAACTTCATCGCGATGACGCACCCGAATCCGTCACGCCGCAAAGGCGAGCAGTTGAGCCGCTTGCTCGACCTGCCGGTGGGCTGGGTGCCGACGACGTGGGTTTTCCGCGACGGCAAGCAGCGCTACGCGCTCAATTACGGCGAAGTGCGTTTCGAGATGCTGCAACAGATGGTCGACGACGCGTCGCGCAAGTGGTGAGCGCCGACGTTCCGGGATGGAAACCACGAAAGACACGAAACACACGAAAACGAATCCGGATCTACCCATGGAAAGACACGGAACACACGGAAATCAGATCTCGGCGCGCGCGGCAGCTTTTGCGCAGTGCGTAGATCCTAAAGGCCGGTTTTTCTTCTCTGTGCATTCTGTGCAATCCGTGGTCCTGACACAGATTGGATTTCGTGTCTTTCGTGGTTTCTCATCTGAACGAGGCTGGGGGCCCTGAAGGCAGGGGCGTTTACCGCAGGCCGCCGCAACCGGTTTCACTACCCGCGGGGTCGCGAGACGCTCGATGGAAGGCGACCCAACCGTGCGTAGGTTGTGCGATGCAAACTTTGACGCATGCCGAGGTCGGCACGGCCGATCCTTATACCTTATACGCACCTCGACCAGCAATTCATTGGCGGGCTTTGGCAACGCGGGAGCAGCCAGCGGACGCTGAGCGATTTGAATCCCTATACGGGCGACGAGATCCTTCAAATCCCGCAGGCGAATGCGGACGACCTCGACGCCGCCTACACCACGGCTGCGGAGGTGCAGCCGGAGTGGGCGGCGCGGCCACCGGCCGAGCGCGCGGCGTTGCTGCGCGAGGTCGCGCACGTGATGGAGCGGCGGCGTGGCGAGATCATGGACTGGCTCGTGCGCGAGGCGGGCAGCACGCGGATCAAGGCGGCACTCGAGTGGAGTTCGGTGCACGCCGTGGCGCTCGAGGCCGCGACGTTGCCGCACCTCGTTGAAGGGCGCATCGTGCCGGCGGATTTGCCAGGCAAGGAGAGCCGCGTTTACCGGCGCCCCGTTGGCGTAGTGGGCGTGATCAGCCCGTGGAACTGGCCGCTGCAATTGACGGCACGCTCACTCTTTCCGGCGCTCGCGGTCGGCAATGCGGTGGTCGTGAAGCCCGCGAGCGACACGCCGATCACGGGCGGTTTACTGTTCGGGAAACTGCTGGAGGAAGCTGGTCTGCCGAAAGGTGTGGTCAGCATCGTCGTGGGCGCCGGCAGCGAGATCGGTGACGCTTTTGTGCAACATCCTGTTCCGCGCGTGATTTCGTTCACCGGCTCGACGCCGGTCGGCCGTCACATCGGGCGGCTCGCGATGGAGGCGCCGCTGATCAAGCGCGTCGAACTCGAGCTGGGCGGCAACAGCCCGTTCGTCGTGCTCGACGACGCGGACCTCGAGCGCGCGGTCGACGCGGCGCTGTTTGGGAAGTTTCTGCATCAGGGACAGATTTGCATGATCACGAACCGCTTCATCGTGGACGACGCCGTGCATGATGCGTTTCTCGAACGGTTCGTCGCGCGGGTGAAGGCCTTGAGAGTGGGCGATCCCAACGATCCCGAAACGCTCGTCGGCCCCATCATCAATCATTCGCAGCTCGCGGGCCTGTGGAAAAAAATCCGCCATGCGCGCGACACGGGGCTCACCCAACTGGTCGGCGGCGATCCGGAAGGTTTGGTGTTGCCGCCGCATGTGTTTGCGGACGTGCCCAACGATCATCCGCTCGCGCGCGAGGAGATCTTCGGCCCGATTGCGCCGGTGATTCGCGCGCACGGCGAGGAGCACGCGCTGCAACTGGCGAACGACACGCCATATGGCCTGTCGAGCGCGGTGTTCACGCGCGACGTGGCGCGCGGGCTGCGCTTCGCGCAACGCGTGCAGGCGGGCATGACGCACATCAACGACCAGCCGGTAAACGATCTGCCGTTCAGCCCGTTCGGCGGGGAAAAGAATTCAGGCGTCGGACGATTCAACGGCCGCTGGGCGGTCGATGCGTTCACCACCGATCATTGGATCACGGTGCAGCACGAACCACGGCAGTATCCACAAAACGCGGACGCGCTCGGTGGCCCGTGGGGTGGCGGCTGAGGAGGGCGGAGACGGAGGGGCCGGGAAAAATACGAAAGCCACGAAATCCAATCCCCGGAGGGACCACGGAATGCACGGATTGCACAGAGGACAAAACCCATCCTCTAAGTTCTACCCGTAACGGAAAATCTGCCGGCGCCGAAGGTCCGAGTTCAGTGTAGCCCGTGTGTTCCGTGGGCTAGCCCGCATTGGTTTTCGTGTGTTTCGTGTGTTTCGTGTCTTTCGTCGTTTTCTCTCCGACTTAGCCGTCAGGTCTCTCGCAATGCCGCGGCGATCGGCAGGCGCGCGGCTTGCAGCGCGGGGAAGAGGCCGCCGAGCAGGCCGATCGCTGTGGCCCACGCGATGCCCTGCCCGAGCAGCGCAGGCGTGACCGCAAACGCAAAGGTCACCTGACTGAAGCTCTGCCAGTTCATGGTCGCGGCGTGGAAATTGTTGAACGCCAGAAACGCCGCCGCGCCACCGATCGCACCGCCCACGAGCGCGACGAGGAGCGATTCGATCATCATCGCCACCAGGATGGCGCCGCGGCCGAAGCCGAGCGCGCGGAGCGTCGCGATCTCGCGCGTTCGTGACGCCACGGCACTATACATCGTGTTCAGCGCACCGAAGACCGCACCGACCGCCATCAGCGTGGCGATGAGAAATCCCAGCGTCGTGATCAGCGTGGTGAGCGCGGTGGATTGCTCCGCGAAATGCTCGGACTGGCGTTCCACTTTCACGTTGAGCCGCGGATTGGTCGTGAGCGCGTCCTTGAACGACTGATACGAGTTCGGCGAGGCGAGCCGCGCATAGACGGACTGGAACGAATCGCCGCGGTGATACGCATCCTGGAGGACGCGCGCGTCGGTCCAGATCTCCGACTCGGCGACGCCGCCGTTGGCCGTGAACACGCCGACGACGGGCCAGTGGGCGCTGCCAACCTTGACGCTGCCGCCGACCTCGAGCCCGTCGAAGGCGCGCGCGGCGCCGACGCCGACGATGACCTCGTTCTTGCCCCATTCGAACATGCGACCGGCCGTGATCTTGAGATCGTCGCGGACGGAGATCGCGGCGCCCTCGACGCCGCGCAGCGGGACGTTCGCGTCGGTGCCGGTCGAACGCTTCGGGAGATTCACGATCACGAAGAGCTCGGCCGACGCGAGCGGGCCGCGCGCGTCGCGGGCAAGTCCCGGCGCATCGGCGATGACGCGCGTTTCCTCGCGGCTGAACCCGCTCACCATCTCGGTGTCGGCGCCGCTGCGCAGGATAATCACGGCATCGGGCGAACCGGATGCGGTCATGGCGCGGCGAAACCCTGTCGCGATCGAGAGCACGCCGACGAACACGAGGACCACGCCGGCGACACCGAAGATCGTGGCCGCGACGGAGCCGCGACGTTGCGGGATGCTCATCAACCCGAACTTGGTGACGGCGGCGATTTGCGAGAACCAGTTGAGGGGGCCGGCCATGGTCAAATCCTCCGAACCGCGTCCGCGACGCGGAGACGCATCGCTTGAAGTGCAGGCAACGCGCCGGTCACGAGCCCGAGCGCGAGACTGATGAAGATCCCGACGAGCACGTCGCTGCCGGGGAGCCGGAACATCGGCAGCATGCCGCCGGTGGGATCGCCGCCGGCGGTGACGAGCGCGGCGAGCGCGAGGCCGAGCCCGCCGCCGAGCACGGTGAGGAGACAGGACTCGGCGAGCACGAGCGAGAGCAGCCGGCCGTTCGTGAAACCGATCGCCTTCAGCACGCCCAGTTCACCGATGCGGTCGCGGATCGCCTGCGACATCGTGCTGCCGGTCACGAGCAGGATGGTGAAGAACACGGCGGCGAGGATCCCGGAAACGATCGCCGTGATGTTGCCGATCTGGTTGGCGAAGCCTTGGGCGAACGCGCCCTCGGGTTCCGTCTTCGTTTCGTAGGGCGAGTTTTCGAATTCCCGATCAACGAGCTTCGCGACCTCGGCGGCCTGGGCGGGATCCTTCACGCGGATCGTATACCAGCCCACCTGGCCGGCGCCCCAGTTCTGCGCCTGCCGGCTTTCGTCGAAATAGTCGTAGCGAAAAAACATCGAGGTCGTGTCGGTGCCCTTCTTCGCGCCGTCGTAGATGCCGACGAGATCGAACTCCCACGTTTTGCGCAGCCAGATGGGCGACATGATCGGGATCTTGTCGCCGATCTTCCAATGAAAGCGCTCTGCGGTCTTGCGGCCCACGATCGCGCCGGTGCGAGTGGCGAGCCATGCCTTCATCTGCTCGGGCGGCAGGATGAACTCGGGAAACATCGCCATGAAAGCCTCCGGCTCCACAGGGTTCTGCATGAAGAAGTTCTTCGGATCCTGATACGTGCCGCCGAACCACGTCTGGTGCGTGACGGCGGCAACGCCCGGGATCCGCGCGATGCGCGCCTGGTAGCTCTCGGGGAGCATTTGAATAATGGATACCTTGTGGCGGACGATGAGCCGGTCGGCGCCGGCGAGCGCGACGCCGCCGACAAGCGCTTCGCGCACCGCGCAAAGGATGCCGAAGAGCACGAACGCCACCATGATCGTCAGCAGCGTGAGCGAAGTGCGGAGCTTTTTCCGCGTGAGGTTTCGCCAGATGAGGGGAAAGAATTTCATCGAAGGATTCGGGGCTGAACCGCGAAGCACACGAAAACGCGAAAGGCCGAGGGTGGGTCGGGGGCTCCCGATTTGCGGCGGGAAGAACGCGTGGCGTTACTCCGGTTTGGTGGTCGAGAGCTGACCCTTGTTGAGATAAACGGTGCGGCTCGCGCGCGCGGACGCGTGCGGATCGTGGGTGACCATGAGGATGGTTTTCCCGTGCTCGCGGTTGAGAGCCTGGAGAAGCGCAAGGATCTCGTCGCCGGACTTGCGATCGAGGTCGCCGGTGGGTTCGTCGCACAACAACAGCGTCGGATCGGTGACGATCGCGCGCGCGATCCCGACGCGCTGCTGTTCGCCGCCGGAAAGCTGGCGCGGGTAATGGGTGGCGCGGTGGGAGAGGCCGACGACGCCGAGCGCGGTGCCGACGTGCGCGCGGCGGTCGGCTTTCGACAGGTGCGTGAGCAGGAGCGGCAGCTCGACGTTGCGCTCGGCGGTCATCACGGGGATCAGGTTGTAGAACTGGAAAACGAATCCGACATGACGCGCGCGCCAGGCGGCGAGCTTCCGATCGGAGAGCGCGTCGATGTCGTCCTCGCCGACGCGGACGGAGCCCTTCGACGGCCGGTCGAGACCGCCGATGAGATTGAGCAGCGTCGATTTGCCGGAGCCCGACGGCCCCATGAGCGCGAGGAATTCGCCGCGGTGAACGGTGAGGTCGAGTCCGGCGAGGACGTGGATGTCCTCGGAGCCACGCCGGTAAAGTTTCTCGACGTTGGCGATGTGAATGAGGGGTGACGAATCGCTGGGCATGGGAGGCGAGGGGGTTGGGGGGGGCGGCGGTTCGCCGCGGCGACAGGACTATTTCATGGTGTCGGTGATAGGCGTGCGGTCGACGAGATCGGCCGGTCCCTGGACCACGATGCGTTCGCCGGCGGACAAGCCGGCCGAAACGAGAACCTCGTCGGCATTGCGCGCGGCGACGGTGACGGCGCGGCGTTCGGCGCGACCGTCGTGGACGACGAAGACGATGTCGTGACCGTCGGCGAGGCGAACGGCCGCACGCGGAACCGAGACCGTGCGCGCGGTCGTGGACGATGCCGTGCCGGTGCTTTGAAACGCGACCTTCACGCCCATGTCGGGCAGGATGCGCGGATCGAGTTGGTCGAAACCGACGCGGACGCGAACGGTCGCTTTCTGCCGGTCGGCGGTCGGGATGATCGCGATGACCCGGGCGGGAATTTTCCAATCCGGATAGGAGTCGAGCGTCGCGACGACCGGTTGCCCGGGCTCGACGCGGTTGATGTAGCTCTCGTTCACATCGATTTCGATTTCGAGCGAACTCATGTCGACGAGCGTGCAGACGCCGGTGCGCGTGTAGCCGCCGGAGGACATCGGTGAAATCATCTCGCCGGGCTGGGCGTTTTTCGAGGTGACGACGCCGGTGAAGGGCGCGCGGATGACCGTGTCGTCGAGCTGCTGTTTCCAGACATCGACCTGGCGTTCCGCGACGGCGACTTCGGCGAGGAGCCGTTCGCGGCGGCCGCGGAGCGCACGGGCAGTCGATTCAGCGCGATCGAGATCGGCGATGCTGATGATCTTGTTGCCCGCGAGCTCGGTCTGGCGGCGGAGATCGATTTCGGCGAGGGAGAGGTTGGCGTCGTTCTCGGCGAGCGCGGTGCGCGTGGCGGCGAGCTGCGCTTCGGCGAGCCGCAGACTGGCCTCCGTATTCGACGCGTCGAGACGCGCGAGGATCTGGCCGGCGTCGACGCGCGTGCCCTCCTCGACGAGCACCTCGACGATTTTGCCCGTGATCTTGGAGGAAACGGTGGCCAGCCGGCGGGCGGTGACGTAGCCGGAGGCGTTGAGCAGGGTGGTGGTGTCGCCGGCGGCGATCTCGCGGGCGGCGGCGGTGCGCACCGGCACGGGCTGGGGGCGTGCGAACCACCACCAGGCCGCGGCGGCGGCGAGCGCCAGCGCGATCAGCAGGACGATCCATTTGCCGGAGACGCGGCGGGAGGTCGCTTGCGCGCGATCGATGCGCAAGCCTTCGAGCGAGGGGCGGTCGGCGCTCATAGGCAGAGGCTCACATGAAACCGCGTCTGGGGGGCCGGCTCAATCCAAAGCTGGGCGCGACAATAGACGAACCGTCAGCGTCGCGCCCACCATGCCTGCACGTGATCGGTGAACCGTTCGAGCGTCGGTGGCACCTGCACGAGGAACTCGTGGACGCCGGGGACATAACGGTCGAGCAGCCACACGCCGAAACCGAGGAACAGCAGTCCGGTCAGCATCTCGATCGGTCCGCCGGGCCGGCTGCCGCACGGAAGTCCGGCTTGCGCGTGCAAGGCGTGACGCGACACGCGCAGCGGCCACGCCAGGCATTGGAAAAGAACGCACAGCAGGAGCACGGCGACCCAGACCGGCATGCCCTCGGGCAACGCGAATCCGAGGAGGTTGCCCTTCACGAGCAGCGAGAGCGTGGCGACCAGCCAGGCCACCGTGAGCGCAAACAGGAGCAGTCCGAAGAAGCCGACTGCCAGCCAGAAGCCTGGCGCGGGCGCCGACACGGCGCCGGTGGTGGCCGGTGAGGTGAAACGAAATTGCCGGCGCCATTGGCGCATCTCGCGGCGAAACGTCCGCTGCCATTCGCGGCGGACGTGTTTGTCGCGGAAGTTTTTCGTCGCGTTGTAGTAACCTTCCTGGGCGCGCCGGATGAATTCCTGCGCCGTGGCGGGAATGCCGTGCGCGGCGGCTTTCTCGGAGTCGGTCTTGGCGGCGGGGATGAGGAGGACGAGTGCGAGGTAGGCGAGGACGACCGCAAAGAATGGAACAAAGGAAACGAAGAGCGAGAGCACCGCCACGACGACGAAGCCGGCGCGGACGAGCGTGGGGTCGACGCTGAAGTAAGCGGCGATGCCGTTGCAAACGCCGCTGATCATGGCGCCGTCGTAGATGCGGTAGAGTCGCTTCACGCCCGCAGTGGCTTCGGTCGCCGGCGGCGGAGCGTCGGACGTCGCGCCGGTGGTGGCGCTGGCGTTTGCCGGGCCGGCGTCGGCGGCAGACGTGTCGTGGACGGGACCCATCTCGGCGATGATCGCTTCGATGTCTTTCGTGAGCACGACGGTGCGATGGCCGCTCAGGCGCGCGCGGCATTTCTCGCCAATGGCCTGTTCGATGTCGGCGATGATCTCGTCGCGGTCGGGATTGGCCGCGAGGTGGCGGGCGGCGGTTTCGAGGTAGGCGTGCAACGCTTCATAGCCCGCTTCTTCGAGCTGGTAGGCGGTGCCGTTGAGGTGAATCGTGACGACTTTGTTCATCGGGGTGCGGGGCTGAAATTCAGACGGAACGCGGGCCGAGGCCTTTCACGGTGCTGTTGATCTTCTGCCAATACGCCGCGGTTTCGCGCAGCTGGTCGCGGCCTTTGGCGGTGAGCTCGTAATATTTTCGCGGCGGACCGGCCTCGGATTCCTTCCACTCGTAATCCAGCAGGCCCTCGCGGCGCATCTTGCTGAGCAAAGGGTAGAGGGTGCCCTCTTGGGTCGCGAACTCGGTTTCGGCGAGCTGCTTCAGGATGTCGGCGGCGTAAACCTTTTCCGCGGCGATGATCTTGAGCACGAGAAACTCGAGCAGGCCTTTGCGGATCGCGGAGAATTTTTCGTCGATGCTCATCGAAGAGGCAAGCTACCTTGTCAAATAAAGGTAGTGTTGCGGTAAAAGGCGTCAAGCGCTGAAATGCCCTGCGACGCGGCTTGAGTTTTTCGCCGAGGGGCGCATGGTGCCCGGTCCGTTCTTTGACTGGCTTGCACTCGGATGCGCGATCGACCCGATCGAGCGACGGCGCGGTATGGCGCGCGGTTGCCGAAAATTTCGGGGGTGTTCCGGATTCTACCCTTGGTTGGAGTGCGCCGCTGCCTGTCGAGAGTCGAGGTCTCTCGTTAATCCCCTTCGAAACCAATAAGAGGCAACTACGAAGAAATGCCCATGGCGGCCTAATTAGGCTGCTACGTTGGTCCGGCGACACCTGCTAGCCGTGACCGACGTCGACAGCAGGCATAGCGCGCGGAGCGGTCCGCGGACCGCGCGCCGTATCTTCTCCGGGGAATAGCTGAAGCCTTAGCGCGTGCGATGGCTTGGTTTCGGCGAATTTAAAGTTGCACTAAACACGGTAGACGCGGTGTGCGAAGGTCAGGGGCACAGGGGTTCAACTCCCCTCACCTCCACCATTTCCGAGTGCAAGCCAGCGAAGCGGGACGATACCCGGTGTTTTTGCGGATTGTTGTTTTTTTGTGCCGCGTGAGATTCGTGGCGAACACGTTGGGCTTCGCAGTCCCGCGATGCTGTGATTCGTTCGTGTGAGCGGGCTGACCGATTTCAAAAGAATCTGGCGCAGGCGCCACGGACGTATGACGGGCGCGGGCACGGGTCGACCGGGAAAAAGAAAACAGCCGGAGCGGGTGAGCTCCGGCTGCGAGAAAGGCGCGGCAGTTGAAAATCGCGGGTGCGATTACTGGCTCTTCCGCAGGGTGACGTCGCCGTTCATCGTGGTGACGCGGATTTCGGGGCCGCCGCCGTTGAGCGTGCCAGTGACGATCTTGCCGCCGGTCATGGGCGGGAGCGGCGGAATGGGCGGGAGCGGGAGGTGTCCGACTTCCTCCTCCGCAACGTAGGGGCCGGGGCGACCTGTCTCGTTGGTGGCTTCGCGGATCGCGTCGCGCGCGGCGCGTGTGGCCTCGCGGGCGGCCTCCATGCCGGTGCGAACGGCTTCGCGCACGGTGTCGCGGATCTCCGCGGCGTCCTTGCTCGAGAGAAAGCCCTGGTTGGCTTTCAACGCGGCGGTCTTCGTCACGAGTTGCTTCTCGTCGAAGTCGGTCAGGATGGCGCCATTGTGGGAGCGGAGGCGGACGTTGGCCTTCGATTCCGCGGGCAACCGGATCTCCACCGCGCCGTTCATCGAGGTGAACGACAGGGGCTTCCCTTCGGCCAGCGAACGCACGCCGACCTGAATCTCGCCATTCATCGTTTCCACCAGCGCGGCGCCGGCGATGTCGCCGAGCTTCACTTCGCCGTTCAGGCTTTTGACCTCGATGTCGCCGGCGACGCCGTTGACGGCGATCTCGCCGCCGAACGAGTTCGCAACAACGACGTTGGTGTTGCGCGGCACTTGAATCTCAAAGTGGCCGCCGGGGCCGGGAAAACCCTCCGTGCCGTAGGTGAGCGAGACGACGTTGTCCTTTTCGGTGAGCGCGTAGTTCGAGGAGGACGTGAGGACGCGCAGGCCGTCGGGCCGCGTCGTGCCACGCTCCTGCTGCAGCTCCGAGCGAACGCTGACTTCGGGTAAATCCGAACCTTGGATACGAAGGTCGCTGTTGGAGACCGCGATCCGCAAGGTGCCTGGTTTGGCGGGATCGGAAAACTTGATCGTGGAGGTTTCGGCCTCGCCGCGGGCGGCCGGGAAGAGCAGGAGGCTCATCGCGAAGGCGGCGACGAGGGAGGGAGGAAGCGGAGGGATTTTCATAAAAGGATGCGACGGGATGCGCAGGGAGAAGGTTGAAGAGTGGGAAAACACGGCGCGCCAGGGTGGCGACTCCGCGGAGGATTCCGTTCGAACGAAAGCGGGTGACCGTTGAAGGACTAGAGCTGGGCGAGGCCTCGCTTCGCGGCGTCGCGCACGGCACGATCGACGGTCTCGCTGCGCGCGATCTTTTCGAGCTCGGGCGCCGCGGTGCGGTCGCGGGCGGCGACGAGGAAATCGATCATCGCGACCTGGACGAGCGGGTTCTGCTCGCGCGGGAGCGAGGCGAGCACGCCGGTGCGCACGAGTTGCTGGTCGGAGTGTGGGTAGAGTGCGTCGAGCGCGGAGAGGCGGACGTTGACGCTTGGGTCGAGCGCGAGCGCGCCGATGAGGTCGGCGAGGACTTTCTGGTTCGGACTCTTTTGATCGAGCGTGGCGAGGACCTGCTGCAGGCGCTGGTTCGTGGATTGCTGCTGGAGCAACGACGTGGCGATCACCTGGCTCATCGAATCGAATTTGGAGCGTAGGTCGGCGAGCTCGCGTTTCGTTTCGAGATCCGCGACCGGCGCCGGGGTGCTGGTCGCGGGAGCGCCGTAGCGAGTGCCGAGATGAAAACCGCCAAGAGCGATCGCGAGCGCGGCGAGCGGCGAGAGAATCCAGCGCCAGAGTGAAACGCGGGCGGCGTGGCGGCGGCGGACGACGGCGGCGCGCAGGCTGGCGGCGGAGTTTTTCTCCTCTTCGAGCATCGCGTAGAAGTTGGCGCGCAAACGCGGACCCGGACGGGTGGCCGGCAGCTGATCGAGGGCGTTGAGCGTCTGCGCAAGCGACGCGTATTCGCGTTGGCATGACGGGCAGGACGCGAGGTGCGCGCGAACGTCGGCGGTGTCGGCCTCGGACAGGCGGCCGTCGAGGAGTTCCGGAAACCGGGTTTGGGCGCGGGTGCAATCCATGGGAGGAGGGGACGAAGTGAAAGTGACCGTGAGAGTGAAAGTGATGGGGACGGTGAGCGGGAAAGTGGCCGTGGGCGCGATCAGGAGCGGCCGGTGCGTTGGAGGTTCAGGAAGACGTCGCGCAGTTCCTTGAGGGCGCGGTGCGCGCGGACTTTGGCGGCGCCGACAGAGCATTCGAGGATGCCGGCGATTTCGGCGAAGGAGAGCTCCTGGAAGCGGCTGAGCAGAAGGATCTCGCGGTCGTCGCGGTCGAGGCGCGCGAGGGCGACGTGGAGCAGCGCCTGCTCGTCGCGCGCGGCGGCGTCCTGGCTCGCGTCGGGGCGCTCGTCGGCGCGGTCGTCGAGTTGAACCGGATCGGTGGACGCGGGGCCGTGAGATGTTTTGCGGAAGTGATCGGCGGCGCAGCGGCGCGCGAGATGATACATCCAGGCGCAGAAGCTGCCGTCGTCACGGTAAGTGTGCCGGTATTTGAGCATGCGCTGGAACACCGTTTGGGCGACATCCTCCGCGGCGGTGCGGCTGCCGGTGAGTTTCACCAAGAAACCGAACAGAGGCCCGTGATGCCGCTCGAACAACTCGCCCAGGGCGTCGAGTTCTCCGTCGCGCACGGCGAGCATGAGTTCGTGATCGGAGAGGGGAGCGGTCGCGGTTTCCACGGGAGCGTCGGCGCCGAATCTAGCGGCAGGCGGGCGGGAGGGGACACGAATTTCTGAGGACAAAGCGATCACGGCGGGACGGAAGCATGAGGAAGTTGCAGAGGGAAACCGCGGTAGAGCCTGAAGGTTACTGGAAATCTTGAGATGAGATCCGCGGTAGCGACATTGCCTGCGAGCTGAGAAAGACCGGCGTTGGGGAAGGGTGGGGTCGACCGGCGAGTGACAATGCGGGAACGCGCCCCGTGGGTCGCCCGGCCGGTATCTCTCCGATCTGCAGGGGCCCGGGGATGAAGCTCTTGCACCGACCGTCTTTCATTTTCCGGTCCCGCTGATCGCCTCACCGGCCGTGGCGGGCGCGGCGGTGAGCGCTGACGCAAATTTGGGTTTATCGCGAACGCTCGCGGGCTACGCTGCCGGCATGAACCGCCGCGATTTCCTTCTCCGCTCGTCCCTTCTGACCCTGGCCGGAATGCTGCCGCGCGCTTTGCGCGGAGCGGAGGCGTTGCGGCCGCTCGGCGAGTTTCGCGAGCTGCGCCGCGGCGTGGGGCTGTTCACGGGGCGCGGCGGCACGATCGGCTGGCTGGTCAACGCCGAGGCGGCGGCGGTCGTGGATACCCAGTTTCCGGATACAGCGGCCTCCTGCCTCGCGGGGCTGCCGGGGCTCGGCGGCCGTCGCCTCGACGTGGTGATCAACACGCATCACCATCCCGATCACACCCGGGGCAACGGCGTCTTCAAGGCCGCGGCGAAAACGATCGTCGCGCACGAAAACGCGCCGAAGCTCCAGCTCGCCCGCGCCGAGCAGGACGGCACGGTGGCGGAGCAGGTGTTTGCCGACACCACGTTCGCCGAGGCGTGGCGGCACGATCTCGGTGACGAGACGGTGACGGCGCAGTATTTCGGCCCGGCGCACACGAAGGGCGACATCGCGGTGCATTTCGAACGGGCCAACGTCGTGCACGTGGGCGATCTCACGTTCAACCGGATCTATCCGGTGATCGATCGTCCGGGCGGGGCGAGTATCCAGAATTGGGTGACGGTGCTGGAGCAGATCGCCGACACGTATCCGGCCGACGCGCTGTATGTCTTTGGCCATGGCAATGCGAAGTTCGGCGTGACCGGCACCCGCGCCGATCTCGGTGTGTTTCGCGACTACCTCTCGGCGCTGCTCGCGCACGTGCAGCGCGCGATGGCGGCCGGCCGCTCGAAGGACGAACTCGTGAAGCTCGAAAATTTCCCCGGCTTCGAGGAGTTTCACGCGCCATTGCCGAATCGGCTCGGAGCGAATTTGTCGGTGGCTTACGACGAACTGAAGGTAAACCGCGGGTAGCGACGGAAGTTCCCGTCGTCGCAGATTTATTCCCGGAACTTCCGGGCGGCAGTTTCGGACCCATCCGGGGTAGCAGTGCCGGACCAGGGGTTACGCAGATACCCGTATATCGCGCGGAGCCAAACTGGATAGATTCCGGGCAACCGCCTTCGTCATGACTGCCCAAGATCGTCGATTTGTTTCCCACCCGGTAAACCGGGCCCGCCGTTGGTTCTGGCGTGCCTCGTGGCGCATGTCGACGCGCGCTTCGCAGCTCTCGCAGGCATATTGTCGCGCGGTCGTGCGTCGCTCGCTGGAGAGCGGTCCCATCGGCGAGCCCGACTTTTTTTGGAATCTCGGCCCCGCGCGCTGAGTAACGGAATCGCGGCCGGCAAACGCTCGCCAATCGGGGCGGTTTTGTTCACGACTGGAGGCGCATGAGCTTCCAGGCCGTCATCAAGTCCGTGATCTTCCTCGCGCTGCTTTTCGTGATGCTCTACGTGGGGATGAACAACCCCCAGCAGATCGATTTTCAGTTTCCGATCGCGGGCACCACGGCGAAACATCCCATTCACGCGCCGGCGGCGCTGATCTATTTCGGTGTGTTCGCCGTGGGGGTGTTGGCCGGCACGCTGCTCCACAGCAGCAAGTCCGGCGGACGCCGCGGCGGCGCCGCCAAGGACAAGTGAGCCACGCGCTCAGCGCGGAGCGAGTTCGCGGAGCAGCCAGGTGATCCGGTCGGCCGCAACGGCCGTGGCCTGCAGATCGTGCCCAGCGTCGTAGGTCGCGCATTGTTTTCGCGGCGCCGCCGCCGCGTAAGACTCGGCCGCCGCCGCGGCGCTCACGTATTCGTCGCGCGCGGCAAACTGGAAAAACACGCTGGACGGCGCCAGTTGACCGAGGAAGCGAATCGGATCGAGCGGGGCCATTTGCGCGCGATAAGCGCCGAGATCCTTCGGTTGGTGAGCAAAAAGATACCAGTCGGCGAAGCGCGGGGTGCCCGCCATCAGAACATAGGTGCGCGCGCGACCGTCGAGCGCGCCCGCGATGATTCCATACATCGCACCGAAATCGTGGCCGACGAACCCGATCCGTTGGGGATCCACGTCGGGTTGTTGCACCAGTAGTTGCATCGCCCGGCGCAGGGCGATCACCTGCTGCACCGAACGGGAATAGTCCTCTTCCGGCACCCGGTTTTCATACCATTTCGGCGCCGCCCACATCGCCTCGACCAGCACCGACACGACCCCTTGGCTGGCGAGCGCCACGGCTTCGTTGAGAAACTGGGTGCGATTGGTGGTCGCGGGCAGGCCCAGCCAGTGGACGTAGAGCACCCCCGCGAGCGAGCGGTGGCCGCCGCTCGGACGAACGATGTAGGCGGGAATCGCGTCGCCGTTCGCCGTGAACGTCACGTCCTGAATCACCGCATCGTCGCGCGATTCGCGGCCGATCTCCCGCAGATCCAGTGACGCCGAACGATCGTAGTCGAAGACACGGGCGGGGGCGGCGGCCTGATCGGCGCCGGCGAGCGACGCGGCGGCGGTGAAAACGATCGTCGAAAACACCACTCGGAACAGGAGCCTCATGGGCCGAGTGAAACGATGAAGCGCGATCTGTCGACTTCCGGCGAAGCGGGTGCCTCAAGGGTGTCGCTGACGACGGAGATTGTCGCAGACGATGGCTGCCGCGATCCCGGCGTTGAGCGACTCGGCGCCGCCATAACGCGGAATCGTGATGCGCCGGCTGACGAGGGAGGCCACGGCGGGCGACAATCCGCGACCTTCGTTGCCGATGACGATCACCGCGTGGGCGATCGGCGGGAGGTCATGCACGTCGTCGCCGGCGAGATCGCAGCCGAGCATGGGCACCTGCGCATGTGCGAGGGCCTCGGCCAGATCGACGGCGTGCACGGTCACGCGCGCGAACGAGCCCATGCTGGCGTTGATCACCTTTTGATGAAACAGGTCGGCGCTGTCGGGCGAGAGCAGGACGCGGTCGAGCGCGAACCAGTCGGCGATCCGCAGCAGCGTGCCGACGTTGCCGGGGTCCTGCACGCCATCGAGCGCGAGCGTGAGACCGTGGGCGAGCGCGTCGGGAGCGAGCGGAGTGCGACGGATGCGGCCGACGGCCAGGACCGACGACGGCGTCGGAAAATGGCTGGCGCGCGCCATCTCGTCCGGCGCGATTTCACGAAGACGCCCGGACGACGGGCAGGCCAGGTCGGACTGCGCCCGGATCCAGCCGGCGGTGGCGTAGAGTTCCTCGAACGGAAAACCTGCGGCCAGCAGTTCGCCGACGACCTTCTCGCCTTCGATCACGAAGAGCCCGCTCGCTTCGCGGTGTTTTTTCTCGCGCAGCGAACGGAGGCGTTGCAACTCGGCCCTGGTGAGCATGCGACAGCGTGGCCGAGGGGCAGGCGCCGGCGCAAGTGCGGCGCGCAGCTTGCGCGGGGCCGTCGCATCGTTTCATCCTCCGGCCATGGCTGCTCCGCTGAATTGGGGAATCATCGCAACGGGAGGCATCGCCCGCGCTTTCGCACTCGGCGTGGCGCACGCGAAGCATGGTCGCGTGGTCGCAGTCGGCAGCCGCTCGCGCGCATCGGCGGAGCGATTCGCGCGCGAGCTGTCGATCCCGCGCGCGCATGAGAGCTACGACGCGCTGCTCGCGGATCGCGAGGTCGAGGCCGTTTACATCGCGACGCCGCATCCGCAGCACGCGGAGTGGACCATCCGGGCGGCGCGGGCCGGGAAACACGTGCTGTGCGAAAAGCCGCTCGCGATGACGCGCGCGGAGGCGGAGCAGGCCGCGGCGGCGTGCCGCGAGGCGAACGTGCTCCTGATGGAAGCGTTCATGTATCGGTGTCATCCGCAGACGGCGAAGATCGTCGAAATTGTCCGCAGCGGCGCGCTCGGGCGCGTGCGCCTGGTGCAAGCGGCGTTTGGCTTTGCGAACCCGTTCGATGCGTCGAACCGGTTTTGGAGTCGCGAGCTTGGCGGCGGCGGGATTTTGGACGTCGGCTGCTATCCGGTTTCCTTCGCGCGACTGATCGCCGGAGTGGATGACGGGCAGCCGTTCGCAGATCCGCTGCGAGTCACGGGCGAGGTCGTGCGGCACCCGCACACGGGTGTCGACACTTGGGCCGCGGCGACGCTGCGCTTTCCCAGCGGTATGATCGCGCAGGTGTCGACGAGCATTGCCGTGACGCAGGACAATGCGGCGCGCATCTACGGCGAGAAAGCGTGGCTGCACGTGCCCGAACCCTGGATACCGGCACGCGAGAGCGGGGTCGTGAAGCTCCACCTTTATCGCGGCGCGGCGACGGTGCCGGAGGAAATCGTGCTGCAAACGGGCGAGTGGCTCTACGGGCTCGAGGCGGATGCGTTTGCCAACGCGTTGGCGGCCGGGCGGCGCGACGTGCCGCAGATGAGCGTGGCGGATTCGCTCGGGAACATGGCGGTGCTCGACGCTTGGCGAGATCTGCCGGACCCGTAATCCGGGAGAGTGAGCTCCCTTCGCGAACACACGAGACTGGCAAGCCGCGGAAGAATCGCTCTAGAATAAGCCGCATGAAACGCTTCCTGCCGGTCGGGCTGATCGTGGCGACGTTGAGTCTGATCGCGGCGCCATGGGCGCTGGCGGCGACGCAGCCCGCCGAAACGAAAACCGGGGACCATTCGCCGGCGGGGGCGATCGCCGGAGCGGTTTCGACCGTGACCGGCATCGCGATCTCACCGCTGCTCGGCACCGGAGCGTATGGAGCTTATCAGTGGTTTTCGGCGAAGGACGAGGCGGCGCGCGCCGCACTGCCGTGGTTTGCGCAGGCGACCTTCTGGCTGCCCGCACTGGCGCTCGTCGGCGCGTGCGCGGCGAAAGACGCGTTCGGCGCGGTCGTGCCGCCGGGGTTGAAAAAACCCCTCGATGTGCTGGAGACCGTTGAAAACAAGATCAGCGGCCTTGTGGCCGCGGGCGCGGTCGTGCCGATCACGATGGCTTCGTTTTCAAAAATGATCGTCGGGTCCAAGGTTGCCGCCGCGCACGCGGTGGTGCCGACCGGACTGGCGATGCTGCCGCTCGGCGCGTTCGATGTTTCCTGGTTGTTGAACCTGCTTACGGTGCCGTTGGGTGTGGCGGTGTTCGCGGTGGTGTGGATGGCTTCGCATGCGATCAATGTCCTGATCCTGCTCAGTCCGTGGGGCGCGATCGATGCGGCGTTAAAGAGCGCGCGGACGGGGCTGCTGGGCCTGGTGACAATCACGGCGACGTTCAACCCGTGGATCTCGGCCCTGCTGTCGCTCGCACTGATCGTGGTGGCGTATTTCGTCGCGGGCTGGTCGTTCCGGTTGACGGTGTTCGGCTCCATCTTCTCCTGGGATTTCCTCACGCGCCGGCGGCGGCGGTTCCGCCCGCGCGAGAACGGCAACCGGATGTTCTCCGGCGGCAATCTTGAGGGTGTGCCGGTGCGCACGTATGGCCGCCTCGCACTGACTTTAAACGGTGGATACGAGTTCTCCTACCGGCCGTGGCTGTGCCTGCCGGAGCGGACGGCGCCGGTCGAGGTGGATCGGGCGACGCTGTCGGTCGGCCAGGGTTTGTTTTTTTCCAGCATCATCCGTCACGAATCGGATTCCCTCTTCCTGCTCCCGCCGCGTTACCGCGGACATGAGGAGACGATCGTCACGATCTACGGACTCGCGGGTGGGGTGCGTCCGGCCGGTTTGCGGAAGGCCTGGAGTATGATGCGCGACCTGTTCGGCGGCACGGCCGCCCGCGCGCAGGTGGTCTAGTCCGCGGCGACAGGCGCCGCATTTTTCAACACGCGCGGCTGCGAGGAAATCGGTCCGGGAAACGCGCGTCCCCACAGGCGCGGCGCCGGCTGCGGCGCGGGATCGGCCGCCGGCGCGAGCTTGGTGAACACGTCCGCGAAACGCAGGCTGCACTGCAGCCGACGCTGCGTTTTCGAATCGATCTTGGGGTTTAGCGCGATGACCGCCTGCGAAAACGGCGGCGCGTTCTTGATCTTCTGCGCGGCGGCGCGGGCCTGCGCCGGGCTGAGCGAGCGGTCCTTGATCACCGCGTCGAGTCGTTCCAGGTCGGCACGGGTGACCGGTCCCCACAAGGTGCGCCATTGCGCGGGCTCGATGCGCGGAGCGACGATGTTCACGAAGCGCTTGGCGTCGCCCTGCTGTTGCCAGTAGCCGATCACCAGGATGAACGGCTCCGCGATGTCGAACTGCCGGAGCGCATCGCCGAGATCGACCGCCGTGCCGTATTTCGCGGCCTTCGGATTCACCGGCACGCCACCGTGACGGGTGTTGATCTCCGCGGGAATGTCCCACTTTTGCGTGTAGTTGTGGGGACGATACCCGTCGAAGAGCGTGTCGCAGATCCAGTGCTCGAAGACGAGGCCGTGTTGCTGGACCTCACGCGCGGTCAGCGCGGACGTCAACGCTGCGAAACCAATCAGGAATCGCAGGCCGCTCCGGCGCGTGAGCCACATCGCGAAAGCCGGGCTCAGCGTCCGGCGGCGTCCGCCGCTTCCTTCAACTGCGACGACTGATACGCGAGCAGCCGCCAGTGGCCGGATTCCTCGCGCCAGACAGCGAGGAAGCGCAGCGTGAACTCAAGCCGCTGTCCGCCCGCCTCGACGGCGATCCGGGCGCGGCCGTTCATCGCGACGGCGCCGGGCGCGATCGACTGGAGTTTCACGTCGTGCGGATCGAAGGAAAGGTAACGGATCCGATTGGCGCCGACGGCGGCAAGGAACTCGGCTTTGGTCTGCACGCGTCCGTCCGAATGCGCATAGTGCAAATCGTCCGACAGCAGTTGGCCGAGCGCCGTCACGTCGCCCGCGATGGTGGCGGCGATGCGTGCGTGGTCGGCGCGTTCGACGGCGGCGAATTCCGCGGGTTCGGCCCAGGCGAAAACCGGCCAGAGCAAGACGAGCAGCGCGAGCCGCCGGAGGGACGGGAGGAGACGTTGCACGGAAGTGAAATGCGAGCCGATGGCGCCGTTGGCAAGTATCGGCTGGATGCCGCGGGCGCCTTCGGGGAGAGTCACCTTTTACTCGATGCCCGACCGGACCGGCACCTTTGCCCGCTTCCTCGCACTCACGCGTCCGCACCGCTGGCGGATCGCCCTGGGCGTGCTGCTCATATTATTCGCGACGCTGCTGACGCTGCCGGCGCCGTGGATCTTCAAGCTGATCATTGACGAGGCGCTGCCCCGGCGCGACTTGCACCAGCTGGGCTGGCTGCTGGTGGCGTTCACGGTGCTGTTTCTGCTCCGCGGCTGGCTGACGATGCTGCGCAACCGCATCCTGCAGTTCAGTGCGATGCGGATCGTCTGCGACCTGCGGATCCGGCTCTTCGCGCACCTGCAGACGCTTTCGCTGCGCTACTTCGACGCGAACCAAACCGGCAAGGTCATCTCGCGGATCACGCAGGACACGAACGAAGTTTACCAGCTGACGAACGGCTTCCTGATCACGGTGATCGCGGATTCGGTGACGGTGCTCGGCGTGCTGGGATTTCTGTTCTGGGTCGAGTGGCGGCTGGCGCTGGCGGTGACGCTCGTCCTGCCGCTGTTCGTCGTGAATTACCTGCACAACCGCCGTCGCATGCGCGAGGAGAGCCGCGTGCACCGCGACAATTGGGACAAGGTCGTCGGCTTTCTCCACGAGCGCGTGGCCGCGGCGCGGGTCGTGAAATCCTTCACGCGTGAGGCGGCGGAGACGAACACCTTCGCGAGCGGCATCAATGCCGATTATTTCAACTACTCGCAGATTGTGATGCGCAACACGCGCCTTTCCGTGATCGCGGATCTGCTCGGTTCGCTCGGCGCGTTGATCGTGCTCGGCTACGGCGGCTGGCTGGTCGTGCAGGGCGCGATGGAGGTGGGCACGCTCGTCGCGTTCAATGCCTACATCGCGTATGTGTTTCCGCCGATCGTGCGCTTCGTCGATCTCGCGGCGATTTTCCAGCGGGCGAACACCGCGTTGGAGAACATGTGGTCGATGCTCGATACGCGGCCGGACGTGACCGACCGCCCCGGCGCGCAACCGCTGCCGCCGATCGCGGGCGAGGTGGAGTTTCAAAACGTCTGTTTCGACTACGAACTGGAGCCGCCGGGCCATGGCCGGCCGCGCACGCTCACTGACGTGAATTTCCGGATACCGGCGGGCAGGGTGGTCGCGATCGTCGGCCCGAGCGGCTCCGGCAAGAGCACGATCATCAATCTCGTCGCACGCTTCTACGACGTCGCCACCGGCTGTGTCCTGATCGACGGCCACGACGTGCGCGACGTGACGACCGAGTCGCTGCGCCGGCAGATCGGCATCGTGCTGCAGGAAAACGTGCTGTTTTCGGGGACGCTCGAAGAGAATATCAAATACGGCCGGATGGATGCGACGCCGGAGCAGATCCGCGCGGCGGCCGAGGCGGCGAACGCGCACGCGTTCATCTCGGAGTTGCCGGACGGCTATGCGACGGTGGTCGGCGAACGCGGCGCGAAACTCTCGGGCGGTCAGCGGCAGCGCATCGCGATCGCGCGCGCGATCCTGCGCGATCCGCGCATCCTGATCTTCGACGAAGCCACGAGCGCGCTCGACACGCAGTCGGAGCGGCTGATCCAGCAGGCGATGGAGCGGCTGATGAAAGGCCGCACGGCGTTCATCATCGCGCACCGGCTGTCGACGATCCAGAAGGCCGACGTGATTCTCGTGATGGAGCAGGGCCGGCTGGCCGAGAGCGGCACGCACGCGGAACTGCTGACACGCGGCGGACTCTACGCGCGCCTGCACGCTCTGCAGTTTCAGGAACCGGCGTAAGCCGCGGCCGTCTGTCAGTAACTGCTGCCCGGCTGGGCAGGAGCCGCGCCGGCTTCTTCCTGGACGAGCGCGACGCCGTTGGACGTGCCGAGGCGTTCGGCTCCGGCGGCGATGAGCGCGCGCGCTTGCGCGAGGGTTTTGATGCCGCCGGCGGCCTTGATCTTGATGGCGCCGCGGCGGTGGTCGGCGAAGAGTTTTACGTCGTCGACCGTCGCGCCGGCGGCGCCGAAGCCGGTGGATGTCTTGATAAAATCGATACCGGCGTCCTCGCAAAGCGCGAGGGAGGCGAGCTTCTGGTCGCGGTTGAGATAGCAGGTTTCGACGATCACCTTGGTCGTCAGCTTGAGGGCGCGGGCGAGTTCGCCGAGGGCATTGAGCTCGGTGGCGACGGCGGCGCGGCGGCCCTCGCGGAGCTCGGCGTAGTTCATCACGATGTCGACCTCGTGGGCGCCGGCCTCCGCCATGGCCTGGATCTCGGCGGCTTTGGCGGACGTCGGCCCGCGGCCGTGAGGAAAACCGATTACGGTTCCGACGCGCACCGGCGATCCGGCGAGCGCGGCGCGGGCGAGGGCGACTCCGGAAGGATAAAGCATCACCGCGGCGAGATTCCACTGGCGGGCATCGGCGCAGAGTTGCAGGAGGTCGGCGTCGGTGGCGTCGAGCCGGAGATTCGTCGAGTCGAGGAAGCGGGCGATGGCGGCGGTTTTCATGCGGGAGCGCTAAGGAGAAACGAAGGGAGCCGAAAGCCGGCGTTATAGCAACGCGCGGGTGGGCATGGCCGCGGGTTGCGATTTGACTCGTTCGGCGGCGGCGGCGCAGGCTGGCGGAAATCGAACCGGCCGGCGCGAAGGTGCGGCCGTGGCTTACCGCATCCTGTTGTCCCATGGCTCAATCGTATCTCACCGCCCCCCAGAGGATCAGCACGATGCCTCCGGGCATTCGCTACATCGTCGGCAACGAAGCCGCCGAGCGGTTCAATTTCTACGGGATGCGCGCGGTGCTGGTCATTTTCATGACCCAGTATTTGATGGGCCGCGACGGCGCGCTGGCGCCGATGAGCGAGAACGAGGCGAACCAGTGGTATCACTGGTTTCTCGCGTCGAATTACTTTTTCCCCGCGTTCGGCGCGATTCTCGCGGACGCGTTCTGGGGCAAATACAAGACGATCATCGTGCTCTCGCTGGTGTATTGCCTCGGGAGCGTGGCCCTCGCGGTGGATCACACGCGGCTCGGATTGTTCACCGGGCTCACGTTGATCGCGCTCGGTGCGGGCGGGATCAAGCCGTGCGTTTCGGCCAACGTGGGTGACCAGTTCGGACCGCTCAACCAACACCTGCTCTCGCGCGCGTTCGGCTGGTTTTATTTCTCGGTCAACTTCGGGTCATTTTTCTCGATCATGCTGATCCCGGTGCTGCTCGACCGCTACGGTCCGGCGCCGGCGTTTGGCGTGCCGGCGGTGCTGATGCTGATCGCGACGTATGTGTTTTGGGCGGGCCGTTATAAATTCGTGCACATCCCGCCGACGGGGAAGGCCTTTCTCCGGCAGACCTTCAATCGCGAAGGCCTTTCGGCGATGGGCCGGCTCGCGATTCTCTACGCGTTCGTGGCGATCTTCTGGTCGCTCTGGGATCAGAGTGGTGGCGAGTGGGTGCTGCAGGCGGAAAAGATGGACCGCAACCTGTCGCTCTTCGGCTGGAACTTCGAGCTGCTGTCGGCGCAGGTGCAGGCGGTGAACGCCGTGATGATCCTGAGTTTCATCCCGCTGTTTCAATATGTGATCTACCCGGCGATCAGCCGCGTGTTTCCGCTGACGCCACTGCGCAAGATTGGCCTCGGACTGGTGGTGACCGGCGGCTCGTTTCTCGTGAGCGCGTGGATCGAGACGCAGATCGCCGCGGGGCTGCATCCGAGCATCGGTTGGCAGCTTCCGGCCTACGCGCTGCTCTCGGCGGGCGAGGTGATGGTGTCGATCACATCGCTGGAGTTTGCCTACACCCAGGCGCCGAAACACATGAAGTCCGTCGTGATGTCGCTCTATCTCCTGTCGATCTCGGCGGGCAACGCGTTCACGGCGCTCGTGCACTGGTTCATCGCCAATCCCGACGGCACGGCGAAGCTTCATGGCGCGTCCTACTACAACTTTTTCGCTGCGCTCTCGATCGGCTGCGTGGCGGTGTTTGTCGTCGTGGCTCGGCGTTACCAGGAGAAGACCTACCTGCAGGGCGACGAGCCGGCGGCTGCCGGTTGAGGATGCGGGGACAATTCGCCGCTCATCCGAAACGGACGCCGTTCGTCCAAAGATTGCCCTGTCCCGGGATTCGGCCCACCTAGTCTGGCGCCATGGAACCGCCGGCTGGCACCACCGTCGTGATCGAGGATACGCACCGCCGCGAACGCGCGAAGGAGCGGCTTTACGTCTTTCTGCAGGTGGGCGGCTGGGGCTTCTTTCTGGCGATCCAGCTCTTCTTTGCGGTCTATTTCACCCTGCAGGAAGGGCGTCGCGATATTTCGAATACGGCTGCGTCGGTGGTGATGGTGATGCTGTCGGGGCTGCTGCTGAGTCATTACGCGCGCCGGTATGTCGCGCGGTTCGGGTGGAAACAGCTCGGCTGGCGACAACTCGTGCCGCGAGTGGTGCTGGCGGCCGTGATCATGTCGGTGCTGTGGAGCATGTTCGGTTACGGCTACACCTACGGCGTGCTGCGCCAGCCGTGGCCCGCGGCCAAATACAGCCCGGTGGTGGTGGTCTTTCTCAGCTGCCTGAACGGCACGCTGCTCTTTGTCGGCTGGTTCTGCCTGTATTTTTTCTATCATCTTTTCGACCGCTTTAACCGGTCCGAGATCGAACGCCTGCGGCTGACGGCGCACGTGAAGGACGCCGAACTGCGGGCGCTCAAGTCGCAGGTGAATCCTCATTTCATCTTCAATGCGCTCAACTCGCTTCGCGCGCTGATCGAGGAGGATCCGGCGCGGGCACGCGAGGCCGTGACGCAGCTGGCCAACCTGCTGCGTTATTCGCTGCAGAGCGGTCAGCTGGAAACGGTCCCGTTCGAGGAGGAGTTGCGCGTCGCCCGCGATTACCTCGCGCTGGAACAGGTGCGTCACGAGGAGCGGCTGCGGGTGAGGCTGGACGTCGCCGCGGACACGCTCGAACTCCCGATCCCGCCGATGCTGCTGCAGACGCTGGTGGAGAACGCCGTCAAATACGGCATCTCGACGCGAGCAGAGGGCGGCGAGGTCGCGATCATCGCGCGGCGCGAACGGGACGCGCTGCGGCTGCAAGTTACCAATCCCGGCGAGCTGTCGGGTGCCGAGCGGCCCCGCTCCGCGTCCACCGGCTTGGGATTGCGCAACGCGGCGGAGCGGCTGCGGCTGCTGTTTGGCGAACGGGCGACGCTGCACCTGCGCGAGGCCGGATCCGCGCTCGTGATCGCGGAGGCGGTGGTGCCGTTGCAGGCCTCGCGGAGCTGAGATGTCCGCGATGAAAGCGTTGATCATCGACGACGAGCGTCTCGCGCGCAACGAACTGCGCCGGCTGCTGGCCGAATTTGCCGACGTGGAGATTGCCGGCGAGGCAGCGAACGCAAAGCAGGCGCGGCCCTTGATCGCGGAGCAAAAACCGGACGTGATCTTTCTCGACGTGCAGATGCCGGGCGAGAGCGGACTGGAGCTGCTCGACTCGCTCGAACCGCCGGTGCCCGACGTGATCTTCACCACCGCTTACGACGAGTTTGCGGTGAAGGCGTTCGAGCTCAATGCCCTCGATTATCTGCTCAAGCCCGTCGACCCGGCGCGGCTGACGACGGCGATCGAGCGATTGCGCACGCGCCGCGCGGCGGCCGTGAGCGTGCCGGACAAGCCGTCGCGCGAGCGGCTCGCGGCCGAGGACAAGGTGTTCGTGCGCGAGGGAGACCGGTGCTGGTTCGTCGAGGTTGGCTCCATCCGCCTGCTCGAGAGCGAAGGCAACTACACGCGCGTGCATTTCGATTCCGCGCAGCCGCAGCTTTTCCGCTCGCTCAACGCGATGGAGGAGCGGCTCGATCCGAAATATTTCTTTCGCGCGAACCGGCGGCAGATCATCAATCTCGCGTGGATCGACCAGATCGAACCCTGGTTCAGCGGCGGCCTGCTCGTGCACCTGAAAGGCGGAGCCCAAGTAGAGCTCAGCCGCCGGCAGGCGCAGGAGTTTCGCGAGCGGATGAGCCTGTAGTTTTATTTCCGATATGATCGTCGCCCGTAACCTCACCAAGGTGTTTGCCGATCGGAAGCGCGGACCGATTCGCGCGGTGGACAACGTCTCGCTCCGCGCGGAGCCCGGGCGCATCTACGGGTTGCTCGGCGCGAACGGCGCGGGCAAGACGACGACGCTGCGCCTGCTGGCGACGCTGCTCAAGCCGACGGACGGTTCCGCCTCGGTCGCGGGGTTCGATGTCGTCCGCGAGGCCCGGCGGGTGCGGGCGCACGTCGGTTTCCTCGCGGCGAGCACCGCGCTCTACGGGCGGCTCACCGCGCGGGAAATGATCACGTATTTCGGCCGGCTCAACGGACTGGACGACGCGCTGGTGGCGCAACGGGTGCAGACACTCGCCGACGACCTCGGGCTCCACGAGTTTCTCGACCGGCGCTGCGAAAAGCTCTCCACCGGCATGAAACAAAAAACCTCGATCGCGCGCACGCTCGTGCACGATCCCTCGGTGATGATCTTCGACGAACCCACGCTTGGGCTCGACGTGATGACGGCCCGCGCGATCGTCCGCTTCGTCCGCGACTGTCGCGAGCGCGGCAAGACCGTGATCTACTCCACGCACATCATGAGCGAGGTGGAAAAACTCTGCGACGTGGTGGGCATCATCCACGACGGGCGGCTGCTGGCCGAGGGCTCGCCGGCGGAGTTGCGCGAGCGCTACGGGGAGCAGGATTTCGAGGAACTCTTCGTCAAGGCGGTGGGCTGGGAGGAACGAAAGTCATGACGACGCGCAGTATTCTGACGGTTTACCTGAAGGAGTTGAAGGACTCGCTCCGCGACCGGCGGACGCTGATCTCCACGATCGTGATCCCGACCGTGGTGATGCCGCTGCTGATGTTCGGCCTCGCCAAGATCGCGACGCAGATCTTTGCCAAGGCGCGGAAGGAGATCCCGGCGATCATGGTGCTCGGTGGCGAGGATTCGCCGGCGGTGCGGGCCCAGCTGGCCGCGGCGAAACAGTTTCGCCTCGTGCCGGCGAGCGCGGAGTGGCGCTCGCAAATTTCGGAGAAAAAAATCCGCGCGGCGGTGGAGGTCCCGGCGGGATTCGACGCGGGATTGCAGGCGGGTCACGCGCCGCCGGTGGTGATTTATCACTACGAAGGGGAGATCAAGTCGGGCTTTGCGCGCGAGGCGATCGATCGGTTTTTTCGGGAGTTGCGGGAGCAGACGGTGACCGCGCTGCTCGCCGAGCGTTCGCTGCCGGCGACGCTGGTGCGCCCCTTCGAGATCAGCAGCCAGAACGTCGCCGCGCCGGAGAAGGTGGGCGGAAACCTGTTCGGCGGTCTCGTTCCCTACGTGATCATCATCCTCTGTTTCACCGGCGCGATGTATCCGGGCATGGACCTGACGGCTGGCGAGAAGGAGCGGGGGACGATGGAGACGCTGCTGTGCAGCCCGGTGTCGCGGATCGAGATCGTGCTCGGCAAGTTTCTCATGGTGCTCACGGGTTCGCTGGCCGCGATGGCGATGTCGCTCGCGTCGCTCGGCACGACGGCCGCGTTGATGGGCCTGCTGGCGCCGCCGGGCGGGAGCGCGGCCCCGGCCGGCCCCGGCACGGGCGGCTTCGCGCCGATGATCGATCCGGTCGGCATCCTCGGCGTAGTGTTGATGGTGATACCGGTCGCGGTGCTGTTCTCGGCCGTCGTGTTCACGATCGCGCTTTATGCGAAGAGCTTCAAGGAGGCGCAGAGCTATG
This sequence comes from Opitutaceae bacterium, assembly GCA_040255565.1. Lineage (GTDB taxonomy): Bacteria > Verrucomicrobiota > Verrucomicrobiia > Opitutales > Opitutaceae > Opitutus. The sequence continues at coordinate 313,347 of JBDZVH010000002.1, read as the reverse complement.
TCGGGCCGCTGATGATCGTCGTGATCATGCCCGCCGTCGTCGGCATGCTCCCGGGCATCGACCTGAACCTGAAGCTGGCGCTGGTGCCGATCCTGAACCTTTCGCTCGTGTGCAAAGAGATGCTGTCCGGCGTCTGGCACTGGAACTACATCGCCCTGATCTTCGGTTCATCCTGTGTCTACGCGGCGGTGGCGCTGGCGGTGGCGGTGCGGATGTTCGAGCGCGAAGATGTGATGTTCCGGAGCTGAGCGTCGCGTAGGTGATTCTCCACTACGGGGCGGCTGGTAAAGTGGCGGTAAAAACGGCGGCGGCCCATAGGCAGCGGCCGAGGAACCTGTATAACATCGCGCGCCGCCACTTCGGCACGCCATGAACTCAACGCCCCCCTTCGACCACGATCCGTCTGGCTTCCACCTTCCCCGTCGCGCCGGCGAAACGGGCCCCGGCGAAGGCGCTCCCGCCAGTTCGATGAGCGGACAGCTGGCCGCCGATCTCGAGGCGCTGCGCGAGCGCGAGATGAATCTGCGCAATTACGAAAGCCGGCTGCGCGCGTGGCAGACGCAGCTGGATCAGGCCGCCAGCCGCACCGCGCCGCCGGCCGCGAGCGTCTCGCCCTTCCTGCGGCCATCCAGCGCGACGCCCTTTGCGAGCGACCCCGCGCTCGAGGCGGCTTGGGAAAAACTCTATCGCGCACGCGCGCTGCTGGAAGCGGAGCAGAAACAGATGCGCGACGAACGCATCGCCCTGCGCGAACTGGAGCTGACGCTCAAGCGGCGCGAGGAAGAAGTGACCGAACGCGAAGGCCGCGTCCGCGCGCAGGAGCAACCGCGCGCCGAACCGCCGTCGCCGGCGCGGCCGGCAGGTTCGGCGGTGCAGCGTTTGACCCAGGCGCCGCTGCTCGCGGCCAAGGCGGTTTTCAAGGGCAATCGCTGACCGGTCCACACCGTCGGTCCGCAAGTCGCCGGCAACTTTGCGCTTGCGCGCACGGAGGCGCTCGCGCATCACGACGCGCAATGAATTTCGTCGCCCACGCTCGCGCTGCCACGTCCGTCATTTCCATGACGGCGGGTAAACGCGTCTGGCGCCTTGGGTCGGCCCGGCGACGATGGTGAGGTGCGAAAAGCGCCCTGCGGCCCAGGTGCCGCGCTGAAAATCAAAACCATCCGCCGAGCCCGACTCTTCCGAGTCGGGTTTTTTATTTTCCCTTCTCCATCCCCCGCTCCGTCATGACCACCGCCCTCGCTGCTCCTCCCAGATCGCCCGAACCTGTCCAACTGGAACTGCCGTCGATTTCGTTCTTCGGCCGCTCGCTCGAAGAATACACGCGCTTCTTCGATTTCGATCCGCTCGCGTGGCGGGGGCGCGCCGTGCTCGACGTGGCCGCGGGGCCGGCCTCGTTCACGGCGGAAGCGTGCCGGCGCGGTGTCGATGCGGTTGCGGTCGATCCGCTTTACGGCTCATCGGTGGACGCGCTCACGGCGCACGTCCAGATCGATTACGCGAAGATGTTTGCCCAGATGCGGGCCAAGCCGCGGCTGTTCCGCACGGCCCGGCAGAGTGCGAACGCGTATTTCAGTTCGATCGACGAGGCTGAAGTCGAACGGCGCGCGGCGGCGCAGCGTTTCCTGGCCGACTACGCCGCGCATTTCGTGCACGGACGCTACGTCGGCGCGGCGCTGCCGAAGCTGCCGTTTCTCGACGGGGCCTTCGACCTGGTGCTGTGCGCACACCTGCTGTTCGTCTATGGCGGACGTTTCGACTTCGAATGGCACCTCGCCGCCTGCCGCGAGCTGGCGCGGGTGAGCGCGGGCGAGGTTCGCCTGCATCCGCTCTGCGGCGCGGACGGCAAGCGCTACCCGGAACTGCCGCGGCTGCAGCGCGAGCTGCTGGCGCGCGGAATCACGAGCGAAGTCGTGCCCGTCGCCTATGAGTTCTTCAGCGGCAGCGGCGCGATGCTCGTGCTCAACCGCCGGCCGCAGGCTTGCGCCGCCTGAAACCTTCTACCGTAACCAAACTTCCACTACGATGAATCCGTCCCGTCCCCTGGCCCGCACGCCCGAACCGCCGTATTACGCCGTGATCTTCATTTCGCAGCGCACCGACGGCGATCACGGTTACCAGCGCATGTCCGAACGCATGCTCGAGCTCGGTTCGCGTTACGATGGTTTTCTCGGCATCGACAGCGCCCGCGACGCGAGCGGTTTCGGCATCACCGTGAGCTACTGGCGTGACGAGGCAGCCATCCGCGCCTGGAAGCGCGACACGGAGCACGAGCAGGCGCAGGCCGCGGGGCGGGCGTCGTGGTATGCGGACTACGAGGTGCGGATCGCGCGGGTGGAGCGGGCCTACGGAAAATCGCAGTCGTAGCCCGCTTCGGCAGCGAGGCCCAGGAGCGTCCGCAGCACGACGATCGACGCGAACAGCACGGTGGCGAGCCACGCGAGGAACAGGCTCCGCAGCGTGAGCTTGCTGCCGGCGCCGGTGCCAAAGCGCCGGCTGCGCTCCTCGAGAAACGGCGGCACGCCTTCGGCCGCGGCCGTGAACAGCTTCGCTTCCTCCCAGATCCGCACGACGCGCGCGCCGAGGTATTGGTAGATTTTGTTTTCGCTGATCACCTTCGAACGGATCGCGAGCCAGCTGGTGGTGACCAGGGCGACGGCGGTGACCGGCGCAAGAATTTCGAGGCCTGCTCCTTTCCCCTGGGCTTGGGTGACGAGGGCGACGGCGGCGCTCGAGACGGCGATGTGAACGGTGAGGAGCTTGAACTCGGTGTCGCGGCGCCACCGCATTTCAGCCATCAGTTCCCGGTAAAGATCGGCGGAGGAGAGACTCATGAGTTTTTTGGATCAGAGTTTCGCTACGGACAGCCGGGAGAGGAGGTCGCTAGAATTTGACCGTGACTTCCTGCTGGTGTCCGGGCTCGAGCGTGAGCGAGCCGAGGGAGGATTCGGTCTCGTCGTTTTTCAGGAGCTTGAAGCGGATCGGCCCGGCGGGATCGCTGGTTTCCCAGCGCCACTTGCCGATCGAGATAAATTGCAGCGGCAAGCCTTTGTCCCAGCTCAAGCCTGGGCCGTCGCCGCGGATGAAGAGCCGGTTGCCGATGCCGATGTAGGCGGTGGCGATGAGCCGGGTGGCGCCGTCGGAGGACATCACGCTTTCGACCGCCTCGCCGGCCGTAACCGGACTTTCGTCGCCGGCCAGTGCGAACTCATCGGGCGAGCTTTGCGAAAACAAATCGGGCGTCGGATCCACGGGCGCGGCTTTGGCCCGCTTGCGGCCGGGGCGTTCCGTGGGTGGCGGTTCAACGGCGGTTGCAGCCATGACCGGCTCGCCCTCAATCGCCGCGGCAGGCGCCGGCTCGGCGACCGGGTGGGCGACCTCCGCTTCGGTGACGGTCGCCGGGGCGAGGCCAAACGGGTCGGCGGATGCGGGCGCGATAGGTGCGATGTGGGAAATGGATTCCGCCACGACAGGCGCGGGCTCGGCTGCTTCCGCCGGCGGCTCGCTGGGCGTGGAGGGAGCGGGATCGGAGGGCTCGACGTCCGCCACAGCCACGAGGGGTTCGGCTGGCGGAGCTTCCGGGGGCGGCTCGGACGCAGTTTCGGTGGCGACCTCGGGCTCTTCACGGCGACTTTTGCGGGGTCGCTTGACCGGCGGAGCAACGTCTTCGGATGGCGCCGCAAACGCTTCAGGGGCGGTGGAAGGAGCCGTGGTGATCGATGGCGCGACGGCCGTCGACGCTTTGGCGAGTGATGCCTCGATGGCCGCCACCGCGGCGGCGGTGCGCTCGGCCAGTTTGCGATCGATGGCCGCGAGGGCCTGGTTCTGCGCTTCGGCGAGATCGCGCAACGCCGCGGAAATCGCCTCGCGGACGGCGGCGGAGCTGTCGGACTGCGCCTTCGTGACGGCTTGGGTGGCGCGCTCGAGGGCCTCGGTGCGAGCGGCGATCTGTTTCTGCGCGGCGGCGTCGAGGCGGGCGAGTTCGGCGACGGCTTTGTTGATTTTCTCGGCCGACGTTTCCAGCCGTTCGGATTCGGACGCGCGGAGCTCCGCGATTTCCTTCTCGAGTTCCTCGCGCTCGTCCTCGCGAGCGTTCTCGATCTGCGCGTTGAACTCGGCGATCTTGTCCTGCAGCCGGTGCGGCAGTTGTTCGGCCTGCTTCAGCGTCTTGTGCGCGATCTCGGCAATCTGGTGAAAGCCGGTAGCGGCGATGCCGATCTGTTCGGCGGCGCCGGTGACGGTGCGGGAAAGGGCGTCGAGGCTCCGCTGGCGTTCGTCGAGCGCCTCGTCTTGCTTGCGCGCATAATCCGTGAGGAACGGGATCGCACCAATGATCGCGCCGGCGATCACGCAGCCCGCGACCACGGCGGTGCCGGCGAGCGAGAGCGGACCGTCGCTCTGGTAGGCGATATACCAACCGGTGACGAGCAGGGCGGCGTCGCCGATCAGGAACGGCAGTTTGGGCAGTTTCGGAGTCTGGTCGGGAAGGCTCATGAAAGGGCGGCAGGTGTCCGTGTCCGCGAGGAGAGAGCGAGCGCCCGCGGGCGGGCGGTGGCACATTTCTGCGGGTGCGGGGAGAAATTTTCAACCTCGGAGTGGCGCGGCGCACGCCTGCAGCCGCCGAGGCGAGCGACGGGTTGCGTTCGCGTGGCCAACGTGCTTCCGTGGCAGCCGATGAGCCTGGCCAATTTTCTCCGGATCGAGCGGGAGGAGCGCGACGGATCCCGGCACTACGTGGTGCACACGCACGACCCGAAATTTTCGATGGAGCTCACGCCGGACCGCGAGGCGCCGGACCAGATGGGCAAGGGTGTGATCAAGCGCGTCTGTGTGCCGAATTCGTGGGCGGGCGATTACGGCAAATACAGCAAGCTGATCAACGCCGCGCAGGAGTTTTTCCGCGAATCGCTGGCCGAGCCGGTGGCGAAACCGGCGATGCGGCGGCTCGCGCGCTAAGCGGCGTCGAAGTGCGCCGCGATCGCGCGGCGCAGACGGTCCCATTCCGCGGGCGCGAGGTCGTCCTTGCGCCCGGGCGCGACGGTGCGGTGGTCGGCGAGCCGGTCGAGACTCCAGCCGTAACGAGCCCAGCGGGCGTCCAGCCACTCGAGAGCGGAGGCGATTTGATGATGCGTCAGCGGCGTCGCGTAGGTGTCGCCGGCGAACGCCACGCCGAGCAGGAAATCGTTGCAGCGCGCGCGACCGTGAAAGTGGGACGCGCCGGCATGCCAGGCGATGCGCTCGTCGGGCACGAACGTGCAGCGCGTGCCGCTCGCGGCGATGAGGCAGTGGTAACTCACCTCGCTCGCGGGATCGGTCATCAGCGCGATCGTGTCCTCGAAGGAAAGCACGCTGTGGTGAAACAGCACACCCCAGCGTTCATGCGTCCGGTCGAGCGTGACGTTGGGCGAAGGGCGGACGATTTCGGTGAAGCCGGGCATGGCGCGGGCGACGGATTGGCGACCAGAGAGCACAGCGCCGATCGTGTCGTCTTCTTGCTGGCGGACGGGAATGAGCCGGGCAGCCCGGCTAGAGTCGCCGCCAGGCGATGACGGTCAGCGAGACGAGCAAGCCGACGCGCACCGCGCCCTCGATCGTGAGGACGACCAGTATCCATTTCAGGCCTACATTGCGTCGCAGCGCGTAGCCGGTGGCGGAGACGGCAAGAAGGACCAGGGCCGGCAACCGCGCCGCGGGCGTCGCGAGCAGGAGGAGCATCCATGCCCAGTAGGCGAAGAGCAGGGCGGTCCAGCAAAACGCGGTGAACTCGCCCAGCCCGAGCGTGCGCGGGTCGGCGTTGCGGGCGATCTGTTTGATGCCGAGATAACGCTCGCCCATCACGAGCTGCCAGCACTCGAACCCGAGGAACAGCGGCGCGAGCAGCCGGAGGGCGTTCATGACGGACGCTGCGGGCGGCGGACCGGCTTATTTGCCGTTATACCAGAAAGCGCGACGCCAGTTGTGGCGGCGCAGCTTCAGCAGGAGATCGGCGCGCATCGGCGGCAGGTCGCTCACGCCGCAATTGGCCTCGGCCTGGGCGACATTGCGAATGCCCGGAATCACGGTCGACACGGCGGGATGCGCGAGGACGAACTTGATCGCGGCCTGCGCCATCGTGTAGCCCGAGCCCTCGAGGTCCTGCCGGATTTCCTCGGCGCGCGCGACGGCGCGTTCGAGCCGGTCGCCGGCGAAGTAGTTCGCGCGAAAATCGTCGGCCGCGAATTTCGTGTCCTTGGTGAACTTGCCCGTGAGCACGCCTTCGTCGAAGACCACGCGCACGATGATGCCGACGCCGCATTCCTTCGCGACGTCGAGGAGTTCGGCGGCGGGCTCCTGCTCGAACAGATTGTAGATCACCTGCACGCTGTCGACCCAGCCGCCGCGCATGAGCTCGATGACGCTGTTTTGATCGTGTTCGGGCGTGGAGATGCCGACGAGGCCGATCTTCCCCTCGGCCTGGAGTTCGCGGAGGATTTTGAGCGGCGTGGGGTTGCGGTTCCACGCGCGCGTCCAGGTGTGCAGTTGCAACAGGTCGATTTTTTCGACGCCGAGGTTGGCGCAACGGACGGCGACGTTTTCGCGCAGGTAAGCCTCGGAGTAGCGGTCCTCGACGCGGCAGTAGGGTGACGGCGGCCACGGGCCGGCGGAGGGCGGCGTCTTGGTGGCGACGAAAACCTTCTCCTTTTTTCCGGCAGCGGCGCGTTCGCGGAGCACCTGGCCGATGAGACGTTCGCTGCGGCCATCGCCGTAGCCGGCGGCGGTGTCGATGAAGTTGACGCCAAGATCGAGCGCGCGATTCAACGCCGCGAGAGAGTCGGTATCGGCCTGCTGGCCCCACGAGCCGCCGATCGCCCAGGCACCGAAACCGATGTCGGAGCAGTTGAAAGGATGTTTGCCGAAAGGCCGGTATTTCATGGGACGGCAACGTTGCAGCAGCGGCTGCCGCTTGTCAGCCCCTCGATGAGGAAACGCCGGGACAATTTCCCGCGTGGAACCGGAGATCAGGCGGGCAGCGTCCGCTCTTCTGGTCGGATGCTGTATTCGCGGACGGGTTGGGTGCCGGGCGGCAGCGGATGGACGAACCGGTCGATCAGCTTCTTGCGCCAAGTCGTCGGCGAGAAGTGGTGAACGTCGCGGCAATCGCGGCAGAGATGGCTGGCGCTGGCGTAGCCGCAGTGCCGCGCGACGTCGTCGAGTGTCAGCGACGTGCTGCTCATGAGCTCCTTGGCCTTGTCGAGCCGGAGGTGGCGGAAGACGGCCTTTGGGCTGGCCTTGCGCGTCTGCCAGAAGAGGCGGCGGAGGTGGCTGGGGGAAACGTGAATGGCGTCGGCGACCTGCTTGACCGTGGGGTTTTGGGCGAGGTGCTCGTCATACCAGGAGACGGCGCGTTGGGTCTTGAAGGTCGCGAGATCGGTGAGGGCGAGCGGGGCGTCGTCCCACTCGCGTCCCTCGAGCATGAGCAGCGAGAGGTCGAGCAGCCGCCGTTGAAAAAGCAGCGGGCTGATGAGGGTGGGACGGCGGAAGGCGGGCTCGAGTTCGTTGGCCCACGCCTGGATCCGGGTCAGCTCGCCCGGTGAGAGCGGGCGCTCGAGCCAGCCGCCGTTTTGGCGGACGAGTTCGTCGAGCGGGTAGGGCACGGTGCCGAAGTGCAGGGAAACGCGTTCGTAATGACGCTGCTGGTGGTTCGCCCACGCGTGGGAGCAGTCCGGCGCGAACAGCCAGAGGGTTTTCTCGCGGAAACGAGGGCGCTGGCGGTCGGTGAACTTCACGCCGCAGCGGCCGGAGGTGACGGCATAGAATTCCCAATTGGTGCGCGTGTTGCAGCGCATGCCATTTTTCCAGCGAACGGGTCCGTGTGCGAAGTAGCGCAGCATGGAAGAGGGGTTGGGGGTGCTGCTGGCGCAAAAGATGGGCGCGAGCGGGAGGTGCCGCTAGTCGGCGATGGTTCGGTCAGTCCGACCGCGCGCGCGGGGATTGGTGCAATAAAAAAGGCCGGCGTGGTCACGCCGGCCTGCGCGGTCGAAGGTTGAGGACGATCGACCTTAGAAGTTATAGGTGAAGGACGCCTTCACGTTGAGCGGGTCGCCGACGAGCACGGCCGTGCGGCTGAGCGAGGCGAGGAGATAGTCCTTGTCGAAGACGTTGCTGACCTGCAGGCGGGCCGTCCATTGGTCGCGTTTGTAAGCGAACCCGACGTTCACGAGCGTGCGGCCATTGACATAGAACGAAGGCTGGTTCGGCACGAAGTTTCCGCCGGGGAGCGGCTTGGTTGTGGTGTAGCCCGTCGCGGAGTCGCCGGCGACTTCGCTCTTGTAGTCGACGCCGACGTTGACGCTGAAGCCGTGGAGCGCGCCTTCGGTAAAACGGTAATCGACGTAGATGGCGCCGGCGTGATCGGGCACGCCGCGGATCGGCACGTCGGTGATGGGCTGGCGCGCCTTGTAGGACGTGTAGTTGCCGATGAGCGTCAGGTTGCTGCTGAGCGCGTAAGTCGCCTCGAATTCCCAACCCTTGGAGGTGAGGTTGAGATACAGCGGATTCTGGAGCGCGGCGGCCTCGGCGAACTTGCCCAGGGCGACGAGCGAGTAGTATTCGCTGTTCGGGACGGCGTAGTTTTCCTGCTCGATGTTGAAGTAGGAGAACGAGCCGGTAAGCCGGCCGTCGAGCGTGGAGACCTTCACGCCGTATTCCTTCTGCGTGCCGGCGGCGACGCGGAAATTCGGCGCGTAGGTGCCGGGATTGAGCGAGCTCGGCATCGTGCCGCCACTGGTGTTGTAGCCGTAGAAGAGGGAGACGGGCTTGATCGGCTTGATGACGGCGCCGAAGGTCTTCGCGGTCGTCGACAGGTTGTAGCTCGGATAGGTCATCGCGGGCGCCAGACCGGTCTGATCGATGCGGGACAGCTGGCCAAAGAAGCGGGAAACGCCGCCGGAGAGCTGCACGCGATCGCGCAGGAAGGAGGCATTCTCGTAGACGAAGAGCTGCAGGTCCTCCTGTTTGCCGGTGCGGTTGCCGCCGGTGTTCGTGAGGGCCGGTTCGAGATATGTGAGGTGCGGGTAGGTGGCGCTGCCGAGCGCGTTGGCAGGCACGTCAGGCCGGGCCACGCCCTCGTAGGACTTGAACTGAACTTTCGAGAAGTTGCCCGCGAGGCCCGCAACGGTCGTGGACTTGACCAGGTCGGTGTCGAACTTGATCGCGTATTCGTTGCGCAGGTGCGCCTCCGAATACCACAGGTCGACGGCACCGTAGGTGCGCGAATAGACGTAGCTGCCCGGATCGGGGATGGCCACCGGCGTGGAGGTGGCGACCGCGGTCGGACCGGTCTGATCGAGCGACCAGATCACGCCCGGCTCATACTTGCCGGTGTTGGGATTGCGCGAGCCGAGGGTGCCTTTGATGGCCGCGCTGGTGCCGCCCTGATCCTCGCGGGTGACATGGTTGGCCATCAATTGCAGGCGCGATGACACATGGTCGCCGAGATCGGAGAACAGCTCCATCGTGATGCGCTCGGTGGCGCGATGGCGCTGATCCCAGCGGTCGTCGCCCGCGAACGACCAGTCCCGCGGCAGGCCTTTCGCGATCGTCGCGGACGTGTCGGTGCCGACGCTCGGATCGAGCGGCAGGCCGCCGAGATTGGTCTCGCGGTTCTGCATGAACTCCGCCTTGACCACGAGCTTGTTGGTCGGCGTGAGCTGCCAGCTGAACGACGGCGCGATCATGTAGCCGCGGCGGAACTGGTTCCGGGCGTAGCCGTCGCTGTCCCAGTAGGCGAGCACGAGGCGGGCGGCCATTTTGTCGTTGAGCACGCGATTCAGATCGGTGCTGAGGGCGTTGCTGAAATACTGGCCGAGCTGAAGGGTGGCCGAGGACTGGTCCTTCATGATCGGCGATTTCGTGATCGGATTCATCTGGCCGCCGGGGCTGCCGCCGGGCACGAGGATCGCGTTGGGGCCTTTGATGATTTCGATGCGCTCGATGTTATAGGGCACGATCGACATGCTATAGCCGTCCTGGCCGGAGATCTCGGTGCCATCGATGAACTCGTGGGAGACCTGGAAGCCGCGGATCGTGTAACGATCGCCGCCGTAGGGCAGCGTCGATTCGCTGATCGGCGTCACATACTTCGCCGCGTCCAGCATACGGAAACTCATCGAGTCCTTCAGGAATTCGTTGGTGACGACCGACACCGTTTGCGGGATGTCCTGGATCGGCATCGCGACGCGCGAGGCGGACAGTGCCTGACCCGACTGATACGGGTTGGCGGCGGTTTCGGTGATCGTGAAAGTCGCGAGTCGCGTGACTTCCTCGTCGCCGGCCGCGTTGGCGGACGGCTGGGACTGGCTCCAGGCTGCGGTCGGCAGCGTGGCGGCCACTCCGGTGCATAACAATGCCAGGTGTTTGTGCAGGGGGTTCATAGGACGGAAAAGGGGACGACCGTGCCGTGGGACCGGCGCGAGACTGACCCAAACCCCCGCCCTTCGTCGCTGTAAAGCGAGCAGGACGCTCATGAAATAGCACAAAACGCTCACCGCCCTCCTGGGGAACGGCCGCCGTCGCCGATCGACGCGTGCGCGTCACCAGGACACGGATACAGCGGGCGGACAGCGCCACCGGCGGCGTCCGTCGTCGATCGCACCGCGACCGGATCGAAACGGATTCCAGGCCGATCTCTCGCTGCCGCGCGGGCGGTCATCGCTCAGCGGAAGCGGCGGGCTTCGGCCTCGATGTCGTCGACCAGCGCGTCGAAGCTCGTTTTGTTGAAGTTGTTTTCCAGGGCGTCCTTCCGGTCTTCGAGGTCCTTGACGCGCTGCTTCGCCGCGTCGCGGTCGGCGCCACTGGGCAGCTGATCCACCCTCGCTTCGAGCTGGTCGATCCGCGCCTCGGCGGCGTCGAGAGCGGACTTCGCCTCGTCCTTGTTGCGGTCGGTGGGCCGGGCTTTGTAATCGGTCAACTCGCGGGCGGCGGCGCGCATGCGATCGCCGGCGGCGGAGAGATGCTCCTTCGCATCCCCCGCGGCGGCGCGGAGCTTGTCGTCGGCGTTGGCAAAGGTGCGTTTGGCCCAGGCGGCGAGGCGATTGGCTTCGGCGCGGACGTCGGCCTTGAGCTCCTCGTAGCGGGCCTTCACGTAGGTCTTGCGGAGCTCGTTGCGGCGGCTCTTGAGTGCTTCGAGACGCAGGCGGGCGGCGTCGCGCTCTTCGTCGGTGGGCGCGTTGTCGACGAGGGCGTCGAGCCGATCGATTTCCGCGTCGATGCCGTCGAGCGCGGCTTTGGCGGCGTCGCCTTTCACTTCGGAAGCGGCGGCTTCGGCGCGCGCGGCGGTTTCGCCGGCGCGAAGCGCGGGCGAGAGGGCGAGCAAGCAGGAGGCGGAAACCAGCGGAAACAGGCGGATGAATTTCGTCTTCATGGGAACGGTGGGTTTAGTTCGGACGCTCGCGCTGGCGGCGAATGCCGGGGCCACGCAATAGTCTGCCGGCGTGTGGCGACGGTTCCGGCGCTAAGGGGAAATGGGCGGAGTCTCTGAGGAAGTTTTCCGATGCGCGATCGGGCGGACGGAAAAAGAAGAGGCGGGTCCGAAGACCCGCCCGAAGGGTGCCCCGGCGGGCGCCGCGGTCGGAAGGCGGGGATAGGAGACCCCGCCCTACATTAAACTCGCTCAGGCATCCGTGCTGTCGGCCGGGATGCGCATGCCGTAGAAGCTGCGATAGACGAAGGCGAGCGCGACGAGGAAGAAGACCGCGCCGATCGTGTGCTTCACGCTTTCGTTCGTCATCGTGACCGCGATCTCGACCGCAAGCAGGCCGAAGAGCGTGGTGAACTTGATCACGGGATTCATCGCGACCGACGACGTGTCCTTGAACGGATCGCCGACGGTGTCGCCGACGACCGTCGCCGCATGCAGGTCCGTGCCTTTCTGCCGGAGCTCGACCTCGACGATCTTCTTGGCGTTGTCCCACGCACCGCCGGCATTGGCCATGAAGATGGCCTGGAAGAGCCCGAAGAAGGCGATGCCGATCAGGTATCCGATGAAAAAATACGGATTGAAGAACGGCAGCGCGAGCGTGAAGCAGAACACCACGATGAAGATGTTCCACATGCCCTTCTGGGCGTAGATGGTGCAGATGCGGACGACCTCCTTCGAGTCCTCCTCCGACGCGGTCGTCGCGTCGAGCTTCATGTGCTCCTTGATATAGACGACGGCGCGGTAGGCGCCGGTGACGACCGCCTGCGTGCTCGCGCCGGTGAACCAATAGATGACGGAGCCGCCCATGATCAGGCCGAGGATCACTTCTGGCTGGACGATCGAAAGCTTGGTGATCGCGTTGCCGAAAAGATTTTCCAGGAGGATGATGATGCCAAAAACCATCGTCGTGGCGCCGACGACCGCCGTGCCGATCAGCACGGGCTTGGCCGTGGCCTTGAAAGTGTTGCCGGCGCCGTCGCCCTTCTCGAGCTGGTATTTGGCGTTGGCGAAATCGGCTTTGAATCCGAAATCGCGCTCGATTTCCGCGCCGATGGTCGGGCGGCCTTCGATCTGCGAGAGCTCGTAGACGGACTGCGCGTTGTCAGTGACCGGTCCGTAACTGTCGACGGCGATCGTCACCGGTCCCATGCCGAGGAAACCGAAGGCGACCAGGCCGAACGCAAAGATCGGCGCCGCGAAGACAAACTTCTCCGGCATGATCGAGAGCAGGCCCGCGTTTTGCGAAAAGTGGTAGGAGATCCACATCAGCAGCATGATGCACAGCCCCATCCAGAACGCGGAAAAGTTACCCGCGACGAAGCCCGAGAGGATGTTGAGCGACGCGCCGCCGTGGCGGGAGCAGTTCGTCACCTCCTTCACGTGGCGGGAATTCGTGCTGACGAAAACCTTCGTGAACTCCGGGATCAGCGCGCCGGCGATCGTGCCGCAGCTGATGATCACGGACAGCACCCACCAGAGGCTCGGATGAATCCCGGTCTGATGTGCGAGCAGGACGTAGCTCGCCGCAAACGTGATCGCGATCGACACCGCCGACGTGAGCCAGACCAGGTGCGTGAGCGGCGCCTCGAAATCAAAATCCTTCTGATGGCCGTATTTCGCATGCGTGATGACCTGGTTGATCGAATACGACAGCAGCGAGGTCACGATCATCAGCGCGCGCATCGTGAAGAGCCAGATGATGAGGATCGCGCACACCGAGGCGTTGGCCGCGAGCGCCAGCGCGAGAAAGGCGACGAGCGCCACGCCGGTGACGCCATAGGTTTCGAAACCGTCCGCCGTCGGCCCGACCGAGTCGCCGGCGTTGTCGCCCGTGCAGTCCGCGATGACGCCCGGATTCTTCGGGTCGTCCTCCGGCAGCTTGAACACGATCTTCATCAGGTCGGAGCCGATGTCGGCGATCTTGGTGAAGATGCCGCCGCAGATGCGGAGCGCGGAGGCGCCGAGCGATTCGCCGATCGCGAAACCGATGAAGCACGGCCCGACGAGGTCGCGCGGCAGAAACACGAGGATGCTGATCATGAAGAACAGCTCCACGCAGACGAGCAGCAGGCCGACGCTCATGCCCGAGCGCAACGGGATGCCGAGCGTCCGGAGGGCTTTGCCTTCAAGGGCGGAAAACGCGGTCCGCGAGTTGGCCACCGTATTGATCCGGATCCCGAACCACGCGACGCCGTAGCTGCCGAGAATGCCGAGCACCGAGCAGGCGAGCACCACGGAGACATGTCCGATCCCGCTGCTTTGCAGGCCGACGAAATAATAAACAATACACAGCGCGATCAGCACCCACAAGATCGCGAGAAATTTCCCTTGTTGGATGAGGTAGGTCTTGCACGTTTCCCAAATCATGTGGGAAACGCGGGCCATCGTCGGGTGCACCGGCAGCGCCTTCGTCTGCCGGTATTGAATCAGGCCGAAGATCGCGCCCACGATGCAGAGCGCGAGGCCTATATACATAAGCGTAAGCCCGCTGGTGCCGCCAAGACCGTCGAAACTGACCTGGGTGAGGTCGGGGATTTTGATGTCCGCTTCGCTCGCGCGAGCGGTAGAAAGCAAGGACAGCGCCGCCGTGACGGCGCCCCGAATTACGAAGTGAGGTAGCTTCATAAGAGGGAGGGGTAGCGAGAAAGAACGGTGTGGGACGCGGCCCGTTGTGCCCGCGCAGCTCCCGGCTCGCGAGTCTATTCTCGCCAAACGCGCACTGGTAAAGTCTGCCTTATTCCATTCGGTAAAAGCCTTATGTAGGCGGCCGGCCCGGTTTTGCCGCGGCGTCGCCGAAGTTCTCCGTCACCGATCGGCAGAGCCCGATGAACGTCTCCTCGCCGAGCGGCAGCCGGCGTCCCCGTAAATGCGCGACGCCCCACGTGCGCCGCAACCGCTTCCGCCCAAGCGGGAAATCCACCAGCGCCCCCGCCTCGAGTTCCGCCCGCGCGATCCACGGCGCCAATACGCCCACGCCCACGCCGATCTTCACGAGCTCCTTGATCGCATCCATGCTGCCCAGCTCGATGTAGTGGCCGAAGCTCACGTGCTCGGCGCGCAGATACTCGTTCACGAGCCGGAACGTGTAACTCGCCTTGTTATATAGAACGAGCGTCTCGGCTTCGAGCGTCTCGCGAATAAGGTGTCGTTCCTTCGCCCACGGGTGCAGCGGCGAGGTGAGGAAACGCAACTCGTCGGTGAACAGCGGCACGAACTCGAACTCGCTCGTCGTTTCCGGCTCGAGCATGATGGCGAGGTCGATCCGGTTCGCCTGCAGCAACTCCACTTGCTGCGCGTGGTCGCCCGGCTCCACCGTAATCACGCACTTGGGAAAACTTTGCTTGAACTCCCGCAACACCGTCGGGAGCAGATACTGGCACGCCGTGGTGCTTGCGCCGACGCGCAGCCGCCCATGGCCCCAGCGCGACAACGCATCCAGCCCCGAGCGCGCCGCGTCCATCTCCCGCAGGATGCGCTCGGTGTGACGCAGGAACTGCTCGCCCGCCTGCGTGAGCAACACGCGGCGGCCCGCGCGATCGACCAGCCGGCTGCCGACTTCCTCCTCGAGCGCCTTGATCGCATGGCTGATCGCGCTCTGCGTGAGATAAAGCTCCTTCGCCGCACGCGTAAAACTCTGGCAGCGAGCCAGCGCGGAAAACGCGAGCAACTGCCGGCTATCGAGCGGCCGGTTCATCGATGAACGCCTTTCATCCGGGTCATGAAATCTTTGCTCAGCACTTATCGCGCCATGCCCGACGGCTGGCATGTCGGCGGCTAGAAGCGACCACAGATCATGACGCTTCCCGTGCCATCCCTTCCCGCCGCCTCGTCCGCGCGTGCCCTGCGCCTCGGGTTTCTCGCGCTCACCGATGCCGCGCCGCTGGTCGTCGCGCAGGAGCGTGGCCTCTTTCGCCGGCACGGTCTGAAGGTCGTCCTCCAGCGCGAGGTCGGCTGGGCCACGATTCGCGACAAGATCATCTACGGCGAACTCGAGGCTGCGCAGGCGCTCGCGCCGATGCTGTGGTCCGTCAATCTCGGCCTCGGCTGCGTGCCGACCGCGGCGAGCACCGCCTTCATCTTCAACCTGAACGGCAACGCGCTGACACTCTCCAACGCGTTGCACGACGCCGGCGTGCGCGATGCCGCCAGCCTGCGTGACATTGCCCGCGGGCGTCGCGGCGAGCGCCGCCTGACGCTCGGCGTCGTGTATCCGTTTTCCTCGCACCATCTCCATTTGCGGCAATGGCTCGCCGCGGCGGGCATCCAGCCCGACGCCGATGTCCGCATCGTCGTCGTCCCGCCCGCGCAGATGTTTCGCAACCTGCAGGCCGGCACCATCGACGGTTTCTGGGCCGGCGAACCGTGGAACTCGTTCGCCGTCCGCGCCGGGATCGCGTGGTGCCCGACGTGGAGCGGTGTGCAGTCGCCCGCTCACATCGAGAAAGTCCTGCTCATCACCGAGCGTTTCGCGAGCGAACGCGCCGGCGAACACGCCGCGCTGGTGAACGCGCTCGACGAGGCGGCGCGCTGGTGCGACGTGCCGGAAAACCGTCCCGAGCTCGCGCAGCTGCTCAGCGCCGCGCCGTATCTGAATCTCCCCGCGCGCGTGATCTCGCCGGCGCTCACCGGCGTCTTCGACTGCGGCCGCGGCCGAGTCGAGTCCGTGCCGGATTTTGTGATCTTTCATCGCGACCGGGCCAACCGGCCCACCGCGGACAAGGCGCTCGCGATTCAACGCGAGCTCGCCGACGCCAATCTGCTGCCGGCCGAAACGCCCGCCGGTCTGCCCGCGCGGCTCTTTCGCGAAGACCGCTACGACGCCGCTCTTTCCCTTT
Source organism: Opitutaceae bacterium (assembly GCA_040255565.1). Classification (GTDB taxonomy): domain Bacteria; phylum Verrucomicrobiota; class Verrucomicrobiia; order Opitutales; family Opitutaceae; genus Opitutus. Next base: position 297,054 of record JBDZVH010000002.1, on the reverse strand, counting down.
CCGAACACCATGATTTCCTGCCTTCGCCCACCGTTCCGCAAGTGGCTTGATGCCGTTTGCGTTCTCGTCGTTCCCGCCCTCGCGCTCCCGGTTCCGGCCAACGAGCCCGAGCGGCCCGATCTGAAGTTCGGCTTCATCAAGCTCACCGATTGCGCACCGCTCGTCGTCGCCAAGGAGAAGGGCTTCTTCGAGGACGAGGGCCTGTATGTCACGCTCGAGGCGCAGGCGAACTGGAAGATCCTCCTCGACCGCGTGATCACCGGCGAACTCGACGGCGCGCACATGCTCGCCGGTCAGCCGCTCGCTGCGACGATCGGTTTCGGGACGAAGGCTCACATCGTCACCGCCTTCTCCATGGATCTCAATGGCAACGGCATCACGCTCGCGAATTCCATCTGGGAGGAGATGCTCGCCGCGAATCCCGCGCTCGCCGCCGCTCCCACGCCGCGCCCGGTGAAAGCCGACGCGCTACGGCCGGTCGTGCAGCGTCTGAAATCCGCCGGCACGCCGCTCAAGCTGGGCATGGTGTTTCCCGTCTCGACGCACAATTACGAGCTGCGCTACTGGCTCGCCGCCGGCGGAATTCATCCCGGCTACTACACCCCGACGGACACCACCGGCACCGTCGACGGCGACGTGCTCATCTCCGTGACGCCGCCGCCGCAAATGCCCGCGACACTCGCGCAGGGCACAATCCAGGGCTACTGCGTCGGCGAACCGTGGAACCAGCAAGCCGTGATCCGCGGGATCGGCGTCGCGGTGATCACCGATTACGAGATCTGGAAAAACAATCCCGAGAAAGTTTTCGGCGTCACCGCCAACTGGGCCGCCAGGTATCCGCACACGCACGTCGCCGTGGTGAAGGCGCTCATCCGCGCCGCGCAGTGGCTCGACGCCAGCCCGCAGAACCGCGTCGAAGCCTGCCGCCTGCTCTCGCGTCCGGAGTATGTCGGCGCCGACTACCAGGTCATCGCCAACAGCATGACCGGCACCTGGCAGTATACGGCCGACGACACGCGGCCGCTGCCGGACTTCAACGTCTTCTTTCGCCACCACGCGACGTATCCATTCTATAGCGACGCGATCTGGTATCTCACGCAGATGCGGCGCTGGGGCCAGATCGGCGAGGCCAGGCCCGATGCGTGGTATCGCGAAACGGCTGAGTCTGTTTACAAACCCGATATCTACCGCACCGCCGCGCAGGCGCTCATCGCCGAGGGAAAACATTTCCCGGCCGACGTGCCGGAAACCGACGGCTACCGCGCACCGACGGACGAATTTATTGACGGCGTCCGCTATGACGGCCGCGAACCCAACGCCTATCTCCGCCGGCTCGCGATCGGTCGCAAGGACTGACGCGCCCCGCCGCCACAACCTGTGAACGCATGAACATATCCCCTTCGTTTTCTTCCAAGTTCGACGGTGCCCTGCGCGCCGTCCTCCGTAACGTCGGCATTCCCGCGCTCTCGCTCGCCGTGTTTCTCGGCTTCTGGTCGCTCGCGTCGCGCAACATCCAGGTGAGTTTCGGTTCGCTGCCGGGACCGGCCGCCGTGGCGAAGGAGCTCGGCAATCTCTGGCAGGAGCATCGCGCCGAGGGCGTGCGCGAGCGCGAGTTCTACGCGCGTCAGGCCGAACGCAAGGCCGCGTTTCTCGCGAAGAATCCGCAGGGCGAATGGAAGGAGCGCCAATATGCGTTTCGGCCCACCTTCTTTCGGCAGATTCTCACGAGTCTTCAAACCGTGTTCACCGGGTTTGTGATCGCGTCGTTGATCGCCGTGCCGCTCGGAATCGTGTGCGGGTTGAGCAAGTCGCTGAACCTCGCGTTCAATCCGTTCATCCAGCTTTTCAAACCGGTCTCGCCGCTCGCCTGGCTGCCGATCGTGATGATCCTCGTCAGCGCGCTCTACAATCCGCCGGAGCCGCTGTTCGAAAAGGCGTTTCTCAGTTCCGCGATCACTGTCGCGCTGTGCTCGCTCTGGCCGACGTTGATCAACACCGCCGTCGGCGTCGCGTCGATCGACCAGGATTATCTCAACGTCGCGCGGGTGCTCCGGCTCGGCTGGTTCGCGCAGGTCTGGAAGATCGTGCTGCCCGCCGCGCTGCCGATGATCTTCACCGGCCTGCGGCTCTCGCTCGGCGTGGGCTGGATGGTGCTGATCGCGGCCGAGATGCTCGCGCAGAATCCGGGACTCGGGAAATTCGTGTGGGATATGTTTCAGAACGGCAGCAGCCAGACGCTCGCGCAGATCATGGTCGCGGTGTTCGCGATCGGCCTGATCGGTTTCGCGCTCGATCGCGCGATGCTCTCGCTGCAACGCGCCGTGAGTTTCGGCGCGCCGGCTCGCTGAACCTCCCGCCATGAGCTCCACTCCTGTGATCGAACTGCGCGGCGCGACGAAGGGCTTTGGCCCCGCCGCTAATCGCACCGAGGTGCTCGGCCGGCTGGACCTCCAGCTCCACCCGGGCGAATTCCTCGCGATCGTCGGCTTTTCCGGCAGCGGCAAGACGACATTGATCAACCTGCTCGCCGGCCTCGCGCGGCCTGACACCGGCGAGGCGCTGCTCGACGGGAAACCGATACCCGCCGCCGGTCCCGATCGCGCGCTGGTGTTTCAAAATTATTCGCTGCTGCCGTGGCTCACCGTCCACGGCAACGTCGCGCTCGCGGTCGATCGCGTGTTCCCGCACCTCGACACCGCGCAGCGGCGCGCGCAGGTCGAGAAGTTCATCGCGATGGTGAACCTCACGCCCGCGCGCGACAAACGCCCGCGGCAGCTTTCCGGCGGCATGCGGCAGCGCGTCGCGGTCGCCCGCGCGCTCGCGATGGATCCGCGCGTGCTGCTGCTCGACGAACCGCTCGGCGCGCTCGATGCGCTCACGCGCGCGACGCTGCAGGACGAGATTTCGCGCATCTGGCAGGACCAGCGGAAAAGCGTCGTGCTGATTACCAACGACCCCGACGAAGCCATTCTGCTCGCCGATCGCGTCGTGCCGCTGAGCGCCGGTCCCGCCGCGACGCTCGGACCTTCGTTCAACATCGATCTGCCGCGTCCGCGCGACCGCCAGTCGCTGAATCACGACCCGCATTTTAAGCGCCTGCGCAAGGACATCCTCGACTGGCTGCTCGCGTCGGCCGGCCGCAAATCCGCGTCGTCGCAGCGCACGTTGCGACTCCCCGCGTTGATCCCGGAAAACCTCGATCACGTCACCTGGATCGACCGCGCTTTTCCCGGCCGGCCCGCGCGGCGGCGCGGCGAGTTGCAGCACGAAACCGTGGAAACCTCCCGCTCATGAGCGCCTTTCTCGACATTTCTTTCATCACGAAAACCTTCGACGGTCCGAGCGGCCCGGTGTCGGTCGTGCGCGACTTCGATCTGAAAGTGCGCAAGGGCGAATTCATCGCGCTGATCGGTCACTCCGGCTGCGGCAAATCCACGGTGTTGTCGATGGTCGCGGGCCTGACCGCGCCGACGATCGGCGGCATCGTGCTCGACGGACGCGAGGTGACCGAGGCCGGCCCGGATCGCGGCGTCGTGTTTCAAGCGCCATGCCTGCTGCCGTGGCGCACCGCGTATCAAAACGTGCGACTCGGCGTCGACCAGGTGTTCTTCACCGCCTCGAAGGCGGATCGTCACGACCTGACGGAATATTATCTGGCGCGCGTGGGTCTTGCGGACGCGATGCACAAGCGCCCGGCCGAACTTTCCCAGGGCATGCGGCAACGCGTCGGCATCGCGCGGGCGTTTGCGCTCGGGCCGAAGATGCTGCTGCTCGACGAGCCGTTCGGAATGCTCGATTCGCTCACGCGTTTCGAACTGCAAAGCGTGCTCCTCGATCTCTGGCAACGCGACCAGAAGACTGCGCTCATGGTGACGCATGACGTCGACGAAGCGCTCTATCTGGCGGACCGCGTCGTAATGATGACGAACGGTCCGGAGGCGCAGGTGGGCGAGATCGTGGAGATTCCGTTTGCGCGGCCGCGCGACCGCGGCGCGCTGCTCGAGGATCCGCGCTACTACGAGCTGCGCGAGCAGCTTATGGGCTTCCTCAATCATCGGTCGCATCTCAAACCGGCCCGGCCGGACGCGCCCGCCGCGCCGAAGCCGCGGCCCGGAAAGCGGTTGTTTTCGCTCGTCTGAGCGCGAGGCGCCTTTGCCGTCCCGATCCGTGTTGCTCCCGCGACACGTGGCCGCTGCTTTTGTCCTGACCGTTCTGATACCAAGCCATGAAGACCAACCGTAATGTGATCATCGTTCTGGGCGCGCTTGCTGCCTGGAGTTTCAGCGTTCCGGCGTATGCCGCCGACGCCGCCGCTTCCGCCGATTCGATCGGCGAAGCCTTTGGCCAGGGAAAGGTGTCGATCAATGTCCGCGCCCGCTACGAGGGCGTCGACCAAACGGGTCTGCGTGACGCCGAGGCCTACACCGTCCGCACACGTCTCGGCTTCACCACCGCGCCGATCAACGGATTCAAGGCGATGATCGAAGCCGAGGACGTCACCGCGATCGACGGCGACCGCTATTCGCAGGCCGGACTCAACCCGGGCGGCGCCGGCCGCGCCGTGGTCGCCGATCCCGAGAGCACCGAAATCAACCAGGCCTGGCTCGCGTATGCGACGGGCCAGACCGCGCTTACCGCCGGCCGGCAGCGGCTCGTGCTCGATAACGCGCGCTTCGTGGGCGACGTCGGCTGGCGGCAGAACACACAGACCTTCGACGCGGTGACTGTCACCGACAAAACCTTCGAGTCGCTGACGCTCACCTACGGTTATCTTTACCGGATCAATCGCGTGTTCTCGCACCGGCACGCGCAAGGCCGCTGGGACAGCGATTCGCATGTGTTGAACGCGAGCTACGCGGGGCTGCCGTTTGGCACGCTGACGGGCTATGCGTATCTGCTCGATTTCGACAACGCCGCGACCAACAGCAGCGCGACCGTTGGCGCCAGCCTCACGGGCACGCCGGCGATCGCGGACGGCGTGAAGTTGTCCTACCGCGCCGAATACGCGACGCAGTCCGACTACGGCTCGAATCCGCAGGATTACCGCAACGACTACTATGCGCTCGAACTCGGCGCGCTCGCGAAGCCCGGCGGGCTGTCGCTCGGCTACGAGGTGCTCGGCACCGACAACAATGTCGGCTTCAAGACGCCCCTTGCCACGCTGCACGCGTTCAACGGCTGGGCGGACGTGTTTCTCACGACGCCCGGCGGCGGCTTGCGCGATCGCTACGTGAAGGCCTCGACCACGCTGCCGGAGGGCATCGCGCTGCTGGTGTTTTACCACCAGTTCGAAACCGACACCGGCGTCGATCTGGGCGAAGAGTGGGACGTGCAGGTGTCGCGCAAGTTCGGGAAGTATTTCACGGGCGTCGTGAAGTATGCGGACTTCGCGCGCGACAGCCTCACCGTGCCGGACGTGCGGAAGCTCTGGGTGCAGGTCGAGTTCAACTTCTAAACCTGAGGGAAAACGCGTTGCGTCGCGGATGAACGGTTTTCATCCGAGAGATTAAAACAATTCAGCGCGTTGATCGGTCGGGCGGCGGGCCGTGGCACATGCGGTGCTGAACTGCGGGTTAGATTCCCGTGGCAACCGCAGACCCGATCAACGCTTCCGACGCGCCCTTCACCGCGGCGCAAAAAGAATACCTCCAAGGCTTCATGGCGGGAGTGGCCGCGAGCGGACTCGTGCCGTTTGTCGGTCACACTGCCGGCGGGCTGATCGCCGCGGAGGCGGGCGCGGCGCCGCAGAATCTCGCGGCCGCGCCGGCGGAGGACACGGTTCACGGCACGCCGCTCGGCGATCTCTGTCGCGAGGAACGCTGGAAATACGACGAGAATCCGCTCGACGCCTGGGAACGGCTCGTGCGCCACGCCGAGGAAAACCAGATCCCCGACGTCGAGCACACGTATCGGTTCAAGACCTTCGGTCTCTTCTACGTCGCGCCGGCGCAAGACAGTTTCATGATCCGGCTGCGCGTGCCGGCGTGTGAATTGAGCGCGGTGCAGTTGCACGGGCTCGCCGATCTCGCGCACGAACTCGGCGGCGGCTACGCGCACATCACCACGCGCGGGAATCTGCAGATTCGCGAGTTCAAGCCTCGCGACATCGTGAAGGTCTTGATGCGCGTGCAGGAGTTCGGACTCACCTCGCGCGGCGCCGGCGCCGATAATATCCGCAACATCACCGCTTCGCCGAACAGCGGTTTCGATCCGACCGAGCTGATCGACGTGCGGCCGTTCGCGAAAGCGCTGCACCATTACATTCTCAACCACCGCGACCTCTACGGCCTGCCGCGGAAGTTCAACGTCGCCTTCGACAATGGCGGCAGCATCTCCGTCGCCGCCGACACGAACGACATCGGTTTCGTGGCCGTGCGGGTAACGGAGAAATCGCTCGCGTCATGCATGGCGGCGCCTGACGGCGCCGGCGGGCCGAATGACGCGGGCTCGCCGCTGAGCCCGACGGGGACGTCGGGTTCCACCGTGGTGCCGGGAGTCTATTTTCGCGTCCAACTCGGCGGGATCACCGGCCACGGCGATTTCGCGCGCGACACCGGACTTCTGGTCAAACCCGGCGAAGCGGTCGCCGTCTCCGCCGCGATGATACGCGTGTTTGCCGAAAACGGCGATCGCACGAATCGGAAGAAGGCGCGCCTGAAATACCTGCTCGAGCAGTGGGGCGTGGAGAAGTTTCTCGACGAAACGCAGAAGCGCCTGGCGTTTCCGCTGATGCGACTGCCCCTGGCGGCCTGCGAACCGCGTCCGCCGGTGGTGAAACACGGCTGGCTCGGTGCGGCGCGTCAGGCACAGCCGGGCCTCAACTCCATTGGGCTGGGCGTGCCGGTCGGACGGATGAATGCGCGGCAGATGCACGCGCTCGCCGATCTCGCGACGAACTACGGTCGTGGCGAGCTGCGGCTGACGGTGTGGCAAAGCGTGATCGTGCCGCACGTGCCTGACGCGTTCGTCGACACCTTGAAGCGCGCCGCCGCGCGGCTCGGATTTTTTCACGAAGCGTCCGCCGCGGCCGGCGGGATCATCGCCTGCACGGGCAGCCGCGGCTGCAAATATGCGAGCGCCGACACGAAGGCTCACGCGGTGTCGCTGCTGAAGCATCTCGGGAATCGCGCGCTGCTCGAGTCGCCGGTGAACGTTCATTTCACGGGCTGTCCACACTCGTGCGCGCAGCATTACTGCGGCGACGTGGGTTTCGTCGCCGTGAGGCTGTCCGACGGCAGCGAGGGCTATCACGTCGTTCTCGGCGGCGGCATGGATCACGAGCAGGGCATCGCACGTGAACTGTTTCGCGGCGTGCGCGCCAGCGAGATCAACGCCCTCGTCGAGCAGTTTCTGCGTCGGTTCACGGCCGAGCGTCAGCCGGGCGAAACCTTCGTCGCCTGGGCCCGCCGCCACTCGCTCAAGGAGCTCCAGGAAAAATTCAGCCAATGAACGATGTCATGACTGCGATTCCTTTCATTCCCGACAGCGCGCCGTTTTCCACCGAGCAGCGCGCGTGGCTCAACGGTTTTCTCGCCGGCATTTTCTCGCGTCAGCAGCATCCCGCGGCCGCCACGCCGCCGCGGTCGCTAACGCCGCTCACGATCCTCTTCGGTTCGCAGACCGGCACGGCTGAAAGTCTCGCCAAGCGCGCGGCGAAAGAGGCCGGCAAACGCAACTTCGCCGCGACGGTGCTCGACATGGCGCAGACCGATCTCGCGAAACTCGCCGGCGAGAAAAACCTGCTCGTGATCACGAGCACCTATGGCGATGGCGAACCGCCCGACAACGCACGCGCGCTCCACGCCGCGCTCGCGGCAGCCGCCCCGCGGACGCTCGCGGGCGTGCGCTTCGCGGTTTGCGGCCTCGGCGACACGAACTACACGCGGTTCTGCCAATGTGCCCAGGATTTCGATACACGGCTCGAACGTTGCGGCGCGTCGCGGGCGGCGCCGCGGGTCGATTGCGATCTGGACTACGAAGAGAAGTTCGCGGGTTGGCTGAACGCGGCGCTGAGTGCGTTCGCTGCGGGCGCCGCGGAGATTGGGCCAGGCGCGGCGCCGCAGGTGGACGTTGCGAGCGAGACGGCGGCGAAGGCCGTGCCGGCCGGACACTCGCGCGCGAATCCGTTTCCCGCGTTGCTGTTGACGTCGCGCAACCTGAACGCTCCCGGCTCGGCGAAACAGGTGCATCACGTGGAGTTCGACCTCGCCGGCTCCGGCCTGGTTTACGAAGCGGGCGACGCGCTCGGCGTCTACGCGCAGAACTGTCCGGAGCTGGTGCATGACGTGTTGACGGTGCTGGGCTGCGACGGCGAAGAGGCGGTGCCGGCGCCGGACGGCAGCAGCCTGCCGCTGCGGCGGGCGCTGGCGGAGTTTTACGATTTGGGAAAACCGACACCCGAACTGCTGGCGTTGCTGACGGTGCCGACGGCTGCGGGGGCGGCGATCGCAACAGCCACTCCGCTCGTGATGCATCACGTGATCGACGTGATTGCCACCGCGGCGACGAAGCCGGATCCGGCGGAGTTCGTGCGCGCGTTGAAGAAACTGCAGCCTCGGTTGTATTCGATCTCGTCCTCGCCGCGCGCGCATGCCGGCCAGGTGCACCTCACCGTCGGCGCGGTGCGCTACGAAAAGGACGGACGGCGCCGCAAGGGCGTGTGCTCGACGTTTCTCGCCGACCGGGCGCAACCGGGAGCGACTCGCGTCGGCGTGTTCGTTCACGCCAACAAGGCCTTTCGTCCGCCGCCGAGCGGCGACACGCCGATGATCATGGTCGGGCCCGGGACGGGGATCGCGCCGTTCCGCGGATTTCTGCACGAGCGGCGCGCGAGCGGTGCGCGAGGGAGAAACTGGTTGTTCTTCGGCGATCAACGCGCGACGACGGATTTCCTGTATCGCGAGGAGCTCGGCGAGCTGAGGCGCGAGGGCGTGTTGTCGCGCTTGGACACGGCGTTTTCGCGCGACCAGATGGAGAAGATCTACGTGCAACAGCGGATGCTGGAAAACGCATCCGAGCTCTACGCGTGGCTCGAGGCGGGCGCGCACTTTTACGTGTGCGGCGATGCGAGCCGGATGGCGAAGGACGTCGACGCGGCATTGCATCGCGCGATCGAACTCGGCGGCGGAAAAACCGCGGAGCAAGCGGCCGACTATGTCGCGCGCCTGCGGACCGCGAAACGTTACGCGCGCGACGTGTATTGAGCCCATGGTGGCCTCGCGCGACAATTTCCCGCTGCTGCGCGAACTGCTCGCGGAACAGCAGCAGCTGGCCACACCGGTGGCGCGTTTCTCCGCGGCGCACGCTTCGGCGGCGCCGGCGTTGGAGCCGGTTTATCGCGACTTGATTCCGCTGACGGCGCCGAAACCCGGCGAGCAGTTCGCGTTCGAGGTGGACCTCGACGCGTGCACGGGTTGCAAGGCGTGCGTGTCGGCCTGCCACGCGCTCAACGGACTCGACGACACGGAAACGTGGCGCGACGTCGGGCTGCTGGTGGGCGGGGCGGACCGGGCGCCGTTTCAGCAAACCGTGACGACCGCGTGCCATCATTGCGCCGATCCCGGCTGTTTGAACGGTTGTCCGGTGCTCGCTTACGAAAAGGACCCGGTGACCGGCATCGTGCGGCACTTGGACGATCAGTGCATCGGCTGCCAATATTGCGTGCTCAAATGCCCGTATGACGTTCCCAAATACAACGCCCGTCTCGGCATCGTGCGGAAGTGCGACCTGTGCCACGGGCGCCTGGCCGCCGGGGAGGCGCCGGCGTGCGTGCAGGCGTGTCCCACGCACGCGATCCGGATCGTCACCGTGCCGATCGCGATTCCGCGCGCGGCGGGGGACGCCGCCGGCGATTTTCTACCGGCCGCGCCCGCGCCGGAGTATACGCGACCGACGACGCGCTATGTTTCGCGCCGCCCGTTGCCGGAAAACGTCCGCGCCGCCGACGCGAGTGCGTTGCGCGTGCAACCCGCGCACTGGCCACTCGTCGCCACCCTCACGCTCGTGCCCTTCGCCGTCGGCTGCTTCGCCGCCGCGGCGGCGGTTTCCTTCCGCGGAGCGGGAGAGGAAAGTGCCATACATTATATGACACTTTCAGGAGCCGTCGCGGGAGTGATGGGGGTGGCGGTGAGTGTGGGGCATTTGGGGCAGCCGGGGCGGGCGTGGCGGGTGTTTTTGGGGTGGCGGCGGAGCTGGTTGAGTCGCGAAGCGATGGTGTTCGGCGCGTGGTTGCCGCTGGCGATCTCTACTTGGTGGTGGCCGGCGCTGGCGGGCGCAGCCATCGCGGTCGGAGCGGCAGGGCTCGTGTGCTCGGCGATGATTTATGCCGATACGCGGCGCGCGTTTTGGGGGGCGGGGTTTGGGCTCGCCAAGATTCTCGGCACGGCTGTCGTGTTCGGCGCGGGCGTGGTGTGGTTGGCGGAAATGTCTGTGGCGGCGGCGACCGTGATGGCGGCGGGTGTGGTGGCGAAGCTGGCCTGTGATGCGCGCGTGTTGCGGACGTTGGACGGAGTCGACGAGGACGCGCCGGCAGTCGGACTCGTGGCATCGGCGCGATTGTTGAAAGGACCGCTGTGGCGTGTGTTCGCGTTGCGCGGAATCTTAGGCGTGAGCGGTGGAATGCTTTTGCCGATGGCGGCGCGCATGGACGGTGCGCCGGGTTGGTTGCCGTGGCTGGCGATGACGCTGCTGCCGGCGGGGGAACTCGTGGAGCGTTATCTGTTTTTCCGCGCGGTCGATGCGCCGAAGATGCCGGGGGTGGTGACGTGAGCGCGTTGGAGGAATGGCTGCGCGCGGCGACGGGACCGATGACGTCGGAGCTGGTGCAGCGGCCCGGCGATTTCGGACTCGGGCGCGTGCCGGCGCGGCTGAAACCGGTCGGGACCACGACGAGCGTCTGTGGGTTTTGCAGCACGGGCTGCGGTTTGAAGGTTCACCTCGATGTGGAAGGGCGGGCGATCAACCTCTCGACGGATCCGGCGTATCCGGTGAATCTCGGGATGGCCTGTCCGAAAGGCTGGGAGGCGTTGACGCCGCTGTCGGCGCCGGATCGAGCGACGACTCCGCTGTTGCGCAATCGCGCGACCGGCGAACTGGAACCGGTGTCGTGGCCGGTGGCGCTGGAAGCGTTTGTGAACGGGTTTCGCGGGATCCAGGCCCGGCACGGCGCGGCGGCGGTGTCGTTTCTCAGCACGGGTCAGATCGTGACCGAGGAGATGGCGCTGCTCGGTGCGCTGGCGAAGTTCGGCATGGGGATGCGTCATGTGGATTCGAATACGCGGCAGTGCATGGCGACGTCGCATGTCGCCTACAAACAGTCGTTCGGGTTCGATGCGCCGCCGTTCAGTTATCGCGATTTCGAGGAGAGCGACGCGCTAATCTTCATCGGGGCGAATCCCTGCATCGCGCATCCGATCATGTGGCAGCGGGTGATGATGAACCGGCGGAATCCGGAGATCGTCGTCCTCGATCCGCGGCGGACGGAAACGGCGATGGCGGCCACGCTGCAGGTGGCGCTGCGCCCGAAAAGCGATCTCGTGCTGTTGTATGGACTGGCGAACGCGTTGATCGCGCGTGGCGCGGTGAAGACGGACTTCGTGGCGGCGCACACGGAAAACTTCGAGGCGTTTGCCGCGTTCGTCGCGGCGTTCACGCCGGAGCGAACGGTGGCGGAGACGGGCGTGGCGCGGGAGACGTTCGAGCGCCTCGTGGCGATCGTGACGGCGCGGGAGCGGGTGTCGTTCTGGTGGACGATGGGAGTGAACCAGAGTCACGAGGCGACCCGCACGGCGCAGGCGATCATCAATCTGGCGCTGATGACGGGAAACATCGGCCGGCCCGGCACGGGGGCGAACTCGATCACCGGGCAGTGCAATGCGATGGGTTCGCGGCTGTTTGGAAATGCGACGTCGTTACTGGGCGGATACGATTTTGGCCGCGTGGAGCATCGCGCGCACGTGGCGCGTATTTTGGAGATCGATGCGGCGGCGATCCCGGAGGCGCCGGGATTGGCCTACGATCAAATCCTCGACGCGATCGACCGCGGGGAGATTCGTGGATTATGGGTGATTGCGACGAACACGGCGCATTCGTGGGTGAACCAGGGGCGTTTTGCGGAGCTGCGCGCGAAGCTCGAGTTTCTGGTCGTGCAGGACCTGTATGCGACGACGGAAACGGCGCGGCAGGCGGATCTCGTTTTACCGGCGGCGGGGTGGGGCGAGAAGGACGGCGTGATGATCAACAGCGAGCGGCGGCTGGGCGTGGTGCGGAAAGTGGCACGCGCGCCAGGCGAGGCGTTGAGCGATTTCGCGATTTTCAAGCTGGTCGCGGAGGCGTGGGGGTGCGGGGACATGTTTCGCGCGTGGCGGTCGCCGGAAGCGGTGTTTCAGATTTTGAAAGAGCTGTCGCGCGGGCAGCCGTGCGACTTCAGCGGGATTCCGGATTACGCGGCGATCGAGCGCGCGGGCGGGTTGCAGTGGCCGTTTGCGGCGACAGAAGCGGAGGCGTGGGCGAAAGGCGACACCGTCGCGTGGCGGGATCGGCGGCTGTTTGCGGACGGGAAGTTTTTCACGGCGAACGGGCGCGCGCGATTTTATTTCGACGAACCGCGGCCGCTGCCGGAGCCGCCGGATCGGGAGTATCCGTTTCTGTTGCTGACGGGCCGGGGCTCGTCGGCGCAGTGGCACACGGGTTCGCGCACGGACAAGAGCGCGGTGTTGCGCAAGCTGGCGCCGACGCGGCTATATGTGGAAGTGCATCCGGCGGATGCGGCGCGGATAGGCGTGGGCGCCGGTGAGGCCGTGCGCGTGAGGTCGCGGCGCGGGAGCTGCGTCGCGGTCGCCTTCGTCACACCGACGGTGCGACGCGGCGAGGTGTTTTTACCGATGCATTTCGCGCAGGTGAACCGGCTGACGTTTCCTGCCGTGGACCCGCATTCGCGTCAGCCGGCCTACAAGGCCGCCGCCGTGCGGCTCGAGCGCTGTCATGATGACGATTGAGCACATCTACCTCGCCGCGGGGCACAGCTATTTCGGCCGGCACGGGCAGGGCGCGGCGGTGCATCCGATCGTGGAGGTGAGCGCCGTCGCGTGCGTCGCCGGCCGGGGGCTGCGCGGCGATCGATTTTTTGGATACAAGGAAAACTACAAGGGCCAGGTGACGCTGTTTGCCGCGGAGGTTTTCGAAGCGATGTGTCGCGAGCTTGATCTTCCGAACGCGAGTCCTGCGGCGTTGCGGCGGAACCTGCTCGTGCGCGGCGCAGACCTGGGCGCGCTGATCGGGGCGGAGTTCGAAGTGCAGGGCGTGCGGCTGGCGGGCGTGGAGGAGTGCCGGCCGTGTTACTGGATGGACACGGCGCTCGGTCGGGGCGCGGAGTCGTGGTTGAAAGGCCGCGGCGGGCTGCGCTGTCGGATTCTGAGCGACGGCTGGCTGCGGCGCGAGGCAGGGGTGAGCGGCGCATGGAACCACGAGGGCACCAACCAGACGTGATTGCGGGTGGAACGCTCGCGGGCGCGGTGCTCGCGGGCGGAGAGTCGCGCCGAATGGGCACGGACAAGGCGCACGTGCGCATCGGTCGCGAAGTGCTGTGGCGGCGGCAGGTGCGGACGTTGCGCGCCGCGGGCATGAACGCGATCGCGGTGGTGCGCCGGCCGGAGCAGGCGCGATTGCAGGCGGGCACGCGGACGCTGACGGATCTTTTTTCGGGCGTGGGGCCGCTGGCGGGAGTTCACGTTGCCCTTGCGACGTTTGCCGGCGCGTCGCATGTGGCGATGTTGGCGGTGGACATGCCGCGGCTGGAGCCGGAGTGGTTTCGGTGGTTGGGGGTGCGATGCGCGCCGGGCATCGGGGCGGTGACGCGGACGCGTCGCGGTTACGAGCCGCTGGTGGCGATCTATCCGGTCGAGGCGGAGAGGATCGCGCGCCGGCGGCTCGAAGCGGGACGCGGATCGCTGCAGGATTTCGTGGCGGAGCTGGTGCGCGCGCGGCGGTTGCGGGTGCTCACGGTCGAGCCGGACAGGATTTTGCAACTGGCGAACTGGAACTCGCCGGAAGATCGCAAGTAGGCCGTTTGGGTCTGGACGCGTTTCGGGGGCTCTGCGTCACTGCGCGCTTTACATGCAAGCAGCGAGTTTTCCGACGGGCTTTACTTGGGGTGTGGCGACAGCGGCGCCGCAGATCGAAGGCGCGGCCTTCGCCGACGGGAAAGGCGAGTCGGTGTGGGATCGATTCGCGCGGCGGCCTGGCAAGGTCCACGGCGGCGACACGCTCGACGTGGCGTGCGATCATTATCGTTTGTTTCGCGAGGACTTCGCGTTGATGCGGCAGCTGGGCGTCCGGAATTACCGGCTCTCGATCGCGTGGCCGCGGATCTTCCCGCAGGGCGACGGTGCGGTGAATCGCGCGGGTCTGGCGTTTTATCACCGGTTGTTCGATGCGATGGCGGAGCACGGGATCACGCCGTGGGTGACGATGTTTCACTGGGATCTGCCGCAGGCGCTGGAGGATCGCGGCGGCTGGTGCGAGCGCGTGACGGTGGAGGCGTTTGCGCGCTATGCGGACACGATCGTGAAGGAGTTCGGCGGGAAGGTGAAAAACTGGATCACGCTGAACGAAATCCGCTGTTTCACGGTGATGGCCTACTCGCCGACCGCGGGCAACAAGGCTCCGGGCCGGGCGGTATCGGCGGCGCAGCTGAATCAGACTTATCATCATGCGCTGTTGTGTCACGGTCACGGCGTTCGCGCGGTGCGCGAGCACGGGGGGCCGGGCGCGCGCGTGGGGCTGACGGATAATTGCGACGTGAGTATCCCCGTCATGGAGACGCCGGAAGATATCGCGGCGGCGCGCGCGTGGTTCGTGGACCAGAACGTGCACCTGCTCGGCGCGATCTACGGCGGCGGCTATGCGCCGGAATATCTGGCGCGCTGCGGCGAAGATGCGCCGCGGGCGGAGCCGGGCGATTTCGCGCTGATCAGCCGGCCGACGGATTTTCTCGGGCTCAACATCTACACGGGGTTTTTCGTGCGTGCCGGCGCGGAGGGGCGTCCGCAAGGGCTGGCGTTGCCCGCCAGTTATCCGCGCGCGGACAGCCCGTGGCTGCACCTCGCGCCGCAGGCGATTTATTGGGCGACGCGCTTTGTGCAGGAGTGCTACGGCGTGAAGGCGATCTACATCACGGAGAACGGCTGCGGCTACAACGACGAGCCGGTGGTCGATGGCGAAGTGATCGATCTGCATCGTCGCGAGTATCTGCGCAATTACCTGCGCGAGCTGCTGCGGGCGATCGGCGACGGCGTGCCGATCGCGGGCTATTTTCTGTGGTCGTTCATGGACAACTTCGAGTGGGAGGACGGCTACCAGCGGCGCTTCGGGATCGTGCATGTTGATTTCGAAACGCAGGTGCGCACGCCGAAGCTCTCCGCGCGGTATTACGCGAAGGTGATGCAGGAGAACCGCATCGTTTAGCCGAGGCCGGCCTTTCCGCCGTCGCCACTCTCTCTGTCAGATCTTGGTCGCAGCCGGGCAGCTACGGAGCCAGGCTGATTTTGGGTTAACCTTGGCGGCTTCGGTGCCGTTAAGAAAAAGCCAGACCTTGGCCAAATTGATCTTCTCGCTTCCACGTTCCTGTCGCGGAGCCGGCGCTGCGCTTTCGCTGGTGTTTGTTGTCCTCCTGTCAGTCGTTCGCGGCGCGGAGGAGGGGGCGTCGGGCGTGTCCACACCGGTCGTCACGACGATGACGGAATACTGGACCGCGGCGACGGTGGCGCCCAACGAGCCGTGCCGCATCAAACTCGACCTGCAGGTCACCTACTACGATCCGTTTTGGCCGAATTTATTCTGGGCCCAGGACTCGTCGATTCCGAGCTATTTGCCGACGCAGGGCTTTACCGCTGGCATTCGAGCGGGCCAGCGCATTCGCGTCGAGGGGGTCGTGGTTCCCGCCAAGGGCTTTGTGTTCAGCGAACTCAAAATCGCGGTCCTCGCGGAGCACGACGAGGTCGTGCCGCTGGAGGCTCGGGGGCGGCTGCTCGACGCGGCAACGCTCAATGGCCGGCTGGTGACGGCGGAAGGGTGCGTCAGCCGGCAGGTCGATGAAGACTCGAACCATTTTCTCCTGGATCTGGATGTGGACGGCGTGCGCACCACGGTCCGCGTGCTCGTTGAGGCCAACGCGCCGATCCCCCAGCTGGAAGGTGCGTTCGTGCGCGTGTCGGGTGTCTACCTTCTTCGTGAGGTCGAGGGCGCTCCGAAACAGGTGGAACTTTGGTGCCCGTCGCCGATGCAGCTCAAGATTCTCGGCTGGCTCGAAAACGATCCGCGTTTCGATCAACCCGTGACGCCGGTCGACCAGCTGGGCTCGATTTCGGCGGAGAAGTGGGTGCGTGTGGCGGGCAACGTTCATTCGCAGAAGCTCGGCCAGGAAGTGGTGCTGCGCGACGCGACCGGTCAGGTGACCTTGCACACGGCGCTGGCGAAGACGCTCGAGCCGGGCACGGCGATTGAGGCCATCGGTCAGCCACAGGCGGACGGGCTTCGCATGGTGCTGAACCAGGCACTTTATCGGCGCGTGGATCAGATGGTCCCGGCGCCGGAAGTGCGCGGGTTGCCGATTCTGCGACTGGCGGAGCAGGTGCGCGAGCTGCCGGTCGAGGAAGCGGGCCGCGGTTATCCCGTGCGGCTGCGCGGCGTGGTCACCTGGTCCGATCCGAATGCGCGTTTCTTTTACGTGCGCGATGTGAGCGCCGGGCTGCGGATCGAACGCACGGACTGGCAGGGGGATATCCCGGTGGCCGGTGCCCGCGTCGACCTGAACGGCCGCAGCGCGGTAGGCGAATTCGCGCCGGTGGTGCTCCTGGAGAATCTTTCGAGCACCGGAACGCTGCCCCTGCCGGAGCCACCGGAGACGACGCTGCAGCACCTCATGTCGGGCGTGGAAGACAGCCAGAGCGTGGCCGTGAGCGGTTATGTGCGCACGGTATTCAGCGATGGAAAATGGAGCCGGCTCGAAATCACGACGCCCACCGGCGCGCTGGTGGTGCAGCTGCCGCGGGACGCGCGCGTGAGCGATCTGGCAGGCTCGGTCGTGCGCGTGCGCGGCGTTTGTGCGGTGCGGGCCAACGACCGGCGTCAGCTCAACGCCGTGCAACTTTGGGTGCAGTCGATCGACGACATCCGTGTCGAGGAGCCACGGCCGGCGGATCCGTTTGCCGTGCCGTTGCACCCCATCGCGAGCCTGCGGCAGTTTGCGACGGCGGAGGCGCTCAACCGACGCGTGCGGATTCAAGGCGTGCTCGTGCATCAGGAGCCCGGACAGTCCCTGCACCTGCAGCACGATGCGGACGGCCTGATGGTGTTGAGCAGCGACAGCACGGAATTGATGCCGGGCGACAACGTCGAGGCCGTGGGCTTCCCCGGCCGGCAGGGACGTCAATTCGTGTTGCGCGAGGCGGTTTATCGCCGGCTTAGCGGCGGCGCGCAGCCGGACCCCCGCATCCTCGGGGAGCTGCGCGGCTTGGATCCGGATCTGGACGGCTTGCTGGTGCAGGTGGAGGCGACGGTTTTGGAATCCACCCGGCGGCGCGCACGCGTCGAGCTGATCGGCCAGTCGGGGAGCGTGATCTTCGATGCCTTGCTCAATGAAAGCCGGGCCGGTCCGTGGACCGACTGGCGGCCCGGCAGTCGCTTGCGGTTGACCGGCTTGTATCAGCTCGACTTGGACGAAAGCGCGGGGCCGCGCGCGCTGCGGATCCAGCTGCGCACGCCGCGCGATGTCGAGGTGTTGCAAGGGGCCGCGTGGTGGACGGAAGGGCGGGCTTTGATCGCGATGGAAGTGCTGGTGGCGGTGGGTATCGCGGGGCTCGCGTGGGTGGTGCTGCTGCGTCGCCGCGTGGCGCGGCAGACCGCGGAAATCCGGGCGCAGTGGGAGAAAGCGGCGCGGCTGGAGGCGGAACTCATGCGCACGTCGAAGCTTGAGTCGCTGGGCGTGTTTGCCGGCGGGATCGCGCACGACTTCAACAATCTGCTGACGGTGATTCTGGGAAATCTGACGCTCGCGCGGCTCGACGACGGGTTGAGTCCGGAAAGCGCCGGCTGTCTGGCGCAAAGCGAGCGGGCGGCGCATCGGGCGCGCGATCTCACGCAGCAGCTGCTCACGTTTGCGCGGGGCGGTTCGCCGGTCCGGGATGCCGTGCAACTGGAGGAAATCGTGCGCGAGTCGACGCAGTTCGCGCTGCACGGCGCCGCCGTGCGGGTGGAGTTCGATATTGCGCCGGGGTTGTGGAGCGTCGAGGTCGACAAGGGACAGATCGGTCAGGTGGTGCAGAACATCCTGCTCAACGCGACCCAGGAGATGGCGGAGGAAGGAAAGGTTCAGGTCACGCTCAGGAACGAGACAGTGACCGAAGTGAGGGCGGGACTCGCGCCAGGGAAGTATGTGAAACTGAGCGTGAGCGACACCGGCGCGGGGATTCCGCCGGAGACGCTGGGGCGAATTTTCGAACCCTATTTCACGACAAAACAGCAGGGCAACGGCCTAGGGCTGGCGACGGTGTATTCGATCGTGAAACGCCATGGGGGACAGATCGAAGTCGAGTCGGCGCTCGGCCGCGGTTCGACCTTCCACGTGTGGCTCCCGGCGCTGGATCCGGCGGCGGGAGGCGAAGCTCTGCGGCAAAACGTGCCCGCGCTCGGCGAGGCCGGCGCTTAAGCCGGCGCGGCGCCAACAGAAAATCGTTCGTTTAGGTCCGCGCCTGCGCCGTGGGAATTTAATGTTAAATCGTGGATTGATTCGGTCCTGATTTCGTGGTTCCGTCGGCGTGCTTCATGGCCCGCCCCCGCCCATCCGGACCTCTTGTTCGCCAGCCTGTGAAAGGCGGAGCTGCGGCGTGGGATGCAGGGAAAGTGGGACGACGGGCGGCCGAGACGGGCGCGAGGCGGAGCCGCTGGTCTCGCCGCGCAGGCCGCGTGCGCAGCGTGGTGCTGACGGCGATCCTGCTGGGTATCGGAGTGCCGGGCGTGTGGGCGGACGGCGCAGACGAAGGGCGGGCGAAGGTCCGGGTTTCGTATTGGGAAAAGTGGGTCGGGCCCGAGGCGCGCTCGATCAAGGCGGTGGCGGAAGCGTTCAACCGTTCGCAGGAT
Source organism: Opitutaceae bacterium (assembly GCA_040255565.1). Taxonomy (GTDB): domain Bacteria; phylum Verrucomicrobiota; class Verrucomicrobiia; order Opitutales; family Opitutaceae; genus Opitutus. The sequence continues at coordinate 277,920 of JBDZVH010000002.1, read as the reverse complement.
CGCATCGTGGTCGAAGTGATGACGGTTTCGCCGATCGATCGGAAGACGCTGGTCGCGACCGCGGGCGGCGATCCGCCGGACATCGCGGGGCTTTACGGGCACAACCTCGCGTCGTTTGCAGACGCGGAGGCGTTGATGCCGCTGGAGGAGTTCATTCGCCGCGACGGGCTCACGCCCGAGCAGTGGCTGGAGCGGTATTATCCCGTTTACCAGCGGATCGTGCAGCACAACGGCCGCATCTACGCGGGCATCAGCACGCCGGCGATGATCACGCTGCACTGGAACAAGACGCTGTTCCGCGAGGCCGGCCTCGATCCCGAGCGGCCACCGCGGACCGTCGAGGAACTCGACGAGTATGCGCGCAAGCTGACGAAGCGCGATCCGCAGACGGGCGAGATCACGCAGATCGGGTTTCTGCCGCAGGAGCCGGGCTGGTGGCCGTGGATCTTCTGCCGCTGGTTTGGCGGCGAGTTGTTCGATGGCGAGCGGATCACCCTTGCGACCGATCCGCGGAATCTCGCGGCGATGCGCTGGGTCGCGAGCTACAGCCAGACTTACGGCGCGGAGGCGCTGGCGCGGTTTGCGTCGGGCTTCGCCGGGCAGATGAATTCGCCGCAATCGGGTTTTTTCTCCGGCAAGGTCGCGATGGTGTTTCAGGGCGTCTGGTATAACAACTACATCCGCGAATATAAACCCGGCCTCGATTACGGCGCGGCCTCGGCGTGGCCCTCGGCGGCGCCGGGCATCGACGATTTCGGCATGGCGGAGGCGGACCTGATGGTGATCCCGCGCGGCGCGAAACATCCGCAGGAGGCGTGGGAGTTCATCAAATACGTGAACCGCAACAATCCCCGCGCGACGCGCCGCGAGGAACTCGAAGGCAGCGAACTGCTCTGCTACTTGCAGGAAAAAAATTCGCCGTTGCGGGAATGGAGCCCGTTTTTCGCGCAGCATCACCCGCATCCGTATATCGCGGCGTTTCGTGAGCTCTCGGCGAGTCCGCACGCGCAGGCGACGCCGGACATCGGCATCTGGACGGAGTATCAACGCGAGGTGTTGAACGCATTCACGCGGGTGCGGCTGTTGTTGGAGACGCCGGAAGCGGCGCTGGCTAGCGCGCAACAGCGATTGGAAAAAAGCTGGGCGCGGCATCGGCGCAGCCTCGAATTGCACGGCCAGATCCCCGCGAAGAAAGGAGCGTTGGCTCCGTGACGAAGCGCGAACGGCGTCAGTTTTTCACCGGACTGGGTTTCACGAGCCTGTGGATCGTCGGGCTCGGCCTGTTCACGGCGTATCCGGTGCTGGCGTCGCTGTATTATAGTTTTTGCGACTACTCGATTTTGAAGTCGCCGGTCTGGTGCGGACTTTCGAATTACACCGAGTTGTTCAGCGACGACCTCTTCTGGCTGTCGTTGAAGAACACGCTGATCTACGCGGGCGTGTCGGTGCCGCTGGGCGCGGTCGTCGCGTTGTCGCTCGCGCTGCTGCTCAACCAGGATGTGCGCGGCCGGCCGCTGTTTCGCGTGCTGTTTTATCTGCCGTCGATCGTGCCGCTCGTGGCGGCGTCGATGTTGTGGATGTGGATTTTCAACGGCCAGGTGGGCCTGCTCAACTGGGTGCTCACGCCGCTGCTGGAGCCGTTCGGGTTGACGCCGCCGGGCTGGCTGGTCGATCCCGCGTGGGCGAAATCCGCGCTGATCATCATGAGCCTGTGGGGCACGGGCAACGCGATGGTGATCTATCTCGCGGGCCTGCAGAATGTCCCGCGCGAACTTTACGAAGCCGCGGAGATCGACGGCGCGAGCGGCTTTCGCCGGTTCTGGCACGTGACGCTGCCGCAGCTCGCGCCCGTGGTTTACTTCAACGTCGTCATGAGTCTGATCGGCGCGCTGCAGATCTTCACGCAGGCGATCGTGATGTCGTCGGCCGCGAGCGGCGGCACGGGCACGGAGATGGACGGATTCCCCGCGCGTTCGACGCTGTTTTATACGATGCACCTCTTCGCGACGGCGTTTTACGATCTGCGGATGGGCTACGCGAGTGCGATGGCGTATGTGCTCTTTCTAGTCATCGCGGGGCTGACGTGGCTGGCGACGCGGGTGTCGCGGGACCGGCTGAACTGAACGCATGAAACGCCGCAGTCATTTCACCCGCTCGATGGTTTACGCGCTGCTAATCGCCGCGTCAGCGGTGTTTGTCGTGCCGTTTGCCTGGCTGGTGGTTTCGTCGCTGAAGCCGATCGAACAGGCGATGGCGATGCCGCCGACGATTTTTCCGCGGGCACACTACGCGACCATCGACGGCGAGCGGATCGAGGTGCTGATCGATTACACGCTGCCGCGCGCGGGCGTCGTGGCGGATGCGATCGCCGGCGACCAGGCGGGACGCCGCGTGTTGCTGACACCGGAGCAGGCGCTCGCGCGGCCAGCGGAGTTGCGAAACGCGCATCGTGTCGGCGCGGGATGGATACGCGTGACCGAGCGGCTGGCGCAGGCGGAATCGGCCGCGACCGTGCCGCGCTGGGATGTGGTGCCGCCCGAGGCGGTGAGCACGCAGATCAAGTTTCGCTGGGACAATTATCCGAATGCGCTCGCGGCGCTCGGCGGCGCGGCCGATCCGAAGACGGGGGAGGGCGGCGTGAGCTTCTGGGTTTTCCTGCGCAACACGCTGCTCGTTTGCGTGCTCGGCGTGATCGGCACGGTGATCTCGAACGCGATCGTCGCCTACGGCTTTGCGCGCGTGCGGTGGCGCGGACGGGATGCGTTTTTCGCGGTGACGCTGGCGACGCTGATGGTGCCGTTTCCGGTGTTGATGGTGCCGCTCTACGGCGTGTTTCGCGAGCTGGGCTGGATCGGCACGCTGCTGCCATTGTGGGTGCCGGCGTTTTTCGGCAGCGCGTTCAACATCTTTTTGATGCGGCAGTTTTTCCTCGGGATTCCGGAGGAGCTGAGCGAGGCGGCGCGGATCGACGGCGGCAACGAGTGGACGATCTTCTGGCGCGTCGTGCTGCCGCTGAGCAAGCCGGTCCTCGCAGCGGCGGCGCTGTTTCATTTCCTGTATGCGTGGAACGATTTCCTCGCGCCGTATCTTTATCTGACGCGGAAGGAAACCTTCACGCTTTCGCTCGCGCTGCAGGCTTATCAATCGCAGAATGGCGGCGTGCAGTGGCACTACCTCATGGCGGCCAGCACGGTCACGATTCTCCCGATCGTGGTGCTGTTTTTCTTCGCGCAGCGGACGTTCATCCAGGGGATCGCGACCACGGGATCGAAGGGCTGAGACCGCGACGAACGGCGCCTGAAACTTTCATCCACCCAACATCTCTTCATGAAGTTCACCGATGGACAATGGTTGCTGCGTCGCGGCGTGACGGCGCACTATGCGACCGAAGCGCACTCGATCACGGTCGAGCCCAAACGGCTCGTGGTGCACTCGCCCACGCGTCCGATCCGGCATCGCGGCGACACGTTGCAGGGCCCGCTGCTCACGATCACGTTGAGCTCGCCGCTGCCGGACGTGATCCGGGTGCGGATCGAGCACTATGTCGGCGGCAAGGCGAAGGGTCCGCAGATCCCCCTCGAGGTGGGCGGCGATGCCGACGTGACGATCGACGACGGCGCGGATGCGGCGACGCTGCGCAGCGGCGGATTGACCGCGCGGGTGGCGAAGCCCGGCTGGGATCTCTCGTTTGAGCACGAAGGTCACGTGCTGACGCGCAGCGGCTGGCGAGGCATCGGCTACGTGCAGGACGCGGACGGGGGAAATCATGTCCACGAGCAACTCGCACTCGGCGTGGGCGAGTGCGTTTACGGGTTGGGTGAACGCTTCACCGCGTTTGTGAAGAACGGCCAGGTCGTCGAATGCACGAACAAAGACGGCGGCACGGCGAGCGACCAGGCTTACAAGAATGTGCCGTTTTATCTGACGAACCGCGGCTATGGCGTGTTGGTGAACGAGGCCGGTCCGGTGTCGTTCGAAGTCGGCTCGGAGAAAACGACACGCGTGCAGTTTTCGATCGAGGGCGAGAGTCTCGAATATTTCGTGATCGCCGGGCCGGCGCCGAAAGACGTGCTGCGCAAGCTCACGGCGTTGACCGGCCGGCCCGCACTGCCGCCGGCGTGGTCGTTTGGACTGTGGCTGTCGACGTCATTCACGACGAATTATGACGAGGCGACGGTGACGAGCTTCATCGAGGGGATGAAGCAGCGCGAACTGCCGCTGCACGTTTTCCACTTCGATTGCTTCTGGATGCGGGAATTCGACTGGTGCAATTTCGAATGGGATCCGGCGGTGTTCCCCGATCCGGTCGGCATGTTGAAGCGGCTGCACGAGCGCGGACTGCGGATCAGCCTCTGGATCAATTCGTATATCAGCCAGCGCTCGCGGTTGTTCGCGGAGGCGGCGGAGAAAGGCTACTTCATCAAGCGCACCGACGGATCCGTGTGGCAGACGGATTTGTGGCAGCCAGGCATGGCGATCGTGGATTTCACGAATCCTGCGGCTCGCGAGTGGTTCGCCGGTCACATCACGCGGTTGCTCGACATGGGCGTCGACACGATCAAGACGGACTTCGGCGAGCGGATCCCGACGGAAGGCGTGGTGTATCACGACGGATCGGATCCGGTGAAGATGCACAATCTCTACTCGGTGATTTACAACGAAACGGTGTTCCGCGCGATCGAGGCGAAGCGCGGTCGCGGCGAGGCGGTGCTGTTCGCGCGTTCGGCGTATGCGTCGGGGCAGAAGTTCCCGGTGCACTGGGGCGGCGACTGCTGGTCGACGCTGGAGTCGATGGCGGAATCGCTGCGCGGCGGGCTGTCGTTGAGCCTCTCGGGCTTCGGATTCTGGAGTCACGATATCGGGGGCTTCGAGGGGACGGCGCCGGCGTATATTTACAAGCGCTGGGCGGCGTTCGGGTTGTTGTCGTCGCACAGCCGGTTGCACGGCAGCTCGAGTTATCGCGTGCCGTGGGCTTACGACGACGAGGCGTGCGACGTCGTGCGCTTTTTCACGAAATTGAAATGCCGCTTGATGCCCTATCTCTGGGGCGCCGCGGTCGAGGCGCATCGCGAAGGCGTGCCGGTGATGCGCGCGATGGTCCTCGAGTTCCCGGGCGATCCGGCGTGCGACACGGTTGACCGGCAATACATGTTCGGCGGCTCGCTGCTGGTCGCGCCTGTATTCACGGAATCGGGACACGTTGATTATTATCTGCCGGCGGGCGAGTGGACGCATCTGCTGACCGGCGAGGTGCGACAGGGGGCATGCTGGCATCGCGAAACGTATGGATTCCTGGGGCTGCCGCTCTTCGTTCGTCCGGGCACGGTCATCCCGTGGGGCGAACAGGAGGACCGGCCGGACTACGAACTGGCGGAAGGTGTCATCTTCCGGATCTACGGACTGGCGGACGGTGGCGAAGCGACCTGCGAAATTCCGGCGGCGGACGGCGGCCCGGGCGTGCGCCTGGTCGCCCGACGGCACGGCGCGCAGGTCGTCGCGGAGCTTTCCGGGCCGGTGCCGACGCGGTGGCAGATTCAGCTGGCGGGTGTGACGTCGGCGCGGATGCCGTCAGGAATTGTGACCCGCGCAGACGTTCACGGCGTGTGCGTGCCGGCGGCGCCGGGGACGGCTCGGTTGGAGTGCGAATTGGCGGAGTAGATCCGCGACCTCCTTTGAAGGCGCGCTGTCCGCAGGTGGTGTGCGGACCGCGCCTTTTTTCAGTCACGCCTTTGCGTGGTTGTCATGGTGGCTGACCTTGACGCGCGCGGGCGGCGGGCCGAATGATCCGGACCCCTCATGAAATTCCCGACGAAGTCCGTTTGTCCCGAGCGTAAACGATTCACGGCCCGGCTGGCGGGAGGAACGATCCTGACGGCGATGCTCGGACTTGCCGCGGGCGTCGCGTTTTCGGGCTGTGCGACGGGCCAGTATACGTATGTGGCGAGGACCTACGACGGGCAGCGGCTGGAATTTCCGCTGGAGAAGGGAATGCCGCGAAAGGCCGTCCAAGGCAGCATCGAGATATTGAACGCCGGGCTTTTGCCGACCCGCGCGAAGGATGGAAAGACGGTGGTGTATATGTTTGCCTACACCGACCAGAGCGGCGTGCCCGCGAAGAGCGTGGTGGTGGAGGATGTCGCGGGTGAAGCGCCGGTTCTGCTCGTGGAAGACAAGGAGCCGAAGCTGGAAAAGAACCGGTGGATGGCGGTCACTCCGGATATGCAGGCCGACAATGCCGCGGTCGCCTGGCTCGGGCAACTCGGGGACACGATGAGGATTTTTCGTTTTACGATTACGAAGGCAGATGGCCGGAAAGTGGTGATCCATCAGGGATGGCTGGTGCCGGCGTGGATGAAGGCGGCGATGCGCTCGACGCTGGGGCTGCCGCAGCTGTAGCTCCGTCAAGACGGAGCGAGGCGTTCAGGCGACGGGAAAAAAGATTGCACCGCGGCGCCCCGCTGCTGAGAAGTTTAACGCTAAACCAAGCACAGCCGCGCCGTCCGTTTTCCTGCCCCTCATGTTTTCACAGGTGAAAACTCGATCGTCCCGCGAATGTTCTGTCCCGACCGGTCTTCTCCCGGCGGCGGTCGCGGTCGAGACGGGGGTTCCGACGAGGCGCGCTGAGGCCGGACCTAGCCGGTTTTCGGAACTGAAGCCTGCGGCATAAAAATGCCCGCCCACTAAAAAAGAAGATTGTATCGGCTAATTTAACGTTAAAACATTTAACGCTAAACCCTGGAGTTTTCCCTACCCCGCACCCCGATGTTTGGAATCAGCGATCAAGCATTTCATGCGCAGCGTCATGTGCCCGCGGGAGCGGGCGCGGCCATCGCGGCGCGACGGGAAGAGGGCGGGAGGAAGTATGGGACGCGGAAGAGAATGCGCCTGGCTCGGCGAGCGAGACTCGCGGCGGGCGCCCCTGAGTTTTACCGGCAGAACGTTCGGCTTCCCCTCCTGGAAGACGGCGCCTGCAGGTAAGAAGCAAACCAACCCCATCCATGAAAAAACTCAGCATACCTCGACCCGTGCTGGCATCCGCCTTGGTGCTGGCACTTACGTCTGGAAAGTCCCTGGCTCAAACTGCGCCGGTGACGACGGTGGAGGAGGACGAGCCTATTGTCCTCTCGCCGTTCGTCGTCGACGCCACGGAAGACAAGGGCAGCTATCAAGCGACGGCCACACTGGCCGGCTCGCGCATCCGCACCGACCTGCGAGACGTCGGATCGGCGATCTCCGTCGTGACGGGCCAGTTCCTCCAGGACACGGGCGCCACGAACAACGAGACGCTGCTGCAATACACGGTCAGCACCGAAGTCAGCGGTATCATGGGCAACTTCGCCGGTCTCGGCGACAACAAGACGCTGGATGATACCGCTCAACGTCTGGCTCCGCACACCAACACCCGCGTCCGCGGCCTCGGCCAGGCGGACAACACCCGCGACTTCTTCCTGACGGATATTCCGTGGGATTCGTTCAACGTGGGTCGGGTGGACCTGCAGCGCGGCCCCAACGCCATCCTGTTCGGCATGGGCGCACCCGCGGGTATCATCAACGCCTCCACCAACGACGCGTCCTTCCAAAAGGGCGGCCAGGTCGAGTTCCGCCTGGACAACTACGGCACGGTGCGCGTGTCGGGCGACTACAACTACGTCGCGATTCCCAACCAGCTCGCGTTCCGCGTGTCCGCGTTGGACGACGACACCAAGTATCGACAGAAGCCGGCGTTCAATCACGACAAGCGCCTCTTCGCCGCGATGCGTTACGATCCCCAGCTCTTCAAAGGCGCGGGTTCGCACACCTCCATCAAGGCCAAATTCGAGACGGGCGAGATCCGCGCGAACCGTCCGCGCATCCTGCCCCCCGGCGATCTCATCACCGCGTGGTGGCGGGATCCGGCGCTCGCAGCCGTCCGCAAAGGCGGCGGTTTGAATCCGCTCACGATCGGCTACAGCGACGCCGCGACCATCGAGGCGCTGCGCGCGGCCGGCGATCTCGGTGCGGGTCTGCGCGGCGACAACTCGACCTACTACAACAAGGGCATCGGTCCGCTCGGCCGTAACTACGGCGGCCTGCTGTCGGTGTTTCCCGATCCGAACAGCAGCGACTCCTCACTCATCATCAGCGAGCTGTCGAAGAACGTCACCTCCGTGGTGAAGTCGCTGCCGTGGACGATCATGTCCGGCGTGATTCCGCGAAAGGATTATGAAGGCACCGTCCAAAAGCTGCCGAATTACGACTTCTATCGCGACGAGGTGCTCAAGGATCGTTCGATTTACGATTACTACAACAACCTGCTCGACGGTCCCAACAAGCGCGAGTGGTCGAATCACGAAGCGTTCAACGCGTCGGTTTCCCAGACCTTCCTCGACAACCGCATCGGTTTCGAAGGCGTGTTCGACAACCAGCGCTATGATCGCGGCCAGGTGAACATGTTCTCCGACTACGGTCAGGCGATCACCATCGACCTGAACAATCATCTCGTGAACGGCGCGGTGAACCCGAACTACGGCAAGGCCGTCGTCGTGTCGGACCAATATGCGAACACCAGTCTCGACACGGAACGCGAGTCATGGCGCATCACCGCCTTCGGAGAGATCCGCGGCGACGATTTCATCAAGGAAAACACCAAGCTCGCGCAGATCATCGGTCGTCACGTCGTCAACGGCCTGCTGAGCAACGAAGACTACAAGACGGAGCGCCGGAACTGGACCCGTTATGCCGCCGACGCCGGCTATGGTCTCGAGATCGTCAAGGATCCGGTCATGACCAGCCGCGCCGTCAACACGGCGAACTACCTGACCACGACGAGCATTGCCGGTCGCGACAGCCTGTCGGGCGCGAACATCGGCCGTCTCCATGCGACGCAGACGCCGCAGTCCGGACCGGTCATGTTCTATAACATGAACTGGAAAAACCCCGGCGTGAGCCCCTCGGCGACCTGGGTGAACCCTTACGGCGATACGGTTACCCAGGCTGAGAATCCCGCCAACTATGTGGGTTGGGGTGGCACGCGCGGCGTGGCCGTGACGAGTGCCGACGCCGGCGGACGCACGGAGTTGACCACGCTCGGCCAGCTCACGCGGACCGTGACGGATTCCTATGCCGGAAACTGGCAGGCCTACCTGTTCGACGGCGTGCTCGTTCCGAGCTATGGCGTGCGCATCGACCGTCAGAAGTCCTACGCGCTGAACCAGGGCCCGCTGCGCCCGGATGGCAGCAAGGTCGTGGATTTCGCGTCGCCGGACTACCGTCTGCCCGACGCTCCGGACGACATCGAGAAGGGGCGCACCACCAGCTGGAGCGTCGTGCTGCACACGCCCAAGCGCATTCGCGAGAAAATGTGGGGCAACACCGGCCTGTCGCTCTTCTACAACCGTTCGGAAAACTTCCAGCCTGCCGCCGGCCGCATCGATATCGTCGGCAACTCGCTGGCCTCTCCGAAAGGTGAGACGAAGGACTACGGCTTCATGATCTCCACTCTGGATGATCGCCTCACGCTGCGCGTGAACCGCTACGAGACCAAGGTCACGAACTCCCGCCTCGATAGCTTCGGCGGCGCCTATATGACCTGGGGTGCGGAAGGCTGGGCCTACAACTTCGGCCGCGCCAACCTCAACCGCGTCGCGGCGGGCGGCTGGGCCGATTTCACGAAGGGCTACGATCCGCAGGGTATCGTCGCGGCGAATACGCCGGCCGGCGGCTGGACGCCGGAGCAGGTCGCCTATGCCCAGAGCGTGGGCGATGCGATCGTCAACGCCTACATGGCGAAACGTCCGTCCAACGAGTGGTATAAACTCTGGAATCTCGATCTCGCGACTGCCGATGCGGGTGGCTTCATCGGCGGCAACGAGCCGGCCGGCTTCACCATCACCGGCGACACGCTGTCGAAGGGCACGGAAATCGAGCTCACCGCGCAGCCGACCAAGAACTGGAACATCTCGATCAATGCCGCCAAGACCGAGGCGCAGCGCATCAACATGGCCCAGTCGATGATCGACTTCGTCGAATCCCGCTGGGAGGTGTTCAACACCCCGGTGACGTTGAACAACGCCCCCATCACCCTGCACACGCCCTCGGGCGATCGCACGGCCGTGATCGGCGACCTCCGTTTCTGGAACGGCGGCTACAACGACAACGAGACGCTCCGCGGCAAATACCTCCGCGAGTTCATGTCGGGCTACTGGCTGTATCGCATCCAGGAAGGCTCGAACGTGCCGGAACTCCGTCCGTGGCGCTTCAACCTCGTCACGAACTACTCGTTCGACGAGGGCACGTTGAAGGGCATCAATGTCGGCGGTGGCTATCGCTGGCAGGACAAGCTGGTCGTCGGCTATCCGGTCCTCCCCGGCGCGACGCTCTCCGACCCGCGTTCCTTCGACCTCGCGCATCCCTACAAGGGGCCCGCGGAAGATGCGATCGACCTCTGGGTCGGTTACACGCGCAAGTTGTCCCACGGGATCACGTGGCGCGTGCAGCTGAATGTCCGCAACGCTTTTGGCGACAAGGATCTCATCCCTGTCACCGTCCAGCCGGACGGCAGCCTGGCGGTGGGACGCATCCCCGAGCCGACCGTTTGGACCCTGTCGAACACGTTCTCGTTCTAACCCAAGGACGTCACTTCCAACCGGCGGTTTGCAAGTCGCTGCCGGTTGTGGGTGGGGACTTGCGTGGCGCCAAGGTCTCGGCCTTGGCGCCATTTTTTTCTCCGTTGCGCCACACCACGCTCTTTCCACGATGAAGAAAATGATGTCGCCGCGCTTCTTTCGCGCCGGACACGCGCTCTGCCTGAGCGGCCTTGCGACGTTGATGTTAAGCGGAGCGTGCAGCCGTCAGAATCGACGCTCTCCGCCGGCCCGCGCTGTCGCCGCTGCGAGCGCGGATTTCACCGGTGCCTTCATTCCTGACGCCATCGGTCTGCCGGTGAAGGGCAATCCCTGGATCGCGCATCTTCGCGCCTGCGATCTCGACGGCGACGGACTCCTCGACGTCCTGGCGTGCGAGGCGCAGGAAAACCAGGTGTTGTGGCTGCGCCAGACGGAGCGCGGCCATTTCGCCGAACAGGTTCTACCCGCAACCGTGAAGGCGCCCGTGCATGTCGAGGTCGCCGACCTCGATGGCGACGGTGATCTCGATGTGCTCGTCGCGGCGATGGGCGTCGTTTTCCCGAACAACGATCGCATTGGCACCGTGGTCGTCCTCGAGAACCGCGGCGAGCGCGGTTTCGTCGAACGTGTCATTCTCGAAAACACTTCCCGCGTGACGGACGTGAAGGCCGCCGATCTCGACGGCGACGGGCGCGTCGACCTCGTGCTCGGCCAGTTCGGCTATGACCAGGGTGAGGTGCGCTGGCTGCGACAAACCGCGCCGTGGACCTTCGAGCCGCGCACCCTGCTCGAGCTTTCGGGAGCCATGAACGTCTGCGTGGCGGATTTCAACGGCGACGGCTTGCCCGATGTCGCCGCCCAGATGTCGCAGCAGTGGGAGGAGATTTATCTCTTCACCAACCGTGGCCGCGGCGAGTTCACCCGTAGCCGGATCTGGGGTTCGGCCAACGAGGATTATGGCAGCAGCGGCATGACCGTCGCGGACCTAAATCGGGACGGCCGTCCCGATCTCGTGTTCGCCAACGGGGACGGTTTCGGACCCGCCGTCGTGCCCGGCCCGCGGTCGTATCACGGCCTGCAATGGCTGGAGAATCGCGGCGACGGCTACTTCGCGTATCATCGGATTGGTGACATGTCCGGCGCCTATAGTCCGGAAGTCGTCGATCTGGACGGCGACGGCGAACTGGATGTCGTGGCGGTGGCGGCGTTCATCGAGAAGGATTCCCGCCAGCAGCCCGTGCCCTCGGTGGTCTGGTTCAGAAACAACGGCGACTTGAGCTTCGAGAAACGTCCGCTGGCATTCCGGCCGCAGCACCAGGTGACTGTCACGGTCGGCGACTTCGATGGGACGGGGCGCCCGAGTCTCGTCACCGGCGGATTCTATGTTTTCGCTCCCGCTCCCCACATGGGACGGATCACGCGGTGGAGGGCGGTGAAATGACCCCAGCACCCTCGCGCGCTCGCACGGTCCGGTGGGCGCTCGCGGCGGCATGCGCCGCGCTGATCGTATTCGTTTTATGGATAGCTTGGCACAAGCGCGAATCGGTCCTGGCCGCCGTGCCCGTCCGTCCCGCGCTGGACGGCTGGCCGCCCGAACTGGCGGCCCGCATCGCGGACGCGGAGACGAGTACCGGCGCGTTTTGGGGCGGCGTCGATGGGTTGGCGGAATTGTCCGCGCTGTATCACGCCAACGGATATTTTACCGAGGCGCGCCGCTGCTATGCAGGACTGGCGCAGCTGGATCCGGACGACGGCCGCTGGACCTATCGGCCGGCGATGATTGCGGCCGGTTACGGCGAACTGGAGGTCGCGGTCGACTTGCTCGCCGCCACGGTCCGGCGGGCGCCCGATTATGTGCCGGCGCGGTTGCGCTGGGGCGATGTTCTGTTGAAAAAGGACGACGTCGCCGGCGCCGCCGCGATCTTCGCCGCGGTCCAGGCGCAGTCGCCGGACGAGCCGTATAGTTTGCTGGGGGTGGCGCGATGTGCGATCGACCGCGGCGACTGGATGGAAGCGCGCCGGCGGCTGGAAACCGCGCTTCGGGTCAGCGGCAACAAGCTCGGCTACGATCTGATCGTGCCCGTCTATGAGCACCTCGGCCTCGAGACACTCGCGGACGAGGCGCGGGGTGCGGCCAAGGCGTCGGGCGCGTTTCGCGATTTTTCCGATCCGTGGATGGAGGAGCTCAACGACCGCAGTTTCGACGCGATGCAGCTGTCCGTCGCCGCCGGCGCGGCGAAAACCCGCGGCGAAACGGCGGCAGCGCGACGCTGGCTCGAGCGCGCCCTTTCGATCGCGCCGGACAACACGCACCTGCATTTCCAGCTCGCGCTCCTCCTGCTCGATCTAGGTGACACCCGCGCCGCCCGCGATCAGCTGGTGCGCTGCACTGAGCTCGATCCGAAGTTCGCGGACGGTTGGGCCTATCTTTACGGCGCGTTGATCGCGCTCGGCGACGAAGCCGGCGCCCGGCAGGCCTTCGAATCCGGGCTGGCGCACTGTCCGGATTCGCCGGGACTGCACCGCATGCGCGCGAAGCAATTGGTCGCGGCCGGACATTTGGCGGAAGCGATTCCGTTCTTCCAAACATCGATCCGGCTCCGCCCGACGGAGGCCGATGCTTATATCGAGCTGGCGATGGCTTTGCTGCGGCTGGGACGCAGCGACGAGGGGATGGCGGAATTCCACCGCGCCCTGAATGCGGAGCCGGAGCATCCTTTCGTGCTGATGACGCTCGCGTTTCAGGCGATCTCCTCGCGCGACGAACCGGCCGCGCGGCAGTGGCTCGGCCGGGTGCAACAGCAGCCACGCGTGCCGCGTCGTGAAGTCGACAGCCTTCTGGCCGCTTACCAGCAGACATTCGGCCGGCCGTTCGCGCGACCGGGTGTTTCTTTCCGGTGATGGCGCGCGCCGCCAGAATCCGGAAGCTACCTGTCGTCCGGAGGCTTGCACCGCGGCGTTCCCAAGGCTTTCTCTTCGTGCACTGCTTCGTCATGGCGCACCGCCACGCTTCGCTTCTTCCCGGTTCGCGAGTCCCGCTCGCGCTTAAATGAAAAACAAAACGATTCGCGCGGCCACGCTGGCCGATGTCGGCCGCGCCGCGGGCGTCTCCGCCATGGCCGCATCCGCCGTCCTCAACGGCGCGAAGACCTCGTCGCGCATCTCGGAGGCGACCCGCCAGCGTATCCTCGACGCGGCGGCGCGCCTGCGTTACCGGCCCAATGCGACGGCGCGCGCCCTCGTGAATCGCCGCATGAACACGATCGGCGTCGCCGCGATCATCGGCGAAGGCGAGCTCAACGACTATGCGCTCGAAGTGTTCCTCGGCATCCTCGGCCAGGCGGCCCACCACGACCAGAGCACGACCATGTTCGGCTTGCACGACTGGGGACGCGACACCTCGCGGCTGCATCAGATCTGCGACAGCCGGATCGACGGTCTGATTCTGATCGCGCCGATGTTCACGCGCGAGGCGGTGAAGACCCTGCCGGTCCACACGCCGTTCGTTTCGCTGCATGCGAACTCGGTTTTGCCGAACGTAGTCAACATTGAGAGCGACGAGGAGCGGGGCGCCTTCGAGATGGTGCGCCACCTCATCGGCCGCGGCCATCGCCGGATCATGCACATCGCGGGCGACCGCGGACAGGTCGGCGCCGAGCGGCGGATCGCGGGCTACCGGCGGGCACTGGCGCAGTCGCGTATCCGTTTTGATGATTCACTGCTGCTCTTCGGCTCGTATTCCGCCGAGATCGCGCGCGGTGAGGTCCGGCGCTGGCTGGGCGAGCATCGCGGCCGGCTGCTGCCGCAGGCGATCTTCTGCGCCAACGACGGCATGGCGATCGGCGCGATGGAGGCGCTCGCCGAGGCGGGGCTGCGCGTGCCCGACGATGTCTCGGTCGCGGGCTTCGACGACACCCTGGCGGCGCGGATGTGCGTTCCGCAGCTGACGACGATGCGGCAGCCGCTGAAGGCGATGGGCGCGCGCGCGGTCGAGGTTTTGCTCGATTCGATCAAGCGCCAGAGCGGCGCCGACGTGCCCGAGTCGGAGAACCCGCTGGTGTTTCCGGTCGAACTCGTGGAGCGCGCCTCGGTCGCTTCGCCGCCGGCGGTGGATCGAAAAGTGCCCTAATGTTCGCATGATTTGCCCGCCTTCTCGGCTGGCCATCGGCCGGGCGGCGCTCATTGATGAATTTTTCCCCATGAAAAAGAACCGCCCGTTTTTTCCTCGGATCCCCGTGATCGGTTACGAGGGCCCGAAGAGCACGAACGCCCTCGCGTTCCGCCACTATAATCCCGACGAGGATGTCGACGGGAAGACGATGGCCGCGCACATGCGCTTCTCCATCGCCTACTGGCACGCGTTTCGCGGCACGGGCTCGGACCCGTTCGGTCCCGGCACGATCGTGCGCCCGTGGGAAAACGGCAAGAATGCGCTGTCCATCGCGTTGACGCGCATGGACGCGGCGTTCGAGTTTTTCCAAAAGATCCGCGCGCCGTTCTGGTGCTTTCATGATCGCGATATCGCGCCGGAAGGCCGCTCGCTGGCGGAGAGCAACAAGCTCCTCGACCGCGTCGTCGCGCACGCGAAGGACCTGCAGAAGGCGACCGGCATCAAGCTCCTCTGGGGCACCGCGAACCTGTTCTCGAATCCGCGCTATATGTCCGGTGCCGCGACGAATCCCGACGCGCACGTCTTCGCCTACGCCGCGGCGCAGGTGAAGAAGGCGATGGATGCCACGAAGGCGCTCGGCGGCGAGAACTACGTTTTCTGGGGCGGCCGCGAAGGTTACGAGACGCTGCTCAACACGAATCTGAAGCGCGAACAGGATCACCTCGCTGCGTTCCTCCACATGGCGGTCGATTACGCCAAGGAGATCGGTTTCAAGGGCCAGTTCCTCATCGAGCCCAAGCCGAAGGAGCCGACCAAGCACCAATACGATTTCGACGTGGCGAGCGGCGTGGCATTTCTCCGGACCTACGGCCTCGAGAAATATTTCAAGTTCAACATCGAGACGAATCACGCGACGCTGGCCGGTCACACGTTCCAGCACGAGATCGAGGTCGCGGCCGCGCACGGCATGCTGGGTTCGATCGACGCGAATGCCGGCGACCTGCTCCTCGGTTGGGATACGGACCAGTTCAACACCGACGTGAAGGAACTCACGCTCGCGATGGTCTCGATCCTGAAGGCCGGCGGCCTCGGCACGGGCGGTTTCAATTTCGACGCGAAGCTCCGCCGCCAGTCGATCGACATGGAGGATCTCTTCCACGCGCACATCGGCGGCATGGATGCGTATGCGCTGGCGTTCAAGCTCGCGCGCCAAATCCTCGCTGAAGGCAAGTTCGAGCAGTTCGTCTCGAACCGCTACGCGACGTTCGATGCTGGCTACGGCCGCGACATCGAGAAGGGCCGCGTCGGCTTCAAGGAATTGAGCAAGCTGGTGCTCACGAAGCTCGGCGAACCGAAGCCGCGTTCCGGCAAGCAGGAATATCTCGAGAACCTGCTCAACACCTACCTGCACGGCTGATCGGCCGGCAGCGTTTCAAATCGTTTCGCGGCAGCCTGCACCAGGCTGCCGCTTTTTTTTGCGGGCGACGTTTTACTTTGACGTGCTTGCAGGGCGTGATCGCGTGACGGCGCCGCATCCCATGTTTCGCGTGATGGCGCGCATTTTTCACTCCGCGGCCGTTCACGTCGCCGCAGTCACCAGAACACGAATACGATGACGCATCCGAATTCTCCTGAGATTGCTCCGCGTTATCCGAGCCCGCCGCCGTATTACCATGGCACGCGGATAAACCGGAATACCGGCGACCTGATCGGGCCTGGATACATGTCGAATTATGGGACCGGCAAAACGGCGAACCACGTTTATTTCTCGGCGACGCTGGAAGCGGCGATCTGGGGCGCCGAGTTGGCCCAAGGCGACGGTCCGGGCCGGATATATATCGTGGAGCCCACTGGTCCGTTCACCGACGATCCCAATCTGACCGACCAGAAATTCCCGGGCAACCCGACCAAGTCCTATCGTTCGAAGCTGCCCGTGCGGGTGATTGGCGAAGTCAGTGAATGGCAGGGGCATTCCTCCGAGGAGATCCAGCGAATGAAGGAAGGCATTGCCCGCCTGAAGGCGTTGGGCCACGAGGCGATGGACGACTGAACTTCGCCTTGTAGCCGCCCGTTAGGGCATTCCCCCGGCGAGCAGGCCGGAGCGTGCGACGGCGGCTTCGGCCGTGACAGCGAGAAGGGGGGCGTCGGTGTCAAGGAGCTGAGCCAGCTCGTGCTCACGAACTTAAGCGAGCCTAAGCCGCGCGGGCGGAGGGACAATCGACAGGGCGTTCGCCGGGCTGGACGGACGACCGAGTGGGTTGCTTCAGTTGCATGCCGTGAACGCAAAGTTTGCGTATCCACTATTTGGGCACTAGCAGGTGCCCGCTGATGACGCGCGGCCGCGCAGGCGGCGCCACCTCGGCGCGGCCGAGACCCTCCCCCTGGTCGGCGAGCGCGACCGGGACGCGGCCCGGTGGAGCGCGTGAACGGCGGCGGCCCTACGGTTTCAGCGGACGTCGCGGGATTTCCGGCTCCTTGCGGCGAGCGGATGGTCGCTGGGCGGCAACTCCGGAACTTTCCCACCCTCGTTTTCCCAACGCTCCACGGCGCGTCGTTTGGCGGCGTGGGCATCGTTCAACTCCCTCGCCGATCGTTCCGGCGATGCGGACGGGTGGTGCGATCGAGGCGGAGAAAAAGGCGCTGAGTTCATGGCACAAGATAGTTTGGCCGGGCGTCGCCGCCACCGTGGGGAGCAAAATGAGGACAATGCCGCATCTGCTCCGCCGTCGGACCGATGGCACCGTTTTCGGCATCTGCGCGCGGCCGCGGAATCACTTGGTTTTTCTGAACAGGTCGAGCTTGATGTCGTAGCTTGGGTCGGGGCGTTTGAAGAGGTATTCGCCGTGGCGGATCGAGGCGAGGACGTCGGCGCGCTGGCGCACCGCCTCGAAAGGCGAGTTCGCGTCGAGCACGAGGAAGTGGGCGGGTTTGCCGACTTCGAGGCCGTAGCGGTCCTCGATGTTCAAGGTCTTGGCGCCATTGTAGGTGATCAGGTCCAGGCAGCGGTCGAGCTCGTCGAACGACATCGTGTGTGCGAGGTGAATGCCGTGATCGAGGATGTTCATCAGGTTGCCGTTGCCGACGGGATACCACGGGTCGTTGATGGAATCCTGGCCGAAGCAGACGTTGATGCCGTTCTCCCACATCTCTTTCACGCGTGTGAGGCCGCGGCGTTTGGGGTAGGTGTCCTGGCGACCTTGCAGGTAGGCGTTCTCGGTGGGATTCGCGATGAAGTTCAGGCCCGATTTCTGAAACAGGCCCATCATGCGAAAAGCGTAGGCGTTGTCCGCCGCGCCAAAGGAGCAGGTGTGACTCGCCGTCGAACGGACGCCGAGGTCCTCGATCATCACGAGGGCGTTGAGCAACTCGACGAAGCGGCTTATCGCGTCGTCGGTTTCGTCGCAATGCACGTCGATCAGTTTCCCGTATTTTTCGGCCAGCTCCACGGTGCGGTGCACGGATTTTTCGCCGAATTCGCGCGCCCATTCGAAGTGCGGGATGCCGCCGACACAGTCCGCGCCCATCTTGAGCGCCTCCTCGATCATCTCGTCGCCGCCTTTATACGCATACATGCCTTCCTGCGGAAACGCGACGATCTGCAGGGTGACGTTGTCCTTCAGCTGTTCGCGAATTTCCAGCATCGCCTTCAGGCCGGTCAGCTTCGGGTCGTCCACGTCGATGTGGGTGCGGATGAACTGGACGCCTTTCGACACCTCTTCCTCGATGCCGCGCAGTGCCCGTTCGCGGGCGTCTTCGAGCGTCTGCGTTTTCTTCACATCGTGCCAGCGGGCGATCCCTTCAAACAGCGTGCCGCTCGCGTTGGTGGCCCCCTCGCTGCGACCGGTGTAAACGTAATCCAGATGGAGGTGTGGATCGACGTAGGGCGGCACGACGAGACGGCCCTTCAGGTCGATTTCCTCCTCGGCCTTGGGGAGGTTCTGGCCGATCTGCTGGATGACTCCGTGGTCGACCAGGATCTCGCTCGCGTGGTCATGCTGCCGGTAGACGAGGGCGTTGGTGAACTTCTTCATGGGTTCTCCTTCAGGGTTGAACGGTCGAAACGGGAGAAGACCGCAGGGTGCGTTTGGCCAGGAACGCGATGACGATGGCCAGGATGAAGCAGACGAGAGACTGATAGACGACGCGCTTGACGCCGGTGGTTGGAAAATCGCTCAGCAGCCTTCCGCCGACCCAGGTGGCGATCATGATCGAGAGGTTGAACACGCTCGATTGCAGCGAAGTGGCGACGTCGCGGCCTTCCTCCACCTGCTTGCTGACGGCAGTTTGATACATCGTCACCAGCGGACCGAAGGCCAGGCCCCACAGGAAAAACGCGGCGTGCGAAAGGACGAGGGCGCCCTTGAAGACAAGGAACATGGCCATCGAGAGGGCGCCGATTCCCAACATGACCACGATCAAGGGACGCAAATGCGCATCGATATACTTGGCGGAAACAATCACCGAAATCACGGAGCCGATCCCGAAGATCAGCAGGGCCACGCCGATGCCGCCCGCGAAATCGATCAGCTCTACCAGCAAGGTGATGTAGGTGTAGATGCCGTAGTGCGCGGCCACCGACAGGAACGTCAGCAACAGCACGATCAGAATCGATGGCATCCGCAGCACCGCCAGCGGCGAATTGCTCTTGCTGAGCTTCTCCCCGGCCACCGCAGGGAGGTAGAAATGAGACAAGAGGGCAATGATCACGACTACCACGCCCAACACCATGAACGCCGCCCGCCAGCCGAAGCTGATGCCGATGGTTGTCATCACGGGCAGCCCGATGCTGATGCCGAGCGTGTTGCCGGACATGATGACGGTGATGGCCTTGCCGTGCATGTTCTCCGGCACCAGCCGGGTTCCGTAAGCGGCGATCATCGGCCACATCACACCGGCGCAAACGCCACCCACGATCCGGCACGCCACGATCACGCCATACGACGAGGACAGCGCCACGACGAGGTTTGAGACCGCGAATCCGATCAGTAGCACCATCAGCAGCCACTTGCGATTCATGGCAAGGGTGGCGCTGACCAGTGGGATCGCGGCGACGGCCGAAGCCAGCGCATAGACCCCGACCAAGAAGCCCACTTCGCTTTCTTCCACGCCCAAACCGTCCGTCATCTGCGGCAGGATGCCTGACGGGACCAACTCCGACAGAATCCCGACAAACGTGACGCTGGCCATCAGGCCGAAGACAAACCACGAAAACGGCGACCGTTCACCAACAGGGGCGATTGCGGACATGGGGCTCCTTTGCAGGGTCTCGGATGAGCGTCGGATGTCGCGCGTCGCAGATGGGACTCCCGCACCGGTGACGCTCGTCGGAACGTGCGCAGCACGGAAGCCTCCCATGCTGTGCCGGTTCGTGCCGCGGGTCAAATGGCCGACCTCCGTCACTCGTCGCATCGACAACCCGCCGACGGAAACGCGAAGGGGCGGAGGTCCGCGGGCGGACGCAGAACACGAGATCCGCAACGCCGGCTGGCTTGGCGGCGGCTCCGCAGCAGGGGTCAAAGGCCACACGGACGCGCCGCTCGTATTCACAAAACCACCACGGGTTTCCTAACTGAACGAGATGCGTCCGCACCGATCGGCGTGGAACCTCAGCCCCGCATGCGACGTCGCCCGCGAGGCGTGGACCGGTCGCCGTTCCGGCCTGGCCGTCGGAGAGCCGCGGGGCGCGCACCGCGTTTCCGCGTCCTCCGCCGGGAGGCGATTGGTGCCCGGGGCGGGGCTCGAACCCGCACGCCTTTGCAGGCAAGGGATTTTAAGTCCCTAGTGTCTACCATTCCACCACCCGGGCGGGCGGCACGCTGGCGACTTTCAAAGTCGCCGTCCGCTCCGTCAATCTCCCTGTCGCCGGGCAGCCCGTCGTCGCAGATCGCCCTTGCCGGCCGTCAGCGGCCACATCACGTTGCGCGCGAGTGAAAATCGGTTTTCTCGGCGGGAGCTTCGATCCCGTTCATTTTGGCCACCTGATCGCCGCGCAGGACGCTTTCGAACAGCACCGGCTCGACCGGCTCGTTCTCGTGCCCGCCGCCCAGGCGCCGCTGAAGCCGAACGACGTCCAGAGCAGCGCCGAGGATCGGCTGGCGATGCTGCGCGCGGCCGTGGAATGGGATCATCGTTTCGAAATCTCCGACTTCGAGCTGCGTCGCGGCGGCGTGAGTTACACGATCGATTCTGCCCGCCACTTTCGGGCGCGGTATCCGGAGGACGAGTTGTTCTGGGTCGTGGGCGGCGACCAGTTGCCGAAATTGCATTTATGGAAGGACATCGACGAGCTCGTGCGGCTGGTCGAATTCATCTTTCTGGAGCGGCCCGGTTATCCCGTGAAAGCGCACCCGGAGATTCCCGGTCTGCGGTTGCACCGGTGCGACGGCCACCTGCTCGCCATCAGTTCGACGGAACTCCGCGAACGCGTGAAGCACCATTTGTCGCTCGATTATTTCGTGCCGCACAAAGCCATTGTTTATATCCAGGAAAAACGCCTTTATCGCGAAACTACATGAAAGGGACATCCCCCGCCTCGCTCGAATTGGTGAAGCTCTGCTGCCGTGCGCTCGATGAGAAAAAAGCCATCGATCTCCGCGTGCTCGATGTGAGCGCCCACTCGTCCATCACGGACTACCTCGTGATCGCCACCGGCTCGTCCGAGCCGCACCTGCGCGCCCTGCGCATCGAGCTCGAAAAGGCGATCGACGCCAGCGGCACCCGGATCGTGGGCATGGAAACCGTACAAGAGAGCGGCTGGATCGTCGTGGATGCGTTCGACGTGATGGTGCATATCTTCGCCCCGGATACGCGCACGCGCTACGGCTTGGAAAATCTCTGGAAGGACGCGGTCGAGATCTCCGTGCCCAAACTGCTCGCCGTGCCGAAGCCGCGCAAGCCCGCCGCCGCCCGCAAGACCACGAAGAAGAAAACCGTCACGAAAAAAACCGCCGCCAAGAAGGCGACGGCGCCGCGCAAAAAGAAGACTTAAGTCGCACACGATTGTGTCGAAGTCGGTTCGTTTTCGCCGTCGCACGTGCGCGTATGTCAACGGCTTGGATGGGTTATTAACAGGACTTTGACCTTGTCAGTGTTTCCCTCATAGCGCTTACTCCGTTTCACTGCTCACCTCTGAGCACTTCATATCATCCATCATTCCATCACATGAAGAAGAACAATAAGGGCTTCACGCTCGTCGAAATCATGATCGTGGTTGTCATCATCGGCCTTCTGGCCGCGATGGCGATCCCCGCGTTCCAGAAGGTCCGTCAGTCCTCGCAGGACAAGGCGGTCATGAACAACATGCGCCAGCTCGGTGCGGCGGCCGATCAATACTTCCTCGAGAACGGCACTTCGACCGTCGCCATCACGTCGCTGGTCGGTTCGCAGGCCTATATCAAGGCGCTCAACACGGTTGCGAACGAAACCTATCCGCTCGCCTACACGCAGGGCGAGACGATCACGGTGACGGGCGTCGCGGGTGCCCGCACGCTGACCTACGCTCAGTGATATAGAGTCGTCTCCTTTCAAGCCGCCCGTCATTTCTGCGGGCGGCTTTTTTATGTCTCGACGATTGCTTCTGTTCATCCTGATCGCCGCGTTCGCGCTCGTCTTCGGCCTGTGGTCGCTGACGCCCTGGCAAGCCGTGTCCTTCGTCCGGCTCGCCGGTTATTGGATGATCCTCGCCGCGACCGCGGCGTTTCTTTTTGCGCTCGGGCGCAGCCTTCGGCCGGAGTGGGGCGAATTGCACGCATGGAGATCCTGGCTCGGCCCGGTCGTCATCGCCGTGGCCGCCGCGGGTTTTCTCCATCTGCACGAGCCGCACGAATACAAGATCGTCGCCGACGAGGTCGTGCTTCAGCTCACCGCGAAACAGATGCACGAGACGCGCGAAGCGTCGCTGATGGTGCGGGGTTACGATTACGCGGGCAATTTCACCTCCTTCGCGAGCATCGTCGACAAGCGCCCGCTCCTCTTTCCATTTCTCGTCTCGGTCTTGCACGACCTCACCGGCTACCGGCCCGCGAACGTTTTCGCGCTCAATGCCGCGCTCTCGGTCGTATTGATGATTCTGATGCTGCTGATCGGCCGCCGCGTCGGCGGCTGGCCCGCCGGGGTCGCGGCCGTGCTGCTGCTCGCCACCGTCCCGCTCGTCGCGCAGAACGCGTGCGGTGCCGGTTTCGAACTGCTCAATCTGGTGATGATCGCGGCCGTGATCTGGCTCGGCCAGCGCGCCGCGGAAGTGCCCGCAGATTCGGAGCGCCTGAATGCCTTCGTACTCGCCGGCGTGCTGCTCGCGCAGGTGCGTTACGAATCCGTGCTGTTTCTCGCGCCCGTCGGCGCGACCGTGATCTACCTTTGGTGGCGGCGGCGCGAAATTGCGCTGCCTTGGGGACTTCTACTCGCGCCGCTGTTGCTCGTTGTGTGCCCGCTGCACCACAATGTGTTCAAACTCTCGCAGGCCGCGTGGCAGCTCAACGACATCGCTGGCGCCACCGCTCCATTCAGCCTGAGCTATTTCTACGACAACGTCGGACACGCGCTGAACTTTTTCCTCTGCCTCGATGGCCAGCAGCCGAATTCGGTGCTGGTCGCCGTCGCGGGCGCGCTCGGCGTCGGGTTCTTCGTGCTGCTGTTTTACCGCGAGCATCGCCGGATGTTTTCGGATCAGCCGGCGACTGCTGTGCTGAGCCTCTTCCTGCTCGGGCTCTGCGCGCATACGTTTTTCATGCTCTGCTATTTTTGGGGCCGGTGGGATGACACCATCATCCACCGCCTGAGCCTTCCGGCGCACGTGCTGCTGATCTTTTCGCTGATTCTCGTCTGGCCACGCATCGTCACGACGCGACGTCGCTGGCAGGTGCTCACCGGCGTGAGCCTCGTTTACCTCGTCGGGTTCACCATGCCAAGCAACGCGCTGCATCGGTTCACGCAGGTCAATTTCGCCGCTCGCGCCACCAACTGGCTCGGGCAACATATCCGCGCGCTCGGTGACGAGAGTGCGCTCGCGATCGACACCAACTCCGGCCTGCAGTGGTTCGTATACAACAAGTCCAGCATCACGCCCACCGCGGTCGCCGGACGCCCGGAAGCGTTGATCCTGCATTTCCGGAATCGCTCCTTCGCGCACTTCTTCGTCGTGCAGCGCATCACCCCGAATGTACAGACCGGCGAACGCCTCGTCAGCGAGCGCGACGCGTTCGGCGACGCGTTGACGCTGGAGACAGTCGAGGAGCGGGCATTCGCGCCACTTTATCTCGTCCGGCTCAGTCGGATCGTCGGCATCGACGAGGCAAAGTTGCGGGCCTGGGCCAAGCAGCGGCGCGAGCATCCCGCGGACGAACCGAAAAACCAGCCGGTGCTATCGCCGGCCGAGAACGATCACCTGCTGCTCTGGCTCCGTCAGTTGCCCTGAGCGGAAGCCGCGGCGTCCTCGATTGCGCGCACGAAGTCCGTCGCGCTGCCATCGACCACCGTTCGCACCTCCGCCTCCGATAACCGAAAGACAAATATCGAATAGCCGATCACGGCATCGGGCTTTCGGTGGCGGAGATAAAGCGACAGGCGGGCAAACCGCGCGCGGTCGAGATTCCAAAGCGGCTGCTCGATGCCCTCGCCGAACTCGCCGAGTTCATCCGTGCGCGCGCCTGCGGCCAGTTCGCGCCGCATCATGTCCAGCATCTGCCGATACGCGACGTCGCGTTCCGCCGTCCATGCACCGCTCAGCGGACTATAGACATCCTGCAGCAGCGTTGCACTCACACAATAAAGCCCGCCCTTGAGTTCGATCCATCGCCGTGTGCGCCCGAAACTGTAATAAGGCGACAGTTCCTGTGCCTCGATGCCGTGATAAAACGGATCGTCGCTCCCGAACATCGAAACGTAAACGGGTTCGCCGGGCTGTCGGTGATCGCGCAGCCACGCGGCCAGTCGCGGCAGGTTTTGTCCCCAGTCGAGCGAACTGTCGACGAGGTGGCGCCAGCCCGCTGCGGGTCCGCCGACGAGCCGGTTGAAGAACGCCAGGTAGTGCGGGCGCACGGCAAAAGACTCGATCGCCGCCAATGTCACGAATCCGCCGGCCATCCACCACGTCTTGGATCCCCCGGCGCGCCGGGCCAGCGCTCCGGCGAGGATGAACAAAATCGGATACAGCGGCAGAATGTGGCGGTGGCCGATGTTGAGCTGACTCGTGATCGAAATACCGGCGACCGTCGCCGCCAGCGCCAGCAGCGGGAACACGCGTTCGATATCGGTGGCCAGCGTTGCGCCGCGGCGCTGCACCCAGCGACCGAGAGCCATCGCGGCCACGCATGTCGCTGCGAGGAGTTCCGCGATCGAGCTCTTGATGAGAAATGCATACGGGAAAAACCACCACCAGCCGGTGCTGCTGAAATGCCCGGCCGCAAACGCGCCGCGCTGTTCCGACGCTTTCAGCACATACGCGAAGCCCTGCAGGTAAGCGTCAGGAAAAAGGTGATACGCCCGCGTGGTCGCGAAAAACCAGTGCCAGAAGCCGTCCGCCGGCATCACTGCCGGCCAAGCGACGAAATATTTTCCCGCCTCCGGCAGGTCCGGTGCGAATGCCTCGTAACGGAAACCGAAGAACGCCCAGACAATGCCCCAGGCGAAGACCACATGCGCGACCGCCAGCGCGCCGAGCGCGAAAAACGTCGCGGCGCGGCCGGTCAGCTCGCGACTGCGTCCGATGCGGAGCCCCGCGTTTCGACTCACCCGCCAGATCAGGATCAGCGCCGCGACCGGCAGCAGCAGCACGCAGGAGAATTTCGCCACCGCCAGCAGGCCGGCCGCGGCGAGGCTCAGCGCAAGGCGTCCGAGCGTAATGCGCTCCGTCAACCGCCACCATGCACCCGTCGCCGCGAGCAGCCAGAACGCCGCGCACATGTCAGACGTCACCAGCGGTCCGTGCGCCAGCGTGGTCGGAGAAAACGCAAACAGCGCCAGCGATAGCAACGCGCCGCCGTCACCCCAGAGTCGGCGGGACCAGCAGAAAATCAGCAGGCCGGTGGCGACGCTCCACAGCGTCATCGCGGCGCGGGCGCAGAAGAGGAGAAATTCCGTGTTGTTGCCGGACTCGAAAAGGAATTTTTGCGCGATCAGCCACACTTGCGACCGTCGCCAGAGATCGGCGTGCTCCGCCGGGTCGAGATGCGGCGATTGCGGCAGCAACGGCAGCGCCGCCCAGCGCTGCGGCAGGTTTCCGTTTTCCGGCTGCAACCGGTAATCGTCGAACCGCCAGTAGCTGTAGCCGCCAACCAGGTGCGCGGTTTCGTCGGCCGTGACGCCGAGTCCGATGGTGGCGCTCAACGCGAGCCACGCATGCAGCGCGAGCAGGGCGGCCGCGAGTGCAGTGACGATGGGGCGGAGAGCGCTCGATCGCGGGAATGGCATGCGGCGAACAAATAGCGTGGACACGTTTTCGTCCGAAACAACGCTTCTCTCAACCGCCGCCATGAATCCTGCCGAATACGCCAATCTGGACGCGGTCGAACCCGTGCACTGGTATTATGCGGGCAAGCGCGAGCTGGTTCGCTGGTGGCTCGATCGCGCCGGCCCGCTGCGGCGCGACGACCTCCTGCTCGACTGCGGCGCCGGCACCGGTCGCTTCGCGCTCGAGCTGCAGGAGCGTTGTCGCGTCCTCGTGCTCGACGATCACGAGGAGGCGCTGCGGCTCTTGCGCGCGCGTTTTCGCCCCGAGCAGGTCCTGAGCCTTTCGGGCGACGCGGTGCCCTTGCCCGACGCATCGCTCAACTACATCACCGCGCTCGACGTCCTCGAGCACGTGCGCGCCGACGCCGCCGTGGTGCAGGGATTTCATCGCCTGCTGAAGCCTGGCGGCGTCGCGGTCGTGACCGTGCCCGCGAGCATGGCGTTGTGGAGCGACTGGGACGAGGCGCTGCATCATTTCCGTCGCTACGATCGCTGCGGCCTCACGGCGCTTTTCCCGGAGGCGGAGTGGACGATCGAATACGTGAACTACACCAACGTGCTCGTCTTCCCCGCGGTCTGGGCGATTCGCAAATGGCGCCGGCTGCGACCGGCGGCGACGCAGGCCCGCGCCGAGGATCGATTGCCGTCGCCGTGGCTCAACCGGCTGCTGCATCGTGTATTCGTGAAGCTGGGACAAACGCGCTTCCCGTGGCCGTTCGGGGTCAGCCTGATCCTGGTCGCACGGAAGCGTTGACCGGATCAGCGAATCACGCGCGCCTCCGCGACGACGCGTCCATCGACGTCGCGCAGTACCAGCAACGCGCGGCTCCAGTCGATTCCCGACGTGGCCGCGGACGTGTGAAGTTGGAGCCGGCCGACAGGCGGCAGGTGCACCGGAAATGCTGCCTCGTGCGTGCGGTCCTGCGGTTGTCCGCTCAGATCGCAGGCGACGACTGAGACGCGCGTGTTGCCGGCATCGAATACCTGCCGGGAGGTTCGAGGGTGGGCCAGATCGCAGAGTTCGATTCGCGCGATGGGTGCCGCAGGGGCTTTCAGGGTCAGCGTGATTTCGAGCTGCTCACCTGACGATGCCGGCGAGCCGATTCGCGCGGTCGAGAGCGGCGCGATCGTGCGGCCGCGTCGCAGCCAGATCTCGTAGCCGTCGATTTTCAGGACGGGCTGAAAATGGACGACGAACCAATCGCGCAGCGGGCTCGCCGTGGAGAAGTGCTGCCGGTCGAGAAACTCGAGCAGATCGCGTTGCACGAGCACGGCCGCGCGGGGCGCGGCTTCGAGCCGGTCGACAATTTCCTGTTGTTGAGCCGGACGAAGCAGCGAGAACCAGTGGGTGGCGTTAGCGGGCGTCGGGGGCCGAAGTCCGCTCCAGAGGTTGGCGCTGAAGATTCCGGGAAAGCTGAACAACAGATCCGCGTGCGCGCGAAGATTCTCGGTGATGATGCGCAAATCGTAAGTGATGTCGTCAGGCAGTCGCAGGCTCTCCGCCCCGGGGAGCGCCAGCGGCTGGCTCGAATAGAAACGCTCCGCGCCGATTTTGCCGAGCTGCCCAGCGGTGAAGAGCGTGACCCCAGCCACCGCGGCGATGGCGAGTCGGCGAATGCCGCCGTTTCCCATCAGTGCCAGCGAGCGAAGCACCGGCGCGGCATCGGCGAGTCCGAGCGCGAGCAGCGGCACCCAGAGGAAGGTGCCCCAATTGATCTGGCTGCCGGCAACGGGATAGCCCTGCAGAAACTGAAACACGAGCACGAGCGCGAGCCAGCCGCGGAGCTGCGCCGCCTCGCGGTTCGATTGCAGCGGCACGACAAAAAGCCACGCGAGCGTCACCCCGTAGCACATGCCCCACGCTGCCATGCTCGTCGGGATGAGCTGCAGCGGAGAACAAAGAAAAATCGCGGCCGCGACCACGCGCACGAGCGCGACCAAGCTGCGGAAACGCGGGTGCTCCCACGCCTGCTGCCGCGCGACGAGCGCCGCACCTGCCAGCGACGCGATCGCCAGCACGCCGGTGCCGACGCGCCAGTTCATCCCGAAAGAATAGACCCCGGGATGCCTGAGCGGATCGAGCAGCACTCCGTGCAGCAACCCGGCGAGACTCGAGCCGCGCGCGAGCGTGAGCGCCACGACTCCGCTCCCGACCAGGCCGAACGCGATCGCAAACGCCGTCCACACCGGCGCGCCGACGCGCGGTTGCGTCACCCGTGGAAGCGCGAGCGTCAGCGACAGCGCGGCGCCGGCGAACACGAGCGCATACATCCGCACCCAGGGCTGATCGAAGAGCGATCGCATCAGAACGAACGGCAGCAGCGCGCAGCCGGCCGCGAGGGCCCAAAGGAAAAATCGCGCGAGCCGCGCGGGGGCGGCATTGGCCGCGAGCCAGCAGACCGCCGCGCCGAGAAAGAAGACGCCGACGTTGATCTTGGTCAGCGCGAGGAGCGCTGCCGTTGCGCCCCCGACGACGGCGAATGCACGCAGCCGGCCCCGCGTCCAGAGTTCTCCGCTCCAGGCCGTGCCCGCGGCCACGAGGAGCGCGAGTAATCCCCCCGGATGGATCGGTTCGTTGATCATGATCCACAAATACGCGAACGTGACGGCGAGCGTGAGTGCGCTCCACAGCAGCGAGCGCGTGACGCGCGCGACGAGGATCGCGCCGGCGCTGGCTGCGCCGAGCCAGTTCACCAGGGTTATCCAGCGTCCGGATACGTTCGTGAACTCAAATCCCAGGAGGCGGTGCAGCGCGTCGTAGATCAGATACGGCACTGGCCCGTATTGCGTGTAGACGCGGTCGTAAAGGGCGCCGTGCGCGGAGAAGTTGCGCAACGAGAGCAGCACGTAGCCTTCGTCGTCGTAGAGCATGAACGTCGTGAACAACAGCCAGTAGCCGGTCACCGCCAGCCCGGCTGCGAGCAGCCCAAGCGCACCCCATTTCCATCCGTTGCGCCTGATCCCGGGCGCGGTCAAGGCCGGTCCTTCTTCACGATGTAGTTCGGCCGGCGCTTCACCTCGTCGTACACCCGGCCGAGATATTCGCCGAGCACGCCGATCGCGATCAGCTGCACGCCGCCGAGAAAGAGGATCAGCGTGACCAGCGTGGTGAAACCTGTCGCCGCCGTCTCCACGCCGAGGATACGACGCACCGCGAAAAACCCGCCAAGCGCGAACCCGATGAACGCCACGAACAGTCCGCTGTAGGTGAGCAGCCGCAATGGCAGATGCGAGAAGCTGAACAGGCCGTCGAGCGCGTAGCGCACGAGGCGCCGCAGCGTTTGCTGCGACTCGCCCGCGGCGCGGGCCTGCCGGTCGTAAACGACGTCCGCCCGCTTGAAGCCAATCCACGCGCGCAGGCCCGGAAAAAAGCGGTTGCGCTCCGGCAGCGCATTGAAGGCCGCCACGGCTTCGCGGCTCAGCAGCCCAAAGGTGCCCGAGTTCGGTTCGATCGGGAAGTCCGTCAGCCGCCCATAGCACGCATGAAAAAGGTCGAAGGCCCAGCGGCGTCCGCCGGTTTCGGCGCGCGTTCGCCGCACGGCGCGGACCACCTCCGCGCCCTCGCGCCAGGCGGCGACCAACTGCGGAATCACCTCCGGCGGATCCTGCAGATCGGCGTCCATCGTCACCACGGCGTCCGCGCCTGCGGCGGCGGCGAGCCCGGCGGTCAGCGCACTTTGGAATCCAAAATTTCGTGACAACTCCACCAGTTCGAACCTTCGGTCGCGCGCCGCGGCCGCCCGCACGAGCGCCCGCGAATCGTCCGTGCTGCCGTCGTCGACGAGAATCGCGCGCCAGCGGAGGTCGCCCGTGCGATCGAAGACGGCGGTCAGGCGGCCGATCAACTCGGGCAGCACCGCCGCTTCGTTGAGAATGGGCGTGACGATCACGATCGTCGGAGATGTCTCCTCGGGCATCGGAGTTACGAAAACCGGCCGGGCCCAATCAGTAAACCTCAAAGCCGGCTTCGTGCGCCTGGCCGGCGCGTTTCACGAACGATTCAATCGTCGCGGTTTTCAATGTGCCAGCGATACACGCTCCAGACGTCGATCGCCTCGGCGGGTGTAGCCGGCGGAATCAGCTGACGCGCGATGCCCCATTCCATCTCCCGGCCGAGATAGGCGATGGCGCCAAACCGGGGCGGGAGGTGAGCCGTCCCAAGTAGCACGGGATGCCCCGTCAGCGAACGGATGAACAACCCGTCCTCCGGTTCGTCGATCCGCCCCTCGCTATAGGCGGTGATCAGCGGATGCCACGGAAACCAAATTTCGCCCGGATGCGCCTGGGCGAGCGCGATGCCGGAGGCGAGATGTTGCGTCTTCGGACGCCAGTTGCCCGGGCCCACGCCGCTGAGGTGCCAGCCTGCGAGCGCCGCCGCACCGAGGTAAGCGGTTGCGCGCACGATTGGACGTCCGCTCTGCACAAACGCCGTCGTGACCACCAACGGCAGCGCGAGCGCGAGTCCGTGCAGCGAATTGACGTTGCCGCCAAGCTTCAGCATGGCCGCCAGATCGAGCGGCAAAGTGGCCAGCCAAACCAGCACCGGGAGCAGCCACACGGAATCGCGTCGCCACACCCGTCTCGCGCCGAAAACAAGCAGGGCCACGGGCAGGCCGACATGGAACATCAGATGTGGCCAAAACTCGACCAGCCGGTGCGCGACCGAATGCACCCACGGAATCGCTGCCGGGAAAACGAACAGCGCTTGGATCACGCCGGGCCCGCCCGCTGCAACCGTCACGGCCAATCCGAGCGCCGTGAGTAATAGGACCAACAGACCATACTCCAGGGCGGCGCGGGGCCTTTCGGCGATCCAAAGATAGACCGCTTGCGCGACGACGAGTCCGACCAGCGTCTGCTTACTGAGCAAGGCTGCCGCTGCCAACGCTGCCGCCAACCACCGCCGGCGCGGGTTCGGGCCGGAACCTTGGGGAATCATCAGCAACGAGAGCAGGCCGCATCCGACGGCGACGTTGTCGGATTGCAGGAAGCGAAGGTTTTCCGCCGGCCAGATCGCGAGGCAAAACGCGAACGCGGCGAGACGCGAGGCCCGGGCGTGCGTGGCGGCGCCACCGGGCCAGCGTGCGCACACGATACCCAGTGGAATCAGTGTAACCGCCAGATTGATACCGGCCGCGAGGAGCAGCGCCGCGGCGACGCCGCCCATCGCGAGGCACGGCGCAAAGGCGAGCAGCGGCACCGGCCCGTAGATCCATGTCGTGGAAGGACCCGTGGCGGACCCCGGATACAACGAGCCGCCTTGCTCCCACAAATAAAGGGGGGCGAGCCGGATCTCGTTCCAACCATAGGACGGAAACAGACAGAACGAACGCCAGAGCCAAAGGGCGAGTGCGGCTCCCGCCAGCGCGCCGCACAGCGTCTCGAGCGGAAGAAAGAAGCGCGGAGAGTTGCCCATATCACACGATGATGGAACGGCTCGCCCCAAGCGACGCGCGGCGTGGCGGTGTCACCGCAGGAAGTTGTATTTGACGATTGCCCACAGCGCGCGGAAGCCGTCGCGCCAACCGATCTTTTTCCCCTCGGCGTAGGTGCGTCCGTAGTAGCTGATGCCGACCTCGTAGATGGGCACGCCGAGCCGCGCGACTTTGGCGGTGATCTCCGGTTCGAAGCCGAAGCGGTTTTCCTCGATCGTGATCTTCTGCAGCACCTCGCGGCGGAAAACTTTGTAGCACGTCTCCATGTCCGTGAGGTTGATGTTGGTCGCCATGTTCGAGAGCAGCGTGAGGAGCTTGTTGCCGACCATATGCCAGAAGTAGACGACGCGGTGCGCCTCGCCGCCGGAGAAACGCGAGCCGAAGACGACGTCGGCGCGGCCGTCGACGAGCGGCTTCAGCAGTTTCGGGTATTCCTGCGGATCGTATTCGAGGTCGGCGTCCTGGACGATGACGGCGTCGCCCGTGGCGGCGGCGAACCCGGTGCGGAGCGCGGCGCCCTTGCCCTGGTTGGTGTCGTGATAAATGATGCGATCGACGAGCGGCGCGATCTGGAGGCGCAGGAGGTCGCGGGTGCCGTCGCGCGAGCAGTCGTCGACGACGATGATCTCCTTGTCGGCCACCGGCGCCGCGCGCACGCGTTCGACGATCGAGCGGATGGTGCCGGCCTCGTTGTAGCAAGGAATGACGATCGAGAGCTTCATTGAAGTGGCGGTGTCTCCATGATTGGGGCCGACCGCTGAACGGGAAGCCAATTTGACAGCTGCGGCTGAACCGGCCGCGGCGAAGGGGTCGACGAAGTTGCCGATGGATTGACGGATGTCGGGGCTGCTGCAGGCTCGCCGCCGGATGTCGGGTCCAACACCGTTTTGCCAACTCTGCCGCGATAGCGGTGGACGCTGCAGTGAAGCCTGAAACACCATTGTCCCGGAGATCCACCGCTGGAGAAGCATTGCGCACCGAACCTGCACTCGGAGTGTCAGGTCCGGTACGGACCGATTTTTACGTTTTCATCGCAGATCGGTTGATCCGGGGGGCTGTGGGATTTGCGGTGACCGGAGCAATTGGCCGTCAAATGGGGCCGGAGGTATTTGGCTGGTTCAGTTATGCTGGGGCGGTGGTGTCCTTTGGCGCTGCGTTCGCCAATCTGGGTCTGGACAGTATTGTGGTGCGGGAGTCCGTGAGCAGACCCGCTTCGGTTGCTCGAATCATGGCGGCGGCGTTTGTCTGGCGACTTGTGATCGGCGCGTTGGCGGCGGCGATGATTGCCGCGGCCCTGCCTTGGATTTCCGGACCTGGGGCACTACAGCGCGGATTGCTTGCGATCGCCTTGTTTGGGGCGTTCGGTCCTGCGTTTGCCGTGCCGATGCTCTGGTTTCAGGCCCGGACTCAGGCGCGGGTGGCGGTCCGCGCGGGACTGTGGGGATTCGGCTTGGTGACAGCGCTGAGGCTGTGGCTCCTCTGGCGTGGTGCTTCGCCTTTCGCGTTTGCCTGGGCGAGTGCGATCGAAACGGTGGGGGCGCCGTTGCTGGTGTTTGGGGCGATGACCCGGCGGGGCGGCCGGCTGGAGTTCCAGCAGCTCTGGTGCGAGGGCAAGGCTCTCCTGCACGAGGCGTGGCCCCTGCTGGTGGGCGCGCTTGCGGCCACGCTCTACATGCGCGTCGACCAGATCATGTTGCGCTGGCTGTCCGGCGCCGACGCGGTGGGGCTGTATGCCGCGGCAACGCGCTTTAGTGACGCGGCCTATGCCATTCCTTTCTTGGCAGGGGCCAGTGCAATGGCGACGCTCACGGCGGCAGCGCAGGACCCCGTTCGATTTCCGGCGTTGCTGAGCCGATATGTCCGCGCCAGTGCTGCGTTGGGTTATGCACTGGTGATCCCCTTGATTGCCGCTGCTCCATTAGTGGTGCCGCTGGCCTACGGGAGGGACTTTTCCGACGCGTCCACGATTGCCCAGATTCACCTTCTCTCGGTGGTGTTTGTGTCAATCAGCGTGGCCCGCGGGCGAGTGCTCGTCATTCGCGGTCTGACCCGGTTCGCCATGTGGACAGCGGTGATCGGCGGCGGCGTGAATGTCGTGCTTAACGCTGCGTTGATTCCAAGATGGGGCGCAGCCGGGGCCGCGGTG
This sequence comes from Opitutaceae bacterium, assembly GCA_040255565.1. Classification (GTDB taxonomy): domain Bacteria; phylum Verrucomicrobiota; class Verrucomicrobiia; order Opitutales; family Opitutaceae; genus Opitutus. The sequence goes on along the minus strand of JBDZVH010000002.1, from coordinate 244,179 downwards.
GCGACCGTTGTCGCGCATGCCACCGCAGCCCTGCTCACGACACTGGTTTATCGCCCGACGCGCGAACTGGGATGGTGCCAGGTTCGGGCATTGCTTCGCCCAGGTCTGCGCATCTCCATCTAGACTGTGCCTGTGCTGTCCTCCATCCGGCTTCGACGCGCAGTACGAGCGTGGCAGGATACGTCCGCCCGTCCCGTGCTTCGGCGACCGATCGCGCTCCAGTTTCCCGTCAACGACATATGCAATTCGCGCTGCCAGATGTGCCACATCTGGCAGCGCAAGCGTGACGACGAGATGATGCCGGCGGAGATCGGAGCCGTCTTGCGGGATCCATTCTACCGCGACGTTGAGAATGTCGGGATCAACGGAGGCGAACCGACGCTGCGTCGCGATCTCGTCGCGGTCGTTGCCGAGGTGATTAAGGCCCTGCCGTCACTTCGAAGCCTGGCTCTAATCACGAACGCAATCCGCGGACCACGCGTCATCGAATCGATCGAGGAGTTGGGGCGCCTTTGCCGTCGTCACGGCAAGCTGCTCGACGTGATGGTGTCGCTGGACGGAATTGGCGATGTGCATGACCGGGTCCGCGGAGTTCCGGGGAACTTCGGGAGCGCGGTTCAGGTGCTCGATTACCTTGCCGCGACGGAGTGGGTGACCTCCTACCGAATCGGCTGCACGATAATTCGAGAGAACGTCTTCCACCTCGAGGAGGTTCTGGAGTTCGCACGGGGTCGCGGTGTGTATGCCCGGTTCCGCCTGGGTATCCCTCATCCGCGACTTTACACCGGCTCGCTCCAGCAGCCGTTTCAATTGAGTCCCGGCGAGGTGTTTCACGTGGCGGCGTTCCTCGATACGCTCGTTCATAGCTATGAACGAGATTCCTTTCGGCGGACGTTTTATCGCAGCTTGCGGGATCAGCTCGTGTATGAGGCGCCGAGACGGGCGGGCTGTGTTTGGCGGAATCGGGGCGCAACCCTCGGGCCGCGCGGGGAGCTTGCGTTCTGTGCGGTGGCCAGTCCGACATTGGGAAACGGACGTCGGAGCGCTCCGGGGCAGGTGTATCGCGAGCATCGCGATGTACTGCGGCAGATCCAGGACACGCGCTGCGCGGACTGCCGTCACGATTACGATGGCATGGGAAGCCGCCGCATGTTGCTGCGCTACTGGCTTGGACGAGTTTGGCAGCGGCTGCCGGCGGGTTTGAAGCCGCCGGCGAAGGCCGCGCTCGGTCAGGCGCGGCACTGGGGAGAGTGGGTGAAGTTGCTCCGGCCCGCGGCGTGCGGAAACCAGCGCATGGGCGACGCGGTTCTGCTCTGTGGCTGGTATGGCACGGAGACACTTGGCGACCGCGCGATTCTCGCGGGGTTGTGCCGGCTGATTGCCGAGGAGATGCCCGGCGCTCCGATCGATGTTGCCAGTATCGAGCCTTATGTCACCCGCGAGACCTGCCGGGTCATGCCCGAAATGCAGGTTCGCGCGGTTCTGGATATCCCTACGGCGAAACGGCAGGTGGCCGCAGGGTCGTATGCCCTCGTCGCTGTGGCAGGCGGGCCGCTGATGACTTCAATCAAAGAGGTCATCGACCTCTGGCAGTTGCTGGCGTCGGGGCGGGCCGTGGGTGCGTGCACGGCCCTGCTCGGCTGCGGAATCGGTCCGTTGCGCAATGGTGGGGCGAGACGGGGCGCAGTTGCTGCCATGGTGAAGCTCGCCGACGTATGTATTCTGAGGGACCAGGCGGGTGCGCGGCAGGCGCGCCGGTTGGGACGAGCAAGGCCGGTATTGACCGCGCCTGATCCCGCGTTCCTGTGGTCGCGTCTGCAGCGCTCGAACACCGAACGCCGCTCGAAGCCCCTTGCCATCGCGCTCGCCCTTCGCGACTGGCCGCTGGAGGAATATGCGTTCGATCTATCTGCTGCGCGTGCGCAGCATGCGAAGGGGCGCTTCGAGTTCGAACTCGTGCGATTGGTCGAGACTTTGCAGCAGTGGGGCGACGTTGAGATTGATCTCGTGTGCATGCACTCCCTGCCGGTGGGAGGAGACGACCGTGACTTCTACAGGCGGTTGCTCCCTCACCATCCGGAGTTGTTGGCCCAACTGGCGGGCCCTCGACCCACTCCTGGCGACGTGGTGAAACGTTTGCAGGATGCGGATGCGATTGTCGCGATGCGTTTTCATTCATGCGTCTTCGCCCTCGGTCTCGGCAAACCATTCCTCGCGCTCGACTATACCCGCGGCGGAAAAATCGCCGGCCTGCTCGGGGACACCGGTAATCTGGAGAGACTCGTATCGCCCGAGCAGTTCGATGGCCGCCAGTCGGCGCTGCGTCTTCGCGCTGAGATCGCGGCCGGCGGCAAGCCGCGTTTGCCCTCGCTGGCCGAGGGTGAGGAAGTTTACCGGCACGCGCTGCGTGCGCTGGCGCAAGTCGTCGCGCAAGCTCCCTCGAGCGTATGAAGGTCGCGCATATCACGATCAGTGCGTCCGGAGGGGCGGGCATCGCTGCCGGGCGCAGTGTCGCCGCGCTCCGAGAAGTGGGGATCGAGGCGGAACTCTGGACCGCAGATCCGCCGGATGAAGGCGGACGGCGGGTGCGAAGTCCCCGTTGGTCGGGGTGGCGAGGGCGCATCGATCGGTGGCCGCTCTGGCGTTATCCGCGCCGGTGCTTTTTTTCGGAATGGTCGAATTCGGTTCTGCCTTCCCGGATTGCGCGCACGGTGAAGCGAAGCGCACCGGATCTGGTGCACCTCCACTGGCTGGGCGGCGGTTTCGTTCGCGTGGAGGAGTTGAAGCGCTTTCCGATGCCGATCGTCTGGACCTTGCACGACACCTGGCCGCTCACCGGCGGCTGTCATTATCCTGACGACTGCCGCCGCTTTGCTGCCGGTTGTGGCTCTTGTCCGCAATTGAGCTCCACGATCGGGGATGACCTGAGCGCACGTAATTTTTCGCGGAAGCGCCGCGCGTTCGCCGGAGTCAGCCGGTGGATCGCACCCAGTATTTGGATACGAGACCTCGCGCGGCAAAGCCCCCTGGCTGCCGGCAGCCAAGTCGAGATCGTTCCAAATGGTCTGGACGGAACCGTGTTCCGCCCAGGCGATCGAGCGAGCGCGCGCAGGCGACTGGAGCTTCCCGAGAATGCCGTGGTGTTCGCTGCCGGCGCCGTCGACCTGAGGGAACGCCGTAAGGGCGCCCATTTCCTGCCCGAGGCCGTCCGTCTGGCGCAGCACAGGCTCGGCCGCCCTTGCATTCTGGTTGTGTTCGGTCGCGGTGTGGCCGGGTCCGCGGAGTCGCGTCTGAATACAAGGGCCCTCGGTCCAATAGAAGATCCGGCTAAGTTAGCCGCGGTTTATCGCGCCGCCGACCTGTTGCTGCTGCCATCGACCCAGGACAACCTGCCAAATATCGCGGTCGAGGCGCTGGCTTGCGGCTGTCCTACCGTGGCGTTCGACTCGGGTGGCATTCGTGACATTGTCAGAGATGACGTCACGGGAGAGCTGGTATCTGAGCAGTCGGCCGCTTCCCTCGCCGAAGCAGCCGTGCGCTGGATAACGCGCGGCCGGCCGGCCGAAATGGTCGCGGTGGAGTGCCGTTCTCACTTCGAAACGAATTTCTCCTATGCCGTCCATGCGAGGCGACTGCGCTTGGTTTACGAAACCGTCCTGGATACTACAGGAGAGCAGCCCCCGTTGCCGTCATGCTCCTGACGATCATCACAATCACGAAACAAGACCCGGCGGGTCTGGGGCGCACACTCCGCAGCACGGGACGAATATCCAATGATAGCGTCGAGCACCTTGTGGTGACGGTGTGTTCGGAGGCGGATGATACATCCTCAGCAATACGGGCGATGGGCAGTTCGGCACGCGTCATCGTGCAGCCCACCGATGGAATTGCCGAAGCGTTCAGTGCCGGCTTGGCCTCGGCGCAAGGCGAGTGGGTTTGGTTTCTCAACGGCGGCGATGCCGTGCACGAGACGCTGGAGTGCGGCTGGTTGATCTCATTATTGCAGCACACGCGGGCCGAGGTCATCACGGGGGCGCTGCAGTTTGACGGAGATGCCGCTCCTCGGCCGGCCCCACCGCTAAAGTATCAATGGCCGCTCGTCCGCTGCTGGCTGATGCACCCCGCCACGATTGTTCGTCGCCAGCGGCTCTGCTCGGCCGGGGGATTCGATGCGCGCTGGCGGGTGGCGATGGATTTCGAACTCTGGCAGCGTCTCATTCGCGACGATGTTGCGATCGACGTGATTTCTCGGCCCTTCGCACGTTTTGCACGCGCAGGCGTAAGCGAACGCGACGAAGGCCGCCTGGCTCGGGCGGAAGAGGCGGCCGTGCTCCGGAAATATTCAGGACGGATCGCACTCGCCGTCGGCCGGCAGGTATTGGGCGCTGGCCGACGTCTACTGCAGGCCTTCCGGCTCTGGCCCGATGGCCGTTCCGGCCGGCGCGATCGTCGCGTGCTCTCCGAATGAAAGTGTCGTTCGTTCTTCCTGGTGGGGCCGCTGTCCCGAGCGGCGGCGCCCGCATGGTTCTCCGCTACGCCAATGCGCTCGCGGCCAGCGGGTGGACGGTCTCGATAATCCTGCCCTCGGCGTTGCGCGGGTCGGGAGGCTGGTGGGGAAAAAAAGCCCGGCAGACACGATATTGGTGGTGGCGTTTCAATCGCGGCTACTCACCCCACCGATGGTTTCAGGTTCTGCCGGGCGTGGGTATCGATTGGGTGCAGGATCTTCGTCGCTTGGCCGCCTCGGCGGACGTCGTGATTGCAACCTCGGTCCAGACTGCGGAATCAATTTCCCATTGGCCTGCTTCGGGCCTGCGGTTGCTCTATCTGGTGCAAGGCTATGAAACCTGGGATTTCCCGGCCGAGCGCGTGAAGGCATCATGGCGGCTGCCTTTCGTGAAGCTCGCGGTGTCCCGCTGGCTTTGCGATTTGATAAAGGCGACGGGGGAATCGGCGGTCTACCTGCCCAACGGGGCCGATCCGATTCATTTTGGTGTAGATCGACCCATTGAGTTAAGAAAAGCGCCGCACCTCCTGTGGCCCTTCCATTCGCATCCGCAAAAAGGTGCGGCCGATGTGCTGGCGGTCCTTCCGCGTTTGCGGGCCCAGCTGCCGGAGCTGTCCGTCCACGCGTTCGGAGTCGCGTCGATTGGAGGGCCGCAACGAGATGGGATTCGCTACCACCAAAACCCCGCTCCCGCGGAGCTGAGGCGGCTTTACAACGAGGCTCGCGTGTTCGCTGCGCCCAGCCACGCAGAAGGATGGGGGCTGCCGCCTTTCGAGGCTCAGCAATGCGGCTGTGCTGTCGCTGGCACCGATATCGGCGGGCACCGCGAGTTTCTGCGAAATGAGGAGAATGCGTTGCTCCATCCGGCCGGGGATACCACCCGCTTCGCGTCAAATCTGCTCCGGTTGCTGACCGACGACGGCCTGAGTCAGCGGCTCGCGACGCGAGGGCAGGTCGATGCGATGGGATGGCGCTTCGAAGCGTCGGTCGATCGCCTGCAACGGGCGCTTCGGGGCGAGGATGTGATATGAATGAGACAGGTGAAATCGGTGTGGTGGTGGTCACGCATCGGCCGTCCGGGGGAATGGGCGCCCGCCTCCAGGCGATGCGGTGCCAGGGCGCCTTCTTCGTCGTGGTCGACAACGGATCGTCCCCAGCGGAGCGCAGTTTGCTCGCCTTCGAAGCGGCGCGGCTGGGCGGCGAGTGGGTGGCGAACGTCGAGAACATCGGTCTGGCGGCGGCTTTGAACCAAGGAGTATCGCGCCTCCGTGATCGCGGTTGCGCATGGGCGCTCCTGTTTGATCAGGATAGCGAGCCGCCGCGGTCGTTGGGTCAGCGGCTGGCGAGGGATGTCGCCGACCATCCGGGCAACGCTCGAATCGCGGCGATCGGGCCGAACTTTCGAGATGCGGCCACGGGGCGCAGTCATCGTTTCTTGCGCGCCGACGATCGGGTTCGCTGGCTGTTTTCGAAAACGCCGATGACGGACTCGGTCCTGCCTGTCACGATGGTCATCACCTCGGGCTCGCTGGTGAGGATCGCTGCATGGGAGGCGGTGGGGCGCTTCGATGAGGGGCTCTTTATCGATTATGTGGATACGGATTTTTGTCTGAAAGCACGGGCGGAGGGTTGGACGATTCTGGCCACCCCGTCGGCCTGCCTGCAGCACCGGTTGGGGAACCGGGAGGTGCGGCGGCTTCTGGGCTGGGAGGCAACGCCGACCCATCACTCGCCGCTTCGGCATTACTACATCGCACGAAATCGTGTTCCGCTGCTGCGGCGACACGGCCGCCGCGAAGTGCATTGGGTGCTCTTTGAGGTCTGTGCGGCGGCGCTTTGGGTTTTTCGGGTAGTCGCATTCGAACGGGCGAAACTCAAAAAGCTACGCGCGATGCTGGTTGGCACCTGGGACGGCTTGTGCGGCCACAATGGCCCATGTCCTCTTTCGCGACGAAGGACGTTTGAAACATGAGTTCGCTCCGGCTTTCCATCGTCATCGTCGCCTACCGCTCTCGCGATGAGATCGGGGCGTGTCTTGCTTCGCTTCCACCGACGACGGCCGGCGGCGTGGTCGAGGTGATCGTCGTCGACAACTCGCCCGGCGATGGCGCCGGCGAACTCATCCGTGCGCGTTTCCCGTCCGTGAACTACGTCCCCGCACCGACGAACCTCGGGTTCGGCCGCGCCAACAATCTCGGCTTCGCTCACACGGATCCGCGCGGCGAGTTCGTGCTGTTCCTTAATCCCGACACCGTCGCCAACGCGCCAGCGCTCGAGCACTGCGTCGAGAGGCTGCGGCACGACTCCCGCATCGGGCTGATCTCGCCGAAGCTCGTGCTCGCCGATGGCTCCATGGACCTCGCCTGCCGGCGCTCGATTCCCACAGCCTGGGACGGTTTTTGCCGTGCCAGCGGGGTGGCGGCGCGGTTTCCACGAACGAAGTTATTTTCCGGATACAATCTGACGCACCTGCCGGAAAGCGCGTCTTGCGACGTCGGCGCGATCAATGGTGCCTTCATGCTGGCGCCGCGCCGCGTGCTGCAGGCGGTCGCGCCCGACGGCAAGGTGTTCGACGAGGCGTTCTTCATGTATGGCGACGACCTCGATCTTTGCCTGCGCGTGGCGCGCGGGGGCTGGCGGATCGTTTACGACGGCCGCGTGAGTATCACGCATCTCAAAGGCGTGAGCGTCGCGAAGGAGTTTGATCGCATGTCGCAGGCGATCTTCGACGCGAATCGCGATGTCTACCTGAAACATTTCGGCACCACGCCGTGGGCGCGCGCGAAGTGGCGGCTGCTGTTTGGGCTGTGGAGACGTCTCGCCCTGTGGCGCGCGCGCCAGCGCGGTCATCGGCGGGTGCGCCCGCTGTGAGGTTAGCGCAGGCGCTGGCGTTTCACTCTGCGGGATTTTTCCAGCGGAGAAACGTCAGGCCGAGGATCTGCAGGTCCAGCCAGATCGACCAGTTCTCGATGTAGTAGATATCGTGCTGCACGCGTCGCAGCAGGTTGCCTTCGCCGCGGAAGCCGTTGACCTGCGCCCAACCCGTCAGGCCCGGCTTTGCCAGATGGCGCGGCAGGTAGTGCGGGATCGAGCGCGAGAGGTGGTCGACGTGAAACGGCCGCTCGGGCCGCGGGCCGACGAGGCTCATCTCGCCGCGGAGCACGTTCCAGAACTGCGGCAACTCGTCGAGATTCCAGCGGCGCATGAACGCGCCGACCCGAAGCCGGCGTCCGTCGGCCGCGGCGGTGCTCACGCGTTCGTGATCCGTTGCGGACGCATCGGGTCGCATGCTGCGGAGTTTCCACAACGTGAACGGCTGGCCGTCGAGCCCCACCCGCGTCTGCGCGAAAAACACCGGACCCTCGGGCGACTCGCGTTTGATCAGGACGGCGAGGATCGCGATCAGCGGTGCGGAGAGCACGAGCCCGAGTGCGGCGCCGAGCAGGTCGAGTGCCTGTTTCGCCGCGCGGTTGAAGAGCCGGTTGATCGCGAGCGATTCGACGCCGAGCACCGGCACGCGACCGACGGCCTGCAGGCGCAGTCCGCTGGTGAGAATCTGAAACGCCGACGGCACGATTTTCCATTCTACGAACGCGCGTTCGCACGTTTCCGCGATGGCTTGCAGGCGCTCCCGCGGGAATTCGCTGCGCGCGGCGATCAGGACGTCGATCTCGTGTCGGCTTAACACCGAGGCGAGTTGCTCCGCCGCGCCCAGGTGCGGCAGGCCGATGGGCGCCGGCTCGTCGTCGAGCGTGATCGCGCCGCAGATTTTGAACGGGTGCGCCGGCAACGCCGCGACGTCGTTGACGAGATCCGCCGCTTCGTCGCTCCAGCCGATCACCGCCACGCGCTGCCGCAGGCGATCGAGCAGCGTCGTGCGCGTGAACACGGCATAAACGGCGCTCCGCCACAGGAACATCAGCGCGAGTGTCACGACATACGCGAGGATCACGAACCACCGCGAAATCGGCGGCTGAAAATAGAGCACCAGCGAGAGGCTCAGATATGCGACGAGCCAGAACGTGGCGCCCTTGATGATGAGATTCAGCGACTGAAATTTCCGCAACAGGTAGCGTTCTTCGTAGAGATTCAGGTGGGCGAAAGCCGCGACGAGAAAGGCCGTGCCGAGCAACAACAGCGGCAGGTAATCGCGGAAACGCGCGTCGGGCACGAGCAGCCCCACGCGTCCGAGTGCCGTGTGATAACGCAACCAATAACCAAGCGACAAACCGCCGAAGGCGACGAGCGTGTCGCCCGCGAGCAGCAGCGAAGGCAGCACGGTCTGGCGAAGCGGGGCGGAACGGCGGGCAGCCATGAGGTTTTAGCGGGACGAAGCGGAGAGAAATTCGAGCAGGAAGCCGCCGCGCAGCCAGCCCTTTGGCGGACAGCGTCGACGGAGCTCCGGCGTCAGCAGTGGCGTCGCCTGCACGTTGACGTCAATGGGCGGCGGGCCGTCGGGATGGCCGGCCAGCACACCGTAGCCGGAGCGCACGCGACGGAAAGCCGGGCCGGACGGAACGGCCACGGTTTGTTCCCGCCACATCGTCGCGAGGGCGGCCGACCTTGCGTCGTCGGCGGGCAGGGCCGCGGCGGCGACGCGGACGATTTCGGGGCGCAGTGCGCCGAACGGCGTCGAAAACCAAAGCTCGGAAAACGCGAAGGCCGGATCGTTCAACCATTCAGTGGCGAAGGCGCGCACCGCGCCGGCACGGTCGCCGGTGCGCAGCTGCGCCAGCCCGAGGCCGAAGTAGACGCCACCGCGGCGTGGCGCGAGACGCGCGGCGGCGAGGAAGTGGCGCGCCGATCCGGCGGGATCGCGCTCGAGGAGCAGCCAGCCGAGGTTGTAATGCGCGTATTCAAGATCCGAATTCACGAACAGCGCGCGCTGAAGCGCGTCGCTGGCGGCGTCAACCGATGCGCCGGATTGATCCGGAAAAGGATGTCCGGTGGCGAAGTGGGCGCCGAGTTGTTGGAGATAAAATGGATCGCCCGACATCAGCCTGTCGGCGCGTCGCAACTGGGCGACATAGCGTTCGGGATCGTTCTCTGCGGCCGCCTCGAGCGCGTGCGCATACGCGGCGCGCGCGGCAAGATCGCGAGCTGAAATGACGAGGACTGGCACGAGCGAGACTGCGCCAACGATAGCGACCACGCGAGGGCGACCCGGCGCCGGAGGCGGATTCGAACCTACCCACGCGGCGAGATGCGCGGCGGCGAGCACGGCGAACGCGGGAATATCCAGCGGATGGTCGAACAACAAAACGGTCGCAGTCGCCACCAGTCCGGCGGCGAGCGCGATACGTTCGGGCGGCCAGGGGATTTCGGCGCGAAGCCCGTGGAGCACGCCGAAAGCGATCAGGACGACGGCTAACAAGCCCGCGAGTCCGAGCGTCGCCCACGTTTGCGCGAACGCGTTGTGGAGATGGAGGAAGTTGTCGACCGAGCCCGGCAAATCGCCGCGCACGCGCGGAAACACGTGCGGCACGGTGCCTGGGCCCCAGCCGAGCGCGGGGCGTTCGGCGCCGAGTTGTGCGCCACCGAGCAGCATCGCGAAACGCTGGTCGTTGCTCTCCTGCGCGACGGGCGCCCAGCGCCCGTGCAGCGCGAGGTCCCGCAAGCGGCCATTCGTCGCGACGCCGAGCAGGAGGGCCGCGACCACGAGCGCGAGAAAACGAAGACGCTGGCCGCGACGCCAGAAATGCAGACCCGCCGCGACGGCAAATCCGGCGCCGAGCGCGAGAACGGCGCCGCGACTGGCCGACGACAGCGCGACCAGCACGGCCAAGCTTGCGCTCACTGCAGAAAGCGCGCGGATCCAGGTTCGGGTGCGCGTGGCACAGACGAACAGCCATGACGCCGCGAGCACACTGAAACTGCCGACGGCATTGCTGTGACCGAACGGAAAAGCGTTGCGCGCCGCGATCCCGCCGCGTTGCACAACCCCGATCAGCCAGTCGAGTCCGCTCGCGGCGACGATGGCGAAGGCGAGAGCGCCGATGAGCAGAAAAACGCGAGTCGTGCGATTGCTCGATCCGGCAAACAACGGCCGCAAGGCATACGGCAACGCGCCGGCGCCGAGCACCGGCAGGGTTGCCGTCAAACTGATACCGCGCAAAGGACTCGCGAGCGCCGACAAGACGGCGGCCCCGGCGAGCAAGCCGAACCCGAGATCGAGCGCGCCGCCGAGCCGGCTGTGTTCTCGGCGAGATGCGAGCCGCCACAGCGCGACCGCGATCGGCAGCAGCCAGAACGCCGTGGCGAAACCGGCCCAGGGCCAGACCAGGATGCGGCTGGTCGACGGGGAAAGGAGCGAGAGCGTCGTCACCAAGGTCGCGCCTGCGGCGATCAGCACGCGCTGGCTCGAAGCGGTGGCGTCGGCGGAGCGGAGCGAGGGCGATGCGGGTGAAGCCATGAAAGGGAGCGAAGGCGGACCCGCCGATCTCAGCGCGTGCGGCGAGCTCGCGCAAGCCGCAGGCTGCGGCCGTGGCTGCGGATCGCGCGCTGGGCGGCAGGTTTACGCTTGTTTAACCCGGTGGGCTTGACGGTCGCGCGCGGGCGCGGGCAGGCTGCCGCGATGGCTGGAGCCGACGGACCAAAGAAGAACGCCTTGCTGCTGAAGCTCGCGATCGTCGCGGCGATCTTGATCGCGGTGGCGGTGGTGGTGACGCGAGGCGTGGACGTGCGCGGCCTCGTCGAGCAATGGCTGGCGTTGATCCGCACCGCCGGGCCGGAGGTTTATTTTACGGCGATGGCGATCTTGCCGGCGTTCGGGATCCCGGCGCTGACCTTCACGCTGACCGCCGGGCCGGTCTTCGGGCCGAAACTTGGACTGCCGCTGGTGGTGACGCTGTCATTGATCGCGATGACGGTGAACATGGTGATCACCTATGCGCTCGCGCGTCGTGCCCTGCGGCCGTTTCTGGAGCGGCTGATGACGCGTCTCGGTTACAAGCTGCCGGAGATGGACGCGGGCGATTTGACGGACCTCGCGATCGTCACGCGCGTGACGCCGGGCGTGCCGTTCTTCGTGCAAAACTATCTGCTCGGTTTGGCGGGCGTGCCGTTCGGCCGATATCTGCTGGTCTCGTGCGTGGTCACGTGGATCTACACGGCCGGCTTCGTGCTTTTTGGTGATGCGCTGCTGCACGGTAAGGGGCGCCTGGCGATGCTGGCGGCGAGCGTGCTCGTGTTGGCGGTCGTGGCCACGCATTGGGCGCGGAAGCATTACGGGAAGAAGAGAGCGGCGCAGCGCATGGAAGGAGAAACCGGCCCATGAGGACGCGGGACGAGAGTCTGTTTTCCAACGCGGACGAACGTGTCGAGTCGGTGAGCGAATTCACGCGCCGCGTGAAGACGCTGCTCGAGCGCGGGCTGCGTCCGGGCTGGGTGCGCGGCGAGGTATCGAACCTGCGCGCACAGGCGAGCGGTCACGTGTATTTCTGTCTCAAGGACGCAGGTGCGGCGATGAACGCGGTGCTGTTTCGCGGCGATGCGGCGCGGCAGACGGTGAAGTTGCGCGATGGATTGCAGATCGTGGTGTTCGGCGAGATCAGCCTTTACGAGGCGCGCGGGCAGTATCAGTTCATCGTGCGCGCGATCATCGACGACGGCGAAGGCCGGCTGCGGCGCGAGTTCGAAGCACTGAAGGAGCGGCTGGCGGCGGAGGGATTGTTCGCGAGCGAGAAAAAACGCGCGCTGCCGGAGATGCCGGCGACGATCGGATTCGTGACGTCGCCGACCGGCGCGGCCGTGCAGGATTTTCTGCGGATCTTGAAGCGGCGCGGCTGGCGCGGCCGTGTGGTCGTGCTGCCCGCGAAGGTCCAGGGCGACGGCGCCGCGGCGGAGATGGTGGCGATGCTGGAGGTGGCGCAGCGACTTGGGATTTTCGATCTGCTCGTGATCGGACGCGGGGGCGGGAGCCTGGAAGACCTGTGGGCGTTCAACGAAGAACCGCTCGTGCGCGCGGTGGCGGCGTGCGCGGTGCCGATCGTTTCGGCGGTGGGGCACGAGATCGATTTTTCGCTGTGCGATTTTGCCGCGGACGTTCGCGCGGAGACGCCGAGCGCGGCGGCGGAGTTGATCTCGAGTCACTTCGTGGCGGCGGCGCAGCGGGCGCTGAGGGCGAGCGAGGCGATGCTGGCCGCGGGCGAAAACACGCTCGAGCGCGCCGCGGGTAGAGTCGACCACGCGCGCTCGCGGCTGCGGCTGTTGTCGCCGACCGCGCAGATCGAGCAGGGATTTCTGCGGCTGGACGATTTGGCAAACCGGCTCGCGGGAGCGTGGCGCGCGGAGCTGCACGGGAAACGGCAGCGGCTGGCGGAGGCGCGTTCGCTCCTGATGCAGCGCTCGCCGGAGAAACGCGTGCAGATCGAATCGCATCGCTTGCTGGCACTGTGGAAACGGCTGCAAGGCGCGAGCCCGCAGTCGGTGTTGAACCGCGGTTTCGTGATCGTGCGCGACGAGCAGGGCCGCCCGCTGCCTCGCCGGAAGGACGTCGCGAGCGGTCAGAAACTCACCGCCGAATTCGGCGACGGCACGCTGCCGGTGCGCGCGGAGTGAGCGATCGCGCGGGAAACTGGAGTGTCATCCATTATATGACACTCTGGTTTTTGCGGTGGTCGTAGGTGAGCGGTGGAATATTGGAGGTTTGGTGCTACTCTTACCGACACGATGAAACGCTTCGCTTGGCTCCCCTTTCTTCTGTCAGCGGCGGCGGCCGTGGCGGCCACTTCTATGAAATCGACCAAAGCTTCCGAAACGACCGCGCCGGGCGACGCGGCGTGCGCCATTGACGGCGAGAAATCGGCCTGCGGGCTGCCGTCGCATGTCGTGATCGACATGTCGAAAACCAAGGTGAAACGCAGCAACGCGGAGTGGAAAAAGCTGCTGACGCCGACGCAGTATCGCGTGGCGCGGCAGCAGGGCACGGAGCCGCCGTTCCGCAACGAGTATTGGAACAACCACGAGGACGGCGTCTATTTCTCGGTGTGCAGCGACACGCCGCTGTTCGACAGCCGCGACAAATTCGAGAGCGGCACGGGCTGGCCGAGTTTCACGAAGCCGATCGAGCCGGCATTTGTCGGCGAGACGCGTGACGTGAGTTACGGCATGGTTCGCACGGAAGTGCACTGCGCCGTCGACGGCGCGCACCTGGGCCACGTGTTCGAGGATGGCCCGCGCGACAAAGGCGGCCTGCGCTACTGCGTCAACAGCGCCTCGTTACGCTTCATGCCGCGGAAGGATTACGAGGCGTGGGTGGCGAAGAATCAAGGGACGGTGGCGGCGAAGTAGGGGCAAATACGCCCATTGTTATCGCGAGGAGTCCCGCGGACGCGGGACGACGTGGCGATCCAGCTGAAGGCCACCGGTTAGCTGGATTGCTTCGTCGCTTTGCTCCTCGCAATGACAAACGGGACCCTAATCCCGCGGAAACTTCACCCATTTCGCGCCGGACTTGGAGCTCTTCACCACGCTTTCGATGAAGGCCATGCCGGCGATGCCGTCGTCCACCGTCGGGAAATCGTAGCCGCCCTTGGGCGGCTTGCGGCCCGCCACCGCGTCCGCGATCGCGGTCGCGGCGGAACGGTAGACGTTGGCGAACGCTTCGATGAAGCCCTCCGGATGCGCGAACGGCGTGCGCGTGGCGCCCTGGGCCGCGTCGCTGAGATAGCTGTTGCCCCGACGCGAGACCACGGGCGGCGCATCCGCGCGCTTGAACACGAGTTCGTTCGGATCTTCCTGGTGCCACTCGAGGCCGCCCTTCGTCCCATAAACGCGGATACGCAGGTTGTTTTCCTCGCCGTGGGAAATTTGCGATGCGTAGAGGATGCCCTTGGCGCCGCCGGCGAAACGGATCAGGCAGTTGCCGTCGTCGTCGAGCGGACGGCCGGGGATGAAGGTGGAGAGCTCGGCGCAGATCTCGTCGATGTCGAGGCCGGTGATGTAGCGGGCGAGATTGTGCGCGTGCGTGCCGATGTCGCCCATGCAGTTGGAAACGCCGGAGACGGACGGGTCCATGCGCCAGTTGGAGATGGCCCCGTCGGCTTTTTCCTCGAGCGCGGTGATGGCGTAGCCCTGCGGATACTCGACGACGACCTTGAGGATCTTGCCGAGCTTGCCGGAGCGCACCCAGTCGCGCGCCTCTTTGACCATCGGATAGCCGGTGTAGTTGTGCGTGAGTGCGAAGACCTTGCCGGTCTTGCGGACGATTTCGCGCAGCTTCAGGCCTTCCTTGCGGGTGAAACACAGCGGCTTGTCGCACACGACGTGGAAGCCCGCTTCGAGAAACGTTTTGGCGACGGCGAAGTGGGTGTTGTTGCGCGTGACGATCGAAACGAAGTCGATGCGCTGGTCGGCGGGAAGCGCGGCTTCCTTTTGCGCCATCTCCTCGTAGGTCGCGTAGACGCGGGTCGGATCGAGGAACAGGTCCTGTCCGGAGAGCTTCGATTTTTGCGGATCGGAGGAGAAGCAGCCCGCGACGAGGTCGATCTCGCCGTCGAGACGGGCGGCCATGCGGTGCACGGCGCCGATGAAGGCGCCACGGCCGCCGCCGACCATGCCCATGCGGAGTTTGCGGTTGAGTTTCATGGTGGGGGGAGGAAGTAGCGAGTAGCGGGTAGTAAGTAGGGGCGAGGCTGGATTGCTTCGGGCCGCGGAGACGGCCCTCGCAATGACAAAACGGGCGGGTCGGAGACCCGCCCTACGGCATCACAGCGCGACGGGCTTTTTCGTCGCGGCGGATTTGTAGGCGCCGTCGATGATCTTCATCAGCGACAGGGCCTGGTCGGGGGTGTTCAACGGCTTTTCTTTGCCTTCGAGCGCGTAGACGAAATTCATCGCGGAGCGCACGCGGCCCATCGGCTCGTCGGGCGGGACGATGATGCTGCGGTTGACGGAGCGGCCGTTGTCCTGGGTGTAGAGTTCGCAGGCGTCGATCGCGGTGTGGTCGAGGCCGTCGAGGCCGAAGAGCCGCTGGACCATGCCGCCGGCCTTGGTGCCTTGGAAAACGACCGAGACTTCCTCGCGCTTGTTCATCTCGGCCCAGGAAACCTGGAACGACAGCGTCTGGCCGGTCGTGAAGGTGACGAAGCCGTGCGCGGCGGCCTCGACGTCGGTCGCGCCTTTCGCGACGTCCGGAATGCCCCACGGACCCTTGAAGTTCTTGTCGGTGATGTGGTCGTTGAACGTCTGCGCGAGCACGTGCGCCGGCTCCGGGTAGCCCATGAAATAGAGGCCGAGGTCAACCATGTGGAGCAGGTCGATGAGCGGGCCGCCGCCGGAGAGCGCCTTGGTGGTGAACCAGCCGCCGAAGCCGGGGATGCCGGTGCGGCGGATCCATTTCGCCTGGCAGGAATTGATGCGGCCGACGACGCCCTGCTGGATGTAGTCCATCATCGCGTAGCTCTCGGGGCGCGCGCGGTTGTTGAAGTTGAACATCAACGTGCGTTTCGCGCCCTTGGCGGCGGCCTGCATCTGCGTCATCTCGCGCGCGTTCATCGCGGGCGGTTTCTCGCAGAAGACGTGCTTGCCGGCCTTGAGCGCCTGGAGCGCGAGCGGGGCGTGGTATTTGTTGGGGACGATGATGGAGACCGCGTCGAGCTCGGGCACGTCGCGCAGCATCTCGGAGACGCTGGTGAACACGCGGCCGATGCCGTGTTTGGCGGCGGCGCGTTCGGCGGCGGCCTGGTTGACGTCGGCCAGCGCGACGATGTCGGCGCCGGCATTGCGGAAACCGGTGGCGTGATAGGCGGCCATGCCGCCGGCGCCGATGATGGCGATTTTGGTGCTCATGAGAGGAGGTTCAGAAATGAGGAACCACGAAACACACGAAATACACGAAAGAATCCGGGCCTTGGTGGATCGGCCTTTTCGTGTGGTTCGTGTATTTCGTGGTTTCGATTGTTACTGGTTCTTTTTGTCGAAGGCGGCGTCGAAGGCGACGGCGCTGCGGGCGAAGTCGAGCCGGCGGAGAAACGCGGCGGACTCGGTTGCGCCATGCACACGGTCCATGCGGATGTCCTCCCATTCGACGGAGAGCGGGCCCTGATAACCGACGTCGTTCAACGCGACGATGATCTCCTCGAAGTTGATGTCGCCGCGGCCGACGGAGCGGAAATCCCAGTAGCGACGGGCGTCGCCAAACGTCGTGTGGCCGCCGAAGACGCCGGCCTCGCCGTTGCCGTGGCCCCACCAGACGTCCTTCATGTGGGCGTGGTAGATACGGTTGCCGAAGGTGCGGATGAACTTCACGTAGTCGACTCCCTGATACCCGAGATGCGACGGGTCGTAGTTGAAGCCGAAACGCTTGTGCTGCTTCACGGCGGCGAGGGCGCGCTGCGCGCTGGCGATGTCGAACGCGATTTCCGTCGGGTGCACCTCGAGCGCGAAGTTGACGTTGACCTTGTCGAACGCGTCGAGGATCGGGCCGAAGCGTTTGCCGAAGTCGGCGAATCCAGCATCCCAATACGCCTGCGAGGTCGGGGGGAAGGCGTAGATCGAGTGCCAGATGGAGGAGCCGGTGAAGCCGTTGACGACGGCGGGAAAGTCGGCGGCGCCGAGGCTTTTCGGGCGGGCATCGAGGAAGGCGCGCGCGGCTTTCGCGGTGAGCGAGAGCTTCTTCGCGGCGCGCTTGCGGACGCTCTCGGGATTGCCGTCGCCCCAGACGTCGGGCGGCAGGATGGCCTTGTGGCGTTCGTCGATCAGATCGCAGACCGCCTGCCCGACGAGGTGGTTGGAAACCGCGAAGCAGGACAGGCCGTGGTCGGCGAGGAGCTGCCATTTCTCGGCGACGTATTTCTTGGAAGACGCGGCCTGGTCGACGTCGAAGTGGTCGCCCCAGCAGGCGAGCTCGAGGCCGTCGTAGCCCATTTTCTTGGCGAGCGGAGCGAGCTCGGTGAGGGGAAGATCGGCCCACTGGCCGGTGAAGAGGGTGACAGTTCTGGGCATAAGAGTAATCGGGGTTTACGGCGCGGCGAGACGCGCCGGAGGAGCTTTTGTTTCGCCCCGGCGGCGAAGGGCGGCAAGGGCGAATTTCGCCGGCGGCGAGCGAAGGTGAAGGGGTGGGCGGGGCTGCGGTGTTATGCCGGGTAACCCTCGCTATCATGAACTCCCGAGCTTTCCTTCTCATTCCCGCGCTGGTGTGCGCGGCGACGGTTCCGGCGGTGTCCGCCCAGACGGCGGGTTACACGCCGATGAAGATCATCCAGACGGAGACGCCGATTTTCCCGCTCCGCGTGAACGAACTGGGCGTCACGGCCGGTGAGGCACGCGTCACCATCTCGGTCGACGAAAAAGGCAAGCTGACCGACGCGCTCGTCACGGCCTATTCGCACCCGGCATTTGCCGACAGCGCGGTCGCCGCGCTCAAACAATGGCGTTACGAGCCGGCGTGGGTCGGCGGTCAGCCGGTGGGCGCGATCATGGACCTGACGTTCAACTTCGAACGGCAGGGCTTGGTAGTCGTCGACATGACGGTTTCCTCCTACGTCGAGATGCGCAACTACCAGCTGCGGCCGAGCGCTTACAGCTACAAGGTGGGCACGCTGCAGCAGCTCGATCGCATCCCGACGCCGACCAAGGTGGTGCGGCCGCTGTATCCGATCGAGCCGTCGAAGCCGCCGCAGGCGGCCTCGGTGACGGTGAACTTCTTCATCGATGAAAAAGGTCACGTCCGGATGCCGGCGGTGTCGCGCGAGACGAGCGAATCGCTCGGTGCGTTTGCGGCGGCGGCGGTCGAGGCGGTGTCGCAGTGGGAATTCGAACCCCCGATGTCGCACGGCGTGCCGGTCCTCGTGGCCGCCCGGCAGGACTTCAACTTCAATCCCGGTCCCGCCACGCCCGAGGCGCTGAACGACTGACTTGGTTACAATCCTCTTGGGGTTTCGACCCGGCGGCGTAGCGCTGCCGGGTTTTTTATTGTCGCGGAACTCAGACACAAAAAACGCGCGGCGCAGGAGCCACGCGATCGGCTTTTCGTGAAGGACTGTTGAGCTCTTGAACGCCGCGGCGTCAGCAACTCGACGTCTCGCGAATCAAGCCGGCGAGCCGGTTTCGCAGTTGCTGGCGGGCGCGGTAGAGTCGCGTTTCGACGCCGCGCTCGGAGCAGCCGGTGATCTCGGCGATCTCGCGATAGGAAAGCCGCTGGTAATGGTGCAGCAGGATCGCGGCTTTCAGATCGTGCGGCAGTTCCGCGATCGCGGCGCGCACGGCGTCCTGGATCTCGTCCTGCGCGACGAGCGCGCCGGGGCCGGGCAGCGGCGACGCGATCTCGCGCTCGGGCGCGGGCGTGCCGCGGTCGCCGTCCAGCGGAGCGGGATCGAGCGGCACGGTGGGGTGCCGGCGTTTCCAGCGATGGTGGTTGTGGCAAAGATTCGTGAGCGCGGTGAAAAGCCAGGCGGAGACATTGGTGTCGGGCCGCAGCCGGGCGCGCTGTTGATAAAACCGCACGAACACATCCGCCACGAGATCGTGCGCGTCCGCGGAGTTCTGCACGTAGCGGAACGCGTAACTGATCAGCGGCTGCTGCCAGCGCGCGATGAGCCGGTTCAGCGCCGTCGTGTCGCCGTGCTGGAGCGCGGCGAGGCTGGCGCGATCGGTGGCGGGGTCGGAAATCACAGCCGCTGGGGTGACCGGCAGTGGCGCGCGCTCAATTGAGCTGACGCTCCTGGTGGGATTCGAACGCGGAGACCATGCCGAGATAACGCGTGCGCTGCTCCGGCGTCATCACGCCGGCGGTCGCCTGCACGAGGCGGCGGGTGGACTCGAGACATTCGCGATTGATGTGGCGACGGGTCTCGACGAACTGCGCGAACTCGAGGAAGTCGACGCGATCGGACGTGCGCCGCGTGTTTTCGAAGGCGGCGAACTCCTCCTGCATGCGGGCGACTTCGGCGGCGAGCGCGCGGAGCCGCGGGCTGGATTCTTCGTGGAGCGCCTTGATCTGCGTAAATTGCGCGTCGGAGAGATTGAGCTCGGATTTGATCCACAGCAGCTGACCGTCGAGCGAATCGAGGCCGGCCGGCCGGTGCAGGCGGTAATACGCCGTATGCGAGCCGATGCCCGCCGCCAGTCCGAGCAGAAGGATGAGCGTGGTGCGGTTCATGGCTGGTGGAGGGCGATCGTGTCGCTCTTGAGGAGCGGATCGATCAACTGAAGATAGCTGCGGGCGAGTTGGGCGTTGCGCTCCTGCTGGTGGGCGTTGACGCGCACCTCCGCGAGGAAAAGGCCCAGCAGCGCGCAGGACGCCACGAACATCGCCGCGAACGGTGGGCGCGCAAACCACGCTTCGACCATCGCCCGGAAACCGGTCGGGTGCGGATGGCTCGCCTCCTCGGCGAGCGCGATGCGCCGCCAGACTTCGGAGGCAAGGCGCGGCGAGGGTTCGGGGGTCTCGGACCAATGATCGAGCAGAGGATCGAGGGGATCGCGGGAGGACATGGCGAAAACGGGTTCGGTGGTAACGTTTATAACACCGCCGCCGCCGGACGCCCTTCAAAAAAGTCCCCGAATCTGCCGGGACGCGAACGCGGGGTCTTCTTTCCCGCGCTCGCCGCCCGGCTTACTGATACAGCCAGTAACGCTTGGTGGCGGCGCGGTAGATCGCCGCCCGCCGTTCCCAATCCGCGATGAACGCCGCGACGTCGACCCGTGCGCCATCGCGCTGCAGCGCCTGCAGGAACTGCTCCGACCCCATATGGCGGAGGAAGCCGCTGAAATCGCGGCCGGGCCCGGGAAGAAACGGGTTCTGCGGCGACAACTTGCACGCCAGTTTCATCAGCCAGAAATTCAGCTCCGTCGGACGCCATTCGTCGTAGTCGGTGATTTCGACGTAGAGGCCGACGGCGGGTTTGCCGTCCCGATCGGGGGCGCTGACGCGGCGGAACTGAATGCCGGGGAGATTCAGGGCGAGCAGTTCGCGCTCGAGGATGTCGATCTTGACCGTCTTGTGCGAAATGCCGCGAAACGGATAAGCCGTGCCGATGCCGTGGCGGAAACCGGTGTCGATCTTGGGCGGATTGGCGAAAGCGCCGAGCCCGACCATCGGATAACCGAGCACCGCGGCGAAATCCTGGATCATCGGCGACGTGGGGACCCAGTTGAGCCCGGTCTCGGGCCAGCGCATGCTGCGACGCCAGCCCCGCATCGGGACGATCGTCAACCGTCCGCGCGCGCGGACGTTATCCGGCACGCCGAGGACGCCCGGCGCTTCCTTCGCCATGCGCGCGAGTTCGGCGATCGTGAGCCCATGGACATACGGGACGCGGAAGGAGCCGACGTTCCAGCTCACCCATTTCGCGTCCAGCGGCGGACCGTCGGCCTTCAGTCCGCCGAGCGGATTCGGCCGGTCGAGGACGACGAATTCGACGTTGTTTTCGAAACACGCCTCCATCGCCAGTTTCATCGTGGCGACGTAAGTGTAGCTGCGCGTGCCGATGTCCTGCAGATCGACCACGAGCGCATCGAGACCCTTGAGCATCGCCTTGGTGGGCTTCGTGGCGGCTCCATGAAGTGAATACACCGGCAGGCCGGTGCGCGGGTCGGTGCCGCTGGCGACGTTGACCGACGCTTTTTCGAGACTGTAGAGCCCGTGCTCCGGGCTGAAGAGGGCCACGAGTTTGACGTTGGGCGCGCGGCGGAGGACCTCGACAGAGCTGACGCCGTTGCGATTAACGCCCGCGGCGTGCGTGAGGAGGCCGACCCGCTTGCCCTTGATCGGCGCGAAGCCCTGCGCTTCCAACACGTCGACGCCCAGCAACACCAGGGACGTGCTGGGCTGGGCAATCCGCGGCGTGAAATAGCGGGGGGCCGGCGGCGTCGGAGTCGCGGCGACCGGCGTAGCGGGGGTCAGCGGGCGGCTGGGGGGCTGGCTCGCACTGCAGCCGAGCAGGCCGAAAGCGAGGGCGAGGGAAGTGAAAAGATTCTCGACCGAGAAGGAGCGGAAAAGCCCGGGCATGGGCCGTCACTTTGGCGGCGCCGTCGGGTCCGTCGAGTGGGAATGCGGGCGGCGGCGCGGGGTTTTCCGGCCGGGCCGGTGATGCTCGGCCCACGTCATCTTCCAAATCAGATCGAGCGCGAGGCCGAGGAGCGTGCCGGAGACGACGCCGCCGATCACGAGCGCATTGATCGCGGTGCCGACGCGCTTCGTCCAGTGAATCTGGCCGGGCTCCTCCGGCGGGGTCGGCCGGGCGGGCTCGAGGCGGGGCATTTCGGCTGAATTCGAGACCGGCACCGGGTCCACCACATCGATGCTGTGACCGAAGCCGGAGACCTGGATCAGTTTCGCGCCGAGCTGATGCGTCGCGTAGTAAATGGGCGCGGCGGTGAACGGATTCGTGATGAATTGGAGTCCGCCGGTGATCATGAAGTTGGCCCGCAGGAGCAGGCTGAGCAGCAGCGCGAGCGGCAACTGCACGCCCATCACGGGCAGCAGCGACAGAATCGATCCGGCGTAGAATGCGGGCCGCATGTTCTCGGATTTGAACGACCACAGGTAAGCGCGTTTGCGGGCAAAATCCGCGAAGCGTCCGATGAGCGGATAGCGGTGAAACACCGCCCGCCGCGGGACGAATCGCAGCAGCTTTTTAGCCCGGAGCCGCCGCGCATGATGGTGCGGGAGGTCGTCGCGCTTCGGATCGGAGGACATGCGGGCAGGAAACTGCGGAGAGAAACGGGCGTGAAGCAAGTCGACACGCAGGAATCGCGCGCACCGCCGCGGATTTGAAAGTCGCGTGCAGCCTCCGAGGAAAATGCGCAAATTTTGACCGCATTCATGTCGCGCACAGCGCGAAAATTGGGATGCCGAGAACCTGTGCTTATACCTGCCCGCCGAAGCTCGCGGGGCATTCCCTCCGGCAGGTTTGTGCGCAAGAAACGCTTCGGATTATGAAATCTTCATGAAGGTCGGTAATAATCCCGGGACCCCAACCGGTGGGGGTTGACGTTCTCGTCAACCGCGACTGGTAGTGGTGCCTCCCGTCCTTCCGATCTGGAGCAGAGCCGTGTTTGCTCTGTTCGCCTCCAACCGTTCTTCACCGCCACCCCGCTGACTTTGCCATGAGCACGCTCGTCCTTCCGTCCCAACGTTCCGCCACTCCCTTCGCGTCCAATATTTCCGCGCTGCGCAAAGGTGCGCAGCTGCTCGATCGCGCCATTCCGGTCGATGCCCGCATGGTATTGAAGCGCGACGGTTCGCGCGCGCGGTTCGATCAGATGAAGGTCACGCGCGGCATCGCGCTCGCGTTTTACGAGGTGCGCACGGACAACGCGCCGAATCCCGATCGCGATCATCCGCTCGCGTGCTACGGCCTCGATAGCGACACGTTCAAGGAAGTCGCGCGCATCGCCGAGGCGGTGTCGCAGATGCTGGAGTTGTATTATCGCAACGGTCGCCACCCGACGATCGAGCAGGTGCAGGATGCGGCCGAGAAGGCCATCGCGGCGCAGGGGCATTGGGAGGTTGCGCGCGCCTACATGCTTTATCGCGCGCGGCACGCGGAGCGCCGGCTCGCGCAATACGCGGACAACGGCATGGCCGATTACATCGCGATGGCGAAATACGCGCGCTACCGTCCGGAGCTCGGGCGGCGCGAGATTTTCGTCGAGGGCGTCGAGCGCGTGCGCGACATGCACCTCGAATTCTTCGGCCCGAAGCTCGACCTCCAGGTGCCGCTCGCGTTCACGCCCGACGTCGTCGAGCTCGCGGGCAAGAATCGCGAACTGCTCGAGCGCACGCTCGGCGGTGCGCGGCTCGACCAGATCGTCGTCGACGTCTTTGCGCAGGTCGCCGCGAAGAAGGTGCTGCCGAGCATGCGCTCGATGCAGTTCGGCGGCGACGCGATCCTCAAGAACCACAGCCGGATGTTCAATTGCAGCTTCTCGAACGTCGACCGCGTGGAGTTCTTCCGTGAATACTTCTATCTCCTGCTGAGCGGCTGCGGCGTCGGTTTCTCGGTGCAAAAGCATCACATCGCGATGCTCCGGCCGCTGCCCGCGCGCGCGCCCGAGCACGACCTGCCGGTCGTGCATTACCACATCGAGGATACGATCGAAGGCTGGGCCGACGCGTTGCACGCGCTCTTCCAGTCGTTCTACGACGGGACGAAGGTCGAGTTCGACTATTCGAGCATCCGTCCGCGCGGCGCGCCGCTGAAAACCTCCGGCGGCAAGGCCCCCGGCCACCTGCCGCTCAAGAAGGCGTTGAACCGCGTCGAGGAACTGCTGGCCGACGCCGCCGGTCGCGCGCTGCGCCCGATCGAGGTTTACGACATCAACATGTTCATCGCGAAGGCGGTGCTCGCGGGCGGTATCCGCCGTTCTGCGACGATCTGCCTCTTCTCGCCCGACGACGAGGAGATGATGAATGCCAAGACGGGCAACTGGTTCGAGAAACACCCGCAGCGGTCCGCGTCGAACAACTCCGCGGTGCTGTCGCGCAGCGACAAGAACATCGAGCATTTCAAGAAGCTCTTCCGCGCGCAGAAGGAGTTCGGCGAACCCGGTTTCTTCTTCAACGATCACCCGGACGCCGGCTGCAATCCCTGCGCCGAGATCAACCTCCTCCCGGTCGTCGACTGGGAGCTCAGTGCCGAGGAGCTGAGCCAGCTTTATGCATGGGGCTACAAGGGCGACCTGCCCGGCACCACGCGGCTCTCCGGTTTCCAGCACTGCAATCTCACCACGATCAACGGCCAGGCGGCGACGACCGAGACGGCGTTCTACCGCGCGTGCATCGCGGCGACCGTCATCGGCACGCTGCAGGCCGCCTACACCGACATGCCGTATCTCGGGCCGGTGACGCGGCTGATCAACGAGCGCGACTCGCTGCTCGGTGTCTCGATCTGCGGCTTCATGGACAACCCGAACGTGTTGTTCGATTCGGAGATCCTGACGAACGGCGCCCGGCTCTGCCGCGCCACGAATCGCGTGATCGCCGCTTTGATCGGCATCCACCCGGCGGCGAAGATCTCCACCTGCAAACCCGAAGGCACCGCTTCGCTGATTCTCGGCGCCGCGTCGGGCATCCACCCGCACCACGCGCGCCGCTATTTCCGCCGCGTGCAGGCGAACCGCAAGGAGCCGGTCTACGCCTTCTTCAAGGCCGCGAATCCGCAGATGACGGAGGTGTCCGTCTACAATCCGGATACCGACGATGTGATCACGTTTCCTGTCGAGGCGCCGAAAAAAGCGATCCTGCGCAAGGATCTCACCGCGATCCAATTCCTGGAATTGGTGAAACTCGTGCAGCAGTCGTGGGTGATTCCCGGCGGTGATCCGGGCTCACGTTCGCCGGAGCTGCATCACAATGTGTCGAACACGTGCACGGTGCGCGCCGAGGAGTGGGACGAGGTGGCGGATTTCATCTGGGCGAACCGGAAGTATTTCACTGGCATCTCGCTGCTCCAGGATGCGGGCGACAAGGCCTACGCGCAGGCGCCGCGCGAGGAGGTGTCGACCGAAGCGGATGTCACGAAGTGGAATTCGCTGCATCCCTATCGCGTCGACTACACGAAGATGCACGAGGACTCCGACGTCACCGAACTGAAGGCGACCGTCGCGTGCGCAGGCGGTGCGTGCGAGATTGTCTGAGCCGCCGGGACGCCGCAGCCAGCTTCCGCTCCCTTGCAAGGCCCGACCATCGCGTCGGGCCTTTTTTTTGTCGGGCGGGTCGCACGCGCGTGGCCGGTTCGCCGGCTGACTGGACGCGACGCGCATGGTTATGGTTTCGGATCGAGATTTCGCGCGAGGTCTTCGGCGGTGACGACCGACGCCACGCCGTCCGCAGGCACGTCCATCTGCGCGGTCCACAGGATCGCGTTGAGGACGAGGGTGCGGAAATCGCGCTGGCCCCAGTTGCGATGGAAGTGTCCGCCAGTGAGACCGAAACCACGGCCGCCGTCGGGCCGTTCGAATGTCCACGCGACCGTCTGCGGTTCGCCGCGCGCGACGGCGGCGCGCACGTGCGGATTGCCCGAATGCGGGCCGTCGCGTCGCTGCATCGTCGAAAGCGGCGGCACGGCGGCGAGCAGCGGCGTGACGCCCGACGCGAAGCGAAGGTGGAAATACCACTCGTCGAGCAACGAAAACGGAGCGACGCCGCGCGTCACGGGATGGTCTGGTAGAGCGTTGAAATTCGCGGTCCAGTGCGGGTTGACGGACCAGTTGATTTCGAAGGCGCCGCCGACCCACGCGAGGAATTCGGTTTCGCCGTTTTCGATCGTCGGCTCGGTCGCGTAGTGCAGCAGCACCAGGCCGGCGTGGCGCTGCATCGCACGCTGGAGTGCGGCGAAATTCTTCGGTTCGAGCGCCGGATGGGCGTCGCCGCCGTCGGCGTAGATGAGGATCGTGTCGGTGCGATCGACGAGGCCGAGATCGGCGGGGAAACCATTGAGGGAAACGTCGACGACGAGGTTCGGGATGTCGCGGAGACATTGCTGGAGCAGCAGGACGCCGGCGTTGTGCTCGTGATCGCCCGGTGCATGGCTGGGCCGGCCGGCGATCAGGAGGGCGCGTTTGGGTTGAGCGTTGGCGCCGAGAGCGGTCTCGGCGGAAAACGGGAGCAGCAACGCGAGGGTGAGAACGAGGATGCGGGGCGACATGGCGAACGTGGGGTGAGCTGCGATTGCCGCCGCGGCGCGGTGGGAGTCAAGGACGCAGTCGGGAGTTTTGAGTGGACGCCATTCGGGCGCGGAACAGGTTCGCCGGATGCTGCACACCTGTCAGGCCGGATTCGAATCGCTGCTCGCGCGCGAACTGCGGGAGCTGCACGAGACGGCCGTCGCGGAGCAAGGCCCCGGGTGGGTGCGGGTTGAAAACGGCGGATCGGAACGAGACGTGCCGCAGCTGGCGTTTGGCCATCTGACCTTGCGCGAGCCGATGCTCGTGCAGGGCGAATCGGTGAACGCGCTCGCGCAGCGCATCGCGGATTATTTTCTCGGCGCGCTGCGGGGCGAACGCATCGAGGCGGCGTGGCCGAATCTTTGGCAGGGGCCGGCGGAGCTCGTCGGACTTGGCCGACGGATGAGCGCGGTGGAAGCGGCGTTTGGCGAATTGCTGAAAAAGAAACTCGCGCGCGTGGCGAAACTCGCGACGTCGGAGCGACCGCGCGGGATCGGCGTGGCGCGAGGGCTGTTTGTTTTCTTCGTGGATTTCGGGCGGGCGTGGGTGGCGCGCGAGGCGCAGGTGCACGGGCCGCGTCGCATGGCGGACGATCCACTGGCGCCGTCGCGGAGCTATTTGAAAGTCGAGGAGGCTTACGTCGTGCTTGGACGCGAGCCGGCGGAAGGCGAAACGGTCTGCGATCTCGGCGCGGCGCCGGGCGGCTGGTCTTACAGCGCGGCGAAGCGTGGCGCGCGCGTGGTGGCGATCGACAACGGCCCGCTCAAAGGCGGCGCGGCGGATCACCCGCAGATCGAGCACCGGCGCGAGGACGCGTTCAAGTTCGGGCCGGCGGACGGGCACGCGTTCGACTGGTTGTTTTGCGACATGGTCGAGGAGCCGCATCACGTGCTGCGGCACATCGTGGAACCGTGGCTCGCGCGCGGGTGGTGCCGGGCCTTCGTGTTGAATTTCAAGTTTGGCCGCGTGGATCCGATCGCGCTGCTGCGCGAACTGCGCGGGGCGAATTCGCCGTTGCTGCTGCACGGGGAAAACGTGCGCATCGTGCATCTGTTTCACGACCGCGAGGAATTCACCGTCGTGGGCGACGTGCGGCGTTGAGCGTGGAGTTTGGCGTGTCTTTTCGGAGCGGAGCCCTTTGCTGAGCGCGTGAAATCGAACGAAGTCACCGTATGTGGGTTGCCGGCAGTGCGCGCGCAGTTCGCGGCCGATCCGGGCGCGATCAAGCGGCTGTTCTTCGATTACGCGACGAGCCGGAAGATCGGCGTGATGTGCAAGGCGCTCGCACAGGCGAAGAAGGTTTATCGCTGCGTCGAGCCGGCCGAGCTCGAGAAAATCGCGGGCACCGTGCACCACGGCGGCATCGTGGCGGTGATCAGCGCACCGGCGTTGCGCGCGCCGGCGCTCTCCGAACTGCAAACCTGGGTGCGAAAACGCGAAGCGTTGCTCGTGCTCGATCGCATCGGCAACGCGCACAATCTCGGCGCGATCGCGCGGACGGCGGCATTTTTCGGCGTGCCGCGGCTGGTGCTGCCGGCGGACGCGGCGGCGGCGCGTCCGGGCGAGGCGGCCTTTCGCGTCGCGGAAGGCGGCTTGGCGCACGTCGAGGTGCTGAGCGTGCCGAGGCTGCCGGAATTTTTGCGCGAGCTGGCGGCGGCGGGTTACGATGTGGTCGGTGCGGCGACGCGGGGCGGGCGTCCGCAGGCGGGCGCGAGTGCGGGCAAGCCGGTCGCGCTGGTCCTCGGCAACGAGGAAACGGGGTTGGCGCCGGAGGTGCAGGCGGCGTGCGGGCGATTGGTCACGATTCCCGGTAGTGGAAAAGTGGAGTCGCTGAACGTTTCGGTGGCAGCGGCGGTGTTGATGTGGGAGTTGATCGGGCGGCGCTGACGGCGGGCGAATGCTCGCTTGTCAGCCGGCGGCGGAGGCGTTGGGTTGAGGCGAACCCTTACCCCTCATGCGTGTTTTCTGCTGTTTGGTGGTCGCCTTGGTTTCATTGCGTGCAGCGTTTGCGGAACCGGACGTGATCCGGCTCTGGCCGGACGGCGCGCCGGGATCCGAGGCGCGGCGCGGCGAGCCGGAGCAGGCGCAGGATTACTGGGTGAAGAATATTCACGATCCGTCGGTCACGGTATTTTTGCCGCCGAAGGACAAGGCGACTGGTGCAGCGGCGGTGGTCGTGCCGGGTGGCGGGCACCGGTTGCTGGTGTTCAATGCGGAAGGGGTGGAGGTTGCGCGTTATCTCAATAGCATCGGGGTGGCGGCGTTTGTGTTGAAGTATCGCCTGGCTCGTGAAGACGGCTCGCCGTATCGACTCGGCGAACACGCGCGTGAGGACGCGCAACGGGCGTTGCGGCTGGTGCGTCATCGCGCGGCGGAGTGGAGCCTCGATCCGCGGCGCATCGGCATCTTCGGCTTTTCGGCGGGCGGCGAGGTGGTGTCGTGGGTCGTGTTTTCGCCGACGGAAGGAGAAGCGGACGCGACGGATCCAATCGACCGGGAGAGTTGCCGGCCGGATTTTTCGGTCGCGATTTATCCGGGGCCGCTGGGTGTGCCGGACAAGATTCCTGCCGAGGCGCCGCCGGCGTTTCTACTCGTGGCGGGTGACGACGATCTTGCGCCGGTCACGATCGATCTCCTGACGAAATACCGCGCGGCCGGCGTCCCCGTGGAAGCGCATGTCTTCACGCGAGGAGGACATGGCTTCAATCTCGGGCAGCGCTCGAAACTCGCGACGCTCCAGCACTGGCGCGAGCGAGTGCACGACTGGATGGCGGACAATTCCATCCTCGATCCGGACCCGGCTCACCGGGCGGAGCGGTGAGACCGGTGCGGCGCGTCGAAGCCGCGGGCGCGGGTCAGCTCACGAAACTGTAGTCGTAAGGCCCGCGCATTTCGCGGCGGAGATAGCCGTTGGCTTCGGCGGCGTGCTCGCCGGTGAATCTTTCCGTTTCGGGGTCCCACGTCAGCGCGTGTCCGGTGCGGAGCGAGATCGCTCCGAGGTGGCACATCGTCGCGGAGCGGTGGCCGGTCTCGACGTCGCAGATCGGCTGCTGCCGCGTGCGCATGCAGTCGAAGAAATTTTGGTGGTGGTTTTTGCTGACGTAGAGCCGCTCGGCGCCCTCGGGGAGCGGCGTGCGGAGAAGTTCGGGATCGCTGGCCTCGATGCGATCGCGATTCACCCAAATCCAGCCGTCGGAGCCCTCGAAACGGATGCCGTTGCGCTGGCCGTCCTTGTTGATCACTGCGCCGTAGATCGAGTCGTCGCGCGTCGTGTGGATGTTGAGCCGGATGCCGTTCGCATACGTGTAGTTCACGGTATACTCGGAATAGGCGTCGTAGCCGCCCGCAATCGGTTCGGCGAGCCGGGTGGAGGCGACGTGCGTCGGGGCGAGAAGGCCGATTGCCCAGTAGGCGATATCATTGTGGTGCGCGCCCCAGTCGGTCATCGTGCCGCCGGAATAGTCATACCAAAAACGGAAGGTGCCGTGACAACGTTGCGGCACGTATTCGACAAAAGGCGCCTGGCCGAGCCAGTAATCCCAGTTCAGGCCCGCGGGCACAGGTGCGGTGGCAAACGGGCCGTCACGCAGGCCGGCGGGCAGCCAGACGTTCGCTTCGCGCAGCTGGCCAATGCGGCCATTGCGCACGAGTTCGCACGCGAGCCGGAAACGCGTGGAGCTGCGCTGCTGCGTGCCGGTCTGGAGGATGACCTTGTGGTCGCGCACGGCTTTGATGACGTGGCGGCCCTCGTCGATCGTGAGGGTGAGCGGCTTTTCGCTGTAGATGTCTTTGTTCGCGCGCGCGGCGGCGATGTTGATCAACGAGTGCCAATGATCGGGCGTGCCGTTCACAATCGCGTGGACGTCGCCGCGCTCGAGCAGTCGGCGGAAGTCGCCATAGCCGTCGGGCTTCCGCCCGTCCTCGGTGGTGAACTTCGCGACAGCTTCGGCGAGGCGGCCGGAATCGACATCGCAGACGGCGACAATGTCGCCGTAGTTGCTGGCGTTGGCGGCATCGACCTTGCCCATCCCGCCACAGCCGATGAGCGCGATGCCCGGGCGGTCGTTGGCGGAGAGTTTTTTGACGGGGTCCTCGGCGGCACGCAGCTGGCGCTCGACGAACCACAAGGGGAGGCCGGTGGCGGCGGCGAGCATCGTGCAGCGCTTGAGGAATGAGCGACGCGTGACGTTGAACGGGGCGGGAGCGTCGGAAGGAGGGGCCGATTTCATGCGTCCTGCAAGACGAACCGCACGGGCCGCGGATGCAAGCAATGTGGCGGGTTGATGCGGCGCGTGAAAACGCGGCGCTAGCGATCGTAGCGCTGAACCAGCGCGGTGGCGGCGCGGCGGATGCTCGCGCGCAGCTCGGCGGGGCCGATGACCTCTGCGTTCGCGCCCCAGCTGAGGACCCATTGCTCGACCTCGGACAACGCGCCCAGGCGGAGGCGCAGCTCGAGGCCGCCGTCGGGAAGATTGCTCATTTCCTGGGATTCGTGCCATTCACGCTCCCGGATGCGTTCGGCGACGGCGGCCGAGAAACGGATGACGACGCGGAAATCGCCGGCCCCGCCGAGCACGCCGAGGGCGTTGGCGAAGAATTTCTCCGGCGAAAAATCGGGGGGACGCGTGAACGGTTTGCCGGTGTTCGCGACCTCCTCGATGCGCGGAAGCGCGAACGTGCGCAGGGCATCGCGCTGGCGGTCGCGCCCGACCAGATACCAGAGGTTCTCGCGGTTGGCGAGATGGTAGGGGCGCACGTGGCGCAGCGACTTGCGGCTGTCACCAGGTTTTCGATACGCGAAGGCAACCTCCTCCTGGCGCAGGACGGCGGCGCTGAGGGCGTTGAAGACGGCGAGGTCGGTCCGGCCGAGCCCGATGTTCTTGAACGAGACGGTCTGCAGCTCGTCGGCGGGCGAGAAGGAGATGCGGTCGCGCAGGCTGCGGGAAAGTTTTTCGAAGGAGATCTCCAGCTGCCGGTGAAACGGCGTGCCGCGGTACTGTTGCAGGGCACGTTGCGCGACCAGCAGTGCGAGCAGCTCGCCTTCGGTGACGTTGACGGTCGGAAACGCGTTCACCGGCTGCGTGTAGCGGTAGGCCTGGATCTGCACGTCGAACTCGATCGGCAGCTCGAGCCGGTCGCGCATGAAGGCGATGTCGCGCACGACGGTCTTTCGTGAAACCTCCAGCAGCTTCATCAGCTTCGTGCAGTTCGTGAGTGCGCCGCGGCGGAGCTCGTCGTGGATCTTCAACATGCGTTCGAGCGGGGGCCGCGAGAGCTGGGCGCGAGGGGTCATGGCGAAGAAAAAATCAGGTTGCGCCAGGCTGGGTCAAGCAATGTCCCACCCCTTGGCCTAGAGTGGGCGCATGAAATCGCTCCGCCGTCAGAAAAAATGCTACGTTCCCCTCGCGCTCTCGTGGTCGCATTGCGGCGCCCTGTATCGGGTGACTGCGTGGCCGGAGGTTCGCTTCGAATGTCTCTATGGCGACGAATGGATCCCGACGTCGCCCACCGAGGACGCCCTTGCCACGGCGGCGCAGGAATGCGGGGCGGCGGCGTGGAAGCCGTATCTCGAATTCGTGCCGGCGGAGGTCCGCGCGTTTCTGGAGTTGTTCAAGTTCACGCGTATGGAGGCGCTGCAGGTGGTGGCGCGTAGTCCGGAGCTGCTGGCCGCGCTGACGGAGACGCCGGTGTTGACGGCGTTCGTCGCGTCGCACGCCAGCCTGCGCGGCAGCGAGGGCGCATGCTGGGACGAGATCAACGCGGTGCATGAGCGCAGCGGCATTTTCGGTCTGCTCGAGTGGCTGGGCCTGCCGGCGTCGCGGCAGACGCTGTCGGTGTTGCAGAACATCGTCGATCCGGACCTGCCCAAGCGGTTGCTGGAGCCGGTGCGCAGCATGTTGTGGGAGCCGACGACGCTCTTCGCATTGCAGCGGCTGCCGGCGATCACGGATCGCGAATTGGTGCGGACGCGGCACGCGCTCGCCGCCTGACGCGCGGCGGGTTTCGCCGGCGGCAGGCGAAACCTGCACTCCGCGTCGGCGAAGGAACAGCGCCGGCGGGGGTCGGTCTGCGAGGTGCGCGCAACATCCGAAACCGTCGCGAGGCGGCGGCGGCGTTGCACCCCGATGCGCCTCTACAAGGAAACCTCCGGACTGTCGCGTTTCATCACGTTTGCGTCGTTTGTGCTGGTCGTGTTCGTGCTGCGCGTTGCCGAGGAGGTGATGATGCCGGTCGCGCTGTCGCTGCTGCTCGCGTTTCTGTTGTCGCCGCTCGTGGTGAAACTCACGCGTTGGCGGGTGCCGAAGACCCTCGCGGTCATCACCACCGCCGCCTGTGCGTTCCTGACGATCGGGGCGATCGGCTGGCTGGTGACAACGCAGGCGATGCAGCTGCTGCGCGATCTGCCGCAGTATGAGCAGAACGTGACGGCGAAAATCGCGGCGTTGAAAAATCCGGAATCGACCGGGGCCTTGTCGCGGGCGTTGGGCACGGTGGAGCGGTTCTGGGCGAGCCTAGAACAGGATGACGAAGGTCACGCGCCGGCAGCGGCCGATGGGCAGAAACCGGTGCCGGTGCAGGTGAAGGACTCCGACACGCCGATGGAGATGGCGACCGAGGTGGTGCGGCGACTGGTGAAGCCGGTGGGGATCGCGGGCGTCGTGATCGTGCTGGTGATCGCGACGCTGTTTCAGCGCGAGGACCTCCGCAACCGCTTCATCCGCGTGATCAGCGGCGGGCAGCTGAACACCGCGATCGAGGCGATCGACGACGCCTCGCGCCGGGTCTCACGTTACCTGCTCGCACAGCTGATGGTGAACACGATTTTCGGCGTGGCGGTGGGGCTGGGCCTGTTTTTCATCGGCGTGCCGCATGCGCCGTTGTGGGGACTCACGTCGACGCTGCTGCGTTTCATCCCATTTCTCGGCCCGTTGATTGCAGTGACGTTTCCGCTGGCGTTGTCGTGCGCGGTCGATCCCGGCTGGACGATGCTCTTCTGGACCGCGGGGCTCTACATCGTGGCCGAGTTGGTGACGAACAACATCATCGAGGTCCTCGTCTATGGCACGAGCACGGGCATTTCGACGCTCGCGCTGCTCGCGGCCGCGGTATTCTGGTCATGGCTCTGGGGCTTGCCGGGGCTGTTTCTTTCGACGCCGCTCACCGTCTGTCTCTTGGTGCTCGGCCAGTATGTGCCGGGGATGCGTTTCCTCGGTGTCTTGATCGGAAGCGAGCCACCGCTCGAGCCGACGGCGCAGTTCTACCAGGTGATGCTCTCGATGGATCAGGAGGAAATGTTTTTGCAGGCCGAGGCGCACGTGCAGCAGCGCGGGCTGGCGGGGTTTTACGACGATGTATTCGTGCCGGCGCTGCTGATGTCCGAAGTCGATCGTCACAAAGGCGCGCTCGCCGAGGTGCGGCAACGGTTCATCTTCGAATCCAGTCAGGAACTGATCGAGGACCTCAGCCAGCGGGGGGATGACGCCGCCGCGGCGGAGAAACCCGAGGTGAGCTCCGGACAGGTGATCGGACTGCCGGCGCGCGACGAGGCCGACGAGCTGGTGGCCCTCATGCTCGGGCATCTTTTGCGTGAGAACGGATTCCGGGCGCGGGTGCGTCCGGTGCGCGTGGCGCCGGGACACGAGTGGTTGGAGACCGAGGAGGAGCAGCCGGTCGTGTTCATCTCGGCCCTGCCGCCGGCGACCTTGAGCGCCGCGGCACGCGTGTGCCGTCGCGTGAAGGAGCGCCGCCGCAGCACCACGGTGGTGGTCGGCGTGTGGGCGGCCGGCGGCGAGATGGAGAACCTGCATCGCCGGCTGAAACAAGCCGGCGCCGATGGCATCGTGACGAGGTTGTCGGACGCGGTGGCCCAGATCCGGACGCTGCTCAGCGTGCCGGTCGAGGCCAACGCGCCGCAGAGCGAAACGCCGACCAGCCGCACGCTGGATCGCTCCGAGCGTAAGCTCGCCGGACTTTCGCCGGACGAGGCGACCGACACGGTGATGCGCGAACTCGCGCGCGCACTGGATGTGCCGGTGTCGCTGGTGACGATTGTCGAAACGAATCCCGAATTCTGGAGCCGTCTGGCCGGGGGCACTGCGCCGGGGGAGAAGATCGGCTTCGAAGGGATCGTCGGACTGGATGCCGCGTGCATCGTGGAGGATCTGGCGAAGGACGAGCGTTACGCGACGCATCCGCTCCTGGTGAAGCGCGGCGTGCATGCGTTTGCGAGCGCGCCGCTGCGCACCCGCACCGGCTCGCGGGTCGGCAACCTCTGCGTGCTCGACACGAAACCGCGCGAGTTTTCGCCGGCGGATCGCGAGTTGATTGAGGCGCTGGCGGGGCAGTTGATGGAGGTGCTGGACGTGGCGGTGCCTCCGCCCGGGTCGGCGGCCGCGCCGGCGCTCCCACCGGCAGGAAAAGCCTGAGTGCGGCAAATCGGGAAATGTCCTGCGGTAAAAAGCGCATGCGCCTTGCCGGAGGCTTGGCGGAAACTGTGCGCGTCGCCGCCGCACAATGGCCTCGTATGAAAACTCACATCGCTCCCGCGCTTCGATGCGCGATCTTTGCTTCTGCCGTGTCGCTGGGCGGCACGTTGTTGGCTGAAACGAACACCACCTCGACGCGCGCCACCTCCGACCCGACGGCACCGATGACGACGGAACGCCGGGCGGACATGCGTGGCGGCGAGCACCTGAGCCGTGCGGATCGGAACTTTTTCGAGAAAGCCTCCAAGTCCGGCATCAAGGAGGTAGCCGTCTCGGAATCCGTGATGAACCGGCTCGGTAATCAGCAGGTGAAGCAGTTTGCGCAGACGATGGTGCAGGATCACTCGCAGGCGAACGCCGAGTTGATGGCGCTCGCCCAGAAGAAAGGCGTGGTTCTCCCGGCGAAGGACGACCTGTCGAAGTTGACGAACAAATGGTCGACGAAGAAGGACGGCAAGGATCTGGCCGAGGACTACATGAAGGAAATGGTCTCGGACCATAAGGACGCGGTGGACCTCTTCGAAAAAGCCTCGAAAAGTGAGGATCCGGATATCGCCGCGTTCGCCAACAAGACTCTGCCCAAGCTGCAGGCGCATCTGCAACACGCCAAGCAGCTTGAACGGGCGCTGGATTGATCGTTGCCATCAGTTTGATCCCGCCGTTTTCGGCGGAATTCACGGGCGAGGCGCAGGCCTCGCCTTTTTCGTTTCCGCGCCTGGCGATCTTTCAATGCGATCTTCCGGGTTTCCACTGGCGGGATCGAGAAGAGCGGCTATCTTGGCGCAGCCCTGCGGCCGGCTCCCGGACGAACCCCTCCGTCCGGGCTCCGTCGCCCTTTCACGTGTCGTTATCCCATGAATACACTGAACGACTTGACCTTCGCGCCGGCGTGCCGCGACCGGATTAAGATCAGCCCATTGTTCGACGTGATTTTCTATCTGCTCGCCACCTTCGTGATCCTCATGATTTCGCTCCACCGGCTCACGGCGATCGGGGTGCCGGTGTCCCGAGCGGAGGCGTCGGGCATCGACACGACCGTCTACCTGCGGGCCTCGGCCAGCGGCGCGATCTACTGGAAGGAAGGCGGAACGGGCGTTCCCCGGCCGGTTCACGAAGCGGAGCTCGCGGTCCGACTCGCCGACTACAAACACCGCGTCTCTCAGCCGAGAGTGCTGGTGCGCGGCGACGACAAGGCCACCTACGGCAGCGCGGTGCACCTGTTCGACGAGGCCCGCCGCGCGGGGGTGCGCGACGTCTCGCTGGAAACACTCG
Organism: Opitutaceae bacterium; assembly: GCA_040255565.1. Classification (GTDB taxonomy): domain Bacteria; phylum Verrucomicrobiota; class Verrucomicrobiia; order Opitutales; family Opitutaceae; genus Opitutus. Next base: position 208,302 of record JBDZVH010000002.1, on the reverse strand, counting down.
TGAGTCACACCGGCGGCTGACGCTACGCGGGCGCGAGCGGCTCGATGCCCACGAACTTGTGGCGCTCGTCGAAGCGGAGCCGGAATTTTCCGTGCACGCCGTCCAGGGTGATGAACTTGTGCAGCACCGACGCGGGAAACTGTACGGTCTGGCCGTTGCTGGCGCGGGCCACCACGGCCCGCAGTTCGCCGCGATAGTAGGCGGCGATCTGGTCGCGACTCAGGTTTACGGATACAAGAAGCTCGGACATGGCTGAGGCAGGGAACGCGCTCAGCGTGTCCGGCACCCGCCGTGGAGGCGAGCGTGATCCGGCGGCCGCGCCGGCGGGCGGCGCACGGCCGGAGGTTGGCCGGTTCAGTGAATTTCGCCGCCGGTGGAGGTTCCGGCCGCCGCAGGTTCCCGTTTCGGTTCCTCAGGGGGGCGCGGGCCGGCGACTCCGCCCGCTGCCTCGGCGCGGATGCCGGCGCGGCCGCCCGCGGGCGTATAGCGCCAGCCCGGTTCGGTCCTGGGCGACTGGGAAAGCCTCAGGCTGACCACTGTATCCACAATTGTGATGCCAGCGACTGTGGCCATCGCGATCAGGAGCCGGCGGCGTTCGTCCTCGCGGAACTGGCGCAGCAGCCGCGGACGGGAATCATGCTGCCGCAGTGCGACGGCGAGCAGACCGAGGTCCATAGCGTCGCCGGCCACGCGTGCCCACATGAAACCCGTGGGTTTGGGACGTCCGATCAGACCGAGACCCGCGGCGATTTCGCGCACGCCAAGGAAGCGAAGCAGGGGATCGCATTCTTCGTTCACGCCGATGGCGCGGGCGACATGGCGCGGAGCCAGGAGTTCGGCGAGACCGAGTCCGATGCTGAACCAACCGAGGCCACGGGAAAGTTGTGCGGTGTTCATCCCTTACTGTTCACCGCCTGCCGCATTTTTAAAATGGGGCGAAATCCAGCCGCCGTGACCGGAGCATTTTCGACCTTGTCCGAGGCGCTCAGGGGCGAAACTGCGGACCGGGAAAGGGTGGCGAGAAGCGATCGGGTTGGACGGCGGAAAACGGCGGCGGCAAGGCGGAAGTGGGGCGGCGGCGCACCGAGCGCGGCCGTCGTTGCGATTTGGAATCGGTCGGCGGCGTCGCTGGGCCGAGTGCGAACCGGGTGGCGTGAAGAAGCCGCTCCATCCAAAGATTGAGCTGCCGGACGGCAATGTCGCGCCCCCGGGTCGAACCGGCGACCCGTCGGCCGCACGCCGCCAGATCGGTTTGGCAGGAGGCGAGGTGCTGCAACTGAAGCAATGCCTGGTGAAGGCGGTGGAGGCCGAAGCCGTGCTTCGCGAGCAGCTCCGACGGAATCGTGTTCATCGCGGCAAGATAGGAAGCCGCCGTTTCGATCACGAAACCGCGCCTCAGGTGAGCGGAGAGGCCGCGGCCGATCGTCACCTCTCCTGATTCGCATGCCTGTGCGAGCGCATGTTGAAACTGCCGGTAGTGCGACTGAGCACACTGTAACTGGGGTCGCACGGCGGCCTTCGCCGCGGCCAGGCGGGCGAGCGCTCCATGGCACTCCTCGCAGGCCTGGCGGGCGCGCACCTGCAGCTGGCCACCGATTTCCCAGGCGCCGGGAGTGACGCCCTGTTGGGACAGCAAGTCGCGGAGCGCGTCATGCTGGCGGATGCCAAGCATCAATTCGCCCACGCGATTGACGGTCGCGGCGACCTTGCCGTTGCGAGCGGCGGCGAGTGCGAGTTTGGCGTCAGCGCCCGTGCCTAACCCGCCGACCGGGGTGGGGTGTTCGTTTTTCGAAAGCATGGATCACGCGCATCCATCTCGGCGGGACGGGGCTGACGAGACAGGATTCTCCGAGCAGGCGCGGCTCTCGTTTGTATGACGACACTGGTTTGCGCAAGCTCGTCGATGGAGGCGGCGCGCATTTTGGAAAGATTTTCCGTGCGACTGGAAGTTGGCCTGAGACGTGCTAAAGTAACCCCGTGCTTTGCCTGCCTAGCGGGAAGGCACTTTTGGGGTAACCAAGCAAATAATGGGCGGACCGCTTAGGGGTAGGCGGTCCGCCCTCTTTTTGGGAGTTCGCGTTCGGTCACCAGATCGGATCGAGGTAGGCGGCGCCGGCGGTCTTGCGTCCGGCATATTCGACGAATCCCGGCGCACCGCCGACCGTCTCGCCATTGCAGAGGCAGACCGACGCGCCGAGAAACGCCGAAAACTCGGTGGTTTGCGCGACATGCCGGGCTTTCAGCGACCAGCCGCTGGTGCGCCGTTGGAACGTATAGACGGCTCCCTCGTTACTGGCGCCGCAATACGGCGCACCCACCGCGAGCACATGGCCTTCCAAGGAAACGCTCGTGCCGAACTCGTCGCCCGCGGCCGCGTCGCTCGCGGCGAGCTTGGCGCGTGCGGCCCAGCGAGATCCGTCCCACTGATAGAGATAAACGGCACCGGTCTCGAGATCGGCGCCGCTTTGCGCAGGCGCTCCGATCGCGATCGTGTCCTGATCCACGGTCACGGCGGCGCCGAAACCACTGTAGTCGCCGGGCACGGCGTCCGCGGGCGCGAGCCGGGCCTGCTGCCGCCAGTGCCAGTTGCTATATTTGAAAATATAGGCCGTCTCCGAAACGGGCGAGCCGATCACGATCGTGCCATTGCGAATCGCCACGGCGGAGCCGAAAAATGCATGCTCGCTCGCGTCCGACGCGGTGAGCTTGTCCTTCTGCGTCCAAGCGGACCCGCTGCGGGTAAACACATAGGCTGCGCCGGCATTCGGCGCGCGGCCGCTATCGAGAAATGCGCCGACCACGATGGTGTCGCCATGAATGGCGACGCAGTCGCCGAAAAGCTGGTCCGCAGTGCGGTCGGCGGGAACCAGCTTCGCTTGTTGCACCCAGGTTTCTCCCTGACGCACGTAAACGTAAGCCGCGCCGGAAGCGTCGCCGGTGACTTCGTCGAAGGGTGCGCCGACGACAAGGGTATCGCGGTTGACCGCGACGGATTCCCCGAACGAACGTTGGCCGGTGGTCGCAGGTCCGAGGAGTCGCGCCTGCTGGCGCCAGCTGGCTCCGTCGCGCACGAAGACGAACACCGCGCCCGCGAACGGGCCGGCGGCATCGTCATCGGGCGAGCCGAGCGCAAGGGTGTTGCCGTCGAGGCTGACGGATGCGCCCGTGCGGGCACCGATCGATGCCTCGGGCGGGGCGAGCCTGATTTGGCCGGCGACGAGCGCGGCGGGAAGCGAAACGGCCACACAGGCCGCGAGAAGGCTGCAAGTCCACAGCCTCCGGACGGAGTCGTAGTTCATGGTGTGTGCGGGTTGACCGGCCGCGACGCCGTCGAACGGGGTAAACCGGCGGCGTCGCGGACGGAATGGGTTCGGCAAGTGAGAGCGCTGTATCCAAAGTTGGATACTCTCTCGGCAACGAGCGCAGTAACCGGGCGGCGCTCCCCGGTGTCAACGACCGCGGCGCTGGCGGAGTCCGAAGCCGTAAACGGGCCGACTTCGTCTCACGGCCAAGCTCCCTAGGGAGCCTCAAAATGTTCTGAAAAACGACCGCGAAACGCTTCGCTAGTTGACGGACGCCGCCACCTTCCGGTTCCAGCGGTCGAAGGTCGCCAAGGCCTTGTTCGGCAGGTCTGTATACCAGGCGTAACCGGCGACGCGCTCCGGCGAGATCTCGCTCAAATCGTAGTGCACGGTCCGGTCGCGATCGCCGAATACCGGCGTCGCGGTCCCCGGCTGGTAAAAGCGGGCCCACAGCAGGGGCGCGCCGGGCGAAGGCACCGCGTGGCCGCGGAGATCGGCCGGTGCGCGGGCGATCCGCAGATCGGAGAGCGCGGTGCGGCGAAACCAAGCCACGGCCCCGCGCACGGCGGCAATCGCGTCCGCGGAAGGCTGCGGCAGCTCCATCAGCAGCAGCACCAGGGTCGCGCTTTCGCGCGCGCAGTCGGCGATCGGTTCGAAATTGCGGGCGGCGGCGGGGCGGAGGGTGAGCGGGTCGTGCTGCTGGCACCAGACCGTGCGTTCGCCGTCGCGGCGCAGCTGGGCGGAAAGGATGCAGTCGATGCCGCGGTCGAAACGCCGTGCCGCTTCCTGTCGCAGCGGAGCCGCGGTGAAGGCGAAGGGCCGGGCGCCGGCGGCGACGTCGCGCAGCAGGGCGAGGACGTTGGCCATGGCGTCGTCGTTGAAGGTCACGCCGTCGTGATAGCCGCCGACGAGCGGATAAATCTGCGGGAATCCACCGTTTGGATACTGCGCGGCGAAGACGTAGCTCATGCCGCGGCCGAACGCCTCATGCCAGGTCCTCGCGTGCGCGTGCCGCGGGCTCGCGGTGAGCACCTGCGCGAGGAAACGCAGTTCGGACACCGTGGCGTCGTTGTCGAACATCGGCTGGGTCTTCTCCGTCGCGGACGGCGGGATGGGCCGCGAATAGTCGGTGCCCTTGGTCCAGCCGCCAGCGGCGGTCTGGGCCTCGACTACGCGATCGGCCACCGCGGCCGCGTCGGCGCCGGCATACCAGGCCGGCGATTCCTTGAGCCGGAGGCCCTTGCTATGCGCGCCGCCGAGCGGCGGCGTCGACATTGGTTTGAGCGGGGAGGCGTCGGGCTTCGGGCGGACCGGCAGCTGCCGCAGAAAGGTTTCAGACCGGTCCCAATAGTCCTGCCACGCCGGTCGTTCCTCCGGCGGCAGGGCGGCGATGCGCTCGGCGGTCAGCGGGGAGAAGGCCTGCTCGGGCCAGCCGTAAGGCGCGGGAGCTGCCTGGATGGAAACGGCGAGGGCGAATGCGAACAGGGCGGCAGGGCGGGGCGGGGTCATGACCGCGACAGTGTGGCGGGCGGATCGAGCCGAAAAAAGCCCACTCTTCCGCCGGTCGACGATGAGACTGTCGGCCGGCGGCACCGCCCGCCCCGACGCTGGGCGGCGGTTCAGGTTGTAACCAGATCTATGATACGAGGTTTGGCCAGCCGGTCGAAATCCTCATACTTGAGTTTGATGACCTCGGTGGGTGCCGGCGTTGAAGGCAATCTCGCGCTCGCAGGCGAGGCTGGCGGCGACGTGGACCTCCATCCCGTAAAGATTGCCGAAGGGCGGCATCGCGCCGACCTCGCAGTCGGGGAACAGGTCGCGGATCTCGGATTCGGTCGCGAGCTTCACCTCCTCGGTTTCGAACATCTCGCGCAGCTCGTGCAACAGCAGGCGCCGGGTTGCAGGCAGGACCAGCAACGCGGGTCGGCCATCGATGCGGACGACGACGGTCTTCGCGAAGTCGCGGCCGGCGACGTGCGCCGAAGCCGCGACCTCCGATGCCGTGTAGGCGGGTGAGTGCTGGATGCTCACGTATTTGACCCCGTTGGCGTCGAGAAACGCCTTGAGTCGATTCGTTGTCATACGCTCCTCCTCTCGTGGTGAACGTTGATGTGCCACGCCGGGCCGGTGGGGACGGGGCTGTTGCCGCGGCGGTTCCGGTCTGGCGTGAGAACACTTTAGTCCGATGTCGCGCGATGTAAAACCGCCGCGCGTTAGAATGCGGCGGGCAACCGATGCGGAGCATGCGGCAAGAACTGCGCATCAAGGAGGATGCGTTGCGCTAAATTGCTCCTTCCGGTTCTTGCCGGACCACCCCATGAACTCGCCTGCGTTCGGATTGCGCGTTGCCAGCGTCTTGTTTGCGTTGGTTTGCCTGGCCCATGTCGGCCGCGTGGTGGGCCGGATCGACGTGCAGATCGGCGCTTTCACGGTGAGCCAGGGAATGAGCCTCGTGGCGGCACTGCTCACGGCGGTTCTGAGCACATGGTTGTGGCAGTTAAGCCGCAACGCGAAGGAGCCGCGGACGCTGTTCCCCGTAGACCGGAAAGGATGACCTGTCATGAAGAAGCCGGCCTCGCGCCTTGACCGGAAGTGGCAGTGGCATCGACGGGCCCTGCAGCAGATTCGCGACGAGCTGTTGCGCGAGCGCGACGAGCATGCGTCGGCCATTCGCTCCGCGCTCGATCGCGGCGGCGAAGACGACGTCGATCGCGCGAACGACAAGTGCGAGCGCGACACCTTGCTGGCGGAAATCCAGCTGGAGGATGCCGAGCTCGCGGAAGTCGAGGCGGCGCTTCGGCGGATTCGCGACGGAACTTACGGCATCTGCGAGTTGACGGGACAGCCGATCTCCCCGGCCCGGTTGCGCGCGATCCCGTGGACGCGGCTGAGTCGCCGCGGGGCGATGCGCGTCGCGCAGGGGGTGCTGCGTTGAAGCCGACGGTCGCGCGCGCTCAACGCAACAGCGCCGAGGCGCACCAGAGCAGCGGCGCCTGTCCGTGCAGATCGCCGATGGCGCGGGGGCGATCGAGATAGTATTGGTAGTCGTTTTTCTTGTTCGTGCCGACGCAGACCTCGCGGATGTCGGCGTCAGGCGTGAGATAAGTGATCAGCTTCAGCCACGCTTTCTTCGCGGCCGGCCCGTAGGTGGCGGCGTCGAGCCAGCCTTCTTTCACGCCGGTGATGAACGCGAAGGCAAACATGCCCGTGCCCGACGTCTCGGCCCAGGATTCGGGCTTGTCGAGCAACTGGCGCCACATGCCGTCCGGGGCCTGCAGTGCGAGCAGCGTGTCCATCATTTTCCGATACGCGGCCAGCAGGGCTTCGCGGTCCGGATGATCCTCGGGCAGCGAGCGGAGGAGCTCCGTCATGCCGGCGGCCATCCAGCCGTTGCCGCGGCCCCAGAAGAACGGCACGTCGGGCGCGTGATGGAACAGCCCGTTGGGCTGTTGCAGCTCCTCGAGATAAACGCGCATCTCGTGCGCGGTGCGGTCGAGGTAGCGGCGGTCGCCGGTCGCCCGAAACGCCTGCACCTGCACCGCGGTGATCATATACATGTCGTCGATCCAGAAACGCGTCTGGTTCGTCAGCCCACCGGGCCGGGGATTATCCCACTGACCGTCTGCGATCGCCAAGCCGAGCATGCGATGGCGGTAGTCGCGGGTTTGCTGATAAATTTCCAGAGGCACGGCGCCGAAGACGCATGCGTCGACGTGATTGATCGGCGGAATGCGCCAGCTGTTTTCCGGGAGGAACAACGGTTCGAAACGCTCGACGAGCCGCTGCCGCAGCGAACGCTCGTGGGCGAGCTCCGCGAAGGTGAGCGCGCCATACCAGGTGCAGACCTCGGGATAGATGATGAACCGGCGTTCCTGCGTCCAGTTGACATAAGGACTCGTGAGGAAGCGGCCCGCGACACGGCGGCCGATTTCCTGAGGCGAGGTGCCGGGCTCCCACGGGCCGAAGTCATAGGCTGCCAGGGCGGAGGAGGCGCAGGTGAGAAAAGTCGCGGCGCAAAGGCCGGCGAGGAGGGCGAGGCGTTTCATGGGGTGAAAAATGGCAACGGGTTCCGCGCGCGATCGGCGCGACGCGAAACCTAGGTGCCGCCGCGGCACTTTCGATGCGGTCGTGTGCGAACCGTCAAATATCCCGAAAACGCGCTCGTGCGACTCCGACGGCTGCGGGTGTCTCGTCGGAGCCGCAACCTTGCGCGAGGGCGCGGTCAGCGAACGAGCGAAATCTTCGCCGCAAAATCCTCGGTCGCACGATCGCCCCCGGCGGGAAAAACGGGAGCTACCAGCATCCCGGACGCATCGGCGCTCACGATCAGCTCGGCGAGCCACACTCCGTTGCGGGGATCGAACCACCGCCACCGATAGCGGGCGTCAGGCACGAAGCCCGTGAGCTCTGCGCGCGCGGCCTGCAGTTCGAAATACGCGAGCGCGAAATCCCGGGCCGGCGTGCGCATGAGAAACGTCCAGCCTTCGAGTCCCTCGTCGAGCGGATTGGCGGTGCGTCGGGTCGAGACGTCGTGCGACGCGAGGACGAGCTGCTGGTAACGTGCACCCTCAGAGAGAACGAAGGTTTTCAAATGCTGCATCTGCGTGCCGGAGTCGTAGCGCAGGGCCGTCCAGATGTGCGGCCGCCAGCCCGCGGGTTCGCCCGTGCTGGTGACGTCGTAAGCGGCGGTGCCGTGCACGTGGCCGGCGAGGCCGCCGGACAGGACCGAGCCATACATCATCGCCCGCGCGAAATAATTGTCGCGATCGGAGTTCTCCTCGGGCGTTTCGCCGCCGGGCCGGTTGATGGAATGGTTCCACCCCGTGTAGTAGGGCTCGAGATTCGCGGCGGGATAAGCGGGCTCGAGCCGGAAGATTTCCTCGAGCGAGGCGTAGATCGCGTGATTGCGCGGTTTGTTGCCGACGGTGTGCATCGTGAGCCACGGCGCCTGCTTCCCGTGGCCGAAAACCTTGAACGTGGAGCTGTCGATCAGCGTGGTGTAAGCCTGGCCGAAGGGCAGCGGTCCGTATTTCTGATGATGATACGTCAGGGCTGCGTTGAACTCGTCGCCGGTCAGGCTGTAGTCGCGGGGAATCCAGTCGAGGTGGATGCCGCTGAAGATCAGGTTCCACGCGCCGTAACGAGAAATCAAATACTGCACGAAGCGCGCGTAGGAGGGATTGAAATCGAAGTAGGCCTTCCACGCCGGCCCGTGGTCGCGGCGGACGGTTTCGAGAAACGGCACGAAGCCCTCGGCGGCGAGATGCTGGAGCTTGCGGTCGAGCGAGCGGAAATATGCCGGATTGATCCGGTCGAAATCGGCGAGGCCCTCGCGATCGGGCAGAATGGCGAACGGGCGGTTTCCGTGTTCGTCCTCCATGTTCTTGGCCGTCGTGGTGGCGCCGTCGGCGGTGGAGATCCGGGCGTTGGGCGCCCACGTGCCGAACTTCTCCCAGGCGTTGCGCAGGTAAACGCCGTCCCGGTTTGCGTAGGTGGCGCCGTGATGATCGGCGGTCCAGTGCGGAAACGCGGCGATGAACGAGATCGAGTTGTAGCCCTGGCGCTTCCGCCAGGCGACGGCTTCCTCGAAGCCGATGCCGGGACCAGGCTGGTAATCGGCGGCGGCGGGCGCGCCTTTGTAGGGCAGACGCCACGTCGACGCCGCGAGCCACGTGTCGCCGACGAGGAAGAACGGCGTGCCGTCGGCGTAGCGCAACGCGTGGCCGTTGTCCGACGCGAGCACGAAGCCGCGACGATTGGGGTTGGCGGCGAGTTCGGCGTCGGTCCAGGCGACGGCCGTGAGTTTGCCGCCGCCGTGGTTCAGCCCCGCATCGCCGGGCTGATTCGAGCCGGAGCGCCACGACCATTCGCCGGGAGCGGTGGCGACGAAGCGCACCTTGAACGTGCGGCCGCCGTCCCAGAAACCGTAAACGCGTCGGGTGAAGTTCGGGCCCGAGAGCTCGATCCAGCAGTCGACCTCGGCGTAGGGATTGGCGTAGTCGCGGGCGGATTCGAAGATGATCTCCTGCATCTCCCACACATGCACCTCGCCGGATTGGAGCCGGGCCATGGCGAGCGGCGCGAACGGGAAGAGCAGCAAAAGGGCGAGAAGAAGACGAAGGGATGCAGGCATGGCGGGGTGAAAGCTTCTGTGAAATAAACTTGTTCCCGCGCTGGCCGTCGAAGCGCGTGGGAAGCCAACAATTGAACGGCGCCGTGTCGGGCGTGGCTGCGCCGTCCGGAGCCAGGCGAAACGCTACGGCGCGTCGACGAGGTCCTGCGCAGCGAGCGCGAGGAACATGAAATCGGGACCACCATTGACCACGTATTCGTTTTCACCCCAGAAGAACGGCCAGTCCTCTTTGTTTTCGGGGAAATCCGGTTTGATGATCAGCACGCCGGGAACCACGCCGCCGGCGATGAACGAGAAGTCCGCGCGGTTGCTGCCGTAGGCGACTTCCTTCGATTGCGTGCCGACGCCCGACACGAGCGACAGCTCGGAGCCCGGATGCCGGCCGAGCAGGTAATGCAGACCGTCGAACACGGGCTGCGCGTCGACGATATCCGGAAACGCGCGGTGTAGAAGATACGCGGTGCTGGCGAATCGGAGCACCTGTGTGCTGCCCGCCCAACCGCCGGTGTGAATCGGCACGCCGTAGGGATTTGCCTTCGCCAGCGCCGCGGCTTCATCGCGAAAGGTGCGTGCGCTCGCGGCGAGTTGCGCACGAAACGTTTCGCCGAGAAGCGGCAGCGCCCGGACCGCGTGCGGGACGTTGGCCGGGAGACGTTGCTGAACCATTGGCCAGAGTTCCTCGGCCCGCCGGCCGAACCGTGGCTCGCGAGTCGCAAGGAGGAGTTCGACTGCGGCGCGGAATTCCTCGTCCTCGAGGATGCCGCCGGTGGTGTTGCCGTGGCGGAAAAGATGCGGCGGCTGCGCGTGTTTCTCGTTCCAGACGCGCAGCGCGGTCGCGAGGCATTCGTCAGCGAGCGCGTCGCGATAACCGCGCAATGTGCGGCTCGCGGCGGCGAGGGCGGCGATCGAGCCGTAGTTGAGCGCGGTGGATTTGCTCGTAAAAGCCCAGCGGTCGTCGGGCGTGCCACTGTGGGTGCCGTTGGACTGGCCGGGCGCGAGTGAGGCGTCGTAAATCAGACCGTCGGTCTTGGACGCCGCGTCGCCGAGATGCGTGTATTGGCCGAGATCGGGTTCGACGATGCCGTTGATCGCGTGGCCGACGGCGCGGTGTTGCGCGAGCAGTTGCAGCGTGCCGTGCTCGATCTGCTGCAGGAGGTCCGGAATCCCGTCGGGCACGTGCAGATCGACGTAGCGGCGCGTCTGGTCGATCGTGGTCTCGTCGCGGCGGGGTTGGAAGCGTTCCCAAATGTGCGCGAGTTGCTGCACGACGTGATAATTGGTCTGCGTGCGGATGTCGAAATCGCCGGCGTCAAGCCAGCCGCCGATGTTGAGCCCGGGGATGTGTTCGCCGGGCTGAAAGCGCGTGTCGGTGGTGGGTCCCTGCGCGTAGAGATCGAAGTGCTCGTGATTGACCGGCGCCTGGCGGGCGTCGTCGCGATGCGGATCGCCGTGCCAGACGCGGTAGCCTTCGTTGACGAACATGTGATCCATCTGCACGGGCAAATAGACATCGCTGCTCGCGTGCCAGATGTCCGCGTAGGCGTCGGCGGCGATCCGAAACGCAGCCGTGCGCGTGCCGGCGTAGTCGATGACATAGAGCCCCGGTTCGCGCACTTCGCTGAAATCGAAGGTCGCGTAATGATATCTCAGATACGGGCCCCACGGCTGGACGGGCGCGGCGAGCGCTTCAGTCGCCGTGCCGTCGGGCTGGAGGCGCAGGAGTTGTGCGGTGGCGGCGGGCGGGTCGTTGGGATCGAGCTCGATGACGGCGAGCTTGGTCTGCGCGGGATGGTAGCCGACTTGCGAGCGGCCGATCACGGGCGGGCGGACCCAGTTTGGAATCGTGTTCGCAGACAAGGTCCATTCGACGACGCGCCCGGTCCGGTTCGCGGGCAGCAGCGTGCGGGCGACGAACCAGCCGTTCTGGGCGAGATTGCGGCCGTCGTAGAGCGAGACGTCGCCGCTGGTGGAGGCGAGCCGGACGCGGCGTGCCGGATCCTCGGGCGCGAGGACGAGCGTGCGGCCGGTGGCGAGCGGGCGCGGCTCGAGTTCGCCACGCGGCGAGCGCGTCATCGGACCGGTCGGATGCAGCGGGAAATTCCCGCTGCGTTCGTCCATGAAGAACGTTTTCCGGAAATAGGCGGACGGCAGGAATTCGAGGTTGAAACCGGCGCGACCGACGAGGGCAGCCGGCAGCGGTTGCGCGAGGTTCACGCTGAGCGCGAGTCCGTCACCGCGCGGCTCGGCGCGAATCGTGAAGTCGAAATCGAAATCGGGATAACGCAGGTGCGCTTCGATCGAGCCGTCGGTGTTGACGCGACGCGCGACGAGTTGGGGCGCGGCGTCCCACTGGCCGGGCGTGGGCGCGAGACGCACGTCGCCGTTGGTGGCGGTGCGCACGCCGTGGTGGATGAGCTCGATGCCGGCGATCTTCGCGTCGCTGAACAACCCATCATAGGTGTTGCTGAAAACGAGGACGTTGAGGCCGCGGGTTTCGAAGTAGCCTCGGTCGTTGAGTCGGAGCGCGGCGGCGCGGACGGAGAGGGTGAAGGAGAGTGCGAGAAGCGTGAGGCCGAGGTAAGGGGTCTGCGAAAGCAGGGCACGAAGTGGCGGGCGCATCGTGCGAAGAGAGACGAGGCCTCCGACGAAAAGTGATGGCGGAAGCCGAAAGAGATAGCTCTCTCAATAGAACTGGAGCCGAACCCGCCGGCCGGTCAGAACGAAGTCAACGCGGAGGTCGCGCGTTAGCGCAGCAGGGTCATTTGGGACGTCACGTCCTCTTGGCCTTTTTGGAACGCGGCCTGGTTAAGTTGCGCGGGGAGTTCCTGACGGTGGGACGTGGTGCCGGCAGCGAATTTCAATGCCAGCAGGGCATCGACCGAAATCGCACGGTGGTTCTCCTGCCGCAGATCGCCGCCGGCAATCGTGACCAAAGCGGCGGAGCGAACGTGGAGGCCTGCGATGGCGTCGTCGTAGCCCGAGATGTCTCCAATCACGATGGGGCCGATAAACGCCGTGTCGGGCGCCCAGAAACCGGTGGTATCGGCACGATCCCAGATGGCGGCGTTGCCGAGCCGCGCGCCGCCGAAGCGGCCGTTGCGCGAATGAATCGCGAGCAGGCCAATGTCGGCGATGCCGTCGTAGGTGACGTCGGATTTGAAGAGTGTCGGGTCGAGCGCGGTGAGCGGGCCGACGCTGAAGACGGAGATGTTAGTCGTTTCGTCGGCATCGGAAACGAAGATCCGGGCGTGTCCTTTCACGTAAGCGATATCCTGATTGTATTTCAGGGGTTTGGCGGGGCTGCCTGGATTCTCGATCACCAGCGTGAGGGCGCCGTGGCCGGAGAACTCGACCTGTACAATATCGTCGTTCAGATCTATATAGGAGATCCGAGCGATCCGATCCGGCCGGGCACGGAGCTGCGCCTGTCTGCCGGTGAGCAGATACTGGTCGTAGATATTGCCGTTGGAATGCTGGATCTCGGCGCGAACGAGCATGAGATCGCCCGAGGGGAGATCGGGCGCTGCGGGGGCGATGACGACCGGCAAACGATGCGGAGGATCATCCCATGCGGCGAAGTAGATGGATGGTGCGAGATTGCCGGCGGGGATTTTCCAGGTAGTGCCATTCGACTGCGCGAGTTCGGCGTGGCCGAGGAACCAGCGGACGGTTTCCGGAATCCCGTCGACAACGGAGAGGCTTACCACGACATCTCCGGTTGCGGTGCGGGAAACCCGCGGGGACGACGCAAATGTTGACCGTGGGCGGAAGGCGGATACCGGAATCCGATACAGATTGAAATTGAAGGCTCCGAAAATGTAGTCGCCCAATGCTGCCAATCGCCACAACTCGCCCGGAGCTTTAGGACCCCGCCTCCACGACTCTCCATTATCCAACGAGTAGAAGGTGACACCACCGACTCCTCCGGCGACGACGAGGTTTCCCGCAGCGGTCACCGTACAGACAATATCATCGTAAGGTAGCAGGCTCGCGCTCCAGTTAATGCCGTCTTTCGAGGTGCAAATTGCGACATTGGGTTCGATCGGCGTGCCTGGTGCTATAACGCGAACCGATCCGTAATAGTCTCCCCCGACGGCGATATAGCGGTCCGAATGCCAGATCACCGCATGCAGTTCCTTGGGCGTACCGCTGTCGCGAGGTTGCCAGGTGGCGCCGTCGAGGGAGTGGAGGATAGTGCCGTTGGCGCCGACGGCCACGAAGCCGTGGGGTCCATAAGTCAGCCCTCTCAATTGAGGTGCTGCGTTCAATGCGACATTCGTCCACAACGTGCCATCGTCGGAGTAGGCGATCGCGCCGTCGTGCGGCCAGTTTTTCGCGCCAGCGGCCACAAACCGTCCCGCTCCAAACGCAACGGCCGCGTAGGTGGTATCGCCTGCCCAGCGAACCGTGGTCCATGAGGCGCCGAAATTGACGGACCTCGAGATGTAGGATCCTACTGCGACCCAAGCGCCTTCTCCCGAGGCACAGCCCTGATTATTCGAGCCAGCCGACTTCATTGGGCTCCAGGATACGCCGTCGGTGGAAACCAGTGACGCATCAAGCGCAACCAAGCGGTCGTCCACGGCGGCTACACTGCTAATCCAGGTTCTTTCGCTGTCCGCGGTGGGGGTCCACGTCGTTCCATCGGCCGAGAAATAGAAATGTCCGAAATTGCCGACTCCAGTATATATTCCATTTCCGTAACCAAGAATCGCGGCGTCCTCAGAAGCAAAATTCCTCTGTGTCCACGTGGTGCCGTCGGTGGAGATGAGGCGATCGCCGTCTACAGTCGTGATATTGAACTGGCCGTTCAAGAAGCACACCCTCGGAAGACCGCGAACCGACTGCAGCTGTGCGAGCTGCCAATGCACTCCATCTCTCGACGTCGCGAGGGTTGCGGTGGCGCTGGTTGACCGGGAAGGAAATTTGTCGCCTGCGGCGGCGAGGAACGTGCCGTTCCCGAATGCGATCGAGGCAAACTCCACCGGTGCATCGATATATTGGTGCCTCCAATTTTTCCCATCTGGAGAGGTCCAGATACTGCCTTGTCGGGAAAGGGCGACAAACATGTCGTTGCCGTAAGTTGCAGCCACCACGCCTTCGTTTTGCACGAACCCGGGGAGGGGATTGACCTCCCAGACTGAACCGTCTGTGGACGTGAGGGCTCGTCCATAAAGATCGAGGGCTAGAAAGCGACCGTTCCCATAGGTCAAGCTCTGGATAATAGCGTAGAGCGACTCGCTTGTCTCGACTTTGCTCCACCCGACGCCGTCGTAAGAAATATAGAAAGGTGTTCGGCCGGTGCCCCGGTCATAGCTTCCAGCCACGATGAAGCGGTCATTTGCGAAAACCGTGGCGTATAAGCTCTCGTTCGTTCCGAGATAGCGAGGGGTCCAGAGGATGCCGTCCCGCGAAGTTTGAACGGCACCATCGTACCCTACCGCGACAAAAGCTCCATTGCCGTAGCTCACGTCTGTCGGGTTGAGGCCAGTGGTCGAGGGAAAGAGGGTGGTCCATTCGGCGCTCTGATAACTTTGAGACAATACGGTGACCCGTGCGTCCCGGCTTCGGGTCGTGCCGGCGGAGTTTGTCACCTCAACGTGGTAAACGCCCGCATCCTCGGGGGCCCCAAGGAGGCGCAAGGCTGCGGCGGTTCTTCCGAGTAGCCTCTGATTATTTCTGAACCATTGAAAGCGGGGCGCGGGGCGGCCAGTCACGATTATGCGGAGCCAACCGGATTCGCCGGTCGCGAGGGCCATATTCTCGGGCTCCGTTTTCACGATCGGAATGGCGCGCTGTCCGTCCTCGCGAAGATCATAGAGCGGACTGCTCGCGCGGCCGACCCGGTTGATGAGGTCAAAGCGGTAGGTTCCGAAATCGCGCTCGGAGTTGAATCGCAGATCGAAGGGGTAATGATCAATGAAGCTCGGCTGTGCGTGTCGCGTATCGACGAGTTGCCCGTTGCGGAATATTTCACAGCGAAACGGGGGCGTCCCGGAAATCCTGGGCACAATCGAGAGCTTGCTGCCGAGTTCAGGAATCGCGTTCACGGTCGGCGTCTCGACGAAACGCGGCGGGACTCCATCTCCATACAGAAATTGTGCGCCGTCGATGTCGTCCGCAGTCAGGGCATAAAGGTCGCCCGTCGTTGAGTTCATGATCGCCGGGGCCGCAGCGGGATCGTCCTGATCCGGGTGATCGAGCCCGACGACGTGGCCGAACTCGTGGAGGGCGATGCGGCGGAAATCCAGCAGATGTTTGCCGTTCGAGGTTTGAAGCGGCCCCCGATAACTATCCCAAAGAAACGCGGTGTTAAAAATCACGTCGGCTTCCACATTGCGCTGCGGATTGCCCTTCGGGATTATCAAGGTGACCGCGCCTACGTCAGGACCGAGGATCTGTCCATAAGCGGTCGCGGCGAAGTAGGCTTCGCTGATGCCATTGTCCATTCCGCCTTCCGTTTCCTCCGACGGCACGCCCTGAAGTTTGAGCACCGTCATGTGGCGGTTCCATTCGGCGAGGGCAGCCTGCGCCGATTCGTTCCAGGTGGAGTTGTCCTGGAGCGTTTTGGAGGGGCCAAACCTCAGCGAAATCGTGACCTCGCCAGGATTCCAATACGCGGCAAAGTTCCGCTTCGGCATCAGGACAAAGGCGCGCGTGACCATGCTGGCCGCGCAGAGCGCAAGCAGCGCTCCAAACAGTTTAGCGGGCCGCATGTTGCATCTCCGCTTTGATTTTTTCCCGGAAAAGGGCGCTCGTCATGCCGCCAGTCGTGCGTGTCTGGCGGGTATCCGGCAGCGGCCGGCTGACGTCGGCGGTGGAGTGCAGGGGAGCGCCGTTGGCGCGCGTCACGAAATCGACGCCGGTGACCACGTCGTGGATTTCCCAATACAAACCGTGGGTGATGCCCACGAGCGGGAAGAACTGTGTGCCGTTGTTCTGCACGAAAAAGAAGCCCCGGTCGCCGACGGCAAACTCCGGCACGCCGACGACCCGCAACGCGTTTTCACCCACCTGCCCGCCGAGGCAGCGAAGTACTACGGTCGCGGTGGGTGGGCCTTTCAACGTTTCCGTCACGGCGAGCGTCACGTAGGTGAAGGGGACCGGGCGGCCCTCGACCGGCTCCAGCTTCATTTCGAGGTTGCTGACTTCCGCGACGAGAATGGCCTCGGCCGCGCGGGTGAGTTCTTCGAAGGACGGGGGCCGCACGGTGAGCGCCGGCGCGGAGAGGGCACAACAGAGGGTCAGGAGGCAGAGGGAGGAGCGCAGCATGATGAGAGTAAGCTGCACCTGACTATGCAGAATACTTGCCTTAATCCAGCCAAAGCATGGCGACGGGGCGCGTTCCGCTTTTCCCGTAGGCGCCGCTGCGGACCTCCTGTGACGATCCGCTGCTATCTCCGCCGCCTACTGGACCTGGCGCCCGTTTGTTTTGCGGCCCGGACAGCCGGAAGCCGCGAACGCTAAAGCAGCGCGGCCAACTGGCGCCGGAGGAAAGCGGCGAAGGCGGCGACTTCGCGCTCGCCAGCGGCCTGGCCGGGGAGGGGGTTCGGTTCGGCCGCTTCGATCGACGCGAGGGTGGCCGGGTCGACGGTCCCCAGTTCCACGACGAGCACCTTTTCGATCTCGTCAATCCGCTGCCGCCGATCCGGCTCGCGCAGGCCTTCCTCTGCAAAGCGGGTTCGGAGGTTCGACAGCCGGGAAATCAAGGTCCGGGCAAGATGGTTGGCGCGATCGGGCATACGGAAACGTCCACGGGGCTTCGCGCAATTTCAAGCCGCACCTGAGCTGGAGCGTCCGCCGCTATATCAAACCTGGCTCCGTTTGGTTTTAATACTATAGCGCCTTCTGCGGAACAACGTGCAGCCCGGTGTCCCAGTCGGGCTGGTCGCCTCGGCCTGCGGAGGTGTGGGCGTTGGCGATGCGGACGATCACCGCGACCAACGTGTCGGTTTCTTGCGGCCGCTTTAGGGTTTTATATAGTGTGCCAAATGGCGGCGGGGCGGGGCACGCGTTCGCTCCTGCTTCTGCGCGTCCTTGCCACTGGATTGTATTAATCGCTCCGGGGTCTGCCGCGGGACGGGGTGGA
Source organism: Opitutaceae bacterium (assembly GCA_040255565.1). Classification (GTDB taxonomy): domain Bacteria; phylum Verrucomicrobiota; class Verrucomicrobiia; order Opitutales; family Opitutaceae; genus Opitutus. Next base: position 190,778 of record JBDZVH010000002.1, on the reverse strand, counting down.
GCGCGTTAGAAGCGCGGTTGCTAGCGGCGATCAATGCCCCCGGCCACTCTGGTTTCCGTCGGTCCACGCCCGTTACATCTGCGCAACACCCGGTGCGCGCGGGGGGAGGAAGCTTGACGGAAAAAGCGGCGAGTTTCTTGCTACGACCGCACACGGCGGCGCGGTTTTGTCATCAGGTGATGGCCTGGCTGACGCATTCGCCAACACTTAGCACATATGCATACACTACGTATTGCGAGACTGCTGTTCGCGGCAGCAGCTCTGCTGACTTTTGCGATTTCGACCGCGCAGGCGCAGGTCGTCTCCTCCGGCATGCGGGGCACGCTCCTGGACACCAGCGGATCGCCGGTGGCGGGCGCGACGGTGACGGCGGTGCACACACCGACCAACACCCGTTTCACCGCGGTGACCGGCGCCAACGGGCGCTTCTCGTTGCGGGGCATGCCGGTCGGCGGCCCCTACACGGTTTCGGCCAGCGCGGAGGGTTACGCCTTCGATTCGCTGGGCGACGTGCAAACGACGCTCGGTCAGGACGTCGATGTGGAACTCATTGGAAAGTCCGAGGTGGTGGTGCTGGAGAAGTTTGTCGCCACGGCATCGCTCAGCGATCTCGACGCCAATGCCAGCGGCTCGTCGTCGGTGTTGAGCACCCGCAGCATCGAACTGCAGCCGAGCACGCAACGTTCGTTTGCCGACATGATGAAGACCAACCCCTTCATCTCCCTGCGTGCGTCCGGCCAGGCCACGGCGCTCGGCATGAACAACCGCTTCAACAGCATCATGCTCGACGGCGCGCGGTTGAACGACCAGTTCGGCCTCAGCACCGGCGGTCCCGGACTCCTCTCGCTGCGCAATCCCTTTTCGCTGGATGCCGTCGAGCAGTTCAGCATGTCGCTCACGCCTTACGACGCCGCCCAAAGCGGTTTCGCCGGCGCGTCGATCAACGTTGTGAGCAAGAGCGGCACCAACGAGTTTCACGGCTCGCTCTACGCGATCTACACGTCTGACGAATGGCAGGGGAAGGACGTCGCCGGTTCGACCGCGGGCCGCCGTCCGACCTCGTTTCTCGAGCGCACGCAGGGCATGACGCTCGGCGGTCCGATCATCCGCGACCGGCTGTTCTTTTTCGCGAGCTACGAGCGTTTCATCAATCCTTCCGGCGGTCCCGCCAGCGCCGGCTTCAATCCGTCCAACGATTTCCTCTCCTGGGTCGATGGCCAGATCAAGGCCTTGCCCGGTTCGCCCGACCTCGGCTCGTGGGGTAGCGCCGGCACGAACGTGGAGTCGGATATCAAGCGCCTCCTGAAGTTCGACTGGAATATCAACGCCGACCACCGCCTCACCGTGCGCTACAGCGACACCCGCGGTTCGCGTCCGAGCTTCGGCAGCTTCAATCCCGGCACCGGCTTCAGCTCCGCGGTCACCGTGCCCGGCGCCTCCAACACCGGCTATACCAACGGCATCACCAGCCTCTCGTCGTCTTATTACAGCCTCTCCGTGGTCGAGGAGGTCTGGGCCGCGCAGTTGTTCAGCAACTGGACGAACGATCTGCGCACGCAGTTCAGCTTCTCCAAGAACGACTCGCAGTCGCTGCGCGCGACGCCCGCCATCTTCCCCGAGATCCGCATTCTGAACGTGCCTGGCACCTCCAGCACCTCGGCGCAGACGCCTGTCTCCACCAACGACGCGTTCACCTTCGGCACCGAGGTCAGCAGCATGGGCAACGGCGTTATCATCAACGGCATCAGCTACAGCGGCAACGCCGAGTATGTCTGGCGTGACTTCACCTTCAAGGTCGGCTTCGACCGCGAGGAGACCGATTTCGACAATCTCTTCCGCAACGGTTCCTACGGCGTCTTCGCCTACAATTACAGTCCGACGCTCAACCTCGCGAACGACAAACCCATCGGTTTCGTCCGCAACGTCGCCAAGGAAGGTTTCCCGGGCACCGATGTCAGCCGGCTTGAGCAGACCGGTTATTTCACGCAGGTGCGCTGGGAGCCGTCGCAGCGTCTGAACGTCACCCTGGGCCTTCGCTACGACGTCCTCGGCAGCCCGATCGAACCGCCCTACAACCCCGCGTTCAGCTCCGCCTTCAATTCGATCTATCCCGGTATCCGGAATAATGGGACGATCGATGGTACGAGCCGGGTCGCACCGCGCCTGAGCTTCAACTACAGCCTCGACCAGGATCGCAAGACGCAGCTCCGCGGCGGCGTCGGGGTGTTCCTCGGCCGCAATCCGTGGGTGTGGATCTCGAATTCCTACGGCAATGCCGGCTTCGGCCGCTTTGTCGTCTCTGCCCCCAGCGCCAACGCGCCGACCCTCAGCCAATACCTGCAGGGCTCGTTCACGAACGGCGACGCCGCGTTCAAATTCGACCCGGAAAATCCCCGCGGCACGACGTCCACGTCACCCACCTCCGCGAGCTCCGTCACGATCAACATGATCGATCCGGGCCTGCAGCTACCGACCAATCTGCGCGGCAATCTCGCGGTGGACCGCAAACTACCCGGCCTCGATGCGACGTTCTCCGTCGAATACATCCACAACGAGGTCATGCACGCGATGTTCTACGACAACTTGAACCTCAAGGTGTTGAACGGCGACGCGCAGAACCGCCCGACCGCCACCAGCTACGGCGCCGACGGCCGCCTGCGTTTTGCGGGCTCCGCCAGCAGCGCTCCGCTCGTGCCGGGCTACGGCAATGTCCTGCGCCTGCGCAACGTCCGCGCCGGCTCGTCCGACTACGTCGCCTTCGTGCTCGATCGCCCGTTCAAGAACGGCTGGGCCTACAACCTCGCCTATACCCGCGGCCGCGCCACCGAGGCGCAACCGCAGGGCAGCTCCACCGCGTCGTCGGGCTGGGCCTTCAACACGCTCTTCAACCAGGGCGTGGTCGAGGTCACTCGCTCCGACTTCGAGATCCGCGATCGCGTGCAGGGAACGTTCAGCAAGGAGTTCAAGTATTTCGGCCGGCTGCGCACGATCGTTTCGCTCTACTATGAGGGCCGCAGCGGTCAGCCGTTCAGCTACGTTTACTCCGGCGACCTCAATCGCGACGGCAACAACGCCAACGATGTCGTCGCCGTGCCGTCCGATCCGAACGACGGTCGCTTCGACTTCAGCGGCATGAACCCGACGGTGCGCGATGCCTATTTCCGCTTCATCAAGGAAAGCGGTCTCGGCGCCTATGCCGGCGGCTATGCGCCGCGCAACGTGTTCACCACGCCCTGGCAGAACCGCCTCGACCTGCACGTCTCGCAGGAAGTCCGCGTCTGGGGCCCGGTCTCGATGGAGGTCTTCGCCGACTTCATCAACTTCGGCTCCTGGGTGAGCAAGGACCTCTTCAACTACATCGAGACGATCAACGCCAGCGGCACCAACAGCAACCAGATCCGCGTGCTCGGCAACGCCAGCTACGGCGCCGATGGCCGTATCATTCCCACGGCGACGCTCGATCCCGCGGGCAACATCTCGTTGCCGTCGACCTCGCAGATCCAGCCGAACAACGGCGACAGCCGTTGGCGCGTGCAGGCCGGCGTGCGGCTCCGGTTCTGATCGATCCGCAGAACGTAACTTCAGTTCTCTCATCAACGGCCGCGGTTTCCGCGGCCGTTTTTTTTGGGGCGCACCTAACGACGTGCGCTCGCGAACCAACCCGCCGAGGACGTCGGGTTCCACCGCCAGAGCGCGATTCCGGTTGTAATCGCGTCGCCGATCGGCGGCTTTCCCTCGGCAGGCCGCCGACGATTTTTCGGCAAGCCAAAAAATGCGGGAAATTTACCGATAGGCGCCCACAAACCTGTTGACGCGATTTTTTCCGAAACCAATAGGTTGTGGTCGTTGCGGGGCGACACCACCACCGGTTGTGGTCAGCAACCCGTGCATAAGTAGGAATAACTTTTGTTCGCTCAGCCCTCGCTTGCGTCAAAAACACCCGCTTTTCCCGTCCATCCGCTAAACCCTCCGTCACGTCTTCCCATGCACAAAACCTTCCAAGTCGGCGCCAAAACTTTCGTGCTCGATCAAGCCAAAGCAGAAGCTGCGTTTGCCGCCAAGAAGGTGATCAACGGTCGCGAGACGATGACGTTCAATCTCCTCCCGCTGAAATACCAGTGGGCCTACGATCTCTACCGGAAGATGAAGGCCAACCATTGGGAGCCGGAGGACATCCCGATGGGCAAGGACATCGAGCAGTGGCGCGACGAGAAGGCCGTGTCCGACGTCGAGCGCTGGATCATCCGCATGGGCATCGGCTATTTCTCCGCCGCGGAAGGCATCGTCGGTGACAACATCCAGCATGTCGTCCGCGAGCTCGTCACCGCCCCCGAGCTGAAGCTCGTCCTCGGCCGCCACGCCCACGAGGAAAACATCCACGCCGATTCGCTGCTCTACATGATCGCCTCGCTCGGCATCAACCCGCACGAGTGCGAGGCGATGTTCGAGGACGTGCCGACGATCGTCCGCAAGAACGAGTTCGTCACCCGCGTATCCAAATCCCTCCGACGCGATCTCGACCTCACGCAGCCCGAAAACAAGCAGCTCCTCGCGAAGAACATCTTCGTCTTCGGCCAGTGCATGGAGGGCACGCAGTTCTACGGCCTGTTCGGGATGATCCTCTCGCTTTACCGCCAGAACAAGTTTCCCGGCATCGGCCAGATGTTCCGCTACACGCTGCGCGACGAGTCGAACCACATCGAGGTGTTCCGCAACCTGTTCATGGATCTCATCGAGGAGAATCGCGAGATCTGGACGCCCGAATTCAAGGAGGAGTTGCGCGGCCTCATGCGCGAGGCGATCACCCTCGAAAAGGAGTTCATCAAGGACTGCCTGCCCGTGAACGCCGTCGGCCTCGCGGCCGACGAATTCCTGAGCTACATCGACTTCATCGCGGACCGCCGCCTCGAGGGCTGCGGCCTCGCCCCGCTCGCGAACGGCGTGAAGAACCCGCTGCCGTGGCTCGCCGAGATGATGGACATCAAGAAGGAGCAGAACTTCTTCGAGGGTCGCGTCACCGAATACCAGAAGGCCTCCTCGCTGAACGTCGCCCACGACGACGAGCTGTAATCGGAAATCCGGGTGGGGACGCCTCTCCGAGGCGTCCGCGCCGCTCCCGCCGATTTTTCATTTTCCCCCGTCAGATCCGTCCGCAGTTCCACTCCGCGTTCTTAGCCCCCGTCTCGTTTTAGTTTCGTTCGTTCGTCGTTCCCTTTTCCGCGCTGCGCAGCGCCGTCTGCCGCAGGCGTTTTGTCTTCCCGTCCCAACCGTCCCTCCGTCCGTCTCCGTCCGCCGCCATGAGCAATCCTTCCCTCGCGCACGACCTCGCCCTCAAACGCACCGTCCACGCCCCCGTTGAACAGAAACCCCATTACGCCTGGCGTGACTTGCTCACGGCCGAGGCGATCCCGCTGCCGCCGCTCACCCTGATCTGCCCGCACGGCGAGGAGCGTTTCGTGCTCGCCGAAGTCGCCGACACCCTCGGCAAGGCCCTCACCAACGTGTGCCTCGCGCGCGGCGACAAGGATATCTTCAACGACGAGAACCGCGCCTGGATCGTGCGCATCTGCCGCGAACTCGCCGCCAATCTCACCGCGATGGCGAAGGTCTCCTCGCCGCTGAAGCTCACCCTCGACGGCCTCTACGAGCTCATCGAAAAAACGCTCGTCGACAACAACGCCTACTTCGTCGCGAAGAGCCTCCTGCTCAATCGCGCGCGCAAGATCTCCGGCAACCGTGACGCCGCCGCCGTCTCTTCGCTGCGCGTCATCCGCCGCAACAACCAGGTCGTCCCGTGGAGTGATCAGAAGGTCGAGATCGCCGTCCGCAAAACCTTCCTCTCACTCCAGCGCGACTCCGCGCCCGCCGTTGCCATCACGCGCGCCGTCACCGAGCGCGTGCACGCCTCGAAACAATCCTTCGTCCACATCGAGGAAATCCAGGACATGGTGCAGGAGGAGTTGATGAAGGCCGGCCATTTCAAGGTCGCCGAAGCCTACATCCTGTTCCGGGCCCAGCGCGCCATCGCGCGCGACAACGGCACGATGGACGGTCTCGCCGCCCTCGACACCGACACCGCCGTCCACAGCCAGCCGCCCGCCGATATCGCCGGCCAGGCGTCGATGATCGTCGTGAAGAAGGCCGACGGTTCCAACGTGTTCTGGGACGGCGCCGATCTCCGCAAGCGCATCGAGTTCGCGCGCATCGGTCTCGATCTCTGCCTCTCCAACGACGAAATCGAGATCGAGCTCCGCCGCTCCGTCTACGATCAGATTTCCCAAAAGGACCTCGACGCCACCATCGTCCTCAACTCGAAGACGCTGATCGAAAAAGACGCCGATTTCGCGAAGTTCGCGGGCCGTATCCAACTCACTTATATCTACGAGGAAGTCCTCGGCTGGGACATCATGCGCGACGGCATCGGCGCATTGAAGGCCGCGCACCAGCGCGCGTTCAAGAAATATCTCGAGCACGGCGTCGCCATCAAACGCCTCAACCCGCGCCTCCTCGACTACGATCTCACGCGTCTCGCCGGCGTCCTCGATCCGTCGTCCGACCTCGAGTTCGACTTCCTCGGCATCCAGACGCTCTACGATCGCTACCTGATCATCGACAAGACCCGCAGCCCCGCGCGCCGCATCGAGACGCCGCAGTTCTTCTGGATGCGCGTGTCGATGGGTCTGTTCCTCGACGAGAAGGGCGACCGCGAGGAGAAAGTCACCTCGCTGTACGATCTGTACAAGTCCCGCCGTTTCTGCAGCAGCACGCCCACGCTCTTCAATTCCGGCACGCTGCACTCGCAGCTCTCGTCCTGCTATCTCTACTACGTCGACGATTCCATCGAGGGCATCATGCTCCGCGGCATCGCCGAAAACGCGTTCCTCTCGAAATGGGCCGGCGGCCTCGGCGGTTCGTGGACGGCGGTGCGCGGCACCGGCGCCTACATCGGCGGCACCAACGGCGAGTCGCAGGGCGTCATCCCGTTCCTGAAACTGCACAACGACCAGCTCGTCGCCGTCAACCAGGGCGGCAAGCGCAAGGGCTCCGGCTGCGCGTATCTGGAATCCTGGCACAACGACATCTTCGAGTTCCTCGAGCTGCGCAAAAACACCGGCGACGACCGCCGCCGCACGCACGACATGAACACGGCGAACTGGATTCCCGACCTGTTCATGAAGCGCATGGAAGCCCGCCAGCACTGGACGCTCTTCCGCGCCAACCAGGTCGCCGACCTCCACGAACTCTACGGCAAGAAGTTCGAGGAAGCGTATCTCCGCTATGAAAAGATGGCGGAGGAGGGGAAGATTTTCGGCCAGAAGATCGAGGCGCTCGAGCTCTGGAAGAAGATGCTCTCGATGCTGTTCGAGACCGGCCACCCGTGGATCACGTTCAAGGACGCCTGCAATCTCCGCTCCCCGCAGGACCACGTCGGCGTCATCCACTCGTCGAATCTCTGCACCGAGATCACGCTCAACACGTCCAACGACGAAACCGCCGTCTGCAATCTCGGCTCCGTCATCCTCGAGACGCACCTCAAGCCCGACGGCTCGATCGATCACGAGAAACTCCGCGAGACGATCCGCACGGCGGTCCGCGCGCTCGACAACGTCATCGACATCAACTTCTACCCGACGAAGGCCGCCGAGACGTCCAACCGCCGCCATCGCCCGATCGGCATGGGCGTGATGGGCCTCGCGCACGCGCTTTATCTGCGCGGCCACGCCTTCGCGTCGCCGGAAGCGGTCGAGTTCAACGACGAGGCGATGGAAGCGATCGCGTTCTACGCCTACGAAGCCTCCTCCGATCTCGCGGCTGAGCGCGGCACCTACTCGAGCTATAAAGGTTCGAAGTGGGACCGCGGCCTGCTCCCGCAGGACACGCTCGAGATCCTCGAGCAGGAGCGCGGCGTGGAAGTCGAAGTTCCGCGCGGCGGCAAGATGGATTGGGCGCCGCTGCGCGCGAAGATCGCGAAGCAGGGCATGCGCAACAGCAACGTCCTCGCGATCGCACCTACGGCGACGATTTCGAATATTACGGCGACGAGTCCCTGTATTGAGCCGACGTATAAGAACCTGTTCGTGAAATCGAATCTCTCGGGCGAGTTCATTGTCTTGAACCCGTTCCTCGTGCGCGATCTCAAGGCGCGCGGCCTGTGGGACCAGGACATGATCGACAACCTGAAGTATTTCGACGGCGAGCTGAAGGACATCGAACGCATCCCGGCGGATTTGAAGGCGCGTTACCTGACCGCCTTCGACATCGACGCCAAGTGGATCATCGACGCCGCCGCGCGTCGTCAAAAGTGGATCGACCAAAGCCAATCCGTGAACCTGTGGATCAAGACGCCGGACCTGAAGACGCTGAGCCACATGTATCGCCAAGCCTGGCACGTCGGCCTGAAAACCACGTATTACCTCCGCAGCCTCGGTGCTTCGAACATCGAGAAGGCGACGGTCTCGATCAAAAAAGAAGTCCGCGGCCACGCTGGCGCTGCCGAGGCCGCCGCCGCTGCTGCCACAACGCCCAAGAAAGAATATACGGCGGAGCAAAAACTCGCCTGCAGCATCGAAGCGATGCGCAACGGTGGCGAGTGCGAAGCCTGCCAGTAGGTAGCGGCGGTCGTCCCGACCGCCAGGTGGCGCCCGCTCTCCGAGCGGGCTCGTTTTTCAAGCCGCGGCCAGCCCCGCGGCTTTTTCGTGTCCCGATCGGGCCTTCCACTTTATTCTTTGAACTTCAACTACGGCGCAGCCGTCGAACGGCGGCGAGTGCGAAGCCTGCCAGTAGGGTAGCGGCGGTCGTCCCGACCGCCAGGTGAAGCCTCCCTGCGGGTGCACGGGCATTTCAGCGGACCTCAATTACGTATGGCGTAATTTTCGTTTGCAACCGCTGCAAACCGCGACGATCATGGCGGAGTGATCAAATCCTTCGCCGACTCTGAAACGGAAAGGATTTTTCACGGCACGGCCTCGCGCCGATTTCCCACCGACATTCAACGTTCTGCCCGCCGCAAGCTTCTCCAACTCGACGCAGCCGATCGCCTCGCGATTATGAGCCTGCCTCCTGGCAATCGTTTGGAGGCTCTGAAGAGAAATCTGCGAGGACAGCATAGCATCCGGATCAACGATCAATGGCGCCTCTGCTTTCGCTGGAGTGGGCAAGACGCCTATGACGTAGCCATCATCGACTATCACTGAAATGAAAACGAATCGTCCCGTTCTGGCTGATATCACCCCCGGCGAGATCCTGCTCGAGGAATGGATGAAGCCGCACGAACTCACCGGCCAGCAGCTTAGCCAGCGCACAGGTATTCCTGCCTCACGCCTGACCGAGATTGTGAAAGGGCGGCGTTCGATTACCGCGGACACCGCCCTCCGGCTCGGTCGCTTTTTCGGCACCGGGGAGCGCTTCTGGCTTAATCTCCAGCAGGCCTACGATATCGAGCGGGCCCGGCACGAACTTGGTCGCCGGCTGGAGAAAGAGGTCGAGCCACTCGTTGCCTAGGCGGGTTTGCTATGACCATTGGTTCGCAACACTCGCAAAGCGTGTGGGCCTTCGCCCATCTGCCGCTGCAAAATTGAGCCTGATTGCCAGCCAGCGTCAGGGCAGGGGAGGGCGGCCGTTCTTCAGCTTATCGTTCGGGAACCCTACTTGAACGGTTCGGGGAATCTTCGGGCAGCGTTCGATCAGACCGCGGATTGCGGCATCCTGCCACATAAGCGGTTGATCTTATCGAACCCTACATAGCTTGTGCAGGTGGCCCGCGGCCGCGAGTGCTTTCCCGCTCGTAACATTAAGCCCTTCGCGAGCGCCCGTGCGAATTAAGAGCCGTTGCCACCTCGCTCCAGAACTCCGCAGATTGCACGGGGCGACGCCAAGCGCTCACCGCCGCAGCTCGCGCCTCTTCAGAACAGCTGTCGAAAGTTTAGACATGACCCCTTTGGTGGGGCCCCTGGACCTTGGTTTGGCCTTCACCACCGGAGCAAAGCGACAAGCGCCGCCGCGGCGCGCGGTCGGTTCGCTCGATTTGGTTTCGCGGATCGATCTTCGTCTTCTTCGCGACTTCGCGCTTAGTCCGACTCGGATTTTGGATTCAGCGCAAAGACGCCATGGGATGACTAGGCATTTGCCAGCCCGGCTTGGCACGAAGAAGAACTCCGGAAAACGGAAGCTGATTTTGCAGCCGGTCGCATCGAAGCGCTTGATCGTCACGACGATGTGTGCGCCGAGTCGAGCCACGGTGCGGAGTCTGCCCTGCCGGCATCGGTCCGATAATCTCCAATGATTTTCAGACGGACGGTTCGTGCGAATTTGCTCCACGAAGGCTTGCCAAGGTGCGGTTGGAAAATTCTCTCCCCCCGCATGAATCATGGCACCTCGCGCAAACTCGTCCATCTCGGCATCGGTGTTGCGCTCTTTTTGACAGCCCATTGCTTGTCCCACGCTCAAGCCGTTATCACTTGGGGCACTCCAACTTTCATCAGCGGCGATGCGGACGTTGCTGCCGTCGACACGCGACTCTGGGCCTACAATTTCGGCAACGCAGCCGTGAGCTCGGTGGTCAATGGCGTCACCTTCACAGGCTACGCGTCCAACACCGGCAATTCCGATTTTACGCTTACCACTGTAGGCTCGTCCATCCACCAGAACGCGACCGTGTTCGGCAACACCGGTGCCTTTTACACTGCCTTGAGCAGCGGTTATCAAGACCTGCTGCGTTCCGCGACCTTCTGGTCGGGCTCTCTCGCCAACACCCAGACGATGACGCTGCTCAACCTCATCGTCGGCACCACCTACCAAATTCAATTCTGGGTCAATGACTCGCGTGCCAGCTACCATAACACAGAAATCGTCACCTTCTCCGACGCCCTCACCGACGGCAACAGCGTCGACGTGCGCTACAGCAACAACGGCGCCACGCTTGGGCAGTTTGTGACCGGAATATTCACCGCTGAGGACACGACTCAAGTGATCAACCTCGGCCCTTACAGCCCGCAGATCAACGCGGCGACTCTCGGCACCATCGCGATTCCGGAGCCCTCGACCTATGCTGTGCTTGTCGGCGCGCTAGCGCTCGGCTGGGTGGTGCTCTGCCGCAGGAATAAACAGGGCCGCTCCAATGGGGGGCAGGCCGATAGCTGTTAATTGCTAGGTTCGCCGGCTTCGTCTTGTTCCCCCTCATCCCCACGGGCCGGATGCCTCGAAAACTGCGCACCGGATTCTCCGGCGCCATTTAGCACGTCGTTAACCGCGGCAGCTACCGGCGCGCTTTGTTCAGGAACGCGAGCGAAGCGGGCGCGTTTCTGTCGCGTTGGAGGAGGCCGTCGAGATCTTCGGCTGGCGACTCATGCCTACCCGATCATACGGAACCCATCACCATTTGGTCGGAGGGCAGCCGAAGGGGTCATGGACCGCGGCGCGCAGTAGGTTCGATCAGCTCGGCTTCGCGGATCGATCTTCGCCTTCTTCGCGACTTCGCGCTTAGTCCAACTGGAAGATTGAATTCAGCGCAAAGACGCGAAGCTGGCGAAGGACACTCAACCTGAGCCGCTTTGAACTACGGCGTCGCTCAGGGACTGCGAAGGGCTTGGCTGTCGTCTTGCGCGAAATGCAGCACGCGGCGGACGGCGACATGCGCCTGAGGCTCTTCCCAAACGAAATAGATACCGTAGGGGAAGCGATCGATGCGAGCCAGCCGGTGGAGTGGACCGCGCAATCGGAAGATCTGCGGCATTCGGGCGATCAGGTGCAGTCGCGCTTCGACACAGCGGAGGAACTCATGTCCGAGGCCTGTGCTTCGCGTCTCATACCATCGAAACGCTTCCCTCAAATCGGCCTCAGCGCGCGGCGCGATGGAAAGCGTATTGGCCATGCCTTAGGCCTGGCCGACGATGCGCCGCTTCACGTTTTCCCACGAATCTCCACGTGATGGATCCGACACGTAGCGCTGCGCATCCTCAGCAAGGACCGCATCGTGCCAAGCGGGCGGTTCGACAGCGTTGGACTCCCGGGCGATCTGATTCCAAAGCTCCTCGACCAGGAGGAGTTTCTCCGCCGGCGACAGTCGTTCAATCTCAGCGGCGAGCGCAGCGTTCATGGGGCGAAAATGTGATGCGGATGCGACGGGAGGCAAGGAATTGGATTGAGCGCGACGACGCTAAGATGGCGAAGCTTCGCGAAGAAAATCCAAAGGGCCGCGATCCTTGGCTTGGCCTCCCGCCCCGGAGCGAAGCGACAAGCGCCACCGCGGCGCGCGGTCGGTTCGCTCGGTTTGGCTTCGCGGATCGATCTTCGCGATCTTCGCGCCTTCGCGCTTAGTCCGACTGGAAGATTGAATTCAGCGCAAAGACGCCAAGCTGGCGAAGTTTCACGAAGGCAACGATCACCGTGGGGTAAGTTAAGAGCTGTTGCCGGGCTAATTCCTGCAGTCCGGTAAAGTCGCCGTAGCCCCGCGCTCCGCTCGCCGCCGCCTGTCACGGCACCTGAAAACAAATGGTGTCAAAAATTCAGACATGACCCATTTGGGTCTCCTCTTCTTGCGCGCGATCCGAACCTTCTTCTGGATCGATTCCTCGTCCGGCTGTTTCGCGCCCGCTCTGATTCAACTCATGAAAAAATACCTCGTCTGCTTTGTGATTGTTTTTGCCGCAGCGTTCGTCGGCCAAGCCGCAACGCTGACGTTGCGGGTCGACTCACTGCCGGGACGTTGGAGCGAGGCTCGGGCAAATGCCTGGGCAGCTCAACAAGCCTTGCCGATCGGTGCCAACTACGTCCCGCGTTCGGCGATCAACCAGCTCGAAATGTGGCAGGCGGCAACCTTCGATCTGGCGACGATCGATGAAGAGTTCGGCTGGGCGGCGGAGGTGGGGATGAACGCGATGCGCGTGTTCTTGCACGATATTTTATGGGAGCAGGATCGCGACGGGCTTCTTGAGCGGATGGATCAGTTTCTCGCGGTGGCGGATCGGCACGGGATCAAGATCCTCTTCGTGTTTTTCGACGGCGTGTGGGATCCGCATCCTTACGCGGGCGCGCAACGGCCTCCGCGGCCCCACATCCACAACAGTGGCTGGGTGCAGTCGCCTGGCCGCGTGATCCTTGGCGATCCGGCCAGGCAGGATGCGTTGAAGGACTACGTGCAAGGCGTCGTTCGGCGCTTCAAAGACGACCCTCGCGTGCTGGGCTGGGATCTTTTCAACGAGCCGGAAAACCCGAACCGGGACAGCTATGGCAATATCGAGCTGCCGAACAAGGCCGAGTGGACGCATTTGCTTCTGGAGAAGGCGTTCACCTGGGTGCGAGAGATCGATCCGTCTCAGCCGCTCACCGTCGGAGTCTGGCTCGATTACAAGGGCCGGAAGACGAACCCGCCGATCCACCAATTCACGCTGGCGAACTCGGACATCATTACCTTCCACAATTACGGCCCGCGTGACGACATGGCCCGTGAGATCGCTGAACTCAGAGCGGCTAGCGCGCGGCCGATGTGGTGCACGGAGTATATGGCGCGCGGGGCGGGCAGCACGTTCGATCCGATTCTCGGCGACCTGAAGGCGGCTGGCATAGGGGCGTTCCACTGGGGTTTAGTCGAGGGCAAATCGCAGACCAACTATCCCTGGGAGAGCTGGACCAAAATGTATACGGAGGAACCGAAATTGTGGCATCACGACGTGTTTCGCGCGGATGGCACGGCCTACCGGCAGGACGAGGTCGATTACATTCGCTCGGTCATAAAGCAGGCACCCTCGATCCGGTAAACCAGACGGCGCGCGGTCAGGAACAAAGGGGTCAGGCTGTTACTTGTTGTTTCTGGTTTTTGGCTTTCGGACCTAAACGCAAAGACGCGAAGGCGGCGAAGCTTCGCGGAGATAATCCGCGCTGCGTCGATTGGCTTCGCGGATCGCCCTTTGCCTGCTTCGCGACTTCGCGCTTAGTCCGACTCGACATTCCGATTCAGCGCAAGGACGCGAAGTTTCGCGAAGAGGGATCCACCGTGCTGGCATAAATGTAACGCTGGAGCGAACGGCGCGATCAACCCTCGGTGTTGGTCGACCTGTCCCGGCGTTGGCCGTGTCGTCGTGGCTTTTCTGCTCCTGATACGAATCGAAACGCCCCCTTATGGTTGTTGGTCCAGCCACGCGATTGCCGCTGCGAGGTATTCGTCGCGACCTTCCTCAATGCCACGTCGGGTCCGCGCCACCGGCACGTCGGGCCGAAAACCCGTGCCATAAAACACGGTGCGGTCATGCTTCCGCACCTCCATTGCCGTCCACATCACCCGGAATCCTCCCGGCAACGGAATGAAGCTCGCGTTGCCGTTGCAGCCTGCCGTCGCCGCCCCTACGAGCGTCGCCAGTCGATAGTCGGCCAGCATCGCCATGCAGGTCTCGCCGTAGCTCACCACACTTGGTTCGTTGATGAACACCACCTTCCCCCTGAATCGCGGCGCCTTCGGCTCGACCGGCCAAGTCATCTCGATGTAGGACCATCCGACTCGGTTCGGCTGCGTGACCTTCGGGACGAGCATCGGTGACGCCTGGACACGTTGGTCGATCAGGTGCGGAATGACGTCTGCGTGCACCTGCAGTTGTTTACCGTTCGGATCGGCGGGCGGTCGCCCGCCCCAGCGCCAGTCGAAGATCACCCCGCGTGCCGCCGCGAGCTGAGGGAGGTGTTCCTGATACTCCGCCGGCGTCACCGTGTAGAGGTTTACGTAGAAAATTCCTGGCCTCACCTCGCTGCACCCAGGGAATGCGAACTCCTCGACCCCGCCTTTGAAGAAATACCCGCGCCGCTCACGCCGCCGCGGCAGCTCCATGGAGACCCGCTCCGCACCGCGTTGCACGATGACTTGTGCTGCCCGCCCGATTGGCCCTTCGCCAAACTGGTTCAACGCGCGAAACTCTCGCAGGTGTGCTGACCCGGGCGTGATTTCCTCCAGCGCGCGCAACGCGTCGTGCGCCGCCAACCCGTCCACGCTCAATACCACGTCGCCCCGCCGCACCGGCGCCTCTGCTTCCGCCGCGGTCACCACCACCGCGCCCTCCGCTCGCGTCACCCGCCAGGATAGCCCGCCGAACTCCTCTCCGCGTCCATAAACATAGCCATGGCCGTCGCCCGTTCGAGCGATCATCGCCGAAAGCGTGCGATAATAGTCTTCGCGAGTCTCGCCGCATAGAGCGGCCTCGAGCGCCGGTCGCAGCGCTTCCCGCCACCCGTCGCCTTGGAGATAGGGATGGAAATGCTGAAAAGCAGTCCACACCGTGACGACGCCGCTTACCCGCAGTCGCCAGTCGTCCACTCCGAGTTTCGCTACGTCGATCTCGGCTAACCGGGCCTGCAACACGGTCGCTTCCTCGTGGTTCGGTGCCGGGGTGCGTCCCGCCTCGTCGGTTGGCAGTGCCGTCGGCATCGTGATCCATAGCCCGCCCGGCAGTGGCTCCGCAATCGCTGGCGGCGGCTCCACCGGGGTGAACAGCGGCGTCCGTTCAGCGAGTTCTCCACCGCGGACCACGCGTCGCCGACGAAACGGGCCGGGCTGGTCGGTCAGTGAGAGCCCGGCGTATTGCCAGAACGTCAGCAGCCCCGAGCCTGCGACGGCCTTTCCATCGGTCGCGGCGGCGCGCTCCTCGGCGGACTGCAGTTTCAGCCCTGGCGCCAAGGGGCCAAACACGCGCTCGAGCGCAATCTTGAGTTCCGACGTGCTCCGCGCCGCGCGTGCCGCCTCGGCTCCGACGATCACGACGCGATCCCAGTCCGCGGCCGCCGCCTCGTCGCTGGGTGAAAAGAACCGGACATAGCCGGCGACTTCCGCCAGTGTGGTGAGGTGATCGATATCACGGGGCAACGGCTCCGGAGCCGTTGCCGCGCCGAGGCTGGTGACCGCTGCGGCACACACGCTGGCGGCGAACGGGAACGCGCGGGGGATGGACATAGGAGCGGTGAGCATGCGACCGGCTTTTATTACAAGAGGTCCGTGAAAAGATTTCGTGCCGCGCGAAGCGCCGCTGCTTGCCGCACCAGGGCTTCGGCGCGGGAGCGAAGTTTCGCGAAGAGGCATCCGTCGCGTTCGTATAATCATCGCGCTGGACGAACGGCGCGATCGTCTCCCCGTGCGTTTGTCGACGGTCCCGCCGTCGCTCAGCGCTTGATTGTACAACTTCAAAAGGTCTTCGACCCTCCGGGCAGATAATCCCCGAGCAGCTATGCTTCCTCGATCCTGGCGTTTGGCGTAATGAAGAACGCACTACCCTTTGATGCGCGTTGCGCGGTCGAGAGCAGTTCGGGAAACACCTTCGCAAACTTCCATGCCTGATCCCAGAACGATAGATCGATCCAGCCCTTCTTCAGGAAAAACGTGGTGTGCCCGGCTTCCTGCCACGCCCGGATCTCGTGCGGATTCCGCCGTATTTGGAGATCGCCCGAGATGATTACCCAGTCCTCTTGCTCCGCGAGCGATCGCATCCAGATTTCGTCCGGGGTGTTTGCGGCAAAGAGTTCCTTCAGATGGACGACGTGGTGTTCCGGAGAAACGAGAGCGTGAAGGCTTCGCGCCAGTTTGGGAGAGAGATTGTTGTCGAAAAACAACCTCACGCGGCAAGCGACTGCTCAAACTCCACCGCGTCCCGCACCTCCTCAGGCGCGACTTCGAACCACTGCGCGACCGCGTCGGTCGAACCGTTGGCTTTGACGCTGCGAGCCAGCACCCGCGTGGGCACGCCCGAGCGCGTGACCGTCGGTTGACCGAGGTTTTTCACCGGATCGACGACCACCAATCGCTCCTTGCCCAACGGCCACCACCGTGCAATGCCGCCATCAAAATCCAGCTCCTTCAAAAAAGGCGTCACCACACGGTCGAACTCGCGCTGATCGGTGGTGATATTGATCAGCGACGTGTCCCCGGACTCATGTGCTTCCTTCAACAGGATCCCACGACCGTCGGTAGCGAACTCGTGTGTGCAGAAAGGATGATCGCTTCCCAGCTTGTTCTTCGCCGCCAGATGCGCTGCGCGCATGGTTTTCCAGCTCACGCCCGCGTTCAGGAACCCGTGAACGAATCTGATTTCCATCAGGTCTTTGAATCCGACCGCTAGCTTTTGATCGAGGGGCTCGAACTGACCTTGCCACACGGGCGCCGAGTGATGGCGGTCTTTTTTCGTGCGGAAGTCATACCCTTTTAGCCAGCGCCGAATGCGTGACGGACTCACTCGAGTGAGGCGCGCCGCCTCCGGGACTGTGTAGATACCTGCACCAAGCAGACTGGAAGCGATGGCATTCAGAATGTTCATAGTGTGCGGCCCCTGCTCCTAATTTCAACTCCACGGGCAGAGCACGGACGCGGGGTTGAGCAGGAGGGGCTCACAAAGCGCAAGAGGAGTGCAAACGCTGGCGACCTGCGTCCGCGAAAACCAGCTAAAATTTTGCGATGTCCTTGTGCCGGCCGTTGCGCTTGAGGCTTTCGAACTTAAGCGCAAAGACGCGAAGGTGGCGAAGCTTCGCCAAGGAAACCAAAGGCACGGATCCTTGGCTTGGAGTTCCGTCACCCGTGCGAAGCGACAAGCGCCGTCGGAGCGCAGTCGGTTCGATCGGTTTGGCTTCGCGGATCGACCTTTGCCTGCTTTGCGACTTCGCGCTTCGTCCGACTCCGAACTCGGATTAAGCGCAAAGACGCCAAGGACGCGAAGTTTCGCGAAGAGAATCGCAGCGATCGGCTCCGGGCTCGGGCGTCGTCACCGAAGCGACGCGACAAACCCCACTGGCGCGCGCTTGGTCCGATCGCTAGGCAAATGCAGCGCCGCCGCGGAGAGGCGCGAAAATTTCGGGGACACAGGCGGTTTCACTTGTCTGCCGTCGCCACGAAACCGATACCAGCGGTCCCATGCTTCACTCTATTCTCAGGACCTTTGCGACGATCATGCTGGCGGCCGCGTTCGCGGTGGAACTCCCCGCGCAGGCGGTGCGGGCGGGCTATCTGACCGGCACGGCGGCGAAGGCGACCGGCGAGCCGCTGGGCGGCGTGCGTATCCGCGTCTTCGGGACGACCGACGCGGGGCAGCGCTCGTCCTTGAATGTGCGCACCAAAGCGGACGGGAGTTTCGCGCTGCGGTTGCCGCCCGGACAGTTCAGCGTCCGCGATGCGAACTGGACGGTGAATCACAATGGGCGGGCGTATTCGTTGCCGTTGTATCTGGAAGGAGAGGACAATAGCGACTTCGATTCGACGGAAGGCGCGGCGGTCAGGCTGGTGCTGAAGATGTCGGGAAAAGCGTCGGCCACGAAGAGCGACACGGATGAGCGGGCGTGGTTTGGCGGGACGATCGAGTTGGAGTTCATCAACTCGGACGGCACCGATGCGAGCAGCCTGCCGGAGAACGCGGTGTTGAGGATCGAGCTGACGCCGCGCGGAACTTTGATGGATGGCGCCCCGGCGCGAACGCTGAACTACACGAAACCGTTGAACTGGCAGCGGACGAGCCGTTTCATTCTCGATGTCCCGCTGGCGGACTATGAGGCCAAGGTGATGCTGGACGCAGGCGGCGCAGCGGTGCCGTTGCTGGTGTCGAGTCGCGAGGTGGTTGGCGCGCAGCTGAAGACGCCGCTGGCGAAGGCGGCGCCGGTGACGTTTGCGCCGGCGTCGGGCGACGTGCCGCTGATGACCGGGAGCGGCGTGGTGAAGTCGGTGCTCCAAATCGTGATCCCGGCGAAAGGCACGGTGAGCGCGGCGGCCGCCGGGAATGCGACGGGCGCGGCCGGAGGCGACGCGGGAGAGTGGAAGGTAGGCGACCACGTGAACGTGCTGCGTTCGCCGATGCTCGGACAATGGCACGCCGGACGGATCCGCGCCGTGAAGGACGGACTTTATTGGATCAAGTTCGATGCCTTCGCGGAGGAGCAGAACGAGTGGGTGGACGCGTCGCGGTTGAAAGCGCTGTAAGCGACGGGCCGGCCCAGGCTGCATCGAGAAAACCCCTCCGAAGCAGCCGAGCACACAAACCTCTATATCGCAATCGGCGAACTCGCGGTCGGCGTGGCGTAGCGCGTCATCCGCTCGGGCGGACGCCTGTTTCAACAGGGCGAGGGCAGCCGTCCGCGGCGATCCAGCGGGCGCGCTCGAACGCCTGGCGTGCGCGGCGACGATCGCGCCGTCGATCAATAGACTCACCGCGCCGCCAACTCGGCGGGATGCCGGACGCCGGCTGTTTTGACGATCGAGGTCGTGGCGTTTGACTGGAATTGCGCCAAATTCATCACGCCGCGCTACACGCGACAGGAAGTCGACGAGGTCCTCGCGCCGCGTGTGCGCGGATCTGGAACGACAGTTGATCGAAAAAACCAACGTGTAAGGAGACGTTTCACATGAAAATCGCCCTGCTTGGAGCCACGGGATTCGTGGGCTCGCACCTGCTGATCGAGGCCCAGCGCCGCGGTCACGCCATCACCGCCATCGCTCGCCGCATCGAATCGATGCCGGCCTCGCCCAACGTGACGCCGGTCAAAGGAGACCTGACTCGCGAAACGGAACTCGCAGCAATCTTGCGAGGCCACGAAGCCGTGCTCAGCGCGACCAAGTTCCTCCGCACCGATGCGGCGGCGCTGATCCGCATCGTCAAAACCGCCGGCGTGCCGCGGTGGCTCGTTGTGGGCGGCGCGGGCAGTTTGGAGGTCGCGCCGGGCGTTGCGCTCGTGGATACGCCGCGGTTCCCGCCGGAATACCGGGACGAAGCACTGGCGGGCCGGCGCTTCCTCGCTACCCTGCGCGAAGAGCAGGAACTGGCGTGGACGTTTCTGTCGCCGTCGGCGCTGCTGTTTCCGGGCGAACGCACCGGGCGTTATCGCGTCGGCGACGACCGGCTGCTGGTGAACGATCGCGGCGAGAGCCGGATTTCCGTTGCCGATTTCGCGGTGGCGATGATCGACGAACTCGAAACGCCGCGACACATTCGGACCCGGTTCACGGTCGGGGAATGAAGCGCGTGGCTTAAGCGCGAAGACGCGAAGGGGAAAAGTTTCGCGAAGAAGAGTAGATCCTTGATTCGGTTCGCTCGGCCTGGCTTCGCGGCTTGCAGCTTTGCGCTAGTTCGATCGGAAAGGGATTAAGCGCAAAGACGCGAAGGGCGCGAAGTTTCGCGAAGAAAACCAAGGGGCGCCGATCCTAGAGTCCGGAGTCCAGGGCCTAGCGCCGAGAGCTTAGGGATCAGACCCTGAACCCAAAACCCAGAACCCAGAACCCAGAACCCAGAACCCCGAACTCGCCGCGGCTCTCAGCGTGGCGGCATCGGCTGGGTTAGGCTGAACCAATTGCCCGAGTCGTCTTCGAGGATCGCTTCGATGCCGTAGGGCCGGCGTTCGGGCGGATGGCGAAACGTCACACCGCGGGCTTTGAGTTCCTCGTAGGTCTTCTCGCAATCCGCTGTTTGAAAGACACCCGCGCCGAGCTTTCCTGCGTCCATCAACTGGCTGAATTTTTCACGGATCTCGGGCTCGTCGTCGAACATGGCCGCCGGATCCAGCAGCGCGATCTCCAGATCCTTCTGCTCGGGGGCGCGCACCGTCAGCCAGCGGAACGTTCCGAGGCGAACATCGTTGGTGACGCTGAAGCCGAGCTTTTTGGTATAAAACTCGCGTGCGGAGTCCTGGTTTTTGACGAAAACGGTGGTGTGAGAAAGGCGGGCGATCATGGCAGGGGAGTGGTGGGGAGCTCCGTAAGACTAGCACAGGCGCCCACGCCAATACTTCTCGAAAATTGCGATTCTGCGCCGGGGCGCATCGCCGTGAGGAAACAACCGGGGATAAACAACGGCGGAAACTCCAGGCCCATGGTCCAGTATCGCCGCCGACGCGTGCGATAAAGGCGCGGCGTCATGCCGACGTGCCGCGCAAACAGCGCCGAAAACGAGCCGAGGCTTTCGTAGCCCACCGCATCGCAAATGGCGGTGATGCTCAAGGTGGTGTCCGCGAGCAACTGCTTGGCGCGCTCGAGGCGCACCTCGATCGCGCGTTGGCGCGGGGTTTGGCCGAACGTGGCGCGAAACAAGCGCAGAAAATGATATGGCGACATGGCCGCAACGCGTGCGAGGTGCGCCAGGGTGGCGGCGCGGCCGGGAGATTCTTCAATCAGCCGTGAGGCCGTGAGCAGCCGTGTCAGCCGAGGGTCGTCCGCCGACAGGCCCGAGCTCACGTGACGCAGCGGTGGTGACATCGCGCCCAACGAAAGCACCGGTCGCCGAATGTCGAGCGAGGTTTGTCCGCCAAGCCGGCTGGGCTGAGTGACGCCGGAAGGAGAAGTTCAGATGCGGGCGGTCGAAGTGCTCGCGCTACCGGGCCGCGACGGGGGCTACGGTGGCTTTGGACTGAAAGTCGCGCACGAAGTTGAAGATGAGGTCTTCCACCAGTTTCGCCGGAGCGTCGCGCAGCGACGTCGGCTTCACCCCTTCGAGGGGAGCGTCCTCGACGCCAATGACGGTATGAAGCGCGTGTTTATATTCCCCGGAAAACGTCGCCGCGCCGTTCTCTTTGTAGGTCGCCGTCATAATATAGCGATCGGTGACCACCGAGCCGGCGAGTCCGAACGTCAGGCCGGCCACAAAGCCTTTTTTCATGGCTCTCCCCCTGTGAGCGGGCGACATCTGCAGCCCGGCTGATGAAAAATCGAAGGAGAGTAGAGAGTTATTTGTAGCGGATAGCCGTCCCCGTGATTCGAGTGTAAGTGTGTTTTCTCGAATCTTGGTCAGCCCACTGGTCGGCGATCCGGTATTGGCCGCCGAGTGTAGAGACAATCACGGCGTCGGCGCCAATGGCCGCGGCTTTTTTGCGGAGCGCTTTGGGCGTTTCGCCTCGTGACTGAAAGTCAGCAATGACGACAAACTCCCGAGCTGGGCGCTCGTAAAGCAATTCGACATCTGCCGGCGATCGCGAGGCATATCGCTCCTTCGCATAGTAGCGATTCGCGACGTCGCTGGCGCATCCCGTCAAGAATACTATGAGGACAAGGGTGACGGCTTTCATTTATTCGTGATAGCGGATAGCCACACCTGTTGCCCAGCGATGATACTGTCCAAATCCTTTCGGCACGAGTCCCTCATCTGTCAGAATCACGGCTGTTGCCCCTAGGGCTGACGCTTTTGCGCGCACTGCGTTGTGCATTTTGGCCGTGTCGCTCGAGTCAAACCCTGTCACGGTGACGGTTCCTAGTTCAACATAACGACGGTCCGGACGGGTCTTCAGGATCTCCACCGTGTTCGGATCTGTTTTATCATAATAACCCGCGGCAGTTTTTGTGACGTCGACGTTGGCACATCCGACGAACGAAGCGACTGCTAGGCACGAGACGCCAATCAGGAGTAGTTTGCGCATATGAAGTGAGTTGAGCTGGCACCGCTTTCAGATCACGTGCGCGTGAATGCGAAAGCGGGAGAGCGGGGTGGGCTCAAGGAGTTGGAGACGCAAACGCTGTCGGTCTGCGTCTGTGAAAACCAGCCAAAAGTTTGCGATTTTCTTGTCTAGCCGTGACGACGCGATGGAAGCGCGGCTTCGCCGTGAGAAGTTACCACACTCGCCCCCTGGTTCGGCCATCGACGCCGGAGCGAAGTGACGGCGCCGACAGGCGCGTCGTCGGATCGAGCGGATCAACTTTGCGGATCGATCCTTGCGGCTCCGCGCTGGTCCGATCGACGTCCGACCGGCCGTAAAGCCACCCGCTTCCCTGCCGCGTTTTAATACATCGCCAAGGTCGGCGCTACGTCCGCCTGCTGCCACGCTTGCTCGAAGCGCTTTCGAGCCGCCGCAGCTCCCGGCGCGTCTCCTTGCTTTTCCAACGCCAGCGCCAGCCCATGCAGCGCCCAGCCGTTTTCCGGCCAGACCTTTAGATCCTCGCGAAACACCGCCGCCGCCTCGTCCGCACGTCCGAGCCCCAGCAGCGCCGCTCCCAGCGTGTGCCGCGTCGGATAAAACCAGAACGCCGGCTCCATGTAGGGCATCGCGTCCTCCAAGGCCACCGCCTCGCGCAGCGCGTCGGGCCCGGCCTCCGTTTCGCCGCGGGCCAGTGCCGCCCGTCCTTCGGCGAGACGGGCCGCGATGCCGGCAATCTTAATCGCCGGCAGATACACGTTGTCCATCGCCGCCACCGCTTCGCCTCCCGCGATCTCCCGCGTCGCGTTCGCCTCGCGGGTCGCGGCTGCCGCGTCTCCGCGGGCCGAATACGCTGTCGCCCGCGCCCAATGCCACATCACGCGATCGAGGGGCTCCGCCTCGGGCGGTTCTGTCGCTGCGAGGATCGCTTCCGCGTCGCCAAACCGCACGGCCGTCAGCAGCGACAAATGCGTGAAGCGCTGCTTCTCCGCCACCGGCGTTCCGCAGATCGGCGAACTGGCCAGCGCCACGATCTTGCCCGCTTTCTCCACCGAATCGGCCTTGCGTCCCTGAAAAGTATAGGCCCACCAGAGGAAGTGCTCGTTGTGCGGATAATACATCCCCGGATAAAATCCCTGGACCTGACACGACGTGATATAGGCCCGGTCTGCCTTCGCCGCCCGCTCGTTCGCCAGTGCCGCCTCCTGATACATCCCTGTTCGCATGAAGATGTGCGAAGGCATGTGCACCAGGTGTCCTGCATCCGGCGCGTAAAATCTCAGGCGTTCCGCGCTCGCCAGCCCCTGCGCCGGCTCCGGTCCCGCCTCCACCAGGTGGATCAACGCATGATTCGCTCCGGGATGATGCGGGTCCTGCGCGAGCACGGCTTCGAGCGCGGCGATGATCTCCCGCGTCTCCGGCTTCGGCGTTGTCCGGTCGGCCAGCCAGTAGTCCCACGCCATCGTGTTCATCACGGCATCCGCATGCAGCACCGCCGCATCGAGATCGTCGGGAAACCGCCGCGCCACGTCCTGCATCGCCTTCGCATAGGCAACATTCAGCTCCGCCTGGTCCGTGTCCGGTTTTTCCGAATACCGCGCCCCCAGCGCGTCGATCCACGCGCGCTCCCAGTCCGAGCCGTGATGTGCCAGCGCGCGCGCCTGATCCAGCGCCGCCAGCGCGGGCGGACGCGCTCCTTCTTCCATCGGGGCGTTGATGTTGGGGCCATGCGCAAACGCCACGCCCCACCACGCGATGGCGAGTTGGGGGTCCAGTTCCGCCGCCGCCTTGAACGAGCGGACCGCCTCATGGTGGTTGAATCCCCAGAGGAACATCATCCCCTGGTTGAAATAGCGCTGGGCCAGCGGGTCCTTCGTCGACACGTCCCGCTCGTAGCTGCCCAGTTGGTCGAACAGCGGCGCCGGCGCCGGTTTGCCGTCTTTATCTTTCGGATACGCCGCGAGCGCGACTACTCCCGCCAGGCCCGCGAGCGCGGCCGCGATGCGATATGCCATCGATGATTTCATAACGTGTTTGTTTGGGTTAACCGCGCGTCGCTCCCGCGTTCGCCGGACGGACCAAGCGCATTTTCAGCGGCCGATTTCATGGGGGGAAAGGGGGCACTCGCCGCGGGGAGTTCACCCGCGGCGGCTCCGCCTTACAAGGTGGCGCGCAGAGGGCATACCTGATTCGCGCCCACTCCTTTCCCCTATGGCTTAGTCTGATCGAAGCCGCCGAATAAGCGCGAAGGCGCGAAGGCGGGCGAAGGTTCGCGAAGAAAACCAAGGAGCGCCGATCCTGATTGGGGTTTTGTCACTCGAGTGAAACACGGTGCGGCGCGTGGTCGGTTTGGTCCGATTGCTCTTCGCGGATCGACCTTCGCTTCTTTGCGGCTTTGCGCTTCATTTGATCCAAGCCGATTAAGCGCGAAGTCGCGAAGGCGGGCGAAGGTTCGCGAAGAAAACCAAGGAGCGTCGATTCTTGGTTTGGCCCACTAGAGCGAAGCGACACCCACCGTCCGGACGCCCCCTTTAAGGGTTTCGGAGCGGCCAAAAGATTTGCCATCTCCCTGGCGACCGCCTAGCGATGACGTGTCTGCCGCGGCTTTTACCCCTCCGAAGCCAACCCCCATTTACCCCTCATGAAGCTGGCCGGGCCTGCTTCCGTTTTGGCAGCGCTTTTACGGCGCCGGATTTTTCCGGCGGCCTTGCCGTGCTTAGCGTCGCGGCGTCCGCGAATTCGCCGCGCCATCTTCGCCCCTTTCGTGCGCCGCCAGGCGCACGTCGTTGACCAGTAACTCATATCTATGAACACCGCTATTACGCCTAGACGGGTGCTGGCGTCCCTCGTGACGCTCGCCCTTTTTTCGGGTCGGATATTTGGTCAGGTCACCGCACCGGCAAACCCACCCGAACGCAATGACGAGACCATCGTCCTTTCGCCGTTCGTCGTGGAGTCCACCGAGGACACCGGCAGCTATCGAGCCAGTTCCACCCTTGCGGGTTCCCGCGTGAAAACCGACCTGCGCGATGTTGCCTCGCCGCTCAGCGTGGTGACGTCCCAGTTCCTCCGCGACACCGGCGCCAACAACAACCTCGACCTGCTCACCTACACCACGAGCACGGAGGTCGGCGGGCTCTTCGGCAACTGGGGCGGCTTCGGCAATGCGCAGGGCGTCAGCGACCGCGGCGCGCTGCTGTCGCCCAACAACAATACGCGTGTCCGCGGGCTGGATACGGCGGACAACACCCGCAACTTCATGCTCACGGACATCCCGTGGGACAGCTACAACACCGACCGCGTCGAGATCCAGCGCGGCCCGAACTCCATCCTGTTCGGCGTCGGCAGCCCCGCGGGTATCATCAACGCGAATACCATCGAGGCGCGCTTCGACGGCAACTCCGGCAAGGTCGAGAACCAGATCGGCAAGTACGGTTCCGTCCGCTGGGTGGCCGATTACAACCTGGAGGTCATCAAGGGCGTGCTCGCCGTCCGCGCCGCGGGTCTGGCCAACGACCAGAAATACCGGCAGGAGCCGGCCTTCAACGACGACCGTCGCGGTTACGTGACCGCCACCTTCCAGCCGCAGGTGCTGCCGGCGAGTTGGGCGGGCCGTCTGACGGTGCGCGCCAATTACGAGAACGCCCGGATCAAGGCGAACCGCCCCCGCATCCTGCCGCCGGACGACGGCATTTCGCTGTGGTTCGAGGACGCCGCCGGCGACGGCGTGGCCAACAAGATCGGCTTCGGCAAACGCGTCTATGACATGTTCCTGTGGAGCCAGGCCGGCGGCGGCGACGCGTCCCGCGGCACGCTCGCGAGCGTCGCGAACACCGTGCGCAATCCGCTGCCTTACCAGCCGGGAGTCTCCACCATCGACGGCGGTCCCCTCAACAACGGCGGCATCGGCTTCTGGTTCAAGAACGGCGACTCGCGTCCGTTCTTCGTCTCGCGCCAGGCGCCGCGCGAACATCCGGGCGCGTTGAACGCCACCGGCGGCGTGGATAACGCGATCGACATTCCCTACGGTTCGCCGCTGCGCGTTGGCGGACTGAACGCCTACGCCCTCGGGATCGACAAAATCGACGAGGTGGAGGGCGTGCCCTCGCGTTATCCACTCGCGACCCGCGGTTATTATAAAGACCAGTCGCTCACCGATCCGACGATCTTCGATTTCTACAATCACCTGATCGACGGCGACAACAAGCGGGAGCATCAGCGATGGGATGCCGCCAACATCTCCGTGGCGCAGACGTTCCTCGACAACCGCCTGGGCCTCGAGCTCGTCTACGACAAGCAGGACTATTCGGAATGGCGCACGGGGGCGACCTGGAACCGGCCCTACATCTCGATCGACATTAATAAGAATCTCCAGAACCAGCTCACCCAGTATCAGCGCACCGATGCCAACGGGCAGGTCGATCCCGACAACGGGATGCTCGATACCACCACGTATCGGGCAATCGGATTCACGCCGACGGCCGCGCAGCCGTATGTGAACGCCAATGCGGGCGCCGCGTTCACGGCCGGCAGCTTCACCAACAACGACCGCACGGACCGCGAGCGCGAGAACTACCGGTTGACGGCCTTTGGCGAACTCCGGGCGCATGATTTCATCAAGCGCGGCTCTCTGCTCGAGCGGATCCTCGGCACGCATCAGTTCACCGGTCTCGCCTCCCGCGAAGAGCGCCACGAGGAGAAAACCCAATGGGCGCCGAGCGCGACGCCCTACGATTGGGCCTTGGGGCTTTCGGTCTCCGGCGCCGACACCAACCTCACCGGTGCGACCCGCGGCATCACTCCGATCATCTATCTCAGCGGTCCGCTGTTCGACCGCACGAGCGCCCACGGCCTCAATCTCGGACCGATCCAGACCTCCTACAACCCGTCCGGCACCTATTCGGTCGACTACTTCAAGACCCAATGGCTGCCTTCGCGGGATCCGACGGCCCCCGGTTATGTGGACCCGGGTGCGCGCTGGGTGAATCTCCTCGGTGCCGTCGGCGTGCAGGCGGACAATCCGTTCAACTACACCGGCCGGACCACCGCGTCGGTCGACATCCTCAACGCCGATCACGGCGATTTCGATCAACTCGTCACCAACTACGGTGTGACCGATCAGATCGTCGAGTCGGTCGGCCTGGTCTGGCAGGGCCATCTCTTCGGCGGCAACATCGTGCCGACCGTCGGCTGGCGCGAGGATACCTTGCGCACCTACACCGCGACCGGAGCGAAGGACGCCACCGGAATTTCGGCGACCACGGTCGGGAAGACCGAACAGGTGCTCGAGAACACCGGCCGGACCACCTCGTGGGGCGTGGTCGCTCACCTGCCGCGGGAGTGGCTGAAAAACACCCCCGTGCTCTCCGGCCTCAGCGCGTATTATAATTACGGCGAGAACAACCGCGTCGAAGCCCGTTATAACTACGATGGCGAGCCGCTCGAAAATCCGTCGGCCGAGAGCAAGGACTACGGCATCGTCGTGGGCCTTCTCGACGACAAGCTCACCATCAAGGTCGGCAAATACGAGACGAAGGTGAAGAACGCCAACCTTCCGGGCGGCTCCTCGATTCTCGGCTCGAACCAATATTATCTCTATCAACTCGAAGCCTGGGGCACGGCCAACTCGCTGTTGTATCTCTTCGGTCGCGCCGGTCTGGACCCGAACCAGTCCTGGCACTGGAACTGGGCCGGAATCGATGCCACCGGCGACGGCGGCAATCCCGCCTATGCGCCTAATACCGATGCGTTCAAAAACAGCCCCAGCACGCAGGCGCAGACGGCCGCCATCGATGCGTGGTTTGCAGGCCTCGACCAGCAGTTCTTCACGAACTACGCCATCAACGCCAATGTCGAGGCGCTGAAGACCGCTTACGCGGCCTACAAGTCCAGCGGGAACATCCAGCCGCTCGTCGACGCCGCGAAGGCGAGCGGTTTCAATGTGGGCACCTACACCACGGGGTTCTCCTCGCAGAACAACGGCCAGATCAATGGCATCAGTCCCAACGGCACGATCGACAACACGTCCAAGGGTTACGAGATCGAGGTGAACTGGACGCCCACCCCGAGCTGGAACCTCCAGATCAACGCCGCCAAGACCGACGCCTATCGTGAAAGCCTCGGCAAGCCGATGCTCGACTATATCGACAAGCAGTGGTCGCGGCTCCAGGGCCCCGCGGGTGACATCCGTCTGTGGTGGGGCGGCGATAATACCATTCGCCGCTACTATCAGGACAATATCATGTCCGCGGTGGAGTTTCAGAAGGAGTCGATCGGCTTCCAGGTCCCCGAGATGCGGCCCTGGCGCTTCAGTGCCATCACCAACTACAGTTTCAACGAGGGCTCCTTCAAGGGCTTCAATATCGGCGGCGCCTATCGTTGGGAGGACAAGCAGATCCTCGGTTATGGACTCAAGACCAACCTCAGCGGACTGGATGTGCAGAAGCCGATTTACGGTGAGACCGAAGATCACGTCGATCTGTGGATCGGCTATCAGCACCATCTCACCAAAGCCATCCGGTGGCGCATTCAGCTGAACGTCCGCAACGTCGGCGAATCCGTCGGGCTCACGCCCATCTCCGTCAACCCTGACGGCGTGATCGCCGCGCAACGCATCAACGAGGGCATGTCCTGGCAGGTGACCAATACCTTCTCGTTCTAGCCTCCTGATGCGCCCAGCGACCAGTTCGCTGACGCTCTCTCCAAAGCCGCGGCCAAACGCCGCGGCTTTTTTTTGCGTGCGCCGCTCGCGCATGCTCACCGCGTCGCTGGCGCCCGCGCGGTGATTTGGCGGATCTCGCTCGCCTGAGTTCCACCTGTGGCCGGCGTGTGTCTTCCGCCGATTTCGACGACCGATTCGCGCCGGATGCACGACCGGCGAAACGAAGCGCAAAATGATCGGGTTCATCCCTCGCCCCATCATGAACCCTCTCTTCGCTCCGTGCCGGCCGAGAGTCGCGATCGCGAGCGTTGCCGGCTTGCTGATCGTCGCTACGGCCGATCTTTCCGCGCAGATGACCTTTTTCGGGCTGGGCCTCAATACCGGCCAGCCCTCCGGCGTTTCGAACGACGGCAATGTTGTCGTCGGCCAGACACCCGACGGCGGTTCGTTTCGTTGGAGTCACGCCAACGGCTCCGCCAGTCTCGAGTTCTTCTCCAGCCAGATGTCGCCGATCGTCGGAGTGTCCGCCGACGGGAATGTCATGGCCGGCATGACCTCGGGACAGCCGTATCGCTGGACCAAATCCGGCGGCGCGGTTCCGCTCGGCGTTCCCGCCGGCACGACCGATGTCTCCGTCCGCGCAATCTCCGCGAGCGGCACCGCGATCGTGGGTCGCGCTTACGCCACGGGAGCGGGCGGCACGGGGGAAGGCTGGCGGGCGTATCGCTGGACCGAAGCGGAAGGTTACCGGGATCTGGGCACATTTCAGAAACCCTCGGGCGACGCCAACCCGATGGCGATGGCGACCGCGGTGTCCGCCGACGGTTCGATGGTGGCCGGCGTGGGGAGCAATCCCTCCGGCTGGACGACCTTCGTCTGGACCGAAGCGGGCGGGCTGATCGACCTGCACCGCGGGTCGGCGATCGATACGCCGCGGGCGATTTCCGGAGACGGAAGAACCATCGTCGGCGGAGCGAGTTTCAGCGGCGGCTATCCGGAAGCTTACCGTTGGACCGCCGAAGAAGGCTTCGTGCGGCTCGCGACGCGATTCGACCTCGCCGCGCTCAACAGTCAGGCGCGGGCCGTCTCGTTCGACGGCACGCTCATCGTCGGCGACACGGTTTGGGGCGACAATGGTTTCATCTGGTCCCCGGCCAGCGGCGTGCGCGATTTCCTCGATGTCTTGCAGACGGATTATCAACTGCGGGCGCAGCTCACCGGCTGGGAGACGCTGAATCCGTTCGCGATGTCGCTGGATGGTCGCTTCATCGCCGGCAGCGGCTTCTTCAATGGGCAAGCGGAGGCGTGGTTGTTGGACCGCGGCTTGAATCCGCCCGACATCCTGCCTCCGCCGCCTCCGCCCCCGCCGCCGATCACCCCGGTGCCTGAGCCTGCGACCTACGGCGTGATGGCAGCCGCGTTTCTTCTCGGGCTGACGATCTGGCGCCGACGCCGGCGGTCCGGACCTTCTGCCGGAACGATGCTTTCGTAGCGGGCGACGGCTCACTCCAGAGACTCGTCGATGGGGCACCGTGCCGTGCGCGAATCGGCGCGGCGTTTAAAATCTTGCGCGGGCACGGAGGCGGGCAGATTCGTTTTCGGCGATGACCTCGCGTTGCTTTCTCCAGGTGGCCGGCTCGTTGTTTCTCGGTTTTGCGACCATCGCCGTCGCTGCGGCCGCGCCTTCGCGTCGCATCAATCCGCTCGCGTTGCCCGATTATCCCATCGGCCGCTCCGTCCGGGACGTTGCTCCCGGACAGCCGAACGACCCCGCCGGTCTCTGGCTCTCGGAAACCACGCAGCAGTTTCGCGAACTCGCAGATCCTTCCGCGCTCTGGCACGAGGGGAAATGGTATCTGTATCCGTCGGTCGACATGGCGTGGGTGAGCGCCGACGAGGGCCGCACGTGGGCGCATCATCCGCTGAACGTGCGCGACATCGGCTATGCGCCGACGATCGTGGAGCATCGCGGGCAGTTTATATTGATGGCGTCGCACTCGGGTCTCTACACCGGGCCGACGCCGCTGGGGCCATTTGCCTCGATCGGTCAACTGGAGATGCCGGCCCGCGACGGGTTGCCTCCGCCCATCGATCCGATGCTGTTTTCCGATGACGGACGACTGTTTTATTATTGGGGCTGCACGCCCAACTCGGGCCTTTGGGGCGTGGAGCTCGACGCGGCCAACCCCACGAAAGTCATCGGCGAGCCGAAAGAATTGATTCCGTTTCGCCCCGACACGTATCTGTTCGAGCGCGTCGGTAGCGCGAACCAGAATCCGAATACCGGCTGGATGGAAGGCCCCTGGATGATCAAGGAAGGCGGGCGCTACTACCTCACTTACTCCGCCGGCGGCACGCAGTATCGCACCTACACGATGGGCGCGTATGTCGGCGATTCCCCGCTCGGACCTTTCAAGCCGCAGCAGCGCAATCCCATCTTCCGCACCACCGAGGGACTCATCACCGGCACGGCGCACGGCTGCATCGTGCGCGGCCCACGCGATCGGTTGTGGGTTTTCTATACGCTGTTTGCAGGCGTTGCCCACGGTTTCGAGCGGCGGGTCGGACTGGATCTCGCCGCGATCGATGAAAACGGAGAGCTCTACGTGCCGCGTGCGACCTCCACGCCGCAAGCGCTGCCGGATTCCGCTTCCGCCGAAGCGTGGCTGCCGCTCAACGAGAGCGAGCCGAACTTTGGCAGCTCCAGCGCGCCCAACCTGTCGGGCCGGCTCGCTGCGGACAACGCGCTCACCACCTGGTGGCAGCCCGCCGCCGACGATCCGCGGCCGACGCTCACCGCGCATTTCTCGACGCGCGCCACGATCCACGCGGCGCGGATCGTGTGGCGCGACGTCGGCCTCGACACGACCGCGGGAAAAAATCCCGGCGCGTTCCGTTATCGCATCGAAGCGGAGACCGCGCCCGGCGAGTGGACGACGATCATTGACCGCAGCGAGAGTGCCGAAGATTTCCTCGTCGACTATCGCGAATGTGCCCCGGTCCACGCGACGCGCGCCCGCCTCGTAATTCTGGGCCACCCGCCCGGTATCCAGCCCGGCGTGACGGAGTTCACCGTCTTCGGCATCACCGGCCGCGCCGGCCGGTAGCAACGCTTTCCCGCGACGCAGGGACGAGACGCCCGGCGCGGCCCCTCAATCTCTCCTCGCAGGCGTTCCGGCGACGGACGCGGGAAGGTTTCGCTTGTGATAGAGAGGGGGATTGCCATCGTGGCTGCCACCCAAATGCCCCCGGGAACCGCGCCGAATCTGTCCGTCCTCGACCCTGCGGCGCAGGCAAAAATCTATGCGCTTTGGGATGAGCTCGTCTCGTTTGACGCAGCCAAAACCGAAGACGCGTTGCTCCACCTGCTCGATGCGGTGGCCCGGCTGATCGATGCGCAGAACGCCTACTGGATGGGCACCGTGCGCATCAGCGAAACCACGACCGACCCGCTGTGCGGTTGGCGACCCATGGCGTTGCGTTATCTGCGGCCGCTGCCGCCGGACCCGGGTTTTACCGAGCGGCGTTTGCGCGCCATCAACAAAGGCCAAGTGGACGAGTCCACCATCGCGCAGGCGCGGCTCGCCGGTACGTTTCGCGCCCATCGCCTGCGCGACATCGTTTCGCCCGCCTGGTTCAGCACCGACTTTCATCTCGGCTATCTCGCCCGCGGCATCCACGACTCGCTCACGGTCGCCGTGCCCGTCAATGCCATGAGCGAGGGTTACTACGGCTTTCTGCGCATGCGTCCGGGCGAGACGTTTACCGAGGAGCAGTGTCAAGTCGCGTTCTGCGCCATGCGCGGCCTGATGTGGTTTCACCGCCAGGTGCTCCTGGCCCACGGCGTGGGCGTTGCCGACAAGCCCATCAGCCCCGTCGAGCGCAAAGTCGTCGCTTTGCTGCTCACCGACAAAACGGAAAAGGCCATCGCCGCCGAGCTCGGGGTCACCTCAGCCACGGCGCACACTTACATCCGCGATGTGCTCAACAAGCTGGGCGTCAAAGGCCGCGCCGGGCTCACCGCCCTCTGGCTGAGTTGATGGTGCTGAATCGGCGGACAGGAGGAAAACCACTGATAAAATCTGCACTCAGATCGAATGAGTGCCGAGGCGAAGGGACACTATATTGGCGTCCTGTATGGCTGAGGATGGGGGGCTTTTGTTGATCGTATATAAAAAGGCCGCGAAGGGCACCCCGCTGGGCTCGTGATCCGGACGCTTTGAGTATGACACGCGCCCCCTCCCTGATTAGGGAGGATTTTCGGTCCCCGCCCTTTCTGATAATCTGGGGGGAACACCCTTCCCCTTCCGATGCCCCGCTTCAACCGATTCCGGCTCTGTTCTCCGCTGTCCCGCGGCGCAACCTTGTTGCCCCTGCTGTCGTTTCTCTGCTGCTCGCTCAACGCTCAAACCACGATCGAATATAACGTGGGCGAGAACCACACCACCGATGTGGTACTCGACGGGGAAACGACCCTTCACGTTAACGGAACCGATTCTCCCTATTACGCCATCCAGAGCGGCGTTCTCAGCGGCTCCGGCTCCGTTCGTAAGACCGGTAGCAGCACGCTCTTTTTCACCGCCGAAAACACCTATACCGGCGGCACGTTTGTGGATGAAGGAGACATCCTTTTCGGCAGCTATCCCACGGCCGCTGCCGCCGGCTCCGTAACCGGGGACATCACGCTCGCCGCTGGCACCGGCGTCGGCTTCCGGCGCTCCAACGCCGTCGTCTTCGACGGCAATATCGACTACATCTATGCCGGCGGCACTCCGGACTACGACGACGGCTCGTTGGGTTCACGGGATGGTCTCGTGGAAATCTTTGCCTCCGAGAGCAGCTTCACCCTCGGTGCGAATCGCAGCATCAACGTCCGGAATCTCCACTTTGAAGGCGGCGGCACCCTGAATCTTTCGTCCAACGCTTCCATCAACACCGTGTATACGCGTCTGGGCGGGAGCGACACGGACACCATCGTCAACCTCGCGGACGGCGCGTCATTCGGGTCCATCATTCCCGGCTCGTCGGGTTACGTGCTCGTCGGCGATTTCGGTTCAGCCAGCCCCGTCGCCACGACCACCACCCTGAACATCGCCGACGGCGCCACCGTGGATCTGAGCAATGTCTATCTCTCGCTGGGGGGCAGCAATCCAGGGACCGCCGTTCTCAACGTCGGCGCGGGCGCCACGCTGACGGCGAACGTCGACATGGGTAATGGTGTCAACTGGGACGACGGCGGCTCCGGCGGAGGTGACGCCATCGTCAACCTCGCCGCGGGAGCCACCGCCAATCTCTCTATTGAGGACTCGATCGGCGGAAACGCGTCGGCATCCGCGGATGGGGGCGATGTCGTGATCAATGTCCAGGACGCCAGCCTGAACCTTGGTATCAACGGCAACTGGTTCTATCTCGGCGGCCGAGGCAACAGCGATGAAGGTTCCAGTCATCGCGGCGGCGATGGCGCCCTCAACCTCGCCGGAGCCGGCACCAGCGTCGATCTGAGATCCGAGGACTTTCCTTCGCGCCAGTTCACGCTCGGCGGTGGTGTCAACGGCGGCAACGGCAGCATCACTGTCACCGACGGCGCCACCCTCAAAATCGGTGATACTTATGTGGGCGGCGAGGGCGGTGGCGACGGCAGCATCACCGTCAGCGGGTCCGGATCCACCCTCCTCATCAGCCCGGTCGAGGCCGAAGAGCGTAGTAACCTGACTCTCGGCTCGGCGGCCTATGGTGACGACGAGATGGGGGCCAATGGAGCCAACGGCACCCTCAGTCTCTCGGACCAGGCCACCGGCACGATCACTGGACATCTCCAAATGGGCGGCGATGGCGCTAACTCGAGCACCAGGTCGTATACCGGCGGCAACGGCACGCTCGACCTGTCCACCAACGCCTCTCTGACCGTCAAGGATTACATCACCGTTGGCGGTATGAACACACTACAAGGAGGAGGGGCCGGCCCCGCCGGAAACGCCGTCATCAACATCGCCACGGGAGCCACTCTCGCGTTCGAATCATCCGTCTATCTCGGTGGCGACATGAGCCGTGTGGACGACGAAACAACCACGGGCAACGGCACCCTCAATCTCGGCGCCGGCACGTTGTCCGGCCACGGACACGACGGGAATACCGCCGATATCGTGATCTCGTCCACCGGCACGCTCAATATCGGTTACGACGGCTCCGGCGCCACCACCGCGCCGGTCTCTCTTACCCTCACGAGCGACAACCCCGACCCGGAAGAGGACGGCCCGTCCAAGATCTACAACGCCGGCACCATCAATTTCCGCCACAGCAGCGGCACCTTCACCCTCGCCGCTCCCATTGCGGACGAGGGCGAGAGCGCTGGCACCATCAACCAACTTGGCGCCGGCACCACCGTCCTCACCGGCGACAACAGCGGTTTCACGGGCGCCACCACCGTCTCCGCCGGCACCTTGCGGAACGACGGGACGCTCGGCGGTGCAGTGACCGCGGAAAGCGGCGGCATCCTCGGGGGCGTCGGTACCTTCACCGGACTCGTGACGATTGGCGACGGCGGCATCCTCGCGCCCGGCGATTCGCCCGGCACGATCACTTTTGACGCCGGCCTCATGCTCGACGACGGAGCGGTGCTCAACTTGCAGCTCGGCGATTTCAGCGACCTCATCCGTGTTTCCGGCGGCGAACTCGCCACTAACGGCATCGTCACGCTGAATCTCTTCGATGCTGGTGGGTTCGCCGCCGGAACCTATGACCTGATCGACGGCACGAGCGCCACCTCGGTGGGGAACTTCGATTTCACCGATTTCCAATTCGGCTCCACCATCGCCGGCTACACTTACACCCTCGGCTTCACGGGCAACGTGCTCCAACTCACCGCCACCGCCTCGGCCGTCCCTGAGCCCGCGACTTACGCCGCGCTCACCGGCGCGCTCGCGCTCGGTTTGGCGGCGTTTCGCCGCCGGCGCTCTCGCACGATTTCGGTACCCGTCACGTGACGTCCTGACAACGCGTCGTCGGCAACGCCCGGTCGGTGACGCGCTCGCCGCGCGCCAGACTCGTGATCGTCGGCCACCCGCCGGCATCGAGCCCGGTGTGGCGGAGTTCACTCTGTTCGGCGTCTCGGAACGCACGCGCCGGTAGAGCGCGATCGCTCACGCTGCTCGGGCGCCAGAACGGCTTGGGCGATTGCGAATTGACGGACGCTGGGTTCGAGCGCCAGATCGGGTTCGCTGTGGCCTCGCCTGCCTCCAATGTTCCGCCAAGCGCATCCTCCGGGAGTGGCCGAGCGATGGGACTCACCTTCGCCGCGGTCGTGGCGCTGGGCGGCAGCTCCGATGCGGGTGCCGCCGAGGTAACGACGTTTCCCCTGCCGGATCCATTGGTGCGTTTCGACGGCACCGCGATCACGACGGCGCAGCAGTGGACCGAATCGCGTCGTCCGGAGCTGTTCGCCGCCTTTGAGCGCGAAGTGTACGGCATCACGCCCGATCGGAAAATCGAAATGCAGGCGCGCGTGCGCGAGGAAGGACTCGCCTTCGAGGGCAAGGTCCGCCGCCAGCAGGTCGTGCTCACGTTTCGCAGCGAGTTCGGCACGGGCACGGCGGAGCTGCTGATTTATTCGCCCGCAAAATCATCCGCGCCGCTGCCGGTGTTTCTCGGACTGAATTTTTTGGGCAACGCCTCCGTCGCGCGCGATCCCGCCATTCTCGGGCGCGGGGAGCGAGGTGCGAGCGAGCGCCGCTGGCCCATCGAGTACATCACCGGCGCGGGGTATGCGGTCGCGACGTTGTGCTACGAGGATTTCTTTCCCGACAACGACGAAGCGAGCTACGCGACGAGCCTGCAGCGCCTGTTCCCGCCGGAGGAGCGCGGTCCCGGGGCGGACCGCTGGGGTGCGATCGCGACGTGGGCGTGGGGACTGAGCCGCGCGCTGGATTATTTCGAGACCGACCCACAGTTCGACGCGAAGCATGTGGCGGTGATCGGGCATTCCCGTCTGGGCAAAGCGGCGCTCTGGGCCGGCGCGCGCGATCCGCGTTTCGCGCTGGTGTTGTCGAACGACTCCGGCTGCGGCGGGGCGGCGCTGTCGAAACGGATCGCGGGGGAAACCGTCGCCGATATCAACGACCGGTTCCCGCATTGGTTCTGTCACAATTTCCGGCGCTACAACCGGCGGGAGGCGGACCTGCCGATCGATCAGCACGAATTGCTCGCGTTGATGGCGCCCCGCGCGCTCGGCGTGCACAGCGCGTCGGAGGACGCCTGGGCCGATCCGGAAGGGGAGCGGCGCGCGCTCGAGCTCGCGCAGCCGGTCTACGCGCTCTTCGACGTGGCGCCGCTGGATGCGCCGGAGTCCGATCCGCGACCGCGCCGTCTGCACTATTTCCTCCGCACCGGAGTTCACGACCTCCTCCTGCCCGACTGGGTGGAATATGTGCGCTTCGCCGACGAGACGCTCAAAAGGATCCGGCGGTAAGAGACGCGTGTGAGCGGGATCCTCGCACGAATCGGCGCGTCGCGGCGCGGTCGTTGACGACGTTCGCCGCGCGGCTCACGGTCGGTGGCATGTCCTCGCGTTTTGTTCGCGCGCTTGCGCTGTCCGCCTCGCTGACGATGTCGCTTTCATTTGCCGCCGCCGATTCGTTCTCGATCGAACCCCTCGCCGATGCTTCGGCGCTGTCGCCCGCACCGATGAAGATCGGCGGCCGCGTCGTCACGGTGAAACGTGAGGACGGCTCTGCGGCGTATCGCTTTCAGTGGCCGGGCGTGTATTTTGAAACGGCGTTCACCGGCGCACGTGCTGCCTTTCGCATCGGCGAGGGCGACGCGATTTATCGCGTGCGGGTCGACGACAACACGGGGAGCAAGCTCGTGAAACCGGCGCCGGGGGTTTATGTGCTCGAAGGAATTTCCGAAGGAGCGCACACGCTGCGCATCGACGTCGTGTCCGAAAATCAGGGTGGCGCGGCGAGTTTTGGCGGCGTTCTCGTGCCTTCGGGCGCGGCGGCGCAGGCGCCCGCCGCACGGCGACGCACGATCGAGTTCATCGGCGATTCGCACACCGTCGGCTACGGCAACACGTCGCCCACGCGCGAATCCGGCGGCGACCAGGTGTGGCTCACGACCGACACGTCGCAGGCGTTTGGTCCGCTGGTCGCGGCGCATTTCGGAGCGGACTACCAGGTCAACGCGATCTCCGGCCGCGGCATCGTGCGGAACTACAACGGCGGCGCCGGCACCACGCTGCCCGAGGCGTATCCGTTTGCCTTGTTCGACGGCAAAACGCCGGTCGCCGATCGCGGCTGGCAACCGCAGATCGTGGTGATCGGGTTGGGGACGAACGATTTTTCCACGGCGTTGAATCCCGGCGAAAAGTGGCCGACGCGCGACGCGCTGCACGCGGACTATGAGGCCAGCTACGTTGCCTTCGTGCAGCGGTTGCGGGCGCGTGTGCCGGACGCGTTTGTCATTCTCGCGGCCAACGACATGGCCGATGGCGAGATTCAGCAGGAAGTGAAGAAAGTGGTCGAACGCCTCCAGGCGGCGGGCGATCGCCGCGTCGGCTTGGTCGAGTATCCGCCGATGGAGCTCACCGCGTGCGACTGGCACCCGTCGCTTTCCGACCATCGGAAAATGGCGCAGACGCTGATCGACTATATTGAAAGCCGCGCTGACCTGTGGAAGGGGACTGGAGGGTAGAGGGCAGAGGCTAGAGGCAAGAGGCTGGTTAGGAGTTGAGAGTTGAGGGTTGAGTGTTGAGAGGAGGAGGGGGAGCAGCGGCGCACGGCCGAGGCTGCGGCCAACCCAAAACCCAAAACCCAGAACCCAAAACCCGCGACGTTCCCGCCGCGGCTCAGCCGGCCGCGATCTTGGCTTTGATGGTGACGACGACGGAGTCGGACGCCGCGGCCTGCGTGATGCCGCTAAGCGTGTCCACTTTCCAGCGGATACTGTCGGTGCCGAGCGTGAGCTTGGCTTCCTTCACCGCAGCGCGGAGCGCCTCGTTGAAATCCCCGGTTTCCGAGCGGCCAATGAACTCTTCGATCGTGCGGCCGCCGGGCTGCAAAATGGTATTCATACAGCTGATCAGGCTGCGACCGGGCGACGGCGTTGCCAACGGCGTCCTTGTGCGCCGCTCAATCAGCATCCGCGCTCATTGCGCTTATGAGTTCCACCGTGTTGCGCGTTCGCGGGCAGCAGCGGCCGGAGTTGCCGGTCGGCGCGGAAGCTTCGAAGCGATCGTCCGGCTTGTTTTCTCCTGGGAGGCGACTTCTGTCCGCGGATGACTCAGCCCGTGACGCCGGTCGGATTCGACGAGAAGAATGCGGCTGCTTACGACGATCGCTTCGCGAAAATCAGCGCGCTGCGCGAAGCGCTCCACCTTGAAATCCGCGCGATCTTCGCCGACTTGCCCGGCGATGCCCGGGTTCTCAACGTCGGCGCCGGCACCGGGCAGGAGTTGCTCGCGCTCGCGTCGCATTTCCCGCACGCGCACTTCACCGTGGTCGAACCCTCGGCGCCGATGATGGAGCTCTGCCGGCGTCGCGTCGTCGCGCACGGCTTCGTTCACCGTTGCACGTTTCATACGGGTTATCTCGATACGCTTCCCGCTGGCGAACCGTTTCACGCCGCCACGAGCCTGTTGGTGTCCCAGTTTCTCGTGGAGCATGAAGCCCGCCGCGATTTTTTTCGCCAAATGGCCGAACGGCTGCGCCCGCGCGGCCGGCTCGTCACCGCGGATCTGAGCGGTGATCGCAACGAGCCCGATCACGCAAAGCTCCAGGACGTGTGGTTTCGCCTCATGGAGATTGCGGGCATTCCGGCGGGGCAACACGCCAACATGATCGACGCGTGGCAGCGTCACGTCGCTTTTCTGCCGGTCGCCGAGTTGGAGAGCCTGATCGCCTCGGCGGGATTCGAGGCGCCAGTGCTCTTTCACCAATCGCTCCTCATCCGCGCGTGGTTCACGCAGCGCAGCGGTTGAGGCGCTGCGTGTCCCGTCATCAGCGGGCTTCGCCCGGACGCGGCTGGCCGATCCAGAGGCGGTTGCCGTCGGGATCTTCAAGGCGGAATTCGGTCATGCCATAGAACGTCACACCGAGGTCCGGAGCGGCCACGCCCGCGGCGCGCACCTGCTGATGATATGCGGCGACGTCGTCAGGGTAAAAATAGAGCACGCCCTGCCGCGGCACGTTCGCGGGCGGGTTGATCGACTGGTCGAGCATCACGCGGCAGTCGTCGCAGCGCAACATGGCCCAGCCCCAGTCGTCCTGGCGCTGCTCGATGCTGAAGCCGAGTTTCTCGTAAAACGCGATACTCGCGGACAGCTGCTTCACCGGCAGCATCGGAATGAGGCGGGTCATTTTCATGGGCGGGGGTGGGGTTGATGCGTAACCATCACCATCGTGCCACGCCTGCCCGTTTCCGCAATCCGCGGCGACCGCAGTTCGCGCGCATCCGTCACTCGCTTTCTCCAAAAAATTTTCGCACCGTTGCCCCACCTCCGCGGATTCCACAATTGGGTCCGCAGATTTCGAGTTCCGATCTCCGCGCGTTCCTTCCGGACGCGGTTTCTCTCCATGCGTTTGTCCTCTCGCTCCAAAACGGCCGCTGCCTCATTCCTCCTCGCCGCGGCGTTTGCCGTCGCGGTTCGCGCTCAGGCGCCGGATCCGCTCGAACTCGGGTTTCGCACGCCGCCGGACGCCGCCAAGCCGCGCACGTGGTGGCATTGGACGAAGAGCAACGTCACCCAGGCCGGCATCACGAAAGACCTCGAATGGATGAAGCGCGTGGGCATCGGCGGCTTCATGCTGGCCGACGTCGATTTTGGCCGCGGTCAGAACGTCGAACCGAAAACCCCCTTTGGCACGTCCGAGTGGTATGACGCTGTTCGTTTCGCCGCGAGCGAGGCCGAGCGGCTCGGATTGGAAATGGCGATCTTCAGTTCGCCCGGCTGGAGCGAAACCGGCGGCCCGTGGGTGAAGCCCGAACAGGCGATGAAAAAACTCGTGTGGAGCGAAACGTCGGTCGTGGGCGGTCAGCGCTTTTCCGGCCGGCTCGTCGCGCCGCCGAACCAGATCGGCCAGATCCGCGACACCGGCGCGAGCTATTACACGGACAATTCAGCGGCGCCGCCCTTTTACGCCGACGCCGCCGTGATCGCCTACCGCACGCCGGCTGCCGAGGGCAACGCCGCGCGTGCGGCGCCGAAGGTCACGACCCACGCGGGCCTGATCGATGGGACGGCGCTCCTCGACGACAAGTTGTCCACGCTGCTGACGGTGGCCGCGCCCGCGGACGGCGGCGCTGCGTGGATCCAGTATGAGTTTCCGCAGCCGTTCACCGCGCGCGCGATCACGCTTGGCGGCAAGGGCGGCAGCGCCAACGGCATTCCGGTCGGCCGCGTGCTCGCGAGCGACGACGGCGTGAGTTTTCGGCCGCTCGTGACGCTGCCCGGCGCGCAGCTTTACCGGCAGGGCATGGTGCGGACGTTTTCGTTTCCCGCCGTCACGGCGAAATTTTTTCGCATCGAGCTGACCGGTGCGCCGCTCGGACCCGCCGCGACGATGAGCCAGGCGCCGGCCCTGCGCGCGAAAGAATACGTCCTGAGCGAAGCCGTGCTGCATGGCGGCGCGCGGATCAATCGCTGGGAGGAGAAGGCAGGATTCAGTTTTCTTTTCGAATACGGCACGGTGCCCACGCCGGAGTTTCCCGCCGACACGATCGTGCCGCCGGGCGAGGTGATCGATCTCACCGCACGGCTGCAACGCGACGGCACCCTTGAGTGGGACGCGCCGCCGGGATCGTGGACGATACTGCGTCTCGGTTACTCGCTGACCGGAGCGAAGAATCGGCCGGCGACGCCCGCGGGGTCCGGTTATGAAGCCGACAAGTTGAGCCGTGCGCACATGGAGGCGTATTACCACGGCTATTTCGATCCGATCGCGAAGGCGCTCGGGCCGCTGTTCGGAAAGAGCCTGCGCTATGTGATGATGGACAGCTGGGAGGCCGGCACCAACAACTGGACCGACGCGCTCGCGGACGAGTTTCGCCGGCGCCGCGGCTACGATCCCGAGCCCTGGCTGCCGGCGCTGACCGGCCGCGTGGTCGGCAGCGCGGAGCAGAGCGATCGTTTCCTGTGGGATTTTCGCCGGACGCTCGCGGACCTATGGGCCGATGCGCACTACGGCACGATGGCCGAAAAACTGCGCGAGCACGGGCTCGGCGTCTATGCGGAGGCGGCGGGCGTCTCGCTCGAAATGCCGGAAGACACCCTGCTCAACAAAAGCAAAGTCGAGATTCCGATGGGCGAGTTCTGGGTGAACGATCTCCACCCGCGTCTGATGTATCTGCAGGACGTGCGCGGCGCGGCTTCGGCGGCGCACGTTTATGGCAAGCCGCTCGTCGGCGCGGAAGCGTTTACGGGCGGCGGCTACGAAGCGCCGGCGACACTGAAGCGCGTCGCCGACTATTGGTTCGCGCAGGGCGTCAACCGTCTCGTCTTCCACACCTCGGCGCACCAGCCGCTCGATACGAAACCCGGCAACGCCATGGTCGGCACCCATCTGCATCGCAACATCACGTGGGCGGAGGAGGCGAAGCCGGTGTTCGATTACTTCGCGCGCACGAGCCACCTGTTGCAGCAAGGACGGTTCGTGGCCGATCTCGCGTATCTGCTCGACGAGGGCGCGCCGTCGACGCCGCCGATCTGGGGCGCGGGCATGCAGCCGAATCCGCCGGACGGATACGATTACGACTTCATCAACGCCGACGTGCTGCTGAACCGCCTGAACGTGGCGGACGACGGCCGGCTGTCGCTGCCGGACGGCATGAGCTATCGCGTGCTGGTCCTTCCCCAGACCACGGCCATGCGCCCCGAACTCGTGCGCAAATTGCGCGAGCTCGTCGCCGGCGGCGCCCTCCTCCTCGGGCCGAAGCCCACGCATTCGCCAAGCCTCGCCAACTATCCGGCGGCCGACGCCGAGGTGCGTTCGCTCGCCGCGGAATTGTGGGGCGATCTGGACGGTGCGAGCCGCACCTTACGTCACTATGGCAAAGGCCGCGTCATCTGGGGACTGCCGCTGACGGAGGTTTTGAAGACGGCGGGAATTTCCAAGGATTTCGAATACGCGCGCGGCCTGGATGCGGAAATCGCGTGGCTGCATCGGCAGACGGACGCCGCGGACATTTACTACCTCGCGAACACCACCGACGTCGCGCAGGCGTTCGACGCGCGCTTTCGGGTGAATGGCCGTGAGGCCGAGCTGTGGCATGCGGACAACGGAAAAATCGAGGCGGCCGGTTACCGGATCGAGGGCGACCGCACGGTCGTCCCGCTGCGGCTCGCCGAACGCCAGTCGGTGTTCGTGGTGTTTCGAAAAAAAGCGGCGCTACCGGCACGCGCGGCGCCCGCCGTGGCAGACGCGGAAACGCTGGCATCGCTCGACCGGGATTGGCACGTGCGTTTCCCGGATCATCTCGGCGCGCCGCCGGAATTGCGGCTCGAGAAACTTGCGCCATGGTCGGAGCAACCCGATGAGGGCGTGAAGTATTTCTCCGGCGCGGCCGTGTATACGAAGCGGCTTGAGGCGCCACGGGAGTGGTTCCGCGCGAACACGGGGGTGTTTCTCGAACTCGGCGGGGTGGGCGACCTGGCGGACGTCACCGTCAACGGCCGGCCGCTCGGACTTCTCTGGCATCCGCCGTTCACGATCGACGTCACCGGCGCGCTCGCGCCCGGCGCCAATACGATCGAGATCAAAGTCGTCAACCAGTGGACCAATCGGCTGATCGGCGATCGTGACCTGGCGCCGGAGAAACGGGTGCTCGGTGACGCGGCGGCCGCGCCCGGGCGAATGCGCGGCCCCGAACTCAAGCTGCCGGAGTCGGGCCTGATTGGGCCGGTGCGGCTGGTTTCGCGACGCATCAACCGGGTGGCCGACCAGCCCGACGGCAATGTCGCAGGTATCCGAGCAAATTATACGGAGGCTCTGGCCGGCGATCCGAAAGTGCCCGATCCATTGATCTTCGCAGATGGTCGGCCGGTGACGAATGCCACGGCGTGGCTCGACGAGCGGCGGCCGGAGCTCCTGCGGCTCTTCGAGGCGCACCAGTTTGGCCGCGCGCCCGGGCAGCCGACCGATCCGAGGATCGAGGTCATCGACGCCGGCACGCCGGCGTTCGAAGGCCGGGCGGTGCGGAAACAGGTCACTCTCTCCTTCTCGAAGGAGAAGGCGAACGGACCGCACGCGGATGTGCTCGTTTATTATCCGGCGAAGGCGACGGGGCCGGTGCCGGTGCTGCTGTGTGCGAATTTCTCGCCCAACAATCTGACCGTCGACGATCCGGGCGTGAAGGTTGGCCGCAGGTGGGACG
The DNA here is from genome assembly GCA_040255565.1 of Opitutaceae bacterium. Classification (GTDB taxonomy): domain Bacteria; phylum Verrucomicrobiota; class Verrucomicrobiia; order Opitutales; family Opitutaceae; genus Opitutus. The sequence continues at coordinate 146,410 of JBDZVH010000002.1, read as the reverse complement.
CGGAGCAGCAGCATCGCGTGCCCGCCACGTCGGGCCGGCGCTTCGGACGTCTCAATGTCATCGATACACTCGCGCGCGACTTCGCGATCGCCACGGTGAACTACGCGGATTTCGATCCCGATGCGCCGGGGGCAATCGCGGCCGGCGTGCGGCAGCTTTATCTGCGGACGGGTCAGACGGAGCCGGCGGCGGACGAGTGGGGTGCCATCTCGGCGTGGAGTTGGGGATTGAGCCGGGTGCTCGATTATTTTGAAACCGATCCGCGCGTGGACGCGAAGCGCGTGGCGCTGTTCGGCGTCTCGCGTCTCGGCAAGACGGTGCTCTGGACCGGCGCGCGCGATCCGCGATTCGCGTTGGTGATTGCGAGCTGCTCGGGCGAGGGAGGGGCGGCGTTGAGCCGGCGCAACTATGGCGAAACGGTGGCGCACCTCACGGCGCCGACGCGTTATCCGTATCAGTTCGCGGCCAACTATGCGAAATGGGCGGACCGTCCGGACGAGTCGCCGGTCGAGGCGAATCTGCTCGTCGCGCTCCTCGCGCCGCGACCGCTGTTGCTGCAGACGGGAGACACCGACATCTGGTCCGATCCCAAAGGCGAGTTTTTGGCCGCAGTGTCGGCGACTCGCGTTTACGAGTTGTTGGGGAAGTCCGGCCTGCCGACGGAACAGATGCCGCAGCCGGGGCAGCTCGTCGGCGGTGAGTTGGGGTATTACCTGCACGCCGGCGGCCACGGCACGGTGCCGTCGGACTGGGAAGTGTTTCTTCAGTTTATGGAGAAGCACCTTGTGCCGAACCAAGAGAGGTAACCTTCGGCGAGCGCTGCGGTTGTTGACCTATGTGCGCCATGGTCTCTCCAACGATCCTGTCCCTTATCCCCCATCGGGTGTTTTCGTCATGAACTCGCTTGTCCGCCGCATGCTCTCCGTTGGATTGTTCGCCGCTGCCGTGCTGATCGGCCGCGCCCATTCCGCGGTGCCTCCGCCCGCCGTCGCCGTGGGCGTGATGAACCGCGAATTCGCGGATCCGGCACGTCGCAACTGGGCCGATACGGCGTCGCGCCCGGTCCGGGTGACGCTTTGGTATCCGGCCGGCGAGGGTGGCACGCCGGAGAATTGCGACGACGAAGGCGAGCCGGTGACGCTGCGCCGCGAGGCCGCCATCGCCAGCGACGAGCCGCGCCCGCTGATTCTTGTTTCACATGGGTCTGGAGGCAACGCGGCGCAGATGTTGTGGCTGGGGCGGTTCCTCGCGCAGCAGGGGTTCCTCGTGGCGGCGGTGAATCACAATGGCACCGCGGAGGAGGAGCTGGACTGCGAGCGACCGACGCTGACCGACTTCTTCGGCTGGGAGCGGGCGCGCGATGTTTCCGTGGCGCTCGACGGTCTGCTGGCCGACTCCGCGCTCGCTGCCCGCATCGATCGCGAGCGTATCGGCGCCGCCGGCTTCTCGCTGGGTGGAACCACGGCGCTGTGGCTGGCCGGCGCGCGCCTCGATCTGGAGCTTTTACGCCAAAACTCGCCGCCTCCGCCGCCGCCGATGGCAGCCGCGATCCAGCAACGTATCGAGTTTTCCAAGACGAATCCGGTGGGGCGGGACGCCGTGGCGCGTGCAGCGCTTTCTTATCGCGATGAGCGGGTCCGCGCCGTGTTCGCGCTGGCGCCACCGATGGGCGGCGGTTTTGCGCCGGCCGGGCTTCGGGACATCGCCGTGCCGGTTCTCCTGGTGGTGGGCGAGGGCGACCTGATCGCGCCGGCGGAGAGCAATGCGAAGCATTTCGCGGAGCACATTTCCACCGCGTGGCTCACGATCCTCCCCGGGGAGCGCGGCCATTACCTGAAGCCGCTCCCGGCCGAGCAGCGCCGCGCCGAACTCCGCGAAGTCGCGGAACTGGCCGGTCGTTTCTTCGAGCAGGAACTCCGCTGACGCGCCGACCGACGGAATCGTTCTCCGGGGGCGGCGCTTGCGACGCGAGCGCTATCGCGGCCAGAGCCAGGCAAACGTGCCGGCGGTCACGAGAGCGTAGGCGAGCCCGTCGATGGTCGATTTCACCGTGTAACCCCAGCCGCGTCGGAACCAGATGGATTGCGGCCAGAGGGCCGCGCCATGCGCGAGAAACGCGACCGCGCCCACGATCCGGAAGACCGCGAGGTAGTGCGCGCCGGTCGGGATCGCATGATAGGCGATATACGCCGTGAAGAAGCTGACGATGACCAGATAGATGAACCACTGTACGAAAGTCGGTCCCATCGAACGGGCGCCTTTCGGCAGTACGGTCAGAAGCTGATTCGGACCTTCGGCGAGTTTGGCCGTGTGCTCGGGCGAATTGTAGTTTCGGTCGGGGCACGCCGGCATGATATAGTCGCCCGGCGGCACATCGAACGGACGCAGCGCGGCGCGGATTTTATCCTCCTCGGGCAGTTTCTTGAAATCGCTCTTGTGCCACGGCAGCGCCATGTGGATGAACGCGCTCAGCACGAAAACGAACGCGGCGGACAACAGGATCGGAAGCCAGAGGCTCGACATGATGATCTCCTTGCGATGGAGCGCCGAACAGCGGCGCGGTTGGGGGTTGGGGAAACGCCGCGACTTTGCAAGGCGATCGCTTCACGTCAACGGCATTGGCGGAATGCGTTCGGTTCCGACCCACGTGCGGCCCCTCGGCGCGACATTGGACTGCGTCCCAAAAAGAAACCTGCCTCGCCGCCGGCCATCGAGGCGCCGTGCGGGAGGCAGGTGGTAATATCAGCGGAGCCGCCGGCAGAATTTCAGCTGTGGGCCGCCAACGCCGCAGCAGGTGGAACCGCACGCGCGCGCCGGCGCCACCAGATGAATCCAAGCAGTCCCATCGCGCCAACGAGGCCCGTGACGGCCGGTTCCGGCACGGGATGGAATTGCAGCACCTCGCCCTGACCGGGAATGACGCCGCGATTGGCGATATAGAGATCGCCCCGCGCGTCGAACGTGAGTGCCGTCGGCGCGATCAGGCCATCCGTCATCAGCAGCTTCGACATGCCCGTCGTCGGATCGAGCCGCCAGAGGCCGCCCGTGGGATCGCCCGACAGCATGCCGAAATGGGCGAACTCGAGAACGTAGAGCATGCCGTCCGGACCCATCGCGAGGTCGATCACGTTGGTGAACCCACTGCCGACGAGCGAGAGACCGCCACCGTCTTCCACGCGAAACACACCGGCGCCGCCGACCGGAAACGGAAAGCCCGTGAGCTGGCTGACGTAGACTTCGCCCGCGGACCCGAGCGCCAGGGAGGTCGGCACCGCTTCGGCACCGGAGGGCAGCGCCGAGAGTGTGCTGACGAGATCGATGGTCCCGTCAAAGCCGACGTTGAGAATCGCGTTGGCACCGGCGTCCGCCACGAGGACGCCGCCGGCGTGCACCTTGATCTTGAACGGATTGGAGTCGACCGGTCCGCCGGCGGGATTGTTGGCCTGTTCGTAGGCCGCGACGTCGGCCACCGCTGCCGGAGTGCTGCTTCCGGCCGGCAGGCGCATGAGCTGACCCAGCCGATTCAGTTCGGGACCGCTGCGCCCGGCCGGGTCGGTGCCCAGACCGGTTGTATAATATAAATTGCCGGCCGAATCGAAACCGAGGCCGTGCGTGCCGATGACCTCTCCGCTGATCGGATTATAGAGTGCCGGCAAGCCGGACAAAACGGTCGACCGCGCCCCCGCGTCCCAGCGGGTGATCGCGCCCGAGTCGCCATAATAGACCGGCTGGCCGCGCATGATGAGGGATGGCGTGTCGGCGTCCGGGGTCTGTACACTTCCGGCCTCGCTGATATACAATGCACCGTCGGCCCCAAACGTCAGTCCGCGAGGATTGTGGAGATCGCTCAGGATCACCCGCGAAGAGAACTGGGCCCAGGCGCCGGTGGCGAGGAGCAGGGCACTGACCGCGGCAATGGCGCCACGCGCGCGGCGACCCAAACCGAACGGAGCGAACGGCAGGAGTTTTGTCACGACGACGGGCGCAGCGTGAAGTTCACGCGGAGAACGAGTTTCAAGGACGGAGTCAGGGTGGTGCGGATTCATGGGAGCAGGAAGGCGGCGGCGAGGTGCGCCCCGGTGCCGGGAAACGTTCGCCGCCGAAGGATGTGAAAAGGAAACCGTCGACGCCCTGCGCGGGTGCGACGTTCTCCGGAAACGCTGAAACCGGCGGGCCCAGTGTAAGTAATGGAATCGGCGCGTCCATGGCGCCGATGCCAGCGAAACGCCGAGCCGCGCTACGGGAGTTCCCCGGGGCGCGGCCTTTCCTCTTGGCAACCTCCGCCCCGCCGCGAGAATCGCGTCATGAAGCGTGCGACGACGCGCCAGAATGGCGGAGCGAAGCTTTCAGTCGGTCAACCGCTCGCGATCGGAGCCAGCCAAGCGCTCTCTTCGTCCCGTTCGGCCGACGTCCCGCCAAAGGCCGCGAAAGCCACTCGCGCGGCGGTCGCCGGCGCGGTGATCGGTTCGGCGGCGCTGCGCCAGGAGGCGGGCGGACCGGCTCGCGAGTCGGGGGCGTCGTCCGCCGGGGCAACGGATGCAGCGGCGCTCGCCGCCGAGATGAAATGGCTCTCGGCCGTAATCGATCAGCGGATACGCGCGTTTTTCGGCTCCGGGGACGGGCGGGTATCGTGGCCGCCGGCCCCCGCGGTCCGCGGCGATTCGCCCTACGGCGCGCTCCTCGCGCGTTTCGCGCCCGGCGACCGCGAGCGACTCCTGCTGGCCCTTGCCCTGGCGCCGCACCTTGCACCGCATGTGCTCGATGGATTTCTCCTGAAGAACGAGAACACGGGCCGGAACTTCACGGAAGTCGGCGGGATCAAGGGCGAGGCCCATGCCGGATTTCTGCCCACCGGGCAGACCGCCCTGTTTCTTTTGGGAGGCGACGACTTCGCCGCGCGGATGGAGGTGATGCGGCTGCTCGATCCGCGGCATACGCTTTCCGCGGCGGGACCGCTCCGGCTCGCAAGCCCCGTGCCCGGCGAGCCGGCGTGGAGCGGCCCGCTGGAGTTTTCGCCCTCGTGGCTGCGGCATCTGCTCTATGGCGAAAAACCGGGGCCGGATCTTGAACCGATGTTTCCCGCCGCCGCCGTCACGACCGCGCTCGCCCCGGACGACTTGGTGCTGGCGCCCGCGACCGCGGCCGGGATGGCGGAGATCCGGAACTGGGCGCGGCATGGACCGGAGCTCCGCCGCGACTGGGGGCTCGAGCGCCACAGCCGGCCGGGATTTTGCGCGCTGTTTCATGGTCCCCCCGGCACGGGCAAAACGCTCGCCGCCGCGCTGCTGGGCCGGGAGCTCGCGGTTGACGTTTACCGCCTGGATCTGGCCGCGGTGGTTTCCCGTTACGTGACCGAAACGGAAGCCAACCTGCGCCGCCTGTTCGACGAAGCGGAGCGGCGCGATTGGATTCTCCTGCTCGACGAAGCCGATGCCTTGTTCGGCCGCCGCACGGAGGTGCGCGACGCGCACGACCGCTATGCCAATGTCGCGGTCGCGTATCTGCTCCAGCGAGTCGACGACTATCGAGGGATCGTGGTGGTGACCGCGCAGGATGCGGCGAATCTCGATGACGCGCTGTTCCGGCGGATGGATGTGGTGGTGCCGTTCCCACGACCCGACGCGACCCAGCGCGAGTGCCTGTGGAAAAACGTCGCCGACCGTCGGGTGCAGCTCGCGGATGACGTGAGTTGGAGCAAAATCGCGCGCGAACACGAATTGACCGGCGGACAAATCGCGGGGGCGTTCCGGCGGGCCTGTTTGCGCGCTGCCACGCGCGACGATCGCCGGCTCACGCGAGAGGACATCGTCGCGGGAATCCGGTCCGAACGCGAGCGGGCGCGACCCGTGCGGTCGCGGCGTTGAGCGCGCCCCTTCTGCTGCGCCTGCACGGCGCGCCGCGCAGGAAGTGAAGCTGGCGTGTCGGTTCAACGGAATTGTTCCCGCCAATATTTAGCATTGAGGCACCGTGCGGCACGCGGCTGCATGTTGCAATCGTCCGGCATCCTTCGACTCCGCCCCTGCGTCCATGAATCTCACCGTCCGCGTGCTCGTGTTTACGCTTGCCCTGCCGCTGCTCGCGGCCGGTTTCGCGTGGGGGGCAATGGCGAAGCTCGACGGGGCGATGCGGGACGCCGTGCAGGGACGTCATCCCGAGCTCACGCGGGAGCAACTCGCAGACGTGACGGTGGAGTCGCTCGCGGCGCGCAACGCGTTCGACGAGGCGAACGAGCTCCCGAGGATTTACGCGCGGCTGAAACTCGCCCGTTCCCTTGCGATGGCCGTGGGCGGAGCGGGGTTGTTGCTGCTCGGCGCAATTCATGCCGCGGGACGCTTGACGCGAACGCGCCGCGACCTGCTGCTGCGTATTTTCCGGCCGGGGCTTTATCTCACGCTGACGCTGGTCGGCCTTCTCACCGCGGTGCAGGCGTTCGCCCTCGCTTACGCGCTCTACTATTTCGAATCCATCTTTGTCGAAAGGGTGCATTTCATCTTGATCGGTGGCGTGGCGGTCGGCGGCGGCCTCGCGCTGGTGGCAGTCGGACGCGCGATGTTCGCGCTCGGGCATTCCGGAGAGTTCGATATCGTTGGCCGCCGGGTGTCGCGGGAGGAGCAACCCCGCCTGTGGGAACTGGTGGACGGCGTTTGCGGCGAGTTGCGGACGGCGGCGCCGGACCACCTGGTCTTGGGGATCGAGCCGTCGTTTTTCGTGACTGAAGCCCCGGTCGTCACGCGGGACGGCCGATGCGCTGGCCGCACGATGTTTCTTTCGCTGGCGCTCGCGCGGTTGCTTTCGGCCGCTGAGTTGCGAGCGATCGTCGGTCACGAGATGGCGCATTTTGTGGGCGAGGATACGGCGTTTTCGCGCCGGTTCTTTCCCGTCTATCGCCGCACCCTCCTGGCTCTGACGCATCTTTCGCGAAACGCCGTGCACGGCAGCATCGCGATCGCGCAAATGCCGGCGGTAAGCTTCCTCAATTTCTTTTTCAATGCGTTCGTGACCTCCGAACGCAATCTCTCACGCCGGCGTGAGATCGAGGCTGACGCCGTCGGCGCGCGTCTCGCGGGAGCGACGGCGCTGGCCACCTCGCTCGTCAAGATCCATGCGGGCGCGGATCTTTGGACGAGACTGATCGACGACCTGTGCGCCGATGAAGATCAGGCGCGTCGCGAACAGAATTTCGCGGTCGCCTTGCACGCTCGCGCACTCGCGCTCACGACCGGTGATCTGGCCGGCGCGGGCGGAACGCGGCAGCCTCATCCTACCGATACGCACCCGCCGCTGGCGGAGCGCGTGCGGGCGCTGGAGCACGAGCTGGATCGCGTGGCGAGCCTCGCCGTGGTGCCGGCGTTCTCGGATTCTGCCGCCGCCCTGATCGCCGGCGTCGAAGGTCTTGAAGCCGCACAAACCGAGCGGATCAAAACGCTCGCCGTCCGGCGCTGACGCGATAGCGCGCCTTGCGCGGCGAGCGCTTTCGGCCGACGGGCAGGCGATCCTCAGCGCGCTGCGAGGGCTGGGTTTCGCAGAAAAGCGCGCGCGTGCTCCACGCGGGGAATGCCGGCGTCGCTGGCGGCGGCCACCTCCGCGAGCTGCTGATAATACTGGCGGGCTTTGCCCGCGTCGCCGCTGCGCTCGGCGGCGAAGCCGGCGCCATAAAGGGTGTTCAACCGGTTGGGGCTGGCGGCGAGTACGGCCTCGAACGCCTGCAACGCTTCGGCATTCCGGCCCGCGGCGAGCAGCAGCTCGCCGAGCAGATCGCCGGCCGGAAGCACCTCGCCTGGTGTGACCGCCTCCTTGTCGGTGGACGTCTCGAGGGCCACCGCGCGCTGCAGCAAGGCGATGGCTTCGTCGGGATGCTGCGGATCGAACGCCAGCCAGGCGCGGATCGCGAGGACCTGGGTTTCGGCCTGCGAGCTCCAATACGAGACCCGGTTGGTGGCGGTGAGCCGGCTTTGGAGCGTCTCCAACTCGTGGAGCTCGCGCCGCGCGGCATCGAGGTCTCCGCTGCGGGCGGCGCCGAGGCCGCGGGCGAAGCGGACGATGGATTCACATTGTGGATACGCATCTTTCCACGGGAAGGACGCGGGCGCCTCCAGCGGAAGCGCCGCAGCCTCGCCCCACGCCTGCCGCTCGAGGGCGACGCGCGCCGGAATCGCGGCGAACGCGAACGCCATCTGCGTCGTCTGCGCGGGGGCATACGGTCCCTTCAAGGCGAGGATCTGCCGGCGCACCGCGTCGGCCTCGCGATACTGGCCGCGTTGCAGGTAGGCGTAGACGAGATAGTCGAGGGCGTGGGGATAGTGCCCGTTCAAGGCTCCGGCGGCGTCGCCGAGTTTCCGCGCCGCTTCCGCGGAGCGCAGGTTGAACTCGATGGATTTCTCCCACAGGCCGCGACGCGTGAAGATGTGCGTGGGCATGTGCAGCGCGTGGGGCACCTCCGGCGCCATGCCGGCGTAGGCGTCGCAAATCTCCAGCGCGCGGCCGGCCAGCAGGGGCGAGTCGAAGGCATGGATCTTGTAGTGGAGCGCACCGGGGTGACCAGGCAGACGGGCGAGCACCCGCTGGAGCCGGTTCGCGGCCTCGAGCTGCATCCGATACGACCGGTCCTTGGTGGCGAAGCGTGCCGGCGCGAGATGGTAGAGCGCGCTGAAGGCGAGCGCGTCCAAGTCATCTGGATACTGATCCGCGAGCGCGCTCCAGGCCCCGTCGAGCCGGAGCAACCCGGCGGCATGATCTCCGGCGTTTGGCCGAGCGAAATAGCGGTCGAGCACCTCGAGGTAGGCGCGTTCCCGGGGTGTGGCCGGCGGACAGGCGAGGCCCTGCTGGATGTAGCCGGCGCCGAGTTTCAGCTCGGCGTCGGTCGGAGCGTCGGGCCAAAGCGGATGAATGAGGGCCATGGCGCGACCCCAATAGGCGAGGGCGCAGGCGGGGTCGGCAGCGACCGCCGCCGCGAAGGCGCGGTCCGCCTCCAAATACATCATGTGATGCACGAGCTTCACGCCGCGGACGACCTGCTCGCAGGCTTCGGGCTTGCCGGTGACCGCAAACTGAATCGTGCCGAGCTCGTCGGCATGGTCGTCGACGGCGCTCACGAGCGGGAGGGAAACACTGACGAAGAGCCAGAACGCGGAGAGGAGCGCGGCGGATTTCATCGCAGGGCGGGTTGGGCCAAAGGCCGTGGTTCGGGGGCAGACGCGACCCGGGATGTCGCGTCCAGGGAAGCGGCGATTTTCCCGCGCGACGGCACACGCTGCAATCAGGCGGCGTGGCCGCCGGCGACACGGTGAATTCCCGAGGCGAGGGCGGTTGGCTTCACGGCCACGGTTTCGCGCAGCTTGCGAATGGCCAAAGGCGCTTACGCTTCTGGCCTGAACTGATCTTTTTCCGCCATGCCGACGCTCTCCGATTATTCCCAGCTCATCGACCCCTTGCGCGATCAGTGCCCGGTGCGCGCTGCCATCGATGTCGTGCGCGGCCGCTGGAAGCCTTCGTTCCTTTGGGAGCTCAGTTCCGGCTCGAAGCGTTTCGGCGATTTGCAGGCGGCGCTGCCGCAGGTGACTGCCCAGGCGCTGACGGTGCAGTTGCGGCAGCTCGAGGCGGACGGCGTCGTGATCCGCAAGGTCTACGCCGAGGTGCCCGCGCGCGTGGAGTATTCGCTCAGTGCGTTGGGCGGCGAACTGGCCGACGTGATGGAGAGGCTCGAAAGTTGGGGGCGGCGCTATCAATCGGCACGGAAGCCTCCGCCGCCACGGAGATCGTGAGCGGATGGGCGAGGCGCGCGGCCCGACCGGTCACTTTTTTGTGAGTGGCTCCCAAATTGAAGACGAAGCGCGGAGCGCGCCGGCGTGGCATGCTGACGGCGCATGAAAACCTTGCTTGTCGTGAATTCCAGCGGACGCGTGACGCGTTCGATCACCCGCCACCTCACCGCGCGTTTCGCCGCCCGCTGGCGCGCGCTGCATCCGCACGGCGCCGTCCTTGAGCGCGAAACGGGCACGGTGGCGCCTCCGACCGTAAACGAGGCGTGGATCGCCGCGGCCTTTGCGCCGGCATCGGAGAACGTTTCCCCGGTGCTCGAATTCAGTGAGCGCTGCATCGCCGAACTGGCGGCGGCGGATGTCGTGGCGATTGGCGCGCCGATGTATAACTTTGGCCTGCCGGCGCAGCTGAAAGCGTATTTCGATCAGGTCGTGCGCGTGGGACGCACGTTTGCTTTCGATCCGGCGGCGTCCGATCCGTATCGACCACTGCTCGCCGATCGGCCGGTGGTGGTAATCACCTCGGCCGGCGACGGCGCCGTGCATCCAGGCGGCCCGCTGGCACACATGAATCACCTCGAGCCGCATCTGCGCACGCTGCTCGGTTTCATCGGACTCACGGACGTGCGGTTTGTGCGCGCCGGCTTCGACGAATATCAGGACGAACGGGCGCGGCGTTCGCTCAGCCGTGCCGAGGCAGAGATCGACCGCGTTGTGGAGGAACTTGCGGCGGTGCGGCTCGCCGTCTGAGACCGCCTTTCGAGAGTCTCAGCCCGGAATTTCCGGATCGGTGAGCTGGGCGAGCAACGTGAGCGAATCCTGCCAGCCGAGGTAGCACGCCTCGGCGGGGATGACGGCCGGCACGCCTTCCTGGAGGATGTTCAGCTCGGTGCCGAACGGGGTCGCCCGCAGCGTGATGGTGACGTGAATCTCGCCGGGGAGATTGGGATCCTCGAACCGATCCGTAAAACGGATACGCTCGTTCGGAACGAGCTCGAGATAGGTGCCGCCGAACGAGTGGCTTTGGCCGGTGGTGAAATTGGTGAACGACATCCGGTAGGTGCCGCCGACGCGCGCGTCGACATGGTGGACTTTGCCGGTGAAGCCGTGCGGGGGCAGCCATTTCGCCTTGGCGTCGGCATCGAGGAACGCGCGATAGATGCGCTCGGGGGTTCCGCGCAGCACGCGGTGCAGGCGGATGGTGTGAGTGGCGGGAGCGGTGGACATGATGATCGAGGGTTTTGATGAAGGCGGCGGGAACCCGGTGTTCCGACCTCAACAGATCAACGATCCAACGCTACCACGCCGGACGCAGCGGCGGCGAATTTCCTTTTCCGGTCGCGGACATTCGGCTGCGGGGCGATTTCCGGATGGCCCCCGCCGCCGTCGCGCGGGAAACTGGCCGGATGCAATTACAGCCGATCCTCACGGAAGCCGCCGCGATCGCTCGGGGTGCGGGCGAGATCGTCCGGCAGCACTTTGCGGCGCCGACGCCCACGAAACTCAAAACGAGCCGCATCGACATCGTGACGGCCGCCGACACCGAGGCGGAAGCCTATATCGTGCGGGAGCTGCGGCGGCGGTTTCCGGACCACCACATCGTGGGGGAGGAAGGCGGCGGCCAAGGGGCGCCGGCGGCCGAGGCGCCGTATCACTGGTTCGTGGATCCGATCGACGGCACGGTGAATTTCGCGAGCAAACTTCCGTATTTCTGCACTAGCATCGCCCTCGCCACGCCGGATCGCCAGCCGTTGCTGGGCGTGGTCTACGATCCCACGCGGGACGAGTTGTTCACCGCCTTGAAGGGAGAAGGGGCCTTCCTGAACGGCGATCCGCTGCGGGTGACGGATACCGCGGAGCTGATCGATGCGGTGATTGCGAGCGGTTTTCCGTACGACAAGCACACGAATCCCGACAACAACCTGAAGGAGTGGGCGGCGTTTCTCCGTCGCATCCGGGGCGAACGGCGGCTCGGCTCGGCGGCGCTTGATCTTTGTTATGTGGCCGCGGGCCGGCTCGACGGTTATTGGGAAAAGGACCTGAAGCCCTACGACGCGATGGCGGGGATACTGATCCTCCGCGAAGCGGGCGGAATCGTGACCGATTATGCGGGCGAGCCGAATCCGCAGCGCGAGGACCGCGGCCGCTATGTCGGCAGCAACGGTCGCCTCCACGCCGCGATGCTGCAGGTGCTGCAGGGCGATTGAGGGCGGCGGCCGGGTTGCCGATTGCCGGCGATCGATGCGTGTATTCAGGCACTAATGACAATCTAGTGCAAAAGACGCATTGCCTTTGACGTGCGAATCTTTAGCATGAGCGCCCGGGTTCGCGGTGCATGGCGCCCGCGGACCCGCCGCTTCCATGATCACTCCGATTCATTCCCCGGCCGCTGGCCGCGCTTTCATTTCGAGCCTCGTCTTTCTGCTCGCACTGGCCGCTGGAAATATCGCTTCGGCGCAAACCAACGTTAAGTCCGGTTTCGGCACCGTCGTGCTGGAAAACCAAAACCATCCCAACGGCAACATCTACGATCAGGTGTTGATGACCGGCCCCACGGTGACGATTGCCGCCGATCCGGGACAGGTGGTGCGGGTGTCGTTTCTCGACGAAAACGAGGACATCGTGCAGGTGGAGTTTGCCGGCGCGGGGTCGATGACGGTGGAGCTGGATCCGGACACGTATCGCGGCGCCGCACTTCCCGCCAGATACAACCAGAACGTGCGTTACGTGCAGGGGCGTCCGACGATTCGCGTGCAGAATGCCACCGCCGACAGTTTTCTCACGGTTTTCTCCGTGGGCCGGGCCAATGCGGTCAATCCGACACTCTTCCCCGCTGGCATGACCTATGATGCGATGGCGGACGTCCGGCTGATCGAAGTCCATGGCGCCGAGATGGGCGCAATCCTGACAGGCAATGTGCGCTACGGTGCTCCCGACGGCGCCACCGGCATCCAAGCTCCGGATACGGCGGTGCGGCATCGCGTGGTGGTAGGCGAGCTGACGGCCGGCAACCTCGCCGTTCCGCTGCTTCGCCTCGGCAGCGGGTCGCCGCTGCAGTGGGACGGCGGTGCCGTGCTCGTGGCGGGCGGGCGTTTGCTCCAGGACAACCGCACCCCGATCGATGTCGGCTCCGGCGCCGGCACGCCGCTGACGGCGATTCGCAGCGTAGCGGGGCGGAAATCGAACGACGAGATGCTGCCGGCGGCGGCCCTGCAGGCACAGTTTGCCAGCCGCAACGCCGGCGGCGTGCTGGTCAACGGCATCGCGCAGCCGACGCGCGGCTATGTGCCGGAGTCGTTCGACGAACTTTTGGCGGAGGCGGGCTTTGAAGCGTTCGATTTCGGGGCGGGCACCTCCACCCGATTTTCCGGCGGCAACAACGGCACCTATACCGTGACGGGCGACACCTGGGTCGAAGGCGACGCGGTGCACTTCGTCGTGTCCGGCAGCTACAGCTACAGTGCCGGCGGCGCCAATCGAAATGTCATGACGTTCAGCGTGACGTTCGACCGGGTCTATCTGCGATCCGGGGGCGTGGTCTTCGACGACACGGTGCAGCACATGGCTGAACTCGTTGAAGAGGTGCTGCCGGCGCGCATCACGGCCGTGGCGGATTTCGCCTCCGCGGTCAGCGGGACTGCCACGATGACGGTGCGCTACACGGACGGCAGCCAGGACGTCGCAGGCGGAGTGTTCGACCTCGATCGCGAACTCGATTTCCAATTCCTCTAGATCCGCTTCACGCGCGGCGCCGAGGTCCGCTCACGTGCCGGTCAGTTTCCAGCGAACGTAGATGTCTTCGACCTTCGCACGGGCCCACGGGGTTTTGCGGAGAAATTTCAAACTCGAGCTGACGCTGGGCTCGAAGAGAAAACAGCGGATCGGCACCCGCCGGCCGAGTTCCTCCCAACCGAACTGCGCGGCGAGTTCGGTCACCAGACGCTCGAGCGTGACACCATGGAGAGGATCTTGGGAAGGCGCCGGGCACACGGCGCCACGCTGGGCTGGCGGCCGCGCAAATTCAAGCGGCAGTGTCGGGCGGGCTCACCAGACCCTGCCGTGCGCACGGCGCGAGGGCGCGTGGGGCGGAGCCGGAAGATCCCTCCTTACGACGCCCGAAGCCGGCGAAGCATCACGGAATGGGCCGCTGGCCGGACGGGAGCGACGGTTTTGACCACGCACCCACCGCATTGAGCCGCGCGTGCCGTTTCCGTGCAGGCGGTGATCCCATTCGCCGGGTCTTCGCTGCGCGCGACCAGGAACGGTTCTCCCGGCCGAGACGCTATTTTTTTGGAGCCGCCTTCGGCGGTGCTTTCTCAAGCGCCTTCAGCCGTTCCGCCAGAGCGGCGATCTCCGTGAGTTCGCCCATCCGGGTGTTTCGTTGTTTTTGTTTCTCGTCTTCGTAGAGGGCCATCGCCTCCGGCGCATTGGGCGCCCAGCCGCCGAGCGGGTTGTTGAGCAGGGTCGCGATCGCCGCGAGCGGTCCGAGCGTTTTCTGATAGAGCGGCGCGAGGTAGCGCTTTTTCGCGTATTCAAGTTTTCCCTTCGGCGTGAGCATTTCGTCATCCGTCAGCGGCACGCCTTTCTCCGTGACCTGATAGCGCGGCAGCCGCACCACGCCCGGCGGAGCGTCGCCAAACAAGTCGGCGCGCCGTTTTTCCTCCGCGGCGACGGCCGCGTCGTGCGCTTGTTGATCGAACTTGAAACCGAGCCGGGCGATCGACGGGCTCTGTTCTTCGTCTGCGGCGCGAACCGGAAGGCCGAGCGTCGCGCCAATCAGGGTGAGCCGCACGGCACCGGCGAACATCACGACGTGCGCAGACGGGAGGGCGGCAGGATCACGCATGGGCGGGAGCGGCGACGAGCGATTCTCGTGCGACCGCACCCCACGGGCAAGGATCCGGTGAAAGACCGGGTCGCTCCCTTCCGATTGTGGTCAACTCGCCCGGCCAATCCAGAGTGTCATATAATGTATGACACTACCAATGCCCTGGCCGCCTAAAGATTGACCGCGGTCATCGATTGCGCGGGATAGCGTTCACCGGCCGTCGCTCCGAAGGGCAGGACGGCATCGATCTCGCGCAGGTCGTCGGCGCTCAAGCTCACGTCCCGAGCCCCGAGGTTCTCGTCGAGATACTTGATCCGCTTCGTGCCGGGAATCGGCACGATGTCGTCGCCGCGAGCCAGCACCCAGGCGAGGGCCAGCTGGCTCGGCGAACAGCGCTTGCGCCGCGCGAGGTCTTCGATCTTGCGCACGAGATCGAGGTTCTTCTGAAAATTCTCGCCCTGAAACCGCGGCGAATTCCGGCGATAGTCGTCCGCCGGCAGGTCTTCCAGACGCTTGAATTGACCGGTGAGGAAACCGCGGCCGAGCGGACTGTAAGCGACGAAGCCAATTCCCAGTTCTCGCACGGTGGGAAGCACCTCTGCCTCGGGATCGCGGCTCCACAAGGAATATTCCGTTTGGAGAGCCGCGATCGGATGCACCTTCGCGGCGCGGCGGATCGTGGCCGGCGCAGCTTCGGACAGGCCCAGGTGGCGGACCTTTCCCGCGCGCACGAGCTCGGCCATCGCGCCGACCGTGTCCTCGATCGGAACCTTTGGATCGACGCGATGCTGGTAGTAAAGATCGATCGTATCCACTTTCAGGCGACGCAAGCTGGCTTCGCAGCAGGCGCGCACGTAGTCGGGATCGCCGCGCACGCCGAGAAACTCGCCTTGCGGGCCGCGAACGTTGCCGAACTTGGTGGCGAGCACCACGTGGTCGCGTCGGCCGGCGATCGCGCGACCGATGAGCTCTTCGTTGCGGCCGACGCCATACATGTCGGCGGTGTCGAGGAAGTTTCCACCGGCGTCGAGGTAGTGGTGGATGACGCGGATCGACTCCGCTTCGTTCATCTGACCGGGAGCGTAGAACTCGCTCATGCCCATGCAGCCGAGACCGATTGCGGCGACTTCCGGCCCGTTTGCGCCGAGGCGGCGGCGTTTGATCGAGGAGTGCGTTGCCATGACGGAAAAGAGAGGAGGCTCCGGCCGGGGTTCAAGCGGTCGGCCGCGATTTGTTCACGGCAGGATCTCGGGCGAAACTTGCCAGCGCACGGCCCAGGCGCCGTCGGTTTTCTCGAGCGCGAGCACCGCGGCTTTCTTGAGGATGAAACGCGCCGGCTCCGTCTCGCCGGCGACGAGCAGCGACGCGAGCGCGCTCAGGTGCGGCTCGTGGCCGATCACGGCGAGCGGTCGCGTGCGGTTGCGCAATTGTTCCGCGACGATGGCGGGGTCGTCGTCGCCCTCGAGTCCTGCGACCTCGAGTTGCCTGGCGTCGAGTTCGAGCGACGCCACCAGGAGCTGGGCCGTCTCCACCGAGCGGGCCAGTGGACTGTGCCAAACCTCGGCGGTCTGGAATGCCTCCGTGCCGCGCAAGAATGCCGCGAGCGCGGCGACCTGTTTGCGACCTCGCTGGCTCAGCGGACGGGCGGGATCCTCCTCGGCGCTGAGCGCGTGCGCATGGCGAACGAGATAAAGGGACATGGCGCAGCCTAGGCGCGCGGGCGCCTTCGGCAAATCGGGCCCCGGGGCGGACACCGGGGCCCGAATCAGGGTCTCCCGGTTTTGCCATCGACGGAAGACGTTGATTTGACGGAGGCATGAAGTTCGTCGTCGTCTCTCCGCCCGATGCGGTGTCGGCGCCGGAAACCGTTCAGCTGCTGTGGACCGCCGGGTGGGATTCGACTTACCGGCTGCTCGATCTGGTCGTGAGGCGGCAGCGGCCGGTGCAGCCGCATTATCTCGTCGATCCGGAGCGTGCCGGCGCGTTGTCCGAGTTACGGGCGATGCGGCTGATCCGCCGACAGGTGGCGGAAGATTATCCGGGGAGCGACGCGTTGATCTTGCCCACGCGTTTGACGCTCCTGGACGCACTTGCGCCCGACCGGCACGTCACCGATTCCCTCGCGCGACTGAGGATCCGCGGCCACCTCGGGTTGCAATACGACTGGCTGGCGCGCTACCGGCGGCAGTTTGCGGTGCGCGGACTCGAGTTGTGCATTCATGCGGACGATCGCGCGGAAGCGTTTGTTCGCTCCGAGATCGAGCAGGTGTTCACGCCGGATGGAAGCGGCTACTGGCGGGTGCCGGCGGACGCGAGCGATACGGATCTGGGCCTCTTTGCCGGGTTTCGTTTTCCGCTGCTTGACCTTACGAAAACCGAGATGCGGCGCCGTGCGCGTGCCGCCGGCTTCGAGCGAATCATGAATCTGACCTGGTTCTGCCACACCCCGCGCCGCGGGCAGCCTTGTGGGACCTGCAATCCCTGCCGCTACGCGATCGCCGAGGGGATGGCGGACCGGCTGCCCGTGCGCGCGCTCCTGCGGCACCGAGTATATCCGACCTTGCGCATGGTGCGTCGCGCGTGGGCGCCCGGCCGCCGCTTGGCGGTGAATCTCGCGCGCCGGTGGCTGACGACGCAGCGATGAGTGCCGCCAAACGCGAGCGCGCGTTGCGGACGGCTGCGACGGCGCCGAAAGCCGAAAACGGTCGTGTCTTTGTCCTGCAACGTCGTTTGGATCGCGAGGTGACTCCAACTTCCGCTGCGAATCCGGCCACGGCCTACAAGAAGATCCCGATGGGATTGAACAAGAAGATCGCGCTCGTCGCGCACGACAACATGAAGCGCGACCTTGTCGAGTGGGCGAAGTTCAACCGCGATTTGCTCGCGCATCACAAAGTCTACGCGACCGGCACGACGGGCGCGTTGCTCGAACGCGAGCTCGGCTTTCCGATCATCAAGCTGCAGAGCGGCCCGCTCGGCGGCGACCAGCAGATCGGGGCGAAGATCGTCGAGGGTGAGATCGATTTCCTGATCTTCTTCTGGGATCCGCTCGAGCAGCAGCCGCACGATCCGGATGTGAAAGCGCTCCTGCGCATGGCGGTGGTGTGGAACATCCCCACGGCGTGCGACCGCGCGACGGCGGACTTCGTGATTTCGTCGCCGCTGATGGACAAGGAATACGACCGGCTGATTCCGGACTACGACGTCTATCGCAAACGGAAAGTCCCCGGCGTGGAAACGCCCCCGCTCCCCATCGCCGGTTTGACCGACACGCGGAAAACGCCGGCTTAACCGTCGCACCGCGGCGAAGACCGCGACTACGGTTACAGCCTTCGCCGCCGAAACAGACCTTATGAAAGTGTCATATAATGTATGACACTTTCCCCGCGGAAACGTCCATCTCTCCGGCAGGCGATTTCGCACCCAACGAAAATCCGGGCGGCAGGTGCAGGTGGTTTATCCTGGTGCTTCCAACTGCCCTTGATCGTAGCGCGCCGGGAAAAGTGTCATACATTATATGACACTCTGGATTGGAGGTCGGGGAGGGAGCTCGCGCGTTGAAATGGGGGGTGGGGAGCGCGAAGCGGGGCGAGGAAAGGCGGAGAAGGCGAGGGGCTGGAGGGACGCGGGTGCAAAAAAAGACGCGGCGCGCTGGGCGCCGCGTCGTGGGAACTTGGTTACGCGGAGACGGGCCGCGGCAGGGCTTCGCGCGGTCAGGCTTTCGCGAGCGCCTGCTCGAGATCGGCCTGGAGGTCGGCGAAATCCTCGATGCCGACGGAGAGGCGGACGTAGTCGGCCGACACGCCGGCGGCCTTGTGTTCCTCGGCCGTGAGCTGGCTGTGCGTCGTGCTCGCCGGATGAATCGCGAGCGACTTCGCGTCGCCGATATTCGCGAGATGCGAGAACAGCTTGAGCGACTCGATCAGCTTGCGGCCGGCGTCGTAGCCGCCCTTGAGACCGAAACCGAGCAGGCCGCCGAAGCCGCCGCTCAAATACTTCTTCGCCGCCGCGTGGTTGGGGCTGTTCTTGAGGCCGGGGTAGTTGACCCACGCCACCTTCGAGTGCGACTCGAGGAATTCGGCGACCTTGAGCGTGTTGGCGCAGATGCGGTCCATGCGCAGGTGCAGCGTCTCGATGCCTTGCAGGCCGGTCCACGCGTTGAACGGCGAGATGCACGCGCCGATGTCGCGGAGGAGTTGCAGGCGCATCTTGAGAATGTAGGCGACGTTGGCGCCGCCCGCGGGCGGGAAGCTCTTGAACGCGTCCCAGTGCACGAGGCCGTGATAGCTGGCGTCGGGCTGCGTGAAGCCGGGGAACTTGCCGTTGCCCCAGTCGAAATTGCCGCCGTCGACGACCACGCCGCCGATCGAGGTGCCGTGACCGCCGATGTATTTCGTGGTCGAATGCACGACGATGTTCGCGCCCCATTCGAACGGCCGGTTGAGGTAGGGCGTGAGGCAGGTGTTGTCGATGATGAGCGGGACGCCGGCTTCGCGCGCGATCTTCGCGACTTCCTCAAACGGGAAAATGTTAAGCGCGGGATTGCCGAGACCTTCGCCGTAGAACGCCTTCGTGTTCGGCTTCAACGCACGCTTGAAGGCGTCGGGATCCTGGGCGTCGACGAACGAAACCTCGATGCCGAGCTTCGGTAGGGTGTGGTGAAACAGGTTGTAGGTGCCGCCGTAGAGTTGCGCGACGGATACGAGGTGATCGCCCGCGCCGGCGAGGTTGAGGATGGCGTCGGTGATCGCGGCCTGGCCGGACGCGTGCGCCAGTGCGCCGCTGCCGCCCTCAAGCGCGGCGAGGCGCTGTTCGAAGACGTCGGTCGTCGGATTCATGATCCGCGTGTAGATGTTGCCGAGTTCCTTCAGCGCGAAAAGGTTCGCGGCGTGCTCGGTGTCGCGGAAAACGTAACTGGTCGTCTGATACAGCGGAACGGCGCGCGAGCCGGTGGTGGGATCCGGCTGCTGGCCGGCGTGGAGGGCTTTGGTTCCGAAACCTTGCTTGTTCATGGGAAGGGTCTTTCGAGTTTCGCGGGTGAACGTTCAGGCAAGACGCCAGGCGCGGCGCGTCAAGCCCGGGGACCGCGGAGGAATCGACGCGCCGCTTACTTGCGGGGCGGCACGTCAAGGAGGCCGAACAGCTTCTCCGCCTGCTGGCGACGGATCACGATGTCGGCGAGCAGGGTTTCGTTGGCGCGCCAGAACGACGCGCCTTTGCCGGAGACCGCGAGCTCGCTGACGTCGTTGACGTCCTTGCCGCTGCGATAAGAGACCAGCTCGCTCACGGGCGCGGCGGAGAGGGAGAACATCAGCTTCTTGCGCGTGCCGAGCGCATCGGCGAGATCGGTGAGATCGAAGAGCAGCGAGCGGTAGCTCGGGTCGGGCTTGTAGTTGTGGACCGATTCGAGGACCTCGGTGTGGATCTGGACCATCAGATCGTCGACCTTGGTCTCGTCCGCGGGACTCTTCGCCTTCTCGTAAAACTCCAGGAAGTAGTCGCGCACGGGGTGGCCGAGGTCGTCGGTGACGCGCGCGGCGAGATTCTGGTAGGTGTGATATTTCTCGTCCTTCGGATTCGGTGGCAGCGTCGCGGCGGTGAGCGCGTCGCATTCGGCGGAGAACGCCGCATAGTCGTCGGGGGTCTGCAGCTGGAGAAAGCGCGCGATGGTGCGCCCGAGCACCTTGGTGCCTGTGTCCGGATTCTTGATACTGGTGTGGTCGCGATCGGGAAACACGCCGAAGGCGATCGGCTGCGCGGTGCGCGGCCAGGGTTGCACCACGGTGGGGTCGTCGCGTCCGCCGAAGAGCGCGGTGAGGCCGGTGGCATTGAGGTTGGCGGTGCACACGTAGACGGTGCCGTCGCCGCCGTTCTCGTCGGAGAGCTTGCGCAGGCCCGTGCCGTAGGGTTTCGAGCCGACGAGGACGGCGGCCATGCAGATCGTGGGATCGTAGAACGAGCGGGGCCCGAAGAGATCGCGGCGCGCGAGCTGCCACGTGTAGGAAGAACCCATCTCGAGTGCGTCGAGGACGGCGCGGCCGGATTCGAAGCCGCTCTTCCAGCCCTTGACGATGCGGCCGACCATCGTCTTGCCCATGGCGGCGAGGGGGGAGCCGAAGTTGGCCGGGGCGAGCATCAGGTAGCGGCGGACCGGACACGGACGGTTCTGCTCGAGATAAAAACGCGTGAGCCATTCGCGGGCGACGAGGCTGCCGGTCGAGTGGACGACGAGGTTGAGATCGCCGGCGCCGTGCGGGATTTTCCGCGCGTCGAGCACCGTTTCGAACGCGGCGGCGAGGTCCTCGATGGTGACGCTGTCCTCGAGCGTGAGGTAGTTGCCGAGGCGGATCGAGATGACGTCCATGCCCTGGTCCTCGAGGAACCGGGCGAGGTTGACGAAGTTGCTGCCCTCGTCGCTGTAGCCGTGGAGGATGATCGTCGTGGCCATGCGCGCCGAGCGTAGCAGGAGCTCCGATGCCCGCCATCAGGTGGCGGCCTGACGCTGTGCATTGGTGGCGATCGGGACGATCGCCGCTACCTCGAGAGCAGCGGCAGGCTCTCGCCCGCCAGCGCTCAACGCTCAACCCGCAAATCCTCAACCCTCCTCCGGCACGAGCACGAGTTTGCCGATGTGCTGGCTGCTTTCCATCAGGCGATGGGCGTCGGCGGCGTCACGGAACGAAAACACGCGGTGAACATTCGCGCGCACGCGGCCGGATTCGAGCAATGGCCACACCTCGCGTTCGAGCTCGGCGGCAAGCGCGGCTTTGAACGCCGTCTCGCGGCTGCGGAGCGTGCTGCCGGTGATCGTGAGTCGCTGCGCCATCACCTGCAGCAGGTTGACTTCGACCTTCGCGCCTTTCGCGGTGTTGATGAACACGAGCCGGCCCTCGGGGCGGAGCAGCTTGAGATTTTTCGCGACGTAGTCGCCGCCGATCATGTCGAGAATCACATCGATGCCGACGCCCTTGAGCGCGGTTTCGAAATCCTCGGTCTTGTAATTGATGCCGCGTTCCGCGCCGGCGGCTTCGCACGCGCGGCATTTTTCGTCGCTGCCGGCGGTGGCGAAGACGCGCGCTCCGAACGCGCTCGCGAGCTGGATCGCGGCCATGCCGATGCCGCTGGTGCCCCCGTGCACGAGGAAGGTTTCGCCGCGCTGGAGTCGTCCGCGTTGAAACACGTTGGACCAGACGGTGAACAACGCTTCCGGCAGCGCGCCGGCATCGGTGAACGAAAATCCTTTCGGCACGGGCAGGCAGTGGGACGCGTTCACCGCGACGAGTTCGGCGTAGCCGCCGCCGGCGAGAAGCGCGCACACGGCATCGCCGACGCGCCAGCGGGTGACCGCGGCACCGCAGGCTTGGACGATGCCGGCGACCTCGAGCCCCGGGATGTCGGCGGGCACGCCCGGAGGCGCGGGATAGTGGCCTTTGCGCTGGATCACATCGGCGCGGTTGACGCCGGCGGCCTTCACGCGGATCAGCACGTCGTCGACGCCGAACGCGGGCTCGGGGCGTTCCGCGAGTGTGAGCGCCTCGGCGGGACCGGCTTGGGCAATCGTCACAGCTTTCATGCCGGCCAAGGAACCCGCGGTGGTGGTTGGGCGCAACAGGCTTTCGGCGCGGCGCGTGCGGTGAGAAGCGAGACGCGCCGGGCACAGCAGCGAACCAAATAGCGTTCGCTTACGAAGAATCGGTCGCGGTCGAGGGCTCCTGCGAGCGGATGAAAACCAGCAGGAGCCGGCGATTGTAGATCGGCACCGTCGACGCGTGAATCGTCACGGGCGAGCGCCGGCCGGAAGGCAGTTCGATTTCGGCGCTCAGCCGGATCGGCGTCTCGTGATGACTCTGGGTGCCGCCGAGCAAGGTGCGAAACACAGCCGCGGGCAAAAATTGGCTCAGCCGGAGGCCGAGCACGCCGGCGCGATCGAGATTCATGAGATGTTCGCCGCGCCGGTTGACATCAATGATGCGACCGTTGGCGTCGGCCAGATAGGCGGCGTCGGGCAGATGTTCGAACAGGCAGCGGTATTTGTATTCGGACTGCCGCAGGTCCTCCTCTGCGCGGTGGGCGGCGGCGCGTAGTTTTTTTTCTTCGACAGCTTGGATGACGGCGGGTCCGAGACGGCCGAGCCGGTCTTTCAACAGGTAGTCGTCGGCGCCGCTCTTGACGGCTTCGACGGCGATCTCCTCGCCGATGGAGCCGGAGACGATGATGAACGGAATGTCGAGGTTGCGCTGCTGGAGCAGGCGCAGCGCCTCCGGGGCGCTGAAGGCCGGCAGCGCGTAGTCGCACAGGATGACGTCGGGTGCGGTGGCGAGCTCGCGCATGAAGTCCGACGCGGTTTCGACCCGCGTGACGGAGACGAGCATCAGGCCGGCGTGCTCGAGTTCGGAAATCATCAGCTCGGCATCGAGCGCTTGATCTTCGACGAGGAGGACGCGCAACGGCGCGGCGACGGCGGAGGAAGGTGCCATAAATCGATCGGGCCTTGCAGACACGATCTTCGTTGGGCGGAGCCACGATCCAAGTCGTGGATACACCGGGAATTTTACCCAATCCTATTTCAGGCCGAACGAATCGTTCGTGATGAAGAACACGTCGCCCGGATTCACACTGTATTTTGACCCGTTCTTTACCGTGATCTCCAAGATTCCCCCGGCGGAGCGGAGGTCCGTGACACCATAGATGACAAATTGTTTTTCTCCTTTCTGAAGCACGACCGCGGTGCGGTCGCTCGCGAGTTTTTTGAAAACCTGCTCGTGGCCGCGCGCGAGTTCGACCAGCGCCGCGGAATCGGCGGCGGCGGCGGCCGACGCCGGTGCGGCGGAGGCAAACAAAAGAAGCAGGCAGAGGCAGAGGGAGGTTTTCATCGGTAGCAGCGAGGTTCTGATCTTGGACCCCGCGGGGACCGCAAGGAATCGGGGAACGGGGCGCGTCGGCGCCTGCGGGTTTTGCCGATGCATGCGGAGAAAATGCGGATCGCGCGGCGTTCCGGCGCGACGCATGTGCGCGTGCTGCGAAAACATGTCGGAAAGGCTTGAGGGCAATGACGACGATTTTTGATGCTTCCGCGCGCGCCGTGCGAAGCTGATGCCAAAGATATGTAACGGCGTGCAGCCCCATTCCCCATGACGATTACATCCCTGTTTTCCGCCCGCGCGGCCGGCGTGCTCGGCGGGTTTCTGATCCTTGCCTCCCTGGCCGCGGCCGCGGTCGCGGTGCCGTCACTGCAATCTCCGAATGGCAACATCGTCGTCGCGGTCCGCGTCGACGATCACCTAGGCTACGACCTCGACGTGGAGGAGAAGCCGATTCTGCGCGAGGCGCGACTGGGTCTGCGACTGGAGGGGCACGAATTGGGGCGGAATCCGAAGCTGACGCGAACGGCCACGCGGGCGCATGACGAAACGCTGCGACCGGTCGTGCGTCAGAAAGCGGCGACGCTGCGCGATCGCTACAACGAACTGCGGCTCGAATTCGAGGGTGGCTACGCGGTGGTGTTTCGCGCCTACGACGAAGGCGTCGCGTATCGCTGGGAGACGTCGTGGTCGCAGGCGGAGGTGAAGGTGATCGGCGAGGAGGCGGCGTTCAATTTCACCGGCGATCATTTTGTCTACTATCCCGAGGAGCAGAGCTTTTACTCGCACAACGAGCGGCTTTTCCTGCCGCGGGCGCTCGGCGATCTGTCGGCCGGCAACCTCGCGAGTATTCCAGCGGTCGTCGATGCAGGTGGCGTCAAGATCGCGATCGCCGACGCGGCGGTGGAGGACTATCCCGGACTGTGGTTGCGCGGCACGTCGGGCAATGGCCTGGCGGCGGCGTTTCCGCCGTATCCATTAAAGGAGGACCAGAAGAGCGATCGCGACGTGGTGGTGACGCAGGCGGCGGATTACATTGCGGTGACGAAAGGCACGCGCGCGTATCCCTGGCGTGTGCTTGGCGTGGCGACGAAGGACGCCGATCTGATCACGAATTCGCTCGTTTACCTGCTCGCGGAACCCTCGCGCATCGCCGATCCCTCGTGGATCAAACCCGGCAAAGTCGCGTGGGACTGGTGGAACGCGAACAACCTGTTCGGCGTGGATTTCAAGACCGGGGTGAACAACGCGACGTATCGCGCCTACATCGATTTCGCGTCGGCGCACGGGCTCGACTACATCATTCTGGACGAAGGCTGGTATAAGCTGGGCAACGTGCTCGACGTCGTGCCGGAGATCGATGTGCCGGCGCTCGTGGCCTACGGCAGGGAAAAGAACGTGGGCGTCATTCTCTGGGTGGTATGGAAGACGCTCGACGACCGGCTCGAGGCGGCGCTCGACCAGTTTCAGCAGTGGGGCGTGCGCGGCATCAAGGTCGATTTCATGCAGCGCGACGACCAGAAGATGATGGCGTATTATCATCGCGTGAGCGCGGAGGCGGCGAAGCGGCATCTCCTCGTCGATTTTCACGGCGCGATCCGGCCGGCGCAGCTCACGCGCACGTGGCCGAATCTGATCACGGCGGAGGGCGTGCGCGGCCTCGAGTGGAACAAGTGGAGCAACCACATCACGCCGGAGCACGACGCCACGCTGCCGTTTACGCGCATGTTTGTCGGCCCGCTGGATTACACGCCGGGCGCGACGAGGAATGCGAATCGCGTCGGCTTCGCGTCGAACTTCGCGCGGCCGTCGAGCCAGGGGACGCGTTGCCACCAGCTGGGGCTGTATGTGGTATTCGAAAGTCCGCTACAAATGCTCGCGGACTCGCCGTCGCATTACCAGCGGCAGGCGGACATGATGGATTTCCTCGGAGCGGTGCCGTCGGTGTGGGACGAGACGAAGGTGCTCGATGCGCGGATCGCGGATTACGCGCTCGTCGCGCGGCGCAGCGGCGAGGAGTGGTTTGTCGGCGCGATCACCGATTGGGAGGCGCGCGAGCTGGAGCTCGACCTGTCGTTCCTGCCCGCGGGCAAGTTCGTGCTCGACGAATACCGCGACGGCGTGAATGCCGACCGCTATGCGGAGGATTACGTGCGCGAGCAGCGGAGCGTCACGAATGCGACCAAGCTCAAGCTGAAGCTCGCGGAAGGCGGCGGCTGGGCGGCGCGGATTCGTCGCGAATAGGCGGTGCGGGGAACGTGGCGGTGGGGTCAGGCCGCGCCGGCCAGCCATCGCCACACCTCGGTGAAAACCCAGGCGGTGAGCGCCGCGGCGGCGACGAGCAACGCGAGCAGGAACAGGCCGAACGCCACGAGCAGCACCACGATCCCGCGGGTGGAGCGCGGCGGCGCGCCGGGCCGGTAGTGGCGTTCGACGAGCTGGAGGTTGCGGACGTTGGCCTGCCAGAAAAAATCGAAGAGAT
This sequence comes from Opitutaceae bacterium, assembly GCA_040255565.1. Lineage (GTDB taxonomy): Bacteria > Verrucomicrobiota > Verrucomicrobiia > Opitutales > Opitutaceae > Opitutus. The sequence goes on along the minus strand of JBDZVH010000002.1, from coordinate 120,481 downwards.
CGCCGGCGACCGGGATCGTGCCGACGAGCGCTTCGAAGCCGATGTTGGCCAGCATGCGCGCGAGCACCGGCCAGGAAAGGCCGAGCTGCATCGCCTCGTGGACGATATAAAGCGAAAGGCCGGCGCCGGCCCAATCGCCCAGCCCCGGGATCAGTCCCAGGAGCGGATCGAGGCCGAAGCGGCCCTTGTTTCCGACCGGAATGGAGCGGTCGAGCAGCCAGGCGAGTTTGCGCAATCGGTTCAGCCGCCGGGCGGGATCGAGGGGAACGGAGGAAGCGACGGCGCGCGGCATGCGGCGTTCACGACCGCCGGATACGTCGCGGGTTCGCGCGCGTGCGGACCGTCCGTTTGGCGACCGTCTCGACGGACTGCGGACCGGCTGCTCCCTGTGGATCGCCCCGGCCCCTTTTTTTCGTGAGCACCGACAACGTCATCCAGCTTTCCGTTTTCTTTGGCCTCAACGCCGCGATCGCGTTGATCACGTGGCTGCATTGCCGCAAGGCGAAGCGCTCCACCGATTCGGCGCGTGAGTATTTCCTCGCGAACGGCGGGCTCAACTGGGTGTTCATCGCGGGCTCGATCACGCTGACGAACATCAACACCGACACGCTGCTCGGGATGAACGGTGCGCAGATGCTGCTCATCTCGCTGTGGGAGCTGTCAGGCGTCGCGGGCCTGCTGCTGCTCGCGAAGGTGTTCGTGCCGCTCTACTACAAATATAACTGCACGACCGTGACCGAGCTGCTTGAGCGGCGTTACAACGATCCTTACATCCGCGCGACGGTGGCGGTGATTTTCCTGGCCGGTTCGGTCTTCGTGTTCCTGCCCGTGATGCTTTACACGAGCTCGCTGGTGATGAAGACGATGTTCGGATTGCAGACGCCGATCATCGTGCTGTCGGCGGGCATCGCGGCGGTGGGCGCGGCGTATGCGATCTTCGGCGGACTGCGCGCGGTGGCGATTTCCGACACTTATGCCGGCGTGATCGTGCTCGGGATGGCGTTGCTCGTGACGGTGCTGTCGCTCAACGCGATTGATTGGGACTTTTCGGGAATTCCCGCGGAGCGGCTGACGCTGATCGGCGACAGCGCGTCGCCGATTCCGTGGACGACGCTGCTCACGGGCATGATTTTGACGCAGCTGTATTACTGGAGCACGAACCAGACGATCACGCAGCGGGCGCTGGCGGCTCCGTCGATGCGCGAGGCGCAGCGCGGGGTCTTCGGAGCGCTCGCGATCCGGCTGTTGATCATTCCGCCGATCGTGGCGATTCCCGGCGTCTGCGCCTACAAGCTCTACGGCAAACTCGGCGACGCCACTTACGGGACCCTGGTCGCGAATCTGTTGCCGCACTGGCTGCAAGGCGCGTTTGCGGCGGCGATGTTTGGCGCGGTGATGACCAGCTACAACTCGACGCTGAACTCGGCGGCGGCGCTCTACGTGTGCGACTTGCACCAGAAATTCGTGAACCGCGACGCCTCGATCCAGCGGTTGAGCGTGTGGCTGCAGGTCGGATTCGCGCTGCTGTCGATCGCGCTCGTGCCGCTCTACACCGGCGCGGATAGCATCATTCAGCTGATCCAGCAGGTGATGGGACTCTTCTCGATGCCGATTCTGTCGGCGTTCATCATCGGCCTGCTGTTCCGCAACATCGATGCGCGCGCGGTGATCGCGACGATCGTGTTCGGTGCGGGTTTTTACGCGCTCTTCGCCTTTGCGTGGCCGGCGCTGCACGCGAGCAATCCGTCATTGCCAGCGCCGTGGCACTTTCTGCATGCGATGGCGCTGACGGTCGCCGCGTGCATCGGCTTTGCGCTGGCGCTCAACCGGGTCGCATTCGGACGGCGCGCGAGTTTCGAGCCGGCGACGCTGGTCGCAGGCCGGCTGTAACGAGCCACGTGACGCGAAGGCTCCCGTCAGTGGAGCGGAACCCACGAAAGGCACGAGCTGCACGAAAGCTCAATCGATCCGGATGGGCCCACGGAATACACGGAATACACGGAAGGAAATCCGCACCCGAACCCCGCCATACCCGGAGCTATCGACGAGGATTTTTCGGTGTGTTCTGTGTGTTCCGTGGGCGACTTGGTCGGTTTCGTGTGTTTCGTGTCTTTCGTGGTTCCTGCTCAGGATCCCGAGTTATGGACGAAACAACGGACGATCGACTTTGGCGTGCTCGCCGAGATTGGAGGGGGGCTTGCCGGTGAGCGCGAGTTTCGCGAGTCCGTAAAGTTCGACCATCATGCCGGACGGCGAGTCCCAGTATTCCGCGGCGTCGATCTCGACGCAGAGCAGTGCGAGGCGCGGATCGTCGGGACCTTCCGGAAACCAGATCTTCGCCATCGGCGACCACAGCTCCGCGATTTTGGCGCGGTCGTGAACCAGACGCGCGCGGCCGGAAATGGAAACGTAGTCCTGACGGCCGGTCGAGGCGTAGGAAAGGCCGACGCGTTGGTCGCCGGCGATCTCGTCGGTTTTCGGCGAGTCGTCGGCGGTGAAGAACCACAACTCGCCGGCGGTATAGTCGAACTGCAGCGTCGCCATCGGGCGGCTCCGCAAGGAACCGTCCGCCGCGGCGGTGGTGAACATCGCGATGTTGATCGCGCCGATGAGTTCACGGAGTTTGTTCACCGCTTCGGCGCGGGCTTGTTGGGTCGGGGCGGGAGAGTTCATGAGCGAAGGAGTTCGCCCGCAAAGACCGCCGCGCGCGCGAACGGATCGCCGGGCGGGCGGTAGTTGGGGCGATCTCCGGTGGAAGACTGAGGACGGTCGGCTACGGGCGGGCGCGCCGGAGCCGGCGACGACGGAGGACGATGGCGGGGACCAGCAAAGCGACGCCGAAGAGCGCGTAGGTCGAGGGCTCCGGAACCGGCACGAACCCCACGAGATCCTGGACGGGCGTCGACCCGTAGCGACCGTCGATGAGAAAACGAAGGCCCTGGACGTTGCCGCGATCCTTGACGCCGGGCGTGTCGAGGCTGGCGAGAATCGATTCGGCGAGGTTCACGATGGAATTGGCTGCGGCATTGGCGCCGCCGGAAGCGGTGAACTTCCCGGAAAACAGGCTGTAGCCGTTGCCGTCGAACTCGTTCGTGATCTCCGGAACGACCAGTTGCAGGGCCGCGACGAGCGAGAGACTCGAAGGGTTGAGCGGCACGGCGGTGAAAAGATCGGCGAGATCCTGCAGCCGTGCGGCACTGAGGCCGGGCGCGGACGCGGTCCACTTGTCGTAAAAGGTCGGTTGATCGCTATCGTAAAGCAGGGACGAGCCGGGCGGCTGGCCGCTGCCGTCGAAGAAGATCGTCTGCAGCGGATCCATGCAGAACCACAGCGCGCTGCCGGCATAGGCGCCGTCGATGACGAATGGTGTCGGCAGGATCGCGCGGCTGGTCGCGCCCAGTTTGACGGTGATGGCGGGCGCGGACGGGTAGGCGAGGCTGATGTCGGAGAGCGGAACGCTGAGCTGGGCAGGGGCCGTGGTGGCCAGGAGCAACGCGGCTCCGCAGGCGAGGAAGACGGATGTTTTCATAAGCAGGACGGGTGGAGGCACCGGGAACTTCCGGTGTCCGAATGGACGGCCTTCGACCCACGGATGCGCCCGGAGTTTGATATTAGAATGCAATCAGGTTTTTCACTATACCCTGGCCATGGAAACCGCGCTGCCGATAGAACGGAGCCGTCGGTTGAAAAAAGGTTTGCTGCGGCTACGCTGCCGGGCGGTGCCGAAAGGGAATCCTTATGCTATGCCCCGCTTGTGCGGATAATCTCGATCCCCTGCTCGCGCGTCGCGTGCGTGTCGTTCAGTTGCTGGCGCTCGTGGAACACCCGGAGGCGCTGGAAACCGGCGACCGGTTGCGCATCGCTCAGGAAATATTGGCGTGGCTGGAGCAGGGTGAAACCGGCCTTCGCTGCAGCCGTCCCCAGACGGCTGGAATCCGCAGAGCCGCTCCGGCGGCGTGAAAGGAGACATATCGTGAACGCTGTTTTATCGGGCCACCGCCTTCCTGGCCCCTCCGACGAACTGCTCGCGGAACTGGAGGGTATATATAAAGATATACATGCCAACCCGGAGCTCTCGATGCAGGAGCGCCGGACCTCGGGCATCGCGGCGGCGTGGTTGCGTCAGCAACACTATGAGGTGACCGAAGGTGTCGGCGGAACGGGCGTGGTTGGCATCCTTCGCAGCGGCGAAGGGCCGACGGTGCTGTTGCGCGGACATGGATGCGCTGCCGATCAAGGAGAGCACCGGGTTGCCCTATTCGAGCGACAAGACCGGGGTCGATCGTTTCGGACAGGCAACGTCCATCGCTCATTCCTGCGGTCATGATATCCATGTCGCGTGGCTAATGGGCGCCACGCGCATCCTGGCCGAAAACCGCGACGGATGGCATGGCACGATCCTGGCCGTATTTCAGCCGGGCGAGGAAACGGCCCAGGGCGCGCGGGCGATGATCGAGGATGGAATGGTGAAGCGCTTCCCCCGGCCCGAGGTGGCGCTGGCGCAACACGTGATGCCGCTCAGGGCGGGGCAGATCGGCTGGCGGGTCGGCACGATCCTGTCGGCGGGCAACAGTTATGAAGTCACGATGTTCGGACGCGGCGCGCATGGATCGATGCCGCAGAAAAGCATCGACCCCGTGGTGATGGCGGCGTCGGCGGTGATGCGCTTGCAGACGGTGGTCTCGCGCGAGGTGGCGATGACCGACTCCGCCGTGGTCACGGTCGGCACGCTGCTCGCGGGGCTGAGCGAGAACGTGATTCCGGATCACGCGGTCCTGCGTCTGAACGTCCGCACTTTCAAGGAGGAGGTGCGCGCTCGCGTGCTCGGGGCGGTGAAGCGGATTCTGGAAGCGGAGGCCGCCGCTTCCGGGGCACCGAAGCCGCCGGAATTTTCGCTGCTGAGCGAGTATCCGCTTACCCGGAACGACGAGGCCGCCACGCGCCGGGTGGTGGCGGCATTGGAAGATCGGTTCGGTAAGGAGCGGGTGACCGAAATCGTGCCGGCGACCGCGAGTGAAGATTTCGGATTGTTTGGCGCGGCTTGGAATGTGCCGAGCGTTTTTTGGGTGATCGGCGGCATCGATCCGGCGCTTTACGACCAGGCGCAGAAGAGCGGCCGGCTCGATGAAATTCCTGCGAATCACGCGCCCAATTTCGCGCCAGTGGTAGATCCGACGCTGCGGACCGGCGTGGAGGCGATGCTGTCGGCGGCCGCGGCCTGGATTTCTCCTGCGGCGGGGCAGCCACGTTGATCCCGTAGTGTGTCTTCGATCACGACGATGCATCAAACCCTCCTCATGGGCATGGTCGAAGTGCTCGACTGGATCGGGACCTTCGTCTTCGCCGTGAGCGGCGGCCTCGTCGGGGTCAGAAAGCAGTTCGATCTGTTTGGCGTGTTGTTTCTTTCGTTCGTGGTCGCCGTCATCGGAGGCATGATCCGGGACGTGCTGATTGGCGCGGTGCCTCCGGCGGCGGTCACGGAAATACACTATTTCTTTATAGCGATGGCGGGTGGGCTGATCACCTTTTATTGGTATCCGCGCGTGTCGTCCCGGCAGCGGCCGATGTTGCTGTTGGATGCGATCGGACTCGCGCTGTTCGCGGTGATCGGCACGGGAAAGGCCATCGCTTATGGGATCAATCCGATGATGGCGGCGAACCTGGGCATGCTGAGCGGCATTGGCGGTGGCATGATGCGCGATGTGCTCGCCGGGGACGTGCCCTTCGTGCTGCGCAGCGATCTTTATGCGGTGGCGGCGCTCGCGGCCGGCATGACGGTGGCACTCGGGCATGTGCTGGGCGTGCCGCAATTATATCCGATGCTGCTGGGTGCCGCGCTCTGTCTCCTGTTGCGGATCATGGCGATCTACTTCGGATGGCGCGCTCCGCTGCCGGCCACAACCAGTTCGGGCAAGTCGTAAGCGACATCGAAAATGATATAGCGGCGGCTCTGCCAATGTATACGACGCGTCCGCCGGCGCGCGTATCGTCACGATGAACAAGACCTCCGAATACACGGAATCGGCGAGGCCGACGTTTCACGGCAACGACAAGGTGCTGTGGGGAATCATTCTGGGCGTGGTCACTTTCTGGCTGTTTGCCCAGACGACATTGAATATTGCGCCCGATATGGGCCGGGACCTCGGTCTCGACGCGAGCACGATGAACAGTGCGGTGGCGGTGACCGCGCTGTTTTCCGGAATCTTCATCGTGGTCATGGGCGGCCTCGCCGATCGGGTGGGCCGCGTGCGAATCCTGAAGATCGGCTTTTATCTCAGCATTGCCGGTTCGCTGCTGGTCGCCGTTGCTCCCGTCGGCGGTGCGGCGGCGGCCTTCCTGTTGTGCGGCCGGACGCTGCAGGGGCTGTCGGGCGCGTGTATCATGCCGGCGAGCCTGGCCCTCGTGAAAACCTACTGGATGGGTGCCGAGCGCCAGCGCGCGGTCAGCCTGTGGTCCATTGGCTCGTGGGGCGGCTCGGGCCTTTGCGCGCTTTTCGGCGGCCTGGTCACGCAGAACTTCGGCTGGCGCTATATCTTTTGGGTTTCGATTCTGGTGGCGGTGGCTGGCGTCGCGTTGATCCGCGAGATGCCGGAGAGCAGGGCCGAGGGTGCGGCAGGTAAATTCGACTTCGCGGGGGTGGTGACGTTCATGATCGCGATGGTCGCGTTGCAGATTCTGGTGACGCAGGGGGACAAACTCGGCTGGTCCAGCCCTTATTCCCTCGGGCTGATCGCGCTCACCGCGATCTTCGGGTTCCTGTTTTTCCGGATCGAGGAGCGGGCGCCGGCGGCCTTCGTCGATTTCGCGCTGTTCAAGAATTCGATTTTTACCGGCGCGACCGCGTCGAACTTCCTCCTGAATGCCGTCGCGGGCACCCAGCTGGTCTCTTTGCAGCTGGTGCAGCTCGGCGGTCAACTCACCGCGCAGCAGTCTGGCCTGCTCACTCTGGGTTACGCGGTGGCGATCATCGGATTCATCCGTGTGGGCGAAAAATTGCTACAACGGCATGGCGCGCGCAAACCGATGATCTGGGGCTGTCTCATCACGGGATTGTCCATTCTTTTGCTCATGCCCACCAACCTTATGTTGGGAAACTATAAAGTTCTCGCCGTCGTGGCCTATACACTTTTTGGCGTCGGGCTGGCCTTTTACGCGACGCCATCGACGGATGCGGCGCTGTCCAGTCTGCCGGCCGCGCAGGCCGGCGCCGGATCGGGGATCTACAAGATGGCGTCTTCGCTCGGAGCGGCGTTCGGCGTGGCGATTTCGGCGGCGGTCTTCACTGCCTTCAGCGCCAACTCGGAGAGCATCCGCTGGCTGGAGGGCGTCATTACGTTCCAGGGGCGGCAGGATAACCTCGGCCTGCGGGAAGCGGCGTCCCTCGCGCTCGCGTTGAATGTGCTCATGGCCGTCGGAGCGGTCGTGGTGATCATGTTTACCGTGCCCAAGGCCAGGGAGCAACGTTGACCGCGAGCCGCGCGGTCGCGGGAGCCGCCGCCGCGGTGCATCATCGCGCTGGCAAATTCGGCGGAGCTGCGCTTCGTGCGGCATGGTTCCCATTTCGGTGCTCGATCTTTCGCCGATCGTTGAGGGCGGCACAGTCGCGGAGGCGCTGCACCGCTCCCGCGATCTCGCGCAACACGCGGAGCGGCTCGGATATCGCCGCTACTGGCTCGCGGAACATCACAACATGCCCGGCATCGCGAGTGCGGCGACGGCGGTGGTGATTGGACACGTGGCGGCGGGCACCTCGACGATCCGGGTGGGCTCGGGCGGCGTGATGCTGCCGAATCATGCGCCGCTCGTGGTGGCGGAGCAGTTCGGCACGCTGGAGGCGCTGTTTCCGGGCCGGATCGATCTCGGACTCGGTCGCGCGCCGGGCACGGATCCGGCGACGGCGCAGGCGCTGCGTCGCGGGCGGACTCAATCCGCCGACACCTTTCCCGAGGACGTTGTGGAGTTGCAGGCGTATTTCCGGCCGGCGGAGCCGGATCAGACGGTGCAGGCCGTGCCGGGCGCGGGGCTCGCCGTGCCGATCTGGCTGCTCGGGTCGAGTTTGTTCAGCGCGCAGGTGGCGGCGGCGCTGGGTTTGCCGTTCGCGTTTGCGTCGCACTTCGCGCCGGACTTGCTGATGGAGGCGCTCGCGGTGTATCGGCGGGATTTCAAACCGTCGGCCGAGTGGCCGCGGCCGCACGCGATGGCGTGCATCGGCGTGTTCGCGGCAGAGACGGATGCGGAGGCGACGCGGTTGTTCACGTCACTGCAACAGAGCTTTGTTTATCTGCGCCGCGGCCGACCGCGGCCGCTGCCGCCGCCGGTCGACGACATTCACCGGGTGGCAACGCGGATCGAACTCGCGGGTGTGAATCACGCGTTTCGCGAAGCGGTGGTCGGTTCGCCGGAAACGGTGCGGGGCGGGCTGGAGACCTTTTTGGAGCGAACGAAAGTCGACGAATTGATGATCACGGCGGCGATTTACGATCACGCGCCGCGCGTGCGCTCGCTGGAAATCGTGGCGGATGTGGCACGAGATTTCTGACGCGGAGGCGAGGAACTTTCCGCCGGAAGTCTCGTCAGGCGGCGGCGTTGCCCTCAACCTGCCCCGACATGAACCCCGCTGCTTTCCGGTTTTCGCGCGCGCTGAAAGGCGCGCTTGCCTGTCTCGCGCTGCTCGTCGTCGCGTCCGGCGCGCGGTCGGCGGAGGGCGAGTGGGTCTCGCTCTTTGACGGGCGCTCGCTGGCGGGCTGGAAAGCGGCGGAGAGTCCGGCGTCGTTCAGTGTAAAGGACGGCGCGATCGCGTGCGACGGGCCGCGCGGGCATTTGTTTTTCGTCGGCGAAGGCGGCGCGGCGGCGGAGTTCGAGAACTTCGAGTTTTCGGCGGAGGTGCTGACGAAGCGCGGCGCGAACTCGGGAATCTTTTTTCACACGGCGTGGCAGGATTCGGGCTGGCCGACGCAGGGCTTCGAAATCCAGGTGAATAACTCGCAGCCGCAGCACGGCGATTACCTGGAGTTGAAGAAGACCGGGAGCCTTTACGGCATCGTGAACGTTTACCGCGCGCCGGTGGCGGACGACGTGTGGTTCAAGGTGGAGATCGTCGTGCGCAAACCGCGCGTGCAGGTCCGCGTGAACGGCGTGCTGCTGGTCGATTATATCGAGCCCGTGCGACCGCTGCCGGAAGGCGCGCCGGAACTGGAGCCGCTCGCGCGCGGGACGTTTGCGTTGCAGGCGCACGATCCGGAGAGCCGCACGTTTTATCGCAATCTCCGCGTGCGACGTTTGCCGGGCGGCGAGGACGCGACGGTCGCGCGGCCGCAGTGGGGCGAAGAAGCCGTGCATCGGCTCGCGCTGGCCAACGACAATTTTCCGATGGTCGACCTGCACACGCATCTGAAAGGCGACCTCACGCTGGATCGGGCGCTGGCGATCGCGCGGGGAAAAGGCGTGACGCTCGGCATCGCGACGAACGGCGGCCAAGGTTTCCCGATCCAGACGGACGCGGCGGCGTTGGCGTTTATCGAAACGATGAAGGAGCGGCCGGTGTTTCTGGCGCTGCAGGCGGAGGGCCGCGAGTGGATGAAGATGTTCTCCAAGGAGGCGCGGGCGAGGTTCGACTACATCTTCACGGACTCGATGACGTGGACGAACAAGGCGGGGAAGCGGCTCCGGTTGTGGATTCCGGAAGAAGCGGACATCGGGCCCGACGTGCAGGGCTTCATGGACGAACTCGTGGAGACGACCGTGCGCATCATCGAGACGGAGCCGATCGACATTTATGTGAACCCGACCTTTCTGCCGGACGCGATCGCGCCGCGCGCGAAGGAATTGTGGACGGATGCGCGGATGAAAAAGATCATCGCCGCGGCAGTGAAGCACGACGTGGCGATCGAGATCAACGCGCGCTACCGGCTGCCGTCGGAGCGTTTCGTGCGGCTGGCGAAAGCGGCGGGCGCGAAGTTCACGTGGGGCACGAACAACACGACGGCAGCGGATTTCGGGGACTGGTCGTATCCGTTGGAGATGCAGCGCCGCGCGGGGCTCACCTGGAAAAACATGTGGGTGCCCGGCTACGGCCCGAGCCGCGCGCAACGCGAGCTCGCGCAGTAAGGCCCCCCAGACGGTCGGCAGGAGGGCGACCGATTTGCGAAAAACGCGATTCGCTGTTTGGCAGGAGGCGCCCGGCGTCCCTGCCGCGCTGTTCGCAGCGACATTCGCGGGTGGTGCTCACCGGCGTGAAGCGCGAGTCGAACTCAGGACGCGTGGGGACACGCGTCCCCACCTTGAAATGGCGATCGGGACGATCGCCGCTACCGGATGCCCCCGGGATTAACCACAGATTGCACAGAATGCACGGAAGGCACGGAGTGACGGCGGCGGGCGTCAGCGTGCCGTGCGCAGAAATCAAACTTCGAGCACGTGCTGTGGCGTCCAGCCGAGGAGGGCCTTGGCGCGGTCGTTGGCGATCAGCGATTGGCGGCCTGAGATCGGACGCTTGAACTGGGTCACGCCGGGCAGGAAACGCCGGATCAATTCCTGCGACGGCAAATTCGACGACGTGTCGTCGGCGGCGAGGATGACCGGCTCGCAGCCGAGTCCGTCCTTTTCGATCGCGAGCCGGCAGGCGATCGCGACGTCGCGGGCGTCGATGTAGGACCAGAGGATGCGGAGCCGATCTTCCGGATGCGCGAAACGCGCGCGCACGGTCGCATGATCCTCCGGCGAGAGGATGTTGCCCAACCGAAGCGAGACGATCTGCATGCCGGTGCGGCGGTGGAAGGCGGCGGCGGTGACTTCGTTGACGACCTTGCTCAAACCATAGGTGTCCTCCGGCAACTGCGGGTGCGCCTCGTCGACGGGAAGATATTGGGGCGCGAAAAATTCGGACGCGAAACAGATTCCGTAGGAGGATTCGCTCGAGGCGACGACGGCTTTCTTGATGCCGAGCAGCGCGCAGGCTTCGAGGACGTTGTAGGTGCTCAGCGCGTTGACGCGGAAAATCTCGTCGTTGGGCGATTCGTGGGCGCGCGGGATCGCGGCCATGTGGACGACGCCGGCGTAGGGCGTGCGATCGCCGGTGCCGAACGGCGAGAAGGCCGTGACGACCTGGCCGAGCTGCGTGAGGTCGGCGACGATCGTGCGGCATTGCGCGACGTCTGGCCGGCGGGCGTCGACGTTGACGACGTCATAGCCCTGTTCGACGAAATGGCGGACGATCCACTGGCCGGCCTTGCCGCTGCCGCCGGTGACGAGAATGCGTTTCGTAGGCATGGCGCCACGGTGCGCCGGATGCGCCGCGACGTCGAGGGTGGCGGCGTTGGAACTTTAGAGATCGCGACGACCGCGGGCTTTGTCTTTCACACGGTTTGTGCATTGGGTGTCGGCTGCACCATGCCCAACGCCCTCGCTCACGAAAAATCGCCTTATCTGCTGCAGCATGCCGACAATCCGGTCGACTGGTTGCCATGGGGCGAGGTGGCGTTTGCGAAGGCGCGCGCGGAGCAGAAACCGATTTTCCTGAGCATCGGCTACGCGACCTGCCACTGGTGTCATGTCATGGCGCACGAGTCGTTTGAAAACGCGGACGTTGCCGCGCTGCTCAACGCGTCCTTCGTGCCCGTCAAAGTCGATCGCGAGGAGCGGCCGGATGTGGACAAAGTCTACATGACCTATGTGCAGGCGATGACGGGGCACGGCGGCTGGCCGCTGAGCGCGTGGCTGACGCCGGAGCTGAAACCGTTTTTCGGCGGGACGTATTTTCCGCCGGAGGATCGGCACGGGCGCGCGGGATTTTCGTCGATCCTGCGGGCGATCGCAAAAGGCTGGGCCGAGGAGCGCGAGAAACTGGTCGCGGAAGGCGAGCGGGTGATCGGGACGCTACGGGACTATTTGGAATCGAAAGCTCAGAGCCCAGAGCCGAGCGCCCAGAGCGCGGCGGCCGGATCCAGCTCTGGAGGCTCGACTCCTGCCTCCGGGCTCGTGGAAAGCGGGGCGTCCGCGTTCGAGAAGTGTTTCCAGTATTTCTTCGAGGCGTTCGATCCGAACCACGGCGGGTTCGGCAGCGCGCCGAAATTTCCGCGCGCGAGCAATTTGAATTTCCTGCTGCGGGCGGCGGCGCTGCAGGGGCTCGACAGCGAGGCGGGCCAGGAAGCGGTGAAGCTCGCCGGCGCGACACTCCAGGCGATGGCGCGCGGCGGGATTCACGATCACGTGGGCGGCGGGTTTCACCGCTACTCCGTCGACGAGAGCTGGTTTGTGCCGCACTTCGAGAAGATGCTCTACGATCAGGCGCAGATCGCCATCAACGCGCTCGAGGCGAAACAGGCGACGGGCGACGAACGCTATGCCTGGCTGGCGCGCGACATTCTGGACTACGTGGCGCGGGATCTGAGCCATGCGGACGGCGGTTTTTACTCGGCGGAGGACGCCGACAGCCCGGATCCGACCGCGGGCGGCAAGTCGCGCGAAGGCGCGTTCTATGTCTGGACGCAGGCCGAGATCGCGCAGGCGCTGGGCGCCGACGCAGCGCTGTTTTCGGCCCATTTCGGCGTGAGCGAAAACGGCAACGTGCCGGAGCAATTCGATCCGCACGGCGACCTGCGCGGCCGGAACATCCTGAGACAGCGGCAGTCGCTCGCGGCAACGGCGCAGGCGTATCAGCTTTCCTTGGACGAAGCCAGCGAGCGCATCCTGCGCTGCCTGGAAACGCTGCGGCGCGTGCGCGCCGGGCGGCCGCGTCCGCTCCGCGACGACAAGATCATCACCGCGTGGAACGGCCTGATGATCTCGGCGCTGGCGAAGGCGCATCAGATCCTGGAGCCGGAGCCGTCCGGCGACGGCGGCCCGGCGGCGGAGTATCTGGCGTCGGCGACGCGGGCTGCGGAGTTCATCGAGCGCGAACTTTACGACCGCGAGGCGAACGTGCTCTTCCGCACGTGGCGGCACGGACGCGGCGGGACGCACGGGTTTGCCGAGGATTATGCTGCGTTGATCCAAGGCTTGCTGGACCTCTACGAGGCCGGTTTCGAGATCCGCTGGCTCCAATGGGCGGAGCGGCTGCAGGAGGCGATGGACCGGCGTTTTTGGGACGAGGAACGCGGCGGCTACTTCAATTCGGAGGCCGGCGATGCGTCGATCGTGTTGCGGCTGAAGGAAGATTACGATGGGGCGGAGCCGGCCGCCAGTTCGATCGCGGCGTTGAACCTGTTCCGGCTCGCGACGATGCGGGGTGAAGAGGAAAGCCGGCCGGCGGACGGAGTGGGTTTCGCCGAGCGTGGTCGTCGCTGTCTGGAGGCCTTTCGGGCGCAGTGGACTCAGACGCCGCAGGCGCTGCCGCAGATGTTGTGTGCGCTGGAGCTGGCGCTGGATTCCACGCGGCACGTGGTGCTCGCGGGCGATCCGCGATCGGCCGGTTTTCGGCGGCTGGCGGCGGTGCTGCACGAGAAACTGGGCCCGAAACGCGCATTGCTGGCGGCGGACGGCGGCGAGGGTCAGGCGTGGCTGGCGCGACGGGCGCCGTGGCTGGCAGCGATGGCGCCGCGGGACGGCCAGGCGACAGCGTTCGTGTGCGAAGACTTCACGTGTCGCGAACCGGCGACGTCGCCGGAGGAATTGCTCCGGGCGCTGACTGGCTGAGCAGCGACCGCTTGCTTTCCGCTGGGGAAGGCGCCACCAAGTCAGCCGATCTGGTCGGGCGTTTGCATCTGGCCGGGGTTTCCACCGCTGATCAATGAGTTCAACGACACCCGGCTGGCGAGACCTGACGCGACTTCCCGTGGCGGTGAGGATCCTCGCGGCGGCGATCATCTATTTTTCGGCGGCGCGATTGAGCATGCGGCTCACGACGCTGCACGAGTCGTTGTCGACGGTGTGGCCGGTGAGCGGATTGGGCGTGGCGCTCCTCGTCCTGGGCGGGCGGCGGGCGTGGTTGAGCGTGCTGTTGGGCGCCTTGACGGCGAACCTGGTGGCGCATCTGCCCTGGTATCCGATTCAAACCACGCTGCGCTGGTGGGCCGGGGTGGCGTTCGGTTTGGGCGCGACGGCGGAGGCGATTCTCGGCGCGTGGGTCTTCGAGCGCTGCCGGGCGACGAAGTGGCAACTGTTTCCGCTCGGGGATGCGGTGGCGTGCCTGATGACGGCGGCGATCGCGCCGCTGGCGAGCGCGATCTTCGGCGTGACGGCGCTGGCGATCCTGCGGGAGAGCGTGCAGGAGAATTTCTTAACGACGTTCGTCTCCTGGTGGGCCTGCAATGCGCTCGGGCTGCTGATGTTTCTGCCGCTATTTGTGCGGCAGCCGAATTTCCTGCTGCAACTCCACGCCGCGCGCATCTGGGAAACCCTGCGCTTCGTGCTGTTGACCGGCGGGATCGCGATTCTGTGCTGGATGGGGTTCTTCGTGCCCGGCGGAGCGTGGTTTCTGGCGGGCGTGCTGCCGATGATGCTGCTGGTGGTGGCGTGGTGCGGGCCGTGGGCGATCGAACTCGCGGCGCTCGTGATCGCCGGTTTCGCGATCACGGCGGGGGCACTCGGGCAGGGGCCGTTCGGTTTCGAGGCGGGCAAGGCCGACCTGATCTGGCTCCAGCTGCTGCTCGCGATGGTGGCGCTGACGGCGCTGTTGCTGCCGGCCTTCAAGGCGGCGGGGAATCTGCTCTGGCCGGGATTGGTGCTCGTGGTCGGCTGGACGTTGAGCGGCTGGATTTTTCTCGGTTTGAACGAGCAGCGGGCGGCCAACGATCGCGTGGCGTTTGCCCAGTTGACCGCGGCGGCGGAGCTGCGGATGCGCGAACGGATGCAGGGGTATATCGAGGCCCTGGATGCCGGCGTCGGCTTCGTGGCGGCGCGACCGGACGTGAGCGGCCGCGAGTGGCGGGAGTTTGCGCAGCGGCTCGACATCGCGCGGCGCTGTCCGGGGTTGCGCGGCATCGGGCTGGTTTTCCCGGTGAAGGCGGCGGAGGAGGAAGCCTTTCTCCAGCGGGTGCGCGCGGACGGGGCGCCGGGTTTCGCGATCAAGCCATGGGGAAAAACGTCGCCCGATCCGACGCGCGAGCGGCTGGTGCTGGCGCAGATCGAGCCCGAGGCGCTCAATCGGCTCGCGCTGGGCCTTGACGTGTCGACCGAGCCGGCGCGGGCGCGGGCGGCCGAAGAATCGCGGGCGCACGGCGAGCCGCGGATGACCACCCGGGTGGCGTTGATCCCGGACGGGCCGACGCGCCCCGGTTTCGTGGTGCTCTCGCCCGTCTATCGCGGGATCACCGGAACCGACGAACCGGCGGCGCGACGCGATGCGCTCGTGGCGTGGATTTACGCGCCCTTCGCGCTGGACGATTTCATGGCGGGGGCGATCACCGGGTTGGAACGCACCGCGCGGCTGTTCGTGTTTCCCGAAGGGCCGATCACGGCGGATCGGGTGATTTATGCGTCGCAGGGGCCGAACGCCGCCCTGCCGATCTGGAATAAATTCGACGGGCTCAGCCGGCTCGAATTGCTGGGCCAATCCTTCATCCTCGGGTGGTCGCGCGGGCCCGCGTTTGCCCCCACGAGTCATTCGCCGATGGTCTGGGCCGCGGGGGCGTTTGCCCTGGCGAGCTTTCTGTTGTCCGCGCTGGTGCTGAGCGCGTTGACGACGAGCGACCGCGCCCAATCGATCGCGGCGGATCGCACGGCGGAATTGCGGATCGCCCAGCGCAAACTTGAAGAAACCAACCGGCTGCATCGCGCCGTGATCGACGGCACGATCTACAGCTTCATCAGCACCGACCGGCTCGGCATGGTCGTCACCTTCAACGCCGGCGCGGAGCACATGCTCGGCTATGCCAGCGCCGAACTGGTGGGCAAGACGTCGCCGGATCTCCTGCACGCCCGTTCGGAACTCGAAAGCCGGGCGGAGGAGCTGACGGCCAAATTCGGGCGGCCGGTTGCCGCCGGCTGGGAGGCCCTGGTTGCGCCGGTCCGTCAGGGCGGCGCCGACGAGCGCGAGTGGACGTATGTCTGCAAGGACGGCCGGCGCCTCCCCGTCCTCCTGACCACGACCGCGTTGCGCGATCGCGCGGGGGAAGTCACGGGTTTCCTTTTCATCGCGCAGGACCTTACGGAGCGGAAGAAGACGGAAGCGGCGCTGCAGGCGAGCGAGGAGCGGTTGAGCCGCGTGCTGGCCCATGCCGACTGCCTGGTCTGGGAGGCGGGCGTGCGGCTGCGGGGCGCGGAGTCGACCTGGCGCTACACGGTGTATCCATCTGGCTTATATCGCCGGCTGTTCGGCGAGCGGGGACCGGACGAAAACACCGTCTTGTGGGACTGGTTCGACATTCCCGAACGCGATGAGATCCGCCGCCGCGCGCACGAGGCGATCGTCGGGCGATCCTCGGGTTATGTGCAGGAATTTCGCGTCGCAGGACCGGACGGCCGGATCTGGATCCGCGAGTCGGTTGCGATCCGGCCGGCCGAGGGCGATTTCTACTGGCTGGTCGGCGTGGCGATCGACGTCACGAAGCAGAAGGACACCGAGGCGGTGCTGCAGCAGAGCGAGGAGCGGTTCCGCAGCGCCTTCGATTCGGCCGGCATCGGCATGGCGCTCGTCGGGATCGACGGCCGCTGGTTGCGCGTCAACCGGACGCTCTGCGACATCGTCGGCTATTCGAAGCAGGAGCTGCTGCAGCAACGCACCGAGCAGATCACGCATCCGGAGGACCTCGAGCTCGACCTTGTCCACACCCGGCGGCTGCTCGAGGGCGAGCTGCGTTATTCGCAGTTGGAAAAACGTTTCGTGCACCGCGACGGCCACACCGTGTGGATCCGGCTGACGTCGTCGCTGGTGCGCGACCCGGCGGGCGCGCCGGTGCATTTCATCGCCCAGATCGAGGATGTGACCGCGCGGAAACAGCTGGAGGACAGCCTGGCGCAGGCGCGCGACGCGGCGCTCGCGGCGTCGCGGTTGAAATCGGAGTTTCTCGCGACGATGAGTCACGAGATCCGCACGCCGATGAACGGCATCATCGGCATGGCGTCGCTGCTGATCGATACGCCGCTGTCGGCGCAGCAGCAGCACATGAGCGGCGTGATTTTGCGCAGCGCGGAAAGCCTGCTGAAGATCATCAACGACATCCTCGACTTCTCGAAGATCGAAGCGGGCAAGCTGCGGCTCGAGCCGGCGGAATTCGACCTGCGGCAGGTGGTCGAGGAGACGCTCACGCTGCTCGCGCCGCGGGCGGACGAGAAGCGTCTCGAGCTGGCCTGCGATTTCGACGCGCAGATCTCGTATCCGCTGGTCGGAGACGCCGGCCGCATCAGCCAGGTGCTTACGAACCTGGTGGGCAACGCGATCAAGTTCACCGATCGCGGCGAGGTGGTGGTGCGCGTCGAGCAGATGCACCACACCGCGGAGCGCGCGTGTTTCCGCGTGAAGGTGAGCGACACCGGCGTGGGTATCCCGGAGCAGACACAGGCGGAGCTGTTCCAGCCGTTTACGCAGGCGGACGGCACGAGCACGCGACGTTTCGGCGGCACGGGACTCGGCCTCGCGATTTCGCGCCAGCTGGTGGAGCTGATGGGCGGCGACATCGGTTTCGAAAGCGAAGTGGGGCAGGGGTCGATGTTCTGGTTCGAACTCGACCTCCCTCGGCGGCCGAATCGCGTGGCGGGCTTCGAGAAACTGCCGCCAAACCTGCGCGTGCTGGCGGTGGACGACAATGCGGTGAACCGTCAGATCCTGCTCTCGCAACTGGCGCGCTTCGGCCTGCGGGCCGAGGCGGCCGAGGATGGCCGGGAGGCGCTCGCGCTGTTGCGGGCGGGCGCGCGGCTCGGCTCGGCCTACCAGCTGGCGCTGCTCGACTGGCACATGCCGCAGATGGACGGTCTGGCGCTCGCCGGCGCGATTCGCGCCGATCCGTTGCTGAAGAAAACACCGCTGGTGATGCTGTCATCGGCCGAGCCGATCGGCGACGAGGCGGCGTTGCAGGAGGCGAATTTCGCGGCGCTGCTGGCGAAGCCGGTGCGTGAGGCGCAGCTGCACCGCTGCCTGTTGCGGGTGTTCGACCTCTACGTGGCGCCCCGACCGGTCTCGGTGGAGAAAGTCTCTCCCGGCCGGCCGCTCAAGCTCTTGCTGGCGGAGGACAATCCCACCAACCAGCAGGTGATCGAAATGCTCGCCGCCCAGATGGGCCACACGGTCGAGTGTGCCGCCAACGGCCGCATCGCCCTGGAAAAGCTGGCGCAGACCGATTACGACGCGGTGTTGATGGACTGCCAGATGCCGGAGCTCGACGGTTACGAGACCACGCGTCGCATCCGCTCGGGCGCGGCGGCCGTCCTCAATCCGCGGATACCGATCATCGCCTTGACCGCGTATGCGATGGCGGGCGATCGCGCGAAGTGCCTCGCGGCGGGGATGGACGATTACCTGACGAAGCCGGTGCGGGCCGACGAACTGCGCGAGGCGTTGCGGCGAAACGGCATGCGCCCGGGTGGCGGCGGGCGTCCGGACGGAGTAGCGGCGGAGAACGTCGCGGCCCCGGCCCCGATGCCGAAAGTTGATCCCCAGGTGCTCGACGTGGAGGTGCTGCAGAACCTGCGGGCGTTGCCCGGGCGGAGCGGCGGGCGGCTGCTGCCGGAACTGGTCAAAAATTTCTTCGTCGAGGAACCGCAACGACGCGCCGAACTCGAGCGGCTGGCGTCGGATCGGGACGCCACGGCGCTGGCACAGGCGGCCCATGCCTTCGCCGGCAGCTCGGCAGTGATCGGCGCGCGGGAGTCGCGGCACGTGCTGCTGGCGCTGGAAAAGGCGGCGCTGGCGCAAGACTGGGCGGAAGTCGGGAATTGCCTGCGCGACGTGCGCTCCAGCGGCGAGCGACTGCGGGCGGCTTTCGCCGAGCTCGAGGCGAGCCTTGTTTGACGGCCGCGGCGCGGCCGGTCGTCAGGGCGTGTCGTAGGGGGCCGCGGCTTCGGCCGCGCGCGGGAGTGGTTCTTTCGAGCTGTCGTTGCTTTTCGCCAAGTCGCGGATGCTGGCAACGATCTCGATGATCTCGGGGTTGCGGACGGCAAACCCGAGCAACTCGATTTGCTGCGGCGACAGGTTGGAGGCGGCGATCTGCTGTTCGAGCTGCCGGAGCGCCTCGTGATGCGCTTGACGGTGTTGTTCGACGGTGGTGCGCGCGGCGGCTTCGGCGTCGTCGCGCGAAAGCGGCAGCCCGCTCACCGCTTCGAGCCAGAGCAGCGCGATGCCCCTCATCTCCGGCGACCGATCGGCGTAGCCCATTTTCCGCATCAGCGCAGCGATCGTCTTGAACTTCACCGGCCGGCCCGATTCGACATTGACGACGGTGTTGCGATGCACGCGGGCCAGGCGGGCAAGTTGTTCCAGCGTCAGGCGCTTCGCCTCGCGGAGACTGCGGAACAACTGTGGGTAATCCATTTGCAGGGAGTAGCCATTCCGCGAGCGGGCTGTCAACGGGCGCGGCGACCCCGGAGCCGCAGTTGACAAAAAATTGTAAACTACAAAATCTGTGCAGGTGGCCACTCCGTCCGCTTCAAAATCGCTCGATGCGGGGAGCAGGCTGCGCCGACGCTGGCGCCGTCAATTGGTGGCCACGCTGATCGGAATTTGCGACCGTCTCGAGCGGTTGCAGCCGGCGCCGGAAGCCAGGGAAGCCTGCGAGGAGGTGCGCGCGCGGTTGCGTGAGATGCTGGGCGAGGAGCGCAGGCGGGCAGGGCGTCGGCGGACGTGACGAATGGCGACGTTGCTGGTCATCGATGCCAACGCGGGCTTTCGCGAAGCGCTCGCCTATTGCCTGCCGAGCTTCGGCCACCGCGTCGTGGCGGTGGAGGATGTGGAGTCGGCGCGGCGCGCCGAGGCCGGCGACAAGGTGGACCTCGTTCTCATCGATGCGGGGCTCGGCACCGGCCAGGGGCTCGCCAGCTGTCTCGCGTTGCGACGCGATCCGAAATTGGGGCGGCTGCCGATCCTGTTGCTCGCGTGGGAGGTGACGCCGACGTTGCGCGAACAGGCGCGTCTGGTGGGCGCCAATGGGATCGCGCCCAAGCTTTTCGAATGGCCCGATCTGCTTGGAGTGATCGATCGACTACTTGGCGGCCCGCCGCGTCCCGGTTCACAGACGGGATCGTGAAAAGGGTGGATGTCGCGGGGAATTGACGCGTTTCCCCATTGCCTGCGGTGGCGATGGCCCCAAGCCTCGCACTGACTGTGAAAATCCTGGCTGTCGAAGACGATCTCGTTTCCCGCGCCATCCTGCGCAAGGCTCTGCACCGCCTCGGACACGACGTCGTGGAGGCCGGGGATGGCGAAGCGGCCTGGAACCTGTTGGAACGCGAGCCGGTGCGGGTCGTGGTAAGCGATTGGATGATGCCGCGGCTGGATGGACTGGGACTTTGCCGGCGCATCCGCGGCCAGATCGGCGGCGAGTATGTTTATTTCATCCTGCTGACCGGGAACGATGCGACGGACGACAACCAGCGCACGGCTGCGGACGCGGGCGTCGACGACTTTCTCACGAAGCCCCTGGTGTTGACGGAACTGTGGACGCGGTTGCGCGTCGCGGAGCGGATCCTGCGCTACACGACGCAAGTCCGGCAGCTCGAGGAGCTGATGCCGATCTGCACGTATTGTAAGAAGGTTCGCGACGACCAGAATTACTGGCAGCAGATCGAGGGCTATATCAACGAGCGGACCGGCAGCGAATTCAGCCATTCGATTTGCCCGGATTGCTACACGCGGGTGGTGATCCCCGAACTCGAAAAACTCCGGCAGCAGATGCCGCCGGCACCAGGCCAGCGGAACGGATGAGCAGCGACGACGTGCGCCGGCTCGAGGAGAAGATCGCGTTTCTCGAGCATCATCTCACCCAGCAGGACAAGGTGATCCTGGAACTGGGCGACGATGTGGCGCGGTTGAAGCGGGAGTTGCGGCGGCTGGTGGAGCGCGTCGGCGGCGCGCAGGAAAATGCGCCTCTGCCCGAAGACGAGCGTCCACCGCACTACTGAGCATCGCCCAACAAAAAAGACGCCGCGGGTGGGCGGCGTCTTGAGTGAATTGAAGAAGAGCTTCGATTACTCGGCAGCCTGAAACGCCGACTCGGCGCGTTGCCAGGCGCGTCCCACGCGCTCTTTCGTAGCGTCCCAGGTTTCCGCGGTGGCATTGCTCACTTCACTAGCTGCGCTGCGGAGATCGTCGCGCGCTTCGGCGAGCCGGTCGCGAGCTTCGCCCGACACGCTTTGGATGCGGGTGTCGATCCGGGCAGCGTAGTCGTTGGCCTGCTTCGCGACTTCGGTGCGGCGGTCATACGAATAGTTCTTCAGGTCTTCCCACTTGTCCTGCATCGCCGCCGAGGCATTCGTGGCCATCGTTTCGGCGCTGGTCGTCGCGGACGTGGTCGCGTCGGTGGCCGCCGTGGTGCGGGCGTCGTGGTTGCGGGAGCAAGCGGAGAGGGAGAACGCCAGGCCGAGCGTGGCGAGAGCAGCGGCGGGGAGGAGGGCGGATTTTTTCATATTCATTTTGGTTTTGGGTTTCAGGGGGGGAAACAGGACGGTGGATGACCGCGGCGATCCGCGGTCGTCCGGGTGACAGTGCGAACGCCGCGTCATTTACGGCGACGGAGGCGAACCGCGGAAAAGACCTGCGACGATCGCGATCAGCAGCAGCACCAGGAAGACGTAGAACAGGATGCGCGCGATGTCGGTCGCCGCACCGGCGACGCCGGTGAAGCCAAAAAGGCCTGCGATCAAGGCGATGACGAGGAACGTGATGATCCAGCGAAGCATGAGACGTGAGGTTGAGGTTGTGCGAAGCCTCGACAGCTGGAACGCCGCGGCACTTGCGCCATGGTTGCTTCGCGAATGCCAGAGTTCCGCCGATTCGCCTCAACCGCGCGACGGACAGCAGGTTAAAATTTCAGCGCGCTTGAGCCATGGCGCGGCCGGAGCGGGCGCTCATGCGTTTTGCGGTCCGGAGAACCCGCGCAACGTGCGGGTTGCAAAGGTAATTAGCGCACGGTCGCGCCGTCCGAGTGGAGCACGTGTCGGAGCAGACTCGCGAGCATGTCGGCGGAGTAGGGTTTGGGCAGCAGATGGCGGATGCCGCACCCTGCGGCGCGGGCGGCATCGCCATCTCCGTGAAGACCGCTGGACGCGATGATGGGGAGGGTGGCATCGATGCGCCACAGCGCCGCGACCAAGGCCGGACCGTCCATGACCGGCATCATCATGTCCGTGATCACGACCCGCACCTGCTCGCGGTTCAAAGCGAACAAACCGATCGCATGCGAGCCGTCCTCCGCGGGGAGCGCGCCGTAGCCGAGGCTCTTCAGCGTTTGCACGAGGATTTCGCGAGTGGGGGTGTCGTCGTCGACCACGAGCACGAGTTCGCCATTGCCGCGCGGGAGTTCGCGGGTGCCGGGGCGCGCGGCGGGCGGTGGTTCGAGCTCGGGCGGAACCGGCAGATACACGGTGAACGTGCTGCCCTGGCCCGGCTCGCTGCGCACATCCACGAAGCCGCCATGGCCGCGCGTAATGCCGAGCACGGTGGAGAGTCCCAGCCCGGTGCCCTTGCCGACGTCCTTGGTCGTGAAAAACGGTTCGAAGATGCGGTCGAGGATGTCCGCGGGAATGCCGCAGCCCGAATCCGTGATTTCCAACGAAACATACCGCCCGGACCGTGCGGCCCGGTGCATCGTCGCGAAGGCGGCGTCGATTTCGAGATTGCGTCCAACGACGCCGATCCGGCCTCCATCCGGCATGGCGTCGCGGGCGTTCACACACAGGTTGAGCACGATCTGGGTCAGCTGCGTCGGATCGCCGGAAACGAGCCAGAGGTCCCGCGGCATCGACGTCGTGAGGACGATGTTCTTGGGAAACGTGGTCGCAGCGATCGACTCCACTTCGCGGACGATGTGATGCAGGTGCACCGCCACCCGGGCGCCTTCCACGCCGCGCGCGAACGACAGCACCTGTTTCACGAGGTCGCGGCCGCGCGTGGCGCTGCGCGCGATGGTGTCGACCACGCGCTTCAACTCCGGATCCGCCGTCGTCGGCGCCAGCAGCTCCACGCCAATCAGGATCGGCGCGAGGATGTTGTTCAGATCGTGGGCGATCCCACCGGCCAGCGTGCCGATGCTCTCCATCCGCTGCGTGCGAAAAACCTGTTCCTCGAGCGTCTTGCGTTCGGTGATGTCGACGATGACGGCGATGAAATACTTGGGCGCGCCGCGTTCGTCGCGCAGCAGTTTGGTGACGAGGCTCGCCCAGAACGGCTCGCCATTTTCGCGCCGGCAGCGGCGTTCGGACGTGTGCGCCGACTCTCCGCCCTCCAGGAGCGTCCGCAGCACGCGCGCGTGGTCGGCGCTTTCCTCCGGCGCGAGCAGGTGCGTGAATTCGCCCTGCAGGAGCGCTTCGCGCGGGCGACCGCACATCTCGCAAAGCTTGTCGTTGACCCGGAGAAAACGGCCCCGCGCATCGACGTGGGCGATGCCGACGGCGGCCTGCTCGAAGGTCGCGCGAAAACGCTCCTCGCTCTCGCGCAACGTTTCTTCGAAACGCGCGCGCTCGGCGATGTCGCGCTGCAGCACGCGATTCGCCTCTTCGAGCTGCAGCGTCTTTTCCTCCAGTTTTCGGATCAGCGTCTCGCTGTAGACCTTCAGCAACTCGCTTTCGGCGCCGGGCGGCGGCGGCATCGGTTCCGGGGGCGACGCCGGCGCTTCGAGCGCGCACAACCGGCTGAGGAAATCCTCCGGCTCCGCGGGCTTCAGGATGAAGGCGTTGGCGCCGAGACTGAGCGCGAGACGCTCGTCCTCCGCTTCGGTGTAGGTCGCGGTGTAGACGACGAACGGGATCTTGCGCAGCCGTGGATCGGCCCGCCAGTGCCGCAGCAGCGTGTAGCCGTCCATCACCGGCATCAACAAATCGGATACAACCAGATCCGGCGGACGCTGCCGGGCCTTGACCAGCGCTTCCGCGCCGTGGCGCGCCGTTTCCACGTCGTAGCCGTGGCCGCGCAGCAGGGCCTGGAGATAGTAGAGGTTCTCCTCCTTGTCGTCGACGACGAGCGAGCGTTTCATGGCGGGGAGGGAAGGAAGCGGGAGACTTCGGCGACGAAGGTCTCGGGGTTGATAGGTTTCTCGATGTAGCCGTTGCAGCCGGCGGCGAGGGATTTCTCGCGGTCTCCCACCATGGCGTAGGAGGTCACGGCGACGATCGGTGTGCGGGCGAGCGCCGCGATCGAGCGCAAGGCGCGGGCGACCGCGTAGCCGTCCATGCCTGGGAGCTGGATGTCGAGGAGGATGAGATCGGGGTGCTCCGCCTGGGCGCGGGCGATGCCGCCGGGCCCGTCGCATTCGGTGGTCACACGGTAGCCGTGTTTCTCGAGCAGGAACGTCGCGAGGTAGCGGTTCTGCTCGTTGTCTTCGATGATGAGAATGTTGAAGCGCGGGGGCGGCATGAGATTCACAGGGGAAGGGTGACGGTGAAGACGCTGCCTTTGCCCCATTCGCTTTGCGCGGCGATGGTGCCGTCGAGGAGCGTCGCGAGCCGGCGACAGATGGCCAATCCGAGTCCCGTGCCTTCGTGCAGGCGGGCGAGGCCGGTGTCGACTTGCCGAAACGGTTGGAAAAGCGTGCCGAGGTCCTCGGCCTTGATCCCGATGCCGGTATCCAGGACGGAGATCTCGGCCGCGGGGCGCGGCGGTGTGGAGGGATCCAGACGAAAATCCGGCCGCAGCCGCGCTTCGACGCGCACCTCGCCGGTGTCGGTGAACTTCACCGCGTTGTTGATGAGGTTGAGGAGTATCTGCTCGAAACGGCGCCGGTCGCTTTCCATGGCGCCCAACTCCGGAGCGATGGCGGTGACGAGCTTCAGGCCTTTCCGGTCGGCGAGTGGCCGCACGGTGGCGACGACGTGTTCGAGTGTCGCGGGCAGCAGGAATTTTTCCCGTCTGACTTCGAGCTGACCGGCCTCGATCTTCGAGATGTCGAGCACGTCGTTGATCAACTCGAGCAGGTGACGCGCGCTACCGCGAACCATGCCCAGCTGCTTCGCCTGCTCTTCGTTCAAGGGACCGGCGAGGCCCTGCAGGACGATGCCGGTAAAACCGATGATGGAGTTGAGCGGCGTGCGCAGCTCGTGCGACATGGTGGCGAGAAACGCGGACTTGATCCGATCCGCCGCCTCGGCGCGCATCAGGGCCGACTTCAATTCGTCGGTTCGCTCGGCGACGCGGAGCTCCAGTTGTTCGTTGGCCTCGCGGAGCAGGGCTTCCGCCCGTTTCCGCTCCGAGATGTCCTGGAACACGATCGAGAGGCCGGACGCCGCCGGATAAATGCGGTATTCGAACCAGGCGTCGTGCCGCGGCTGATACTGCTCGAATTGCACCTGAGCCAGTTCGCGGGCCGCGCGTTCGCAGGCGGGACGGAGGGTGGCGCCGAGATCTTCCGCGAACTCGCTCCAGAAATGCCGCCCGAGCAGATCCGCCGGCCGGCGCTCGAGGATGCGCGCGGCGCGATCGTTGACGAAGACGAAGCGGCCATCGCGGTCCAGAGCGACGAATGCGTCCGTGACACTCTCGAGAATGTGATCCACCTGCCTCCGGGCGTTTTCGGCCTCCAGCCGGGCGGATTTTTCGGTCTCGTAAAGCCAGGCGCGTTCGGATTCCGCGGCGACCTGGTCGGTGATGTCGCGCACCGTCACGAACGCCAGCGTCTGCGTGCCATCGGCCGACGCGGTGGCCAGCCCGCTGTAGGCGAGGACGCGTTCCCACGGCCGGTCGCGACGTCGCACCCGCAGCACCAGGCGTTGGAATTTCTCGCCGCGTTGCGCGCGGGCCAGCGGCCAGCGGTCATGAGGCAGCGGCGTGCCGTCGGGCAGTGCGAGATCGAAGAGGCGGTGAAATTCGCGCTGGAGGCGGCGGCCTTCCACGGTGGTTTCGAAACCGAGCAGCCGCAGCGCCGCGGGATTCCAATACAGCAGGTCGCCGTCGCGAGCGGCGATCACGAGGCCTTCCTGCAGGTTTTCGACCACCGTTTGGAGCCGGCCCTGGACTTCGCGCAACGCGCTCTCGGCCTGGCGGCGCTCGGTGAGGTCGATCGACAAAACAAAGATCCCCTCCGGCACCGGCTGCACGCGCACATCGAACCAGCCGCGACTGCCGTCGAGGAAAGTGAACTCCGTTTCCTCGTGCGCCGGCTCGCGCTGTTCCATCGAGCGTCGAAGCAGCTGGAATACGGCGCTCGACTCGATGCCCGGCCACGCGGCGAGCATGGTGTGGCCGAGCAGGTCCTCGGCCGGTCGGCGGCTGTGCCGCACGGCGGCGGCGTTGACGTAAAGGTAGGTCCAGTCGAAGCCGATCAGCTGACAGCCCTCGAGGATGTTGTCCAAGGTGGTGCGATACCGGCGTTCGGATTTTTCCAACGCCTCCTCCGCCTGACGCCGTGCGCTGATGTCGATGCCCACGCCGACGAGACAAAAGCGTCCCTCGAACTCGACGCGCCGGCCCGTGAAGAGATGCGGCACCGTCGTGCCGTCGCGACGACGCAGTGGCGCCTCGACCCAGGCCTCGCCGCGCGTGAAAACCTCGGCGATCCTTGTTTCGACACTCGCCTGATCCTCGAGCGGAAAAAAATCCCGCGGGTGCATCCGCCCCACCTCTTCGGCAGAATAGCCGGAAACTTCTTCGAAATTGCGATTCCAGCGCAGGAAGCGTCCGGACGAGTCGTAGAAATAAAGGATGCCTGGCAGGCTATCGAGCATCGTGCTGGAAAACGCCTGTTCGCGCCGCGCGACCGCCTCGGCGCGGGACCGCGCCTCCGCGAGCGTGAGGTTCTCGAGTCCGAACGAAATATCCGCCGCCGCCTCGGTCAGCAGCGCGAGCTCGGCCTCGCGGAAAAAGCCCGCGGTGTCGGTGTGGACGTTGAGGACGCCGGTCACCGTGCCTTGCAGCCGAATCGGAAAGAAGGCCGAGGCGCGGATTCCAGATTGGAGCACAGTCCGGCGCCAGGGCTCGTCGCTGCCTCCGAGGCCGAGATCGTTGAACAGAAGTGGCTGTCCGTCGCGGAGCACGGTTTCGGTGGGAGCGTTTTCGGCCGTCGGCGGCCGGCGCTCGATCGTCACTGCGCGAAAACCGCCGTGCTCGCGCAAAGCGTCGCAGGTTTTCCGGCAGAGCTCGTCGGCGGTCTTGGACCAAACGATCGCCTGGTTGACCTGGCTCAGGGCGGCGTAGAGCCGGCTGATCCGCTCCAGTTCCAATTCGTGGGCGGCGCGTCCCCGTTCCTTTTCGGCGAGCGCATGATGGGCACGCTCGATGCGCCGAAAGGTTCGCGCGAGCACCACAAACAGGACGGCGGTTGTCACCCCCACGAATCCGATGCCCTTGTAAACGCTCCACCGCAGCAGGGCGTCGGCATCCGGTGCGAGCCAGACGAGGACGCGATCGGAAAAATAGATCCAGCTGGCGGCCGCCGCCGCATACAGCGCAGCGATGGCCACGGCTCGAGGCCGGCCGGGAGGGGGTAAGGTGAGCGGATCGACGATACGGGCGGGGGTGGCGCCGGGGTGCATGCGGTCAGAAGTAGACGTGTGTGTCCGCCGGGAGATGCGCCTGATGACGGGCGTGCAATCGGCGCAGCGCCGCTGACATTTGGGGGCTGGCACTTCCAGCTCCGGGATGCACGACCTTCCGGCGGCTCACGACGACGACGTGAACGCGGCGGCGCAGACCGTCCTGGACAACGGCTGGACCTGTCATGGCAACCATCGTTGCGATGCGACAGCGGATGGCGACACCTTTCCGAAGCCGGAACCTTACGCGAGGAACTGCCGCTGGTGGTCCGGCGACGAAAACGAAAAAAGCGTTCCGCCGCACGGGCGTGAACGCTGCGAAATGGTGCCCAAGGGGGGACTCGAACCCCCATGCGGTTAAGCACAGGCTTCTGAGACCTGCGTGTCTACCAATTCCACCACCTGGGCAAACGGGAAGGGGCAAGAGAATGCGCGGCCCGGAACGGGGCAAGAAAATAGATTCGTCGGCGCAAAACTCGCGGCGTGCCCCGGCCGCCGCCGTGCTTGCCGCGAGGGCAGTCTTGATCAAGCCTCAGCGCATGGCAGTGCGCATTGTTCGACTCGGCACGCCGCGAGCCCCGGAAGAGGGCACGCGCATCGGCACCGTCCGCCGTCCGCCGCGGGGCGTGCCCAAGGAAAAATTCGCCTCCGACGACTGGTATGACGTCTGGTTTCCGAATCTCGCCCCGAGTTTGGAAACCATGAAGATCGCCCTTCAGGCCGAAACGCCGGCGGAGTGGGCGCGCTTCGCGAAGAAATACCGCGCCGAAATGGCGACGCCCGCCGCGCGGCACGATCTGCAACTGCTCGCGACCTTGTCGCACTCCACGAATTTTTCCGTCGGCTGCTACTGCGAGCGCGAGGATCGCTGCCATCGCTCCATCCTGCGCGAACTGCTCGCCGCCGAAGGCGCCACGATCGCGTCGGCGTAAATCGGCCGTCGCTGCGAGCTGTGCCTCCGACCTGAATCGCCCGGATTCCCCTGGCGCGGAATCCGGCCTTTCCGTGTCGTCCGTGTGTTCGATGCGCCCTCTCTGCTCTTTTCGTGTATTTCGTGTCTTTCGTGGTTCCTCTTGCTTGAGTCAGGGGCGCCGTCTCAGGCAAACGACTGCCGCGAGTTCGTCTCGAGAAAGGACGCGATTTCCTCCGCGAAAATCTCGCCGAATTCCGCGCGTTTCTTTTCGCCCATCCCCGGAATCGTTTCCATCGCGTCGAGCGAGGTCGGGTAGTGACGCGCCATGGCGCGGAGCGTCGTATCGCCAAACACGATATACGCCGGCACGCGGCGTTCGTCGGCGAGTTTCTTGCGCAGCGCGCGCAGCCGCTCGAACAGGATCTCGTCGCACGCGACCTCGCCTTCGCGGCGGACCACGCGCTTCGCCTTCGGCAGGTCCATCGGCTTTGTCAGCGTTATGGGCGTGCGTTTCACGAGCGCCGTCAGGCCTTCGCGCGTGAGCTCGAGCGTGGCGAATTCGCCCTCGGCGACAGCCACGTAGCCGAGGCGCGTGAGCTCGCGGCCGACGGCGGCCCACTGTGGCCGCGAGAGCTCGCCGCCGATGCCGTAGGTCGTGAGCCGGTCGTGACCCCAGCGGCGGATTTTTTCGGTATCCGCGCCGGTCAGCACTTCGATGATGTGATTCAGGCCGACGCTGAACTGGCTGTTCTGCGCGATGCGGTAAATGCAGGAGAGAAACTTCTGCGCGACGAGCGTGCCGTCGTAGGTTTCGCGCGGTTCGACGCAGTTGTCGCACGCGGCGCAGTTATCGATCGGAAAGGTCTCGCCGAAATATTCCAGCAGCTCGCTGCGGCGGCAGCCGGAGCTCTCGGCATAATGGACGATCTGGCGGAGTTGGTTGCGCGCGACCTGCTGCTCGCGCTCGTTCGTCATCTCGTCGATGAAATGAATTTGTTTCGCGATGTCCCCGACGCTGAACAACAGCAGGCAGTCGCCCGGCAGGCCGTCGCGTCCGGCGCGTCCTGTTTCCTGATAATAACCCTCGATGTTCTTCGGCAGGTCGTGATGGATCACCCAACGGACGTTGGGTTTGTTGATGCCCATGCCGAAGGCGATCGTCGCGCAAATGATGCGGGTGTCGTCGCGGAGAAACTGCTCCTGATTCGTCGCGCGTTCCTCGGCGGTGAGGCCGGCGTGATACGGGCGCGCGGAGAAGCCGCGGCCGGCGAGCGACTCGGCCACGCGCTCGGTGGCGGCGCGGCTCGCGCAGTAGATGATGCCGCTCTCGTGTTCGCGTTTGCGCACGAATTCGATGATCTGCTTCAGCGGCTGGTCCTTCGGCACGACGCGATACGTGAGATTCGGCCGATTGAAACTCGCGACGAAGATCTCCGGTTCGCGGAGTTTCAGGTGCGCCACGATGTCGGCGCGCACGCGTTCGGTCGCCGTGGCGGTGAGCGCCATCGCGGGCACGTCGGGCAGCGCCGCGCGGAGCTTCGCGAGCTGGCGGTATTCCGGGCGGAAATCGTGGCCCCACTCGGAGATGCAGTGCGCCTCGTCGATCGCGAGGCAGGTGACGTTCCAGCTCTTCAGATTTTCCTGCCAGCCGTCGAGCATCAGCCGTTCGGGCGCGACGTAGAGGAGCTTGAATTCGCCGCGGTGCAGCCCGCGCAGGCGGGCGCGGGCTTCCTCGGCGCCGAGCGAGGAATTGAGAAACGTCGCCGCCACGCCGCTTGCCTGCAGCTGGTCGACCTGATCCTTCATCAACGCGATCAATGGCGAAACGACCACCGTGAGTCCGGGCCGCGCGAGCGCGGGGAGCTGGAAACACAACGACTTGCCGCCGCCGGTCGGCAGAAGCGCGAAGACATCGCGGCCGGCGAGCGTGGACGCGATGATCTCGCGCTGCAGCGGACGAAACGTGCTGTAACCGAAGGTGCGCTTCAGGAGCTGGGCGAGATCGACGTGATCCACGGACATGAGCGCGTCATCTAGAAACGCGATGCGGGCGAACACACGGAAAAACGCTGCGCTGGCGCCGTCCGTAGGCGGAATTTTTTTTCGCGACGCGAAAAGCGTGCCCGGTTGCGCGGCCTACGCCTTCAATCCGAGAAACGCCGCGAGCTCGGCGACCGCTGGCGCAGCACGATGCCCGCGTCGCACGGAACGCGACACGATCCGCAAACGGCCCGTTTCGCGCTCGGCTTTCGGATCGACATGACCGACGAGTTCGCCGCCGGCCAACACCGGCAACGCATAGTAGCCGCGCACACGTTTACCGGGCGGCGTGTAAACCTCCCACGTGTAATCGAACTCCCACAACGCCTGCGTCAGTCGGCGGTCGTAAATCAAGGGATCGAGCGGCGCGATCAGCCGCGGTGTTGCCGGATCGTTCGGTGGCGATGCCTCCGGATCAGTCGAGCCACTCACGGTTTCGAGCAGC
Source organism: Opitutaceae bacterium (assembly GCA_040255565.1). GTDB lineage: Bacteria > Verrucomicrobiota > Verrucomicrobiia > Opitutales > Opitutaceae > Opitutus. Next base: position 89,537 of record JBDZVH010000002.1, on the reverse strand, counting down.
GGCAGGTCTTCGCGCAGACAATGCAGGAGCGGACAGCCTTCGACCTGCACCGGCTGGGCGGCGTCGCCGAGGGCGCGAACTTCTTCCCGTTTGAGAATTGCCAGTCGCCGCTGACGGAGTTTCAGGTGCGCGAGCCAGCGCGTGGTGTCGGCGGCGGGCGGGACGGGCGCGGCGAGCGTATCCGCGGGCAGGATGCGTTCCGGGAGATCGTAAATGCGGCGCTGGCCCACGCGGTGGCTGATGAGCACGCGCCCGTGGAAGAACAGTTTCTGCAGTGTGGTTTTCGCCAAAGTGGCCGCGCCCCAGACGCGGCGGGCGCGACCGGAATCCGCGAAATCCTCCGACGACAGCGGCCCGCGCGCCGCAATTTCGGCGAGGATGCGTTCCGCGAGCGTGCGCTCGCGCGGCGTGAGCCGGCCGGACCACGCGCCCGTCGTGCGCGAACGCCGGTGCATGGCCGCGAGGAAATGCGGCCAGGCGTCGAGCGGGAAGGCGGCGAGGATGTTGGTGTCGGGCAGGTGATGCTCGAAGGCGCGGCGTGCTTCCGCGGTCGGACGCGTTTCCTCGCCGTGCAGGTGTGCCATCAGACCGCCCTCGCGATAGTCGCGCACGCGGTTGCGGAGGATGAGATCGTGCATCCGGCCGCAGACGTTGATCGGATCGATCTGGATGTAGCCGTGGTGCTGCAGAGCGGCGCCGACGTCGGGCGCGGGCGTTTCGAGCAGCAGGGCCCGGAGCATGAACCGGCGGGCGGCAGGGCGGGAGAGCGGAATCGGGGACGACAAGGAAGTCACGCGAACGGCAGCCGACGCTGCCGCGGAGCCGGCAAAAAACAAGGCCGCGCAGCCTTTCGGCGGCGCGGCCCGGTGTGGGAGCTTACGATGAAGAGGGCTCAGGCGCAGGCGATCGTCGGACGACCGTAGCTGACGCGCGACGGCAGGAACCATTCGCCGGGCGCGGCGCCGGGCGCGAATTCCGGGCAGGCCTCGGCGAGAAGCGTGCGGAGGTTTTCGCGGGCGCGGGCGATGCGGCTCTTCACGGTGCCGACGTTGATGCCGAGCGTCGCGGCGATTTCCTCGTAAGAACGGTTGAGGACGTTGCGCAGCGTGAGGATCTCGCGATGGCGGGAGTCGAGTTTCTCCATGCAATGATCGACGAGCGTCGAGAACTCGCCCGCGGCGGTTTCCTGCGCCGGGTCCTGCACGACGTCGGCGACGAGGTCGGCGAACGTCGCCGCGCTATCCTCGCTCAACGCGCAATCGAGCGACAGGGAATCCTGCCGGCGGCGACGGAAAAAATACCAGTAACGGTTGCGCGCGAGGTTGACGGCGATGCGGTAAAGCCAGGTGGCAAGGGAGGAGTCGCCGCGGAAGTTCGCGAGTCCGCGATGAGCGCGGATGAACGTGTCCTGCGTGATCTCCTCGGCGTCCGCGTGGTTGCGGAGAAGGCCCAGGGTGACGGTGAAGATCTTCCCGCGATAGCGTTCCATGATTTCGACGAACGCCGATTCATCGCCTTGGGCGAAACGGCGGACGAGTTCGTCATCGATGGCAGCGTCGGGAGTCGCGCGGCGAAGATTTTCCGTGTTGGCGGGCCGGGCACTCTTGGTGGAGGTGTGAACGTAGGCTGGCATAGAGAAGGTTGTGGTGAGGTTGAGCGCCCCTCCTATACCTCAGCGCGTGCCAGCGGGCTGGTGTCGTCGGCTAGATCCTAATCATCAGTGACTTAAATTTTAAGCCATCCGTCTGTAACAGAGCCATTGGGCGTTTTGTCATGCAAAATGCCGAAGCCGCGAGGGCGATTCGCGCAAACCGCCTTGTGGCGGATCCCCGGACGCCGGATTCGGACGTAAACCGGAGCCGCCCCCGAGGGAAGCGGGACAAAATGGGGTGAAGCGGGGACGCAGAGAAAGACCCGCAAAATGCACATCGGTGCGCGGCCGCGGCGAGATTCCAGAGGGAAACGCGCGATTTTCGGCCGGAACGGTGCGCTGGACCGTGCGGTGCTGGTCGACGAACCCGGGTGGGGAACGCCGGCGCGAAGCGGGAGGCGAACCGCAGGCCGCGGTTTGAGAAAACTTTCTGCTTCCGTTTTGGGAGGCGAGGCCTACGGTTCCGCGTTCTGCCTGCCGCGGCCTCGTGCCGGGGGAGGCGACTGCGCCGGAGAGGTGGCAGAGTGGTCTATCGCACCGCACTCGAAATGCGGAGTGTCGAAAGGCACCGTGGGTTCGAATCCCACCCTCTCCGCCATTTCAGCCAGGATTTGGCTTTGGAGCATTGACCAGCACTCGGATAACGCGCACCTGCGGATCATCATGCCTTCGCTTCCAGACCCGCAGGACCATCGGCTCACGGCGCTGCGGGCCTGCCTCCGGCAAAGCCGAATCTTTCGTGAGTTGTCGCCGGAGGATATCGCCGCGGTCGCGGAAGGATGCCAGCTGCGGAGCCTGCAAAAGGGCGAGACGCTGTTCCGCGAAGGCGAGTCGACGCAGGGATTCTTCATCATCCAGCTCGGGCAAATCGGCGTCTATTTCGTCACGCCGGAAGGCCGCGAGCAGATGTTCTCCGTGTTTCGCGCGCCGGAAAGTTTCGGCGAAGCGGCGCTCGTGTCGCTTGAAACCTATCCGGCCAATGCAGTCGCCCTCGATTATACCCGCGTGATCTTGGTGCGGAAGGCGCACTTCCGAGACCTCATCGCGCGCAAGCCGCAGCTCGCGCTGCAGATGCTGGCGTCGATGAGCCTGCACTTGAAGGAATTGCTGCGACTGCTGCAGAACTCGCGCGGCCGGCAGATCGAAGCCCGGCTGGCCGAGTGGTTGTTGCAATTTAGCCCGGCGGCGGCGGCTGGTTGTCCGACCGTGTTCGAACTCCCGGTGCCGAAAAAAGTGATCGCGGCGCAGCTCGGTGTGACCAGCGAGACGCTTTCCCGCACCTTCGCGCGGCTCCGCGACGAAAAGATCATCCGGGTCGTGCAGGCGAAGATCTTCGTCCTAGATCCCGCGCGGTTGCGCGACTACGCGAACGGCGCGGCGTGAATCGCACCGCGACGCGAAAACATGGGCTTCGTCCCGCGACGCGTTTTACCGTCACGCTTGTTCTACGGCGCGTTGACCGATGGCTGTGGCGGGACGGCCGGTGGCGGGTGACGGTTTCGGGGCGCGGGCGCCGACCCGGAACAGCGTGACGGCGGTCGCGAGATAAACGACGTAGGCCAGCACCACCGTCAGCGAAGGGGTGCTCGTGTAGCCCAACAGGGTGCGCGCCACGGTGCCGACGGCGGAGCGCTCGTCGAGCACGGCGCCTGAATTCCAGACCGGTTCGACGAGCGCGGGGATCCAGCCGGCTTCATTGAATTCGTGCACGCCTTTGCCCACCAAACCGGCGGCAAACAGGATCAGCAGCACGGTCGTAACCTGAAAAAAGCGCGCGAACGACAGCCGCGTGGTCGTGCTGAAAAGCAGCCAGGTCAGCAGGGCCGCGGCGGCGATGCCGCAGGCGGCGCCCGCGAGAGTCTGTTCTCCGTCGCCGCCGAAATCGGTGGCCGTCAGAAACAGCGCGAGCTCCGTTCCTTCACGCGCGACCGCCATGAAGGTCAGGGCAAACACGCCTCCTCCGCCCGGCAAGCGCGCCGCTCGCCGGACCTCGCCTTCAATGCGGTCCCGCATTCCCGCGCTTTGCCGCTTCATCCAGATCAGCATCCACGTCAGTAGGCCCGCCGCCAGAAACAGGGCGCATCCTTCCACCAGCGGCTCGGCCGCGCCCAGCAGCGTCCAACTCAGCGCGTGCAGCAGGAACGCGAGCGCGATGCTCACCACAGCGGCGCTGCCGAGGCCGAGCCAGACGAAGCGGACACACTCCTCGCGTCGCAGTTTTCTCAATACGCCCAGCACGAGGCCGATCACGAGCGAGGCCTCCAGCGATTCGCGCAACGACAGGACAAAACTCGGCAGCATGATTTTTCCTTGTGATGGTTAGGGACGCGAGGTGCCGCCCGGCGGGCGAGGAGGGAGATCAGGCCGCTCCCGGTTCGGGCGCATCGTTGCCGATCGCCTCGACGGGGCAGCCCTGCCGCGCTTCCTCCGCGAGCGCGATTTCTTCCGGAGTCTCCGGTTGTTTCTGGACGAAGGAGTAGCCGCCTTCGTCGTGCCGGCCGAAAATCGTCGGGGCCGTTTCGCGGCACAGATCGCAATCGATGCACGCGGAATCGACATACCACCGGCCGGGAACATTCTGGGAAAAACGGTCTGCAGGATTCGCCATGAGAATTTGGGTTGAGGCGTTCATCATAGCGCCCGCCGGCCGGTTCCGGAAATTCATAGGTCGTATCGATTGATGCGACGAATGCATGAGCGGATTGATCTGGATCAACCCGTGTCCGCGCGATCCGCGGCATGCTGGGGCCATGAATGAATTCCTGCCCACGGCGCCCTTCGACATCTACGAGCTGCACCTCTTCCACCTCGTGGCGCGGCACCGCAGTTTCACGAAGGCGGCGCAAATGGCGGGACTGACCCAGAGCGCCGTCACGCGGCAGGTGCAGGGGATGGAGGCGAGCCTGGGCGTGGAGCTGTTTCATCGCACGACCCGCACCGTCGATCTGACGGACGCGGGCCGAATGCTCGCCGAACAATCGGCGCGCCTCCTGGGCGACATCGACCGCACCTTGCGTTCGCTGCGGGAGGAGTTCGCCGGGGCGAACAAGGAGATCCGCGTCGGCGTGTCCCGTTCGGTCGGGCTCGCGTATCTACCGGGTTTTTTTCACGCGAATCTCCGGCGGCTGGAGCGCGTGGCGTATCGGGTGTATTACAAGCCGAGCGCCGAGATTATGAGCGCACTGGAGGCCAACGAACTCGACGTGGGCGTGCTTTGTCCGCCGCCGCGTCTGCCCCGGACCGTTCGCGTCACGCACCGTTTCACGGACACGTTTACGCTCCTTGCGTCCGCCAGCGTCGTGCCGGAATTCGAGGTCGCTTTGCCGGAGCGCGCGGCGCGGCTGCGCTGGGCCGAGCGCCAGAACTGGCTGCTGCCCGACGAGCAGGCAAACACCGGACGCCGGCTGCGCAGCTGGATGATGCGTCAGGGCTGCCGCGCCGAGCCCGCGATGCTGCTCCCCAGCTTCGATCTCATCATCAACCTCGTGGCGCTGGGCATGGGCGTGGGCTTTGTGCCGACGCGTGCGCTCGCCCTTTATCGCGGCAAGCGCACCTTGCGACGATTGCCCTGGCCCGAGCGCTTCGTCCGCGAACTCGTGGTGCTCGTGCGACAACACCGCCGGCTCGCTCCGCACGTCGAGCAGTTCGTCGCGAATGTGCTCTTTTGATTTCGAAACGGAATCCGCGGCGAAACCGCAAATCGCCTTGGGCCTTGATCCGGATCAACCCTGCATGCGGCGGTTTGGGTTAAGGTGGGCTTCGCCAGCGCGATTCGCGCGCGTTCGCCCCCCTTTCCCATCATGAACCAACCGATCACTACCGAAACCACCGTTGCCGAGATCGTGCGTGCCGTTCCCGGACGCTCGCGCCTCCTGGATCAGCTCGGCCTCGATTATTGCTGCGGCGGCAAGAAGTCTCTCGCCGATGCCTGCCGTCGCAAAGGTCTCGACGCCGCGACCGTCGTCGCGCTCCTGAATGCACTCGACGCCACGCCCACGGACCGCGACGGCGACGGCATCAACCCCGACAAGCTCACGCTTGCCGAGCTGTGCGACCACATCGAGCGCGTTCATCACGAGTATCTGCGCCAGGAGTTGCCCCGGCTCGATTTCATGACGCGCAAAGTGGCGGCGGTGCATGGCGAGCACGAACCCCGGCTGCTCGAGATTCGCGACACGTTCGCGGACTTCGCGGTCGCGATGGCCTTGCATACCGAGGAGGAGGAAAAACTCGTGTTTCCTGCGATCCGCCGGCTCGGATCCGCCGCGGCGGTCAGCGACACGAGCGCCGCCCCTCTGAAAACGACGCTCGAGAAACTCGAGTCCGACCACGATCGCGCCGGATCCGCACTGGAGCGGCTCCACGCGTTGACCGACAATTTCAGCCCGCCCGAATGGGCGTGTAACACGTTCCGCGCCCTTTACGACGGGCTGCGGGAACTCGACTGGGAAACGCACCAGCACGTGCACAAGGAAAACAACGTCCTGTTTCCCCGCGCGCTCGCCACCTGCGGCGCGATGTGAACGGCCGCTCAGCCGGCCGGGTCCGGCGTTGTCACGGGCCGACCCGCAACGAAAGGAAAACATCATGATAAAGATCGTTCGATATACGACCCTCGCCCTGGGTCTTGCATTTGTTCTGACGCCCGCAGCGTTGCGGGCGCATTGTGACACGCTTGAAGGACCGGTCGTCTCCGCCGCGAGAGACGCCTTGAAATCGCGTGATGTCACGCCGGTGTTGAAGTGGGTGCAGCCGGATGACGAAAACGCCATCCGCGATGCGTTCGCCCGCACCTTGGTGGTCCGCCCGCAGTCGCCCGCGGCGGCCGAACTCGCCGACACTTGGTTTTTCGAAACCTTGGTGAGAATCCACCGCGCTGGCGAGGGCGCTCCGTTCACCGGTCTCAAGTCCGAAGCGACCGCGGAACCGGGAATTGTCGCCGCCGACCACGCTCTCGTCTCCGGCAAGCTGGACGATGTGGTGGCCGACACGACGGCCCCGCTGCAGACGGCCCTCAAGACGAAGTTCGAACGGGTTCGCACGCTGCAGGCTCACGCCGACCATAACGTCGCGGCGGGCCGGGAGTATGTCGCGGCCTACGTCGACTACGTTCATTTTGCGGAGCGCCTGGCCGCACTCGCGATCCCCAGCGCGGGTCATGGCGCCGAACACGCGCATTAGTCAGCAAACCAGGCTCTCGTTCTGACTCCGGGAGCCCGAAATTGATCGGCGATCCTGTTCGGTGAATGGGATCGCCGATCGCCGTTTCAAGGCCGATCGCGCAAACGCCGATAGCTTAGCGCGTCGACGATCAACGGCTGCGCCGCGTTCTCCGCGTTGGGACGGATTTCGATCTTTGCGCCGGGTTGGAGCGTGAACTCGCCGAGGCTTGTCCAGCCAGACTCGCTCGCCGGATCGAGGGTGACCGTTGTCACGCGTCCGGCGTCGGCGATCGTGTAGCGCGCGGCGCAGGCGTCCTTCGTTCGCCAGACTTTCAGTTCGTAGCGCGCGCTGCGGGGGACAACCAAACTCCAGCGCGCCACGGCCGCGGCATCGACCGAACGTCGGCACAGCGCGCTGTAGCTTCCCGGAATCGCGGCGAACTCCCACGCGCCGCTCAGCAGCTGAACCTCGAGATCGTCGCTTCCGATCACCGTGTCGGAGGGAAATCCTGGAATCAGGTTCGACGCATAAGCCGGTTCCAATCCAGCTTGGGCGATGATCGCCTGCGCCGCTTCCGGCCAGGAGCCGTTTGCCGCCAGGTGAGGCGGTTCGACGACGTTGTTCGTTCCGTCATTGCGCCAGGCGAGGGTGTCGGCGTAGTTCGCGTCCACGCGGTTGTCGCGGATGTTGGGATTCCAGATAAACAGCCAGCGGATCGCGTCGCTCACGACGTTGTGGTGAATATGAAACCCTTCCGTGAACTGGTCCGGATACAGCGCGCCGCCGGCTTTGGTGTTCCGATCGGGCGTTCGCATGCCGTCGAGCACGTTGTGCGCGATTTCCGAATCCGGTTGCCGGTCAGTCGTGTAAATGCCGCCGCCATCGTCGAGCCGGCGCATGTAGTTCGAGATGCGATTGTGCATGATGCGATTCGCGCGCGAATCCGGCGGGGCGGGCGGGTTTCCCCAGCCCCAGCCCTGGCTGATCCCGGTGTAGGGGATGGCAGTGATCTCGTTGTGCGCGATGAGCGAGCGGTCTGTGTAGTAGCCGAGAATCGCGACCGATCCGAAATACTCCGCGCCGATGTGGGCGATGAAGTTGTTCACGATCCGATTGCGCCGTGGAAACAGCCGCGGATCGTCGGGCCGTGCCGCGTCCTCGCCCAATTCGATGCCGCCGGCGGACAGATCCACGAAGACGTTTCCTTCGATCACATTGTCGTTGCCGCCGCCGGTGAACATCACGCCGGTGCCGCCGAGCCGGGCGAAACGGCAGCCGCGCACCACGATCCGATCGGAGGTCGCCGCCTGAAACGCCGCCGGCACGCGATCCTTGCGCTGCTCGTGCCGGTATTGCGGATCGACCGCCTGCGCGGGCGCCGCGGGGACGAGCGAATTGGCCTGGACGTCGACGAAGCCGAAGCGATTTGGCCGCGTCCAGCCCGTGTGCGTGAACGTGATTCCCTCGAAACGCAGGTGCTGCACGGGCGCGTCCGGACGGCCGGCGAGCACGATCAGGTTCTCCAACTCGGGACGGACGATCTCCGCGGTCGCCGGATCTTCGCCTGGCCGCGGCCGGTAAAAAAGCGCGCCGCCCGCACGATCGAGAAAGAACTCGCCGGGCGCGTCCAGAAACTCGCGCGCGTTTTCGAGCCAGTAGTTCCGTTCCCGATACACGCGGTCGCCCTGGGGCTGGTGGGTGACGGCGTCCCATTCCGGCTCCGCGATCGCCGCCCGCAGGTGGCCGGGTAGATCCGACTCGGCGAGGCGCGCCAGCCGCAGCCGCTTGTGCATCCACGCAATCAATACGGAAAACTCGATTTCGTCCGGCTGGACGCGCACCCCCGCGAGCAGCCCGGCCGGGATATCGAAGCCGTCCGCCGCTTTTTCCGTGTCCAGCTGCAGCATCGCGCCGGCGTTGGGCGTCCGCGCTCGCGTGGCGCGGTGCCCGTTTACCCACAGCTGGCGAAAATCGATCCCGCGGCCGACTGCCGCGCGATAGGCGCCGTCGGCTTCGCGCGTCCAGCCGGTCACCCGGCGTCCGCCGCTGAGCACCACGGTCGCGTTGGCGGCGGCGCGATAGACGACATCGAAGCCGCCTTTTCCCGAGTCGGCGGGTTCGAACCGCACCGGCTCGCCCAGCACATACGTGCCGTTATGCAACTCGACGACGAGGTCGCCGCGCAGTTCGTTGGTTTCGAGATGCGCCCGGACGGCGCGGCGCGCGCGATCGAGCGTCGCAAACGGCGCGTCCGCCGAGCCGGGGTGCGCGTCGTCGCCGAGCGGCGGAGGCGCGACATGAAAGCGCGGCGGATTCGCCGCCGCCGCAGCGGACGCGAGCCCGAGCAAGAAGAGGAGGGAACGGAGAACGGGTTTCATCGAGAAACGAGCAGGGTGGAGCGCGCACGCCACAGCAGAAACGCGGCGAAGGGATGCAGGCAGGCGAGCGCGCTGAAAACCGAGATGTAGCCTGCATGTTCGATCAACGGTCCTGCGATGAGGTTCATCAACAAGCCGCCGCTCGCCCCCACGGCGCCAAGCAAACCTGCGATGGTCGCGGCGGAGTGGCGCGGAAAGACATCGGCCACGAGCAGGCCCTGACCGAAAAACCAGATCTGGCACACGATCGCCACGAGCGAGATCAGCACCAGCGCCCAGGTCACGGACGGCGCAAAGGTCGTGAATGCGCCCACCGGCGCCACGAGCGCCGCCGCCGCGAACATCGTGACGCGCACGCGCACCGGCGCATGGCCGCGGGCCACGAAGAAATCCGTGGTCCTGCCGGTGGCCATCACCGCGGCGGACGCCACAAACGACGGGATCCAGCCGATCCAGCCGAGTTGCGTGAGCGAGACGCCGAGGCGTTCCTGCAAGTAGCCGGGCAACCAGAACAAATGGAAATACCACACCGGATCGGTGAGCGCGCGCGCGGCGAGGAGCAGCCAGACGCGCCGATCCGCGAGGATCGCGCGCAGTGGCGGCGGTGGTTCGGTCGATTCTTTCTCGGAGGCAGGCACGGGCGGATTGCGATCCGCGCTCCACCAGGCGACGGCGAGAAACAGTCCCGCGACGCCCGGGATGATGAAGGCGGCGTGCCAGCTATGCCAGCCGGTCAACACGGCGACCAACGGCGGCGCGAGAATCGCGCCGACCGTCGTGCACGGACTCAGCAAGCTCCACGCAAACGCACGCCGCTCGGGTGGAAACCACGTCATCATCACGCGTTGAATCGCCGGAAATGCGCCCGGCTCGGCCGCGCCGAGGAGCGCGCGAGCCGCGGCCATCTGGCCGAAATTCTGCGAAAGCCCCGAGAAGACGTTGGCCAGCGACCAGACCGCGGTGAACAGCGCGAGGCTGAAGCGCGTGCCGAACCGGTCGACCAACCGCCCGCTGATCACGTAAAAGACGATGTAGGGCGCCATGAACGCACCCACCAGCCACGAGTAGTGCGTGTCGGTGAGGGCGAAATCGACTTTGATCGTCGCCTTGAGGATCGAGAGCGTCTGGCGGTCGAGGTAATTGAGCAGCCCGATGCCAAACAGCAGCACGAGCAGCATCCAGCTGCGGCGGGGAAGAGTCATGGGAATCGAGGCGCTCGCGCGCGAAGAAGGGGTGGGAAAAGACGCAACACGGAAGAACAACGAAGACGAACGGCGCGGTTGCTGAAACCGTTCAGTGCGCGGGCCGATGCGCGACGGCGGTCCGGTCGCGGAGGCTACGTCACGGCCGCCGCGGCGTGTTCGTGCCAGTCGCCGCGGATCTGCACGTATTGCGGGTGGTCGGGACGACCGAGCGTCCGGCTTTGCTCGAGGCCGGTCACGAGGTCGACCGCCGCGCGCGCCGCCAGGTCGTAACGTTGCTGGATGCCGGGCAACGCGAGCGGATCGCCCGCCCGCCAGTTCGCGCACCAGACGCGGCCCTTCGCGTGCAACGCCTTGAGCTGCGGTCCGGCGAGTTCCGGCCACATCTCCCGGCGCAAAAGCAGAATGCCGTCTGGATCCTGCGATCGCAGCCAGGACGAAAACGGACGCGCGCCCCGCAGGTCGAGCGCATAGATCAGGCTGCGCGCCTCTTCCTCCTCGGGGTGATGGGTCATGAAGGCCGCCTTCACCGCGCTACCCGTGCGCTGGTTGATCTCCTCGGTCAACACGATCGCGGGCCGCCTGACGCCGACGGCGGTCATGCGCTGCAGGCATTCGCAGACGGCGTGATAGTGATCGTGCGCCACCCGGTGCAGTTCGACAGGCCAGCGCGCATGGCCGAGCACGACGCAGGCGAAATTCTCCCAAGCCAGCGCATAATCGGCCGCGACGCCCTCGATGCTCGGCGAAAAAATGACGCTTTGAATTCCGCGGGCGCGAAGGATTCCGCTCAGCCGTGCGCCGCTCAACTTGTCTTCATCGGGCCAGAATTCTTCGAGATGATAGCCGCGCAACTGCGCCCGCGCCGCGGCACCCTCGCGCACTTCCCTGAAAAAGTTGTCCGTGCGCGTCAGCGCGCGTTTGCCCTGCATCCAGACCAGCGCGATCCGTCCGGAGGAGTTCACCGCGCGTCCGCGACCGATGTGCGCCATGAGCGCGGAGATCTGCGGATCAGGCCGGTAGCCGAGCTGCTCGCCGATGGCCTGAATGCGCCGGCAGGTTTCGGGTGGAATGCTCGGATGATTCCGCAAGGCGTAGGACACGGTCGACACCGCCACGCGGGCCTTGGCGGCGATATCCTTGATGGTGCAGCGGCGGGAAGACGTCATCGACTGAACGAATTCAGTCGCCACTCGCGCGGGGCGCAACGGTGCAATCCGTCCGCGTCGTCTCACGGCTCCGCGCTTTCGACCAAAAGGACGCCGCTCAACGTCAACCGGTTCGCCGCGTAGCGATCCGGTTCCGCCAGCGTTTTGCCGGCCTTCGCCTTGATCGCGGCCTTGTCCACGGGTTCGGCGAGCAAATCGATGCGCGCACGGTGCGGGCCGTCGGCCAAGGGCCGCGGATAAAACCACGGCCGCGGACGGCAGAACGACGGCGTCACATAATGATCGAAAAACGTGTCCGTCACCGGCTCTTCGCCTTCGATCGTCACGCGGAATTGCCCGCTGTCCGGCGCCGCGATGCCGAGCAGACCGAACGTCCGGCCGGAAAACTCCACCGTCAACGCCGCGCCGGCTTCCGCGGTCCGCCACGTCGGCGGCAGCAGGGCCTTCGTCGCACCGCGCAGATTTGGATCGTCGGGCGAAACCAGCGACCATTCGCCGGTGCGGTTGACGGTGCCGATCTCGCGCAGCGCCGCGTGGCTCCAGTTATCGGCGTGCAAAGGCGCGGGCAACGTCGTCGGCTTCGATGCCGGGGCCGTGACCAGCGTGGGCCACACCTGTTCGATCGCCGCGAAATAGATGCGGTGTCCGGCGGCGGTCGGGTGCACGCCATCGAGCGAAAACGTGCGGGGGTCGTCGGGTGCGTCCGGAGCCTTGAACAGGAGCGTGCCCGCACTTACCCGCCGCGCGATCTCCACGCCGAAGTGAAGCGAGGGGATCGCGTAGTGCCCGGCCACGCGCTCCATGGCCGTGGCTGCGACCGGAAAGCGGCCCGCTTCGAGATCGGGCAGGCCCGGCGTGGAGACGGTGTAGACGAAAAAAATATCCGTCTGCGGATTCGCGCGCCGGGTCTGGCGGACGATGCCTTCCATCGTCCGCTCGATCCGGTCCGGCGGCGTTGACGCGTCGTTTACCGCGAATTCGACGAAGAGCAGATCCGGCCGATGCCGCAGAACGTCGCGTTCCAGCCGGCAGACGCCGAGATCCGAACCGGTGCCGGGAAGTCCGGCCGCAATCTCGACGACATGAAGTTTTGGATACGCAGCCGCGAGATGAGCGGTGGTCAGGCTGCGCCAGCCGTTGGCGGCCGCGGTGATGCTTCCGCCGAGATACGCGACCCGTAATTCGCCGTCGCCTCGTGTCGCGATGTCCGCCACATGCGGCAGTCCGCCGCGCCGGTGGAAGGCCGTGGCGGACGGTTGGGCGAGGGCGGGGGCAGCCAGCGCGGCGGCCAGCAAAAGGTGACGGAGAAATCTCATCGCGCGTCAGGAGGCGTAAACCCGGATTTCGAAGACGCGAGCGTGGGAAACACCGTGGGTGCGGTTCACGCGCAGCTGCAGCCGGCTGGCGGTGACCGCCTCGGTCAGCCGGTGCACGCGCTTGCGGACAAGGTTGTCCTGCACGTCGAGCAGCACGCGGCCGTCGAGCAGGAGTTCGTAATCGCGCACCAGCTCGGGTTGCGGCCCGCGGATGAGTTTCCGCGTCGTGCTGTCGCTCGCACTGAGCGTAAGCTCGCGCTCGAAACCGGAATCGAAGGTCAGGTGAATCTCGCGCACGGCGACCGGCTCCGGCCAGGCGAGTTCGAGCGAGGCCGGCAGCGTGGCGGATTCCCAGCGGTGCGTCGCGCCGTCCGCCCAGGGCCCGAAGCCGCGAAGAAGTTCACGGGTGATGCCATCCGTCACCTGCGCGGGCGCCCCGCGGTCCGTGGCGGATGAGGCGCTCACCTGCGCGCGGCGCGCGAGATCGGCGGCATCCTCGGCGCGAAAGGCCGGCAGGAAGGCGTCGTCGCGCAGGAGCACTTCCTGGAGCCGGCGAATCGCAACCGGATCGAAATGCTCGGCGAGCGAGCGCGAACCGAGCGGCGTGGCGAGCGCGGCGGCGGTGCCGATGGCCTGGCCCATCACGGCGCACGTTGCCATCACGCGCGTGCTCGCAAAGGCCACATGCGTGGCGCTCATGTTGCGGCCGGCAAAGAGGAGATTGGCGATGTTCCGCGACACCAGCGCGCGCAGCGGGATCGTGTAAAGGTGATCGAGGTGCGTGTGCTCGCAGGGCCATTCGTCGACAGCGTCGACGCCGCTCGGCGGGTGCAGGTCGAGCGGCCAGCCACCGTAGGCGACCGTATCCGAAAAGATGCGACCGCTCTGCAGGTCGTTTTGGGACAGGACGTGCGGGCCAAGGAAACGGCGCGACTCGCGTTTGCCCGGCAGCGCGCCGACCCATTCGAGCGCCCAGTTGGCCGAATCGGGGTGGTCGCCGGAGTTTTTCACATAATCCCAGACACCGAGCGCGATGCGCAGCAGTTCGTGCCGGATCGTGGCGTTGTCCTTCAACGTGTCGAGTTGCCCGCCCCATTCGGCCCACCAGTAGCCGTATTCGAAACTGTCGATCGGGCGGAACTTGAACTCGTGTTTTTGAAAACGGCGGATCCAGGACGGCGCGCGGAACGGCTGTGGCGTGTCGTAGCGGCGCGCGGTGAACAGGATCGAACTGCCAAGCGTTTTCCGGTCGGCAACGTCGAGCGCCAGTGACTCGCCGTAGTCGGATTTTGCCTCGCGCCCGACCGTGAAATCCGCGCCGGCTTCGACGCCGAGCCGGCCGTCGCCGGAGCAGTCGGCGAAGACGTCGGCGCGAATGGAAAACGCATCCTCCGTCGACTGGCGGACGGCCTCGATGCTGACGATCCGCCGCAACCCGTCGGGCCGCGTCTCGCAGGTGCAACTCACGCAGTCCGTGTCGAGCAGCAGCGTGAGGTTCGGCTCGGCCATGACTTTTTCGTAAAGCAGCAAATCCCACTGCGAGTAGGACCGGTGGGGATTGCGCGCGGCGTCCTCGAGCCGAAGCTCCTCGATCAGACCGGATTCGCGCGCGCCGGGCCGGCGGCCGTGAATGTCGGCGCCGACGATGTGCATGCGGATCTCGCTGGAGGCGTTGCCGCCGAGGACGGAGCGGTCCTGGATGAGGATGACGCGACGGCCGTTGCGGGCTGCGGCCAGAGCGGCGCAAACGCCAGCCAGGCCGCCGCCCACGACGAGAAAATCGGTGGAAAGCTCGTGACGAGTCATGAGGACGAAAAGTGAAGGGGCGACGGGACGAAGGCACCGCGCCAACGCGGCGTTGGTCCGGCCCGTCCGTGGGAGCGGTGGATCGCAACTTTGCGGCGGTCCGGCCGCGTCGCGATTCGCCGCCTACTGAAATCGCTCAGTGAGCGGGCTCGTCGCTCGTCAACGAGGCGAGAAAACGATCGGCAATCGCGAGGGTTTCGTCCCGCAGCGGTCCGCCGCCGGCGCGATAGGAATAGAGCGGGTGCCCCTGGCCGGGAAAGACCGTCACCTCGCACCGCGCTCCGCTTTCACGGGCGAGGGTTTGAAACGTGTGCACCGTCGTTGCCGGGACCGCCGGATCGGCGCCGCCAACCAGGATCAGCGTCGGCGGCAGCGGCTGCTTCCCGGCGCGGAGGAGATGAAGAGGCGAGAGTTCCGCGAAGCGCGGCCCGAAGCGTTCGTGGCCGTAGCCGTCTGCGCTCGTATCCAGAATCGGATACCAGAGCAGCAGCGCGTCCGGCCGCGCCGAAACGGCAGGCGCGTTTCCCGGGCGAGGCTCGTCCGCGGCCAGCGCGGCCGTCAGGGCTAGATGGCCGCCGGCCGAAGCGCCGGCCGCGTAGATTCGTGCCGGATCGACGCCGAGCTCCGCGGCGTGCGTGCGGATCCACCGGAGCGCCGCGCGCGCATCGGCCGCGCTTTCTAACGGAGTCGTGCCGTGCGTCGAGGCGATGCGGTAGTCGGCGCTGATCGCCACGAAACCGTTCGCCGCGAAATGCGCACACTCCGGGTAAAATTGCAGCGGCGTGCCATGCGTCCAACCGCCGCCGAAAAAGAACACGACTGCCGGGCGCGGGCCGGTCGCCGACGCCGGGGACGCGGGGTCGAAAACGTGAAGCTGCAGCGCCGTGTCGCCAATGGTTTCATAGGTGATGCGGCGCGGTGCGAACCGCTGCGTCGGCGGCGGGAGGACGCGTTGCAGCGCGTCGAACCAACGTTGCGCCATCTTTTCGGCGCCGCGCGCGTTGGGATGAACTTTGTCGGCAACAGTATCCGTCTCCCAGTCGAAGCCGCTCGCCTGATCGACCAGCACCACGCGTTGGTCGGCGCGGTCGAGTCGCGCGGCGAGTTCGGCGAGCGCGGCGTTCAGTGCGGGAAGGTAAGCGTATTTCGGCAGCTTGCCGGCCGGGATCACCTGCGCGAGCAGCACGGTGACGCGCGGATTCGCGGCGCGAAACGCAGCGATCAGTTTTTCCGTAGCGGCGACGATGCCGGGCACGGGCTGCTCCTCGACGGTGTGATTGTGGCCGCTGTGCAGCAGCACGATGTCGGCTGGCTGCGCGGCGAAATGCGCCGGCACCTCCGCGGCCAGGTATTCGGTATTCTTGCCGCTGTAACCCTCGTGCGCGAGCGGACCGATGCGCGTCGGTCGCGTGCGCGTGCCGACGAATTCGACGACGTAGCCCGCGCCGAAAAGTTTTTCCCAGAGCGGAAACCGGTAGCTCGTGAAGAAGTCCGCGCCCTCCGTGATCGAATCGCCGACGGCCATGAGGCGCACCGGTGTCGCCGGGGACGTCGTGGCGGCGCCGGCGGCAGACCCCGGCAAAGGCAAAACGGCAGCGCCACCGCAGGCGAAAAGAAGGAAGGCGAGCAAACGTCGGGGCATGCGCGTGATTACCATCGGACAAATCCCACCTCCGACCGCGTGTCTGCTGAAATCGTTCGGGATTTTTTGCTCCTGGTCCGATTGCTGAGCGATTTCAGTAACGCAGCGGTTCCCGGGCCTCCCGGCCGCGGTCATAGGCACTGCAACCCCAGCAAGCCCTGCGTTTGGGACCGGTTTCCGACCTCACGTGCCCGCCGCACGTTCGGGCCGCCCATCGAGCGCTTGCCGGCTGACACCGCCAACCCATCAACCAAGCTGCTCTATGAACCTTCCCCGTTCCCATCCGCTGGCGTTCTCCGCCGCCTTGCTCGTTGCGAGCCTGCCCGTCGCTCACGCGCAGACCGCGGCCGCACCGAGGGACTCCTTGGAGAATTCCGAGGTCGTGCAACTCTCCGTGTTCGAAGTCACGAGCAAGAAGGACTCGCCCTACGTCGCCGACAAATCCGTCGCGACCACCGGCTTCGCCGCGGACCTCGCGAAGATCCCGCTCGCGATCAACGTTGTCACGGAACAGTTCCTCAGCGACACGGGCGGCGTCGGTTTCAACGGCGTCGCCGCTTATCAGGCGGGCCTCACGACCGACCAGGGCGGCATGGACGACGGCGCGCGCAACACCGCGGGCGTGAATCCGACGGTCGGCGCCGTCACTGGCGGCGAGCCGCTGCGCACCCGCATGCGTGGCCAGCCGATCAATCTGAGTCAGCGCAACGGCCTGCCGATGATGTTCGGCTTCGGCACGGAAAACGTGAATCGCGTCGAAGTCGCGCGCGGTCCGATGACGGTGTTCATCGGCGGCTCGACGCTCGGCGGCGTGATGAATCTCGTGACCGAAAAGCCGTCGTTCCAGCGCAGCGGTTCGCTCAACGTCCGCGTCGATTCCAACGAAAGCTTCATCTCGAAGCTCAATCTCACCGGCCCGATCGTGAAGGACAAACTCGCGTATCGGTTCATCGCCTACTACCAGGACGGCAACACGTGGCGCGACGACAGCCACAACCAGACGCGGTTCATCAACCCGCAGCTGACCTGGCGGCCGTTCAAGCGCCTGACGACGCGACTCGAATACGCGCATCGCAAGCGCAGCGGCAATGCGGTCAGTCATTCGCAGCAGTCCACGCAGAATTACCAGAACGACTACGACAATCCGCCGCAGGCGCTGCTCGATCTCGGCAGGAGCCGCACGACCGGTCCCAACGCCGGCCAGCCGTTCACGATCGCGGAATACCGCACGCGCATCGGCCGGGCGTTTGCCACGTGGCGCTCCGATCGCTACACGGCCTACGGCAACTGGGTGTCGCTCGGCGAGGGCGAGGGCTTCGTCGCCGGCGATTGGCCCGGCGGGGTCGAGGCCAACCATTTCGGCGCGCACAACCCATTCAACTCCGACTACGACCTGGTCGAAAGCGAAACGAATCTGTTTGTCGCCGACTGGCTCGAACTCCGGCTCGTCGGCCGCTGGATGGATCTGCACAGCACCACGACCGCGTTCGGCAACGCCTACCGGCGCTACCCGGACGGCTCCACGCCGCTCGCGACGAGTTTTTCCACGAAGCGCGAGGAGATTCCGCTCAACGGCAAGGTCGAGGCCGTGCTTAGCAAGGAAATGCTCCGCATCAAGCACAAGCTGCTCCTCGGCTACGAAGCGGCGTTCAACCAGGCGTGGTCCGTGAATCCAGTTTGGAACTACACGAGCCTCGGCACGGTGGCCGGTTCGCCCAATGTCGCCGGTTCGCCCGCGACGCTGACCGGCTCCAGCATCTTCGGCTATTTCGATCCGCGCGTGCATCAGGTGCCCGATTACACGCAGGTGCAGAAGTTCGCCGACGAGGTTTACGCCGACGGTGTCTCGGCCCAGTTCTACACGCGCTCGTTCCCGGAGGCCGGCTACGCCGCCTATAGCGGCAGCTTTTGGAAGGACCGCATCAGCGTCTTTGCCGGTTATCGCAACAGCATCATCCAGGCGCACACGTGGACGGAGGATCGCAATCGCATCCGGCTCGCGAGTTCGACGATCACGCCGAAGCAGTCCACGCAGTCGCGCACGATCGGCGTCGTGTTCGAGCCGTTTCCCGGCCTGAACTTCTACGCGAGCGAGAACATCGGCCAGGAGGCGCAGACGGGTTCGTTGATCAACGCGACCACCACCTCCTTCAACAACCTCGTGACGCTCGAGGAGCGCGCCGCGAATCTCGTGCCGGACCTGGAAGGCTACGGCCGCGAGGCCGGCGTGAAGGTCGAGATGCTCGATCGCAAGCTCATCGGCCGCGTCGGCGTCTTCGACCTCTATCGTCACAACACGATTGTCGTGGACAACGAGCGCACCGCCAACGACCCGCGCAACGTGGGCACGCAGGTCGATCCGAATCCCGCCACGCAGAATACCGCGCAGACGGCGCGTGTGCAGTGGAACCGCACCCTCGACGGCAATCGCTCCAGCGGCATCGAGGTCGGTTTCACCTGGATGCCGACCCGCAACTACACCGCGGTGCTCGAGATGAGCCACCTGTGGACCAACAAGCTCACGGTGAGCAAGCCCGCGAGCACGAACCCCACGGTGTTGATGGATTACATGATCCTCAACGGCCGCCCGCTCGACAACACGCCCGACGACACGCTGCGCCTCTGGCAGAAATATTCGTTCACCGAGGGCCGGCTCAAGAGCGGCTGGATCGGCTTCGGCGTGCGCGCGCAGAGTTCGCTCATGCCGGCGGCGAGCACGTCGTCGTGGGGCACGGTCGTCCGCGGCTGGGTGGTGTATGACCTCGCGCTCGGCTACACCGTCAATCTTGCCGGTCGCCCGGTCGAGTTTCAGCTCAACGTGGAGAATCTCACCGACGAACTCTACTCGGCGGGTGGCCGTTCGTTCTCGCCGCCCCGGCAGTGGTTGCTGCAGGCGACGACGCGGTTCTGAGCGGGACGACGGGATCGATTAACGCAAACGGCGCGCGTCGAGAGGACGCGCGCTTTTTTTTTGGCTGCATGCGTCCGGAAGGTAGTTCGCGTGTCCCAGCGAGGACGCCGATGTCCTAAGTAACGAAGGCAGGCGCGATTGAGCGGAGGCGGCCGCCGTCCAAAAAAAAACAGCGCACATCTTGCCGGCGATTTTCGTCACCATTCGCCAACTCGCGCGTCAGATTGCCAAGATTGGGATAACGAGTCCGTTGCGCTCGGTTTCCATTTCGTATCTTTTCGGCTCTCTGATGAAAAAACGTGTCATTCTCACGACCTTGGTCGCGCTGGCAGTGGTCGGTGCGATCTTCGGCTATAAAATTTTGACGCTGCGGAAAGCCGCGGCGGCGATGGCGGCGATGAAGCCTCGACCTGCGGCGGTCACCACCGCGCCGGCGGTGCAACAAAACTGGCGCACGCTGCTTTCGGCCGTCGGAAGCGTGGAAAGTTACCAGGGAATCACCGTGCGGACCGAGATCGAGGGACGCGTCTTGAAAATCGGTTTCGAATCCGGCACGCACGTCAATGAAGGCGATCTCCTGATCGAGCTCGAATCGTCCACCGAGCAGGCGCAGCTGACGAGCGCGGAAGCCGGGGCGAAGCTCGCGCAGGCCTCGTTGAACCGGGCGCGCGAGTTGCGCTCGACGAACGTCAGCACGGCCGCCGAGCTCGATGTGGCGGAGGCGAACCACGCGCAAGCCATCGCCGCCGTCGACGCCATCAAGGCGACCCTCGCCAAGAAGCGCATCGTCGCGCCGTTCGCCGGCCGCGTGGGCATCCGCACGATCGACGTCGGCGAATTTCTCAACAAGGGCGAGGCCGTGGTCACCCTCGAGGCGGTCGATCCGGCTTACGTGGATTTCGCGCTGCCGCAGCAGGATATCCCGCAGCTGCGCACCGGGCTCACGGTGCGCGTCAGCGTGGATGCGTTTCCCGACCGCACGTTCGAGGGTAAAATCGAGGCGATCGATCCGCGCGTGACCGAAACGACGCGCAACGTGCGCGTGCGCGCCATCGTGCCGAACTCCGACGAGATTTTGCGCCCCGGCCTGTTCGCGCGCGTGGCCGTGGAACTGCCGGCCGAGACGCCCGTGCTCGAGCTGCCGGCGACCGCGATCGTCTACAGCCCTTACGGAAATTCCGTCTATGTCGTGGTGGAAAAGGCCGGCGACAACGGCGCGACCCAGCTCGTGGTCGAGCAGCGCTTCGTCACCACCGGCACCAAACGCGGCGATCTCGTTTCCATCGTCAACGGGCTCAAGCCCGGCGAACAGGTCGTCACCTCCGGCCAGATGAAGCTGCGCAACGGCGCGGCGGTCGTCATCAACAACTCCGTCGTCCCCGCCAGCAACCCGGCGCCCACGCCGGCGCAGAGCTGAGCCGCTCCGAGGCACTTCGCGGCCGCTTCCGGCGTATCCGGGATACCGTGACGCCATCGGCCGGCTTCGTCGCCTCCTTATCCTCATGAGATTCACCGACCTTTTCATCCGCCGTCCCGTGCTCGCGACGGTGGTCAACCTTTTCATCCTGCTCGCCGGCTGGCAGTCCATCCGCGCGCTCACCGTCCGGCAGTATCCGCGCACGGAAAACGCCGTGGTGAGCGTGAGCGTCGCCTATCCCGGCGCCAACGCCGACCTCGTGCGCGGCTTCGTGACCACGCCGCTCGAGCGCGAGATCGCCTCGGCCGACGGCATCGACTACCTTGAGTCCTCCAGCCGCCAGAATTCCGCCACGATCACCGCGCGCCTGCGCTTGAACTTCGATCCGAACGACGCGCTCACCCAGATCACCTCCAAGGTGAATCGCGTGCGCGGCGAGCTGCCCGCGGGCGCCGAGGATCCGGTCTTCGACGTCTCCGTTGGCGAGACGACGGCGTCCGCCTACCTCGGTTTCTACAGCGACACGATGAGCGGCAATCAGATCACCGACTACCTCGTGCGTGTCGTGCAGCCGAAGCTGTCCACCGTCCCCGGCGTGCAGAAAGCCGAGGTGCTCGGCGCACGCACCTTCTCGATGCGCATCTGGCTCAAGCCGGACCGGATGGCGGCGCTGGGATTGAGCGCGGCGGACGTCCGCAGCGCGCTCGCGGCGCAGAACGTGCTCTCGGCGGTCGGCCAGACCAAGGGTTCGATGCTCACGGTCTATCTCACGGCCGAGACGGATCTCACGTCGGCGGAGGGTTTCCGCAACATCATCGTGCGCGAGCACAACGGCGAACTGATCCGCGTCCGCGACATCGCGGATGTCGTGCTCGGCGCCGAGAGCTACGACAGCTCGGTGAAGTTCTCGGGGCAGAACGGCGTGTTCATCGGCGTCTTCGCGCTGCCCACGGCGAACTCGATCGAGGTGATGCAAGGGGTGCGGGAAATCCTCCCGGACATCGCGGCGCAGCTTCCGCCCGGCCTGCACGGCAAGGTGGTGGCCGACCTCACCGAGTTCATCACCGATTCGATCAGCGAGGTGATGCATACGCTGCTCGAAGCCATGCTCATCGTGGTCGTGGTGATTTACCTCTTCCTCGGCTCGTTCCGCTCCGTGTTCATTCCCATCGTCGCGATCCCGCTGTCGATCGTGGGCGCATGCACGTTCATGCTCGCCATGGGATTTTCGATCAACCTGCTGACGCTGCTCGCGATGGTGCTCGCGATCGGTCTGGTGGTCGACGACGCGATCGTCGTGGTGGAGAACATCCACCGTCACATCGAGGAGGGGCTGACGCCGTTCGACGCCGCGCTGCGCGGCGCGCACGAACTGGTCGGTCCCGTCATCACGATGTCGATCACGCTCGCCGCGGTGTTTGCGCCGATCGGTTTTCAATCCGGCCTGACCGGCGCGTTGTTCCGCGAATTCGCGTTCACGCTGGCCGGCTCCGTGATCATTTCCGGCGTGGTGGCGTTGACGCTCACGCCGATGCTTTCGTCGAAGATCCTGCGCCATAATCCGAATCCGCGCGGGTTCGAGCACTGGCTGGACGTGGCGTTCACCAAGCTGCGCAGCGCCTACGAGCGCTCGCTGCACACGGTGCTCGAAACGCGGCTGGCGGTGGTGATCGTCGCGGTGCTCGTGTTCGGCTCGATCATTCCGTTCTTCCTCATGACCAAGAGCGAACTCGCGCCGGACGAGGACCAGGGTATCATCTTCATGCAGGCCCAGGCGGCGCCGAACGCGACGCTGGAGCAAACGGAGATGTTTGCCGATCAGGTCTCCGCGATCATTCGCGAGAACTACCCGAACGAGACGGCCGACATTTTTCAACTGGCCGGATTCGGTGGAGCCACCAACACGGCGTTCATCGGTTGGCGCTTGAAGCCGTGGAGCCAGCGCGATCGCTCGGCCGCGGAACTCCTCGCCGAGATCCAGGGACGGGCGGCGGCGGTCGCGGGCTTGAACACCGCGGCATTTCAACGTCCGCCACTGCCGGGTTCGACCGGCGGCCTGCCGGTGCAGTTTGTCATCGGTTCCACGGAGGAGCCACTGCGCGTCGCGGAAGTTGCCAACGATCTCCTGCAACGCGCGATGGCGAGCGGATTGTTCCTGTTCGGCGACACGAACCTGAAGTTCGATCAGCCGCAGGTGAGCATCGAGATCGACCGCGAAAAAGCCGCGGCGCTCGGCGTGAACATGCAGCAGGTGAGCTCCGATCTCGGCTCAATGCTCGGCGGCGGCTGGGTCAACCGCTTCGCGATCGAAGGACGCGCCTACAAGGTCATCCCGCAGGTGACCCGCCTGGCGCGGCTCAATCCGGATCAGTTGAAGGACTACTACGTGTCGACTTCGAAGGCCGGCCTCGTGCCGCTCTCGACGTTCGCGACCTTGAAGGAGACGACGCAGCCGCGCGAACTGCGGCGCTTCCAGCAATTGAACGCGGCCACGGTGTCGTTCCTCCCGGCGCCCGGCGTGTCTCAAGGCGAGGCGCTGGCGTATCTGCAGGAGCAGGCCAGCACGTTTCCGCAGGGCTTCACGGTCGATTACGCCGGCACGTCGCGTCAGTTCATGCAGGAGGGCAGCTCGCTCCTGGCGACCTTCGCGCTCGCGGTGCTCGTGATCTTCCTCGTGCTCGCGGCGCAATATGAAAGCTTCCGCGATCCGCTGATCATCCTCATGTCGGTGCCGCTCTCGATCGCAGGCGCGCTGCTGTTCCTGTTCTTCGGTTTCGCGACGCTCAACATCTACACGCAGGTCGGACTGATCACGCTGGTGGGCCTCATCACGAAGCACGGCATTCTCATCGTGGAGTTCGCGAACAAGCTCCAGGAACAGGAGGGCTACTCGGTTCGTGAGGCCGTGCAGCACGCGGCCGGCGTCCGGTTGCGCCCGATCCTGATGACGACTGCGGCGATGGTGCTCGGCGTGCTGCCGCTGGTGTTTGCGTCCGGTGCGGGCGCGGCGAGCCGGTTCTCGATCGGTCTCGTGATCGCGGCGGGCATGTCGATCGGCACGCTCTTCACGCTCTTTGTGGTGCCGACCTTCTATACGTTCATCGCCCACGACCGGAAAAAGGAGGCCGCGGCAGCGGCCGCGAGGTCGACGCACGCCCATCCCGGCGCCGAACCCGGGACGGCGGCGGCGGAGATCTGAGCGAAGCGCACCAGATCGATCAGCGGGCGGGGCGGATGATCGCCCCGCCTTTTTTGTAATTGGAAAACGGGGACGCACGGCGCCGCCCCGTTTTTTCCGCAAATCGCCCACCGGCGGCGGCAGCCAGTCCCATTTGGCTCCCCACGGGCGGGGAGCGTTGCCACTGAAGCGGCGCGCCAGCGGCGGAAGCGCCGGGGCGCCACACACCTAACCCCCGACCTCCCCCATGCTCTCCCTGCGCGTTGGTTCCCCGACCCTGCGTTTCGTTGGCGCGGCGCTTTGCGTTGCCGCCTTTTCCCTGCCCGCCGCCTTCGGCCAGGGCTGCGTCATCGCCCGCGGCGGTGGATCCGCCATGATCCCTGACGGCGCGTCCTCGCTGCAGCCCGGCCACTGGCAGGTCACGGTGGCGCACCGCTGGTTCAAGTCGCACCGGCATTTCGCGGGCGACGACGAACAGGTGCATCGCGAGATCGAAGGCACGGAGGTCGTGAATCGTTCCCATTTTCTGGATACGACGCTCACCTACGGCTGGTCGCCGCGCCTGAGCCTCAACCTCACGCTGCCGTTCGTGCATCACGACCGCTCGTCGATGTATGAGCACCTCGGCAACGCCTCGGGCAAACGCTACCACACGCAGGCGGCCGGGCTCGGCGACATGCGCGTGAGCGCGAATTACTGGGTGCTGAACCCGGAAGAGCATCATCGGGGCAACCTCGCGGTCGGCCTCGGCCTCAAGGCGCCGACCGGCGACTACAAAATGGCCGACACCTTCATCCGTCCGACCGGCCCGACCCTCCGCTATGTCGATTCGTCGATCCAGCCCGGCGACGGCGGCTGGGGGTTCACCGTCGAGCTCCAGGGCTATCTGCACCTCGTCCAGAACTGGTCCGCTTACGGCAATGCGTTCTATCTCTTCAATCCCAAGGAGCGGATTGCCTCCACCGGCTTCTCCGTGCCCGACGCCTACCTGGCCCGCGGCGGGTTCGAATATGCGGTGACCTCCGTGCGCGGTTTGTCGGTCGGACTCGGCGCCCGGATCGAGGGCGTGCCGGGTAACGACGCCTTCGGCGGCAGCCGCGGCAGCCGTCGCCCGGGTTTTGCGGTGGCCGTCGAGCCGGGCGTGGCCTTCACCAAAGGTCGTATCACTGCGGCGGTGACGGTGCCGGTGGCGGTGCATCGCCGTCGTTCGACGACGTATGGTTCGGCGCGAGCCGGCGACGCGGCGTTCGCCGATTACACGGTGAACTCGAGTCTGACGGTGCGGTTCTGAGCTTTCAATCGGAACGGCCGCCGCGCTCCGGAGTCGGCAAACCGACACGGAGCGCGTGACCGGGGACCGAGGACGCAGCATTGCGGTCGGCGAGGGCGGCGATTTGACTGGGGCGAGCCTGTCGAATCCATGAAATCTACCCCCTGGCGCTGGTTGGTCCTTCTCACTCTGTGTTCGTCGTTCTGCACCGCCGCGTTCGCTGCCGCTGCCGCAAAGCCGACGACCGTCTCGGATCTTTGGAACGCGTCATGGATCGCGCATCCGACCGATCCGGAGCTCGGCTATGGCGTGTATCGTTTCCGGAAAACCTTCGAGCTCTCCGAAAAACCGGAGCGCTTCGTCGTGCAGGTTTCCGGCGATCGCCGCTACCGGCTGCTGATCAACGGCACCTCGGTCGCCGTCGGTCCGCAACGCGGCGACGCGTTGCGGTGGCATTACGAAACGGTCGATCTCGCGCCGCATCTGCGACCGGGCCGCAACGTCCTCGCGGCGACCGTCTGGAACTATGGCGCCGAGCATCCCTACGCGTTGCACACGGTGCGCACGGCTTTCATCCTGCAGGGCGCGGGCGAGTCGGAGAGCGTCGTCAACACCGACGACAGCTGGCGCGTGAAGCGCGAGGACGCTTATGCGGCGCTGCCCGTCGATCACGCGGCATTGCGGACCTTCATCGTCGTCGGCCCCGGCGACCGGGTGGACGGACGCCGTCTCGCGTGGGGCTGGTCAGAGGCGGATTTCGACGACGCGGGCTGGCCCCACGCGGCCGCGCTCGGCCGGGGCACGCCCGAACGCATGGCGACCGACGTGAGCTGGTGGCTCGCGCCGCGAACGCTCCCGTTGCCGTTTGAGCGCCAGCAGCGACTCGCCCAGGTGCGCCGGTCGGAAGGCGCGCCGGTGCCGGAGAATTTCTTGCGCGGAGCCAACCCGTGGCGGATTCCGCCGCGAACGGTGGCGCGCGTGCTGCTCGATCAAGGTTTCGAAACCAATTCGTATCCAGAACTTCATGTCAGCGGCGGAAAGGATGCCTTGTGCCGGCTGACGTATGCCGAAGCCCTTTTCGATTCCGCCGGCCGAAAAGGAAATCGCGACGAAATCGACGGCCGCCGGATCGTCGGGGTGCAGGACGAGTTTGTGGCCGACGGCGGGGCGGAGCGGGTGTTTCGGCCGCTGATGTTTCGCACCTACCGTTACCTCGAGTTGACCGTGGAGACCGGCGACGAGCCGCTCACGGTGCTCGATCTCACGGGGGTGGCCACCGGTTACCCCTTTGAGGAGCGCGGGCAGTTTTCCAGCGACGATTCCCGGTTGAAAACGATCTGGGACGTGGGTGTGCGCACCGCGCAACTCTGCGCCTATGAGACCTACGTCGACTGCCCCTATTACGAACAGCTGCAATACGTCGGCGACACACGCATCCAGGCACTGATCTCGCTGTATGCGTTTGGCGATGACCGGCTGATGCGCAACGCGATCGAGCAGTTCGATCGGTCGCGGTTGTCGTTTGGGCTCACGCAAAGCCGCTATCCGGTCACGAGCGCGCAGATCATCCCGCCATTCTCGCTCTTCTGGATCGGGATGGTGCACGACTATTGGATGCATCGCGACGACGACGCGTTCGTGCGCGCGCGACTGCTGGGCGTGCACAACGTCCTCGCATGGTTCGAGGAGCGGATGGATCCGGCGACGGGATTGCTGGGGCCGCTGTCGTATTGGAACTTTGTGGACTGGCCGGACGAGTGGCCGTGGGTCGACGCGGCGCGTCCCGGCGGACAACCGGCGGGCATTCGCGAAGGCGGCTCGGCCATCGTGTCGCTGCAATTCGCGTGGGCGCTGCAGCAGGCGGCCGCGCTGGCCGACGCGTATGGCCAAACCGCCGAGGCAACCCGCTGGCGTGACATAAGCGCCCGCATCCTCGCGGCGGTGCGGCAAAACTGCTGGGATCCGCAGCGTAAGCTGTTCGCGGATACGCCGGATCGCGATCGTTTCAGCCAGCATGTGAACGCCCTCGCCGTGCTGACCGGTGCAATCGGAGGTCCGGAGGCGACGGACCTGATGCGACGCGTGCGCGACGACGCGACGCTGACGCAGTGCACGCTCTATTTCCGGTTCTACCTGTTGCGCGCGGCGAAGCAGGTCGGGCTGGGCGACGACTACCTGCGGGCGCTCGGACCGTGGCACGACATGCTCGCGCGCGGATTGACGACATTTGCCGAGCGGCCCGATCCGACGCGCAGTGATTGCCACGCCTGGAGTGCGTCGCCGGTCTACGAATTGCTCGCGACCGTGTGCGGCATCGAGCCGGCGTCGCCCGGCTTCCGGCGCGTCACGATTGAGCCGCATCTGGGCGAACTGCGCCGCGTGGGCGGACGGGTGCCGCATCCCGCGGGGCCGATCGAGGTGAATTTCGAGCGGGCGGACGACGGCCTGCGCGCGGAAATCGGTCTTCCTCCCGGGATCAGTGGAACGCTGCTTTGGCGCGGCGAGACGATCGAGCTGCGCCCCGGCGCCCAAACGATCCAGCGCTAGCCGCAGCGACCGGGGCCGCCGCGCTGCGCAGGAAATGCGCAGAAGATGCGCACTTTTTACCAAAATACTGCGAGGTGGGTTGCAGGTTTTTCGCTAGTTTTGGCGAATGGCCCCTATCGCCTCCGACCTCGGACCCCAGGCTTGCGGCAGTGCCTCGTCGCTTCATGGCGCGGCGCTGCTCGTCGATCCCTTGTTGAACAAGGGCACGGCATTCACCGAAGAGGAGCGGAATCTGCTCGGCCTGCGGGGCCTGCTGCCGCCAAAGGTCTTCACGATCGAGGAACAGCTGGTCCGCGTTTATAGCAACTTCAAACGAAAGTCCGATCCGCTGGAGAAATATATCTTTCTCAGCATGCTCCAGAATCGGAACGAGACCCTCTATTACCGGCTGATTCTCGAACATTTGGAGGAGATGATTCCCATCATCTACACGCCGACGGTCGGACAGGCGTGTCTCGAGTTCGGCGCGATTTTCCGCCGGCCGCGCGGGTTGTTCATCAGCATTCGCGACCGGGGACATATCGCGGAGCTCTTGAGCCACTGGACGCGGACGGATGTGCGGATGATCGTCGTCACTGATGGCGAGCGAATCCTCGGATTGGGCGATCTCGGCGCCCTCGGCATGGGCATTCCGATCGGCAAACTCGCGCTCTATACGGCCTGCGCCGGCGTGCATCCGTGCTATACGTTGCCGATCGCGCTGGATGTGGGCACCGACAACACGGCGCTCCACTCCGATCCGCTTTATATCGGACTGAACCAGAAACGCGTGCGCGGGCCCGACTACGATGGGTTCATTGACGAGTTCGTGACCGCGGTCAGCAAGGCCTGGCCTCGCGCGTTGCTGCAATGGGAGGACTTCGGTAATACGAACGCCTTCCGTCTCCTGCACCGTTATCGCGAGCGGATCTGCAGCTTCAACGACGACATCCAGGGCACCGCGGCCGTGGCGCTTGCCGGGTTGATCGCCAGCCTCCGATTGACGGGGTTGTCACTGAAGGAGCAGCGGCTGCTCTTTCTCGGCGCCGGCGAGGCCGGGACCGGGATCGCCGACCTGTTCGTCGCCGCGGCGCGCGCGGAGGGGTTGAGCGAAAAGGAAGCGCGGGAACGATGCTGGTTCGTCGATTCGCAGGGGCTCGTGGTCCAAAGCCGGCTGCCGAAACTCGCCGAGCACAAAGTCGCGTATGCGCACGCGCACGCCCCGCTCGCGCATCTGGCGGACGCCATCGATGCGCTGCGACCCACCGCGCTGATCGGTGTGTCCGGCCAGCGTGGGGCCTTCACGCCGGAGATCATTCAAGCGATGAGCCGGCTCAACGCCCGACCGGTGATCTTTGCGCTTTCCAATCCGACCGCGATGGCGGAGTGCACCGCGGAGGACGCGTATCGCCACAGCGCCGGCCGCGCGATCTTCGCGAGCGGCAGCCCGTTCCCGCCGGTGACCTTCGAGGGCAAGACCTTCGTCCCTGGCCAGGGCAACAATGTGTATATCTTCCCCGGCGTCGGTTTCGGTGCGCTCGTGAGCCAGTCGCGGCTCGTGAGCGACGGCATGTTCCTGACGGCGGCGCGAACCCTCGCGGCGCTCGTGACGGACGAGGACCTGGCGATGGGACGCGTCTATCCTTCGCTCACGCAGATTCGCTCGGTCTCGGTGGCGATCGCGACGGCGGTCGCTGACGAGGCCTTCCGCAGCGGCACCGCGCGCGCGCCGCGTCCGCACGATCTGACCGCCGACGTGCAAGCGCGGATGTTTCAGCCGGATTATCGCCCGCTCGTCCCGAACGCCGACGCGTGAACACTTACGCCGGCAATCGCAGCACCGCACCTTCGTCGGCGCTCGAGACGAGCGCCGCGTAACGCGCCAGATAACCGCCGCGCGTCGCCCGCGGGCGATGACTCCACCGCGTCCGTCGTTCGGCGAGCACCGCTTCGTCGACGAGGAGCGTCAGCCGTCGCGCCGGCAGGTCGATGTCGATCAGATCGCCCGCCTCGATCAGCGCGATCGGTCCGCCTGCGGCCGCTTCCGGCGAAATGTGGCCGATTGCGCCGCCGCGAGTGGCGCCGGAGAAACGGCCGTCGGTGAGCAGTGCGACACTCTCGGCCAGGCCGCGACCGGCCAGCGCCGCCGTCGGGCCCAGCATCTCCTGCATCCCCGGGCCGCCCCGCGGACCTTCGTAACGGATGACCACGACGTCGCCCGAGCGCACCTGGCCCGTGAGGATGCCGATGCGCGCCGATCCCTCGGATTCGAAGATCACCGCCGGACCGCGAAACGTCATCATCGCCGGCGCCACCGCGCCGATTTTCACCACCGCGCCGCGCGGGGCGAGATTCCCGAAGAGCACGGCGAGTCCGCCGCGCGCGGAGTGCGCGCGATCGAGCGGACGGATGACCTCGGGATCGCGCACTGCGGCGGGCGCGATCGTCTCCCCCAAAGTGCGGCCCGTCACGGTCCTGGCTTCGAGGTGAAGCAGGCCCGGGCGCTGGCTTAGCGTGTGCAGGACTGCCGAAATTCCGCCCGCGCGATCAATGTCCTCCATGTGATGAGGCCCGGAAGGCGCGACTTTGCAAAGCAACGGCACACGGTCGGCGATCACGTTGATGTCTGCCAGATCGAGCGCCACTCGTGCTTCGCGGGCGATCGCCAGCGTGTGCAGGATCGTGTTGGACGATCCGCCCATCGCCATGTCGAGGGTCAGCGCATTCTCGAACGCGGCGCGCGTGAGGAGATCTGACGGACGCGTGCCGGTGCGGACGAGCGCCACGATCGTGCGGCCTGCCTCCTCGAAAAGCGCATCGCGTCGCGGGTCTGTCGCGAGGATCGAGCCGTTGCCCGGCAGCGCGAGCCCGAGCGCCTCGCACAGGCAGTTCATCGAGTTTGCGGTGAACATGCCGGAACACGACCCGCATGTCGGGCAGGCATTGCGCTCGATCCGATCGAGCTCGCTCTCGTCGATTGTCTGCTGCGACAACCGCCCCACCGCCTCGAAAACCGAGGAGAGATCGAGCGCCTGGCCGTTGGCGGGATTGCGCCCGGCGCGCATCGGACCTCCGGATACAAAGAGCGCCGGGATGTCGACGCGCGCCGCGGCCATCATCATGCCGGGGACGATCTTGTCGCAGTTCGGGATGCACACCACGCCGTCGAAGCAGTGCGCCCGCAACATGGTCTCGATCGAGTCGGCGATCAGTTCGCGGGAGGCGAGGGAGTATTTCATTCCCTCGTGGCCCATCGCGATGCCGTCATCGACGCCGATGGTGTTGAACTCAAACGGCACGCCGCCGGCGGCGCGAATCGCCGCG
Source organism: Opitutaceae bacterium (assembly GCA_040255565.1). Taxonomy (GTDB): domain Bacteria; phylum Verrucomicrobiota; class Verrucomicrobiia; order Opitutales; family Opitutaceae; genus Opitutus. The sequence continues at coordinate 58,584 of JBDZVH010000002.1, read as the reverse complement.
CGGACCTTGCGGCCGACCACATCGAGATGGGCGTGACCGGGGATGATCTGCACGAACGAGTTCGCGACGGCAATGAAAGGCTTGTCCCAATCGGCGTCGGACTGGATCGCTCCCGTCGCGCGGAGGAGGCTGCGGTGGGGCGCGCGGAGAGTGCCGCGTTTGATCGTGTCGCTGAGGGCCATGACCCAGCCTAGCCGAATCGGAGGCATAACAATATTACCGTTATCGGCGTTTTCTGATACGGTTTCGGTATGGAATACTCATTGCGGGAACTGGAGTGCTTCACGGCGGTGGCGGAGGAATTGTCCTTTACCCGCGCCGCAGCGAAGCTGCATCTCGCGCAACCGCCGCTGTCGCGGCATGTGCGGGCGCTGGAGGAGAAATTGGGGACGCCGCTTTTCGAGCGGGCCGCGCGGCGGGTGACGCTCACGGCGGCCGGCGCGTTGTTCTACGAGGAGACGCGCACGATCCTGCCGCAGCTACGGCGGGCTGGCGAAACGACCCGGCGGTTCGCTTCCGGACAAGTGCAGCGGCTGCGCCTCGGCTTCGTGAGCGCGGTGCTCGGACCGGAGCTGACGGACGTGTTGCGCCGGTTTCGCCAGCGGCATCCGGAGGTGCAGCTCGTCGTGCAGGACGGGTTGCCGGCGGAACTGCTGGCGGGCGTGGATCGCGGTGTGCTGGACGGTGCGTTCGTGGGATTGCGGCCGGCCGAGAGCACGCCGGGAATCGTGTATCAGACCTGGCTGACGGAACCGTTGGCGGCGTTCGTTCCGCTCGGCCACCGGCTCGCGGAGAAGCGCGAGATCGCGCTGGCCGATCTGGCGGGCGAGCCGCTCGTCGCCGTGGCGCACGAGGCCGCGCCGGCGTTTGCGGCGTTTGTGCGGACGCGTTGCGCGGAAGCGGGTTTCCGGCCGCGGATCCTCGCGGAATCGGCGCGGGCCCAAGCGGTCGCGGTGTTGGTGGCGGCGGGTAGCGGCATCGCGCTGCTGCCAGCGTCGCTGGCGCGCGTGGTTGGGGCGGCCGCCATCGTGGTGCAGCTGAAAAAAGCGCCGACGCTCACGCATGTGTTTGCGCGGAAGAGTGGCGGCACGAAGGACACCGCGCAGCTGCTGCGCGACCTGGTCGATGGCGGCGATTTATGAGGCACGATGTTGCACGGCCCATGCGCCCGGCCCAAGCAGGGCCTGAGCGCCGAGCGCGATGGTGAGAAACGCGGGATATTCCCAGCCGCCGTCCGGCATCGAAAACATCCAGCCGTTGGGGGCGTGCACCGTCCAGGCGCCGAGCATCACCGGAATCAAGGCGGCGGACACCCAGCGTGTTTGCCAGCCGGTCACGAGGAGTGCGCCGCCGATAGCCTCGACTCCGAAAACCGGATACGCCGTCCAGTCCGGAAATCCGTGCGCGGCGAAGAACGCCGCCGTGCCGGGCAGCGTGAACATGAAGTATTTCGCGGCGGCGTGCGCCAGCATCACCGCGCCCAGCGCGCAACGCAGCAGGGTGGCGCCGTAGTCCGGTAGAGAAGGGGAAGTCGTTTTCATGAGCGAGTCGGGAAACGTCATGAAACTACCGCAGAACGCCCTCGGCCGGGTAATGCTTTCAGGTTGGCACCGTCATGCCGGCTGGGCATGACTGGCGCCCGCATGGAACTGAGGCATCTGCGGGCGCTGGTGACGGTCGCCGAGACCGGCAGCATTACGGCGGCGAGCAAACGGCTGCGCCTCGCGCAACCCGCGCTCAGCCGGCAGCTGCGTGCGCTCGAGCAGGAGATCGACGCCTCGCTCCTGGAGCGCAGCGCCCGCGGCGTCCTGTTGACCGAGGCGGGCAAGGCTTTCGCTGCCGATGCCCGCGGGATTCTCGCAGCGGCCGAAGCCGCGGCAACGGCGGCGCGGGCGCGGGCTCGCGGCACCGTGGGCGAACTGCATCTTGGCTACGCGCCGTCGCCGACCGCTGAAATTCTGCCGGCGGCGCTGAGGACACTGGCCGAGGCCGCCCCCGCCGTGAACGTGGTGCTGCACGATCTCGGAGGCGACGAACTGCTGCTCGGCCTCGAATCCGGAAAACTCCAGTTCGCGGTGATGGTGGATCCGGGCGAGCTCGTGCCGGCCAATGTGATTTTTCGCCCGCTTCAGCGTTACGCGCATTGCGTGGCGTTCGGCTCCCACCATCCGTTCGGACGCCTGAAATCGGTGCCGTTGACGCGGCTCGCGGACGAGCCGCTCGTGGTCTATGACCGCCGCCACTACGGTGAATACCGACGCACGCTGGCCGCGTTGCTGGCGCCGGTGACGCGGGCGCCGAACATCGCGCTCGAGTGCGACGGGCTGACCTCGCTGATCGCGGCGGTGACGGCGGGGCGGGGCGTCGCGGTGGTGCCCGAGGTTTTCCGGCGCTTCTCGGGCGAGGGGATTCGCCTGCGCAAAATTTCCCCGCCGCCGGATCCGCTCGTCATCGGCTACGCGCACCGGGTTGATGTGCCGTTGGCGCCGATTGCGCGACGACTGATCAAAATTCTCCTCAGTCTCGCGCGGGACACCGCCGCGGAACGCCCCGGATCGCCATGACCTACCGCGGTGTTCAGACCATCGTGAGCGCTCGCAGACAACCGCCCCCGGCAACCCTGTCCAGTTCCTCCCTTCCGACCGCCACCAAGCAGAGTGTCATACATTATATGACACTCTGCTTGAGGCGGGGGAGAGGCAGACGCGAGGCGGTCGGGGGTGAGGCGGAGCGGAGTTTTGCCTTGTCGAGAAAAGGGCGGGCGGCATGGTCGGGCGATCGGCAATGGATTCTGCCGGCCCGCTCTGCGGGAAACCGCCCGACGAGCGTTGGGGCTGATGACTCCTGCTGCGAGGCGACGCATTGAGGAACCATCATGTCCTTATACTTCTGGATTTTTTTCGGCAGCGGTCTGGGCGGTTTGGCGCGGTTCGCGCTCTCCGGCCTGGTGGCCCATCGCATCGGCGAAACCTTCCCGTGGGGCACGCTGGTGGTGAACGTGTCGGGTTCGTTCGTCATCGGATTTTTCGCGACGTTGACCGCACCCGACGGCCGTATCCTCATCGGCCCTACCGCGCGGCAGTGCGTGATGACCGGCATCCTGGGCGGGTTCACGACCTACTCGTCCTTCAGCCTGCAAACGCTCGCGCTGGCGCGGGACGGAGAATGGCTGCGCGCCGGCGCGAACGCTTCCGGCACTTTCATCGTTTGTTTTCTCGCCGTGTGGCTCGGACACCTCTGCGCCGCCTGGCTCAACGCTGCGAAAGGATCGTGATCATGCACCTGCCCACCGACTCCACGCTGTTGCGTATTTTCATCGGCGAATCCGACCGTCACGGCGGTCTGCCGCTCTACGAAGCCATCGTGCTCAAGGCCCGGGAAACGGGATTGGCGGGCGCCACGGTGTTGCGCAGTCCGATGGGCTTCGGCGCGGCGAGCCGGTTGCACACGGCGAAAATCCTGCGACTCTCCGGCGACCTGCCCATCGTGGTTGAAATCGTCGACGATGAAGCCAAGATCAACGGCTTCCTGCCGGTGCTCGACGGGATGATGGGAGGCGGCCTCGTGACGTTGGAAAAGGTCCGCGTGATTCGCTATCGCCACGATCGCGGCACGCCATCGCCCCAGCCGTGAAGTGGCGTCGAGCCGAACTCCGGCCGCCCGGTCCTCACGAGCCTGCGACGCGGTCCCGCAGCGCGGCATTTGATTTGACGATTCTGTAAACTCGTTCCCCTTCGGACGGTCGCCCTTTCCCTTTTCGAATGAAACTCTGGTCGAGAATTGCTGCGTTTCTGCTGCTGGCGCTTTGGTTGCCGGCGACCCAGCATTGCGATCTGGAAGCGGCGGGCCTCGAATTTTCGGCCCACGAGGGTCACGCCTCCGCGACCTGTCAGGACGCCTGCAAGGACGATGCTTGCCGCAATGTCGAAGGCGTCGCGTTTCCGAAGCAGGTCGGTTCGGTGCGGGTCCTCCCGCCGCCGGTGCTCGCACTGTGCGAGGGCTTGCGGGCGCTAATGACTCCGCGGGTGGTCGCGATCGTGACACCGGTCGTTGAAGGCGAGAGCTCGGACGAACTTCTGGTGCTGCATCGCACCTGGTCCTTTGTGCACCGCGCCGCGCTGCCCGCGCGGGCGCCGGATTCGCTGGCCTGAACCGTCCCTGCGCGGACGGATTTTCCAGGCTGATTGTGCCCTGCTGACGCGCATGCGTGCGCGCGTGGGGCGTTCCGAATCCCTCCTTTCCCCAACTTACCATGTCCCGATCTCTTCGTTTTCTCCGGCCGCGTCCGGTCCTAGCCGCGGTTTTGCTCTTCGCCACGCACACCGTCCTCGCCGAGCAAGTGCCGTCGTCAGCAGCCGTTTCCCTCACAGAAGCGCTGCGGCGTGCGGCTGAACGCAATCCGGCGTTGCTGGCGAAACGCCATGACGAGCGCGCGGCCGAGGCGCTGATCGAACAGGCCGGGCTGCGTCCGAATCCGACGCTCGACGTGGCGCTCGAGAATTTTGCCGGCACCGGTGCGGTGCAGAGTGTGCGTGGCCTGGAAACCACCGTGCAGGCGAGCCAGACTTTCGAGCGCGGCGGCAAACGCGATCGCCGCGTGGCGCTCGCCGGCAGCGAACGCGCCGCGGCCGCAAGCGAATATGCGGTGCTTCGCGCGGAAATCCTCGCGGCGACGGCGACGGCTTTTGTCGAAGCGCTGGCCGCGCAGGCACGCCTCGCGCTCATGGCCGAGCCGCGACGTCTGGCGCGTGAGACCGTATCCGCCGTGGAAGGACGGGTGAAGGCCGGGGCCGCTTCACCGGCCGAATCGGCGCGCGCCCGCGCGGAACTCGCGGTCGCCGAGGCCGACTTCGTCCGCGCCGAGGCGTCGCTGAACGCCGCGCGCGCGCGTCTCGCCGCGACCTGGGGCGGGGCGTCTGAGGAGGTGGCGACATTGTCCGGGGCGTTGCACCTGCCGGAGGCCTTGCCGGATCGCGAGGCGTTGTTCGCGCGACTCGTGGAGCATCCGCGTTTGGAATGGCAGCGGACCGTGATCGCGAGCCGCCGCGCGGCGCTCGATCTGGAGCAGGCGCAAGCCGTGCAGGACATCACCGTCGGCGGCGGGGTCCGCTTTCTCCGCGAGGGCAGCGACGCGGCTTTTGTCGCCGGAGTTTCCGTGCCGCTGCCGGTGCGCAATCGCAATCAGGGCAACATCCGGGCCGCGCGGGAGACGTTGTCCCGCGCGGAGCAGGAGGTGCGCACGGTCGAGGTGGAGTTGCGGGCGGCGTTCGTCGCCGCCTGGCAGGACCTTTCGGCCGCCCATCGGGCCGCGCGCAACCTGCGGCAGCAGGCGCTGCCCGCGACCGAGGAAGCGCACGAAGCGGTGCGTCATGCTTACGAGCAGGGGCAGCTGCCGCTGCTCGATGTGCTCGATGCCCAGCGCGCGCTCGCCGCGATTCGTCGTGAAATTCTCGATACGGAGTCCGCCTATGCCCTGGCGCTGGTGCGCCTGGAGGCGTTGACCGATCCCGCCTACGCGGCCCTTTCCCGCCTGATCGCCCAACCCTGATCGCCCCTTCCCGCTTATGAAATTCAGACTTCCCCTCACGATTCTCGCCGTGCTGGCGCTCGGCGGCGCGCTGGCCTTTTATCTGCACGAAAGTGGGCCTCAATACGCAACGGGCGACGCCGACGAGCACGGACACCACGGCCACGCCGAAGCGGAAGGCGAGCGAGGGCCGCACGGCGGGCGGCTCCTGGTGGACGACAGTTTTACTGTGGAACTCGCGATCGTCGAAGCGGGGGTGCCGCCCGAGTTTCGTGCCTGGTTCACGCGGGACGGCGAAGCGGTGGCACCTGCCACGGTGACGCTGACGGTCGAGCTCACGCGACCGGGCGGAAAGGTGGAAACGCACCGGTTTGTCGCCGAAGGCGACCACGCCCGCGGCGTTGGCGAGGTGCGTGAGCCTCACTCTTTCGATTACCGCGTCGTGGCGGAGCAGGCCGGTCGCACGCACCGCTGGACGTTTTCCGCGCCGGAGATGCAGACGACCATTCCGGCGGACGTGGCGCGGCGTTCGGGGGTCGAGGTCGAGGTGGCGGGTCCCGCGACGATGCGCGAGACGCTCTCCGTTTATGGCAGCGTGAAACTGAACGCCGATCGCGTTGCGCGCGCGGTGCCGCGTTTCGGCGGCATCGTGCGCGAAGCGCGCAAGGCGCTCGGCGACCCGGTCGCGGCCGGCGAGACCGTGGCGGTCGTCGAAACGAACCAATCGCTCGCGACGATCGAGGTGAAAGCGCCGATTGCCGGCGTGATCGTGGATCGCGACGTCAATGCCGGAGAAACCGTCGGCGACGGCGCGACGCTCTACACGATCGCCGACTTGTCGGACGTCTGGGTCGATCTCAACGTGCCCAAGCGCGATCAGGCCCGGGTGAAGGTCGGGCAAGCCGCGGTGATCCATGCCGACGACGGTGGGGCGGATGCATCGGGCAGGATCGCATGGTTGTCGCCGGTCAGCTCGCCCGAAGCCCAGACGCTCATCGCGCGTATCGTGTTGCCGAATACGGAGCAACGCTGGCGTCCAGGGCTCTACGTCAAGGCGGCGATCACACTGAGCGAAACGACGGTGCCCGTGGCCGTGAAGGAGTCGGCGCTGCAGTCGCTCGCGGATTTCACGGTGGTGTTCTCGCAGCATGGGGACATCTACCAGGCGCGCCCGGTGGAGTTGGGGCGTCGGGGCGGCGGTCAGGTGGAAGTGCTGGCGGGCCTCGAGGCGGGCGAACGCTACGTCACGGGGAACAGTTACATGATCAAGGCGGACATCGGCAAATCCGGTGCGGCCCACGAACATTGAGGAACGCGCCATGCTGACGAATATCATTCGTTTCGCGATCCGTCACCGCTGGCTCGTCCTGATCCTCACGATCGGGATCGGCGCGCTGGGCGTCTATAATTACCGGCACCTGCCGATCGATGCGGTGCCGGACATCACGAACGTCCAGGTGCAGATCAACACCGAGGCGCCCGGCTTTTCCCCGCTGGAGGCGGAGCAGCGCGTCACGTTTCCGGTGGAGACGGCCATGGCCGGCCTGCCCGGTTTGGATTACAGCCGCTCGATTTCGCGCTATGGGCTTTCGCAGGTGACGGTGGTTTTCAAGGACGGCACCGACATCTATTTCGCCCGGCAGCTCGTCAACGAACGTATCCAGGAAGTGAAGTCACAGCTTCCGCCCGGCCTGGAGCCGACGATGGGGCCGATTTCCACCGGGCTGGGCGAGATCTTCATGTTCACCGTGGAAGCGGAGCCGGGGGCACGAAAACCTGACGGCTCGGCCTACACGCCCACGGATCTGCGCGAGATTCAGGATTGGGTCGTGCGTCCGCAGCTGCGCAACCTGGCGGGCGTCACCGAGGTGAACACCATCGGCGGTTTCGTGAAGCAGTTTCACGTCACACCGCGGCCGGACCAGCTGATCGCCTACGGATTGACGCTGCGCGACGTGATCGACGCGCTCGCGCGCAACAACGCCAATGTCGGTGCGGGCTACATCGAGCGGCACGGGGAGCAATATCTCATCCGGGTGCCGGGCCAGGTCAGCGGCATTCCCGAGATCGAGAACATCGTCGTCGCGCGGCGCGGCGGGCAGCCGGTGCGCGTGCGCGATGTGGCGGACGTCATCCTCGGACAGGAACTGCGCACGGGCGCCGCAACCGAGAACGGACGCGAGGTCGTGCTCGGCACCGTGTTCATGCTCATCGGCGAGAATTCGCGCGAAGTCTCGACACGAGTCGCGGCCAAGCTGATCGACGTGAACCGCAGCCTGCCGAAAGGCGTGGTGGCGAATGCGGTCTACGATCGGACGGCCTTGGTGGATCGCACCATTGGCACCGTGCAGAAGAACCTCGTGGAGGGCGCGCTGCTGGTGATTGTGATTCTTTTTCTCCTGCTCGGAAACTTTCGCGCGGCACTCATCACCGCGGCCGTCATTCCGCTGTCGATGCTGGTCACGATCACGGGCATGGTGACCAACCAGGTATCGGGAAACCTGATGAGCCTCGGCGCGCTCGATTTCGGCCTGATCGTGGACGGCGCGGTGATCATCATCGAAAACTGCCTGCGTCGGTTCGGACACGAGCAGCATCGGTTGAATCGCCTGCTGACGCGGCCGGAGCGCTTCGCGCTGGCCGCGGAGGCGACGGCGGAGGTGATCAAGCCCTCAATTGCCGGCGTCGTCATCATCACGGTCGTCTACATCCCGATTTTCGCGCTCACCGGGGTGGAGGGAAAGATGTTCCATCCGATGGCGTTCACCGTCGTCACGGCGCTGCTCGGGGCGATGGTGTTGTCCATCACCTTCGTGCCGGCGGCGGTGGCGATTTTCGTGAACGGAAAAGTTTCCGAGCAGGACAACGTCGCGATCCGCGGCGCGAAGTCGCTCTACCGGCCTGTCCTGCGCTTTGCATTGTCGGTTCGGCCGGCGGCGGCCGTCGCGGCGGTGGTGGCGGTCGCGCTGGGCGCGCTCGCAGGTTCGAAGCTGGGCACGGAGTTCATTCCCGGTCTCGACGAGGGCGACATCGCGCTGCACGCGTTGCGGATTCCCGGCACCAGTCTCACGCAATCGCTGCAGATGCAGACGATGGTGGAGGAGACGCTACAGGCATTTCCCGAGGTCGAGCGCGTGTTTGCGAAGATCGGCACGGCCGAAGTGGCCACGGATCCGATGCCGCCAAGCGTGGCCGACACCTATGTGATGTTGAAGCCACGCGAGCGGTGGCCCGATCCCAAGCGCGACAAATCCGACCTCGTCGCGGCGATGGAGGCCGCCGTTTCCCGGATCCCGGGCAACAACTACGAATTCACGCAGCCGATTCAGATGCGGTTCAACGAACTGATCTCCGGGGTGCGCTCCGACGTCGCCGTCAAGGTGTATGGCGACGATCTGGACGTCATGACGGAAGTCGGAGAACGGATCGAATCGGTGCTTCAGCAGATTCCGGGCGCGGCGGATGTGAAGATCGAGCCGGCGACGGGGCTGCCGCTGCTGACGGTGCAACTCGACCGCGAGGCGATCGCGCGCTACGGTCTCGCGGTCGGCGACGTGCAGGAACTCGTTGCGACGGCGCTGGGCGGCACGGCCGTCGGGCAGGTGTTCGAAGGCGACCGACGCTTCGATCTGGTGGTGCGTTTGCCGGAAGAGCTGCGCACCGATCTCAACGCGCTCGGCGACCTGCCGGTGCCGCTGCCGCGGCTGCACGATGACGAGGCGCAGGTTCTGCCGGCGATGCTTCGCGCCGGTGGACATGGCGCGCCGGCGGACGAGTTGACGCGGACCTACATTCCCCTGCGCGAGGTGGCGCGGATCGAGATCGCGCCCGGGCCAAACCAGATCAGCCGCGAGAACGGGAAACGGCGCGTCGTCGTGACGGCGAACGTGCGCGGCCGGGATCTCGGGAGTTTTGTCGGCGAGGCGCAGGAGCGCATCGCGCGATCGGTGGAGATTCCCGCGGGCTACTGGCTCGATTATGGCGGCACGTTCGAGCAGCTGATCTCGGCGAGCAAACGACTGCAGATCGTGGTGCCGGTGGCGCTCCTGCTGATCTTCGGATTGCTCTTCATGACCTTCGGCAACGCGAAGGATGCGCTGCTGGTTTTCACCGGGGTGCCGCTCGCGCTGACTGGCGGGATCGCGGGGTTGTGGTGGCGGGGCATTCCCCTGTCGATATCGGCGGGGGTGGGATTCATTGCCCTTTCTGGCGTGGCGGTGCTCAACGGGCTGGTGATGATTTCGTTCATCCGCAGTTTGAGAGCGGACGGGAAATCGCTCGACGTGGCCGTGGAGGAGGGCTGCCTCACGCGACTGCGGCCGGTGCTGATGACGGCACTGGTGGCGAGTCTCGGTTTCGTGCCGATGGCGATCGCGACCGGGGCGGGAGCGGAGGTGCAGCGTCCCCTGGCGACGGTCGTGATCGGCGGGATCGTCAGTTCGACGCTGCTGACGCTCGTCGTGCTGCCGGCGCTGTATCGCATGGCGCACCGCGACGGCGAGCGGGCGGACGGGTGAGCTCCGCGGGCCCGCCAGTAGACTTCTGTTCACCGAAACAATGAACTGAAATGAACTAATAGGCGCAGCGGGATCCAGGGCGCGGGAGGCGGGAGCGCGTCTTGGCGGGGCGCAGCTCCTGAGCGAGCGATTGACATCGGCGGAGGACTCTGCGGGTTTGGGCGGGTTGCGCCGTTTCGTTAACTTCCTCCGTGTTGTATAAGTTCATGAACAAAAGTTCCGGTATTCCCACGCTCTGGGTCGCCGCGCTGGCGCTCGTGCCGGCGGTGCACGGCGGAGAGCGCGGGGCCGACCTCCTGTGGTATGATGCCCCCGCGACGACGTGGGAGGCGGCGTTGCCGTTGGGAAACGGGCGGATCGCGGCGATGGTGTTCGGCGGGATCGAGCGCGAGCGCATCGCGCTCAACGAAGACACGCTGACCTCGGGGGAGCCGCCGGCGGACTTGAGGTCGCTCGACATCACGACGACCTATGACGACGTGCGCGCGTTGTTGGCGGAGGGGAAGCCCTTGGAAGCGGAAGCGATCATCAAGTCGAAGTGGCTGGGCCGGAGTCAGCAGAGCTATCAGCCCCTGGGTGATTTGTGGCTGGAGATCGAAGGCGACGGGGAAGTATCGGCCTACCGACGCTGGCTGGATTTGAGAACGGCGGTCGCCGGGGTGTCGTATGCTCGAGGCGGGGCGACGTTTTCCCGCGAGATGTTTGTGAGTCATCCCGATCAGGTCATGGTATTACGGATACGAACGAACCGACTGGGTGCGATCGGAATGAAGGTGGGGTTTTCGTCGCCGCATCCCACGGCGGAGGTGGTGGCGATGGGCAGGGAAATAAGGATGTCGGGTCAGGTGCCGGGTTTCGTCGGGCGACGGGAGCTGGCGCTGGTGGAGAAGTGGGGGGATCAGTGGAAGTATCCGGAGAATTTCAACCCTGACGGAACGAGGAAGGCGCACGCCGCGCAGGTGTTGTACGGCGCGGCGATCGATCGTCGTGGGACGTTTTTCGAGTCGCGCGTCCGCGTGCGCACCGATGGCGTCGTCAGCGCGGCGGACGGGGCGTTGCGGATCGCGGCGGCCAGCGAAGTCGTTCTCGTTCTTGGAGCGGCGAGCAGTTTCAACGGCGTGAGTCGCAGCCCGAGCCGCGAGGGCCGCGATCCGGCGAAGTTGAGCGAGGCGACTTTGGCGAGAAGCGAGGGAGCATCGTTCGAAGCGATGCAGGAGCGTCACGTGGCGGATCATCGGGCGTTGTTCGAGCGCGTGGAGTTGGATCTGGCGGGCGAGTCGTCGAAGACGCATTTGCCCACTGACGTCCGGATCGCGTCGTTTCGCGAGTCGGGCGATCCGGCATTGGCGGCGCTCCTGTTTCAATTTGGACGTTATCTGATGATTGCCGGATCGCGCGAAGGCACGCAGCCGCTGAATTTGCAGGGAAAGTGGAACGACCAGGTGATTCCCCCTTGGTCGTCCGGCTACACGCTCAACATCAATGCGCAGATGAATTACTGGCCGGCGGAGACGACGAATCTGGCGGAGCTGCACCAGCCGCTGTTTCAGATGATGCGGGAGCTGGCGGTCAACGGCGCCGTCACGGCCAGATCCATGTATGGTCGTCGCGGATGGGTGGTGCATCACAACACGACCTTGTGGCGGGATACCTTTCCGATCGACGGCTGGGCGCATACGTCGATCTGGAACATGGCAGCGGGCTGGTTGTGCAGCCATCTGTGGGAGCACTGGCTGTTCAGCGGTGACGAGGCGTTTCTGCGGAATGAAGCCTATCCGCTGATGAAAGAGGCGGCGGAGTTTGTGTCGGACTGGTTGGTGGAGGCGGCGGATGGGACCTTGGTCACGCCGGTCAGCACATCGCCGGAGAACAAGTTCGTCACAAAGTCAGGCGAGCGCGCCTCGGTTAGCGAAGGCGCCACGATGGACCTTGCGATTGCACGGGAACTGTTGGCGCGGACGGCGGAGGCGGCCGAGCGGTTGGGGACGGACGAGGCTTTCGCGCAGCGCCTGCGCGAGCAGTTGGGGCGCATCGCGCCGTATCGCATCGGCGCTCGCGGGCAGCTCCAGGAGTGGCGGGAGGATCAGGTGGAGAGCGATCCTGCGCACCGGCATCTCTCGCATCTCTACGGCTTTCATCCGGGCAACCAGATCAACGGGGATGCGACGCCCGAGTTGCTGCGGACGGTGCGGCGGACGCTGGAGCTGCGCGGCGACGAAGCCACAGGGTGGTCGATGGGATGGAAGTTGAATTTATGGGCGCGGATGCAGGACGGGGACCGCGCCTACACGATCATCCGTAATTTCTTTCATCTGGTGGAATCGACTGAAGTGGGGATGACCGGCGGCGGGCTGTATCGAAACCTGTTCGACGCGCATCCGCCGTTTCAGATCGATGGAAATTTTGGATACACTGCCGGAGTCGCGGAGATGTTGGTGCAGAGTCACGCGGGCGTCGTGCAGTTGTTGCCCGCGCTGCCTTCGGCGTGGCCGACCGGGAAGGTCAGAGGGCTGCGTGCGCGCGGCGGGTTCGAAGTGGACCTGAGCTGGGCGGAGGGAAAATTGACCGAGGCGACGATCCGGTCGAAGCTTGGAGGCGTGCTGAGATTGCGAACGCCCGTGGATGCGGCGATCTCGGGGGGCACGAGTCAGCCCGCGGCAGGCGCGAATCCGAATCCGTTTTTCCGGATCGTTCCCGCCGGCCGGCCGGAAATCATGGCGATGGCGGACGACGACGAGGCGGTGCTCCCTGCCACCTGGACCGTGGATATCGAAACGACTCCGGGTGGCGTCTATCATGTTCGCGCGCGCTGAACGCGGTCGCACCTCCGGCCCGAAATCTATCACGCCCTTTTCATCATGAGCAAAAACTACTCGATCGCCCACCTGAACGACATCGCGCCCGTGAAGTGCCCCTGCGGCTTTTCCAAACGGGCGTTCGCTACGCCCGACAATCAAGTGGCCACCCTCCACCTGGTCGACATCCAGGAGGATGCGCAGACGCATTATCACAAGAAGCTCACCGAGATTTATCTGATCCTCGAAGGCGAAGGATTCATGGAGCTCGATGGCGAGCTGCATCCGGTGAGGCCGATGTCGACGATCTTGATCAAGCCCGGCTGCCGGCATCGCGCGATCGGGAAGCTGAAGCTCATCAACGTGCCGGTTCCGGCATTTGATCCGGCAGACGAGTGGTTCGATTGACCGTGGCTGGTGTCCGGCAGCGGTCACCGGAGAAACGGCCGGAATCCCGGCCGAATTAGTTCACCAAACCGAGGCCCGTTCCATGAACTTGCTCGGTTTTGATGGCAACCGGGCCGGGATTCTGCCATCCGTCAATTTGTGGCAGCAAAGAAAACTCGGATAACGAAGGCGCCGCCGACGGTGCGAGACATCGCGCGGCTGGCAGACGTGGCAGTCGGTTCGGTGTCGCGGGCGTTGAATGGACATCCCGATCTCAATGTCGACCTGCGTGAGCGCATCCTGAATGCTGCTCGCGAGCTCGGCTACACGCCCCTGCGCAAACGGCGCACGAATGCCCAGCCGCGCCGGGGCGGACTGGGGGACGGCGGTCGCATCGGACTGATTTGCTTTGGGATGGAAGACACGCTGGTGCAACTGCCGGTGGTGAGTGCAGCGGTGCACGGGATCGAAGAAGCCGTCTCGCTCAGCGGCGGCACCCTGATGTTCGCCAATATACCGCGGGGTGACCGGCTGCCGCCGTTCCTGGCGGAAAAACAGGTGTCCGGCGTGATTCTAAAAGGTCCCAATATGGGTCTGCTGCCGCCGGAATCCGAAAGCGAATTGCTGCGGGCGATCTATCGGCTCCCGCATGTCTGGCTGCTGGGACAGCTGCCGAACGCACGTGGCGATCACTGCAACTTCGATCATGAAATTGCGGGACGCCTCGCCGCGAACCATCTGCGGGAAAAGGGCCACACGCACGTCGCGTTCCTGAATCCGAAGCCGGGGCATGCCCAGTTCGAACCGTTGAAGGCCGCCTTCATGTACTCGGCGCTCCAACGTGGCATGAAGGTCGATGTGCTCGAGCCGGCGAGCGACAAGGTTCCCTCGTGGCCGCTGCCGGCCATCGCTTCGGAAGCGGTGGTGGAGGCGCTGGTAGCCGAGTGGGCGAAAGTCAGGGCCAAGCAGCGGGCAACCGTCATCGCCGTCGGCGCGGACTCGACGGCGGTTCAGCTCTACGCGGCTCTCAACAAGATCGGCGTCCGGCCGGGTCGGGACGTCGGCATCATCTCCTGCAACGACGAGCGGTCCCTGATCATGAGCCTGAATCCGAGCCTCACGACGATCAACGTCGGGGCGGAGACGGTGGGAAGAAATGCGGTCGCCCGGCTCGCCTGGCGGCTGGCTCACGGCAATGAAGACACCGCCGTCAGGATCCTGGTGGAGCCGAAGCTGGTGGTGCGCGATTCCATCCCTGAACTGAAATAAGTTCATTTCTGTTCATGGAGAACCCGGCGGCGCCGCAACCGGCAGAGCCCGGGCACCAGCGATTTTTTGCGCTCCGCCGCGATCGCGGTTTGACAGGGCTGGTCCAACCTTCATTTTTGTTCATAGATATTTCATGAAATAGGTTTTCAAAAACCTGTTTCCGTTTCACCCTTTGCGCGCGGCGAATCCCTCCGGGCCTTGCATTTCCGGAGTGGGCGGGCCGCGCCGTGTTGCCCCCGCACGTCCCATGATCAAACCCCTTTCCGCTTCCGCCCGCTATGCCGTGTTGGCTGCGGCTTTCGGCGCCCTGCTCTTCGACGGCTTCGAGCTGGGCCTGATGCCGCTCGCCTCGCTTTCGGTGACGCAGGATCTGTTGGGCGACGCCTACACACCGACGGTCGGCGGGGACTGGTTCGCTCGCTACACGGCGGCGCTGATGCTGGGTGCGGCGATCGGCGGCATCGTGCTCGGCAGCCTGGGGGATCGCATTGGTCGCACGCGCGCGATGGCGGTGAGCATCTTGTTCTACGCGGTGTTCGCCGGCTTGGGCGCGTGGGTGACGAACCAATGGCAGATGCTGGCGCTGCGCTTTGTGGTCGGATTGGGGGTTGGCGGCGTCTGGCCCAACGCGGTTGCCCTGGTTTCGGAGTGCTGGCCCGACAAGGCGAAGCCGACGGTGGCCGGCCTCATGGGCGCCGCGATCAACTCCGGCATTTTGCTGCTCTCACAGATCGCGCAGTTTTGGGAAGTCTCCGCCGACTCATGGCGCTGGCTGTTTCATGTTGCAGCGTTCCCGACGGTGCTCGGGCTGCTGGTCCTGTTGTTCCTGCCGGAGTCGCCGAACTGGCTGGCCGCACGAGAACAACAGGGAACGCGGAAGCGGCCGGCGCCCTTGCGGGAGTTGTTCCAACCGCAGCTGATTCGGATCACCTTGATCGGAATTCTGCTGGGCTCGATTCCGCTTATCGGTGCGTGGGCGGCGAGCAAGTGGATGATTCCGTGGGCGGACAAGATCGGCGGCGAGACGCACACCGGCTACAAGGCGATGACGCAGGGGTGGTGGGCGATCGGCGCGATCATCGGCAGCATGGTGGGCGCCCAAGTCGCGAGCAAACTGGGCCGTCGTCGCTCGTATTTTCTGATCAGCGTCGGTTCGTTTCTGCTCACCTTTGCGATGTTCAAGCTGACGGCGCCGCTCGAGCCCTCGTTCTTCCCGATCGTGTTTGCCCAGGGATTCGTCGCCACGCTGTTCTTTGGCTGGCTCCCGCTCTATTTGCCGCAGCTTTTTCCCACTCATGTGCGGGCGACCGGGAGCGGCATTTCCTACAACGTGGGACGTTTCGCAACGGCGGTCGGCGTGCTGGCGGCCGGCGGAATCTTCCATCTACTCGGCGGCAGCTATCCGGCAGTGGGCACAGCCGCGGCTTTCATTTACGCCTTCGGAATTCTCGCGATCTGGCTGGTGCCGGACTCCGTGGGAGCGGATTCCAAATGAGGAAGGCCGGGCCGTTCGACCAAGAGGCGTGCTCCAGTCATGACCCGTCGCGGGCTTCCCTCGCGCGCGCGCTTCCCCCTAACTTCCGTTTCTAAAATTATGTCAACCGCCCGCACTTACGGATTCGCCATCGTTGGCGTCGGCATGATTGCCGAATTTCACGCGCAAGCCCTGGCGCACGTTACCGGCGCCCGACTCGTGGCGGTGGCCAGTCGCAACGGCGCCAACGCCCGCGCCTTTGCGCAGAAGCACGGCGTGCCGTTTGCGACGACGTCCGTCGCGGCCCTCGTGGCGCGCCCCGAAGTGGACGTTGTGTGCGTGACGACGCCGAGTGGCGCGCATCTCGAGCCCGCCCTGGAAGCCGTGCGCGCGGGCAAGCATGTCGTCGTGGAGAAACCGATCGAAGTGACCATCGAGCGCGCGGATGAACTGCTGCGCGCGGCGGAAAACGCGGGCGTCATGGTAGCGCCGATCTTTCAGGCGCGTTTCGGGGAGGGCGCGATGACGGTCAAGGCGGCGATCGACGCCGGGCGTTTCGGACGGCTGGTGCTGGCGAGCGCCTACGTCAAATGGCATCGGGCCGCGAGCTACTACACGGGTTGGAAAGGCACGCTCGCACTCGACGGCGGCGGGGCGCTGATCAACCAGGGCATTCACGCGGTGGACCTTCTGCAGTGGTTCGCCGGAATGCCGGAGAAGGTGACGGGTTTCACGACGCGTCGCGTGCACACCGGTATCGAGGCGGAGGATACGATGAGCGGCAGCCTGCGCTTCACGAATGGCGCGCTCGGGGCGATCGAGGCGAGCACGGCGATTTTTCCCGGATCGCCACGCCGATTGGAAATTTGCGGGGAGCATGGGGCGGTGACGCTCGATGACGACCGCATCGTGCGTTGGGAATTCCGCGAGGCTCAGGAGGGGGACGAGGCGATCCGGGCCAGCCGGGAGGCCGGGGCGCTTGGTTCGGGGGCCAGCGCGCCGAACGCGATCAGCATCACCGGCCATCAGCGGCAGCTGCAGGATCTCGTGAACGCGCTGAACGGCGGCACGCGCCTGGCGATCGACGGCCGCGAGGCGCGCAAGGCGGTCGCGATCGTGCGCGCGCTCTACACCTCGGCCGCCCGCGCCGGTGAGCCCACCGACGTCTGAGTTCTCGTTTTCCTTTCCTGTATCCCCCAATGGCAAATTCCCCTCTGACCCAACCCTGGTGGCGGACCTTCAATCGCGAGCATTGGATGGTCTTCAGCATCGCTTCGCTGGCCTGGCTCTTCGACTGCCTCGACCAGCAGTTCTTCAATCTCGCGCGCGATGCGGCGCTGGAGCAGCTGATTCCGGACAAGACCAAGGCGACGGAGTACGGGCCTTATACGACGTCGGTGTTCCTCGTGGGCTGGGCGATCGGTGGATTGATCTTCGGATCGCTCGGCGATCGTTACGGCCGGGCGAAAGTCCTGACGTTCTCGGTGCTCCTGTATTCGGTGTTCACCGGGCTCAGCGCGCTGTCGACGGGCTTTTTCGATTTCTGCGTGTATCGCTTTTTGACCGGCCTGGGCGTCGGCGGGGTGTTCGGTCTCGTGGTGGCCTTGGTCGCGGATTCGGTGCCGGATCGGGCGCGGGCGCCGGCGCTGGGCCTGCTGCAATCGCTGTCGACGTGGGGAAATCTTCTCGCGGGATTGATCGGGATGGGCGTGGGCCTGCTGGCGGCGCGGCAGGCTTTGCCCTTCGGGCTGGAGGCGTGGCAGACCTTGTTTCTGATCGGCGCGGCGCCGGCGTTTCTGTGCGCGTTCATCATTCGCAAGCTGCCGGAGCCGGCGAAGTGGCGGGAGGCGAGAGCGGCGGGCGCGCTGAGAGGCGTGAAGTTCGGCTCCTACGCGACGCTGCTGCGGCATCCGCGCTGGTCGCGACATGCCTGGCTGGGTTTGTTGCTCTGCAGCGCGGGCATCGTCGGGCTGTGGGGGATCGGAAATTTTCACCCGAAGATCGTGGGCTCGATCATCGAGCAGCACCTCGCGGCGTCGAACCTCGACGCGGAGAGCATGGCGAGCGAGAAGGCTTACTGGCGCTCGCTCGGTTTGCTGCTGCAGAACATCGGCGGCTTTCTCGGCATGCTTTCGCTGGCGAAATTTGCGCAGGTGAAAGGACGCCGGCCGGCGTTCGCGATCTCGCTCTCGCTTTCGTTTCTCACGACGCTGCTCGTCTTCAAGGGACTGCGGGAGGTGGACCAGATGTATTGGATGCTGCCGCTGATGGGGTTCGGGCAGCTGTCCGTCTTTGGCGTGTATGCGGTTTATCTGCCGGAGCTTTTCCCGACGAGCCTGCGCAGCACGGGCACGAGTTTCTGTTACAACTTCGGCCGGCTCGCGGCCGCGACCGCGCCCTTCACGATGGGAAAAATCACGAAGAGCCTGGGCGGAGACATCGAGAGTTTTCGCACCGCCGGCGTGTGGGTCAGCCTCGTTTTGCTGGCGGGAATTGCGGTGCTGCCGCTCCTGCCGGAAACGAAGGACCAGCCGCTGCCTGAGGAGTGAGCGGCGGTCGCGCCGCCAGCCACCATCCCTATCGCATGAATAAATCCGACGGAATGAATTACGCCCCGCGGGGCAAACCTGCTCCCGTGGTGAAGCCCGGTGAGTTCACCTTTGCGGCGACGCACCTCGAGCACGGTCACATCTACGGACAGTGCAACGGGCTCACGGAGGCAGGCGCCACGCTGAAGTGGGTTTACGATCCCGATCCGGAAAAAGTCGCGGCGTTTCGCGCCCAGTTTCCCGAGGTAAAGGTGGCGCGCTCGTTCGACGAAGTGCTGGCCGATCCCGAGGTGAAACTCGTGGCGGCCGCGGCGATTCCGTCCGAGCGGGGCGGGATCGGCTGTCAGGTGATGGAGGCGGGGAAGGATTATTTCACGGACAAGACGCCGTTCACGGCGATGGACCAGTTCGAGCGCGCCCGACTCGTATCCGCGAAGACAGGACAGAAATACATGGTGTATTTCAGCGAGCGGCTGCACGTGGAGGCGGCGATGCATGCGACGGACATGATCCAGCAAGGAGCGATCGGTCGCGTCCTGCAGGTCATCGGGCTCGGGCCGCACCGGCTGAACCAGCCATCGCGACCGAAATGGTTTTTCGAGCGGGAGAAATATGGCGGCATCCTGTGCGATATCGGCAGCCACCAGTTTGAACAGTTTCTGACGTTTTCCGGGGCGACGGATGCCTCCGTCATGCATGCGGCGGTGGCGAATCATGCGCATCCGGACGTGCCGGAATTCGAGGATTTCGGCGAGGCGTCGCTCCTGGGCAACAATGGGGCGACGAACTTTGTGCGGGTGGACTGGTTCACGCCGCCGGGGCTGAGCACCTGGGGCGACGGGCGGATGATCATCCTCGGCGAAAAGGGCTATATAGAATTGCGCAAATACGTGGACGTCGCGCGTGAGGCCGCGGGCGACCATGTGTATCACGTCGATGAGCGCGGCGAGCATTACATCAATGTGGCGGGGAAGGTGGGCTTCCGGTTTTTTGGCGAGTTGATTCTCGATTGCTTGAATCGCACCGAGAAGGCGATGACGCAGGCGCATGTGTTCAAGGCGGCCGAGCTGTGTCTGCGGGCGCAGGCGGTGGCGCGACGGATTGCGTAACGCGCAGCGCGGGACGAATCGCTGGCCAGCAAAAACGCCCGTTCCTGCCGGAACGGGCGTTTTGATTGAGAGAACTACGACGTGTTCGGACGGCTTACTGCGTCAGGGAGACGTTGTCGAAGGTGGCCGTGGCGAGCGTCGAGGTGTCGGACGCCACCGCGAGGCCGATGTAGGTGTTGGTCCCCATTGAGATCGTGACGGTCTGAGCCAGCGTCCAGGACGTGCCGCTGCCGCTGTGGTAGAACTTGAATGTGTTGCCGGTGCGATTGACCTTCACCCACTCGGGCACGGACACGGCGACGGTCGTGTCGTCGGTGTTTCCGCTGACGGTGGTGCGGCGGCGGGCCTTGGCGGCGTTGCTGGTGTTGGTGAGGAGCATCGCGGCCATCTGGCAGTTTGAGTTGAGGTTGTCGCGAATCATCACGCCGGCGGCCGCATCGGGATCGCTGCCGGTGAGGCTCGCCACGCGGGCGATGATCTCGCAATCGCCCTGCGCCTCTTGATACACGAAGTGGAAGCGATCGTCGGAACCCTTCAGGTCGCCGCCGCCGGAGATCGTGTGCGTGCCGCTGGATTCGGAATGGCTGCCGGCGGCGCTGGGACTGCCGACATCCTGCCCCAACCACGTCGTGGGCGGACGCTTTTTCAAACCTTCGCTGGTGTCCTCGTCCATCACCGTGTCGATGATCCGCGTGTCGGTTTCGTCGCGATAACTTGAATACGCGCCGACAGACGCGAGGATTCCCGCGAGGAAGGTGGTCTTGTTGGCGATCGTGGTGACCGGAGCGCCGGAGAGTGACGTCGTGCCGGTGGTGATGACCTGGTCGTTGTAGGCGGTGCTCGCGTTATTGACCTGCACGAGGTTGCCCGACGACGGGTTTTTGGCGAACACGACGCGCCGTTGGTCATTGGGATCGCCCGCGTCGGCTGAGGGGCGGTTGGGGCCGAAGTTGCCGCTCACGTGAACCTTCAGCAGCGTGGGGCTGGTAGGCGAGGACGTGGTGGCGGCGACGATTTCCTTCGGGCCGGTGTCGGTGCCGTTGTTGGCCCCGTGGCTGTAGAAGAGATTGCCGATGAACTGAAAGTCGAAGGTGGCGTTCGACGGAGTGTCGTTTTCGATATCGGCGCCGTAGCGGGAGCCGGATTCGGTGTAGTTGAACATCACGTTGTTGACGGCCTCCATCTTCACGAGGCGCTGGCCGCCGGTTTCGGGATAAGCTTCTCTCACATCGTTGGCTTCGAACTGCGGTCCGCGGGTGCGGTAATTGTAGAACAGGTTGCGGATCAGCGAGAGGGTGGCCGCGCTGGCGTTGATGCAATAGTTGTGGTCGGCGCCGTAGGGATGGATCTGGTCGGGGAGCGGATCCTGAGGCGAGGATGAGGTGCCGCGGGGCGACACCGCGACATCACCGAGCGGCTCGGCGAAAATGCATTCGCTGATCGTGACGTTTTGCGCGCGCATCACGCCGACGATCTCGTCGCAGCTCCACGCGAAGGAGATGCGGTGCAGCACGACATTGCTGACGTCCTCGAGCGCGATGCAGTCGAGTTGGGCGCTGCCATTGCCATACTTGAACTGTGAACGGTCCATCAGCTCGCGTCCGCGGCGGATCCGCAGTTCCTTGAAGATCACCTGCGAGGTGTTTTTGATCGTGATCTCGTAGCCGGCGATCGTCACGCCACGGATGCTCGAGTCGGTCGCATCGATGACGTTGGAACCGTCGACGGTGAGTTGCCCGCGGGAGGAGCCGTCGATGATGAGACGCCGGTTCAGCGTGATGGTTTTTCCGGCAAGGCTGTTGGCAAACGTCACGTAACGCGCGCCGGTTTGGGTCAGCGCATGACGGAGCGTACCGGACACGGTGGGGTCGGGGTCGTCGTCGCGGTTGACGACCAGGGACGTGTATCCGGAGGAGCCGGCTCCGGTGGTGGCAGCTCCGAACCCTTCGAAGGGTTGAGCCAGGGCGACGGTGGGGAGCAAGAGGCCGGCAAGCGCCATGGCGAAGCAGGCGCGGAAGCGTAAACGTGAAACGTTCATGTTTTTGGGGTGGGTTTTGGGAAACGCATGAAGTTGCTCCATGCGCAGGATCGGCCGCCGTTCGAAGAGCTGGATGACGACAGAAAGTGGGTCGCTAAAAAGTGGATACCTTACGGGCGGAGCTGCGTGGCGCGGGCGGGATCGAAGTTCTCGTTGATGGTGGGGAGCTGGGCGCCGGCGGCGGAAAGATGTTGCTGCAACGTGGCGAGGAGTTCGGCCGCGCGGGTCGGTTGCTCGAGGATGAGGTTGCGGGCCTCGCCTGGATCGTCGCGGAGGTTGAACAGTTCGTCCCCGGTGCCGTGAGCGGTCAGGGCGTGTTCGTAGTAGTGGATGAGTTTCCAATCGGCATGGCGGATGGCGCTGGCGGGGCCGCGAACGCCGGCGGTGTGATAGTGCGGGTAATGCCAGATCAGGGGGCGCGGGGAGTGCGGAGATTCGCCGCGGAGAACGGGCAAGAGGCTGACGCTGTCTTGCGGTTCGTCGTCGGAGAGCGAGGTGCCGGTGACGTCGAGAACGGTCGCGAAAAGATCAGTCGAGGTCGTGAGGACGTCGGTGGTCGTTCCCGCGGCGATCGTGCCGGGCCAGCGCATGATGAGAGGAACGCGCAAGCCGCCCTCGTAGGGCTGGGCTTTGCCGCCGCGCAAGGGCGCCTGGGTAGCGTCTTTCAGACTGCCGCCATTGTCGGAGGCGAAGATGACGAGGGTGTCTTGGGCCAGGTTGAGCGCGTCGAGTTTTGCGAGCACTTCGCCGATGGCGGCGTCCAATTCTTCCATCATCGCGGCGATGATGGGATTGTTCTCCGGAAGTTGGGCGCCGGGGCGCAGTCGGTGTTTCGTTTCCAGCGCGGCGGGAGCGATGAGCGGCGAATGGATGGTGTGAGGCGCGAGATGGAGAAAGAACGGCGCGTGTTGGTGGCGTTCGATGAAGGAGAGCGCGCGTTGCTTGATGACGTGGACGCTGTGAGGGTCTGTTTCCGGGGTGGAATCCTCGGATGGTTTCTCGGTGATGAAGGCTTCGTGGAAGCCGTGGCGAGGAGACGCGTCGTGGGTTGGGGACGGCGGCGTGTAGCGATTGGGAACATGCCATTTGCCGAAAACGCCGGTGATGTAGCCGCGCTCCGCGAGGAGGTGAGGGAGGAGTTTTTCGTTGAGCGATTTCCTCCACTTGGGCTGCAGCAGGCGCGCGTAGGGAAACGGGTGGCCCGGGACGAAATCGGTGAGACGTGTGCGGGCGGGCGATTTGCCCGTCATCATCGCGGCGCGCGACGGTGAGCAAACGGGAGCCGCAGCGTAGGCGGCGGTGAAAACGAGGCCTTCGCGCGCGAATTGGTCGAGGACGGGCGTGGCGGCGTAGGGATTGCCGTAGGCCCCGACAGGATTGAGCCCGAGATCATCGGCCAGAATTAGCACGACATTCGGCGGGCGTTCGGATGCGCGGCCGAGGGGCGTGGAGATCGACGCGACGAGGAGAAAAAGAATCGCACCGCGTCGCATCGGGAGAACGGCCTGCCGGATTAACGCGCGGCGTCCGCGGCGTAGTCCGCGTAGTGCTGAGCGACGTGGGCGCGCCGCTCGTCTCCAAGGTGGAAGAAGATGCGGTAGCGCAAGGTGAGCTCGCCGCCGGCGGGGATCGTGATGTCGCCGGCGTTGGGCTGGTCCTTCAGTTTTTCGAAATCGTGTTTTCCAAACGGATTGGCGGCGAAGAGACCGTAATCGCGGACGTGCCACCAAGTCGGGTGCGAAGGATTTTTCGGGTGATCGAAGATCGCGATACCGATGTGTTTGCCATCGACGGAGCCGTTGTAGTCGCACCACGGCGCGCGCTTGCCCCACGCGGCGCGATCGGTGTCGCCGTTGGCGTTCACGATTTTGCCAGTGCCGCGTTTGCGGTCCTTGCCCTTGCCGACCATGAGGCGGATGCCCTCGTTGATGCGGACGCCGAGCGCGCCTTCCTCGGTATCGCCGAGCACGATTGGGCCGTGCGTCGCCTGCAGCGTGATTTCGCAATCGAGGAAATAGCCCTCGGCGATGCGCTCGAAGCGGTAACGCGTGGTGTCGGAGCAGATGATCTCGTTGGTGGCGGCGATCCAGTGATTGCGGACCTGGAGTTCGCCCGTCGCGCCGCTGCGCGCGGAGACAATCTCCTGATGGACGATGCGGCCGGTGGAGTTGTCGGCGAGTTCGCGCCAGAAGTCGTGACCGTTGACGAGACCGTGAGCGAACCAGACGGAGCGGTGCCAGTCGTGGTCCTGGATCTCGCCGTCGACCTTCTGCATCGGCCAGTGGCGCGTGTAGAAGGTGCCTTCCTGATCCTGGATCGGGTAGAGGCACGGTTTCGGTCCGTCGCGGAAACGGTATTCGGTGAACAGATACCCATCGATTTCGACGCGGACGCGATCGCCCTGCGGCGTGAGCACGACGCGGTTTTTGAGCTGCGCAGGAGCGGGCGCGTTGGCCGCCGCGGACGGTAGTCCGCACAACGCCAGTGCACCGAGAGCGACTCCTTGAAACGCGACGCAAAGCGACGAGGAGAGCCGGTTCATAGACGGAAGAGTTTGCGGGCGTTGGTGGAGAAAAGCTTCTGCTCGGACTCGGGCGGAAGGCCGGCGGCCTGGACGGTGTCGACGATCAGTTTCGGTTCCACCCACGGGTGGTCGCTGGAGTAGAGCAGGCGATCCGGGCCGATGAAGTCGTGGCCGAATTTGACCGCGAGCGGCAGCGGCGAGACGACGTCCATCCAGATCTGCTTCAGGTATTCGCTGGGCAGGCGCGTGAGATTGCGCGGGCCGCGTTTGAGCACGCTGACCTGGTGATCGAGACGACCGACGATGTAAGGCAGCGTGCCGCCGAGGTGCGGGCAGACGAGTTTGAGCTTCGGAAGTTCGTCGAGGATGCCCGACATCAAGAGACGCGTGATCGCGATGGTGTTGTCGAACATGTTGCCGAGCGTGCTGGTGAGTTCGTAGGCCTTCACGAACTCGGTCGTGATGGGTTTTGCCGGGTGAAGGAGAATGGGGATGTCGAGTTCGACGGCGCGCGCGAAGAGCGGGCGAAACTCGGGTTCGTCGGGAAACTTTCCGGCAAGATTCGTGTAGAGCAGGATGCCCTTCATGTCGTAGGTCCGGACGACGCGATCGAGTTCGGCCAGCGATGCGCGCATGTCCTGGAGTGGCAGCACGCAAATGCCGAAGAAGCGCGTCGGATGTTTGCGCACGGTTTCGCCGACGAAATCGTTGTAGAGTTGAGCGACGATGGGGCCGTCGGCGCCGAACCATTCCGGGCCGGGATCGTTGATGCTGAGCGCCGTCCGGGAGATGCCGGCGGCGTCCATCGCGGCGAGCTTCGCATCGACGTCGGTGTAGTGCGCGGGGATCTTGCGATACCAATCGCCCATCCGCAGGATGCGCACGCCGTCGGCGGTATAAACGGACGGATCGGTTTTACGCTTCTCCATCAGGGTGATCGCCTCCGGGCAGAACAGGTGGCTCTGGCAATCGATGCGTTCGCCGACGACGGGCGTGGCGGACTGAGTGGACGCGCTGAGATCCAGGCTGAGGGTGGATATCGCCGCGGTCGCGAGGGAGGTGCGCGCGATGAATTCGCGACGATTGATCAAAGGAGACTTGAGCGACATGGGAAGGGAGGCGGAGGGTGATCGGGTTATTGCGACGGCGGACCGTCGGAAGGCAGGGTGCTTTCGAGCGCCTGGGAACGTTGGGCGAGGAGGAACGCCACGACGTCGGCCATTTGTTGCGGACTGAACGTGTTGCCGAACGGCGGCATCGCGGACAGATGCAGGCTTTCGCGCGAGGTGATGAGGGCCTTGTCGATGCTGACGGTGCTGCTGTCCATCTGCACGAGGACGAGCGAACGATTGGTCTCCTCCTTGAAGACACCCGCGAAGGACTGGCCGTCGCTGGTCGACACCGTAAGGAGGGCGAAGCCCTCCGCGATCGCGGCGCTCGGCGCGAGCATCGAGTCGATGATGTGTGCCGCATCGGCTTTGTCGCCCATGGCGGTGAGGTCGGGGCCGAACGTTTTGCCTTCGCGTCCGACGCGGTGACAGCTGACGCATCCGGCGGCGGTGAACAAACGCCGGCCGAGGACGATGTCGCCCGTCTCGACGAGAGGAAGGACCTCGGCAGCGGTGAGCGGCTGTTCGCGAGGTTCGAGGACGAGGGGCGGGAGCTCTTCGGCCGCGGCGCGCCGTATCCACGTCGCGGTGACGGTGGGGCCGACCTTCTGATACGTGCGTTCCGACTTCGAATCGGAACCGGGCACGAACAACGCGATCTTCAGCGTGCTGGTCTGGTCGATCGTGACGCTGGCGCCTTCGCGGGCGCGTTCCTTTGGGCCGGGAGGCACCGGTTCGGTGCCGTCGCTCGTCCAGCGCAGCGCGGCGGGCTTGATGCCGGCCAGCAGCTCGATCTTGAGGGAACCGGTGAACTCGCCGGGAAGGGGATTCATCACGACTATCGGATTGCCGGAGAGACGCGCAATCCACTGCGCGGCGAGTTCGGACACCTTGGCGTCGGAGTCGCTGACCAGGCGTTCCACCGCCGGGCGATCGAGGGCGTCGCTTTCCAGAAGGGCGAGCAGCGCCGCGCGGCGCACGCCGCCGCGCGAATCGCCGAGCAGGGAGGTTAGCTGAGATTCGTCCGACAGCGCACGGAGCGCCTGCCAGGTGGCGTAGAAGGTGATGCGCTCGGATTCGTCGGCGGCCAGGTCGAGCAGCGCGGGTACGAGCTGGCGCTGACGCGCCTGCTCGATGGCTTGCACGGCGGCGAATCGAACGCGGGGTTCGGAGGCCTTCAAGGCGGCGACGACGAAGGCGGGGAAGGCAGCGGACGAGTCGGTGGCACGCCAGCGGTGGCCGGCGATGCGGATGGATTGGATGCGGGCGTTGGCGGAGAGGGTGGATCCGGTCTGGGAGAACCAGGCATCGATCGCTGAATCCGAAAGATTGATACGGCCGAGCGTCCAGAGCGTCCACGTTTCCTGCGCGGTGCCGAGTAAGCGGGATTCGAGGGCCGCGGTGAGAGCGGGGACGACGGCGGAGCCGCGGCGGACGAGTTCCTCCTGCGCGTTGGTGTTCCAGACGGGGAGAATCGAGCCGAGATCTTCGATCAATTCGTCGACGCTCCAGTCGGTGAGGGGACGCGTGCGCTTGGGCGTATGCCAATCGGCGTTGGGCGCGTCGGGCCAGGAGATGCGGAAGACACGGCCCTCGTTGACCTGTTCGCCGTTTTTATAGACGGCGCCGTAGGATTTACCCCAGCCGCTCAGGTAGAGCGCGCCATCGGGGCCGGTGACGATGTCGACCGGTTGGAAGAGGGCGGCGCGACCGACGGCGAACTCCTGCCATTTTCCGCCGGAGGGGACGGTGAGGGCGCCATTCCAGGTCGGGCGGTAGACGAAGGTGGTTTTGCGCAGCCAGTCGTTGATGAACCACACGCCGCGAAACTCGGGCGGCATCTGGGGCGAGTCGTAATACACGAGGCCGGTGCCGGAGCCTTGGAAAACGGGCCCGCTAATCGGCGCCGTGGGAAGGTGCTGGTCGCCGGTCCAGTCGGCGCTCCAGGTATGGCCCCAACCGAAGTGAGCCCCGAAGAACGGCATGATAATGCGGTCGCCGTCGTATTGGTCGTTGTCGGTGCCGAGCCAGTTGAATTCGTGGTCGAAGCCGATGTCCCAGACATTGCGGGTGCCGCGGGAGACGATTTCGAGGTTGGCGCCCATCGCATCGGCGCGCAGCACGCCGCCTTCGCGGCCCCAGTTGTCCTTGGGGTCCTGATAGGTGTGTCGGTATTCGCCTTTTTTATACGTGCGTGGCGGAGGGATGTCAGGAGTGCCTGCTGGAGCCTGCACGCCCCACAGATCGCGGAAGGCCTTCGGCGCGACCCGGTCGGGCGGCTGGGTCAGACCCTTCGAGGTGCCGGCGGAAAGATAGAGTTTGCCGTCGGGGGCCCAGTTGAGTCCGTGCGACGCGTGTTCGAGATTACCGAGGTCGGTGTAAACGCGGACGTATTCGTCGGCTTCGTCGTCGCCGTCGAGATCGCGCACGACGGTCAGATCGGGCGAGTTCGCGACCCAGAGATCGCGGCCGTTCCAGGCGAGGCCCTGGATGCAGTTGAAGCCGGTGGCGAAAATCTTCGTTTTGTCGGCGACGCCATCGCCGTCGGTGTCGAGGAGAATGGCGATGCTGTCGCCGGGAGTATCCGGTTTAGGGTTACGATATTGGGGCCCGTAGCCGACGAAGAGGCGACCCTGGGCGTCGAAGACGAGAGCGCAGGGATTCCGCACCAGCGGTTCCCTCGCGTAGAGATCGGCCTGTAGCGGCGCGGGCACGACGGGCAGCACGGACGGGTCGGCCCCCAGCAGCGGACTGACGAGCAGAAGTGCGCACGAGACGGTGGTGATGGGAGGGCGCATGAGGGCGAAAGAGCGGAGAGGCTGAGGCAGAAACCGGAAAGCGAACGAAGGCTCGTCCCGAACGGCTAGGTGTCGTCCCTCACCGGACGGCGCGCGGAGAGGACGCGGATGATGGCGCTGTTGTCGAGTTCGCCGAAGCCCTCGGCTTCGGCGTGTTCGAGGATGGCCCGGTGCGCCTGGCTGAGGGACATGGGCAGGCCGGAAGCGAGGCCCGCCTCCACGATGAGGCGCACGTCCTTCAAGTGTTGGGAAAGGCGGGCTTCGGGGGAGAACTCCCGCCGGATCATCTTGTCGCCCTTCACATCCATGGCGCGCGAATAAGCCGGACTCCGGCGCATGATTTTGAGGACCAGGTCGAGGTCGAGCGACAGCCCTTCGGCGAACGCGAGTCCCTCGGCGAGCGCGGCACGGTTGAGGCCGAGGACGAGGTTGGTCACCAGCTTCATCTTCGCGCCGCTTCCGCTGGGGCCGGTGTGAAACGTGGCATCGGCGAACAGGTCGAAGATGTCGAGGCACGCATCGAAGCCGACGTGGTCGCCGCCGACCATCATGACCGCGGAACCATCGCGAACCTGCCGGCTGCTGCCGGAGATGGTGGCGTCGAGGTAGGTGACGCCCTGGGCCCGGAGCGTGGCGGCGATCGTTTCGGAGCTGGCGGGATCGCCGGTGGTGGTGTCGATGACGGTCATGCCGCGGCGGAGGCTCGCGGAGTTGCGGGTGAACACGTCCGTGACTTCGCGGTGGCTGGGCAGGCTGACGAGGATGCGCTCGCAGGCGCCGAGCACCTCGGCGGCGCTGGCCGCGATGCTGCCGCCGGCTTGGGAAAGTTCAGCCAGGCGGTCGGAGTTGATATCATAGCCGATGACGGCGCGGCCGCCGGCCATGAGTCGTAGGGCGAGTTCCGAGCCGACCAGGCCGAGGCCGATGATGCCGATCGGATCAGTGGAGCGTGAGACGGGAGGAGGCGAAATCATGGAGAGGAAGGAGCCGGGAGCTTGCTCCCGGCGGGATGGGGATGGAGGAATCAGAACTCGCCCTGGACGCCGGCGGAGATGCGCATGCCGTAGATCTGGGTGTCGCGCTGGAGGCGTTCGTTGCCCTGGTATTTGGTCCGTTTCGAGTTGGTGAGATTGTTGATGTCGAGGAACACGGACGTGCGGGTGCGGCGGAGGCCGTACTTGATGCTGAAGTCGACGGAGGTGCGGGCGCCGTCGTATTCGCGCTCCATCGGATTGTCGTCGAAGTTGTTCAGGCGGCCGCCGTTGTAATTGGCGGAGAGGCGGATGGTGTATCCATGCTTGATATACGAAAGGCCCGCGTTGCCGGAGCGCTTCGTGAAGCCCGCGATGTCGTCGTGGACTTCGTCGGTGGCGTAGGTGCCGCGGCTCCGGAGGAAGGTGGCGTTGGCGTAGATGCCGAAGCCGTTGAGGAAGCCGGGGAGGAAGGTGAGCTGCTGCTGGTAGTTCAGCTCGAGACCGTCGACGTTCGCCCAGCCGCCGTTCTTGACCGTGCGGAGCTTCCAGAGACCATCGGCATATTTGTCACCGAAGATCGGATACACGATCGGATCGCCGGGCCGGATGAGGCGGAGTTCGTCGAAGATGAACCCGGTGATTTCCTTGCGGAAGACGCCGACCGACACGGTGCCGACGCCCTTGAAGTAGTATTCCGCCACGAAGTCGTAGTTGTCGGAGAACTGGGGCTCGAGATTGGGGTTGTTGACCTCGATGCGCGGGAGGTCGTCGCTGTCCTCCGGATCCGAGTCCGTGATGTCGCGGACGCGCACGTTGGGCATGAGCCGGGTGAAATTCGGCCGGCCGATGCCGGTGGAGAAACTGGCGCGGAGGTTGAAGTTCGGCGTGACGCCGTAACGCAGGTGGAGGCCGGGGAAGGTGTTGTTGTAGCCGCCTTCCACGCGCTGCACGCCTTCGTAGCGAAGCGGATTGCCTTCGCCGTAGGCTTGGTTGAGCCGCATGTTCTGGCCGTAGGTTTCGGTGCGCTCGAAGCGGAGGCCGCCGACGGTGGTGAGCTTGCCGGTCTTGACGGAGCCCATGAGGTAGCTGGCGTAGATCCTCTCGCCGGCGGTGAGGTCGTTGGCGAGATCCTGCTCGATGCCGCGATTGACGTTTTCGGTGAACCGCTCGGAGCCGTAGTCGTCGATCTCGTCATGGACCGCACGGAGATCGGGCCACGGCCAGCGCTGGTAACGGCCCTCGACGGGGAAGACCGTGCGATCGTTGCCGTGAAAGCGGTTCAGATCTCCGATCGCGGACGCGATCGCGGTCCAGCGTGGGCGTTGGCGGTCCTGGGTTTTTTCCTGGTGCCGGTAGCGCAGGCCGGTCTTGAGATAGGTGGGGAAGCGGGTGTTGAAGGCGCGCGTGACATTGAGTTTGCCGGCGGTGACGTCGTCCCAGTTGTGGTCGAAGCGGCGGTCGAGGTTGTTGAGCGCGCCCTTGCTGTAGTCGGAGATGTCGTTGCCGGCGGTCTGGGTGATCGTGGGGAAGTGGATGCTGGCCGAGCGATCGATGCGGTAGGTGAGGTTGTTGAAGCGCATCAGCATGATCTCGCGCTCGTCGCTGCCGTGGGAGTGGGAGGTGGACAGATCGTAATCGAAATCCCAATCGCTGAGCTGGGTGCGGCCGCCGATCTGGACCATGTTGGTCTCGACGGTGCGGGTGCGGCCCTCGAGTTCGAAGTCGACGCGGCCGCGCAGTTCCTGCTGCTCGAAGGACGGCGTCCCGACGACGTTGGTGTTCGCCAGGATGAACTTGTGCTGCGACATCTCGTCGTTGAAGTCGTTGTAGAGGACGTTCAGGAAGAGCGTGGTGCTGGGGTTCAGCTTGAAGTGCAATTTGCCGCCGAGCCCGAGGCGGTCGAGGAGGATGTCGTCCTCGGTCGTCTGGAAGTTGTTGATGATGGCGACGGGGCTGGCGAGGGTCTCGTCCTTGTATTCCATCCGGGCGGCGGTGCGGGGCGAGAAGGTGCGGTTGAAGCTCGCATTCATTGTGAGGGCCCATCGTTTCTCCTGACCGAGGACATCGGTGTAGCTGATGCTGCCGGAGGGATGGGCTTTCGCGCGGGCAAATTCGAAGACGCCGCCGCCGCCGCGGCGCGTGCCGTCGGCCCCGGAAACGTAATCCTGGAGAAACACATTCGCGCCGAGGCTGTAGCGGATGGTGCGGCCGTGGGCGTCGAAGCCGTTTTTGGTCTTCAGGTTGATTTTCCCGCCGATCGCGTCGGCGTCCATGTCCGGCGTCGGCGCCTTGATGACCTCGATCGATTCGATCGAGTTGGTGGAAACCTTGTCGACTTCGAAGGCGCGACCGGTGCCGCGACTGCTGCCGCTGGCGAGGAGCGTGCCGTCGACGGAGACGGAATTCAGGTCCGGCGAGATGCCGCGGATGCTGACCTGGTAGGTTTCGGCTTCGTCGCGCTCGGGCGAGATGCCGGAGAGTTTGACGAGGAGGTTGCCGACGTTGGTGTCGGCGACATTGCCGAAAGCATCGGTGGAGACGACGGCGACGACGTTATCGGCGTTGCGCTGTTCGTTGAGGGCGGCGGCCTGGCCCTCGCGGACCGCCGAAACCTGGAATTGCTCGAGACGATAGATCTCCGACTGCAGCTCGACTTCGACGGTGGTCGTGTCCTGGGGACGAACGACGACGGGAAGCTCGGTCGGGTTGAGACCGGTGTAGCTGACGATGAGCGTGCGGGATCCGGACGGCACGTGATTGAGGCGGAAGGAGCCGTCCTCGGCGGTGCGGGCGAAGTGCCGCTCGCTGCCGGCGAGCGTGACGGAGGCGCCGGGGAGCAGCGCGCCGCTGGCGTGGCTGCGGACCCGGCCGGCGATGGATCCGGTGTCGCCGGATTGCGCGAGCAGGGCGCCGCTCAGCGAAATAAAAATCGATGTAACGAATATCCTGATACGAATACGGGGGGCGAAGGCGGGTGTCATGGGGGTGGAACGGGTGGGGGAAATGGGGTGGGTCGGGGCTGGCCTTTTTGGGGCGCCGCAGGCCGGCGGCCGGTGTTCAGGCCAGGGCGAGCAGATCGCCCCGGCCTGGCGCGGAGACGGAGATGCGTTTAGAATTCGCCCTTCACGCCGGCGGTGATGCGCATGCCGTAGAGCTGGGTGTTGTTCTGGAGCTCCTCGCGGCCTTTGTAGCGGGTGCGCTTCGCGTTGGTGAGATTGTTGATGTCGAGGAAGAGGGAGGTCTTCCAGCGGGGCAGGGCGTAGGCGAGGCTGAGGTCAATGCTGGTGCGCTTGCCGTCGTAGAACTGCCGCTCGACACGCTCGTTGTAGCCGGTGAGGCGGGGGCCGTTGAAGTTCAGTGATGCGCGCGCGGTGATGCCGTATTTGATGTAGCTGATGCCGGCGTTGGCCGAGCGCTTGGTGAAGCCCTTGATCTCGTAGCGAATCTCGTTGAGGGATTCGTCGTACGTGCCCTTCGAATTGAGGAAGGTGCCATTGGCATAAACGCCGAGGCCGTCGAGCGGACTGGGCAGAAACGTGAGCTGCTGCTGGTAGCTCAATTCGAGACCGTCGACCCGGGCCCAGCCGCCGTTGGCGGTGGTCTTCAGTGCGTATCCTTCGTACATGCCGCCGAAGCCGTTGTCCGGGCCGGCGCCGATCTCGTCCCACTGCGTGAAGATGAAATCGGTGATGTTCTTGCGGAAGACGCCAACGGTGAAGGAGCCGACGCCCTTCATGTAGTATTCGGCGGACAGATCGAAGTTGTCCGAGAACTGCGGCTTGATGTCGGGATTGTTGATCTCGACGCGCGGGATCGGGTCGCCGGTGCCGGAGGGCGTTTCGCCGTCGTTCAGCTCGCGAACCTTGATGGCGGGAATCAGCTTCGTGAAGTTGGGGCGGCCGATGCTCGTGGAGATGCTGCCGCGGAGAATCAGGTTGGGGATCGGCTCGTAGCGAAGGTGAACGCCGGGAAAATAGTTGGTGTAGGAGCCGTCGACGCTTTCGACCGTGCCGTAGCGGCGGGGATCGCCGGCGGCGAAGCGAAGGTCTTCCTTGACGCCGCTGCCGTAGGTTTCGGTCCGCTCGAGACGCACGCCTGCGAGGGTGGTCAGCTTGCCGGTCTTCACGCTGCCCGTGAGGTAGGTGGCGTAGATTTTTTCCCCGGCGGTCCAGTCGTCCTTCATCGTATTCTCGGTCGAGGTCGCCGGATTGAAGGTGTAGAGCTCGGGACGGTTATCGAGGTCGTCGTAGATGCGTTCCATGCTCGGCCAGATCCAGCGGTCGTAGCGGCCTTCCACGGGGAAGTAGCGGCGGCCGTCGTCGAGGTAGGTGTCGAGGACGGACTTCGGGCCGGTGAACGCCCAGCGGTCGCGGTGACGGTCCTGGCGTTTCTCCTGACCACGGTAGCGGAGGCCGGTCTTGAGGAATGTCGGGAAGCGGGTGTTGAAATCGCGGCGGGCGTTGAACTGGCCGGCCGTGACATCGTCCCACGACTGATACTTTTGCCGGTCGACTTCCGGCAGCGTGCCGGTCGAGAACGCGGCGGGATTGCCCTGGGTGACCTCGAGGGTCGGAAAATAGATGCTGTTGGTGCGGTCGATGCGGAAACCGAGATTGGGCACGCGCAGCTGGATGGCCTCGCGGGCATCCGTGCCGTAGGAGGTCGAGGTCGACACGTCGTAGTCGAACTCGTAGTCGCGCCACTTGGTGCGGCCGCCGACCTGGACCATGCCGGTCTCCACTGTGCGGATACGATCCTCCAGCTCGATGTGGATGCGGGCGGTGAGGTCGCGGACGGTGTCGGGGTTCTGCGGTTGTTCGAGAGCCTGATTGATGCCCTGCAGCTTCACCTTGTGCTGGGTCATGTCGTCGTTGAAGTCATTGTACATGACATTCAGGAAGAGCATGGTGTTGTCGCTCAGCTTGAAGTTGACCTTGCCGCCGAGGCCGAGCCGATCGAGGAGGATGTCGTCCTCCGTGGTGGTGAATTCGGTGTATTTCGGCGTGGGCAGGGAGAGCGTGTTGTTGTCCCAGCCCTGAATCAGCGCGGTGCGCGGCGAGAAGGTGCGATTGAAGCTGGCGTTGAAGGTGACCGCCCAGCGCCGGTCCTTTCCGAGGACATCGGAGTAGTTGAGGCTGGCGGAGGGGTGCGCTTCGGCGCGGGCGAAGTTGCTGCCGCGGCGGACGCCGTCGGAGCTGCGCGCATAGGGCTGG
Source organism: Opitutaceae bacterium (assembly GCA_040255565.1). Lineage (GTDB taxonomy): Bacteria > Verrucomicrobiota > Verrucomicrobiia > Opitutales > Opitutaceae > Opitutus. The sequence goes on along the minus strand of JBDZVH010000002.1, from coordinate 24,301 downwards.
AGAAAGATATTGGAGCCGATCGTGTAGCGGATCGTGCGGCCTCTGCTGTCGAAGCCGTTTTTGGTGCGAAGATTGATTTTTCCTCCGATAGCGTCGGCGTCCATGTCCGGCGTGGGCGCCTTGATGACCTCGATGGACTCGATGGAGTTGGTGGAGACCTTGTCCAATTCGAAGCCTCGGACGTTGTCGCGCGTGGTGGCGCCGGCGAGGAGCGTGCCATCGACGGAGACCGAGTTGAGGTCGGCGCCGATGCCGCGGACGCTGACCTGGTAGGCTTCGGCTTCGTCGCGTTCGGGCGAGATGCCGGGCAGCTTCATCAGCAGGTTGGCGGCGTTCGTGTCGGCGACGTTGCCGAAGGCATCGACGGAAACGATGTTCACGACGTTGCTGGCGTTCTTCTGCTCGTTGATCGCGGCGGCCTGACCCTCGCGGACGGCGGAAACCTGGAAGGTTTCGAGCGAATAGATCTCCGAGGACAAATCGATCGCGACCTCGACCTGCTCGTTGGGGACGACGGTGACCGAGCGGTGGGCCGTGTTGAGGCCCGTGTAGTTGACGACGAGATTGCGCTGACCGGCGGGAACGTGATTGAGCCGGAAGGTGCCGTTCGCATCGGTGAGGACGAAGAAGCGCTCGGTGCCGGAGACGGTGACGGAGGCGCCTTGCAGCACGCTGCCGCTGGCGCTGTTGCGGACCCGGCCGAGAATCGAGCCGGTGTCGTCCGACTGGGCGAAGGCGGCGGTGGCGCCGAGCAGCAGCGCAAAAGCGGCCGCCACGACACGGGCGTGTGGGCGGCGGACAGGGAGGTGTGGTGACGGGATCATGGGGTCGCTGGAGGGTGGGGGTGATTTGTAGTTCATGAAATATGGTTCATGAATTATCGGAGCCAGTCCGAAGGAGTTCATCTCAAATGCGGTCCCGATTTCCGTTTTCAACCCTAAAAGTGCCGCGAAAACGAAAATCAGGGCGCTGCAAAATAGATCATGAACTAAAATGAACGAGATTTTGCTTGAACGCGACGGGAGGAGCCGCGAGATCGATGCGCGGCTGCCGACGGGCCGGTGTTCCACCGCCCTTTCCGGCGGCACGCGCGTTTCCGACGACCCTCAACCCCGCACCTGCCCCCCGATGAAACTTTCCTTCCCCATCCGTGTGCTCTCGGTGAGCGTCGCGCTGCTGGCAAATGCTCACGCGACGGTTGCGTTCAAGAAGATCGTGCTGACCGACGAATATCTCGCGGACGGCATCAATGCCGGCGATTTCAACCGCGACGGGCGTCGGGATGTGGTGGCCGGGCCGTATTGGTATGAGGGGCCGGACTTCAGCACGCGGCACGCGTTTTATCCGGCCGAGCCGCAGGATGTGGCGGCGGCTCCGTCCAACAGCCTGTTTTCATTCGTGGCGGATTTCAACGGCGACGGCTGGGACGACATTCTCGTCCTGGGCCGCGTGCTGCATCACCAGGCCTTCTGGTATGAGAATCCGCGTGGCGCCGGCGGTTTTTGGAAAAAGCATTTCGCGATCCATCGCGTCTTCGGCGAGGCGCCGATGTTTGTGGACATGGATGGCGACGGTCGCGCGGAGGTCATCAGCTTCTGGCAGGACCAATGGGGCTGGTGGGCGCCCGCACCGGGCGAGCCGGCGACGCCCTGGGGGTTTCATCCCGTCACCGAGAAGGGCAAGTATCGCGAATACTATCACGGGTCGGGCGTGGGCGATATCAACGGCGACGGTCGCATGGATTTGGTGTTGAACGAAGGCTGGTGGGAGCAACCCGCCGAGAAAGGCGCCACGTGGAAGCATCATCCGGTGAAATTCAGCCAGGGGCGCGGCGGCGCGCAGATCCTCGTTTACGACATCGATGGCGATGGCGACAGCGACGTCGTTTCGGCAATCGATGCGCACGGCTGGGGGCTCTCGTGGTTCGAGCAGGTGAAGCGGAACAAGGAGCAGATCGAATTTGTGGAGCACCGGATGATGGGCGATCGGTCGGAGGAGACGAAGTTCGGCGTCGCATTCTCGCAGCCGCACGCGCTCTGCCTGGCCGATATCGATGGCGACGGTTTGATGGATGTGATCACGGGCAAGCGGCGCTGGGCGCACGGGCCGAAGGGCGACGTGGAACCGATGGGCACGCCCGTCAATTACTGGTTCCGCCTCCAGCGCGACGGCCGCGGCGGCGCGTGGTTCACCCCCGTTTTGATCGACGACGCTTCGGCGCTGGGCACGCAGGTGGAGGCGATCGACGTGACCGGCGACGGGCGGCCCGACGTCCTGACGGCCTCGAAACTGGGCGCGTTCGTTTTCGTGCCGGAGGCGACGGCGTCCTCCCGCTGAATTCGGAGCATTCCGGATTGTTCCAATCTGCCGGCGAAAAGCCGGAGCGTATTCACAGCCTGAATCCCATGATCGCTTTTTCTGAATTGAAGAAACGGATACAAAAGCTCTGCGCCGCTTTCGCCGTGCTGACCGGCGCGGCGTTCGCGGCCGGTCCGGAAAGTTTGCTGATCGAGCGAACGCTGATGCCGGAGGCCGCCCCGAGCTCGTTTGCGGTGGGATTTCCGAACGGCGTGAGCTTCTGCTACGACGTGGTCCGCGGCGGGGTGAGCTATGTCTGGCGCGGAGGTTTCCTCGACGTGACGAGCGTCCGGCCCAACGCCGGCAAGGCGGTCGCGCCGGTAACGCTGCTGGGAAAGATCGTTTATCGGGAGGAAGGTTTTTTCCCGCTCCGGGCCGGCGATCCGCAGCACGGCGCGGCGTTCGTCTTCAAAGGCTATCGGTTGGGAGAAAACGCGATCGAGTTCCGCTATGAACTCGGCCGCTGCGAGGTGAGGGAAGAAGTGGCTCCGCTGCCGGATGGCTCCGGCTTGGTGCGGCGGTTTCGCATCGCAGGCGCCACGGCGGACGAGGCCTGGTGGTATGTGCCGGGCCCGAGGTCCGGCGGAGAACTCGTCGCGCCGCGGGGGCGACGGGACGCCGACGGGTTCCGCTTCGATGCGGCCCGTGAATTCGCGCTCGAAGTGCATTTTGGGAAGGAGTCGTCATGAGCCGTCTCGCCTGGATGTTGCTGCTCCTAGTCCTGCCACTCGGCGCGAACGCCGGCTACCACATCGAGACGATCGTGCTGCCGCCGGAACTGCGCGGAGGGATTTCCGGCGTCGCGTTCACGCCCAAGGGCACGCTGGTGCTTGCGACGCGCTACGGCGAAATCTGGATGCGGGACTCCGATGCGGCGCCGTGGCGGAAATTCGCGGGCGGACTCGATGAGCCGCTGGGGTTGGTGGCGGAGTCCGAGGACGTCGTTTATGTGGCGCATCGGCCGGAGCTGTTGAAGCTGTCGGATACGAACGGCGACCGGCGCGCGGACACGTTCGACGTGCTTGGCTACGATTGGGGGCAGTCCAACAACTACCACGAATTCTTCTACGGCTTGCGGCGCGACGCCGACGGCAATTTCTACGGTGCGATCTCGCTCGATTCCTCGGGCACGAAGGAGCCGGCCGGCCGGACGCGCGGGGTGCGCAACCTCACACCGGCGGTCGAGGCTTCCTATCACAATTCCGAAATGCCGTATCGCGGCTGGGCGGTGAAGATCACACCGGCCGGCCGGACGATTCACTTCGCCTCGGGCCTGCGGCAGGCGAACGGCGTGGGCCTGAGTCCGGAAGGAGACCTGTTCATGACCGACAATCAGGGCGACTACAAACCCTCGGGCGGGCTGATGCATGTCGAGTTCAACGATTTTCACGGTCACGCGGAGAGTTTGAAATGGGAGCCGGGTTTCGTATCCGGCTCGCTGACACCGGAAAAACTGTGGCGGCGCTACAAGGCTCCCGCGGTGGTGTTTCCACATGGGCCGCTCGGCGTGTCGGCCGGCGAACCGGTGTGGGATTTGTCCGCAGGACGGTTCGGTCCGTTCACTGGCCAGACCTTCGTCAGCGACTTCACCAATCTGGTGCTGCGCGTCGAACTGCAGAAAGTCGGCGGTGCGTATCAAGGCGTCGCGTTTCCCTTTCTGGGGCGAAGCGAAGATCCTGAGTTCGTTTCCGGCGATCGGCTGAAGCAGGGAGGAATCCGGCTGGCGTTCGCCCCGGATGGCAGCCTCTACATCGGCCAGACGAGCGGTTGGGGCGCGGGCACGATGGGGTTGCAGAAGGTCACGTGGGACGGAGGCGTGCCCGCGGAAGTGCTCTCGCTGCAACTGACGGAGCGGGGCTTTGCGTTGAAATTCACGCAGCCGATGGATCCGTCGACCGTGCCGGCGTTCGCCGGGCAGGGCGTGCGCGTCTTCCGCTACTATTATCACGTGCAGTATGGCTCGCCGCCGATCGACGAGACGGTGTTACCGATCAGCGACGTGCAGCTGAGCGCGGATGGATTGAGCGCGCACTTGACGGTCCCCGGATTGAAGGCGGGGTTCGTTTATGAGTTCGATTTCGAGCGACTGCGCACGCTGCGGGGCGGCATCCTCGCCAATCCGGTCGCCTATTATACCGCGAACCGCCTGTTGACCGGCGAAGTGGCGATCGGGGGCACGACGCGGCTGCCGCGGCCCAACGAGGACGCTCTCGGGGCGAAAGCGGCGCTCAACGAACTCGCCCCCGCGGCTTTGGTCGCGGAAGGAAAGAAGGTTTATGCGCTGTTTTGCGCGGCCTGTCACCAGCCGGACGGCCGCGGCATGAAGGGTGGGGCGGCCAATTTCGTCGACGACAAGAGCCGGCTCGCGAAGTCGGATGAGCAGTTACTGAAATCCATCGCCCAAGGCGTCGAAACGAAAGGCATGCCGGCGTTCGGCTCCACCTTGCCGAAGGGCCAGCAGAAGGCGGTGCTCGCGTATCTGCGCGCTGCTTTCGGCGAGCCGGCGACTGCCGCGCGGCAGGAGTGAGTGCGCGAGTTTTTCCATCCATCATGCAACCCTCCCTTCCTTCCCCCTCGGGCGTCGATCGCCGCGCTTTTCTAAAAACCCTCTCCGTGGCCGGCCTCGGCCTGGCCGCGATGAACGCGTTGCCGCGAAGCCTGGCGCAGACGCCCACTGTGCCGCGGCGCAAGCGTTACGCGATCGTCGGACTCGGCTCGCGGTATCGTCTTTACCAGAACGCGATCCACACCACGCACAAGGATTACGCGGAACTGGTGGGCGTGTGCGATCTCAACCCGGGCCGCGTCAAACTCTCGCAGCAACGCTCCGCCGCCGCGGGTGCGAACGTGCCGCCCGGATACGGGCACACCGATTTCGAGAAGATGATCCGCGAGACGAAGCCGGACTGCGTCATCGTGACGACAGTCGACGCGACGCATGACGACTATCTCGTGCGCGCGATGGAGTTGGGCTGCGACACGATCACGGAAAAGCCGATGACGACCACGCCGGAAAAGTGCCAGCGCATCCTCGACGCGCGACGTCGCACCGGCCGGGAGGTGCGCGTGCTTTTCAACTACCGCTATTCTCCGCCGCGGAGCCAGGTGAAGGACATCCTGATGTCGGGCGAGATCGGCGAAGTGCGGTCGGTCGATTTTCATTGGTTGCTCAATACGACGCATGGCGCGGACTATTTCCGCCGCTGGCACGGCGAAAAGATCAACTCGGGCGGCCTGATGATTCACAAGGCCACGCACCATTTCGACCTCGTCAACTGGTGGCTCGGCGCGGTGCCGGTCAGCGTGGTCGCGACCGGGAAACGCGAGTTCTACACACCGGAGATGGCGAAGCGTTTCGGTCTGGAGTCGCACCACGAACGCTGTCGCACGTGTCCGGAGCAGGCCCGATGCGGCTTCTTCGTCAGTTTGGAGAAGTCACGCCAGCTCAAGGAGACCTACCTCGATCACGAACATCACGACGGCTATTTCCGCGACCGCTGCGTGTTCCATCCCCGTATCGACATTGAAGATACGATGAACGTCATCGTCGGCTACGACAACCGCGCGACGCTCAGCTACTCGCTCAACGCCTTCAATGCGTGGGAGGGCTATCACGTCGCCTTCAATGGCACCAAAGGCCGGCTCGAGCACAGCATTGTCGAGGCCGTGTATGCCAACGGCACCACCAGCGAGGAATCGCAGGGGGCGATCGCCGACGGCGGCGTGAGCACGCGTTTGATCCCGCTGCGGGGCGCGCCCCGCGCGATCGAGCCTTGGACGGGTGCCGGAGCTCACGGGGGCGGCGATGCGGTGATGTTGGACGACGTTTTCCTGCCGCAGCCACCGGCGGACAAGTATCAGCGCGCGGCCGACGAACGCGCGGGCGCGCACTCGATGCTGATCGGCGCGGCGGCAAACATCTGTTTCAAGACCGGCCAGTCGGTGGAGGTGCAAAAGCTGGTGAACAATCTGGCGCGGCCGGACTATGCGCCGATGCCTTCGCGCACCGGGCCTTTGCCGATGCCCGAGCCGGCGCAAATCCTGCGAGGCTGACGTTATGGCTCGGGTGCAGGCGGTTGCGCAGCCGCGGTATCGGCGCGACTTATGACCGGCCGCGTTCGCCCTACTGACCTTCGAACGCGCGGTGTTCCGAGTTGCACGTCGGTCTGCCTTGGGAATTGTTGGCGATGTTCCTCCGCTTAGCGGAGGATTGGGGTAACTAAGAAAGCAATGCCCGCCGCGTTAGGGGTAACGCGGCGGGCTCTTTTTTTTCCATCTGCGATGAAGGATCAAGTGTCTGCAGCTACGGTGCGTTAGGGCAGTTTGAGAATCGCAATCGATGCGGGACCGCTCTCGGTCTTCATCAGCGCGTTTTTCATCCCCACCGCGACGGCAATATACTGTTTGCCGTCGAGGGCATAGGTGATGACGCCGCCGCCGATCGGATCGCCGAGGTTTTTCTTCAAGAGGACTTTCCCGCTGTCCGCATCGAAAACCAGCAGATTGCCGTCGAGATCGCCGGTCAGGACCAAGCCACCCGCGGTGGGGGTGATCGCAGCCACCAGCGGACGCGGCGCCCGGTATTTCCAGCGAATTGCGCCCGTGTCGGCGTCGACGGCCGTCAACCAGCCGATCATCTCCTTATCGTCGTCGCCGAAAGCATTCGCCGATCCGATGAAAGGCACGCCGACCTTGTGATTGAGACTGTCGGGGGAGCCGAGTTTCACGGTGACGCCGGCATCACGGGCCGGCACATACAACGCGTTCGTGACGGGCGAGTAGGCTGGACCGTTCCAGTTCACGCCGCCCTGCGTGCCGGGGAAGAAATGCGTTCCTTCGGGCGTGATGGGCGCATCCTCGTTCTCGATTCTGCAGACCGGCACCTCGAAACGCACGGTCTGAAGGTCGCGGTCGAGTCCGTAGAGTCGGCCGTTCTTGGCGCCCACGCCGACCATTTTCCGGCCGCTCTTGGACGTGAACAGCATCGGGCTGGCGGCGATGTCCCAGTCGTGGACATCGTGAGGCACGAACTGATGATAGCCGCGCAACGCTCCGGTGGCGGCATCCAGCATGAGCACCGAACACGTGTAGAGGTTCGCGCCAGGCCGGTAGGCCCCGTAGAAATCCGGGCCGGGATTTCCTGTGGGCACGTAGAGCGTGCCGGCTTCCGCATCGAGCGCGTAGGACGAATAGGTGCCGCCGCCCGCACGGTGTTTCTCTGGGTCTGACGGCCAGCTTGAGGCCGCCGGATCGGTGGAGCCGGGACGGGGAACATTGTCCCAATTCCAAATGCGCCGGCCATCCTTCACATCGAACGCCATGATGTGGCCGATCACGCCGATATCGCTGCCGGAATTTCCGATATAGATGCGATCCTGCCAGACGATCGGGGCCGCGGTGAAATACTCGCCCTTGCTGGCGTCAGCCGCCTCGACGTTCCACAGCACCTTGCCGGTCGCAGCGTCCAGCGCCATCAGCTGGGCGTCCATCGTGCCGCGATACAACCGGCCGTTGGCATAAGCCACGCCGCGGACGGGCGTGCCGATGCACATCGATTTCGGCACTTCTTCGTGCGACCACCGCAGTTTGCCGGTGCGGGCGTCGATGGCATACGTCGCGTTGACGGTGGTGAAGTAGAGCGTGCCGTCGACGGCCACGATCCCGCTTTGGAACGAGGTCGTCTCGGGTAACTGATAGCGGGCGGCGACTTCGAGTCCGCCGACGTTGCCCGGTGTGAGTTCGGTCAGCGGCGAATATCGCGCCGCGTCGTATTCGCCATTGAACATCGGCCAGTCGACCTGCCGGCCGGCAGCGGACTGCGCCGGTCCGGCGGTCGCCGCCCGCGCGAGCGAGCCAAAGGGAAGGAGGATGGCCAGAATCAGAATGATACGCAGCGGAAGGCTCCGCCGGCGGAGGACAACGAGCGATGGGACGGTCTTCATGGGATACAGGCGTCGTATTTGTGAACGCGATACGCACCGGTTGCGCCGCCGACGGGGAAGGTCTCCCTGATTCAGCCAAAGCGGTGGGCGCGTGTTGGGGGCCGGGGACGTGACGATTCGAGGGGCGAGTGGCGGCTTCGATGCGGGAGCTTGATCGCGCTTCTTGAGAGCGGGGTTCGGTTCGTCGATTCGTTAGCTTCGAGTGCGGGTGTGCGTTTTTCCGCACCGCGCGGACAGTCTGAAGATTGCTTATCGGGTGGACGATCGCGAATGACGCCGGCGCCGAAACGCACGGCTTCGCTCATCGGAAATCGTCCGACGTTCGCCCGTTCGAAGCGCTTAGGCGGCGGGCTGTGACCGTCGCGCGCGGCGCCAGTTGAGTTCGGCGACGAACCTCTCGCCGACTGCGCTCGCCTCGACCTGACAGCCCAGGCTGGGGGCCAGGGCGCGGGCAATCCGCAACCCCATCCCGGTGCGTTGCCGCTCCGCTTTCGAAGGGGCGATCTCGTTTTCGATCCGGCAAACCGCCCCGTCCGGAGTGCGGGCCAGCGTCACGCGGATCGGCCCGCAGCCGTGCCGGACCGCGTTGGTGAGCAGGTTATGCAAGATTTGTCGCAGATACCGCGGGTCGGAGGCCACCGTGATGTCATCCGACGCGACATACGTGACGGTCCGTCCGCTTTGATTGGCCCAGAGCTGATACGTTTCGATCAGATCGTCCAGGAATGGGTGCAGGTGCACGTCCTGGCTTTTCACCTCCAGCCGCCCCTGTTCGGCGGTGGCAAGCAACAGGCACTGGTCCACGTAGTCGGACAAACGGGCCAGCTCATCCTGAATCGATTCGGAGAAGTCCGGATCGATGCGTGCGCTGGCGTCCTCCAATTTCAATCGAAGCAACGTCAGCGGCGTGCGCAGTTCATGGGCCACCTGCGCTGAGTATTCGGTGAGCTGGCCGAAGGCGTTTTCCAACCGGTCCAGCAGGAGATTGATCTGGGCCACGATCGGCTCGAACTCGCGATCGACCGCCGGCAGCGCGATGCGGCGGCCGAGGCTTCGCGCCCCGATGGCGGAGAGTTGCTGTTCGAGCGCAGCGACCGGCTGGAAGGAGCGCCGCGCGAGGAAGTAGCCGATGCCGAACGCGAGCACCCCGACCGGCAGCGCATAAAGAAGCGAGAGGCGCCAAAGCTCACCGGCAATGTCGTCGACTTCCGCTTCCGAATAGCTGCCGTGCAAGGTCCAGTCGGAATGTTGGGGATGAGCGCGCTCCCAATGCTCGAGTCTCAATTCGTGGCGGAGATGCGCGTAGGTGATGGCGGCAAAAACGCCGAGCACGACGATCATGCTCAACGTGAACCAAAGCGCGATCTTCAGGCGCAACGACCTCATGGCTCCCGCACGGCAAAACCAACGCCCCGCACCGTTTGAATCAGCGGCACGCATCCCGGCGGATCGATCTTCGCCCGAAGGTAGTTGACGTAGACGTTGACGACGTTCGTGCCCGAATCGAAGTGCTGGTCCCAGACGTGCTCGACGATCGCAGTCCGGCTGACCGGCCGCGGCGAGGAACTCATCAGCAGTTCGAGCAGGGCAAATTCGCGGTTCGTCAGGGTGATCGTGCGACCGCCGCGGGTCGCGGTCCGGGCAATCAGGTCGAGTTCGAGATCCGCGACCCGCAACCGGTCGCTCAGGTCCGGACGCTGGCGACGCAGCAAGGCGCGAAGCCGCGCCAGGAGTTCGACCATCGAGAACGGCTTGGCGAGGTAATCATCCGCACCGGCGTCCAATCCCCGCACGCGATCCTCCAGCCCATGCCGGGCCGTGAGAAAAATCACCGGCGTGCGCAGGCCCTTGCGGCGCATCTGCCGCACGGTGACGATGCCGTCCTTTTCCGGCATCATCACATCGAGCACCACGGCGTCGTAAGGCGTGTTTTCCGCCATCCACAGCGCTTCTGCTCCATCCGCCGCCACATCCACCGCGTAACCTTCCTCCGTCAGTCCCTTCCGGAGATGTTCGGCGAGCTGCTTTTCGTCTTCGGCGACGAGGATGCGCATGGGATTTTGCTAATCGCGAACGACGGCCACGGCGAGCCTTCCCTCGCTCAGCCCGCCGCGGTCGGGCTCCGGAGCAGGAGCAGGCGAAGCCCGTTCAAACAGACGAGCACCGTGCTGCCCTCGTGCGCCACTACGCCGAGGGGCAGCGGCACGCGAGCGACGAGCGTGGCGACGACCATAATGACGATGACCCCGAAGGCGAAGGTGAGGTTTTGAATGACGACCCGCCGCGCCCGGCGACTGGCTGCCAGGGCGAGCGCGACGTTGTGGAGGTTGTCGCTCATCAGGACGACATCGGCGGTCTCCATGGCGACGTCCGTGCCCGCGGCACCCATCGCGATCCCGATGTTGGCGGCCGCGAGGGCGGGGGCGTCGTTGATGCCGTCGCCGACCATGGCGACCGGCCCCACCTGCTGCAGGTTACGCACGACGCGCACCTTTTCCTCGGGCAGGAGCTGGGCGTGGACTTCGTCGACGCCGGCTTCGCGGGCGATGGCTTGCGCGACCCGGCGATGATCGCCGGTCAGCATCGCGACTCGCTTCACGCCCAGATGCTTGAGCTGACGAATGACGGCCGCGGCCTCGGGGCGCAGGACATCGGCGACGGCGATGACGCCCAGGATTTTCGCCGCCTCGCCGCCGGTCGCTGTCTCCGCAACCAGGATACAGGTTTTGCCCTGGTCCTGGAGGTCTCCGATTTCCGCGAGGGCTTCCTCCAATCCGAGGCAGGACCGCCCTTCGAAAAAGCCCGGGCTGCCGACCGCGAGGCGACGCCCCCGCACGGTGGCCGTCGCCCCTTTGCCGGAAATCGATTGGAACGCGGCGGCCTCGAGCAGCGGCAGGCGACGTTCTTCGGCCGCATCGACGATCGCACGGGCGAGCGGGTGCTCGGACTTCATTTCGACGGCGGCGGCGAGCTGGAGGAGATTGAAGGCGTTCGCGTCGCTGCAGGACGAAAATTCGCATCGGTGGCCGCCGGTGACGATGTCGGTGACCCTGGGTTTGCCCCGTGTCAGCGTGCCGGTCTTGTCGAACGCCACGACGGTGATCGTCGCCATGCGTTCCAGGTGCGCGCCGCCTTTGAACAGCACGCCGCGCCGGGCCGCGCCGCCGATGGCGGACAGGATCGATGCCGGCGTGCTGATGATCAGCGCGCAGGGCGAAGCGACGACCATGACGGTCATCGCCCGGTAGAACGTCTCGTGAAACGGATGTCCGAGGAGAACGAGCGGCACGAGAATGAGGCCCATCGTGAACAGCAGTACGCCGACCGCGTAATACTGCTCCGTGCGGTCGAGAAAGCGCTGCGTCTGCGCCTTCTCGCTCTGCGCCTCCTCGACCATCTTGATGAGCTTCGCGATGGTGGAATCCTTCGCCAGTTTCGTGACCCGGATTTCAAGACCGCCGGTTTGATTGATCGTCCCGGCGAACACCGGCTGGCCGACGCTCTTGGCGACCGGCAGCGACTCGCCGGTCAGCATCGATTCGTCGAGAGTGCTCTCGCCTTCGATCACGACGCTGTCGAGCGCGATGCTCTCGCCTGGACGGACGATGAGCACGTCGCCCACCACGAGTTGCTCCACGGGCAGCAGCCTGGCCTCGCCGTCCCGCCGGCAGAGCGCCTGTGTCGGTCGCAATCGCATGAGCGAGTTGATGGCTCGGCGCGTGCGATCGATCGCGTAGGCTTGCAGCACATTGGAAAGGGAGAAGAGAAACAGCAGCATCGCACCCTCGAACGGAGCGCCGACGAAGGCGGCGCCGAGCGCGGCGAGGACCATCAGCAAGTCGACGTCGATGACGCGCTGCTTCAGCGACTGCCAGCTCGCCTGAACCCCGAAAAAACCGCCGGCGAGATAGGCCAGGACGTAGGCGGTGACGCTCGCGGCCGGCAGGCCCATTCGTTTCAACGCCCAGCCGGCGAGCATCAACACAAACGTGGCGACGGTGCACAGGAGCTCCCAGCGATCGCGCGTGAACCACGTCGGCGCTGCACCGCTGGCGTCATCCGCCCGGCGTTTGACCGGCGCGCCCGTTTCGCGCACCCGGGTCTCGAGGTCGGTCTCGGAAAGCACCTCCTGGTTGTAATTCACCGTCATGACGCCGCCGATGAAAGTCGCGGTCGCGCGCCGCACGCCGTCGATCTTCTCGGCCTTCCGCTCGAGTTTGATCGCGCAGCTTTCGCAAGCGCGCCCGGAGAGACGCAGCGTGCAGTTGGCGAACTGGCCGCTGGCAATCGGCGCGACGCGTTCGATGATGCGGCCGATTTCCGCCTCGCTCGCGGCTTCGGGGCGGTAGTCGACGCGAATGCGCCGCGGCTCGGCCTGGACCTCCACGGACACGACGCCGGGATGGCTTTGCAGCGTGGCCTTCATCGCGTTGTCGCATTCGCGCGGCGCGGAGGGGGAGGACTTCATGGGATGAAATCGGGAGCAACCGGCGGAGTGGGGCCCGCGGGGTGGCGGGAGCTCAATCGTCGTCGTGGTCGCCGTGATTGCGTTGGCGCTCGTTCTTGCCGCGCATGCGGCCGTCGCGTTCGCCGCCTTCGTTTTCCCCGAGTTGGATCACGGTCCCAACGAGCGGCAAACGCACCGTTGCCGCCGGGGTGTCGTGATTGGAGAACAAAGCGACTACCCAAGCCAGCGCTGCGATCCCGAACGCCGCGCCCCAGATGGAGTGGCTCGATGCAATCGCCTCGTTGGGGGCCACCGCCTTCTTTCCGTCCACCATCGAGAACGCGATGTTCTCGCGATGGCGCAACGTATGCAGCACGAGGCCGAGCAAGTGCGCGCCGATCACGCCGAGTAAAACGTAGGCGGCCACTTCGTGCACCTCCTCGAAGGTCTCGCCGCTGCCGATCGCGCCGGTGAGCACCACGACGGGGACCAGCCCCAGCATCGCGAGCGTGGCGAGCGCCGAACCGGGATTGTGCCCGGCGAATTTCTTCGCGCGGCCGGTGAGGATGCCTGCAAAATAGGCGATCGTTGCTCTCGGACCCACGGGGAAGTTCGCAAAGCGGGAGTAGCGCGAGCCGAACAAGCCCATGGCGAGGCGCAGAACCAGGAGAAAGGCCGCGACGAGACCGAACAGCATGTGGAGTTGGAAGAGCGGGCTGTGGTCGTCAACAGCCAGGGCGAAGATGAACGAAAGGGAGATCGAAGCCGTGAATCCCCAATGAAACAGGCGGGTGGGAAGATCCCAGATGAGGAATTTTTTCATCGTGAGCGGAAGGTGCTCACGAGCTTACCCGACCGATCCTTAGAAATCGGGGTGCGGTTGATTAGAATGCTCTAATCTTCGGCGGCTTATTGGACCCGAAGCGCGCGCCCGAAAAATGAACCGGAGCGCTCGGTGGCGCCTAAAGCAGAACGCCTCCCGAGCAGTGGGGAGGCGTTCGAAATTGGGTGCAGGGTTGGATTTGAACCCCCGAAATTCGTTTTTTTGGAGCACGCTTCTTTTTCATCTGCCGTTAGTTGTGTACCTTACGTTTTGCACATCTTCGTCGTTTTCGATTTTCGGGGCGTAGAATATGCGCCAACTATGCGCCCCTCTGACGTTGGGCGATGGATAGTTGAACCAGAAATCGACGATAAGGTGCCAAGCCGAAGGTGGCCGACAACATACAAGACATCTCGCTCGCGAATCGGGGCGACGAACCAAAAAACACCAGAGTAGCAGTGGAGCCAGTGAGGTGTTGCGCCGACGTGGGCGAAGTCGTGCTATTCTCGTTGGACATGTGGCGCCATGTGGCGGGTCCGGCCGACGCGTACCGATCGGAGACTATACCTCAACCACCAGATCCGGCCGGAAGTCGCCGGTCCGTGACCCACAGCTAGACTCATAGCCACAAGGATTGTTTAGCACTCTCGTTTTCCCAATCATGTAGTCGCGAAACTCGTGGATGTGCCCGTGAATCCAAAGCGCGGGACCATGCTGCACGATCAACTCGTCCAAATGTGACGCATATGCCGCGCTGAGCATATCCGATCGTTTGGATTCAGGAAGCGACTTAGCTGATGGCGCGTGGTGCGTGATTACCACCGAACGGGAACGATCCCCACTTTCGAGGAACTTCAACAGTTCCAACTTGGACTGGGCGTGAAGCATGGCCGTGTGAACTGGCTTCAAACGACTGGTATCCGCGCGCCGAATTTTCCGATAGTCGTTCATTCCGGTCGTCTTGCTTCCCGCCGCAGCCATAGCGGCGTGCCGGTCAGCGAAGAGCTCGAAGTCGGTCCAGAGCGTGGCGCCGAAAAACCGAACTCCGCACACAACCCGAGTTTCATTCTCCAAGATCGTCACATTCGAACCAGCGGCCGCCTCTTTCAGCTTCTCGTGTAGGCGGCCGATACGTTCGTCATAGTGCTCGTGATTGCCGGCCACGTACAGCACCGGCACATCGGGTAATCTTTTCCGGGCCCACAAGACCCCGCGGGCAGCATGATCAATATCCCCAGCTAGCACCACCACGTCAGCTGGCACGTTTGCCAGGTCACGTCCGCCAAATTCTAGGTGAAGGTCGCTAAGGACTCGGATTCGCATTGTCGCGGGGCCGCCGATCGAAGCCTCTGATTTCATCGGCGTGGATCATTCTCGTCAATTCGGGGAGTTCACCGCGTAGGCGGTGGTTCCGAGATTTGCCCCGTGAGTGTTCCACCCGGACGTGCTCCATTTTCGAAGGTCGAAAGCGACGACTACCGCCGGCCGGGTGGTCGACGCGATCGCTCGGCTACGAGTGCGCATCTTGGGTGCCGCCGGCATGGCATCTGTAACGAAACTCACCGGTTCAGTGGTATGGGAGGCGTCCTTTCGCATGCCGACCGGCGAACGCGACGCGCGTGGTCTGCCGGTGTTTCGTCGAGTCGAGCGCACGACCGGCGTAACCGATCGCAGCCGCGCGCTGCAGATCGCCATGAGCTATGAACGTGCCGCGATCGCTGTCGCCGAGAAACGTTGGAGCGAAGACGCAGCGCACCAATTTCTGGCTGAAGTTGCTGTCCTCACAGGAGGGTTTCCGTCCACGGCGTGTTCGCAGTCCGCGACGCCGCTAGTACGGCCGTCACGTCGGATCGACGCGTTCATCGAGTCCTGGTCTCTCGTCTGGCAGCGCACGGTCGCGCCGAAGTCATGGCTCAACGCGCGATCAGTGTTCAGGGATTTTCTCGCGTGGCTTGGGACACGGCAATCGGACGCGATCGGAAATCTCACCGCCGGTGATGTGGCGGCTTTTCGCGATACCGAGTTGGCGCAGGGAAAGTCACCGACCACCATCAACAAGGAATTGAGTTTCTTGGCTCAGGCATTCGACGAAGCGGTGGCGCAGGGACTCATGGAGAAGAACCTAGCCCGCGGGCTCCGCATCAAGCGCGCGAAACGCGCCGCACAAGCCCGCTCGGCGTTCACATTTGAGCAGTTTTCTGAGCTCGTGCGGCGGACGGCCCCTAACGAGCGTGGGATCAAGGGAGCGCCAACACACCCGGACTGGCAGACGTTCCTCATCATCTCTGGCTACACGGGTGGCCGGCAGCAGGAGGTCGCCAAGCTTACGTGGGAGAGAGTGGATTTTGAGAACTGCCGTATCGGGCTTCTACGTACGAAGACGGGTGGCGACGTGCACTGGGTCCCCATGCACGAGTCGCTTCACGCGCATCTCCAATTGAGAGCGAACCAGACGACCTACCGGGCACCCCACGACTACGTCATGCCTGGCTTCGCAGCCACTCAAGGGCGCTATTTGTCGAAGGCTTTTCGAGAACTCATCTTGCCGCGGATCGGCATTCGTCAGCCGTACGTGAAGCGAGCCAAGGGCGTTCCACATGGCCGAAAACTCGCTCGGTTCTCGATTCATTCATTGAGGCATTCGTTGCCGACCTGGCTAAATGCAGCCGGCGTGTCGGATGCGGTGCGAATGCGGATAGTTGGGCACGATGACGAGGAGGTGAGCCGCGGGTACACCCACACTGACATCGAAGTAGCGCGCCGCGCACTGGCCGCCGTTCCTCCGCTTTAACGTAGCCTACGGGTTGAAACATCATGATGAAGGTCAGAGTGACGAAGTTCGACATCGCGGAGCAGCCGCACGTCCAAAGCGGAGCGTGGGACACTCACATTGCAGGCCGCAACAACGCGAAATCGTTACCGGTGGGATACTGGCTTGAGGGGTACCTACTTGCGCCGGTGTCTGTCGGCTTTCCTATCGTGGTCTTTCGAACGACTCGCAACGGTATCGACGCCTGCGGGCTTTTCGAGAGCAGTGCGGTGAAGCACGTCGCCGGGGACCGCGTTGAAACCGGCAATTCCGTTTACCGCGTCGAACGGGTTGCAAACTGAGCCGAAGAAGCGCGAGAAGTGGAACACCGCGTCGCTGTCTTGCTGAAGAGGTGCTACGCGTGCAGGTTAATGTGGGGCTATCCTTCTGGTGTCGCAACGACTGCGAATTGCGTATTGCGTTGAATCAAAAAAGACCCACTTTTTGATTCAAAATTGCCGTGGGTAAGACGTCTCAAAACATTGATGCAGCGTTAAAGAGCCGCGTTTTTGGGCGCGGTAGGGGGTGGGTATTCACTCCTAAGCATTTCGCCGATCTTGGACCCCGGCCGGCCATCGCTTCTGCACTTCGCCGGCTGAGAGCGGAAGGCACTGTCCGACAACTCGCACGCGGACTTTACGATTACCCGGTGAAGGATCCCATATTGGGCACCGTCGCGCCTTCCGCGGACGCCGTCGCTCGGGCCTTGGTGACCCGCGACGCGATCAGGATCCAACCCTCGGGCGCCTACGCGGCCAATCTCCTCGGACTTTCAGAACAGGTGCCTTCGCGTGTCGTTTTTCTAACTGATGGGCCGGCGCGGAAGGTAAACTTCGGCAAACGCCAAATCGTCCTTCAGCAAACGACACCACGTAACATGGCCACGGCCGGCCGCAAGAGTGGCACGATCATTCAGGCGCTTCGCTATCTTGGCCAGGATCACATCAACGATGACGTTGTGATGAAGCTGCGGCGCCACATCACCGACGAAGATCGTGCACTGCTACGCAAAGACCTGGTTCACGCCCCGGTTTGGATCGCCGATCTTCTCCGGCCGATGGTCGCAGATACTTCGGCCTCGTGAAGACGTTCTTGGATCTCCCCGCGGAACGCCGGCGACTCGCCTTTCAACAGGTGGACGCGACGATGGGGCTGCAAGCGTTCAGCGTCGAAAAGGATTTTTGGGTGTGTTGGATATTGCGCGAGCTATTCACTCTTCCCGGCATCGGTGAGCACCTGACGTTCAAAGGCGGCACCTCGCTCTCCAAAGCGTGGGGCCTGATCAAGCGCTTCTCAGAGGACATCGACATTATCATTGACAAAGCTCCCCTGGGCTTTGCTGGCAGCGATTCACCAGACAACGCATCGAGCAAGAAACAGCGTCAGGTCCGACTCGACAAACTCAAGGCGGCCGCGTGCGCGTGGGTGCAGCGCACGCTCATGCCCGCACTTGAACAACGTCTTGGAGCAAGTCTTGGCACTTCGGATTGGAAGTTGGAGGTCGATCCGGACATGGCTGACGGACAGTGCCTCTTGTTCCACTATCCGTCGGTTCTTCCGCCGAACAGTGCCGGCTACATACCACCACGGGTGAAGATTGAATTAGGCGCACGGTCCGACGATTGGCCCGCCGAGCCCAAGATCATCAGGTCTTACGTCCTCGATCACTTTCCGGCTCTCGGCCGTGAGCCAGACATCCGCGTGAAGGTGCTCGCGGCCGAACGCACTTTTTGGGAAAAGGCCTGCCTTCTCCACGAGGAAACCTTTCGGCCAGCCGGCAAGCCCAGGAAGGACCGCATGGCTCGCCACTACTACGACCTCTGGTGTCTGTTGGAGGCGGGCGTAGGAGAACGCGCGCTTGCCGACCTGGGTCTCTTCAATCGGGTGGCGGAACACCGCGAAATCTTCTTCCGGCATTCCTGGGTCGACTATTCGACGCATCGTCCCGGCACGTTCCGGCTTGTTCCTTCGGCGAACCAGCGACCCGAATGGGAGGCAGATTTCGGCAAAATGGATGGCGCGATGTTTTTCGGCGCCGTCCCGAACTTCGCAGAGATTCTCTCGGTCGTGGGCCGCTTTGAAGAGCGGTTCAATCAACTCCCGCCATCACCATCATGACGGGATGAGCATCACCCAGGTGCCGTCGATCAAAGGAGAAAAAGAAGAACAACAACCACAAGAAGGAGCAGTAGTAGCAGGAGGAGCAGGACGACAAGGATGCTGGGGAGCAGCAGGGCGATGATCACGACGCTCGCGCGCTCGAGGATGACCATGATCATGATCAGCCCGGTGATCAGGGGCAGGACCAACCGAAGCGGCAGCAGGAGGAGAGCGAAACCGATCAGCGAGAGAAGCGCTCACGATACCAGTGCGCTGGCGCAAGCGCCGACGCTGCCAAGTCGGTAATGACCAGTGTTGGTCATCCATCCGTTCGCTTCGCTCGAACGCCTGCGGCCTTTTTCACCAGGATCCCGCGAAAGCGATCGACCTCTGACTTCATGAAAAAGCGTGCCCATTTGTCAGGTGTGAATCCCTTTTGCGTCCAGTGTATCCAGCAACCTAACGCAACCGGTTGCCCATGCTTCGGATTACCGGGATAAGCCCGCCACCCGGTCCGCCGGTCACAGCGGATCGTCCCGTGCCAGACTTCGTGGCCGAGCGGGTCGCAAATGGTCAGGTGATCGCCCGCTTCGATGAAGTGCAGCCCTTCGCGGCCGAGGTTGTCGTCATCGATTAGGCTCCACATCATACCTTCGGCGCCAGTTTCAAAGTAATCGTACAACACGCCTTCGATCCGTTCGCCTGCCTTCTTCACCGGGATCGCGACAGCCCACGTTGTCTCCTCGACGGTGTAGCCATCCGTCCCGAGTCGGATCGTGGCGGCACCCGGCTCGAGACCCCAAGGCATGGAGTCTCCCCGCCCCACGACCCGAATCACCGACGGCCCGAGCGCCTGGACGAGTTGGATTGTGAGTTCGTTCAAGGGTCGGCCAATCGCATTATCGAGCACGGGAACGACGCCCGTGCTCGCCGCCACCCCTTCGTCCACGCGGTAAGGTTGAGAGGAGGGGTATTTCTCGCGGAGCGTGTTCGCGACCTGAAGACAGCGTTGGCCGAACGGCGAACTGCGCCGCAGCTCCGCGATCGTTTCGAGCACCCGGATCCGGCTGCCTGCTACCTCGTTCAGCCGGAGGTTCGGGCCGAGAGACCACTCGATCAGCTCCCTTGCGGCCGCGCCCGTCCCGTCCGCCACGTCCTCGCTGGGTTGCAGGCACCAGGCGTGCCGCGGAAACACGCCGTCGGAGTGGGTGCCAATGAGCGCATCGTACAGGTCGAGAGCGTACCGGGCCGACGCGATATCCTTGCGCGCAGCCTCCTCGATCGCACGGAGGGCGCGGGCAGGAGCGAGCACTGCCCGCCGCCGGCGGGTTATCGTTGGGGAGCGGGGGTGCTTGGTCATGGAGAAGCGAGGACCGCCGCGTTGATCACGGTGATCGCGGCAGGCCCTTCTCCACTCTGGCGCGCGCAGTGGCCGAACGTAAGACCGGGGATCACCCGGCCGGCGGTGGCTTGGGCGGGTTATCACGACATGGATATCAAAGTGTGCACTCCCTCCCCCGGCCGCGGAGAGGATTTCCCGTCTTTGGAAGGCAGGCCCGAGTGCCGGGCCTGCCGTCTGTTCTACACCTTAACGTCGCCAGTACGCCGCCTTGTTGCACGAGTGCACCGGCGGGAACCGGTCGCCCACGTCGAGCGGGATAATTCGTTCGTTCGCGGTCGGCTGCGGGCTATAGGTGGGAGCATTGCCGCCGATCGGTCAAAGCGGAACTACGTCAAACACGTGATCGATCGCTACAATGAATTTGCCGCACAGCAGCCCGGACGAAAGTTCAGCTTCGCCGCAATCTACTCCGATATCAAAACTCGGTTCGGCGCGAAATGGGATTTTGTCGGGATCGAGCAGTTTTAAAGTCTGTCCTCCTTTCTGCAGGGGAAAATCGATCGCACGATGCGGGGGAGCATAAACCGGGGACAGGGGCAGCCGAACTATTCAACCTACCCCGAATTCGTAGAGAAATACGAAAGGCGCTGACGGATTGGCGTTATCCGCGGAGTTGAGGTCTGATCGCGGGGGCTTGTCGCGTGGCCCATCTTCGCGATTATCGCGTCATGCTTTTCGACACGCTGGACATTCCGGAGTCGCTGCTCGCGGCACAGGATGACGGCAAGCTCGTCGTCTTCGCGGGCGCCGGGGTGTCGATGGGTGCACCCTCGAATCTGCCCAGTTTTGCAGGGTTGGCCGAATTGATCGCGCAGCGTCCGCTCACCGATCTGGAGAAAAGCCGGCTCGACCACTTCTTGGGTGAACTCAAGGTTGAGGGCCGGGACGTGCATGCGCTCGCCGTGCAAGCGTTGAACCGGCCCCACTCGCAGCACACGCCGCTGCACGAGGAGATCGTGCGCCTCTTTGATCGGACCGAGCACGTGCGAATCGTCACGACGAATTTTGATCCGCATTTCACGACCGTAGTTCGTAGCGCGCACCCGACGCTCCCGATCTACTCCGCGCCTGCTTTGCCGCGCGGGGGAGATTTTCATGGTTTGGTTTACCTGCACGGCACTACAAGCGGCCCGGCTAAGGATCTGGTGCTCACCGACGAGGATTTCGGACGGGCTTACCTCACGGAGGGCTGGGCGCGGTCATTTCTAGAGCAGCTCTTTTCGCGCTACTACGTTCTCTTTGTCGGCTACACGCTGACCGATCCGCCGGCGCACTACATGGCGCGCGGGCTGCCGACGGAACCGAACCCCCGGCGCTTCGCCATTACCCACGAGGAGCCCGCGCGGTGGCGCCGTTTAGGCGTCGGGGTGATCCCGTTCACGGTCGGCGCCGGTCACAATTTTTCGCTCCTGACTTCGGGCATCACCCGCTGGGCGCAGGTGACGCGCGGCTCGAATTTCTGGATCGAGGAGCAGATCATCCAGCTTCTTGCCCGACCCGATCCAATGGCCCTCACGAGCGAGGAGGCGAATCTGCTGGAGTGGAGTTTGGCGCACGATCGATCGCTGCCGTATTTCGTGCGCAACGCGCGCGGTCTGGCCTGGGTCGAATGGCTTGAGAGCCGACGGCTGCTGGCGCCGTATTTCGATCCCCGCGCTGCATTCGACCACTCGCGGCAGCGGCAAATCGCCGCATGGATCGCGGATCAACTGCTGGAAGGGCCGCACGAACGGTCATTCGAGATTATTCGGCGGCTCGGTGGTCGCTTCTCCCGTGAACTGCAGCGCCGGCTCGTGATGCAGCTCGGCGATGTCGCGCTGCCGGTCGAATGGACATTCCTGCTCGCCCGGGAGATTGAATCGTCAGATCAGGACGCTCACTACGTCCTCGGACAGCGGATGCATACGTTCGTCGAGAGCAATCTGCCGGCATTTTGGGCTCTTTTCCGTCACTGCACCGCGTCGCGTTTCGTAGTCGATGCGCACGGCTTTGGCGGGCGCGGTTCGCCTGCCTACCTGCGGGTGGCAATAACGGGCGATGCCTCGGTGCTTTGGTCGGTCTGGAACGAGGCCGTGGTGCCGCGCTTCGCGGAAATTGGCCGTCCGATGCTCGCACTCCTGCTGGTTCAGCTGGAGAACGCCGCTGAGTTGGCGCGCTCGATCAACGGCGAAGCCGACTTCATCCGGCAGGTGACCGGCGGACGCACCCGGCTTGCCCGCGTAGACGCCATTCACCATCACGAATCGCAGCCGAACGTTCTGATCGACATGCTGGCGCAGGTGGTGGCGCATCTGGCGAAGAACCGGGGTGGATTGCCGGAGGCGGAAATCCGCGGGTGGCTGGATGCCCCCGGCAGCATCCTGCGTCGCCTTGGTCTCCATGCCCTTGCCGAGTCCGCTGAAATGGAGGGCGCAAAGAAAATCACCTGGCTTACCGAATGCGTCGGCCGCTTCGCCCCTGATTCCCTAGAACATCGCCTCGCCGTCGCCTTGCTAACGGCCCTCACGACACCGGCGCACACCGAGAGCGCCGTTGATGCCGCGGTTGCCCCTGCGACTCCACAGGGCCTCCCGGCTCTGGCCGATCTGCTGGCTATGGATTCCACCCGAATCACGCGAGTGCTCAGGGTCAACCGTATTGAACCCTCCGATGCACTCGCGCGGTTGCAGGAACTCCGCGAACAAACGAGCCAGAATCCCGCCCTGTCGGGGCACGTGCTCTGGGCTTCGCTTCTGGCGAGAATCAGCTGGCGCCAGCTTCCACCGCCGGAGCGCGATGCACTACTCGCGATCCTGCAGCCGCCGTTCGCGCTGGCTACGCACGTTCGCGACGTCATCCGATGCCTATTCAATCAGGATCCGCTCGAAAAGGACGCGCGTGAAACCAAGCCACCGGCATCGGCAGCACAGAGGACGCAGTTGTTTGCAATGTCCCGCATGCTCTGGGAATCCCTCCGGGACGAACAGCTCCCACTCACTCCCGCCGCCGACCCGACAGACTGGATCTCCCTCGCGTTGAACGATGGGATCGGAACCTATCATCTTGTTCGATTCTGGATGCAGTATGTTTCGTTGCAGCCGGCGGACCGGGCGAACCCCACACTACCGGCAGAGGTCGCAGCCATTTTCGCGGACATCTGCACGCGGGGAACGGAAGTCGCGCGCCGGGCACGCGCGGTCTTAGTTCAGGACATTCGTTTCGTGATGGCCCGTGATCCCGCCTGGGCCACGGCAAATATGGTGGGGCTATTCGACTTTGCTCGAAACGGAGACGAGGCGTGGGTGGCATGGCGACCATTCCTCGATCATGGTGGCCTCAGCCGCCCTCTGGCCTTGGCGATGCTGCCACATTATCGCGCCGCACAGGCCCGCATGCTGGGCGCGGAGGAAAAAGTGATCGGGCACTATTTGGATCATGTTGCGACCATCATGGTGCATGTGCGACCGACCAATACCGCAGGGTGGCTCCACGCATTATTGCCAGCGCTGCCAGAGGGAGAACGCCTTCGGTGGGCAAGACTGGCGGCCCGCGATAGCGAAGGAATACCAGACGATGCCCAACGCGAACTTTGGGATATTTGGCTGGGCGCCTACTGGCGGGATCGGCGGACAGGGCGGTTGGGAGGCGTTACATTGCCGCTAACCAGTGCCGAAGCTGCGATAATGGCAGGGTGGCTCTGCAACCTTCCAGAAGTTTTCGCTGAGGCGTTGGACTTGGTGATGCGTTCACCGGCACCGAGCTTCGAGCATGAGATTTTTCCTTGGCGGGAACTGCGCAAATCATCGCTGCCTGTCCGAGCTCCCGTCGGTGTTGTCGCCCTAATTGAATTCCTCTTGCAGCACATGGAAGTGGGACGCGTCAGTCATGATTCCATTTCTGAAATCGCCGATGCGCTTCCACGGCTGGCTACGTTGCGTGCCCCGCTGCTGCGAATTGCCGAAGTGCTGCATGGCCATAGCTGGATTCCAGCGCGGGATTTCCGAGCAAAGATCGAGCGTGAATTTCCACAGCCTCAATGATCACGGCGGCTGCTCTTGAGGCTATTTAAGACGACGTCCTCGGTTTGATAAGAAATTCCAAGAATGAAGCCGTTGGTGTCTTTCGACGATGCGCCACAGCGTTCTAGAAAACAAATTGATAGGCGGCCGTTCCGATTTGCTCCGGTCGCCGGACCTTGCCCATCCTCCTTGTCGCCGCCGTGAATGAGGTCTTGTCCAAGCTTATCGACCCCCTGCAACCAGATGCCCGGGCGCTCGTGCGCCGGCGTTTCAACGACATGACGCGCGAGCTGAAGCATCTTCGGTCGATACCTCATCCTGACTACGTGGTGGCCCGTGAGCATGGCTGGAATCGGGAAGCACTAGAAACGTAAGCGTCCGGCCGGGTGCCTTGTGCGGGTTGCTTGAAGGAGCCGATTGAG
>JBDZVH010000008.1:0-11615 GCA_040255565.1 Opitutaceae bacterium | reverse complement strand
TTCCGTCTCGCACCGCCTCCGCCGTAATCGCCGACCCCGGGGGCCCGAAGCTTGACAATGGTCCCGGCATGTTCTTTTGATGTGCGAATCGGAATTCTGAATATATATTCACAACCTGCCGATACCCCATGTTTCCCCAACCCCTGTTCCGCTGGCCGGATTCGCCTCCGGTTTTTGCCCCCGCCTGCGCCTCGTGTGCAGAACAGATAACCCCAGTGCCGCCGAACGCGGCATCCGGTGCGTCACCGAATCTTAACCTCTCCGCCCGGTTTCGGGTTTGAAGCCGCGGGGGACACCCCGCTGTAGTGTAATCCTGTTCAGAATATTTATTCGATATCGTATTTCCCGTTCCGTTATGTCCCCTGCACACACCTCCCTCCCTCCTGCGCGTCTGGCGCGGTTCTTCTCCGGCCTGTTGGCCGGCCTGATGCTGTTGGTTTCCAGTGTGGACGCGCAGACCGCCGCCGGCGGCGTGCGCGGCCGCGTGTTCAATGCAGCGAGCAACGAGTATATCCGCAACGCCGAGATCCGCGTCGTGGGCACTCCGATCGTCGTCTATTCGGAAGATGGCGGTGATTTCAGCCTGACGGGAGTGCCCGCGGGCGAAGCCACACTGGTCGCCACCTACACAGGCCTGCAGGAAACCAGGGCCGTCGTGACGGTTGTCGCCGGACAGGTCGTCGCCCACGATTTCCGACTTCAGGAAACGTCCTACGCCGGAGCCGGGACTGACGGCGAAAAGGTGGTGCAACTGGAGAAGCTCGAAGTCGCCGGATCGCGCAGCGGCCAGGCGAAGGCCATCATGGAGCGACGCGCGTCGATCAACGCCAAGAACGTCGTCGCCGCCGACAATTACGGCGAGCTCACCATGGGCGACGTCGGCGAGTTCATGAAATCGGTCCCCGGGCTGTCGCTCGATTATGTGGAAGTCGACACCAGCGCCGTCCGCATCGGCGGCCTCGAGCCGAAGTATTCGAATTTCACGACCGACGGTGCCCGCATGGCGACCGCAACCTCCAACAACAACGCCGGCCGGCAAAACTCGTTTGAGCAGATGTCGATCACGGGCATCGAGTCGATCGAGGTGAACAACACGCTCACCGCGAGCATGGATGCCGATTCTCCCGGCGGCACGATCAACCTGCGCAGCAAATATGCGTTCCAGCGCAGCGGGCGCTCGATCGTGTTTCAGGTTTATGGCGTCGGCACCTCGGACGCCGAGTTCAAGCGCGAATACTTCCCGGACGACCGCAAGCACCAGCGCATCTTTCCTTCCGGCCAGTTCGGTTACGCGGATATCTTTTTCGACGGACGCCTCGGCGTGGAGTTCAACGCCAGCTATAATGCGAATTTCGTCCAGCAGGACCGCGTGCAGATGCGTTATAACTATAATACGCCCGCGGCCGGGGCGACGGTCGAGACGCCGAAGCTCAACGACATCCTGTTCCGCCCGGGCCCGAAGATGACCCATCGCGAAGCGGCGAACCTGAGTCTGGATTACCGGCTCACGCCGGAGCTCGTGTTTTCCTGGCGCAGCAGCTATTCGTTCTACGATGTCGAGTATGTAAACCAATATACATATCTCTATGCGCCGGTCGCCACGCAGCCCACGAGCAGCAGCATCACGCGGCTGGTTGCGAATCCGGTCAACGCCACGACTGGCGCGGCCGTGACCGGCGGCAGCAGCCCCCGTTTGCGCACGGAGTATTCGCATCGCTACGCGGGCACGCCGGCATTCGTGCTCGCTCCGAAACTCGAATACAAGGGCGACACCTGGCAGGCGGCGCTGCGTGGCAGCTATTCGCGATCCGAGTTCAATTTCCGCGACAACAGCAAGGGCTTCTTCGTCCGCACCGACAACTGGATCTCCCGTCTCGGTTTCGTCGCGGAACGGCCCTCCGAGGATTCGCCGACGTGGACGCTGGCGCAGACCGCCGGCCGTTCCTGGAGCGATCCGATGAGCTGGAATCGCGACGACGACATCGGCAACAACATCCGCACCTCCGAGTCCGACGCGGTCAATGAAATGTATAGCGGTTATCTCGACCTCAAAAAACAGCTCCGCGTCCGGGGACTTCCGGTCACGATTCTCGGCGGCTTTGGCGGCCGGACCAACGATTGGAAGACGAACGAGGGTTCTTACCAACAATTTCAATACGTCGGTCCCACGCATGATCTCACGCAAAAGGCGCCGGAGGCGGTGATTCCGTGGACGCAAAACTACAGGTTCGACCTTAATCTCGATGGCCGCGGCGGCAACGTGACCGCCCAAAACTGGCGCGCGGACAGCAACTACGGGGTTTACGATATCTACAAGGATCATCCGGACTACTTCGTGCCGGACGAGGTCGGCAATCTCACGCGGAAGCTGCAGAACAATAAAAAGATTTCCGAGGAGATCGGCGCCGCCTACCTCGAAGGCCAGACGCGCGTCGGCAAGGCCCGCTTCGATCTGGGGCTTCGTTATGAAAAAACCAAGACCGAAGCCGCGGTCTCGGACGTCCGGCCCGACAAGGAGGTGACCGACGCCGGTTACGCCCTCAACACAGTCGAAGGCGTTCTCTACAAGTATAAAAACGGCCAGCAGAACACCCGTCACGGCTCCTATGACGACTGGTTCGTCAGCGGCGGTGTGAAATACGATTTCACCAAAAAGCTCGTCGGCCAGCTGGCGTTCAGCGATGCGATTCTCCGGCCCGATTATGGCAATCTCGGCGGGGTGACGTCGGTCAACGACAACACGCAAACGGTCACGGTGCCGAATCCGGAGCTGAAGCCCGAACATTCACGGAAGTATTATGCAGGGCTCCAATATTTCCTCGAGCCCTCCGGTATGGTCGGCCTCTCTTACTATAAACTTCGTCTCAACGATATGCAGCAGCCGGGCCTGACGGTCGACCCGGAGTCGGTCGGCTACAGTCCGAGCGATTATCCGGGCTACACGTTCGTCAGCGCGCAAAACGGCGTCGGCACGTTCGAAACCGACGGCGTCACGTTCGAATACAATCAACAGCTCACGTTCCTGCCCGGCGCCCTGAAGGGCCTCGGCCTCTACGGTTCGGTTACGCGGGTGATCGCCGACGGCGTTCGCATCGGCGTGCCGAACCGCGTGGCGAACTGGGGGGCGCGCTACCGCTACGGCCGGTTCAATGTTCAAATCAACGGCACCTGGCAGGCTGCCTCCCGGCTTGGCTCGCTGAGCGACACGGAGAAGACCAACAACACCGGCATTCGCTGGCTCGCCGCCCGCGAACTCTGGAGCATCAGCGCCAGCTACCGGCTCACGAAGCATTTCGAGCTGATGCTGTCGGGTCGCAACATCTTCAACGCTCCCTCGGTTCAATACTCGAACGTTCCCGGACGAATTTACCTCTACGATGTTTACGGCTCCTTGTGGAGCGCGGGCATCAAGGGCACTTTCTAAGCAGGTTCGCTCGTTCAAGTCACCCCGCGGCCACGTCGCTCGTCAGGAGCGCGGCCGCGGGATTCCGTTTTTAAAAACCAACCTCCTCGCTGTCATGAAAAAGTTCCTCTCGCTGATTCCGTTGCTGGTTTCCGCCGCCGTGGCGATGGCCGCGCCGTCGGGCGCCGCTCCTCGTCCGCCGCTCCAGCAGAACGGCGGCACCTGGCCGACCAGCCACGTGCAGGGAATCGCGGTGGATCTCGCGGGCGGTCATATTTATTATTCGTTCACGACGCTGCTCGCGAAATACGATTTCAACGGCAAACTCGTCGGCACGCTCGTCGGTTGGGCCGGACATCTGGGCGATCTCGATTTCAACCCGCGCGACGGACGAGTCTATGGTTCGCTCGAATATAAAAAGGATAAGGCGTTCTATATTGCGGTGATCGACGTGAACCGGATCGACCGCGTCGGCATCGAGGCGGCGAACTCCGAGATTTTCCGCACCGTTTATTTGCCTGAAGTTGCCAAGGACTACGCCGCCGATCTGAACGGCGACGGGGTGTTCGACGGCGATGTCGCCGACACGCCGGACCACCGCTACGGCTGCTCCGGTATCGACGGAGTGAGTTTCGGGCCGGAGTTTGGTCGCGCTGACGGCGCGCCGCTGCTCACCGTGGCCTATGGCATCTACAGCAATCTTGGCCGCACGGACAACGATCACCAAGTGTTGCTGCAATACGACATCACGGATTGGAAGCGTTACGAGCGACCGCTGGTGGAGGCGACGCCCCACCACAGCGGCCCCGCGGAAGCCCAAGGCAAGTATTTCGTGCGGACCGGCAATACGACCTACGGCGTGCAGAACCTGGCCTATGACGCCGCGCAGCAGCGCTGGTTTTTGGGCGTTTATAAAGGCAAGAAACCGTCATTTCCGAATTACGGCATGTTCGCAATCGACGCGCGGACGCGCCCCGTCCGCGGCGATCTGATCGGGGTTCCGGCGGCGCACGGCGTTGGCGCGGAGCAAGGTCAGTTGCTCGCGCTCGCGGAGGACGGGCTCAAGGATCCCGCGACCGGCCTTCGGGGTTGGAATCAAAAAGCCGACGTCGGATTGCAGCCGATCGGCGGCGGGTTGTTCTATCTCGCGGTGAACTCCGGGACCCGCGGCCAGCAGACCGGCGAAGTGAGGTTGCATCGCTGGACGGGCGAAACGGCCGCGCCATTGGTGCCCGCGACGGCGGCGGATGTCGCGCGTTGGAGCGCACGCTGAAAAGGTAGCGGCCTTCGGCGGCGGGCATCCGGCGTCGAACAAACCAGGGCTCGTGAGCCTCGCCGGCTTGCGGAATTTTCGCGCTTTCGGCTAAGAAACGCGGCGCCGCCGCGTTTAGCTTCCAGAACCCCATGTCCAACGATCAACCGAAAGCAGGGGACGCCGATGCTGCCGCATTTCTGGAACGCGTTTTTGCCGAACAACGGGCGCCGCTCGTCCGCTATGCGACGCGGCTGCTCGGCGACAGCGACCGCGCGCGCGATGTCGTGCAGGATGCGTTCGTGCGGCTCATGGCGCAGCCGGTCGAGGCGGTCGGCGGGCACGCGGTGGAATGGCTTTTCACGGTCTGCCGCAACCGCGCGATGGACGTGCTGCGAAAGGAGCATCGCATGAAACGCTTCGAGGAGGGCGAGGCCGAGCGCGTCACCACCGCGGAACCGCGGCCGGGGCGGACGCTCGAGCGGGAGGAAACCCACGCGGCGGTGCTGCGGTTGATCGACCGCCTGCCGCCGAACCAGCAGGAAGTCGTGCGGCTCAAATTTCAAAACGGTTTCAGCTACAAGGAAATCAGCCGGATCACGTCGCTCTCGGTGACGAATGTCGGATTCCTGATTCACAAAGCCGTCACCCGGTTGCGCACGGAGTTCGCAGCGCAGCAACCCTGAGGCCACGCCACGGACGCGAGCAACGAAGCCACAAAAACGAAGCACACGAAAGAGGATGATCCTCGGCGGAACATGAACGACACGACGCAATTTTCAGACGATCCCCGGCTGACCGCGTATGCCTTGGGAGAGCTCGATGCGACGGAACGCGCCGAGGTCGAGGCGCTGGTCGCCGCAAATCCCGCCGCGCGTTCCGTCGTGGAGGAAATCCGCGCGACGGCCGCGCAGTTGGAAACCGCTCTCGCCCACGAGAGCGCCGCGGAGACGGTGCCGGCGGTTCGCGATCCATATGCGCGCGACAATTCCCCGCGCGTGCTGCGGTTTCCTCAGGTCTACTACGTGATCGGCGGATTGGCGGCGGCGTGCTTTGCGGTGGTCGCGGTGCTTTACGAACCGCCGCCGCGCCCGGCGCACGCGTCTCAGAAAATGTCGCTGCCGGTGGCGGCAAATCTGCCCGCCGTAACGACAGCCCCCGACGACGCCGAGTCGACCGCGGCGCCGGGCTTAGTGGCGCAGGTGCTCTCGGAGCAAATGGACAAAAAAATGGCGGCGATGCAGTTCCGGGTCGAAAGCTTGGACGCCGCCCGCGAGCAGGCGCAGGCGCGTCGTGAGCGCGACGTTCGCCTGGCCGCGCAGTCCGCCGCGCGCTTCGTCTCCGGCGGCGGCGCGACGGCCGCGGCCCTGCGGGCCAATTACTTTCCGGCTCCGGAACTCTCAACCGAAGCTTACTCGTATCGGGCGGAGAGCGAGTTTCTGCGGACGCGCGACCACCCGCTGTCGACGTTCTCCGCCGATGTCGACACGGCGAGTTATGCGAATGTCCGCCGCATGTTGCTGGCGGGCCGGCGTCCGCCGGTCGACGCGGTGCGCATCGAGGAGCTGTTGAACTATTTCCCGTATCGTTATGCGCCGCCGCGCGACGGAGCGCCGTTCGCCGCCTCGATGGAAGTGGCCGAGGCGCCGTGGGCGCCGGCGCACCGGCTCGTGCGGATCGGTTTGAAAGCGCGCGAAGTGGCAGCGGGCGAGCGCGGCGCGGCCAATCTCGTTTTCCTGCTGGATGTGTCGGGTTCGATGAACGCGCCGAACAAGCTCCCGCTCGTGAAGGAATCGTTGCGCCTCCTGCTCGCGCGGCTGCGGACCGACGATCGCGTCGCGATCGTGACGTATGCCGGCGCGAGCGGACTGGCGCTGCCGTCGACCCCGGCGGCGAAGGCGCGCGAGATCGAGGCGGCGCTCGATCAGCTGCGCCCGGAGGGATCGACGAACGGCGCGATGGGCCTCCAGCTCGCTTACGATATCGCGAAGGCGAACTTCGTTTCCGGCGGCGTGAACCGCGTGATCCTGTGCACGGACGGCGACTTCAATGTCGGCGTGACCAGCGAGGGCGAGCTCACGCGGCTGATCCAGGAAAAGGCGAAATCGGGCGTGTTCCTGACGGTGCTCGGCTTTGGCATGGGCAATCTGAAGGACGCGACGCTCCAGCAGCTCGCGGATCGCGGCAACGGCAGTTATGGTTATGTGGATACGCGCCGCGAGGCGGAGAAGCTGCTGGTCGAGCAGGTCAGCGGCACGCTCGTGACCGTCGCGCAGGACGTGAAGCTGCAGGTGGAGTTCAATCCCGCGCGGGTGGCGGCGTATCGGCTGATCGGTTACGAGAAGCGCCGGCTGCAGAAGGAGGATTTCAACAACGACGCGGTCGATGCCGGCGAGATCGGGGCGGGACACACGGTGACGGCGTTGTATGAAGTCGTGCCGGCGGGCGGCGACGACAGCGGCGAGGCAGGGGCCGTGGAGCTGCTGAAATACGCGACCGTTCCGGCGTCGGCGGAGACCGCGGCGCGGGCCGATTTTGCGGACGAATTGCTGACGTTGAAAATCCGCTACAAGGAACCCGGGGCCGCGCAGAGCCGCCGCCTGGAGTTTCCGCTGGTCGACCGCGGGGGGCGCTTCGCGGACGCGAGCGACGATTTCAAGTTCGCGGCGGCGGTGGCGGGCTTCGGCCTGCTGCTGCGCGATTCGCCGCACAAGGGCGCGGCGACGTTTGCGCTCGTGCAGCAATGGGCCGAGGCGGGCCTGGCGCAGGACGCCGGCGGCTATCGGGCCGAATTCGTGGACCTGGTGCGGCGCGCTCAGGCGCTGCAGTGACAGAGGCGCGGCGCTGCGAACGTGAACGGGGTTATTTCTTTCGGCGCCAGGCGCCGAGGCCGATGATCGCGAGGCCCGTGATCATCAGCGCCCAGGTCGACGGTTCGGGGACGGCGGCGGGGTTGAGCTTGATGAAGAGATTGTTGTCGATTCGGGCGATGCTGAAGGCGCCGACGTCGTCGGTGTCGAAAACGAACTTCTGCGCGTCGAAGCCGACGATGTTGCCCGCGGTGGCGAACATCCATTGGTAGGACGTTTCGGTGAAGGTGGGGTTGCCATCGGCGAGGGCGCCGATGCCGGTGATGTAGATGGTGATCGGGTTGCCGGCGTTGATCGTGCCGTCGAACGTGAGCGTGCCGCTCACGTTGAGGAGATTCCAGTCGGTGCCGGCTTCGCCCGTGAGACTGGCGATTTTGAATTCGATGAACGAGCCGCCGGAGAACTGGGCGCTGCCGACGGACAAGGTCCCGATGCTGTCGAATCCGCCCGCGGAGATGCCGCCGTTGGACAACAGGTTCACGGAGCCCGCAATGCCGCCGATGCCGCCGAACTTGGCGCGATCGGTCGCACCGCCGACCTGCACGAGCGCAGAAGCCAGGGCGTCGGCGTGGTTCACGAGCAGCGTGCCGCGCGTCACGGTCGTGGTGCCGGTGTAGGTGTTGCTGCCGGACACCGTCAACGTGCCATAACCGGACAGCGTGAGTGACGCGGAGGTGTTGCCGCCGATCGGATTCGCGAAGGTGACGTGGCCGCCGTTGGGATCGAAAAGAGCGTTTCTGCCGGCGGGCATGACGATCTGCGCCGAAACATCCTGCGAATTGCCGGATTTCCAACGGAGCTGTCCGCCGTCCATCATGACCGAGCCGGAGCCGAGTGCGCCGTCGGCGAACTCGAGGATGCCGCTCGAAAGTGTGGTGCCGCCGGTGAAGGTGTTCGCACCGCCGAGACTGAGGAGCGTGGGCACGAGCAAACCGTCATCGAAGGTAGTGCCCTGCACGAGGAGCTCGCCGTCGCCGGAAATCACGCCGTCGAAGGCGCTCATCGTGTGATAGCTGTCGTGTCCGCCGGCGGGCATCGCGATCGTGAGCTTCTGGCCGCCTTCAATGACGATCGACGCTTCGGTGGCCGCCCAGTTGAGGATGCCGGCGATGGTTTGGTCGAAGTTGACGAGAAGCGTGGCACCGTCGCTGATCCAGAGCTTCGAAGACGCGGGAAGGGCGTCGTCGTTGGCAAAGGCGAGCGTGCCGCCGGCGATCTGCGTGGCCCCTGTGTAGTCGTGCTGGCCCTTAAGCACGTTGTAGCCACTGATGAACTGGACCTGGGTGTTGCCCGAAATCGTCACGGCCGCGCCGTCGGCCGTGCCGTCCTTGGTGAAATAGTAAGGTGCCTCGCGACTCGTGTCGGTGTTGAACACGAGGTTTCCGTGACTGGTGCCGGTGGTGACGACGGCCGCGTTGACGACGCCGCCGGCGGCGGGGGCGCCCTCCGATTCTTCGTCCCACGGATCGGCGCCGATCACAAGGGTGCCGCCGGACCATGAGTCCGCGGCGGAGTTTGCGCCCAAGGTGATGGTGCCATCGCCTTCGACGCCGACGTTGAGCTTGCCGCCGTTTTGCACGAGGACGAAACCGGAGCCGGCGTCGCCGATCGTGAGACTGCCGGCGGTCCAGGACGCGCCGCCCTCGGAGCCGTCGATGATGGCGAAACCATGCGCACCGGTGGTTGCGCCAAGCGTGGCGGCGCCCGAATTGAAGACCCGGCCGCCCTCGGAAACGAACAAACTGCCGAGCGCACTGGTATCCGTTTCGCCGTCGAAATTCGCGCCAAGTGTGAAGTCGCCGTCGATCGCCAGCGTGCTCGGCGTGCGGTCGACATCGAAGGTGGGCACGTCGCTCTCGCTCCAGCCGGTCACCACGATGTGGCCCATGCTGCCGGCCGTCGTTCCGACGGTGACTTTGCTGGCGCTGACTTCGGCGCCCCCGGTGATGTTCAGGTGTCCGTTACCCTGATAGCCGACGTAGAGATCGCTGCGGTTTTCCCAGCGGCTGTTCCTGCCGTCGACGCTCACGAAGCCGTAATCGCCCTGGGGTCTGCTGATCCAGCCGTTGTTGGCAGTGAGTTGGCCGCCATTCTGGACGTGGAGCTGGGCGTTGCCGACGAAGACGTCGCTTTCCTCGTGCGAGATCGAGCCGCCGTTCAAGGCGAGAATTCCGCCGCTGATCTTGGTGCCGCCGTTGTAGGTGTTAACCCCCGTCAACGTGAAGTAGCCCGGTCCGGCTTTCTCGAACGTGCCTTCGCCCGTGATCTGGCCGTCGAACGTGCTGCTGTGCGCGGTGGGCAGATTGATCGTGAGTGTCTGGCTGCCGCCGATCGTGACGGTGCCGGTGCCGGAAAGCGCCCGCAGTTCCTGATTCGCGCTGATCGCCAGTTCGGCATTGGTCGTTTCGTCCACGCCGACGGTGATGTCCGTGCCGGCGTTGAGCGTTTGTGCCGCCGCGAGGTCCACAGTGCCGGCGTTGATCTGGAGGTGCTGCGGATTTGACGGCGTGGTGCCGTTGAGGACGAGCCGGCCGTCGCCGGTTTTCACCAACGTGGCTTCGGCGGCGGCGGTGATTGTGCCGCCGTAAGTGAGGGTGGTGCCCCCGTCGATCTGCAGGGTGCCGCCGTAATAGCCCACCGCGAGGCCGCGGTTGGCATGGAGGGTGAAACTCGCCCCCGTGCGCAGCGTGCCGCCGTTGAGCATGAGGTGACCGGGAGTCGCCACGGAAGGCGCGACGCCGAACGCGGCGTCGCTGTAGATGACGAGGATCCCGCCGTTGATGGTCGTGCCGCCGGTGAACGTGTTGCTGCCCCCGAGAACCAGCGTGCCCGCGCCCGACAAGGTGAAGCTCGCGGAACCGCCGATCTCGCCGATCGCGCCGTTCACGGTCACGGTCGTGCCGGCATTGGCGATGTTGACCGCGTGGCCACCCGCCCAGAGCGTGATGGGCAAGCCCGTCGAGAATTCCACGTCGCCGCCCGCGCCGAGCACGCGCAGATCGCCGTTGATCGTGACGGAGCCGGTGCCGGAGAACGAATAGCCTGGCCGCTCGGAATCGGCGGAAAACTCCAGATCCTTGAGCACGATGCCGGCATTGATGGTGAGGGCCGAATTCGTCGCGTTGCCGAAATTGACCACGGTTGACGCTGTGAAATTCGGAATGCTGTTCCAGTTTCCCGCGCTGGCCGCATCGCCGCTGGTCAAGCCGGTCCAAACAAGCTGGGCGTGCACGACCGGGCCGCCGGCGAGGACGACGAGAAAAGCGAGGAGCTGGAGCCGCGTTTTCATGGGCGGGACGCTGCCTGCGGCCGTGGATACGAGCAAGGGCAAAGGCGTTGCCATACAGCGGGCCAGCCGGCCTCCCGCAGGCAAACGATCCGTCGCCGAGCTTCGCCGGCAGCGCGCGCTCCGGAAGATGGCTTCGAGAATGTGTGCGCTTTGGGCGCCGGCGGGTGCTAGAAAGTGAACGCGATGAAGGACGACTCCGAACTTCTCCAACGCTACGCGGCCGAACGCGATGAGGCCGCATTTGCCGAGCTGGTGCGGCGCCACGTCAACCTCGTGCACTCGGCGGCGTTGCGCCAGCTCAACGGCGACGCGCAGCTGGCCGAAGATGCCGCGCAACTCGTCTTCGTCGACCTGGCCCGCAAGGCGTCCGCGCTCCGCCACCAGCGCGTGCTCGCCGGCTGGCTGTATGTAAGCACCCGATACGCGGCGGCGAAACTCGTCCGCGCGGAACGGCGGCGTCAGCGACGCGAACAGGAGGCGGCCATGATCGATCCAGCGGCAGACGACAACCGGCAGGTGGATTGGGACCGCGTGCGGCCCGTGCTCGATGACGCGATGAACGAACTGAAGACGGTGGATCGCGAGGCGATCCTCCTGCGCTTTTTCGAACACAAACCGTTTGCCGACATCGGCGCCCGGCTGGCGTTGAGCGAGAACGCGGCGCGGATGCGCGTCGAGCGGGCGCTCGAGCGGCTGCAGGCGCGATTGACACGGCGCGGTGTAACCTCGACGAGCGGGGCGCTGGCGGCGGCGCTCGCGAGCCAGGCGGTCACGGCGGCGCCGGCGGGCGTGACGGCCGCG
>JBDZVH010000001.1:0-1356312 GCA_040255565.1 Opitutaceae bacterium | reverse complement strand
GCCGATCACCAATACCGTTCCCATCGTAAACGCCATCGCTCTCATTTTGCCGAACAGTGTTATTGGCCTTAACTGAGTTGATGATTTGCGGGGAGTGACGCAGCCCTGCGGTGCGAGGTTTTTACAGCAAATCGGTGGTCAAACTATTGCTAGTTCGTTCCTTCGGATTGCTGCAATCCTGGATTTATCGCTAGCCCAGATCGTTCAATGGCTGTCTATAGCGTCACTCGGGGAGACGCGTTTCCCTGCCGGCAATGCGTGTCATCTGCGGGTTATGCTTCAAGAGGAAGCACCGCCAACGTGAATCTTCTCTATTCTTTTTGAAGATGGAGGAAACCCATTGCCTCACAAATCATTATATTTTCGCATAAACATTGCTTTATTATCGACAACGCCTGTCGGGGGCCGGCAAAAGCTTAACCCATGATCACCCCATCCACCTCTGAGGCGGCTGATCGGACGCCGCTGCTGTTTCCCGAATGGGCCGAGTTGCTCGACCGTCGTCCGATGCCCCAGGAGCTGCGAATCAAGTATCACGAGGAGATCGTTCGGTTTCTGCGTTTTTGCCGGGACAAGCATTCGCCGGCGACGGTGGTGCTCGCGCGGCTGTTTCTTTTGATGCCGTCCGCGCGCACTTATTCGCGCGAGGCGCTGCGTTGGTTCTTCAAGGAAGGGAAGCGCCTGCGTGCATCGGGCCCGCCGCCGAGCGCCACCCGCAGCCGGAACGGGCCCACCCCGACAATCTCCCGGCTGCAGCTGCCGCCGATCGCCCAGTCCGATCTTGGTGGCGCCGACTGGGAGCGCGACTTGATCGCCGCATTGCGGCAGAAAGGGCTTTTGTGGCGAACCGAGAAAACCTATCGCGAATGGGCGGCTCGTTTCGCGGCGGCGTTGCCGCGGGGTCGTTCGCCTTATGCGGCCACAGACGAGGACGTGGCAGAGTTCCTCTCGATGCTGGCAGTTCAGCAGCGGGCGAGCCGCTCGACGCAAAAGCAGGCGCTCAACGCGATCGTGTTTTTCCTGCAGGAAGGGCTGAAACGTCAGGTGGGCGAGATCGCTTTTCGCCGGGCGGCGTCGCGCCGTCGCGTGCCGAGCGTGTTGAGCCGTGACGAGTGCCGCAGGCTTTTCGAGCAACTCGACGGCACCGGGCGTTTGATGGGCGAACTGATGTATGGCGCGGGCCTGCGCCTGATGGAGTTGCTCCGATTGCGCGTGCACCATCTCGATTTGGAGCGCGGTCAGTTGAAGGTGTATTCGGGAAAGGGTGACAAAGACCGGATCACCGTGATCCCGGAGCGTCTGATCGAGGCGCTGAAACGTCATCTGGAGCGGCTGCGTCCCCTTTACGAGAAGGATCGCGCCAACGGCCTGCCGGGCGTCTGGGTGCCCGAGGGCCTCGCGCGCAAATATGCCGACGCGGGAAAAACCTGGGGATGGCAGTGGCTGTTTCCGTCGCGCGAGACGAGCGTCGATCCGGCAAGTGGCGAGCGTCGCCGGCATCACGTGCTCGATGGCGCCTTCCAGCGGATGGTGCGCGAGGCCGCCGGGCGTGCGCGTATCAACAAACGGGTGACGCCTCACGTCCTGCGGCACTCGTTTGCGACGCATTTGCTGGAGAATGGGACCGATATCCGGACCGTGCAAAGTCTGCTCGGACACGAGAGCGTGGAGACCACGCAAATCTACACGCACGTGATGCAGCGGCCCGGCTTGGGCGTTCGCAGTCCGCTCGACGGCTGACGCGCGAGGCGGTGGGAAGGCAACGGCAATCCCAGTCACAACGGACGCATGATCTCTCTCCCCGCTACCGCGCATCGACAGCTTCGCCCCGTCACTTCCAGAAGCGAAAAACCGGGGCACGCAAAAAACTTGTAGATACGCAGTAATGCAGCTCAACAACATTGTTGTGCGGCGGCGTTTTTGCGGAGATCTCGGCGCAGTTCAGTCAACCGCTGCCCACAAATTCTATGGATGCACTCCCGCGACAGACGCGTCCGCCAAGCGTGAGGAGACATAAATCGATCTCCGTCGATCGGAGCTTCGTCGTATCCGCAAACCGATCACGTCGGCTTTCGTTTGGATTTTGCGGGGAAGTGGTGGTAGGACCTGGATTGGCTGAGCTTCGCTCAGGTGCTGCGCACTCGCGCTGCGCGCGCCCCTTCTCCGCCCGCGGTGCGGGCTCCG
Organism: Opitutaceae bacterium; assembly: GCA_040255565.1. Lineage (GTDB taxonomy): Bacteria > Verrucomicrobiota > Verrucomicrobiia > Opitutales > Opitutaceae > Opitutus. The sequence continues at coordinate 1,354,128 of JBDZVH010000001.1, read as the reverse complement.
TCGAACCAAGGTTCTCATCCAGGTCCGCTCGCGTCTTTGACGCTGCGATCACCTCACGTGAGCGTCCAATTCTCCGCGGGGAAAGTGGTGGTAGGACCTGGATTGGCTGAGCTTCGCTCAGGTGCTGCGCACTCGCGCTGCGCGCGCCCCTTCTCCGCCCGCGGTGCGGGCTCCGTCGAACCAAGGTTCTCATCCAGGTCCGCTCGCGTCTTTGACGCTGCGATCACCTCACGTGAGCGTCCAATTCTCCGCGGGGAAAGTGGTGGTAGGACCTGGATTCGAACCAGGGAAGGCGTAAGCCAGCAGATTTACAGTCTGCCCTCGTTGGCCACTTGAGTATCCTACCACGAAAGGAACGCGGAAATTCAGGACTGATTTCGCCGACGGCAAGGTTTTTTTACACCAACCTTGCCACTCTGTCGCAGCTGGCTTCTCTCGACCTCGAATGCTCGACGCGCCGCGTGATCTCCTCGAGCAGTTTCTCGACCGTGGACTGCTCCCCGTGCTTTTCAGCATCGCCGGTTTTCTGCTGGCGTTTTTCCTGGTCGCCCGGCTGATGAGCGAAAAACGCGCGCCGGCAAACACCTTCGCCTGGTTGCTCATCATCGTGCTCGTGCCGTATGTCGGCGTGCCTCTCTATCTCCTCCTCGGAGGCCGCAAACTTCGCCGTCTCGCCGAGCGCAAATCGCGTTTGTTGCCTGCCCTGCCTCCCGAGGCGCGCTGTCCTTCGGAGTTCGCCACCACCCCGGTCGCCCACACGGTCATGGCGAGCGGTGCGGCCGCACCCGTGGCGTGCAACCGCCTCGAGCTTCTCACCACAGGCGAACAGGCGTTTGCCGCGCTCGAACAGCAGATCCGCGCCGCGAAAACGTGCATCCACATCACGACGTTCATTCTTGGCTTTGACGACACGGGCCGCCGCATCGTGCGGCTGCTCACCGAGCGCGCTCGCGCCGGCGTGAAGGTTCGCCTGCTGCTCGACTCCGTCGGCTGCATGTTCCTCAACCGGCAGTTCGTGCTTTCGATCAAAAAGGCCGGCGGCGAGATCGTGTGGTTCATGCCGGTGCTGCCGTTCGTCACGCGCGGCACCGCGAATCTCCGCAATCATCGCAAGATTGCCGTCTTCGATCACCGCACCGCGATCGTCGGCGGCCACAATCTGGCCCGCGACTACATGGGCCCCGTGCCTTATCGGAAACGTTTCGCCGATTTCGGCGCGGTGGTTGAAGGCCCCGCGGCGGCGCTGCTCAACGAGGTGTTCATCGCCGACTGGTGTTTCGCGAGCCGCCAATCGGCCGACGCGCTGCACAACGAGATCCCGGTCAACGTCGTCGCCGAACCGCGCGGCCGCAGCGACGTGCAGGTGATCGCCAGCGGACCCGATGTCCCGGGCGATCCGCTCTATGAGGGAATTCTCGCGATGATTCACGAGGCGGAGCGCAGCCTTTGGATCGTGACGCCCTACTTCCTGCCCGACGAAGTGCTGCTGCGTTCGCTAAAGGTGAAGATTCACGCGGGCTGCGCGGTGACGATCATCCTGCCGGCCCGCTCGAATCACCCGATCACCGATCTCGCGCGCAGGCACTACGTCCGCGAGCTGCGCCGTGCCGGCGCCACGGTGTGGCTGTTCCAGCCCGGCATGATGCACAGCAAGGCGATGATCATCGACGACCGCGTGGCACTGTTCGGCTCCGCGAACTTCGATCCGCGCAGCTTGTTCGTGAACTTCGAGGTCGGCGTGCTCGTCTACTCGCGGCCCGACGTGCTCGCGATCAAGGCGTGGGCCGAGGGGCTCCTCAAGTCATGTCGCGTGACGAAAGACGAAGACCGGCGCCGGACGCGTTTCGTCGGCAGCGTGCTCGAGGACGTCAGCCGGCTGCTCGCGCCGCTGCTGTGAGACGCGCGCGAACGCGTTCGCAAGCCGGGGGCGCGCCGCCGAAGTCAGCCCTGCATGAGTTTGAACTCGACCGACTCGCGCAACGCTTCCCAGCTCGCGTCGATGATGTTGTCGCTCACGCCGACGGTGCCCCAGATGCGAACGCCGTCGCCGCTCTCGATCAACACCCGCGTGCGGGAACCGGCGCCCCGATTGCTCTCAAGGATGCGGACCTTGTAGTCGCGCAGGGTCATCTCGCCGAGTTGCGGAAACGCCTTCGCGAGCGCGAGCCGCAGCGCCTTGTCGAGCGCGCCGATCGGGCCCGACTCCTCCGCGACGGTGTGCACCGGCTCGCCGTTCACGCGCAGCTTCACGGTCGCTTCGGCCCACAACTGGTCGTTATGGCGCTCGATGATCACGCGATAGTTCTCAACCTCGAAAAACGTTTTCTGCCGGCCGAGGCACTTTGCCACGAGCAGCTTGAAGGAGGCGTCCGCCGCCTCGTATTCGTAGCCGCGGAACTCGCGATCCTTCAGTTCCTCGACGAGGCCTTTCATCTCGGGCCGTTTCTCGTCGAGTTCCAGGCCCATTTCGCGGGCCTTGAGCGCGAGGCTGCTGCGGCCGGCCATGTCGGAGACGAGCACGCGCGTGCGGTTGCCGACCAGCGCCGGGTCGATGTGCTCGTAACTGCGCGCGACTTTCTGCGCGGCGTTGGCGTGCAGGCCGCCCTTGTGGGCAAACGCCGACTGGCCCACGAACGGCGCCTTCGGGTCGGGACGCAAATTGGCGAGTTCGTCGAAAAAGAGCGACAGGTCGCGGATCTCCGCGAGGTGCGGCGCGCAATGCGCGGTGCGGCCCATCTTCAACAGCAGATTCGGCAGGATTGTAACCAGATTGGCATTACCGACGCGCTCGCCGTAGCCGTTGATCGTGCCCTGCACCAGCGTCGCGCCGGCATCGATGCCGGCCAGCGAAACGGCGACGCCGAGACCGCTGTCGTTGTGGCAATGCACGCCGACCTTGTCGCCGCCGAAGCGCTCGACCGCGGCGCCGACGATGCGTGTCACCTCCGGCACGAGCTTGCCGCCATTGGTTTCGCAAAGCGTCAGGTTGCTGGCGCCGCCGCGGGCCGCGGCTTCGAGCGTGCGGAGCGCATAGTCCGGATTATCGAGATAACCGTCGAAGAAATGCTCCGCGTCGTAGATCACCTCGCGGCCTTGGGACACGAGGTAGCGCACGCTGTCCTCGATCATCGCCAGATTCTCCTCCGGAGTGGTGCGCAGGATCTCGTGCACGTGCATCAGCCAGGTTTTCCCGACGATGGTGAGCACCGGCATCTCGCTCTCGAGCAGCGTGCGGAGTTGCGGATCCTCGGACGCCTTGGCGCCGGCCCGGCGCGTCGCGCCAAACGCCGCGAGCCGCGCATGTTTGAGCTTCAGTTTCTTCGCCTCGGCGAAAAACGAGATGTCCCGCGGATTCGATCCCGGGAAGCCGCCTTCGATATAGTCGACGCCGAAATCGTCCAGTTTCTGCGCAATCAGCAGCTTGTCGGTGACAGAGAAACTGATGCCCTCGCCCTGCGTGCCATCGCGCAAGGTGGTGTCGTAGATCTTCACGGCGTTGCTCATGGAATCGTCGAGGTTTGCGGTCGTGCCGGCGGGTGGCAAGGGAGCTTTTCAGAGGTGACTGGTGGCCGGATCGCGCCCGGAACTGCGCCTTGTGCCGAGGGGCAAAAGCCGTAAGGTCGCGCCCAATGGCCTTCCAAGCCCCCCGCCATCCGCAGACCAACCGCGCCGGTCTGGTGCAGATCGCCACCCGCCTGAACATTTCGCCCTCGACCGTCTCGCGCGCGCTTCGTCCCGAAACGGCGCACCTCGTGCGGGAGGATTTGCGGCGCGCAATCCGGGATCTGGCGGAGAAACTTCACTTCTCCCCGAACCCCGGCGCGCGCATGCTGCGCAAAGGCGTGAACGCCTCGCTCACGGTCGTGGTGCCCTTCGACGAGAACATTTTCTTCTCCGAATTCTACGGGCGTTTTCTGTCCGGCACGATCCACGCCGCGGCGGCGCGACGCTGGGACGTGCACATCTCGACGCTGCGGCGCGTGCGCGGCGCAGATTTTCGCGAAACGCTGCAGACGCTCAGCTTCGAAACGTCCGGTCTGATCTATCTCGCCGAGCCGCTGAGCCAGGAAGACGTGCAGAAAATCCGTGGTTTCCGGCGTCCGCTGGTGTTGACCAAATCGGCGCTGCCGCTCGGCACGAACGATGCGGACCTCGACGTGCCGGTCGTCGGCGTCGACAATCTCGAGGGCGCCCGTTCCGCCGCACGTTTGCTGCTGCAACTGGGTCATCGCCGCGTGGGCCTGCTGCTCGGCCCGCCGACGTCGCGCGACGCCCACGAGCGAAAGCGCGGCTATCTCGAAGTGCTGGAGAGCGCTGGCGCGCGGCCCCGCCCGGAATGGATCTTCGAGGGCGCATTCAGCGCGGATACCGGCCGGGCCGGCCTCGCGGCTGTGATGCGCTCCCGTGAGCGGCCGACCGCGGTGTGTTGCGCGAGCGACGAGATTGCGTTCGGCGCGATCGACGCCGCGCGCGCGAGCGGCCTGCGCTGCCCGGCGGATTTGTCAGTCGTCGGGTTCGACGACGGTCCGTGGGCAAATGCATGTTCACCGGCGTTGACCACGATCCGCCAGCCGCTCGCCGACATGTCCGAACGCGCGGTGAGCTTGATCGTCGAGGCGGCCACGCATCCGGACGGTGTGGTCCGCACCGAAACGAGCAACATGTCGGCTTCGATCGTGATCCGCGAATCCACCCGCGCCAACGCGGCCGGTTAAGCGACCGTCCCTCGCCTTTTCCCCATGGCCTCGCTCCGACAAGCCTTCAGCTGGTGGTGTTTCGTCAACCGCGGTCTCGACGCCGATACGCTGCTGTCCACGGCGCGACGTATCGGCTACGAAGCCGTCGACCTCATTCCGCGCGAACTCTGGCCGCTCGCCCGCCAGCACGGGCTCGCGATTTCCGCGGTCGACGGACACCGCTCGATCGTCGAGGGCCTGAACCGCCGCGAGCATCATGCGCGGATCGAACGCGAACTCCGCGACAACATCGCGTCCGCGAGCGCCGCGGGCGTGCACAGTTTGATTTGCTTCAGCGGCAGCCGCGGCGAGCTCGCCGACGAACCGGCGATCGCCGCCTGCGCCGAATTGTTGCGCAAGGTCGCGCCGGTCGCCGAAGCCGCCGGCGTCACCCTGAATCTCGAACTGCTCAACAGCCGCGTCGATCATCCCGACTACCAGTGCGATCGCACCGCCTGGGGACTGCGCGTCGTGCAGCAGGTCGATTCCCCCGCGGTGCGACTGCTGTATGACATTTATCACATGCAGATCATGGAAGGCGACATCCTGCGGACGATCCGGGAAACGTATCCGTGGATCGGCTACTATCACACCGCGGGCAACCCCGGCCGCGGGCCGCTGAACGACGACCAGGAGCTGAACTATCCGCCGATCTTCCGCGCGATCGAGCGCACCGGCTACCGCGGCTTCATCTCGCACGAGTTCACGCCGCAGCGCGAGATCGCCGCGGAGCTCGCGGACGCGTTTCGCCTCTGCGCGGAATCCTGAACGCCGACGCGCGGCCGCTCAACGCCGCAGGCGCTGCGTCGATTCGCGGAAGAAAACCGGCGGCACGACGAGCACCTCGCGCGGCGCATCGATCCCCGCCTGCAACATCCGAAAGAGCAGCGGCACCGCCTCGCGCACCATCGCCTCGTTGGCACCGGCCACGGTTGAGAGCGGCGGATCGAAATAGCCGGCCAGCTCATAGTCGCCGACGCCCACGATCGCCACGTCGTCGGGGATCCGGATCTCGGCTCTCTTCAGCGCCTGATACGCCCCGACCGCGAGGCTGTCCGTCACGGTGAACAGGCCATCGAGCTGCCGTCCTTCCGCGAGAAACGCCTGCAACGTCGCCGCGCCTTCGGCCGGCAGCAGTCCCGGGCTGACCAGCACCGCCGGATCCTGCCCGGTGCGCTCCCGGACCGTGCGGGAGAAGGCATCCATGCGGTTCGCCGTCGTGTGCGTCAGCAGGCGGCCATGCAAGATCGCGGGCCTCGTGCAGCCCGCATCGAGCAGGACCTCCGCGGCGCGACGGCCGACGCAGTCCGGGGCCTCGAGCACGCAGGTATAGTTTTGAATCCGCCGGCCGAGGATCACGACCGGATACGGCAGCCGGGCCTTCGCGAGGAACTGGTCGTCCTCCGGCAGCGTATTCGTAATGATGACACCGTGATACCGGTCCGCGTCGAGCAGGCCGGATTTTTCGCGGAGCTTGCCGGCGTGAAACATCTCGATCGCGACCGCGTAGCGCGTGTGCTCGCTGGTCTGTTCGTCGACCGCGCGCTGGAGCGCCTGCAGCGCCTGGCCCACCAGCGGGAGCGGCGCTTCAAACGAGGTGAAAATCGCGAGATCGAACTGGCGGGTGGCGGCCTTGTGCGTGCGCAACCGACGGCCCGCCATGTTCGGAACATAGCCCAGCGCGAGCGCCGCCTCGCGTATCCGACTGATGGTGTCCTGCGAAAGCCGCCGCTCGGTCCCGCGATTCGAGAGCGCGGAGGAAACGGCGCCGGGCGACACCCCGACATGCTCCGCGATCTCGTAAATCGTCACCGCTGGTTTGTGGCCGGCTTTGTTGGGCACGACCGGGTTATGGGGCAAAAGTCGCAATCGTTTCGAGGGAAATTTCGTCGAAAATCGGCCGCTACGAGCGAATCCGCGCCGCATCGAGCTTCGCGAGTTCGTCGTGCAGCACCGCGAGCGTGCGCTCCACCGCGCCGGCATTCGCCCGGTGCCAGCCGCCCGCGGCTTCCGCCATCGCCGCCCGCCGCGGCGCATCGGCGAGCAGCGCCGGCGCCTCGGACGCGAGGGCAAACTCATCCGCCACTTCCGCCGCCGCGCCGCACGCCAGCAGTTCTCGCGCAATGGGACGGAAGTTGCTCATCCGGGGACCGAGCAAAATCGGTTTCCGCAGCGCCGCGGCCTCGACGGGGGTTTGCCCGCCTTCGTTCGGCGGCAGGCTCTTGCCGATGAAAACGAGATCCGCGAGCTGCGTGAACTTCCGCAATTCGCCCGTGGTATCCCCGACGGCGACGTCCACCTCGCCCGGCGCGGCTCCGTGGGAGCGGAAATGAAAGCTTACTCCGCTGCCGCGGATCAGCCGCTCCAGTTCCGGTCGCCGCTCGGCATGTCGCGGCACGATCAAAAGCGAACACCGCAGCCCGCGGGCGCGCGCCGCGCGCAACGCCTGCAACAGCGCCTGCTCCTCGCCCGGCCAGGTCGAAGAGCCGAGCAGCACGAGTCCCTCGCCCAGCCCCAGTTCACGTAGCAACTGCTGTCGTTCCTCCGGCGCGAGCGGCGCGATCGCGACATCGAGTTTCAGATTGCCGGTCGTCGATATCCGTTCCGGCGATACGCCCAACGCGCGAAAACGCTCCGCATCGTGCTCGGAACTCGCGAGCAGTCGGGTGATCCCGTGAAACAGCGCCCGGTTCACCGCCGGCCAGCGCGCCAGCCGACGGTAACTGCGATCCGACATGCGGGCGTTGATACACACCACCGGAACGCCTCGGCGCTCGGCCTGGTGCAAATGTTCCGGCCAGCGTTCGCCTTCGGTGAGGATCACGAGATCCGGCCGGATCCTCCGCCAGGCTCGGACCGCAAACGGCCACCAGTCGATGGGGAAATAACCGAGCCCAAGAATCGTCCGGCCATAGCGATCGAGCGCGAGCCGGTGCCCGGTGCTCGTGGTGGTCGTGAGATAAATTTCCACGCCCTCGCGCTTCAGGAGCCCCTCGAGCAGCGGCGCGATCGCCAGCATCTCGCCGACACTCACCGCCTGCAGCCACACCCGTTTCGCGCCGCGTCGCTTGGGCGGAAGTCCCTCATGCGATCCGAACCGATGGGCAAACTTTTCCTTGTAGCCGCCGCGCCGCCGCATTCGCCACAGGTAGCGGGGCGCCAGGACCAGGAGCGCGGGCAGAAACAGAAATCGGTAGAGCCAAAGCATGGATGGCGGATCAGGCGAGGAAGGGGCGAACTCCACAACCACGCCGCATTTTTTCCGAGCCTTTTCCGTGGCGGGAAGTTATGCGTGCGGCGACCCGACGTCCGCGTTCCCCCAGCGACGCAACCCCGGTCGACGGCGGCCGTTTTCACCGGTTTTTTGCCACCGCGAGCTAGTCTTTCGAGCCGTGCTCCGCCCAACTCTCGCACGTGCCACATCGGGGATTTTCCCATCTGCAGCGCCGGGGCGTGCCCCCATCGTTTCGCGTTTCCACGCGCACCCCGCCGCTCACGGGAGCCCATCGGCTCCTCCCCGCGCCGGCCCAGGATCCGCAGGTGCTGCGGCACGACGGCGCTTACTATTATTGTGAATCGACTGCGTCGGGCGTGCACATTCGCACGGCGCAAACCCTCGCCGGCCTCGGCGCAAGCGAGCGCCGCAGGGTGTGGTGTCCGCCGGCGCGCGGACCGGTTTCCTCCAACCTCTGGGCGCCGGAACTGCACTGGATCGACGGCCGCGGCTACATTTATTTCGCGGCGGATGACGGCCAAAACGAACACCATCGCATGTGGGTGTTGGGCGCCCGCACCTCGGATCTCGCGGGCGACTACGAACTTCTCGGCGGACTCGAAACGGAGGGCTGGGCCATCGACGGCACGCCGTTTTGCGATGCCGCGGGAGCGCGCTATTTTGTCTGGTCCGGCTGGCCCGGCGCGCAGGATGGGCAGCAGAACTTGTATATCGCGCGGATGAAGAATCCCGTGACGCTCGATGGGCCGCGGGTGCTGCTCGCGACGCCCACGGAATCCTGGGAGCGTCGCGGCCTGCCGCTGTGCGAGGGTCCGCAGATCCTGCAACGCGCCGGACGGACGTTCCTGATTTATTCCGCGAGCGGTTCGTGGACCGCCGATTATTGCCTTGGGTTGATGGAGCACCTCGGGGGCGATCCGCTCGAGCCGGGCAACTGGCGCAAGCACGGCTGCGTTTTCCGTCGCAACCGGCACGCATGGGGCGTCGGCCATTGCGGTTTCACGACCACGGCCGACGGACGCGACTGGCTGCTTTACCATGCAAAGACATCGGTCCGGCCGGGCTGGGCCGATCGCGAAGTGCGCGCGCAACCGTTTCACTGGCGCGAGGACGGCTTGCCTGAATTTGGCGGGCCACTGCCGTGCACGGAGTCGGCAACGGCACTCGCGTTCCCCTCTCTCCGCCGCGAGCCGGCGCTGGTCCGCAGCGCGTAGTTTCTGCATCACGTTTTCCGCGTGACACGCCATGCGGCGCGGGAAACCTGAGCCTGTGCTCCGGCACTTCGTCCTCCTTTTCCTGTTTCCGCTGCTGCTCGCGGCGCAATCCGATCCGATCTGGCCGGAAGTCGACAGCGACCTTCCCGCCGATCCAGGCCTGCGTCAGGCGCAGCTGGCCAACGGGTTTCGCTACGCGCTGCTGCGCAACGCCGAGCCGAAGGATCGCGTTTCCCTTCGGCTCGTGGTGCGCGCGGGCTCGCTGCACGAACGGGACGACGAGCGCGGGCTCGCGCATTTTCTCGAGCACATGGTTTTTCGCGGGACAAAGCGTCATCCGAACGGAACGCTGACGGCGGAACTGCAGAAGCTCGGAATCGGGTTCGGTCCGGACAACACCGCGTTCACGCTGCCGGATTATACGATCTATCATCTCGAGTTGCCGGACACCCGCGATGCCACGCTGCGGCAGGCCTTGGAGGTGTTTCGCGAATACGCGCAGGAAGTGACGTTCGATCCCGGATTGATCGAACGCGAGCGCGGCGTGGTGCTGAGCGAACTCGAAACCCGCAACACGCCCGGCGACCGTGCCGGCCGCGCGAATCTCGCGTTCCTGTTTCCCCAGGCTCGCCAGGTCGCGCGCGTGCCGATCGGCACCGCGGATGCGATCCGGTCGTTCACACGCGAACAGTTCGTGGCGTTCTACGATGCGTGGTATCGCCCCGAACGCATGGCGCTCGTGATCGTCGGCGATCTCGATCCGACCAAAGTCGAGCCGGCGATCGCGGACGTCTTCGGGGAAATGCGCGCGCGCGGACTGGCGCGCAACGACGTGATTGCCACAATTCCGGCGGAGGCATCGCCGTCCGGCATCCTCGTCTTCGCCGATCCGGGAATGATCGGCGCGACGTGCAGCCTGCAACATCCGTTTCCCGAGCCGCGCGCGCCCGATACGCAAGCGCGACGCGTCCGGCAGCTCCACCGCGCGCTCGCGTTTGCGATGTTCGAACGACGCGTGACGCGACTGGCGGGCACCTCCACCGAGGGCTTCGTCGCGCCCGACGCCAGCATCGAGCATCCGGTGGCGGGCTGGGCGCTCGCGAGCTTCGGCGTATCGGGCACGATCGCCGACTGGAAAAAGTTCATGACGCAGGTGGAACAGGAACACCGGCGCGCGTTCTTCTTCGGTTTCCATCCCGGCGAACTCGCGGCGGTGCGCCGTGCGTTCGTCACCGGCTACGACGAAGCGGTGCGCACGCGCCCGACCCGCCCTTCGCCCTGGCTGGCAGGAGGAATCGTCGAAGCGCTCGTGCACGGCCACGTTTTCACGACGCCTGCCGCGGTGAAGGAGGATCTCGCCCTCGCGCTCGCGGACGCCACGCCCGCCCAGTGTCTCGCCGCATTTCGCGAAGCATGGAGCCGGCAGGCGCCGCATGTGTTTGTGGCGACGCACCCGCAATTCGCGGTGGAACCGCAGGCCATCGCCAACGCCATGAACGAAAGCCGTCAGGTGACCGTCGAGCCGTTCCCCGAAATCGGCACGCCGGAGTTTGCCTACACGGATTTCGGCCCGCCCGCCGCGGCCATCCGGACCCGGCACGTCGCCGATCTCGACGTCGACCAGGCGGAGTTTGGCAACGGCGTGCGCCTCAATTTCAAGCCGACGCCGTTCGAGGCCGACACGGTCCACCTTTACCTTCGCGTCGGCCGCGGCCGGCAGTCGCAACCACCCGGAAAGATCGGCCTCGACCTGCTCGCCAACCATCTCGTGCCGCAGGGCGGCGTCGGCCGCCACACGTATCAGGAAATACAAGACATCTGCGCCGACCACGCGGTGTCGGTCAACTTCTTCACCGAGGACGATGCGTTCGCCGTCAACGCCCGGTGCGCCCGCCGCGATCTCCTTTTCTGCCTGCAGATGATCGCGGCCCATCTCGAGGATCCGGGATTCCGCCCCGAGGCACTGCGGCAGATCCACGCGCATTTCGGCTCGATGTATTCGTCGCTGTCGGCGTCCGCCGGCGGCCCGATTTCCGCCAACGCGGAGCGCGTGTTCGCCAACGACGATCCGCGTTTCGCCGTGCCCGCGCCCGAGGAACTCTACGCGCGCACCGTCGAGGAAGCCGCGGCCTGGTTGCGCCCCGAACTCAAGCACGGCGCCATCGAGCTCGGCATCGTCGGCGACACGACGTGGGAGGAAGCGGCCGGCGTCGTCGCGCAGACGCTCGCCGCCCTGCCGGCGCGAAAGCCTTTTGCCGACGTCCGGCCGCGAGCGCTGGCGTTGGCCAAACCGAAGCGGCCCGCGTATCTGTTCACCACGCCGCCGCAGCTGCGCCAGGTCGCGCTCGCGTGGCTCTGCCCCGCGCCGGATGTCGCCGATATTTATCGCGAGCGTCGCTGCGCGCTGCTGGCGGAGCTGGTGACCGACCGGTTGCGCGTGCGGTTGCGGGAGGAACTGGGCGCGACGTATCACTGCACGGCTGATTTCGTGCGCCACGACAGCTTTGCGAACATGAGCTACTTCCTCGTTTACGCGGAGGTGTCGGCGTCACAGGCCGAGCAGGCTGCGGACGTCCTCCGCCGCGAGCTGATGGCGCTGCGAAAGGGCCGCTTCTCCGAGGAGGAGTTCGAACGCGTGAAAAAGCCATTCCTGCGCTCCCGGGAGGACGACCTGCGCACGAACAGCTATTGGGGTCACACGGTCCTGCGCGATGCCCAACAAAATCCGCTTCGCCTCGTCGCCGCGCGCGACCGCGCCATCGACACGCCGCGCATCACGCGCCGGGAAATCGCGCAGCTCGCGCGCCGCTACTTCGACGTGAAGCAGAGCTTTCATTTCGTCGCTTTTCCGGCCTCGGCCGGCCCGACGGTCACCGCGTTCGGCGCGCTGGCGCCCCACGCCTCCGATTAGCCGGCCGGCGACTCGCGTTGCGGCTCGTCGGCCGCGTCGCCCAGTTGCAGATTGAAAAGCGGGAGAAGGCAAAACAGGCCGGCGACGGTGAGTCCGAGCACCGCATAACCGGCGGCATCGTGCACCACGCCGTCGATCGCCTCCGGTCCGTGCCGATACGCCCACGCGGTCAGAAAAATCCCCCGCAACAGATTCGTGAGAAACGCGAGCACCAGCGCCGCGAGCACCAGCGCGATTTTTTTCCAGAGCCGGTCGAGAAAAATGGCGGCGAGAAACGATCCCGCGAAGAGGCACCCCGTGAGCGAGCGGATCCCGGAGCACGCATCCTCCACGCCGACCGTTCCGTTCGGCAGGACCAGCACGCTGCCCTGCTGCTCGATCGGCAGTCCCAAAATATCGAATACAAACGAAACGACGGTCACCACCTTTCGCAGCAGGAAAAGTTTCAGCTGCGACTCTACCGCCGAGACCATCGGCGCCGACACGAGCCACACCAGCACCGGAAACAGGAAGCAGGCGGTCAGACGGAGACGCGGGTCGTCGCGCCAGCGCCGCGCCGGCGTTGGCGTTCCGTCCGCTGCGGGAGCGTTCAGCAGCAGCAGTGGCAGCACGAGTCCGATCATCCCGAGCGTGATCGCCAGCGTGCCCGGCTGCGACGTCCCGGCGCCGGCGCGATAAAAGGTCCCGAGCAAGAACATCGTCGCGCCGCCCACGAGCATCAGCCCCACGCCCGCGGCGAGGACGAGTCGCGCGAATCCACGCACCCGCGGGCTCCCCGCCGCGCGGCAAGCAGCGAGCGCGTCCATGATCTTCGGCCAGCGATCATACACCGCAAAGATTGCGAATGCCGGCACGAGCCAGCCGAAGCTGTAATCGTCCTTCACCCGCCACCAATGCGACTGGTCCCACGCCACGAAGCCCCAAAACGCCACGCTCAATGCCAGCGCCGCCAAAAACGGCGCCGTCGATCCGGCAGCGAATGACGCGAACCGCTTCATGAAACAGGAAAGGAAGGGCGAACCATCGCGAGCATCCGGAAGCGCGCAGCCGTTGGCCAACCGCTGCGCGCTTCCGGCAAGCGTCAAACTGCGGCGACGACGATCGACGCGTTCGTCCCGCCGAAGCCAAAACTGTTGGCGAGCGCGGCGCGCACCTTCTTTTTCACCGCGGTGTTGGGCGTGAAGTTGAGACCGGTATCGCCGCACACCGGATCGAGGTTCTCGAGATTGATCGTCGGGGGAACGATGCCCTCCCGGATCGCTTTCACCGCGGCAAACACGCCCATCGCCCCGGCGCCGCCGAGCAGGTGGCCGACCATGGATTTCACGCCGCTGACGTGGAGTTGTGTCTTGTTCTCGGCAAACACGGTGGCGATCGCGGCCGCCTCCTCGCCGTCGCCGCCGGGCGTCGACGTCGCGTGGGCCGAGACATAATCGATCTCCGTGGGTTTCAGTCCCGAACGGTCGATGGCCGCCTGCATGGCGCGCGCCGAGCCTTCCGCCCCGGGCGCGAGCGACGACAGATGATAAGCATCGGCCGAGGCGCCGTAACCGCGCAGTTCGGCGTAAATCCGCGCTCCGCGTTTCACCGCCTGCTCGTATTCCTCGAGCACGAACACGACGGAGCCTTCGGACAAAACGAAGCCGTCGCGATCGCGATCATACGGACGCGACGCCTTTTCTGGCGCGTCGTTCCGCGTCGACAGCGCGCGCATCTGCGCAAATGCGCCGATCGCCAGCGGCGTGACGGTCGATTCCGCGCCGCCCGCGATCATCACATCGGCATCGCCGCGCGCGATCGCCGCCGCGGCTTCGCCGAGCGCATGCCCGCTGGTCGCGCAGGCGGAGGCGACGCTCATGTTGGGGCCGCGAAACTCCAGCAACAAACTCACCTGACCGGCGAGGAGGTTGGGCGCGATCTGGATGATGAAGAACGGTGAGATCTTGCGGAAACCGCCCGCCTTCCACGTATCGTGCATCGCCTCCATTTCGGGCAGGCCGCCCAGGCCGACGCCGAGATTCACGCCCATGCGATCGGACGACAATGTGGCGCGATGCGCGTCGAGTCCCGAATCGATATACGCTTCCACCGCCGCGACGGCCCCAAGATGGGTGAACCGGCCAAACTTCTTCACGTCTTTCGGCGTCAGGACCTGGGTGAGCGGTTCGTTGGCAGGGCCTCGTGGATGAACGGGCTGCGCGAGGGGTTTCGTCGCGTCGAAGTTGCGCACCTCGCCCGCGATCTGCGCCGAGCAACCGGTGGCGTCGAAGCGCGTGATCCGCCCCAGCCCACTGCGGCCGGCGATCAGCGATGCCCAGGTTTCGCTGGCGGTATTTCCGCACGGAGTCACGGCGCCGAGGCCGGTAATGACGACGCGGCGTCGAACGGAGGAGGTGGCAGCATTCATGGAAAAGATTCGGACTAAAGAGCGCCCGGAACGCGGTGCGAGGGCAAAAATTCCATCCCTCGCCAACGGCTTGCAGTGTCTGGCGATGCGGCGCCTTGCGCTCATCTGCCGTTCGGCCGCCCGCTCTTTGCAAGCCCCTGGACGCAAGCATCCGCACCCGCGCGTTCCTCGCGTTCCGCCCATGAGAATGAGGGCTTTGACTTTGAGAGTTCGGCTCCTTTTCCTGTCCCTTCTCTCATGCAGCAGCTTCACGCTTACTGGCGCATGGAATACATCGAGGCGCCTCGCTATCCGGCGAAAATGAAGCGCCCGTTCACCGAGTTGCCCGCCCTCGGCGACGACCGCAAGGCGTTGATCGTGCATCGCAGCCGGCTCGCCTATCTCGTCCTCAACCGCTTCCCCTACAATCCGGGGCACCTCCTCGCCGTGCCGTTCCGGGACGTCAACGATCTCGTCGACCTGAGCGCTGCCGAAGCGGCGGCATTGATGGCGGAGATCGTGTTCGCGAAACGCCTTCTCACCGCGGCGCTCAATCCCGATGGTTTCAACGTCGGCTTCAATCTCGGCTCCGCGGCCGGCGGCAGCATCCCGCACCTGCATGCGCACATCGTGCCCCGCTGGAATGGCGACACGAACTTCATGCCGGTGATCGGTCAGACCCGCACCCTGCCACAATCGCTCGACGCGACCTGGGAGCGTCTCGCGACCGTGGCGGGCGGCCTGAAGCCGGTTGCAAAATCCGCGAGACGCGCCAAACCCCGGGCGTCCTCTC
The DNA here is from genome assembly GCA_040255565.1 of Opitutaceae bacterium. Classification (GTDB taxonomy): domain Bacteria; phylum Verrucomicrobiota; class Verrucomicrobiia; order Opitutales; family Opitutaceae; genus Opitutus. Next base: position 1,338,853 of record JBDZVH010000001.1, on the reverse strand, counting down.
GCAAGTAACTCTTCGCGGTGTCGTCCAAATCCCTTCATTTCCCGTCTCCCCGCCACCTTCACGCCCTTTACGCCGGTCGCGACGACAACCTCGGCTACGCGGAGCGCGCCCTCGGCGTGAAACTCGTCTCCCGCGACTCGACCTTGAAGATCGATGCCGCCGCCGAGCCGCTCGCGCGCGCCGAGTCGCTGTTTGGCTTCCTTAATGACGCCCGCACGCAGGGCATGACGATCCGCACGCCGGATTTTCACCGGATCACCGACACCTTTGCGCGGGGCGAGGGAGAATCGCTGCGGGAGTTGCTGGCCGAACCGCTCGTCATTGCGACCAATCGCAAGACGATCGTCCCCAAGACGCTGGGACAAAAGCTCTACCTGAAATCGATGCTCGCACATCCCGTCGTGTTCGGCATCGGCCCGGCGGGCACGGGCAAGACCTATCTGGCGATGGCCGCGGCGGTTTCGGCGTTGCTCAAAAACCAGGTCGAGCGCATCATCCTCACCCGGCCGGCGGTGGAAGCCGGCGAGGCGCTCGGGTTTCTGCCCGGCGATCTCCGCGAAAAGATCCTGCCCTACCTGCGCCCGCTCTACGACGCCCTGCACGACATGCTCAGCGCGGAAGACGTTTCCCGGCTCACCGAAAAAGGCGTGATCGAGATCGCACCGCTCGCCTACATGCGCGGCCGCACGCTGTCTCATGCGTTTATCGTGCTCGACGAGGCCCAGAACACGACCCCCGAGCAGATGATGATGTTCCTCACGCGCCTGGGCGAGGAGTCGCGCATGGTGGTCACGGGCGACGTCACCCAGATCGACCTGCCGCGCTCCAAGCAGTCCGGGTTGCTCGAGGTCCGGCACATTCTGCGGGACATTTCCGGAATCGATTTCCACACTTTCAGCGGGTCCGACGTCGTTCGCCACCCGCTCGTGCAACGCATCATCGAAGCCTATGACGCCTACCGAAATCCGATCAAGGGCGCCGGGGAGCCCGCTTAGCCAAGCGCCTGCCTAACGATGTCCGTTCGCGATCAATTCAAGCTTCTCGTCGGCGGCCTCAACGCGCGGCGCGCGCGCCCCGCGGCCAAACATTCGGCCGTCACGCATTACCTGGACCGCAGCCGGCTCGTCTCGGTTTTGATCTTTCTGATCACGGTCACCACGATCGTGCTGATCAGTTCCGCGCGGCTCTCGACCGCCACGGTGCCGGTGCTCCCCAACCAGGTCGCCACCGTGCGCGTCGTTTCGAGCGCCTCCTTCAGCTACGAAAGCGAGGAGCGCACGCGCATCGCGAAGGAGCAGCTGATGGAGCGGGTGCCGCCAGTTTACCGGCTGGAGATGGAGCCGCTGCAGAAATTCGAAGCCGCCGCGCGCGACCTGCTTTCGCAACTCGAGCTCTTCGAACAGCGGCATCCGGCCAACAGCCCGGCGGCAACCACCGAGCGCCGGCAGGCACTCGCCGCCTTCGCCGACTCTTTCAACAGCCGCGGCGGCTATCGCGCGAGCGTCGAGGATATCGGCGCCATTCTCACTGCGGGCGACGCCCGGCTGCGCGCCAGCCTGTTCGACAACGGCCTCGCCGCGCTCCGCGACATCTATGCGCAAGGCGTGCAGGACGGCTCCCTCACCGCCGGACCCAATGGCGCCACGGTTTTTCAGATCGCGCGCCCGAACGGCGAAATCACGCAGCGCCCCGTGCAAAGCATGGAGGACGCGCTCACCTTCCTGCGGGTCAACCTCGCCGCCGAGGGTGTGCCGCGTTCGTCGGCCCTCGCCCTTTTCCGCGTCTTCCGCCAAGGCCTCGTTCCCAACGTCATTTACGACCGGGAGGGAACCCTCGCGCGCGAGCAACTCGCCGTCCGCCAGGTCAAACCCGTGATCGTCGGCGTCGTCCGCGGCCAGACGATCATCGAGCCCGGCGAACGCGTTTCGCCCGAGCAATACGAGATGCTGATGGCGCATCGCCGCTACCTCCAGGAACACACCGACACCAAACTCGAGGATGGCCTCGTGCTGTTCGGTCGCGTGCTCCTCGTGCTCGCAATGGTGCTCGCCTCGATCATCTATATCCGGCTGGAGGATCTCGAGACGCTCCTCAGCAACGTCCGCCTGAGCCTCCTTGCCCTCGTCGTCATCATCAACCTGGGCATGGTGCGGCTCGTCTATGAACTTGGCGGCGTCGACTTCTTCGTGAGCGACGGTTCGTGGGCCTCGACCCTGCCCTACATCGCGCCGACGGCCTTCGCGCCGCTCATCGTGGCGATCCTGATCGACGCAGGCTCCGCCATCTTCATGGCGCTGCTGATCTCGATCTTCACCGGCGTGATCTACGGCAACCGCATCGATCTGCTGGTGCTGACGTTCGTCGCCTCGCTCGTTGCCATTTTCTTCTGCCGCGACGCGCGCCAGCGCGGAAAGGTCGTGCGCGCCGCCGGCGCCGGCGGTCTGACGATCGCGGCTTTTGCGGCGCTCATCGGCATCGCCGACCAGACGCCTTCCGAAATCATCCTGCGCCAAACCATCGCCGGGCTCGGCATCGGCCTCGCCACCGGCATCGCCGTGGTCGGCCTGCTGCCGATCCTCGAATCGCTCTTCAAGCGCACGACCGACATCACACTGCTCGAGCTCACCGATTACAATCACCCGCTCCTGCGGCGCATGCAGCTGGAAGCGCCGGGCACTTATCATCACTCGCTCGTCGTGGCCCAGCTCGCGGAAAACGCCGCCAACGCCATCGGCGCGAATCCCCTCCTCGCCCGCGTCTGCTCGCTATTTCACGACGTCGGCAAGACTGCCAACGCCGCCTGTTTCGGCGAAAACCAGCGCGACGGCGTCGATCCCCACGCCCACCTCGATCCCGAATCTTCCGCGCGCATCATCAAGCAGCACGTGGCCGAAGGCGTGGAACTGGCACGCAAACATCACCTGCCCAGCGCGGTGATCGATGTGATCGAGCAACATCACGGCACCACGCTCGTCCGCTACTTCTACCATCGCGCGGTGGCCCGAACCCGGACACCCTTCGCGCCGGCCGTCGGCGAGGAACAGACCGCTGGCAGCCAGCCATTCGATCCGTCCGCAAACCCGCCTCCGGCGGCGCCGACGATCCCCGAGGCGCCCTATCGCTACGACGGCCCCCGGCCGCAGACCCGCGAAAGCGCCATCATTTCCCTCGCCGACGGCGTCGAAGCTGCCTCGCGCTCGCTGCGCCAGACCACCCCGGGGCAATTGACGGAGCTGATCGACCGGATCGTCGGCGAACGCATCACGGACGGGCAACTCGACGAGTGCCCCCTCACGTTCACCGAGATTGCGCGGATCAAGAACAGTTTTCAGTTCACGCTGCTAAACATGCTGCACGGGCGCGTGGCGTATCCGCCAGCGGTCGAGAACCCGCCGGCGAAGTTGAAGGCCTAGCTTTTTCGCCGCCGCCAGCGCGCCTACTCGCCGCTCAGGACGCCAGACGCGCCAGCGCCCGCTTCACCAGCGCGCGGGCGAGCGGCACCTTGTATCCGTTGTGCTCCGACGGCTCGGCGTCCTTCAGCAGCAAGTCCGCGGCCGCAGTCGCGACGTCTTCCGACGGAGCCCGGCCTTCGAGCAACGCCTCCGCTTCGCGGCGACGCCACGGCACCGGCGCCACGCAGCCAAGCACGAGCCGGACCTGGCTCAGCCTGCCGGCTTGGACCCGAGCGGACGCCGCACAGCTTACGAGCGCCCAGTCGAAATCGTTTTTCTCCGCCATCTGCAGATACGTGCTGCGCCGATCGGGTTCGGCGTTCACCTCGATCCGCAGAATCAAATCCGTCGGCTCGAGCGAGTGATGCAACCGCCCATTCCGCCACGCCGCGTCGTAGAGTTCGGCCATCGTCAACGTGACGGTCCTCGCCTTCCGTTGCACCACGACGGTTGCGTCGAGCGCGGTGAGCGCGATCGCGAGATTCGAGACGCATGGGCTCAGGCAGCGCGTGGCGGAAAACAAACTGTGATACTTGGTCTGGCCTCCGCGCGCGAGGCAGCGCGGGCCGCCTTTTTTCAGGCAGCGCAACTCGCGGTGCCGGTAATACCAGCAGCGCGAATGCTGCGCGAGATTGCCGCCGAGCGTGGCGACGTTGCGCATCTGCGCCGATCCGACCTCGTCCGCCGCCTCGCCGATCGCCGGCAGCGCGCGTCGCAGTTCCGCATGCCCGGCCAGCTCCGTCAGCGTCACGTTCGCACCCAGGCTCCAGCGCGCATCGGCGGCGACGACCTCGCGCGTGCCGGGCAGTTTTTTGATATTCACCAGCAGCGCGGGCTCCGCGAGACCCTCCTTCATTTCGCCCAGCAGGTCGATGCCGCCGGCGATGAATCGTCCGTTGTCGCGAACCAGCCCGACCGCCGAATCCGCCGACAAAGCCGTGGCATAGGCAAATGCATTCATGCGTGACACTCCGGTTGAAACTCCACCCACGCCCCCGCCGGCGCCGCGGCGAACCGTGCGAAAGCCGCGCCCGTATCAGACCCGGCGATACCGCTCGTCGCGTCCCGGCCGGGAACCTGCCCCAGCGCGACGAGCACCTTGTCGGGCGTGATCGGCAGATCGCCCACGCGCACGCCGAGGGCGTTCGAAACCGCGTTCGCGATCGCCGCCGCCGTCGGCACGGTGCAGGGCTCGCCCACGCCGATGACACCGCGCTCCGGCATGTCGAGCAGCACGATCTCGATGTCCGGCATGTCGGCCGCGCCCGGCAGCTTGTAGGTTTCCAAATTCGGGTTGAGGACGACGCCGGTGCGATCGTCCATGATCCGCTCCTCGTAGAGCGCGTAGCCGATCCCCATGATCACGCCGCCGTTGATCTGGCTTTCACACGTAAGCTTGTTCACGACCGTGCCGCAGTCCTGGACGACGAGCATCTTCCTCAGCTTCACGAAGCCGGTCTCGGTATCCACCTCGACCTCGGCAAACTGCACTCCGCCCGCGCCGCCGGTGGACAGACCAGGCCGCCATCTTCCGCGCACCTGCAACGGCGCCCGGCCGATTTTCGCGCACGCGGCGAGCCAGTTTTCGCCGCGCGGATCCTCGAAGCCGCTGCGCTGCTTCAACTCCGCGACCAGCTTCTCACACGCGTCGTAGACTGCTGGGGAAACCGACGCCGTCGTGGCGCTGCCGCCACTCGGACCGCTCGGCGGAAAACGCGTATCACCGATGCTCACCGCCACGCGCTCGCGGTCGACGCCCAGCATTTCCGCCGCGACGACCTGCACCACGGTGCGCGCGCCGGTGCCGAGATCCTGCGTGCCGACGCGCACCTCCACCGTCCCGTCGCTGTTCGCCTGGATTTCCGCCTGCGTGCCTTCGCCGCCGCTCATCCACGCCGCGCCCGCGCAGCCGACGCCGGTTTTCACCGGGCCCGGCGACGAGCCGGGTTTCCGATACTTCTGTTTCCAACCGAAGCGTTCGGCCCCGAGCTGATATTCGCGTCGGCGGATCTCCGACGGATCGTTCTTGATCCGCACGTCGAGCGGATCGAGCCCGAGCTTCACCGCCAGTTCGTCGAGAATTCCCTCCATGCCCACCGATGCCACCGGGTGGCCCGGGGCGCGCATCGCACAGGACTGACCGGCGTTCACCGCCACACTGCCCTGCTTCACCCGCACGGCCGCGGGTTGGTAGATATAGGGAGATGGAAAACCCGCGCCGCCGCTGCCGCCCGCGTTGTCGACACCCGAACTGAATCCGGGCGTGCCAAACGAATGCAGCTCGAATGCCGTGAGATTTCCCTCCGCGTCGCCGCCGAGTTTGATTTTCTGATACGACGACGGCCGGTTGCCGACGGCGAGGGCCTGCTCGAATCGCGTCAGCACCAGCTTCACCGGCGCGCCGGCCTCGCGCGCCAGTCGCGCGCAAAGCAGCCCTTCGACTCCCGGCGCAAACTTCGAGCCGAACCCGCCGCCCATGTGGTCGCAGATCACCCGCACTTTGTTCTGCGGCAGCTTGAGCGCACTCGAGAAAACGTCCCGGCAGATAAACACGGCCTGCGTCGAGGACCAGGCCGTCAGTTCCTCGCCGTCCCACTGCACCGTGTGACCGTGCGGCTCCATCGGATGATGAAGCTGCACCGGCGTGTGAAATGACGCCTCAACGACCGCCTTCGCTCCCGCGAACGCCGCGTCGACGTCGCCGTTCTCCTTCGTCGCGCCTTCACCAAGATTCGGTTGTTTCGCGGCCACCCGCGGCGCCTCGGGCTTCACCGCCTCCAACTCGTTCACCACGAAATCGCGCGGCTCGGCCTTGATGCCGACGAGTCGAAGCGCATCCAACGCCGCCTGGCGCGTCGTCCCGGCGATCGCTGCGATCTCCTGGCCATAATACAACACATCGAAGGGCGGTTCCTGCGCGAGCACCGCGGCGCGAATGCCGGGTGCCGAACGCACGCGCGAGAGGTCGACGGCCGTGATGCGCGCCGCGGGCATTCTGGCCCGCACGATGACTCCGAAAAGCAGCCCGGGCGGCGTCACATCGGTGGTGAACTTCGCGCGGCCGCTGACCTTCGCGGGAGCTTCCACCCGCGGCGTTTCCTTTCCCAGATAACGGGTTTGGCTAGGCCAGGGCATGGTCGTGAACGAGTTCGAGTTTGTCGGCGACCGGCTGGCCGCTGGCCGCCAGGGCCGCCGTAAAGATTCTTGGATACGAGCCGCAGCGGCAGACGTTGCCGGCGATCGCGCGCCGGATTTCCGTTTCGGTCGGGTGCGGATTTTTCCGCAACAGCGCGGTCAAGGTCATCACCATGCCGGGCGAACAGTAGCCGCACTGCAAGCCGTCGCGGTCGACGAACGCTTGCTGCAGTTCCGTCAGCTTTCCGTCCACCGCGAGACCTTCGATCGTCTCGATGGACGCGCCCTGTGCCTCGATCGCGAGCATCGAGCACGCATAGACCGGGACGCTGTCGACCAACACGGTGCACGCGCCGCACGTCGCGCGATCGCACGCCTCCTTCGCGCCGGTGAGTCCCGCGTGCAGCCGCAACGCTTCCAGCAATGTCACCCGCGGCTCGAGCGACAACGTCACCTTCCGGCCGTTGATCGTCAGCGCAACCGGCACCGCGCCCGGTCCGTGCACGCGTTCCGCATTCGCCTCGGCCAGGCCTTGCGCGAGATTGGTGGCGCCAAGCGCGGCCGTTGCGACGGCAGACGTGCCAAGACACTTGAGGAAGTCGCGACGCGACACGACCGGCTTGGCGGCGCCCGGCCGTTCCTTCGAACCATCAGGCATGCTCTTCATGTCGAGAGGGGTTGGGGGCTCCGCCATCATCGCGCCGGCACGCGTGGGCGCCAAGGGAATCTCCAGCACGGCGGGAAGTTATTCCGAAAACGAAAGCGCAGTAGCATGCGGACTGATGCGCACACCTTCGCTGCGCGCCGGCGGTTCGTTTCACCCTTGCCGCGGCTTCGTCCAGCGCGCACCTACGCTGTCACGCCATGCGCCGTCCGCTCGCCATCGCCAACCAGCATCCCCGCCTCCGGCTCGACCGCCGCGCGCTCGCGCGCGTCATCGCGACCCTCGACGCACACCCGGCGGAATTCAACGGCGGTTGTCCCGCCGGCGAGTTGTCGCTGGCGTTCTTCACCGACGGGGCGCTCGCGCAACTCCATGCCGATTTTCTCGACGATCCGACGATCACCGACGTGATCACGTTCGAGGGTAATCCGGATCTCGGCACGGCCGGCGAGATCTGCGTGTCGGTCGACGCCGCGCTGCGTCACGTGGAGCTTCCGCTCGCGCGCGGCCGCCGGGCGGTCCCCGCGGCGCGACTGGCGGCGTTTTCCGACGAACTGACGCTCTACGTTGTCCACGGTTGGTTGCATCTCGCAGGCTACGACGATCTCCAGCCCGCGAAAAAACGCATCATGCGCCGCGCCGAAGCGCGCGCGCTCACGCTGCTCCGCCGCGCCCCCGGCGGGCTGCCGCGGTTTGCGCTGAAGTGATCGAAAATTCGCCGCGCCAGTGACTCCGGCCGTTTGCATCGGGCGTATTTCCCTACGATGCAAACCTTCGACTCACACCCCCTCTCCCATCTCGTCGAGCGGCGCGCTCCGCTCGTCCATCGGCCGCGGCGCAGCCGGATCCTCGTGCTCGCCCTGGCCGCCGCCACCCTCCTCGTCGCCCAGCGCGCACCCGCCCGCGACGGCATCATCTGGGACTTCCCGCAACCGCACCCGGTCGGCGAGCCGAATGTCGCCACGCAAATCGTCCTCCGCCCCGTGACCGGCGTGTATGCGCCTGCCCCCGCACCCGCGTTGATCGCCGTGCCGCCCGGCGCGAAGGTGACGATCTCCACCTTCGCCAGCGACGACGCGATCACCGGCGTGATCTGGTTCAAGGACGGTGAACGTCTCCCCACCACCGCGAAGACGCTCGTCCTCGACAAAACCACCACCTCTCACTCCGGCGTCTACACCGCGCAGTTGCAGCGCGAGGTCGAACCCACCGTCCTCTACGCCTCCACGACCGAGCGCATCCGCCTCGATGTCGGCGCGTCGAAACCGCAGAAGCTTGTCAACATCTCCACGCGCGCGACGATCGATGCCACGCAGCCGACGCTGATCGTGGGTTTTGTGGTCGATGCCAATCCCGCCAACCCGCGCGGCACGAGCCATCTGCTGATTCGCGCCGTCGGCCCCAGCCTCGCAGAGTTTGGCGTGCCGCACCCGCTCGCCGCACCCAAGGTCACGCTCTTCGATGCCAAAGGTAACAAGATCGCCTGGCCGGAGGTTTACATCCCCGAATGGAATCCCTACGCCCTGGCGAACGTCGTCGCGCCCGCGGTCGGCGCCTCGCCGTTGAAGGAGGGCACGAAGGATTTCGCGATTCTCCAGCCGCTTCCGGCCGGCGCCTACACGGTGCATGTTGCCAGCGCCGATGGCGGCTCGGGCGATGTCGTCCTCGAGATCTACGAGGTGCCCGAGGAGGACGTCCCGCAGCTTTGATCGGTCTGATCTGCAGCCGATCGATCCAAGGCGCGCGCCTCGTCCGGGAGGCGTGCGCCTTCTTTTTCCGTGCCTTCGCCGCGCCGGCTCCGCTAGCGTCCGACACTCATGGCTGACGAAGCGCACTCGCCCTCGCGGATCATCTCGTTCCGGAACGCCTTCATTTCCGGCGCGCTGTTGCTGGCGCCGCTGATCGTGACGGTGTGGGCTTTCAGCACGATCATCGACGTCGTTGGGGGAACGTTTCGCCCCATCTATCGCGATTACCTGCCGGAGTCGTTTCAACACATCCCGTTCTTCTGGGATCTCGTGGCGACCCTCGTCGTCATCCTCCTGGTTACGCTACTCGGCTATCTCTCCCAATACGTCTTCGGCAAAATCTTCTTCACCATGGGCGAACGGGCGATCCAGCGCATCCCCGGCGTCGGCGGACTTTATGTGTCCGTCAAACACATCGTCACGACCCTCGGCACCCAAAACCGCAACCTCTTCAGCAAGGTCGTGCTGGTCGAGTTCCCGCGCGAGGGCTGTTGGGCGGTGGGTTTCCTGACCAACAAGCAACAGGGCGAGCCGCACACGTTCATCGGCGGCGAGGTCCTGACCGTATTCATTCCGACCGCGCCCAATCCCACCAGCGGCTTTCTCATCATGCTGCCGAAGGAAAAAGTGCGCGAACTCGACATGGCTGTCGGCGACGGAATGAAGATGATCATCTCCGGCGGCGCCGTGATTCCCACGTGGCCCACGCCGCAGGCCGCCGAGCTCGCGAAATAATCGCGGTTTCCAAACGCACGCCACCCTCCGCCGCACCTGGCGCCGATTTCCCCCGCCGATCATGCCGGCGCTCCCGCTGCAGACTAACGCCTTCGTGCTGCAGAAGCGGCCGCCGACCGACTCGTTTCAAAGCCTCACGCTGTTTTCGGCCGAGCACGGATCGCTTCTCGCGCTACAGCGTGTCAGCAAAAAACCGTCCGCCGCCGCGACCACGCTCGACCTGTTCGACGAAGTCGCGTTTTCCCTCGAAAGCTCGAACCAGGGCCAGACTTGGTTCATCAAGGAAACGCGTCTGATCGCGCGCCATCCCGGCCTCGGTCGCAGCTACGAAACCCTGCGGGCTGCCTCGACCCTCGCCGCGCTCGTGGCGCGCAATCCCGTCGGCGAGGAGAGCCGCTCCTCGGTCGCCACGCTGCTCCGGCAGGCATTGGCGGCGCTCGCCGCCGGGCATCGTCCCGATGTCGTGTGGTTCAAAAGCCTCTACCGCTTCGCGCGAGACGAGGGTTATCCGTTGCGCGAAGCGTGGTTCCCCACGCTTCCCTCCGCCGACCGCGGTGTCGTCTCGGTGCTCGTCAACCAGCCGCTTGCCGCGCAAACCGCCGACGCGCCGGTCGTGACCCGGCTCACGCGCCGGCTGGAGGAGTATCTGCGCGGACACACGGAAATTTTGCTGGATTAATCGCGAGCCACGCGAAACACGCGAAAATGCGCGAAGTGTGATTTCGTTTTCCGGCGTTTCCTGTATTTCGTGCCGGCTTCATGGTTTTCGATCTCGATCAGCGCACCGCCAGCCTGAGCGTCGGCGAGTTCTCCGCGTTTTCGACCGGCCCGCGCGATGCGGGGAGCGGCGCGCAGGGTCTGTGGCGCGCGCAGCTCGGCACGCACTGGCACAACGAACTGCGCGCCCGCGCCACGGACGAAACCCCGCACGCGGAATTCGAGATTCCGATCTCCGGCCAGGTTTTTCACCAGGGCTGGACGCTCACGCTCACCGGCCGGATCGACCAGCTCATCCGCGATCCCCACCGCGTCGTCCTGCGCGAAATCAAGACCGTCACGCGCAATCTTCCCGCCGACGAATCCGAGTTGCGCAGCGAGCACCCCGACTATTTCGCCCAGCTCGGCGCCTACGTTCACCTGCTGCGCCAGCAGACGTCCGGCGGCGCGATCGCGGAGCTTTGCGCCGAGCTCGTGTTTGTCGAAACCGACTCCGGACTTTCGCAGACGATCGCGCTCACACCGGCGGACGACGTTTTCCTGAAGGTTCAACTCGAGCGCGTCGCGGAGTTTCTCAATCTCCGGCAGCGCGCGCGCGAGCGGCTGCGGAGCCTCGCCTTCCGTCCCGCGTTTGCCACGCCGCGGCCGGGGCAGGAAACGACGCAGCGCGATTTGACCGCGACGTTCGAACGGCAGCCGCTGGTGTTTTTCGAGGCGCCGACCGGCTTCGGCAAAACCGGCGTGCTGCTCGAATTTGCGCTCGGCCAGCTGCGCACCGGACATTTCGACCGCGCGCTTTATCTCACCAGCAAATCCACGGGCCAGCTCCAGGTCGTCCGCACGCTGCAAACCATGACGGCCGGGGAGGCGCCGTCGGGCCTCGCCGGAGCGTCCGCCACGCCGGTCGCGGTCTGGCATGTTCGCAACAAGGCCGAGCACTGCATCAACACGACGTTTCACTGCGTCCGCGAGTCCTGCGGTTTTCTCGATCAGGTCGAGGCGCGCTGGCCGAAAAGCGGACTGGCCCGCTTCTACCTCGACGAGAAACACGCGCGCGATCTCGACACGCTCCGCGCCGCAGGCCGGCAGGCGCGAATCTGTCCCTATGAGATCACGCGTGCCGCGCTCGCGTTCAACGACGTCTGGATCGGCGACTACAATTACGTGTTCTCTCCGTCTAGCCGCGGTTTGTTCTACAACCAACCGGGCTTCGACGCCGCGCGCAGCCTGCTGCTGATTGACGAAGCGCACAACCTGCCGTCGCGCGTCGCCGACACCTACTCGCACGGATTCACGGCGCTCGAGGCCTTCGCCGCGCGCGACGAGTTACACCGGCTGCGTCCGCTCGCACGCCTCGTCACCGCGTGGGATCATTGGTGCCATTTCCTGCAGCACCTGCGCGCCTGTGACGCGCTGACTCCTACAGACCAGGACGATGCCCATCACCTGCTTTCGGAAGTCGCGCGCATTCTGCCGGAAGTGCCGCTCGACTATGGCGAGCTCGGGCCGCAGGCCGCCGCGCTGCTCTGGCAGGTGCCGACCGTCATCGAACAACTCGCCGCCGCCCTACCGATGCTCTGGTGGTGTCCGCGCGACGCCGAGCTCGCGCTCACCTGCCTCGATGCCGCCCCGGCGATCGCGTCGACGCTCCGCGGCTTCGGCGGCGTGGTGCTCGCGAGCGCCACGCTCACGCCAGTCGAAAGTTTCGCGACCGCGTGCGGTCTCGACGCGCCGCCGGACATCGCGCCAGCGACATCGCTCGCCGCCGCACCCGACCGGCTCGGCGCGCTCACCAAGCGCGACACGAAAAAACTTTACCGCCAGCTGACGAGCGCCGCCGAACTTCTTCGCGTCGAAGAAGCCCGCGACGCCGCCGCGCCCGCGCTGCTCCGCGCCCACACACCGTGGCGCGAAGGCGCCTACGACGTCGCGGTCGACGCGCGGGTCGACACCACGTTTCAACATCGTTCGCATCATTATACGACAACGGCGCTCACGATCGCGTCGCTCCACCGCGCGGCCGTGCGCGCCCGCGACCCGGCGATGGCGAATCCCCGCGGGTCAACGTGCGTCGCGGTTTTTTTTCCGTCCTACGCTTATGCCGAGGCGATTCAGCGCGAACTCGAGCAGGTCGCGCCCGGCCTCCGCGCCGCGCTCCAACCTCGCGCCCGCGACCTCGCGGCCCAATCCGCCTGGGTCGAGGAATCGCTGACGCTCTCCGACGCCTTGTTTCTCGTGCTCGGCTCGAGTTTTGCCGAAGGCATCGACGCGCTCGGCGGTCGGGTCTCGCATGCGCTGGTCGTCGGCCCGGCGTTACCGGAAGTAAATGCCGTGCAACGGGCGCGACTCGCCGAGTTCTCCGCCCTCGGGCGCGAGGCCGCGTTTCGTCGCGTTTATCAGGTGCCGGGCATGACCAAAGTGAATCAGGCGCTCGGCCGGCTCGTGCGCGCCCCGGGCCAGCGGGCGCGCGTCCTGCTCCATTGCCGGCGTTTTTTGGAGCCGAGCTATGCCTCGCTGCTTTCGCCCGATTATCAATTCGGCCGCAATCTCGCATCCGACGAAGACTTGGCCGCTTGGCTCGCCTCCGGACAAGATGCCGATCGCGTCGTTGAACGCGCGGTAAAAACCGCGCCCCGGGCAGATCCGCATTGAGCCCGCCCGCGTCGACGGCACTCTCTCTCCGCCCCGCGGTCGTAATGCGATCCCGGCCTCCTCGCTTGAACACTTTCTTCGTCCGTCTGCTGGCCTGTTTTCTGGCGGTCATCACTGTCGCCACCGCCGCCTTGGCGCCCGACCCGCTCACGCCCAAGGAGCGCGCCCAAGGCTATCGCGATCACCGGATCCTGGCGAAACCGCGCGCGGATTTCCGCGACGAGATTGAAGCCGTCGAACGCCGCTCGCGCGTGCGGCTGCGACGCAAGTTCGACCGCGTCGACCGCCTTCGCGTCCTGGAGCTCGACGCCGGCGATGACGTAAATGAGGCGATCGCCCGCCTGCGCGCCACGGGCCGTTACGACTATGTTGAGCCCGACCGGATCCGCTATGCCCGCGTGCTACCCAACGATCCTTCGTTCAACCAGCAGTGGTCCCTTCGCAACTCCACGCAGATCGGCGCGGACATCGGCGCCGTCACCGCCTGGAACACCCTCACCGACGCGTCGGACGTCGTCGTCGCCGTGGCGGACTCGGGCATTCGTCTGACCCACTCCGATCTCCTCGCGAACCTCTGGAGCGATGCCAGCGGCAACCATGGCATCAACGCGCTCATGCCGAGCAGCCTGCCCTCGCTTTACTACAAGCCGAACGACGACGACGGCCACGGCACGCACGTCGCCGGCATCATCGGCGCGGTGGGCAACAACAACCTCGGCGTGGCCGGCATCGCGTGGAAGACGAGGCTCATGGCGTTGAAGTTCATCGATTCGACCGGCACCGGTTCCTCCTCCGACTCCGTCGAGTGCATCAACTACGCCATCGCCCACGGCGCCCACCTCATCAACGGCAGCTACGGCAGCTCAACGTATTCATCCGCCGAATATGATGCGCTCAAGGCCGCACGCGACGCCGGCATCATCTTTGTCGCCGCGGCCGGCAACGCCGCGACCGACAACGACACCATCCCCGACTACCCGGCGGCCTACGCGCTGGACAACATCGTCGCCGTCGCCGCGACGAGCCGCAGCGATGTGCTCGACCCCGACTACTCGAATTACGGTTCCGGCTCCGTCGAGCTCGCCGCGCCCGGCACCGCGATTTACTCGACTTACAACACGAGCGACAACGGCTACCAGCTCGCCACGGGCACTTCCATGGCCGCGCCGCACGTCACGGGCGCGCTCGCGCTGTTGAAAGCGAAGTATCCAAGCGACACCTACCGGCAGCTCATCAACCGTCTCCTGCGCTCGACCACGAAACTGCCGACGCTCCGCGGCAAGGTGCAGACCGGGGGGCGTCTCAATCTCGCCCTCGCGCTCACCGCCACCAGCAATCTGCCGTTCAACGACGACTTCGCCGCCCGCGCCGAACTGGCCGGCCCCAACATCCGCGTCCGGTCGTCCAACGTCGGCGCCACCCGCGAGACCGCGCTGGGCGAACCCACGCACGCGGGCGTCGGCTCCGCCAGCAGCTCCCTGTGGTGGAGCTGGACCGCGCCCAGTTCCGGTCAGGTCGGCTTCGACACCAACGGGAGCGACTACGACACCGTGCTCGCGATCTACACCGGCGCCTCGCTCAACGCGCTCACACCCTTCGCGTCGAACGACAACGCCGAAGGTGTCACCACCAGCCGGATACTCACGACGGTGACCCAGGGGACGACCTATCAGATTGCGATCGCCGGCAAAAACGGCGCCGCCGGACTGACGGTCCTCAAGATCGGCACCGTCCCGCCGAACGACGATTTCGCCAACGCCGAAACCATCTCCGGTCGCGCGGTGCGGCTCACCGCCACCAACCTCAACAGCTCCCGGCAGAACGGCGAAGCCGTCACCCCGAACGGCGCCGGCCACACCCTCTGGTACAAATGGACGGCCCCCGACAGCGGACGCTATCACGTCGCGGCGTTTTCCACGGAGGTCGATGCCACCGCCGCCGTCTACGTCGGCAGCAGCGTCGCCGACGTGACCGGAATCGCCGCGAACGACAATTCCTCCGCCACCAATTCCGATTCGCTTGTCCGGTTCGAGGCGACCGCCGGCACGACGTATTTCATCCAGGTCGACAACACCCGTCGGGACGGATCGGAGGGCGGCAACATCACGCTGACGCTCGCCGACTCGGTGTGGGAGTTTCCCGTCGACGACGAGGTGACGTCGTCGCCCGCCGTCGCGTCCGACGGCACGGTGTATTTCGGATCGGTCGAGGGTTACGTCTACGCGGTCACCCAGGACGGCGTTCAAAAATGGCGCTACCCCGCCGGCTCGACCCCCATCGGCAGCATCGAGGGCGCCACGCCCACGATCGCGCCCGACGATGGCACCGTTTACATCGCCTCGCTCGATGCCTCCTTCTACGCCCTCGACGCCCGGACCGGAGAGAAAAAATGGAGCTTCGCCGCGAGTTCGCCCTCCTTCTCCGCGCCCGCCCTGGGCACGGACGGCACGGTTTATTTCCGCGACAACCTGAAGCTCTACGCCCTCACGAGCGGCGGCGAGCTCAAATGGAACTACACGCTCAACACCGTCGACAAGGGCGGCACCTACTGCTCGCCGGTCGTGGCGGCGGACGGGACGATTTACGTCGGCACCACCGACGGAACGCTCTTCGCGTTCACCGACAGCGGTGCGAGCGCAACGCTCAAGTGGACCTACACGGCGAACGGCGACATCTACACCTCGCCCGCGATCGCCGCCGACGGCACGTTGTATTTCGGCACGCTCAGCGGCCGTTTCTACGCACTCACGCCCGGCGCGCGTGCCGCGACGGTGAAATGGTCCATTGCGCTGCCGGCGTTCAACGGCACCGACGCCAGCATCAGTTCCTCGCCGGCCATCGGAATCGACGGCACGGTTTATTTCGCCGCCTACGACCACAAGCTCTACGCCCTCGATCCGGTCAGCGGCGCCACCAAGTGGACCTACACGCTCGGTGACGAAGTTCGCGCGTCATCGCCCGCGGTTGCGGCGGACGGCACCGTTTACATCGGCGCTTACGATGGGGTCGTTTACGCCGTCAGCCCCACGGGCACGCTAGTGCGCACGTTTGCGACGGCGCTGCGCATTCGCTCCTCCGCCGTTTTGGCCAATCACCGCCTCTTCATCGGCAGCGCCGACGCCAAACTCCATGCGTTCAACCTCGGCCAGGGCGCCGCGACGTCACCGTGGCCGATGCTGCAACAAAACGCGCGCCGCACCGCCCACGTTCCCGGCCCGCTCGCCATCGTCGCCCAGCCTGCGGCCGCGAACACGACGGCCATGGGCGGGACGGTAACCTTGTCCGTCGCCGCGACCGGCAGCCCGGTGTCATCGATCCAGTGGCAATTCAACGGCAACGACCTGCCACAGGTGAATGGTCCCACGTTGTCGATCGTCAATGCCGACCCGACGAAAGCCGGCATCTACACCGCCGTCCTGACCAACGAGTTCGGGGCGACCTTTACCCGTCCCGCCATCGTGGGCGTCACCACCACCCAAAAGGTCAGTGGCTCAGGACGGATCGTGGACGCGGACGTGAAACATCCGAACGGCAACATCTACGATCAACTGCTACTGCTTAACGGCAGCGACACCGTCACCGCCGCGTCGCTCACCGCCGATCCGGGCAAGATCACCCGCATCTCCTTTGTCGATCTCGACAAGGACATCGTGCAGGTCGAGTTCTCCGGCGCCGGCACGCTTTCGCTCGTGATCGCCAATCCGTATCCGGCCGCGCCGCCCGAATACTACACGCAGCCGGAAATCAGCTACGTGAGAGGCCACGCCACGATCGTGATCGCCGGCGCCGACGAGACGACCAACGTCTCCGTCTTCAGCGTCGGTCGCATGACCGCCTACGATCCCACGCAGCGCTACAACTTCCTCGCACCGATCAGCGCGTCCAACGATCCCGCCAACAACGGCAGCCGGCTTTTCCAGGGACACGCCGACACGCCCTACGACGGCATCGCCGACATCGCCTCGATCGCGATCCTCAGCGCCAACGGAAAGTTCGGCGGCGTGCGCACCGCCAACGCCGAGTATTTCGCGCAGCGCCCCTTGACCGGCATTTACGCGCCCGGGGTCGCGTTCACCGGCCCGGTCTTCGTTGGTAATGTCAACGCGTTCGACTCGGCGACGCCGATGCTGATTCTTGGCTCCGCCACGGATGTGCGCGTCGCCGGCGGCGATTTACTGCAGGCCAACACCCGGCCCGTCGAGGTCAGCGGCATCACCCGCCTGCAATTCACCGCCGGCGTCGACTCGCACGGACGTCCGCTGCCGGCGCGTTCGAATCGGGCCTCGCTGCAGGAAAACGGCAGTGACGTCACCAGCCGCATCGTGGTGAATCCGACACCCTGATCCGCGGTGCGGACGCCCTCAGGTCGGCGCCCCATTTTTGCGCCGGCACTTGTCACGCCGGATGGCGTGTGCTCGCTGCGTTCCGCCCATGCGCCTGATCCGATTGATTTTTCCTCTGCTGCTTGGCACCAGCGCGATTTTTGCCCAGCCCACCGCCCCCACGGCGCGGCGTGTATCCGAACTTCGAGCACAAACTCAGCTGCGCGCCTCGGCGCTCCCCGCGCTCAGCGTCAATCCCGCGTCGCGCGAGGAAGCAAGGCAGTTCTACCGTGCGCTCTACGGCGCCTCGGACGACGTGCCCATGGGCTGGACCGGCAGCTTTTCGACCGGCGCCGCCGGCGAGACCTCGTCCGCGTTCAAGGATGCCGTGCTGCTCCGGATCAATTTCTTCCGCGCCCTCGCCGGTGTGCCCGCCGCCGTGACCCTGAATTCCACCTTCAGCGCAAAGGCCCAGCAAGCCGCGTTGATGATGAGCGCCAATCGCGCGCTCAGTCACAATCCGCCCTCCAGCTGGACTTTCTACACTCCGGCGGGCGCCGAAGCGGCCGGAAACTCGAATCTTTCGATCGGCCTCGCCGGACCCGACGCCATCACCGGCTACATCGCCGATCCCGGCGCCGGCAACCAAATGGCGGGCCACCGTCGCTGGCTGCTTTATCCGCAAACCCGCGAGATGGGCACCGGCGACGTGCCCGAAACAGGCTCCAACTATGCCGCCAACGCGACGTGGATCCTCGACGGCAATTACAACTCTCCGGGTCCCTCCACCCGCACCACCTACGTCGCGTGGCCGCCGGCCGGCTATGTTCCCGCGCCGCTGATCTTCCCCCGTTGGTCCTTCAGTTATCCCGGAGCGAGCTTCGCAAACGCGACAGTGACCATGACCCGCGACGGGGCCGCCGTGCCGGTGAACATCGAAGCCCGAGCGAGCGGCGCGGGGGAAAATTCGCTCGTGTGGTCGTATGGTAATCTGGATACCAACACGAGCAGTCCGCCCGCCGTCACGTCCGACAGCACGTTTCACGTCACGGTCGGCAACGTGCTCGTCAACGGCACGCCCCAGACCTTCATCTACGACGTGATCGCCTTCGATCCCGACCGACCCGGGCCCGATGCCGTCACCTTCACCGTCAGCGCCGTGGCCGCGTCGACCTTTACGGTCGCGAAGCCTCCGTTCGTCCCGCAAGTGCAGTGGCGCTCGGTGACACTGGATCCGACAGCTCCCGTTTACGATGCGGAGAACAGCCTCGCGGGCTTGACCGCCCGCACCACCGGCGCCTACTCCGCGCGCACCACGTCGACCGTGGCCGCCGGGACTGCCAGCTATCACCTCGCAACGCCGACGGCCGACGACCAGTTTCTGACCGGCAACGACATCCTTTTCGCGCCCGCCGGTTCTTCCCCGCAACTCACCTTGCGCAGCCGGCTGGGATTCGCGACCGCCGACCAAGTTGCACGCATCCAGACTTCCACCGACGAAGGCGTGTCGTGGACCGACGTTTACCGGCAGCCCGGGAGCGGCGGAGCGGGCGAGACGAGTTTCGTTTCACGCACGGTGCCTCTCGCCGGCCTCGCAGGCCGCACCTTCCGTATCCGTTTTGCTTACACGCAAACTCGCGGCACCTCGTTTTATCCACAGACGGAGCCCGGTGTCGGCTGGTTCTTCGACGATGTCGCCTTTTCCGGCGTGCAGGGCGTTTCTGCCGCGAGTTCGCCGACCGATGCCGCCGGCGCGACCTTTTCCTATTCCGGCGGGGCGAGCGGCGTTCAGGCGCGCGGCGTGCTGTTCGGCCGTTTTCCACTCGAATGGGGAGCGGTTACCCGGATCGCTCCGCGTTTCAGCCTCCAACCTGCCAGCCAGTCCGCGGGCGTCGGGAGCAGCGTCACGCTGACCGCCGATGTCACTCCCGGCTCCGCCTTCCAATGGCGCCGCAACGGCGTGCTTCTCGCGGGCGCCACGGGCTCGAGCTACACCCTTGGCCATCTCCAGCCGGCGAGCACGGGCCTCTACAGCGCGACGGCCCTCGTCAACGGCGCCAGCGCCAGCAGTCTTCCCGCCATCGTGGGTCTCGCTAGCGCGATCAAGGTGACCGGCGACGGCAACGAGGTCGACCGCGACGTCCGCCATCCCAACGGCAACATCTTCGACCAAGTGCTGGCCACGGGTGCAGCGGAAACCATCACCTCCGACTACGCGCTCGGCCAGATTACGCGCACCTCGTTCGTCGATCTCGACGACGACATCGTACAGGTCGAGTTCTCCGGGCCGGGCAGTCTTTCGCTCGTGCTCGAGGGCGTTTCGGGACCCGCGGGCCCGCTCAACTACAACCAGCCCGGCATTCGCTACATGAAAGGCCACGCCGGCATCGTAATCACCGGGGCGACCGAGCAGACCCACGTTTCCGTTTTCACCGTCGGCAAGGCGAACGCCGTGAATCAGGCGCTCTTCAAGGCCGGGGTCGACTACGACGGCGTCGCGGACATCGCCTACATCGCCATCGCGAGCGCCAATGGAAAATTCGGCGGCGTGCGCACCGCCAACACCCACTACTTCGCCTCCTCCGGCGTGACCGGGCTCTACGCGCCGGGCGTGGCGTTTCAAGGGCCCGTTTACCTCGGGAATGTGACGGCGTTCGGCGATGCTCAACCCATGATTCTTCTCGGTTCGGCCACCGATACGCAGATCGCCGGCGGCGACTTGTATCAGGACAACGGCGCCCCGGTCCAAGTCAGCGGCCTCTCGCGACTGAAGTTCACTGCCGGCAGCGACTCACATGGCCGGCATCTCGAAGCCCAGCCGAATCGCGCCGTGCTGCTGCAAGACGGTCTCGATGTGACCGCCCGGACGGTCGCGAATCCGTGATCCCGCTCGCGTGCGCTCCCACGACGCGAGCCAACCCCGCGGCGTTTCGAGGCCCATTCTGCGACCGACATTTCTCTTTACCGCCCTGGAGCCCGGCGGCAGAACCAGACCTCGTGGCCCAACCCAAGACCATCGGTTCTGAAGAGATTCACGCCGCCATCGAGCGTCTCGCCTCGGCCATTGCCGCCCGACATCCCGATGGCGCTCCGCTGCTTCTGCTCGGCATCGCCAACGGTGGCATCGAGCTTGCCCGACGCGTGAGCGCCCGCCTGGCCGCCGGCCGCTCGGCCGCCGTGCGGACCGGCACGCTCGATATTTCCTTCCACCGCGACGACATCGGCCGAAATCCCATTCCCAAGGAATTCGCGCCGACGCACATTCCCGCCGACGTCAACGGCGCCGTCGTGATCCTGATCGACGATGTGCTCTTCTCTGGCCGCACGGTGAAGGCCGCACTCGACGAACTCTTCGATCACGGCCGGCCCAGCCGCGTGGAGCTCGCGATCCTCGTCGACCGCGGCGGGCGTCGCCTGCCGTTCGCGCCCGACTACTGCGCCCTCACGGTCGAGACCGAAGAGACGGAGAAAGTGGTCGTGCGCCTCGACCCCGAAGATCCCGCGCGCGATGCGATTCGCATCGAGACGATTGCCGCCCGCAAAGCCACCACCTGAGCCTCTGCCTTTTTCACTTCCATGCCTTGGACGCGCAAACACCTCCTCACGCTCGAGGAACTCTCGCTCGCCGAGATCGACCAGATCCACGCCACCGCGGTCGCGTTTAAACGCACCCTGAGCCGCAGCGTGAAAAAAGTCCCCGCGCTCCGCGGCAAGACGATCGTCAACCTCTTCCTCGAACCCAGCACGCGCACACGAATGGCGTTCGAAATGGCGGCCAAGCGCCTCAGCGCCGACGTCATCTCCTTCGACGCCGCCAGCAGTAGCACGACCAAGGGCGAAACGCTGCGCGACACCGCGGAGAACATCCAGGCGCTCAACGCCGACATGATCGTGATCCGTCACGCCGCTGCCGGCTCGCCGCTCTACCTCTCGCGCATCCTCGGCATCCCGGTCGTCAACGCCGGCGACGGCGCCCACGAGCACCCAACCCAGGGCCTGCTCGACACGTTCACGATGAAAGAGCACCTCGGTTCGCTGCAGAACCGCAAGGTCGTGATCCTCGGCGATATTCTCTTCAGCCGCGTCGCCCGCTCCAACATTCACGCGCTCACGAAGATGGGAGCGGATGTCACCCTCGTCGGTCCGGCCACGCTCGTCCCGCACTGGTTCACCGATCTCGGCGTGAAGGTGTCGCACGACCTGCGCAGCGCCCTCGCCGACGCGGAGGTTGTCATGCTTTTGCGCATACAGCACGAACGCCAGTCGAGCGGTCATTTCCCCTCGCTCGGCGAATACACCAGCATGTTCGGACTCAACAAGACCCGTGCCAGCTGGCTCAACCCGAAGGCGATCATCATGCATCCGGGCCCCATCAACCGCGGCGTGGAAATCGACAGCGAACTCGCCGACGGCGAGCGCAGCGTGATCCTCGAACAGGTGACCAACGGTATCGCCGTTCGCATGGCCGTCCTCTATCTCTGCGCCGGCGGTCAGCCGGAAAACGCCATCGCGACCGACGACACCCGCTGATCCTCCGCCGTCGCGCCTTCCTCCGACTCCGACCTTTTCGCCATGCCTTCCCTCTGGATCCAGAACGCCCGGGTGATCGATCCGGCCGCCAAACGCGATGCCGTTGGCGACCTCTTCGTGACCGACGGCAAGATTGTCGACTCGCTCTCCGCCGCCGCGAAAAAACGCGCGAAGAAGATCGATGCCTCCGGGCTCGTCGCCTGCCCCGGCCTCGTCGACATCCACGTCCATTTCCGCGAGCCGGGCCAGACCCACAAGGAAACGATCGCCACCGGCTCCCGCGCCGCCGCGGCCGGCGGATTCACCACCGTCGTCTGCATGCCGAACACCTCGCCGCCCGCGGACAACGCCGGCACGATCCAGTTCATCAACGACGCCGTGCGCCGCGACGCGGTCGTGAAGGTTCTCCCCACCGGCTGCATCACCGTCGGCATGAAGGGCCAGGCCCTCGCCCCGATCGGCTCTCTCAAGCGCGCCGGCGTCGTCGCCATCACCGACGACGGCGACTGCGTGCAAAACAACGAGCTCATGCGCCGCGCCGTCGAATACGCGAAGATGTTCGACCTGCCCGTCATGGACCACTGCCAGGACGCGTCCATGACGCAGGGCGCGGTGATGAACGAAGGCGCCGTCTCCACGCGACTCGGATTGCGCGGCTGGCCCAACGCCGCCGAGGACCTGATCGTCGCGCGTAACGTCATTCTTTCCGAATACACCGGCGCCCACATCCATCTGCAGCACATCTCCTCGCGATTTTCCGTCGACGTCATCCGCCGCGCCAAAAGCCGCGGCGCCCGCATTACCGCCGAGGCCACGCCCCATCACATCGCCCTCACCGACGAGGCCCTCTCGACCTACGACACGAATTTCAAGATGAACCCGCCGCTCCGCACCGAGGAGGACCGGCAGGCGTTGATCGAAGGACTGCGCGACGGCACGCTCGACTGCATCAGCACCGACCACGCGCCGCACACCGACTACGAGAAGGACAAGGAGTTCGACTACGCGCCGAACGGTATCCTTGGATTGGAGACATCGCTGGCGGTCACGCTCGACGTGCTCGTCCGGCAGAACCGGTTCAAGTTGCCGCGGGTGATCGACCTCATGACCCGCTGCGGCGCCCGGATCCTCAATCTGCCCGCGGGCACGCTCGCCTCCGGTGCCGCCGCCGACATTTGTGTGTTCGATCCGGCGGAAAAATGGACCTACGACACGCGCGCCGGCTTCAGCAAATCGAGCAACTCGCCCTGGCACGGGCAGACGCTCACCGGCCGCGTCAAGTCGACCATCGTCGACGGCCGCCTCGTGTTCAGCAACGGCCGCCTGCTCGCGTAGGATTTCCTCCGCCGGCCGGACGCTCCGCCACCGGCGTGCCCCACGGAGCGCCTCCGGCATTGCCGCGCGGCGCCTTTTCCTCCGCACTCGCACGCCATGCCCATCGTTGTGACTGAACAAGTCGTCTACACGATCGAACTCGCGCTGCTTCTGCTCGGGGTGTTTCTGCTGTGGCGGCACGTGTGGAGTCCCGCCGCGCGCGCGCGACTCCGCTTTGCGCCGTCGGCGCTCCCGCCCTGGTCGGTCTCGCCCTCCGAGTTCCTCTTTTTCACGTTCGTCATCGTCATCGGAGCGCTCATCGCCTCGGCGGCTGCCGGCGTGGCGCTGCGCGCCTTCCCGCTCTCCACCGATGCGGTGACCGTGGTCGGCAGCGCGGCGTTTCAAGTCGGCCTCCTGATCGGCCCCTGCCTGCTGCCGCTGAAGCTCGGTCATCCGGCGCTGCTGCCGCCGCTCGACCGCACGACCCTGCGCTCGGGTCTGGCTACGTTTCTCATCGCCTTGCCGGTCGTCACGGTCACCAGCCTGCTCTGGCTCGGCTTCCTGAAACTCGCCGGCTTGCCGGCCGAGCAGCAGGACCTTTTGCGCATGTTTGCCCAGGCCGATTCCAAGACGCTGCTCGCGGTCATGATCGTGCTGGCGACATTGATCGCGCCGATTACCGAGGAGCTGCTGTTTCGCGCGACGATCTTCCGTTACCTGCGCACGCGCATCCCCCGCTGGCTCGCGCTGGTTTTGCCGGGGCTGCTGTTTGCGTCGTTGCACGTCAACTGGTCCACGCTCGATGGCCTCGCGAGCTTCGCGCCACTCACCGCCCTCGCCGTGGTTTTCTCGCTGGGCTACGAACGCACGGGCCGCATCGGCACCGCCATGGTGGCGCATGCGATTTTCAACCTGCACACGATCCTCGTGCTTTTCGCCGGCCTCACGCCCCCGTAGTCTTTCCACCGTGGCTCCGTTTACCCGACGTTTCCCGGACTCCGTGGCCGCCTTGGGCGAAGAGCGCCTGATCCTGGCGATTCGCCGGTGGCTGGGCGCCGCCTCGCCGCGCGCGCCCTTCGGAATCGGCGACGACTGCGCCGTGCTGCCGGCGGCGCGCCGCCGGCAGCTCATCACGGTCGATCCGGTGATCTATCCGCGGCATTTCAACGCCGCGGTCCCGCCGCGCGCGGTGGGCGCGAAGCTTTTGAAACGCAACCTGAGCGACCTCGCCGCCATGGGCGGGAAGCCCACGGCCGCCGTGCTGGCGCTGACGCTCGACGCGCGCACGAGCCTCCGCTGGCTCGAGGGGTTTTATCGTGGACTCGCTGCGTGTGCCCGCGCCTATCGCGTGCCCATCGTCGGCGGCGACATCGCGCAGGCGGACGGCACCCTTGCCGCCAGTCTGACGCTGCTGGGAGACAGCACCGGCGACCGTCTCCTCACGCGCACCGGCGGCCGGATCGGCGACGCGCTCTATGTCACGGGCACGCTCGGCGACAGCCTGCGTTCCGGACACCACTTCAAATTCACTCCGCGGCTGCAGGAAGGCGCCTGGCTCGCGCGCCGCCCGGAAGTCACCGCCATGATGGACTTGAGCGACGGCCTCGCGAAGGATCTGCACGCGCTGACACCTCCGGGCGCCGAGCCCGAGATCGAGTCCGCCCGCATCCCGCGGCGGCGCGGCGCCACCGTTCGCGCCGCGTTGACCGACGGCGAGGATTACGAACTGCTGTTCGCACTCGCGGCGCACGCCGACGCCGCCGCGTTCGAGCGCGCCTGGTCGCACGCCTTTCCGCGGACAACGCTGTCCTGCCTCGGTCGTTTCGTGAAGCGCGGGCGCCGCTCCGCAACCGCGCTCGACCTGTCTCCTTATCGCGGATACGAACACCTGCGCGCCCGGCGTTCGCGATGAATGTCCTGGATCAACTCCGGCAGGGAGTCGTCACCTCCTCCGCGGAGGACACCCGCGCCTGGGCCGCGCGCGTCGCCGCGGCGCTGCCGCCCGACGTCGCGCTCGCGTTGCACGGCAACCTCGGCGTGGGCAAAACCACCTTTGTGCAAGGTCTCGCCCGGGGCTTCGGCGTGGCGGAACCGGTCACCAGCCCGACCTTCAACATTTACACCGTGCACCGCGGGCCGCAGCGGACGCTCGTGCATCTCGACGCCTACCGGCTGGAGAACGCGACGCAGATCGAGGACCTCCTGCTGGAGGATTTCCTCGTGAGCCCGTGGTGCCTCGCCGTCGAATGGCCGGAGAAGATCGAGGGCTTTCTGCCGGCCGGCACGCTGCACCTGACACTCGGTATCACGCCCGACGAACGACACACGCTGCGGCTAGCTTGAGCGCGGGGAGGAGTCGCGAACGACGACCTGCCCCCAAAAAAAAGCCCGACGAAATCGTCGGGCTGGATGAATCACTTGGCGGGTGACTCGGAGTCGCGCTTCTCGGGCTCCGGTGCGGCTTCGGCCGCCGGCGTCACCGGCGCGGGCGCGTTGGGAATGGGACTTTCCTCCGCGGCGATGGGGTCGCTCGGCAACTCCTGCTTCACGTCCGCTTCCGCGGGAGTTTCCGTCACGCCAGGCGCCGGCGCCGCGGCGGAGACCTCCGGAGCGGCTGCAGCCGGAGCCGGAGCCGACTCGGAAGCGGGCACCTCCGGGAAGTTTTCCGGATCGTGCTCCTCCGATTCGACCTCCTTCTTGCGCGCCTCGACCATCGGTGGCGGGGCAAAGAGCCGGCCGTCGATGAATTCAGTCACGTAGCCTTCGGTCACAAGCCAGCGCAGATCGCCCTGCATGCGGCTGATGCGCGCGCGATCGTCGATCGAAAGCACGGGCTCCGCCTTGGGGGCCTCGCCGCCCTCGGCCGGCGTTTCCGCACCGGCGGCCGGTGCTTCCGGCGTCTTGGGCGCGGCGTTCTCGATGCCGAGGAACTTCGACGCGAGTTCGCTCGCGCGGATCATCGGATGCGCCTCGATGAAGGCGATCAGCGCACTGATCGTTTCGGCAAAGGTCTGGCCCGGGACGCGGAACTTGCGCTTCACCGCGCACACGTAGCTGATCCCCTTCGAGCCTTTCTTGAAGATGGTGAAATGCTCGCGACGCAGCCGGCCGCGGAGGGCGTTGGCCGTATCCAGAGGAAAACGACGCTGGCGCTCGAGCGCTCCCTCGATCGCGCGGCGGATCTCGCCTTGCGGCATCGTCTCGACGAGCTTCCCATGGAAGCGCGCGCTCTCGACCGTGCGCACGAGTTTCTCGCGCGCCTGGGTCAGCAGATAAGTGCGCGCATCCTCGAAGGTGTCGAACGTCAGCGTCGGCGCCGATTCGGGCGTCGTCGAACTTTCCTGCGCCGCCACTTCGGCCGTGGCGGCGGCGGCCACTTCCGCGGGAGCCTGCTCCGTCGCGACGGGCGGGACCGCGACCGGCGTCGCGCTCTTCGGCTGTTTCAGCGTATAGCGCGTGGCCTTCTTCATCTTGGCGAGCCACTGCGCCACGACCTCCGGATCGCGCACGGTCTCGATGCGATTGCGGAAAACCTCGAACGGCATCCGGCTGATCTTCGCATTGAAGTGCTGCTGCACGATTTGCTGGTAGCGGTGATAATTCGGCGGCCCGAGCAACTCGCCCGTCACGCCGCATTTGTTGATCACCTGAAAATTCCCCTTGGGCGCCTCGACCTCGACCTCTGCGGTGTCGAAGAAGCGGCCGAGGTGCTGCGTGAACACGTGGTTCAACGCGGCTTCGTCGCTCTCGAACGGAATCCCATCCGGCACCGAAATATAGATCGGCTGCTTCGCGGCGCTCGCTGCGGCCGGCGCCTTGGAGTCGGACGGACCCGCGCCCGGCGCGCCAGGAGTCTTGCGCGTCAGGACGACCACGAAGCGGTCGGATTTTCCGATCACCGTGCGCGCGATTTCGAACAACTCGATCGTGCGGCACGAGGAGCGGATGGTTTTCGCGAGCGCGCTGAAGCTCGAGTCCTCCGGATAAAACGCGACGTTGAACAACGGGCTCTCGTAAGGTCCACGATCCTGGAACTCGGGTCGCGCGCCGAAACCGCCCTGACGGGGGCCGCGGTCGCCGCGGCCATCGCGACGAGGTCCGCCTTGATACTCACGCCGCGGACCGCGCTCGGGATTGAACTCGCGCCGCGCTCCGGGCTCCGCGCCGGACGAACCGCCGCCGGCTCCGCCCGCCATGCCGCTGCCGCCGGGATTGTCGCCACCGGCGGGTCGACGGAACGAACGGCGATCGCGCCGCTCGGGACCGCCCGCACCGTCGCGACGTTCAGGTCCATATTCCCGACGTGGTCGGTCCGAGCGCTCGCGTGAGTCGGGCGCCGACGTTTTGTCCTGAGTCCACTGGGTGCCGAAACTGAAGCCTTGGAGCTGGCTCAGATCGAGTTTGTTGAACTCCTTGGCGGGAGTTTCCTTGGCAGGCGTGTCGTCCATGTGATCGAGCGGGGTATGCCCGCGGTGGTTTGCGAGGCCCGCGTGGGCCGGTGATAGTCAGCCGCAGTGTTCACGGGCATGGGGGTGAGGCAAGCGATTTCCCGGCGGGTTCCCCCGGCTGCGTCGCCGGGGTGTTCCTGACGCCAATTCGCGGCGGCGGGGTGGCGCCACGAATCCCGAACCGGCGGTTTAGGGGAAAATGAACCGGCGGCGTTTGTTCCTGCGAACCGCCGGGAAATGACTTCCCGTGTCGACGAGTTTCAGCATGGTGGCGCGGTGGACGACTCCCAGCCTCTTCCATTCGGTCCGGCGGGCCGGCTCGAGCGGTTCCGCGCGACGTCGCGCCGCCAGCGGCTCCATCCGCTTGAAAAGATCCTGCTCAGCCTGGTCCTGGCCCAGCTGGTTTTCCTGCCTTGGGCGCTCGGCGGGATGCGTTGGTGGGCGCAACTCACGAGTCTCGTGCTCGCACTCGTGACGTTCGCCGTGGCGCTGATGCCGCGAACCTATACGGCAGAGTTCACGACCGGTCCGGATTTCCGCATGCTCCCGCTCCCGCGGCTGTTGAAGTTTCCCGTGTTCTGGTGCGGTCTGCTGCTGCTCGGCTATATCGTGGTGCAGGCCCTCAATCCCGGTTGGATCTATATCGAGCGCGACCGGTTGTGGTGGATGGAAATGCTGCCACGGATCGACTGGCTGCCGTCCGGCACCGCGAACCCGTTCGTGTTGGGCGGCCCTTGGCGGATGCTCGTGATTTACGGCGCGGCCTGGCTGCTGGTGTGCTCGATTTGGATCGGGCTCACGCGCCGCCGCAGTCTTCAACTTCTGCTGACCGGCCTCGCCGCCAACGGCTTTGCGCTGGCGCTCTTCGCGCTCGTGCAGCGGCTGACGTCCAACGGCAAAATCTACTGGTCAATCCCGTCGGCCAACGCGTCCTTCTTCGGCAGTTTCATCTACAAGAATCACGCTGGCGCGTATCTGCTGCTCATCCTGATCGTCGCGACGGCGCTGGCCGCGTGGCACTACCTGCGCGGACTGCGCCGCATGGAAAAGTCGAGTCCGTCCGCGCTGTTTGTTTTTTTCGCCGTGCTGCTCGCCACCAACATCGTCGTGAGCTACGCGCGCGGTGCCACACTCGCGATGGCCGCCTTTGTCCTCGCGGCAGGTCTGGCATTTCTCGTTTTTCAATGGCGGCAGCCGTCGGACCTCCGCCGGCCGGTCGTCAGCATCGCGCTGGTCGCGGCGCTGGGCGGCTTCGGTTACGTCGGTTTTTCCGCGCTCTCAGCCGAAAAGGCCTTGGATCGCATGCAGCGGCTGTTCGAGGACGAAAACGCGTCCGTGCGCTCGCGGCAGATCGCGAGCCGCGCGACGTGG
The DNA here is from genome assembly GCA_040255565.1 of Opitutaceae bacterium. Lineage (GTDB taxonomy): Bacteria > Verrucomicrobiota > Verrucomicrobiia > Opitutales > Opitutaceae > Opitutus. The sequence continues at coordinate 1,309,765 of JBDZVH010000001.1, read as the reverse complement.
GAGATGCTGCAGGACAACTGGCAGTGGGGCACGGGCGCCGGGAGCTTTCGTTTCCTTTTCCCGATCTACCAGCAGAAGCACCCGGAGATCTTTCAACAGGGCAAACGCCGGCTGTTCTGGGACCATGCGCACAACGACCTCCTGCAGATCCCCGTCGAGCTGGGTCTCCCCGGCGTGGCGCTGATCGTGATCGCCGGGCTTTTCTGGTTTCTGCGGCTGATCAAAACCTGCTTTTGGGAAAACCCACTCGCGGTGCTGCTCGTAGCCGGATTGTTGATCGTCCTCGCGCATGCGTGGACCGACTTTCTCTTCTACAATCCCGCCATTTTGCTGACGTGGTGCGCGTTGTGGCCGGTCGTGACCTTGTGGGCGGAAGCGGAGGAAAAGACCGTGCGGACCTGAGCCGCGCCGGCTGCGCCGAAACCGACGCACCTACCCTCCGCCCGATTCAACGGCCCCGTGGCGGCCTCTCTCCGGATTTTCCCGTCGCGGTCCGCAACAGTCCCGTCGCAAACCGAATCAGCCGCTCACGACCTTCGGCCGGAAACACTGCCCCTTTGCAGTACTGCACGATCTGCTCAATGCGGTCCGCACGTTCGTCCGGATGGCGCCGCGCCAGCTCCGCGACGATCGATTTCAGCGCGGCCGGGCTCCATCGGCCCGACGCTTGGCTCCCTTCCTTGTCGGCATTCGTGTGCATCGTCGCGGGTCATGTTGCAAAAACATTACCTCAAAAGAAAAGCCCCAAGAATTTCTTTTCACGGTCAAGGGCGGACTTTCCCGACCGCATCAGACCCGCTAACGCGCCGAATCGCTCGGCCGCGTCCACCTAGAGGCCTGTCGCATCGAGCACCTGCGCAAGAGCACGATCCAGGTCTTCCACGGCCACGGGCTTCGTCAAATGCGCCTGAAATCCTGATCTCCGGCTGCGCGCCATGTCTTCTTCCATTCCGTAGCCTGTGAGCGCGATTCCCGGCAGGGCGCCACCGGCATTCAACTCTTCCATGAGTTCGTAGCCGCTGCCATCCGGCAGTCCGATATCCGAAATCAAAAGATCGAATCTCCCTGCATGCGCGACATCGCGCGCTTCCCCCGCGCTGCCGGCCGTCACCACCTCGAAATTCCGCCGGCCGAGAATGCGCGCCAGCGCGGATCGCGTCGCGCCGTGATCCTCCACCAGTAACACCCGGCGCCGCGGCAGCGTGCGCTTCGGCGGACCGGCGTCGCGGCCGGGCTTTGCGGCCGTCGCAGCAACTGCGGTGGCCGTCGCCAGAGGAAGCTCGATCACGAACAGCGCGCCCTGATCGCGGCCGCCGCTTTCCGCGCGAATGGTCCCGCCCTGCAGTTCCACCAGCATGCGCGAGATGGCGAGGCCCAGGCCGACGCCGCCAAAACGATGCGAGCCACCCGCGGCGGCGTGATCGCCCTGCGCAAACGCTTCGAACACGCGGCCCAGTTCCGCTTCGGTGATGCCGATGCCGGTGTCCGCCACCTCGATCGTCACCCGGCGGCGGCTGCCATCCACCCGCGTGCGCACCGAGATGCGGCCGCCTGCCGGCGTGAACTTCACCGCATTCTTCAATACGTTCCAAAAAACCTGCTGCAGCCGCACGGCGTCCGCCCGCACCTGCGCCGGCCACGGATCCAGCTCGCACGTCAGTTGCAGCCCTTTTTCGGCAATATCCGGCCGCACGGTCGTCAACGCGTCGTCGAGCACGAGATTCAGATCATGCACACCCGGCGTGAGCGGCAGCTTCCCGCGGGTGATCCGGGTGAGATCGAGCAAGTCGTCGATCAGCCGTGCCTCGAGTTCGACGTGCTTGCGGATCGAGGCGAAGTCGCGCCGGATGTCGGCGGAAAGCGCGGGATCCTCCGCCGCGCTGCTGGCCAGCAGCAGCACCGGATTGAGCGGCGTGCGCAACTCATGCGAAAGTGCCGCGAGGAAATCGTCCTTCGCCTGCACCGCGGCGAGCGCGCGCGCATGCGCCACCTGCAGTTCGCGTTGCGCCCGGTTCCTTTCGGTAACGTCCCGGGCGATCTTCGACGCGCCGATGATGCGGCCGCTCGCATCCCGCACCGGAGAAATCGTGAGCGACACCTCGACCAGCCCGCCGTCCTTGCGCCGCCGCATCGTAGAATAATGCTCCACCCGCGCCCCGCTGCGGATCCGCTCGAGAATCATGTCCTCCTCTGCCCGCCGTTCGGGCGGAATGAGCAGCATGATGGAACGCCCGATCGCCTCCTCCGGCGTGTATCCAAAAAGTCGCGTCGCGGCGGCATTCCAGCTCCGGATGATGCCGTTGAGATCCTTGCTCACGATCGCGTCGTCGGACGACTCCACGATCGCCGCCAGCCGCAGGGCGGTATCGTCGGCGCGCCGGCGTTCGCTGATGTCACGCGCAATCTTGGAGGCGCCGATCACGCGTCCCGACCGGTCCCGCAGGGGCGACACCGTGATCGAAACCTCGACCAAACGGCCGTCCTTCGTTCGTCGCGTCGTGTCGTAATGCTCGACCCGCTCGCCGCGGCCGATCCGGCGCCGAATCTCCTCTTCCTCACCCGCGCGGTCTTCCGGGATCAGCATCGTCACCGGTCGGCCGATCGCTTCCGCCGCGGTGTAGCCAAACAGCCGCTCGGCGCCGCGATTCCAGCTTTGGATGATGCCGTTCAGGTCCTTGCTCACGATGGCGTCGTCCGAACATTCCACGATGGCGGCGAGCCGTGCCCTCGCTTCGTCCGCCTGACGTTGCTCCGTGACGTCGATCGCCGCGCCGACGCCGCCGACCATGCGACCGTCGACGTCGCGCAACGGGCGGAGGTGGCAGACTACCTGGCGCCGTTCGCCGTTGGGTCGTTCGAACAGCAACTCGACATCGTCGCAGCTTTGCCCCGTGGCGAGGACTGCGGCCATGGGATGATCGCGCGCCGGCATCTCGGATCCGTCTGGGTGCAGCAGCCGCGCGGCGCCACTCCAGCGATCCCGCCCGACGACCGGCGACCGTCCCCACAACGCCGCGGCGGCAGCATTGAAGAGCTGGATCCGCCCCTCCGCATCGGTGGCATAGAACGGCACCGGCAGATTGAGCAAAACCTCGCGAAGAGCCTCCCAATTCGCCGCCTGCGACAAACCTTCCAAGTCCGAAAGCCAGGCAAACGGCGGGAGACCAGCCCCACCCTCCGGTGGCGCCGCCCCTTCGTGAGCGATCGGGCGATGGCGCATGCTCAGCGGATCCGCCTCCTGGGAACGGGTTCGGTCGACGGGCGGCCGTCAGGTAAAAACCGGAAAGGGGATGTCATGAGGAATTTCGGGACACACCAGCGATTCGGCAACCGCGGGACCGGAAAAACCGAAAGTTCCGGCCAGTGTGAATCCTTGTCGTCACGGAAATTCACAGAACACGGCGCGAGCCACCGGTTCCCGGCCAAGCGTTCGGCCGGACTGCAACCCACTGCCGTTTCAGCAGCGTCTCGACAACGACCGCTCAGTCGAGATGCGGCGTGTATTCGCGAACGAGCCGCTTGAGCTGCGCCTTGATCTCGTGCCCCTCCAAGCGGTAAAGCCGCTCCGCGAGGTCCTTCACGCCATCGCTGTTGAGATCCTGGTGGTCGCTGACGAAACGCATGATCTTCGGATGCTCTGTCGCTTCGTGCCGCTCGGCATGATGTTGCAGCTCCTCGTAAAGTTTTTCGCCCGGCTTCAGGCCGGTGAAACGAATCTCGATGTCAGTGCCCGGTTTGAAGCCGCTCAACTCGATCATCTGCTTCGCCAAGTCGACGATCTTCACCGGGCGGCCCATATCCAGGACGAAGATCTCCCCGCCCTCCCCCAACACACTCGCCTGCAGCACCAGGCCGACGGCTTCCGGAATGGTCATGAAGTAGCGCGTGACATCCGGATGCGTGACATTGACCGGCCCGCCCAACGCGATCTGGCGCTTGAAGATCGGGATGACGCTCCCCGACGAGCCCAGGACGTTGCCAAACCGCACGGCCGCAAAACGCGTCTGCGGATTGGCTGCCTGCACGGATTGCAGCTGAATCTCGGCCAGTCGTTTCGTGGCGCCCATCACGCTGGTGGGATTGATCGCCTTGTCGGTGGAGATAAGCACGAACTCGGCGGCCTGATGGCGCGCCGCCGTCTCGGCCACGAGCCGCGTGCCGAGCACGTTGTTACGAAACGCCTCCGCCGGCTGCCGCTCCATGAGGAAAACGTGTTTGTGCGCCGCCGCGTGGAAGACGATCGCCGGACGATAACGCGAGAAAATGAATTCCATCCGGTCGCCATCCAGAATGTCGGCCACCAAGGGCAACGCGACGGCCCCCAGTCCGGATTCGTTGAGTTCCTGCTCGATCAAAAACAGCGCCGCCTCCGATTGCTCGACCATGAGCAGCCGCTGTGGATTCAGTTGCGCGATCTGCCGGCAGAGCTCGCTGCCGATGCTGCCGCCCGCGCCTGTCACCATCACCACGCGACCTGCGATCGAGTTCCGGATCGCCTCATCGTCGAGCTTCACCGGCTCCCGCCCGAGTAGATCCTCGACCTCGACCGGACGCAGGCGGCTGACCTTGACGCGGCCCGAGGCGAGATCGGCCATCCCCGGCAGGGTCTCAACCTTGTAACCGAGCCGGTTCATCGTCAGCACGACCTCGCGGATGCGTTTCGCGGGAGCGCTCGGCATCGCGATGACGATCTTCGCGATGTCCGGCGGCGGCACCATCCGTGTGATCTGCTCCGGCGCGCCCACCACGAGCACGCCGTGGATGCGTTTGCCGTGCTTGTCCGTGTCGTCGTCGAAAAACATCACCGGCTTGAAACCGCGCGAGGGGTGATTGACGAACTCGGCCGCCAGCGCCGCCCCGGCGTCGCCGGCGCCGACGATCGCGATGCGCTGCTGTGGCACGTGTTCGCCGCGCCGGCTCGCCACGATGCGCTCGCGAAAGATGCGCGTGGCGAGACGCACGGCGCAAATCCCGCCGACGCTGAGAAAATAATCGACCAGCAGGACGCCGCGGGGCGGCGAAAACTCATTGATCCCCATCAGCCGCGGCAGCAACAGAACCAGACTCGACGCACTCATCGCCCACACCACCCGCAGAAGATCGGGGATGCTGAAATACGTCATCATGCTGCCGATCTGGCGGACCAGCACCAGCGCGATGACCTTCACTCCCACGGAAATACCCAGGAGGCGCAGCCGCTCCGCCTGCTGGTTTTCCGGCACCAGAAAATCGAACCGAACCTCATACGACAGGTAGAACCCGATCGAGAGAATGATGGCATAGACCACCGCGAGCAGCAGGCTGCGGCGGTTAAGCGAGACGTTGAACATGGCTGGAAGTGGTGGCCGGACGCGGGAGGTCGGCCGGTGCGCCGCGGAACTCCGGCATGGTCGCTTCGCCTTGCGCGCTGATGCCGGCGCGCCGGAACACCTGCCGCACCGTCGCGCCGAGAATCTTCAGATCGAGCAGGAAACTCTGCTGCTCGACGTAGCGCACGTCCCACTCGAACTTCTGCTCCCAACCGAGCGCGTTGCGGCCGTTCACCTGCGCGAGCCCGGTGAGACCCGGCCGCACGTCATGACGACGCGCCTGCCGCGCCGTGTAGCGGGGAAGATATTCGACCAGCAGCGGCCGCGGCCCGACGAGGCTCATCTCGCCGCGGAGCACGTTCCACAGCTCCGGCAGTTCGTCGAGTGACGTCGACCGCAACCAGCGCCCGAAGGGCGTCAGCCGCTCGGCGTCGGGCAACAAGCGGCCGCTGGCATCGCGCGCCTCGCGCATCGAGCGAAATTTGATCATCTCGAAGATCTCGCCGTGCCTTCCCGGTCGCGGCTGCCGAAAGAAAACCGGCGTCCCGAGATTTCGGCGCACGAGCCAGGCCACGATCAGCAACAGCGGCAGCCAGCAGGGCGCCGTCAGGATCACTGCGGAAAGATCGAAGGCGCGCTTCAGCATGGGGCCGAAATTCGCGTTCCCGCGCAACGCCTCACCGCGGCGGCGACGCGTTCCAACTCGCCGCGTGTCAGGCTCGAGCCCGAAGGCAGACAGAGCCCGCGCGCAAACAGATCCTCGCTCACCGCGCCGCCGAAACAGGCGCACTCCGCGAACACCGGCTGCAAATGCATCGGCTTCCACACCGGGCGCGCCTCGATGTTTTCCGCCCCCAGCGCCTGCCTCACCGCCTCGCGATCCGCGCCGAACTCCGCGGGGTCGATCAGCACGCATGTGAGCCAGCGCGTCGAACGTCCGAACGGCGCCTCCGGCATCAACGCGATCCCGGGCACGTCGGCGAAGGCCTCGCGGTAAAATTCGAAATTGGCGCGCCGTGCCGCGACCCGGGCGTCGAGCACTTGCAGCTGCCCGCGGCCGATCCCGGCGAGGACGTTGCTCATCCGGTAATTGAAACCGATGCGCGAGTGCTCGTAGTGCGGAGCCGGATCCCGCGCTTGCGTCGACAGGAAACGGACCTGCTCCGCGATCGTCGCGTCCGCCGTCACCAGCATGCCGCCGCCCGACGTAGTGATAATCTTGTTACCGTTGAACGAGTAGATGCCGGTGAGCCCCCGCGTGCCCGGCGCAATCTCCGCTCCGCCGGCCGCTCCGCGATAGCCCGCGCCCAGCGCCTCCGCCGCGTCCTCGATCAGCGGAATCTCGTATTCGGAACACAACGACGCGATCGGATCGAGGTTCGCCGGCTGTCCGTAAAGGTGCACCAGCACCACGGCCTTGGGCCGCCGGCCGCGCCGCCGGCGGTCGTTCAGCGCTTCCGCGAGCAGCGCCGGATCCATGTTCCAACTCGCCCGCTCGCTGTCGATGAACACCGGACGCGCGCCTTCATAGACGATCGGGTTCGCGCTCGCCGCGAACGTCAGGTCCGAGCAGAACACCTCGTCGCCGCGCTGCAGTCCGAGCCGGTGGAGGCTGAGATGCAGCGCCGCCGTCCCCGACGACAGCGCGACTGCATGCTTGGCCCCGACTTTGGCCGCGAATTCCCGCTCGAAGTGGTCGATCTGCGGACCGATTGGGGCGATCCAATTGGTCTCGAACGCCTCCTGAACGAAGGAGGCTTCCGCCGTGCCCATATGGGGCGGCGACAGATAAATCCGCGGTGTAGTCATCGGCTGGCGTAGGGGTTTTTCCTAGGTTACCCTAGGAAAAGCAAGCATCCGGCCGGGAAATTCAGCGAACTCTGTGTCAAAAAACCGGCGACACGCGTTGCGAATTCTTTGTATTCAACCTGCCAACACGCTCGCCGGCCCCGCCGCGTCGCGGGGATGCCACCGTCTTACTCCCTCGCAACCAGCGAGAAGTCCCGCACTTCCACCCAATCGCCGGGCAATTGATTCTGCAGGCGCACGCTCACGCCGACCCATCGCGCCTCGGGCGGAGGCACGCGGGCGACTCGCAGCGTCACCCACTCCGGCCACTCACCGTCGGGCAGCCGTTGCACCTCCAATCCGACGCGCTTTTGCGCCTCGTCGAGCCAGCCCAGTGTCAGATTGACGACATTCCCGGGCGAGACATGCCCCCGCACCCGCACGGAGGCCACATGCAGCCCCGCCATCGTGACGGCGTTCCACTGATAAATCGAAGTTTCCTTGTTACGAGTCAGCCGCAACGCGCGCTCCCCATCGAACACCGCCTGCTGCCCTTCCGCCGGTTCGACCGAGCTGAGCCAGTCTGCCGGCAGCGCCACGCCGTAGTCCAGGCCGGCGATACGCCGCGGTCGCTGCAGCTCTCCCGCGAGCGCGCCATTGCGCAACTGCGCGCGACCCTCCGGTCCCGCCAGCGCACGCCACACGAGCCCGCCCTCTCCGAGTTCCGCGTCAGCGAGCGCCGTTTCCGCTTCTGTGAGTTCGCCGGCCGCCTTCGCGCGCCGGTGAATCTCAATCACCGCATTCGCGACGGGCTCGTGCCGTACATAGTCCTCGTCGTTGAAGGCCGCGATCGCGAGCGGCGACTCGCGTCGCAGCCGCTGCGTGAAGCTCGTGAATTCCCGTTTCGCCACGGCGGCCCGCTCGGCGAGCGCCAGCAGGCGGCGCCACGGGGTTTGGTCCGCGAACGCCGCGCGATTCAGCGCGATGCGGGTCTCGCTCAACGCCACCAGCCGCTCGGTGACGCCGAAGGCGGCGCTCACCAGCAGAACCCGCTGCCGACCGATCTCGTCACCCGCAACGCGGCGCTCCGCCTCCTTGAGCAAGCCCCGCAACTCGCCACACGTCGCCGGCGGAAACAGCGCCGCCTGCGATTCGTTGCGGTAGTGTTTCAACCAATACGCAGGACCGGGCTGATGCATCCATTGACGCTCGCAACGCTCGAAGAACCGCCGCATCGGCCCGGCGGCGGCGCGGAAGTAGCGGCGATAGTATTCATCGAGCAGCACCTCCGGCGACTGCTCCGGATCCTGCAGCAGCTGCGCCACGAGCCACGGCATCGGCCCGTCGAGCCCCCAGTTCGGATTCATCTCCGCGTAATAATCCGTGAAGCCCGCGCGGCGCGCGTGACGCAGGTGCTCGGCGATCAATCGCGTGTGCGTCCGCGGCGTCAGAAAACCGTGACCGTATAGATAATCGTACAATCCCGCTCGCGGCGGCGGCGGCGCGGGAGTCATCGCTCGCGACGCCGTCGCCCAGCGACGCTGCAGCGCCCTCTCTTCCTGCCAGAATTCACGGTCGTAGCCCTGCGAGCGATCAGCCGTGAGAAAGGGAATGACGTTCGGGTGCAGCGGGAACCGCGGGGCGTTCTCGGCCCAGTAATACGCCAGTGCCCCGACATATTTTTCCGGCGTCGTGCGCGCCACCGCGTCGGCCACGCGGTTCGTGAAACCGAAGACCAGGTCGGAATAATCCGGCCGCTCGCGAAACCAACGCAAGGGCGACACCGCCGCCAGCGTCTCCGACGACTCGCCAAACACCAGGCCATCGTTGACCCCGACGGCAAAGCTCACAGCCGCGGGATTCGCCGCGAAATAAACGCGGGCCGCGTCCGCCGCCCATTCCGCCACATCCGTGCGGCCCAGATCGGGATTCCACCAACCGGCGCCTGCCGGTGGCATCAGGCGGCGGCCGTTTTCCAGCGGAAAAAATTCGGGATGCTCCGCCTGCAACGACGGTGGAAAGATGCGCGAGAGATTGTGGGAAAACGCCAGGCGCGGAGTCAGCCGATTGCACTCGGCCCACTCAGCCCCGCCTTCCACGCGTTCGGTCACGCCGAGCGCCCGGGTGAGATAGGCTCGCGGCGAAAGCGCGGCGCGATCCGCGGCCAATGGCGACGCCGGCTCGCGGCCAAGTTCGCCCGGAACGAATTGTCGCGCCATTTCGCGCCGCACGAGCACGTGCGGCAGGATCGCAAGCATCGCGACCAGCCCCAGTCCGACCATCGTCCACACCCGCCCGCGATCAGCCGGAGATAAAAGAGAGTCGGACGAGCGCATCATTCGCGATGAAACGGAGAGGAGCACGGCGTCAGCAACCTGAATTGCGGCCGCGGCGTATCGGCGGAACCGCGACGCCGCAAAGCGCTGGCGTCAAATACGCTCAAAAACCAACGACGGTTGTTTCTACCGTAAATCGAGCCACCTCCTCGGGAGGAACGGCTCCCATGACTTTCCGAAGAAGTACCGCACGGCACCAATTCCCCAGGAACGCGTCGATGGGCGCATGCGGCGAATTCTTTGCGCGGAAGACGACGAACAACTTGGCGATCTGATCAAATGGTCGCTTGGCAGCATCGGTCACAGCGTGGAAACCGTGCCCGACGGACAGGCCGCCTTCGAACGCATCGCCGCCGATCCCGCGCGATTTCACGTTCTCCTCACCGATCACCAGATGCCGCGACTCAACGGACTCGGCCTCGTGAGGAAGCTGCGTGAGATTCCGTTCGCGGGACGCATTCTCGTGCAAAGCGGCAGTCTCTCGAGCGAGGAGGTCCGCCACTATCAGGCGCTCGGCGTCGACGCCGTTCTCCAAAAACCGGTGCAGATCTCCGCGCTCGTCTCGGCGGTTTGCGCGGTGCTCGCGACCTTTGAATGAGCGCGAATATTCGAACGGCCGAATCGCCTTTTTCGTGCGGGACTCCGTGGCCGCGTCGTTGACTACCAACTAAAGTTGGTTCAGAGGTCTGCGCCGATCTACACACGGTCCTTTAGTTTTCCCCACATGAAACACGAACCACACGCGGAGTTGGATGCAGCAATCTCGAAGTTGAAGGCCGCTGGCCTCCGCATCACCCAACCTCGCATCGCGATCCTCAAGGTCTTGCTCCAAGCCGGCCGTCCGAAACGCATCGATGCGATTCATGAGGCGCTCGGCAGCCGCTGCGATCTCGTGACCGTCTACCGTTCGCTCGGCACGCTCGAGGAAATCGGACTGGTGCATCGCGAATATCAGTTCAGCGGCACGACCGAGTTTTCCGTGGCGCGCGACCAGCCGGTGTACTCGATCCGTTCCCGCGGCGGCGACCGGATCACGGAGCTCGACAGCAGCGTGACGGCCTCCCTGGCGGCATCGGTGCGCGAGGTTGAGGAGATGCTCCGCGCGCGCGGCTTCAAACACGTTTCGCACGTCGTCGAGTTCTTCGGCGAGAGCCCGGCCGCGACGGCGAGCTGAACGCTCGCAGGCCCGCGTCGTCAGGCGGGTCACTACAGCCGGCACTCCCGGCACGCATTCGGACGGTCGGCGGGAAATGCGATGGCGTCATCGGCGTTCGCGCGCGAAACTTCCGGCGTGGTGGACGAATTCCGTCGCACCGCCGCGCCCGCAACCCCTCCTGCCGATGAACCCCATGCCCCCGTTCTTTCTTCGCCTCGCGACCGCCGTCATCGGCCTCGCGATCGCACTTCCCCTGACCGCGCAAAACCCGCGCCCGGTTTCGATCGAGGTCGACGCCGCCCGCCCGCTCGGCGAGCTGCGGCCGATCTGGCGTTTCTTCGGAGCCGACGAGCCCAACTACGCGACGATGAAGGACGGCCGCAAGCTCCTCGCGGAACTCGGCGAACTGCGTCCGCGCGAAGTGTATTTCCGTGCGCACAATCTGCTCACGTCCGGCGACGGCACGCCCGCGCTGAAATGGGGCAGCACGAACATTTACACCGAGGACGCCACCGGCCGGCCGGTGTACGACTGGACGATCGTCGACCGCATCTTCGACACCTATCTCGCGCGCGGCGTGCGGCCGTTCGCACAGCTCGGATTCATGCCCGAAGCGCTGTCGACCGCGCCGGAACCCTACCAGCACGAGTGGCGGCCGGGGCTGCCCTACGAGCGGATCGTCACCGGCTGGGCGTATCCGCCCAAGAATTACGACGCCTGGCGCCAGCTCGCCTACGAATGGGTGAAGCACTGCGTCGAGCGCTACGGCCGTGCCGAGGTGGAGACTTGGTACTGGGAGGTGTGGAACGAGGCGAACGGCGCGTATTGGAAGGGCACGCCGGAAGAATGGTACAAGCTGCACGACTACGCGATCGACGGCATCCGCCGCGCCCTGCCCACCGCTCGCGTCGGCGGCCCGCACACCGCCGGCAGCGGCGGCAAGTTCATGGACGATTTTCTCAAGCACATCGTCAGCGGCAAAAACTACGCCACCGGCCACACCGGCACGCCGACGGATTTCCTGGCGTTTCACGCCAAAGGCCAGCCGACGTTCGTCGACGGTCACGTGCGTCTCGGCATTCACGCCCAGCTCAAGGCCATCGATAACGGCTTCCGCAAAATCGCCGCCGTCCCCGCACTCAAGGACAAGCCGATCGTCATCGGCGAATCGGATCCCGACGGTTGCGCCGCATGCCAGGGGCCGCAGCTCGGCTATCGCGTTGGTTCGATCTATGCGAGCTACACGGCCGCGAGTTTCGCCCGCAAGCACCTGCTCGCAGCCCGGCACGGCGTGAACCTCGAAGGCGCAGTCACCTGGGCGTTCGAGTTCGAGGACCAGCCCTACTTCGCGGGTCAGCGCGTGCTCGCGACCAACGGCGTCGATCTGCCGGTGCTGAATGTGTTTCGCATGTTCAGCCAAATGAGCGGTCAGCGCGTGGCCACGCACAGCTCCGCCGAGGTGCCGCTCGACACCATGATCGAACAAGGAGTGCGGGGCGAAGCCGATATCTCGGCGCTCGCCAGCGTTGACGGCGATCGGGTGTGCGTCCTCGTCTGGCATTATCACGATGACGATGTGCCGGGGCCGGACGCGGCCGTTGCGCTCCAGGTCTCCGGGCTCGGCGCCGCGACCAAGCTCCGGGTGCAGCACTACCGCATCGATGGCGAACACAGCAACGCCTGGGCGGCCTGGCAGGCGATGGGATCGCCGCACGAGCCGAACGAAGCACAATATCGAGAACTCGTGAACGCGGGTCATCTCGCGCAGTTGAGCGCGCCGGCCGACGTCGCCGTCGCAGACGGTCGCGTGGGACTGGACTTCACGCTACCGCGGCAGGGCGTTTCGCTGCTCGTGCTCGAGAAGTAACGAAAGACCGGGTATCGCTCCCTCAACCCGGCGTATTCAACTTCTGTTTACGCCGGTGCCGGGCGAAAGCCGCGCGGCGTCAAAGCTCCGGCGCAATCGCCGCACCGAGCCGACGCCGCAACTGCGCCGCATGCAGATCGCGCGGACTCAAGTCTTCCGGTGCGATGGCTTCCCACCAGCGACCCGATTTCGCCGACTCCGCGACCGACGCCGCGAACCCGACGAACGTCATGTTCGCCGGGCCCCAGCCGTCCGGCGGCGGTGCGATCGGACGCGCGGCGCGAATGCCCCAGAACGTCCCCCGCGCCGCACACTGACGGCCGAGGGACGCTCCGCCGCCACAACGCCAGACGCGCGTGCCGGCGCCGCAATCGATCGCGGTGAAAAGGTTTTCGTACGGCGTGTCCTTGTGATGGTCGAAATTCACGTCCGCGCCGCGTCCGTCGGCGAACACGTTGCCCGACGCGTGCTCGACCGAGAGGTCGTGCACATAGCTCGTCCGCAGCTCGAAGCGCGTCACGAGATTGTCTTCCGCACCCTTGCACTGGATCGCGTGATGCCCCGTGCACACCTCGACGCCGCTCGCGGGGATGCCGCGCGCCGGGTCCGCGGTGAACACGACCCCGTCGACCGTGTTGCCGCACGCCACGATGTTGATGCCGAGATCCGCGTTGTGGATCACGACATTCCGCACCCAGCAGTTGTACACTTGGCGGAGCTCGATCGCATTGGCGCCGTTCTCCTTGAAATGCCCGCCGTAACGCGTCGGTGGAAACTCGAACGTCAATGCTTCGATGCCGGACTCGGTCACCGTCGGCGCGAAGCGACGCAGCTCCGGCTGCCAGGCCGCGCGGGTGTCGAAGCGCAGCGGCCGATCGAACTGCACCTGCTGGCCGCGGATCGCGGTGATCCGCAGGAGCATCTTCGTGTCGAGCGATTTCCCCCGCGCGATGTCGCCCGGATCGCCGTCGTAGAGATGCGTTTTGAGACTTTGATCCGCCGCTTCCCGGAGAACGACGAGGACCGGTTGCCCGACCGACAATCCGCGCGCGTCATCGACCTCGACGACGGTGCTGCCGCGTAACGCGGCCGACGTGATGCGCGCCACCGTCTCCGCTCCGTAGTTGCCCGACATTTTCACGAACGCGCCATCGAACGAGTAACCGCTCGCCGGCGAACCGTTGCTGGTGCGGCCCGCGCGGGGATGAACTTCGTCCAGTCCGCGCGGAAACCAAAGGACGGTGCGACCGTCCCCCGCACCGCGCAGCACGATCCCGCTTTTCTCGATCCGCAGGTAGTCCGTAACCTTGTAGCGGCCCGGCGGCAGAAAAACCGCCCCGCGCTCCGTCGCGGCGATCGCTGCGTTAAGGGCGCGGGTATCGTCGGCGATGCCGTCGCCTTTCGCGCCGAAATCTTTCACGTTTGTCGCCACCGGCACGTCGGGCAACGGCACCTCGCCGCGATGGTAGCCGGCGAACGAAAAATCCGGGAGCCGGCCGGTCGCGCTCCAGCGCTCGCCCTGTTCGCCCCACAGTTGTGAATGCGCCGCGCGGACCGCGGGCGCCACGAGGGTCAGAACTGCGAGCACCCACGTGCACGGGCGGAAGAGCGATAAATTCATCATGCGTGGCCGTTAGCATGATGACGCCAACCTCCCGCTCCAGCCGGAATTGCCGCAGCCGCTGGCGTTTATCTAGACGGCCGGACGATAACGGCTGACGAACAGCGGCGCGTAAGCGCGGCGATAGTGCCACGCCAGGGCCAGCTCGAGCGCACAAAAGATGAGAGCCATGACCAAACCGGAACGCTCCAGCACGGCGTGAAAGGCGATGCTGTTGACGAAAAACGGCGCCAACAACAACAGCGCCAGCGGCACGAAGCGATTCGTCAGCAGCAGCAGTCCCGCGATCAGGTGGGTCGCACCGATCAGCTGCATCATGTAGCCGGTGGCGACCAGCGCCGTGGCGAACGCCATCGCCCCTTCCGGCAGCGGAGTCTCCGGCGGCGGGATGAAGTTCAAGAACCCGTTGAGTCCAAAGATGACCATCGGCAGCCCAAGCAAAATGCGGCCGATGGCCGGGAGGAAGCGGGTGAAGGATTTCGCGCCGCGATTTTCGAGGCTGGACACAGGTAATGTGGAGGTGGTGGTCATAAGGAAGTGTGGTTTCGGTTGGACGGGTCGACTGGTAAAGACCCGCTTTCCACTTCCAACGAACGGCGCCGGCCGTTCCGGACACCCCGACTCCATCAACCGTTTTTAAGCGCGATCTTCAGGATCACGTTGCCCGCGTCGCGACAGCGATCGACGGCGCGCTCGAGCAGCTCATAAAGCGATTGCAGGATCACCAGTTCCTTCGGGCTATGCTGGCTATGGTAGAGCTCGCCGAGCAGTTGAAGCATCGTTTTGTCCGCCGTTCCCTCCGCCGCCTGCAGTCGCGCATTGGCCTCGCCGACCTTCACCATGTCGGCGCCCGAGGGAAGCTGCCGAATCATGAAAACGAGCGCGTCCGCCGCGATCGTGAGCAATTCGGCCTGTTGTTGAAACGGCTGGACCGGCAGCGGCCCCGGGTAGATGGCGATCCGCTCGACCAGTTTTTCGATCACCTTGGGGATGCGATACAGCGCGAACGCCAGCGCCTGGATGTCCTCGCGATCGAACGGCGGCATCAACGAGGAATTCAACTCCTCCACGGTGCGCATGCGAATCGCCTTCTGCCGGCGGCGGGATTCAGCCAGCGCCTGGGCGTCGGGCGGCGGCGTGCCCTCCGCGATCGCCCGTAAATGCGCGCTCAGCAGGTGAACGCTTCGCTGCGCCTCCAGCGCTCCGGCTTCCAGCAGATCGTAGAACGCGTCGTCCTTGCCGATCAATTTATGCCACCACCGCCGGGTCGTGCTTATTTGCATGGTGCGGCGACGGTAGAGCTGCGGGCCGTCGGCGCAAAGCTGTAACACAGGTGCCGCTGAGCGTTTATTTCGGCCCGCTTCGGGTGCGCGCCTGATCGGCAAATAGGAAAACTCAAGACGGCCGCGCGATTTGTGCCGGTGAGGAAGCCAGCGCAACGTCCCCGCGTGAACGGCGAGTCCGGATCCATTTTCAGCCCCGCTTCCCCGGCGGCGCACGCGATCTCCGACCTGTTTTCGATCACGCTGTGGATCTGTGCAGCGATCTTCGCCATCGTCGCGGGACTCGTCGGCTACAGCCTGGTGCGCTATCGCTGGCGCGAAGGCGTCGGCGAACCGGCCCAAGTTTCCGGACACTTCAAACTCGAGATCGTGTGGACCGTCATTCCGTTCGCGATCGTGCTGCTGTTGTTCGTCCTCACCCTGCCCGCAATGGAGGTCGCGGATCCGCCCGCTCCGCCCGAGCCCGACCTGATCGTCATCGGCCATCAATGGTGGTGGGAGATTCGCAGCCCGAAGCTCGGCTATATCACCGCCAACGAAATCCACATTCCGGTCGGCGTGCCCGTCTCGATCCGCTTGGATACCGCCGACGTGCTGCACGAGTTCTGGGTGCCGCGCCTGACCCGGAAACTCACCACGGTGCCGGGCGCGTCCAATCACCTGTCACTGCAGGCCGACGAACCCGGGATCTATCAAGGTGTCTGCTCCGAATTCTGCGGCACGCAGCACGCGTGGATGCGTTTCGAAGTCATCGCCGAGTCGCCGGCGGAGTTCGAAACGTGGGTGCAACATCAGCGGCAGGCGGCGCCACCTCCGCCGACGGCGGACGCGGCGCGCGGCCAGCAGTTGTTCCGCGAAATGACCTGCGTGAATTGCCACGCGATCAAGGGCGTCGGCGGCGACAGCAACGCGGGGCCCGACCTCACCCATCTGGGCAGCCGCCGGTTTCTCGGGGCCGGTCTCATGCCGAACACGCCGGAGAACCTCCGTCTCTGGCTCACCGATCCGCCGGCCGTGAAGCCGGGCGTCCTGATGCCTAACTTCAAGCTCACCGATGAGCAGCTGAACCACCTGCTCGCGTATCTGGAGACACTCCAATGAACCACGCCGCCGCCGCTCCCGCGGGCTCCCTCGGTCCGGAACTTTCCGGCGAGGCCGTGCGCGCGCACTGGCGGCTCGCGTGGCTCTCGACCGTCGATCACAAGCGCATCGGCATCCTTTATCTGCTGTTCGCGTTCTTGTTTTTCGTGATCGGTGGACTCGAGGCTTTGTTCATCCGCCTGCAGCTCGCCGTGCCGAACAACACCCTGGTCGGGCCGGACACGTTCAACGCGCTGTTCACGATGCACGGCACGACGATGATCTTTCTCGTCGCGATGCCGGCGTTGTTCGGCCTCGCGAACTATTTTGTGCCGCTGATGATCGGGGCGCGCGACATGGCGTTTCCGCGGTTGAATGCGCTGAGCGTCTGGCTGATCCCGCTCGGCGCCGCGCTGCTTCATTTCTCGATCTTCACCGGGATGCCGAAAGTCGGCTGGTTCGCTTACGCTCCGCTCAGTGAGACGCCCTACAATCCGGAGCTCGGGGTCGAATATTGGATCCTGGCATTGATCGTCCTCGGCATCGGTTCCGTCGCCACCGCGGTGAACCTGATCGCCACCGTGCTCTGCCTGCGCGCTCCCGGCATGACGCTGCGCCGCGTGCCGCTCTTCGTTTGGATCAACTTCGTCAACTCGTTCATCGTGGTCTTCGCGCTGCCGGTGCTGAACGCCGGTCTCGTGATGCTCCTGCTCGACCGGCAGTTCGGGACGTCGTTCTTCCTCGATCGCGAAGGCGGTTCGGCCGTGCTCTGGCAGCACATCTTCTGGGCGTTCGGCCATCCCGAGGTCTACATCCTCGCCCTGCCGGCGTTCGCGATCGTCTCGGAGGTGGTGCCGGTCTTCTCGCGAAAACCGATCTTCGGTTACGAGTTCGTCGCGCTCTCCTCGGTCGCGATCGCGCTGCTGAGTTTCGCGGTCTGGGCGCACCATATGTTCACGATCGGCCTCGGCCGCGCGGCCGACACATTTTTCGTGATCGCCTCGATGCTCATCGCGATTCCAACCGGCGTGAAAGTGCTCAACTGGACCGCCACGATGTTCCGCGGGCGGATCCGTCTCACGGTCGCGATGAAGTATGCGATCGCGTTCGTGATCCAGTTCACGCTGGGCGGGCTGAGCGGGGTGACGCATGCCTCGGCCGCCCTCGATTGGCAGACGAAGAACAGCTACTACCTCGTCGCTCATTTTCATTACGTGGCCGTCGGCGGCGTGGTCTTTGCGGTGCTCGCCGGCCTCGAGTACTGGTTTCCCAAGATCAGCGGCCGGATGCTGTCCGAACGGCTTGGCAACTGGACGTTCTGGCTGATGACCGTGGGTTTCAACGCCACCTTCGGGATTCAGCATGTGCTCGGCTTCGTCGGCATGCCGCGCCGCGTCTACACGTATCCGGATTTCACGCACTGGGGCTGGATGAACCTCGTCTCCACCGTCGGCGCGTGCCTCATGGCGGCCGCCGGACTCGTGCTCGCGTACAATCTTCTCCGAAGCCTGCGACGCGGAACGTCGGCAGGTGACAACCCCTGGCAGGGATGGACGCTCGAATGGGCCACTTCGTCGCCGCCGCCGGCGCATAATTTTGTCGCGCTGCCGCCGCTCCGCTCCCGCCGGCCGCTGTGGGACAGCGCTCATCCGGAGCAGCCGGATCCGCCGGTCGGACCTTCGGGACCGCTGCTCATCCCGGATCGCGGCAAGACCTCCGTCTGGACCCTGATCGCCTCCGAGGCCGCGTTCTTCGGCACGCTGCTGTTCGCCTTCATCTATCTCAACCTTTCGCCGCATTCGGGACGCGAGGCCGCGTTCAGCCTTGATCTGAAAATGACGGGAATCTTCAGCCTCTTTCTGTTTTCCAGCAGCTTCACGCTGTGGCGCGCGGAGGCGGCCGAGGCGCGCGGGCACCGCGCGGGGACGCTCGGCTGGCTCGGCCTCACCATCGGGCTCGGCGTCGTGTTTCTCGCCGGGCAGGCGATGGAGTACGTGCTTCTTTACCGCGAAGGCGCGGTGCTGCAGTCGAAGCTTTTCTGGTCGTCGTTCTACCTCGTCACCGGATTCCACGGCTTCCACGTGTTCGCCGGCCTGATCGCGCTGCTCATCGTGTTCGGCCTGATCGCAGGCGGCCGGTTTGCCGGACGGCGGTCGCCACTCGTGGCCATCGGGCTGTATTGGCATTTTGTGGACATCGTCTGGGTGTTCGTCCTCGCGACCGTCTATTTCCTTCCGCGTTTCCTATGAACCTGAATCGCCTGCTCCTCGAAGGCTGGTCCGCGAATCCGTGGGTGCTCGGCGGATGCAGCGTGTTTACCCTGCTGTTTGCCCGTGCGTTCGGCACGCGCGCGCGGTGGCGCTGGCTGATCGCGGCGCTCGCGGTCGTGGTGCTGGCGCTGCTCTCGCCGCTCGCGGCCCTCGCCGACGGCGTGTTGTTCAGCGCGCACATGACGCAACACATCCTGCTGCTGCTGATCGCGCCGGGATTGCTGCTGCTGGCGTTGCCGCGGGCGTTCACCCTCCGGGTGGCGCATCCGCTGGCGCGACGTCTTCCGCTGCTGGGCTGGGCCGCAGGGATCGGCGCCATGTGGTTCTGGCACGCGCCGGCGTTGTGCAATGCCGCCGCGGTGAGCGGCCCGGTCCGCGCGCTCCAGACCCTCTCGCTCCTCGCACTGGGCACGTTGTTCTGGTGGCCCATTCTCGCCCCTGCCGAGCGCGACCGCCTGCTGCCGGGGCATGGTGTCGCGTATCTGTTTACCGCGTGCCTCGGCTGCTCGGCGCTCGGCATGATCCTCACGCTGACGCCGGTCGAGATTTGCTCGGTGTATCAGGCACCGCTCGCGGCTTCGCAGCCGTGGGCCGATTTTCGCGGGCTGTTTTCCGCGCAACACGATCGGCAGATCGGCGGCCTGCTGATGTGGATCCCGATGTGCTCCGTGTATGTCGCGGCGATCATGCTCGAGCTTTCGCGCTGGCACGGGGCGCCAGCCGCCGCGGAGGAGCTGTCGTCATGAACCATGCTTCCAACGCCCCGCGCGAAGAAACGGATCCGATTCCCGCCGGCTGGGAACGGTTGCCTGCCGAGCACATGCCCGCGCCCACCTTCTGGCCGGCCGGCCTTGGTCTCGGGATCACGCTGCTGTGCTGGAGCGTCATCACGTCGTGGGTCGTGTTCGTCCTGGGACTGATCGTTTTCGCCGGTTCGCTGGCGGGCTGGATCGTCGACTTCCTGCATGAAAGAGGACACCCCCACTCCTGACTCGGGCCCTGCTCCCGGTGGTTTGCCTACGCGCGAAACCGTCGCGCTGCTGTCGCGGCGGCGCTTCCTCAGCCGGTTGTCCATCGGCCTCGGCGTCGCGTGCGCAGGGATCATCGGCGTGCCGGTGGTCGGCTTCGTGGTCGCGCCGATTTTCCGCAAAGTCGCCGGGGCCTGGCGCACGGTCGGCCAGCTCGACGACTGGACCATCGGCGAAACGGTTAGCGTCGTCTTCGAGGATCCCTCGCCGCTGCCATGGGCCGGCGTGACCGCGCGCGCGGCCGCCTGGATGCGCCGCGACGGCGAGGAGTCGTTCACCGCGTTCTCGGCGCACTGCACTCATCTGGGCTGCCCGGTGCGCTGGATGCCGGGCGCGAAGCTTTTCCTCTGTCCCTGCCACGGCGGAGTGTATTACGCCGATGGCAGCGTCGCCGCCGGTCCGCCTCCGTTGCCGCTCTTCCGCTACGACACGCGGGTGGTGCAGGGCGAAGTACAAATCAAGGTCACGGCCCTTCCGATCACGACGACCCTATGAAGCGGACGATCGTCTCCGTCTGGTCGTGGCTCGACGACCGCCTCGGCCTGAGCGCGCTGTTCGGTCCTTCGCTCAAGCACCTCGTGCCGCGGGACGCGACGTGGTGGTATGTGTTCGGGAGTGCGACGCTCGCGGCGTTCATCGTACAGGTCATCACGGGAGTGGCGCTGGCGTTCTCGTTCGTGCCGTCGTCGGCGCAGGCTTTCGACACGCTTCGGTTCATTTCGGAGGAGGCGCCTTTCGGCAACTTCATGCGGGGGCTGCACTATTACGGCGCCTCCGCGATGGTGTTGATGGTCGGTGCACACATGGCGCAGACCTTTCTTTTCGGCGCCTACAAGTATCCGCGGGAGATGAGCTGGAGCACGGGAGTGCTGCTGCTGGGTTTCACGCTGGTGATGGGTTTCACCGGGCAACTCCTGCGCTGGGACCAGACGGCGGCCTGGTCGGTGGTCGTGGCCGCGGAACAGGCGGGACGCGTCCCGCTGATCGGCGACTGGCTCGCTCGATTCATTCTCGGCGGGTCGACGCTTGGCGGGGCGACGTTGAGCCGGTTTTTCGCGATCCATGTATTCATTGTTCCAGGACTGATGTTCGCCTTCATCGGGCTGCATCTCTGGCTCGTCCTGCGCCATGGCATCTCGGATGTGCCGGTGCC
Source organism: Opitutaceae bacterium (assembly GCA_040255565.1). Taxonomy (GTDB): domain Bacteria; phylum Verrucomicrobiota; class Verrucomicrobiia; order Opitutales; family Opitutaceae; genus Opitutus. The sequence continues at coordinate 1,288,874 of JBDZVH010000001.1, read as the reverse complement.
CGGGAAGCCGGTGCACCCGGCCACCTACCGGCGCGACTACGAGGCCGAGCTGCAGCGCACCGGCGTCCCGTTCTGGCCGGACGGTGCGTGGCGCGATTTCGTCTTCGGCACGGCGATGATCCTGCTCATTGCCGGATTGGCGCTGGTCTACGGTCCACCGCCGGTCGAGATGCCGCCCGATCCGAGCATCCTCGAGGCCGATCCCCGGCCCGACTGGTACCTGCTGTGGTATTTCGCGGTGCTCGCGTTGATCCCGGAGCGGATGGAAGGCGTGGTGATGATCCTCGCGCCGGTGCTCATGGGCATGATCCTCCTGCTCGCGCCGATTCTCGGTTCGAAGGGCGAGCGACACTGGTCGCGCCGCCCATGGTCGATCGCGGTGGTGGTGCTGACGGTGCTGATGATCGGGTCGTTGTGGATCGTCGGATCGAAGGCGCCATGGTCGCCGAACTTCGAGGCGGAGCCGCTGCCACCGTCGGTGATCCGCAGCACCGATCCGTTGATCGAACGCGGCGCGGAACTGTTTCATGCCCGTGCCTGCCTGAACTGTCATTTGATCGAGGGACTCGGCGGCCGCCGCGGGCCCGACCTCACGACGGTCGCGGATCGGCTCAACGAAACCGACCTCATCATCCGCATCGTGAATGGCGGCACCGGCATGCCGGCGTATGGCCACATCCTGCAGGCGCACGAAGTCGACGCCCTCGTCGCGTTCATGAAGACCCGCAGCCGGAAAACCCTTCCCTCCTCAGGTCCGATCCGCGTCGACGCCACGGGCCCCGCTCCGCCGTGAAAACGGCGGCGCCCGCCCCCCCTCATTGATACCAATCGCGCCGGGTCAGCGGCAGGTGCGCGCTCCCGCTGACGGTCGACCGCGACAGCAGCGTCTGATAGACAGCGAGATCGCCGTGATCGAAACCATGCGCGGACGCGGCCATATACAAACGCCACACGCGATAGGTGGCTTCGTTGACGAAGCCGAGCGCCGCGGCGTGCGCCGCCTCCAGGCGCTTCAACCAGTGCCGCAGCGTGAGCGTGTAATGCTCGCGTAGGTTCTCGACATCGCGCACCTCGAATCCCGCCCCGGTCGCCGCTTCGAGCACGAGCGGGATCGGCGGAATATCGGCGTCGGGAAACACGTATTCATCCACGAAGGACGGACCCCGGAAGCGATTCGAGCGACGCCCCTCGCCGATCGCGTGATTCAGGAAAACGCCGCCCGGCCGCAGCAGTTTCCACGCAGTCGCAAAATACTCCGGCAGATGCTCCCGGCCGACATGTTCCGCCATGCCGACGCTCACGATTGCATCGAAACCGTCGGAGTCGCTCACCTCGCGATAATCGCGCCGCTCGATCCGCACCGTGTCGCCCAGTCCCGCGCGTTCTACGGCCTCTCGCGCCCAGCCCGCCTGCGCCTGGCTGAGCGTCACGCCGGTGACCTGCACCCCGTGGTGCTTGGCCGCATGAATCGCCAGCCCACCCCAGCCGCAACCGATATCCAGCAGGCGCTGCCCCGGCCAGAGCCGAAGTTTGCGGCAGATATGCTCGAGCTTCGCCTCCTGCGCTTGCTCCAGATCGTCCTCCGGCGACCGAAAATACGCGCACGAATACACCATGCGCGAATCCAGCCAGAGGCGGTAGAAGTCGTTCGAGAGATCGTAGTGAAACGACACGGACGTGCGGTCCCGCTCGAGCGAATGGATCCGCCTCTCCCGCGCGGCGCCGTTTCGTGTATCCGCACGTTGGCGACGCTTCGCCGGCAACCGGTGCAGGCGCAGGAACGCGCCCAGTCCCGAGAGCCAGTTCATCGGCCGTTCTTCGAGTGCGATCGCCAGATTCACCGCCGTTTCGATGTCCCCCTCCAGATCGAAGTCATCGCGCAAGAACGCCTCGCCGAGCCCTTTCGCCGTCCCGGACGAGAACATTTCCCGCAGTGCCGCCGGATGCTTCAGCACGATCGTGGCGGCGCGCGGCCGTGCATCGGGCCACGGCGTGCCGTCCCATAGCCGCACGCCGATCTCGTCGAGCGAGAGTTGTCCAAACAACTCCTGCAGGAATTCCACGCTGGATTGCGTGTCTGACTCTAGGGTTGAAGGCATTGGAATTGGACCCAACTACGGACCTTCAAGTGAGTAACCAGTTCGTCGCTGACGCCGGATTTTTGCAGGCGTCCCGCCGGTCACGCCAGCGCCGCCGCCCAAGCCGATTCGGGATCCCGACGCTGGCTGCCCAGGTCGACTTCGTCGAAATCGCCCCGCAGCACCTTCAGCGCGAACTTTTCGCGATCGATTTCCCGGCGGGTCCGGATTCCCAGCCGTCGCAGGATCGGCACCGGGGGACACCAGCCCTGGACGGCGTGCATCCACAGGAAGCCGAGCACCACGCCCGACAGCATCAATCCGCCGCGGCGGCCCGACGCCGCAGCGACGACGCCCGCGAGCGCGAGCGACGCCGCGTTCAATTCCAACACCCGCTCGATGTCCCACTCCCGATCGAGTTCTTCGATCCGGTCCGACAACTCCGCGCGAGTGGCGCCGCGGTGACGCCACAGTTGATGGCGGGTGAGATTGTCGATGCGTGCGTTGACGTTTGCGGCCGTGTGACGACGGACCCGGTCAGGATCCCGGATGGGCGTATTCATCGGATAAACTACCGCGCCGCGACGCGTGGCGCCATCGGGACGCTCGCCCACCGTTCCCTCGGGATCCAAGCCATGCCCCGCTCCTCCATTGGCACAACGAGGACGTTCGCGCACCTCCGGTTCGCGGAGGCGCGGCTAAACCGGACCGGGAAAGCTCAGCCGGACTCAGAGGTTTTCCTGGCGAGGCGAACGCTCACTGGGCTTCGTCGCTCGCGGGGCGTCGCCGCGGCTTCGAGCCTCGGCCTCGCGCTGCAACTTCGAGGCGTCGCCCGCGCGCTGGCCGGCGCCCGCTTCGGGTTTATGCGCGGTCTTTTGCCGCGTGGATTTGGTCGGGGGGTGGGTATGCGTTTTCATTTTTGCGGATGTTTACGGTGGCGACGTTTCCGATCGGACCGGAGGCGCCAGTTCGTTTCCGCTGAGGAAGCTTCGGTCGTGCCCGCGACCGTGGGGCGATGGTAAGCGGCTGCGGGCCGCCGGGTAAAAAAATCTCCAATCGCGGGCCGGCTCCGGCGCGGCGCCCGATACCGTCGCGATCTGCAACGCTCCCGCCTGACGCCGGCGCAAACCGCACGGCCGGCAAAGAAGCGATGTCGCGGAGGGAACTCTGTCCTTCGCCGCCCGTCAGGATTTCCGATGAAAACCTCGCGCCTCACCGGCTCGTTCGACGATGCTCACGCTTTCAAGAAATCGAAAAAAACATCCTCGGTCGTGGTCGGCGCAATCATTTCGGCCCCGATCTCGGTGGTCTTCGAAAACCTCTTTCCCTCCTCCAAGTCCGTCGCCGAAACGATGAACTCTGCCGGCACGAAACCGGCGAATGGCGCACCGAAGAAGTCCTCGCGCACCCGCCGCCGGCCGCGCTGAACGTTCAGGCCAGACCCAGCTTTTCAATCAACTCGCGCGGCGGGCCGTCGAAGGTCGCCAGCGGGACGTTGCCGATGTAGCCGACGTCCTTCATCCCCTCGGGCGTCGTGTAAAAACCGGCGGCGGTGAGATCGCGGAAACGCGCGAAAAAGCGCGCGGGCTTCTCGAACTCGGGCTTGGCGGTTTCCGCGAAACAGATCTCGTCGCAGATCGCACGCTTTTGCCGGAGGATGAGGTTGACGAACGGAATCCCGAAACGCGTCTGCGCCTCCGCGTCGATCCACTGGAGTCCGTTGACGATGATTTCCCGATCGGCGACCTGGTCGGGATAAGGCGCGCTGATCCACTCGTCGATGAAGTCGGGCACGCCGACCGCGGCGGCGCTGGGCGATTTCGAGTCGGCCGGGATGATCAAATCGCACAGCGCGGTGGCCACCTGGCGTTGCGCCGGCGTAAAGGTGAGCGGCCAGAAATCGCCGGGATTGTAGCTTTTCAGCAGATCCGGATCCGTGCCGTAGCCGGAGCCGGCGAACGCGGTCGTGACCTTTTGCGCCAACGAAAGCTGCGGCGCGAGCGCAAGGCTCGCGGACGCGGTGAGCATCCACTTCAGGGCGGTGCGGCGATCGATGCGGGGAAATTCGGGGATGTTCATGGTGTGCGAGCGGAACGCGGGGCGTTGAGCGAAAGCCTCACGGCCTCCGCTACAGATTCCCTTTCTTCATTTCGTCGATCATGTAATCCGCCGCGCGCCAGGCGAGGGCCATCAGGGTGAGGGTCGGGTTCTTGTCGGCGTTCGAGCAAAACGGCGCGCCGTCGGTGAGGAAGACGTTCTTCACGTCCCAGGTTTGTCCCCACTGGTTCGTGACGGATTTGCGCGGGTCGGAACCCATGATCGCGCCGCCGACTTCGTGGATGATGAAACCGCCGCGGGCGATGAAATCGCGCGGATCGTCGCTGCCAGCCAGTCGCGGCGTGCCGCCCATCTCGCGGATGATGTCGCAGAACGTTTGGCGCATGTGCGCGGCCTGGCGAATCTCGTGGTCCGACCATTTCCAGTGAAAGCGCAGCACCGGGATGCCCCACTTGTCCTTCACCTCCGGATCGATTTCGCAGAACGAATCCTCGTTCGGAATCATCTCGCCGCGCCCGGCCATGGAGATGAACGAACCGTAGAAACGGCGCGCGTCCTCTTTGAACTGGCGGCCATAGCTGCCGCGCGTGAACTTCTCCATACCGCCGAACGTGGTGGCGTTGGGCATGCTGCGGCCGAGGTTGAGCTCGATGTGATAACCGCGCGCAAAATCGAGCTTCCCCGCGAGCTGTTGCTGATAGAGCCACCACGGCGAATACAGGTGCATGCCGCTCGTGCCGTCCTCGTTGAGCGGCGGCAGGCTTTCCAGCAGCGGGATCTGCCCGCCGACACTCGTGCCGACGGTGTCCATGATGTATTTGCCGACGAGTCCGCTGGAGTTCGCGAGCCCGTGCGGGAAGCGAGTGGATTTGGAATTGAGCAACAGGCGCACGGACTCGCACGCGCTCGCGGCGAGCACGACGATGCGGCCGCGCACATGGCGATCGCGACCCGTGGTGCGGTCGATATACGTCACGCCGGTGGCCTTGCCGGTGTCATCATGCGTGATCTCGCGGGCCATCGCATCCGTGAGGATGTCGAGATTGCCCGTCGCGAGCGCGGGCGGGATTTGCACCGTGGTTGACTGGTGATTGGCGCGGATCGAGCAGCCGCGGCCGCAGGGCGTCGCCCAGAAACAGGCGGCCCGCTTCTGCATATCCGCCGCGAGGATTCGCTGCGCCTTGGGATTTCCCGGATGCAGCTTGCGCGGGAGGTTTTCGTGATCGAGCCGCTGCGTGAGCACGGCGCGATGGGACGCGATCACCGGGATGCCGAGCCGCTTCGCGCGTTGCTGCAGGAGCAGTTCGCCGATGCGCGGCTTGGGTGCGGGCAGCAGCACGCCCGGCGAGGAATTCGGCGTATTTTCCAGGCCGTCGTTCTCGCCGTGCACGCCGATCAACATCTCGACCTTGTCGTAATACGGCGCGAGATCCTCGTAGTTCAGCGGCCAATCGAAGCCGTGGCCATCGCGGCTATGGGGTTTGAAATCGTAAGGGCCGTTGCGGAGCGTGATGCGACCATAGTGGTTGGTGCGACCGCCGAGCATGCGGGACCGCCACCACTTGAACTCGCGCCGCGGGTCCGACGAATCGCTGACGTAGGGCTCGCCCGGCACGGTCCACCCGCCGTCGACCGTGGCATCGTGAAAGCCGAACGGTTTGTCGGGCGTGCTGACGCCACGCAAAGGCGCATCCCGCGTGGTCTGGAACATCGGTGTCTCCTTCGCCGGGTCGTAATTGCGGCCGGCTTCAAGCATGAGGACTTTCGCGCCCTCCATGCACAGCGTGTAGGCGGTCTGACCGCCGCCCGCGCCTGAACCGATCACAACTACGTCATACTCCGGCTTCGCCGTTTCGGGGGTAACAAAAGCCATGGGAAAGGAATTCGATTGGGACGCTAATCGCCGCCGGTGTGAAGCGGGAATTCCGCATCGACCGAAATTTGCCGCAGCGTGCAGCGAAGAACTTGCGCAAAAAAAAGCCGCCCGGAGTTTTCCGGGCGGCTTTGAAGTTTGGAGAGAAAGGATCGCGAGCGCGGGGCTCGTTATTCCTTCTTCGACGCCTCGTCGAGGATGTCGCCGAGGTTCATCATGTCCGTGCCGGCGCTGCTGCGGTTGAGCGCCTCGTAAGCGGAGGTCTCCGCCGCGAGCTGCTCCGCCGAGTAGTTGGCCGCCTTGATCGACAGGCCGAGACGGCGCTCTTCGCGATCGATCTTGATCACGCGCGCGGTCACTTCCTGGCCGGGCTTGAGGACGTCCTTCACCTTGTCGATGCGCTCCTCGCTGATCTGCGAGATGTGCACGAGACCGTCGATGCCGTCCTTGAGCTCCACGAAGGCGCCGAACGAGGTGATCTTGGTGACGGTGCCCTTCACGACGTCGCCGATGCGGAAGAACGAATCGATGTCCGACCACGGATCCGTCTGGAGCTGCTTCATGCCGAGGCTGATGCGCTGCTGCTGCGGATCGACGTCGAGCACGATCGCGTCGACTTCGTCGCCCTTCTTGAGGACTTCCGACGGGTGGTTGACCTTGCGGGTCCAGCTCATGTCGGAGACGTGCACCATGCCGTCGATGCCTTCCTCGAGCTCGATGAACGCGCCGTAGGTCGTCATGTTGCGGACCTTGCCGCGAACGCGGGCGCCGATCGGGTAGTTGTGGCGAACCATATCCCACGGATTCGGCTCCAGCTGGCGGAGGCCGAGCGAGATCTTCTGCTCTTCCTTCTGGATACCGAGGACGACCGCGTCCAATTCCTGACCGACCTTGAGGAGCTCGGAGGGCTTGGTGATGCGCTTCGTCCAGGACATCTCGGTGATGTGCACGAGACCTTCGACGCCGGGCTCGATCTCAACGAACGCGCCGTAAGGCACGAGGTTGACGACCTTGCCGTGGACCTTGGCGCCGACGGGGAACTTGCGGTCGATTTCGTCCCACGGATTCTTCGTGGTCTGCTTCAGGCCGAGCGAAACGCGTTCCTTCTCGCGGTTCACTTCGATGATCATGACCTGAACTTCCTCGCCCTGCTTGAGCATTTCGCTCGGGTGCGAGATGCGGCCCCACGACATATCCGTAATGTGGAGCAGGCCGTCCATGCCATCGAGATCGATGAACGCACCGAAGTCGGTGATGTTCTTGACCACGCCCTTGCGGATCTGGCCGGGCTGGATCGACTCGAGGAGATTGCGGCGCTTCGTGGTGCGCTGCTCTTCGATGAGCTCGCGGCGCGAGAGAACGATGTTCTTCCGCTCGAGATTGATTTTGAGAACCTTGAAATCGTAGGTCTGGCCGACGTATTGATCGAGGTTCTTGGGCGGCTGCACGTCGATGTGCGAGGCCGGCATGAACGCGTCGACGCCGATCGAGACGATGAGGCCGCCCTTGACCTTGGCCTTGACGCGGCCGGTGGCGACGGAGCCCTCGGGGAACTTGGTGAGGATGTTATCCCAGTTCTTCTTTTGCTCGGCCAGGTCGAAGGAGAGCACGGGCGCGCCATCCTTACCTTCGAGCTTCTGCACGAGGACCTCGATCGTGGAGCCGATCTGCAGCTCGCCGATGTCGATGAACTCGTTCGCGGGGATCAGGCCTTCGGATTTACCGCCGATGTCGACGACAACTTCGTTCTGGCGGATTTCGGTGATGACGCCCGGGACAATCGAGCCTTCCTTCAACTTGTCGAAGGACGACTGCGCGAGCAGTTCTTGCATGACTGAACTCATATGACGGAGCCCGCGAACCGACACCTGCTCCAGAGCATCCGTCCACCGGCTGGAGGCCACCGCTAAGCGGTAACCGTGGGTTGACTGTTAACTGACATGAGGCCGACGGGAGCACGCGGCGACGTCGACCTGACCGATGTACTTGCCGCGAACGATCACGGTCTCGGAACCGAGAAATCGCCGCAAGCCCCAATTTGGCTCATTTCGCCGCCGGTTCGGAGGGGCGCACCGGCAGCGGTTCGGACGTGGGGTCGATCCCCGTTTGCCCCAGCTCCGCGTCCAATCCCCCAAAAAATCCGGCATAAAGCGCATGCTGCCGCAACGGGAGATCCGTCGCTCCCGCAAACGATTCGCTCTCCTCCTGCTCGCGCAAGACGACTGCCACCTGCGTCAGTCCGGGATCGAGCGTTTCGATTTTCACGTCGATCGAGTTCTGTCGCGCTTTCCCAAAGGCGTCGCCCGGCCGCAGCGCGCTGTGCGCCTTGATCACTCCTTGCGCCGCGCCGGAACGTGAAACGGTGAAACCGATCCGCTTCGATGCGCGCAGCGCGGCGTCGAACACTGCGCGTTGCTCCGCCTGATAAATGCGCAGCTGCGGCTGCGGCGCCTCGAAGCGCTCGCGCACGCGCGTCGGAACGTTTTCACAACCGGAAAGCCCGAGAGAACTCAGGACGACGACGAGGGCAACGAAAGCGCGAAGGGAGTGGGTCATTGCGGCGAAGAACGGGCTGTGCCTACCAGTTTTGGCTTCGCGAACGAAGCGAAATGGTCGAGGCCCCAGAAGAGTTCAAAACGGTGGAGCCCGACGTCCTCGTCGGGCTGAACGCGTTTCGAAACGCTGGCGCCCCCCCCGGGGCGGACGTCGGGCTCCACCTTGCGCGGGCTGCTGTTACATCAGGCAGGCTGCTGCTGCGACAGGCAGTGCAGCGTGCCGAGGCCCCAGATGATGTCGTAGCAATCGATCGGCACGATCTCGCGATCCGGAAAACAGGCGCGCAGCACTTCGTTCGCCTCCGCATCGCGCTTCGGCTGGCGGAAATTCGGCACGAGCACCGCGCCATTGATCACGAGAAAATTCGCGTAGCTCGCCGGCACGCGCTGGCCGCGAAACGCGAAGGGCTTCGGCATCGGCAGCGTGAGGATGTCGAATGGCTTTCCCTTCGGCGTGCGGAAGCTTTTCAGGCGCTCGAGGTTCTCCGCGAGGATCTTGTGATTCGGATCGCGGCGGTTCGTCTCGACGCAGGTCACGAAACCGTCCGCCTTGTAGAAACGCGTGATGTCGTCGATGTGGCCATCCGTATCGTCGCCGAGGATACCGTCGCCGACCCAGAGGATCGTCTTCACGCCGAGGTAATCCTTCAGGTTGCGCTCGATCTCCTCGCGCGTGAGGTGCGGATTGCGGTTCTCGTTCAGCAAGCACTGCTCGCTCGTGAGCAGCAGGCCGCGGCCGTTGACGTCGATCGAGCCGCCCTCGAGCACCATGTCGTTGACGAAGCGGCGGAGCTTCAGCTTCCGCGCGATGCTCGGCGGGATCTCGTTATCGAGATCGTAGGGCGGATATTTGTCGCCCCACGCGTTGTAAGCCCAATCGGTGATGGCGACCTCGCCGGTCTTGTCGTTCTTGACGAAGATCGGGCCGTGGTCGCGGCACCACGCGTCGTTGGTCGGATGATCGTAGAACGTCACCTGCGCCAGATCCGCTCCGGCCTTCGCGCAGAGGCGCTGCGCGCGCGGCTGGAGCGTCGCGGCACAGTTGATGCGCACCTTTTCGAAGCGGCTGATCGCGGCGACAAACGTGGCGAAGGCCGCCGGCACGGGGCGGAACTGGCCGGGCCACGAGGCGCGATTATGGGGCCACGAAAGCCACACGGCTTCCTGCGGCTCCCACTCGGCCGGCATGCGGAAGCCCAGCGCCTTCGGCGTCGGGTTTTCGCGGTTTCGCGTTTTGGTTTTCGAGTTGGGAGTTTTGGCCACGGTGCGCGCCGGGTTGTAGCGAAAGCCCTGAGACTTTCGGAAAAGTTGAAGCTGAAGCCGTGAGGCTTTCGAGGAGGATGACGTTGCGCGCGAAACGCTCACGCGTTCCGCCACGAGGGAGGTTTGCTCAGTCGATGAACCGCTTGGTGAGGTTCTCGTAGGCGTCGATACGGCGGTCGCGCAGGAACGGCCAGTGCGTGCGCGTGACGTCGACTTTGCCGAGCTCGACGGGCACGATGAGGATTTCTTCCCGGTCGACGCTCGCCTTCGCGAGGATCTGGCCGCTGGTGCCGGCGACGAAGCTCTGGCCCCAGAATTCGATGCCCGGCCCGCCCACCTTTTCGATGACTTCGGTGCCGATGCGATTCACGGCGGCGACGTAGCAGCCGTTGGCCACGGCGTGACTGCGCTGGATGGTTTCCCACGCGCCGTGCTGGTTCACGCCGTATTCTTCCTTCTCGCCTGGATGCCAGCCGATCGCGGTCGGATAAAACAGGATTTCGGCGCCCTGCATCGCGGTGAGCCGCGCGCCTTCCGGATACCATTGGTCCCAGCAGACGAGCACGCCGATGCGGCCGAATTTCGTGTCCCACGCGCGGAAACCCGTATCTCCCGGCGTAAAATAGAACTTTTCGTAGTAAAGCGGGTCGTCCGGAATGTGCATTTTTCGGTAAACGCCGAGCAGCTTGCCGTCGGCATCGATGATCGCCGCCGTGTTGTGATACAGGCCGGACGCACGTTTCTCGAAGAGCGAGGCGATGATCACGACGCCGTGTTTCTTGGCGATCTTTTGGAACGCCTGCGTGCTGGGGCCGGGGATCGGCTCCGCGAGCTTGAAGTTCTCGTGATCTTCGCTCTGGCAGAAATATTGCGAACGAAACAGCTCCTGCGTGCAGATGATGTTGGCGCCCTGCTTCGCCGCCTTTTCGGCGAGCGCGAGGGTTTTCTTGAGATTCTCCGCCGGCTTTCCGGAGCAGGCGTGTTGCAGGAGACCGAGCTTGACTGTGGACATGACGTGAAGGTTGGCCGCAAGCGGCGCGTTAAAGGGTTCGGGAACGGCGACGCGGACGACAACGCCGCGCGCCAGGGCGCAACGGAATCAATAAACCACTTTGTTCAACGGATATTCGACAATCCCTTCGGCGCCCTGCGCCTTCAACTCGGGGATGATCTCGCGCGCGACGCTCTCGTCGATGATGGTCTCGAGCGCCACCCAATCGCTGTTGCTCAGCTGCGAGATCGTGGGATTGCGCAGCGCGGGCAACGCCTTCACGACCGCCTCGAGCGCGGCCTTCGGAAGATTCATCTTCAAACCGACCTTGCTTCCCGCTTCGAGCGCACCGCGCAGGAGCAGCGCGATCGTCTCGATCTTCTTCCGCTTCTCGGGATTCGACCAGCTGGCCTTGTTGGCGATGAACTTCGTGTTCGTCTCGAGCAGCGTATCCACAATCCGGAGCTTGTTCGCGCGCAACGAACTGCCGGTCTCGGTGATGTCGACGATCGCGTCGACGAGATCGGGGACCTTCACCTCCGTCGCGCCCCACGAAAATTCCACGTCGGCTGCGATGCCTTTGTTCGCAAAATAGCGCTTCACCGTCCCGACCAGCTCCGTCGCCACGCGCTTGCCCGCGAGCTGTTCCGGTTTCGTGATGTCGGACGCCTCGGGGACGCACAGCACCCAGCGGGATTTCACCACCGACGCGCGGCTGTAGATCAGGTCGCACACCTCGATGACGTCGGAACCGTTTTCCTGGATCCAGTCGTAGCCGGTCAGACCGCAGTCGAAGAAGCCGTGCTCGACGTAACGGCTCACCTCCTGCGCGCGAACGAAGCGGCCATCGAGCTCCGGGTCGTCGATCGACGGCTTGTAGGAGCGCGAGCTGGTGGTGATTTTCCAGCCGGCTTTGGCGAACAGGTTCTTGGTGGATTCCTCGAGACTGCCTTTCGGCAGGCCGAGCATCAGGAGCGGTTTGCGAGCGGACACGCGGCAAACCTCACCAGGCACCCGCCTCCTTCAAGAAAATTCTCGAATAGTGCCCGCGCCGCGTTCTCGATGGCGGCATTCGCTTTTGACAAAATCCCCACCCGTTTTAAATAGCCCACCTACTTCGCGGTCACCTCATGCGCGCTGAACCCAAACCGCTCGTCGTCGTCGTCGAAGACGAAGTCGAACTCGCCAACCTCATCGCCGCTCATCTGGAACGCGCCGGAATGCAGACCCAGATCTGCAATCGCACCGCGCACGCCATGCGGTTTCTCAAGCACAATTTCGCGAACCTGCTGCTCCTCGACATCAGCCTGCCCGACGGCAGTGGCTTCAGTTTGCTGGAGGAATTGAAAGCGGCCGATATCAGCGTGCCGGTGATTTTTCTCACCGGCGAGGATCAGGAAACCACGAAGATCCGCGGTCTCGATATGGGCGGCGACGACTACATCACGAAGCCGTTCAGCTACGCCGAGCTCACCGCCCGCATTCGCGCCGTGCTCCGTCGCGCCGAATCGAAGTCGGACCTCAATCTCACTAAGAACGTGCGCGTTGGCGATCAGCCGTTCGATTTCTGCGGCGCGAAGATCATTCCCGACCGCCTCGAGATTTCGTTTCCCGACGGCACGATTCAAAAACTCGGCCGCAAGGAGCTCGGTATTCTCGCGTTTCTCAACGCCAACCAGGGTTCGGTGATCACGCGCAAGGCGCTCATTCATTCCGTCTGGGGCATCCACGCCGACGTCCGCAGCCGCTCGCTTGACCAATACGTCGTCAAGGTGCGCGAGCTCTTCAAGGAGCACGGCCTCGATCTCTCCAATTTCCGCACCGTCCACGGCATCGGCTACATCTTCGATCCCGCCGGCATCTCGAAGGAAGGTCGCGAATAACGGGTGAAGCCCGACGTCTCGTCGGGCTCGATTTGGCGGGAAACGTTGTCAGTTCCGACGAGACGTCGGGCTCCCCTGGCTCAAAACAGTTCGCCTTGCGTTGCCTTCGTCGGCGGCGGGGAAACGGATGACAGCCGCGTTGGCGAAGGCGCACTGATCGGTTCCGCGCTGTAACGTTTCCGCGCGTCGGCCGCGGTCGAGCGCATTTCGAATCCGTCGAGCAGCTTGAACAGTTCCTCAGGCTGTGGCGTGCGCCACTCCGGCTTCACCTCGGGCAGCGCGAGATTCAACGTCGTCAATTTCAGATTCACGCGCAGCCGCTCCGCCTGGGCGGCGATCGTTTCCCGGAAGCGATCCGGCTTCAATTCCGCGGCTTTCTCGATCACGCACTCGACGCTGCCTCCGCACTCGGCGAGCCACTTGGCGGCCGTCTTTGGGCCCACGCCTTCGATGCCGGGAATATTGTCCGACGTGTCGCCGACGAGCGCGAGGTAGTGCGCGATCTGCGCCGGCGGCACGCCGAACTTTTCCTGCACGCCGGCCGCATCGAGCAAACGCCAGCCGAGCTTCGGATTCGCCGAGGGCGGCGGCAGCATGATCTTGATGCGATCGCCGACGATCTGCGCGAAATCCTTGTCGCTGCTCACGATGATCACGTCGTGCCCCTGCGCGGCGAGTTTCACCGCCTCGGACGCGAGCAAGTCGTCGCTTTCGACGCCGTCCTGCTCGATACCGGCCAGACCCATCGCACGGGTGAGCGCCTTGATCGGCTCGATCTGCTGACGCAGCGGATCCGGCATCGGCTTCCGCTGTGCCTTGTAGTCCGCGAGCAGCGCGAGCCGGTCCTGCGATTCGCCCAGATCGAAAAACACGAGCGTCGCGTCCGGTTTCTCCTGATCGATCAATTTCCAGAGCGACTTCACCCAGCCGTGCAGCGCACCGGTGGGAAAGCCATCCGCGCGCGTCAACTCCGGCAGCGCGTGAAAGCAGCGATAAGCCAGATTGAATCCGTCAACGAGCAGCCATTTCGCCATGGCTTCACGCAAGATCGAAACCGCCGCCGCGCAACCGAATTCCAGCCGACGCCCGGAGTCGACGTTCAGCGCGTGGCCGAGATCTCATCCGTTTCGAGCGCCGCCGGATCCGGCGACTCCGCCCGGCCGATCTGCAGCGTCTGGAACCGCGTCGGGGCGCCGGCCGCATCCACGAGATTCGCGGTCACGAAGATCAACAGATTTCGTTTCTGCGCCGTTTCTCCCTTCGATTGAAACAACCGTCCGAGGAGCGGAATGTCACCGAGGATCGGAACCTTGTCCTTCACCTGCTTCACCTCCTCGCGAGTGAGCCCGCCCATCACGAGCGTCGCGCCGTCCCAAATCGTCACCCGCGTGGAAATGTCGCGCACCGAGAAGATCGGCTGATAAAACCCCGACGGCACAGTCACCGTCGTGCTGCCTGAGATCGCGATGCTCGGCCCGCCGTATTCGACGAAGCCGTCGAACTCCGTGACGGTGGGATTCAGATCGAGGCTGATGCTGTGATCGTCCTCCTCGACGGTGGGCGTGACTTTCAACTCCACACCGACGTTGCGCGCGGTGAATTCCTGCGGCGTCCCGGCCGTGATTGCCACGCCCGCCGAACCGCCCCCACTGGCGTTGCCCGTTCCGACCTGGCTTTGCGTCTGCCCGAAGCTCTGCGGATAACGCATCTCCTGCGCGACCGTGATCGTGGCCGGGTTGCCGGACAACACGGTCACCTTCGGCGCACTCAACAGATCCGTCCCCTGCTGCTGCGACAGCGCGCGCACGACGGCGTTGACGTCGAACTCGCCGACCACTCCCGCAATCGTGGCGAGCGGACCCGCGCCGGAAGCCAGATCGGCGGAACCGGGGATCCGCGGCGACGGATTGAGGATGGGCAGGTCGATTTCCTGCTGCAGCGTTTCCTCGCCCTCCTCCTGGCTGCCGTTGCCGTTGCGATCGTTGAACACCGAAGGCCGCACGATGCGGCCCTGCTGATTCGATCCGAAGCTCCCGAACGCACTCGCGAGCGAGCGTCCGCCGGTGGCATACGTCGCCTGGGCGCCCGCGCTGCGCTGCGTCGGCTTCGTCGTGAGATTCCAGTTCACCCCGAGCTCCTCCAGCGCGCCTTCCTGCACTTCGAGAAACTTTGCCTCGATCTCCACCTGCCGGACATCCCGGTAACGCGTCATGATGTTTCGGATACGCTCGTTGTTGCGCGGTGTCTGCGTCACGATCAGCGCCGAGCCGTCGTAAGCGAGACTCGCCCCGGCGACGCTCTGAAAATCGACGCCGGCCTGCTGGAGAAACGTGCGGATCGCGGGGCCTTCGGTGCCGGTGAGCGGTCCGGATTCCCGGTTCGTTCGCGCCGAGGAATACGGATCCGGGGCCGCGCTCGGGGGCGGCGCGACGCCGGCGCCTCCCATCATCCGCAGCACGGTGGCGCGCGCGACCGGAAAGAACGCCGTTTCGAGCGCCGCAGGCTGATCGCCAGGGCGCACCACCACCGCGTCCGCCTGCACTTCATACTGGTAGCCCACCGCCTCGGTCGCGAAATCGAGCGCCCGTTTGAGCGAGGTGTTGCGCAAGGTAAGCGTGACCTGCGGCGCGCGGGCGGCCGGATCGATCAGCACGATGTTCACCCCTTTCGCGCCGATCCCGGTCTGATCGTAGTCTTCCGAGATCGCGCCGAGCGCCGCCACCACGTGTCCGATTTCCGCGCGCGTGAAGCTGATCGATGGCAGCATGATCTCGTCCAGCTTCCTCGCCAGCGGTGGCACGGACGCACTAGCCGGGACCGCTGCCAGCGTCATTCCCGCGTTCGGTCGCGCCCAACTGCGCCCCACCTCACGCAACAGCTCCGTGCGCGTCTGCTCGCGCGGCGTGATTGGCGGTTTCGCCGGATCCGCCGCGGAGGCTGAGGGCAATCGCGCAACGCAAAGCAGACAAACTCCGGCAAACGTAAGCAGACGGCAGATCGATCGGTTCATGAGCTTTAGCTGGAAGGTGAATCGGGATTCGGCGCGCTCTGCGCGGTGCGCGCGGGCGTGAGCGTGATCGATGCGGGCGCGGCGTTTTCCGGCTCCGCGAACGTGACGGTGAGGGAGGGCGGCGTGAGTTGGAGCCGTTCGACGCGGATCGTGGCATCGCCGATCGTCAGCGTTTCGCCTTCGTGAACGGCGATCGCATCGTCCGCGTCCGCCTTGCGCACAAGCGCCACCAGTCGGCCGGTGAACGCGCGCTCTTTGGTGCTCAGCTCCAGGTCTTCGCCCCGACGTGAAGCCTGCAACCGCGCCACCGCGTCCGTGCGGTGCACCACCACGTCTTCGATGAGCACGTCGGCCACCCGCTGGCCGCGTCCGCCGAGCAACGTCGACCCCGTCGCGAGGTCCTCAAACACCGCGATCCTCCGCTCCTCGCCGCCGATCACACCGATCAACTGGAGCCGGTAAAGCTCCCGCTCCACCGCGATCAACTGCAGCCGTTCCACACCCGCCGCATCCGCCGCGCCGCGCTCCGTTGGCATCCGCGCGCCCCTCTCGAATTGGCCGGACGCCGGATCGAAATACACCTCCGGCGCCGTGAACAAATCCGATTCGCCTTCACTCGTCGTCGCCGGTTTTCGTTCCCATCGCGTGACCGCGCTCTTTTCCGCCGTCCACGCGCGTGGGACATAATCCGAGCCGGAGAACGCCAGGGCCGGCGCGGCGAGCGATGTGCGCCCTTCGCTTCGCCAACGCCACGCGAACCAAATCGTCGACACCGCCGCGATCAGGATTCCCATCCACAAGCTGGCGCGCGCGGTGGTCATGTTTGCGGCTTCACCGAGCGTCGGCCGCCTCGGCCGGAATCTCTCGAAAATCCAGCCACAGCTCGAAGCGCGATGGGGTGCGGGCGACCACCTTTCGTCGCGCGTCCGGATTTGGAACCGCGGAGTTCGCGTCGTCTGCGGCAGCAAGCGGCGTCACCGCGAGCGAACGGATGAACAGCGGAACGTTCGAATCCGCGAGCGAGTTCAACGTTACCCGCAGCACCTCGGTCGTAGCGGAAAACCTCAGAACCAGCGTCGATCGATCAGGCGCCCGCGGGTCCTCGGCGACTCGCGTCAGCCCTAGAAACTCGCGGGGCTGTGCCTCGAGCAATCGGGTGAGCAGCGGCTCCAGCGCCGCCCGCTCCTGCTCGCGCTGCCGCGCCTCCTCCGGCTCCAAGACCGCGTCGTTACCGGGCGAAAAATCGAATCGAGCGTCAGCCGGAACCGTGACGCCGCGCTGTGCCGCCAGCCGACGCAACCGATCCTCAAAACCTGCGGCCGCAAAAAAAGCGCGCGCCGAATCTGCAACCGATTCGGAAACGTCGGCGGCGCGATCCGGCGAGGTCACGGCGAAACGCGCGGCGAGGCTTGCCCGCGCGTACCGCACGGCGGCGAGTTCGCTCTCGATCGCGGCGAGCGTCGCCGCGGTCGGCGCCGGTTGCATTCGACTCAGCCGCTCCGACTCGCGCCCGAGTTCCAGGCGCGCCGTCTGCATTTCTGCCAGACGCGCGAGCGCCGCGTGCAACCACCAGACTTCGATGGCGAGCACGAGCGCCACACAGCAAGCGGCTGCGCTCAGCATCGGATTGGTCTGCAGCATGCGCACGCGATCTAGAGCGGCGTTGCGGGGTTCAGCACCAGCACGAGGCTGAACCGCAGGATGCCGGGCTGCCGGTTGTCGAAGCGCTCGTTTTCGACGCGCGCCACGAAATCCGAGGCGGCGAGCGCGGCGAGCAGTTGTTGCACGCGAACCTGTGCCGCCGCGCTCACGCGGTGCGTGGGATGAGCACGATCGAGCATCCGGCCGTCGAGCGTGAAACGCACGGGACGGCTCGCCGCCGTCGGCTCTGTGACCGGCAACGCCCCCGCCGTGGCGGGACCGAAACGGTCGATCCACACGTCGCCGACCTGCGCCAGCCGGCGTTCCAAATCCGCCAGCCACGCGATCCAGTTGGATTGTGCCGCGAGCCGTTGCTGCCACTCCATCAGCAGCCTCGCCTCGGCTTCGAGTCGTTCGGAGGTCCGGCGAATTTCCGGGACGAACGCGCGCTGCGCGGAGACCTCGGATTGAAGCCGGGCGAGCGCAGCCGATTCGTGGCGGCTTTGTCCGCGATAGAAAACCACCGGCGGCAGCAGCGCGAGCCCAGTGAGCGCCGCGACACCGACGACCGTGCGCAGTCCCCGGGCTTGCGCCGCCGCGCGCTTCAGGTCCGGCGGCAGCAGATTGGGCCGGCAGTCGCTGCGGTTTCCCGCCACCGCCAGCCCAACCAGCTCCGCCAGGCTCGCCGCCCGCCGCCGCGCCTCCGTTTGGATCGTATCCGAAACCTGAACACGGCGAAACGGCTCCAGCGGTCGTCCCGGCACCTGCAGCCTTTCCTCCAGTGCGGCCGGCAGACCGGCCAGCGATGCGGCGCCGCCGCAGTGAAAGAACGCGCGAGGTTGCCCCAGCTTCGCCTGCTGGCGGAGCGCGGCCACGGAGCGCACGACCTCGGCGCCGAGTTTTCCC
The DNA here is from genome assembly GCA_040255565.1 of Opitutaceae bacterium. Taxonomy (GTDB): domain Bacteria; phylum Verrucomicrobiota; class Verrucomicrobiia; order Opitutales; family Opitutaceae; genus Opitutus. The sequence goes on along the minus strand of JBDZVH010000001.1, from coordinate 1,270,616 downwards.
GCAAACTCGGTCGTCGCCCGGCCGATCGTTTCGCGAACCGCGTCCGCGCCGGACGAGCCATTCGCCGCCAGTTTCAGCGTCTCCGCCTCCGTGAAGGAAAGACCCAGCGCCTCCGCGATCGCCTGCGAGATGGCGTTACCGCCCAATCCGAATGAGCGCACCGCCCAGCGTTCACCTTCGACCAGCAGCAGCGTCGTCGAACGCGCACCCACGGAAACGATCGCGGTGCAGTCGGTCTGCTCGGGATGATTGTGGCGGAAACAATGCCACAAGGCGAAAGGCGCCGGAATCGCGGCCGCGATCCGACCGCAGCGCGAACCGGCCTCAAGCGGCGCGAGGGCGTCCCGCTTCGCGACCGCAAGGATTGCTTCGAGTTCGCCGTCGTGCTCCGTCACCGCGCCATAATCCCATACCACTTCGTCGAGCGGATACGGCGTATTTTGGGCGGCTTCGAACGCGAGGACGCGCGCCCGTTTGGACCGCGGCACCCGCGGGGTGGCGATGCGTTTCGTCAGGACCAGGTGCGCCGGCAGCGCAACGCGAAGATGGGACCGTGACGCGTCGGTCAAAGTCGACTGCCCGAACCACGCGGCGTATGTCGCTCGCGAGGCATTGTCTTTGTCCGGATCGGGATTTGTCGCCGTAAACTCCAGGGCGTCGAGGCGCAGCTCGCCGGAACGGGAGCGGGTGAATCTTCCGGCAGCAACGTGCGCCGCGCCGAGATCGGCGACGATCGGACCGGGGACGCGTGTGTGACGTTGCAGCATGGCGTCGCGTCAAGGAACCCGGCTCACACACGAGGCTCGCGATTGGCGCGACCGGGCGGCGACGCGAGGTCCACCGCGGCGGCGATCGACCGGTTTCGCATTGACCTGACCGTCGACGTGGCACCATGCCTCGGCGCCAACCGTGGGTTTTTCCACTTCAAACCACCGCCGCCCGCCTGCCCTTCGCGTTGCGTCCCCGCTTTGCCAATGCGGGCGCGAACGGCCGACAATTATTGTTAGTCGGATGCGTTTCATGAAGTGGACGGCGCACCGTGGTGCAATCATCCTGCAACGTCACGCCGAAATTTAGATGCCGATGTCGACGCCGCTCTCCTACAAGATCGCCGTGCTGGTTTTCCTTGAGAACGCCTCAGGCGAACACCTGCTGCTTTTGCGCGCGAAGCCGCCGAATCTCGGCGTCTGGAGCCCGATCGGCGGGAAACTGGAAACGGCGATCGGCGAGTCGCCGTTCGAATGCGCGGTGCGCGAAACGCGGGAAGAAACGGGCTTCGAGATCTCCACGTCCGACCTGCACCTTTTCGCAATGATTGCGGAAAAGGCCTACGAGGGTAGTTCGCACTGGCTCATGTTTCTATTTCGCTGTCGCAAGCCGATCGCGACGCTGCCGGCCGATATGCATGAAGGTCGCTTTGGCTTCTTCAGCCGCGCGGCGATCGATCAACTCCCGATCCCAGAGACGGACCGCACAGCGTTGTGGCCCACGTATGATCGTTACCGCGACCGCTTCGTCGCGATGCGTGCGGATTGCGCTCCCGGCAAACCCGTGGTCGTGGACATCGAGGAGATCACGCCGTCATAAATCCACCGGTAAAACCCGCGCGCCGGTTTGCGAGGGGAAGCTCGCAGTGATCGTGTGTTGCGCGCGCCGCGCGGGCCAATCCGCACTTGATTTCTCCGGCGCGCGACGGACACTTTTTCGTTCAACCCAATCGTTTCCCTTTCCGTGAGCAAGAAACCGAGCACCACCGCCGAAACCAAGCCTGCCGAGAGCGCCAAACGCCCGGACTTCAGCCGCGCGCCGATCAACGCCTCGCTCAAGAACGAGGAAAAAATCGAGCTTTACCGGAAGATCGTGCGCATCCGTCGCTTCGAAGAACGCAGCCTTCGCGCCTACCAGGGCAAGAAGATCGGCGGCTTCCTCCACCTCTATATTGGCCAGGAAGCGGTAGCCGTCGGCTGCTGCTCGCTCATGGGCGAGGACGATCATGTCATCACCGCCTATCGTGACCACGGTCACGCGATCGCGGTTGGCATGGAAACGAAGCCGCTGATGGCCGAGCTCTACGGGAAGGTGACCGGTTGCTCGAAGGGCAAGGGCGGCTCGATGCATTACTTCGCGCCCGACAAGAATTACTGGGGTGGCCACGGCATCGTCGGCGGACAGATCCCGCTCGGCACCGGACTCGCCTACGCGATCAAATACAAGGGTTTGAAAGGCGCCGCGATGGCGTTCATGGGCGATGGCGCGGTGAATCAGGGCGCCGTGCACGAAGCCTACAACCTCGCTTCGCTCTGGAATCTGCCGGTCGTGTTCGTGATCGAAAACAACGGCTACTCCATGGGCACCAGCCAGGCGCGTTCCTCCGCCGGCGAACTCGCCGCACGCGCGGCCGGTTACGACATGGAATGGGGCCAGTGCGAAGGCCACGACGTTTACGAGGTGCGCGCCACGATGGCCAAGTTCCTCACCCTCGCCCGCGAGAAATCCCGCCCGAGCACCGTCGAGATCGACACCTACCGTTACCGCGGCCACTCCGTCGCCGATCCGGACAACACTTATCGCAGCAAGACCGAGATCGAGGAATACCGCCGCACGAAGGATCCGATCCAGGTGCTCCAGACGCAGCTCGTCGCGGAAGGCGTGTTGAACGACGCGCTTATCGAGAAAATCGACCAGGAAGCGCGCGCCGAGGCCGACCTCGCCGCCGAGTTTGCGGAAGCGAGCCCCTTTCCGACAGTCGAGGACATTCAGAAGGACGTGTATTGGGAGGCGGATAATCCGTCCCAACGCAAATCGGAAGGCCGCCTCTTCTTCGACTGAGCGGCCGCGCTGCGCACGAATCTCGAATTTCAAATCTCAGATCTGAGGTCCTTAAAAATGCCCGTCATCAATTACCGCGAAGCCGTTCGTCACGCCCTCTCCGAGGAACTCGAGCGCGACGCCAACGTTGTCGTCATCGGCGAGGAAGTCGCCCAGTTCAACGGCGCTTACAAGGTCACCGAAGGCCTTCTCGCCAAATTCGGCCCGCAGCGCATCGTGGATGCGCCGATCTCCGAGGCCGGCTTCATCGGCCTGGGCGTGGGCGCGTCCATGCTCGGCATCCGGCCCGTGATGGAGCTGATGTTCTGGTCCTTCTACTCGGTCGCCTTTGACCAGATTCTGAACAACGCCGCCAACGTCCGCTACATGTCCGGCGGCCTGATCAACTGCCCCATCGTCATCCGCGGCCCCGCCAACGGCGGCACGAACGTCGGCGCGACCCACTCGCACACGCCGGAAAACGTTCTCGCCAATCACCCGGGCGTGAAGGTCGTCGTCCCCGCCACGCCTTACGACGCGAAAGGCCTCCTCAAATCCGCCATCCGCGACAACGACCCGGTCATGTTCCTGGAGAACACGATGCTTTACGGCGAAAAGGGCGAGGTGCCGGAAGGCGAATACCTGATTCCGCTCGGCAAAGCCGACGTGAAACGCGAGGGCACCGATCTCACGATCGTGACCTATGGCCGCTCCGTCCTCCACTCGCTCAAGGCCGCCGAGCTCCTCGAGAAGGAACACGATATCTCCGCGGAAATCGTCGATCTCCGCACGATCCGTCCGCTCGATTTCGACACCGTGCGCGCCTCGGTCGCCAAGACCCACCGCGTTCTGATCGTCGAGGAGCAAAAGCCGTTCGCCAGCGTCGGCTCGCAGCTCGCGTTCATGATCCAGAAGGAAGCGTTCGACGAACTCGACGCCCCGATTCACCGCGTGACCACCGTCGACGCGCCGGCGATCTACAGCCCGCCGGTGGAAATCGAGCAGCTTCCGAATCCGTCCCGCGTCCTCAAGGCCGCGCTCGAACTCGCCGGCTGAACCGCCGCTCCGCTCCCCACCCTTCGTCCCCAGTCCCTAGCTTTTCCCTCCATGGCCAACATCATCGAAATGCCGAAACTCAGCGACACCATGACGGTGGGCACGCTGGTCAAGTGGCTGAAAAAAGAAGGCGATGCCGTGAAGTCCGGCGACATGCTCGCCGAGGTCGAAACGGACAAGGCCACCATGGAGCTGGAGAGTTTCTTTGACGGCGCGCTGTTGAAGATCTTCGTCGCGGACGGCTCGCAGGTCGCGATCGGCGACCCGCTGTGCGCGATCGGCAAGCCCGGCGAAAAGGTCGACGCCCCCGCTCCGAAGGCCGCGCCGGCGCCGGCACAAAAGCCCTCGGACGAAACGAAGCCGAGCGACGCCGGCGCGTCCACGACTTCGAAGAACGAAGTGGAAGCTCGTCCGACCCAGGCCCCCGCCACCGCTCCCGCGAGCGCCGCACCGGCCCCGAGTCCGGCGCCCAGCCCGGCTCCCGCTCCGCAGGGCCGCGTCAAGATTTCTCCCCTCGCCCGGAAACTCGCCGCCGAAAAGAAAATCGACTACACCCTGGTCACCGGCAGCGGTCCCGGCGGCCGTATCGTTCGCGCGGATATCCTCGCCGCCGAAAAGAACCCGCCGGCGCCCCGGCCCGCCGCGGGCGCGTTCACCGGCGGCACGCCGACCCGCACCGGCCCAATTCAAGAAGAGCGCACCACGCCGGTTTCCAACATGCGCGGCGCGATCGCCCGGCGGCTCGTCGAATCGAAGACGCAATATCCGCATTTCTACGTCGAGATCGAGATCGATGCCGCCCCGCTCCTCGCCCTGCGCGAACAGCTCAACTCCGGACTCGAAAAGGAAGGCGTCAAACTCTCGGTCAACGACTTCATCCTTAAGGCGAGCGCCGAGGCGCTGCGACGCGTGCCGCAGGTCAACGCCTCCTGGGAAACCGCCGCGTCCGGCCAGGGCCAGATCCGCTACTTCGGCGCCGCCCACGTTGCGTTCGCCGTCGCGATGGAAGACGGCCTGATCACGCCGGTCATCCGCGACGCGCACCAGAAGAGCGTTTTCCAAATCAGCACCGAGGCGAAGTCCCTCGGCAAGCTCGCCAAGGACAAGAAGCTCAAGCCTGACCAGTTCACCGGCGGCACTTTCTGCGTCTCGAACATGGGCATGATGGGCGTCGCCCGCTTCAGCGCGATCATCAACCCGCCGAACGCCGCGATCCTCGCCGTGGGCACCACCGTCAAAAAACCCGTCGTCAAAAACGATCAGATCGTAATCGGCCAGACGATGGTGCTCACGCTTTCCTGCGATCACCGCGTCGTGGATGGCGCGGTCGGTGCGCAATACCTCGCGGCATTGAAGCAGATCCTCGAAGCGCCCGCGCTTCTGCTCGTCTGAGCCTATCGCGTCCGCGCCCTTCCGATTCAGCGCCGGCTTTTCGCCGGCGCTTTCTTTTTATCCGGCCGGCTTACTTCGCCAGCGCGATCTCGGGCGTCGTCGTCGCCGTCTCGCGCTCGATCTCCTGCGCCTTCTTCAAGCCATGCGCGCTGGAGTGGCCGGTGACGCGAACGCACAGCCGATCCACCAGGATATAGAAGATCGGCACGACGAAGAGCGTGAGGAAGGTCGCGATGCTCAAGCCGCCGACGATCACGATGCCCATCGGATTGCGGCTTTCCGCGCCCGCGCCGCTCGCAAATGCGATCGGCACCGCGCCGAGCACCGTCGCGATCGCAGTCATCAGAATCGGCCGGAAGCGCAGAATCGCCGCCTCGCGCGCCGCCTCGAACGCCGAGCGCCCTTCGAGCTGAAGCTGGTTCGCGAACTCCACGATCAAGATGCCGTTCTTCGCCACCAGGCCGATCAGCATGATCAACCCGAAGCGCGAATAGAGATTGTCCGTCATCGCCGGCCCGAAGAAGCGCGTGCAATACAGCACGATCACGCCGCCCGCGAGCGCGAGCACGATGCCGGTGAAAATCGTGATCGGGTGAATCCAGGATTCGAACTGCGCCGCGAGCACGAGAAACGTGAACACGAGCGCGAGCGTGAACAGCATCCACGTGTCGCTGGCGCTCTCGACGTATTCCCGCGTTTCCCCGTCCCACGCGTAGGTGTAGCCGGCGGGCAGGATGCGATCGGCTTCCGCTTTCAAAAAGTCCACTCCATCGCCGATCGTCGCGTTGCCCGAGAGCTGCGCGGAAATCGTGACTGCGCGCAACCGCGCGAAATGCGGATAATTCTCCGGCACCACGGCTTCGTTCGCCCGCACCAGATTCGTCAACTGGATCAGCTGCCCGGTGCTCGACTTCACGTAAACGCGGCTGAGGTCCGACGGCGTCATCCGATCCTGATCCGCCACCTGCACGATGACGTCGAACTCCTGATTGCCGCGTTGAAAGGTCGTCACCTGCTTGCCGCCGAACAGCGTCTCCAGCGTCGTCGCGATCGCGGAAACCGGCACGCTCAAATCCGCCGCTTTCGCGCGGTCGATGTGCACGTCGAGCTGCGGCTTGGTCGGCGACGGATCCAGCCGCGGCTGGAAAAACAGGTTCGTCTCCCGCATCGCCGCGAGCATCTGCTCGCCGAGCTGCTGGAGCTTGTCGAAATCGGATCCCTGCAGCACCAGCTGCACGCCCGAGCCGCCGCCGCGCTGGCCAAACGGACGCGGCGCGATCGGCACCGCCTGGCCACCCGTGATTTCGCTGCGGAATTTTTCGCGCAGCTCGAGGATGACTTCCTGCGCCGTCCGCTCGCGTTCCTCCCACGGTTTCAAGGTCGCGTAGATGAACGCGCGATTGCTGTCGCCGCTGCGGCGGAAGGTGCGATCCATCTCCGGCACCGCGAGGATCATCTCCTCCATCTTGCCGGTGTAGTAATGGGAATACTGCGGCGTGGAGCCGACCGGAGCGATGAACTGCGCGCGAAACGAGCTGCGATCCTCGAGGGGCGTGAGCTCGCGCTGCAGCTGCGTATAAAGCAAGGGTCCCAGCAACGCGATCGCGCCCGCGGCCAGCAGCACCCACGTCTTGTGCGCAAAGGCGGCGTCCAACCAAGATGAATACCAGCGGTTGATCGTCGCGAAAAACGGCTCCGTTTTCTCGTAGAGCCAGCCGTGCCGCCGCTCGCCATCGACCACCTTGGTCTTGAGCATCCGCGAGCTGAGCATCGGCGTGAGCGTCAGCGCCACGAACGCCGAAACCATCACCGCGATCGCCAGCGTGACGCCGAACTCGAAGAACAGCCGCCCGGTCTGGCCGGATTGAAACGCCACGGGCAGAAACACCGCCGCCAGCGTCAGCGTCGTCGCGATGATCGCAAACGCCACCTGCCGCGCGCCATGCACCGCCGCATAAATCGGCGATTCGCCGAGTTCGATGCGCCGGTAGATGTTTTCGAGCATCACGATCGCGTCGTCGACAACGAGGCCGACCGCGAGCACGAGCGCAAGCAGCGTCAGCACGTTCAGCGAAAAACCGAGCCAGCTCATCACCGCGAAGGAGCCGATCACCGACACCGGAATCGCGAGCAGCGGGATGAAGGTTGCGCGCCAGTCGCGGAGAAAGATGAAGATCATCAGGATCACGAGCCCCGCCGCTTCCCACAGCGTCTTGTAAACCTCGCGCACCGAGCGTTCGACGAACACCGAGCTGTCGAAGCCGACGTCGATGCTCACGCCTTGCGGCAGATCGGACATGATGTTCGGCATCTGCCCCTTCACGCCTTCCGCCAGATCGAGCAGGTTCGATTGCGACTGCCGGTAAACCTGGATGCCGACGGTCGGCCGGCCGCGGAAAAAGCTTTCGCCGCGATAATCGTTCTTGCCCAACTCCACGCGCCCGATGTCGGAAAACTTCACCTGATAGCCGCCGCGCACCGCGAGCACGAGGTTCTCGAAATCCGGCACCTCCGTCATGTTGCCCTGCGTCCGCACCGTGAACTCCCGCGTCACGGATTCGATGCGTCCGCCGGGAATGTCGACGTTCTGCTGCGTCAGGGCCCGCTCGACGTCCGCGACGGTCAGCCCGTAGGCCGCCAGCCGGTCCGAATCGATCCACAGCCGCATCGCAAAACGCGGACCGCGGATCTGCACCGAGCCGACGCCTGGCACCGTCTGGATCCGCTGCACCACGAAACGCTCCGCGATATCGTAAAGCTCCTGACGCGAGTAGCGGTCGGAGTTGAGCGAAAAGCTCAGGATCGGATCCGCATCGGCTTCCGTTTTCGTGACCTGCGGCTCCAGCACCTCGTCCGGCAAACGCCCGCGCGCCCGGCTCACGCGATCGCGCACGTCGTTCGCGGCCTCGTTGACGTCGCGTTTCAACGTGAACTCGACGGTGATTTCCGAGCGTTCCTCGCGCGACACGGAGCGGATGACGCGGATCCCGTCGATCGACGAAATCTCCTTTTCGAGCGGCTCCGTGATCTTGGTTTCGATCACCTCGGCGGACGCGCCGGGATAGGACGTCTGCACCGAAACGATCGGCGAATCGATGTTCGGATACTCGCGCACGGCGAGCTGGCTGAACGACAGGCCGCCGATCAGCACGACCAAGATCGAGGCCACCAGGCACACGACCGGACGCCGGATGGAAACATCGGACAGGATCATGGCAGCGACGCGGTGCGCAGTTCCTTCACCTGCGGCTTCAGCTCGAGCTTGGTCCCGGGGTAAAGGATCAACGCGCCGACGCCGGAGGCCACCACTTGCGTCGCATCGGACAATTGCCCCTGCAACGCCTCGACCTCGACCACGCCCTTCGCGCGCAACCCGGTGCGAACCGGCACGAAGGCGGCGGTCGGCGGCGTCGTGCTTTCATTCACCGTCACGATCTGGGTGCCTGCCGTGGTCGTGAGAATCGCGCCTTCCGGAACCGTCAGCACGCCGCGCCGGACATCGAGCACGAGATCGACGTTGGTGAACATGCCGGGCTTCAGCCCCGAGTCCGCGGCGACGACATAGCCCTTGACCGCGCTGGACCGCGTTTCCCGATCGACGACGGCTGAGACGAAATAGACCTCGCCGCTCAGCGCCGCGTCCGTCGGCAGCGCCGACGAACGCAGCGCGAACTTCGTGCCTGGTCGCACCTTCGCCGCGAACCGTTCCGGCACCTGAAACTCGATCTTCAGCCGCGAGAGATCATCGATCGTCGTGATCACGGACTGGGGATTGACGTAATCTCCGGGCGAGAGCGTGCGGGCGCCGAGCACGCCATCGAACGGCGCGCGCACTTCCGAGCGGTCGAGCCGCACGCGGATGAGTTCCCGCTCCGATTTGGCGGCGGCGAACTCGGAGCGCGCGCGGTCGACCTCCGCCAGACTGTTGCTCTGGGAAGCGCCGAGCAGCTCCGCGCGTTGCAGGTTCTGCTCCGCCAACTGGTAACGAGCGTCGCTTTGCGCGAACTGCGCCTTCAATTCGGCGTCGTCGATCTTCACCAGCAGATCGCCTTTGTTCACGCGCTGGCCCTCTTCGAAATGAATCTCGCGCACGAGACCGGTCGTTTCCGGCCGGATCGTCGCCGCCTCGTTGGCCGCCACCGAGCCGACGAGGCTCACGGTTTCTTCCAGATCCTGTCGCGACAACCGCGTCACCTCCACCGATTGCAACTGGTCCGACATGCGCGCCACCGGCGCCTGCTTTTTGGCGCAGCCCGTCAGGGCGAAACCAACCGTCAACACGACCGAAACCAGTCTACCGGGAAACATGAAGGTGAAATGAAATGAGTTGCGCCGTCGCAATGGCCCGCCTGACGCAATGCAGCGATCAAGGATGCGGGCAGCTCGCGCCGTTGCCGCCGAAAGACGGTGCCTCGGCCGGACTGTTACCGTTTTTCGCCAGGCGTCAGGACCGGCGTCCGACAATGACCCGACGCCCTAAATCCGGCCCTCAACCCAGCGTTTTTTCGTAGGCAGACGCATCGAGCAGCGCGTCGGCCTCGGCCGGATTCGAAACTTTGATCTGCAGCATCCAGCCCTCGGCATACGGGTCGCGATTCAACGTTTCCGGCGCCGCGTCCAAGGCCGGGTTGACCGCCACGACCGTGCCGGCTACCGGCGCGTAAAGATCGCTGGCGGCCTTGACCGACTCCACGACCCCGAAGGTCTGGCCGGCGGTCAACGTCGCGCCGACCTTGGGCAACTGCACGTAGGTGATGTCGCCGAGCGAGTTCTGCGCGTAGTCGGTGATGCCGACCTTCGCGGTGCCGTCGCTCTCCAGCTTCAGCCATTCGTGGGATTTCGCGTAGCGCAGACCGGCAGGAATATTGCTCATGGGAATTGAGGATCGGTGAAGGAAAACGTTCAGGCGCCCTGTTTCAGCGGGACAAACGGCGGCTTCGTGAGCTGCAGCGTCAACTTCGTCCCGCGGATCTCCACGGACAACGGCTGTGTCGTCGCCGACGCCGCGACGAGCGCCGAGCCGATCGCTTCGTTCAGGATCGGCGACAGCGTGCCGGAAACGACGCGGCCGACGGTGACACCGGCCTCATTCACGACCGGTGTATCCGCGCGGACGATGCGGCGGTCGCCGGTCTTGAAAAACACGATGCGTTGCGACGGGCCCTGCTGTTTCTCGGCGAGCAGCGCCGCGCGACCGATGAAGTCGGCGCCTTTTTCGAGTTTCACCGTCCACCCTAGTCCGCCCGCGAGCGGCGAGATGTCCGCCGAAATCTCGTGTCCATAAAGCGGATACCCGGCCTCGAGCCGCAGGCTGTCCCGCGCTCCCAGTCCGGCGAGTTCCAAACCGTGGGCCTGGCCGGCGGCGAGCAGCGCCTCCGCCAGCTGCACGGCTTCAGTGGCGGCGTGATAAAGTTCGAAACCGTCCTCGCCGGTGTAGCCGGTGCGACTGATCAGGCAATGCACGCCGGCGACCGGCGCCTCCACAAAATGATAGTATTTCACGGCGCCGAGCTTCGCGCCCGTGAGCGACAGCACGATCTCCGCGGCGCGCGGTCCCTGGACGGCGATGAGCGCGTAATCGTCGGAGCGGTCGGTGATGTCCACCCGGAACGCCGTCGCCTGCTCCCGGATCCAGGCAAGGTCTTTCGCGATATTCCCCGCGTTGATGCAAAGCAGGTAGTCGTCCGGCGCCCGCTGGTAGATGAGCAGGTCGTCCACGACGCCGCCGTTCGGGTAGCACATCGGCGTGTAGAGCACGCGGCCGGGGAACAGCTTCGTGACATCGTTCGTGACGAGGTGATTCAAGAATTTCGCCGCTTCCGGCCCGCGCACGTCGACTTCGCCCATGTGGCTGACGTCGAACAAGCCCGCCGCGCGGCGCACCGCTTTGTGCTCCTCGAGGATGCTGCGGTATTGGACCGGCATTTCCCAACCGGCGAAGTCGACCAGCCGGCCGCCATGGGCCGCGTGGAAATCGCGCAACGGTGTGCGTTTCAGTTCGCTCATCTTGAGCCCGCTACGCTCACCCGCGCGCCGCGATCTGCAAGGTTTTCTTGTGTGCGTCGACGCGGCGGCGGCAGCGAATTGGATTGTTCGGCCGGTGGGCCGGCGCAAATGTCGGCCGTTTCTCCGCGAGACCATGTCGATTCTTCTCCGTTTTCCGGCCGCGTATTGGACGCACGACCTGAGCCCGTTCCTGATCCGCTTCACCGACAACTTCGGGATTCGCTACTACGGGCTGGCCTATCTGATGGGCTTCCTCGTCGCGGCGTGGCTGCTCGCGAAATACTGGCACGCCGGCCGCTCGCAACTGCCCGCGGCGAAGGTGTCGGATTTCATCGTCACCCTCGTGGTCGGCGTGATGGTGGGCGGACGACTTGGCTCGTTTCTCCTCTACCACCCGGAGCAGTTGATTCACGATCCGCTGAGTTTCTTTCGCGTCTGGGAAGGCGGCATGGCGAGTCACGGCGGCATGGCGGGCGTCGCGATCGCGCTGTGGTGGTTCAGCCGGCGCCACCACATCCCGATGTTGCATCTCGGCGACCTCGTGGCGTCCACGGCGCCGGCGGGTCTGCTGTTCGGCCGGATCGCGAACTTCATCAACGGCGAATTGTGGGGCAAACCGACCGACGTGCCGTGGGCGATCATCTTTTCGAACACCGGCGGCGGACCTTTCCCGCGTCACCCTTCCCAACTCTACGAAGCCGCCCTCGAAGGGCTGCTGTTGCTCGCCGTGATGCAGTGGCGTTTCTGGAAAACTGACGCTGTGAAAAAGACGCCCGGCCGGCTCACGGGCGAGTTCTTCATTCTCTATGCGCTCGTCCGCTCGATCGGGGAAATTTTCCGCGAGCCGGATGCGTCGCTGATCCTCGGCCTCAGCCGCGGAACGTTTTACTCGATCTTTCTCGTGGCGGTTGGCGCCGCGATGATCGTGCATGCGCGGCGCAAGGCCGCCGCGTGACTGTCGCCAGCCTCCCTCCGGTGGCGAAAACCGGAAGGAGGCGTGAGAGTTTGAAACGCGTCCCCTCGCGTCAGACGACCGTGCCCGACGGCAGGATCGCGCCCTTCGTCACGACGAGCACGCCATCGCGAATGATCACGGCGCCGCCGATGTAGGAACCGTCGGCTTTGCCTTCGGCGTTCAAGACGCAGTCATCACCGATGCGGGCGTTCTTGTCGATGATCGCATGCTTCACGCGGCAGCGTTTGCCGACCCCGAGATGCGGGCGGCCTTGCGCCACGTTGGCAGCCAGCTGCTCCGTGGTTTCATAATAATCCGCGCCCATCATCACCACGTCTTCCAGCACGCTGCCCTCGCCCACGAACGAGCGAATGCCGAGCACGCAATGCGTGAGCGAGGAATCCGTGAGGATCGAGCCGTCGCCGATCACGACGTGATTGATGTCGCACTTGTTGAGCTTCGAGGCTGGCAGGTAGCGGTCCTGCGTGTAAATCGGCGCGTTCGGTTCGAAGAAGTTGAACGGCGGCAGCGGCTGCGCGAGCGCGAGGTTGGCCTCGAAGAACGCGTGCACGGTGCCGATGTCCTCCCAGTAGCCTTCGAAGATGTGCGCGAAGATCTTTTGTTTCCCGAGCAGGCCGGGGATCACCTCGCGGCCAAAATCGGTCATGGTGTTGTCCAGCGCATCGGCGAGGACGCCGCGGTTGAACACGTAGATGCCCATCGACGCAAGGCAGTGGTGCTCCTTCGAGGGCGTCTTCAGCTTCGCCTCCAGCGTCGGGCTCAAGGCGAGGCCGTTGATGATCTTCGGGTCCTTCGGCTTTTCGACGAATTCGGTGATGGAGAGATCATCGTTCACGCGGCAAAGGCCCAGTCCTTCCACTTTGGATACAGGAAACGGCACGGTCGCGATCGTGACGTCGGCGTTCGTCCGCAGGTGCTGCTCGATGATCTCGCGGAAATCCATCCGGTAGAGCTGGTCGCCGGAGAGGATGAGCACGATGTCGTGCGGGAAGGAGCGGAAGTGCAGGAGATTGCGGCGCACGGCGTCGGCCGTGCCCTGATACCAGTCGAGACTCTTCTCGGTCTGCTCCGCCGCGAGGATGTCGACGAAGCCGCCGCCGAACGGATCGAAATGGTAGGTGTTCTGGATGTGCCGGTGGAGCGACGCGGTGTTGAACTGGGTCAACACGAAGATCCGATTGATGTCGGAGTTGATGCAGTTGCTGATCGGAATATCGACCAAACGATATTTGCCAGCGAGCGGGACAGCCGGCTTGCAGCGTTCTTGCGTGAGGGGATGCAGGCGGGTGCCACGTCCTCCTCCCATGATGACGGCGAGCACACGTTTCTGAGTGGTCATGAGAAAGCGGGTTTGGGGGTTTAAAACCTTGAAGCACGATTGGCCGGCTCGCTTACTTTCGCCAAACAAAAATCGGAAATATGTGCGGAATCGTCGGCTATGTGGGTAAGCAAAAGGCGTCAGGCATCATTCTCGAGGGGCTCAAACGCCTCGAGTATCGCGGCTACGATTCCGCGGGCCTTTGCGTGCTGCAGGATCGCCGGCTTGACGTCGCCAAGAAAACCGGACGCGTCGACGCCCTCGTCAAGGAAGCGGCGAATCGCAAATTCACCGGCACGACCGGCATCGGCCACACGCGCTGGGCGACGCATGGCGGCGTCACGGACGCCAACGCCCACCCGCATCTGAGCAGCGACGGCAAGTTCGCGCTGATTCACAACGGCGTCATCGAAAATTACGCACACATCAAGCGCTTCCTCCTCGAGAAGGGCTACACCTTCAGCTCCGAGACGGACACCGAGGTGCTTTGCAATCTGATCGCGTATCACTACGCGAAGGAAACGGCCGGACAGAACGGCCACAGCGTGTTTCTCGAATCCGTGCGCAAGGCGCTCCGTCATGTCGAGGGCACCTACGGCATCGCGGTGCTCTGCGTGGATTTCCCCGCGGAGATCGTCGCGGCACGCCAGGCTTCGCCGTTGATCCTCGGCGTCGGCGACGGCGAATACATCATCGCATCCGACGCATCGGCGCTGATCAGCCGCACCCAGAACGTCGTTTACCTCAAGGATGGCGAGCTCGTGCACGTGACGTCGTCGACGTTCTCGATTTCGACGAACGACCAGTCCGACGTCGAACCAGTGGTCGACAAGATCACGTGGTCGATCGCCGACGCCGAGAAAGGCCGCTACGCGCACTTTATGGAGAAGGAGATTTTCGAGCAGCCCGCGGCGCTCGAAAATGCGATGCGCGGCCGTTTTTCGGCCGACGGCAGCACGGCGCAGTTCGGCGGCCTCAACGTCACGCCGGGCGAATTCCGCCAGATCGAGCGCTTCATGTTCTGCGGCTGCGGCACCGCGTGGCACGCCTGCCTCGTGACCGAGCACCTGATCGAGCGCTTCGCGCGGCTGCCCGTGGAGGTCGATTACGCGTCCGAGTTCCGCTACCGTAACTCGCCGCTGGATCCGAACACCCTCTTCTTCGTCATGAGCCAGTCGGGCGAGACGATCGACACGCTCGCCGCGCTGCGCGAGGCGAAGCGCAAGGGCCACCGCGTCCTCGCCGTCAGCAACGTCGTCGGTTCGAGCATCGCGCGCGAGGCGGACGGCGGCATTTACCAGCACGTCGGCCCGGAAATCGGCGTGGCGTCGACGAAGGCATTCACCTCGCAGATCCTGATCGGCGCGATGATCGCGCTCTATCTCGGCCGCATGCGCGACATGAGTTTCACGGACGGTGTGCAATATGTGAACGCGCTGAAGGGCGCGCCCGATCTCGTGCGCAAGGTCCTCGAGCAGGCGCCTCACATCCGCCGGATCGCGAAGCGCTACGCGCGCGCCTCGGACATGCTTTTCCTCGGCCGGCTGTCGCTGTTCCCGCTCGCGCTCGAAGGTGCGCTGAAGCTGAAGGAAATCTCCTACATTCACGCCGAGGGGTATCCGGCGGCGGAAATGAAACACGGCCCGATCGCGCTCATCAGCGAAGATTGCCCAAGCGTGTTCTTCGCGCCCCAAAGCGAGATCTTCAACAAGATCGTCTCCTCGATGCAGGAGATCAAAGCCCGCCGCGGCGAGGTGATCGCGATCGTGACGGAAGGCGCCGAGCTGCCGCCCGACCTGGCCGATGAAGTGATTTCGATTCCCGCCTGTCACGAGGCTGTGCTGCCGATCGTTGCCGCGATCCCGGTGCAGCTGCTGAGCTACTACATCGCGGTCGAACGCGGCTGCGACGTCGACAAGCCTCGCAATCTCGCGAAGTCCGTCACGGTCGAATAGCAAACCCGCCGCGCTCCTCGTCGCGGCGCGGTCACATCCGGCACGCCGAAACAGCGGCGGCGAATTCGCGACGCCACAGTTCCAGGACCCGCATTGACCTTGCCCGGCGTCGCGGCCGCCCGCATAAGCCCCCACCGAAGATGAACATTCACCCGAGCCGCGAAGCGTTCGCCGATCTCGCCAAGCAGGGCAACGTCGTGCCCGTCTGCGCGGACCTGATGGCGGACTTTGAGACTCCCGTTTCCGCCTACGCGAAGTTGAAGGACGCCGGTCCATCCTACCTGCTGGAATCGGTGGAAGGCGGCGAGACCCTCTCGCGCTACAGCTTCATCGGCTGCCGCCCGCGCAAAATTTTCATCTGCGGCCCGCACACGACCGAAATCCGCACGCCCGGCGAAGCCACGAAAACGGTGCCCACACCGGCCGATCCGCTCGCGTTGATCGAGCAGGAAATGCACGGCTACCGGCCGGTCGCGCTTCCCGGACTGCCGCGTTTCACCGGCGGCGCGGTGGGATTCGTCGGCTACGAATACGTGACGCGCATCGAAAAAACCGTGCCGGCTGCGCCGCAGGACGAACTCGGCCTGCCCCTGCTCTATTTCATGATCTCGGATTCGCTGCTGATCTTCGATCGCGCGAAGCAAACCCTGCGCCTCTGCGTCAACGCCCACATTCGCGGCGACGCCGCGGCCGCCTACGAAGCCGCGGTGGCCGAGCTGCAGCACCTCTACGCGATTCTGAAACATCCGCGCGAGATCGCCCCTGCACCCTTGATCGAACCGGGACCCGTCACGGTGCCGGAAGGAAATTTCACGCAGCCGGCGTTTGAGAAAGTCGTCGACGACGGCAAGGAGTTCATCCGCTCCGGCGACATCATCCAGTTCGTGCCGTCGCAGCGCTTTTCGCGCGAATTCAAGAAGTCGCCGCTCGATCTGTACCGCGCGCTGAGGACGGTGAATCCCTCGCCCTACATGTTCATCCTCGAGACCGGCGACTTCTCCATCGTCGGCGCCTCGCCTGAAGTGCACGTACGGCTCACGGATGGTTTGGTGGAGATTCGCCCGATCGCCGGCACCCGGAAACGCGGGGCCTCGCCCGCCGAGGATCTTGCGCTGGAAAAGGATTTGCTCGCCGACGAGAAGGAACGCGCCGAGCACCTCATGCTCGTCGATCTGGCGCGAAACGACATCGGCCGCGTCTGTCGCTTCGGTTCGATCCGCGTGCCCGAGCTCATGGTGATCGAGCGCTACTCGCACGTCATGCACATCGTCTCGCAGGTGGAAGGCGACATCGCGCCCGAACGCACCGCGTATGACTTGCTGCGGGCCACGTTTCCCGCCGGCACGGTGAGCGGCGCGCCCAAGATTCGGGCGATGCAAATTATTGCGCAATACGAGCCTTCCCAACGCGGCTTCTACGCCGGTGCGCTCGGTTATTTCGGTTACGACGGCAATATGGATACGTGCATCATGCTGCGAACCGCGCTCCTGAAAAACGGTCGGATTCACATCCAGGCAGGCGCAGGCGTGGTCGCCGATTCCGTGCCGAGCTCCGAATATCAGGAAACGATCAACAAAGCTTCCGCGCTTTTCAAAGCGGTGGCCATGGCGGAGAGATTCTAGGGCATTGCGCCATGCTGGCGCGCCCACCCGGCGCAGACGCGCCACCTTCGCACGCATAAAGGTGCGGTTTTGTGAAACCTTCGAGGGCGCCGTGCGTAAATGTAATTGGAACAGGCTTAGCTACAGTTCGGGAACAAAACGCATAGCCCAGCCTTCTAACTCATCACACAATCATGCCCCTCAAATCCAAGACCCTGTCCACCGAGGAACTCGACGCTTTTGTGCCGGCTGAACTTCACGTGCCCGATGCTCCGCCTTCTTTTCTGGAGAAACAGGAGCGCGCGCCCGCGGAAACCGTGGCCCATGGCGACCGCAGCAACCTCCAACTTTATCTCCAGGAGATCGGCAAGACGCCGCTTCTGACCATCGACGAGGAGATCGCGCTCGCGAAGCGCATCCGCCGCGGCGACAAGGAGGCTCGCGATCACATGATCAAGGCCAACCTCCGGCTCGTCGTGAAAATCGCGATGGATTACAAAGACTTCGGCCTCCCGCTGCTCGACCTGATCAGCGAGGGCAACATCGGCCTCATCAAGGCCGTGGAGCGCTTCGATCCCCGTAAGGGCGGCAAGCTCTCGACCTATGCCGCTTGGTGGATCAAGCAATCCATCAAACGCGCGCTCGCGAACCAGTCGAAGACGATCCGCCTGCCCGTCCATCTCGTCGACAAGATCTCCAAGATGCGCCGCACCGCGATGGCGTTGACCGAGGAGCTCGGCCGCGAACCGACGGACGAGGAGCTCGCGATCGAGCTCCAGATCCCGACGAGCAAGGTCGCTCACCTGAAGTCCGTCAGCGTGCGCCCCGCGTCGCTCGACGCACCGGTCGGCGACGAAGGCGATTCCGCCACCTTCGGCGAGATCGTCGGCGACGAATCGGCGTTGAATCCGTTCGAGGGTCTCCGCGACAAGAACATGAATCTCGACCTCCACGCGATGGTCGCGTCGCTCGATGCCCGCGAGGCGGAAATCATCCGCCTGCGTTTCGGCCTCGATGGGAAGGACGAGCTCACTCTCGAAGAGGTGGGCAAACGCTTCCATGTCACCCGCGAGCGCATCCGCCAGCTCGAGTATTTGGCCCTGTCGAAAATGCGGAAGGCCATGGCCAAGCACGAAGCCATCCGCTCCAGCGAGGAAATCCAGGAGGAAGACCGCGCCCGTCAGCGCATGGACGTGATCCGCGAGTTCATCGAGGCGAAGTCCAAACGCAACGCCCGCGCGGGTCGCAACTGATCCCGTTCGCACTTTGTAGAATCAAAGCCGGCGCCACCCGCGCCGGCTTTTTTGCATCCACCGCCGCGCAAGCCGTGCAAGACAAGCTTTGCAGTCATCGTCGCGCGCTGCTCGATCGAGAGCCTCCCGGCCTCCGCGTCGCTCCTCCGGTTTCGTTCCGTTTACCTGTGAAAATCCGGCGTTCTCCAAGGCGCCGGCCGGCTGATTCGGCCCGCGATGGAAAATTTCCATTTGCATTGCAAACGTTATCATGACCTTCATCGTCTTCATCGCTCCGCCCCCATGCCGTTTCTTTTGCCCCTACGGTTTCGGCACCTCGCGTTCGTGCCTCTGCTTGCTTCCGCGTGCGGTTTCGCGCCACCGCTGGTGGCGCAGCCCGCGAACGCGGACTCCGTCTCCAGATTGGCACTACGTCTGAATCCCGCCGCCAACTTCGACGCCGACGATCACGCGCTCCTCGAGGATCTCCAGCGCGCCTCGTTTCAGTTCTTCGTCGAGCAGGCTCATCCCGAGACGGGTCTCGTCCGGGACCGCGCCCGCGCTGATGGTTCGCCAAGCGAGGGCAAGGCCAGCATTTCCGCGTCCGGCTTCGCCCTCGCCTCCTGGGCGGTCGCGACGGAACGGGGCTGGGTGGACCGCCCGCGCGCACTCGAGCGAGTTCGCCAGATGCTCCGCTTCCTCGCCACCCGGGCGCAGCGGCAGCACGGATTTTTCTACCATTTCATGGAAATGGACACCGGCGAGCGCGCGTGGAATTGCGAGCTCTCGTCGATCGATACCGGCCTTTTTCTCGCCGGCGCGATCGTCGCGCGCGAATACTTCCAGGATCCCGAAATCACCCGGCTCGTGGACCAGCTTTATCACGAGGTGGATTGGACGTGGTTTCTCAACGGCGGCGAAACCGTCGCGATGGGCTGGCACGACGAAGCGGGGTTTTCGCGCTTCCGATGGACGGGCTATTCCGAGCACACGACCATGAGCATTCTCGGGCTCGGGGCGCCCGAACACGCGCTCGATCGCAGCTACTGGCAGGCGTGGCTCCGCAAGCCCACCGGCACCTACGCCGGCTACCACTTCATCCAGGGCCCGCCGCTTTTCATCCATCAGTTCGCGCACGCGTATGTGGATTTCCGCGATCTCCGCGACGCCTACGCCGACTACTATCACAACTCCGTCCTGGCAACGCTCGCGCAGCGTCAGTTCTGCATCGATCTCCGCTACGAGTTTCCCAGCTGGAGCGAACGCCTTTGGGGTCTCACCGCGTCCGATTCGGCAACGGGCTACAAAGCTTGGGGCGGGCCGCCGCGCACCTCGGAGTTCAATTCCCTCGACGGCACCATCGTGCCCTGCGCGACCGCGGGTTCGTTGCCGTTTGCGCCTTTCGAGACGATGACCGTGCTGCGCCATCTTCGCACCGTTTACGGCGATCGGATCTGGAAACGCTACGGCTTCGTCGACGCCTTCAATCCCGAAACCGGCTGGATCAATCCCGACGTCATCGGCATCGACCAGGGCATTTCGATCCTTCAGGCGGAAAACGCCCGCACCGGCTTGATCTGGGCGCTTTTCATGCGCGCGCCGGAAGTGCAACGCGCGCTCGGAAAAGCGGGTTTCGTTTCCAAAAGCAGAAATCTGTCCTGGTCCGAACGCGACCGGATGCGCTCGCTCGCGGCCGACGCGTGGAATTCCTTCGCGTCCGCGCCGCTGACCGCGGACTCCGCCGGCCTGCGCCTCACCGCCGTCGCGGCCGCTCACGCGCTTGGCCTGATCGACGGCGGCGCCGCCGCGAAACAAACCCGCGCGCTCCTCGCCGCCGCGGAACCGCCCGACAACGATGTCGCCGCCGCCGAATACGCCGCCGCGCTCATCACGCTCCGCAACGCGTTCCCTAGCCTCTCGGCCGAGGTGGCGCCGAAACTGGAGGCGATCAAATGGGACAACCTCTCCCTCAGCTCGACCAAGCTGGGCTCCGCCTCGCGCCTGGCCGCCTTCCTCAAACTCGCCGCCGGCAAGGACGATGGCGCTGCCTGGAAACGTCTCGTGCGAACTCCCGAGAAGGTCGGTCCCGTCTTCGCGCTCTCGCCCGCCGATCCCGCCGATCAGCTCACCCCGGGGCTCTGGCTCGACGAGGCCGGGATCGTCACGGGCGGCTCGGCCGCGCAACTCGCCTACGCCAAAGCCGTCGAGCCCTCGACCTCCCCCGCCACGACGCCGCCCGATGTCCTCACCGCCGCGCTGCTCGTGCGTCATCTTCCCAAGGAACTTTTGAAAGCCTTCGCCGCCACGCCGCCCCCCGCCGACTGGCTCGCGCGCAGCAGTATCCGAGAACGTGCTACACTGCTGCTGGCCACCGCCAACTTGCTGGTTCCGGAATGCCTCACGGGCTGGTTCCAGCAGGACCCGCTCGTGCTGGCCGCCCGGGCGCGGCTGCCGGAATTTGCCCAGGCGGCGTTCGGCCAGAACACCTCCATCCTCTGGCGGCAGGAACTCGCCGGCCCGTTCGTCGAACCGCCCGAGCGCCGCGCGGTCGCCGTCGCCGCCAATCTCCCGCGCGAACAGTGGCAGTGGGTGCGCGTGACCGGGCTCGAGTTCAAGGATTCGCCGGGCGACGTCCGGCCTGACGATCCCATGCTGGAGCTGCGCTTCGCGTTCACCTGGGACAACGAGGCCCTGCATTTCCACGCGGTCGCGGTCGATACGCCGCCCGGCTACACCCGCCCGGCCGAGCGCAAGGAATTCGTCGAACTGCTCGTCGATCCCGACTCGAACGGCCTCGTCTGGCGCGGGCCCGACGATTTCCAGTTCATCTTCCGTTCGACCGGTCAGGCGATCGACTGGACGCACAACCGGCCGATCCCCGCCAGCATCGAGCGCAACGAACACGGCTACACCATCGAGGTCTCCCTGCCATGGTCGACCCTCGCCCTCACGCCGAAGCCGGGCCTCGAGTTTCGTGTCTCCGCCGCCATCGCGACCGACGCCCGTTACGAATGGGAACCTTCCCTAAAGCTGAACTGGCGGTTCGTGGAACGCCGCGACGAGCGTTATAGTCTCGGCATCCTGCGACTGGAATAGCCCCACCCTTTCGATGCTGCCCCGAATCGTCATCGTCCTCTCCGGCTTGCTGGCGTGCGGTGCAGCGCTGACCGCGGCGCCAGCGCGGGTGGTCGTCGATTATTGGGAAAAATGGGGCGGCTTCGAAGCCGAGGCGATGCAGGCGATCATCGACGATTTCAACCGCTCGCAGGATCGCATCGAGGTGCGTTTTCTCACGATCAGCCCGATCGACGTGAAACTCATGCTCGCGGCGTCGGGCGGCAATCCTCCTGATCTCGCCGGGCTTTGGGAATACAACATCCCCGATTTCGCCGACAAAGGCGCGCTGCTTCCGCTCGACCAGCAACTCGCCCGCGCCGGACTCGGCGCGGAACACTATGTGCCCGCTTATTGGGAACTCGGTCGACACCGCGGGTTCACCTGGGGCCTGCCGAGCACGCCGGGTTGCGTGGCACTCTATAACAACAAGCGCCTTTTCCGCGAAGCCGGCCTCGATCCCGACCAGCCGCCGCGCACGCTCGCCGAGTTGGAAGCGATGAGCCGCCGGCTCACACGCGTCGAACTCCAGCGCAACGACCGGCGGGTGCGCATTTCGTTCGAGGATCTCACCCCCGCCGAGCGCAGCCGCGGCCGCTACACCATCGTGCAGGTCGGCCACCAGCCCAACGATGTCGGAGGCATGAACGTGTCCTGCTGGGGCTACTGGTTCGGCGCAAAGTATTGGGACGGCGACCGCCGCATCCTGGCCAACGATCCCGGCAATCTCGCCGCGTATCGATGGTTTCGTGACAACATGACCGTCTACGGCGTCGATCAGCTGAAGGATTTCGGCGCGAGCTTCGGCCAGTCGGTTTCTGCCCAAAGTCCGTTTCTCGCCGGCAAGGCGGCCATGGTGATGCAGGGCCCGTGGCTGCCCAACTTCATCGCGAAATACGCGCCGGGACTCGAATGGGGCGTGGCGCCGTTTCCCGCCGCGCCGGGCGTGGCGGACGACGCGCCCATGACCCTCGTGATCAGCGATATGCTCGTGATCCCGCGCGGGGCGAAGCATCCGCATGAGGCCTTCGAGTTTCTGCTGTATACGCAACGGCAGGAGGTCGCCGAAAAGCTCGCGCGGCTGCAGCAGAAGTTCACGGCCCTGCGCGAAGTCTCGGCGGAGTTCGTGAAAACCCACCCGAATCCCGCGATCGGATTTTTCTCCGACCTTGCGCGCAGCCCCAACGTCCGCTGGGTGCCGCGGCTCTCGATCTGGCGCGACTATGATATCGAGATGGCCGTGGCGTCCATGAGCGTGCGTTTCCTGTTGAAGACGCCGGAAGCGGCGCTCGCCGAGGTGCAGAAACGCGTGCAGTGGCGCTGGGACCGCGTCATGCGCCGCTGGGACATCGTGAAGGACGAACGCCTCGCCGAATGGAGGGAACATGAGCGCTGGTGAACGCAAACGCCTGCTGACCGGCCTCGCCTTCATCTCGCCCTGGCTGGTCGGGTTCGGGGTTTTCACGATCTACCCGATCGTCGCGTCGCTGTATTATTCGTTCTGCGACTACGACGTGCTGTCCCGTCCGATCTGGGTCGGCTGGCTCAACTACCAGGACATGCTGACCGACGACGTCTACTGGAAGTCGCTCAACAACACCCTGATTTTCGGCGCGATTTCGCTGCCGCTCGGACTCTGTTTTTCGCTCGCGCTGGCGGTGCTGCTGAACCGCCCGGTCGCGGGCCGGGGACTGTTCCGCGCGATCTATTATCTCCCGTCGCTCGTGCCGGCCGTCGCCGCGGGCGCGGTGTGGCTTTGGATTTTGAATACACGCAACGGCCTGCTGAACCAGGCTCTGCTCTGGCTCGGCGTCGACCGGCCGCCGCAGTGGCTCGACGACCCGAACTGGACCAAGCCGGGGCTCGCGCTCGTCGCGATCTGGGGCTGCGGCAACACCGTCGTGATCCTCCTCGCCGCGCTGCAGGGCGTGCCGCGCGCCCTGCTCGAGGCCGCGATCATCGACGGCGCGTCCGCGTGGCGCCGCCTGTGGCATGTCGTGATTCCCGCGATCTCGCCCGTGATCTACTTCAACTTCATCGTCGGTGTGATCGGCGCGCTGCAGACCTTCGCCACGGTGTTCGTCATGTTCACGAACGGCGGCCCCGATCGCTCGGCCGAGTTCTACGCGGTTTATCTTTACGAGAATGCCTTCGAATTCCGGCAAATGGGCTACGCCTGCGCGATGGCCTGGGTGCTTTTTTTGCTCACGTTGGGCCTGACGTGGCTCGCGTCGCGCAGCACGCGGGGCTTCGTGCACTACAGCGGAGAATGATATGCGCCCGCTTCCGAAACTTCTGACCTATCTCGCGCTCTGCGCCGGCGCCGCGGTGTTCCTGCTGCCGCTGCTCTGGATGCTGTCCACCGCGCTCAAGCCCGCCGAGCAGACCACCGTGCAGCCGCCGCTGTGGCTGCCGCGCCGCTACTACGTCGTGGAGAACGACACCCGCCGCGAGGTGAAGCTCGGCGGCACCATCGCGAACGCGAGCGTCTGGGCCACTCCGGCCGGCGCCACCGCGCCGATCGTGCTGCCGCAATCCGACGTGCGCGACGGCGTGTGGACCACCAGCAACGGTCGTCAGGTAAATGTGGATACGCATGCCGTGATCCCCGCGTCACCGGACGATCCCTGGCGCGAGGTGGCGGATGCCGCCACCGGTCGCCGCACCCTCGTGCGCGACGCGGCGATCCAGAGCCGGATCGCGCCGCGCTGGGAAAACTTCGGGCAGGCCATGCGTGCGATGGGCGATTTCTGGCGCTACTTCGGCAATACCGTCGTGCTCTGCGTCCTCAACGTCATTGGCATGGTGCTCTCCAGCTCCCTCGTGGCCTACGGCTTCTCGCGCCTCGAGTGGCGCGGACGCGAGTCGCTGTTCCTCGTGCTGCTGGGGACGATGATGATCCCCTTCGCCGTCACGATGGTGCCGCTCTATTCGATGTTCCGCGCCCTCGGCTGGATCGGCACGCTGCGTCCGCTGTGGGTCACGGCGTTCTTCGCGAGCGCGTTCAACGTCTTCCTCCTCCGGCAATTCTTTCGCACGATTCCCCGCGAGCTATCGGAGGCGGCCCGGATCGACGGTTGCAGCGAATTCCGGATCTTCTGGCAGATTATTCTCCCGCTGTGCCGTCCGGCGCTCGTCGTGGTCGGTCTCTTTACGTTTCTCGGCACGTGGAACGACTTCCTCGGGCCTTTGATCTACCTCACCGATCAACGGGACTTCACCTTGGCGCTCGGTCTGAAATCGATGCAGCAGAAAAGCGCCCTCACGGATTGGCACTACCTGATGGCGGCGAGCACCCTGATCATCCTCCCGATCATCGCCCTCTTTATCGCGGCCCAGCGCAGCTTCGTTCAGGGCATCGCCACCACCGGCGGCAAATCCTGAACCGTCCCCCTTTCCCCCACACGGGAAAACCAAAACAACACAAGCTATGAAAACGAAGATACCCCGCAGATTCGCGCTAGCCCTCGCGCTCGCGCCAGGCCTCGCGGCCTCCCTGCCCGCGCAAACCACCCCCGCGCCGGACACGACGGATACTTCCCAGGAGCAGCCCGTCGTCCTGCAGACCTTTACCGTCAACACCGACCGCGACCGCGGCTACATCGCCGTCGACGCCCTCGCGGGCGGCCGGACGAACACCCCCATCAAACTCACCCCCGCGTCGATGTCGTCGCTCACCCGGACTTTCCTCGACGACCTCGGCATCCAGAACGTTCGCGAAGCACTGCAATGGAGCCCCAACGTCGTTCCTACCGATCCGCTCGCCGGCAAGGGTTTCGGCGGGCAGGCCTTCCACGCCTGGTCGTTCAACTACCGCGGTGCCGGCGCCGGCCAGCAAGGCGGTCCCGGGCCAACGAAAAACTACTTTTCGTTCTACCAGGACGCCGACGCGTATAACGTCGAACGCATCGAGTTCACCCGCGGCCCGAACTCCATCCTCTTCGGCATCGGCACCGTCGGCGGCACGTTGACCACCTACACCAAGGTGCCGCGTCTTGACCGCAGCTTCATCAGCCCGGCGGTGATCGTCGACGACAACGGCAGCCGGCGCTTCGAAGCCGACTACAACATCGCCGTGAACGACAAGTTCGCCGTGCGCATCAACGGCCTCTACGACGAAAACCGCGGCTGGCGCGAGAACGACAAGACCAACCGCCGCGCCATCGACGTGGCGTTGCTCTACAAGTTCACCGACAACACGAGCTTTCGCCTCGAGGTCGAGGGATCGAAGATCCGCAAAACCCTCATCTCTTCGAATATTGGCGACAAGATCTCCGGCTGGGATGGCACCACGGCTTCGCAAACCTGGGGCGCCGCACCCACCGGCGGCAGCGCGCGCACCATTCCGATCCAAAACGCCGGCGCCTGGGGCGACTGGCTGAATCCGTTCTGGGTCTACATTCCGACGCTCGAGGGCAAGACCCTGATGCATTGGGCCGGCGGCTACGCGTCCAGCAGTGCGCTGGCCGACGTCGGCTCCGCGCTCAACTGGGCCCCTTACCGGGGCTGGTATCCCGATCAGATCAAACTGCCTTGGGAAACCACCTACTCGTCGACCGCCAACATCCCGCTCCGTCCGAGCCAGGACTGGACGTATGGCCATGGCGTTTCCGACATCAAGTTCGGCGATATCACCGCGTTCCTTGACCATCGCTTCAACGAGCATCTGGATGCCCAGCTGGGGTTCTATCGCTACAGCGACTGGCAGGTCGCGAAGGACTACGAAGGCACGGGCGGCGCCGCGATCGACATCAACAAGCAACTGCCCGACGGCACGGCGAATCCCAACTTCGGCAAGCCGTTCGCCGATTTCTTCCTGAGCAAGCAAACCCAGGGCCGCGACGTCACCGAGGGCCGCGCCCAGATCAACTACAACTACGACGGCACGCTCTTCGGCTCGCCCTGGAAGCAGCTGTTTTCCGTCTCGGCCGCGCAGAAGATCCTCAAGATTTCCGCCCGCCAGTATCTCGGGCAGGTCAACACCCCGATCGCCGCGCCCGGCGACTGGGTGCAACGGATGGTCTGGGGCCGTCTTTACCTCGATAAGCCGAATCAGCTGATGAACATCCCGTCCTCGATCAACGGTCTTCCCATCGCCTACATGCCGAAACTCGACGGCTACTGGTTCGACTTCGACGACCGCTTCGAGCTCACCGACTACGCGTTCGTTTCCCACAGCCGCTTGTTCGACGACCGGCTCAGTGTGCTCCTCGGCGCGCGTCACGACAGCTACGACGAACGCGTCGTCTCCCTGCGGCGCGGACCGAATCTCACGGACGACATCGCCAACGAAAGCAAGAGCGGCACCACCTATTCGGCCGGCGCCGTCTACTACTTCGGCTGGCTCGGCGTCTTCGCCAACTACTCGGAAAATCAACAGCCGCCGAACGCCGGCTCGCAGCCGTATCTCAACGGCAGCCGCCCGGATCCCGAGGAAGGCAAGGGCGTCGATTACGGTTTCCGCATCTCCACCGGCGACGGCAAATACTACGCGACCCTGAGCCGCTACGATACGAAGTCGTCCGGCCGCAACGTGGAAAATCCCGTCGACATCCGCGGCCTCTGGCAACGGTACAACGTCGCCGTGGGCAATCCGCAGGACAGCGGCTTCGGCGGCGTCGCCTACTCCGACACCACCTCGCTGAAGGTCACCGGTTACGAGTTCGAGCTCACCGCCAACCCGCTGTCGAACCTCCGCGTGCAGGCCAGCTATGCCCTGCCCGACACCGAGGTCGTCGACTTCTACCCCGCGGTGCGCGCGCATGTCGCCGAGAATCTCGCCACGTGGCAGAACGCCATCACGGCGACGACCGACCCGCAGAAGAAGTCCGACCTGCAAAACGCCCTCGCCTCCGTCCAGGACAAGCTCGCGCAGTCCGTCGCCGGCGCCCCCGAACAGGGTTCGGTCGACTACACCGCGAGCTTCTTCGTGAACTACACGTTCCTCCACGACGCGCTCAAGGGCTGGTCCGTCGGCGGCGGCGGTTCGTTCACCGGCAAATCGTATCAGGCCACTTACAACGGCATGGATCATTACGGCGACTCCTCCCGCACCTTCGATGCGGTGATCGCCTACGAAACGCACTTCGGCAACGTCCGTGCGCGTTTCGCCCTGAACGTCGACAACATCTTCGACTACGACAACCCCATCGTCACCGGCTACCACTGGGGCTATGCCGACCAAAGCGGCCGCCACATCCGCGACGCCTACTACTATCAAACGCCGCGCACCTTCCGCCTGAGCGCTCGTTTCACCTTCTAACGGAAGGAACTCACCACCGGCAGCTCAACCTGACGGTGTTCTCTCTCGCCGGCGGCGGCACACGCGCCCCGCCGGCCAGCGCTACTGCGTTTTTCGCAGCCTCGTCATGAATGCCTCCTCCGCCTCGTCTTCGCATTCCGATTCCCGTCGCGTCGCCCTTCGCAGCGCCGCCCAGTTCGGCCTCGCCGACCTGCGCAACGCGTCGGGGCTCGCGCTGCAAATGCTTCCCCACGGGGTGCCGTTTGCCTGGCGCCACGGTTCGACGCTGATCAACCAGCTCCTGACCGGCCCCGCCGAAAACGGCCTCTTCCGGCTCCTGCTACGCTGGCGCGACGCCTCTGGCCACGTGCTGGGCTGGAAATCCCTCGTCGCCGCCGGCGAGCCGTTCTCGGTTTCCACGGCGGGCGCCGTCTGGGCCTGCGCGCCGCTTCCGCGTATCCACTGTGAAACGACGCTCGCGCTCCACCCGGACGCCCCCGCCTGGAGCTGGCGGATTCGCCTGCACAACGAGTCCGACCAAGCGGTGCAATTCGACGCCTTGCACGCGCAGGACCTCGGCCTCGCCGACGAGGGCGCCGTCCGCAACAACGAAGCCTACACCTCGCAATACATCGACCTCCTGCCGCTGCGCGACGATACCCTCGGCTGGACCATGCTGGCCCGTCAGAACCAGCCGCAGGCGCATGGCCGCCACCCCTGGGCCGGCTTCGCCTGTGCGACGGGCGCCGAAGCGTTTTGCACGGATGGCTGGCAGTTTTTCGGTCAGGATCACCGGCTGACGAACGAACCCGCCGCCATCCGCCTGCCGTCGCTTCCGTCTCAACGTCTTCAATACGAGTTCGCCCTCGCCGGCCTGCAAAGTCGCGTCCTCGCACTCGCGCCCGGCACCTCCGGCGAAATCGTTTTCTTCGCCCGTTTCCTCGAAGACCATCCGGCCGCCTCCTCCGCCGGCGACCTCGCCCTCCTGCACGACCTCCGCCCCTTCGCCCAAGGCAACCCCGAGAGTGTCATACATTATATGACACTCTCTCCATCGGTCGCGCCGGTGGCGCGCTCGCTGTTCAGCTCGGCGTCGTGGCTTCACGGAGAAACGCCGACCGATGCCGATTGGTCCGCCTGGTTTCCGGGCCAGCGTCGTCACGAGGAGGTTTCCACCGACGGACAACTGTTGTCGTTCTTTCACGGCGAAGCCACGCATGTGGTGGCGCGAACCAAGGAAGCCCAGGTCGCGCGGCCGCACGGTCACATCCTGCGCAGCGGCGACTCGCTGTGGTTCGATTCCCATCACTTTGGGTTCACTTGCTACGCCGCCGGCATCTTTTCCGCGCAAGCCTATCTCGGACACCCGAACTTCGCGCGCCTGCTCTCCGTCGTCCGCAACGCGCTCAATGTCACCCGCGGCAGCGGCCAGCGCGTCTTCATCCGCCGCGGCGAGGATTGGCATCAGCTCGGCATCCCATCGGCCTTCGCCATGACGCCGGCCGAAGCCCGCTGGATCTACCGGTTGGGCGCTGATGTGATCGTGGCTCGCGCCTGGTGCGCCCGTGGCGAACCCGCCGCGTTCCTGGAACTGGAGGTGAACTCCGGCGGGCCGGTCGAGTTTCTCGTTTCCCACGAACTTGTCCTCGGTGCCTCCGAGTTCGAACACCCCGCCGTGCTCGAAATTTCACCGTCAACCGGCACGATCTTCGCGTCGCCAGCTCCGGGCTCTCTGGTCGGACAGCATCAGCCCGGAGTCGCTTTCGCGCTGGGTATTGCGGATCCCACTACGCTGGGCGAGATCGGCGGCGATGGGCTGCTCTATCCCGACGCCGTCGAGCGCGGCGGGCCTTACGCGGTGCTCCGAACGAAACCCGTGAAGCGATGCGCCGTGATCATGGTCGGAACGGAGTCGGGCCCGGACGCGCTGCCGTCCGCGTTCGCCCAAGCCCGAGCCGCGATGGCACTGCGACCGGCCGCCGCTCCGGCCGCCCCGGTTCACCTGCACGGCATCGCGAATGCGGCGATGTCGCGCCTCGACGACGTCCTGCCGTGGTTTGCCCACAACGCCTCGATTCACTTCTCCGCGCCGCACGGTCTCGAGCAATACGGCGGCGCCGCGTGGGGCGTGCGCGACGTTTGTCAGGGCTCTGTCGAATGGCTGCTCGCGGCCGGCGAGTTCGGCGTCGTGCGTCGAATTCTCGAGGCGGTTTTCGCGCAGCAATATCCGACCGATGGCGGCTGGCCGCAGTGGTTCATGTTTCCCCCGTATCGCTTCATCCAGCAGGCGCATAGCCACGGGGATGTCTGTTTCTGGCCGGTCAAGGCACTGTGCGATTACGTCGAAGCGACCAACGATCTCGCCTTTTTGCAGGCCCGCGTCGGCTACACCGATCCGCAGCGCTTCGAAACCACCGGACCGGAGGAATCGATTCTCGCGCATTGCGAACGCGTCCTGGCCCAAGCCGAATCGCGGTTTGTCGCCGGCACCGCGTTGGTCAATTACGGCGACGGGGATTGGGACGACACGCTCCAGCCCGCCGATCCCGCGATGCGCACGCGCATGATCAGTGCGTGGACCGTCGCGCTCGCGTATCACACCTGCCGTCAGCTCGCTGAGGTTTCGCGCCGAGCCGGCGACTCTCAACTCGCCGATCGCCTCACGGATCTTCTCGCGCGCATGCGACGGGATTTTGCCGCCCAACTCATGCCGGGAGGCGTCGTCGCAGGGTTCCTGATCACGGAAACCGACGGCCGCACGCGTCCGCTGCTGCATCCACAGGACGCCGTCACGCACATCCGCTATCGTCTGCTGCCGATGACGCGCTCGATTCTCGCGGAGCTGTTCACTCCGGAGGAAGCGCGGCGCCATCTCGAAATCATCGCGCAGGAGCTGCGTTATCCCGATGGCGTTCGCCTCATGAGCGAGCCTTCAACTTACGCGGGCGGCATCGAGCGTATTTTCAAACGCGCCGAAACCGCCGCGAATGTTGGCCGCGAGATCGGACTGCAATACGTGCATGCGCATCTCCGCTACGCGGAAGCGCTCGCCAAGGTGGGCGACGCCGACGGCTTGTTTGCGGCCCTGCAAATCGTGAACCCCGTCGGACTCGGCGCCGTCGTGCCCAACGCCGCGCCGCGGCAGAGCAACGTTTACTTCTCCAGCTCCGATGCCGATTTCGCCGACCGCTATGAGGCCGAGAAACGCTGGTCCGAACTCCGCACCGGCTCCGTCGCTGTGCGCGGGGGCTGGCGGCTCTACTCCAGCGGCCCCGGACTTTTCCTGCACAAGGTTCGCGCCTGCCTCCTCGGTGTGCGGGAGCGTTTCGACGGAATTGTCCTCGATCCCGTCCTGCCGCGCTCGCTCGACGGCCTCTCCGCGCGCACCACGCTCTGGGGACGTCGCATCGAGCTCCGCTATCGCGTGCGCGAGGGCAACTTCGCTCCTCGATCGCTGCGGGTGAATGGCCGGTCGCTTCCCGCCGATGGGCGCGAAACGAATCCGTATCGCTCGGGCGGCTCGCGGCTCAGCCGCAGCGAGTTGGAGCCGCTGCTCACGGCACCCAGCAACGTCCTCGAAATCGACCTGTGAGTCTCCGTTTTTCAACTACGACTTGGCCGCGGTCGACGCTTTCGTCCGTTCGCACCGCTCTCGCTTTGTTCGCCCTGCCTCTGACCATGCCTGCCGAATCCCTGCCTTACCGCCGCGCCGACCTCCCGATCGAGGAGCGCGTCACCGACCTGCTCTCGCGGATGACGCCCGCGGAAAAATTCGATCAGCTCCATCAAGGGAACGTCGGCGACACCAATCCCAACAACTTCGCCGCTCGCGCCGAAGCATTTCGTCCGACCTACGGCTCCTACATCATTGGCGGCCCTTCGATCTTTGAGATCCGCCAGGCGGTGCAGCGCCGAGCGGTCGAGCAATCGCGTCTCGGCATCCCGATCCTCTTTGGCGCCGACGTCATTCACGGTTACCGCGCGATCCTGCCGATTCCGCTCGCTCAAGCCTGCTCGTGGAATCCGAGTCTGGTGCAACGCGGCGCCGCGCTCGCCGCGGCGGAA
Source organism: Opitutaceae bacterium (assembly GCA_040255565.1). GTDB lineage: Bacteria > Verrucomicrobiota > Verrucomicrobiia > Opitutales > Opitutaceae > Opitutus. The sequence goes on along the minus strand of JBDZVH010000001.1, from coordinate 1,238,852 downwards.
GCGCGCGCCCAAGGCGTCGATTGGACGTTCGCGCCGATGGTGGATCATTGTGTCGACGCGCGCTGGGGACGCATTGCGGAAACGTTCGGCGAATCGCCCTACGCCTCCGGCGTTTTCGCGGAAGCTTCCGTGCGAGGCTATCAGGGCGAACGTCTCGACTCGCCGCGCTCGGTCGCGGCCTGCCTGAAACACTACGTCGGCTACGGCGCGTCCGAAGGCGGCCGCGATTACAGCTATACCGAGATCTCGCCGCAGACCTTGTGGGAGAAACATCTACCCTCGTTCGAAGCCGGCGTGCGCGCCGGAGCGCGCACCGTCATGAGCGCCTTCAACGATCTCAGCGGCGTGCCCACCAGCGCCAACCGCTACACGCTCACGACCATCCTGCGCGAACGCTGGGGCTTCGACGGACTCGTCGTCTCCGACTGGAACGCCGTGCTGCAGTTGATGCACCAGGGCTTCGCTGGCGACGAAACCGAGGCCGTGCAGAAGGCGATCAATGCCGGCGTCGATCTCGACATGGCGGACGGGCTTTATGCCAAACACCTCGACACGCTCGTCGCCTCCGGCCGCGTTTCACTCGCGACCGTCGACGAAGCCGTGCGCCGGATTTTGCGCGTGAAATTCGAACTCGGGTTGTTCGAGAAACCCTACACCGAGCGTTCCGCGCTCACCGATGCCGCGCCCAATTCGGAGCAGCTCGCAGTTGCCGAGGAACTGGCGACCGAATCGATCGTGTTGCTCAAAAACGACGGCCTTCTGCCGCTGTTGTCCGATGACCGTCGGCCAAAGGTTACGCGCATCGCGCTCATCGGCCCGCTCGCCGAAAACCAGGCGGCGCTTCTCGGCAGCTGGGCGCAGCAAGGCCGGCCCGAAGAGACGCCGTCGATCGCGGCGGCGTTGCGCGAGCGACTTCCTCGCGGCGTCACCTTGCGCGTCGAACGCGGCTGCTCGATCGCTGAATCCGAGCCCGTCGACTTCTCCGCCGCCCTGCGCGCCGCGCGCGACTCCGACGTCGTGCTGCTTTGCCTCGGCGAGGAAGCGTGGATGAGCGGGGAAAACGCCTCGCGCTCCACCCTCCGCCTAGCGGGGCAACAGGAAGAACTCGCGCTGGCATTGGCCGAAACGGGCAAGCCGATCGTGCTGGTTCTCGTTTCCGGGCGTCCGCTCGAATTGCAGAAACTGGAGCCGAGGATGAACGCCATCGTCGCCGCGTGGCAGGGCGGTTCCCGCGCCGGCGCCGCGATTGCCGCAGTTTTGCTCGGACAAGCGAATCCCTCCGGGCGCCTCGCGGTCACGTGGCCGCTCACCAGCGGACAGATTCCGATTTACCATAACATGCGCCCCCGCGCGCGACTCGGCGACGAAGGCGCCTACCGCGACATTCCGACGGTGCCGCTCTACGAGTTCGGCTACGGACTCAGCTACACGACGTTCGCTTACAGTCCGATCCGGCTGGACCGTTCCGACGTGAAAAGCACGGAGCGCATCGTGGCTGAGGTCACGGTCACCAACACCGGTCCGCGCGCAGGCGTCGAAACCGTTTTGTGGTTCATCCGCGATCCGGTCGCAAGCATCACGCGTCCGCTGAAGGAGCTGAAACATTTCGAGCGCGCCGAACTGCAACCCGGCGAAAGCCGCGTGTTTCGCTTCGACATCGATCCGGCGCGCGAACTCGCGTTTCCCGATGCGAACGGCCAGCGAATTCTCGAAGCCGGCGAGATCATCGTGTTTGCCGGATCCGCAACCGCCCGCTTCCGCGTGGTGGACTGATCCCGCCGCCGGCCGTCGCCATGCTCGCGTATTTCAACAAGATTCCGCATCCGACGAACTTCGTTTTCGCCGCGCGCCAGGACGATTTCGTCATCGATTCGCTCGGCGGCGACGTGTTTCGGCTGCGCACGCGACAACCATGGCGCAATCCCAGTCAGGCCCGCCTGGAACACAAGATCGCCGGGAACTCCCAGCACACGCTCGCGTGTGCAGACGACGGCACGCTGACGATCGCGGACCGCCGCGGCCGGGTGCTGCTCACGAGCGTGCCGGGCGCAACCTTCGGTCGCTGCGGTTCGAAGTGGCTGCTGCAGTTTCGGCACGAGCGCAGCTTCGAGTTCTACGGTCTCGGCGAACACAATCGCGGGCTGGAGAAAAGCGGACAACGGGTGAAGTTTTGGAACACCGATCTGATCGCGGATTTCGCGTGGGACGAAGTTCGGCTCGGCCATCCGAATCCGATGTATGTCTCCCTCCCGTGGCTGATCGTGAAACGGGGCAACACGTTCGTCGGACTCCTCGTGCATCACCCCGGCGAGGTGTTCATGGAGCTCGCCTCGAACTTCGTTTACGACGTCCGCAACCGCACGGATCTCGATCGACGCTCGTTCTATCTCGGCGCGCCCGATGGCGAACCGGACGTTTATGCAATCGTCGGTCCTTCGCTGGCGGAGCTCATGCGCAAATTCCAGACGCTCGTCGGACGCACGCCGCTGCCGCCGTTGTGGGCACTTGGATACCACCAGAGCCGCTGGGGCTACGCCGGCCCGCGCGACCTCGCCGCGCTCGATCGCGAGTTGCGGCGTCGCAAGATTCCCTGCGACGGCCTATGGCTCGACATCGATCATATGGACCGGCTGAAGGTGTTCACGCTCGCCCCCGAGCATTGGGGCGATCGCGCCAACACCCGGCGTGTCCTCAAGCTTTTACGCGAACGCCGCCGCCGCGTCGTCCCGATCCTGGATCCCGGCGTGAAGGTCGAGCCGGGCTACGACGCCTACGAGGACGGTCTCGCGAAAGGGGTTTTCTGCCAGAATCGCACCGGTCGCCCGTATGTCGGCTTCGTCTGGCCGGGGGCCACGCATTTTCCGGATTTCAGTTTGCCGGAGGTGCGCGAGTGGTGGGCGCGGCGCGTCGAGGCGTTCGTGCGCGACGGGATGTCAGCCGTGTGGATCGACATGAACGATCCGTCGACGGGTGCCGCGGAGAACGACGACATGTTGTTCGATCGCGGCCGACAGCCGCACGCGTCCTACCATAATCAATACGCATCCGGCATGGCGGAGGCGACGCGCGCCGGCCTGCTCGCCGCCCGCCCGGACGAGCGTCCGTTTCTGATTTCGCGTAGCGCGTGGATCTCCGCGGCGCGCCACACCGCCGTCTGGACCGGCGACAATCTGTCCAACTGGCACCACCTGCGGATGGCCATTCCGGTAAGCCTCGGACTCGCGCTGTCGGGGTTCCCGTTCTGCGGGCCGGATGTGTGCGGTTTCGGTTTGGACGCCACGCGCGAATTGGCGATCGCGTGGCACAAGCTCCAGTTCCTGTTTCCGTTTTTCCGCAATCATAGCGCGACCGGCGTGCGCCGGCAGGAGCCGTGGACGTTCGGAAAACACGCAGGAGCCATCCTGGTGCGCTATCTCCGGCTGCGTTATAAATTTCTCCCCTATCTTTATCAGCTGTTCGTTGCGCAGGAACAGACCGGCGAGGCCATCCTGCGGCCGTTGTTTCACGATTTCTCCGACCGACGCGCGCAGCCGCTGGGAAAGATCTCCGACCAGTTCCTCGTCGGTCCATCGCTCCTGCAGGCCCCGGTGGTCGAGGAGCACCACCAGGCTCGCACGCTCGTGCTTCCGGCGGGCGCCGCCTGGTTTTCGTTGACCGACGGCCGCTGGCACCGCGGCGGTCGCACGCTGCGCGTTCGCACGGACGCAGCATCGACGCCGCTGTTCGCGCGCGCCGGCGCGATGATTCCCCTGCAACCGGGAATGCCCGAGGATAACGCGACCGACCTCCGACGCATCGAATTGCATCTCTTTGTTCCGCCGCCGGAGCTGCAGCGGGATCGTTCGGCGCACGAATTCACATATCACTCCGACGACGGCCTCAGCTTCGGCTACCAGCGCGGCGAACGGACGTCCGTGACGTTCAGCGCGCGTCGACGCGGCGACGGTTCGCTCGATCTGCGAGCGCGATTTCTGGCGCGCGGTTTCGGAAGCCTGCGCGTGCGGTTCGTCACTTACGGCCCGGACAAGGTGCTTCATTTCGCCGCCGACGAAACTCATCGCCCGCTCCGGCTCCGCGTTCATCGCTGGCAGGCCACCGGTCGTTCGTTGTCCGCCCGCATCAGCGACGAAATCGAAATCTAGCGCCACCCATCGCCTTTCCGCCCCATGAAAACGCTCCGCCTCCTCGCCCTCTGCTGCGTGACCACGCTCGCGTGCGCCCAGACCATCCAGCTTTACGACCGGCATGTGATTTTTGACAACAGCCTGCCGGACGGCGGCTACGACACGAGCGCCAGCTACCTCATTGCCCCCAGCACACTCGAGACGAGCGACGGCAAGATGCCGGTGGATCCCACGCGTTTCGTCAGTCCGCCGAACGCGCTCCGGCTCAAATGGCGCTCCGCCCCCGGCGGAGACTGGCGCATGACCATCGAGATTACGCAGCGCTACGCGCGCCCCTTCCGGTTCGAAGGCGATTCGCTGACTCTCTGGTGCTACGCCGACTCGGAGATCACCGAGGCCAATTCGCCGCGCGTCTTCCTCCAGGACAAGGACAAGAACGGCACGCCTGCGATCACGCTCGTGCGCGACGGCGAAAAAATCCCCGCAGGCCAGTGGACGCTCGTCACGCTGCCGTTCGCCACCTTCCACTCGCCGAACTACAACGGCACCGACGACCCCAAATTCAGCAAACCCGACTTTGTCAGTCTTTCGTTCATGCAGGGGATGGACGACAACCGGGAACACACGCTGATCATCGACGACATCCAGATTCGCGACGCCGCGCCCGGCGACCGCACGCCGCCGCCTCCGCCAACGCAAGCCACGGCGCGCGCGTTCGAGCGGCACTTCGACATCAGCTGGCAGGCCAGCGAAGCCGACGATCTGCTCGCTTATCGCATCTATCGATCGTGGGACGGGAAGACCTTCGAGCCGGTCGGCACGCAGCAGGGCTCGCGCATGCGCTACATGCATTTCACCGGTGAACCGGGAAAACGGGCGCAGTATCGCGTCACCGCGCTCGACCTCGCCGGCAACGAATCCGCGCCATCAAACGTCACCGCTGCCGCGACCACGCGCGAGCTGAACGACGACGAGTTGATGACCATGGTCCAGGAGGCGTGCTTCCGCTATTATTGGGAGGCGGGCCATCCGAAGGCGGGGCTCGCGCCCGAGGTTCTGCCCGGCGATCCAAACCTCCTCGCGCTCGGCGGCAGCGGCTTTGGCGTGATGGCGCTGATCGTCGGCGCCGAGCGGGAGTTCGCACCGCGCGAACAAATCGCCGAACGCCTGCTGAAGATCGTCCGTTTCCTCGAACGCGCGGACCGCTTCCACGGCGTATGGCCGCATTTCCTGAACGGCGAAACCGCCAAAGCGATCCCCTTCTTCGGCAAATACGACAACGGCGGCGATCTCGTGGAAACGGCGTTCATGATGCAGGGGCTGCTCGCCGCGCGGCAGTATTTCGACCGCGATAATCCCACCGAGCGCGAGATCCGCGAGAAGGCTACGAAGTTCTGGCGGGAGATCGAATGGGACTGGTATCGAAAATCTCCCGACAGCGACGTGCTTTACTGGCACTGGTCGCCGGATGCCGGCTTTCACATCAGTCACCCGCTGATCGGCTGGAACGAGGCGATGATCATCTATCTCCTCGCGATCGCCTCGCCCACGCATCCCGTGCCAGCGGAACTCTATCACACCGGCTGGGCGGGCACGTCGGAGCGTCATCTCCAGTATCGCCACGGCTGGAGCCGCACGACGGACGGTGATCGCTACGTCAACGGCAACACGTATTACGGAATCAAACTCGATGTCGGCGAAGGCACGGGCTCGGACCTGTTCTTCGTTCACTTCTCCTACATGGGCTTCGATCCGCGGGGATTGCGCGACCGCTACACGAACTATTTCGAAAACAACCGCGCGATCACGCTCATCAACCACCGTTACTGCGTCGAGAACCCGCGGAACTTCGTCGGTTACAGCAAGGACTGCTGGGGCCTGTCCGTCGGCATCAACGCCGGCGGCGGCAAACCGTATCCGCGCGACGACAACGGCACGATCAGCATCATGGCCTCGCTCGCCTCGATGCCCTACACGCCGGAGGAATCGATGGCCGCGCTGCGTCATTTCTATCGCGAACTCGGACCGAAGGTGTTCGGAACCTACGGCTTCTTCGACGGCTTCAACCGGACGCAAAACTGGTTCGAGGAAGTCTACATGGCGCTGAACCAGGCTCCGATCACGGTGATGATCGAAAACCACCGCACCGGGCTCGTCTGGAAGAACTTCATGGCGAATCCGGAAATCAAACCCGCCCTGGACGCGATCGGCTTCAAGCCGGATCCGGACGCGCGGCGCTGACGCCGTCGTGCCGCCGCGCTAGACGGCGTGGCGGTCGACGAAGGCCCGGATGGCCTCCGCGGTGGCGGGCAAACGGTGCTTCACGATTTCTCGCGATTTCAGCACCTCGAGACTCGGATGCGTGGGCTCGAGGCCGATCGCGCCGCGGATGGTTTCCGGGAATTTCGCCGGACTCGCCGTCGACAGCACCACGTTGACGCGCTCCGGATTGTGCTCCTGGAACGCGCAGGCCGTGTGCGGATCGACCACGTAACCAAACTCGCGATACACGCGCTGGATGATGCCGGGGATCTCCGCATCGGTGGAGCGCGATGCGGAAAACGTGCCGCGATCGAAATTCTCGAAACGGTAATCTCCGGTGGCCTTGAAGGTCTGCATCACTTCGCGCACGCGCGTGGCGTCCGCACCGAGGCTGTAATAGAGGAAGCGCTCGAAATTCGACGCGACCTGGATGTCCATCGACGGCGCCAGGCTGGGATGCACGTCGCTGACGCGGTATTCGCCGGTCGTGAACAGCCGGTAGAGGATGTCGTTCTGGTTGGTGGCCACCTTGAACCCGCGGATCGGCACGCGCATCTGCTGGAGCAGCCAGCCGGCGAGCACGTTGCCAAAATTTCCCGTCGGGACGACGAACTCGACGTTGTCACGGTCGGTTGCCGGCAGTCGCAGCCACGCGTGGAGATAATACACGCACTGGGCGAGCACGCGCGCCAGATTGATGGAATTCACCGCCGACAGACGGTGCTGCAGCCGGAACTTCTGATCGCCGAAAATCTCCTTCAACGCCGACTGCGCGTCGTCGAACGTGCCGTCGATCGCGAGCGCGAAGACGTTGTCGGCGCCCGTGCACGCCATCTGCCGCTCCTGCAGCGGCGAGACGCGGCCGTCCGGATAAAGGATGAAGATGGCCGTCCCCGGCTTGCCGAGCAGGCCGTGGATCGCCGCCGCGCCGGTGTCGCCGGACGTGGCGCCGAGGACATTGATCGACTCGCGCCTCACAGCGCACTGGTGCTCGTAAAGATTGCCGAGGACCTGGAGCGCGAAGTCCTTGAACGCGAGCGTCGGCCCGTGCCAGAGCTCGAGCACGTGAAGTTTCGGCCCGAGCTGCCGGAGCGGCGCGATTTCCGGATGCGAGAAAGTCGTGTAGGATTTCGTCACGATCCCGCGCAGCACCGCCGGCTCGATGTCGGTGGCGAAGATGCGCAGGAACTCGTAGCAAAGATCCGGATACGCCAGGCCCTCGAAACGCGGCAGCTCGCGCGAAAGGTCCGGCAGCGTTTCCGGCAGGAACAGCCCGCCGTCGGGCGCCAAACCGGTGGCCACGGCCTCGGAAAAACGCACCGGCTGGGTCTGGCCGCGGGTCGAGAGGAATCGCATCACGTTGTGCAAGGGGGGCGCGCGCCGCGCGCCGTGGGTTTTGCCTTCGCCGCCGGCTGCCGCCTTACAGCTGGTCGAGCCCGAACGCCGTGTGCGCGAGGCGGGCGGCTTCGTCGGCCTTGTCCTTCGCGATGACGACCGAGATCTTGATTTCCGAGGTGCTGATCAGCTCGAGATTGATGCCGGCTTGTGCGAGCGTCTCGAAAAGCATCGCCGCGACGCCGCTGTGCGTGCGCATGCCGACGCCGACCACGGATAGCTTCGCGATGTTTTCCTCCACGCGGACGTCGCCGCCGATCTCCCGGAGCACGGGCTCGAGCGCCTTCAGCGCCTTGGCGGTTTCGGTCTGCGGCACGGTGAAGGTCAGATTCGCGATGCCCTGGCGGCCGACGTTCTGCACGATCATGTCGACGTTGATGTGGGCGTTGGCGAGCGCCTTGAACACGGTCGCGGCCGAGCCGGGCTTGTCGACGATGTTGCTCACGAGAACCTTGGCCTGGTCCTTGTCGACGGCGACGCCGCGCACGACGACCTTTTCCATGTAGGCGACTTCCTGTTTCACGATTGTTCCTGGGTTGTTGTTAAAAGAGGAGCGGACTTCGAAAACGACGTTGTATTTGGCGGCGAACTCGACGGAGCGCGACTGCATGACCTTGCTGCCGAGCGACGCGAGCTCGAGCATCTCGTCGTAGCTGATTTCGGTGAGCTTCCTGGCGTCCTTCACGATGCGGGGATCGGCCGTGTAAACGCCGTCGACGTCGGTGTAGATCTCGCACTTGTCGGCCTTGATGGCGGCGGCGAGCGCGATGGCGGTGAGGTCGGAGCCGCCGCGGCCGAGGGTCGTCACCTGGCCTTCCTCGTTCATCCCCTGAAACCCGGCAACGATGATGACCTTGCCCGCGGAGAGGTCCTTCTCGAGGGCCTTGGCGTTGATTTTCTTGATCTTCGCCTTGGTGTGCACCTCGTCGGTGAAGATGCCGGCCTGCGCGCCGGTGTAGCTGACGGCCTGGACGCCGAGTCCGTGGAGCGCCATCGCGGTGAGCGCGATCGTCTCCTGTTCGCCGACGGCGAGGAGCTGGTCCATCTCGCGCTCGCTCGGCGTCGCGCTGATGGCTTTGGCCCGCGCGATGAGCTCGTTGGTCACGCCGGCGCGGGCGGATACCACCACGACGAGCTCGTTGCCCTGGTCGCGCACGGCCTTGATCCGCGCCGCGACATTTTTGATGCGATCGACGTCACCGACCGAGGTGCCGCCGTATTTTTGGACGATGCGTGCCATCTGGAAGTTGAGATGAGAGATGAAGAGTGAGGGAGCGGCAGTCGAGTGTCTCGGCGGGGCGGGCAATTCTCTCCCCTCCCCGGCGTCGACGCTCGGCGCGAGTCGCTAGCGTTCGAAATCGCCGATGCGGAGCAACAGCGGCGCCTCGAGCACCACGGATAATTTCTTCAGCCGGGCGAGCGTGCGCTGAATCGCGAGCTCGTTGCTGTCGTGGGTGGTGAGCACGAGCGAGGCGGCATCCGGGCGGTCCGCCGGCCCCTGGATCACGCTCGCGATGCTCACATGCTGGTCGGCCGTGACCGACGCGATGCGTGCGAGCACGCCGGGACGGTCCTTGACGGTGAGCCGCAGGTAATACCGGCCGTGAATGCGCTCCGGCGGAGCCAGGCGGCACGCCTGTCCCGGACGCGCGGGCGCGGCCTCGCGTCGCGCCGTGACGAATGCCCGCCGATCGTTTCTCAGCAAGGCGACGGCATCCGCGATATCGCTGATCACGGCGCTCGAAGTCGCGTCCTGCCCCGCCCCGCGGCCGAGGTAAAGCGTGGTGCCGACGACGTCGCCTTCCACGGACACGGCGTTGAACACGCCGTTGACGCTGGCCACGACATGGCTCTTCGGGAGCAAGGTCGGATGCACGCGCACGCTAAGCTCGTTGTGGGCAAAATCGCGCGAGATGATCGCGAGCAGCTTGATGCCGTAGCCGAGCGCCTTCGCGTGCTGGAAATCGGCGGGCGTGAGCCGGTCGATGCCCTCGACGATCATCTGCTCGGTCGGGACCCAAACGCCATGCGCGAGATAGGTGAGCACCGCGGCCTTGTGGGCGGCATCCCAGCCCTGCACGTCCAGGGCCTCGTCAGCCTCCGCATAGCCCAGACGCTTCGCCTCCGCGAGGACCTCGGCATAAGGCGCGTCGAACTCGGCCATCTGCGTCAGGATGTAGTTACAGGTGCCGTTAAGGATGCCGAAAATGAGCGGGAAACGATTGGCGATGAGCCCCTCGCGGAGCGCTTTGATGATCGGAATGCCCCCGGCGACGCTCGCTTCGAACAGGAAATGCCCGCCGTGGCGCCGCGCCATTTCAAAGATCTCCGCGCCATGCTTGCAGATCAGCGCCTTGTTCGCGGAAACGACGACCTTGCCCATCGCGAGCGCAGCGAGCGTCACGTCGCGCGCCGTATCCGTGCCGCCAATCAGTTCGCACACGATGTCGATCGTCGGGTCCGACGCGATCGAGATGGGATCGTCGGTGAGCTTGCTCGCCGGCACCTTGACGGCGCGCTTCTTCTTCAGGTCGCGCGCCGCGGCGCGGGCGAGTTCCAGACGGACGCCGAGGCGCGACTCGAGCTCGGCGCGCGAGCGCTCGAAATGCTTCCACACCCCTTGACCAACGGTGCCGAAGCCACAGATGCCGATGCGAATGACCGTGGGTGCGTTCATGATTTGGGAGCGGCGGACTTCTTCACGAATTTGTTTTCCGTGCCGTTCAGCAGCCGGACGATGTTGGTGCGGTGACGGAGGACTACGAACGCCGCCACGATTCCGGCCAGGCTGACGAGCAGGCCCGGCGACTGGAGGAAAACCGTGGCCAACACGAGCGCCACGGCCGCGACAATCGAGGCAAGCGAGACATAGCGGCTGGCAAAAAAGGTCACGAGCCACAGCCCGCCCGCGATCAGCGTGGCGAGCGGCAGCACGATCAACAGCCCGCCGAGCGACGTGGCCACACCTTTGCCGCCGCGAAATCCGGTGAAGCACGAGTAGCTGTGGCCTACGAGCGCACCGATCAGGCCGGCGACCGAGAGGGCGTTGCTCGCTTCCGGACCGCTTGAGAACGCGATGCTCAGATCTCCGCCCGCACCGCTCCAGTCGATGTGCAGCAGCGGCCAACCGGTGGCCACCGCGCCTTTGAGCGCGTCCAACGCAAACACGAGGTTGCCCGGCCCCTTGCCGAGCACGCGGCGGACGTTCGTCGCGCCCGGGTTTTTGCTCCCAACCTCGAAGATGTTCACGCCCTTCGCCCGCGCGACCAGATACCCGAACGGCAGCGAACCGAGCAGGTATCCGAGGACGAGAGCGAGGAGAACGGAGAGAAGCATGGAAGAAGCGGGAGCGTGCCGGCGCGAAGTCAGCGTCGGATCGCCGGCAGGCAAACTCCCGCGAAACTCATAGCTGGACGAACTTCGCCTGCTTGATGGCGGAATGCCCCTTGATGACTTTGCGCGCCGCTTCGCTCGGCTCGGTGTCGACGCGCACAACCATGTAAGCGGTGCCGCCCGGCGTCAGCCGGCTCAACGACATGTCGGCAATGTTGACCTTGTCCTTGCCAAGGATGCTGCCGACTTCGCCGACCATGCCCGGTTGATCGAGATTCTCGAGCACGAGCAGCTTGCCCTCGGCGGCAACTTCAACCTCGCGGCCGTTGATGCCCACGATGCGCGGCTGGTTGCCCTTGCCGATCAATGTCCCGGCCGCGGAAAACACCGCGCCATCCGGAGCGGTCGCTTCAACCTGGATCAATTCGGTGTAACCGGAATCGCCGGCCGACTTCACGGCCTCAGCCTTGACGCCCAGGCGCTCGAGGAGGACGGGCGCGTTCACAAAGTTCACTTCTTCGCCGCTGATCCGGCGGAGGTAGCCGCGCTCAATGCTGCGGGTGATGGCGTTGCCGTCGAGTTCGGTGACCTTGCCCCAATAGGTGATCTTGAGCGACGCGATCTGCGCGGGAGCGATCTGCTGGACGAGCGTGCCGAGTTTCGCGCCGAGATCGAGATAGGGCCCGAGCACCTTGACGGTCGCCGCGTCGAGCGAGGGCACGTTGACAGCATTGCGGATCACGCCGCCGTTCAGCACGTCGGCGATCTGCTCGGCGATTTCGATGCCGACCGATTCCTGCGCTTCGGCGGTCGACGCGCCGAGGTGCGGCGTGAGCACGACATTCGGCAGCGAACGCAGCTCGCTGTCCTTCGCCAGCGGCTCGTCCTCGAAGACGTCCAGACCCGCCGCCGCCACCTTGCCGGACTTCAGCGCCGCGATCAGCGCCGCTTCCTTGATGATGCCGCCGCGCGCGCAGTTGAAGAGCCGGACGCCCTTCTTGCACTTCTCCAGCGCGGCTTCGTCGATCATGTAGTGCGTGTCGTCGGTCAGCGGCATGTGGACCGTGATGTAGTCCGACTGCTTGAGCAATTCGTCGAGCGACACCGATTCGATCTGCATCGCCTTCGCGCGGCTCGGGGCGAGATACGGATCGTAGGCGAGCGTGCGCATGCCGAACGCCTGCGCGCGTTTCGCGACCTCCGAACCGATGCGGCCGAGGCCCACGATGCCGAGGGTCTTCCGGAAAAGTTCGATGCCGGAGAAGCTCTTGCGGTCCCACTGGCCGGCTTTCATGGAAGCCGCGGCCTGCGGCACCGGACGCGCGCCGCACAGCAGGTGCGTAAACGTCAGCTCCGCGGTCGCGATCGTGTTGCCCGAGGGCGTGTTCATCACGATCACACCGCGCTCCGTGGCGGCCTCGACGTCGACGTTGTCGACGCCCACGCCGGCGCGACCGACCACCTTCAAATTCGGCGCGGCGGCGAGGACGGCTGCGGTGATCTTCGTCTCCGAACGCACCGCGATCGCGTGCACGTCCTTGACCAGCTCGAGCACCTTCTCCGGAGAAGAGCCGTAGGCCTCAACCACTTCAAAGCCCGGCTGCTGGCGCAGATAGGCTACTCCCTTGGGTGATATCTTGTCGGCGACGAGGACTTTCATGAGGGAAAAAGCTTCCGAAGGAAATCTTGGCCGGGAAGCGTAGCAAGGAAAACGTTTTGGCTATGACGAAGCGCGGCCCCGAAGTGCGTCGCCGTATCGTGCAACAACGCCATTGTGCTGCAGAGGCCCGACTGTTTTCTCTTAACCATGATTCTTCGACCCCACCACCTGCCCCGGATCGCACTCTCCCTTTTGCTGACGCTCGGCGGCCTCGTCCACGCAGCGCCCGAGCAATGGACCAAAACCATCGACGCGTTCACCGCGAAGGATCGGCAGGATCCGCCGCCCCACGACGGCGTGGTGTTTGTCGGCAGCTCGTCCATCGTCGGCTGGAAAACGCTCGCGGACGATTTTCCCGGCCAGCAGGTGATCAACCGCGGCTTTGGCGGCTCCGAGCTGGCCGACAGCGTTTATTACGCGGATCGCATCGTGCTCCCCTACCAGCCGCGCATCGTCGTCCTCTACGCCGGCGACAACGACCTCTGGGCCGGCAAGTCCCCGGAAACCGTCGCGGCCGACTTCAAGGCCTTTCGCGAAAAGATCCACGCCGCGCGACCGCAGACCCGCATCGTCTACATCGCCGTGAAGCCCAGCCCGTCGCGCTGGAAAATCCGCGACGCGATGGTCCGCACCAACGAGCTCATCGCCCGGCAATGCGCCGAGGATCCGCGTTTGCGCTTCGTCGACATCTACACGCCCATGCTTAATGAAAAAGGCGAGCCGCGCCCCGAGCTTTTCCTCGGCGACATGCTCCACATGAACCGCTCCGGCTACGAATTGTGGACGAAGCTGGTCGCGCCGGCGCTGCAGCCGTGAGTTCGCTTTCCCTCGCCGCCGCCCGGCTGAAGCAGCAGATCGCGTTCATCGCCGAGTGCGACCGGCTGAAGGAGATCTTCCGGCAGACGCTCAACCCCACGAGCCGTCGCGCCGAAAACGACGCCGAGCATTCGTGGCACCTTTGCCTCTGCGTGATCGTGCTCGCCGAGCACGCGAATCAGCCGCCGCTCGATGTGTTGCGCGTCTTGAAAATGGTCATCGTGCACGACCTGGTGGAGATCGACGCCGGCGACACCTTCGCCTACGACACGGCTGCGATGGCCGGCCAGCACGAACGCGAGGCGCGCGCCGCCGACCGGATTTTCGGGCTGTTACCCGCGGATCAGGCGCAGGAATTTCGCGCGCTGTGGGACGAGTTTGAGGAAAAGCAGACACCCGAGGCGAAGTTCGCAACCGCCGTCGACCGCTTCCAACCGATGCTGCTCAACTGCCTCACGCAAGGCGCGGCTTGGAATCGCCACGGCGTCACACACGACCGCGTCGTCGCGCGCAACCGTCACATCGCCGACGGCTGCACCGAGCTCTGGACCTACGCCGAGCAGATGTTGAACGAAGTCGTCGCCGCCGGGCATCTCGCGAAGCACGCGCCATCGCCGTCGACCTGAGCCGGACTCGTGCGGATTTGGCCGACGGAATTCACGGAACGCACCGATTCCATATCCGCACTTCTCATCCCCTCACCGCGCGAGCTGAAAACACTTCGATCGCCGGTTCAGCTCAGATCCCGCAGCGAACCGAACACCGGATCGAACAACCGGCGGTAGGTCCGCACGATCATGCCGTCGGTCAAACCCGCGAGGTAATCGCAGATCTGGCGGGCCTTGCCGGCACGCGTGGCTTCGGCGTCGATGAGTTTTTCGACGCGCGTCGGCAGGATGTGGATCACCCTCGCGCCCTTGTCGACGTAGTTGCTCCACGCCGAATCCCACAGGTCGAAGAGCACGCGACGGGCCTTGTGCTCGATCTGCTGCAGCTGCGGACTCTCGAAGATGATGTCGTTGGCCATCTTCTTGAAGAACTGCGCCTCGTTCTGCACTTCGTCCGATACGACGAGTTCAAAGCGGTAACGATTCGTCCGCGGCGCCATGAAATTTTTCCATTCGCGCAGGCGGCAGGCGCGTATGAACGCCCCGATCTTCTGCGAGAAGACACCCTCCAGCCGGTCGCCGCGAATCGCGTCGAACAAGGCATCCAGCAACTGCTGCCGCGGAGCATCGATCGGCTCGTCCGCCGCCCAGACTTCGATCCGCTCGCGCGTGAGAAATCCGGCCTTCACGCCATCGACGATGTCGTTGAGCGAATACGCCGCGTCGTCCGCCCAATCCATGATCTGGCACTCGATGCTCTTGAACGCGTTCAGCTTTTCGCCCGTCTGCAATTCGCGCGGAATTTTCCCGCCGCCGAAAACAAACGTCCGCACCTCCTTCTGCCCGTCGTAGAGAAAATGATTCTGCGGCGGACGCGGAAACTCGGAGAAGAGCTTCTTGTATTTCAGCACCCCGTCGAGCAGCGCGCGCGTCGGCTGAATGCCCCGCACGCTGGTTTCGTTTTGCACCATCGTCTCGGTCAGCAGGTGCAGCGTCTGCGCGTTTCCCTCAAAGCCGCCCCACTTCAGCATCAACTCCTGCAACGTGCGCTCGCCCGAATGACCAAACGGCGGATGCCCCAGATCGTGGGCCAGACAAACCGCCTCGACCAGATCGCTGTCGATGTAGAAGTCCGGCGTCAGCGGGCCTCCTCGCGTCTGCAGAAAATGACAGATCGACCGTCCGATCTGCGCCACCTCCATCGAATGCGTCAGCCGCGTCCGATAGAAATCGTATTCGCCCGAAAGAAACACCTGCGTCTTCGACTGCAGCTTGCGGAACGCATGCGCGTGGATGATGCGATCGCGGTCGATCTGAAACGGACTCCGGTAATCGGCCCGCCGAGCCTCTTCGTAGGTTTCGACGTCGAAGTCGTTGTAGAAACGATTGGGCATTGATTCGCTTCGACAGCACAACCAACCGTCGCACGATGCAATCTCGTATGCACCGCACGACGTTCGAGACCGCCCTTGGGCGCTGCGCCGTCCGCTGGCAGGACGAGGAGCGCGTGTCCGGTTTCGATCTGCCCGACGCGGCCCCCGGCGCGGACGACGAGTTGTCGCCGCCGCCCGCGATCCTCGCGGTGATCGCACGCGTCCGCCGTCATCTCGGCGGCGACCTCCAGGACTTCTCCGATCTCAACTACGATTTCGACACCCTGCCGACGTTCAACGCCGCCGTGCTGCGCGCCACGCTCCTGGTCAAGCCCGGACAGACCCGCAGTTACGGCGAGATCGCGGCCGCGATCGGACAGCCCCCCGCCGCCAGCCGCGCGGTCGGCGCCGCGCTCGGCGCGAACCGCTGGCCGCTGCTCATTCCCTGCCACCGCATCGTTTCCGCCAGCGGCAAGATGACCGGGTTTTCCGGACCGGGCGGCGTGCAGGCAAAGCTCCGTCTGCTGGCCCTCGAAGGCGCGCAACTGTTCGCCGAATAAACCGCGGCTCCGTCGGGACCCGACTCGATGTAGTGAGAACTTGGAGACGACCGCCGCGTCTCAGAGGCGCGATCCGATCCACCACCCGATCGCCATGGCGAGGCTCGACGACAGCAGCGTGCCCACGAGGACGTATTCGGCGAAGCTGCGTTTCTCGAGCTCCTTGAAACGCGTGAAGCCTTTTGCTGCGAGCGTGAAGCCGATCGCGCCATACTGGCCGCTGAGGACGAAGGCGTAAATCAGCACGCGTTCCAGCAGCCCGATGATCCGGCCGCGATTGAATTCGCCGGCATCGATCCCCGTCATCACGCCCGTCGATCCCGGCTTGATCTGCAGCCGCACCAGCAGCCACCGCACAACGAGATTTGCTTCGTTCGCCGCCAGCAACGCGCCAAGCAGCAGCAGCAAGCCAGTGCGACCTCCGGCCCGCGTCGCCTCCGCGCCGAGCGCGCTCCAGCCCTCGATCCACTGGCCCCATTCCCCCAGCGCCGGCCGGAAATGAACTCCGCCCGCCGGCGAAAACCAGAGGCTCAGCAGCACGACCTGCAAAAGCCCGAAAATGAGCCGCCCGCCGTTTCGCCCGTTCGCGCGGCGATCCCAAAATCCGGCGCCCAGATTCAGCGCGATGCACGTCAGCGCCGCGCCCAAAAGAAACGCATGCGGCGTGAACAGCAGCAGCGCGAGAATCTCCACCAGCCCCTTGCCCAACCACGCGCGCCAGCTCACCACGCTGTCCGCCATCAGCAGCCGCAACCGCAGCAAGAGCACCAGATCGGCGAAAAAAATAAACTCGGTGGTCATGACGTCCGCAGGGCCTGATTCAGCGCCGCCGTGAGCTCATGGCAAATTCCCGTCACTTCGTCGAGCGCCGCGGCACGGATGTTCTTGTAAAGCGCCACGCGGGAAATCGCGACGTTCTCCACCTCCTTCACCGACCGGCCCTGCAACAGCTCCGCCAGGAGCAGCAGGCGGTTCCGCGTCCAGCCCTCGATCTGGTGCGAAAGCAGATTCAGCACATGATTCGCCAGCTTCCACGGCGCCGCATCCGCCGCGCCAATACGCCAGAGCCGGCCGTCCGCCTTCAACGCCAGCAGCGTCTCCCGCGCCTGATGAAACGCCGGTCCGTCCATGCCGAGCGCCTGGCGGGGATTGATCCGCGTGGTAAGTTCGCCCACGCCAAAGGCAAAACGCGCCCGCACCGGATGGATTTCCCCCATGATCGTCACCACGTCGGCCAACAGGCTGTCGGCCGAACGATAAACCGACTGGAACTCATCCCCCAGCGTGATCGTATACGGCGAGGCCAGCCCCGTCGCCTGCCGGCTGGCACGCTCGAGGACCCGCGCCAGACGCCGCTGAAAGACGGCACGGTCGGGGACCTGCTTCGACGTGACGATGTCGCCGATGACTGCGATGACTTGCATGTAAACGGATGTAAACCGTTGCGGTTAACTTTTCAACTAGTAAACCATTTTGGTTTATTTACATGAAAATATACCAATTTGGTTTAAAGCCGGCGGATGGGAGTCCTGCCGCACTGAAGCGGTTCATTGCCGGTTGCGCCTGGCCGCACCGGCGAACAACACTCCCGGCATGAAACCGCTTCCGCAGAGCGTTCGCCGCCGCCTGGAAAAAGCGGCCCGCCGGGCGGCGCGGGCCGCTTATGCGCCGTATTCGAAGTTCCCCGTCGGCGCAGCCGTCCTCGCGGGCTCCGGCCGCATCTACGACGGCTGCAATGTCGAGAACGCCTCCTACGGCCTGTGCAATTGTGCCGAGCGCACGGCGATCTTTTCCGCCGTCGCCGCCGGCGAAAAATCGGTGCGCGCCGTCGCCGTCTTTACGCCGACCGACACCGCGACGTCGCCCTGCGGCGCCTGTCGTCAGGTGATCAACGAATTCGGCCCCGACGCTCTCGTGATCAGCGTCTGCGAAAGCAATGACCGCATCGAGGCGCCGCTTTCGTCGCTGCTGCCGCACGCGTTCGGCCCCCGAAATCTCGGGGGCCGCTGACCAAGCTCACTCACCGGCGAAGAAATCCCGCACCGTCGCGAGCACCTGGTCGCGGGGCACTTCCATTTCGGAGCGATTCGCCAGGTCGCGAATCTTGACGGTGCTTTTTGCGAGTTCGTCCGCGCCGTAGATCAGCGCCAGCTTCGCGCCGGAATCGGCCGCCAGCTTGAACTGTTTTCCGAACGCCACGTCCTTCAACGGATACTCTGTGCGGAAACCCGCCGCGCGCAGCGCGTTGATGTCCGCAAACGCCGCTTTCCGCTCCGCCTCGCCGCCCACCACGCAATAGATGTCGCTCGCCTGCACGAGTTGCGGCATGAGGCCGCGCGCCTCGAGCAGCAGGCCCAGCGTCACATCGCCGATCGCAAAACCGACCGCCGGCAGGTCCGGACCGCCGAGTTTGGCGACCAGATCGTTGTAACGTCCGCCACCCGCGATCGCCCGCAGCTCGCCCTTGCGATCGAAAGCTTCGAATACGAAACCCGTGTAATACGCCAGGCCGCGCACGACGCCCAGATCGACTTCGACAAAGCGCCCCAAGCCCATCGCTTCGAGCCCGCCGAGGAGCTTGCGCCAGTCAGCGAGCCGCGCCGCCAGTTTCTCTCCGGCGATCGAGCCGAGCCTTTGCTCGAGGTCGGCCAGCGTTTTGATTTCGAGAAACGCCAGGACCTTCGCCTTGATCCCTTCGTCGAGCGGCCCGAACTGCTCGATGTAGCTTTTGAAGGCGTCCTCGCCGAGTTTCTCGAACTTGTCGATGGCCGAGAGCATCGCGCGGATCCGCACGTCATCCAGCCCGAGCGCCTCAAGATAGAAGAACCACAGATTCCGATCGCTCAGGCGCACAAAAAAATCCTCTTCGCCAAGCCCGAACGCCCGCAGGCATTGCACCAGCAGCGCGATCAGCTCGATCTCCGCCTCGGGGCCAGGTTCGCCGAAAAGGTCGGCGTTGAACTGAAAAAATGCCCGCTCGCGTCCTTTTTGCGCCCGCTCGTAACGGTAATACTCGGCCACGCTGAACCACTTGATCGGTCGCTTCAATGCGTTGGCTTTGGCACCCACCATGCGGCAGACGGTCGGCGTCATCTCGGGGCGCAGCGCTACCTCGCGTCCGCCCTTATCCACAAAGCTGAACAGCTGCGCTTCAATTTCGTCCCCCGACTTGGCCCGATACAAATCGAGCGGCTCCAGCACCGGCGCATCGTATTCTGCAAATCCGAAGGCCGTCGCGGTTTGCCGCCAAAGTCGGAACATGTGATTCCGGCGAGCGAGACTTTCAGGATAGAACTCGCGGAACCCAGGGAGTGACTGAAACGTAGCCATCTCCCCAAAATGGTGAATCCGCCGGAGGCAGCGCGATGCAAAATTTATGGCGCCGCGTTCCGGCGAACTCTCGGGCGGGTCAGCGCCACGCGCGCCCGCCTCTCTCCCCCTTATAGCTTGCCCAGGTCCAACTTCTTGAGCTGCTGCTTGAGGATCTTGCCGGATTTGAACTTCACCACGGCGCGCTGGGGAATCACCACCTCGGCTTCCGGTTTGTTGGGATTGCGGCCGATGCGCGCCTTCCGAACCTGAACTTCAAGGACGCCAAAATTACGCAACTCGACATTACGCCCTTCAGCTAGAGCCTTTTGAATGATGTCGAGGGTGAGCTGCACCGACTCGACCACCTGTTTTTGCGGAAATCCCGTCTTCTTATAGATTTCCAGGACAATCTCGCGTTTCGTCAGATTCGAGGACATAGATGTTTTCCTTTTTTAAGTGAGCCGATCGTTTGCGCCTAAACTATTTTCACGCCTGCAATTGCGTCAACCCCTACTCTTTCTTTTTCCGCAATTAGGGGTATTCCCGACCGCGACTTAAGAACCACCGATGCCCGACTCTGTTTCCGTCAACTCCATGTTCGCCCGGATCGCGGGGCGCTATGACCTTGCAAATCGGCTCCTGAGCGGAGGCATCGATCGCCGCTGGCGGCGACACTTGGTGCGCGCGGTGAGTCGCGCCAAGCCGAGGGACGTCCTCGACCTCGCGACCGGCAGCGGCGATGTCGCGTTTGCGCTGGCGCGTCACCTGCCTGTCGAGACGCGCATCGTCGGCATGGACTTCTGTCAGCCGATGCTGGACGAAGCGGTGAAGAAGCAGCGGGCGCAGGCCGGCGTAAGCCGGATCGAATTTCGCCAAGGCGACGGACTCGCGCTGCCGCTCGCCGCCGAGAGCGTGGATGCCGTGACGATTTCGTTCGGGCTGCGCAACATGGCCGATCGTCACCGCTCGCTCACCGAAATGCACCGCGTCCTGCGCTCCGGCGGGCGCTTGTTCGTGCTGGAATTTTCCCAGCCGGTGCGCGGTTTTCGCCCTTTCTATTTGTTCTATTTGCGGCGAGTCCTGCCGTCGCTCGCCGGCTGGTTGACCGGAGATCGCGCGGCCTACCGCTATCTCAACGAGACAATCGAACTCTTTCCGGGTCCCGCCGGTTTGGCGGCCGAGATTCGGGCCGCGGGCTTCAGCGCGGTGCACGCCCGGCGGCTGAGCCTCGGCATCGTCGCCCTGCACGAGGCCACGAAGTAAACCAAGTTGCCTGCGGGAGGCGGCCGGCGCTTCAGTTGAACGATTTGCCGCAGCCGCAGGTGCTGGCTGCGTTGGGATTCTTGATTTCGAATCCCTTGCCGTGAAGCCCGTCGTCGAAATCGATGCTGGTGCCGGAGAGATAGGCGAGGCTGGCCGGATCGATCAGAATCGCCACGCCTTCGCTCTCAAGTTCCGTGTCGTCGGGCTTCGGATCGTCGAACGACATGCCGTATTGGAATCCAGAGCAACCGCCCGACTCGACAAAAACGCGCAGGCATTTGTTCGGATCCGGGAGCTCGGCGTGCATGGTCCGCACTTGATTCGCAGCGCGCGGGGAAAGGGTGATCATACGGCGCAAACTAGAATTGCCGGACCCGCTGTCAAACGTGCGGCGAGCTACCTGCAGCAGTTTTCGGGCCGAAAATCGAAAGTGCACTTGCCACTGTCGAGGACGGACTGTTTTCTCGCCGCACGGTGGCCGCGATCAAACACGTCTTTAACGAGATTCATTACGAGATGGTCCGCAAGGTGGCGGACGGCGGGATGGGCGTCGTTTACGAAGCGGAGCAGCTTGGCGCCGGCCGCTTCCGCAAGGTGGTCGCCGTGAAACTCATTCGCGAAGAGTATTCGGCCATCGAGGAATTCCAGAAGAACTTCATCGGCGAGGCGCGGCTCGTGGCCGATCTCATTCACACGAACATTGTCCAGACCTATCATCTCGGCCAGACCGGGGGCCAGTATTTCATGGTCATGGAGTTCGTGCGCGGGGTGAACCTGGAGCAGTTCATCGATCGCCATCGCGAGCTCCGGCGCGCCATCCCCGTCGATCTCGCAGCTTTCATCGTCTCGCGCGTCGCGCGCGGCCTCACCTACGCGCACGAGAAACGCGATCGCGAGGGCCGTCATCTTAACATCGTCCACCGCGACATCGGGCCGAAGAACATCCTCATGGCTTTCGAGGGCGACGTGAAGCTGACCGACTTCGGCATCGCGAAGGCCCTCGACCTCATGTACAATGAGGAGGGCAAGGTGATCGCAGGCAAAGACGAATACCTCTCCCCCGAGCAGGCCAGCTACGCCGTCACCGACGCGCGCGCCGACTTGTTTCCCCTCGGCATCGTGCTCACCGAGCTTCTGCTCGGCCGCAACCTCTTCCGTTCGCCCGATCGCGTGCAGTCGCGCCGCAACATCCTCACGATGCCGATTCCGCGCTTCGGCGATCTGCGGCCGGAGATCGACGCCAAACTCGAGGCGATCATCCAGCGGGCCCTGCAGCGCGATCGCGACCAGCGTTACCAGACCGCGTTCGAGATTTTGCACGATCTGGAGGTTTATCTTTACAGCGACCGCTACGGCCCGACGAATGAGAAACTCGGCGTTTATCTCCGGGATCTTTTCGGGCGCGTCCAGCCCACTTCTTTTTCTCCTCCCACCCATCCAGCTCTCGTCTCTCCGCCCCTGGGATGATAAACACGACCCATACCGATTATCTCCTTCATGAGCGGGCCTTCCTTTAGCCACGACCTCCGCCAACGTCAGACGCAGTCACTCGTCCTCGCGCCGCAACTTCGCCAGTCTCTCAAGATTCTGCAGGTGGCCGCGCTCGATCTGCGTTCTGTAATTCAGGAGGAACTACAAGCCAACCCCACCCTCGAGGAGCTTCCGCTCGAGGGCGAAAGCGGCGAGAAGCCGGACGCGGAATCCGCGCCGGTCGACGTCGATGGCAGCGACGGCGGTGACGAGCACGGCGCCTCGTCCGGCGACGATCACTCGACCCGCGAGGAGCTGGATTTCACGAAGCAGTTCGAAATCCTCGGCAAACTCGATGAGGACTGGCGCGATCACCTGGCCAACGCCGGCGGCGCGCAGCCCTACACCGCCGAGGACGCCGAAAAGCGCCAACACTTCTTCGATTCGCTCGTCAGCGAAACTTCGCTGCAGGAACACCTGATGCAGCAGGTCGTCCTGAACGACCTCGCGCCGCCCGTCCTCGAGGCGTTGCAGCAGCTCATCGGAAACCTCGACGACCGCGGTTTTCTCGCGCAATCGCCCTCCGACATCGCCCTCCAGGCCAACCTTCCTTACGAGACGGTCCTCGAGGCGCTCGAGGTCCTGCACACCTTCGATCCGCCCGGCATCGGCAGCCAGAATCTCGCCGAATGCCTCCTCGCCCAGCTGCAGATCAAGGGCCGGGGCGATACGCTCGCCGCCCGCATGCTCAAGGACCACTTCGAGCTTTTGTCGCGCCGTCGCATTCCCGAACTCTCGCGCAAACTCGGCGCCGCCCCGGACGACGTCCAGGCTGCGATCGAGGAAATCGGCAAGCTCGACCCCGCGCCCGGCCGCCGCTTCGCCGAGGACAGCAACCGCGTCGTCGTGCCCGACGTCGTCGTCGAGAAAGAGGGCGACGAGTGGAAAATCCACCTCAACAGCGACTACATCCCGCGCCTGCGCATCTCGAGCACCTACCGCGAACTGATCGCGAAGGGCACGCTCTCGAAGGAGGAACGCGACTACCTGCGCGAGCGGATGCGCTCCGGCAAATTTCTCATCGATTCGATCGAGCAGCGCCAGCGCACCATCGAGCGCATCACCCGCGAGATCATCAACGCGCAGACGCCGTTCTTCGAACAGGGCGTGGCCCACCTGCGACCGCTCACGATGACGCAGATCGCCGACATCGTCGGCGTTCACGAAACGACCGTCAGCCGCGCCATCGCCAACAAATACATGAAGACCCCGCACGGCGTCTTCGAATTCAAGTTTTTCTTCACGACCGGCTACCAGGCCGACAGCGGTAATGCCGTTTCCAATACGAGCGTGAAGGAGATGCTGGCCGATCTGATCACGCTCGAGGACAAGTCCTCGCCGCTCAGCGACCAGGAGCTCGTGAAGAAGCTGCAGGAAAAGGGCCTCAAGCTCGCCCGCCGCACCGTCGCCAAATACCGCGAGGAACTCGGGATTCTGCCGAGCAACCTGCGCCGCGACTACAAGTAGGCGGCCGCGCGCGCTACGCGACGCTCGCGCTCGGCTCGACCCGCAGGTTCACGCCCGAGTCGCGGTCGACGCCCGTCGTGTCCGCCCAGGCGGCGAAGGCGATCATGCCGGCGTTGTCGCCCGTGTGTTTGGGCTGCGCCGCCAGCAGCGGCACCCGCGCGCGCTGCGCCTCCGCTTCCAGTGCCGCGCGCAACGCCCGGTTGTTCGCCACGCCGCCGGACAGGCCGATGCTGCGAAAACGTCCGGCGCCCTGCCGCAGCGCCGCCCGCGTCTTGCGCACGAGCGCATCGAGCACCGCGGCTTGGTAGCTCGCGCACAAATCCGCGCGGCGCGCCTCCACCTCGGCCGCGCTCATTTTTTCGATCAGATAACGCAGGCTCGTCTTCACGCCGGAGAAACTGAAATCCAGTTCGTCGCGGCGGCCGATGCCGCGCGGAAAATCGAACGCCGCCGGATTTCCCTGCTGCGCCAGCCGCTCGATCAACGGCCCACCGGGATAACTCAGGCCGAGCAGCTTCGCTCCCTTGTCGAGGGCCTCGCCGGCCGCATCGTCGCGTGTGGTCGACAGCACCGTGATCTTTCGCGCCTCGTCCAACACCAACAGCAGCGTGTTCCCGCCCGAAACCACCAGGCCGAGATGCGGCAGCAGTTTGCCGGCCCGTCGGTCGAAATCCGCTGGCGCCTCCGCGTGCAGCGCCACGAATGGCGACCACACATGTCCGCGCAGGTGATTCACTCCGACCAGCGGCACGCGCAAAGCCAGCGCGAGCGCCTTCGCCGCCGCCACGCCGATCGCGAGACACGCGGCAAGTCCGGGCCCGTTGGTCACCGCGAGGGTCCGCACAGTCGCAAAATCTCCGTCCGCTTTCGCGCGTTCCAGCAGCGGCGCAAGATTCCGCAGATGCTCGCGCGTGGCCAGGTCCGGCACCACGCCGCCGTGTTTCTCGTGCAGCGCGATCTGGCTGTGCACCCACTCGCCGCACAAACCACGGGCGGGATCGAAGAGCGCGACGGCCGTCTCGTCGCAGGAACTTTCGAGTGCGAGAATCATGTCAACGCGACGCCAGCACCTCGCGCCGCTCGTCGAGCAGCCGGATCCCTTTCAACACTTCCAGCGCCGCGTGCAACTGCCGGTCTTCGATCGGCGCAAAACCGAAACGCTCCTGAAACTCCGCGGGATCCGCGATGTCCGCCCGCGTCCGCTGCACCCGCAGCTTGCTGTCTTCGTCCTCCGTCAGCACCACCTCTACATTCGGCGTTATCCCCGTCGCATGGATGCTCGTCCCTGCGGGCGTGTAATACCGCGCAGTGGTCAGGCGCAGGCCCTCGCCCGCGGCGAGTTGGAACACCGACTGCACGGAGCCTTTGCCGAACGAACGCTCGCCGACGACCACGGCGCGGTGCGTGTCCTTGAGCGCGCCGGTGACCACCTCCGCCGCGCTGGCGGTGCCGGCGTTGATCAAAACCGCGAGCGGCAGCGTCAGCGGCTCACCCGCGCCTTCGGCGCGAAACTCCTCCGTGTCTGCGCGCTGCCGGCCACGCGTGGAGACGATCAACTCGCCGCGGTTGAAAAAGGGTTCCGCCACCTCGACCGCCGCGTCCAGCAGTCCGCCGGGATTGTCCCGCAAATCGATCACGAGGCTCTCGATTCCTTCGCTCAGCAATCGGTTCAGCGCCTCATCGAACTCCTGCGCCGTGTGCTCCGAAAACTCGGCGATCAGGAGATAGCCGACATGACCCGGCAGGATTTTCGCATCGGTGACGCTTTCCAGCTGGATCATCTGGCGCTCCACGGTCACGGAGAAGCGCGCATTCGTTTTCGCGCGATACAAGTCCACCGCGACCCGGGTGCCCGGTTTGCCGCGCAAACGATCGATCACCTCGTCCATCGTCACCGATTTTTCGATACCCTTGCTGTCGACGCCGACGATCTCGTCGCCGCGCTGGATGCCCGCCCGCTCCGCCGGCGAGTTCGCGATGGGAGCGATGACCAGGACGTGCCCGTCCTTCATTTCCACCTGGATGCCGATGCCGCTGAAATCCCCGCTGAGCTGCTCCTCGAGCTCCTCGTAATCTCCTTTTTCAAGAAACTCGGAATGCGGATCGAGCGACTCCACCATCCCGTGCAACGCCGAGCGGGCGAGCGCATCGTAAGCGACGCTGTCGGCGTCGACATAGTGCTCGTTCACCATCACAAGCACGTCGCGGACGTAATCGGCGGCGCGATTCAGATCCCGTTTCGGAAACCATCCCCACGCCAGCGAGACCCTGGCGACGCCGAGCGCGAGCCCGAATCCGAGCATCGCGCCGGTGGCGAGGAGGAGAATCCGTTTGAACATCGCGCCGACTGTGCGCATCCGCTTTCGTTTGTAAATCGGTTCGTCGCCGCACCCGTTTCCATGAACGCCTCCACCCGTCCTTCACCGGAATTCCTGGCCGCCTTTCGCGCGGCGGCGGGCGAGTCCGGCGTGATGCCTTTCGACCGCTTCATGGATCTCGCGCTCTATCATCCGCAACTCGGCTACTATCGCCGGTCTCGCGGCCGGGTCGGCTATGCGCCGGGCACGGATTTCTTCACCGCGAGCACCAGCGGACCCATATTCGGGGAACTGGTCGCGGCCGCCTGCACATCGCTGTTGGCGCCGGCAGCGGTCGGAGACTTCACCTTCGTGGAAATTGGGGCCGAGCCCGGCGGGCACGTCCTGCAAGGCGTCGCGCATCCGTTTCGCGACGTGCGAACGCTTCGCCTCGGGGATCCACTGCAACTGGACGGACGCTGTATCGTGTTTTCGAACGAGTTGTTCGATGCCCAACCTTTTCGGCGGTTCGTGTATCGCTCGGGCGCCTGGCGCGAGCTGGGTGTGCGCGTCGAGGCCGACGCGCTGCTTGAAGCCGAACTCGATCTCGCGGATCCACCCGCGAGTTTGCCCGTTTCGCATGTTGAAGGTTACGCGATCGATTATCCCGCCGAGGCGGTCAGCCTGCTGGATCGCCTCGCCGCCGAACCGTGGACGGGGCTCTTCGTCGCCTGTGATTACGGCAAGACCTGGTCAGAATTGATCGAACATTGTCCGCACGGCACGGCCCGGGCTTACGCGAATCACGTGCAATCGAACGACCTGCTGGCGCGGCCGGGCGAGCAGGATCTCACCTGCCATATCTGCTGGGACTGGCTGAGTGCGGCCCTCGCCCGAGCGGGATTCTCCGCGCCCATCGTGGAGTCGCAGGAATCGTTTTTCATTCGCCGCGCCGAAGCGTTTATCTCCGCCGCGATCGCCGCAGACGCCCGCGGCTTCAGCCCGCGCAAACTCTCCTTGCTCCAGCTGCTTCATCCCACTCATTTGGGGCAGAAGTTTCAGGTCCTGCATGCTCGACGCGAGTAAGCGCAACCGCGCACCGGGTGGCGAAGATTCACCTTGCTTCGCCGAACGACGGACCTTTACTCCCGACCCTTTAACCAAATCGCAATCACCATGGCCAGAATCTGTGCAATCACCGGTCGCCGCCCCGTCAAGGGCTCGATCATCAACCGCAAGGGTCAATCGAAGAAGAGCGGCGGCATCGGCACGCACGTGACCAGCATCACGAAGCGCAAATTCCGCCCCAACCTGCAGCGCATTCGCGTCAAGCTGCCCAATGGCGGCACCAAGCGCATGCTCGTCTCGGTCAAGGCCATCAAGGGCGGCCTCGTCGAGAAGGCCTGAGCCTCGTCTCCCGGTTAAGCTTTTAGCCCGCGGACTTCGTCCGCGGGTTTTTTTTTGGCCAAACGGGATTTGCGGAATTCGCTTTGGCGACTGAACTCGTTTTCCCCACGCTGCTTCGCCGCATGAACCGCCCACGCCACTTTGATGGGGCTTCCCCGTCGCTCGCCGGGAAAATTTCCGCCGAAATGACGCGGCAGCTTTTTCGGTCGGCGGGGTTCGGTTTGTTTTCCAATTTCGCGCTGGCGCCCCTGCTCGTGCTCGGTGTCGGCGAACGCGCTCCCGGTTGGTGGCACGCGATCTGGCTAGGCGCGATCCTACCTCTTTCGTTGGCCCGACTGGCGCTCAACATGGCCTTTGTGCGGCGAGCCCCGCCCGTCGCCCAACTGCCAGCGTGGCGTCGCCGCTTCATTGCCGGCGCCGCGGCCGCCGGGATGCTTTGGGGTCTCGCCGGCTGGTTCTATTTCGCCGCCGACGGTCTCATGTCACAGCTGCTGCTCTGCATGATTCTGGTCGGCCTCAACGCCGGCGCCGCGCGATCGCTCGCCGCCGTGCCGACGAGCTTTCTTCTCTTCGTCGCCGCCACGCTGAGCCCGATCGCCGTTCGTTTCGCCCTGATCGATGACGGCTGGGTGGTGACGCTGGCGATCGTCACGTTCGGCCTGTTTCTCCTCCACACGACCCGGCTGCATCATGCGGATCTGCGTCGCTCCTGGCAGCTGATTTTCGAAAACGAAGACCTGGTTGCCACGCTCAGCGCGGCCAAGGACCGCGCCGACGCCGCGAACCAGGCGAAGAGCGATTTCCTCGCGACGATGAGTCACGAGATCCGCACCCCGATGAATGGCATCCTCGGCATGCTGCAGGTGCTGCACGGCTCCGTCCTGACGTCCGACCAGCGCAAGCAGCTCTCCATCGCCGCCAGCTCGGCCGACATGCTCATGCGGCTCCTGAACGACATTCTGGACTTCTCGAAAATCGAAAGCGGCAAACTCGATTTCGAAGCGATCCCGTTTTCGCCGCGCGCGGCCATCGACGAGGTCGTGGCGCTGCTCCGCGGCCGCGCGCACGAAAAACACATCGCGATCGCCGTCGACGTCCCCGAGAATCTGCCAGACCGTCTCGTCGGAGATCCCGGCCGGTTGAAACAGGTCCTGCTGAATCTCACCGGCAACGCGATCAAGTTCACGGAAAACGGAAAGGTCTGCGTCCGCGCCGCCGTCGTGCGCCGCGTCGATCAGAGCGTGACGCTGCGCTTCCAGGTGAGCGACACCGGGATCGGCATCGACGCCACGACGCGCGAGAAACTGTTTCTGGCGTTCTCCCAAGGCGACAGCTCGATGAGCCGCCGCTTTGGCGGCTCGGGCCTCGGCCTCGCGATTTCCCAGCGCCTGGTGCAGCAAATGGGCGGCTCGATCGCCGTCGAGAGCGCGCCCGGCCAGGGTTCGGAATTTTCTTTCGAGATCACCTTGCCGGTCGCCGTCGACGAAATCCGCCGGAGTTCCCGGCACGCACGGCCGACCGTGAAGGCCGGCTCACTGCGGGGACGCGTGTTGGTGGTGGAGGACGACCGCGTGAACCAGCAGGTGATCAAGCTCATGCTTTCGCGCCTCGGCGTGAGCAGTGAGATCAAAGACGACGGTCTTTCCGGAATCGCCGCCGCCGAAAGCGGCCGGTGGGACGCGATCCTCATGGATTGCCAGCTCCCGGGCGTCGACGGTTACGAGGCCACGCGGCGCATTCGCGGCCGGCTCGATGGCCAGCGCCTGCCGATCATCGCGCTCACCGCCAACGACCGGGCGGAGGATCGCCAGGCCTGCGCCGCCGCGGGAATGGACGATTTTCTCACGAAACCGGTGCGCCAGGACGAATTGCACGCCTGCCTGGCGAAATGGCTGCAAGACTGAGGATCCGCGTATCCGCATTTTCACTTCGATCCGGTTTCACGGCTCGAGCCCTCCGGCCGCCGGCGCCGCGGAGTCTGCGACCGGCACATCGATCGGCTCGACCTCACCCGCCCAGATCCGGCGGTAGACGACGTGATCGGGCGGCGGGATCCGGCGCAGCTCAAATTTCCGGGCGCTCACGTAGTCCAAGCCATAATGATACGCCGCCGCGAGGAGCGGCAGCGAGAAGTGCCCATGCCGGTGCAGCATCCCGCGCGTGTGTGCGAGATAATCGATCCCCACGGACACGTTCTCGCGCCAGTCCCAGACCGTGGGTTCGTAGGGTTTGCTGGAAACGGTCTGCCAGGCTGCGGGCGTCAGCTGCATCAGACCTCGCGCCTGGCCGTTTTGCGCCCGCGCGTCGAAGTTGGATTCGGCCGCCACCAGCGCATAGACGAGTCCGGCGGAAAGCCGGTAGCGCGCAGCGCGCGGCTGAATCTCGCGCCACACGTCCGCACGTGTCGGCGGCGCTGCGATGGGATCGGGAGCTGTGACACGCTCCGGACGCGAGCATCCGATCAGGAGGCACGCCGCAATCCGCCAAACCCATTGCACGGCCCCGAACGTGCCCGAAGGAATTTCGGCTTACAACGCTCGAAAAACGACCGCGGCATTCTGGCCGCCAAAACCGAGATTATTGCTCAACACGGTGCGGACCTTCGCTTCGCGCGCCTGGTTTGGCACGTAGTCGAGATCGCACTCCGGATCCGGATTCTCGAGATTGATCGTAGGCGCGATCCAGCCGGTCTGGATCGTTTTCACGGCGATGATCGATTCGATGCCTCCGGCCGCGCCGAGCAGGTGGCCGGTCATCGATTTCGTCGAGCTGACCGGCACTCGGTGCGCGTGCTCGCCGAAGACCTTCTTGATCGCGAGCGTTTCGAACTTGTCGTTGTAAGGCGTGCTCGTGCCGTGGGCGTTGATGTAGTCGATACTCTCCGGCGCGGCCGCGGCGCTGGCCAGCGCACGCGTCATCGCCATCGAAAGCCCCTTCCCTTCCGGATCCGGCTGCGTGATGTGATACGCATCGCACGTCGCCGCATACCCGGCGAGCTCGCAATAAATCCGCGCTCCGCGCGCCTGCGCGTGTTCGAGCGATTCGAGCACCAGGATGCCTGCACCCTCGCCCATCACGAAGCCGTCGCGGTCCTTGTCGAACGGCCGGCTCGCGGCCTGCGGTGCATCGTTGCGTGTGCTCATCGCCTTCATCGACGAGAAGGTCGCAAACGCAAACGGCGTGATCGCCGCTTCGCTGCCGCCCGCGATCATCACGTCGGCATCGCCGCGACGGATCGTGTGCGCCGCTTCGCCGATCGCATGCGTGCCGGTCGCGCAGGCGGACACGACACCGTAGTTGGGACCGCGCGCGCCGAATTCGATTGCGACGAGGCCGGAGCAGATGTTGCCGATCAGCGCGGGAATCGTGAACGGAGAGACCTTGCGCGGACCGCGCTCGGCGAGAACCTTGAGCTGCGACTCGTAGGTAAACATTCCGCCGATACCGGAGCCGATCATGACGCCGAAACGGTCGAGATCCTCCTTCGTCGCATCCAAGCCTGAATCGTTGAACGCCTGCTTCGCCGCGGCGAAGCCGAAGTGCGTATAGCGATCGTTGCGCCGCGCCTCCTTCGGATCCATGAAGGCGGTCACGTCCCAGTTTCTTACTTCCGCGCCGATCTGGCAGGGGAAATCCGTGGGATCGAAAACCGACACGCGATCGATGCCGCATTTTCCGGCCAGCAAGCTGGACCAAAAGCTTTCGACGTCGTGTCCGATTGACGTCACGACACCGAGGCCGGTCACCACCACGCGACGCGAGACAGCTGGAGTTTCCATGGGGAGCGTAAGGTCCTAAAAGCAAAAAGGCGTCCTGCCAGACATTTCCGCGCGGGAAACAGGCAGAACGCCAAAAATTCGGAAGGGAATGATCAGGACTGACCGGCCTTGCCCTTGATGTAATCGATGACCTGGCCCACCGTCTGGAGCTTCTCGGCGTCGGCTTCGGGGATCTCGCCCTTGATCTCATCCTTGAACTCCTCCTCGAAGGCCATGATGAGCTCGACCGTGTCGAGCGAATCGGCGCCGAGATCGTCGAGGAAAGAGGCGGTCGGCGTCACCTGCTCTTCATTCACATTGAGCTGGTTGACGATGATCTCTTTGACGCGTTGTTCGATGGTTTTTTGATCGGCCATGTTGATTGAAATAGTGCGGCAGAATGCGTTGGGGCAGCCTTCACATCGCCATGCCGCCGTCAACGGCAAAAACTTGCCCGGTGATGTAGCTCGCCTCCTCTGAACAGAGGTAGGCGGTCATGTTCGCGATGTCCGCCGCTTCGCCGAAACGTTTGAGCGGAACGGCCTCCAAAATCTTCGCCGACATCTCCGGATTGTTAACGAATTCCGTGGTCATGTCGGTCTTGATGAACCCGGGGGCCACGGCGTTCACCGTGATGCTCCGGCTCGCGAATTCGCGCGCCAAGGTCTTGGTCAGGCCGATCATGCCCGCTTTCGCCGCCGCGTAGTTGGCCTGGCCGGCGTTGCCGAGGATGCCGCTCACCGACGTGATATTCACGATGCGTCCCCACCGCGCGCGCGTCATCGGCCGCGCGAGCGCTTTCGTCCAATGGAAGCAGCTCGAAAGATTCGTCGCGATGACGTCATTCCAATCCGCTTCGCTCATGCGAAACAGCAGACCGTCCCGGGTAATGCCTGCGTTGTTAACGAGGATGTCGATCGCGGGAAATTCCCCAAGCAGGCTTTCCGCGGCTTTCGCGACCGCCGCGCCGTCGGCCACGTCGACCGCGAGGGCCTTCGCCTTACCGCCCGCCGCCGTGATCGCGGCCGCCGTCGCGCCGCACGAGTCGGCGGATTTCGACACGCAGATGACCGTCACGCCGTGACGTGCGAGCGTTTCCGCGATCGCTTTTCCAATGCCGCGACCGGCACCGGTCACGAGAGCTGTGCGAGAGTTGAACGTGAGCATGAAGAAAGAGTAGCGAGAAGTGAGGAGTGGGTAGCGAGGAGAAAAACGGACGCGCGGCGAGCGCGATCGAAACGACGCAAATCAACGAGCACCGGAGTCGGACGCACTCGATGCGCGCCCGATTTCACCCGCGAATCCGTCATCAATACACGTCGCGCTGGTAACGTTTGTCTTTCTTCATCTGCTTCACGTAGTCCGCCGCGGCGGCCGCTTCCATGCGGCCTTCCTGCGCGATCACATCGTGCAGCGCCACGTCCACGTCCTTCGCCATGCGCTTGGCGTCGCCGCAAACGTAAAAATGCGCGCCTTTCTCGATCCACGCCCACAGCTCCTTCGCGTGCTCGCGCATGCGGTCCTGGACGTAGATCTTGTGCGCCTGATCGCGCGAGAATGCCGTGTCGAACCGCGTGAGTTTCCTCTGTTCGAGCAGCGCCGCCCACTCTTCCTCGTAGAGGAAATCCGTCGCGCGATGCTGGTCGCCGAAGAACAACCAGTTTCGTCCCGTCGCTCCAGCGGCCACCCGATCCTGCACGAACGCACGGAACGGCGCGATGCCCGTGCCTGGCCCGACCATGATCACGTCCTTCGCGAGATCCTCCGGCGGCCCGAAATGCGAATGCGACACAAACACCGGCGTCGCCGTGGTGCCCACCTGCACGCGATCCGCGAGGAAACTCGAGCACACGCCGACGCGTTCGCGACTGTTTGTCGTGTAACGCACCACCGCGATCGTGAGATGAATCTCGGTCGGATGCACCTTGGGCGACGACGCGATCGAATAGAGCCGCGGCATCAGTTTGCGTTGATGATCGACCAATTCCTGCGGCGTGAGCTTTGCACTCGGAAACTCCGTCAACAAATCCACGTATTCGCGCTCCTGCAGAAACGCCGTCAGCACATCCTTCGACTCCGGCGCGAGCAGACCGAGCAGCTTCGCCTTCTCACCTGGATCGGTCGCTTTCGCCGCCAGCGTGCCGACGATTTTCGCGGTCGGCGCCGCGAGGGAAAGCCGCTCCTTTAGCGCTTCGCGCAAGCTGATCGGCGACGGCAGCCGCAGCATTGCCGGAGAAACGAGTTCGTCGCCCGTCGCACCGAGCCGTTGCAGAATCTCTTCGACCTCGGAATCGCGATTCGACGGGAACACGCCCAGCGAATCGCCCGCCTTGTAGTGCAGTCCGCTGCCGGCGACGTTCACGACGAAATGTCGCGTTTCCTTCGCGGAGCCAGGCTTCGTGAGCAGCCGGTTTTCGGTCACCTTCGCAGGGAACGGATGATCTTTCGAGTAAGGGTGAGCGGCAGAAGGCGCGGACATGGATTTTTATTGAAGAAACCCCGCAGCGGCACTGGCAAGCCGCATTCGTGTCGCCAAGCTTGCGCCTCCCGCGGAATTTCCGCCCACTCTGTTCGTTTATGTCGTCTGCCGAACCCATCCGCCTGCAAAAATTCCTCGCCGACGCCGGCATCTGCTCCCGCCGCGCGGCCGAGGCGCTGATTGCGCAGGGGCAGGTCTGGGTCAACGGCGAGCCGGCCGCGCTCGGCCAGAAAATCACGCCGGGCGTCGACCGCGTCACCACCGGCGGCAAGACCGTCCGCACCACGGCGCAGCCGCGCGTGACGCTCGCCGTTCACAAGCCGCGCGGCCTGGTCTGTTCCAATGACGACCCGCACAATCCCGAAACCATTTTCAGCGTGCTGCCGCGCGAGTTCGCGAAGCTGCGCTTCTTTTGCGCCGGCCGCCTCGACAAGGACAGCGAGGGACTGGTGATCCTCACGACCGACGGCGATCTCGCGCATCGCTTGATGCACCCGTCCAACGTCGTCGTGAAACGTTACCACGTCATTCTCGAAAAGCCATTCCCCGCGCGCCGGCTTCCCGCGCTCGTGAAGGGTGTGGTTTTCGAGGGCGAACGCCTGAAGGTGGAACGGGCCGCTCTCGTGAATCCCTCCGCCGGCAACGAGTCCGCGTCGCTCGACGTGCACATGCACCACGGCAAGAAACGCGAGATCCGGCTGTTGTTCACCACGCTGGGTTATCCGGTGAAGCGACTGAAGCGTTACCAGATCGGAGGCTTCCGCTTGAAGGGCATCCCGCTGCGCGCCATGAAAAAAATGACACCCGGCGAGATCGATTGTCTTTTCCACACGCCGCAAACTCCGCGCGCGGAACTGCAGGCGACCGCCGCCCATCCCGAAAATTTCCATGAAGACTAAACTCGCGCTCCTCGTATTCCTCGCGTCCGCCGCCGGCCTCCTCGCCGCGCCGCTCCCCGCGACGACCGCCGTGCACGCGAAGCCGAACGCCGATTCGCCCGCGATCACTTTCCTGAAAGCCGGCACCGAACCCGCCGTCGTTCAGGATTCGCTCGCCTCCACGCCGTCCGGCTGGCTCGCGGTCGAACTCCCCGGCCCGTTCGAGGCGTATGTCCACAACAAGGACATGACCAAGGATCTCGAGGTGCGCGCCGGCGCCACCTTGCACACCGCGCCGGACCCGGATTCGGCCGTGCTCGCGACGATGGAGCCCGGCGACAAGACGGAAATCACCGGTCTGCACGGCCGCTGGACGCAGGTGCGGCTCGAGAAGAAACTCACCGGCTACATCCATGTCGGCGCCACGGAAGTCGCGCATGTTGCCAATCCGGCCAAACCCGCGGCATCCCCCGCCCCGCTCGCGCCGGCGCCCGTCGCTCCGACCGCCCATGGCACCGCCGCCGCCGGCCAGCCGGCCCCCGTCGTCAATCTGAGCGAAACCAGCAACGCCTCGCTGCCGCGTCTGTTCCAGGGCAAGTTCGTCTCCACCCGCAGCCCGTTCAAACCGCGTCGTCCTTATGACTGGGCGCTCAACGACGACGCCGGCAAGCGCTACGCATTCCTCGATATCAGCAAGCTGCTCCTCACCGAACAGATCGAGAGCTACGCCGACCGCGTCGTCGTGGTCTACGGTGTCGCGCGGCCGATTCCGAACTCCAAGGACATCGTCATCGCGGTCGAGAGCTTGCAGCTGAAGTAAACGCGATTCTCCGGCGCGAGCGAGCTGGCACAGGCGCGCAAATTTTCGCTTCGTGCGGCTCGTCGGTTTCGCGCTCCTTCTCTTTTCCCATGACCCTGATTGACGGAAACCAAATCGCCGCCGCGATCGTCGCGGAGCTGAAAACCGAAGTCGCCGCGATCCCCGGCCGCAAACCCTGCATCGCGCTCGTCCGCGTCGGCGAGGATCCCGCGTCGGTTTCCTACGTGAAGAAAAAGGAAAAGACCGCCGCCGAGATCGGCATCACGAGCCGCATCATCCTTCCGCCGGTTTCCATTTCGCAGGAGGAGCTGTTCAAACTGATCGACGACCTCAACGCGGATACGACCGTCGACGGCATCCTCGTCCAGTCGCCGCTGCCGAAGCACATCGACGAGGTCGCGGTCTTCCGCCGCGTATCCGCCACCAAGGACGTCGATGGCTTCAACACGCTGAATCTCGGCAAGGTCGCGCAGGAGGATCCGACCGGTTTCGTCGCCTGCACGCCCGCCGGAATCATGGAGCTGCTCGCGCGCAGTGGCGTCGATCTGAAGGGCAAGCACGTCGTCGTCCTCGGTCGTTCGCTCATCGTCGGCAAACCCGTCGCGCTGCTCGCGCTGCAGAAGAAAACCGGCGCCAACGGCACCGTCACCATCTGCCACTCCGCGACGAAGGACCTGCCCGCCATCACGCGCCAGGCGGACGTGCTCATCGCCGCGATCGGACGCGCGGAGTTCGTCACCGCCGACATGGTCAAGCCCGGCGCCGTCGTGATCGACGTGGGCATCAACCGCGTGCCCGACGCGACCAAAAAGACCGGGTATCGACTTACTGGAGACGTTCACTTCCCGAGCGTATCGCCGCTGGCGAGCCAGATCACGCCCGTGCCGGGCGGGGTTGGCCCGATGACGGTCGCGATGCTGATGAAGAACACGTTGAAGGCCTTCCGGCAGAATTCTGGCGCTTGAGCGCGGCTCCTCCCCGCACTTGCTCCTGTATCCTCAATTCCTTTAGCTCGCGCGAATGGCTGCCCCTTCAATCCTGGTCGTCGACGATCAGCCCATCAACGTCCAGCTGCTGAAACGAAAGCTGGAGCGCGAGGGCATCCAGGTCGCCGCCGCTTACAACGGCCTCGAGGCGCTGGACTACGTCAAGAAGGAGAAGCCCGATCTCATCCTGCTCGACGTGATGATGCCCGACATGGACGGCATCGAGGTTTGCCAGCGGCTGCAGGCCGACGAGCAGACGCGCTCGATTCCGATCATCTTCATCACCGCCCGCACGTCGAAGGAAGGAAAGATCGAGGGCCTCAGCGTCGGCGCCGTCGACTACATCACGAAACCCATCGACCTCGACGAAACCCTCGCGCGGGTGCAAACGCAGCTGCGCTTCGTCGCGATCAATCGCGAGATGGTCGACTTGCAGCGCCGCCTCGTGGAAGCGCGTCGCGCCGCAACCATCGGCGCCGTTACGCAGGGCATCGCCCACAATCTGAACAATCTCCTCGGCGTCGTGATCGGTTACCTCGACCTGATCAAGGCCTACTACGACAAGCCCGAGCAGGTGAAAAAGAACGCGCTGCACGTCGAGGAAGCCGTGCACCGCATCGTTTCGATCATCAAGCAGCTCAGCTCGCTGGTGGTGAAATCGCGGCCGCCGCTCTCGAAGGGCAATCTGCAGGTGCTGCTCGAAAGCAGCATCGCGCGGTTTCGCTCGGAGTATAAGCTCACGGCGCCGGTCACGATCGACAATCCGCTCGGCGAGCTCGTGTTCGACACGAACTATGAAGTCTTCGAGGAGGTCCTCTCCAAGGTGCTGATCAACGCCTGGGAAGCCTACGACAACCGGCCCACCGATCCACGCCCGATCACGATTCGCACGCGACTCGTCGAAAAGCCGGACGAGGGCAAACTCATCGAGATTCGCGTCGAGGATTCCGGCCACGGACTCGACCCCGAAATCCGGGATCACGTTTTCGAGCCGTTCATCAGCTCCAAACACACCGTCGGCGTCGGCATGGGTCTCACCATCGCGCGTCACGCCCTGCGCAACCTCGGCGGCGAAGCGAGCGTGATCGACCGCGACGGCGGCGGTGCGTGCGCCGTCCTGGTTCATCCGCTCGAGCCGCGCAAGCCGCGCCGTCCCGCCACCGAGGCCTGATCGCGCGTCGCGCCGGCAAGAGGCCGCCCGATCTTCCGCATGTCTCCTTCATCGACGACCTCCCGCCTCGCCTTTCTCGGCGCGGGTAACATGGCCGCCGCCATCGTGGATGGCCTGATCGCCCGCGATTCCTCCGCGCGCACCCGCATCGCGTGCCTCGGCGGACAGGGCCAAACCGCGGCCACGCTCGCGCAACGCACCGGCATCCGCCTGGCTTCGTCGCTGGAGGATCTGCTCGGCGCCGCGGACGTCGTCATCGTCGCGTTCAAACCGCAGCACCTCGCCGCCGCCGACCCGCGACTCGTGGACCTTACGGCGGGCAAGCTCGTGATTTCCGTCCTGGCGGGGAAACGGCTCGCCACCCTCGCGAAAACTTTTCCCCGCGCCCGCAATCTCGTGCGCACCATGCCGAACACGCCCGCGGCGATCGGCGCCGGCATCACGCCTTACTGCGCCCTCCGCGCGCTGGAAAACGCGGATCGCGCCGCGGTCGAATCGCTGCTCGGCGCCTGCGGTTCCCATCTTGAAATCGGCGAGGAACACATGAACGCCGTCACCGCGCTGAGCGGCAGCGGTCCGGCCTTTTTCTTCGAATTCGTCGCCGGTCTCCGCGACGGCGGCATCGCTGGCGGCCTGCCGCCGGATGTCGCCCTGCGACTCGCACTCGAGACCACACTCGGCGCCGGCAAACTGCTCGCGCACCGCGGAGTTGATCCCGAAATTCTACGCAATCAGGTTACTTCGCCCAACGGGACCACGTTCGCGGGCTTGAGGAAACTCGAAGCCGGAAATTTCCGCGGACTCCTTTGCGACACGCTGCTCGCCGCCAAGGATCGCGCGGCCGAGCTTTCCGCAGACTGACGCGCTCAATCCGCCCGCAGCACGACCAGATCGTCGGCGTGCAGCCCGCAATGGACGCGATCGCCGCGGTGGATCGCTTCCAGCAGGGCGCTTTCGTTCGCCACCACCGCCTCGAGCTTCGATCCGGAATCGGTGATCAACGTCAGGTGATCCACCGCTCCCTTGAAGATTTCCTCCTCCACCCGCGCGGGAAACGAGATCTCGGCCACGACCGGCGTTTTCGAGACGTGCAACTTCTCCGGCCGGATCGACAACACTACGCGCTTGGCCGCCGCCGGCCAGCAACTGGCCGGCAGTTGCAACTCGAGACCGCCCTCCATGCGCACGCGCACGGTTGCCTCGTCGCGCGCCAGCAGCTCCGCCGGCAAGAGATTCGATTGTCCGACAAAGCCCGCGGCGAACGTGGTCGCCGGCGCATGGTAGATGTCCTGCGCCGTCCCGAGCTGTTCGATCCGCCCGCGATTCACGATCGCGATGCGGTCGCTCATTGTCAGCGCTTCCTCCTGATCGTGCGTGACGAAAATGAACGTCACGCCGAGCTGGCGTTGCAGGCGCTTCAACTCGAGCTGCATCGACTGCCGCAACTTGGCGTCCAGCGCCGAGAGCGGCTCGTCGAGCAACAGCACCTCCGGCCGCGGCGCGAGCGCGCGGGCGAGCGCCACGCGCTGCCGCTGGCCGCCGGAAAGTTGGTGCGGTTTCCGCTCCTCGAAACCGTCGAGCGACACCAGCGCAATCGCCTCACTCACCCGCCGCTCGCGCTCGGCCGCCGGCGTCTTCTGCATGCGCAGCCCGAAGGCCACGTTCTCCCGCACCGTGAGATGCGGAAACAACGCGTAGCTCTGAAAAACCTGGTTCACGTTCCGGCGATACGGCGGCGTATCCGTGACATCATGATCGCCGAGAAACACGCTACCCGCATCCGGTGTTTCGAAGCCCGCGATCAGCCGCAGCAGTGTGGTTTTCCCGCAGCCGGAGGGTCCCAGCAAAGTCAGGAATTCGCCGGCGCGCACCGCAAGGCTCACGTCCTCGACGGCGGCAAACGCGCCGAAGCGCTTCGTCACGCCGCGAAGCTCGACCATCGGCGTCATCGCGTCGCGCCCGCTCCGCGGCGCTGCAGCAGCCAGTAACTCACCACGAACATCAGCGTGAAGACCACGCCGAGCGCCGCGCCGAAGGGCCAGTCCCGCGCTTGGAAAAACTGATTCTGGATCACGTTGCCGATCATCGGCACCCGCGCGCCGCCCATCAAGTCGGTGATCGCGAACATGCCGATCGCCGGCACGAACACGAGGAGGATGCCCGCGTAAAGTCCCGGCTTCGTCAACGGCACCACGACTTCCCAAAACACGCGCCACGGTCCGCACCCCAAATCATGCGCCGCCTCGAGCAGCGAGCCGTCGAGCTTTTCCGCACTGCTGTAGATCGGGAGGATCATGAACGGCAGATAGGTGTAAACCAGCCCGATCACGACCGCCACCGGCGTGTAAAGCAGCTCGAGCGGGGCCGCGATCAATCCCGCATACTGGAGCAGCGCGCTCAGCAAGCCGTCGCTTTTCAAGATCGTGATCCACGCATACGTGCGGATGAGAAAACTGGTCCAGAAGGGAATCATCACCAGCAGGAGCAGCCGGTGACGCCACTTTTCGGATACGCGCGCGATGAACCACGCGACCGGAAAGCCCGCCCCGATGCACACCAGGGTGGTCAGCGCCGCATACCAGATCGACCGGCCGAAGATCCGCAGATAAACCGGATCGAACACGCGTGCATAGCTCTCGGGCGAAAAACTGAACACCACCCGGCCCAGCTCGTCGCGCTGACAAAAGCTGTAGAACGCAAGAATACCCGTCGGCACGACAACGAACGCCGCCAGCCAGAGCAAGAGCGGCGCGAGCATCAGCCACGCCGCCCAACCTGGTCGTCGCCGCGCCATCATCGTGACGTCATCCGCGCTCATGCTTCCTCGCGCTGGCGGGATGGCTTCCCCGATCGTGACGCACGTCGTCGTTCGCTCCTCACTGTGCGCTCTTCAGATCCGTCACGAGCTGATCGATGGCGGCCGCGCCTTTGCCGATGTCGCGAAACGTATTGTATTTCTCGATCTTCGGGTAGCTCGCCGGATTGCCGAGCTGCTCCGGGGTGAGCAGCTGGCGCGCGACGAGATTCGGATTCGTATAAGGAAACTCGTCGGAGATCAGTTTGCTCACCTCCGGCCGCAGGATGTAGTTGAGAAATGAATGCGCCGTGTCGCGGTGCTTCGCCCCGGCCGGAATCGCCAGCACGTCGACAAACGGGTGCGCGCCTTCCACCGGCAGGATGTAGGCGAACTTCCTGTCCTCCTCGTAAAGCCGCGCGGCCTCGCCGCTCCAGACAACGCCGAGATCGACGTCGCCGCTCAACAGCGCGGTCTTGGGACTGTCGGAATCGAAGACCTTCACGAGCTTGATCCATTCGGCGAGCACGGGACGGACTTTCGCGAGATTCGCCGGCGTGATGTCGTTTTGATCGAGCCCGAGCGTGACGAGCACCCAGCTGACCAACTCGCGGTTGTCG
Source organism: Opitutaceae bacterium (assembly GCA_040255565.1). GTDB lineage: Bacteria > Verrucomicrobiota > Verrucomicrobiia > Opitutales > Opitutaceae > Opitutus. Next base: position 1,197,939 of record JBDZVH010000001.1, on the reverse strand, counting down.
TTCACGGCGACGATGCGGTTTTTGAATTTCGGTTGAAAGACATCGCGGTAGCCGCGGATCGGTTCTTTCACGACCGCGGTGTTCACCACGATGCCGACGGTGCCGATCATATACGGCACGGTGAACCGCTGCTGCGGGTCGTGCGGCATCCCGAGAAACTCCGGCGCGATGTTTTTCAGATTCGGCAGCTGCGCGGCGTCGAGCGGGGCGAGGAGCTTGTGCTTGATCAGGGTCTCCGCGATGTAGTCGGGCGGCTGGATCAGATCGTAGTCCCCGCCACCGGCGAGCAGCTTGGCGAGCATTTCCTCGCCGGAGGCGAAGGTCTCGTAGTTCACCTTGATGCCGGTCTCCTTGGTGAAGCCGTCGATCACCGACTGCGGCACGTATTCGGACCAGGCGAAGAGGTTCAGTTCCGGAGCCGCTCCGGCCGTCGAAGCGGCCAGCAGCAAGGCGGAGGAAAGCGCGCGGAGGGTTTTCATGAGCGATGGAGTTTCTTGAGGTGGTGCGAAAACAAAACGAACGCGACAGCGAACAGCACAAACAGCGCCGAGAGCGCGTTCAGCATCGGATTCAACCCGATCTTCGCCATGCCAAACACCCGCAGCGGCAGCGTCGTCGACGCGGGACTGGCGGTGAAATACGTGACGATCACCTCGTCCATCGAAAGCGTGAACGCCATCAGCGCGCCCGACAGAATCGCCGGCCGCAAACACGGCACGGTCACCGACCAGAACGCCCGCAGCGGCGTCGCTCCCAAATCGAGCGCTGCCTCCTCCAGCGCGGGATCCAACCCGGCGAGTCGCGCCTGCACCGCCACGAGCACGAACGGAAAGCAAAACGTGACGTGCGCGATCACGACCGTGGCGAAGCCCAGTTTCATCCCGATCGTCGCGAAAAACACCAGCAGGCTGATGCCCATGATGATTTCCGGCATCATCATCGGGACGCCGACGAGCGTCTGAATCGCGCGCGAGCCGCGGAATCGGTAGCGGTGCAGCAGCCATGCGCCCACGGTGCCGACGACGACCGAGATCAAGGTCGTGAGGCTGGCGACCACGAGGCTGTTCTTCAGCGCGCGCATGAGCGGCGCGTTGTTCGCGAGCTGCTCATACCATTTCAGCGTGAAGCCTTCCCAGACGAGATTGAGCCGCGACGTGTTGAACGAATACGCGATCAGCACTGCGATCGGCAGATAGAGGAACGCGAACACGACCACGGTCCACGACGCAAACACGCCCCGAACCAGACGAAGGCCCGTGAAACGACGAAAGCGCGGCGGCGTGGACATCGGCCCGCGAGATTTGCGGAGCTCCGCGACAGCGCAAGCGCACAGGCGCGGCTACTTTCCGCCGCCGAGGATCTTCTCCAGTCCGGTTTTCTCGAGGGCGAGATTCAGCAGCTTCGTTCGCAAATCGCTCGTATCCGTGCTGGCGAGCGTGCCGCCGATCTTGATCGGCGTCGTCAGCGTGCTGTAGCCGAGCGGATCCTTTTCGGGCTTCAACATCTTCAACTGGCCGAAGAGCTCGCCGAGCCGGCCACGCGCGCCGAGCGACACTTGCATGTCCAGCGCCTGCTGCAGCAGCGGTTTTCCGGGCACATAGGTCACGACGCCGGCGCCCCCGAGTCGAACGTTGGGCGAGATCAGAGTGAAATCCTGCAGCACGAGGTTAAGCGTGGCATCGCGCTCCGCTTTGAGGTTGAGCTGATCGAACGAAATCTCCGAAAGCATCTTCACGATCTCCGAGGCAGAATTCACCGTTTCGCCCGTGGATCCGCCCAGCAATCCACCGACGATCGCCAGCGCCGACTGGGTCGCCTGCAAGCGCTCCGCCGGCAGGACCGTGGCCAACGCGCGAAAAACTCCACCCTTGCTGGACAGCTGGAACCGGCCCTGCGCCCGCTCCGCGACCTCGCCGAGCGTCGCGCCCCGCCCGCTGACGTGACTCGCCACATTCACGCGCGCCTCCACGGTCGGCAGCTTCGCGGGATCGATCGCCTTGAACATCGGTCCGGTGTCGAAATTGTTCAGCAACAAATCCGCCGACAGCGCATAACCCTGTGCGGCCTGCGCGTTGAACGACAACCCGCCGTCCAGTTTGAGATCGCTTTCGGGGCCGAACGCCGCGCGCACATTCTCGAATTTCAAGGCCGCCGCATCGATCCGAAGCGTGCCGCCCATGTTGCTCACCACAAAATCCGCCCCGTAGATCACCTTCTTCAACGACAGCGCGACCTGCCCGCGCACCTGGTTCCAAAACGGCTCCGTGCCGCCGGACTCATTCGGCTTCTCCGCCGGCACTGACTCCACCGGCAGCAGCAGCAGCAACAGCTGGACGTCGTCGAGATAGACCGTGTCGCCGGTGATGCGTCCGTCTATATTGGATACATCGCCGGCGGGCGTGAGCGTGCCCGCGATCAGCAAGTCGGATTTGCGAGGACCCTGCGTAAACGCCAGCGGGACGTTGAATGTCGCCTTCCCGTTGGGCGCGATATCGGCGCGCACCTCGATGCCGATCGTGGGCATGACCTGTTGGTCCGGCCCGACGAGATCGGTGAGGTTGATCTTCGCCTCCAGAGCCTGCGTGCCGTCCAGGCTCGCGGAGAATTCCCCTTGCGCGAGTCCACGCGCGAGCTGCAGCTGCCCCGCGAGCACCGGCTGACTCAGCCAATGCGGCAGGTCCGCGCTCCAGCGACCGGTGGCTTTCACGACCTTGCCGGCGCTGGCGAGCTGGCCCGCTTTCGCGTCCAGCGTGAAGAGCGCGGCGCCCTCACTGCGGACGTCGAGGCGCACGATTTCCGCCTGCCAGCCGGCGGGCGTATAGTCAGCGGAGGCCGTCAGGCTGATGTCGACGTCGCGCAGGAGCGGTTCGCCCTCCTTCTCCACGGAAACGTGCTGGAGTTCCAACGGGCCACGGGGGCGCAACGCCAGCCCGCCCTCGCGCGCGCCCGCGACAAATTCGCCGCGGATATTTCCGCCGCTCACGCGGAGTCCGTCGAGGAACGGATTCATCCATCCCACCGGCACACCGGCGAACGAAACGCCCACGAGATCCTGCGCGGGATCCGCCACGCGCAGCTCGGCGGTTTTTAAATTGAACTCGAACGATTGCAGCGCCCGCACGGTCGCCACCGGCTCGGGGGCCGACGCGAGGGCGTTCAAATGCTCCACCCGCAGCGCGTCGCCATGCTGCAACACGTCAAAGTCGGCGTTGAAACTCACCGCGCCGATGGCGGAAAGCTCGGGCTGCAGGACTTCGAGTCCGTCCACGGAGCCTTTGAGGGAGCCACGTCCACGAATCTCGTCAAAGGACGTCCCCGTTTCAAAGGTCCCCTCCCCCAGCGCGCCGAACGTCGGCAGCGGTTTGCCGAGCGCGAACGGCCGGAGATCGGCATCGTGCAGATCGATCTTCCACGTTCCGTTCAGTCGGGCGGCCGCGCGCAGAAACTCCGCTTTGATGTCGGCGAGCGGTTTGCCTGCCGAGGACATGGCCAGCCCGTAATCCTCGCCCGTGTCCTTGCGAGCCGCGGACAAATCCGCGTCGAGATGCACGCCGCTGGGAAACTGCGTGCCGCTGGCCGAGGCCTGCGACTTCATCGCGACGGTCGCAAACGTCCGGGGCGTGTCCATCTGCGCACTGACCGCGCTGTGCAGCGACAGCGTGCCGCCGTCGGGCTGCGCAGCGGCTGCTTCAACGGTGAAGGTGCCGGTTCGACCGGCGGCCAGTCCGCCGCCTGTCACGCTGACTTTGACCCGCGGCGCGGGTTGTCCAGCAGCGGGAGGAAGGATCACTTCGCCCTGCAGCACGACCTCTTCCAGCGCGAGATCCACGGGCAGTTGCAGCAGCGGAAACACACCGTCGAAGGCGCGGGCCGCGGCTGGTGCAGTCAGTTGCGCAGCCGGCTCGGCGGCGATCGCCGAGGAGAGAAACGAAAAACCACGGTTCAGAACCGGGGCCGCGGCCGCGTGCGTCGCCGCGGAAGGGTTCAGCTTGGAGAGATCGAGCGTCCATCCTTTCGCCACGAGACGCCGCACCAGCACCCGATCGCGCAAGCCGGCCGCGAGCAGCGGCAGCTCGGCATCGAGCGCCGGCAGCGTGAGGACCGCGCCGTCTTTTTCGAGATGCAGATCGCGAATCTCCACGTGGCGCCACCCGGCCGAGACCTCGCCGACGTTGCCGCGTAAATCGGGCTGTCCGGCCAGCGCTCGTCGCGCCGCCCACGTTTGAAACGAGGTGCTGAACGCAATCAAAAGTGCGATCAGCACCAACGCGACCACAACGCCGGTGACGATCAGGGCCACGCGAACGGGTTTCATCGAAGCGGAAGACACGAGCTAAGTTCGCGAGTTGCGAAGAGTAATGAAAAAGAGCGCGCGGCGGGCATCCGCCAGCCGCGCCTCCTGAATCGACGCTCCCCGGTCCGGCCGGGGGAAGCGTCAATCCGCGGTGCACTTACTCCGTCACGAGTGCATCCGTCAGACCCATGGCCTGACGAAGGCTCGCGATGGCGACATTGTAGTTGTAGTAGGCTTGGACCTGATTGCTGCGGGCGGTGGTGAGCTCGACCTGCGCTTGCAGAACATCGAGCTGCGTGCCGGTGCCGGCGGTGTAGCGGGCATTCGCCAGGCGAACCGCCTCCTCGGCCTGTTCCACGACGCGACCGGACGCCTCGACGAGCTCATTCGCCTCCTGCCAGGACGAATAAGCGCGGCGCACGTCCACCTCGACCGCGATTTCGCTCTCGACCAGAGTCAGCCGGGTCTGCTCGACGATGGAGCGAGCCTGGGCGACGCGACCGCGGGTCGCGCGTCCGTCGAAGATGTTCCAATCCGACTGCAGCCCGACATACGCGCCATCGCGCGGGTCCTCGAACGGATCGCGCCGGCCGTTGCGCATCTGCCAGCCGCCAACCACGGCCACCGTCGGAAAATACCCCGAACGCGCCGTGATCACCCCCTGCTCGCTCGCGTCGGCTAGCTTGGCCAGACGCTGGAGATCGGGACGATTCGCGCGCGCCGCCTGCGTGGCGGACGGCAGGTCGAACTCCGAAGGCGTGTAGTCGAGCGTGCCAACCACCTCTGGCGGCTGCCCGTCCGCACGCCGGGCCGTCAAGCCAAGAGCCTGACGCAGACCCTCGATGGCCAGACGGTAGTCGTTGCGGGCGGAGATGAGCGGCGTCTTGGCGTTGGCCACTGCCACTTCCGCGCGCAACCGCTCGAAACCGGACACGGTGCCCGCCTCGAAACGATCGGTGGTCGTCTTCAGCTGCTGTTCCAGCAGGCGGAGATTTTCCTCCTGCACGGTGATGCGGTCGCGACTCAGGAGCACCGCATAGTAGGCGGTGCGCACCTGGAGGAGCGCCTGGTTGATGACAGCCTTCAAGTCGAGGATGGCCGCCTCGCGGGCCAGTTGCGCGCTGCGGATCGAGGAGCGAATCCCACCACCCGCGAACAATGCCTGGCTCGCGGTGACGTTGAGCGACCAGGCCCGGTCGGTGGGCGGATTGAACTGGGAGATCTGCTTGTCGTTGAGCTGAAACGCGCCGCTGGCGCCCACATTCGGAATGGACTGGGCGGACACTTCGAGCAGAACGCCTTCCTGCTGGCGGATGCGCTCACGCGCCTGCCGGATCGCGAAGTTGTTTTCGATCGCGTAGCCAATCGCCGTCTTCAGATCGATAGTCTCCGGCTCGGGCGGCGGCGGCTGGGCGGCGGGAGCGGCCCCGACGGGGCTCGCTGCCAGGGCAAGGGCCGCCAGCACGACGGCCGGCGTAAACAAGGAGCGAACTGACTTCATAAGGAATTATTTGGCAAAGCTCGGAGCGCCGGCAAGTTCAGCCTCCGTGGCCGACTTGCGGGCAAGAGCCCGGTGATCTTTGGCGATCAGGATATAGATCGAAGGAAGGACGAACAACGTGAAGATCGTGCCGATCGTCATACCGCCAACCAGCACAAGGCCGATCGAATTGCGAGCCGCCGCGCCGGCACCCGTGACGAGCGTCAGCGGGAAATGGCCGGCGATCGTCGCCACGGAGGTCATCAACACGGGGCGCAAACGGGTCATCGCCGCCTCATGCACCGCCTCGAACTTCGACCGGCCTTCTTCCTGAAGCTTGTTGGCGAATTCCACGACCAGAATGCCGTTCTTCGCGATCAGGCCGACCAGCGTCACGAGTCCCACCTGCGCGTAGATGTTGAGCGTGGTGGTCCAGCCGTTCGTCCAGAAAGGCATATTGGGATTCGGCATCTTCAGGACCGAGAACACGAGCGCGCCGAACATCGCGAGCGGCACGGAGCCGAGCAGGATGACGAGCGGGTCGCGGAACGAATTGAACTGCACCGCGAGCGCGAGGAAGATCAGCACGACCGCGAGGGTGAAGGCCGGCAGGAACTTGTTGCCCTCGTGGCGCAGCTGGCGCGACTCGCCGGTGTAATCGATGGAATAGCCGGGCGGGAGAATTTCCTTCGCGGCCTCCTCGAGGACCTTCAACGCCTGATCGAGCGTGCGATTGGTCATGCCCGAGAGCTTCACCGCGTTGAGCTGCTGGAAACGGTTGAGCGAACGCGGCACGGTCTTGTTCTGAATGCTCGCCACCGCGCTCAGCGGCACCAGCTCGCCGCTGGGTCCGTTGATGTAGATGTTTTCCAGCTGCTCCGGGTTCAACCGGTCGATCCGCTCGATCTGCGGGATGACCTTGTAGCTGCGGCCCGCGATGTTGAAGCGGTTGACGTAGTTGCCGCCGAGCGCCGACGCGAGGTCCGCGCCGACCTGCGTGAGGTTGAGGCCGAGCGTCGCGACTTTCTCGCGATCGATCACGACCTCCGCCTGCGGCTGGTCATACTTCAGGTCGATTTGCGGCGGGAAGTAGAAGATTCCGCTCTCCATCGCGCGCATCGAGATCTTCTGCGCAAACTCGAGCAGACGCTCGGAATCCGCGGTGGAGGCGATGACGAATTCGACCGGGAAGTTGCTGCCGCCGGGCAGCGCCGAGGGTGTTGTCGCAAACATCTGGATACCCGGAATCGCCGCCAGCTTTGCCTGCACCTCCGGAAGAATCTCCGTGGTGGTGCGTTCGCGGGGCGCTTGCCACGGCTTCACCACCATGCCGGAGAAACCGTCCGCACCCAAACCCGCGCCCGCCGATGGCGGCAGCATGATCTGGAATGTGAGATCGACCTCGGGCGTGCTGAGGAATGCCGCCTCGGCCGCCTTGCCGTAGAGCGCCTTGTAATCGGCGGTGGCGTTGGCCGGCGCGTTGATGATGCCGAAGATCACGCCCTGGTCCTCGGTCGGAGCGAGCTCCTTGGGCGAGAACATATACATCGGAATCGTGAGCAAGCTGACCACGATCCAGATTGCATACACATAGGGACGCGAATTCAGCGTGTAGCCGAGCACCCGGCCATAAGCCTGGCGCAGGCGATCGAAGTGATGATTCACCCAGCCGGTGAAACCGCGCTCCTCCTCGGCCGCGCTGCGCAGGAGGTGCGCCGACATCATCGGCGAGAGCGTCAGGGCCACGATGCCCGAGATGGTGACGGCCCCGGCCAGCGTCAGTGCGAACTCGCGGAAGAGCGCGCCAGTGAGGCCACCCTGCAAACCGATCGGCGTGTAGACCGCCGCGAGCGTGATGGTCATCGCGATGACCGGCCCCAGCAGCTCGCGCGCGCCGATGATCGCCGCTTCGCGCGGCGTGCGGCCTTCGCGCAGGTGACGCTCGACGTTTTCCACGACGACGATCGCGTCGTCGACCACGAGACCGACCGAGAGCACGATCGCCAGCAGGGTGAGCAGATTGAGCGTGAAACCGAAAACCTGCATCAGGAACACACCGCCGATGAGCGACACCGGAATCGCCATGATCGGCACCAGGACCGAGCGCATCGAGCCCAGGAAGAGAAAGATCACCACGACCACGATGATCAGCGTGTCGATCAACGTGTGGGACACCTCGCTGATGGCCTTGCTGATGTATTCCGAGGCGTCGTAGCCAATCTTCGCTTCGAGACCGCCGGGCAGATCCTTTTTGATTTCGTCGAGCTCGGTCTGCACGCGCCCGACCACGTCGATCGTATTGGCGTTCGGCAGCGGGAAAATGCCCATGAACACGGCCGTCTGGCCCGAGTAACGCACCTGCGTATCGTAGTCCTCGGCGCCGAGCTGCACGTCCGCGATGTCCTCGAGGCGCACCGGCGTGTCGTTGCGTTGCAGCACGACCATCCGCTTGAACTCGTCGACCGAGTGCAGATCGGTGTTGGCCGTGAGATTCACCTGCACCAACGAACCTTTCGTGCTGCCGACGGCCGCGAGGTAATTGTTCGCGGCGAGCGCCTGGCGGACTTGGGCGGGGCTGATGTGATGCGCCGCCATCTGATCGGGCTTCAGCCAGATGCGCATCGCAAAGGTGCGCGCGCCCAGGATCTCGGCCCGTTGCACGCCCTGCAAGGCCGCGAGTCGCGGTTGCACGACCCGCGTCAGGTAATCGGTGATTTCCGCCTGCGAGAGGATGTCCGACGAGAAGCTCAGATACGCCGACGCGAACTGCGAGTCGGCGGACTCGACGCTGATCGACGGGACTTCCGCCTCGGGCGGCAGATCGTTGCGGACTTGGTTCACCTTTGCGGTGATGTCGGCGAGCGCCTTCGTCGGCTCGTAATTGAGCTTCAGGCGCGCGGTGATCATCGAGAAGCTCTGGAGGCTCTTCGACTCGACGTATTCGATGCCGTCGGCGGACGCGATCGCGCGCTCGAGCGGCGTGGTGACGAAGCCACGCACGAGTTCGGCGCTGGCGCCGACGTAGACGGTGGTGATGTTGACGCTGGAGTTTTCGCTGCGCGGGTATTGCCGCACGTTCAGCGTGCGCCAGGCCTGCACACCGGCGATGATGATCACAAGGTTGACCACGATCGCCAGCACGGGCCGGCGGATGAAGATGTCGGTGAAATATTTCATGGGAGCTAGGCTCGGGCGACGGGCGAGGCGGACGCCAACAGCGGGACGACGGCGCGCAACGGTCGGGTGCGAGCGAGGGAGGTCAGTGGTCGGGAGAGCGTAACGAGCGCTTAGGTGTTATCCGGCGTCGGCTGCAGTTTCGCGTCGGGAGCGAGCGTGTTGTCGACAACGACGGCCATGCCGGGGCGAAGCTTGAAGACCCCGCTCGTAACCACGCTCTCGCCCGCTTTCAGGCCGTCGGTCACCGCGACGAAATCGCCGCGCGCCTCGCCGAGACGGATGAACTGCTGGCGGATGACCTGCTCGGCCTTGCCGGTCTGTTCGTTCTTCTTCTCCTCGATGATGAAAACGGAATCGCCGTAGGGCGCGTAAAGCACCGAGGTGGCGGGAATCACCAGCACGTCGTTGCGGGTGGGCAACACGACTTCGATCTTCGCGAACATGCCGGCGCGGAGCCGCTCCTGCAGGTTTTTCACTGTCGCCTGCACCCGCACATTGCGCGTGACCTGGTCGACCTCCGGGCTGATCGCATTGATCTTGCCCTCGAACACGACACCGCTGGCGGCGTCGGTCGTCACTCGGACCGAAGCGCCCGTATCCAGATCGGAAAGACGCCGCTGCGGAATCGAGAAATTGACATACACCGGATCGAGCGTCTGCAGGGTCGTGATCGGATCGCCCTCGCGCAGGATCTGGCCGAGGTTCACCTGGCGCAGACCGAGCCGGCCGGCGAATGGGGCGCGAATGGTCTTCTTCTCGATCACCGCGCGAATGCCGTCGGCCTGGGCCTTCGCCTGTTTGAACTGCGCCTCGGCGGCGTCGAGTTCCGCCTGCGAGATGGTGCCTTTCTGCGACAGGTCACGGGCGCGGTCGGAATTGGCGCGAGCCAGATCCGCACTTGCCTCGGCGGCGCGGAGCTGCGCCTCCTCGGTCGACGTGTCGAGCTGAACGAGCAGGTCGCCCGCCTCGACGCGCGCGCCGGCCTCGAACGCGATCTTGGTGACCTGGCCGGCCATTTCCGCTCCGATCATCACCCCCTGGACGGCGGTGACGGTGCCGGTGGCAGGCACCATGTTGGGCCAGGCTTCCTGACGGGCGGCGAAGGCAGTAACGGTCTCGGGCGGCATGACCATGTTCGCCGCGGCGGCGCCCATGGCACGGAATTGGAGCATCTTGATGCCGACCAGCGAGCCGACGATGGCAATGACTCCAAGGGTGGTCAGCGTGAACTTCTTTAACATAACAGACGGGGGACGGGCAGTGTGTGGTTGAGGTTGAAGTCGGAAAAAAGGGTTTCAGGGAGAAGCGGCCGCGACCGAGGCGGAAGGTCCCGCATCGCCCGCGAGTTTCGTCGCCCGCTGCATGATTTTGCCGAGCAGCTGCACGAGCATCTTCCGTTCCTCGTGCGACAGCGGCTCCATCAAGGCCGCCATACGCTGGAAATGCGGCGGGAGAATCGCGTCAAGCACCGCGCCGCCCTTGGGGGTCAGCGACACGATCATCATGCGCCGATCCTTCGCATCCGGCTCGCGACGCACCAACCCGTCGCGCTCGAGCGTGTCGATCAAACCGGTGATCGTCGCGCGGGTGACGTGCGCCAGATCCGCCAACTCCGCGGGCGTGCGCGGGTGCGGGCAGTTCGTGCGCTTGTTGAGCAAGAGCATCAACACCATGAAACGCCCCTGCGAGATGCCATGTTCCGCCAAATGTGAGTCAACCAGGCGAAAGGCCTCATCTCCCGCCTGCATCAGGTGCAGGAAAGCCTCCGTCGCCGACGGATCCATGTCGGGAAAGAGCTTCGAGGCCTCCAAGAGGCACTCGTAACGCGGCAGATTCTTGATCAGCAGAAACGGCATGAAACGACGGCGAAAAAGATAAGGCGGCTGATAATTAGGACCCTAATCAAAAGCGCAAGTCCGTAGTTGCCTTTGCCTCCAGGCTGTTACGCAGCCTCCGTTTTCCCCTGATGCTCCCCTTGGGGAGCTGGGCCTCACGCCCCGCGGCGGCAAACCCAAGCAAAAAGGGCGGCCCGTGAAGAGCCGCCCTGCAAAGCGAAAAGCAGGCGACCGGATCGCCTTGGGGTCGGACATTACAGCGATTGAGCGGCGGCCACCACGGCGTCCGCCGTGATGCCGAGTTCCTTGAACACGACCGGACCCGGCGCGCTCAGGCCGAAGCGATCGATGCCGATCACTTTGCCGTCCGCGCCCACATACTTGTACCAAAGCGCGGTCACGCCGGCTTCGATCGCGACGCGCTTGCGGCAGGACGACGGGAGCACGCTCTCGCGATACTCAGCGGGTTGCTGATCGAAACGGTGGAACGATGGCATCGAGACGACGCGCACGCCGGCGCCGAGCGTCTTGGCCGCGGCGATCGCCAGCTGCACCTCGCTGCCGGCCGAAAGCAGGATGTGCGTGAGCGGTGCCGTCTCGCGCACCGCGATGTAGCCACCCTTCAACACGCCCGTGCGGCGCAGCTGCGGATCGATGTCGTTCAACAGCGGGAGCGTCTGGCGTGTCAGCGCGAGCAGCGTCGGTCCATCCATGCGCTCCGCCGCCGCGGCGAACGCGCCCGCGGTTTCCTCCGGATCGGCCGGACGGATCACGTCGAAGTTCGGAATCAGCCGCAGGCTGGAAACGGTCTCCACCGGCTGGTGCGTCGGGCCGTCCTCGCCCACGCCGATCGAATCGTGCGTGTAGATGTAGATCACGGGCAGCTTGGCCAGCGCCGCGAGGCGCATCGACGGACGCGAGTAATCGGCAAACACGAGGAACGTCGCCACGCTCGGACGGAACAGCCCGTCATAGGCGATGCCGTTGGCGATCGCCGCCATGCCGTGTTCGCGAATACCGAAACGAATGTTGCGCCCCGTGCGATTGCTCGGATCGAAATCCTTGTCCGAGGCGATGTAGTTCAACGTCGAGCCATAAAGATCGGCGCTGCCGCCGATGAGCAGCGGGAGCTCCGCGGCGATCGGCTGCAACACATCGCGGCCGGCGGCGCGGGAAGCGAGCTTCGCATCGGCGGGGAAGGTCGGGATCTTTTCGAGCAGCGCCGCGGCGTTCGGAGCGGTTTGCGCGGCATCGAGCAGCGCCGCCTTTTCGGGATTCGCCTCGCGCCAAGCCTTGTAGGTCTTGTGCCAGCGGTTGCACGCCCGCACGAGCCGCTCCTTGTGGCTCGCGAAATATGCGCGCACGTCGTCGCTCACGTAGAAATGCTGGTCGGCCGGCAGTTCGAGACCCGCGCGAGCCGCATCGGCAAACTTCGCCCCGCCCTCGCCGTGCCCCTTGGCCGTGCCGGCGACTTCGGGAATGCCGCGACCGATGAGCGTCTTCGCGACGATCAGCTGCGGTTTGCCGGACTTCGTCTTTTTCGCCTTGTTGAAGGCCTTCAGGAACGCAGGCATATCGTGGCCGTCGACCGTCTGCACATCCCAGCCGATAGCCTTGAAACGCGCGACGGTGTTTTCGCTCTGCGTCTTTTCCGCCATCGCGTCGAGCGTCACGTCGTTCGAGTCGTAAATGAGGATCAGGTTGTCGAGTTTCTGGTGGCCGGCGAACTCCACCGCCTCCATCGCCACGCCTTCCTGCATGCAGCCGTCGCCGGCGAGACACACCACGTGGTAATCGAAAATCGGATGCTCCGCGGTGTTGAAGCGCGCCGCCGCCATCTGGCCCGCGACCGCCATGCCGACGGCGTTGCCCACGCCTTGGCCGAGCGGACCGGTCGTGCACTCGACGCCCGGCGTTTCATGAAACTCGGGATGGCCCGGCGTGATGCTGTGCAGCGAGCGGAACTTCTTCACCTGCTCGAGCGGGATGTCGTAGCCGCTCAGGTGCAGCCAGCTGTAAAGGAACATGCTGCCGTGACCCGCGGAGAGGATGAAGCGGTCGCGGTTCATCCAGCGGGGACGCTCCGGGTTGTGCGAAAGCGCATGACCGTAAAGCACGGCGCCGATCTCGGCGGCTCCGAGCGGCAGACCCAGGTGCCCGGAAGAGCACGCATGCACCGCATCGATGGCGAGTCCGCGCGCTTGGTTGGCTGCCTTGGCAAGAAGAGGAGTTTGGAGCGTCATGATGATAAGAAGGTTTACGACTACGGAGCGGCTGGCGACCCGTGAAGCCTAAAAACCAGGACGCTGGGCCAAATGCACGCACTGCCAAGCGCCGGCGGTCTTGACCGTGAGGCGAGCCCGGCCGGCTGACGGCCGGACTCCACTGCCCTGCCCAAATCCGTCAGGCGCTCGCTAAAGGAGTTCCTTCGGCAGCAGCGGCATCAGCTTTTTAATCTCCTGCACGGCATCGCGGTGACACACCAAAACGGCATCGGCGGTTTCCACCACGACGAGGTCGCTGACGCCCACCAGCGCGACCGTGCGGCCGTTGCTGATCGCAATGTTGTTTTTCGCGTTCACGCCGAGAACGGTGCCGCGCACGGCGTTGCCGTTCTCGTCGCCCGGCAAATGCGGCGGCAACGAAGTCCACATGCCGACGTCATCCCAATCGTATTCTGCGACGATCGTCTCCACCTGCGCGGCTTTTTCCATGACCGCGTAATCGACGGAAATCTTCGGCAGATGCGGAAATTTCTCCGCCAGATACGAAGTCGGATCGCCCGCCGGAAACGCCTTCACAAAGTTCGCCAGTTCCGGCGCATGCTTCTCCGTTTCGGCCACAAAGGCCGACGCCCGCCAGATGAACATGCCGGCGTTCCACGCGTAATTTCCGGCCGCCACGTAGCGCTCCGCGGTGGCGAGGTCGGGCTTTTCCACGAAACGCTTCACCTGCCGCACCTGGCCGAGCTCCGGCGGATGCGCGACCACGTCGCCCATCTCGAGGTAGCCGAATCCAGGCGATGGATACGTCGGCTTGATCGCGAACGTCAGCAGCGCGTCCGTCGTCGCCGCCCGCGCCAGGGCTGCCGCGAGCTGCTCCGCGAGCCGTCGAGTGTTGTGAATCAGATGATCGGCGGGAAGCAGCGCCATCACGCCCTGTGGATTGCGGGCGCGCACGAGTCCGGTGGCGAGCGCAGCCGCCGGCGCCGTGTCGCGCTTCGCCGGCTCCGCCACGATCTGCTCGGGCGCGAGAAAGCTCAGCGCTTCGCGCGTCGCCGCGAGCTGAACGTCGTTCGTGAGGATGAAAATATTCGCGCGCGGCACCACGTTTTCGAGCCGATGCACGGTCTCTTCCAGCAGCGTGCGATCGCCGAAAAGTTTCAACAGGTGCTTCGGCGTGCGCTGCCGGCTCATCGGCCAGAACCGCTCGCCGCTGCCGCCCGCCATGATGCAAACGAAGGCGTTGGGATTCTCAGTCATGCGTGTGTGCTCGATTAATCAAGGTCGTTACCGGAAGTCCAAGCCTGAACGCACAAACCTCCGGCAGTTCCCGCGCTGACACGCATCGCGCGCGCATCGCCACACCGAAACCGCACCGTCACTTGATCTGCACGACCACTTTCCCGAACTGGTCGCCGCGCTCCATCACCGCAAACGCCTCCTCCACCCGCGCCAGCGGAAACACCGCGCTCACGACCGGCGCCAGCCGATGCTCGCTCACGGCGCGCAGCATCCCCTCCCAATCCATTGGCGATCCCATCGTGGTGCCAAGCAACGACAGCTGCCGCCAAAAAATCTTCCTCAACGCCAGCGCCGGCGGATTTCCCCGCGTCGCGCCGTAAACCGCAATCCGCCCGCCGGACGCCGCCAGATCGATCAGCGCGTCGAAGCCCGGTCCACCCGCGCTATCGACGACCACGTCGAAACGCCCCGCCTGCGCCGCCAGATCGTGCGTCCAGGACGGTTTCGTGTAATTCACTCCACCCTTCGCTCCGAGCTCTACCGCGCGGGCAATCTTCTCGTCCGAGCTCGACGTCACCCACACCTCTGCACCCAACGCGAGGCCGAACTGCAGCGCGAACAGCGCCACGCCGCCGCCGATCCCCGTGATCAGCATGCGCTCGCCGGCGACGACATTTGCGCGCGAGGCCACCGCCCGCCACGCCGTGAGCCCCGCGAGCGGCAGCGTCGCGCACTGCTCCCACGTCAGATGCTCCGGCTTCGGTGCCAGTTGCTCCACCGGCACCATCACTTGCTCGGCCAGCGTGCCCGGACGCGGCAGACCGAGGATGGAAAAATTCGTCGCCTGCGCCCGTGGGTTGCGGCCGAAGTTGAGGCTCGGATTGATCACGACCTCGCGTCCGACCCAGCTCGCGTCGACGCCATAGCCGACCGTTGTCACCACTCCCGCGCCGTCGGACCCGGGGATGCACGGAAACGTCACACCCGCATATTGCCCCGCCTTGATCCAAACGTCGCGATGGTTCAGCGCCGCCGCGCGCACCTCGACCACCACCTGCCCGGGCTGAACTTCCGGATTCGGAACCTCGGCAATTTCGATCTGATGGGGAGCGGAAACTCGAGTAGCGCGCATAAGCTTTGAAAGAATCGGCATCTATCAAGCCGGATTCGCCGCGACACGCAAACCAACAGACGAAGCCCCTGCGCGACGCTTGTGCACGGCCGCGGCATCGATCCTACTCCGCGCCGTGCTGCTCGCGTTTCACAAGCCCTACGGCGTCCTCTCGCAATTCACGCCGGAGCCCGGTTCGCGCTGGCGCACGCTCGCCGATTTCCGCTTTCCGCCCCGCGTCTATCCGCTCGGCCGGCTCGACGCCGATTCCGAGGGACTCCTACTCCTGAGCGACGAGCCCGGGCTCAACTCCCGCCTGCTCGATCCGCGCCAACAGCACCGCCGCGAATACTGGGCGCAGGTCGAACGTCTCCCCTCACCCGCCTCGCTCGCGCAACTTTCCCGCGGACTTGACCTCGGCGATTTCCGCACGCGACCGTGCAACGTCCGCCGCCTCGAGCCCGCCCCGGAAATCCCGCCGCGCGATCCTCCGATTCGTTTTCGCAAAAACGTCCCGGACTGCTGGCTCGCGCTCGAGCTCGTCGAAGGCAAAAACCGCCAGGTCCGCCGCATGACGGCCGCCATCGGACATCCCACGCTGCGTCTGGTGCGCGTGCGAATCGGCGGCTTTTCCCTCGGGCCGCTCGCCGCGGGCGTGTGGCGCGAACTCAACGCCGACGAGCGCGCCGCGGTATTTCAGTAAACGCGGCCTGCGTCCGCGTGTCGCGACGCTCACCACGCGCGCGCATACTGCTTCGGCGCCGGCACCGCGGCGGCGTGACCGAGCGCCCGCGCCGCGTGCGCCGGCCAATACGGGTCGCGCAAAAACTCCCGCGCGAGCAGCACGAGATCGGCCTTTCCGCTCTGCACGATTTCGTTGGCCTGCTCCGGCTGCGTGATCAGCCCCACCGCGGCCGTCGCGATGCCCGCCTCGCGCCGCACCTGCTCCGCAAATTGAACCTGGTAACCCGGTCCGACGGGAATCTTCACGTTCGGCGCGATGCCGCCCGTGCTGCAATCGATCAGGTCGACGCCCTCGGCTTTCAACCGCCGCGACAACTCCACCGATTGCTCGATGTCCCAGCCGCCTTCGATCCAGTCCGTGCATGACAACCGCGCCGTCAGCGGCAGCCGCTCCGGCCAGACCGCCCGCACCGCGCGCGTCGTTTCCAACAAAAAGCGAATCCGGTTTTCAAAACTGCCGCCGTAACTATCCGTTCGCCGATTCGCCACCGGCGAAAGAAACTGGTGGCTCAGGTATCCATGAGCTGAATGCAGCTCGATCCACTCATAACCGGCGTCGAGCGCACGTCTCGTGGCCGAAACGAAATCGTCGCGCACCTGCGCGATCTCCGCGATCGTCAGCTCGTGTGGCACGCGGTCGAGTCCGTCGCCAAACGCAATCGCGCTCGGCGCGACGGGCGTCCAGCCGCCCGCCTCGTCCGCCAGATGATCGCCGCCGTCCCACGGCGCGGCCGTCGCGGCCTTGCGACCGGCGTGCGCAAGCTGCACGCCCGCCACGGCGCCGTGTTGTTTGATGAAGCGGTTGATCCGCTGCAGCGGCTCGATGTGTTTGTCGGCCCAGAGGCCCGCATCCCCCGGCGAGATGCGGCCCTCCGGCGACACCGCCGTCGCTTCGGCGATCACGAGACCCGCGCCGCCCACCGCTCTCGAACCGAGATGCACCAGATGCCAGTCGTTCGCAACGCCGTCGTTCGACGAATATTCGCACATGGGCGAAACGCCGATGCGATTGCGCAGCGTGATGGACTTCAGGGTGAACGGTTCGAAGAGGTGCGGCATGGTGTCTTTAGGTTTTAAGTGAGCTTGGCGTTGAGCGTGATCTCGGTCTTGAGGAGTCGCGAAATCGGACAGCCGGTCTTCGCGCCATTGGCGATTTCCACAAACCGCTCGGGCGTGATGTTCGGCACCTTCGCGGTCGTCTCGAGATGGATCTGCGTGACGGTCCAGCTCGTCTGCGGATGATTCTCGAGCGTCACCGTCGCCGTCGTCGAAAGCGTGTCCGCCGTGAACCCTGCCTTCTGCAGCTCGGCCGACAACGCCATCGTGAAACAGCCCGCGTGCGCGGCACCGATCAGCTCCTCCGGATTCGTGCCGGGACCGTTTTCGAAGCGCGTGCCAAAGGAATACTGGGTTTCCTTCAACACCGTGCTGTCGGTGGAGATCGTGCCACGACCGGACTTGAGGTCGCCGTGCCAGACGGCGGAGGCTTTTCGTTTCATAATGATTTGAGGATTTAGGGTTTGGTTTCTGCGTTGAACGCAGCCGGGCAGTGAAAGCACTTCACGCCAGCGCGCCAGTCCAAGCTGCGAAAACGTGCTACTTACACCTCCAACAGCGGCTCGCCAGCGGCGCCCGTGGCAGGATCAGCTTGCTCGCGTTGACGCCGGCTGGCCGTCGCCGACGCTTGGGTTTCGTTGACCTGCACGCGCTGCGCGAGCCACACCGCCGCAAGACTCGCCGCGACCGCGATCCAGCCGAGCCAGTTGAAATGCGCGAGCCGGCCATCCGCCGATTTCACGACCACCGCGCCGCCGATCGTCGACGCGAGCCCCGACGCGAGATCGCGAGCGCAGCCGCTCAGGCTCATGAACGCGCCGCGGCGCGACGGCGGCACCGCGAGCGTCACGATCGCCTGCCCCGGCACGAACCGGCCGCTCGCAAACACGAAAAAGAACGCCGTCAGCGTCAGCACGCCCCAGACCGGGAGCGGTCCGGTGTTGGCGATCGCCAGCGTGACCGCGCAGGCCACGAGCGTGAGCACCGTCAGCACGCGCCGTCGCCCGTAACGATCCGCCAGCCGCCCGATCCGCGGACCGGTGAACACCGTGAGCACGCCGCCGACGAGATAGACGAGAAACAAATCGCGCTCCGGCAAGCCGACGTTGGCGACGAAATGCGGCGACATCAGCGGAATGATCGAAAAATGTCCGAGCACGAGCACCGCCATGAACAGCAGCGCCCGGCCGGCGTTGCGATCGCGCAGCAACTCGAGAAACGCCGCCAGCCGCGCCTTCGGTTTCGCTTCCAGATGGCCGCGAATCGGCGGCACTCCGTTGAACGCGACCAGCCACATCGGCACCGCGATCGCCGCAATCAGGAAGAACGGCGCTTCCCAGCGGAAGCGTTGCGCCAGTTCCAAACCAAACGGCACGCCCAGCGCCGCCGCGGCCGAAAACGCCGTCATCACGATTCCGATCGCCGAGGCGCGTCGTGCCGCCGGCACTACATCGCTCACGATCGCCAGCACCGTCGCCATCGACAATCCGCCAAACGCGCCGCTCAACACGCGCGCTACCAGCAGGGTTCCCGCATCTGTCGACAACGCGCACGCCGTCGTGCCGAGCGTGAAACCCGCATAGACGAACAGCAGCAGCTTGCGCCGGTCGAAGCGATCGATGAATGGCGCCGCGAGGAGGCTCACCACGCCGGAGCTGATCGTGTAGGCGGCGACCAACCCGCTGAATTGACCCGGCCCGATGCCAAGCTCGCGCATGAGCTGCGGCCCCAGCGGCATCATGATCATGAAATCCATGATGTGCGTGAACTGCACCGCAGCCAGGAGCAGCAGCAGCATTCGTTCGGAAAGTTGTCGCATAAGGGAAGGTGTGGTGGCGAGTGGCGGAACAACCAATCGCAACGGCGGTGATGGACACGCGCCGGCGCACGTCAGTTACAAAGTGTTTCCAGTGGGCGCTGTGCTCATCGTTGTGCGACCAGCAATCCGTCCGTCGGTCGGTGCCAGCCGCCACCGAGCGCCTTGATCAACGCCACGCTCGCATTCAGCCGGCGCGCCGTCAGTTGCGTGGCCGCGCGTTCGGTCGCGAGTGCGGTGCGTTGGGCTTCGATCACCTCAAGATAGGAAACGAAACCGGCGTCGTAACGCGTTTGCGCGAGACCCACCGCGCGTCTGGCCGACGCGAGCGCGCGGTCCTGCGCGGCCGATTCTTCCGCCAGCAAACGCGTCGTCGTCAGCGCATCCTGCACTTCGCGAAACGCCACCAGCACTTGCTGACGAAAACCCGCGACCGCTTCCTCGTAAGCGGCGCGGCTCCGCGCGAGATTCGCGCGATTCCGACCGCCCTGAAAAATCGGCAGATAAAGCCGCGGACCGATCGACCAGGTCCGCGAATCCGTTTCGAACAATCGATCGATGTCGCCCGTCGCGTAGCCGGCCGAGCCGGTCAGCGAAATCGCCGGGAAAAACGCCGCCTTCGCGACGCCGATCCGCGCGTTAGCTGCCGCGAGTGCGCGTTCCGCCGCGGCAATGTCCGGACGCCGTTCGAGCAACGCCGATGGCATGCCGGCCGGAATCGAAGGCGGCTGCACGAGCGCGACGGCGCGCGCCGGAAGCTCAAAGCCTGGCGCAGGCCGGCCGACGAGCACCGCGAGGGCGTTCTGCGCCGATGCGCGTCGGTTTTCCAGCGCGGCGACGTCCGCTTCCGCGACAGCAAGCTCCGTCTCCGCTCGCGCCGCATCGAGATCGGCCGCCGCGCCGCCGCTCACGCGAGCGCGGACGAGGTCCAGCGCGCGGCGTCGCACCGCGAGCGTTTCATCGAGCAAGGCGTGTTCGCGCTCCAGCGCCCGCAACGTGAAATAGGTCGACGCCACTTCCGCCGTGAGCGTCAGCCGCACGGCTTCGAACTCCGCCGCACTGCCTTCCGCCGCCGCGCGCGCACTTTCGTTCAGGCGACGCACGCGCCCGAAAAGATCCAGCTCCCAGCTCGCGCTCAAGGGTGCGCTGTAGGTCGTGGTCAGATCCTGCGGAAAGCGGTTTTTCGTCGTGGTCGACGTCTGCTCGCGCACGACCGCGCCGCCGACCGCGATTTGCGGCCAGTAGGTGCTGCGCGCAAGTCCGGCGACGGCGCGCGCTTGTTCGACCCGCGCCGCCGCCGCGCGGATGTCCTGGTTTCCCGCGAGTGCGGCGCGTTCAAGTTCGTCGAGCGCCGGATCGGAAAACACGTTCCACCAATCGCCGCGCTTGAGCGCGTCGGATGGCGTCGCGGGTTTCCACGCGCCGAGCGATTCGGCGTCGCGAAAACTTTCCGCGACCGGCGCGTCGGGCTGCACGTAATTGGGACCGACCGCCGGCAACGCGCCGAAAGCCGTCACACTGGAGAGAAGAAAAGATAAAGAGGTTTTCATCGTAAGGGTTGCGATCGTTCAGCGGCGTCGCGCGCTCACCGCGCGGTGAACCCGCCATCGACCAACAGATCGTGGCCGGTGACAAACGACGCGCCCGGCGAGCAGAGCCAGACGACCGCCGAGGCGACTTCCTCCGGCGTGCCAACACGTCCGACCGGATGCTGCGCCGCCATCGCTTTCTTGGCTTCGGTCTCGCCGGCGCCGAACAGCGAATCGAACATCGGCGTCTGTATTCCCGCCGGCGATACGCAGTTCACGCGCAAGCCCTGCGGCGCGAGCTCGAGCGCGGCCGATTTCGTCAGACCGACCACCGCGTGCTTGCTCGCCACATACAGTCCGACGTTGGGAAAGCCGACGCTCCCGCCGATCGACGCGTTGTTGACGATCGCGCCGCCGCCGTGGCGCAGCATCGCGGGAATCTGGTGCTTCATCGCGAAAAACACGCCCTTCACGTTCGCGTCGAAGATCGCTTCGTAATCGCGCACGGTCTGCTCGGTGAGCAACGCCGCGGGGCCAAGCAGGCCGGCATTGTTGAACGCGAAATCGATCCGGCCGAAGGCCGCGAACGTGCGCTCGACGAGCGCGATGTGGTCGTCTTCACGGGTGACATCAGCGCGGACGAAGATCGCTTCGCCGCCCGCGGCGACGATTTCGGCGACGACGTCCTGGCCTTCCTTTTCGCGGCGGCCGGCGACGACCACGCGCGCGCCTTCGCGGGCAAACGCGAGTGCGGTCGCGCGACCGATGCCGGACGTGGCGCCCGTGACGAGCGCGGTTTTTTCAACGAGGGACGAGGACGGATAATTGTTCTTCATGGGAAGTGTGGTTCAGAGATTTTCAGCGAGAGGTGGAGTTTACGCGTGCTGCGCTTCGACCGCGGGGGCGGCCGGTGCCGGCTTTTTCAAACCGAGCTTTTCGAGCAGCACGTAGAACACGGGCGTGAGATAGAGGCCGAAAAAGGTGACGCCGATCATGCCGGCGAACACCGCGACACCCATCGCGCGGCGCATTTCGGCGCCGGCGCCCGTGCTGATCACGAGCGGGAAAACGCCTGCGATGAACGCGATCGAGGTCATCAGGATCGGGCGGAGCCGCAGCCGCGCGGCGTCAAGCGCCGCTTCGACAATCCCCTCGCCTTCTTCGCGGCGCTTCACCGCGAATTCGACGATCAGGATCGCGTTCTTCGCCGCGAGACCGATGAGCACGATGAGGCCGATCTGCGTGAAGACATTGTTCTCACCGCGTGTCAGCCAGAGGCCGAGCATCGCGGAGAACAGCGCCATCGGCACGATCAGGATCACCGCAAACGGCAGCCGGAAGCTTTCGTATTGCGCCGCGAGCACGAGGAATACGAGCAGGATGCTTAACGGGTAGATCCAGATGCCGGCGTTGCCCGCGATGATCTTTTGATACGTGAGCTCGGTCCACTCGAGCGCCATGCCGCGCGGCAGCGTTTCGTTCGCGATCCGCTGGATCGCCGCTTCGGCCTGGCCGGAGCTGAAGCCGGGCGCGGCCGCACCATTGATCTCAGCCGCGGGATAGCCGTTGTAACGCATCACGCGATCGGGTCCGTAGGTTTCGCGAACCTTGACAACCGAGCCGAGCGGCACGAGCTCGCCGGCCTGGTTGCGCGCCTTCAGTCGCAGGATGTCGTCGGGGCGGTCGCGGAACTCCGCGTCGGCTTGCGCGACGACCTGGTAGGTGCGGCCGAAGCGGTTGAAGTCGTTCACGTAGAGCGAACCGAGATTGATCTGCATCGTTTCAAAAACGTTCTGCAGCGGAATACCCTGCGCCTTCGCCTTCACACGATCGACGTCGGCGTCGAGTTGCGGGGTGTTGATCGTGAAGCTCGAGAACAGGCCGGTCAGCTCGGGCGTCTCGTAGCCCTTCGCGATCAGCGACTGCGTCGCGCCATAGAGCGCGTCGAGGCCGTTGTCGCCGCGATCTTCGACGTAGAGTTTGAAACCGCCGATCGTGCCGAGGCCCTGCACGGGCGGCGGCGGGAAGATCGCGATGAACGCGTCCTGAATCTGCGAGAATTCCTGCTGCAGCTGCTGCGCGATCGCCTGGCCGGAAAGCTCCTTCGTTTTCCGCTCCTCGAACGACTTCAGACGCACGAAGACGATACCGCTGTTCGGCGAGTTGGTGAAGCCGTTGATCGAGAGTCCGGGAAACGCGATCGCGTAGTCGGCGCCAGGATGCTTCGTCGCGATGTCGCTCATCTGGCGGATCACCGCGTCGGTGCGATCGAGCGACGCAGCCGACGGCAATTGCGCGAAGGCGACGAGGTATTGCTTGTCCTGTGTCGGCACGAAGCCGCTCGGAATCTTCTTGAACGAAAACGCCGTCAGCGCGAGCAGGCCCAGATAGACGATGGCCGCGACCGCCGACACGCGAATCACGCGCGCCACGCCGCTGGAATATTTGTCCGACGCCCACGCGAAGAAGCGGTTGAACGGCCGGAAAAACCAGCCGAAGGCGCGATCCATACCGCGGGTCAGGACGTCCTTCGGCGCATGGTGATCGCGCAGCAGGATCGCGCTGAGCGCGGGTGAGAGCGTGAGCGAGTTGAACGCCGAGATGATCGTCGAAATCGCGATCGTGATCGCGAACTGCTTGTAGAATTGTCCCGTCAGGCCGGTGATGAACGCGGTCGGAATGAACACCGCCGACAGCACGAGCGCCGTCGCTACGATCGGTCCCGTGACTTCGCGCATCGCCTGCCGCGTCGCCTCCATCGGCGACTTCCCGAGCGCGATGTTTCGCTCCACGTTTTCCACGACGACGATCGCGTCGTCGACCACGATGCCGATCGCGAGCACGAGTCCGAACAGCGAGAGCGCGTTGATGGAAAAGCCGAGCGCGTGCATCACGGCGAACGTGCCGACGAGCGACACCGGCACGGCCGCGAGCGGAATGATCGACGCGCGCCAGGTTTGCAGGAACAGGATCACGACGAGCACGACCAGCACGATCGCTTCGAGCAGCGTGTGCACGACGGCGCTGATCGATTCGCGGACGAAGATCGTCGGATCGTAAACGATGTCGTAGTCGAGTCCGTCGGGGAAATTCTTCTTCAGCTCCTTCATCGTCGCGCGCACGGCGTCGGACGTCGCGATCGCGTTGGAGCCGGGAAGCTGCGCGATCGGCAGCGCGACCGCCGCCTGGTTGTTGAGCAGCGAGCGCAACGCATACTCCGAAGCGCCGAGTTCGACACGCGCGACATCGCGCAACTGCACGCGTTCGCCGCCCGGGCCGCTTTTCACGACAATCGCGCCGAATTCGTCCTCCGTGGCGAGACGGCCCTTCGTGTTGATCAACAGCTCGGTCGCGACCGCCGAGGACGTCGGCTGCTGGCCGACCGCACCGGCGGCGACCTGGACGTTTTGCTCGCGAATCGCCGCGACGACTTCGGACGCGGTGAGGCCTTTGGCGGCGACCTTGTTAGGGTCGAGCCAGACGCGCATCGCGTAATCGCCCGAACCGAAAACGCGCACCTGGCCGACGCCGTTCAGCCGACTCAAGACGTCGCGCACCTGCAGCGTGGCGTAATTGCGGACGTAAATGTCGTCGTAGCGACCGTCGGGCGAAAACAGGTGCACGACCATGAGCAGATCGGGCGAGGTCTTCGTGGTGGTGACGCCGAGCCGGCGCACCTCCTCGGGCAGTTTCGGCAGCGCTTGCGAGACGCGGTTCTGCACCTCCACCTGCGCATTATCGAGATTGGTGCCGAGGTTGAACGTGATGGTGAGCGTCATCACGCCGTCGCTCGTCGCCTGCGAAAACATGTAGAGCGAGTGTTCGACGCCGTTGATCGCCTGTTCGAGCGGCGCGGCGACGGTCTCGGAAATCGTCTTCGGATTTGCGCCCGGATACACGGCGCGAACGACCACGGTCGGCGGCACGACTTCCGGATACTCGCTGATGGGCAGCCGGAAGAGCGCGATCGCGCCGACGAGGAAAATGACAATCGAAAGAACGCCGGCGAAGATCGGACGTTTGATGAAAAAATCGGAGAAGTTCATGACGGGTGGCGGTGAGCGGGCAAAGCAGTAGCTGGAGCGCGCGATGAAGCGCTGGCGGATGGCAGGGATTCGGCCCGCCTGTCGGGAAAGTTAGGGGCGGGTCAGAGCCCGCCCTGCTTTTTAGCGCTGGGCGACGGTCGCGGTGGAAAGTTCGGCGGCGGTCGCGACGGCGGTTTCGGGCCGGACGCGCATGCCCGGGCGGACTCGCTGCAGGCCGTTGACGATCACGCGATCGCCCGGCTGCAGGCCGGATTGCACGACGCGCTTGTCGCGGACGGAACCACCGAGCTTCACGGAGCGGTAAACCGCCGTGTTGTCCTCGGCTACCGCCAGCACGAATTTCTGGCTTTGGTCGGTGCCGATGGCCCGCTCGCTGACGAGCAACGACGACCGCGGCGCGCCGACGGGCACGCGCACCCGGGCAAACAGGCCGGGGACCAGCGAGCGATCGGAATTCGCAAAGACGAGCCGCAGCATCAACGAACCCGTCGCCGGATTCAGGCGGTTGTCCGTCGACTCGATGTAGCCGTGATGCGGATACCCGGATTCGTCGGCCAGCTGCATCTCGACCGGCACGCGACCGTTTTCGAGCTTGAGCCGATTTTCACGGAGCAGCCGGTTGAACTTGAGCAGCGTCGCCTCGTCGATGTCGGCGTAAACGTAGGCCTCGCCCTCCGACACGATGGTCGCGAGCAGCGTCGCGTTGCCCGGCGCGCCGGAGATCAGGTTGCCGGCCGTGACCAACGCGCGACTGATGCGGCCGTCGATCGGCGCGCGCACCTGCGTGTGTTCGAAGTCGAGCTGGGCCGACGCGAGCGCGGCCTGCGCCGAGGCGAGCGCCGCCATGGCTTCCAAAGCGCGCGACCGTCGCGCTTCAGCCTCCTCGGTGGATATTGCCGCGGCTTTGACGAGCGTCTCGGCGCGTTCGGCCTCGCGCTCGGCCACCTCGGCGTGCGCCTTCGCCTGCCGGACCTGCGCGGTGGCGAGCGTCAGCTGCGCCTGATACCAGCGCGGGTCGATCGAGAACAGCACGTCGCCCTGGCGGACGAGTTGACCGGCTTGAAAACGCACCGCCTCGATATGGCCGGAGACGCGTGCGCGGAGCTCGACGGTTTCGGTCGCGTCGACGCGGCCGGTGATTTCCTCGTAGTCGGTGACGAGTTGCTGTTCGACGGGCGCGACGGTGACCTTCGGGGCGGGCGGCGCGGCGGCGGCAGGTTTTTCGTCAGCCGCAGTGGCGCGGGTGACGGTGTAGGTAGCGAGCGACACGGCGAGCGCGGCGCTCGCCAAGGTCAGCGCGGTGCGGCGCCGGATGCGCGGCGACCGCGCGGTGGATTGGGCAGACATGATGTGTGTGTGTGTTAACGATCAGTGAAGGGAAAAGCGTCCGGGGGAACGCGGAGCGTCATTCGCGATAACGTGTGAGCGGCGCCTCGAGGCGATCGACGAGACCCGGCGCGAAAACCCGCGGCTCGGCCGTCGCGGCCGAGCCTGGAGGCGGATTGGGAAAAGCCGGCTCCAAGCGGAAGAGCTTCGGTTCGGGTCGACGTCCGAATTTCGGATCCGCGCCGGCAGCGTAGATGCGAGCGCTCGAAGTCCGGGCGGCGCGAAGTCCATTCAGGGCCAGGGTGCGGGAGCGAGGAATCATGGTGACGTTTCGGTTGAATAGTTGACTAGTTATCTAGTATTCGGTGGAAAAAAGAGCGCACGGACGAGGTGCGCTGGCGGTAGAATTTGGATTCGAGAAGACGCTTACCGGGCGGCGAGCACTTCGGCGGAAGGAGGCTGCGGCTGCTGCTCGCGAATCCGCAGGATTTCCAAGCCCAGCTCCGCAAGGTCCTTCAGCATTTCGGGATCGTTGAGCATCCGCGCCTGAAGGGTCAGTCCATCGATGAAGCTCATCAGCACGGTGGTGCGCTTCACCGGATCGCCTGGCTCGAGCGAGCCGTCGGCAATCGCCTCACGCACCGTGGCCTCGACGTAGCGGCGCTTCCGGCCAACCAATTCGCGGGTCTTCGCGCAGATGCTACACTCCTGCGTGCCGACTTCGGAACCGACCGAGGCGACCGGGCACCCGAGCATCCGGCCGGTGCGTTTCTTGGTGTCGCTTTGCCGGCGATAAATGCCGGCCAGAAAGTCTTTCAAGCGCTGCAGCGGCTCGACCGAAGCCGAGAAGATGGTGTCCATCCGCGGCTTCCAATCTTCATTCCACAGCCGATCCAAGGCGGCGACGGCGAGCTGTTCCTTGGAATCGAAGAAGTAATAGAAACTCCCCTTCTTTACCTCCGCCCGCTTGCAGATGTCGTCGATCGTGACGGCGCCGTAGCTCTGGCTCCAGACGAGCTCCAGCGCGGCGTCCATCAAGCGTTGATCGGCATCTGAGGTCCTACCCATGTTGGCGAAAGCGATAGTTGACCATTTGTCTATTGCAAGCGGAATTTTTGTTGGCGGCTCGCGAAAAGCCTCGGCGACGTCACGCCAGCAACGGCTTGAACGATTTCTCGCGTTCGATGAAAACCGCCACGTAAGAGCACTGCGGCACGACCTTGTAGTTTTTTTCCCGCGCAAACTCGAGCGCCGTGCGGACGAGTTTCTGCGCGACGCCGCGGCCGCGCAGCTCGGTCGGCACGTAGGTGTGCGTGAAGATCATGCGATCGCCTTCCAGGTGGTAGTCGCACACGGCGAGTTCGCCGTAAACCTGGGTCTCGAAGCGGCTTTCGGCTTCGTTGTGGGTGACCGCAATGTCGTCGGGAGCAGCAGGTGTCGCCATGGTGTTTAGTCCTCCGTTCGTTTTGCCCAACGCTGTGCGAGCACCCCGCAGATCACAAGTTGCAGCGGGTGATAAATCATGATCGGCAGCAGGATCACGCCGATCCCCGGATGCGCTCCGAAGATCAACCGTGCCATCGGCACGCCGGAGGCGAGGGTCTTCTTCGAACCGCAGAACATCGCCGCGATCCGATCCGCGCGCGAAAAACCCGCCGCGCGTGCCGCCCAGGCCACCAGGATCATGACCAGCGTGAACAGCCCGAGCGAAAGCGCCACGACCACGAGCAGCGTCCCCCACCCGTTCTCCGACCAGATGCCTTCCTTGAACGAATCGCAAAACGACGTGTAAACGAGCAGCAGGATCGTGCCGCGGTCGGCCGCATTGATCGTGGTCTTGTTGCGCGCCGCCCACGCGCCGAGCAGCGGCCGAAACAGCTGCCCCAGCGCGAGAGGGAGCAGCAGCCACTTCGCGAGATCCACCATCACCGGCCATACCGACTGCATCTCCCCGCTCGCCTGCAAGACCCACGCCACCCACAAGGGCGTAAGAAACACGCCCAGGATGCTCGAGAGCGTGGCGTTGAAGAGCGCGCCCGCGACATTGCCCCGCGCCGCCGCGGTGAGCGCGACCGACGACGACACCGTCGACGGCAGCGCGCAGAGATAAAACAGCCCCAGCATCAATTCTTCGGATACACGCGCGCCGATCGCCTTCACCAGCCCGAGACCGAGCAGCGGAAACAGCAGAAACGTGCTCGCCTGCACCAGCAAATGCAGCGGCCAGCGCAGCGTGCCGGCTTTCAGCGCGGCAAACGACAGCGCCAGCCCGTGCAGAAAAAAGATCAGCGCGATCCCCGCCTTCGTCAGCAGTTCGGGCTGCAGCCAGCCGCCCGCCGCGCCCGGCTCCGGAAAGAGCCACGCCAGCAGCGTCGCCACCCCCATCCCGAGCAGAAACCAATCGATCTTGAGCTTCATGCGCTCACGCGCGGACGCCGCCGCAGCAGCATCGCTTTCAATTCCTCGCGTCCTTCGATCTTCAATCCCCACAGCACGCCGCCATACGTCGCGGCACCCACGCCGATGATCGCAAGGATCGCAACCGCGTCCGAAACCTTCGACGCCGGCACCGCGCCGCGCCACCCCCACCACGCCGCCGCGACCAACAGCGCCATGATCGCGCTCGCGACCACGACTTTGCCGAGATCCCGCGCGAGGTGGTGAAACGCCAGCCCGTCGTGCCGCCGCGCGAGATGCCACTGGAGATAACACGCCTGCGCAGCGATCGCGACCGTGCTCGCAATCGCGAGTCCCAACGTCGACAGCGGGCCCATGAGCGCGACGCTCAACGCCACGTTCACCACGAAGCTCAGCACCGCGGCCTTCACCGGCGTCGTGGTGTCTTTTTGCGCATAGAACGCCCGCAGCGCCAGGTTCACGAACGAGAAGAACGGCAGCCCGAGCGCGTTGGCCACCAACACCGGCGTCATCGACGAGGTCGACGCCGCATCGAACGCCCCGTGCTGAAAAATCACGCGGATGATCGGCAGCGCGAGCAGCGCCAAGCCCGCCGCCGCGGGGACGTTGATCACGAGGATCAGCCGCATGCCTTTCCGATAAGCGGCCGCGAGATTGGCCGTGTCGCCCGCCGCCGCGTAGCGCGAGATCAGCGGAAACACCACCGTCGACACCGCCACCGCAAACACGCCGATGGGCAATTCCATCAACCGCTGCGCGAAATTCAGCACCGCCACCGCCTCGTCGTTGAGCGACAAACCGATCAACCGCGAAACGCTCATGTTGATCAGATATATCGAAGAGCTGAATACCGCCGGTCCCATCAAGCGCAGGATTGCCCGCACCGGCCCGCTCAACGTGAAATCGAACTGCGGTCGCCAGCCTTCGCGCATCAACGCCCACGCCGGCACCGCCATCTGTAAAAACCCGCCCACCAGCACGCCGCCGCACAACCACAACACTTGCGTCGCTTCCTCCGCGCGCCACACCCAGCGCGCCGCCGCGAGCGGTGCAATCATCGCGAGGTTAAGCCAGATCGGCGACAACGCCGGCTCGACGAAGCGCTGCAACGTCTGCAACGCGCCGCTGAACGCCGCCGCGAGCGACACGAACAGCAGGTAGGGAAACAGGATCACCGCGAACCACGCCGCCAGCGTCCAGCGCGCGATCGTATCCGGCTCGGCATGCACCGCCGCCCCCAGCCAGCGCACCGCGCCATCCTGGTTCAGGGCGAGCATCGCCAGCGCGACCAGCACGGTCACCGTCAGTCCCAGCCAGCTCGTCACCTGGCTCACGAGCCGAAACGCCCGCTCGCGCTGCCCGTCCTTCATCTCGTCGTTGAGCGTCGGCACCAGCGCCGCCGTCAACGAACCCTCGGCCAGCAAGCGCCGAAACAGATTGGGCAGCAGAAAACCCGTGAAATATGCCGACACCAGCGCGCCCGTGCCGAACACCGCCGCCGTCAGGCTCTCGCGCACCAGGCCGAGGAGGCGCGACGCCATCGTCAGCGCGGACACGATCCCGATGTGTTTGATGTGCTTCGACACCGGACCTGTTTTCGAACCGACGCCGGACGCGTGCAAGTCCTTACGCGGCGAGCGCTCCCGCCGCGCGCGACCTCACATGGTCAGCCGCAGCTTCGATCCCTCGACGGAAACGTCCGACAACTGCCGCCACGCCGTGGCGATCTCTTCGGGCACGTTGAGCGAACCATAAATGCGTTTCATCACCAGCCCGGTCGCGGCTGGCACACGCTGTAGCGGACACGAGCCGAGATAAAGTTCACTCGGGCTGAACACGAAAACGTCGCCGCGTTTCTCGAAGCCGCCGCGGGCTTGCAGGATCACGCGCGGCGCGAAACCGGCCACGTCGAGCTGCAGCGGTATCCCAATTTGCATGACACCATCGCGGATCCGGAAATTCGGCACGCCCGCGCCGACATTCTGCGCGGCGTCGGCCGTGACCGCAGTCTTCGCCGCCGCGCCGACGAATTGATTCACTTCCTCCTCCGTCAGCTCGATCGAACCGCCTTCGATGAACGTCTTTTGCTTGGCCGCGAGCGCGCTGAGACTGACGGAATTTCTTGAACCTTCGACATAGTAGACGACACCCGGCGCCGGCTCCTGTGGCAGCGCCTTCACGGTCGTGACCGGTTTGAGCGCAAGGTAAACCGCCGCGAGCGCGATGCCGAGCAGCAGGCTCAACAGCGCGCCAAGGATGACTTCCGTCCAGGTGGGTCCGTTGAGTTCGCGCTCGAGTTTCTTGTTCATCAAGGGGAAGGGGCCGCGCGGTTACGAAACAGAAACCGTGCGGCCTGCCGAGCTTTACTTCGCCGCCTTCGCGTCGCTGGCGGGCTTTGACTCGCTTTTCGCCGCGCTGCCGGAGTCGCCGCCGGACTTTTCGGCGGGCTTCTTTTTGTAGTCCGTGATGTAGAAACCGGATCCCTTGAAGATCAGGCCGGCGCCGCCGCCGACGAGACGCTTCAGGCCGGTCTTCTTGCACTTCGGGCACTTCTTGAGCGGCTCATCCTTCATCGACTGGAACTGTTCGAAGGCGTGGCCGCACTTCGGGCAGGCATAATCGTAGGTAGGCATGGTGAGAAAAGCGCGAGGTTATGGTAAGCGCCGCGACGCTTGGCGAGTGCGTTTCTGCCCTTCCATCCCGCGGCCCGTCCGCACCAAAGCCCGCTTGCCCCGGTTCGACTTTTACCTCAGCGAAACGGGCGATGGATTTCGCCGCCGAACTCAGTCGCCTCACCGCCCGCGTCGAACACGGCCTCGCCCGGCACGTGCCCGCGGCCTCCACGCGCCCCGCGCGGATCCACGAGGCGATGCGCTACAGCCTCGACGCCGGCGGCAAACGCCTCCGCCCCGTCCTCGTCCTCGCCACCGCGGAGCTTTTCGGCCGCCGCGACGAGGCCGCCCTTCCCGCCGCCGTCGCCATCGAGTGCGTGCACACCTACTCGCTGATCCACGACGACCTGCCGTGCATGGACAACGACGACCTCCGGCGCGGGCGCCCCACCGCGCACAGGGCCTTCGACGAAGCCACCGCCCTGCTCGCCGGCGACGCGTTGCTCACGCACGCGTTCGCGCTTCTTTCCACGGCCTACGCCGCCGATCCCGCGCTCGCCAACGCGTTCGTGCGCGAGCTCGCCGACGCCGCCGGCAGCCGCCGCCTGATCGGCGGACAAATGGCGGATCTCCTCGCCGAGAAAAAAGCCGACGCCTCGCCCGACGAGCTCGAATTCATTCACCTCAACAAAACCGCCGCGATGATCGAGGCCTCGCTCGTCCTCGGCGGACTCGTGGCCGGCGCCACGCCCAACGACATCGACACGCTGCGCCAGCTCGGCCGCGACCTCGGACTCGCGTTTCAAATCGTCGACGACATCCTCGATGCGACCGCTGACAGCGCGACGCTCGGCAAAACCGCCGGCAAGGACGCGCGCGCCGACAAGACGACCTTCGTCAAGGTTCACGGCCTCGCCCGCGCCCGCGAGTTGGCGGAGCGTCACACCGCGGCCGCCCGCGATGCGCTCGCGCACCTCGACGGCGAGCGCGCGTTTCTCGACGCGCTCGTCCTTTCGCTCGTCAGCCGCACGCGCTGAGCGCGCGGCGCAGGATCAGCGCACGAGCCGCGCGGCGAATTTTTCCGGGTGCGCGGATTCGCCGACGAGATTGCGCACCTCGAGATCGGGACACGCTTCCGCATCCAAGGCATGCCGGTAATAGTCCGGCCGGTGCTCGCCCCACGTCACGCGGCAGTCGCGAATCGAAACGCCCGCCGCGTTGCGCAGCAGAAAGCCGCTCGTCGGCAGGTCTGGAAACGCATTCGTTGGCGCCGGCCGGAAATCCTGCTGCCCGCCCGCGTAATCCGTCGTCTTGTCGATGTGGACCGCCACGCGATCGAACGACACGCGCTCGAGCAAACCCGGACTGTAACCGTAAACGACGATGCCGTTTTCTCCGCGCGCCTGGATGTTGCTGAAACGAATGTCGCGCACGCGGCCAGGCGTCGTGACCTCGTTCCACGGCGTCACCACGACGTCGATCGGCGTGCCTCGTCCCCACCACGCGGGATCGTAGAGCCGCGTTTCGATCACGAGATTGGAGAACGAAATCCGCTCCATCGTCCCGGACATGTTCAATCGCACCGATACGCCGCGATGGCTGTCGCGAATCGCGCAGTCGGAAACCACCACGTCGCGGATCGTGCCGATCACGTCGCTGCCCATCACGATCGCCGACGAACGCGACTTCAATGTGCAGCCGGTGATCACGATGTTCTCGCACGGCTGCGTGATGCCCATGTTTTCGGGCGCGGTTTTCAGCGCGATGCAGTCGTCGCCCGACACGATGTGACAGTCTCGGATCCGCACGTTCGACGACCAGTCGATGTCGATGCCGTCGTTGTTCGGCATGAGCAGGCTGTTGTCGATCCTGAGGTCGGCAATCAACACGTCGTCGCAGCCGAGCGTGCGCACGGTCCAGAACGCGCCGTTGCGAATCGTGACGTCGCGCAACGTCACGCGCTTGCTCGCGCGAAACACCACCGTGTAAGGACGAAACTGCTTCGCCTTGTCGATCTCGATGCCGCGCTCCTCCACATACGCCGGACTGTTGCCGTCGATCGTGCCATAGCCGGTGATCGCCACGTCCTCGGCTTCGTCCGCGTAAATCATCACGCCCATCTGCGGCGCCACGTCTCCCGGCCGCGTCGTCACCGGATACGGATTCGTGATCGAAAATTCCTCGTGCCGCGGCGTCGCCAGCAGCACCGCGCCGCGCTCCAGATGCAGATCCACATGCGAACGCAGCCGGATCGAACCCACCGTCACGTGCGCGCCACCCGGCACGACGACGCGCCCGCCACCGCTCTCCGCACAGGCGTCGATCGCCCGCTGGATCAGCGCCGTGTCGGCCGCAACCTCGCCGCGGAAGGCGCCGAAATCGGTGACGTTTACCGACGCAGCCGACAGGCTTCCGGCCGCAGCAACGAACCACACGAAAGCACGAATGAGCAGGGTTTTCATCGAAGAAACAGGGTTTAACCAAGACGAATGCCGGACGTGTCCGGCGGGGTGACTCCACCTCTTGCCAGCCGGCAAAATTTGGCGAGTCCGAAGCAAACGCTCACATATCTTCAAAATTGCGGCATTTGGCACGATCGCGGATAAATGCCGCATGTTACCCCACGTCCGCTTCGTCGGATTCGTCGTGCCCTGCTTTCTCGTCTCGCTCGCCGGCGCCGCCCTGCAGCCGTTTACGATGCCGTGGAACGACGCGTCCACCGGTATCACGAATCTTCAAAGCTGGCAGGAGCCAATTCCCACGACCGCTCCGCGGGTGAGCGTCACCCCTGCCGGACACTATCAGCTCGACGGGAAGCGCCTGCGTTTTCTCGGCGTCAACGTCACGTCCGCCGATGCGTTTCCTTCCCGCGATCGCGCCGAAGCCCACGCCGCACGCCTCGCGCGTTTCGGTTTCAACGCCGTGCGTTTTCATCACCTCGAGGCGCCGTGGGACAAGGCCAACGTCCTCGTCGACTACGCGAGCGGCAGCTCCCGCACGCTCTCCGCGGAACGCCTCGATCGCCTGCACTACTTCGTCGCGCAACTCGCGGCGCACGGGATTCACTCCGATATCAACCTGCTCGTCTCGCGCGAGTTTCAAGCCACCGACGGGCTCGGCCCCGAAATCGTGCAGCTCGGTTGGAAGGATCAGCACATCCTCGGGTTCTTCGACGACCGAGCCCTCTCGCTGCATCGGGAATACGCCACGAAACTGCTCACCGCGCCGAATCCCTACCGCAACGGCCTTTCGCTCGCCCAGGATCCGGCGGTCGCGTTCGTCGAGATCATGAACGAGAACGGCCTGCTGCAGAAGTGGTATGAAAACGTGCTCGACACCCTACCCGCGCCCTATGCCGCCGCGCTGCAATCCAAGTGGAACTCGTGGTTGAAAAGCAAATACGCCAGCACGGCCGCGCTCCTCGCCGGTTGGGGCGCGATCGACGAACCGCTTGGCGCCAATCGCCTCGTCAACGGCTCCTTCTCCGCCGGCGATGCTTCCTGGACCCTTGAGCGCCACTCCGGCGCCGCCGCCACGGCGACGGCGGCGAACGACTTCACGAATCAGCAACCGTCCCTTCGGATCGCGGTGACCACCGCCGGCACCGCCGGCTGGCACGTTCAGTTTACCCAGGGCAACCTCTCGCTCGAAGCCGGGAAAACCTACACCCTGAGTTTCTGGGCCAAGGCCAGCGCAGCCACACCGCTCTCCGCCACGCTGACACGCACCGGCCCGTCCGACTACTCCGCCGTCAACGCCTCGCTGAACGCGACCCTCGGCATCACTTGGCAAAACTACACCGCCACCTTCCAGGCCTCGACCACCGAACCCAGCGTGCGGCTCGTGTTCAACGGCTTTGGCGACCGCGTGACGACGGTGTCGCTCGCCGACATAAAACTCCAGCCCGGCGGCGCGATCGGCGGACTTCCCGCCGGTGGGAATCTGGAGAGCAGCACGATCCCAATCGTGAAACACAATCCGTCGCTCGCCAGCGCCACCGCCGCGCAGACCCGCGACTGGGTCGCCTTCGTCCTCGGGGCCGAAAAGAGCTACTGGGAGGCGATGAAATCCCACCTGGAGAACAGCGTCGGCTATGCCGGCATCGTGTGGGCCACCATCCTCTCCAACAGCGCGCCCAACACGCAGGTCGCGATGGACGCGATGGACTCGCACAGCTACTGGCAGCATCCCGTGTTTCCCGCGGGGCACGATTTCGATCCCGAGCTCTGGACGGTGACGAATACGTCGATGGTCAACTCGCCCGACGCGAACACGCTCACCGGCATCGCCCGCCAGCGCGTGCGCGGCCGCCCGCACAATGTCACCGAATACGAGCACGCCGCGCCCAACACTTACGGCAGCGAGGCGCCGCTGCTCGTCGCGATGTATGGCGCGCTGCAGGACTGGGACAGCATCTGGTTTTTCGATTACAAGACCGGCACGAGCGAGTTCGTCACCGGCTATTTCGATCACGGCGGTCATGCGGGAAAACTCGCAAACAACCTTCTCGCCGCCGCCATGTTCCGTCGCGGCGACGTCGCCAGCGCCCGGCAATCCTTTACGTTGCCGCTCACACCGACTGCCGAAATCGAGACTGCCCGGACCCGTGGCGGCGCCTGGTCGATCGCGGACGGTTCGCATCTCGGCATGCCGGCGACAACCGCCCTGGTCAGCCGCGTCGATCTCAGTATCGGCGAAAACGCCAGCGGACTCGCCACGCCGCCCGCCGCCCCCGCGGGTAATGTTTTTGCGGCCGACACCGGCGAATTGCGCTGGGATGTGTCCGCCGCGAGCAAAGGTGTGGTGACTTTGGATACACCGCGCTCGAAAGCCGTGGTCGGTTTCATCAACGGCCGCAGCTTCAATCTGGGCGGCGTCATCATCGCGCCGGGCGGCACCCGTCAGGACTGGTGCACCATCGGTCTGACGCTCCTCGAAGGCTATGCTTTCGATCAGCAGGGCGCCGCGCGCGCCGTGCTGGTCGCCACCGGCGATCAGGAGAACACCGGCCAGGTCTGGAAGGACGCGACACACACGTCGCTCGGCAGCCAGTGGGGCAACGCGCCCACGCTCGTCGAAGTGATTCCGGCGATGATCACGTTGCCGGTGGCCGCGAGCCGCGTCTCCGTCTGGGCGTTGGACGGCCGCGGCGCGCGCACGGTCGCCGTGCCCGTCGTTGATCATGCCGGCCGCGCGCAGTTCGTTTTAGGACAAAGCGGCACGACGCTGTGGTATGAGATCGCGATCGCCGCCGGCCCCGCCGCTGCACCGTCCGTGCTCAAAATGCCGGCGATGTCCTCCGCGGAGTTCGGCGACGACGTTTCCCTTTCGACGGCGATCGACGGCTCGCCGGTTCCTGAGATTGCGTGGCTGCGCAACGGCTCGGAGATCGAAGACGCCACGGTGCCGACGCTGTCGCTGCTGAACTTCGGTCCGGCGCAAACCGGTCTGTATCGCGCGCTGCTCATGAATGCGCACGGCACGATGGCGAGCGCTCAGCTGATCGTCGGCGGCACGAGCAACGCGAAAGTCATCGGCGAAGGACGCGAGGTCGACGCGAATGTCCGGCATCCCAACGGCAACACGTTCGACCAAGTCCTGGTCACCGGGCCCGCCGAGGCGGTCACCGCGGACTACACGCTGAACCAAATCACCCGGACCTCCTTCATCGATTTGAACCACGACATCGTGCAGGTGGAATTCAGCGGTCCGGGCACGCTGTCGCTCGTGCTGCAGGATTGGACGCCGCCCGCGCCACCGCAAAACTACACTCAAGGCATCAACTACATGCGGGGCCGCGCCGGCATCGTGATCGTGGGCGCCGACGAACGGACCAACCTGTCGATCTTCACGGTCGGCCGCGCGACCGCCAACGACCCGAGTGGGCACTTTGACATCACGAAACCGGTGAGCGCGACGAACGATCCGGCGACGAACGGCAGCCCGTTGTTTGTGGGTCACTCCAATACGCACTACGACGGCATCGCCGACGTGGCCTTCGTCGCCATCGCGAGCACGAATGGCCGCTTCGGTGGCCTGCGCGCAGCGAACGCCCATTTCTCCGCGGAGCGCGGTCTTACCGGTGTATATGCGCCCGGCGTCGCGTTTACCGGACCGGTTTATCTGGGCAACATCGCCGCCGCGGCACTCGCGACGCCGGCGATCCTGCTCGGTTCGGCCAGCGACGTCCGCATCACGGGCGGAAGTTTGCTGCAGGAGAACGCGGCGCACGTGCAAGTGAGCGGTTTCACGCACGTGAAGTTCGTCGCGGGCAGCGATTCCCACGGCACCCTACTGCCTGCGCAATCGAACCGCGCCGTTCTCGAAGAAAACGGCCACGACGTCACCGCCACCCTCGTCGTCAACCCTACTCCCTGACCCGAGCACCCAAACCAGAGTGTCATATAATGTATGATACTTAAAACTTCGCCGGCGCAGCTGTCGCGCGGCTGATGTTGCGTGGTTGGTTTTTGGGGCGGTTTCCCGGGCGTAAAGTCGTCGCGGGGCAGGTGCGGGAAGGGATGCGGAACTGCGGGGGAACTGCCGGCAAACGCGCCGGAAGAGCCATCGCCCGCGGACCGTTGTGCACAAAAAAAGCGACGCGCTTTCGCGCGTCGCTCGAGGGATCTACAACCAAATTAATGGCGCGACTTAATTGGCGGCGGCCGCGGCGTTGATCAACTCGATAAAGCTGCGCGACTCCAGCGCAGCTCCGCCGATCAGGCCTCCGTCGATGTCTTTTTGCGCGAGCAGTTCGGGTGCGTTCGCCGGCTTCATCGAGCCGCCGTAGAGCACGCGCACTTTTTGAGCGACGGGCTCGGTGAAGAGCTTCGTGAGCAGGTTGCGGATGAACGCGTGCACTTCCTGCGCCTGATCCGTGGTCGCCACCTTGCCGGTGCCGATCGCCCAGACGGGCTCATACGCGATCACGACCGTGGGCGCCTGCTCCTTGCTCACGCCTTCGAGGCCGGCTTCGAGCTGCGTCTGCACGACCTTGAGTGTCGAACCCGCCTCGCGTTCGGCGAGGGTTTCGCCGACGCAGAGGATCGGCTTCAGCTGGTTCTTCAGCGCGCTGAGGACCTTCTTGTTAATGAAGGCATCGTCCTCCCCGAAATACGCCCGGCGCTCGCTGTGACCGAGGATGACGTGCGTCGCGAACAGCGAACGCAGCATCGGCGCCGAGATCTCGCCGGTGAACGCGCCGTTCGCCTCGGGGTGCATGTTCTGCGCACCGAGCTTCACGGTCGAGCCGTCGAGGGCCTTGCCCACGGCGTCGAGCGAGGTGAACGGCGGGCACACGACGATCTCGACGTCGTTGATCTTGCCGGTCGCGGCCACGATCTCGTTAACGAGCGAAACGGCATCGCCGTTCGTCTTGTTCATCTTCCAGTTTCCGGCGATGAGTTTCTTGCGGGGATTCATAATTGGTGAGGAGGAGTTAAGCGCGAAGACGCAAAGATTGCCAAGTTTCGCGAAGAGCCCTTTGCGATCCTTGGCAGTTCTTCGCGCCTTTGCGCTTGGGCTGGATCAGTTTTCGAGGAACGCCACGCCGGGGAGCACTTTGCCTTCGAGGAGTTCGAGGCTGGCGCCGCCGCCGGTGGAGCAGTGCGTCACGACTTTCGCGACCTTGAATTTTTTCGCCGCCGTGGCGGTGTCGCCGCCGCCGACGACCGTGACCGCACCCGCCGCCGTCGCTTTCGCGATCGCGTCGGCCATGGCCTTCGTGCCCTCGGCAAACTTGTCGACTTCGAACACACCCGCGGGACCGTTCCACACGATCGTCTTGGCGCGGCCGATCACCTGCGCGAACAGCTCGCGGCTCTTCGGGCCGGCATCGAGACCCATCCAGTTGGCGGGAATGCCTTCCTTGTCGGTTGCGACGCCAGTCTGCACCGCGGCGATGTCGTCCGCGGAGCCGGGAAAACGGTCCGCCGTCACGAAATCGACGGGCAGCGTGATCGTCACGCCCTTGGCCTTGGCCTTGTCGAAGAGTTCTTTCGCGATCTTCGCGCCTTCCGGATCGAAGAGGCTCGTGCCGATTTCCATGCCTTCGAGGACCTTCTTGAAGGTGAAGGCCATGCCGCCGCTGATGATGATCTCGTTGGCTTTTTCGAGGAGGTTATTGATGAGCGGAATCTTGTCGGCGATCTTGGCGCCGCCGAGAATCGCGAGGAGCGGACGCGCGGGATTGTCGATCACCTTCGCGAAGGCATCGAGTTCGGCCTGCATGAGGAAACCCGCGGCCTTGTCTTTAAGTTGCACGCCGACCATCGAGCTGTGCGCGCGGTGCGCGGTGCCGAAGGCGTCGTTGACGTAGACATCGGCCAGCTTCGAGAGGGAAGCGCGGAAGGCTTCGACGGCCTTCGGATCGGCCTTGATGGACTTTTCGGTGCCGTCGGCCTGCTTCTCCTTCACCTTGCCTTCTTCCTCGATGTGGAAGCGGAGGTTTTCGAGCAGCACGACCTCGCCGGCCTTGAGCGCGCCGGGCGCGCAGGCGGCTTCGACCGCGGGACCGACGCAGTCGTCGAGGAACTTCACCGGCTTGTTGAGCAGTTTCGCGAGTTCGTCGGCGACGGGTTTGAGCGAAAACTTCGCGTTCTTCTTGCCGTCGGGGCGGCCGAGATGGCTGGCGAGGACGACCGCCGCGCCTTTCTCGAGCGCGTAATTGATCGTGGGCAACGCGGCGACGATGCGGGCGTTGTTGGTGATCGCGCCGGTGGCCTTGTCCTGCGGGACGTTGAAGTCCACGCGGATGAAGACGCGTTTGCCGGCGAGATCGAGGTCGCGGATGGATTTGAATTTGGGCATGGGTCGGAAAAGTAGCCAGTAGCGGGTAGCGAGGAGTGAGTAGGATCGGCCCCAAAAAAAGAGCGAGTAGTAAGCAGCGATCGCGGGCGTGGATGCTCGCTACTCGCTACTCACTACTCGCTGCTTTGAGCGGCGGAGCCGCGATTACAGCTTGGCGGCGATCTTCTGGGTCAGGTCGACCACGCGGTTCGAGTAGCCCCACTCGTTGTCATACCACGAGACGAGCTTGAAGAACTTGCTGTTCAGCTCGATGCCGGCGCCGGCGTCGAAGATCGAGGAGTGCTTGTCGTGGATGAAGTCGGTCGAAACGACTTCGTCCTCGGTGTAGGCCAGCACGCCCTTCAGGTAGGTCTCGCTCGCCTTCTTCATGGCGGCGCAGATTTCCTTGTAGGACGTTTCCTTCGTCGTGCGGACGGTGAGGTCGACCACCGAGACGGTGGGAACCGGCACGCGCAGCGACATGCCCGTGAGCTTGCCCTTCACTTCCGGCAGCACGAGCGCGGTGGCCTTGGCGGCGCCGGTCGTCGACGGGATGATGTTCTGCGCGGCGGTGCGGCCGCCCTTCCAGTCCTTCTTCGAGGGACCGTCGACCGTCTTCTGGGTCGCGGTGTAGGCGTGGACGGTCGTCATGAGGCCTTCCTCGACGCCGAAGCCTTCCTGGAGCAGCACCTTCACGACCGGCGCGAGGCAGTTCGTGGTGCAGGACGCGTTCGAGATGATGTTGTGCTTGGCGACGTCGAGCTTGTCGTCGTTCACGCCGATCACGACCGTGATGTCCTCGCCCTTCGCCGGGGCGGAAATGATGACCTTCTTGGCGCCCGCGGCGAGGTGACCCTTGGCCTTCTCGGCGTCGGTGAAGAGGCCCGTCGACTCGATCACGAGTTGCACGCCCAGTTTCGCCCACGGCAGCTCGGCCGGGGTCTTCGCGCTGACGACGAGGATCTCCTTGCCGTTGACCACGAGCACGTCGTCGTCGGCCTTGTCCGGCGAGGACTTCTTCGAGCCCACGGTGCCGTTGAAACGACCCTGCGTGGAGTCAAACTTCAGCAAATAAGCCAGGTTATCCGCGGGCACGATATCGCCGACGGCGACGACATCGAGCGACGATCCGAGCAGGCCCTGCTCGACCAACGCGCGGAAAACGAGGCGGCCGATGCGGCCGAAACCATTGATTGCGACTTTGACTGCCATGGTAGGACTTTCCGTTGAGTGCTATGTTAGTTGACTGAGGATACCGGGCCGCGCCGAAGCGCGGATAGTCGAATGAACAAGCCCACCGGACCGATGCAAGGTCTTTGGCTGTGCAAAGACTGGCATAATCCGCGTGTTTTTTGCGGCTCAACTGTCACAAACCCATAACCCGCAACCGAGCACAGGCACCAGCAGCCGCGCCGTGACCGGCTGGGTAAGACCCGTGCCGTGCGGCAGGAAACGCTCCTCGTTGGCAAGTTGCCGCCAATGTCCCGCGACGGTGTCGTGATCGAGCGCAATGACCGCGTCGCTGTTTCCGGGATTGATCGCAAACAGGAGGCGACTGGAACCTTGGGAGCGGTCGGCGTTGTAAACGGCCGCCAACGCCGGCGAATCCGGCACGAAGAAGAAACGGAAAAAGCCCTCGCTCGCGCGCGCGAAGTGCCGGAGCAGCCGTCCACGGTCGCCGCGTCGGAACGCGATCCATTCCGCGAAATACGCGTGCGTCCCCAGGTAGCGGATCGCCCGGTCGTAATCGAGCGCGTTCAGATCGCCGCGGAGGTAGGTGTTGCTCACCCCGTGCTTCGAACGGAGAAAATCCTGCCCGGCCGAAATCATCGGAATACCAACCGACATGAACAGCAGCGCCGCCATCAGGTGCGTGCGGCGGCGATCGTTCCACGTCGGCTCCTGCCCGTTGTAATTCGGATTCTCGGTGATCAGGTCGATCCAGACGCGGTCGTCGTGCGACTCGGTGTAGTTCACCGTCTGCGCCGGCCATTTCGCGAAATACCACGGCGAGCCTTTCAGGTAATACTCCATCCGTGCCGGCGAGCCCGCGCCGCGGACATAGTCGCGGACGAAATTGCGGTATCCGTCGTTCCATGACGCCCATCCCGTGTCGCGCAGCGCGCCAGCGATGTGCCCGCGGAAACTCCACGGCTCGGCGATCAGGATCACGTCGGGTTTCACGCGTTTCAGCGCCCGCTCGATGTCCCTCAGCACGTCGACGCCGAGCAATTCGGCGAGGTCGAAACGGAAGCCGTCGATGCCATACGCCTCGATCAGGTGCACGCACGCGTCGATGATCAGGCGCTTCGCCATCGCGGAACCCGCCCGCAGGTCGTTGCCGCAGCCGCTCCA
Source organism: Opitutaceae bacterium (assembly GCA_040255565.1). Lineage (GTDB taxonomy): Bacteria > Verrucomicrobiota > Verrucomicrobiia > Opitutales > Opitutaceae > Opitutus. The sequence continues at coordinate 1,155,889 of JBDZVH010000001.1, read as the reverse complement.
GTTGGCCAGGTTGCCGTGCGCGTCCTGCTCGAAGTAATACAGCCGGTCGATGAACATCAGGTGCGCGGGCTCGCCGACGTGATTGAAAACCACGTCGAGCAGCACCGCCATGCCGCGCCGGTGAAATGCGCGCACGAGTTCCTGGAACTCACGCACGCCCGACGCCTTCGCCGGCGCGAGCGCATAGCTGCTCTCGAGCGCGAAGAAGTTGTTCGTCATGTAGCCCCAGTGATACTCCGCGTCCTCGCGGTTATCGAATTCCTGCACCGGCTGCAGTTCGACGCAGTTCGCGCCGAGCCGGTGCAGATGGAAATCGGGGCTCTCCACCCATTTCGTCAGCCCTGCAAAGCCCCGCCGCTCCGCCGCCGTGGCCGCGATGGGCGCGTTGGCAGCGAGATCGCGCACGTGCGCCTCGACGATCACCAGATCGTGCCACGGCGGCGGACGGAAGCGCCGGTCGCCTTCGCCGATCCACGCGCGGTCGAGCACGACGCCCGGCCCTTCCCGGCCCACGGTCGCCAGCGCATACGGATCGAGCACCTTCATCCTCGGATCGAACCGCCCCGCCCCGTCGCGCACGCCGTCGACGACATACCAATAGAACCGGCCATGCAGGTTGCGGTCGACGATCGCTTCCCAAACTCCGGCCGCGCCATCTGCACCCGCGCGCCGCCGCAGCGGCCGGAACACCGCCTGATCCTGCTTCGCCAGATCGTCGCAAAAGAAGACCGTCACCGCCCTCGCCCGCGGTGCAAACAGGCGGAAAACCGTCTCCCGTTCCCGCACGAGCGCTCCGAGCGGCAGGTCGGTTTTCAAATCGTAGAAGAACCGCCCCGGCACGACGGGCACGGCCGTGGCCGCGGGCGCGGAGGCCCAACCGACGGCCAGCGGTTCCGCGAGATCGACCAGCATCGGGCAGGTAAACTGCCACAGGTGCCGCCCGGTGCGGTGCGGGTCGATCGCCCGATTCACGTTGCCCGTGTCGTCGCGCACTGCATTCGGCGCGTCGTCCGGCAGGCTCAACCAGTGGTGCTCGCCGGTGACGAATTTGAAGCGTTGCCCGGGCGGCTTGAGGAACGGCTCCGCGGGCCCCGTCCACGCGTAGACTTTCTCGCCCTCGATCTCCGTGGGCTGCATCCACCACTCCGCCGATCCGACCGCGGTCTGCCAGCCGTTGAAATCGCCGGCCAGATAAACCGAGTCGCGTTTCAGGTCCAGGCCGGCGCGATCGCAATCGGCGAGCAGAAAGACAATCTCCGCACCACGCACCACGTAGCCGAACGCCCGGCCCACCGCGACCGTCGACGCCGGCGCGAGTCCACCGGGCGCCGGGCAATGCCCGCCCATCGTGAACTGCGGCGGCCGTGCCGCGCGCCAGTCGCGATCCAGCTCCACCACGCCCGAACTCAAAGATTCAAGCCAGGCGCGGACGATGCGAGGAGCGGCGGTCGACATGTGGATCTGCTAGCATCCCCCGCGCCGCACGAGCGACAAGTGGAAATCGCCAAATTTGTCGCCGGTCCGCGCCTGCTCCGGCAGCGCGCGCCGTTTATCGCATTCCGCCCGCCAATCCTCGAGCCGCACCGCAGCGCCAGATGCGGAGATTTGACAAAGCCTCGCGCGCCCGCGTCGTCTTGGCCCGTGGCCAGCTCCGAAAAGATCCTCGTCGCCATGTCCGGCGGAGTGGACAGTTCCGTCGCCGCGCTGCTGCTCAAACAGCAGGGCTTCGACGCCGTGGGCGCCTACATGAAGAACTGGATCAACGAGGACCAGATCATCGGCCATTGCCCGTGGCAGCAGGACATCGAGGACGCCCGCCGCGTCGCGGAGCAGATCGGGATCGAGTTTCGCGTCGTGAATCTGATGCGCGAATACCGCGAGCGCGTCGTGGCCTACCTGCTCGACGGCTACGCGCGCGGTCTCACGCCCAACCCGGACATCATGTGCAACCGGGAAATCAAGTTCGGCGTGTTCCGCGCCTGGGCGCGCGACCACGGCTTCTCCGCCGTCGCCACCGGCCACTACGCGCAGCGCATCCCCACCAGCGCGGAGAGCGCGAGCTTTTCGCTCCTCGAAGGCGCGGACCCGAACAAGGACCAATCCTATTTCCTCGCGCTCCTGTCGCAGGAACAGCTTCGCGACGCGCGTTTTCCGATCGGACATTTGCCGAAACCCGAACTCCGCCGCATTGCGCACGAAGCCGGACTCGTCACCGCCGACAAAAAGGACAGCCAGGGCATTTGCTTCATCGGCGAGGTGAAGATGCAGGATTTCCTGCGCGCCTACGTGCCGGATGCGCCCGGGCCCATCGTGCGCGCCACCGACGGCCGCGAGCTCGGCCGCCATCGCGGACTGCATTTCTACACGCTCGGACAACGCAAAGGGATCGGCATTCCGTCCAACACCGATCACCAGGCCTACGTCGTCGTCGGCAAACGCGCCGCCGATCGCGCGCTGCTCGTCGCCTTCGATTCGCCTGACGCGCCCGGACTTTTCCAACGCGAGGTGCGCGTGCATTCCCTGAGCTGGATCGGGGAACCGCTCACCCGTGCGTGCTCTCTCGAAGGCCGCGTGCGCTACCGCGATCCGCGCGTTCCGCTCGACTTCGAACCTGAGGCGGGCGGCACCGCGCTCATCCGGTTTCGCGAACCTCAGCGCGGGCTCGCGAGCGGGCAGATCCTGGCGTTTCACGAAGGCCCGCGGCTGCTGGGCGGCGCCGTTTACGTGTAGGTCACGGCTTTGCGCGTGAATCGCCTCCCTTCGATGAATCGCGCCGCCCTCGTCACCCGCGTGCAACGTTTTTTCGAGCAGGAATCCCTGCGGCCGGATCTCGCGCGGGCGGGTCGCGCGACGGTGGCCGTGACGGTGCCGCTGATGCTCGCCGCCGCGAACCTGCTTCCGCTCAACGTCGCCTTCGTGGCGCTCGCCGCGCAACACGTGGCGATGATCGACGTGCGCGGCGCCTACACCCTGCGGCTTGGCGTGCTGCTCGCCTCCGTGATCGTCCTCACCGCTGCCGCCACCATCGGCGGAATGACTTCGGATCATCTCGGCTGGTCAATTGTCCTGGGCGGTCTCGTCGCCCTCATCGGCGGCGCGTGGCGGCACCTGCTGCCGGACTACGGCACGTCGCTCGCGATTTCGTCGATGGTGCTGTTCGTCATTTCTCTGAGCGCGCCGGCCACGCCCGGCCTCGGCGGACACCACGGCCTCGCCGCCGTCGCCGGCGGGCTGTGGGGTTTTGCGCTGCAGGTCTCGCACTGGCCGATCCGCCCGCAACATCCGCTGCGCCGCGCGGTCGCCGACAGCTGGCTGGCGGTGGCGGACTTGTTCGCCGCCCTGGGACCCGCCGAACCGGAGGAACGCGACCGCCGCGTCCACGAACTCGAGGCCGCGCTGCGCACCACGCTCGATCACACCTACGCCGCGCTCGACAGCTCGGTCTCGAAAAAACGCACGCCGCTCCACCGCCATCTCGACGCGCTCAATCTCGCGGCGGCGCGGCTTTCCACGCGCGTCGTCGCGTTGAATTTCGCCCTCGAAAACGCCACCACCGTCGAAAAATCCTCGTGGCTCGCCGAGGCGCTGAGTCCGTTGCTCACCTCGCTCACCAACACCTCGCGCAGCGTTGCGGTGACCATCGTGTCGCGCCAGCCGGCCCATCTCGCGTTCTTTGAGGTTCGTCTCCGCCGGTTGACCAATCTGCTGCGTTCGTTCGAGGCCAACGTGGCTCACCGGCTCGTCGATCCCGCGGCGGAGACGCATCTGCGTCAGATCCTCCGCCAGATCGAGCTGCACCTGCCGGAGGTGCAGACCACGCTGCGCGCCACGGTGGACCGCGCCGACGAACGCGCCGCGTTTTCGCTCGAGCTCTTCGATCTGCAAACCTGGAAACTGCGGCCGCTCGCGTCGGCGCTGAACCTGAGCCCGCGCGTGAATCCCGTCCTCCTTCGCTTCACGCTGCGCAGCGTCGTGCTCACCATGGTCGGGATCGCCATCTTCAAACTCGGGGGCTGGCCGCACGGCTACTGGCTGCCGCTCACGGCCGCGATCGTGCTCCAGCCCGATTATGGCACCACGCGCCAGCGCGCGGGGCAGCGCGTGCTCGGCACCGTGGCCGGCAGCGCCTTCGCGAGCATCCTCCTATGGCTGCAACCGCCGGCCGCGCTCGTCGCCGCCGGCACCAGCCTCACGATGTTCCTTTTCGCGTTTTTCCTGCGGCGCCGCTACACCGTCGCGGTTTTCTTCGTCACGCTGTTCGTCGTCCTGCTCACCGAGGCGCGCGAACCGCTCACGATCTGGTTCGGCATCGAACGGTTTGCCACCACCCTGGCCGGCGGAGCGCTCGCGCTGCTGGGCGCGCTGTTTTTCCTGCCGCTCTGGGAACGCGAGCGGCTGCCGGCGTTCCTCGCCGCCGCCCTCCGCGCCAACCGCGACTATCTCCAGCTGATCGCCCAGCGCTTCGCCGAAGGCGGCGGCTACGATGCCGCGGTGATCGCCGCGAAACGCCGCGCCGAGGCCGCCAACGGCGTCGCGTTCTCCTCGCTACAGCGCATGTCGGCCGACCCGCAGCGGCGGCAGGATCGCCTCGAGGAGCTCGCCGCGCTCGCCAACGGCAACCAGCGGCTGACGCGGGCCTTCACCGTGCTCGCCCTGCACCTCGCCGCCGGCCGGCCGCTGCGGCTCCAACCCCTGGCCCGGGGCGCGGAGCTGGCGATCGGAATTCTGGATACGCTCGCTGCGCAGCTTGACGGCGGCACGACGCCGGCGCTCCCGCGACCGACCGCGGCCGTCAACGAACTCGCGGCCCGCACCAAGGAGCGCTTTTCCGATCCGCGCGAGCACGCCGTCATCGCGCAATGCGCCTCGATCGCGACCGAGCTGGGCGCGATGCTCGTCGCGCTCGAGCTGGCGGAGAAAATCGAACCGCCCCCTCCGACCGTCCGGCCGGTTGCCGCCCCCGCGCCTTGATCGGCACCCGCGGGCTCAGGCCGGCGCCGCCAAGCCGAACCGCCCGTGCAACATTTGTTTCAATTCGCGGCACTCCGCGTGCGCCTCTGCCTCGAATTTCTCCAGGTTGAAACTCGGAAAAATCCGCTCGCGCAAAATGGTCCAGCCGGGCGTCTCCGCGATCGGCCGGGGTTGGTCGCGCAACGCCTCGCCGCTCCAGCCGACGCGGTTCTGGCGACAGAGCTCGCGTGCCAGCGACACGCTCGCCACCAGCACGGCGTCCTCCACCGGACACTGCTGCGGGTCGTCGACCCACCGCATCACATTCCCGTAGCTCGACCTCAAGCCGTGTGCTTTCGCGAAGTGGCCCGCCATCTCGCGCGTGGTCGCTCCGAGAAACGCCTGCTCGGCGACCGACAGCGGCACCTGCTCGCGACGCGAATAGTCGAGCACCGCCTCGAATCCGAACGGATGCAGGTGCAGCAGGAGCAGCTTCCCGATGTCATGGAGCAGGCCGGCGAAATACGCTCGCGATTCGAGGCTGTTGAATTCGAGGTAGCGGCACGTGTAGCGCGCCATGCGCGCGACGCCCATCTGGAACATCCAGAAATTCGTCCACGTGCAGGGAGGAAAGCTCATCCATTTCTCCTCGGCGATCAGGACGGTGCCGCTCATCGCCGCGAGTTTCCGCTCCCCGAGCAGACTCACCGCGATACGCGGATTCTCCACCGGCTCGGGATCGAGGTCCTCGTTGCCCCGCGCCCGATTGGCCGCGATCAACAGGTGCGCCGCGAGCCCGGGATCCTTCTCGGCCAGGTCCATCAACGGCGCGAGGCTGGACGGCTTGCCCGTCGCTGACATCTGGAACGAGGCGGCCGCGGTGTCGATCACCGGACAGCCCGCCAGCGCCTCCAGTTGCGCGGCGAGTTCCTTCCAAGCCAGGACCGGCAGCCGGGATTCCGCCGCGGCATTCAGCCAGTGCGCCCGCCGCGCCGCCAGCTCCGCCTCCCCGCGTTCTTCGTCGGTCACGAAATCCGGCGGCACCGTGGCGTGGTCCAGGTGACGGAAGATCAAGCGGCCGGCGAACTCGAGCCGGCGCAGCGTATCCGGAAAAGCATTCCACGCGTGGCCCTCGGCCCCCGCGCGCAGCCGGGCGGCCACCTCGACCACGCCCCAGGCCCCCACCGCCTCCGCCTGCGCGGAGAGGGCGCCGAGATTGGCCATGATCGCCGCGACCGCGCGGTTGGCGAGATGCGCCTGCAGGACCGGCAGCACCGCTTCCACCGCATCCTGCAGGCGCGCGAGTTCGCGATGCAGGGTTTCCGGCGTGTAACCCATCAGCGTGCAGAACGACTTCTCCTCCTCGAAATGCGTGTTGCGCCACGCCGCCACGAGGGCCTTGCGCACTTCGGCGAGGATCGGCTCGTCGTGATACGGTTTGACGAGGAAGTTCTGCACCTTCAGCTCCATCGCACGCCGGACCGAGTCGCGATCGCCGGCGGCCGTATAGATCACGACCGGCATCGCTTGCAGCAGACAGTCGGCCCGCAATTGCTCGACCAGGCTCAAACCGCTTTCGCCCTCCAGTTTCAATTCGACGAAGATCAGATCGACCGCCGGATTGCGCTGCAGGAAGTCCCACGCCTCGGCCACCGTCGCGACCGCCGCCAAGCGGTGTCCGCCACGCGCAAGAATCCCCTTCATCGCCTTGCGCGCGACGTCGGCAGGATCAACGAGGAGAATGTAAGCCATGGTGCCGAACCCGGGGTGAGGGCGCCGGCATGGCGGCCCTGCTTCTCCATCGGCCCCAAAACGGAAAACTAAATCCCAAACCCCGCCGGCGACCGGCTAGAGCGCGACGTCCTTGAATCCAGGATCCTCGAGCATGCGGTCGAGCTGACGGTCCTCGGCGAAGCGTTTGAGAATCCGGTTCTCCGGCTCCTTTTTCAACGCCTTCTCCAACCGCGTGCGGGCATCGTCGGCGCGGCCGAGCAACGCGAGCACGTGAACCTCCTGCAAAATACCTTCGATCCGGATCTCGTCCTTCTTGTCGTCCTGGTCGGCGCGGTAGGCCTTCAGCGCCTGCTCATAAGCCTGCTTCGCCCCGGACTTGTTGTCCATTCGCCGGCGGATCGCGCCGAGGTTGACCCAGTATTCAGCCGTGTCCGGGGCGAGCTGGGCGGCTTTTGCGAGTAACGGCTCCGCGCGCGCGAGATCGCGCAACGTGATCGCGAACTGCGCCTCGCTGACGAGATTCGCCGCCTCCTTGCGTTGCAGATCGGTAACCTCCGGCGCCTTCGGCTTGCAGCCGGCCAGCAGCGTGAAGACGAGAACCAGCAGGGACAGTGAGGTGAGCTTCATGGGGGCTTTCATATCGGGGAATTCACCGCCGCTTGCCAACTCCATACCGTTCGCCCGTGCGCAAGGCGCCGCGTCGAGGCCGCCTACAGATCCGGCGGCACGGTGGCGATCGCCTCCTCGAGCGTCGTCACGCCTTCGCGGACCTTGATCAGGCTGTCCTGGTGCAGCGTCTTCATGCCGGCGCGCATCGCGATCTTCTTCAGCTCCGCGCTCTCGAGCTCCTTGTTGATCGCGTCCACGAGCTCCTCGTTCGTGATCATCAATTCGTGGATGCCGACGCGGCCCTTGTATCCACTTCCTCCACACTTCGGACAGCCTTTCGGGTTGTGCTTGAAGATCTGGCCGCTCCAGCCGATCGCCTTCTGCAAGACCTCCTCCTCGCGGCCCTGCGGGACGTAAGGCACGCGGCACTGCTTGCAGACGCGGCGCATCAGGCGCTGCGCGCAGACGCAGAGCAGCGACGACGAGATCATGAAAGGCTCCACGCCCATGTCGGTGAGACGCGCGACCGTGCTCGGCGCGTCGTTCGTGTGCAGCGTGCTGATCAACAAATGTCCAGTGAGCGCCGCCTCCACCGCGATGTTGGCCGTCTCCTTGTCGCGGATTTCGCCAACGAGGATGATGTCCGGATCCTGACGCAGAAATGCGCGCAGGGCCGACGCAAACGTCAGCCCGATCTGCCGGTGCATCTGCATCTGGTTCAATCCGGGCAGCGTATACTCGATCGGATCCTCCGCCGTGCGGATGACGAGGTCGGGCGTGTTGATCTCGTTGAGCGCCGAGTAAAGCGTCATCGACTTGCCGGAGCCCGTCGGGCCGCAGTGCAAGATCATGCCGTAGGGCTGGCGGATGCACTCGCGGTATTTTCCCAGATTCTCCTCGGAGAACCCCAGCGCCGGCAGCGGCAGCGTCGTCTTCTGTTTGTCGAGAATGCGCATCACCACGCCTTCACCGTGGTTCAGAGGCGCGGTCGAGACGCGGAGGTCGAGGTCGAGTCCCTTTTTCGTGTATTGCTTGAACACGATACGCCCGTCCTGCGGCAACCGTCGCTCGGAGATGTCGAGGTTGCACATGATCTTCAAACGCGCGACGAGCGCGGGGCCGACGCGCTGTGGTAGCCGCAGTTTTTCCGAGCACACGCCGTCGATCCGGTAGCGGACGATGATCTCCTTCTCCTGCGGTTCGACGTGGATGTCGCTCGCGCCCGCGAAATACGCGTCCTCGATGATGCGGTTCGCGAGCTGGATGATCGGGCCGGACTCCTCGTTGACGTCCTCGGACGTCGTCTCGATCACCGCGCCGAATTCCGCGCCGATCTGCTCGACGACGTCGTCGAAGCCCGCCGGCTGCGCCGCCGCCTTGTTGAACTTTTCCTTGATGTCCTTTTCGCGCGCGAGGAGCCGGATGACCTTCTTGCCGGTCATCTCCTGGATCTTCGTCGCCAGCGACACCTCGAAAGGATTCGCGAGCGCAACGAGAAGAAACTCGCCCACGTGCCCGACCGGCACGACGAGGTTCTGCTGACAGAACTCCTCGGGCAACCGCTCGAACGTTTCCGGCCCGATCTTGTATCGGGAAACGTTATACGGAGCGAGTCCCAGCGCGCGGCCTTTCGCGACGAGCAGCTGGAACGGCGTGATCCGGTAGTCGTCCTGCAGCAGCTTGTCGAGCGCCTCGCCCGTCGGTTCTCCCGGCAGCGCCGCGATCGTGTCGCGCTGCTCCGCGGTCAGCCGGCTCATGGCGACCAGTTGCCCGACAATCTGGGTTTGGATCTTTCCGAGCGGCATACGCGAAACGACTAGACGGCCTTCGCCACCGCCGCGGCCGGCGCGGCGGCGCGCTCCGCCGCGAGCTTTTCCAGGTAATCGGCGATCGCCTCGAGCGTCGTGCCGAACCAAAGGATCGGGCCGTCGAACTGCTTCTCCCAATGCGCCCGCACCGCCGGGCTGAGATAATACGCCGTGGCGACGAAATGAAAGTCCTCCTCGTGATCGAACGGCACCGACCACGTCGCCCAGCAGGCCGCGAGATCGAGGTTCTTCTTCACGTCCTCCGCCACCTCGTAATGCCGCAGATCCACGAGCCCCACGCCCTCGTTGTCGACCACGTGCTGCAATACATCCTCCTCGCGCAGCACTTTCATGTCGTAGGCCAGGATTCCCAACACGGTGCATTGCCGGGGCTGATCCTCGGCGATGAGCGAGAGCAGCTTCTCGTTCGCGGGCTCGAGGTCCTCGATCTTGACCAGGTTTGCTTCGACGAGATTGGCGCCGAGCAAACGGTTGGCGCGCATCAACAGGGAGCGGTTGGCCGGAGGAGGCATGTCTCAGCGACGCTGATTCACGCCGCGGTTTTGCGCGACACCTTTTCGCGGCCGCGCAGAGCGGTAACTCGTTTTAACAACTCTTTTTTCAACCGGTCCAGGCCGTCGCCGGTCAGGCACGAGATCTCGAGCACGTCGACCGTCTTGTAGCGCCGCTTGAACTTCGCGAGGTGCTCCTTCGCCTCCGGCACATCCATCTTGTTCGCCACGACGACGCGCGGTTTTTTCAACAACGTCCGGTCATAGAGCTCCAGTTCGCGGAGCAGATTCTTGTAGTCATCGCGCGGATCCCGCGCATCCGTGCCCGCCATGTCGACAAGGATCAGCAGCAGCGCGCAGCGTTCGATGTGTTTGAGAAAACGATGACCGAGACCGCGATTCTCGCTGGCGCCTTCGATCAAGCCGGGGACGTCCGCCAGCAAGAGCCGGCGGTGACCTTTTACTTCGTCCCGATATTCGATCACGCCGATCTGCGGATGCAGCGTCGTAAACGGATACGCCGCCGTCCGCGGCCGCGCCTTGGTGATCTGGCCGGTGAGCGACGATTTGCCGGCATTCGGGAAACCCACGAGCCCGACGTCCGCGATGCTTTTCAAAACCAGCCGGAACGTCCCGCCTTCGCCGGGCTGGCCGGGGTTCGCCCGCTTGGGGGCGCGATTGGTCGAGGTCTTGAAGTGCGTGTTGCCCCAGCCGCCGTTGCCGCCCTTGCACAACACGATCCGCTGCCCGTCCTCGATCAGCTCGGCCACGGGCTTTCCGGTCGCTTCGTCGATCACGACGGTGCCGAGCGGCATCTTCAAGAGGCGCGGCGCGCCGTCCTTGCCGTGCTGGTCGGAGCCGAGCCCGTGCTCGCCGCGTTCGGCGCGCCAGTGCGGCTGGTATTTGTAGTCGACGAGATTGTTCGTGTCGTCGTCGCCGAGCAGCACGACGTCGCCCCCGCGGCCGCCGTCGCCGCCGTTGGGTCCGCCCCACGGCTCGTATTTCTCGCGGCGGAAGCTGATGCAGCCGCGCCCGCCGTCACCGGCTTGAAGTTTTACCACGCACTCGTCGACAAACATGCGCGCCACGATGCAGAACGCCCCGCGTTTGCCAAGGGGACGATTGTCACGGTCGTTCGCCCCCGGATTTCCGACCGTCCGGCAAGATCGTCCCGCGACCGCCTCCCGTTTGCCACAGCGCCCCCTTGACCCGCACATCCCTCAGTCCAACCGTGCGTAACTTATCCCATGTCCTACGCACCCGCCGCCTCCCGCTACGACAATCCCGCGTTCTTCCGCCGCTGCGGCCGCAGCGGTCTGAAACTGCCCGCGCTTTCCCTCGGTCTCTGGCACAACTTCGGCGACGTCGATCGCCACGACAACAGCCGCGCCCTCGTGCTGCGCGCGTTCGATCTCGGGATCACGCACTTCGATCTGGCCAACAACTACGGCCCGCCGCCCGGCTCCGCCGAACGCACGTTCGGCCGCATTCTCCGCGAGGATCTCGCCGCGCATCGCGACGAACTGATCGTCTCGACCAAGGCCGGTTACGACATGTGGCCCGGTCCTTACGGCGAATGGGGTTCCCGCAAATACCTGCTCGCATCGCTCGACCAAAGCCTCCGCCGCCTCGGGATGGATTACGTCGATATCTTCTACTCGCATCGCCCCGATCCCGAGACTCCGCTTGAGGAAACGATGGGCGCGCTCGATCGCGCCGTCCGCTCCGGCAAGGCCCTCTACGTCGGTCTTTCCAACTACACCGCCGAACAAACCGCCCGCGCCGCCGCGATCCTGCGCGAGCTCGGCACGCCGTGCCTGATCCACCAGCCGCGTTATCACATGTTCGACCGCTGGATCGAAAACGGGCTCACCGATGTCCTCACGAAAGAAGGCATCGGCGGCATCGCCTTCTGCCCGCTCGCGCAGGGCGTCCTCACCAACCGCTATCTCACCGGCATTCCCGCCGATTCGCGCGCCGGCCACGATCCGCGTTTCCTCAAACCCGAGCACATCACCGCGGAAAAGCTCACCAAGGTTCGCCAGCTCGACGCCATCGCCAAGCGCCGCGGTCAATCGCTCGCGCAGATAGCGCTGCTCTGGGTGCTGCGCCAGCCGGTGATCACCTCCGCGCTCATCGGCGCAAGCAAGGTCAGCCAGATCGAGGAAAACATCGCCGCCTTCCGGAATCCCACGCTCTCGCCGGAGGAAGTGGACGGCATCGAACACATCCTCGGCAGCAAGGCCTGAGTTCCTTTCGCGCGACCGGGCCCGGGGCGGCCTGCACACCTTGCCTGAATTTTCCCACAGCGCTGGCGGCCGCAACGCGTCCGCCGGGTTGCGCGCCACCGAAGCGTGGATGAAATGCGGCCTTCCATGGCCTCTTCCGCCGCTGCGATCCCATCCGAGTCGTCCTTTGTCGAGCGCACGGTCATGTCCGTGCTGCTCGCCCTGAGCTTCTCGCATCTCGTCAATGATGCGATCCAGTCGCTGCTTCCGGCGATGTATCCGATGCTCAAGGACAACTACCGGCTGAGCTTCACGCAGATCGGCTTCATCACGTTCACCTTTCAGGTCACCGCGTCGCTGCTGCAGCCGTTGGTCGGGTTCTACACCGACCGGCGCCCGAAGCCATTTTCCCTGGCGATCGGAATGGGCCTCACCCTGGTCGGTCTCGTCCTGCTCTCGCGCGCGGCGAGCTATCCCGCCCTGCTCGTCTCCGCCGCGCTCGTCGGCACGGGTTCGTCGATCTTCCATCCCGAGGCATCGCGCGTCGCGCACCTCGCCGCCGGCCATCGCCGGGGTTTCGCGCAATCGCTTTTCCAAGTCGGCGGCAACTTCGGTTCCTCGCTCGGGCCGCTGCTGGCAGCGCTGATCATCGTGCCGCGCGGACAATCGTCCGTGCTCTGGTTCACCGCCCTCGCCGCCGTCGGGATCGCCGTGCTCTCGCGCGTCGGAGTCTGGTATCGACAACACTTGGACGCACACCTCGCGCGGGCCCGCGCCCATCGTCGCGCCGCCCGCCCGCTGCCGACGCGCACGGTCGTGGTTTCGATCTCGATCCTGATCGCGCTGATCTTCTCGAAATACTTCTACCTCGTTTCGCTCACGAACTACTATACGTTCTACCTGATCGACCGGTTCCAGGTCTCCGTCGCAGGCTCGCAGCTGTATCTGTTCATCTTCCTCTTCGCCGTGGCCGCGGGCACGATTCTCGGCGGACCGCTCGGCGACCGCTTCGGGCGCAAATACGTGATCTGGTTTTCCATCCTCGGCGTCGCGCCGTTCTCACTGATCCTCCCACACGTCGGCCTCGCCGGCACCGTTGCACTGAGCGTCATCATCGGCGTCGTGCTCGCGTCGGCATTTTCCGCGATCCTCGTTTACGCACAGGAACTGATCCCCGGCAAGGTGGGGCTCGTCGCCGGTTTGTTCTTCGGACTCGCGTTCGGCATGAGCGGCATCGCCTCGGCCGCGCTCGGTCGCCTCGCCGATCACACGAGCATCGAACATGTGTTCTACCTGTGCGGATTCCTGCCGCTGCTCGGGCTGCTGACGATGTTCCTGCCCAACCTCGAGCGGCGCTGACCCGCCACGCGACACGCTTCCCCCTTGCCTCGGGTCCGGCGGCCCATGTGCTGTCGGACCATGGCTGAGCCGGCACTCGTTGAACTTCGCGACGTCTCCAAACGTTTCGCGAATGGTCCGCTTGTGCTCGATCGCGTTTCGCTTTCCGTCGCGCCCGGCGAATTCGTCAGCCTCGTCGGCCCCAGCGGGTGCGGCAAATCCACCCTGCTCCGGCTCGTCGCCGATCTCACCGCCGAAACGTCCGGTCACATCAGCGTCGCCAAAGTCGAACAGGCCTTCGTCTTTCAGGACCCGACGCTGCTGCCGTGGCTCAACGTCGAGCGCAATGTCGCTCTTCCGTTGAAGCTCCGAGGCGCACCCGCCGCCGACCGCCGCGCCGTCGCCGGGCGGGCACTCGAGCTCGTGCGCCTGGCGGACAAGAGCCGCGCCTTCCCGCGCCAGCTTTCCGGCGGTCAACGCATGCGCGTGTCGATCGCTCGCGCGCTTTCGCTTTCGCCGCAACTGCTGCTTCTCGACGAACCGTTTGGCGCGCTGGACGAGATCACGCGCGAGCACCTCAATGAGGAACTGCTCGCCATCCGCCAGGAGCAGGCCTGGACCGCGCTGTTCGTTACGCACTCCGTCGCGGAGGCCGTGTTTCTCTCGCACCGCATTGTCGTCCTGTCGGCCAATCCCGGCCGTATTCATGCCGAGATCCCGATCGACCTTCCGTATCCACGAACCGCGGACACCCGCCTCTCGCGCGCGTATCACGATCTGGTGACCGAAACCTCCCGTGCGCTCCGCGCCGCCGAACAGGCCTGACGGCCATCTCGTATTTCCCGTGTCGCGTCCGTTGCTCAAGATTCTCCTCCCGCTGATCGCCGGCGCGCTGTTTCTGGCGCTCTGGTCTGCGATTCACGCCGGGCTTTCGCCCGACAACCGCTTTCTTCTGCCCACGCCCGGCGCCGTATTCGCGGCCTTTCAGGAGCACGCGGACGCGCTGCTTCGCGCCACGCTCAACACCAGCCAGGGCGCACTGCTGGGCCTGTCCGCCGCGGTTCTCCTCAGCATCGCGTTTGCCGTGCTGCTTTCGCTTTCCCCGCTCATCCGCGTCAGCCTCTATCCGTATCTGATGATCCTGCAGATGACACCCGTGATCGTCATCGCCCCGATGCTCGTCCTCTGGGTCGGCGCCGGCATCAAGAGCGTGGCCGTGATCACGTTTCTCATCTGCTTTTTCCCGCTGGTTGTGAACACCACGCAGGGCCTCATCTCGACCGACCGGAACCTCGTCGAGCTCTTCCGTTCGTATCGGGCCAGCCGATACCAGCAACTGGTGCACCTGCGGATCCCCGGCGCGCTGCCCTACTTCTTCACGGGCCTGCGCATCGCCGCGATCCTCGCGCCCATCGGCGCGCTCGTCGGCGACTACACGGCCGGTAGCTCGGCCGGCGACGGCGGTGGGCTCGGTTTCCAAACCATCATCTACGCGAGCCGCGCGCAGTATCCCGCGCTGTTCGCCACCGCCGCCATCACCTGTGTCCTCGGATTCGTCCTCGTATCGCTGGTCATCGGCTTGAGCTGGCTCGCGCTCCGGCGCTGGCACGATTCGTTCGAACGCCGCGACACCTGAACCGGTTGCAAATTCCGTCGCCATCCGCGGCTATTCGCCACAATTGCGGACACATTCATTTCCCCATGAAACGATCGCTCCTGTTGCTGCTGTTCCTCGCCCCGTGCGTCTTCGCTGCCGCTGCGGCCCCGTTCAAAATCACCGTCCAACTCGACTGGGTGGCCGAACCCGAACACGGCGGCTTCTACCAAGCCCAAGCTCGCGGTTTCTTCGCCGACGAAGGTCTGGACGTCACGCTCGTTCCCGGCGGTCCCAACGCGCTCGTCATGCCGAAGGTTGCCACCGGCCAGGCCGATGTCGGGCAGGCCGACAGCACCAACACGCTCCTGCAACAGGCCGAGGGCCTCCCGGTCGTGCAATTCGCCGCCGTCTTCCAGGACGACCCCTCCGGTCTGCTCGTCAACGCCGACAGCTCCGTCCGCCGTTTCGAAGATCTCGACGGCAAGACGATCATCGCCCGTCCCGAATGGGCGTTCCTTCCGTATTTGAAGAAAAAATACAATGTGCGCTTTTCGATCGTGCCGCAGAACTTTTCGGTCTCCGCCTTCCTCGGCAACAAGGAGGCGATCCAGCAGGGTTACTACATCGCCGAGCCGTATCACATCGTGAAAGCCGGCGGCAAGGAACCGCGCTTCCTCTCGACCTGGGACGCCGGCTTTCGCGCCTATGCCGTGCTCGTCACCAGCCGCAAGTTCGCGCGCGAGCATCCGGAACAGCTGCGTGCCTTTGTGCGCGCCTACATCCGCGGCTGGCGCGATTATCTCGAGGGCGATCCGACGCCCGCGCACGAGGCGTTGAAGAAAGCCAATCCGAGCAACACCGACGAATTCATGATGGCCTCGCGGCAGCTCATCCTCGACGGCAAGCTCGTCACCGGCCGCGACGCCGACGGTGGCGCGAGCCAGATCGGGCGTCTCGATCCCGCCCGCTACGCGAAGCAGATCGAGCAACTCGAAGAGCTCGGGATCCTGAAGAAGAACAAGGTCACCGCCGCCACTGCGATCACGACCGAGTTCACGCCGTAAGAAATCGACGCATAGACGCGGCGCATCGCCCACGGAGCACACAGAAAGACACGGAAGTTAAGAACCACGTTCGTCTTCTTCGGTGTGTTCCGTGTATTCCGTGGGCCCTTTGCTTCCGTCCGTTTTTCGTTTGTTTCGTGTTTTTCGTGGTTGTTGAGCGAAGCTTTCGTGCGGCACGAATCGCGTTCCCATGTCGTCCTGGCTCCCACGCTTTTTTCCGCCAGACCGACACGCGGATACTTTCTCGCCGGCCCGCGACCGCTACGTCTTTAGCGCTTCGCTTTTCCTCCGGCTGCTCGCGGTCACGCATGCGATCGCGTTCGTTTCGCTCTGGGTGCAACTTCCCGGTCTGATCGGCCCACACGGCATTCTTCCCGCCGGGGCCTATCTTCGCGCGGTGCACGATTATCTCGGCGCCGATGCCTACGCACGGCTCCCGACGCTCGGCTGGATTTTCGGCGCCGACACCTTACTGACCGTTCTCTGCGCCGTCGGCGTTGGCACCGCAGCGCTACTCTTCGCCGGCATCGCACCGACCGCATGCTTGATTGTTCTGTGGGTTTGTTATCTGTCGCTCGTCAACGTCGGCCAGGCGTTTCTCGGATTCCAGTGGGACGCCCTGCTACTGGAGACGACGCTGCTCACGATTTTTCTAGCACGCCTCACGTGGCGACCACGTTTCCATTTCGGCGAACCTTCGGGGATCGCGCGTTGGCTGCTGCGCTGGCTGTTGTTCCGACTGATGCTGCTTTCCGGAATCGTGAAACTCTCGAGCGGCGATCCCACGTGGCGAAATCTCACCGCGCTCGATTTCCATTTCGAAACCCAACCGCTCCCAAATCCGCTCGCCTGGTGGGCCCATCACGCGTCGGAGAATGTGCACCGCGCCGCCTGCGCCGGCATGTTCGCCATCGAACTGATCGCGCCCTTCTTCCTCTTCGCACCGCGACCGCTGCGACACAACGCCGCGCTCCTGCTCCTCGCGTTGCAACTCGCGATCGCTCTCACCGGCAACTTTGCGTTCTTCAACCTCCTCACCGCCGCGCTCTGCCTCCTCAATCTCGACGACGCCTTCTGGCTCCGCCTCCTCCGCGGCGACCCGGGCAAGTGTCATACATTATATGACACTCTGATCGGGCGCTCGGCGCGAGGGGTCGCGGTGTCGGTGTCAGGGTGGACGTTGGCGGGGTGCGTGGTGGTTTATACGGCGGTGGCGGCGTGGCCGTCGGTGCGGCCGGGCGCAAAGCGGCCGGGCTGGTTTGAATCGGTGGCGACGTGGGTCGCGCCGTTCAACAGCTTCAACAACTATGGGCTGTTCGCGGTCATGACCACGTCCCGTCCCGAACTCTCCCTCGAGGGCAGCAACGATCAGCGCGAGTGGCTCGCCTACGAACTTCCCTACAAACCCGGCGCGCTCTCGCGTCCGCTGCCGGTCGTCGCACCGCATCAGCCACGCCTCGACTGGCAGTTGTGGTTCGCCGCACTCGGTGCTCCGCAGCAAAACCCGTGGGTGCTTTCGCTGGCCGAACACCTGTTGCGCGGCACGCCCGAAGTCCTCGCGTTGTTCGCGCACAATCCGTTTCCCGGCCAACCGCCCCGCTTCCTTCGCGTCGTGCGCTACGACTATCGTTTCGCTTCACCCGCCGAACGCGCCCGCACGGGCCGTTTCTGGGAACGCACACCGATCGACTACTACCTCGCGCCGGCAGCGTTGAAATGACGCCGCCCAACGCCGCGTCTTTCGCTTTGCGCCTTCCGGCGCTTTTTGCGGCGATGCCTGCATGTCCGATCCGAACCGCGACCGTTTTCTCGCCCTGCTTCGCTCCGCCGTGGACAACGGCGAACTCGTGAAGCTCACCTTGGGCAAATGTCGCGGCGAAGATCGCACCGTCCGCAATCTCTTCGTCCGTCCGGTCGTGCTGAAAGCCGGCCCGCACCTTTCGTTTCTCTGGCGTCACGCCACGCGCGACGTGACGCGCAATCTGCCGCCACCCGATGCCCTCGCCGAGATCGATCGCCTGCTCAGCCGTGACTTTCTCGATGCGCATCTTTTCACCACGACGCAGCACGCGCAGTTTGAAACCCAATCCAGCGGCACCGGTCGCTTGAAACTGACGCCCGCGCCGCGCGCCTCCGAAACCAAAGCCACTGCCGGCCACGATCGCGCCAAGCAGCACCTTATTCCGGCCGACTCCCCGTGGCTGCGCGCGCTCGGCGTCACCAACGACCGCGGCCAGCCGCGCGAGGGAATGGCGGACAAGTTTCGCCAGATCCAGAAGTTCGCCGAGGTCCTGGGTCATCTGCTGGACGACGCTGCCATCCGCCCGGCAAACGCCACCGACGCCGCCCCGCCAACACGTCTCCGGATTGTGGATATGGGTAGCGGCAAGGGTTATCTCACGTTTGCCGTCGCGGCACTGCTCGACAACCGCGCAACCGTCACCGGCGTCGAGGCGCGTCCGGAACTCGTCGAACTGTGCAACCGGATCGCGCGGGAAAACGACCTCGCGCATCTGTCCTTCGCCGCGGGTCGGATCGACTCGTTTGCATTTCCCGCGCCGGACGCCGCGGGAGCGGCAGTCGATGTCCTCATCGCGCTTCACGCCTGCGATACCGCGACCGACGACGCCCTTGCGAAAGGGATCGCCGCGGGCGCGCGTCTGCTCGTCGTTTCGCCGTGTTGCCAGAAGGAACTTCGGCCGCAACTCGTCGCACCGCCGGTGCTCGCGGACGCGTTGCGCCACGGAATTTTTCAGGAGCGGCAGGCAGAATTCGTCACCGATTCGTTGCGCGCGCAACTGCTCGAATGGGCCGGGTATCGCACGAAGGTGTTCGAGTTTATCTCCACCGAACACACTGCGAAAAATCTCATGATCACCGCGATCAAGGATCACGCGACCGGTGACGCGTCTCGCGCCGCGCGCATCCGCGAGTTCGCGCAATTTTACGGCATCCGCCGGCAGCGTCTCGCGCAGCACCTGGAATTTTCCCTTTAAAACTCGCCTCATGACTTGGTCCGAACTCGATTGGGCGGCGCTCGACCGGCTCCGCGATGGTTTTCTTTCCGGCAAAGCCGCCGGCGGCGCCTACTGGCAATCCTCGTCCGATCTTGCGTCCTACGATTTCACCTACGGCGAGCGGATCGGCTGGAAATGGGATCACGTGCTCCGCGAGTTGAAATTGCGCGGCTGGCGTCCGACTTCGCGTCAGGTGTTCGATTGGGGTTGCGGCAGCGGCATCGCCGCGCGCCGGCTGATCGACTTTTTCGGACCTGAGAGTTTCGACGCGCTCACCGTGTGGGATCATGCCGCAGTCGCTTGCGATTTCGCGAGCGACGCGGCGGTGCGGGCTTTTCCTTCGCTCGCGGTTTCGTCAGCGACGCCCGGCTTGCTCGCGTCAGCCGAGCCGATCGGACTGCTCGTCGTCAGCCATGTGCTCAACGAGCTCCCGCCCGACGCGCTCGCTGCGTTGAAAGCGCTCGCCACCCGAGCGCAGGAAATCCTTTGGGTCGAACCCGGCACGCATGCCGTCAGCCGCCAACTCGGCCAGATTCGCGACGAACTCGCGGCCAGTTTCCGCGTCGTCGCACCCTGCACGCACGCCCTCGCCTGCCCGATATTTGCACCGGGCAACGAGCGCCACTGGTGCCACTTTTTCGCGCCGCCGCCGTCCGAGATCTACGCCGATTCCAACTGGGTGAAGTTCGGCCAGCGCGCCGGCATCGACCTGCGCAGCCTGCCGTATGCGTTTATCGCGCTCGATCGGGCGCCGGCCGCCGCGGGCGCTTCCGACCTGTCGCGGATCATCGGCCGCCCCGAGCATTTCAAACCCTACGCGCGCTGGCTGAACTGCGATGCAAGCGGCCTCGCGGAGCTCGAACTGCCGAAGCGCGCCGCCCCCGCGCTTTTCAAGCAACTCGAGCGCACGAAGGCGCCGCTCGTTTACCGCTGGGAACGCGCAGGCGACAAGGTCAGCGGCGGTGAGCCGCTTGCGCCGCCGCCTACTTCAACTCCCGAAGCTTGATCGCGCGGTAGCTGACCACGTAACCGTGGTCCTGCAGTGCGATGTGCCCACGCGCGAGCGACGCGAAACGCGGCCAGCTCTTGAACTTGCTCGCCGCGATCAACGCCTTGCCCGCCGGCGCGGCGAGATCGACGTCGACGACCTTGTGCCCGTTCAGCCAGTGCTCGACGTGCCAGCCGCGCACGCGGATCCGCGCCTCGTTCCATTGTCCGACCGGACGCGTGTAATCCTCCTCAACGCCCGTGAGATCATAAAGCGATCCGGCGCGGTGGCTCGCCGGGTGGTTGTCGGAGGCCTTCACGTTGTCCAGGACCTGGTATTCGGGACCGGTCCGATGAGTCGCGGTGTCGTCCAGCCCCACGCGGTAAATGATCCCGCTGTTCGCCGCTTCCGAAACCTTCCACTCGAGGGACAATTCAAAATCCGCAAACGCGTCCGCGGTCACGATATCGCCCCCCTTCGCCGACCAGGTGAGCGCGCCGTCCGCAACTTTCCAGCCGCTCGGCTGCTCCGATTTCAAACTCCGCCAGCCCTGCAACGAGCTGCCGTCAAACAGCGACCGCCAGCCTTCGCTCTTTTCCGCGCTGCTCAACGCGTTGGGATCCGCCGCGAAGAGCGACGCCGCCGTGAACAAAACCAGAAAACCGCCGGGGATAAGTTTCATGCCCGCCCAGCATTGGATTTTGCCGCCGGATCGCGAGCCCGATCCCGTTTGCGCCCGCGCTTGACTCACGCGCGTCGAGCCGGATGCTGGGGCCCCTTTTCCTCCTCCTATGGGCCAACAACTGAACAAGAAGATCAAACGCAAACGCCGCATCGCTTACCTCAAGCGCAAGAAAGCTCGCGCCGCCACCGCGAAGAAAAAGTAAGCCCGCGCGCAACGTTCCCGTTTGTAGCGGCCCCGACTCGTCGGGGCTGTTTTGTTTGGCTCCTTTTCGCCGGAGCCCGTTCGCCACACGTTCATGATCAAAGTCAGTCTCATCTCCCTCGGTTGCGCGAAGAATCTCGTCGATAGCGAGATCATGGTCGGCCACCTTCACAAAGCCGGCATGGCCGTCATCCCCGAGGCCGAAAAGGCCGACGTCGTGATCGTCAACACCTGCTCGTTCATCGACTCCTCGAAGGAGGAATCCATCGGCCACATCCTCGAGGTTCATCAGAACCGCGGCATGCGCAAGCGCCGCAAGGAGCAGAAGCTGATCGTGGCCGGCTGCATGTCGCAGCGGTTTTCCAAGGATCTCCCGAGCGCGATGCCCGAAGTCGACGCGTTCATCGGCCTCGACCAGGTCACGAAAGTCGCGCCGATCATCGAGGAGATCTACGCGAAGGAGCGCGGCAAAAAGGACGCGCCCGTTTCCTTCATCGAGGGCCGGTCGACGTATATCCCCGATTACGATACGCCGCGCTTCCGGCTCACGCCGAAACATTTTGCCTACGTCAAGATCGCCGAGGGCTGCAACCACCCGTGCACGTTCTGCATCATCCCGCAGATCCGCGGCCGGCATCGCAGCCGCACCGTCGAGAGCGTCGTCGCCGAGGTGCGCCAGCTCGTGAAGGAAGGCGTGAAGGAAATCGACCTCATTTCGCAGGACACGACTTTCTTCGGCATGGACACCTGGGAGCAGCGGCCGAATCCGCGCACGCCGGTCGATTCGACCCGCGGCACCGCGCTCACGACACTCCTCCGCCAGCTCAACGCGATCGAGGGCGATTTCTGGATCCGCCTGCTCTATACGCATCCCGCGCACTGGAGCGACGAGCTCATCAAGACCATCGCCGAGTGCCCGAAGGTCGCGCGCTACATCGACATTCCGCTCCAGCACATCAGCGACCACATGCTCGGCCGGATGCAGCGCGAAACGAGCGGCGATTACATCCGCGACCTGATCCGCCGGATCCGCGCCGGCATTCCCGGCATCGCGATCCGCACGACGTTCATCGTCGGCTTCCCCGGGGAAACCGAGGCGGACGTTGCCGAGCTCTGCGAGTTCATCCGCGAAACGAAGTTCGAGCGTCTCGGCGTTTTCCGTTATTCGCAGGAGGAAGGCACGCGCGCGGCGAAAATGGAGGAACAGCTTCCATCCAAGGTAAAGGAAGCGCGGTGGCACCGCACGATGGCGCTCCAGAAGGAAATCGCCGCCGAGGTGAGCAAAGGCTATGTCGGCCGCACGCTCAAGGTGCTCGTCGAGGAACCCGGCGTCGCTCGCGGCGAAGCGGATGCGCCCGACATCGACGGACGCGTCTACATCCCGCGCGATCTTCCCGTCGGCGAATTCGTCGAGGTGAAGATCACCGGCTATCAGGATTACGATCTACTCGCGCTGCCCGCCGGCGAATTGCCGACAACGCGGAAGATCGCGAAACAGGCACAGTAAAAGCCGCGCGGGCGGCGTTCCGCTCGTCGCGACGCCTCAGGCTTCGCGACGGCGCGGCCAGCTCGTCACTCCGGATTCGCCGCTTGGGCGGTTGCCGCTTGTCGCGCGATCTCGGCCACGTCGGACGCAGGCAGGATCACCAGCCCCGTGCGACGGTTGTTGGCGAAATTCTGCAGCGCGATTCCGAGCACGCGTCCCTCGAGATCGAAGGCCGGCGCGCCGAGCATCAAGTCGGTCATCAGATAAAAACGCCGGGGCTTTTCCACGATGCCCATCACGTCGGTCGCGCGGATCAAGGGGACGCGCTGCAGCACTTTCGGCGCGCGCCCCACGGTGTAGAAGCGTCCCAGCGTGGCGCCTTCCGCGGCGTTTTCCAGATTCACGTGCGCGAAACGGCGCGGCTCCGCGGCCGCGTTGTCCACCGGCGCCATGAACGCGAGATCGAGATCGACGTCCTTCAAAACGAATCGCGCCGCCAGCTCCGTGCCGTCGGCAAGCCGGAGCTTCACTTCCTTGAAATCGGCCCCGAGCAACTCGACCCGGGAATTGGGCCCCGGCATCGCGCGCATCGCTTCGAAGGCCACCTGCGGGTCGACTTCCGCAAGCGAGGCCACGGTCAAGCCGGTCTCGGAAATCACGGTGCCGTTCACCTCGACGCGCTGTTCGCGCGGCGGCGCTTCGCGGTCGCCCATTTTCACTTTCAGCGTCACCACGAGTTCGACGCCGATGACGGCGTCCGCGTAACGCTGGACGAGCGCTTGGGCGGCGGCGTGCGGTTCCGGCGCCGCGGCAAAGGAGGAGACGAACGGCACCGCCACGGCGAGCGCGGCGGCGAGGCGGTGAAAACGACAGGCTTTCATGATTTGGAGCGGGCGGGTTGGAGGTTGATCTCGACGAAAAGCGTCTGGCCGCGGCGCCGCACGAGCAGCACCCACCAGTTTTGATTCCCGGCGTCGACAGCTTCGCGCGCGGCCTTCAGATCCGCGAGCGTGGCGATCGGCATCCCGGCTGCCGCCTCGATCACGTCGTCGCTGCGCAACCCGGCGAGCGCCGCCCAACCTGCCGGCGTCGCGCTTTCCACCAGCACGCCGCGCGCGTCGGGCGAAAGCTGCAACCGCACGCGATCGTCGAACGCAATGTCCCGCGCCGAAAATTCCAGATCGCGATCCTCCCACCACGGCATCTCCGCCGGAGGCTCGGGCTGCGTCTCCAGCACCACCGGAAGTTCGATTTTCCTGCCGTCCCGCCAGAGGGCCAACACCGCCGTGGTGTCCGCGCGATACTGCCGTATCTGGCGTGCCAATACGTCCGTATCCTCGGCTCGACGGGCCGTCACGTCGACGCCGTCGATCGCCAGCACGACGTCGCCGACCTGCAGGCCCGCCTTTTCCGCCTGGGTCGCCGGATAGATGCGCGTCAACCGCGCGCCGCCCGCGGCGCCGATGCCCAGGCGCGCCGCCAGCTTCGGAGTCAGGGGCTGCGAGGCCGCGCCGAGCCAGGCCTTGCGCGCCAGCTGAGTGACGCTGCGATCGGTCGTCTCGCGCAGTTCCACGACGGAACTGATCAGCGCACCCTCGCGTCGGACAGCGACGAGCACGGTCCGCTTCCGCTCCGGCGCGTCGGCCAGCAACTTCTCCGTCAGCGCTCGCAGCTCCGTGACGTTCGCGACCGCGTGGCCATCGACGCCAACGATCACGTCTTCCCGTCGCAGCACCGGTTCGGCCTGACCGCAGGGCCCGGCCGGGCGGATGTTCTCCAGCCAGACGCCGCGCTGATCGGGCAGGCGCTCGTCCCGCGCGAGGCTGAACGTCAGATCGCGGACCACCGCCCCCCAGCTGCGCACTTCCACGTCGTCGGCCTGCGCCGGCTGGCGCGCCACCAGTTCGACCGTGGCTTTCCGGACTTGACCCTCGCGCTCGAATTCGAGCGCCAGGGGTTGTCCGGGGAGCTTGCTCGCCTCGAGACGATTGAAATGCGCCACGGCCTTTTCCTCGGCGCCTTCGACCTTGTGTCCGTCACATGCCAGGATCACGTCGCCTGGCTGTATCCCCGATTTGGATGCCGGCGAGCCCTCGGCCACATCGGCGACGACCACGCCGGCGCCGGCGCCATCCGCCTCGAGCCGGCGCTGCACCGTGACGCCCGACCAGCCGCGAATCACCTGGCCGGTGCGGATGAGACTCTCCGCGACCACGCGGCCGAGATTGCCGGGAATCGCGCCGCTCAGGTTGAAAACGCCCAGCTCGTTGATGCCGACGATCTCGCCGGCGCGATTGACGAGCGGCCCGCCACTATTGCCGCCGAAGATGCGCGCGTCATGCAGGATCCAGCGCACGAGATCGCCGACGTTCTCGCCGCGTAGCATCATCTTGCCGGCGGTCTGCTCCGGCAGCACGAGCGAGGGATTGGAGACGACGCCGCGCGTGACCGACTGCGCGAGGAAACCGGGGCTTCCGAGCGCGAAGATTTCCTCGCCGGCTTTCAAGGTATCCGAATCGCCAAACTGCGCCACGGCGAGCGGGCCGGCGGCGGGATAGCGTTGCGTGAGGTCGAGCTGCAGCACGGCGAGATCGGTCAGGGCATCCTGCCCCACCCGCCGCGCATCAACGTGCGAGCCGTCGTAGAGATAGCAGCGAAAGTAATCGCCGTCGTCGGTCACGTGGCAGTTGGTGAGCACGTGGCCCTCGGCGGAGATGATCACGCCGCTGCCGCCGGTCCACTGTTTGGTGAGTCGTCCGTCGTGGGGCCGCAGCCGGATCGCCTCGATGCGCACGATCGACGGAAAAACCCGCTGCAGCATCGGGTCGCTCGACGCGACCGTCGCGCTCTCCGGCCGCGCACCGGGAGCCTGCGCGAGCAGAGGCACCGTATTTCCGATCACCGTCGTCGACAGCAGCCAGATCGCCAGTCGACGCCACACACCTGCCGGGCTACGAACGTTCATAGGGTAACGTCGGCAAGCAGGTCCACGAATCGGCGTGACGCAAGCGCTTCCTGCAGCGTCCTTGCGGCAGCAACTCCCGCGTTATCGCATCGCGGCGACGAATTGGCCGATGATGCCGTCGAAGGATCCGTTGGTGAAAAACGCCACCACTCGCGGCTGGGCAGACCCGGCCAGATTCGCGAGGAGCTTCTCCAGCAGCAGCGCGTTCGAGGTCGCCGTATGCGCCTCGCCGCCGAGCGCTTCGAGATGCTGTGCGACCGCAATCGTATCGAAGCGATCGCCGGCGCTGAGTTTTTCCGCGCGATTGACGGTGCCGAGATAAACCTCGTCGGCGAACGCGAGCGCGCGCATGAAGCCAGCCTCGAGCACCTTGGTGCGGGCCGTGTTGCTGCGCGGTTCGAACACCGCGGTCAGCCGCGCACCGGGAAACCGCGCGCGGAACGAATGCAGCGTTTCTGCGAGGGCCGTGGGATGATGGCCGAAGTCCTCGATCACGGTCAGTCGCGGCGTGCGCAGCAAGATTTCCTGGCGCCGCCTCACGCCGCGGAATCGCGCCAGCGCACCGAGTTGGAGCGTGGTCGGATTCTCCAGCGCGAGCGCGAGGCCGGCCGCGGTCGCCGCCATCGCGGCGTTGCGCGCGTTGAACAGCCCGGGCTGGGTCCACGCGATCTCGGCCCAAGGCGCGCCGCGCCAGGTGAGCGAGAAACGCGCGCGGTCAGCCGACTCGGTGAAGTTCAGGATCCGCACGTCGCATTTTTCGTTCACGCCCACGCGCACGACCTGCGTCCAAGGCAGCGGCCCCAGGGCGCGGAGGTTCTCGTCGTCGCCGTTGAGCACGACGAAGCCGTTGCGCGGCACGATCCGGGAAAGGTGCGTGAACGTCCGCTGCACGTCGGCGAGATCGCGAAAAATATCCGCGTGATCGAACTCGAGATTGTTCAGCACCGCAATGTGCGGCGCGTAATGAATGAACTTGCTGCGCTTGTCGAAGAACGCGCTGTCGTATTCGTCGCCCTCGATGACGAACGGCTCCGTGGCGCCGCCGAGGTGCGCGCCGACCGGGGGATCCAGCGGCACGCCGCCGATGAGGAAACCGGGATCGCGCGCGTTCTCCCGTAGCAGGAACGCCGTGAGCGAGGTGGTGGTCGTTTTCCCGTGCGTCCCGCAGATCACGAGATTGCGGCGGCGCTTCAGCACCAGTTCGTACAACATCGCGGGCAGCGACGTGAACGGCAGCGCGCGGGTCTCGAGCAGCCACTCGACCTCCGGATTGCCGCGCGACATCGCGTTGCCGATCACCACCAGATCGGGCGCGAGTCGTTCGAGCCGCGCGGCATCGTAGCCCTCATGCAGCGCAATGCCCGCCTCGGCGAGCACCGTGCTCATGGGCGGATACACCCCGGCGTCGGCGCCCATCACCTCGTGCCCGGCCGAGCGCGCCAGCAGCGCCGCGTTGCCCATCGCCGTGCCGCAAATGCCCATGAAGTAGACTTTCATCGCAATGAGCTCCCAGCGTGCACGAAATCGGCGCGGCGCAAAGCCGATCTTGCACCGCCCCGAGTGCTGGTCGCTAAGCGCTGGTGGAGATCCGTCGGATGGACGCCCGCAACCGCTGCACGTCAACCGGCTTGGTCAGGTGTTCGGTGAATCCCGCCTCCCGGCAGGCCTGCAAATCGTCCTCCATGCCATACCCGCTGAGACAAATGGCGTCGATCTCGGGATCGATTTCGCGCAGCCTTTTCATGAGCACGAGGCCGCTTTCGTCCGGCAACCCAAGATCCGAAATCACGAGATCGAACTCGCGCGCGAGGAAGAGCTCGAGCGCCGCCGCTGCGCAATCCGCATGTTCCACCTCGTAGCCGCCGCTGCGCAACAGGCGTGCCAGCACGCGACCGGTGTCCACATGGTCCTCGACCAGCAGGATCCGCAGCTTGCGGTCATCGGCGTGGCGGGCAGACGGCCCGGCGGTCGGCGCCGGGGGGAGTGCCCGAGGTTCCGGTGCCGGCACCAGCGGCAATTCGATCGTGAACGTCGAGCCGTGCCCCACCCCATCCGAGCTCACCTTTACGGTGCCTTGGTGCAGCTCGACGATCACTTTGACGATCGCCAGTCCCAGGCCCAAACCGGCGTCGCTCCCGCGTTGTTTGCCCGCGGGCGACACCTGCTCGAACGGTTTGAAGATACGTTCGATATTTTCGGCCGCGATGCCGAGTCCGTGGTCGACGATGTCGATTGCCACGCGGCCAGGATCGTCCGCGACCATGCGCGCGGAGAGTAGAATCCGCGCTTTCGGCGGGCTGAACTTCATCGCGTTCTTGAGGATGTTCCAAAACACCTGCTGCAGACGCGCGCCGTCGCCGTCGACGTAGCAACCGTCCACCGCGTCGATCTCCACGACCAGCGTCTGGCTGCGGGCATCGAGATCCGGAGCAACGATTCCCGCGGTCTCGCGCAGCAGCACCGCGAGTTCCAAGGTCTGCTTCTCCAGATCCAACTTGCCGCGGCCCAGCCGGGTGAGGTCGAGCAGATCGTCGATCAGCCGGCTCTGGATCGAAACGTTGCGACGGATCATGCGCAGATCCTCGCGGGCGTCGGCCGGGAGGCGTTCGTCGCTTTCCAATCCACCCGCCGCCGCGAGCACCGGCGTCAGCGGCGTGCGCAGTTCGTGGGAAAGCATCGCGAGGAATTGATCCTTCGCCTGGCTGACGCGCTCCAGCTCCTGCGTGCGCTGCTGCAAGACCTTCTGCCACCGAATGCCCTCGACGATCAATCCGCATTGCGCGGCGATCCATTCGATCACGCTGAACTGCTCCTGCGTCCAATGGGACTCCGTCACGCTGCAGGCGACGACAATGCCGTAGGTTTTCCCGCCGACGTGCAGCGGCGTGGCCAGGATGGAGCGAATACGATCCGCGGGCGTAAACGGTGCCGCCAGTTCGCGCTGCTTCGTCAGGTCGGAGACATAGGCCGTGCAATCCTTCTCGATCACCACCTGCGCGATTGAGCCTTCGAGCGGCCATTCTTCCGGCACACGACCGTGGGGTTCGTGGCAGGCCTGCACTTTGATGCGCAACGCGTCCGGATCGATGCGCAGCACCGCCACGCAGTCAGCCGGGCGGCCGATCGCCGAAAGGGAACGCCGGCACGTATCTTCCAGCACCGCCAGACTGGACGACGGCAGACGCGTCGACTCGAGCAAGCCTTGCAGGATTTCTTCGCGCAGACGGATGCGATCGTTCACGGACTGCAGCTCCTCGTTCTGGCCGGTCAACTCCTCGGCCTGCGATTCGATTTCCTCGTTCTGCTGCGCCAGTTCCTCCGTCTGGATCTTGATTTCCTCGTTCTGCTGGGCGAGTTCCTCCGCCTGCGCCTCCAGTTCGGCGTTCTGCTCGGTCAGGCGTGCGTTGTGAGCGTCCAGATGGTTCCGGAGCCGGATGATCGCGAGAACAACCGCCATGCCGATGCCGATGTTGAGCAAGGTGGCCGTCAGCATCAGGCCGCGCTGGACGTCCGCCGCCGCCTCGGCTTCGACGATCGTCGCCCGGATCACGGCGCCGAGGATAAACACGAGCGCCATGCCCCAGGCGTGCCAGCTGCGGCGCGTCCAGACCGCGGCCATCAACGGCAGGACATACGTGAGCGGAAAAACGTGATCCGGAAACGCCCACAAGCGAACCGCCGTCCATACGACGGTTAGTCCGACCACAAATAAGGTGCCCGGCCAATGGGACGGTAAGCGATGGGAAGAAATCATCCGGCGATACGTTTTTGAAAGATACACGGCGCCACGCGCACGAGCGGCAGCCGCTTCGGCGGACGATCGGCCTTGCCCGCCACCAGAAAGCCGCCATCCGCGACTTCCGCGCAGAGTCGGGCCCAGAGCGCGTCCGCCGCCTCGCCGTCGAGGTAGATGGCCATGTTCCGCCAGAGCAGGAGATGCCATGGACCCGGCGCCACCTCCTGGAGCAGATCCGCCGCGACCCAACGCACGGCCTGGCGGAGGAAGGGCGCCACCGCCACCGTCGTCGCGTTCTGCTGAAGATAGACATCGCGCCAGCGCGGTTCGAGGTTCTCGAGCGTCTCGACCCCGAAAACTCCCGCGCGAGCCCGCTCGATCGCCGTGCTCCTCAGATCCGTGCCGAGCAGCTCGCTGCTGCGCAGCCCGCCTTTCTCCGCCAGCAGCATCGCGATCGAATACAACTCCAGTCCGTCCGAGCACGCCGCGCTCCAGATTCGTAGCCGCTCGGTCTTTCTCGCCAGCTCGGGGATCACTTCACGCTCGAGCGCATGAAACACCGTCGTGTCGCGAAAAAAACCGGTCACCCCCAGCAGGACCACGTTCAACAACTCGCCTCGCAGCCGCTCGTCCCGTTCGAGTCGCGCGCTCGCTTCGCGCACCGAGTTCACCCGCAGATAGCGCAGACAAGCCGACACCCGGCGCATCAGCGCCCGCGCGCGATAAGCGTCCAGACACAGACCCGGCGCGGCGAAAATCTGCCGCAAGAACTGCTCCGCTTCCGCGTCGATTGGCACCGCAGGCTGGGCGATCCAGGTTCGCGGACGCGCGGCCGAAGCCGGTCGGCGACGGGGGGCGGCCAGTCCTTCAAAAAACAGGTGTTCCAGCTTCATCTCGCGATACGGCTAAGGGAAAAACGCAACCCGCCGGACGATTGCGCAAGCCGCCAGCAAACAGGCCCGGCCACGGGCGAGTCAAACCAAGTTCACGCCAACGTGAACTCTTCCCAAAACAAATGCCATTTACATGAGATTGACCGGATCCACATCGAGCACCTGCGTGATGTCGTCCGGCCACGCGAACCCCGCGCGCAGCCGCGCGAGCTCCGGCACCACTTTCGAAACGCCGGTGGTGAAATACCAGAGCTGCCAGCGATACTCGTCCTTGATCTTTTCGATCGGCGAGGCCGACGGGCCGCGCAACTCCACCTTCCCGCTCAGCTCCTTCTCGACCAGCCGCGCCCACTGCTCCGCGAAAAACTTCAGCTTCTCCGGATTCGGTCCGCGAAACAGGTGATGGATGAGGTGCCGGTAAGGTGGATAATGAAAATCGCGCCGCAGCTTCAGCTCCGATTCGGCGAAGCCCGCGAAATCCGCCTGCCGCGAAAACTGGATCGGCTCCGCCTGCGGCGTGAACGTTTGGACGATCACATCGCCGGCGCGATCTCCCCGCCCCGCCCGCCCGGCCACCTGCACGAGCAGCTGGAACGTCCGCTCGTTGGCGCGGAAATCCGGGATGTGCATCGACATGTCCGCGTCGATCAAGCCGACCAGCGTCACGTTCGGAAAATCGAGTCCCTTGCCGATCATCTGCGTGCCGACGAGCACGTCGATCCGGCCGGCGCGAAACTGCGCCAGCACCTCGCGAAACCGGTTTTTCTTCGCCATCGCGTCGGTGTCCATCCGCTCGATCCTGGCGCGCGGCAGCACGCGTCGCACCGCTTCCTCCACGCGCTGCGTCCCCAGTCCCTTCCAGCGAATGTCCGGCGCGCCGCATTGCGGGCAACGCGGCGGCGCCGGTTTCTGGTGATTGCACAGATGACAGCGCAGCAACTCGTCGGCCCGGTGATACGTCAGCGCGATGCTGCAGTGCGGACACTCCTCCACATGCCCGCATTTCGTGCAGAGCATCGACGACGAATAGCCGCGGCGGTTGATGAACAGGATCGTCTGCTCGCGACGCTCGAATCGCGCATACATCGCGTCGACGAGCCGGCGCGAGAGCGTCGGCAGTGCGCGCTGCTTCATCGCCTCGATGCGCAAATCGACGATCTCGATGTGCGGCAGCTGGCGCGCGTCGACGCGCTGCGTGAGCGTCAGCTGGCGGTATTTGCCGGCGAGGACGTTGGCGAAACTTTCCAGCGACGGCGTCGCCGAGCCGAGCAGGCACACGGCGCCGTTCAACTTCGCGCGCATCACCGCCACGTCGCGGCCGTGATAACGCGGCGTCTCGTCCTGCTTGTAGGCGGGTTCGTGTTCCTCATCGACGACGATCAACCGCAGATCCTGCACGGGCGCGAAAATCGCCGAACGCGCGCCCACGACGATTCGCGCTTCGCCGGTCGCCAGCGCGAGCCAGCCGTCGAATCGCTCGCCTTCGCTCAAATGGCTGTGCCACACGACGCAACGATGCGCTGGCGCGATCGCCTCGAGCCGCGAGCGCAGCCGCGCGACGGTCTGCGGCGTCAACGCCACTTCCGGCACGAGAAAAATCACGCCACCGCCGCTCTTCAGCGCGGTGTCGATTGCGCGCAGGTAAACTTCGGTTTTGCCCGAACCGGTCACGCCGTGCAGCAGCGTCACGCCGAATTTTTGTTCGGCGAGACTCGCATCGAGCGCCGCCACCGCCGCGGCCTGCTCGACATTGAGCGCATGTGGCTGCGACGCCACCAGTTCGCCGTGGGCGAAATCGTCGTGATAGGCGACGCGCTCGACGCGGCGGATCTCCTCGCGCACGACGCCGCGTTTCACGAGCGAAGCGACCGTCGGCGCGCTGACGTCCAGCCGCGAGAGGACCAGCGACTTTTTCTGCGGACGAAACTGCTGCGCGAGGAACCGATAGAGTTTCGCCTGCGCCGGCGCGCGTTTCTCGAGTTGGGCGAGCTCGTCGTCCGCGAGCTTGGTGCCGAGCGCGAGCAGTTTTTCGTGTTTCACCGTCGCTCCGTTGCGCACCGCGGCGGGCAGCATCGTCTCGATCACGCTGTCGACGCCGCAGGCGTAATAGCCCGCCATCCAGCGCGCGAGCTTCAGCAACTCCGGCGAGAGCGCCGGAAACGGATGCACGACCTGCGCGATGCTTTTCAGCTTCTCGATCGGGAAATCCGCCGGCGCGCCGATCTCGCCCACGATTCCCAGCCGCAGCGTCCGCAGCACCGGCACGCGCACGAGCGAGCCCACCGCGACGAGGTCGCGCTGGTCTTCGGGCACGCGGTAGTGCAGGAGCTTGTCGAAGCCCGCGAGCGGATGAACGCCGACAGTCATTCGAGCGATCACGGAGCAGCGTTTCCCGCATGGCAAGACGGAGCGCGCGGGGAGCCCGCGAGAGCCACGAACGCATTGACACACCCCGCGACCGGACGGACATTTTTGCCGTGAACATCCCTGCGGCCCGCGAAAAATTCCGAAAATTCCTCACGCAAAAAGGTCTGCGCGTGACGAATCAGCGGCTGGCCATTTTCGACGCGGCGGTGGCGCAGAAAGAGCACTTCACGGCAGAGGAGTTGCTCGATTACGCCCGCACGATCGACGACTCCGTGTCGCGCGCCACCGTTTACCGCACGCTGCCCATCATGACGGAGAGCGCGTTGCTGCGCGAAGTTGATATCGGCTCGGGAGAAAAGTTCTATCATCCCAACGAGGACGGCGGCAGCACCCAGGTGGCGCAGGTCGTGTGTCTCGATTGCGACAAGATTTTCGAGATCAGCGCGCCGTTCATGAGCTGGTATGGCAACACGGTCTCCTCGAAGCTGGGCCTGACGCCCGTTTCGCAGCGGCTCCAGGTCAGCGCGCGATGCGACACCCTTCGCCTCACCGGCTCCTGTCCGCGCCGCGCCTCCTGAACCGCCATGTCGCGACCCAACGATCCTGAATTCGAGATTCGTTTTTTCGAGTCGGTGCTCAAACGCGACGCCACCTACACGGACGTCATCGAGATTCTCGGCGGGCTTTACACCAAACAGGGCCGGATCGTGGACGGGCTGAAGATGGATCGCCGACTCGTGCGCCTGCGGCCCTCCAACGCGACCGCCCATTACAATCTCGCCTGCAGCCTGGCGCTCGTGAAACGCAAGGCCGACGCGCTGCGCGCGCTGCGCGAAGCGGTGAAACTCGGCTACAACGACTTCGACTGGATGCAGCAGGATCCCGACCTCGACGGTCTGAAGGATCACCCGGAATTCGTCGCGCTCCTCAATCACCTCAAGCCACAGAGCTGAAGCGCGGCGGCAACACCCAAGTGTAGCCGCCTGAGGTGGACCCGACGTCCTCGTCGGGTTGATCGTCGGTCGCAAGCCCTCCCGCCCAACGAGAACGTCGGGCTCATGTTCGCGCCGACGCTTATCGCAGGCCCAACTGCTGCAGCACCGTGTTCAGGTCGTCGACCGGACGCCAGACGCCACGCGCTTGGGCGACGAGCGCCTTGCTCCGATCGCGGCGCGTCTCGGACGGGTTCACCTCCACGATCTCGGCCCGGTTCAGCGTCATGCCCGCCGTCTCGGCGCCGGACAGCGGTGTCCATCGAAACGGAATCCCGGACCAGTTGAAACTAATCTCCCAGCCGCCGACGATCATCGGCAGCGGTTTCGTGACGAGCGACGGATAACGGCGCACGAAATCAGGCACGCGGCGCGTGGCGATTTTCAGCCGCACCGCCACGGGCATCTCCGCGAAATACTCGTCGAAATTGTTCATCCGCCGCGCCCGCCACGCCTCGAGGAAATCCAGCGGATCGATGCCCATCAGGTTCATGCCGTTCCAAAGGCCATGATCGTTGCGACTGCCGAATTTCCGCGAGTCATACCAAGCCTGAAAATCGTCCGTGACCCGCAGACCGATTTCGAAATGCAAGTGCGCCCGATCCCGCGGAATCGTGTAGCCGCCGGCGGTGTGTCCCATCGTGCCCAGCACCTGTCCGCGCCGAACGCTCGCGCCCACGCGCACCGACGGATCGATGCGCGCGAGATGCGCGTAGAGCGTGTAAACCGCGGGGCTCACGCCGGGATGCTCGAGCACGAGGTAGCGGCCGTAACTGCTCCGGCCCGCGACGGCGCTCACGTGGCGCACGACGCCGTCCATCGCCGCAAAAACCGGATCGGTCGGCTCGCCCTGCCGGTCGCGCGCGCTCGGCTTGATGTCGATGCCTTCGTGAAACTGGCGGCCTCCACTCCGCACGCCGCCAAATCCGCCCGACTCCGGATCGCCCGAGCCCGCATGCTGCAGAAACTCCCGCGCCGGACGGCCTTCCGCCCACGCGTTGCCCGGCGTCGGCCAGGCCAGCTCCACGCGTGGGCCCGCCGCGGCCGCCGACGACCAAGCCGCCAGGGCGCACAGCATCGCGCCCACCCACACCGTCGTGCGCTTCCTCACGGTTTCGCCTTCCTGATCCGGATGCTCCACCCGGCGCCGCAGGCGACGCCGTGTCGTTGTGCGAAATTTCCCTGGTTCAGAGCCACGGCTACGTTCATCAAGCTGTTCAAATAAAGCAGCGGCGCCCCCTCCGGCACGTCGCCGAAGGTCCGCGCGTAAGGCAGCTCGCCCTCGAACACAACGTCCGCGCCGCGCGCGATCGTGACCCGGAAACGCTCGCCCGCCACCGGCGCCAGCTGCGCGAACAGTTCCTCGCCGAGATTCGTCCAGACGTTGCCGAATTGAAAATCCAAATACGGAATCGCGCCGACGAGCGTGTCGCCCTCCCGCCTCGCCTTTTCGTAGGGCAGGCGGACGACGTCCGGTAACGCCGGTCCGACATCGTCGAACGCCAGCGCACCCGCCGCGAGCTGGGCGCCAACATACGCATACACGTCGCGCCCGTGAAAGGTGTGCGACCGCTCCGACCCCGGCCGCCGGTGCTTCGTCTCGTCGATCTCGCGCACCGCCGCGATGCCGATCTCCTCGGCGATCAGCGTCCACGTGCCGTTGTCGGGACCGACGAACAGCTGCCCGTTGCCCGCTTTCACCACGACGGATTTGCGCGCGGTGCCGACGCCCGGATCGATCACCGAGACGAACACCGTATCCACCGGCCAATACGGCGCGGCCTGCTTCAACCGATACGCCGCCTCCCCGATGTCGAACGGCGTGTTCTCGTGCGACAGGTCGTGGATCGCGAGCCGCGGGCTCACGCCCACCGCGATGCCTTTCATCTCGGCGACCGCGCCGTCTTTCGTGCCGAAATCGGTCTGCAGCACCAGCGCGCCCGCGCGTGCCAGCGCGAAGCTCGAAAGGAAAATCAAAACGCAGCGTATCATCGTGAAGCGGACGGCAGCGGCGGGAGCCGTTCCGACGATCGTTCCGACGAAGTTTTCTCCGCCGGCGAATCGAACGCTTCCATCACCTCCGCGCCCACCGCATCGGCAATCAATCGCCCGCGGTCTGTCAACCGCACGTTCGTCCCCGCGCGCACCGCGAGCCCCGCGTCGGCCAGCCGCGCCAGCAGTTCCTCAACCTGTGCCCAGGGCGCGCCGGGCGCCGCGGTCTGCCACGGAGCAAGGTCGACGCCGTCGTTCATCCGCAGCCCGAAGATCACCGCGTCCTCCGCAAGCGCCGCCGGCGTCAGCACCACGCGATCCTCGGTCACGCGCTCGCCCCGGGCGACGCGCGCGAGCCATTGCTCCAGATCCGCGATGTTCGCGCCGCGCATCCCGTCCTGCTGCGAGGCCGCCGACGGACCGAGCCCGATCCACTCGTGCATCCGCCAAGTATTCAGATTGTGAACACAGCGATGACCCGGCCGCGCGAAATTCGACACCTCGTATTGCGCGTAACCCGCGCCGGCCAGCTGGGCCCAGGTGGCTTCGTAAAGCCGCGCCTCATGCTCCGTATCCAGTTTTACCCGACCCTGAGACAGCTTCACCCACAGGGCGGTGTCCTCCTCGAACGTGAGGCAGTAGGTCGAGAGGTGATCCGGGGCGAGCCGCACCGCCTCACGCACATCCTCGCGCCATTCCGCCTCCGTCTGCCCCGGCAGCGCGAACATCAGGTCGAGGTTGACGCTCGGAAAGTCCACCGCGCGCACGCGTTCGTAGGCGCGATAGACCTGCTCGCGCGTGTGCTGGCGGCCGAGCGCGTCGAGCAGCACGGGTTGAAAGCTCTGCACGCCCATCGAGATCCGGGTCACGCCCGCGTCGCGCAGCGCCTGCAAACGCTCGACCGTCACCGAAGCCGGCGCCATCTCGACCGTCCACTCGGTCGGCGTGCCGCCGCAGCGCGCGCGCACGTGGGCGGCGAGCCGCGCGAGGTCCGCCGGCGCAAGCAGCCCGGGCGTGCCGCCGCCCCAGAACACGGTGGTCACCGGTCGCGACCACGACACCAGGTCCGCCTCACTCGCGATGCCGTTCAGGAAACTTTTCACCCCTTGCGCGGTCGGCTTGGTTTGGTAGAACGCGCAGAAGTCGCAGGTCGAGGCGCAGAACGGCACGTGCACGTAGAGTCCCAACGGTTTGCCCGTCTCAGCTTTGGCTTGCTCTGATGCAAAGTGACTCATTACTAACGCGCCTTGATCCGCCCGGTTTTCACGCTCAAAAATTCAATGCATATCAACCGTCTTTTCCTCGCGAGGAAATTCCTTTTCGGGCTCGGCGCCGCGCTGGGTCTGCTCCTTTTCGCCGGTTGCCAGGGCGTTGTCCTGTCCAATCTCACGCCCGCCTCGCTGCCGGAAAATCCCTCGCAGATTTACACCATCACGCTGCGCGTCACACCAAAAGCGCACACCATCGTCCCCGGCAGCCTTCGTCCGCAGATCGTGGTGGACGGTCGCAACTTCCCGATGACGAAAAGCCCGCTGGGAGAGAACCTTTACGAGTTCGACTACCAACTGCCCGCCGGTCGCGACGCGTTCGCCTATTACTTCCTCGTCGATTACCAGGTGCAGTCCAACAACGGTTCGTCTCCGGCGCAGACTTACTCTGGCGTCACCCAGGCTTCGGTCGTGCACCGCTATGTGCTCTCGCTCGAGGTCAATCGCGGTCCCGTCGGCGCGCGCATCAGCGTGCTCGGCCGCGGTTTCACCCCGCAGGACGTGATTTATTTCGACAGCACCGCCACGCGCACGGTTTACGAATCGCCGAATGCCCTGAGCTTTTTCGTTCCCGCGCTGACGCCCGGCCAGAACTACCGGGTCACACTCGGCAGCGCCGCGGGCACCTCGCCGGTCGGCACGTTCCGCATCGATGCGAGCAACCTCACCGTTTCGCCGTCCGCACTGACGCTGCGTCGCGGGGAAACGCAGTCGCTGACCTTCACCGTGCCCAATCCCGCCCCCGCCGGCGGCCTGTTGCTCGACCTGACCACCGACGTGCCCGAGAGCGTGATCATGCCCGAGGTGATCGTGCCGCAGGGCCAGACCAGCGTCACGGTAAACGTTCAGGGTGGCCGGCCCGGCAGCGGCAGCTTGTTCCTGAAAGGCTACGGCGCCGGCGAGGTCACGGTCCCGGTGTCGGTCCAGTAACCGAATCGGATTTTTGTTTCGCCAAGGGCGGGTCTTCGGACCCGCCTTTTTGTTGCCCCTCGAAGCGCAACGTGAGCACCACCGGCCGGTGATCGCTGGCCTCGCGCACGCCGTCGCCATCGAACACCCGCGCGATTGCGTCGATCCCCTCTTGCTGGCGCAGCCCCGGCGAGAGCAACACGTGATCGACCCGCGTATACGTATCGCGTTTCGCATAGGCATGCGTCCACGCCTCGCCGCGTGAATCGAACGCTGGCATCAGTTCCGCAAGCGGAGTCTGCCCGCGCCGCCGGAAACGCTGCAGCGCCGGGCTGTCCTTGCTGTCGTTGAAGTCGCCCACGATGACGAACAACGCCCGGGACGGATCCGGAAACACGCGCAACACCGCGTCGCGGATCGACGCCGCCTCCGCGGTTCGCCGCGCAGCCGACTGCGGATCGTCGGCGCGATCGGTGTAGCGACTTTTCAAATGCACGCCGAACAACGCGAGCTCGCCGGCCGGCGTCGGGAACCGCGCCTCGAGCAGTCCGCGTTTCACGGGCACGACTTCGCCCCGATAATCGATCGTGAGCCCCGCATGCGGCACGAACGCGACCGGGCGCACACGCGCGAGCAGGCCGAGCTTCCGCTCCGCATCCGCCGCGTCGACGATCGCCCGAAACGGATAATCGCAGCCCTCGCCGCGCAGATCCCGGGCCAGCTCCTCGAGGTAGGCTTCCCCGCCGATTTCCTGGAGAACAACGATGTCCGCGTTCAACGCCCGGATCACCCGCCGCAGCGCCGCTTTCTGGCGCTCGGGTTTTGGATACTCCGGCCTGAATCCGGCGTCCGTCATCCGGTTCGCGAGCCCGTAGTTTTCCACATTATACGTGGCGATCGTCAGCGACTCGCGGCCCGCAGATTCCGACAGGAGAAAACCAAGCCAGAACGCTGCGACGAAAGTCCATCTCATGACGCCGGAGACCACGAGAGAGCGCGATCCCGCCCGCCGGCGCAAACCGTTTCTCCCGGACCCCGCTGCGGCTCCGCCCCTCAAGCCGGCTGCGTCAGCGCCCGCTCGCGCTCGACCAGCGTCGGGTGCGAGTAGTGGAACGCGCTGAACCACGGGTGCGGCGTGAGGTTCGTGAGATTCTTCTGCGCGAGCTTGCGCAGCGCGCCGACCATCGGGCCGGCCCCGCCCATGGCATCGCGCGCGAAGGCATCCGCCTCGTATTCGTATTTCCGCGACAACGCGTTGCTCAGCGGCGAGAACCAGAAGGTCACCACGCCGCTCAAAAGTCCGAACAGCAGGAACGCCGGCGCGATCTCGCCCGGCGGGAATCCGAAGGCGAGATTGAACCACGGATTCGCCGCCAGCCAAGCGATGACCGCAAACGCCGCGAGCATCAGCGCGGCCGACAGCGCGAGCATCTTCGGGATGTGTCCGCGGCGATAGTGGCCGATTTCGTGCGCCAGCACCGCCTCCAGCTCCTCCGGCGTCAGCTGAGCGATCAGCGTATCGAAAAGCACGATGCGCCGGAAACGGCCGAAGCCCGTGAAGAACGCGTTCGAGTGTCCCGAGCGCTTGCTGCCGTCCATCACCTCGATCGTCTGCGCCTTGAAACCCGTGCGATCGCCGAGCGCCAGCAGGCGGTGACGCAAGTCGCCCTCGGGCAGCGGCGTGAGCTTGTTGAACAACGGCAGGATCAGCTTCGGATACAGCACCAGCATCAGCAGCTGAAACGCGAACAGCAGCGCAAAAGCCCAGATCCACCACGTCGGCCCGACCCAGTTGACCAGTGACAACAGCGCCCAAAGCAGCGGAAAGCCGATCGCGAGCATCAGCAGCATGCCTTTCAACTTGTCGGTGAACCACAAGCGCACGCTGCTTTTGTTGAAGCCGAACTTCGCCTCGAGTCGGAAGTGCTCCCACCAGTCGAACGGCAGCGAGGGGACGGACAAGAGCACGCCGGCGATCAGGATGAACAACGCGCGCGTCCAGACCGCCTCGTCGGCGCCCCACCCGATCGCGCTCATGAACAACCACGGCAACACGCCGCCGAAAACAAAGAGCGCGAGCACCAGCGTGTCGAAGACACTGGTGAGCATGCCGAAGCTGGAGCGCTCCAACGTGTAGCGGACCGATTTACGGTAGGTCGCCTCGTCCATGATCGCCGCCACCGCCGGCGGCGGCGTGGCGGCGTGGCGGCGCACTTCGGCGCGGTTGAGCGCCGTCAGCACCAGATCGCCCAACAGCCGCAGTCCCAGCAGGCCCGCCGTCACCAGCATCACAGTTAGCATTCCGCCATGCAGACGGGTTTTCCAACGTCGCCAAAGCAAAATCGCGACGCAGCCCGGCGCGTCCCGGCTGCGTGCTGACACAGGAGCGGCCCACGTTTTGATTGAAAAGCCCCCCACCCGGCGCATCGTTCGCGCTTGTGGAAGCCACTGACAAGAAACTCTCCTTCGAGACCGCGCTCGAGCAGCTCGAATCCATCGTTGAGGCGATGGAGTCCGGCGAGATCCCACTCGCCGACCTGCTCGCGAAGTTCGAGGAGGGAAACAAGCTTCTGAAGATCTGCGAGGCCCGCCTGAAGGACGCCGAACTCAAGATCGAACTGCTCAAGAAGCAGAAAGACGGCGTGGCCTTCTCCTCTTTCGATGCCGCCGGCGACGCCTGATCGCCCGCGTTTCGCTTCCGCTCTGTTGAATGAATGATTCCGCCCCCGAAACGCCTCCGCGGCTGCTTGCCACCATCCGCGGTCCGGCCGATGTCAAAGCGCTCCCGCCGGGCCAGTTGCCGCAGCTCGCCCAGGAGATTCGCGACGAACTGATCGCGGTTACCGCGAAAAACGGCGGACACATCGGCCCCAATCTCGGGGTCGTCGAGCTCACGATCGCGCTGCATCGCATTTTTACCACGCCCGAGGACCAGTTCGTCTTCGACGTGGCTCACCAGGGCTACGTGCACAAACTGCTCACCGCCCGCGGCGGCGAGTTTTTCCGCCGATTGCGCCACACCGACGGCGCGAGCGGTTTTCTCTCCCGGGCGGAAAGTCCGCACGACGCTTTCGGCGCCGGCCACGCAGGCACCGCGCTGTCCGCGGCGCTTGGCATGGCCACCGCGCGCGATCTCCGCGGCACGGGCGAACACGTCGTCGCGATCTGCGGCGATGCCGCTTTCACCTGCGGCATCACGATGGAGGCGCTGAACAACGTCGTCGCCTCCACCAAGCGCCTGATCGTCATCCTCAACGATAACGAGTGGTCGATCGCGAAAAACGTCGGCGCCATCTCCGCCTACCTCAACCGGATCTCCACCAGCCCGACCTACAACAAGATCCACCACGACATCGAAAAATTCTTCACGAGCTTCCAGCGCGGCGTGGAGATGAACCGGATGTATCAAAAGTGGAAGCGCGAGACGAAGGACTTCTTCGTCGAGTCGTCGCTCTTCGAAAAATTCGGTCTGCGCTACCTTGGCCCGGTCGACGGCCATGACCTCGACGCCCTCGCGAAGAACCTCGAGTTTGCCAAAAACTGCGACGTGCCCGTGCTCGTGCACGTGCTCACGAAGAAGGGCAAGGGGCTCAACGCCGCGATCAACTTTCCCGAGCGTTTCCATGGCGCCAGTCCGTTCGATCCCGTCACCGGCGAGAACACGAAATCGGCCGCCTCCGCGCCAAACTATCAGGACGTCTTCGGGCAGGCGCTGACGCGCTTCGCCCACGCCGATCCGATGATCGTCGGGATCACCGGCGCGATGCCCAGCGGCACCGGTCTGTCGCATCTGGCCACCGCGCTGCCGCGGCAGTTCTTCGACGTCGGCATCGCCGAGGAGCACGCGGTGCTCTTTGCCGCCGGCCTCGCCACTAAGGGTATCAAGCCGGTGTGCGCGATTTACTCGACGTTCCTTCAACGCGCCTACGACCAGATCATTCACGACGTCGCGCTGCAGAATCTGCCGGTGACGTTCTGCCTGGACCGCGCAGGGCTTTCCCCGAACGACGGTCCCACGCATCACGGCCTGTTCGATCTCGCCTACCTGCGCTGCGTGCCGAACGTCACCGTGATGCAGCCGAAGGACGAGGACGAACTCGTCGACATGCTCCACACGAGCCTGCAGCTCGGCGCGCCGGCTTTCGTCCGTTATCCGCGCGGGTCCGGCGTGGGCGTCCCGCTGAAGCCCGAGCCTGCCCTACTGCCGATCGGCCAGGCGGAGGTGCTGCGGCAGGGCTCCAACATCATGCTGTGGGCGCTCGGTCCGATGGTGCAGGACGCGCTGAAGCTCGCCGCCCGGCTCGAGGCGGAGGAGAACCTCTCCGTGGGCGTCGTCAACGCCCGCTTCGTCAAACCGCTCGACCGCACGCTGCTGCTCAGCCACGCGGCTTGTATCCCTTTGCTGGTTA
Source organism: Opitutaceae bacterium (assembly GCA_040255565.1). Classification (GTDB taxonomy): domain Bacteria; phylum Verrucomicrobiota; class Verrucomicrobiia; order Opitutales; family Opitutaceae; genus Opitutus. Next base: position 1,114,141 of record JBDZVH010000001.1, on the reverse strand, counting down.
CACTCGAGGACCATGTCGTCACCGGCGGCTTCGGCAGTGCCGTGCTCGAGGCGCTGCAGGAGGCGAATTGCCCGGCGGCCGTGGAGCGGATCGGCTGGCCGGACAAATTTGTGGAGCACGGCAGCAGCGTCGAAACATTGCGGGCCGCGCACGGGCTGTCGTTCGAGGACATGTATCGCCGCGTCGTCGACCGCTGGCGGCATCTCAGCGCCGAACACGTCGCGGCCGACGTGTGAGTTGCGCGCAGCAAAAAGCCGCCGGCGCGATCGGCGCGGGCGGCTGGGTGTAAGAACGAAACGGGCGGTTTACTTTTTCTTTTCGGCCGCGCCGCTGCCGCCGCACTTTTCGCAGTTCTTGCCGGCGTTCATGGCCTCGACGCAGCAGGCGTGCGTGCACTCCTTGCCGTCTTTCGCAGCCTTCGCGCAGCACTTCGCGAGTTTGGCATCGGTCGAGGCTTGGTCGTTGGCGAACGCAAAGCCGGCGGTCAGGAAGGAAAGGGCCAGGATGGCCGCGAGGGATTTTACGACTTTCATGGGATACGACTTTCAGTGGTGGTTGCCGCTTTCGCGGTGGGGAGTTGGGCTGAAAGGGATTGGTGCGGGCGGCGGGAATCGAACCCGCCTCTCAGGCTTGGGAAGCCCACATAATAGCCGATATACTACGCCCGCAAGGGATGCGCGGAAGCAAAGCGACCGCAGGTTCGACTGCAATCAAGAATACGTGCGGCGCGCTTCCAGCGCGCTCTTCAACGTCACCGAATCCGCATAGAGCACCCCGCCGCCGCTCGGCAGGCCGAAACCGATGCGCGTCACTTTCACCTCGCGGTCCGACGCCGCCAATTGCTCGGTGAGATAGTGGCACGTCGCCTCCCCTTCCACGTCATTGGAGAGCGCGAGGATCAATTCCGCCACCGCTCCGCTCTCCACCCGGGCGAGGAGTGAAGCAAGATTCAGGTCTTCGGGAGCAACGCCATGCAGCGGCGAGAGTTTCCCGTGCAACACGTGGTAAACGCCGCGGTAGGCGCCGCTGCGCTCGAGTGCGACGAGATCCGGCACCTGCTCGACGATGCACACCAGCGACTGCTCGCGCCGCTCGTCGGCACATATCGGACACAATTCCGCCTCGGCGAGATTGCCGCACCGGGTGCAGCGCCGCACGCGTCGCGCGGCTTCCTGCAAGGCCTCCACCAGCAGCGGCAGCCGCTCCGGCTTTTCGACCAGCAGGTGCAAAGCGACCCGCTCGGCCGAGCGAAAGCCCAGCCCGGGCAATTGTTTCAACTGCTGCTGCAGTTTATCGAAAGCAGACATTCAGGTGTCCGACTTTGGGGCTTTTCGCTCCAAGCTCGTGAGCGGCCGCGGCTCGGCCATCGCCGCTCACATGAATCCCGGCATCTGGAACGCCGAGGTCACCTTCTGCATCTCCGCATCGTTGTAATCCTTCGCCTGCTTGGCCGCGTCCTGCACCGCCGCGAGCACCGCATCGGACACGACCTTCGTGTCTTCCTTCAAAAATTCGGGATCGAGTGACAGCGCGAGGAATTTGCCCGCGCCGTTGATCTTGATCTTCACGGCGCCGCCGCCGCTCGTGACATCGATCTCCTTGGCTTCGAGCTGCGCCTGGAGCGCTTCGATGCCACGCTGCATTTTCTGAGCTTGTTTGAGGAGTTTGCCTACGCCGGCCATGAGGGGAGAAAGTTAAAGTGAAGTTAAGGGTGAAAATGAAACGGGCGAAAACAGTTCAGGGATGCAAGAGCGTGAGAATGAGTGGGCCGAAAGTGAAAGCGAGCCAAGCCCCTTTCATGGACGTGTTCACTTTTGGGCCGGACTCGAAGAAAGGATTTCCGCATAGCCTTCGCGGAAACTCGCAAACCGCGGGCGCCAGCCCAGCACGTCGCGCGCTTTGGTGTTCAGGATGGCGCGGTCCGGCGTCACCGCGCGTCGACCGCCCGCGGGCTGTCCGCTGAAAGCCGGCATCGCCACGCCGAGCCGTTCCGCCAACCACGCGATGACGTCCGCCTTGCGCGCAGGGTGATCGTCCGCGAGGTTGAAGACGTCGTTTCCCACCATCGCCGGCGCAGCAAACGCCGCCCAAATCGCCGCGCATACGTCGTCGCGATGCACCAGGTTCAACCGATGCTCGCCCCGCCCGGACACCGTGCCGCTGCGCACTTGTTCGAGCAGGTGGTGGCGCCCGGGCCCGTAAAGTCCCGCCAGCCGCAGGACAAACCAGCGCCGGCAGCCCGCGTCCGCCGCGCCGTTTCGCAAAACATTTTCCGCCGCCAACAGAATCTCCCCGCGTTCGCCGACGCCTTCGTGACCGGCGGTTTCGTCGACGTCGATACCGCCATCCTGCGGATAAACGGAGGTGCTGCTGGTGTAGACCAGTGTGCCGATGCCGCCCGTCGACGCCGACCATCGCAGGATCGAGCTCATGCCGTCGACATAACTGTGGCGATACCCGTCGACGCCCCCGCCGCCGGAACTCACCGCGTTCAACACGAAATCCCCGCCGCCCGGGATCTGCGCGTGCCAGTTCCCCGTCGCCAGATCGGCCACGATTACCTGAATGTCGTGCGCGGCGAGCGCAGCCGCCTTCTCCGGATTACGCGTGAGCGCCGTCACCTGCCACCCGCGCTCCCTCGCCTGCCGCGCCACTTCGCCGCCCACATAGCCGGCGCCAAACACGACCAACCGTTTCGAGGAAAAATCCATTCTCGAAATTACTCATGCAGACCTGTTCCGGAAAAGGGATCAAAAAAGAGGTGTGCTCCCCGTGAGGGAGTGGTTTCGTCCGGCCATGCCCACCGTTCTCACGCTCCTCGCGGACGGATTTGAAGAAATCGAAGCTTTCACGCCGGTCGATCTGCTGCGACGCGCCGGAGTCGAGGTGACGCTCGCCGCATTGCCGGAAGGCATCCACGTCACCGGCCGCAGTGGCATCACCGTCCATGCCGACACGCCCCTGAGCGCTGTGGACGGCCGGGATTTCGACTGCGTCTTTCTTCCGGGCGGTCCCGGCACCAAACTCCTCCGCGCCGATCCACGTGTTCGTGCGCTAGTCCAGCGGCACCACGCCGCCGGCCGCTGGCTGGCCGCGATTTGCGCCGCGCCCACCGTGCTGCTCGACGCCGGCGTGCTCGGAGGCCGGCGCCATACCGCTCATTTTTCCGTCGCTGCCGAACTGCCCCACCGGCTCGCCGAGGAACGCGTGGTGATCGACGGAAACATCATCACTTCCCGTGGTGCGGGCACTGCCCTCGACTTCGGTGCTGCGCTGGTCGAAAGACTCGTATCCATCGACAAAGCACGCGAGGTGCTGGCCGCCATCTGCGCGTGAGCCTCGATTTCCGCGGCGAGAGCGCGGCGGCGGCGTCCTTTGGATTGACGCCATCGGAATAGGGTTTAACCCCTAGCTCTTCGAAATAATGGTCCAGCTTTCTTGCGACCGACCGAAGTTGCTTTTTTGCCAGAAGCGACGGGGCAAAGCCTGCTTTCCCGGCGCCGCGTTTTGTTTCTATTTAGTGATAGAACAGCAATTTACGTCAATGTTCCCATTGACTGTGCCCTCGCACCCGAACCTTAGCCGTTGGCCGATGGCGACGATGCCGGGCCGCGTTTGACCGAGACGTCCTGACATGTGCGGTATCGCCGGTGTCGTTGACCCATCGCTCCCGATCGAAAATCGGGATACCGCCGTTGCGCGCATGTGCTCGGCGATGGTTCATCGGGGGCCGGACGACGCCGGCGCGATCTCCGTCGGCGCAGCCTCGTTAGGCATGCGCCGGCTCGCGGTGTTCGATCCCGTAAATGGCCGTCAACCGATGGCGTCAGCCGATCGGCGGTTCCACCTCGTCTTCAACGGGGCGATCTACAACTTCCGCGCGCTCGCCACGGAGCTCGCCGGGCTCGGACACTCGTTCGCAACGCAGTGCGACACCGAGGTGCTGCTGGCCGCGTTTGCGCAATGGGGCGAAGCCTGCGTCGGTCGGCTGCGCGGCATGTTTGCCTTCGCCATCTGGGATGCCCGGGAGGAACGGCTCTTTCTCGCCCGCGATCCTTTCGGCATCAAACCGCTCTATCTTCATCAAAGCGGATCGCGCCTGCTGTTCGCCTCCGAACTGAACGCGCTGGTCGCTTCAGGGATTTTCCGCGCCGAGATCGATCCGCTCTCCGCGGCCGACTACCTCGCGTGGCTGGCCGTGCCCGCGCCGCGCACGATCTACCGCGACGTCGTCTGCCTCCAGCCCGGCGAATGCGCGACCTTTCACCGCGGTCAACTCGTCCGCCGCACCTACTGGAATTTCCAATCGATCGCGCCTGCTCCAGCCGCGCCGTCGCGCGAGGAGTTCGAAGCCGGCTTGCGGGCCAAGCTCGAGGATTCGATCCGCGCCCATCTGGCGGCCGACGTGCCGGTCGGGGCCTTCCTCTCCGGCGGCCTCGACTCCGCGGTGATCGTCGGGCTCATGACGCGGATCGCGGGCCGGCTGAAGACGTTCACGATCGGCTTCGAGGAGAAATCGCTCGACGAATCCCGCGCCGCCGAAGCCACCGCGCTGCACTTCGGCACCGATCATCAAACGCGGATCGTGACCGGCGCGGAGGTGGCGAAACAACTTCCGTTCATCCTCTCCGCCCTCGACCAGCCGACGGGCGACGGCATCAACACCTACTTCGCGAGCGAGACGGCGCACGCCGGCGGCGTCACGGTCGCGCTCTCCGGCCTCGGCGGCGACGAGCTGTTCGGCGGGTATCCATCGTTTCAGGACGTTCCACGGCTGCATCGCTGGCTGCCGTGGTGGCGGATGCTGCCGGCTGCCGCGCGCGAGCCGATTTTGCGTCGTTTCGAACGGCGCGGAGCGCGTTACCGCAAAGTAGCCGACATGCTGAGACACGCCCGCACTTTCGACGAATTGTGCTCGCTGCAGCGGCGCGTCTTCAGTGCGTCCAGCCAGACCCGCCTGCTGTCAGCCGACGCGCGCAACCTGCTGGAGGCCCGTCCCGCGCATCACCCCGCCCTCGCCGGACTCGCGGCCGATCTCCGCGATGCCGGTGCGTTCGAGAAACTCAGCGCGTGGGAACTGCGGAGCTACATGGCCGACGTCCTCCTGCGGGACAGCGATGTCATGAGCATGCGCCACTCGCTCGAGTTGCGCGTGCCGTTCATCGACCGCACCGTGATCGAGTGGCTGTGGACGCAGCCCGCGCGTTGGAAAGCCGGCATCGCGCCGAAAGCGGCCCTCGCGAGCGCGATGCGCGATCTGTTGCCGCCCGATCTGCTCAGCCGGCGCAAGCAGGGTTTCTCGTTTCCGTTTGCCCGCTGGATGCGCCGCGAACTGCGTCCGTTCCTCGACGAAACATTCAGCGCAGCCAGCGTCAGCCGCTCCGGCCTGTTCTCCCACGATGCCGTCGGCGCGACGTGGCGCAGCTTTCTCCAAACCAGCGACGACCGCCAGTGGTCGCGTCTGTGGAGCCTCGCCATCCTTGTCGATTTCGCGAATCGCCGCGGTCCGTCGCTCGCCGTCCGCAGCCTGGAAACGCCGCCGTCGATCACGGTGGCGTCCGAAGGCCGTCCTGCCACGTCGAATACGCCCGGACGCGGGCGCGGCGCCACACGTCCGCAGCCTCGCCGCACCGTGCTATGGGCACCGGAGATCTTCACGTCCGAGGGCGGCATTCCGCGCATCCTGCAGGGCTATCTCAAGGCGCTCTGCGAACTCGCGGGGCCGGACGACCAGGTGAAGCTGCTCGCGTTGAACGACAATCAGATCGACACGACCGATCTGGAGCGTGCCGCGACTACACGATTGACCGAATGGCGCGTGTGCGCCGGCCGGAAGAGCCGGTTCGTGCGCGATGCGCTGGCGCTCAGTCGAAACGCTGACCGGATCGTCTGCGGGCACATCGGCCAGCTGCCGGTGGCGCTGGCGGCCCGAGCCTTGAATCCAGCTCTTGAATACTACCTCGTCGCTCATGGCATCGAGGTGTGGCGACCGTTCTCCCGGCTGGAGCGGAGCGCATTGCGCCGGGCGAAACGGGTGTTCTGCGTCAGCCGCTACACGCGCGATCGTATGGTGGAGCGCGGTGTGCTGCTGCCAGAGCAGGCGGCGGTGCTGCCCAACACGCTCGATCCATTTTTCACGATTGCGCCGGGACTGCCGCGCTCTGCGACCGACTCACCGGTGATTCTGGCCGTGACCCGGCTCACCACGGCCGACCGCTACAAAGGCGTCGATCATCTCATCGAGGCGATGCCGGCCGTGCGCGCCCAGATTCCGAATGCGGTGCTGCGCGTGATCGGCCGCGGCGACGACCTGCCGCGGCTGCAAGCCTTGCGCGCACGACTCGGTCTCGGCCGCGCGGTGGAGTTTCTCGGCCGCGTCGACGACGCGCGGCTCGCGGCCGAACTGCGGGCGTGCGCGCTGTTCGCGTTGCCCAGCGAAAAGGAAGGTTTCGGTCTGGTGCTGCTCGAGGCGATGGCCAACGGGCGCCCCTGCCTCGGCGCGCGCGCGGGTGCGATTCCCGAATTGATCACCGACGCAACTGGCGTGCTCGTTGAATTCGGCAACGTTCCGGCGATCGCCGACGGTTGCATCGCCGCGCTCCGCCGCACCTGGGACGAAGACGCGATTCTCGCGCGTGCCCAGCAGTTTTCGTTCGAGCGTTTCAAAATGCGGCTGGCGGTCCTGCTCGGCGATGTCGAGCCTTCCTCTGCCGGCGAACCCGTCGTCGAGACGCCGCCGGCATCGCACGCCCTCTCGCCCTCATGACGGACTCCGCCTCACCCGCGACGGAAACGGTCCTCGAAGCCGGCCGCTCCGAAACGCACTACTGGAAGGACCTGTGGCGTTATCGCGAACTGCTCGGTTTTCTCGCGTGGCGCGACGTCAAGGTTCGCTACAAGCAGGCGGCCCTCGGCGCAGCCTGGGCTCTTTTCCAGCCGCTGATCACGATGGCGATCTTCACGTTCGTCTTCGGACGACTCGCCAAAATGCCGAGCGGCGGCGTGCCGTATCCGCTCCTCGTGCTCGCCGGACTTTTGCCATGGCAGCTTTTCTCGACGGCGTTGGGCGGCGCCAGCAACAGCGTGGTCGGCAATTCCCACCTGATTTCGAAAGTCTATTTCCCGCGGCTCGTCATCCCCATCGCCTCACTCGGCGTGGCGGCGATCGATTTCGCGATCGTGCTCGCGCTCTTTCTGGCGATGTCGTTCTGGTTCGCGTATCCACCCGGCTGGCAATTTCTGGTGCTGCCCTTCTACATCGCGCTTGCGCTCCTCCTCGCACTCGGCGCCGGGTTGTGGCTCACGAGCCTCACGGTCCGGTTTCGCGATTTCCGCTTCATCGTTCCGTTCATGCTACAGGTCGGCGTGTTCGTTTCGCCGGTGGGTTTTCGCACGGATTACTATCCTAACTGGCGCGCCTTGCTGGGCCTCAATCCCCTCACCGGCGTTATCGACGGCTTTCGTTGGTGCCTGCTCGACGGCAACCAGAATATCGATCCGCTCAACCTGGGATACTCGATCGCGTTCGCCGCCGTCCTCATGGCGTCGGGGCTGTGGTATTTTCGCCGCACGGAACGTCAGTTTGCGGACGTCATCTAGCATGAGCGCGCCTTCCATCGAAGTCAGCGGACTCGGCAAGCGCTACGTGATCGAGCATGAGGCGCGGCCCGATCGGTTGAGCGATCAGCTGCATCACACCGCGCGGAAGTTCTGGCGCCGCCTGCGCTGGGGAACGGGCTTCGCCCGCGAGGAATTCTGGGCGCTGCGCGATGTTTCCTTTGCCGTCCAACCTGGCGAGGTCGTCGGCATTGTCGGCCGCAACGGCGCGGGTAAATCCACGCTGTTGAAAGTGCTGTCCCGCATCACCGAACCGACGATCGGTCGGGTTCGTCTGCGCGGCCGCGTCGCTTCGCTGCTCGAGGTCGGCACCGGTTTTCACCCGGAGTTGTCAGGCAGGGAAAACGTGTATCTCAACGGCGCGATCCTCGGCATGAGCCGCCGCGAGATCCGCCGAAAGTTCGACGAGATCGTCGCCTTCGCGGAGGTGGAGCGTTTTCTCGACACGCCGGTGAAACGCTACTCGAGCGGCATGTATGTCCGCCTCGCCTTCGCGGTCGCCGCGCACCTCGAGCCCGAGATCCTGATCGTCGACGAGGTGCTCGCCGTCGGCGACCTCGCGTTCCAAAGAAAATGCCTCGGGAAGATGCAGAGCGTCTCGAGCCAGGAGGGACGCACGGTGCTGTTCGTCAGCCATAATCTCGCGTCGATCCGCCAGCTCTGCAGCCGGGCGGTCCTGCTCTCGTCCGGCGCGGTGCAACTGATCGGGCCTACGCCGCGGGTGATCGAAGCCTACCAACTCGGCCTCGCGGACGAACCTTCCGCCTCCGTGCCAAAACCGAACGCGGACCAGGTGGACCGGGCGTTCACCACCGCCGTATCGGTGGAAACATTACAGGGCGAACCCCGGTCGGTGCTGCCGCTCGGCGAACCCTGGCGTGTCCGGGTGCGGTTCCGAATCGTCAGTCCGCAAAAGGCATTCGTGGCCGCCGTCGGCGTGAAAGCGATCGATGGCATCGCGGTGCAAACCGCGTGGGCGCCGCCGCGCGACCTCGCACCTGGAGACTACGAGGCGGTGTTCACGCAGGATCGCGTGGCGATCGAGACGGGCACTTATCTTCTGCGCGTGGGGCTCTCTTCCGAAGGCCGCACGTTCCAGCAATTCGAGGCGGCGCGCATTGAAATCGTCAGCGAAGGCGCCCGCGGCTATTTCCCGATGACCGCCGGAGTCGGCGCGGTCCTGAATTCGATGGGCACCTCGGTCGAACGCATCGCATGACGGCGGCTCCTGAACCTCCCGCGGCAATCGGAAGGAACCTCCTCGGCTTCCCGGGGGGTGAAAACCGCAGGCGCCGCCCATCGTCGTGAACCCACCCGACCTCAGCACCTACCTGTCCCGCCCCTCGCCCATCGAGGCCGAGCTGCGCCGGCTTTTTCGGGCTGATGCGCCGCTTGTGATCTTCGATGTCGGCGCCTGCGAAGGCGAAGAGTCCGTGCGCTATTTCCAACTGTTTCCCCGCGCGCGCATCCTGGCGTTCGAGCCGCTGCCGGGCAACCAGGCCCTCGTCCGCGCCAACTTCGAGCGCTATCGGGTCCATACCGCCGAACTCGTTCCGCTGGCGTTGTCCGATCGTTCCGGCGAAGCGACGTTTCACGTTTCGTCGGGTCGGCCGCCGCGCGAGTTTGCGGGCGGCGACTGGAACTACGGCAACAAATCCAGCTCGCTGCTCGCGCCGGCGAACTCCGCGCCGATGTATGGCTGGATCGAATTCAAGGAGACCGTCACCGTCACCACCGAAACGCTCGATCGCGTGTGTGCGGAACGCGGCATCGGCCGGATCGATTTCCTTCACATGGATGTGCAAGGCGCCGAGCATCTCGTGCTGGCGGGAGGGGCGAAGATGCTGCCCCGGATCGCGTCGTTGTGGCTCGAGGTCTCGGATCGCGAACTCTACCGCGACCAGAAGCTGCGCCGCGAAATCGAAGAGTTCCTGCGCCGGCAGGGTTTCGCGTTAGGGTTCGAAGTGCGGCGCGAGATCGAGGGCGATCAGTTTTATGTGAACCGCCGCTGCCTCCGCAGCTGGCCTTACCTCGCAGCCAACCGTTTTCGAGGCGCGGTCGCGCAAGTTCGCCAGGCCGGCGGCCGGCTCAAATCCCGTCTCCTCGCATGATCATCACCCGACTCCTCGGAGGTCTCGGCAACCAGATGTTTCAATACGCCGCGGGCCTCGCGCTCGCGGAGCGGCGTCGCACCGTGCTGAAACTCGACGTGTCGTGGTTCCGCGAATACGCCGAATACGAGGCGCACAACCGCTACGCGCTTTCCTGCTTCAACGTCACGGAACAGTTCGCGACGCAGGAGGAGATCGACCGCGTGCGCGGCGTCGCTCTGACGCGCACGGAGCGCTGGTCGATCGCTGTCGCACGCCGGCTGCGTTTTTATCGTTACGCCAACCGCCACGCCGCACCCGCCAACCTCCACCGCGCGCTAGGCACGGCGTTTTATCCCGCCTTTTTCGATCAGCCCGACAACACCACGCTCGAGGGCATGTGGCAGTCGGAACTCTTCTTCGCCCCGATCGCCCATCTCGTCCGCCTGCATTTCAGCTTCCGCTATCCGCCGCAACCTGCCGTCGAAGCGATGGCGGCCCGGATCCGGGCGGGAGGCCCCTCCGCTGCCGTGCACTTTCGGCGCGGCGACTACGTCCGCAATGCCACGTTCAGCCGGGAGCTCGGGGTGCTGCCGCTCGATTACTACCGGACCGCGATCGCGCGGCTGCGGGAGCGGCATCCCGACGTCACGCTCTATATTTTTTCGGACGACATCGACGCGATCGAACGCGAGTTCCGTCCTCCCGGATCGCATGTTTTCGTCCGCGCGACGCAACCTTGGCACTCGTTCGACAAGATCAGACTCATGAGTCTCTGCGATCATGCCATCATCTCCAATAGCACATTCGCATGGTGGGGCGCCTGGCTGAACCCTTCCCCGACCAAGACCGTCATCGCCCCCAAACAATGGCGCCAGGATTCTCCCGACGAGTGGCGCAGCGCCATTCCGTCCACCTGGATCGCACTCTGATCCGCACGATGAGCTTCTTGAAAACCACGTTGCTCCGCCTTCTCTCCCACCGGGGGTTGCGACTGCTCAAAGCGACGCATCCGGGACTGCGTTACGTCGACCAAGTCCCCGGGACGCCTTTGGATTATCTGATCCTTTCGCGTTTTCCAGAGTTGGGCGGCATCCGGTTTCTGCAGATCGGAGCGCACGACGGGATTCGCAACGATCCGCTGTATCGCTGGATTGGTGATCACGGGTGGAGCGGCATCATGGTCGAACCGATGCCGGACTTTGCCCGCAAGCTGCGCACGCTTTATTCCGGCCAGCCTCAGATCGAGGTGCTCGAACGCGCCATCGCCGCAGAGTCCGGCTCAACGACGCTGTATCGTATCAACCCGCAACTCCAGGGGCTGCCCGACTGGGCCGCCGGCGTCGCAACGCTCGACTTCGATCGAGCGCGGGAAGCGACGGCCGCCCTTGGCCTGACGTCGCAGGAGCTTGTCTCGCAGCCCGTGGAGACGATTACGGCGGCCGATCTGCTCCGCCGGTTTCCCGCTCCCGGTCCGGACATTGTCGCCATCGACACGGAAGGTCACGACCTTTTCCTGGCCCGGGCGCTCCTGGACGCGGGATGCCGGCCAACACTCCTTCACTTCGAACACGCATGCGCGCCGGCCGGCGATTGGTGGACCTTTCTGCGTCATCTTCACGACCTCGGTTATGACTGCGTGACTCACGGCGCCGATACGACCGCCTACCGCCGATGAATCCGGCTCGACCGATGCCGCCCGGTGCGGCCGTATTCTATTCGACGATGCGCCACTGGTCCTGGGGCGCACCGGACTATGTCTGGCCGCGCGCCGCGCGGCGCTTGCGCGAAAGCGGGATTCCGGTCCTGGCGGTCCAGCGGGCGCAGGTATGGGATCATCCGGAAATGCGCGACCTGGTGGGCCGTGGCGTGAAGCTGTTCCCCCAGCCTCCGCTCGTCTACCGCCGGGGTCTCCTTTCCGAACTTCGCGCCGCCTGGCTCAACCTCGTGAGCTCCACCCAGCCGCTGCGTCGCGCCCTGCGTTCGCTCCGGGCGCCGCACCTGCTCATCGACCAGAGCGGGGCTTTCGATTTTCTCGACGATCCGGTCCTCGAGGAACTGATCGTCGAGGGTGAAGCGTCGTATGACGTGCTGTTTCGATCCAACAGCTACTTCTCCCCGCTCTCGCTCGAGCAGCGTCAGCGCGCGCGCCGCTTCCTCGGTGCCGCCCGCCGGACGCTGTTCAACTCCGAATGGACGCGCGAAGTTACGGAAACGCAGCTCGCCCACCGCCTCGATAACGCGTCATGCTTCACCCACTACGTCCGCTTCGAGCATCAGAAACCGCTCCCGTGGCCGGCGGATGACGTCATCCGACTCGCCTCCGTCAGCCGCATCGATTGCTACCACAAGGGCCTCGACGTCCTGCTAGAAGCGCTTGCGCAGCTCCCGGCCGATCTGCCCGCGTGGACGCTCGACATCCACGGCAGCGGTCCCGACGAATCCTACCTGCGCGACCTGGCGCAGTTTCTCGAACTCGGGGAACGCGTGCGGTTTCACCCGCGAACCGAGGATATCCGCGCGATCTGGGCGCGCTCGCATCTGCTGGTGTTGGTTTCGCGTTACGAGGGCCTCGGGGTGGCGATGCTCGAAGCGATGGCCTGCGGCCGCCCGGTGTTGCGCACGCCCTATGGCGGAAGTCGCGCCTGGGTCGCGCCCGAGGAAACCGGCTACATCTGCCCCGCCCCGGACGCACCGATCATTGCGCAGTCGGTCGCGGCGGCGCTGCGGGATTTTCCGCGCTGGCCCGCCATGGGCCGCGCCGCGCATGCGCGAATCGCCGCGCAGCTCAGTCTGTATCCGGAAACCACTTACCTCGAACCGTTCGGCATTCCGCCCGCACCTGTGGTATCAACCACACCCGCCGAAGCGTCTTCCGACTGCGATTGACCGATGCCGCCGACTCCGCGCTCAGCGATTTTCTACTCGACCATCCGACATTGGGGCTGGGGAGCCCCGGATTATGTCTGGCCCGAGGCCGCGCGCCAACTCCGGGAGCTCGGCACCGAGGTGCTGGCCGTCGTGCGCCCGCAGATCTGTTCCCATCCGCGCATTCAAGCTTTGTGCGAGATTGGCGTGAGACTCCTGCCCCAGCCTCCGCTGGTCTACCGCCGCGGGCGCATTTCCGAAATTCGAAGCCGCCTCCTCGCCCTCACCTCGTCGGGTCGCAAACTGCGGCGCTTCTTCCGGAACGCCGTCCGGCCCCACGTGTTCGTCGATCAATCGGCCTGTTTTGATTTTCTCGACGAGGGCCTTCTGCAGGAGCTGATCCGGCAGAGCGGAGCCACCTACGATCTTTTCTGCCACTCGAATCGCTACGAGGCGCCAATGAGCGACGAGCGCCGGCGTGCCGCGGCCGACTTCATGGCGAAAGCGAATCGGGTATTGTTCAACTCCTCCTGGATTCGTCGGCTCGCCGAAGTGCAGCTCGCCCGCGCACTGCCCAACGCCGGCTATTTCGATTTCAACGTGCGATTCCCGCATGAGCAACCGCTACCCTGGCCCGAAGGCGGCCCGATCCGACTCGCTTCGGTGAGCCGCATCGACTGCCACCACAAGGGTCTCGACATGCTGCTGCTCGGACTCGCGCGGTTGCCATCGGACTTGCCCGACTGGAGCATGGAGTTCTACGGCAACGGCCCCGACACCTCTTATCTGCAGGAATTGAGCGCCTCCCTCGGGCTCGCTCCGCGCGTCCACTTTTTTCCTGCCGTGGCGGATGTGCGCGAGATCTGGCGCAAAGCTCACATGCTCGTGCTCGTCTCGCGCTACGAAGGACTCGCGGTCGCGATGCTTGAAGCCATGGCCTGCGGCCGGCCCGTGCTTCGCACCCCGTATGGCGGTTGCCTCGCCTGGCTGGTGCCCGACGAAAGCGGATTCATCTGTCCCGCGCCTGAGCCGGTGTTGATCGCCGAGACAGTGGAACGCGCTCTGCGCCAGCACACCCGTTGGCCGGCGATGGGGCGGGCGGCTCACGCGAAAATTCTCACGTCGATGAATCCGCATCCCGAGTTCGCCTACCTGGCCGCGTTCGGCCTGACGCCTACCGTCGCGGCGGCATAAATCGGTGATGCGGATGAGAACCTCGCTCCCTCTGCCGCCTTGCGCGAGCTCACGGCCTTGAGATTCGCCCGCCGCGTCCCGCCTCTTTCCATGCGGTGATGTCAACCTGTCCTCCATCGATCTCGTGAATTCCTCCCGCTCAGTCGTCCTTGGTATCGGCGGTCTGCTCGGCCATGACGCCAACGCGGCCCTCCTCATCGACGGACGGCTGATCGCGTCTTCGCAAGAAGAGCGCCACACGCGGCGCAAACACGACGGCGCCTTCCCCCGTCATGCCATCGCCGAAGCACTCGCAATGGGGGGCATCGCCCCACGCGACGTGACCGATGTCGTTTTTGCCGAGAAACCGCTTCAAACTCATCTCTTCAATCTCTCCTCGCGCCCGAGCAACGCCTTCACGCGCGCGCTCGGCCGGCTCCTGCCGGAGCGTGCCGCGGGTCACTACACTCAACCAGCCCGCACGCTGCTGCCGCAGGCAAAGTTCCACTACGCGTGGCATCACCTCACGCACGTCGCCGGCGGCTTCCACACCTCGCCGTTCGAGCGCGCCGCGTTTCTCTGCATAGACGGCAAAGGGGAAGACTACAGCGCGAGTATGGGCATCATTGACGGAAGCCGCCTCGACCTGCTCGCCGAGCAGACCTACGAGAACGGCCTGGGCATGTTCTACACGCTCGTGACGATGTTCCTCGGGTTTCACTCATTCGGCTCCGAATACAAGGTCATGGGCCTCGCGCCTTACGGCACCCCCCGCTACGTCAACAAGCTCGCCCGCCTCTTCACCACTGACGAGCGTGGCGGGTTCCGCCTCAAGGGGCCGGTGCGATTCCAATGGGACTCGCTTCTCGCGGCGCTGCCGCGCATCGCCGAAGCGACGGGCCTGCCGGTGCGCGACAAGAAAGACCCGCTTAACGGCGACTACATCGACGTCGCCTCTTCGCTGCAGCAGATCTTCGAGGACGAGGTTTTCAAGATGGCTCGCTACATCCGAGCCGAAACCGGCGAGGAGAACCTCGTATTCTGCGGCGGTTGCGCGCAGAACTGCGTCACCGCCGGCAAACTCCGCGCGGCAAAAATTTTCCGCGGAGTCTTCAACTCCCCCGTCGGCGGCGATATGGGCTCGGGGCTCGGCGCCGCACTCCTGCTCGAACGCGAACGCCGCGGAGAGCAGTTCAAGATTGAGCACAACGGCTTTTACCTCGGCGATGAACCGGGCCCGATTCCGGCCGAGGCGACTCCCTGGCGTATCGATGTAAAGGGGGACTTCGACGACTTCGTCGCCTCGCAACTCGCGCAGGGCAAGATCGTCGCCTGGGTCCGCGGGCGGATGGAACTCGGCGCTCGCGCGCTCGGCGCGCGCTCCATCTTGGCCGACGCGCGCCGGCCCGGTATGCAATCCCGCCTCAACCTGGCCGTGAAGTTCCGCGAGTCTTTCCGACCGTTTGCGCCGCTCGTCCTCGCCGAGGACTGCGCGCACTGGTTCGACACCGGAGAGCCGAGCGATTTCATGCAATACACCGCAAGCCTTCTCCCCGCGCGCCGGGCGCCGCAACCGGAGGAGTTCGCCTCGTTGCGCGAGCGTCTCGATTTCCCGCGGAGCGAGATCGCAAGCGTCGTCCACGTCGATTACTCCGCGCGTATCCAAACGATTCGGCGCGAGAACCACCCCGATATGCACCGCCTGCTCACCGCGTTCAAGCGGCACACTGGAGTGCCGATTCTGATCAACACATCGTTTAACGTCTCCGGCCAGCCGATCGTGCGCAGCGCCGCCGAGGCGTGGGAATGTTTCCTCAACACCGACATCGACCTGCTCGTGCTGAACGATCAGCTGTTTCGCAATCCGTTCCAGAAGACCCGCGAGGAGAAGCTCACATGGCTCAATCAATTCGCCGAATTGGCCTGAAGGTCCTCGTCGCACTGCTGCGTTTTTTCACACCGCCCGCCCCTGCCGGCTGGCGGCGCAGCACGCGCCCCACCCACCTCCGCGGCAGCTGAAGGCCGAGGGTTCGGCGCGTGCCTTCCAGCATGGTCGCCGCGCGTAAGGTCATGCGCCTCGCGTCTCACCTAGCGAAGATACCCGCCGACGCCGACAACTGCAGCCGCAGCACTATCCTTTCGCTCCGTCCGTGACGCCCATCCTTTCCGTCATCGTTCCGACGCACAATCCTCATCGCGGCCGCTTCGTGCGAATGCTGGAAGGACTGCGGACGCAAACCCTGCCGGTGATCCAATGGGAAACCATAATCGTCGACAACGCCTCCTCGCCCCCTCTCGAGTCACGTGACATCCCCCGATTACCTGCGAACATGCGCATCGTGCCCGAGCCGCGACTCGGGCTCACCGCCGCACGCCGGTGTGGGCTCCGCGCTGCGCGCGGCGAGATCTGCGTCCTCGTCGACGACGATAATGTCCTCGCACCGACCTATCTGGCCGACACGATCTGCCGCTTTTCCGATCACCCGAAATTGGCCGCTGCCGGAGGCCCGAGTCGTCCAGAGTTCGAGATTCCACCGGCCGGCTGGACGCGGGAGTTCCACCCGCTTCTCGCGCTCCGCGACCTTGGGCCCGCTCCCATGCTCGCCAGCCTTCAGCGTGACCTCGACGACTCCCACTGGCTCTATCCCGAGGCCGCGCCGATCGGCGCAGGCATGGCGCTTCGCCGCGAACCGATCTCCACTTGGCTAGTTGGGGACCGCACCTGCTTTGGGCTCACCGATCGCCACGGCCGCGAACTCACGTCCGGCGGAGACAACGACATCGTTCTCTCGATCCTTCGTGCCGGCTGGCAGGTTGGCTATTTCCCGGAGCTCGCGCTGACGCACCTTATCCCCGCTTCGCGTCTCGATCCCAACTACCTCGCCCGCCTCAACCGCGGTATCCAGAAATCCTGGATGCAAGTGCTCGCGCTGCATGACGCGAATCCCTGGCCGCCGATCTCCCGCGGAAGCGTTCCGTTGCGAAAGATGAAAGCCTGGCTTCACCACCGCGCGTGGGAAAGCTCCGCAGCCTTCATCCGCTGGCAGGGCGCGTGTGGCCATTTCGAAGGCCGTGTCGCATCCCACCACACCTGCGAAAGCCCCATCTCCATTGCACATGGCTCCGCGGGGCCACCGCCACGCTCGCGGTCCCAACCATGATCGCGCTCATCAAAAAAACCGGAACCGCGCTCCGCATGCTCGTCGACGGTCGCGGCGGACAGCTCGGGGGCCGCGTTCGGCACAACCAATTTCTCTTCCGCATCTGGTTCCACCGCGGCCGGCCTTTTGTCTACCGCCGGGAGGGAATCCGCTACGTGTGTTTTCCCGACAGCCCCGATTCGCGCATCGTCGCCTCCAGCAAGTTCACCGACGCGGTCGAGCTGAATCTCCTGCGTAAATGGCTCGCCCCCGGCGACGCGTTTCTCGACCTCGGCGCTAACCTAGGCACCTACGCCTTCGCCGCCGCACAATTCGTCGGGCCGCGCGGTCGCGTCGTCGCCGTCGACGCCGGTGAAATCGTCTCGCAAATGCTCACCGATGCCGCCCGCCAGCTCGGCCATGCGCACTTCGAACTGGTGACGTGCGCGATCGGCGCCACCGACGGCACGACCACGTTTTTCGAGGGCATGAGCGAAGGCACGTCATTTATCCAGTCGCTGAATCCGACGCGCGCTGCGGGCTCCATCTTTCGCGAACGCACCGTCACCCTCCTCTCGCTTCGCACGCTCGCCAAGCAGCGCATCCCGGCGCTGCCCGCCGCCGTCAAACTCGACATCGAAGGCGCCGAGGGCGACGCGCTCGACGCCGCGCCGCCCGCGTGGTTCGCCGCCGACGGCCCGCTCTGGCTCGTCGAGATCAATCCGACCGCCCTGAAAACCTTCCATCGCTCACCCGCGGAGATCGCCGCACGCTTTCCCGAGTCCGCGTTCGAGCGCTGGCTTCTGCCGAAGGAAGTTCACCACCAGCACGGCGAGGGCCGCCTGCGGCCGTTCACTGCCGCCGAGCCGTGGACCGATTCGAGCTACTACAACTTCTTCGCGGTGCCCCGCGGTTCGCGGTTCGCCGACCGTCTCGTTCGCGTCCGCCCGCTGCTCGCCTGATCCGACGCCTGATGCCCGCCTCTCCCCTGATTTCCACGCGCGGTTTCGTTTATGTCGCCACCGGCGCCGGCTACGTCGAGGAGGCAACCCACTCAGCGCGATCGTTGCGCCGCTTCCATCCTGAAATCCCGATCTGCCTCATCACCGACCGCGACCTTCCCGCGACTTTGCCGTTCACCTCCGTGATCGTGCGCACCGACGTCGTGCGCAAACCCGTCGACAAGCTTCTCGCGATCCACTGTCCGTTCGATCGCGCGATCTTCCTCGATTCCGACACGCAGATCTTCGGTGACCTCACCCCGATCTTCGCCGTCCTCGACCAGTTCGATTTCGCTGCACTCCAAGATGTGAACCGTGGCTGGGACTACGAACTTCCCGGCGTTCCCGCGTGCTTCACCGAGTTCAACACCGGCGTCCTCGCCTTCAAAAAATCTCCCGCCGTCGTCGAATTTTTCATCCGCTGGCGCCACGACTACAACCTGCTCCAGCAGGAACAGCCGCACCTGAACCTCAACGCCGACCAGCCCGCGTTCCGCCACGCATTGTATCACTCCAGGCTGCGCATTGCCCCGCTCCCGAGCGAATTTCATTTCCTCGCCAACTTTCCCAATGCCGCGCTCTGGCGCGTCCGCCTGATCCACGGCCGCGGCAATTACGAGCTCATCGAACGCCAGGTGAACGCACTCATGGGCCCGCGCGCCTGGGTTCCGTCCATGGGCGTCCTCCAGGGATTCGGCGGCCGCAAAACCTGGCTGCGATCCGCGTGCCTATGGTTCGCGCGCGCCGTGCGGCTCGCGCTCAAATCGCCTGCCGATCCCGCCAAAGCCAACCCCGGCCAATGGTGGAAGCAGTAAAACGAACTCGCGTGTCGCATCCCAACGCATGAGCGCCCGCGCAACAACCGACGTCACGCTGCAGATCAATCTCTCCGCCGGCGATCTCGCCTACGGCGCGCAAATGGTCGCGAGCCTCGTGCGCACGCATCGCCCCGACGTCAGCGAAGTCGTCATTGTCGCCGATCTCTGCCGTCCGGCGTCCGCGCGCGATTTCCACGCCGCAAGCCGTCTGCCCGCACGTGAGTTCGCCACCCGCGTCGAACGCCTGCGCGGTCTGTGCGCCGCGCTCGAAGCGGACGGCACCGTCGACCGGACCGTTTTTGTCACGCCCAACGCCGCCTCGCTCGCCGCACTCAACCAGCGCTACGCCGGCGTCGCCACGCCGCGCTCCCACGATCATTTCGGACATGCGTTTTCCGCCTACTTCGCCGGCTGGGACTGCGCACGCACCCGCTACGTCGCGCATTTCGACGCCGATATCCTTCTCTGGCAGGCGCCCGGCTTTTCCTGGGTCGCCACCGCGCTCGACGCGTTGAAAAACGACGAAACCCTCCTCGCCGTCAGCCCCCGCATCGCGCCGCCGCCCGCCACGAACACCCTGCTCGACCCTCAGCACGCCCTCGAATGCTGGTCCGCCAGCTGGCCGCTCCACCGCCACGAAAACGGCTGGATCAGCCCATGGTTCAGCACGCGCTGCCACCTCATCGATCGCGAACGTCTCGCCCGCGTGCTGCCGCTCGGCAATCCCGCCCACGACCGCCGCGCCGCCGCCTTCGATCGCTGGCTTCGCCCACTCTATGATTTGCGCGCACTCACCGGCTCCGAGCGTTCGCGCATAGCCCGGCGCCTGCTTCGCTGCGTCCCGCCTTTTCCACTTCCACCGGAAGTCCTCCTCCACGAGCACGCGCAGCGCCGCGATTTCTCCTGCCTCTATCTCGCGAATCCCGACGCGTGGTTCATTCACCCCGACACCAAACCGGAGCGCTTTGTCCGGCTGCTCCCGAAACTGATCGAGCACGTCACCGTTCGTGGAACGCACCCTCCCGCGCAACGCGGCTTGAGCAGCGTGCAGTTCCAAGCGTGGGAAAACCATGACGCCTGACCGACGCTCACCCGCTTCGTGGTCGCGCCGGCTGGGACTCGGACGCCTTTGCTACTACGCTTGGCACTGGCCCGTCGGCGAGCTCCGGCGCAGCCGCGCCGCCGGCGGTCCGCTCGAACAATGGCGCACCGCCCGCGGACGCGCCGCCATGGCCGCCGCCGCCCGCACGCTCCCCGTCCCGCCCGCGAACGCACAGCCGCCGCTCGAGCTTCATGTGCTCACCGGTCATCGCTTCTGGGAACAAACCGCCTTCTGTCTCTGGTCGTTCGCCGCCACGTCCCGCCGCCCGCTCGCTCCCGTGATCTACGACGACGGCTCGCTCGCCGTCGACGAAGCGGCCGCGCTGCGTCGCCTATTTCCGGATACACGTCTCGTTTCCCGCGATGAAGCCGTTGCCCGGCTCGACGCCCACCTCCCCGCTCCGCGTTTTCCTGTGCTGCGCGAGCGCTGGCTGCGCTATCCAAACATTCGCAAGCTCATCTGTCCGCACATCGGCCGGCGTGGCTGGAGACTCGTGATCGATTCCGACCTGCTCTTCTTCCGCACCCCTGCCGCGCTCGTCGAATGGCTCGATGCGCCCGCGCACCCGCTTCACGCCGTCGACTGCGAAACGTCCTACGGCTACTCGCGTCCGCTGCTCGACCGCCTCGCCGGCGCGCCCGTCGCCGATCTCGTCAACGTCGGTCTCTGCGGTCTCGACAGTTCCTCACTCGACTGGGAACGCCTCGAATACTGGTGCGACCAGCTTATTGTCGCCGAAGGCACGAGCTATTATCTCGAACAAGCGCTGGTCGCGATGCTCGTCGCTGGCCGCGACTGCGCCATCGCTCCCACCACGGACTACGTTACGCGTCCACTGCCGCCGGAAGCGCACGACTGCCGCGCCGTCATGCATCACTACGTCGCCGGTTCGAAGCCCGCCTACTTCCGCCACAACTGGCGCCGCGTCCTCCAACTTCACGCCGCGCCCGCGTCGTCCTGAACTTCACACCGCCTCGCCCCCCGATGCTCCCGCTCGTCAGCATCATCGTTCCGTGTTTCAACGCCGAGCGCTTCCTCGCCGCGACCCTCGACTCCGCCTTCGCCCAGACCTGGCCGCACACCGAGGTCATCCTCGTGGACGACGGCTCCACCGACGGCTCGCTCGCCCTCGCCCGCACCTACGAATCGCGGGGCCTGCGCCTCCTCATTCAGCCCAACCGCGGCGCTGCCGCAGCACGCAACACCGGCCTGCGGGCCGCTCGCGGCGAGTTCATCCAGTATCTCGATTCCGACGATCTTCTCGCGCCTGACAAGATCGCACGCCAGCTCCCGCTCTTCGCCGACGGCAACCGCGCCCGCCTCAGTTCCAGCACCTGGGCCCGTTTCGACTCCGACCCCGCCCGCGCCATCGCGCAACCCATGCCCAACTGGCGCGATCTCACCGGCGTAGAATTTCTCCAGCTTCACTTTGAAACCACCGGCATGATGCAGCCCGCCGCCTGGCTCGCCCCGCGCGCGCTGCTCGACCGCGCGGGCGCGTGGAACGAAGGCCTCACACTCAACGACGACGGCGAATACTTCGCCCGCGTCATGCTCGCCGCCGAACGCATCGTCTTCTGCGCCGACGCCCGCACCTATTACCGCTCCAACGTCGCCGGCAGCCTCAGCTCGCGCAAGGATCGCGCCGCGCTCGAATCCTTCCATCGCTCCATCGAACTCACCCTTGCCGCCCTCCTCGCCGCCGACCGCTCGCCGCGCACCGTCGCTGCCGCCGCCCATGCGTGGAAATGGGCCGCCTTCGAACTTTATCCCGGCGCGCCCGATCTCTCCCGCTGCGCCGAACAAGCCTCGCGCAAACTCGGCGGCAGCCGGCAGCCGTTTCCCGCCGGCGGACGTTTCCAGCTCGCCGCCCGCCTCTTCGGCTGGCGTCTCGCGAAACGCCTGACTCTCTCGTGAGCGTCGTCGTTTTCCATCCCAGTGTGGCGCCGTTCGTGCAACAAGCCGCGCGCACCGTGCACGAGTCCGGCCATCTCGCCCGTTTCGTCACGACCCTCCACGATCGTCCTGCAAACCTTGCCCAGCGGATGTTCGTGCAACTCGGCCGATTCGTCGGTCGCGATCTCGCCCCGCAATTTCGCCGCCGCGCCATCACTGAGATCCCCCTCGAAAAGGTAAGTTCGCACCCGGCAGGTGAATGGCTCCGGCTCGCCGCCGGCGCCGTCGATCGCGACGGCCGCGTGACCGATCTGATCTGGGAAAAAACCGAACGGGCGTTCGACGCACGCGTGAGCCGCTCGCTGACGCCCGATCTCACCGGCGTCTACGGTTTCGAACACAGCTCGCTTTCGACTTTTCGCCGCGCCCGCGCGCTCGGTCTGCGCGTCGCCTACGATGTGCCGGCTCCGGATTCTGAATACGTTCACGACCTGCTCGCCCGCGAGTTGGAGAACTTCCCGGAGCTGCAGACGCCCTACCGTCGGCACACCGCGGCGCGTGAGGCGCGTCGGCTTGCCCGGCGGCGCGACGAATGGCAAGCCGCCGACGTGGTGATCGCCGCGTCGCGCTTCACCCGGCGCAGCTACGCCGAATCCGGGCTCGACGTCTCGAAGGTCCGCGTCGTGCCTTACGGCGCTCCTCCGGCGGCGGGAATGGATTCATTGCGTGATCGCCGGAGTCCCGCCGGACCGCTGCGGCTCATCTGGGCCGGCACCTTCAGCATTCGAAAAGGTGCGCACTACGTGCTCGACGCCTGGCGCACTCATTCGCTCGGCCGTCACGCCACGCTTCGCATCTTCGGCGCCATCGATCTGCCCAAGCGCCTGATGCGCGATCTGCCGGACGGCGTTCATCTCGGCGGCTCCGTTCCCCGTTCGCAGTTGTTCCACGAATATGATCAAGCGGACGCTCTGCTCTTCCCGACCCTCTGCGACGGCTTCGGCATGGTCGCAACGGAAGCCTGGTCGCGCGGCCTGCCGGTGATCACCACCGATCGCGCCGGCGCCGCCGATCTGCTGCGTCCGCGGGAGAACGGTCTGCTCATCCGCGCCGGCGAGTCGCTCGCCATCGCCGAGGTGGTCGCGTGGTGCCAGGACAACCGCGCCCAACTCGCCGCGATGCGTGAAGCGGCGCTCGTGACCGCGGCGAAGTGGCAATGGTCTGACTATCGCCGCGAGCTCCTGCGCGTGCTTACCGAAGCGGGATTTTTTTCCTGCGCCGCCTCCTGACGATCTTCGTGCCGCGCGTCTGTCTCATCACTCCCGGCCACCTCGCGTCGACTCCGCGCGTGCTCAAGGAAGCCGATGCGCTCGCCGCGGCCGGCTACGATACGCATGTTGTCTCGGGTCGCCATTTCGGGCCGGGCGATCCCCTGGACGAAGAGATTCTCGCGCGCGCCGCGTGGCGCAGCATGCGGGTCGATTTTCGCGACGGCCGTCCCGGGGTCCTGCGGCGCAAAATTCTTCGCCGACTCGCGCGAAAACTGCTTTCCGCCGTTCACGCGCCATCGCTCGCCGCCCGTGCGCATCACGCGGAGACCTTCACGCTTGCCCACGCGGCCGCCTCGCTCGGAGCCGATCTCTACCTCGGCCACTGTCTCGCCGGTCTGCCTGCGGCGGCACTCGCCGCGCGCGCCGCGGGCACGCGCTACGGTTTCGACATCGAAGATTTCCACGACGCCGAAACGCACGAAGCGGCGACAAACCCAGCGGAGCGGCGAATCCGGCGGATCCTTCAACAAACTTTTCTCCCGAACTGCGCATCCCTCACCGCCGCCGCCCCGCTCATCGCCCGCGCGACAGCCGATGCGTATGGCGTCAACGCACAGGTGATCCTGAATGTTTTTCCTCGGTCGCACGCGCCCGCGGAACCATTGATGCCGGCGCCGATCACGGACGCACGCCCAGCGCGGATCTACTGGTTCTCGCAAACCGTCGGTCCCGGCCGGGGATTGGAAACGATGGTTGAGGTGCTCGCCCACATGCGCACGCCGGCAGAGCTGGCCTTGCGTGGATTTTCCGCGCCGGACTATCGCGCGGAATTGTCGGCCCGCGCCGCCCGGGCCGGCCTTCGCCGGCCGATCCAGTTCCTCGATCCGGCGCCGGCCGGCGAAATGGTCCGGCTCGCCGCCACCGCCGACCTTGGCCTTTCGATCGAGGAGACATCGCCGCGTAATCGCGACCTGTGCCTGACGAACAAGCTCTTCGTCTACCTGCTCGCGGGGATTCCCCAGCTGCTGTCCAATACGCGCGCGCAGACGATGTTCGCCCCTGAAGTCGGCGCCGCGGGCCTGCTCGCCGATCCGAATCAGATCGACGAAACCGCCCGCACGCTCGACGCATTCTTCGGCAATCCTACGCGCCTCGCAGAATCACGCGCCGCCGCCTGGCGGCTCGGTCAGGAGAAATTCTGCTGGGACGTCGAACAATACGCCTTCCTAAATGTGGTCGAGCAGGCGCTCGGCGCTAGCCGGGGCCATGGTTGAATTCCGCGACGATTCTGGCGCCACGGCCCGTCTGGCCGTTCGCTGCGCGATCTGCTCGTGCGCCGTGCTCGCGTTCGTGACCTGGAGCGCGCCGCAGGGACTGCATTTCTTCGATCCGGTGCTCCCACTGCGAGCGCTCACGCAGTGGCAGCAGGGGCTTTCGCCGAATTGGAACACGCTGCTGCGCGTCGATCCTGCGAACCTGCTCCAGGATCGAGCCGAATGGCTGGGCTGGTGGGCGCCCGGAACTTCGCTCCTGCTCCTGCCGGCCGCGGTGATGAACCTGCCGCTGGGAGTGGCGCTGCGTCTGATCGCGTTGACGGCCATTGCCGTCGGCAGCGTCGGCTGGACCCGCTGGTTTGCCCGGGAACCGTTGCCGCGAACCTGGCTCGTGGCCCTCGCCGTATCGATCCCGTGGATGCACTATGCCAGCGCGAACTTGTTTCGCTACTCCGCGGAAGCGCTCGCGTTTGCCGCAGCGCCGTGGTCGTTCCTGGCTTTGACCTCACTCGCAGAACGATCACCGCCGCGACCGTTCCGCCTCGGCTGCCTTGGCCTCGCTCTCGGCTTCACCTACTGGCTCAAGTTCAGCCTCTTCCTTGCAGTCCTGGCCGCAGCCGGGGGCTGGGCAGTCTGGAGCGGTTGGCGGGCAGCGCGTCGGGAGAATGCTGCTTTCCGGCGCTGGCAGCCGCTTTGGTTCTTCGGCGGATTTGCGACCGCGCCTTTGGCTTGGACGGTAATCGATCAAGCGTATGGCGGCACGACGCCGCTCGCGGCGCCGCGCGCGATCGCGTGGTCGTCCACCCATCTGGTTTCGGCCGTAGCCAATCCGGCCCTCGCGGCCGCGGACGCCTTTTCCCCGCTTTTCTTTCTTCGCGTGCATCCCGGATTCGGCCGCTGGGGCGGCGGAAGCTTGGAGGATGTCGCATGGCTGGGCGTGCCCGGCGGGGTCTTATTGATCGCTCTGCTCGTCCGGGCGTGGCAACGGCGCATGGAATCAGCCGGGCTGACCATCACGATGGCCGCACTCGGCGGAACGACGGCCGCGCTTCTGGTGTTGTGGGTGGTGGCCGACGTGGACCGCGTGCCGCGGCACATCGCCCAGTGCTCGATTGCAGCGCTTCCGTTCGCGCTCACGGAAGCGCGGAACTGGTGGCAAACCTCGTCGAACCGTCGGTTGCGGACGGTCCTCGCCGCCGCAGGACTCGCCTACGTGGCGATTCCGTTTCTCTCCGGTTTCGCCTATGTCCTCGCCAAGACCGTGCGCGATCGCGGCGCGGCGTTGAGTTCGCAGAAACTCGCGGTGTGGAGCATCGACGCTGAAAGTACGATACCCCGGCGGCTGCAGCAGCTTTACCAACAGGATCCCGCTGCGATTCTCGTGGTGCCAGATCCGGAGGTGAGCTTGTTGTGGCCTGGGCGCTCCATCTGGAGCTTCGCCGGCGGCAGCATCGGAGAGGATCTGCAACACAGCTATCGCGGCGAAACCCAGGCCGTCTGGCGTTCGTCAGGACCAATCCGCCTCCATGTGCTCACCGCCGCGGGCGCGGAGTTGCCACCGCCCCTGGCAACTGCGAGTTTCGAAATCGATTCGATCTGGCCGTCTCCAGACGGTCGATACGAACTGGCGGGAGGGGTTTTCCAGACTCTCCACGAATGAGCGCACCCGCCGTCGCTGCCTCAACCGCTTCCCCTGACCCGGGCAACGCTGCGTTCACGTTGCAGTTCAACCTATGCGCGGGCGACGTCTCTTATGCGCTGCTGACGGTCCCGCGACTCGCGCGAGCGCACCCACGCGCCGCCCGTCGCGTCGCGGTGGTGGATCTTTGCCGGCCGCAGACCACCCGGATCTTCGATTCGTTCCGGCGACTCCCGGAGCCTGGATTTGGGGAGCGAATTGCGCAGATACGGACCGTCGCCCAGCAACTTCGCTCCGACGGTTGGATCGACGAGATCGTCTGGCTCGAGCCAGGCTCGCCTCTCCTGGCCGGACTTGCCCGGCGGTATCTCGCACCAGGCCTGACCGAAACGCACGACTACGGCGGGTGCGCCAATCTCGCGTATTGGGCCGGCTTGGACGCGCCAGTCACGCGTTTCGTGGTGCATTACGATGCCGACATGTGCCTGCACCAGGCACCTGGCTTCGAGTGGGCCGAGGCGGCGCTCGCGCTCTGGCAGCGTTATCCGGAGGTCGTGATGGCGACGCCGCGCATCAGTCCGCCGGGATTCGCCGTCGACACGGAAAATGATGCCCCCTCGCTCCACGAAGGCCGACCGTTTCACCGCGTGGCGGACGGCTGGCTCAACGACTGGTTCAGCACGCGTTGTTTTCTACTGGATCGCGAACGACTCGCCCCCCATCTGCCGCTCATGCAGGGACGACTTGGCTGGGAATACAAGCTGCGCCGGCTGTGGGATCGCGGTTATCCGCCGGGACCCGAGATGCTGCTTTTCCGCGTGCTCGGTCCGCGTGGGCTGCGCCGGCTCAACCTGGCTGACGAACGCGCCTGGCTGCTGCATCCGAACAAGAAGACCGCGGCTTACCTCGAACTGCTGCCGCGACTACTGGAATCGGTCGCCGCGGGACGCGTGCCCGATGTCCAGCGCGGGCAAAGCGAGATCGACGTGCCGGCCTGGCAGGAATTTTTCTGCTGATTTCCCATGCGAATTCTGCTGACCGCCGATCCGTTGATTCCCGTGCCACCCGTCGGCTATGGTGGAATTGAGCGCATCGTCGACGCGCTGGTGCAGGAGTATCACGTGCGCGGACACGAGGTGGCGCTGCTGGCAAAATCCGGTTCAACGTGTGCGGCCGGTCGCCGCTTATTCTGGCCGTGCAATCGGGTGGACGGTGGTGCGAATGTCCTCCGCAACGGCCTCGCGCTCGCCGCTGCGGTGCGGCGATTTCAACCGGACGTTGTCCACAGCTTTGCGCGGCTGGCGTTTCTTCTTCCACTGTTTCTCCTCCGACGACGCCTGCCAAAGATCATGTCGTATCAGCGGCATACCGGCCCACGACAGATCAGGTGGGCGAACCGGCTGGGCGGACGCGCCTTGTCCTTCACGGGTTGCAGCGAATTCATTTGCGCAATGGGGCGGCCCGGCGGCGGCACCTGGACTGCGATTCCGAATTTCGTCGATCTCGCCAAAATCGATTTTATCCCGGAAGTCCCGCCGGACGCGCCGCTCGTGTTTCTTAGCCGCGTCGAATCGATCAAGGGGCCCGATCTCGCGATTGCGATCGCGCGACGCTCCGGACGCCGGTTGATCCTGGCCGGCAATCGCGCGCACCAAGGAACTGAAAGCACGTTTTTCGACACAAGAATCGCTCCCCACCTCGGCCGCGATGGCATCGAATGGATCGGCGAAGTCGGGGACGCGCAGAAGAATCGACTTCTCGGCGGCGCGGCCGCGCTGCTCGTTCCAATCCAGTGGGACGAACCCTTCGGCATCGTTTTTGCGGAGGCGCTGGCAGCAGGCACTCCGGTGATCACTTGTGCGCGCGGCGCCACCCCGGAGATCGTCAGTCCCGGCAAAACCGGATGGTTCATCGACTCCCTCGACACTGGCGTGGCCGCCGTGAAGCGAATCTCCGAATTGGACCGGCGCGCGTGCCGTCTCGATTGCGAAGCGCACTTCAGCCTCGCGCGCTGCGCCGATCGCTATCTGGAACTCTACGCCGCCGCAGGCCGCCGATGAACCGCCGCGTCCTCATCGTCGCCCCGCATTTCGCGCCGATCAGCGCGCCGGACGGACAGCGCGTGCGCATGCTGCTGCCGCACCTGCGGGAATTCGGCTGGGAGCCGCACGTGCTCAGCGTCGATCCCACGGCCACCGAGGCGCCGCTGGAGCCGGCGCTACTCCGAACGCTCCCCGCCGACGTGCCCGTCACCCGTGTATCCGCATGGCCATCACGCCTCACGCGGCGGGTTGGATTGGGCAACATCGCCTGGCGAGCGTGGACCGCTCTGCGCGCGGCCGGCGACGCGCTGCTGCGCGAGCAGCATTTCGACCTCGTCTATTTTTCGACGACCCAGTTCGCGTGTTTGCCGCTCGGACGCATCTGGCAGCGCCGGCACGGCGTGCCTTTCGTCGTCGATCTCCAGGATCCGTGGCGTAGCGATTTCGCGCACTCGCCCGGCGTTCGTCCGCCAGGCGGCTGGAAGTATCGCTTCGCGGCGTTGCAGGCGCGCTGGCTGGAGCCGTGGACGTTGCGACGTTGCGCCGGTGTCGTCGCGGTTTCGCCAGCTTACCTGGAGCAGCTCGCCGACCGCTACCCCTGGTGGAAAGCCGAGCGTGGTTGCATGCTTCCGATGGGCTGGTCGGAGCGCGACTTCGCCTTCGCACCGACGGCGGCGACCGGGCGCGCCGAGGGCGCGGTGGTCATCCGCTATCTGGGACGGCTGGGACCGGATCTCACGGGTTCGCTGAAGGTGTTTCTGGCCGGTTTTGCGCGTGCGCGGCGCGGAACCGCGAAGAGCGGACTCACAGCCGAGTTTTACGGAGGCAGCTACGATCCGCGCGTGACGGCCGGACCGGTGCACGTGCTCGCCGAAGAACTCGGCATCGAAGCGGCGATCTCGGAGCACGCGGCCCGCATCCCCTATCTCGACTCGCTGGCGTTGCTGCGCGCCGCCGACGCCAATCTGATCCTCGGGTCGCAGGATGACGGATACGCGCCGTCGAAGGCCTGGCTGGTGCTCGCCTCCGGAAAGCCCTGGTTGGCGCTCGCACGGGCCGGCTCGGTCCTGCACCGCATGCTGTCGCCGCACACCGGCCTCGGAGGCCGCTTGATCGACCCCGATGCGCTCGATGCCGTGGCAGAGGTGGCAGCGTTCTGCCGGTCCCTTCCAGGTCTGCGGAGCGGAGCGTCCGACCCCGCACGACTCGCGTCCCTCGAGGCGCGAGAGCTCGCTCGCCAGCACGCAGGGTTTTTCGCGAAGCTTCTCGCCCGTTAGCATGTCCGCCCCCTCGCTCCAATTTTCCTACGAGACGCAGCTCGGCGATCTGGCGGACCAGCTGCGCTCGCTCCTGCGCAAGGCGTTTCCGATCGTGGCTGCCTTGCTGGGCGGCACAGCGGCGTGGCTGTTCGTCGGCGGGCGTCCGGGCGCGATCGCGTTCGCGCTGCTTTCGGCGGGGGTGTTGCTCGTGCTCCACGTCTGGAAACTGGCCGGCACCGGACTGCCGATCCTGCCGATGATGGCCGTGCAACACCTCGTTGCTTATGGGTTGCCCATCCTCGTGCGACATCCCGTGGTGCAGTTCTATCCCCCAGAGATGGTGTCCCGGGCGGGTTTCGAAATTTTTCTCTTTCTCGTCAGCATGACCACCGGCTGGTGGGCGGCGCTGCAGGTCGTGCAGAACGGCAGGCCGACCGCCCA
Organism: Opitutaceae bacterium; assembly: GCA_040255565.1. Taxonomy (GTDB): domain Bacteria; phylum Verrucomicrobiota; class Verrucomicrobiia; order Opitutales; family Opitutaceae; genus Opitutus. Next base: position 1,084,510 of record JBDZVH010000001.1, on the reverse strand, counting down.
CATGCTGAACATCATGGTCGATCAGGGGCTGGACGGCTTGCGCCGGATCGGCTTCTGGCTGATCGGCGCCGCGACGGCCTACCAGGCGCTGTCGGCCGTCGGCTTGCTCGATCCCGTTTTCGCCCTGCTCCCCGCCGGGTCGTTCCCCATCGTGTTCGCGCTGGTCAGCGTCATCACCTCCTGCGGTCTGTTCATCGAGAGCATGCTGCTGAGTTCCGGAAATCTCACGGGCGGTCAGCGCACGGCGTTCTGGGCGATGCTCGCGTTCAACGCCATCATCTCCGCTTCCGGATTTCTGCTCTCGGCGACCGCCATCGTCCTTTTCTCGGTCGCGATCGGACTCTTCTGGGGCAGCGGCAGGATTCCGTGGCGCTTTCTCGCCGTGGTCGGCTGCGCACTGGCCTTCCTCAATCTCGGCAAGTTTGAGATGCGGGGCCTGTATTGGTCCCACGGGGAGGGAGAGGCGCCGGTCGAAAGCACCACGTTGTTCAACATGCCGCAGCGCTACGCCGAGTGGGTGGAGGCGAGTTGGACGATCATGACCGGCACCGAGGAGAAAACGGAGTCGTTCTGGCGGAGCCACCAAACGGAGGCGTCCCAGAAATCCGGTCAGAGCCTGCTGCTGCGGGTCAACAACCTGCAGAACATCCTCTATGTTATCGACGAAATGGATACGGGCATGGTCCGTCCACTCGGCGGAAAAACCTACACGATCATCCCCGCTCTGCTGATCCCGCGCCTGTTTTGGCCCGACAAGCCCCGCAGCCACGAGGGCCAGGTCATGCTCAACGTGCACTTCGGACGGCAACAACTCGAGAGCACCCTCGTCACCTACATCGCCTGGGGACTGCTGGCGGAAGCTTACGGCAATTTCGGCCCGCTGGTCGGCAGCCTGGTGGTCGGCCTGGTCTTCGGCTTTCTTTTCGGGTGGCTGGAAAAAAAGTCCACCATCAAACCGCTTCTCTCGCTCGAAGGCTTCGTCGCCTTCATCGTTTTCGTCACGGTCGCCAACTCGTTCGAAATGGTCGCCAGCGTGTTCATCACCGCGACGTTTCAATCCGTCGCGCCCATGGTCGTGATCGGCGCGTTTCTGGTCCGGCGGGTTTCCCTGCGCCCCGCGTGAGCCAAGTCGCGAACAATTCCATCGCGGACAGGCTCGCGTCCTCAGGTCGGCTGCGGCTCGCGATCGTGCTGTCACATCCGACGCAGTATTACAGTCCGTGGTTTCGCTGGCTGCAGGATAACGCGTCGCTGGAACTGCGCGTGTTCTACCTCTGGCAGTTCGGCGTCGAACCGACGCGCGACCCGGAGTTTCAAACCACATTTCGCTGGGATATCGATCTCCTCGAAGGCTATCCGCACGAGTTTGTCAGGAACGTCGCCCGCGATCCCGGCACCCATCATTTCCGCGGGTTGCAGAATCCCGGGCTGACGCGGCGGCTCGCGGCTTTCCGGCCGGACGCCGTGCTTCTGTTTGGCTACGCGTATGCGAGCCATCTGCGCCTGATCGCGTGGGCGCGCCTCCGAGGGATTCCACTTATCTTCCGCGGCGATTCCCATTTTCTCGGGCGTCCGACGCCGCCGTGGCGGACGCGTCTGGCGCTCCGCTCGCTCTACGCGCAGTTCGCCGCCCTCACCTACGTCGGGCGCGCAAACCGCGACTATTTTTCCGCGCTTGGCGTTCCTGCTCACAAACTTTTCTTCGCGCCCCACGCCGTCGATCACACCCGCTTCGATCCCGCCCAGCCCGGGACGCGCGCAGCCGCGGCGGAGCTTCGGCTGCGACTGGGACTCGCCCCTGATACGCGCGTCGTCCTGTTCGCCGGGAAACTGCTGCCGGCGAAGCAACCGCGGGAACTGCTGGACGCCTTTCTCGCGCTTCCGCCAGACAAGCATGCGCTCGTCTTTGTCGGCGAAGGACCGGAGAAAGCGGCGCTGCTTCAGCGGGCGGCGGCCGCGCCGGGCCGCGTGCTTTTTCTGCCGTTCGCCAATCAAACCGAGATGCCCGCACGGTATCTGCTGGCCGATGTCTTCGCACTGCCGTCCCGGGGGCTTTACGAAACCTGGGGGCTCGCGGTCAACGAAGCCATGCACCTCGGCCGGCCGGCGCTCGTTAGCGACCGCGTCGGCTGCCAGCAAGATCTCGTGACCGACGGCGAGACCGGCTGGGTGTTTCGCGCCGACGACGCGGCGCAGTTGCGGGAGCGCCTGGCCGCCGCGCTGCAGGCGGACCTTGCCCCATTGCGCGAGCGCGTCGCGCAACGGATTTATGGATACACCTACGCGCAAGCCACCGCCGGGCTGCTGAAGGCGATCCGATTCGCCACCGGATCCTCATGAGAATCACGATCGTCGTCGGTTTTTTCCTGCCGGTGCCACCGGTCGCGGGCGGCGCATCGGAGAAATCGTGGTTTGGATTGGCGAAGGAATTCGCGCGCGCCGGCCACGCGGTCACGTTGATCTCGCGCCGCTGGCCCGGATTCCCCGATCGGGAAACGCAAGATGGCGTGCAGCATTTGCGGCTGCCGGGTTTTTCCCACACCGAACGGCTCTGGAAGAATCTCTGGCTGGACCTCCTCTGGAGCTGGAGGGTATGGCGACAGTTGCCCCCGGCCGACATCACCATCGTCAACTGCATCGCCCTGCCCGTCTGGCTCGGATGGTTTCGTCGCGGTGCCGGACGCGTCGCCGTGATGCCGGGTCGGGTGCCGAAGGGCCAATACCGTGTCTATCGCCGGGTGGATCGGGTGCTGGCGGTAAGCTCGCCGATCGCGGCGGCGGTGCTGCTCGAAAATCCGCAGTTGCAACCGGTCACCCGGATCTTCGGTTATCCGATCGATTGGACGTCCTTCGCTGGCGGAGGAAAACCTGCGCGATCGGCGCCGCTGACGATCGGATTCGTCGGGCGTCTGCATCGGGAGAAAGGGCTCGATCTTCTCGCGGCGGCCGCCGCGCAGCTCGCCGCTCGCTCCGATCTGCCGCCGTGGCGATTGCTGTTGTGCGGTCCGGCCGATGTCGCGCGCGGCGGCTCCGGAGAATCCTACCGCGCTGAATTGGAACGCAAGTTCGCCGCGGCGCTTCCCGGCGATCGTGTCACATTTCTCGACCCCATTTTCGATCCGACGCAATTGATCGAGGTTTACCGATGGCTGGATGTCTTTTGCTACCCGAGCCTCGCAGCGGAGGGCGAAACCTTCGGCGTGGCCGTTGCCGAAGCCATGGCGGCCGGCGCGGTGCCCGTGGTGTCCGCATTGCCGTGTTTTACGGACTTCGTGCGCATGGACGTCACCGGCGGGATCTTCGACCATACGGCCGAAGATGCTTCGCAACGGCTCGCGGATACGCTGGCGCGACTGTTGGCCGACGATGCGGCGCGAGCGCGAATGGCGGAGGCGGCCCGCGAGGAAGTTCGTCGTTACGATTTCCCGAACTTCGCGGCGCGACTGCTCGCGGATTTTTCGACGTTGAAGTGACCCGTCGCTTGCTGGCGTAATTCCGACTCGCATGACTGCAGAACCGCCCTATCTCGGCCAAAACTGCGTGACGCCCGATCCGCGGGGCGAGGTCCTGCTGCGCTGGTTCTGGGCGTTCGTGCAGGCCACACTTTTTCGCTGGAGCCCGCGGCCGCTCCACGGTTTTCGCACGCGGCTGCTGAAACTGTTCGGCGCCGATATTCCGGAGCCGGGCAAAGTCGTCGTGTTTCCCACGGTGCGTGTGACCTATCCGTGGCGGCTGCGACTCGAGCCGCGATCGATGGTCGGGCGCCACGTGACCATCTACAATCTCGGTCACATCACCTTGCGGCGCGGCGCGAACATCAGCCAGAACTGCCATCTTTGTGCGGGCACTCACGATTTTCTGCGTTGGGACATGCCGCTGGTCACCGCCCCCATCGTCATCGGCGAGAACGCCTGGGTTGGCGCGGATGTGTTTGTCGGTCCGGGAGTGACGATCGGCGAACTCTGTGTGATCGGCGCCCGCGCGGTCGTGGTCCGCGATCAGCCGGCGCGCAAAATTTGCGTCGGCCAGCCATGCCGGCCGGTGAAGGATCGTCCGCCACCGGCCTGACGATGCGCTGCTGCCAGATTGTTCCCAGCCTCGAAGAGAGGCACGGAGGCCCCAGCCGGTCCGTCGCCGCCGTCGCCCGGGCGCTTGCCGCGACCGGCGAGGAGGTGACGCTGCTGGCCACGCATCCCCGCGAGCTCTCGGCGCACGAAGACGGTCGCTACCGGCAGCAGGTCTTTCGGCGCGACTGGCCCCAGGCGCTCTGTCCGTCGGCCGGAATGAAGTCGTATTTGAAAAATCACGACGCCGACGTGATTCACCACCATTCCATCTGGTTGCGGACCCTGGGCTACGCCGGCGAGGCCGCCCGCCGTCACGGCGTCCCGCTCGTGATTTCGCCCCGCGGCATGATGAGCGCGTGGGCGTGGAATCATCGTCGCTGGCGCAAGCAGATCGCGCGGGCCATCCTGCATCCGGGGGCGTTCCGCGACGCCGCCGGCTGGCACGCCACCAGTCCTGAAGAAGCGGACGAAATCAAGGCACTGGGTTTTACGCAGCCGGTCTGCGTGGCGCCCAACGGAGTGGCCGCGCCCGACGCGGAGGACGTTGCCGCCGCGCGCGCGTATTGGCAGCAGGCGTGCCCAGATGTCACGCAGCGCCCGACGGCGTTGTTTTACTCGCGACTGCACCAGAAAAAACGCGTGCTCGAATTGATCGACGCCTGGCTCGCTCGCGCCCCATCCGATTGGATGTTGCTGATCGTGGGCGTGCCAGAGAGCTACACGCCATCGCAGCTCGAGACGTATGTGTTGCGCGCCTCCGGGGTTGGCCGCGTGCGTGTGTTCGACGGTGAAAACCGGCCCCCACCCTACGCCGTGGCCTCGCTCTTCCTGCTGCCTTCGCACAACGAAAACTTCGGCCTCGTCATCGCCGAAGCGATGGCCCACGGCCTCCCGGCGCTCGTCACCGACACGACACCGTGGTCCGAGCTCGACGCGGCCGGTACCGGCTGGTGCGTGCCGTGGGAACGCTACGAGGAAGCCCTCCAGTCCGCGTTGGCGGAGGGCGTCGACCGCCTGACCGAGCGCGGCGCGGTGGCGCGCGCGCATGTGCTGGCTCGCTACTCGTGGGCAAACTCCGCCGAGATTCTGCGGCAGTTTTATCAGCAGCTGATCGCCTCGCCTCGTCGCGGATGAGTTCCTCCCCCACGCACTCGTCCGTCCGTCGGTCCTCCCACGTCGCCGGCTCCACCAGCCTCGAAGCGCTCACCATCCTCCACGTCGCCCTGTTGGTGCTCGTCGCCGCTTGGGCATTTGGCGGCAACGCGCCGTGGGTGCGAACGCTGCTCTCGGTCTGGGGCTCGCTCGGCGTGGCGATCACGATCGCCGCATGCGTGCGTCGGCGCCACCGGGCGGAACGGCAACGCCTCATGTGGCTCTGGCCGCTCGGGCTGTTCAACGCGATCGTGCTCGTCAGCGCTTTCAACCCGAGCTTCCGCGAAGTGACAGATGGCGCGCGCACGTTCTACGTTCAGGAAGGTGCGCGTTGGCCCTTGCCCAGCACCGCGCGCCCCGCGCTGTCGCTGGCGACGCTGTGGTTCCTCGATGCGGTTTATCTTTCCTGTTTCAATCTCCTGCTGGTCGTGCGCCGTCGCCGCGCCCTCCGCGCACTGCTCTTCGCGCTCGCCGGCAATGCCCTGGTGCTCGCGGCGTTTGGGACGGTGCAGAAACTGAGCGGTGCCGACGGGCTTTTCTTCGGGGCGGTGAAGTCGCCGCAGGTGTATTTCTTTTCCTCGTTCATCTATCACAATCATTGGGGCGCCTTCATCGTGTTGATGACGGCGGCCGCCCTCGGCCTCGTCTTCCATTTCTCCCGCCGCAGCACGGGCCGCGATTTCTGGCACTCACCCGCTCTAACCGGCCTGGTCGCAATCCTGCTTCTCGCGATTTCGGTGCCGCTCAGCACGTCGCGATCGTGCACGGTCCTGGTGCTGCTCGTGCTCGTCGCCGCCGTGATGCACGGACTTTGGAATCTGGTTCGCCGCCGTCGGGTGCAGGGCGGTTCGGTCGCCCGGCCCATCGCCCTCTCGATTGCCGCCGCGTCGCTGGCCGGCACGTTCGTCTATTCGCTCGCGGGCTCCACAATCGAGAAGCGCCTGGACGTCACCCGCGATCAAATTGCCGATCTCCGCGCACGCGGAGATTTCGGTTCGCGCCAGATCCTCTATCGCGACACCTGGCACATGGCGCAGGAAAAACTCTGGTTCGGCTGGGGCATGGCGACGTATCCAACGGTCTTCTACCTTCACAACACGCAGCAATATGGAAGCCCCGACGGACTGCCGTTGTATTTCCACGACGCGCACAGCGATTGGTTGCAGTCGTTCTCCGAAGTGGGGTTCGTCGGAACCGCGCTGCTCGGCTTGTGTGCGCTGGTGCCACTTTACGCCAGCCGGCGCTATCTGAGCGCGAATCCGATCACGCTTTATCTCGGCGGCGGTTGCGCCTTGATCGTGCTCTACGCCTGGCTGGAGTTTCCGTTCGGGAATCGCGCCGTGATCTGCGCGTGGTGGACGTGTTTCTTCACCGGTCTGCAGTATGCGCGGCTTCGGGCCGGCGAAATGCGTTCGACCGCGAGCGAAGGTCTCGCCCACCCTTCCGCCTCCGCCGCATGAGCGAACGTTGCCCAATTTCCGTGTTGATTCCGGCCCGCAACGAAGCGGCTAACATTCGGGCGTGCATCGAATCGGCCCGCTTCGCCGACGAGATCGTCGTCGTCGATTCGCACAGCACCGACGACACCGTTCACATCGCGCGGGAGCTCGGCGCCACCGTCGTGGACTTTCGTTGGGACGGTCGGCTGCCGAAGAAAAAGAATTGGGCGCTCGACCACATTCCGTGGCGCCACGAATGGGTGTTCATCCTCGACGCCGACGAACGCATCACGCCGGAGCTTGCGACCGAACTGCGGCGCGTGGTCGCGGCACCGGGCGCGGACGGCTATTACGTGAACCGCCGCTTCTGGTTTCTCGACGGCTGGCTTCGCCACTGCGGCTACTATCCGAGCTGGAATCTCCGCTTTTTCCGGCACCGCCTCGGACGCTACGAACAGTTTCCCGGCGTCGGCGACACGCACTCCGGCGACAACGAGGTGCACGAGCACGTGATCCTGGAAGGAACCACCGCCCACCTGTGTGGCGAGATGGAGCACTTCGCGTTTCCCAGCCTCGAAATCTGGCTCGAGAAACACAATCGCTACAGCAACTGGGAGGCGCGGCTGCTGCTCGCCAATGCCGGCAATGTCAGAACCAGCGGCGAGTCGCTGACACCCGCGCTCGCCCGCAAACGGCAGCTGAAGCTCTTCGCACGACGCCTGCCCTTCCGACCCACGCTGCGTTTCCTCTATCATTACGTGCTGCGCGCCGGATTTCTGGATGGATATCGCGGTTATGTGTTTTGCCGCTTGATGGCCTTTTACGAGTTCGTCAGTGCGGCGAAAGCGCAGGAACTGGTTCGTGCCGGTCGACACCGTTGATGCCGCGCGTCGTTTTCATCAACCGTTTCTATTGGCCGGCCGAATCGGCCACGGCGCAGTTGCTCACGGATCTCGCCGAAGCGCTCGCCCGGACGGGCCACGAAGTGACCGTGCTCACCTCCGCGCCCGCGATGTGGCCGCAGCGGCGGGAAACACGCGCCGGCGTGCTGATCCACCGCGTGTCCGCAATCCGTTGGAGCCGGCGTCATATCCCCGGCCGTATCGCGGATTTCATTACGTTCTACGCCGGCTGCGCGTTGACGCTGCTTTCCGTCGCGCGTCGCCATGACATGGTCGTGGCGATGACCGATCCGCCGCTGGTGGGAGCGCTCGCCTGGCTGATCGCAACATCGCGCGGCGCACGCGTGGTGCAATGGATTCAGGACATTTATCCGGAAGTTGCCGCCGGGCTCACGGGACAACGCTGGTTGACCATCCTGTGCCCGCTTCGCGATTTCGTGTGGAGGCGGAGCGCCGCATGCGTCGTGCCTGGCAGCGACATGGCAAGAGCCCCGCACGGCGCCGGCGTCGCGAGCGACCGAATCCTCGTTTCGCCCAACTGGGCACCGGCCGGCGTTGCCCCAGCGGAGCCTGCGGTCGTCGCGGACCGTCGCCGCGCCTGGGACCTCGACGGGAAATTCGTCATCGGCTACTCCGGCAATCTCGGTCGCGTGCACGATCTCGTGCCGCTGATCGAACTGGCTGAGGGGTTGCGCGACGATCCCGCGATCGCGTTCGTGATCGTCGGCGAGGGAGCGCAGCGGGCGGCCCTGCAGCGTTTGGCGACCGCAAGGAAGCTGCCGGTCCGGTTCCTCCCACCGCAACCGCGGCACAACCTTTCGGCCAGCCTGGGAGCGATCGATCTTCATCTGGTGACGTTACGCCCCGAGGCCGAACGCTGGGTTTTCCCCAGCAAGCTTTATGGAGTCGCCGCGGCCGGACGCCCGGTGCTTTTCATCGGACCGCCCGAGGCCGAGATCGCGCAGCTCGTGCGGCAGCACCGGCTGGGCGCGGCGTTCTCGCGCGAAGCCACCCCCGACATGCTCCGCTGGATACGCGCGCTGAGGAACGATCCCGGCGAACTACACCGGATGCAGGCGGCCGCGACCCAGTTCGCGGCCGGCGGCTTCCCGACGGCGCTCTCGACCTGGAATGACATTTTGGCCCGCGGTCTTGCCGCGAATCCGCGCAACGGCTACGCCACCTCCGCCACTTCTTCATGACCACCGCGCGCAAGACGTTCCTCGTTCTGCTCGTCCTCGACGCCCTTTCGGTGATCGCCGTTTTCAACGCTCTGAGTGTGCTCCGCGGCTTCGTGGGCGAACATCTCATTGTGACGCCGCTGCTGGCTCCACTGGCGGCGCTCACGATCGCGCTGTATCTGATCGACGGTTACAACCCGCGGACCGACATGATCGGGGTCGATTATACCAGCCTCCACACGATCGCGATGATGAGCGCGATGGCGGGCGTGCTGATGATGACCTTTGTCTTCCTGCCGAGCGGCTACGAGCTGCAATCCAGTCGCGTCGTGATCGCCCTCAGTTTCCTCGTGCTCACACCGGTGACGCTCGGCTACCGCCGGGTGGTTTATCAACGGGTGTCGGTCCGACGGGGCACGCGCAGCCTGGCCTTCGTCGGCGACCTGCCCAGCTGCATCGCCTTCCGCGACGAATGCCTGCGCCTCGGCACCTCCCAGCAGGTGGTCTATTCGCTGGCTGCCGAGGCCGAGAGCAGCGAAGCCGCGGCAAATCCGGAACTGAACGTGCAGCCGTTCTCGTCCGTTTTGCAACAGATCCAGGCAGGACAGCTCGCGGTCGAGGCGCTCATCCTGCGTGAGTCGCGGGACGAGCGGCCGCCGGAGGTTTCCCAGCAGCTGGTGAATCTCTACTTCAACGGCGTCCCCACCTACACGCTCGAGCTTTTTCACCAGGTCTACTGGCGCAAGATTCCGCTCTACCGCCTGAACCAGACCTGGCTTTTTCAGGAAGGCTTCCCCATCGCCCGCGAGCCGGTATTCGAGCGCCTGAAGCGGGCCAGCGACATCGGCTTCGCGCTCATCGGCCTGCTACTCGCCGCTCCGCTCATCGCGCTCGGCGCCCTGGTCGTCTGGATCGAGGACGGGCGCCCGATCTTTTTTTCCCAGAACCGGATCGGCCGGAACAACGTGCCCTTCCGGATGCGCAAACTTCGCACCATGCGCGCCGGCGGTCACGACAGTCCGTATACAAAAACCGGAGACGCCCGGGTGACGCGCGTCGGCCGTTTTCTCCGCGCCACGCGCATCGACGAATTTCCGCAGCTGTGGAACGTGTTGCGGGGCGAAATGAGCCTGATCGGGCCGCGCGCGGAGTGGGACCGGCTCGTGGCCGAGTATGAGCGGGAGATTCCCTGCTACTATTTCCGGCACCTGGTGAAGCCCGGCATCACCGGCTGGGCGCAGGTGAACTATCCCTACGGCGCCAGCCTCGAGGACACGCTGCGCAAGCTGGAATACGATCTCTATTACATCCGGCATTTCTCGTTCCTGCTGGATGCCTCGATCGTCCTGAAGACGATCCACATCATGCTGTTTGGGAAAGGACGCTAGGCGGGAGCGGTGCGGCGGAGGCCGGAAATCGTGGCCCGGGGCGCCGAAGGTTGCGCGCACCGGGTTAGCCCGTTTCCTATGATGCAGTTGAAAACATACGACTTCCTCGTTCTCGGCGGCGGTAGCGCGGGTTTCAATTCCGCCCGCGTCGCCACCGCGCACGGTTTGAAAACGGCCATCGTCGACGGCGCATCCGAGCTTGGCGGCCTGTGCATCCTGCGCGGCTGCATGCCGTCGAAAACGCTGCTCTATATGGCGGAGGTCCTGCACCTCGCGCAGAAAGCGAAAACCTTCGGCCTGAAAATTCCGTCCGCCCGCGCCGACATGAAGGCGATCCACGCGCGCAAGAAACGCATCATCGCCGATTTCGCCGACTACCGCGTGCAGGCGCTCGAGAACGGGAAATTCGACCTCATCCGGGCCCACGCACGCTTCGTCGATCCGCACACGGTCGAACTTTCCGATGGACGGAAGCTGCGGGCAAAAAAAATCCTGATCGGAACCGGTTCCAAGCCAAGCGTCCCGCCCGTGCCCGGCCTCGCAGACACGCCGTTCTGGACCAGCGACGATGTCCTCGATCTCGATTTTATTCCGAAGAGCGTGATCGTGCTCGGCGGCGGCATCGTCGCCTGCGAGCTGACGCAATTTCTCCGGCGCATCGGCACGCGCGTGACACTGATCCAGCGCAGCGTGAACATCCTGCGCGATCACTCCGCCGCCGCGTCCACCGTTGTGCAACAGGCGCTGCGCGACGAAGGCGTGGAACTGTTCGCCGGCACTCATCTGCAGCGGGTCTGGCAGGACGCAAGGGGCGTGGGCGTGGAGTTCATGCACGCGGGGAAAATCATCACCCGGCGCGCAGCGCATCTGTTCAACGCCCTCGGTCGCGAACCCAACACCCAATCGCTCAACCTCAAGGCCGCCGGCGTGAAAACCCGCATCACCGGCCAGATCGTGATCAACCGCTGGCAGCAAACGTCGGCACCGCACATCTACGCCGCGGGCGACTGTTCCGGGCCCGCCGAGATCGTCCACGTCGCCATCCAGCAGGGCGAACTTGCGGCGCGTCACGCCGCCGGTGTGAAGAAGCTGAAGCCCGTCGATTACTCGCTGTTGTTGAACGTCGTCTTCACCGATCCGCAGCTCGCCACCATCGGCCTGCTCGAGCGCGACCTCGAGCGAAAGCAGCGCCCCTACCTCGTCGCTTCGTATCCATTTAACGATCACGGCAAGTCGATCCTGATGGACGCGAACTACGGCTACGTGAAGGTCATCGCGGAACCCCGCCGCGGTCGCATCCTCGGCGCGGAGATTGTCGGCAAGGACGCCGGTGAGTTGATCCACGCCTTCAGCGGCCCGCTCGCGATGCGCGCCACCGTTTTCGATTTGCTGCGCGCGCCGTGGTATCACCCGACACTCGCGGAGATCGTGACCTATCCGCTCGAGGAGATCGCGGAGAAGATCAAGTAACTCCGACCAGGCGCGCGCTCCGTGTCATCGGAACGGTCAGCGCGCGAGCTCGAGCAGGTCACGCAGGTCCACGCGCTTTTCGTAAAGCGCTTTTCCGACGATCACGCCGTCCAGATTGGCGTGACGCTGCGCCAGCTTGGCCAATTCGATCACGTCTTCGCGCCGGCTGACGCCACCGCTCGCGATTACGCGAAACTTCCCGGCGGTCAGCATCGCCTCCTGCGCCGCATAATTGGGGCCTGTCAGCATCCCATCGGTGCCGATGTCGGTATGGATCAAGGTGGAGACGCCGAGCGCATCCATTTTCTTCGCGAGGGCGATCGCGCTCAGATCGGCGGTGGCCACCCAGCCCTTCACCGCCACTTGTCCGTTCTTCGCGTCGATGCCGACGGCGATTTTGTCGCCGAACGCCTGCACGAGTTCGCCGACGAACGCTTCGCTTTCCGCGGCGCGCGTGCCGATCACGACCCGGCTCACGCCGAAGCCGAGCGCACGCTCGACCGCCGCGCGCGTGCGCAGGCCGCCGCCGAGTTGCACCTTCAAACCGACTTTCGCGATCGCCTGCACGGCCGCGAGATTCTGCGGTTCTCCCGCAAACGCACCGTCAAGATCGACCACGTGCACCCAGCTGCTGCCAGCCTCGCGAAACTGCACGGCGACGTCGGCCGGATTCTCCGCGTAAACGGTTTCCTGGTCCGCGCGTCCTTGCGTGAGCCGCACACAACGGCCGCTTTTAATGTCGATGGCTGGATAGATGGTCATTTTTGAAACTTTCGATTTCGAATTTTCGATTTCAGGGTAAGAGAAAAGCAATCGCTCATTTATGTCGCAGAATTACCCGGTCCCCGCGTTTCTCACCGAGCTCCTCCGCGCGCGCTCTCCTTCCGGTTACGAATTCGAGGCGCAGGCGGTGTTCGACCGCCACGTCAAACCGGCGGCCGACGCCTACGCCAACGACGCCCTCGGCAACCGCATCGCCACGCTCAATCCCACCGGCGATCCCGTGCTGATGCTCGCGGGCCACATCGACGAACTCGGCCTGATCATCACCTACGTCAACAAGGACGGCTTTCTCTATTTCGACACCGTCGGCGGTCACGATCTCAGCGTGATTTCCGGCCGGCGGGTGATCATCCAAACCGCGAATGGCCCGATCAAGGGCGTCACCGGCAAGCGCGCGATCCATCTCATGGACGAGGAGGATCGCAAGAAGGTGCCGAAGAAACACGAGATCTGGATCGACATCGGCGTGAAGTCGAAGGCTGAGGCGCTCGAGCGCGTCGCGATCGGCGACGTCGCCACTTACGATCACGAGTTCGAGTTGTTCAGCGGCAGCATCGGCGCGGCGCGAGCGTTCGACGACAAGGTCGGCGCCTACATTGTCGGCGAGACGCTGATTCGTCTCTCGAAGGAGAAAAATTTCTCGGCCAAGGTTGTATCCGTGGCGACCGCACAGGAAGAGATCGGCGTTCGCGGCGCGACGACGGCCGCATACTCCGTCAATCCGCACCTCGCGATCGCCGTCGACGTCGGTCACGCGACCGATCACCCGGACTGTGACAACCGGAAATACGGCGAGACGAAACTCGGCGGCGGTCCGATCATCTGCCGCGGCGCGAACATCAATCCGAAGGTTTACCAGAAGCTCATCGCCGCCGCGAAAAAAGCGGGCATCCCGTATCAGTTGGAGGCGGATCCGCGTCCAACCGGCACGGATGCACGTGCGATTCAGATGGGTCGCGGCGGTGTGGCCACGGGACTCGTGAGCATTCCGTTACGTTACATGCACACGCCCAGCGAGGTCGTGGACCTCGAGGACGTGGAGCGTTGCGTGCAGCTGCTGGTCGAGTTTGCGCGCGCCCTCGAAAAGGGCGACTACGCGCACTGGTGAACGGACGCGGGACGCGACGCGGTTTCGATTGCGCGACGAAACCGCGTTGGTGTTTGCGCGTCGCTTACCGGCCGAGGAGCCGATCCGCGGCCAGAATGAGAAACACGTAGTCCGAAGTCGGACGGCCAAGGCAGTATTCGCCTTGCTGCCACAGGAAGGGCCACGTGAGCAGCTCCGGATAATCCGGGCGGATCAACGCGGTGCCGGAGGCCACGCCGCCGGGAATATAAGACCAGTCGCCACGATTCACTCCATAGGCGACCGTGAGCGATTTCGCGCCGACGCCCGAAACGAACGAGGCGTTGTTCGAGCCCGGATGGCAGCCGAGAATGAAATTGATCGCGTGCAGCATGTAATCGCGCGGAAAGATGTCGGGCGCGCCGACGTGCAGGAAATACTGCTCCACCCCGAACCGCTGAATGCCCCAACCGGCGCCCCAGATGGCGGGTTTGTAGGGCAACCCATACGGCGTTTCGCGCTCCAGCCGATCGACGCTCGAGCGATACGTTTTCAGAGCTGCGCGAATTTTTTCACGATACGCCGGATCCTGAACGAGCGGGAGCGAACGCGCGCCGAGCCAGCCGAAGCGGTCGACGTGGGCGACGATGTCGTCACCCAAGCCGACAATCGCCTGCGCGTATTCGGATTTCCCCGTCGCTTGCAACAGATCGATCGCCGCCGCGAGTCGGAGCAGAGGTTGGGCCGGTTCCGCCGCCGCCCACAATTTCTCCGCGACCACGAGACATTCGGCCGCAAGCTCGTCGTTGTAGCCTTTCAGCACGCGCGCCGACGCGGCCAGCGCCGATGCCGTCGCGAGCTCGTGCGGCGCATTTTGCTCGGTGAACACCCAGCGATCGTCCGCGGAACCGACCGAGCCCAGCGGCGGGAGATCGCCAATCTTCGGTTCCGCTTGCGAGCCGGCCACCGCCGCAGCGGCGAGAATTTTCATGGCGTCGTCCGAGGGCTTTGAAAATACCTGGTTGTCCGTCATCGTCGCGGCATCACCGAGGTGCGTGTATTGGCGCAGCGAAGCGTCCTGGATTCCTCGATACAGCCGGCCGAGCGAACGATAACCGCCCAAGACCGAGAGCAAGCCGTGCTCGATCTGCTGAAGGATATCGTCCTTGCCGTCGGGGCGATGAATCGCCGCGATGCGCGTTTCCTGGTCGATGGTTGTTTCGTCGATCCGCGGTTGAAACAGTTCCCACGCGAGTGCGAGACCCTGAATCGTGTCGACCTGCGATTCGATACGCAGGTCGTAATCGCCGGCGTCGTGCCAGCCACCGCGATCGAGGCCGGGCACGTGATCGCCCGGCTGAAACGAGGTGAGCGTCGACGGTCCCTGATGATAGCCATCAAAGTGATTGTGATTCACCGGCGCCATCAGCGCGTCGTCGGCGTGACAAAGTCCGTGCCAGACGCGATAGGCGTCGGTCACGCGCATGTGACACATCTGCACCGGCAGAAAATATTCGACGGTTGGCTGCCAGACATCACGCGCGAAGATTTCGGAAGAGATTTGAATCGGCCCCGAACGTTCTTCGCCATACGTGAGCACGTAGGTGCCGGGCTGTGTGACTTCAGTGAAGTCGACCTGGAGATAGTCGTAACGGAGGAAACGCCCCCACTCCTTCGGTTTTTGCTCGAGCACCTTTTCGAGGCCGGCCGACGTGGCGCGATAAAGGACGGCGATTTTGCGTGCAGAGTCGTTTCGATCGAGTTCGATGACCGCGACCTTCGGCTGCGCCGGATGGTAGCCGACTTGGGAAACCTGAATCACCGGCGCCGACGTCCAGTCTCGGATGGCGTTCGGCGTTACGAGCCATTCGATGGCGCCCTTCGCTTCGCCGGCGGGCACGAGCGAGCGCACCACGAACCAGCCGTTCGTGTGCTCGGCGCGGCCATCGAGCAGTTCCAGTTCTCCGCCGCGGACCGCCTCGATCGTCATCCGCTGACGATCAGACTCGGGCGCAACGGTCAACGACTTCCCCCGACCGAGCCGCATGATCTGCTCGCCGTGTTCGTCGGTCTCGCTCGGACCGTTGGCTTGACGCGGGAATTGTCCGATCTGTTCGCCAATAGCGAACGACGCGCCGAACAAGAATCCTGGATACAGTTCGAAGTTGAATCCGACGCGGCCGACCCACTCCGCCGGCAGCGGCTGGTCGAGATCGACGACAATTCGAAACGCCCGCCCGGCGGGCACGATCCGCACCGTGTAGCCGAGATTCAGGTCGGGATAGGTGATCGGATTGAAGCCCGTCCGGTCCTTTTTCGCATCCGGATAGCTCATGTGAACGCTCACCTCGCCGGTGGCGCGATCGATCTGACGCGGACCGACGACCGGCGTCGGCTGCCACTGCCCGGGGGCCACCGAGAGTCGCAAGTCGCCATTCGTCGCGATGCGCAGTCCGTTCTGGATCACGCCCACACCGCCCTGGTGACTCTCGGGATAATAGTCGTGCGCGAGCATGACATTCAGACCGCGCATCTCGAGATACTCCTGCTCGTTCAGCACGAGCGTGTCGCCAGCGCCGGGGTCCGGCGACGCCGCGCGCACGCTCACCCAGCACAGCGCGGAAAATCCGATGGCAAAAAAGATAGTCTTCATGTGATCAGCGGGACGGTGCGGTTCAGGGCTTCGATTCGAGGGATTCGAGTCGTTCGAGCACCTGCAGGCAGGCGCGGCCATTGTGATAAGGACACTTCCAGAAACTCAGTTTCATCGTGGAACGTTTCGTGTGATCGCGCGACACGCCGTGCAGCCACTCGCCCTTCTTGCGATCGACGAGATACGTCTCGATGAACGACCAACTCCGGCGCATCGCGGTCCAGAGCTTCGGATCGCCGCTGATCTGATAGGCGTTGAGAAAGCCGACGACGGCTTCGGCCTGCGGCCACCATTCCTTGAACGTGACCGTAAGCCCGCGCGGATTGGCCTCGCCGAGCACGCCGCCGTCGGGATCGACGCCTTGCTCGAGCGTGGTGTGCGCGATCTGCACCGCCAGCGGCCGCACGCGCGCGATCAGGTTCTCGTCGTCGAGCACGTCGGCGGTTTCGCACATCAACCAGGAAAACTCGATGTCGTGTCCGAATGAATACTCCTCGGAACGCGGCGTCCAATCCTCGTCCAAAAAGAGCCGCAGATGGTCGGTCTTCGCGTCGAGGATCCTGTCCAGCATCACATCGGCCACGGAGCGCAACCGCTCGCGCAGCGTCGCGTCGGGCCAGGCGCGCAGCAAATTCGTGTAGGCCTCCAGCAGGTGCAGGTGCACGTTCTGCGATTTCTGGCCCTTCGATCCCATCGCGCTGCCACGCGCACCGCGGTCCCGCAACACCTGCCAGTCGCGGGAGAGCTCTTCGAAATAACCGCCGTGCTCCGCATCGACGCAGTGCCGCTCGACCAGGCGAAACAACTCGATCGCACGATCGAGCGGTTTCCGATCCCCGGTGGCACGATTGAACTCGCTTAGGGCATAGATCCCGAACGCCTGCACGTAGAGAATTTTTCTCGCGTCGAGCGGCTTGCCGTCGGCGGAAATCCGCCAGTAAAGACCGCCGTGTTCGCGATCCCAGAAACGGCTCTGGAGATCGTCATAGGCCCACCGCGCCATCTCGAGATAAGCTGGGTCGCGGTAGCGCTGATAGGCGGCGGAGAACGTCCAGAGAATGCGCGACGTGAGCAGCGCGCCGCGCGGCGCGTTCCGCTTGATGTTCAGGTCGCCATCGATTTCGCCGTAGAAGCCGCCGCGTTCGCGATCGCGCGCGTGCTCGAGCCAGAAAGGCAGGATGTTTTCGCGGAGTTCGGCCTCGACCTGGTGGTGCAGCGCGCGACGCTCTTCGAGCGGCGGCAACTCGCCGCGCAGCGACGGGACCAGGACAGCGGTCGCGATCAGGGCGCAACTTACGAGTGTTCGCAAGGTCATCGCGGAATAGGATGTTGAGCCTGTCGTGCGGATCCCCGAAAAGTCGCACAAAAAAGCGGCGGATCGCTCCGCCGCGTTTCCAATTTTGAAAAACCAATGGCCGGATCAGGCCGCGTCCTGCTTCGGCTCGCCCTTCTCCAGGCGGCGCAGCGTGGGGCGTTTGCGCCCGGCGACCACGCCCGCGTCGATCACGACCTCGGCGACATCGTCCCGTTGCGGCAGGTCATACATGACTTCGAGCATCAGACTCTCGAGAATGGAGCGCAGGGCGCGCGCCCCAGTCTTCAAATCGATGGCCTTTTGGGCGATGGCGCGGACGGCGTCGTTGGTGAGACGCAGCCGCACGCCGTCCATCGCGAACAGCTTGGAATACTGCTTCACCATCGCGTTCTTCGTGCGCAGAAGCACCTTTTCCAGGTCGCCGACGGAAAGCTGGTCGAGCACGGAAACCACGGGAAGGCGGCCGATGAATTCCGGGATCATGCCGAAGCGAATGAGATCTTCCGGCGCGAGCGCCTTCATCATTTCCTCCGGCTTGAGCGATTGCTCCTGCTGCGCGCGGATCGACGAAAAACCGAGGCTCCGCTGGCCCAAGCGGCGCTGCACGAGACTGTCGAGCCCGACAAACGCGCCGCCACAGATGAACAGGATGTTCCCGGTGTTGATCTGGACGTATTCCTGATTCGGGTGCTTGCGGCCTCCCTGCGGCGGGACGTTGCACACCGTGCCCTCGAGAATCTTCAGCAATGCCTGCTGCACGCCTTCGCCGGACACGTCGCGCGTGATCGACACGTTCTCGGTCTTGCGGCCGATCTTGTCGATTTCGTCGATGTAGATGATGCCGCACTCGGCCCGCTTCACGTCGTAGTTCGCGTTCTGCAACAGACGCAGCACGACGTTCTCGACGTCCTCGCCGACGTAGCCGGCCTCGGTGAGCGTGGTCGCGTCGGAGATGGCGAACGGCACGTCGAGGATCTTCGCCAGCGTGCGGGCGAGGAGCGTCTTGCCGGAGCCGGTCGGGCCGACGAGCAGGATGTTGCTCTTCTCGACGTCGACGTCGTTGAATTCTGGAGACAGCGCCAGTGATTCCTTGCCCGACTGCTGGCCGGTGTCGAACATCAGCCGCTTGTAATGATTGTAGACCGCGACCGACAGCACCTTCTTGGCGTGGTCCTGACCGATCACGAAGTCGTCGAGCGTGCGCTTGATCTCGGACGGCTTCACCAAGCGCACCTGCGGCCGGGGCTCGGCCGCCGGAGCCTTCACCTCGCGGTCAATGATGGTCTTGCAGACGTTGACGCACGAGTCGCAGATGTAAACGCCCGGGCCGGCGATGATCTTCTTCACTTCCGCCTGCGACTTGCCGCAGAAGGAGCAAAGGGTCATGCGCGAAGATTTGGCCATGACGAAAGGATGCGGTTCAGCGACGCGGAGTCGAGCGCGGAGCGGAAAACGGCAAAGTCACTCAGGCGGCGGACTGGACGCCCAGCGCCTGCGCTTCGCGGGTCGACTCAACCACGTGGTCGACGATCCCGTAATCCTTGGCTTCGTGCGCGCTCAGGTAGTAGTCGCGATCCGAGTCCTTCTCGACCTGCGCGACCGATTTGCCGGTGTGTTTCGCAATCGTCTCGTTCAGCGTCTTGCGCCAGCGGAGAATCTCGCGCGCGGCGATCGCGATGTCGGCCGTCTGGCCACCCGCACCGCCGGTCGGCTGATGAATCATCACGCGGCTGTTCGGCAGCGCGAATCGCTTGCCCTTCGTTCCCGCGGCCAGCAGCACCGTGCTCATGCTCGCCGCCATGCCCACGCAGTAAGTGACGATGTCACACTGCAGGAAATTCATCGTGTCATAGATGGCCATGCCGCCCGTCACGACCCCGCCCGGAGAATTGATATAGAGCTGAATATCCTTCTTCGGGTCTTCCATCTGCAGGAAGAACATCTGCGCGATCACGAGGTTCGCCACCGTGTCATCGATCGGAGTGCCGATGAAGATGATGCGATCCTTCAGCAGGCGGGAGTAGATATCCATCGACCGCTCGCCGCGGCCGGTGTTTTCGAGAACGATGGGAACGTAGTAGCTCACAGTAGGTTGAGGATATCGGCAGTTAAGCCTTCGGCTGAACTGTCGTAACCGTAGCCTTGGAGACAAGGAAATCAATCGCCTTGTCGAAAATGATCGACTGCTGGATCGCGCGGAGCTGCTCGCGATCGGTCGTGAGCGCCTTGACGATCTTGTCGGGCTTCTGCTGCGTGCGCATCGCCTCGCGGTAGATGAACTGATCGATGTCCTGCTCGGTCACCTGGATCTTTTCCGCCTCGGCGATCTTCGCGAGGACCAGCTGCAGCTTGACGCGCTTGGCGGCGGCTTTGCGCGCGCCATCGAAGAGTTCCTTCTTGTCCTTTTCGAACTGCTCCTGCGGTACGCCGCGACGCATGTTCTCTTCAATGAACTGGCGGAGGACGCCCTGCGTCTCGCTCTCGACCAGCGATTCCGGCACAGGGAAATCAACCTTGTCGGCGAGCGCATCCGAAACCTGACGGCGCTGCGCCGCACGATTCTGCGATTCCTTCTGGCGGCGCAGCTGGCTGCGAACCGCCACGCGCAGCGTCTCGAGATCCGCGACCTGATGCGCCTTGAAGAAAGCCTCGTCGAGCGGCGGGAGCACGCGCTCGCGCACTTCCTGGACTTCGATCGAGTAAACGGCGGTCTTGCCCGCGAGTTCCGGCACCGCTTGGAACTCAGCCGGGAACGTGATCGTCACGTCCTTCTTGTCGCCTGTCTTCAAGCCTGAGATCTGTTTGCCGAGACCGGGGATGATGCCCTCGTGCTCGCCTTCCACTTCCTCCCAGGTTTGCGGGACCTTGCCGTAAATTTGTTTTTCGGGCGCGAGCTCGGCGATCGGCTTGCCATCGACCTTGCCCTCATACGCCAGCTTCACGTAGTCGCCCTTGCCGGCGGCGCGCTCGGCCACCTTGAACTCGGCCCGCTCCGCGCGCATGCCCTCGATCACGCGGTCCACTTCTTCGTCGGTCGCGTCCGTCGGACCGACTTCCGTCGTCAACGCGCTGTAATCGGGCACCGTGAATTCCGGACGGATGTCGACGGTGATCGTCACCGCTGCAGGTTGACCGGGATTGAGCTCGCCCGGCTCGACGTTGACGACGCTGAGGACGTCCAGCTTCTGCTGCTCCAGCGCATCACGGTAGGCTTTCGAAACGACCTTCTGCTTGAACTCGTCGCCGATTTCCTTGGCGTAGCGCTTCGCGACGATTGCCGCCGGAGCCTTGCCGGGACGAAAACCGGGGATGCGCGCGAGCTGGGAAAACTCAGTGACCACGCTTTGGTGGACGCCGTCGACTTCGCTCTGATCGAGCGTGACGGCGAGGCTCTTGCGGGTGTCGGAGACGTTATTCAGTTGGACGTTCACGGAGTAGGTGCGGGCGTTTGGTTGAAAAGAATTGGTCACGCTACGACGCACCGAAGAGCGGTCAATGCCGGATTCTGTGCGCTTGCGTGGCGGGTCCCGGGGGCGTTGCGTGAAGGTTCGCGCGATGGCCTCCTTGCAACAGCTTCTCGAACTTCACGCTCCGCTTTTGGTGCTGGATGCGGTTTCCAGCCGCGTGCAGGTCGGCTGGCTGACGAGGGCAGACGCGCGCTGGTCGGCAGTCGAGGAGGAAGCCGGCGTCGGGATATTCCGGTGCCTCGAAGCGCTCGGCCGTTCGCCGGCGGACGCAGGCGCGTTCGTCTTCTGCGAAGGGCCGGGGTCCGTGCTGGGCGTGCGCACGACCGCCATGGCGATTCGCGCCTGGCAGGTGCAGGCCGCGCGACCGGCTTTTGCCTTCAAGAGCCTAGATCTGGTCTCTCGCGCGCTGAACCGCCCCGATTTGTCCGTGATCGCCGATGCGCGACGCGAGCAGTGGCATGTCTCGCGCCCCGGCGGCGTGCTGCAACGCCTCCCTGCCAGCGCGCTCGCCGGCGATCTGGCGATGCCGGAGGGCTTTCGCGCCTGGAGCGCACTTCCAGCGAACGTGCAGCGCGTCCCCTACTCGCTGGCGCAGCTGTTTCCGCAAATTCAGGGGCTCGATCTGTTCGAAGCGCGCGACGCACCGGATGCGTTCCTGCACGAGGAGCCAAGCTACGCCACTTGGAACCCGCAAATCCACCGCGCGCCATGAATCCGCCGCACTCACGCCTGCCGCTCCGCTGTTGGGCCGAGATCGACCTCGCCGCGCTCGAACGCAACCTGCGCCTCATCCGCGCCTCGCTGCCGAAACAGATGCGGTATGTCGCGGTGGTGAAAGCCGACGCTTACGGCCACGGCCTGCCGCAGACGGCTGCGCGGCTCATGCACGCGGGCGCCGACCTTTTCGCGGTCGCCAACCTGTCGGAAGCCGAAGCCATCCGCGAACTGGGTCCCGGCTGGCCCATCCTGCTGTTGAGTCCTTTGCTGCCCGAGGAGGATCGCTATCTCGCGGAGTATGACCTGAGCGCCACGCTTTCGACGGAGGACGAGGTCCGACGCTTCGAAAAAATCGGTCGCGCCGCGGGCCGAAAGATTTCGGTGCATCTGAAGATCGACACCGGCATGGGCCGGCTCGGCGTCTGGCACGAGCGCGCCGCGGAATTCTACGAACGCGTCGCCGCCGCTCCGCATCTGCGCGTGGACGGGATTTTCACGCATTTCGCCGCACCCGAAGACGGCGCGTTCACGGGTGAGCAACGGCGGCGGTTCCTGCAGACACTCGCAAGTTGCCCGGGGCTGAATACCCGGGAAATCTTCGTGCACGCCGACAACAGTGCCGGCATCGAGACGCTGCCGGGCACCAGCGGCCCGTTCAACGCCGTGCGCATCGGGCTCCTGCAGTTCGGCATTCTCCCGCACCCCCACTCCCTCCTCGCCCAGGTGCACACCGAGCCTGTATTCAGCTTTCGGACACGAATCGGCCTGGTGAAAACCCTGCCCGCTGGACAAACGGTGAGCTACGGCCGGACGCACACCCTCAGTCGCGAGACGCGCGTCGCGATCCTTTGTGCCGGCTACGCGGACGGTATTCCCCGGGCCATGAGCAATCGCGCCGAAGTTCTGATTCACGGGAAACGCTGTCCGGTGCTCGGACGCGTAACCATGGATCAGACGATCGTCGACGTCACCGATCTTCCCGAGGCGCAATGTGGAGACGAAGCGGTGCTCGTGGGCCGACAGCGCGACGGAGAAATCCTGATTGGGGAATTCAGCGCTTGGGCAGACTCCATTCCTTGGGAGGCGCTGTGCTCCGTCAGCAAGCGGGTGCCCCGTATCTACCGGACCATTCTGGGTTCCTGAACCGGAACCGACCTGGGGCCAACTAGGGTTATAACCCTATTTTGCGCGTTGACTCCTTTGCGGGGTCGATTTGAAGTTTGGGGCACTTCCTCACGTGACCACGTCCACAAAACTCCGGGATTCAAGTCCTTCTCTCCGATGGAGTCTTTTGTGGGCGCCCGTTGCCGTCGCTCTGATGGGGCTGGTCGCTTATGTAAGTCCGCAGGCAACAGCGGCCACTCGCACGTGGGATGGCGGAGGGTCCGACAGTTCGTGGGGAACCAAGAACAACTGGAGTTCGAACTCGGCCCCGGGCACGAACGATTCCGTGGTGTTCAATGGCTCTTCGGCCGGCGGGAAGTATAATATTTCGCTCGGCGCGAACCGCACGATTCTCGGCCTCACCTTCAACGCCGCCGCCGGGACGAATGCGTTCACGATTTCCGGCAACACGCTCACGCTGACGTCGGCCGGCATCGTCAACAGCGACACCGACACTCAGACTTTTTCGAGCACGGTCGCCGTCGGCACGACGAGCCAGACCTTTGATGCGGCTTCGGGCGGTCTCACGTTCAATGCCATCACGCTCAATCAGAACCTCACGCTGTCCGGCTCCGGAGCGATCACCATCGGGAGCAACGGCGGCGCTTTGTTGAACAGCGGCGGCAACCGCACGCTGACGATCAACACCGGCGGCAGCCGCACGATCGGCGCGATCAACCTCTCGAACGACAATACCGCGCGCACGCTCACCATCAACGGCGCCGGTTCCGCCACCGTCACCGGTGTCATCGCCAACGGCGGCAGCGGCGCCGGCAATCTCACCAAGAGCGGCACCGGCACGTTGACCCTTTCCGGCGCCAACACCTACACCGGCACCACCACCGTCAGTCAGGGGACGTTGCAGCTTGGCGCCGCCAATCGGCTCGCCGACACCAGCTCGCTCACCGTCTCCGGCGGCACCTTCGATGTTCAATCATTTAGCGACACCGTCGGCGCCATCACGCTCACGAGCGGCACGATCGCCGGCACCGGCACGCTCACGGGCAGTTCTTACGCCCTCCAAGGCGGCACCGTAAACGCCAACCTCGGCACTGGCACCGCCACCATCACCTCCGGCACCACGACCCTCAACGGCACCCTCGGCGCCAGCACCGTCGCCATCAACAGCGGCACGCTCACCCTCGGCGCCAGCGACCGCATTTCAAATTCGGCCGCCGTCACCGTCGCCGGGGGCGCCCTCAATCTCGGCTCCTTTTCCGACACCATCGGCTCCTTCAGTCTCTCGTCGGGCGCGCTCGCCGGCAGCGGGACCCTCACCGCCTCCTCTTTCGCATTCAGCAATTCCAGCGACGTGGGCGTCGCCGCCGCCCTCGCCGGCAGCGGTTCGCTCACCAAGACCGGCGCCGGCACCCTCACCCTATCCGGCGCCAACACCTACACCGGCGCCACCATCGTCAACGGCGGAACACTCCAGCTCGGCGCCAGCAACCATATCGCGGATACTTCCAATCTGGAAATCGGAGCCTCCGGCACGTTCCAGTTCAACTGGGGCGCGAATAGCGAAACCGTCGGCGCCCTCTCCGGCTCCGGCACGCTCGCGCTGCGCGGCAGCACCTTCACCACGTCCACCTCCGCGGACACCGTTTTTTCCGGCACCATTACCGACAGCTACGGCGTCTTCCGGAAGGACGGCACGGGCAAGCTCACCCTCTCCGGCAACAACACCTACACGGGCAAAACCTACATCGATGGGGGCACCCTCATCGCTGCCAGCTCGACCGCCCTCGGCGGCTCTACCTCCGGCAACGTGATCGCCAACGGTGCCACGCTCGCCCTCCAAGGCGACATCACCCTCACTGAAGGCAGCTTCTCGGTCCAAGGCACCGGCGACGGCGGCGTCGGCGCGATCTACAACCTCTCCGGCAACAACGCCCTCAATGCCACCCTCAACCTCGCCGGCGCCACCACCCTTGGTTCCGCCTCCGGCACACTCACGCTCGGCAATCTTAGCCTCGCCTCCGACCTCACGCTCACCGGCGCGGGCAACTTCGCCACCTCCGGACAAATCACGACCGGCGGGACCTTGATCAAGAACGGCACCGGCACGCTCACCCTCTCCGGCACCGGCAGCAACTCCTACGGCGCCACCAACCTTAACGAAGGCACGATCGTTCTCGGCAAATCCGACGGCATCAGCGCCCTCGGCCAGGGCGCCATCACCATCGGCGACAACAGTGGCGCCGCCGGCTCCGCGGTCATCCGGCTCGCCGCCAACGACCAGATCGTCAATTACGCCCCCTCCATCACGTTCAACAGCGACGGCCGCCTCGATCTCAACGGCTACAGCGAATCGCTCAACGTCATCTCCGGCTCCGCCGGCGAAATCGCGCTCGGCGGCGGCAACCTCACCTTGGGCGTCAATTCCGGCTCCTCATCCTTCGGCGGCGTGATCACCGGCGCCGGCACGCTCACGAAGATCGGTAGCGGTGTCGTCACTCTTTCCGGCGCCAACTCCTACTCGGCGGCCACCGCCATCGATGTCGGCACGCTGCGCGCCGGCGCCGCGAACACCTTCTCGTCCGCGTCCTCCGTCACGCTCGCCAACACCTCCGGCGCCACCCTCGACCTCAACGGCTTCGACCAGACGATCGGCTCCCTCGCCGGCGGCGGCACCAGCGGTGGCAACGTCAGCCTCGGTTCCGCCACCCTCACGACCGGTGGCAACGGCGCCAGCACCAGCTATGCGGGCGCGATTTCCGGCACCGGCGCCCTCACCAAGATCGGCGCCGGCACGCTCACCCTCTCCGGCGCCAACACCTTCAGCGGCGGAGTCACCGTCAGTGGCGGCACGCTCCTCGCGCAGGGCACGACGACCACCGGCGGTTTCGGCACGCTCGGCAACTACTCCGGCGTCGTCACGCCCACGACGGTGATCACGGTCAACAACGGCGCGACTCTCGCCGTCCAGAATACCACGCCGGGCTTCGTCATGCCGGCGACCGACACAACGCTGCTCCTGACGATGTCGCTCAGCGGCGCCGGCACCGACGGCACCGGCGCGTTGAAAAGTCTCGGCGGCCGCAACACCTGGCGCGGCAACGTCTCCCTCGCCGGCAACACCACGATCAACAATACGCAGGCCGGCAATGACAACACGCTGTTCCTCGGACCCTATATTCAGATTTCACCGACCACGTTCGATCTGAATAACAACAACCTCAATTTCATCGGCCAGGGCGATGTCTATATCTCGAGCGCGATCGGCAAAAGCAGCGGAGACACCGGCTCGGTCTCGATCAATCTGACCAACGGCGGCATGACGAACAGCGTCACTTTCGCCGGTCCGCAAAACTCTTATACCGGCACCACGGAAGTGAACAACGGCTGGCTGCGGCTGCTGGTCGATTCCGGTAACTATCCCAACGCCGCCATCAAGGGCAGCCTCGTCATCGGCGACGGCACCGGCGCCGCCAACTCCGCCGTCGTCACGAACGCCTATATCGAGCAGATCGCGGACAACGCGTCGGTCACGATCAAATCCGACGGCCTGCTCGACCTCGCCACCCACAGTGTCAACGAGACGCTGAGCAATCTCACCCTGCAGGGCGGCCGCATCAACACCGGCACCGGCAATCTTTATCTCACCGGCCCCGTCTCCGTGCAGACCGGCGCCACGTCGACGATCGACGGCAACATCGGCCTGCAGAACGCCGGCGGCGGTCCCGCGCGGACCTTCAACGTCGACGCCGGCAGCACGTTCCTCGTCAACGCCCGCATCTTCGGCGGCGACTATATCAAAGCCGGCGACGGCACGATGATCGTCACCAGCGACAGCCTCAGCTCCGGCTACAATGGACGCACCACCGTTGCCGGCGGCATTCTCAACCTGCGCAACAGCGGCGCGCTCGGTCAGCATGCCAACGATGCCGCCGCCAGCGGCACCATCGTGCAGAACGGCGCCACCCTCCAGCTCGACAACACGCTCGGCAACGTCGCGATCAACTACGAAAGACTCACCCTTTCCGGCAGCGGCTCGGGCGGGCTCGGCGCGCTCAACAGCAAAAGCGGCAACAACAGCTGGAGCCAGGCCACCATCATCGTCGATGGCGACACCACCATCCGCACGGATGCCGGCATGCTCACGCTCGGCGGCCGCATCGGCAGCACGGCCGCGGCCGGCGGCACCCAGACGCTGACCGTCAGCGGCTCTGGCAACACCTTCATCACCGGCTCGATCAAGGACAACATCGGCCCCGCGCCCACTTATTCGGATCTTCACACCGGCCAGCTGGCCCTGACGAAGAACGGCAGCGGCACCCTCAGCCTCTCGGGCGCCAACACCTTCTCCGGCGCGATCAACGTCAACCAGGGCACCCTGGCAGTCACGGCCAGCAACGTTCTCGGTGCCCAAACCAACCGCGTCACCGTCGCGTCCGGCGCCACCTTCGCGGTTTCCGGCGGTAACAACTACACGAATACGATCGGCCGCCTCGAAGGTTCCGGCGTGGTGAGCATCGCGGCGGCGACCAACCTGCGCGTGAACAACACCACCGCCGATACGTTTGACGGACGCCTCTCCGGCTCGGGGCTCTTCAACAAGATCGGTTCTGATACGTTCACGTTCTCCAGCACGGCCAATACTAGCGCCTTCAACTTCGACGGCACGGTGCAACTGAGCGCCGGCACGATGGAGTTCAAGGGCGGCTCGAGCAGCAGCGCCCTTTTCGTCGAAAACCTCACCCTGCTCGGCGGCACGACGTTGTTCCTGAACGAGGCCTATATCAACGTCGGGACCCTCTACATCACCGGCAATACCATTCTCGATTTCGGCACCGGCAGCGCATCGATCCTCAACGCTTCCAATATTTACATCGCCGACGGCGCGATCCTGACGGTGAGAAACTGGACCAGCGAGGTCGACTTCCTCTTCGCCACCAACTCAGGCTATGCGACGTCCGGTGGCTTTCGTCTCGACGGCGCCAGCGGCACCCTCGCCGAGTTCAACCAGATCGGCTCCCAGCCTTCCAATCAGGTCCACTTCGAAGGCGATCCCCAGTCCCCGGACGGCAGCCACACGACTTGGATCAATTACGATCACCTCGGTTACACGAACTGGGAAATTCGACCGATCCCCGAGCCATCCACTTACGGCGCGATCCTGATCGGTTCGGCCCTCGCCTTTCTCGGCTTCCGGCGCTTTCGGGCCTCACGCGTGACCCGCCGCTAAGGGGCGAGTCACCAAACCAAGCCGCCAAAGCGGCTGAGCCCCCGGGGCGGGCTGAAATTATTCGCCATGCTGCGCACGACCGGGAGCAGATTCGCGCGTCAGTGAATCCGTTTCCTGGTCGTTGTTATCCACCCGACCAAACAGCTCTCACGGCGGACTCACTCGCCGCCGTGAGATGACCTGCTACCTCAGTAGGTTTTGAACTCTTTCGATCCAACCACCTTCGCGCGATCCGAACCGGAGCCGGCGTAATACACCTCGATCCGGTAGCGCTTGCTGCCGTAAGCCGTGCGGAGATCGAGGCAATACGTGCCGTCGCTCTCGATGTCGTAGGCGGAGGAATTGTAGAGCTTCGCGGGACCGTAGGAACCGTCGGAACGAATCTCGCACACCGAGAATTGGACCGACCGGTCACGCACTTTGGCGCCATTCCGCGACGTCAGCTGGCATTTGACGGGCACCGTCGCTCCGCCCTGGTGCGAGCTTCCTTTCGACAGGACGCCCTTCCACTCCACCGTGCACTTTGTCTCCGGCGCCGCTTTTTTCACCGTGAAGGTGACCTTGTCGGTGGCACTCACTCCGCCGCTGACGATATTGGCCGTCAACGTATAGGTGCCCGGTTTGGACAACGACAGGGTCGCCGTGCCGGTCGCTTTTTCGGAGCCAAGTCCCAATTTGGACAGCGAGACATCGGCGCCATTCAGCGCCGCCTTCACCGAACTGACGGGAGCGTTGCTGCTGCCGGCGATCGAGAGCGGAATCTTCACGGACGCTCCCTCCGCGGTATACTCGAACACCGCTCCATTATCGGGATCGGCGATGGAGACGCGCGGACTCGCTTTCTGCACCGACGCATAAAAAGCGAAGGAGGTGCTGGCCGACGTCCCGCTGGCATCGATCGCGGTGACGCTGAGGACATGCTTGCCCTTGCACGCAACCGACAAGGTGCCCGATCCCGTCGCCAACGACGAGCCGAGGCCGGAGGATTTTATGTTGAGACTTTGTCCATCCAGCCTGGCGGTTAGTTTCGAGATTTTGCCCGACTCGCTGGTGGCCTTGAACGCGAAGCCGAGCGTGGCCGGGTTCTCGCCGAACAGAGTGATGTTCGTCTCCGTCGGCGAGGTGATCGTGACCGACGGCGGCTTGGCCGCTCGCACCGTGAAGGTCACGGTCTTGCTCGCGCTGACACCCGATGAAAGGTCCTGCGCCTTGGCCGTGAACGTATAGGTGCCAGGTTTTGTGACGGTGAGCTGGCCCGATCCTTTTGCGTGCGCACTGCCCAGGCCTTTTTTCGAAACGCTCGCGGACCTGCCGTTCACCGCCGCGGTCAGAGTATCGATCGTCGCCTTGGCGGAGATATCCGCCGAGAAGGAAAACGGCACGGAGATCGAAGGCGAGCGACAGGAGTTCGTTACAGCGGGAATCGTATAGACCGCGTGATCGAGCGGCGTCGCGATCGTGAGATCGATTTCCGGTTTCGAGATTTTCACGACGAAAGACACCGTTGTGGTGGCGGTCTGCCCGGCAGCGTCGGTCGCCTTCACCACCAGCACGTGGGTGCCGGCGGATCTGACCTTGAGCTTGGCAGCCGCGCTCGCGGTGCTCGTGTTCAACCCGGAAAGCGGACTCAGCGAAACAGGTTGTCCGTTCAACGTCGCGCTCAGGGTTTTGACGCTGCCACCGGAACTCTTGCCGACGAAGCCGATCGGCACGCTCAGCGGATCGCAGAGATTCGGCACCGTGTAGACGCTCTGCGGCGACTGGGTGATTGTCACGGTCAGCGGCGGAAGCGTGGCCCGCGGTTTCACCTCGAAACGGACGGACGTCGTGGCGGAAACGCCGCTCAGCGCATTCGAATCCGTGGCCGTCAGCGTATAAACACCCGGCGCAGCGATCTGCAGCAGGCCGGAGGCGCTCGCAATCGCGGAGGTTCCGATTCCGCTTGTGCTGCTGATGGAGACTGCGCTGCCGCCGAGATCTCCGGAGATGGCGTCGACGGTCGCGCCAGCTGTGATGGTTCCGGTGAACGTAAACGGAATCGCGAGCGTTCCGCTGGCCGGCATCAGGTAGGGCGAGTTGCGGGCGATCTCCGGATTGATGGCGATCGTGATCACCGGTTCGACCACCGTGACGCTGAAACTCACCTGCGCCGTGGCGGCTTCGCCATAGGTGTCTTCTCCGGCGGCGCCGAGTTCATAGACAAAAACTCCTGTATCCAAAGTCGGGATATCGAGAACTCCATTTCCGACGGCGATGAGCGAGCGACCGTCGGCGCTGGAATGGAGGCTGACCTCCTCTCCGTCGAGCTGAAGCTGCTGCGAGACGATGTAAGCCCCCGTTCCGGTGGTTTTGACCGCGACCGGGATCGACAGAGGCTGGCCGCGAAAAACCGTATAAGTCGCCCGCGGAGCCTGCGTGAACGCGATCGTCGGCGGAGGCGGCGGAGCCACGCTGAAGGTGACCGAATCGAACGCACTCAAGCCCAGCGCCGCATTCGACGCGGCCACATCGATCGTATACTCGCCCGGCGCCAGACCGGTAAGGAGCCCGCTCGCGGTCGCCGCCGGCGTGTTCAGCCCCGACACGACGGACGGCGCCAGCGCGACGCTCTGATCCTCCAACGTGACGGTGCCACTCAGCGTGGCAACGGGCGCGCCATGCGTAGTTGTCGCCGTGAAGGTGAACGGAATATCCAGCGGCGAGGCATCCGGCGGCAGCAGAAACGTCACTCCGTCCTGCGGACTGCCAATCCCGACAG
Organism: Opitutaceae bacterium; assembly: GCA_040255565.1. Classification (GTDB taxonomy): domain Bacteria; phylum Verrucomicrobiota; class Verrucomicrobiia; order Opitutales; family Opitutaceae; genus Opitutus. Next base: position 1,053,800 of record JBDZVH010000001.1, on the reverse strand, counting down.
ACAATTGAGGCACATCTTCGACGATGACGAATGTCGCCGTCGCAGACGCGACGCCGTACTCGCTGGTTGCCGTGACGACCAGCGTATGTTCGCCCACACCACCAAGCGTGCTCCCGCTGTAGACGAGTTCTCCGGAACCGGTTGCCAGCGGCTCGCCGAGGCCGTTCAGCGTAGCGGGGGTCAGCGCTTCGCCGTCGAGCGTGGCCGTCAGCGACACGATCGATCCGACCTGGGTCGACGCAGCGAAGCCGTACGGGACGCGAGCGGACGTGAGTCCGCGAATATAGCGGTAGGCGGCGCCGTTCGCGGGCGGGTTGATGCCGACGACCGGAGGAGGAACCTCCTCGGTCACGACGAACGTGCTCGAGGCGAAGCTCTCGCCGATGGCGTTGCGGGTTTCGGCGTTGATGGTGTAGAGGCCTGGACGCGTGATCGGCACCGTCACCGTGCCCTGCGCATCGGCTGTGCCCAGACCCGTGAGCACGAGCGAAAGCGGAGCGTCGACCAGAAACGGGACGCCCTCCTCGTCCTCGCCGCTCAAGGTCGCGTTGAGGACCAATACAGGTGCTGAAGCGCTGGCGGCTGCCTCCACCTTGATCGCAACGGGCAGCGCCGGTCCGCCGGGATAAAGCACGAACTCAGCACCTGCCTCGGGCTCCGTGATTTCCACGGTCGGCGCGGTCAGTCCCGATGGCAACGCCGCCTGCGCGTTGATGCGCATTCCGCTGTCCGTGAACTGGGTCGGCCATCCCGAGGTTTTGATGAAATACTTGAAGGAGCCTTCGTCGGATCCGAGGGGGATATCCGTTTTCACCCGCACGGTTTGCGATTCGTTGGGACCCGAGAACGACAGGGAGTTCTTCGCTGCCGCGGTGACGGGATCCACGAAGGTGATGAAGGTGGCCGCCACAGCGTCAGCGACGCCCACCGGGGACTGCTCGACGACCAAGTCCACAGAAATCGTATAGCCGCCCGGCGTGAGATTCGCGGGCGAGGTGATCGTGAGATCGAAGAAGGTATGAAACGGCTGCAGCCCCTGCTGCTGCTGCGTGTTGGCCGGATCGTATTTAACGACATTGCCACCGGCGGGCGGACCAAACTGCGCGCGCGTCGCGACCACCCCAGAAAAGAAAATCAAGATAAACGAAATCCACGGCCGAAAGAGGGACAGAATAGGTGATTTCATACGGGATGTTAGGCAAGAACAGGCCTATCGATTAGGAGTATCCCCCTAGAAGTCGACCCTATTTTGTGCTTATTCGCGGATGTCCAGACACATCGGCGAAAACGCACAAAAAAGCCCCGCCGGAATCCGGCGGGGCACAAAAGCCGAAAGGCTTATGGGTTGGGACCGCTCACCAGTCCCCCGTGGCTGTTGTTGTAGGCGTCGAACCAGTCCTTCGCCCACGTCAAATACGAGGAGCTGTAGCTGGCTTTGTTTTTCAACACCCACTCTCCCCAGTAGATGAAGCAGTAGGTCAACGTTTCGCTGCCTCCGATATAGGCGCCGCTGGCGTAATTGTATTCGGACCCCACCAATTGCTTCGCCAGCAGATCCGCCGCCGCCGAGGACTTGCTGCTCAAGATCGAAGTCGCGGTGTTCATCGTCAGGCCGGCAAACGGATCGAGCGCCAGCGAACTGACCGTCGCGGTATAGCTTTGCAGCGCCGCTTTGCTGACTTGGACGCCATTCGTTTTTCCCGCCAGCGCCTTGTCGATGTTGTTCTTCCAGAAACCGATGCTCATTCCCTCGGCAGCCTGCTTGCGAATCGCCTCGAATTTCAGGCCGAAGCCGATGTTCGCAACGGTCACGGGAGCGGTTTGGACGCCGATCGGCACTTCGTTGATCGTGGTCGGAGCGAGCCCGTTGATGGCGGCGGCCACCACGACATAGTTCCCCGCGGGCACCGACGTGAAGCTATACTGCCCGCTGGCGTTGGTGACACCCGAGCGCACCTGCGCACCGGACGACGTCAGCAACTTGACCGCGACCGACGGAAGCCCCGGCTCGCCCGCGGAGCGAACGCCGTCAAAATTCGGATCGAAGAACACCGTGCCCGCCACCGTCTGATTTTGCGGCGCGACCACCGAAACCGGTAGGCTGCGCTCGGCGACCGCCGTCCCGACCGCATCGGTGGCCGTGACCGAAATCACGTGGGTCCCGGCCGTGCTCACGACAAACGAAGCGCTGCCGTATCCAAGATTGCCCGACGTCGTGTAAGTGACGGCGATCGGCTGGCCGTTGATCGTGGCCGTCATCCCCGTGATGGTGCCGCCGGAATAGTGGCTGGTGCCGGTGAACGTGAGATTTACCGTCTGGCTGGCGCCCTGCTGAATCGTGTAGCTGGCACCCGCGACCGGCGTGTCGATCACCACGGTCGGCGGCGGCAACGGCTGCGTCTCGACCACCGTGAACGTCACGGACGTGGACACCCGGATCCCGGAACTCAAGCCGTAGGCCGTGAGCGTGTGCGTGCCCGGAGCGACCGAGGACAACGTGCCGGTGCTGACGGCGGACACCGTTCCCAATCCAGCGGTGGCCGCGATCGCGACCGGAGCGCCGTCCAATTCCGCCCAGACCTGGTCGACCGTGAAGGCCGCGGAGGTCGTCGTGTTGAACGCGAAAGGAATATCCAAATCCGGCGTGCCCGCTTCGCGCGTGAACACGTCGCCCGCCGCAGGATCGGTGATGACGATCGCCGGCACCGGCGTGACGACCTTCACCGTAAAATATGTCGTCGCCTCGGCAGTCCCATAAGCGTTCTTCGCCACCACCTTGAGCTGGTGCGTGCCCGCCGACGTGAAGTTGAAGCTGGTGCTGCCGGACGCCGTCAACGTGTTCAGGCCCGAGGCCGCGAAGGTGACCGTTTGACCGTCAATCGTCGCCGCCAAGCTCGTGATGCCACTCAAGAGGCTGTTCGCCGTAAACGTGAAGGGAACCGTGGCCGGAGACTGCCCGAAATAATGAACGTAGTCCGAGCCTGGCGTCGGTTGATGAATCACTACCGCGGGCGGCGGCGCGGTTTGCGCCACCACGAAGAGACTCGAGGTCGTGCTGGTGCCGATGGCATTGGTCGCCACGGCCCGAATCGTGTAAATGCCCGGCGTCGAAACTGGGTGAGTCATCACGCCCGAGGTGTCGGCCGTGCCCAATCCAGTCAAAGTCACTCCCAGAGGGATCTCGGACAAAATTGACGCGCCGCCCTCATCGACGGCGGAAAGGTAAGCCTCCAGCTGCAGCACCGGAGCGGACGCGCTGGCCGCTCCGCTCACCCGGATCGAAACCGGCACCGGCGGCTGGCCGAGGACGTGCGTGAACTCTGCTCCGTCCAGCGGAAGGTCGATCGCCACCGCCGGCGGTGTCAGCCCGCTCGGCAAAGCCGCCTGCGCATTGATCCGCGTGCCGTTGTCGACGAATTGAGACGGCCAGCCGCTGGTCTTGATCCAATACTTGAACGTGCCGTCGTCCGATCCGAGCGGAATGTCCGTCGTGACCCGCACTGTCTGCGCCTGGCTCGGCCCGGAAAACGTCAGCACATCCTTCGCCACGCCCGAAACCGGATCCCTGAAAGTGATATAAGTCGCCGCCGTTGCCTCATCCACGCCCGCCGGCGTTTCCTCCACCACCAACACCATCGCGATGGCAATCATTCCTCCGGAGAAATTCGCCGGCGAGGTGATCGTCAGATCGTAAAAGGTGTGGAATGGTTGCGTGCCCTGCTGCTGCTGCGTGACCGCCGGATTGTAGACGACGTAATTGCCGGCGACAGGGGGGCCAAATTGAGCCCACGCGGACGACGTCCCGCAAAGGGACGCGATCAGCGCGAAGAGAAACAGCCACTTGGTTTGCGGGAAACGGGGGCGCGTCGTCATGATTGAAGGGGACGACGCCAAACTAGGAGTTTCACCCTAGAAGTCCACCGGAAAATTTCCGATCCTCTAGGGTGACTGCTAGCCGCTATTCATCAATCGCTAACGAGATTAGCGAGGAACTTAACGCCCAATACCGTGGGCCCTAAACCCTAGCTGCCTCAGCTCTTCCAAGTTCAGAATGTTTCGGCCATCGAAGACAAAGGCGGGCTTTTGCATGCCGGCGTAAATCTTCGCGTAATCGAGCTGCTTGAACTCGTCCCATTCGGTTACAATCGCGAGGGCATGGGCGCTTTCGGCCGCCTCATAAGCGCTCTTGGCGATCGTCAACCGCGGATCGTCCGCGCCGCCATTAAGCACGTCACGTCGGATCTCCGCGGCGGATACCTTGGGATCATAGACCACCACCCTCGCCTGTTCCGCCAGCAGATCGCGGCAAATGGCGATCGCTGCGGATTCACGCGTGTCGTTCGTATCCTTTTTGAACGCAAATCCGAGGACCGCGATTTTCTTATCGGCCACGGAATTGAACAACGAGCGAACGATCTTCGACGAAAACCGGCGCTTCTGCCAGTCGTTCATCTTGACCACGTTTTCCCAGTAGCTCGCGACTTCCGGCAGGCCGAAGTGGTCGCACAAATACACCAAGTTGAGAATGTCCTTCTGGAAACAGGAACCCCCGAATCCCACCGACGCTTTTAAAAACTTCGGCCCGATCCGCGAATCCTTGCCGATGGCGTGCGCCACCTCGTCCACATCCGCACCGGTCGCTTCGCACAACGCGGAGATGGAGTTGATCGACGAGATACGCTGCGCGAGGAAGGCGTTCGCGACCAGCTTTGAAAGTTCCGAAGACCAAAGATTGGTGGTGATGATGCGGTCGCGCGGCACCCACCGTGCATACACATCAACCAGCTTCTGCAGCGCGATCTCACCGGTCGGCGTGCGCTCGCCGCCAATCAACACCCGATCCGGCTGCTGCAGGTCGGCGATCGCCGTCCCTTCCGCCAAAAATTCCGGATTCGACAACACCTCGAACTTCACGCCCCGGGTGTTGGCGGAGAGGATGTCCTTGATCGTCTCCGCCGTTTTCACGGGGATCGTGGATTTTTCCACGATGATCTTCGGCGTCGTCGCCACTTCCGCGATGGTGCGCGCCACCGATTCGATAAAGCGCAAATCCGCCGCGCGGCCCGACCCCACGCCATACATCTTCGTCGGCGTATTGACGGCCACAAATATGATATCGGCTGCTTCGATCGCCCCGCGCACGTCGGTCGAGAAAAACAGGTTTCGGCCCCGCGCCTCGCGGACAACCTCGTCGAGCCCCGGTTCATAGACCGGCAGCGCGTCCGAGTTCCAGGCAGCGATGCGTCCCGCATTCATATCGACGACCCGGACTTCAATGTCAGGCGCCTTCAGCGCGATCATAGCCATGGTGGGGCCCCCGACATATCCGGCACCGATACAGCAGATCTTCATATATAATTTCCTGTTATTTCGTTTGTTGGACAGATCCAAGGCGATTCTGTAAATCGCGCGCTAACGACCACAAAAAAAGCGCGGTGTTCACCGCGCTTCGTTTTTTACGTGTTGCCGGGGTTTACGCCGGGCTGGGCGCCGGCGTCGCGCCACCAGGCGCGAGTCCATCCGGCAGCGGCGATTTCGCCTGCGGCTTCCGGCCGGCACCCTTGTCATCGTTCTTCGGCGAGGGCTCGCGAATGATCTGGGAGCGGATTTCGCCGAACTGCAGCAGCTCGAGCACGTGCTTGCCTTCGATCGTCTCGTGCTCGAGGAGCGCGGCGGCGATCTTGTCCAACACGTCGCGACGACTGACGATGATGTCGGTCGCGCGGCGATACTGCTCGTCGACGATCCGGAAAACCTCCGCGTCAATCTTGCGCGCCGTCTCTTCCGAATAGGTCTGGCTGCGGGTGATTTCGCGGCCGAGGAAAACGGTATCGGAGCTCTCGCCGTAGGCGATCATGCCGAGCGGGCTCATGCCCCAATCGCACACCATGTGACGCGCGATCTTGGTCACCTGTTTGATGTCGCCGGCGGCGCCGCTCGAAACGTCACCCATCACCAATTCTTCGGCAATGCGGCCACCCAGGCCCATCGCGATCTGGTTCAACATCCGCTTCATGGCGTGCGTGAGCACGTCCTTCTTGGGGATGAACATCGTGCTGCCGAGACTCTGGCCGCGCGGAATGATCGTGACCTTGTGCACCGGCATGTGGCCGTCATCGAGCACCGCCTGCACCAGCGCGTGTCCAGCTTCGTGATACGCCGTGAGCTTCTTCTCCTCGTCGTCCATCACACGGCGCCGTTCGCGGCCGAACTGGACCTTTTCGCGCGCATCGTCGACGTCGATCATCTCGACCTTCTTCTTGTTGCGTCGCGCGGCCAGCAACGCCGCTTCGTTGAGCAAATTGGCGAGCTCGGCGCCGGACAGGCCAGGCGTGCCCCGCGCGATCACGGCAAGGTCGACGTTCTCGGCGAGCGTGATTTTGCGCGCGTGCACCCGCAGGATCTGTTCGCGGCCGATGAGGTCGGGCAGATCGACGTAAATCTGGCGGTCGAAACGACCCGGGCGCAGCAGCGCGCTGTCGAGCACGTCGGGACGATTCGTCGCCGCGATGATGATGACGCCTTCGGTCGTGTCGAAGCCGTCCATCTCGACGAGCAAAGAGTTCAGCGTCTGCTCGCGCTCGTCATTGCCGCCGCCCAAGCCGGCTCCGCGCTGGCGGCCGACGGCATCGATTTCGTCGATAAAAATCAAACACGGTGCGCTCTTGCGGCCCTGCTCGAACATGTCGCGCACACGACTGGCGCCGACACCGACGAACATCTCCACAAAGTCGGAACCCGAAATCGAGAAGAACGGCACATCGGCTTCGCCCGCGACCGCCTTGGCCAGCAACGTCTTGCCGGTGCCCGGAGGGCCCACCATCAGGATGCCCTTCGGGATTTTGCCGCCCATTTTCGTGAATTTCTTCGGATCCTTCAGGAATTCGACGACTTCGCTGATTTCCTCCTTCGCCTCGTCGCAACCGGCGACGTCCGAAAACGTGACTTTGTCGCGATCGCGCGTGAGCAATTTCGCCCGGCTCTTGCCAAAACTGAGCGCTCCCTTTCCGGCCTGACGCAGCTGTCGGACGAAAAGGAAATACAACAGGCCGATAATGATCAGGAACGGCACCACTTGCGCCGCGATCTGCGTGAACAGCGTCGTCGCCGGCTGCTCCACGAACGCCTGCGACTTCTGCAGCCGCTCCATGTTGGCATCCGTCAGCCGGCCGGCCGCGCGAAACTGATGCGTTTCGCCCCGGTCACTCTGCAACACCACGTCTTCCTTCGTCTCGCCGCTGATGACCACCCAGTCGCGTCCGCCGGACGTATCCGGGTGGATCACACCTTCGCGAATCTTGCCTTGCTCGGCGAGCTCGACGACGCGCTGGATCTTCAAGTTGGCCGGAGAATTGAGCCGGGCCGGCGAAAGGAAAAGCAGCGCGAGGGCCGCGAGGAAAAGCGCGAAAAAGAAGATCAGCACCTTCGGCTGAAAGCGATCGGGCGGCATGTTCTTCAGCGGACGGCGCTTCTTCTTGTTGTCGAGTTCAGGCATCTCTTGAGAGTGGGATAACGGCGCAACGTGGATGTTCCGGGGGTATAAGTCAATTGGAGCGCCTCTGGAATCCCTTCCTTTTTTTCGCGGAGTCGCGGATGAGCTGCAGTTTTCCGCGTCGGATTTCCGCAAACATTCCCGGTCCCAGACTCCGTCGCGTTTCCCGCTCGAGTTCCACGTCCTGCATCAAAACGCCGAACGCCGCTCGCGACAACGCGCTCTGCGGGAAATTCCGCCCGAGCCACAGATGCACCGCCCGACGCACGACCGCCCGCGGCTTGCCGCGGATACGCGACAGCCTGAGCGCGCCGCGCGCATCCAGCGGCGCCAGCTCCGCAACCCACGCGTTCAGCGCCGCATCGTCTTCTTCCAGCAATTCCCGCGACAGCGCCGCGCCCGCGAGCGCATCGCGATCCCCATTCGCTGCGCGCCAGCGCGGGACCACGTCGAGCCGCATCCGATTCCGCAAATACTTCCCGCTTTCGTTCGTCGCGTCCTGGCGCCAGCCGATGCCGTTGCTCCGCAACGCCGCCTCGATCTCCCGCTTTTCCAACGAAAGCAGCGGCCGCAGATGCACCCGGTGGGCGCCGATCGTCTGCACCGGCCGCGGCGCCGCCAATCCGCCGGTGCCGCTGCCCCGCGCGAGGCGCATCAGCATCGTCTCGACTACATCATCTTTCTGCTGACCGAGCCAGAGCGCCGTCGCGCCGAACGCACTCATCTCGCGTCTGAAAAACGCGAACCGCGCCGCGCGCGCCTCCGCTTCCGTCGCATCGTTGCGCGCCTCCGCCCAGCGACCGCCGCGAAACCGAATCCCTAGCGCCTTGCTCACCCGCCGGCAAAACGCCGCATCGGCCGTCGATGCCGCCGCCCGCAACCGGTGATCAAAATGCAGCGCGATCAACCGCGCCCGCTCGCGTGGCCAGTGCGCCCAGAGCAGCAGCAACAACGCCACCGAATCGGCCCCACCCGAGAGCGCGACCGCCCAGGGCCGGCGCGAACGCGAAGCGTCCGCCCAGCGCACCACGTCCGTTTGCAGCCGCTCACGCGGGATCGCCGTCCCGAGTTTCAGCGCCGCTCGCGTCCATTTGTTTTCGACGGACATTCCTCATTCGAGCCGACGCCGCACTCGTCTCAATGGAACGACAAATACTCCTTGCCGAAATACGGCACGAGTGCGGCCGGCAGCTTCACGCGTCCGTCCGCCTGCAAGTTGTTTTCCAACAAAGCCGCGAGCACGCGCGGCACGGCGAGGCCCGAGCCGTTCAACGTGTGCACCAGCTCGGGTTTGCCCGCCTCCTTCGAACGAAAACGAATCTGGGCGCGACGTGCTTGAAACGCCTCGAAGTTCGAGCAGCTCGAAACTTCGAGCCAGCGCTTCTGACCGGCCGACCAGACTTCGAGATCGTATTTCTTCGACTGCGCAAAACCAAGATCGCCGCCACACATCAGCAGCACCCGATACGGCAGCTCGAGTTTCTGCAGCAGGCGCTCGGCATCGCCACGCAGCTTGTCGAGTTCCTCGTAGCTGGTGTCCGGATGCACCCACTTCAACAGTTCCACCTTGTCGAACTGGTGAAGACGGTTCAGTCCGCGCACGTCCTTGCCATAGCTGCCCGCCTCGCGGCGGAAGCACGGCGTGTAAGCGCATCGATAAATCGGCAGCGCCGACTCCTCGACGATTTCGTCACGGAAGAAATTCGTCAGCGGCACCTCGGCCGTCGGCACCGCATACAGATGATCCGGCGTCGTCTCATACATCTGGCCTTCCTTGTCGGGCAACTGCCCCGTGGCCGTGGCGCTCGCCGCGTTCACGAAAATCGGCGGGCTAACCTCGACGTAGCCGGCCCGCGCATTCTCATCCAAGAAGAAATGCAGCAGCGCCCGGACGAGACGCGCGCCATCGCCGACATAAAACGGAAAACCCGCGCCGGTCACTTTCGCGCCCCGCGCAAAATCGAACAGCCGGTCGAAGCCGGGAATTTCCCAGTGCGCCATCGCGTGCGGACGCGCCGCATCGACGTCGCCGTGCGTCGCAAACACCACGTTCTGCTCGGGCGTGCGCCCTTCCGGCACGCTCGCGTGCGGCAAGTTCGGCAGCGAGAGCATCGCGCGACGAAACCGTTCCTCGGTTTCCTTCAGCTGCGCGTCGCGCTCCTTCGCCTGCTGCGAAACGGCCTTCATCTCCGCGACCTTCGCCTGAAACTCCGGCGTGCCCTTCGGCATCGCGGCCATCGCCGTATTCGCGGACTTCAATTGCGCGCGCAGCGATTCCACCTCCTTCAAGTGACTGCGCCACTCGGCGTCGATCGCGATGACCTCGTCGAGGTTCACGTCGAGATGCTTGCGGGCGATGGCGGCACGCACGAGCTCCGGCGACTCACGGACTAGTTTGGCGTCTAACATGGAACGTCCAGCTATGCAGAGGCCGGCCCTTCGAACCAGCAAAATTCCGCCGGTGCGGCCGTCCGCGCGGCGCCCGGCGAGTTTCCGTTCGACAGCCCCGCGTCGCTCCGCTCCATCCTACGCGAACGCCTCCACCCGTCTTGCCGCCGCCGAATCACAACGCCGCAGGCCTCGAAACCCAAGTTCAGTTCTCCCGGCGCGCGCTCTGTATTTTCGCCATCCTGCTGGTGGTGCCGTGGCTGATCGTCGTCCTGTGGTTCGCGTTTCCGCAGTTGAATGTCCGCTCCACCGCGACGGCCGGCTCACCGTCCGCAGATAACGAATACATCTTCAACGCCCGTCCGGGGCCGTGGGGAGACCTGCTGTTTTCGCGCATCCTGATCGAGCCGCCCGACGAGTTCGCCGAGCCGGCGATCGACGACCAGCCGTTGGCGCCGTGGACCTTTCCCGGTTATTCCGAAGAAATGCTCGCCGCGCTCTGGCGCGAGTCCGGGCTTCCGCCCGAGCAGATTGCGACGCTGGCGCACGCCACGTCGGCGACCGCCGACGCGCTCGTCGTCCAACCCCCGCCTGAGGTCGTGATGACGATGAACGCCGCGACGCGCGCGAGGATCTATTCCGTTTTGTCACAGTGGGAGATCAATCTCGCGCAGGCGGAGCCGTTCCGCTTCCGCGCCGATTCGGAGGACGAATGGTTCGCCGACAGCCGCCTCAGCCCCGCCACCCTCGCGCTCGTGAAACCTCTGCTTTACCGTCGCGGTAATTCGCTACTGTTTTCCGATTATGCTTATCTGCAGCGATTGGTTCCGTCGCGCGAGGAACGCCGGTTTATCCTCAAAACCCTCGCCCGCAAAGCCACATTGCTGGTGCGGCTGCGATTGAGCCCGTCATCGGACGTCGCAACGATCGCCCGTTACTGGGAACGCGGACCGCGGCGCAAGGCGATCGCCGCGTTGCTGGAATCCGTCTCGAACCGGCCGCAGGGGCTCACGATCGACATCGCCCATTTGCTGCCACAGTTCGCGCGGGCCCATCTTTTCACCTACCCCGCTCCCGCCGCGCCGGGCGTGAACGCCAACCGCGACTGCCACTGGAGTTCGCTGAACTTTTTCAACGACGATCCCGACGAACGCTTCGCCGACACGGGATTCGTCAAACGCACGCTCGAAAACGATTATCGCCCCGTCACCGACCGGCCGCTGCTCGGCGATGTTTTGGTTTTCACGCGACCGGATGGCGGTGTGATTCACTCCTGCGTCTATGTCGCCGACGACATCGTGTTCACGAAAAACGGCGGCTCCGAGGCGATGCCGTGGATCCTCATGAACCTGGCCGACGTCGTCGCCTTCTACCCTTCCGATCCCGCGCTCACGATCCAGGCTTACCGGCGCCAGGATCTCCCGCCGTGACGCGACGTCAGCGCCCTTTCGCCAAGCGCGCAGTCGCGCGCTGGAAACGCTGATAAACCTCGCGCGCGGTCAACAGCTTCAAGTCCCGCACCGGCGCCTGCACGACGACGTTCGTCGGCGCGTTCAACGGATACGGGCCGCACACCCGCGGATCCGTCGGGCCAAAAATCGCGAGCGTCCGCACGCCGAGCGCCGCCGCCAGATGCATCGGGCCGCTGTCGTTCGAAATCACCCAGTCCGCGCGTTTGATGAGCGCCGGCAGCGACACGAGACTCGTGTTGCCCGTGAGGTTCAGAAACTGGGCCGATTGGAATGAACCGCGATCGTTGAGCGCCGTGGTCCCCGCCCAGATCACCTTTCGCGTGCGATCCGCGCGCAGGATCATCTCGGTGAGCAGCTTGAAGCCTCCCCAGCGTTTCTCCGCCCGCTGCGCATCGGGAAACATCACGATCGGTCGCGAACCGCCGCGGCCGGTCGCGAACGAGAGATTCAGCTTGTCCACCGCGCGAAACTTCAACGTGCCCTTCAACTCCGGCTTCGCGCCGAGCACCGGGCAGAATTGCAGCAGGATGTCGATCGCATGGCTCCGGCGTCCTTCCTCCGGGAGCGGAACTTTCTCGTCGTAAAACATGCCGGAGAACTCGCGCGCATCGGAGCGGCCCACCTTCCGCTTCGCCTGCACCCGCGAGGTCATCAATCCGGTCCGCAGCAGGCCTTGGAAATCGAAGACGAAATCGAATTTCGTTTTCCGCACCTCGCGCACCAGCTTCATGAACGCTTTCGCGCCGCCCTTGCGGTCGAAAACGTAAACACGGTCCACCGCGGCGCACGCACTCACCAGCGGCGCGAAGATGTCACGCACGATCCAGGAGATCTCGAGATCGTCGCACTGCGCCTTCATCGACGTCGCCACCTGCAATCCATGCACGATGTCCGCCAGCGCCGAGGGTTTGATGATGAGCAACTGCCGCATAGTCGATCGACCCGCAGGACCGCGGGAGCGGCTAAGCTTCAGGCCCGCTCGTGAAATGCAAACGCGAATCGCACCACGGGCCGATTTTCACGATCTCTTCCCGTTCGCGCGTCAGCTTCGCGCGCACAAATCGCGGAGCGCGCGCAACACTTCGGCCGGCGCGAGCGCCGTCAGTTTCCCGTCCGGCGCCACGACCGCGCAATGCCGCGGCGACTCCAGCGGATACGGCCCGAACCGGCGCGGCGAGGTCGGCCCGAAGATCGCGAGCACGCGATTTCCGCACGCCGCGGAAAGATGCATCGGGCCGCTGTCGTTGCCCACGAACACCGACGGCTGGCGGACGAGCGCGATCATTTCCTCGAGCGAACAGCCCGTGAGATTCAACACGCGCTCCGGCGCCATGCCCGCCGGCGTCGGCTGCGGTTTCCCCGCGCACCATGCGATGCGGCTGCCTTCGATCGTATCCAAAATCTGGTGCATCAACGCCTCGAAATGCGGCCACATCTTCCCTTCGCCGCGGCTGTCGGTGAAAATCACGAAGGTCCGCCGCGGGTCGCCCGAGAAAAAACCGCGCCACGGAAACGGCGCATCCGGCGTGAGCTCCAGCGGGAACTCCCGCGGCGCCGCCACGTTCAGCGTATCCAGGAACGGCCGCAGCACTTCGATCGCGTGAAACGGCCCCTCGCCCGCCGGCCGCGCCACGCGACGGTTGTAGAAAAAGCCCGCGCCTTCGCGCGCATCCGGCCGGCCCCATTTCTGCCGGCTCCGAGCGGCGGCGGTCATCAGACCCGAGCGCAACAGTCCCTGCAGATCCCACACGAAATCGAATTCCTTTCGATTCAACTCGCGCAACAACCGCCAGAACGCCGGCCATCCGTCGCGGCGCCGGAAAATGATTGTCTCCGCCACGAAGGGCGCCGCTTTCACCAACCCGGCGAAGCGTTCGCGCACCACCCAGCTCACCTGCAGGTCCGGCCGCGCTTTGGCTGCCGCCTGCACGACTTGCAGCCCGTGCACGATGTCTCCGAGCGACGAGGGCTTGATCACGAGGAGGCGCTTCATCCGCAAAAATGCGCAGGCTTGTGTCCGCCCCGCTTTCGTTCAACTCAATTTGCCTCCATCATGACTCCCTCCGCTGCGGAAATTGCCGCTCTGCAAAACACTCTCACCGCCCGCTGGCACGAGACGCCGCCCGCCGCCACCGGCGTCGGCTTTCCGCTGCTCGTGCAGCAGAACCATCTCCGGAATTTCCAGCTCTGGCACGAGGAGGACATCGCCCGCCGCGACGATCTCGGTTTCGAAGCGGTCTACCGCGCCAAGCGCAACATCGACCGTTTCAACCAGGAGCGAAACAACTTCATTGAGGAAATGGACAAGGCGATCGTCGCCGCGCTGCAGCCGCCCACCGAGGGCTGTCCCCGAAATTCGGAGACACCCGGCATGATGATCGACCGGCTCTCGATTCTTTCGCTCAAGGAATTCCACATGCACGAGGAAACCCAGCGCACCGAGGCGACGGCCGAGCACCGCGCCAAATGCGGCGAGAAACTCGCGCGCATCCGCGTCCAGCGCGCCGACCTCACCCAGTGCCTCGCGGATCTGCTCGCCGACGTCGCCGCCCGCCGCCGGACGTTTTCCGTCTATTTCCAGTTCAAGATGTATAATGACCCCGCGCTGAATCCGCAGCTCTACCGCCACGCGGCCAAAGCCTGATCCCGGCATGGGCCGCCCGAGCGAACGCACCCGGCTGTGGCTGCCGCAACACTGGCCGACCTGGTTTGGCCTCGGCGTCTTTCGCGCGCTCAGCCTGCTGCCCTGGCCGGTGCAACGCGGTCTCGCCCGCGGACTGGGCGTTTTCTTTTATCACGTCGTGCCGGTCCGCCGGCACGTCACGCTCGTAAACCTGCGGCTGTGTTTCCCGGAAAAATCCGCCGCCGAGATCCGCGCGCTCGCGAAACGCCACTACCAATCGCTCGCGCTCGGCCTCTTTGAAACCGTGGCCGCATGGTGGACGCCGCCGGCGCGTTTGCCGCGTCACCGTTTGATCGGACGCGAGCACCTCGAACGCGCGATCGCCGCCGGCAAGGGCGCGGTCGTGCTCACCGCCCATTTCACGACGCTCGAACTCTGCGGCCGCTACATGAGCGAGGAGTTTGCGATGGGCTGCCTCTACCGCGATCCCAACAATCCCGTCCTCGCCGCGCAAATGCGGATCCAGCGGCACAGCCACATGAAGATCGCGGTGCCGTTCGACGATCTGAAAGGTCTCATTCGCGCCCTCCGCGCCGGCTGGGCGATCTGGTATGCGCCCGACCAAGGCAAGCGCAGCAAGATGAGCGAAATCCTGCCGTTCTTCGGCGTGCCCGCGATCACCAACACCGCGACGAGCAAACTCGCGGAAATGACGGGCGCCGCCGTCGTGCCTTACTTCGCGAAACGGGAAGCCGATCACAGCTACACGCTCACGATCCTGCCGCCGCTGGAGAACTTTCCCACCGCCGACGCAAGCGCCGACGCCATCCGCGTCAACCAGCTCATCGAGCACCACATTCGCGAAGCGCCGGAGCAGTATTTCTGGGTCCACAAGCGCTTCAAGGCGCGCGGCCCCGGCTATCCCGAGGTTTACTGAGCATGGCGTTTCCCGACCCGCGGCCGCTCCGGCTTCTCGTCATCCGGTATCGCTTTATTGGTGACACCGTGCTCGCCATTCCCGCGCTGCGGAATCTGCGCCGGGCGTTTCCCCAGGCGAAGATCGACGTGCTCGCCGAGCCCGTCTCCGGCGACACCCTCGTCCACTGTCCCTACAAGGATGAAATCGTCTACTTCGCTCCGCGCGCGAAGAAGGCCTCGCCGCATCCGCGGTCGCTGCTCGCCTGCGCGCGGCTGCTGCGCGCCCGTCGCTACGATCGCGTATATATTCTGCGGCGTTCGTTCTCGAGCGCGATCCTCCCGCTGCTCGCCGGCATCCCGCACCGCGTCGGTTTCAGCACCGAGGGCCGCAGCTGGCTGCTCCAACGCAGCACGCCGTATCCCGACAAGCACGAGGTCGAATGCTTCCTCGACGTGCTGCGCGCCGATGGTATTCCGGTGACGGATACATTCAACGAGAACTGGAGCGATCCCGCGGTCGACGCCCGCGTTCGCGCGCGGCTCGGCGACACCGGCCGCCGGCGCGTCTTCGTTTGCGCGAAATCCGTTTACCTGCCCAAAGACTGGTCGCCGGAACGCTTCTCCGCCGTGATCGACTGGCTGATTCGCGACCGGAATTGCGAAATCCATTTCTGCGATGCGCCCGGCAACGCGTCCTACTACTCCGAGATTCTCGCCCGTCTGCCTGGGTCGCTGCGCGCGCACTGCCACGATTGGAGCCGCGAGTTGGCGATCCGCGATGTGAATTCGCTGTTCCGTTTCATGGATCTCGCACTCGGCATCGACACGGGGCTCCTGCACATCGCGGCGTCGTTTCACGTCCCGATCTTCGCGCTGTTCGGCCCGCTGGAGCCGTGGCGCTGGCATCCATGGGACACGCCGCACACGATATTGCGTCCCGACGACTTGTCCGGTCAGCAACCGCTGCTCCGTGTCAGCGTCGACGAAGTTCAGTCCGCGCTCGATCGTTATCTCGTCCCTACGTCCTGATTTCTCGATGTCCCCGGCTTCAACTCCTCCGCTGGTGGTCCGCTTCGGCGCCTTCGGCGACATGGTCCTGATGATCCCGATCCTGAAGCTACTCGCCGCTCGTTTCGGCCAGCCGTGCGATGTCGTGTCATCCGGTCCCTGGACCGATCCGCTCCTGCAGCGCGTGC
Organism: Opitutaceae bacterium; assembly: GCA_040255565.1. Classification (GTDB taxonomy): domain Bacteria; phylum Verrucomicrobiota; class Verrucomicrobiia; order Opitutales; family Opitutaceae; genus Opitutus. The sequence goes on along the minus strand of JBDZVH010000001.1, from coordinate 1,037,711 downwards.
CGGCGGTGGGCCAGCGTTTTTATCTGACCAGCCGGCGCGCGCCGTATTGGTTCAATCGCAGCCAGCGCGAACTCGTCGCGTGGCTCCGCCGTCGCCCGCCCGGTCCCGTCTTCGTTTTCGAACCCGACGAAAAACCGCTGTGGCTGCTCCGTCGCGCCGGCATCGGTGCCGGGTGGATCTGCACGCTCCGCGATTTTCCGCGCCAACCGGCCGAACATATTCTCGCGCACATGCTGCGACTGGGGCGCGCAACGCCCGCGGCGCTGCCCACGTATGCTGAGACGGCGAATCTTCCGGCTCCTGACGCGCGCCCCACCCTCACCGACGAGGATCGTCGCGATTGCAGCGACTGGCTCGCCCGGCGCGGGCTCGTTGGCGGACCGCTCGTGTTGATCCAGGCCGGCAACAAGAAAACGATGAAGGGCGGAAATCGCCGCCGCGCCACGAACGTCGCCTACTGGCCTGAGGCCAACTGGGCGCAAGTGATCAACGCCGTGCGCGAACGGCTTCCCAAGGCGTTCGTTGTCTTGTGCGGCGCGCCTTCGGAACGCCCGCTCGCCGAGGACATCGTGGCGCTGCTGCCCGCTCCACGCGAACGCGTCGTGATCGCGACCGACGACCTGCCGATTCCGCGCCTGCTGGCGCTGCAGGAACGCGCGCACAGCCTGCTCAGCGTCGACACCGGTCCCGCCCACTCCGCGGCCGCGATGGGCTGCCCGCTGGTGGTGATGTTTACCCGCCACCCCGCCAAGTCCGTCGATCTCTACGCGCCGGTCCCGACGACGGCGCCGGTGAAGATTGTCCAAACCGAAGCGCACGACGACCTGACGCTCGCCGGCATCGCGCCCGCGCAGTTGATTGCCGCCTGGCGCGAGCTGGTACGGCTCTGAAAATCGCGACGGTGGATTGGACATTGTCGAACCGTTGCGCCATGGCAGCGTCTTTCCGCACCACGCGATGCCACTGCTGACGGTCACCGATCTTCGCACCACGTTTCACACCCGCACCGGCGTTTACCGCGCCGTCGACGGCGTGAGCTTCGCGGTCGAACGCGGCGAGACGCTCGGCATTGTCGGCGAGTCCGGTTCCGGGAAATCCGTGACCTGCTACTCGCTGATGGGCCTCGTCCCGCAACCGCCCGGTCGGATCGAAAGCGGCACAGCGCTTTTCGATGGGATCGACCTCCTCCATTGTCCGCCGGCACAAGCCCGCACGATCCGCGGCAAACGCATCGCGATGGTTTTCCAGGATCCGATGACGTCGCTGAACCCCTACCTGCGCGTCTCGGAGCAGCTGATCGAACCGCTGCGTATTCACGATTCCATTTCACGGAAGCAGGCACTCGCCCGCGCGCTCGAGATGCTCGAGGCTGTCGGCATCAACGATGCCGCGAAACGCATCCACCATTACCCGCACGAGTTCTCCGGCGGCATGCGCCAGCGCGTGATGATCGCGATGGCGCTCATCACCAAGCCGGAACTGTTGATCGCCGACGAACCGACCACCGCGCTCGACGTCACGGTGCAGGCTCAGATCCTCGAGCTGATCAGGACGATGCAGCGCGAGCTCAACATGGGCGTGATCTTCATCACCCACGATCTCGGCGTCGTTTCCGGACTCTGTGATCGCGTGCAGGTGATGTATGCCGGGCGGATCGTGGAAACGGCCGACACGCGCACGCTGTTCTACGCGCCTCGTCATCCTTACACCCGCGCACTGCAGCGCTCGATTCCCGCGCTGCAGCCCAAGGGCGCCGAACTCTATACGATCGCCGGCACGCCGCCGGATTTGTCGAAGCCGCTCCCGGGTTGCCCGTTCGCGCCGCGCTGCGAGTTCGCTCGGGAAAAATGCGTCACCACCCCGGCACGGCTTTTCGAAACCGCGCCCGGTCACGCCCACGCGTGCCTGCGCGCGCAACTCGGAGAAATCTAGATCGCGATGGCCGACCGTCCCATTCTCGAAATCAACGACGTGAAGACGCACTTCCCCGTGCGGGAAGGTTTCTTCAAGCGCCACGTCGGCACCGTCAAAGCGGTCGACGGCGTGACGTTGTCCGTCGCCCGTGGCGAGGTCCTCGGTCTTGTCGGCGAATCCGGCTGCGGCAAATCCACGCTCGCGCGCACGATCATGCAGCTCGTTCCGACGACCGCCGGCACGGTCGTGCTCGAGGGACGAAATCTCACCTCTGGCTCGGCCCACGCGCTTCGCGACGTTCGTCGCGATCTGCAGATGGTGTTTCAGGATCCGTATGCATCGCTCAATCCGCGCATGACGGTGTTCGCGACGCTCGCCGAGCCGCTGCTTGTCCACGGCCGCTGCCCGAAATCCGAAGTCACCGCGCGCGTCGCCGAGCTGATGAACCAGGTCGGCCTCGCGCCGCGCTTCATGCAGAAATATCCGCATGAGTTTTCGGGCGGACAACGCCAGCGCATCGCGATCGCCCGCGCGCTGGCGCTGGACCCGAAGGTCATCATCGCTGACGAACCCGTGTCTGCACTCGATGTTTCCATCCAGGCGCAGATTCTCAACCTGCTCGCGCAGCTCTGCCGCCAGCGGAATCTCTCGATGATCTTCATCGCCCACGACCTCTCGGTCGTGAAGCACATCTCCGATCGCGTCGCGGTGATGTATCTGGGAAAGATCATGGAGCTCGGTCCCGCGGCCGACGTGATCGAGCGTCCCCAGCATCCTTACACGCGGGCGCTGGTCAGCGCGATTCCGACGCCTGATCCCGACGCCGAACGCGCGCGCCAGCGGATCGTGCTCGCCGGCGATCCGCCGTCTCCGCTCAACCCTCCGTCCGGTTGTCCGTTTCACCCGCGCTGCCCTTTCGCCGCGGAGAAGTGCAAGCCTGCCGTCCCGCCGCTATTCCCCGCCGGCCCGGGTCGCGAAGCCGCGTGCGTGCGACTCGACGAGATCGGCGAACCGTGAAACGGCCGGGCATCGCAGAAGCGGAATCGCCGTCTCAGGCCCGTCCGCTGCGCGCCGGCGGCTCGTCGTAAATCGCGACCACTTTCCCGCCGGGTTTGAGCCAACGTTCGACAATCGCCCGCGCGCGATTCAGCGCATCGTGGCGCGCAGGGGCGGCAACTGCCGCAGCGCCTCGTAGCACGCGACGCCCGCGGCGGTGCTGAGGTTCAGCGAACGCAGCTCCGGATTCGCATGCGGGATGCGCACGCGCTGAGCGTCTCCCATTTCCTGATGCAGCCACTCCGGCGCGCCGGCGCTCTCGCTGCCGAAGAGCAGACCGTCGCCATCCGCGTAGGCCACATCCCAGAACGTTCGTTCCGCGCGCGTGGTGAAAAGCCACAGCCGCTGCGGCGCGTGCGGGCTGGCGCGAAACGCCGCCCAGTCCGCATGCTCGTGCACGTCGAGCGACTTCCAGTAGTCCATTCCGGCGCGCCGCAGGTTGCGGTCGTTGATCACATAACCAAGCGGGTGGATCAGGTGGAGACGGCTGCGCGTGAGCGCGCACATCCGGCCGATATTTCCCGTGTTGGGGGCGATCTCGGGTTGAAACAGGACAACGTGCAGCATCGGACGATCATCAATTCGCTGCTATAAACGGGGCAAGCGCGGGTCGTGGATTGCATTCGCGTGGCGTTTCCCGCAGGGTCGCGGCTCCAGTTTCGTGAGCCTTTCCCGCAGAGCGATCGTCATGGTCGACGACGAGAAATCCTACGTCGATCTCCTCGCGCACATGCTGGCCGAGAATCTCGGCTGTCCCGTGCTCGCCTTCACGCGGCCGCTCGATGCGCTGCACGCGCTGCGCGATGCAAATGTCGGTGCGGTGGTGACGGACTATCACATGCCGCAGATGGACGGCTTCGAGTTCGTGCGCCGCGCCGCGGAGCTGCAGCCGCGGGTGCCGTTCATCATGATCAGCGGGCACACGATCGATCCCGACGGCGACGATTTCGGCGCCGACCGGCCGCTGCGTGCGCTGCTGGCGAAACCTTTTGGCTGGCGGCGGCTCGCCGAGGAGATCGTGCGCCACGCGCCGGAGTTTGCGGCGAATCTCGATCGCGCCGCCGGCGGAACCGCGTCCGCCTGACTCAGCGGCGAAACGACTTCATCGCGCGATCCACGTCGCGCAGCTCGACCTTCTTCTTCAGCGTTTCGCGCTTGTCGAAAAGCTTCTTGCCGGTGCAGAGCGCGACCTCGACCTTCACCAGCGCGTCCTTGAAATACATCCGCAACGGCACGAGCGCGCGGCCGCCGCTGTCGAGCGCCTGCTGGATCTTGCGGATGTGATGACGGTGGAGCAGCAGCTTGCGGATGCGTTTGGCGTCGTGGTTGTGGATGTTGCCGAACGCGTATTGCTCGATGTGCGCGCCGTGGAGCCAGACCTCGCCTTTTTCGACGCGGCCGAACGCATCGTTGATCTGCGCCCGGCCGGCACGGATCGATTTCACCTCGGTGCCGCGCAGCTGGATACCGGCCTCGAAGCGCTCATCGACGAAGTAATCGCGCAACGCTTTCGCGTTGCGGATCTCCGTGTAGCGGGCGGCGTCTTTCTTCTGGGCGGACATGACGGATATCTATGCACAAAAAAGGCGGCGCCCGCAATCGCGGGGCCGCCCTTTGGAAAGGTGAGGTAACTTAGTTCTCGCCGATCTCGAAGCTAATCTTGCCCTCGATGACTTCGCGGAGCGCAACGTCCTCGGACGAAAGCTTCTCGAGAGACTCAACAAGCGGACGGTTGCCGCGGCGCAGTTGCTTGACGCGGCGGGAAACCACGTTGATCAACACATTCGGGTCGGGAATGACCTTGAGCGCTTCCTTTACGTAATCGTCTCTCATGGTGGGCGTTTCTCTGCAGTGAAAAACGTTGAGAGCTACATCCCCTGCCGGTAGCGTCAAGGGTCAATTTCCCCGCCTCTCCGTCCTTCCCTCGCGCCATGTCGAACGCTTCTTCCGGAAATGCTGCCGCGCCGAGCCTGCTCGTCGGCTGGACCACCTTCTCCCGACGCGCGGAGGCCGAGGCGTTTGCGGAGGACGTCGTGACGCGCGGCTGGGCGATTTGCGCGCAGATCGAGGCCTCCATCGTCTCGATCTACCGCTGGCAGGGCAAATTGGAGCGAGGCGAGGAAGTGCGGCTGACCCTCAAGTTTCTGCCGCAGCACGCCGGCGCACTCGATCGCCATCTGCGCGACCACCACCCGTATGAGACACCGGAGTGGATCGTGGTGGCCGCGTCGCACGTGGCAGAAAAATACTTGTCATGGGCCAAGGCCAACCCTAGCACTCCACCCCTTTAGCAACTCGCAACCCTTCCGTTTTCTCGCCATGTCACAGCACAAAAGCCTCCAAGGCATCTCCGGTATCGTCGTTAAGCGCAACGTCCTGAAGCGCTTCGAACGCGTGGACCTCCTCAAGAAGCGTGGTCAATGGAAGGCGGGCGACCGCGTTCAGGGTCTGCGCAAAACCAAGCCTGACGTCTGAGCCGCGCTCTTTTATCTTTTAAGCAGGTCGTTTCGCGACCTGCTTTTTTTGTGTCCAAAACTTTTTTCGACTCATGAGCAGCGAATCCACCACCGTCACGCCTGCACCGCGCCCAAACCTGCTCAAACGACTTTACGCCTGGGTCTTGCATTGGGCGGACACACGTTACGGCCTTCCGGCGCTGATCCTGATCGCGATCGCGGAGTCTTCGTTTTTTCCCATCCCGCCGGACGTCCTGCTGATCGCACTGTGCATGGGTGCGCCGAAGCGCGCGCCGTGGTTTGCGATGTGGTGCTCGATCGGTTCGGTGGTCGGCGGCATCATCGGCTACTACATCGGCTACGCCGCCGAACCGCTAGGCCGCTGGATCATCTTCGATCTGCTGCATTATGGCGAAGCGTGGGCAACGGTGGCGGACCTCTACGGGCAAAATGCATTTCTCGCGATTCTCACCGCGGCCTTCACTCCGATCCCCTACAAGGTCTTCACGATCGCCGCGGGTGTGTTTCACGAACAAGTCAGCCTCGGGACGCTCGTGCTCGCCTCGGTGATCGGCCGCTCGGGCCGATTCTTCCTGGTCGCCGGCACGATTTACTTTTTCGGACCGCCGGTAAAGCGGCTGCTCGATAAATACCTCGAGCTGTTCACCGTGATTTTCATGGTCCTGCTGGTCGGCAGCTTCGTGCTGATCAAATACGCGTTTTAGGCTTTCGCGCGGCAGTCTTTACTCTCGACAGCGTCCGCGACGCACGCGAATTTCCGGGCGTTCCTTTCCTCTCTGCGGGTGTAGCACAATGGATAGTGTAGCGGTCTCCGAAGCCGTTGATCCGGGTTCGACTCCCGGCACTCGCACCACTTCCGAATCGGCACGGCGCGTTTCAATCGAGCGGCCGGCCGGGACAAAAAAAAAAGCGGCGCGAGGATCTCGCGCCGCCGAAAAACAGGAAGATTCCTAGATGTGGATCGCCTCGCCCATCGCGGCGGCGGCAGCTTCCATCACCGCTTCGCTCAAGGTCGGGTGCGCATGGATCGTCTGGTGGATCTCCTCGATCGTGGCCTCGAGCTCGATCGCGAGACCGTATTCGGCGATCAGCTCCGTCGCTTCCGAACCGATGATGTGCGCGCCGTAGATCTCGCCCGTCTTCGCGTCGCTGATCACCTTCACGAAACCTTCGCTTTCGGACGACGCGACCGCCTTGCCGGAGGCCGTGAACGGGAACTTGCCGACCTTGTAGTCCAACTTCTTTTCCTTCGCGGCTTTTTCCGTGAGGCCGGTGCTCGACACCTGCGGCTGGCAATAGGTGCAGCCGGGGAAATTCTTCACGCGCTCCGGCTTGCCGTGGCCGAACATGCCGTTGACCGCGTTCACCGCCTCGAAGGTCGCCACGTGCGCGAGCCACGGCGGCCCGATGATGTCGCCGGCCGCGTAGATGCCCTTTACGTTGGTCTGATAATCATCGCCGACCTTCACGTAGTTGCGGTCGAGTTCCACCTTCAGATTGGCTCCGAGCACGCCTTCGATGTTGGCGACGACGCCGATCGCGGACAGCACGGTCTCGACTTCGATCTCCTCGGTCTGGCCGTCCTTCACCAGATTCAACTTCACCGAGTCTTTGCCGACGCGGAAGTTCTCGCATTTGGTGGCGGTCTTGATCGCGATGCCCTGCTTCTCAAACGCGCGGTGCAGCACTTTCGAAACCTCCTCGTCCTCGACCGGCAGGATCTGCGGCAGCATCTCGACGAGGGTCACCTTCGTGCCGAAGGCGTTGTAGAAATAGGCGAACTCGACGCCGATCGCTCCCGCGCCGACGATCACGATCGACTTCGGCAGCGACTTGGCTGCGAGCGCCTCGCGCGAGGTCATCACGCGCGTGCCGTCGACCGGCACGTCCGGGATGCGGCGCATCTTGCAGCCGGTCGCGATCAGGATGTTTTTCGCCTTGAGGAACTTTCCTCTGCTCTCCCCGTCGACGATCTCGACCATGCCGGCAGCGGGCACGGTCGCGCGGCCGATGATGTAATCGACCTTGTTCTTCTTGAAGAGAAACTCGACGCCCTTCGCCATCTGGCCCGCGACGCCGCGGGAGCGCTCCATGACTTTCGCGAAGTCGAAGCTCACGTCCTTCACCGACAGGCCGAACGTATCCGCTTTCTTGATCTTCTGGTAGAGCTCCGCGCTCTTAAGCAACGCCTTCGTCGGGATGCAGCCCCAGTTCAAGCAGGTCCCGCCCGCGCGCTCCATTTCGACGCAGGCAACCTTCTTGCCAAGTTGCCCGGCGCGAATCGCGCCCGCATAACCCGCGGGACCGCCGCCGACGACGACCAGATCGTATTCGATTGTTTCAGCCATGATGGGAAAAGGTGGACTTTGGCCCCACCGTCGCCGCACCGCCAGATGCGGTCAAACGGAATCTCCGCTCCGGCGCGCGCCTCGACCAGACCTCAAATATCGATGACGTCGTCGCTCTTCCCGCGCGAAGCCGGCGGTCGCGGCGGCTTCGCGCCACCGTCCCTCGTCCGCTTCGCAAATCCGCCAAGCAGGAAATTCGTCAGACTCACGATCAACGCACCGCCAATCGCGGACCCGAAACCTGCCACGTAAAAGCCGTCGACCAGCTTCCCGACCAGCATGAACAACAAGGCGTTGATCACCACGATGCCGAGCCCCATCGTCAGCACGATGAACGGCAGCGTGAACAGCACGAGCAGCGGACGCAGGATCGCGTTGAAGAAACTCAACAGGAGCACGACGACGAACAGCGTGCCCGCGTCGCGACACTCGATTCCGGGCAGCAGTTTCTCCGCGAGCACAACACCAATTGCCAGCACCGCCCATCGGATCAGAAGTTGAGTCAGTCCGCTCATCGAATGGCTTCACTGTCCCGCTGCGGCTCGATCCCGCAATGAAAATCCTCCTCGTGCAGGATCGTCTGCGGAGCGGCGGCACCGAGCGTCAAAGCGTGCTCCTGGCCAACGCCTTCGCCGCCGTCGGCCATACCGTGACGTTGCTGACGTTTCGACCCGGCGGCGTGCTCCGCCCCACGCTCGCGCCCGCCGTGCGTCAAGCGATGCTCCAACCGCTCGATCTCGGTCTCGACTGGTTCGCGCCGGGCTTGGTGCGCCACAGCCGACGCCTCGATCCCGACGTGATTCTCTGCATGGGCCGCATGGCCAACTGCTACGCTGGCAGCCTGCAGCGCCGGAATCCTCGCGTCGCCGTGATCGGCACGCTGCGCACCGGCAAGTCGCTCCCGTTTCTCTTCCGCCGCTCGCTCGCCGCCGTCCGCCACATCGTCGCCAACAGCCGCGAGGCGCGCGATCTCCTCGTGCAACGCCACAGGCTGCCGCCCGCGAAGATCAGCGTTATCCACAACTCGCTCGTTTTCCCCGACGCCGGCCGCGCCACGCCCGCCGATCGCGCCGCCACGCGCGCGCAACACCACGCCGCGCCCAACACCACCGTGCTGCTCTGCGTTGCGATGCTCCGGCCCGAGAAACTCCAGCGCGAGTTGATCGAGATCGCCGCCGGTCTTCCCGCCGCGCTCGACTGGCAACTCTGGCTCGCCGGCGACGGGCCCGCGCGCGCGGCCTGCGAACAACTCACGCACGAAAAAGGCCTGACGGACCGCGTGCGTTTTCTCGGTTTCGTGCGCGATCCGTCCGCACTTTACGCCGGCGCGGACATCGCCGTGCATGCGTCCGCGAGCGAGTCGTTGTCGAATTTCTTCATCGAAGCCCAGGCTCACGGCCTCCCGTGCGTGGGCTACGTCGCGCAAGGTCTCGGCGAGACGTTTCTGAGCGGTCGCACCGGCTGGGTGATTGCCCGTGATGATCGCGACGCGTTTCGCCAGCGGATTGTGACGCTCGCCGCCACGCCGGAAAACGAACGCGCGCAACTCGCAGCCGACGCCCGGGAGTTTGCCCGCACGACGTTCGATCCCGCCGGTCAGGTCGACGCCTATCTCAAACTTTTCGCGCAGCTGACGCCCTGAAACTTCACCGGCTCCTGACAGCCTGTTGTCAGGAGACCGGACATCCGCCGTGCGCCGAGTTGCTTTCCGCGCGCTGGTTCGCATCCGTGCCTGCTGTGGTTAAAACCTCCCGCTCCGCTCCCGAATGCATCCGCCTCCGCGGCGTGCGTCAGAACAATCTCAAAGGCTTCGATCTCGATCTGCCGCTAGGCAACTACATCGTCGTCACGGGCCTGAGCGGAGCCGGAAAATCCTCGCTGGTGTTCGACACGCTCCACGCCGAGGGGCAACGACGCTACGTCGAAACTTTCAGCGCCTACACGCGCCAGTTTCTCGACCTGCTCGACAAACCCAAGGTCGACTCGATCGAAAACATCCGCCCCTCGATCGCCATCGAGCAAACCAACACCGTCAAGACCTCGCGCTCGACCGTCGGCACGATGACGGAGCTCACCGACTTCTTCAAAGTCTGGTTCAGCCACGTCGCCGAATGCTTCGATCCCGCGACGGGCGAGAAAGTCGAGGACGACAACGCCCACACCATCTGGTCGAAGACGCACGCGTCGCACGCTGATCAAACCGTCGTCATTGCCTTCAAAGTCACGAAGCCCGCCAACCTCACCTGGCCGGAAATCCTGCAGAATCTGAAGGGACAGTCCTACGTCCGGGTCCTCCTCGCGCAGCCCGACGGCACCGTCGCCGCGCAACGCATCGACGACCTCCTCTCTCTCCCTCCCTCAACCCTTAACGCCCAACTCTCAACTTCCCCGCACCTCCACGTCGTCCAGGACCGCGTCGCCGTTTCCACCTCCGACAAACCCCGCTTTCTCGAAGCCATCGAAACCGCGCTCCACTTCGGCCAGGGCGAAGTCTTCCTCTTCGACTCTGTCACCGTTCCCAGCTCTCAACCCTCAACTCTCAACACTCTCTTCAGCGAACTCGGCCACTTTTCCCGCGGCCTGCATTCGCCCAAAACCGGTCGCACGTTTCGCGCCGCCACGCCCGCGCTCTTTTCGTTCAACTCCCCGCTCGGCGCGTGTCCGAATTGCCGCGGCTTCGGCCGCGTGATCGAGATCGATTACCGACTCGCCGTGCCCGACCAGTCCTTGTCGATCGACCAGGGCGTGATCAAATGCTGGGAAAGTGATATCTACGGCGAGTCGAAGAAGGACCTCTACGTTTTCACGAAGAAGAAGAAGATTCCCACGAACGTGCCGTTCGCGTCGCTGACGCCGGAACAGCGCGACTTCGTCATCAACGGCGAACCCGGCTACGGCGAGGAAAACGGCAAGACCTGGCCGAAGTATTGGTATGGCGTGAAGGGCTTTTTCCGGTGGCTGGAAAAGAACACCTACAAGATGCACGTGCGGGTCTTTCTCGCCCGCTACCGCGCCTACAACCCCTGTCCCGCCTGCGACGGCCAGCGCCTCCAACCCGAATCGCTCTGCTGGAAATGGCAGGGCCACACCCTCCCCGAACTCTACCAACTCCCCGTCTCCGACCTGCTCGCGCAATTACAAAAGTGTCATATAATGTATGACACTGGCTCGGGCGCGGCGGAGGACCGGTCGGAGTCGCTGGCTTACGATTCGATTGTCACGCGGCTGCGTTATCTCGAACGCGTCGGGCTCGGCTATCTCACGCTCGACCGGCAATCGCGGACACTTTCCGGCGGCGAGGTGGAGCGCGTCAATCTCACCAGCTGCCTCGGCACGTCACTCGTCGACACCTTGTTCGTGCTCGACGAGCCGAGCGTCGGCCTGCACCCGCGCGACATCGACCGGCTCATCGGCATCATCCGCACGCTGACCGACGCCGGCAACACCGTCGTCGTCGTCGAGCACGACGAAGCGATGATCCGCGCCGCCGACCATGTGATCGAGGTCGGACCCGAACCCGGCGGCCGCGGCGGACACATCGTGTTCTCCGGCTCTGTATCCGAAATGCTCGCACACCCGAAGAGCATCACCGGCGCGTATCTCTCCGGCCGCGAATCGATCGCCACGCCCGCCCACCGTCGCCCCGTTTCCGAAACTTCAGATCTCAAGCCTCAGATCCTCTCTCTCCATTTCCAGAACGCCACCAAGCACAACCTCCGCGATCTTTCCTTCCGTCTCCCGCTCCAGCGTTTCGTCTGCCTCAGCGGCGTGTCCGGCTCCGGCAAATCCACGCTGCTCGACAACGTCATCTACCAAGGTCTCCTCGCACAGCGTCTCCAGCTCACGGAAGACCCCGCCACGATCGGATCGATCACCGTCGCTGATTCCTCCGACTCTTATCCCTCAACTCTCAACTCTCAACCCGCGCGCACGCTCAACCCCTCCCAGCCCTCGACCTCAAGCGCTGGACTAGCGCCCGTCGCGGACGCGTTCACCGAAATCGTCCTCGTTGACCAATCGCCGCTGTCGCGCACGCCGCGTTCCAATCCTGCGCTCTACACTGAAGCGTGGGAACTGATTCGCGATCTCTACGCCTCCACGCCCGCCGCCCAAGCCGCCGGCTTCAACGCCTCCTCGTTTTCCTTCAACAGCGGCGAAGGTCGCTGCGACCATTGCCAGGGTCTCGGCTACGAGCGCGTCGAGATGCAGTTTCTCTCCGACGTTTTCGTGCCATGTCCGGTGTGCGAAGGCCGGCGTTTCAAACCCGAGGTGCTCGCGATCCAATGGAACGGGCGCTCGGTCGCGGATCTGCTCGCCACGAGCATCAGCGACGCGCTGCCGCTTTTCGCCGGACATGCCGCGATTCGCCAGCGGCTCGCGTCGCTCGACGCCGTCGGGCTCGGTTATCTCACGCTCGGGCAACCGTTGAACACCCTCAGCGGCGGCGAATCGCAGCGTCTGAAACTCGTCCGCTACCTCGGCGGCTACGCCGCGGAGGGTGCCGAGTTCGGAGTTTCGAGTTCCGCGTTGTCCGAAACCGTTTCGCCTCGCTCGAACTCGAAAACCAGGACCCGAAACCCAGAACCCAAAACCCAAAACCCGGAACCTTCCCAAGGCGCCCTGCTCCTCCTGGACGAGCCGACGACCGGCCTGCACCGCCACGACGTGAAGCGCCTGTTGTCCGTGCTTCAGGCCCTCGTCGATCGCGGTCACAGCGTCGTCGTGATCGAGCACAATCTCGACGTCCTCAAATCCGCCGACTGGATTCTCGAGATCGGCCCCGACGCCGGTGCCAACGGCGGCCGCGTCGTCGCCGAGGGCACACCCGAGCAAGTCGCCGCCGCCGACACCGCCACGAGCGGCTTCCTGCGAGCGGCGCTCGCAGAAAGTTCCGGGTTCCGCGTTCCGAGTTCCGAGTTACTCGCCGCCGAATCTCCGGCACGTTACGAAGCCGTTCAACCCGGAACCCGGAACCCGGAACTCGAAACCTCTTCGATGCTTCGCATCGAAGGCGCGCGAGAGAACAATCTCAAAAACATCTCGCTCTCGATTCCGCACCGGCAGCTCAACGTCGTCACCGGCGTTTCCGGCTCCGGCAAATCCACGCTCGCGTTCGACATCGTCTTCGCCGAGGGCCAGCGGCGTTTCATGGAATCGATGTCGCCTTACGCGCGACAGTTCGTCGAACAATTGCCGCGTCCCGCGATCGACCGCCTCTCCGGCATTCCGCCGACGGTCGCAATCGAGCAGCGCGTCACGCGCGGTTCGCGCAAATCCACCGTCGCGACGATCACCGAGGTCGCGCAATACCTGCGCCTGCTCTACGCCCGCCTCGGCATCCAGCATCATCCCGATACCGACAAACCCGTCGAACCGCTCTCGCCCGGCCAACTGAAGGCATTGTTGAAACGGGTGCTCGCCTCGCCGCCCGCGCAACGCGCGAAACACCTTTATCTCTGCGCGCCGCTGATTCGCGGCCGCAAGGGTCACCATCAACCCATCGCCACGTGGATCGGCAAACAGGGATTTTCGCTGATGCGCGCCGACGGCCAACTCACGCGCGTCGACGCGTTTCAAAAGCTCGATCGCTACAAAGAGCACGACATCGAAGTGGTGGTTGCGGATCTCAAAGCCCAGAGCCCAGAGCCCGGAGCCCAGAGGAAGCGGTCCGGCTCTCAACTCTCAACTCTCAGCTCTCAGCTTGACCGGGCACTCGCCCTGGGCCGCGGCTCCTGTTTCCTGCTCACCGAGCGCAACTCGATCTTGTCCTGGTTCTCGACCACGCGCACCGACATCGAAACCGGCGAATCGTTTTCCGAGCTCGATCCGAAGGATTTCTCCTTCAACTCGCCGCGCGGCTGGTGTCCCACGTGTCGCGGGCATGGACGCGTTTTCCCCTGGATGCTCGAGACGTCCGATGAGGACGAAAAGGACGATCCCGCCGCGCGGCTGCGCGAGTTCGGCGTGGATTCCGCCGATGATCTTTCCGATGCCGGCACGCCGTGTCCGGAATGTCACGGCGCCCGGCTGAATCGCGTCTCACGCGCGGTGAAGCTCCACTTTCGCGGCAAACAACTGCCACTGTCGCTGCCGCAGCTCCTCGCCTCCACACCCGCGCAATTGCTCGTCCATTTGCGTAACCTGGATCTCGATACGCGCGGCCGGCTCATCACCCAGGACATCGTGCCGCAGATCGAGGAGCGGCTGAAGTTTCTCGATCACGTCGGCCTTGGCTACCTCTCGCTCGATCGTCCGACCGAAACGCTCTCCGGCGGCGAGGCGCAGCGCATCCGGCTCGCGGCCCAGCTCGGCTCGAATCTCTCCGGCGTCCTCTACGTCCTCGACGAACCGAGCATCGGGCTCCACGCGCGCGACAACGATCGGCTGATCGACACGCTCGAATCGCTCCGCGCCAAGGGCAACACGCTCCTCGTCGTCGAGCACGACGACGAATTGATGGAGCGCGCCGATCGCATCATCGATCTCGGTCCCGCCGCCGGCGTCCACGGGGGGGAAATCCTCGCCAACGGCACGCCCGCCGAGATCAAACGCAGCGATCGCTCGCTGACCGGGCTGTTTCTCAAGCGGGGCATCCCTCACCCGCTCCGCGGCGAATACCGATCGGTCAAGACCAACACCGTGGCTGCCACGCGTCCTGTCCGCGCGTTGCTCAAGAAAAAGGCCCCCGCCGGCCCGGCGCCGTTTCATCGCGACTGGCTCGAGCTGAGCGGCGCCGCGTTTCGCAACTTGAAAGGCTTCGACCTGCGGCTGCCACTCGGCCGGCTGATCATGGTCGCGGGCCCGAGCGGCGCGGGTAAATCCACGCTCTTCCGCGATCTCCTGCATCCAGCGGTCGACTGCGCCATTAAAAACAAAAAGGCGAAGCTCACCGGCCGTGAGTTCGTCAAAGCCACGAACTTCACCGCCGACTCCTCTCAACTCTCCATCGGCAACTCCCCGCTCCCGTTCGCCTCCCTCCGCGGCGCCCAGGGATTCAAGCGGGTCGTGGAAGTCGATCAGTCGCCGATCGGCAAGACGCCGCGCTCCACCCCGGCAACCTACCTCGGCATCTTCGATCTCATCCGCCAGTTCTTCGCCTCGCTGCCGGAGTCCAAGATTCGCGGATACACCGCGTCGCGTTTCTCCTTCAACACCGCCGGCGGCCGCTGCCCGACCTGCGAGGGCGCCGGACGCGTGAAGCTCGAGATGGCTTTCATGCCCGACACGTATCTGCCGTGCGACGATTGCCGCGGTCTGCGTTACAGCCCCGAATTGAGCGACGTGACGTGGAAGGGAAAATCGATCGGCGAGGTCCTGCAGCTCACCTTCGAGGAAGCGGCGCAGTTCTTCGATTTCCATTCGCAGCTTTCGCAGGTGTGCCAGCTCATGGTCGATTGCGGACTCGGTTACCTGACGCTGGGCCAGAGCTCGCCCACCCTTTCCGGCGGCGAAGCGCAGCGTCTCAAACTTGTCACCGAGCTTTCTGCCGGACTTGCGACCTATCGCGAACGCAGCCGCGGCGAGTTACCGCGCAATCTCTACCTGCTCGAGGAACCCACGATCGGACTGCACCTGAGCGACTGCGAGAAATTGATCCGCGTGCTGCACTCGCTCGTGGACCAAGGTCACACCGTCGTCGTGATCGAGCATCACCTCGATCTACTCGCGGAGGCCGATTACATCGTCGAGCTCGGACCGGTCGGCGGTCCCGACGGCGGCGAGCTGCTCTATCAAGGCGAGCTCTCCGGTCTGCTCAAAGTAAAAGGCAGTCCGACCGCACCCTATCTGCGCGCCAAACTGAAGAAATAATCCGACGGCCTTGGTCGCCCCGGCAACGCCCGCGATTTTCCGCCGGAGATCGCGGGTGCCCCCCACAACTGCGGAGCGAACGCTGCCCCCTACTTTCCGGAGAGTTTATCGCGCGGCCGCGGCGCTCGCGTCGTGCGCCCTCGCGGCGTCCTGCACGACCTTCACGAGCTCGGGCAGCGAGACCGGTTTCAGCAAATAGCGAAACAGCGCCGCTTCGTTCACGCTGCGCATCAGCATCTCCGGTTTCATATAGCCGGTGACCAGGATGCGCTGCATGTGTGGATACTCTTCGCGCGCGCGCACCAAAAAATTCATGCCGTTGCCGCCGGGCATGAGGTGATCGGCGACAGCGACCTTGAAGGTTTTCTTGTGCAGGATGAATTCCGCTTCGCGCGCGGAGCCGGCGAGCGTCACTTCAAAATACGGCGACAGCGCCGCGGAAAACACGTCCAGCAGCGGACGCTCATCGTCGATGAGCAACACCGCGTCTTTGGCAGCGGCTCCGGAGGCTGAAGGCGTTTCGCCTGGCTTCATTGGCGCGGCATCGTGCTGGGCCGGTGTTTATTGGCAAATCGAAATCGAGCCTCACGCGGATTCCGCCTTTATGAATTGCCTGAAGGATCCGATATGGCTGGGTTAACCGGCGCCCACGACATGGATTCCCACGACCTGCACCAAGCGGCGCGCCTCGGCACGCTGACCGAGGTGCCGCGCGACGTTCTCGCCTCCGCCCGCCTGCTCGCCCGCAACCCTTCGGGCACGACGCCGCTGCATGCGATCGCGCGCCACGGCGGCATCGAACTGCTGCCGCCGGACCGATTGACGGTCGAGAATTTCACGGTGCGCAACGACTCCGGCTACACGCCCCTGCACCTGGCCGCAGAGAGCGGACAACTGAACAAGCTGCCGCGCGAGCTGCTCGTCGACTCGCTCCTGAGTCTCGCCAGCAATTCCGGATACACGGTCTATCACGTCGCCGCGGCGCATGGTCATCTCGACCAGCTTCCGGCGGAGCTGCTCAGCGCGGAAGCGATCAATCGCAAGAATCACCTCGGCAACACGCTCCTCCACGAGGCCGCCGAAAACGGCAGCCTCGACCGCGTGCCGCCCGCCTTTCTCACCGCGGAAAGTTTCCGTGAGCGCAACCTCGGCGGCGAAACCGTCCTCCACGTCGCCGCTTTCAACGGCCACCTCGACCAGGTGCCGCGGGCGTTGCTCACCGCCGACGCGCTCCTGCAGACGACCAATGCCGGCGACACCGTTTTTCACGCCGCTGCGATCTCGGAACACCTGGAGCAGATTCCCGCCGAGCTCCTCACGCGCGCTCATCTCGTGATCGCGAGCAAAACGGGTTTCACGGCCATTCACGCCGCCGCCGAATCCGGCCAGCTTTCGAAAATCCCGCGCGCTCAACTCACGGCCGATCTGCTCCTCACCCGCAACGACAACGGCGACACCCCGCTCCACGCCGCCGCGCACGAGGGTTTTCTCCATCAGGTGCCCGTCAGTCTGCTCACGCCCGAGACGCTCAACGTCCGCAACTACGACGGCATGAGCGTCGGCCGGCTCGCCGTCACCCGGGGTTACGCCGACCACATTCCGATCGAGTATCGTCCGAAACAGCGCGGACCGATCGGCCGTTTCTTGGAACGCATCGGCGCCTCGCGTCCGCCGTTCTAGGCGCTGTTTGGGAAAAGAGAGTCAGAATTTAAGCCAGACGAGAATACAGGCGAGGTGGAGCATGGCGGCGAAGGTGAGGTGAAGTTTTTCGTAGCGAGTGGCGATGCGGCGAAAGGCCTTGAGACGGGCGAAGAGGTTTTCGATGCGGTGGCGATCACGATAGAGATGCTCGTCAAAGGCGGGTTTCTTGGCCCTGCTGTTGTTTACGGCTATGACGGCGACGCCGCCTTGTTGGTTCACATAAGCACGGATGGCGTCGCTGTCGTAGCCCTTGTCCATGATGACGTGGGTGCCGGGGCGGAGGTGATCGCGCAGCAACGGCCGACACTGATCGAAATCGGAGACATTCGCTCCGGTCAGAATGAAGCCAAGGGGATAGCCCAAGGCGTCACTGGCCAGGTGGATCTTGGTGGACAGGCTGGCTTTGGACCGGCCCATGGCCTGGGCGAGTTGACCGCCCGGCGGGCCAGCGCCGTGGGCGTGAATGCGGACCGCCGTGCTGTCGATCATGAGATACTCGTGGTCAGCACCTGCGCTGAACGCCTTGAGCATCGCCTGCCATAGCCCGCTTTGACTCCACGCTCGAAAGCAGGAGTAAACCGTCTGCCAGGGGCCGAACTCAGCCGGTAGATCGCGCCAGCCCGCGCCAGTGCGCAAAATCCACAGGATCGCCTCGATCCGCTGCCGTTCATCGCGACACTTGCGGCCGCGCCGCTTCGCTCCACTCAGGGTGTCCCGGTGGTCTTTAATTTTTTTAGCTCGTCCCAGTGCTTGTCGACCAAGACGAACCTTATCTGTTGGTTCACAGCGGAATAAAAACCTAACACACCGGAGAAATCAAGCGTTCGTATCGATTTTGTAGATACAAATACCCCTTTATTCCCAAACAGCTCCTAGACCGGCTTTCCGGCGTAAATCCGCGCCGCCAGCAGGCCTTGCCGCCTGCCCGCTATTTTTTGGCCTTCCCGCCGCGTTTCCTGCCGAAGACGCAGGCGAGACTTGCTCCGCCGCACCCAAGTCGCCACACGTGAGCGTTTCCTTTCATCATGAGCACCACGATCACCGCCATCACGGCCCGCGAGATCATCGATTCGCGCGGCAATCCCACCGTCGAAGTCGACGTCAAACTCTCCTCCGGTGCGCTCGGCCGCGCCGCGGTTCCCTCCGGTGCCTCCACCGGCGAACACGAGGCGATCGAGTTGCGCGACGGCGACAAGGCCCGCTACGGCGGCAAGGGCACCCAGAAGGCGGTGGCCAACGTGAAGTCCAAGATCGCACCGGCGCTCATCGGTTTCGACGCCCTCGACCAGGTCGGCATCGACCGCGCCATGCTCAAGCTCGACGGCACCGCCACCAAGTCGAAGCTCGGCGCCAACGCCATCCTCGGCGTCTCCCTCGCCACGGCCAAGGCCGCCGCCAACGCCATCGGCGTTCCGCTCTATAAATACATCGGCGGCCCCAACGCCAAGGTCCTCCCCGTGCCGATGATGAACATCATGAACGGCGGCGCGCACTCCGACGCTCCGATCGACTTTCAGGAATTCATGATCATGCCCACCGGCGCGAAGTCCTTCTCCGAAGGTCTCCGCATGGGCTGCGAAATTTTCCACGCGCTGAAGAAGGTCCTCAAAGACAAGGGCCTCGCCACCGCGGTCGGCGACGAGGGCGGTTTCGCCCCGAAACTCGAATCCACCGAGGCCGCGCTCGACGCCATCGCCCTCGCCGTGAAGAACGCCGGTTACAAGCTCGGCAAGAACGTCCACCTCGCCCTCGACGTCGCCTCCTCCGAGTTCTACGTGAAGGAAAAGAAGAGCTACATCTTCAAGAAGTCCGACGGCCGCGTCCTCTCCGGCGACGAGATGGTCGAATTCTACAAGCAGCTCACCTCGAAATACCCGATCGTCTCGATCGAAGACGGTTGCGCCGAAGGTGACTGGGCCACCTGGAAAAAACTCACGGACGCCATCGGCGATCGCGTGCAGCTCGTCGGCGACGATCTCTTCGTCACCAACACCGAGTTCCTCAAAAAGGGCATTGAGACCGGCACCGCGAATTCGATCCTGGTCAAAGTTAACCAGATCGGCTCGCTCACCGAAACGCTCGACGCCGTCGAGATGGCCAAGGAAGCCAACTACACCGCCGTCATCTCGCACCGTTCCGGCGAAACCGAGGACGTCACGATCGCGGACATCGCGGTCGCGACCAACGCCGGCCAGATCAAGACCGGCTCCCTCTGCCGCACCGACCGCGTCGCAAAATACAACCAGCTCCTCCGCATCGAGGAAGAGCTCGGCGCCAGCGCGATCTACGGTGGCAAGATGCGCGGCCTGTAAGCCGTCCGTCGCCGAATTCCGTTTCCAGGGCCGGTCGTTTTCGACCGGCCTTTTTCTTTTCCGCTTCCGCCGAACCTGCGGCCCGGAAACGCGTCCAATCCCCTCGACTCCACTTCGAACGGGATTAACTTGCCCCTGCCGATCCCCATGAACTCCCGCCGCTATCTTCCGTTCTTGTTCCTCGCCGCGATCGCCAGCCCCGCCGCCGAGACGCCGCCGCCGGCCGCCACGGAAAACCCGCCGGCCCCGACCGAGAAAAAGCAGGCCTCCGAGGAAGAAATCAAAGCCCGCCTCGCCGACCACCTCGCGCGCAAATACGCGAAAAACGAGGCGACCAAGAAAGAATCCGCCAAACGCGAGTCGCAAAGCCGGGTGCCCCCTCCGGCTGCGTCGGCGCCCGCCACCAGCGCGAAATCCGACGCGAAAACTGCCGCGGCCGAAGAACCCGCCACCGTGCTTCCGCGCGTCGAGGTGCGCAAGGACCGCATCACCGAACTGGATCGTCAGCTCGCCAAACAGGACCGCGAGATTGCCGCGGAAAAACAGAACACGAAACCCACCGCGCTCGACGAAACGTTGAACGGCCCGAAGGTCTCGAAGTTCTTTTCCATCTTCGGCGGACAATCGAGCGACGATCGCGCCAACATCGCCCGCGAACGGGTCGCGATGATGGAAGAAGAAAAAGACATGCTCGAGGCGATCTCCCAGGCTCAGACCAAGGAAGAAAAGGCAGAGCTGCAGAAGACCCTCGACTCGATGCGCGCCATGCGCCGCGAGCTCGAAGCCGCGCTGCGGTAAGTCGCGCTTGGCGCCGCCGCCCGCCGCGTTCGCGCGTCAGTCCACGCGCACGATGTAGCCGCGCAGATATTCGCTCTCCGGCATCGTCACCAGCACCGGATGATCCGCCGGCTGGTGACAAAACTCGAGCACCCGCACTTTCCGCTTCGCATCCGCCGCCGCCTCGGCGAGCACGTTGCGCAGCTCCGCATCGTGCATGTGATGCGAGCAAGTGTAGGTCGCCAGGACGCCGCCGGGCACGAGCCGCTGCATCGCCCGGAGATTGATTTCCTTGTAGCCACGCAGCGCTCCCGCCAGCGCGCTCTTCGATTTCGCGAACGGCGGCGGGTCCAGCACGATGACATCCCACGCCGGCTCGTGTCCGCGCGCCGGATCGTTGAACCAGTCGAAGACATTCGCCACGCCGAACTCCGCCCGCACACCGTTGCGCTCCGCATTCCGCCGCGCCGCCGCGATCGCATCGTCCGCACTGTCCAGGCCAAGCACCTTCGCCGCGCCCGCGCGCGCCGCGTGCAGCGAAAACGGCCCCTGATTGCAGAACGCATCCAGCACGCGTTTTCCCGCGCAATACCTCGCGACCGCGGCGTGCTGCTCGCGTTGATCGAGATAGAATCCGGTTTTCTGTCCGCCTTGCAGATCGAGCCAGTAATCGAACCCGCCGACCCGCATCCACCGCGGTTCCCACGTGCGCCCCGAGCGCGTGTGCACTTCGAGCGGCAAGCCTTCCAGTCGGCGGATGGGCGCATCGTTGCGAAAGATGACCTCCTCGGGTCCGAGTCGCTCCGCCAGCAGCTCCCCGATCGTCTGCATATGCCGCTCCATCGCCAGCGTCTGAATCTGCACCACCAGCGCCCCGTCGAACTGGTCGACGACCAGACCCGGCAGATCGTCCGACTCGCTCCAGATCAACCGGCGCGCCCGGTCCGTATCCGTCGCGTCACGACGCGCAACCGCCGCGGCGATCGCCGTTCGCAGATAATGTTCGTCGAGCACGACGCGATCCCGGCTGAGTCGCCGCCACACAATCTGCGACTTCGAGTTGTAGATCCCGCTGCCCAGAAAGCGGCCGCCGCGATCCCGGCATTCCACCACGACACCGTCGTGATCGGCCGGCAGCAGGGCTTCGACTTCGTTGGCGAACACCCAGGGATGTCCGGCCAGCACGCGGGGTTTGACGTTGGGTTTGAGCTTGAGCGCAGGGATCGCTGACACGCGCTTACGCTCGGGCAAAACCTTGCGCGCGCGACGAAAAAACGCGCGATTTCTCGCTCACCTGCCCCGGAAGCAGCTCAGCTCCGGTCGTCTTCGAAGGGCTCGTATTCGTAGCGCTCGTTCCACTTCGCGCTTACCAGTGCGATGCCAAAAAACGCCGCGAACGCGAAGAATCCCAGCATCGAAATGATCGCTTTCATCAACTGCTCCACTTCGGCCACTTCTGCAAAAACTTGAACCACCATCACCAAGTTTTTGCAGTTTTTCAGCTACGCGTCTCGTCGGAGCCCCGCACCGCCTTCATTTCGAGCCCGAAATGAAATCCGGCCTCGTCCTCATACCCCACCGGCGCATTCGCCGCCGCGGCAATCAGTTTCAACGCGCCGAAGACGTAGACAATTGCGAGGGAAATCATCCCGAGGGTCATCAGGGAAAGCATGAGAACACACTAATGCATTCACCGGAAAAGCGAGCCGGGTTTGCATTTACGCCCCCTTCTTGACGTTTTTCTTACAAAGATCCACGGAACCCCGCGCGTTTCCGAGGCGCGGAGAGGACGAATTCAACTTGCCTGAACGCAGCCGTTTACCGCGCGCCCAGCGGTAATGCCGGCAGGCTCCGGAAAAACAGCCACAGCGCCTTCAGCTCCGTATCGTTCATCTGTCCGAACGCCCGCGGCATGACCGGATCGAACTCCGTGCCGTCCGGCCGCCGGGCGCTGCGCATCGTCTGCACGAACTCTTCCTGCGTCCAGTTGGCGAGGCGCCCGTCGGCATGCGGCGTGAGGTTCGCCGCCGCGGGCCAGCTCGGCGGTCCGATGTCGATTTTGCCACCGGCAAAGGTCGGGCCGTGACAGCCGATGCAGCTCGCGGCCACATAGCGGCCATACTCCACGGTCTCCCCCATCGCGACGACCGGCGGCTGCAGCTTCGCGTGATCGATCGCGTCCGCCGCGAGTTTCATCTTGCCGGTCGCGAGGAGGACGCGTGACACCGGCCCGAGTTGAATCGGCACGCGCTCCTGATCCACCGCCGCCACGGTTTTCATGAACGCGATCAGCGCGCCCAGATCCGCGTCCGAGAAATGTGAATACTCCTCCGACGGCATCACAAAAAGCCCGCGGCCATCCGGCCCCACGCCATGTCGGATCGCCCGCACCCAGTCCGCATCGGTAAACTGGGCCACGCGTCCGCCGCGTCCGCCCGTGAGATTGGGCCCCCGCACCAGGCCCATCGCCGGGTCATCGATCACTTTGCCACCCGCGTAGTCGCGACCGTGACAATCGTTGCACCCACGCGTCTCGGCAAGATGCCGTCCCCGCTCGATCGCCGCGGCCTCCGTGGGAATCGCCACCACCCGCGGCTCCACGTGAAACGTTTTCTGCAGCCGGGCATTGCTGACGAAATAAACGGTTCCGATTGCGAGCGCGATCACGGCGATCAGGCCGCCGACGATGTATCCAAGGGCTTTGAGTGTGCGGGATATACCGAGGAATTCGCATTCAGCTCGCGATGGAGGCAAGCGTCCGTTGCTTCGCTTTTCGGCCCATCCCGGGTGCGCCCGGAGAAAACGCTTCCCTCGCCCGCCTGGCCGCGGTTTGCTGACCGACTTCCTCCGTCCACCGCCGATCGTCCACTGTCCACCGCTCCCGTGTCTCCCGCCCAAGAAATCGCCCGCCGCCGCACCTTCGCCATCATCTCCCATCCGGACGCCGGCAAAACTACGCTCACGGAAAAATTCCTGCTCTACGGCAACGCCATCCATCTCGCGGGCTCCGTCACCGCGCGCAAGCAACAGCGGGCCACGGCCTCCGACTGGATGGAACTCGAGAAACAGCGCGGCATCTCCGTCAGCTCGACGGTGCTCCAGTTCGACTACACCGGCTACGCGGTCAACCTGCTCGACACGCCAGGCCACAAGGACTTTTCCGAGGATACCTACCGCGTGCTCACCGCCGTCGACGCCGCGCTGATGGTGATCGACGCCGCCAAGGGTGTCGAAGCGCAGACCCGCAAGCTCTTCGAGGTCTGCCGCCGCCGCGGCGTGCCCATCTTCACGTTCATGAACAAGTGCGACCGTCCGACGCGCAACCCGCTCGAACTCCTCGACGAGTTGGAAAGCGTGCTCGGCCTGCAATCGTCGCCCGTCATCTGGCCGCTCGGCAACGGTCCCTCCTTCCGCGGCGTATTCGATCGGCGGACACGGCAGGTCCACCTCTTCGAACGCGTGCCGGGCGGCGCCTACCACGCCCCCGTGGAAGTGACCTCGCTCGACGATCCCGCCGTGCGCAACAAACTCGACGACTACACCTACGAGCAGGTGAAGGAACAGCTCGAGATGCTCGACGGCGCCGGTCATCCGTTCGACCTCGAGGCCGTCCGCGCCGGCCGCCAGACGCCCGTCTATTTCGGCAGCGCCGTGAATAACTTCGGCATCCAGCTCCTGCTCGACGGCTTTCTCAAGGACTCGGTTCCGCCCGCGCCCCGGCGGTCCGCGCCGACTTCAAGTTTCAAATCTGAAATCTCAGATTCTCCCGACCGCATCGTCCCCGTCACCTACCCGAAATTTTCCGGCTTCGTTTTCAAGATCCAGGCCAACATGGATCCGAAGCACCGCGACCGCATCGCGTTCGTGCGCGTCTGCTCCGGGAAATTCGAGCGCGACATGACCGTCACGCATCAACGCACCGGCCGCACCATCCGGCTTTCCTCGTCGCAAAAACTCTTCGGCCAGGAACGCGAAACGGTGAACGAAGCGTGGCCCGGCGACGTCGTCGGGCTGGTCGGCCACGAAGCACTCGGGATCGGGGACACGTTGACCGAGGACAAATCGATCCTGTTCGACGAAATCCCACGCTTCCCGCCGGAGGTGTTCTCGTTCATCACGAATCCGAATCCTTCCGACGCGAAGAAATTCCGCGCCGGTCTCGATCAGCTCCTGCAGGAAGGCGTCGTCCAATCGATCAACCTGCGCGCCGGCATGACCACCGCCACGTTGCTCGCCGCCGTCGGCCAGCTGCAGTTCGAGGTCGTGCAATTCCGCCTCGAGAGCGAATATAACGCCGCCTCGCGCCTCGATCCGGCGCCGTGGACCTTGTTGAAATGGGTCTCGCCCAAGGAACCCGGCGCAAAGCTCCCCGATCTCACGACGCTGATCGTCGCAACCGGTGTCGCCTTCGGCACCGACAAGCTCGAGCAGCCCGTCGGTCTTTTCCCGAACGAGTGGACGATGCGCTATTTCCTGGAAAAGAATCCGTCCATCCAGTTGCACGATCTCCCGCTCGAACAGACGCGCTGAGCGCGCCGTTCGCACAAAAAGCGTCGATCCGCCGTCGCGATTCGCCATCGTCGGGGCTCATGCGCATTCCGCTCGATCGCCCCCGCGTTCGCGCCACGCCGGTTCATCCTTACGCGTGGCTTTGGGAGCCGCTGCTTTCCCGCCACGACGTCGAGCTGCGCCGCATGTTCAGCGGCCAATCGCTCTACATCGCCGGCCGGCTCAGCCTGCATTTCGTCGCGAAAGAAGATCCCTGGCGCGGCGTGATGGTCTGCACCGAACGCGAACACCACGCCGCGCTGCTCGCGGATTTCTCCGATCTGCGTCCGCATCCGATTCTGCCGAAGTGGCTCTACCTCCCGGAGTCGGCCGACGCCTTCGAGAAGGTGGCCCGCCAGCTCGTCATTCTCGCCGGCGCGCGCGATCCGCGTTTCGGCATCGTCTCTCCCGCGAAGAAGAAATCGAAATCATCGCGCGCCGCGCGCCACGGACTCGACGGCCATCCATGAACGTCCGCCCGCAACCGTTCGCCTCCGCCGCGGAGTTCCGCGCGTGGCTCGAACGCCACCACGCCAGCGCCGCGGAACTCTGGATTTTGTTCTATAAAAAAGCGTCCGGTCGCGGCGGTCTGGTTTACCGCGAAGCGTTGGACGAGGCGCTTTGCTTCGGCTGGATCGACGGCGTCCTCAAATCGATCGACGCCGACAGCTACATGCAACGCTTCACGCGGCGGCGTCCGGGCAGCAACTGGAGCAGCGTCAATCTCCGCCACATCGCGCGTCTCAAGGCGGCAGGCCGCATGCATCCCGCCGGACTCGCGGCGTTCGAAGCGCGCGACACGAAGAAAGCGCCCGCGTATTCGTTCGAAAATCGCCCGGAGAAATTCCCTCTCCCACTCGAGAAATCGTTCCGCGCCCATCGCCGCGCGTGGACATTCTGGTTGGCGCAACCGCCCAGCTACCGGCGCACGTTGATCTGGTGGGTCGTCAGCGCGAAGCAGGATGCCACGCGCGAGCGCCGCCTCGCCACGGTGATCGCCGCCTCCGCCGCCGACCGGCGCGTGGATCTGATGAAGCCGTTCGCGTTCGCGGCCCCGCCCGCGCGCTGACCACCGCACCGTCCACGCGTTCGAGCCTAGGAGGTCGGCCGTTCCGCCCAGCGCTTCGTCGCTGTTAATCCGATCGGTTGAGACGCTTGCGTGCGTGGACTGCTTTCGTCTCGCGCGACTGGCGAAAAAACTTTCTTTGTCCGCGCATGATTTTCGTGCGCCGTCTGATCGTCGCGTCCCTGCTCGCCTCCGCGGCCCTCGCCCCATTCACCGCCAGCGCGGCGCCAAAGTCCGCGTCGGCTCGCGCCGCGTCAGCCGTCGCCTACAAAGGCGCCGTCACGATGGACGCCGCCACCGGCCAGATCCTTTTTGAGGATCACCAGAGCGATCCGAGCCCGCCCGCCAGCATGACGAAACTCATGACGTTTCTCGTGCTCCACGACAAACTGGAGAACGGCGCGCTCACGCTGCAGACGCCGGTCACCGTCACCGCCGCCGACTCCAGGATCGGCGGCACCCAGGTATGGTTGAAGGAAGGCGAGACGTTTCCGGTCGAAGAATTGCTTTATGCGATGATGATCCAGTCCGCGAACGACGCCGCCTACGCGCTCGCCCGCACCGCCGCCGGCTCGGTCCCCGCCTTCGTCGACCTGATGAACGCGAAGGCGCGCGAGATCGGCATGACGCAGACGACCTTCCGCACGCCGCACGGGCTCCCGCCCGCGAGCCGAAAAATTTCCGAAGGCGATCTCACCACGCCCCGCGACTTCGCCCTGCTGTCGCGCGAGCTGCTGCTGAAAACCGACATTCTCAAATACACCTCCGTTCGCACGCGCGCCTTCGGCGCCAGCCAGCGCGCCCAACCAGTCGCGATGACGAACCACAACCACCTGCTCGGCCGGGTTGCCGGCGTCGACGGGTTGAAAACGGGTTTCACCAACGGCGCCGGTTTCTGTCTCGCCGCCACCGCGCAGCGCAATCAGCGCCGCGTCATCGTGGTGATGATGGGCAGCAGCGATCGCAAGATGCGCGACCTCAAAGTCGCCGAGCTGATCGAGCGCGGCTTCTCCGCGCTGCCGGCCAATGGCCCGGCTTTTGTCTCCGCCGCGCCCGCGCCGCTGATCACGCCGGCCGATTCGCCGATTTCCCCCGCGCCGGTCGACGAGGAAGCCGATGCCGAAACCGACGACGCGCCGCCTGTCATTAAATTTTCACTACCGGCGGGGCGCCGCTGATCTGGCCGCGAACCGGGCGCGGCCCCCGTCGGCGCGGTCTCAATGGCCGATCGCCATCACGACGAGACCCAGCACGCAAAACAGCGTGCCGATGGTCCCCGCTTCGCGCCGCTCGAAATAGCGGATCTTGAAGCGGTCGAGTCCCATCAGCGCGAGCCAGGTCACGAGCGCCATGCCCGCGAGCGCCGCCACCGCGAGGATCACGCTCAGCACCACAAAACCCCGCCAACCGAACTGCACGCCCGACAGATAAACCGGCAGAAAGCCTTCGCAGGGCGACAGCGTTAACATCAGAAAGAGTCCGCCGATCGCCGCGAGATCGCCCTTGCGGTCCGAAGCGATGCCGCTGTCCGCCAGCTCATGTTCCCAATGGCTGTGCTCCGCTTCGTGCCCGCAGGCCTCGCTCGCGTGATGATGTCCGCCGGGAATCGGATGGTGACAGATGCCTTTGCCGCGCAGTTGCCGCCAGATATAGTAAGCGCCGACGGCGAACAACACGCCGCCCGCGATCCAGGGAAACGCTTCGCCAACTTCGTGGTTGATCTGAAACCCGAACCACGCGATCGCCAGTCCGAGCAGACTCGTCAGCCCCACGTGCCCCAACCCGGCGAACAGCGTCACGCCCAGCGTCTTGGCCCGCGACCATTGTCGCGCCCGCGCCACCAGCACGAAAGGCAGCCAGTGCGTCGGCATCGCCGCATGCAGAAACGCCACGGTAAATCCCGTGAACGCAATCGTGGTCAAGGCGGCGGAGTTCATTTCAAAAGACGAAAAAACACGGAAGCTCGATCAAGCCAGCGGACCCCGCCAGCTGTCCAACGCGAACTCTAGCAAACCCGTCAACCACCCCCTCATCTTCGCCCTGCAGTCCCAATCAGAGTGTCATATAATGTATGACACTCTGCTGGCGCCGTTTTCCGGAAGGAAAAATCCTTCTCGTTCTCGCCGGCGGTTCGCGCTCTGCTCTCCGCCCGCATGGCGAATCAGCCCGACATTTCCGCCGTCAAAGCTCACCTGCTCTCGCTGCAGGATGCGATTTGTGCCGCGCTCGAGTCCTTGGATGGCGCGGGCCGGTTTCGCGAAGACGCCTGGCAACGACCGGAACATGGTGGCGGCGGACGATCGCGTGTGCTCGAAAACGGCGCCGTTTTCGAAAAAGCCGGGGTGAACTTCTCGCACGTTCAGGGCGCCTCGCTGCCACCCTCCGCGACCGCCCACCGTCCCGAACTCGCCGGCAAAGCCTATCACGCGCTCGGCGTTTCGCTGGTCATCCACCCGCGCAATCCTTATGTGCCGACCACGCACATGAACGTGCGTTTCTTCGCCACGGCGGAATCCCTCGAATCAACGTCTTCGTCGTCCGGCTCCACGTCCGCCGTGCCAACCTGGTGGTTCGGCGGGGGTTTCGATCTCACGCCTTACTATGGCTTCGAAGCGGATGCGATCCACTGGCATCGCGTCGCGCACGACGCCGTCGCCCCGTTCGGTGATGCGTTGTATCCGCGTTTCAAACGCTGGTGCGACGACTATTTCTTTCTCAAGCATCGCCAGGAGCCGCGCGGGATCGGCGGTTTGTTTTTCGACGATTTCAACGCCCTCGGTTTCGAGCGCTCCTTCGCGCTGATGCGTTCGGTCGGCGATGCGTTTCTTGCGGCCTACCGGCCGATCGTCGAGCGGCGAAAAGCCACGCCCTTCAGCGATCGCGAGCGCCAGTTTCAACTCTACCGTCGCGGCCGCTACGTGGAGTTCAACCTCGTGTGGGACCGCGGCACGCTGTTCGGCCTGCAATCCGGCGGCCGCACGGAATCGATTCTCATGTCGCTCCCGCCGCTCGTCCGCTGGGATTACGACTGGCGGCCGGAGCCCGACTCGCCCGAAGCGCGGCTCTACGACGTTTTCCTGAAGCCGCAGGACTGGTTGCGATTCGACACGCCGCCGTCGACGCCTAACCCTCAGCATCCTTCATGACGTCCCGCGAACGCTTCCTCTCCGCCTGCGCCTGCCAACCGCTCGAACGCCCGCCGCTCTGGATCATGCGCCAGGCCGGCCGCTACCTGCCGGAATACCGCGCGCTGAAGGCGAAGTCGTCGTTTCTCGAAATGGTGCGCACGCCCGCGCTCGCGACCGAGGTCACGCTGCAGCCGCTGCGGCGCTTCGCGCTCGATGCCGCGATCCTGTTTTCGGACATCCTCGTGATTCCCGAAGCGCTCGGCCAGGGCTACCGCTTTCGCGATCAGGGCGGAATCGCGATGGAGTTTCGCCTCGAAACACGCGCGCAGATCGATGCGCTCGCCGCGCCCGACGCCGTGCCGGAGCGGCTCAACTATGTCGCGGAAACGCTCGCGCTCCTGAAAAAGGAGCTCGCCGGAGAAAAGGCGTTGCTCGGTTTCGGCGGTTCGCCGTGGACGCTCGCCACCTACATGGTCGAGGGCGGCAGCTCCGACGAATTCGAGCGCATCAAGCATCTGTTCTATACCGACCGGCCCGCGTTCGACGCGCTGCTCGGCAAGCTGACCGCCGCGCTGATCGCGTATTTCCAGATGCAGATTCGCGCGGGAGCCGACGCGATCCAGATCTTCGATTCGTGGGGTGGCATCGTCGCCGGGGCCGATTACGAAGCGGCTTCCCTAAAATGGATCCGCGAGATCGTCGCCGCGCTGCCGCGCGATTTCCCGGTCATCCTCTACGCGAAAGGCACCGCGCCGCATCATGCCGCGCAGGCGACGAGCGGCGTGCGGGTGTTGAGCGTCGATTGGACGAGCGATCTTTCCACGCTGGCGCGCCAATTGCGCGCCGCGCCGTCCGCCGGCCGGCCACCGATCGCGCTCCAGGGCAATCTCGATCCCGTGCTGCTCAACACCACGCCCGAGATTGTCCGTCACGAAACGCGGCGGTTGTTGGAATCGATGCGCGGCATTCCGGGCCACATCTTCAACCTCGGCCATGGCATCATGCCGCAGGCGAAAATCGAATGCATGGAAGCGCTCGTCGACACAGTCACGACGTTCAAATAGCAGCGACGCGACGCCCGCCGGGAAACGGCGCCGCGCGTCCTGCACTTCCCCCGTTCTTGTGCATGTTGCCTGTCCGTGGCCGCACCTGATTTAAAAACGATCGCCGTCCTGGGCGCCGGGATCACCGGCCTGACCGCCGCGCACCGCCTGCACCGTCTCGGCCATCGGGTCCGGGTGTTCGAGCAAAGCGAGCGCGTCGGCGGTGCGATCCAGACCGAGCGGCACGACGGCTGGCTCGTCGAAAGCGGTCCCAATTCGATCCTTTCCGGCGAACCGTCGCTGGATGCGCTCATCGCCGAACTCGCCCTCGATGCCGCGCGCGTGAAGGCAAATCCGGCCGCGAAGAAACGCTTCCTCGTGCGTCGCGGTCGGCTCGTCGTCGCGCCACTTTCACCCCGCGCGTTACTCAGCTCGCCGCTCTTTTCGCCGCTCGCAAAGCTCGCGATTTTTTCCGAACTCGCCGCGCGGCGCCGCGTGCGCACCAGCGACGTAAGCCTCGCGGATTTTATCGGCTCTCATTTCGGCCGCGAGTTCGTGGATTACGCGTTGAATCCTTTCGTCAGCGGCGTCTACGCCGGCGATCCACGCAAGCTCTCCGCGCGTCACGCCTTTCCCAAGTTGTGGGAGCTCGAGCAGACGCATGGCTCGCTCCTGCGCGGGCAACTCGCGCTCGCCCGCGAACGCCGTCAACAAGGCGGTTCGGCGCCGGCGATCTTCTCGTTTTCGGAAGGCCTGCAGATGCTGCCGGACCGGTTGGCCGCGGCGCTGCCCGACGGTGCAATCCAACGCGAGGCGACCCTCGATGCGATTTTGCCCGGCGGAAATTGGAGCGTCGTCTGGCATGATGCGCACAACACTCACACCGAAACCTTCGACGCGATTGTCGTCGCGCTGCCGGCACCGGCGCTTGCGCAATTGCGCATTGGCTCGCTCGGCGAACGCCCGCTCGCGGCGCTCTCCGCGATCGAGCATCCGCCCGTGTCGTCGCTGTTTCTCGGCTACCGTCTCGAGCAGGTCGCGCACCCGCTGGATGGCTTCGGCTTGCTGGTGCCCGCGCGCGAAAATCGCCGCCTGCTCGGCGTGCTGTTTTCGTCGACGTTGTTTCCCGGTCGCGCCCCCGCGGGTCACGTCGCGATCACCGTCATGACCGGCGGCGCGCGCCAGCCGGAGCTGGCCACGCTCACCGATCCGGCATTGTTCGAGGAAGTCGGACCGGATCTGGCGGAACTGCTCGGCGTGCGCGGCGAACCGGCCTTCGTGCGGCGCCGCGTGTGGCCGCGCGCGATTCCCCAATACAATCTCGGATACGAACAGTTCCTCGGCGCGCTCAATGCCGCGGAGCGCTCGCATCGCGGGCTGTTTTTCGGCGGCCAGGCTCGCGACGGCATCTCGGTGCCGGCCTGCGTCGCCGCCGGCGAAAAGCTCGCGGCGCGGGTCATCGACGGCTCGTGACGCCGGCGAGCGTCGCACCCTTGACTCACCCTTCGCACCGCCTACCCTCGCGCCCTTTTCTTTGGCATGGCTCACGATCTGAAAGACACGCTGCAGCTTCCTAAAACGGATTTCCCGATGCGCGCCAGCCTCGCGCAGCGCGAGCCGGGTCGCGTCTCGCATTGGGAGAAGATCGGCCTCTATGCCGCGATCCAGCAGAAGAACGCCGCGACCGGCAAAACCTTCGTGCTGCACGACGGCCCGCCCTTCACCAACGGCGACGTCCATATCGGCACCGCGCTCAACAAGACGCTCAAGGACCTGATCCTGCGCTACAAGTCGATGCGCGGTTTCCGCACGCCTTACGTCCCCGGCTGGGACTGCCATGGGTTGCCGATCGAGCAGAAAGTTTCGCGCGAGCTGCAGGAGAAGAAGCAGACCGTGACCATCGCGGAGCTGCGCGCCAGATGCGATGCGTTTGCCGAATCCTGGATCGTTAAGCAGACCGCGCAGTTCAAGCGCCTCGGCGTGCTCGCAGATTGGGAGCACGAGTACAAGACGAAGGCGCCCGCCTACGAAGCCGATATTCTCCGGACCTTCGCGGCCTTCGTCGCGCAGGGCATCGTCTACCGCAGCAAGAAACCCGTTTACTGGTCGATTCCGTTCGAGACCGCGCTCGCCGAGGCGGAGATCGAGTACAAGGACCACGTCAGCCCGTCGATCTGGGTGAAATTTTCCGTGCCGGTCGACGAGGCGAAGAAGTTCAACCTGCCCGCCGACAAGCCGCTGTCGGTGGTGATCTGGACGACCACGCCCTGGACGATTCCAGCCAATCTCGCGATCGCGGTGCATCCAGAAATCGACTACGTCGTCGCCGATCTCGGCGCCGAACGCATCGTCGTCGCGCAGGCGCTGCTCGGTCAGGTCGCGGCCGCTGCGAAGTTGGAAACGGCCCCCGCGGTCGTGCAGACGCTGCGCGGCCAGGAGCTCGAGAAACTCCAGCCGCGCCATCCCTTCATCGATCGCGCCTCGCCCGTCGTCCTCGCCGACTACGTCACGACCGAAAGCGGCACCGGCTGCGTGCACACCGCCCCGGGGCATGGCGCGGAGGATTATCTTACCGGCCTCAAATACGGCCTCGAGATTTACTGCCCGGTCGGTGACGACGGCAAATATCTCGACGATGGCAAAGTCCCTGCCGATCTCGTGGGGTTGACCACGCTGGAGAGCGTGGAGGATCTCGCGGCCAAGCGCACGTCGCCCGCCAACGTCGCGGTGTTGAAGAAACTCAGCGCGGCCGGCGCGCTGCTCGCGAGCCAGCGCTACACGCACAGTTATCCGCACTGCTGGCGTTCGAAGACGCCGATCATTTTCCGCGCCGTCGACCAGTGGTTCGTTTCCCTTGACCAGGCCGGCCATCGCGCCAAGGCGCTCGCGGCAATCAAGGACGTGCAATTCATCCCGGGTTACGGCGAAGCGCGCATCCGCGGCGCGCTGGAGTCGCGGCCCGACTGGTGCGTCTCGCGGCAGCGCTCCTGGGGTGTGCCGATCCCGGCGTTTTACGACGCGAAGAAAAACGCGTATCTCGACGCCGGCGTGATTCGCGCGGTCGCCGACAAAATGGCCACGCGGGGCACCAATTTCTGGTATGACGCCTCGCCCAAGGAGATTCTCGAGGGCGTGACGCTGCCGGCCGGTTGGCCGTCGGCCGACGAGCTCACTGGCGGACGCGACACGCTCGACGTGTGGATCGACTCGGGTTCGTCACACGCGGCGGTGTTGAAGCACGGCCAGGGCGGCACGCACTGGCCGGCCGATCTTTATCTCGAAGGCAGCGACCAGCACCGCGGCTGGTTTCAGTCCTCGCTGTGGACGAGCGTGATCGCGTTTGGCGCCGCGCCCTACAAATCGGTGCTCACGCACGGCTTCATCGTGGGCAAGGACGGGAAGAAGATCTCGAAGTCCGGCCAATACGAGAAGCCGCCAACCTCCGACAACTACGTCGGTCAGTATGGCGCCGACGTGATCCGTCTGTGGATCGCCTCGCAGGATTTCCGCGAGGACATCCGCGTGTCGGATCTCGACAAGGATCTGAAGAATCCGAGCAGCATCCTCAATGTCGTCGCGGAAAGCTACCGGCTGATCCGAAACACGTTTCGCTACCAGCTTTCGAATCTCTTCGATTTCGAGCCCGCACGCGACGAGGTGCCGGTCGAGCAGATGCACACGCTGGATCGCTGGGCGCTGCATCAAACGGCGTCGCTCATCGAGCAGTGCACCGTCGCTTACGAGAACTACGAGTTTCACCGCGTCTACCAGCTGTGCAACCAGTTCTGCTCGGTCACGCTCTCGGCGACGTATCACGACATCCTGAAGGACCGGCTCTACACGCTCGGCACGAACTCGCCGCTGCGCCGTTCCTCGCAGACCGCGATCCACCACATCTTCCAGGCGCTGGTGAAGCTCCTCGCGCCGATCCTCGCGTTCACGACGGACGAGGCGTGGTCATTTGCGTCGTTGAAAAAAGAATACAGCGACGATTCGATCCACTTGCAGGAGTGGCCGGTCGCACCCGCAGCCTGGGTCAATCCGACGATCGAGGCCGAGGTCGCCGCGCTGCTGAAGGTTCGCGCGCAGGTCAACGAGACCATCGAGCCGCAACGCGCCGCCGGCAAACTGGGCAAATCGCTCGACGCGTCGGTCACCCTCGCCGCGCCGGCGGGCAGCGACGTGCTCGGCGTGCTGGAAAAGCATCGGGAATTTCTCCCCGAACTCTTCATTGTTTCCACTGTCACTCTGGCCCCCGCCATGGGTGACGCGCTCACCGTGTCCATTCGGCCGTGTGGCGAACTCGATTTCCAGCGATGCCCCCGCTGCTGGCGGTGGGTCCCGGAGCTGGAGCCGAGGCCGCCCCAGGACGTATGTCCGCGTTGCGCTGAGGCCTTGAAGTCCTAATCTCCCCTATCCCCAAAACTCCCCATGGCCAAGAACCACAAGAAACCCGCGAAACCCGCCAAATCAAAAGTCGCGAAACCCGTGCTGAAATCCAAGCCCTCTGCGCCCATCAAGGCGAAGGTGGCGAAGCCGGTGTCCTCCGCGAAGCCTGCGAAGCCCTCTCCCGCCATGGAAAAACCCTCTAAGAAAACCGCCCTCCGCGACAGCATCCTGAAGCGCAAGACGAGCTCGAAGCCGATTGCGTTCAGCCTCGATGAAGTCCGCGCGATTGCGAAAACCGTCACCACCAAGGCTCCCGAAGCGGAGGGAAAACCGCAGAAGCCCGCCAAGGCCGCGACCACGAAGACGACCCTGACACTCGAGAAACCCGCGAAGCCGAATCATATCAAGGCCGCGTCCCTTTCCGACATCCTGGGCTTCAACCCGAAGCGCGCCCCGGCCCCCGCGATGGAGGAGCGCGACGTGCCCGAAAAATTCCGCCGCTACTACAAGCTGCTCCTTGACCTCCGCAAGCACCTCACCGAGGGCATCCAGCTTCACTCGGAGGAGACCCTCAAGCGTTCCAGCAAGGACGACTCGGGCGATCTCTCGAGCTATGGCCAGCACATGGCCGACGCCGGCACCGACACCTTCGATCGCGACTTCGCGCTCAGCCTCGTCTCCAGCGAACAGGAAGCGCTCACGGAGATCGACGCCGCCATCAAGCGGATCCTCGACGGCACTTATGGCATCTGCGAAATCACGCAGAAGCCGATCGCCAAGGAACGTCTCCTCGCCGTGCCGTTCACGCGCTATTCGGCCGAGGCCCAGAAGGACCTCGAGAAGAACCGTTATCGCGCCCGCACCGCCGGCGGCCTGTTCGGAGAGCTGGGCGAAGAGGGTGGCAAGATCATGGACGAGGACGGCGGAGACGAATAATCCGCTGCCGCGGTAGGATTCCGCCCCGCGATTGAATGCGACCTCGCCAGCTCCGTCGGTCCCGCCGGCGGAATCCCGTCCGAAACCTCCGGTCTCCCGACTTCAGCGCCTGCTTGCCTATCGCAACCTGCTGCTGATCGCGCTGACGGTTTTCGTCCTCGACCAGCTCACGAAGCTTTGGATCGCGGAACACCTGCCTTTTCCGACCTACGGCGAACCGGGCGCGATCCGCGTGATCCGCGGGTTCTTCTACCTCGTTCACGTCGGCAACACCGGCGCCGCGTGGAGCATGTTTTCCGGCCAGAGCATGATTCTCGCCCTGCTCGCCGGCGCGACGCTGATTGCGATCTTTCTCTGGCGGCACTCGCTCGGACTGCGCGAGCGTCTGGCCCAGATCTGCTTCGGCCTCCTCTGCGGCGGCATCGCCGGCAATCTCGTCGACCGGCTGATGCACGGGCACGTAATCGACTTCATCGACCTGCATTTCGGCAGCTACGTGTATCCGACTTTCAACGTCGCCGACGCCGGCATCTGCGTCGGCGTCATCGTTTACCTCTGGCACTCGTTCCGCGAACCGCGGCGCTGACGAGGCGCGCCGCTGCGCTGCCGTCCGTCACTCTACGTTGGCGATCTGTTCGCGCACGCGTTCGAGCTCGTTCTTCAGCTCGATGACCGCCTTCGAAATGGCGAGGTCGTTGGCCTTGCTGCCGATCGTGTTCACCTCGCGACCGATTTCCTGCAGAATGAATTCGGCTTTCCGGCCGATCTCTCCGCTACCTTTCAGCAGGGTCGCGAACTGGTCGAAATGGCTGCGCAACCGCGTCAACTCCTCGGTCACGTCCGCCCGATCCGCAAACAGCGCGATCTCCTTCAACACGCGCTCGTCGTTCACATCGAGATCGAGGCCCGCCTGCCGCAGCCGCTGCATCAGCAGCTCGCGATAGTTCGCCGGCACGGTCGGTGCCCGCGCGGCGATCGCGTCGACGTGCGATTTCAACAGCCGCAGCCGCGCGAGAAAATCCACCAGCAGCGACTCGCCCTCCTGCGCGCGCATGGCCGCGAACCCGCGCAACGCCTCCTCCACGGTCTCCATCACGACCGCCGCCGACTCCTCGGCCGACGGCATTTCGAGCGGCTTGCGTTGCGAATTGGCCACGGCCCAGAGCAGTTCCGGCGTGGGAGCGAACGCGAGTCCGCGTGCCTCGGCCATCGCCGCGAGCCGGTCGAGCGCCGCATTCACCTCGGTCTCATCCCACACGATCTCGCTCGTCCCGCGCGCGCCGGTGAGTTCGACGACCACGCTGACGCGTCCGCGGGCCGCGACTTTTCTCACCTGTTCGGCGATGCCGGCCTCGAGACTTTCCCAATCGCCGGGAAGATTGATCGCGAGATCGAGCGTCTTTCGATTCACGGAGCTCACCTGTACGGTGAGCGTGAAACTGCCGACTGCGGCCGTCGCGCGGCCATAACCCGTCATGCTTCGCATGACCCAAATCCCAACCGGCAAACCGCCAAACGCCAAACAATTCTCGGCGTCGTTTCCCGCGCGGCGGCTCGCGATTCCGTGAGCTACAGCGTCACACCGAGCAGCTTGGCGACCTGGTTGACGTCCTTGTCGCCGCGGCCCGACAGATTGATCAGCAGGATCTCGTCCTTTCGCATCTGTTTCGCGCGCTTGAGGCCGTGCACCAGCGCGTGCGTGCTTTCGAGCGCCGGAATGATGCCTTCGAGCCGCGAGCAAAGTTGAAAGGTTTCCAGCACCTCGTCGTCGCACGCATAGGCGAAATCGATCCGCTTATGCTCGCGGTAAAACGCGTGCTCCGGTCCGATCGCCGCGTAGTCGAGACCCGCGCTGACCGAATGCGTGAGCTCGATCTGGCCGTCCTGATCCTGGAGGATGTAAGTCTTCGCGCCTTGCAGCACGCCGAGCTTGCCGCCTTCGAAGCGCGCCGCGTGCTCGCCCCGGCGAATGCCGCGCCCGCCGGCTTCGACGCCGATCAGTCGCACCGAGGTGTCCTCCAGAAATTCGAAGAAGAAACCGATCGCGTTCGAACCGCCGCCCACACACGCGATCATCTCATCCGGCAGGCGTCCCTCCCGCGCGAGTATCTGCTCTTTCGTCTCCTGCCCGATCACGCGGTGAAAATCGCGCACCATCATCGGATACGGATGCGCGCCCAGCGCGGAGCCGAGGATGTAGTGGGTGCCGCGGACGTTCGTCACCCAATCGCGCATCGCTTCGTTGACCGCATCCTTCAGCGTTTTCTGGCCCGATTCGACGCCGCGGACTTCCGCGCCCATCAGGCGCATGCGAAACACATTCAGCGCCTGTCGCTCCATATCGACCGCGCCCATATAAACGACGCATTCGAGCCCGAATTTCGCGCACACCGCTGCGGTGGCGACACCGTGCTGACCGGCACCCGTTTCCGCGATCACGCGCTTCTTGCCCATGCGTTTCGCGAGCAACGCCTGGCCGAGGGCATTGTTGATCTTGTGAGCCCCCGTATGCAGCAGGTCCTCGCGCTTCAGATAAATCTTCGCGCCGCCGCAATGCTCCGTCAGCCGCTCCGCAAAATACAACTCGGTCGGCCGCCCGGCAAACTCCTTCAAATGGTGCCGCAGCTCCGCGAGAAACGCCGGATCCTTCCGCGCTGCCTCGTAGGCTGCGCCGAGTTCCTCGAGCGCGGTCATCAGCGTTTCCGGCACAAACACGCCACCGTAACGGCCGAAGCGGCCGGAGGCATCGGGCAAAGAGAAACGATCGATTCGCGAGGACGTGGGGGCAGCGGAGGACATTCGAGCCAACAGTGAGTGCGCGCGCTTCGGCGACGCAAACCGGATTTCGCTCCGGCGCTCGGATCCCGGGATTCTAGTCGCGCCGGATCGTGACCAGCGTCAGGTCGTCGCGTTTCACGCCGTCGCCCGCAAACCGCTGCAACGCCTCGAGCACGCTGTCATTGACCTGTCGCGCCGAACCATTGCGCGCCGAAAAAACCGCATCGGCGAGGCGAAACCCCGCGAATTCCTTTTCCTCCTCGTTCGGCGCCTCGGTCAGTCCATCCGTATAGAGCACGAGCAGGTCGCCGGCCACGAAGCTCTCGGTGCGATCGCCGATGGCGGCGGAAAAAATCTCGTCGCCGACCATCCCCAACGCGATGCCGTCCGATCCCACGAACTCGGTGCGGGCTTCCCCCTCGGCGCGGCGGCGCAGGAAGAGCGGCAACTCGTGACCGGCCCGCGCGAACGTCACCATCGAGCGCGCGATGTCGATCACGGCGTAAAGCAGCGTGATGAACGTGCCCTGCCGCATGTCCTCCAGCAGCGCTTGGTTCAGTTCGCGCAAGGCCTGGGCCGGCGATTCGTGCCGGCGCGCGATTTGTCGGAGATTGGTCCGACAGATCGCCATGAGCAGCGAGGCCGAGATGCCCTTACCGGACACATCCGCCACGACCACGCCGAGCCGCGTATCGGTCAGGGGAAACAGGTCGTAGAAATCGCCGCTCACCCGCTGCGCCGGCTGATAGCGCGAATCGATATCGAGCCCCGCGAAACGCAGGGCTCGCGTCGGCAGCAGCATCTGCTGGATCCCGCTCGCCAGCGAGAGGTCGAGGTCGAGGCGTTCCTTTTCCAGTTGGAAATCGAGAAACTCGGCATTGTGCAGCGCCAGGGCGGCCTGCTCGGCCAGCGCCTCCATGAGGGAAAAATCGTTTTGCGTGAACGGCTCGCCATCCGCCGAGTTCGCCACCGCGAGCACGCCGAAGAACCGCTCCCGAAAACGCACCGGCACCGCGATCACCGAGCGCACCCGCAACGCCGGATCGTCGTGCCGCACGATGCGCGGGTCCGCCTCCGCATCCGCCACCAGTTGTCCCTGACCCGACTGCACCACGGCGCCGACGACGCCCTCCCGGTCGGGGAACGACTCCGAACGCAACACCTGTTCGATGAAACGCGCTCGCGTCGCGAGCTTCTCCCGCACCTCCGGCGCCAGCGGCCGATGTGGCGGAAACAATCCCTCCACCGCGACACTGCGCATCTGTCCGTCGTCGGTCCGTTCGAAAAGACAGGCGCTTAAGGCGTCCGAACACAGGATCGCAGCGTGCACGATCCGCTGCGGC
Source organism: Opitutaceae bacterium (assembly GCA_040255565.1). Classification (GTDB taxonomy): domain Bacteria; phylum Verrucomicrobiota; class Verrucomicrobiia; order Opitutales; family Opitutaceae; genus Opitutus. The sequence goes on along the minus strand of JBDZVH010000001.1, from coordinate 998,086 downwards.
AGATCCTGCCGGGCCGCGTCCTCCCCGAGCGCCTCGACCATGTGGCGCATGAAGTCCACCACGAGCTGGCGTTCCTGCGCCACTTGCTGCCGTCGTTCCTCTGCCCGGGCTGCGGCCCGGCGCGCACGATGAATCGGCCACAGCATCGCCGCGATCCCCAGCACAGCGCCGAAAAGAAGGGCCAGCATCATCACATTCATCCTGCCCGCTGCGAGCCGATCCGCAATTGCTCAATCCGCCGGCGTTTCGCGGACGCGCCGGCCCCGGTGTTCAGGTCTGGCTGACGCGATTCTTCAGAAACGCGAGCACGTCCTGGAACTTGCTCCGATTCGACTCGTCGGCCGTCACGAGATTTTCGTGGGCTTCCAACACGAGGCGCGCGCGATCGATCTCGGGCTGTTCCGGACACGGCAACGGTGTCTGACACGCCTCGAAATTCAGCGGCTTGTCGCCCGCATCGATTGTCAGCAGCCGGTGGAGACCGAGGTTGCGGACCAATTCCAGGTTGCGCGTCCCCATCCGGGCCAGCACCAAGCTGCCGCCGCCGGGACGCTTTTTCAGCTCCAGCGCCACGCCCGCGAGCACGCCGAGAAACGTGCTGTCCATGCTCGTGCACTGCTGAAAATCCAGGACGAAACGCGTTTTCCCCTGTCGCAGCATTTCGGTCACGAACTCCCGCAGGCAGGCGCTGTTTTGAAAACACGCCCGGCCGGCGATCCGCACGATCACGGGATCGGAGTGCGCATCGACGAGGTAAACGGGTTTGGTCGCGGTCTCAGGCATTGCAGCAGGGCGTCAAATCGGACGTTCGCTCAGAAAATGAAATTCGCCCGGTTGGGCGCGAGCTGCAAGAGCGGGGACGTCATACTTGCGTAAAGATCGCGCGCCGCGGCGCCGCGATCGCGGCGCCACCGTCGTCGTTGGATTTTCGTCGATCCGTCGACGGCGCGCCGCCCCGGTCGGAGACGCTCACGCCTGCGCCACGATCTGGCGAAGCACATACGGGAGAATCCCGCCGTGCTGATAGTAATCGATCTCGATCGGCGTATCGATGCGGCAGCGCACCGGCACGTTCTCGACCGAGCGATCCTGACGCGTGATGCGCAGCGTGAGATCCTGCTGCGGCTTCAACCGCCCATCGAGGCCGAGGACATCGTAGGTTTCCGTGCCGTCGAGCTTCAGCGTCTGCGCGGTCGTGCCCTCCTTGAACTGCAGCGGGAGCACGCCCATGCCGACGAGATTCGAACGGTGGATACGCTCGAAGCTCTGCGCGACGACCACCTTCACGCCCAGGAGATTCGTGCCTTTCGCCGCCCAGTCGCGGGATGAGCCCGTGCCGTATTCCTGGCCGGCGATGATGATCAAGGGCGTGTTGTTTTCGCGATGCTTGATCGCCGCATCGTAGATCGAGAGCTTCTCGCCCGTCGGCTGGTAGATCGTGTTGCCGCCCTCTTCGCCGCCGAGCATCAGGTTCTTGATCCGGACGTTCGCGAAGGTGCCGCGCGTCATCACGCGATCGTTGCCGCGCCGCGAGCCGTAGGAATTGAACTCCTCGAACGGCACGCCGTTCTCCAAGAGGAAGCGGCCCGCCGGGGAGGTCTTCTTGATCGCGCCCGCCGGCGAGATGTGGTCCGTCGTCACCGAATCGCCGAAGATGCCCAGCGGGCGGGCACCGGTGATCTCCGTGATTTTGCCGGGCTCCATGCTGAACTTCGCAAAGAACGGCGGCTCCTGGATGTAGGTCGATTTGAGATCGAACTGGTAAACGTTGCCCGTGCTCGCGGGGATTTCGTTCCATTTCGGATTCTGCTCGGCGAAATCGCTGTAGAGCTTGCGGAACACTTCCGGCTTCAGCGCGGCCTGCATCTGGTCACGCACCTCCTGCAAGGTCGGCCAGAGGTCCTTGAGGAAAACGTCGCGGCCGTCCTTGTCGCGGCCGATCGGCTCGTGCGCCATGTCGATGTCGACGCGGCCGGCGAGCGCGAAAGCGACGACGAGCGGCGGCGACATCAGGAAGTTCGACTTGATGTTCTGATGCACGCGCGCCTCGAAGTTGCGGTTGCCCGAGAGCACGGAGGCCGCCACGAGGTCGTTCTTGACCACGACTTCCTCGATGGCCGGATGCAGCGGACCCGAGTTGCCGATGCAGGTCGTGCAACCGTAACCGACCGTCTGAAACCCGAGTTGATCGAGATAGGTCTGCAGGCCGGTCTTGGTAAGGTAATCGGTGACGACGCGGCTGCCGGGCGCCAGCGAGGACTTCACCGTGGGCGCGACGCGCAGTCCGCGCTCCACCGCTTTTTTCGCGAGCAGGCCGGCGCCGAGCATCACGGAAGGATTGGAGGTGTTGGTGCAGCTCGTGATCGCCGCGATCAACACGCTGCCATGGCCGATCTCGCCGTCGATCCGCGAGGCGCGCACCGAAACCTGATCCGGCGTCGGACGGTTGTTCGCCATTTCGCGCTCGGTCGTGACGCTGGTGTTTCTCACTTCCTCGTCCGACTCCGGCACCTGCTCCTGACTGCCGCCGCCGGGGCGCGTCCAACCCGCACCGGTCACGTGAAACGTCTTTTCGAATTCCGCCGGATTCTTGCCAAAGCCGCTTTCGGTCACCGGCTTCGAAAAGGCCGAGATAAACTCGCGCTTCAATGCCGGCAACTCGATGCGATCCTGCGGCCGCTTCGGTCCGGCGATGCTGGGCACCACGCTCGCAAGATCGAGGTCCAGGTCCGTCGAATACTCGATCTGGCCGCGCTGCGGCATGCCCCACAGGCCCTGCGCCTTGTAATACGCCTCGTAGACCGCGACGTGCTCCTCGGAGCGTCCGGTCGCGCGCAGATAGTTGCTGCACTCCCCGTCGATCGGGAAGAAGCCCATCGTCGCGCCGTATTCCGGAGCCATGTTGCCGATCGTCGCGCGATCGACGACCGGCAGCGCCGCGGCGCCGGGGCCGTAGAACTCGACGAATTTGCCGACCACCTTCGCCTTGCGCAGCAGCTGCGTGATCGTGAGCGCGAGGTCAGTCGCGGTCACGCCTTCGCGCAACGCGCCGGTCAGGTGCACGCCGACGACGTCGGGCGTCAGGAAATACACGGGTTGCCCCAGCATGCCCGCCTCGGCCTCGATGCCGCCGACGCCCCAGCCCACGATACCCAGGCCGTTGATCATCGTCGTATGCGAATCGGTGCCGACAAGCGTGTCCGGATAATAGATACCGTTCGCGTCGCTCAACACGCCCTTCGCCAGATACTCGAGGTTGACCTGGTGCACGATGCCGATGCCGGGCGGAACCACCTTGAAGGTGTCGAACGCCTGCATGCCCCATTTCAAAAATTCGTAGCGCTCGCGGTTGCGCGAGAACTCGAGCTCGAGGTTCTTCACCAGCGCCTCGGCGGAACCGGCGAAGTCGACCTGCACGGAATGATCGACGACGAGATCGACCGGCACGAGCGGCTCGATCGCCTTCGGATCCTTCCCCATCCGTGCCACCGCAGCGCGCATCGCAGCGAGATCGACGAGCAACGGCACACCGGTGAAATCCTGGAGGACGATGCGCGCAACCACAAAGGGAATCTCCTCCGTGCGCGGCGCCTTCGCGCCCCATCCGGCGAGCTGGCGGATCGCCTGTTCCTGCACCCGCTTGCCGTCGGCATTCCGCAACAGCGACTCGAGCACGAGGCGAATCGACACCGGCAGCTTCTTCACGTTGAAGCCGTGCTGCTCAAGCGCGGGGATCGAGTAGAATTGATGCGTCGCTCCGTTGGCGGAGAACGTCTGCAGGGTATTGAACGGATTCGGAGTGCTCATGGGACTATCGTGATAAAGTGACGGCAGGGCTTCGCCCAAACAAACGAGCCGCGACAGCGCGTCGCGGCTCGAGGGTCAGCTCGCCAGCGCCGCCTTGATCGCGGCGAAATTCGGAAGATCCTTCGGAGTCGGTGTCTGTTCGGCGTATTTGATGACGCCATCCCGGTCGATGACGAACGCCGCGCGCGCCGCCGCCTCATACATCGTCGCGAAACCCGACAGGACGACGTCGTAGGCCTTGGTCACGGTCTTGTTCAGGTCGCTCGCGAGCGTGACGGTGATGTTATTCTGCTTCGCCCACGCTTCCTGCGCGAATGGCGTGTCGACGCTAATCGCGATCACGCGAGCGCCGAGCTTCTCGTAATCGCCCAAGCCCGCGCTCTGGTCGCACATCTCCTGCGTGCAGACGCCGGTGAACGCCGCGGGAAAAAACAGCAGCACGGTCTGTCGCTGCCCGAAACTCTCGCTGAGCCGCACGTCTTTCAGACCTTCCGCGGTCTTGCTCTTCAACGTGAAATCGGGGGCTTTGGAACCAATGGCGAGGGGCATGTCAGGATTCTGGTGGTTGGGCGTGTAAAGCCCGCGCCCGATCGGCCGGCACGCAGGCAGACAAAAGGTAGAACCCCGGCCGTCGCGGCGCGCAAACCGTTTTTCCGGAAAGAAGTGGGCTTTCTGCGCCGGCCCAAAAATGCATAAGCCGGCGTTTTTTGCACCCACCGTCCCGCGGCAAATTTGTTTTGCGCCGCGACTCACCCGACCGGTTAACTCCGATTTCCATGAATCTGATCGAAGACCTGCAATGGCGCGGCCTCCATGCCGACTGCACCGACCTCGCGGCCCTCTCCGAGCGTTGCGCCCAAGGGCCGGTGACACTGTATTGCGGCTTCGATCCGACGGGCGATTCGCTCCACGTCGGCCACCTCATGGGCCAGCTCACGCTGCGCCGCTTCCAACTCGCCGGCCATCACCCGATCGCCCTCGCCGGCGGCGCCACCGGCATGGTGGGCGATCCCTCGGGTAAATCCGCGGAACGCAATCTCCTCACCCGCGAGCAGCTCGCCCACAACGTCGCCGCCATCAAATCGCAGCTCGCGCGGCTCCTCGATTTCAACGCCTCCGCCAATCCCGCCCGCCTCGTCGACAACGCCGACTGGACCGCGCCCATCAGCTTCCTCGATTTTCTCCGCGACGTCGGAAAACATTTTTCCGTCAACGTCATGCTCGCGAAGGACTCCGTCCAGTCGCGCCTCGGCGGCGACAGTGGCATCAGTTACACCGAGTTCAGTTACCAGCTGCTCCAAGCGCACGACTTCTACGTGCTCCGCCGCGATTTCAACTGCGAGCTGCAGATCGGCGGCAGCGACCAGTGGGGCAACATCACCGCCGGCACCGACCTCATCCGCAAGAAACTGGGTCAGCCCGCGTGGGGTTGGACGTTTCCGCTCATCACGAAGAGCGACGGCACGAAGTTTGGCAAAACCGAGGGCGGCGCCGTGTGGCTCGATCCCGAGCGCACCAGCCCCTACAAGTTCTACCAGTTCTTCGTGAACACCGAGGACGCGATGGTCGTCAGCTACCTCAAGAAATTCACGTTTCTATCGCGGCCCGAAATCGAGGAACTGGAGGCGAAACACCTCGCCAATCCCGGCGCGCGCGAAGCCCACCGCGCGCTCGCCCGCGAAGTCACGACGATCGTGCACGGCGCGTCCGCCGCGACCGACGCCATCCGCGCGAGTGAAATCATGTTCGGCGGCGGTCTCGAGGGCATCGCCGAATCCACCTTCAAGGACGTCGTCGACGAAATCCCGACCAAGGACATCGAGCGCGCGAAATTCGAGGGGTCCGGCGCGTCGTTGATCGACCTGCTCCTGCACGCCGGCCTCGCGAACTCGAAAGGACAAGCGCGCAAGGACATCGAAGGCGGCGGCATCTACGTGAACAACGTGCGCGTCGGCGAAATCTCCCGCACCGTCGCGAGCGGCGAACTCCTCTTCGGAAAATACCTCCTGCTCCGCAAAGGCAAACGCACCTACGCCGTCCTGCGCCTCGTGTAAGTTGAAGGATGTAGGGCGAGGTCTCCCGACCCCGCGCTTCCGTCCACCACGTCGCGTTTCACGCTCCTCCGCGTCCCGCCCCGACCCGCGCCCCGTGAAAACGCGTTTCATCGTCAACCTGCGTTCCGGCCGCGCGGCGCGCGCACTCCCCGCCGTCCAGGAATTTGCCCTCCACCGCGGCGCCGCCGTGGTGTTCACCGAACGACCGCGTCACGCCCGCGAGCTCGCCGCTCGCGCGCTCGCCGAGGGCTGCGACTTGATCGTGGCGGTCGGCGGCGACGGCACGATGAACGAAGTCGCATCGAGCCTCGTCGACACGCCTGCGATCCTCGGCCTCGTGCCCAGCGGTTCCGGCGACGGCCTCGGTCGTCATCTCGGCATTCACGGCTCCGTGGCGCACGCGTTGCGTATCCTGGAAACGGGGACGCCGCGCCCGATCGACAGCGGCCTGGCCGATGGACATCCGTTTTTTACCCTCGCCGGCCTCGGCTTTGAGGCGGAAATCGCGCAGCGGTTCAACGCGCTCCAACACCGCGGATTCCTCCGCTACCTCACCACGAGCGCGCGGGCGTTTCGTCTGTGGCAGCCGCAACGCTACCGGATCCATTGCGACGGACACATTGAGGAGCGCCTCGCCTTCACCCTCGCGGTCGCGAACAGCGACCAATACGGCAACAACGCGATCGTCGCGCCGGGGGCGCGCGCGGACGACGGCCAGCTCGATCTTTGCGCGATTCCTCCGGTGAACCTCCTCAACGCCGCCCCGCTGCTCGCGCGGCTTTTTCGCGGCACGCTCGCGCACGACCGCCGCGTCCTCTTCCGGCGCGGCACGCGCTTCACCGTCGAACGCGATGCGCCCGGGCCGCTGCACACCGACGGCGAAACCTACGAGGCCGGACGGATCGTCGACTTCTCCATCCGTCCCGCCAGCCTGCGGATCATGACGCCGGGACGCTAAAAGCGGACGATCCCCGAGGGGGTCGTCCGCTGCATCTGCCGGAATCGCGATCGCTCGCGAATCTCAGACTGCGGCGAAATACGGCTGCTTGCCGGCCGTCTCCTTCACGGTCGGCAGTCCTTCGAGGAGTTCGCCGATGGGATCCCAGCGACCGTTGACGAGTGCGTCGCGCGCGGACTCGCGAATCGAAGCCTTCACGCTTTGGCTGCCGAAACGCACTTCCTGTTTCGCGACGTCGACGACGACCTCGGTCTGCGGATCCTTTTCGATTGCGGCGGCGATCTTCGCGATGTCCTCACGGCTCGCGGAGACGCACGGGATGCCGAGGCCGGTGCTGTTGCCGAAGAAAATCTCGGCGAAGTTTTCGGCGATGATCGCGCGGAAACCGTATTTCTGGATCGCCTGCGGCGCGTGCTCGCGGGACGAGCCGCAGCCGAAATTCGAGCCCGACAGCAGGATCGTGGCGGCTTTGAAGCGCGGATCGTTGAGCGGATGCGGCTTGTCGGTGCCGTCGGCGTTCTTGCGGACGTCGAAGAACAGGTATTCGCCGAGTCCGTCGAACGTGACGCATTTCATGAAGCGCGCGGGAATGATGCGATCCGTGTCGATGTCGTTGCCCGGCACATACACGCCGCGACCGGCGACCTGGGTGATTTTTTCGAGAGCCATGGGAAAATTATGTTTGTCAGCGCGAAGAAGCGAAGAACCGCGAAGATTGGCGAAGAAGAACTTGGCGATACTTCGCGCTCCTTTGCTTCTTTGCGCTTTGACTGATTTTAGTTCGAACTCACCCCGAACACCTCACGGGCGTCGGAGACGGTGCCGGTCACCGCGGCGGCGGCGACCATGACCGGACTCATCAGGATCGTGCGGCCGGTCGGACTGCCTTGGCGGCCCTTGAAGTTGCGGTTCGACGAGCTCGCGCAGAGCTGTTCGCCGATGAGCTTGTCGGGATTCATCGCCAGGCACATCGAGCAACCGGCGGCGCGCCACTCGAAGCCGGCCTCGCTCAGGATCTTGTCGAGGCCGAGCTTTTCGCACTGCAGCGCGACGATCTGCGAGCCGGGCACGGCGATCGCTTTCACGCCGGGCGCCACGCGCTTGCCCTTGATAAACTTCGCCACCTCCTGGAAATCGCTCAGGCGGCCGTTCGTGCAGGAACCGAGAAACGCCACGTCGATCTTCGTGCCTTTGATCGGCGCGCCGGGCTGCAGCTTCATGTAAGCAAGCGCCTCTTCGATGTTGGCCTTTTCGTCGGTGTCGGTCGCTTTCGCCGGATCGGGGATCTGCTCGTTGATCGAGATACCCTGGCCCGGGTTGATGCCCCAAGTAACGGTCGGCGCGATTTCCCCGGCGTCGATCTTGACCACATCGTCGTAATGGCAGCCCGGATCGCTCGCGACCGCTTTCCAGCGGGCGACGGCCGCATCCCACTCGGCGCCCTTCGGCGCGTAGGGACGGCCCTGCAAATAAGCGAAGGTGGTTTCGTCCGGATTCACGTAGCCGACGCGCGCGCCGCCTTCGATGGACATGTTACACACCGTCATGCGCTCCTCCATCGTGAAACGGTCGAAGACCTCGCCCGCGTATTCATACGCGTAGCCGGTGCCGCCGTTCACGCCGAGCGTGCGGATGATGTGCAGGATGACGTCCTTCGCATAAACGCCCGCGCGCAGCTTGCCGTTCACCTCGATGCGACGGACCTTCAGCGGCCCGAGCGCCATCGTCTGCGTCGCCAGCACGTCGCGCACCTGGCTGGTGCCGATGCCAAACGCGATCGCGCCAAACGCGCCGTGCGTGCTCGTGTGCGAGTCGCCACACGCGATCGTCGTGCCCGGTTGGGTGATGCCCTGCTCCGGTCCGACGATGTGCACGATGCCCTGTTTGCCGGTCGCGCGATCGAAGAAGGTGATGCCGAACTCCGCGCAATTCTTGCGCAGCTCGTCCATCATCGCCTGCGCGAGCGGGTCGCGATACGGTTCGACAAACTGGTCCGTCGGCACGATGTGGTCGACCGTCGCGAACGTCCGGTGCGGAAATGCCACTTTCAGACCGAGATCGCGCAACATGCCGAAGGCCTGCGGGCTCGTGACCTCGTGGATCAGATGCGTGCCGATCAGGAGTTGCGTCTGCCCGTTCGCCAACTTGCGGACGGTGTGCGTCTCCCAGACTTTTTGGAACAGAGATTTGGCCATGGGGAAAATAGGTTTCGAGTTCTGGATCCCGCGCTCCGGATTGTCGAGCCCGCCGACGTTATCGCCGACAGCCTTTCACCCAGAACTCCGAACCAGGAAGCCCGCCACTTTACCAGCCGACGGTCATAACGGGAAATACTTCTTTCGCTTGCTGTGATGCCATCTCGGCATCAGAAGAAAACTCTTGGCCCATTCGCCCGGCGCGCGAATTCCGAACCCCGAACCCAAAACTCAGAACTCGGAACCCGGAACTCGGAACCAGAAGTCCAGAACCCCAAAGCGACGCTTTCATGCCGCGCGAATACCAATTTCCGTTCGAGCTTCGCCATCTCGTTTACTTCCGCGAGGTCGCGACGCAGCTGCATTTCCGCAAAGCAGCCGAAAGTCTCGCGATCGCGCAGCCAGCGCTCAGTCGGGCCATCGCGCAACTCGAGTCCGCCCTCCATTGCGATCTGCTCAACCGCACCCGCCGCGGCGTCGAGATCACGCCCGCCGGCCGGCTCCTGCTTGAGCGAATCGAGCCGCTGCTGCGCGGGCTCGCCGCGATCCCCGCCGAACTCACGGCACTGTCGTCCGGCCAGGTCGGACACATCCGCGTCGCCTTCACGGGCCTCGCGATGGCGACCGTGCTGCCGGGCATTCTGCGCGAGTTCAACCAGCGCTTTCCCGGCGTGCGCGTGGAGCTCAACGAATCGCCAACCTCCGCGCAGCTGGCCGCGCTGGAAAACGGGAGCCTCGCGTGCGGCTTTTTCCATCCCGACGCCGCCACGCCGGGCCTGCATACCCGGCTGCTGCTGCGCGAGCGCAACGGCGTGCTGCTGCCCGCGACGCATCCGTTGGCGAAACGCGCCAAATTCCAGCTCCGCGATCTCGCCGCGACACCGTTCGTCGTCTTTCCGCGATCGCACAATCCCGGTTTCTACGACCGGATCCTCTCTGCGTTTGCGCGGGTCGGAGTCATTCCGAGCATCGCCGAGGAAGTCTGGCCGCGCGCCAACGCCGTCGGTCTCGTCCGCGCCGGCCTCGGCGCGACCTTCATGACGCCCTCGGAGGCGCAGCATCTGCCGCCGGAGGTCATCTTTCGCGAACTGGAAGGTCCGACGCCCGAGAGCCGGCTCGTGATCGGCTGGCGTAAACATCCGCCGCCCGATCCAGCGCTGCAGGCGTTCATCGACGTCGCCGCGCGCGCGGCACGGACCAGCTCATAGCGTTTCCCGCGCGACGAGCGACGTCGGCCGTGGGCCGACATGCCGCGTTATTTGATCTTCCGCAGCAACGCCGCAAACTCGCTCTCGAGCTGGCTTCCGCGTTCCACCTTCAGCGCCGCGCGCGCGCGCTCCGCCGCCTGTCGGGCCGGCTGCATTTGCTTCAAGTTGAGCAAGTGTTCGACGAAGCCGACGACGATCTGGTCGAAAAACGCGATGCCGGCGTCACGGCCGAGCGAGTCGACCGTCGCGTTATAAACCCGGATCTGTTCCGCGACCGGTTGACTGGTCACCACCCGGATCAACGCCTCCCTCGCCTGCTGAATGCTGAGATCGCTGCGATCTCCGCGATATTTTCGCAACTGCCGCTGCTCCTCGACCGCCGCGAGGCTCGTCTCGCCGCGCGCTCGCAGGCTCTCGACGATCCGCCGCGCATAGTCGGCCTCGAGATCCGGATAACGGGCAAACGCCAGCATCGCCTCCCGCAGCGTGCCCTCGCGCTCCTTCGGGCTGCGCCCCTGCGCCGTTTCCGCCGCGAGCAGCGTCTCCCACGCGTCGCGATGGCGACGTTCGTAGTTCACCGCCCGGCGGGCGGCCTGCGCCGCGCGGGCCGCGTCTCCGGATTTCAAATACACCGCGGCGAAATCCCCGTGCACCCGGGATTGCTGAAACGATGGCAGCGCACGAAAACGTTCTGCCAGGAAGCGCAACTCGTGATCCGAAATCGCGCGCCAGGTCTGTGGATCGTGGGTCAGGCCGGTGACGAATTTCTGTTCTGCATAGCGGCCGACATCCATCCGCCAGCGCAGATTTTCGTCGAGAAACCCGAACCACGCGTGCCGGCCGTCGTTGCCGGCGCCGACGAAGAAGAGCGTCGGCACGCCGCGCGCCTTGCCGGTCTGCGTCGCGAAATAGGCCTGATCCACGCAGATGCCGCCGTCGCCGAGAATCTGAACGAGCGTGTAGCTCTTTTCCGGCCACTGCAGCCGCCGATTGACGAGGCGATCCTGCCGATAACGCACCATCGTGTAGGCGCGCTCGAGGTGCGTGAGCGGATAATTCGAAACCTGCTGCGACCATTCGAGCTGGTCGAACGGCGCGGTCGCATCGACGACGAACTTCAAATCGCCGGCCGCGAGCCGCCCGAGCTTGTGAAACGTGCGGCCACGCTGGTCCTGCGTCGTCCACCAGCCGAACGCCGCCGCGGCCGTGGGCCAGCGTCGTGGTAGTTGTTCAACCGATACCTGGGGATGCGGCCAGGAGGGCGGCGGCGCGACGTCGTAGACGAGCGCGATGGCCAGCGCGAGATTGGCATAGTTGGCGAAACGTTGCGGATCCCGCCCGTGCAGATCGTTCAGAATCGAGAACGTTTGCGGCAGGTAGTCGACGGGATCGAGCAGTTCGAAAAACGCGGCGGAAAAGTCCGGATGCCCGAGCAGCCAGAGCTGTAACTCCGGTGAAACCCTCGCGCCGAGCGGGCGCGGCAGCAGCCGGTAGTCGGTTTCCATGTTCGGATGTCCCACGCCGGCCGCGTTGATCGCCTTCCCCCAGCGCGGAATGAAATGCGCTTCGGTCTCCGCCCAAAGCGTGGCCCACCGATACATCGAGAGCCACGCCGACGCGGCGGGCAGACGGTTCTTTTCGAACGCGCCCAACGCCACCGCGCGCAACGTTGCAGCCTGCGCGGCCCAACCGTCGCGTTGGGCGGAGGCATGGATCGCCGCCAGCCGCTCCGCGGTCGGTGGGTGGTCTATCTCCGTCGTCGGAATTTCCGCCGCCGCCAATTCTCCCGTGGCCGGCACGATGCCGCCCAAGAGCAAGGAAGAGGCGAGGAGAACGCGAAGGCGCGCGGAGATCACGGCATTCGTTTATCGGCTCGCGCCGGTCGCGCGAAGCGAAGAATTCGCGGGAAAAACGCTTCGGTCGGGCTGGCCGCGATGGCGGTAAAAACAGAAAACCCCGCTCCCGTTGTTCTCGGGGGGCGGGGTTTCTGTGAGACGACGGGTGGTCGCCTTTGTTTTGTCAGGGCGCCACGCCGCTATCCGCAGCGGGGGCCTTTTGTTGAAAGACCAGCTTGTCGCCTTCGCGATCCACGAGGCACGGCTCGCCATCCTTCACCTCGCCGCGCAACAGCGCCTCGGCGAGCGGATCTTCGAGGTAGCGCTCGACGGCCCGGCGCAGCGGACGCGCGCCGTATTTCTCGTCGTAGCCCTTCTCGATGAGCAGTTGCTTCGCGGCCGTCGTGAACTCGAGCGTGATCTTCCGCTCGGCGAGACGCTTCGCGAAATTTGCCGTTTCGAGTTCGACGATCTTGACCAGATCTTCCTTCCCAAGCGGGCGGAAGAAGATGATGTCGGAGATACGATTCAGGAACTCGGGCTTGAAGATGCGCTTGGCCTCTTCGAGCACCTTTTCCCGCATCTTCTCGGCGTCGTTGACGCTCTGCCCGATCGCGCCGAAGCCCATCGAGGTCTGGCGCTGCAGGAGCTGAGCGCCGACGTTCGAGGTCATGATGATGATCGTATTGCGGAAATCGACGGTGCGACCGAGCGAGTCGGTGAGACGTCCGTCCTCCAGGATCTGCAGGAGAATCTGGATGACGTCCGGATGTGCCTTCTCGACTTCGTCGAAGAGGATCACCGAATACGGGCGCCGCCGCACGGCCTCGGTCAGCTGGCCGCCTTCGTCGTAGCCGACGTAGCCCGGAGGCGAGCCGACGAGACGCGAGACGGCGAACTTTTCCATGTATTCGGACATGTCGATCTGGATGATCGCGTCCTGATTGCCGAACATCTGCGCCGCGAGTTGCTTCGCGAGCATCGTTTTGCCGACGCCAGTCGGGCCGACGAACATGAAGGAACCGATCGGACGGCGCGGATCCTTGAGGTCCGCCCGGGAGCGACGGAGCGCGCGCGCAATGGCGACGGCGGCCTGATCCTGGCCGATGACGACCTTCTGCAGCTCGTTTTCCATCGAGAGGAGCTTCTCGCTCTCCTTCTTTTCCATGCGGCTGAGCGGAATGCCGGTCCAGTCGGCGACGACCTGCATCATCAAGTCCTCGTCGATGGTCACGCGCTTTTCATCGCGGGCCTTCTTCCACTCTTCCGTGATCTGTTCCTGCTTCACGCGCAGCTGCTTCTCCTGGTCGCGATAACGCGCGGCCTCTTCGAAATGCTGCTCGCTGATGGCCTTTTCCTTCAGGCCGCAGATGCGCTCGATTTCCTTCGTGAGGTTCTCGACGTCCGGCGGACGGCTGAGCGCGCCGATGCGCGCGCGCGAACCGGCCTCGTCCATGACGTCGATCGCCTTGTCGGGCAGGAAACGCCCGGTGATGTAGCGATCCGAGAGCTTCGCGGCCGCCTCGATCGACTTGTCGGTGAAGATCGCCTTGTGGTGATCCTCATACTTGGAGCGGATGCCCTTGAGGATGAGAATCGTGTCGTCGACGGACGGAGCCTCGACCTTCACGGACTGGAAGCGACGGTCGAGCGCGGAGTCCTTCTCGATATACTTGCGGTATTCGTTGAGGGTGGTCGCGCCGACGCACTGCAGTTCGCCACGCGAAAGCGCGGGCTTGAAGATGTTGGAGGCATCCATCGCGCCCTCGGCCGCGCCGGCGCCCACGATGGTGTGCAGCTCGTCGATGAAGAGGATGATGTTCTTGGCGCGCTTGATCTCGTCCATCACCGCCTTGATGCGCTCCTCGAACTGGCCGCGGTATTTCGTGCCCGCGACCATGAGGGCGAGATCGAGGGTGATGACCTTTTTCTCGAGCAGAATCTCGGGCACGTTGCCGCTGGCGATTTCCTGCGCGAGGCCCTCGACGATCGCGGTCTTGCCGACGCCCGCCTCGCCGATGAGCACGGGATTGTTTTTCGTGCGGCGGCAGAGGATCTGGACGACGCGGCGGATCTCGTTTTTCCGGCCGACGACGGGATCCATCTCGCCCTTGCGGGCGAGTTCGGTGAGGTCGCGTCCAAATGCCTTCAACGCGGGAGTCTTGACCTCCTTTTTGTCCTCGGCGCCCCCGCGCTGCGGGGTGCCCGCGGCGGCTTCCTCGCCGGGGCCTTCGCCGGCCTGGCTGCTGGAGAACTGAGGATCGAGTTCGCGGAGGATTTCGTTGCGCGTGCGCTCGATATCGATGTCGAGCGACTTGAGCACGCGGGCGGCGACGCCCTCGCCTTCGCGCAGCAGGCCGAGCAGGATGTGCTCGGTGCCGACGTAGGAGTGATTGAGCGTCTTCGCTTCCTTGCCCGCGAGGGCGAGGACCTTTTTCACGCGAGGCGTGTAAGGAATGCTGCCTTGGGTCTTGGTTTCCTGACCAGTGCCCACCTGCTTCTCGACGGCGGAGCGCACAGTCTCAAGGTCCAAGCCCATTTTCTGCAACACGCTCACGGCGACGCCCTGCCCGAGCTTGATCAGCCCGAGGAGGATGTGCTCCGTCCCCACGTAATTGTGGTGAAAACGGTCCGCCTCCTTGCGGGCCAACGCGAGCACCTGCTGCGCGCGTGGCGTGAAGTTGTTCATGGGTTCTTGGGACATGTGTATATAAAATTTTAATTCGACCCGTCTGCCGTGAAAGTAAAGTTGGGTTGAGGGAAATTGGCAAACTCCGCCCGGAGACGTCCCGCGCGAAGCAGGTCACGCTGCCCGGGCTCGAACTCGCCCTTCTGCGCGTGTTGAAGATGTCCCGGCTGCGCTTCGATGAACAAGCGGTCGATCGTGGCGCGATCCGCCTCCGGAAACACCTTGAGATCCACACCGAGGCGCAGCAACGAGAGAAGATTCATCGCCTCGCTCGAGCTGAGCACGTGGCTGTTGCGCAGGATGCCGTAAGCGCGGCCGATCTTGTCGAGCAGCTTCGCCGGGTCCGCTTCGAGCAGCTTCTGGCGGGCGTTGAGCTCGTGCTCGACGATCGACGTCAGCACGCTGCCGAGCCGCTTGATGATCTCGTCCTCGGATTCGCCGAGCGTGGTCTGGTTCGAAATCTGAAAGATGCTGCCGCTGGCGTCGGAACCTTCGCCGAACAAACCGCGCACGACCATGCCGAGCTGGTTCACGGCGCGGACGACCTTCTCCATCTGGTTTGCGATCACGAGCGCCGGGAGGTGCATCATCGCCGAAGCACGCATGCCGGTGCCAAGATTGGTCGGGCACGCCGTCAGATAGCCGAGCTTCGGCGAGAACGCATAATCGAGCCGGTCCTCGATCGTGGTATCGAGGTCGTTGATGGCATTCCATGCCTTCTTCAGCTGGAAGCCGGAACGGAGCACCTGAATGCGCAGGTGATCCTCCTCGTTGATCATGACCGAAAAACACTGGTCCTTGCTGATGACGACGCCGGATCCCGCCTTCGCTCCGCTCAGTTCGCGGCTGATGAGATGGCGCTCGACGAGAATCTGCTTCTCGAGCTCGGTCATCTCTTCGACCGACACGCAAAGGCTGCGCTTCAGGGCCGACGTGGCGGAGAGCGCCTCGCGGCAAAGCGCGAAGATCTCCCCGCGCTTGGCCGGCTTGGCCCAGCCCGGAAACGGCGTGCCAGCGAGATTGCGGGCAAGCCGGATGCGCGTCATGAGAACGACAGCCGTCTTGCTGCTGCCCGAGTCGGTCAGCTCGGAAGGCGTGTCGATGAGCGACGCAATCGTCATGGCCTTAACGCGACGGTTGCCCAAAGCTTTGTTTGACTTCGTTGATTTCATCGCGACAACGCGCGGCGTCCTCATACCGCTCGGCCTTGATGGCGTCGGTGAGGTCGAGTTCGAGTTTGGAGAGGCGGTCCTGGAGTGATTTCCGGGCGAGAGCTTTTTGCGGCACCTTGCCGGTGTGCACGGTGCCCTTGTGCATGCTGTCGAGCATCGGCTCGATCAGGCTGGTGAACGTATCGTAGCAGGCCGGACAGCCGAAGCGCCCGTGCTTCTTGAAATCGTTCGGAGTGAAGCCGCATTGCTCGCACCGCACGCCGGACAGGTTCGCCGGCTCCGGGTTCAGCGACGCCTTCAGCAGCAGATCGGCAAGCGAAAAG
The DNA here is from genome assembly GCA_040255565.1 of Opitutaceae bacterium. Lineage (GTDB taxonomy): Bacteria > Verrucomicrobiota > Verrucomicrobiia > Opitutales > Opitutaceae > Opitutus. The sequence goes on along the minus strand of JBDZVH010000001.1, from coordinate 981,845 downwards.
CCACTGGGATCGGTAACGCCTTTCGCCTGCGCGCACTCCTCGCACAGGTCGACTTTGTGGACCTTGTTGTTGACGATCTGCGTGAGGTGAACCGTCGCCGGTTTCGAGCAGAGATCGCATTTGAGTGGGTTCGGCATGGAGTCGTTCAGGTTTCTGCAGCAACCATGCCACGGGGTCGACCGCTGGCAAGTGCTGGGAGGATTCTACCGCGCGGTTTCATGATCCGCGTCGTTGCTGCGCAGCCACGCGCCGCATCGGCACACGCATGACGCATTCGCAACGCAAGGACATCATCCGCGGATCAGAGGCGCGTGCCTTCGGTGAGCACGCGGCGGCGAAACGAAGCCAGCACGCGCTGCGTAATCGGGCCCGGTTTGCCGGTGCCGATCTCGCGGCCGTCGAGCTTCACCACCGGAATCACCTCCGCACCCGTGCCGGTGAGGAAACATTCGTCCGCGCACCAGGCATCGTAGCGCGTGAGATTCGCTTCGCGGATCGGCACGCCAATCTCCACCGCGATGTCGAAGATCGTTCCGCGGGTGACGCCCTTCAACGCTCCCTGCGACGCCGCGGGCGTGAGGATCTCGCCCTTGTGCACGATGAAGATGTTGTCCGCGGTGCACTCCGCGATGTAGCCCTGATCGTTCAACATGATCGCCTCGAGCGCGCCGAACTGCCGCGCCTCGATCTTGCCAAGAATGTTGTTGAGATAATTCAGCGACTTCACGGTCGACGGCAGCGCCGCCGGATTGATGCGCCGCGTCGGCACGGTGACGATGCTGAGGCCGTTGTCGTAATGCTCCTGCGGGTAAAGCGCGATCTTGCTCGCGATAATGAACAGCGAGGGCTTGGGACAAAGCCACGGCGCGAGTCCGAGATCGCCAACGCCGCGCGTCACGACGAGGCGGATATACGCATCGCGCAGACCGTTTTGACGACAGGTCTCGCATGTCGCCTCCGCCAGTTCGCGTCGGCTAAGGGGCAGTTTCAACAGGATGGCCTTCGCGGAATATTCGAGCCGCTCCAGGTGTTCTTCGAGACGGAAGACATTTCCTTCGTAAAGCCGGATGCCCTCGAAAACGCCGTCGCCGTAAAGCAGTCCGTGATCGAACACCGAGATCTTCGCCTCCGCTTCGTCGACGAACTTTCCGTCCAGGTAAATCTTCATGTCGCGCCAAACTACGCGGCCGCAAAAACCCTTGTCCAGCCCCGCCACCAACACCACCCGCTCTCTTCTTCGCCGGCTCCAAACAGAGTGTCATATAATGTATGACACTCTGTTTGGGGCGTGCACGGCTTTGGGTTTATCGGAGGCGCGGCGGCAGACTGGATGAGCCGGGACGCAAAAAGGCGGGAGCGGTTTTGCGCTTGTCGCCATCGTTTTTCGTTATGAGCGTCTGCCACCCCTGATTCTCCATGCGCTTCACCCCACGCCTTCCGGCTGCGCGCGGTTTCACATTGATCGAGCTGCTCACGGTCATCGCGATCATCGGAATCCTCGCCGCGATCTTCATCCCCACGATCGGCGCCGTGCGCGACAAAGCCCAGCGTGCCGTGGACGCGAACAATCTCCGCGAGATCGCCAAGGCCGCAATGATCTACGCGGGCGACAACAACGACCGCCTCCCCGATCCGGCCAGCGCTTCGGCGGCGACGCTCACCGGCGGCGATCGGATTCATGTTTGGGCGGGACTGCTCGCGAAGTCCGGCGCACTCACCGACGCATCGCTCTATTTTTCCAAGTTGGATCCATTGGGCGACGCGAGCATCCCCTCAGCGGTGCTCGATCCTAACGACCCCAGCCGGCTCACGCTGAGTCCCGCCTTCGCGGCGCGCACGCCCAGCGTCGAGCTCGTCGGCGGATTGAAGATGAGCGACCCCGCCACGACTCCGATCGCGTTCACCCGCGGACTCAGGACAGACGGCACGTGGGACAACAACGCCGATGGCAGCGGCCGCTCCGTCTACGGCGAGGTCGGCGGACACATCGTTTTCCTCGGCGGAAACGTGCAGTTCTACAATGACCTGGGTGGTCCCGCCGCCGGCAAGCTGGTGCAGACGAACGGCAAGACCACCTCCGAAATCACGAAGACGATCCCGCGTTCCGGCACACAGCGGATCTACGGAAAGGGCGGCGCGATCGGCACGCCGTCCGGAGTCGCCCCCTCGGCGGCGGATTAAACAAGGCTTCAGCGTCAAACGCGCGCCCGGCCCAACCGCCGGGCTTTTTGTTTGTTGTCCCGGGAACGCGCAGCGTTCCTGCTGTTCTTTCAGCGCCTTTCCACCCACCCAGCCGTCCGTCTCGCAATGACGCCCGTCCCGTCCTCCTCAACCACGCCGACCTACATCATTGGTCACAAGAATCCGGATGCAGATTCGATCTGCTCCGCGATCGCCTATGCGGCGTTCAAGGAGGCCCGCGGCGAACGCGGCTACGTGGCCGCCCGTTGCGGCAACTCCAACGCCCGCATCGACACCATCCTCGCGCGGTTCCGCCAGCCGCTGCCGCTTTACCTGAGCGATGTCAGTCCGCGCGTCCGCGATCTCATGGTGCGCAACGTCATCCATCTCGACGAAAACGCGACGTGTGCGGAGGCCCTCGGGATTTTCGATCGGCACGACATCCGCGTGGTCCCCGTCACCGGGAGCAAACGCATCGTCGGCACGATCTCGTTGTCCACGCTCGGCGGCGTTTTCATCCCGCGCCTCAGCGAGCCGCGCCTGCTGCGCCTCGTGCGCACCTCGCTCGCGAACATCACCCGCACCCTCGAGGGGCAGGCGCTCCACGTCGTCGACGAGCAACGCATCCAGGACCTCTACGTGCGCCTCGGCACGATGGACATCAGCTCGTTCTGGAGCATCTCGATCCGGGAAAACATCCCCGCCGAACAATCCATCATCATCGTTGGCGACCGCAGCGACATCCAGCGCCGCGCAATCGAGATTGGCGTTCGCGCCGTCGTCATCACCAGCAATCTCGGCATCGACGAGGACATCCTCGCGCTCGCCCGCGAAAAAGGCACGAGCCTCATCATCAGCCCTTACGATTCCGCGACGACGTCGTGGATTGTCCGCACGGCTTCGACGCTCGAGCGCATCGTCGACCGCGAGTTCTCGACCGTGGACAGCGACACGTTGATCGCGGACGTCCGCAAGCGCTTTTCCGCCTCCTCGCCGCACGCGTTGATGGTCACCGACGACAACGGCTGCCTCGAGGGTATTCTCACCAAGACCGACCTCCTCCGTCCCACGCAGACGCGGCTCGTGCTCGTCGATCACAACGAGATGTCGCAGGCCGTCACCGGCGCCGAGGAGGTCACGATCGCCGAAATCATCGACCACCACCGGCTCGGCGCCGTGCACACCGCCCAGCCGATCCTCTTCATCAACGAGCCCGTCGGCTCCACCTGCACGATCATCGCGGATCTTTTCCGCCGCGAAGGGCTTCAGCCTTCGCCCGACATCGCGGGCATCATGATGTCGGGATTGATTTCCGACACGCTCCACCTCAACGGTCCCACCACGACCGGCAAGGACGCGATCCTGCTCGCCTGGCTGGCCGAGATCTCCGGCGTGAACTCCAAGGATCTCGCCGAACAGATCTTCAACTCCGGCTCCGTCATCCTGGCCAACCCGCCCGAGAGAATCATCCGCTCCGACTACAAGATCTACGAGGAAGAGGGCGTGCGTTTCTCCGTTTCGCAGGTGGAGGAACTCGGTTTCGGCAACTTCTGGCAGCAGGCGAAACCGATCGCCGCGGCGCTGCAGGAGCTGCGCGACGAGGAAAAGCTCGCGTTCGCCGCGCTCCTCGTGACCGACATCAACACGCAAAATTCCCTGCTCCTGGTCAAAGGCGATGCCGGTTTCATCAACCGCATCTCGTATGCCCACGTGGAACAGGACGAGATTTTCGACATGCCGGGCGTTGTCAGCCGCAAGAAGCAGCTCATCCCGTATCTCACCAGCCTCCTGAAGGAAATGGCCTCCGACGGTTCGCTCGCGGGTGCCAGCGCCGCGCCGCTCAAGAAGAGAAAACGCGCTTCCTGACCGGCCGCCGCCGGTCGTTCGCCGTATCGCCCGCGCGCGGAGGCAAACCAATCGTTGCGTCACCCCGCCGCGACGAACAGAGTGTCCGTTCTTTTTTATGAACGCCGAGTCCAACGCGCCCTCCACCGCTCCCGCGCCCAGCGATTTCATTCGTGACATCGTTGCCCAGCACGTGGCGGAGCAACGCTATGCGAAGATCGTCACGCGCTTTCCGCCCGAGCCCAACGGCTACCTGCACATCGGGCACGCGAAGTCGATCTGCCTCAACTTCGGCATCGCCCGGGAAAACAACGGCCAGTGCAACCTGCGGATGGACGACACCAACCCGGCGAAGGAAGACGTCGAGTATGTCGATTCCATCACCGCCGACGTCCGCTGGCTGATCGCCGGCTGGGCCGACCACGTCCTCGGCCTCAAGCCCAAGGGCGCCACCCCCGCGAAACAGGAAGTCGCCGGCCGCGAAGACTACTATCTCGCGCCCGTGCCGAGCTCAGATCTCAAATCTGAAACTTCAGATCGCGGCGCCAGCGCCGCCGCCGAGCCGTTCTTCGCGAGCGACTACTTCGACCAGCTCTACGCCTACGCGCTCACGTTGATCCGCAAGGGCAAGGCCTACGTCGACGATCTCAGCCCCGAGGAAACCGACGCCTACCGCGGCTCGCCCGACAAGCCCGGCCGCGAATCGCCGTGGCGCAACCGCTCCGTCGAGGAAAACCTCGACCTCTTCCAGCGCATGCGCGCCGGCGAGTTTCCCAACGGCGCCCGCTCCCTTCGCGCCAAGATCGACATGGCCTCGCCCAACATCTGGCTGCGCGATCCGCTGCTCTACCGCATCCGCCACACGCCGCATCATCAGACCGGCGACAAATGGTGCATCTATCCCCTCTACGATTTCGCCCACTGCCTGAGCGACTACCTCGAGGGCATTACGCACTCGATCTGCACCGTCGAATTCGAAGTCCATCGGCCGCTTTACGACTGGATTCTCGAAAACCTCGACCTGCCGCGCGCCCTCCCCCGGCAATACGAATTCGCAAAGCTCATCCCGAGCTACATGATCGTCTCGAAGCGCCGGCTCATCCGCCTGGTCGACGAAAAACTCGTCGACGGCTGGGACGATCCGCGCCTGCCCACGATCGCCGGACTTCGCCGCCGCGGCATTCCCGCGAGCGCCCTGCGCCGCTTCGTCATCGGCACCGGCGTCACGAAATACGACAGCCTCACCGACATCGCCGTCTTCGAGCATGCGATCCGCGAGGAGCTCAACGCCTCCGCCGCCCGCCGGCTCGCCGTCCTGAAGCCGATCAAGCTTGTCCTCACCAACCTCGCGCCGGACGAGACGATCGAGTGCGTGGCGACCAACAATCCGCAGGACCCAACCCCCACCACGCGCCCGGTCGCGCTCACACGCGAGGTGTTCATCGAAAGCGACGATTTCGCCGAAGTGCCACCGCCGAAATACTTTCGCCTCAAACCCGGCGGCGAGGTCCGGCTCAAATACGCCTGCATCGTGAAGCTCGACGAAATCGTGAAAGACGCCTCCGGCGCCATTGTCGAACTGCGCTGCACCGCCGATCTCACCACGCGCTCCGGCCAGCCCAACTCCGATCGCAAAGTGAAGGGCACGATCCACTGGGTCAGCGCCACGCAGTCCGTCCCCGCCGAAGTCCGGCTCTACGACCGCCTTTTCACCGTGCCGGAACCGGGCGCGACCGACGATTTCCTCCAGCATGTGAACCCGAAGTCGCTCGAGGTTGTCACCGCCCGGCTCGAGTCGTCGCTCGCCTCCGCGACGACCGCCGATCGCTTCCAGTTCGAGCGCCTCGGCTATTTCGCACTCGACGAAAAGGACAGCGCCCCGGGGAAACCGGTCTTCAACCGGATCATCACGCTGAAAGACACCTGGGCGAAATAAGCGCCCCGCCCTGCCGCCTCGCCGGAACGCGGACCGTCCCGGCGAGCGCGACCGTTCTCTCACGGCCAGCGTTTCCAGCCTTCGGCGCGCACCTTCCAGGTTCCGTCGTCGGGGAAACCTGGATACGGCTTGGCCGCGTCGTCCCAGCCGCCGGTCATCAGTGACACCGCGGCGAGAAACGCGCCGTTCGCCGGCAGGTAAACGGCGATCTCGCGCCGCCGCGCGCCGGGCGGCGCATTGCGATCGAGCGCCTCGTCGCTGCGCTGCGGACAATGCCCGTTCGGCGTGTAGCGGTTGTTCGGTCCATCCCGCAGCAGGATCTCTACGGCATCGTGCGGCCGACCGAGCCGCACCGCCGTCATCGCAATCATCGGGTAATCCCAGCCCCAGATTTTCGTTTCCCAATCCCAATCCTTCAGCACCGCGTCGAGCGTCCGCTGCATCGTCGCCCGATCCACGCCCGGCGCCTCCGGCAAAAATCCGAGCGGCATCAGCATCTCCGGATGATCGTGCCGGCTTTCGATATTCGTCCACGTGTCCGGATGCGATTCGAGCGCGACATACTTGCCGTCGCGCACCGGCAGCGGCGAAAGTTTCGCGATCACGTCATCCCACTTCGGCTCGCGTTTCAGTCCCAGCCGCTCGCGCCACGTCTGCGCCACGCCCAAAGCCCACCGCCAATAGGCGAGTTCGAACGAGGGATTCTGACTCGTCGCCTGGTCGTGAATCTCCTGCGCAATCCAGAGCGGCGGCCCCAGCACGTAGCCGCCGCGCTGCGGATCGAGCCACACCATCGCGGCGAGACACTCCGCGGTTTCGAGCACGAGATCCCGATACTTTTCCAACGTTTCCCGCGTCGGCGCGTCGCGATACAGCAGCTCGCACAAGTAAACCGGATGCGGTTGATTCCACACGATCAGCGGATTCCCGCCGGGACTCTCGCGGCCTTCCGGCCCGACCATTTTCGCCCACCGCGCACCGGTGAGCCCGCGACTGCGGGCCAGTTCGCGCGCTTCCGGCAGGCGCGAGCGAAACCATTCCAAATTCTTCGCGAGGAGTTCCGGCTTTCCCCACAGCGCGAAATGCGCCGCGTGCCACCAGATCATTTCGGTGTGATGCTTTCCATACCAGGTGTTGCACGTGAGTCCGCTCTCCTGCGGCGGCACATCACCCGCCATCTGCACCGCCAGCAAATACTGGGACAACACCACACGCCGCTCGAGTTTCGCGGCGAGGGGATTCGTGCTGCCGCTCAAATCGAGCGCCGCCGCCGTCCGCCAGAAATTCTCCCAATGCTGCGCACTCGCGCGAAAAATCGCGTCCGCATCCGCCGCCGCTGCGACACGCTCCGGCGAAAACCGCACCGTCACCGCCAACTCGTCCTCGCCCCGCCCGCCGCGAATCCGAAAGACATGCGATTCTCCGCTCTCCAGCGCGCGGTTGCTCGCCACGAAGTAACGCGCCCCGAGCACTTCGCGCTCGACGATATGAGCCCCGCGCAACTGCGACCGGTGCGACTCCGGCTGGCTCCAGTCGAGCGCAGGCGTGTTTTTCGTTTTCGGATCGTGCCCGCGGGGAAACGCCAGCCGCACGCGCAATTTCTCCCGCGCCACCCACGGCGAACGAATCCGAATCGCAATCGTATCCGAATCCGGATCGCAGGCCGTGATCACTTCCACCGGCTCACCGCCCAACGTGTAACGACTCACGACCGTCCCTCGCCAGAGCTCGAGTGTCTGCGCGATGTCGCGAACGTCTTCCGGCACGAACGGCGTTCCGTCCGGCTTGTCCCACTCCAGCGCGATCTGGCCAAGCGGATGCGTCCGCGGATTTCGCCGCAACCAGTCGCCCGCCGGTGTGCTCGCCCGCGTCGGAAATCCCAGCATGCGCCCGTCGGCCAGCCGGAAGTCCTTGTTCGCATCCTTCAAGGTGAAATTCTGCGGATTCGGATCCGTGACCCAGCACCAGCGCGACTGCGTCTCCGTCGGAATCCCGTTGCGATGATACTGCTCCGCGAAAGTCTGCAGTCCCGTCACGTCGGCAGTGAACGCAAACCCGCCATTCCCCACCGTGAGCGGCGCATCGTAGTCCACGCTCCGCACCACCGGACTGTTGCGCGCCACGAGCGCCGGCCGGTCGATGGTTTCATTGGCCGTGCCGCACGCCCAGGAGGTGAATGCCCAACCGATCGCGATCCAAAGATGTTTCATAAAAACTCCCCGCGTCATCGTTTTTCCGCCGCGTCCACCGTGCTTTGATCCAGCCCCTCGCAATCGCGCGGCACGAGTCCGCTCACGTGTGAGAGCCTCCACTTCGGCGTGCCATCTTTCGGCCGCACCTGCACGTCGAACAACCGCGCGCCCACCACGTCGTCGAGCACCACCGCCGGCCGCGCATCCGCCGACATCGTGCGTAGCTCCACGCCCCGCAACTGCAGTCCCGCGACGTGCCGCGCGAACACTCCCCACGCCGGCATCACGCCGAAAACATAGGGTTCCGGATAACTCTTCTCGTGCTCCGGCACGATCCGCGCCGCCTGCTCCACGGTGCCGCCGCCGCGATAATGAATCTGCACATTCGATAACACGACGTCCTCGACGGGATAACCCGGCAGACCGACGAGCATGATGCCGTGATCGGACGAGACATTGGAGGCGACGAGATTGTCGACGAGGATCCGCCGCACCTGACCCGGCGTTTTCGCGTCGGGCGCGCGGAGCCGCCCGCCGAGCCGGATGAACAGCGGCGCATTCACGACGTCGCGCATCGCGATATTGGATACGGTTACGTCTTCCAACATGGCGCCGTCGACCTGCTCGAGCGCCAGTCCGCGGCAGTATTCGAACACGCAATTCGAGATCGTGACGTTGCGAAATCCGCCGCCGGCTTCGGTGCCAAACTTGATCCGGCCGATCGGCCCGCCGCGCTGCGTGGCGTTCCGCTTGCGCGTGCCGTCGAGCAGCGTGCCTTCGTCGTAACCGCTGACGAAACAGTTCGTGATGGTCACGTTTTCCGTCGGCCGCTTTACGCCGAGTGCGTGCGACGCCTTCAGGCAGATGCCGTCATCCCACGGCGAGTTCACCGCGCAGTTCGAGATCCGCACGTTGCTACAGGCATCGATGTCCATGCCGTCGCGGTTCGTGTCGATCAGCAGATTGTCGATCGTGAGATTGTCCACCCCGGTCGCGAGGATGCCGAAGTGTCCGCCGTGCAGGATCGTGAAATCGCGCAACACGACGTTGCGGCAGCTCTTGAGCGCGATAGCCTTGTTGCCCACGCCGTCCGGCAGCCGGTCGCGAGCTTTCGGATACCCAAACGGGCCCGGTTTCAGCTCCGGCCGCGGCTCGAACTCGAACGGCCCGTCCGCCTCGAGGACGTCCGGCGGATTGGCCGGATCGTGCCCCGCCCACAACGCTCCGACGGGCAGCGCCATCCGGCCGTTGCCGCGGCTCAGGCCGCGGCCGTAGATCCGGCCCGGCCCGGTGATGGCCACATTCTCCAAACCCTCGCCCCAAATCAGGCTGTTGCGCCAGTGCGAGTGTCCAAAATCCTGATACTCCGCCCAGGCGTTGGGCTCCGGCGCATCGTAGCCGCCCGCTTCGCCCGGCCGCGGCGGATCGGCCGCGATGATCGTCGCGCCCGCCGCAAGCCGCAGCTCGATATGGCTTTTCAGCCGGATGGTGTAGCAAAGATAGTTCCCCCCCGGAAACTCCACCGTGCCGCCGCCCGCGGCCGCCGCCGCCTCGATCGCGCGGTTCACTGCCTCCGTGTCGAGCGTGACGCCGTCGCCCGTCGCACCAAACGCCTTGACGGAAAAGACCGATTCGGCGCCGTGCAGCGACGAAGCCGCGAGCGCAAACGCGCACAGCAGGCCGAGAATCCAACGACTGCCGACCGGGGGAAAGTGGGGTTTCATGAGAGAGACAAATGAGTGAGACGCCGACCGCCGCGAATTGGGGGATCGTCGCGGAGCATTTTCCAACTTTTTCGGCCATCGGCGCCATTTGGGAAGAATCCGGCTTGTCAGCCCGTCTGAGCCGGGCTCATACGTCCGCTTGCGATCACCCCGCCCCCGATGTCGCATCAGGAGACAGAGCCCACCCGCTGGTTTTCCTCCGAGGTTCAACCCCACGAGCCCGCTCTGCGCGCCTATCTCCAGTCGCGTTTTCCGCTCCTGCGCGACACCGACGACGTCATTCAAGAAACCTACGCGCGTCTATGGCGGGAAAAAGCCGCCGGCCGCATCCGCCATGCGCGGGCGTTCATGTTCACCGCCGCCCGGCATCTCGCGGTCGATTTTTTCCGGCGAAACCGCCACGATCGCGCCGATCCGATCACCCATTCGAGTGCCGAACACGTCGTTGAAGAAAGCCCGCACGCCGCGGAAGCGATCAGCCGCCAGCAGGAACTGGAGATTCTCGCGGCCGCCGTGCAAAGCCTCCCGACCCGCTGCCGTCACGTCATCATGCTGCGCTACCTGAAAGGATGCTCCTACAAGGAAATCGCCGCCACCCTCGCCATCTCCACCGAGACGGTGAAAACGCACCTCGCGAAAGGCGTGCAGCTCTGCGCCGATTACTTCGAGGCGCGCGGTGTGCTGAAGGAGCGCAACCCGTTTTCGCATGACTCCGCCTGATCGCTCTCCTGCTTCGCGCGACGACGCGATCGAGCGCACCGCCGCGGCCTGGATCGCCCGGCGCGAGTGCGGTCTTCGCCCGGACGAGCAGGAGGCGCTCGCGCAGTGGCGCGCCGCGGATCCGCAACACGACGCCGCTTTCCGCCGCCTCGAATCCGCCCAACAGCTGCTCGCCCGCCTTCCCGAAACGCCCGCCGCCGCCGCCCTGCTGGCGGAGTTGGACGCCCTCACGCGACCGCGCGCCCGCGTGCTGCGTTTTCCTCGTGTCGGAAAAGTCGCGCTGATCGGCGCCGCCGCCGCTGCGCTCGCCCTTGCACTGTGGTTGCCGCACGAGCGTCCCGCCGCGCCGACGTCCACCTACGCCACCGCGGCCGGCCAGCACCGTTCGCTCGATCTCTCCGACGGCTCGACGCTGGTCCTCGGCGGCGACAGCGCCATCGATGTCGCTTTCGTGCCGGCCGAACGGCGCATTCATCTGCAGAAAGGCGAGGCTCATTTCTACGTGGCGAAAGATCCCGCGCGCCCCTTCCTCGTCAGCGCCGGTCTCGTCACCGTGCGCGCCGTCGGCACCGCCTTCAATGTCCGCCGCAGCGACGGCGCCGTCGAAGTCCTCGTGACCGAGGGCAAGGTGCAGGTGGACCGAGACGTCGCCGATGCCGCCGAACCGCTTTTCCTCGTCGCCGGCCAGCGCGCCGTCGTGGACACCACCGCGTGGACTCAGTTTGCCGGTGACAGCCGGTCGCCGATCGCGGCCGAAGCGGACGTCGTCCCGGCATGGTCGGCGCCCCGACTCGCATTCAACCACACGCCACTTGCCGACGCTGTCGCCCGCTTCAACCGCTACAACCGCGTCCAAATCGAGATCGCCGACACGGAGCTCGGGCAACGCGTGGTCGGCGGCAGCTTCGACGCGGATAACGCCGACGCCTTCGTCAATCTTCTGGCCGCCGCCGGCGACATCCGCGTCGAACACGTCTCCGACACGCGGGTGGTGCTGCACAAGATTCGTTGATCGGCCGGCGCCCGCTGGAAGCGATTGCGCATCCGGCCAGCTTGACCATGCTCGCGGCCGCCCCACCCGGCCCCGAATGGTTTTGCCCGTCCCGCATCGTGCCCGCCTCTGGCTGCGACTCGTTTTTCTGCTGCTCGGATCGCTCCTTCCCGCCAGCGGAAATTCGCCAACGGACGTTTCGGCGGCGCGCTTGTTTGCCATTTCGTCCGGCGACGCCGCCAGCACACTCGACGAATTCACCCGCCAGTCCGGCGTTCAGCTGGTTTACCTGCTCGATCAAGTGCGCGGACAAAACACTCGCGCGGTCGCAGGGCGGCTCTCCCCCGAGGCCGCGTTGCACCGCATGCTCGCCGGCACCGCGCTCATCGTCCGTCGCGACCACACCGGCGCGTTCGCCGTGGTGCGTCGCGCCGATCCGGGGGCGCAGGCCGGGGCGCCCGCGGCCATTCCGCCGGCGGGCTCGGCGGCGCCGGACATCATCGTCCTGCCGGAATTCACCGTTTCGACGCAGGCAGCCGATCGCTATCGCGTCGCGGACGCGATTTCTGCGGTCCGGATTCGTGCGGCGCTGATCGACACGCCGAGCTCCATTTCGGTGATCACCCGTGACACGATCGACGATCTCGCGCCGACGCGGATTTTCGACGTCGCGCGCTTCGTCGCCGGCGTGCAGGAAGGGCGCGGAAACCAGTTTCAGGATCGCATGATCCTGCGCGGCTTCGAAAGCAACGGGCAGCGCACGGTCGACAACTTCCTGCAAGCCGACGATGCCGACAATCTCGACGAGGTGCTGATCGAGCGCGTCGAAATCGCGAAGGGGCCCAATGCCATCCTCTCGCCTGCCGGGGCTCCGGGCGGCTCCATCAACGTCATCACCAAATCTCCCTCGTTCGATGCGCAGCGAAGCTTGAGCGCCACGGTGGGATTGTTCGACGCACAAAAGATCGGCGCCGATCTCACGGGACCGCTGCCGCGTTCGCCCAACCTCGCTTACCGGTTGATCGCATCGGCGCAGGATTCGCGTCGCTACCCGGACAACGACGCCCGCCTGCGCGGCAAGGTGTTCGCCCCGATGTTTTCCGCCCGCCTCTCGGATCGCACGCAGCTCACGGTGAAACTCATCGCCGCGGAGCACTGGATCTTCCGCGAGCCGCTCCTGATCCTCGATCCGGCCGTCAACGCTTCCACGCCCGACCCGTTTCTCGCGCCCCGCCTATCCTCTCGCACGCGCAACGGCATTCAGCCGTGGAGTCACGTCGGCACGCACACCGCCGACGCGTTCGCGCTGCTGACGAGCAAGCTTTCCGATCACCTCAGCCTGCGCGCCGCCGCCAACGGCCGCTACTATTTCGAAGATTCACAGCAGGAGTTTCTTTCCACGCCCAGCCTCCTCAACCGCTACAACCCCTTCACCGGCGAGCTCACGCAGGATTACACCTGGGATTTCGATCCGATCGCTCGCACTTACCTGCCCACTCACTCGCCGCTCTTCGATCCCGCCGCCATTCCGGTGCGCGGCGACAAACAGGCGACCCGCCGCAAAACCGTGAACCTGCAGGTCGATGCGGTCGCGACGCATCGGATCGGCGCCGTCTTTTCCCAGACCGTCGCGGGATTCGCGCTGTCGCGTCGCACCACGCGGGGCCATGCGGTGTCCGGCAGCCTCCCGTCCATCGATCTCAGCCGGCCGGACTTCCGCGCCGAGCCGGTGTGGAGCACGACGCCGGCCCTCGAATACGACAACCAGTTCACCAACTGGCACACCTATCTGAACCAGCGGATCGCACTCCTCGGCGAGCGCGTGCAGCTCACCGGCGGTGTGCTGCATTATCACACCGACACCCGCAGCCACAACCGGTTGAGCAGCACCGGGAGTTGGCTCAACGACAACAAAGCGATGTGGCTGGCCAGCGTCCTCCTAAAACCCCGGCCCGATCTGTCCTTCTACTACAGTCACTCCACGAATTCGTCTCCGATCATCGCCAACGACATCGTCCTCTGGCGTGACGGCGTGCAGGACGAGATCGGTTTCAAATCCGAATTCTTCGCGCAACGCCTGTCCTTCGCCGGCGCGTGGTTCACGATCGCGCAAACCAACGTCCCCACGCCAAATCCCGCGCGGCAGACAGATCCGTCCGCACCCGAATCGCTCGTCTCGGATCTGAAAAACCACGGCGTCGAACTGGAGCTCGTCGGCGGCCTCACGCCGAGACTCTCGGTCATCGCGACGTTCAGCCAGCTCCGGATGCGCGACAATCTCGGCCGCCGCGTGCGCGCCGTCGCCGATCGCAACAGTGCGCTGCTGCTGAATTATCGCTTGCGTGACGGTTTGGCGTTTCATGCCGGCGTGAACTACAGCGGCGCGCGCGCCGGCGACACGCCGATCAATTTCACACCGCTGAACGTCGTCGGCCGCACCAGCTTTTTCCTGCGGAGCTACTACATCACCACCGCCGGCCTCACTTGGCGCTGGAACGCCCGCAGCCTGTTCCGCCTCAACGTCGACAACGTGCTCGACGACGGAGGCTATCTCCAGCAGGCCGGCAGCCGCGTCTCCGGAACCGGCCTCAGCACCGCGCCCGGGCTCAATGTGAAGCTCACCACCACGGTGAACTTCTGATCGCCGCCGCTTATTCGCGGTCGCGATCCCCCATTTTTCTTCCTTCGGCGTCTCAGGAGACCGGCGACTCGCCGGCACCTCATCCCACCACACCGAATGAACCCCAGAATCCCCGGACCGGCGCCGCGTCGCCGGCCTTTCTCCGCGAGCGCGCACGCCGCGATCTCCGCCGTTGCGTTGCTCGCCTCCGCCGCCGGCCACGCCCAAACCTCGAGCGCCCTCAGCGGTCCCGACGACGAGGTCGTGACACTGCCGCAGTTCACCGTGTCGAGCGACGCCGCCGACCGCTATCGCGCCGCCGACGCCGTCTCCGCGGTCCGCGTGCGCGCACCGCTGCTCGACACGCCCAACTCCATCACCGTGCTCACGCGCGACATCATCGAGGACCTCGCGCCCACGCGCATCTTCGACGTCACCCGCTACGCCGCCGGCGTGCAGGAGGGCCGCGGTATCCAGTTTCAGGATCGCATGATCCTGCGCGGCTTCGAGAGCAACGGCCAGCGCGTCGTCGACAATTTTCTCCAGCCCGACGACGCCGACAACGTCGCCGAGGTCGTGATCGACCGCATCGAAATTTCCAAGGGCCCCAACGCCATCCTCTCGCCCGCCGGTGGTCCGGGCGGCGCGGTCAACGTCATCACCAAATCGCCGCTCTACCGGCGCCAGAACAGCGTCACCGCGCTCGTCGGCATGTTCGACGCGCAAAAGCTGAGCGTCGATTTCAACGACACCCTCGCGTCCAACGACCGCGTTGCCTGGCGGCTCGTCGGTTCGATCCAGGACACCCGTCGCTACTGGGCCGACGACGCGCGCCTGCGCGCCAAGGCGCTCGCGCCGATGTTTTCCTACAAGATTTCCGAGCGCACGCAGCTCACGGTGAAGCTCATCGGCGCCACGCAGTGGATCTTCCGCGAGCCGCTGCTCATCATCGATCCGCGCGTCGGCCCTGACACCAAGGACCCGTATCTCGCGCCCGGCCTTTCGCGCAAAAGCCGAAACGGCATCCAGCCGTGGAGCCACACCGCGGTCGACACCGCCGATCTGTTCGTGCTGCTCACCTCGAGTCTCAACGATCATATCAGCCTGCGCGTGGCCGCCAACGGCCGCTACTACTTCACCGATTCCGTGCAGGAGTTCCTCACGCTTCCCGGCCTGAACAACACCCGCTACCAGCCGCTGACCGGCGAGTTCACGCAGGACTACGTCTGGTCCATGGTCAACGGCCAGCCCGTCTCCACCTACTCGCCGCTCTTCAATCCGGGAAACATCCCCGTGCGCGGCGACGCCCAGTGGACCCGCCTCAAATACGGCAATCTCCAGACCGATCTCGCCGCCCGTTATCAGTTCGGCGCCGTCAGCTCGCAAACCGTCGGCGGCTTCGCCCTTTCCCGTCGCACCAGCGTCAACAAGGTCAAGAGCGGCACGCTGCCCGGCATCGACCTGAGCCGGCCCGATCTCCGCGCCGAACCCGTGTGGGACGCGAACCTCTACGCCAACAACGTCGGCAATTTCACCAACTGGCAGCTCTACGTCAGCGAGCGTCTCGGCTTCTTCAACGACCGCCTCCAGGCCACCGGCGGTATCCTGCATTACGATACGAAGACCTACGCGCGCAACGCCATCAGCGCCGCCAACGCGCCGAGCATCCTCGACGATGCGAAGGAGGTCTGGATGGCGAGCGCGCTCTTCAAGGTCCTGCCCAACGCCTCGGTCTATTACAGCCACTCGACCAACTCCTCGCCCGTCATCGCCAACAACCGTCCCCTGTGGCGCGACGGCGTGCAGGACGAGGTCGGTTTCAAAACCGAGTTTTTCAACCAGCGCCTCTCGTTCAACGGCGCCTACTTTGAAATCTCGCAGAGCAACGTCACCACGCCGAATCCGGAGCGCCAGACCAACCCCGCCGCGCCCGAGCAGATTGTGCAGGACCTCAGCAATCACGGTTACGAACTCGAGCTCATCGGCGGCCTGACCAACAACCTCTCCGCGATCGCCACGTTCTCGCAGCTCAAGATGCGCGATGCCCTCGGCCGCCGCGTGCGCGCCGTCGCCGACCGCAATGCGGCCCTGCTGTTGAACTATCGCTTCACCGAAGGCGCGCCCAAGGGACTCGCCCTCAGTTTCGGCGTCAGCTACAGCGGCAGCCGCGCCGGCGACGCGCCGCCCGCCTACACGATCGCCAACCAGGTCGCGCAGGTGAGTTTCTACCTGAAGCCGTATTACGTCACCAACTTCAGCGCGTCCTACACGTGGCAGAAATACGTCTTCCGGCTCTACGTCGACAACGTGCTCGACGACAATGGCTACATCCAGCAGGCCGGCGGCCGCGTCTCAGGCACCGGCATCACTACCGCGCCGGGGATCAACGTGAAGTTCGCCACCACGCTCAACTTTTAGGCTGCCGTCATCCTTCACACCGAGAGAGCCCGTCGCTACCCGACGGGCTCTTTCGTTTCCTTGCAGTCCTTTGCCGCTTAGCGGCTTCGGTCCGCCCTAGAACGCCGCGTTGCCCGGCGTCCGCGCGAACGGGATCACGTCACGGATGTTCGGCACGCCGGTCACGAACATCAGCATCCGCTCGAACCCGAGACCAAAACCCGCGTGCGGCACCGTGCCGTAGCGCCGCAAGTCGAGATACCAGCCGTAATCCTCCGGATTCAGCCCGTGCCGGCGCATGTTCGCCTCGAGCACATCGAGCCGCTCTTCGCGCTGGCTGCCGCCGACGATCTCGCCGATGCCCGGCACCAGCACATCCATCGCGGTCACCGTCTTTCCGTCCTCGTTCAGCCGCATGTAGAAGGGCTTAATTTCCTTCGGGTAATTGTAGACCGTCGTCGGACACTTGAAGATCTCCTCCGTGAGATAGCGCTCGTGCTCCGACTGCAGGTTCGCGCCATATTCGATCGGAAACTCGAACGTCTTTCCGCTCTTCTGCAGCAATTCGACTGCTTCCGTGTAACTCACGCGCTGAAACGGCCGCTCGAGCACGAAGTCGAGCCGCGTCAGCAACTCCTTGTCCACGAACTTGGCGAACAACTCCAGATCCTCGGCGCAGGTCGTCCGCACCTCCCGAATCAGCGTCTTCACGAAATCCTCCGCCAAATCCATATCGCCCTGCAGATCGCAGAACGCGACCTCCGGCTCGATCATCCAGAATTCGTTCGCGTGCCGCGATGTATTCGAATTTTCCGCACGGAATGTTGGCCCAAACGTGTAAACCTTGCCCAGCGCACACGCGAACGCCTCCGCCTCGAGCTGGCCGCTGACGGTGAGATACGTTTTCCGCGCAAAGAAATCCTTCGCGTCGTCGATCAGCCCGTCCTCCCGTTTCGGCGGATTCGCCAGATCGAGCGTCGTCACGCGAAACAGTTCCCCCGCGCCTTCGCAGTCGCTACCGGTGATGACCGGCGTATGCACGTAAACGAAGCCGCGTTCCTGGAAGTAGCGGTGAATCGCATACGCCAGCCGGCTGCGCGTCCGGAACACCGCCCCAAACAGATTCGACCGCGGCCGCAGGTGCGCGATCTCGCGCAAAAACTCCGGCGTGTGACCTTTCTTCTGCAACGGATACGACGCATCCGCTGTGCCGAGGACCGTCACTTCTTCCGCGGCGATCTCCCATTTCTGGCCCGCGCCCTGCGACGCCACCAGTTTCCCGCGCACCGCCACCGACGCGCCTGTCGTGAGATGCTGGATCGCCGTGTAGTTCGGCAGCGTCGCCGGCGCGACCGCCTGCAGGTTTTTCAGACACGAGCCGTCGTTCAGTTCGAGAAACGAAAACGTCTTCGCATCGCGCCGGGTGCGCACCCAGCCCTGCACGAGAATTTCATCGCGCGCCGCCTCGCTGTGCAGCGCGTCTTTCACCGACGTGGGTTTGAGCATGCCCTCCAATGAAATTCGCCCGCCGCCTCGTCGCAAAGAAATTATGACACAACCCGCCGCCCGTCGTGCCTCGCCCTCTCTCAACTCTCAACCCTCATCTCTCAACTGCGATCTCTCAACTCCACCGCCTCCCTGCTTGCCTCGCGCCGCCAACCTCTCGTTCACTCAGCCCTTGTGAAACAAAGCATCGTCACCCTCGACATGGAAGGCGTTCTCACGCCGGAGATCTGGATCGCCGTCGCCGAGCGCACCGGCATTCCCGAGTTGCGGCGCACCACGCGTGACGAGCCCGATTACGACAAGCTGATGCGCTGCCGGCTCGATATCCTCGACCGCCACGGCATCACGTTGTCGAAGATCCAGGAAGTGATCGGCACGCTGTCGCCGCTTCCGGGAGCGATCGATTTTCTCAACCAGCTCCGCGGGACGGTGCAGTTCATCATCCTGTCCGATACGTTTGAGCAGTTCGCCGTCCCGCTGGTGCGCCAGCTCGGCTGGCCGACGCTTTTCTGCCATCGTCTGATCGTCGAAAACGACCGCATCACCGGCTACCAGCTCCGCCTCGCCGACCAGAAACGCCACGCAGTCCAGGCGTTGCAGCTGCTTAATTATAACGTCATCGCCGCCGGCGACTCGTTCAACGACACCGCGATGCTTTGCCAGGCCGACACCGGCATCCTGATCCATGCGCCGGAAAACGTCGTGCAACAATTCCCGCAGCTCCCGTCCGTCCACACTCACGCCGAGCTGATCGAGCTGATCCGCGCGCGGCTCTAAACGCACGCAGTCGGCTGAAAAACCGATCGCGGCGGTCTTCGCGACCGCCGCGCCAGCGCCGGATTCAACTCGCGAGAAAACGCTCAAACCGCGCTTTCACGCGGTCACGTCCGAGCACGCGCATCATGCCGGTGATGCTCGGGCCGACGTTCGTGCCCGAAAGCGCCAGCCGCGCGACAGCCTGATAATCGCCGAAGCCGAGGCCTTTCGCCGCGATCAGCTGCTTCAAACCGTCCTCGACGGTTGTGTCGGTCGAAAAATCGATCGTCGGCAACGCCTCGATCAGCTCGCCAAGCCGCGCCTTCGGCTCGCCTTTCGCCAGCACCTTGTCGCGCACCTTGGCATCGATCGGAAACTCCTCCGTGAAGAAATAGACCGTGTAAGCCGGCAGCTCCTCGAGTCCCTTGATCTTCGGCTGGCTGAGCAGCATCACTTCGCGGAAATAGGCTTCGTCGGCGGCCAGCGCGGTGCGCGCCGCCGCATTTTCCGTCTGCCCAGCGAAATACTCCCGCGCCTTCGCCACGAACGCATCCGCTGGCAACTCGAGCAGGTAAGCCATGTTCATGTGCGCGAGTTTCTTGTCGTCGAAGCGCGCGTTGCTCTGGTTCACGCCGGGCAGGTCGAACAGCCGCACGATCTCCGCGATCGGCATCTTCTCGCGGTTGTCGCCCGGATTCCAGCCGAGCAGGCTGAGGAAGTTGACCAGCGCCTCGGGGATGTAACCGCGCCGCTGATACTCCTCGATCAGCGCGCCCTGGTCGCGTTTCGACATTTTGCCCGGACCATTCTGTTTCAGGATGAGCGGGATGTGCGCGAACTGCGGGACCGGCGCGCCGAAGGCCTTGAACAGCTCCACGTGCTTGCTCGTGTTCGACAGGTGATCCTCGCCGCGGATCACATGTGTGATCTGCATCGCGATGTCGTCGACGACGTTCACGAAATGAAATACCGGATTGCCGTCGGAGCGGAAGATCACGAAGTCCTCGTCCTCGACGCGCTCGACGCGGCCGCGGATCCGGTCGTCGATCACCGAAGGCGCCGTGCGGACTTTCGTGACGGTCTTCTTGCGGTGATCGTCGAACACCTCATAGCGCTCGCCGAGGAGCTTGAACCAGATCGCGCCGTCCTTCTCATACGTGCGCCCGGCCGCGGTGAGCTTGGCCAGAAATTCGCGATAGATGTCGGCGCGTTCGCTCTGCCGGTAGGGACCGAAACTTCCGCCGACCTTCGGACCTTCATCCCAGGTTAATCCGAGCCAGGTCAGCGAATCGTAGATCACGTTGAGGAACTGCTCGCTGTTGCGCTCCTTGTCCGTGTCCTCGATCCGCAGCACGAACGTCCCGCCCGTGTGGCGGGCATACAGCCAGTTGAACAACGCCGTGCGGGCGCTGCCGATGTGGAAGAACCCCGTCGGACTCGGGGCGAAACGAACGCGAACGGAAGACATTCGCTCAACAAACCAAGAAACAGGCGAAACACACGACAGATTTTTCCGCCGAAACCGCGGCTGTAAGCGTGCGCTCGACGCGATTCGTGGTATTCCGTTTTCCGCCCAATCCGTGAGCCCTCCGCACATCGAACCCCTCATCGATCCCGCCGACGTCGTCGCCCGCTTCGAAGCCGCCGCGCCGAAACAAGGTTTTCGCATCGAGCGCTTCGGCGAAGTCGCCGGCGTGCCGTTGATCGCGCTGACCAAGCGCACGCCGGGCATCCGTCCGCGCCTGTATTTCTCGGCCGGCATTCACGGTGATGAACCCGCCCCACCGCTCGCGTTGCTCGAACTGCTCGAAAGCGGCGTGTTCGATCGGCGCGCCACGTGGTTCGTTTGCCCATTGCTCAACCCGCTCGGATTCGCGCGGCGCACCCGCGAGAACTCCGACGCGGTCGATCTGAACCGCGACTACAAGCGTCTCGTTTCCGCCGAGATTCGCGGACACGTCGGCTGGCTGCAGCGGCAACCCAACTTCGATGTCGCGTTCTGCCTGCACGAAGATTGGGAGGCGCAAGGGTTTTATCTTTACGAACTCAACCCCGAAAACCGTCCCACCCTCGCGGACGCGATGATCGCCGCCGCGCGCGCGACTTGTCCGATCGAGACGGCCGCGGTGATCGACGGTCGCGAATCGGCCGCCGCCGGCATCATCCGTCCGGTGACGGATCCGTTGCTGCGCGATCTGTGGCCCGAGGCGATCTACCTTCGCGCTCACCACACGCGCTTGAGTTACACGCTCGAAAGCCCGTCCGCGTTTCCCGTCGTTCAGCGCGTGGCCGCGCTCCGCGCCGCTCTCGAGACCGCGCTGGTGAAACTGCTCCCGCCCTGAAACGGCGTCAGGTGTCGGCGGCGAGGCCATGCCTCGCGCAAAACTCCCGCAGGTCCGCCGGCAACGGCGCCTCGAAAACGTGATCCACCCCCGCCGGCCGCAAGTCGATCTGCGCGCAGTGCAGCGCCTGCCGCGGCAGATATAACTTCTCCGCCATCGCCGGCGACCAGCCGTGGTCGATGAATTCCAGATAACAGCGGTCGTCAGGTCCGTAGATCTTGTCGCCCACCAGCCAGTGACCGAGCCAGTGCGCGTGAATCCGGATCTGATGCTTGCGCCCCGTCTCGGTGACCACGCGCGCCAGCGTGAAGCCGCCGCCATGCGCCACCGGCGCGAAATGCGTGATCGCCGGCTGGCCACCCGTCACCACCGCCGATTTCACATAAACCGGGCTCGTCACATCGTCGCCGAGCGGCTGGTTGACCGTCACCGGTTCGCGCAGCTCACCGGTCATAATCGCCAGATACGCCTTGCCTACTTTCCGTTCCTGCATCGCGACCTGCAGCCGGCTCGCCATCTTTGCGTCTTTCGTGAGCACGACCACCCCGCTCGTCTCGCGATCGAGCCGGAAAACGAGATGCATCGTCGGCAAACCCGTGTATTCGCGCGCCGCGCCGACGAGGCTCGACCACGGTCCGGCTTTCGACGGATGGCAAACGACGTCGCCCGGTTTCGCCAGCACGAGCAATCGCGCATCCTCGTAAACGATCCAACTGCGCAACTCCTCCTCCGCGATCAGGCGGACCGGTCCCTGTTTTTCCCGTCGGGGCCAGGCGCACGCGCGCCGCGAAAAATCGTCGATGCCGCGACCGGCCTGCGATTCGCCGGCATTCATGAGGCCACCTGGGCCATGCGGTAGCGGCCGATCGCTTTCGCCGCGAGCCGCGTGACCCACCGTTTCGGCAACGTGCCGCCGAGTGCCGCGATGGCCTTGTTTTTCCATCCCGGCACCACCAGCGTGCGCCCGGCGCCCAGCGCGCGCAGCGACTGCTCGACCACTTCCTCCGCTTTCATGCTCAAGCCAGGCTCGACCGCGCCCTGACGCAGTCCCGCGCGGCGAAAAAACTGCGTCGACGTCGGTCCCGGGCACACCGCCAGCGCCTGCACGCCACTCCCGCGCAACTCCGCGGCGAGTGCGAGCGTCCAATGCAAAACAAAGGCCTTGGACGCACCATAGGTGGCCATGAACGGCGTGGGTTGAAACGCTGCCGTCGACGCGATGTTCATCACCGCCCCACCGCGTTTCCGCAGCACGGGAAGGAGTCGTCCCGTGAGTTCCACGAGCGCGCGGATGTTAACATCTAATAGTTCGAGCTGGTGAGTTAAGTTGGGCTCAGGAAAGCAGCCATATGCGCCGAAGCCACTGTTGTTGATGAGCAGCACCCGCCCCGCTGACGCCTCGCAACTTAGCCAGGATTCGACCTCTCCGGCCGCACGTCCGACGGCCGGCGCCTCGCTCAGGTCGCACGGCACATGGCAAAGCTTAAGCTGCTCTGATTTTATGAGCGGAACCGTCCTCGACAGGTTGCAAACCCGGACTGCCGGCGCCACTCTTCCGCACAGCTCGATGAACGATTTTCCAATACCGGAAGATCCACCCGTCACGACGACGGCGGAGAAAGTTTGGAGCACTTCGCGTGGCGAGGACACAAGCTCGAGCAGGGGAAATTTCAGCCAGGGCTTTGTGCCCTGGTTCGGTGAAACCCAAACTAAACGCAGTATCATGAACAGACAAAACAACCACGAACTCATCGTCTCTGGCATTCACCTCGAACTGACACCGTCCCTGAAAACTTACGTTCGTGAGAAAGCCCAGCGATTGTTTCGTCACGAGGACCGCATCGTGCGGATCCGCGTGGAGTTGGAGTGCGACCGCAACGAGGCCGTCGCCAACCGGTTCAAAGCCAAGGGTCACATCGAAATCCAGGGCCCGGACATGAACGCCACCGTCCAGGCCGACGAGTGCCACAAGGCCATCTCTTTGCTCATGGACAAACTCGATCGGATGCTCAGCAAACGCCACCACCTCTACAAGGTGCGTCGTCATCAGATCGACAACGACCTCGCTCACCCGGCGCAGCTGAAGGCCGTCTGAACGTCGTATCCAGAATCTGAATCGCCGCCCGCCGGTCATTGCCGGCGGGCTTTTTGTTTTCCGTCCACCCTACCGTGGTCCTGAAACGCGAAGAGACGGACGCGGGGTCGGCACAACCCCCGCCGCTACGACCGGCTACAGCGCGATCTTGATGCCTTTGCGGAGATACGTCGGGACGTCGAGATCCTGACCATCGAAAAGATTCCGGTCGGTTTTCTCGAAATGCCCGCGGCTCTCCACTTCGCCGAAACCGAACTCGTTCTGGTCGATCTTCTCCGCCGCGGCCGCCGCCGCCTGCTCCAGCGTCAGCTCGCCGGTCGGCTTGGCCGCCTGCGCGGTCCCGTTTACGGCCGAGGCCGCACCCGCCGCCGGAGCCTCGACCCGGCCCGCTCCGGCGCGCAGCCGCTGCACCGCGGTCGGCCGGCGCGGGAGCACGCCCCGCCCGCCCATGTCGCTCGTGCCGATGATGCAGACTTCGACGCGGTTCTGCATCTGCTCGTCGATCACCGCGCCCATGATGATGTGCGACTCGCGTCCGAACTGCTCGGTGATGCCGCTCATCAGTTCGTTCACTTTCGGCAGCGTCAGGTCGGTGCCGCCGACGATGTTGACGAGCAGACGGTCCGCCTTCCGCGAAAACTCCGGCGTGTGCAGCAGCGGGCAGAGCTTCAGGCTCGCCACCGCCTCGGCCACGGCGTTCTCGCCCGTGCCTTCGCCCAGGCCGAAGAGCGTCTTGCCGCCGCGCAACGCAAACACCTGCCGCAGGCCCGCAAAGTCCAGGTTGATCAGGCCGGTCTTGAAAAGCATCGACCAGATCGAGCGCACGCCGCGGCCGATCCACTCGTCGGCCCGCGCAAACGAATCCAGCACGGTTTCGTTCTCCGCCGACTCCTGCATCAGGACGTCGTTGGGCAACGGTATCACCGCATCGCATACCCGCCGCAGCGCGGTGAGCCCTTCCTCCGCCTGCTTCAACCGGCGCCCGCCCTCGAAGCTGAACGGCATCGTCGCAAACGCGATCACGAGCGCGCCCTGCTCCGCCGCGATCTCCGCGACCACCGGACCCGCGCCGCTGCCCGTGCCGCCGCCTTCGCCGACAATCAGGAACACGAGGTCGCAGTCCTTCACGACGTTGGTGATTTTTTCCCGATCCGCCTCCGCCGCCTCGCGGCCGAGTTCCGGATCGCCGCCGGCGCCCAGCCCGCGCGTGACGTTCATTCCGATCAAGACCTTTTCCTGCACCGGCGAGCTGGCGAGCGCCTGGTAATCGGTGTTCACGACCGCGAGTTGCAGGCGCTCGAGGTTTTCCATCTTGAGGCGGTCGACGGCATTGGAGCCGGCGCCGCCGACGCCGACCAGCTTGATGGCGATGTTGCGGTCCGTCAGGAGCGCGTGTTCGAGGGGAAGTTCGTTGAGATTCATCGAGTAGGATTTTTGCGGTTACGCGCTCGCAAACAGTCGCTTCACGCCCGAAAGGAAACCTCCGCCGCGCCGCTGCTGCGCGAGCCGCTCCGTCTGTGCGCTCACGCCGTAATACAGCACGCCCAGCGCCGTGTTGTAGCCGGGATCGCGCAGATTCTCCACGACCCACGAAGGCGATTCGCCGAGATGCGCCGGCACGCCGAACACCTTGGCCGCCGCCTCCGCGATTCCGGGCAGCTTCGCCGTGCCGCCGGTCAGGACCACGCCCGCCGCGCACGTTTCCGGCGAGAACGCGTTGCCCAGCTTCTTGCGCACGACTTCGAGCAGTTCCCACGCGCGGGCCGCGGTGATCTGCTCGATCGCGTGCCGCGAGAACTGGCGGTCGCCGATGGCGAAGTTTCCGTCCAGCCAGACTTTCTCCGTCTTGTCCTTCGCCAAAACCGTCGCCCGTCCAAAACGCAGCTTCAGTTTCTCGGCCTGACCCTCGGTCAGCCGCAGGCCGATGCTCAGGTCGTTCGTCAAGTGCGTCCCGCCAACCGGCACCACGCCGGTCGTGTGGGGCACGCCGTCGCGGTAAAGCACGAAATCCGTCGTGCCCGCGCCGATGTCGATCGCGAGCACGCCGTGCTGGCGTTCCTCGGGCGTGGTGATCATGTGACCCGACGCAAGGCTCGACAGGACGAGTTCGCGGACCTCGAGGTTGAAGCCGCGGATCACGTGAATGTTGTCCGCGAGCCGCTGTTCCTGGCCGTGCACCGTCCAGTAGCCCACCTCGAGGCGCTGCCCGACGAGGTTTTCCGGCGAGGTCGGCACGATGCGGCCGTCGACCCGAAACGGCCGCCGGATATGATGCACCACCATGCGGCCCTGCGGCAGCTCCTTCGAACGCGCGAGATCGCACACGGTACGGATGTCGTCGCGGTCGATCATGTTGTCCGCCGCCTTCACGTTCACCGCCGTCTCATTGTAGAAGCCCTCGAGGTGTCCGCCGGTCTGGGCGAGAAATACGAGTTCGATCCGCTCGCCGGCATCGCGTTCGGCCTGCTCGAGCGCGCTGTGCGTCGACTCGCTGGCGGCCTTGTAGTCGACGACGTTGCCTTTGATGATGCCGCGCGAGGAACACTCGCCGTGGCCGATGATGGCCAGTTCGCGGCCGGTGTATTCGCCAACGAGGACGGTGATCTTGGACGTGCCGATTTCGACGGCGCCGATGAAAGTGGTGCGGGAGCTCACAGGTTCGAATTTCGCTGTAGTTGAGGGAAAGGAGAAGGTGTCGCGGCGGGACGGACGGGCCGGCTGTTCCGTTTCGGATTCGCCGGCATCGCCTCCGGGACGAGCGTCGGATCCTCGAACGCCACCGGCACCTGTGCGCCGATCGCCAGGTTCACCTCGCGCAACGGCTTGTCGGTTTTCGCGCGCGCCGCATCGAGCAGCGAATCCAGCCGGGCGAGCTGGCGGAAAAAATCCTCGTGCGTCCCGAAGCGGATGCGCGCCACCCCCACCGCCTGAACTTCGATTTCGTTATCCGACGCGAGCCGGGCCAGCGACACGACCTGCCAATCCCGATACAGGTGCTCGGCCTCGAGCTTCGCCTTCGCGAGCAGATCCGCCACCGTCTCCATCCCGGCCACCGGCGCGAACGTATCGTCGCGCCGCACGAGCTTGATGCCCGCCAGCCACGGCAAGGTCGCGATCATCTCGCCGTCGAAACCAACGCCTTCGAACACCACGCCCTCGCGCGAGACCAGCAGCACGTGCGGCTCCTCGCGGTCCAGCTGCGCCATCACGCGTGCCACGGGCGAATATTCGGACAAACTCACGGTCAGCGTGGACGGAAAATTCCGCGTGAGCGTCGCCGAGCGCACCTGTTTCGTCTGCAGCAGCCGCGCCTGCAATTGATAGAGGTCGAGCTGCATCAGCGTGACGTTGCGCGGCAGCGCGAGCGTTCGCACCAGCCAGTCCTTGTCGAGCACACCATCGGTGATCAATTCGACCGCCCGCACCGGCACGGCCTCCGCCGCTTTCGCGAGCGCCGGCGTGTCGCCGCGAAACAAGGCCGCGATCTGAAAACCCGACCAGGCCAGGCCGCCCACCAGCGCCACCGCAAACGCCGTCTTCATTCCGCTCCACACCACCCGGCGACGGCCTTCCGGCGACATCGCGCGCGGCTTTACCTGTTGGGGGATGTCTCTCCAACTGCGCGCGTTTGGGACGTTGCTTTCGTTTCGACTCACGGATGGGCGGGCGCCTGTCCCGCACGAAAACGCTCCACCGCGGGTGCAACCATCTCCCTCACCAATCGTGTAAAGTCGAATCCCTCGCAGCGAGCGCTCATCGGCAGCAGGCTCGTTTCCTTCATGCCGGGGAGCGTGTTTATTTCCAGCAAATAAAGCTCCTCATTTGCTCCGATCATGAAGTCGACCCGCGCATAATCCCGGCACCCGCACGCGGCGAAACAGATCTCCGCGAAGCGCCGCACTTTCGCCGTCATTTCCGGAGCAAGCGGCGCGGGTGCGAAATAGTCCGTCCGTCCTTTGGTGTATTTGCTTTCGTAGTCATAAACGCCCGACTTCGGCCGGATCTCCACCACGCCGAGCGCGCGTCCGCCCAACACGCCCACCGCCAGCTCGCGGCCAAACACCCGCTGCTCGATCATCCAGTTCCCGTGAGTCGCCGCCGCGAGCGCCGACTCGAGTTCCGCCCGGCTCGCAACGATCCGCAGCCCCACGCTGCTCCCCTGGTCGTTCGGTTTGACGACCACGTTCGCCCCGAATTCGGCCAGCACCTCGTCGGCGGTCGGCTTGGCCTCCGCCGCAAATACGATCCCCGGGATCACGGGCACCCCGCGGGCCGCACAGGCGTTTTTCGTCGCCGCCTTGTCCATGGCCAGCGCGCTGCCCGCCGCATCGCAGCCCGCGTAATGCACACCCGCCGCATCCAGCAACCGCTGCATTCCGCCGTCTTCGCCAAATGTCCCGTGCAGCGTCGAAAACACCACATGCCGGCGCGGATCGAGTCCTTCCGGCAATTCATCGCGATCGATCTGAAAGAGCTGCGTCGGAAACGTCCGCGCCAGCGCGATCGCACACGCGAGCCCCGAACCCAGCGACACCTCGCGCTCCGCCGACGTCCCGCCGCGAAACACCGCTACAACCGGAGAGTTCATAAAAGACCGGTTTTCAACCGCCCGCTCTGGGCTCTGGGCTCTGGGCTCTCAGCCCACTCACAACACATCCTTCCATTTTTTCCCGAACAGCAGCACCTCCGGCTCCAGTTCGACGCCTTTCGCCTCGCGCACGCGCGCCCGCACGCGTCGCACCAATTCCAATACATCCGCGCCGGTCGCATGTCCGCGGTTCACGATGAAGTTCGCGTGCACCGGCGACACCTCCGCGTCGCCCACGCGTTCGCCCTTCAATCCGCTTTCGTCGATCAGACGCCCGGCCGAATTGCCGGGCGGATTCTTGAAAATGCAGCCCGCGCTCGGTTCGCGCGGCTGCGATTCCTGCCGCTTCCGGCGGTAGACGTCGATCTGCCGGTTCACCGCCTGCATGTCGACCTGCGCGATCGGACGCAGCAGCGCGCCCACCGCGATCGCCTGCTGCAGCTCCGCGCAATGCCGATACTGCACGTGCATCTCAGCCCGCGGGAGTCGTTTCACGTCGCCTTCGAGCGTGACGACTTCGACCTCCTCGACGACGTCGAACATCCATCCGCCCATCGCACCGGCATTCATCCGCAGCGCACCGCCGACACTCCCCGGAATTCCTTCCAGAAACTCGAAACCGGTCAGCCCGGCCTTCGCCGCCAGTCCGCAGAGATTCTTCAAGCGCAACCCCGCGCCCACCCAAACCCGGCCGCGCTCGCGCAACTCGAATTTCGCCCACGCTTCGCCCGCGAGCGAAACCACCAGCGCATTCACGCCTTCGTCCGGCACGATCAGATTGGAGCCGCGACCCAGCGTCAGGATCTCGACGTTCGCCGCCCACGCCTCGCGCAGCGCCAGCTGCAGGTCCTGGACGTTCGCCGGTTCGAGAAACACCCGCGCCGTGCCGCCCACGCGAATCGTGGTCTTCGTCCCCAGCGGTTCGTCGCGGCGAATCCTCGTATCCGGGCTGAGCCTCGCCCGCAGCGTCCCGGCAAATTGATTCCAGTTTTCGTCCGTCATTGCGCGTGTCTCCAGCGTTCAAGCCAGGTCCGGGCCTTGCGATCAATATCGCCGGCACCCACAAACACGATCGAGTCGCCCGACCGCAGCTCGCGTGCCAGTTTCTCCCACAGCGCATCTTCATTCGCGCCCTCGTAGGCCACCGGCAACTCCGGCGACCGCCGCCGCAGCGCCGCCGCCACCGCGGCCGTCGTGCCGCCCGCCACCGACGCCTCACCCGCAGAGTAAACCTCCAGCAGGTAAACGCGGTCAGCCAGCGCGAGCGCGGCCGCAAACTCGTCCCGAAATTGCGCGGTGCGGCTGAACCGGTGCGGCTGGAAAACGGCCAGCAGCCGCCCGCCGCCCGCCCGTCGTTTCCGCAGGCTCTCGAGCAGCGCACGAATCTCCGCCGGATGATGCGCGTAGTCTTCGATCATCGTCACGCCGCGCGCCGTATTCAGAATCGCCTGACGCCGGCGCACCCCGGGATAATGGGCGAGCGAAGCCGGCAGCGGCGTCGCGCCCATCAGGTGTGCCGCCGCCAGCGCCGCGGTGGCGTTGAGGGCGTTGAAATTTCCCGCGGCGCGCACGACCGCCGTTCGGATCGCGAAGCGGCCGCCCAGGCGCAGCGTCAGCCCGTCCCTCGTCTCGTCCGCCATTTCCCCATCGAAATCGCCGCCTCGGCCAAAGGTTTGCCGGGTTCGCGTCCCCGCCACTCGCGCGCTCATCTCGCAGGACGCGTTCAGCAACCGCGCTTCCGTCGTTCGATCGAACAACGCCGCAAACGCCCGCTCCAGGTCGGCGAGCTGCGGATAACGATCCGGATGATCCCAGTCGAGATTCACGCACACCGTGATCGCCGGCGCGAAGCGTCCGATCGTCCCGTCACTTTCGTCGATCTCCGCCACCACCCAGTCGTTTTCCCCCTTCTCCGCGGGCGGCGTGTCGTTCGCAAACAGGCCTCCCAGCACGTAACCCGCCGGAAATCCCGCCGCTCGCAACGCGGTGATCAGCATCGCGGTGGTCGTCGTTTTCCCGTGCGACCCGCAGACCGCCACCAGTTTCCGCCTCCGCACGATTTCCGCGAGCATCTCCCCGCGGCGCACCAGCGGCAGCCCGCGCGCCGCCGCCGCCACGTGCGCCGGATGCTGCGCCGCAATGGCCGAGGAATACACCACCAGCTCGCCGTCGTCGGGAATCGGCCGCACCTGCACACCGCCGTCGCGGAGCTGCCGCGCCATCTCCTCCGTCAGCGCGTCATCCTCGCCGGTGACCCGAAATCCGCACCGGCTCAGATAAATGGCGAGCGGGCCGACGCCCATGCCGCCGACGCCGACGCAATGGATGCGGCTCACCTCCCGCCCGAAGATCCGCGGCAAAACCGTCGTGCTCATCGGTCATGTCGCCGTTTGCGTCGGCTCCGTCGTGGACCGTCGGCCGGCCGTCACGCCTGCGATCTGTTCCAGATCGTGCAGCATCACTTCCAGTGAGTTCGCCCGGTCCATCCGCCGCAGGTTGGCGCGGAACTTCCGCAACAACTCGTCGTTGAAAATCAAATCGAGCACTTCGGTCCGAAGTCCGCTCACTGCCTCCTGTCCGACCACGATGCCGCCGCCCTGGCGTTCGAAAAACGCGGCATTCGCGCGCTGATGATCGTCCGCTGCCTGTGGATACGGCACCAGGACCGCCGGCGTCTCGCACCGCACCAGTTCCGCGATCGTGCCCGCACCCGCGCGCGAGACGACCAGATCGGCCGCCGACAGCAGCTCGGCGATCCGGTCGCAGAACATCATGAAATACGCGCGCACCGGCGAGCCGGCGCTGGTCTGCAGCTCGACGACGCCGTCGCGGCCTTTGTCGAGACCCGTGACGCAGCAGACCTGAATGCCCTCCGCGGCCAGTCCCCGGAACTCCCGCCGCACCCAGTCGTTCAGCACCGTCGCGCCCTGGCTCCCGCCGAGCACGACCAGCAGGCGTTGATTCGCATCGAACCCCAGCGCCCGCCGCGCGTCGGCCTGAGCCACGCGTTCGATCTCGCGCCGCACCGGCAAACCCACGTGCTGGATCGCTCCGGGTCTGGCGGCGTCGAGGGACACTCCCGGCGGCAGATACACCCGCTGCGCATAGCGCCCGAGCAGCCGGATCGCCCGCCCCGGCACGCGGTTGGCCTCGTGCAGCGCCACCGGCACCCGCTGGAGACGCGCCGCCACCACGATGCCCGTCGACGTGAAGCCGCCGAACCCGATCACCGCATCCGGCCGCTTCTGTCGCACCAGGCGCAGGCAGAACCACAGCCCGCGTACCTGCGACACCACGCAACGCAACAGCTTCACCGGATTGAGCGCAAAGCCCGTCCCCGGCACGCGCACGAATTTGAATTGTGGATACTTCTCGATCAGCCGCGCGTCCACGCGCTTCTGGCTGATCAGCAGCTCGACCGCATGGCCGCGCGCCGTCAGCCCCTCCGCCAGCGAAATGCCCGGCGACAGATGCCCGCCCGTCCCGCCGCAGGAGATGATGAAGGTGCTCATGCCAAAACTTCCTCCATGGCGCGCCCGCGTCCGGCCAGCTTCGCGCGGCCCCAGGTGCGCTGCGAATTCACGATCACGCCGAGCAGCAGGCCCATCAGCAGCAGGTTCGACAATCCCGCACTGATGAACGGCAGCGACATGCCCTTGGTCGGAAACACGCCAGTGACGACGCCCACGTTGACGATCGCCTGCAGGCAGATCAGCAGGATGCATCCCGTCACCAGCAGGAACTGAAAAAGATTCGGCGCCCGCCGGACGTGGACGATGCCCGCGACGAAGATGATCAGGAACAGCGTCACCACGCCGAGCGTGAAGGGCAGCCCCAGTTCCTCACCCACGATCGAGAAGATGAAATCCGTGTGCGCCTCCGGCAGGTAGTTCAATTGCTGCCGCCCCTGCCCGAGTCCCGCGCCTTCAACCCCGCCCGCGGCAAACGCCGCGAGGCCCTGCCGCAAGTGATACGATTTTTCCTCACTGAGAAACTCCGTCATCCGTCGCAGGCGGTTCGGGTTGTTCACCACCGCCACGGCGAACAACGCCACCGCGGCGAGCACCGTCGGCAGCACGTAGCGCCATTTCGCTCCGGCGAGGAACAACAGCACCAGCCCCACCACCAGCGTCAGCGCCGCCGTGCCGAAATCCGGCTCCAAAATAATCAGCCCGGCAAAGAGACCCACAATCCCGAGCGGATAAAGGAACCCTCGCTTCCACTCGCCGATCTGCGTCTGGTGCAGCGCCAGATAGTGCGCGAGGCAGAACACCATGCCGAGTTTCGCGAACTCCGAGACCTGCAAACGGGCAGGACCGATCCCCAGCCAGCGACGGCTGCCCTTCACCGAGATCCCGATCTGCGGGATGAGCACCAGCAGCAGCGCGAGCACGAGCAACCCGCCAATCCACCACGCGTGCTCGCGCAGATAATCGAGATTGATCCGGCTCGTGATGAAACACAGCACCCCCGCCGCCAGGACGCCTGCGATCTGCTTGTTGAGATAGAAGTACGGCCCCTGTTTGAACGATGCGCTCGCGCTGAACAGAATCGTCAATCCGAGAAACGTCAGTCCGAGCGCGCACAGCACGATGATCGTCGCCGGGTTGATCACCGAGCGCGAACCGGCCGTTTCGGCGGACTTGGAGCGCGAACGCGAGGACATCAGGAAAGGCAGGAACGCCGCCGGCAAGCCCGCCCGCCCGCGCAACCTCGGCGCGGATGAGCGGTGCTCCACGGCATCGTCGGCAAGGTCGTCAGCTTACTGGTCGTCGACCTTGATGACCGGAGGCTCCGCCGCCGGTTGCTCGGAAGAGGACGCGCTGTCGATCGGCGGAATCACAAGGGTCGGGACCTCCGTGGCGGGCGCCGGGCTCGGCTCCGGCGTCTGCACCGGCGCAGCCGTGGCCGGCGCGGACTCGCTCTTCGCCGCCCGATTCGCGGCCGGCGCGCGCCAGCCCGGAATCGTCAACTCCATGCCCGGACGAATCTTCGCCGGATCCGCAATGTTGTTGGCCGTGGCGATGTCGCCGACGCGCACCTGGTATTTGCGCGCGATGCCGCCGAGCGTCTCGCCGGGTTTCACGACATGCCGCACCGCCTCACCGCTGCTACGCGCCGGCGCCGGTGCCGAGGGCTTCGGGGCGGACGTATCCACGACGCTTGCACTCGTCGACGGCATCTTGGCGGGGATGATGAGCTTCTGTCCAATGCGCACCACCGCACCGGCCTTGATGTTGTTCGCCGCCGCCAGTTCGGCGACGGAGAGGTGATGCTTGCGCGCGATCGTCCAAAGGCTGTCGCCGCTCACGACCGTGTAGGTGGAGGCGGGCACGACGTCCGTCACGGGCTGCCGTTCAAGGGCGTTGGCCACCGGGGTGTTCGGCCGCGTGGGCGA
The DNA here is from genome assembly GCA_040255565.1 of Opitutaceae bacterium. Lineage (GTDB taxonomy): Bacteria > Verrucomicrobiota > Verrucomicrobiia > Opitutales > Opitutaceae > Opitutus. The sequence continues at coordinate 948,554 of JBDZVH010000001.1, read as the reverse complement.
GAAACGCACCACCGGCGCGCCTTCGTCGCCCGTCACGGCGGCGACCGAAATCGGCGCCGGTTCCGAGGCCGCGGCGACGGGTGCCGCACTCACGCCGCCGTCCGCAATGACGGTTTCCGAGGGAGGCGGCGGCTTGTTGGCGGAACTGCAGCCCGGATTGACGAAAATCAACATCAGCGCGAGCGCGTGAACGCCCAAAACCACGCCGAAGATTTTGAGAACTTTCATGGGAGGAATAGTTGGGAGGTTGCCGTGGCGAATGCTATCTAAAATTGGGTGCCGGACTCAATTCTCCGACCAGCTTTTCAAACTGCTCGCCGCGATCGGCGTAGCTCCGGAACATGTCGAAACTCGCGAAGCCCGGACTCAACAGCACGTTGTCGCCCGGCAAGGCCAGATCCGCCGCCCGCCGCACCGCCGCCGCGAGCGTGGCGCAGACCGTGTGCGCCACGCGAAACGCCGAGCAGTGAAACGCCAGCTCGGCGCCCGTTTCGCCGATCAGCAGCGCGTGCTTCACCCGCGGAGCGATGCGATGGACGAAACCCGCCAGGTCGCCGCCCTTCGCCTTCCCGCCGGCAATCAGAATCACCGGAGCGGGGAAACGCGCGAGCGCCGCCTCCACCGCGTGGAAATTCGTCGCCTTGGAATCGTTCCAAAAAGCGACACCACCCCGCTCCGCCACCCGCGCCAGCCGGTGCCGGCCGACCGTGAACGTTCGCGCCGCCGCATACAGCATCTCTTCCGGCAGCCCCGTCGCGCGCCACCACGCCGCCGCCAGCAGGAAATTCTCGCGTTGCGGCTGATGTTCGAACGGCGTTCCCGCCAGCCGCGGGTCCGCCGTCGTCGTTTCCGTATCCACGACGCGGATGCCTCCAAGCGGACGCCCGTATTTTTCGGCGAAGCGAGCCACCGACGAACCGATCAGCACACCGCCCGCCTGGGTGTGCGCCACGAGATTCCATTTTGCCCCGAAGTAAGCTTCGAGACTCGGATGCCGCTCCAGATGATCCTCGGCAAAGTTCGTCCACAGCGTCGCGCCGGCCCGGAAGCGTTTCAGGGTTTCGGCCTGAAAGGAACTGACCTCGCACACCGCGATCGTCTCCGGGGTGCCGCCTTCCAGCGCGGCGACAAGCTGCGCAAACGCGTGCCCGATGTTGCCCGTCGCGTGCGCGTGCCGCCCGGTCGCCTTCAACGCGTGGGTCAGAAATTCCGTCAGCGTGGTCTTCCCGTTCGTCCCGGTCACGGCGACGATCGAACCGCGCCAGAGGCTCGCGGAAAAATCCAGCTCGCCCATGCACTCCGCGCCCGCCTCACGCGCGAGCGCCAGCCACGGATGCTCGGGCGCGAATCCGGGGGAAAAGATGACGAGCCGGTGCGCCTTGGCGGCCTTCGCCGAAAAGGGCGTTCCCTTTTCGTCGTAGATCACGCTGCCCGCCCCGAGCGACGCGAGCAGCGCCGTCACCCCGACGCCGCTCACGCCCGCCCCGAAAATGGCGACCGGCTGCGTCAGCAGCGCGCGAATGGAATCTGAGAGCACCAGCGCCATGTCACCGCAGTTTCAGCGTCGCCAGGCCCGCCAGCGCGCAGCCGAGCGAAAGCACCCAGAACCGGAGCACGACCTTCGTCTCCGGCCAGCCCTTCTTTTGGAAATGATGATGGATCGGCGCCATCAGGAAAACCCGCCGGCCCTCGCCGAAACGGCGCTTGGTGTATTTGAACCACCCGATCTGGATCACCACGGACAACAGCTCCGCCACGAAGACGCCGCCCACGATCACAAGCGTGAACGGCTGGTGTATCATGAAAGCCATGACGCCGATCAGCCCGCCGAGCGCGAGCGATCCGGTGTCGCCCATGAACACCTCCGCCGGGTGCGAGTTATACCAGAGGAACGCCATGCAGCCGCCGATCAACGCGCCGCAGATCACCGTCAATTCGCCGGTGCCGGGCACGTGGCTCATCAGCAGGTATTCCGAGAGGATCACGTTGCCCGCCGCATATGCCATGATGCCGAAGACCAGCGCGACCGAGATCGTGCAGCCCACGGCGAGACCGTCGAGGCCGTCGGTGAAGTTGATCGCGTTGCTGAAGCCGACGATCCACAGGTAAATTAGCACGAGCAGCACCGCCCAATGCATGTGCGGAATCACCGCCTGTTTCACGAACGGCACCCACAGCTCGCGGATTTTCTCGGAGCTCGCCGGATGCCACAGCAGCAAGCCGAGCGCGACGACGGTCGCCAGCGACTGCCAGCCGATCTTCTCCCACGACGAGATGCCGTCGCGATTCTTGTGCACGACTTTGAGGTAATCGTCGCGCCAGCCCGGCACGGTCAGCGCCGCGTAAACGAACAGCGCCACGAACACCCACACGTTCGGCGTCGCCCACAGGACGGAGCTGACGAACACGGACAGAAAGATGATCAGTCCGCCCATCGTCGGCGTGTGCTTCTTGTCGAAATACGTCGCGCCGAGCGCGCCCGTGCGGTCGTCGATGTAGCCGTGCCCGAACTTCAGCTCGCGAAACTTCGCGATGAGCCGCGGCGCGATGATGAACCCGATCACCAGCGCCGTGATGGCCGCGAGCAAGGTGCGGACGGTGATATAGCGCAACAGGCGCAACGGCCCAAAATACGATTCGTAGTCTGCGAGGTAGCTCAGCATCAGGTTCGCTCCAAAATCTTCTCCAGCGCGTAACGCCGGCTGCCTTTGACGAAGACCGCTCCACGCCACGCTTCAAACCGCGGCTGCAGGTCTTCCACCCGTTCGACGACTAGGATGCTTTCCCCACGCGCGCCGTTCTCCAGCGCACCCGCGCGCACCGCCGTCGCATGGTCGCCGATCGCCGCCACCAGATCCTGCTCGCGCAGCCGCAGCGACCGTCCGAGCGCGCGATGATAATTCGCCGCGTCCGGCCCGAGCTCCTCCATCCCGCCAAGCACGAAAAAACGCGGCTCCTCCGCCGGCACAAGCGCGTCGAACGCCTCCAACGCATCCGCCATCGAGGCCGGATTGGCGTTGTAGCAATCGAGATACAGCAGCCGCCCGTTCACCCGCCGCACTTCGCCGCGGAGCTTCGCCGGCTGCCAGCCTTCGATCCGCCGCTGGATGTCCTCCGCTTTCACGCCGAGCCACAGTGCCGCGCAGATCGCGAGCGCCGCATTTTGCGCCATGCCCTCCGACACGCGCCGAAACGTGAACACGAGCGGCGGCGGCGCGCCGTAGGCGAGCGCGACCGCGGTCGACGCGTCGCGGTGCGTGACGGTGAAATACACGCGATCCCGCGGCGGCGTCGCGGGACGAATCACGTCCGCGCGCTCCACGATCATCTTGCGCACGTCGAGTTCGCGAAACGCCGCGAACTCCTCGCACTGCCGCGGAAAAATCGCCAGCCCCGCGGGCCGAACCGCCGCCGGCAGCACGGCCTTTTCGCGCGCCACGCCGTCCAACCCGCCCAACTCCTCGGTATGCGCCGGCGCGACCAGCGTGATCAATGCCACGTCGGGTTCGATCATTTCCGCGAGCGGCGCCATCTCGCCCGGCGCGCCGATCCCCGCCTCGATCACCGCGAACCGATGCACCGCCGGATCGATCCGCGTCAACGTCAGCGGCACCCCCAGATGATTGTTCAAGTTCCCCTCCGTCGCCAGCACGGCCCCAATCAGAGTGTCATATAATGTATGACACTCTTCCGGGGCTCGCGGCGCGGAGGAATCGTCGGCGAGCAGGCGCGCGAGGAGGTTTTTCGTCGAGGTTTTGCCGGCGCTGCCGGAGATGCCGACGACTTTACCGGCGAAATTCCGCCGGTGCTCGCGCGCGATCGTTTGAAAGGCCCGCAGCGGATCGGCGACGACGAGTTGCGGCAGCGGGCTGTCGGACACGACGCGCGACACGAGCGCCGCGCTCGCGCCGGCGGACTGCGCGGCGGCGAGGAAATCGTGGCCGTCGCGTTTTCCGGTCTTGATCGCGACAAACATCTCGCCCGCGCGAATCTGCCGGCTGTCGATCGCAAAGCCGGAAAGCAACACGACCGGCTGCGCCGTCCAGCGGCCGCCGGTCCATGCCGCGAGTTGATCTGGAGAAAAATTCGGCACGTGGAGAAAGTGGAAAAGCGCGCGGGCGCGCGCGTTCAATGCCTCATCCGCTCTTCAGCGTCTTGATCCCGATCAGTTCGCGCACGACCTGGCGGTCGTCGAACGGGATCACGGTGTCGGCAAATTCCTGGTAGCTTTCGTGGCCCTTGCCCGCGACGAGCAGGCAGTCGCCCGCCTTCAGCGTGTCGAGCGCGAGGCTGATCGCACGACGACGGTCCTCCACCCACGCGATCTTCGCCGGCGCGACGACGCCGGTCTTCATGTCGTCGAAGATCTGCGTGAGCGCCTCGGAGCGCGGATTGTCGGCGGTCGCAAACGCAAAGTCGGCGAACTCCTGCACGGCCTTGACCATGAGCGGGCGTTTCGAACGGTCGCGATTGCCGCCGCAGCCGAACACGACGAGCAGCCGGCCCGGCGTGATCGCCCGCAGCATCGCGAGCGCATTGCGCAGGGCATCGTCCGTGTGCGCGTAGTCGACGAGCACGTTGAACGGCTGGCCTTCGTCGATCCGCTCCATGCGGCCGGCCACGCCCTTGAACGCGCGTAGTTTCGCCAAAAATACAAACGGATCGCGGCCGAGCCCGTAGGCGGTCGCGATCGCCGCCAGCAGGTTGCTGACATTGTAGCGGCCGATCAGCGGCGACTCGAGGTCCATCGTGCCGCCAGGCCAGACGAGGCGCAGCGTCGTATTGGTAAGGTTGAGCGTCACGTTTTCCGCGCGGACGTCCGCCTGCGGATTCTCGCCGAACGTCACGAGCTTCGGCACGCGCCCGTCGGCCGCGACCTGGTCGGCGAGCTGGCGGCCGTAAGGGTCGTCGAGGTTCACGACGGCGACCTTCGGCGGCGCGCCGGTGCCGCCGTTGAAGAGGCGGGTCTTGACCGAGAAATACGCGTCGAGGGTCTTGTGATAATCGAGGTGATCCCGTGTCAAGTTCGTGAATACGGCGGCCCCGAACTGCAGCCCGAGCACGCGCTGCTGGTCGATGCCGTGCGAGCTCACCTCCATCACGGCCTGGCGGCAGCCGGCGTCGCGCATCTGCGCCATCATGCCGAAAATATCCAGCGCCTCGGGCGTGGTGCGGAACGACGGCACCGTGCGCGCGCCCAGATCGTAGTTGATCGTGCCGATGAGGCCGACGCGCTGGTCGCCGTTGAGCAGGTGCTTGATCAGGTGCGTGACGGTGGTCTTGCCGTTCGTGCCGGTGACGCCGATCACGGTCATGTCGCGATCGGGAAACTTGTAGTAACGCTGGGCCACGCGGGCGAGCGTGGCGCGGGCGTCGGCCACCTGGATGAACGTCACCTTCGCGGGCGGCAGCGCGGGCATCTTCTGCGTCACGATCGCGACGGCGCCGCGATTGACGGCCTCGTCGATGAACGACGCGCCGTCGGCGCGCAGCCCCGGCAACGCGAAGAACAGCGTGCCCGGCACGACGCGGCGGCTGTCGATCACGAGACCGGAGATCGGCCGCTCGAGACTGCCTTTGACCGCGAGAATTTCACCCTCGTTGAAGTAGTCGGAGAGCTTCGGTGCCATTTTAAAGACGCGGTTGCGAACCAGGTTTTCCCGACGCGTGCGGCGCGCCGCGGGGCGCGGGGCAAACGCGTGGATCAACGGATAATTTTGCGATAGATAACCAATCACCTGCGGTTTCCTCCCATGACCAGATTGCCGCCCGTCGCCGGCGAGTAGACGGGCTTGATGTCGAGATACTGGATAAGTTGTTCACCGAGGTGCTTGAACGACGGGGCGGCGACCGACGAACCATACGCCGTGCCTCCGGCGACGCTCGCGTCAGCATCATCCACAATCACCGAGATCGCAACCTGCGGTCGGCTCGCGGGAAAGAAGCCGACGAAGGACGCGACGTGGTGCCGGTTCGAATAGCGGCCATCGACGATCTTCTGCGTCGTGCCGGTTTTGCCGGCCACCTCGTAGTTCAGGATCGCGGCGTCCTTGCCGGTGCCCTCGACCGTGACGCTCTGCAACAACTGGCACATCGTGCGCGCGGTCTGCTCGGTGATCACGCGCCGCTTCGAAATCGTGCCGTAACGATAAACCACCTCGCCGTTCGCGTCACGCACCTGACGGATCACCTGCGGGCGCAGCAGCAGGCCACCGCTCGCGACCACGCTCATCGCCATGTGCATCTGCAGCGGCGTGGCGGCGATCGCATGACCCATCGGCATGCGGGTGATGGTGAGACCGTCCCACTTTTCCGGAGGCGCGAGATCGCCGCGGATTTCGCCGCCGACCGGGAAGCCCGACAGCTCGCCGAAACCGAACGCCCGCGCATAGTCGTAGAACTTCTGCTCGCCCATCAGCATCGCGAGCTGCGCGGCGCCGCGGTTGCTGGATTTCGAGATGATTTGCGCCACCGTCAGCGGCTCGTGGAAACGGTGGTCCTCGGCGGGGAGGCCGCGGACGCGGCCCTTGTATTCGATACTCGTGAGACTGCAGTCGAAGCGCGACGCCGGTGTGACGAGCCCCTCGTTGAGCGCGGCCGAGGCGGCGACGATCTTGAAGGTGGAACCCGGCTCGTATTGGTCGGCAACGGCGATGTTGCGCATCACCGCCTGCTGATCGCGCGGCACGCGGTTGTAGCTGTTCAGATCGAACGTCGGATAATTGCCGAGCCCGAGAATGAAACCTGTCTGCGGATCGCTGACGATGATCGTCGCCTTCTTCGGTTTGAATTTCTGGCCGATGTAATCGAGCTCCTCGTCGACCATGTGCTGCACCGCGGCGTCGATCGACAACACCACCGAATAACCGTCCGCCGCCGGCACTTCCCGGGTGCGAAACTGGGCGACTTCACGCCCCTTGCCGTCGCGCTCGCCTTCCCGCCAGCCATCGCGGCCGCGCAGATAGAAATCGGCGTAAGCTTCGATGCCCGCCGCCGCCGCGCCCTCCTTGTTCACATAGCCGACGACGTGTGCGGCGAGGGTTTTGTGAGGATACGCGCGACGGTAGACGCGATTGCCATAAACGCCTTTGATGCCGAGCGCCTGGATCTTGGCGTAAGTCGATTCGGTCACGGACTCGCTCAACTTCGCCCAGCGAATCGCCCGCTCGCCGTTCTCATCCACGGCTTCGTCCAGCTCGGTGTCGTCGGATTTCTGGTTCGCCGCTTGCGTCGCGTCCGGTGCCGGCGTCGGCGAGAAAATAGTCAGCTTGGAAGCGTCCTCGTTTTCGGCGGCGCTATCTGCCCGGCGCGTCTTGGTGGTGAAAATCCGCGCGAGCTGGCCGTAGGGCATGTCGATGAGTTGTGCGAGCTCGGGCCATTTCGCCTCGTCCTCCTTGCGCAGCACCTGCGGATCGACGCCGAGCACGATGAGCGACCGGCTGGTCGCGAGGATGTTGCCCCGCGCATCGAGGATGTCGCCACGCCGCGCCGTTTCCGGGATGATCTGCCGCCGGGCCCGCTCGATGCTGCCGATCAGATCCTCGCGATCGATGACATGCAGGAACACCAGTCGCACGCCGAGCGCGCCAAAGCAGGCGATCACGCCCGCGGCGAGCAACACGATCCGGTAGCTGGAAGCGAAACCCTTCGACATCGGATCAACGCTGATAAGCCACCGGTAGCGAGACCGTGGCGGGACCGTCACCAAAGAGACCGCGGTTGCGCTTGGCCGCGAGGCGCAGCACCGGATCGGCGCCGACATGCACGATCTGCGTCTGGCTCGGCGGCACGAGGCCGAGATGCCACTCCGCGTTGCGGCGCAGCAGCACGCTCGCGTCGCGCTCCGTCTCCGCCGCGGTCGTGGCCTCGGCGAGATGACGCTCGACCGCCGCGATGCGGGCGTCGAGGACGCGGTTGGCGTTGGCTGTAATGGAAATCTGGTGACGCATCCAGACCGCGCCCAGCCCGATCGAGCCGCTGAAGCCGATCATGACGAGCGTGTAGACGAGGAGCTGGTTGACGAAGCCGTGAGAGGCGGAGGTGTTCATCGCGGGGGTGAGGTTCGCGGGTTGAACTCAGAGTTTGCGGAGGGCGCGCAGCTTCGCGGAACGGCTGCGGGGGTTGGCGGCGATCTCGGGATCGCCGGGCGTGAGCGGGCGCCGCGTCAGCGGCTCGGCCAGCTTCACGCGAAAATCCTGGGGCGTCGCATCGTCGGCACTCTCCGGCTGGCCGCACATGCGACGGAAAAACTGCTTCACCGGCCGGTCTTCCAACGAGTGGAAGCTGATCACGCACAGCACGCCGCCGGCCGCCAGCTTGGCGAATGCCGCGGGCAGCGCGCGCTCGATCGCACCGATCTCGTCGTTCACCGCGATCCGGATGCCTTGGAAGGTGCGCGTCGCGGGATGGATCTTCGACGCGTGACGATCGCGGACCGGGATCGCCTCGGCCACGAGGGCGGCGAGCGAAGCCGTGCGACTCAACGCGCCCGTGCCCCGCGCGGCGACGATCGCGCGCACCACGCGGCGCCAGTGCTGCTCCTCGCCGAACTCGCGCACCGCGCGCACGAGCACCTCCTCGGTCGCGGTCTCGAGCCAGCGGCTCGCCGGCACGCCCGCGCGCGGATCCATGCGCATGTCCGCCGGCGCGTCGGTGCGAAACGAGAAGCCGCGCTCCGCGTCGTCGAGTTGAAACGACGACACGCCGAGATCGAAGAGGATGCCGTTGAAATCCTGCTGCGGCAGCTCCGCGAGCCGTCCGAAATCGCGATCGACGAGCTCGAAGCGTTCGCCAAATTCCGCACACAACTTTTCCGCGCGTTGCTGCGCCGCCGGGTCGCGATCGAGCGCCACGACGCGGGTCGCGTTCGCCGCTTCCAGAATGGCGCGCGTGTGGCCCCCGCCGCCGAACGTGCAGTCGAGGTAACGTCCACCGGCGGCCGGCGAAAGCAGCTCCAGCACCTCGCGGAGCAACACGGGTTGATGACCAGGCGTCATGGCGGCAACGCTCGGTTCAGCGGGAGCGACGCTCATCGGCCGAGCTCCTCGCATCGGATTTTTTGCTGACGACGCGCAGCACCAGGCTGTCGCGCACGCGCGGACTCGCCGTCGCGGCCCCGGCGGCCGGCGCAGGCTTCGCGGGCTCGGCGAATGCGCGCACGAGCGTGAACGCCACGCGCGAACGCGGGGTCTTGGCGGGAACCAACTGGGCGGAGCGAGACATGCGTCAGATGCCCATGCGGCGCATGAGATCGCCGAAGTTTTCGCCGGCCGTGCGCGCTTCGACCTGTGCCCAACGCGACGGCGAGTAGATGTTGAATTTCGTCAGCGATCCGACGAGCACCGCCTCCTTCTCGAGGCCGGCGTGCTTGAGCAGTTTTTCCTCGAGGCCGATGCGCCCCGACTTGTCGAACCAGAACTGCTGCGTCTGCGCGAAGAACCGCGCCGCGAAATCCTGCCCGCCGCCATCGCTCAACGCGACCTGCGCGATCTTCGCGCGCAATTTCTCCACCTCCTCGGGCGGAAGAATGGCGATGTAACCGTCCGGGTGCGGCGTCGCGAGGAACACGTCCTCTTCACCGTGCGCATAGCGCCACGACGACGGGATCGTAAGCCGACCCTTGTCGTCGAGGTTGTGCCTGAAAAGGCCGGTATAGAGCGCTTTGCCAGATTGAGCCATGGATCGGGGCCCGCCATGTGCCCCACAGTGCCCCATTTCGTCCCATTTCCACCCCCACCGGTCAAGCATAGACCCCGCCCAAAATGGGATTTCTTATTCACAACCGGCAGTTTCGACGCCTCGTGATCAAGCGCTAGGCGCTTGCACCATCACGACCACATTTCAGGGGCACGCTGACTGCGGCCTACCCGCTTGCCATGTCCGCGTGACAGCTGGCCGCACCGGTCCGTGGACCACTGCCGCAGTGTCTTCAGCGATCCGCGGCACGCCGCTGGACGGCCCGAGGGGCGCGGGCGACGACGAGCCACCCGACTCGACGCCCATCGAAGTGCATCCGCTCGAACGAACACCTCCCGCTGCGCTTGCGCGTAGATTCGCGCCGACAGGTCACACGCCGCCGGCCGAGAGTTTATTCAATTACGCCACGTCCCGTCGTTTCCGTCGCGTTCATACGCGCGGTTTAAATAAAGGTGGAAACCGAGGCTACGTTTGTTGGCTAAACGTCGCCTCGCCTGCCTTCGGCTCACTCGCCGTTCCCGGCCTCGCGTTTCGCCGCCTCGCGGCGTTGGTGCTCCGCATACATGCGGCTGAAATTATCCCGCGTGTCGCTGGCGTAGCGGTCCAACTCGTCCGTCTCGCCCCGCTGCGCCGCCGCTTCCGAGGGACTGGCTTCACGCGCGCCCTGTCCCGCGAACCGCGCCTCCGGCGATTGATCGCGACTGTCCTGGCCTCCGAAATTCCCCTGCTGCAACTGCGCGTCGGATCGCTCCTGCTCGCGCGCGGCATGACGATCCCGGCCCGTGGGCTGGCGCGAACCGCCTTGATCGTCGTGATCGCCCCTCGCGCCGTCGCGCCGCCGCACCGATTCCGATTCCGGCGGTTTTGGGTATCCACGTTTCGATGACGCGCCGGTCCGGATAAAATGTTCGTCATCCACGTCGCGCCTGGGATCGGAGGAACCCGACCGCTCGGCGCCGTGGGTGGAGGAAGGGAATGGCTTCGGCATGCGACCTTGGACAGCGGCGGATTTTCCCATGATCCCGCGGCATGGTCCCATCGCTCCATCCGACAATTTCCGACCTCTCAACTGGAGCCTACAACCGGTTCCCGGCCGGGGCGGAATCGGGCAACGCACATCGCGCAGGGTAAAATTGCCGAATGCCGCATGCGTAAGTCCCCGGATGGCGGGCGGATCGATCTGCGTCTAGATTGCGTGCAACCTCCTACCCCTCATGCCTACTGCCAATGCCAAACGCAGGGCGCGTCGCGATGCGCGCGCCGGAAAAAAGCCATCAACCCAAGCCGGGGAATTTGTGCGTGAAGAAATGCGCGAATACAAACGCGGGAAAGGGACCGCACGCTCGCGCAAGCAGGCCGTGGCGATCGGCCTCTCTGAAGCGCGCCGTGCCGGCGTAAAACTCGGCACGCCGAAAAAGGGAAAAGCCGCCCCCGCCACCCGCCGCAAGGCGAAGCAGGACAGCGCCGCGGGCAGCCGGAAAACCAAGCCGAAAGCCACCCGCTCCCCCGCCAAATCGTCGCGCGCGTCTTCGCCGCGGAAATCCACCCGCAAGCCCGCGACCCGGCGCGCGACGCGACGCTGAGCGATTTTCCGCGCGCCCGCTACGGTCGCGTTCCCGTTCTGGACCCCCGCCCCAAACCTCGCTCCACGCCGTTGCAGCGGCTGCAAGTGCTCCTGTGGGGCACGCTCGTCGGCTTCTTTGGCGACAAGGTTCCGCGACTCGGGGCCGCGCTCGCCTTCTACACGACCGTGGCGGTATCGCCGCTCCTAGTGCTCGCGATCGCAGTGGCGAAAATTTTCTTCAAGGACGAAACCGCCCGCCAGCATGTCCTCGGGGAAATCGAACAGCTGGTCGGCAGCAGCGCGAGTCAGGCGCTTGCGGCCGTGGATCCGGCGCTGCCCGGCGAGGACGCGACCTCGGTGGCCGCGTGGGTGGGCATCGGCACCCTGATGCTCGGCGGACTGGCAGTGTTCATTCACCTTCAGGATGCGTTGAACACGATCTGGCGCGCGCCGCCCGTCACGGGCGAAACCTGGCGGGAAACGCTCAAACGCCGGGTGTTCTCGTTCGGCGCGGTGATCGCCACGGGATTCATCATGCTCGTGTCGCTGACCCTCAGCGCCGCGTTGACCTGGATGGGCGAGAATGCCCGCGGCTGGACCGAATGGCCGCCGGGAGTCTGGGAGGGGCTGAACTTCGCGCTGTCGTTCGGCGTGATCACGTATCTGTTCGCGATTCTGTTCAAACTGCTCCCCGACGTTTATGTGCGGTGGCGCGACGTCTGGACCGGCGCGGCGGTGACAGCGCTGCTGTTCGTCGGCGGAAAAACGCTCCTGGCGCTCTACCTCGCACGGACGACGGTAACGTCCGCTTACGGCGCGGCGGGTTCGGCGATCGTGCTCCTGCTCTGGTGCTACTATGCGGCGCAAATCCTGTTTTTCGGCGCGGAGTTCACCCGCGTGCACGCCGAGACCAATGGCGGGCGCCATCCGCTCGGCGGTCGCAGTCTTTCGGATACAGGCAAGCCGGAGGAAGCCGCCGAAGATCAGTCGGACGCCCCGCGTGCGCCATCGATCAACGCGCCCAAGAAACCGGAGGATTCATCGTAGAGCGCGCAGGCGCACCGCGCGCAGGCGGCTTTCGCTCCAGTCGTCCTGGCCGGATTTCACTTCGAGCGCGTGTTCCCCGGATGCGCGGATCTCGATCTCACCCAAACGTTGCCACGTCAACGCGGCGCCCGCGCTCGGCTCGGCCCGCGTCGTAACCGTTTCCTGGTCGACCGTGACGGAGAGCACGCCGCCGCTGCGGCTCGACATCTCCGCCTCGATCACAAACCGACCCGCTGCAATCGTCCGGAATTCCCAGTGCAACATCGTGCCGCCCCGGTTCCAGTCGCCGATCACCGCTCGCTCGCCCGCACCGAACAGCTGCGCGTTTCCGTCGTAGGCGTTGACGATCGCCGCGAGATTCGCCGGCAGCAACACGATGCCGTTCGCATCCGGCGCGGGCAACGGTTGGTCGACCACCGGTGGCGCGGCAAACTCGAGCTTGAGCACGGACGCCACGGGATGGGGTGCTTCGTCCGGCACGTGCACGACGGCGCCCTCGTTTGTCATTTCGACGTCGAGCGGGCGCGCGGCCCGATCGCCGACGACGATCGCGCGAGCCACCGGACTCTTCAGGCCCGGCACGAACAGTCGTCCCTCCGCCGGCCAATCAAAAACGTGTAGGTAGATCGTGTTACCTTTCGTCGTGCTGCGTCCCCACGGCAGGCGTCGAAACAGGCTCGCGCTCGTTCCGTAAATGGCCTCGCCGTGCGCGCGCACCCAGCGACCCGACTCGCGAAGCCGCTCGACGCTCGGTGCTGGAATCTCGCCTTGCGCGTCGGGGCCGACGTTGAGGAGGAAGTTCCCGCCCTTGCTCGCGATGTCGATCAGCTTGCGGGTGATGTCGGCGGCGGGCTTCCAATGCTGGTCGTGCGCCTTGTAGCCCCAGGTTTCATTCATCGTCATGCAGACCTCGAAGAGCCGATTTTCGAAGCCGGTTGCGGGGATGAATTGCTCCGGAGTTTCCGTGTCGCCGGAAAAGGCATTCGGCACGCGCGGATTCAGCAGGCGATTATTCGTGATCAGATGCGGCTGCAGTTTCAGCAACTCCGCCATGCGCGCAGCACGCGCGGGGGTCATGCCGACCGGCGAATCCCACCAGAGAATCGAAATGTGACCATAGTTCGTCAGCAGTTCGCGAACCTGCGGCGCGGCGATGCGATCGAGATAGTCGTCGAAGTCGCCGTCCTGCGCGGGATCCCAGTGTCCGCCCGCCGGATCGCCGCCGGCCATCGGCTGTCCCGGGGTGCGCGCCGCGCCGCCGGGATGATGCCAGTCCTGCGCCTGCGAATAATAAAAGCCAAGTCGCAGCCCGTGGCGCGCGCACGCCTCCGCGAGTTCCTGGAGCGGATCGCGATGAAACGGCGTCGCGTCGACGATGTTGAAGGACGACACGCGGCTGTGAAACATCGCGAAGCCCTCGTGATGTTTCGTCGTGATCACGATGTATTTCATGCCCGCGTCCTTCGCGAGACGCACCCACGCATCCGCATCGAACTTCACGGGGTTAAACTCCTCCGCATAGCTCGCGTATTCCTTCACGGGAATTTTCGCGTTGAACATGATCCACTCGCCGAGCCCGTTGCCGTGGGAACCGCGATCGATGCGCTGGCCGCGATACGACCCGGCCGGCACGGCATAAAGACCCCAGTGGATGAACATCCCGTAACGCGCCTCCGCGAACCACGCGGTGCGCGCCTCCTCGGTCCGCGCGGAGGGCGACGGGGAACCGACCGCTCGCGAGGGTGCGGGCAGGAAGCACAGGATCGCGCCGACGACGCAGGCGATGACCAGTGACGGGGAAATCGAAGATGGCATGGGCGAAAGCGGGAGAACGGATCCGGCTGAAACGGTTAAGGAAGGAACGATCCCCGTTCAAACAAAGGGCTGCACTCCACGAGCGCAGCCCTGATTCGCGGGGGAATTTGGTCCCGCGGTCTAGAACTCGATGCCGGTCGACAGCATCAATTGGCGACGATCGCCGTAGCCGGCGAAGTTCACGTCGGTCGCCACGATGTAGGACTTGTCGAAGGCGTTGCGGAGATTCGCGCGCAGCACGACACGGGTTTTGCGGCCGGGCTTGAAGTTGTAGCCGGCGAGGAAATCGAACGTCGCGTAGCTCGGAAACGTTTCCTGGCGTTCGGCGATGTTGTCATTGTTGGTGTCGATGTAGCCCGCGAAGTTTTTGCCGCGGTAGTTGAAGCCACCGCCGACAAAGAGCCCTTTCATCGGCCCGGACGTGAAGGTGTAGCGCGTGAAGAGCGAGCCGGTGTATTTCGTCACGCCGGGCATGCTCTTGCCGGCGGGATAGCCGAACTGGGGAAGGTCGGTCGTGATCTTCGGATCCGCATAGCCTAAGCCGGCGCGCACCGTCCACTCCGGCGTGGGATTCGCCACGAATTCCAGTTCGTAACCCTTCGCTTCCATCGAACCGGCGACCGCCCGCGCCGGCGTGGCGGTGCCAAATTCCGCAATCAGCAACGGGGCCGGCACGGCCAGCGCGGCGTTCTTCTGCGACAGGTCAAAGTAGGTAAACGACGCCGAGAAGCGGTTGTCCTCGGTGAGGGCCTTGAATCCAAATTCGAAACTCTCGCCCGTCGTCGCCGGCATGATGTTCAGATCGAGATCGAAGCGATTGACGTTGGGCCAGAGCGAGGTGCCGTAATTCGCGGTGGCGTTGAGCCACGGCGTCACGGCGTAGACGACGCCAAAGGATTTCGACCAGATCTTCACGTGGTCGAAACTGTAGGCCCCCTCCCCGCGCACGTCGTTGTTGTCGAACGTCAGGGCAAGGTTGTCGTTGAACATGTCGTCGTAGCGCAGGCCAAGCAGCGTCTTGAGGCGGCCGGTTTTGCCCCAATCCGAGGAGAGCATCGCGAAGCCGGCTTTCACTTCCTTGCCGATGACGAAGCCGCCCGTGGGGCGCTCATAGAGACCGTTGCCGATGAGCTGCTGAGGAAATCGCAGGCCTCCGTTCGTGATCACGGTGTAAGGCAGACGATCATTCACAGCTTGGCCGAAGATCGCGCCCCGTGCCATGCCGGTCGGGTTGCGATAGAGCCACGACGTGGTCTGCTCGATGGGGTAATCGTTCGGCTCGTAGCTGCCGCCAAACGTGAGCAGGTGCTGGCCGCCAACTTCGGGCAGCTGCAACGCCGCTTGCAGGCGGTAGAAGCGGAAACGTTCGTCCAGACCGACGAACTGCCAGTTTTGCATGAACACCGGGGTGCCCGTCGTGTAACCCGGCGTGATCTGATAGCCTTTGATCGAGCTCGCGGCGACATTCGAGGTGGCGACATTGGCGCCTTTCATCTGCGGACCCCAGCGTTGATTGCGGTTACGCATCGACTCGCTGATCGTGAAATTGACGTTCAGGCGATTGTCGAAGAGCGCCGTGGTGAACGCCGCCGTGTAGAAAAAGTAGTCGAGATTGCTGATCGCGTCGGGGCCTTGGACACTTTGCGCGTAATCCTGCGGTAGGAGACCGACGGCGGCCGCGGTCGATTGGGCACTCGCGTTGGCCTGGAGAGTGAGGATCCCGGTGAACGGTGTGCGGTGATCATTGCCGTGCTCGCCGGAGAAGCGGAACGACGTCGTCGGAGTGATCTGCCATACATAGTCGGCGTAGAGGCCCCGGCGCTCGAGATCCGCGAAGGCCCGCGAATTATCCTGCTCGTGAAAAAGACCCGCCACGCGCAAGGCCTGATTCTTTCCGAGGGCGAGATTGCTATCGAACGTGGCGCGCTTCATGTCCTCGCTGCCGCCCGTGAGTTCGACGTAGGTGCGATTCTGCCCCAGGCGCGCGAGCTTGGTAATCGTGTTCACCACGCCGCCCGTATCCTGCTGGCCATAGATCACGCTCGCCGGTCCCCGCACGACTTCGATGCGTTCCGTCATGTAACTGTCCGTCGGCGTGACGCGCGTGAGGAAGTTCACGAAGAACGAACGCGAGGTCAGGCCCCGGATCGTGAAATTCGTGTCGGCGTTCGCGATCTGGAAATTGATGTTCGTCGAATACTGGACCGCTTGCGCGAAATCCAAGGCGCCGACGTCGCGCATCAACTCCTCGTTCAGGATGCCGATGCTCTGCGGAAGATCCTTAAGGGGACGATTGATGTATCCGACCGAAGTCGTGTTGGTGGCCTGGTAACCGATGTCGCGGGAACTATCCACGACGAAGGTGGGGAGCTTGACGGTTTTGTCGTCCTCCGTCGGAGGGAGCGACGTCTGGGCCAGGGCCGTGGCCGAAAAGGTCGCCAAGGCGAGAGCAATCCATCTGCACTGACACGCGGCAGGCGGACGCACGGAAAGATTCACAGCGGAGTGAAGCATGGGGGCGCGAGGTGTGTGGGTTGGGGTGAGTTTGCGCAAACGCGCGCTGAACACGGGCGCACCTTTCCGATCCGGGCGACCGCACACAACGGTATGTTTACTAAAACTGTTAAGTTGCCCGGAACTTTCCCGCTAGATCCGTCGCAAACCCTCGATTCGAGCGAAGCGACGGCCGCGATTTTTTCCAACGGGAAGACGCGCTGCGAGAACCCGCGCCCCCTGCGCTTAACTGATTCAACCGGACGTGCGTTGACGCCGTCTCGCCGATTGCTTGCGTCCAGGCCAGCGGCGCCGACCCCTTCGCGTGCCGGGTTTCCCCTCCCCCTCCCATGCATCGTCTTCGTCTCTTCCTTCCCCTCGCGCTGGTCCTCTCGCTGCTCATCCCGGCCACCGCCGCACCGGCGCCCGATCCCGAAAGCCCGCACGCCAGGGCGCAGCGCGTGGAATGGTTTCGCGAAGCCAAGTTCGGCCTCTTCATCCACTGGGGGCTCTACGCGATTCCGGCCGGCGAGTGGAAGGGCAAACGCATCGGCTCGATCGGCGAGTGGATCATGAAACGAACGCCGATCCCGGTGGCCGATTACGAGAAACTCGCTCCACAATTCGATCCGGTGAAATTCGACGCCGATGCCTGGGCCCGACTCGCCCAGGACGCCGGCATGAAATACGTCGTGATCACGGCCAAACACCACGACGGTTTCGCCCTCTTCAAGTCCGACGCCTCTCCCTACAACGTCGTCGATGCCACGCCGTTCAAGCGCGACATCATCCAGGAACTCGCCGCGGCGTGCGCGCGCCGGGGGCTGCGTTTTGGCGTCTATTATTCGCAGTCGCAGGACTGGCACGAGCCCGGCGGCGCCGGCAACGACTGGGACTTCCCTTCCGACGAGGAGAAGGATCGCAACGGCAGCTTCGACCGTTATCTCCAGACGAAGGCGGAGCCGCAGGTGCGGGAACTGCTCACCCGCTATGGACCGCTCGCGCTGATCTGGTTCGATACGCCAATGATGATGGACCAGGGCGACCGGGCCGCCCGCTTCACGCGATTGGTGAGGGAGCTGCAGCCCGCCTGCCTGATCAATGGCCGGCTGGGTGGCGTCGGCGACTACGTCAGCACGCGCGACAACCAGATTCCCCACGAGAGCTCCACCGTGCCGTGGGAAGTTCCCGCCACGTTGAACAACACCTGGGGTTACCGGCGCGACGATCACAACTGGAAGTCCGCCGGCGAGCTGGTCTTCAAGCTGGTGGACGTCGCGTCCAAGGGCGGCAACTACCTGCTCAACGTGGGTCCCGACGCCCAAGGCCTCATCCCCGAGGGAAGCCAGGTGGCCCTCCGCAGCGTCGGCGAATGGCTGCAACGCAATGGCGAGGCGATCTACGGAGCCCGGCCGTCACCGTTCGGTGAGGAGTTCGGCGATACCGCGCGCACGCTCCGCGACTTCAACGGCGAGCCAGTCTTTCTTCCGCATCGCGCCTGGCGCTGCACCGCGAAGCCCGGCAGGCTCTACTTCACGATCTTCGAGCTCGAACGCGCCAAGGGCTATGGCAACTTCGCCTTTCCCGACTTCAAAAACGCGATCCGCTCCGTGCGGCTTCTCGGTGTGCCGGACCAGGCGCCTTTCGAGGTTGTCACCGCCCCCGATGGACGGCGCGGCTTTCATCCGCGCACCTTAGGCGCGAATCCCCTCGGCGATACCTACGTGGTCGAGATCGAAGGTGGCGCCGTCGTGCGCTGAGGCAGCGCAACGACGCTGTCACAACTCTGCACGTTCCCTCGTCCCTTTACGACTCGCTCTCCTTTCATGAAACTCACGCTCTGCCTCGGCGCGCTGGCCTGCGCTCTGTCGACCGGATTCGGCGCGGCCAACCCCGTTTCGTCGCCAGCCTCACGCCCTCCCAACATCGTTTTCATTCTCGCCGACGATATGGGACAGGGCGATGTGTCCGCCTACAATCCCGCCGCCGCCTGGCGCACGCCCAACCTCGACCGGCTCGCGCGCGAGGGCGCTCGTTTCACCGACGCGCACAGCAGCTCCGCGGTGTGCACGCCGTCGCGCTACAGCTTTCTCACGGGTCGTTACGCCTGGCGCAGTCGCTTGAAGTCTCACGTGCTTTTTGGCTACTCGCAGCCGCTGATCGAGCCGGGCCGCCTCACCGTGCCCGCATTGCTGCGCACGCAGGGCTACACCACCGCCATGATTGGCAAATGGCATCTCGGCCTGGACTGGACGCGCCAGCCCGCCGGCACGCCGTCGGCATCGTATGAAGCGCCGCCGGAGCCCGGCCCGCGCGCCCGCGAAAACGATCCCCAACTCGCCCACGGCATCGCCTACGACGAGCCCTTCCGCGAGGGACCGACTCATATCGGCTTCGACTCCTTCTTCGGCATCAGCGCCTCGCTCGACATGGACCCTTATGTCTGGTTGCGCGACGATCGCGTCGTCTCCCCACCCACGCATCGCATCGACAAGTCCGCCCTGCCTGCCATGTGGCGCACCGGGCCGATCGCCGACGATTTCGCTCACGTCGACGTGCAGAGCCGGCTGACCCGCGAGGCGGTTGACTATCTCGCGCGTCAGGACGGCGGGAAGCCGTTCTTTCTCTACCTCGCCTTCGCGTCGCCGCACACGCCGATCGTGCCGACGCCGGAGTTCGCCGGACGCACAGGTTCGGCCTACGGCGACTTTTGTCTTCAGCTCGATCATGACGTGGGAGAACTCCTGCGCGTGCTCGACGAACGCGGCCTCGCCGACAACACGCTCGTGGTTTTCACCGCCGACAACGGCTGCAGTCCCGCGGCGAATTTTGCGGAGTTGAAAAAAATCGGCCACGACCCGCAGGCCGGTCTGCGCGGCGGCAAGGCCGATCTCTACGAAGGCGGCCATCGCGTGCCCTTCCTCGCACGCTGGCCGGTACAGATTCCGGCCGGAAGCGAAAGCTCCGCGCTCATCTGCCAGATGGACTGGCTCGCGACCTGCGCCGACTTGCTATCCGCGTCGCTGCCGGCCGACGCCGGCGAGGACAGCGTGAGCCTCCTTCCGGTGCTGCGCGATCCGGCGCACGCGATCGCTCCGCGTGGCAATCTGGTGCATCATTCGGTCAACGGCTCCTTCGCCATCCGGCAAGGCGCATGGAAACTTTGCCTCGCGCCGGACTCCGGCGGCTGGAGCGATCCGAAACCCGGCCAGGCGCCTGCCGACGCGCCGCCGTTCCAGCTCTTCGACCTCGCGCACGATCGCGCGGAAACGAAAAATCTTTTCGCCGCCCACCCTGACGTCGTCGCCGAGCTGGCGTCGCTGCTGGAAACGCAAATCCGGCAAGGCCGCAGCACGCCCGGACCGGCGCAACCGAACACCGGTGGCGACAATTGGCCGCAACTCGACTGGATGAATCATCCCGCTCTCGCCGCAGCCGCAGCCGCGACGCGGTGATCACGACCGGGAGTGCGCCGATCTCAATCTCGCATTTCCGTGCCGTCCTCAGCGCCCCACACCGCGGGAGTTTTGAAACCCGGGGCCGCGGGCGCCTGCTTCGACGGCACCGCCGCGCGCCCATAGGTGTCGAGTCGTTCCTGCAAACGCGCTACCTGATCGGGGCGCGACGCCGCGAGATTGGTTTTCTCGAACGGGTCGTCCGCCAGATTGAACAACTCGATTTGCGGCGTGAGGCGGGCGCGGCGCTTCATTTCCCGCCGCTCGTCGGTTTCGGTGCCGCCCTCCAAGCCGTCCTTCACCTTGCCGTTCAAGACGAGCTTCCAGTCGCCGACCCGAATCGCGCCGCCGGCCACGCCTACATTGATGAGCAACTCTTCGTGGGGGGACGGCGCACCTGCAGCCAGCGAGGACCACATGTCACGTCCATCGAGCGGCAGCGGCTGGTCGAGCGAAGCACCGGCGAGTTTCAAAAGCGTCGGAAACCAATCCACGATGTGCAACGGAGCATCCACCGCCGCACCCGCGGGAAGTTTGCCATCCCAAACCGCGAGCGCCGGCACGCGAACGCCGCCTTCATAATAAGTCCCTTTGCCTTCGCGGAGCGGACCGTTGTCCGCCATCAAACCCGGCAACGCGCCGCCATTGTCCGAACTAAAAACAAGCAGCGTGTTCGAGCGCAGGCCGCTCTTTTCGAGCGCGCTCACGATGCGTCCCACGCCTTCGTCCATCGCCGTCACCATGCCGGCATAGAGTCGGCGTCGCTCGGGCCAGTCTTTGTAAAGCGCACTGTAGTTTTCCGGCACCTGCAAGGGCATGTGCGGGGCGTTAAACGCCACATAAAGGAACAACGGCCGGCGTGGATCGTGTTCCGTAATCAGACGCGCCGCCTCGTCGGCGATCAGCTCAGTCGAGTATCCCGGCTCCTCGACCGGCTGCTCGTTGCGATGCCAGTCGAGTCCGCCGTCCCGGCGATGCGTGAAGTAATCGAAGTTTCCCGTATAGAGCCCGTAGTGATGCTCGAAACCCTGCCCGGTCGGCAAAAACTCCCGCCGGATGTGTCCGAGATGCCACTTGCCGGCCATCGCCGTGCGATAGCCGGCGTCCCGGAGCGCCTCGGGCAATGTGCGTTCCTCCGCCGGCAGCCCGTAACGGGCGTGCGGACGAACGACGCCGACCTGCAGCCCGTAGCGAATCGGATAACGCCCGGTGAGAAACGCCGCGCGCGTCGGCGAGCACAGGGGCTGCACATAAAACTGCTCGAGCCGCACGCCGTCGGCCGCCAGCCGGTCGATGTTCGGTGTTTTGATCTGGCTGCCGCGGTAGCCGACGTCGCCCCACCCTTGATCGTCCGACAGAATGAAAACGATGTTCGGCCGTTCCGCGCCGTATTGATCCGCCGCATACAACCACGGCGCCAGCAGCAGCGTCGCAACCCAGGTCAGCCAACCGCAGCGAGAGGAGATCGTCATAAGGAGATTCGTTTAGCGCCGGCGCACCTCGACAAAGAAAGCCCCGCGGGTTTTGCCCGCGGCCGCATCCAAAAGCCAGGTTTGTAATTTCGCGGCTCCGGCGGGCAGTGCGAGTTTCAGGGCCACGCTCGTGGCGGCGGCCGGCAACGCGACCTCGGCGACGCGATCGTTCACGACCACGCGGGCTGCGGTGGCTTGCAGAGGAAACTTCGCTTCCCACGGCTGGTGCCGCAGCGTGAACTCGTAGTTGCCCGCCTCGGCGACCTCGATCCACCAGTAACCGTTCGCCCAGGGCATCGCGACGATCTGCGGCTGATTCCACGGGATCTGGCGGATGTCGTCATTGTGCCAGTCCATCGCGTTGAGTGTCGTCGGATTTTCCTGCGGCGCGCCGACCACGATGGCCGCATGGCTCGCTCGCACCGGAGCCAGCGAATCCCACCAGCTTTCATAACGCGCGCGGAGCTCGCGGACGATGTCCGGGTGCGCGTCGCCGATGTCGTGATTTTGCCCGCGGTCTCCTTCGATGTCGTAGAGTTCGCTGCCGTTCACGAGTCGCCAGCGTTCTGTCAGCACCGCGCTGTGCTCCCATTTCGGGGGAATCTCCCGTCGCTGGCGGTGAACGAAGAGCGTGCGCTCCGCGAGGTCCGCCCGCGCCCCGCGCAGCACCGGGGCGAGACTGATGCCGTCCAGCTCAGACCGCGGTGGCGTCAACCCGCAGAGCTCCACCAACGTGGGCAGCAGGTCGAAATGCGCGGCGAGGGTCGCGACGTCGCAACCACCCACGAGCCCGCCGGCCGGCCAGCGTACGAAGCAAGGCACGCGATGGCCGCCGTCGTATTCCGAACCTTTCTTTCCGCGCAGTCCGGCATCGAATCCCTGCCAGCCTTCTCCTGCGGAGGTCCGACTGCCCTCGGCATCTCCCGGCAGGCCCGCGCCCGTGCCGTTGTCGGTCATCCAGATCACGAGGGTGTTTTCCGCCAGGCCGGATTCCTCCAGATCCGCGAGCAGCCGGCCCACGTTTTCGTCGAGGTTCTCGATCATGCCGTAGAAACTCGCCATCGGCTCCGGCACACCGCGCGCCGCATACGGCACGCGATACTTCTCCGCCACCACGAACGGCGCGTGCGGTGCGTTCGGCGCCAGATAGAGGAAGAACGGATGATTGCGCTGCGAGGTGACGAAACGCCGCGCCTCGTCGAAAAAGACATCGGTGCAGTAACCCGACGAGGATGTGGGCACGCCGTTGCGCAAGAGGACGGGATCGTCGTAGCGGTTGCCCCAATGATCGGGCGTCTGGCCGATGCCGCCGCCGCCGTGCACCAGCGTCTCGTCGAATCCGCGATCCTGCGGTCGAAACGGGAAATTATCGCCGAGGTGCCACTTGCCAATCGCCGCGGTCCGATAACCGCCCGCGTGGAAAACGTCCGCCATCGTCACCTCGTCGCGATTCAGCAGCGAACGGCCCATCACCGTATGCCACACGCCGGCGCGCGTCGAATAGCGCCCGGTCAGCAACGCCGCCCGCGTCGGCGCACACGTCGGATCCACGTGAAAATCCGTCAGCCGCACACTCTGCGCATAGAGCCGGTCCAGGTGCGGCGTGCGGATCATCGTATTGCCGTGGCACGCGAGATCGCCGTAGCCCTGATCGTCCGTCACGATCACCACGACGTTCGGCCGCGGCGAGGACGGAGAGGCCGCGGCCAACGATGACGACAGCAACGCAAGCGCACAGAGCCACGGGGTAAGCTTCATCGGCGGGATTCACCGTGCATCCGGGAAAACGAACGACAATCGAAGCCGCGCTTGAACATTTAAGCTGAATCCGCGGCATCGTCCACGCGGGCTCTTAACTGTTCTAGCAGACGCGCCGTTGCCGCGTAGCGGAACGATCGCAGGTGTTTCGCGTGTAGCGTTAACCCCGGCCGCGTCCAACGCGGCGCATTCCCCCCCACCATGAAGACATTGTCCTCCGCCGTGCCCGGCGTTTTCGCGGGCGCGTGCCTGCTCGTTGCCACCCTCTCCGCCTCCGCCGCGATTCAGGCGTCCTTCTATGTCGATCCGGCCGCGGGTAACGACGGCAATGCCGGCACATCGGCGTCACGGAAAACGTCGCCACCGTCGTCACGATCACCGACGGCAATTGGCATCACGTCGCCTTCGTCAACGAGGGCGCCGCGAGTCACAAGCTCTACATCGACGGCGTGCTCGCGGCCGAGTCCACCGCGCTTTGGTCGCAGAACAACACGAACAACCAGCCGGTCCACATTGGTCGCGACCGCAACGCCGGCACTGCCGACACCTACTTCACCGGAACGATCGACGATGTCGCCATTCTCCAGCACGCGCTCACCCTCGAGGAAATCCAGGATTTGAACCACCTTCCTCATCCTTGATGGCTCGTTGAGCTCGCTGCCAGACGCGCGAGCTCCTCCGGTCGTCCCACTTCCCCCATGCTTCGCCTCGTCACGTTTCCGCACCGCCTCGCCGCCTTCGTCGCCATTCTTGCCGCGACCTCGCTCGGCGCCGCCGACTGGGGGCAGCCGCGCGGCGAGCCGGTCGTTTACAAGACCGTCGGCGACCGCGCGCTGACGCTTTACGTGTCACGTCCGGACGGAGCCGCGGCGCAGGAGGCGCGACCCGCGATCGTGTTTTTCCACGGCGGCGGCTGGGTCGGCGGTTCGCCGGCCCAGCTGAACGATCAAGCCGAGCACTTCACCTCGCGCGGCCTGGTCTGCGTGCTCGTGCAATATCGCTTCGCGCCGCGCGACGAGACCGCCGCGCCCGAGGTCTGCATCCAGGACGCCCGCTCCGCGATACGCTGGGTCCGACGTCACGCCGCGGAGCTCGGCGTCGACCCGAATCGTATCGCGGCGATGGGTGCGTCCGCCGGCGGACATCTGGCCGCGCACGCCGCGCTCGTAGCCGGGATCGACGACCCGCACGACGATCTTTCCATTTCGTCCAAACCCAACGCGCTCCTCCTGTTCAATCCCGTGCTCGACAATGGTCCCGGCAACTATGGCGCCAGCCGTGTGCGCGACCGGCTGCGCGAACTTTCACCGGCGCATAACGTCGCCGCCGGCGCGCCGCCGACGATTCTGTTTCTCGGAACGCAGGACAAACTCATCCCGCTCGCCACCCTCGCGCGTTTCCGGGACGCGCTGCTCGCCGCCGGCGTTCCGTGCGAACTGCATCTTTACGAAGGGCAGGACCACGGGTTCTTCAACCGCAGCCGTTCCCCGGAGTTTTATCGGCTCACCGTGGGCGAGTGCGACCGTTTCCTGACGCAGCTCGGCTGGCTCGAGTAGTTCGCCGGAACGTCACCCGCGATCTTCGCTGGTCGCACCGGCCGACAGATCCAGTTTTTCCCCGATGCGCTGCAGGCGCTTCACCATGGGTTCGCGTTTAAGTCCGACCTCACGCGTATCGACAGAATGGATGCCTAGCGCCTCCGCCGGCGATCCAGGCGCGAAACGGAAATCGCCCTCCGCCGGCGCAACGAAGCGCGGATCCGCGATCACGCTCGCAAGATCGTTGCCCCACGTCCGCTGCATTCCCTCGATGAACGCCTCCGCCGCGGTGCGATCCGAGGTGAAGTACAGGTTATGATCCGTCTTCGGCGGCACGACGGGCTTATGATTCGGATTGTAGTTGTTCAGCATCGTGTCGTTCGGGGCGTTGCCAAAATAGCTGTTAACGACATCGACCTCGTAGAACTTCGCCTGGCCGAGATACGAAACGTAGACATTGCGATCCACGCGCGACTCCGGTCGGTCCGAGGTGATCCGCAGCCCGCCATTGATCATGATGTTGTTCCAGGTCTCGTTGTAATCCTTCACGACGATGCCGACGCCGAACGTCACGTTTTCGGTGATCTTGCAGTAGGACTGATCGTCATCGGTGCGGATCGCCGCCGCCCGGCCCATGCGATAAATGACGTTGCGCTGGATCACGTTGTCCTTGCCGGCGCTCGAGAGATAAATCGCGTTGCCGTCGCGGAGGACGAGCATCGCGTCGTGAATCTCATTGTCGCGAATGACGTTTTTGCGCGTATGCGCGAACGGCAGAATTTCCTCGGCGGTGCGCGGATTGCCGACTTCGCGCCAGCGGATCAATCGCAGGTCCTCGCGCATGTTCGCCGGGAATTCGGGATTCTGGATCTTCGGAGTCGAGATGCCGAAATGCCGCGGCCGCACGCCGCTGAGCACGATGCCGCTGTAAGGCAGGTCGTGAAGGTAGTTGTTCGCGACGAGATTGCTCCCGCTCTGCCAAAGGAAGACCGCCGGCGAGTGCCACCAGAGCGTGCCGAGGTCATGGAATTCGTTGTCCACAATTTCGTGCCCGCCATTCACGTCCTTCGTGCCGGGGCCGTAGCCGCATAGCAACACGCCGCCTGCGCCGAGGTGCCGGAACGTATTTCCGCGCACGCGAATGTTCCGTGTATAAAGATCGGCGCACACGCCGTGGCCCGCCGCTGCCTCGAACGTGCAAGCGCGCACCTCGCAATCCTGCGCGACGCGGAAACGCAGGCACGCGTCGTCCTTGTCGAACATCGCCCAATCGTGCTGCAAGCCCGCATCGGCCGGCGTCCACACGTCGCGGTCCGTGTGCGCAAACGTCAGATTCTCGAAACGCACGCCACCCGCCGGCTGGTCGGCGTCGCCCCAATAATCCTCGCGACCAGCCACGCGAAAGAGCGTCGTCACCGCAGGCGCCACGATGTTCTCCCCTGGCGTCTCGCCGCGCGGCCACAAATAAACGCGTCGCTCCGTGCGGTGGAGCACCCACTCGCCGGGCTCGTCCAACGCTTCCATCACGTTCTCGACCCAGAACTTTCCCGTCGGCGTATAGGTCGCCGGCACCGTGGTGCGCGCCGTCAGCGCGGCCTCGTCAACCGATTCGAGCGCGAGGTAGTTCACGAGCCAGTTGTGATTCGGCCGGCTCAAAATCTCGACGTCTGCGAGATTGGGCCAGGCCTTGATCGAACCCGCGGGAAACTCGATCAGATCGCGATGCTCCAAGCGGTTCAGCAGGCCGCGATGTTCGCCGCGCGCCTGATACTCGCGGGAACGCGCGCGCGGCAGCGCCTCCATTCCGTCGTAGAGCGCATGAAAAGCGCGCGACTCGAGCGACGCCGGCGGCGTCGCAACCCAGAGCCGGCCACGCGCCGCCGCAGGCGTGCCTTCCGGCTCTTCCCCCGCCGGCACTCGCCTCCAATCGCGGAGGAGCACGCCACCGCTCACGATCGCACGTTCGCCCGGACGGGCGACAAAACTCAACGAACCTCCCGCCGCCGGTGTATCCGCCAGCCCGAGTACCAACGTTTCCGTCAAACGATGCACGCCCGACTGGAGCACGACGACGATTTCGTCCGCCGGCGCCGCCGCTCGCGCCCGGCGCGATAGTTCCACCGCCCGGGCGAGCGAGGCCACCGGCGCCGCGACCGTTCCCACCGCCTGATCGCTGCCTTGCGGCGCTACATAAATCTCGGTGCGTGCGGTGGCCGCCGTGACGGAGGCCGCCAGCAGCATCAGTCCGATCAGGCGGCGGCCGCGCGAGAAGAAAGAGGAGCGTGTGAAAGCGATCGGCATAAGAAAACGGGGAAGATTCAATGGGACGATTCCAAGCGGCGGGCGCGCTTAGCCGCTTGGTGTTCCTGCAGTCGGCGCTCGGCTTGCGCATACTCGGGAAATGGCGGCCCGGCATCCGCCGGCACGCTGGCCAGCGCCGCCCGCAGGCGCTGGTGCGCCGCAGCGGATTCCACCGTCGCGTCCCAACGCAGCGGTTGTTTCTGCTGCGGATCCGCAACGAGGTCGAAAAAGCCACCGCGATTATCCAGGTAATAGCGCTGGTCGCGCACCGCGCGCTCGGCGCCGTATTGGGTGACAATCCACGGACGCGGCGCGACGCTCGCGCCACTCGTCAATTCCGACACGAGCGACCGACCGTCTCGCGCCGCATCGGCCGGCAATTTCAACCCCGCAAACTCCGCAAGCGTCGGCAGCAGGTCCGTCACCTCCACCAGCCGCCGCGATACGATTCCTGACCGCACGCGGCCGGGCGCTCTGACCAGCAGCGGCACGTGCACGCCGAGATCGCTGAGCCGGGTGCCCTTGCCCGCCGGCATGGACACGCCGTCCAGCGTTCCACCGGTCGAGGAACCGTTGTCGCCCGCAAAATAGACGATCGTGTTTTCCGTCAGCCCAAGAGCCTCCAGCCAGCGCAGCAGGTCGCCCACTTGCCGGTCGGTGTAGTCGACCATTCCGGCATAGAGTGCCGCCTCGCCTTCGGGCGGCGTGACGCGATGCAACGGCGTGGGCTCGTTCGGGGCGTGCACGTTGATCATCGGATAATACAGGAAAAACGGGCGGTCGCGGTGCTGTCGGATAAAATCGAATACGAATCGTTGCACCACGTCCGGCCCGAACTCCCCGCCGTGCGTGCGCCGTTCGCCGTTGATCTGAAGAAACGGATCCCAGTAGCGCCGCTCGCTCGCCGGGTTGCCCGACTCCACCCCGGTCCAGAGGCAATGCTCGTCGAATCCATGGCGGCGCATGATGTCGGGCTCGCGGCGCAGGTCGTTGATCTGCCATTTCCCGGCGATGGCCGTCACATAGCCCGCCCGGCGCATCCAGAGTCCCAGCGTTGGATAGTTCTCCGGGATCAAGCCCGCCCCGCCCCAGCGGGGCACGTCATAGTGCACCGTCCAACCGCTGCGGCAGGGTTGCTGTCCCGTCAGAAGCGCCACCCGCGTCGGGGTGCAGACCGGCGTGAACCAGGCCGTCTCGAATCGCACACCCTCCGCCGCCAGCCGGTCGAGGTTCGGCGTGGGATGGGACGATCCGTAGGCGCCGACCCAATCGCGTCCCAGATCGTCCACCAGAACGAGAATCTGGTTGGGCGGACGATTCTCCGCTGCCTGCATCCACGTCCCAACCGCGAGCGCAAACAGCAAAAGCCGGCGGCAAAAAGCGGACGTGGACATGAGGAGGTAAGGGGAAACGCGAACCGCGGAGGTGGGTCGGGCCGGAAAGCTGCGCGAGACCTACGGGACCGACCAAGCGCCGCAATGACGAACTCACTAAATCAGTTAATCGAAGTCGCCTCAGCCGGTCTCAGCGGGCGCGGGTCCGTTTCGCTCCTCGCGTCGCGGCTTTGAGCGGGCGGACGGTGCTGCCTTCGTGCCACGTCCCGTCGACGTGCGTGCCATGCGCGACGGCATTGAACCCGCGCTGGTTGCTCTGGAGGAGACTGTTCAGGATCTCGACCGCGAACTCCCCCATCTCGGCGCGATGCTGCTGAATCCCGCTGGCATTCGGCATGTCGTCGACGACGTTCAGGCTCACGTAGCCGATATCCTGGGGGATGCGCAGTCCTTCCGCGCGCACGGCTTCGAAGAAGCCATCCGAACGGCTGATTACGGCTTCCGGTCGCTCGCGCCGCAGCCAGCTGCGGATCTGGCCCACCGGATCCTCGGGCTGCAGCACGAGCGCCGAGACCCGGTCGGCCTCGAGCGTCCGTGACTGGAGATACGCATAACCCGCCTCCCATTGATGGAGCGTCCGCTCGGAAAGATCGGTCCACACGATGATCCCGATGCGGTTGTAGTTGCGTGCGCGCAGCTGCTCCCAGGCGAGCAGGATGCCGGCAAAATGGTTCGGCACGATGTGATGGAACAGCGGATACTGCGTTGGCCGCTCGAGGGCGACGACCGCGAAGTCCTCCCACTCCAGCTCGAGCCGGTCGTGCGGATCCTCGAAGGGCGCCAGGATCAGGCCGCGAATCCCGCGATTGCGCAGCACGGCACTGAACCGGCGCGGCGTGTAGCCCTGCTCGCGGGCCCAGAAAACCTGCAGCGAATATCCCAGCGACCGCGCCCGCAGGGTCGCGCCCTCGACGACCTGCTTCGCGCTCGCGCGCTTCGTCCACGCGTCGCGCGTGGACCAGTTCGTGACGAGTGCGATCACCGAAAAATCGCGCTGCACGCGCAGCCGGCTGCGGTGCGCGGCGAGCGCCGACAGCCCCGGGTCCGGCGTATAGTTCAGCTCCCGCGCCACCTTCTTCACCCGTTCGGTGGTGGCCTTTGAAATCGACGGATGGTTGCGCAGCGCGAGGGAGACCGCCGCGACGCTGACGCCGACGCGCTCGGCGATATCCTTCAGGTTCGTCCGTTTTTGCCAGCTCACTTAATTGATTTAGTGGAGGGCGACTTTCCGCCCCAGCGGGGTCTAGTCAACGTATTTCATCCTCGTGCCAGCCCCTTCCCTT
The DNA here is from genome assembly GCA_040255565.1 of Opitutaceae bacterium. Classification (GTDB taxonomy): domain Bacteria; phylum Verrucomicrobiota; class Verrucomicrobiia; order Opitutales; family Opitutaceae; genus Opitutus. The sequence continues at coordinate 918,738 of JBDZVH010000001.1, read as the reverse complement.
ACCCCGTCGACCACCGCGGGTCGCGCCGCCCCCAACGTCCTTTTCATCATTGCCGACGATCATCGTCACGATGCGCTCGGCCTGTGCGGGCATCCCGCGGTGCGCACCCCGAATCTCGATGCGCTTGCCGCCCGCGGCACGCGCTTCAGCCACGCCTATCACATGGGAGGACTGATCGCGGCCGTGTGCTCGCCCGCCCGCGCCGCATTGCTCACGGGCCGCAATGCCATCGCCGCGGATGCCGCGCCGGATCCGTCGAGCCGCCCCGACCGCAAGGTCGCGCTCTCCGCGGGCAGCACCACCCTGCCCGAACTGTTTCGCCGCGCCGGCTACGAGACCTTCATCACCGGCAAGTGGCACAACGATCCCGCCTCGCTGCACCGTTCGTTCACCGGCGGTCACCGGATATTTCTCGGCGGCATGTGCGAGCACACGCGCGTGCCGCTGCACGACTTTTCGCCGCGCGGCGACTATTCCGCTCCACCGCGGTTCGAATCCGGCTTCTCGACCGATCTCTTTTGCGAATCCGCCCGGGATTTTCTGGCCGGGCGCCGCCAGCCATTCTTTCTCTATCTTTCGCTGACCTCGCCCCATGACCCGCGCACCCCGCCTCCGGCATTCGCCGGCATGTACGACCCCGCCCACCTGCCCCTCCCGGCCAATTTCCGTCCCGATCACCCCTTCGACAACGGCGAGCTCTCGATCCGCGACGAGATGCTCGCGCCCCGGCCGCTCGACCCCGATGTCGTGCGGCAGCAACTCGCCGCCTATTACGGCATGATCAGCCACCACGACGCGCAACTCGGCCGGGTGTTCGAAACGCTCCGCACTCACCAGCTCGAGGCGAACACGCTCGTCGTCTACGTCTCCGATCACGGCCTGGCGCTCGGGAGTCACGGCCTGTTGGGAAAACAGAACCTCTACGAACCAAGCGTGCGAGTGCCGCTGCTGCTCGCCGGGCCGGGCATCGCCGCCGGCCGCACCGACGCGCGGCTCGTGTATTCGCTCGACCTGTATGCGACGCTCGCGCAACTGGCCGGCCTCCAGCTCCCGCCGGGCCTCGACACCGTTTCCCTGGCAACACCGGAACACGGCGGCCGTGAAACCCTCTTCTCTCTGTATAAAGACTGCCAGCGGATGGTGCGCGACGAACGCTGGAAGCTCATCCGCTATCGCGTGAACGGCCAGGAGCGGCTGCAGTTGTTCGATTTGAAAAAAGATCCCGACGAACTGCACGATCTCGCGGCCGACTCCGCCTACCACGAGATCGTGCAACGGCTCCTGCGCGCACACGCCGCCTGGCAGGACCGCATGGGCGATCGCTGGATGCCCGTGGCGAGCTCGCACTCCGGCCCCGCAACGACGAACTGATTGCGACATCATGTTCACCGCGCGCGTGAGTTCCCTCGATCTCGCGATCATCCTGGGTTATTTCCTTTTCACCGTGGCGCTGGGCGCATGGTTTTCCCGGCGCAAGGTCGAGACCGGCGAAGGTTTTTTTCTGGCGGGTCGCGACGCCAGCTGGCCGGTGGTCGGCGCGTCCTTGTTTTCGGCGAACATCTCGAGCCAGCAGTTCGTCGGTCAGGCGGGTCTCGCCTACTCGCTCGGCATTGTCGTAGGCGCATTTCAACTGGTCGGCGCCGGCTGTTTCGTGCTGCTCGCGGTTTTCTTCGTTGAAGTTTATCTCGGCCTGAAACTCACGACGGCGCCGGAGTTTTTCGAACGTCGCTACGGCGCCGGCACGCGCCTGTTCGTGGCCGGAATCAATGTCGTAATGATCCTCGCGGCCAATCTCACCGCGGCCCTTTATGCTGGCGCGACCGTGCTCACCACGTTGCTGGGCTGGAGCGGCCCCGGAGAGTTCCTGCTCGCCGTCGCGGTCATCGCGTCGGGCGCCGCGATTTGCGCCGTGTTCGGCGGTCTGCGGTCAGTGATGTGGATCGACGTCTTTCAAGTCACCGTGCTTGTGATCGGCGGCGCGGTCACGCTCGGCGCAGCCTTGCACGAATCCGGCGGCCTGGAGCCCCTGCTCGCGCTGCGCAGTTCGACTGGCGATCGCATGTGGTCGGTCATTCAACCCTGGTCGCACGCCTTCGGCTGGCTGCCGTTGATCACCGGTGCGCTCATTCTGGGCGTGCACGGACACTGCACCGATCACGACTACGTGCAGCGCACCCTCGCGGCCCGCAGCCTCTATCATTCAAAAATGGGCGCGGTGTTTGCCGCGTTGTTGAAGATCGTTGCCCTGTTCATCATCGCGGCGCCCGGCGCGATCGCGGCCCAGCTGCTGCCGGATCTCGCCCATCCGGACCAGGCCTATGCAGAAATGGTCACGCGTTTCGTGCCCGCCGGTCTCGTCGGTCTGGTGCTCGCAGGCCTGCTCGCCGCAATCCTCGGCACGATGGCCGCCGGACTCGCGGCCTCTTCGTCGATGCTCACCTACGATTTCGCGATGAAGTTGATGCCCCGCCTCGGCGAGCGCGCCCTGGTGAAACTGGGACGCGTGCTGATGGTCGCGATCCTCATCGCGTGCACCCTCGCGGCGCCGCTCATCGGCAAATACTCCGGTCTCTTCGCCTACCTCGTAAAGCTCTGGTCGCTGCTCGCGCCGCCGGTGTTCGTTTGCGTCGTGTTCGGAATTTTTTCCCGCCGCGCCGACAATCGCGGCGCGATCGCCACCCTCGCGGTGGGCACCACGCTCGGGGTCGCCGCCTTTGTCGCGCTCGACTCCCCCGCCGTGGTCGCACATCTGCCGGCCTACCTGCGCAACGCCCTCAACGTCGGCTTTGTCATCACCCTCGTCTGCACGGTCGTGATGCTGCTGTGCAGCCGCGGTCGGATCGACGCTGACCATCCGGCGCTCGCCCGCGACGCGTCTTCCGTGCGCATGAGCGCCGGCGAACGGCGCCGTTACCGGTTTTTTCTCGGCGCGGTGCTCGTTGGCTGGGTCACGGTCGTGATTCTGTTCTCGCCGTGGGGACTCGTGCGCTGACGGCGACCGCGCGCCCCGATGAGGCGACGGCCCCCGTATTCATTTTCATGATTCAGCGATGTGACGCATTTGCGTGATCGATCCCGCGCCCATCATCGATTCACTGAAACCGGACTGGCGGCTGTTGTGCCCTCCGCTTGCGGCCGAGTGGCGGCACTACTCCCGCGCGAAGCTGCGCGCCGACGCGTTTGCCGCCGCCACGGTCGCGATGGTCTCGATTCCGCAGGCGATGGGCTTTGCCCTGCTCGCCGGGCTGCCGCCGCAGATGGTGCTCGGCTGCGTCATTGTCGGGGGCCTGGTCGCGGCGCTTTTCTTTTCCAGCCGGCAGGCGATCTTCGGGCCGAGCAACTCGCTCAGTCTGCTGCTCGCCGCCACCTTCATCGGACTGCAGGGCTCGGCGCTCGGTCCGGCAGAGCTTGCCGTGCTGCTGGCCCTGCTGATCGGCCTGGTTCAGCTCGCCGCCGGGATCATGCGCTTCGGGCAGGTCACGCAGTTCATTTCGCGGTCGGTAGTGATCGGCTACAGCGCCGCGATCGGCGTGCTGCTGGTCTTCAGCCAGGTGCATCACCTGCTCGGCGTGGAACGAGCGGCCACCACCTCGCTGTGGTCCGCCCCGTTCGACGCGCTGCGGCACGCGTTGCGGGGCGAGTTGGACCCCTGGTCGACCGGCGTCGCGACCGGCGCGTTTCTGCTGTTCATGTTGATCAAACGACTGCGGCCCCGCTGGCCGGAAGCGCTCCTCGGACTCGTGATTTTCGCCGTGATCGATTGGGCAGTCGATCTCACACAGTTCGGCGTCGCGAATCTCGGTCAGGGCAACGCGATCAAGGCCTCGCTGCCGAACTTCACGTCCGTTCCCCTCACCGCTCGCGAAGCCGGCGTGATCCTCGATCTGCTCGTGCCGGCGATGGCGATCGCACTGCTCGGCATGCTGGAAGCCGTGTCGATCTCGAAGTCCTACAGCATGCGTTCAGGCGAGCCGGTGGACACGAACCGCGAACTGGTCGCCATGGGACTTGGCAACATCGTTTCGGCGTTCTTCGCCTCGATGCCCGGATCGACCTCGTTTGCCCGCAGTGCCGCCAATTTCCAGGCGGGCGCCCGCACCCAGATGTCGGGCGTGCTCAGCAGCCTGTTCGTGCTCGGCTTCATGGTCCTGCTGTCCCCGCTCGTGAACCATCTGCCAATCCCGGTGCTCGCCGCCGCGTTGATCCGCGTTGGCCTCAATCTCGTCGATCGCGAGCAGATCCGCATCGCCGCGCGCTCCACCGGCTCCGATGCGTTCGCGCTCTTCGGCACCTTCGCCTACGCGCTGCTCCTGCCGCTGGATATTGCCATTTATCTCGGCGTCGTGCTCGCGCTCTTCCTCGCCCTGCGCAAAGCCTCCACCCCGCTGCTCGTCGAATACACCTTCAACTCCGAAGATGAGCTCGTCGCCCGCGACGCGGCCCGGGCGCGGGAGCATCCGTCGATCGCCATCATCCACGTCGAAGGGGAACTCTTTTTCGGCGCCGCGGACCTGTTTCAGACCCATGTCCGGCAACAGGCCGAAAACGAAAACCTGCAGGTGATCATTCTCCGGCTAAAGAATGCCCGCCATCTCGATGCGACGACGGTGTTCGCGCTCCGCGCGCTGCACGATTTTCTGCACAACACGGGACGACACCTGCTGATCTCGGGGGCGCAGGCGGATGTGCTGCGGGTGCTGCGCAACAGCGGGCTGCACCGCCATCTCGGCGAGGAGAATATTTTTCCCGCCGAGTCGAACCCGAACCTCGCGACGCGCAAGGCGCTGCTCCGGGCGCGGACGCTGGTGTCCGGAGGCGATCCGGAGGTCCGCCTCTATTTCGACCGGCTTTCCCCGCCCGCCTTGACGTGAGGCGGCGGGCGACGCGGACGCAACCGGCGTATTCATTTTTCTGACACGATTACGCGGGTGCGTGGGGCGACGTCCGGCGGGCGCCGGCTGGCTCGCGGCGGACCCGCCCGCGGCCGGTGTCGGCAGGGGGTGGCCGCGTTCCATTCCCCTCAGGGGGAAACTGATCGGGAATTTCCCGGTCAGGTAATAGATTCACCCGATCAGGTGATGGCGGGACCCACCGTCCATCGCTAGCATCGCGAAACCTTCACCCCGTCCGTGCCCCCTCGCCCTCTGCAACCCCTCGGGCTTCGCGCGTTCCTGCCTCCCCCGTTTATCCCACGTTGACCCTCCGCCGCGGAGCTTCGTCCTGCGCGCCCCTTTTCCGCCGAGCTCTCTCGACCTTCCGGCCGCCGGCCGGGCCGCCCCCAATCCTGACAAGCCCAACCTGCCCATGAAAACCAAGCAAACGAACACCCCTGGTCTCCGCGCCTGGCGGCTGCCGCAACTCCTCGTCGCCGCGGCCGTCGCGTGGACCGCCCCGCAGCTGCCCGCCCAGACCACCGCCGACACCCCGGCGGCAGGCCAGAAAACCAATGAGGACGGCGAGGACATCGTCGAACTGTCGCCGTTCGAGGTCGTCAGCAGCCAGGACCGCGGCTACGCCGCCACCTCCTCGCTCGCCGGCTCGCGTCTTAACATGCGGTTGCGCGACGTCGCCTCCGCCATCTCGGTCGTCACGCCGGAGTTCCTGAAGGACACCGGCTCGACCAATCTCCAGAGCCTACTCGTTTACACGACGGGCACCGAGGTCACCGGCATCGGCGGCAATTTCTACGGCGGCAACGCGGACGACAACGCCTACCGCAACCAGATGCTCGCGAATCCGCAGAGTGGCACCCGCGTGCGCGGACTCAACACCGCCGACCTGACGCGCGACTTCTTCGTTACGAGCATCCCGATGGACGCCTACAACACGTCGCGCGTCGACATCCAGCGCGGCCCGAACTCCATCCTCTTCGGTCTCGGCAGTCCCGCGGGCATCATCAACAACACGCTCAAGGATCCGAATCTCAACCAGCTCCAGGGCGAGGCCCAGCTGCGCGTCGGCAGCTACGGCTCCCACCGCGAGGTCCTCGACGCCAACGTCCCGCTGGTGAAAGGCCAGCTCGGTCTCCGCATCGCGGGCGTGAACGACGAAGCCGACTTCCGGCAGGATTTCACCTTCAACCACGACAAGCGCCTCTACGGTGCGCTGCGCTGGCAGCCGAAGCTCGGCGAGCACGTGTTCACCCAGATCGACGTCAAGGCCGAGACCGGCAAGATCCGCGGCAACCGCCCCATCTCCGTCACCGCGGCCGACTTCATCACGAACTGGTTCGGCCCGCTCAACAAATACCTGATGTATGATCCGCTGACGAGCAACGGCATCCCCCAGGAGCCGAACGGCACGCAGCACCGCGAGCTCTCCCACTATTTCGCCGGCGCGCCCGGTCGCGACTGGTGGAACAGTTCTCCCGGCACGATCTATCAGGATCCGTCCAGCGGCACGATCGGCAACGGTCGCCTCGACGCCTACCGCCAGCGCGACGGCTCGCCGTGGGGCGGCCTCAGCGGCGTCACCAATCCCAACTACGACGAAGGCGGCACCGGCGCGTGGAACCGCAACACCGCCGCCTTCTTCGCCAACAACCCCATCCTCTCGCGCCTGATCAGCGACTACGAGAGCTCCAGCGGCAAAGCCTTCAGCGGCTTCGGCGCCGCGCTCTGGCCCACGCAGATGATCCTCTCCGGACCGCTCGCCTTCATCGACCGCACCATGGCCGGCCCGAACAAGGAGGAGTGGAACAAGTTCGACAACATCGACCTCTCGTTCACCCAGACCTACTTCGACGGCAAACTCGGCATCAACGCCGCGTATTACCGCGAGAACTACGAGTCCGGCTACGCCAACGCCATCGCCTCGAACCGCGTCAGCGTCGACGTCAACGCCACCCTGCGCGATAACTCCGCCAACCCCGACGTCGGCCGGCCCTACATCGTCAGCTCCACCGCCGGCAACATCACCAGCGAAGATCGCGAGGCGTGGCGCGCGACGGCTTACTACAAGTTCGACCTCGCCGACTACCTCGGACGCGAGCACCTCCTCAGCAAGATCTTCGGCGAACAGACGTTCACCGGCATCGTGTCGAGCCAGCGCTACGACAACTTCAGCCGCAGTTTCAACCTCTACGCCTGGGACGCGGCCACCTACGGCGTTCCGCTCCTGAATTCCGCCAACCATCAGGCGTGGTGGGGCCTCCACTACATCGGCGACAATCTGCAGAACGTCGCGAATTTCGATGCCATCCCCGCCTCCGCCATCCGCGGGGTCACGTCGGCGCACCTGCCGGGCTCCACGCAAAACACCCTCGTCTGGGACAACAACACCAGCACCTGGCACAACGCCAATCTCAACATCCTGAACTGGCACGACAACCTCAAGGACCTCTACACCGGCGCCGCGCAGGGCTACGACACGACCGACTCCACCGCGTTCGTCTGGCAGGGTAATCTGCTGAACGGCGCCCTCGTGCCGCTGTTCGGCTGGCGCCACGACAAATACGAGCGTTGGGACAAACCGGCCGCGCTCATCCGCGACGGCTTCAACGCCGTCCTGCCCTTCAGTCCGGATTGGAATTATTCCAACGTCACGCCGCTGAAGGCCGACGAACAGCGCCGCAGCTGGGGCGTCGTGCTCCACACGCGCGAACTCCTCGACCTGTTCGGCCAACGCCTGCCCAAGAGCTTTGACGTCAGCTTCACCTACAACGACTCGAACAGCTTCCGCCCGTCCGAGGTCGGCCGCGACATCAACGGCCACCAGTTCGCCGCCCCGTCCGGCGAGACCAAGGACTACGGCGTGCTCATCACCGCCTTGGACAACAAGGTTTCGCTGCGCGTGAACTGGTTCAAAACCGTCCAGAAGAACACCACGCTCAACCGCGGCCCCTCCACGTATTGGGCCAAGGGCGGCGTCGCCCGCACGATGAACACGCTCGCTCAGGAAACCTGGGGTTCGTGGAGCCCGGACGGCGCCCAGGTCGCGCCCGAAGGGCTCGTCAACAAATGGTTCTTCGGCAGCTCCTACGACACCGCCGTCGCCAACCAACCGCTGCCCGCCAACTGGCGCAGCCAGCTGAGCACGCTCGTCGGCCAGCCGCTCCGCATTCGCAGCGCGGCGGTCCCGGGCTCCGGCAACTACGTCGCGCAAGGCGACATCAACCCCGACACCAGTCTGCCCTACCTCGCGCCGCCGCTCACCGCCGACGAAGTCGAATACCGTCGCGCCTGGTTCGCCGCCCGCACCGACGCCGAGTGGTTCCGCCCGCTCGATCCGACCTGGGTCGCCGCCGAGCAGTTCGAAAAGATCAGCGGCGACGACTACCGCATCTGGGGCGAAAACCCGCCGGCCGGACAGAAGCTCACCAACGATCTCGTTTCCAAGGGCGTCGAGATCGAGCTCACCGCCAACCCGACGCCGAACTGGCGCCTGACCTTGAACGCCGCGGAAATCAAAGCCACCCGCAGCAACATCCTCCCCGACTGGCTCTCGTTCATCGCCGCCAACAAGGATCTCTGGTTCGACGGCTACAACAACAACCCCGGCGGCCCGAGCCAGCTGAACTACTGGACGATCGACGGCTTCGCCGATCTCCGCCACTGGGGCGGCAACACCACGTATTCGTCGGAGCAGGACACGTTCGGCGGCCGCATGATGCAGGATGTCTACGGCCCCTACGTGAACGCGATCTCCGGCGAGGGCGTGTCGGTCAGCGAGCTCCGCAAATGGCGCGTCAACTTCGTCACGAACTACACGTTCGACACCGGCATCCTCCGCCACGTCAACGTCGGCGGCGCGGTGCGCTGGCAGGACAAGACCGCGATCGGTTACTACCCGCAATATAACTCCGATGCGAACATCTGGGTGACGGACGTGAACCGCCCGATCTACGGACCGAGCGAGACGAACTACGACCTCTGGATCGGCTACGAGCGCAAGCTCGGCACGAAATACGTCTGGAGCATCCAGCTCAACGTCCGCGATCTCTTCGCCAAGGACGACCTGATCCCGATCCTCGCCAATCCCGACGGCACCACGGCGCAGGTGCGCATCCCGGCCGAAACCACGTGGGCGATCACGAACAGCATCCGGTTCTGAGCGCCTCCCTCCCGGCCAACGTCTCCATCTCGCGGACGCGTTGGCCGCAATCCCACCGGACGTCCGCACTGGCGGCGTCCGGTTTGCGTTTCCGGCGATTGCCACGACGCGAGCCGCGTCCCAGCATCGCCGGCGCGTGACTCCCCGATGAGTGTTGCCCGTCGCTGCCCTTTCCCTCGCGTCCGCTGCGGAGCGCTGCTCGTGCTGACGTTCGCCATCGCGCGCCTGCCCGCAGCCGAGCGCCCGACGCTCGCCACCGCCGCGCAAGTGCGGGCGTTGTCCGCGGAACAGGCGCGCGCCGCCCTGCCGGTCCATCTCCGCGGCGTCTACATTGGCGAAGCGGATCCTGAAGGGATTGCGTTCGTCATCCAGGATGCCACCGAGGGCATTTACGTGCAGGGCCCGGCCGAGCTCGTGGCCGGACTCGCGCGCGGCGACTTGCTCGACATCGAGGGCGTCACCGATCCCGGCGGTTTCGCGCCGTATGTCGTCGCCCGCACGCTGCGAAAAATCGGCACCGGTCCCATTCCCGCGCCGGTGCCGGTCACGATCGACGAGCTCAACGCCGGGCAAATGGACGCGAAGTGGATCGAGCTGTCCGGCATCGTCCGCAGCGTCGAGCCGAAGGCGGCAACCGACATCCCGCCACCGCCGCCCGGCACGCGCTATGCCAGTCCGCTGGAAAACGCCGCCGGTCCCGACGATCACAAGGTGAAGATGAAAATCGCCTCCGGCAGCCTGCGCGTGATCGTGCAGATCACGGGCGATTTCGATCCCGAGGACTACGTCGATGCCGAGGTCCGCCTGCGCGGACTCTCCTTCAACCTCCACAATCACAACCGGCAGTTTCTGCGTCCTTTCGTGCAGGTGCCGCGGGGCGTCGCCGTCGTGACGGAAAAACCCCCGCCGCGCGATCCGTTCGCCAGCGAACCGCGGCCGGTCGCCAGCCTGCTGCGCTTCGAACAGCTCACGGGCGAGCACGGCCATCGCGTGCACATCCGCGGCGCGGTCGTGCACCATCGCCCCGGCGCCGCGCTGTGGGTCCGCGATCACGAACACAGCCTGCGCGTGGAGACCACGCAGGACGAGAAACTGCAGCCGGGCGACGAGGTCGACGTGGTCGGTTTTCCCGCGCGCGGCGATTACAGCGCCGTGCTCGAGGATGCCGTATTCAAAAAACTGGGACCCGGCGCCCCGCCGGCCCCGCATCTGCTCACCGACCTGTCCAGCGCGTTGCAGAACGATGCCGACCTCGTGCAGCTCGACGCGCAGCTCACCGACGTCCGCCATTTTCCGGACAGCGTCGGACTCACGCTCGACTGGCACGGCACCCCCGTGCGCGCGCAGATTCACCTGCCGGAGAACGTCGCGGCGCCCGACGCCTGGCTGCCGGGCAGCCGCGTGCGCGTCGCCGGCGTCTGCTCGGTGACGACCGACGAAGCCGGTCCGCTCGGCGGCTTGTGGGAACCGCGCTCCTTTCAGCTTCTGCTCCGCTCACCCGCCGATCTCACGGTGCTCCAGCCGCCGCCGTGGTGGACCTCCGAGCGCATCGTCTGGGTGCTGACCGGATTCCTCGCCGTCGCGCTCGGCGCCGTCGCGGCCGTCATGTCCGCTTCGCGGCGGCGGTTGAAGGAGCAGGAACACCGCCGCGCGATGGCCGAGACCGAGTTCACCGCGATCCTCAGCGAGCGCAACCGCGTCGCCCGCGAGATCCACGACACGCTTTCCCAGAGCCTCGGCGCCATTTCCGTGCAACTCGAGCTGGCGCGCGTGCACGCCAACGACATCAGCCCGCCGGCGCGCCATCATCTCGGTTCCGCGCTGAAATTGACGCGGGCCGCGCTCGCCGAGGCCCGCGATTCGATCTGGAACATGCGCTCGCAGGTGCTGGAAAAATCCGACCTCGGCCAGGCATTGGACGGCATCCTGAAACAAACCACCGAGGACACCGGCGTGACGCCGGTCATGCGCATCGAAGGCACAAACCGCCGCCTGCCGCCCGTCGTCGAAAACAATCTCCTCCGCATCGGCCAGGAAGCGATCACCAACGCGAGCCGGCACGCGCAGCCTTCGCGGATCGAAGTCACCCTTGTCTTCGACCGGCGCACGATCCGTCTCACCGTCGCCGACGACGGCGCCGGCTTCAGCGTCAACGCCCAGCCGAACGGGCACCGCCGCAGCTTCGGCCTGGTCGGGATGCGCGAGCGCGCCGAGCTGCTCGGTGGATCGATGGAAATCGCGAGTGCGCCCGGACAGGGCACGCGCATCTCCATCACGCTTTCCGTGTGAACGGCGTTTTCCCTCGAATGGGTGAGAGGCATGCCGCCGCGAGGATGCTAGATTGGCGAACGCGCGAGACTTGATTTGCGGAATCTCCCTTTCACCATGACGCCCCACGCCGACTTCACCGCTCCGAGCATGGGAGAACCCGATCACGAAAACATCATTCGCGTCCTCGTGGTCGACGATCACCCGCCGATGCGCATGGGACTCGTCGCGCTGATCAAAAGCCAGCCCGGCATGGACGTCGTCGCCGAGGCCTCCGACGGCGAGGAGGCGATCGAGATCTATGAAGACGTCCAGCCCGACGTGGTGCTGATGGACCTGCGCATGCCGGGCATGGGCGGCGTCGAGGCGATCCTCGCGATCCGCAAGAAATTTCCCAACGCCCGCGTGATCGTTTTGTCCACTTACGATCTCGACGAGGATATCCACCGCGCGATGCAGTCGGGCGCGCAATCGTATTTATTGAAGGACATGCCGATCGAAGAGATCGCGAGCACGATCCGCAGCGTGCATGCCGGCGACGCCCTCCTGCCGCGCCCGGTCGCGGAGCGCCTCACCGAGCGTTCGCAACGCGAGCAATTGACGGAGCGCGAACGCGACGTCCTCGAATCGCTCATCAAGGGACGCAGCAACAAGGAAATCGCCTCCAGCCTCTGCATTTCCGAGGACACCGTGAAATCGCATCTGAAAACCCTCTTCGCCAAGCTCCGTGTGCGCGATCGCACCGGGGCCGCCGTCGAGGCGATTCGCCACGGCATCGTTCATCTCAAGTAGCGTTCGCGAATCTCGTCCGCGCGCGTGCCCCACGAGCGAAATGTCACCCAATTGGGTGATGCGAGAAAACGCACCGCCCTGCTAGTCTGGATGGCGGCGAGGAGCGCCGGAGACACGGATTTTGCACCCCTTCGTTTTGGCGGAGAACGGACATCGGCCGTTTTCCAAACCTGCTCGCCGCGGCCACGCCGCTCCCGGCCCCTTTGCCGTAGCCATCCCCACTCTCCTTCCCGTGAAACGACACCCCTTTCTTTCGCGCGCCACCCTCTGCACTGCGTTGGCCCTGTTTGCCGTCGCAACTAGCTCCGTCCCTGCCGCCGCCGCTTCGCCCGCGCCGCATCGCTTCGAGATCGGCACCGATACCTTTCTCCTCGACGGACAGCCGTTCCAGATTCGTTGCGGCGAGGTTCATGCGCCGCGCGTGCCGCCCGAATACTGGCGGCACCGGTTGCGGCTCGTGAAGGCGATGGGCCTCAACACCGTTTGCGCCTACCTGTTTTGGAATCTGCACGAGCCGCGGCCCGGCGAGTTCAACTGGTCCGGCGCCGCCGATGCCGCGGAGTTCTGCCGCGCGGCGCAGGCCGAGGGACTGTGGGTGATCCTGCGTCCCGGCCCCTACGCCTGCGCCGAATGGGAGATGGGCGGTCTCCCGTGGTGGCTGCTCAAAAACGAAGACATCCAGCTCCGCAGCCGCGACCCGCGTTTCCTCGCCGCCGCCGGCCGCTATCTGCGCGAAGTCGGACGCGAGCTCGCGCCGCTGCAGATCACGCGCGGGGGCCCGATCCTCATGGTGCAGGTGGAAAACGAATACGGCTTCTACGGCAAGGACGCCGCTTACATGGGCGAGCTCCGCGGCATGCTCCTCGACGCCGGTTTCGACGTGCCGTTGTTTGCCTGCAATCCCAAGCAGCACCTGCGCGACGGCTACCGCGACGATCTGTTTCCCGTCGTGAACTTCGGCACCGACCCGCGCGGCGCCTTCGCGGCGCTGCGCGAAATCCTGCCGACCGGTCCGCTCATGTGCGGCGAATTTTACCCGGGGTGGTTCGACACCTGGGGCGCGCCGCATCATCTCGGCAATACCGAGCGCTACCTCGCCGATCTCCGCGCCATGCTCGAGGACGGCGCGTCGTTCAGCATCTACATGGCGCACGGCGGCACGACCTTCGGCTTCTACACCGGCGCCGACCGGCCGTTCAAACCCGACACCTCCAGCTACGATTACGACGCGCCCATCACCGAGGCCGGCTGGATCACGCCGAAGTTCGAGCAAACTCGCGCGCTCTTCGCCCAACACCTCCTGCCCGGCGAAACGCTCCCCGACCCGCCCGCGCCGAATCCCGTCATCTCCATCCCCGCCGTCGCCGCCACGGAGAGCGCGCCGTTGCTCGCGAATCTGCCGGCGCCGCTCACCGACGAGCGCCCGCGCACCATGGAAGCCTACGACCAGGATTTCGGCTGTATCCTCTATCGCACGACACTCCCCGCCGGTCCCGCCGCCACGCTCGAGGCGAAGGCGATCCACGATATCGGCCAGGTGTTTCTCGACGGCCGCCGCCTCGGTTTCACCGACCGCCGGTCGCGCAATTATCGCGTCGAGCTGCCGGCGCGCACGCGACCCGCGACCCTCGACGTCCTCGTCGAAGCCATGGGCCGCGTGAACTTCGGCGTCGAGGTCCACGACCGCAAAGGTATCCATGCTCCGGTGACGCTCGCCGCCGCCGGCGGCCCGAAAACCGAGCTGCGCGACTGGCAGATCTACCGCCTGCCCGCCGACGCCGCGATGCTCGGCGCGTTGAACTTCCAAGCGGTCTCTCCCGCCACGAACGCCGCGCAGCCGGCATTCTGGCGCGCGACGGTGAAGGTCGATCAGCCCGGCGACTGTTTCCTCGACATGCGCCCGTGGAGCAAAGGCTACGCCTGGGTCAACGGCCACCATCTCGGCCGCTTTTGGAACATCGGCCCGCAGCAAACGATGTATGTCCCGGGCCCGTGGTTAAAAGCCGGCGACAACGAAATCGTCATCCTCGACTTGATCGGGCCTGAGAAACCCGAGATCGCCGCGCTGGATCATCCGATCCTCGACCAACTGCGCCCGCAACTCGACTTCGCCCGCAGCCGTCGTCGCGAGGTTACGTTGCGCTCCGACTTCGGCGCGCCCGCGCACACCGGTCGTTTTGCGGCCGGATCCGATCTTCAGGAGGTGCGTTTGTCCGCTCCGGCGCGTGGTCGCTATTTTTGCCTGGAAGCGCTCAGCGCCCACGATGGCAAACCGTTCGCGTCCATCGCGGAGATCACCTTGCTCGACGAGTCCGGCCAGCCGCTGAGCACCGAGGGCTGGACGATCGCGTATGTCGACAGCGAGGAACGCGAACGCGCCGACGGTGCCGCGGAAAACGCGATCGACGGCCAGACCGCCAACTTCTGGCACACCGAATGGGCCGCCTCCCAACCCGGTTTCCCGCATCGGCTGATCCTCGATCTCGGTCAACCGCGCACCGTCAGCGGCTTCCGCTATGTGCCGCGTCAAGGCGCGGCCGACGTCACCGGGTGCATCGCGGATTTCCGCGTCTTCGTCGCCGACGACCTCATCCGCGAGTAAGGCCCGGAGTAACGTCCAGCGCTTCGGCGAGGAAGCGCTCGATCGTCACCGGCAACTCGCGGTGAAAGGCCTCGCGATCGAATCCGGGCGGATCTTCGCCCGGGGGAAAATCGGGCCGACGCAGCGACGCGGGAAACGGGCTGAGAAACGAAAAGTGTCCGGCTCCGGGAACGACGACGAACTTCTTTAGCGACGCCGTCGCGAGCGGACGCAGCGCCGCTTCGATATCGCGGGCCGGCGTCATGTTGTCCTTCTCGCCCGCGAGCACGAGCAGCGGAATCGCAGCCGTCGCCAGCGCTCCCGGCGCGCGATAATAATCGCTCGCCGGAGCCAGCAACACGGCCGCGCGAAAACGCGCGTCGGCTTTCACGGGGATGGGGCTTCCCGTGCGCGACCAGGGTTGTCCGCCCGCTAAGGCGAGCGCCGCCGCGCCGCCCAGCGAATGACCGATGAGAGCCACGCGTTTCGCGTCGCCGGAGTTCGCGAGGCGCGCTTCGGCCAGAATCGCATCGAGCGTCGCCGTCAGATGCACGCAGCGGTTCGTCAACGCCTGATCCGTGTGCGCGAGCGAGCGATCGTTGCGATTATCGCGGGGCGCTTCCGGGCACACCACGATCCAGCCGGCGCCCGCCAGATATGTCGCGATCGTCCGGTAAAGCAGATGCGATCCACCGGAACCGTGAGCGATCACGCAGACCGGAAAACATCCCGCGGCGATCGGCGCGTCGAGCGTCGCGTCCCACGCGAAGGGACCGATCGCGACGCCCGTCGCGGGCTGTGGCGTCGGATACTGGACAATCGCGGGAAACTCGCCGCCGAAGACGGGATCGGAAATCCGCAGATGCAGGAGGCCGGAATGCATGAAGTCGGATCGCCATCCGACCGTAAGCGCGCTGCGTTTTCCAGCGCGGAAGTGGCGTCGTGCACGATCGCCTCACTTCAAAAATGGGGCGGCCAACGGGATTTGAACCCGCGACCCCAAGATCCACAATCTTGTGCTCTAACCAACTGAGCTATGGCCGCCGTGACAACAGGGACGCGAAACTTCGCGGTCCACCTCCCGGCTGTCAATCCCGGTTTCCAGCGCGTTTCAAACTCTTCTTCGCCGCCGCCCGCAGGTGTTTTCCTGACGTTCGCAACCACTTCGCCGCGCGGCTGTCTGGCCTGCACGGTGCCGCTCCCCATCGGCGCCGCCACGCATGCTTCCCCATCCGCCGCTGCAACCGCATTACACGTCGACCGAGGCCAAGCCTGCCTTCGTCAACCGGCTCTTCGATTCCGGTGCAAAATACTACGATGGCGTTGTCGACTGGGGCTTTCTGCGCAGCGGTTCCTTCTATCGGCGTTGGGCGCTGCAACGCCACGGCCTGCGTCCGGGGCATCAGCTGCTCGACGTCGCCTGCGGCACCGGACTCGTCGCGACCGCCGCTCAAAAAATCCTGGGCTCCGCGGACACCATCACCTGCCTCGACCCGAGCGAAGGCATGCTCGCCGTCGCCCAGAAAAAACTTTCCGCCCGCTTCGTGGTCGGTCGCGCCGAAGCACTGCCGTTTCCCGACAACTCCTTCGACTTCCTCACTATGGGCTACGCGCTGCGGCACGTCACTACGTTCGACGAGGCGTTCGGCGAGTTTCACCGCGTGCTCCGTCCGGGCGGCAAGCTGCTCATCCTCGAAGTCACGAAACCTTCAGGCCGCGCCGGTGCGTCGCTGTTCAAACTTTATTTTGGCCGCATCTACCCGTCGCTCACGCAGGTCTTCACGCGCAGCCGGGACGCCCGCGACATGATGGTTTATTTCTGGGAAACGATGGACGCCTGCGTGCGCCCCGAAGCGGTGCTCGCCGCGTTGCGTGCCGCTGGTTTCGCGCGGGTGGAACGCAAACCGATGCTCGGCCTTTTCAGTGAATATTCCGCGGTCAAATCCTGAACCCTCGTCCCGCTTCGCTCCATGTCCGATCCGCTCCGCTCCCGGCTCAAACACCTGATTGTCGACACGCTGAAGCTGCACGATCTGCAACCGGAGGACATTCGTGACGACGAGCCGCTGATCGGATCCGGCCTTAATCTCGATTCGATCGACGCCCTCGAACTCGTCGTCTCCCTCGAAAAGGAATTCGGGATCAAGATCAGCAGCAGCGAAGAATCCCGCGCCGCGCTCGGCAGTGTCGCCCAGCTCGCGGACTTCATTCGCGCCCGCTCCCCCGCCAACCGACTGCCCGCGTGATTCGCGGCGCCCCGGCCGCCGTGAACGCCCCGCTTCCGTCTTCCATTTCGCTCGCCGCGACCGATTGCCTCACCGCCTTCGGCGACGCGCGGCAGACACATCGCGCGCTCCTCGAATCGCGACGCGCCCTCGCGTTTCATCCGGTCCTCGGCGGTGACGGCGGCGATCCCGTGCCGCTCGCTCTCGCCGCCGGCCACGCTTACGACGAGACGGTGCCGCCCAGCTGGCTCGAACCGCTCGCCGGGCTCGCCGCACGGTTGCCCGACGATCCGTGGGGCACGGCGCGTTTCCCCGTCTTCGTCACGAGCAGCAATTTCGGCGTCGGCAGCCTTCATGCGTTCCGGCGCACCGGCGACGCGCGCCATCTGCGTTACGGCACGCCTTTCGCCACCGTCGAGGTGCTGCGCGAACGTTTCGGCTGGGGCCCGAATGTCGCCGTCGTCTCGCACGCCTGTGTATCCGCGCACCTTGGACTCCTGCTCGCCACCCGCTCGCTCGAGCGCGGACTCGCCACGCGCGCGCTCGTGTTCAGCTTCGATTTCGTTTCGCCGTTCGTGGCCGGCGGTTTCCACGCGCTGAAAATCCTGAACGCCGGTCTGCCTGCACCGTATTCCGCCGCCGGCACCACCGGCTCGATCGGACTCGGCGACGGCGCCGCGTTTGCCGTGCTCGCGCCGGCTGCGGGCGGTGCGCGTCCGGCGTTACGACTGACCGCGCAGACACTGCACAACGAGATGCACCATTTCACGGCGAACCGCAGCGACGGCGCAGGTTTCGCTGCCTGCCTCGCGCCCGTGCAAACGACGCTCGCCAGGCGTCGCTTCTGGATCAAGGGCCACGGCACCGGCACGCTCGAAGCCGGACGGCTCGAGGCGGCGACGCTCGCGCGTTTGTTTCCGTCCGCGCCCCTGGTGGCCTGGAAAGGCAGCCTCGGTCACACGCTCGGCAGCTGTGGGCTCGTCGAGCTCGCGATCGTCGGGGAAGCGCTCCGCGCCGGCATGGTGCCCGGCACGGTTGGCACGGAGCCTCCGTTTTTCTCCGACGCAGTCGCCGCGGAACCCTTCCCGAGCCGCGATTACGATGGCGTGTTGCTCACGAGCAACGCGTTCGGCGGTGCGCACGCCGCCTGTTTCCTCAGCCATGATTGAACGCCATCTGCACGCCGTTCGCACCGACGCTCCAGCCGACGAGTCCATCGCGGCCACGCGCGAGCGCCTTGCCGGGGCGTTCCCGCGCGGGTCCACCCGGCGGATGACACAGCTGGGCCTGCTGCTCGGCGGCGTGCTGAGCGACCTCGCGACCGGCGAGGAGGACGCGATCGTCTACGCGTCCACTTACGCCGAAACCCGCGCGCTCGAAGATTATCTCGCCAGTTTTCCGACGCCGAGTCCCACGCTCTTCCAAACCTCGATTCACCCGAGCGCGATTCAGCAGGTGCTCATCGCGCGGCAACAACCGGTCCGCGAATTCTTCCCGCACACCGGGCGCGACCAACTCGTCGCGCACGCCCTCCAGTCCGCGGCGCTCGCCGCGGCACCACGCGTCATCGTCTGCGGCGGCGAAGAACACGGCACCTGGCTCGCCGAACAAAACGCCGCCAGCCCGCACGCCTTTGCCTTTGCGTTCGCGCTGAGCGTCGATCCAGCCGGCGCCGTCGGACACCTTCGTCTCGAGTCCACCGACTCCCCAACCGGCGAACTCGCGCTGCCGGAATTCTTCAACGCCCTGCACCAGCGCTCGCCGCTTTCCCGCGACGTAGCGCCGGGGCTGCGGCTCACCCTCACATGGCGCTAAACGGCTCGCACTCGTCCCTCCCGCGCAACCCCGGCCCAAACTGGGGCTACGGTTTTCTGCGCCGGTTCGACCGATTCATGCCCGCGCCGCTCGCCTGGGTGGGACTTGCCGCCGGAACGTGGGTCGCCGTGCTGGCCATGCCGAAGCAGCGCCGCTACTCGCGCGATTATCTCGCTGCGATCCTCCCGCGGCGCCCCGGGTGGCGCGACGTGTGGCGGCATTTCTTTGCCTACACCCTGATAATGATGGCGCGTATTCGCGCGGCGGAGACGGGCAGCCACGCCTGCGAACCGCAGCCGGGGTTCGAATCGTTCAGCACCTTGATGCGCTCCGGGCAGCCCGCGCTGCTCGGAACGTTTCACGTCGGCACCTCCGACCTGCTCGGCTTCCTCGTCGGGGCCTATCGCCGCCGCGTGCACATGATCCGGCTGCGGGTCGACAACTCGCACGACACGCGTCACCTCGCGGAGACGTTCGGCGAGTGGGTGACCTACGTCTGGGTGAACCAGAAGGACAACCTGCTCTTCGTCCTCAAGGACACCGCCCAGCGGGGCGGCACGATCGCCATGATGTGCGATCGCGTGGAATACAGTTCGAAACTCGAGCCGTTTCGTTTTCTCGGCGCGACCCGGTTGATGCCGTTCACGATCTATCACCTCGCGCTGGTGTTCGACCTCCCGGTGGTTTTCAGCCTCAGTCTTCCCTCCGGGCCGGACCGCTCGCGCCTCTACGCCTCGCCCGTTTTCCAACCAGATCCGCGCGAAACAAAGTCCATCAACCTCGCCCGCGCCCGCCGGCATTTTCAACAGGTCCTCGACGAACTCGAAGCGCTGCTCCGCGCCGAGCCGTATCAGTGGTTCAACTTCATTCCGCTCAGTCCGACGCTTCCGAGCGATAGCGCGACCGCCCCTGCCAGCGAAACGCTCGCCGCCCTCGCCGCCCGCGCCTGACCACCATGACGTCCTCCTCGACGCATCTCGTCCTCATCCCGACCTACAACGCCGGCCGGCGCCTCGCGTCGACCGTGGCCGAGGCCCTGCGGCACTGGAGTCCGGTCTGGGTGATCGTCGACGGCAGCACCGACGGTAGCGAGGCCGCCGTGCAGGCGATGGCGGCGCGGGATTCGCGTCTTCGCGTGATCATCCGCGAAACCAACGGCGGCAAGGGCGCTGCGGTGGCGGACGGCGTTCGCGCCGCGCTCGCCGCCGGTTTCACTCACGTGCTCACAATGGACTCGGACGGGCAACACCCCGCGTCACGCATCGCGTCCTTCATGCGCGCGTCGATGGAGCATCCGTCCGCGCTGATTCTTGGCCGGCCCGTCTTCGGGCCCGAGGCGCCGCTGGAACGACTTTACGGCCGCAAGATCAGCGTCGGTTTCGCCCGACTCGAGATCCTCGGCCGAGGAATCGACGATCCGCTCTTTGGTTTTCGCGTTTATCCCGCGGCGGAACTTTGGCGCGCACTCGAATCCACCCGCTTCGCCCGCGGTTTCGATTTCGATCCGGAAGTCGCCGTGCGCATGGTGTGGAACGGCGTGCCCACGCTCAATCTCCCGGCGCCTTGTCGGTATCTCACGAAAGCCGACGGCGGCGTTTCGCATTACCATTACGTTCGCGATAATCTCAAGATGCTGTGGCTGCACCTGCGGCTGGTGCCGCAACTCGCGCTGTGGCGCTGGACGCAGGTGCTGCGTGCGCGTCAACAACTCGCCGTGCGATGAATCCGCTCCGGCGCTGGCTGTTTCTCCTCACTGCGACGCTCGCGCTTCAAGTGGCCGCCGCGCCGCTCGCGCCCCCGTTCCCGCCCGAATGGAAGTCGTTATTCGACGCGTTGTCCGCGCCCATCCCGCGCTTCGCGACCTTCGAGGAGGAAAGGTCGTTCGCCTTCAAGAAGCAGCCCGTCGTCCTTCAAGGCGAATTAAGGCAAATGCCCGGGCACGGCGTGAGCCTCACCTACACCGAGCCCAATCGCCAAACGGTGATCATCGACGACGCCGGCGTGTTGATGCGTAACGAACACGGCCGCGACCGAGCGCTCCCGGCCCGCCGCACGCCAGCAACCGTGGCCCATCTCGGCGAGTTGCTGCAATTCGACGTGACGACGCTCGCCAGAAACTTCGAACTGGCCGGCGATCGCGACGGCGAGCGGTGGATTCTCGCCTTGAAACCGCTCGATGGGGCCGCCGCGGAGGCGACCGGGGCCATTCTGTTGCGCGGCCACCGGGCACAGATCGACGAGATCGTGCTCTCGCCGGAGCGCGGTCCGCGTATCCGGATTTCGATCACAGCAGTGCGCACCGGACAACCGTTCGCCGCCGCGGAACTCGCGCGCTATTTCCGCTGACCGTGTCGCCCGCGCGTCAAAGGCTGCTGGCCCGCCTGGGACTCGTCGCCCTCTTCGCCGCTGGCGCCGCCTGGCTGGTGCATTTCGCCCGCGTCGGCCGGATCTCGACCGACGTCCTCGCGCTGCTGCCGAAAGACGAACACGCGCCGGAACTGCGGCTCGTGCGACAACTCGCGACCGACGTGCAGGCCCGCGTGGTGTTGATCGCCTTGCGGCAGCCGGGAAACTCGCCGCCGCCCGCGCCCGTGGTCGCCGCCTTCGTCCGCGCCCTGCGCCAGAATCCCGCGTTCGCCGAGGTCGTCGAACTCGACTCCGACGCCGCGATCACCGAACTCGGGCAAACGGTTTTCGCCGAGCGCCACCATCTGCTTCTGCCCGCCTGGCTCGCGGAGCGACAACGACGTTACGCTGCGACCACTCCAGGAATCCCCTTCGTCACCTGGCTCGCCCAAAACGCCGTCGCCGACCTCGACGCGTTTCTCGTCCGGCCCGAGGCCGCCTCCCTGCAAACCCTCGCGCTGCGCGATCCGCTGCTGCTGACCGCGCCGTTCCTTCAGAAAGGGATTCATCTTCCAGATGCGACCGCCGGCATGCCGGTCGCACGGGTTTGGGCGCGCCTCGCCGAATCTCCCCTGAGCGCCGGAGGGCAGGAGCCGGTTTTTTCCGCCATCGCGATGGCCACCTCCGAGGTCCGGAAATCGGCCCCGGAAATCGAGGTCCTCTGGACCGGAGTCAACCGCCTGGCCGCCGCGAGCCGCGAACGTATCCAAAAAGAGGTTGCATTCCTGAATGCAGCCTCGGTCGTCGCCGTGCTTGGCATCACCGTACTGTTGCTGCGGCGGCCGTGGCGGGCGCTGCACCTCGTGCCGGTCATCGCCCTTTCGCTCCTGGGCGCGTGGACCAGTGTCACGCTGGTGTTTTCGGAAGTCCACGTGCTGGTGCTCGTGATCGGCGCGTTGCTGTGCGGCGTCGCGATCGACTACGGCTTCTACCTGTTTCTCGAGCCGGCTGCGGGGATGGAGAAAGTTCGTCGCGTCATCCGCCCACTGCTCGCCAGCTGCCTCACGACGGTCCTCGGCTTCTCACTGCTCACGGTTTCCGATCTGCCCCTGCTCCGGCAAACGGGCGTGTTTGTCGTCGGCGGCCTCGTGGCCGCCCTTGCAGGAGCGCTGCTCTACGCCCTGCAACTCCGGGAGCCGTTGGAGGAACGCCGCCTGGCCGCCGGTCGCACTCCGCTCCGGCTGCCGCGGCGGCCCGCGCTCATCGCCGGCGGCGCGATTGTGCTGCTTGCCGCGGTTTTTGCCGGCCGGCTGCAGTGGAGGGACGACATTCGCGAGCTCGAGATCCCGGCGCCGGCGCTGCGGGCCGATGACCGGCGCGTGCGCACGTTGTTCGGCGAAAGCGCGCAGCGGACGCTGTATTTGACATTCGGTGACACTTTGACGGAGGCGCGGCAGAACCTGGCCGTGTTCCTCGATCACCTCCGCGCGCAGGTCCCGGACATCAGCGTCGCCAGCCTGGGCGAACTTTTCCCCACGGCAGCCGAATGGAGCGCGTTTCCCGCGCAACGCGCCGGACTCGCGGATTTCCCGACGGCGTTTCGCGCCGCGTTGGAGGAACACGGATTCGAGAGCGACGCGTTCGCGGGATTCTTTTCAGACTGGCAGGCGGCGGAACGGACGCCGCTCCCGGCCTATGACCAACTCTACGCTGGCATCGACGCGCATCTGCAGGGTCCGCTCCGACAGCTGATGCATGCCGACGGAAGTCCGGCGTGGTTTCTCACCGCGGTCGACGGGCGCAATGACGCGATCCCCCGTGAGCTGGCGACGTTTCCGGTGCATCAACTCGAGTCCTTGAACGAGCTCTTCTCTCGCTACCGCCGGGCCGCGCTGCAACTGAGCCTCTGGGGCGTGCTGGTGCTGATCGGCATCCTGACCGTGCTGTATCGTTCCCGGCGGGCGGTTCGGATCGCCGGAGTGCCGGCCGCCGCGTGCCTGATCACGTTCGGGTTGTTCGGCGCCTTCGGTCAGACCGTCAACTTGTTCCATCTGCTCGGCGCGTTCCTGGGCGTGTGTCTCGCGCACGATTACGCGATCTTCACCGCCGAGAACGGCCGCCCGGCCGCCGTGCGGCTCTCGGCCCTGACCACCGTCGCCTCATTCGGCGTGCTGAGTTTCAGCCAGATTCCGGTGATCCACGCGCTGGGTCTCACCGTTTCGGGCATCGTGATCGTCGCCCTGGCGGTCATCGAACTCGACGCCTGTTCCCGTCGCACGCCATGAACCCCACGCTGTTTTCCGCCTGGGAAAAAACGCTCGCCGCGGCACCGAACGCTCCGGCCCTGATCGATGCTGCGACCGGAGAAACCTGGAGCCGGCGCGAATTGCACGCACGGGCCATGAAAGTCGCCGACGCGTGGCCTGACGCCCTCGCGCGACGCGTTTGCCTGCTCGCCGCGCCCAACCGGCCGGACTGGTTTGTGCAACTGCTGGCGCTGCTCCGGCACCACGCCATCGTCGTGCCGCTCGATCCCGGCGAGCCAGCGGTCGCGCGGGCGGCGATCGCGTCCGCGTTAGGCGCGGCATTCGCCGTCGCCGACGAAACGCTGACGAAGCTCGCGCGCATGCGGGCCGGTCGCGACGCCCGCCGGCTGATCAAGCTCACCTCCGGCAGCACTGGAAAACCGCGCGCGCTGCCGTTCACCGATGCGCAGATGCTTGCGGACGGACGCAACGTGTGCGCCTCGATGCGCATCGCGTCCTCGGATTTCAACTACGCGCTGATTCCGTTCGGCCACTCCTACGGCCTCGGCAATCTCGTCGTGCCGCTGCTCGCGCAAGGCACGGCGGTGGTCTGCGGCTCCTCCGCGCTGCCCCAGATCGTCGCGGCGGAGATCGCGCGGCATCGCCCCACGGTGTTTCCCGCCGTGCCCGCGATCCTGCGTGCGCTCGCCGCCGCGGAGATCGAAGCCTCGCAGCTGGAAAGCCTCCGGACCGTCATCTCGGCCGGCGCGCCTCTGTCGCCGGAAATCGCCGGCGCGTTTTTGCGGCGATTCGGCCGGCGCATTCACAACTTCTACGGCTCGAGCGAAACCGGCGGCATCGCCTACGACGTGACCGGCGAGGCAGCGCTGTCGGGCCGAAGCGTCGGCATACCGCTCCAGGGCGTCACTTGTGCACCGGAGCCCGGCGGCCGTTTTCGCGTGACCAGTGCGGCGGTGTTCACGATTGGCAACCGCCGGGTGCGTGACGGACTCGGCTCCTTCCGTCCCGCGGACCGCGCGCTTTTCACGGATAACGGCGAATTGCGGTTGCTCGCGCGCACCGGCCGCGCGGTCAAAATCGCCGGTCGCCGCGTCGATCTGGGCGAAATCGAAAACGCCCTCAAGCAGCTCGCCGGCGTGCGCGACGCGTATGTCATGCCGCTCGCCGGTCGCGTCGACGCGCTGGCCGCGGCTGTCGCCGGCGAAACCGACGGTCCCGCGCTGCGCACCGCCTTGGCTGCGCGACTTCCCCGTTGGAAAATTCCCCGGATCTTCCGGGTCGTTCCCGAGTTCCCCCTCACTCCACGGGGAAAAACCGACACCGCCCGCCTGAAGCGCTGGCTCTCCCACCCGCCCTCCTCCGCCCCGACGACGGAGAAAGTGTCATATATTATATGACACTCTGGTTTGGGGTGGGATGCGCGAGGAGGGTGGCTTCGATTTCGAGTTCGAGATCGGCGCGGCAGATATCGGCGCGCAGGTAGATGGCGCGGTCGCCGGGTTCGAGCAGCGCGCGTTCCACGCAGCTCCTCACCACCGCATAATCTTCCGCGCGGCGGACGTAGATTTTGAAATGGCGCTCGAAGCCGCCGGCGCCGAGCTGGTCGCCCACACCCGCTTCGCGGCCGATGCGGCGCAGGTTTTCGAGTGTGCAGGTGAGCTGCGGCAGCAGCCGCCCGGGCGCGACGGTGCGATGTCCGCGAATCGCGGCGGAGCCGGAGACGAACACGAGCGTCCGCCCGCGGTCCCCCGCCACGGTCGCGCGCGCAAAGCTCGGCGCGCGCGGGCCGTGTTCCGGCGGATAGTCATAAGCGGGCACTTGGAGCGGATTCTCCACGTGATGCGGCGCGGTTTCGCCCGCGACGAAAACCGCCGCGAGCGCATCGCCGGTGCAGCCGACGGCGGACGCCGCGGGCAAACGGCAGCGATAACCGGCACCCAGCGCCGACTCGAAGGCCTCGGCGCGGCCGGCGCAAAACGCGCGGTAGTTCTCCATTCCGTCCGCCACCTCGTTGATCGCAGGGACGTAGTTCCAAACGCGATACAGGGGCCGTCCGGCGACGACGCCGAGGAGCCGGCGGTAAAGTTCACCCGTCGCGGCCTGCAGGGAAGCGCCCACGGGTTGCACGGTGCAGCCCAGCAGGAGGCTGCCGGCGCGGCGCAGCACAAAACCGGCCGCGGTCCGCTCCGGCTCGGCCGCGGCGAAAATCTGCTCCACGGGATGTCCTCCCAGCCAGGGCACCGGCAGGTGGAGCGCGGGCTCCACCAGGTCCGAACAGAACGCGGGACCGGCGCGGTCAAATTCAATTTCGAACGAGGTGCGGACTTTCAGGGCGGCGGCAAACGACATGGTCGTGGAAGAGGCGCGCGGCTCGCGCCGGCTGGCGGCATCGTCCGTCGCGCGCGGCCATTGTTCCCCCGACCGCGATATCCGCCAAAGCACGCAGGTGTTTCCCGAGCCCGAACGGGCCACGCGGACGAACCTTGCTCCGCGGCGGGCATTTCCCTTCCACTGCGCCCGTGGGTTTTCTGCTGAAAAAATTCGTCTCGTTCTGGCTGATGCCGCTGCCGCTCTGCCTCACGCTGCTGGTGATTGGGTTTTGCCTGTTGCTGAGCACTCGCCGCGCGCGACTCGGCCGCTGGCTCATTGGAACGGCGACGTTGTTGCTACTGATATTCAGCAATAAAGTCGTGAGCACGGCGCTGATCCGGCCGCTCGAAACGGTCTACGCGCCGATCCCGGAGTTGGCGGACGCGGCGAGCGTTCCGCCCGAGCTTGCGGCCTGTCGTTATGTCGTGGTGCTGGGCGGCGGGCACGGCGATACGCCGGGCCTTTCGGCGGTGAACAAGCTCAGCACGTCGGCGCAGGGCCGGTTGATGGAAGGGATCCGGCTGCTGCGGGTGCTGCCGGAGGCCCGATTGGTCACGTCGGGCCGCGGCGCCCCGGGCCAGCCGAGCCACGCGGCCGTGCTGGCGGAGGCCGCCGCGTCGCTCGGGGTGGAACGCCGCCGCCTCGTGGTCCTCGACTCGCCGCGCGACACGGAGGAGGAGGCGCGCGAACTCGCGAAGCTCGTGGGCTCGGAGCGTTTCGCGCTGGTGACCTCGGCCTGGCATTTGCGGCGGGCGACTGCGTTGATGCGCAAGGCCGGCCTCGCGCCGCTGCCGTGTCCGGCGGATTTTTCCGCCCGTCCGTCGGAGACGTTCACGATCAGCGATGCGACGTGGGATCTTGAATCGCTCGGACGCAGCACGTGGGCGGTTTACGAGCGGCTCGGCTATGCGTGGGCGCGGCTGCGCGGAAAAATTTAGGCGATTGGCGCGGAGCTAATTCTTCCGGCGCGCCGGGAAATTTGTTTCGCAATCGTCATGATCGCAGCTACTCAGGCGGCACCATGTTGTCGCTCAAGAAGCTGTTTGGGAAAGAGGACAAGTTCTTCGACCTGCTGGAAGCAGGCGCCGAGGAAGCGAAGACCAGCGTGAATCTGCTTTCGCGTTACCTCCAAAAGCTCAGCGCGGGCGGCCCGCCGGCCAATCTCGACGACTTCGTGCAGACCCGCCGGAAGGAAAAGCGCATCCGGCACGAGATGACCGAGGAGCTGAGCAAGACGTTTGTGACGCCGCTCGAGCGCGAGGACATCGAGGCGCTGTCGTTTGCGCTCTATCGCATTCCGAAGGCGATCGAGAAAATCGTGGAGCGCCTTTCGATTTATCCCGGGCGCGTGCCGCATGCGGCGTTCCAGCGTCAGGCCGAGCTGCTGAATCTCGCGTCCGAGGCGGTCGTGTTCATGGTCAAGGCACTGCGGCACGGGACGAACATCGAGAAGATCCGCGAGGCCAACGACCGGCTGCAATACGCCGAAGGCGAAGCGGACAAGGTGATGTTGAGCCTATTGAAGGAGCTGTATCACGGACCATTCGACGCGAAGGAGCTGGTGATCCTGCAAGAGCTCTACGAAATGGTCGAGCAGGCGGTCGACCGCTGTCGCAACGCCGGCAACATCGTTGTCCAGATCGTCCTGAAGCATTCGTGATTCCGGCCGCGGCGAGACGGAAATCACCCCGCCGCCGACCCGCAGGTCACGACTCTCCTCAAGCCTCATGACTCTCTTCCTGCTCGTTCTGCTCGCCGCGCTGATTTTCGAATACATCAACGGCTTTCACGACACCGCGAACGCGATCGCCACGGTTGTCTCCACCAAGGTGCTTTCCCCCCGCATGGCGGTCCTGTGGGCCGCGGGTTGGAATCTCATCGGCGCGCTGATGGGCACGGCCGTCGCGAGCACCATCGGCAAGGGACTCGTCGACACCCAGTTTGTCACCATGGCCACCGTGCTGGCCGCGCTGCTGAGCGCGATCGTATGGGGTCTTTTCACGTGGTGGCTCGGGCTCCCGTCGAGTTCGAGCCATGCGCTCGTGGGCGGACTTTGCGGCGCGGCATTGGGAACGGCGAACACCTGGGACGTGCTCAAGTGGCACTTCGTCGACGCGAAAGGCGCAGACGCCGGACTCTGGCCGAAGATCGTGCTGCCGATGATCACCTCGCCACTGATCGGTTTTCTACTCGGGGTGATTCTGATGCTCGTGCTCCTCGCGGTGCTGCGCAAAGCCACGCCCCGCTTTGTGCGCGCGGTGTTCGGCAAGGCGCAGCTCGTGAGCGCCGGTTTCATGGGCTACAGCCACGGTTCGAACGACGCGCAGAAAACGATGGGCATCATCGCGCTCGCGTTGTTCACCGGCACGCAATCCGGCGCGTTCGACCAGTTGCCGGCCGCGCTGCACTTCCTCTACACGCCGGCCTTTGAGGTGCATCGCTGGGTGATGATCACGTGCGCCCTGACGATGGCGGCGGGCACGGCGGCCGGCGGCTGGCGCATCATTCGCACGATGGGCCACAAAATGGTGAAGCTGCAGCCCGTGCACGGCTTCGCCGCCGAAACGTCCGCCGCCCTCGTCATTCACGGAGCGTCGACGATGGGCGTGCCGGTTTCCACCACGCACGTCATCGCGACCTCCATCATGGGCGTTGGCGCGACGAAGCGCCTGAGTGCCGTGAAATGGGGCGTCGTCGGACGCATCCTGTGGGCCTGGGTGCTCACGCTGCCCATCACCGGCGCGCTCGGCTACGGGATGGTCGAGCTGCTCCATCTCTTCGGCGTCTGAGCCGCGCGGGGCTTTATCGCGGCAGGGTGAAACAGAACGCCGCACCCTGCCCCAGTTCGCTTTCGACGCGAACCTCGCCGCCGTGCGCCTGCACGACGTGCTTCACGATCGCGAGCCCCAGACCGGTGCCGCCCTGCTCGCGCGAGCGGGCCTTGTCGGCGCGGT
The DNA here is from genome assembly GCA_040255565.1 of Opitutaceae bacterium. Lineage (GTDB taxonomy): Bacteria > Verrucomicrobiota > Verrucomicrobiia > Opitutales > Opitutaceae > Opitutus. The sequence goes on along the minus strand of JBDZVH010000001.1, from coordinate 890,069 downwards.
AAAAACGTTCGAACACCCGCGCGCGCGCTTCGGCCGGAATGCCCGGGCCGTCGTCCCGCACGCAGATCTCGACGCTCTTCTCGTCGACCACGCGACCGGTGATCGTGACGGCACCGGCCGGGCGGCCATATTTGATCGCGTTGTCGATCAGGTTCCAGAGCACCTGCCGCAGCCGATCCGGATCCGCCTTTGCGATCAGGCCGCTCGGCAATTTGTTTTCGAGCGTGATTTCGCGCGTGAGCGCGCGCGGCGCGAGGTCCTCGACCACCTCCTGCACGGCGAGGCGCAACGGCGACGGTTGCAGATTCAGGATCACGCGACCTGAATCCAGTTTCGCCAGCAACAGCAGGTCGTCGATCAGCAGCGTGAGCCGGTTGGCATGGCGGTCGATGATGCTCAGCAGGCGCTCCAGCGCCACGGGATCCGATTTTCCGCCGTCGATCAGCGTCTCGGTCGCGCCCTTGATCAACGAGAGCGGCGTGCGCAGCTCGTGGCTGACGTTGGCGACGAACTCCTGGCGCACGCCTTCGAGCTGACGCACGCGCGTCACGTCGTGAAACACGAGCACGGCGCCGTCGACGGTCCCATCGGGTCCGCGCAACGCGACAGCGTTGACCTGCAGAAACTGCGACGTCGTGCCCTCGAGGCGCAGCTCGTGGCCGAGGATGGCGTTCTCGCTGGCCAGCCGGTCGGCCACCGCGAGCACCTCGTGATGTCGCACCGCCTCGATCAATGCCCGGCCAGCGACGCTTTCCGTGAAACCGAAGAGCATCGCCGCGGCGCGGTTGGCAATCGTCACGCGGTTCTGCCGATCGAGCACCACGATGCCTTCGACCATGCTGTCGAGCACCGCCTGCATGCGTTGCGCGTGCTCGCGCACCGCGGCGTCGTGCGCCGACTGCACCTGCGCCAGCTCGCGGGCGTGGCTCGCGCGCAGGGCCCGGCGGCGCGTGCGCTCGCGCCACCAGCCGAAACAGGCGCCAGCCAGGAGACAGGCGAGCAAGACAAGCGCGAAAGTCATGAGCTGCGACGGTGGGGTTGCGGGGCGATCGCGCGGCTCAGCTCTCCGCCTTGAAACGGTAGCCGACGCCGCGGATCGTTTCCAAATAATCGGCGACCGGTCCCACCTTCTCGCGCAACCGGCGCATGTGCGTGTCGACCGTGCGGGTGTCGATCGCGGTCTCGTAGCCCCAGACGTCCTGCAGCAGACGCTCGCGCGTCTGCACCCGGCCGCGGCGCTGGGCGAGCAGCGCGAGCAGGTTGAACTCGGTGGCGGTCAGCGCGACGGGCTTGCTGTCGACGCGAGCCTCATGCCGCGGGATGTCCATTTCGAGCGGTCCGATCCGGAAGTGCTCGCCCGCCTCCTCGGCCGCTTCCATCCGCTTGAGCAGTTTTCGTATCCGTAAAACCAATTCGCGCGGGCTGTAAGGCTTCGTCACGTAATCGTCGGCGCCTAGTTCCAGGCCGATGACGCGGTCCATCTCGGCCGCCTTCGCGGTGAGCATCAGGATCGGAATCGACACCGTCGTCGGATCGCGGCGGAGGATCTTGCAGACCTCCAATCCGTCGATCTCGGGCAACATCAGATCCAGCACGATGAGATCCGGCCGGTCGGCCCGGACGGCGGCGAGAGCCTTTCCGCCGTCGGCCGCAAAGATCGGCGTGAAGCCCGCTTCGCGCAGCTTGAATCCGAGCACCTCAAGCGCGTCCGGCTCGTCGTCAACGACCAGGATTTTAGGTTTCATCGTTCTTTCGTCCCGTGTGGCGGATGTCGCGCGCCTCGTAGAGGTAAACCACCTCCTCGGCGATGTTGGTCGCGTGGTCGGCGATGCGCTCGAGTCGTTTCGACACGGCCATGAGAGCGAGGCAGCGCGAGATGGTCTGCGGCCGCTCGATCATGAAGCTCGACAGCTCGCGGTAGAGCTGCCGGTTGATGTCGTCGACCTCCTGGTCGCGCGGAACGACGGAGCGGGCGCGCTCGGGCTTGCGCTCGACGAAGGAGGTGAGCGCGTCGCGGAGCATCTCGAGCGACATCGTCGCCATGCGCGGCAGGTCGACATACGGCTTGAGCTGCGGCTCGCGGTTCAGATCCATCGCGCGGCGCGCGATCGAGACCGCCTCGTCGCCGACCCGCTCGAGGTTTTGGGAGATTTTCATCGCCACGGTGATGAGGCGCAGCTCGGTCGCGAGCGGCGCCTTGGCGAGGAGATGGATCGCGATGTCGTCGACCTCGACCTCGAACTGATCGAGGATGTTGTCGTCATCGATGACCTGTTGCGCGAGCGCGTCGTCGCGCTCCACCAGGGATCGCATGGCGCGGGCGACCGACGACTCGGCGTGGCTCGCCATCGCAAGGAGGCTCTCCTTCAGTTTGCTCATTTCTTCCGTGAAGTGGGTCATGTTGGGGAAGCGGAATCGGAGTTCGAAGACCGGGGAACGGAGTTCGCGGCTCAGCCGAAGCGGCCGGAAACGTAGGCTTCCGTCTGCGGGTTGGCGGGGTTCATGAAGAGTTCGCGGGTCTGGCCCATCTCGACGAGTTTCCCGAGATAGAAAAACGCCGTCTGATCGGAGCAGCGCGCGGCCTGCTGCATGTTGTGGGTGACGATCACGATGGTGTAGCGCGCGCGCAGATCCTGGATCAGCTCCTCGATCTTGGCGGTCGCGAGCGGATCGAGCGCCGAACACGGCTCGTCCATCAGGATCACCTCGGGCTCGACCGCGATCGCGCGCGCGATGCAAAGCCGCTGCTGCTGGCCGCCAGAGAGACCGAGACCGCTCGTGTGCAGGCGATCCTTGACCTCGTCCCAGAGCGCGGCGCCACGGAGGGATTTCTCGACGGTTTCGTCGAGGCGGCTTTTGTCGTTCACGCCTTGGAGGCGCAGGCCGTAGGCGATGTTCTCGTAAATGGTTTTGGGAAACGGATTCGATTTCTGAAACACCATGCCGACGCGTTTGCGCAGCTCGATCGGGTCGACCTGTGGGCCGTTGATATCGACGCCGCGGATCTTGATCGTGCCGGCGGTGACGCGCGCCTCGTCGATCAGATCGTTCATCCGGTTCAGGCAGCGGAGGAGCGTGGACTTGCCGCAGCCGGAGGGGCCGATGAACGCGGTGACTTTTTTCTCCTGAATCTGCAGCGAGATCCCGTGCAGGGCCTGGTGCGCGCCGTAGCGGAAATCGACGTTCTGGATGTCGATGATCGGTTTGTGAGCGGTCGTGGAGGCCGGTGCCGGAGAGGAATTCACGGGAGCGGAAGCGTTGGGGGCCGCGGACGAGGCGGAACGGAAGGCGGAAGGTTCCATGAGCGTCATGGCGTTCACCATTTGTAGCGATTGCGAAGTTTGTTGCGCAGGACGATCGAACCGGCGGCGACGCCGGCCACGACCAGCATGAACACGAGCGCCGTGCCGTATTGGACGCGCTCGGTGTAGTCGTTCTGCGGGATTTTCGAGCTGACGACGTAGATGTGGTAAGGCAGCGCCATCACGCCCTGGAAAAAGAAATCGCCCCATTGCGAAACCTCCCAAGGCAGCTTGTCGCGCACGACATACGCGGCCGTGAACATGATCGGCGCCGTCTCGCCCGCGACCCGCGCGATGCCGAGAATCGAGGACGTCAGGATGCCCGGTAGCGCATACGGCAGGACGTTCTTCCGGATCGTCTGCCACCGCGTCGCGCCCAGCGCCAGCGAGCCCTCGCGAAATCCCTTCGGCACCGACTTCAGCGATTCCTCGCTCGCGGTGATCACCACCGGCAGGACCATGAACGCGAGCGTGAACCAGCCGGCGAGCAGCGAGACGTTCCAGCCGAGGAAGATCACGAACATGCCGAAGCCGAACAGGCCGAACACGATCGACGGCACCCCGGCGAGGTTGACGATCGCCAGGCGCACGAAGCGGATCCGACGGCTGTCCTTGGCGTATTCGTTGAGATAGACCGCGGCGCTCACGCCGACGAGCAGTGCGATCGTCATCGATCCCACCACCAGCAGCACGGTGCCGACGATGCAGGGGAAGATGCCGCCCGCGGAGTAAACGTAGCTTTGGGCCTCGATCGGCGGATTGCCGCGGGCGGCGCGAAACTCGCGAAACGCCCGGTCGCCGAGCTCGTAATGCTGGCCCTGATACTCGAAAACGTAGAGCGACTCCGGCGCGTCGAACAGGAAGGAGGTGTTGATGAACGGCGCGTCGGTCGTGACCAGCGCGGGCAGGCCCTTGACGACGATGTTCAGCAGCACCGCTCCCCCACTCGCGAGGATCGCATACGTCCCCAGCCGGAAGATCCAGCGCACCACGCCCTCCCAGAGGTGGTGCGCCCCGGCGCGGGCAGCATAGGGATTTGGGAGGGTTTCGGTCATGGACGAAGAGGTCATGATTCAACCAATCGAAAGGCGGTAGCGCCGCACGATTTTCTGCGCGAAGAAGTTGATCAGCAGCGAAAGGAAGAACAGTGCCATGCCGACCACGAACAGCGCGCGATAGTGAATGCTGCCGCGCACCACCTCGCCCATCTCCTGCGCGATGATGCCGGTCATGGTGTGGACCGGCTGCGTGATCACCGCGAGGCCCTCGGTGAAATCGGGAATCGCGATGCGATTGCCCGCACAAAGCAGCACGACCATCGTCTCGCCGATCACGCGGCCGAAACCGAGCAGCACGGCGGACACCATGCCGGACAAGGCCGCGGGCACGGTGATCTTCACGATCGTCTGCAGTTTGGTGGCGCCCAGCGCGAGCGAGGCCTCGCGAAACGAACGCGGGATGTTGTTCAATGCATCCTCCGCCAGCGTGAAGATCGTCGGGACCGCGAGCAGCGCGAGCAGGCAGCCGGCCGTCAGCGCGTTCAACCGCTCCGAGAAAGGAAATCCCGGCACCCACGACAGCCACGAAGCGTTCGACAACTGGCGGAGGTGTTCGCCGAGAAAGATGATGCCGAAGAAACCGAGCACGACCGACGGAAACGCCGAGATGAACTCGATGCAGGGCTTGATCAGGCGTTGCTCGGCCGGCGACGCGAGCTGGTTGACGTAGATCGCCGCCGCAATGCCGAACGGCACGGCAATCGCGAGGGCGATGGCGGAGACCAGCAGCGATCCGGTGAAGAGCGGGATCACGCCATACCAGTCCTGCCAAAAGCTCGCGGTCAGCCAGCGCGTTCCAAAAACGAAGGAGGTGACCGTGCGCCACAGCGGCACGGGCCGGCGCCAGTCCCACGATTCCAGCTCCTGTTCGACGCCCGGCAACGTGCCGAGAAACGACCGCGCGTCGCCATGGAAACGCTCGAGTCGCGCGGTCAGTTCCGGCGTGGGCAACTGCGGCGGATGATCGAGCACCGCCTGGGCCTCGCGAGCGAACTCGCGACTCGTTTCCTTGTAGAGCGGCAGCGTGCCCGTGAGCGTCCGGATCTCCTCGTCGAAATTGACCTCGTCGATCTTCACCGCGGCCGCTTCCGCCGTCTTTCCTTCCGCGAGCAGCTGGTTGCGCTCTTCAAGCTGATCCTGCGAAACGATGAACTTCGTTTTGGTCGCGCTCGCCGCGTCGCCGAGATCGGAGATGAAACCGCGCAACCCTTCGATCGAATCCGAGAACCGTCCCGAATAATCGTCGAACGCGGCGAGGCGCGCATTCGCTTCGGCGAGCGGCAGTTTCTCCTTTTCCAAATAATAGGTCAGCGTCCGCTGCCGCAGCGCGAACAAGTCGCGCGTCATGTCCGTGTGCTCGGTCTCGACGCGCCGCATGATGTCGACGAACTCGAGTCCCGCCCGTCGATAGACGGAGAGGTTGTCGCGGTTCTGCGCGAAAAAGCCGGCGCCTTCGCGAAACAGAAAGATCGTGATCAGGCCCAGCACGATGACGGCGACAAAGGCGTTTCCGCCGAAAAAGTAGCGGATGCAGTCGTCGATGCTCAGGCCCAGAAACCGAACGCGACGGCGTGCGATCGTAAAGCTACCCGGACCCGCGGTGCTGGAATTCGATGAAGCCATAATCCTGGTGTCAGTAAACCAAGGCCCGCTCAACCGGCGTCAAGCGGGCCTTTTGCTTTGCAAACGTTCCGCGCGAGCGCCGCGTTTCAGCGCAGCGGCACGAAGCCAACGCGTTCCGCGATGCGCTGGCCATCCGCGCTCAGCGTGAACTCGATGAACTTCGCAGCCTCGCCCGTCGGCTCGCCGTTCGTGTAGTAGAACGTCGGACGCGCGTAGGGATATTTCTTGGAAAGGACCGACGCCTTGTCCGGGGTGCCACCGTCGATCGGCACCACCTTGATCCCGTCGGCGTGAATGTAGGCGATGCCGACATAGCCGATGCCGTTCGGGTTCTTCGCCACTTCGGCCGCGATCTGCTCGTTGCCGGCCATTTTCTGGGACGACGACGCGTAGTCGCGCTTCTTCATGGCGAGGTCCTTCCAATCCGAATACGTGCCGGACGACGTGTTGCGGGTGTAGACCGAAATCCGGCCGGGCTTGCCGCCGACCGCGGACCAGTCGGTGACGTCGCCGGTGAAGATCTGCTCGATCTGGCGCTTGGTCAGACTCGCGAGGGGATTGCCGGCGTTCACGATCACCGCGATGCCGTCGTAGGCGACGATCGTGGGCTTCATGGAAACGCCCTTGGCCTGCGCGGCGGACATCTCGGTCGGCTTGGCGCGGCGCGAGGCCATGCCGATCTGCGCGGTGCCGTCGATGATCGCGGCGATGCCGGTCGTGGAGCCTTCCGCAGCGATCTCGAACGAGACGCCGGGGTGGCGGGCCTTGTATTCCTCGGCGAGTTGCGGGACGAGCTTCGCGCCGAGCGTGTCGGAACCTTTGATCACGAGCTTCTGGGCTTGCGCGAGCGGCAGGGCCACCAGGGCGGCCGCGAGGAGAAGAATGTTTTTCATGAGGAGAACGGTTGGATTGGCTGACTTAGAATTTGAGGATCAGGTCCACCTGCAGGGTCTGCGAGTGGTCGAGATTGGCGACGGGGGTGACGAGCTTGTCCTGGATCGCCTGGGTGTAGAAATAGGCCAGATTCAAGTTCGCGAAATCGGTAAGGTTATAGCTGAAGGCGGCTTTCCAGCCCTTCTGGTTGAGGCGGCCGAAGGCGAAGTCGGAATCGGTGAGGTTCGGATCGAGCGAGCCCAGTCCGATGGAACGGTAATCGACTTTCACGCCGTAGTCACCCTGCGTCTTGCCGGAACCGTAGCCGTAGCCCACGCCGACGAGCCAGGCGAACGGATCGTCGTCCCAGACGTTCGGGTTGAGCCCGTAGGCGCGCAGGCGCGACTTCGATTCGAGGTTGTAACCGGAATCCCAATACAACTTCACGGCCGTGCCGCTGCCGGCCACGTTGAGCCAGTTGACTTCGCCGGCGAAGGTGATGACCGCAAGGCCCTGCGTGCTGCCGTTGAAGGGCGTCTCGTTGTCGAGGCCGTCCAGCGTGGACGCGTTGTATTTCATGAAGCCGGGGGCGAGGACGAGACTGTTGACCTGATTGCCGATCTCGTCGCGGCCGAACCAGTGCGTGTAGACCGCCTGCTGGGCGAAAAGCCACGCGTCGCGGCCGGCGGGGCCGAACGCCGTCTCCGGGCGGTCGTCCATGATCAGCTGCATCGCGCGGAGCTCGAAGGTGTCCTTCGCGCCGACGAACCATTTGTAGTTTTCGTTCCCCCCCTGCGGGTTGATGTCGCTGTCCCACACCAAGTCGGTGGTGTAGAACGGATTTTTGATTTTGCCGCCGGCGAACGAGAGATTCGGGCTTGCCTGCCAGCCGATGTAGGCGCGGGCGAGATAGAGGCTGTAATCGTTGTTGCCGTCCTGAAACGTCTGGTTGCCGGAATCGGCGGCCGAGGCCGTTTCGAAGGCGAAGCCGCCGGACCAGCCCTTTTGCAAAACGGCGTCGCCATTGAAGCGGAAACGGAAGCGCTCGCGGGTGCGTTCGTTCGACACGGTCGGGCGGCCCGTCGCGGTCTCGGGTGCCTGGGTTTCCATCTGGTGGCGCAGGCGGACATCGCCGGAGAGCTTAAACTCGCTCAGCGAGCTGTTCAGGTTGAGCTTACCGGAGGAGGTATTCGCGGTGTATTCCTTCACCAGTTCGGCGCGAAGGTCTTCGGCTTCCTGGTCGGTGATGATCCCTTTCGCGACGAGCAGATTGAGGAGTGGTCCGCTGTCCTGCGCCTGGACGGCGCCCGTGACAAGAGCTGCGCCGGCGATCAACGCGAGCCATTTGGTGGATAATTTCGGCATGGTAGGTGTTTTCAGTTTTTGGAAACGTCACCACTATGCCGGGCGATTGTTACGGTTCCGTGGCGGCCGTGTTACGAGGCCGCAAAACGAGCGCCATCAAGTTACGGTAGAGCAACGGCCGGGTGTGCCGGGCCTCCGAAAGGGAGACCCGGCGGCGTTTCCCGTGAGGGCGGAATCAATCCACCTCGTAAACCTCGAAGACGACCTCGCCGGAGCCGCCCTTCCCCTTGACCTGCGCGGTGTAGGCGCCGGGCGGGAGGGTGACGGCGATGACGGCATCCTTGCTGCCAGGCGTGAGCGCGCTGGCGCCGACGCGGGCCATCGTGGCCGCGGTGCCGCTCCAGTCATCGTTCTCGGCGATCTTCACGCCTTGCGCGTTGAAGAGTTCGAGCGTCGGATCGGGCAGACGATTCGCCACCGTGTTGGGCAGCGACGGTCCGATCGCGGTGACGAGGACGGTCTGCGCCTGCGTGCCGTCGATCACGAAACCGGGGATGACGACGCTGTTGGCGTTGACCATCACGCGCGCGGAGAGGTTGGCCAGCTTGCTGGTGGAGTCCGCCACGATCGCACTCTCCGGATCGAAGTAGCCGTCGCGGCCGAGTTTCGTCCAGCCGTAAGCCCAGTTGTTCACGGAGCTGAAGGCGCCGAGAAACGGGACGGACGAGAAGAACCCGTCGTTCGGCGGCGTGGCCGCGCCGGTGAGCGCGGGGCTGCCGGCCTGCAGGCGCGGATCGAGTTTCGCCGTCTTGGTGCGATCGATCATCATGAGCTTCGGGTCCGTGTTGAGCCGGTTGTTCTGCGCGGCGGCGGTGATGTGCGCGGCGGTGTAGTTGCTCGCGGGAGCGGCGCCGCCGCTGGTGGCGTTGACGGCCTTGAACAGGTCGTCGGCCGTGGTGCCGGCACCGAAGGAGCCGAAGAGGTTGTTCGCGATCACGATGTCGCCCGCGGCCAGACGCTTGGCGCTGTCCTGCGCCTGCGCGCTCTCGGTCTCGATGCGCCACGCGTAACCCTTGAAGTCGGTGAAGATGGAGTTGTAGACCATGCCGCCGGTGTTGTCGCGGAAGATGGGCCCGATGCTGTTCGAGTTGTTGCTCCCCACGCCGGAACCGATCGCAGTGTAGTTGTAGATCGTCGGCTTCGCGTAGGGCGTGCCGTCCTCGGGCGTCGTGCCACCGTCGGATTCGAACGCGTGATTGCCCACGGACGGATCCTGGATCGCGAAGAGGAACTGCAGCTTGCCGCGGTAACCTTCGTCCCAGTCGAAGCAGTCGTCGTCGTTGAACGCGCTGACGAGATACTTCGCATTGACCGTGCCGCCGAAGAACTCGAAGCCGTCGTCGGCGTTGGCGAACACCTCGATGTATTCGAGCGTGGTGCCGGCGCCGACGGAGCCGAGCGTAAGCCCGTTGAGCTCGTTGTCGGGACCGAGCAAGGAGCCCGCGTGGCGGATCGAGACGTAGCGCATCACGCCGGAGTTGTCGTTGTCGTCCGTGCCGCCGTAGGTGCCGAGCGGCTCGGTGGTCGGGATGCCCTCGATGTTGCCCTCGCCGCTCGCACGATTGTTCGTCGCGCGTCCGAGGATGACGACGCCGCCCCAGAGACCGCGGTCGGCCTGCGTGAGGCCGCCCTTCAGGTCATCGGCCTCGGCGGTGAAGATGATCGGTTCGTTCATCGTGCCGGCGGCGTTGATCTTGCCACCGCGCGCAATCACGAGGGCCGACGCGTCCTGGGCGGCGCGCGGCTTGCCTTTGATGACGGTGCCGGGCTCGATCGTGAGCGTGACGCCGTTGGTCACGAACACACGACCGTCGAGGTGGTAGACGTTGTCTTTCGTCCAGGTGGTGTTCGCGGTGACGTTCGCGTTCACCGTGATATCGGCGGCAAGGAGTGCCGCCGGAGCGGCCAGGGCCGCGAGCATGGCTAGGGTCGTTGATTTCATCGGTTGTTTTTCTTGGGCTTCTTCCGAGGGGAAAGAAATGGAGGGCGCGGCGGCGCTCAGAACGTGAACGTCACGCCCAGCGAGGTGACGGCGCCGCGCTTGTAGGAGGATCGCTGATACGTCTCGCCGCGGTAGGTGTAGGTCTCCTCGACCGGGCGATCCAAAACGTTCTTCACGCTGAGCGTGAGCTTCCACCGGTAGCCGATCTTCTGGTTCCAGATCAGATCGAGCGTCGGCGCCGGCTGCTCGTAAACGTTGGGCGTGCCGGGCGGGCTCACCTGCGAGAGCCGCTCGCCGAAGAGATTGAAATACGCGCTGACGCTGCTGCCCCAGTCGGGATGCGTGAAGGTGAGGTCCGCGTTGAAGATATACGGCGACTGACCGGTGAGCTCGCGCGTCGAGCCGGCCTCCGGTTCGTAGAAGCGGATAAACGCCAGCTCCGCCGGCGAGATCTCGACCGCGGATTCCACGTAGGTGTAGTTCAGCCCGCCGGAGAAATCGCGCAGCCAGTCGGCGAGGAAACCAAGGTTCTTGCGGGCCTCGAACTCCACGCCCGTCACGCGGCCGGAGGGCGCATTCTGATACTGAAACTCGCCGCTGTTGATCACCGAGAACACACCGCGCTCGATCGGATCGCTCATGTCCTTGTGAAACACGCTCACCGCGATCAGCTCCTCCTTGTGCGGGAACCACTCCCAGCGCAGGTCGTAGTTCGTGATCGTGGTGCGCCGGAGATCCGGGTTTCCGATGTAAACGAAATCGCCGACAAACTCGAACGACGTGTAGTCGGCGATCTCGCGGAAATTCGGACGCGCGATCGTGCGCGTCACCGCCGCGCGCACGTTCATCTTCTTCGAGAACGCGTAGACGAGGTTCGCCGACGGGAGCAGGTCGTCGTCGTCGAGCAGCCCCGCGCGCCGGCCCGGATCGCGGCTGCGCACGTCGAGCTTCGTCGATTCGGCGCGCGCTCCGCCGATGAATCGCAGTCTTGGCGTCAGCGACAGATCGGCCATCGCGTAGACCGCATCGACGTCCATCTCGCCGTCGTAGCTGTTGCCCGCTGACGTGGTCTCCACGAGGTAAAGCTGGCCGGTGCGGAAGCGGTTCGTCGCCGGATCGACCTGCCCCACCTGCGATTCGCGCAGGAAATTCTGCTCGTCGCCGTCGTAACGCAGCGTCGTGCTGTTATATTCGAACAGCCGCTCGCTGAAGTTGCGCCATGTGCGCGCCAGCGCACCGCCGAATTTGAGCTGGCTCTGGCGCCCGCCCCATGTCGTCACCGGCAGGGTGACATCGAAGCTGTAATCGCGGCGGGACTCCTCGAGATCGCGAAAATAGCGCGACGGCCGCGGCACGCCGGAGACTTCGAAGAACTCGTTCCCGTCCCACGTTTGAAATGTGCTGAAATAGCGCGTGTCGGGCTCGTCCTGCGTCGTCGTTGCGTCCGTGATGCTCCAGTTCACGCGAAGGTCGCGCCACGCGGGAAACAGGTGCCGGCCGGCAAGTTGAAACGACTGCAGCGAACGCTCCGTGTAGCGCAGCGTGAGCGTCGTGAAAATCTCCTGCTCGGTGATGCCCCCGCCCGCGACATTCAATCCGGTTTGCCGGCGCGCGAGATCGTTACCCGCCCGGTTCACCATCGTGTTGAACGCGATCTGGTGATCGGGGGTGAGCTGATACGTGAAATTCAACAGCGCGCCGATCAGCGCGTCGTCCTCGCTGCGCGTGTCGTCGAGTTTCACCAGCGGCGCGAGCGCGGGCGAATGAGTGCCCTGTCGTTCGTAGCGGCCGAAGACGCCGCCGCGATAGCCGCTGAATGTGCGGTCATACGACAGGCTCGTCGCGTAGCCGAGCTTCCGGCCGAACAACTCCGCCACGCCGCCCACCGCCGCGGCGAAACTTTGATTCAACGGCGCATCCTTCGTCCGCGGCGCCATGATGGGACTGAAGGCCCGCGTCAGCTCGCCGATCTGCGCATCGATCCCGGGCTCCGTAAAACGCAGCGGGATCCGCTGGCCGGCGAGCGCGGCCGGGAGCGAACGCGAACCGTCGTCGCGCGCCCAGACATTGCTGCCGCCGCCGGAAGTCAGGAAGGTTTTTCCCGTCACGCGCGAGTTGAGGCCGAACGAGGCGGACAGCTGCGCGGTGAATTGCTCGGGGAACTCCTTCGTTTTCAGGTCCACCGCGCCGCCCGTGAAGTTGCCCGGCTTGTCCGGCGTGAAGGTTTTCGTCGTGACGATCGCGTCGACCAGATCGCTGGGAAACATGTCCATGTTCACCGCGCGGCGATCGGGATCCGCGCTCGGCACCTCGGCCCCGTTCACCATCGTCGAGCTGTAGCGCTCGCCGAGGCCGCGAATGTAAACGTATTTTCCGCCGACCACCGACGCGCCGGTGACGGCGCGCATCGCCGCGGCCGCGGTGCCGAAGCCGAGCTTGCTCATCTGGTCGGCGCAGATCGCGTCGCTCACCGCCGCCGACTTCTGTCGCGCGCTCAGCAGGCCGAGACCGGAGTTCTGCACCACGTCGGCCGACACGGTCATCGCCTCCATGCGGATGACGGACTGCACCGGGTGCATCGGAATTTCCACTACGGCGGTGCCGCCCGCGGTCACCTGGACACCCGCGACCGTCAGCGGCCGGAATTCGTCCTTCGTCGCGACGAGATCGTGCACGCCAGCCGACACGTCCTCGAGCGAGAACCGGCCGGAGAGATCCGTCGCGGTGCTTTGCGCCGAACCGGTGACGGTGACCGTCGCACCGGCGACCCCCAGGCCGTTCTCGGAGTTGATCGCCTGTCCGACCAACCGACCGCGGCCGGAAGTTTCGTCAGCCAGGGTTGCGGCCGGAATAGTGGCGAGGAGGACGGTCGCGAAGGCCGTCCGGAAAAACGCGCGCTGGAACATGCTGCCAAGCTCGCCGCCCTTCGGCAACGCAGCGCAATTCCAGACTGCGCGCGTCACGGAGTATTCACGCGCCGGACACGCGCGCGTCACCTATGCAACGATCCGGCGGCGAACTCAGGCCGTCGGCTTCTGCCGTTTTTCCACCAGCGCGAGGAGCAGGTCGCTTTTCGAAAGGCTGCCGAGGAGGCGGCCGTCGTTCTCGATGACCGGCAGGCGTTCGACGGTCTGTCCGAGAAACGCGCCCAGTGCATCGCTCAACGATTGCTCGGGCCGGATGCGCGGAAAATCCTCGCGCATGATGTCGTTCGCGATCACGAGGCCGGCGAGATCCGCATCGCCGAGGTACGGTTTGATGTCGTGCAACGACACCGCGCCCATGAAACGGCCGTCCGGATTCGTCACGTAAATGTTGTTCACGCGCACCGAAAGAAACATGCGCGCGATCTCCGCGAAATGCGCCGTCGTCGGCACCACCGGCGGATTCTGTTTCATCAGGTCGCGCACGGTGCCCAGCGGGAGCGTCGCCTGCGGCGTTTCGGCGGCCTTGCGTCGCAGCGACTCGCTATAGAGCGATTCGCCCTGCACGCCCTTGGCCGTGTAATACGCGACGACCGCGCTCAACAGCAGCGGCAGGATGATGTCATAGCTGAGCGTCATCTCGAAGAGCATGATCACCGCCATGACCGGCGCATACGTCGCGGCCGACAAAAACGCGCCCATGCCGACGAGTGCGAACGCCTGCGGATCCGCCGCGCCGGTGGGCCAGAACACGTTGACCGCCGTGCCGAACAGATAGCCCGCGCTGGCGCCCATGAACAGCGACGGCGTGAACACACCGCCGGGCGCGCCCGAACCGAACGACGACGCGGTCGCGAGCCACTTCGCCAGCATGATGCCGATCAGGGCGAACCAGGCGATGTGGCCGTTGAGAATACTGAGCACGACCGAGTAGCCGTTGCCGGCGACCTCCGGGTAAAAGACCGCGATGTCGCCCACGATGATGCCGCCGATGACCAGGCGCGCGATCGGGGGCATGGTCGTCGCCACAAACCATTTTTCCGCCCGCCGCAGGGAGCGCAGGAACCACGGCGCGAGCGTGCCGGCGAGCAGGCCGAGCACCGTGTAGGGAATCATTTCCCAGGCCGAGCTCAGCTTGAAGGGCGGCACCTGATACAACTGCTGCGCGTCGGTCAATCCGCGCACGGTCAACGCCGCCACGACCGCGGAGACGACGAGGGGCCCAAGGCTCTCCATCGCGATCGTGCCGAGGATGATCTCCGCCACAAAGAACGAGCCCGCGATCGGCGCGTTGTAGGCCGAAGCGATGCCGGAGGCGGCGCCGCAGGCGACGAGCAGCCGCAGTTGCGGCGGGGAAAACTTGCGCCATCGACCAATGATCGACGCCAGCACCGCCGCGATCTGCACCATCGGACCTTCGCGTCCGATCGAGCCGCCGGAGCCGATCGAAAACAGCGCCGCGGCGCTCTTGATCAAGCTGGCGCGCACAGGCAGTTCGCCCGAGCCGATCACGATCGCCTCCATGTAGTCGGTCGAGCTCTGGCCGCGCGCGATGCGCTTGCCGAGCAGCAGCGTCACCCCCGCGAGCAGCCCGCCCGTCGCCGGCACCGCGATGACGCCCCACCATGGCAGCAGCCGCATCGTCTCCACGACGCCCGCATTGTGGTGCCCCGTCATCACTTCGTGGATACCCTCGGCCATCACGGAGAACAGCATCGACGACATCGCTCCGACGAAGCCGGCCGCCGCCGCCCACATCAGCGTGATCTGCCACTCGGTCGGCTGAAGCTTTTCCTGGATCCAGAGCCGCCAGCGCAGCAGGCGCATCAAGCGCTCCAGCAGCAACGCAGCCGGATCGCGCATTCCCTTCATGCTTTCACCTCGCCGGCCAGCACCGCCCGGAACTCCGGCTCGCTTTTCGCCGCCAGCAAGGCGTCATGCGCGGCCGGATCGCGCAGCAGGCGGGAGATCGATCCGACCAGCCGGAGATAACTGTCCACCTCGGCGCGCGGCGTCCCGATCAGGAACACCAGCCGGATCTGCGGATGCTCCGGGTCGAACGCCACGCCGGGCGGTGCGAGCCGCGCCACCGCGAGCACGATCCGGCTGACGGCGTTGGTGCGCGCGTGCGGCAGTGCGGTGTCCGCCGACACGCACACCGTCGCGAGCATCACGCGCTCGAGCACGTCGCGCAGCAGTCGATCCGCATCGAGCACGGCCGGGTTGCCTGCCAGGCGGCCATGCAGCGTTCGCAGCACGGTTTCGCGCGATCCTCCCGGCAGATCGAGCATCACCACGTCGGGATGGCTTATGAGTTCACTCGGCGATTGCACGTGCACGGCACGCTAGCGCGGGTTCGCTCCGAAACAAGTCCGCCGTGCATCGGCGCTTCCGTCCGTCCGCGGCAGCCGGCGCGGGAGGGTGAGGGTCTTTACACCGGTTGCTCGGACTCCACCTGCGTCGTCAGCTGCACGAGACTCTGCAGCGAGCTGAAATGCTGGCTCAGGTCGAAGTCGCCGCCGAGCCCGCCAACCAGCTTGTCGAACAGGTCCTTTTTCTCGGCCTTGAGCGCCTCGATACGCTCCTCGATCGTGCCGGCGGTGACCATGCGGTAAACGAACACGGTGTTCGTCTGGCCGATCCGGTGCACGCGGTCGACGGCCTGCGCCTCGACCGCCGGATTCCACCAGGGATCGAGCAGGAACACGTAATCGGCCGCGTGGAGCGTGATGCCGGTGCCGGCGGCCTTGAGGGAAACGAGCATGGCGGCCGCGCCCGGCGCATTCTGGAACTGCTGCACGGGTTTCAGCCGGTCGAGCGTCATGCCCGTCAGCTCGTAGCGCGGCAGGTCGGGAAAGCTCTGCGCCAGCGCCGCGCGCACGCGTTCGAGCAGCATCACGAACTGCGAAAAGATGACGACCTTGTGGCCGCTGCTGACGATCTCGGCGAGTTTCTCGACGAGAAGGTTGATCTTGCCCGAGTCGGACAACGGCGACTTGAGCCACGGCAGCATGTCCGGATCGCAGCAGGTCTGGCGCAGCCGGGTGAGCAGAGCGAGAAAGCCGAACGATTTTTCGCGGATCGCCGCGCCGATGTCGTCGCCGAGCCGCTGCAGCCCTTCGGCGCAGATCCGCGCATACTCCGCGCGTTGCACGTCGGTGAGCGGGCAAAGCAGCTCCATCTCGACCTTCGGCGGGAGTTCCTGGGCCACCTCGTTTTTCGTGCGGCGAAGG
Organism: Opitutaceae bacterium; assembly: GCA_040255565.1. GTDB lineage: Bacteria > Verrucomicrobiota > Verrucomicrobiia > Opitutales > Opitutaceae > Opitutus. Next base: position 873,749 of record JBDZVH010000001.1, on the reverse strand, counting down.
ATGAAAGGCGCAAGCTGGGCGCGGAGCCGCTCGAGCGTGCCCGCGCGATCGCCGGCGAGCGCGCTCTCGAAGCTGCTCCTCGATCCGAGCAGCCCCGGCAGGAGAAAACGGAAGATGCTCCACAGATCCAGCTGCCGGTTTTCGAGCGGCGTGCCGGTCAGGACGAGACGATGTTTCGCGCGGATCGCAAAGCAGGTCTGGGTGACCTTCGCGTCGGGGTTCTTGATGAACTGCCCCTCGTCGAGCACCGCGTAACCGAATTCGTGCGCCGGCAGGATGTCGCGGTGCTTGCGCAGCTGGGTATAGCTCGCGAGCCACACGACCGGACCGGTCCGCGAAGAGAAATCGCGCCCCGTCTTCAACACCTCGACGGCGAGATCGGGCTGGAACCGCGCGATTTCCTCGCGCCACACCGGCACCACGCTCGCCGGGCAGACGATCAGGCTCGGCTTGTCGGCGATCGGACGCGTCGCCAGCAGCGTGATCACCTGCAGCGTCTTGCCCAGACCCATTTCGTCGGCGAGCAAACCATGACACCCGACGTCGCAGAGATGCGCGAGCCACTCGACGCCACGCCGCTGATACGGCCGCAGGATTTCCGGCAGGGCCGGCGGCGCCTCGGGCGCGGCGAGCACCTTCTGCCGCCACGCTTCGATTTCCGGCGAAAGCGTGAGCTTCAGCCGCGCGTCGTTGAACAACGAAAACACCAGATAAGGCGAGAGCGCCCCACCTGCCTGCGTCTCGTCGACGTTGTCGCGCCACGCGCTGAACGATGCCCAGCGCTCGCCCGACAGCGAGACGATGCCGAGGTTGGGGAGTATCACCGGCGCGCCCCCCTTCTTGAGCAGCGTGCTCACCTCGGAATCGGTCAGCATCCGCTCGCCGGCGCGGAAGATCCAGCGCAGGTTGAGTCCACCGACCTCGCTGGCGGCACCACCGCCGCTCGCCTCGGCGACCGCTTCGATTTCGATCGCGCGCGTGCCTTTCAACAAATTGGCCGCCTTGTCGTCGAGTTCGATGGCAAACACCTTCTTCCATGCCGGCAGGACCGTCTTCAGGAAATTGGGAATCTCGACCAGCGATTCCAGCAGGTAAACACTCGTCTCCTGGTGATATTGGAAATGCGCCTTTCGCGCATACGCGGCCAGACCGATCAGCTTGGCGCGTTCGCTGGACGAGACGGGGCTGTTGCCGTTCGCGTGGGCCGCGGCACCGAGGGCCGGATGGCGCGCCTTGCCATCCGCTTCCGCCCAATAAGCCTGAAACGTCAGGCCGGCGGTTTTCGTTTTGAACACGAGCAACAGCGTCCGGGAGGCAGTCGCGGGACTGGCGGTCGCGACCCCGCCGGACGACTCGTTCGCCGCTTCGAGCGACTTGCCGGCGTCGATGCCGTGCCCGTTGGCGTGGCCGTTGGTCACGCGGGCGGACGCCTCGGAATCGAGCGCTTTCAACGTTTCGTCGGGCAACGGCGAGATTTCGTCGGCCACCAGTTCCTCGATCTCGTGCAAGCCGGCCACCGCCAGCGCATGCGCCAGATCCTTGTCGGTGGTGGATGAACGCACCGCGAGGCCTTGGGTGCCCCACTCGATCACCGCATACTCGTCTTTCTTGTCGACCCGGCGGTGAATGATCGCGTCCTTCGCCGTCAACTCGAGTTCCCGGACTTCACCGTTCACGTAGATCCGCCGTCCCTGTTCCAACTGCTCAGCGGTAAACGAGTTCGCCCAGTCGTGCTCGAGACGATCGAACCAAAACTCCAGGGACTGCGGTGTATATACGCGCTTAGGGCCGTGCGACTGCATTCACTGAAAAACGCCGACCGTAGAAGTGCCTTCGAACGGTGCAACCCAGAAGTAAGGTTTTTTCCCATGCCGCCGAATTTCACGCGGTCGTAACGAGTTCGCCACCGTCGCGCCACTTCGCGGGGCTAGTTTTCCCCCGAAAACATCCTTCCGCCCGCACCTCCGCGCCCACGTGAAACTCTTCCTCGTGACCGAAACTTTTCCGCCCGAAATCAACGGCGTGGCGATGACGTTCGGTCACATCGCCCGTGAACTCGCGCGCCGTGGTCACACGGTCACGGTCTGCCGTCCGCGCCGCGACGACGCCGCCTCGCCCGCGGAGAAAAACGCCTTCCGCGAACTCACCTTTCCCGGACTGCCGATCCCCGGCTACCCGCTCCTCCGCCTGGGCCTGCCCGCCCGGCGCCGGTTGCTTCGCGTCTGGCAAGCCGATCGTCCGGATCTCGTGCACGTCGTCACCGAAGGCCCGCTCGGCGCCTCCGCCGTGAGCGCCGCGCGGCAGCTCGGCCTTCCGGTCACCTCGAGCTTTCACACCAACTTCCACGCCTACACGCGCCACTACGGCTTCGGCCTCCTTCACCGCGTGGCACTCGCCTGGCTGCGCCGGCTGCATAATCGGACCCGCCGCACCTTTGCACCGACCCCGGAGCTTTGCGACGAGCTGCGCGCCTCCGGTTTTCGCAATCTGCGCGTGCTCTCGCGCGGCATCGACGTGACGCAGTTTTCGCCCGACAAACGATCTTCCGTCCTCCGCGATAGCTGGGGCGCGGCACCGGACGATCCCGTGGTCCTCCACGCCGGCCGCATGGCCGCGGAGAAAAACTACTCGCTGCTGCTGCGGGCGTTCGCCGCCATGCGCATGGCGAATCCGCGCTGCCGCTTCGTTCTCGTCGGCGACGGTCCGCTGCGTGCCGCGCTCCAGCGCCAGAATCCGGATTACCTGTTTCCGGGATTCGTGCCGCGCGAGGAGCTCGCGCAGCACTACGCGTCGGCCGACATCTACGTGCACGCGAGTCTGACGGAAACGTTTGGTAATGTCCTCACCGAGGCGATGGCCAGCGGCCTCGCCGTCGCCGCGTTCGACTACGCCGCGGCGCGCCAGTTCGTCCGCCACGAAACCAGCGGGCTTCGCCTCCCGTGCGACGCGCCGGAGGCGTTGATCGACGCGGCCGTCTCGCTCGCGATCTCCGCGCCGCTCCGCACGCGTTTGCGCGTCGAAGCCCGCGCTGCCGTCGCCGCCCAAACTTGGGAAAAAGTCATCGGCCGCTTCGAGGCGGATCTGCTCGAGACGCTCGCCGAATCCGGCCCGCCCGGGTCCATCGTCCCGTCCGTATCCGGTCCTTCGTTACAACCGGCGGCGCCGGCGGGCCCGCAACCATGAGCGGCCGCGTCCTCGTTCTCACCGCCGGATTTGGCGAAGGCCACAATGCGGCGGCGCGCGCGCTCGTGGCCGGCTTCGATCGCGTGGGCGGCGCCGGGACGGCGACGATGCACGACGCGTTTGCACTGGCTTCGCCTCGTTTCAACCGGATCGCACGCTCGTTCTACCTCCGGCTGATCAACCACGCGCCGCACGTCTGGAGCCACGTCCACGACCTGATCGACCGCAGTCCGCGCGTGCCGCGCCAGCATTGGCTGTTTCGCCGCCCGATCGACACGCTCGCCGCGCTCATCGAGCGCGAACAGCCCGCGGCGGTCTGCTGCACCTACCCACTCTACGCCTTTTTCCTCGAACACCTGGCCCGGCGTCGCGAGTGGTCGTTGCCGGTCTTCAACATCGTCACCGATTCGATCAGCATCCACTCGCTCTGGTGGCGCGCCCGCTGCGACGGCTGGTTTCTGCCCAACGAGGACTCCGCCGAGGTCCTGCGCCGCGTCGGCCTGCCGGACAGCGCGCTCGACGTCTCCGGTTTTCCCGTGCCCGCTTTCTTCTCGGAAAACGCGAGCCGGCTGTCGCCGCCCGAACCCGTCCCGCCCGGGCGCCCCCGCGTCCTGCACATCGTCCACTCGGGCACGCGCCATGCCGCCGAGACCGCGCGTCGCCTGCTCGTAGAAACCGACTGGGAAATCACCTGCACCGTCGGCCGCGACGTGCGTCTTCGCACCCGGCTTGAACGCCTCGCGGCAGGCCGGTCGTTTCCCACCCGGATCCTCGGCTGGACCGACGAGATGCCGCGGCTGCTCATGACGCATCACGTCGTCGTCAGCAAAGCCGGCGGCGCCACGACGCAGGAGGCGATCGCCGCACTCTGCCCGATGGTCGTCAGTCAGATCGTCCCCGGACAAGAGGAAGGGAATTACGAACTGCTGCGCCGCCACGGCGTCGGCGCGCTGGCGGAGACGCCCCCGGCCGTGCTCACGGCGTTGCGCGCTGCCTTCGCGGATGACGCCCGCCGGTGGCGCGATTGGCGCGCCGCGCTGCGTCCGCTGGCGCGGCCCGACGCCGCCGACCACATCGCCCGTCAGGTGATCGCGCGAATGGAGACAGCGACAACGCGCCCGTCGGCGTTTCAACCGAAGAGCCGTTTCGCCTCGTCATGAAAAACCTGCTCCGCGTTCGCACCGTGATCCTCTCCGACGTGCACCTCGGCACGCCCGACTGCAAGATTGCCGAGGTGAATCATTTTCTCCGGCACACGCGCTCGGAGAAACTGATCCTGAACGGCGACATCATCGATGGCTGGCAGCTGCGCCGCTCCGGCCTGTGGACGAAGGCGCATACGCGGTTCGTGCGGATCATCCTGAAGAAACTGGAAAAGCGGGATACCGAGGTGATCTACCTGCGGGGCAATCACGACGACATCCTTGCGACTTTTCTCCCGCTCGAATTCGAAAACCTGAAGATCGTGGAGGATTACGTGCACGAGACGCCGCGTGGCCGCTATCTCGTGCTGCACGGCGATGTGTTCGACACCGTCACCAAGAACTTCGTCTTTCTCGCGCACCTCGGCGACTGGGGCTATCGCGCCCTGCTCCGCATCAACCGCATTTACAATGCGTGGCGCACCTGGCGCGGGAAGGAATACTGGTCGCTCAGCAAGGCGATCAAGGCCCGCGTAAAGGAAGCGGTGAGCCACATCTCGCGATTCGAGGATCACATCGCGGAGCTCGCGCGCTCCCGCCGTTGCCAGGGCGCGATGTGCGGTCACATCCACACCCCCGCGGACCGGATGATCGGCGATATCCATTATTTGAATTCGGGCGACTGGGTGGAATCGCTCACGGCGATCGTCGAGCATCACGACGGACGCTGCGAATTGATCGCCTTCAGCGACTTCGTGCGGGAGTTCCCGCTGCCGCCCGAGGAGGCCGCGGGTGCGGAGAACATGCCCGAATTGGTCGACGCGGAAGAGCGCTGATTGCCGCCCCAAAACGAAACGGCCGGCATCCCGAAAGATGCCGGCCGCCGTCAAACTGGCGCACCCGTAGGGAGTCGAACCCCAAACCTTCTGATCCGTAGTCAGATGCTCTATCCAATTGAGCTACGGGTGCGTGAAAGAGGGCGAGAACAAGCAAGTTTCCGCCGGGAAGTGCAAGCGGAATTTCGCCGCCGCCGGGGGAAAATTCTCGCGCGCGCCCGGACCTCTCCGCGCGCTACTGCGCCAGCCGCCAGTCGATCAGGCACAACTGCAAAAAGCGCCGGCCGTTGAAGTGATTCCATTTCAACTCCACCGCGAGGTCGACCGGCACGCGCGTCGGCGGCATCCGGTGTGCCAGTTTCCACGCCACGCCGTGCAGCCGCCGGCCGCGCCGATCCTCGAACTGAAAGCGGAAATGGTGATCCTTGAACACCTCGGGCGGGAGGCGCAGCACGACGCCGCGAATCCCGAAGGTCGGCTCCGGGTTGCCCTGGCCGAACGGGTGCAGCGAATCCATCTCCTCCATCAGCCGCGGCGTCACCTGCTCGGGCGTCAACCAGGCCGCGAGTTCCAGGCGCGCCTCGGCGATGTTGCCGCCCGCGTGCGCGTGCACCGCCGCGGCAAACTGCTCGCGGAAGCGGGGCAAAATATCTTTGCGCAACGAAATCCCCACCGCCATCGGATGCCCGCCCCAGCTCGCCAGCTCGCCGCCGCACGCGCCGAGCACCTCGACGAGATTCACGCTGTCGATGCTGCGGCCGGAACCTTTCGCCATGTCGCCTTCGTTCCCGAGCACGACGCACGGACGGTGATATTTCCGCGTCACGCGGCCGGCGACGATGCCGACCACGCCGGGATGCCAGTTTTCGCTGAACAGGACGATGCCCGGTTCGCCGGCATACTCGGTCTCGATCATCCGCTCGGCTTCCTCTGTGATGCGCCGCTCGATCTCCTGCCGCTCGCGGTTGAAGGTATCGAGCTGCCGCGCCGTCTCCTCGCAGAACGCCTCGTCCTCGCTCAACAACAACTCGACCGAGATCGCCGCGTCGGCCAGGCGGCCGGAGGCATTGATGCGCGGGCCGAGCCGGAAGGAAATGTCGACCGGATTGATGCCGTGTTCCGGCTTCACGCCCGCGACGTTCATCAGCGCCCGCAGGCCCGGCCGCCGCGTTTCCTGCAGGATGCTCAGGCCGTGGCGCGCGAGTATTCGGTTTTCACCTACGAGCGGCACGAGGTCCGCCACGGTGCCGAGCGCCACGAGGTCGAGGTGGTCGCGCAGCTTGATCCGAAAGGCCACCGGATGGTTGTCCGCCCGCAACTGCTTCAACAGCCCGTGCGCCAGCTTGAACACCAGCCCGACCGTGCACAGGTGCCGCCAGGGGCCGTCGGCGCCCGTCGCGTCGGTGTGCACGTGCGGGTTGATCAGCAATCCCTCCAGGGCGCGCTCCTTCGAGCGGTGATGGTCGAGCACGATCACGTCGATGCCGAGCTCGCGCAGATACGCGACTTCGTCGTGCGAGTTCGTGCCGCAATCGAGCACGATGAACAGGTGCGGCCGGCCCTCCTCCAGCGCGCGGTCGATCGCGCTCCGCGTCAGCCCGTAGCCGTCCTCGGCGCGGCGCGGCACGACGAAACGCGGCAGCAGACCGAAACGGCGCAGGACGCTCACGAGCAGCGCCGTGCTGCTCACGCCGTCGACATCGTAGTCGCCGAGGACGACGATGTTCTCCTGGCGCGCGATCGCCTCGCGCAAGCGGGTCGCGGCGAGGTCGACGTTGCGAACGAGAAAGGGATCGTTCAACCCGGCGAGCGCGCACTCGAGGAATTCGCCGATCCGGTCGGGATCGCGCAGACCGCCACGCAGCAGCAGCTCCGCCAGGGTGGGACTCACCCCGGCGCATTTGCTGAGCGCATCGATCTCCTCGGGCGCGACGGGTGTGTAGCTCCAGTGCATGGAGGCGGACCTGGTAGGGCGGATTGTCGCGAATCCGCCGTCCGATCGCCGGTGGCGATCGGACGTTTTGCGGCGCGTCGACAGCCAACGCGCCCTACCGCTTTAGTGGGAGGCCTTGCTGGAGCCGGACCACTCGTATTTCGGCATCACATCGTGGTGCGCCTCAACGTGCTTCCGGTCACCCTTGTGCCACCAGTAGAAAATCGGGCTCGCCACGAAGATCGACGAGAACGTGCCGGTCACGACGCCAACCATGAACGTGAACGCCAGGTCGTTGATCACGCCGCCGCCGAAGATGTAGAGCGCCAGCGCCGCGAGGAACGTCGTCAAGCTGGTCAGGATCGTGCGCGAGAAGACGCGGTTGATCGACAGATTGATGAGATCGCGCAGCGAGGTGCCCGGATTCGCCTTCAACTCCTCGCGGATCCGGTCGAACACGACCACCGTGTCGTTGACGGAGTAACCGACGACGAGCAGCAACGCTGCCACCATCGGCGCCGTGAACTGTCGATCCGTCAGGACGAAGATGCCGATCGTCATCAGCACGTCGTGAATGGTGGAGACCACCGCGCCGATGCCGTAGCCGACTTCGAAGCGAAACGCGACATAGAGGAGGATGCCGATGATCGAGAGACCGAGCGCCATCAACGCGTTCCACTGAATCTCCGCGCCGACCGAGGGGCCGACGATGGTCGTGCCGACGACGTCGAAGCCCGCCTGCGGAAACGCTTTTTGAATCACGCTGACCGCTTCGGCGCCCTTGCCTGCTTCCGTCTGCAGACGCAGGGTCTCCGTCTTGCCGCTGAGGTCACTCTGATAGAGCGGATTCACCTCGCCGAGTTTTGCGGCGTCGGTCGCCGCGCGGATCTTCGCCACGTCGACGTGCTGCTTGAAGGTAAGGCTCATGTCGTCGCCGCCCACGAAATCGATGCCGTAGATCGCGCGGCCCTTCGAAACGGTGCCAACGATGCCGACGGCGATCACGATCCACGAGAAAATGAACGCGATCCGGCCGTATTTCATGAAGTCCATGGTCGGCGCTTTCAGGAAGCTCATCATCACGAACTTCTTCATCAGACCGGAGCCGATCGACATCTCGAGCAGCATGCGGCTGACCAGCAGCGCGGTGAACATCGTCGAAAAGATACCGATCGTGAGCGTGACGCCGAAGCCTTTCACCGGACCGGTGCCGAACGCGATCATCAGGCCGGAGGTGATCAGCGTCGTGAGATTCGCGTCGATGATCGTGGTAAACGCCTTGTCGTGACCGGCGTGGAAGGCGGCGGGAAGCGATTTGCCAAGGCTGAGCTCCTCGCGCATGCGCTCGAAAATCAGGATGTGGGCGTCGACCGCCATGCCGATCGTCAGCACGATGCCGGCGATGCCGGGCATCGTGATCGTCGCGCCCAGGCTCGAAAGCGCCGCGAGCACGACCAGAATATTGAAGGTCACGCTGACCACCGCGATCAAGCCGCCCAGCGTGTAATAAACGACCATGAACCCGGCAACGAGCGCCGAGCCGATGATCGCGGATTTCACGCCGCTATCGATCGCGTCCTGCGCCAGCGACGGCCCGACTTCGTATTGCTCTTTGATGACGAGCGGAAGATCGAGCGGGTTGTTAAGCACGTTGGCCAAGTTCAACGCTTCGCGGTCGCTGAAACTGCCGGTGATCTGGGCGGAATCGCTGTTGATCTCCTCGCGCACGGAAGGCGCGGAGTAGAGCTTGCCGTCGAGGACGATCGCGAGGCGACCGACGGTGCCGGCCTGTTGCGCTTCCTGGACGATCTCACGCGTGACCTGCGCGAACTTGTCGCGGCCCTCCTTCGTGAACATCAGGATGATCTCCGGTTTGCCGTAGAGATCGGCGCGGACGAACGAGCGGTCGATGGACTCGCCCGACATCTCCGGACGACGTTTGATGAACAATTCCTCCGCGGCGGTCTCGCCAGCGCGGCCCTCGTAATCGAGGGTCATCAATTCGTAGCCAGCGGGGACTTCGCCGCCGGGGGTGTTGCGCGGCGACAGCGTCGGATGCACGACGCGGAAATCGAGCCGGGCGGGCTTCTTCACCGTGTCGACCACCTCGGGATTGTCCTTGGTGCTGACGCCCGGGAGCTGAACTTCGATGCGATTCTCGCCGACCGGACGAATCACCGGCTCGGCGACGCCGAACGCGTTGATGCGCGTGCCGATGATCTCGATCGCCTTCTGGAGTTTCTCTTGCCGCTCCTGTGCCGGCTCGGAGCCGGCCGCGCGTTCATCCACCTCGAGCGTAAACGCCACGCCGCCGCGCAGGTCGAGACCGAGCTGCAGGCTGCCCTTCGAGCGGCGGAGCAGTTCGTTGAGGAGGATCTCGTTTCGTTTCTCGAGATTGCGCAGCGACTCCTCGAGACGGATCTGCGGGAAATATTGCGACAGGTCGATCTTGCGCTCGTTGCCGATCTGCTTGAGCGCGACGAATTCGCTGAGGGCGCGACCGCTGCTGACGCGGGTCTTGGCCTCGGTGACCAGGGAACTGAATTCCGCTGTTTTTGCGCCGGCATGGGATTTCGCATAGGACGCGAAATCCTGGTCTTTGACAGGGATCAGCGTGCCAATCGCCCAGGCCACGACGGCGAGGGAAATCAGCAGCTTCCAGAGGTTGCTTCTGAGCATGGGTGTTTTGGTTTAAAAGGGGTAACGCCGCGAGCGGCCGCCGTGATGCCACGGTCGCCGCCGCCCGCCGGTGCGCGTGTCGCGGATGCGATGGTCAGTTCTTCGAATCGCCGCCGCCGGCCTTGCGGACCACGCCGCTGACGAAGCTCTTGCCGACCTCGATCTTGGTGTTCTCGGCGATGCGCACGACGAAACGGTCTTCCTTCACGTTCGTGATCGTGCCGTAGATGCCGCCGGTCGTCACCACTTCGTCGCCCGACGAAAGCGCCTTCAGCATCTTTTCGTGCTCCTTCTGTTTCTTGCGCTGCGGCGCAATCATCAGGAAATACATCGCCGCAAACAGCAGGCCGAAGAAAATCAGCTGGGTCCAGCCGCCGCCCTGCGGTCCGGGTTGCTGAGCGAGTAGAGGGAGCGTTGCGGCTAGAGGAGACATTTTCGTAAGGGCGGTTTGAGGATTTGAAAAAAGAAAACACGCATCTAACGGATTCCGCTTCCGCAAAAGCAAGCCCGTAAAGCGGAAGTCCCGGCGGCGGGCCAGGCTCGCGCCCCGAATCGTTTTGGACCACGCCGCTTGCGCTGCGCCCGTTTTTCTTTCAACTCTCCAAACTCAACTTCCAACCTGTCCTGAAAACCAAATCCGCATCCGCCTGGTCGGCCGCCAAGTCCGAAGAACACTACGGGTTCAAACGCTGGGGCTCCGGCCACATCTCGGTCGACGACGAAGGATTCGTGAACATCCGGCCACGCGCGGACGAACGCGGCATCCGCGTGCTCGACGTGGTCAACGAAGCGCTCGGCATGGGCCTCCGCGCCCCGATGGTCATCCGCTTCCAGGATCTCCTGCGCCATCGCGTCATCCAGCTCAACGAGAGCTTCGCGAAGGCGATGAAGGAAGAGGGCTACAAGGGCGAATACCGCGGCGTCTTCCCGATCAAGGTCAACCAGCTCCGCGAGGTGGTCGACGAGATCGTCGCCGCCGGCAAGGACTACAACTACGGCTTGGAAGCCGGCTCGAAACCCGAGCTCATGATCGCGCTGGCGATGCATGAGGGCGCGCAGCGGCTCATCATCTGCAACGGCTACAAGGATCACGATTACATCCGCCTCGCCCTCCTCGGCCGCAAACTCGGCAAGCGGATCATCATCGTCGTCGAACAACTCGCCGAACTCGACGACATCATCCGCCTCGCCGCCGAAACCGGCGTGAAGCCGATGATCGGCTTCCGCGTGAAACTCCAGACTCGCGGCGAGGGCAAGTGGGCGATGTCCACCGGCGACAACGCCAAGTTTGGCCTGAACACCGCCGAGGTCCTCTTCGCCTGCGAAAAGCTCCGCGCCGCGAAACTCGCCTCCGCCCTGCGGCTCGTCCATTTCCACATCGGCTCGCAGGTCCCGAACATCATCACGATCAAGAACGCCGTCATCGAGGCGACGCGCTTCTATTGCCAGCTCTCGCGCATGGGTTTCCCGATGGGCTACCTCGACGTCGGCGGCGGCCTCGGCATCGACTACGACGGTTCGCGCACGAACTTCGAGAGCTCGATGAACTACTCGCTCGAGGAATACGCGCGCGACGTGGTCTTCAACGTCCGCGAGATCTGCAACGCCTCGAACGTCGCGGTGCCCGACATCGTCAGCGAGTCCGGCCGCGCGATCGTCGCGCCCCACTCCCTTCTCGTCGTCGAGGTCTTTGAGCGCATCAACAAGCGCGAGTCGCTCGGCCAGCAGCACCAGCCGAAGGAAAAGCACAAGGTCGTCACCGATCTCGAGCTGATGCTGAAAAACAAATCCAAGCTCGGCCGCCTCGAACGCTTCCACGACGCCATCCAGAAAAAGGAGGAGGCGTTCTCGCTCTTTAACCTCGGCTATCTCGATCTCGAGAACCGCGCCGCCGCCGAATCGCTTTTCTGGCAGATCTGCGAGCAGATCGCTAAGGAAGGCATCGACACCGGCTACCAGCCCGAGGAGCTGCACGATCTCAACAAGCTCCTCGCGGACCAATACGTCTGCAATTTCTCCGTCTTCCAGTCGCTCCTCGACCACTGGGCGCTCAAGCAGCTGTTCCCGATCGCGCCGCTTCACCGGCTCAATGAAAAGCCCTCGGTCAACGCGATCCTCGTCGACATCACCTGCGACTCCGACGGCAAGATCTCCTCGTTCATCGATCTGCAGGACGTGAAGGACTACATCACGCTGCACCCGCTGAACAACAAGCCCTACTACCTCGGCATTTTCCTCACCGGCGCCTACCAGGACATCATGGGCGACCTCCACAACCTTTTCGGCCGCGTCAACGAGGTGCACGTGTTCCTCGAGGACGACGAACCGAACGGCTTCTATATCGAGGAAGCGCTCAGCGGCTCCCGCATCGCGGACGTCATCGAGGGCGTGCAATACCAGCAGGAGGATCTCTGCCGCCGCATGAAGGCGCAGATCGACGCCGCCACCCGCAAGGACATGGTCAAGCCCCGCGAAGGCGTCCGCCTCCTCGAGCTCTACGAGAGCCAGATGCTCAACAAGACCTATCTGAGCATCGAACCCAAGCGCGGGCGGAAAAAGAAATCCTGAGCCGGCCGGGGCGGCCCTACGTCCGCTCCGCCAGCACCGTCGCGAGCGCCCGATCGAGCGCCTGCATCGCGACGGGTTTTGTGAGGTGCACGAGGAAGCCCGCCGCCTGGCTGCGGACGATGTCGTGATCCATCCCGTAGCCGGTGAGGGCGATCCCCGGCAGCTGCCGTTGCTCGCGCAGCTCCGCCATCAGTTCGCACCCGTTGCCATCCGGTAGTCCGATATCGGATACCAGCAGATCGATCTCCGCATTTTCGGCCAGGGCCCGCGCTTCCGCCACGCTGCCCGCGGCGAGCACCTCGAACTGCCGCCGCTTCAGGAGCTGCGCCAAAGCCCGGCGCGTCGCCTCGTGGTCCTCGACCAGCAGGATCCGCCGCGGCCGCCGCGGTTCCTCCGCCCCGGCGGCCGCCAGCAGGGGCGCCGCCGGCCCGGATTCCTCCGGCACGTCCAGCTGCTCCGGCCGCGCGATGGGCAGGTCGATGCGAAACAAGGCCCCCTGGCCGCGGCCGCCGCTCACCGCCTCGATGCTCCCGCCGTGCATCGCGATCAGCGTGTTCGAAATCGTCAGTCCCAGGCCCACGCCGCCAAACCGATGCGAGCCGCCCGGAGACGCGTGTTCTCCCTGCGAAAACGCGTCGAACACGCTCGCGAGTTCCTCGGCCGTCAACCCGATGCCTGTATCCTGAATCTCGATGCAGATGCGGTCCGGCTCCGCCCCGCGGCGGGTGCGCACCTGCACGCGGCCGCCCGCGGGCGTGAACTTCACCGCGTTCTTCAGCACGTTCCAGAAAACCTGCTGCAACCGCACCGCATCGCCCCACACCCGCGGCTCCGGCGCGCGCAGTTCCACCTCGAGTTGCAGCCCTTTCTGTTCGAAGTCCGAGCGCAACGCCGCCAGGGCGTCCTTCAGGATCGCATGCACATCCTGCCGTCCGAGATTCAACGACAGTTTCCCGCGGGTGATGCGCGTCAGATCCAGCAGATCGTCGATCAGCCGCGCCTCCAGTTCCACGCTGCGGCGGATCGTCGCGAAATCCTCCCGCGTGCGCTCGGGCAGACTGGAGTCGGCCGCCGCTTCGCTCGCCAGCAACAGCACGGGATTGAGCGGCGTGCGCAGTTCGTGCGAAAGCGTTGCCAGAAATTCGTCCTTCGCGCGCGACGCCGCCAGGGCCTTGTCGCGCGCCAGCTCCATCTCGCGCTCGGCTTGTTTTCGCGCGGTGATGTCGGTGATCACCGCCACGATGCCGATCACGGCGCCGGCGTCGTTTCGCTCCGGCTCGTGGATCACCCGCATCCAGCGCTTGCCCACCCGCTCGTAAGGAAGCTCCAGTTCGAACTCCACCCGCCGGCCCAGCAGCGCCTCGTCGATCTGCGGCTTCACCAGCCGGAACGCCTCCTCGCCGATCAGCGACGCGATGGATTCTCCCACCACGTCCTCCGGCTTCCGGCCGAATCTCGCCGCGTAGGGCCGGTTGACGAATTTCAATCGATACTCCCGGTCGCACTGCGCGAGATAGACGATCGCATTGTCCGTCACCAGTCGCAGCTGCGCCTCCCGTCCGCGCAGCGCCACCTCCGTCCTGATGAACGCCGCGATGTCGAGATGGATTCCCGCCCAATGCACGATCCGGCCGTTCTCGTCCCGGATCGGAACGCCGCGCGCCAGCACCGGATGCCATTCGCCATCCGCTCCGCGCACGCGGAATCTCTTCTCGTATTCGCCCGCCCCGGCCATCGCCTCGCGCCACGCCGCCAGCACGCCCTCGCGCTCCTCCGGCGCCACCGCCTGGAGCCATCCGAGTCCCGCACACTCCTCCTGGGTCAGTCCCACCAGGTTCAGGAACGACTCGCTCGCATAGGTGTTGCGTCCTTCCGCGTCGCAGATCCACACGCCGTAGCTGATCGATTCGCCGATCGCATGATAGATTTTTTCCCGTCGCCTGAGCTCCGCCTCGTGCCGCTTGCGCAGCGTGATGTCGCGGGCCGTCTTCGACGCACCGACCACCTTCCCGTCGTGCCCGAGGATCGGCGAGACGGTGAGCGACACATCCACCGGCGTCCCGTCCTTGCGCAGTCTGACCGTCTCGAAATGATGAATACGTTCGCCGTTGCTGATCCGCAGGAGAATGTCCGGCTCCTCGCTTTGGCGTTCGTCCGGCAGCAGCATCTGCACCGGTTGCCCGATCGCCTCGTCCGCGGTATAACCGTACAGAAGCTCCGCGCCCTGGTTCCAACTCGTGATCCGCCCTTGCAGGTCCGAGCCGACGATGCCGTCCTCCGACGAAGCCACGATCGCCGCCAGCATCCGGTTGCGGTCGGTAGCCGCCCGCTGCTCCGTGATGTCCACCACGGTGCCGATGTATCCCGTGATCCGGTCTCCGTCGCGCAGCCGCACCGCGTTGCCCTGCAGCCAGCAGATCGATCCATCGGGGCGCAAAAACCGAAACTCCACGCGCGAAGGCCGGGTATCAGCCACGGCCAGCGCCCACTCGCGGCTCACCCGCTCGCGATCCTCCGGGTGCAGCGCCTGCTCCCACCCGCGCCCGCTCGCTTCGGCGGCGCTCAGACCGGCGAGCCGACACCACGCGGGATTGAAGTAAACGGCATCGCCGCCGGCGTTCGCGAGAAAGATGCCGACCGGCGCGTGATCGGCCAGCAATCGAAAGCGCTCCTCGCTGGACCGCAGTTGCTCGGTTCCCCGATCCTTCGCGATGAAGTCCGCCACGAGCTGCGCATAAAGTTCGAGCAAGACCTCCTCGCGCTCGTCCGGCACATGCGGTTCGGCATAACAGACCGTCAGAACGCCAACGACCTCGCCGCCATGAGCCGCGAGCGGCACGCTGTGAGTGGCGACAAAGCCGGCCGCCTCCGCGAGATTCAAAATGGGAGCGAACGCGGGATCCTTTCGCACGTCGGCGATCACGACCCGGCGGGGCGCCGACCAAGCCGTCCCGCCGCCCGCGATCGCGACGGCTTCGAGGCTCTCCGATGGCACGTCATCGAAACCGCGACACGCCGCCACCCGGAGCGTCGAGCGCTCCGCTGCGCATAACGAAATCAGCCCGCAGGAGGCGCCCAGTGACAACAGCGCCGCGTCCAAAACATGGGACAACGCCGCCTGGGGTTCGGCTTCCCCCGCCAGCGTTCGCGCCGTTTGACGCAAACGCTGCAAGTCGGCCACATGCTCGGACGGCGGTTCAGCCATGGTCTCGTCGTCTGATTCCGCGCGCGCGCGTCGGCGCCCATTTCGCGGGCGCGACCGCGCTCACCGCGTCAATCGATCTCATGGCTGCGAGGCACAAGCTCATCGCGACAATGTGGCTGATGTTGCCAGCTGGACCGATTTTCCTATCGCTCAGTTTTTGCCAGGATTCAGCCGCCCGAACCCGATTTCTCCCGACCACTCAGGGCAGCTTCGCCTGCACCAGCTTGCTGGCAACGCCGAAATCGATCAGGCCCGCCTCCGGACGCTTCTTCAGCGCCCCGATCACCTTGCCCATGTCCTTCTTCGACTGGGCACCGGTCTCCTGGATCGCCTCCGCGATCAACGCATTCAACTTCGACTCGTCCAAGCCCGCCGGCAGATATTTCTCGAGCACCTTGATTTCAGTATCGTTGGCCGCAACCAGATCGGCGCGACCGCCCTTCGCGAACTCGGTCTTCGCATCGACCAGATTTTTCACGAGCTTGCGCACCATCGTGACCACCATCGTGTCGTCGATCGGCTTTCCCGTATCGATCGAGGCGCGCTGAATCGCCGCGTCCGCACTTCGCAGCGCCGTCGCAGTCGCCGTATCGCGAGCCTTCATCGCAACAACAATGTCCGCCCGCAACGTTTCGTAGATTGTGGCCATGCGTCCAGCGTGCGGGCGGAAACCCGTCGTGTCGAGCCCGGCCCCGAAGCGCTTCAACGGGAACCCAGCCGTGCCAGGATCTCCTGCGCCGCCCGCTCCCCGCTCGCCAGCGCACCGTGCACCGTTCCGAGTTCCAAAAGCTCCGCCGTCGCCTCGCCGGCGAAAAACAACGTTCCGCCCACCGGACGCGCGAGCTGCGACGGCGCCTGCTCCTCTCCCGCCGTGGCGAAACTGTAGGCGCCGCGCGTAAAGGGATCGCCGGCCCAATCGTGCGTGCGGCCATCGAGCACCAGTCGACGCAGCGCCGTGAGACTGCAGTCGCACAGTTTCGCGAGGCTGCGCAGCGCGGCCGCGAACACCTTCCGGTCCGGCCATCCCGTCATCTCCTTCGCCGCCGGTCCGCCTGTCCAGCCCACCAGCACCGGCCGGGGTGCCTCCGCCCACCAGACGGGAAAAAAATATTCCTCCGACTGCAGGAATCCGAAGCTGCGACCTTCGTTGCGTCGCAGTTCGGCTGGCAACGGCCCACGCCGCCACGCGTCGGCCCGGAGGCGCAGCACCACCCGGCGCGCGTGCCCGCTTTCCAGCCGGGACAGCAATCGCTCCTTCGCCCTCAAGCGCGGTGCGAACGCAATCGCGCCCGTTTCTCCCGCCTTCGCCTTCCACACTCCGAGCGGCACCGTGACGAGCGCCGCGGACGCCCCCCAACTCCGTCCGCCCGCGCTCACCGATACCCGCCCGCGCCGCCAGCGAATTTCGGTTACGACGGTGTCGAAGTGGATCGTCCCGCCCGCCCGTCTCAGCCGCCGCATCAGATCGTCCACCAGCGCATCATAGCGCCGGCTCGGCCGAAACTGCTCCTCCTCTTCCTGCGCCGCTTCATACAACGCCCGCGCACTCATCCGATCCGGCGGCGCACCTTGAAATCCGCGCACGAATGCACGGGCGAGCACCGCATCGGCCGGATCGAGCTCCGCTTCGTGCGCCGCCAGCCAGGGGCCGAACCCGCCGCGATAACGCGGCCCGATTCGCCGCATCACTCCATCGATCCGCTCCCACCCGTCGGGAAGAGCCTCACGCCGGCCGCCACGAGCCAGCCATTGCCGCTCAGTGACCGGGAGTTTCTTCACCGCCGCCGCGCGCAACGCCGCCGCTAAAGCCGCATTTCCCGAGTGCACGAACTCCGCCCCGACTTCCACCGGAGCGGGCCAGCCGGGAGGCTTTTCTGAATAAATCCGTCCCCCGGCCCGCGACCGCGCCTCCAGGACGATCACCTGATGCTTTCTCTGCGCGAGCCGCAGCGCGGCGATCAGCCCGGCCACGCCGGCGCCGACGACGATCACCTCCGCATCAGCCATATGGATACGGCTCGCCTGCGCTACGCCGGCGGTCAGCGCGAGAACGACGGGCTGTCCGTCGGCGGCGCCTCTTCTTCCTCGACGCCGGTGGAGGAGATGGCGCCCAGCAGGAAGTTGCAGCGCTCCTGGCAATGACGGCAGGTCTCCGCGCAGATGCGGCAATGATCGTGCATCGACGCGTGCCGTTCGCATTCGTCCGCGCACGTCCGGCACGTCAGGATACAGGCATGCAACTGCGCGTGGAGCACCTCACCGGACGGCTCCGTCTGTCGGGTCACCACGGCGGAGGTCGCCGCACAGATGTCCGCGCAATCGAGATTGTAACGGATGCATTTTCTCAACTGCGCGAGTTCCTCCTCGGCCAGGCACGCGTCGGCGCACGAGGTGCAAATCTGTGCGCACAACGCCAGGGCATTCAGCGCATCGGTGTATCCCTCCACGTGCTGCAAATCGGCCCGCGGATGGCTGCGAAGCATGGTATCGATCAGTTTCATGGCGTTGTTGGTTTTGCGCAAACTACGCCCGACTCCCGTCGACCGCCATGGGGTGAACGCCCGGCCGTCCCGTAGGAAAATGATTTGCAGCGCCGGCCTCCCCGCGAAAATTGCACCGGAGCTGGTCGGACGACATCGCGCGACCGGCGCGTTATCGTCCCGCCGCATGGTTGCTTCCACCTCATCAACGCCCGAGCCTGACGCGGTGATCCGTCCGCGTCCGCTCCGCCTTTCGCCCGCCCAGATGTATGCCCGGGTGCTGGCCGGGGATCCGGCGTGGAATGGCCGTTTCTTCACCGGCGTGCTCACCACCGGCATCTATTGCCTGCCCTCGTGCGGGGCGCGGAAGCCCAAACTCGAAAATGTCCGCTTCTTCCCGACGTGCACGGCCGCTCGCGCCGCCGGGCTCCGTCCCTGCAAGAAATGCCATCCCGACGACTTCGCGCGCGGTGCCGATCCCGTCCTGGAAACCGTCGAGACCGTCGTCGCCGAGCTGCGCACGAATCCCGCGGCGTTTGCCGACGCGCGCGCGGTGGTGAAGCGGCTCGGGTTCGGCCCGACGCGGGCGTTCGAGCTGTTCCGTCTCCACTATCACACTACACCCGCCGATCTCCTGCTGCACGCGCGTCTCGCCGCCGCCAAGCGTCGCTTGCTCGCGTCCGCGCAACCGCTGCCCGAAATCGCCTACGCCACGGGCTTCGAATCGCTTTCCGTATTCCACGAAAATTTCCGCCGGCTGAACGGCCTCACCCCCAGCGCCTACCGCGCACTGGCCGGCGCCCGCGAATTCGAACTCCACCTCCCGCCGGGTTATCTGCTCGGCTACCTGCGCCGCGCCCTGAGCCGGGATGTCCACAGCGTCACCGAACGTCTCGTCGGCGACGTCTACACCGCGGCCGTTCAACTCGCCAGCGGCCCCGCGCTCCTGACGCTGCATCTTCGCCCGGACTCGCTCCACGTGCAGGTGAGTTCGACGCCCGAAGCCACCGTTGCCGCCATCGAAGCACACGAAATCGCGGTCGGCCTGCTCGGCCTCGACGACGATTCCGCCGGTTTCTCGCGGCTCGCGCGCAAGCTGGGTCTCGCGCGTCTCGTGCACGGCCGCGCCGAGCTTCGGATCAGCCGCACGGCGACGCTGTTCGACGGACTGCTGTGGTCGATCATCGGCCAGCAAATCAATTTCGCGTTCGCCTGCCTGCTGCGGCGGCGCCTCGTCGAGCGCGTCGGCACGCCGCTGGGCAAAGGCCTGATCGCGTCGCCGACTCCAGCCGCCGTCGCGGCGCTGGATCCCGTCGAACTGTTGCCGCTGCAATTTTCGCGACAGAAAGCCGACTACGTCGTCACCACCGCGCAGCGCATCGTTCGGGGCGAACTCGACCTCGCGGCCTTGCGCTCCATGTCCGCCACCCGCGCCGAGCGCACGCTGCTCGAGCTGCGCGGATTCGGGCCGTGGTCGGTAAACTACGTGATGATGCGAGCCCTGGGTTTTCCGGACTGCGTGCCGCTCGGCGACACCGGCGTCACCAGCGGTCTCCAGTCGCTCCTCCGTCTCGAAACGCGTCCCGATCCTGATGCGACGCGCAAACTGATGAGCGTGTTTTCTCCCTTCCGCAGCCTCGCCACCGCCCACTTGTGGCAACTCAACCAACCGATCCCGTCATGAGCCTTTTCTACGACACTTTTCTCACTCCGCTCGGCCCGTTCTCCATCGCCGTCGACTCCACCGCCGCCGTCGCCGCCACCGCCTTCGGCAACTCCGACACCCTTCTGCGACGCCTCGGAAAGTGTCATATAATGTATGACACTACTCCGGTCGCCGCGGCGCGCGAGCAGGTGGAGGCGTATTTCGCGGGAGAGCGGCGGGAGTTCGCATTGCGACTCGCGCCGCGCGGGACGGCGTTTCAACACCAGGTGTGGAGCGCGCTCCGCCACATTCCGTTCGGCGAAACCCGTAGTTATCGGCAACTCGCGACTTCGCTCCGCAAGCCCGGGGCGTCGCGCGCCGTCGGTCGCGCCAACGCCACCAACCCGATCTGCCTGATCGTGCCGTGTCACCGCGTGATCGGCAGCGATGGAGCACTGACGGGTTTCGCTTTCGGCGAAGATATCAAGCGCCGTCTCCTCGAACACGAGGGCGCGCTGGTGCCGGCGTGAATTGCCACGGCGCCGCGCTTCGTCGGGAGTCGGCGACCGAACGCACCCGCTCAGGAACCGGGTGTTTCGGATGTCGCCGCGCGATGTAGCGCGACGACGAAACGCTTCAGTTTCTCCGCATCTTTCACGCCCGGCGCCGCCTCGACGCCGCTGTTCACATCGATAAATCGCGCCCCACTCGCCTGCAGCGCCGCGCCGATGTTTTCCGGATTCAGCCCGCCAGCGAGAATCCAGAAGTTGTGCGGATGCGCCGCCTGGTGACGTGCGAACTTGGCCCAGTCGCCGGTTTTGCCGGAGCCGCCGAAGCCCTCGGCGTGAAACGTATCGAGGAGCACGAACTTCGCGACCGCCAGCGTCGCGGCGGACACGTCCGCGTCAGGCGGAAGCTTCGGCGCAAGCCACAGGTGTTTTTCGCCGACGAGCCGCGACCACGCGCTCAGTTGCTCGACCGGCGTTTCGGGGCGGAAGTGAATCTGAAAATAATCGAAACCGGCGTCGCGCTGCACGCGAAGTTCGTCGAGCGTCGGCTCGACGGAGACCGCGACTTTTTTTCGTTCCGGCAGTCGCGGCGCCATCGCTGCGAATTGCGTCCGCGTGAGGTGCCGCGGCGACTTCGGGTGAAAAATAAAACCGAGGTAATCCGCGCCGCAGCGATCGGCCCATTCCGCATCGATCAGCGAAGTGAGCCCGCAGACCTTGAGGCGAATACCGTCGATCATGAGACCACCACGAAAAACACGAAATACACCAAAACCAAACCGTTCTTTCGTGTATTTCGTGTCTTTTCGTGGTTCCTAAAACGAATTGATGCTCTTGATCACGTGATCGACCTGCGCGTCGGTCAGCTCGGGGAAGATCGGCAGGCTCACGCAGGTTTTCGCCGCCGCTTCCGCGACGGGCAGCGAGCCCTCGCCGAGCCCCAAAGCGGCGTAACATTTCTGCCGATGCAGCGGCACGGGATAAATCAGATCGGTGCCGATCTCGTGTTTCGCCAGGTGCTCACGCAACGCGTCGCGTCGCGGATGGCGAATGGTGAACTGGTGAAACACCGAATGCCCGTAATCCGGCTGATCCGGCAGCCGCACGTCGGCGAGCTTGATGCCGGCGAGGTAGCGTCCCGCGATCTCACGACGTCGCGCCGTCCAAGCGGCGAGGTGTGGGAGTTTCACGTTGAGCAGCGCGCCTTGAAAACCGTCCATGCGGAAATTGCCGCCGACAATGTCGTGGTAGTAACGACGATCCGAACCATGCACGCGGATGTGCCGCGCCGTGACGTGCACGTCTTCGCGCCGGGAAACAAATGCCCCGCCTTCGCCACAACCGCCGAGATTCTTCGTCGGATAAAAGCTGAAGGTGCCCACATCGCCGATGATGCCCACCGGCGTGTCGCGATACCTCGCGCCTACCGCCTGCGCGCAGTCCTCGATCACGAAAAGCCGGTGCTTGCGCGCGATCGCCATGATCTCGTCCATCCGCGCGGGCTGGCCGAACAGGTGCACGACGATGATCCCTTTCGTTTTCGGCGTGATCGCGGCTTCGATTTTCGCGGGATCGAGATTGAACGTCCCCTCCTCGATGTCGATGAACCGCGGCGTCGCGCCGACGTAGCTCGCACCCCAGACGGTCGAAATGAACGTGAACGGCGGCGCGATCACCTCGTCGCCCGGACCGAAGCCGGCGATCATGCACGCGACGTGGAGCGGTGAAGTGCCGCTGTTCATCCCGAGCGCGCGCGGATAACCGAGCGTCGTGGCGAAGTTTCGCTCGAACTCTTCAACGTCCTTCCCGAGGCAAAAACGCGTCGCGTCGTAGGTGGCCGCGAGCGCGGCGAGCGCCGGTTCGCGCAGAGCCTGGTGTTGAAGCGAAAGATCGAGAAACGGAACTTTCATGAGAGAGGGCCCACGGAATACACGGAACTCCCAGAAAGAAAACTCCGGTTTCCGTCGGCGCGTTGCGGGGGCTATTTCAGCTTTTTCACCAGAGCCTCGATCAGGCTATCGAGACTCGGCTCCTTGGCGGTGAAATCGACCGGGATTCCCACCGCTTTCATCGTATCGCTGGTCTGCTGTCCGATGCTGCCCGCGAGCGGACGCTTCGCGCCGGTTTTCAACTTCAAGGCGTTCGCCTGGTCGGCGAACGACTGCGCGGCGGACGAGCTTGCGAACAGGACCGCATCGGCGCCTTTCGCGCGAAAGTCGGCGGCCGCGGGATCGTCACCAAGGTCGGTTTGCTCGGTTTTGTAAACCTGCAGGAGATCGACGATCGCGTGCGCGGCTTCGAGTTTCGTCACGAGCGTATCGCGGTTCAAGTTGCCCGTGACCACGATCATCTTCGCATGGTCGAGACTGTCGGTTGCGATGAGCTCGTCGGCCAGCGCCTCCGCGGTCGCGATTTTGGGCATGCATTCGACCTTCAGGTGCAGCTCCCGCACCAGTTTGGCCGTGCCTTCTCCGACGCACGCAATCCGCAGCAACCCGAGCGACCGGATGTCGTCGTAGATGCGGAGAAACTCCTCGAAAAAGAAGCGCACGCCATTCGCGCTGGTGAAGACGATCCAGTCGTAGCCGCCCAGCTCGAGCAGCACGTCCATGAGCGATTCCTTCGAGATTTCCTTCGAGATGCGGATGAGCGGCAGCTCCACGACTTCCGCGCCGAGCGCGGTGAGTTTTTGCGAAAGTTCGGATGCCTGCTCGCGCGCGCGAGTGACGGCGACGCGCCGGCCGGTGAGTGGAGAAAGCTTGGTCATGTCCGCCATAGAGGAAGGGTTGTCCGGATCGCCGCCCCGTCGGGGCCCGATCGGAGCGCCCCGATTATTTCAGTTTGAGCTCGTGCAAAATCCGTCCCGCGGTCGCCGCCGGCGCCGCGAAATCGGCCGGGCCAATCGGGAACTGACGCGTGCCGATCGCCTCGTGGAAAAAATACAGTGTGTCGGCCGTCGCGTGCGCGCCGAAGGCCGTGTGACAGCCCACGCCGAGCGCGGCTTGAAACGCGCGCTCGAGATCGACCGCGCGCGCCGTCGCCGCGTCGAACACATCCGCAAAGCGGTTCTTGTCTCCCGCGCGGCACTGGATCGCGATCGCGCCCTGCCCGACCGCCGGCACCATGTCGTGATGGCCGAGCGCGTGAAACTCGACTCCGGGCCAGTTGCCGATGCCGAGACGGTTGAGTCCCGCGCTGGCGAGAATCGTGCCGTCGGCGACGTGTTGTTCGCCGATCTTCTTGAGACGCGTGTCGACGTTGCCGCGGATCTCGGTGAACTCGACGCCGGGAAACAGCTTCGCGATCTGAAGGCGACGCCGCGGGCTGCCGGTGGCGAGAAGCTTCGGTTTGGCGACGCCGGCGCGGAGCACAAGCACGTCGCGCGTATCGGCGCGCGGCAAATAGCCGGCGATGGCGAGGCCCTCTGGCATGTCGCCGGGCAGGTCTTTCGTGCTGTGCACGGCGACGTCGGCCTCGCCGCGGAGCAACGCGGCTTCGAGCTCGCTCGTGAAGAGACCTTTTCCGCCCTTTTGCTCCAGCGACCAATCGGTTTGGCGATCGCCGGTGGTGACGATTTTCAGCAGCTCGGTTTTGACGCCGAGGGCGGATTCGAGATGAGCCGCGACCATCTCGGTCTGGCGAAGCGCGAGCGGGCTTTTGCGGGTGGCGAGGACGAGTTTGGTCACGGCGAAGAAAAAGGGCGCAGACTTTGTCCGCGCCCTGGTGAATTGGCAATGTCGAGCTGTGCTTAGTAAGCAGCCTGCACGCCCTTGATGTGCTTCTTCGCCATCCAGGGCATCATGCCGCGCAGGTAGGCGCCGGTCTTCTCGATCTGGTGCTTTTCGCCGGCCTTCAGCAGCTTGTTGTAGTTCTTCAGGCCGCCCTTGTATTCCTTGACCCACTCCTTGGTGAACTTGCCGGTCTGGATCTCCTTCAGGATTTTCTTCATCTCGGCCTTGGTCTTCTTGTTCACGACGCGCGGGCCGCGGGTGATGTCGCCGTATTTCGCGGTCTCGGAAATCGAGAAACGCATGCCGGCGATGCCGCTCTCATACATGAGATCGCAGATGAGCTTCAGCTCGTGGAGGCACTCGAAATAAGCCATCTCGGGCTGGTAACCGGCCTCGACCAGCGTTTCGAAACCGGCCTGGACGAGGGCGCTCGCGCCGCCGCACAACACGGCTTGTTCGCCGAAGAGATCGGTTTCGGTTTCTTCCTTGAAGGTCGTCTGGAGCACGCCCGCGCGGGTCGAGCCGATGCCTTTCGCCCAAGCGAGCGCGGCTTTCTTCGCGTTCTTCGAGGAGCCCGGAGCGACAGCGATGAGCGCCGGCATGCCCTTGCCCTCAGCGTAGAGGCGACGGACCATGTGACCGGGGCCCTTCGGGGCGACCATGATGCAGTCCACGCCCTTCGGCAGCTTGATCAGGCCGAAGTGGATCGCGAGACCGTGGGAGAAAAGGAGCGTTTTGCCCTTGGCGAGATTCGGCGCGATGTCCTTTTCGTAAACGTCCGCCTGCTTCATGTCGGGGAGGCCGACCATGATGACGTCCGCCCGACGCACGGCCTCGGCCGTGTCGACCACTTCGAAACCGTGCTGCTGGGCGACGGCCTTCGACTTCGAGCCCTCGTAGAGGCCGATGATGACCTTGCAGCCGCTGTCCTTCAGATTGAGCGCGTGGGCGTGGCCCTGCGAACCGTAGCCGAGGACGGCGAGCGTTTTGTTTTTAAACACGCCGAGGTCGGCGTCTTTGTCGGTGTAGACTTTGGCGGGCATGTGGATGAAAAGTTGAGAGTTGAGGGTCTGGAGTGGAGAGAAATCAGCGAGAGGAAAAACGAGGTTTGGTCGGACAACTCCCGTCCCTCAACTCTCACTGCGCGGGACGTCAGCGCTTCAACGCGAGACGGCCGGTGCGCGCGATCTCGAGAATGCCGAAGGGCTCGAGCAGGCTCAGCAACGCGCCGATCTTGTCGTCGGTGCCAGTGAGTTCGACGATGAGGCTGTCCTGCGTGAGATTCACGATCTTCGCCCGAAAGATATCGGCGATCTGGACGATCTCCGAGCGGGTTTTCGCATCCGCGCGCACCTTCGCCAGGACGAGCTCGCGCTCGACGGCCTGGCCCTCTTTGAAATCGATCACGTCAACGACATTGATCAGCTTCCGCAGCTGCTTGATGCAGAGGTCGAGCTGCCCCTCGTCGCCTTTGAGCACCGCGGTGATCCGCGACAGGGAGGCATCGTGCGTGGGAGCGACGTTGAGCGAGTCGATGTTGAACCCGCGGCCGGAGAACATGCCCGACACGCGCGCCAACACGCCAAACTTGTTCTCGACTAGGACGGAGATCGTGTGACGCATGGAAAAGGTTTGAATTAGAGGGAAAACCAACCGGCTGGCCAGCCGAAGCTCACGACGCGAGCGAAAACTGGTGGACGCTGAGGGACTCGAACCCCCGACACCCTCGGTGTAAACGAGGTGCTCTAACCAACTGAGCTAAGCGTCCGAGCCGAGGGTTTATGAAAGTGTCCGGGCCGCCGCTATGACAAGGAATTATTCGGGTATGACGGGTGAGAACGCAGAGCGGGTCGAAGACCCGCTCCACCTCACGCCGCCGCCGTCTGCGCCTTCGACTTCAACCAGCCTTTTTGCACCATTAGCTCGGCGTTCTGCAGTGCGTTCAGTGCGGCGCCCTTCCAGAGGTTGTCGCCGCTGACCCACAGCGCGAGGCCGTTGTCCAGCGCCGTATCGATGCGGATGCGACCGACGCCGCACTTCACCTTGCGCGTGAAATCAAGCGGGGTCGGATAACGGCGGTTCGACGGATCGTCCACCAGCTCCGCACCGGAAAAAGCCGCGATCGCCGCGCGCGCCGCCTCGACGCTCACCGGCCTCTCGAACTCGGCGTTCACCGCGATCGAATGCGCCTGCACGACTGGCACCCGGACGCAGGTCGAGGACACCTTCAAGTTCGGCAGGCCCATGATCTTGCGGCTCTCCTGCAGCATCTTGGTTTCCTCGCCGGTGTAGCCGTCGGCGCCAAACGAATCCACTTGGGGGATACAGTTGAACGCGATCTGGTAGGGATACACCTTCTTCTCCAGCGGCGCGCCCTTGACGTACGCCTGGACCTGCGACTCGAGCTCCTCGACCGCCTCGATGCCGGTGCCGGAGACCGATTGATACGTCGCCGAGAAATAGCGCTTCAACCCGAACGCCTGGTGCAACGGCCACAGCGCCATCAACAACACCGCGGTCGAGCAGTTCGGATTCGCGATGATGCCGTTGTGATCACGCAACCCTTCCGGATTGATCTCCGGAATCACGAGCGGCACCGACGGGTCCATGCGAAACGCCGAGCTCTTGTCGATCACGACGCAGCCCGCCTTCACCGCGTCGGGCGCGAGCGCCTTGGTGACTGCACCCTCGGTGGCGAAGAACGCCACGTCCACGTCGGCGAACACGCCGGGCTTGGCCTCCTCGACCGTGTATTTCTTGCCGGCGCACTCCACGACTTTTCCCGCCGACCGCGCCGAGGCGAAGAGCCGCAGCGAGGCGAACGGGAACTGGCGCTCGTGCAAAAGCCGCAGCAGCTCTTGACCGGCGACACCCGTGGCACCGACGATACCGACCGATAGGGATGGCGTGTTGCTCATGGAAACTCCGTTAGGATTGGTCACGAAAACCTGTCTGCGCCTCGGCATCAAGCCCGCAGACCGGTTGCTGTTTGTCCGGATCGGCACAGCCACCCTGCAATTCTATCGCAAAGGTGTGCTTGTCAGGAGCTATCCCGTCTCCACGTCGCGCCGTCCCCCCTCGAACATCAAGAACTCCCTCGGCACCCCGCGCGGGCTCCACGAGATCGCCGAGCGCATCGGCGCGGGCCAGCCGCCCGGGATGGTGTTCAAGTCCCGCATCGCCACCGGGCATCATTTTTCCGAACTCTCCGACGCCGCGGCGCAGGACAACCTGATCACCAGCCGCATCCTTTGGCTGCGCGGACTCGAACCCGGCGTGAACCGGGACGACGACGTCGATACTTACGCCCGCTACATTTATATCCACGGCACGAATCACGAAGCGCGCATCGGCGAACCGATGAGCGCCGGTTGCGTGCTCATGCGCAACCTCGACATCGTCGCGCTCTACGAAGACGTGCGCGCCGGCGATCAAGTCATGATCGTCGACTGAGTTCCCGCGCGGCGCTCACGCGTTGCGGCCGAACAACAAGCGCAACGAGTTCAAGCACACGACCAACGTCGAACCTTCGTGCGCCGCGACGCCGATCGCCAGCGGCACCGCACCCCACGCCGTCGCGATCACCATCACGATCACCACGCCGAGCGAAATCGTGAGATTCTGCCGGATCACCGCGCGCGCGCGCCGGCTCAGGCGTTCCGCCGCGAGAAAGTTCTCGATCCGGTCGTGCATCAGGATCACTTCCGCCTGCTCGAGCGCCGCATCGCTGCCGCGCGCGCCCATCGCCACGCTCACATCCGCCGCCGCGAGGCTGGGCGCGTCGTTCACGCCATCGCCGACCATCGCCACTTTCCGGCCGCCGGCGCGAAGCTCCATGATCGCCGCCACCTTTCCTTCCGGCGACAAACCCGCGCGCACTTCGTCCAGACCGAGTTCCTTCGCCACCGCTTCCGCCGCATGCCGCCGGTCGCCGGTCAGCATGATCGTGCGAATCCCCGCGTGTTTCAGCTTCGCGAGCACGTCGCGCGACTCCGCGCGGATCTGATCCTTCAACAGCACGCGGCCCACCATGTCCGCCGCGATCACCCAGACTTCGGTCAATTCCGCGGACGCCGGTGGCAACCGCTTCGCCCACTCCGCCAGCGGCCCGTTCTCGAGCAATTCGCGTCGTCCCAGCAGCAAACTCGCGCCCGCCATTTTTCCGCGCAATCCTTGACCGGTGATCGAGTGAAACTCCTCCAATTCCAGCATCCGCGTGCCCTGCGCTTTCGCGTAACGCACGATCGCCCGCGCGATCGGATGCTGCGACTTCGCCTCCAAAGCATACGCCAGCTCGAGCACCTCGCCCTCGCGTCCGGCCGGAAAACTCTCCACCGCCTCGACGCTCAGTTCACCCGTCGTCAACGTGCCGGTCTTGTCGAGCGCGACGGCGTTGATGTCCGCCAGTTTCTCGATCGCCGCGCCGCCGCGAAACAGCACGCCGTGCCGCGCACCCCACGCGATCGCCGCCAGGATCGCCGAGGGGATCGACAGCACGAGCGCGCATGGACTCGCCACCACCATGAGCGTCATCGCGCGATAAAACGCCGAGCGCGTGGCTTCGGTGTTTTCGAAGGCCGGGAGTTGAAAACCGAGCCACCACACCAGGAACATCGCGAACGAGCCGCCGATCACGATGTAGGTATAACCCGTGCCGAATTTGTCGGTGAACCGCTCGCTCGGCGCCTTGAGTTTCTGCGCCGTCTGGATCAGGCGGATGATTTTCTGCAGCGTGCTTTCCGACGGCAGCCGCGCGACGTCGAACTCGACCGCGCCCCAGAGATTGATCGTGCCGCTGAAAATCGGATCGCCGACGCCTTTCTCGACCGGCGTCGCTTCGCCGGTCAGCGCCGACTCGTCGCTCGCGCTGCGGCCTTTCACCACCGCACCGTCGGCCGGAAACGCCTCCCCCGGCCGCACCAGCACACGCTGGCCAACCCGCAACTCCGCCACCGCCACTTCCTTCGTGCCGCCGTCGGCCAGCACCAGCGTCGCATGTTTCGGCGCGCTCTTGAGCAACGCGCTCACCTCGCGTTGCGTGCGATCCAACGCGAACTCCTCCATCGCGCCCGAAGCGGAAAACAAAAACAGCAGCAACACCGCCTCGCCCCACGCGCCGATGAACATCGCGCCCACCGCGACCGCGAGCATCAGGAAGTGAATGTCGATATCGCCTTTCTTGAGATTCTCCCACGAGTCGACCGCCGCGTCCCACGCCCCGGCGATCAGGCCGACGATGAAAAAACCGCGGCTCAGCCACGGCAATTCGGGCGCGACGTAACCGCTGATGAAGCCGGCGATGCCCGCTCCACCGCAGATCGCCGCCAGCAGCGCCAGCATCCGCCACTCCGGCGCCTCGGGCTCCGCCTGGAGTTCCGGCCACTCCATCTCGCGCCACAGCCAGAGTTTTTCCGCCGTCACGCAGGTTTCGCGCCCCAGCACGGTGGCGCCGCCTTCATGCTTCAGCGCAAATCCCGCCGGGACCCGCGCTTCGTCATCCGTGGCGAGTTGCGCTTCGACCTCCGCGATCGTTTCGGCAAGTTTCTCGCGCAAGCCCGTCAGCTCCACCGGCCCGATGGTCGCCACGGCGACAGTGTGCGCCGCGGGATCGATGCGGACCGCGCTGATTTCCGGCTGTTCGCGCAAAAATGCCGCGAGTTCCTCCACCCAGTTTGCGCCGTGCTTGTTCGACGTGCTCATCGTGCGTGCCGCGATGTTCGCCCAACCAAAAATTCACTGCAAGCCCGGCAGCCGACATTGAAATCCCGTCCAAACGCCGTCACCTCTTTGCGTTCACATCATGATCGGACTCCGCGACGACACCGACTCCAGCCTCCCTCCACCGGTGGCGAGTCGCGCACCGGAGCTGGCCGCGGCGGTTTTTGCCGAAGCGGGATTTCTCCACGAAGCCCTCCAGCTCGAACATCGCCCCGAGCAGGAACAGATGGCCCGCACTGTCGCCGCGGCGATGCGCGATGACGCGCCGCTGCTGTTCGAAGCCGGCACCGGCGTCGGTAAATCCCTCGCTTACCTCGTCCCCGGCGTCGTTCACGCCGTCGACCAATCGCGGCAGCTGATTGTCTCGACCCACACGATTTCCCTCCAAGAGCAGCTTGAAACCAAGGACCTGCCGCTCTGCCGGCGTTTGTTCAAAGGCGCGCCCGAGCTGGCCCGCTATGCGGATTTCCGTTCCGCAGTTCTCGTCGGCAAATCGAACTATCTCTGCACCACGCGGCTCGCGACCGCCCTTTCGGATCGCGCGAGTCTGTTCGCCGACGCGGATTACGATGAGTTGCAGCGCATCGCCGGCTGGGCGCAGGAAACGGCGACGGGCCTGCGGCACGAATTGAAGCCGCCGCCGCGTGCGGAAGTTTGGGACGCCGTCAACGCCGACTCGTCGTCTTGTTCGCGCAAGCACTGCGACTGCGAAAAATGTTTCTACCAGCGCGCCCGCGCCCGGTTGCGCACCGCGCACGTGATCATCGTGAATCACGCGCTGCTGTTCGCGCTGATCAACTCCGGCGGCGCGCAGGCCAACGGCGCCAACACCGACGCGCGCGGCGTGCTCTTCGCCGACGATTTCGTTGTCCTCGACGAGGCGCACACTGTGCCGGACGTCGCCACGGAGAATTTCGGCCTTTCGCTCTCGAGCTACGGCGTCGATCGCGCGCTGAAATACCTCTACAATCCGCGCACGAAACGTGGCCTTCTCCGCAAGCACGGCGGGCCCGAAGTGCAACAACTCGTGCTCGACGCCTTGGAAGCGTCGCAGCTGTTCTTCGATTTCGTCGCCAGCAGCCTGCTCACGCAGCGGCCCGTCGTGCGCGTGCGGGAAGCGGGCGTGGCCGAAAACACCCTCGAAGGTCCGCTCGGCGCGCTGCATCGGCTGATCGGCAAGGCAGCCGACAAACTCGAGGACGGTCGCGAGCGCGACGAATTGCTCGAGCAGAAGCTGCGCGTGAAATCGATCGCCGCCGCGATCGACGAATGGCTCACGCTCGCCGACAAGAAGCATGTTTACTGGGCCGAGCGCAGCGGCCGCAAACAGACGATCGTCACGCTGCGGAGCGCGCCGATCGACGTCGCGCCGGAGTTGAGAAAACATCTGTTCGGTTGCGGCACGAGCGTGGTCTGCACGAGCGCGACGCTCGCGCTCGGCCACGAGATCGCGCCGTTCGCCGCGCGCATGGGCGCCGACGACGCGCGCGCGGTCGCCGTGAAATCGCCGTTCGATTACGAGCGCAACATGCGCGTCTACGTCGCCGCCGATATTCCGCTGCCGTCGCCGCAGGAGGCGCGTCTCGCGCTCGACGCGCTCACGGATTACGTGCGGTTCTGCACCGAGCGCGTGAGCGGCGGCTCGCTGGTGTTGTTCACGAGCTACACCGACATGCGCGCGGTCGCCGCGACGCTCGAGCCCGCGTTTCGCGCCGCCGGCCGGCCGTTCATGATCCAGGGCGCGGAGCTGTCGCGCACGGAACTCGCGCACCAGATGCGCGCGCTGGGCAACGCCGTGCTGTTCGGCACCGACAGTTTCTGGACCGGCGTCGACGTGCCCGGCGAGGCGCTGTCGCAAGTGATCATCACGCGGCTGCCCTTCGATCCGCCGACACATCCGATTACCGAGGCGCGCTGCGATCACATTCGCGATCGGGGCGGAAACCCCTTCAACGAACTCACGCTGCCGGATGCATTGATCAAATTCCGCCAGGGCGTGGGTCGCCTGATTCGCTCCGCCGCGGACCGCGGCGTGGTCACCATCCTCGATTCGCGGATTCTCGCGAAAAGTTACGGACGGCTCTTTCTCGATTCGCTGCCGAAGTCAGACTTTACCCGACTCACGCGTGCGGACCGGGACCAACGATTTCAGCCTTTCGTGCCGCGGCCGCCGCGCTAGTTTGGTGCCCTGCTCCATGACGCTTCTTCGCTCAGCCTCTTTTTCCGACATCGGTCGGGTGCGCCGGAAGAATGAGGATCGTTTCCTCTGCGACGACGATACGATGATCTTCGGGGTCGCCGACGGCGTCGGCGGTCTTCCCGGAGGCGCGGAGGCCGCCGAGCACACGGTGCGCGAGATCGCGGATGAATTGCACCACTTGAAACCCGGCGGAGACGCCGATCTCACGACCATCGTGCAACGCGTCAACCACCGGATCCGCCAGCTCGGCGCCACGTTGAGTCCGGCGATGGGCATCGGCTCGACGCTCACGTTTGGCGTGGTGCGCGCGGGCGAGCTGCAGATCGCGCACGTCGGCGATTCCCGCTGCTATGTCTGGCATCGCGGCAATTGTCAGCAATTGACCGAGGATCACTCGGTGGAAAACGAGGCCCGGCACCGCCGCGCCCGCGGCGAGACCGTTTTTTATCACGAGTCCAACCGCAATGCCCTCACCCGCTGCATGGGCCAGCCGGGCTCGCCCGCCGTCGATGTCATTCGCCGGCCGCTCCGAGCCGGCGAGCGGTATCTCTTTTGCACGGACGGCGTGACCCGCCTGATTTCGAACGACGAACTCGGCGCGCTGCTGGGCAAACCGCTCGAGCCCTCAGAATTGCTCCGCGAGATCATCCTGCTCGCAGTGCACCGCGGCGGGCCGGACAACGCGACCGGCGTGCTGGTGTTCGTCGACGAACCTTGACGCTCCCATCGTGTCCTCGCGCATCGAACAATTCCAGGCGCTCGTCGGCCGCCAGCCCGAGAACGAGCTCTTCCGTTTCAGTCTCGCGCAGGCCTTTTCGGCTGCCGGCCGCGCGGAAGACGCGATCCCGCATTTCGAATTCTGCGTCGCGAAGAAAGCCGATTGGATGATGCCACGCATTCTGCTCGGGAAACTTCTGCTCCAGCTCGGCCGCCGCGCCCAGGCGCGTCCGCTGCTCGCCGACGCCCTCGCGTTGGCGGTTGCCCAGCACCACGAGGATCCGGAACGCGAACTCCGTGCCTTGCTCGCCGACCTGGACGCCCCGGCAGCGTGACTCAAAAAAAAGCCGGCCCGCAGCGCGGACCGGCTGAAATTCAGTCGCCTGCTCGAGCGGATCAGTCGCGCCGCGAGAGCAGGTAAAGGAGGTTGAGCAGCGCGCCGACGAACGCCGCCACATACGTGAGGGCAGCCGCGTTCAGCGTCTGATTCACACCCGGCATTTCGTCGCGATCGAGGATGCCCAGCTCGACCAGTTGCACCTTTGCGCGGCGGCTGGCGTCGAATTCGACCGGCAGCGTGATCAACTGGAACAGCGTCAGCACCGCATAACAGATGATCGCGATATCGAGCACGATGCCCGTCAGCCCGCGAACGAAGAAGAAGCTGCCGAGGATCAGGAACGGAATGATCTGGGAAACGAACTGCGTTGCCGGCACCAGCGCCATGCGCGCCTTCAACATGGAATAGCCGACCTTGTGCTGGATCGCGTGACCCGCTTCGTGCGCCGCGACGCCCAGCGCCGCGAGACTCGTGCCGCGATAATTTTCAGACGAAAGCACCAGGCGCCGGTGCGTCGGATCGTAGTGATCCGTGAGATGCCCGGACGTCTCCACGATCTGCACATCGCGGATCCCGGCGCGCGCCATCACGGCCTCCGCCGCCTCACGTCCCGTAATACGGCCACGCGACGCGATCCGCGCGTTTTTGCCGTAAACACTCGACACGCGGATCTGCGCATAGAGCGCGAAGACGAAGACGCCGATGAAGAGGAGCCAGAACAGCCCCGGCGGGAGGTAAACAAACGCGAGATGTGCTGCTGTCATTGGATGAAGTTGGTAAAGGGTGGATTGAAATGTTTCTAACTTAGCCAAAACGCGATCTTTTCCAGCGGAATCGGCCCGGTTGGAAACGACGATCGCGCATTCCAGTGTTTCTTGCGCCGGCCACCTAAAAAGGAAAGCCGATCGAGATCAGAAACGTGCCGCCCGGATCGATCGGTCGAGGATTCACGTTTCGTCCATACTCGGCGCGCACCGGTCCGATCAGGGTCTGGTAACGAAGCCCAACACCCACGGAATACAATTCCTCGTTGAACGGATAATTTCCGAGCCGCACCGCCGTCCCGAGCGCATCGCCGAAAACCACCACCGCCCATTTCGCGGTCAGCGCCTGCTCGAACTCGATGTTCCCCAGGACATAACTCTTGGCGCCGACATAGCGGCCGTCCGGACCGACAGGCGCGGCCTCGCCCTCCTGGTAGCCGCGGATGCTATTGTCCCCGCCGGAGAAGAATCGCTTGTTCACCGGCAGCTGCGAGTCGTCCGTTCCGCCGAGCGTCATGATCACGCCATGATTCAGCCCCAGGTGCAGCCAGCGTCCGCGGCCGAGCGGCCGGTGATACGATCCGCCAAATTCGAACCGCTGGTAATCCACGCTGCCGCCAAAATACCGGCTCGCCGTCTCGGCCTGTGCAAACAGGCGGTAGCCACGACGTGGACGCAGCGGATTGTCGCGCCGGTCCCGCACGATCCGGCCTTCGATACTCGCCGCCGTCACCTGTTTCTCGTCATCGGTCCGCGTAGTGAGCTCGTTTTCGCGGTTGCGCAGCGCCTGATAGGTATAGCCGACGGTGGCGTTGACGCCGAGACGCCGCAGCGGCGCGCTGAGCGACACGTTGCCGCCGTATTCCTGCCGCAGAAAGGCGGTCTCCTGCCGCTGCAATCCGAAGATTCGCATACTGGCATCCAGCGATTCGCCAAACAGCTCGGGCACCGTGTAGGTGAACTCGCCCCGGCTGCTCTTGACCGATTGCGCGAGGAGCAGGCGCGTCTGGTGCGCGCGTCCGAAAACGTTCAGCTGCCGCAGCTCCACGCCGCCGCGGAACTGCTCGTAGCTGCCGTATCCGAAAAGCAGATTCACCTCCACCGGCCGGGTCTCGCGCACCACGAACACCGGATCGCGCACCGGCCCGTCCGCCGGTTCGTAGCGGAGGTCCACCGCGTCGAAGATGCCCAGTCGCGACAGGCGGAATCGCGCCTGGTCGATTTCGAGCGGGTTCAGCAGATCGCCCCCGGCGCTGCGAATCCGGCGCCGCAGGACCGTTTCGCGCGTGCGTTCCGCGCCTTCGATCCGCACCTGCCCCACCCGCACCTCCTCGCCCGGCTGCACCTGCGCCACGACGTCCACCGGCCGCGACCCGCCGGCCGGCTCACCCGTCTCGCGCTGGATCCGCACGCGCACATCGGGATGCCCTTGTTTGTAGAAATGACTCCGGATCGCCGCCGCCACGTCCTGCTCCCAATACCGCGACCACGACTGGCCCACGAAAGTGCGCAGTTCCGGAAGGTCCAGCGGCCCATCCGGCGTTTCGATCCGCAGCGAGCGCGCCTCCCAGCGCGGGCCCTCCGTGACGGCCACGCGCAGGTCGACACGGCCGGTCTTGTCGTCGATGCGCACGTCCTCCGCCACGATCTTCGCCTCCGCATGGCCGCGACGTTGCAATTCGCCTTCGAGCGCTGCGAGATCGCGCTGCAGATGCGCCGGCGAATACGCCCTCGCACCCGACCTCGCAATCAGCACGCCCTCGCCGAGAAAATACTCGCGCGCCTCTTCCTCCGAAAGGGCGGTCAGCCCGGCAAATGCCACTTCGTGAAAGCGGTAACGCGGGCCGGTTTTCACGTCGAACGCCACCTCCGTCGCCTCCAACGGTCGCGGCAGCAACGTCTCCATGCGCGCATCGAATACGAACTCCCGCCTGCCGCCGCCGCGCTCGGTTACCCGGGTCTTGATGGTGGGCTTGAGATATCCGTCCTGATTGAGCGCCGACATCAGCAGAAACGCCGCATCCTCCAGCGCATTCGCATCGAGCGTCGGGCCCCGCTCGCTGCCCAACAGGCGGTCCAACGAAACCCGCTGCTCGCGATTGTCCCACCAGCCGAGCCCGTTGACCTTGATCCGCGCCGGCTTGGCCTCGGAGGTATCAGCGTGCAAAGCGGCCGTCGCCGGCGCACTCGCCGCGAGGGCCAGCGCGCACACGAGGCGGAGGTCAATCTTCCTCATCTTCGCCGCCTCCCCGCGGATACACCCGCCATTTCAAGCCGCCGTAGTATTCGTCGAACTCGTCGTATTCGCCCGTGATCGCCCAGCGGGGGTTGAGCCGGTATTCGATGCTGTAGGTTTCACGGCCCTGCGCCGAGATGCTCTCGCCGCTCGAAATCGTCAGGCGGTCGGCACCCGTGGCATCGCCGCCCAGCGATCCGAGCAAACTCTGGCCGAAAAACGCGCCAAACCGGGCGATGCGCTGGCGATCCGTCGTGGTGATCTCGTCGTTCGGAGGCTGCCCGGCCATCACCATCAGCAGCACCTGCTCGGCATCGAGCGGCGGGCTCGACGAGAATGTCAAGTTGGGCGCGGTGGCCGGTCCCGACAATTCCATGCGCACGTCGTATCCAAAACGTCGTGACCGCGCGTTGACCAGCAGCTGGGGATCCGCCTGCTCCGGAGCGAAGCGCACGTAACCCTGCTGGACCGCAAAGGTCGCGAACGGCAGCTTTACCGTTCCGCGCCCGACCACGATCTCGCCCCGCAGCCGCGGCTCACCGAGCGAGCCTTCGAGATGCAATCGCGCCGACGCGGCACCGTCGAAGATCGGCGTCCGCACCCTCATGAAATTTTCGCCCTGGATCCCCACATCCAGTCGCCAGCCATTCAGCGGCTGCGCCTCGATGGAAAAATACGGCGGCCGCGCCGCACTCCCCTTTTGTCCGCTCGGCAGCAGCGAGCGCACATCCGTCAGAAACAGGCTGTCGCGCAATCTCACGGTGCCGCCGATCGCGGTGGGCCCGCTCGCCGGCGTTTTCAGCGTCAGGTCGAGATCGCCGCGCAACAACAGCCCCATTCTCCGGACAAACGGCAGGTTCCGCCCCTTGAGCTGCAGGTCCAGCAGCGCGCGTCCCTCTTTCGGCAACGTCGCCCGGCCCTCGAGCGTGACCGCCTGGCCGCCCATACGCGCGGACACCGCGGGCAGCTCCACCGAGCGATCCCGCAACCGGATCTCCGCGTTCACGTCCTGGAGCACGCCGAGCGGTCCGAGCGGACGCGAGGTGGCATCGCGCACCCGCACGAAGCCGTTCAGGGTCGCATCGGACCGCAGCGTCACGTCGACCTGCAGGCGGCCCTTCGGTGCGAGGATATCCGGGAAATACTTCGCCACCGCCGCGAGATCCGCATCGGGAACCTCCACGTGGAGGTCGCCGCTTTTCGCCAGCGTTCGCGGATCCTCCCGGATTTCGCGCCAACGCTCCATCGACAGCGGCAGCCATCCCTGCGCGCGCAACTGCTGCCCTTCGACCACGGCGGAAAATCGCTCGAGACGCACCCCGTCGTTCAAGCCCACGAGTCGCGCATCCAAAGCTTCGATACGCGGCCAGTTTCTCCGGAGCCGGTCGTTCGTGACCGCCACGGACGCCGCCCGCACCGTCGCCTCGCCGCGCGGCCGCTGCCAGCTGCCGGTCAGGTTCACCCGCACCTCGGGGTCCGTCAGCTCCACGCCGGTGATCTGCGTGAGCTCCCGCCAGAATTCCGGATTCGACGAGGTCTCCGCCTCGATCTCAAGCCGCGCCGTTTCATCCAGCTGGAACCAACGCGGCCCACCGGGCGATACGATCACGGGCAGATGGCCGGTGGCGCGCACAATCGGCCCCTGCCCCTCCGTGACATCCAGCGAATTCAGCTCCAGCCCGTCGGCCGAGCCTTCGAATTGCGTGACGATCTGTGCCGCCTGTCCGCGGCCAAACTCGACCTGCCCGCGCCCTTTCGCTGCGTAACGCGCCGGTCCCCGGTCCCATACGCCCGTCAACTCGAGCTCGTGCACCGTCCATTTTGCGGCGGGCAGATCGACGAGATCGCGCCACCACTCGGACGAAACATGGTGCAACGTAAGCCCCAATTCCCCGACCGGTCCGAGCGCTCCGCTCATCGAAATTCGCGCGGAATCGCCCACGAAATCCAAGGCGTGAAACCGCCGTTCCGTCCACCGCACCTCCGCGGGCGCGCCGAGACGCAGCCGGACGTTCTCACCGCGGACGAACTCCGCCGCTTCGATCCGCATCTTGTCGGCGTCCGCGCTGCCGTGCGCCGTTACCCGCGTCGCACCGGCCGCGGCCGCGAGTGAAACTTTTTCGAGCACCGGTCCGCGTCCTATCCAATCGGTTTCGACGCGCCCGAGGTGCCACGGTCCCGAACGAAAGCCGGTGACCACCAGATGCCCCCGGTGCTCCAGCGCCGCCGCCGGGCCCGCGACCTCCGCCTCGAACTCCGCGTCATCCCACAGGAGGGTCGCTGGCATCCAGTCTCCCATCAGATCGCGGCCGAGCCGGCCGTTCGCCTTCACGTCGGAGGCGCGACGTTCACGAAAATCCCAAGCGCCTTCCGCGACGAGGCGTTCGCCGTTCTCCGATCGCAGCTGCACGGCGTCAACGCGCAGCACCGGCCAGTCCAGCGCACCGCGCGCGGCGATGTCCAATTTTGGCCGATACAGTTCGATGCCGCGCCCGTTCAGCTCGAAGTCCACTCGCGGAAACCCTTCGGCATTCGCCGCGATCGCGCCGGTGCCGGTGACATTTCCCACCGCCGTCAGCCAGGGCAGCCGGGCCAGATCGGCCTCGGCCACGAACCGCGCGGGCGGCGAAATGATGTGTCCGTTGCGGTCGATGCGCACCGGATCGCTCAGTCGCGCGGTCACTCCCGGAATCTCGACGCGCAACTGCTCCGCCACAAAACCGCCCGCCTCGCCGCGTCCATGCACGGCGATCTCGAGCGGCGGCGCCTCCTGGCCTTCGCGAGGTTCGCCGCGCGCGGCAACATCCGCCGTCAAAACACCATCCTTCCACTCGATCCGTGCATCGCCGCGCACGTGAGCGTATTGCCGGCCGAGTTTGAGACGTTCTGCGGGCAACGTCCAAGCTTCCGCCCGCACGCTGGCATACTCGGGTCGCCAGCCTTCCGCGCCGAAACGCGCCTCGCCCTCCGCCTTCTGATTCCACCACGTGAGCGTTGCCCGCACGTCCGTCGCGCTGCCCTGCAAGGCGAGCGTGCCATCGCCGTCCTCGGCACGTGCGACGATCTCACCGTCGGCGGGAACTTCGACCCGCACCGCCGCGGTGAGGCGGCCCCACGTGACGGCCGGCGACACCAGCACGCGATCGTGCCACTCCGCCGAGTCGATTTTCAAAACGCCCGTCGGCCAGGCCACGACGCCGCATCCCGCTCGTGCGTGCGGCAGCCACTGCGCCAGCCGGTCGCCCGCGCGAGCCAGTTGTTCGCGCATCGGCTGCCACCCGCGGGGAGTATTTTTCGCCGGCGCGCCATTTGCGGAAATGACGTCCGCCCGCCAGTCGCCGGCAATCAGGGCGGCCGGTGCGCCCGTCGCCCGTCGCCAGAGCCAGAGGATCAACCCGTCGGACTCGATGCGGTCGACGGAAATGCGGACGTTCGGACGTTCGATGCGCACATCGTGCAGCACGAGCCGCCGGTAGCCCTCGCTCTCCGCCCTCGC
Source organism: Opitutaceae bacterium (assembly GCA_040255565.1). GTDB lineage: Bacteria > Verrucomicrobiota > Verrucomicrobiia > Opitutales > Opitutaceae > Opitutus. The sequence continues at coordinate 834,367 of JBDZVH010000001.1, read as the reverse complement.
AAACGTGAGTCCGAACCGCCCTCCGATCTGGGCCACCGCCCAGCCGGTCCACCACGGCGAGGCCACCGCCGCGACAACGAGGAGCGCGGCCGCGGCAGCAAGGACGATCAGAGCACGGCGCATGAGTGGAGATTTTCCGCGGCCGTTGCGAACGCGGCCGGTCAGGCCGCAGGTGCCAGACCACTCCGCCGCAACAGGGCGGATAGGTCCGGATCACGACCCATGAACGCGCGATACAGTTCCGCCGGATCGGCGGAATTTCCCCGACTCAAAATTTCGCGCACGAAGGCCGCGCCGACCTCGGCGTTGAAAATTCCCGCGGCCTTGAAACGCGTGAACGCGTCGGCATCGAGCACCTCCGCCCATTTGTAGGAGTAATAGCCGGCGGCATAGCCCACCGGGTCGGCGAAAATATGCGTGAAGCGTTTCACCACCGTGGGCGCCGGCGGCTCGGTCGGAATCAACGCCTCCGCCACCGCGGTGCGCGCGAGCGGCTCGACGTCCGCCACCGCCGCGAATTCCTCCGTCCGCGTGTGCAACAGCAGGTCCATTCGCGCGAGGGCAAGCTGCCGCATCGTCGCACACGCCGCGCGAAACGTGCGCGCCGCGGTCATCTTGCCAAAGATGTCCTCCGGAATCGACGCGCCCGTCTCATGATGACGCGCAAACAGATCGAGGCTTTCGCGCTCCCAGCACCAGTTTTCCATGATCTGCGACGGCAGCTCGACGAAATCCCAGGCGACGTTCACGCCATTGAGCGACTTGATCTCCACTTCGCCGAGGAGGTGATGCAGCAGATGCCCGAACTCGTGGAAAATCGTCTCCACCTCGCGATGCGTGAGGAGCGCCGGCCGCTCGGGCGTCGGCGGCGTGAGATTGCCACAAATCAGTCCAAGATGCGGCGCGCGCGTGCCGTCGGGCTGCGGTCCGCCGGTGATCAAATAATTCATCCACGCGCCGCCGCGCTTCGATTCCCGCGGATGCCAGTCGGCATAAAACGAGCCGAGGTGCCGCCCCGTGCGATCGTGCACGTCGTAAAACTTCACCTCCGGATGCCACACCTCGACTTCGCCCGGCGAACGCTCCGCGACTTTCAAACCAAAGACGCGACCGACGAGTTCGAATAAGCCGCCGATCACTCGGTTCATCGGAAAATAAGGCCGCAGCGCTTCCTCATCGAACGCGTAACGTTCCTGGCGCAGCTTCTCGGACCAGTAAGCCAGTTCCCACGGTGCAAGCGGCGCGCGCGGGCGGCCGGTGCGCACGGCTTTGAATTCCTCCAACTCGCGACACTCCCGCGCAAAGGCTTCGCGCGCGCGCTCGCGCAAATCGTCGAGAAACCCGATGGCGCGTTCGCCGGTCTTCGCCATGCGGCGCTCGAGCACGAGGTCCGCGAAATGCGCCTTCGCCAGCAGCTTCGCCTTCTCGGCCCGCAACTCGAGGATGCGGCGAATCAGCGGCGTGTTGTCGTGAGGCGCGGCCGCGCCGACTGCGATCGCCCCCGACCACATTTCGCGTCGCAGCGAATCGTCCTCCACATAGGTCATGAACGGTTCCTGCGACGGCTGGTGCAGGGTGAAACGCCAACCCGCCAGACTCTTGCTCTCGGCGCTTCGCCGTGCCGCGGCCTTCGCGTGCTCCGGCAATCCCGTCAAACGATGTTCGGCGTCGATCACAAGTTGCCAGGCGTTCGTCGCGTCGAGGACGTTCTCCGAATATTTCTGCGTGAGTTCCGACAATTCCGTCTGCAGCGCCTCGAGCCGGGCACGCGCTGCTGGGGCGAGATCCGCGCCCGCCTGCCGAAACTCCGCAACGGTCTCGTCGACAAACCGGCGATGCACGCCCGTGAGCGCGCGCGCCGTCTCGCTCGCCGCGAACGTCCGGAGACGCCGCCACAATTCGGCGTTGAGCGGGATGCGCGCGTAAAATGCCGACACCTGCGGCAGCATGGCGTTATGAGCCGCGCGCAATTCCGGCGCATCGGCGACGGACTGCAGATGCGTGACCTTGCCCCACGCCTGGTTCAACTCCTCCGTCGCGTGCTCAAGCGCCAGGAAGGTATTTTCATAATTGAGCGCGTCGAGCGGTTGCGTCGCGATCACATCGATCGCCGCCTGCGCCCGCTGCAGCGCGAGGGAAAGGGCGGGCTCGATGTCGGCCGGCTGGAGTGCGGACCAGCGGATGTGAAACGCAGGATCGAGAAACGCGTGAGCGGTCATGGCCGCAAACACCTTCGGCGCATGCGACTTGTCAAACCGCAAAACCTCACCAGCTGAAAGCGACGGTCGCCGACACCTGTCGCGGCGACGCCGGGACCGCCGGCACCTCCTGAAAATCGGAATCCCAGAGATTGTCGGCCTGCACGGTAAACACGAAACGGCGGAAGGCTTGCGGACGATAACTCAGCCCGATCGAGCTGAGCAGCGGTTCGTCGCCGCCGGCCGTGCGGAGAAGATTGTCGGCCTGCAGGCGGGCTTCGTTGTCGAGGCGCAACTCGAGCTCGGACGTCAGCCGCGCGACCACCGCGAGGGTCAGTCGATGTTTGGCGAAATTGAGGGCGTAGAAACTCGCGTCCGCGATCGTCGCGCCGTAGTCCTCGCTCTTCTCGAGCCACGTGTAACCGAGCACCAGGTCGATGTGCCGCCAGGAGCGTTGCGCGACGAGTTCCAGTCCCGTCGTGGCGATGTCAACCGGGCTCGCCGTTCGCGCGGTGACGCCATGGCGAAAGGTCCAATCGACGAGATCGTCGTCACGTCGATAAAAGAGCGCGGCTTGCGCCGACCAGCCGGCGACGACGGCGGTCGCACCCAGTTCGACGTTGCGCGTGACCTCGCGGCCGAGATTCGGATTGCCACGGAAAAGACCGCTCGTCGCGTCGGAGTTCAGCGCCGTGTAGGTCGGAAGCTGCGTGGTTTCGGCATAGCTGAAATAGAGACGCGGCAGCGATGCCGACGACTTTTCGCGTGCGATCTCGAAGACGGGCGAGACGCGACCACCAGTGCGGTTGGAGTCATCATACGTCGCGCCGGCTTTCACGACCAGCCGCGCGCCGTCGGCCAGCGCGAACGTCTTTTCCGGCAACAAGGCGAGTTTCGCGAGCGAGCGCGATCGATAACGGCCATGCGTCAGCGTCGTGGAACTCAGGTCGTCCGCCAGAAATTCGGCGCGGCCGTTCAGCACGAAGGCGCCGAGATCGCGGCGCGCGGAAAGTGCGGCGGCGTCCACCCACGAGGTATGCAGATAAAGATACGGCGGCACCGCGGCGAACCGGTTGAAACGATAATCGTCGACGTTACGTCGGTGATAAAAACCGGCTTCCACGAAATCGCCGCCGCCGAGGTCGGCGCGATGGTTCACCAGCAGCAGCAGCGTCTTGAGGTTCTCCGATTCCGGCGAGTTGAACGGCGTGTAGAGATTCGGCCAGCCGAAGAACTTCGCCTGATAGCCGGCGAAGAGGTCGGTTTGTCCCGCCGCGCTCACGAACTGCAAACGCCCGTTGATGCGGTCGAGTTGATGATCGCCGAACGTCACGGCGCCGTCGGACTCGGAATGCGCCCAGGCGATGTCCGCGCCGAGCGAAGCGCCGCGGCCGCCGATCGGCCGCACGTAGCCTTGATAGAGCTCGGCTTGAAAAAGGTTGAACTCGCCGGCGCCGATCGACGCATGACCGGTGTCACGAATGCGCCGCCACGAAGAGGCGACCGCTCCGACGGTCGCGTTGGTGCTCTGCAGCGCGAGATCCGGGCCGGTTACGATCTGCGGCGCGCCCAGCATGGCTGGCGCGATCGGAATCTCGGCGAAGTAGTGACCCGTTTGCGGATCGAAGAGAGACAGCCCGCCGATGCGGAAACCCGTGTTCTCGAAAATACCGCCGCGGATGGCCACATCCGCCTGCCCTTCGGCGAAATTGCGCGCCTGGACGTCGACGCGCGGTTCGAAACGCAGCGCGGAGACCGGCATGGCGAACGTTGCGACCGGAGCCTGGTTCGCCACCCGTGGCGAGAACACCGTCACCTCCGGCAACACCTCCGCGGTTTCCGCGGAAACAAGCACCGGCAGCGCGGCGGCCAGGAAGAAAAGCGGCAATCTCATGGCGAAGCGCTAGCAGCGCGACCGCCAAAAACAAGCCTTAGTTAGGCGCCTCTACAAAACGCCTTAACAACGTGGGATGTTCACAAAAAAGCCCCGGCGGAGTCCGGGGCGTTCCTTGCTGGAGGCGGCTTATTCCTCGCCGTCCTGGCCGATCGCTTCGACGGGGCATCCCTCGAGGGCTTCCATGCACTGTGCAATTTCTTCTTCGGTCGTCGGTTGCTTTTGCACGTAGGAGTAGCCGCCTTCGTCGTGACGGGTGAAGAATCCCGGGGCCGTCTCGCGGCACAAGTCGCAGTCGATGCATTGCTGATCGACGTAGAATTTACCCGGGGCGTTCTGCGCCCATTTGTCCGCTTTATTGGCCATAATTGTTCGCGAACAAAGAGAGTAATTGACAGGGCTGTCAAGCCGACCGCCCGGAGGAGAAATTACGGTGAAAATCGGTTGACGACTTGTGTTCGCGAGAGCGGGTTTCTAGTTTGTTCGCGATGTTGTCCGACCGGTCTTACATGCGGGACGATTACCCCCGAAACGGGACGAGCGTGGTGACGTGGCTGATCTCGGCTATCGTCGCCGTGTTCGTTCTGCAATTCGTCTTCATCCGGTGGTTCAACTCGGACGCCTTGGAGCACACCTTCGCGCTGAGCGCCGCGAACATCAAGGCGGGGAAGATCTGGACGCTCTTCACCTACAATTTTTTGCATTCGACGGGGAATCTGCTGCACATTGTGGCGAACCTGCTCGGACTCTACTTTCTCGGGCGGGTGCTGCTGCCGCTGCTGGGCTCGCGGCGCTTCGCATGGTTTTACGTCGCGGCGGTGATGACCGGCGGCGTGTTGTGGACGGCGACCCATTGGGACGATCCCTTCAGCACCGCGATCGGCGCCTCGGCCGGTGTGGTGGGCCTTTTCATCGTATTTGCCTGCTTCCAGCCGAACCAGCCGATCACGTTTCTCCTCTTCTTCATTCTGCCGATCACGCTGAAACCCAAATACGTGGCGATCGCGTTGGTCGCGATGGAGCTGCTGGGTTTCTTTTTCTATGAGATCATGGGCGCGGTTTCGCCGTTCGGTCCGTCGATCGCGCATTCGGCGCACCTCGGTGGCATGCTGGCCGGCTGGATATATTATCGCTACATTCACGAGGCCAACTGGCGTCTCGCGCAACATCGCGATATCGAGCTGCCCAAGTGGTTTCGCAAGAGCGCCAAAGCCGCGCCGCCAGTCACTTATCAGGTCGACGTCACGCGTCGCGAGGACCTTCGGGCAGAGGTCGACCGCATTCTCGACAAGATCAACAGCCACGGTTTCGGCTCGTTGACCCCCGAGGAGAAACGACTCCTGGACGAGGCGCGCGACCTGCTGAGCCGTCGCTAGTGGCCCCCGCGTGTATCCGTGTTTTCGATGCGTCCCGGCCCGGCCGTGAAACATTCGGCCGTCGGCCCCGTCTCAATTCCTTTCCCGCCATGACCCGCCCTTTTCGCCACCTCTTGGTGTCGGCCTTGCTCGCCTTCGTCGCCGTGTCGCCGGCCCTTCACGCCGCCGGCGCCCGCCCGGACCGGAAGTTCGCCACCTCCCCGACGCTCGCGACCGAGGCCCGGACGCTAATCAATCTGCTGGAGCAGGCGCACTACAATCGCGACGCCGTGCGCCCGAACGTCGATTTCGTCCAGGTGATCCCGGCCTACATGAGCGATCTCGACGGCCAGCGTTTGTTTTTCCTCGAGACCGATCGCAAGCGCTTCGACGACCAATACGGCAAGAATCTCTACTGGAACGTCAGCGCGCTCGGCAAAATCGACGCCGCCTACGACATCTTCAACGTCTACGAGCAGCGCGCCGTCAGCCGGATCAACTGGATTTTCGACGAGCTGACGAAGGACGTGGACCTCGCCGTCAACGAGAGCTACCGCGTCGATCGCACCAAGTCGGAATGGCCCGCCTCGCCCGCCGACGCCGACCAGCTCTGGCGCCAGCGACTGAAATTCGAGCTCATCCAGGAGTTGATGAACAAGAAGTCGATGGACGAGGCCAAGCAGGTCGTGCGCAAGCGCTACGAGCGCATGTTGAAAAATGTCGCTGAAATCGAATCGGCGGATCTGGCCGAACTGTTCCTCTCCAACATCGCCCGCCTCTACGACCCGCATTCCACCTATTTCTCTGCCGAGACTTTCGAGGACTTCGGCATCCAGATGAAGCTCCAGCTCGTGGGCATCGGCGCGCTGCTCGGCATCGAGGAGGATTACTGCGTCGTGAAAGAGATCGTGCCCGGCGGCCCGGCCGACATCCAAAAACAACTCAAACCCAACGACAAGATCATCGCCGTAGCCCAGGGTAGCGCCGAACCGGTCGAAGTCATTGGCATGAAGCTGCGCAAAGTCGTCGAGCTCATCCGCGGCGAGAAAGGTTCCGAGGTCCGCCTCATCGTCCAGCCCGCCGCGGCGCCCGATTCGTCGGTTCGTCGCGAGATCGCCATCACTCGCGACATCGTGAAGCTGAATTCCGCCCGGGCCCGCGGCGCTGTCTTCGATGTTCCCGATCCTTCCGGCACCGGCACGATTCCGCTTGGCGTCATCACCCTGCCGGCCTTCTACGGCCCGGCCGACAGCGACGATCCCGACGCCGAAAAGACCTCCGCCACCAAGGACGTCGCGCGCCTGATCGACCAACTCAAGGGCGCCGGCATCAAGGGCCTCGTCCTCGATCTTCGTCGCAACGGCGGCGGTTATCTCACCGAAGCGGTGGACCTGACCGGCCTGTTCATCCCCAGCGGTCCGGTGGTGCAGGTCAAAAACTACGCCGGAGAGATCCAGATCGACAACGACAACAACAACGGCGTCGCCTACGATGGTCCGCTCGCGGTGCTGGTCGATCGCTTCAGCGCCTCAGCCTCGGAGATCGTCACCGGCGCGCTGCAAAATTACGGCCGCGCCATCGTCATCGGCGACTCCTCCACGCACGGCAAAGGCAGCGTGCAGACCGTGCTCGAGATGAAAAATCTCGTGCCGCAACTCGCCCGCGCGCCGGTCAAGAGCGGCGCCGCCAAGTTCACGGTGCAGAAATACTACCTGCCCAACGGCTCCTCCACCCAGCTCAAGGGCGTTGTGCCGGACATCGTTCTTCCCTCCATCGACGAGTTTCTTCCCATCGGCGAAGCCAGCCTGCCGCACGCGCTCGCGTGGGACGAGATTCCGACGAGCTTTTTTGACGGCGCTCCGCTGGACCAGAAAGTTCTCAAGCCCCTGCTCGAATCGAGCCGGGAACGTCAGGCGCAGCTCGAGGAATTCGCCTATCTTCGCAAAAACGTCGACTGGTTCAAAATGCGCCAGAGCCAGAAACTGGTTTCGCTCAACATCGAGGCGCGTCGTCAGCAGAAAGCCGAGGACGAAGCCTTTCAGAAGGAAATGAAAGCCGAGAAGGAACGGCTCGCGCAGCAGGACTTTCCGTTCCGCGAGTTTCGCCTCGGACCGCCGCCTCCCCCGAAGATCAAGGCCGAACCCAAGCCGGGCGAGGAGGACGATGCGGAGGAATCCGAACTCAGCACCGACGAAGACACCTACGGCAAGGTCGACATCCACCTGCGCGAGAGTCTGCGCGTGATTCGCGACGCCATCGCGCTCGGCCAGCACCAGGAATTCTGGGTGAGCAGCCACGCGCCGCTCACCGCAGCGCTCGATCGCAAGAGCTGACCACTCCGGCAATCGCGACGTGTCGACGTCCGCTTAACGGCGCGCAATCACGAAGCGATCGCGCTTCGTGAGATCGGGCAACGACTCGACCGCGCGGAAGCCCGCCGCCTTGAGCTGCGCCTCGAGCGCGGCGTGTTGCGCGATTCCGGTTTCGAGCGCGAGCAGGCCGCCTTCGCCCAAATAAGTGGGCGCCGTCTTCACGATTTGGGCGAGGTCCCGGAGCCCGTCCGCGCCCGCAGCCAAGGCCGACACCGGCTCGAACTCCCGCACTTCCGGTGAGGTCGCCGCCGTCTCTTCCTCCGTGAGATAGGGCGGATTCGCCACGATGAGATCGAAGCGGGCAGCGGCGGGCAGCGCGGCGAACCAGTTCGATTTCAAAAAGCTCACCCGTTCCGCCAAGCCCGTCGCGATCGCGTTTTCGCCGGCGAGCGCCAGCGCCTCGTCGCTCGCGTCCACGGCGGTCACGCTTGCGGCGGGAAACTCCTTGGCCAGCGCGAGCGCAATCGCGCCCGTGCCCGTGCCCAGATCGAGGATGGTGGTCGGCGGGGTCGCGAGCCGCGCAACGATCAGCTCGATCAGCAGCTCTGTCTCCGGACGCGGGATCAGCGCGCGACGGTCGGTCTTCAACTTGAGGCCGTAAAACTCGGTTTCTCCGAGGATATACTGCAGCGGCTCGCGCGCCGCGCGGCGCCGGACCAGCGGCCGGATTTTTTCGAGTTCGGCATCGGCCAGCGGACGCTCGAACTGCAGATAAAGCTGCATCCGCTGCAAACCGAGGCCCTGGCCCACCAGCAATTCGGCGTTCAAGCGCGGATTCTCCACCCCTTTGGTGCCAAGAAACTCCGTCGTCCGCTTGATGATTTCGAGAACGGTCAGCATCTCAGTCTTCGTCCGCCCGCGGCCCGCGAGCCACGGCCCCCGGGAGCACGACGCCGGTGAGCGCCGCGAGTTTCTCCTCGTAATCGGCCTTCTGCAGCGCCGCCACGATCTCGTCGATGTCGCCCTCGATCGCCTGCGGCAGATTGTAAAGCGTGAGACCGATGCGATGATCGGTGACGCGGTTCTGCGGGAAGTTGTAGGTGCGGATGCGCTCGCTGCGATCGCCGGAACCGATCTGACTACGTCGCGTCGCCGCATACTTCGCGCGCTCCTCCTCCTCGCGCCGCTGCAGCAGGCGCGAACGCAGCACGGTCATCGCGCGGGCCTTGTTCTTGATCTGCGAACGCTCGTCGGCGCACGTGACGATCAGGCCCGTCGGCTTGTGCACGATCTGCACCGCGGAGTCGGTGGTGTTGACGCCCTGTCCGCCCGGTCCGCTTGCGCGGGTCACGGTGATTTCCAGATCCTGCGGATCGATCTGCACGTCGACCTCCTCCGCTTCCGGCAGCACGGCCACGGTCACGGTCGACGTGTGGATGCGGCCGTTCGCCTCGGTGACGGGGATGCGTTGCACGCGGTGCACGCCGCTCTCGAACTTCAGCTCCTTGTAAACGTCGGTGCCGGTGATCAGGAAGATCACCTCCTTGTATCCACCCCGCTCCGACATGCTGCTGCTCATCGGCTGGATCTTCCACCCGCGGTTGTCCGCATAACGTGAATACATCCGGAACAAATCCGCGGCGAAGAGGCTCGCCTCGTCGCCGCCGGTGCCCGCCCGGATTTCCATCACCGTGTTGCGCGAGTCGGTCGGCTCCGGCGGAATCATCGCCAGCAGCACGGCCTCGCGCGCGCGTTCGATCCGCTGCTGCAACTCCGGCAGTTCGCTGGCGGCGAGTTCGCGCAGATCCGGATCCGCCGACGGATCCTTGCTCATGGCGAGGGATTCCGCGAGGTCGCGCTGGAGCCGGTTGAATTCGGCGTAATCGGCGACCAGCGTCTGCAGCTTTTGCTGTTCGCGCGAGATCTCCGCCGCGCGGCGCGGATTGGAATAAAAGCTCGGTTCCGCCATCTGCGCGTCGAGTTCGTCGAGGCGGCGTTGGAACGGAGCGATGTCGGGAAGTTCGTCCATGAACGGGGAAACGGGCCGGTGGCGATTTGCGAATTGCGCGCGCCGCGAGGTGCGGCTTGGCTGCGCGCATCATTCGCCAGGCGAGTCCGCCTAGCAGTGCCGATCAGCCATGGCCACGACGCTTTTCACTCAGAACACCATCGCGTGCATTTGGGATTTCGACAAGACCTTAATCCCCGATTACATGCAGTCGCCGCTCTTCCGGCGCTACGGCATCGACGAGACCAACTTCTGGGAGGAAACGAACAAGCTCGCCGAGCACTACCGCCGTCGCGGCTATCATCTTTCGCCTGAGATCAGTTATCTCAACCACCTGCTGACCTACGTGCTCGCCGGTCCGCTCGCCGGTTTGAACAACAAGATCCTCGCCGATTGCGGAAAAGAAATCCGGTTTTATCCCGGCCTTCCGCACTTCCTCGATCGCGCGAAGCAGTTCGCTCGCGAACGTCCGGAATATGAGAAACACGACATCCGGCTCGAACATTACGTCGTGAGCACCGGCATCGCGCCGATGATCCGCGGCAGCGCCATCGCCAGCCACCTCGACGGCTTGTGGGCGTGCGAGTTCATCGAAAATCCGCTGCAGCCTGGCTTCCTCAAACAAAAGGAACTCTCGATCGAGGACACCGCCGCGATCGCGCAGATCGGGATGGTCATCGACAACACGACCAAGACCCGCGCGATCTTCGAAATCAACAAGGGCACGAACAAGAATCCAGCCATCGACGTGAATTCGAAGATGGCCGCCGAGGACCGCCGGATTCCGTTCCAGAACATGATCTACATCGCCGACGGTCCGAGCGATGTGCCGAGTTTCTCCGTCGTTAAAAGCGGCGGAGGGAAGGCCTACGCCGTCTACAACCCGGAAAAACCCGAGGAGTTCGAGCAGAACGACCGACTGCTGCAATCGGGCCGGATTCACGGTTACGGTCCCGCCGACTACACGGAAAAGAGCAGCACCTCGCAATGGCTGCGCATGCATATCCATCAGATCTGCGACCGGATCGTGACGGACCGCGAGGCCGCCGTCGCGCAAAAGGCCACGCGGCCGCCGCGGCATTTGAATCTCACCGCCGCAGAACTCGCCGCGCGTCGCACCTCGAACCTGCCCAAACAGTCTTCGTTCCTGGACGAGGGCTGAGTCTCTCGTTTTCACAAATCGCTGCAGGCGTGCGCCGCGCCGCTGCGGCTTCGCGCGCCGATCTGCGCGCGACATCTCGAACCGAATCCAGGGTGGCAAAAAAAAGCGCGCCACTTTCGTGACGCGCTTTGAAAAAGATTTTCCCGAAATCAGCTCGCCGGGCTCACGGGCGGCAGATCGACCGGCGTCGTCGGCGGCGTGATCGGAGCCGACGCGGGCGGCTGAGTGGTGGTCGGTTGACTCGGCACGGTCACCGTCGGGGGATTGGCCGGGGGCGGAACATTGCCGGCTTCAGCCGCCGCGACCGCACCCGTGCGGGAGCCATTGTTCACCGCCGCCGCCACGTCCGCCGGATTCGACACGACACCCAGCGCCGTCCCGGTGGTGGTAGCGGCCTGCGCGATCGCCGAGACCGCGGCTTGCGCCTGCGTCGCCGCTTGCGTCGCCGCGGCATTCACATCGCCGCCGCTCGCCTTGGCGGCCGCGACCGCTTCGGCAACCTGGGTTTCAACCGCCGCGCGCGCCGCCGCTTGGGCGATCGCCGTGGTCTGGTTCGGGGCCGCGCGCACCGCCGCTTCCGTGATGGCGGCCGCGGCATTGGTGTTGCCCGCGGTGGCGGAAGTCGAGGAGGTCGCCGCCGCGATCGCCGTTGCCGCGAAGGCCGACGCCTGATTCGGCGCCGCCGCCGAGGCCGCATTCACCACCGCCGCCAAAACAGCCGTCGCGGTATCGGAACCGCCGGCGGCACTCGTGTTGGCCGCGACATTGGCCGCCACCGCTTGCACGGTTTCGGCCAGCAATTGTTCAACGGTGAGGCCGGTTTGGCCCGACGCCGCGATCGCAGCCGCCAGGGTCGTCACTGTGGTCGAATCGTTCACCACGGCGCTGCCGACAGGCACGTCGACCGTCACGCCATTGCCGAGATTCACCGACACCGTGCCGCTCAGGGTCGCCACGGACGTGCCGGAAATGCTGACGGACACGCCATACACCGTGCCCCGCGCCGCGGCGACACCCTTCGGGGTGCGGACACCATAGCGATTGATCGCCTTGTTCTTCGGATCGAGCGTCGAGACAATGCTGCCTTTCTTGAGGTCGAGCATCGCTTCTTGAGAGGCCACGACCCCGCCCTGCTGGTCCATCGCGAGCTTCTCGACGAGCACCGTCGACTCGCTCTCGATCGTCGCGACGACACCCGGCATGGTTTCGAGATAAACCTGCGCGCCGGCGTAAGTCTTGATCACCGCCCCTTCCGGAATCGCCATGTCAGGCGTCAATCGTTGGGCCGAGGACTGGCCGGGCAGCTGCACTTCCGCTGCGCCATTTACTTTGACGACCTTCGCATCGTGCGCCTGCGCTTGCGCCGCGAAGCTGAGCGCGCACGCGCAGAGGGCGAGAAAAGAGACGTATTGTTTTAGACGATTCATGTGGAGCTGGTCTGAATGGTGTTGGCCGAATCTGGTCCTATCGGGAAACGTCCGGGAATATTCACCGGGGAAACCCCAAGGCAATGCTTATTTACTTGCGGCTAGTGGGAAGCGAGACCCCGCAACGCATACACTTTCACCGGCTCGGCTTTGCCTTTGACCGGCACGACACCGCAGGGCGCGAGATCGAAACCGCTTCCGAGCAACGGCGGCAGGCTCTCCCCGACCAGAATCGAGGTATTCAGGTCCTTGTTCAGGCTCTCAAGGCGAGCGGCGAGATTCACGGCATCTCCGATCACCGCGAATTCCATGCGCCGCGGAGAACCGATGTTCCCGACCAGCACCACGCCATGATTCAACCCGATTCCCATTCGCAGCGGGGGTTTGTTGCGCTGCTGCCAGCCCTCATTCAACTGCGCGAGCGTCGTCTGCATCGCCAGGGCGGCACGCGCGGCTCGCTGCGCGTCCGCCTCCGGACCTTCGCTCTCCAAGTCACCCCACACGGCCATCACCGCGTCGCCGATGAATTTGTGCAGCGTCCCGCTTTCGCGATGGATGCACTCCACCATCGCCGCGAGGTATTCGTTCAACTGCTCGATCAACAATTCGTCGCGCATCTGCTCGGTCAAACGCGTGAAATCGCGCAGATCGCTGAACAGGATCGTGACCGCCCGGCGCTCGCTCCCCACCGTCGCCCGCTCCGACCCCTCCTTCATCATTTTCGCGAGCAGTTCCGGGGCGAGATAGGTGCCGAACATTCGCTTCACCTGCTCCCGCGCGCGCTGTTCCCGCAGCACCCGGCGTCCGATCTCGACGAACTGCAGCGCGACAAACCCCAGGAGCGGCGCGGCCAGCGGGAGCCAGAGGCTGAACTTGATCCACGCGGCCAGCGCAGCCACGACATAACAGACGCAAGCCAACACCCCGAAAGTTGCCAACAACCACACCGGACGGCGCGCGCCGATCACAACACCGGCGTAGCCGACCAAAAGGGCGCTGCCCCAGACCAGCCAGGCGTTTGCGCGGCTCGCATAATCGGACGCCAACACGTTGTTCACGAGATTGGCATGCACGAGCACGAGGGGCGCCGAAGGCGATCGCGCCGTCGGACCGACGTCCGCCTTTCCCGTCACCGTCTGGCCCAGAAACACGATGCCACCCGCGAATTCCGGCAGCGGCGGATGCCCCGAGCGTTCGACATACGCTTCGTTCAGCCCCAGCAGCGCTCCGTAGTAGCTCAGGGTCGGAAAATCCGTCGCGTCCTCGTCCTGATCGTAGCGATAGTTGAGGAGGAAGCGACCAGCGGCGGAAACCGGCACGCGCAGCTCGCCGCGCATCGCCGTCGGCAGGTAGATCGCATCGCCCAGACGCACGCGCACCTCCGCTGCCGGCACGTCGTAAAACGCCATCAGCGTCTGCAGCGCCAATGACGGATAGAGCTCGTCGCCGATCCGGACCACCAGCGGAATCTCGCGACGAATCCCGTCCGGCCCCGGCGGCGTATCCACAAATCCATACAGTCCGTTTTCCCGCAGCTCGCGAAACGGCCGCAGCGCCGAAGCGTCGCCCAACACGCGGCCAATGTCTCCGCGCACATCGCGCAAGGGTTGCGTCGGGCCGTCGTCGGCCGCGCCGTCCCCGCCGGCCCCCTCGGGGTCGCTGACCGCACCGGTCACCACGCTCACGCCCGCGCGACCGGCGATGGCGGCCGCACGGCCCATCGCCTCGTCGCCGTCGCCTTCGCGACTCGCATCGAGAATGACGTCCCACGCGACCACCTTCGGCCTCGCCAGCGTCAGGAACTTGATCATGTCGCCATGCACGCCCCGGTCCGCCGGCCACGGCATCACTTCCATTTCGGTCGTATCCTCGTAGAGGATGATACTGATCCGCGGATCTGGAGGCGGCTGGAACGGCACCCGCATTTCCGTGCGCCAGTCCAGCGTGCGCCATTCGAGGCCCTGCACAAATTCCGTCCGGCCCAGCAGCCACGCCGCGCCGAGACAAAGGAGCGGGGACACGGGAAATCGCCGGACCAAACGAAGCGCTGGACTCTTCATCGTCGAGCCCACGCTGTCGGCCGCCGCGCCCGGAACCAAGCGCATTCCGGCGCAGAGCCTGTATCCGCACCGCGGGTGCGAGCGTCGGCCGGCCGCTACTCCGCCGTCGCCAGCCGGGTGCGCTCCCGATCCTTCACCAGATTCGTCACCCGTTGCGCATAGTCGCGCGCCACGGCCGGCGCGCGGCCGCGAACGACGGCCGACAATCCGCTGTTCCACGCGAGCGCGATGTTGTAGCACGAAGGTTCCAGCCCGTTGCGAATCAAGCCCCGCCGGATCCATTCGTAATGGCGCACCGCCACGTCGTGCGCCGCATCCGTTTCCAGCGCGTGGCGAAACGGCGAGGTCGAATGCATCCGCCAAGTGGAGACACGAAACTGATAGGGCCCCAGTTCTCCTCGCGGACCCGGCCGATCCGTATTCGTCGGATTCTCGACGGCCTGAATCGCCTCCAGCACATCCTGCCGCGGTGTCGCCGCGATCACCGGCGCCCCCGCCCCCAGCAGTATCCCAAGGACGAACACGGACCGCCACCGGGCGCACTGATTTCTGGTTTTCACGACGGGCCCCAGACCGGCACGACCTTCCTCAGGTTCAATCCCGATTGAAGATATTTTCCGGAAATGGGGGGAACTCCCACAGGCGTGCAGGCTGCACGAGACCGTGTTCGTTGCCGCTTTTCTCATTGCCCGCAACGGCCGGACTTGAGGAACGTGAACCTTCATCCGCAGAGCCGCTCTGCCTTTCGGAATGCTCCGCCTTCATCTTCCTCCCAATCTCGCCGCCGCCGCGCCGCGCGACGCCATCCCGCTGAAGGTCGATCTCGATCTCGCGCAGCCGCCGGCGCCCGAACTGTGGCCCGCTCTGGCGCTCCTGCAGCGCTGGTGCGGCACGCCCACGCCGCCGAAATTTCTGCAGCTGACGCGCGCGCAGCTCCGCGAACTTGTATCCGTTCTTTCGACACAGCCCGTCTTCGTCGAGGACGGGCGGCTCACGTCTTTTCGTCAGCACGTGCTCCTCGCGGAAAAGGCCCCGCCGCCGCCCGTCGCGACGGCGCCGGCATCGTCCCGCCGACCCGCCGCCACCGGCACGCCGATGTCGGTCGACGGTTCCGAACATTTCCTCGCGATCGCGCTGCCGTCGCGCGAACACCCGTCCTACAGCGCCGCGCTCGAGCTCGTGAAGTCGCACGGCTTCGTGCTCGAGCCGTCCAACCGCAAATGGTGGCTGCGCGATCGGCACAAGACCCTGAACTTCCTCGCCGACCAGGGTCGGCGGCTGCGCGAGGAGTTCCATGCCACGTTCACGCCGAATTTCGAACGCAACACCGCCCGGGTGCAGTTCGCCGAGGTGGCGGCGGAAATCGTCGACCGCGACTCGGATTACGATCTCACGCTATCGCTGCGGGCCGGAGAAGCGGCCGACGACACCGTCCGCTCCGCCGTCGCTTCCCGCCGCGGTTACGTCGAGGATCGCGGCCGGATCTTCCTGCTCGATCCCGGCAAACTGCAGCAGCTCGAAACGGTGCAGCGCGCGCTGGCCGGCAGCCCCGGCGTCGCGCTCGCCACTCGTCGCACGCAGCGTATTTCGCGCGCCCGCGTCGCCGAGACGCAGGACCTGCTCGAAGCTTTGTCGCCTTCGTTTCAACCGCCGGAGAGCTGGCGCGCGCGCACGGACGCCCTGCGACATCTCTCGCAGCTTCCCCCCGCCCCGATCCCGCGCGACCTCGACGTCGCGCTTCGCCCTTATCAACGCCTGGGCGTCGCGTGGCTCTGGCATCTGCACCGGCAGGAGCTCGGCGGCATCCTCGCGGACGAGATGGGTCTCGGCAAAACGCTGCAGGCGCTCGCCCTGTTGACCGCCGTCGCGACCGAAACGCCGGCACGCGGCGGGCGCCGCCCTCATCTGGTGGTCACACCGGCGAGCCTGCTGGAGAACTGGCGCCGCGAAGCGACCCGCTTCGCGCCCGGACTGAAGCTGTTCGTTCACCATGGCGACCGGCGGCTCGCGACGACGGGCGACGTCGCCGCGCACGACCTCGTCATCACGTCCTACGGCACGCTCACGCGCGACTGGGAGCTGTTCTCCAAGGTCGACTTCGCCTGTGTGATCGCCGACGAGGCCCAACACATCAAGAATCGCCGCTCGCAAAACGCCGCCGCCCTGCGCTCGCTCCGGGCGCGCAGCCGCTTCCTCCTCACCGGCACGCCGTTGGAGAACTCGCTCGACGACCTGCGCTCGCTTTTCGAATTCCTGCTGCCGGGCTACATCGACCGGCTGCCCGCCGGATTGCGTGCCGACGAGCGCGCGTGGTTCGACGATCGGCTGCGCGCGAAGGTGGCGCCCTACCTGCTGCGCCGCACGAAACAGGCGGTCGCGCCCGAGCTGCCGGAGAAACTCGAGCAGGTGCTCTGGTGCGAGCTCACCCCCGCGCAAGCGAGATTGTATCGCGAAACGCAGGAACGCACCGAGCGCGAGCTCTTCGACCTTCAGGCAGGCGGCGCGAGCGAGCAACGCCTGCGGCTCGCGATGCTCACCCAGCTGCTCCGGCTGCGCCAGATCTGCTGCGATCCGCGCTTGGTGGCCGCGCCCGACAGCGTGGTCAGCGATGCCGCGGCGTTTTCCGAGTCCGGGAAGCTCGAGGCGTTTCGCGAGTTGCTGGCCGAGGCGATCGACGACGGCCACCGGCTGCTCGTCTTTTCGCAATTCACCTCGTTGCTCGGACTTTTGCGGACGGAACTCGCCGCGCAGGAGATCGCGCACTGCTATCTCGATGGCTCCATGGCGCCCCGCGCCCGCCAGGCCGAAGTCGATCGTTTTCAAAGTTCGCCGGAGATTCCCCTCTTTCTCATTTCGCTGAAGGCGGGTGGCACGGGTCTCAACCTCACCGGCGCGGACACCGTCGTGCATTTCGACCCGTGGTGGAACCCCGCGGCCGAGGCGCAGGCGACGGATCGCGCGCACCGCATCGGCCAGACGCGCGTCGTCACGAGCTACAAGCTGATTGCCAGCGGCACGGTAGAGGAAAAGGTCCTCACCCTCCAGGAGGAGAAACGCGCGCTGCTCGCCCATGTCTTCGAGGCGAGCGACGAGCTCTCCTCGCGCCTCACGCTCGCCGATCTGCAGGCCCTTCTTCGCTAAAATCAGAGTAACAAACGCAACGACTTCCCCGCTGATTCGTCCTCACTTCCGTGCCCCGCATGCCCCTGCCCGTCGCGCTTCTTGGCTTCCGTTGCCGCCGGTTTTCATCTCCAGTGGCGGCGTGCGTCCGCATCGCTGAGCCGCTTTCAACCCCGGTTTCGTTGCCCCTTTCTCCGTCATTCGTCTTCGCCCCATGAGTTCCGCCCTCTCCCGCCGCGATTTCCTCAAAGCCGCGTCTTTGGCTTCGGCCGCTCTCGCGTTTCCGCGCGTGCTCCGCGCCCAGCCCGGCCTGCCCCCCAGCAACCGGCTCAACGTCGCCCTGATCGGCAACGGTTTGATCTGCGGCAGCCATTTCGGCGGCCTGATCGGCCGCGACGATGTCCGCCTCGTGGCGGTCTGCGACGTGTTTCTGCCGAAGGCGCGCCGCATGGCCGAGCGTATCACCAAACATTACGGCCAGAATTCCACCAGCGGCACCTACCGCGGGGTCGGCGTGTATCAACATCACGAGGAGCTCCTGGCGCGGGACGATATCGACGTCGTCTTCGTCTGCACCCCCGATCACTGGCACGTCGGGATCGCGCACGACGCGATGGTCGCCGGGAAGGACGTGTATTGCGAAAAGCCGCTCTCGTTGACCGTGCGCGAAGGCCGCGCGCTGGTCTCCACCGCCCGCACCCACGGGCGGATCCTCCAGACCGGAACGCAACAACGCTCGGAGCGCGCCTTCCGCCGCGCCGCCGAGATCGTCCGCAACGGTCTCATCGGCGATCTGAAGGTTATCCGCACGCGTCTCGGTCACTTTCCCGCCGCCCCCAACGTCGGCGAACAACCCATCCCCGCCGAATTCGATTACGACCGCTGGCTCGGGCCGACGCCCTGGCGTCCCTACAACGAGGCGCGCGTCCGCGGTGACTACAGCGGCGGCTGGCGCTGCTTCACCGAATACGGCGGCCGGAAAAACGGCGATTGGGGCGCGCATCATTTCGACATCATCCAGTGGGCGCTCGGCATGGACGACTCCGGCCCGGTGGAATTCATCCCGCAGGGCTTCGAGGGCACTCCGTATCAGACTCACACCTACGCCAACGGCGTGCGCGTCGAACGCGTCGACGACACCGACCTGAAGGCGATGATCGAATTTCACGGCACCAAAGGCCACGTCTACGTCTCGCGGGAGGACTTCCTGGAAACCGACCCGCCCGAACTCGCGACACGCCCGCTCCGCGCCGGCGAAATCCACCTCTACGCCAGCGACAATCATCACAGCGACTTTTTCGAGTGCGTGCGCACACGCCAGCGGCCGATCGCCGATGTCGAGATCGGTCATCGCAGCGCGACCGTCGGTCACCTCAATAACATCGCGGCCCGGCTCGCCCGCCCCATTCGCTGGGACCCGCTCCGCGAGGAGATCGTCGGCGATCCCGTCGCCAGCACCCTGCTCGACCGCCCCCGCCGCGCTCCCTACGGCACCCTCTGAACCCGCTTTCGCCGCCATGCTCGCCCAACTTTTCCGCCGGTCGCTTCCCCTCGCCTGCATCGCCGCCCTGCTGCTCACGGCGGCCTGCACCACGCCGCCGCGCCCGCGCGCGCCGGAATTGCCCAACCTCACCTATGAAGGCAGCCAGGCTCCGGTCGCCGCGCTCGACCGGCAGATCGCCGCCGCCGGCAACGACCGCGCCAAGCTCGCCGGCATCGCGAAAAACCTCACCCAGATCCTCAAGGATCCCAACACCACCTTCGCCGCCCGTCAGGCGATCTGCGAGCGACTCGCCTTTTTTCCAGCTGACAGCCTCCTCGTCGAGAACAACGCCCTCGTGTTCTTCGCGATGATGAACGACCCGCAGCAGGTGAATCTCGTGCGCCTCGCGCTCGAGCACGTGCCCAGCCCCGATATCGACGCCTTGTTCGTCCGCGCCCTCGAAGCGCCCGCGCCCGACACGCGGCTCGCCCTGATCCAATCCGCGGGCAACCGTCGCATCGCCGGCGCCGTCGACCTCCTCGCCGCCGCGCTCAAGGAGTCCGATCCCGTCCTCGCCGACGCCGCCGCCACCGCGCTCGGCCAGATTGCGTCGCGCGAGGCGCTCGCCGCCCTCGAGTCCGCGCCCAACGCCCGTTCGTCCGCGGCGATCGAAGCCCGACTGCACATCGCGCACCTCGTCGGCGGCCGCGAGGCGTCACGCCTGTTCACCGAGATCGCCGATCTCAGCCCCGCGCCCGCCGAACTGCGCGCTGCCGGCCTGCTCGGTCTCGTCAGCGTCGAGCCCGTCGCCGCCCCCGAACGCATCACGCGGGCCCTCGCCAGCTCGGACCACACGCTCAAAGCCGTCCTCATCGAATCGCTCGCCACACATCCGGCGGACGAACTCGTGCCCGCCATCGCACGCGAACTGCCGCAATGGGATCCCGCAACGCGCGCCGCAGTCATCCGCGCGCTCGCCCGCCGCGGCGACGCGCGCGCACGCCCCGCGATCGTCGCCGCCGTCGACGATGGCGACCTGGCGGTGCGCACCGCCGCGCTCTCCGCCCTCGGCCAGTTGCCCGGCGATGCGGACGTTGCACGTCTGCTCGCGGAACGCGCGGCGCAGGGCGACGCCGACACCGCGAAGCAGGCGCGCCAAAGCCTCGCCCGCCTGAACGGCCCGGGCGTGGCCGACGCCGTGATCGGCGGCGCGCGCGCCGGTGACCCGGCGCTGCGGGCGGAATTCGTCGCCGCCCTCGCTTCGCGCTACATGATCGAGCAGATCCCGTTGTTGCTTTCGCTGCGCGACGACCCCGACCGCGATGTCCGGCTCGCCGCCCTTTCCTCCCTCGCCGAAATCGCCCCCTTCGATGTGCAAGCCGCCGTGCTCGCCTGGGCGACCGATGCCAAGGACTCCGGCGAACAATCGCGCGCGCTCCGCACGCTCGTCGCGCTCACGCTGCGCAACCCCGACCTCGATGCGCGCGCGCGGCCGATCACGACGGCCATCGGGCAGCTGGAACCGTCGATCGCCGCCCGCATCCTGCCGGCCTTGCCCCGTCTGGGCGGAAGCGCCGCGGCCGAAGCGCTCGCGGACCTCGCGTTGCGCGCCGACGCTCCCCTCGCGTCGCCCGCGGTGGCGCAGCTGAGCCGCTGGACCGATCCCGCCGGACTGCCGGCGCTGGTGCGTATCGTGGAGAAAACCTCCAGTGACTCCGTCCGCGAATCGGCGGGCAAGGCCGCCGCCGAATTCCTCGAGCGCAACCGGTCGCTTCCCTCCGCTCAACTGACGGCCGCCATCGACCGTCTGCTGGCGGCAGTGAACACCGCCACGGTGCGGGCCCAGCTCGTCACCCTCCTGTCGCGCGCTTCGGACGACGAGGCGCTCGCGCTGGTGAAGAAGTTCCAGAAGGATCCGGCCTTGGCGAAGGAGGCCAACTACGCTCTCGCCGTCATCGAAGCGAATCGCGCCGGGGCGCCGAAAATCACCGGCGACAACCAGTGGCAGCTCAAAAACCTCATCGACGGCAATCGGGACGCGAGCTGGAACACGTCGGCCGAAGCCGGCAAAGGCATCCAAATCGATTTTCTCAAATCCCGTCCGTTCCGCCGGGTGGTGCTGGATCAGGGCAGCCGTCCCGACAACTATCCCGAGCGTCTCCAGATCATCGTCACCGACCAACCCGAACATCCCGGCAAGCCGGCCGCGGAGGTCCCAGGCACGTCGGGGCAGACCGCCGCCGACCTGCCGCCGCAGACCCACGGCCGCTACCTGATCATTCGCAACAGCGAGACGCGACCGGACAGCTGGTGGACGATCGCCGAGCTGCTCGTCGACTGAGCCGTCGACGGCTCAGGCGAGCGACCACGGGCCGCGCATCGCGCGGCCCCGCAGGCGGTCCGCGATCGGATCGTCGACGAATTTCTCCGCCACCGGATCCCATCGCACGGCTCGGTCGAGCAGCATCGCGATGTTGCCGAGGTTGCAGATCGTCGTCGTGCGGTGCCCGATTTCCACGTCCGAGATCGGACGCTCGCGCGTGCGCATGCACTGCAGGAAGTTGTCGTGATGGTTCGTGCTTACCGGCAGCTTGAGCGTCCCCTGACGCGCGGCGGCCTCGCGCAAAAGCGCGGGATCCGACGCGATGCTCTTTGAACGGGAAACGTCGATCCAGCCGCGCTCGCCAAAAAAGCGCACGTTGCCGTCGAACACTCCGTCATAGCGCGTGCGACAGCGCAAGGTCACCCCCGACGCGTAGCGGCAGGTGAAATCGACCTTCGTCGCCGTGGTGAAAAGTCCCGTCGTCGGGAACTCGCCATGGCCCTCGACGCTGACCGGACCGGAATCGTCCATGCCGAGCGCCCATTGCGCGATGTCGATATAGTGCGCGCCCCAGTTCGTCACCTGGCCGGCGGCATAATCGAGAATGAACCGGAAGTTGTAGTGGCAGGCGTTGCGATGAAACGGCGCCCACGGGGCCGGCCCCAACCACAAATCCCAATCGAGCCCTTCGGGCACCGGTTCGGCCTTCCAGGTGCCCGCGACGAATTTGTTGTTCGCCGGAATCAGCACCTCGATGCGGTCCACCCGGCCGAGGCCGCCGTTGCGGATGAATTCCGCGGTGTCGTGAAACCGCTTCGACGAGCGCTGCTGCGTGCCGGTCTGGACCACGCGTCCGTGCTTGCGCGCTGCGTTTACCAGCGCCCGGCCTTCCTCGATCGTGAGCGTCAACGGCTTTTCCACATAGGCATCCTTGCCGCGGCGGATCGCCTCGATCGCCGCCAGCGCGTGCCAGTTGTCCGGCGTGCAAACCCACACCGCGTCGACATCGGGTCGGGCCGCGAGCTCGCGGAAATCAGGGTGCCGCGCGCAGCGTCCGCTGCCATAGAACGCGTCGATCTTCGCGGCGGCGGCGTCCCGCCGGAAGCGGTCAACGTCGCACACCGCCACGATCCGGACGTCCGGAAACCCGAGCAGCGTATCGATGTGTCCTTGCGCAATTCCGCCGGTGCCGATGAAGCCGACGCGGATCTGGTTGCTTGGCGCCGTCTGTCCGCGCAGGCGCGCCGGCAGGATCAACGGCAAGGCCAGCGCCGCGCCGGTGAGCGCGGAGCGTTTCACGAATTCGCGCCGGGTCACGCCCGCGGTCCGGGCGGGCGATGGCGTTACCGCAGGCTGGAAGGAGTTTTCCATGGTCATGATTGCGCCACCAAAGCTTCCACCGCGCGCTCGGCCGCCGCGCGCACCTCCCGATTTTCGTTTTCGTCCAGCGCGAGGGCCGTCAGCGCCTCGATCGCACCCTGGTCGCGGCGGCGGGCGATGCTGCCGATCAATCCACATTTCGCCGCCCCCCGAAGCTGCGGCAGGGCATCCCGATAAGCAGCATCGACTGCCGCATCGTCGATTGAATCGAGGGCGATCCGGGCGGCGTGCGACGCGTCTTCCTGGACCAGCAGATCGCGTACGGCCGCCACGCACGCCGGCGAGCCGATCAAGCCGAGCATCCGACAGAGGAACAGCTGTCCGGCCGCCGTGATTCCCGGCTGCTGCAGCGCAGCGATCAATTTGCGTTCCAGTTCGGGCCGCTGCGCGGGTTCTGCGTTCATGACCATGCGTTCGATGGTCGTGGCGAAGCTGCGGTCGCCGTCGGGCTGCAGGCGAGCGACCTCCTGCCAGGGGCTGGGAGTAGTCGTAAACCAGTCTTCGCGGTTGGCCGGACGCTGGCCGGCCGGGGAGGGCAAATCATCGTTGTCCATCAGGGTAAAGGGGTGGTGCGGCGAGGAACCGCCCTTCCAAACAAACAGTCCTACCCGCCGGCGCACGAAAAATCTCTTCCTTTGCGCCGGAAGGTCGTGAAGTCGCTCTGCCAGGAATCAACGTTGACGCTAATGTTGACGCGTTTCCGCTCTCCAGACTGGACCTCGGTGCCTCCGCGCGCATCGTTTTTCAGCTCGGTCCGCTTCACCCCTCCCCATTTCGCTGCCGTTCCCAATGAACTCCCGATCGCTTCCAAGCCGTGCCTTGGCCCGCGGATCGCGCGCTCGCGAGCAGCGCCGGCGGGAGAACGCGCCTGCGGCTTTTTCGCCCGCTCACGTTTGCGACTTTGCACCTCAACTCCACTGAACTAGATCCCAAAAACCATGAGTGACCTACCTCCCGTCCCCGCCCGTCGCTACGAGTATACCGCGGCTTTCCTGCTGCTGCGGCTGTTTCTCGGGCTGCGCACCGTTTTGGCCGGTCTCGAAAAATTCGAGTCGAACGGCAGCTATTCGCTGGCGAACTACGCGCAGAACATGGGCCGGATGGCCAGCGGCATCACGGGGGCGTCGTTTCTCCCGCTCTGGGCCACGAAGCCGTTCGCGATGACGCTGGGCTACGTGCTCACCATCGTGGGCCTCATGCTCCTGCTTGGTTTGAAGACCCGGCTCTCGCTCGTCCTCACCGGTCTCGTTTACATTGCGCTCTCGTTCGGCCTCATGGCCGTGCAGGAAGCCGAAGGCATCGCGTGGCTCGCGATCCATGTCGGCCTGATCGCCGGCGCCCTGGTCCTGGTTCGCCATGACCGTTTCGCCGTCTGGCCCGACAAGCACGATTGATCGAGGAGCGTCCAATGCCCGAAACTTCCTCCCCTCTCAGCCGCCGCGACTTCATCGTCGGCGGCGCCAAACTTGGCGCCGCGCTCCTGGCGGCCCCCTACATCGCCCGCGCCCAAGGCTCCGCCGGCACCGGCGCGCAACCTCTCAACGTCGCCCTCATCGGTTGCGGCGAACAGGGCCGCGTCCTGCTCAATGCCGCGCTCAAGATTCCCGACATCCGTTTCCAGGCCGTCTGCGATATCTGGGATTACAACCGCACCTACGGCGAACGCCTGCTGAAAAAATTCGGGCACGATCCGAAGCCGTTCGAGGATTACCGCGAGTTGCTCTCGAGCGTCCCCGATCTCGACGCCGTCATCGTCGCCACGCCCGACTTCGTGCACGCCGAGCACACGAACGCCGCCCTGCGCGCCGGCAAGCACGTGTATTGCGAGAAGCTGATGTCCAACACCGTCGAGGGCGCCCGCTCGATGGTGCAGACCGCGCGCGAGACCAAGAAGCTCCTGCAGGTCGGCCACCAGCGTCGCAGCAATCCGCGCTACCTGCACGCGCTCAATCACGTGGTGCACGACGCCCGGCTGCTCGGCCGGCTCACCAACGCCGCCGGCCAGTGGAACCGCGCCGTCACCCCCGATCTCGGCTTCCCCGCCAAGTTCGCGATTCCCGAGGCGAAGCTCCACCAATACGGCTACACGAACATGCACGAGTTCCGGAATTGGCGCTGGTTCAAGCGCTACGCCGGCGGCCCGATCTCGGACCTCGGCGCGCACCAGATCGACATCTTCAACTGGTTCCTCGGCGCCAACCCGGGCTCCGTCCTCGCCGGTGGCGGCGTCGATTACTACACGACGCACGAATGGTATGACAACGTCACCGCGATCTACGAGTTCCCCACGGAGACCGGCACCATTCGCGCGGTTTACGGTGTCCTTACCACGACGAGCGCCGGCGGCGGCTACCATGAATATTTCATGGGCGACGAGGGCGCGCTGAAGATGTCCGAGAATCCCAAATACACGAAGCTCTACCGCGAAGCCCGCGCCCCCGAATGGGACCAGTGGGTCGACAAGGGCATCGTCTCCCGCCCGACCTCCGGCGAAGGTGCGCCGCCGCCGGTGAAACCGTGGGAAAAGCCCCGCAAGAAACTCGCCGGCCCGTCGAAGGCGTCCGTGGTCGACGTCCGCGAAACCGCGGAGCTCTCCGCGTGGGATATCCCGGTCACGCTGGACAAGGCGATTCACCAACCGCACCTCGAGAACTTCTTCGACGCGATCCGCGGCACCACGAAGCTCAACTGCCCCGCGGAAAGCGCCTTCGCCACCGCCGTCACGGTTCTCAAGGTCAACGAAGCCGTCGCCGCGCAAACCATGCTGAAGTTTGCGCCCGGCGATTTTGTCGCCTAAATCCTGGTGGCGGCGCCTTTCGCCCGCCACCGTTTCTCCCGGCGTCGCCGGGCAATTCAACCTCGCTTTTACCATGCTCAGACCCCTCGCCTCCCTCCTCCTCGTTTCTGCCGCCCTGGCTGGTTTGGCCCGGGCCGAAGACAAAGTTCCGCTGAAATTGGAGCTGCCCCGCCCGCTCTTCGTCGGCACGCCGCGCCCGATCAAACTCGCCAATCTGGAGCAACCGCGCAGCGGCCGCCGCCCCGACTTCATGGTGCCCGCCGGCACGGAGAATCTCTCCAAGGGCAAGGAAGTCACCAGCAGCGATTCGTTCCCGGTGATCGGCGATCTCTCCTACGTCACCGATGGCGACAAGTCCGGCACCGAGGGCAGCTACGTCGAACTCGGGCCCGGCGTACAATGGGTGCAGATCGACCTCGGCGCGTCCGCCAAGATCGCGGCGATCGTTGCCTGGCACTTTCACTCGCAGGCTCGCGCCTATCACGACGTGATCGTCCAGATCTCCGACGACGCGGATTTCAAGAGCGGCGTCACCACCGTCTATAACAACGACGACAACAACTCCGCCGGCCTCGGCACCGGCTCCGATCCGGCCTACATCGAAACCTACGAGGGCCGCATCTTCGATGCCCGGAACACCAAAGGTCGCTACGTCCGCCTCTACAGCAACGGCAACACCTCGGACGAGTTGAACCACTATATCGAAGTCGAGGTTTACGGCCAGCCGGCCAAATAACCTCCGCGGATTCGCGTCCGACAGTTTCTTCTTCCCGCGGGGCCGGTCCTTCGACCGGCCCCGCTGCTTGTCCGCCGCCCGCTTCTCCGCTTTGCTTGCGCCATGGCCGCCCTGCTGCGCCGCTTCCTTCCCCTCGTCGCGCTCGCGATTGCCGCGTTGTGGTTGCACACCCACGACCTGGCGCGCCGGCCGATGCATGCCGACGAAGCCAACCAGGCGGTGAAGTTCGGCCAGTTGCTCGAATCGGGACATTACGCCTTCGATCCGTCGGACCATCACGGCCCCACGCTCTACTACGCAGCTCTCCCGATCGCGTGGTGGCGTGGCGAACACTCCCTCGCCGCGATCGACGAAACCACGGTGCGTCTGGTGCCCGCGATCGCCGGCACGCTCGCCGTCCTCCTGCTTTACGTTCTCGCGCTGCCGTTGGGGCGCTTGGCCGCCTTCGTCGCGGCCGCGCTGCTGGCAGTCGCACCGCCCGCGGTTTACTACAGTCGTTACTTCATCCAGGAAACGCTGCTGCTCACGTTCGCCCTCGGCGCCTTCGTGGCCGCCCGCGCCTGGTGGCGCACCGACCACCTGCGCTGGGCCGCGATCGCCGGCGCGTGCGTCGGACTCATGCAGGCCACGAAAGCGAGCGCGCCGCTGTTCTGGGGCGCCGCCTTGATCGCCAGCCTGCTCGTCCTTCGCATCGAGAAAACTCTCCCACCGACGCCCAAAGCGCGGATAGCGCCCGCCCTCGGCGTCGCCCTCGCCGTGGCAGCGGCGGTCTTCGTCCTCTTTTATTCTTCTTTCGGCACACACTGGAGCGGGGTGCGAGACGCGTTCGCCGCCCTCGGGCAAGGCGCACAGCGCGCCACCGGTCCGAGCGGACACGAGAAACCGTGGTTCTATTACCTCCAGCTGTTCGCCTGGGTCCGGAACGGCGGCCTGGTTTTTCAACAACTCGCCTTTCTCGCGCTCGCCGCCGCCGGTGCCGCCCTCGCGTGGACGCGCCTGCCGGCGGCCGCAGAACGCTCGCATCCAACTTCTCACTACGCCGGACGGCACCTGCTGCGTTGGGCTGCGCTCTCCACCTTGCTCGTCGTGATCGCATTGTCCGTCGTTCCCTACAAGACGCCCTGGCACGCGATCCATCTCGTGCCGGGATTCGCGCTGCTCGCCGCCGGCGCGCTCGCGTTCATCCCGCGCGCGTGGCTCGCGCTCGGGCTCGCTGCCGCGATCGTCTTCCTCCAGTTCAAACAAACCCAACTCGCGGTTTTTCTGCGCCCGGCCGACGCCCGTAATCCTTATGCCTACGTGCACAGCTCGCCCGATGTGCGCAAGGTCCGCGCTCTCGCCGCCACCGCGCTCGAGCGCCAGCCGAACGGGGTGATTCGCATCGTCAGCGAGGAATACTGGCCGCTCCCATGGTATCTGCGCGACGTGCCGCGCGTCGGCTACTGGACCACGATCCCCGACGACTGCGACGGTGCGCTGGTGATCGCCTCGGCCTCGCACGCCGACGAGGTGCGCAGCCGGTTGCACGGCCGCTACCGCGAGTCCTTTCTCGGGCTTCGCCCCGGCTTTCTCTGCGTCGTGTTCACGCCCGCGCCATGACGCCCCGCTACTCGCTGGTGATTCCGTTCTACAATGAGGCGGGCAATGTCCTGCCCCTCCTCAAGCGCGCGTTTGCCGCGCTCGAACTGCTGCGCGGCTCGCTCGAGGTCATCCTGGTCAACGACGGCAGCACCGACGGCACGGCCGGCGAATTGGCAGTCGCCGGACAACGCTGGCCCGAGTGCCGCCGGCTCGACCATCCGCGCAATCTCGGCCAGGCCGCCGCTCTTCTCAATGGTCTGCGCGCCGCGCGCGGCAGGATCCTGCTGACGATGGATGGCGACGGGCAGAACGACCCGCGCGACTTCCCGCTGTTGCTCGCCCCCGTGGAACGCGGCGAACTCGATCTCGCGTGCGGCTGGCGCGCCGACCGTCACGACTCCCTGCTCCGACGCGCAATGTCGCGGCTCGCCAACGCCGTGCGCCGCCGCGTCCTCCGCGATCCGCTCCACGACGCGGGCTGCCAGCTGCGGGTGTTCCGCCGCGAGATCGTCGACGTGCTTTTCCCGATCGAGTTGATGCAGTCCTTCCTTCCGTCCATCGCGGTCGCCGCCGGTTTTCGTGTCGCGGAGTTTCGTGTCCGCCATCACCCGCGGCTGCGAGGCAAAGCGCATTTCGGACTTCGCCGGCTGTGGTGGAAGCCCGCCGTCGCCATGCTCCGGCTCCGCCCCCGGTTGCGCGCCCTCCGCGCGGCGCGCCGTATCCACGATAAAACGACATGAGCTGGTTCACCTTTCACCACGAGGCCATGGCGACCGATTTCTCGATCACCATCGCCGGCCAGGAACAGGATTACGCGCGGCAGGCCGCCGTCGCGGCCTGGCGGGAACTCGACCGGCTCGAGACGGAATTGAGCCGCTTCATCCAGTCGAGCGACATTGCCCGCGCCAGCCGGATCGCGGAGGGCGAGACAATCGCGATCGGAGACGACGCGATGCAATGCCTGCTCCTCGCCGTCGAGGTCGCCGTCGCGACGCAGCGCGCGTTCGATCCGGCTTACGCCAGCGAGCGGTCGCACGAGGGCGCGCCGTTCACGCTCGATCCTTCCGCCCACACGCTCACGTCCCACGCGAAACGCCTGCGCCTCGATCTCGGTGCCATCGGCAAGGGCTACGCGCTCGATCGTCTGGCCGACACGCTGCGCGACTGGGGCGTCGACCAGGCGTGCCTCCAGAGTGGCGGGAGCACCGCGCTCGCCCTCGCCGCGCCCACCGAAGATCCCGCCGGCTGGCCGCTCGGGCTCGGCGAAGACGAAAGCTACCGCGCGCTTCCGCTGGCGAACGCTGCCTTGAGCGCCTCCGGCATCGCCGTCAAAGGCGCTCATCTCGTCAACCCGCTCACCCGCACGGCCGCCACTCGCACCGCACGGGTCTGGGCGCTCGCGGCAAGCGCCGCGTTGTCCGATGCGCTCTCCACCGCGTTCTTCGTCATGACCGATGACGAGATCGCAGGATTCTGTCGCGCCCATCCCGAAATCGGCGCCGCGATCGCCGCCGACGACACCCTCTCGCTGCACGGCACGCTCGCCCCCGCAAATCTCTCCTGAGCTCACCGCCATGAACGCTGCCATCACCGCCCGGGCCATCGCCCGCATGATCGATCACTCGCTGCTGCATCCGACATTGACGGATGCGCAGCTCGACGCCGGCTGCACGCTCGCCGTCGCCCACGACGTCGCCACCGTCTGCGTGAAGCCCTACTACGTGCCGCGCGCCGCCGAACTCGTCGCCGGGAGCGACGTGCTCGTCTGTTCCGTCATCGGCTTTCCTCACGGCAACAGCCACACGTCGATCAAGGTTCAGGAAACGCTGCTCGCGCTCGCTGAAGGCGCCCGGGAAATCGATATGGTCGTGAATGCGGGCCGCGTCCTCGGCGGCCAGTTCGACGATGTCGCAGCGGATATCCGCGCGGTGAACGACGCCTGTCTCGCGCACGACGCGATCCTCAAGGTAATTTTCGAAAACGATTACCTGCAGGAGAGTCACATTCGCGAACTCTGCCGGATCTGCAGCGGGATCGGCGTCGCGTTCGTGAAAACCTCCACGGGCTACGGTTTCGTCAAACAACCCGACGGCGACTACAACTACCGCGGTGCGACCGACCACGATCTTCGCCTGATGCGCGCCCACTGTCCGCCTCAGGTGCAGATCAAAGCCGCCGGCGGCATCCGCACACTCGACGACACCCTGCGCGTGCGTGACCTCGGCGTGACGCGGATCGGCGCGACGGCGACCGAGACGATCGTGCGCGAGGCGCTGCGGCGCGGTTTTCCGCCGGGTTCGCCGCGGCTCTCCGCACTCAGCGCGTCGTGACGCCGGCGCTTTCCGCCTCGCCTTCGGCGCTGCGGATTTCCGCCGGGCCGGCGCGATTGCGAGAGAGATTTTGAGCGGTGTTCACCAGGCCGACGTGCGAAAAAGCCTGCGGGAAATTTCCCAACAGCCGCCGCGCCGCCGGATCGTATTCCTCGGACAGAAGCCCGAGGCCGTTGCGTAGATCGAGCAGATGCTCGAAAAGTTTCCGCGCCTCTTCCTCGCGTCCGAGCAGATAGAGGCAGTCGACCAGCCAGAACGAGCACGGCAGGAACGCGCCCTCGCCCGGCGGCAATCCGTCCACGTTGGCCGATCGGTTCGGATGATAGCGATAGACGAGTCCGTCCGACATCAACTCATCCTTGATCGCGTCGACCGTCTCCACCACGCGCGGATCCGAGGGCGGCAGAAACCCGACCAGCGGCATCATCAGCACACTCGCATCGAGCAGTTCGGACCCATAATACTGCGTGAACGCGCGGCGGCCCGGATGCCAGCCCTTGGCGCAGACGTCGTCGTGAATCGCTTTTCGCGTCGCGCGCCACAGTTCGACATCCCCTTTCAAGCCGAACTCTTCGACGGCCTTCACGGCCCGGTCTATCGCGACCCACGCCATAATCTTGGAATGCGTGAAATGCCGTCGCGGCCCGCGGATTTCCCAGATTCCTTCATCCGGTTCCATCCAGTTGCGCACGACGAAATCGACGAGGTGTCGCTGCAGGCTCCATCCGTCGGCGTCCGGATGCAGTCCGACTTTTCGCGCCAGGTGCATCGCATCCATCACCTCGCCGTAAACATCGAGCTGAAACTGCGAGGCGGCGGCGTTGCCGATGCGCACCGGCCGCGATTCCTCGTAGCCGCGCAGATGACTCAGCTCGAGCTCCGGCAGCGTCCGCTCGCCCGCCGCGCCATACATGATCTGCAACTGTGCCGGATCGCCGGCCACGGCCCGCAGCAGCCAGTCGCTCCACGCCGAGGCTTCCTCGGTGTAGCCGGCCTCCATCAGCGAATAGAGCGTGAACGTCGCATCGCGGAGCCAGCAGTAGCGATAATCCCAGTTTCGCACACTCCCGATCCACTCCGGCAACGAGGTCGTGCCCGCAGCCAGGATGCCGCCGGTCGGTGCAAACGTCAGCCCTTTCAACGTGATCAGCGAGCGCACGACAGCGTCGCGCCATTCGCCGCGGTAGGTGCACCGCGACGTCCACCCGCGCCAGTAGCGCTCCGTCCTCGCGAGTGCGTCGTGCGCATCGATCGGCCCCGGCGGCCGCAGGTGCGACGCGAACCAGGTCAGCACAAAGGCCTTTTTCTCACCGGGCCGGACCGTGAACGTCGCCACGGTTGACAGGCCTTCGCCGCGCGTCGGCACATCCGAACGCAAACTCACCGCGTCCGGGCCGGCCACCGCCGTGATACCCTTGTCGCTGTGCCGCACCCAAGGGATCGTGCGACCGTAGTCCATGCGCACGACGAGGCGCATGTGCATCTCGACCTCGCCGCGCACGCCTTCGACGATCCGCACCACGTCCCGCGAGTCGCCGTCGACCGGCATGCAATCGGTGAGGCGCACGAGACCGGTGGGCGTTTCAAATTCCGTATCGAGGACGAGCGTGTCTTTCCGGTAAACGTGTCCGGAACGCACCACCGGGCCGCTCGGCGCGATCCGCCAGCAGCCGTTTTCCTCCATGCCGAGCAACGCGGCGAACACCGCGGGAGAATCGAAACGCGGCAGGCACAGCCAATCGATGGAACCGTTCAGTCCCACGATGGCGCAGGTATGCAGGTCGCCCACAAAACCGTAACACTCGAGTTTCACGCGGCCTCTTCGTCATCCACCGGCGCTGTGAGTTCGCTCCTCCGCGAACCGCACCGATCTCGCCGCGTGGAATGCAGTTTGCCCCGCGCGACGGACGCCTTCCGGCACATTGCACGGCAGGTGTCGTCGTCTCCGTTTCACCACGGAGAAACCTCGGGTCGGTTCCAGTTCGAGCCGAGCACCTTAGGCGGGAGTTCTCTTCGCGAGGCCAATGGGCATGCGCATTGCTCGACCGATTCGAACCCCTGATTCCACCAGCCCGAAGGAGAATCCCACATTATGAACCCATCGAATGTTTCCGATAATCCCACCCAACCGTCCGG
This sequence comes from Opitutaceae bacterium, assembly GCA_040255565.1. Classification (GTDB taxonomy): domain Bacteria; phylum Verrucomicrobiota; class Verrucomicrobiia; order Opitutales; family Opitutaceae; genus Opitutus. The sequence goes on along the minus strand of JBDZVH010000001.1, from coordinate 802,065 downwards.
GATGCCATCCTCAGGCGCAGGCGGCATGGCGTCCGCCAAATCCAGCCTGAAAGCCACCGCCCGCGACGCCGCTTCGCAAGTCAAGTCGGCGGCCACTTCCGCGGCCGATCGCGTCCGATCCGACGCCGAGCGTTTTGCCAGCGACAAAAAATCCGCGACGGCCGAGCGCATCGGCCACTACGGCTCCGCGATTCGCGAGTCGGCGCGCTCGCTCGAAGACACCGATCCCAACATCGCGTGGTTCACTCATCAGGCCGCCGATCGGCTGGAACACGCCGCCGACTATCTCCGCAACCGTGACTTCTCCCAGCTGCGCAACGACACCGAGGAAATGGCCCGGCGTCATCCCGCCCTGTTCTTCGGCGGACTCTTCGCGGCCGGCCTGCTGCTCGGCACGATTATGAAATCCACCAGCCGGCGGCTCACCGACAGCTCGAGCTCCATGACGGGCGAGGAAGGCACGTCCGACTGGGCGGCTGCCACCGCCACCCCACCGTCCGCCGCTTATTGAAACTGTTGAAACCAGCCTGTCCGTCATGAATTCCGAACTGCCGCCGCAAAGCACCGTTGTCACGCTGCTGCAAAGTCTCCGGGACGACACCACGACGCTGCTCCGTCAGGAGGTCGCCCTTGCCAAGGCCGAGTTGAAATCGAACGCCTCGCACGTCGGGCGCCACGCCGCGGAAATCGCGGTGGGTGGCTTCGTCGCCTACGCCGGCGTGATCGTGCTTCTCATCGGCCTCGGTCAACTGGTGGGCATCGGCCTCGTGCGCGCCGGCATGGATCCCGACATCGCCCAGTGGCTCGCGCCCACGCTGGTCGGCCTCGTCATCGGCGTGATCGGCTGGGCGATGCTGGCCAAGGCCAAGCGCGCCCTCGCTCACGACACCCTCACCCCGCGCGAGACCATCGAATCCCTGAAAACCAACAAGGATTGGGCGCAAAACAAACTCCACCCCTCCCATGAATCCAACACCTGAGAACGAGACCGAAACGATCCGCTCCGATATCGAAACCACCCGCCGCCGCATGGACGAAACGATGGACGCACTCGGCGAGCGCTTCCAAGGCCGCCACCTCCTCGATGAGGTGCTCGGTTATTTCCGCCGCGGCAGCGAACGCGGCCGCGAGATCGGCCAGAGCCTCACGCATTCCGCGAGCAACGCCGTTCATGCCGTCACCGACACCGTGAAGGCGCACCCGCTTCCGTTCGCGATCATCGGCGCCGGTGTCGCGTGGATGATCTATGAGACGCGGCGCAAGCACCGCGCGAGCGACGAGGACTATGAAGGTTACGATACGCGGTCCTTCGGCGCCGGCGCCTATCGCGATCCCGACGAGGACGCCCTCTACGATCGCCCGCTCGATTACCCGGCGAGCGCCGCCACCCACGCGTCGACCGAAAGCGGCTATTCCGCCAGCGGCGTGCCGAATTACGCCGAAACCGATTCCGGCAGCAATGCCGGTTCCAAACTTGCCAGCGCCAAGGACAAGGTCCTGCAGAAAACCTCCGCCGCCACGCAGCGCGTGCGCGACACGCTTTCCGGAGCTGGCTCGCGCGTGCAAGACACGGCCCGTCAAACCTACTCCCGCAGCCGGGATCGCGTCGTTCGCACCGCCAACGACTACCCGCTCGGGGTGGGCATCGCCTGCCTCGCCGCAGGCGTTCTCGTCGGCCTCGCCCTGCCGCGCTCCAAAAAAGTCGACGAACTCGCCGGCCCTTCGGTCGATCGCCTGCGCGATCGCGCCCGGGAAGCCGGCAGCGAGCTCGTCGAGAAAGGCCAGCGGGTCGCGCACGCCGCGGCGGAGGCCGCAAAGGACGAAGCCAACGCCCAGGGCCTGACGCCCGAAAAACTGCGCGAGGAAGCCAAGGCCGTTGCCACCAGCGCAAAGGATGCCGCCGCTTCCACCGCCCGGGCCGAAGGCCTGCCGGGCAGCACCGCGCCCTCTTCCAGCCCAGCGTAGCGGAAACGATTCCTCCTGCGAGCCGCCGTCCCCCGGCGGCTCTTTTTTGACTCGCGCGGGCGGCCGTCAGCGCCGCCGCGCCAGCACGCGTTTCACTTCCGCCAGGGGCTGCGTGTTGAGCACCTGCGCAGCCGTGAGCCAGCCTTTCCGTGCGGCATTGATCCCGGCCCGCAGGTAGGCGAAATCGCCGATCTCGTGCGCGTCGGGATTTATCGCGCAAATCATCCCGCGCTCCGCCGCCTTTCGCCAGAGGCGCCAGTCCATGTCGAGCCGCGCCGGGCTCGCGTTGAGCTCGATGATGACGTCGTTCGCCAGCGCTGCGTCGATCACCTTGCGCGCGTCCACGCGATAACCGTCGCGACGCAACAGCAACCGGCCCGTCAGATGGCCGAGCATCGTCACTCCGGGCTGCTCGATCGCCCGCACGATGCGAGCCGTCATCGTGGCTTCGTCCTGATTGAAGGTGCTGTGCACCGACGCGACCACGTAGTCGAGTTTCGCGAGCACCTCCGCAGCGAAGTCGAGCCGGCCGTCCGGCAGGATGTCGCACTCGGTGCCGCTGAAGACATGCATCTTGAAACGCCCACTCGCGTTCAATGCCGCGATCGCCGCCGCCTGCTGGAGCAGGCGCTCCTCGGTCAACCCGTTCGCCTGGAAACTCGATTTCGAATGGTCGGCGATCCCGAAATACTCCCACCCCTGCGCGTCCGCCGCGGCCACCATCTCGTTCAACGTATTGCGTCCGTCGGAGGCCGTGGTGTGACAGTGAAACGTTCCCCGCAAATCGCCGAGCTCCACGAGCCGTGGCAACTCGCCTTTCTCCGCCACCTCGATTTCGCCCAGGCCTTCTCGCAACTCCGGCGGGATAAAATGCAACCCAAGCACGGCGAACAAATCCGCCTCGCTGCGGATGGCCGCCGTCTGCTTTCCGGCGGCCGCTTTCTGTTTCACGGTGCCCTCGCCGTCCGCCGGCAAAAGCCCCCACTCGCTCAGGCTCAATCCGCGCGCGAGCGCACGCTGTCGCATCTGAACATTGTGATCCTTCGAGCCGGTGAAATGATGCAGCGCAAACGGAAACTGTTCTTCCGGCACGAGCCGCAAATCCGCCTGCAGTCCCGACGCAAATCGCACGCTCGCCTTCGTCTCCCCTCGCGCGGTCACCTCCTGCACACCGGGCATGCCGACAAACCAGTCCACCACGGGCGCGACCTCGCTGGCCGCGACGATGAAATCCAGATCGCCCACCGTCTCGACGCCGCGCCGCAAACTCCCGGCCGCCTCCGCCCGCTTCACCTGCGGCAAGGCACGCAATCCCGTCACGATCGGCTCCGCGACGGCCGCCGCGTCCCACCACAAATGCCGCCGGCCATACGCCTGCCGGTTCTTGATTCCCGCGAGCAGCTTTTCCTGCGTTTTCGCGCCAAAACCGGCGAGCTCCGCCACCAGCCCGTCCTCGCAGGCTTTCGTCAGCGACGCGATGTCCACCACCCCGAGCTTTTCGTTCAGCACCTTGATCTTCTTCGGTCCGAGACTCGGGATCTCGAGCAACTCGACCAGGCCGGGCGCGATCGAGGCCTTGAGCTTTTCGAAAAACTCCAGTTTCCCCGTCGTGCACAGTTCGGTGATCTTCTGGCCCAACGCATCCCCGATGCCTTTCACGGTCTGCAGTTCTTTGCTCGCGACGAGCCGCTCGAGTTCGTCCGACTCGAAACCTTCCACCACGCGCGCGCCGGTCTGATAAGCGCGGATCTTGAACGGGTTCTCGCCCTTCAATTCCAGCAGCAGGGCGATCTCGTTCAGGACGTCGGCGATTTCGTTTTTGGTCACGGCTGTGAACAAAACACGAACTACACGAAAAACACGAAAATTTGCAGCTCGCGACGACACCGCCGCGCCGCGGGGAAAACGCGCTTCCCCTCGCCCGCGGCTTTGGTGTATCTCGTGCGCTCGATGCCGTTCAATTATCAGCGCACGGTGCGATTTGCCGACACGGACGCCGCCGGCGTGGTGTTCTTCGCCAACTATCTCGCGATCTGCCACGAGGCTTACGAGGCCTCGCTCGAAGCGGGCGGAATCGAACTGCAGACATTCTTCCGGAAAACCGATGTCGTCATCCCGATCGCGCGCAGCGAGGTCGAGTATCTGCGACCGCTGTTTCCCGGCGACAAACTCCGCATCACGGTGCAGCCCGAGCGGCTTTCGGAAAACGCCTTCGCGATTCGCTATGAGGTTTTCCGCGCGGGCAATGTCGAGAAGATCGCCGCCCGCGCCCGCACGGAACACGTCGCCACCTCCTCCTCGAAACGCGAGCGCGTGCCGCTGCCCGACGATATCCTTGCGTGGATCGCGCGCCTCGGCGCCTGAGCCGCCCGCGGCTCAGGCCCGCCCCTCGTTCGCGAGCTTCTCCGCGAGTCCCTGCTTCAGCAGCGCGATCGCTCGTTCGCGGGTCACCAGCAGCCGGTGCGCTTCGGCCAGCGTCACGATTTCGAATCGCAACGTGTCACCCGGCGCGAGTTGCGCGACCAGCGGGAGATCGACCGAGATGACGTGCCCAAGTTGTGGATACCCTCCGATCGTCTGCGCATCGGCCATCAGCACCACCGGCTGACCGTCCGGCGGCACCTGCACCGTTCCCGGCGTCACGGCCGACGAAAGCAATTCCTCACCCGTCGATCTCACCACGGGTTCGCCGATCAATCGCACGCCCATCCGATCCGAATGCGGCGACACCTTGAACGCTCGTCCGGTCCACGCGCCGGGAAATTCCGCGACCTGCGCGCCCGGCAGCACGCGCACCGTCACCTCCGGACCATACGCGGGCAGGATGCGCGGATCGATGCGCCAGGATCCCGCGGCGTCGGGTCGCTCGCGAGGGACGCGGTCACATGAGAGGTCCACCACGGGCAGCACGTCCCCGTCGCGCAGCAGGCGTCCTTGCAGTCCGCCGAAACATCCGCGCAGGAAGGTGCTGCGGCTGCCGAGCACCGGCTCGGTTTGAAATCCTCCGGCCACGGCCAGATACCCCCGCACGCCCCGCACACAACGACCGATCGCGAGGCGCTCCCCCGCTTCGACACGCCGGCTCCGCCAGGGCCGCAGCCCTTCGCACTCCGCTCCGCCAAGCGCGATCCACGTCGGCCTCGAGAATTCGAGTTCCGGTCCCGTCTGGGTGAACTCAAGCCCGGCCGCATCGTCCGCGTTTCCCACCAGCGCGTTGGCGATTCGCAGCGCAAACGCGTCCATCGCACCGCTGCGCGGCACGCCGGCGGCCCGGTGGCGGACACGGCCGAGATCCTGCACCGTCGTGTGCAGGCCGGCTCTCAGCACGCTCACCTCCATGCGACAAACTCCTCGGGCCCGATCCGCCGGAAACTCACGCGATCGCCCGCACGCAGCCGCGCCGCCGGCGTGCGGGACGGATCGAACAACGCGATCGGCGTCCGCCCGATCAACTGCCACCCGCCCGGCGATTCCAGCGAATAGACACCGGTTTGCCTTCCGCCAATTCCCACCGAGCCTGCCGCCACGCGCACGCGCGGCGTGGCTCGACGCGGCGTCTCCAACTCAGACGGCAAGCCCCCGAGATACGGAAAGCCCGGCAAAAAGCCGACGGCATGCACCACGTAGCTCGCACCACTGTGCCGTGCCACGACTTCTTCGGACGTCAGCCCGCAATGTCGCGCCACGTCCTCGAGATCGGGACCGAACTCGCCGCCGTAGCACACCGGGATCTCCAGCATCCCGCCCGCCCCCTGCCCCGCGCCGTCGGGCAGGCTGACCAGATCCGGCCACGCATTCTCCGCGCGATCGGCCGCCTCGGCGATGTGGCGACACACGCGATCATACGGCGCCTCGCCGTTGCTGGCGAACGCGGCGGGATCGTAAAATACTGTTACCGTATGATAGGCTGGCACCGCCTCCAGCACGCCGCTCTCGCTCTCCTGCTCGAGCGCCGCCGTGAGCGACCGCACTTTCAATAACGTCGCGTCGTCGAGCCCCGGGCCGAGCGTAATCACCACGGCGGAATCACCCAGCGGTGCGAACGTCATGCGTTCACCATGGCGAAGCTTCACCGGGAAACAAAAACAAAACGCGGCATGCGCGCGACGGTTGGACTCCGACACCTTTTTTTCTAATCCCGTTCAGCAGCCCCGGTAAACAGCGGCGCCGCTCCCGGCCACGCGGGCCGGTTAGGTTTGCAGTTTCCCGTGGAAGCGGCTGATTCCCTTTTCTCCATGCATTTCCGTCCCCCGTTCGTGCTGCTCGCGCTGCTGCTCGTGTCAGCGTGCCGCGACACCAACATCAAGAGTTACCGCGTCGCGGCCGAAACGCCCGAGAAACTGCCGCCGATTCTGACCGGAGAGGTCCCGGCCGCGTCCGATCGCACGGCGATGGCCAACACCGCCGTGCCGACCGCCGGCGGCGAAGCGTTGAGCTGGACGGCGCCCGCGCACTGGAAAGCCAAACCGGGTTCGGCGATGCGCAAGGGCAGTTACGCCATCGTCGGCGCCGACGGCACCGAGGCCGACCTGGCCATCACCGCTTTTCCCGGCGATGTCGGCGGCGATCTCGCCAACATCAACCGCTGGCGCGGCCAGCTCTCGTTGCCCCCGATCGGCGCAGCGGAGCTTTCGTCCGCGACGGAGCACCTCGATTTCAACGGACTGCACATGACGTTCGTCGACATCGCGGGCACCGGCGACCAGCCGCAACGCATCATCGGCGTGTCCGTGCCTTACGAGAACGCGACGTGGTTTTTCAAAATGATGGGTCCTGACGCGGTCGTCGCCGGCGAACGCAACGCCTTCCGTCAGTTCGTCCAGACGATCAAGCCCTCCGCCCCCGCCGCACCATGAACGACACGGTCCGACAATTCCGCGACTTCTTCGTCTCGCTGAAGCTCACGGTCGTCCTGCTGGTGCTGTCGATGATCCTGATCTTCGCCGCCACGCTCGATCAGGTTCACCTCGGCATCTGGGCCGTGCAGGAAAAATATTTCCGCTCGCTCTTCGTGCTCTGGCATGTGCGCGAAATCCCGATCCCGGTCTTTCCGGGCGGTTACCTGATCGGCGGTTTCCTGCTGCTCAACCTGATCGGCGCTCACTTCTATCGTTTCAAATTCTCCCTCCGGAAATCCGGCATCTGGCTCACGCACGTCGGCCTCATTCTGCTCCTGATCGGCGAGCTCCTGACCGGACTCTGGCAGGAGGATTACCAGATGAGCCTCACGGAGGGCGAAACGAAGAACTACGCGGAGAGCTTCCGGAACAACGAACTCGTTTTCATCGAAACCACGGATCCCAAAGTCGACGACGTCGTCGCCGTGCCCGAGCCTGTGCTCGCGCACGAGAAAGAGATCCAGCACCCGAAGCTCCCGTTCCGCGTTCTCATCCGCAGCTACTTCCCCAATGGCGTGCTCGGACTTCGCTCTGAAAACGCGCAGATCCCCGCGGCGGCGTCGCAGGGTGTCGGCCCGAAGCTCGTCGTTTCTCCCGCCCCGCTCACCTTCCGCCAGGATGAGCGCAACGCTCCCGCCGCGGTGCTCGAGCTGATGGGACCCGACGGTTCCCTCGGCACATGGGTCGTCTCCACCCACCTCGCCGCCGCGCAGACGGTCAAGCTCGGCGATCGCACGTGGCGCCTCGGGCTTCGCTTCGAGCGCGATTACCAGCCGTTCTCGCTCACGCTGCTGAAGGTCACCCACGACGTCTATATCGGCACCGATATCCCGAAGAACTTCTCGAGCCGCGTGCGTATCTCCACGCCCGGCGAGGCCGACAATCGCGAGGTCTTGATCTATATGAACAACCCGCTGCGCCACGGCGGCCTGACGTTCTATCAATACCAGATGAACAGCGAGCAGGGCATGAGCGTATTCCAGGTGGTGAGGAACCCCAGCTGGCTGATTCCCTACATCTCGTGCACGATCATCGTGCTCGGTTTGCTCCTGCAATTCGGTATCCACCTCGCCGCGTTTTTCACCCGCCGCCGCCAGATGGTCGCTGCTTAAGTCCCGCCTGTAACACACCGTCCCGCTCGCGCCATGAAGCGTTTCCTTCCTCTCCTGGTTCTCGCCGTCGTCCTCGTCTGGGTGGCCGGAACCCTTCGCTCACCTTCGAATCCCGGCGAATTTGATCTCGTCGGTTTCGGCCGGCTGCCGGTCGTGACCAATGGCCGCGTCAAACCTTTCGACACCGTCGCGCGGACCACGCTGCTCACGCTCCAGGGCCGCCAGCGCGTCAGCACGCCGGACGTCAGCCAGCCGCTTGTCGCCTCGCCTACAGAGTGGCTGCTCGACGTCTGCTTCCGTCCCGAGAAGGCCGACGCCTATCCGACCTTCACGGTCGACAATCCCGAGTTGCTCACGCTCATCGGCAAGACCGAGGACAGCCTTCGCATCGACTACACGTCGACCGCCAAGCAGGTGCTCGCCATCGTCGGCTTTCTGCCCAGCCGCCACCGGCGCTTCGCGTTCAACGATCTCGCCCCGCACCTGCAGAAGATCGACGAACAGGCGCGGCTCGCGTCCCCGGTCGAGCCCCAGACTCGCACCGCCTTCCAGAAGGCCGTCGTGCAGCTGCACGCGGACCTCGTCACGTATCAGCAACTGAAATACAGCCTCGTCTCGCCGGAAAGCCCCGACTTCCTCGCCGAGCTGACGGAGGTCCAGAATTCGCTCCAGGCCGGCATCGCCGCCGTGCGCGCGAAGGACGCGGGCCAGCCGCATGACGAAGCGGCCGCCGCGAAGCTGATCGCCTTCGGCCAGCGCGCGCTGCGCATGGGCGAGGCCAATCAGCTGCTCGCCGTCCCGCCCAGCAACGGCGAGGACGTCGCGACGGGCTGGCGCAGCACCGGCGCGACCTTGCTCGAAACCTTCCACACCGGGCGCGTGAATCCGTATGTGCTGACCTACGCCGGGCTCGCGCGCACCTGGACCGCCGGCCGCCCCGCGGAGTTCAACCAGATCGTGAAGCTCTATCACGAGCAGCTCGCGAAGGCGTTTCCGACCGCGATCCGCAAAGCCGACGCCGAAGCGCGCTTCAACTCCGCGGCGCCGTTCTACACCAGCCTCGAACTCTACGTGCTCGCGTTTTTCGTCGCGATTTTCTCCTGGCTCAAGTGGCCGGACATCCTCGGGCGTTCCGCGTTCTGGCTGATCGCCGTTGCGTGGGTGCTCACCACCGTCGGGATCGTGACGCGCATGTGGCTCGAGGGTCGCCCGCCCGTGACGAATCTGTATTCCTCGGCGCTGTTCGTCGGCTGGGGCACCGCCGGACTCTGCCTGCTGCTCGAGGCGATTTACAAAAACGCCATCGCCAGCGCCGCCGCCGGCCTCACCGGTTTCGCCACGCTCCTGATCGCGCACCACCTCTCGCTCGGCGGCGACACGCTCGAGATGATGCGCGCCGTGCTCGACTCGAACTTCTGGCTGGCCACGCACGTCGTCGTCGTGACCGCCGGCTACTCGGCCACGTTCCTCGCCGGCTTCCTCGCGATCATCTATGTCGTGCGCGGCGTGCTCACCCGCTCGCTCGACCGGCCGACGGCCGACGCCCTCGCGCGCATGGTCTACGGCATCGTGTGTTTCGCGACGCTCTTCAGTTTCGCCGGCACCGTGCTCGGCGGCATCTGGGCCGATCAATCCTGGGGCCGTTTCTGGGGCTGGGATCCGAAGGAAAACGGCGCGCTCATCATCGTCATCTGGAACGCCGTCATCCTGCACGCCCGCTGGGGCGGCATGATCAAGCAGCGCGGTCTCATGTGCCTCGCCATCGGCGGCAACATCGTGACGAGCTGGAGCTGGTTCGGCACGAACATGCTGGGTGTCGGCCTGCACAGCTACGGCTTCACCGATGCGGCGTTTGTCGCGCTCTCGTTTTTTGTGGCGAGTCAGCTCCTCCTGATCGGGCTCGCCAATCTCCCGCTGGAAAAATGGCGCAGCTTCCGCAGCCGTCCGGCGCCCACCGCGCCCGAGCACGTCGAAGCGCTCCCCTGATCCGGCGGGGCTCGGCGGCGCGTCAATCCCGGCGCAGGGTTACTGCTTAACCTCGCCGGGAATCGGCTGCAGCGTGGCGTGGTCAGGCGCCACCTGCGTCAGATTGGGAGTCACGTCGGCATCGGCGACGCCCGCCGCCCATTTCAACGCGCCCACGAGCATCCCCTGAAACGCCGCGCTGTCCCACACGTCCTCGCGGTGGCCCATCGCGTTGTAGGCGACGCGCCCTTTCCCAAAATTGCGGGCCCACGCCAGCGGATACGGCGGCCGCCGATAGTCGCCACCTTCCATCCCTTTCGTTTCCATCACCAGCTGCACGTGCAGGTTCGGCGCGAACTCCTTCAGCGTATACCACTCCTCCTTCACCGTGAGCTCGCGCCCGAGTTTCTCGAATCCAGGAAATTCAGACGAAACGACCCGCGCCGTCGCGACCTGCTGCGGGCCGTGACGGATGAATTCGCCACCGAGCATCTGCACAAACAGGTCCGCTTGGTCTCCGTAATTCCGATACCGCTGATGCCGCTTCGGATTGTTCCCGCCGCCGCTCTCGCCGGAATGAAACGTGTCGCTGCAACTGTGCACGCCGACGAAGCCTTTCCCGCCCGCGATCCAGTCCAGCAGCGCCTGCTTGCCCGCCGCCGTCATCGCCGGCTGCCGGTCCGTGCCGCTGCTGAGCAGATCGCCGCTCGTGTAGAACAGCACCACGTCGAACTGCGCCAGATACTCCGGAGAAAAGGCGCTGCCGTCCTTGCTGAACGTGAAGGCGATTCCCTCTTTCGGCGCGAGCTTCGACAGCACCCGCTCGGAGTAGCTCGGCTGTCCGCCTTCGCGTTTCACCACGCTGTGTTCGAAGCCGGACGATTTCGTGAAATACAGCACCCGCAGCGGGGCGGCGTGAAGGGAAACAGCGGCAAGCGCCGCCAGCGCCAGCCAGCCGGCGCGGAGGGTTGAGGTAACGTTCATCGCCCGCGACGATGCTCGCGACCGGCGACTTGGCAACTGCGTGGCGGTTCGCCCGACACCCGGGCGTCACCGTCCGAGCAACTCCTCGGCGTGCGCGATCGCGCTCTTCGCATTGCGATCGCCGAGCATCCGCGCCAGCTCGCCGATCCTCGCTTTTCGATTCGCCTGGATCGGGTCGATCTTCACCACCGCCCGATCCTTCGACTGATCCTTGGTCACCACCAGATGCGAACTCGCCTGCGCCGCGACTTGCGGCAGATGCGTCACGCACAGCACCTGATGACTTCCAGCGATGCCCGCCATCTTTTCGCCGACGATCCGCCCAATCTCGCCGCCAACGTTCGCATCCACTTCGTCGAACACCAGCAGCGGCACCTCGTCGAGCTCGGCCAGCACCGCCTTGAGCGCCAGCATCACGCGCGCAAGCTCGCCGCTCGAGGCGACGCGATTCAACGGCAGCGCCGGTTCGCCCACGTTGGGCGAAAACAAAAACTCCGCCGCGCAATCGCCCGTCGGCGTGAGCTGATTGAGCGAGACGATCCGCACCTGAAAATCCGCCTTTTTGAAACCGAGCTGGGCAATGCTTTTCGCCCCGGCCTTGCCGAGTTCGCGCGCCGCCCGCTCGCGTAACGTCCGCAGCGCCTGCGCTTCCTTCCGCGCCGCCTCCTCGGCCCCGGCAATTTGTTTCTCGAGTCGCGCCAGCGTCCCTTCGAGATCGCCCTGGATTTCGAGTCGCCGCCGCATCTCGTCACGCGCCGCCAGCACCGCGGACAGCTCGCTGCCGTGCTTCCGTTTCAACTCCAGCCAGGTGTTCATCTGCTCCGCGAGCGACTCCGCCTGCTCCGGATCGAACTGCAGCTGCTGGCTCAACGCCGAAAACTCCGCCGCCAGATCCGCGATCTCGACGGCAACCGAACCCAGCCGGTCGGCTAGTGGCTTGCTCGCGGCATCGATGCTCTCGATGTGCCGCGCCTCGCGGAGCAGCGCGGCCAGCCGCGGTTGCACTCCGTCCTCGCCCGTCAGTCCCGACTCGAGGGCCTGGCTCAACTCGATCAATTCCTGCGCCCGGCTCATCCGCGCGAAATCCCGCTCGAGTGTCTCGATCGCCTCCTCCGTAAGGTCCAGCCGTTCGATGCGCGCGAGTTGCGTTTCGATGAACTCGATTTGATCCGGCGACAACTTCGTCTCGTGGGCGATCCGGTCGCGCTCGATCAGAAGCGCACGCCAGGCCTGATACCTCACCTGATACGCCGCGAGCGTCTGGTTCGCCCGGCCAAACAGATCGAGCAACTCGAGCTGGCAGCTTTCTTTCAACAACCGCCGCGGTTCGCTCGGGCCGTGAAAATCGACCCAGCGCTCGCCGATTCGCTGCAGCGCCGAAAGGGTGGCGAGGCTGCCGTTGACGGTGATCTTCGGCGCTTTCTCGCGCGGCAGGCTGCGTTTCAAGATCAGCACGCCATCGTCGCAGGCCGGCAGATCCAGGGTCGCCAGCAACGCATCGATCTTCGCCGGATCCTCGAAAAACAAACTCGCTTCCACCTCGGTGGCCGGCGCGCCCTGGCGGATGATGGTTTTGTCCGCCCGCTCGCCCGCCAGCAGGGCCAGCGCGCCAAGGAGGATGCTCTTGCCTGCGCCGGTCTCGCCCGTCACCGCGGTGAACCCGGCCTCGAAATCGAGCGCGACTTCCTCGAGCAGGGCGAGATTGCGGATATGGAGCGACTGGAGCATGCCCGATATGGGCACGAAACCGCGTCCCGTTTCAAGCGGCGGATGGCAGGAATCGAGTTCCGCCTACTCCATCGCCGCTGCGAGGTCCTCGTCGCCCGATCCGTGCCGGGGACGTTGCATCAGCAACACCAGCGGCAACGCCCCGATCGCCACCCATAGCATCAGCCGAAAATCGGCCAGATACGCCAGCAGCCCGGCCTGCTTCGTCACCAGCGCATCCAGCAACGCCGCTCCACCCGTCGTCGCCGGATCGAGCGCCGCCGGCAGCGCCTGCATCGGCGCGCGAAACGGTTGCACGAATTCCGCCAGATTCGCGTGCGCCGCACCGGCATATTGACCGAGCAGATAAATCACCACGGAGATCCCGATGCTCGAGCCGAGATTGCGCGACAGGCTGTACAGCGCCGTCGCCGAGGTGCGCAACTCCGGCGCCAGGGTCGCAAAGGTCATCGTGCTCAGCGGCACAAATAGAAAGCCCAGCCCGAGCCCCTGCACCACCCCGGACATCACGAGCATTTCCGCGGTCACATCCAGCGAGAACCGGCTCATTTGCCACAGCGCCAGCGCTGTAAGCCCAAGGCCGAGCGCCACCATCCAGCGCGGATCGATCCGGTTCACCAGCCGTCCCACGATGATCATCGCGATCATCGTCCCCACTCCGCGCGGCGCGAGCAACATGCCGGCCGTCATCACCGGATAACCGAGCATTGTCTGGAGAAACGGCGTCAGCAGCGCGAGCGTCGCCAGCAAAATCACGCCCACGACGAAAATGAACACCAGCCCCGTCACGAAATTCCGGTCGCGAAACAGCCGCAGGTCCAGAAACGGGCGACGTGCCGTGAACGTGTGCACGAGGAAAAGATAAGCGCCGAGGACCGACAATGCCGCCTCCGTCACGATCTCCGGCGAATCGAACCACTGCAGCTGTTCGCCCCGATCCAGCATCATCTGCAATCCACCGATCGCGACCGCGAGCGTCAGGAATCCAAACCAGTCGAAATACAACCCGCGCTGCGGCGTCGCCCGGTGCAGGTAAGCGGACAGCCCAAGGAAGGTCAGCACGCCCACCGGCAGGTTGATGTAAAACACCCACCGCCAGTTGTAGGTTTCGGTCAGCCAGCCGCCCAGCGTCGGCCCGAGAATCGGTCCCACCATCACGCCCACGCCCCACAGAGCCATCGCCGATCCGTGCTTCTCCCGCGGATACTCGTCCAGCAGCACCGCTTGGGACAAGGGCACGAGCGTCGCGCCAAACACGCCCTGCAACAGTCGATACACGACCATCTGTTCGAGCGACATCGCGAGGCCGCAAAACACCGACGCGATCGTGAAGCCCACCACCGAAATCAGGAAAAGATTCTTCCGCCCCAGCCGCGCCGCCAGCCAGCCCGTCGCCGGCATCATGATCGCCGCCGCCACGATATACGACGTGAGCACCAGGTTGATCTGATCCTGCGCCGCCGACAGGCTGCTCTGCATGTAGGGCAACGCGACGTTCGCGATCGTCGTGTCGAGCGCCTGCATGATCGTGGCGAGCATCACACAAATGGTGATTGCACCACGATGCGAGGGAGCGGTGGAAACAACGGAACTCACCTCGAATCGCTCAGCTGTTTCGCCCGGTCATGCCGACCAGTCGCGCGAGGTCGCGCAGGTGCCGCTGGTGACGGGTATCGATTTCCACCTGCGCACTCATCCCGGCGCGCAGCGGCCGCTCGGAATCGCCGCGGTCGATCGCGATTCGCACCGGGATGCGCTGCACCGTCTTCACCCAGTTGCCCGAGGCGTTCTGCGGCGGAATCACCGCAAATTCGGCGCCGGTCGCCGGCCCGATGTCCGTCACCGTGCCGGTCCAGCGCCGATGCGGATAACTGTCGATCTCGATCGAGACCGCGTCACCCGCTTTCAAATACGTCAGTTCCGTCTCCTTCAGGTTCGCCTCGATCCAGACGCGATCCGTCGCCACCAGCACGAAAGCGGGCTGCGCCGGCTGCAGAAACTTTCCCACCGGGATGTTGGTGACGTTCGCCACCACGCCATCGATCGGCGCCACGACCCGCGTCTTGCGCAAATCGCGCTCCGCCTTGTCGAGCTGGGCCTGCGCGGCCTGGAAGCGCGGATTCTGCTCCTCGGCAACATCGAGTCCGCCGAGCGACGCGAGCACCGTCGCCGCTTCCTGCTGCAGCACCGCCACCCGCCGGTTCGCCGCGTCCCGCGCATGCCGCGCCTGGTCGAGCTGCGCCGTCGGCGACACCTCCGTCTGCGTCAGCGTTTCCTGCCGGTGCAGCTCCGACTCGGCAAACGCCGCCGCCTCCTTCGCCTCCTCGATCTCAGCCAGCCGCTGTCCATAGGTGCCGCGGAGCGTCGCGAGCTCGAGCCTCACGGCCTCAAGCTGCGCGCGGGCCGCCGCCACGGCGATGCGATACGGTTCGTCGTCGAGGCGAAACAACAGCTGCCCGGCGGCGACGTGCTGGTTCTCCTGCACCGCGACTTCCTTCACCGCCCCCGCCACCTCGGTCGAAACCGTCAGCTTGTCGGCGTGAACATAGGCGTTGTCCGACGAAACGATGCGTCCGCCGTGCAGGTAGAACCATAGCGCCGCCGCGACCAGCACCACGGGGCCGGCCAGCAACAGCACTCGACGCAGGCCGCGCCGTTCCGCGACGGCGCCGGCATCCTCCTCAGCAAGTGTGCTCATGATAGACAAAGTTTACGTTTCACTGCCCCGCCCCCCGCAGCAGCAGGTCCACGGCGGCATCGAGGTAATCGGAATTCGGATACTCCCGCCGGCTGTGCTTCGAGGCGCGGCGGAGAACTCCGGTAAAGATCATGCCGGCAAAAAGGTCGGCGAGGATCATCGCCGACACGTCCCGGCGCAGCTCGCCCGCCTCCTGCGCCAGCCGCAACCGCTCCTCGAGCGCCGCGCGCAAGGGCCGGAAGATTCCCTGAAAGACCTGGCGCTCGTTTTCGCCGTGGTGATGAATCTCACCGATCATCGCGCGAATCAGCGGCAGATTTTCCTGCAGCACCCGTTCGTAGAGGCCGGCGTGCGTCACGAGATCGGCGCGCAAGTCGCCGCTCGGCGCGACGCCTTCCCGGGCAGCCCGCCACAGCTCGGGTCCGAAGTTCTGCCGCACCACGGCTTCGATGAGCCCCTCCTTCGTTTCGAACAGGCGAAACAGCGTCACTTCATTCACGCCCGCCTCGCGGGAAATCGCCCGGGTCGTGGCGCCGGCGAGACCGTCCCGCGCAAACACCTTGGCCGCCGCCTGAAGGAGACGTTCGCGGGCGGAGGGACGAAGCGGAAGACGCGATTTCATGCAAGTGGGTGCTTGCATACAACGAGAGACGAGCGTCGGCGCAAGGGTCCGATCCATTTTCTATTCACCGGGGTGTTGGCGGTGCGCGAAAACGCGCGGCACAGTTGCAGAAATTCCCTCAGAATTTTACTTGCCGAGCCGCCCGGCCCTCGTGCTTACTCGCCGGCCCTAAACACTGCGGACCTTTAGCTCAGTTGGTTAGAGCGTTTCCTTGACATGGAAAAGGTCACTGGTTCGAGTCCAGTAAGGTCCACCATCCGCTAGGCCGCTACACTCAACGAGTTGGCGGCTTTCCTGTTTTTATTCACAGCCTGCGCAGCGCGGCTACGACGAGCGGAAATAAGCGATCGCAGCCTCCCGATCGGCCGCGATTTGCGCTCGCAGCGTCCCCAGTCCGCCGAACTTCATCTCCGGCCGCAGGAACTCCAGCCATTCCACGACAATCTCGTCGCCGGCATCATACGGACACTCGTCCAGCGCATGCACTTCCAGCCGCGGCTCCGTGGTTTTTTCCACGGTTGGCCGCAGTCCGAAATTCGCCACGCCGCGCAGCGCCGTCGGCGTTTTTCCCCCGCCGATCCGGACCACGTAAACACCCAGGCGCGGACGAAATGCGAGCGTCCAGTCGAGATTGAGCGTCGGAAAGCTGATCGTGCGCCCGAGTTTTTTTCCCGGCGCCACCCGGCCCTCGGACACATACGCGTATCCAAGCAGTGAATTCGCCGCGGAGACCTGGCCGGCTTCCAGCAGCGTGCGGATGCGGGAGCTGCTGATCGCCTCGCCATCGAGGTTCACGCGCGGCGCGCTGAAAACATGCACCCCATGCCGCCTCCCTTCGGCCACCAGCATCGCGACGTCGCCGGCGCGCCCGCGACCGAAACGCCAGTTCTCCCCGACGTAAATCCCCGCCAGCCGCGGGGCATAGCGGCGCAGCCAGATCAGGAAGTCCTCCGCCGCCAGCGCCGCAAAGGTCTCGTCGAACGGCTGCGTGATCACGATCTCCACGCCCAGTTCGCCGAGCACCCGGGCCTTCGCCGCACGCGACATCAACAGTTTCGTGGCCTGCGCGGGTCGCAACACGGCGCTCGGATGCGGATCGAAGGTCAGCACCGCGGACACGCCGCCGCTGCGGCGCGCCGATTGCACGGCCGATTCGATCACCGCGCGGTGCCCGAGATGCACGCCGTCGAAAATCCCGATCGCCAGGTGCAGTGGCCGCGGCGGCAACACCGCTTTTTCCAAGCCGTCGAATTGCGCGGGCAGGCTCATGCGGCGAATCGGATCCGCTTTAGAACGCCACGGTGGGCGCCGCCTGATGGACGGGAATCAGACGCTTTTCGATCTCCGGAATCGGGAGCGCTTCGATCTGCTCGATGGTGAGCGCCTGGGTGACATTGAACTTGTCCGTCGCCGTGCGGCGCAGCGCCGCGAGGTGCGCACCGCAGCCGAGTCGCTGCCCCAGATCGTGCGCGATCGTGCGCACGTAGGTCCCCTTGCTGCAACGCAGTCTGAAATCGAAGCGCGGCACGCCGAACTTCGTCAGTTCAAAGCTCATCACGCGAATGAAACGCGGTTCACGCTCCACCTCCACGCCCTTGCGGGCCGACTTGTAGAGCGGCACGCCGTCGATCTTGATCGCGGAATACATCGGCGGGGTCTGGTATTGATCGCCGAGGAACGTCTTCATCGCTTCGCGCAATTGTTCCTCGGTGAGCGCCGGCACCGGCCGCGTCTCCAGCACTTCGCCGTCCGCGTCCTGCGAATCGGTCACCTTCCCGAGTTCGACCGTGCCTTCGTATTCCTTGTCGAGACTGATCAAATACTGCGAAATCCGCGTCGCCTTGCCGATGAGCAGAATCATGAGGCCGGTCGCCATCGGATCCAAGGTGCCCGCGTGGCCGATGCGCTTCATGTTCAACTTGCGCCGCAAACGCGCGACGACGTCGTGCGACGTGTGGTCGGAGGGCTTGTCCACGAGGAGCACGCCGTCGAGTTCCTTTCGCTGCAGTATCATACGCCTTTCTTTTTGCCCGCGTCGACGGCGGCGATTTGCGCGGCCAAAGCCGCCACCAGCCGCTCGCGGAAACCCGCGACGCCGTGCTTCAGACTGAGTCCCGCCGCGCAGGCGTGTCCGCCGCCGCCGAAATGCGCCGCGACGCGGTCGAGCCGGAAAGCGGGATCCTTCGCGCGCAGACTCGCCTTCACCGAGCCGTCGGGACGCTCCTCGATCAGCACGCCGATATCCACGCCGTCGATACAACGCGCATAGTCCACCAGGCCTTCCGTGTCCTCGGTGTTCGAGCCGGTTTCTTCAAAGACCCCATTCGGCAGCACGCCGATGCAGATGCGGCCATCGCACTCCATCGCGAGCGAGGCGAGGAAACGCTGCAGCAGTTGCAGCTTGCCGGTGGTTTCGCGCTCGTAGAGCTCGAAGCCCGCCTCCGTGGGTTTCGCTCCGCGACGCATCAATTCGGCCGCCAGCAGAAAGGTCCGGCGCGTCGTCGACGTGAACCTGAATTGCCCCGTGTCGGTCAGGATTCCGGTGTAAAGGCCCTGCGCGGCCTGCGCGTCAACGGTGAGCCCGTTATCGAAGAACATGCCGGCCAGAATCTCGCAGGTCGCGGCCGACGCGCTGTCGACGAGGTTCGTCTCCGCGTAACCGATATTGCTCAGATGGTGGTCAATGTTGCCGACCGGCGCGGGAAAGCGGGTCCGCAGGCGCTCGCCCGCCCGCGCGTGATCCGCGCAGTCGACGAAAATCGCCGCATAGTCCGTGGGATCGGCCAGCACGTCGTCGGTGCGCAAAAACGTCATGCCCGGCACGAGGAACTGCAGCCGGCGCGGCACGATGTCGGCATTCACGCAGATGACGTCGTGCCCAAGCGTGAGCAGCACCCGCGCCAGCGCGATCTGGGCGCCGATGCAGTCGCCATCCGGCCGCGCGTGACCGATCACGGCGACCTTGCGCCCGCGGATCTGCTCGAGAAAGCGCGCGAAACGCGCGGAAAGCTCAGGATAAAATTTTTCCACGAAACTCCTCCCTACGCCCGCGGCGGCTCGTCCTGAGACGGCTCGTCCTGCAACGAATCGTCCGCGGGCGCGGGCTCGCCGCCGATTTCGTCGAGCATCTGCAAGATGCGCGTGCCCTGCGCCACCGAGTGGTCGGCCACAAATTGAAACCGCGGCATGTATTTCAACACGATCCGCCGGCTCAGTTCATCCTGCAGCACCCGCGTTTGCTGCTTCAGCCAGCGCAGCTTTTGCGTCTGGACGTCCTCGTTTCCGATCACCGACACGAACACCCGCGCATCGCGCAGATCGGGCGCGACCCGCACCTCCGTGATCGTGATCGCCACGGCTTCACTCTGATACCGCTTGCGCAGGATATCGCTGAGTTCGCGCTGGATCAGCTCGTTTACACGCAGGGTGCGATTCGACATCGGATGCTCGGGTTTCGGCGCTCGGGTTTCGATTCTCGCCTGCGACCGGCTGCGCCAATCGAAACTCGAGAATCAAAACTCCGAAATCACAGCGACGCTCTGACCTTCTGGACTTCGTAAACCTCGATGACGTCGCCCGCCTGATAGCCGTTGAAGTCGTCGAGCTTGATGCCGCACTCGAGGCCGGCGCGCACTTCGTTCGCGTCGTCCTTGAAGCGCTTGAGCGTGGCGATCTTGCCCTCGGTGACGATCTCGCGTCCGCGGCGCAGTCGCGCCGAGGCGTTGCGCGTGATCTTGCCTTCGGTGACGAGACAGCCCGCCACGAAACCCTTCGCGAGAGGAAACACCTGACGCACTTCGGCGGCGCCGGTCTTGACCTCCTTGATGTCGGGCTCGAGCAGATCGGCCATCATCTCGCGGACCTTGTCGGCCAGTTCGTAGATGATCGAGTAGGTCTCGATCCGCACGCCATGATGCTTCGCGAGCGGCGTCACGCCGTTTTCGAGTTTCGTGTTGAAACCGATCACGACCGCGCCCGCGGCACTCGCCATGAGCACGTCGTTCTTCGTCACGAGCCCGACGTCGGTCGAGACGATCTCCACCGAGACCTTTGCGCTCTTGATGCTTTCGAGCACGGTGCGCACCGCCTCGGAGGAGCCAAAGACATCCGTCTTGATGATCAACTTGAGCACCTTGGCCTGGGTCGCCGCGATGTTCGCGAACAGCTGTTCGACCGAGACCTCCTTCGGCGCGGAGTCGGTGACCGTCGCGGCCTTGCGCAGGCGCTGCTGTTCCTCCTCAGCCAGTTTCTCGGCCTCACGGGCGTTCTTGACCGCTTTGAACGTCGCGCCGCTGTCGGGCGTGCCGGACCAGCCGATCACCCGCACCGGCGTCGACGGCGGAGCTTCCTTCAGGTTCTCGCCCTTGTCGTTGAACATCGCCCTGACCCGCGCGTAATACGGACCGCACACCAGGGTGTCGCCGACGCGGAGCGTGCCGCGCTGCACGATGACCGTGGCCATCGGACCGCGGCCCACGTCGACTTGGGATTCGATGATCACGCCGCTGGCCTCCGCCTTCGGGTTGGCCTTCAGCTCGAGCACATCCGCCTGGAGACCGATCATCTCGAGCAGATTGTCGATGCCCTGGCCCTTGATGGCCGCCACCGGCACAGTAATGGTCTCGCCGCCCCAGTCTTCCGGCGCGATGCCGCGTTGCTGCATCTGCGCCTTCACCTGGTCGAGGTTGGCACCCTTCACGTCCATCTTGTTGATGGCGACGATCAGCGCGACCTTCGCATTCTGCGCGTGTTTCAGCGCCTCGTCGGTCTGCGGCATGAAGCCGTCATCCGCCGCGACCACCAGCACCGCGATATCGGTGACGTTGGCGCCGCGGGCGCGCATCTTCGAAAACGCCGCGTGACCCGGGGTGTCCAGAAACGTGATCTTGCGGCCTTGGAAATCGACCTGGTAAGCGCCGATGTGCTGCGTGATGCCGCCGGCCTCGCCGCTCGCGACATTGGCTTTGCGGATTGCGTCCAGCAGCGAGGTTTTGCCGTGGTCGACGTGACCGAGGATGCACACGACCGCCGGCCGCGGCTCGAGGAACTTCGATTCGTCCTCCTCCGGTTTCTTTTCCTTCTTCTGCGATTGCTGCTGGGTCGCCGCGTCGCCGCGGTGTTTGATTTCCAGCATGAAGCCGTGCTTCTCGGCGACCTTGATCGCGACGGCTTCGTCGATGTTGGAGTTCATCGACGCAAAACCGCCTGCCTGATTCAGCTCCGAAATGAGCCGGAACGGCTTCAGCCCGAGCGCGGTGGCGAAATCGCGCACGACGATCGGCGGCTTGATATGAATGATTTTGACCTCGCCTGACGGAGCTTCCTCAGCTGCGGCCGGCGCCGTCGGCGGAACGGGCGGAGCCACGGGAGCCGGACTCGCGCCGGGCAGCGGCGGCGGGGCAGGCGGAGAAGGCGGAGCCGTGCGCGCAACCGGTGCGGGCGGGGCCGACACGGGCGGCGGAGCGACGGGAGCCTTTGCAACGGGAGGCGCAGGCGGTGCCGACACGGGCGCAACGGGCGCCGCGGGCGTGCTCGGACGCGATGGAGGAACCACGGGAGCCACCGGCGGTGGTGCGGAAACGCGGGGGGGCGGCGGCGCGATCCGGGGAGGCGTCGGCGGAGCCGAGGCCGGGCGCGGCGGAGTCACCACGGCAGCGGGACGGCTGGCAACGGTCGGAGCTGGTGGCGTCGGCGGTGTGGCGGGCGCAGCCGCGGCTTTGGCGGCGGCGACCTTGGCCGCGGCGGCCGCTTCCCTCTCCCGCTCCACGTCCTGTTTCGTTTTCACGAACGCACCGGCGGGCAGACGCAGCTTCGGCGTCGCGTCGGAAGCGGCTTCCGTGGCCGGCTCCTCTGCGGCTGGCTCCTCGGGCGCGGCGGCAGCTTCTGCCGCCGCCGTCTCAGCCGCTTTGGCGGCAAATTCCTTCTCGATCTCTTCCACGTAGATCTTGCTGACGGTGCTCGAGACCGACTTCGTTTCCGCAGCGACGTAGCCTCGCTCCTTGAGCAAGGCCAGCATGTCCTTGCCCTCCATGTTGTGGCGTTTGGCGAGTTCGTGAATGCGGAGGCTCATCAGTGGTTTGGACGGGGATGCGGTCTTGATTTTCTAAAAGGGATTAACGGGTGGACACGCGGCCGATGATATCGGCCGCCTCTTCGGGCGAGAAGCCGGCGTCGACGAGATCGCTGGCCTCCACTCCTTCGAACGCGGCGGGCGAGTTGATGCCCATATCCACCAGCCGGCCGGCGGCGCCTTCATCGATGCCAAAGGTCTTCACCAAGGTCGCGATGGCGTTTCCGCGCGGATCGTCACCGACAGCCCGGAACTCCTCGATGTCAAGCCGCCAGCCAATGAGACGCGACGTGAGGCGAGCGTTCTGGCCCTTGCGACCGATGGCGATCGCGAGATCGTCCGTCGCCACCTTCAACAGGACGCGATGCGATTTTTCGTCGATGACGATCTCGCGCGGCACCGCGGGCTTCATCGCCTCGATGACCATTTCGCGCGGATCGGAGAAGTAGCGGATGATGTCGATCTTCTCGCCGTTCAATTCGCGGACGATCGTCTTCACGCGAGCGCCGCGGGCGCCGACGCACGCGCCGACCGGATCCACTTTCGGATCGGCACTCGTGACGGCGATCTTCGTGCGATAACCCGGCTCGCGGGCAAAGGCTTCGATCTTCACCGTGCCATCAGCGATTTCGGTCACCTCGAGTTCGAACAATCGGCGGACGAACTTCGGACTGCCGCGGCTGAGGATGATCTCGGGCCCGCGCGGCGTGCTCTCGATGTTGAGCAGCAGGCAGCGAATGCGTTCGCCCGGCTGGTATTCCTCGCCCGGCACCTGCTCCTTCGCCGGCATCACCGCCTCGGCTTTGCCAAGATCGATGTAAAGGTCGTTGCGCTCCCGGCGACGGACCGTGCCGGTCACGATGTTGCCCACCTGGTCCTTGAAATCGTCGAAGATGCGGTCCTTCTCGAACTGACGCAGCCGCTGCATGACCGCCTGACGGGCCGTCTGCGCGGCGATGCGGCCGAGCGTGGAGGGATCGAGTTCCTTTTCGAGAACCTCGCCGAGAACGGCGCCCGGCTTCACGGCCTGGGCGCGCTCGATGTGAATCTCAGTCTTCGGATTGCTGACGGAATCGACCACCTTGAGCAAAGACCACGCATGGAGCTGGCCGTTCTTCGGATTGATTTCGATTTTCAGTTCCTGCCCCGAATTCACTCCCTTTTGCGCGGCGGTCTTCAAAGCATTTGCGATCGTCGCAATCATGTCCGCGCGAGGGATCCCTTTCTCCTTTTCCATGTATTCAAGGACGGAAAGAATTTCGCTGCTCATAAGGAAAAAAGATTGATGGGAAAAAGATGGGGACAAAAAAAGCGGGCCGCAGGGCCCACTTTCGTGAAAAGTGAGTTGTATTGAGCCGAAAAACGTATTCGCCGGCGGGATTTCTTGTCAAGCCCCGCGCCCCGGCGTGACCGCCCGTTGCGTCTCCTGCGCAATTAGCCAGCCGAGCAGACCTTGCACGGCACCGTGACACGCCGGCTGCATCCTGCCGTCGAACACGCCCAATTCGCGCAACGCCTTCGCCAGCACGGGCGGAACGTCGCCCACAAACCAGTGCCGCCAATACGGCTGCAAATCGTCGGCGCCTCGGGCCGCGAGCAGCGGCCAGAACCCGTCGCAAACGAGATTCTCGAAACGCGTGCCACCCACCGCGCCCGCACCGATCTCCTCGCGCAGCCGTTCGCGCAGTTCGCCCAGCCGCAACCGCCGGCGCGCTTCCGCCGCACCCCACTCCGGTTCCGCGCGCTGAATCCACTTTCTGGCGACACGTAACGTATCCGGCCAGGTCGGCCGGCGGCTCACCCATTCCGCATACTGCTGCAGACGGCGACGCGGATGATTGGCCGGCCGCAGTCCTTGCAAACTCCAGCCGCCGCGCTCCGTCTCGAACACGGCCTCCGACGAAAACTCCGACGCGCGCCACGCCGCCAGCGGTTGCGCGCCTGCGATTCTCAGCATGGGCGCGCGATTGAAACGATAACCGAGAATCTCCAGCGCGGTCTGGTGACACGCCTCGTCCCAGCCCAGGCGCTCGATCCGCAACCGAGCGAAACGCACCTTCTGCCGCCAGCGCTGCTCCGCGTGATCCTGCAACAGCGCCGCTCGCACCGCCGGCGTGAGTGGACCCAGCACCTCGAGAATCCGCGCGGCCGGACGATTCGCGAGCGTTTCAACCACCTCCTCCGCGGCATACTCCTCGAGGTCGTGATGCAGCCACGGCAGCAGCGCCACGACCGGAATGGCGCGTCCGTCGGCGCTGCGCGTCACGTGTCCCGACGCCGGCGGAAACAACACCACGTGCAACACCACGCGGTCATACGCCGGATCGCGCACATGCGCGTGCGCCTCCCAATCCGTCGCCCGCAGGTGCAGCTCCACGTCGCCGATCACCTCCCCGCCGTCATCGAACCGCAACCGCGCATCCTTGAAGTCCGGGCCGCCCAGCAGATTCCAGCGGCCTGGATGCAACACCCGCACGCGCGCACCCGTTGTATCCACAATTCGACTTCGGTCGAAATCGCCCTTCAGCCAGATCTTCTGCAGCAGTTTCTCCGAAAACGAAAACGGGCCGTACAACCCCTGCAGCTCGGCCACGGCGCCCACGGTTTCCGGCAAGGTGCGGCTCATGGTCACGCGTGCGGCTGCCGCCACTGGCGGGCCGCGGCCGCCCGCAGCGTCGCCACTTTTTCCGTCTGCCGCGCCGCGGCTTGTCGCGCCCACGTCTGCAAATCCGCCGCGCGCAGCACGCTCGCACCCGCGGCGGCGACCGTCTCGCGCTCCGCGTTGTCATCGGTCGCCACCACACAGGCCGATGGGTCGGCCGAGTTGGCGACGAGTTGCTCGATCACGTCGTCCGCCGCCAGCGACGAAGGCGTGTGGAGCACCGAAAACGTCAGGTCGCCAAACGGTCGCTCCACGGCCAGCTCCGCGCCGCGACTGTCGAACACGATCGTCACCCGCACCTGCTCGACATCGTGAATCGCCGTGAGCTGCTGCGCGAGTTGCGCCCGTGCCGTGTCGCGATCGGACGCGAGCAGCGCGCGCAACTCCGACCAGGCGTGCAAGACGTTCGATCCATCGACGAGCAGGTGGCGGCTGAAACTCACTTGCAAATCTTGATCAACGTGGCGCGACGATACCATTCAAATTCCCGTCATCGTTGCGCTGGAATGACGTCGCGCCTTTCCAACCCCCAACTCGCCGCTTGCGACCTCACGCCTCGTCCACTGGCATCGCGCGCATGGCTTCAAACATCGGCAGGTTGGTGGGTTTTGGCATCGTGGTTCTGGTCGCGGTCATCGCCGCCGCGCAAGCGACGTTCGTGGTGCAGCCCGGGTTTCGCGGCGTCCAGGTGACGCTCGGCCGGGTAAGCGATCAATTCAAACCCGAGGGTTTCGGCACGAAGGCGCCGTTCGTCACCAACATCATTTCGATCCCGATTCGACAAATCACCCGCCCGCTCGAGTCGGAGTGCTACTCTTCCGACCTGCAGCAGGTGAACGTCGGGCTGCGGATTCTTTACCGCGTGCCGGAAGCGTCGGTCGTCCGCATCTACAAGGAGTTCGCCGGCGATCCGTTCGAAAACCTGATCGCACCGCGCGTGCAGGAAGCCCTGAAGGAAGTGACCGCCCTGCAGAGCGCCGAACAGATCGTGAAGAAACGCGAGGACATCAAAGCCAAGTCCCTCATCGCCGCGCGCGAGAAAATCGGCGGCATTCTGATCATCGAGGACATCGTGCTGGAAAACATCGTGCTCTCGAAGGAACTCGAAGCGGCGATCGAATCGAAGATGGTGCAGGAACAGGAAGCCGCCAAGGCGCGCTTCACGCAGCAAAAGGCGCAGATCGAAGCCGACACCGCGATCATTCGCGCGAAGGGCGAGGCGGAGGCGATTCGCGTGCGCGCCGAAGCGATCCGCGATAATCCCGGCCTGATCCAGCTGCAGATCGTCGAGAAATGGGACGGCAAATCTCCGCTCGTGGTCGGCGGCGGCGAAGGCGCCAGCGGTGCCAACATCCTCTTGCCGATCGGACTGCCCTCCACTCTGCCGGCCGCGACGCCGCGACGCTGAACCATGCGCCCGCCGCGATTGCGCGCTTTCATCATCGCGCTGGCCGGGCTGGCGCTGATCGCGGCGGCGGCGTTTTTCCCGCGGGTGCTCGCGTTCGTCGAACTCGCCGCGCGCGAGCTGCGCTACTTTTGGTGGCTGATCCTGCTCCTCGCGCTCGGCGTCTGGCTCGCGTTTTTCGTCGGCCGGAAACGCGACTGACCGCGACCGCATCTAGAACGTCTCGCCGGGATTCCAGCGGCCGCCGATGAGCGTGGCGATCGCGTCAGTCGCCTCGCCGGTCTGGTGCAACTGCAGCGCGCTCGCGAGGAGGTCGACGGCCGTCGATCCGATCAGAAATCCGTTTTGATTGATGCCCGAAACGCGATGTTGCGGCGCGGGCACCGACAGGCTCACCAAGCCGACATCGGCGGGCACGGAGTAATCCAACTCGGCCAGCATTTTCTCCACCAAGCGGTGCAGGTTCGTCACGATAACATCCGGACGCCGCTGTTTCAGCCAGCACACGAGGGCCGAGCGATCCGGCCGCGTTTCGCTGAGCGGAAATATCGCGGTCCGAGGAAATCGTTTTTCCGCCGCGCCCATCTCGAAACCTGCGCGCCACACGTGCTGCAGCCGCAGGTCGTGCTCGGGGTCGATGATCAGTCCGGGCCGCCGATAGCCTTGGGCGCCGCACTGACGCACGGCCTCGAGCGCGCCCCGATAGTGATTGTGGGCCACCCGTGGAAGATTGAGAGCCATCGGCCCCACCCCGATCTGTACCGCGGAAAAATCTGTTAACGGGAAACCATAATCGGCGACGACCTGCGGAACCGGCGCGAAGACGAGCCCCTTGATCCCGCGCGCCCGCAGGATGTCCACCAATCGCGACGGTCGCGCGGACCCGAGGCGAAACTGTTCCGTGGCGTAACCCCGCGTGCGCGCCTGCTCCATCGCGCCGCGATGCATTTCCCGCAGCGTCGGCGATTCGTGTTTCCGCCAGCCGTCCTCGCCCGGATACGCATGCAACAGCGCGATCGTCGGTCGCTTCAGTCCGCCGCGAGTTCGCCGCCAGCTCATGTAGGCGGAAACGTAAGGATGCGAACGGTAGCCCATCTTTTCGGCGAGCGCGGCGATGCGCTGGCGCGTGCTCTCCGGCAGCAGTTCGCTGCCGCGCAACGCCATCGAAACCGTGGCAACGCTCACGCGCGCTTTCGCGGCGATATCCTTCAAACGCACGTAGTCCGGCATGGGGTTGCCGGAGCCTGCGCGGCGCCGGTTCGTTTAACAATTTCAATAAACCGCCCCTTTTCTTTTTCCCGCCCAGCGGCACGGTGCCCGTCAGCGCGCGCCACCCCTCCGTCTCTGCGCCCGCCAACCTTCCCTTCCCCACCCATGACCTCGCCCTTCATCCGTCGTTTTCACGTCCCTTGCCGCGTCGCCTGCCTGGCGGCGGTTTCGACACTTGCGGAAACCGCCGCCGCGGCCGCCGACGCCGGCAACGATCCCGTCGTGCTCTCCGAGTTCACCGTTTCCACCAGCCAGGATCAGGGCTACCGCGCCGGTAACTCCGTTTCCGCGACCCGCATCGACACGCCGATCAAAAACCTGCCGTTCGCCGTCAACGCCTTCACGGAGCAGTTCATCCTCGATACCGGCGCGCGCGATTTGCAGGACATCGTGAAATACGCGCCGGGCGTCACCGGCGCGGGTCGCGAATTCGTCTCGGGCAACACGCGCTTCAATATCCGCGGTTTCGATACGACCGCGCCGCAGCGCAACGGCTTCGTGGGCGCGCGCTACGTCGATCCGGTGAACATCCAGCGCGTCGAGGTCGTGAAGGGCCCGGCGTCGCTCCTCTACGGCGCGATCGAACCCGGCGGCACCGTGAACTACATCACGAAGAAACCGGGCGAGAAACGTTTCGCGCAAATCACGCAGGACTTCGGAACCGACGACTACCTGCGCACGCAGCTCGACGCGAACCTGCCACTCGTCGCCGGCAAGCTCCTCGCCCGCGTAAACGCCGCGTTCGAGAACGGCCCAATCCCGCCGATCCGGCCGGCGACACCCGCTGGGTGATCGCGCCCTCGCTCACCTGGCGGATCAATCGCGATCACGCGCTGACCCTCGACTACGAGCACTACACACGCGAGGAGCGCACGCCGTTCAACACGATCCCCAACATCGTCGTCGTTTCGCACAACATCGCCTCCGCCGCCAACGCCGCGAATCCAACCGCGGTTGTCCGACTCACCGATCCGGTCGCGACCACCTTCGACTACGGCATCCTGTATACGTTTCCGCTGCCTTCGACGTTCAACTGGACCGGCGCCGACGACTACCGCGATTCCAAGATCGACAACTTCAACGCGGAATACATCGGCAAACTCTCCGACCATTGGACGCTGCGCGCCAACGCCGCGTATCAGAAGAGCGAAATTCTGAACAAGGCGACCGGCATCGGCGACATCAACAGCTACGCGCCCGGCACCGCCGACACGAACGGCACGATCGATCCGGCGAGTGTTCCCGGCACGACGACCGCGGAGAAGAATGCCTACCTGCTCGATCTCGCGCGCCAGTTCGCCAACCGCGTGCTCGCCGATCCGAACGTCGTCTTCGAGTCGCCTTACATTTTCCAAAATCGCCGCAAGCGGCTCACGATGGACGGCGCGAGATCGTGGAATTATCAGGCGGAGCTCGCCGGCAACTTCGAGTTTCGGTTCGGCAAACTGAAGCCGCTCGTCGGCGTGTTTCTGCAAAAGAACAAGGGCGAGTCATTCAACCGCCAGTCCACCACCAACCCGCCCGCCGGTTTGGCCAACGAGCAGACGACGCCCACGCAGAATCTGCAGCCGTGGAACTATCTCAGCCTCGGCACGCGCACACTGAATGAATCTTACGACGAATACGCGCTGCCGCTCCAGGCGAGCGCCACGTCGAAAGGCGAGAACACCGCTTACTACGCCGTGCTGAACGGCGCGTTTCTCGACGATCGGCTCTACGCCATCGCGGGCGTCCGCCGCAGCCAGAGCGAGGCGTCGTCCTTCAATCGCCGCACCAACGCCGCCGGCACCGACTTCGACGTGAGCCGCACGTCGACGCAGTTTGGCGGCGGCTACAAAGTGCTGCCCTCGCTGCTCGTCTTCGGTTCCTACAGCGAGTCGTTCACGCCAGCGAACACGTTGCTGTCCTTCAACGGCGTGCCCGCCGGCCCCGCGAAACCGGTCACCTCCGACGGCGTGGAGTTCGGCGTGAAAACCGATTTCTTCAACGGCCGGCTGTCGTCGACGATCTCGTATTTCGAAATCGACCAGCAGGATCGCATCTCGCGTTTTTCCATCCCCGATCCGGTGACGGGCACGACGCTCTCGAGCGTGATCCAGGGCACGAACGACAAGAGCACCGGCTACGAAATCGACCTCACGCTGTCGCCAACCGACCAGTGGCAAATCTACACGTCGTTCAGTCAGATCGACGCCCGCACCGTCAGCGCGCCCGCGGCCCTGTCCCAATCCGTTGGCGCGAAAATCGAGAACTCCGCCGAGTATCTTTTCAACGTCTGGACGCGCTACAGTTTCACCGCGAAACCGCTGGCCGGCCTCTGGATCGGCGGCGGAGCGAACTACACGGGCGAGAAGAAACTGAGCATCGCGAATCCCAATCTCTTCTTCGACGACGTGACGCTTTGGGACGCGGTGATCGGCTACGATTGGAAAACGAACCGGGCCGCGTGGTCGGTTTCGCTCACGTGGAAAAACATCACCGACGAAGTTTATCTCACCGGCCTGATTGGCCGCGGGTTGCCGGAGCGCGCGTGGATTTCCCTTTCCGTCAAACTCTAGTTTTTACGTTTCGCCATGGCTCATCTTTCGCTCTCGCTCGCGTCGTTCCTGCTGCTCGGCGCCGTGCTGTTCGGGCAGGTGCCGCCGGCCGAACCGCTCATTCCGAGTGCGGCCTCGCTGCAGATTGAAGACGAGCCCGGCCTGCCGCGCGTGTTGCTCGTGGGGGACTCGATTTCGCTCGGCTACACCCGGCCGGTCCGTGAGGGCCTGCGCGGACAGGCCAACGTTCACCATCCCGCGGAAAACTGCGGCGACACCGGCCGCGGATTGAAGAAACTCGCGACCTGGCTCGGCGACCGACCGTGGGACGTGATCGTTTTCAACTTCGGTCTGCACGATTTGAAATACCTCGACGCTGCGGGGAAATACGTTTCCCCAAGCGAAGGCCAACAGGTGACGCCGCTCCCGCGCTACGAGGCCAACCTGCGCGAGCTCGTCAGTCGTTTGAAAAAGACCGGCGCGAAACTGTTCTTCGCCACCACGACTCCGGTGCCTGACGACTCGCTCGGACGCGTCGCGCACGACGAACGCGCCTACAACGAAACTGCACAACGCGTGATGGCGGACGAAAAGATCCCCGTGGTCGATCTATGGTCCGCGATCGTTCCGCGGCAGTCCGACCTGCAGCTTCCGCACAACGTCCATTTCACCAAAGAAGGTTACGAGCTGCTCGGCGACGCCGTCACCGCGAACATCCGTCCGCTCCTGCCGCCCAAACGCTGAACGCGGCGAAAAAAGACTGGCGGAGAGGGAGGGATTCGAACCCCCGGACCCCTTTCGAGGTCTGCGGTTTTCAAGACCGCCGCAATAGACCACTCTGCCACCTCTCCGCAGGCGGTCGCCGCTTAAGTTTTGGGAATCCCCGCAGGTGTCGAGCATGGAGTGCGACCCGCGCCTCCGTCGTCGTCCGCAACGAGCCCGCCGCTTCCTTGGTCGTTCTCCCGGACCGGCTCTTCAAGTTTTTCCTCCATGGCTGGCGTCCGCGGATCCGGCGATACTGCGCGCACATGAACTTCGAAATGCCCGATTTTTCCGAACTGATGCCCGTCCTCCTCGCCGCCCTTCCAGCCGCGATCGCGATCATCGTGGGCGCCGTGCTGCTGAACTTCGTGCTCGGACGCGCGCTGGTATTCGTCGCGCGTCGGACGTCGTTCACCGACCGCGAAATCGCTCCCGTCCGCCGCGCGATGAAATGGACGATTTCCATCGCCGCACTGATCTTCGCGCTGGGCGCTTTCGGTCTGAACATCGGCGGGGTCTGGGGCGTGCTCTCGACGATCCTCGCGATGGTCGCGATCGGTTTCGTCGCCGTCTGGAGCGTGCTGAGCAACACCCTCTGCACACTCATCATCATGCTGTTTCGCCCGTTCTCCGTCGGCGACGAAGTCGAGATCGCCGGCGAGCCGATCAAGGGCCGCGTCTCCGATCTGAACTTCATCTACACCACCCTCGACGCCGGCGACGGCACTGTCCTCCAGGTGCCAAACAATCTCTTCTTTCAGAAAGTCATCCGCCGTCGCCATGCCGCCGTGAACGCCGTCTCGCCCGCCGATCATCTGCGGGAAAAACAGGCGGCCGCGGACGCCACGCCCGGAAATCTGCGCGAAGCCGGCGCGACGGCCTGACAATCGCGCTGGCCGCTTCCGCGCGCCGACGCCGAAAAGTCCTCGACAGCCTCCGCGACCGGCCGAGGGAATATTCGTTCGTTCGCCCGCTCTTACGACCGATGTCGCAACAGGCTTTCGCCCAGCTCGTCGATGCGCACTACGCCTCGCTTTACCGCTTCGCGTTGAGCCTCGCGCGCAATACCGCCGACGCGAGCGACCTCGTCCAACAAACGTTTTTCATCTGGAGCACCAAAGGCGATTCGCTGCGCGACCGCAGCAAGGCAAAAACCTGGCTCTTTACCACGCTCTATCGCGAGTTCCTGCGCGTGCGTCGGCATGACGGACGCGCCACCTCGATCGAGGATCTGCCGCCGCAGGAGCAGGACATCGCCGACGAGGAGATCGATCACGTGCGCCGCCTCGATGCCGGTAGCGTGATGACCGCGCTGCAGTCCGTGCCGGAAACCTTCCGCGCCCCGCTGACCTTGTTCTACC
Organism: Opitutaceae bacterium; assembly: GCA_040255565.1. Lineage (GTDB taxonomy): Bacteria > Verrucomicrobiota > Verrucomicrobiia > Opitutales > Opitutaceae > Opitutus. The sequence continues at coordinate 770,027 of JBDZVH010000001.1, read as the reverse complement.
TCGACGACCTTTCCTATCAGGAAATCGCCACCGCGCTCGACGTGCCGATCGGCACCGTGATGTCGCGGCTCTCCCGCGGCAAAACCCAGCTCCGCCAGATCCTGGAGCAAACCCGCCAGGGCTCCAGCAGCAAAGTGCTCCCCTTCCCCGCCGCGAAAGGAGCGAAAGCCCCATGAGCAATCACGAAGCCCAATTCCTGCTTCACGCCTACCGGCCCAGCGGCCGCGACGCGAACGATCCCGCCATGGCCGAAGCGCTCGCGCAGGCGCAGAACGATCCCGCGCTGCGCGCCTGGTTCCAGCGGCAGCAGGCCCACGACGCCGCTGTATCCGAAAAACTGATCGCACTCGCACCGCCCGCCGGCCTGCGCGACGCGATCCTCGCCGGTGCGCGCGCCGGCGGCAACGCCCGCCAAGCCCGGCCGAGCTGGACGCGTTCTCTCTTCTTCGCGATCGCCGCTTCGATCGCGCTCGTGCTTTCCGTCACCGCGTGGTGGTGGTTCGCTCCGACGCCCGGCCAGACGCTCGATCAGTTCGCAGTCAATTACGTCTCGCACGGTTTCCGCCTCGAGAAACGCGACGCCGATGTCGAGGTGCTGAAAACGTGGCTCGCGCAACAGGGCGGACCGATGCCGCGCTCGATTCCCGCCGAACTGGAACGCCTGCAGGCCCTCGGCTGCCGCACCGTGAAATTCGACGAGCACAGCGTGTCGCTCGTCTGCTTCGAACGCGGCGGCAAGGAGTATCATGTGTTTGTGGCGCGGCGCGACGAACTCCCCGCCGACCGCTCGCCGCGCGGCCCGGCGATGTTCGTCAGCCACAATCACGTGGTCGCCTCATGGTCCGACCCGAAGAACTATTACGTGCTCGTGACCGACGCCTCGCGCGAGGCCGTCGAACAGATCCTTTGAGCGAAACGCGCGCGCCGGTTACGCGCCGATCGGACGCACGCCCGTGAAGCGCAACACGGGTTGATTTTGCGCGCGCGACTCTGCCAGCAAAACGACAAACGTCGCTTCCCAGTCGTTCTGCTCGTCCGCATCGATCAAAACCTGCGCGACGTTCCAAGCGTCGGCGCCGCTTTCGGTTTCCCAGTGCGTGTGCTTCACCGAGCGACCTTCCGGATCCAAACGAAACCGTCCGCGCGCCTCGAAATACGCCCGAAACGCATCCTCGATCCGCCGCGCCTCCTTTTCGTCCGTCGCGAGCACGCGCCCCGCGGCATTTTCCCAATCTCGCGCGCCCGCGTCCTGCAGGAATCCAAGGATTGCCGTGCGCACGAGCTTGCGAAACGCCGCGGCGTCGCGCGTGACGTCGAAGCTCGAGGGCCGCTCCGGTTTCTCCGCCGCCTCCGCCGCCGCAAACTCCGGATTGCGCAGCCGCTCCCACTCCTCGAGCAAACTCGAGTCGATGCCGCGGATCAGTTCGCGAAAATAATCCTCCATCTCGAGCACCGGTTCCGTCTTCGCGGACGTCGGCACCGTCTGGCTCAGCACTTTCCACACTTGTGAAAGATGCCGCAGCAGGAGGCCTTCCGACCGCTCGAGTCCGTAGTCGCGCACATACTCGGCGAACGACTGGTAACGCTCATACATTTCGCGCGCGATCGATTTGGGCCGGACGTTTTCGTTCTCGATCCACGGATGCGCCGCCGCCCAAGCGTTGAAGGTGTCGTAGATGAACTCGCGCCGCGGTTTCGGATGTTCGATCTCGTCGAGATTCTCCATCCGCTCCTCGTAGGGCACATCGGCCGCCTTCAGCTCCGCGAGTTTCTCGGTCTTCAATTTATCCACCTGGCGGCGGAGAATCTGGTCCGGGTCCTCGACGATCGCCTCGCACAACGTGAGCACGTCGAACGCATAGTCCGGCGATTCGCGATCGAGCAGCGGCAGCGTGTCGATGAGATAAAGCGACAACGCCTGATGGAGCGAAAAATCGTCCTGCAGCTCGACGTTGACCCGCAGCTTGCGGCCGGACGGTTGCGGCGGGATCCACTCGATGATCTTGCGCTGCAGGAGCGCGCGAAACAGCTGCCACGCGCGTCGCCGCAGCGTCTTTTTCTTCGTCGGGGTCTCGTGCGAATCCGCGATGATCTGCCGCATCGCGCGACAACCGTCCGTGTCGCGGCTGAGCACGAGCAACAGCATCCCGGTCGTAACATTGAAGCGCGATTGCAGCCCCTCGGGCGGCGCGGCCATCAAGCGCTCGAAGGTCTTTGCGTCCCAGCCGACCGAGCCTTCCGGCGCCCGCTGCTTTACCAGTTTCTTTTGCTTCTTCGGATCGCCCGCCGCGCGTTCTTCGGCGCGCTTGTTTTCGATCACGTGGTCCGGGGCCTGCACAATCACGTAGCCCTTGTCGTCGTAACCTTTCCGCCCGGCGCGGCCCGCAACCTGGCGAAAATCGCGGACGCTCAGAATCGACGCCTTCGCGCCGTCGTATTTCCAAAGCTGCGTGAACACGACGGTGCGAATCGGGACATTGATGCCGACGCCCAGCGTGTCGGTGCCGCAGATCAACTTGAGCAAGCCCTTCTGCGCGAGTTGCTCCACCAGGATGCGATACTTCGGCAGCAAACCCGCATGGTGCACGCCGATGCCGTGCCGCAGCCAGCGCTTCATGTCCTTGCCGTAAGGACTGTTGAACTTCACCCGTTCGAGCGCTTCCTGCAGCGCCGCTTTTTCCTCCTTGGAGGAAACGTTGAGGCTCATCAAGTCCTGCGCAGCCTCCGACGCCGCGCGCTGCGTGAAATACACGAGATACACCGGCGCGCGCTTCATCTGCAGCAGCTCCGACACGCGCTCGCCGAGCGGCGTCTCGGAATATTCGAACTCCAGCGGCACTGGTCGCCGCGTGCTGCGGACCGTCACGCCCGGCGCGCCCGTCAGGCGTTCGAGGTCTTTCTCGAAAAACTCCGTCGACCCGAGCGTCGCCGACATCAGGAGGAACCGCGCCTGCGGCATCGTGAGCAGCGGCGCCTGCCAGGCGTAGCCACGTTCCGGATCCGAGTAATAGTGAAACTCGTCCATCACCACCGCGCGGATGTCGCTGCGGTCGCCGCGGTGCAGGGCGATGTTGGCCAGAATTTCGGCGGTGCAACAAAGCACCGGCGCCTGCGGATTCACGCTGGCGTCGCCAGTCATCATGCCGACGTTTTCAGGGCCGAAATCGCGGCAGAGCGAAAGAAACTTTTCGTTCACCAGCGCCTTGATCGGACAGGTGTAGACGGAACGCTCGCCGGCGCACAGGGCCTTGAAATGAAACGCGCCGGCGACGAGGGATTTTCCGGAACCGGTCGGCGTATTGAGAATTACGTTACGCCCGGCGAAGAGTTCGAGAATCGCCTCCTCCTGCTCCGGGTAGAGTTCGAGCCCGCGCTCCGCCATGACGGTGAGAAACCGGTCGAGCGCCGCGTCTGGATCGAATTTTCCGGGCAAGGGCGCAAGCGAAGCGGAAGGAAGCGGTGCGTCTGACACGCCGACGTTTGTGCTTCCTCCGTCGCCGATGGCAAGCAGCGGCCGGTGGCGCGCGGGGCTTTGTCCCGCCGATTATTTCCGTCGGGCCGCATCCGCGACCCACGACGTCCATTGCTTGGCGAACACTTCGACCGAAAACGCCTCGGCCCGGCGGCGAGCGGCCGCGCCGAGAGCGCGTATCTGTTCGGGCTGCGCCGCCCAATCGGTGAGCACTTCCGCAAAAACGTCGGCGTCCATCGGGCGCAAGGCCCCCGTCCCGCCGTCCACGACGGTTTCGTCCGGTCCCGCGCCCCGCACCGCCAGCACCGGCCGCCCGCGCGCCATCGCCTCCACGGGCACGATCCCGAAGTGTTCGTCCGGCATCGGATGCAAGAGACAATGCGCCGCCGAAAACGCCTGCTCCAGCACCATCGCATCCGGCTCCGGCTGCAAATGCACGGTGCTGCCCCACACCTCCGCGGCGATCCTTTGCTCCAGCCCGGCCCGAACGCCACGGCTCGCCGGCCGCCGCAGGTCGCATCCGCCCGCGATCGTCAGGCTCCAGCCGCGAAATCGCTCTGCTCCCACGCGCATCCGCACCGCGGCCCACACGTCGAGGGCGAAGTCGAGCCGCTTGTCCGGATCGAAGCGTCCCACGGTGAGCACGCGCAATCCGCCGCCGTTTGATTCCGGCCAGGCCGGCATTTCCTCCGGCCAGCGCACGCCGGGATGGATGACCGTCGGCGCCACGCGACCGGCGGTGAACACGCGCACCACGCGGGCCGTAAACGCCGAGTTCGCCGCGACCGCATCGCATGCCGCCAGTCCGCGGGCTTCCCACGCGTCGAGCCAGCGTCGATAAAGCCGCCGGGCCCCGCTGCCGCCTCCGCGTGCCACGAGTCCGTCAGGAAAATGACAATACATCAGGATCCGCGCGCGCGGCCAGAGCCCGCGCAACCACGGGACGATCTGCGGTAGACCGTCGAGAATCAGGACATCCGGCTGCGCTCCGGTTCGCGCCCAAGCGTGGGCCAACCGCCTCAGGCGCAGGATCGACCGAAGACTGCGCAACCGGTCGCTCAGGATCGGCCCCGGAGTGTAAGGCGTCTCCACCGGTTCCAGGCCGTCATTCAAATCCGGAAAGGCCCGCGTGTCCGCCTCGGCCACAACCCGCCGCACCCGCCAACCCGCTTCCGCCAAGGCCCGCGCCGCGTCGATCGCCCAGCGTTCTCCGCCGCCGATCCCGAGACTGGCCCGCAGGAACGCGACTTCTCCTTTCGGCCTCATATGACCGTTCCTTCCGCCGCGACATCCGGACCCGCCTGGTTCCATTCGCCGCTCCACGTGCGAGCGGGTTTTTCCGTTTCACGGAGCGTCCGTTCGCCCGTCGCAAGGACGGTCAAACGCGCCCGCAACTCGCGCTGGTTCCGAAACGTCGCGTCGCCCGGCGCGGCCGGAAACGCCTCCCGCAACGCCGGGCCGTAATCGCAGGCCAGGGCTGGCAGACCCGCCGCCGCGAAATCCACCAGCTTCATCGGAAAATCCAATCCGCTCGATGACGTGTGGAGACACAGGCCCGCATCCGCCCGCGCCAGCAGTTCCCGATAATCCTCGGGCGAAAACCACGCAACGTGCACCGTCGCAGCTTTCTCATTGGCGACGACATTTCCGTTCGCCGCCAGGGTGCAGACAAAGGCCGCGCGACGTGCGCCCTTTCCGGTGGCGATCAGCGCCAGGCTTCGCCCCCCTGCCACCGCGAGCGACCAGTTCGTCGCCACGTCCATCAATTCCTCCATCGCCTCGTCAGGTCCCCAGCTCGAAGGGCACACCACCCAGAGGGCGTTTTCCGCCGGGACGTTACCTGCGGCGCTTCCCGTCCCCTCAACCACGGCGTGCGTCCGCCACCACGCCGCTCGGCCGAATTTCGGCGTCCCGGCCGGTCGCGTCTCACCCGGCGCGTCCCGCAACACCCGAATATCGACGATACCAATACGGCGTTGCACCGCCCGTTTCAGCGCGAGCGTCACGGCTAGATGCGTGTCCGCCCACCGGGCCGCGAACGTTTCCGCCGCAGCATACGCCTGCCGCCACGGCCAGCCCGCCACCAGCAATTCGGCGCCCGTGTTGTGCCAGTCGAGCACGATCCGCGCGTTCCGTGCGCCCCGCGCCCACGTCAGCGCGAGGACAGCGGGGAAGCCGGGGGGATTCTGCACGACGGCCAGGCGCCAGGGAAGACGAGCGGCGAAGTGCGCGAGGTTGAGCGCGCCGCGCAAGGCGCCGCGACCGAGATCGTGCACCGTCACACCGGCATCGGTCCGCACATCCTGCGGCAACGCCGAATCGGCATGTCCGCAGAGCGCCACTGCCCAGCCACGAGATCGCAAGGCCCGCGCATGCGCGAGCATCCGCGGACTCCGACCCAAGTCGCCGAGAACGACAACCAGCGCGAGTGCAGGACCCGATTTCATTCCAGTTGAAGAGTCGCCAGCCAATCGGCCCGGGCTGTCGCGGCCACAAAAAAGCCCGCTTGTTTGAAAGCGGGCCGGAAATTTATGATGGCTACGCGCGACGCCGGGTCCACCGGCGAACGCAGACGAGACCGAGCGCCGCGAAGCCCATCAACGCCGCCACCGTGCCCGGCTCGGGAATGGCGGTGAGGCTGCCGCTGATATTCTGCAACCAGACCCTGACGCCCACGGACGCGGCGTCTTCCGACGTAAACCCCGTCGCGGTGGCCGTCAGCACCAATGTCAGCGTTTGGCCCGTCGTCATCGAAAATGTGTGCGGCCCTCGGTAACTTCCGATGCCATAGACGAACGGTTCTTCCTTCTGGAAGCCGCTCAGGCTGAAGCTCTGTGTGCCCTCGCCGGTCACAGCCGAACCAGAGTTAATGGCGCGTATGTTCCCAATGCTGATCGTTGTATCTCCGATCGCCGTATACGCGAACCTGAGCTCCGCCGTTGACTCCCCCACGCCGGTCAACTCGGTGTGGATCTCGAGGATGACGGCCGCGGGGACGTTGACCGTGTTTACCGCCGCCCAGCCGGATGAATCCGAGAAAGCGGTGGTGAGACTCCACTGCCCGATGGTCCCCGACCCACTCGCGTCGAAGTGATAAATACCGGCCGGCGTCGTCGGGTTCGTGAAAAGCTCACCGACGAAATCGGCGCGCGCACGACTGCCAAGCGAGAGACTGACCAACGCCACGGCGAGACCGCGGAGGAACGAGGGGGAAGGGAGCAAACGCATGTAGTTAAAAATGGATACGAGCGGACTTCCGGGCTGGAGTCCGAAATGATCCCGGCGCGACCGAACGACCGCAGGAAACCCGCGCCGATCGGCGCGATCGGCTCAGGCCTGCGCGCGCCGGCGCCAGACGACCAGGCCAAGCGCGGCCATGCCGAGGATCGCCGCCACCGTGCCCGGCTCGGGAATCGCGGTGTAGTTCATCTCAACGTCGGAAATCACTAGACGCACCTGTTGCCAGGCAGAACTCTCGCTATCGTAAGACTCCGCCGTCGCTTGCAGATAGAACGCAAGGGTCTGACCCGTGAGGAGAGAATAGGTCCGGGCATTGAGCCCCGTCGAATCCAACCATTCGTCCAGAATGCCGGTCTTGGTAATCCATCCCGACCAAGAAGCAGAGTCGCTTCCGCCCGATGAAGTATCGTAGATGGAAAGATTTGAAAACGAGAAGGTCGTGTCCTGGTCGGCCGTAAACGAGAACACCAGCTGCGAGATGACCTGGCCTTCGTCGTGCGATTCCGCTTCCGCCCCCAATTCTAGCTGCCCCGGCAGATTACTAGTGCCACCCGTGTCGACCCACATGGTGCTGGTCAGCGCCGGACCATTGAAGGTCGGCGCGGCCGTCCACAATCCGAGCTGCGTCGGCGTGTTTCCTCCTTGGGTATATTCGTAATGACCCGCCGGAGCCGATTCGCTCGTGAAAAACTCCGTGCTGAAATCCGCCCGGGCATTCACTGCGGCGACGAGCAGGGCTAGACCGGCCAGTTTCCTCACACTCACGAAGTCCGCGAAACAATGATGAATCCCCATAAAATGCGCCGTCGAAGTCGTCGCTTATTCGGAGCGTGTCGAGATTTCTTGAATACAACAGCGCTCTTTAAAAATTTTTGCCACTGACACCCAACGCCTCGCCGCAAATCCCCGGTCTTTTTGAAAAAATTCCGCGATAGAGACGGATGCGTTTCGTTCCGCGCCCATAAAAATGTGGCGCGTCTTTGCCGCCGGTCCTTAGCGTTCCGGCTTTTTCCCGCGCATGAGTCGTCTCGCTCCGCCCCCTCGCACCTCCGCCCCTCCGGTAGTGACGATGGCGGGTGGATTCACCGCCGGGCATGTCACTCCGGGCCTCGCCGTGGCGGCCGAGCTCGCAGGTCTGCGAACGGATCTCCAGCTGCTGTTTCTGGGGCGCCGCGGGGGATTCGAGGAAGAGCTGGCGCGCCACGCGGGACTCGCTTTCGCCGGCCTGCCCGGCGCGCCGTGGCTCGGAATGAACGTCGCGACGCGCGCCCGCAGCCTGGTCCTCCTCGCGCCGGCGGTGCTCGCAGCGCGACGCCTGTTTCGCGCTCGCCGGGTGATGGGTTGCGCCAGCCTTGGGAGCTACGCCGCGCTGGCGCCCGGCCTGGCCGCGGCGACGCTACGCCGTCCGCTCGTCCTGCTCGAAAGCAATGCCACGCCCGGTCTCGCTCATCGCGTGCTGCGACCCGTCGCCCGCACGCTGCTCGCCGGCGCGTTCTGGTCCGATGGATACAAAACCGCGCAACGCCCCGGCGTGCCCGTGCGCGCGGAAATTACCGCCGCCGGCCGCCTCGTCCGCACTGCGCCAGGGCATCGCCTGCTCGTGCTCGGCGGTTCGCTCGGCGACGATTTTCTCAACCAGGCTGCCCCCGCGGTCGCCGCCGCCCTCCATCGCCGCGTGCCCGGTTTGCAGGTGCGCCATCAAAGCGGCCGGCGCACCGCGCCCGAAATCGTGCGCGCCGCTTACGCCGCTGCGGGCGTCGATGCCGAGGTGCTGCCCTTCGTCGAAAATATGGCCGGCGCGCTGACGTGGGCCGACGTCGCCCTGTCCTCGGCCGGCGCGATCTCGTTGCACGAACTCGCCGCCGCCGGCGTGCCGACGATTGCCGTGCCGCTCGGGGGCGCGGCGGGGCCGCATCAGGAGATCAACGCCGACGCATTCGCGCGCCTGACCGGCTGCCCCGTGCACCGTCACGCCGGCTGGTCGGCCGACGCCGTGGCGCGCGATCTGGAAAGCTGGCTGATCGATGACGCGGCCTGGCGCGCCGCACGCGAGCGCCTGCAGGCGATGGAACCGCCTGGCGCCGCGGAGCGCTGCGCGCGCGCGCTGCTCGCCGCGTGCGGCGAAGCCGTTTTGTGCCCGTCATGAGCACGGTCGCAATCACAGCTCCGTCCACCGCCTGCCCGGCGTCGCGTCCGCCAGCGTGGACGCGTCCCGTCTTGTTTCTGCTTCTCGCAGTGGCGCTGGCGTTGCGCATTTTTCCCGCCTGGCCGCTGATCGTTCCGGCCGAGGGCGGTCCGCCGCGCCCGGTCGACAACGACGCGCTGTTTCATCTCCGACATGCGACTCATGTCGCGGAAAACTTTCCCGAGCTGCAGCGGTGGGAGGATGTTTCGCGCTACCCGGAACTCGAGCGCAACGACGCCAGTGGCCTGTGGGATTTGTCGCTGGGTGCGGCGGGTCGCGCCCTCGCCGCGGTGACCGGGCTCGCTCCCGCGGACGCCACGGCTTGGGCGGCGTTCTTCGCGCCGCCTCTGCTGCTGACGCTGACGTTCCTGCTCGCCTACCGATTGTGGCGGCGGCTGGGCGATGCGTCAGTCGCGCTGGTGGCCGCCGCATGGCTCGTATTGCTGCCCGGCGACACCTTCACGCGCACGGCGGCGGGTTATTGCGATCACCACGTGGTCGAGATGTTCGCGGTCGTGTGGACGGCGCTGGCGTGGATTCGTCTCGTCACCGCCGAGATCCAGCGCGCGCGCGCGTGGTGGCACCCGGCGTGGGGAGCGGCGGCGCCGTTGACCGTGCTGCATTTCTCCTGGCTCGGCGCTCCGCTGCATCTGCTCGTTCTCGTCGTTGCCGCCGTGGTGACCACGCTGCTGGCGCCCGGGGCGGGCAGCGATCCGCGGGCGTGCGCCCGGGCGGCCGTGCGCCTGCTGCTCGCGCATGGACTGATGTGCGGCATCGCGGGTTTGATTTTTCCCGTGGCCGTGCTGCGCGAGTCGCTGCATGCGGGCATGCTCGCCGGCTCGGCCGCCGCGATTGCGGGCTTGGGCGGGCTGGGCGCGGTGTTGGGGCGCGCCCAAGACCGCTGGCCGGCGGCGGGCGCGCGGATCAGCGGTTTCGCTTTCGCTGCGTGCTTCGTGCTGATCGCGGTCGCCTGGGCAACGGTTCCGCTCGTGCGCGCCGCGGTGCAGTTTGGGCTCAGCGAAAAGGCGGCGACGGTCTTTGAGCATCCCGCGGTGACCTGGAGGCTGTTTTTCGGATTAACCGGCGCGGCCGGCGCCCTCGCGTTGGTGTCGCCGGTGATCCTGGTCATGACCGGCGCATGGCGCTCGTCCGCGGCGTTGGGCGCCGTGATGCTGCCGCTGCTGCACGTGGCTCTTTGGGCGCGCACCGGCGATTACATTTATCAAGTGGCTCTGCAAGCGGTGCTCGCCGCGGGCACCGCCGCGACGCTGACGCACCGCTGGCGGCCTCGCGCCGGCTGGAGCCTCGTGATCGCCGTGAGTCTCGCGGTGCTGTGGGGCGTCGGTCCCGCTCGCTGGACCTTTCCCCTCGTCATCGATCAACGCAACGTCACGGAAGCGGTGCGCGTGCAGCATGAGGGCTGGACGCAGACCGTCGCTTGGTGGCGCACCGTCCCGGCGCCGTCGCCGCTCGCCGTGGACGCCGCGCCCGGGCAGAACGCGGCTTTTTCGCCCCGCGGCCAAGTGGGCGTGCTCGGCGACTGGGCCTCGGGCAACATCGTCAACACCTACACGGGCTGGCCGGTGGTCAACAGCCGCTATCCTGACGCCGAAGGCCTGCGCCCGCTGTTTGCGACGAGCGATGAGGAGGCGCTGAGGTTGCCGTTGCGCGGCCGCACGGTCGGCGACTCCGTGCGCTGGGTGGCGATCGAGCCGCGCACGTTTGGCGATTATTTTTTTGCGCATCTCTCCACGCTGGACCGTCCCCGCGAGCCATTTCTCACCCGCATCCGGCTGAACACGGCCGACGGCGAACGCGATACCGTCGCGCTGGGCAGCGAGTATGAACGTCTGCTCGGCCGGCGCCTGCTCGCCGCGGACGGCGCCGGGCTGGCGCATTTCCGCCTCGTTTACGAATCGCCGCGACAAGTCGCGCTGCGTCATCTCCTGTTGACCGCCGCCGAAACGTGGAGCCTGCAGAGCGATCGCGTGCCAGCCGACGCCCTCGACACCGCGCGCGCCACCCTGGCGCGGACGAGCTGGCAGGAAGGCGCCCGTCTCGGCTATCGCGGCGAGCTGCATCCGAGCGTGAAGATTTTTGAAATCGTGCGCGGCGCCACTTTGCACGGACGCACCGATCCGGAAACGATCGTGCATCTCCGGCTGCACGCGACCGTTCGCTCCACCGGCCGGGACTTGACGCTCGTCTGGTCCACGCCGGCCGCCGCCGACGGCACGTGGCAAATCACCGTGCCCTATGCGACGGAGTCTCTGCCCGACTGGAATGCCGTCAGCCCCGCCCCCGCCGGCTACCTCGTGGAGTTCAAATCCACCGAAGCTCGCTTGCGACTCTCTCCTCCGCCGCTCCGTCGCATGCGTGTGCCCGAAGCCGCCATCCGGAGCGGCGAGCGTCTCGACGTCGACGCTCAGCGCTGAACAGAATCGCTGACATTTCCCGCGTCGACCTCGGCCGCAAACGCGGCAAACGCCGGCTGCGTGGCGCGCAACGTTTCAAAGCTGCCGCTGCCCGCGATTCGACCGTGCTCCACGAAGATCACGCGATCCGCCCGCCGCGCGGTGGCGAGGCGATGCGTGATGAACACGACGGCCGGCGGCTGCTCCCGCGCCGCCAGTCCCGCCATGACGGCCAGTTCCGTGGGCGGATCGAGAAACGCCGTCGCTTCGTCGAGCAGCAACAGCCGTGGCCGCCGATAAAAACAACGGGCGAGCGCCACGCGTTGACGCTCGCCACCGGACAGCGCCCGGCCGCCCGGTCCGATCGGCGTGTCGAGTCCGGCCGGCAATCGCTCCAGCACTGGTTCGAGCCGCGCGAGCGCCACCGCCTCCCTCAGCGCCGCCGCGTCGGCCTCGCGATCGCCGAGCGTGATATTCAAGCGCAGGGTGTCGTCCAGCAGCGGCGACTCCTGTCCCACGTAGCCCACGAGCGCCTGCCACGCGGGATCGTCGGCGGTCACGGAATTTCCGTCGGCCAACACTTCGCCGCGATCGAGCGCGAGCAAGCCCGCGAGCACCTGCAGCAACGTGCTCTTGCCGTGTCCGGAAGGTCCCACGATCGCCACGCATTCGCCCGGTCGCAGGGTGAGATTCACGTCCGACAGCGCGGGCGCAGCGTTGCCCGGATAGATCAGCGACGCGTCTTTCAACTCCAGACTCCGGTCGAACGCCGCCGGTGCCCCGTCCCGTCTCGACGCCGGCGTCGGCGCATCGAGCAACCGACGAAATCCTGCCCGCGCTCCTTGCAACGCAAACGCGCGATAAACCAGGCGGTTGATCGCCGGCAGCAAGCGCAGCGCCGCATAGACCGCGACCACGAACAGCGGCAGCGCATCGGTCCCGCGCAGGAGAAACAAGAACACCGCCGCCGCCAACAGCGCCAGCGCCTCGAAGATGAAGAGCGGCGCCTGCCGCCACACTTCCTGTGCCGCCAGCGGTCCGGTCACCCGCGCGCGAATCTTCGCAAAGCGCTGCACAAAAACCGGCACCGCCCCGGCCAGTCGCAGCTCCCGCGCGCCGGCGAGCGCGCCTTGCAGAAACCCCTGCGCCGCCACCCGCGCCTCCAAAATTTCGGCAGAACGACGATCGTGCCGTCGATGCGCCAGGCGCAGCAATCCGCCCGCCAGCACCAGCAGGCCCGCGATCAATCCAAGAGCGGCCGGCGGCGAGAGCGCGATCATCACGCCGGTGAGCGTGAGCACGACCAGGCCTTCGGAAACAATCAGGATCACCGAGGCGATGCCCTCGCGCCCGGCCAGAAGACTCGCCGACTGCACGTCTTCGATGATCGCCGGATTCGTCACGCTTAATTGGCGCCGCAATGGCGCGCCCAGCCACGCCCCGAGCAGGTAAACGGAAAACGCATCCACCGTGCGCGCCGTCAGCCGCTCCCGCCACTGCGTCTCGGCAAGACGCAGCGAGGTCTTCGCCACCAGCAGCGCGGCAAAAATCAAGGCGAGCGCTCCCGCCGTCTCGGGAAGCCAGGCGACGCCGGTCAATGCGTCGCCGGCAAAATCGTCCGCGCCGCGCTCCAGTCGGGTGATGAGACGCAACAGCAAGGCCGCCGTCGCCAGTTCCAACACTGCGGCCAGCAGCGCGACCGCCGCGAGCGCGCACCATCGCCGCCGCAGCGGGGCCGCCAGCAACGTCCAACAGGTCAGCCATTCGCGCCTCATGTCACTGAGCGCGAACGACGACGACAAAACCGCGGGAGGACAAGCCTGCAAAACCGCCCGGCTCCGGGCGTTGTCTCACCGCCGATCGCCGCCCTCGATCTCGATTGGGCGCGCACTCCCCTCGCCACTCGCCGGGCGAAGCGGCGTCGTGCCTGCTGCGCGGGCTTCCGCCTCAAATTATGCAGAGCGGCGCCTCTTCAGGTGTGGTAGATTCAGACTATGAAAACCGCCCCTTCCGACTGCGTTTTTGCGCCAGGCGGATGGTTGAGAGTGGGCGCGGCCCTCCTGGCGGCTGCGCTCAGCCTCCTGCTCCTCTCGAGCTGCACCAGTCCACCACGGAGCGCTCCCGCGGTTTTGAAAATGGATGAGCTTCCCGCGCCCACCTTCGTGCCGGAAGATGAAATCATGCCTCTGGCCGAAAGCCGGGCGAAGAGCAGCGCCGGCGGGTTTGTGTTTGTGAACACCACCGACGAGCTCCTGCCGCGCTATCCCGCCGGCACGGCCTTCGTGGCCGAACGCCAGAACTACACGGACCTGCGCAGCGGGACGCTCGTGATTCTCCGCCGCGGCCTGCGCCGAGTGGCGCGAGTGTTGGAGCAACCTACACCGAAAGGCTGGTCCACGAACACGTTCGATGCGATGGAAGAGGATGCCGTGCTGATGAAGCCCAACACTTACCTTGGGACGGTGATTCAGGCTTTTGCACCACGTCCCGACGATCGGCAGCAGTAGAAAACACGCCATTTGCACTTCGCTGCCGCGGTGCGGAAATTTTGAGTTGGATTTTGCCGCGGGACTTTACACGTTGGTGCCCCTCCCTTGCCAGGGTAGCTCAGTGGTAGAGCAGAGGACTCATAAGCCTTTGGTCGCCGGTTCAATCCCGGCCCCTGGCACCAATTCGACTGCAGGTCGAATCGACCACCGGAAACCGGTTTGCATCGCGCGTCGCTCCCGCTCTTTCGCGGTCGTGCGGCTCCTCGCACAAGGCGAGAAGCCGCGATGCTGGAAATCGCGGGCGCTCAGCGCCCCGACTGAAGGTTCAGAACCACCGGACCGAGCAGCCCTGAAGGCCGCAGCGGCGTGTCCGGCTTGAACTCGATGTTCGTCCGCGTGAGGCGCTGTGCGGGCGACAGCGCGGCGTCGCGAATCAGGCGGTTCGCCCATTCGTTCACCACCTCGATTTCGAGTGTGTTCCCGCCGGGCCTGGCCGCGTCCGTGACGTCGATCGTCCACGGTGCCGTCCACACGACGCCGATCCGTTTTCCGTTGAGCCGCACTTCGGCGATGTCGTGCACGGTCCCGAGATCCAGCACGAGCCGACCCGACACCGGCGCGACCAAATCGAAACGTTTTTCGTAGGTCGCCGTGCCGGAATAGTAGCGGATCGAGTCCTCGCTTCGCTTGGTCCAATCCGTCAACTCCGCAAACTCCGTCTCCGCCGGTCCGCCCCACTTCGGATCGAAACGCACGCGCCACGGGCCGTCCAACGGCAGCAACGTCCGACTTTTTTCGGGAGCGTGCCCGTCCACACTCGCATTCGCCGACGCCGAAGGCGTCTTCGGGAACACCACGAAAAACGACTGGTGCGACGCCAACGTCAGCGGCACCACCACCCGCCCGTTCTCGCGGCGAACGCCACCCGCCGCGCGCAGGGTGCCCGTGACCGGATCCCAGATTTCCGGAACGCGGTCCGTCACGCGGAAAATCCCCTCGATTTCCGCCGGCCGGTTCTCGCGGTTCGCGACGAAAAAGATCTCCGCGTCATCGGTCCGCCGGTGAATGAAATCAATCCACGCGCTAGCTGACCCGGTGTATTCAAAATCAGGAGTCACGCCGTCCTGCGCGAGAATCTCGCCCAGCGGCACGCCCCAGAACACGCGACCGGCGCCGAACCGGTGCGTTTTCACGTTTTCGCCGTCGCAGTCGCCCCAGACTTCGGCCGCGAGGCGTCGCACGTCCTCGTCGCAATGCGGGTAGTTGCGTAGTCCCGGATCGGATTCGGGTTTGCGCCCGACAACCGTCGCGCCGGCGACGACGAGTTCCTTGAGTTTTGCCGCCACTTCGACCGGCATGCGCGTCGTGTCGGGCAACACCAGCAGCCGGTAGCTCATTCCGTCCGGCAGCACGAGCCGTCCATCGCGCACGGATACACGCGTGAGCAGCACCTCGGCGTTGCAGACATCGTAGTCGAAGCCGGCGCCGAGCGACGGATCGGTGTGCTTCGGCGCGACAATGTTGGGCGCCCAGTCGCCATTGTAGTAGAGCACGTCGGCGACGAACTGTCCCTGCCGCAGCAGGTGCTGGCAACGCGCGAGGTAGTCGAGAAACGCCCCCGATTGGTTCCACCAGGTCGCGTTCGGATTGAAATGCGTGCCGGCGTAATACGCATAGCCCGGCTGCCCATCGCTGGGCCGCACGAGCGTGGACGTGTGAATCATGAGGCGATTGATGCCTTCGCAGAACGCGCGATCCGCCGCCGGCTTCAGGCTGCCCGGATAGTCGAGCCAGTGCCGGTTCGACGTGAACGACTCCGCCGAGGCCAGGTTGCGCCCGTAGATGTGCGCGGCAGAGGAAACCATTTTCGTCACCTTGTTCTGCCCGTCCTCCAACCGCGAAACGCCATAGGACAACTTCGGATCGAGCCCGCCTTCCTCGTCGTGCCGCAGCCCGAGCCAGAACTCGCCCATCGGCAGATCGCTGCGTCCGAGATTTTTCAAACCGTCCATGCACATCGTGCCCGAACGGCTCGGCCCCGCGGATTCGTTTTGCACGAGCATCCCGCGTTCGTGGCAGAGCTCCGCGAAACGCGCGTAATGTCCGTCCGCCATGCAGTCGGCGACGGTCTTGCGATAGTCGTGAAGGAAACGGTCGGAGACTTCCGCGCTGCCGACGATGTAACCCGAGAGCACCGGCAGATAAGGCACGGGATTGTAACCGCGGTAATGTTCGAAGCGCTCCACGATCCGCGCGGTCCAGTTGGGAAAACCGTCCTCGAAACTGTCGTCGCAGAAATATTTCAACTTCGTCCCGACCGCCGCCGCATCGGCGAGGAGTTGTTCGCCGAGATGCTTGAACTGCAGCTCGACGCCCTCGGGCGAGAGCCAGCCGACCGACAGGCCGTCGGCTTCCGGCGGCGGAATCATCACGCGCGAACCGGTCATGCGATGGCCCGTGCGCACGATCGTCCACCGGCCGGGCGGCACGTCCCACTCGAGATAACCGTCGGCGCGCACCCGCGTCGTGAGATCGATGACCTTCTCCGCCGGCACCGGACGATCGTCGGGCGCGTTTTCCCACGGCACGAGGGTCGGGCCCATGACGTCGCGCGCGCGCGTGAAATTGCTCGCGTCGCGGCGATTCGTTTTCGCCGACAGCAGCTTCGCGCGTGCGTCGCCGAATTTCGCCGACGCGTCGTCCGGAGCGGGAAACGCCACAACCGCCGTGTCGCGGTAGTCGAGCTGCTCGAGCGGCAAATCGATGTAGTCCTTGAAACCGGGCGGATTGAACACGTGGTCGTAGCCGTCGCGATTGCCCGGCAGCGGCAGCTTCTCCGCCCACTTCATCGGACCGGTGACGGTCACGCGCGACTGCAGAAACCAGCGGCCCGCATGCTCGGGCGGAATCCACGGACCGCCCATGCACCAGCCGCCGCAGAGGTTGGCGCCGACCTCGATGCCGAGCCGATCGGCCTCGCGCAGCGCGAAGCGATAAAGCTCGCGCCACTCCGGCGAAAGAAACTTCACGGCGTTCGCGTAATCCTCCGCGTAGTTGTCCGAGCGCTTGAGGTTCGAGGAATTGACGAGCAGCACCTCGCCGATCCCCTTCGCGGCGAACTCCTCGAGATCGCGCGTGATGCCCGCGCGGTCCACGAGCCCATCGAGCCACCACCAGTAGCAGCCGGGACGCGCCGACGCCGGCGGACGCAGGAACTCGCGCGAGAGCGTTTCATGAGCGACGGCGTCCACGCCGACGCCCCCCAGAGCGATCGCGGCGAGGAAGAAAAAATTTCGACGGAGAAAAATCATGCGAAAGAAATGAGGATGACGGTCGTGAGGGAGGATCAGCACACGCGCACCGTTTCGATGCCGAGGAGACGACCGAGCTTTTCGATCTTGCCGGCGATGTGCCCGACCCCGATCGCGCAATGATGCGCCGGGCCTTGCGCGTTCCAGCCGTTGACGAAGGCGCGCGCACCGATCGGGAAACGATAGCGACTGTTGGTGTTTCCAATCTCGAGAATGGGTCCGGCGACGGATTCGCCTTCAGCGCAGAGCAGCGCGACGCTGCCGTCAGCCTGTTCGATCACGGAGAGCAGCGTCACCGGCCCGTGCCGCACGGACATTTCGACGGACAAACCCCGTCCGACTTTTCCGTGATAAACCTTCAACGGGCGCACCTTGGTCTTGCCCTGTGCGATCGCGATATGTCCCGGACCGTCGTGGCCCATCAACACGACGTCGTCGTTGAAATCCATCGCGTAGTATTCCGTGAACGAGCCGCCCGCACCAAACGTATCCATGATCTTCATCGCCTGGACATTCTTGATCTCGTATTCGCCGGCGACGGGCACGCCGCGCGCCGTGAGCAACGAATTGCCGAGGATGATCGAGCTGATCGCGTCCTCGTTGTCGCGATTACCCGTGCCCATGTAGTAATACGCCAGCGAACCGAGATCGTGCGCCCGCACGAGCGCGTCGAGCGCGATCGAGGTGCGCGCCGCGCGCTCGAGTTCCGCGGACGCGCAGTCGGACTGCACGTCGAAGGTGCGGCGAAATTCGCCGACCCGCGTCTTGATCTGCCGCGCCGTCACCTCGCGCCGGCGCGCCGCGAGCTCGTCGACTTCGACGATTTCCATGTGCCCGCCAAAGGTCGCGCACTGCCGGGTGATGTCCGTGGCGATGTCGAGCATGCCGCCGTAATAATGTCCCATCAATCCGAGCCGGTTGTGCGCCATCGTGTGCGCGACGCGCGCCGCCTCGAGCCACGCCTCCACTTCGTCCCAGCAGGCCGGATCGTCGTGCAGCATGCCGGTGATCTGATGAAACGTAAGGCCTGCGCGCTTGAAGACGTTCGCGATCTCCGGCACCGGACACGCGGCACAGTGCGCCAGCCATTCGCCGGTCATGCTCGTGCGATCGGTCATGCGATTGAACGCGGCGTAATCGATCGCCGCGGCCGGCTGCAGATTCAGCACGATCACCGGCACGCGCGCGCGCTGCACGACCGGCAGCACGGTCGACGACAGCGCGTAGGTCGTAACGTGGAGGAAAATGAGATCCACGTCTTCGCGGCGAAAACGATGTCCCGCCTCGAACGCCTTCGGCGGGGAATCGATCAGGCCGAGGTTGACCACCTCCACATCGGGGCGCTGCAGCCGCTCCGCCACGACGCCAACATAGCCTTCGAGGCGGCGGCGCAGGCCTTTGAATTGCGACCAGTAGGTTTCGAGGCCGATGCCAAAAAGTCCGACACGCAGTTTCGTTTTCATGAAAGGGAAGGAAGCGGGTTGAGCGTTTTCAGTGAGCGGCGGCGGCCGATCCGACAAAGCTGCCGTAGCCGACGACCAGCGTGGAAAGAATCAGCACCGCGATGCCGGAGGCGATCAGCACATGCGTCCGACGGCTGCTCCCGCGCCATTCGCGGAAATACACGCCCCAGAGCGTGCTGAAAATGATGATACTCGCCATATGCAGCGTCCACGATGCGAACCCGAACCGCCCCATCTGCGTCTCGCCCATCGTGTAAAAGAAAAACTGGAAATACCACGTGGCGCCCGCGAGCGCGGAGAAGAGATAATTCGCCAGCCGCGGCGCCCTCAGGTCCACCACCGCGATTGAACGCGCCTTCGCGTCCGCCCCGCCGCCGCCGTGCTCGCCTCCGCTCGCCTGCAGCCCTGCGTGCTCGGGCCGCACGTGTGAGGCGAAATATTGATAACCGGTGCGATTGCGCACATGGAGCGTCACGCACGCGATCAGATTGGTGGTGAAGCCGCCCAGCAGCACGACCACGAGCTTCGGCAGGCCCGTCCAGATCGGATCGGTGCCCGCGGCGAGCGACGCATCCGCGATCGGGTTGCCCGCGGTCAGCGCAAACGCGAAGCATGCGCTCATGATGCCCGAAAACGTCGCCACCAGAATTCCCTTCGTGAACGCAAACTCGGCGATTGCCTTCTTCTTCTCCGCCGCCGGCATCTCGCGCTCCTTGTTCAGGCCGGCGAGCGCCGCGATCGCGATGCCCAGCAGACACACCACGACGCCCGCGAGCGTGATGCGGCCGGACGTCGTCGCCGCAATTTCACCGATCGTCTGCGCAACTGGAATCGTCGGCGCGAATGCCTTGAAAATCGGCGGGAGCAACGTGCCGAACGCGGCGCAGTAACCGAGCGCGACGCCCATGCCGAGCGACATGCCGAGATAACGCATCGTCAAACCGAAGGTCAGACCGCCCAGGCCCCAGAGCGCGCCGAAGAAATACGTCCAACCCAGCGTGCCGGCGGATTGCTGTCGGATCACGCCCGCGACGTCGTTCGTCAGGATCGACGCGAGCAGCCACGGACAAACAATCCACGAGAACACGCCGCCCACGAGCCAGTAGGTTTCCCACGACCACTTTTTCACCCCCTTGTAGGGCACGTAGAAGGAGCCGGACGCGAGGCCGCCGAGCCAGTGAAACAAAACGCCGAGAAAAGGATTGGGGATCATGAATTGAGTCGAGAGGTGCGGGTGCGCGGCATCGCCGCCGGAGATATGCGAGCGGAAGTCTTCATTGTTCGCGCAGGAGCGACACCGGTCCGAGCAGGCCCGATGGCAGCAAGCGCGCATCGTCCTTCAGCGGGATGTTCGTGCGCGTGAGTTTCTGAGCCGCCGGCAGATATTTGTCTCCGATCAGCCGGTTGGGCCAAAGATTGACGACGTCGATCTCGAGCTGGTTCTCGCCCGCACGCAGCGCCGTGCCGAGGTCGATTTGCCACGGCGCCGTCCAGACGACGCCAAGTTTCACGCCGTTCAAACGCACCTCGGCGAGATTGTGAACCCGGCCCAAATCGAGCAGCCAGCGCTCGCCCGCCGCCGGCGACGCTTCGAGGTGAAATCGTTTCAGATAGGTCGCGGTGCCGGAATAGAAACGGATGCCCTCGTCGAGGCTGAGCGTCCAATCGGTCAGGCTGGGAAACTCGACTTCGGCCGGGCCGCCCCACTGCGGATCGAATCGCACCGACCACGCGCCGCGGAGCGTTTGCACCACCGTGGTTGCCGCAAAGTTCGGCACCTGCGTCGCGCTCGGACGGAGCGGTTGGCGAAACACCACAAACCACGATTGATGCGGCGCGAAACGCAGCGACACCGTCGTCGTGGTCGCAGTGGTCGTGAACTCCGTCGCGTCGCGTCTCGCGCCGGTCACCGGGTCCCAAAGCTCGGGCTGAAGTCCCGCGACGCGAAACGTGCACGCGACGACGTCGGTGCGAGCGTTGCGATTGACGACAAAATAGATCTCCGCGCCGTCCGCGGTGCGGTGAATGAAATCGAGCGAGCCGGCCGCGGCATCGAACGTGAAGTCCGGCTCGACACCATCGGCGGCGAGCACCGCGCGAACGGGTTTCCCGCGGATGACACGCCCGCGGCCGAAGCGGCTTTCTTGACGCGTTTCACCATTTGTCGCGCCCCAAAGCTCGGCGGCGATCGCGCGCACGTCGGCGTCCGACTGCGGATAATTGCGCAAGCCCGGATCGCGCTGCGACGGCGCGCCGACCACCGTCGCGCCGGCGGCGACGAGTTCGCGGAGCCTGCGCGCGACCTCGACCGGCATCGTCTCGCTCTCCGGCAGCACGAGCGCGCGATAGCTCATGCCGTCCGGCAACACGAGCCGACCGCCCTTCACCGCGAGCCGGGTGAGCAGCACCTCGGTGTTGCAGACATCGTAATCGTAACCGGGCCCCAGATCCGGCGGCACGTGTTTCGGCGGCACGATATTAGGCGCCCAATCACCGTTATAGTAGAGCACGTCGGCAACGAAGACGCCCGCCTGAAGGAGATGCTGGCAGCGGCCGAGGTAATCCAGAAACGCGCCCGACTGTTCCCACCACGTGAGGTTCGGATTGAAATGCGTGCCGGCGCCGTACTCGTAGCCGGGTTTGCCGTCCTCGGGTCGCGTCGCGGTCGAGGTGTGAAACACAAGGCGGTTGATGCCTTCGCAAAAGGCGCGGTCCGCCATCGGCTTCAACGCCGCCGGATCATCGCTCCAGTGCGCGAAGGTCGTGAACGCTTCCGCCGACGCCGTCTTCTTCCCATAAACGTGCGCAGCGGTCGCGACCATCTTCGTCACCTGATTCTGGCCGTCCTGCACGAAGCGGTAGTTGTCCTGCCAGAATTCTCCCATCGGGCGGTCGCTGCGACCGAGATTTTTCAACGTATCCATGCACATGGTACCAGACCAGCTCGGGCCGGCGGATTCGTTCTGCACCTCGAGTCCGTGCTCATGGGAAAGCTCGGCGAAGCGCCCGTAATGCGCGTCCGCCATGCAATCGGCGACGGTGCGGCGGTAATCGTAGAGGAAGCGGTCGGACACTTCGGCGCTTTCCACCAGGCGTCCGGCAAACACCGGCAAATACGGCGTCGGATCGTAACCGCGATAGTGCTTGAATTTTTCGAGAAACGTCACGGTCCAGTTCGGGAATCCGTCCTCGAAACTGTCCTCGTGAAAATACTTCAGCGTGCCGCCGGCAAGCGGACCCGCTTCCTCGAGCAGAATCCGCCCGAGGTGTTCGAACTGCGCTTCGACACCCGCCTCGTCGAGCCAGTCGACTTCGAGTCCCTCACCTTCCGGCAGCGCATACGCGGTGCGCGCGCCGGTCATGCGGTGACCGGTCCGCAGGATCACCCAGCGCCCTGCCGGCACATCCCACTCGAGCCGGCCGTCGGCACCCAGTTTCGAGGTGACATCGATCACGCCTTTCGCCGGCACCGGTGCATCCGCCGGCGACGCCGACCACGGGATCAGCGTCGGGTCCATCACTTCATGCGCGCGCGCGTGGCTGCTTGCATCGAGGCGATTGCTTTTCGCCGGCAGCAGCGCGCTCCGCGCCGCGCCGAGCTGCGTGCCCGCCGGCTCGGGCTCGGGAAACGCGATCACCGACGAATCCCGGTAATCGAGTTCGGCCAGCGGCAGGTTGACGTAGTTTTTGATGAAGAGCTGGCGGGCGTTTTCGTAGCCGGTTTTATTTCCTGGCAGCGGCAACACCTCGGAAAACTTCGCCGGCCCCTCGACCACCACGGACGATTGCAGAAACCAACGGCCGGAATTCTCCGGCTTGATCCAAGGTCCGCCCATGCACCAGCCGGTGCTGAGATTCACGCCGACTTCGAGGCCGAGTCGATGCGCCTCGGCGAGCGCGTGGCGGTAAAGTTCACGCCATTCGCGCGAGAGAAACTTCGGCCCCTGTGGAATCGGTCCGGTGCCGAAGCCGGTCGTGCTGTTGATCAGCACCACGCCGCCGATGCCCTTCGCGCGAAACTGCTCGAGATCCCGCGTGATGCCGGCGTGGTTCACGTTGCTGTTGAACCACCACCACATGGTCGCGGGCTTCGCCGCATCCGGCGGTCGCGCGAAGCCGGCGACGAGTTCCTCCGCAGGCGCCGCAGTCGTCCCGCCCGACATCCGGTCGGGACGATCGCCGCTGCCGTGGAGGCGATCGATATACGCGATGCTCGCCTGCCGGCGGGAATCGGTCGCCGACACGGACGCACCGAAGCCGAAGCATAGACGCGGTTTTCCTGCCGCGATTTGAACGGCGACCCCCTCGGGTTCGCGATACACCAGATCGGCAAACGCGTTCGTGTGCGCCTGGTCCACGACACTACCGCTTCGCCAATCGAGCACGAAGAGCGTCGCATTTCCCGGCGGCGGGTTGTCGTCGCTGTAAGCGGTGCCGCTGTAGACGTAGAGCCAGTCGCCAAAGGTGCACCAGCCCTGGAAGACGCCGAAATCTTGCCGCAGCGAAATCTCGCGCAGCGGTTTCGCTCCACCGGCGTTGAACGCAGCCAGATCGTAAAGCGCGATTTTCCAGCTGCCCGACGCGGAAACGTAGCGCACCGCGAGGCGGCCATGAGCGAGGTCGAGGCTCGGCGTGCAGGCGCGCGCCCCAGACTCGGGGGTGAATTTCTCGATGGCCGGCGAGGTCGTCTCGAGCGTCATCCCGTCGATAAAACGGAAGCGTCCGATCCGCGTTCCCCGTCCGACCCCCGCGGCGTTGGGTTCGGAATCGACCTCCGTCCAGACAAACACCTCATCGCCTTCGCGCTCGATGCCCATGGCCACGCCGTGACCAAAACCACGGAGCGTCATGTGACCTTCGATCCGCGCTCCATCGCGGCTGAGCTTCGTCAGGATCAGATCGCCGCGCCGGCTGTGTTCCGCAAACGTTCCGCCGGCATTGGATCCCTCAACCTGGAGCACGTAAACGTGACCACCGGCGTCATCGAACGCGAACGACTGCAGGATGTGCCGCCGGTCCTGAAGCCATTTTGCGCGAAACAAGGTCTGCGGTTCCGCACGAAGATCGAAGCGCGGCGATTCTGGTGCCGCCGCTTGTCCGACCGGCGCACTCCACGCACCGAGCACGATTGCCAGTGTCGCTTTCACCCACACCCGCCAGCGCCCGAATCGGCGGGCATTCGCAACGGTTTCAGGTTGGAGGCGGAAGGCGATCGCGGGTTGTTTCATCACTGTTTGGTCAAGGCGGGTGTAGTGGTCGGTGTAATCAAAACGGAGCGGAGAACGAATAGCGGCCGGACTCCACGGCATAAACCGCGACGCCCGATTCGACGCGGAGACGGCGGATGCCCGGACGGTCCGCGGCCGATTCGGCGCCCTCGGTCACGCCGTCCGGATCGGAGGTCGGCACGAATACCGTCGCGCTGACGTTGGCGGGAATCTCGACCTCGAGTTCGAACCGGCCGGCGGTGCGCTTCCAGGCGGAGACGATTCGTCCGCGCGGCGATTCGTGCGAGGCGCGCGCCCACGTGATGCCGCTCACGGGCTGCGGACGGACGATCGCACGCTTGAAACCGGGCGCCTCCGGATCGCTGCCGAGCCCCGCCAAATCGCGGTAAAACCATTCGGTGATCTGGCCGAGCATGAAATGATTGTGGGACGACGTCCGGCGGGCGTTCCATGCCTCGGTGAGGGCGGTCGCGCCCTGGGCGAGTTGATAGCCGTATCCAGGTTTCTCCGACTGATTGTTTATGTCGTGGATCACGTCCCCGCGCCCGGCATCCGCGAGCGCGCGAAGCAGGTAGCGGTAGCCGACATCGCCGGCGGTTAAACCGCGGTCGCGCACGTCGCTCACCAACGCAGCAAGCACACGCGGACGCTCGGCCGGCTCGACGAGACCGAGCACCAGCGGCATGGCGTTGGCGCACTGCGAGCCGGTCGCATAGACGCCCCGCTCCGCATCGAAAAATCGGCGGTTGAACGCGGTGCGAATTTCAGCGGCCCGGGTCGTGAAGCGAGCGGCATCCGCCGTATGGCCAAGCCGGGTCGCGATGGCCGCGAGGGTTTTGATGTCCTCGTAATAGGTCGCCGTGGCCGTGAGCCCCAGCGGCGTGAGCTGCGAAACGCCGGGCGGCTTCGGACCGATGTCATACCAGTCGCCGAGCCCGTGAGAAAGGATGTGGCCCTCGGCGCGACTCGCCAGGTAGTCGGCGTAACGGCACATCGCGGGATAGTAGCGGTGCAGCGGTGTGTCGTCGCCCGTCCATTCGAAGTGTTGCCAGGCAGCGAGCACGATCGCACTGCCCCACTCCGGCGAATCGCGGAAACCGCCGCCGAAGATCACGAACTCCGGCGCGATATCGGGCACGAGGCCGTTGGGCAGCTGCGCATCCGCCATGTCGCCGAACGTCTTCGTGTAGAGCTGCGCGAGATCGAATTCGTAGCGCAGCGACGGGCCGTTGAGATAATACTGTTCGAGCCAGCCGAATTTTTCGCGGTGCGGGCAGTCCGTGATGACGGAGACGAGATTGCTGCGCTGAGCCCAGCGGATGAGCGTGCGGATGCGGTTGAAAAGTTCGTTCGAACAGGCGAACTCGCCGGCGGGAGCGGAGGCGGTGTGCACGACCACGCTCTCGAGCGATTCGATCGTGGGCAGATTCCTGCCGTCCGGCGCCGACAGTTCGACCTGCAGGTAACGCGCCCCGGTGTAAAAGAATTTCGGATACCACGCCTCCGCGGCATCGCCGCCCCGCAGCGTGTAGCTCCACCACGAGCCGTTGGGCCCACGCATGAACGACGACGTGTCGATCGATCCATCCGGCTGCAGCAGCTCGGACGGCGTCATTTTCACGATCGCCCCCGCGGGGCCGCGCACGCGCAGCCGCGGCATCATGGACGTATTCTGGCCAAAATCGTAAACCCGCACGCCCGGCCGAAGCTCGTTGACCGCCACGGGTTGGAACACGTCGTGCGTGCGCAGCGGCGGCGCCGCATGCGAGATTCCGCGCAACGCCCCGCCGGGGCCCTCGAACACCGTGGCGCTCGTCCAAGCGGAATCGTCGAAACCCGGCTCGGTCCAGCCTGCCAGCGCGCGACGGGCATCGTAGTCTTCGCCGCCATACACGTTCGCAAACGTGATCGGACCGTCGTCGCTCAACGTCCACCGCTCGTCGGTGCCGATGAGTTCGACCGTGCCGTCAGCATATTCGAGACGGAGCTGCGCGATGACGGTCAGCGGCCGGAACAGGCTCTCGAACTTCCCGTAGCGTTCTGCGCGCACATTATACATGCCGCCGGCGAGCACGACGCCGACGGCGTTGCGCCCGGCGCGGGCGAGGTCCGTCACCTCGTAGGTGTCGTAGAGCGCGGTCTTCTCGTAAGTCGTCCAGCCCGGCGACAGCAGGCCGTCGCCGACCCGGTGGCCATTGATCGCAAGTTCATAGTGACCGAGCCCGCTGACGTGCAGGAGGGCGCGGCGCAAGGCGGGCTTTACGATGAACTCGCCGCGCGCGAGCAGTGTGGCGTTATCGCGCGGGTTCGCGCCGCGAATCTCTTTGCCGTCGACCACGGACGCCGCGCTCCAGCGGCCGGTTTCGAGGCTGTCGCTCGCCAGGACGGAAGCGCCGGCGGCGATGTTTTTCCCTTCGGAAACAATCTCAATCTGGCTGAGCGCGAGAAAGTGCCCGGCGCCGTTGCGCCGCAACTTTGACGTCGCAAGGCGGACGTAGCGGCCGCGCACGCCAGCCGGAGCTGTAAACGTGGGCACCGTCGTCTTGATCGCCGTGCTGGTATAGCGGAAGTCGTCAGCCGTGTAATCCGCGATCGTCTGCGCGGTCGCGAAGTCCGGGTCGTCCGCGGCCTCGAGCTTGAACCGCAGCGGCAATCCCTGCGAATCCTCGAGGACCTGACGAACCGGATACAGACGCACGCTTTCGATCGGCCGCGAGGCGCCGAGATCGACGCGAATCCATTTCGGCTCCGTCGCGTCACGGGTCGCCTCCGAGTGAAAACCGATTTTCGGTCGCACCCACGCCAGGAGCCCGGCGTCCGTGATCCAGCGGGCCTTCCACTCTTCCGCGGCGAGCACGCCCATCGTCCAGGTGGCCGGTGTGCTCCAAGCCGAGGCGCGTCCCTCGCGATCCCACGCGCGCACTTTCCAGAAGACCTGCTCGGATGACGTAAGCCGCCGGCCGGCATAAGGGACATGCAACTGTTCGTCGCTGTTGCGGCGGCCGCTATCCCAGAGATCGCCGCGATCGCGTTGGAGTTGGGCCAGAGACGAAGCGACCAACACCTGCCACGCGGTCTGACGCTGGCCGCGCTCCTCGCTGCGGAGTTTCCAGGACAGACGCGGCGGCGACGAATCGATCCCGAGCGGATTCTCAATGCCGTCGCAGCGCAGATCGTAGACTTCGAGGCCGACGGCACGCGCCGGAGCAGCGATGGCACACAGCAGGCCGGCGAGAATCCCGGCGAAGAGGCGCATCCGCGGCCAGATTCCAGCGACGCGCCCGGAGAAACCGTTTTTGAAGGGCATGGGAGAAGACCAAGACACTACGGCGAAAAGAAGACGTTTCCCGGAACGTGGTTCCGGAAAACGCCGCCGCGCTCCGCGGCCCCGCGTTCGCACGCAAGGCCGGGAGCGGAGGGCCCGCCTGACGGGCGGGATCGTTTCGGAAACCTGACTTAGAACGAGAACGTCGACGTGACTTCCCAGGTGCGCTCGGCGCCGATGCGCCACGCGGCGATGTCCATGGTCTTCAGATCGCCGAGCGTGACGGGGTTGGCCTTCACCGGAATCATGAGGTCGTCGTTGAGGAGATTCCGGACGTTGAGCTGGATCTTCCAGTTCACGCGGCCGTGGTAGATCTTGCGCTGGTAGCTCAGCCACGCGTCGTAGGTCGTCTGGGAGGGTCCCATGAACGGATGCTGGACATCCGTGACGTTGCCGAGCACCGGGTCGGTGATCACGGGATAGCCGATCGCGATCTTGTCCTGCCAGCGCGCGGCGCCACCGATGCCCCAGCCCTTGAAACGGGAGGCACGGTCGAAGGTGTAGTTGGTCACCAGGTTCGCGCGCCACTCGCGGAGCTCCGGCATCTTCTGGCCGATGGAGAGCTTGGCGGTGTTGAGCGGGTTCACCATGTAGGTGGTCGCGTAGGAATCGACGCGTTGCACGCCACCGGCGAGCGTCAGCGGCCAGAGCTCGGGCTTCTGCCACTGGGCGAGACGCTCCTGGATGAGACTGGTGAGCAACGGGCTCGTGTCGCCGCGCACCGCTTCCTGCTGGGCCACGTTGAAGCCGATGCGCCAGTTGCGCGTGGCGTTGTAAACGCCCTCGATTTCGTAGCCCTTGGAGATCGAGCTCGTCGTCTCATAGGTGGCGCCGGGACTCGTGTATTCGGCGTTGCGGGTGCCGTCCTCGCGCTGCTCGCCCACCCGATAGTTGTAGTTCGAGAGATAGCGCTTGAACATCTCGGACGCGCTGGCGCTGTCGAAGCCGACATAGCCGATGGAATCGAGGAAGCTCTTCGAGAGCGAGCTGGTGATGCGCGCTTCGAGATCGACCGTGCGCACGAGCACGCCGCTCAGGCGCGTGTCGGTCATGTTATCCTGCGTGGTCTCGTAACGGGCAACGCGAAGCGTGAAACGATTCTCGAAGGCGGAGATGCCCGCGCCGAATTCGCGCGTGGTGCCCTCCTGCGGCGGGAGATAATCGCCAAGAATGTTGCGGCGCACGCCCATCGAGACGTCGAAGTTCTCGGACTCGTTGTAATAGAGCGAAAGCGACGGCCGGCCCGGCAGTCCACGCAGCCAGCGCGGCGGAAGGTGCAGCGCGAGGCCGTAGCTGAACGTGTCCTTCTCCGTGATCTCGGACGGATCGAAGTCGGGCCGGACGAGGGTGCGACCGCCGGTTTCGGGATCGGTGGCGGAGTTGGTGCCGCGGGCGTTCTCAACCTTGTCGTGGCGCCAGCCGAGCGTGGAGACGAGCGTGTTGCGCCACCAGTCGCTCTGCAGGATGATCGCGCTGGACTGCGCCTTGTTGCGCAGGCCGGTGTTCGAAACCACGAGATACTTCAGGTCCTCGGGATCGTAGTAGCTGTAGGTCGGGACCGACTGACGCACCCATTTGTAACCGGTGCCGACGTTCTCCACCATCACGTCCACCGTTGCCGGCATGCTCAGTTCGCCCTGCACGCCTTGCAGGTTTGCCCCGGCAGGGCTCGCCGCATTCGCGAGCGACGGTCCGAGGTAAACGACGCTGGAGATTTTGCGGCTGGTCGCGATCGTGTTGCCGTTGAGGCCGTCGCGGAAGGCCGGGCCGACGACCTGCGGATAGCCGCCGAGGGTGTAGTCGGAAGTCCGGAGATCCGAATACATCGCGCTGACCGTCTGCGTGCCGAGGAGCCGGCGCAGGAAACTGTTGCCCTCCTTCGTGAAGTCGTGGCGCAGGAAGGCCGTGGCGCGACCGGTCTCGTAAAGCTTGTCGTAATTGTAGAAGTAACCGTTCGAGGCGATGAACGGACGGCCGAAGTTGGGATTGGGGCGGCCGTCGGGGGTGACGGTGTTGACGTCGATGAAGATATTGTTGCCGCGATAGCTGTTGCTGATGCCGCGCAGCATCGACGAGTCGGCGGCCTGCCGGTCGTAGACGAGTTCGATGCCGGCGTCGCCGTTGAGGAAAAGCTGTTCCACCGCGACGTTCACCGTGTCGAAGTCGAGCCACGTGCCGCTGTTCGGGCCGTCGAGAAGCTGGTTGCGGTAATCGAAAATGGAACGATCGAGCAGCTGCTTGCCGACCATGAAGCCGGCGAGCGGATCCATGGTGACCGCCGCCGCGATTTCCTGGCTGCTGCGCGGACCGAGAAAACGATAGGTGATGCCCGGCGCGTTGGCGTAGGGCACCATCGCGTCGCCCGGCAGCGTGGCGTTTGTATCCGTGTAAATGAGACCGACGTTCTGCGACCAGTTGCCCGCCATGCCGTCGAGATTGTTGGCGCGCTGGTAGGCCTTGGTCGCGGCCGAGGTGAAGTTGTTGTCACGGGTCGGCTGGCCGAAGTCCCACCAGGTGGTGAGGCTGTCCACCGGCGGGTCCACGCGCGGCAGCCGCTGGTCGAGATGGCCGTGCTCGGCGTTGAGCCGGATGGTGGTGGACTGGAACGGACGGAACGTCAGCGCACCGAAATAACGCTCCTGGTCGCGGAACGTTGCGTTCTGCTCGTAACGGCGGTTGTCGTCCAGCTGCGCGATGCGCAGCGAAAGCTTGTCCTTGATCAGCACGCGCTCGACGTCGAGGGACTGGCGAAACGTGCCGTAGCTGCCCGCGTGGAGCTTGACCTGGCCCTTGTTCTTGAACTGCGGCGCGAGCAGGGAGTTTTCGATGATGCCGGCCGGGCTGCCGAAGCCGAAGAGGATCGCGTTGGCGCCGCGGTTCAGGGTGACGCTCTGGGTGTTGTAGGCGTCGAACGGAATGCCGGGGCTGATGAAATAGTTGCGGGTTTCGTCGGCCGCCGCGAGCCCGCGCACGCGCGTGGTCGGACTCGTGGATTCGCGCATCGGATCGAACGTCTGCGCGGCGGTCTCGCTAGTGGAACCGGAGTAATTGCCGCCCACGCCGACGACTTCGGTGCCGGTGGTGTAAACGAGCAGACCGGCCGTGTCGTTTACGCCCAGATCCTCGAGCAGATCCTTCGTGACGACGCTGATGGAGGCGGCGATGTCCTTGAGCGGCGTGCGCAGCCGCGTGCCCGCCAGCGAGTCAGTCGCGATGTAGCCGTTATCCTGTTCGGCGCTGACGACAAAGGGGCTGAGGAGCAGCGGCTGGTCCTCGGAGTTGGTTTCCGCAGACGTTTGGGTCCACGCGGTCTGCGCCGCGAAAAGGCCGGCGGCGCCGAGGCAGCCGCGGAGCAGGGTTCGGATTGTGGGGATTTCCATGAGGTTGATGCTTGGGCGGTTTTGGGAGGAAAGCCTTCGGGCCAACGAAGACGAATGGCTATACAAGGTCGCTATTACACCATGCCGCGGGGTCCACATGCCGCGCCTGCGCCGATGTGGCGGCGGGCACCGGCGATGGCCGTCGTGGATGCAGCGGCCGGAGCTCGTTTCACCTCCAGGGAGCGCGCCGGCCGAAGCTTTGTATATTTATTCAGCATTTGAATTCCATCACCACAGTTGACGCTCCTCCGCTTGTCAAGCCCCGGAAACCGCGCCGGCGCCACGCTCTCTCGCGGGCGGTCGTGCCACCCGGTGGTTGACACGCGACCTCGCAGGTTTTTGAGATGCAGCCTTCCCCCGATGCCGCATAACTATTCCGACGATCGGCTACGCCTGGCCGCCCGCCTCTACTATATCGATGGTCTCGGACAGAACGAGGTCGCGAAGTTCGTGAAGGTTTCACAGGCGAAAGTGTCGCGGCTGCTCGCCCTCGCCCGGGAACGCGGGATCGTCCGGATTTCGGTGGCGGAGTATGACCCGCGCCGGCGCGATCTCGAGGGCCAGCTATGCGAGCGTTTTGGCTTGGCCACCGCGGTGGTGCTCAAGGCGATCGACGGGTTGAACACCTCCGATCTGCGGCGCGCTGTCGGCCACTTTGCCGCAAGCCCGGTGGATGCCCTGATCAAACCGAGGGACGTCGTCGCGGTCGCCGGCGGGCGAACAATTCACGAACTGGTGCACCATCTGCCGGAACCCAAAAACCGTGCGCTGACGGTCGTGCAGGCGATGGGCAGCGTCGATTCGCACGTCAACGCCTTCGACGCGCAGGAAGTCGGTCGCGTGCTCGCACAACGGCTCGGCGGCTCGTTTCTCACTCTGAACGTGCCCGCGTTCATGCCCGACAAGCGCACGCGCGATGCTCTGCTCCAGCTCGAGCAGGTGCGCGTCGTGCACCAGCGGCTCGGCGACGCCGCCGTGGCGCTCGTGGGCATCGGCACGTTGGAAAATTCCGTGTTCCTCGAGCGCGGTGTCTTGACCGCTGATGACGTGGACGAACTCGCGGAGGCGGGCGCGGTCGGGGAGATCGGCGGCCGCTTTTTTGACGCGAAGGGCAACGAATGCGATACGCCGTGGCGCGACCGGGCGATCAGCGTCGAAGTCGATCAGCTGCGCCGCATCCCCCTCGTGCTCGGCGTCGTGTCGGGCAGCGATCGCTCCGACGCGATTCTGGCCGCAATCCGCGGCCGACTCGTCAAGGGCCTGGTCATCGACGAAGCCGGAGCCACCGTGCTGCTGGCGATGTCCAGCTCCGCCGCCGCCAAGACGAAGAAGCGCAAGAGCTGAGCCGCATCCGCGGCGCCCCCTTCACGCCCGCGGCATCGGCCGCGGCGCAGCCAACGGCCGCCCGGTAAACGGCGTCAGTTTTGAGCGGCGCGCCCGCCTCCGCGTTCCGCATCTTCGCCGGCGCTCGCAGCTTCGACGTCTTTCCATTTGTGGCGTCACCGAACGGGTGCGCCCGCCGCGGCAGCGGGGACACGAACGACACGCCCCACTTTTCCCTGTGGCCCCGCGGTATCGGGCTTGACAGCGCCGCCCGGCGCGACGCTATTTGATTTGTAATGCAGCATAATTATTCCGACGATTACCCATCCCTTGCTGCCACCGCGCTGCTCGTCGAATTGAAGGCAGCCATGCCGGACCGAAAAACCTCCCGGGCTCGCGCCAAATGATCCGAATCGCCGCCTTGGCCCGATTGCAGTTCCGCTTGCCGATGCACACGCCGCAGCATCCCGCACCCTCGCCGACGCCGCTTTTCCCCGCGAACGCACTGCCGCTCGTTTCGATTTTCTCGTATCATGACCAATCCTGACACGGCCCGGTCCACCGGGGCGTCCCGACCGTCCCATTTCCCGCTGTCTGCCCAACGGCTTTCGCTGGCCGACGCGCTCGCGTCCGCCCGCGAAACCAAAGCCCTGTTCGTAAGCACCGGCCTGATCGCCCGCGTGCCGACGTTCTTCCGCGAGCAGTTTTCGGACCGCACCGCTCTCGTCGTCGCCGATCCGGCTTCGTTCCAGGCCGCCGGCCGGCACGTCGTCGAAGCTTTTCAACGTAGCGGGCAACCGATGCTCCCGCCGTTTGTCTTCAGCGATCCGAACCTTTATGCGGAGCACACGTTCGTGCGACAACTCGAGGAAGCCTTCCGCCAGCACGACGCCGTGCCGGTCGCAGTCGGGTCCGGCACGGTCAACGACCTGGTGAAACTCGCCGCGCATCGCACCGGTCGCTCCTATCTGTGCGTCGCCACGGCCGCGTCGATGGACGGCTATACCGCGTTTGGCGCTTCCATCACGTTCGAGGGCGCGAAACAGACGTTCGATTGTCCCGCGCCGCGGGCCGTCGTGGCGGATCTCGAAGTGATCGCACGCGCGCCATTCGCAATGACCGCGTCCGGCTACGCCGATTTGCAGGCGAAGATCACCGCTGGGGCCGACTGGATCCTCGCCGACATGCTGCAGGTTGAGGCGATCGATCCGCGGGCATGGGAAATCGTGCAGGGAGGACTCCGCGATGCTCTCGCCGATCCGGCCGGAGCGCGGGAGGGTCGGCTCACCGCGATCGCCCCGCTGACGGAAGGACTCATGCTCGGAGGCTTCGCAATGCAATGGAGCCGCTCGAGTCGTCCCGCTTCCGGCGCCGAACATCAGTTCAGCCACCTGTGGGACATGGAGCACCACACTCACCGCGGAGAGCCGCCGTCGCACGGTTTCAAGGTGGGCCTCGCCACCCTCGCCGTCACCGCCTTCTACGAACGTTTGCTCGAACAGCCGCTCGAGCAGCTCGACGTCGCCGCCTGCTGCGCGCGCTGGCCTGAGCCCGCAGCCGTCGAAGCCTCGGTGCGTCAGCAATTCGCGGCCAACGATTTCCTCCCGACCGCGCTCAGGGAAACGCTCGCGAAACATCCCACGCGCACGGAACTCGCAAACCAGCTGGAGCGTTTGCGCGCGGTGTGGCCCGAGCTGCGCGGACGGCTGCGAGCGCAACTGATTCCGTCGAACGAACTCAAGCGCCGTCTCCAACTCGTCGGTGCGCCCGCGGAGCCGGAGGCTATCGGCATCGACCGCGCGCGGCTGCGCGCGAGCTTTTCGCGCGCGTATCACATTCGTCGCCGCTTCACCGTGCTGGACCTTGCCGTCCGCACCGGGCTCATGGCCCCGCTGCTCGATGAGCTTTTCGGCGCCAATGGTATTTGGCCCGTCGATACGGCCCCCATCCCCTGAACGCTTTTCCCGTGAGCGACTCCGCCCTTCCCGTCACCCCCGCCCGTTCGAGCGACGCCGCAGCCGCCGAGCGCGACCCGCGTTTCCGTTACTGGCAGACGCGCACCCTGATCGCCACGATGGTCGGCTACGCGGCCTTCTATTTTGTCCGCAAGAATCTCAGCATCGCGATGCCGGCGATGCAGGCGGACCTCGGCATCACCAAATCAGATCTCGGCCTTTTCCTGACGTTGCACGGCCTGCTGTATGGCGTTTCGAAGTTCGTCAACGGCTTCTGGGGTGACCGCAGCAACGCGCGTGTTTTCATGGTCACCGGGCTCGTGCTCTCGGCGGTGGCCAACATCTTCTTCGGCTTCAGCTCCGCGGTGCTGGTGCTCGGCATCGTGTGGATGATGAACGGCTGGGTGCAGGGCTTGGGCTTTCCTCCCTGCGCGCGTCTGATGACGCACTGGTTTCCGCCCGAGAAGCTCGCGACCAAGATGTCGATCTGGAACACCTCGCATTCGATCGGCGCGGGCCTCGTTGTCATTTCCTGTGGATACATCGTCGGGTTCGGCTGGCGCTGGTGTTTCTGGCTGCCGGCGGCGCTGGCCCTCGTCGTCGCGGCGGGTCTCTGGCTCACGCTGCGCGACACGCCCAGCTCCGTCGGGCTGCCTGAAATCGTCGGGTCCAACGCGCCCGCCAACGGCCGCCGCGGCGAAGCAGAATCCGCAGAGTTTCGCCGCGTGCTGCGGCGGCAGGTGTTTGGCAGCCCGGTGATGTGGCTGATCGCGGCGGCGAATTTCTTCGTCTACACGATGCGTTACGGCGTGCTCGATTGGGGTCCCACGCTGCTCCACGAATCCAAGGGCCTCGCGATTCACCGCGCCGGCTGGATGGTGGCCGCGTTCGAGATCGCGGGCCTGGTCGGCATGCTCGCCGCCGGTTGGCTGACGGATCGCTGGCTGCGGGGCCGCGCCGTTCGCATGTGCGTCATCTGCATGGCCCTCGCCACGGTCTTTTTCTTCCTGTTCTGGAAAATACCGCATCAACCGGTGTGGCTTGCGACCCTCCTGCTCGGCGCCTCCGGCTTTTTCATCTACGGCCCGCAGGCTCTCGTTGGCATCGCCGCCGCGAATCTGGCCACCAACCGCGCGGCCGCCACCGCCGTGGGCTTCACGGGTTTGTTCGGCTATGCGAGCACCCTGCTTTCCGGCTGGGGTCTGGGCCGCCTCGTCGAACTCCATGGCTGGAACGCCGGCCTGGCCATGCTCGTCGGCACCGGGTTCATCGGCACGGTTCTGTTTCTCTTCGCCTGGCCCGCCAAGGCGCACGGTTACGACAACGTCTCGTAAATCTAGGTCCGTCTTCGCTCTTCGGTCGACATGCACTCCGCCGTTTCCACCTCCACCTCTTCAACGCTCGGGCAAAGTCTGCGCGCCATCGCTCATGTCGCGCTCGATATGGACGGCACGATCTACAAGGGCGGGACGCTGTTTCCCTGGACGTTGCCATTTCTCGCACGCCTGCGGGAGCTCGGCATCGGTTATTCGTTTTTGACGAACAATCCGTCCAAGAGCGTCGCCGACTACCTCGCCCACCTGCGCCGCATGGGCCTCGAGGCGACTAAGGACGAGCTCTACACGTCCGCGCAGGCGACGATCGATTTTCTCCGGACGCAGCATCCGCAGGTGCGGCGGGTGTTCGCGCTCGGCACGCCGAGCATGCTCGGCGAATTCGAGCAGGCCGGCTTCACGCTCGCGCGCGAGGACGCGGCGGACGAACCGGACGCGGTGGTGATCGGTTTCGATCTCACGCTTTCCTACGCGCGACTCTGTCGCGCGGCGTGGTGGATCCAGCGCGGCAAGCTTTTCGTCGCCACCAATCCGGACCGGGTATGTCCGACCGATCAGCCGACGGTGCTGGTCGATTGCGGCTCCATTTGCGCCGCACTTGCGGCCGTCACCGGCCGTTCGCCCGACATCGTGCTGGGCAAACCCGATCCCTCGATGTTGTCGGGCATCCTGACGCGCCACCGGCTGCAACCACGGCAGATCGCGATGGTCGGCGACCGTCTCTATACTGACGTGTTGATGGCCCAGCGCGCCGCCGCGTTCGGCGTGCTCGTGCTCAGCGGCGAGGCCACCGCCGAGGAAGCCGTCCGCGCGACGCCACCACCCGATCTCACCGTTCCCACGCTGGCCGAATTTGCCGATGCGCTGACCCAGGCGCGCGGCGATCCCGCTTTCGCATGAAAACGTCATTTTTCGAACGACGCACGGCAACGCTCCGCGCTCTCGCGGACCGCCCGCTCGATCTCCTCGTGATCGGCGGCGGCATCACCGGCAGCGGCATCGCCCGCGACGCCGCCATGCGCGGCTTGCGCACCGGCCTCGTCGACCGGCACGATTTCGCCTACGGCACCAGCAGCCGCTCGAGCCGGCTGTTGCACGGCGGTCTGCGTTATCTTGAACAGGGTCGCGTCGGCCTCGTCCACGAAGCCAGCGTGGAGAAAAAAACCATCCACGCCATCGCGCCCCATCTGGCGCAACCGATGGGCTTCATGTTCCCCGCCTATCGCAAGGGTGGACGCCCGCTGTGGCAGTTGCGCGTCGGCGTGAAGATCTACGATCTGCTCTGCAACGGCCGGAACTTCCAACCCTCGCGCGGCTTCACCCGCGAAGAGACGCTGCACGCATTGCCCGCGCTGAGTCAGGACGGACTGATCGGATCCGTGCGCTATTTCGACGCGCTGACCAACGACGCCCGTCTCGTGATCGACACGCTCCGCTCCGCCGCCACGCACGGCGCAACCCTGGCGAACTACGTGCGGTTCCGCACCGCCCAGCGCTCTCCCGAGGGCTGGAACTGCGAACTCGAGGACGTTCTCTCGGGCGAGACGTTTTCCATCCGCGCCCGCGCGCTCGTCAACGCCACCGGCCCCTGGGCCGAACAGATTCCGCACAGCGCCGTGAAATTGCGGCTGAGCAAAGGCATTCACCTCGTCGTCGATCGCAGCCGCCTGCCGGTCACCGACGCCGTCGTGATCACCGAGGGCAAACGCATCCTGTTTCTCATTCCCTGGGGCGAGCGCGTGATCGTCGGCACGACGGATACGGATTACCGCGATGCGCCGGAAAACGTCCGGGTCGAAGCGGACGATATCGCCTACGTCCTCCGGACCGTCAAAGCGGCGTTCCCGCAAATCACGCTCGGCGCCTCCGACGTCATCAGCTCCTGGGCCGGACTTCGCCCGCTGGTCGCCAACCCCGACGGCACGCCTTCCGATATTTCCCGCGCGCACCAGATCACGTCGCCCGAACCGGGCTGGTGGGACGTCACCGGCGGAAAGTTGACGACCTACCGGCTCATGGCCGAGCAGACCGTCGACAACGTGGCGCGCCAGCTCGGCCGCAAACTTGCCGCGTGCCGCACCGCGGCGGAGCCGCTTTTGCCGGCCGATCAAGTCAACGCGTTCAGCGGCCTCGTGCCGCCGCCCTGCACCTACGAAGCCGTGGCTCATTACGTCCAGGAGGAATGGGCCACGCACCTCGACGATGTGATGGTGCGGCGCAGCAGCTGGCATTACTACGTCGAAAACCCTTCCTCGGTGGCCGAGCAGGTGGCCAAGTGGATGGCAGAGTTGTGCGGATGGTCGGCGGCGGAAAGCGACCAGGAACTCGCCGCCTACTACGCGGCGACGAGCGCTCCGTCGGCGATGGTGCGCGTCATACATCCTCCGGTCCGAGCCATCGGAAAAAAAGCATCCTGAAGCGCCGCCCCGCTCCGCCCGCGGCCGCCTCGGTCGTGCGCTGCACCACCGCCTCGCAAGAGGCGGTCGCTTTCACCGTGTCCGGCGCGAGCGGATCGACGACGTCACCATACGCCCGAATTCGAAACGTGTCCGAACGCACGCCGAGCATCGGGCCGATCGCCGCCACGAATTCCGCCGCGCCGACACGCGGCGGCAGGTTCGCAACGAGCAGCGCGCTCGTCTCGAAGGCCGCCACGCTCGCGTAAGGTGCCTGGGCCATTTTGCCCGACGCCGACGCCGCCAGGCCATGCGCGATACCCGACGCGCCCGCGACGATTTCGTCGGCGGTCAAGGGTTCGACGCCCGGCACCGCGTTGTAGGCCTCGAACACGCTGCGCCAGACGTGAGCAGAGGTCGTATTCAGATTTACCCTACCGGCGGTGAGTTGCTCGTCCGCCACCGTCGTCGCCGTCAAAGTGACGTGATGAAAATTATCCTGCAGCACGGAGGGCGTGAGCGGCGCGGCGGGAGAAGGCAGCAGACTCAGCTGCTCGTAGAGTAACACGCGGGGCAGCGCCGTGGCCTGAGTCTCCAGCGCCGCCCGCAACTTTGCTTGCGCCGCGTTGGACGACACGACCGCTATCCTTGGCGTCACGATCCCTGCCGGCTCGAGTCCCGGCGGAACGAACGCACTCACCTTCACCCCTTCGTCGAGCACGAGATACGCGTAAGCTCCGATCGTCGCACGCGTGCCTGGCGTGGCCGGCGTCTCGGGAACCTGCAGCGGGATGCGACCCGCGATCACGTGCTCGGAATCCGCCGACGTCGCGCCCACGCTGCCGCTGGCAATCAACTTGATGGACGCAACCGCTGCATTCAGTTGCGGACTCGGCTGCTCGGCTGCACCCGAAACGAGCCACCCCAGAAAGGCGCCGTCGCTGCGCCACACGCCGCACCAGTGACGCCGGTCGCTGCCCACCGCCGCTCCAGCGACGCCCGCCATCGCGGTCACCCGCGCATCTTCGCCGGCGCGGCCCTGCAGTTGCCCCAGCGCAATGCTCAAGCCCAACAGTGCATGTTGTCGCGCGCGAAGCTGCGCGCCCGCGGTCTCGGATACGTTGCCGTGTACGCGCACCACCGCGCTCAACCCGTAAACCGCGAGCACGAGCAAGGCCAACAGCGAGAGCGTCAGCACCAACGCCATCCCCGCTTCGCCACGCCCTCGCCTGCGTTCGATTCGTCGCGTCATCGCCCGCCCTTCAGTTCCACGCGCCGCACGTAAACGTGCGAATGCTGTTCGACCACCGCCCACCACCACTCCGCATCCGTCGCATAACGCCACGGTCGAGAAAGCCGCCCGGGCTCCGTCTCCATCTGACCCAGGATCCGGGCGCCCTCCTCCGTCAGCAACCGCAACATCACGTCGACGACCTCCGGAAATTCCTCCGCCACCCGTGCCGCGTGATCGGTCGCCATGGCCGCGTCCGGAAAGATCCGTCGCAGCTTTCCGGATACGCTGCGGCGATACAGATAGATGCCGAAGTCGATCGCGTTGGTGGCAAGTGCGTCACTCGTGGCCGGATTCGTCAGCGAACGCGCGCTGCGGGCCGGAGCGGGCGTCGGCGATGCACTTGTGTAGGCGGCCGCGCGCAGGTCCATGCCGGCGAGAAACGTTTCGGTGTTGCTGACCGCTGAGCGGAACAGCGTGTAGCGCACCGCCGCTCGGTTCGAAGCCGCGATCCCGCCCGAGACGGCCCGCCGCATCACCTGATAGCTGACCGCAACCGGCAAGCTGCCGCCGGGATTGGCGGAGCCTTTCGATTCCACGTTCGTCGTGAAAAACCGCAGCCACGCGCCACCAAGTCCGAAACGCGCCGCGGCGATCGACGGCTCGGTTGCACCCGGCGACATCGGCAACAGGCGATGGCTCGGATTACCCGGAGGCTTGCCGCGCGCGTTC
The DNA here is from genome assembly GCA_040255565.1 of Opitutaceae bacterium. Taxonomy (GTDB): domain Bacteria; phylum Verrucomicrobiota; class Verrucomicrobiia; order Opitutales; family Opitutaceae; genus Opitutus. Next base: position 730,549 of record JBDZVH010000001.1, on the reverse strand, counting down.
TCCCGCCAGCCGTGCGCACCCAGACTGGCCGGCGACGTGAAGAGATCGACCGCAAGCCACGTCGCGCCGTCCGGCCGGAAAATCGCGGCCTGCAAATCCCGTTCCACGTGGTCGAGCACGATCGCCGCCTGCGCTTCGAGCGTGAATGCGTCCTGCGCGCGCCGCCACAACCCGAGCACGTGGATCGTCACGGCCAGGACAATTCCGGCGATTGCGGCGGTGATCGCCAACGCGACGATCAGCTCCACCAACGTGAATCCCGGCGAACGCGTTCCCGTTTTCATCGGTCGATCGGCACGACAAACGTGAACTGATGCCGCTGCTCCAATGGCGTATCCACCAGCGCTCCCGGCACACGCCACGGCCATGAGACCCGCACATACGCGGCCAGCGGCGCGGTCGCCGATTCGAGACCCGCAGTCGCTTCCGCGAAGCGCCAGATCTCGATCGCGTAATACGCTTCGGCGACATCGATCGCGACGGACGTCTCGACCCGCTTCACCCACGAACCCTCGCGCGGCGCTGCAAACGTCGCGCCATTTTTTAACGGAGCCGAAAGCGCCGGCAGCATCGTTGCGAGTGCGCCAAAGCCGTTTCGTTCAGCGACCGCCCGGAGTTCCACCCGCACGGCGTCCGGCAGGCGTTGTGCCGCGAGGGTTTCCGCGGATTCGGCGGCTTGACGCGTCAGCGCCGGCAGCAACGCGAGCATCGCGGTCAGTGCAAAGCCGAAGATCGCAACCGCGATGACGACCTCCACCAGCGAAAACGCCCGCTGCGCCGTGCGAGTTTTCATTCAAAAGCTCGCGCGTTCATCGATCAGCGTGACCAGCCCATAGGTGCTGAGGGCGAGGCCGCGGACGCGCTCCGGCTGCTCGAGCACGATCGGCGACGCACCCGCCGACACCGTTCCCGGCGGGCGCCGCCGTCCTGGCGCGAGCACGATGTCGCCCGCTTGGGCGGTGGTGCCGGCCGCCGCGAAGGACACCGTCGCCCATTGCGCGTCGGTCCCCGCGCCCACCACCGCGGTGACGACGGCGCCCGCGCGCAAAGCCGTCGAACGCAGCGGGGTCGAGCCGTCGGCTTTGATCCAGCCGGCCGCGTCGCGTTCGTCGAACATGCCGGCGGGCAAACTCGGAACGTTTCCGGGAACGACAAAGATGCCTTCCGGCAATCGTGTTTCCATGACCGTCTCCCATCCGCCCGCCCGCGCAATCTGCACCGCGCAGATACGCAGAAAATCGTCACGAATCGACGGATCGACCTGCACCAAGACCCGCGTCGTCGCGCCGGTCGCCACAGCTTTCGTTCGCGCCACGATGAAGAGATTTGTCAGCAGTGCCTGCCCGGTTTGCAGCGATGCGCCGCCGCCGCTCCCGCCGATTCCGCGAAACAGGAACGCCGCGAGGCCGGCGATCAGCGCCACGACGACCAAAAGTTCAACCAGCGTGTATCCGCGTGCGGCGGCCGAGCACCTGGGACTTTCGCGCAGCGCGAGGCGGGGCGTCATTTCCAACTGAATACGAAGGCGGGATTGGTTTCGGAGGCCTCCGGCGCCGGCGCATAAAAGGCGATCGAGGTTCGCAGTCCGGCCGCCGGAAAATCGTCGGGCGGCGGCTGCAGTCCCCGCACCCGCGGCAGCGACCCGAAGTCCGCCGCGTCGAGCACACCGTCGAGGTTGCGATCGACCAGCACGGCGATCTCGGTGTTGCCGCCGGCGTCGCACAAAATTCCAGGGTCCGCGCCGGCGAATTCCACCGGCGCGAACGCGTGAAACTCGATACGCTTCGGATTGTCGGCGATCGCCACGCTGCCGCTCGTCAACGGATTTCCGTCGCGGCGGCGGGCCGCCAGGACGTCGTGAAACGGATGCTCGGCGGCGGCGACACCGCCGTTCACGAGCTGCGAGGAGTCCAGACGCGGATAGTAACCGTATTCATTGCGAAACGATTCGAGCGCCGCCGCCCATTGCGCGAAACGCACGCGGGTTTTCGCTTTCTCCGCCGACCGACGTGCCGCAGCGACCGCCGGAATTAGGATTGCGGCCAGGATCCCGAGGATCGCCACCACGGTGAGCAGCTCGACCAGCGTGAATCCGGCGGGCCGGGGCCGGGACTTTCGTTTCTCGCTCATGGATTCGCGTAGAGGTTGTCGGCGTTCTCCGGGGAGAACGCATCGACCCGGCCTGTATCCGTCGGGGGAGGACGGTCGGCGCCGTCAGGTCCGGTCGAATACAGAACAAAGCCCGGCTGCAGCCACGCGGGCGCGTCGCCATTCTGGTAGACGTAACGATACGGCCGGTTCCACGGGTCGGCGAGTTCGGCGCCCGGATCCGCGAAGGGATCGCGGTCTTCGCGCGTGCGAAAGCGCGCCAGCCCCAGAAACAAGTTCGTCCGAATCGTCGCACCGGTGGGGCTCCTCCGGCCGAGCAGTGCCTGCAGCATGTCCGCCGCGCTCGCGGTGCGCGGATAATCGCCGAGTTCGCGTTTGTAACTTTCCAGCGCGGCAGCGATTGCAGCGAGCTCTGCCTTCGCGCGTCCACGTCGGCCAGCCTCCGCGGCGCCGCGGCCTGCCCCGATTAAAATCGCGGCGAGAATCGCCACGATCGCAAGGACGGCGAGCAACTCGATCAGGGTAAACGCGCGCCGCGACGGAACGGAGAGGCTGGACGCCCGCATGCCGCAATAAAACGGCGATAAGGCGCCTGATCAAACCGTTTTCGCCGCGTTTTTGCGCGCGCGGGGAGACCGACCGTTAGCCGGTCGGTCTCCACATCATTTACCGCGCGATTTATTCCTCCGCCTGCAAGCTCGCGACGACGCTGAAGTCTTCCAGCGTGGTCGTGTCGCCCTTCACGGTGCCGCCGGCGGCGATCTCCTTGAGGATGCGGCGCATGATTTTTCCGCTGCGAGTCTTGGGCAGCGCGGCGGCGAAACGGATGACATCCGGCTTGGCGAGCGAGCCGATCTCCTTGCCGACGTGATTGCGCAGCTCTTCCTTCAACGCGTCGCTGGCGGTCTGCCCCGCTTTCAACGTGACGAAAACGACCAGCGCCTGGCCCTTCAATTCGTCCGGGCGGCCGACTGCGGCCGCTTCCGCCACGGCGGGGTGTGACACGAGCGCGCTCTCGACCTCGGCGGTGCCGATGCGGTGACCGGAGATGTTGAGCACGTCGTCGATGCGGCCGACGATCCAGAAATAGCCGTCCTTGTCCTGCCGCGCGCCGTCGCCGGTGAAGTAGATTCCTGGATACTCGCTCCAGTAGGCCTTCTGGTAGCGTTCGTCATCGCCCCACAGGGTGCGCAGCATCGAAGGCCACGGCTTGGCGATGACGAGCTTGCCGCCGGTGTTGCGCGGAACCTCGCGGCCTTTTTCGTCGACCACCTTCGGGAGCACGCCGAAGAACGGACGGGTGCCCGAGCCGGGCTTGAGCGGCGTGATGCCGGGCAGCGGCGAGATCATGATGCAGCCGGTTTCGGTCTGCCACCACGTGTCGACGATCGGGCAGCGTTTCTTGCCGATCATCTTGTAATACCACATCCACGCCTCGGGATTGATCGGTTCGCCGACGGAGCCGAGCAGGCGCAGGGAGTCGAGCCGGTGGCGGAGGACGTAGTTGTCGCCCCAGCGCATGAATGCCCGGATCGCGGTCGGTGCCGTATACAGAATCGTGATACCGTGGCGGTCGATCATCTGCCAGAAGCGGTCCGGCTCCGGCTGGTTCGGCGCACCCTCGTAAATGAAGATGGTGGCGCCGTTGGCCATCAGGCCGTAGACGACATAGCTGTGGCCGGTGACCCAGCCGATGTCGGCGGAGCAGAAGTAGCGGTCGTTGTCCTTGAGATCGAAAACGTAGTGCGAGCTCAGCTTGCAACCGAGGAGATAGCCGGCGCTCGTGTGCATCACGCCCTTCGGTTTTCCGGTCGAGCCGCTGGTGTAGAGAATGAAAAGCGGATGCTCGGAATCGAACGCCTTCGCGGCGTGCGTATTCGGCGCGCCGACCCATGCGTCCTTCCACCAGACGTCGCGGCCCTCGACCATGTTGATCGGATTGCCGCAGCGTTTCACGACCATGACCGTGTGCACGGTGGGCGCGCCCTCGAGGGCCTTGTCGACGTTCGCCTTGAGTTCGATGACCTTGCCGCGACGCCAGCCGCCGTCGGCGGTGATGACGAGCTTGGCCTGGCAGTCGTTGATGCGGTCCTTCAGCGCCTCGGGGCTGAAGCCGCCGAAAATCACGGTGTGGATGGCGCCGACGCGCGCGCACGCGAGCATGGCCATCACGGCTTCCGGGATCATCGGCATGTAGATCGCGACGCGATCACCTTTGCCGATGCCCATGTTTTCGAAGATGTGCGCGAGGCGGCAGACGTGAAAATGAAGCTGCTTGTAGGTGATCGTGCGAACGTCGCCCGGCTCGCCTTCGAAGATCAGCGCGGCCTTGTTTTCGCGGTGCGTGCCGAGGTGGCGGTCGAGGCAGTTTTCGGAGACGTTGAGCTTGCCGCCGACGAACCATTTCGCGTGCGGAGGCTTCCAGTCGAGGACCTTGCGGAAGGGCTTGCGCCACACCAGGTGTTCCTTCGCCTGGCGCGCCCAGAACGTTTCTGGGGAGTTGACAGACTCGGCGTAGAGCTTTTTGTAAACGGCATCGCTCCCAAGATTAGCTTGGGCTTTGAACTCGGCCGAAGGCCTGAATAACCGGTGTTCCCGGGAAACTGAGGTAATCGTCTGATCTGTCACTGTGTGTGCGGATTTTAGGGGTTAGGGACGCAACTTGCGGCTCTTATCCCGACATGAGTTTGAAGCGTCAAGCGCGGGTGCTTCGAACCTCTTGCGTATGGAAAAGAAAACTGCGTCCGCCCCCGCGGACAACCCCGCGCCGTCTACCGCCGCGCCCCAATCTTCTGCCGCTGAAAACGGCGGCTCCTCCCCCGCCACGGCGGTGGCGACTCCGGCTGTCGAGACGATCCGCGTCGAAGGCATCCTCGACATCGACACCCAGCGTGGAGGCAACGGCCAGCTGATCGACATCAGCAAAGGCGGCAAGCGCCGGCCCACCGATCCTTTCGTGCCGAAGGAGCTCATCCGCCGTTTCAAGCTCCGCGCCGGCTCCATCATCGGCGGCACGGCGTTTCCCCCCGATGGACGTTTCCCGAATCCGAAGATGCGCTTCATCGAGACCGTCGACGGCCTCCCGCTTGAAGAACGCCGCGGCAAATTCGAGTTCACCACGCTGACGACAATCTCGCCGAACCAGCACCTGAAAATGGAGATGGAAGACGGCCGCATGACGACGCGCGCGGTCGATCTGTTCTGCCCGATCGGCAAAGGCACCCGCGGCCTCATCGTCGCGCCGCCACGGACCGGCAAGACCACGCTGCTGCGCGACATGGCGCTGGGCGTTTTGGAGAACAATCCGGAGTGCTTCGTCATGATCCTCCTCGTCGACGAACGTCCCGAGGAAGTCACCGATTTCAAACGCAGCGTCACCGGCGCGGAGATCTGGGCTTCGTCCAACGACGAGCAGATCGAAAATCACATCCGCATCGCCGACCTCTGCATCGAGCGCGCAAAGCGCCTCGTCGAAACCGGTCGCGACGTCGTGTTGTTCGTCGATTCGATCACGCGCCTGTCCCGCGCCCACAACACCGCGCGCAATTCGGGCCGCACCGGCTCCGGCGGTCTCGATGTCCGCGCGCTGGAAAAACCCCGCCAACTCTTCGCGACCGCGCGTCGCACCGAGGAAGCCGGTTCGCTCACGATCGTCGCGTCGGTGCTCGTCGAAACCGGCAGCCGCATGGACGACGTGATTTTTCAGGAGTTCAAAGGCACCGGCAACATGGAGCTCGTGCTCGACCGCAAGTGCGCCGAGATGCGCCTGTGGCCGGCGATCAACATTGCCGCCAGCGGCACCCGCAAGGAGGAGCTGCTGATCGACGCGAAGACACTCGAGGGCATCCATTTCTTCCGCCGCGCGCTCGTGCAGCAGAAGATCGAGGAGGCTACCGAGACGATGATCGCGCGGCTCTCGAAGACGAAGACCAACGCCGAATTCCTGAAGCTCATCGCGCGCTGATCGCTCCGACTCTTGGCCTGTTTTCAACCTTCAGCCGCGGCGCTCTCGCCGCGGCTTTTTTGCGGATGTAACTGTTACCCGAGTGAGGCGCGCCGCGCAGCCAATGGTATGCATCGTCGCTGGGTGGCCGTCTCCCGTCTCGTTCCTCCATCCACTTTGCGGGGTTTTCCCGAACTTCCCTCTTGCCCCCCTGCGGATTCTCCTGAGATTCATCTCCTTCTCTAGCGCGACGCGCCTGACCTTCTAGCACCTTCGCCAAACCGCATGCACAGTTTCTCCGAGCAATGTCTCGACATGGCCCGTTCGATGTTGGGCCACAATCTCGACTCGATCCAAGCTGACGGCACCCTTCTTCCCATCGCTGGAGAACAATCCCGTCCCGACGAACCCGGACACGTCGCCCACGCCCTCGGGGAATTCTACCGCGCCACCGGCGAAACCACGCTGAAAGGTTTCGACCTCATCGATCTCGCCGCCCGCTGCATCACGGCGCAGATGTTCACGGAACCGGCGACGGAAAACGGCCTCGCCTACGCCGCGCTTGGCCTCCTCTGCTTCGGTCCCTCCAAAGAGCGCAATCCCGTCTGGGAACGCCTCGTGCCGGAAACGCAGGAGCGCATCGACAAGGCCCTCCTTCACCGCAGCGACTACGACAACCACTGGCAGGCCTTCAACATCGCCAAGGCGGTCGCGCGTTTCAGCTTCGGCCTCTCCAAGAAGGACGAGACTTCCCGCCTCATCGAGCGCATGTGCGATCGCATCGGCCAGACGAGCTCGGCCGGTTTCTTCGACGACGCCACCGAGGGCCTCGGCGGTAATTTCAATCTCTACGGCGTCTGGGTATTCGTCTTCACGCGTTCCGCGCTGCAGCTCCACGCCAACAGCGGCGTGCGCGACCGCAAGCTTCCGACGCTGCGCACTTACGCCGAGAAATACATCAAGATGATGCCGGACCTCGTCCGCGCGGACGGCCTCGGCTGGGCGTTCGGCCGCGCCGGTGGCGCCTACGGACAGATGCACCCGATCAGCTTGATCCTGCAGGGTCTCCGCGACGGCTGGATTCCCGACGACCAGAAGGTCAAATATTTCGACATCCTCCGCCGCCTGTTCCTGTTCTTCTACGGCACGTATCTCGACCAGGAGCACGGCTACCTCGATCTCCGCGACACCGAGCGCACGGCTTACGAGAAGCACACGACGCGCATGGCGAACTTCGACGCCGCGCGTTATCTCTGCCAATGGTCGCGTCTCGCCAAGACCGTCTCGATGCCGAGCGGCATGCCGAAGATCGAGCCGACGAAAACCAGCGGTCGTTTTGTCATCTTCGACAAGGCCAACCGCAAAGAGCAGGGCCTTTTCCTTTATCGCGACGCCGAGAGCGGCCTGCACGCGCAGATCCCGCTCATCAGTTCCGGCACGCGCCTGACCTCGGATTCGCTGCCCTTCCCGCACTGCCCGGGCGTGTTCGACTGGCCGAACAACGTTTACCTACCCGTGATGCTGCCCGAGCTGACCTTCGGCGAACAAGTCACGCTGCCGGCCTTCTACGGCAAGAACTGCGTCACGGGTCTCGGCCTGCGCAACAGTTTCTATTTCCGCTACGAGCAGCCCGATCTCATCAACACGAAGGAAGAGATCGTGAAGAACCTCGGCAACGTGAAGGTCCAGTGGACCTTCGCCGGCAACAAGATCACCGCCGAGTTCGCCTACACGGTGAAGCAGCAGGTCACGCTGGATAAATTCCGCTACGTGATCGCGATCGCGGCGCCGCATTCGAAGTATCACCTGCCCGGCTCGTTTACGCTCGGCGCGCAGGGTCATCGCTGCACGGTGGCGAAGGACGATTTCCAGGGCACCTGGCGCGAGACGGAAGTCGTGAGTGCGGATCCGACCTACCGCACCAATTACGGCAAGATCCACTATCTGCAGTATCTCGTGCGCGACCACCCGCTCATCATGCGCCCGGGCCACGTCTACCGCCTGATCGTGAATTTCGATCCCGACGTGGCGCAGCTCGACGCGTAAGCCGGCCAGAAGCCGGTTCCGAGTTCGGAGTTCCGGGTTTCGAGTTCCGCATGGCGACGATCACGCGCTTCGAGGACCTCGATTGCTGGCAGGCCGGTCGGACACTCAAGCAGCAAGTCTATCGCTTTACTCGCAAGCCGGAGTTCTCGCGCGACCTTCCGCTCGTCTCCCAGATCCGTCGCGCCGCCTGCTCGGTCACTTCCAATATTGTGGAAGGCTTCGAGCGTAACGGAAATCGAGAATTCATCAGCTTCCTGTCGATCGCCAAAGGATCCTGCGCCGAGGTCAAAGATCATCTCTACACCGCCGCCGATGAACGTTATATCAGCGACGAGGAATTCGGCAGTGCCTATAAACTCGCAGAGCACACGGGCCGGTTGATCGGAGCGTTCATGCGCTATCTCGAACAATCGGAGCTGAAAGGCCGCAAGTTCGTCCGCACACGAGGCTCGACAACCCGGAACCCGGAACTCTGAACTCAAAACCTCCGCTCCATGCTGTCCCGCCGCATCATTCCCTGCCTTGACGTCAACGCCGGTCGCGTCGTCAAGGGCGTGAAGTTTCAGCAACTTCGTGATGCCGGCGATCCCGTCGATTGCGCGCGCGCCTACGATGCGCAGGGAGCCGACGAGCTCGTGTTCCTCGACATCACCGCGTCCAGCGACGAGCGCAAAATCATGCACGACGTCGTCGCCGCGACCGCCGAGCACTGCTTCATGCCGCTCACCGTCGGCGGAGGATTGCGCACCGTCCCCGACATCGAAGCGATGCTGAAAGCCGGCGCCGACAAGGTTTCCCTCAACACCGCCGCGATCAAAAATCCGCAGCTCATCGCCGGGGCCTCGAACCGCTTCGGCACCCAGTGCATCGTGCTCGCGATCGACGCGAAGCGCGAACCCGACGGCAAATCCTGGCGCGTCTACACCCACGGCGGACGCAATCCCACGGAACTCGACGCCGTCAACTGGGCCCGCCGTGCCGTCGAGCTCGGCGCCGGCGAAATCCTTCTCACCAGCATGGACCGCGATGGCACCGGCGACGGTTACGACATCGAGCTCACGCGCGCCGTGAGCGATGCCGTGAGCGTGCCCGTGATCGCCAGCGGCGGCGCCGGCACCCTGCCACATTTCGCTGATGTGCTCGAAACCGGCCACGCCAGCGCCGTCCTCGCCGCCAGCCTTTTCCATTTCGGCACGCTCACGATCCCGCAGGTGAAAGATTACCTCAAAACCCGCGGCGTGCCGGTGCGCGCCTGAGTTCGCGCAGCGTTTCGCGGATCGCGCTCCCGTTTGGCGCGAGCGGAGTTGAGCAAAACGGGCCGGCGCGCCCTGCGTTGCGACCGCGCGACCGCGGGTCGCGTTGCGTTCGCGCGCGTTCTGTAACATTTTCGTGACGCCCGCCGATCCCGCTGGGCTCGCCTCGACCGGCGCCTAGGGTGCCGTTGGCCGCCAACCCAATTCCACGTCTTGAAACGCGTTAAGAAATACAACCGCATCACCGGCGTCACCGGCAAATCGATCCCCCGCACCGGCAATCAGGACGACAACCGCCCCGTTTACGCGAATCGCGAGCAGAGCTGGCTGAGCTTCAACCGCCGCGTGCTCGAGCAGGCTCGGAACGAAGCCAACCCGCTCCTCGAGCGCGTGAAGTTCCTCGCGATCGTCAGCTCCAATCTCGACGAGTTCTTCGAGATTCGCGTCGCCGGTCTCATCCAGCAGGCCGACTCGGGCACCGGCGAGATCAGTCTCGACGGCCTCTCTCCGCGCGAGCAGCTGAAACGCATCCACGGCGCCGCCAACGCCCTCGTCGACGACCAGTATCGCTGCTGGCACGAGCAACTCGTCCCCGCGCTCGCCCAGCAGAACCTCGTTTTCCCTACCGCGCCGCAGCTCACGGAACGCGAAATCGCGTGGGTAAAAAACTATTTCCAGACGCAGGTCTCGCCGGTGCTCACGCCGCTCGCCGTCGACCAGTCGCACCCGTTTCCCCAGATCGTCAACAAGACGCTCAACGTCCTGCTCTCGCTCGACAATCCCGAGACGCCCGAGATCGAGAAGACCATCGTGATCCTGCCCGTCCCGCGCATCCTGCCGCGCATCGTCCAGCTCGATCCCGATGCGCCCGGTCCGGCGCGCTACATTTTCCTCAGCGAAATCATCAAGCTCTGCGCGGTCTCGCTGTTTCCCGGCTACAGCGTCAACGCCGCGCACGCGTTCCGCATCACGCGCAACAGCGACCTCTACATCGACGAGGAGGAAGTCGAAAATCTCCTGAAGAAGATCGAGGATGAGCTGCGCAATCTCCGCCGCGGCGCCACCGTGCGACTCGAGATCGAGGACGGCGTCGACGAGGACGTGTTCACGTTGCTCTGCGCGCACCTGAACCTCCCGCGCGAATTCGCTTTTCGCGTCGCTCTCCCGATCAACCTCCTGCGCTTGATGAGCCTCTACGATCTCGTCGACCGGCCTGACCTCAAGTTTCCGCCCTTCACGCCCGCCGACCTGCCGCGGCTTCGCACGCAGCCGTCAATCTTCGACGCCATTCGCGAACACGAGATCCTGCTTCACCACCCTTACGACTCGTTCATGCCGGTGGTCGACTTCGTCGAACAGGCCGCGCGCGATCCCGAGGTCTTCGCCATCAAGCAGACGCTCTACCGCACCAGCGGCGACTCGCCGATCGTGCGCGCGTTGATGGACGCCTCCAACAACGGCAAACAGGTCACCGCGCTCGTCGAGCTGAAGGCGCGCTTCGACGAGGCCAACAACATCCACTGGGCGCGCCAGATGGAGGAAGCCGGCGTCCACGTCGTCTACGGTCTCATCGGCCACAAGACCCACTGCAAATGCAGCCTCGTCGTCCGCCGCGAAGCCGGCGCGCTGAAACGCTACGTTCACCTCGGCTCCGGCAATTACAATCCGAAGACGGCGCGGCTCTACACCGACCTGAGTTTCTTCACCGCGAACGAATCCATCACCGAGGAGGTCGCGCAACTTTTCAACACGCTGACCGGCGCCGGCCGCACGCCCGAGTTCAAGCGACTGCTCGTCGCGCCTTTCAATCTTCACGCCAAGATCCAGGAACTCATCGCCCACGAAGCCGCGAATGCCGCCGCCGGCAAACCCGCGCGCATCATCGCCAAGATGAACAAGCTCGTGGACCAGGTGACGATCGACAACCTTTACGCGGCCTCCCAAGCCGGCGTGCAGATCGACCTCATCGTCCGCGCTACCTGCTGCCTCGTCCCCGGCGTGAAAGGCCTCAGCGAGAACATCCGCCTGCGCAATATCGTCGGCCGCTTCCTCGAACACGCCCGCATCTACTACTTCGAGAACGGCGGGCAGCCGCTCATCTACTGCGGCTCCGCCGACTGGATGTCGCGCAATTTTTTCCGCCGCGTCGAAACGCTCTTCCCGATCGACGATCCCGACTTTCGCAAGCGGCTCGTCGACGAAATTCTCGCGTCGGAACTGCGCGACAACGAAGACGCGCGCGAGCTCCAGCCCGATACCTCCTACCGGCCGCCGGCGCGCGCGGCCAACGAACCGCCGTTCTCGGCCCAGCGTTTCTTCATGGCCGCCGCCCTTCTCCGCGGCAGCCCGCCCGCCGCCGCCGCCGGATGATGTTGGCCGACTTCCGTGGCCGCGTCGCATGCGGCGCCGCCTCTCGAATTTCGCCGCCGGACCCGGCGCTCCCAATCTCCGCGCGCCGCTCAGCTTTGCGCCGGGGGCGTCGTCGCCGATTCCTCGGTCGGACTCGCCGTGGCTTGCGGTTCGGTCGAAGCCTGCTCGGCAGGTGCATCTTCGACCGACGCCGGCGCCGCCTCCGCCTCTCCGCCTTCAGCCGTGGCCGCAACGTCCGGCGCTGGCACGGCCGTCGCAGCGGCGTCCGCCGGCGCCGCCTTCTTCTTCGGCCCCCCAACCAGCAGATCGAGCTGGCCTTGAATCTTCACGAAAAACGCCGCGTCCAACGTGCCCGCGGGGATCTCGTAGATCTGACGACTCTTCGCGTGCTCGAAAATTTGACGGGCGCCGTCCGGCGTTTTTCCGCGCGGCTTCAGGATTTTTTTGCGCTCGAGCATCAACGCGAGAAATTGCAGCAGCGGCGTGTTGTCCTCGTTCGGCTCCGCCGTCGGATCCGCCAGCGTCACAAACAGATTCTCCGCGGTCAGCTTCATCGCCCGATCAGGATTTTCCTCCGTCCGCTTCGTCTTGAACGCGAGCGTCCACGTGCAAAACACAAAGTCCGGCCGGGCGTAATTCGCCTCCTCGCTCGCGAGCACGTCGTGCCGCGCGATTTCGCCACTCTCCTCGCGGACCAACCGCGACACCACGCGGTCGCCTTCCTCGAAGGCACGGCCCGTGACCCGGCAGATTTTCGCGAGCGGATGAAGCGTCAATTCCATGGGCGTGTGTTTAGCTTCGGGGAAAGCGAACTCAAAGGAAATGAACAGAAAAATCTCGCGCGTTAAGCCCTCGCGCCGCACGACTCGAACCATCGTCGGCTTCGCTCCCGCAATCCTCCTCTCCCGCTCATGAAAGGCAGACTCATCGCAATCGGCGACATCCATGGCTGCGCCCGCGAATTCGAGGAATTGCTCAACAAGCTCCGGCTGGAGCCGCACGATCGCGTGATTCTCCTCGGCGACCTGATCAACCGCGGCCCCGACAGCGCGCGCGTGATCGCTCTCGCCCGCAAGCACGCCATGCTCTCGCTGCTCGGCAATCACGAGCTTCGCCTGCTCAATTACCGCAAGACGGGCGACCCGACGCATCTGAAGAAAAGCGACTACGAGGTGCTCAAACAGCTCAGCGCGCGCGACTGGTCCTACATGAATGCGATGCCGCTCACGTATTACGACCGGCGGCACGGCATCGTGCTCGTGCACGGCGGTTTCCTGCCAAATCTTCCGTGGCGGCGCCAACCCGCGCGCATCGTCACCCGTGTGCAGAACATCGACAAGGACGGCAACCCGCGGAAACGTTCCGAAGCCCCGCACAGCCCGCACTGGTCAACGCTCTGGGAAGGCCCGCCGTTCGTGATTTACGGCCACACCTCGCGCCCGAAAATCTATCCTCAGAAATGGTCGCTCGGGATCGACACCAGCTGCGTCATGGGCGGCCGCCTGACCGCCTGCATTCTACCGGAACGCAAGATCGTGCAGGTCGAGGCCCACGAGAAATATTACAGCGGATGAACTGTCGCACGGACTTGGCTCAACGCGAACGTCCGGCCTGCACCACGACGGGAGGCGCAGCCTGGCTCTTGAGGTATTCCACGAGTTGCAGCTCGCCGAAATTCACTTCAGGCCGGAAGCGTTCGCTCGCACGAATGCGCACCGGTTTTTCCGTTTCGCGCCCGATGTAGGGCGCGGCGATCGCCAGCATCGACGGAAACGCCTCCGGCAGCCAGAAGCCGGTCGCCGGACAACTGACGCGAGTTCTCCACAACATCACCGGTCGTCCGCCGTCCGTGAGCTGGGGGGCGAAGGCCGTGATCACCGCGACATATAGATCGTCGTCCGCGATCGACTGCAGGAGCGACGCGTCGCTGCTTTGAAACGACAACCCGCTCGCGAGCGCCTGCTCGGGAAACGCCATATCGCGCGTGTCGGGCAAGCCGACCTTGTAGCCGCCGAGGAAGTTCAATTTCGCCCGGCGATAGCCACGATACGTGAAGCCATTCGGGGCGAGAAAATAGTGCGTGTTGAACGTGCCCCAATGCCAGGCCAGGATGAGGTCAGGTCGGCGGTCCGGACCGGCGGGAAAATACCCGCGCTTCGCGAGCACCTTCAGCACCGTGTCGTCGGCCACGCGGCGATCGAGCGGTTTCTCGCCCGCCTTGATCGCGCCGAAGTCGCGATACCCGCCACTGATCGCCGCGAAATAAAGCGGATGCGACGGCGAAGCGTCGCCCCGCTCCCGGCCCGCGGGGGTTACGTCGGTTACGGTGACCGCTTCCAGCTCCGGCTGCGGGAAGAGGCGCCCGAGGAAAGTTTCGGCCCACGCCAAGGGGACCACACCGGCGCTGCAGAAAAACAGCCAGCTCCAACGAACGACGACGGTAGCGGAAGCTTTCATGCGGGACAGGATCGTTTTATCCCTCTCGCAGTCTAGACCACCGGTCGCGCGCCGCAAATGCATTTGCCGAACCGAAAAGCCGCAGCGCTGCCGCACGGAACGACTCAGTAAAACACGTTGCGATCGAGGCTGCGGTATTGAATCGCCTCGAGCAGATGATTCGACGCGATGCTTTCCGCGTCCGCGAGATCCGCAATGGTGCGCGCTACTTTCAGCACGCGATCGTAAGCACGCGCGGACAGGCTCAGCTGCTCCATCGCGTGCTGGAGCAAATCGCCCAGTTCAGCCGACACCGCGCAATGCCTCCGAATCTGCGCCTGCGTCATGCGCGCGTTGGCGTTGGTCTTCCCGTCGGCGAAACGCCTCCGCTGTCGCGCCCGGGCCGCCTCGACGCGTTCGCGAATCGCGGCCGAGGGTTCGCCGTTCTTCTCCGAGCGCAACTCCGTCAGCGTCAGCGCTGGCGCCTCGATGTGAATGTCGATGCGGTCCAGCAGCGGCCCGCTGATGCGCGAGCGATAGCGCTGGATCTGCGTCGGCGAACAGCGGCACTCGTGCTTCGTGTCGCCCAGATAACCGCACGGACACGGGTTCATCGCCGCGATCAGCATGAACGCGCACGGGAGCGTCACCTTGCCCGCGCTGCGCGAGATCGTCACATCGCCGTCCTCCAGCGGCTGGCGGAGCACCTCCAACGCGGAACGCTTGAACTCCGGCAACTCGTCAAGAAACAGCACGCCGTGATGCGCGAGCGAGATCTCCCCGGGACCGGGAATCGAGCCGCCGCCCAGCAGGCCGACATCGGAAATCGTGTGGTGCGGACTGCGAAAGGGCCGCGCGCCCCATGCGAGCTCGCCGCTCAACGTCCGGCCCGCCGCGGAGTGAATGCTGACGATCTCGAGCTGCTCCTCGAGCGCCGGCGCGGGCATGATCGTCGGCACCCGTTTCGCCACCATCGATTTTCCCGCACCCGGCGGTCCGATCATCAGCAAGAAATATAGTTTACACCTGATACGAGCCACCACATTCTAAATTCATGGTCCAGCACTGCCGAAAGGCATACTCGTACATCCGTTTTTCGACGCCCGAGCAGCGCCTCGGAGACAGTTTGCGTCGCCAGATCGCCGCCGCTGAGACCTGGTGCAAGGGCGAGAAACTGACGCTCGACAGCTCGCTACGCGACGAGGGTGTGAGCGGCTACCGCCGCCGGAACGCGACCCAGGGTGCCCTCGCGACGTTCTTGGCAGCAATTAAGGCAGGCGATGTGACGCCGGGCTCAGTGCTCATCATCGAGAGCCTGGACCGGCTCTCGCGCGCCGAGCCGCTCGAGGCGATGGATCTGCTCCGCGACATCCTCAAGGCCGGAATTGAGGTGGTCACACTGCACGACCGGCAGCGCTACTCGTCCGCCTCAATGCGGGAGATCGGACCGTTGCTCCAAGCCCTCGTGATCATGTCCCGGGCCCACGAGGAGTCGCATATTAAGGCCCAGCGCCTTTCCGAGAGCTGGGTCAACAAACGTGGAATCGCCGCAGCCGAACGCCGCCCAATGACGCGGCAGACGCCCGCCTGGATTCGGGTCGATGGCGTCCGTGCAATTGGCAGTCGGAACGACTGGAGCAACGCGAGGTTCGTGCTGATCCCTGAGCGGGCTGAGATTGTTGTCGAAATCTTCGAGCGACGCGCTGAGGGATGGGGCCGGCGCCGAATCGCGAATGAACTCAATCACCGTGAGGTGCCAGTCTGGGGTCGCGGAAAGCGCCGCGCTCGGGGCGGTTGGCAAGAAAGCTACATCGCAAAGATTTTGGCAACGCGTGCCGTCCTCGGAGAGTACCAGCCTCATCGCCTTGAGAATGGACGCTATTCGAAACGCATCCCGGCGGGAGATCCAATCCCCGGCTACTACCCGGCCGCGATAAGCGAGGAACTCTGGCTCGCTGCACACGCCAATGATTCTGAGGCTCGCTCTGCCAAAGGCCGGCCGAGCAGCAGCGCATTGCTCTCTGGTCTACTGGTGGATCCCGCCGGCGCGCCGATGCATGTCGAGCGCAAGGGTGGAGGCTGCAACTATTACGTCACAGCCCGGGCGTTCCGTCGGCCGGATCAGCCGACCCATCGCTGGCGGATCGATCACCTAGGGAGCGCAGTGCTGATGGTAATCCGCGAGATCGACTGGGCACGAGTGTTCTCAAGACCTACACGTGAGCCAGAGCTCCGACGGCTGCGAGCTGAGCTCGCGGGGTGCGAGCGCGACCAGGTGGCAATCAAGGCCAAGCTCAAGGCAGCGGCTGAGCGGCTGCTCGATTCAGATTTTGCTGATCTGCGTGACGAACTGCGGACGGCCGCGAGTGGCCTCAAGACTCGCCAAGCAGACATCGAGCAGCGTTCCGCTGCTGTGCACCGGGAGATCACCGCCATCGAAGCCGAGGAGCGGGCATCGTGGAATGGCGGCAGTAGCATCCGTGCATCGGCGGAGGATCTGAGCAATCCTACAGCGTTCACCCGACTCCGTCGGGAACTTAAGGCTCTGATTAAAAGCATCACTCTCTACCCGGACGGAAATGTCGCCAGCATGTCACGATCGACGGTTGCTGAAATCCGGGTGCATGCGGAGTCGATGCTGCACGGCAACCAGGGCCTGCTGGCCCGCGAGCAAGGTCGCGTCTGCGGCGCGTTCAAAATCGAGTATGCGAACGCGCAGACCTTGACGGTCTTCGTGACTTATCGTCCTTCTGCTCGCACGCGCACCGAGCCGGTGGTGCTGTTTGCTGACGGCGTGGGCTACAGCGTCAGCGACGCCGGGAAGGCTCAGCGGCACGTCATGGCCGCATCGCGCGGCCAGCAGGCTCCCTCGAGCTGACTGCAAGCTTGTCACGATTGTCGGTGAACGTAAGCATCTCCAGCAATGCCTGTGCGCGATGGTTCCAGCGGAACGTGCGGTTGAATCCGCCTGCTTGGGATACGTCGGGCGGGACGCTACTCTAAATGACCCTCACCCTCGAATCTGCGATCGCTGCTTACGGTGCCGCGGCAAAGGCGAAACTTTCAAATCCATCGGCATCGGGCCAACCAGAGGATCAGTTGCGAGGGCCATTCGAAAACCTCCTTGGAGACCTTGCCGAATTGGCGGGCTTCAAACGAAACAGCGTGACGGCCGTAGGTGAGACGGCTCTCGCCGACATAAAGACCCGCCCAGACTACTCGGTCACGGTCGGAGGCGCGCTCGCAGGGTTCATCGAAATTAAGGCTCCAGGGAAAGGTGCTGATCCACGCAAGTTCAAGGATCCACATGACAGGGACCAATGGGAGAGACTTCGGTCCCTACCAAATCTGATCTACACCGATGGTAATGCCTTCAGTCTCTGGCAAAATGGGGAACTCGCAGAGAGCATCGTGGAGCTCGACGGTGATATCGAAACAGCGGGTAAGAAACTCAAAGCCCCCCACGACCTGATCGCGATATTTCAATTCTTCCTGCTCTGGAAGCCGATTCCCCCGCGCAGCGCCAAAGAGCTGGCCCACGTGAGTGCGCGGTTATCGCGACTCTTGCGCGCTGAGGTGACGGAGCAGATGGCACTCGGTAGTCATGCTCTCACCGAACTGGCCACGAGCTGGCGCAAGTTATTGTTTCCCGACGCGACTGACGATCGGTTCGCCGATGGGTATGCACAGGCGGTCACCTTCGGTCTCCTGATGGCGAGGGCGAAAGATATACCGCTTAGTGGAGGCCTCCTGGGGGTTGCAACCGAGCTGAAGAAATCCAACTCGCTAATCGGTGCGGCGCTTTGGTTACTGACCGAGAGCGCGGAGAATCAAGCGACCCTAAAGACATCACTCGGCACGCTTACGCGTGTGTTGGACGCGGTGGACTGGAAAAAGATTAGCAAAGGGCGACCCGATGCGTGGCTCTATTTCTACGAGGACTTCCTTGAGATTTATGACAACGACCTCAGGAAGCTTACTGGCTCCTACTATACACCACCAGAAGTCGTGAGCGCCATGGTGAGGCTGGTCGATGACGTTCTGCGGTCGAAGCGGTTCCTCCTTCCTGCTGGATTGGCATCACCCCAAGTGACGCTTTCTGATCCGGCAACGGGAACCGGTACATTCATTCTGGGCGTCTTGCGCAAGATCGCGGAAACGGTGGCGGCTGATGAAGGCCAAGGTGCTGTGCCTGCGGCAATTGACGATGCTATAAAGAGACTAATTGCTTTCGAAATACAGCTCGGCCCATTCGCCGTCGCACAACTCCGTATTCTGGCCGAGGTGGTATCGCTTACCGGCGACGTTCCAAAAACGCCGTTGCGTATGTTCGTAACAAATACTCTTGGCAATCCGGCTCAGGACAAAGAATGGTTTGGATTCGCGTACGCCCCGATTGGCGATTCCAGGAAAGAAGCGAACAGAATTAAGCGGGACGAGCCGATCACCGTTGTTATCGGCAATCCACCTTACAAAGAGAAGGCTAAGGGCCGAGGTGGTTGGATCGAGGGCGAAGACAGAAAAGCTGAGAAGACCGCTCCTCTCGCAGACTGGATGCCTCCACGTGATTGGGGCGTTGGCACCCATTCTAAACACTTGCGGAACCTCTACGTGTATTTCTGGAGGTGGGCGACTCGGAAAGCCTATGATCACGGTCCTGGGGACAAGACAGGAATCGTGTGCTACATAACCGTTGCTGGCTTCCTTGGAGGACCTGGTTTCCAAAAAACACGGGATTATCTCAGACGCACGTGCGATGATATCTGGGTAATTGACTGTTCTCCGGAAGGTCACCAGCCGGAGGTAGCAACACGTATTTTCCAGGGGGTTCAGCAACCCGTCTGCATCGTGCTCGCGTCGCGATCGGTCAAGAACGACCCGAATACGCCAGCTAAGGTGCATTTTCATGCTCTTCCTGCGGGCCATCGGACTGCGAAGTTTAAAGCGCTGGACGGACTTCGGCTGTCGGCGGGTTCGTGGATCGACTGCCCAACAGAATGGCGTGCACCGTTCCTTCCTGCTTCGTCAGGGGCTTGGGCGACGTATCCGAAGCTGGAGGAGATTTTCCTCGACAATAGTTCCGGTGTTATGCCGGGCCGGACTTGGATCATCGCTCCTGACGTGCAGTCGCTAGAGAGCAGATGGCAGAAACTTATCAAAGCACCGGCGGACGAAAAAGAAACGCTATTTCATCCTCATCTCCGCGACGGAGAACTTGGCGATAAACACTCGAAGAAGATTGTCGCGACTCCGCTCGCCGGCTTCAAAGCACGCGAGAACGCTGTAGCAGATGAAAAATCGGACTGTGTGCCACCCGTACGCTATGGGTTTCGTTCTTTCGATCGGCAGTGGATAATACCGGATAGCCGCTTGATCAACCAGCCCAACCCTGACTTGTGGAAAACGCGGTCGGATCAGCAAGTGTTCTTTGCTGCGCTTGCGCGAACCTCACCGTCCGCGGGCCCGGCTCTTGCGATTACTGGTATTATCCCGGATCTCGACCACTACAATGGCCGAGGTGGACGGATCTTTCCGTTGTGGAGCGATTCCGGTGCAAAAAACTCGAATATCCAGCCAAAGCTCCTCTCTTGTCTTTCGCAGCGCTATGGCCGCGCAGTGAGTGCCGAAGACGTCTTCGCCTACATCGCAGCGGTTGCAGCGCACCCGGATTTTACCGCGCGTTTTCAAGCCGACCTCACTACGCCGGGTATTCGCGTGCCTATCACGGCAGATCCCGAAATGTTTGTTGAGGCGGTGGAACTCGGGCTAAGAATTATTTGGCTTCACACCTTTGGGGAGCGCGCGGTTGACTCTGATCACGACCGCCCTGCGTTGCCGCCGCGCCTTCCGAAGGAAAGAAGGCCGAGTATACCAAAAGGTGGGGCGATTCCCACCGACGTTGATAGCATGCCGGATGCGATTGGCTACGATTCCGCAAAAGAACGTCTCCTCATCGGCAGTGGATTCGTAGAAAAGGTTACGCCTGCAATGTGGAATTATGAGGTGTCAGGGAGGCAGGTAATTGTACAGTGGTTCAGTTATCGAAAGAAGAACCGAGAGCGGCCGATGATTGGTGACCGGCGTCCACCGTCGCCGCTGGGAAAAATCCAGCCAGATCACTGGATCGCTGAGTACACAACCGAACTCTTGAACGTCCTCAACGTGCTTGGATGGCTCGTAGACCTCGAGCCCAACCAGAAGGACCTACTCGCGAAAATCTGTCTGGCCCCGACAATCACAGCCTCCGAGCTTCGTGCCGCAGGGGCGTTTGAAGTTCCGCGCAAAACCAAGACCAAGGCAGACGATCCGAAACAGTCCAAACTATTCTAGCCGTTTGATGGGCATCACTGACGATTGCTATGCGGTCAGAACGAGAGGCAGTTCTTGCGTTTGAACCACCTCGTGTGGCTTCATGGCGTTGTTGTACGCCCGCGTCATCTCAACCGGCGCCTTGTCGTCGTCGGTCGCGTGTATCAGATAAAACATGATCCGGCTCGCGGAATCCTCTTTGAAGATCGGGTAATACATCGCATGCCGATACCCCAATTCCTTCTGGAATCTCGCAGCCATGATCGTCGGCCGCTCCAGACGCTTCGCGGCCGCCAACTCTTTCCAGCCGTCTCCTCCCCACCAACGCCGCAGATCTGCCTCTTTTTGCTTCTTCAGGCCAGAGAAGGCCCGATCCAGCCAGCCTTGAGCCAGGAAATATAGGATCTCGATTTTGTTGCCGGTCGTTTTGTGCTTGGCCACGGCCTTCACCGTAGCCCAGTCACACTCGAACGTACGTTGGTCTAGCAGGCAGAATGTCGCTTCGGTGGCTTTGATCGGATTGGCCAAGAGAAACGCCGGCAGTTCGACGTTCGCGTTGCCCGGTCGGATCTGGACGTCCCGCTTCTTTCCGTCGGTGTCCTTGAGTTGCTCCAGACGTTTCACGCCATTTCGGTTCGTCTCGAAGAGTACGAAGTGGCGCAGCCAAGGCGGCCGATTCTTCAGGACTAAGTTTGCAGCCCAAGAATCCGGTTTCTTCGGATCCTGTGGCCCCGCGAAGGCATCGAGATAAGTGCCATGCTTCGTGATATAGACGAAGTAGCAGAGGTAGCGTGCGATGAACTGAGCCTTGGTCGTCGTCCAGACTCGTGTCTGGAGATTTTTATAGAGCTTGGCCTTCTGACGTGTCGGCAACGCCGACAAATCAAATAGGTTACGCTGGTCTTCCATCGGCTATGCCGCGACGATCGGAAGACCGTCGTGGGTTTCGCCGTCCAGCATGCGGCCAGCGTCTCGTTTTCCGAGCGCAAGCATCTCTACCGTCTGATCACCTTCGAGCTGGAGTAGCATCGTTCGTGCTTCTTGTTCCCTGACCATTTCGGCGGGGACCCAATGACCCCACTGTTTAAAGTGAAATCCGATGCTATGTCGACATGTAAAATCTCGCAGCCCGCGTGCCCATTCGGGATGCATAGGCCGAGATTTGGGGCCGCTCTCCCCGCCAGCGATAATCCAGTGTATCGGCGATGAACGCCCTGTCTTCACCCAACGCGATAGATCGATGGCGCCAAGCAGCGGTTCACAACTGAGGAACCGGACTCGGGCCGGCGCTGCCAGCAGGTGCGGAATCCTGAGATCGGCGAATTTCTGATTCTCCACCGTCGTCCCAAGCCAAACGTTGGTAGGCCACTGGTCGCCCCACGGTGTCATCCGCACCACATTCTGGGGGCGCTTGGTCAAGAGTAGCCAATCGAGCGACGGTGTTTCGGCAATCAACGACCAGAGTTGCGTGCGGGCGGAATTGAGTTCTTTCCGACCCTCAAAGACGTCAGCCATCGAGGCGCAGAAGACTCTACGTCGGACTCCGTCAGCGTGAGCTTCTGCGTGCCAGCGCAATGGTTCTTTCCAATGCGCATCTCCGAAGAAACGGCGTGACGATTTAGCCCCCCACACATTGCTGCCGACACGCTTCGCCCAGGCCTCAGCGTAGCAGTTGTCGCACGCGGGCGATACCTTCACGCAACCCCACCAGGGGTTGAAGGTATGATGGGTCCATTCGATGTGAGAGTTTTTTCCCATGCTGTGCTCCGGCGACGCTGCGGGTTGGTTGTCGTGGTAAACTGCATCACGTAGGGCTGAGGCTCAATCCGTTTTTCGTCCTGGAGGGAGCGCTTGCGAGCGATCGGGCCGCCTGCCACGCTACAACACATGCCCTCTGCCGCCATCCAGCCCGGCACAGCCGAAGCAACCCCACGCCTCGATGAGGCCATCGCCCGCCTCCGCTCCACCGGCCACCGTGTCACGGAGCCCAGGATCGCGATGCTGAACGCCCTGCTCCGTCTCCAGGCACCAGCCTCCATGGAGCAGATCCACTCCACAATCGCGGGCGCCTGCGACCTGGTCACCGTGTACCGGTCGATTGGTGCGATGGTCGAGATCGGACTCGTTCGGCGGCTGTTTGCGAAAAACGGCACGGCCCTGCATGAGCTGGCGCTCGAGCCGGAGCGCTACCACGTAGTGACTCGATCAGGCGAGGTCTTGTCGCCTGTCGAGGCCGTGCCGTCGCCGGAGATGCGGTTGGCGGTCCAGGCGGTTGAGGACGCGCTGCGGGCGCGCGGGTACGCCGGCGTCCGCCACGTGATTCAATTTTTTGCGGACGCGCCCACTGTGAAATCAAAATGATCAAGGTGATCGCAGTGGTAGCGGTCAGGACCTGGTGGATGCCCGAGCACACTGACGCGATGTTTGGCGCCGCTGTCGGCGGCGGAATCGCTCTCCTGACCGCAATCCTGACCAACCGCAACGCGCGCAAGCGGCAGAAGATCGAGTTGCAGCACCAGGCAGTGGAGCGCGAAAAGGAGCGGCAGCACGCGCTGAAGCGCGAAACATACATCCCGATCGCGGAGGCTGCCACCGACGCGGTCGCCTTCGTCGCACAGCTTCCAACGATTGCAGCGGATCAGCTGCGCACGATGGCGCCGCTCAATGAGCTTGGTAGGCTCGCTTCTCGGTCCGGATTGATTTCTCCGCCGGCGGTCCAGGAGGCACTTAGCAAGTTTCATCGGCAGCTCCAGAAGATCGCGATGGAGTTGGTCCTCGAACGGCTTGCGATCGAGGATGTCGCCGGGGAAATCGAGAGCGCCGGCCTCGGTATCCAGATCCGCCTGAACCGGCAGAGAGAGGTGCAGCTGCGCGTCGAGAAACACACCGACGAGGGAACAGGTAACATGGCTCTTGTGAAGGGGCTAATCGACGAGAGTCGACACGCGAATGAAGAGGCGACGAAACTGGCGATGCATCAGCAGGCTCTCACTGCCAAAAAAACGCAGCTTGAGATCGCGCTCCAGAAAAAGGCTGTGGAGGCGCTGCTGCCGGTATCGGAGCTTGGACAGGCAGTCATCACCGCGATCCGCAGCGATCTCGGTCTACCGCCGAACATGGAGTGGCTGCAGAAGTTCTCCCGCGAGGCCGTCGCGGACGTGTCTGCGTCATTGCGGAGCTTCCATGAGCGCTTTGAAAAGCGAGCCGAGGAAGCACGCAAACGCGAAAATGCAGGTGGCGGTTCGTAGCAGCTTCACGTCTGCTCCCTGGCCTATCACCGCGGTCTCGCGGCTTGGGAAATGTTGATCCGCCCGCCGAGCGCCTCGACGTAACGCGCGAACAGATCGAACCGGGCGTTGCCGGGGTGCTCCTCGAGCCGAGCGATTCGTTTCCCGCTGACACCGATAAGCCTGCCGGCGGCAGTCTCAGTGAGCCCCTTTGCCCGTCGCATTCTTTTCAGAACGGCGGTGAGGCGGATCGGCAGGTCAATGGGGTATTGGTCGATAGACTTCACAATTGGTCCTCTTGGTCGACTGACCGGAATGCTCGGCCGCTAAGCAGTCCAGCGAAAGACAGATCCTCGTCCAAATCAGGCCAGTGCAACCCGAACGGAGAAACCTCGATATTTCGCAGATCCGCCTTTGATGCGCCCACAAGCCGAGGACTGATCGCGACCGGGAAGCGAATCTGCAGACCAGTCTCGAAACGAACGATTACCTGCCCCCTTAAGATTTCCGCAGATTCGATCGCGGCAAGCTGGATTTGCTCTCGCTGCCGCGTGCGGAGGTACGCGAGCAGCTTCGCGAGTTCCGCTGTATCCATCTTCTTTGTTTCTTCGATGAGTTGATTGGCGGTCATGTGAGGAGGTGTGCCGTTTGACCGCTGCTGTGAGTCGCGATCCCCGAGTCCCTGTCGATGACCCAGTGCGCGGGCGCTTCGGCTTGCTCATCGCAACCTGGTACGAGCACCAGCGTAGTCTCGTAGCTCGGCGGCCAGCGACACCAGAGGCTCCGCGGGTGGTGGATGTGGCCGCAGAGAAGCAAGCGAGGCTGTGCAGACTTGATCGCATCCCAGAGTGCCGGGTCGCCGTTGTCGTGTAGCGCAGCGTCTCCGGCACAAGCGCAACCCTCCGGAGGAGCATGTGTCACGAGCACGTCAATCGGATGGTCATGGGCAGGCACTTGGAGCCATCCATTCACCGAGAATTTGAGCCAGGCGCCAGAGTGATTGAGCCCCTGAAAGCTGAAGATGTCGCCGTCCACACCGATGACCATTCCCGAACCTCTGAGCTGCCGCAGCCAGCCTGCTTCGGCCGCGGAGTCGGCCGACACCCAGTAGTCGTGGTTGCCCGAGCAGACGATCGTTGGCGTCTCCAGCGTCAGCAGCCACTCCGTGATCGCTCGCGCCTGGTCGTGCATGGATGTGTTCGAAAATGCATTCTGAAGGTCACCCGCGATGACGAGAAGATCGAATTCGCGGCAGTGTGACGTCACCCAGTCGAACCAAGTGTGCTGGAGGTGAAGGTCGGCGAGGTGGAGGATGCGCATTGTGTTCAGCCCTCCGGAGCGAACACTGGCTCGAACCGGCCGTTGACAAAGCGACCGCGCGTGCGAGTGCCGTTTTCCCCGGTCCGGATCAGCAGACCTGGCGACGCCGGATCCGCTTCGTAGTGCGGATAAGGGAGGGTATTCAAAAAGTCAGTGACCTTTCTTGTGCCGGCATCAGTGCCGGCTTCAGCCAGACACGTAGATAATGGCTTCGACCCGAGCAGTTGCCGCACATGTTTCGGCACGGACGCGAGCTCGTCGTGGTCGATGGCGCTGTCATACCGAGGCACCACGATAACCCGGCTCGGCTCGATACCGATGAACCGGCACTTTGTGTGGATCGAGCGCGAACGATCGTCCTCGATCAGCACATCGTGCGGCCGTTCGAGGCTCGGCAGTTCGCGCAGAAACGACGTCCAGAGTTCCTGGCCCAGAATGTCCGACGCGGCAAATCCTAGACCGAACGCGTTGCACGCGGCCGTCGCGTATGCGAGCGGCGCATACGTGAGGAGCCTCACATGTCCGAGCCGACGCAGCTCATCGAGGCATTCTCTGGCGCCGGGCCGCAGAATCGCCCAGCGGCCGATCTTGAGGTGGGTCCAACCCTGATGCGGCTTCTCGCTCGTTGCGACAAGGGTCTCGTCGAGATCGCACCAAATTGTCGTCGGAGCTGTCATGTCGCCCCCTGCTCCCCGAACCTCTGCGCATGTCGGACAACCCGCGGAACGGCTGCGGTACCGCAGCGCCGCAAGAGCGACAGCGGAGAATCATCGTCGCGCGCGTCGGGCAACTCGTCCGTAGAGTCGTCGAGCCAGAGCGTATCGGTCGGCGTCGCGAAAAAGAGCACGACGGAGAAACCGGATGCGCCCTTCTCGGCAAGGACCGGCAGCACTTCGGCTAGTCCAGGCAAGCCGAGTTGCCATAGCGGCCAATAGTGGCGTCCGCCGTATTCGACAGAGAGGAATTCGTGACGCTGCGAGCGCGACAGCAGCTCTGGAACGGTGCATCCGACTCGCGCAGCGAATTCAGCGTCGTCTGCGCATCCGCCTTCCTGCGCGAGGATATCCTCCTCCAGGTTGCTCATATGTCGCTCAGCTTCCCGAATTTCGTTTTGCCGGCCTTGTGTTGCTGGATCGCTTTCATCGCGGCGGAATTGGAACGGATATTCTTGGTCTCGGCGCGGGCGAACTGCAGTTCAGCCCAATCCGCGAGTTGCTGCGTCGTCTCAAGCTTGCCACTCCACGCCCGCTTCATCTCACTCCACAGCCCCTCGATCCACTCCAGCTCGGCCTTTGCTGCTGACCGCATTTGTTCGCGAGTCACTTTTCCCGGCCACTGCGGCTGGAGACCGATATCGTGATCATTTTGTAGGCTGCGGTCGTCCATCGTCGCGACGGCATACGCCAACCATGACCGATAGCCAGCGGGAGGTGACAGCGAGGCAACTTTCGGTCTTCGCGAGCGGCTCATCCGGTGATCTTCCTCTTGGTCCTTGGCAAATCCGCCAGAGTCACCTGCCGGAACCGGCGATCGTGATACGCCGCCATCGCTGCCGTGAGTCGCTGTTCCCAGTTGCTGTATGGCACCAGCGCGAAAAGCTCGCGCCTGCCGCCCATACCGCGGACCAGGAAGAACAACACGTGGCCGCGATCACACGCGTCCAGCGCGCGACCGAGATAGCGGCGGAAGTCGCGAAAGGTGACGAGCCACGGGCGGCGGAATGGTGGCGGCCGCCGAAGCCGGCGGCGCACCGGGGTTTTCTCCGCGTTCATTTCGTTCGAGATTCCCCGACTCGGCCGAGAGCCTGCAGTACCAGCGCTTTGCCATCCTCGGCGCGCGCGATCTCGACCGGTGCGTGGCCGTCGTCGAATTTTTCATCCAGCAACCACTCGAGCGCGGCCGACGCATCGCCGAATACGTCGAGCGCGCTCCTCACAATTGCGAGATCGAGTTTGGTGAGCAGGCGTGCGATATTACCTCGTCTGTTGATTTCGATGAAGGCTGCATCGACCATTTCTCGCCGGGCCTGAATCGTGCCAGGTGCTGCCTTCTCGAAGGCGGACTCGGCAGCGCGGCGTTTCACGTCGCGCAACTCCACGCTAACGCTGATTCTGCCCTGCGCGTTACGCCGGATCGCATCACGCCCAGACAAGCCCCCGAGCGAGGAGTGAGGAGTTGCGAGCCAACGCTCGCGCTCGCTCAGTTGCGGGAACGTGTCGGCCAGTTGTTTGGCGAGCTCTGCTTTCGTCGGTGATCGTGGCATTCGGCGATCGTAACTACCGGGCTCCATCGGAGCGCCAGCGCAGATCTACGAACTTCTGGCAAGTCCCAGTGACGTCAGAAGTTGTCACATGAAATACCCGGCAGGACGTTGCGTCCGCGCTCCGGGGGAAAAACGAACGAATTGAGCGTGGCGGGGAATCTCGAACGAAACTCCAGGGGGAAGCCGAACGAAACGAAGAGCGCGGGATTTCGATCGTGCGAGCGTGGCTGCGCGTGTCGCCGAGATGGCCACTCTATGCCCGCGACTCTGCCGACGCGGATCGTTTCGTTCGAGTGTCCCTGGCTTCGGCGTATTTCGTTCGGGTTTCCCCAGCGGTCAACGAGAAGGCGGGCTAGCTCTGTCAGGGTTTCTTGAGTTGGACTCCGTTCGCTCGAATGCCGCATCCGCGGCGGCGGCGAGCCGCACGCCGCCGACGATGAGCACGGCGCCGAACAGCACAGCGATGATGACGCAGACGGAGTACGGCCGGCGAACGATGTCCCAGCCCCAATCGAGGAGTGAATTAATTGCTCCCATGGTGGTGTCCTCGTGGTTAGGCGGCCTCCGCCCGATCGCGGACGACCTGCAGCACTCGCTCCAGTTCGACCGGCACGAGGTCGTGCGGAGGACGAATGCCGATGGAGTAGCAGAGGTCGCGCATTCCCTCTGCGTCGCGCTCTGCGGGCGTGAGGAGTGAGCGAAGCTCGCGAATCTGATCCGCGACTGCGTCCTCGTCGTCGAGGACCGAATTGCGCCAGTCCACACCGACAGCGGTGCAGACAAAGATGCGCGACCATGAGGAGCGGAGTGAGCTGGAGCGAGTATTCATAGCGGGGTTGCGACGGATGTTTTGGCGGGCGCGTAGCGCCAGCGGTGGTTGAGGGTGCCGGACGGATTGAGATCGCCGACGACGCGCCGTCGCTGGAGCCCGCAATGGCGGCACCGCTCAGTGTAGCTAAGTGCGGTGCCGCCGAGGCCGACGTAACCAGGATTTTCACGGCAGCCGCCGATCGGCTGCCACGAATGGCGTTTGGATGTGCAGGTTGGTGTTTTCATTTTTTGGCCGTCCGGCCGAAGAAGTTGGGATTGTCGGCCCAGCCGGTGGAGTCGGTGTAAGTGCGGATGACGCGGTGGTTGCTCGCGCGCTCGGCTTTTCGCTGCGCGCGGACGTACGAGCGATATGCGCGATCGCTCGCCTGCGATGCCTCGTGCCAGGCGCGACGCACGCGCTCGTGCTGCCCGTCCGTGTAGAGGTACCACTCGTCACCATGGAGAGCCTCGAGGCGCGCCTGGGAGGCAGAACGAGCTGTGAGGCGCGCGCGCGTGGTGGCGAGCGACTCTCGCCAGGCCGCGAGTCGGGTGTCCGCGGCAGCCGCGAGTCGGGTTGCGCGAGCGTCGAGTTCGGAGAGTTCGGCGGTCGTCATGGCGTCACCTCCCGTTAGCGCTCCAGCGCTTTCTCGAGATCACCCAGCGTGGTAGCCAGGAGACGATACGCCGCGGCGTGCGGATCGTCGTCGTCGCGCTGATCGGGATCAGGGCAGCAGCACGCGATCGCCAGCGCGTCGCGAGGGTTGGCGGCGCGCTCGATGATGCCGGTCTCGTCCATGATGACTGTCGTTTCCGCGGCGGTGCGGACGGCCGCAGAGCTGCTGGCGTAGTAGCAGTCGCCGTCGCCGTCGCTGTGGAGCGAGAGCGAGACCTCGAGAATGGTCTCGCTGTCGAGCGAGCCGGTCCACTCGGCGACAAGAGGATCGCCCTCGGCCGAGATCGAGGCGGGCGTCAGAGTATCGAGGTCCGCGGTTGTAAGGCTGCCAGACCAGCCGGCAGGGAAGGTATTCGTTGATGCCTTCATGTTGCTTAGTTGATGTTTCGTTGTTGTTTTCGCTGACGTAAGTTAAATGGGCCTGCCTCAACTTTCTCAAAATCCGGCTCTCCCCTTGGCTTCGTAAGTCGTTGCGCTCCTAGGCCAAAAAAATCAAAGAAACAGCTCGCGGAGGCTTCCCCGGCATTTTCCGGATTTCGCCGTTTTCCTTGAATCGCGTACTTGTGTAAGTCCGCGCAAAATGCCCTTTTGTGAAATCCCCAGGGGGATGGGCTGAGCCAAAAATCCCCTGCTCGAGCAGGGGAGCGGAATTCAGCCGAGCAGGTGTCTCTGCTCCAGGCTATCCGCGGGACCGTTGTCGTGTCGTTCACATGACATTGTTGTTCCTCGGCCGAAAAAACCTAGCACATTCTGAACGGATCCACTAAATTCTCCGCACAAAATACTTACACCATTTTTCGCTATGCAGCCGTGCCGTAAAACGGCACATATCGACCAGCGCTATCGGTCATCCATCCGGATGCTCCGGCCGGCGGAGGAATCGGATTTCCAGCGCCATCGAGCGGTCCGGCCTCGGCGAGCGTGAATGTCAGCGTTTGCGGAGACTCCGGCGTCGGATCGAATTGGTATGCGATCGCCGCGCACTCCGACAGCTCCAGCTCGCCCGCTGGCGAACTGGGCTGGAACTTGAAATACCGCGTCTCGGCAGTCCGCGGGAAATCCGCGTGCGTGAGCAGTTCGCACGAGCTGCGCGGGATGACATGCACGGCCGCACCGGCCGCATGAGCCGCAGCCGCAGATCCCCGCCGCCCGCGCAGCACCGCAAGCTCGTATCGCGCACCGCCGAGCGCGGTGACGGCTCCGATGCTCATGACCTCGTCAACCACGACCAGCAGCAGCGTGTCGTCGGCCTGAGCCACGGTGCTCTGCTCATCCAGGATTGCGATGTCCGGTCCGGATAGTGCGGTCGTCAGTGTCGCGGCCGTATCGCTGATCGCATCGACCAACGTGCCGCCGAGCGCCCAGGCCTGACTGCTCGCGATTTCATCGTAGCTCGCGCCTGTAGAAGAATAATGGACGCGGTAGCCGACCTCGGCGCCGGACGGCCGCACCACGAGCGGCAGCAGCGCAGGTGCAGTCGTGCCGGACCAGGCCGACGAGACCTGCAGCAGCCGGACGTTGGTGACTGCAGACGGCGCAGGCAGCACCGGCCGTCCAGACGCAGGCGTTACTGACACGACCGGCAACGTCACGGACTGGTCATACCATCGGTCACGCTCGAGCCCGAGCTCGATCACGCCACCTGTCGACGGTTCGCGGCGACGCGTAACACGATAGACCTCACGGAGACCAGCGGGCGCGTAGTCGAGAATGATACCATCGCCAGGCCAGACGTTCGCGGCCTTCTCGCGGATGACGCTGATCGAGTCTTGGCCGGCCGCCGACGAGAAACGAAGCGCGAGCTCCTGAGCCTGCTCGCGACGCTGGTAATCGGTAACGATGAATTTCCGCTCGAACGTTTTCGTCCGCATCTGGCCGAGCCGATCGCGCGCAACGGCGGACGTTCCAACTGCCCAGGTGTCTTGCATCCCCCAATCGATGTCCGGACCGGTGACAATCGCGTCCGTGATTACGGACTCATCGTCATTGCCCGGTGAGCTGAGCTGCGGATCCTCCGTCAGGTCCTTGGTCTCGATTGTGACTGGTGCGAATCCGTAGAGCGCAGGGATGTATACTGTCGGTGTATCCGTGTTCTCATTTTTCCATTTTCCGAATCCGCCGGCCGGGAAACGGCCGAACTGCAGGTATCGTCCATTGCGCCGCGCCCACCCATCGAAATTCTCCAGCACTGCAGCGAGAAACGTCCCGAACGCCCGGCGATCCTCGATACACGCCGAAATGTAGCTCATCCGAGCTACGTAGTTCGGATTGCCATTGAGCGAGATGATCTTCGTCCGATCGTGCAGCGCAGACGCGAGAGCAATCGCGCTCGGCATGTCGACAGCGTCGCTCAGTCCGAGCCCGTAGAAATCATTCTGGATGTATTCCACGAGACCCGTGATCGGATTCGCGCCCTCTCTGGTGCGCTCGCAATCCATCCCAGCGACGACTGGCGCACGCTCGATGAGCACGCGCACATTCGGCAGCGAGCCACCGGCCGACGCGACGAGCTGTTTGCACTCGAGTACGATCTGGCCGCGATAGAATGGGTGCTCCTCGGGAATCGCGCCGAGCACGAGCCAATCACCGTTGGCGGACTCTGTGCCCCAGTGCAGTCGGAATGTGCCAACGCCGTCGACCACGATATCGCCGGTGTGCTCGGGGTGAGCCGCGCTGCGAGCGATGCCACCTGCCCACACGCTCTCTCCGTTGACCTCGATCTCCGCGAGGTTGTCCGCCGGGCCGCACGCGACGAGCCCCGCCACATCGCACGCGTATTTTTTTTGCCCTCCACCGCCTTTCGCAGATTTGCCTCCCCCCTGAGCCGGGATGATCGTGATGTTGTGCGGCTGCCGCACGCACCAGGTCAGTGCGAACCAACGAGTGCCGAAAAAATACGGCAACGGCAGAGTCTGCTGATTAGTGCTCAGCTTCTGGGGAGGAGTGTTCCCCATCGTCTGCGTCGACGAGGTAGGTGGCGAGGAGAGGCTCATTTGTGGGGCGCAGGCCGATACACGGCTGCCAGCAGGCCCAGGATCGCACGGCCGCGGATCACGGCTGTGAGCTGCATCGAGTGCACGCCTGGCCTTTTGAGCGCGTGCAACAACTCGCCATTTTCGAGCAGCACGCCTCCGTGATGCGGGACTCGTCCCGCCACGAAACACAGCGCGTCGCCCGGCAGCAGTTGAGCTGTGTCGCGCGCTACCTCGTCCGGCAGACGACGGAAACGGCTCTGTAACTCTGGCCAGCTCTCGAATGCGTCGATGAGCAGAGATCGGTCGGAATGCTCGCCGTGATCGACGGCCTGACGCGGGATCTCAATCGGACCGATCACGCCGCATGAGCGGTAGAGCCAATTGAGCGTGTGCACGCAGTCGATCCCGCCGTTCGCTCCTGGCGCTTCGGAGTTCAAAAAAAACGGAGTGCCGATCAACGATACCGCAGCCGAGCGGAGTCTCGCGAGTGATTCCGGTGTGCTGAAAAATGTCTGAATCATTTCTTGCCTCCGGTTGCCGCGTTGTCCGACGGCAGCGACAGATTCACCAACGGGATGTTGGGATGGCCGCGGAAACGGGCTCGCCATCCAATAGGGTCGAGGAGTTTGCACATCGCCAACGAACGATCGCATTCCGGATACCAGGTGATCGTGGCGCCGATGAGTTCAGAAAGCGGTCGACGGAACGGCCGGTCGAGACGGAGACCGGTCCAGCCGCCACCCTGGTTGATCCGCGTAGGTCCGAGCACGAGACGGGACTCGTAGGATTCGCCCTCACCAATCTCCACCTTCGCGGTCGGGAATAGCGCATCCGAGACCGGCTGCTCGGTAGCGTCCCACATGACGGAGTACAGTTTTGGGTACGCGCCGGCATCGACACCCTGGATGATTCCGGTGCGAGCTAGTGCGGCTTTGGAGTGTCCGCAGCGCGGCGACATGAAACACGTGTTGCACGCCGGCCCGATACGCACGTTGGGTCCCTCTCGATCAAGCAACCCGCCCAGCCACTCGCACCGCGCCGTGTATTTCCGCCCGGTCTGCGGCGCAGCGGCAACGGTGCCGTGCCAGCGCAGCACGGCGCCATCCGGATTGATTGGGTCAGACTCGCACTCGTACACGTCGAGCCACAGCCGGCCCTCGAGCGAATTCGAGGCGAACCGTGCCAGCGGATTGCCGTCAAACACGGACGAGTTGAGGGTGAGTCCCTCGTTGCTCAGATCCAGCCCGCCCTCGATCTGCTCGTGCAGCATCGGCGCCGGCTGGTACGTGCCATCGTCGGTGCGGGTCAGCGGGCGCCAGCAGGTCGTAAACCGGTAGACCACCTGACCAGGCACGTCGTATGAAACGCGATACAGAAAGATCCGCGCGGGCCGCTGAGGAGCTGGCTTGATGATACCTTGGTAGTCTACTTCATCGAGTACCTGCGATAGCCGCACTGTCGACGCAGCGATGGTCGACGTCGTGAAATCCAATTTTAGCACGTCATCCGAGAAGCGAAACACGCCGATGTCCGGCGCCTGCGCACTGGGCTGATCGAGCACGAGGGCTGGATTAGCTCGCTCTACATCCGTGAGCGGCCAGTCGTGACCACCATCCGGCGCGAACCAACATGGTGCAATGAACGGCCGTAGTTGGCCACGCGACGCGAGATAGAATGACAGCAGCGACGCGACCTCAGCCTTGGTGATCAGCGAGAATCCAGCCTCGGTCGTCAGTCTCGTCCGGCTCTCAGTACGATCGATCACCTGCTCACGCATCATGCCGATCCGCTCGAACTCGTAGTCGACGATCGGCGTCTCTTTCGGAGGTGACGACCAGTCTGGCTGCAGATCCGGCCAGAAACCAACACTGGTGGCGCCGAACACGCCGACACGGAAATCCCATGGCGAATCCTCTGTGACCGTAACCGAGCACAATGCCAGCGTGCCGTTGATCGGCTCGATCGCGGGCAGCTGCGTGATGTGGCCAACGATCAGTGGTGCGTATGTGTGATCCGCTATGAGAGCAGCATCGCGCGCGACGATCGCCGGGACCGTGAGGTCAATCAGTTTCTGGGAGTCGTAAATTCGTGCGCCAGGAGTGGCCGCATCGGAGCCGAGAAACTCATCGGAATAGATCGGCATGCCGACCCATGCCGTGCCGAGGGACGAGAGCGTCTGTCGCAGCGCCTGGGCCTCTGTGGCCTCCGCAGCGATCTTCGTCGAGATCGTCAACAGCATCGCCTCGGCAGCAGGGCGCCTGGATTCGATGTTGCTGAGGCCCTCGGTGACATCGCCGGGGAGGTAATGGCTGATCGCGAGCTTCGTTGACCAATCGACCTCAGTCACGATGCACGTGATCTCCAGCCCGTCAGAAATGAGTTTTGGAAACGGCATGGCTAAACCTTCGCTCCCCACCGACGACGGTGCTTGTCTACCAAGTGAACGATGTAGGCCTCATGCGCTGGATCGCGCTTGAGCTGCTCCAGCGCGCTGGTGTCGCGCCCATCAACAAAGTTCACGCTGAGATGTTCGCGGGATGTGTAGCCGTTACCGCCGTTTCTGCCTACGGGCGGCGCGTACGGCCGCGGAAGCGCTGACGCGATCGACGGGTGGTACACGTTACCTGCGTTGAGCGCATTCACCGCGTCATGACCGAGAAGGGCCGTCGCGCGGGCGTTGAGCACCGACTCGGTGCCCGCCTCGTTGGCCCAGATGAGTTGCTTCCCGCCCGGGATCACGCCACCATCCTCAAACGCGAGAGCGGCGATACCGGCGACCAGCAGGGCAATGCCGAGAATCGCAGCGACGCCGAAAGACGACACGGATGCGAGGCCGGCGTTAGTTGCGAGGATCGGCGTCTTTGCGCCTTCGGTTGCGACTGTGCTTGCCGCTTCCTCCGCCTTCAGGGTTTCACCGAGCGCGTGCGTGGATACCAGGCCCGTCTTGATCAGGAGCTGGGTAATACCCCATTGCACAGCCATCTGGACGAGCTGCTGCACCATTGCCTGGAACACCTGCATCCCGATGTTCCCGATCGCCCGCAAGGCACCGCGACCGGTGCCGTCCCATTTCATAATCTCGTTCGTAATACTGCTGACGGCTGTGCCGAGCGTGTTGCGGATGCCAGATGCCAGCTGGTCTGCCATCGTGCCAGCCTGCTGAATGAATCCGATGAACCCGCCGCTCACACCGGCCTCCGGAGACTGATAGTGCTGCGTCGGATCCGAGAGCTCGCGCAGCGAGCGCTGGTCGGCGCCGGCACGCGTCTCTGTGGTCTTGATGCCGGTCTCCTTTCCGGCGTTTGCCGAAAGCTGCTTCCGAAGCGATGCGATCTCCGACTCCAGGGCAACGCGCAGCTTGTCATCACCGGTCGCTGCAGCCTCGCGCTGCAACAACGTGAGCCGCTCGTTGAGCAGCACGTTCTGCTGTTCGAGCAGCGGTAGCAGCTGCTCGTTCTTCTCAAGCTGCGTCAGCCCGTGATTGTTTTCGACGACGGCCGCACTTGCGTCGATCGTCGCGATCTGGTCGGCGAGTTTGCGGGAGTTCTCTTTTTCCCGGTTGATCTGCCGCTCTGCGTCGAGCCGTGCGATCGCAGCATTCGCCTCTGCATCGCTCAGGCCGCCAGTGCCCCCGCGGAGTGCGTTGATTTTGGCGACCTCGGCGTTGTACCGAGCCTGCTCCGACGTCTGCTGCTGAATTGCCTCCGCTTCTTTGCGGCGGCTGTCGTACAGCCGTGAGATTGCGGCGTCGGCCTCTGCATCGGAAAGACCGTTACGCACGCCGCGCAGCGCGTTAATCTTCTCGATCTCTTGGCGCAGCTTCTCTTGGTCGGAGGCCTGGGCTTTGATTGCAGCAGACTCTTTGAGCCGGTCCTCAAGAATTTTCTTGGCCGACTCAGCTGCCCGCTCGCGGGCGCGCTCCTCTTCCTGGGCGGCTTCGATTGCGAGCTTGTTAGCCTCGGCGGCTTCTTTTGCCTCCTCGTCCGAAATCTTCTTCTGTTCCGTCGAAATAGATTTCGTCAATTCCTCTAGCCTAGACTGTAGCTCGACGAGTCGCGTCTGCGACGCGATCTGCGCATCCAGGTTTTTCTTGATGAACGCCTGGTGCGCCGCCCAGGCGGCCTGACTGCCGATGATGTTGTACTCACCCTTTTCGGGAGAGCCAGTTAGCGCGGAAACCAGTTTGCCGCCAAACGTGGATTTCTCGGCTATCGCATTGTACGCGGCCGAGTACTTCTTCTGTTCCTCTGCGATCTGCGCGGTGAGTGCGGCGATCTCCTTCCTCTTCTCCGCAATCTTGTCTGACGGCGCGAGGCTCTCGATCCAGTTTCCGATCTTCGTCTCGGCCAGTCGATCTGAGCTGACAATCAGCTTATCGAGAGACTCGGTGAATCTCTTCGCTTCCTCCGCAGCCGCGCGCGCTCTTTCCTCCGATGCCCGGAAAAAGCCGGTGATGACTCTCTCGACAATCGCACCTCCGCCGCCGAGTCCGAACATCCTCAGGATATCGTAGCCGATATCCGGGAGGGAGAATTTGCGTTCGAGTTTGCGGCCGAGCTGATCCCATTCGCTGCTGGCCCGCCCGATGCCTCTCTCGAGAGACGATAGCGCGCCCTGCGTCTGGATGATTCCAGACGCATCCGCGGTCGAAACGAGTTTGATGTCAACCTGAGGCATTGGTCTAGTTACGCTGGCTTCCAGCCCTGCTTCTCCCGCATTGCGTTTGTGCGATCGAGAAACAGGAACAGATCTAGCAGCGTACATTCATCGAGGTAACCCGGGTCATAACCGGCCTCGATGAGGTACGAGTAGTTTCCTGCCATTATTTCGTCATCGCGCTGGACTTGGCCGGCATGAGGCCTGCGATTCTTGCGCCGATGCCGGCCCAGGAGTTTTTTAGTTCGTCGTCGAGATTGAGCTCGAGCGAACAGCGGAGGACCTCGCTGGCCGAGAGGACGTCGAGATTGTCGAGCTCGTCGAGAGATAGGTCGGTGCTCTGCGTGCATAGCAACGTGACGAGTTCGTCCGATCCGGAGATCAGCTCCGGCGCTTTTTCGACGAGGAGTTTGCCGAGCGTGGCGTCAGCAGAGGCGCCCTTATACAGGGCGCCGATGACCTCGGCGAATTTCCGGAAGAAATCGCGCGTTCCTTTCCAGCGCATCCGCCGCACCTCGATCCGTTTCCCGCCCTCGATGTCGACGATGACGCTCTTCTGTTTGATGGTAGCCATGGTGATGACCTCCGATTAGGCCGCGACGTTGAGCACGAACGCGGTGGAAATCACCGTGCCCGCAGCGTTGGTGACAGCGCAGGTGTACGATCCCGCGTCCACGGCCTCCACGGCCTGGATCGAGTAATTCGCATTGGTCGCGCCGGAGATGTTCACGCCGTCCTTGCGCCACTGGTACGTGTCGGCGCCGGTGGCGGTGACCGACATAAACACGAACGAGCCCTCGTTCGGATTGAGGCCAGCCATCGGCTGCACCGTGATCACCGGCGGATCGATGACGATCGCATCCGCGGTCCATGTCACGTCATCGCTTTTCAGCGACTCGATTTTGATTGTCGCCTTCGAGAACTCGCTGTTGCCGAACGTGACCTTGCCGTCGCGGCTGACGACGCAGTCGAAATTGTCCTCCGACTTCAGCGCGCATTTGCCGTCGGCGTCGTCGGGATCCGGAATCCAGAGCGTCGCCTGGCACGTGATACGGCCGCGGAGTTTGCCGCCGAAAATCTCGAGCAGGCGCTTCACCTCGTCGAGGCCGAACGTCCATTTTTCGCTGGCCTTGGTTTCGACCGAACGCGCGTTGTAGAGGCGGCCTTTTCTGTTCGGACGCGGCAGGTGCTTGACCTCCTGCTCGGGATCGTCGTCGAGCTGAGCGGCTTCGAAAACGACGAGTTGCTCGCCGATCTTGAGCTGAATCACGGAGAGGTTGCCGAAGATCGACTGCGTGGGATCGAATGGGGCAGAGGGGAGCATGGTGTGTGTAGTTGGTGGTTACGGTTGCTAACGTTGAAATGGGCTACTCCGTCGCGCCTGGATTTCGCAGCAGACGCCAGATTTTGAGGCACACGTAGACGAGAGTTGCTGTGGCGCCCAATGCGCCGGCGACCGTTGCATAGAAGGCGATCGCCTCCTGTGCCGACGCGATCGACGCGAAATGATGCGGAGACAGTTGCTGTCCTCCCCAAAGCGCGAGCGCACTGGTCGATCCGCCCGCGTGCACGGCACGATCGGTGACAATCGCGAACAGGATCAGTTTGAGAGTGGTAATGGTGTGCATTGGGATCAGCTTTAGCGCTCGAGAATGTCCGGGATGCCATCGCCGTCCTTGTCCCATTCAGCGCGCTTGTATCCGATCGCGATCAGGGCACATGCGCCGATCGCAACGGCGAAGATCCAGGACGGGATAGCGGAGAATTTCCACGCGGCGCCGGCCAAGGCGGCACCCATGAGCAGGCCGTTGGACAACCCAGGCCAGAGTGGCACGACCTGGCGGACGACGATGCCGGCGATGCCGCAGGCGATCGCGGTCCAGAGCAGCCACCGACGCTCGGCAACATCGATGCGATGCATCGCGACCGACGTGTCGATCGTGCCGGTCGAGGCTGCGATGTGTTGCGCCCGCTCGTACCAAGCTGAGTCGGACGAGAGATGGATTTCGCGGACCTCGATCGCAGGCCGAGCCGGTGTGCGCTCGGTGGCTGGCTGTGCCTCCGTACGAGTGACGGTGATCGTCGAACCCGCCGGCAGCGCGATGCGCGACTCCTCACCAGCGCTTGCGACGGTCGCGGGCTTGCCGGTGTCTCTCGGCGCTGTCGCCGAGGCTGGAGCGAGCAGCTCCGTGGCCGGGACAGAGACTCGCGGCACGCGGTCGAGAATCGAGCAGCCACAGAGCAGCATCAGCGCAATCACGACCAGCCCGATCAACATGACGCGCCCCGCAGCGCACGCCCACAGCGCAGCCGCCGCTTTGCCCGCGTGGCGAGCGGCGCAGCCGAGGTGGTAATATGCCTGGACGAAGGGGCTCATGTGATGCGCACCGGAACGGTGAAAGACAGAACGTGGAGAATTACCCCGTGATCGTTTTTCGCTGCGTCGTAGCCTGTGCAGCGGGCGGCCGGCTCGTGGTTACCGGGCTGCTTGCAGATGGCGGCAATCACCTGCCGGACGAGATCGAGATTGCTCGGCGAGTGCTGGACTCGTGGCTCTTCGCCGATGAATACGTCAAACGATGCATTCAGCACGGTCCCGCGGCCCGGAGTGCTGGCGTTCTGCGAGTCATCGCCGGAGACCAGGCCGATCTCCATGCACACGCCTGTCGCGCGACGCTGCGCGGCCAGCCGATCGAGGACGGACTGGTCGTCATCGAACAGCGAGTAGAGCGACGGCTGACCGAGTGCGGCCAGCGCAGGCACGGCCATGATCTGCGAGGCGGCGAAGGCCTGGACTTCGTGCAGGTTCATCGCGGGGCCTCCCCAAACATCCGCCGATAACGCTCGGCATGATATTTCTGGAAATACGCGACCATGTCCTGGCGCGTGGCTTCGATTGCTGAGGCATCGACGCCGTACCTGTCGTTGACCGTGCCCTGTCCCTCAGCGGCGTCGCCGACGATCCTGAAAAATCCAGCCGCATTTTGGGCGTACCCGACGTTACGGCCGGCGTTGTTGCGCACGTAGATCGTGCCTTTGGTCTGGGCCGCGACCTCGCGCCGCCACAGGAATGAAACTGCGAGGGCGCCGATGCCGCGCTGACGGGTTGCGATCTCGCGGCCGACGACCTTCTGCCAGAGGTTCACCTTGCGCTTCACGTCTCGCGCCTGGTGACGAGCGGTTTTCGGACCAATGAAATTGCGCGTCTCAGCTCTGAGCGCTGCACGCTGCGCGAGATACTCTCGCATGAGTGAACTACGGACTCGGGTGCCCTCGCCGCCCGCGGTGCGTGCCGCGAGTTCCTGTTTCGCGATCCCCTTCGCTCTCCCCGCGCCGCCCCATCGGTGAGAACGGAATCCGCGGTAGAGCGCCTGGCCGAGATTAGCGCCTTGCTTGGACTTTGCCTCGTCGAGCGTACGCGAGGTCATCTGCGCGTATCGCGCAAACGTCCTGTTGAACGCGTCGAGATTGGTCTGGACTGCTACGCTCATGCTACTGCGAGGATGAACGTGGTGATGCCGGTTGATGCGTCTGTATCGGGCAGACGCGTCACGCGGTACGATTTGCCGTCGCGCACGAGGTCATCTCCTTTGCGCGGAGACGGAGTTGGCAGCGAGGCCGTGGCAACCTGCAGCTCGAGCAAACGATCCCCGCTGCCAGGCATACGGGGATCGTCGTGCTTGAGGGGCGATGCAATCCCCGCGAACGACACCCCGCCGAAGGTCCACGGCGAACCGTGGACCTCGGCGAGGGCCGCGAAGCCTTCGGAGAAGGCTGTCTGTGCGGGAGTGCGCATCGGTGTGTGTGGGAGCGATCAGAACAGGAGGCTGAGCGTCACGCTCTTGGGCGTGTTGTCGCCGCCGTCCGCGTCGACGGCCGAGGTCGCGCGAATGAACATCTTCACCGATGGCGGCAGGTAGACGGTGCGAGCCACAGCGGCCGCGCCGGCCC
Organism: Opitutaceae bacterium; assembly: GCA_040255565.1. GTDB lineage: Bacteria > Verrucomicrobiota > Verrucomicrobiia > Opitutales > Opitutaceae > Opitutus. The sequence goes on along the minus strand of JBDZVH010000001.1, from coordinate 690,208 downwards.
CGCCAGCCCCCGTCTGCACGAGCGAGGCGAGTTCGGGGATGGCGACGTAGTTCACATCGTCATCGCTGTGTTCGAGCGTGGTGGTGATCTTCTTTCCGTCGGCGAGGCTGGGGACGGCATCGACACTGACGGTCACCTGGACGGTCTCGAACACGCCCGCACCGATCTCGATGGCGTCGGTGCTGGCGCTGGCGTTCGCGGCCGGGAGGGACTTGGTCTTGATGAGTTCCTTATCCTGGAGAATGCGATTCATTTTGATGGTCTCCGGTTAGATGGTTTCGGCGTTGCTGATCGCTGACGTCTTCACGATCGGGATGCCTTCCCAATCCGTCGGCAGCGGGACCGGCTTGCCCTTCTCGTTGCTGCCGGTGTTGGTGCGCGACTTGCGCAGCTGGCTCTGAGAGCGGGGCGTCATGAAAATGTGCGTCGGCTCCGCACCGAGCGCCGTGGTGAACTTCTCGTACGCATCGAACATCAGGTCGTCCGTCAGCGTCTTGCCGGCGGCGATACCGAGATTCTTGATGCGCACGGCCGAGTGCTTGTTCGCGAGGCGAGCACCGACGGCGAAATTCAACCAGTTGGTCAAAGCTTGGAACGGGTTGCCGTTCGCGTCGTAGACCGTCTCCTCCTTCCACTCTTCCTGCATGGAGAGAGCGGTGCCGTTGCCGGTGAGGACCTGCAGCGTCTCGCGGGCGAGACGGACGAAAAAGACGGACGACTTTGCCGCACCGCCGCCGGCATCAACCTCGTGGTCGGCATCGGCGAGCATCTGCGCGATCACGCCAGGGAAGCCCTTGGCATCGTTGGTGACACCGTACCAGAACTGTTTCCCGCAGTGCCGGAAAGCGGCCTCGATCGCACCGCTCATGTGATTTGTGAGGAAGCGCGCCGGATCCTTCTGCTTCTTGGCGAGCGCCTGGTCGACGGCGACCTGGTGAGAGAGATCAGCGCATTGGAAAATGCGCGTCTCGTACTTGGACTTGCTGCGTGGCGTGCCTTCGTTGATGCGGCGGAAGCCGACGGTCGGCAGGTCCGTCCGGACTGTGAGCTCCATCTCAGTGCCGACGAGAGTGTCGGCTGGGATGAGGCGAAGCTCGGGGCAATTGAGGACGTTCTCTTCGACGATGTCGAAGCCGACGCCTGCGTTGATTTTCTGGATGTCGAGAAGCGTGGGATACATGTGTGTGGTCTCCGTTTCTTACTTGGTGAACTGCTTCGCCCACACCGACTCGGTGCTGGGCCGGTTTTCCGGGGTTTCGCCGGGAGTGGTTTTGCCGGTCGCGACTGGGGCGACGCCGCGCGGGGCCTTGGCCTCTGGCAGCGACTCGAGCAGCGCCTTCGTGCCTGCCTCATCGCGGATGTAGGCTGCGATCCACTTCGCGCGGAGGTCAGCGTCGTCCTTGATGCGACCGGACTGGACTGCGGCAGCGACGGCGCCTTCGGCGGTCGCTTTCGCGGATGCCTCGAGCTTCTTGGTTGCGTCGGTGAGCTTGGCGGTGAGGTCGGTGACCTGAGCGGTCGCGTCGGTAACAGAGCTGGTGATACCAGCGAAAGCGGCCACAAATTGGGCGACCGCGGTGTCTTCATTCACGTCGGCGGAGGCGATGAGCTTCGCGTCCACCAACGCCTGGAGTAGTTTCTTCATTTGCGTGTTTGCGTTGGGTTGGTTGGTGGAAGCCGGACGGCCTCCGGAAATGTTCTTCGGGAGTGCACCGAAACGGCTGAGATCGAACGTCGCTGTCGCCTGCACCGCTTCCGTGATCTCATCGACGAGCCCAAATTCCCGCGCCTCGGCGGCGGTGAACCAGGTCGTCTCGTCCATCGCCGCAGCGATTTCCTTTTCGGTCTTCCCTGTCTTGCGGACGTACGCGGCGACGAGCTGGCCCTTCAGCTTGTCCAGCAGATCGGCCATCTTCCGCATTTCCTCGCTTTCGCCCCATGCGCCGCCGGCGGGATTGTGGATCATCACTGTCGCATTCTCGGCAGCGAGTACCCTCCGACCGGCGAGCATCACCACCGAGGCCATCGACGCGGCGAGTCCGATGACTTTGGCCGTGATCTTGTCGCGACGTTCGGCGAGCAGGTTGTAGATCGCGGCGCCGTCGAAAACGGAGCCGCCGGGAGAATTGATGCGGAGGGTGATCTCGCGATCGCTCGGGATCGACTTGAGCGAGGTCGCAAAATCTTTCGCGGTGACGCCCCACAGTCCGATCTCGTCGAAGATATCGATCTCAGCTGCGGGTGCGTCGGCCTTGTTGACGATCGAATACCACGTCTTCATGCGGCCTCCTTTGGTTGCCCAGGCAGCGGCGTACTGTTGCCGTTTGCGCCGCCGTAGAGGCGGGCCACGAGAGATCCGGCCGGGAGATCGTACTCCTGCTCGATGTCGATCACGGCGCGCAGCTCGGTGGCGAGCTGACGCAGGTGTGAACGCCACGGGATGCCGTATTGGCCACACGCCTCCTGGAGAGTCATGTTGCCCGTCCGCACATCCTCCCGGTCCTGCTGCGCCTGGCGGCCCGAGTCTACGGTCGCGGCACGCGGGAATTGCCAATCGGTCGAGCGCCAGTCGATCGGAGCGCCGGCAAGCGAGCCATCCTCGATCTCGGCCTCGATGACGTATTCCCAAATCTGCTGGAATTGCTGGACGAGTGTGGCCTGCCACACCTCGGCGACACGCTGCATGGTCGCGAGGTCGCGGCGCGTATCTGCGCCGCCAACCTTCATCTGCCTCACGAGCGACGGTGGGAGGTTGTACGAGAGGCAAATCAGCTCAGCTAAGAAATCGACGAATCCCTGCCACGCGGGTGACGGGCGCTTCGATTCGAAATTCTCCCAGGAATCTCCGCGCTTCAGGACCTTTGCCGTGGGACCGAAAACCTGCTGGTAGTATTCAGCGATGGATTCCTCGGATTCCCCGGACTGCGCGCGGATGCTGGCGCCAATTACGTTTTGGTCCGGCAGCTCCCCAGATTCAGTTTTGATGACGTCGGTTGTTTTTCCGCTGCTTTTGACCGCGCTCTTCTCCAATCCGAGAATGTCGTGGAGATCGATGGCCGTCGTCAGCGCTGCAGCCGCGAGACAGACGCCTCGGCCCTGGCCAGGGCGCTCGATATTCGCGAGGTGGACGACTGCGTCGGCCGGGATTTCGCGGGGCTTCAGCGTGCCGTTGCTGTCGAGCTCTTGAACAATGTACGCCCGTGGCCTGCCATTCGCGTCCACGAGCACGCCGTCATCATCTTTGCTGCCGGCGCGAATCGGGGTCGAGTGACCGACTTGGTCGGCCTCGAGCAACTGGATCCGCGGGCGCCCACTGTCGCCGTAGGTTTTGACGACGAATACATCGCCATCGACCAGCATCGCGCGGAACGCGATTTCCTGCAGTTTCCAGAATGAGAGTCGCGATGTCAGATCAGCGCGCTTCGCCCACTCCTCAAAAACCAACCCGGCCTTCTTGTTCCAGGCCGGGTTGGATGAGGTGGGCTCCGGCCGGATGCCAGTGCCAACGGTGTATGTGATCAGGCGCTCCGAGACGGCCTTCGCGAGAGGGTTGTTCTTCCAGAGTGCGCGGCTGGTGCGGAGCAACTCGCGGCGCGTGGCGCGCGACAGATCACGCCGAGCGGTCTGGACAATACCGGGCAGAATCGAGCGAGCCGGCGATGAGTGGGCACCCTCGTAGTAGGCACGAACGCGCTTCGCCGACATGGCGCGGCCGAACTGATCGACGATGGGGGCAGTAGCCATCATGGCCGGTACCCCCTGAAGTCGTGGCCGAATGCATGCACAGGCTGCATCTGCGCCAGCAACGCCGCGACGAGTGCCTCGTCAGTGATATCCGGTTGGCCCGCTCGAATTGCGTCGCAGCGATCGAGCAGGATGCTGCACGCCTCCGCCAGATCCTCCCCGGTGAGCGTGCCGAGCGGAGGGAGCGCATAGGTGACGGTGGTGCCGCCACTGGTCGTGCCGACCAGCACCTTGCCTTTGTTGGTGTCCGTCAGCCGCGCGCGGGCGGCCGACTTGAGTGTGCTGGCAAACGAAACGCCAGCCTCTGCGGCATCCCAGGCGAGGCCGCGAACGAGCAAACGAATGAAGGCGGTGGTTGCGCGCACGAGACCACCTCGTGCGCAAAGAGGCGCTCAGTCAGTTACCGCCATGGGACGCGATGGGACGCAGCATAGCTGCCAAACCGCTTGTCTGGCCTCTACCAGACTGCTATTCAGAATCTACCCCAGCTTATGAATCTACCCAAAACACCGCCTGTGCAGTTTCGCCGCCCAAGTATCGGTGAATTCACATTCGATAACGGGACGCTGCGATCGATTGGAACGAGCAGCGCCGACGTCGACATGTCCAACATTGGGCAGCCTCTATCTGAAACCAGGAGCGTGGTCCTAGAACTCACTGGCTCATTCCTTAAGGAAGGAGAACACCGCAAGCTGGTTCTCGAATTTCCGCTGACGAGCACGGACGTTGCCGCAGCTGAGCAGTCGATGAAACTTTTCCTCGATGTGGCAGGGAACCGAATGATCAGTTTCAGGGAGGAGTATCGGATACAGGTGCTGGGGTTTCCTGAAAGCAAAACGCCAAGGGCATACTTCGGCTATTCACCTCTCACTCGGGAAACACGTATTGTCTTTCTCGACGTGGAATCGGAACACGGATTCGCGCGATTAACGAAACACGCGAACGAAGTTCCCTTGGAGACGATCAGAGAATTCCGTCGCGTGCTCCAAGCCGGTTTTCAGTAAGTGCTATGCCGCAGCACGGAACGGAAGCCGCGCCCGCGGCGGCGGATTCCTAGCCAGCCATGCCCGGGCCTCGCCTAACGTCGCGAGACCGCCTGGCATTGCAAAGCCGCGCGCCCGCATCGCCGTAATGTACCTTCGATTGCGGCGCAGCGCGTCCGCGAGCTCCTTGATAGAGAGTAGTTGGTTGTGATCAGGGGGATTCATGCTGCCTTTCCCTCCTCAGTTTTCGCCGGCGCCATCTCGATACCAGCCGGCAACAACCCGGCCTGCATCGCGCAGAGCGCCTGCATTTTGCTGCAGTCGAATGCGTGATTGTTTCCGCTGGGGCAGACCCAAACCATCATCCTGCGCCCGGTAAACTTGTCGACGCGCGGGCGTTTGAACTCCGATGACATCTGCCGCCGATACTCACGCTCCATCTCGTCGTTCTCGTCGGCGTCCGGCTCGACCCACAGCCCGCGCTCAATCAGCGCCATCACGCGATCAGCCATAACGCCAGACGCAAACCGGATCAGTGGTGCCCGGGTCCGTCCCTCTGTGGCCGTGCCCTCGCCTGGATCGCCCCAGGATAGCGGTGCCCAGGGCTTCTGGATCCGCTCTCCCGGATGATTTCCGCGGCGCGGCAGAGTGTGCCAGAAGAATGCCTCGTCTGTTCCCTTCGCGGCGACCCACCCGTAACGGATGCATGCGGCGTAGACGCCGTGGTCCCCCTTCGGACGGTAGCCAGAGTCGACCACCGTGCAGTCTGGCTGCACGGCGTACTCGACTCGTTTCGCTTCGATGTCCGCCTCGGAGTAGAGCCGGCCGAACCAGAGCCGGCGCGACTCGCCGCACGCAAACCACGCGCGGACCGTGACCCAGTACGTGTCTTCAGTCTGGCGATCGGCGGTGAGAAATCTGGCGAGCTCTCCGTCGATTTTCTGCTCGGGCTTGATGAGGCTAATTGCAGCGCGGGCGAAGGGGAGATCAGTGTCGTGGATCGTGCGCTCACTGCGCATCAAGGCGCAGCGTTTCTGGAAGAATTTCACGAGTGGGAGGAAATTCCCAACGTGCTTTGCCTCCTGCGCCGCCAGCCATTCCTTCACAAGCTCCGCCCAGGGGTAGTCGATCAACGCGTGCCAGCGGAATGAGCATTCCGACGGCGGGTTGAATGAATCGAAGCGTGCACCGGTGCTCGCGTGGAAATAGTCACCTGTTCGATTCCATTCGGCGCGCGTACGCTCGGAGTTCGGATGCTCGTGACCGCAGTGCTGACAGACATATCTGACGGTCGCGGCGCACGCATCTTTGTCGTATGTGCCGTCCGGATTTTTCACCGTGTCAAATACCGCACCAGCGATCGACTGATCGGCACGCCGCAGCGTCCACTCGATGTCCATCGGTTTCTCGCACGACACGCATCGCGGTTTCCACACGAACATCACGCCGGACTTCACCTCGACGTCCCAGTCGCTGTCTTCTTCGCCGCCTTGGGAAAGCGCGAGAAACTTGTTGGAGGCGTTCTTCACAAAGTCGCCCATGCGCGCCTTCGCTTCGAGCAGTTTGCCTGGCTCCCACATCCACGGCTCGTCGCAGACGACAACCTTGAACCCGCGGCCCTGCAGATTACCCAGTGCTGGTCCGCACAAGATCAGTGGAAGCCCGTTTGCGAACACGATGTCGGACTTTCGGTTCTGATGACGGTTGGACGGGAGCATTGCTCTGATCTCAGGCACCGACTTCAAGACCGGCATCTGCCGCAGTTCGGCGTGTGACTCCGCGAACGGCTGGTCCTGAAATACCCACAGGACGGACGCGTTGTCGTTCACGATCTCGTACGGTACGAACAGGTCGGCAATCAGGGTTTTTCCGCCGCGCACCGGAGCGAGAACGCGAACGCCTCGTACCTTATCGTGGTGCAGGGCGGCGAGCGGGCCGCCAAAATGACGCGAGTCCACGATCGAGAACTTTCCGCGCTTGGTCAGCACCGGCGGCAGCTCGACCTTTTCCGCTGCCCACACCTCAATTGCCCGCCTATCTGGCGGTGCGAATGCTTTCTGCCAAATGTCGTTTAGTGCGTAGCTCATGTTGTTGTTGTTTGGTGGCCTTTCTGTTCCGCTGTGCGCACTCCAGCATGGAAACAACACGTCGCTGTCTCGTACTGATGCCGTTTGCCCTCGAATACCGGGAGGTCTACGACCAGGTCTACAAACCGGTCTGCCTCGACAACGGGTTCGAGTGTTGGAGGGTGGATGAGAAGAACGCTCCAGGATCGATCACTAGGGATATTGTGAACGGGATCCTGGACGCTGACTTGGTGGTTGCAGATCTCACCAGCAGGAATCCCAACGTCTTCTACGAGTTGGGTATCGCACACAGCGCCGGGAATAAAACGATCATGACGGCGCAGAATCCAAAGGAGATACCGTTCGATATCGCGAACTATCGGGTGCTCATGTACGAGCAATCGATCGCAGGTGCTAAGCGTCTCTACGCGGGCCTCGATTCGGCAATCAAGGAGCTGCTCAAGTCGCTCGAGCAGACCAACAATCCCGTCCAAGAGGTTCTGGCGATGCGTGGTCCAGTTAAACTCGCCCGCAAGCGGTTGCTCCTTGAAGCTATCAACGTCTCTTGGCTGCAAAAACGGACTCGCGAGATAGTCGCAGCCGAACCGCTTGTGTATTTGGATGACCTCAGGAAGCTCGATCTCGAGGCGATTAAACAGAAATACGACCTTCGCCCTGGTATCTTGAGCGAGATTGCCACCATGCAGTTCGCTCTTGGGCTGGTAGTTGACGAACCTCGTTTTCACTCGATTGTGATGAAGTACAAGCTGGTTGTGGATACGGATGCGCGGTTGGTTCGGTATGGATTCCGGAATCAAGCTGCTATCTCCGGATAACGCCGACAGTGGTGGATTCGACCTCGTCAAAATGTTTGGCGAGCAACTCGAGTTCGCGGAAGATTTCGTCCCAAATACCACGCACGATCGACCTGCACATCGCCACGTCGCCAGTGGTAGCGGCAAATTTGGTCGGATGCTCGGCCTCCGACTTCGCACGGAACGCATTCAGTTCGCCAGCCGCTCGCTGAACGCGTTCTCCAACCCACGCCCGCTCGACGAGACGACCTTCGCGCGCGTCGTTCGCCAGCCTGAGTTTCCGGATCTCCTCACGCAGTTTTTCCTCCTTCGAATCCGCCGCGCCTTCGCGGCCGACCAGGCGCTTCTCGGCCCACGGCATGACCTGGGCGAGATCGACGGTGCCGTCGGATCCGAATCCTGGGCAGCCCTCGGCACGCCAGTTCCTCAGCGTCCGGGCGGAGACGCCGAGACGCTTGGCGGCGGCCTTTTGTGTCTGGATGACCTGTGAGCGTGAGTTGGTGTTCGACGGGGGCTTTTTCATTTTGCGAGTGGGTTTCGGGCTGAGCGGAAGGGAAATGGACTTTTTCGTTTGGTCATGAATACACGGTGCGGCTTCGCGGACCCTGCTTGGCTATGGCCGTCCAGGAGACTCCTTACCGGGGGTGGGTGCCGGCCCGATCGTCGTGATTGGCCACCGCCGCCCAAGATTCCTCACGCGCTGGCTGAAATCGTCTCCGATCGCCGGCTCGCCCGGGAATGCGGTGACGCACCGCTCGCACTCGCCGCGGCACCAGGCGTTGAGCTGGTCGCCGTCGTGCGGCTTGCCCGCGATCGCGGGTGCCGTGCCCAGCTCATGGTCGGCGAAGTATTCCCAGTCGTTGCGTCGACTGGAGAGCGGAGAGCGTGGCCGATCGAATGTGCCCCACGCTTTGTGGCATTGGCCGTCACAGGCGACGGCGACGGTACCGTCGCCGATGGTGATGAGTTTGGTGAATGTTGGCATGGTCAGAAACGGTTGCGGAGCTGCTGGATGAAGGCTGCGGCGATCGCTGATTTGCCGCGCATCGAATGACCCATGATACCGGCGAACGGCGTGATACCGTTGGCCGTCGTATCAGGTATCAGGTAGTCACCGCCTATATACATAGGCGGTGATACCTTGATACCATCGGTGTCAGTGATACCTGTCTGATACCTCTCTGATACCGTGATACAATGCGTGGTATCACTGGTATCAGATGATACCACTTTGATCCTGATACCACTCACGCTGCGGCCTCTGTTGTGTGGGCGATCTCGAGCCAGCCATGCTGGCCGTCGGCCAGCACGCCGTGCTGCCGCATCTCCGCAACGCGGCGTTTGGCGGTCGGCTCCGATATTACTCGGGCCGCCGCCAAGGCCCTGACGAGATCGGCGTAACGCATCCGGCACGCGCTGCCGAACGCTTCCGCCGCCATGTCGTGCAGCTCGAGTTCCTTCCGGGACACTGACGCCGTCGTGCTGACGACGCTGACGTGCATTTTCAGGTCATCATCCCAGCGGAAGCGCGGGCCAGTGCGTTTCTCGATTGGGGCCCGCCGCTGCTTGTTGGACCAAATGACCGTGACCTCGTCTTCTTTTTCGAGGCTTAGGTTTGATTCGGACTTCCTCTCGATCTGGCTACCGAGATGCCCGCGTGTCTTGTCCGAGCCTGGGTTTTTGTGGATCACGCAAATTATGCTGCAATCGTACTGGATCGCGAGGGCGTGCAGTTCGGCCACGAGATCGTTGCACTCAGCAGCGTCGTTCACGTCTGTGACGAGGTCGCCGACGCCGTCGAGCAGTACGGAATGAATACCACCGTGGGCTTCTGCGGCGTCGGCCATCTTGACTCTCAGCGCGAGCCTGCAATCCCGTGCAGACGCACCGGCCAACGTGTGCGCCTCCAGCCAGCTCGGTCGTTTTGTCACGCGGGCCCGGCGCTTCGCGCGGTCGACGCAATACCAAAAATCGTCGGGCGACTGTTCCGTGTCGAAATAGATGAGTGCCTTGCCGTCTGCGTTGAAACCGACGGCCGATAGCGTGTCTACCTCGGTGCCCGGTGGGACCATCGTCGCGGCAATCAGGGCAGATCCGAGTGCCGATTTGCCGACCTTCACCGGGGCGGTGATCGCGCAGAGATTGCCCGGCGTGCAGATTACCACGCCGCCCAATGAGAATCTCGGGCGCAGTGGTGGGGGTTCGCGCGTCTCGTCGTAGGCACGCGCGCGCAGCAACTGACGAATTCGTTCCACCTCCTGAGCGGAAATCATCATTGCCTCGAACGCGGCGGATTTGCCCGACATGACTGAGGCAACCGGCTGCGGCTCCGCACTCAGATCCGCCGGCTCCGTGCCCTCCACGCCCGGCGGATCGTCCGGTCCCGCATCGACGCCCGCGAAGGGGCCGGCAACGGGCGAGCAATCGCCCAGGCCGCGAGATGTCGGCCGGGGAGCCCCGAACCCCTGCCGCCGCAGCTCGCCTGCCGCCCGGGCGAAATCTCCGCCGCACTCGAGAATCGCGAAGACATGCCAGGGCTTGTAGGAATGGTTTGGCTCAAATTCTGACGACGTCGTGAAAACGACGAGGCGCCCGTTGCCGTCGTGATCCCATGAGGCAGAGACACCGCGAGCCTTCCCCGGTCGGGTCCAGTACTCGCCGTGCGCGTGCGTCCAGCCGTGTGCCTGCAGCAGCGCCGGCACGTCCGCCTGCGCGTCGTAGGCGTCGCCCGGCGTGAGGCCAGAAGTGGTGCACGTCGGCGTCCTGAGCTCGTGATGCACGACATCCCGCGCAGGTCGCTCATCAAACGACCGAGCTAATTCCAGCAGCGCGTCCCGATCTTCCTCCGTGATCACCGGGATCGCGGCCCAGTCTCCAGACTCAAGAGTGTAGCCGGGCGACGGCGCGGCCAGAAAGTAGCCGCCAGCGCCGCGCGTTTCGATCATCGCTCGTTCGCCCGCCCGCGGATCTTGCGCTTTCTCCTCCGCGGTTGCCGGCCGACTCGCCAGTTTGAGATTACCGATTCCGTTATCTGTACGGCAGCGGAATACGAGATGGATGCCGCCCTTTACCGTGCGTTGCCTGAGTAGCCGCACGACCAGCCCATCTAGTCCGATCTCCTGTGCGCGCGCACAATAGCGGACGAAAATGTCGGCCCGATGCTTGCAGTCGAAATCGATGCACAGCACGTCACCGCCGACGACCGCGAAGAACTCGTTCTTGGCGAACCACCGATTCAACTCTTCTTCTGTCGGGATGCGGTTCTGGTATTCCGCCCACGGGCCCGTCGGCTTCTTGTCGCCCTTCTTAACGTGCAATGGGTCAAATGGGACAATCGGGATCACAGATACGCCCGCTGCGCGCAACGCCAGTGCTGTCTCAAGAGTGGTCATTCAGAAAATGGGTTGTTGGTAACGACGGTGCTTCACCCGCCAGGTCATCCCCGGCGCCGAGGAAATGGTGATGATGGGCTCAGGCAGCCTGCTTTTCCGCGCGCACACCGTAGTCCGCGATGAGCAGCGCGTCGCAATTCGCCAACGTCACCTTAATGCTTGGGAAACGACGGATCGCTTCATCGCGCAACAAGCGCTTCCGGCGCGCGTATTCTTTTTCGCCGGCGATGCCAGGCAGTCCCGCCTGCCACGCCTGCGGTCGGACGAGAATGTAGCGCACGCCCAGGCCCTCGAGGAGTCCTTCCCATTTGCCGAGGCTGCGCATCAGCACGCCCGCACGCGAAGCCGGCTGGGGCCGGCCGGGGATGAAGCCTCCGACGAGCTCGAGGTATGCTACGACCTGGCCCTCTGCGCCCGCGAGGGCGTCGCGGACGGCGTCGAGCGGCGCGACCTTGTCAGCGAGATGGACGACGACTCCGCCGTGCGCATCCAAAAATGCGAGGGCGCCGTGTGCGCCAGGGTCAATCCCGAGAATGCGTTGTTTCATGCTGAAATCTCCTTTGTTCGAACATTCCGTCCTCTCGCCGGACCGACCGGAGAGACTGATCCCCTTCGACGATGTACCACCGGCGCCGCCTGTCCTGGCCCACGCTGTCGGTGCGACCGGTCATCAGCACGTCGCCGGGTTGGGCCTCGATCCGCAGCACGCCCGCATCTCCGTGCTCGCCAACCCAGGTGCCCCAGCGCTCGGCATCGCCGAGCGCGGAGTAGCGGTAGGAGACGATCGCGACGTAAGGACGTCCGTATCTCGCCGCGTCATACGGCTGTGTCCGGATCTCGACGGTCATGGCCGAGGAACCTCCACGTAGCCATCCGCGACCCACGCTGCCTGGACCTCGGCCCAGCGTGCCCGTGCTGCTTCGACCGAGGCTGGTCGCTCGGTCGTCGGCTCGTTTCCCTGCCACCGGATCAGCACCACGAATGTTTTCGTGGCGCCCTCGTGATACAGGAACTGCAGCCGACGACGCGGGCGGTCCGGCGCCTCAAAGTCGCGGATCTGGTGGATAGGATCCACGATCAGAAGGGGACGTTGTCGGAGTCGGTTGCGGTGGCGACCGGCTGCGCGGCGGGAGCCGGAGCGGCTGCGGGTGGCCGGGGAGCGACGGCGCGTGTGGGAGCGGCGGCTACGGGTGCGCGGGGGGCGATGCGGGCGGCCTTCTGTGTCAGGCCGCGGAGAAACTCCGCGTGATCCGAGATCGGTGCGGATTTGCGCAGCGGATTGATCCAGCGCACGCGGATGCGGTCGCCCTTCTCGTCGCTCTCGATCTCGACCACGATCGAACACTCTTTCCCGACGATCTGATCGATCCGCTCGAAATTTCCGTCGAACGCGAACGCTTCGCGTAGCGTCCGGACCGTGGACTCGAGAGCACGCTCGGACAGGTAGAGGTATGCTCCGATCTGCTCGTCGCTCTGCGTGAGCAGGTCGAGATACAGGTATGGAGTGCCTGTTGATGCGCTGCCGAATTCGGCACGCTGGACGGCCGCCTGATAGCGACCGGGATTCTGGAGTTTTGTGGACATAGTTTTGATGAGCTGCTGTTCCGAAATTCGGTGCGGTATTGGCCGCTTACGCGGCGTCTTGGTGTTCTTCATCGGCGACATCGACCCCGCGGACGCGCTCGATGGCGTCGTATGCGAGGTAGCCTACCGCCCACAGGGCGGCGGCCAGTTGGTCGCTGTCGACCGGCGTGACGGGTTCGAGGAGCCAGTCGTCGAGGTGATGCCAGGCATTTTTGCCGACCCGGCTGCTGAAATAGTCCCACCACACCACGCAGGCTACGTGGTGCCTCAGCGGTATCGGAATCATCGCGATCTGCGCCCGCCAGACGTCCGGTGTCTGCGCTGCGAGCGTCGCGCGACGCTCGGCGACGAACTTCAGGATGCTGACCGCGTGGTCGTTCAGCCGGTGCGGCAGCGGAGATGTGTCGCGGATGTGCTGCCGCAGCTCGGCACGGCGCTCGTCGGTCAGGGTTTCCGACTCGAGCAGACGACGGAGGCGATTATTGCTGCGCAGAATTGCCGCGTTGCTGCGGCGCGTGGGCTCGTTGGCGCGATCGACCTCGAGCCGGGCGGCGACAGCACGAGCCACGGCGGCTGCGGCGCCGCGATTGGTGTCGGTGAGGACGTAGGCGCTCATTACGCGGCCTCCTGATTGCCCAGCGCCGGGATGCCGGCCTGCGCGGCGAACGCGTCCGCCCGCTCGGCAATGGTGCGGAGACGGTCTGCCGGGAGATCGCGCCAGGACTGATCGGCGGAGAGCCAGCCGAGCTTGACCAGGTAGGCGGAGACTGCGGCAGCGTTGGCGTCGAGCCAGGCGGCGACGTTGGCAGGTACCGGCAACGATGGCACGGTGCCGGGCAGCGCGGCCTGGATTGCGGCGAGCAGGTCAGCAGCCTGCTCACTGGTGAGTTCGTCGACGCCGACCGCGCGGGCCGTCGTCAGCGCCTCATCGATCAGCGATCCAGCGACAGGAGTGGCGGCGAATTCCGTGATGCGAGCGACCTGGTCGGCGGTGGCGGGACCGGAGACGGGCCTGGGCTCGACGCGCTCAAAAATGTGCCGGATCTGGTCGTACTCCATGGGCATCTCGTCCGGCAAACCGTAGCGGTTCTTCGCATCGTAGGCTGCGGAATGGGTCGCGTACATAACTCGCTCCCGACCGCCGACCGCTTTCACTTTTCCATCCGTGCCCTCGACGACCTGCACGCGAAAATTGCAGAAAAGAATGAGCGACGCCCTGCGCATCAGCACCGCCTGCGTCTTCTTTTCGAGCTGCAGGTCGTACCGGTCGTATCCGTCTGTCTGGTCCGGTGGAGAAATCTTCGTCACGCGGCTGTGGCCGAGAAAAATGACGTGGACGCCGCGCTGAATGAGCTGCACACAGAGGTCCATGAATCGCCAGAACATCTCTGCGAGCGCGGTGTAGCCCTTGCCGTATCCGCCGCCGACTTTTTCGATGCTGCCGACGCCTTCGGTTTTGCAGATATGCTCAGCCATTCGCCGCTCAAGTTCGGCGACGGTGTCGAACACGATCGTCCGGTATCCCTGTGGATCCGCTATCAGCTCTTTGACAGCAGCCTCGATCTCACGCCAGTCGGAGGGCGTGATGCGATCGACATCGAGTTCGCGGGTGCCGCGCTCGAGGTCGAAAAAGAGCGGACAGGGCATGCACGCCGCCTTCGTCGATTTTCCAACACCCGGCGGGCCGTAGAGTCCGCCCAAAACTGCGCCAGGCTGTTTACCTTTCTGGATGTTCATTCTGTTTGTTTGGTTGTGCCGTCTCCGCGGTCGCTGCCGGGCAGGCATCAGCGACGTTTTCCCGGGGCTCAGCCGGAGTCGGTGGTTAGTTGGTCGCGCTGATCGACGAGAGAGGTGAGTGAGTCTCCGACGGCGGGCGCATGCCCTGGCCCGTTGACGCTATTTCGCCTGCGAAGCACTCGGCGCTTGCGAGCCCACTGACCATCCCCACGAAGGCGGGGAACGGGCGCTCCTTAGTGGCGTTGCTGCTGTCGAGCCGGTGAGCTGGGGCCGCCGCGAATGGCGAACCGCCGGAGAATGCGTATTCGGCCATGGCGCGCGCGGTGGCGTGGTAGCCGGAGGCCGCGGCGCGCTGGGCGCAGAGGAGGTGGTGCGCGGTCATCAGGCGGCCTTTTCCGTGGGCGGCTGCAGCGCGGGCATCGCGGAGATCGTGGGAGCCTGCATCTGCGACTGCTGCTGGCCTACGACGCGCTCCAACTGCATCCATCCATCGTCGATGGACTTCACAACGTAGGCGTCTCCGATGAGGTCTCCTACGCCGCGCGGGTAGCGCGGATTGCAACGCATGATTGCCCAGTCCATGCCGAATTAGGCCGCGATCTTAAGCGCGGCAGCCTTCGCGGCTGCTTTCGCCGCCTTCTTCTGCCGGCGAGCGATGTAGCGGCCGAGTTCGCGCTCAATAAGCGCGGATAGCGAAATGTCCTCGCGAAAAGCGAGTTTGCTGGCCTGAGCCTTTACGGCATCGTCCAAGTAAATGTTTGTCGGAGATCCTGTGCGCATAACCGAAAGATTGTGATGCGCATAGTGTCGGCACATTGTGCGCACAACTCAAGTTCGGTGTGGACAGGGCGCACATTATGCGCACACCGTGCCTCGTGAAATCACCGAAAAAAAAAGTTCGCCGCGTCCGAAAGCCGACGAATGTTACGCTCGCTCCCCGGCTGAAGGATGAGGCGCTTCGCTACTGCGAAGACCAAGCAACGACACTCTCGCAGCTCGTAAATGACTTGCTCGTTGAGCGACTCACCAAAGCTGGCATGTGGCCGCCGTGGGAGACGAGAGCAGTAGAGCCGGACCGGAATCCAGACGCGACCAACGCCGCAGAGATCAAGCGTCAGGTGACGCAGGAGCGGCGTTCGAAGAAATAGATTCGCCGGTCAACGCCGTGACTCACACGCAATGCGCTCCACTACTGGGCATCTACAAATTGGCGGAATCGCGGAACTGCTCGCTGCCGTCCGGAGCGGTTGGCCGATGCAACTGCTGGAGGCGCCGAACGAGCCGGGTGCCTCGGGTGGCAAGTGAGTGGCCGAGGCACCTTATCGATCCCAGGCTGACACGAGCACCGCGAACACGTGCGCATAAATGCCTGGAGTGCCCGATTCCCGATTGCCGGCTACGTTGAGGACTTGTGGGCGGATCTTCGCGAGAAAGGCGGCCAAGGCCTCCGCGTCGACTGCGACATCCGGAAACGCGCTCAGCACGACGAAAGGTTTCCCTGCGGACTTACAGCAGTTGATCGTGAGCTTCGTGCCCCGGGAGGGAGCGACGGAGGCTGCGTCGAAGATCACGGTTGCGTCCGAGTCTTCGACGTTTCGTCGCGTGCGAGGTGGATACGTCGGCTCAGGAGTTTCGCGGAGCGGGTACTTAGCCGGGATTGCTCCGTCTTCGGCGACGCGACCTCGGGGGCACCATCCACCGCACTCGATTTCTCGCGCGAGCGCAAAATCGAGCGCGGCTCGGTCAGCCCCGGTTTGGCCGCCGGAGACGACCTTCACACCAATCATTGAGTGCCGTCCGGAGCCGCTCATGGTGCCGGCGGCAGAGTGCTGATATCCTCCTCCCCGTCTTCTTTGCGGGGCCGATTCGTTTCGGACATGGCGCCAGCGATCCACGGCTTCAGCTTGGAGGCGAGTGCGACATGGGATGAGAATTCTTTATCCGCGGACAAATCGTGCAGCACCTGGTACAGATCCGCCGCGGAAAGCAGTTTCGCCAAAAACTCGTCCGCGTCTCGGCACAACCTTTCGTCAGGCTGGAGTGACTCCATTTTCTTGTTTTTGGGGGCCCGCTTGAAATCCTGGCGACACAGCGACCAGATGTACGCCTTGAGGAGCTTCTTTTTGACCAACTTGTCGAAGACGGAATGTTGGTCGGGCGAGAGCGGAAATCCGTTTGCCTCATGTGCGGTCCTTCCAGCGTAGTCGCGTGCGACGATGTGTGCGTACTCAACTCCGTTGTACGGCAAGTGAGGCAGCTTCTTCCCGGTGAAGGCGCAGCCTTTATCGGAAGCTGCAGCGAACCACTTTTCTGATTTGGTAAGTTCCATAAATGCACCCGAGGATGTCGCTCAACCTACTCGAAACGAGTTTGATACGAAGTAAGGGAGAATCGCGATAACATCAGCAAATTGTGTCCACCCGCGACCGCCACCTCGACCGCGCGGCGCAACGCGTGCTGGCCTTTGATTTCGGAAAAATCCACCCCGCTTTCGTTCGCGGCGGCAGCCGCGGCCCTGCGGCGCGAAGGCGTCGGCGCCAGTTTCTTCTCGCCGCTCAGGAATCGCGCCGCGGCGTCGAGCGAATCGACGCGAAACACCTCCACGCCTTCAACGCAGGCCGCCTCCTCGGCCGACACTCCCGGCAGAAGCAAACCGCGTTTGCCGAGTCGTCGCGCCAGCCGCGCCATGGCGAGCGCGCCGCGCACGGGACGCGTCGCACCTGACAAGCTCAGCTCGCCCGCAATCATCCATTCGCCGAGCGAATCCGCGCGGAGTTGCAGCGTCGCCGCCAGGATGCCGAGCGCGATCGGCAGATCGTAGAACGGCCCCTCCTTCCGCAGATGACCGGGCGCGAGATTGATCGTCGTCCGCGTCCGCGGCGGCTTGTAACCGCTGTTGCTCAACGCGGAAAACACGCGGTCGTCCGACTCCTTCACCGCGGCGTCCGGCAGGCCCACCAGAATCAGTTTCGGTTCGCCCGCCTCGCCCGTGTTCACCTCGACGTGCACCAACTCGGCGTCGATGCCCTGCAGCGCGGCGGAAGCGATGGTCGCGAGCATGTATCCGCAATTTACCGACGCAGTTCAGGCCGACGGCGCGAACGCCGCGATGCGGCTCTCGATCGTGGCGATGTTGCGCTCCACCGCCTGCACATATGGATTGGCCCCGTGGGGATAGGGATCCGCGAGGAAACGGTGCACGCCCTGGAAATCGTTCTCCAGCTTCGGCAGCACGAATTGCCGCCAGAATGCCGGCGTGCGCTCGATCAGCTCGCGGGCCGACTTGAACGCCCGGCGCTCCGGCGCGACGTGGATGAAGTTGTCCGACTCGGCGAACTCGTGGAACAGGATCTCCAGTTCGTCGGGGTAGTCCGCCGCTGCCATCTGCCCGAGATAATCCGCCGTCGCCAGCGCACAGCCGATGAAGCGCTCGATCGGATCGCGGAAATGCAGCCGGCTGATCTGTTTCGTCGGACCGGTGCAGTTGATCGCGCCGAGCACACCGCCGATCTCGAGCTCCGTCGCGCCGAGCGTCGGCAGATACGACACCGCGAAGGCGCAGCTCCGCAGGACGTGGCAAAACGTGTATTTCGCGCCGGTGCCGGCCGTATCCGACCGCAGCTTCAGATAACCCGTGTCGTGCAATAGCGCCCCCGCGATCGCGAGTTCAAACTGCCGCGCCGTGATTCGCGGGCCGTCGCCCGACCGACTGCAGCCCGCGAGCAACGACGCGAGGCAAACCGTCGCCTGCAGCGTGTGTTCAAGATCGTGATACTGGAGATCCACTGCGCCGTAGTCCGGATGGCGGCCGCCGAAGAGCGCGTCGACGTCGGCGAAGAGGCGCTGCAACCACGCGGGATTCGCCGCCGGATACGAACGCTGGAAACCGTCGACGACCAAGGCAGCCACAGCCGGAGTGCTCTTGGTGTCGACCCGCGGAAACATGCTTGGTTGAAGAGGAAAACGAGGACCGTGATCCAGCCAGGGCGGCGACCGGACCGCGCCGATTAAGGATTTGCGAATTACCTGCGCAAGCTGAAATCTGCTGGGTTTCCGGCCATCGCCCGTCGACTCTTCCGCGTGACCACCACCCTTTCCCTCAGCCCCGTTGCGCCTCGCGCGCCGGCGCTTCCGCACTGTGTTTCCACATGATTCTCGGACTCACAGGCGGCATCGGCTGCGGCAAATCCACCGCCGCGGCGCTTTTCGAGCACCAAGGATTTCGCCGGCTCGACGCCGACGCCATCATTCGTCACGCGGTGCTCACACAGCCGGCCGTGCTTCAGGCTTTGCGCGAGCGCTACGGCGACGCGATCCTGGCGCCGGATGGATCCGTGAACCGTCCCGAACTGGCCGCCCGGGTGTTTCCCCATGAAACGGAACTCCGCTGGCTCGAAGCACTCACGCATCCACCGCTGTTTGCCCTCTGGCGCGCTGCTTTTGCCGCGGAACCGAAAGCGCGCTGGGCCGTCGAAGTGCCGCTCCTTTTCGAAAAGCGCCTGGAGAATTGGTTTGATTTCACGATATGCGTCGCCTCTGCTCCGCTCCAGCAACTCGTTCGACTGGAGCAGCGCGGTCTCCCTCGCGCGCTCGCCGAGCAACGTATTTCCAAGCAACTGCCACTGGCGCACAAAATCGAATCGGCCGACTTCGTCCTGTGGAACGACGGCAAGCCTGAGTTTCTCGCCGCCCAGGTCAGCCGATTGATCGACTCGCTGTCGACAGGTCGCTGAGAAACACCAGCCGCGGTCCGGTTTCTCCGCCTCCGAACGGGCGCCCTTTCCTTTTCTCTATTCGCATCGCAATGCCTTCGAAAAACGACGAAGACCCCTCTCCGGCTGACGCCGGCGCCGAATCCACCGGCAAGAAAAAGCCCGTCCGGCGCCGCACCACGCGCGCCCCGTCGACGCGCACCAAATCCGCGAAGGCCGCCAAGGCCGAAGCCTCCTCCGCGCAACTGGAGCTCGCTCCCGCGCCTGAGCCCGCCGCTCCGCCGCCCGCGGTCGAGCCGCCCCGCCGCGAGGAACGCACAGAACGCGAGGAGCGTCCCCAACGCGCAGAACGACCGGAACGCGCCGAACGCGAACCCGATGCGGCGCCGGCGCGTAGTGTAAATCTTGAGACACCCGCGGGTGGTGGCGACAACCCGCCCACCCCGGAGACGCCCGCCGCCTCGTCCGCTCCCGCTCAGGAAGCCTCCCGCCCCAGCGGCGGCCAGCACCACCAACCGCACCAGCAGCCGCAGGGCGAATGGCAGGAACGTGGCGGCGGCCGCGATTTCTGGAAACGCAACAAGCGTAAACGCGGCCGCCACGGCGGCGGTCCCTGGCAGCAAGGCGGTCCGGGTCGCGAACAGCATCCGCCGCAACCGCCGCCGCCGAGCAATGCGCCGGTCGCCGGCGAGCTCCCCAATCCGTCGCGTTTCGAGGATCTCGCCGCGCTCGAAAACACCGCCAACGAGGTCTCCTCCGGCGGCGGCGAACCCATTTACCTCAACGAGGTTTACGCCAAGAATCTCGGCGACCTCACCGCTTACGCCCGCCAGCTCGGCGCGTCGTTCGAGGGCGTGCCCAATAAGAAGCAGCTGCTCACCGCGATCTTCGCACACGTCGCCGAGCGGAAGCGTCCGCTCAAGGATCGCGGCTACATCGACGTCACCGACCGCGGCTCGTTCATCGTGCACGACCACGTGAACTACCGCTTGTATCCGGAAGATCCTTACCTGCCGGAAAGCCTGGTCAAACTCCACGGTCTTAAGCGCGGCCACCAGGTCGAGGTCTTGTTGCAAACGCCGCAGCCGGGCGAACGCTGCCCGTCGGTCCTGCGCGTCGAGTCGGTCATGGGCATGCCGCCTGCCGACATCTCGAAGATCACACCATTCGAGGAGCTCGTTCCTTATTATCCGCTGCAGCGCATCCTGCTCGAATCCGAGGAAACGCAGAAGGACGTCTCGATGCGCGCGATCGACATCCTCACGCCCATCGGCTTCGGCCAGCGCGCGCTGATCGTCGCCCCGCCGCGCACCGGCAAGACCGTCCTCCTCCAGAACATCGCCAACTCGATCACGGCGAACAGCCCGCACGCGAAGCTGATTCTGCTGCTGATCGACGAGCGTCCCGAAGAAGTCACCGATTTCCGCCGCCACACGAAGGGCGAGGTCGTTTCTTCCACCTTCGACGAAACGCCCGAGAGCCACGTTCACTGCGCCGAGATGGTGATCGAAAACGCCCGCCGTCGCGTCGAGCTCGGCGAACACGTCGTCATCCTCCTCGACTCGATCACCCGCCTGGCCCGCGCCTACAACGCGCTCACCACCGGCGGCAAGACGATGTCCGGCGGTCTCGAATCCAACGCGCTCCAGAAACCGAAGCGCTTCTTCGGCTCCGCCCGCAACATCGAGGGCGGCGGCAGCCTCACGATCATCGCCAGCGCGCTGATCGACACCGGCAGCCGCATGGACGAAATCATCTTCGAGGAGTTCAAAGGCACCGGTAATTGCGAGGTGCACCTTGACCGCGGTCTCGTCGAGCGCCGGATTTTCCCGGCGATCAACATCGACCGTTCCGGCACACGCAAGGAAGAGCTCATCTACCATCCCGAAGAACTGCAGCGCATCTACGGCCTCCGCCGCGCGATGCAGGGACTCGGCCCGATCGAGTCGATGGAGATGCTCATCACGCGTCTCCGGAAAACGAAATCGAACGCCGAATTCCTCCTCGGACTCAGCCGCACCTGAAGTCTCCCGAGCGGCGCTCCTCAAACGCCGCCCACTTGCAGGATTGATCTTGAAGCGGACGTCGCGATACTTCGCGCGTCCGCTTCGTGTTACCCCACGCCGAAGATTCCCTTTCCGAGTCCGCTCCGCTCGCTTCCCTCGCCGAGGAGTTTGCTCTGCCGATCGCCGACCTGTCGTCGCTCGACGTGTCGGCCGACGCACTCGCGCTCGTGCCGCCGGAATTCGCGCGCGACGAGGCGCTGCTGCCGCTGCACGTCGATGCGCACCGTCTGCAGATCGCACTCGCCGATCCGCTCAACGTCCACGCGCCCGACGTCCTCGCGCACCGCTGCGGTCGACGCATCGAAATCGCGCTCGCGCCGCGCGCGGAGATTCTCCGCGCCATCGATCGCTGCTACGGTCTCGCGGAGCTCGTCGCCGCCAATCCGGAAAACACGAGCGCCGCTCCGCCGCCCGCAACGATCGACACTCCCGCGGAGGCGTTATCCGACGCGTCCGTCATCCAGCGCGTTCACGCGCTGATCGTCGCCGCCGTGCGCCAGCGCGCATCTGACATTCATCTCGAACCGCTCGAACGTCGCTTCCGCGTGCGCTATCGGATCGACGGCGCCCTCGTCGAAGTCGAAGACCAGCCGCGCCGGCTCCATCTCGCGCTCGTCTCGCGCGTGAAGATCATGGCCGATATTTCCATCGCCGAGAAACGCATCCCCCAGGACGGGCGCATCCAGATCGCACTCGACGGCCGCGCGCTTGATCTTCGTGTCTCGTCGCTGCCGACCACGCACGGCGAGAGCATCGTGATGCGCATCCTCGACCAGCAAGGCCTGCAGCTCGGCCTGCCCGAGCTCGGCTTCTGGCCTGACGATCGCGCCGCCTTCGAACGCGTCATCTCGTCGCCGTCCGGCCTCGTGCTCGTCACCGGTCCCACCGGCTCAGGCAAGACGACCACGCTCTACAGTTGCCTGCACCACCTCAACCACGCGGATCGCAAGATCATCACCGTCGAAGATCCGGTCGAATACCAGCTCACCGGCATCAACCAGGTGCCCGTGCGGCCCGAGCTCGGGATGACGTTCGCAGCCGCTTTGCGCGCCATGCTGCGCCAGGCACCGAACGTCATCATGCTCGGCGAAATTCGCGACCGCGAAACCGCCGAGATCGCGCTCAACGCTTCGCTCACGGGCCACCTGGTGTTCTCCACCCTCCACACCAACGACGCCGCCGGCGCTGTCACGCGCCTCGTCGATCTGGGCGTGAAACGCTTTCTCATTTCCGCGTCGCTGCGGGCCGTTCTCGCGCAGCGGCTCGTCCGAAAAATCTGTGAAAAGTGTCGGCGTCCTTTTGCGCCCGCCGCGCACGAACTGCACGCGCTCGGTCCGATCCCGGCGCGCCATGGACCGCCGGCGTTCGCGCGCGGTGTCGGTTGCGTTTCGTGCCAATGCAGCGGATATCGCGGACGGCTCGGGCTTTTCGAATTGCTCGTGTGCGACGAGCTGATGCAACGCACGATTCACGACGGCGCCCGTTTGTCGGAGATTCGCACCCGCGCGCGCGCGTCCGGCCTGCGCACGTTGCGCGAAGACGGCGCGCGCAAAGCCAGCGCTGGTTTGACCACCCTCGACGAAGTCGTCTCGATCACCGCCGGCGATCCGCGCTGAGTTCAGCCCTGCTTCGCCCTTTCCAGCCATGAGTTACGAAATGAACGAACTGCTCGACCTCGTCGTCGAGCAAAACGCCTCGGATCTCCATCTTCAGGTGGGCCAGCCGCCGACGCTTCGTCTCAGCGGCAGCATGACGCCGATCGAGGGACCGAATCTCACCTCCGCCGACACCGAGAAGCTCATGCTCTCGATCACGCCCGACAGCCACATCAGCGCCGTGAAGCTCAACGGCGGCGCCGACTTCGGCTTCGCGTTCGGCGAGAAGGCCCGTTTCCGCGTCTCCGTGCTCAAGGCCAAAGGCAACTACGGCATGGTGCTCCGTCAGATCCCCTACAAGATGTTTGGGCTGCGCGATATTGGCCTGCCCGACAAGATTCGCGAGCTCCTCTACCGTCCGCGCGGCCTCATCCTCGTCACCGGCCCGACCGGCTCGGGCAAGTCGACCACGCTCGCCTCGATGATCAATTACATCAACGAGAACCGCGACGGCCACATCATCACCATCGAGGATCCGATCGAATATTACCACCCGCACAAACGTTGTGTGGTCACGCAACGGGAAATCGGTTCCGACGTTCCCAGTTTTGCCGAGGCGATCCGTCGCGCGCTGCGCCAGGATCCGGACATCATCCTCGTCGGCGAAATGCGCGACCTCGAAACCATCGAAGCCGCGATCAGCGCCGCCGAAACCGGTCACCTCGTGTTCGGCACGCTGCACACCAACAGCGCCGCTAAAACCATCGACCGCATCGTCGATGCGTTTCCCGCCAACATGAAGGACATGATCCGCACGCAGCTCGCGTCGTCCGTCCAGGCGGTGATTTCCCAGGTGCTCTGCAAGAAAGTCGGCGGCGGCCGCATCGCCGGTTACGAGATCATGGTGACGACGACCTCGATCGCGTCGCTCATCCGCGAGAACAAAACCTTCCGCATCCCGTCGGACATCCAGACCGGTGCGAATCTCGGTATGATCACGATGGATACCCATCTCATGAGCCTCGTGAACCGCGAGCTCATCACGCCCGACGAGGCGGTCGAAAAGGCGCAGGACTCCGTCGTCATGCGCGAAAAGCTCGTCGCGATGGGCGCGAAGCTCCGCGACCTCTAGCCGTCCGCGCTCCCATGTTCGCAAACCACAGCCCCACGGTTTACGAACTCCTGCGCAACCGACGCCTCGCGTCCGCCGAGGAATTGGACGCGCTACAGGCCGAGCACGTGACCACCGGCAAACCTCTCGCCGTGCTCGCGATCGACGGCGGCCTCGTCGACCAAGCGCAACTCCTCGCCCTGGTCGCCGAATCGGCGGGGTGTCGTTACGCGACGGATCTGCCCGACCGGCTCCCCGAAGACCTAATCGCACTCCTCACCGCGCAACAGGCCCGCACCTACCACGCGATTCCGTCCCGTGCGAATGGCCAAACGATCGATTTGCTCGTGAGCGATCCTTTCGACCGCCGCGTGGTCGACGATCTCGCGTTTGTCCTCGGTCGTGAAGTTCGTCTCGTGCTCGCCGATGCCGCCGAAATCGACCGCCTGATTGCGACGCATTATGGAACCGCCGAGGCGACGCTCGACGAGGTGCTCGCAGAACTCGGGCCCGACGCAAAATTCTCCGGTGAGCCGGCGGCGCTCTCCGCCCGCGAACTCGAAGCACTCGCTCGCCGCACGCCGATCGTGCGCTTCGTCGATTGGGTGTTGAGCCAGGCGGTGCGAGCGCACGCGAGCGATGTCCACTTCGAGCCGTTCGAACGCGAGTTCAAGATCCGCTACCGCGTCGACGGCGCGCTGCACGAACTGACACCGCCGCCGCGCCACCTCGCGCTGCCGATTACGTCGCGGCTGAAAGTGCTCGCCGGGCTCGACATCGCCGAGCGTCGTTTGCCCCAGGACGGACGCCTCCGCGTGGCCGTCAACGGTCATCCCGTCGATCTCCGCGTCTCGACGCTTCCCACGCAATTTGGCGAAAGCGTCGTGCTGCGGGTGCTCGACCGGGCGGCGCTGCAGCTGGATCTCGGCCGTCTCGGTTTGCCGGCCGACGTTCATGCCGGCGTGGGCCGCGTCGCCCTCAATCCGCACGGCATCGTGGTCGTCACCGGCCCCACCGGCTCGGGCAAAACCACCACGCTTTACAGCGCGCTCCAACTCATCAACGCGTCCGACACGAAAATCCTTACCGTCGAGGATCCAGTCGAATACGAGATCGACGGCATCATGCAGGTGCCGGTCAACCCGATCGCCGGCCTCACCTTCGCCTCCGCGCTGCGCGCGTTTCTCCGGCAGGATCCGGACGTGATCATGGTCGGCGAAATCCGCGATCTCGAAACCGCGCAGATCGCGGTTCAGGCCTCGCTCACCGGCCACTTGGTGCTGACGACGCTGCACACCAACGACGCCACGAGCGCGGTGACACGGTTGATCGACATGGGCGTGGAACCGTTCCTCATCGCCTCGACGCTCGAAGCCGTGCTCGCCCAACGGCTCGTGCGCCGGCTCTGTCCCGATTGCTGCCGGCCGCACACGCCATCGGATTCGTTGCGCGAGGAGATCGGACTTCCGCCGGACGCGACGGCGACGTTTTTCGAAGCGGTCGGTTGTCACCGTTGTTCGAATACAGGTTACCGCGGCCGGCTCGGGCTGTTCGAATGGCTGGAAATCACCGAGGAAATGCGGGAGTTGATCGGCGCCGGTGCGCCGCTGCCGCCCTTGCGCGAGGCGGCGAAACGCCGCGGACTCCGAACCCTCCGCGAGGAGGGCGTGCGCGCGGCGCTCGCCGGCGCGACCACCCTGAGCGAAGTGCTTCGCCACACCTGACGCCCCTCCTCGATGCCGACGTTTCATTATAAAGCGATCGACGCGGCCAGGGGACGCGAACGCACGGGTTCGCTCGCCAGCACGAGCGTCGATGCAGCCGCCCGCACTCTGAAAACACGCGGACTCGCTCCGCTGGAATTACGCCCGTCCGCGACTGAGGAGCAACCGATTCGCGCCCGCCCCCTCCGCAAATCCACCGCCTTCCGCGCGCCGCGCGTTTTCGGCCGGCCGGTCAGCCGAAAATCCGTCGCCTATTTCACGCGCCAGTTGTCGACCTTGCTTCGCGCGGGGCTGCCGCTGGTCCGCGCGCTCGAGACGCTGACCCGGCAGGAAAAAAGTCCGTTGTTTCGCGGCGCGATCGAGGATCTCGCCGCCACCATTCGCAATGGTGGCAACCTGTCCGCCGCGCTCGCGCAACACCCCGCAATTTTTGACCGGCTCTACGTCAATCTCGTCCGCGCGGGCGAGGCCGGCGGCGTGCTCGGGCTCGTCCTCGAGCGCGTCGCGCAATTTCAGGAGAAAGCCGAACGCGTGCGCGGCAAAGTGAAGTCCGCCCTCACCTATCCAATCGTCGTCCTGCTGCTCGCCACCGCAATCGTCGCCGCGTTGCTGGTCTTCGTTGTGCCGCAGTTCGAGCAGATCTTCGCCGGCATGCTGAAAGGCCAGCCGCTGCCGGCGCTCACGCGCGGAGTCCTCGCGATCAGCGTGTTTCTCCAGCAGCACGCGCTGCTGGCGCTCGTCGTTGCCGCCGGGGGCATCGCGGGGCTGGTTGCTTTTCGCCGAACCGGCCGGGGCGAGCGCCTTTTCGATCTGCTGGCGCTGCGCTTGCCGGTGATCGGCGATCTCTCGCTCAAGTCGGCGGTGTCTCGCGTCACGCGCACGTTTGGCCCCCTGCTCTCCAGCGGCGTGCCGATGCTCGAAGCGCTCGCAATCACCCGCGACACCGCGGGAAACGTCCACATTTCCGCGCCGCTGGAGCGTGTGCGAGAACAGGTGAAATCCGGCGACAGCGTCGCGCGTCCGCTCGCGGCGAGCGGCGTGTTCCCGCCGCTGCTGGCCAGCATGGTGGAGGTCGGCGAAGAAACCGGTGCGCTCCCGGAGATGCTCGGCCGCATCGCCGATGCCTACGACGATGAAGTCGACCAGGCGGTCGCGGCCCTGACTTCAATCATCGAGCCGTGCCTCATCATTCTTCTCGCCGCCGTCGTCGGCACGATCGTCATCGCGCTGTTTCTGCCGATCGTCTCGATCATCCAGCACCTGCAGTGACGCGACGGGATCCGCCGCGCATCCAGAAATCGACTACGCGGTCGTCTCCCCGGCCTCCGGCGCCGCCGGCAACGGTTTCGTGAGCAACGGCGAACTGAGTCCCGGCAGACGTTCGGAAAATTCCTCGCCCTCGACCGCCTGTCGCAGCGCGCGCTGCACCATACCCATGCGCGCATCGAGATTGTCGATCATCGAAACGAACACCGCCTCGGGCGTCGCCGCATACACCGCCGCGCCCCACTCCGGTTCACCTTGGTGCGAGAGGATGATGTGTTCGAGCCGCTCGAGCAGGTCCGGCGACAGCTTCGCTTTCATGGCCGACTTGCGCGCAAGTTGATAGCCGAGCACGACATGTCCCTGCAGGATGCCGCGCCGGCTGCGCCGCGTCGCGAGCGTGCCTTCATACTCGATCGTCTTTCCCGTATCGTGGAGCAGGATGCCGGCCATCGCGAGGTCGGCGTTGACCTCCGGGTAGAGCGGCAGGAGCGCCTGACACGCGCGCGCCATGTGCGTGGTGTGCTCCAGCAAACCGTGGCGATACGCGTGGTGCATCGAGACGGCCGCCGGCACCCAGCGAAAAACCTCCCCGACCTCCTCAAACACGCCGCGCACCGTCGCACGCAGCTCCGGTTGCTGGATGCCTTCGATGAACGCCTCCACTTCGCGCCACATCGTTTGCGGATCTTCCGGTGCACTCTCGACCAGGTTGTCGAGCAGGCCGGGCGCGCTCAGCTCGGCTTCCGACAACGCCGTGGCACGCGTCAGTTTCGGCGAGAGCCGCCCCTGATAATAGTCGAGCTTCCCCTCGACGCGCACCACCGCGCCTTCACCCGCCTGCTTGAGGATTTCGAATACGGGGCTGTCGCTGAAGATGGTGCAATTGCACGATCCGGTGCGATCGCCGAGCTCGACGCTGAAGAACGTGTTGCCGTTCGACGCGGTCTTCGCGATCAGCTTCTTGACCACCAGCAGGCTGGCGAACGGTCGGGCGCCGGCGGCCGCGCCAAACGCCTTCAATTCACGGATGCAGGAGAGGCAGATTTCTTCAGACATGAGAGGAACGGCGCGCGCCGGATGCATTTCAGCAGAACCTCCGGCCGCGACGCCGACAAGCCTCGGTTGCGCGCCGCGCGCAGGCGCCGACATCAGGCCTGCGTTTTGACCAGCTGCGTGAAGGTCCGGAAGAACGGATGCCGTGCGTCGTGCAGCAGGGCGTAGAAAACCGTTTCCGTCGGCAGCACATGCACGCCAGCGCGCTCGAGCGCGCGCAAGCAGGCCACCGAATCGTCGGGCCGCCGCCCGCTCACTGCGTCGGCGAGCAGCGTCACCTCGCGTCGCGAAGCCCGCAAGTCGAGCGCGGTCTGGTAAACGCACACCGGCGTCTCGAGCCCGCAAAGCAGCACGTGCTCGACCTCGCGCGCCTTCAATTCGGCTCGCACCGCCTCGTCCGCCATCGCCGAGAACGTTTCCTTGGGAAACACGCGGGCTCCGGGCGCGCCGCTCAACAGCGTCGGCTCTGTCGCCCCGAGTTTGTGCGGCACCTGCTCCGTAAAGAGCACCGGGATTCCCAATCCCGCCGCCGCGCCGATCGCGAGTCCGGCGCGACGCCGCAGACGCTCGCCCTCGGCCACAACGTCGAGAAACACGGGTTGGAGATCGAGACAAAGCAGCGCCAGACCTTCCTTCGGATTCGTCATGCCACGTGTTGTAGCGATCTGCGCCGTGGAACCAATCCTGCCTTATGGCGATTTGGGATTTTTCGTAGGCTCGGGCGCCAGCGGCGCGAACACGATTCCCTCTCTCGCCTCGGTCGCTTCATTCGCGCCGCGCCGCAGCGCCTCCTCGTCGCCTTCGAGCACGTAGACGATCCGGCCGTTCACCCAACGCGTGCCAATGACGCGGCGTCCGTCGATCGTCTGTGGCGTCGCGCACCCGGCGGCTACGATCAGGAAAATCGCGCCAAACAACGCTGCGAACACCCGCCGTTGGAACGCGAGTTTCATGGCCAGAGACTAGCGCGGGTCAGCCGCGGGTCACTGCAAAATTTCCTCATCAACGCTTTTGGAGCAGCTATCACCGTCAGGATCGATGTGCGCCCCACCCCCGCGCCGCCACTGCAAACCCGCGCTTGACGCACGCGACAAAATCCAGACCGTCATCCGTCCCAACGCCGCCCTCATCGTCTATCGGTTAGGACAGGAGATTCTCAATCTTCAAAGCGGGGTTCGATTCCCCGTGGGGGCGCCAATTTCATGAACGCCGCGAGTCGCTTCGCGGCGTTTTTTTGCTCGAAGCACGCGGTTTGGGTCCGGGCGACCGCAGGTCGCCTGACGCACAGCTGCACCGGCCGCGCAACTCACCGGCGTCCCCGGCACCGTCCGCCCCAGTTTGAACTGCCATTGACCGGTCGAACGATTTATTTCGGAGTCGAAATAATCCCCGCGATGGCTGCGATCTGCACCGTTCCGACCACCTGCCGTTCTGCCTCGCCCGCGCGACTCACGGCTTCCGCTGGTTCAGGAACTGCTCGAAAAGGTGACTGCGCATCTGCGCCGCTACCAGGCTCCGCGCAGACGCCTCTCCCCGTCCCGCCGGAAACGCGCGACGTCCGGCCGTTCGCATCTCCAGCCATGAACATCTGCCGACTCCTGCTCTCCTTCCTTCTCTGCCTCCTCGCGTGGTGCGGCGACGCCTTCGCCACCCCGCGCGACACCGACGCGCAACAACCCGCAATCGTGGTCGTCGAAAACGGTGGCACCGGTCCGTATTCCGCGATCGCCACGGAGGAACCGACGTTGCCCGGCATGACGGTTTTTCGTCCGCGCGATCTCACGGCGTTTGGTCGCGACACGAAACTTCCGATCCTGCTGTGGGGCAACGGCGCCTGCGCCAACACGACGCAGGAGCACAAGAATTTCCTCAACGAGATCGCCTCGCACGGATACGTCATCCTCGCGATCGGCCGGCTGGATCAGATCGACAGCCGCGACGACCGCGCCCGGCAGCCCACTCACTCCCGTCAGCTGATCGCCGCGCTCGACTGGATCCTCGCGCAAGCCGCGGTGCCCGACAGCCGTTACTTCGGCAAAATCGAAACCTCGCAGGTCGCCGCCATGGGCATGTCCTGCGGCGGTCTGCAGGCGATCGAGATTTCAGGCGATCCCCGCATCCGCACGACCATTGTGTGCAACAGCGGCGTGCTCCCGGAGCCGTCCGCGTTGAAAGGCATGCCGTCCCTCTCCAAAGACGTCCTCGGCCAGTTCCACGCGCCGGTGCTCTACCTCATGGGCGGGCCTTCCGATATCGCTTACAAAAACGCGATGGATGATTTCGCGCGCGTGAATCATGTGCCGATCGCGATGGCCAATCTCGACGTCGGGCACGGCGGCACCTACGGCCAGCCCCACGGCGGCGACTTCACCCGCGTCGCGCTCGCCTGGCTGGATTGGCAGCTAAAAGGAGAAACCGCCGCCGCCAGGATGTTCGTCGGCGAGAACAGCGAACTCAGCCGCGATTCGAAGTGGACCCTTGAAACGAAAAACCTGTCGTCGCCGTAGCGCCGCCCCGCCGTTTCGCATCCTGTTTCTGTGCGTCGTTTCGTTCCCGGACCGGCGCAACCGCCCCCAGTCCAACGTTCGACAGAATTCGCGGCTGAAATAACTCGCGGCGGCGGCCAACGTGGATCGCATTTCCCCAATCCCCATGCGCCCCCCGCTCCGCCTGTTTTCCACCCGTTCCAGCCTTGTCCTCGAATCCGACCGCCGCTTCGCCCTCGCGCCGACGTCGTTCACGCTCAGCGCCCTCTTCCAAGCCGACGATCCGCTCGCTTTCGCCGCCCACGCCTTCGCTGCCGGCCAACCGACCGAGGCACCCGCCAGCGACGACCTCCGCGCTCCCATCGACCATCAGGAAATCTGGGCCGCCGGCGTCACTTATCTCCGCAGCATGACCGCGCGCATGGAAGAATCGAAAGTCGCCGGCGGTGGCAGTTTCTACGATCGCGTTTACGCCGCCGACCGGCCGGAGCTGTTCTTCAAATCCACGCCGCACCGCACCGCCGGTCCCGGCGAAACGGTCCGCATCCGCGCCGACTCGAGATGGAACGTCCCCGAGCCCGAGCTCACGCTTGCGATCGATGCCCGCGGACGCATCTTCGGCTTCACCATCGGCAACGACATGAGCTCGCGCGACATCGAGGGCGAAAATCCGCTCTACCTGCCGCAAGCCAAGGTTTACGAGCGCAGCGCCGCCATCGGCCCCTGCCTCGTCCTCTCCGCCGAGCTGCCGTCGGCCGACACCGCGATCCGTTTGCGTATCCGGCGCGCGGAGACGGACGTGTTTGCCGGAGAAACGACCGTCGGCCGGATCAAGCGCCCGCTGCCGTCGCTGGCCGAATGGCTTTTCCGCGATCAGAGTTTTCCACACGGCTGCTATCTCATGACGGGAACAGGCATCGTGCCGCCCGACTCGTTCACCCTCCAACCGCGCGACGAGATTCGTATCACGCTCGAGCCCGTCGGCACCTTGATCAACACCGTCGCCTGATCCCATGACTCTGCACGGACGAAGCCTCCTGGCCGGACAACCCGGCCCCACGGGCGGTGCGATTTCCCGCGCCGCCAATCCCGCGACGGGCGAAACGCTCGCGCCCGATTTTCATTCCGCCTCACTGGCCGACGTCGACGCCGCCATGACCGCCGCCGCCCAGGCGTTCGGCCGTTATCGCGAACTTTCCGGCGCCGATCGCGCGCACCTGCTCGAAGCGATCGCCACCGAAATCGAAGCGCTCGGCGATGCTCTGCTGGAGCGCGCGGTCGCCGAAACCGGCCTGCCGCTCGCCCGCCTCACCGGCGAACGCGCCCGCACGTGCGGCCAGTTGCGGCTTTTCGCGCAACTCGTGCGCGAGGGTTCGTGGGTCGATGCGCGCATCGATCCGGCGTTGCCCGATCGTCAGCCGCTGCCGCGACCCGATCTGCGGCGGATGCTGCGTCCGCTCGGTCCGGTGGTCGTGTTTGGCGCGAGCAATTTCCCGCTCGCCTTCTCCGTCGCCGGCGGCGACACGGCGTCGGCCCTCGCGGCCGGTTGCCCGGTCGTCGTGAAAGCCCATCCCGCGCATCCCGGCACGTCCGAGCTCGTCGCCGCCGCGATCACCCGCGCAATCGCGAACTGCGGATTGCCTCCAGGGCTTTTCTCGCTGCTGCACGGCGACGGCGCGACCATCGGGATCGCCCTGGTAAAACACCCCGCGACGACTGCGGTCGGTTTTACCGGCTCGCACACCGCGGGTCGCGCGCTGTTCGACGCCGCCGTCTCGCGTCCGCATCCCATTCCCGTTTTCGCGGAGATGAGCAGCGTCAATCCGGTATTCCTGCTCGCCGGCGCCGTCGAAACCCGCGGCCCCGCGCTCGCGCAAGGATTGCTCGGCTCGTTCACGCTCGGCGTCGGCCAGTTCTGCACCAAACCGGGACTCGTGTTTGCCCAACGCAGCGCTCACACGGACGCGCTGCTTTCGGCGCTCGCGCAAGCCGTGCGGGCCGCGTCCTGCGGCACGATGCTGACGGCCGGCATTCGCGACGCCTTCGCGCGTCATCGCGACACCATCACCGCTATTCCCGGCGTGTCCCTCGTCGCGCAAAGCCCCGCCGCTCCGGCCGGTGCCGACGCCGCCATGCACGCCAGCGTCGCGAGCACAACCGCCGAAAACTTCCTCGCTCATCCCGAGCTCGCCACCGAAGCGTTCGGTCCGTTCACGCTCGTGGTGCTCGCCGACTCCGCGGAACAGCTCGCCGCCTGCGCTTCGGCCCTGGAGGGCCAGCTCACCGCAACGGTTCACGGCACGCCCGAAGACTTGGAGAACGCCCGTCCGCTGCTGGCGACACTCGAACAAAAAGCCGGTCGCGTGCTGTTGAACGGATTTCCCACCGGAGTCGAAGTGTGCGCCGCGATGAATCACGGCGGACCGTATCCAGCAACCACGGACGTTCGTTTCACGTCGGTCGGCACCGCCGCGATCCTGCGTTTCGCGCGTCCGGTTTGCTACCAAGGTTATCCGGACGGGCTGCTGCCGCCTGAGTTGCAGGACGCCAATCCGCTCGGCCTGCTCCGACTCGTGAACAACGTTCCCACGCGCGAGCCGGTGCGCCGGACCTGAGCACGACCGTCCAGCCATTCACCTTTCAACCGCCCCAGCGCATGAGCGACGCGATCTTCGATTCCGGCAACGACGCGATCTACACGCTGCGCACCACCGCGCCCGGTCCCACCGGCAAACTGCCGGTCACCGCGGAGCGGCTGCGCGCGATGAGCAGCGGCGAGCTGTTTGGTTGGACGCAAAATGCCGGCATGGGCTGGGACCCGCGCCAGCTGCTCGGCCGGCAGTTTCTTGTTTTGAGCACGCAGGGCGGAATCCGCGCGCCGGACGGCACGCCGATCGCGCTCGGTTATCACACCGGCCACTGGGAAGTCGGCCTGCTGATGGAGGAAGCCGCGCGCACGTTCTCCGCCGCCGGCGCCGTGCCGTTCGCCGGCTACGTCAGCGATCCGTGCGACGGTCGCACCAACGGCACCGCCGGCATGCTCGACAGCCTGCCGTATCGCAACGACGCCGCGATTGTACTGCGCCGGCTGATACGCTCGCTCCCGACCCGCCGCGGCGTGCTCGGCGTGGCGACGTGCGACAAGGGTCTGCCCGCGATGTTGATGGCGCTCGCGGGCACGCCGGATCTTCCGACCGTGCTCGTGCCCGGCGGCGTGACGCTGCTTGCTGAGGAAGCCGAGGACACTGGCAAGGTGCAAACGCTCGCCACGCGTTTCGCGCGCGACGAAATCTCCCTCGATTACGCCGCCGAGATGGGCTGCCGCGCGTGCGGTTCGCCGGGCGGCGGCTGCCAGTTCATGGGCACGGCGGCGACCTCCCAGGTCGTCGCCGAAGCGCTCGGGCTCGCCTTGCCTCACGCGGCGCTGAGTCCGTCCGGCTCCGAGATCTGGCGCGACCTTGCCCGACGCTCCGCAACGGCGCTGATGGCGCTCGACGCCGCGGGCGTCGTCACGCGCGATCTGCTCACCGAGGATTCAATTCACAACGCCATGGTCGTGCACGCCGCGTTCGGCGGGTCGACCAATCTCGTGTTGCACGTGCCCGCGATCGCGCACGCCGCCGGTGTGCGCCGCCCAACGGTCGACGACTGGGCGCGCATCAATCGCGCCGTTCCCCGGCTCGTCGATGCGCTGCCGAACGGTCCGCGCCATTTCGCAACCGTGCAGGTATTCCTGGCCGGCGGCGTGCCGGAAGCGATGCTTCATCTTCGCGACCTGGATTTGCTGCGACTCGACGCCCGCACGGTCACCGGCCGCACACTTGGCGAGAATCTCGCGTGGTGGGAGACCAGCGAGCGGCGACATCGCCTTCGCGCCAAGTTAACCGAGCTCGACGGCATCGATCCGCTCGACGTGATCCTCCCGCCGCCGCGCGCGCGCGAGCGCGGGCTCACCAGCACGATCACGTTTCTCCGCGGCAACCTCGCGCCCGAGGGCGCGCTCGTCAAAAGCACCGCCATCGCGCCCGAGCGCATCGGTGCCGATGGCGTTTATCTCCACGAAGGTCCGGCGCGGGTGTTCACCAGCGAGGCTCACGCGATCGCCGCGATCAAGAGCGGCTCCGTCAAAGCCGGCGACATCATGGTCCTGATCGGCATCGGCCCGGGCTGCGGCATGCCGGAAACGTATCAGATCACCTCGGCGCTCAAATATGTGAAAGACGGTTCGCGAATCGCGCTCATCACCGACGGGCGTTTCTCCGGCGTGTCCACCGGCGCGTGCATCGGCCACGCGAGTCCGGAAGCTTGGGCCGGCGGTCCGATCGGACGCGTGCGCAACGGCGATCTGATCCGCGTGCGGATCGACACGAATTCGCTCGAGGGCGCGATCGATGTGATCGGACCGACCGCCGCCGAATTCCTCGCGCGGCCGATCCATCCTGATCTGCGCCGCGACGAACGCGTGCCGGCTGACACGCGGCTCTGGGCCGCGCTTCAGGATGCGAGCGGCGGCAGCTGGAGCGGTTGCGTTTACGACGCCGATCGCATCGCGCAACTGCTCGAGCTCGGCCGCGCTGCCGAGCGCCGCTTGGCAGATTCGCCGGCGTGATGGCTTAACGCAGTTCCTGCACGCGGATCCGGCGATACTCGACCTGTCCGCGATCGCTTTCGAAGCCGATCGCACCGTCCGCCGGGACCGCCATCGCATCGACGAGCACCTCGCCGTTGCAGGTGGCGTGGGCCAAACCGCCCTTCACCGTCACCACGACTTCGTTCCAATCGTAGGGGCGATAGTTCTGCAACTGACGGAACGGCCCCGCCAACGGATAGTCGCGGACCTGCAGCTGCACGCCGCGGATGTAGGCGCCGCTGTCGGCATTCGGACTCGCGCGAAACTCGAAGCGCAGCGCGAAGTCACGCGGAAATGTCTGCGCCGTCATCAGTTTCCGGATACCATCGGGACCATGCGCCGCGTTCACGACCAGACGTCCGTTCGCCGCGACAAAGCGCCGATCCGGGGTCGCGGGTTTGGCCTCGAATGCCGCTCCGTCCGGGTAGGTCCACCCGGCGAAATCGCGGCCGTTGAACAGGCTGACGAACCCCGGCTCCGGTGTGAAATCGTCGGGCCACGCGGGCACAAGACCGAGTGTTTCCAGCGTGGGCCGCAGCGCCTTGGCCCAGCGCGCGTAGCCGGCCGCGTTCGGATGGAGCAAATCGGGAAACTCATCCGCCGGCGCATCGCCCTGCTGCGTGGCGAACAGCGCATAGGTGTCGACGATCGTGACCTGCGGCTCGGCGCCCACGGCCGCGGTGTAGAGATCGTTCATCTTGCGAATCTGCGCCGCGGGCCGGCGCATCGTCAGCGAGCTCGGCATCACGCGGCAGAGCACGATCGGCATCGCGGGATTGTGAGCCTTCAGCGCGGCGACGATCAATTTCACGTTGCCCGCTGCGATTTCGGGCGAGCCCCATTCCTCGAGATCGTTCGTGCCGACCAGCAACACGACGCCCGCCGGATTCAGCGCGATCACGTCCTCCTGCAGGCGGATCAGCACGCCCCGTGTCGTGTCGCCGCTGATACCGCGATTGGCGATCTTCACGCCGGGGAAAAGGCTGCCGACATCGCCCCACCCCTGCGTGATCGAGTCGCCGAGGAACACCAGCGCGCCCTGATCCTTCTTCACATTCTGCGCCCACGTGCTGCGTCGCTCGCGCCAGAGATTGCGAAACCAGTCGTAGCGCCGGATCGGACCGGATCCGGGGAGACCGTCGTCGGTCGCGGGAATTTCGAAGCGATCTTCGGCGTCCGCCGTCGTCGCATTATTGTCGGTCGCAGCCTGGAGCACGGCGCCGAGCGGAAGGATAGTGAGGGCCAGAAAACAAAACAGCAGGGATCGGGGTTTCACGTCGACCAGCGAAACACGCTGCCGCGCCCGACGCAAAACCGCAGTTTTCTCCGCCGAATACAGGCAAAAAAAAGCCCGGCGCGCGGCCGGGCTTTGGGAGAAAGTGTCTTAGGCGAACAGCTCTTCGGGTTTGAAGAAGCGGGCGAGCTCGGCCTTGGCGTTCTCGTCGCTGTCGGACGCATGCACCACGTTCTTCATCATCTCGGTGCCGAAGTCGCCGCGGATCGTGCCCTTCGCGGCCTTGCGCGAATCGGTCGGGCCGAGCAAATCGCGCACGCGCTGCACGATGTTTTCGCCCTGGAGCGCCATGACGATCACCGGACGCGAGCTCATGAACTGCTCGATCTCGGGATAGAACGGCTTGCTCGCGACGTGCGCGTAGTGCTCGCGCAACAACGCCGGCGTGAGGCGCGTCATCTTGCAGCCGATCACGTCGAAGCCCTCGGCTTCGAAGCGACTGAGCACCGTGCCGACGACACGCTTCTCCATGCAATCGGGCTTAAAGATAATGAACGTTTTCTGCATACGAAGGGCCGAACGTAGGCTTGGCCTTCCATTTGGCTAGCCTAAAGGCAGCCAGGAAAACCCGGCGCTCGCTTCCGGAAACTTCGCCACGCCGGTCAGCTCCCGCCGACACTCTCTCGTAACACCTCGGCGAGGGTCGGCTCTGCGAAATGAAACCCACTCTCCTCCAGCCGCCGTGGCACGGCCCGCGTGCTTGCGAGCAGCGCCTCGTCGGCCATTCCGCCCAACACCGCGCGCAACGCCCACGCCGGCGCCGGCAACAGCGCCGGCCGGTGCAGACTGCGAGCCAGCGCCCGTGTGAAATCGGCGTTTCGCACCGGCTCGGGCGCCACGACATTGAAAACCCCCGCGCACCGCGCATCCGCGATGACCCACTCGACCGCGCGCACGAGATCGCGCAACGCCACCCAACTCATCCACTGCCGCCCGGAACCGAGTCGTCCGCCGAGCCCGAGCCGAAACAGCGGCAGCATTTTGGCGAGCGCGCCGCCATCGCGCGTCAACACCGTGCCAAACCGCAGCATGGCGACCCGCACGCCGAGCGCTTCCGCCGCCCGCGTCTCGGTTTCCCACGCCGCGCAGACCTCCGCGAGAAAGCCTGTGCCCGCTGTCGAATGTTCGTCGACGATCTCCTCTCCGCGGTCGCCGTAAAAACCCACCGCCGATGCGTTCACGAGCACCGCGGGCCGCGGCGACGCCGCCCGCAGCGCCGTCACCAGCGTGCGCGTCGCCTCAATCCGGCTGCTCCGGATCGCCTCGCGCCGCGCCGCGGTCCAGCGATGTCCGATATTCTCACCGGAAAGATTCACGACCGCGGTCGCGCCCGCGAGCACGCGCGGAGCAAGCTCGCCCGCCGCCGGGTCCCACCGCGCCTCGCCTGCCCCGGGCGCGCGACGCACCAGGCGCACCACGCGTTTCCCGGATTTCTCCAACGCCGCCACCAGAGCGCGTCCGATCAAACCGGACGCACCCGCAATCACCACCGTTTCCGGCCCGCCGCTCGTCGATTGATCGTCGTTCATCGTCCGCACGTTCGCTGCTCGGCTCAACGTCCGCCGATCTTCGCCGACCGCAACTCCTGGAATGCCGCCAGCGCCTCCGCCCGCGCCTTGGCGTGATCGACGATCGGACGCGGGTAATTTTCCCCCAGCGTCACGCCCGCCGCCGCCAGCACCTCGGCGGGAGCCGTCCAAGGCGCGTGGATATGCTTCGCCGGCAAACGCGCGAGTTCCGGAAGCCACCACCGCACATACGCCCCGTCGGCATCGAATTTCTGTCCCTGCAGCACCGGCGCAAAGATGCGGAAATACGGCGCTGCATCCGCTCCGCAACCCGCGCTCCATTGCCAGCCAAGCGTGTTGTTCGCGAGATCGGCGTCGACGAGCGTGTCCCAAAACCACGCCGCGCCGTGCGTCCAGTTCAGGCGCAGGTGTTTCACCAGAAACGAGGCGACAATCATCCGCACGCGGTTGTGCATCCAGCCCGTCCGCCAGAGTTCTCGCAGGCCCGCGTCGACGATCGGGTAACCAGTGCGCCCCCGCTGCCATGCTCGTAATTTCACGCCGCCCGGATCGTCCGCCCACGGAAACCGCGCGAACTCCGGCCGCAGCGGCACTTCGGCGGTGTGCGGAAAATAAAACAGCAGGTGATGCGCGAACTCGCGCCACCCCAGCTCGGTCAGGAACACCCGCGCGCCATTGCTCGGCGGGAACACCCCGGACTCTTTCGACCGCGCCGTGATTGCGGCCCAAATCTGCCGCGGCGAGAGCTCGCCGAAATGCAGCGCGGCCGAAAGCCGCGACGTGCCCGCTTCGGCGGGTCGGTCGCGCTGCGTCGCATAATCGTCGAGCGCTCGCGCACAAAACGCTGCCAGTCGCTTCCTCGCCGACGCCTCGCCCGGCTCCCACACTTCACGCAGGCCTTCGTCCCACGCGATCTTCGGCTGCAGCTCCAGTTCTTCGAGCGACAGCGAGCGCGGCCACGCCGCGGGCGCGGGCCACGTCGCCGCACTCAATTTCAGCGGCGGCTCCACCGGCAACGTCAGGCAATACCGCCAATACGGCGAAAACACCTGAAACGGCCGTCCCTGGCGGTTCTGAATGGTGTGCGGCTCGTGCAGCAGCGCGCCGTTGAAACTCCGCGCGTCCACCCCGGCGGCGGCGAGCGAGGTTTTGATTTCGCCGTCCCGGCTCACGATCGCGGGCTCGTAACGACGATTCCAATACACCGCCGACGCCTTCGTCTCGCGTAGTAACGCCGCCAGGACCTCCCCCGCCCCGCCTCGCCGCAGAATCAGCCGCGAACCTCGCTCGCGCAGCGCTTCGTCCAGCGCCGCCAGCGAGCGGTGCAGCCACCAGCACGAGGCCCCGCCGGGCGCCCAGCGGCCTTCGCCGGCGTCATCGAGGATGAAAACGGGGACGACGGGCAAGCCGCGCGCCACCGCGGCGTGCAGCGCCGGGTTGTCCCGCAACCGCAGGTCGTGCCGAAACCAGACGATCGTCGCGCTCATCGTGACGGCAGGCGAAACGACTCGGTTCGATCGCGACGCCGCCGCTCAGAGCGATTCTCGATACAGCGTCTCGTAAGCGGCCGATGCGACTTTCCAGCTGAAGTTACGCGCCATTCCGCGCTGCTGCGTCGCCTGGTAGCGCGGTTTGTCCGCATGAAGTTTCAACGCCCGCTCGAGCGCATCGCGCAGTGAGACCGCGTTCGGATCGCACATCAGGCCCGTCCCGGTCTGGGGCTCCGCATCCACGTCGGTCACGGTGTCGACCAGCCCGCCCACGCGGCTGACGATCGGCACCGTGCCATACAATTGTGAATACATCTGATTGAGCCCGCAGGGTTCGAACAGCGACGGCATCACGAAGAAATCGCTGCCGGCCTCGATCAGATGGCTCATGGCTTCGTCGAGTTTCGCGGTCAGCGACACGCGTCCGCCCGAGCGCGCGACGAAGGCGCGCACCGCCTCCTCATACCGGCGCTCGCCGGACCCGAGGATCACGAAGCGACAGTTTTCCTTCAGGAAGAACTCCTGGTTCGCGAGCACCAGATCGACGCCCTTCTGCTCGGTCAACCGGCACACCATGCCGAACACCGGTCCCGCAAATGCAGGATCCATCCCGGCCTCCTGCAGCAGCTTCTCGCGACACGCCTGCTTGCCAGCCATGTTGCCCGCCGCATAGCGCACCGGCAGCAGCGGATCGCTCGCCGGATTCCAGACCGCCGTATCAACGCCGTTGAGCAAACCGATCAGGTCGTCGCTGCGCGTCTGCACGACGCCATCGAGCCCGCAACCGAACTCCGGCGTCTGGATCTCCTGCGCGTAGCGCGGACTGACCGTGGTCACGCGATCGGCGAAAAGGATGCCCGCCTTCATGAAGCTGATCTGCTCGTAATACTCGAGCCCGTCGACCGTGTTCAACTCGTCCGGCAGGTTCGTCCGCGCGAAGGTTGCGCGCGGAAACACGCCCTGAAAGGCGATGTTGTGGATCGTGAAAACGGTGCGCACCGCAAGCGTCAGGCCCTGCCGCCGCTCCGTGTCGCGCAGCAGCACCGGCAGCAACGCCGTCTGCCAGTCGTGCGCATGGACGACATCGGCCTGCATGTCGGCCAGCCGCAGCGTCTCGACCACGCCTTTGCAGAAGAAGATGAAGCGATCCGCATTGTCTTCGAAGTCGCGCTCGCCGTTGCCGTAGAGCCCGCGGCGATCGAAGAACTCCTCCCGGCAGATCAGGTAAACCGTAAGATTCTTCCGCGGCGAAAACACCCGCACGTCTCCCGTGAGGAACTGCGAGCCCATCTCGATCTTCAGGCGCAGCCGCCGCTCCGCATTCGCCGCGTGCTTGTGTTCCAGTGCCGCCCGATACCCCGGCAGGAAAACCGAGATGTCGTGACCGTTGTCCGCCAACGCGCCCGCCAATGAGCTCGCCGCGTCAGCCAACCCGCCGGTTTTGACGTAGGGGAACAATTCACTGGCCACGTGGACGATTTTCATCGCGACAATCTAGGCGGCGGTCTTTGGTCTGGCCAATCCGAAAGCACTGCCTGCGCGCTTCGCCTCGGAATTATCACATGACTCTTCGCGATCGCCTGCTCGCCCTCCTGCGCGAGCCCCACTACTCGCCTTCCACCGAAACCGAGCTGCTCCGTCAGTTGGACCTACCGACGAAGCGCCGCGCCTCACTCGCGCACGAGATCAGGCTCCTGCTCTCCAACGGACTGGCGAAACGACACGGTGCCCGGATCGCGTCCGGCGAAACCGCGACCTCCCGTCCTGGCAAACCGTCCGCCGGCAAAAGCACGGCCGGCCGCCGCGGCGACGCCTCGCCGGACGTTCCCACGGCCCCCGGTGGCCGCCCCATTTTCACGCCCACGCGGCGACGCGCGGCCACGCCTGCCAGCGCGACGACGACTTCCGCTCCGCTCCCGATCGCGGCGACGCCGGCGAAACCCGCGGCCCCGCGCCGGCTCGGTCGCGACGAAGTGCTCGGCCGCATCCAGTTTCGCGCCGGCGGTTCGGCGTTTGTCATCCCGGAGAAACGCGACAGCGACGTGCCGGAGCCCAGCGAGCCGCCGATCCAGATTTTTGCGGAAGACACCGACACGGCGTTGCCAGGCGATCGCGTGGTCGTGCGTATCCACGCCGGCCGACGCGGCAAACGCGCCGGCGAGAAAATCGGCGGCGTCGAACGCGTGCTCGAGCGCGGACGCGAGAACATCGTCGGCGACCTGCGTCGCAGCGGCCGCGACTTCGTCGTCATCCCCGACGATCCGCGCTTCGTCTACGAGATCTACGTGGCCGATCCGGCGACCTCGCGATTGAAGCCCGTCCCGGAGCCGGGCGACAAGGTCGTCGTCCAACTCCACGACTGGAAACACCGCCGCGACCGCATCACGGGCGAGATCGTCAACCGCCTCGGCCGCACTCACGAACCGCGCGCCGAGCTCCTCGGCATTTTCGAGAAGTTCAATCTCGCGACGAGCTTCCCGGCCGACGTGGAACGCGAGGCCGCGATGCTGCCGAACGAAGTTCATCCACGCGAACTCGCGCACCGGCTCGACTACCGCGAGTCGTCGGTCTTCACGATCGATCCGGACGACGCGAAGGATTTCGACGACGCGCTTTCCTACGAGGTGCTCGAACGCGGCGACGTCCGCGTCGGCGTGCACATCGCCGACGTTTCCTCCTACGTGCGCGCCGGCTCGGCGCTCGATCGCGAAGCGCAGCGGCGCGGCAACTCGACCTACCTCGTCGGCGTGGTGATCCCGATGCTGCCGGAAAAACTCTCCAACGGTCTCTGCTCGCTCGTCGAGGGCCAGGATCGTCTGTGCAAAGCGGTGTTTCTTACCTTCGGAAAAAACGGCCGTCTGAAAGAAACCAGATTCGCCAACACCGTCATCCGCAGCCGCAAGCGCCTCACCTACAAACAAGCCTACGCGCTGCTCTTCGAGAACGATCTGGATCGTATCCGCGCGCTGCCGCTGCCGGCGAAACACCAGACCGGCTCGACCGGGCGCGCGCTTTCCTCGTTGACCGATCTCGAGCTCGTCGACCTGCAAACCTGGATACGCGGACTCTGGAAAATCGCGAGCCGGCTTCGTCGCGACCGTTTCGCCCACGGCAGCCTCGATCTCGAGATGCCGGAAACGAAGATCTATGTCGACGAACAGGGCTACGCCGACCGGCTCGAAAAGGTCGAACACGACGAGAGCCACCAGTTGATCGAGGAGTTCATGCTCGCGGCCAACGAGGCCGTCGCCCGCCTCACGCGCACGCGTTCGCTGCCGTCGCTCTACCGCGTCCACGACGAACCCGATCCCGAGAAACTCGAGGAATTGCAGCAGTTGCTCGAAAGCTTCGACATCCACGCCGGTGACCTCACGCGGCGGCAGGAAGTCATCAAGCTGCTCGCCACGCTCAGCACGCATCCGCAGGGCTACACGTTGCGCACGCAATTGCTGCGCAGCTTGAAAAAAGCCGCCTACCGCGCCACGCCCGACGGTCACTACGGGCTGAACAAAAAGGACTATACGCATTTCACGTCTCCGATCCGTCGATACGCGGATCTCGTGGTCCATCGCGTCTTCGATTCCTACCTCGCGAAGCACGAGGGCCACCGGCTCGCCCACGGCCAGACGCACTACAATCTCGGCCACGTCGAAAGCCTCGGCGAACACCTCAGCCTCACCGAAATCAACAGCGCCGAGGCCGAGCGGGAGAGCGTGAAGATCAAGCTCCTCGAGTTCTTCGAACGCGAACTCGAGAAGAAGACCAAGACGCGCTTTGCCGCCGTCATCACCGACGTCCGGCAAAACGGCTTCTTCGTCGAGCTCATCGAATCGATGACCTTCGGCTTTGTTTCCCTGGCGACGCTCA
Source organism: Opitutaceae bacterium (assembly GCA_040255565.1). Classification (GTDB taxonomy): domain Bacteria; phylum Verrucomicrobiota; class Verrucomicrobiia; order Opitutales; family Opitutaceae; genus Opitutus. The sequence goes on along the minus strand of JBDZVH010000001.1, from coordinate 647,064 downwards.
CCGACGACCACTACACGTTGAACAACGCGCAGACGATGCTCACCGGCCGGCGGCGGAAACGCCGGTTCGCGATCAACGACCGCCTCGAGGTCGTCGTCGAGCGCGTCGATCGCTTCAAACGCCTCATCGATTTCCGCCCGGCGTGAGCCCTGCGTCTGCGGCTCGCGCTTGAAATTCGCGCCGCTTCGCGTCCATTGGCCTTTCCACTTCCCATCGCCATGGCTCACTACAACTTCCCGGCCCAGTTTCGGAAACTCTACGACCACGCGGTCGCGCTCTACGCCAAGGGCCAGCGCGGCGCGGACACGTTCTTCGACGCCGAACAGCGCGCGTTCCTCGCCACCAACGGCATCACCGCGCAGCACCTTTACGATTATGCTGAGGATCACAACGGCTACGACGGGGAACCCGGTTTCGAACACGCGCTGGGCATCGAGCTCGTGCGGCGCGACTATTTCCTGAACGCGCAAAACGGTCGTCCGTCCGCGGTCGTGCTCGACGAATCGAAGCTGCCGGCGAAAACCGACGCGGTGCGCGGCATCGAATGGCTCCCGCGCATCATCCCGAAGGCGAAAGCCAAGCTCCGCGGCGAGTTGCCGGCGTCGCTGATGTATTGCTGCGGCGGCGATCGGCGCTTCCTGAAAGCGCACGACATCCTGCCGGCGGAATTCCTCAGCCTGGTCTGGCGACTTCAGAACGACGACAACGCGATCGTCGAATGGGTCGCCGCCCGCAGCGCGAACCGCACGCGCAACCCGGTTTGAGACTTTCGGCGGCGCCACGCCCGCCCGCAAACCTCTGACTTTACCGACCTCGACGGAGCGCCCTCGCGCTCCGTCTTTTTTTACGCGACACGCTGCGCCCGGAACGCAACTTTTCCGCACCGGTCACGTCAGCCGGCCCAGCACCCGCCGCCCGCTTTCCCCCTCTCCCGGCCATGCCCAAATACACGCTTCAGGTTAACGGTCAGGCGCGCACCGTGGAGGTCGCCGCCGACACTCCGCTGTTGTGGGTCCTGCGCGACCACCTCGATCTCGTTGGCACCAAGTTCGGTTGCGGCATCGGCCAGTGCGGCGCCTGCACCGTGCATCTCGACGGCGTTCCCACCCGCTCCTGCCTCACGCCGGTCTCGACGGCGACCGGCATGCAAATCACCACCATCGAAGGACTCGCCGCCGAGGCCGGGCCCCTGCATCCGCTCCAGCAAGCGTGGGTCGAGCTCGATGTTGCGCAGTGCGGCTACTGCCAGGCCGGTCAGATCATGACCGCTGCCGCGTTGTTGAAACGCAATCCGCAGCCTTCCGACTCCGACATCAACGACGCCATGGCGGGCAACCTCTGCCGCTGCGCCACGTATTACCGGATTCGCCAGGGCATCCGCCGCGCCGCCGACATCGCCGCCGGCAAGGAGGTCGCGTCATGAACACGTCCACTCCCCGCCTCGATGTCGCGCTCGACCGGCGCAGTTTCCTGAAATTATCCGCGCTCGCCGGGGGCGGACTGATGCTCGGTTTCTATCTGCGCTCCGCGAGCCGCGCCTTCGGCGTCGAAACGGCCGAAGCCGCCACCGGCGATTTCGCGCCCAACGCCTTCCTGCGTATCTCGCCGGACGGCGCGGTCACGATTTTCTCCAAGGTGCCCGAGATCGGCCAGGGCATCAAAACCTCGCTGCCGATGGTCATCGCCGAGGAGCTCGAAGTGAACTGGCAGGACGTCACGATCGAGCAGGCGCCCGTCACGCCGCAATACAGCCAGCCGTGGTATGGCGCCGGCGGCAGCACTTCGACGCCGAATCACTACGACGTTTTCCGCCGCGCCGGCGCGACCGCGCGCACGATGCTCATCGCCGCCGCCGCCCGGACGTGGGGCGTCCCGGAGAGCGAATGTTCCGCCGCCGAGGGCGCGATCCATCATCGCAGCAGCGGACGCACGCTCGCCTATCGCGAACTCGTCGCGAAAGCCGCGACGCTGCCCGTGCCCGACGAGAAATCGGTCACGTTGAAAAATCCCGCCGACTACAAGCTCCTGGGCAAACGCATCACCGGCGTCGACAACCGCAAGATCGTCACCGGCCAGCCCCTCTTCGGCATAGACGTGAAACTGCCCGGGATGCTCTACGCCGTTTACGAGAAATGTCCGGTCTTCGGCGGCAAAGTCGTCAGCGCCAATCTCGACCGCATCAAAACGCTTCCGGGTGTCCGCGACGCATTTGTCATCGAGGGCACGTCTGAGGTGAGAGGGTTGATGCCCGGCGTCGCCATCGTGGCCAACTCCACGTGGGCCGCCTTCAGCGCGCGGCAGCGGTTGCGCGTGACGTGGGATGAGGGCAAGGGCGCCTCGCAAAACTGGGACGACTATATCGCGCAGGCCGAGGCGCTCGGTCCGAAAGCGCCCGCCGTCGAGCTGCGCAAGGACGGCGATGCCGAGGCCGCCCTCGCCCGCGCGGCGCAGGTTGTCGAGGCCTCCTACTCGTATCCATTTATCTCGCACGCCAACCTCGAGCCGCAGAACACCACCGCGTGGTTCAAAGATGGCGGTTTCGAGATCTGGTCGCCGACCCAGAATCCCGGCGCCGGCCTCGGTCTCATTGAAAAGACCCTCGGTGTGAAACCCGACAAGGTGAAGATCCATGTCACCCGCGTCGGCGGCGGTTTCGGCCGGCGGCTCGAAGCCGATTTCATGATCGAAGCGGCCGCGATCGCGCAGCGCGTCGACGCGCCGGTGAAACTCACCTGGAGCCGCGAGGACGACCTTCGTCACGACGCCTATCGCCCCGGCGGTTTCCATTTCCTCAAGGCCGGTCTCAACGCGAACGGCGCGGTCGAGGCCTGGCGCAATCATTTCGTCACCTTCGGCAACACGACCGAAACGCCGGGCTCCGGCGGGGCGCTGAGCGGCGACGAATTTCCGGGACGCTGGGTGCCCCACTTCCACAGCGGTATGACGATCCTCGAAACCGTCACGCCCATGGGCTGGTGGCGCGCGCCCGGCAGCTGCTCGCTCGCGTGGGTGTTTCAAAGTTTCATCGACGAGCTCGCGCACGCGGCGAAGCGCGATCCGCTCGAGTTTCAACTCGCGTTGCTCGGCGATCGCGACGTCGTGCCCGGCACCGGTCCGCGCGGCCAGACCTACGACGCCGGCCGCATGCGCACCGTGGTGAAACTCGCGGCCGAAAAAGCCGGTTGGGGCAAGAAGCTTCCGCGCGGCCAGGGCCAGGGCCTCGCATTTCACTTCAGCCATCGCGGTTATGTCGCCCAGGTCGCGGAGATCACCGTCAGCCGCGACGGCACGCTCAAGGTCGATCGCGTCGTCTGCGTCTGCGACGTCGGCTCGCAGATCGTGAACCTCAGCGGTGCGGAGAACCAGGTCGAGGGCTCGATCGTCGACGGACTCGGCGCGGCGCTCTTCCAGGATCTCACCATCGAGCGCGGCCGGATCGTGCAGAGCAATTTCCACGATTACCCGATGATCCGGATGCCGGATACGCCCGCGAAGATTGAGGTCCATTTCCATCGCACGGACCATCCGACGACCGGCCTTGGGGAACCGGCACTCCCGCCGCTCGCGCCCGCTGTGTGCAACGCGATCTTCGCCGCCACCGGCAAACGCGTGCGCTCGCTGCCGATCAGCCGGACGGATCTGAGTTGGTCCTGAGCTGACATCCCCGCGCGGCGGTCCACGGTGTCTTCATGCCGCAACGCGATTACATTCTTCGTCTGATCGAGCAGCTCGGGCAGTTCCTCGCGCGCGTGCTGCAGCAGCGAAAGCAAAACGCGCCACAGGAAGCGCTGCAGACGATCATGGCCGCGTTCGAACGGCTGTTCGGACTCGAGGCCGTGCAGATCTTTCAGTTCACGCCCGACCAGCACATCGCGATGCTCGCCGACGGCGAGCTGCCCGAAACGGCACGCGAGAAAGTGCTGATGTATGCCGCGCTCACTGCCGAGGCGGGGCACTGCTACGTGACGCTCGGCCAGCCGAAGCTCGCGCAACAATCCTTCCTCAGCGCGCTGCGGCTGGTCTTGAAAGCCCGTCTGCAATTTCCCGGCGACCAACTGCCGGAGTTCGCGCCGAAGACCGACGCCCTGCTCGCACTTCTCGACGACACGCCGCTCGATGGCGGGACGCGCGATCTGCTCGCCGCGGTCGAGCGCGCCGGTCACTAAAACAGCTCGCCCTGCACCGGCGCCTCCGGCTCGGTTTTTTTCACGCCGAGAAAACTGCCATACCGCTCGATCCAGTCGTCGAGTTTTTCGAGGTAATAACTTGGATCATACGGCGCCGCCGCTGGATCGTAGAGCGACAGCGCCCGTGCGCGTTGCCAGTCGCTCGCGCGGCCCTTGGTTTTCGCCGTCACGTAATAGCTCACGCGATCGCCCATGCGCGGCCGCGGATTCATCTGCAGCGCAACCTCGGCCGACGCGCGTCGCGGTTTCCCCCCTTCCGCGATCAACCGTTCATACGCATCGGGGTTTTGATTCAGCGTTTCGCTTTTCGCCAGTTCCTCGACGGGCACCTCACCCTTCCTCAGTCTGGCCCGATAATCTTCGAGCAGAGCAAGCGGCGACACGTCGCTCGCTCCGACGAGAAACGTGATCAGCCGATCGCTGAGCCTCTTGAGATACGGCTCGATCCCGCGCGAGCGCAGCGCGCTGCCGCGGAGCGTCACTTTCTCGCCGTCGTAGAGCGCATAGTTCTTCGCCTTGTAGCACCACATCGCCTGGTAGCGGCCGTCGTATTCGAGCTCGATGCCCTTGGGCAGAATCGTCTCCACGAGCGCGAGCAGCTCCTCCGGTTTCTCGTAGTAATGCTCCGAGGAGAGATAAATCCCGTCGGTGTCCGCTTCGAGGATCGTGCAGCCGTGCTTGGAAAACTCGTCGATCAGCGCCTGCAGCAACTCGCGGCCGCGTCGCGTGACCTCGGCCGCCAGTTCGCCGTCGCCAAACCGCGCCCCGGAAAACCCAAGGTAACCGTAGAACGAATTGATCAGGATCTTGAAATTTGTCTGCCGTGCCTGCGCCTCGCTGCGTTCGATTTCCGTCGGGCCGGTCCGCGCGAGCTGCTTGTATTTCAGCCGATACTCGCGCAACCGCTTCAGTAAAGGAATGAAGACGCCCAGGGTGTCGTTGCGGGGATTGCGTGCGATATGCAGCAGGAGGCTCGGATACAGCGACGCCACGTCGAAATGCAGCACGTGGCGAAACACGCCTTCCTGGAAACTCCGCGTGTAGCCGCCTTCGAAGGGCCGCACTTCCGGCGGCACCGGGCACGCCTGCCGCGCGTGGTAGTATTCTTCGAGAAACAGGAGGTCGATCTTCGAGGTCGCCCCGCGCAGCGTGGCCTCCTGCAGCAGAATCGGAAACGTCCGCGCCTGCTCGAAATACGTCGGCAGCAACTGCCCCGCGAGTCCCTCGGTTTCGCGCAAGTCATCCGACAGATACGCACAGAAACGCGCGCGATCGCCGAGATACACGTCCTTGATCCGCGGACCTTCGATGTAGGTGCGCGTCGCGCTGTCCTCCTCCGTGATACCGAAATACACGGCGACGTCCTTCAACCCGTAGGACGTCAGCTCGCGCGTCGTGATGTCGTAGAGTTGCACGAGCAGATACGTATCCACGATCGCACGACCGGGCAGATCGCAGCGAAGGAAGTCGATCCAGCGCTCGGCCACCTTCAGCCGGCTGCTCCTGAAACTTGCCTTCTGTCCGTAGCGGCCCCACGCGCACGGCACCTTGAAGCGGCGACACCGCTGACGCAGGTAATCGAAATCGAATTTGAAGACGTTATGTCCTTCGATCACGTCGGGATCGATCTCGGCGAGCGCGGCGTTGAAGTCGCCGAGCAATTTCTTTTCCGCCGCGTCGGTCATTTCCTCCAGCACGAGGAGACGGTTTTGACCACCGGTGCGCAGACCGATCGCCAGCACGCGATCGTCGGGGCGCGCCGGATCGCAAAAACCGTCGTCCGACGACGCCGTTTCGATATCGAGCTGGCAGCGTCGGAGTTCGTGAAACGCGAGATCGCGATAGAGCCGCTCGCGTTGTTGCAGCAGGAACTGGCTCTCGAGCGGACGGATCGCGTCGACGCCCGCACCCGCGCCGCGGGCGGCCTTCAGGAACGCGTCGAAATTCTCCAGACTGTCCGCGTGAAAGAGCCGGTTGAACGGCCCCTCGCCGCCGAGCGGCTCGATTCCGATTTCCGGCGGCGGCTCGGGCGCAGGTCCGTCACCGAGCCAGCCAAAGGGCCGGAAGGAAAGCGTCTCGTGGACGCGCGAGCCGTCGGGCCGGGCGCGCGTGACGTGCACCGTACCGTCGGCAGCGATCCACACGCCGCAGAGCGAGCCCGCCGGCGTTTTGGTTTCGGACGTCACGCCCGCGCGACGATCGTCAGAACGGCCGCGTGTAGACCATCACGACCGCGATCGCGGACAGCAGCAGCGTCAGCGTGATCCACAGGCCCGCCTTGGCGCGGCGCTTGTAGGCGAGGCCGACGAACGCCGAGAGTCCCAGCCAGCACACCAGCTTCACGATGGCCCAGCCGCCGGAAAACTCGTAAAGCGCCTGCCACATGCGAATACCCGTGAGCAACGCCACGACGCTGGCGACGCCGCTCCACATCAAGGTTTTCTTGCGCGTTTCCGGCGCACCGGCGCAGGCGTAAAACACGGTCGCTCCCATGACGATGACGGAGAGCACGTGGAGGATGTGGAGGGCGTTGTATTCGGCGGGATTCATGTGAGGGAGAAAGGCTAGCGAAGCCCGCAGCTGAGTGCGAGATCCGTCCAGCGTCGACGCTTTTCAACAGAACGAGCCGGTCGTGTTGACCGGCTCGTGAAAGTGAAGACACCCCGCCTGTGCCGTATGCCCAAAGGCTCAAGACCTTTTTAGGTTAAGGTGGGCGCCTCCTCCGCGTCATCTGCCTTCCGATTTACGGCCTGGCATCTTCCGCGGCGGTTTCAGCTCCCATGATTATTCTAAGGCAAAGAGCAGTTATTGAAAGCACCTCGAACACTGCAGGGTGTCGGCTGTGAAGGTAGAAGCCACCCACCGTCCGTCAAACGCGGTTTGCGCTTTTGGAAAATCCGCAGACGCGTTCCATCGCGCCGCCGCTTTTTTTCCGCCCGCACGCTCGTTTCAACCCTCGAGAATCGTCGCGTCCAGATGCTGGATGATCAACTCCTGAAGCGTCGCGAGAAAGAGGTAACACAGAAAGGCCTTTCGCACCGGTTCCTCCAGCTCCTCCAGCTCGATCTCGCTGGACTCGAGCGTGTCGTCGCCGAGCCCCTTCAGGTATTTCTCCCGCAGCCGAAGCCGCACCGCCGCACACGCGCGCAGCACCTGTTCGGCATTGGTCTCGTCCAGACCGATCACGCCCTCCGCGAAAAAATTCTCGTCGAACAAGCCCAGCAGCATCCGCACGTCCGTGCTCTGGCTCGCGACCAGATCCGCGGTCCAGGCATCGCGAAACTCCGGATCGAGATCGTCGATCGACAGTGGCGCGGCAAGGCGTTCGCCCAAGCCGGACGACACTTCGCGGATCACATCGAGCAGCGGCGCGACGATCGCGAGGCTCAGTTTGACTTCAATGCGTTTCATCGGGCTCGAGCACTGCCGTCAGGTGCCACTGTTGCAGCGTGTAGGCATACGCCTCCGCCTTTTCCCGCAAACCGCTCCAGACCACGGAGCGGCCGAGTTCGTGAACTTCGAGCATGTGCCGTCGCGCCTTCGTCTCGTCGAAGCCGAACACCTTTTTGAAAACCATGACGACATACGACATCAGGTTGACGGGGTCGTTCAGGACGACCACACGCCACACTCCCTCCAACGCCAGCGCGGTGTCGGCTTGGGGTGCGGTGGTGGTTCGTGGACTCGATTCGGCAAAATAGGCCATGCGTGATCTGGACGGGTGGTCGCCCCAGGTCGGGCGAGGTTCCGCTGGCGAAAAATGAAGGCGTCACACCGGAGCCTGCAAGCCGGCTCCGGCGATTGCCCGCATCTTCGCGTTTAAGCGCCGGCTTTCGCCGCCGCGTCCGTCACCGCCGCCGCGACTTTCGCCTCCGCTTCGGCGACAGGGATTTTCGCGACGTCCTTTTGCGCGCGCCACTTCAGTTCGATCACGCCTTCCTTCAAACCTTTCCCGCCTACGGTCAGCCGCAGCGGAATGCCGATCAGGTCGGCGTCCTTGAATTTGACTCCCGGCCGCTCGACACGGTCGTCGATCAACACGTCGGCGCCGGCTTTCTCGGCCGCGGCGCCGAGCTTTCGCGCGAGTTCCATCGCTTCGGGCAGTTGCGGGTCGAGCACGCAGATAAGCACGTGAAACGGCGCGGCATTCCACGGCCAGACGATGCCGTCGTTGTCGTGACTCTGCTCGATCACGGCTTGCATCGTCCGGCTCACGCCGATGCCAAAGCAGCCCATCACCATGGGATGCGTCTGCTTCTGGTCGTCGGTGTAGACCGCGCCGAACTTTTCGGAATACTTCGTGCCGAGCTTGAAGATGTGGCCAACTTCGATGCCGCGCCGGAGCTGCAGCGGCTCACCGGACTTCACGTCGGGTTCGCCCGCGCGCACGCGACGGAAATCGCCGAACTTCGTGACCGCGAGATCGCGGGCGACGTTCACGTTGCGCAAATGGAAGCCGTCCTTGTTCGCACCGGTGGTGCCGTTGCCGATCAACCGGATCGCGTGGTCGGCGAAAATCCCCGCCAGCGCCCCCGCGTCCTTGATCGTGCCTTTCACCGCCCCGAGGCTGCCGGGCTTCGCGCCCATGATGGGCTCGATCTCTTCCGCCGTCGCCGGGCGGAACAGCGTGAAGCCGAGCGCACCGAGTTTCGCTTCCTCGAGTTCGTCGCAACCGCGCAGCACCACGAGGAACGGTTTCCCGTCGCCGATGAAGACGAGCGTCTTGAACTGCCGGTCGGCCGGCACGGAATACGGCGCCGCCTCGAGCGCGGCGATCGTCACCACGCCCGGCGTGGCGAATTCCTCGATCGCGCCGGCCGGTTCCGCGTCCTTCAGATCCGCGGGCACGAGCGCGCTGGTCGCCTTCTCGCGATTCGCCGCGTAGCCGCTCGCCTCGTTGTAGATCACGTCGTCGTCGCCGATCTCCGCCGGCACCATGAACTCGTGCGAGAAGCTGCCGCCCATCACGCCGGTGTCGGCTTCGACCGCGATCGCCGTCACGCCGATGCGTTTGAAAAACGCCTCATACGCGCTCTTCATCGCGAAGTAGCTTTTGACCGCCGCGTCGTCGTTCACGTCGAACGAATACGCGTCCATCATCACGAACTCGCGCGCGCGCATCAGGCCGTAACGCGGCCGGATCTCGTTGCGAAACTTGGTCGCGATCTGGAAAAAGTTTTTCGGCAGATCGCGATAGCTCGTGATCTCGGTTTTCACGAGCGGCGTGATCACTTCCTCGTGCGTGGGTCCGAGCACGAATTCCGGATCCCGCGGCGCCCGCTTGCCGTCGCCGGCGCTGTCGGCGCGAAACATGATCTCGCGCGCCGCTGCCCAGCGCGGCCCCTGCTCCCAGAGCTCCACCGGATGCACGTGCGGCATCCACAACTCGATCGCGCCGGCGCGCTCCATTTCCTCACGACAGATCTGCGTGAGCTTCTGCATCACGCGGAGGCCGAACGGCAGATACGTGTAAAGGCCGCCGCCGAGCTTGCGCACGAGCCCCGCGCGCACGAGCAGCTTGTGCGACGCGATCTCCGCGTCGGCGGGACTTTCCTTCAACGTCGGGATGAAATACTGCGACCAGAGTTTCATGAAGTCGGGCAGGCAAACAGGCCCGCGCGCGCGGAGCAAGGAGCAAGGCGCGACCTCCGCCCCCCGGAAAACGGCTTGCCCCCTCCTCGCCCGTCGCTTCTCCCTGCTGGCATGTCCCAGCGCCGCCAGCCTTGGTCGATGAAATGGATCGCCGTCGCGATCCTCCTCGTGATCGTGCCCTACACCTTCATCCGCTGGCACTATCGCAAGCCCGGCCACGCCTTCGAGCCGTATCACGACATGAAGGATCGCGCGAACACCCTGCGGCTGTTGTCCGCTGGGTTTCAACGCGTCACGATCGAGGCCGAGCGCCCCGCCGATCCCATCTCGCTGCCGTCCACCGCCACCGTCACCGACGCCGCCGCCGGCCTTCCGCCGGCGCTCGCGGCATCGCTGGTCGACGAACCGCTCCTGCCCGGCGACATCGTTTCCGTTTCCGCAGCCGCGACCGCAAATCCGCTGCTGCCCTACTCCATCGGTTTCACCTGCACGGTGCCCGACAACAAGCAGCAGATCAACGAGGCTCATCTTTATATCCGGAGCAGCGAGATCTACGTCGTCGTCGATTTTGAAAAGCTCAACGGCGACCTCCTCGCACGCTCCCGCACGTCCCTCGTCCGCCTCAACGTGCCGCCCGGCACCTTGAAGACCGGTCGCTATCGCGTGACGCTAGTCGGTTCGCACACGGCCAAATCCTGGTCACTCGAGGTCAAATAGCCGCGCGCCCTGCGCTGCCCCGAGAGCCCCGCGACTATTGACGCGCCGGGTCGCTTCCCCGAAAACCGACGCCCACGGCAATGAGCAACGGCAACGGCCAGTCTTCCTCTTCAGCGACGAACGCGCCTTCGACTACGTTCAAACCCACGGATCTCCGCGGCATTCTCCAATACGTGCCGCGTTTCCAGGGACAGATCTTCGTGATCGCGATCGACGGTTCGATCGTCGCCGACGAAAACTTCGCCAATCTGCTCGTCGACGTCGCCGTCCTGCGCTCGCTCGATATCAAACTCGTCATCGTCCACGGCATCGGCCACCAGCTCCAGGAGCTCGCGATCGCGCGCAGCATCGCCATCACGAATGTCGACGGCACCGGCGTCACCGACGCCGCCACGCTTGATCTCGGCATCCGCGCGTCCTCCCGCGTCGCCCACGCCCTCGTCGAGGGTCTCACGCAAAACTCCCTGAAATGCGCCGTCACCAACGCCGTGCGCGCGCTGCCGTTCGGCATCATCAAGGGCGTCGACCAGCAGTTCACCGCCCGCGTCGAGCGCATCGACAAGGACTTCCTGTTCGAGCTGATCGACCGCGATGTCGTGCCCGTCATCTCGCCGATCGCGTTCGGCCCCGATGGGAAATCCCTGCGCGTCAACTCCGACCTGCTCGCCGCCGAGCTCGCGGAAGCGTTGCAGGCGACGAAAATCATTTATCTCGCCCCGCACGCGGGCCTCGAGATCGATGGCGAAGTCCGCCGCGAAATTTCCGTCGACGCTGTCCGCAACATCCTCGCCGCCGAACCGGAGCGCATCGCTGACGTGACCCGCAGCAAGGCGATGCATGCCGTGAAGGCGATCGAGACCGGCACGCCGCGCGTGCACATCGTCGACGGCCGGATCTTCGACGGCCTGCTCAACGAGATCTTCTCGAACGAGGGCGTCGGCTCGCTCGTCTACGGCAACGAATACCAGCAGATCCGGAAAGCGCGGAAAAGCGACGTCCGGCTCCTCTATAATCTCACGCGCGCCGCCGTCCGCCGCGAGGAGCTGCTGCATCGCACGCAGCAGGCGATCGAGAAGAACATCGACCAGTTCTTCGTCTTCGAAATCGACGAGAACATCATCGCGTGCGTCACGCTGTATTTCTATCCGGACAAACCGCAGATGGCGGAGATCGGTTCGCTCTACGTGATGCCGTTCTATCACAACCGCGGCATCGGCAAGAAAATGGTCGAATACGCCACCTTGATGGCAAAACAGCGCGGGGCGAAAACCGTCATCGCGCTCTCGACCCAGAGCTTCGGCTTCTTCCAGAACGTCTGTGGCTTCGAGGAGACCGACAAGTCGATCCTCCCCGAAGCGCGCCTGAAATCCTACGACGACAGCGGCCGGAATCCGAAGGTCCTGATGAAACAGTTGAGCTGAACGCGATCACCCGCGCCGCCCACTGCTTCCCCGATCTCCGAACTCCGCTCTTCGATCGAGCCCGCGACCGCTTAGCCGACCTCGACGACCACCTGCACTTCGGTCGTCGAGCCGCGGGGCAATCCGTTCACCGCGACGGCCGCGCGCGCATGTTTGCCCGCCTCGCCGAACACCGCGACGAACAGATCGCTCGCGCCGTTGATCACCGCCGGGCTGTCGCCAAAGCCGTCGATTGCGTTCACGAATCCGTTGAGCATCACGACGCGCTTCACGCGCTCCAGCGAGCCGAGCGCGGCCTTGATATTCGCGAGCGTGTTGAGGGCGCAGACTTCGGCGGACTTCTTCGCCGTCTCGACCGTCTGCTCCTTCCCCACCTGACCGGTGTGCGTCATCTGCCCGTTCAGCATCGCGATCGTGCCCGCGCAATACAGCAGGTTGCCCGTGCGCACGGTCGGCACGTAACTGCCGGCGGCCGCGGGCGGCGGCGGGAGCGTCAAACCAAGTTCAGCCAGTTTCGCTTCAGGATTCATCGTGCCGCCAACCTCGCGATTCGACCGCGCGACGCAAAGCCGAAGTGCGTCACCGTCGCGCCCGCGCAGCCCGGCCTTTACGGCCGCCCGCCGATCCGCGAACCTCGTCCACCTCCGCCGCCTGCATGACTTTCCGCGACTGGCAACTCCTCGCCCCCGACGCCGCCGCCCGTGAACTGCACCATCGCGTCCGCGAGCGGCTCTCGTCCGCGCAGCAACGCGCCGTGCTCGCTTTTCTGCCCGACGAACCGTCGCTGACGCGCGCCTTCGCCGCCAGCAATCGCGCCACGCCGCTCGGAGGCGTGCCGTATCTGCTCAAGGATCTTTTCGATGTGGCCGGTCTGCCGACGTTCGCCGGCTCGACGTTTCTCCCCGAAGTCCGGCCCGCCTCCACCACCAACGCCGCCCTCGTCCGCACCCTGCAGAGCGCCGGTGCCGTGTTCGCCGGAAAAGCGCAGCTCCACGAATTCGCCTACGGCATCACCGGCGAGAATCCGCATTACGGCGATTGCGAGCATCCGCGTTTTCCGGGCCGCACCTCCGGCGGTTCGAGCAGCGGCTCGGCCGCCGCCGTCGCCGCCGGAGTCGTGCCGTTCGCCATCGGCACCGACACCGGCGGCTCGGTCCGCGTGCCCGCGGCGTTCTGCGGTGTATTCGGATTCAGATTACAACCGTGCGATTCCTGGATCGCCGACGCCTTTCCGCTCGCGCCGTCGTTCGACACCGCCGGTTGGTTCACGGCGAACGCCGCCGACATGCGCCTCGCGATCTCCGCCCTGATCGACGTGCAGCCGGCGAGGGAAGCGCCGCGTGGCTGCTATCTCGACTGGCCCGACCTCGAGCCCGACGTCGCACGCGCCTGCCGCGAATCTGCCACCCGCTTCGCACCTCCCGCCGACCGCGAAACCGGCGACGCCCTGCTCGCAGGCTTTTCGTCGAACGCCGACGCTTACAACACGATCGTCGCCGTCGAAGCCTGGCAGGTGCACCAAGCCTGGGCGCAGCGTTTTCGCAACCGCTACGATCCCGCCGTCAGGCAGCGACTCAATCGCGTGCACACGCTCACCGCTGCACAGATCGATGCGGCGCAGCGCCGGCTCGCAGCCACCCGCGATCTCTGGGCGAAGTTTTTCCAAAGTTACGACTTCCTCGTTCTTCCTGCGACGCCGTTTGGCGCGCTGACGAAGCCGGAATGCTCACTCGCGAAACGCAACCGCCTGCTCGCGCTCACCGCGCCGGCGAGTCTCGGTGGATTGCCCGTCCTCACGATTCCCGTGCCGTTGCCCTCCGGTCTCACGAGCGGACTTCAGATCGTCGTCAAAGATCCGCGAAGCCCCGTTAGCGACTGGGCGCTCTCGCAGTAACGCCGCGTTCAGCCGCGCAGTCCCAGCACGCGTCGCGCGTTGCCCCCCAGCACCGCGTCGCCCGCGCCGCCGAGTTTCGCCTCGGCCACGAAACGCGCCATCTCTGCCGCCACCGAAACGCGCGGATAAAGATTCAGCGGATAATCCGATCCGAACAACACTCGCTCCGGGCCGAGCGCCGCCAACATCCGCGGCCAAATCTCCGCTCCATACATGAGCGGCGACGCCGCGGTGTCGTAGTAAACATTCGCGCATTGGCGAAAGCGCTCGTCCTGCAGCGCGAGCAAGCCGCTCCAGTGCGCCAGCACGAAGGTCGTCGCCGGATGCCGCTGCGCGAGCCGCACGAAATCCTCCGCCGGCGTCTCCACCCAGCCGGGATAACGGCGGCTGGCCGGATCCGTGACGTGCAGGTTCACGGGCATCCTCAATTCCGCGGCCAGATCGAGCGCGGCGCTCAACACCGGATCGTCCACGGAGTAGCCCTGCGAATGCGGCGACAACTCCCCGAGTCCGATCAGCCCGTCGTCCCGCGCCCGCCGGATTTCCGCAAGCGTCTGTTCGCGTCCGGCCGCCGGATGGAGCGTGGCAAACGCCGCCAGCCGCTGCGGATGCGCGCGCACGCAGTCCGCGTAAAACCGGTTCTGCCAGACACAGGTGTCGGGCTTTTCCCAATACCAACCGAGCAGCACCGCGCGTTCCACGTGGGCGTCATCCATCGCCCGCAACAGCGCGTCGAGCGTCGGCAGCGACTGCACCGGCCGGCCGTCGCGTCGGCGCCGCGTGCACAACAGCGCCCAATGCTTTTCGCCGCACGCCGCCGCCCAACCCGCCGGATCGCGGTCCACCTCCGCCGGATACAGGTGCACATGGGCGTCGACGATCATCGGCCGCCTTCCGAATTCGAAAAATTCCCGGTGAACGCCGCTCGGTTTCTCACGTCGCGAGGCATGTCACCATCCTTCGACCTTGTCCACCCGCGGCACACACCTTCCGCTCGCCACGCCACCGCTTTCCTGTGATTCGTGGCCCTCGTCCTTCCTCTCGCCATGCTAGACCGCATCTTCCGTCTCGAGCAGCATCGCACCACCGTCGGTCGCGAGATCCAGGCCGGATTTACGACGTTTGCCGCGATGGCCTACATCCTCGCGGTGAATCCTTCGATCCTCGCCAACACCGGGATGGACCAGGCCGCCCTCGTCACCGTTACCGCGATCACCGCCGCGATCGCCACGACGCTGATGGCGTTGCTCACGAATTACCCCATCGCGCTCGCGCCGGGCATGGGCATCAACGCCTACTTTACCTTCACGATCTGCCTGGGCCGGGGCGTGCCGTGGTCCGAGGCGCTCGGGATGGTGTTCGTCAACGGCGTCCTGTTTCTCGTGCTTTCGCTGACCGGCGTGCGCGAGAAGATCATCGCCGCCATCCCGCATTCGCTGAAGATCGCCGTCACCTGCGGCATCGGCCTGTTCATCGCGTTCATCGGCCTGAAGAACGGCGGCATCGTCGCGAGCCATCCCGCGACGTTTGTCACGCACGGCGAGTTCACGGCCGGTCCGGTCGCACTCTGTCTCGGCGGCGTGCTGCTCACGGCCGTCCTGGTCGCGCGCCGCATTCCCGGCGCCATCATCCTCGGCATCTTTGCCACCACGCTCGCGGGGCTCGTCGTGCCCGCTGGCGACGGGCGCATGGTGACGCAACTGCCCGCCCAACTCCTGTCCTTGCCCGCCTCGCCCGAGCCGGTGTTTCTCAAACTGACTTTCGGATTTCTCGCCAGTTCGACCGCATTTCTCGTCGCGCTGCCGCTGATTCTCACGCTTCTGCTCGTCGATATGTTCGACAACATCGGCACGCTGATCGGCGTCACGAAACGCGCCGGTTATCTTCAACCCGACGGCACGCTGCCGAAGGCCGGTCGCGCGCTCGTCGCGGATTCGACCGCGACGCTGCTCAGCGCGCTCTGCGGCACCTCGACGGTCGTCAGCTACATCGAATCCGCGTCCGGCGTGGAGGCCGGCGGACGCACCGGCCTCACCACGCTCACGACCGCAGCGCTGATGTTGCTGGCGCTGTTTCTCACGCCGCTGATCCTCGCGATTCCTGCCGCCGCGACCGCACCGGCTCTCGTGATTGTCGGCATTTTCATGATGCAATCGGTGACGGAAATCGACATGGCCGATTTCAAAGTCGCCGCCCCCGCGGTGCTGACGATTCTGGGCATTCCGCTCATGTTCAGCATCGCGGAGGGCATCGGTCTCGGCCTGATCGCCGCCTCGCTGCTCGCCCTCGCGCTCGGCGAACCGAAACGCATGACCGCGCTCGGCTACGCGGTCGCCGCTGTGTTCTTCCTCTCGTTTTTCAAGATCTGGCCGTTCAGCCAGTAAACCGGCGGCCCGAGTCCGCTGCGGGCCGAATCAGGATTCGAACAGCGGCACGAGCTTCATCGCTTTCACATCGACGAGTCCCTTGTCGGTGAGGCGCAGATCCGGGATCACCGACAGCGGCAGCAGGTTGAAACCCATATACGGGACCTTGCAGCCGAGCTTGGCCCATGCGCGTTTCAACGCCGTCGTCTCCTTCGCCACGGCTGTCGCGCGTTTGTCCGACAACAGCCCGGCGATCGGCAGCGCGACACTCGCGAGCACTTTCCCTTGGCGAACCACGCAGACGCCGCCGCGCAATTTTTTCACCGTCGCGAGCGCCAGCTGCAGGTCGCGCTCGTTCGTGCCGGCGAGCACGATGTTGTGCGCGTCGTGGCCGACGCTGCTCGCGACCGCGCCGTCGCGCAGTCCGAAATCGCGCAACAAACCGTGCGCCACGCCGCCGTTGCGGCCGTGACGCTCGACCACCGTCAGAAAACACAGGTCGTGCTCGGCCGCGTGTTCCGCCCAGGTGCGGCCGGCCCTCAACGTCACCCGATCGTGCGCCGTCACGATGCCCGGCGGCACCACGCGGATCACGTTGGCGGTGGTCTCCGTTTTCGGCAGCGGCGGGGTGAGCGACACTTTGCGCGGCAGCTTCACGGTGGCGTAGGCCGCGCGTGGATACCGATAGCGACGTTGCAGCGCCCGCTCGAGCGTCGGCGTAATTTTTCGCCGTTCCACCACGAGTTCGCCGCCATACCAGGTGCTCTGCACTTCGAGCGCGTCGTCGAGCAGCACGAGGTCCGCGCGGCGCGCGGGTGCGACACCGCCGAATTCGCCGTCGAAGCCGTAGCGCGTCGCCGGATGCAGCGAGCCCATGCTCCACGCGGTCGTCGTGCGCAGTCCCGCGGCGACCGCCTGCCGCACGACCCAGTCCATCCCGAACAGGAACAGATCGTCCGCATCGCGATCGTCGGTGCACACGCACACGCGTTTCGCGTTCGCGCCGAGCTCGGTCACCGCCTTGATCGCCTGCGGGAGCGAATGCCACGGCGTCTGCGGATTGCCGCCGCGCAGGAACACCCACACGCCGGCCTCCAGGAAATCGTTGCTGATTTCGCGATCGATCGCCTCGTGCGTGTCGGTCACGCCGCTCGCCGCACAAGCCGCGACGAATTCGCGTCCGTAAATATGCCCGCACACGGGCCGGCCGCGTTTCAACGCCTCCGCCAGGATCGCATGGCTGCGCGCATCGCCCATGGCCACGGACACGTAATCCATCTTCTCGCCGAGCGCGGCCGCCTCGGGCCAGCGGTCGAAGAGCCGGCCGATCTTCGCCGGCGTCAGATCGCCACCGGCGGTTTCGAGTTTCGCGTTCGTCGCCGGGACGGTGCTCGGAACCGTGAGGTAAATCGAGAGCGGTGCGCGGCGGGCGTCCTCGAGCATCCACTCGATGCCCGCGACGTCGCACACGTTCCCGATCTCATGGCTGTCGCAGAACACCGTCGTGGTTCCATTGAGCAGCGCCGCTTCGGCAAACGCGCACGCCGTCATCATGCTGCTTTCGATGTGCACGTGGGGATCGACCAGGCCGGGCGCGACGATGCCGTCGCGCGCATCGTAAATCTTCGCACCGCCGAGCTTCGATTTCTTGAACGTCCCCGCGGGTTTCACCGCGGCGATGCGCCCGCTCTTGATCCACACTTCGCGTCCGGCGTGAATCCGTTCCGTGTAGGTCGACAGGATGCGCGCGCCGGTGATGACGAGATCCGGTGCCGCCTTTTCCATCGCGACGGCGGCCAGGGTGCGGGTCAACGTGTGCAGCGGGGGAACGGAGAAACGCGTTAGCATGCCGTTACTAGAGTCATTCCGCGGCGCGGCGAAAGTCCGGATTTCGCCATGACGCAAGTTCGGCTGACGTCCGGTCGCGGGTTCTTTTATGGCGAGAGATTCGAAGGAGTCGCCGCCGTTTTTCCGCTGCCGGCACGCACAACGAGAATGGGGATCGAGGTGTTGTGGCGCACGCGCTCGATCGTGCTGCCGAGGAAAAAATCCCCGATGACTTTGTGCCCGTGCGACGTCATCGCGATGAGATCGCAGTTCCTGTCGATCGCCGTCTTCAGGATTTCGGTCGGCGGATTGCCCAGCGCCAGTTCCGCTTCGACGTCGAGGCCTTCGTCCCGCAGCCGCGCCGCGATCGTTTCCAGATAGATTCGATCGCCCTTCATCTCGTCGGATTCCGCGAGTTTCAGCTGGTTGTAGTTTCGCGCCGCAAAACCGTCCGCGACGTGCAGGAGCAGGAGCGTCGAGCCGAGGGTATGCGCCAGTTGCGCGATGTGCGGGACCAGCGTGTCGTCGGCGCGTCCGTTCTCCAACGCAACGAGGATTCGCTTATACATGGCTCGGGAGGTTGAGGTGTGACGCGGGTGAGCCGCCGCGTTCCTTCTACTCCACGGCGCCGGTGGCGCCAACGAAATCCAGCAGCAGTTTCAAGTTCAGCGCGACGATCAGCGCCGCCGTCAGCCACGCGAGCACCTTGATCCAGCGTGGATTCGCAAAGACGCCCATCTTCGTCTTCGAGCTGGTGAATTGCACCAGCGGAATCACCGCAAACGGCAGCTGCAGACTCAGCACCACCTGACTCAGAATCAGCAGATGGGCCGTGCCGCTTTCGCCGTAAACGCCCGCCACGATCGCCGCGGGCACGATCGCGATCGCCCGCGTGATCAAGCGCCGCAGCCACGGCCGCAACCGCAGGTTGAGAAATCCTTCCATCACGATCTGGCCCGCGAGCGTGCCGGTGATGGTCGAGTTTTGCCCCGATGCCAGCAGCGCCACGGCGAAAAGCACACTCGCCGCCCCGACGCCGAGCGTCGGCGAGAGGAGTTTGTAGGCGTCCTGGATTTCCGCGACCTGCGTCTGCCCCGACGTGTGAAACGTCGCGGCCGCGACCACGAGAATCCCGCCATTGATAAACAGCGCGAACATCAACGCCACCGTCGCGTCGAGCGTCGCGAACTTGATCGCCTCGGCCTTGCCGCCCGCGTCCTGCTCGTATTTGCGCGTCTGCACGATCGAGGAATGCAGGTAGAGATTATGCGGCATCACCGTGGCGCCGAGAATGCCGATCGCGACATACAGCATCGCGGGATTCCGCACGATTTCCGCGGTCGGCACAAACCCGCCCAAGATCTCCGTCACCGATGGCTTCGAAAAAATAATCTCCAGTCCGAAACACACGCCGATCAACAGCACCAGCGAAACGACCAGCGCCTCCAGCCAGCGAAAACCGTGATTCGCGAGCCACAACACCACCAGCACATCGAGCGCCGTCAGCAACACGCCCCACACGAGCGGAATCCCGAACAGCAGATTCAACGCGATCGCCGTCCCGATCACCTCCGCAAGATCGCACGCGCAAATCGCGATCTCGCACAAGAACCAAAGTCCCATCGCCACCGGCCGCGAGTAATGCTCCCGGCACGCCTGCGCCAGGTCGCGTCCCGTCACGATGCCGAGCTTCGCGCAGAGCGACTGAAGCAGGATCGCCATCAGGTTCGACAGCAGGATCACGCTCAACAGCGTGTAGCCAAACTGCGATCCGCCCGCCAGGTCTGTCGCCCAGTTTCCCGGATCCATGTAACCGACCGCCACGAGGTAACCCGGCCCCGAAAACGCCAGCAGCTTCCGCCAGAAACCCGCGCCGGCCGGAATCGCAATCGTGCGGTGCGACTCCGCCAAGCTCGGCGGCGCATCGGCCGTTGACTCTCCGAACTGACCACCCGGATCGCTGTTCACGTTCCCGCAGCGTGGCGCGTTTAGTTTGAGTCGTCAAAAAGGATTCTGCGGGAACCCCAAACCGTTGCCATCAAGCTTTGGCAATCGTCGCTGTCGCCGTCCGGCGGTTGCGCCGCAATCCTCGCTTCCGCGACGTGACCAGCGCCACTGCAAACATGAGCGCCTCGAGCAGCACGATGCACGCGCCGGTCGATGCGTTCAGAAAGAAGCTCGCATACACCCCGAGCACGCTCGCACCGATCGCGCTTCCCGTCGCAATGGCCATCATGCGTCCAAAACGATCGCTCCACAGATAACCGATGCAACCCGGTGTCACGAGCATCGCGATCACGAGAATCACGCCGACCGCTTGCAACGACACCACAATCGTGACCGCGAGCAGCGAGAGCAGCAAATAATACAACCGCTGCGTCGGGAGCCCGATCGTCCGCGCGTGGCCGGGATCGAAACAGAACAGGAGCAGATCCCGCCGCAGCCCGAGCACGACCGCGAGCGTCGCCCCGGCTGTGATCAGCGTGTTACGCAAATCGCCCTCCTCGAGTCCCAGGATGTTGCCAAAGAGAATGTGATCGAGGTGCAAGTCGCTCGGCACCTTCGTGAACATCACCAGCCCAAGCGCAAACAGCCCCGTGAAGACCACGCCCATCGCCGTGTCCTCCTTCACCCGGCTGTTGGCTTTCACATAGCCCGTCAGCACCGCGCACAACAAACCCGACGCAAACGCTCCCAGCGCCAGCGGCACGCCGATCGCGTAGGCGCCGACGATGCCCGGCAGCACCGCATGCGACACCGCGTCCCCCATCAGCGACCAGCCTTTCAGCACGAGATAACACGACAACACCGCGCACACCGCACCCACGGCGGCGCCGACGATCATCGCGTCCACCATGAACGGATACTGCAACGGCTCGAGGACCCGGCTCATGTTCCCTCGCCCTCCGAGGCGAACCGCGCGCGCATCCGCGACGCGCGCACACCGTGTTTCGGCGCAAAAATCCACGCCACAACAAACATCGCGCTCTGCAACGTCACGATGCAACCGCCCGTCGAGCCGTCGAAAAAGTAGCTCGCATACGCGCCGAGCATCGACGCGCCCGCGCCCATCGCAGTCGCGAGTCCGATCATCCGCCCAAACCGGTCCGTCAACAAATACGCCGTCGCGCCCGGCGTGACCAACATCGCCACCACCAGCACCGCGCCCACCGCTTGCAGCGCCGCCACGGCCGTCGCCGCCAGCAGCGCCAGCAGCAGCGCGTGCAGCCGCGTCGCGCTCAGGCCGAGCGCACGCGCCTGCGTCGCGTCGAAACACAGCAGCAGCAGGTCGCGCCATTTCAAGCCGAGGACGCCGAGCGTGAGCACGCTGATCGCGAGCATCTGCACGATGTCCGCGTCCGAGATCCCGAGGATGTTGCCGAACACGATCGCGCGGAGGTCGACCTCACTGGGATGGACCGAAATGAGAAAAAGTCCGAACGCGAAGAACGCGGTGAACACGACACCGATCACGGCATCCTCGCGCAGCGGCGTTTTCATTTTCACAAAACCCATTCCGGCCGCGGCAAGGAGCCCGGTGAGAAACGCTCCCACCGCAAACGGCCAGCCGACGTAGTGGGCCACGGCCACGCCGGGCACCACGGCATGGGACAGCGCATCGCCCATCAACGACCAGCCTTTCAGCGTCACGAAGCACGACAGAAACGCGCACACCGTCCCGATCACGCCGCTGACCAGAATGGCCTTCAGCATGTAGTCATACTGCAACGGCGTGAGCAGCGTCTCGATCATGACCACGCTCACGTATCGCGGTCGTCCTCCGCGCGCTCGCGCAGCACGTCCTCGCGTCCACGCCGCTCGCTGAATTCGACGTGCCCGTCTTTTCCCAAAACCAGGGGCCGCTCGTCGTCGCTCAGCAGCGTCACTGCGCGGCCGTCGTGTTTCTGCAGGGTGGATTCATCGAAACGGAAATGCCGCAACACCCCGCCGAACGCGCGGCTCAGGTTCTCCTGCGTGAACACGTCCGCCGTCGGCCCCGCCGCGAGCACGGTGCGATTGATCAACACCACTTGGTCGCAGAATTCCGCGACCGAGCCCAGGTTGTGCGTCGACACGAGCATGATGCGTCCCTCGTCGCGGAGTTCGCGCAGAAGCGCGACGATCGCGATCTCGGTCTTCACATCGACGCCCGTGAACGGCTCGTCGAGCAGAATGATGCGTCCGCGCTGCGCCAGCGCTCGCGCAAGAAACACGCGTTTGCGTTGACCGCCCGAGAGCTCGCCGATCTGCCGTTCGCGCAGATCCCACAAACCGACGCGTGCCAGGCTTTCCTCGACCGCCCGCCGATCCTCCGCCCGCGGAATCCGCAGAAAATTCATGTAGCCGTAGCGTCCCATCATCACGACATCCCAGACGCTCACCGGAAACGTCCAGTCGACCTCCTCCGCCTGCGGCACATACGCGATGAGGTTTTCCTTCAAGGCGACGCCGACCGGCTTGCCGCCGACGCGCACCGCGCCCGCGCCCGGACGCAGCAGGCCCATGATCGACTTGAACAGCGTCGACTTGCCGCTGCCGTTGACGCCGACGAGTCCGCAAATCGTGCCCGATTCGAGCCGGAAGGTCGCGTCGTGCAGCGCGCGATGGCCGTTCGGATACGCCACCGTCACGCCGTCGACCGTGAGATCGAGTTTGAAATCCGCTGCGTTCATTCGCCCCGCAGTCCTTTCACGATCGTGCGCGCGTTATACTCCATCAGCTGCAGATAAGTCGGGGCCGCGCCGTCCGGCGTCGTGAGCGAATCCACATACAGAACGCCCCCGTAACGCGCACCCGTTTCCGCCGCGACCTGTCGGGCCGGCTTGTCGCTGATCGTGCTCTCGCTGAAGACAACCGGTATCCGGTTTTCTCGCACGGCATCGATCACCTTTCTCACCTGCTGCGGCGTGCCCTGCTGGTCCGCGTTCACCGCCCACAGAAAAAGCTCCTTCAACCCGAAACTTCGCGCCAGATACGGGAACGCCCCCTCGCTCGTCACGAGCCAGCGCTGCTCGGCCGGGATCCGCTCCAGCTCGGCGCGCACGGTCTCCTCGAGTTGCGCAAACCGGGCCGCGTAAGCCGCGGCGTTGGCGTTGTAGGTTGCCGCGTTCTCCGGATCCACCGCGACGAGCGCCTGGCGGATGTTTTCGACGTAGATCCGCGCATTCCCCGGCGACATCCACGCGTGCGGATTCGGTTTTCCCGTGTAGGGCCCTTCGGCGATCCCGATCGGCTCGATGCCGTCGCTGACCACCGCGCTCGGCACGTTTTTCAAGTTGCGGAAAAACCGCGCGAACCAGCGTTCGAGGTTCAATCCGTTCCACAACACCAGGTCCGCCTTTTGCGCCTTCACGATATCCTGCGGAGTCGGTTCATAACCGTGAATCTCCGCGCCGGGCTTCGTGATCGATTCGACGATCGCCGCGTCGCCCGCAACGTTCTGCGCCATGTCCCGGATGATCGTGAAGGTCGTGACCACCCGCTTTTTTTGGGCCGCCTCAGCCGTGACGACGACAAGGCCGCCGAACGCCGCAACCCCCAGGATCGTCAACCGCCACCATCTCCGTCCCATCGACTGGCATCGTGTGTTCATAAGTTCTAGAAGCGCCGCGAGAGTCCGGAGAACACCACGGCATCCTCCGCGGCGCGGCTCAGCCCGAAGTTCACCCCGGCATCCCATTGTGTATCAGAATCGATGCGACGCGTGACGCCGCAGTTGAACGTCGCCACGTGACGGCCGTCTCCCGTCGAGGAGGTCAGCTCCAGAAACCCACCCCAGTTCCGGGCCAGCTCCCGACCAGCGGTGACCGTGTTGTGCCACACCGCGCGATAGCCGCCGGCTTCGTGGTAGACCGCCTGCACCGAGGTCATCGCCCCGCCACTCCAGTTGCCGGCTAGCGGAAACGCGACCGGCAGCGTCAGGCCACCCTCGACCCTGCCGTTCGTCAACCCACCGGACGCGGTCGGCAGTTTAACATCCGCGATCAGCCCGAAGCCGAGATCGCCGCCGTCGTTCCCACGCGCGTTCCATTTCGCGCGCAGCACCATGTCTCCGAAACCGCTCCTTCGCTCTCGCCGTCCGACCGCCGTTTCCCTTTCGCTCTGAAACGGCACGATGAACACGCCGGCTTCCCACTGTGGCGCGAGACCGACGCGCACGTTGAACGACGCCGCCTCCCACACCTCCGCTTTCCGACCCACGTTCCGATCGCGACCGTAGCGCGCAAAATCCATCTCCAACTGCACATGTCCTGGATCGATCGTGAACGGACTTTCCGTCGCATCCGGGCGATCGGTCGTCATCTCGCGCAGTCCCGGCTTCGCCGCGGCAGCCTGGCCCATCCCGTCCGGACGCCCACCCTCGACCTCCGCCGCCGTCAGCAGAGGGAGCGCCACCAGCCCGCCCCACCAACGGCGAGGGCGGCGCCGCACATGACCGAGCGAGCGCGAATTGAGAACCAGCATAAAGCGACGGGGAGCCAAAGGCGTTATTTTGATTAGTCAAAGACAAACGTTTGATTGCCTCGAACACGGAGCACGTTATCGGTTCCGGCATGGCCTCGATCACGGTCGAGAATTATTTGAAACACATCCTGCTGCTCGCCGAGGAGACGGACGGCCTCGTGTCCATGGGCGCCTTGGCGGCGTCCCTCGAGGTGGTGCCGGGCACGGTGACCACGATGGTGAAAGCCCTCGCCAGCGAGAAATTCGTCGAGCACCGGCCGCGTCAGGGCGTCCGCCTGACCGAAAAGGGCCGGCTGCTGGCGCTGAGCGTCATTCGTCGTCACCGGTTGGTGGAGACGTTTCTGGTCAACGTCCTGAAAATGGACTGGGCCAGCGTCCACATGGAGGCCGAGCAGCTTGAACACGCGATTTCTGACGACGTCCTCGACCGGCTCGACGCGTTGCTCGGCCGCCCGTCGACGGATCCGCACGGCGATCCGATTCCGAGCGCCCAGGGCAAGCTGAGCTCCCAGGTTTATGCGACGCTCGCGACCTGCCTCGTCGCCAAACCGCTGCGGATCGTGCGCATCACCGACCAGTCGGCGGAGTTCCTCCAGTTTGCCGAACAACATGGCCTGTTGCCCGGCGCGAGTGTGCGAGTCGCGGATCGCAATCTCGCCGCCAGTCTCGTGACGCTGAAACGAAGCTCCGGACCTTCCACGCCGCTGAGCCTCGCTGCCGCCGGCAAGATTCTCGTCGAACCGCTGAAATAAAGGCTCACGCCGACGAGACGCGTCACCACGTCGCCGTCAGCCGCAAAACCTGCGTCCAATCCGTCGCGCGCCGGCTGACGCCGCGGAGCGTTTCCCAATCGAGTTCGATCCGGTCCGACCACGCCCAGCGAACTCCCGCTCCGGCGGTAAAGGATGCGTCCATCCAGCCGCGTTCCGTCTCGACCAGCGCCTCGCCGTAGATCGTCCAACCGCGTCCCAACGCGTGTTCCGCGAAGCCCGACGCGAGCCACTGCGACGTGTAACCGTCGCCGGTGTCGCGACGAATTACATCGGCTTGAATCATCGCGCCGGGAATCCATCCCTCCCGACGCGAGCTCGCCCATGGCACAATGATGCCGCCTTCGACGTGGTTGTTTCCGTTCGGATTTTTCGTCGGCAACTTCACGTAGGGAATCAGGCTCAACGCACCCCAGCGTTCGTCCGGCCACGCCGCCCATTTCGCGCGCAGGCTCACGTCGCCGTGCCCCGAATGAAACTCGCGCAGTCCGACCGCCTCGATTCGCTCGTGATTGAAAACGTCGAACTGAATCTGCGCATCGAGATCGGCGCGCAAGCCGACGCTCAGGATCGTCGCCGCGACGTTCCAGGTTTCCCTCCTCTCGCCGCTCCCGCGGTCGTGATCGTGCGCGAAGCTCAGCACATCCACCTCGATCATCGCACGTCTCACGCCGACGGTTCCGGCGGACTCGGTGGCTTGCGCCGCGGCGTCCAGCGGCAGCGCCGCGCAGGCGAACCAGAGCCAGATTACCGGCAGACATTGCGATGACCGGATTTGCATGCCCACGCTGTCACAAGCGGAGAACGGCACCGGTCGCCAGCCCAAACCCCACGCCAGGCCACAGTGCCGGACTTTTCTTGCCGGACCTCATTCGCTCCCGCCACTCTCCCGCCGATGTCGCAGTCCTTCGCCCGCACGATCCTCGTGGTCACGATCGCATTCTTCGGCGCGTTTTTTCTCTGGCCGATCCTGCAGATTTTGAAGGGCGGTTTCATCGACGCCGACGGCCGGCTGACCTTCGCGTATGTGACCGCGCTGCTGGCGGACCCCGTTTATCTCACCGCGTTGCGCAACTCCTTCCTGCTCGCATGCGCGACGACCTGCCTCGCGTTGCTGATCGCACTGCCGCTCGCGACGATCAGCGACCGGTTCCTGTTTCCCGGCAAGAACCTCCTCAGCTCGCTCGTGCTGATTCCGATGATCCTGCCACCCTTTGTCGGCGCGATCGGCATCAAGCAGATCTTTGGACAATACGGCGCGTTCAATTCGCTGCTCATCGCGCTCGGTCTGCGGCCGGAGGGTTGGGCGTTTGACTGGTTCGCGGTCAGCCAGTTCTGGGGCGTCGCAGTCGTGCAGGCGTTGTCGTTGTATCCCATCATTTATCTCAACGCCGTCGCGGCGCTGGCCAACATCGATCCCGCGATGGAGGAGGCCGCGCAGAACCTCGGCTGCACCGGCCTGCGGCGCTTCATGAAAATCACGCTGCCGCTGATCAAGCCGGGCCTGTTCGCCGGCGGCACGATCGTCTTCATCTGGTCGTTCACGGAGCTCGGCACGCCGCTGATCTTCGATTATGCGCAGGTGACCAGCGTGCAGATCTATTACGGCCTGCGCGACATCGGCGGGAATCCGTTTCCCTACGCGCTCGTTGCCGTGATGCTCGCCAGCTCGGTCGCACTCTACGCGCTCGGGAAGGGCATCTTCGGACGCAACAGCTACGCGATGATGGCCAAGGCCACCAGCTCCGCCGGTCCGCGCTCGCTGCCCCGCGGCCGGGCGCTGCTGTGCACGGCGGCGTTTGGCGGCGTCACGCTGCTCGCGGTCATCCCGCATCTCGGCGTGATCCTGGTCGCGTTTTCCCGCGAGTGGTATGGCTCCGTGCTGCCGCAGAATTACACGCTCGAAAACTTCCAGCTCGCGCTGAGCCACGACCTCACCGTCAGCTCGATCGCGAACAGCCTAAAGTTCGCCAGCATCTCGACCATCGTCGACGTCGTGCTCGGGATCGCGATCGCGTATGTGGTCGTGCGTTCGAAAATCGCCGGCCGGCAGCTGCTCGATTTTCTCGCGATGCTGCCGCTCGCGGTGCCGGGACTCGTGCTCGCATTCGGTTACCTCGCAATGTCGCAAGAAGGCCGGCTGTTCGCATTTCTCAACCCCGTCGAAAACCCGACCTTTCTCCTGATCGTCGCCTACTCGATCCGCCGCCTGCCTTACGTCGTGCGCGCCGCGGCGGCGGGCTTTCAACAAACGAGCGAGACCCTCGAGGAAGCCGCGCAGAATCTCGGTTGTCCGCCACTCAAGGCCGTCGCGCGCGTGACTCTGCCGCTCATCGCCGCCAACCTCATCGCCGGCGGCCTGCTCGCGTTTGCGTTCGCCATGCTCGAGGTCAGCGACTCGCTCATCCTCGCGCAAAAGCAGACGTTCTACCCGATCACGAAAGCGATCATGGAACTCTTCCAACTGCTCGGCGACGGCAAGTTCCTCGCGAGCGCGCTCGGCGTCTGGGCCATGGTGTTTCTCGGCATCACGATTGCCGGCTTGAGCGTGCTGCTCGGCAAGAAACTCGGCGCCATCTTCCGCGTGTAAGCGCAGCTCAGCGCTCCTCGGCCGCCATTCCCCAACCGATCACCAGCACGCCCGCAGCGATCGCCGCCGTGAACAGAAAATAGTGCCCGCCGGTGTGCAATCCGAGCGCGGTCACCAACACCGGCGAAAACCCCGCGAGGATGCGTCCGAGATTATACGCGCCGCCGGACAGCATCGTGCGATAGCGTGCGAACACCTCGTTGAAATACGCTCCCATCAGACCGAACGGCACGCCGTTCAACAACGGTAGCACCAGCGCGAACGCCAGCTTCCGACCGTCCCATTCGCTCGTCCCCGCAAACGCCGACAGCGCCAGCAACGCCACCGCGTAACCGATCAGCGCGCGGCGCACGCCCATCCGTCGCACGACCCACGCGCCGAGCAGCATTCCCGGTGCGACGTTGGCCCAGAACAGCACGGTGTAGAGCGGCGACTGCGGCAGTTCCTTCGCGAAAAACACGTTCACCGTTCCGCTCGCGATCGTCAGGCTCGCGATCCCGAGACACCGCAAAAACGGCCCGACCAGTTTCGTATTTCGTCCGATCTCCGCCCCGCGCCCCCCGATCTCCGATCTCCGATCTTCGAGCTCTAATTTCCGATCTCCGACGAGAAACCGCCACCGCGCCGCCGACAGCGCAACGATCGGCACGAGCGACCCCGCGAACAGCCAGCGCCAGCCGATCTCCGGCAACACATAACGCGTGGCCAGTGCCGCCAGCAGTCCGCCGAGAATGGAAAACTGCAGCCATGCCGCATAACGATAGCGGCGTTCCGGGCCGACGTTTTCGCTCATGAACGCATGGCTGATGCCCCACTCGGCGCCGAGCGCGAGCGACGCCACGAGCCGAAACGCGAGCACGCTGCCGAAATTCCACGCGACGCTCAACCCGCCGATGCCGAGCACATACACGCCGAAGACCACCAGCATCATCCGCCCACGGCCGAAGCGATCCGCGAGAAAGCCAAACGCCAGCGCCCCCAGGCCGACGCCCGCGAGGCCCGTGAATTGGAGTGCATTGCTCTCCGCGACGCTCAATCCGAAATGCGCCGCGAGCACCTTCTCCAGATACACGAACAGATACAGGTCATAGTAATCGAAGAACAGCCCGATGAACGCCGTCCAGTAAACCCGCGACGGCGACAAGCCTCCGCCGGCGCCGCGCGCGCCGGACGGAGCCAGTCTCGCGGCGTGACCGGAATTCGTCATGCGCGCCTGAATGGCCCAACCTCCGCCGCGGAGCAAGGCGCGCGTTTGCCCCCGCTTTCGTCGTAACTTTTCCACTACAGGTTTCGCCGCGCGAAAGACTTACCGTTTCTTTACCAAGAAACCGTAAAAGCCGGGCGCCGGCGCCTTTCGCCCTCGCGCCGGTTGCGATCGGGCCGCAGGAGGAAAGCCGTTCGCATCGTCCACGCGTTCAACCCGGCAGCCACGCATGCCTCGGAAAATTTCCTTTCTCAACTACAAGGGCGGAGTCGGCAAAACCTCCCTGATCGTCAACACCGCTGCGTGCCTCGCGCGCCTCGGCCACCGCGTCCTGCTGTTCGATTTCGACACGCAGTCCAACGCCTCCATCTGGCTCATGCGGCTCGAGCGCTGGAACAAGCTCAACGCCGACGACGCCGGCCACATCTTTTCCATCTTCGATCCCGGCCGCGCGCACGTAAAAGACCTCATCATCCGCGACGTCCTCGAGGGCAAATCCGGCGAGAAGCTCTTGCCCGGACTCGATCTCGTGCCGACCACCTTCAACCTCGTGGACCTCGAGGGCGAATACCGCGGCGATCCGAAGCGCCCGTCGTTTCTGCTGTTCCAGGAGCAGCTCGCCGTCGTCGAACGCGATTACGATTTCATCCTCTTCGACTGCCCGCCCAACATCCTGCGCGCGTCGCAATGCGGTGTGTTTGCGTCGCACGAAATCTACGTGCCCGCGAACCCGGACGCGTTGAGCCTGATCGGTTTCACGTTGCTGATCGAGAAGCTGCAGCGCTTCCACGCACTTTCCGCCAGCTTCCGCCGCGCCGACATGGGTCCGCCGGCCCAGGTCCAGGGCGTGATCATGAACGCGATCAAGACCGGCAGCGACATCGAGGTCCCGCGGATGCGAATGCAGCTCCGGCTGAACCAGTTCAAATCCGCGCGCCGCGTCGCCCCGAGCGCCAGGATCTTCGACACGCAGATCCGCGACGCGATGATCGTCCGCCGCGCCGTCACGCTCGGACTGCCGGTCAACCTCGTCGCGCAGGACGCCAACGCCGCGCCCGATGCCGACAACGTCGTGACCGACTATCGCAAGCTCGCCGAGGAGCTCGTCCGCCACGGCGCGCAGATCGAATCCGCCGCCGACCGGCGTCCCCCCGCGCCGTCGCGCACGACCCGTTCGCCGTTCCCGCGCCCGTCCACCGGCACGCGGCATCCGTCGGTGGTCGTCGATTGACCCCTTTCCTCCTATGAACTCCCCGACCACACCCGCCGCCCTCGCCCAGGAGTGGGACCGTCTGCGCGCCGCGTTCGCGTCGTCGCTGATGGTGGAAACCTCGCTCCCGAGCCTCGCCCAGAATCTCGACGGCCTCGACTGGCCGCTCAAATCCTGCGCGGAAACGCCGTCCGCGTATCTGGATTTTACCTACGAGGAGCTCTGCCTCGAATTCCAGGCGCGCGGTCATCCCGACGCCGCCGAACTGCTGCTTCAGATCCTGCGCGAGACGCTCGCGTTCGACCAGCCGTTCGGGGAAATGGTGCAGCAGACGGAGGCGTTTGCCGAGCGCGACAATCCGCACCTCCGCGCCCTCGCGCGCGCCGGCATTCCCGAGGATTTTCCGATCGCGCTCTGCGCGCTCGACGCCCCCGCGCGCGATCTCTGCCTGCTCGAGGAAATCGAGACCCTCGGCCAGTTCGCGCTCCTGGCGCAGCGGCTTTCGCAGGGCGTGATCGTCGGCGGCGACCTGAAACGCCTGCTCAACGCGCTCGCGAACTTCGACGAAAAGACGCTCGCCGAGTTGCTGCCCTACCGGCCCGGTTCCAGCGGGCTGCATCTGCCCGAGTCGCTCGCGCACGCCGCCGCCAGTTCCGAGCCGGTCGAAAACACCGCGCGTGCGGTCGCCTGGTTCGCGGAGGAATTCGCGGACTGGCAGCGCGAAGTGAAGACCGACCGCGAGTTTCTGCCCCGCCAGCTCTCGGTCCTCGAAGACCGAGCGTTCGCCGACACGATCACGCGCCTGCTGATCCCGCATCTGGGCGACTACACGACCAAGCCCGGCCGTTGGTCCGGCCTCGCGCGCTGGTTCAAACGCTGAGTTTCACGTCCACCTCAACCTCAACCTCCGGAAACCATGTCCGCCCCGCATTCCCGCACCGCGCCACCGTTCCCGACCCGCTTCCCGCCGGCTCCCGTATTGGAACTTTTACGACGCCAGCGCACCGCCCCGCCGGCCGATTGGGGGCCGCGTTTTCCCGCACCCTCCGTGGCGGACGCCGAGCGGCTGCTCCGCCAGATGGAACAGGGCCTGGTCGAGCGCGAACGCACCGTCACCGAAGCCGAAGCGCGCCTGGCCGAGCGGCTGCGCGACCTCGCCGAGTCGGAGGCGCTCCTGCGTGCCCGTGAAGCGTTGTTTGCCTCCGCCCAGGCCCGGCGAAACGAGGGCCGCCACGTCGTCACCCACCGCGAAGCCGAGGCCTTGTATCAGTTGAAAGAGGAACTCGACCGGCAGGAAGCGACGCTCCGCGAATCGCGGCAGGCGCTGCGCGAGCGGGAAAAGTTTCTCGAGGAAAGCGAAACGCGCCTGTTCGCGAAAGTGCAGGAGCAGCAGGAAAAGGAAATCGCGCTCGAACAGCGCGAGGAAGACCTGCAGGTCCGCGCGGCGTCGCTCGCCGCCAAACCGGCCTACGACGAATTCCGCGAGTAGACGCGCGACCGCGCGCGCCCGTTCAGAGCACCTGCAGCTCGGCGCGGACCGCCGCGTCGAGCCGCTGCAGTCCGGCCCGCACGATCGCGTCGGACGGACCTTCCACCAGCAGCCGCAGTTTCGCCTCGGTGCCGGAATAGCGCACCAGCACGCGACCGGTTTCACCCAGTTCGGTTTCCAGGTGACGGATCGCCGCGGTCAGGCCGGGGAGGCGCTCGACCGGGATTTTTTCCTTCACCTTCAGCGCCGCGGTGAGCTGCGGAAATTTTCGCAGGCTGCGACGCAGTTCCGATAACGGCCGGCCCGTCGCCAGCATCACTTCGAGCACTTTCAACGCGGCCACGAGCCCGTCGCCGGTCGGAGAAATGTCGGCGCAGATGAGATGTCCGCTCGATTCGCCGCCGAGCAGGGCTCCTTCGGCGAGCATGCCCTGGATGACATAGCGATCGCCGACCGCGGTGCGAAACACGCGCCCGCCGGCGGCGCGGATCGCCGCGTCGACGCCGAGATTGCTCTGCACCGTGACCACGAGCGTCGATTTCGGCAGCGCACCGGTTCGCAACGCGTGCGTCGCCACGATCGTCATCATCTCGTCGCCATCGAGCACGCTGCCCGTCTCGTCGCACAACACGCAACGATCGCCGTCGCCATCGTGTGCGATGCCGACGCAGGCGCCGAGCGACCGCACTTTCGCGGCCAGTGGCCCGGGGTGTTCGCTGCCCACGCCGGCGTTGATGTTTTCGCCGGTGGGAATGTCGCCGATCCCCGTCACTTCCGCGCCGAGTGCCCGCAGCACCAGCGGACTGGTCGCGCACGTCGCTCCGTTGGCCGTGTCGAGCACGATGCGCCAACCCGCGAGACTGCGATCGGGCAGAATGGCTTTCACGCGGGTCATGTAATTGTCCGCGGCGCCGGCCAGCGTCGGCAGCGCCTGGACCGGCTCCTCGTGCGGCAGGGTCGCCGGGAGCCCGGCTTCGATCGCCGCCTCGTCCTCGTCGGTGAGCTTGAGGCCGCGCGGCCCGAAAAATTTGATGCCGTTGTCCGCGGCCGGATTGTGCGACGCCGTGATCACGATACCCAGCGCCGCCTTTTCGTTCACCACCGCGCGGGCGACAGCAGGCGTCGGGACGACGCCGAGCGAAACCGGATCCGCACCGCCGGCCCGCAGGCCGCGCGCCAGCGCTTTTTCGAGCGCGGGGCCAGAGCTACGGGTGTCGCGTCCGATCAGGACCGTGCCGCCGCCCGGCATCCACGCGGCCGCGGCACGACCGAGCCGCTCGGCAAACGCTTCGTTGATCACCGGGCCGCCATACGGGCCGCGCACGCCATCCGTGCCGAAATACTGACGTTTCATGTTTGCTGGAAAAGGTATCCGCCGGGTCGCTCCCGCCCGAGTTCGTCGTCACGCCTCGCGGCCGGCGCTGGGCCGCCGTTCACGACCGGTAGAACTCCCGGGTGTCGGCAATCTTCTTCGCGACCGCGCCGCCAAGGAGCAGCTCGCGCGCCGGCGCGATGCCCTCGCGCACGTTCGCCGTTTTTCCGGCCACCCACAGGCCGATGGCCGCATTGAGCACGATCGTATCGACCAGCCCGCCGGGCGCGCGTCCGGCCAGCACGGCTTCGGCGAGTGCGAGGTTGGCGGCGACATCGCCCCCCTGCAGTTCCGAAAACGGCGCCGCCGGCAGGCCGAAATCGGTGCCGTTCCAATCCGCGTCGATATGCCGCAACCGGCCGAAGCCGCGCACGCGGTTCCGGGTTGCGGTCGTGAGTTCGTCGATGCCGCGCTGCGCGTCGATGACGCCGTGCGCCGCGAGACCGGCCGTCGCGCCGAGTTTGTGCATCGCATCGGCCAGCTTCGCCACCCAGGCCGGAGAAAACACGCCGAGCACGACATGCGCCGGGCGACCAGGGTTGATCAGCGGTCCGAGGATGTTGAACACCGTCCGCTGCCCGCGCGCGGCGAGGGTTTTGCGAACCCCCGCGATATGTTTGAAGGCCGGATGATACGCCGGCGCGAAAAAGAAGACGTAGCCGAGCTCGTCGAGCGCGCGATGGAGTTTTGCCGGAGGCGCATCGAGGTCGACGCCCATCGCCGCAAGCAGATCGGCGCTGCCGGACTTCGAAGTGACGCCGCGGTTGCCGTGCTTCATCACCGTCACGCCCGCGCTCGCCAGCACGAGCACCACGAGGCTCGAAATATTGAACCCGCCCGCGTGATCGCCGCCGGTGCCGACAATGTCGATGGCATCGGCCGCCCAGCGCTCGACCCCGGGATTGATGGCGCGATCGCGGAAGGCGCGCGCAAACGCCGCCACCTCCTCCGCGGTTTCGCCCTTCGTCGCCAGCGCGGTGAGGAACGCGGCCTTCACCTCGTCCGAGTCGGCCGCCGCCGACAAGGCCGCCGCCGCGGCCTCCACCTCGGCAGGGGTCAGGTCTTGTCCGGCGGAAAGCGAGGCGGTGAGTTCGGTCAGGGGAGGCATGTGGCAATTCGAGAAAACACCGTCTCCGCCGCATATAAAGTCCGAACTGCGCACGCGAGGACACCCGCTGACAAATACCGGGAGGAGCCGCCGGCAAATACATTTGCTCCGCCGGCTGAAAATTGAAACAGACGCGCGTGCGCCTCCGACTCCTTCTCCCGCTCGCATTTACCGCGTCGCTTGCGCTCGCGCAACCTGCACTGCAGGACGCCCGGCCTCCCGCGGACGCGCCCGCCGCGGAGCTGTCGCTCGCCGACGCCGCGATCCTGGGCACGATCGAAGGCGTCTCGGAATATCTGCCCATTTCGTCAACCGGACACCTGATCGTCGCGTCCCGTGCGCTGAAACTCGATTCGCCCGCGCCGCTGGTCACCGCCGATGGACAAACCCGCTGGCACGTGCGGCCCAGCGAAAAACATCCGCAAGGCACGCCGCTCACGGTGAAGCTCGCCGCCGACACCTATACGATCGTGATCCAGTTCGGCGCGATCGCCGCGGTCGCGCTGCTTTATTGGCGGCAGGTGCTCTCGATCCTGCGGGGCTTGTTCGGCCGCGACGAAGCCGGCGCGCGACTCCTGCGCAATCTGGTCGTCGCGTTTCTCCCGGCGGCGGTGATCGGCCTGGCGTTGCACGATTGGATCGACACTTACCTCTTCTCGGTCGGCGCAGTCATCGCCGCCCAAGTCGGCGGGGCGTTCTTGATTTTGTGGGCGGAAGCTTGGCGCAAGCGTCACGCCGCGCGTCGATCCGTTTCGGCCGATCCCGGCGCAGAATTGACTCTGCGGCAGGCGCTCAACATCGGCCTGCTGCAATGCGTCGCCCTCTGGCCCGGCACCAGCCGCTCCATGATGACAATCATCGGCGGTTACCTGGCCGGTCTCGATCCGCGCCGGTCAGCAGAGTTCAGTTTTCTCCTCGGCTTGGTCACGCTCACGGCGGCGACGGTTTACAAGAGTTACAAGAGTGGCGGTGCCATGATCGCGGTCTTCGGCTGGTCGCACCTCCTTTTCGGCTGCATCGTCGCGGCCGTCACCGCCGCGCTCGCGGTGAAGTTCCTCGTGGGCTGGCTGTCACGTCACGGGATGGCGCTGTTCGCCTATTATCGCCTGGCGCTCGCCGCCTTGTTGTCGGGGCTGGCGGCCGCCGGCTGGTTCTAGTCCGCTCCAAGCTCGCCTCGCCGCGACCGGCGTCACAATGATGACGCTTGACGGCCCCAAACGCCGCTCTTTACTCCGACCCTTTCACTCTAAAACCAGGCGTTTCTCCGCGAGCGCCAGCTGTCACAAAAAAACTTTCTCCCATGGCCAATCCGAAACGCAAGCAGTCGAAACGCCGCAGCGCCAACCGCCGCGCCGCAAACGCTTTCAAAGCTCCTGAATTCGCCAAAGATCCGACGGACGGCAGTCTGTTCCGTCCTCACCGCGTGAACCCGAAGAATGGGATGTATCGCGGTCGCCAGGTTCTGAACGTCGAGGTCTGACCTCGCCCCAGCCCCACGGTTTACCGTTCCCACGAATGGTCACCTCTTCGGGCGCAACAGGGCGAATCGCAGTCGACGCCATGGGCGGCGACCTCGGCCCCGCCGAGGTGGTGGAAGCCGTCCGTCTGGCCTTGCGCCAGTATCCGTCGCTTAACCCGATCACGCTGGTCGGCGACAAAGGGGTGCTGAACCCCTTGCTGCAACGCGCCGGGCTCGCTCATCGGGCCAACGTCTCCGTGCATCACGCCTCCGAGGTCGTGACGATGGAGGACAAGCCGATCATGGCGCTGAAGCGCAAAAAGGACTCGTCCATGGTCCGCGCCATCGAGCTCGTGAAGGACGGCGCCGCCAAGGTCGTCGTCAGTTGCGGCAACACGGGCGCCTTGATGGCCGCGGGCACGCTTCGCCTCCGCACCATGGACGGAGTCGCCCGCCCCGCGCTCGCCGCGGTCGTCCCGCGCGAGAACGGTCATTTCATTCTGATCGATGCCGGCGCCAATCCCGAAGCGAAACCGGAGCACCTGGTGCACAACGCGATCCTCGGCAGCCATTACTGCCGCGTGATGCTCGGCGTGAAGTCGCCCCGCGTGGGCCTGATGACGATCGGCACCGAAGAGGGCAAGGGCAACGCTCTCATCACCGAGACGAACGACCTGCTCCGCCGCACCGGCGACCTCCTCAATTACGCCGGGCCGATCGAAGGGTTTCATGTGTTTGCCGAGCATGTGGACGTCGTCGTGTGCGATGGTTTCGTCGGCAACATCATGCTCAAGAGCTGGGAGTCGCTCGTGAAATTTTTCTCGGGGATGCTGCGCGAGGAGTTGCAGGCGAACCCGATGCGCGCGACCGGCGCGCTGCTTTCAAAAGGCGCTTTCGCCGCGTTGAAGGAGCGCATCAATCCCGAACGCTATGGCGGCGCCCCGCTGCTCGGGTTGCGCGGCAACATCCTTAAGGCGCACGGCTCGTCCAATCGCCACGCGATCAAGAGCGCGATCCACGCCGCCGGCCAGATCATCCGCGCCGACATGAACCAGCACATCGAGGCGGACATCGCTCGCGCCAACGATTTGCTCGCTGTGCCCGTGGCCTGACGCGCCTGCTGCGCGTTCCGGCACCGCTGCGACCATTCTCATGGCTAACGCCTCCACTGTCATTCTCGGCACCGGCGCCTACGCTCCGGCCCGAGTGTTGAGCAACGACGAACTTTCATTGACGGTCGACACGTCCGACGAATGGATCCGCACCCGCACCGGCATTCGCGAGCGACGCATCGCCGCGCCGGATGAAAAAACCTCCGACATGGGCCTGAAAGCGGCGCAGGCCGCGCTCGCCGACGCGAAGCTCGACCCGGAGAAGATCGATCTGTTGATCGTCGCCACCGTCACGCCCGACATGGCGATGCCCGCGACCGCCTGTCTGATCCAGCATCAGCTCGGATTGCGGACCGACGTCGCCTGCTTCGACCTCAACGCCGCCTGCTCCGGCTTCATCTACGCGCTCGACACCGCGTGCGCCATGCTCGCTTCGGGGCGCCATCGGCACGCCTTGGTGATCGGCGTCGAGAAGCTTTCGACCATCCTTGACTGGCAGGACCGCACGACCTGCGTGCTCTTTGGCGACGGCGCGGGCGCCGCGGTGATCGGATTGAGCGAGCGCCCCGGCGTCGGCCTGCTCGGCGCGAAACTCGGCGCGTCCGGAGAAAGCGCCGACCTGCTTTACGTTTCCACCGGCCACGGCGTGAACGGCTCCGCCCAGCATCCCACCCCCACTCCCGGCGGCGTGATCAAGATGAAGGGCAGGGAAGTCTTCAAACTCGCGGTGCGCGCGATGGACGAAGCCGCCCGGGATATCCTGGAACAACACGGCGTGACGGCGGATCAGATCGCGCTGGTGATCCCGCATCAGGCGAACCAGCGCATCATTGAAGCCATCTCGCAATACCTCGAGCTGCCCATGGATCGGTTCTTCGTCAACGTGGACCGTTACGGCAACACTTCCGCCGCCTCGATTCCGATCGCCCTCGACGAGGCCCGCCGCGCTGGCCGGATCAAGCCCGGGGACCTCACTCTCCTCGTCGCGTTTGGGGCGGGCTTGACCTACGCAAGCGCGCTGATTCGCTGGTAATTCCCTTTCTAAATGCGTTTCGATTCCGCACGCGCCCCGCGCTTCTGGCTCTTCCTTTCCAGCCTCTGCCTGCTCTTCGCCGCCACGGCCCGTGCCGATGTCGTCTGGCATCCCGATACCGGATGGCAGATTGAAGGGGGTGTGCTCGCCGGCGTCACGGGGCCCGCCGCGCGCAACGCCCTCGAGTTGATGAACCGCGCCCGCGAAGCGGAGGAACGCGGCAGCATCGGCTCGGCCCTCCGGTCCTACAAGCGCGTGACGAAGAAGCACCCGTCGTCCGCCTATGCTTCCGAGGCGCTCTACCGCACCGGCAAGCTCTACCTGCTGCGCAAGCAGTATTTCAAATCGTTCACGGCCTTCGCGCAGACCATCGCGACGTATCCGAATACCAAGCACTTTAACGACATCATCGGCGAGGAATACCGCATCGCCAGCGCCCTGCTCGACGGCGCGCGCAACCGCTACTGGGGCATCATCCCCGGCTTCCAGAATCGCACCCGCGCGCTCGAATATTTCGAGGTCATCGTCCAAAGCGCACCCTACAGCGACTACGCACCGCTCGCGCTGATGAACAAGGCGCGCGGCCAGCTCAAGCAACGCGACATCGAGGAGGCGATCGATTCGCTCGATCGCATGATCAATCTTTATCCCAACAGCCTGCTCGCGCCCGACGCCTACCTCCGCCTCGCCCAAACCCACGCGCAGCTCGTCGACGGTCCCCGCTACGATCAGGGTTCGACCAAGGAAGCCATCACCTATTTCGAGGATTTCCTCATCCTCTTCCCGAACGATGCCAACGTTCCCAAGGCCGCCGAAGGCCTGGACAAGATGAAACAGGTGCTCTCCGAGAGCAAAATCGTCATCGGCGATTTCTATTTCCACAAGCGCCGCAACTACACCGCCGCGCGCGTCTTCTACAACGAGGCGATCACCGCCTACCCCGATTCCCCCGTGGCCGAGCGCGCCCGGGTCAAGCTCGCGCAGGTCGAGGCCAGCGCCGCGGGCGGCGAAAACCTCAAGAAGAAGAAACGTTTCTTCTTCTTCTGAGCTCCCTGCCCGGCGCGCCGCGCAGCGGCCGGCAAACTCAGTCTTGCTCCGGCCGCGACGCTCCCGTCCACTCCGACGCGGAATGACTCGCCGGCTTTTTCTCTCCTCTCTCTGCCTGGCCGCACTGGCCTTCGCCGCCTTGACCGGCTGCGGCCATTACCAGCTCGGCACCGACGCCCAGCCCGGTTTCAGCACGCTCTACATCGAGCCGGTCCAGAACAAGACCCTCCTGCCGCAGGCCCACGCCGTCATCGGCACGCAGGTGCGCGCCGCGTTCGAACGCGATGGTCGCGTGACGCTCGTCGCTTCGCCCGAAGCGGCCGATGCGACCCTGCGACTCTCCGTGCGCGACTACCATCGCGACGTCACGTCCGTGCAGGAAGCCGACACGGCCCTCGCCCGCAAACTGACCCTCACGCTCGCGGTGGACTGCACGCTCCGCGATCGCCGCACCGGCCAGGCGCTGTTCACCGAACGCACCATCACGAGCCAGCGCGACGCGTTCGTCGACGGCGGCCAGCTCCAATCCGAATATCAAACCCTGCCGCTCCTCGCGGAAGCGCTCGCGAAAAAGGTCGCACACACCGTGCTCGACGTCTGGTAACCCACCGCGATGCACGCTCCCCTCCTCGCTCCTTCCCTCCTCGCCGGCGATCACGCCCACCTCGCCTCCAGCGCGCGCCTGGTGGAGGAACTCGAACTACCGTGGCTGCACGTCGACATCATGGACGGGCATTTCGTGCCGAATCTGACGTTCGGGCCCGGCACCGTGAACGCGTTGCGCCAGCACGGCATCAAGCTCTTCTTCGACACGCACCTGATGCTCGACGAACCGCACCGCTACGTCGAAGCGTTCGCCAAGGCCGGTTCCAACCAGATCACAATCCACATCGAGCCGGACTACGACCATGCCGCCACGCTCGCACACATCCGCGAGCTCGGCTGCCATCCCGGCATTGTCCTCAACCCCGATACCCCCGCGTCGGCGATCGAAGCCGTGCTGCCGCTCGTCGACCTCGTGCTCGTGATGACCGTGCAACCCGGCTTTGGCGGCCAGGCGTTTCGCACCGACGTGCTGCCCAAGATCCAGCAAATCGACACCTGGCGGCGCGAACGCCAGCTCTCGTTCCGCCTCGAGGTTGACGGTGGCGTCGATCTCGTGACCGCGCCGCAATGCCGCGCCGCCGGTGCCGACACGTTTGTCGCCGGCACGTCGTTTTTCAAAGCAACCGACAAAGCGGCGTTCGCC
Source organism: Opitutaceae bacterium (assembly GCA_040255565.1). Lineage (GTDB taxonomy): Bacteria > Verrucomicrobiota > Verrucomicrobiia > Opitutales > Opitutaceae > Opitutus. Next base: position 606,952 of record JBDZVH010000001.1, on the reverse strand, counting down.
GCTGACTTCGCGAAACTCTGATCCGACTGCGGACGGCCCGCGCCATGTCGTTCGAACTCCGTCACGGCGACTATCTTGTCTCGGACGATCCCGCCCGCCTCGATCGGGCGGCGATTCACGCCTACCTGAATCGCACCAGCTATTGGGCGAAAGGCATTCCCCGCGAAATCGTGGACCGCTCCCTCGACCACTCGCTCTGCCTCGGCGTCTACACGTCCACCGGCGAACAGGTGGGACTGGCGCGGGTGATCACGGACTTCGCGACGTATGGCTGGCTCTGCGACGTCTTCGTGCTCGAAACGCACCGGCGTCACGGTCTCGGCAAGGCCCTCGTCCGCGCCGTGCTCGATCATCCGCGGCTGCAAACCGTGCGCCGGCTCGCCCTCGGCACGCAGGACGCGCACGGCCTGTATTCGCAGTTCGGATTCACACCGCTGCCTCATCCCGAAACGCACATGGAGAGGCGGAACCCCGCCGCGCCCCGCCTTTACCAGCGCTGATTGCGCGCGGCTGCCTCAATCGTCGACACGCGTGCGGCCCAGCGCCGCCAGATCCTCGCCGCCGTTCAGCACGTGCAGGCGATACCGATAGGTGGTCGGCCAGAGCCACAGCATGAACGCATCATGGGGCATTGCCCCCCACGAATTGTCGCCGCCCAAACCCCGCTGCTTCAGGTCGAGATTCAGCGTCACGGTCTTCCGCGCCGGCAGCTGGTAAGGATAGAAATTTTCCTTCTGCGTCGCGGCGAAGAGATCCTCGGTCGCAGCATGCAGCGCATTCACGCTCAGCAACGGCTCGCCGACGGCGAGCAACCCGCGCCCCTGCGCATCCGTCAACGCCACCCACCGCACCGCCTCCTTGTTGCCCGTCTCCTGTGGTTTGATATACGAGAAAAACTGCTCCGCCACCGAGCCGCGGTAAAGGCCGACGCGTGCGTCCTGCCGATCCCAATACGTTTCCTGCGGCCCCTTCCCGAGCCAGACGAGGCGGTCGAAACCCTCGCGCAACGTTGTCTGCATGCCGAACCGCGGCAGCGTCGGGATCCGCCCTTCACCCGGCCAGAAGGTCATTTCCACGCCGATGTCGCCGCTTCCCAGCACCGTCCACGTCAGTCGTTGCTTCGAATTGAAGCGCTCGATCACACCGTCCGCCACGATCTCGATTCGCCCCGGACCGCTCTGCTTCAGCTCGAGGGATTTCATCGTCCACGTCTCATGCGCGTCGCGCCAGAGCCCCCAGCCCCCGTCGCTCCACCCGCTCGCCGGCGGCTTCGTGTCCGGCATGTGGTTGCCGCGGTCGTTGTCGACCGGAGCCCGCCAGTAATGCGGTCCAAGCGGCTTCTCCAACAACTCCGTTTCGCCGGTGCGCAGCGAGACGAGCAGCCCCGTCTTCGCGGAAAACCGCGCCGCGAAATTTCCTCCCGTCACCACAATTTCATCCGCGCCCCGCTGAAGCTCGAGCGGTGGCAGATTGGTCGACGCGACCCGCTCCGCCGGCGCGCTCCATGGGAGCGTGAACTGCTCCCACGCCACCTCGTGTCCGGCCTCCGCCCAGGGCGTGGCCGCGCGCAACTTGAAACTCACCTCGAGGAAATACTCGACGCCCGGCCGCGGCGTCACCGCCTGCACCGGCAGCGTCACCGTCTTTCGCTCCCGTGGGGCCAGCGCGAGGTCGGCGATGCGGCCGCGCTGGATCTCTTCGCCGTCGGCTGTCACCCGCCACTCGGCCGCGAGCCAGGCTTCCGCCGGCAGGAAATCCGCCCAGTTCTGCAGCTCGATTTCCGCCTTCGCGAGATCCCGCGCCACCATCTGGACCGGCTGGTAAACCTTCTTCACCTCCGCCAGCCCCGGGTGCGGCCGCCGGTCGGCGTCCACCAAACCATTTGCACAAAAATTTCCATCCGACGCGACATCCGCCGGGCCGAACGTCCCGCCATACGCAAAAAAGGTTCCGCGCTTCGGATCCAGCGGGAGCGACTTCGGATTGTCGATGCGCTCGATCGTTCGCGACGCCGGCACGGGCGTGCGAATCCCCTGATCGACCCAATCCCAGATATAGCCGCCCTGGAGGTGTTTCGCGCCCGCGTAGATCGGGCGCCAATACGCCCAGAGATCGCCCGTGCTGTTGCCCATCGCATGGGCATACTCGACCATGATGAACGGCTTCGGCCGCGGCACCGCGGCATACTCCGCGACGTGTTCAGGATTCGGATACATCGGACACACCACGTCGCTCACCTGTGAGCTGCGATCGCCTTCATACTGGACCGGCCGCGAGCCGTCGCGCGTCTTCAGCCACTCGTAGGTGCGCACGAAATTCTCGCCCGCCCCCGCCTCGTTGCCGAGCGACCAGGCAACGATGCTGGCGTGATTCTTGTCGCGCTCGAACATCCGCACCGTGCGATCGAGGTGCGCCGGCGCCCACTCAGGATCCTTCGCCAGCGATTCCGGCCCGTAACCCATCCCATGCGATTCGATGTTCGCCTCATCGATCACGTAGAGGCCATATTCGTCGCAGAGCGCATACCATTCGGGCGCGTTCGGATAATGGGACGTGCGGACGGCGTTGATGTTGTTCTGCTTCATCAAACGGATGTCCTCGATCATCCGCTCACGCGTCACGACCTGTCCGAGATCGGGATCGTGCTCATGCCGGTTCACGCCCCGGAACAGCGTCGGCATTCCGTTCACGAGGAACTGCCCGTCTTTGATCTCCACCGACCGGAAGCCGACGCGCCACGGCACAACTTCGAGCACGGTTCCGTTCGCCTCGCGCAGCGTCAGCAGCAGCGTGTAAAGGTGCGGCGCTTCCGCCGACCATTTCAGCGGATTCTTCACCGTCGTCTCCAAGTTGAGCGGCGTTTCCTCGGACGCGCCCACGGCCACCGGACCGAGCGATCGCTCGAACACCGTGTTTCCGGCCGGATCGAGGAGTTGCGCGTCGACTACGACGTTTCGCGCGGGACCGGAGTAGTGCTTCACGCTAACCTCCAGTTCAAGTGTCGCATCGCGATAGTGCGCATCCAGCGGCGTCCGCACCGTGAAATCGCGCAGGTGCACCGGCGGCGTCGTCCACAGCGTGACGTCCCGGAAAATTCCGCTGAGCCGCCAGAAATCCTGATCCTCGAGATACGAGCCGTCGCACCACCGAAACACTTCGACCGCGAGCAGGTTCTCGCCCGGACGCAGGTGCGGCGTGAGACGAAACGTCGCCGGCGTGCGACTGTCCTTGCTGAACCCCAGCTTCACTCCGTTCACCCAGACGTAAAAAAACGAATTCACGCCATCGAACGTCAGGAACACCTCCTGATTTTTCCACGCGTCCGGCACGGCGAACGTCCGCCGATACGCCGAGACGTGATTGAACCGGTCCGGCACGAACGGTGGCTTCACCGGCGACCACGGGTAGGCGATGTTCGTATAGATCGGAATGCCGTAACCTTCGATTTCCGGATTCGACGGGACGCGGATCGTGTCCCATCCGGAATCGTCAAACTCCGGCTTCCAGAACTCCGCGACGCGCGTCGCCGGCGTCTCCGACCAGCGGTAACGCCACCTCCCGTTCAGGGTCTGCCGCCACGCCGACTTGTTCGCGTCGACGCCGAGCGCCGCCTGGCGCTGCGGGAAAACCGCCATCGTGGCGAACGGCGGCTCCACCCCCGCGTGCAACGCGCGCGGATTCTGCCAGTCGGCAGGCGTCTGGTTTTCTCCGGCGAACATCAGCGGGGTCGCAAGCATGCAGAGAAACGTCAGAGCAGAAACGAATCGGGGTCCGCAAAACGAAATGAAAGCGTTCATGGGGTTTCGACTTCCGCCGACACGATGCGCGATTTCCGCCAAAACGCACAACGAAACGCTGCGCAATTCTTGGCCAAAACCCGGCGCGGATCTCAATCCGCACCGGCGCCCCGCGCCAACGCTTCAGCCGCGGCATAATTGCGCCGAAAATAGTCGCCGAGCCGGCGTGCCATCCGCACCTCGTCCACGCGATCCTTCGACGTCAGCGCCTGCTTGATTTCGCCGCCCGCGCGCTCGTAATCGACGGCCGATAGATCCTGCAACCGCGCCAGCGCGAGCGCCCGCCGCGGCTCCGGCGCCTCCGCAATCGCCGCCCACGCGGACGCCAGCTCGCGATGCGTATCCAAAGTCATGACGCGAATGATGAACGCCAGTTCGCGAAAGAGCCGCCCCGTGAACTCCTCGCGATAGATCAACCGCTCCGTCGCCGCATACGGCTCCGCCTCCGGATCGCTGCGGAATGGCTTCCACTCCTCGTGTTCGTAGAAGTCCTTGCGCACGGGAATCCGGCGCAACGCAAAACGCTCCGGCCCGCCCGGCGTGCCGGGTTTGAAATTCCACAGTTTCTGCCCGTCGAGCGACAGCGTGAACTCGATGAATGCTTCCGCCACCTCGCGATGCGGCGCGCCGCGCAACAACGCGATCGGATCCACCGAGCTCACCGTGCCACCGCGCGGCGTCACGAAACCGAGACGCGACTCGCCGCTGGCGCGGTGCTGTGCGACCTCCGCCTGCGATCGTCCGTAGAAATCGATGCAAATGCCGACCGCACAGTCGCCCTGCGACACGTCGATCGGCGGCTTCTGCGACGAATCGGTGAAGTAGCGGGCATTCGCCCCGATCAGCTGCAACACCCGCAAGCCTTCCACCCAGCCTGCGCGCACCGCCGACTCCGATGCGACGCCACCCGCGAGCTTCCGCTGGATCTGCTGCTGCACCACATTCTCGAACGCCTTCGCGATCGAGCTGCTCTTCGTCGGATCCGCCAGCGCGACTTCGCCGCGATAGCGCGGATCCGTCAGATCGGTCCACTCCGCCGGCGGATGCGCGATCCCGAGCCGGCGCAGCGCATCGCGATTATAAAGAATTCCGTAGCTGCTGAGCACGTTGCCGATCCAGCGGCCTTCGTCGTCCCAATAAGTCTCCCCGGCAAACGTGCGCGGAATCACATCGTCGTTCAGCCAGTCGCGGTGACGCTCGAAGGTGCGGCTCGGCACGATCCGGCCGGCTCGCGCCTGGGTCGCGAAATCGTAGGGGCCCCCGCCAAAAAACAGATCGATGCCGCAGCTGACATTCGATGCGAGAAACGCCGCGCGCGCCTCCCGCGCCACCGCCGGCGCATCATCCGCCAGCCGGCCGTTCGCGAAACTGCCCTGCACCTCGCTGCTCCAGGAGCGGCCGAGCTCGCGCGTCCAGTGGTTCTGAAACGCCGCTACATATTCAGATTCCAGATACCGCGCGATCTCGCTGGTCCCGCCCAGCACCCGCCAGTCCAGCGCCACCGTGCGGCCGGTCCGTTCGCGATACCAGCGGCGGAATCCCACGCCAAACTCGTGCCGGATCGCCTCGTTGTGCGGGGTGATGATCGTGAGCGTGTCGTCGGCCCGCTCCAGCGCCGCCCGCTTCGGCCGCAGCACGAACGGCAGCGCCACCACCACCGCGAGTGCGACTAGAAGGACCCAGCGTTTCATCGGCGCGCGCGTTTCCCGTCGGCGCCTCAATCCCGCAGCACGACGATGTCTTCCGGCGCCGCGCTCGCGTAGAGCTCGCCGCGCGATTCCGCGCCGACAAACCGCGGATTGAGCTCGAAGATCTTCAGAGTCGTGCCGCCGGCGACGAAGTCGTATTGCGCGACCTCGCCAAGGTAAACGGATTCGCCGATCACGCCTTTCACGCCGTTGCGCGCCGGGCGTTCGCGGCTGAGGCTCCAGCACTCCGGCCGCACCGAAATCGTCACGATCTCGTTGACCGCCGGCCGCCCGGTCGGATCACCCGGCACGCCTTCGAACACGCCGATTTCGGTTTTCACCGTCACGCGATCGTTCGCGACGGCGACGACTTCGCCCCCGATGAAATCCGTCTCGCCGATGAAGTTCGCGACCGTCTTGCAGGTCGGTCGCCGATACACCTCGCGTGGCGTCCCCACTTGCAGGATACGACCGCCGTCGAGGATGGCCATGCGATCCGAAATCGAGAGCGCCTCCTTCTGGTCGTGCGTCACGTAAACGGTGGTGAGGTTGAACTCCTTGCAGACGCGGCGGATTTCCGTGCGCATCTCCAGCCGCAACTTCGCGTCCAGATTCGACAGCGGTTCGTCGAGCAGCAAGCAGCGCGGCCGGATCACGAGCGCCCGCGCGAGCGCCACGCGTTGTTGCTGCCCGCCTGACAGCTGGTTGGGCCGCCGGTCGGCGTAATCGCCCATCCGCACCGATTCCAGCGCCTCGGCCACGCGGCGCTTGATTTCCTCTTTTGGCACGCGCCGCTCCTCGAGCCCGAACGCCACGTTTTCCGCGACGCTCATGTGCGGCCAGAGCGCGTAGCTTTGAAACATCATGCCGGTGTTCCGCTTGTGCGGCGCGAGGCGCGTCACGTCCTCCTCGCCGAACCGGATGCTGCCTTCCTCCGGAATGTAGAAACCCGCCAGGCTCCGCAGCAGGGTCGTCTTGCCGCAACCGCTGGGGCCGAGAAGGAAAAACAGTTCGCCCGGCTCGATGGTCAGATCCAGTCCGCGCAGCGCCGTCACCGTTCCGAAGCGCTTCGTCAGTTTCTCAATTCGAATCGAAATCATGCGGGCGTCACCGGCGCCGGAGGCAAGATTTCACCGGTGTTCAAGTCAAAGTAATAAACCCCCGCGGACCGCGGAACGGTTTGCCAGCGCCGCCGCAGTTTGTCTCGCTCGGCGCCTCGATGGCCGCTCCCAAAATCCGCGCCCGCAAACCCGCCAAGCTCCATCCGGCGCTGGAATCCGTCCTCTTCACCGAGGACCAGATCAAGCGCCGCATCCGTCAGCTCGCCCGCGAGATCAAGCAGGTGTATGGCGACAAGGAGTTCACGATCGTCTCGCTGATCAACGGCGCCGTGATGTTCACGGCCGATCTCATGCGCGAAATCGACAATCCCGTGCGGCTCGATTGCGTCCGCGTCTCGAGCTACGGCTCCTCCACGCGTTCCGCGGGCACGCCGCAGATCGTCGCGTCGCTGACGCTCGACATCGCGAACCGTGACGTGCTGCTGATCGACGATATCCTCGACACCGGCAAAACGCTCGCGCTCGTCTCCGATCTCGCGCGCAAGCTCAAGCCCTCCAGCCTGCGCGCCTGCGTGCTGCTCGACAAGAAAGCGCGCCGCGAGGTCAAGTTCGAGGCGGACTTCGTCGGCTTCGAGATCCCCAACAAGTTTGTCGTCGGTTACGGCCTCGATTTCGCGGAGCGCTATCGCAACTTGCGCTGCATCGGCGTGCTCAAGGAAGAACTGCAAAAGCTGCCGGCGTAGTCGCGCCGGCCCCTCGCTTCGCTCACAACAGCCGGCCGGCCATCGGATCGATCAAACCCATCCGCATCGCAAAGGTGTGCGCGATACTCGCGGCGGCGTTCTTCGCCCGCGTCGCGCCCTCGCCTTCGAAGAGTTCGTCGACCGTCGCCTTGAACAGCTCGAGCCAGCGCGAGAAATGTTCCGCGTTCACCGGCAGCACCGCATGCGCCGGCCACGGTGCGCCGGCGTAACCCGGCTTGCCGAGAATCATCCCGGCCCAAAACGCATACATCTTCGGCAGATGATGCGCCCAATCGACGCGCGCGACGTCGTTGAAAATCGGATTCAACAGCTCGTCCTTCTGCACCTTGTCGTAGAACGAGTCCACCAACAGCTTGATATCCTCGTCGGTCGTGATGTCGCGCATGGCCGCGACACAACGGACGCGACCATGCAACGCAAGCCGGCGGCGCAGAATCCTTGACGCACATCAAGGCTTCGCGCCCCGCGTTCCGTCGCGTTTGGCTATCGGCGGCGTCCGCGCGCCGGCGCCGCGTTCTTTTTCCGCGCGCCGTAGTTCGCGGGCTTGGCGGCTTTCCGATACTCGCCGGACTTCAAGGCATTGATTTGATCGCGCAACACCGCCGCCTTTTCGAACTCCAGCCGGCTCGCCGCCGCCTGCATCTCTTCTTCGAGTTCCGCGATGACGGCGGCGACATCGTCCACCGCTTCGGCGACGGTCGCCTCCTCGCGTTCGCCGCTGCCGTCGTAAACGTGCAAGCTCGCCTGCGCGGCGCGTTTCACGCTGCGCGGCGTGATGCCGTGCTCCTGGTTGTAGGCGAGCTGCTTTTCGCGGCGATACGCCACCGTCTCCATCGTGCGGCGGATCGATTCGGTGATGTTGTCCGCGTAAAAGATCACGCGGCCTTTTTCGTGACGCGCGGCGCGACCCGCCGTTTGCACGAGACTCGTTTCGCTCCGCAAGAAGCCTTCCTTGTCGGCATCGAGGATGGCAACGAGCGCGACTTCGGGCAGGTCGAGACCTTCGCGCAGCAAATTGATCCCGATCAGCACGTCGAAGTTGCCCAGCCGCAGATTGCGCAGGATCTCGACGCGCTCGATCGCATCGATATCCGAATGCAGATACTCGACGCGGATCTTCGCCTCGCGGAGATAACTGGTGAGATCCTCGGCGAGACGCTTCGTGAGCGTCGTTACGAGCACGCGCTCGCCGGCCGCGGTGGCGGCGCGGATTTCGCCGATGAGATTTTCCACCTGCCCCTTCGTCGACCGCAGCGCGATCTCCGGATCGAGCAGGCCGGTGGGCCGCACGAGTTGCTCGGCCACCACGGCGGAACGCTTCAGCTCGAACTCCGCCGGCGTCGCGGAAACATACAGCGTCTGCCCGGTGATCTGGTCGAACTCCTCGAAACTCTGCGGACGGTTATCGAGCGCCGACGGCAGCCGGAAGCCAAAGTTCACGAGCGTCTGCTTGCGCGCGCGGTCGCCGTTGAACATCCCGCCGATCTGCGGAACGGTCGCGTGGCTCTCGTCGATCATCAGCAGGAAATCCTTCGGGAAAAAGTCGATGAGGCAGAACGGACGCTCGCCGGGTTTCCGGCCGGTGAGATGGCGCGAGTAGTTTTCGATGCCGTTGCAGAAACCCATCTCCTGCAGCATCTCGAGATCGTAGTTGGTGCGCATGCGCACGCGCTGGGCCTCGAGATACTGACCGCTCTGTTCGAAGAACGCGACGCGCTCCTCGAGCTCGGCCTTGATCGCGCCGATCGCCGGATCCAGCTTGCCGCGGGTCGTCACGTATTGATTGGCCGGGTAGAGGTCGAACTGGTCGAGCGTGCGCAGCACCTTGCCGCTCACGGGATCGAACTCGGTAATCGCCTCGACTTCGTCGCCGAAGAATTCCACCCGCAGGCCGTGCTCCAGATATGCCGGCATCACGTCCACGACATCGCCGCGCACGCGAAACGCGCCGCGCTTCAGGTCGTAGTCGTTGCGATCGTAGATATTGTCCACCAGCCGCTCGAGGAAGCGGTTGCGTCCGAGGTGCTCGCCGCGACGGATCGGAATGCGCAGCTCGGTGAAATCTTCCGGCGAACCCAGGCCGTAGATGCACGACACGCTGGCGATCACGATCACGTCGCGGCGCGACACGAGCGAACTCGTCGTCGAGATGCGCAGGCGCTCGATCTCCTCGTTGATCGACGAATCCTTCTCGATGTAGGTGTCGCTCGACGGGATGTAGGCCTCGGGTTGGTAGTAGTCGTAGTAGCTGACGAAGTATTCGACGGCGTTTTCGGGGAAGAAATTCTTGAACTCCGAGTAGAGCTGCGCGGCGAGGGTTTTGTTATGCGAGATGATCAGGGTCGGGCGTTCGCATTGCGCGATGACGTTCGCCATCGTGAACGTTTTTCCCGAGCCGGTGACACCGAGCAGCGTCTGGTAACGGTTTCCTGCGTGGATCGAACGGACGAGTTTCTCGATCGCCTGCGGCTGGTCGCCGGTGGGCTGGTAGTCGGCGTTGAGTTTGAAGAGCATGAAAACGCACAACTCACTCCAACTCGGCCGCGTTTTCAACTGCGCGGCGGTGCCCGCGCCTCAAACCGCCGCGGCTCGACCCTCGCGCCAGCGTTTGAACGCCGCCGGCAGCAGCACCGGCACGAAAAGATACGCCGCCGCCCCGAGAAAAATCCAGCTCCGCGACCGCAGCCAGGCGCGCTGCAGATAATAGGAAAACGTCACCTGGCGCGCCTCCTCCTCGCGGAGCGCATCGGTGACGCGGTCCCGCTCGATCTGCCGGCCGTCGCGCTCCCAGCGCACGCGTCGTAGTTCCTGCTGCACGTCGGAGAGCTTCGCCGCCGCGTCCGCGCGAAACGCCTGCATCCGCTCGAGCTGCTCCTCGTTGGCCTTCTGTTGTTCGCGGTTGCCGGTGAACCAGCTCCAGGTGTTTTTGATCTGCTCGCGTTGCGCGATGACCTTGTCGGCCTGCACGACACGCGATTTAGCCGGCACGAGATCGACCTCGAGCTGATCGATCCGCTGCTGCACCGCTGCGAGCTCGGCGTCCAGTTGGGCGAGTTCCCGGCGTAACCGCGGCTCGCGATTGAGGTCACTCTCGTCGTTGATAAAAAAATAAAGTCCGAGCGCCGCCAACGTCAGCGCCGCGATCGCCACCACGGGGATCGCCTTGTCCGCGACGCGTCGGATGAGTCTGTGCAGCGCTTGCATGTGATCGGGGAGCCGCTCCTGGTCCATTGCTAAACCGCTGCCTTTCTTCCATGTTCCCCGGAAACCTCAATTCGCGATTGCGAGGATCACGTCATGTCCAAAGTCATCGTTTCGTCGCTCTATGATTCGGATGTTTTCAAAATGGCCTGCCGGCAGTTCGACAAAGCCGCCGACGCCATCAATCTCCCGGAGAAGATCCGCGACCGGACGAAATACCCGCGGCGCTGCCTCGCGGTGGCGCTGCCGATCCTGCGGGAGGATGGCAGCGTAACGGTCTTCGAAGGCTATCGCGTCCAGCACAATCTCTCCACCGGCCCGTCGAAGGGCGGCATCCGTTTCCATCAAAACGTCACCATCGGCGAGGTCGCCGCGCTCGCGATGTGGATGAGCTGGAAATGCTCGCTGGTCGGGCTGCCCTACGGCGGCGCCAAGGGCGGCGTCATTGTCGATCCGCGGCAGCTGTCCGAAGCCGAGCTCGAACGGCTCTCGCGCCGCTACATGCAGGAGATGGTGAACTTCCTCGGGCCGCACGTCGACGTGCCGGCGCCCGACGTCGGCACCAACGAGCAGGTGATGGCGTGGATGATGGACACCTATTCCAACCACGTCGGCCGCAACGAACCGGCGATCGTCACCGGCAAGCCGATCGCGCTGGGCGGATCGCAGGGCCGCCGCGAAGCCACCGGCTCCGGCGTGGCGTATTTGTCGAAGCGATACCTCGAGGACTTACAGATCCCGCTCCACGAGGCCACCGTCGTCGTGCAAGGCTTCGGCAATGTCGGCAGCGAGGCCGCCCTCGCGTTCCAGAATCACGGCCTGAAGGTGATCGCGATTTCCGATTATACCGGCGGCATCTACAACGAGCGCGGCGTCGACGTGAAGAAGGCGGTCGCCTACATCAGGTCCGAGCGCACCCTCCGCGATTTCCCCGAAGGCGACGCGATCACCAACGAGCAGTTGCTCGCCTTGAAATGCACCGTGCTCGCGCCGTGCGCGCTCGAGCGCGTCATCACCTCCGAAAACGCCGGGGCGCTCCAGTGCCGCGTCCTCGCCGAGGGCGCGAACGGCCCGACCACCAACGGCGCCGATCGCATCATCGAGCAACGCGACGACATCGAGGTGATCCCCGACGTGCTCTGCAATTCCGGCGGCGTGATCGTCTCGTATTTCGAGTGGTTGCAGAACTTGCAGAACTACTATTGGACGCGCGACGAAGTCATGACGAAGCTCTTCGCGATCCTCGATCGCGCGAAAGACTCGGTCGATTACCAGATGCGGAAGTTCAAATTCAGCCGCCGTCTCGCCGCGCAGACGCTCGGCATCCAGCGCGTCGCCGAAGCCAAGGCCGCGCGCGGCTTGTTCCCGTAAGCGGAGCGCCGACGCTCTGGATTCTCGCCTCGCGGCCGACCACGCGGACGTGCGGCGTGCGGCGACGCTTTCCTGACAGCTCTGTCATTTTGCCCGATCTGTCGCGGGCAACGCGGCATTTTGCATTCAGAATTTTTCCGAAAAATCCCTCACGGGATTAACCGGGCCTGATTCGCCGCGACTTACGCACGAGCGGCGCATGGCACGTGGTTCGCTAAAGGAGGAGCGCATGCGCACGCCTGCAAACCCCCTCATGAACCAACTCGCGTTTCGCCGGACTACAGGAGTCCCGCGCGTGCCGTCAAAGCACCTTCCCTTATGTCATCGCCTCATTCCAACCTCGTTTCCCTTTCCACGCTGAGTTCCCTCCTGCAACCGACGGCTTCCCGTGCGAACCACGCCGTGAGCGCCGCCACGGCGGATTCGTCCGAAGCCACACTCGCCCGCACCGCCCCGATCATTGCGCTCTGTCACTTAAGTTGGGACTGGGTCTGGCAGCGACCGCAGCAGTATCTCTCGCGGCTCGCCCGCACGCATCCCGTCCTCTTCGTCGAAACCTATTGCAGCGATACGCCCGTGACCACGGTCGCGCTGCGTTCTGCCGAGGGACATCCCAATGTCACGATTTGCGCCATGCACTTGCCCGCGCGCCGCTGGGCCGACGGCAAGTTCATCGATCGCGAGCGCCGTCGCGCACTCCAGCGCACGCTCGCGCAGGAACTGCCCGGGCAGTTCGACGACGCGATCCTGTGGTTCAACGATCCCATGGCCGTGACGGCCTTCGCCGGCCATCTCGGCGAGTCGCTCATCATCTACGATTGCATGGACGAACTCTCGCAGTTCAAAGGCGCGCCGCCCGCGCTGCTCGAACGCGAACGCGAACTCCTCGAAGTCGCCGATGTGGTGTTCTGCGGCGGCCGCAAGATGCGCGACCGTCGTCTGAGCCATAACGCCAACTGCCATTTTTATGGAACCGGCGTGGATTGCGTTCACTTCGGCCAGGCGCTTCGCGACACCACTCCGATCGCGCCCGAACTCGCCGAACTCGACGGACCCGTGCTCGGTTATTTCGGCGTCATCGACGAGCGCATCGACTACGACCTGCTCGCAAAACTCGCCGACGCCCAGCCGCGTTGGCACGTGGTCATGGTCGGTCCGTTCGCGAAAGTCGACCCCGCCGACTTTCCGCAACGACGCAACCTGCACTGGCTGGGCGGGCGCCCCTATGCACAGCTGCCTTCGCTCACCAAGGGTTTTTCCGTGTGCCTCATGCCGTTCGCACTCAACGAGGCGACGGAATACATCAACCCGACCAAGGCCCTCGAATACATGGCGGCCGGCCGGCCGGTCGTCTCCACCGCGCTCGACGAGGTAAAATCGAACTTCGGCAACGTCGCTCGCATCGCCCGCTCGCACGACGACTTCATCCGGCTTTGTCAGCGCGAAGTCGAATCGCCCTCCCGCACCCGCATCGCGCGCGGCATGAAACTCGCCGCCGAAAACACGTGGGAGGCGAACGTCGCCAAAATGGAGGCGCACGTTGCCGACGCGCTCGCTCCCCGCCGCATTCTCGCGACGGACGAAGCTTCCCCCGCCATGATCACCTTGGTCGGCAATCAATCCGCCTATGTTTGATTATCTCATCGTCGGAGCAGGCTTCGCCGGCAGCGTCCTGGCCGAGCGGCTCGCCCGCGCAGACAACAAGAAGGTGCTCGTGATCGACCGGCGACCGCACATCGGCGGCAACGCCTTCGATTGCCACAACGAGCACGGCATCCTGATTCACAAATACGGACCGCATATCTTCCACACCAACTCCGCGGAGATCTTCAACTATCTCTCCCGCTTCACCGAGTGGCGACAATACCAGCACCGGGTCCGCGCGATGGTCGACGGACGGCTCCTGCCGATTCCGATCAACCTCGACACGATCAACGAGCTCTACGGGCTGCAGCTCACGCCAGAAGGGATGAAAACCTACCTCGCGTCCGTCGCGGAAAAGCGGGAGCAGATCCTCACCTCGGAAGATGTCGTGGTGAACGGTGTCGGACGTGAGCTCTACGAAAAGTTCTTCCGCAACTACACGCGCAAGCAATGGGGCCTCGACCCTTCCGAACTCGACGCGCAGGTCACCGCGCGCGTGCCGGTGCGATTCAATCGCGACGACCGCTACTTCACCGACACTTACCAGGCGATGCCCGCGCGGGGCTTCACCCACATGTTCCAGAACATGTTGGATCACCCCAACATCAAGATCATGCTCAACGCCGATTACCGCGAGGTCCGCGACGAGGTCGCGTTCGACCAGCTGATCTTCACGGGGCCGATCGACGAATATTTCGATTACCGTTTCGGCCCGCTGCCCTATCGCTGTCTCGAATTCAAACATGAGACGCATCACCGGCCGGTGTTCCAGTCCGCGCCGGTCGTAAACTATCCCAACGAATACGCCTACACGCGGGTCACGGAGTTCAAATATCTCACCGGGCAGGAACATCCGCTGACGAGCGTCGTTTACGAATTTCCGCGCGCCGAGGGCGATCCGTATTATCCGATTCCGCGGGCCGACAACGCCGCGCTCTACAAGCGCTACCAGGCGCTTGCGCAAACCACGCCGGGCGTGCACTTCGTCGGCCGGCTCGGCACCTACCGCTACTACAACATGGACCAAGTCGTCGGCCAGGCGCTGACGACGTTTACCAAACTCACCCACACCACGCGCGCCGAAGCGCTCGCCTCGGCCTAATTCCGCTGGCGTCGCGCGGTCTCCCTCGCTCGGAGGAGACCGCGCTGCCGCATTTCTCCGTTCCGTCGTTTCGAATCACGCGAAAATCCTTCGCCGGCCGACCACCGTCACGCGCTCTCCGTCATGTTTCCGTGCTCCGCCATCCCTCGTCCCGAATATCCCCGCCCCGATCGGCAGCGCGGCCTCACCGAAGGCGTCGATTGGCTCAATCTCAACGGCCCCTGGCAATTCCGCTTCGATCCGCAACGCCGCGGCCATGACGAGCGCTGGTTCGATCCGGCCGGCCCCGACTGGCGCGAGCAGATCATGGTGCCTTTCTGTTGGGAATCGCTCGCCGCGTGGGGCGAAGGCGACGCCGCGGGCAACGACAACTACTATTCCACGCGGGTCTTCCTGCGCCCACTCGAGGTCACCCGCGAAAATCACCGCATCGCCGAGCGCCAGGAGGTCGGCTGGTATCGGCGCCATGTCCATATTCCGGATACGGCGGTCTGGCGGGATCGCCGCGTGATCCTCACGGTCGGGGCCGCCGATTTCGCCACCGATTGCTGGAGCAACGGCGTGACGTGCGGCCGGCGCGAGGGCGGCTACCTGCCGCTCGAATTCGATCTCACCGACACGCTGCAGCCGGACGGCAACGGCGGCCGGCGCGCCACCATCGTCCTGCGCGTCGAGGATCCGATGGACAATCGCGAGCAGCCCGTCGGCAAACAATGGGGCTGGTATACGCCCACGAGCGGAATCTGGCAGACGGTGTTTCTCGAGCCGCGTCCTTCGACCTACATCGACCATTTCCGCATCCGCACCGACATCGACCAGGGCCGCGTGTCGTTCGAACTCTTCTGCCACGGCTTGACCGACAACATTGCCGTGGTCGCCGACATCATTCCGCCCGAGGCCCAGCCGCATCGCGCCACGCTCGATCGCACCGGTGGGGAGATCGCCCGCGGCGACGCCGAAGTCTATCCCGTTTCGCTCTGGGATCCCGGCGATCCGAAGCTCTATCGGGTGATCTTCCGGCTGCTCGAGGACAACCGCGAAATCGACGTCGTGCGCAGCTACTTCGGCATGCGCAAGATCGGCACCGTGCCGGCCGCCTCAACCGACAGTCCCGCGATGCTGTCGCTCAACAATAAGCCGATCTATCTGCGCGGAGCGCTCTACCAGTCGTATCACCCCGACGGCATCTACACCGCCGGCGACGCCCGCACGCTGCGCAACGACATCGCGTTCGCGCGCGAGGCGGGCTTCGATTTTCTCCGCATCCACATCAAGCTCGATGATCCGCTGCTGCTCTACTACGCGGATACGCTCGGCATCCTGCTGATGCAGGATTTCCCCAACTTCGGCGAAGGCGGCGACACGCCGCTCGGTCGCCAGCGGTTTGAAGCGATGATGCGCGCGGGCATCGACCGCGATTTCAATCACCCGTCGATCGTCGCCTGGTGCATTTTCAACGAGACATGGGGTTTCGGCGGCCAGACAGAGTTGATGAAGCTCATCATGCCGGCGACGCGCGCCTCGAAAGAGGAGAAGCGCAAAGCCGCCGAGAAGCTGGCCAACACCTCGTCCTTCCAATGGGTCCACGAAATGTGGAAACTCGCGAAGTCCCTCGACCCGACGCGCCTGATCGAGGACATGAGCGTCGTCGCTTGGGAGCACCTCGCCGCCTACGGTCACGTCGACACCGACATCAACTCGTGGCATTTCTACATCGACGACTACGACCGGGCCAAGACCCACATCGAGAACGTCATCGCCCAGACGCACAGGGGCTCGACCTTCAACTTCATCGAAGGCTACCAGCAGCGCGATGCGCCGTTGATCAACAGCGAATACGGCGGCGTCGGCGCGCTCGACGGCGACCGCGACGTGAGCTGGTCGTTCAAGTTCCTTACCAATGAGCTCCGCCGCCACGGGCAGTTGTCGGCCTACATTTTCACCGAGCTGACCGACGTCGAATGGGAATACAACGGGCTGCTCAACTACGATCGCACGCCCAAGGAATTCGGTTATCCGCCGACCATCATCAATCAGGGCGACGTGCTGCCGATCAACGCCGCGCCCATCGCGAAAATCGCGCCCGGTACTGCGCTCGAGGTCGACGTGCTTTCGTCGCATTTCTCCCGCCGCCGCTGCGAAGGCGTGACGCTGCATTGGCTCTACTCGGGCATCGACACGCTCGGCACGATCCACCCGGAACTCGCGCGCGGCCGCGCACGAATCCCGTTCACGCACCACCGCGTCGAGCTCGCCCGTCAACTGTCGATCGTGGCACCGAGCCAGCCAATGCTCTGCACCTTGTCGGTCGCCGCCGTCCTCCCGGACGGCCAGACCGTAGCCGGAAATTACATCCAGCATTTCGTCCGCGACGGTGCACTCCCCGAACGCGACGAACAGGGCAACACCCTCATCCTCCGGCGCGGCGTCACCGACTGGACCGACGCGGAATGGACCGGCGGTCACAGCACCCGGGACGAGGCCGCCCAAGCCGGCAGCTGCCACGGCTACGGCCACGGTTTTTTCGAATGGGAGTTCATCGATGAGGTGTTGCCGATCCTGCATCGGGCGAAGCGCGTGCGTCTCTTTTGCGAAGTCTCGGCGCGCCGCAACGACACCCCGCAGACCGACAGCCACCGTTATCCGACCTATTTCGAGCTCCTGCTCAACGAGCTCCCGGTCCACCGGGCCTTGCTCCCCGACCACCCTCACGACGCGCGCGGCTCTCTCAGCTATCTGCGCGGCGGTCGCGGGGCTTACGGCTACCTGATGCGCACGTCGCTCGAGGGCGCCCTCCTTCAACAGGTCGCGGCGACGGCCGCCCGCAACGGCACGCTGCGCCTGCGCTGCTCGGTCCCGGCGGCCGTGGCGCCGCACGGGGGCTTGACGGTTTACGACTTCGACTGCGGTCGCTACCCGATTTCCCCCACCATCGCCATCGAGTGGGAACAGGGCTGATGCCTTCGCGGTTTTCCCCACCCGCTGCACTGCAACCGGAGCCGGTCCCCGAGGTCTCCCCGGGTGCCATGGTGGACTTGCGCCAAACGGAGTTCTCCAAGTTCGTCGCTGCCGATCGGTTCCTGTGGTGCACCGGGATTGAAGACACCTTCATCACCGCACCCCACGCCAAAACGGGCCGCACCCTCGACGAGTACGAACTGACGCAGCACTACGAACGCTGGCGCGAGGATCTGAATTTGATGCGCGAGCTCGGCGTCAATGCCGCGCGCTACGGCATCCCGTGGCACCGGATCAACCCGCGACCGGGCGTCTGGGACTGGCGCTGGGCCGACGAACCGCTCGAACATCTGTTGACGCTCGGCATCGCGCCCATCGTCGATCTGGTGCACTACGGTCTCCCCGCCTGGATCGAGCGCGCGTATTTGCATTCTGACTACCCGAGCCTCGTCGCGGAATATGCGACGCGCGTCGCGGAGCGCTTCAAGGGCCGGATCCACGCCTACACGCCGCTGAACGAACCGCGAATCACCGCCTGGTATTGCGGTCGCATCGGCTGGTGGCCGCCGTTCGAACGCAGCTGGCGCGGCTTCGTCGCCGTCATGCTCGGCGTGTGTCGCGGCATCGTGGCAACCTGCGAGGCCCTGCACGCGGTGGATTCCGAAATTCTGCTGACGCATGTCGACGCCACCGATCTCTACCTCGCCGCGCAGCCTGACCTCGAAGCCGAGGCGGCGCACCGGCAGGAGCTCGTGTTTCTGGCGCTCGAC
Organism: Opitutaceae bacterium; assembly: GCA_040255565.1. GTDB lineage: Bacteria > Verrucomicrobiota > Verrucomicrobiia > Opitutales > Opitutaceae > Opitutus. The sequence goes on along the minus strand of JBDZVH010000001.1, from coordinate 588,596 downwards.
CTGATCGGAGGCCGCATCGATTCCGCCCATCCGCTTCACCCCTGGCTCCTCCGCCACGGTGCGAGCGAGGCAGATCTCGCCTGGTTCGTGGAGCACGCGGTACCGCTACCGTTCATTGGATTGAACCTCTACCCGATGTTCACGCGCAAGACGCTCTCCCGCACGTCCGCGGGGCGCATCCGGATCGCGATGAACTACGCGGGCGGCGAGTTGATCGACGAACTCGTGCGCTTGTATGCGGCGCGTTACGAGGCGCCGCTCTTCATCTCCGAAACCGCGTCGGTCGGCTCTGTCGCGCGGCGGGCGCGCTGGCTCGACGATTCGGTCGCCGGCGTCCGGCGGGCGCGCACCGCCGGGTATCCGGTTGTCGGCTACACCTGGTGGCCGCTGTTTGCGCTCGTCACCTGGGCCTACCGCCAGGGCGGCCGGCCGGCGGAATACTATTTCCGGCAGATGGGCTGCTGGGATCTCGACTCCTCGTATGAACGCATCCCCACGCCGCTCGTCGCCCGGTTTCGCGCGCTCGCCACCGGCGGCTCGGTGTCGGTCGGTCCCCGCACCGGCTCGCCGGCCATCGCCCTCCTGTCGCCTTGATCCCCATGTTTCGCAGCTTTTTCCTCGCAGGTTTTGAAGGCGCCACCGGCTACAACCGGCAAGGCGAATGGATCGACCAGATCGCGGCGACCCACCACGACCGTCATGCCGGAGAAGATTACCGCCGCCTCGCGGACGTGGGCATCTACGCTGCGCGCGAGGCCATTCGCTGGCCGCTCGTCGACCGCGGCGGCAAATTCGACTTCAGTTCGGTTCACCCGTTCGTCACCGCCAGCCGGCTGCACGCCGTCGATGTCATCTGGGACCTGTTCCACTACGGTTATCCGCGGCGGTTGGACATTTTTTCCGACGCGTTCGTGCTGCGCTTCGCCGACTACTGTCACGAGGCCGCCCGCTTCATCAGCGCCGAGACGGCGGGCACGTGTTACTTCACCCCGGTGAACGAGCCGTCATTTTTCGCGTGGGCCGCCGGCGAGGTCGGCCGGTTTGCCCCGCACTGCTTGGGTCGCGGTCCGGAACTGAAGTTCGCGCTCGCCCGGGCGGCGATCGCGGGCATCGACGCGATTCGCGCCGCCGTGCCCGGCGCTCGCATCGTCAACGTCGATCCGCTCTGCCACGTGGTCCCGCCGCCCGACCGCTTCGATCTGTTGGGCGACGCCCAGGGGTTCAATTTCGGTTCCGTCTTCGAGAGCTGGGACATGCTCGCGGGCCGGCTGCATCCCGAGCTCGGCGGCAGCCGGGAGCACCTCGATATCGTCGGTATCAACTATTATTGGACAAATCAGTGGGAGCTCGGTCGGGACGAGTCGCCCCTCGCCGACGACGATACCCGGCGCGTGCCGTTGTCGCGCCTCGTGCGACGGGTATGGAAGCGCTACGGCGGAGAACTGCTCATCACCGAGACCGCCCACGTGCATGAGAAACGCTCCGCCTGGATCGACTACGTGGCCTCCGAGTGCGACACGCTGCTCGACGACGGCGTGCCGCTGCGCGGCGTGTGTCTTTATCCGATTCTCGGGATGCCGGAGTGGCATTGCCGCGACGAGTGGGTGCGCATGGGCTTGTGGGATGTGCGCGAGGATCACCCCACGCGCCCGCGCGAGCTGTGTGCCTCGATGTGGGAGGCGCTGCAGCGCGCCCGCCGGCTCGAAGTGAGACACCTGTCCGGAATTCCGGATCGCTTCTGCGCCTGAGGCTGCGCGACCGGAAGGTGGCTCCCGACGTCCCGTCGGGCTGTTCGCGATCGCTGACGGGACGAGTCGCCCAAATCGACCCGACCGGGACGTCGAGTTCTGCCTCTTGGCACGCAGCGAGAGCTAAAGAAACAGCCACCCGCTCAGCAGCAGAATCGGCAGGAGGATCGGCACGCTGTATTTGAAAACGTAACCGAAAAACGTCGGCACCTTCACGCCCGAGCTCTCGGCGATGGATTTGACCATGAAGTTCGGCCCGTTGCCGATGTAGGTCATTGCGCCGAAAAACACCGCGCCGAGGCTTACCGCGACCACGTAACTGGGGAAATACGCGAGGAGGACCTGCACCTGCGCCTTCTCGTCCTCGCCCGCGCCGTCGAACTCCTGCGGCGCCTCGGCGATCGCCGAGGCCTTCGCAAGCTGCAGGAAATTCAAATACGTCGGCGCGTTGTCCAGGACCGACGACAAACCGCCGGCGGCGACATAATACTGCATCGGCTTCTTGAAACCGAACTCCTGGCCGTGCTGATCCAGATAGCCGAGGGCCGGCATCATCGTCGCGAAGATGCCCACGAAAAGAAACGCCACCTCCTTGATCGGGCCGAAGCTGAAGGCGTTTTCCTGATGAACCTGCTTCGGCGTGAGAAAATATGAGGCCACCGCCGCACCGATCATCACCAACTCGCGCAGGAAAAATTTCTCCGGCAGGAAAACCGCGCCGATGATCACGAGCAGCAGCACGACGTTGACGGCGCCATCGAAGCGCCAGGTGTCCGGCGCCTCGACCTCGCGCCGCACGGGCGTGGGCAGACGTTTGAAGTAGCGGCGATCGATGAAGTAGAAGATCGCGAGCACCGCCCCGAGCGTGGCCAGCCATTGTACCATGACGTGCTCGACCAGCCAGAAGAACGGCACGCCACGCAGATAGCCGAGGAAGAGCGGCGGATCGCCGATCGGCGTCAGCGCGCCGCCAATGTTGGATACGACGAAGATGAAAAAGACGATGTGATAGGCCGTGATCCGGATCTTGTTCATCCGGATGTAGGGCCGGATCATGACCATCGACGCGCCGGTGGTGCCGACCAGATTCGCGAGCAGTCCGCCGATCGCGAGAAACGCCACATTCGTCCCCGGCGTCGCCTCCCCCTTGACCTTGATGTGTATCCCTCCCGCCACGACGAAGAGCGAACCGATCAGGCTGATGAACGAGAAATACTCGTGCGCCGTGTGCCGCGCGATTTCACCGCCGCCCGCGATCCGCAACAGATAATAGCCGACCACGATCACCCCGAGGCCGATCGCCACGTGCGGATAGTAATGTTCCCAGAAATGCTTCACGCGCGGTGGCGTGAGCGGCATCACCGCGATGAGCAGCAGGAGCAGCCCGAAGGGAAGGATCAGCGCCGGCGGAATCTCCACGCCGGTCAGAGACGCGAACACGAGAGAGGCGAGCATGGCGGCCCGACGCAACCAGCCCGGACGCCCCGCGGCAAATCAAAGGTCGTCAGCGGTCCCCGTTTGAATCGCCTCTGCTCCGGCTATTAACCCGCTTCATTTCGCGTCGACGTTGCAGCTGGGTGCCGTGACGCGACCGCGCGAGCCGCGGTTCGCCGCGGCCGTGCGTCCCTAGCGTCACAACAACATAAACGCCGCCCCCATGATAGCGGTCGGCAACACCGCGCCGGCCAGCAAGCCGAGCGGCGAAACACCTTCCGGAAAGTAGCGCTGCAGGATCGCCTGGCCCGCGGGATTCGGGGCGTTGGCGATCACCGTGAGACCGCCACCCGTCACCGCGCCGGCCACGACGGCGTATTTCAGCTCCTCGGTGAAGCCGGGGACCAGCGTCGCCAGATAAGTGATCGCCGCGTTGTCGTTCACCGCCGTCAACGCCGTCGCGCCGAGAAACAACGGCACCTCGCCGAGGCTTTTCAGCACCGGCTCGATCCACCAGCCCTGCAAGCCGCCGTGCACCACGAGGCCCGCCAGAAAGAAGCCGACCAGCAGCGGCGACTTGAGCTCGACTTGATTCTGGTGGTGCGCCGTCGCCTGCGCGAACGCCAGGAAGAACAGGAACCCGCCGATGAACAGCGCCGGATAGTGCGCCACCATCACGGTGAACGCCATGAACCCGATTTGCACGAGCGTGATCCACACCGGGATCGGCCCACGCTCGGAGCGGCCCGCCCCGCCCGCCGCGGCGGCTTCGCGGGCGCGAGTCTCATCGAGCCGGGCAAACTCCTTCCGGAAGACAAAGAAATAAATTGCCGTGGCCGCCACGATCCCGACCAGGGCTTTCCAGCCGAAATGCGTGAACATGTAGGGCATGTCCCAACCCCACGGCGCCGCGACCATCAACACCGGCGGCGCCGCGAAATGCGTGAACGTGCCGCCGACCGACACGTTGACGAACAGCAGCCCGATCGTGGCGTAACAGAATTTTGGCGACGGCTTCAGCGCATAGAACTGCCGCGCGAGCAGCAGTGCCGCGATCGTCATCGCCGCCGGCTCGGTGATGAAGGACCCCAGCACCGGGGCGATGATCAGAATCGAGAGCCACCACGCCGCCGTCGAACCGCGCCCGATCGACGCGACCGCGCGCAGGCATTGTTCGGCAAACACGAGGACCGGTCGCGTCGACGCCAGCGCCATGATCACGACGACGAACATGGGCTCGGTGAAGTTCACGCGGTGGCCGATGTAGTCGATCACTGTCGGCCAGCCTTTGAACCACACGATCGCGCCGACGAGTACGAGCACCCACGTGCCGAAAACCGCCTCCACTTCGCCGAGGAAATGAAGGATCTGGCCCTTGAAACTCACCTCGTCCGGAATGTTGTCGCCATCGCGATCGCTCGGCGGAGGCGCCCGATCCTTCAACCGCGCGCGGTGCGCCTCCTCGACTTCATGCGCCCAGTGCCGGAACTTCGCGGTCAGGAAGGTGTGGATGATCGCGAGCAGGAAAATGACGCTCGCCACGACGTTGAAAGGCTCGGCCGCCGCGCGCGTGCGCAGGTTTTCCCATACTCCGCCCGCCACTTCGCCATAGCTTTCCAGCGGCAGCGGAAAGGGTTCGCCGCCCGCGTTCGAAGCCGCGCTGGCAACCGCGGCAAATCCCGCCATGAATCCGAGGGAGCCGAAAGTCCGCAGTAACTTGGTTCGGTGGAAGCGCATGCGGCTAGGCAACGGCCGGCCAATCCGTTGGCAAGCCTACCCGTCCGGAAGCCGGACGATTGTGCTCCGCTCTCATCCCCCACCCGCGGACCGGCGGCGATCGAACCACGCCGCCGGCCGCCGGTCGCTGTAGATCAGAACGTGTGGACGAACAAACCCGAGCGGAGCTTCGGCTCGAACCACGTGCTCTTCGGCGGCATGATCTGGCCGGCGTCCGCGATATCCATCAGCTGCGCGATCGTAACCGGATACATTGAAAACGCCACGCCGCCGTCGGCGTCCACGCGCTTCACCAATTCGCCCGTGCCGCGAATGCCGCCCACGAAATCGATCCGCTTGCTCGTCCGCGGATCGTCGATGCCGAGCAGCGGCGCGAGCAGCTTGTCCTGCAACACGCTCACGTCGAGCCGCGCCACCGGGTCCGCCTTCGCGTCGGCTGCGCACCGCAACCCATACCATTTTCCGCCGAGATACATGCTGACTTCGCCCACGGCCGCGGGCGTCGGCGACGCGTTTTCCGTCAGGCCGAAGCGCGCTTTCACTTCCGCGAGAAACTGTTCGGGCGTGCGGCCGTTCAGGTCGAACACGATCCGGTTATACGGCAGGATCTTCAGCTCGCTCGCGGGAAACAGCACGCACAGGAACCAGTTGTAGTCCTCGCCGCCCGTGTGCTGCGGATTGCGTTCGCGACGGAGCCGCGCGACGCGGGCCGCGCTCGCCGCGCGGTGGTGACCGTCGGCGATGTAGGTGACCGGCACGCGCTCGAACGCCTTCACCCAGTCGGCTCCGCCCGCAACGCGCCACACCGTGTGGCGAATGCCGTCGGGCGCGGTGAAATCGTGCAACGGCGCCTCCTGCACCTTCGCGTTCACCAGCGCGGTCACGCCGGCTTCGTCGCGATACGTGAGAAACACGGGGCCGGTGTTGGCGCTGAGCGTGTCGATCAGCCGCGTGCGGTCGTCTTCCTTATCCTTGCGGGTCTTCTCGTGCTTCTTGATCAGCTCCGCATCGTAGTCCTCGACGTTGCACACGGCCACGAGTCCGCGCTGGCGATGCTCGCCCATCTGTTGCTGGTAAACGTAGAGACACGGCCCCGACTCGCGCGAGAACACGCCGTCGCGTTGCAGTTTTTGAAAGTTCTCCGCCGCGGTGGAATAAACGACATCCGCGTGCGGATCGGTGCCGGCCGGCAGGTCGATCTCGGCGCGGTCGACATGCAGCAGGCTACGGGGCTTGCCGGCGGCGAGCGCCGCGGCCTCGGCCGTGTTGACGACGTCGTAGGGCACGCACGCCACTTCGGGCGCGAGCGCGGGTTGAGGAACCAGACCTTGGAAAGCACGAATGCGCATGGGAAAGGAGAAACCACGAAATACACGAAACACACGAAATCAGGCACAATCCTTTCTTTTCGTGTCTTTCGTGGTGAAACAAAAAAGCCCTCCGGTTCGGAGGGCTTTGGGAAAGAAGTCGTTTCGCTCGGCGGGCCGGTTACTTCCGACCGCGCTTGAACTTCGTCGTGAACTTCTCGACGCGGCCCGCCGTGTCGACGAGACGCTTCTCACCGGTGTAGGCCGGGTGCGAGTCCGAGGTTACGTCGCGCGCGACGACGAAATACTCGACGCCGTCGATGTTCTCCTTGCGGGCCGACTTCATCGTCGACTTGGTCAGGAAGCGACGCCCGGTTCCGATGTCGAGGAAGCAGACGTTGTTGAGAGTGGGATGGCCTTCGGCTTTCATGGCGCGGGAGTTAGGTTAAATCAGCCCTGGCGCGCTTTGTAACGCGGCTCGACTTTGTTGATGACGTAGATCTTGCCGCGGCGACGGACGACCTGGCAGGCCGGGTGACGCTTCTTGGCCGATTTGATGGAGGAAACAACTTTCATAAAAGAGACCAAAACAGAGAGCGCCTCCTCCCCTGTCAACCTCCGTTTTGGCGCGCGCAGCGGCGTCGCGCTCAATTCAAGCTCGTGTCCTCAGGCTCCTCCGCCAGCAGCCGCCATTCCTCGCCCATCGAGCCGAGAATCGTGCGCCAGAGTCCGTCGCCTGGCGGCTGACTCAGCAGCTCGGCGGGCACATCCGTGACCAGCCAGGTATGCTGCTTCAACTCGCTCTCCAACTGCCCGCCGGACCAGCCGGAGTAGCCGAGAAACGCCCGCAACTGCGTGCCCTCCTCCACGATCAGCTGCGCGGCGCGATCAGGCTCGATCCCAAAATGCAGCCGAAACCCGTCGGCCTGCGGCTGCCATGCCACCAGCAGCAGCTGCTCCGTTTGCACCGGTCCGCCGCGAAACAACGGCACGCCCGCCAGCGCGCCGAGCGCGAAATCGCCGTTCAATTCACCCAAACGTTTTCCCAACGGCCGGTTCAACACCACGCCCATCGCGCCCTCCGTCGAGTGAGCCGACATCAACACGACGGTGCGGCGAAAATTCGGATCCTTCAGCCCCGGATGCGCGAGGAGCAACGAGCCCGTGAGGCTTTCCTTTCCGGCGTGATGACGTTCGCGCATGAGCAGGAGGGGCGAGCGCGTTGACCCCAACGCGCTCGCGGGGTTTCACAATTGCAAGATCTTGATCCCCGCATCGCTCATCATCGGCGCGACGAGTGGGTCATTGTTGTAGTCGTGCCGATAACGGATCTCCGCGATCCCCGCGGCCGCGAGGATCTTGACGCAGTTGATGCAGGGATAATGCGTCACGTAGGCGACACAGCCTTCGACCGAACTCCCCCGGCGCGCAGCATCGGCGATCGCATTCTGCTCCGCGTGCACCGTCGCCTGTTCGCGGCCTTCGCGCAGCCGCGACACATGCGGCGTGCCCGGCAGGAAACCGTTGTAGCCGGCGGCGACGATGCGGTTCTTCCGATCGCCGCCCGTTACGATCACGCAGCCGACGTGCAGCCGCTCGCAGTTCGAACGGGTCGAGAGCAGCACGGCCGTCGCCATGAAATATTCGTCCCACGAGGGACGATGCGGAAACTTAGCCGCAGCTTCGGCGATCAGGTCGACGGGTGTCGGGAGCTCGTTCATGGAAAACGTCTGCCATTGTGGACAACACCCCGAAACGGGCAACCTTCGTCTCGTCATGCAGCGCACGATTCGCCCCGAGCTGCTCGATAGCCTGCCCCCGCAGCACCCCGACGCCCTTCACAACCGCCGCGACCTGCGCGTCACCAACGGCGTCATGGGTAATCATCGCTGGTTCGAACGCGCACTGCCGCCCCTCCTGCGCTCCGGCGAACGCGCCCTCGAGCTCGGCGCCGGCACCGGCGAACTCGGCGCGCGCCTCGCCCGTCGCGGCCTGCAGGTCGACGGGCTCGATCTCTGGCCGCGCCCGACCGAGTGGCCCGCGGGTCGACGTTGGCACCAAGCCGACCTGCTCGCCTTCGATGCGTTCGACGACTACCACGCGATCGTCGGTAATCTGATTTTTCATCAATTCACCGCCCCGGAACTCGCCGATCTCGGCGCGCGGCTCCGCTCCTCCGTCCGCGTCATCGTCGCCTGCGAACCCGTGCGCCGGCGATTCTCCCAGTTTCTATATCGACTCTTCGGCCCCGCACTCGGCGTCAATCGCGTCAGCCTCCACGACGCGCACGTCAGCATCGCCGCCGGCTTTCAGGACGACGAGCTCGCCGTCGAGCTCGGCTTGGATCCCCGGCGATGGAACGTGCGGGTCGACGTCACGCTGCTCGGCGCCTACCGACTGATCGCAGTCCGGGAAAAATGAATACGGACCGCCCCATCGAGATCATCGGCGGCGGTCTCGCCGGCCTCGCGCTCGCCGTTAACCTCCGCCGCGCCGGCGTGCCGGTCACGTTGTTCGAGGCCGGTACGTATCCGCGCCATCGCGTGTGCGGCGAGTTCATCACCGGCCTTTCGCCCGCCGCGCGAAACCGGCTCAGGCTCGACGCGTTCCTCGACGGCGCGGTCTCGAACCGCGAAGTCGCGTGGTTCGCCCGCGGCCGATTCCTGCGGTCGCAACGGCTGCCGGAGGACGTTCCCGGACTGAGTCGCCACGTGCTCGACGCGCGCCTCGCACAGGCGTTCGTCGCAGCCGGCGGCGACTTGCGCACGCACGCGCGGGTCAAGCACACGACTGACGCGGCTGGACGCGTTTTCGCGACCGGTCGGCGCCGTGCGGCTTCGCCGTGGCTGGGATTGAAAATCCATGCGCTGCAGCTCCCGCTGCAGGGCGATCTCGAGCTGCACCTCGGCGACGAGGCCTACCTCGGGCTCGCGCGGATCGAAGACGGACGCGTCAACATCTGCGGCCTGTTTCGCCGTCGCGCTCTCTGCGCCAAGGGTCCTGACCTGCTGCTCGGTTACCTGCAAGCGGCGGGCTTGGGACCGCTCGCCGCGCGCCTCGCGCAAGTCCCGCTCGACCCCACGTCCTTCACGGGGGTCGCCGCGCTCGAATTTGACCGGCGCGCCGCGCGGGCCTTCGAAGTGCGGCTGGGCGATGCGTGCGCGACGATCCCGCCGTTCACCGGCCATGGCATGGCGATGGCCCTGGAAAGCGCCGCGTGCGCGATCGACCCGCTCATCGCCTACGCGCGCGGTCAACGCGAATGGCCGGAGACGCGCCGCCTCATCAAAGCCTGCCTGCGGCGGCGTTTTCGCGTCCGTCTGGCGTCGGCGCACCTGCTCCATCCGTTTCTCCTCGAGCCGCATCGCCAACGCTGGTTTTCGCTGCTCTCCCGCGCGCGCCTGCTTCCCCTGCGCACGCTTTATCGCGCGTTGCACTAGTCCTCCGCGACGGGGGCATCCGGCGATTTCGGCGAACCTTCCCGCCGCTCAACTGACTCTTTTGGCGATGTTTCTCCACGCCCTCGCCACCGCCGTCCCGCCGCGGACTTTCACCCCGCTGCAATGCTGGGACCTTGCCCAAAAATCGTCGGTGCGCGAACGGTTGAGCCGGCGTTCGATGCTGACGTTGCATGCGATCCTGCGCAGCGATCATGGCATCGCGCAGCGGCACTTTGCGGTGCCGCAGATCGAGCGCGTCTTCGACCTCGGTCCCGACGAGCTGAATCTCGCGTTTCGCGATCAAGCCCCAAGCCTCGCCGGACGCGCGCTGCACCAAGCGCTCGCGCAGGCGCAGCTTGAACCGACGGACATCGACGCCCTGCTGATCTGCACCTGCACGGGCTATCTTTGCCCCGGCGTGACAAGCTACGTCGCCGAGCAACTCGGCTTGCGGACCGACGCCTATCTGCAGGATCTCGTCGGCCTCGGCTGCGGAGCGGCGATTCCCACGCTGCGCGCCGCGAGCCACATCGTGGCCGCGCAACCCGACGCCGTCGTCGCCTGCGTGGCCGTGGAGATCTGCTCCGCGGCCTTTTATCTCGATGACGATCCGGGCGTGCTGATCAGCGCGTGCCTGTTCAGCGACGGCGCCGCCGCCACGATCTGGCGCGGACAACCGGGCAGTTCCCGCCTCCGCGCTTTTGCGTTCGACACGCTGCATCTCCCCGCCGAACGGGACAAACTGCGTTTCGAGCAGCGCCAGGGAAAGCTCCGCAACCTTCTTGATCGCTCTGTCCCCGATCTCGCCGCGAACGCCGTGCGTCAGCTCTGGGAGAAACGCGGCGATCGCGCCGTCGCCCGTGTGATCACACACACCGGCGGCCGTGACGTGCTTGAGGCGCTCGCTCCCGTCGTGGCCCCCCACTCGCTTGCGGCGAGCATCGAGACGTTGCGCGATTACGGCAACATGAGCAGCCCCTCGGTGTTGTTCGCGCTGGAACGGGCGCTGCGCGACGGCCCGCCGAACGGCAGCGGCGATTTCTGGCTCGTGAGTTTCGGCGCCGGTTTCAGCGCGCATTCCTGCCGGCTCGGTCACGCCTGAGATCGTTCTCGATCCGCGTCGTTTTCGCTGCGAGAACGGGCGGCGAAACGACTTTCCCCATGGCCAAACTCAGCGATCTCGTCGCCTACTGCGACAAACGCACCCGACTCGCCGACTTCGAAGACGCTCCCGGCGCGCGCAACGGACTCCAGGTCGCCAATCGCGGCCTCGTGACCAAGATTGGCGCCGCGGTCGACGCCGGCGTGATTCCCTTTCAACGCGCCGTCGCGGCGGACGTGGATTTTCTCATCGTGCACCACGGCATGTATTGGGACATGCCTCGTCCGCTCACGGGTCCCGTTTACGACCGCGTGGCGACGCTCATCAACGGCAACTGCGCGCTCTACTCGAATCACCTCCCGCTCGATTCGCATCCGCAGATCGGCAACAACGCCCTCCTCGCCCGCCAGCTCGGGCTGAAAGCCACGCGCGGATTTCTCCCGAATCGCGGCGGCGACATCGGTCGCATCGCCCGGAATCCGACGCTCACGCGCGCCGCGCTGCGCGCCAGGCTCGAGAAACTTTACCCGCGCGTGATCGCGATCGAATACGGCTCGCCGAAGCCGCGCGAGATCGCGTTCTGCAGCGGCAGCGGCAACAGCGCCGTGCCCGCGCTTGCGGCCGCGGGCGTCGACACACTCGTGACCGGCGAGTTGCGCGAGGAATGGTTCAACCGTGCGCAGGAGGAAAAGTTGAACCTTTATCTCTGTGGCCACTACGCGACCGAGGTCCACGCGGTGCAGGCGCTCGCCGCCGAGCTCGCCGCGCGCTTCCGCCTGCCGTGGGAATTCGTCGCCACCGACAACCCGTTGTAGAGACCGGGAAATGGCTTCGGCCCGCGAAAACAGTCTTTCCCCCCGGCTGATTTTCGTGTGTTTCGTGTGATCGCTTTCCGATGAAACGCATCGCCATCCTCAACGGCCCCAATCTCGACCGGTTGGGCAAACGCGAGCCCGAGATCTATGGCCGCGCCACCCTCGCCGATCTCGAACAGGCGCTGCGCGCGGAGTTCGGCGCCGCGGCGCAGCTGGAGTTTTTCCAGTCGAATCACGAAGGCGCGCTGATCGACAAGATCGCCGCGCTCGCGGAAGCGAAGTTCGACGGGGTGGTCATCAACGGCGCGGCGTTCACGCACACGAGCGTCGCGTTGCGCGATGCGCTGGCCGGCTCGGGCCTGCGCGCCGTGGAGGTTCACATTTCGAACATCTACAAGCGCGAGGAATTCCGGCACACGTCGCTCACCGCGCCCGTTTGCGTCGCCGTGATCACCGGCTTGGGCCTGGAGGGCTATCACGCCGCCGTGCGTTTCCTGCTGAAAGCCTGATGTCGGTCACCGCCACCGCCTTCGTATCCGCCGCGCCATTTCAGTCGGCGGGCGCCGACGCCGCCTGGATCGTTTGTCACACGCGTCCCCGCTGCGAAAAAAAATTCGAGGCGCTGATGAAGGCGGAGCGTTTCGAGCATTATCTTCCCGTCGTGCCCAGCATCCGCAAATACCGGCAGCAAACCAAACGTTTCACGAAGCCGCTTTTCCCGGGTTACGTGTTCGCGTGCGTGCCGGACGAGCGAAAGACCCGCATTTACCAGCAGGACCTCCTCGCGCGCGTGATTCCCGTCGACGACGAATCAAGATTCCTGCGACAGCTGGAAGACGTGCGTGCGATCGTCGCATCGGGTTACGAATTGCTCGTGCGCCCGCTGCTCACCCGCGGCCGCCGGGTGAAAATCGTCGGCGGTCCCCTGCACGGTCTCGAAGGTTTCGTCGACGATCCCTCGAACCCGCGCGGGGTCGTGCTGTCCGTGGACGTGCTCCAGCAAGGCTTGCTGGTGAAACTCCCCGCAGAGAACCTGCAGGTGCTTCCTTAGCTCGATGTCCCCTTCTCTTCCATCTTCGCGGCAGCCGCTCCGGGCCGTCGTAGCCTTGTTGCTATGCGCGTGGCTTCCGGCGGAAACGCGGGCCGCCTCGGCGCTCGAGTCGATTCCCGCCAAGGCCGCCGAGGCGATGCAGGCGCCGCGCGCGGCGCTCTCGTCGTTTCTCGATCGCCTGCCGGAGTTGCCAGACCTCGGTTTGCCCACCTTCGATCCGTCCGGTTCGGTCCGCCTGTTTTTTCGCCCGCGTTTTGGCGATCTGCTGCACGAGGATTATTTCCGCCTGCCGGTCGGCGCGCGGCTGAAGCTCAACGACAATTTCGAATTCAACGCGGAGCTCGGCGCCTACATCACCCACGGGCTCAAGGACTCCGTTGGCAACGGCCTCTACCAGTTCCGCACGGGTATGAAGTACGAGCAGGCGCTCTCGGCCGACGCGGGCTGGACGGTCGGCCTCGATTGGGTCACCCCGCTCAGCCGGCCGCCGTATGAGATCACCGACGGAGTCCGGCATACGCTGCCGTATGTGACGTTCACCCGCACCGTGATGCCACGTTACGGGCTCGTCGGTTTCGCGACGCTCGGTGCCGACTTCATCGACCACACGTCGCTGCGGGAAAACTACCGCGAGAACCAGCTCCACTCGAATAATCTGATTCTCACGCTGGGCGTCGCGCGGCAGTGGCGGGGGCTCAATCTGATTCTCAAGGTCTTCGACGCGAACACCGCGCCCCTGAGCGGCGGTTCCGACAATGTCTTCGGCATTCGTCCCAGCGTGGGCATTCCGCTGTTGCGCCGCCACAACGGCACGCCGCGCGCCACCGCCACCTTTGAGGGACGCACCATCTGGGGACCCGACGGTTTCGAGACCGGCGTCACGACGTCGGTGCGCATCGATCTCCGCTATCGTCGCAATCGCGCCGACAAATAGGCGGCCGCGCGCCGGGAGCGGCCCGTCTCCAAACTTTTCCTACCGCCAAACGAGCCACGCGTATTTCAACGCGTGCATCGTCGCGCAAGCGGCGAGCGCCGCGACCAGGTCGTCGACCACCACGCCCCAGCCCGCCGGCAGCGACTGAAGCCGGCGAATGCCGAACGGTTTCACGATGTCGAACAGCCGGAAAAACCCGAGACCGACCAGGAACACCGCCCAGCCGGGCAACGGCCCGACAAGTTCCCGCCACCCGAGAAAGCACAGCGGCATCGCCACGAATTCGTCGAGGATGACCTCGCCCGGATCGCGACGCCCCAGCCGGAATTCCGCCTCACCGCACAACGCCACCGCCAGATAGGCGCCCGCCGCGGAGAAAAGCAGCGTGCCGAAAATCCCGAGCGGGAAAAAGAACACCGTGAAATAAAGCAGCCCCGCCACGGAGCCCCAGGTGCCCGGTGCGGGCAATCGCCGGCCGAGCGGACCGAGCGTCGCGCACGCCAGCACGAAACGGGAGGGCAGAAATCTCGGCCAGATAGGTTGCGACAGGCGCATCGCTCAGCTCATCACCACGTGACCGTGACGGCGGAAATAGGTGTAGCCCGACGTGATCGTCAGCACGACCGAAAGCGCGAACAAACCGATGCCGACCCAGTTCACGCTCACCACCCACCAGCGTTCGCCGCCGCTGAAGAGCTCGCCGAAGTCCCGCGAAAACATGTGCGCTCCGAGCAGCCAGCCGATGGCGTTGAGCTGAATGAACGTCTTCACTTTTCCACCGGCGTCCGCCTCGACCACGACGCCCTTGGTCGCGGCCACCATGCGCAATCCCGAAATCATGAACTCCCGACAGAGGATGCAGAGCAGCGCGATCATCGCGGGAATGTGGTGTCCGAGAAAATAATCGCCATTCACCAGCGCGATCATCACGCCGATCACCATCACCTTGTCGATCACTGCGTCCATGAACCGGCCGAAGGTCGAGACCTGGCCGCTCTCCCGCGCGATCTTGCCGTCGAGCCAGTCCGTCAACGCTGCGAGGATGAACAACCAGAACGCCAGCGTCGCCGCCCACTGGAAATCCGAATACATCAGGGCCACGATCGCGAACATCGCCGGCAGTCGCGAGAACGTGAGGATATTGGGCAGGTTCATCTGAAGCGTGACCGGCAAACCCACACGGAGCCGTCTGCAAACGCAATAGCAGATCGGCGATCGCGCGTCGCTGCAGTGCCAAACCGTCCGGCGCCATCGACAAAAACCGCATCGCCTCGTGTCGACGAATCCCTTTCCCTGCCCCCGCATGCGTCACTGCATCTACCCTGGCACGTTCGATCCGATCACCTACGGGCACCTCGATGTGCTCGAACGGGCGGCGAAGCTCTTCGATCGCGTTACCGTGGCGATCGCCGAGAATCCCGGGAAAGGGCCGCTGTTCACCGCGACCGAGCGGATCGACATGATCCGGCCCAACATCGCACGTTTTCCCAACGTCAGCGTCACCTCCTTCAACAATCTCCTCGTCGAATTCGCCGTCGCCCATCAGGCCGTGGCCATCATTCGCGGACTGCGCGCGTTTTCGGATTTCGAGTTCGAATTCAACATGGCGCTGATGAACCGGCATCTCGAGCCGCGCATCGAAACGATCTTCGTGATGCCCAACGAACAGTTCAGCTACACGAGTTCCTCCCTCGTGAAACAGGTCGCCAAGTTCGGCGGCGACGTGAAGCACTTCGTGCCCGACAACGTCGCCGAGGCGCTGCGCACCGCATTCAACCGCTGACATCGCTCCTCCGCCCGGACGATCCGACCCGACGGTTCATGCCGCGTGCAAATCCGCGGTTACCTTTCCCCCGTTGCTGCGTCTTAGCGCGCACTCCCCAGCAATTCGCCTTCGTTCGCTTCATCTCACATGGCTAACTCTTCCCGCTCCGGCCGTTTGGTGCTGTTTCTCATCCTGATTCTCGCGGCCGGCGCCGCGACTTGGTATTTCGTCCGCGACCGCGAAGAGATGAAGGTCGAATACTCGACGGTGCCCGTCACCCGCGCCGACCTCACGCAGGTGGTGACCGCCACCGGGACGCTCGAGCCGGTGACGACCGTCGATGTCGGCAGCCAGATTTCCGGCATCATCGACAAGGTCCTCGTCGACTATAACTCCATCGTGAAGGCAGGCGACGTCGTCGCTCACATCGATGCCGCGACCTACGAATCGCGCCTGCGCTCCGCCGAGGCCGATCTCTCCAACGCCAAAGCGAATCAGCGCCTCGCGCAGCTCAATTGCGATCGACTCACCCAACTTCAACAGAACGATCTCGTTCCCCAGTCCGATCTCGACCAGGCCCTCGCGCAGCTCGCCCAAGCCGATGCCCAGGTGCAGACCCGCACCGCATCCGTCGAAAGCGCCAAGATCGATCTATCGCGTTGCACCATCTACTCGCCAATCGATGGCATCGTTCTCTCCCGCCAGGTCGATGTCGGCAAGACCGTCGCCGCCAGCTTCAACACTCCCGTCTTGTTCCAGATCGCCAACGACCTCACCAAAATGCAGATCGTCGGCGCGATCGCCGAAGCCGATATCGGCAACGTCGAGGTCGGGCAGCTGGTCAACTTCACCGTCGACGCCTTTCCCAACCGCCAGTTTCGCGGACGCGTTTCCCTCATCCGCAACTCCCCGATCACCGTTCAAAACGTCGTCACCTACGAAACCATCATCGAGGTGCGCAACGACGACCAGAAGCTGCGCCCCGGCATGACCGCCAACATCTCCGTCGTCATCGCCGCCCATCCAAACGTCCTCCGCGTCCCCAACAACGCGCTGCGCGTGCGCCTCCCCGACGTCCCCGCGCCCGCGACGAAATCCGCCGGCGGCGAAGCCGCCGCTGCGACGAGCGGCCTGAAGCCGATGCCGGACGATCTCCGCCGCAGCTACATGACGAAAGCCGGTTTCACGCCCGGCTCGGGCCGCCCCACGCCCGAGGTGATCGAACGCGCCCGCGAGCTGGCAAAAGTAGACGGCTACGAGTGGCCGGCATTCTCCGGCCGTCGCGAGCGGGAAACGGCCTCGAACGCGCCGACGGTTCGCACCCTCTACCGTCTCGTCGGCCAGGGTCCCAACGCGCGCCCCGAGGCCGTCAACGTCAAGCTCGGCATTTCCGACGGCTCACAGACCGAGGTCCTCGAAGGTCTCAACGAAGGCGATCTCGTCATCACCGGCAGCTCCGCGCCGTCCGCCGCCGCCCCGTCGCAATCCAACAATCCCTTCGGCCCGCGGCGTCGCTTCTAAACGCTCGCCACCACGCGCCATGACTCCCGTCGTCCAGCTCCGGGACATTCAGAAGATCTACAACTCCGGCGAGGTGAAGGTCCACGCCGTGCGCGGCGTTTCGCTCGACCTCCATCGCGGCGAGTTCATGGCCATCATGGGCGCCAGCGGCTCCGGCAAATCGACGCTGATGAACACGCTCGGCTGCCTCGACCGTCCGACGAGCGGCACCTACCTGCTCGATGGCGTCGACATCTCGAAGCTCGACCGCAACCAGCTCGCCGACCTCCGCAACGAGAAGCTCGGTTTCGTCTTCCAAGGCTTCAACCTCCTCGCCCGCACCACCGCTCTCGAAAACGTGGAATTGCCGATGCTCTACGGCCGCGGCCGCATCTCCACTTCCGAGATGCGCAAGCGCGCCCTCCAAGCGCTCGACATCGTCGGTCTCTCGAACCGCGCCGATCATTTTCCCAGCCAGCTCTCCGGTGGACAACAGCAGCGCGTGGCGATCGCCCGCGCGCTCGTCAACCAGCCGCAGGTCCTCCTCGCCGACGAACCGACGGGCAATCTCGACAGCAAGACCTCGGTCGAGGTCATGGGCGTGTTTCAAAAGCTCAACGACCAGGGCATCACCATCGTGATGGTCACGCACGAGTTCGACATCGCCCACTACTGCAAGCGCAACATCGCCATGCGCGATGGACGCATCGTAAGCGACAACGCCGTGGCGCACCGCAGCAACGCCGAGGTCGAAATGCAGAAACTCCTCGCCGCCGAAGCCGAGGCCAAACTCATCGGCGAATCGCAGTGAGCCACGAAGTCAATGTCCTCGCCTGTTCACATCGCGGCATCCGTGTTGGTCGTTTGCGTGGCGTCGCGTTTCTTCGCGGTTAACTGACTCTCCCGCCTCCCCGTGCGCTTCCGGTCCACCATCGTCATCGCGCTCCGCGCGCTCCGCCGCAACAAGCTCCGTTCGATCCTGACGGCGCTCGGCATCATCATCGGCGTCGGCGCCGTTATCGCCATGGTCAGCATCGGCAACGGCGCCAAATCCCAGGTCGAAGCCCAGGTCGCCAGCCTCGGCCAGAACGTCGTCACCGTTTTTTCCGGCAGCTTCACCAGCGGCGGCATGCGCGGCGGCTGGGGCAGCGCGCCCACCCTCAGCGTCGACGATGCCCTCGCCATCGCCGCCGACGTGCCGAACGTCGTCGGCGTCAGCCCCGAGGTCCGCGACCGCAATCAGATCCTCGCCAACGGCCTCAACTGGAACACTCAGGTGCTCGGCGAATCGCCCGACTACCCCGAAATCCGCAGTTGGAAGATCGCCGAGGGCAATGTGTTCTCCGAACAAGATGTCCGCAGCGTCGCGAAGGTCGCTGTTATCGGCAAAACCGTCGCCGACCAGCTCTTCCCCGACGGTTCCGCCGTCGGCCAAAGCATCCGCATCCGCAACATTCCCTTCAAGGTCGTCGGCCAGCTCGAGCCGAAGGGCTTCAATCTTTTCGGCCAGGATCAGGACGATATCGTGATCGTGCCCTACACGAGCCATATGAAGCGCCTCTCGCGCCGCACCAACGTCAACTCGATCCTCGTGCAGGCCGCGTCGCCCAACGCCATCGAGCGCGTGCAGCAGGACATCAACGATCTCCTCACGCAGCGCCGCAACGGCAAGGAACCCGACTTCACCGTCCGCAGCCAGGTCGAGCTCGCGCAAACCGCGACCGCCACCACGCGCACGATGACGGTGTTCCTCGGCATCACCGCCGGCATCTCGCTCGTCGTCGGCGGTATCGGAATCATGAATATCATGCTCGTGTCCGTCACCGAGCGCACGCGCGAGATCGGCATCCGTCTCGCGGTCGGCGCGCACGGCCGCGACGTGCTGCTCCAGTTCCTCATCGAGGCCATCATTCTCAGTTCGCTCGGCGGGCTGCTCGGCATCGCGCTCGGCATCGGCTCCTCGCAACTCGTGTCGAAACTCAACGACTGGCCGGTTCTCGTCTCCACCACTTCGGTCGTGATCGCGTTCGTGGTCAGCGCCGCCATCGGCATGTTCTTCGGCTTCTATCCCGCGCGCAAAGCCGCCCACCTCGACCCGATCGACGCCCTCCGCTACGAATAGTAAAAGGAGGGACGGAGGTAGGGACGACTCTCCGAGCCGTCCTGAGTTGGTTCAGCGCCGGTCCGCTCACGCGCACGCCGCGCCCGCCGCGTTCAGCCACGCTTTCCGAATCGCCGCGTCCCGCTTGCGATCCGTGCGCACCTCGAGCACGCGCATCCCTCTCTCGGGCAGCGCCTGGATCGTATCCACAAAATGAATCCAGTCGCGGATCACCACGTGCTCGACGCCATGCGCCGCGCAGAGCCGCCCAAAGTCGACCTCCTGCGGCGTGGCGAAAAACTCCTCGAACGGCGGATCGAATTGCGCCACCGGCAGATGCTCGAAAATCCCGCCGCCGCGATTGTTGATCAGCACGATCGTCAGCGAACCCGTCAGCTTCGGCCGCAGCAGAAAACCGTTCGCGTCGTGCAGCAGCGCCAGGTCGCCGGTCAACAGCACGGTGGGTCGGTTGCCGTGGGCGATGCCGAGCGCCGTCGACAGCGTGCCGTCGATGCCGTTGGCCCCGCGGCTGAAAAACACTTCGATGCCGCGGCCCGTCGCCGGCCAGAAATACTCCACGTCGCGCACCGGCATGCTGCTCGCGACGAACATCGGCGTGCCTTCCGGCAAATGCCGCGCCAGCAGCCACGCCGCCTTGCCTTCGAAAAGGCCGTGCTCCGTTTCCATCGCGCGGTCGAGGGCGCCCCGCGCCGCCCGCTCGGCCGCGAGCCAGCGCTCCGCCAGCCCACGCTCCGGCACAACGTCGCCGACAAGCTCCAACAATTCCAGCGACCCCGCCACCTGACGCGTCTGTCCATGCAACGCGTCACGATTCGCCGCGGTTGAGGCGACGAGCAAAATTTCGGCGCCCGAACGTTCGAGCCAGGCGCGCAGCCCCTTGCTCGTCGGCCAGCCGCCGAGGCAAAGCACGAAGTCCGGCGTGAGCTCCCGCGCGAGCGTCTCATTCCGCAAAATCGCCTCATACGCCGTCACCACCGGAAACCCGCTCTCCGAATCTTCGCTGCGCACCGCCATCCGCACCGGCGACAACGCATCCGCCACCACCGCCCATCCCAACTTCCCCGTCAGCCCCCGGCAGAGTGTCATATAATGTATGACACTTTCCCCTGCCGCCGGTCCGGCGACGATCAGGCCGCGCGCGGTGCGCGGAGGCGTCCAACGAACGATGGTTTTCGCTTTCGGTGCGGACGCGTCGAGGTGACGAAAGAAGGTTTCGCCGATTGCGTCCTCCAGACTTCTCGCGCTGTCGTCCGCCGTGGGCGGCAACGGATCGCGGAAAGGCGCATTGAGATGCACCGGCCCGCGCTCCGGCCCCAGCGTGCGCGCCAGCGCGTGCGCCACGGTTTGCCGCAGGTAGGCGAGCATCCGCTCCGTCGGCTGCGGCACGGCGAGCTCGTGGAAAAAGTTAACGTGGTCGCCAAACAAACGCTGCTGGTTGATCGTTTGGCCCGACGCGCAATCGCGCATTTCCGGCGGGCGATCGGCCGTGATCACGAGCAACGGCACACCGCTTTCCTGCGCCTCAATCACGGCCGGAAAATAATTCGCGCCGGCGGTGCCGCTGGTGCACAGCAACGCCACCGGCCGCCGCGTCCGCTTCGCGAGCCCAAGCGCGAAAAACGCCGCCGAGCGTTCGTCGAGCACCGGCGTAGCCTCGATCTGCGGATGCCGCGCCAATGCGAAGGTCAACGGCGTGGAACGTGAACCCGGCGAAACCACCGCGTGCCGCAGCCCGCATCGCACCAGCGTCTCAACGAGCACGCTGCCCCACAGGGCGTTGGTGTTGCGAAAATCGAGCACAGGTTCGGCCATGACGCGGATGCTCCGCCAACCCATCACGTCCTTTCGGTCGCCGCCAGCCCGAATCGCCGAGCTCGGCGCCTCACTGGGTCACCGGCTGCGTCGGCAGATGCGTCATCAAATACTCCACGAGCGACCGGATCTGCTCGTCGTCGAGCGGACCGCCCTGCGCTTTCGCAAACGCGGGCATCAGCGAACCTTCGACGCCGTGACGGATCCACTGCTCCCAAAACGCCGCGGTCCGCTCGGTCTTCGGCTTCGCCAGATCCGGCACCATGGTCGCACGATGCGCGTCATCGGTGTGGCAAATCACGCAGGCAGCCTCAAACAGCTCGCCGCCGCGTTTGCCGATCGTCGGCTCGACATGGCACTTCGCGCAATCGCCGCGAAAAACCGCCTGCCGGTCCGCCTGCGCGAGCATCAAGTTCATTTCGCGTTGAACCGCGGGCGGCGGCGGCACCTTCACGTGCACCAGCAGCAACTGCTCGCCCGCGGAGGTGTCGACGTAAACCGTCTTGTTCAAACCGCCGCGCCGGCTGCGCAGGTCGACGATCACGCGCACGGCGTCGGACTCGCCGGGCGCAACGATCCACGGTTGCCGCGGCATGATGGCGGCCGTGCAACCGCACGAAGTCGAGAGTTGCTTGATCTCGATTGGCTCGGCGGCGCGGTTCGTGAACTTGAACGCAAACTCCGTCTGCGCCTCGCCCGGCTGCGCGTCGTAGGAGAGCTCCAGGTCCTGCCACTCCAGCCCGCCGCTGGTTGGCTCGACCGCCGCCCAGCCAACGACGCTGCAGCACCACGCGGTCAGTCCAACAATCCAGGGCGCGATCCTCATAACTTCAAAGCGTCCGCCATTGCGCGAAATTTCAATTCCGTTTCCGAAAATTCCTGCACCGGCGAGGAGCCCGCGACGATGCCCGCACCGGCAAACAGCCGCGCGCTCGCGCCGTCGATCAAGGCCGCGCGCAGCCCGACAAAAAACTCGCCACCGCCCCGCGCGTTCAGCCAGCCCAGCGCGCCGGCGTAAAGCCCGCGCGAGAATCCCTCCAGTTCGCGAATCCGCGCCACCGCCGCCTCCCGCGGCGAGCCGCCAACCGCCGGCGTCGGATGCAATCGCGCCAGCACATCGAGCAGGCGCACCGTCTCGGGCAGCGCCGCGCGCACCGGCGTGTGCAGGTGCTGCACATTCGCGAGCTTTCGCAGCGTGGGCTCGACCGGCGTTTCCAGCTGCAATCCCAGCGGGGCGAGCCGGCGCCGAATCGATTCCAGGACAAGATTGTGTTCGCGCCGGTCCTTCTCGCTGCGCAGCAGCGCGCCGCCGAGTCGAGCATCCTCGGTCGCGCTGGCGCCGCGTGGCGCCGAGCCGGCGAGCGCTTCCGTTTCCAGCACGCCGCGACTCGCCCGCGCGAGTCGTTCCGGCGTAGCGCCGATGAAGCTTTGTCCGCGCCCGTTCGCCACCGAAAACGCATAACAATCCGGAAAACGCTGCCGCAGCTGGTTCAGCATCTGCAGCGGATGCAACGGCGCGCCGGCGCGCACGGTGCGGGTCCGCGCGAGCACGATCTTGTTGAACTCCCCGCGTCCGATCCGCTCGAGCGCCGAATTCACTGCCGCGCAATACTCCGTCTTCGCCGCCGCCTCATCGGACGGTGTTGCGTCGTCGCCTCGCGCCGCGGCCGCGCGCATCGCGGATTCGGATACGCGTCCGGCGCCGTAATCGAAGGCGCGAAACTTTCCGTGCGCACGCCAGACTTTTTCCGTCAGCAGATCGAGCGGCGCGTCTGGCGTGACCACGAGATTCGCCACCGCCGTCGTGCGTTCGCCGGCGCGCGCGACCTGCCAGCGTGGCACGAAGACCCGCGCGGCGGGAAACGCGTCGCCCGGCTCGCTCGTATCGCGAAACGCGAACGCCGCGAAAAAATGCGGTCCGCCAAACGGGGCGTTCACATCACCGACCGCGATCGTATGCGCAAGCGTTTCGTCGACGAAGCGCTGCACGGTCGCGAAACGCTCCGGGCCTTCCGCCTCGATCGCGCACACCGCCTCGGCGCCGGCGATCGCGCTATCGAGCGCTGGCCGCTCGGCGTAGAAATGCTGTTCGGCCGGCTCGAAGATCGATTCGAGCACGGCGAGCGGATCGAGGGCGTCGACGGCGATGGAGATGCTGACGAGTTTCGGTTTCCCGTCGCGACGGGCTGCGTCTCGACATTGTTGCAAAAACACCCGCAACGCTTCCGGCGTCGCGTTGGCCGTCGGGTCGAGAGGCAGGATCGTCATGGTGCGAGCAAAAGACCGAGCCGGTGGTCCTCATCCGCGCCGAGCTCGGCAATCGCCACGTTCGTCGCGCACGAGGACACGCTCCGCTACGCTTTCTTCTCGGGCGCAGGACGCGGAAACAGCACGAGCGCTTCCGCGACCTTTTTTCCGTCGAGCCGGTTGCCCCAGGCAAGTTCGTCGCGCCATACGGCGCCAGGCGTATAGCCGAGGACCGCGTTGATCTTTTCCGCCGCGCCGGGCACGACGTGCTGGATCGAGGCGACCGCGAGACGCAGCGCCTCGGCCATCGTCGCGAGCGAGGTGCGCAGCAACGCCTGATCTTTCGCTTCGGCGGACTTGCCGAGTTTCCACGGCGCGCGCTTTTCGATGTAGGCGTTGGTCGCGGTGACGAACGCCATCGCGCGCTCCAGCGCGGTGTGAAACTGAAACTCTTCGTTCAGCGGGATCAGCTCGGCGCGGGTCTTTTCCCACAGCCCGCGCAACTCCTGCTCGGTTTCGTCGCTCGCCGCGGCATCGGCGGCCGGCACCACGCCGCCGGCGAAACGCGTCGTCATGTTCAGCGTGCGGTTGACGAGATTGCCGAGATTATTCGCGAGTTCGCTGTTATAGCGGACGAGGAATTGCTCGCGCGTGAAGTCGCTGTCCTGGCCGACGTTCATCTCGCGGATCAGGAAATAGCGGAAGGCGTCGGCGCCGAACTCGTCGACGAGATCGAGCGGGTTGAGCGCGTTGCCCGTGCTCTTCGACATCTTCGCGCCGCGTTGCATCCACCAACCGTGGACGAGCAGGCCTTTCGGCGGCGGCAGTCCGGCGGCGTGCAGCATGATCGGCCAGTATACCGCGTGCGGCGGCACGAGGATGTCCTTGCCGATGACGTTGAAATCGGCGGGCCAGAGACCTTTGTCGGCGACGGCGGAGTAATAATTCAGCAGCGCGTCGAACCACACGTAGGTCACGTAATCCTCGTCGAACGGTAGCGAGATACCCCACTCGAGGCGTTCCTTCGGACGCGAGATGCAGAGGTCGTTGAGCGGCTCCTTGAGAAACTCGAGCACCTGCTTCTGGCGATAGCGCGGGAAGATGAAGTCCGGGTGATCGTTGAGATACTGGATCAGCCAGTCCTGATACGAACGAAGCTTGAAGAAGTAGTTCGGCTCCACGATCTCGGTGACTTCGCCGAAGATTTCGGGCCAGGTGCCGTCGGGATTGCGGTCCTTTTCCTGAAGAAACTGTTCCTGGCGCGTGGAGTAGAAGCCGCGGTATTCGGCGCGGTAGATTTCGCCCTTGTCGAACAGCTGCTGCAGGATCGCGCGCACGACCTGCTTGTGCCGCGGCTCGGTGGTGCGGATGAAGTCGTCGTTCGAGATATTCAGACGCGTGAGCATCGCGCGAAATTCGGCGCTGACGTTGTCCGCGAACGTCTGCGGATCGATGCCGAGCTTGCGCGCGCTCGCCTGGACTTTTTGGCCGTGCTCGTCGGTGCCGGTGAGGAAATGGACCTTGTCTCCCATCTGCCGCCGGAATCGGGCAACGACGTCCGTCAGCACCTTTTCATAAGCATGGCCGAGGTGCGGCGAACCGTTCACGTAGTCGATGGCGGTCGTGATGTAGAATGACTTCATGCGGAAGTCGGTTAACCAAAGCCGGCGTCGCGGAAATGTCGAGAGCCGCGCAGGGCGGCATCAAAGCCTTTGACGCTCCTGCGCACGACCCGCACGATCCGCGCGTCGCATGAACCTGCTGCCGCGCGCCCTCGCCTTGGCCCTGCTGATCGTGCTCGTCGCGCTGGCGGCCTTGCTCGCGGTGCAGCGTCCGGGCAGCGCCTCAGCTGCGTCGAAAGACAACGCCATCGCGCCGACCCGCGCCGCCGTTTCCACCGCGCGCGTGGCGGAGGCGACGCGGCGGATCGCGCTCGGACTCGCGTTGACGGGCGCCGCGCTGACGCTCGCGCTGGTCGCGAGTCTCGCCGTGCGCCGACCGCGATTGGGCGAATCGCGTCCGCCGTTCCAAACCGCGCGCACGGAAATCGGCACGCTCGCGAAGCTCGCGGAGACCTCAAACGCCCAATCGGTCGCGCTCGCGCACGAGCGTGACGTCCGCCAGCGCGCGGAAGCGGATGCGCTGTTGAAGGAACAGCTGCTCAACCGCTCGCTCGAGGAAAAGATCCGGCTCGGTCGCGATCTGCATGACGGCATCATCCAGTCGCTTTACGCCGCCGGGCTGACGATCGAATCGGCGCGCGCCGTGGCCAAAGCGGATCCGGGCGAGGCCGACCGGCGGCTCGCACGCTGTCTCGAAAGTCTGAACCGCTGTATCCGCGACATCCGCGCGCACATCACCGAACTTGCGGCGCCGTCGGCGGCCGAGGCCAGTTTCACGCAATCGCTGGACATCCTGATCGCCGAATTCGAAGCCGCCGGCGACACGCAGTTCGAGTTGCGGATCGACGACGAGGCCGCCGCCCGGCTCGCTCCACCGCAGAGCCGCGAACTGGTGCAGGTCACGCGCGAAGCGATCAGCAACGCGGTGCGTCATGGCGGAGCGACGCACGTGGCGATCCATCTTCAAAACGTCCCGAACGCGAGCGCCGTCGAATTCATTGTGCAGGATAACGGCCGGGGCTTCGCTCCCGCCCAGACCGCCACCGGCGGCCATGGCCTGAACAACATGCGCGCGCGCGCGCGGCAGTTGGGCGGAGAACTGCATCTTTCCAGCGCTCCGGGCACCGGCACGCGCGTCGCGTTGTCGCTCCCCGTCGCGGTCGCAAGCGCCTGACCGGTCGGCGATTGATTCGCCGCCGGCGACCGTATCCACGGCGGCCCGCGTCCGGATTTGACGCGCTTTGGTGCGGCCCCATTGTGCAGGATCATGAAAGTGCTTCGCGCGAAGAGCGCCGGTTTTTGCTGGGGAGTGGAACGAGCGATCGACATCGCCCGCGATTACGCCCGCAACGGCCGAAATCCCGTCTACACGGACGGTCCGCTGATTCACAACCGGCAGATGATGGAGCGGCTTTCGGAGGAGGGAATCCGCGAAGTCGGCGACTATCAGAGCCGCGCGAACATCGATGTGGAAACCTCCGCGCCGGGCGAAAACCCCGTGATGGTCGTGCGCGCGCACGGCATTTCGCCCGACCGGCGCACGTATCTGAAGAACCTCGGCATGGAGTTCAAGGACGCGACCTGTCCGGACGTCGGCATCATCGCCGGCAAGATCCGGCTGCACGCGAAGAAGGGCTACGCGACGATCATTTTCGGCGACAAGAACCATCCCGAGGCAATCGGGCTGATGGGTTACACCGAAGGCCGCGGCTACTGCATCACGAGCAAGGCGGAAATCGACGCGCTCCCCGCGCTCGACCGCGTCTGTATGGTTTCGCAATCGACGATGTTCATGCATGAGTTCGCCGAACTTTCGGCCTACGCGAAGCAGCGTTTCGGCGAGGTGCTCGTGTTTGATACGATTTGCCAGGCGACCAAGGACCGCCAGACGGATGTCGTCGCGCTGTCGCGGCAGGGCGCCGAGGCGATCGTCGTGATCGGCGGTCACCACTCCGCGAATACGGTGAAACTCGCCTCGCTCGCCCGCCTGCAGAATCTCCCCACCTATCACATCGAGACCGCTGCCGAACTTTCTCCCGAGGAAATGAAAAAGTATCAGGTCGTCGGCGTGACCGCTGGCGCCTCGACGCCCGAATTCCTCATCAGCGAGGTCTGCGCCAAACTCGAGCAGTGGTGAGCCGCGGCGATTTGTAGGGCGGGATCTCCCGACCCCGCGTGAAGATCGATCGACTCGCAGCAACGGCGGAGTCAGGAGCCACCCGCCCTACATGATTTCGCGATCAGGCGAGACTTTCCTTCGCCCAGGCGGCAAATTTCGCCCAGGCCTGCGCACGGTGGCTGATCCGATTTTTCACCTCGTCGCCCAGCTCGGCGTAGCTGGCGCTGTGGCCGTCCGGCACGAAAATCGGATCGTAGCCGAATCCCCAGCGGCCGCGCGGCTCGCGAAGCAATCGCCCGCCGCACACGCCTTCGAACACTTCCTCGCCGGTTTCCGTGAGCAGGAGCAGCACGCAAAGAAAATGCGCGCCGCGACTCTCTTCCGGCACGTCGCGCATGACGTCGATCAGCTTGCGTAGATTGGCGTTGGGATCGGCTTGCGGACCCGCGTAGTAGGCGGAATCGACGCCCGGCCCGCCGTCGAGCGCGTCGACGCACACGCCGCTATCGTCGGCCAGCACCCAAGCTCCCGCCGGCACTCTGGTCCGGAGCGCCTCCGCCTTCTTCCGCGCATTGCCGATGAAACTGCCCGCGTCCTCCGTCACGTGCGGCATGCCGCCGATCTCGCGGGCGGAGATGACCTGCAGGGGCAGATTCGCGGCGGCCGCGAGGTGCTGCAACTCGGCCGCCTTGTGCGCGTTGCCCGAGGCCAGATACACATGCTTCATGCGTGAACCAATCCTCCCGATTCAACCGAGGCTGAACGTCGTCTCGTCGGTGAACAATTTTTCCGGATACACGATCCGGCCGCGCGTCAGCACGTCCTCGCCATAAGTCTCGTTGCGGACGTCGCTGAGGCGGATGGCATTTGCGATCCGCTCGGTGCGCAATCCCTGGAACATGGGCTTGGCGCGATCGTCGGCGAAGATCAACGGCGCGCGATAGACGAAAAGGTAGTCGAGCTGCCGGTCCTGCAGGAGATGGCTCACCAGCCGCGGACCGCCTTCGAACAGCACGCCCGAGATCCGCTCCTCGAAACATTTTTTCCGAAATTCCGCCAGCGGCACGCGCTGCGTCGGCGAGGGCAGCACCCACACGCGCACGCCCATGCTCTGCAGCTTGCGAACGTAGCCCATGCCGCCGTGTGGGGTCGTCACGACGATGGTGCGTTCGTGATGCCGGTCGGTGTAGACTCCCGGCAGGAAGCGATCGACCACGGTTCGCAGCAAGCCGTCGAAAACGAACCGGATCGGGCACCAGTCTTCCGCCCCGGGAATCCGCGCGGTGAGCTGCGGATTGTCCTTCAGCACCGTCCCGGCTCCGACGGCGATGGCGGGAAACAACCGCCGCCAGCGGTGCGTGTCGGCGCGCGCGGCCTCACCCGTGATCCATTTCGATTCGCCCGTGCGGCAAGCCATCCGCCCGTCGAGCGTGACGGCGAGTTTCGAGGCAATCAGCGGGGTGTTGCGGATGATCCAGTGGTTGAAGATCAGATTGAGGTCCGTGCACTCGCGCTCGAGCACGCCGGTGACGACTTCGATGCCGGCGGCGCGCAACACCTCGAAACCCTTGCCCGCGTGCTCCGGGTTCGGATCCGTCGCACCGACGACCACGTGCTTGATGCCCGACGCGACGATCGCGTCCGTGCACGCGCCCGTGCGGCCATGCGTCGAGCACGGTTCGAGCGTCACGTAGAGCACCGCGCCCGGTCGCGGCGGTTTGCCGCGGGCCAGCAACGCCAGCCGTTCCGCGTGCGGACCGCCGTCCGGCGCCGTCGCGCCTTCGGCGACGATGTGACCGTCCTCAACGATCACGGCCCCGACCATGGGGTTGGGATGCGTCGTGCCCCAGACCCCGCGCGCGAGCTCGAGGGCCCGGCGCATAAACACTTCGTGCTGACCGGAGTTCGTCATGCTGGTGCGTCGAATTCAGCGCGAATGAGCCGCTGAGTCCAACTGCATTCTGCTGGTCGACCGGAATGACGAAAACTTAACCGCTCACATAAGGATTCGTCGATTTTTCCGCACCGACCGTCGTGTCGGCTCCATGTCCTGGATACACGACCGTCTCCTCGGGCAGCGTGTAGATCCGGGTGCGAATCGACTTTTCCAGGACGTCGAAGTCGCCGCCGGGCAGATCGGTGCGGCCGATGCTGCTGGCAAACAGCGCGTCACCTACAAACGCGGCGTGCGCCGCCGGGAAATAAAAGAGCACGTTGCCCGGGCAGTGTCCCGGCACGTGCCGCACCTCGACCTCCGCGGCCAGCGCGTGGAGGCGATCGCCCTCCCCGATCCAGCGATCCACCTTCACAGGCTCCAGTCCCAGCCGCTCGCCCATGAAGCGCTCCATCACCTCGGGCGTCTCGATCAATGCCCGATCGTCCCGGTGCGCGAGCACGCTCGCACCCGTGGCCCGCACGACCTCCGCGGCGCCCTGCATGTGATCCCAATGTCCGTGGGTGAGCCAAAGCTCCGTCAGACGGCAACCTTCCGCGCGCAGGATCGGTTCGACCTCCGCCCACACGCCGCCGGGTGCGTCGATCAACACGGCCTCACCCCGCGCGGCGGCGGTGAGCAGGTAGGCGTTGGTCTGGATCGGGCCGGCCGGCAGCACATGAAGTTTCACGCTTCCCACAGGAGGGCGTTCCTTCCGCCGGGCAACGCGAAACTGCGCCGGTCAACGCCCCGTGGTCAGCAGTGGCCAATCGCCCTCGATGAAATCCAACCCGGCGGCGATCGCGATCTGGCGGACATGCGAGCGGCACGGAGTGTCCGCCGCGTCATCGCCTTCGCCCAGTGCCACCACCGCGGTCGATTGGCCGCGACGGAGCGCGAGCGCTTCAGCGATCCAGCGGCGCGTGTCTTCCGACAGCGGTCCCGTCGCGCTGGCTGCCACGATCACGATTTGGGCGCGCTCCGCATCCGCGAGGGCGCGCCGCCCCCAGGACTCGGACGTCAGCTCGTCAAACCGCCACGGCAGCGGCCGGAGCGTCGCAGCTTCCGGCTGTCCGTAAAACGTGTTCGCCAACATGCGGAGGGCGCGAATGTAGCTTTCGCGATCTTCGTGAAGGATCAGCACCGGCAACGAGTCGGAGCCGGCGGTTTCTGGAGGAAAAGGGAATCGTTCGCTCAGGTCGGTCACGGCCGAAGCCTATCGTGTTACGAACCGAGCGACTATTGGGAATGTCACCGGAACTGCCTACGAGGAATTCCTCTCCGGGCCGGGTGACGAACCACCGCCGCCCGAACCACCGGCGCCCGAAACGCCGCCCCGCAACTCCTCCCTTGCCAGCGATGCGGCCCGCCCGCTACTCATTGCCGCTTATGCAGTCGCTCAAGTTCGCCGTCCTCGCCGGAGACTACATCGGCCCCGAAGTCATGTCCGAAGCGCTTCGCGTGCTTCAGGTCGTCGCCCAGCGCGAAAACCTTCGCCTCGATTATGCCGAGGCCGACGTCGGCGGCGCCGCGATCGACCGGCACGGCAGCGCGCTCCCGCAGTCGACGCTCGACATCAGCTCCGCGCGCGACGCGATCCTCTTCGGCTCCGTCGGCGGCCCGAAATGGGAAAAGCTCCCGCCCGCGCAACAGCCCGAGCGCGCCTCGCTCCTCCCGCTGCGCAAGCATTTCACGCTCTTCGCCAACATCCGGCCGGGCCTCCTGTATCCGGAACTCACCGACGCCTCGCCGCTCAAGACGGAGCGCATCCCCGAGGGCATCGACATCGTCTGCATCCGCGAGCTCACCGGCGGCCTCTATTTCGGGAAACCGAAGGAAACCACCACGCTGCCCGATGGCGACGTGCAGGCGGTCGACACGATGGTTTACCGGAAGAGCGAGATCGAACGCATCCTCCAGACGGCGATCACGACGGCCCGCGCCCGCAAGCGCCGCCTTTGCTCCGTCGACAAGGCCAACGTCCTCGAGACTTCCGTGCTGTGGCGCAAAACCGTCACCGAGTATTGCGCGAAGCACGCGCCCGACATCGAGCTTTCCCACATGTATGTCGACAACGCCGCGATGCAGCTCGCGCGCAACCCGAACCAGTTCGACGTGTTCGTGACGGAAAACATGTTCGGCGACATCCTTTCCGACGAGATGGCCGTGATCTGCGGTTCGCTCGGCATGCTGTCGTCGGCCTCGCTCGGCACCGGCAAGAACTCCCTCGGCCTGCCCTTCGGTCTCTACGAGCCCGCGGGCGGCACCGCTCCGGATATCGCGGGCAAGGGCATCGCCAATCCGTGCGCGCAGATCCTCTCCGCCGCGCTCATGCTGCGCCACAGCTTCGGCCTCAACGACGTCGCCAATCGCCTCGAGACGGCGGTGCGCAAGACCGTCACCTCCGGTGTCCGCACCGGCGACATCGCCTTCGGCCGCCCGTCCGTCGGCACGCGCGCGATGGCCGACGCCATCATCGCGAACCTGTAAGCGAAAACGCTTTCGCTCTTTGCGGCGGGCCCTCTCCCGGGCCCGCCTTTTTCATGCCGTCAAGGCGCGCCCGATCGCATCGATCAGATCCTTCGGTCCACA
Organism: Opitutaceae bacterium; assembly: GCA_040255565.1. Taxonomy (GTDB): domain Bacteria; phylum Verrucomicrobiota; class Verrucomicrobiia; order Opitutales; family Opitutaceae; genus Opitutus. The sequence continues at coordinate 557,316 of JBDZVH010000001.1, read as the reverse complement.
CGGCTTCGAAAGCACTTCCGTGACGCCCAGCACCGCGAGTTCGTCGCGATTTCCATCGGGGTCGAGTCCGCTGGTCGCGACGATCCGGACATGTGGATCGATCAGAAGCAGCGCCCGCACCAGCGCGGCGCCGCCCATTTCCGGCATCATCATGTCGGTGAGCACAACTTTGATCTCCTTTCGATCCTTGAGGAAACGAGTAACGGCTTCGCGGCCGTCGCCCGCGGTCAGCACACGGTAGCCTTGTTTTTCCAGGACCTGACGGCAGGCGTTGCGAATGCTCGCCTCGTCATCGACCACGAGGATCGTTTCGCCATTGCCCGGTGTTGAGGTCGCGCTCAGGCCGACGTGTCCGGTTGGCTTTTGCGCGGCCGACGCCGGCAGATAGACGTGAAACGAACTCCCTTTCCCGGGCGTGCTCTCGACGCGCAGAAAGCCGCCATGGCTCCGCACGATGCCGAGCGTCGTGGACAAACCAAGGCCGGTGCCCTTGCCCACTTCCTTGGTGGTGAAAAACGGATCGAAGATCCGCTCCATCACGGCAGGCGACATCCCGCTGCCGGTGTCCGCGACCGTCACGATCACATACGGTCCGGTTTGCGCCGACGGATGGATCTGCTCCGTGACGTCGATCTGCCGGGCCGAGAGCGTGAGCACGCCGCCCGCCGGCATCGCATCGCGGGCATTGACGCACAAATTGACGAAGACCTGGTGGAGCTGGGTCGCATCCCCGACAACGGGCAACGGCTCCGCCAAGCGATCGACGAGCTGGATCTCGCGCGGAAACGTCTCCCGGATCATCGCCCCCATCTCCTTCAGGACATGGCGCAGGTCGATCGGACCGCGCTCGCCTCCAAGTCCGCGACTGAAGGTCAGCAATTGGCGGATGATCTCGGCCCCGCGCCGCGCGCTCGCTTCCATCATCCCCAGCATCTCGCGGTCGCGCGCGGCCGTGACGTTTTCCTTCAACAGGCCCGCGGCCATCAACATCGGCGCAAGGATGTTGTTCAAGTCGTGCGCGATCCCGCCGGCGAGTGTGCCGATCGCCTCCATCCGCTGCGCGCGCAGAAACTGCGCCTCGAGCGATTTTCTGTCCGTGATGTCCTCCGCCACACCGACGATGCGCGCAGGAGCGTCGCCGCCGCCTTGGACCAGAAAGCTCTGTTCGCGGATCCAGCGGATGGAGCCGTCGCCATGGACGATGCGATACTCCTCATCATACCCGCCGCGGCCCTGCTTTTCCCGCACTGCGGCTTCGACGCGGTCCCGATCTTCCGCGTGCACGGCGCCGAGCCAGTGCATCGGATCCCGCTCCAGTTCGCTCCGCGGCTGGCCCCAGAGCGAATCGTAGTTGGGACTCACATACAGCAATCGGCGCGGCGGTCCGACCTCGACCATCCAGAAGATCTCGCGGATCGACTCGACCAGCGCCCGGAACCGTTCCTCGCTTTCGCGCAGCGCCGCCTGCGCCGCGGCGCGATCGGCGATGTCCTGAATCGTGGCGACGCTGTAGAGCGCCGCCCCCGCGTCATCGCGCACGGTGACGACGTCGATCTCGGCCGGGAAAATCGTGCCGTCCTTGCGACAACGTCGTGCTTCGTAGCGCAGGCGCGGGGCGCGACGACGCTTCGCGGCCGCGAGCAGCTCCGCCACGCGCGGTCGCTCCTCCTCGGCGCAGAACGTCATCACCGCGCGCCCCGTCACCTCCTCCGCGGCGTAGCCATGCATGCGCGCGTAGGCAGGATTGCACACGACGATGTGCTGGTCGCCGGGCGAACCGAGCGCGATGCCATGAGTGCAATGTTCGAACGCGTCCGCCCACCGCTTCCGTTCCGCCGCCTCCCGCTCCGCCCGACGCCCGGCGCGCCGGAGCATCGTGTAAAGCACGACGCCGGTCACGGCGACGAAGCCCCACCCTTTCGCCACCGACCACCGCTCCCGCCACACCAGGTCCTTCACCGCGATCGCCAGCAGCCCGTCGGACAGGGCGATCCACGCCCCCGCAACCACCACATACACCGACGCCATGCGCCAGGCGGAACGGTTGACCGAGCCTTCGCGCATGATGCTTCCGCCCGTCCTCAGGCCCGCATGCGCGGCCGGCCCGGCTGGGCCGGACGTTGCGGATCGATACGCGAGAATGAGAACGAGGGTTCCATCGGAAAAAAGATGCCCTGAACCGTAATCTGCCGCCCGCCGGCGCGGCTAACCATTGCTGGTCCTCTTCTGCGCATTTTTTGACCTTTAGCTGCAGCCGCCTCGCAACAAGGAATGCGCGCTCCCTTCCGCCAGAATCCGCCGCCGACCCGCCAATAAAAACCTTTCCGGCGCACCTCGCGTCGCTTTTGCTGACCGCTCGCATCTGTTTCCATGACCTCCGCCGAGATCCGCCAGAGCTTCCTCGATTTCTTCGCCCGGCAGGGCCACACGATCGTTCCGTCGTCGTCGCTCCTGCCCGATTCTCCCGGGCTGCTCTTCACCAACGCCGGCATGAACCAGTTCGTGCCGATCTTCCTCGGCGACCGCGCGCCCGACGTTTCGAAATGGGCCGGAGTCCGGCCGGCGAAAGACACCCGCGCCGCGGACACGCAGAAATGCATCCGCGCCGGCGGCAAGCACAACGACCTCGAGGACGTGGGTTTCGATACCTACCACCACACGATGTTCGAGATGCTGGGCAACTGGTCCTTCGGCGACTACTTCAAGAAGGAGTCGATCACCTGGGGCTGGGAGTTGATCACCAAGATCTGGGGCATCCCGCCGAAGCGCCTGTTCGCGACCGTCTATTCGCCCGACAAGTCCAAGGGCGACCCGTCCGACTTCGATCAAGAAGCTTACGACATCTGGGCCGGCATCTTTAAAAAAGAAGGCCTCGATCCCGCCGTCCACATCGTCAACGGCAACAAGAAGGACAATTTTTGGATGATGGGCGACACCGGCCCCTGCGGCCCGTGCTCCGAAATCCATTTCAACCTGCTCCCGTCCGACGACGAGGCCGAGGGCCGCAAACTCGTCAACGCGTCCAGCCCGCGCTGCATCGAGATCTGGAATCACGTCTTCATCCAGTTCAACGCCAACGCCGACGGCACCTTCTCGCCGCTCGCTGCCAAGCACGTCGACACCGGCATGGGCTTCGAACGCGTCGCCGGCATTTACGCGACATCGAAAGGGTTCACCGACTTCAGCCGTGAGCCGTCGAACTACAACGCCGACGTCTTCGCGCCGCTCTTCACGAAGATCGCGGAGCTCTCGAAGAAAACCTACAACGGCACCGTCCCGCGCAGCCGCGAAAACCTCGGCGAACAGGAGCAGATCGACATCGCGTTCCGCGTGCTCGCCGACCACGCGCGCTGCGTCTCGACCGCGATCGCCGACAACATTCTCCCCGGCAACGAAGGCCGCAATTACGTCATCCGCCGCATCCTCCGCCGCGGCATCCTGTATGGAAAAAAACTCAGCCTCGGCACAGGTTTCTTCGAGCAGCTCGTCGCGCCCGTGGTCGAATCGCTCGGCACCGTCTTCCCCGAGTTGAAGGAACGTCAGGACATCATCCGCCGCGTCATCCGCAGCGAGGAGGAATCCTTCGGCCGCACGCTCGAAAAGGGCCTGCAGATCTTCAACAAAGCCGCCGCCGCCAACCAGGTCAGCGGCGCCACCGCGTTCGAGCTCTACGACACCTACGGTTTCCCGCTCGACATGACGCAGCTGCTCGCGACCGAGCGCGGCCTCAGCGTCGACACAGCGGAGTTCGAAAAGCTGATGGACCAGCAGCGCGAGCGCGCCCGCGCCGCCCAGAAGAAGGAGATCGTCGTGGCCGCCACCGAGGGCGAAACCGGCGCCGACCTGAAGCCGACGACATTCCTGGGCTACACGCTGACGCGCACGACCACCGCCGGCCCGGCGACGCTTCTGGAGGTCGTGACCGCAGATAAGGACACGTTCCTCGTTTTCGACCAGACGCCGTTCTACGCCGAAATGGGCGGGCAGGCCGGCGACACCGGCACCGCGCTGATCGGCGGCCAGCTCATCCACATTGTGGATACGGTGAAGGACAAGGCCGGCCGCCACCTGCATCGCGTCGCGAGCGACGCGGATCTCAAATCTCAAATTTCAAATCTTAAATCCGCCGTCGGCACGAACGCCGAGCTCGCGGTCGACGCCCTGCGCCGGCGCGCGATTTCGCGCCACCACTCCGCCGCGCACTTGATCCACTGGGCGCTGCGCAAGGTCCTCGGCACGCACGTCCGGCAGGCCGGCACATCGAAGACGCCCGAGCGGATGCGCTTCGACTTCTCCCATTTCGAGGCGATGACCGCCGCGCAACTCCACGAGGTCGAGCGGCTGGTCAACGAGAAGGTCCTCGATAACGCGCCGGTCTCCGCCTACGAGACCGAGTTCGACAAGAAACCGGAAGGCACGCTCGCATTCTTCGGCGACAAATACGGGCGCATCGTCCGTGTCGTCGACATCGGCGGCTACAGCCGCGAGCTCTGCGGCGGCACGCACGTTGCCACCACCGGCGAAATCGGCGTCGTGAAGATCGTCGCGGAAATGGCGATTGCCGCCGGCACGCGCCGCATCGAAGCCGTCGCCGGCCAGGCCGCGCTCGATTTCATCGAAGCGCGCGAAGCCGCGCTTCGCGCTGTCAGCGCTCACCTCAACGCCGGCGCGCAGGACGTCGTTTCCAAACTCGAATCCCTCCTCGCCCACCAAAAGGAAACAGAGAAGAAGCTGAAAGCCCACGAGCAGCGCGCCGCCGCACATCTCGCGGCCGAACTCGCCGACAAGGCCACCCCGCGCGACAACCTCAAGATGGTCACCGCGGTCGTCGAGGTTTCCGACCAGGAATCGCTCCGTTCGCTCGGTTCGCAGGTGCTGCACAAGCTCGGCGAGGGCGTCGTGACGCTCGGTGCCGCGCTCGGCGATCGCGCAAGTCTCGTCGTCTACTGCTCCCCTGCCGCGATCAAAGCCGGTCATCAGGCCGGCAAGATCGTGGGCGAACTTTCGGCGAAGGTCGGCGGCAAGGGCGGCGGCAAACCCGACTTCGCGATGGGCGGCGGCAAGGAGCCGGCGAAACTCGCCGAGGTGCTGAAACCGTGAGGGCTGGGCCGGCGCCGCTCGACCCCACCGGCCTCGTCAACCGAGCCACCGCTCGATCACGCGCACGACATCGGTCAGGCGCAGCGGTTTGCTGAGGTAGTCGTTCATTCCGACCTTCAGGCAACGGCTGCGATCTTCGTTCGTCGCATTTGCAGTCGTGGCGATGATGGGCGTGCGCGCGTCGATCCGGCGGATCTCGAGCGTCGCTGTCCACCCGTCCATCTCCGGCATGAGGCAATCCATGAAGATGAGATCGAACCGGCCGAGTCGCATCTTCGCGACCGCTTCGGCGCCGTTTTCCGCAAACTCCACCGTGCAGCCCAGTTTCCGCAGCATCGAGCCGATGACCGCGCGATTCACGGGGTTGTCCTCGGCCACGAGCATCTGCAGTCCCGCGCGGCTGAGGCGCACGCCGGCGTCGGACCTGGCTTCAGCGTCCGCGTGATCCGGACGGTTCGTGTGCAGCACCTCGAGCAGCTGGTCGAGGTGCACGACCGGCTTGTTGAGCGAGATAGCAAACGTCGCGGTCTCCTCCGCGGGGCGCGGCCTGGAACCGGCCAGCAGAACCAGCGGCACGCCCTGCAAATCGGGCAATGCCTGCAATTCGCGCGCGAGCCGGCCGCCCTGCGCCCGCGCGAGCGATTCGTCCACCAGCACCGCCTCGAACGGATGCTCCTGCGCGACCGCGTCGTGAATCTTGGCGAGTGTCTCATCCGCCGAGGCGGCGATCGCACAGGTCATGCCGACACCCCGCAACATTCCCGCGATCGCTTCCGCTGCCGCGGGGAGATCGTCGGCGACCAAGACGCGCTGCACCGGCGCCGTTGGCTGAGGCGGCTGCAATTCGTCGATCCGCAACGGCAGCGAGAACCAGAAGAGCGACCCGTGACCGGGATCGCTTTCCAGCCCGATCTCGCCGCCCATCAGCCCGACGAGCCGCTTGCTGATCGCCAAGCCCAGACCGGTGCCGCCGAAACGCCGCGTGGTGGACGCATCCGCCTGCGTGAATTTCTCAAACAGTCGCACGCGCGTCTCAGCCGGAATGCCGATGCCGGTGTCGACCACGGAAAACCGGATCCACGCCTGCCCGGCCCCGGACTTCTCCGGCACGCGCGACACGCGCACGAGCACATGCCCCTTGGGCGTGAACTTGATGGCGTTGGAAACGAGATTGAGCAGCACCTGCCGGACGCGTGACGCGTCGCCATAGACCCGCGCCGGCACATCCGCCGCCACATCGAGAACGAGCTCCAAGTCGCGTTCCTCGATGCGCGCCGTCGCGATCTTCACCACGTCGGCGACCGGCTGCCGCAGATCGAACACCGCCTGTTCGATCGTGAGCCTGCCTTCCTCGATCTTCGAGAAATCGAGGATGTCGTTGACGATGGCCAGCAAGGCTTCCGCCGAGGTCCGCACCGTGGCCATGTATTCACGTTGTTGTGCCGTGAGCGGCGTCTCCAGCATGAGCTCGGCCGAGCCGATGACGCCGTTGAGCGGCGTCCGAATCTCGTGGCTCATTGTGGCGAGAAATTCGCCCTTCGCGCGATTCGCCGCATCGGCGGCCTCCTTCGCCTGCCGCGCCTGCTCGGCGGCGAGCCGCTGGCGTTCGAGTTCCTGCGCCTGATTCAGGCGGTCGCGTTCGCGGGCGAGCGTGCGACGCTGCCACCAGAGCAGCCAGAGGCTCGCGGCCGCCACGGCGCCGAGCGCCCCCACCCACCACCACACGTCCGCCTCGACCGTGCCGGACCACGACACCGGTCCGAGCTCACGCGATGCGCCGAAGCTGGCGACGGGCGCGACCGACGTCGCGCCGACCATCGCCGTCTGCTGAACCAGACGCCGCGGGGAAGGAAGCTGCACAGACCGGTCCTAATGGACGGAGCCTCAAACGCAAGGGATGTTCATTCCTCAGCGCATCGCGGCGCCGCCGCGCCGCTGGAACAGGACCAACGAGAACCAGCAACCCGCGGCGAGCGCGAGCGCCCCCGGCAGGATCAACACCGCGGATTGCAGGCTGCCCCAACGATCGGAGAAGTGCCCGACCAACCAGGGAGACCAGAGGTCGCCGAGCGCATGAATCAGAAAAATCGATCCCCCCATGGCCCGCGCGCGCAAGTGGGCCGGCACTGTTTCGAGAATGAGCGTGTTGATCGGCCCCGTGGGCAGAAACAAGAAAAACATCGCCGCCGCCAGCGCCATCCGTGCGATCGCCGGATCGGGCCACAGGAACGCCGTGAAGGCGACCGGCACCGCAAGACTCGAGCTCAGCGCCATCATCGACGCATAACCGGCCTCGCTCCGCCGCCGCCAGGCAGTCGCGACCAATCCGCCGCCCAGCGTCGCCGCGAGCCCCGTCAACACCAGCGAAAGTCCAAAAAAGCGCCCCGCCTGCTCGAGGTTCATGCCATGCACGCGATACAGGAACGTCGGCGCCCATTGCGCGAATCCGCCCATGGCGAAGGTCTGCGCGATGTAGCCGGCGACGACCAGCACGTAGGCCCGCGAGCGGAACAGCTTCAGATAGGAGCGCCAGCCCTCGCGCTGGTCGCCCACAGCCTCCGCCGACTCCGATTTCTCGCGCGGCGGCTCCTTCAACCAGAACAGCACGAACGCGAGCAGCAGTCCGGGATAACCCGCCCACAAAAACGCCGCCCGCCAGCCGTAGCGCGCCGCGAGCGCGCTGCCGACGATATAACCGAGCGCGGAGCCGACCGGAATCGCGAGATAGAAGATCGAGATCGCGGTGTTGCGGCGCGGGCCGGAAAACAGATCCGCGATCCAGCCGGGACTGATCGTGCCGAAACTCGCCTCGCCCAGCCCCACGAGCACGCGAAAGAAAATCAGCGCCGCCAGCGCGCTCACGTGCCCGGTCATGAGGGTGCCGATGCTCCACACGAACACGCCCGCCGCGATCAGCCAGCGCCGCGGCACGCGATCGCCCAGGTAACCAAAAATTGGAGACGTCAGAAAATAACCCCACATGAACGCACTGAGCAGCACCCCCAGCTCGCCGTCGCTCAGCTGCAACTCCTCCTTCACCGGCGTCAGCACCGACGCAAGCAGCTGCCGGTCGAGATAGTCGAGCAGGTTGAGCCCGGTCAGGATCAGGAGCGACGTGACGGGGCGATAAGGGTTCCGGTCGTTCACGCGGGGGCAGCAAAGCAACTGCGGCGGCCAAGAAAAGTCTCGAGCGCGTAATACACGCCCTTCATCGCCCGAGTGCCCAAAGAAAAAGCCGGCCCGTAGGAGGCCGGCTCATGAAGCGAAGCGCGATGCTGCTCAGAACTTGAACGTCATGCCGGCGCGGATGCCCTGCAGGCTGGCGAGATCGACGCGCGCCTTGTAATTGCTCAATTCGTCGCTGCTCGACACCTGATGGTCGTAGCTGCCGCTGCTCTGGTAAATCGCACCGAGATAGAGTCCGGCGTTGTCCGTGAAATCGTATTGGAGGTTCGCGTCGACGTAGTAACCGGGCAGCAACGCGTAGTCGTTGCTCGCGACGCTCTCAACGAGCGTATCGCCCGTTTCGGGAGTGAAACTTTGCTCCACTTCGAAGCTCGTGCCGGCATAAACCAGCACGCCACCGACGCTCACCGACGCGCTGAACCGGGAGGTGATCGGCAGCAGCAGCGTCGGACCCGCGCGCAGCGTCAGGTAGGCGCCGCGAAGCTTCCAGCGGTTCTCGACCGCCACTTCACTGGCGGCAGTCGAACGCAGGCGCTGCAGCAGTTGGCTTCTCAACAGCACCGAATTATCGACGCCGAGCGTCGCCGTGGGCGCCGTGTAGGGCGCGGTCGGCGCGGCCTGACCGTCCAGCGAGTAAAAATCCGTGATCGTCTCCACGTCCGCGGTGACGTTCGCCTTCATTTCCGACAGGATCTGATTGACGCTGACGCCGCCGACGAGGCCCCACTTCAGCCGGGAATTGAACAGGCTGCCCATCTCGCGCTCGGTGGACACTTCGATGCCGAGCGCGGTGCCCGGATCCTTGTTGCGCAACGCCGTATCGGTGATCGTCGCCGTGTAGGCGTGCATCGCGATGAAGCCCGGCTCCGCCTCCGCCTGCGACTGCTCCGCAAAGGTCCAGTTGTTCGTGTAGCCGTCGGGAGTGATCGGCACCAGCACACCGCTGGGATCGGCCACCTTGCGCTGATCGAGGCCCACGGCGCCATCGTGATAAATCCGCTCCTGCACGCCACTGTCGGAACCGAGCACGCTCTTCGACGAAATCACGCCCTGGCCGCTGAAGCCCGCGCTCGCGCCACTCAATGCCCGGAAACCCACCCGCACCGCGTTCTTCGGAACGTAAATGACGAGTTCGTCCTCCACGGTAGGCACATAATCGTCCAGATTCGGGTCCGAGATTCGCTGGGCTGACGCGGCGGACGCCGCGAGCAGAAACACGCACAAGGCGCGGGGCAGAAAATTCATAACGTGGTTGAGAGCGGAGTCTGGGACGGGCGCGGGGGAAAAATGTTTCCGGAAACATTCGCGAGCGCCATTCCCGCAGTCAACGCGAGATTCCGCCGCCGGCCGTGCGTTGACAACCGCGCCGTTCGCGCCGTGAACATGCCCGTTTTCGCCGCATGGTTCCGCCCTCTCCGCCCGATAAAAGCATCGTCCGTGAACAGATCCTCGCCGCGTTGCGCGCCGATCATGCGGTGCAGCTTCGCGCCGCGCAGACCTCGCGCGACGAGGCCATCGACGAAGAGAGCCGTCCGGAAAACAAATACGACATGCACAGCCAGGAGGCCGCCTACCTCGCCGAGGGCCAGGCGCGGCTCGCCGCGGAGATCGCCGCCAGCATCGAACTCTATGCTTCGCTGCCGGTGACGGACTTCGCGCCGGGCAGCGCCGCCGCCGTGGGCGCGCTCGTCGCGGTCGAACACGGTCGCAAGCACGTCTGGTATTTTCTCGGACCGCGCGCCGGTGGACTGGAACTGCAAGTAGCCGGCCAAAACCTCCTCGTGCTCACACCGCAATCGCCGCTGGGCCGCGAGTTGCTCGGCAAACGGTCGGGCGACGCCGTTCGCCTGCCCGGCGCCGGCGGCGGCTCGCGCGGCGTCGTCGCAGGCGTGTTCTAGATCGGAGTCGCGGCGCGACGACTCCGCTTCCGCGCCGTTCAGTCGGCCAAGCGAAAGGTCACTGGCACCTGCATCCGGAAACGCACCGGCCGGCCGTTCTTCTTGCCCGGTTCGAAGACCCACTTCGCCACGGCGCGGAGCGCCGGCTCCTCAAATTCGGGATGGCTCGATTCGACGACGCGCGGCGCGGACACGTGACCGGTTTCGTCGACGATGAAATCCACCAGGACATCGCCGCTCAGTCCCGCCGTGCGGGCGGACGCCGGATACACCGGCGCCACGCGGGCACGGGCCCGCGGGATCGCGTCGAGCTGACGAACGCTCAACACCGCGGAACGCAGCGTCCCCTCCTCCACGCCTTTCGGAATCCCAAACGGACCTGCCGGAATCCGGTCGATCACCGCCACGGTCGCGGGCCCGGGCTCGGCGAACTGTGGGAAAAGCGTCGGCACCGGTGGCCGCTCGGCGAGCGTCGGGCGCGGCACGTCAGGATTCCCGCGGCGCGGCGTGTCAGTCTCTTCCGGATACGACTCCGCCGGTAATTCCTGCACGACCAAAACAAGCGGCACGGCGGGCAAAACCGGTTCCGGTGGCGGTTTCGGGCGAGCCGGAGGCGGAGCACCGGGTCCGCTGCCGAACAAAGCGAACAGGTGCAGCGCGGTCGCAAACGAAGCAGGGAGCACAAAACGCGTTTCCATGTTTCCTCCTGGTTTTCGGGGTTGGCGTCTCGCTGAGAACTACGTGCGAAACCGGCATTTCTTAGCGGTCCTTGAGCCGGATGAAAAATGTCTCGCCGAACACGCCCACCGCCCGGCTTTCATCCTTCGTCCGTGCCTTCCGTGGGTTCCGTGGGCTCATGCTGCAGGGCGGAGTGATGGGCGTTGCGCCGTGCGGGCGGTTACGTTTTCTCCGGACGATGCGTCTGTTTTTGTTCGCCTGCTCGGTCGCGATCGCCCTCACGGCCGCCGCGGCGCCGTCGCTCGACCCCGAGTTCGACGCGGCGCTGCAGGCCTTTCGCGCCGACGGACCGAAGGGCTGGTCGTTCACGCAAACGACCGAAGGCGACGGCCACAGTCGCGTGGAACGCTACGACGCCTCACAACCGACGCCCGCGCGCTGGAGTCTGCTCCAGCAGGACGGACGCGCGCCCACCGAAGCCGAGCGCCGCGAATACCGGCAGAAAGCCACGCAACGTTCCAGCAACGACACCGCGCCGCCGATCACGAAACAGCTCGATCTCGCGACGCTGCGGCGCGTCGCCGATTCCGCCGAGCGTAGCACTTTTGAAGCGCGCCTCCTGCCCGGCGAACAGGGCGACGCCACTGCGGCTCATCTCGTGGCCTCCCTCGTGTTTCACAAATCGACGAAAACGATCGAGTCGTTCGAGATCGCCTCGCGCGAAGCGTTCTCGCCGGTGACGGGCGTGAAGATCGCCGAGATGCGCACGGTGATGCGCTACAGTTTGCCGGCCGGCGAGCGTCCCAGCCTGTTGCAGCAGATCACGACGCGCGTGCGCGGCCGGGCATTTTTGTTCAAGTCGCTCGATGCCGACCTGACCGTGACGTTCAGCGATTACGAGAACGCATGGCGCCGGTCCGAAGCCGTGGCTACTCCGCCGTCCACTTGAAGAAGAACGTCGTGTGCGGCGGCAACTTGAGTGAGATCGACTGGCTGTAGCCGTCGTGCGGCACGTCCTCGGTGTGCCGCGCGCCGTCGTTGCCGAGGCCGGTGCCGCCGTAGAATTCGCTGTTGGTGTTGAGCACCTCGCGCCACAAACCCTGGCGTGGCACGCCGATCCGGTAGTCGCGTGTCGCGCCCGAGAAATGGCCGACGACGATGAAGAGGGTTTTTTCGTTCGCGTCGGTGCGCAGATACGCGATCACGCTGGCGTCCGCGTCCTGACAGGAAACCCAGCGGAAGCCGTGTGGATTGAGGTCGTTCTCACCGAGCACGGGCTCGTGCGTGTAGAGTTTGTTCAAGTCGCGCACGAGCAGGCGCACGCCCTCGTGATCCATGTATTGGCAAAGGTGCCAGTCGAGCTGCGCGTCGTAGTTCCATTCGTGCGACTGCGCAAAATCGCTGCCCATGAACAGCAGCTTCTTGCCGGGGTAACCCCACATGTGCGCGTAGAGCGCCCGCAGTTGCCGGGCCTTTTCCGGGATGTGCCAGGCGCCCATCTTGAAGAGCATCGAGCCTTTTCCATGCACGACCTCGTCGTGGGAAAACACCGTCACGAAGTTCTCCGCATATTGGTAAAGCATGCCGAACGTGAGGTCGTTCTGGTGCCATTTGCGGTGGATCGGATCCTTCGAAAAATAGCGGAGCGTGTCGTGCATCCAGCCCATGTTCCATTTGAAGTCGAAACCGAGTCCGCCCTGCGCGGTCGGCTTCGACACGCCGCCAAACGACGTGCTTTCCTCGGCGATCATCAACGCACCCGGATAATAATGGTGCACGAGATCGTTCACCCGCTTCAGGAAATCGATCGCCTCCAGATTTTCACGACCGCCGTATTTGTTGGGAATCCACTGCCCTTCCTGACGCGAGTAATCGAGATACAACATCGACGCCACCGCGTCCACCCGCAGCCCGTCGATGTGATAGCGGTCCATCCACGCAAGCGCGTTGGCGATGAGGAAGCAGCGCACCTCGTTGCGGCCGTAGTTGAAGATCAACGTCCCCCAATCCATGTGCGCGCCGAGCCGCGGATCCGCGTGCTCGTAAAGATGCGAGCCGTCGAACTCCGCGAGTGCAAACGCATCGCGCGGAAAATGCGCCGGCACCCAGTCGAGGATCACGCCGATCCCGCGCTGGTGCAGATAATCGACCATCCACGCGAAATCGTCCGGCGTGCCATGGCGATGGGTCGGTGCGAAAAAACCCGTGACCTGATAACCCCACGAGCCGGTGAACGGATGCTCCGCCAGCGGCATGAACTCCACGTGCGTGTAGCCCATCTCCGTGACGTAGTCCGCGAGCTGGCGCGCCGCCTCGCGGTAATCGAGCGGCAGGCCGGGATCGTCGGATTTGCGCCGCCAGGAACCGAGGTGCACCTCGTAAATCGAAATCGGCCGGTCGAGCCGGTCGGCCTCAGAGCGACGCCGGTCCATCCAGGCCGCATCGCTCCACTGGAAGCGCCGCGTGTTGTAGACGATCGAGGCATTGCCCGGCGGACCTTCGAAATACGTGCCGTAAGGATCGGTCTTCAGGCGGACATTGTCCCGCTGATCGCGCACCGCGTATTTATATAGTTCGCCTTCTTCGAGCCCGGGCACGAACAACTCCCACACGCCCGAGGACCCGAGCGGCCGCATCTGGTGGAAGCGGTTGTCCCAGTGGTTGAAGTTGCCCACGACCGAAACCTGCTTCGCGGCCGGCGCCCACACCGCAAACGTCACGCCGTGGACGTTGTCGATCGTCCGCACGTGCGCGCCGAGCTTCGTGTAGATGCGGTGCTCGTTCCCCTCGTTGAACAGATATAAATCCTGGTCGCCGAGCGTCGGCAGAAACGCATACGGATCGAAAAACTGCCGCATCTCGCCTCGCGGCGTGGTCACTTTCAACTGGTAACGAAACACCTCCGACCGCTTCGGGATGAACACCTCGTAAACGAGATTCTCCGCGATCGACGTCATCGGCCATTCTTCTCCCGACGCGAAATCAACGACCGCGCAGGTTACGGCGTTGCGCAGCAGCGCGCGAACCACCACGCCTTTGCCGCGCCCACGCACGTGAGGGTGCATGCCCAGCACCGAATGCGGCGACGTATGGCTGGCGTGAAGCAGGGCAGTGAGATCCGGTTTGGAAATGATCACGCGGGGAATGAGTTCTTTGCAAAACCTGTCCCAAGCTTTCCGCTCCGTCTAGTCGGAATACGAGAAGGCGGCGCGCACCGCCACCTCCGGCAAACTCCCGATCGTGCACCCGCCGCCGCGCCCGCGCCCAAGAGCTTGCTTGCGGGAGCGGCGACGCCTTTGCTCCGCGGCTGTGACCCGCCGCCTGTTCGCCTCTCTCCTGCTCACCGGTGCCGCCTTCGCGGCGTCGGACGATCCTGCCGCACCGACCTCGGTCTACGCCGAGCATCTCGAAACCTCCACGCGCACGGGCGAATCGATCCTCACCGGCCATCCCTACGCGGATTACGGGGATATCCGGCTCACGGCCGACGAGATTCGGATCAATCCGCAAACGCACACCGCCGTCGCCACGGGTCACGCCACCCTCACGCGCGGACCGCGCCGCCTCGTCGCCGACGAAATCAGCTTCAACGCCGAGACCCGCACGATCGAGGTCGGCGAACTTCGCATCGGTCAGTTTCCTGTTTACGCATCCGGCTCCAGCGCCACCGGCACCCCCGATTCTCTCGTGGTCAACAACGCCATCGTCACGCTGCCCGAACCCGGCGCGCTCGTCCCGACCTTGGAAGCCGCCCGCGTTTTCTTCACCGAAAACCGTCAGGTTCGCGCCGAGGATGCCGCGCTCGGACTCGGCCGCGTTCACCCGATCGCGCTCCCCGGCCTCTCGCACAACGTCCGCAACGCCCTGCTTCCGTCCGTCGCCGTCAGCGGCGGCTACCGACGCACGCTCGGCGTCTATATCGAGGGCAGTCTCCAGATTCCGGTGACGCCCGCGCTGCGGCTCGGCGGCGATCTCGGCCTCTACACAAATCGCGGCATCATGGCCGGGCCGTCCGGAACTTACGGCGCGACGCACGGTGACGACACCTTCTTCGGACAATTCCGCTCCGGTTTCATCAGCGACTACGGCACGCGCTACACTGACCTGATCGGCCGGCGCGTTCCCCGCGAACGCGGTTTCGTCGAATGGGAGCACCTCCAGACCATCGGCGAACGTCTCAGCATTGCGGGCGAACTCAACTACTGGAGCGATTCGGAAGTCGTGCGCGATTTCCGCCCGTCGGATTTCTACAACGTCCAGCAACCCGACACGTTTCTCGAGTCCGTCTATTCCGGCGATAATTTCCACGTCTCGCTCTTCACGCGTTTCCAGCCGAACTCGTTTCAAGTCGTCCAACAACGTCTGCCCGAGCTGCGTTTCGACCTGCTGCCCACGCCGCTGGGCGCCGGCATCAACCAGCGCTTCAACGCCAGCATCGCCGTCCTGAAACAGGATTCGCTGCCCGTCGGTCCGCTCCATCCCATCGCCGATCCGCAGCTCCGCAGCGATCGCTTCGATGCCTATTACGGACTTTCGCGTCCGATCGCGCCGACGAACTGGTTTGCGTTCACGCCCGTGGCCGGCGGTCGCGTGACGCACTACGCCAAAGCGACTGGCGGCCGGAGCGACTACACGCGCGTGCTCGGCGAAGTCGGGTTCGACTCCGAACTGCGCGCCAGCGGCAAATGGGACTACAAAAACGAGCGCTGGAAAATCGACGGCCTCCGCCACCTCGTGACCCCGCGGCTTTCGTATCGTTATATTCCCGAGGCCGAAAAAGGCGTGCGCTACATTCCTTCGATCGACGACCGCAGTTTCTCCACCTACCTGCAGCCGCTCGGACTCGGCGACATCCGCAACCTCGACGAACTGCGAGGCACAAATACGCTCCGCCTCGGCCTCGATCAAACGCTCCAAACCCGCGATCCCGTTTATGGCTCGCGCGATCTCGTCGTGCTCAACGTCGCCAACGATTTCCTCTTCGATCGCCGGCCCGGCGAGCGCAAGGTGTCCGCGATTCACAGCGAGCTCGCGATCATGCCCGCGCGCTGGCTTGAGCTCGGCGTTTACCAGAGCTTCACTCCCCAGGATTTCACGCTGCAGGAATTCAACACCGGCATCACCCTGCGCGACCGCGACGATTGGGCCGTGCGCTTCGCGAGCAATTTTCTCCGCGGCGAGTTGAACGATTACCTGTTCCGCGGCACGAAGCAGATCAACGAAGCCCTCGAAGCGATCGTCCATCTCCGCTACGACGCGCGCCGCCAGCGCTTCAACGAACAGGCCTACGGCGTCCGCCAAAACATCGGCAACACCTGGAGCGTCGAATACCTCATCACGCTCTACGACGGCCGTCGCCGCGAGAGCAACTTCGGCTTCAACATCCGCGTCGACGTCGTCCGCTACTGAGCGCGACCCGGTCCGCGAGCAAACGCCGGTCCCGTCCGCGCGCCTTCGCCCGATGAACGTCGCCGGCAGCCAGCAACGCACCTTTCTCGAACTCGCCGCGCAGCTGCGGCCGCACTGGCGGCGCGATCGCAATCTGCCCGCGCGCCTGCAGTCGCTGCTCGCGTCGCGTCGGGCGTTCGGCTCGCGGGACCGGCGGCTGTATCGAGAACTTCTTTACACGACGCTGCGTTATCTGCCCTGGATCGAGCCGTGGCTCGATCGCGATCCGGACCAAGCCGCGCGGCGGGTCGCGTGGCTCGCCGCCGATTCGCCCGCGACCGAACGTTTTCGCGCCGCACTCGTCGGCGATTGGCCGCCCACCCCGCCGCGCCTCGCGGACAAAGCCGCACAGCTCGGCGAAACTTCAATCCCGCTACCGGAGTGGTTTCGCGAAGCGTGCCCCGCCGCGTTCGAGCCGGAACAAGCCGACGCCCTCCTCGCCCGCGCTCCGCTCTGGCTGCGATTGCAAACCGACGCGCCGGCGGACGTCACCGCCGAATTCGACCAACTCGGTTGGCGCTGGGAAACATCGTCCATTCTTCCGACGGCGCTGCGCTTCGCGGGCGACGTCGACGTGACGAAAACCTCCGCCTTTCTCGGCGGCCGCGTCGAAATCCAGGATCTCGGATCGCAGCTGCTGCTCGAAGCGGCCGGCATCGCGGCGGGGGAACACTGGCTCGACGCCTGCGCGGGAGCGGGTGGCAAGACGCTGCAACTCGCACGTCTCCTCGGCGCATCCGGCCGCGTCGACGCTCACGACATTCGTCCCGCCGCGCTCGACGAACTCGCCGCGCGCGCGCGACGCGCGCAGCTGGACAGCATTCGCATTCTCCGCCCGCCAGTCGCCGACACCTACGATGGCGTGCTGGTCGACGCGCCGTGCAGCGGCTCAGGCACCTGGCGACGCGCGCCTCACCTCAAATGGACCACGACGCCCGAGCAGATCGAAGCCGCAGCGGCGACGCAGCGTGAATTGTTGGGGCGTTTTGCCGCTCACGTCCGACCTGGCGGGCGATTGATTTACGCAACCTGTTCGCTGAGCCACCGCGAAAATGAGGACGTGATCCGGGCGTTTCTCGCGACGCACCCGGATTTTCGTGCGGAGCCGCCGCGCCGGAATTTCGGCTTCGCCGGCGGCGAGTTGGGCCTGACGATTCTGCCGGCACGCCACGACACCGACGGGTTTTTCGTAGCCACGCTTCGCCGCGACTGAGGCCGGCGATTTTTCCATTGCCGCGTCCCGGTCGCCCACAACCATCCCGCCGTGGTTCCTGATTCCGAGTATCGCATCAAGCTCCGGGTTTTCGAAGGCCCGCTGGATTTGCTGCTCTTCCTTATCCGCAAGAACGAGCTGGATATCTACGACATCCCGATCGAGTCGGTCACGAAGCAGTATGTCGAGGTGCTCAAGACGATGCAGGAGTTGGACCTCGACGTCGCCGGCGAGTTTTTCGTGATGGCGGCGACGCTGATGGAAATCAAAAGCCGCATGCTCCTGCCGAAGGGCCAGAGCGCGGTCGATCCCAACGCCGACGACGAGGAAATCGATCCGCGCTGGGACCTCGTTCACCAACTCCTCCAATACAAGAAGTTCAAGGAAGCCGCGGCCAAGCTCAACGAACTCGCTTCGCTCCAGCAGGATTTGATGGAGCGCTACGTCTCGGAGCTCGCGTTGACCGAGTCGGACCGGCCGTTGAAGAACGTCGACCGCATCGAATTGTGGAACGCGTTCAACATTGTGCTCCGCCGCCTCGCCGAGAAACTCGTCGTCGGCGAAATCCACGACGAGCAGGTGACCGTGTCGGACCGGATGGAATTTCTGCTGGAGAAGATCAAAACGGAGAAAAGCTTCATCTTCACCTCGCTGTTCGACGGCCCGATCACCGTGAAGCAGCTGGTGGCGACCTTTCTGGCGGTGCTCGAACTCACCCGTCTCAAGCGTTTGCGGGTCAGGCAGGAAGAAGCGTTTGCCGACATCGTCTGTTCCGCCGTGGAGGAGGAAATCCCGCTTGAAAGCACGGAGAACCCCAGCACGGTGACCGTGTGAGCAAAAAGAAAAAGGCGACCAAGCCCGCCGCCGGACTCCTCGGCATCGGGTTCGACAACGAGGACGGCCACAAGCGCATCACCACGGGTGAACAGTTCGCGATTGTCGGCGGCTCGGAAGAGACTCACAGCCGCATGACCGAGACGGTGGTGAAGACCTTCGAGGAGCTGAAGCAGCGCGGCAAACAGCTGCAGCAGGTCGAGCCGAAGGAGCTGGCGGAGATCCTGCATCGCGCGACGCCGCGCTGAGTTCGGCGGTCGTCCCCGCCGGCGCACACCCGCCCGATTTGCGCATTCGCGCGAACTGCATCCCTTTCGTTCATCATTCGTTTCTAATCCGCTGACCAACATGTCCGACCAAATCGCTCAACTCACCACCGAGAGTTTCAAGACGACCGTCAATTCCGCGAGCACGCCCGTGCTCGTCGACTTCTGGGCCCCTTGGTGCGGCCCCTGCAAGGCGATCGCCCCGATCCTCGAGGAGCTCGCCACCGAGCTGAACGGCAAACTCCAGATCGCCAAGGTCAACATCGACGACCACGGCGAAATCGCCACGGAGTATGGCATCCGCGCCATCCCGACGATGCTGCTGTTCAAAAATGGCCAGGTCGCCGAACAGCTCGTCGGCATGATGCCGAAGGCCGCGCTGAAGGCGAAGCTCGCCGCGCACGTCGGCTGACGCACCGCTCGCTTTTCCCGCCGCGCCTCTCAAGGGGCGCGGCTTTTTTTTGCCGTTACAACACCAGCCCGGCGCTCGCGAGCACCGCGTAAAACGCGAGCAGCTTGCCCGTGTCGCCGAGCAGCGCGATGAGCTCCCCGGGATTTTGCGCCTCACGCAAACGCCGGACGTGCCGCACCGCGAGCGGCACCAGCAGCAGCGGCAACACCCGCCAGCCCGCCTGATCTCGCCACAGCAACCACACCGGCACGGCGAACGCGACTGCGAGCGACGCCGCATGCTGGACGCGCGCCGCGCGGCGGCCGAGCCGCACGACGAGCGTGCGCTTGCCCGCGGCCGCGTCGGTCTCGACGTCGCGATAGTTGTTCACGACGAGAATATTGGTCGCCAGCAGTCCGATCGGCACCGCCACGAGAAGCGCATCGGCGGTCAAATAGCCGGCCTGCACGAAAAAAGTCGCACCGACGGCGACCAGTCCGAAGAAAACGAACACGAAGACGTCGCCCAATCCGTGATAAGCGAGCGGCCACGGCCCGCCGGTGTAGGCGATGCCGCTGAGGATGCTCGCCACGCCGATCGCGATCAGCCACGGCCCGCCCCACGCGATCAACCCGAGCCCGCACGCGAACGCCGCGCCGAATGTCAGCCACATGACGCGTTTCATCGTCGCCGGAGCGATCAGGCCCGCCGCCACCGCGCGCCGCGGACCGACCCGCGCCGCCGTGTCGGCTCCGTGCACGAAATCGTAATAGTCGTTGGCGAAATTCGTGCCGATCTGCACGAGCAACGCGAAACCGAGACATAGCGCGGCGGCTGGCGCGTCGAAGACACCGTCACGCCACGCCAGCGCCGACCCGACCATCACGGGCGCGATCGCGGCGGGCAACGTTCGCGGCCGCGCCGCCCCCCACCAGATGCTCGCCGCGGCTTCCTTCATGCCGCCGAACCCGGCACCTTGAGGCGCTTCGAAAACTGAGCCAGCCGCCGGCGCAGGAGCAGGCTGAAAAACACCGGCAGGATCAGAAGCCCCGTCGCGATCAGCGGCAGCGGGTTCGCCAGTCCGTCAAACATCAGGCCAAACGTTCCGACCAGCAGCGCATACACGCTCAAGAACGCGGCCGCGTTCGGCAGTCCGAGATTGATCGTCCACACCAGCACGAGCGCGAACAGCGCCGGATAAAAGCCGCACATGCCAAACGTCAGCCCGGACAAATAAAAGATCGGCGCAAAGAGGGTCAGCCGGCCCTCGTGACGGAAAGTCTGGATCAGCACGCCGGCCAGCAGCACCGCAATCTGGAAAAAGGACACGTGCTGCAACTCCGCCGCATCCGCACCGGGTCCCGCTCGCAACGCCGGCTCGATCCCCTCGAAGGTCCCGAGGATCACGACGCTGCCGAGCGTGGCGCGCAAAAGATCGATCGTGTTTCGCGGCTTGGCGATCTCCTCGCGCAAGCTCACCGCCGGATCCCCGTGCTCGCGCACATGGGCCGGATTCGTATCGCGGATTTTTCGGCGACGCCCGCCGAAACGCAGCACCTTGCCGCCCAACCGCAACACCTGTCGCGGCAGCCAAAGCAGAAGCACCGCAATGAGAAATGGAAGCCAGTCAATCGTCACGGAAGGAACGCATCGAAGGTGGAAGCGCCGTCGGTGTCAAAGTCGCATCCGGTCCGCCGCGCGATTCGAGTTCGCTCCGCCAGCGTCGGATGCGTTCCACCACCACGTCGCGCGCCGCCGCGGCGTCGTCCGCCGGCAGCGTCGGGAGGATGCGCTCGAGCCACGCGAGCGCCTCCGCGTTCCGGCCCAGCCGATGCAACATTTCCGCGTGCAACCGCGCCGCGACCTGAGGTGCGTCGGGTTCCAGCGCCGCGCGACGATAACTCTCCGCCGCGGCCGCGAGATCGCCAAGCCGATGCAGCTCAATGTTGCCGCGCTCCAGCCAGATGTCCGCTGCCGGCATTTCCGGCGGCAGGCCGCTCATCAGCAGCATGATCGCCCGCTGCGCCTGCCGACGGACGATCCGCCTCTCAGGATTCGCGTCGTATCCATTTTTCAGCGACCAATGAGCGAGGTCATGCGCCAGGATGCGAGCGGCGTTCAGGCGAAGCGTTTTCGCCGCCGGGTTCACGGTCACGGCCCAGTGCACCAGACGCTCCGTGGCCTCCGCATCCCGACGCTCCCAAGCCAGATAGCCCTGCAGCCAGAGAACATTCGCGATCAGCGGCCGCCAGTTGCCCCAACTCGCCGCTGCGGCGGACTCCGGGCGAGAAGATCCGTCGTCGATCCGACGCGTCACACCGCCGGCGATGGCGAGCCCGGCGAGCGCGATTGGCACCAGGACCGTCCGCGAACTAAAGATCACGACGCCGGAAACTGAGGACCGCCAGGCCATGGATCACCGCGACATAAACGAGCGCATACAGTCCGAGCAGCGGCAGCCGGGAAGCCGCCGCGTTCTCGAGCGAAAATCCGAAGCGCCGGAAGTCTGGCAGCAAGAGGCTCACCGCTTCGCAGGTGGCGCGGACCCAGGATGAACCTCCCCGCGCCGCCACCTCCGCCGCAAATCCCTGCAGTTCGCAACCGACCAACACGAGCGCCGCGACCAGCACCGTGAAAATCTGCGACTCAGCGAAACTCGCGATCAGCAGCACGAGTGCCGCCAGCACCCACAACTTCAATCCCTGCGCCGCTCCCGCGATGAGAATGGCCGCCACCCATCCGTTGTCGGTCGAAACGCTCGCCGGCCCGCGCACGAGCAGCACGAGCAGCGTCGTCATGACCGCGCCATAGATCGCGATCACCGTTGCGATTCCCAGCCATTGTCCGAGCAGATATTCGCCCCGCCCCAACGGTCGCGCCAGCAAAGGCAGAATCGTCCGCCGCTCGATTTCCGCGAAAAAGGACTGGCTCGTTAACACGATGGTCAATGCCGCGCCGAACAGCGCGAGCGCGCCCAGACCGAGTTCCGCGAGAAACCTCGCATCGTTGCCGGCAAAATTCAGTTCGCGCAGACCCTGCGCGCCGACGACCCAGACCGCCGCGAGCAAGAGGATCGCGTGAAACGTTTTCCGCCTCACCGCCGCGCGAACGGTGTTCGCGGCCACGAGCCGCACACGTGTCGCACGCTGCCGCAGGCCGTGGACGTTCATGGTGCCGCCGACGTGGCGCATTCCCGAAACACTTCTTCGAGTGAGCGAGGGCCTCCGTCGCGTTCGTCCAGCAGCGCGTCCACGCGTCCCTCCCGCAGCATCCGGCCGCGATGCAGCAGGCCCACGCGGTCGCAGATCCGCGTCACCCCCGCGAGCAGGTGGGACGTGAGCAGCACGGTTTTCCCCACCGCTTTCAGCCGCAGCAGAAGGGTTTCCCATTCCGCCGCGGCAATTGGATCGAGGCCGGCCATCGGTTCGTCGAAAACCAGCAACTCCGGGTCGTGCACCAGCGCCTGCGCGAGACCGAGGCGTTGCTTCATTCCGCGGGAGTAGTGCCGAACGCGCCGGTCGGCGGCGGCCGCCATTCCCGTTTCGTGCAACACTGCCGCCGTCCGCGTGACCCTTTCGCGCCGATCGACGCCGGCGAGCGCGGCATGAAACTGCACCAGCTCACGGCCGGTCAGATAATCGGGAAACTCCACCGCATCGGGCAAGTAGCCGAGCGACGCGCGCGCGGCCGTTGCGCCCGACGGGCGGCCGAACAGGCGGCACTCGCCCGCCGTCGGAGTTTGCAAACCGACGATGAGCTTCAACGCCGTGCTTTTGCCCGAGCCGTTGGCGCCGAGGAGTCCGTAGATCTCGCCCGCCTCGACCCTGAGATCGAGCCGGTCGAGTGCCCGCACGCGCACACCGCGCAATCCGACCGAAAAATCCTTCACCAAGCCGCGACAATCGATTGCCGGGCCGCCGGTCATCGAATCGAGAAACCGCTGAACTGTGCCGGGCGCATGCCGCCGCTGCGCTCGGTTTTGCGGATGTAGCCGTGCATCCGCTCCTCGATGGCCGAGACAAAGGCGTCGATTTCGGCCACCCGCCCCTCCACTTCGACCTGCACGCGTCCATCGACCAGATTTCGCACATAGCCCGCGACTTCGAACTCCTTGGCGACCTGCAGCGTCGTGAAACGAAAGCCGACGCCTTGCACGCGACCGGAGAAAAAAACCGTTTCGTGACGCACGTCTGGCATGGGGCGAAGGGAAGTGAAGAACTGTCGTTGGTTCGCATCAACACGCAAAGTTGAAACGCCCGGGCTTTTAGCTTTCTGCGTCACGCGGCCCCCGCCAGCCGCAGGGGAATTTCTATTTGCGTTTCCGTCTGCCGCGGGCTCAGTTTCCGCACAACCGAATGAGCAATTTCGATTCTGACGGGGGCCAGGAAAACGAATGGGAAGATCGCGGTGACCTGGCTTGGAACGAGTTCGATTGGGAGCGCTATCTCCGCGAACAGGACGACGCCGTTCACCGATATCTTGGATTTTACGAAGCGTGCAAAGACAGCGCCGATCGCATCGACGATGTGGCGGAGCTGATGAATTGGGGCACCAAAAACTCCGACGGCGCTGACGATGACGATGACGACGATGATGACGACGACGACTCCGACGAGTTCGCCGGAGGGGACGACGTCTACACGCTGCACAAGAACCCGATCTACATTTCCACCAAGGCGCTTTATCTCGGTCTGCGCCGCCAGTGGGAACTGACTGCGTCCGACAACAGCCGCGTGCCGCAACCGCTGGCGCTGGCGATGCTGTCATCGCTGCATCGCGGCGAGGAGCAGGCGACGCAGGCGATTCACGCGCTCGATTTTGGCGATTACGCGATGGCGGTGAGCCTGTTCAAACGTGCGCTGAGCGCGTTGAACGGCACGCTTGCGCTGCTCAACGACCATGCGGCGATCGCGCGCAAAACCGTGGCGACTTACCGGGAGATGGCGTTGCCGAGGCTCTTCGATCTCCGCGAAATCTGGCTGCGCGTCGTCAACGAGTGCCGTGAGGAACTCGAGCGGCCGAGCGACGGCGAAAACTGAGGAGGCGGCCGATGCACCCGCGCCGGGCGGAAATTAGAAATCCGCCTTGCACTTTCGGGCAGCAGCGTTTGCCTCGCCCTCCTGACTCCGGAGAGGTGGCTGAGTGGCCGAAAGCGGCGCTTTGCTAAAGCGTTGATGGTGTAAAAGCCATCCGGGGGTTCGAATCCCCCCCTCTCCGCCAGTCTTTCTTCGCCGCGCCGGGAGCGTCCTGGCGGGCTCGAAGTCGAAAGCTGAAAAACAAAGACGCGCTCCGTTGGTGCAACGGAAGCGCGTCTGAAAGTCGCGAAGCGATTCGCCTCAGTAACGGTAGTGGTCGGGCTTGTAGGGACCTTCCACCGGCACGCCGAGATACGCCGCCTGCTCGGGCGAAAGCGTGGTGAGCTTCGCGCCGATTTTCTCCAGATGCAGCCGGGCGACTTCCTCGTCGAGGTGCTTGGGCAGGCGATACACGCCCACCTTGTAGTGGTCGCGGTTCTTCCAGAGATCGAGCTGGGCGAGCGTCTGATTCGTGAAGCTGTTCGACATCACGAACGACGGATGGCCGGTGGCGCAGCCAAGGTTCACGAGCCGGCCTTCCGCGAGCAGATAAATGCTCGGACCGCCGGGGAACGTGTATTGGTCGTATTGCGGCTTCACGTTGACGCGCTTCGCGTCGGATTGGTTGAGGCGCTCGACCTGGATCTCGTTGTCGAAGTGGCCGATGTTACAAACAATCGCCTGATCCTTCATCTTTCGCATGTGCTCGAGCGTGATGATGTCGCGATTGCCGGTCGTCGTCACATAAATGTCCGCCACGCCGAGCGTGCTCTCGACCGTGTTCACCTCGAAACCTTCCATCGCGGCCTGCAGCGCGTTGATCGGATCGACCTCGGTCACGATGACGCGCGCGCCGAAGCCTTTCAGCGAGTGCGCGGAGCCCTTGCCGACGTCGCCGTAGCCGCACACGCACGCGACTTTGCCGGCGATCATCACGTCGGTGGCGCGCTTGAGGCCGTCGGCGAGCGATTCGCGGCAGCCATAGAGATTGTCGAATTTCGATTTCGTGACGGAGTCGTTCACGTTGATCGCGGGCACGCGCAGCTTGCCCTTCTCGAGCATCTGGTAGAGGCGGTGCACGCCAGTGGTCGTCTCCTCGGAAACGCCACGCCACTCCTTAACCAACGTGGTCCAGCGGAGCGGATCCTGGGCGTGGACGCGCTTGAGGAGATTCTTGATCACCTGCTCCTCGTGCGAAGCCGACGGCGTATTCACCCAATCGCTACCCTCCTCGAGCTCGCAGCCCTTGTGAATGAGCAACGTCACGTCGCCGCCGTCGTCGACGACGAGTTGCGGACCCTTGCCGCCGGGAAACGAAATCGCGTGCAGCGTCATGTCCCAGTATTCCTCGAGCGTCTCGCCCTTCCAGGCGAAGACCGGCACGCCGGCCTGCGCGATCGCGGCCGCGGCGTGGTCCTGGGTCGAGAAGATGTTGCACGATGCCCAGCGGACGTCGGCGCCCAGCTCGCGCAGCGTTTCGATCAGGACCGCGGTCTGGATCGTCATGTGCAACGAGCCGGTGATGCGCACGCCGGCGAGCGGCTTGGCGGGACCGAATTTTTTGCGCACGGCCATCAGGCCGGGCATCTCGTGTTCGGCGATCGAGATTTCCTTACGACCCCAATCGGCGAGCGAGAGGTCTTTGACAAGATAAGGGAGAGTTTTGGCGTCGGCGGCAGCGGCCATGAGAATTGGAGACTTGAGGGCTGGGTTGGGTTCGCGCGGCGTTATTTCACGGCGGCGCGAAGTTCGTTGATCTTGTTCGTCTGCTCCCACGGCAGATCGGGTTTGCCGAAGTGGCCGTAGTTGGTCGTCTGCCGGTAAATGGGACGAAGCAGGTCGAGTTGCGCCACGATGGCCGCAGGTTTGAAACTGAACACCTCGCGCACGGCGGCGGCGATTTTCGCCTCCGGGACTTTCGCGGTGCCCATCGCGTCGACCCAGATGGAAACCGGTTCGGGATGGCCGATCGCGTAGGCGACCTGGAGTTCGCAGATGTCGGCGAGGCCGGAGGCGACGATGTTCTTCGCGACCCAGCGGCACATGTAGGCGGCGGAGCGATCGACCTTCGACGGGTCCTTGCCCGAGAAGGCACCGCCGCCGTGCCGGCCCCAACCGCCATACGTATCCACAATGATCTTACGACCGGTGAGGCCGGAATCGCCTTCGGGGCCGCCCACCACGAAGCGGCCGGTCGGGTTGATGTAAAACTTCGTCGCGACGTCCATCAGCTCCGCGGGGATCACCCGCTTGATGACGTTCTCGACGAGAAACTCGCGGATCGCGCCGTGCTTCACATTCGAGGTGTGCTGCGTGGAGATGACGACGTTCTCCACCTTCACGGGGCGATCGTTCTCGTAACGGATCGAAACCTGCGATTTCGCGTCCGGGCGCAGCCAGGACACGACGCCGGACTTGCGAAGCTTCGTGAGCTCGCGGCCCAGGCGATGCGCGAACATGATGGCGGTCGGCATCATCTCGGGCGTCTCGTTGCACGCGTAGCCGAACATCAGGCCCTGGTCGCCCGCGCCCTGTTCGGCCGTGTCCTTGCCGTCGGCGGCCGCGGCGTCCACGCCCTGCGCGATGTCGGGCGACTGCCGCGTGATCAGGTTGGTGATGAAGACGCGTTCGGCGTGAAACACATCGTCGTCGTTGACATAGCCGATCTCGCGCACCGCATCGCGCACCACGCAATCGTAGTTGAGCTTCGCCTTCGTCGTGATCTCGCCGGCGATCACCACGTGATTACTTTTCACGAGCGTCTCGCATGCCACGCGGCTGCCCGGATCCTGCGCCAGGCAGGCGTCGAGCACGCTGTCGGAGATGAAGTCCGCGACTTTGTCCGGATGCCCCTCGCCCACCGACTCCGATGAAAACACGAAAGATTTGGCCATAGAGTGGGTCTCAGGAAATCACGCGCCCCCCCCCAGGCAAGTTGAATATCAACACATCGCGATCTTGTGATGTAAAACTTTCGCCAGCCGCATCCCGCCGGGCGCGGCCGCCACGGAACGGCGGCTTGCATGCCGGCGGCCGCCCTCGCCATTGTCACTTTACTTGCAAGCAGCGGCTCGCTCGATGGCGCCCATCACCCAGACCCCGACCCCGGACCTTACCGGAAGGAAAATCTTAATCGTCGACGACGACCGGATGAACATCCGGATCCTGAGCGGCATTTTGAAGAAACAGGGCTATGCGCTCGCCGAAGCCGACTCCGGCGAACGGGCGCTCGAGGTCTATCCCGCGTTCCGGCCCAACCTCGTCCTGCTCGACGTGATGATGCCGGGTATCAACGGCTTTGATACGTGCCGCGCGCTGAAGCAGCGCTACGGCGCCGATTGCGCGCCGATCGTGTTCATCACCGCGAAAAACGAAGCGGAGGCCGTCGTCGAGGGCCTGTCCGCCGGCGGCGTCGATTATCTGCCGAAACCGTTTCAACCGCGCGAGGTCGTCGCGCGGATCCGCACGCACCTCGTCGGCCAGTTGCTGGCCGAGCAGCAGAAATCGCTGGTGGAACAGCTCAGCAGCGCCAACGCCGCCAAGAACCGTTTTCTCGGCATGGCGGCCCACGACCTGCGCAACCCTCTCGCATCGATCCGCGGTCTGGCCGAGTTCCTGCGCGAGGGCGTCGTCGGCGAGCTCACGCCCGATCAACTCGACCTCGTGAACACGATTCATGCCGCCAGCCAGTCGATGCTCTCGCTCGTGAACGAGTTGCTCGACGTCGCCACGATCGAGGCGGGCGAGTTGAAGCTTCAGCCCGAGCCCCACGACCTGGCCGAGCTCATCGCGAAGGCGGTTTACCTCGCGAATATCGACGCCGCGAAAAAACAGACCTCGCTCACGATCGCCCCGCACGCCGCGCCGATTCGCATCGCGATCGACGGCCCGAAGATTCAGCAGGTCGTCAACAATCTCCTGAGCAATGCCGTGAAGTATTCGCCGCCGGGCTCGACGATCACCGTCACGATCGAGAGTCGCGACGGCCACTGCTGCTTCGCGGTGCTGGACCAGGGCCCGGGTATTCCCGAAAACGAGCGCGATCAGCTGTTCAAGGATTTCGGTCGCCTTTCCGTGCAACCCACCGGAGGCGAGAAGAGCACGGGCTTGGGCCTCGCCATCTGTCGCAACATCGTCGAGGCTCACCATGGGTCCATCGCCGCGCAAAACCTCCCCGCCGGCGGCTGCGAGTTTCGCGTCACTCTTCCCCACCGTTCATGAATTTTTCCGGCACACTCCTGCTCGTCGACGACGAACCCCATATCCGCAAATTCGTCGGCTTGATCCTCAAGCAACTCGGCGCTCCGGCCATCCTCGAAGCCGCCAACGGCCAGGAAGCGCTCGCCACTTACGAGCGCGAGCAACCCGATCTCGTGCTCCTCGACATCAGCATGCCCGTCATGGACGGCCTCACCACGCTCCGAGCGCTCAAGGCCATCGATCCGGATTGCCTCGTGATCATGCTCACTTCGATCGTCAACCGCCAGAGCATCGACGAAGCCCTCGCGCTGGGCGCGGTAAACTACATCCGGAAAGACACGCCCAAGGACGACATCGCCCGCGCACTTTCCGAGACGATCGAGCGCTGTTTCGAAACCGAGTAATCCTTCATGAGCCGTCCCCTCACCCCGACGCCGCCGATCATGATCGGCGAAGTGCGTTATTCGCTCCCGCAGATTCTGCAGGAGATCGAACTCGAGCGCGCCGCCGCCTCATTCGCGATGGAAAAGCTCGACCAGAACGAAATCGGCAAACTCTTCAAAACCCGCACGCCACCCCGCCGTGTCAAACCCAAGAAGTAGCCAGTTCCTGCAGAGCGTCCGCTGTCGGCCCAATTTCGACTACATCCAGGAGCTCGCCGTCCTCGCCGAGCGCCACGGCGGCAGCGTCGATCTGCTGCAGGCCATCATCCAGCAGAAGATCCTGCCCAAGGAGGACGCCTGCAAACTCTGGGCCGATTCGCTCGGCGTCGCCTACGTCGACCCTTTCGCTTCGGTCATCACCGACGACGCGATCGAAAAAATCCCGCTCGAGATCGCACGAAAAACGAAAGCCATCGGTCTCTACTTGCTGAACGGCGTGCTCACCGTCGCGATGGCCTCGCCCGACGATGCCGATCTCGTGAAGCGTCTCAGCCAGATCGCGCAGGTTCCCATCAGTCCCGTCTTCGGTCTGCCCCGCGAAGTCGAGGACGCGATCGCGATCCACTACAGCACCGAGAAAAACCTCGAGGAGAGCCTCGGCGAGCTCGAGCGCTCCACGTTGTTCGACAATCCCGATCAGGCCGGCGACAAACTCGCCTCGCTCGCCGATCACAATTCGTTGAGCGAGATCCTCGACGAGATCATCTACTTCGCGCTCCGCGAGCGCGCGACCGACCTCCACATCGAAGCGCTCGAGACGCAGTCGCGCATCCGCTTCCGCATCGACGGAAATCTCCGCGAGGTCCTCACCTACTCGCGCAAGCTTCACCGCGCGATGATCTCGCGGCTCAAGATTCTCTGCAGTCTCAACATCGCCGAATCGCGTTTCCCCCAGGACGGCCGGTTCTCGATGCCGATCGGCAGCCAGACCGCCAACTTCCGCGTCTCCACGATCCCGTCCGCCTACGGCGAAAAAGCTGTCATCCGCATCCTCGCGATGACCGGCAAGAAATCGATGCTGACGCTGGATAAGATGATGATCTCGCAGACGATCCTGCAGCCGTTCAAGCGGCTCATCCAGAATCCGAGCGGCATCATCTTCGTCACCGGCCCGACCGGTTCCGGTAAAACCACGACGCTTTACGCCGCGCTCCACGAGATCAACACGCCCGCGGTGAACATCTCGACCATCGAGGATCCGATCGAAATCCAGCTCGCCGGCATCAACCAGAGCCAGGTCAACAGCCACATCGACCTGAAGTTTTCCACCATCCTCCGCGCGCTGATGCGGCAGGATCCCGACGTCATCCTCATCGGCGAAATCCGCGATCTCGAAACCGCCAAGATCGCCACCGAGGCCGCGCTCACGGGCCACATCGTTTTCGCCACGCTGCACACCAACACCGCCGCGCAAGCCATCGTGCGCCTGATCGAGATCGGGGTTGAACCTTACATGGTCGCCCCGTCCGTCATCGGCGTGCTGGCGCAGCGACTCGCCGCGCGGATCTGCGACCACTGCAAGGAACCGTATCACCCGACGCGCGAGGTGCTCCAGCGCTACTTCGTCGACGAAGGCTTGCGCGACGTGCCGTTCTACCGCGGACGCGGTTGCGCCGCCTGCCGGGGCACCGGCTACAAGGGGCGCATCGCGTTTCACGAGCTGATCCTGATCACCGAGGAGATCCGCACGTTGATCTCCGAAGGCCGCAGCGCGCAGGAGATCACACGCGCCGCCACCAAGGTCGGCTATCGACCGCTGCGTTACGACGGCCTGAAAAAAGTGCTGCTCGGACTCACGACGATCGAGGAGATCGAAAGCAACAGCTCGTTCGAATGGTCGGTGTGAACCGCCATCGCCCAACCGCCGGCCCACAATCTGTTTGCCGACCCGGGCCGTGGCCCGAAACACTGCCCCCATGCCCGAACCCACCATCATCGATTCCCAATCCATCGAAAATCTGCGGGCGCTGAATCCAGGCGACAACGACGAGTTTCTGCGCGAAATCGTAACCATCTATCTGGAAGACACGCCGCAACGCATCGCGGAGCTCGACCAGAGTCTCGCCAACGGCGACATCCCGCGCTTCACACGCGCTGCCCACAGCGTCAAGGGCAGTTCCGCCAACCTCGGCGCCTCCGTCGTCCGCAGCGTTGCCGAAAAGCTCGAGCACCAGTCAGCCCGCGAGGGTTTGGATAACGTCGCCGCGCTGCTCGCCGAGCTCAAAACCGAGTTCGCGCGCGCGCAGGCCGAGTTGTCCAAGCTGCTGTCCGCTTCGTAAGCCCCGTCCGCGCCGCCCGCGCGGCGGCCGCCAGGGACGCGTAACCGTTTTAACGATACAGCGCCGTCGTCGGCGCCGTGGTGAGCACGTTGTATTGGCGCATCGCCAGTCGCCACCATTCCGCGAGCGACGATGCCGGCCGGCTCCACAATTCACGGTGCAGCCAGATCATCGATTCCGCATCGAGCAGCAGCGCCATTTTTTCCTTGGTCGAAAACCCTTCCGGTCCGTCGTGCAGCAGCCGCTGCCGCAGTTGCGCGAACCACTCCCGCGCTTCCTCGGTCGAGCGGCGTTGCCGCAGTAACGCCACGTGCATCGCGTTCACGTAGGGATCGAGCACCGCCTGCATCAAACCGTAGTCGGCGCGCAGCGGCTCGAGCGGCGGCAGATGCCGGTAACACTCCGCCAGATTCTGCCGCAGCCGGCGCAGTTCGTAGGACGGCTGCGATTCCTCTGGCGTGAGAAATAGCCCCAACTCCCGCGCGCGCCGGCCGAAGCTCGCCTTGCTGAGCAGAATCGAAACCGGAATGGCGACCAGCAATCCGAGCAGCACCGGGCTCAGCCACCAGAAAAACGTGGGCAACAATATCAGCGCCGAGAGTCCCCAGACCAAACCAAACAGCGATTGCCCGCCATGCGTGATGATCGCTTCGCGCCAGTCCGTGCCGTCGTCGTCGGAGCCGCGCTTCTGCGGCACCCACGAAACGCCCTGACCAAGCAGCGTGAACAACACGAACTTCGAATTGAACATCATGTTCACCGGCGCCAGCAGCGCGGAGATCACGATCTCGCCGAGCGCGCTCAGCACGAAACGCACGCGTCCGCCGTAGCGCTCCACTTCCTCCCGCTGCCCGAGCATCGCGACGATGCTCACGATCTTCGGGAGGAACAGCAGCAGCATCGTCAGCACGAACAGCGTCAGCGCCTCCGGCACTTCAATCGTGTAACCGAACAGCGACGTATAATCCTCCGGCCGCGTCGCTCCCGTCGGCGGCGACCGCAGTGTGGCAAACACATAGATCGTGCTGATCAACATGAACAGCAGCCAGAGCGGCGACGACAGATACGCCATCACGCCCATGAAAAGATGAAACCGGTTCGCAGGCCGGAAGCCGCGCGCGGTCAACAGCCACGCGTGCTGCATGTTGCCCTGCGACCAGCGGCGGTCGCGTTTCGCGCTGTCGATCAGCGTCGGCGGGCCTTCCTCGTAACTGCCATCGATCTCATGCGCCAGCCACACTGCCCAGCCCGCGCGCCGCATCAGCGCGGCCTCGACAAAATCGTGCGAGAGGATGCGTCCGCCGAACGGTTCGCTGCCCGGCAAATCCGGCAGCGAACAATGTTCCATGAACGGCTGCACGCGGATGATCGCGTTGTGGCCCCAGTAATTCCCTTCGTGCTGCTGCCAGTAGTTCAACCCGGCAAGAAACAGCGGGCTGTAAACACGATTCCCGAACGACTGGATCCGCGCGTAGAGCGTCTCGCCGTTCACGATGCGCGGCGCGGTCTGGATGATGCCCGCGCCGGGATTCTTTTCCATCAACGCCACCAGTTGCACGAGCGCCTGGCCGGTCATGATCGAGTCGGCGTCGAGCACGACCATGTAGCGGTAGTTGCGTCCCCAGCGGCGCAGGAAGTCGGCGACGTTGCCGGCTTTCTTGTTAATCTGATTCAGCCGCTTCCGATAAAAGATTTTCCCGAAGCCGTTGACCTGTTTGCAGAGCTCGGCCCACGCGGTCTCCTCCGCGATCCACTGCGAGGGCTGATTCGAATCGCTGAGGATGAAGAAATCGAAGTAGTCGAGTTTCTTCGTTTCCTCGACCGAGCGAAACACCACGCGCAAACCTTCGAAGACGCGACTGACGTCCTCGTTGAAAATCGGCATGATGATCGCCGTCGACGCGAGCGGCACGTCCTCGCCGCGCGCGACCGTCATCGTAATTCGCCGGCTGTCGCCGCCGCGATTGATCACATAAAACCCCGCGAGCGCCGTGCAGAATCCAACCGCGACCTGGAAAAACAAAACGACGAACAACAGCAGCAGCACGAGCTCCATGCCCGTGAGTCCGCCGCGCCACAACAGGTCCGCCATGAACCACGTGGCGATGCTGGTCAGTCCGAAGATCGACGAGAAAAAGGAAAACCGCCGGCGGTTGAGCCGCGCGATGGTCATTCGATCGTGAACGGAAATCGCCATGGCGAATCAGCGCGTCGCGTAGAAAATCGCCGCGAGCACGCCCGCGAAGATCAGCCAGAGAAACAGCGTGCGCAGAATTGGCAGGCGCTCGAAGGTCTCGAGCGTTTCGCCGGCCGCTTCCGGAATCGGTCCCAGATCGATCGGTCGCGGCACCATGCTCGACACCGCCATGTCCGGACCGGCGGTCAACGCCCCCGCGCGCATCGCCTGCACAAAATCGGTGGGCACGCTTTCCGTTTCCAGAAACGCATACGGCCATTTCTGCGGGCCGTCGCACAGCAGCAGCGCAACGCGTCCGTCGACCGCGATGCGTTCGTGCGGCTGATCGCGCTCGTCGAGCACATCGGCGAACCACCGGTCCATCATCGCTTCCGCCTCTTCGGCCGCGAGCACGGTGGGATCCTGCGCGGGATCCGCTTCGTGGCGCCGCGCGGCGCGCTCGAGAATCCGCAGGATCAGCCGGCTCGAGTGCAGGCGATTGTGAATACGGTGCGCGCGCAGATAATCCTCCACCCGCACGTAGGCGGCGTTCCACGCCTCCATCGTGCCGGTCGTGGGGCGAAACGTGATCAGCGGGGGAATGGCGGACGTGTCGCTCATGCGCGCCGCGGCATCACGGTTGCCACAGGTAGCTCCACGTTTCCGTCAGCACGTGATCCGGCCGGCGCAAAAAACACCGCAATTCGATCGGCTGACCGGAGCCGTCCGGACGAATCGCGAACGCTGCGCGCCAGGTCTGATTGTAAGGGTTTTTCTGCACAGTGGTGTGAACGAGTTTCGCGCCGGGGCCGACAGTAACGACCGCTTCGACCTTCGACTCGGCGGACTCTTTCGTAAGTGCCGGCCCGCCAAAATCCACGAAGAAACGTTCGAGATCGGATTCGTGCGTCACCGTCCGGCCATGACGCGTCGCGACAATCGCGCCGGCCGGCGGGCGGATCTGATCCGTCGCCCAGTGCAACCGATACTCCAGCTCGAGCGCTTCGCCGGGCTTCGGGTTCTTCTCGGGCACCCAAAAGGCGACGATGTTGTCGTTGGTCTCGTCGGGCGTCGGCAGCTCTACCAGCCGCACCGTGCCGCGACCCCATTTCCCGATCGGCTCGACCCACACGCTCGGCCGCAGGTGATACGCCGCTTCGAGGTCCTGATAGTTTTCAAAATTCCGGTCGCGCTGCATCAGCCCGAAGCCGCGCGGATTCTCGTCACCAAACGCCGCGACGCGCACGGCGCCCGGATTCGTGAGCGGACGCCAAAGCCATTCGCCCGCACCGGTGAACAATTGCAGGCCATCGGAATCGTGCACCTCCGGCCGAAAATCGTTGGTCACGTTGTTCGTGTTTTCGCCGTGCCAGAACATGCTCGTGAGCGGCGCGATGCCGACCACCTTCGCGGATTTCCGGAAGAAGAGCGCCGCCTTCACTTCCGAAAGCGTCTGGTCGCCCGGCGTAATGATAAACCGATACGCGCCCGCCACGCTGGGGCTGTCCATCAACGCGTAGATCGTGATGCGTTTCGCGTTCTTCGCCGGCTGCTCGATCCAGAAATCGGTGAACACCGGAAACTCCTCGCCGCCCGGCTCGGCGGTATTGAGCGCGAGACCGCGCGCCGAGAGTCCGTAGATCGTGTTGCGCGCGAGCAGCCGAAAATAGCTCGCGCCCTGAAACGCGCCGAGTTCGTCGCCGGCTTTGTTCAACGGATACAGGATCCGAAAACCCGCGAAACCCATCGTCGGCGGCAGCTCGCCGATCCTCAGCCGGTCGTAATCGAACAACTGTCGGTCGAACGGGATCAGCTCCGGTTTGCCGTCGACGAGTTGCGCGATCTGCACCGTCTGTTTCTGCACGAAACCGGGATGGAAAAACTGCAGCTCGAACGGCCGCTTCTCGTCACGCCACCACGTGTGGCCGGGATCGAAACGGATCAGGCGATGCTCGTCATAGCTGAGCTTCGTCAGCCACTCCGGCACGCGGCTCGCCGGCGCGACATACGGCCGCTCCGCGAGCACCTTCGCGCGGAAACGCACCGTGTCGAAATTAAAGGCCGACTCCGCCGCGCGCGCGGCGCCCAGCAGCAAACCCACGATCGCGAAACCGAATCCCAGGTTTCGCCCCAGCGCTCCGGCGCGGCCGGCGCAGTCATTCGACGTTTTCATTTATCGAGAAAATATCCGCGTTGTTTTTCCGAAATCGGGAGTTCTGCCTTTTCCATCACCTTCAGCAGGTCCTCCCAAATCATCCGCTTCGACCGGTTCGACTGATTTCGCAAGATGTAGCTCGGATGATACGTGATCATCAGGGGTTTCCCGGCGAACTCCTTCCACTTTCCCCGAACTTCGCCGAGCGCCTTGAACGAACCCGGGCCGAGCAGGCCCTGCGCCGCCGTCGAGCCGAGCGCGACGAGCAGATCGGGATTCACGATCTCAATCTGCGCGCGGAGATACGGCAGGCAGTAAGCCATTTCGTCCGCGGTCGGCGGACGATTTCCATACTGCACGCCGCTCGCGTTCACCGGCATCTGCGGACGCCAGTTCATGATATTCCCGATGTAGACCTCCTCGCGCTTCAGACCCATGGCTCCGATCATTTTCGTGAGCAATTGTCCCGCCGGTCCCACAAACGGTTCCCCCTGCACTTCCTCTTCCGCGCCGGGCGCCTCGCCGACAAACATGATCCGCGCGTCGAGCGTGCCGACGCCGAGCACAACCTGCTTGCCCGGCCGCACATTCGCGCAGCACACCGCGTCGCCCAACACATGCGCTTTCAGCGCCGCCATGCGCGCCGCCTTGTCGCCGTCGGGCAACGTGAACGGCTGCGGCGGCGGAATCGCGGGCGTATCCGCCGCCTTCTCTTCCGCCGCTTTCGCCTTCGGCACATACGCCGGCAGATCGGGAGCAAGTGCCGGCGCCGCGGTGGGAGCCGCAGGCGTTGATGCCGATTCATTCACGGGCGTCTTCTCCGACGCGTTCGACACCGACGTCGCGGCGGACTTGGCCGGGCGATCCGCCGCGCGTTTCCCGACGGCGCGACGCAGCGCCGCGAGGCTCTCGTCGCTCACCGACACGTTTTTCACGCCGGCGGATTTCAGCCGGCGCAGTTCCTCCGTCAGGGCCGCAAGCGCAAGGTTCATGGCAAAAGCTAAACGCGGGTGAGCATCAGTTTCTCGACGTGTTTGCCGAGCAGATCGAATTCGAGATTGATCGGATCGCCGACGTGTTTCTCCGCGAGATTCGTCACTGCCATCGTCGTGGGAATCAGCCACACCGCGAACGCGTCGTCCGCCGTCTCCGCGATCGTCAGCGATATTCCGTCGATCGCGATGCTGCCTTTGTGCACGATGTAGCGCGCATACTCCGCCGGGATCCGCACGCGCAGATAGTGATCCTTCCCGCGCGGCTCGAACACGTCCACCGTGCCGACCGCATCGATGTGGCCGGTGACGAAATGCCCGCCGACCTTCCCGCCGAAACGCAGGCTGCGCTCGAGATTCACGAGCGCGCCGGATTTCAACGCCGCGAAATTCGTCAGACGGCGCGTCTCCTCCAGCACGTCGAAGCGCACCGTTTTTCCCTCGAGCTGCGCGACGGTGAGACAGCAGCCGTTGACCGCGATGCTGTCGCCCAACGCCGCGTCGGCGAGCACGACGTCCGCCGCGATCGTGAGCGACCACGCTTCTGCTTCCGGGCGAAACGCCACCACCCGCCCCGTTTCTTCGACAATACCAGTGAACATAGAAAATCGGTTAACAATGCTTCCGTTCGCGTCGCCTCACAACTTCAGCCGCAGCACCGCGGTCTCGCCGCCGCGGTTCACGAGCAGCACCGCTTCCGTGCGCGTCTTGTCCGCCTCGATCGCCGAGAGTTGAAACACCGCCGCGGCGTAGGACTTCACCTCGACGCGATCGATCTCCTTGATCCAGTCGTCCGGTCGCAAGCCCGCGACCGCCGCCGGGCTGTTGGGTTTCACGAAATGCGCGACGACGCCGCCGAGCTCCGACGACTTCGCGCGCCGGTCGACCGCGTCGTCGTAAACAAATTCGCGCACCGTGAATCCGAGATTCTCGAAATACTTCCGCTCCGCTTCGCCGACCAGTTTCGGCTGTTCGCCCAGCGTGACGGTCGTCTCCACCCGCGCGCCGTCGCGCAGCACGGTGAACGCCAGCGGCTCGTCCGGCCGGCGTTTCAACACCTCGCGTTGCAGATAGCCGATGACCGCGCGATCCGGACGAAAACGCGGCAGCGGCTGGCCCGCGACGCCCACGACGATGTCGCGATCCTTCAATCCGCCCGCCTCCGCCGGACTGCCTTCCAGCACCTCGCTGATCACGGCGGCCGACTGACCTTCGAGTTTCAAAAACTTCGCCGCTTCCGGATCGACCGGCTCGAGACCATAAGCGCCGAGCCACGCCAGCGGACGCCCGAAAACATTCTGCGGCACGCGGCCGAGATACGGCAGCACTTCGCTCGCCACCAGCACCGCACCGCTCTCCTCCACGTTGACCTGAATCACCGGCGAGCCGCCCGGCGCGCTGCGCGAGAATTGCACGAAGCTTTGTCCGAACGAACTCAGCGCGAGCCCGACGAATTCGCCCGCGCCGTTGAACACCGGCAGCCCCGGCCCCGCGACTTCCTGCTGCGCGATCGCCGTGCGCTGCGGCAGCGACTGGATCAACGCGATCCGGCTCGTGAGCAGATACGGGAGAAAATCCTCGTCCTTGTTCCGCAGTCCGATGCCCCACACGTCGTCCGCCAGCTGCAGTTCGGCGGATTTCGCCGCAGCGAATTTCGTGATCGGCACGAGGTCGCCGCGCAGCGGCTCCGCGGCGCGCACAAAATGCCAGCCGGTCAACGCATCCTGTCCAAGATACTCGCCGGCCACGCTCTCGGCCTCGCCCGCGCGGTGCACTTTGAACTCCTTCAACTGCGACGGCGTTGTGCGCGGACTCACCGCAACCGGCGGCAGGATGATCGTGCCCTGCGTGTCGATGACGGTGCCGTAAGCGATGTTCGGACGCCGCTCGGTTTCCGTTTCGATATAAAATTCCACCGCCACCACGGCCTTCAACCGCTCAGCCCACAGCGTCGGCAAATCCGCCGCGCGCGCGGACAGCGCCAGCAGCGCACACACCCAAATCACGCCGACGTTGCGCGCGCGAAAGCGCGTCATCTCCGATCCGTTCGCGAGCGCGTTTTTCCAGAACAAAGTCATCATGGCTTTAAAACATACAGCGACACCTGCCGGTCGCGCAGCACCTCGACGAGCACCGGTTCGGGTTTCTCCGCGTAAGCCGCGTGCGCACGCCGCACGACATCGAGCGAATCTACCGGTTGCTGGCCAATCTTGGTGATCACGTCGCCGCGATTCACGCCCGCGACCGCCGCGGGAAAACCCGGTTGCACGCCGATGACGATCACGCCGCGCGCATCGGCGAGCTGGTTTTCGCGGGCGTAGGTGCGCGAAACTTTGCGGACGCTGATGCCCCACTGATCGAACGCGCCTTCCTCACCGACGCGGCTTTCGAGTTTTTCGGTGACGACATCGTAGGCGTGCGTTTCCGCGCCGCGCTTGATCGTGAGCTTCAACGTCGAGCCGACCGGAAAGCTCGCGATCGTATTTTGGATTGGCGGCAGCTGCTCCGGGAAACGTCCGTCGACCTGAACGCCGTTGATCGCGAGCAGAATGTCGCCGCCGCGAATGCCCGCGCGCGCCGCGGGCGAGTCGCGATCGACCGTGTTGATCAACATGCCGGTGTTGAGCGACAGCGCATAAAAACTTTCGAAATCCTGCAGATCGCGCGGCACGAGGCCGACGTAGCTGCGCGTCACGGCGCCGTCGCGGACGAGCGCAGCGACGACCTTCTTCGCGATGTTCGCGGGAATCGCGAAACCGAGATTGTCCGCGCCGGAATAGCCGCGCGAGTTGATGCCGACGACGCGGCCGTTTTCCGCCACGAGCGGACCGCCGGAATTGCCGGGATTGATCGCGGCGTCGGTTTGCAGCCAGGTGTTGAACGAACCCGTCTCGTAGCCGTTCACGCCGCGCGAATCTTCGAAGTAGCGGTTGGTGTTGGACACGATGCCGCGCGTCGCCGTGCGCGTGAGGCCGAACGGCGTGCCGACCGCGAACACCGTGTCGCCGACCGAGAGTTTGCTGCTGTCACCAAACTCCGCGGGTTTGAAACGCAGCCCGCGGCGCTTCGCCTCCGTCATATCCAACCGCAGCAGCGCGAGATCGGTCCAGTGATCCCAGCCGACAAGCTTTGCGCCGACGCGCTCGAGACTCGCGAGCGTTACGGAGATCTCGACCGCGCGCGGGCTGACGACGTGGGCGTTGGTGAGCACGAGGCCGTCTTTGGAAAGGATCACGCCCGAGCCGATGCTGGACGACAGCCGCTTCGTGCCTGCTTCGAACGCCTGCTCGCGCACATCGATGCGCACGACTGCGTCGAGCAACTCCGTAAATCCGCGGCTGACCGCCGCCGGCGCACGCGAAACCGCTGTGAAAACTACGAGGACAAGGGCGAAGATTGACCGGAGATGGAAAGGTTTCACAGTGGCGGGTTCACGCGAATGGCTACCTGCAGCAAAGACTACAACTTCCAAGAGATTGAGCCGCACTGGCAAACTTTCTGGGAGCAAAACCACACCGCCCGCGCGGACAACGTCTCGTCGAAGCCGAAATACTACGTGCTCGACATGTTCCCCTACCCGTCGGGCGCCGGGCTGCACATCGGTCATCCCGAGGGTTACACGGCCAGCGACATCGTTTCGCGTTTCATGCGCGCGAAGGGCTACAACGTCCTGCACCCCATCGGCTGGGATGCCTTCGGCCTGCCCGCCGAACAGCACGCGGTGAAGACCGGCACGCATCCGGCCACCAACACGCAAAACAACATCACCAATTTCCGCCGGCAGATCAAAGCGCTGGGTTTCTCCTACGACTGGGATCGCGAGATCGACACGACGGACCCGAAGTACTTCCGGTGGACGCAGTGGATTTTCCTGCAGCTCTTCAAGCGCGGCCTCGCCTACGTCGACGAACGGCCCGTCTGGTGGTGTCCCGAGCTGCGCACCGTTCTCGCCAACGAGGAAGTCGTTGACGGCAAGAGCGAGGTCGGCGGTTTCCCCGTCGAGCGCCGCAACCTGCGCCAATGGGTCCTGCGTATCACCGCTTACGCGGAACGCCTGCTCGCCGACCTGAAGGACGTCGACTGGCCTGAATCCACGAAACGGATGCAGGAAGCGTGGATCGGCCGCAGCGAAGGCGCCGAACTCCTGTTCGACCTCGAAAATAAAACGCTCGGCCAGCTGAAGATTTTCACCACGCGGCCCGACACGCTGTTCGGCTGCACCTACATGGTCGTTGCGCCCGAGCACCCGCTCGTCGCAGCGCTCACCACGCCCGAGCACCGCGACGCCGTCGAAAACTACAAGAAAAAGGCCGCCGCCAAGAGCGATCTGGAGCGCACCGATCTCGCCAAGGACAAGTCCGGCGTTTTCAGCGGCAGTTACGCGATCAATCCGGTCAACGGCGCGCGCGTGCCCATCTGGATCGCCGACTACGTGCTCATGGGCTACGGCACCGGCGCGATCATGGCCGTGCCGGCGCACGACGAACGCGACTACGAGTTCGCGCAGCAGTATAATCTGCCGATCGTTCAGGTCATTGCCAACGACGATGGCGAGCAAAAGCTCCCCTATACCGGCGAGGGCCGGCTGATCAACTCACCCGGCTACGACGGCCTGCCGTGGGCCGAGGCGAAGAAGAA
The DNA here is from genome assembly GCA_040255565.1 of Opitutaceae bacterium. GTDB lineage: Bacteria > Verrucomicrobiota > Verrucomicrobiia > Opitutales > Opitutaceae > Opitutus. The sequence continues at coordinate 516,344 of JBDZVH010000001.1, read as the reverse complement.
AATCACCGCCGATCTCGCCGCCCGCGGCGTCGGGCAGGCGACCGTCAACTACAAGCTCCGCGACTGGCTGTTCTCGCGTCAGCGCTACTGGGGCGAGCCGTTCCCGATCGTGTGGGTCGACGAGGCCGACTACCGCCGCGCCGCGGCGGCCCGCGGCGGCGATGTGCCGGCCGAGCCGGTGACGTTTTTGAACGGCGGCGTCACGCATTACGCGCTGCCGCTTCCGCCCGCCGCGCTGCCGCTGGAACTGCCCGACGTGCAGTCGTATCTGCCGAGCGGCAACGGCGAAAGCCCCCTGGCCAACGTCACCGAATGGCTCGAGATCTGGTTCAATTACGAGACCGGCGCCAGCGTCCCCGCGTCGCAGCCGCGGCCTGAAGGAGAAAAATGGATACGCGCGCACCGCGAGACCAACACCATGCCGCAGTGGGCGGGCTCGTGCTGGTATTACCTGCGCTTCCTCGATCCGCGCAACGCGGACGCGTTCGCCTCGCCCGAGGCGCTGCGCTACTGGGGCGTGCCCGATCTCTACATCGGCGGCGCCGAACACGCGGTGCTGCACCTGCTCTACGCGCGGTTCTGGCACAAGGTGCTGTTCGATCTCGGTGTCGTGCCGCAAGCCGAGCCGTTCACCAAGCTGTTTCACCAAGGCATCATCCTCGGCGAGGACGGCGAGAAGATGTCGAAGAGCCGCGGCAACGTCGTCAGCCCCGACACCGTGATCGCGTCGCACGGCGCCGACACGCTGCGCCTGTATCTGATGTTCCTCGGGCCGCTCGAGGCCATGAAGCCGTGGAATCCGCGCGGCATCGAGGGCGTGCACCGGTTCCTGCAAAAGGTCTGGCGCGAATACATCGGAGCGGAGGGTGAGATTAATGCAAAAATTTCGGCCGACGCCGCCGAGCCCGCGGAGCTCACGAAGCTGCTGCATGAAACGATCAAGAAAGTCGGCGAGGACATCGCCGGCCTGCGCTTCAACACCGCGATCTCGCAAATGATGATCTTTGCGAACGCGCTGCAGAAAGCGCCCGCCGTTCGCCGCGACAGCGCGCTCGCGTTTGTCCAAATTTTGGCACCTTTCGCGCCGCACCTCGCCGAAGAGCTGTGGGAGCGGCTGGGCCAAAAGCCCTCCGTCCAACACGCGACCTGGCCGGCTTTCGATCCCGCCAAGCTCGTCGCGAGCGAGGTCAAGCTGGTGTTTCAAGTAAACGGCAAACACCGCGGCGATGCCTTGGTCCCAGTCGGACTCGCCGAAACCGACGCCGTCGCCCTGGCCTTGGCCCACGAACGCGTGGCACCATTTGCCGCCGGGAAAAAGCTCAAGCGCACGATCTATGTCCCAGGTAAAATCCTGAATTTGGTCGTCGAGAATTAGTTTGCTTTCACCCCCAGGAAATCTAGGTAATTCCCCCTAGAATTCTCACCGCTGTCCCGGGGCCCGCCATGAAAGCATCTCTGCGCATTGTTCTGCTCGTCGTCCTCACGCTCGGCGCCTCGTCCTGGCTCGAGGCGGCACTCAGCCGACAGAACAACGTGCTCGGCCGCTTCACGGTCGTGAGCGTCACCGGCACGGCGACGTGCGTCAGCGACGGCCGGATTCTCGAACTGAAAAAAGGCGACACGATCCGCGCGCGCGGCGCCACGCTCGAGACGGCGCCCGGGTCGAAGGTTTCGATCCTGTTTTCCAACCAGACGAGCACGGTGCTCGACGAAAAAACCCGGTTCGAAATCGTGAAGTTCGACCAGGAGTTTTTCGCCCCGAACAACAATCTCCGCGTCGAGCCGTCCAACTCCTCCACCATCATCAAGCTGGCGACCGGGCGCGTGGTGCTGAGCACGCCGCGGCTGTTGAGCGGCACGACGATGGTTTACGAAACGGCGCATGCGATGGTCGGCATCCGCGGCGAACGCGTCCTGATCGAAGCCGAGGAGAAGCAGACGCACGTCGCGATGATCAACGGCACCGCCACCGTTAATCCGCGCGCGCCCGACGGCTCGTTCGTTTCGATCGGCAAGCGGCTGACCACCGGACAGGAGGCCTTCGTCAAATACACGATCGGCGGCGCCGCGATCACGGAGGAGGAATTTGTGGCCTCGAAGGAAAACGCCGCCGCGAAATCCGCCGCCGACGTCCCGGCCACGGCGTCCATTGCGCCGGGCGCGGCACTGCCGATTCCAACTGCCGTCGCGACGGGCGAGCTTACCCGTGAAACCGAAGCGATCGTGCTGCGGCTGACCGGTCCCGCCACCGTCAAGCTTCCAAACAACAACGTCTCGCGCGCGATCGCCGAGGGAGAATCGGTCCCCGCCGGCGCGGTGCTCTCCACCAACGACAGTGCGGAACTTTACCTGCAAACCTTCGAGGGCACGATCGCGACCCTCCGCCCGAAAACCACCGTCCGGATCGAGAAATTGTCCGTCGTCACCGAGGGCGGCGTGGTTAAAAAGCAGTCCACCCTGCTCGGGCTGCAAGCCGGCACCCTCGTCTCGACGATCGATCCCGCCAAATCGGGCCTCAACGACTACGGCGTGCGCACTCCGAAAGGCATCGCCAACGCGAAGGGCACCTCGTTTTCCGTCTCGGTGGAGGAGGATGGCTTTCTCGTCGCGACGACGGCCGACACGGTGGTCTTCACCACGCCCAACGGCACCAACTACTCCATCGCCGCCGGCAACGTCACCATCACGCCGCCCGGCGGAGAGCCGCAGCCGCCGATCTCGCTCGCCAGCGCCGTGGCCAGCTCCAGCAGTTTCGCGGGAGTCGTGCAGACGGCCTTGGACGCCGTCACCCACGTCGTGCAAAACAATCTCGGCGCGCTGCCGCCTTCGTCCGCGGCGGATTTGATCACGAAAGTGGCCCAAACCGCCGCCGCCGCGCTCCCCGCTGAAGCTGGCGCGATTGCCAGCAAGGCCGTGGTCGCCCTCACGTCGCCACTCGCCTCCACTTCGACGGTCGCGGGCCCGACGGTCTCCTCGCTGCTGACCGCCGTGGTCAGCACCGCGCCCGATCAAGCCTCGCAGATCGCGACCTCCGCCGCCATCGCGGCGCCGGCGCACGCGATCGCGATCGCCGCGGGCGCCGCCAAAGCCGCTCCCGCTCAATCCGCCCAGATTGCCTCGGCCGTGACCCAGACGTTTGTGCAAACGACGCCGCAGGGCACGCCCACTCCGGGCACTGTCCAAACCGCCGCCGCGCTCGCCTCCGCGGTGGCCGCTTCCGTGCCGGCCCAAGCGGCGCCGGTCGCCGCCGCCGTGATGCAAGCACTGGCCCAAGCCTCGCCGCAGTCGCCTCCGACCGCGAATTCGCAGATTGCCGCCACGATCGCCTCCGCGGTCACGACCGCCGCGCCGACTCAGGCCGTGCCGATCGCCGCGACGATGATGAAGGTGCTCACCTTGACGCCCACGATGGCCGACGCGTCGCCCCAGGTCGTGGCGCAAACCGCCGCGACCCTCGCCGCCGCGGTGACGGTCGTCGTGCCGCCTCAGGCTCAGGAAGTCGCCACGGCGGTCATGCAACTTCTCGTCCAGAGCTATCCGAACGCCTCGCCCGCCATCACGACCCAGACCGCAGGCGTGCTCGCCGCCGCGGTGGCGCAAGCCGCTCCGGCGTCCGCGGCCGCCATCACCCAGAGCGTCGCGCTTGCGGCCAACCAGCCGCTGGTCTCGGTGCAAGCCGCCGCAGCGCAAGCCGGTCCGGTCGTAGCCCAGATTTCCCAACAGGTTGCCCAGGCAACGCAAAACGCAGCCAGCGCCGGCCAACTCGCCAATGCCGCGACCAATCCCGGGCCGGCGTCGCCACCGCCCTCGTCCTTTGCCGGCGGCATAGGCTCGCCAGGCGCCACCGGCGCGAATCCGGCCGCGCCCGCGGGTGGCGGTTCCGGCGGCGCTGCCACCGGCGATCCCGAGCAGAACACCTCCACCTCCATTATCGTCACCCAGTTCGACCCCGCCGACCTCGGCGAGCTGGAGGCGGATCTCGACGCCGCACAGGCCGCCCAAACGTCCGTCCAGTTCAGCTCCGGCACAACCGGAGGGGGCCCGGGTGGCACCGGAACTCCGATCGGCGGCGGCAATCCCGGCAACAACGGCGATCCCGGCCCACAACCGCGGCCGACGGTGCCCGACATCCCGCCCGTCGAATATACCGGCAGCCAGGCCAACCTTGTCCGCTAGGCCGACGCTCCCCTCGCTCCGCCGTCTCGATGACCCTCCGCCAGCGCATCGGCTTCAGCCTCCTTGCAAGCATGATCCTGATCTCGCCGGCCCGGGCATTGTTCAACCTGAACGAGGGCAAGGAGCTGATCTTCGTGAGCGGCACCTACAGCATCGGTTTGGACACGAACGTGTTCACCCGCAAGGTGGCGCAGCAGTCCTACACGCAGACGCTCACCCTTGGCGTCGACTATTCGCGACAGGCCGGCCTCATCAGCGTCACCGCCAACGCCACGACGGTCGCCGGCGGTTTCAAGGATATCCGCGGCCAGGATTTTACCGATCCGAGTTTCGCGCTCGCGTTCCGCAAGCGCTACGGGCGCACCACCGGCGTGCTCGCCTTCACCACGCGCCGCGAGAGCCAGGCCGATCCCGACGCCGGCGAACGCACCCGCGCCTGGAACAACAGCGCCGGACTCGACCTGCGTTATCCGGTGAACGATCGCTACTATTTCACCAACAATTTCCGCACCACGACAAAACTGTATACCAACAAAAGCGCGTTCAGCGACTTATATACATTCTCGGACTCCATCAACGTTAACTATATCTACACCTCAAAGCTCGACCTCAACGGCGGCTATACCATCGGCATCAGCGACACGTCGAAGAACACCACCGCCGTCGATCACAGCTTCACCGTCGGCGCCAGCGGCGGCATCCTGCCGAAGCTCAGCGGCACCGTCCGCGTCGGGGTGCAGCGTCGCAACAACGAGCTCCCGGACGGCACCGACGAAACCTTCGATTCGTTCACGTCCGGCACCTCGTTGAAATGGCTTTTCTCGCGCCGCCTCTCGTTTTCCGCCGACCTGAATCAGGATTTTTCCATCACCTCGACTGACATTTCCGTCAACCGCGCCAGCGCCGGCTTGCACGGCACCGCATCGCTCAGTAGCAAATATATCGCCAATGCGGGGGTGACCTATTCAAGAAGCGATTTTCTGGGCCGGGCCGGTGACGGCCGCCGCGACGAGATGCTCCAGTTCGACGCCAGCATCGGCCTCGCCATCACCACGCATATCCGCACCAGCCTCGCCTATGTCTACATGCTCAATCGCTCCAATCTCGCGGGAGCTGATTTCGAGCGACAGATGCTCACCTTCACCGTGATCGCCACTTACTGAGCCATCCCGCGCCATGCCGCTCTCGATTCTTCGTTTCCTTCACGCCAGCCTCACGGTCCTTGCCTTCGCGGCCTCGCTCGTCGTCCCCGCTTCCGCTCAGGACGAAAAAGCCGCCACTGCTCCGACGGAAAAGCCCAATTACGTTTACCGTCTCACGATCACCGACCGCATCCGCGTCTCGATCTTCCAGGAGGAGGAGCTCTCCTCCATCATGCGCATCGACGCCCGCGGCATGATCAATCTCAAGCTCGTCGGCGACCTTCACGTCGCCGGCATGACCGTGGCCGCCGCGCAGCGCGCCATCGAGCAGGCTTACCGCGACGGACGTTACCTGCGCAATCCGCAGGCGACGATCGCGATCGAAGACTACGCCCCGCGCGAGGTTTCCATTTCCGGCCAGGTAAAGGCCCCCGGCCGCTACCTGCTGCCGATCGAATCCACCTTTTCCATCCTCGAGCTGGTGACCAAGGCCGGCGGCCTCACGGACATTGCCAAGGGCACCGCTGTCGTCATCACGCGCACCGGAACCGATGGCAAGGTCACCACCTTCGTCGTGGACGTCGACAGCCTTCTGCGCGGCCGCAAGTCGAACCTCCCCGACAACAGCGCCATTCTGCTCGAGCCGGGCGACAACGTTTACGTGCCCGAGCGCATCATTTGATCCCATGCAGATCGCCGAACCCACTCCGAAACCGCCCGCCCACGTCCGGGGCGTGCGGGACGAAGAAATTGCCGTCGAGCGCCGGACGCTGCGGGATTACTACATCATGCTGCGGGAGCGGCTCTGGATCGCGCTGCCGCTCGCGCTTCTCGTCGCCGTGCCCATGGGCTATTTCAAAGCCCGCGAGACGCCGATGTATATGAGCACGGCGACGATGCAGTTCGAGAAACCGGAAACCGTCGTCACCTCGCAAGTCGTCGTCGATGCCGCCGTCCGCAGCGACATCGAGCTCAATACCAACATCCAGATCCTCAACAGCGGCCGCCTCCGCAGCCGCGTCGTAGAATCGTTCACGCCCGAGGAGGTGAAGATCCTCCAGCGTCCCTTTCTGAAGGCGCTCCCGCCCGGCACCCCGCCGCCGCCCGCCGGCGCCGCCCTCGGCTCCGTTTCCATCGAGCCGGCGCGCAACTCGCTGCTGATCGCCATCACCGTCCGCCACCCCGACCCGGAAGCGGCCGCGCTCGTCGCCAACCGCTACGTCAGCGAATTCATGAATTATCTCATCGATCGCGTCAGCGGCATCAATGAGACCGCGGTCGAGTTCCTGCGGACTCGCGCCGAGGACCTGCGCAAGGAGTCCGAAATCGCCGAGCAAAAGCTCCAGGCCTACATGAAGGCCCACAACCTCATCTCCCTCGACAAGAGCCGCGACATCGTCGGCGACCGCCTCAAAACCATCAGCAGCACGCTCACGAACGCGCAACTCGTCCGTCTCAATTTCGAGAACCAGTTCAATCTCGTCGAAACCTACCGCAAGGAAGGCCGCAATCTCATCGAGATCCAATACATCGCGAACCACGGCACCGTCCCGTCGCTCGCCAGCCAGCTCGCCAGTCTCCGCCAAAGCCAGACCGTCCTCGGCGAGCGCTACCTCGAACGTCATCCCAAGATGGTCGACATCGAGAACAGCATCGGCGTCGTTCAAAAGCAGCTCGACAAGGCCATCGACCTCGCGATCGCCGACCTGCGCACCCGCCTCGACGAGGCCCGCGAATCGGAGAAAAGCCTCGAGGCCGAATTCGCCAAGGCGGAGAAGGATTCGCTCCAGCTTGGCGACATCGCCGTCCAATATCGCTCGCTCGAAAACCAGGCGCAGATCACGAAGCAAAACTATCTGCAGATCCTCGATCGCCTGAGCCAGACGACGACGACGAAGAACCTGGAAAAGATTCCGCTCCACCCGCTCGACCGCGCGGTCCCGTCCGGCGCCCCGTATTCGCCCAATCTCCACGCGATCACCCGCAGCTGCATCGGCGTCGGCGTCCTCGTGTTTCTCGGCGTCGCCATCGGGCTGAGCTTCATCGACGACCGCATCAAGAGTGCCTGGGACGTCGAGTCCTTCATCGGCGCCAACCTCCTCGGCATCATCCCCGATCTCTCGTCGATGAAAGACGACGAGAAATACTCGCTGTTGCTGAACGACAAACAGGCACCCGGCATCGAAGCGTTCCTCAGCGTTTACAGCTCGGTGAAAATCCACTCGAAGCTCGATTTTCCGAAATCGATCCTCGTCACCAGCACGATCCCCGGCGAGGGCAAGACGCTCATCTCCTGCAATCTCGCCGGCAGCTTCGCCCGTCACGCCAAACGCACGCTGCTCGTCGATTGCGATCTCCGCCGGCCGATGCTCCACCGCCATTTCCGGCAGCAAAACAGCGCGGGGCTCATCACCTGGTTCGAAGCCGGCGCCGCGCTCGACACCGAACTCGCGACCAGCCCCAGCCTCGGCATCATCAAGATCAGCGAAAACCTCTCGCTGCTCTGCTCCGGCGGACGTTCGAAGAGTCCGACCGAGATCCTCGAAAATCCGCTCTTCGCACAGCTGCTCGAAAAGCTGAAACGGGAATACGACCTCGTCATCATCGACTCGCCCCCGCTCGGCGCCGTCACCGACAGTCTCCTGATCGCGGAGCGCGCCGATGAGGTCATTTACGTCTGCCGCTTTAATCGCGCTTTCCGAAAACACATTCGCCTTTACATGAAGGCGCTCCGCAACGGCAAAAACGAGGTGCTCGGCGTCGTGCTCAACGGTCTCTCGCCGCGCCGCATCGAGTATTATTCGAATTACCGCTACTACCGGAGCTACAAAAAATATTACGGCTCCCAGTCCTAGAAAGCTGAAACGCTGAAAAACCCAGAAGCTGAAACCAAGCGGGTGTTCCGCTCTTCCGCGAACGCGGCTCGCCAATTTCAGCTTTTCAGTCTTTCAGCTTTTCAACTTTTTCCGCCGTGCTCTCCGCGTTTCTCCCTCCTGACTTCGATCCGCAGCGTCCGGTCGCGCTTATCGCCGGCCAGGGAATTTACCCGCAGCTTGTCGCCGCCGCCGTTCGCCGCGCCGGCGTGCCGCTGAAGCTGATCGCTTTCGACGAGGAAACGCGGCCCGACCTCGTCGCTTCCTTTCCCGAATCGGATCGCTGCACGCTGCTCGTCGGCCAGCTCGGCCGGATGCTGAAAACGCTGCGCGAGTTCGGCGCCGGTTACGTCATCATGGCCGGACAGATTGCGCCGCGGCGCTTGTTCAAGGGTCTTCATCCCGACCTGAAGGCGATCCGCATCCTCGCGTCGCTGAAACGCCGCAATGCCGAAACCATCTTCGGCGCCATCGCCGCCGAGATCGAAGCCCTCGGCATCAAGCTGCTCGACGCCCGCTCCTTCATCGACGACCAGCTCGCCATCGCCGGCTGCATGACCGGGCGATCCTTCCCCATCGACCAGGACTACCTCGATCACGGGATCCACATCGCCCGCGAATGCGCCCGACTCGACATCGGCCAGGGCTGCGTCGTCCGCAAGGGCACCGTGCTCGCCGTCGAGGCCTACGAGGGCACCGACGAAATGCTCCGCCGCGCGGGCACGTTCAAGACCGACGCGACCCTCTTCGTGAAAACGGTGAAGTCCGGGCAGGATTACCGGTTCGACGTCCCCTGTTTCGGTCAGCGCACGCTCGAAACGATGCGCGAAGCCGGCATCAAAGCCGCCGCGCTCGAAGCGAATCGCGTGATCATCCTCGATCGTCCCGCCGTGCTCGCGCAGGCCAGGAGCTGGAGCATTCCGCTCTACGGTTTCGAATAGGCGCGAACTTCGCGCGCGCCAGTTCCGCACCGCGCGACGCGGCCCGCCGACTTGCGCTTTCCGCCCGCTGCGACCATTTCTTAACCATGCAGAACGACGTCGTCCCCGTCTCCGTGAAAGGCGTGATGCCCACCGCCAACGGTTGTGCCGTGTTCCTCGGCAACGACGAGAAGACCTTCGTGATTTACGTCGACCACTCCGTCGGCAACGCGATCCAGATGACACTGAACGGCGTCAAAAAAGACCGCCCGCTCACCCACGACCTCATCGGCAGCATCCTCCTCGGACTCGGCGCGCAACTCGATCACATCCTCGTCAACGATGCCCGCGAGGGCACGTTTTTCGCGCGCGTCCTCCTGCGCATGGAAAACGAACTGGGCAAAAAGATCGTCGAGATCGACGCCCGCCCGAGCGACTCGATCGTCCTCGCGCTGCAACAAAAGCGTCCGATCTTCGTCGCGCGCGCCGTCATCGACGCGACTGAGGACATGACCGAAATCCTGGAACGCGTGCGCCAGCAGCAGCAGTCGGAGGAATCCGACGAGGACGAATAGCCGCTGGTCCCGCATGCCGTCCGCTCCCGTTTCCCTCCCGCCCCCGCTCCACCCGGGACTTCCGCTCACGGCGCTCGCGCCGATGCAGGACGTCACCGATCTCGCCTTCATGGGCGTGATCGCGCACTACGGTGCGCCGGATTACTTCTTCACCGAATTCTTCCGCGTCCACGCCCAGTCGCATCCGGAGAAACACATTCTCCGCTCCATCGACGAAAACGCCACCGGACGTCCGGTCTTCGCCCAGCTCATCGGCGAGGACCTCACGCATCTCACGCGCACCGCCGAGGCGCTGCTGCGCCACCCGGTCGCCGGCATCGATCTCAATCTCGGCTGCCCCGCGCCCAAGGTTTACAAGAAGAACGTCGGCGGCGGTCTGCTGCGCGACTTGCAGCGCGTCGACGAAATCCTCGCCACGCTCCGCGCCGCCGTGCCCGGCCTCTTCACGGTGAAGATGCGTATCGGTTTCGACGATACGACGCCGTTCGAGCCGCTGCTCGAGCTCGTCAACCGGCATCGCGTGGACCTGCTTAGCATTCACGGGCGGACCGTGAAGGAAATGTATCGCAGCGAGGTGCACTACGACTACATCGCGCGCGCCGTCGCCCGCGTGCGCTGTCCGGTCCTCGCCAACGGCAACGTGTTCTCCGCCACCCGGGCGCTCGGCGTCCTCGCGGAGACGCGCGCGGCCGGCGTGATGATTGGCCGGCACGCGATCCGCAATCCGTGGATCTTCCGGCAGTGTCGCGAGGCCTCACAGCACGGCTCGGCGTCCGCGATTTTCCGCCCGACCCTCGCCGATGTGCGCGATTACATCGAGCGGCTGTATCGCGCCACGCAGGTGCCCGGCCTGCCGGAGCGGCTTCACGTCAACAAGATGAAGAAATATCTCAACTTCGTCGGCCAGAGCGTGGACCCGCAGGGCGCGTTTCTGCACGACATGCGGCGCACCGAAAGCGAGGCCGCGCTTTTCGCCGTCTGCGACCGCCACCTGCTCGCCGATCCGAACCGCGCCTTCGCGCTGGAGCCGTTTCCCGGGATTGTCGCCCGCCCGAACTGCGAGACGCCCCACGCCGCGTCCGCCGACGGGTGCTCGCTCGAGAGCATCACCGCCTGAGCGACGTTCGCGGCGCCAGCGGTCGTAACCACCGTCCGCACGGCCGCCCGACGACCAGCGTAGCCGTCGCGGTGAGGACTCCGACGCCATCGCCGTCAGTTCACTCCGTGCCTTCCGTGTAGTCCGTGGGCAGACTCGTCCGGTCGTTGTCGCCGTGATTCACCGCCGCGACGTCACTCCAGCCCGAGCGTCTTTCGCCCCTCGGGCGAAATCATCTGCGGCGACCACACCGGGTCCCACACAATGTGAACCTTCGCCGATTCGACCTGCGGCAGCTGCGCGATTTTCTCGCGCGCGTCTTCCGCAATCACCGGACCCATGCCGCACCCCGGCGCCGTCAGCGTCATCTTGACCTCGACGGCATGACCGCCGGTGGGCGTTTTTTCCGCCACGAGATCGTAAACCAGTCCCAGATCGACGATGTTGACCGGGATTTCCGGATCGAAGCAGGTCTTCAACGCCTCCCACACCGCCTGTTCGCTGAACTCGGCGTTTCCTCCGGCGGTCGGCGCCGCGTCGGCCGGCCGGGCCTCGTAACCCTCGATCGCGCCCGCATCCGCGGCGGCGATACGAAAGAGGCCCTGGTCCGTGCGCACGGTCACATTGCCACCGAGCGTCTGGGTGATGAAGACGGGCGCGCCTGCCGGCAGCGTCACGACCTCGCCCGCCGGGATCATCGTGGCGGAAACTTCCCTGGAAAGCGTGTGATTCGACATATTACTCGATCATCAAATCGACAGGCAGCCGCGCGTAAAGCCCGCGAGGATCGTTGAAGCGCTGCAACGTCTTCAAATCCTGCTCGAAACGCGCAGCGACGCGGGCCGCAAAGCCTGACGCCCGCGCCGTTTGCGGCGCCATTTTCTCGATCATTTCCTGCAGCGCTTCCGCGAACTCCTTTTTCCGCGGATATTCCACCAGGCGGTAATCCGTCCCGAGGCCCGCCTGCTCCGCCGCGAAATGGATCGCTTCGTCGAGTCCGCCGATTTCGTCGACTAAGCCGAGTTTCTTAGCCTCGACACCCGACCACACGCGGCCCTGCGCGATCTCCTCCACAAAGGCCGGCTTGAGCTTCCTCCCCTCCGCCACTTTCGCGATGAATTCGCCGTAAACCCAGTCCACGAGTCGCTGAAACACCGCCATCTCCTCGGCGGTCTTCGGACGCGCGATCGTCAACATATCGCCGAAACGCGCGGTCTTCACGCTGTCGAAAGTCACGCCGAAATCAGCCGCGAGTTTCTGGATGTCGAACTGGATGCCGAAAATGCCGATCGAGCCGGTCACTGTCGTCGGCTCCGCATAAATGCGATCGCTGTAGGCGGAAATCCAGTAGCCGCCCGACGCCGCATAGGAGCCCATTGACACGACGACCGGCTTCACCTCCATCGCGAGCCGCATCTCGCGCTGGATCGCCTCCGAGCCAGACGCCGTGCCGCCGGGGCTGTTCACCCGCAAAACAATCGCCTTCACGCTGTCGTCCTGGCGCAGCCGGCGCAGCTCGCGCGCGAAACGCGTGCCGCCGATCTCGCCCGGCTCCTCGCCCTCGCCGTCCACGATGTCGCCTTCCGCATAAACGACCGCCACCCGCCCGGTCCGCGAGCTCAGGACCGGCTTCTTTTCCTCGCCGTTTTTCACCTTCTCCGCGTCCGGCTCCTTTTTCACGATCCGGGTGTCCTTCGCGACTTTCGCGTAATCGACGATCGTGATCTGCTTGAACGTATCCTTTAGCCCATTACGCCCGGTGAGCTTTTTCATCTCGTCGATGATTTCGTCGCGATACGCGATCCGGTCGACGAGCCGCGCCTGTTTCGCCGCCTCCGCGCGGATCACGCCCTCGGCGTCGACCGTGCTCTGGATCGTGGCGACGCTCACGTTGCGACCGGCGCTGATGTCGCCGAGCAGCCCGCCCCAGATGTCGTCGAGCAGCTTTTGCATCTGTTCGCGGCTCTCCGGGCTCATGTTCCGGCGCGTGAACGGCTCGACGAAGGATTTGTATTTGCCGACGCGCGTGACCTGCACGCCGACGCCGTATTTCTCGAATGCGCCTGCCAGAAACATCGGCTGGCTGGAAAGTCCCGGCATGAAAATCAGCCCGTAAGGATCGAGCACGAGTTCGTCCGCCGCCGAGGCCAGGTAATAGTTTTTCGTCGTCGCGTAGGTGAGAAACGCCTTCACCGGCTTGCCAGAGGCCTTGAATTCCTCAAGGGCGTCGCGGATTTCCTTCAACGCCGCATAGCCCGGGCCGTAGCCGCCCGCGGGCACATCGCCCTTGATGAACACGCCCGCGATCCGCTCGTCCTGCGCCGCCGCCTTGAGCGTCCGCGTCACGGTCCGCAACTGCAGCGTCGGCGTGCTCGGCCCGCCCAAAAAACGGAAATCGATGTTCGGCGGCGCGTCGGTCACCGCCGCCGCCAGATCGAGCACCAGATACGAGCCGCGATCGACGCTGACCGTTTTTTCGCCACTCAGCGCGGCGAGCGCGCCGACGAATCCGACGAACAATAACGCGCCGCCGACCGTGAAGATGACCAGGGCCGCCAGCGCACCCAGCATCGACGTGAAGAAGTTTTTCATACGAAGGAAGCGCGACCCTACCCCGAATCGGCGTTTCCTCCAGTAGAAATCAGGACCGGCGGTCCGCCCGCGCCATCGACAGCGACACCACTGGCGCGATCACGCCGGCTGACCCACGAACCAGTTGCTTCACCGTCGGCCCGACCCATAGTCCTTCCTCATGTCGAGCGAGCAGAAGACCCTCCTCACCACCAACCGCAAGGCGCTCACGATCAATCTCGATGAGCAGAAATACGGCACGTTCGCCGAGATCGGCGCGGGACAGGAAGTCGCGCGCATCTTTTTCCAGGCGGGCGGCGCCTCCGGCACGGTGGCGAAAACGATCTCCGCCTACGACATGACGTTCAGCGACGCGATCTACGGGAAAGCGCCGCGCTACGTCTCCCGCGAACGGCTGAACCTGATGCTCGACCACGAGTATCAACTGCTCCTCGAGCGGCTCGCGGACTCGCGCGGGCATCGCACGAGCTTCTTCGTGTTCGCCGACACCGTCGCCACCCGCAATTACAAGGGCACCAACGAAGCCCACGGCTGGATGGGCATCCGCTTCCAGACCGAGCCGGGCGGCGCTCCGAACGAAATCGTCATCCACGTCCGGATGTGGGACAAGGAGAACGTCCTGCAGCAGGAGGCGCTCGGCATCGTCGGCACCAATCTCATCTACGGCGCGTTCTTCCTGCGCGACGACCCGAAGAAATTCGCCCAGTCGCTCCTCGACAACCTCACCGCCGACCGCATCGAGGTCGACATGCTGAGGTTCAGCGGGCCGGCCTTCGGCCACGTCGACAACCGGTTGATGTCGCTTTACCTCGTCCAGTTCGGCCTGACCAACGCCGTGATGTTCGGCGCCGACGGCGAGGTGATGCAGCCGTCCGAAGTCCTCTACAAGAAGGCGATTCTCGTCGAGCGCGGCAGCTTCCGCCCCGTCACGCACGTCAACGTCGACATGCTCAACTGCGCCACCGCGCAGTTCGTCCAGGAGCCGCTCGTCAAGGGCAAGGAGGTCGTCGTGCTGATGGAGATCACGATGAACAACCTGCTCGCCGCCGGTGCGCTCGACGCCGAGGACTTCCTGTCGCGCGTCGACCTGCTGAGCGACATCGGCTTCACCGTGCTGATCTCGAACTACTCCGAGTATTTCCGACTCACGTCCTATTTTCGTCGCTACACGAAGGAGATGATCGGCGTCGCGATGGGCATCAACAACCTCCTCGAGATCTTCAACGAAAAATATTACGAGAATCTCGAGGGCGGCATCCTCGAGTCCTTCGGCCGTCTCTTCCGCCACTCGGTGAAGCTCTACATCTACCCGATGCGGCAGGACGCCTACTCGCATTATCTTTCAGAAGGCGAACCCACAGTGTCGCCCAGCAGCCCCGCCGCCGCCTCGTTCGCCTCGCAGGTGCTGATCACCGCCAAGAACGTCCAGGTCGTCGATCACCTCCGTAATCTCTACAATCACCTTCTCGAGAACCATTACATCGAGTGCATCGTGGGCTTCGATCCGAACATCCTGCATATTTTCTCCCGCGACGTCCTGCGCCGGATCAAGGAGGGCGACGATTCCTGGGAACAGATGGCCCCGCCCGGCGTCGTCGCGGCGATCAAGAAACGCCAGCTCTTCGGTTACAGCGACGCGCCGTCATCCCCCGCCAAGCTCTGACCCCGCGCGGCGCCCTACGTCCGCGCACCGGTCCTCGCCCGCGCACCGCGTGCGACTTTTTTCGTGAACTCGTCGGCTCGCATGGGCAATGCTCTCTCTTCCTCCATGCGTTTCCACAAGTATCACGCCCTCGGTAACGACTACATCGTCTGCGATCCGCGCGACTTCCCGCAGTGGAAGTCCGCTCCTTCCGTCGAGCAGATCCGCGTCGTCTGCCATCGCAACTTCGGCGTCGGCTCCGACGGCATCCTCTGGGGTCCGCTCCCGTCCACCGCGAGCGAGTTCGGCCTGCGCATCTTCAACCCCGACGGTTCCGAGGCCGAAAAATCGGGCAATGGCCTCCGCATCTTTTCGCGTTATTTGTGGGATCAAAAGCTGGTGACGAATCCGTCGTTCACCGTCGAAACGCCCGGCGGCACGGTCCAGTCCGTCATCAAGGACAACGGCCGCCTCATCACGGTGGCCATGGGCAGGGTCAGCTTCGACAGCGCGAAGATTCCCGTGAACCTCACCGGCGCGCCGCGCGAGGTCATCAACGAGAAAATCACCGTGCTCGACCGCGAGTTCACCTACTGCGCCGCCACGATCGGCAATCCGCATTGCGTGCTTCCCCTCGCGGAAATCTCGTCCGAGCTCGCGCACCGCTACGGCCCGCACTTCGAGACGCACCCGAATTTCCCGCGCAAGACGAACGTCCAGTTTCTCCGCGTGCTCGATCGCGCCAACATTCAGATCGAAATTTGGGAACGCGGTGCAGGTTACACCCTGGCGTCCGGCAGCAGTTCCAGCGCCGCCGCCGCCGTCGCGCACAAGCTCGGGCTCGTCGATCGCGCGGTCACCGTGCACATGCCCGGCGGCCAGATCGGCATCGAAATCGGCGTCGACTTTTCGATCATGATGACGGGCACCGTTAACAAGGTCGCCGAGGGCACGATGCACCCCGAGCTTTTCGCGGTGAAGGTCTGAGCGGAGCAGGTCCGCCGCCTCGCGAACATCACCAGAAACCGTCGTCGCGGACCGGAAAACGTCGCGCTCCGATTCAGCGCTGCCGCGCGGCGGCCGCGGCCGGGCCGACGGCATCCGGACCGCGATCGGTATCCGTGATCGGCAGTTTGTCGGGATCGATCGCCTCGACGACCTTCAGTTCGCCCAGGTCCACTCTGACCGGATGCTCGGGCGCACGAGTCCAAACCGGCCGCGCCGTCTCGCGCCCGAAAAACGGCGCCGCTTCGCGCGCCATCTGCTTGAGAGCGAGGGTGAGATCGAGGCCGTCCGCCGGCGCGCTCACCTTCGTGTGCCACAACAACTCCGTCCGCCCTTCGATCGCCGCGTCACGATCAAAGGCCTGCACCGAGATCACGTAGAGCCGTCCGCTGCTCGCCTCTGAAATGAAGTCGCCCAGCGAGCCGTGACGAAACCGCGTCATGTGATTCACCGTGTTGTGAATCGACAGCGGCTCAAGTTGCCACAGCAGGTCCATTTTGTCGCCCCCCATGAACAGCAGCGACATGCCCACGCGGTTGTTCATCGTGCCCCACGAAAACGCGAGCAGCACTTCCGGCATGTGCTGCGGCGAGCCGGGGTAATAGCCGCGGTCCGCGAGCAGCTTCATGATCAGCTTCAGCATCGCCCTTTTGTCCGGCGGCTCGAGACCCGCGATCGAGCGACCGTAATCCTGATAACCGAGCACGAGCGCCTCGTAATAAATCGGATTCGCCCGTGACGCTTCGCGCAGTTGTTTCCCTTTCTTCGTCACGTCCGTGACGGTGATCACGTGCACCTCGCGCTCGCCGAGCAGGGTGTTGAAAAACCCGCCCGCCGCTCGCGCGTCCGCCGCGCCGGCGAAAAACGCGACCGCTAAGCAGACCGGCAGCCGCAGCGTCGTCATCGATTGCCGCAGTCGTTTCACGCGGGGAGCCTGCGTCGCGAGCCGCCGCCACTCAAGCCAGAGAGTGGCAGCAGCGTAAACCGCTAGCGCCGGCGGCGTCTTGGTGGCTCACGTTTTCCGGTTCAATACTTCACCGCGCAGCCATACGGCTGGGTGGCGGATTTGGCGACCGGTTGCCCGGCTTTCAGCGCTGCCAGGGCCGACGTCACGTAATTCTCAGCCTTGGCGATGTCGGCCTTGTCCGCCGAACGAATGCTGTCGATCGCGCCGTTGTAAACCAGCACGCCCGAGGCATCGATGATGAACAGGTGCGGCGTCGCCTTCGCGCCATACAATCGCGCCACGCTCATGTCTGCGTCGCGCAGATAAGCGGTCGGCGCCGCCTTTTGTTCCTTCAACCAGGCGGCCGCTTTCGCGTCCTCGGCCTGACCCGATTTGCCACGAGCGGACTCGATCGCGAACCAGACGATGCCGTCGCTCGTGGCCGTTTTTTGCAGCTGGGGAATGTTTCCACTTTCGTAGTGCTTCTGAACGAACGGGCACTGCGGATTCGTCCACTCCAACACCACGATTTTCCCTTTGTGGTCCGCCAGGCGGTGGGTTTTGCCCTGGATGTCCGTCACACTGAAATCGGGCGCGGGAGCGCCGATGCTGACAACCGCACGCGCGGCCGTCGACCAGGCGGCGCTCAGCACCGCCGCGACGAAGAGGATTTTTTTGGTCGTGTTCATGGGTGTGCCAAGGCCTAGACGAATCCCACCGCGGGAAGATTCGGCGACTTCTCCGAGGATTTCCTGCTCGCGCCGACCGGAAACGATTTCGGTTGGCCCGGTAGTTTCCCCTATCTACCGTGCCGCCTGCATTTGTGACCGGCCGCCTCGCTGATCTTTTCCGCCTCGCTTGGGGCCTCCTCTACTGGAACGCCCGCAAATCGTGGTTCCGTCTCCGGCGCGGCGGCGTTCCCTGTCCATGCCAGGCGCCCAGCGACTCGGGGCGCGCGTTCGAAACCGCCTGCGACGCCTGCGTGTCCTGGCACCAACCGGCGAACTTCCGCCGCGTTTGTCCGCTCCTGGTCGCCACGCCCGCGGGTCTGCGTTGTTCCGTCGACACGGCCAACGTCCGTCCCTTCTGGGGCCGCGCCGCGCTGGCCTACGGCGGCTCGTTCGGCGCCGTTTACCTCGCCGGCGCGCTCGCGATTTTCGTTTTCCTCCGCTCCGTCGGCTACCCGATCAGCATCGTCCATCTCGTCTGGCCCGGTTCGTGGCAACGCGTGACCGAGGTGCGCGGCTGGTTCTTCATGGAGCGCGCCAATCGCGCGTTTCTCCAAGGCCGGCACGCGGAGGGCATGCTCTACCTGACCAACGCCCATCAGTTCGATCCCGACAGCTACCGCATCGGCTTCGCGCTCGCGCAACGACTTCAATTCGGCCAGCCCGCGCGCGCCGACGAGATCTACCGCCAGCTGATTGAGCGGCATCCGGCGCAAGCGGCGGCGACCAAACAACTCTGGTTCCGTTCGCTCCTCGCGCGGGGCGAATTCGAGACGATCGAAACCCTCGCCACGGCGGAGATCCTCGCCGGCGCATCCGAGGCTCCGGTGTGGATGCGGGCGCTGTTGTTTGCCGCGCGGCAAACCGGCCACATCGAGCCACTGCAAAGAATCCTCGATTCGCCCGCCCCCGCCGTCCGCAACTGGGACAGGCTGCTCGAAACCGAACTGCTCGTCCGCACCGACAATCGCCCGGCTGCGCTCGCCCGGTTGTCGGAGTCGTGGGACCGCGAGCCGGCGTTCAGCCAGTTCTACCAGATCGCCGAACTCACGGAGCTCGGCCGCGGCCTCGAAGCGGTGGACCTGCTGGGCCGCTACGGCGCGCAACTCGACGACGCGGCACGAGCGACGTTGCTGCTCGACGCGTATGCGACGCTGGGCGCCGACAGCGCCCGCGACCGCCTCGTTGCGACGTTGCTGGCGCGGCCGTTCAACGTTCCCACCGCGCGCCTGCTCGCGGCGCATCTGATCCGGCATCCGAGCCCGGTCGTGCTCCACGCGCTTTTCCGCCAGATCGACCAGGAGCGACCGCCGCTGAGCGATTCCACGCTCGAGGCGTATCTGGCCTTGGGTTGCGCCGCCGGCGTGGCGCGCGACTGGCCGAAATTGGAGACGGTGTCCCGCTTCATCAGCGGACACGGCGAGGGCAGCGCGTTCACGCTGCATCTGGTCGAAGCCTTTTTCCGCGGCAATACCCGGCAGACGCGCATCGCTGCGCTGCTGCCAGCGCTGCCGATGGCGTTGGAGGTTTATTACGCGCTGCTGGAGCGGTATCCCGGCGAGCCGCCGCCGCCTGCGCCGGAATCATGAGCACAGCGACTCCGCAGCCATCGCGCGTCGAGGTCGCGCGTCCCGCGCTCACCGTGCTGGACCGCGTGAACCTGCTGCTGCTCGGCGTCCTCGTGCTCGGCTTGTGCATCGCGCTGTGGCCGCATTGGTCGGAAAATCCGGATCTTTCGCATGGCTACCTGATGCCGCTCGTTTTTCTGCTGCTTGCCCGCGAAGCCCGGCACGGGACGCGGCGTTATCTGGCCGCGCGGCCGCTCACGTTCGCCGCGTCGTCGGTTCTGCTCGCCGCCGGCGTGCTGATGGTCTGTGTGAGCGGCGTCTACGCCGCCGCGGTCGATTGGAGCAGCAATCTCGTGGGCTTCACCTTGACGCTGTCCGGCGCGCTGCTGCTCGGCGGGTGCTGGGTCTCGGCGGCAGATCGCGAGTTGCGGCTGATTCCTTTCAACTGGCCGGCGTTCACCGCGATCGCGCTGTGGTTGTTGAGCGCGCCGATCCCGCCCGGAACGTATACGCGCGTGACGATTCAGTTGCAGCTGACGATCACGGACGGCGTCCTCCACGCGCTGCACCTGCTCGGCATCGCCGCGGCGCGACACGGCAACGTCATCCAATTGGCCAACACGAGCGTCGGCGTCGAGGACGCCTGCAGTGGCGTGCGCAGCCTGATCTCGTGCTTGTTCGCCGGGCTGTTTTTCTCCGCCACCTTGGTGCGCGGATTCTGGCCGCGCGCCGCGATCATTTTGCTGGCCGGTCCGATCGCGCTCGCGATGAATTTCGCGCGCTCCCTCGTTCTTACGCTCCTCGCGAACGCCGGCGTCGACATCACCGGGACGTGGCACGATGCCACGGGTTTTGCGGTGCTCGGTCTCACCGCCGTCATCCTGGCCGGACTCGCGGTCTTGCTCGATCGGCTCTCCGCGACGCGCAAAGCTCCCGACGCATCCGCGAAGGAGTTTCCCGAAGCCCGCACGTCCTCCCGGTGGCGGCTGCGCTGGCCGGTCACGGTTGCACTGTCGGGCACGCTCGCCCTCGCCGCATTCTTCGCCGCCAACACGCGTCCGTCAGGACGCGGCGGTTTTCCGGCACCGAACTTGGGAGCGATTTTGCCCGCGGAATCGCCCGGCTGGCAGGTCGACACGTCGCGAAGCTTATACCAATTCTCCGACACGCTGCGGACCACGCATCTGGCGCAGCGAACGTATCTGCGTCGGAGCGCCAGCGGCGTCGACCAGATCACGGTTTACCTCGCCTACTGGCCCGCGGGCCAGGCGCCGGTCAGTCTGGTGGCGTCGCACACGCCCGACGCGTGCTGGCCGGGTGCCGGTTGGTCGCTGCAATCGCGCGCACAGCCCGACGATCCGGTCGCGATCGACGGACGCGGGCTGCCCGGAGTCGAAAGCCGCGTGTTCACCAACGGCGTCGTGCCGCAGCACGTGTGGTTTTGGCATCTCTACGACGGCCACCCCATCGCCTATCTCGATCCTTATTCGGCGTCGGCGCTGCTGAAAACCGCGCTGCGTTACGGTTTCCGCCACGGCGGCGATCAACTGTTTGTGCGAGTTTCGAGCAATCGCAGCTGGACGGAGATCGCCAACGAGCCGGTGTTGAAGGAGATTTTCGCCCGCCTGCAGCCGCTGGGCCTTTGATCGCGCGCCCTCGCTTTTTCACCATGCCCCTTCACCTCACCCGCCTCGAAATGAAAATCCTCGCGGTGCTCGGCGCCGTGATCGTGCTCGGCCTCATCGGGCTGGCGGTCCTGTAAGGTTCGCCTCATTTACGTTTTTCCGATGCCTGAAGTCCCCGATCGCGTCCCGCCTTTCCGGATCTGGAAACACCTGCCTTGGGCCACTGTCGTCCTGCTTGCCCTCGCTTGCGGCGGCCTGCTCCAACTCGTCGCCACGCTCCGCGCCCAAAACGCCCTCCTGCGCGACCAGCAGGCGCTGCTCGAGATCGAGTTGCGCAGCACCCGGCAACAACTGGAAGCCGAGCGCATCCTTTCGCGTCACGAAACCGACGCGCTGCGCGCGGCGCGACCGTCGAATTGACACTTGTCAGCCCGCGGACGCACCGAAAACCTTCCCCTCCTCATGATCATCAAACCTCGGGTTCGCGGATTCGTCTGTGTCACTTCTCATCCCACCGGCTGTGAAGCGCACGTGCAGGAATGGATCGACTACGTGAAGTCGAAAGGCCCCATCAAGGACGGTCCCAAGAAAGTGCTCGTCCTCGGTTCGTCGACCGGCTTCGGCCTCGCCTCGCGCATCACCGCCGCCTTCGGCACGGGCGCTGCGACCGTCGGCGTGTTTTTCGAACGCCCCTCTGAGGAAGGCCGCCCCGCGACCCCCGGCTGGTATAACACCATCGGCTTCACCAAAGCCGCCCACGCCGCCGGTCTCTACGCGAAGAACATCAACGGCGACGCCTTTTCCGACGAAATCAAGAAGCAGACCATCGATCTCATCAAAGCCGACCTCGGCCAGATCGATCTCGTCGTCTATTCGCTCGCCTCGCCGCGCCGGACCCATCCGCGCACCGGCGCCGTGCACAGGTCCGTCCTCAAACCCGTCGGCGCGTCCTACACCAACAAGACCGTCGACACCGACAAGGGCATCGTCACCGACATCACGATCGAGCCCGCCACCGAGGCCGAGATCGCCGACACGATCGCCGTTATGGGCGGCGAGGATTGGGAGTTCTGGATCCGCGCCTTGATGGACGCCAACGTCCTCGCGCCCGGCGCGCAAACCGTCGCCTATTCCTATATCGGGCCGGAGGTCACCTGGCCGATCTACAAGAACGGCACCATCGGGCTCGCGAAAAACGATCTCGAGCGCGCCGCGAAATCCCTCGACGCGCTGCTGAAAGCCCACGGCAACGGCCGCGCCTTCATTTCCGTCAACAAGGCCCTCGTCACGCAGGCCAGCTCCGCGATCCCCGTCGTCCCGCTCTACATTTCGATCCTCTACAAGATCATGAAGGCGAACGGCACGCACGAGCGCTGCATCGAGCAGATCCAGCGACTCTTCGCCACGCACATGTATAACGGCCACACGCCACGCTTCGACGACGATGGTCGCGTGCGCATCGACGATCTCGAGATGCAGGACAACGTCCAGGCCGCCGTCCGCGAGATCTGGCCGACCGTCACCACCGCCAATCTTGTCGAAAAAACCGACATCGCCGGCTACCGCAGCGAGTTCCTCCGGCTCTTCGGTTTCGGTCTGCCGGGCGTCAACTACGACGCCGACGTCGAACCGCACGTCCCGATGATCTGACGCGCGGCCAACGCCCGCTCCGCTCGTTTACGGCGGTCGCTTCGGCCGCCGTTTTTGTTTCAACTTCCTTCGCCATGCGCGCCGTCGTCCAACGCGTCTCTTCCGCCAGCGTCACCGTCGCAGGCGCCATCGTCGGCGAAATCGGTCCTGGATTGCTGGTCCTGCTCGGCATCGGAACCGGCGATACTGCGGAAGATCTCACGTGGCTTGCGACGAAGATCGCGAATCTTCGCATCTTCGAAGATGCCGACGGAAAGATGAACCTCTCCGTGCGCGAGATCCGTTCCGATGCAACCGCGCGCGTCCTCGTCGTCAGCCAGTTCACGCTCCTCGCGTCCACGCGCAAAGGCACGCGTCCGTCCTTCAACGACGCCGCCAAGCCCGACGAGGCGATTCCGCTCTACGAAGCGTTCGTCCGCGAAATGGAAACGCTCACCGGCCCGCCCGTCGCCACCGGCCGTTTCGGCGCGATGATGCAGGTCGCACTCGTCAACGACGGACCCGTGACGATCGTCCTCGATTCCCGCCGGCGCGAGTGACGCAGGCCCGCGCATCGCGCGTCGCGCTACTTTCGCCGAAAGCCGAGGCTTTCGAGCTCCCACAAATAAAACGGCGCGCTCGCGAGCACCTCGTCGAGCTTCTCCGCCGCCGCCCGCAGATCCGGCGCATCAAACAACACCACGTTGTCCTCGGCATCGTGCAGATCGATCGCCCACGCGCCGCTTCTCAGCTCCGCGCCCAGCTGCACCAGCGCCCCGCTCAGATAGTTGCCCGGCAAGCCGCGCCCCGGACCCGAGCCCGGCACGAGAAACAAACTGTGCACCGGATCGTGAAACTCGGCGTGTCCCGGACGCACGCGGTGCAGCACCGGCTTGCCCGCGATCTTCACGCGCAACGTTTCCGCGCGTCCCCGGTTCTCCGCCGCCAGCGAGGCCACGTAGCGATTGAACACGCTCGCGTTCGGCTCGAGCAGTTCGCCACCGATCCGGTTCCCGACAAACTCCTCCCAGTTCGCCGCGTGAAACGCCGGCAACCGCGCCAGCGCTCGCACGCTCACATAGCCGTCATGGTGATCGGCGTTCGCATAGATCTGCTGTGCCGTGAGCAGCCGCTTGATCGCATCGTCATGCGCCGGAGTGCGCGGCACCACGCCGGTCGGACTTTGCTCGATCCGCTCCAACACCGTCCGGTCAAACGAGGCATTGGGATCCTGCGACATGCGCCGAAGCTAGGCCCGCGACCGCCCGCGCACGAGTCCGCAGCGGCGCCAACTGCAAAGCAGCTGACAATCTTTCAAGCTCCGTGAGCCGCCCTTATCGGACCGCTTCGGCCCTGCGTCCGATCTCCGTTTCCGAATCCGCCCCATGGCAGCCCCGCGCGCCCGCCGTTATGGTCCGCAAAATGATCCGAGCCCGCGGCCGCGCCCGGCCTTCGATCGCAACCCATTCCCTACCATGAAACTCAAACCTCTCCGCGAACAGGTCATCGTCATCACCGGCGCCTCCAGCGGCATCGGTCTCGCCACCGCGCGCGCCGCCGCCCACGAGGGCGCGCGCCTCGTGCTTTTCTCCCGCAACGAGGACGCCCTCAAAACGATCGTCGACGAGATCAACGCCCGCGAGGACCAAGCCATTCACGTCACCGGCGACGTTGCCCGCCGCGAGGACCTCGAACGCGCGGCCGACGCCGCCATCGCCCGCTTCGGCGGTTTCGACACGTGGATCAACAACGCCGGCGTCTCGCTCTACGGCCGGCTCGAGGAAGCGAGCGAGGAGGATCACCGGCGGCTTTTCGAAACCAACTTCTGGGGCGTCGTGCACGGCTCGCTCGTTGCCATCCGCCACCTCAAGCAGCGCGGCGGCGCTTTGATCAATCTCGGCAGCGTGCTCTCCGACCAGGCGATCCCGATCCAGGGCATGTATTCAGCCAGCAAGCACGCGGTGAAGGGGTTCACGGACGCGCTCCGGATGGAGCTCGAAGCCGAGTCGGCCCCGGTCTCCGTCACCCTCGTCAAACCCGCAGCGATCAACACGCCGTATCCGCAACACGCGAAAAACTACCTCGACGAGGAGCCGAGTCTGCCGCCGCCCGTTTATCAACCGGAGGAAGTCGCCCGCGCGATTCTCTTCGCCGCCGCGCATCCCAAACGCGACCTCTACATCGGCAGCGCGTCGAAGACGATGAGCGTCGCCAACCGTGCGATGCCGCGCCTGATGGATCGCGTGAGCGAGAAGTTCATGATCCCCGCGCAAAGCCGCGGTCCGTCCCGGCGCGATCGTGAAGGCGCGCTCCATCGCCCGGGCGATGGCGGGCAGGTCCGCGGCAACGCTCCCGGACACGTAATGCGCTCGAGCTACTACACGCGCGCGACGATGCATCCCGTGCTCACCGGCACCTTGCTCGCCGCCGCCGGGCTGACCGCCGCGACACTCCTCACCCGCAGCCGGCGCAACGGGCGATGACGCCCTACGGTAGCCGCTCGACGGATACGTGGCGCAGTTCGTAAGGCGCGCCTTCGAACTGAAAGCCCACGCGTCCGCTCGACGGCCGGCAGTCGGTCACGCGGTTTTGTTTCACGCCGTTGATCGTCACCTCGATCACGCCATTGCGACACACGATATCGGCCACGTTCCACTCGCCCGCCGGTTTCTCGCTGTCATCGCCCAGTCGCGCGCGCAGCGGCGGCTTCACGCCCGGTGGAGAAGTGAGCGGCTCGCGAAACGTCGCGCCCGCCATCGGCAGGAGATCGCCCGCGCGCGCATGTTTCATCTGAACCTGCAGGCAGCGCGGCCAGAGATGGTCGTCGATCGGACCGGAATCGATGTTCACCAGAATTCCGGAATTGCCGGGTTTCGCCGTCCAACGCCACTCGACGTGCAACGCACAATTTTCGAAGCTCTCGCGCGAAACCACATAGCCCATCGGTGTGCCCGCGAGCTTCACCACGCTGTCCGGGTCAAACGTCGCGACGGACTCCAGCGCGACCTTTTCCGGACTCAGAAACTCCCATTGCGCCACGCTCGAACGCGTCAATGTCAATGCTTCCTTCGCCTGCGCACCGACGCCCGTCGCTAGGCAGAGAATCGAACACCAAACCGACAGCAGTCGTGGGGTAGTCATCGCGCCGAGCATGGAACCCGCCTGCTCGCGCGCAACCCCGCCGTGGCGCAATCGAATCCCGTTGGGTTACAGCCAGCCGACGCCACATCGTCCCTCTCCTAACAGGTGGAGCCCGGCGTCCCCGCCGGGCTGTTGACCAGTTTTCACGTTGGGCGCCCGCCCAACTCAGGATACGTCGGACACCGTTGCCACCTCACCATGGCGATCGGGACGATCGCCGCACCCTCCTGATCTAGACCACGGAGCGCACAGAACGCACGGAGTGGCCGCGGACTGACGTCGGCAGACGAAAGTCAGCATTCCGTGTCCTCCGTGCCTTCCGTGGTTCAAAACCAAAAAAGAATCCCCGCCGTCGGCGCACCGCTACGCCTGCAAAACATAAAGGTCCGTCCCCAAGAGGAACGGACCCATTGCCAAATTCCTCAGCGCGCAGCCGGCGCGCCGGGTTTATTTCGTCGCCGCTTACGCGAATGCCGCGCGATAGTTTTCGGCGACCTGTTTCCAGTTCACGACATTCCAGAACGCCGACACGTAATCGCCGCGTCGATTCTGATAATGCAGATAATACGCGTGCTCCCACACGTCGAGGCCGAGCAGCGGAATGGCCCCTTCGCTCAAGGGTGAATCCTGGTTCGCGGTCGAGTGCACCTGCAGCGCGCCATTCTTCACGCTCAACCAGGCCCAGCCGCTGCCAAATCGCTTCATCGCCGCGTCGGCGAACTGCTTCTTGAAATCGTCGACCGAACCAAACGCCTTCCCGATCGCGCCCGCCACCGCGGCATCCGGCGCGCCGCCGCCATTCGGCCCGATCACTTTCCAAAAAAACGTGTGATTCACGTGGCCGCCGACATTGTTGCGCAAGGTCGTGCGGATCGATTCCGGCACCGCGTTGAGATCCCCCAAGATGTCCTCCGCCGAGAGCGACTGCAGCTTGGGATGATCCTTCAAGGCCTTGTTCGCGTTGTCGATGTAGGCCTGATGATGCTTCGCGTAGTGGATTTCCATCGTGCGTGCATCGATGTGCGGCTCCAGCGCACCGTAGCTGTAACCGAGTTTCGGCAGCTGAAACGGCTGCGACGTTTTTCCTGCGGCCGCCCGGCCCATCGCCGTTCCACCCGAAGATTCCGCCGCCACGCCGCGGAACGGCAGTCCACCCAAGCCCAGCAGCGCCGCACCGGCACCGAGCGTTTTCAATGCATCCCGACGGGATATTCCAGCAGTCAGTTTTGAGGTCGCCATGCGCGAGGCTACCGCAGCGGCCGAAACTTGCAAGTGGGTCCTTGCCAGAAGCGTAAAAGCGTTTTGCTCTTCCGCGTAGCCCCGGCGCGATCCGCGTCACCCGTTTTACTCCCCCATGAAACCAACCTTCACCCGCCGCGAAGCGATCACGTCGCTCGCCACCGTCGCCGCCGTCGCGGCCCTTCCCCGTCTCCGCGCCGCCGATACACCCGTGGCGAGCGCCCGGCCCGCCGCGGCCACCGGCTCGATCAACCATTCCGCGTGCAAATGGTGCTACAAGGACATCCCGCTGGAAACGATGGCGCGCGCCGGCAAGGAGCTGGGCCTGCAATCGATCGAGTTGCTCGATCCCGCCGACTGGCCCGTCGTCCAGCGCCACGGCCTCACCTGCGCGATGGCCAACGGCACGACGAACATCCCGAAGGGGTTCAATCGCCTCGAACATCACGCCAAATACGTGCCGTCGATGATCGAGCGCATCCGCGAAGTCGCCAACGCCGGCCTCCCGAGCGTGATCGTGTTCTCCGGGAATCGCGATGGCATGCCCGACGAACAGGGTCTCGAAAACTGCGCCGTCGGCCTGAAGCAGATCGTCGGCGAAGCCGAGAAGCGCGGCGTCACCGTGTGCATGGAGCTCCTCAACTCCAAGGTGAACCACAAGGACTACATGTGCGACCGCACCGCCTGGGGCATCGAGCTCGTGAAGCGCGTCGGCTCCGAACGCTTCAAGCTGCTCTACGACATCTACCACATGCAGATCATGGAAGGTGACGTGATCCGCACGATCCAGGAAAACCATGCCTACATCGGCCACTACCACACCGGCGGAAATCCCGGCCGGCATGAGTTCGAGTCGCAGGATCGCCAGGAGCTGAACTACCCCGCGATCATGCAGGCGATCCGGGACACCGGTTACAAAGGCTTCGTCGGCCAGGAATTCATTCCGACGCGCGACCCGCTCACCTCGCTGCGCAACGCCATCGCGTTGTGCACGGTGTGACCGCTGCGCCCGCGATTCCCGTGCGCG
Source organism: Opitutaceae bacterium (assembly GCA_040255565.1). Taxonomy (GTDB): domain Bacteria; phylum Verrucomicrobiota; class Verrucomicrobiia; order Opitutales; family Opitutaceae; genus Opitutus. The sequence continues at coordinate 488,420 of JBDZVH010000001.1, read as the reverse complement.
CCGAGCCGAACCGCGCCTGAGCCGCGCGGTCATTGGCTGGCGTGCAGCGCGTTTTCCTTCTTTCGCCCGCAAAGGTCGGCGGCGTGCGCGCCGGCCTCCTGCTCAACCCCAACGCGCCGTTTGCGCTCGCGCGTCAGTTTCACCGCGAAGGTCTGTCGCTCGCCGAGATCTTCACGTTCGCGAGCGGGCTCTATTTCCGCGGCAAGATCACCTACGCTCGGCGCTTTGCGCAGGAGGATCGCGGCGAACGCATCCGCGTGATCACCACGAATGCCGGGCTGCTCGATCCGCTGACGCATGTCACTCCTGCCGCGCTGCGCGCGTTTGGCGACGTCGACATCCACGAGGACGATCCGCGCTACCACCAACCGCTCCGCCGCGACGCCAAAGCGCTCGCCCGCCTGCTGGCTGCGGATGGCCACGTCATTCTCCTCGGCAGCATCGCGACCGCGAAATACCGCGACGTCCTGCTGGAGGTCTTCGGCGAACGTCTGATGTTTCCCGCCGATTTCGTCGGTCGCGGCGACATGAGTCGCGGCGGTCTCCTGCTGCGCGCAGCGCGCGAAGGCGTCGAGCTGCCCTACATCAGCGTCCGTGGCGCCGTCCTGAAAGGAAAACGCGCCCCGCGGATTGGCGATATGTAGTTTCCGGATACGCGATCGGAGTTCTCCTCAAAACGTTGCGCGCAACGACAACGAATAGGTTTGCCGCCGCCAGTCGCCGTAAACCTGCACGCCCGCGCCCGAAGGCGCGTTCGCGTAGAACGACGGCGCGGCATTGAAAAGATTGTCGACGCGCAGCTGGCCAACGAGCCGATCCCGTCGCCCGCGCCAGCCGAGCCAGCTGCTGAGATTCTTCTGCACGGTCGCGTCGAACTGCAGATACGGATCGATCTCCGACGCGCCCTGACTCGCCCACTCGATCATCGGCAATTTCCGTGCATCGTAAAACTGCGCATCGAGCCGCAGCCCGTAACCGCACCCCGTCCAGCCTGCGCCGACATTCGCCCGATGGCGCAAGAGTCCGCCACTCGTCCCATCCGGCGCGCGCAACTGATCCACCATCGGCGACGACGGCAGCAGTTGCCGCTCGTAGCGCTGAAACTCGATCCAGCGCGCATAGACGTCGAGGACGCCGCCGAAACACTCCGTCCACGCGTAATCGACGGTCGTGTTCACATTCTGCGAATGCCGCCACGCGAGGTTGAAATTTCCCGTCAGCACCGAGGTCACATAACCCGTCGCCGCCGAGTCGCCCGGTGCTAGCGGCGCCCGCGCGACGCGATTGGCAAACAGATTCTCCAGATTCACCGCCGTTTGCGGATCGAGGTAAATCAACTCCCCGGATTTCTGCGTATCCACAAAATCGATCGCCACCCGCCAGCGGTGCGTGCCGCCGCGTTCCCACAGAGCGCCGACGCTTTTCGTCACGGCCGACTCCGGACGCAGATCGGGATTAAGCGCATCGCCCGCCCGCACGCCGTAGGTTTCGCCGCGCACCGGATCGAAGATGGAAACATAATTCACGCCGCCCGCGCTCAACGCCCGCACTGGCGGCACGAGCGAACGCTTTTGGTTCATGATCGGCGTCGGCAGGCGGTTCGACGTCGCCACCGATCCGCGCAGCGCAAATCCGCCTGGCAGCCCAAGCTTGAGACCGCCCGTCGGCGCGACGTTCGCCTCCTGCGTCGTATCCGCAATTGTATAACGCGCCGCCACGTCCGCCTCGACGCTGCGCAGCCAGAACGGCAGCCACGACATGGGAACCAGCGACGCCTGCACCTCGCCGAACACGCTCAACCGCTGCAACGTGCGACCGGTCCAGTGCACCGGCACGGCCGCGAGCGAACCGTCCCCGAAACGTTGCTCATCGGTGTAGGACTTCAGCTGCGTCAGCCGGAAATCGCCGCCGCCATTCACCGCCGCCGTGCCCGTCGGCAGCCGCAGCGACGTGTGCTTGATCCGCAGCGCCGAGTCCCACGTTTCGTAATCGCCCACGGTCACGGTCTGGTCGCGTCCGCCCGCGTAAATGAGCACGCGGTCGTAAAACTCCGGCGGCGGCACAAACACCTGGGTGTCCCGCAGCGGCTGATAAATGCCGCGATCGACCAGCTGTTGCCAGCGTGTCGGGCTCGCGCCGGCGAGTCCGCGATACTTCGTCAGCTGACGCCCGCGTTGCGTGTCGAGCGTGACGCGCCAGTCCGCGGGCAGCTTGATGACGGCGCTCGCCACGAGCGACGAAAACTCCCGCTGCGCGCGGCTGTAATCCTCGCCGAGCAGAGGCGCGAGGTCGTTCACGTTCACTCGCACCGCCTGGCCGAACGGATTCAGCGGCGAATCGGCCGCGAGTTGCAGTTCCGCCGCGAGCACATCGTAGCCGCGCGTCACATTCATGCGCGACATCATGCCGTCGACCGCCAATTGAAGGAACGAGCAGAGATCGTAGTTCGCTGAGGCAAAAAAACTCTCGCCGCGTTGGCGCTGGCCATAGGGAAAGTTCTCGCTCGCCGGCGTGTTCGCCAAACCGCGCGGCGCGCTCAGCAGGTCGCGATTCGCCACGCCCGCGCGCGTCGCATACTCCGCGGCGGTCTGCGTCCCGTCCCAACCCGGGGCGACCGACGTGAAGCTCTCCGAACCCGCACCGAAGAGCGGCGCGCCGCTCGCACTGCGGACGTTGGGCGTGGCGCCGTAAACTCGCGCGACAGCGATCGGCGCCCGACGCAGCCGCGCACGAATGTAGCCCAGTTCCGCTTCGGTGGGCGGGTCGATCGTCGTAATGGTGGCGTTGAGCCGCAGGCGCAGCTTGCCGTCCAACAGCGACCGGCTGTGCAACAGCGACGCCGTCCGTTGCGAGGCGTCGAAGCCGCCGAGCGCATTGGAATAATTCGCGCTGACCTCGGTGATGTCCGCATCAGGCCGCAGCACGATGTTGATCACGCCGCCGACGGGATTGCCGCTGTAGAGCGCGGAGGCGGAGATCGGCAGGACCTCCACGCGCTCCACGAGACTGAGTGGGATGAAGTTCACATCCGGCGATTGCGGCTGGGCGTTCGGACCGCTCGTCAACGATTCCGGCAACCGGCGCCCGTTGATCAACACGACGGTTTCGTCCGCCGCATAACCGCGGAGTTGCAACCCGGAGCCGGACGTGAGCGCCGCGAAGCCGCCGCCCGCCTGACCTGCGCCGGTGCGGCCGGTCGCATCCAAAAGTTCACGACGCAGAAAATCTTCGAGCGTCACCGCGCCGCTCCGCGCCATCTGTTCGCGCCCATAAACCGCAAACGGCAGCGCGTCATCGGGTGAGCGCGCCAGATCCAGCGCACCGGCAAACTCCATCGGCCGATAGTCGTCCAGCCGGTCCGCCATCAGGCCACGCCCGCTTCTCTCCCGCACTACAAACGGGGTCAGCACGATCGGAGCAGGTTGGTCCCCGGGGCCTTCGCCGTTCGCCGGTGAAACCGGCAGGGCGGGCTGCTGCGCGAGCACGGCCACCGCGCTCGCGCCGGCCACCGCCAAACAAAAGCGGCCGATTTGCACCAAGAGCAGCAGCGAACGGTTCACGGGATGGGGCGATTACCGGACGCTGCTTACGGCACATTTCACCAAGGACAGAAGCGACAAATGAGAGCACCGCGTAGGTGCGCTGCTGGCGGCATCGACTTACGCGAGAGATTCGAAATCCGTCGCGACGGCGCTCGTCGGCGAATCCGCTTCCTGCATCCATGTTTCTGGGACACCGCGACGGCTGGAGGCCGTCCGCGCGCACTGCGCAAGTCGATCCGCCGGTGAGATAAAAAAAATGCACTCTCACACCGGAAAATCCGCGACGATCACAACTTGAAACTGCCATCGATCCGCGCGCGCGAAACGCGGATCGGCGGCGTTTGTTGCAGCTACATCGTTGCCAGAATTTTCCGCAGCGTCTCGTCCACCAGCTTGGGATTCGCCTTGCCTTTGGCGGCCTTCATGATCGGGCCCTTGAACGCGTTGATCGCGCTGTCCTTGCCGGCCTTGAACTCCGCGAGGGCCTTGGGGTTAGCCGCGATCGAGTCACGACACCACTGCTCGAGTTCGCCGGCGTCGGTCGGCGCCGCCTTCAGTCCGCGGCGATCCGCGATCGCACTGGGCGTTTCGCCGGTGGCAAACATCTCGACAAAGATTTCCTTCGCCGCGTTGGTCAGCACCGTGCCGGCATCGACGAGCTTCACCAGCTCCGCGATATGCGCCGGACGCACCTTGGCGTCGGCGAGCGAGACCTTCGCGTTGCCCGTTTCGCGGAGCAGATCGTTGACGATCCAGTTTCCCACCGCCTGCGGTTTGCCGCTGAGTTTGGCCGCTTCCTCAAAGTAGTCCGCGAGGTCTTTGTCCCAGACGAGCACCGAGGTGAGCGTATAAGGAAGCTGATACGCGTCGAAGAACCGGCGCTGCTTGGCGAGCGGAAGCTCGGGGCACTCCGCGGCGATCCGGTTCTTCCAGGCATCGTCGACGACGACCGGCATCAGGTCCGGGTCCGGGAAATAGCGGTAGTCGTGCGCCATCTCCTTCGAGCGGAGCGATTGCGAGGTGCCGGTCTGGCCGTCGTAGTCGCGCGTTTCCTGAACGATCGTGCCGCCACGTTCAAGCACCGCGATCTGGCGTTTGATCTCGTGCGCAATGCCGTCGCGGACGAACGAGATGGAGTTGAGATTCTTGAGCTCGACCTTCGTGCCGAGCTTCGTCTCGCCGACCGGGCGGATCGAAATGTTGGCATCGCAGCGCAGCTGCCCCTTCTCCATGTCGCAGTCGGAGATCCCGCCGTAGATCATGGTCGCGCGCAGCGAGGTGAGATACGCGAACGCCTCCTCGGCCGAGTGTAGTGCAGGCTCCGATACGATCTCCATCAACGGCGTGCCGGCGCGGTTGTAGTCGACGAGCGAATCGGCCGAACCGTGGTTCAGCTTGCCGACGTCCTCCTCGAGGTGGATGCGCGTGAGCGGGATCCGCATGTGCTCGCCCATGACATTGCGCGCCGGGCCGGGCAGCTCGATCTCGACCTCGCCGCCGAGGCACATCGGTTGGTCGTATTGCGATATCTGGTAATTCTTGGGCGAGTCGGGATAGAAATAGTTTTTCCGGTCCCACTTGCAGACGGGCGCGATTTTGCAGCCGAGCAGCAGGCCCGCCTTGATGATGGCGTCGAGCGCAGCCTTGTTCATCACCGGCAGCGTGCCGGGGAGCGCGAGCACGACGGGATCGGTCAACGTATTCGGCTCGTAGCCGTAGCCAGCGCCGACGCGGGTGAAAATCTTCGAGGCCGTTTTGACCTGCACGTGGACTTCAAGGCCGATGACTGCTTCGTAATTCATGAGAGAGCGGAAATTCGTTTAGCCACAGAGAACACAGAGCTCCGACACAGAGATCACAGAGCCAGGCGGCGAAGCCCGTGCTTGGTGAGAAGGGTTGTTCGGAAGTTGAGGAGCAGCCCTATCCGACAGGAGGAAAAACGAAGATAAGTGAGGACTTGTGCCTCATGCACGTCGAGCAACGCGTCCACTGCTTTCAGTTCTACCACTACTTTCTCGCCAACGAGAAAATCCAGGCGGTAAGCGTCTTCGATCAACAGGTCTTTGTAGCGAACGGAACACAGTTTCTGCTCCTCGAAATCAAGACCGCGAAGACGAAGCTCGTGAGCCAAGGCACGCTGATAGGCCGATTCGAGCAAACCGGGTCCGAGTTCCTTGTGCACCTCGATCGCCGATCCGATGATTTGCTCGGTCAGTCGATTGATCGCCTCGTCCATCGCGTTTATCTCTGTGCCCTCTGTGTCGGAGCTCGGTGACTTCTGTGGCGAAGTCAGAGCGGTGGCACGCGATCGGACCACTCATGCGCGCGGTCGTAGGCGTGGGCGATGGCGAGGAGGCCGGCTTCCTGGAAGGGTTGCCCGATCAGCTGCATGCCGATCGGCAATCCGCTCTTCGTAAAGCCACACGGCACGCTGATGCCCGGCAGTCCCGCCAGATTCACGCCGATCGTGTAGATGTCGCACAAATACATCGCGAGCGGATCGCTCTTCTCCCCGATCTTGAACGCCGGCACCGGCGAGGTCGGCGTGATCAGCGCGTCGACTTCCTGATACGCATTCAGGAAATCCTGGCGGATCAACGTGCGGACTTTCTGCGCCCGCAGGTAGTAGGCGTCGTAGTAACCGCTCGAGAGCACATACGTGCCCAGGATGATGCGGCGCTTCACTTCGGCGCCGAACCCTTCGGCGCGGGACTTGAAATACAAATCGACAATGTCGGTCGCGTCCTTCGAACGGTGGCCGTAGCGAATGCCATCGTAACGCGCGAGATTCGACGACGCTTCCGCGGTCGCGATGATGTAGTAGGTGTCGAGACAGTAGCGCGTGTGCGGCAGCGAGACTTCTTTGATCTCACACCCCTGCCCGCGGTAAAACGCGATCGCCTGCTCCACCGCCGCGCCGACCTCGGGATCGAGTCCGTCGGCGAAATATTCTTTCGGGATGCCGAGTTTCCACGGCCCCTTCCGCGCGCCAAGCTCGGCGCGGTAGTTCGGAATGTCGGTCTTGAACGAAGTCGAGTCGCGCTCGTCGTGCCCTGCGATCGCGCCGAGCACCAGCGCCGCGTCCTCGACCGTGCGCGTGAACGGCCCGATCTGGTCGAGCGACGACGCAAACGCGATCAGTCCGTAACGCGAAACGAGGCCGTAGGTCGGCTTCATTCCGACCACGCCGCACAACGCCGCCGGCTGGCGGATCGAACCGCCGGTATCGGAGCCGAGCGTCGCGATCGCCTCGCCCGCCGCGAGCGCTGCCGCGCTGCCGCCGGACGAACCGCCCGGCACGCGCGTGAGATCCCAGGGATTGCTCGTCGGACCAAACGCGGAATTTTCCGTCGACGAGCCCATCGCAAATTCGTCGAGGTTGAGCCGGCCCCACAATACCGCGCCGGCATTTTTCAACTTTTGCGTGACGGTCGCGTCGTAGGGCGAAACGAAGTTCGCGAGCATCTTGCTCGACGCGGTGAGCGGCTGGTTCTCGACCGCGATCACGTCTTTCAACGCGATCGGAATGCCATCGAGCAGCCCGCGCGATTCGCCCTTGGCACGGCGCGCATCGGCGGCTGCGGCCTGCGCGAGCGCGTCGGCTTCGTCGAACGAGTTGAACGCCCGCACCCGCGCATCGACCGCCTTCGTGCGCTCGATGACGGCGCGCGTGAGTTCGACCGACGACAGCGTCTTCGCGTCAAGTTGGGCGGAAAGTTCGGAAACGGTTTGGTAGAAAAGCTCGGAAGCCATGACGGATTAGGTGCGGACGCGAACGGGCGCGCCTTACTCGACGACCTTCGGGACGACGACCATGTGGCCGCGTTGCGCCGGCGCGTTTTGCAGCGCTTTCTCGACCGGGAGTCCGGGCCGCGCGACGTCCTCCTGCCAGACGTTGTGCACCGCAAACGCATGCGCCGTCGGCTCGACGCCCGCGACGTCCACCTTCGAGAGCTGCTCGATGTGGTGGAGCACGTCGCCGAGTTGATGGGCGAACGTGGCCTTTTCTTCCGGGGTCAGCGCGAGACGCGCGAGCTGCGCGACATGGTCGATGTTGAGATCGGTGGGAGCGGACATGAGGTGCGGATCGGCGAAGGTTATTTCCGAATCTGATACGAGGTCGTTTTCACGAGCTCGTCCTGGATCTTGTTGAACGCCGTAGTCACCTCGTCGTCGGTCAACGTGCGGTCCGCGGCGCGGAACGTGAGCGCGAACGCGAGGCTCTTCTTTCCTTCCGGCAGTCCGGCACCCTGGTAGACGTCGAACACGGCCACGCTCTCCACGGCGAACGCATTACCGACCGCGGCACGCGCGAGCTTCGTGAGTTGCTTGCGGACTTCGTCGGACGGCGTCGCAGTATCGACCACGACCGCAAGATCGCGCAGCGCCGCGGGGAACAGGCTGAAGTCGCTGTAGCGCCGGCGCGCGGTTTCGGCCGAGAGCTGTTCCGGCAGCACCGCGAGGATGCCGGCGTAAACTTTGCCCTCGATGCCGAGGTTCTTCACCATCGCGAGGTTCATCAGGCCGAATCGCGCGGTCCAGCCGTTCGCCATGTCGCCGGCCGACGCGGAGTGGCCCTCCTGCCAGCCGTGATACGGCGCGATGGTGGGCGTCAGCGGTTGACGGGAAAGATCGATGCCCGCGTGCGCGGCGAGCGCCTCGACGTGATGTTTGACCGAATAGAAATCGGCCGGCTCGCGCTGCTTCCAGCGACGCTCCGTGTCCTCCCCGAGCACGAACGCAACCGCGGCGCATTCGAAATTCTGACCGTTGCGCTCGACAAAAATCCGACCGGTCTCACACAGGCGCGAAACCGGCACGCCGCGAGCCTGGTTGAGTTTCAACGTCTCGAGCAGGCCGGTGATCAGCGTCGGGCGCAGATGCGACTGGTCCTCGACGAACGGATTCGCGAGCGCGAGCTCGGCGGCGGCGGTCTGCGTCACCCAGGTCGCGATCTCTTTCGCGGGGCGCAGCGTGTAGTTCACGCACTCGTGGAAATCGTGGCCGACGAGGTAGTCGGTAACGCGACGGTTGAACAACACGATCGCATCATCGTCGCGCATGAGACCGGGCGAGCTCACCACGGCGGCGGGGATTTTTTCGGTGCCGTAGAGACGCAGCACTTCCTCGACGAGGTCGATCGGCCGGTCGAGGTCGTCGCGCCAGCTCGGCACGCTGACAGTCCACGCCGGACCGCGGCGTTCGGTCGGCTCCTCGCGCGTGACCGTGAGTTCGAGCGATTCGAAGGCGGCACGCATATCGGCGGCAGGAATGTCGAAGCCGAGCCGTTCCGTGATGAAATCGTGCGTGACGACGATCTCGCGCTGCCACGGCACATCGCCGCCGATCTTGAACATCGGGCCGACGACCTGGCCGCCGGCGGTTTCGAGAATGAGATCGATCGCCCGCCAGGCGGCTTCCAGAGCCAGATGCGGGTCGACGCCGCGTTCGTAGCGGTAAGAAGAATCGGACGACAGGCCGAGCTTGCGCGACGTCGCGCGCACCGACTGGCGTTTGAAGATCGCGCACTCGAGCACGAGGTCCGTGGTGTCTTCACTGACGCCGGAATCCTCGCCGCCCATGATGCCGGCGATGACCACGGGCTTTTGCGCATCGGCGATCACGAGCATGCGATGCGTGAGCGGGCGCTCCTTGCCGTCGAGCGTGACGATCTTTTCGCCGTCGGTCGCAGGCCGGACGACGATCTCGCGGCCGCCGAGCTTTTTCGCATCGAATGCGTGCAGCGGTTGTCCGGTCTCGAGCATCACGTAGTTGCCAACGTCGACGACGTTGTTGATCGGACGCACGCCGACGGCGGCGAGGCGACGCTGCATCCAGTCGGGACTGGGGCCGATCTTCACGCCGGAAATGACGTGCGCGGTGTAGAGCGGGCAGATTTCCGGCGCGAGCACGGAGACGTTGAGCAGCAGATCGCTGCGGACGGGTGCGCCGTTGAGGCTACCCTGGAATTTCTCGTGCGGATACAGCAGCGGGAGTTTGAACCACGCGGCGAGTTCGCGCGCGATGCCGAGGTGCGAAAGGCAATCGGGCCGGTTCGGCGTGATCTCGATGTCGAACACGGTGTCGCCGGGCGGCAGCACGTCGTTGATCGGCGCGCCGATCGCCGGCTGGCCGTCGAGGATCAACAGGCCCGCGTGGTCGCTCCCGAGGCCGAGTTCGTCGGCGGCGCACATCATGCCGTCGGACGACTGGCCGCGGATCTTCGATTGCTTGATGACGAAGTTGCCCGGAAGCACGGCGCCCGGCAGCGCAACGGGCACACGACGACCGGCGTCGCAGTTCGGCGCGCCGCAGACGATGGTCTTCACGCCGCCGGCGGGGCCGACGTCGACGGTACAGACGGAAAGCTTGTCGGCATTCGGGTGCCGGTCGCGCGTGAGGATCTCGCCGACGACCACGTGTTCGAGCTGCGGCGCACCGGTGGAGAGGACGTTCTCGACTTCGAAGCCGAGAAACGTGATCGCGCGGCAGATCTCGTCCGTCGAAGCGGTGAGCTCGACATAGTCGCGGAGCCAGTTGAGGGAAATTTTCATTGCGAGATCGGAAATTCAATCAGCCACAGAGGACACGGAGCTCAGACACAGAGATCACGGAGAAAGGCCATGCATGAGACCCGCTCTGTGCCCTCCGTGTCCGAGCTCTGTGCGCTCTGTGGCAAAACATCAGTTACTCAGGCGAATTGTTTCAGGAAGCGGAGGTCGTTCTGGTAGAAATAACGGATGTCATCGATGCCGTAGAGCAGCATCGCAAGACGCTCGAGGCCCATGCCGAACGCGTAGCCGGTCCAGACTTCGGGGTCATAGCCGACGGCTTCGAACACGGTCGGATCGACCATCCCGCAACCGCCGATCTCGATCCATTCCTTCTTCACCTTCGGCAGGTGTTTCGCGCTGAGGTCGACTTCAAAGCTCGGCTCGGTGTAGCCGAAATAGTGCGGACGAAAACGCGTCTTCGTGTCCTTGCCGAGCAGCGAGGCGAAGATGTAGTCGAGCAGCGCCTTCAGGTCGCGAACGGTGACGTTCTTGTCGACGTAGAGGCACTCGAGTTGGTGAAAGTTCGCCGAGTGCGTGGCGTCGGTGGTGTCGCGGCGATAAACGCGGCCCGGCGAAACGATGCGGATCGGCGGCTCGCCTTTCAGCATCGTGCGGATCTGCACGGACGAGGTGTGCGTGCGGAGGAGATATTTTTCGTCGGGGTTCTTCTTGGAGACGTTGCCGAAGCGGGCGCCGGCCGGGAAATAAAACGTGTCCTGGGCGTCGCGCGCGGGGTGATCCGCGGGGGTGTTGAGCGCGTCGAAACAGTAATATTCCGTTTCGACTTCGGGGCCGTCGGCGACGGTGAAACCGACTTTCCGCAGGATGCGGCACATCTCCTCGCGCACGAGCGTGAGCGGATGATACGTGCCGGGGCCGGCGTCGGGCGACGGCAGCGTGGGATCGATCGCGGGGCCGAGCTGCGCCTGAAGTTCGAGCGCCTCGATGCTGCGGAGGGCATCATCGAGCAGCGCCTGGACGCGACCCTTGGTCTCGTTGATGAGCTTGCCGAGCGCGGGGCGTTGTTCCTTCGGCACGGCGCCCATTTGCTTCATGAGCGCGGTGAGTTCGCCGTTGGGGCCGACGTAGCGGGCCTTGGCGGCTTCGAACTCGGGTCGCGTTTTCAGCGCGGCGAGTTCGGGCTGCGCCTTGGCGACGAGGGCGGAAAGTTGGTCTTGCATGGAGAGGAACGAGTCTGGCGGACCGGACGCCGGGAAGACACGGAAAAACCGAGGCGATGACGAACTGGAGTTTCCGGGAGGTGAGTTCTCCGGGGACAAAAAAACGAAGGACGGCGCCTCGGGTGAGGCCCGTCCTCCGGGAGAGACAGGGAGGCGAGCCTTCGCCGGGCTCGCGTTGGGATGAGTTTAGGCCTTCTTCGCGGAAGCGGCCTTGGTCTTCAACGCGTCCTGGGCTTGTTTCACCAGGGCGTTAAAGGCGACCTCATCGCGGATCGCGAGGTCGCTGAGGACCTTGCGGTCGAGGCCGATGTTGGCGGCCTTCAAACCCTCGATGAAGCGGCTGTAGCTGATGCCGGCATTGCGGCAGGCGGCGTTGAGACGCACGATCCAGAGACCGCGGAAATCGCCCTTCTTCTTGCGGCGATCGCGATAGGCATATTGCCAGGCGTGCTGGACCGCGTCTTTCGCGTAGCGGAACAGCTTCGATTTGTTGCCGAAATAGCCCTTGGCGTATTTCAGCACTTTCTTGCGACGCTTACGCGACGCGGGGGAGTTCGTTGCACGAGCCATGTTGGTTTATTCCTTTTATAGGTTAGTCGCCGGCGGGTCGGCTTAAGGATCACCCGCCAGGCGAAATTACAGTTGGGATGCCCGGGCTTTAGAGGCCGAACGGCAGCGCACGCTTGAGCGGCGCGGCGTGGCCTTCAGCCACCAGCTTGTCACGCGAGGCTCGACGCTTTTGCTTCGAGCTCTTCGTGGCCAGCAAGTGACGGAAGCCGGGCGTGCGGCGCACAAGCTTGCCCTTGGCGGTCAGCTTGAAGCGCTTGGCGATGGACTTCTTGGTCTTTTGCATGGAGAGAGCGGTCGAAAACAGAGAACGGTCCCGCTGGTGTAAAGGGTAAACTTCGCCGCGGCGCGCCGTTCCTCTCCACCTTACGGCTTCCGGCCTTCGTCCACTTCCATGTATTCGAAGATCGTCGTGATATCGCCACGATCGGACAGACCCGAACCGGCCTTGAACTTTTCCAACACCGGCGTGGCCGAGTCGTTCTGACCGCGTTTGCAGGCGAAATCGTTCCAGATCACGAGCACGTTGTCGGTCAGAGGACGCCCATTCGCGATGCAATAAGCCACGCACTCGTCGTCGCTCGCACCGGCGCGCACAACTTCGGCGAACTTCGCATAATCCAGCCCGAGGAAATCCATCAGCCGGGCGTCGAAGCCCTTGCCCATCATTTCGTGAAAATCGGGGCGAAGCTCGCCGGCGCGATGGAACCGAATCTTGTCGATGGTGCGGCCGAGAAAAACCAGGCCGCCCAGCTTCTCGTAGGGACTGCGGGGAGTCTTTTGCTGCATAGGCGCGGAGTTAACGAGGAAGTCGCCGACAAGGTCAAAAGCGCTCTGCCGCCCCACCGCACAGTGGGCTGCATAAGCCCGGACGCGCTGTCGCTACCGCCACTCCCCTGCGCTCAGAAATCCTGCAAACGCGCTTCGTTGGGCCCGCGCATCGGCTCGATTCGCGCGAGCACCTCGCCCGCGAGATACACCGAGCCCGCCACCACGATCGTGTCGCCCGGCTCGCCGAGATTGCAAACATCCGGCGCGGGAAAGAGCTGATCCACCGAACTCCGGCAGACGCGTCCGCCAAACGAGGGCTCGACCAGCGCCTGCAGCTCCTCAAAACGGCACGCCCGGCTCTGCGCGGGCGCCACGAAATGAATTTCCCGCGCGTGACGGCAAAACACGGGCACCAGCGCCTTCGCGCGCGACAGCCCGAGAACTCCGCCGACCACGATCGGCGCGCGCCCGGCCGCCCGCAACCGGGCGAGATTCGCCTCAAGCACCTCGGCGCCTTCGGAGTTGTGAGACGTATCCAAAATGACGCGACGCCGGCCGACGACGAACTCCTGCCAGCGCGCCGGCCAGTCGACCTGGCGCAACGCCTGCGCGATTCCGTCTGCATTCAACCGCCAGCGCGACGACAGCGCCCGCGCGGCGATTGTGGCCGTCGCCGCATTCCAGCGCTGATAATCGCCGGCGAGATTCGCTTCGGGATAGCGCGAAAGTTCCGTCCCGAATTCCTGGCAAACGGACAGGATCGGCGCGTCCCGCGACCTGGCGATTTCGCGAACCTGCGCCTCGGCCTCCGCGGGCAGGCGGCCGATCGCCACCGGCCGGCCCGCCTTGATGATCCCCGCCTTCTCGGTCGCGATGTCCGTCAGGGTCGCCCCGAGGATGTCGCAGTGATCGTAGCCGATCGAGGTGATCACGCTCACCTCCGGGGTCACAATGTTCGTGGCATCGAGCCGTCCGCCGAGTCCGACCTCGAGCACCGCGATGTCGCATCGCTGTCGCGCAAAGTGCAGGAAGGCCATCGCGGTCATGAACTCGAAATAGCTCGGGTGCTCGTCCGCCCCGAGCGCCTGCTCGCGCGCGTCCGCTACCGCGCGCATTTCGCGGACGTAGCCCGCGATCTCGGCGTCACTGAGCGGACGGCGGTTGACCTGGATGCGCTCGCCCAGACGCACCAGATGCGGGGAGGTATAGAGGCCGGTCTTCCAGCCGGCGTGCCGGAGGATCGACTCGAGCATCGCCGCGACCGAGCCCTTGCCATTCGTGCCCGCAATATGGATACACGGCACCTGCGTCTGCGGATCGCCCAGCGCTTCCGCGAACCGCTGCATCCGGCCAAGGCCCAGCGTCACGCCGCGCTTTTTCAACCCGAGCAGATACTCGCGGGCGGCGGCATAAGAGGGCGACACGGCGGAGCTCGACATGACGCGAAACCAATCAGCTTCGGGCCGTCGCGGCGAGCGCTTCGATCCATTGCCGCCGCAGCGAAACCAGCAGCGGATGCAATGAGGACGCCAGCGGGCCCGCGGCCAGCCGATCGGCGGTGTCCCAGATCGTCCGCACCGGCGTGATGCCGCGAACGGAATTCAACACCAACACGGCCTCCGCCTTGATCAACTGCTCGAAGGTGGCCCGCGCCGACGCCGCCGGAATCCCGAGCTGGCGCACCCAGGCGAGGCAGGTGCCGTCGAGCGCGCCGAGCGCGAAGTCGGGGAAACGAAGTTGTCCGTCTTCGATCCACGCCACGTTCTGACGGGGCGTTTCGACCACGAATCGCGTCGGCTGGGTATCCGCGAATGACGAAGGTTCGCGCGACAAATACAAACCTTCGTCGCTCGGATCCACCGCGCGCTTCTGCAATTCGCGCGCGCCGAGCAGCGCGTTGAAATAGCTGCAGCTCTTCGGCCGGGGAATCCACTCGCCGCTGTCGCGCGGCAGGTTCAGCACGCGCAACGCGATCCCGTCGCTCGGCGCAGGCGGCGGCAACGGGCGAAACGACAGCAGCTCCGCCGGCGCGCCCGTAACCGTGTAACGAAACACACCGTCCGTCGCGCCGTGCAGCGCCAGCAGCTGGCTCACCACCTCGCGCAACCGCGACGAATCGTGCGCGAGAAAGTGCAGCGGCAGGGCGAGCTGCGCGATCTGACAGCTCCGCGCCAGTCGCGCGCGATTGAAATCCCAATGATGCGGTTTTCCACCGCTGGTCCGGAACGTTTCGAAAAAACCAAATCCGTGCAGCGTCGCCGGATCGTCGACCGGCAGCGCCGCCTCGGCGGCGGGCACGATGCGGCCGTTCAGATAAACCGGTCGGGACGTTCGGGCGGAAGTCGACATGTTTCAGGCACGGTAGGCGGCTTCCGCCGCGGCGAGTGCGACCCAGAGAGCCTGTGCTTTTCGCTCGGATTCGTCGAGTTCGCGGGCGGGTTGTGAATCGGCCACCACGCCCGCGCCGGCCTGCACGTGCGCCACGCCCGCCTGCACGAGCATCGAGCGAATCACAATGTTGAGTTCCATCTCGCCGGCATAGCTGATCCAGCCGAGCGAACCCGTGTAGAAGCCCCGCCCCACCGGTTCGAGTTCCTCGATGATTTCCATCGTGCGGATCTTCGGGCAGCCCGTGATCGTGCCGCCGGGAAACATCGCCTGAAACACATCGCGCCACGTGCGCCCTGCCGCCAATCGCCCTTCGACTTGCGAGACGATGTGCATGACATGCGAGTAATGCTCGAGCACCATGAACTCCGGCACGTGCACGCTGCCGTATTCCGCGACCCGCCCGATATCGTTGCGGATGAGATCAACGAGCATCAGATGCTCCGCGCGTTCCTTCTCGCTCGCGAGGAGTTCGGCGGAGAAATGCGCGTCGCTCGCGCCGGCGGCATGACCGCGTGGACGCGTGCCTGCGATCGGGCGCGAGCTCACGATGCCGTTTTCCAATTTCACCAGCAGCTCGGGCGAGCCACAGACGAGCGAAAACTCCGGCAGCTGCAGCAATCCCATGTAGGGCGACGGATTCACGCGACGCAGCGCTTCATAGATCCGCAACGGCGGCAGCGCCACCGCGCGGCTCGTCCGTCGCGAGAGATTGACCTGATACGTGTGCCCCGCGGCGATGTAGTCGTGCACCCGCCGCGCGGCGGACTCGAATTCCGCCGCCGTCATCGAGGGTGGCAAACTCGCGCGGTTTTCGGCCGCAGCCGGTGGTTGCAGAGATCGGGAAGAAGCGGGGTTCATCGCACGCGCCGTCGTCCAGCGCGCGAGTGCGTGCCGCGCGTGTGCCTCGGCCCGCGCAAACTCGTCCGCCAACCGGTGCGCGGTCACGACGTCACGCCACACCACGACGTGCAGCACACGGTCACGGCGATCGAAAACGAACAACTCCCGCGCTTCGATCAGCGCATAAAGCGGCACGGACGAATCGCGCCGCGCCATTTCCGGCAGCCGCTCCCAGGTGCGAACCAGGTCGTAGCCGAACGCCCCGATCAAGCCGCCCGCCATCGTGGGCAACTGCGGCGTCGCCGGCACGCGGCGCGCGGAGAGCAGCGTTTGCAGGATTTCGAGCGGCGCGCCGCGGCGCCGCTCGCGCCACTCGGCGCCGTCGCCCGAGCGGATCTCCGCGCCTTCGGCGTCGCCCACAATCAGCCGATGGGGGCGATCGCACAGATAAGAAAAGCGTCCCGCCTGCGCACTTTCCAAGAGGACAAAAGGCGCCGCCTCGCTCGATGGCAGATTTTCCGGCAGCGATTCGTTCGGGAGTGTAAGTGCGAACGGCAACAGCGTGCAGCCCTCGCGCTGCCACGCCTGCCAGTGTTCGAAGCCGATCGACGCCATCCGGCGAACCTTTCCCGCGCCCCGCCCGGCGTCACGACGATTCCGTGACATCGCACGGTTTCGGATGGAAAGCCGGCGCGGTTCGCGCTGAGTTCGGCATTATGGATTACTGGCAAAGTCCGCACGGCCGCGCCCTGCCCCCGATCGGGCGGCGCACCTTGATCATGGGCGTGCTGAATGTGACGCCGGACTCGTTTTCCGATGGCGGCGTCCTCGCGGAGCCCTCTGCGCTGGTGGAGCGCGCCGGCCGGATGATCGCCGACGGCGCCGATATCCTCGACCTCGGTGGAGAATCCACCCGCCCGGGCGCACAACCGGTCGGCGCGGCGCAGGAGTTGGCGCGCGTGCTACCGGCGTTGGCTGCGCTGCGGGATGCGTTTCCAGAGATTCCCATTTCAATCGACACTTACAAGGCGGAGGTGGCTCAGGCCGCCATCCGCGCCGGCGCCGATATCGTCAATGACATTTGGGGCCTGCTGCACGGTGTGAGCAGCGAGCAACGCGCAGCGTGGCGGGCGGCTGGCGCGAGGCCGACCCGCATGGCCGAAGTAGCCGCGGCGGCGAAATGCCCGGTGATCCTGATGCACAATCGACCGGACCGGAACTACGGCGACTTCATGGCCGACGTGCTGGACGATTTGAAGCTGAGCCTCGCGGTCGCGCAGGCGGCCGGCATCGCGTCGGCCCAACTCTGGCTGGATCCGGGCTTCGGCTTTGCGAAAAACGCTTCGCAAAACCTCGCCGTGCTCCGCGATCTCCACCGCTTGGTGGCGCTGGGCCGGCCGGTGCTCGTCGGCACTTCGCGAAAATCCACGCTTGGCACAGTGCTCGGCACCACGGTCGGCGATCGGCTCGAAGGCGGTGGTGCGACCGTCGTGTGGGCCATCCAGCAAGGCTGCCACATGGTGCGCGTTCACGATGTCCGGGAAATGGCTCGCTTTGCGCGCATGGCGGACGCGATTAAAGCGGGGCTGGATTTTCCCTCCGCGTGATTCATGGACAAACTCATCCTTCGCGAACTGCACTTTGTGGCCCGCCACGGCATTCTGCCGGTCGAGCGGGAAACGAGCCAGCACTTCTCCACGACGCTGGAACTGGAGCTCCCGCTGGCGCCGGCAGGCCAGTCGGACCGACTGGACCAGACGATCGATTATTGCGCGGTGCAGGAAGTGGTCCGCTCCATTATTGAAGGCTCGCACCGCAAACTGATCGAGACCCTGGCCGAAACCGTCGCGGACGAATTGTTGCGACGCTTCCCGCTGCTGGTCGCCGTGACGGTGGAAATCCTGAAACCGCGTCCGCCGGTTGACTTTCAATTCGCCGGCGTGGCCGTGCGGATCCGCCGCGAACGCCGACCGACCGACTGCTAGGCTTCTCCGAATCGAAATGGAAGCGATGCGACAGGCGTTCGTCGGCGCCGGTGCCAACCTGGGCGACCGTGAAGCGACGCTGCGCGAGACGATCGCCTGCCTGGAAAAAACGTCCGGCGTGCGGCGCGTGATCTGTTCGTCGTTTTACGAGACCGCGCCAATCGGTTTCACGGAGCAGCCGCCGTTCTTGAATTTGGTGGCGGGCCTCGAGACCTCGCTCGAGCCCGATGCATTGCTCAGCGTCCTGCAACAGCTCGAGCGGAAGTTTGGTCGCGAACGGTTTCAACGCTGGGGTCCGCGCACGCTCGATTTGGACCTGCTCGCCTTCGAGGGCGTGACGCGCGCCGACGCGACGCTCTGTTTGCCGCACCCGCGCATGTTCGAGCGGGCCTTTGTGCTGGTGCCGCTGGGCGAAGTGCTGGCGCAGCCGGTTTTCCGCACCCCGCGCTGGGACGAACTGCGCGAACGGGTGGGAAGCGCGCGGGGCGTAGGCGACGTGCGCCGCTGGCCTTGAGGTCGCACCTTTTCAGGTATAAAATTGTGCGGTTGAAGGGATCGCGTCGCGCGCGGTGTTGACCTGAATTTTTGACGAACGAAAGGAGGAGCGATCGATCACGTAATTTTGCCCAGATCGCAGTTGACAACGGAGTCCGCTGTGTGAGTTTTTTCGCCCCTTTCGGCTTCCTAGCTCAATGGTAGAGCAGCTGACTCTTAATCAGTAGGTTCGGGGTTCGAGTCCCCGGGGAGCCACCAGCTTTTCCCTTCTTCGCGGAGGTGAAGGGCCGGCCGCGGCGGTTGTTTCTCAGTCAATCTTGGCAAGCGCTGCGAAATTTTTCGCGCCGGCGTAGCTCAACGGTAGAGCACCTGTTTTGTAAACAGGCGGTTGCGGGTTCGAATCCCATCGCCGGCTCCACCTTTGGGTTGATTAGCAACAGCGCTCGTCGTTTTCCACTGCCTGGTGGTGTAATGGTAGCACAGCAGATTCTGACTCTGCTTGTCTAGGTTCGAGTCCTAGCCGGGCAGCCAAACGAGACAGCCAAGATTGCGGAGATTCCTTCCCAGCGGAACCGATGCCCCGCAGATCGCACTAGAGGAGGAGCGAGGAGAGAGCCCCCATCACGCGACCCGCGTTCTGCACAACGCTAGCGATCATGTTCTGGTGCCCATATTTTGGCGTTTCTTGCGCATGAAATAATTTCGCCACGAAGGAAGTTGACACCCCATATTCGTTGACGCCTAGTTCGCGTCCCCGACCCTTTATCCCGGAGTTTTTCGTTCAGCGATCATGCTGATTTTTCCCTCACCCCTCCCGCACTGCGGCTGTTCCGAACCCGACAAAAATTCGGCAGGCATTTTGCTACTTTCGGCGCACGAAATTGAATGTTTTCGGCCGCAGCTCGTCTATGTATGACCCGGCCTAGCCGGAGTCCCGAAAGTTACCTCTGTAATTTTATCCTTATCAACTCTCCCATCCTATGATCATGCAAAGCCTCCCCCTCGCGTTCCTGCTCGGTGACATGACCTTGTTGGAACTCTTCCATGCCGGCGGTCCCATCATGTGGCCGATTCTCCTGGTGTCGTTCCTCGGCGTCACCGTCGTCGTCGAGCGCATGCTGTTCATCCTGCGCGAGAACAGCCACCGCGAGCCGGAAGTGGTCGAGAAGATGCTCGAGAGCGTCGAGAAGCGCGACATCGAAGGCGCGCTTGCGATCGGCCGCCAGAGCAAGGACTTTGTGGCCCGCATCCTGGTCTACAGTCTCACGAACAAGGAATACTCGATGCACAACGCGTTCATCCGCGCTTCGAGTCAGGAGCTCGCCCGCTTCCAGCAGGGTATGGCTACGCTGGATACGGTCATCACGGCCGCTCCTCTCCTCGGTCTGCTCGGCACCGTCACGGGCATGATGCGCACGTTCGGTAACATGACCGGCGACATCAGCACGGCGGCCGGCCAGATCACGGGCGGTGTCGCCGAGGCGCTCATCGCGACCGCCTGCGGTCTCGCGATCGCCATCTGCGCCCTCCTCCCCTACAACTATCTCAACGCTCGCACCGAAGAGGCCAAGCACGAGGTCGCCGACGCCTCCAATGCGCTCGAGATCCTCGTCAAGAAGTCGGAAAGCTTCACCAGCTAAGAAAACGCTGGCTGCCTCGTTTAAAGAATAGAGCCCCTTTATCACATGGCCGGATCATCTGGTGGCACAGGCCCAGGCGGCGCCAAAAAGGCGCGCATCGAAATCATTCCACTGATCGATGTTATCTTCTTTCTGCTCGCGACCTTCGTCTTGTTCACGCTCTCGCTGAACAAGTCGGAGGGCCTGGCCGGCGTCACCCTGCCGCAGTCCGACACAGGCGAGACGCGGGATCCGAGCAACTCCGTCACGATCAGCGTGACGCAGGAAGGCGCGATCGGCTGGAACAAGGAACCGGTGACGCTCGACGATTTTCTCGCGCGTCTCCGGACCTACTATAACAGCAATCCGGAAGGCCGGATTCTGATCAATGGCGACAGCGACGCTCTGTTCAGCCAGGCGATCTACGTCTTCGACGAAGTGCGCAAAGCCGGCTTCCAGAAGGTGCTGATTGAAACGCGACTGAAGGCCCCCGGCTCGAGCTGAGCCGATCCCTGGCCTTTCACGTCCTCACCCATCCTTTAGTTTCTCGAATCAAAATGGCCGGCGCCGTTCCCAAAATCACTGACGAAGTCAAAAAGAAGGCACGTATCGAGATCATCCCGCTGATCGACGTTATCTTCTTCCTTCTGGCGACGTTCGTTTTGTTCACTCTCTCGCTCAACAAGATCGAGTCCGTTCCCGTCAATCTGCCGGTCGCATCGAACCAACCCGCCTCCAAGGCGGACCTCGATGAGACGGTGACATTGCAGGTTTCCGACCAGGGCACCTGTTACTGGAACAAGGAACTGATCAACCTGAGCGAGATTGCGCCGCGTCTACAGCAATATAAGACGCAGGTCCCTAATCCTCGCGTGCTGATCGCCGGCG
The DNA here is from genome assembly GCA_040255565.1 of Opitutaceae bacterium. Lineage (GTDB taxonomy): Bacteria > Verrucomicrobiota > Verrucomicrobiia > Opitutales > Opitutaceae > Opitutus. Next base: position 467,587 of record JBDZVH010000001.1, on the reverse strand, counting down.
ACGACAAGGCCAAGTTCGGCATCACGGTGCAGGCCCTGGACGAAGTGCGGAAGGCCGGTATCGACCAGGTCTCCGTGGAAACTCGGGTGCGCGCCACCGGCCGCTAACCCCTCACGCTTTTACAAAACATGCGTCGCGATCTTATCATCGGCATTCTCGTCTCCATTGCTCTGCACGGCGGTGCCGTGTGGCTGGGAGAGCTCGGCAAGTCCGGTCCCAAACAACACGTCGTCGAGGAGCCCGAGCCGACCATTCAATTGATGGAGATGCCCAAACTCGAGCCGGAAGAGCCCGAGGTGGTGGAGTCTTCGGATGAGCCCGCACCGGCCGTGGACTTTGCTCCTCCGATGCAGACGGACGTTCCCCAGGTGGTTCAGCTCGACTCCTTCGTGCAGCCCGTGCAGCCGCCGCCGCCGGAAGGCCTGAAGCCGAACGTCGGCTTGATCAGCATCCCCCAAGGCTCGCGCACCGGTGGTTTGGGCAAGGGCATCGAGATTTTTGACCCGTCCAAGCTGGATCAACAGCCGCAGGTTCGGGCCCGCGTCCCTCCTCAATATCCTTTCGAAATGCGCCGCGCCGGCATCACCGGCGAGGTCTTGGTCGAGTTCATCGTGGACGCCAATGGCGATGTGCGAAACGCCTTCGCGGTGCGCTCTTCCCAGCGTGAATTCGAAGCCGCGGCCATCCAAGCCGTGAGCAAGTGGAAGTTCCGCCCCGGCCGTAAAGGCGGCCGCGCGGTCAACACCCGCATGCAGCAGCCCATCTCGTTCAGCCTGGCTGAAGATTAATTTCCAACGTGACTTTGTCCTCCCTCCCCTCCTTCCCCCGCCTCAGCCGCGCGCTCGTAGCGCGCCTGGCTCTGGCCTGCGCCTTGGCATTTCCCCTCGCGGGCCGCGCTGCCGAAGAACGTCAGCACGAACTCGAGGAACGGACCTCCACGGAACTGCAGAAACTCACGCCGCTGACGGACGCCAAAAATTGGGACGGCGCACTCGCCCTCATCCAAGGACTCAAGGCCAAGGTCGGAGCCGATAGCTACGACATGGCCATCCTGACCGATATCGAGGCGAAGATTTATCTGCAGAAAAGCGATTACGCAAAGGCCATTGGACCTTGGGAAGCCGCCCTGCGTCTCAGCGACGCGCGCAATTATTTCAACAAGAACACCACTCAGGAGATCGTCTACTTCCTCTCCCAGATTTATTATCAGGAAGCGACCACCACCAAGGACAAGGCCGCCCAGCGGCAGGCGTTCGACAAGGCGATCGGCTACCTCGACCGCTGGATGAAGAACACCGACAAGCCCGATCGCGATCAGTCGCGTCAGGAAGCACAGCTCTTCTACGCCAACGTCCTCTACAATCTCGCGGTTCTCGATCCGGATCACGTCAATCAGGACCTCCTGAAACGGGCCGAGACCGAAGCGGAGAAAGGTCTCCGGATGGCGCCGAAGCCTCGCGACACCCTGTATCTCATCCTTCTCGCCATCGCCCAGCAGCAGAACGATTACGTGCGCCTCGCGGAACTGCTGGAGCTGCTGGTCGAACAGACTCCCGCCAAGAAGGATTACTGGTCCCAGCTCGGCGGCGTTTACCTGACCCTCGCTGGTCAGGAAAAAGACGAGCGTAAAGCTCGGGAGTATAATATCCGCGCCATCATTGCGATCGAGCGCGCCCAGGCGCTCGGCTACATGAAGACCCCGAAGGAGAATTACACCCTCGTGGGCATCTACTTCAACGTCGGCCAATTCGGTCGTGCGACCGAAATCCTTCACTCCGGCCTGCGCGACGGATCGATCGAGAACGACATCAAGAACTGGGAACTCCTCGCCTACTCCTATCAGCAAGTCGACCGGCCATTCCAAGCCATCGATGCATTGAAAGAAGGCTCGGCTAAGTTCCCCGAGTCAGGCCAGCTCGATTATCAGGCCGCCCAAATCTACTACTCGCTCAACAAACCGGAGGAATCCTACAAAGCGCTCGAGCGTGCGACCCAGAAAGGCCACCTCGACAAGCCCGGTTCGGTTAATGGCTTCAAGGCCTACGTCGCGTGGGAACTCGGTAAGCTCGAAGAAGCCCTCGACGCCATCAACAAGGCCCTCGCCAGTCCCGATGCGAAAAACGACACCCAGTTGCCGACGCTCAAACAAGCGATCGAGGAAAAACTCCGCGAGCGCGAGCACGCGGTGAATGGAGCCACCGCCAGCCTCTGACCCCTTTCACTCACCCATGAAGAAGACCTACATTTACTTCCTTGTCCCCGTACTCGGGTTGATCGCCTTCGGCGCCGTGTATTGGAATTTCAGCGCCCAGTTCGCGGAAAAGGAAGCGGCTGCGAAGGCTGCCGTCCGCAAGGCCAAGGAGGAGAAACTCGCCAAGGAAGCCAAGGATCGCGAGCAGGCCATCAAGGACGCCCTCGCCGCGCAAGAGCGCCGCAAGGCCGAGAGAGCCGCCAAGGAAGCGAAAGATAAAGCCGATCAGGAAGCTCGTCAGCTCGCCGTCGAAGCGCGTGAACGTGCGTATCGCGAGAAGCAGAAACTTGCCCAGCAGCTCGAGCGCTTGGAGAAAGACGTCAAGACGGAGAAGGATGCGATCGCCAAGTTGCAGGAGGAGCGGAAACGGGCCGCGGAAGAAGAAGAGTTCCTCAAAACTTACGTGCGCCAGGCTCAGGCCAATACGAAAAGCCTGCAGGACGTGCTGCAGAAGATCGTCGCCGCCGATGCCGCCCGGGCCGCTGCCGAAGCCGCCGCTGCCAAGTCCAAGAGCTCCTAAGACCTACCCAGCATGAAAAAATGGATGTATTTGATTTCTGTCGGCAGCATGCTGGCAGTGTTCATGTTCTTCTACTTCGCGTTTCTCGAAGAAACCGAGGTGAAGGAGAAGCAGCGCGCCGAACAAGTGGCCCGCGAGCGCAAGGCTGAGGAAGAACGCAAAGCGGCGATCGAAGCCAAAGCCCGCGAAGACGCAGAACGCCGGGCGGCTGAACGCGCCGCCGCAGAGGCCAAAAAGGAAGCCGACCGGATCGCCAAGTGGGAGTCGGAAAGTCGCAAGATTCAGGAAGCGACCGACGAGTACAACAGCGATGCCGACAAGCTCTCGAAGCGCATCTCGCAATTGGACATCGATCTCAACGCCCTTCGCGCTGAGAAGGAGAAGCTCAATCGTGAAGCCTTTGACTTTGCGAAGCAGGTCGAGCAGGCCCGGATCGAAAAGCGAAATGCCGAACTCGAGATTCAGCGGATGACCGACATGATCGCCAAGAAGGCCGCGGACAGTTCCATGACGCGCGCTCCCGCGGTCCCCGCTCCCCGTTCCTGATTTCTCTCCAAGACTTCATTTGACCAAGCCCGAGGCCATTGCCTCGGGCTTTTTTATTCCGTTCCGGTCAGCGCGTTCGACCGCTCCGTCCCGCCACCTGGATTCCGAACCGCTGCACCGACCGAATTCGTCAAGCGCTCGCGGCGTGCACGTGCGCGCCGACACTCGCGCCTTACGAGAGGCTGAGCCAAGATCACATGTACACGAAATGAGGAGAGATTTTGTTTGCTCACGCCCCTGCGCTGGCTTTTCCTCCGCCTTCCTTCGCGTCTTTGTGCGCGAAGCAGAGGTATCGGGGCGTAGCTTAGCCTGGTAGAGCGCTACGTTCGGGACGTAGAGGTCGTGAGTTCGAATCTCACCGCCCCGACCACCTTGAAACGATCCCGGCGGGGATCAAACGACGAACGGATTATACCTCAGCTCGTTTTCCGCCGTCGTCATTGGACCATGGCCAGGAGCGATCACCGTGTTGCGCGGAACCGCCTCCAGCATACGCCGCAAATTCGTCACCAGCTGTCTCGGACAGTAGTGAGCGCAGCCGACGGACCCGGCAAAAAACAAGTCCCCGGAGATCAATAGCGCCGGCCCTCCCGTCCTTTTCGCGGCCTCGACCAAATAACAATTATGCGCGGACGCATGTCCGGGCGTGCTGAAAGCGGTCACGGAAAACGCCGGAAAGTCTTTCCGTTCCCCCTCGCCGATGGGCGCACTGCAGGGAGCCTCCGCGCCCGCCGGGCAATACGCGGCGCGCACGCCAAAACGTTCCACCACGTCGCACAATCCGCCCGCGTGCTCCGTTTCGACATGCGTCAGGAAAACAGCATCGACGGAGCGGATCGACAGCGGCCACACGGCCTCCAGCGCGCAAATGCCCGGGCCGGTGTCAAACAGGACCCCGCGCGACGCCCCCGCTGCCGCCACCAGATACGCGTTGGCCACACCGATCCCGTGTCGCATCCGCAACGGATAAACCACGAACGGCAGCGCCTTGAGGGACGGCAGCGGATAACGTCCGCACCCGAGCGCGGACAACCCGATTTCGTTGAGTCCAAGCGCCGCGGCCAAACGACACAGTTCCACCCCGGAGAAGTCCGGCCGGTAATTGATCGCATCGAGAATCCGGTTTGTCGATACACCGGCACGCGCCGCCAGCGCCTCTTCGCTAAGGCCCGCGCGACGCATGGCTTTCTCCAGCACATCGCCGAGTTCGTCTTCAAGTGGAACCGGTTCGGACACGGTCCGCGGAGCGTAGAGCGACCGCCAGGCTCAGGCAAAATGTTTTTGTTTTTTCGCCCCGCTCCCCCAGCGTCCCACGCATGGATTCCGTCCAGAAGGAAGTTCTCGAAATCTTCACCCGCACCCGTGCCTTGCAGGAAGGACACTTTGTGCTCCGCTCCGGATTGCACAGCGGGCACTACTTCCAATGCGCCCAGGTTTGCCAGCACCTCGATGCCGTGGAGCGGCTGACCGAGCTGCTGCTGCCCAAGCTGAAGTCGCTTAACTTCACCACCGTGCTCGCGCCGGCGATGGGCGGTCTGGTGATCGGTCAGGAACTCGCCCGCCAGGCGCGGGCTCGCTTCATTTTCGCCGAAAAGGAAAATAACGTCCTCGTGATGCGCCGCGGCTTCGTGCTCGCTCCGGGCGAACGCGTGCTCATCGCAGAGGACGTGGTCACGCGGGGCGGCCGCGTCGTGGAATGCATCGAAATCGTCCGCAAAGCCGGCGGCGTGCCCGTGGGCGTCGCGATGCTCGTCGATCGCAGCGCCGGGTCGGCTCGCTTCGATGTGCCGGCGATCTCACTGCTCGAACTCAGCTTTCCCACCTACCCCGCGGACGCCGTGCCGGAAGCGCTGGCCAGGATCCCGGTGCAAAAGCCAGGGAGCTGAATTTTGAGGCGCGCCTTACCGGCGCGCCTTTTTTTGGGGCCGCGCACTACTGAACGTTCACGGTCACGATACGCCCCACGCCACGGTAATAGACAAAGAGCATGTGACGGCCGCGCGTGAGCAACTGGCGCGCTTCGGCGACGGTCTTCACATCCTCGCGATCGATCTGGAGAATCAACAGATCCGGAACCAGCCGGCCCGCGTAGGGCGAACGATCGTCCACCTTCGTGATAATCAAGCCGTCATAGCGCGCCGGGATGCCGAGCCGCCGGCGCGATTCGGGCGACAACGGCGCCGCATCGACGCCGTCCAGCAACTCGTTCGGACGCTCGTCCAGTTTGCCGAGCGTCACGTCCAGCACGCGCTCCTTGCCGTCCCGTGAAATCGTCAGCGTCACCTTCGACCCTGGCGCCATCTGCGCGATGTAGACGCGGAGGTCCTGCAAGCCGCCGACGGCCTTGTCGTTGACTCGCAAAATCACATCGCCCAGCTGCAAGCCCGCCTTGTCGGCCGGCGTGTCCGGCGTGACGTCGGTGACCGTAACGCCCTTCGTTTCCCGGGGCAGGCCGAGTGCTTCGGCGTCATCCGGCGTCAATGTCTGCGATTGGACCCCGAGATAACCCCGCGCCACCGAGCCCGTCTCGATCAGACTGTGCATCACCGCGGCCGCCAAGTTGACGGGCACGGCAAAGCCGATGCCGATGTTGCCGCGCGAGGGAGACAGAATCGCGCTGTTGATTCCGATCAGCCGGCCCTGAGCGTCGATGAGGGCGCCGCCGGAGTTGCCCATGTTGATCGCCGCGTCGGTCTGGATGAACGACTCATACCCGGACACGTCCTCGAGAATGCCGACGCTGCGTCCTTTCGCGGAGACGATGCCCATCGTGACGGTTTGTCCGACGCCGAGGGGATTGCCCACGGCAAAGACCACGTCGCCGACGCGGATCGTGTCACTGTCCGCCAGCGTGAGGACGGGAAGTTTGTCCGCTTCAATCTTGATCACGGCGATGTCCGTTTTCGGATCCGCCCCGATCACCTTCGCCACCAGTTCCCGATCGTCGGTCAACGAAACCTTCAACTCGTCGGCGCCTTCGACGACATGATTATTGGTCAGGATGTAGCCATCCGGCGAAACGATCACGCCGGACCCGAGGCCTTCCTGCTCCTCGCGGCGCTCGCGGTCCGGAATATTCCCGAAAAACTGCCGCAGAAACGGATCGAGCGCGATGCGCTCGCGCACGATCTTCTTGGAATAAACCGAGACGACCGCTTTCTGCGCGCCTTCGATGACATCGGCGTAACTCGCGACCGCCGGCGTTTTCCCGTCGGTCACCCGCGTCGTATCCACTTGCAGCACGGGCCGCTTCGCCTCCGGCGGCGCGGCTTTTGTGCGGGACGCGGCGTCAACCGCCACGCTGCCGACGAGGAAAGCAAGGACGCAGGAAAAAGCGTGGATCTTCATAAGTGTGCGCGGACAGAGCCATAAACGCGAAAGTTCCCCGGCGCAAACGCCTCGCCGGCTCAGCCAAACGGAGAGAAACGATCGCCGTATTGCCGACCTAGAAGCCCTTGATCCGAAACAGTCCCGTCACGCTCTCGTTGCTGTTTATACGGATGATCGCCTGGCCCAGCAGCTTGGCGATGCTGAGCACGGTGATCGGCAATCCGCGGGGCTCGATCGGCGTCGAATTCGTAGTGATCAGTTCGTCAATCAAGCCGGATTTCAGCCGCTCGATCGCCACCTCGTTCAAGATGCAGTGACTCACCGCGGCGGTGATGTTCACCGCTCCGTGATCGCGGAGGATCCTGGCGGCGGCCGTCAGGGTTCCCGCCGTTTCCGTGATGTCGTCGACGAGCAGCACGTCACAGCCGGCCACCTCGCCCACCACGCTCATCGCCTCGACCGTAGTCGCGCTCTTTCGTTTCTTGGCAACCAGCCCCAGCGCCGCTCCCAACACATCCGCATACGCGGCCGCCATCTTCATGCCGCCAACATCGGGGGAGCAAACGACGAGGGTGCGCTCGGCCTTGCGCTTCGCGAAGTGCTCGAAAAACACCGGCGAGGCGTAGAGATGATCGACCGGAATGTCGAAGAAGCCCTGGATCTGCTGGCTGTGCAGGTCCATCGTGAGGATCCGCGTCGCGCCCGCGGCGACCAGCAGGTTGGCCACGAGCTTGGCGGTGATCGGCACGCGCGGCTGATCCTTGCGATCCTGCCTGGCGTATCCATAAAATGGTAACACCGCCGTGATCCGCGCGGCCGATGCGCGGCGCGCCGCATCGATCATGATCAGCAGCTCCATCAGGTGATGGTTCGTCGGCGGGCAGGTCGACTGGATGATGAAGACGTCGTGGCCGCGGATGTTCTCGTTGATCTTCACGAACGATTCGCCGTCCGGGAAGCTCGTGACCGTCGCCTCGCCCAGCGGCATGCCGATGGTGCGGCAAATTTCTTCCGCCAGGGCGCGGTTCGAGTTGCCAGAGAAGATTTTCAGCCGCGATTCGCTCATGGGCCGGCCATCTTGCCGGCCGCCGCTTCAGGAGGAAGACTTTTTTAGCTGAGTCTCCAGCGCGTCCACCCTTTTGAAAAGGTCTGGCAGGCGCTGGTGCAGCACGGCCAGCCGGCGTTCCAACGAATAGGGCACCGCGGGCGTGCCGTTTACCGTCAGGCCAGGCGCGATATTCGAGGATAGGCCCGCCTGCCCGCCGGCCTTGACGCCCTTGCCGATCGTGATGTGGCCGGCAACTCCGACCTGCCCGCCGAGGACGACATAGTCCTCCACTGTCGTGCTGCCGGAAATACCGACCTGCGCACAGAGGAGGCAGTGCCGGCCGACGATCACGTTGTGGCCGACCTGGACGAGATTGTCGATTTTCGTGCCCTCGCCGATCGTGGTGCGGCTGAAACGGGCGCGATCGATGGCCGAGTTCGCGCCCACTTCGACGTCGTCGCCCAGGACGACAAGCCCCACCTGCGGTACCTTCTCGTGCCGACCGGCAACGAATTCGTACCCGAAACCGTCGGCCCCGATCACCACCCCCGGATGCAACCGGACGCGCTCACCGAGCACACAGTAGGACTGCACCACCACACCGGGCATGAGCCAGCAGTCCGCGCCGATGCGCACGTCGTGACCGACGAACACATGCGCCTGCAAGTGGCAGCGTTCGCCGATCTCCACTCCTGCTTCGATCACACAGAGCGGACCGACCGTCGCCGTATCCGGAATCCGCACGCCGGGAGCGATGACCGCGGTCGGATGGATGCCCGGAGTCGGGCGCGGCCAGAGCATCTGCTCGATCCGGCTGCACAAGCGGGCAAGCGCGACCGAGGGATTCTCGACGAGCAGGAACAGCTGGCCCGCTTGCGGTTCGCCCTCGTAATCGAGCGGAAGGAGAACAACCGACGCCTGCGTCGTCGCGACTTCGCTCTTGTATTTGGCATTGCCCAAGAACGAGAGATCGCCGGGGCCGGCCGCGCTCAACGCGGCGATGCCGCGGATCGCCACGGCGGTGTCGCCTCGCTTCTGCCGAGGTTGGACGATCGCCTCCAGTTCCGTCGCCGTGAGGGAAAGCTGCATGGCGCGAAGCGTGGGAGTTTCGATGGCCGGCGCAATGCAGCAGAACGGGCGCGCCGGGTTCGATCGGGGGAAGACAAAAAAAAGCCCTGCCGGAGAGGCAGGGCTTTCGAAATGGGAAAAGCGGGACCGCTTATTTCTTCGGGGTAACGCCCGGAACGGTAATCTTCGGCGAGTCCGAGCTCTCGTTCGCTTTCGGCGCCGCCGCGGGAGCGGACGAAGACGACGAGGAGGAGGCCGCCGGGCGGTCCTTGTTGATCTCCTTGGCGACGTCGTCGGTGATGTCGTAGGCGGGGTCGGTGTAGAGGAAATTGGAAACGCCGATGAGCGACGGGCCGGACTTGTCGATCAGGATGGTGGCGCCCTTGCGCTTGGCGAGGTCGACCGCGATTTTGCTGATCTCCTCGATCATCAGGCTGCGGAAGGTCTGCATGCGCTGCTGGAGGGAGTTGCGGGTGTTGACCTGGAAGCTTTGCACTTCCTGCTGCTTGTGCTGGATCTGCTCGAGCATCCGCTGCGCTTCGGTCTGCGCCTTCGACTTGGCCTCAGCGGTCGCCGCGGGGTTGTTCGACTGATCGGCGAGCTCCTTGTATTTTTCGACGAGGCTGTTGCCTTCCTTGTTGAGCTTATCGAGCTCTTCCTGCGCCTTCTGCTCGTCCGTGCGCAATTTGGCCTGCTGCTCTTCGGTCTTGTAGTGGTTGTCGAAGAGCTTGGCCATATCGACAACAAAGATCTTGGGCGCCGGCTGGGCTTGCGCGAACAGTGCCGTTGCGCTGAAGGCCGCCAGGGCGATCAAGGAGTGGATGGTTTTTTTCATGGATAGGTTGATTGGGGAAGAACGGTCAGGAAAAAGGAATCAGTAGCGCGTGCCAAAGGAAAAGTTGAATTGATTTCCCTGGCGCGCGGCCTTGTCGCTGGTGAGCGGAATGCCGAAATCGAGGCTCAACGGCGAGCCGGCCACGAAGAGGCGCAGGCCGAACCCGAAGTTGTCCGTGAACTGGGTCGGCGCGAAATCGTAGGCGCCCGAATTGACGAAGCCGGCGTCGTAGAAGATCGCGAAACGAATCGGGCTGACGATATCCAGCGAGTATTCGGCGCTGAAGAACGCGTAGCTCTTGCCGCCAATCACCTCGCCAAACTGGTCGCGCGGCGCCACCTCGCGGTATTCGTAGCCGCGCAGCGTCGTCGGACCGCCAAGATAAAAGCGCTTGTAGGGGGCGACCGTTTTGCTGTCGCCATAGTTGTCGATGACGCCGACGCGTCCCAGCAGGCTCAGCACCTGCGCCTGGGTCTCGAACACCGGGAAATACTGTGCGCCGCGCACTTCCCACAGGTAGAAACTATCCTGGCCGCCGAGCGGACCGCCGGCCACCGCGGTGTTCAGCTCGATACGGTTGCCGCGCGTGGTGTTGATGATCTTGTCGCGCGTATCGCGCAGGAGCGAAAACCCGACTTGGGAAACAGGATTGTCGCCCTCAAGACCGCGCAGAATGGGCGATGCACTCGGCGAGACATTTTCGATCGAGATCACCGTGTAGCTGTAAGACAGGCGGCCTTCAAACAGACCGAAGAGGCGCTTGCGGAGGTACACCTCACCGCCGGTGTCAATTTCCGTATAGAACGTGCTGTTGTATTCGGAACTGGTGCGGAACAGGTTGAAGCCCAGTGCGAGCTGCTGTTCGAAGAGCCAGGGCTCTTCAAAGGACATCGAGACTTCGCTCGAGAGGGAGCCGAGCGAAAGTTTGAGGCGGAACTTCTGGCCGTCGCCTTGGAACAACGAGCGGCGGTTAAACAGGTCGAAATTACCCTGCGAAATCTCCGCGAACACGGTCGCGCGCTCGAGCGAACTGAAACCCGCGCCGAACGATAGGTTGCCCGTGCGGCCTTCCTGGACGGCGATGCGCAGATTGCGGCGGCCGGGAATGTTCGTCTCTTGCGGGGTCACGCTCACATCCTCGAAAAAGCGCGTGTTCTCGAGGCGTAGCTTGCTGATCTTCATCCGGACCGTGTCGAAGACATCGCCCGGGCCCATCACGAGTTCGCGCACGATGACGGTGCTCTTGGTCTTGGTGTTGCCCTCGATCACGAGCGACTCGACGTGGAACTTCTCGCTCTCCTCGACATTGTATTCGATGTCGATGTCGCCGGTGGCGATGTTCGGTTTGCGGATCAGCCGCACGCGCGTGTCGAGATAGCCGTCGTGACCGTAGAAGTCCTCGAGGCGCTCGATATCCTTGTCCAGCTTCGAGGGCGTGAAGACCATGCCCGTGCGCTGGAGGATGACGCGGCGGAGAATCGAGGTCGGATGGAGCTTGTTCCCGGTGAACGTGATCTCGCCGATCTTGTAGCGACGGCCTTCCTGAATGCCGATGGTGATGACGAGGCGGTTCGGTTTGGGATAATCGAATACGACGCGTTCCGGCGGAATCTCGACGTCCAGGTAACCCTGTTCGCGATAATATTCCCGCAGCTTTTCGAGATCGTCCTCGAACTCGTCGTCCTTCAGGCGACCGCTGCCGAGCAGCCAGGAAAACATCCACCATTTCTTCGTTTCCATCTCCTTGCGGAGCCGGCGCGGTTTGACGTGGTCGTTGCCCGTGAAACGCACTTCGGCGATCTTCACCCGCTCGCCTTCCTTGATCTTGAAAATGACCGTGCCGAAGCTCGTCGCGCGATCGCGTTCGATCGAATAGCTGACGGCAACCTGGTTGTAGCCGGCCTTCTGGTAATACTCGCGAATCTTTTCCGCGTCCTCCTTCACCTGGCGCTCGTCGAGCGCGATGTTGGGCCGGGTCTTCACCTCTTTTTCCAGCCGGCGTGACTTCACCTTCTGGTTGCCCTCGAACCGGATCGAGAGCACCCGGTATTTCGGCGTCACTTCGACCACGAGGTTGAACACCCGGTCGCTCACCTGCTCGCGCTTGATCTCGATGAACTCGAAGAGGCCCGTGCGATACAGCGAGCGGATGTCGCGATCGAGCATCGCATCGTCGAGCTCGCCGCCCTCGCGCACCTGCATGTTCGCGCGAACGACCTGTTCGTTGACGATCGCCGTGCCGACGAATTTCACCGTGATCGTGCCGACCCGGTAACCCGGATCCTGCCCCCGCGAGCCAGCCTGAGCCCGCACTGAGACCCCGCTTACGACCAGCAACGAAAAAAGAACAAAAAGGAGGCCTGCGACCCGGCTAAGCGGGTTACTGTGTGAAGTTTTCAAAGCGGGTAATGTCTCGAAGAAACGTAAGCTTCAAATCTCCTACCGGGCCGTTTCGTTGCTTGGCAACGATTAACTCGGCTGAGTCCGCGGCGACTTGGAACTTCTCGTCGGCATCTTTCGGTCGGGCCAGCATCAGAACCACGTCAGCGTCTTGCTCGATGGATCCGGATTCACGCAGGTCGGCAAGTTTCGGAGTACGGTTTTCCTTTTCGGAGGAGCGGTTGAGCTGGGATAATACAAGCACCGGCACGTTCAGTTCCTTCGCGAGGGCCTTTAATCCGCGCGACGCTTCCGCGACCTGCTGTTCGCGGGGGATCTTCGCATCCGTCGGGCTCATCAATTGCAGGTAATCGACCATTACGAAGCCGAGCGGCGTGCGCGCATGAATGCGGCGCGCCTTCGCACGCAGCTGCATGATCGAGATCGCGCTGGAGTCGTCGATGAAGATGGGCGCCTTCGAAAACTCGTCCGCCGCCGCGACCAGGCGGTTTTGCTCCTCGCCGTTCTTCGACAGCAAGCCGTCGCGCAGCAGCTTCATGTTCACCCGCGCCCGCGAGCAAAGCATGCGCAGCGCGAGCTGCGACGCGCTCATTTCGAGCGAGAAGATCAACACGGCCGCCGGGTCGCCGCGCTTCGGCATCGCCGCGGCCTCCGCGAAGTTCAGCGCCAGCGAGGTCTTTCCCATCGAAGGACGCGCCGCGAGGATGATCATTTCCTGACGCTGAAAGCCCCACAGCAGCGCATCGAGGTCCTTGAAGCCCGACGTCACACCCGTCATCTCGCCGCGCTTCATCATCATCTTCGTGATGACGTTCATCGCCTCGCGCGTCGGCTCGCGCATCTGCTTCGCGCTTTCGCTCACGCGATTCTGCGTGACCGAGAACAGCTTCACCTCCACCTGGTCGACGAATTCGTCGATCCCGCCGGAAAAATTATAACAATCCTCCACCGCGCTCGTGCCCGCACGGATGATCTCGCGCAACAGCGCCAGCTCGCGGACCTTCTCGATGAAATAGCCCGCCTGCGCCGTCGTCGGGATCCGGCTGCTCACCTGCATCAGGAACGCGTATCCGCCGACCTGATCCAGCAGCTTCGCCGTCTTCAACTCCTCGGCGACCACCGACACGTCGATCGGCGTCTGGCGGTTGTAGAGATCGAGCAATCGCTCGTAGATGATTCCGTGCGCCGGGAGATAAAACGACTCCGGCTTGATCCGGGCCTCGAGACAGCGCGAGACGACGTCGGCGCCGTCGAGCAGGCAGCAGGACAACAAATACTCTTCCGCTTCGATGCTGTGCGGCAGAGCCCGGCCTCCGGACGCCATCGGCGTCGAGCCGTCACCCCGGCGAAAAGGAATGGTCGCTTCTTCAGACATGGAGAGCAGGCCAGTGAGAGGCCCCGCCGGGCGCCCCGCAACACGAGGTTGTCAACAATCGCTTCACGAGAACAAAAAGGCCGCGCCCTGAGACGCGGCCTCGATGCAAAATATCGGTGGCGGCTTACTTCCTCTTCTCGTCTTTCTTCTCCGCCTTCTCGTCGGCCACGACCGGCTCGATCGGATTCTCCGACACGACGTCGAAGTTCAGGTCGACCGACACGTCCGCGTGCAGCTTGATCTTCACCGAGTGCTGACCCAGCGTCTTGACCGGCGTGTGCAGGTGGATGCGGCGCTTCTCGATCTCGAGGCCGTCCGCCACGAGCTTGTCGTGGATGTCGCTGGCCGTGATCGCGCCGAACATCTTGCCGCCCTCGCCCGTCTTCACGGCGAACGCGAGGCTCTTCTTCTCGAGCTTCTTCGCGATTTCCTGCGCGCCGTTCAGCTCCTTTGCCTCGCGCTCCGCGCGACGCTTCTTCAGCGACTCGACCTGCTTGCGGTTGGCTCCGGTCAACGGCATCGCGATGCCGCGCGGGAGGAGGTAGTTGCGCGCGTAGCCCGCGCGGACTTTGACTTGGTCGCCTTCGCCGCCGAGGTTTTCAACGGGTTGGACGAGGAGGATTTCGCTGTAGGCCATGGGACGAGTTGGTTGAAAGGGATGCTGTGAGCGGCGGATTCGACCGCCCGGATTCGGATGAAAGGGAGCAGAATTCGCCGGAGAAACCGGCACCTGTCAACATCTCAAATCGCCCGAGCTCATCACGTCTCCGTCGGATTCGCGCGCCGCAACCACACCGCTGCATGCCGCGTGATCGCAGACGTCCTCAATCGCAGCGTTCCGCCACTGTGCTGCATCACATCAGTCTCGAACACCCGGTCGTCGATCGGATCGCACCACGTCACCTTCCACGCGCCCGCCGGCACCTCCTCGATCAGCAGTTCGCCTTGCAACGGCGCCACCGTCTCCGCCGCCAGCACGCCGTTCCGCTGCCACAGCCAGACTCCGATCAAATCAGCGCTGCGTTTCCCAATCGCCGCGAGCGCCGGCACCTCGACGCCCCAATCGATCCGTTCAAGCCGAAGCCAGTCTGCGCCCCCGGTGTTCGCCACGACGACTTCGTGCTGACCCGCCGCCAATGCAAACCCGAGCGTTGCCGACGCGGAACCCTCGCCCGCCGCCCACGTGTGCTCCGCCACCGATCGGCCATCGACACTCACCTGCGCCGCCGCGCCTTTGACTCCCGTCTCCGCGACCCGCACGGTCACTTCCGCCGCCTGTGGCATCTCCACCCGCAGCGTCAACCGATTCGCATAGCCATCCGCCAAACTCTCCGGCGACCCCACAAGAATCGAGGGCAACGTCCCCCACTCCAGCGGCTCCGTTCCGTCCAGCGGCACGCGCACCGCTTGCGGACCGCGTCGATGCCAGTATTCCGCCGGCCAAGTGACACCCGGCACTTTCGCCGCGCTCTCCACTTTCGGCGAAAACGGCTGCAGGTCGCGCCGCGTCGCCCAATTCGTCTCTGCCAAAAACCTCGCGAGCGCACGCAGCTCCGGCAGCCGCTTTTTTTCCAGCAATTCCGCGCCCTCCCAAAGCTGCGCCGGCAACCGGCCCTCGCCCATCACCCCAGCCCATGCGATCGGCCCCAGCTCGATGCCGGAACGTTTCTCCTCCGCCGTCAGCCGCATGTGGTCGTCGCCCACTTCGCCAAAAAAGATCGGCCGGCCGAGCGTCGCCGGGTTCAGGTCGAAGCGCCGGATCGCGGCGAACATGTTGATCGCATACAGATGCGGCTGCAGGTAGTCCATCGATGAATACACCGGGCTGCGAACGTCGTCCGTGCTGGTCGTCACCAGGTGCCGATACGGGTCGATCGATCGCAAATACGCCGCCATGTCATCGTGCCACTTCGCGACCGCAGCTTCGTTCCGATCGCCGCGCATCGCATCCGTCCAGTGCACTTCATTGAACAACTCCCATGCGAGCACCGCCGGCGAAAAGGCCCATCGGGCGACAATGTAGCGGTATTTCCGACGCGTCAGCCGGATCGCGCGATCCGACGTGAAAAACTCGCCCGGTCGCGCGAGAAAGCCGCCGGGATTGGCCGCATTCCACGGGTTTTCCGCCCAGTTCGAATTCACCGTCGAGCTCCACTGGCCGTGGTGCTGCAACACCAGCTGCACATAAACGCCGCTCCGCTCCGCCTCCGCTAAAATAAAATCCCAGTCGCGCGCCGTGCGTGCGTCGAACTCGCCGATGTTGGGCGAACGCCCCCGCTCTTTCGAGCGCCACTCCAGATTCAGTCCCGACCAGTGCGCCATCCACACGCGCGTCCAATTCAGCCCCGCCTTTTCAAACTGCCGGAACGCCTTTCCATACCAGTGCGCGTCCCCCACCGGCGGCCACGCGAGATTCGCGCCGAGCGGCACATAGGGCTGTCCATTCACCAATTCAAATTCGTCCGGCCGCGCCGGCGAGCGTCTCACCGCCGGTCGCGCGCTCGCCACTTTCACGCGCTGCACCGGATCACCGACAAATTTCACCCGCAACTCCGCCGCCCCGTTCGCCCCCTCGTCCGAAACCTTCACGACGCGATATTCACCCGTCCCCGACGCGCGCGCCCGCACCGCGAAAATGCCGTCGCCCGCATAAAACGCCGGCAGCACGAGCGTCTCGCCCGAGGGCGTCGCCACTTTCGCCGAGATCTCCCGCGCGAACGGCTCCGGGCCCGCGCCAGCCTCGAGCGTGAAACGAAACTCCACCGGCGCCGCGGCCACCGATGCGACCCACGCGCTCACCAGCAACAGCCCAAGCCCCACGAGATGACTCCACCGACGCGCGATCGATTTCATCCGCGCAGACAAGCCGCCCGACCGACGGTGTAAAACAAAACGCGCGCGACGCCCGCCGTGCGTTCACCGTTCCTCGATCCGAATCCGCCGGTTCAACGTCTGCGGCCGCACTTCCTGCCGGCCGCCGCCCGGCCAATGCACCACGATGCGCTGCACGCGCGCATCCTCGCTCAACCCGAAATCCAGGAACGACTCCGACTGCGCCAGATAGCTCGTTTGCGGCATCATCGTTTGCACGAGAATCTTTCGCGGCGTATGCACCTCCACGCGCGCGCCCGTGCCGTCGCGGGGTCCGTGTTTCGCCACCAGCTCGATTCGCAGCCAGGGCAAACCCGCGCGCCGATCGTTGCGCCACAACCGCGGCGAACCGCGATGCTGCGCCACCGCCACGTCGCGATCGCCATCGCCGTCGAAATCCAAGGTCGCCACGCCGCGCGCCATCACCGGCGGCAGCGTTTCCTCGCGACCGCCCAGCGTCAGCGACTCCCAACGCTCGCCGCCATTCCACCACCACTGCGCCACGCCGCCCATCGGCGCCGCATCCGAAACCTGGTTCGTGTCCGCCTCGATCGCATCGCCGCCCGCCACCGCATCGAGTCGTCCGTCCTGGTCCACGTCGAGTAGCGCCGCGCCGAGCTTCGCCGCCAGGAACACTTCGCGCCCGCCGCCCAGCCGCCGCGCCAGGCCCTGCCACACGGGATAACGCTCGCCGTCGTCCGCGGCGACGAACGGAAGCGACGACGCCAGCGCGTAATTCGCCGACGCCCCTTCCCGTCGCCGATCGAGCGAACCGGTCCAGCGCCGGAAGACGCCGTCACCGTTGTTCAAATACAACGTCGTGTCCGCCGTGTGGTAGGAAAACATCAGGTCGATCCGCCCGTCGCCGTTCGGATCCACCGGCACCACCGCCAGGGCCTTCGCCTGCGGAAACCCCGTTTGCGGATCCACGTCGCGCAAGCCGGCCCCGCCCGGCAGCGCCTCGAACTTCCCGTCGCCAAGATTCCGATACACCGTCGGAAACGCGCCGAGAAAGCCCGCCGGCGCGCCGTAGGATCGGCCGACCCGCGCCACCATGAACGCCGTCGCGAGCTCCACCTCGCGCGGCCAGCGCGCGTAATGCGTCACGATCAGATCGAGTTTTCCGTCGTTGTCGTAGTCCAGCCACAGCGCGCCCGTGCTCCAGGTGTTTTCGGCGTCGCTCAGCCCGGCGCGCTCCGTCACGTCTTCGAAGCGTCCGCGGCCGAGATTGCGGAAGAGCCGGTCCTGGCCGACGCAGGTCACGTAAAGATCCGGCCAGCCGTCGCCGTCGAAATCGCCCGCCGCCGCGCCCATGCCCTGCAACTCGACGTTCAATCCCGCCGCCAGGGTGATGTCCGCGAACCGCCCGTTGCCGAGGTTGTGGAACAGCGCCATGCTCCCGCGGCTGATGCGTTTCGCCAGCGGCTCCTCCCACGGCCACGGTCCGCCGCCGACGAAAAACAAATCCGTCAGCCCGTCCTGGTCGTAATCGAAACACACCACGCCGCCGCCGAGCGTTGTCGGCGACAGCTCCGTCACCGGCGGTTCCCACTCCGCCAATCCCGCCTCCGCCGTCACGTCCGTGAAACGCACCGCCGGCGGCGTGGTTCCCGCCGGCGGCGGCGGAAACCACCACGCGAACAACACGCCGCTCGCGATCGCCGCCACCACGATCGGCAGCAGAATCGGCAGCAGCGGTGGGATGCTCGGACCATGATCGCCACCGCGCTCCGATCGTCCGCGACGTTCCGGCGATTCGGTCCCGCCCGCAGCGGTGACGCGATTCGCTTCAACTCGGCTGGACGACGCGGCACTCATCTGGAAGACATTGCGGACTTCACCACGAAGCGATTGAACCAGCCCGTCGCGCTCCGTGTAAAACCTTCTCTCGATGCCCCGCTCTCCCTCCGTCCGCCGCCTGCTCGGAGTCCTCGGTTTCCTGCTCTTGTGGTCGTTGATCGGCTTCGCTTTCGCGGGTCAGTTTTATCTTTCGAGCAGCATGCTGGGACGCGGCATCAGCTGGTCCCAAGCCATCAGCTACTCGCTCGCCGACTGGTATGTGTGGGCGCTGCTCTCGATCCCGATCGCGCACCTCGCCCGGCGTTTTCCGCCGGAGACCGACGTGCCGTGGCGCACAGCCGGCGTGCACCTCGCGGCCGCAATCGGGTTCGCGTTTACTTACGTCGTCCTGCGCGCGCTCGTCGGGCTCGTCCATAGCTGGGTCATCGAGGAGGATGTGACGTTCCTCGAGGTGTTCCGGCCGCTCTTCATCAAGACGTTTCCGTTCAATCTCCTCATCTACGGCGTGATCGTTTCCGTCAGCCACGCGATCGATTACTATCGGAAATATCACGCGCGCACCGTCCAGACGCTCGAGCTCGAGAAGCATCTCACCGAAGCGCGGCTGCAATCGCTGCTGCGCCAGCTCAAGCCTCACTTTCTCTTTAATGCGCTGAATGGCATTTCGTCGCTGATGTATTCCGACGTCGCCGCCGCCGACCGGATGCTGGTGCGTTTGTCGGAATTGCTCCGCCTCACGATGGCGCAGTCCGGCGCGCCGCTCACGCCGTTGCGCACCGAGCTCGGCTTTCTCGACGCCTATCTCAGCATCGAACAAATCCGCTTCCGCGATCGTCTCACCGTGCGGATGGAGATCGATCCCGCCACGCGCGAAGCGCAGGTGCCGAGCCTCATCCTGCAACCGTTGGTAGAAAACGCCATCCGCCACGGCATCGAGCCGCTCACGCGACCAGGCGAAATCGTCGTCCGCGCCGCGCGCGAAAACGACGATCTCGTGCTCAGCGTCTGCGACAACGGCCACGGTCTGCCCGCCGGCGGTTTTTCCCGCGAGGGCATCGGTCTCGCCAACAGCCGCGCTCGCTTGCGCGAGCTTTACGGCCCCCGGCAACGTTTCGAGCTGAGCAACCGATCCGAGGGTGGACTTTGTGTCCGGCTCTCTTTTCCCTTTGCCACGTAGCATGAACAAGCTGCGCCTCCTGATCGTCGACGACGAACCCCTCGCCCGCGAACGGATCCGTGCGCTGCTGCGCCAACATCCCGACGTCGAGATCGTGGGCGAATGCACCAACGGCACCGACGCCCTCGCCGCCATCGCCGAGCAGCGACCGGACGTCGTGCTCCTCGACATGCAGATGCCCGGCGCCGACGGCTTGAAAGTCGCCCGCGAGCTGCCCGCCGAGGACCGACCGGCGATCATCTTTGTCACCGCGCACGATCGCTTCGCCGTCGATGCGTTCGGCGTCAACGCCATCGATTACCTCCTCAAGCCTTTCGACACCGAGCGTTTCAAAGCCGCCCTCGACCGCGCCGCGGAATACTTGCGCGCCCGCCGCGCCGGCGACCTCAACCGCAAGCTGGAAACCCTCCTCGCCGACGCCACTCCCGCCACCCGCAAGCCGACCCGTCTTGCCTTCAAATCAGACGGACGCGTCGTTTTCCTCCGTCCGGACGAAATCGTCTGGGCCGAAGCCGCCGACAACTACGTCCTGCTTCATCTGGCCGAGGGCTCGCGATTGATGCTACGCGACACGATGACGTCTCTGGAGGAACGCCTCGGCCCCGAGTTTGCCCGCGTGAATCGCTCGGCGATCGTCCGCCTCGAACAGGTGAAAGAACTGCAGCCCACCGCTCACGGCGACTACACGGTCGTGCTCCGCAATGGCACCCGCCTGCCGCTGAGCCGCGGCCAGCGGGGCCAGCTGGAAAAGTTCATCGCGAGCGGCTCCTGAGTGTCAGAACCCGCGCGACGACGGCAATTGGCCCCGCTCTGCGGGCGCTTCACCCCAAAACGATTTCGCTCCGCCGCGCGAATGCCCAATCTTCGCCGGCTTTTCCCCCACGCGGCCCCCACCCCTGCCGCGCCCTTTCCTCCCATGCGCCTCCCACGCTTCATTGTCAGCATCCTCCTGGCCGTCCTCGTCGCCTGCGCCCTGCGCGCCACGGATAATCCGGTCCTCTACTGGAACGAGCAGGTCATCAACACCACCCGATTGTCGCGCAATCCCCCGCCGATCGCCGCGCTCCATTTCGCCACGTTTCACGTCGCGATTTTCGACGCGCTCAACGGCTTCTCGCAGACCTATCGCGGCTGGAGCGTCAACGAGCGCGCGCCCGCCGGCGCCGACGAGAATGCGGCGATCGCCGGCGCGGCCTACACGGTCCTCGACGAGCTCTGGGGCAAGGGCGCCAACCCCTACAATATTCAAACCGCCTACCAGAAAGCGCTGGCTGCGATTCCGGACGGCGCCGCCAAGGAGGCCGGTCTCGCCTGGGGCAAACACGTCGCGCAGCTCGTCCTCGCCGAGCGCGCCAAGGCCGCCCTGCCGGCCGGCGATCGCAACTACAACAGCACCGAGCCCGGCAAGTGGCGCGAAACGCCTCCCGGTTTCCGGCCGGCGGTCACGCCTCGCCTCGGCGAAGTGAAACCGTTTGTCCTCGAGTCGTCGTCGCAGTTTCGCGCTCCGCCGCCGCACCCGGTCGACTCCGCGGAATACGCCGAGGAGATCGCCTACGTGAACCGCGTCGGTCCGCGCGACAATGCCGAGCGCACCGAATACCAGACGCTCGCCACGCCGTTCTGGTCCGACGACCTCGGTTCCGCCACGCCGCCCGGCCACTGGAACGTCATCGCCACCGACATCGTTCGCAGCCGCCCGCTTTCCACGCTCGAGACCGCGCGCTTGTTCGCGTTGCTCAACATCGCCGGCGCCGACTCCGGCATCGCGTGCTGGGAAACGAAGTTTTTCTACAGCACCTGGCGCCCGGAAACTGCGATCCGCGAAGTCGCCGCCAGCATCAATCCGCACGCGAAGGCCAACCCCGAATTCATCCCCAACATGGCGTCGCCGGCGTTTCCGTCCTACACCTCCGGCCACAGCACCTACACGGCCGCGATGTCGCGGATCCTCGAGCTGTATTTCGGCACCGACGACATGGAGCTCACGGTGACGTCCGACGGTTTGCCCGGTGCCGTGCGCAAATTCAGCAAGCTTTCCGATGTCCGCCGAGAAGTCGGCATGAGTCGCGTCTGGGGCGGCATCCACGTGATGTCCGACAATCTCGAAGGCCAGAAAGCCGGCCTCAAAGTCGCCGACTGGATCTTCGCGCACGCCTTGCTGCCGCGCTGAGCGCGGTCGCCGTCCGTTGCCCGCTTCGCGATGAGCTCGCGTGAGATCCCTTCGGCCGCTCCGGCGATGGCGCGAGCGCGTGTGTCGCTCGCGGCGTGGATCCTGCGCGTCGGCGTCGCCGGTTGTTTCATCGGCCACGGCGCGTTCGGCGTGATCACCAAATCCGCCTGGCTGCCGTATTTCGCCGTCGGCGGCATCGGCGAACCGCTCGCGTGGGCGCTGATGCCGTGGATCGGCGCGATGGACATCGCCATCGGCGTCATCGCGCTGATTCGGCCGACCCGCCCGCTGCTCGCCTGGGCGGTGTTGTGGGCCACGTGGACTGCCCTCTGCCGTCCGCTCGCCGGCGAGCCGTTCTGGGAAACGCTCGAACGCGCCGGCAACTACGGCGTGCCGCTGGCGTTCCTGATGATGTTGGGCCGCGAGCGGATTTCCTTTTCACGTCTCGCCGAAACGCTCGACCCCGCAACGCTCACGCGGCTCGCGTGGACGCTCCGGCTGACGACCGCCACGCTGCTCGTCGGTCACGCGGGGCTTGGGCTTTTCACGCGCAAGCCAGGCCTCACCGAACACTATCGGGCGCTATGGGCCGACAGCCCCGCCGGCACCGTCGCCTTCGTCGGCGCTTTCGAGTTCGCGCTCGCCGCCGCGGTCATGGTTTTCCCACGACCCGCCTTGCTCGTGGGTATCGCGCTTTGGAAGCTTGCCAGCGAATCGCTTTTCCTCGCCGCCGGCGCCCCGATCTGGGAGGTCGTTGAACGCGCCGGCAGTTACGCCGCTCCGCTCGCGCTCGCCGTTCTCCTCTTCCGTCGACGTCGCGCAACCCTCGCCCCGCACTTGGCGCCGCCGGCGGTCGCCTGATTTTTGCCCTTCCCCCTCATGTTGAAGTCCCTCGCCCCCGTCACGTTCGCCCTGCTCGGTCCCGCCCTCTTCGCCGCCTCGGCTGGCTACACGGCCCTGCCGCTGCGGCCGCGCACCGCGCCCGAAGGCGCGAAGGCGTTCACCTGCCTCACACCCGAGGAAACGAACGTTACCGTGCCCAACGTCTTCGACGACCCGCGCATGTGGGGCGACCGTTTCCGCGAGCTCACGCTCGGCGCCGTCGAGACCGGCATCGTCGCCGCGGACTTCGATCTCGACGGACAACCGGACATCTTCGCCGTTTCGAAAAACGGCCCGTGCGCGCTCTACCGCCAAGTCGCGCCATTCAAGTTCCTCGATGTCGCCGTCCCCGCCGGCGTCGCCTGCGCGGAACCGGGCAACAAGACCGGCGCCACCGCCGCCGACATCAACGGCGACGGCCTGCCCGATCTCTACGTCTGCCGCTACGACGCGCCGAATCTCCTCTTCATCAACAACGGCGACGGCACGTTCACCGAATCCGCGCACGCCTGGGGCCTCGATATCCGCGACGCGTCCGTCCACGCCGTGTTCGCCGACTACGATCGCGACGGCTTTCTCGATTGTTATCTCGTCACCAACATCCTCGATTTCTCGAAATCCCCGCAGGGCCGACGCGATTACCTCTTTCGCAACGACGGACACGGCCGCTTCGTCGACGTCACCGCCGCCGCCGGCATCTGGGGCCTCACGCAAGGCCACACCGCAATGTGGTTCGACGCCAATCAGGATGGCTGGCCCGATCTCTACGTCGCCAACGACTTCGAAACGCCCGACCGCTTCTACCTGAACAAGGGCGACGGCACCTTCGTCGACGTCGTGGATGCGCGCCTGCCGCACGTCACGTATTTCTCCATGGGCGCCGACGCGAGCGACGTGAACAACGACGGCCTCGTCGACTTTCTCATCACCGACATGCGCGATCGCAATCACGCCGAGTTCATGACCGGCATGGAAGAGATCGGCCGCGGACTCTGGGAAATGGAGCGCGTCTCCGAGCTCATCCCGCAATACATGTGGAACGCGCTCTACCTGAACACCGGCACGGATCGCTACTCCGAGATCGCGCATCTCACCGGCATGGAGGCGACCGGCTGGACGTTCAGCACGCGACTGGGCGACCTCGACAACGACGGCCGCGTCGACGCGTTTTTCACGACCGGCATGATCCGCAACTTCATCGACGCCGACCTCGTCGATCGCCAGAACGTCGCCCCCACGCTCGCTGCGCGCGCCGCCGTCTGGAAAAACGCGCCGCCGCGCGTGGAAACGCCGCTTGCCTATCGCAACCTCGGCCAGCTCGCGTTCGCCGACGTCTCCGCCGAGTGGGGTTTCACGCAACCGCGCGCCAGCTTCGGCTGCGCGCTCGTCGACCTCGATAACGACGGCGATCTCGATCTCGTGTTCTCCAACTACAACGAGCCGCCCACCATCGTTCGCAACAACACCACGGACGGCCATCGCGTGATGATCCGCCTTGCCGGCCGCGGCGCGAATCCCGAAGGCATCGGCGCGGAGATCGCGATCGAATCCGCGTCCGGCCGACAGATCCGTCAGCTCTATCCTCAGCGCGGCATCACCTCCAGCGAACCCTCGCTCATCCATTTCGGACTCGGGTCCGATGAACGCATCGACCGGCTCACCGTCCGCTGGCCCTCCGGGCAGACGCAGGTGCTCGAACAGCTTCCCGCCGATCGCCTCCTCACCATCCGCGAACCCGATCCCGCCGCCGACGCGCCGAAACCGCCGCCCGCACAGCTCGCCGCGCCCGCCCGCGCCGACGCTCTCTTCACCGAAGCCGCCGCCAAGCACGGATTGAATCGCACCGCCACCCTGCGCCGTTTCGACGAGTTCGGCCGTCAACGCCTGCTCCCGCGCCGCTTCAACGGGCTCGCCCCCGCCCTCGCCTCAGCCGACGTCAACGGCGACGGCCGTGCCGATCTCTTTGTATCCGGTTCTTCAGGACAACCCGGCCAGCTCTGGCTGGCACAAACCGATGGCGCGTTCGCCCCCGCATCTTCGCAACCCTGGGCGTCGGCCGCGGAATGCGACGACACCGGCGCACTCTTTTTCGACGCCAACGGCGATGGCCATCCCGACCTCTTCATCTCCGCCGGCGGCGTCGAGGCCGAGCGCGGCGATGCGCGTCTGCAAAACCGGCTTTACCTCAACGACGGACGCGGCGCGTTCACGCTCGCGGCGGCCGGCGTGCTGCCCGACGACGCCGAAAGCTCCTGCGCCAGCGCCGCGGCCGATTTCGACGGCGACGGAAACATCGATCTTTTCGTCGGCGGCCGCCTCGTTCCGGGCCGCTATCCGGAAACCCCGCGCAGCTTCCTTTACCGCAACGAAGGCGGCCGCTTCATCGACGCCACCGAGCAGCTCGCGCCGGGCTTGCGCGACGTCGGCATGGTCACCGGCGCCACGTGGTCCGATCTCGACGGCGATGGCCGGCCCGACCTCGTCCTCGCACTCGACTGGGGCGCGATCACGGTTTTCCACAACACCGGTTCGGGCTTCGAGAACATCACGGCCCGGCTCGGGCTCGCCGCGCACACCGGTTGGTGGCGCACCGTCGCGGCGCTCGACGTCGACGGCGACGGCCGTACCGACCTCGTCGCCGGTAATGTTGGCCTGAATACGAAATATCGCGCCTCCCCGTCAGAACCCGCGGTGCTCTTCGCCGGCGATCTCGACGGCAGCGGCAAGTCGCAGATCGTGGAAGCACACCACGAAAACGGGAAACTCTATCCCGTGCGCGGCCGCAGCAAACTCGCGTATTCGTTCCCCTGGCTCACGAAAAAATTCCGCACGTTCAAGGCCTTCGCCCAGGCGACGATCGAGGACATCTTCGACGCCGAGCGTCTCGCCGGCGCGCAGAAGCTCGTCGCGACCGAACTTGCCAGCGGCATCTTCTTCCAGCAGCCGGACGGCACGTTTGCGTTTCGGCCGTTCGAACGCGCCGCGCAGATCGCGCCAATCAACGCCATCGTCGCGCGCGACTTCGATCGCGACGGCCACCTCGACTTGTTCTGCGCCGAAAACGACTTCAGCGCCGAGCCCAACACCGGGCGTTTCGACGGCGGCCTCGGCCTGCTCCTGAAGGGCGATGGGCGCGGCCGTTTTCGCGCCGTTTCTCCGGCGGATTCCGGCATCGTGGTCACCGGCGAAGCTCGCGCCGCGCTCGCGCTGCCCCTCGCCGGCTCGCAGGCCGACGCGCTCGTCGTCGCGCGTTGCGAAGGCCCGCTGCTGCTTTTCACGTCGCAGCCGCGCTGATCCGCATCGCCGCCAGTTTTTTATTTATCGTGCGCCGGACTTCGGCAGCCTGACCGCATGCGTAAGCTGACCGCCCCTCTGCGTCGCATTCTCGCCCTCGCCGCCGTGTTGCCCGTCGTCGCGGCCGCGTCCGCCGCCGATCTCGCGCACGCACCCTCCCCCTTCCTGCGCCGCGGTGCGGAGACTCCTGTTCGCTGGATGAACTGGGACGACGCCGCGTTTTCCCGCGCGCAAGCGGAAGGCAAACCGATCTTCCTCGCGATCGGCCTGCAAACGAGCGAGCTGAGCCGCGCCACCCTCCGGCAGACGTTCGCGAACGCCGACACCGCTGCGTTTCTCAACGAGACATTCGTGTGCGTGCTCGTCGACGCCAAGGAGCGGCCGGACCTCGCCGAGCTTTATCAGAATTACACGCAGACGCGTCAGCTCAAAGGCCTCCCCCTCAACCTCTGGCTCACGCCGGAGCTGCAGCCGTTCGACGGGGCCAACTACCTCCCGCCCACCGACGAATGGGGCAAGGAAGGTTTCAGCACCGTCGCGCGTCGCGCCGCCGCGAGCTGGGTTACGGATCCCGCCGCCCAGCGCGCGAAAGCCGCCGAAGTCGTCGCCGCGATCAAGAGCGAAACCGCTGCGCTGCCACCGCCGCCGAACGACCCGAAAATCAAGGAGCTGATCGACGAAGCGATTCAATCGCTGAGCGCAACGTTCGATTCCGCGAACGGCGGATTCTCCGAGCCGCCCAAGCATCCCGAGCCGGAGCTGCTGCGTTTCCTCTTGCGCGAACCGAACGGTCGAGAAATGGCCGTCACGACGTTGCGCGCGATCGTCAACAGCGCGGTCCGCGACCCGCTCGACGGCGGCTTTTTCCGCTACGCCGTCGATGCCGCCTGGCGCCACCCCTATTTCCAAAAAACGCTCGCCGATCAGGCGCGGCTCGCGCTCGCCTGCCTCGACGCCGCACAGCTCACCGGCGACGCGACCATCGCCGACGCCGCCCGCGACGCGCTCACGTTTGCGCTCGACCGCCTGCGACTCCCCGACGGCGATCTCGCCGCCGCGCTCGATCTCACGAACGAGAAGCAAATCGAGGCGCAACTCTGGACCACCGACGACATCAAGCGCCTCGCCCCCGATGACGCGGAGACGCTTTCGCGGCTTTACGGCGTGACGGCAAACGGGAACATCGACGCGGACGCCTTTCCCGGTTTCACGGTCGCCGGCAAAAACCTTCTTTATCGGGCCGTCGTCGACGCCAAAGCCGAAGCCGCCCTCGCCGGCGCGCGCGCGAAACTTCTCCAGGAGCGCGACCGCCGTGCACCCGCCCTGCTCGACGACGCCGCGCCGAGCGGCGTCCACGGTTTATTCCTCGCGGCACTCGCGCGCGCCGGCGCCGAAGCGCGCGACCACCGGCTCGCCGCCGCCGCGAAAGCCGAGTTCCAATTTCTGCGCGAGCGGCTGCTCGATAAGGATGGCGCGCTGCTTCGCCTGGCGGGTCGCAGCTTTGACGCCAGTGCCGCGGACTATGCCGGCGTTGCCCTTGGCCTCGTGACCTACGCCACCGCGATGAACGATCGCACCGCCGAAGAACTCGCCACCAAGCTCCTGCTCCGCGGCAACGCCGACTATCTGAATCGCGAAACCGGCCGCTATTACGCAGTCCGTGCCGACGCCGGTTCCGACCTGTGGGGCCGCGTCTATGCCACCGCGCCGCGTGCCGGCGAATCCCCTCGGGCCGAAGCACTCGCACTCCTCGCGCTGGCTTCGAGTGCCTCACTCGATCGCGCCACCGGCGACACGAGCAACCTGCTCGCGCGAGCCGCGGCTGCCGAATATCGGGCCGCCGCCGAAGGTTTCGCCGGCGATCTGCTGCTCGCGTTGCAGTCCCACGCGGCTCCAACGCGCTGAGCGCGGCAGTGACCTTGACTCGGTCGCACGCGGTCCTCCAATCGCTGCCGATGGCCGCCCCTTCCCCCGCCCGCAGGCCAAGCCCCGGTTTGCTGTGTCTTCCCCCTTGGGTGTTCGCGATCGCGCTTCTCCAGCCTCACGCTGTGGCGGAAACCGGTGCCCCACTTCTGGTGCGCCAGCCGTTCGCTCCCCCGAGCGCTCCGCGCGGCGCCACGCTTTTCGCCGAGCTGCCTCCGGAGCAAACCGGCATCGTCACCGAAAATCGCTACGCCGATCCGCGGATGTGGGGGGACTTGTATCATGAATTTGAAGTCGGCCCGATCGGCACCGGCGTCGCGATCGGCGATTACGACGGAGACGGCCGCCCCGATCTTTTCGTGGTCAGCAAGACCGAGAGTTGCCGCCTGTTTCGCAATCTCGGCGACTGGAAATTCGAGGACGTGACCGCGCGCGCCGGCGTCGAGGATCGCGGCGATGCCGCCCGAATCTGGAAACAGGGCGCCACGTTTGCCGACGTCAACAACGACGGCCGGCTCGATCTCTACGTCTGCCGCTTCGCCGCGCCCAACCTCCTCTATCTCAACAAGGGCGACGGCACGTTCCGCGAGGCGGCGGCCGCCGCCGGTCTCGCCGTCGCCGATGCGTCGACGATGGCCGCGTTCTGCGATTACGACCGCGACGGCTGGCTGGATGTTTTCCTTCAAACCAACCTGCTCGACAACGCGAAGAGCCCGCTCGGGCAGCGCGACTATCTTTTCCACAACAACGGAAACGGCACGTTCTCCGACGTCACCGTCGCCGCCGTCCTGAGCACCGCGCCGACTCAGGGCAACTCCGCGACCTGGTGGGACTACAACGGCGACGGCTGGCCCGATCTCTACGTCGCCAACGATTTCGCGGTGCCCGATTTCCTGTATCGGAACAATGGCGACGGCACGTTTACGAACGTGATCGACGCCGCCGTGCCGCACCTGCCGTTCTCCGCGATGGGGTCCGATCTCGGCGACGTGAACAACGACAGCCGGCTCGACCTGCTCGTCGCCGACATGGCGGCGAGCTCGCACGAAAAGGACCAGCGCACGATGGCCGACAATCGCAGCCGCGCCCGCGAGCCGGGCGACGCCTCCTCGGCGGCGCCCAACTACCTCTGGAGCGCCCTCTATCTCAACACCGGTCTCGGCGTCTGCCAGGAAGCCGCGCGCCTGGCCGGACTCGAGGCGACGGACTGGACGTGGAGCCCGCGGTTCGAAGACCTCGACAACGACGGCCGGATCGACCTCCACGTCACCAACGGCATGCACCGCGAGATCCACAACACCGATCTCCTGCAGCGGCTCATGGGCACCGAAAGCGCGCTGGATCGCGTGCGCATCGCGCGCAACAGCCCGATTCTCGCGGAGCCGAATCTCGCTTTCCGCAATCTCGGCGACCTGCAGTTCGAGAACGTGAGCGCCGCCTGGGGCCTGAATCAAAAGGGCGTCAGCTTCGGTTCGGCGCTCGGCGATCTCGACGGCGACGGCGATCTCGACCTCGTGTTCTCCAATTTCCTGCAGGGCGCGACCGTGCTGCGCAACGACAGTGCCACGGGCCAGCGTCTCGTCGTCGCGCTGCGTGGCACGCGTTCGAATCGTTTCGGCGTCGGGGCGACGATCCGGATCGACACCGCCCGCGGTCCGCAGGTGCGCACCATCGGACTTGCCCGCGGCTACATGTCCAGCAGCGAGCCGATCGCGCATTTCGGTCTGGGCGACGATACCGTCGTGCAACGCCTGACCGTCACATGGCCTAACGGGACGGTGCAAACGTTCGAGAATCTCGCCGCCGGCGCGCGCTACGTCGTCACCGAACCGACCAACGCCGGGTTGACAGCATCAACGCCCGCGCCGGCTGCGGCCGAAACGCTGTTCGAGGAAATCAGCCAGCAGATCGGATTTTCGCTGACGGCGCGCGAGGACTCGATCGACGAACTCGCGATGCAACCACTGCTGCCGTTTCGCCAGAATCGCCGCGGGCCCGCGCTGGCCGTGGGGGATCTGAATGGCGACGATCGCGACGACCTTCTTCTCGGCGGCACGCCCCGCGATCCCGCGCGTTTGCTCATCGCCAGCGATTCCGATGCGTTCGCGCTAGTTGGCAATTTCGGGAGCGAGCACCCGAATGCCGTGAACGACGGACCGGTCGCGATGTTCGACGCGAATGCCGACGGCGCGCCGGACGTGTTGATCACGAAAGGCGGCAGCGCGTATCCGTCCGGATCGCCGGAATACCAGCCGCAGCTGTTTCTGAGCGACGGCGCCGGCGGGCTTCGCGCCGCGACCGACGCGCTGCCGTCATTTCGGGAAAGCGCCGGTGCCGTCGCCATCGCCGATATTGATCGCGATGGACGACTCGATGTTTTCATCGGCGGACGCGTTTCACCCGGCGAATACCCTTTCCCGCCGGCCAGTGCGCTCTGGCTTAATCGTGGCGGCCGTTTCGAAGATGTGACCGACGCGCTCGCCCCCAGGCTGCGCTCGATCGGTCTGGTGACGAGCGCGCTGTGGACCGACATCGATGAAGACGGCTGGCCCGACCTGCTGCTCACGCTCGAGTGGGGCCAGGTGACCTGTCTCCGCAATGCCGGCGGTCGCGGCTTCGAGGACTGGACGAGCCGCGCCGGTTTTGCCGAAGCCGGCACCGGCGCGTGGACCGCTCTCGCGTGCGCAGACTTCAACGGCGACGGCCACCTCGACTACGCGGTCGGCAATCTCGGACTCAACACGCCCTACCGCGCGGACGCCGCGCATCCCGCGCTGCTCTTCGCCCTCACGCCAACCGAGGGCGGCGCGCCGTCATTGATCGAAGGCTATTACGAAGGCGACAAACTCTATCCGCGTCGCAGCCGCCGCGACCTCCGTTCGGCGCTGCCGGCGCTTTTGAAACAGTTCCCGCGCAACGACACCTACGCGCGAGCGACGCTGGAGGAAATCGTCGGACGCGAGAAACTCGCGGCCACCGACCGCTTTGCGATGACCGAACTGCGGAGCGGCGTGTTCCTTAGCGAGGGGCCGGGCCGCTTTCGCTTCGCGCCGCTGCCGCGCGTGGCGCAGATCGCGCCGCTGCAAGGTCTCGTGGCCGGGGACTTCGACGGCGATGGACGCGCCGATCTGTGCGCGGTGCAGAACAGCTACGCGCCCGCGCCCGTGATCGGTCGCTTCGACGGCGGACTTGGGCAACTGCTCCGCGGCGATGGGCGCGGCGGCTTCGATGCGGCGCCGCCGGCGAACAGCGGCATCGTGGTCCGCGGCGATGCCAAAGCCCTCGTCGTCTCCGATCTCGATCGCGACGGCCGGGCGGATCTTCTCGTCACCCGCAACCAAGCACCGACGCTCGCGTTTCGGAATCGCGGCGTTCCCGGCAGCCAGATGTTTGGAGTTCGACTGCGCGGGCCCACTGGCAACCCAACCGCAATCGGCGCAGTGCTGACGCTCAGCCTCGCCGATGGCGCCCGACAGGTCGCCCAAGTGAGCGCTGGTTCAGGCTACTACAGCCAGTCGAGCGCGGAGTTATTTTTCGGATACGAAGACAGCAACCGGCCGCGTCAACTTCGCATCCGATGGCCGGACGGAACGGCGACCGAGCACGTCATCCCCGAAGACGCGAAGAATCTCGTCATCGCTGCTTCCACGCATCCCTGACGGCGCGCCGCTCCATGGCTCACGGCGCCTCGCGTCTGAAACGATCGCGAAACTCCGCCAGCACGAGCGTCAGATCCTCCGGCCGCACACGCGCCGCGCCGCGCATTTTCCGGATCCAGCTTTCCGCCGCGCTGCGATCGCCCTGACGAACCGAATCGCGCGCGAGCACGACTAGCGCGAGCGGATGATCCGGTTGCACCTCCAGGGCTGCCTTCATTTCCGTGAGGCCCGCTTCGATTTCGCCCCGCCGAAAATACACCTGTGCGAGTTCCACGTAGGCGTTCGACTCGCCCGGGCCGAGACGTTTGGCCTCCTGCAGCTCGCCGATTGCCTGCGCAAAACGTCCATCCTCGTTGAGCATGCGCCCGTAGGCGAAATGCAGCGCGCGCGATTCCGGACAATGCGCGAGCGCTCGCGCGACGGTTTGGTAAGCTTGGGCGCGTTCGCTCATCGCGAGCAGCAGGTTCACGAGCATCGCCCACGCGTCGCTGTCGGTCGGCGCGAGGCGCGTCGCCTCCTCGAAGCTCCGGCGGGCGGCGGGATAATTTTTGTCCGTGAAGTAAAGTTTGCCGAGCTGCCGGTGATACGGCGCCGGCGAATCCGACAGCGCGATCGCGCGCTGCAACCAGCGTTCGGCGACGGAGGCCTGACCGCGGAAAACCGCCACCGCTGCCGCCACACTGAGATAATACGGATCGTAGCAGTCATCGAGCAGCGCCTCCGCCCATGGATCCTCGAGATCGACGAATTCGCGATGATTGATCCGTTCGCGCAAAACCGCCGCCTCGGCGTTTTCGCCGAGACGTTCATCCACGGTCACAAGCAGCGACAGGCCGCCGACAAACTCCGGATCCGCGGCGATCGAGCGCCGCAACCACGCGCGCGCTTCCGTCCAGTTCTGTCCGGCGATCGCGGCGCGCGCCAGACCCAGCAGCGCATACGGCTGCTCCGGCCAGCGCGCGAGCACATCGGTGTAAACCTGCGCCGCGTCCGTCGTCCGATTGCCTTTCAACAGCACGTCGCCGAGCCGCAGCCACGCCGGCAGATAATCGGGCGCGAGTTCGGTCGCGCGCCGATACATCGGCTCCGCCTCGTCGAGACGACCGGCGGACGCGAGCCAGGATCCGGCCAGATGCGCCCAACGGGCTTCGCGCGGTTCGATCTCGCGCAGCATCGCATAACACTGCAGCGCCTCCGCGAGAAACCCGTTGGCGTGATAAAGCCCGCTCAATTCCGCGAGCGCCGTGCGCGCGCCCGTAAAGTCGCGCGCTTTTGCATCCGCTTCGTCGATACGTTCAACGAGGTCCACGGGTTTGCCGGTCAGTTCGGGCCGCGGCGGCAGACCGGCAACGATCCGCGTGTGCTCGCGCCACTTCGCGCCCGCGACGACCAGCAACGCCGCGACCAGGACCGCTCCCAGACCAATGAGCACAGGTTTCGTTTTCATGCTCAGGGCTGCGGCTGCCACAACGTGATCCGGCTCATGCGATCGAACGGCGGATACGAATAGAATCCGCCTGTCACAATCGAGATGCGTCCCGAACCATCGAGGTCGCCCGCGGCGCAGGCGATCAGTTGCGTCGGTTCGTAGGCGTAGAGGTGCGGCGTGAAATTCATCGCGCCATCGTTGATGAACCCGACCAGCGCGACGGCCTTCGGCTTGGTCCAGTCGTTGAAACCGCTGGTGCAGACGATATCCGTCGCACCGTCGCCGTTGAGATCGACGCCCACCGGGCTGTAGGCGCCCGGCACGTTGCCGATGCGGTGAAACTTGAACAAACCGTGGCCGCGATTCTCCAGCCATTGCAGGCCGTGCCACGGGCGCTGTCCCGGATCGGCGTAGGCGAAGCCGTCGCCGTTCGTGTAGAGCACGTCAAGGCGGCCGTCGCGGTTCAGATCGCAGAGCGAGATTCCGCTGCTGCCGTAGTCCTCATTGGTCGAGCCGAAGATGATCTTGTTGGTGAAGTTTCCCCGGCCGTCATTCTCGAACAAATACACCTCCTCCCACTGCTGCGACACGAGCGCGACGATGTCCGGCGCGCCATCGCCCGTGAAGTCTGCGACGAGCACATTGATCGTCCCGGAGAGGTTCAGCAGGTTGTGGCTCTTGAACTGCCAATCACCGAGATTTTCCATCCAGCGGATTTCGCCCTGGTCATAACCAAATTGCGCGACCGCGAGATCGAGGCGGCCGTCGCCGTTGAAATCCCCCGCCCGGACATCCGTCACGCGCGCCACCTGCTCGAGCAGCACGTGCCGGGTGAAACGCTGGCGGCCGTCGTTTTCGAGGACGATCACCGATCCGATCTTGTCGTTGTTGGGAAACACCTCGCCCATGCACGCGACGAGCAGATCGAGGTCGCCGTCGCCGTCGAAATCCACGGCGTCGACATGCACCGGCGCGGGGAGGTTGTCGGCGAGCGTGCTCTCTTCGAACTTGCCGCGCGAAACCTGCCGCAGCCACGTGACCGCCCGCGCGCGATCGTCGCACGCGAGGACGTCGGGCAAGCCATCGCGATCTAGGTCGGCGATCGCAACGTGAGAGATCCACGGTTTCCCTTCGACGCCCGCGCCGATCGGCTGTGGCGTGAAACGTCCGAGGTCTTCGACCGGTGCGCTCGCGGCTGCGCGCGGCGAACTCGTCGCCGGTTGCGATCGCTCACAACCGCTGAATCCGACGAGAACGGCGAACGATGTCGCGATGAACGGAAGCGGGAAGCGAAGGCGCAACGCGGAGGAGCCGGCGACGAAGCTCATGAACGCGATTTTTGTCGCGAGCCTCGCCGCAAATGGCAACTCCGGCGCAGTCGTGAACGAGGCTGGGGTGAGAGCCGAAGGACGCTTGCGTCCGCCCGGCGCTACCGGTTGAGTCCGCGCACCCCGCCCCGCCCGCTCATGCGCCTTCCCTTCCGGTTTCCGCGACATGTCTGGCTGCTGGCTCCGGCGCTCGCGATTGTTCTGTCGCTTTGGATCACCGTCAGCCGCGTCGAACGCATCGAGCAGCTCACGCAGCTCCCTTTCTGGTCTGTCGATCCGCCGGCCAGGGACGCCAGTTCGCCGACCGGCTACGCGAACGGCCGTCGAACGCTGCTGATTCCCGAGCACGCCAACGAAAGTTATCAATGGATCCTGCAAACGCAGCTGCTGCTCGCGACCGGCGAATGGCGCGTGCGGCGCGTCGATTACGACAACGCGCCTTGGGGGCGCGAGGTGCGGCAGCCGTCCAACTACCGCGGGTGGCTGGCCGCGGTTGCCTGGGGCGATCACCTGCTCTCCGGACGCGCGCTTCCGCTCGCGGTGGAGCGCGCCGCGCTTTGGTCCGATCCGCTGCTGCAACTGATCCTGCTGCTCGGCGCGACGGGATTAACGGCGCTCGCTTTCGGGCGCTGGGCGGCAGCGTGCGTCGCGCTGGGCACGGTGGCGCTGTTTCCGCTGGGCGGCGCCTTTCTCGCGGGCGCGCCCGATCGTCAGGCGCTTGCCCTACTCTGCGTCACGATGACCGTGCTGCCGCTGGTCGCGGTCGCGCACGCCGGAGCCCTATGGTCGCAACGACAGAAACGGGTCTGGTTCCTATTGTCGGCGATCTCCGGCGCGATCGGTCTGTGGACCAATGCCGACCTCCAATGGCCGGTGCTGGCCGGTATCGTCGTGGGCGGCGCGGTCGCGGCCGGGCTCTCCCGCGTCAGCGAGATGCAGACCGGGTTGCCGTGGCGCTGGTGGGGACTCGTCGGCTGTGCAGCGACGCTGTTGACGTATTCGGCTGAAAACTACCCCGATCGCATCGGCTGGGACTTCGGGCCTCATCATCCGGTTTTTGCACTCGCGTGGTGGGGCGCGGGTGAACTGCTGGATGTGTTCGCCGTGGCGTTGTCTCCGGCCGGAGCTCCGCCGCGCGGCCGACTACTTGGACGCGGAGGCGTGGCGCTGTTGCTGGTCGCGCTCGCGCTCGTTGCGTTCGTGTGGTCGGGCGACCACCGCTGGCTCGCGGACGATCCGATTGCGACCCGGCTGACCGTGCTGCAGGGCGGCATCGCGGCGCCGAGTTTTGCAGCTTGGCTGACGCGATCGGACAGCGACGGAGCATTCTGGGCGACGATTCTTCCCTGGCTCGTGCTCGTGCCGGTGGCGCTCTGGCGGGCAGTGCGTCGCCAGGAAGATCGATCGACTCGCGCGGCGTTGCTGATCGGATTGGGGCCGCTGCTCGCCGTCACGGCGCTCGCCTGTTTCCAACTCCGAGCCTGGACAGTGGTGGATGCGCTTCTCCTCTGTCTCGTGCCGGTGCTGCTGGCACCGTCCGCTGCGTCGTCACGCCGACGGTGGCGACCGTTGTTGTTGGGGATGGCGTGGCTGGTCGCGCTGCTCTTCGGTTTCTGGCAGCAGCGGCCGGTGCGGGATTCCGGCGCGGAGCTCACGCTTTCCGATCTGGAGGTGCAGGGGCTCGTGGAACGCGATCTGGCGCACTGGCTGGCACAGCGCGCCGCGGGGGACCGCAGCGTCGTGCTCGCGCCGCCGGACCTCACGATGTCGCTGATTTTTCACGGCGGCCTGCGCGGTGTGGTCACGCTGTTTCCGGAAAATCACGACGGCGTCGCCGCGGCGGTGCGGATCGCGAGTGCGACGTCGCGCAACGAAACGCTCGAACTTTGCCGCAGCCGCGGGCTCGACGCGATCGTGGTGCCCTCGTGGGATCCGTTTCTGGAAGAGTTTGCGCGGATGGGCACGGGCATGCCGGAAAATGCGTTCGTCGAAGTGCTGCACCGCTTCGCATTGCCGAACTGGCTGCGACCGTGGCCTTACGGCCTGCCGAAAATCTCCGGGCGCGAGGGGCTGTCGGTGTCGGTGTTTGCGGTGACGACGGAGCAGCCGGAGTCGATTGCGGCGAGCCGGATGGCGGAATACTTTCTCGAAACGGGACGCACCGCCGCCGCGGACGCGATGGCGGCGGAACTTCGTCGTTACCCGGCGAATCTGAGTGCGTTGACGGCGCTGGCGCAGATCGCAGCGATCGCGGGCGACCGGGAGGGCTTCGCGCGCGCGGCCGACGAACTTCTCTCGCGCGCGACGCCCGCCACCCTCCGGCAGCTCCCATGGGATCGACGGATCAGCCTGGTGCTCGTGCTGGCGCAGGCGCGGCATCGGGAGCGCGCGGTGGAGGAAGCGAAACGCTGCCTCGCGCAGATCGATGCGGAACGTATCCGCACGTTGACGACGGGAACGCTGTGGCGCTTCCAGATTTTCTGCAAAAGCGCCGGCCTCGAGGTCGCCGATCCCACGCTGCGATCGCTCGCTCGCGAGCTGCTGCCGCCCGAGCTGCGGCAGCGGTTGTGACGTCTGGCGCGGTTTCGCGGCACAAAAAAGTCCGGCGGCCGAAGCCGCCGGACGAAGAAACGAAGCGCGGAATCCCGGTCTAGAACTCGAACGTGTTCGAGATCGTGATCACCCGGGGTTCCGGTATTCGGTAGGTGCCGGGCGAGCCGTCGGGTTGGACGGTGATCGGGATGAGCGTCTTCGACGCGAAGAGGTCGCGCACATTGAGCTGGATGCGCCAGTTGATGCGCGTCGTGAGCTTCCGGCCGTAGCCGATCCAGAAGTCGAACGCGTCTTCGGTCGGGCCGTACCAGCGCTTGTTCACGTCGTAGCCGTCGAGGGTGTCGTTCAGCTGGAAGCCGACCACCTGGCGATCCTGCCAGCGATAGCTGCCGCCGACGTTGGCGCCCTTGAAGAGGCCGTCGCGGAAGGCGTAGTTGGCGGTGACGTTGAAGCGCCACGGACGCAGTTCGGGGACGGTGCTGTTGTTGAGCGCGAGGGCCAGCTTGTAGTTGCCGAGCACCTCGTTGTTGAACTTGTAGCGCGTGGTGCCGTCGGTCTTCGCGTCCTCGAACCAGTTGCCGCCACCCCAGATGCGCATGTCGCCCATCGGGCCGGCGTAGTCCTTGATGCGCTGGTCGAGATAGTCCGAATATGCCTTGCCGATGTTGAGGCGGCGGGCGTCGGTCTTCGAAGCGTTGAACGAGATGTCGAGGCCCGGCAGCGGGCTGGCGATCAACTCGTATTCAGTTCCCTTGGACAAGGTGTCGCCGGTGACGGCCACGGTGTTCTGGCTCCAGCTGCTGCCGGGATCGACGGTGGGGCTGGTGACCGTCGCGGCCTTGCCGTAGTCGCTCATGCCCCAGGCGCGCTGGAAGCCTTCGGAGACCTGGTGCTTGAACCAGTCGTCGACGGCGGCG
Organism: Opitutaceae bacterium; assembly: GCA_040255565.1. Classification (GTDB taxonomy): domain Bacteria; phylum Verrucomicrobiota; class Verrucomicrobiia; order Opitutales; family Opitutaceae; genus Opitutus. Next base: position 430,211 of record JBDZVH010000001.1, on the reverse strand, counting down.
AGCTCCTCCTGGTAGACGCGGATGAGACCGGCCTGCGTGTAAACGCTGCCGCTGGCGGGATCGACGACGCTGAAGTCGTTCGGGTTGACGTGCTCCGACGCGTGCGGTTCCCAGTGCACGACCTTGCCGGCGTAGGTGCCGGACTGGATCGTGCCGTAGACGGTGCCGGCCTGGCCGGTGCCCACGGTGTTGGCGTTGATCGCATTGCGGTAGTTGATCGCTGCCTGCTGGCCCCAAGCCTCACCGGCGCCGATCAGGTAGATGTTGCCGATGCCGCCGCCGTTGAGCGTGGCGTTGTTCACGCGCGTCTCGTAGCGATTGACCTTGAGCATGATCTTGTCGTTGAGCGCGCTGATCGCGACGCCGTAGTCCTTCGTCTCGCCGGTGGGCGACGGGATGTGGCCGCCCTCAAGATCGAGGCGCGAGGCGTCCGGCTGGAAGTTCTGCGACTCGTTGTAGAACACGCGCGCACCCCAGCCGCCCGGGACATGGCGGAGCCAGCCCTGCGGGACGTGCGCCACGATCGACCAGGTGTGCGTCTGGCCGGAAACGATGTTGTAGATGCGCTCGCCGTTGGCCCCGGTCGCGTTCTCGAGCTGGCCGGTGGGCAGGCGCCACTCGGGATCGTTGAGATTGGTCACGACGCCGCGGTCCTTCGCCGGGTTGCCGGCATCGAAGTTCTCGGCGATGTCACGCCGCCAGCCGATCATCGGGACGATGTTGCCGCCGAAGAAGTAGCCCTGCCAGACGAACGTATCCGAATTGATGATATCGCGGAATTTCCGGGCCTGGGTGTAATCCCGCGACAGATCGTCGACCGAGATGTCGCCGGTGTTCTTGATGCCGACGGTGTAGTTGTCGATCGCACGCTTGGTCGTGTTCCACTGCTGGATCGTGCCGCCGGTGGGCGCCTGGATGGCGTTGATGCGGCCAAGGTGCAGGCCGGCGGGCGAACCGACGCTGCGAAGGTCGCCGGAGAGATAGGTGATGGTGGTGTCGTCGCGGCTCGCCTGGCTGACGGAATTGCCGTCGGTGGGCGCGAAGCCGGTCGTGTACCAATTGACCGTGCTCAGCTGGCGGGCATCGAGCTGCTGCTTGGCGCCGCTGTAGGTGAACACGTGACGGCCGAGGATTTCGGTGAGCGTGTCCTTGCGGTCGAGAACATCGCCGAAATTCAGCTCGGCAGTCGCCGTGCCACGCAACGACTCGCGACGGTTTTCCTGCATGCCCTGTCCCGCGGAGCCGCCACCGCCGACGATGTAGGCGCGGCCGACGTTCGGGTTGGGCGTGCCGTCGACATAGGTATTCATGATGTCGACCGTGATCGCCGCGGCGTCGCCGGAGATGAAGTTCCGCCAGCCCCACTGCGACCACTGGTTGTCGTAGGCCAGTTCGAAGCCGATCTTGTTGTCGAGGAAGGTCTGCGACAGGTTGAGGTTGTAGGCCTTGAAGCGGTTGAAGTTCTTCTTGTTGTCGCCCTCGATGAGGTTGTTGTAGAAATCGAAGATCGAGGCATCGGTCAGCGACTTCGCCTTGAACGGCTGGATCGCATAACCCGGCGTGCGCACGTTCTGCGCGTAGGAGTTGTACAACACGATGCCGCGCCATGAGCCGTTGATGGTGTTGTTGGCGGAGGAGTCGGTAGTAGCGGGCACGTTTTTCACATCGGCGCCGATCATGCGGCTCTGTTCGCTCGCATCCTGATTGTCGAAGATGGAGATCACGCCGTCGTAAATGCGGTTGCCCGCGCTGCCGACCCACGGGCTGAAGTCGGGCCGGGTGTTGTTCGTGATGTTGCTGATGTCCTGATAGGTGTGCGTCAGCTTGTTCATCGAGGTGAACCACGGTGTGATCGCGTCCATCGGCGGCGTGAGCCGCGGATAGTTCGCGTGCACCGTGCCCTGTTCGAAGTTCGCACGGAACGACGTGTGCGCGCTGCCCTTGTTGAAAATCTGCGGATCGAAACGCACCGCGCCATAGATGCGGTGATCGTCGCGATAGGCCGGCTCCTGCTTGTACTTCGTATCGTCGCGCAGGGCGGCGAAACGAATCGCAAGCTGGTCCTTCAGGATGACCTTGTTGAGGTCCAGCGAACCGCGATACGAACCGAAGGAGGAAACCTGAACGTCGACCTTGTTCGAATCCTTGAACGCCGCCGAGTTCGTACTGCTGTTGATGATACCGGCGGGCGAGCCGATGCCGAAGAGGATCGAGTTCGGGCCGCGCTGCAGGTCGACGCGACCGACGTTGTAGGAATCCCACGGGATGTCCGTGAGGAAGAAGTCGCGCACATTGTCGGCCTCGGCGAGACCGCGGACGCGGGTGTTGGCCACGGGCCTCGTATAGGCGGTCGTGTCCAGCACGGCGGCATCGCCGGCGCCGGTGAAGTTGCCGCCCTGGCCGGCCACTTCGGTGCCGGTGGTGTAGACCAGCAGGTCGGCGCTGTTTCTCGAGTTCGTGTCCTGGAGAAATTTCGGTGTGATCACCGAAATGGCTGAACCGACATCTTTCAGTTCCGTGCGCACACGGGTGCCGGCCAACGTGGCCTTGGCGGAGTAGCCTTCGGAGTCCTCGGACGCTTCGACGACGAAGGGAGACAGCAGCACAGCCTCCTGGTCGGTTTCGCTGCCAGCCGGCGCCGCTTGAGCAAGCATTCGGGGCGCCGCGATCAGACAAACCGTGGACGTGGCCATGACGGCACACGTCCACGCGGATACGCGTTTCATGGGGGATTTAGGGTGTTAGGGTGGGGACTTGACGCCTCTAGGAAGCGTCGCCTCAGGCCAGCGGGGGGCCGCCCAGAAGCGCGGCGACTATAGCTGGTGGGATAACTAATGGGAATGAGTTCAGTTACCCCGTGATTGAGTTACATTGCCGAACCACTTCGCTCGGTTTTTGGCTCTTTTCAGAGGTAAAACCGGCATATTTGCCCCTTTGCGCGCGAGGTTTTCGCGCGGCGCTTAAGGATGATTTCCCGGACGCGTGCCTGCATTTCCGCGCCGAGGATCGCGCGCGACCGCCGCGGAAGTCGAATCCTAGACGGCGCCGCGGCGCGCTTCGAGCTGACGGCGGATCTCCGCCATCTTCTGCGGCGTCAACGGGAAGAAATAGATCATCAGCAAGCCGACGGAGATGCCGGCAATCGGGACCGCCGCGAGCAGGAAACGAATCATGAACAGCGTGCGCTCGCTCTGCGCCCCGCCGAGGTCCGCGTCGAATCCGGTCAGGCTCAGGATAATGCCCGAGGCTCCCGCGCCCACGGCCATGCCCACTTTGGAAATCCACGAATCGCAGGCAGTGAACGCGCCTTCGCGGCGCTTGCCGGTCTGCAATTCGTCGTAGTCGATCACATCCGCGCGGATCGATCCGTCCATCATCCAGAAGCCCGCACCGGTGAAGGCGATGAGTCCGGACGCGAAGATCTGCAGCCACGGCACGGAGGGATTGTACAACCACCACGTCGCCGCGAACACCGCGATCGCCGTGCTGAGGATGAACATCACGGCGTGCCGTTTACCGAGCCGGCGGGCGATGAAGGCGAAGACGGGGATCCCCAGGAATCCGAACACCATCCCGGAGATGCCCATGCGGAAATTCCACACCGCGCCTTCGCCGAGGCTGCCGCGGCACACGTAGTAGACCGTGTCGTAGTAACCGAGGGCGCCCACCATGCTCGTGCCCATCGCATAGGGCAACTTCATCAGCAGCTGCATGCGAAACGGCCGGCATTTCAACGTCTGCCACAAGGTTTCGCGCAGCTTCACCTTCTCCTGCTTCGCCACTACCTTGGCGTAATAACGCTCGCGCACGGTGAAAAACATGACGACGGACGCGACCGCCATCAGCACGCCGAGCACGGTGCAGTAAACCTGGGCGCCGAGCAGGATGTTCGGCTTCGTGCCTTCCGGCGCGGCCAGCCAGGCCGATCCGGTTGTCAGCAACAAATGGATACGATTCCACACATCGTCGCTCGTCGCGCCGACCCACACCGCCATCGTCATGAACTGCGCGGCGAAGAACAACCCGAGCTCCGCGAATTTCTGCACGCCGTTGCGGTAGGACCAGACGCTCGTCCGCTCGTGATAGTCCGGCGTCAGCTCGGCGCCGAGGCAGTCGAAGGGAACCTTGAAGGCGCTCATGATCGGCAGGAACAGCGCCGACGAACCGATCATGAACCAGAAATAATTGGAGATTTCGTGACCGAAGATCGTGGTCGTGCCCCACCCCGGTCCGACCGCCACCAGCAGCGGAAAACACAATCCGCCGAGCACGCCCGCCACGAGGATGAAGGGCCGCCGGCGGCCCCAGCGGGTGCGGGTGTTGTCCGAGATCCAGCCGAACAGCGGATCCGCGATCGCGTCGAACACCCGGTTCGCGAACAGCGCCAGCCCGATCAGCCACGGCGCGACGCCGAGGAAGATGTTGAACACCTGGAACCCGATGTTCGGGTAGAGCCAGTGGCCCCACATGTCGTGAAACGTGCCGAGGCCGTAGGCGAGTTTCTGGCCGGTCGGGACCTTGTCAGCGCGGGCAGTCACCTCCGGAGAGGTCACGGGGGTCGGGGCGTCTTGCATGGAGGGGCTGGATTGGGGCGAGCAGAAGCCCGCGCGGAGTCACCGGTGGAGGCAATGGAAAAAATCCGGCGTGTTTTTTGTCTTTCCCATCGCAAATCTGGTGGCGATCGCCGGGCTCAATACGTGTCGACCAGCGAATGATAAGTCAGCGCGCGCCGCAACCGGCGCAGGTCCGCCCGGCCTTCGTAGCGCACGGTCACGACGCGTCGCTCGTCCGGATACAGATCGAAGAAGTTGTCGCTGCTGCGGAAATCGAGGCCGGCGAGATCGAAGGCGAACCGGTGCTGGAACGCCGTCGACTCGAACGTGAGCGTCGCGCGACCGGGCGCGTCGAGCTTCACCGTCACTTTCGTCTTCGCCTTCGGCAGGTCGATGAAGCGGGGAGCGGTCAGAAACACCGTCTCTTCGCTCACGCACGCGCCGTCGAGATCGAGCGCCAGGCGCAGGTAAACGCGATCCTGCGAATGACGCTTCAGCACGCGCGCGAGGTCCACCGTCGTCTGCCGCACACTTTCGCCGTAGCGCAGCGCCACCGCCTTCCGTCCGCGTTGCAGCACGCGGCCGTCGAGGTGAAACACGTCCCAACGCAGCACGCCGCGCCTCGCTTCCGGCGCATCGTAAACGGTGTAGACGTGCACCGCGCTCACCGTGTTGCGACGGTAGTTGCCGATGGTGGTGGTTTCCTCGCCGACGACCTGCGCCGACACGAGCGCGGGCGCGAAGAAGCGCCGCGCGAGATGATGCAGCGCGCGCCACCGGCCGGTGAATTCGATCGAGCTCCACGACGCGACCGGCCAGCAGTCGTTGAGTTGCCAATACAGCGCGCCCATGCAGCGGGGCATGTTGCGGCGCCAGTGCTCGACGCCGGTTTCCATGCAGTAGGCCTGGTTGATCTGCGACAGATAGATCAGCGCCTCCTGGTTTTTGGGGAAACGATACAGCCGCGAGACGTAATCGAGAATGAGCTGGTTGCCCGCGCGGTGCTTCTGATGCGTCTCCATCGAGCGGCCGAATACATTGGTATCGTCCGGCGGACAGAAGGTCGCCTGCGTGGCCGGCGAGCTGAAGCTCTGCATGCCGAATTCCGACACGAAGCGAAACGCATACTTCTCGTAATCGCTCACCGGATGCCGGCTGTGCCAGACATCCCAGAAATGCGTGTCGCCGCGCGCCTCGCCGGCCGCGTGATCGCGGTCGTAGTTCCCGCGCCATGGCGAGCTCGGCCAGTAATCGGTGTCCGCGCCCGCCTCGCGCACCGCCGCCGGCAGCGTCTCGTGAAACAAAGCCTCGTAGCCCGCATGCGCGTCCTCGCCGGCCAGCGCCAGCGCATTGAGCGCGGCGATCTCGTTGTTGCCGCACCACAACGCCAGACAGGCGCGATGCCGCAGCCGCCGCACCTGATACTCCGCCTCGGCGCCCACGCTGGCGAGGAAGGCCTTGTCCGCCGGATACATCGTGCAGGCGAACATGAAGTCCTGCCACACGAGCAGGCCGAGTTCGTCGCACAGATCGTAAAACTCCTCGCTCTCATAGATCCCGCCGCCCCACACGCGGATCATGTTCATGTTCGCCTCGGCGGCGCTCTGCAGATCGCGCTCATACTCGCGACGCGAGAGGCCCGCCACGAAGCTGTGCGCCGGGATCCAGTTCGCGCCTTTTGCAAACAGCGGCCGACCGTTCACCACGAATTGAAACGATTCCCCCCACTCGTCCGCGTGCCGGTCGAGCTTGATCGTGCGCAGCCCGATCCGCCGCGACCAGCGACCGATCGTCTGCCCGCGCGCGCCGAGCACCTCGACATCGAGCCGGTAAAGCGGCTGGGCGCCGTGGCCATGAGGCCACCAGAGTTGCGGCGTCTCGACGACGATCTCCGTGCCCTCGCCGCTCAGCACGAGCGCGGCGACCTTTTGGGCGCCGGTGTTTCGCTTCGCCGGTTTTGAAACCGGTGCGGCCGCCGGGTTCTCCCATTGCAACGTCCAACGGCAACGCGCCGCCGGATCGTGCTGCGCCAGCTCGGGCTCGAGCAGGAGCGTCACGCGGCCGTCGCGATGCGTCTGCCGCACGCGCACGCTGTCGAGCCGGTTGCCCGTCCACGCTTCCAGCCGCAGATCGCGCCAGACGCCGGCCGTCACAAAACGCGGACCCCAATCCCAGCCGAACTGACACTGCTGTTTGCGGATCACGGAACAGCGGCCCACGGGATCGTTGAACTCCCGCGGCTGGTGGTCGCGGCGTTCGCGGCGGATGTAGTCCATCGCCGGATCGAACCGCACGAGGATCTCGTTGCGACCGGGCTTCACGAGGTCCTTCACGTCCCAGCGACGGCCGACAAACATGTTGTCGGTCCGAGCGATTTCGCGGCCGTTCACCCATACCGTCGCCACCGTGTCGAGGCCGTCGGCGACGAGCTCCAGCTTTTCCTCCGCCAATAATGCGGCCGGCACGCGAAAATTCGCGCGATACTCCCAGATCCGTTCCTCGATCCACTGCAGCTGCAGCTCGTTCGTGCCCCAAAACGGGTCCGGGATCAGCCCGTGACGCCGCAGGTCACGGTGGACGCAACCCGGGACGACGGCAGCCCGCCATGGCGAACGAACGGTGGCGTCGCGAAACTGCCACGACGCCGCGGAGAGGGAGTGGGAAAACATGAATCGATCGAAGATTGGTCAGTGGGGCGCCCGGCTTTCAATCCCGCGGGGAGGCCTGCCCCGCGCGTGAATGCACCGGTCGGGAGAGAGAAAAAACGTCCGGCGAAGCGAAAGCCGCCGCGCCGGACGTCGAGAGGAAAAAGATCAAAGCGCGTTTTCCTTCACGAACGACACGATGTCGTTCGCGTTGCAGAAACAGAGCGCCGAAAACGTATCCGCCGCCCCGTAATAGATCGCGGTTCGTCCCGTCGCCGAATCGCAGAGGCAGCCGACCGGGAAACACACGCCCGGCACGAAACCGCTGAGCTCATACGGCGCTTCCGGGCAGAGCAGCGCCTCCTTGCAGCGCGCGATCACCTTCCACGGTTGCTCGAGATCGAGCAGCGCCGCGCTCATCGAATAGACGAAGCCATTGCACGTCTGCGTGACCGCGTGATAAAACAACAGCCAGCCTTCGCTCGTCTCGATCGGCGACGGGCCGGCGCCGATCTTCGTGCCCTGAAACCACGGCCAGCCGCGGCCCATGATGTGACGGTGCTTGCCCCAATAAACCAGGTCGGGGCTTTCGCTCACGAAGATGTCGCCGAACGGCGTGTGCCCCGTATCCGACGGCCGGCTCATCATCAGGAACTTCCCGTTGAACTTGCGGGGAAACAGCACGCCGTTGCGGTTGTAAGGCAGGAAGGCGTTTTCCAGCTGTTCGAAATTCACGAAGTCGGTCGTGCGCGCGACGCCGATGGTCGGGCCGTGATACCCGTTGCACCAGGTGATGTAGTGAACGCCGTCGATCGGCGTCACCCGCGGATCGTAGGCGAACTCGTGCCGGCGGACCTCCGGATCCTCGCATTTAAAATCGATCGGCTTCGGCTCGAACGTGAACCGAAACCCGTCCGCGCTGCGGCCGACGTGGAGGTGCGGCACGCGGTCCATGCCTTCGGTGCGAAACACCCCGGCGAAGCCGCCCTGCCACGGCACCACGGCGCTGTTGTAGATGCCGGTGACGCGCGGCAGCGGCCGGCGACCGATGACGGGATTGGCATCGTAACGCCAGACCAGGTCGGAGTTTCCCGACGGGCGGGGCTGCCACGGAAGGTTGGGAATCGCGGGACCCGCGATGGTGAGTTTCATGAGGTGAAGGGGATCGCCGATGGCCGCCGGCCCTACGGTTCAAAACAATGCTCTGTGCGCTCTCCCATTAGAGGGCGGCCGCGGAACCTCCACCCTAGCCAATCCCGGCGTCAGCGGGAAGGAGACTGGTTGGATCGTCTTTGAGAGCGCTTCTCCGCACGCTGGCCGTCGCGAGCAGCGTTGCAGTCAGCTGTCGCCGAAATTGATACTTCCCGCACTTCGCCCCAACGGATTCGCCCCCCGCGCCACCGTCATCGGCTGCGGCGGGACCTCATCACCCGTGCAACAGAACTCAACGGCGCACGATTGCCGGCCGGTCCGCCCGTCCTGAATCTGCGCAGCGCCCCATGAACTACGGACATTTCGACGACGCAGCTCGCGAATACGTCATCACCCGGCCCGATACCCCGCGGGCCTGGTCCAACTACCTCGGCTCGCGCCGCTACGGCGGCATCGTCACGCACCAGGCCGGCGGCTACAGCTTCACCCGCTCGCCCGCCGACGGCCGCATCCTGCGGCATCGTTACAACTCCGTGCCCGCGGACCTGCCGGGCCGGCAGTTTTATCTGCGCGATCGCGACTCCGGCGATTTCTGGTCGGCCGCCTGGCAGCCCGTGGCCAAGCCGCTCGCCGAATTCGCCACCACCACGCGTTTCGGTCCCGGCTACGCCACGATTGAGAGCGCCTGGCGCGGGATCAGCACCGAGGCGACCTACTTCATCCCATTGAATCAGGAGTTTGAATACTGGCGTCTCAAGCTCACCAACACCGGTGACACCCCGCGGCGCCTGAGCGTGTTTTCGTTCTGCGAGTTCACCACCGAGTGGAACCTGCTCAACGACACCCTCAATCTCCAATACGCGCAGTATATCTCCGAAGCCGTCTGGCGCGACGGCTTCATCCTCGCGTCCTCCTGCGGCCGCCTGCCGGTCGACGCCGCCAACTTCGCCAACCGCGACCAATCCCGCTGGTGGTGGATGACCCAGCTCGGCGGCCGGATCGCCGGCTTCGAGTGCGAACGCGACCGGTTCCTCGGCGCCTACCGCAGCTACGACCGGCCCGAAACCGTCGAGCGCGGCGCGTGCGGCAATCACGAGCATTCCTCCGACGACGGCTGCGGCTCGATCCAGAGCGATCTCGAACTCGTCCCCGGCGAGTCGACCGACGTCCTCGTTCTCCTCGGCATTGGCCAGCACGCCGCCGCGAAAAAGCTCCGCCAAAAATTCGGCAGCATCGGTGCCTGCGAACGCGAATTCGGCCGCCTGAAAAAGCACTGGCACGGGCTGCTCGATTCGATCCACGTCCAGACGCCCGACCCGGCGTTCGATCACATGACCAACGTCTGGGGGGCCTACAACGCGCTCGTGACGTTCGAATGGTCGCGCTCCTGCTCGCTCGTCTATACCGGCGATCAGCGCGACGGTTTCGGTTTCCGCGACACCGTGCAGGACTTCCTCGGGGTCTCCGCGATGATCCCGCAACTCGTCCGCGAACGGATGATCCTGATGCTCTCTGGCCAGGATTCCACCGGCGGCGCGCAACCCGAGATCCGGCCCTGGTCGCACACGCCCGGCCGCATGAAGCCGACGCCGCCGCAGCATTATCGCAGCGACGACTGCCTCTGGTTTTTCAACGCCGTCCCGGCCTACGTCGCCGAAACCGGCGATCTCGATTTCTATCGCGAGGTAATTCCTTACGCGGATCGCGGCCGCGACACCGTCTTCGGACACCTCCGCCGCGCCCTCGAGTTCAATCTCGCCCGCACCGGCCGTCACGGTCTGCCCTGCGGATTGCTCGCCGACTGGAACGATTGCCTGAAACTCGGCTACAAAGGCGAATCCGTGTTCGTCACGTTTCAGGTCCGCCTCGGTCTGAAAACCTACGCCGAGATCGCGGAAACCCTGCGCAAGCCGAAGGAGAACGCCTGGGCGCTCGCCGAGCTCGCGAAACTCGACCGCAAAATCGCCAAGGTCTGCTGGGACGGCGACTGGTTCATCTGGGCGATCGGCGAGGACGGCACCGTCTTCGGCACCAAGGACGCCGCCGAGGGCCGGATCTATCTCAACACCCAGTGCTGGGCAATTCTCTCAGGCGCCGCCTCGCCCGACCAGACCGAGCGCGCTCTCGCCGCGGTCAAAAAGTATCTATCCTCCGAATACGGCGCGGCCCTGTGTCATCCGCCGTTCGCCCGCACGCCCGTGAAGGTCATGCGCGCGGTGCTGTTCAATCCCGGCACCAAGGAAAACGGCGGCATCTTCAGCCACACGCAAAGCTGGATCGTGCTCGCCGAGATTGCGCGAGGCGACGGCGACGCCGCCTACGCCTACTACCGCGCCTTCATGCCGGCGGCGCAAAACGACCACGCCGAGCTCCGCGAGATCGAGCCGTTCGCGCACTGTCAGAGCACCCACGCGCCGACGTCGAAGAAGTTCGGCCGCTCCCGCGTGCCCTGGCTCTCGGGCACCGCGTCGTGGTCGCACTATACCGCCACGCATCACATTCTCGGGCTGCGCCCGGAAGTCGAAGGCCTGCGCATCGATCCGTGCATCCCGCGCGACTGGCCCGGCTTCACCGCACGGCGCGTGTTTCGCGGCAAGATGCTGCACATCGAGGTCAGGAATCCCGCCGGCGTTTGTCGCGGCATCCGATCGCTGACGATCGACGGACGAGCGATCGAGGGGAATCTCATTCCGGCCGGCAAGCTTCGGAACCGCGCGAAGATTGTCGCGATTCTCGGCTGAACCGCCGCCCGCGTTTCCTGCATGGACCGCACCGCTCTCCTGACCTGCGCCGACCGGATCGAAGCCGACCTGCGCGGCAACATCCTGCCTTTCTGGATACGCCACGGCGTCGATCCGGCGACCGGCGCCTTCGTCGGTTCGCTGACCAACGACCTGCAGGTTGATCCCGCCGCCGAACGCGGCGCGCTCCTCGCGTGCCGGATCCTGTGGACGTTTTCCGCCGCCCACCGCCGCTACGGTCAGGCGGACTATCTGGCGATGGCGGATCGCGCCTACGCCGACCTGCTCGCGCATTTTCACGACCTGCAATACGGCGGACTCTACTGGTCGATCGCCGCCGACGGCCGCGTGCTGCGCGACCGCAAGCAGGTTTACGGGCAGGCGTTCGCGATTTACGCGCTTTCGGAATACCACCGCGCTTCCGGCCGTCGCGAACCGCTCGACCTGGCGATCGCCGTTTACCGGCTGCTCGAAGACCACGCGCGCGAGCCGGAGTTCGGCGGCTATGTCGAGGCCTTCTCGCGCACCTGGCAGCCGATCGCCGACCAGCGGCTCAGTCCCGTCGATCTCAACGAGCCCAAGTCGCAGAACACGCACCTGCACGTGATGGAAGCTTACGCCAACCTGCTCCGCGTCTGGCCGGACGCCGAGCTGCGCTGCGCGCTCGGCGAGCTCGTCCAGGTGATGCTCGACCGGATCGTGGATCCGCGCACGGCCCACCTCGGGCTCTTCTTCGCCAACGACTGGTCGCAGCGTCACGACCGCGTTTCCTACGGCCACGACATCGAGGCCGCGTGGCTGCTGACCGATGCCGCCGAAGCCATCGGCGATCCGTCATTGCTGGCGCGCGTGCAGGCCCTCGCGGTGCGCATCGCGGACGTCACGCTCGCCGAAGGCGTCGATGTCGACGGCGCGATTTTCAACGAAGGCGGCCCCCGCGGGTTGACCAACACCAACAAGGAATGGTGGCCGCAGGCCGAGGCGGTGGTCGGCTTCCTCAACGCGTATCAGCTTCGTGGCGACGAGCGCCATCTCCGCGCCGCGTTGCGCACCTGGGAGTTTATCGAATCCCGGCTGATCGATCGCACCCACGGCGAATGGCTGCGCGGCGTGACGCGCGACGGCCAGGTCCTCGCGGGGGAGCTGAAGCTCGGTTTCTGGAAATGCCCGTATCACAACGGTCGCACCGGCCTCGAAGCGCCGGCCCGTTTGCGGGCGATCGCAGCCCGGATGTGAGCGCCCGTCCTTCAACTCCGCACCTTCTTCCAACATGAAAACCAAGTCTTCTCCCCAAAAGAGATCCGCCGCGCGCGGCTCGTCGAAAGCCGCCGCCATCCCCCGTGTGTTCGCCGCGCGCGTGAAAAAAGTTCGCGCATCGCACGAGGCGTTTCTCAAGCGCCGCAACCCCGTCGATCCGGTCTGGGATAACGGCGTGTTCGAGCGTTTCCTGTATCCGGTCGTCACCGACCGCCATACGCCGCTCGAGTGGCGCTACGATTTCAACCCGCAGACGAACCCGTTTTTCATGGAGCGGCTTGGCATCAACGCGACGCTCAACCCCGGCGCGTTTTACTGGCGCGGCAAGGTTCACCTCGTCGTGCGCACCGAGGGTTACGATCGCAAAAGCTTCTTCGCGATCGTGGAATCGCCCAATGGCATCGACAACTTCCGCTTCTGGGACGAACCCGTCGATCTGCCCGAGGTCGCGCCCGAGACGAATGTCTACGACATGCGCGTGGTGTTTCACCAGGACGGCTGGATCTATGGCGTGTTCTGCGCGGAAGCGAAGGATCCCAACGCCGCGCCCGGCGACCTGTCGTCGGCGGTCGCGCAGGCCGGCATCGTCCGCACGAGGGATTTCAAGGAGTGGGAGCGCCTGCCGAATCTGAAGACGCCCGCGTCCCAGCAACGCAACGTCGTCCTCCACCCCGAATTCGTGGACGGAAAATATGCGTTCTACACGCGGCCGATGGACGGGTTCATCGACGTTGGCTCCGGCGGCGGCATTGGCTGGACTTTGTGCGAGGACATCACGACCGGCGTGACCGGTCCCGAGAAGATCATCGATGCGCGCGCCTATCACACGATCAAGGAGGTGAAGAACGGCCAGGGCCCGGTGCCGATCAAGACGCCGCAAGGCTGGCTGCACCTGGCGCATGGCGTGCGCGCCTGCGCGGCAGGCCTGCGTTACGTCCTGTATATGTTCATGACGTCGCTCGACGATCCGTCGAAGGTCATCGCGCGTCCGGGTGGGCATTTCCTCGCGCCGTATGAGAGCGAGCGGATCGGCGACGTCTCCAACGTCACCTTCTCCAACGGCTGGGTTGAGCTGCCGGACGGCACCGTGCTGATCTACTACGGCGCCTCCGACACGCGTTGCTACGTGGCGCGGTCCTCCGTCGCCAAGCTCGTCGACTGGTGCCTGCACACGCCGGAGGAAGCCTACACCACCCGGCTGGCGGTTGATCAGCGCCTCGCGCTGATCCGCGCCAACCGGGCGCTGCGGGGCTGAGCCGCTTCGAACGGCCGGGTGGGCGGACTGCAAACCTCTCGCTTTGCTTCTCCGAAATTGAGATAGCTGCCAGGCGGGCGATCGCTCAGTGTGCCCGCCCCGATGAGCCGCTCCCTGGCCGCTTTCTTTTCCCGCCTCGACGAAATCTACGGCCAGATGCCGTATTTCGTCCGGCTGAAGGCGCGTCTGTTTGCCGTGCTGGTCGGCGCACTGACCGTCCTCGCGCCGCTCAACATTCTCAAACTGCTCTGGCTCCAGCCTCACGCCGTCGGCGTGCGGATCGGCTACAGCATTTTCCTCGCCGTCATTTCGGCTTGGGCGCTACGCGCGGTGTGGCGGGGAGAGCTGCAGCGCGCCGCCAACGGCCTTTCACTTGGGGTCATCCTGACGCTGCATCTCTCGGTCCTCTTCGCCCTCGAGATCCCGTATCCCGTCGCGCTGGGCTTTCAGCTGTTCGCCATGGACATGGTGTTCCTGCTGTTCGCCGTGACCTTCGCGACGCCGCGGGCGGCCGCGCTCCTGTTTGTTCTGGTCGTCGGCTTCCACCTGGACTTCCACCTGCGCGTGCTCCGCCTCATCGACGAGCGGAATCAGCTTTCCCTCGTTGCCGACAGCCTGCTCCGCGAAGGGCTGCTCGCCGTCACCATCGTTTTCGGCTTGGGACTCGCGTTGCTGCGCATGATCCAGGCCGTGCAGCAACGGAGCGAACAGGCGCTGACCGAGACGCGCGCGCACAACGCCAACCTCAACCGTCTCGTCGCCGAGCGCACCGTCGAGCTCGAGGAGGCGAGTCAGCGCGCCGAAGCCGCGTCGCGTGCGAAAAGCGAATTCCTGGCCAACATGAGCCACGAGATCCGCACGCCGCTCAACGGCATCATCGGCTCCTCCGATCTGCTTTTGCGCCGCGCCGACCTGCCTGCCGACGCCGCCGAGCACGTGCGGATCATTTCCAAATCCGGCGATCTCCTGCTGCGTTTGTTGGGCGACATCCTCGACCTCTCGAAAATCGAAGCCGGCCAGCTCGTGCTCGACACGCATCCCTTCGACGTCGCCGCGACGGTGCGCGACACGCTTGCCCTGCTCGCGCCGCGGGCCGTGCTCGCGTCGGTCCGACTGGAGGGCGCTATCGCCGCGGAACTTTCCGGCTACCGTGCCGGGGATGGCTATCGCCTGCGACAGGTGCTGCTCAATCTCCTTTCGAATGCGCTGAAGTTCACCCCGCCGGGAGGAGAGGTGCGCATCTCGGCGGAATTACTCGGCTCCGATCAAATCCGTTTCGCCGTGCGCGATACCGGCATCGGGATGGACTCCGCTACGCTCGCGCGGATCTTCGAGCGGTTCACCCAGGCCGATTCCTCCACCACCCGCCGCTACGGCGGCAGCGGACTCGGCCTCGCGATCAGCCGGCATCTCGTGGAAATGATGGGCGGACGGCTCGAAGTGGAGAGCCGACCCGCGGCCGGCTCGTGCTTTCACTTCACGATCGCTCTCCCCGCGATCGATCCGGTCACACCGGCCGCGCTCGCCGCTCCGCCGATCGAGCAACCGCTGGCGTTGCGCGTGCTCGTCGCCGAGGACAACGAAATCAACCGCCGCATCCTCGCGTCCCAACTCGCCTACCTCGGCTGCGACTTCACCATGGTCGCTGACGGCGCCGAAGCCCTCACCGCCCTCGAACGCGAACCGCTGCCCGCCGCCGTGCTGATGGATTGCCACATGCCGAATCTCGATGGCTGGGAAACGACCCGCCGGCTGCGCGCCTGGTCGGAAGATCCGCTCCCGCATCGCCGCGCCGCCGCGCGGATTCCCGTCCTCGCCCTCACCGCGGCGGCGCTGCCGGAAGAACGCCTGCGCTGCCTTGCCGCGGGCATGAACGATTTCGTCGCCAAACCGGTAAAGCTCGCGGAGCTGCACGCCGCCCTCGCCCGCTTTGCGCCGACACCGGAGGCAAACTCCACCCCGCTCCCCGACCCCACGCCGTGATCGCCGGAGCAGCGCGCCTCACGCGCTCCGGAGCTCGCGGGCGGCCACTTCCGCGGCGCGCTGACCCGACACGACCGCGCCTTCCATCGTCGCGACAAACGGCTGGCGCGTGAAATCCCCCGCCAGCGACAGCCCGCGCACCGGCGTGTCCTGCGACGGCCGTAAGTGATCGTTGCCCGGCGCGAGCGAATAGAAATCGTCGCGGTGATTCACCAGGCGATAACGCGTGACGCGATTGCGCACGTTGAGCCCGAGCTTGTCCGCATCTTCCAACGCAATCGCGAGCACGCGATCCACCGGCAGATCGATCAACTCATCGGCCGGCGCCATGATGATCGAGAGCCGCCCCGGCAAACCGCGGAACGTCGTGCGCCGCTGTTCGCTGAAACACGCCAGCGCCGTGCCAACGCCGAACGTCGTGCGATCCACCGCCATCGACGGCTCCTCAAGTTCGAGTTGCAGCGTCACCGCCGGCATCGTGGGTAAACGCCGCAGCGGCTCCGTCCACGCTGCGTCCGCGAAGGGCGCCGCGACCAAGCGCTGCGTCGCCTGTAACGAGCTCGCGAGGACCACGTGGCGCGCCCGATACGTCACGCCCGCGGCGACAACGCCCACCACGCGTTCGTTCTCGACCAGCAGCCGCTCCACGGGCGCGTTCGTCAGCACCGTGCCATGGCGCGCCCGAATCGCTTCCGCCAGCGGCTCGGTCATCACTTCCGTCATCCCGCCGGCGAACGCCCCGATGCGCATCGCGGCGGCGTTGTTGAGATAAGGCGCGATTAGCGCCATGAACACCAGCGCCGACAACCGGCTCGCCGGCACGAAGTAGATCCCCGCCGTCAACGGCTCGAGGAGTTTCGAGATCACGTCCGGATGCACGTCGAGTTCCCGTGCGTATTCGAGCACCGACCGCCGATCCAGCATCGCCGGCTCGTTCGCGAAATCCAATACGCCGCGCGTCAGAAAGCGGGAAAACGAAAGTTTCGCGCCGGGCGAAAGGTAATCGTTGTGGCCGGCGATGTCCGCCAGCGTTTGCAGCGGATTCCGCAACGGCGCCGCGGAAAACACGGCGGACGGCTGCGGGCCCGGCTGGAGAAACTCCACCTCGTCTTCCCAGATCACGATCTCGTTCCAACCCACACCCGCGCGTCGCAGCAGCTCTGGCAGCGCGCGATACGTGCCGATCACGCGGTGCAGCCCCGACTCCACGCGCATGCCGTCGGGATCGGTCCACGACGCCGTGCGACCGCCGGTCCAGGGTTTCGCTTCAAGCACGAGCACGCCAAAACCCTGTTCCGCCAATTCGAACGCAGCGCTCAAGCCCGCCAGCCCGGCGCCCACCACGATCGCGTCCACGTTCGGAATGAGGTCGTTTCCGTTCATCCGCGCAGCGACACCCGCGCCGCAACGCGGTTCGCTCCGCGCGCGGCGACGCTCCTTTTCCCCGATGCGCGACGGGGAAAATCCGGGAAACGCCAGCGAGACTTAACCGAGCGACTGCAAGAGTCGTTCGAGCTCCGTCCGTTTCGCCTGCTGCTCGGCGAGCTGCTTGCGTGCGCCTTCGATTACCGCTGGCGGCGCTTTGCTGACGAACGCCTCGTTCCCGAGCCGCGCTTCCGTGCCGGCGATGTGCTTCGTGATCTGATCGAGCTCTTTTTTCAGCCGCACTTTTTCCGCGGCCACGTCGACCGTGCTCGCGAGATCGAGATACAGCGTGCCGAGCGGCGTCACGACCGCCGGCGCGCCCTCGACTGACGTCCGCCGCGTGATCTCCGCGGCACCCGCCATGCGCAGGGCCTTCGCAAGATTGGTCTCGAGCGTGGCCCACTGCGCGTCGGTCGCGGTGACGAAGAACTTCACGTCGCGACGGCTCGCGAGGTTGTGCTCGGCCTTCAAGGCGCGGGCTTGCGACATGAAAACCTTCAACGACTCGACCGCCTCGATCTGCGAACGATCGAGCACGAGTCCGCGCGCGTGCGAGCTCGTCGCGAGTTGCGACGCGTTGTCCAGACGGGCGTCCTGGATGAACGTTCCCGGCGCGCCGTAGCCGAGCAGGCTCCAGAGTTCTTCCGTGATGAACGGGATGAACGGATGCAGCAGCAGCAGCGTCTGGCGCAGCACGAGATCCTGGATCGCGAGGCAGTTGGCCTTCGTGTCGGCCGCCTGCATCTTCGCCTTCGAGACCTCCACATACCAGTCGCAGAAATCGTTCCAGAAAAATGAATACAATGCCTGCACCGCCGCGCTGAATTCGAACGCGGAGAAACAGCGGTCGACCTCGCGCGTGGTCGCGAAGAGGCGGTCGAGGATCGCGTGGTCGTCGGCGTCGAATTTCGCCGGCTCGAGTCGCGCCATGATCGTCGCGAGGCTGGAGTTGTCGCCGGCCTCGCCGCTCATCTGGCGGAAGCGGCAGGCGTTCCAGAGCTTGTTGCAGAAATTCTTGCCGCCTTCGATCCGGTCCTCGTTGAAACGGATGTCCTGGCCCTGAGGCGCGATCGAGATGATGCCGAAGCGCAGCCCGTCGGCGCCGTATTTCGCGATCAGGTCGAGGGGATCGGGCGAGTTGCCGAGCGACTTCGACATCTTGCGGCCCTGCTGGTCGCGGATGATGCCGGTGAAGTAAACGTCCCTGAACGGAATCCGCCGCTCGATCGGCTCGCCCGGCCGCACGAACTCGAGTCCGGCCATGATCATGCGCGCAACCCAGAAGAAGATGATGTCCGGTCCGGTCACGAGCGTGCTCGTCGGATAGAAATAATCGAAGCCGGCCTGCTTCATCTCGGCCTCGTCCGGCCAGCCCATGGTCGCAAACGGCCAGAGCCAGGACGACGCCCACGTATCGAGCACGTCCTCCTCCTGCTCCCAATTTTGCGGATCCGCCGGACCGTCGACCGACACGTGCCAGTTTTGCGGATCGGAGCGGTCTCCACCTTTTCGATACCACACCGGAATGCGATGGCCCCACCACAGCTGGCGGCTGATGCACCAGTCCTGGATGTTTTCCAGCCAGTGCAGGTAAACCTTCGACCAGCGCTCGGGGTGGAAACGGATGTGTCCGTCGCGCACCGCCGCCTTCGCCTCTTCGATCTTCGGATAACGCAGCCACCATTGCTCGGTGAGGCGCGGCTCGATCGGCACGTCGGCGCGTTCGGAGAAGCCGACGTTGTTCGAATAAGCCTCCTCGTCGACGAGCGCGCCGGCGGCTTTCAACAATTCCGCCGCCTGCTTGCGGCCGGCGAAACGCTCCACGCCGTCGAGCTCGGGTCCGGCGAGCTCGTTGAGCACGCCGTTGGGCTTGAGGACGTCGATGACCGGCAGCTTGTGGCGCAGGCCGATCTCATAGTCGACCTTGTCATGCGCGGGCGTGATCTTGAGCGCGCCGGAGCCGAATTCCTTGTCCACGGCGGTGTCGGCGATGATCGGAATTTCTGCAGCGGGCCCGATCGGCCGGCGCACCTTTTTACCGATCACATCGGCGTAACGCGGATCGTCGGGATGCACCGCAATCGCGACGTCGCCCGGAATCGTCTCGGGCCGCGTCGTCTTCACTTCGATGAAACGGCCCGGCTGGTCGACCAGCTCGTAACGCACGCGATAGAGCGTGCCGTTGACCGGCTTCATGATCACTTCCTCGTCGGAGAGCGCAGTGAGCGACACGGGGCACCAGTTCACCATCCGCTTGCCGCGGTAAATGTAGCCGCGTTTGAACAGCTCCACGAAGACGTGCAGCACGCGCTTCGAATACCCCGGATCCATCGTGAACGCGGTGCGATCCCAGTCGCACGACGCGCCGAGCCGGCGCAGCTGTTCGAGGATGATGCCGCCCTTTTCGTGGCGCCATTCCCAGACCTTCTCGACGAACTTTTCCCGCCCGAAATCGTGCCGCGTTTTCTTCTGCTTGCGCAGCTCGCGCTCGACCACGGTTTGCGTCGCGATGCCCGCGTGATCCGTGCCCGGCAGCCACATTGTCGAGCAGCCCTCCAGCCGCGCCCGGCGGATGAGGATGTCCTGGATCGTGTTGTTCAACACGTGGCCCATCGTCAGCACGCCGGTGACATTGGGCGGCGGGATCACGATACTGTAGGGCGCGCGTGACGGATCCACTTCACCCCGAAAGGCTTTGGCCTCCAACCAGGCGGCATACCATTTCTGCTCAACGTCGCGGGCTTCGTAGCTCTTGGTGATCTCGGGCATGGTGCTTGCAGGTGCTGAAACGCGGGAGAAAACCCCCCGCCGACCCGAGAGGCAAGTGGTTAAACCAAGGCCCAGAGCCTAGAGTCCAGAGCACCAGAGCTGAGCGCCTAGAGCCGGGGGGCCGGAAAACTCAAAACCCGAAACCCAAAACTCAAAACCGAAGTGGCGCGTCCGGCCGGACGCGCCACTTCCCCCTCGCGCCGCCGGCCGATTTCCGTTCTCTTCCGCGCTTTTCATGTCCGTCACTCACACTGACCTGCCGGTCGATCCGCTCGCCTTCCCGGAGAACGCCGCTCCGGCGGAACGGCTCGCGGCCTGCAAAGCGTATCTGCAGGCGCAAAGCGCGGCGTTGCGCGCCCGTCACGCGGCTGGCGCGTCCGGCTTGGAGATCGCCCACGAGCGGGCCGCCACGCTCGATCGGATGCTGATCCGGCTTTTCGATGGCGCCATCGCAGGCTACACGCGCCTCCACGGCAAACCGCCGGTGCCGGTGGCGCTGGTCGCGCTCGGCGGCTACGGCCGCGGCGAGCTCAGTCCGTTGAGCGACATCGACGTGATGTTCCTGCTGCCGGCCAAGACCAAGCACGCGGCCATCACCGGCTTTCTCGAACACCTCACCAACGAGATCCTATATCCGCTCTGGGATTGCGGCCTGAAGGTCGGCCACTCGACCCGCAACGTCGACGAGGTCTTCGCCGAGGCTCGCAACGACATCCAGACGCTGACCTCGCTGCTCGAGGCGCGGCTCGTCGCCGGTTCCGCCTCGCTCTACGAGACGTTCGCGCAGGCCTACTATGCGTTTTCCACTTCGGAGAACCCGAAAGGCTACATCGCCGCCCGGCTCGACGACCAGGCGCAGCGACGCGCGAAGTATGGCGACACGGTTTTTCTCCAGGAGCCGGATCTGAAAAACGGCGTCGGCGGCCTCCGCGATTTCCAGAACACCCTCTGGATGGCGCGCGTGAAACTCGGCATCTCGAAGATCGAGGAGCTCGGCACGCAAAACTACCTCCGCCCGGAAGAGCTCGCCGAGTTCACCCGCGCCTACGACTTCCTTTTCCGCGTCCGCAACGAGGTCCATTTCCTCAGCTCGCATCCGACCGACGTCCTCGACCTCGGCCTGCAACCCCGCGTGGCGGAGCACCTCGGCTATCGCGACGAAGACCTGCTCGTCCGCGTCGAGCACTTCATGCAGGACTACTATCGCGCGGCGCAGTCGATCTTCCGCATTTCGAAGCTCGTCGAGAGCCGGCTGGCGCTGTCGATCGGCCGCGATGCGCAAGGCGCCAAGGTCTCGCTCCGCGACAGCCTGCTCGCCTCGCGCCTGCGCCGCAGCAAGCGGCTCGACGGTTTCGTGCTCCGCGGCCGTGAGCTCGCCGCGGAGACCCCCGACGTCTTTCGCGAAGACCCGATCCGGCTGATCCGCGTTTTCCGCCATCGTCAGCAGCTGGATTGCTCCCTCGATTTCCATCTTGCGGCGCTCATCCGCGAGTCGCTCCCGCTCTTTACGCCGGCCTACCGCGATTCCCACGACGCCAACATCACGTTCCGCGCGATCCTGTCCGAAGCCGGCGCGGTGTTTCCCACGCTCAGCGCGATGCACGAACTCGGCATGCTCGCGCAACTCATCCCCGAATTCGAGGGGCTGACGTGCCTCGTGCAGCACGAGTTTTACCATCGCTACACCGCGGACGTGCACACGCTCGAGGCGATCCGACAGCTCGACCTGATCTACACCGAGGCCGAGCCGATCACGTTGAAGTATCGCGAGGCGCTGCACGAAACGTCCGAACCGACGCTACTTTACCTCACGCTCCTGCTGCACGACATCGGCAAGGCCGACGGCATCAAGGGCCACGCCGATCGCGGCGTCGAGGTGGCGCTGCCGATCATGAGGCGGCTCCGCGTGGCTCCCGAAGACCAGGAGCTCGTCGCCTTCGTGATCAAAAATCACCTGGCGATGGCACGATTCTGGCAGAAGCGGGACGTCGATGATCCCAACACCGCCGCTGCCTTCGCCGAACTCGTCGGCGACGCCGAGAAACTCCGCCACCTCTACGTGCACACGTTCTGTGACGCGCGCGGCACCGCCGCGGGCCTTTGGAACAGCTACAAGGACACCCTTCACACGAGCCTTTTTCGTGCTACGCTAGAACACCTCAGTCTTGGCGCAGCCGTTCACGCCAGTTACGAAAAGAAGAAGCAAATGACCCAGCAGGAACTCATTTCCCGCCAGATCCCCGGCATCAGCTCCGACGAGATCGTCGCTCACTTCGGCCTGCTCCCGGAACGGTATTTCGTGCAGACGGACGGCGACGAGATCGCGCTGCACATCCAGATGGTCAACCGGCTGCTCAAATCGATCGCGAACGCCGAATCCGTCGGCTCACTCAAGCCGATCATCGACTGGCACGACGACCTCAACCGCTCGCTCACCGTGGTCGACGTCGTCACCTGGGATCGCGCCGGCCTCTTCTACAAACTCGCCGGCGCCTTCAGCGTCGCGGGTCTCAGCATCCTTGGCGCGAAGATCATTTCGCGCTCCGATCACATCGCGATCGACACCTTCTACGTCGTCGAGCCTGGCCGCGGCGTCGTCCAGAGCGCCAGCGCTCAGGAAACGTTTGCACGCACGATCGAGGCGGCGCTCGTCTCCAACAAGGACCTCTATCCCGAGATCGTCGCGCAGGCGAAGAAACACGCCGCCAGCCGCTACACCGGCGTCAACAACGGCGAGGCCCTGCACAACTCCTTTCCGCCCACCGTCGAGGTTTACCACGAACTGGCGATGCAGCGGACGATCGTGGAAATCCAGGCGCGCGACCAGATCGGCCTGCTCTACCGGCTCGCCAAGATCATTTCGGACCAAGGCTTCGACATCACCTTCGCCCGCATCGGCACGGAGCGCGGCGTCGCCATCGACACGTTTTATATCGAGAGCTCGGAGCCCAGCCAGCCGATCGACACGCCACGCCTGCAGGCGCTGCGCGACACGCTGACCGAAGTGATCCGTCCGTCGGCGCCCGCCCCCACCACCGGCGCCAGCTGAGCGGCGACAAACGCCGCCTTTGTAGGGCGGGGTCTCCCGACCCTGCCAATCGCAAGACTCACGAAGGCAAACGGCGGGGCCAGGTGACCCCGCCCTACCTCCCTCTTCTCCGCGCGGTCGCGCCGTGCGGGGCACCGCGCGACTCCCCCCACCTACTTCCGACTTTCCGCCCCGTCGCGCAGCGCTCACGCTCCCGCGCATGTCCTCGCCTGCCGATTCGCGCGCGCTTCCGATCCTCTACCGGCTCGCTTCCCTCGCCGGTCGCGCGCCGGATCCGCGCAGCGCACTTCGCAGTGCGCTCGACGAGTTGATCGCGACGTTCGGCGCGGATGCCGGCGCGATTTCCCTGCTCAATCCCGGCAGCGGCCGCCTCGAACAGGAAGTCCAGGTCGGGCTCCCCGACACCGCCGATACCGCAGGCCTCAAGCTCGGCCACGGCGTCACCGGCTGGTGCGTCCTCAACGCCCGCGCGCTGCTCGTGCCCGACGTGTCCGTCGAGTCACGCTACATCGCCGTGCGCCCCGGCGCCCGGTGCGAAATGGCGGCGCCGCTCGTCGATGGCGACCGCGTGATCGGCGTGATCGATCTCGAAAGCGACCGGACGGGCGGCTTCACCTCGGCGGACCTGGCATTGTTGGAACAGCTCGCCGCGGAAACCGCCGGCATGGTCCTCCAGCTCTGGCGCACGCGTCACCTGCAGGCCAAGGCCCGCCAACTTGAAACCCTGCTCACCACCGGCCAGTCGGTCGTCGCCAAGCTCGAGGTGCAGGAGCTCTTCGCCACCTTGACGCGCGACACCTGCCGCATGATGCAGGCGAAACTCTGCGCGATTTACCTCCACGATGCGCCGCGCCGGTCCGTCCGCTGTGCCGCCGCGCATCCGCCGCCGCCTAACGGCACACCGGCACCCGACGAGGATCTGCCGCTCGAAAACTGCCTGCTCGCCGCCGCCCTCCACACGCAGCGGCCGGTCGAATTCGCGAATATCCAGACGCCCGGTTTCCAGGCTCTCGCCGATCTGCCCGCCGATCTCGCGCTCCGCTCCGCCTTGTTCACGCCTTTGATGTATGAGGGCGAGGTGTTCGGCGTGCTCGCCGTTTATCTCGACCGGCTGCACCGCTTCGACGACGACGAGAAGCGTGCCTGCGCGACGCTCGCGAATCTCGGCGCCGTCGCGCTTCAAAACGCCCGCCTCTACGCGCGCGTGTTTCAAAGCGAGGAAACGCTTCGCAAGAACGAGCAGCTCACCACGCTCGGTCTCCTCGCCGCCGAAATCGCCCACGAGATCCGCAATCCGCTCACCGTGATCAAGCTCCTCCACGGCGGCCTCGGACTCGATTTCCCGCCCGACGATCCGCGTCGCACCGATCTCCGCGTCATCAACGAAAAACTCGACCAGCTCGAGGCCATCGTCCTGCGCGTGCTCAATTTCGCCAAAGCGCCGGCCGCGCTCCACTCGCGCTGGTCCATCGCCGATGTCGTCAGCGACACGCTCGTCCTCGTCCGTCCCAAACTCGCCCAACTGCAGATTCAACTGCGCTACGAACCGCCCGCCCGCCCGCTCGTGATCGACGCGCACAAGGGCCAGATCCAGCAGGTGCTGCTCAACCTGATTTTCAATTCCACCGAGGCGATGAACGGCGGCGGCGAGCTCTCCCTCCTCATCGGCGAACAGCTGCGCGGCACCACGCCATTCGTCACGCTCGACGTAACCGACACCGGCGGCGGCATCCCCGCCGAACTCGCGCCGCGGATCTTCGATTCGTTTCTCTCCGGCCGTCCCGGCGGCACCGGCCTCGGGCTCGCGATCGCGCGACGGATCCTCGAAAGCCATCACGGTGACATCGCGCTTGTATCAACCGGACCGCAGGGCACCACCATGCGCGTCAGTCTTCCCCTGGCCAAATGAACACGCCTCCCTCTCCACCTCCGTCGGGAAATTCCGCCCAGCTTGCGCGCCAGCGTCTGATCCTGCGCGTCGTCATCGTCGCCCTGATCGTGATGGCGGTGCTCGCCCTCACGGTCGTGCCCCGGCTCGCGCTCCCGCTGCGACTGCTGGTCGCGTTCACCGATCTGATCCTGGCCGCCGTTCTCTGGCTCGTCCTGCGGCAGAACTTTTCCGCGAAATAAAACGCGGTCAGACTTTCGGCTGCAGCCGCAGGTCGACCATGAGGTCGCCGGCGATTTTTTCCAGATCCGCGCGCACCGCGGCGAGCTTCACGTCCTCGGGCACCAGCACGAGCGCGCGCGCCTGAAACAGCGTGCCGCCGCCCATCGGGGCGCTCACGCGTTCGGACGCGAGTTCCTCGACGTTGACGCCGTGTGAGGCGAGCACGCCAGAAATGCTGCGCAGGACTCCGGGACGATCGTTGCCCACCAGTTCGAGCGTCGCGACCGATCCGCGACCCGCCCCGACCGCCACGGGCTCGGCGTGAATGATCACGTTGAGTCCCTTCGCCTCGAGCTCGCCGAGGGCGCGCGTCAATTCCGGCGCGCGTTCCTGCTCGACTTCAACGCGGAGAATTCCGGCGAACTGCCCGCCGAGCCGGCACATCCGGCTCTCGAGCCAGTTGCCGCCGTGATCCGCGACGCACGCCGCGACGAGTTGCACCAGGCCGGGCCGGTCTGCGCCGATCACCGTCATCACCAAAGTCGTGAGCATGCCGCCCACGCTGCACGTCGCCCGGCGCGTCGCAATGCTGCAGTGGCCGCCAAAAGCCGCGCCGGCGATCGCTCGCCGGCGCGACTGCTAGACAATCAGGAGGCCCCGAAATCCCCGCAGGCGGGACTTCGTTTCATCGTCCGCCGGGATTCGGCAGACGAGCGCCGCGATCCGTTTACAACGAAACGCACCGGCGGCGCGCCTCTCTGATCGGCACGAATCGCGCGCGGCTGCGAAAACATCTGTCACAATCTCGTCAAAGCCCGCCCACCCGCTGACGCCTCACTCGTCGAGCTCGACGTTCCAGTAAGCGAGATCGAGGAAGTCCTTCCACATTTCGCGGTGCTGGTTGCCCAGCACGAGCGAGATCACCGGCCGCCACTTCGGGCGGACGGGTTTGCGGATCAGGCGCAGGTGCGCCTCGTGCGGGAGCCGGTTCGCCTTCTTCGTGTTACATTTGATGCAGGAGCAGACGATATTCTCCCACGTCGTCTTCCCGCCGTAATCGCGCGGGATCACGTGATCGAGATTGAGCTGCTCGCGCGCGAAGATCCGGCCGCAATACTGGCAGGTGTTCTTGTCGCGTTCGAAGATGTTGTTGCGCGTGAGCTTCAGCTCCTTGCACGGGAGCTTGTCGAAAAACGTGAGCAGGATCACGCGCGGCAGGCGGATCGTGCGGCTCGGCGTGCGCACGGTTTCCAGTTCCTCGATCGGCGGGTTGTGAACCGAAAAATCGATCCAGTCCATCAACGCGAACGTGCGGAAATCGTCGTCGAGATGATGCACCACCTGCGCATGCCCCCGCGCGAGCAACCCGAAGGCCCGCTTCGCGCCGATGACATTCACTGCCTGCCACAGGCGATTCAAAACCAGCACCGGTTGATCGAGCGCCGCTTCCATACGGGGCCACGGCAATAATCTCCGGACCGCCGGAGTGTCAAGGGCGCCGCCCGCGCGTGACCGGAACGTTGCAGCCGCGACGGCTCAGGAGGAGCCCACGGAACGCACGGAACTCCTCTGAGCCATTTCGTGTATTTCGTGGTTTTGAATTCCGTGTCTTCCGTGTCTTCCGTGGGCCAATCGCCTCAGGCTCCCGTCTTCTGATCCTCGCTCGCCAACGCAGGCGCGAGCGCCACACCTTTCATTTTGATGCCGGCCAGCTTTTTCACGATCAGGGGCGCGTCGGCTTCCGCGACATCGACGAGCGTGTGGCGTTGGTGAATGTCGATCGCGCCGACCACGCTGGCGTTGAGCCGCGTCACCCCGGCAATTTTTCCGACGATGTCCGCGGGCGTGACGAGCTGCTTGCGGCCGATATTGAGAAAGAGCGTGCTCATGCCCGTCTCGCGTCCCGTGCGCGCGGGCCGCTCGTATTTATTTTTGGTCGAACGCGACGCCTCGTCGTCGGCCGCATCGCCGGCGTCACCGTCCTCTGCCGCCGGTCGATGCGCGGCTTTTTTCTGCGCCCAGGCAGGCGCCGCGGGCGGCTCGAAGGATTTGGTCGCGGGGGCGGATTTCGTTTCCGGCGTCTTCTCCTTTTTTTCGCTGCCCTGCAGCAGATGGATCAGCGCCGAGCAGATGTCGGTGCTCGCGTAACCTTGATCGAGCAGCCGGTCGATCATGCGGTCGTGCGGCTTGAACTCCTTCGCCTCGAGCGTGGCGCGGATCTTTTCGAAAAACACATTCGTGCGCGCCTCCTCGACTTCGTCGAGCGACGGGATCTTGCCGCGGCGGATGTTCAGCTTCGCCCAGCGCACCATGCTCTGCAACTTGTAGATCTCCTGGCCTGAAACGAAGGTGAACGCCTTGCCCGATTTGCCGGCGCGGCCCGTGCGGCCGATGCGGTGCGTGTAATCCTCGGCGTCGTTCGGCAGGTCGAAGTTGAACACCACCTCGAGATCGTCGACGTCGAGGCCGCGCGCCGCGACATCGGTCGCGACGAGAAACTCGAAACCGCGCCGGCGAAATTTCTCCATCACGCGATTGCGCTGCGCCTGGGTGATGTCGCCGTGCAACCGGTCCGTCAGATAGCCGCGGGCGTGGAGGTGCTCCTCTAGGTCGTCGACCATGATCTTCGTGCTGCAAAAAATGATACCGTAGCGAAAATCGTGCACGTCGATGAGGCGGGTCAGCGCCTCGATCTTCGACCGTCGGTCGACTTCGAAATAGATCTGTTCGACCTGCGGCGCGTTCTGCGCGACGGCCTCGATCTTGATCCACGCCGGATCGCGCGAGTAGCGCTTGATCAGCTCCTGGATCGCGCGCGGCATCGTCGCCGAGAAAAACAGCAGCTGCCGCTGCTCGGGCACCGAGGAGAGGATCTTTTCGATGTCCTCGCGGAAGCCCATGTCGAGCATGCGGTCCGCCTCGTCGAGCACCACGAGCTTCAGCGTGTCGAGTTTCAGTGTGCCGCGCTCCATGTGATCCATCACGCGGCCGGGCGTGCCGATGACGATCTGCACGCCCGCCGCCAGGGCGCGAAACTGCCGCTCGTAGCTTTGCCCGCCGTAAATGGGCACGCCCGTGACACCGCGTTTGAAGAGCGCCAGCTTGCCCGTCTCCTCCGCTACCTGCACCGCGAGTTCGCGCGTCGGACAAAGGATCAGCACCTGCACGGCCCGCTGTTTCGGGTCGACCTTCTCGATCGCCGGTATCGCAAACGCCGCCGTCTTGCCGGAGCCGGTTGACGACAGGCCCACGGCATCGCGTCCGGCCAGAATCGTCGGGATCACCGCAGTCTGGATCGGCGACGCCTCCTCAAAGCCCATTTTGTCCACGGCCTTCAACAGCTCCGGGGAGAGCCCAAGTTCGGCAAAGCGTCGTTTTTCCATGCGCCAACGTGCATCGCCGCTGCCGGTTATGCCAGCCCGGACACGGGGAAATTTCGCTTATCCCGCGCAGGCCCCGGAGGTTGGCCGGGCCGCCCGGATTCCGGATTTGAAGTCGGCGGCAGCGCCGTGCAGATTTCGTCCGTTCTTTCACCGCCAAAGGCAGCGCCGTTTCCTCGGCGTTGTCACGGGGGACCCAATTTCCGCCGCGTCCTGCTTCCTGCCGGACGCACGCGGACGGGGCGCACGGGCGCAGGTAACTGCGCCCAAGGTCACTTCCTGGGACCAAGCCCGTCAGCTAACCTCGTCGGCAAAAGGAAGGGTGATCTGAGGCTCCCGCTCGGGCGGGAAATCCTGTCGGTCGCTCCCACGCAACCTCGCTGGCGCAACCGTTGACCGGTTCGCGCGCGCGTTTCTGGAGCCCACCACATGTCCACATTGGCCCCGGCCTTTGTCTTCGCGGACGCACTCGATGCGTCGTCGCTGTTCCTGCGTTTTGCGTCCATCCTTCCCGATGCCCGCCGATGAAAGCGAAATCCCTTTTGTTCGGCCCCAAACGGCAGATCACGGATCGCAACGTGTTCCACCGGCTTTCGCTGGTTGCGGTTTTCGCGTGGGTTGGACTCGGCGCCGACGGCTTGTCCTCGTCGTGCTACGGGCCCGAGGAAGCGTTTCGCGCACTCGGCGCGCACCCGTATCTCGCGGTCTTCGTCGCGCTGGCGTCGATCGTCACGATTCTCGCGATCTGCGCGAGCTACTCGCAGATCATCGAGCAGTTTCCCGGCGGCGGTGGTGGCTACCTGGTCGCCAGCAAGCTCCTTTCCCCCGCCGCGGGCGTCGTTTCCGGCAGCGCGTTGCTGATCGATTACGTGCTGACGATCACGATCTCCGTCGCGAGCGGCGCCGATGCGTTGTTCAGCTTCCTGCCGTCCGGGTGGCTCGTCTGGAAACTGCCGTTCGCGCTCCTCGGCATCGCGTTGCTGACCCTGCTCAATCTCCGCGGCGTGCGGGAATCGGTGCTGCTGTGGGTGCCGGTCTTCTTCGTCTTCATTGGCACGCATGCCTTCGCGCTTCTCTACGCGCTGGCGAGTCACGCGTGGGCCCTGCCGGAGATCGCCACCTCCACCGCTCGCGACCTTCATGCCGCCGGCACGGAGCTCGGATGGCTGGGGCTCCTGTTCGTTCTGCTCCGCGCCTACAGCATGGGCGCCGGCACCTACACCGGCATTGAAGCGGTGAGCAACGGCCTGCCGATCCTCCGGGAACCGCGGGTGCAAACCGGCCGGCGCACCATGCTCTACATGGGCGTGTCGCTGGCGGTCACGGTCAGCGGCCTGCTGATCGCCTATCTGCTCTATCGCGTCGAACCGCAGCCCGGCAAAACGCTCAACGCCGTGCTGTTCGAGCGGGTCACCGCCGGCTGGTCCGTTCCCGCCGCCGAGGGCTTCATCTGGACCATTCTGCTCTCCGAGGCGGCGCTGCTGTTCGTCGCGGCACAGGCCGGTTTTCTCGACGGCCCGCGGGTGCTCGCCAACATGGCGCTCGACCGCTGGTTTCCCTCGCGCTTCACGCTGCTCAGCGACCGGTTGGTGACGCAGAACGGCATCCTCCTGATGGGCGGCGCCGCGCTGCTGGTCATGGCGCTCACCCGCGGCTCCGTCGGCCTGCTGGTCGTGCTCTACTCGATCAACGTCTTCATCACTTTCTCGCTCTCCCAACTCGGCATGGTGCGACATTGGTGGCAGGTGAGGACCGCCGATCCGCGATGGCACCGCAAACTGGCCATCAACGGCGTGGGACTCGCGCTGACTTCTTTCATCCTCGTGTCGCTTACGCTGGTTAAATTTTCCGAGGGCGGCTGGGTGACGCTGCTCGTGACCGGGGCGCTGATCGCGGGAGCTTTCGGGATCCACCGGCACTATCAGGGAGTCGCCGGGCAACTGCGGCAGCTCGACGCGGTGCTGGAGCCGGCGGAGGGGCCCCCAGCCGCCCCACCGCCGGTCGCGGATCCGAACGCCCGCACCGCGATCCTTCTCGTCAACGGCTTCAACGGCCTTGGTCTGCACACCCTGCTCCAGATCCCGCGCCTCTTCGGCAACACGTTTCGCAACCTCGTCTTCATCCAGGTCGGCGTGGTCGACGCCGGCAACTTCAAGGGTGGCGATGAAATTGCCGCGTTGCGCGCGCACACGGAAAAAGGCGCGGATCGCTACGTGGCCTGGGCGCAACAACACGGCTACCCGAGCGCGCGTTTCACCGCAATCGGACAGGATCCCGTGGCGGAAATCATGACGCTCGCGCAAACCGCCGCGGAGCGGTTCCACAACCACGTCTTCTTCGCCGGGCAATTGCTCTTCGAAAAGGAGACCCGCCTCACCCGCTGGCTCCACAACTCCACCGCGTTTGCACTGCAGCGACGGTTCCTGTTCGCGAACCGCCCGCTCGTCATCCTGCCGATTCGCGTCGGTGAACCGGTGTAGCAGCCAGTCGCCGACCGCGCGCTCCTCGCAGACAATGTCCTATTTCCACGCGTGGACCGCGACGCGGCCACGCTGGAACTCACGCCATGAGAATCGGCCGCGCTTCAAGGCGCGGAAAAACCGGTCGAGTCCGCTCCGCGGCGGGCTCACCACCTGCACGCTGCGAAAACCGACCGCGCGCAGCATGTCGCGCAATCCCGCCACGTTCGGCGCCCACCAGTTCGTCGGATCGTTGTTCAATTCGCGCCCGACATAAAACGCCATCGCCGGCGTCCTCCACGCGAGCAGGTCGACCTTCGTTTCGAGAATGAGCAACTGCTTCGTGAGCGCCGCCACGGTTTCCAGCGCGAGCAGCGGGTGCCGCATGTGATACAGCACGCCGAGAAACAACACCACGTCGAACGTCCCGGGATCCTGCGGCGTAAGCTGCAGCACCTCGCGGTCGCGATCCTCGACCTTCGAGTTCAACACGCGCCGCGCCAGCTCGAAGCTCGCCTTCGACCCCCAGCCGTCACCGTTCCACGAATACGAGTCCACCGCCACCACGCGGCTCGCGCCGCGGCGCTCCGCCTCGAACGAGAAGAATCCGTCCCACGCGCCGATATCGAGGACGCTCTTGCCCGCCAGCGATTCGGGCAGCTTCACGCGGCGGAGCTTCGCCGGCGTGTCGTCGAGTCCGGGCGTCACGACTCCGTCGCCGAGATCGATCCGGTGGAACCACCGGAGCGCCGCCACCTGATGCAGCAGTTCTTCGCGCGTCATGGCGTTTGCCCTGTCGGAAGGGATTTCGCGGGTAGGGACGGCTCTCCGAGCCGTCCGCTTAACCCCACGCCTTCTCCCACACCACGGACGCCTCGGAGAGGCGTCCCTACCTCGCTGCGCCTTTTTCGCCGCGCGCTCACCGCACCTGCAGCGTGTCGCCTTCGAACGTGATGCCGAGCGACGGCACCTCGACGGCTTTGCGCGCACCCTGCTTTTTCACGCGGCCGGCGAGCCACGCGTCGTAACCGGTCGCCTGCGCCGCCGCGAGCACCGCGTCCGCCGTGTCCGCGGAAACATACGCGGCGAAGCCGATGCCTTGGTTGAACGTCGCATACATCTCGCGACGGTCGATCGGTCCGGCCTGCTCGAGAAAACGAAACACCGCCAGCGGCTCGCGCACGTTCGTGATTTCGTAAACGAACGGTTCCTCGAGCCGCATCAGCTTGCGCCAGCCGTGACCGGTCACGTGCGCGACATAGTTGAGTTTCAGACCGCGACGCTGACACTCGCGCACGAACGCGACGTAGATCACCGACGGCGCCAGCAGCGCTTCGCCAAACGTCCGCGGATCGCCGAAACCGACCGGCGTCTGATACCCCTGCGGCAGTTGCGCGGCGACTTTGCGGCAAAGCGAAAGTCCGTTCGTCTGCACGCCCGAGCTCGCGAGGAAAATGATCGCGTCGCCGTCCTTCACCTCGCCGGTGATCCGCAGGTGCTTCGGGGAAATCTTTCCGATCGCGGAACCGGCGAGCACGATCGTCTTCGGCTCCACGACGCCTTGCAGCGTGGGCGTTTCGCCGCCGCCCCAGACCGCGCCGGCGGCGCGGCAGCCTTCGGCAAAACCGTCGACCAGCGCCATCGTGCGTTTCTCGTCGGCAAACCAGCCGGAATCACCGACGGCCGCGTGCATCGCGACGGAAATCGGCAGCGCGCCGCAGGTGACGAGGTCGTTGACAATCGTCGCGACCGTATCGATCGCGATTTCGCGGTAGAAGCATTTGCCCGTCGCCGCATACACGGCGTCGGCCACGAGGTTCTTCGTCCCGAGCCCTTCCTCAACGTGCGCGAGGAAGTGATCGTCGGCCTCGATCAGATACGCGCTCTCGCCGCGCGTCGTCGCGGGCTCGGAGTAGCCGTGGTCGCGCAACAGACCGGCGGTCGTGCGCGCGGCCTTCTGACACGCGCGCTTGAACGCATCGAGTTGATCGTAACGAACACCGGAAGACTCGTAAGACAGGCTCATCCAATTAAAAAACCACGAAACACACGAAAAACACGAAAGGAAATCTCATCACACATCACCGCAGGTTTTCGTGTGTTTCGTGTATTTCGTGGTGAATCATCAGTAGCTCCGGCCTTCGCTTTTTTCGTAGTAGTTCACGTAGGCCTGGTTCACGACGCGGTAGCCGCCGGGCGTCGGGTATTTGCCGGTGAAATACCAGTCGCCGGTATGATTCGGCACCGCCTTGTGCAGGCCTTCGATCGTCTGGAAAATGATCTGAATCTCGCCTTTCCAGTCGATGTTCCGCGGGCGCACGCGTTCGACGACCTGCGCGGAGATCTCCTCGGCCGTAAACGGCTCGTAGATTTTCCGCACATGGTTCGTCGTGCCGCGGTTCGCGATTTCCTCGCGGCAGAGCCGGTAAACCTCCTCGAGCAGATCGGCGCGACCGCGTTGTTTCAGCAGCTCGACCGCCGCATCGAACGCGATGAATTTGCCGATCTCCGACATGTCGATGCCGTAGCAATCCGGGTAACGGATCTGCGGCGCAGTCGAGACGATCACGATCTTCTTCGGGTTCAGCCGCGCGAGCATCCGCAGGATCGATTTGCGCAACGTCGTGCCGCGCACGATCGAATCGTCGACGCACACGAGATTGTCCGTCGACCGCACCGAGCCATACGTGATGTCATACACGTGGCTCGCGAGCTGGTTGCGCATGTTTTCCTGGCCGATGAAGGTGCGCAGCTTGATGTCCTTGCTGACGACTTTCTCGCCGCGCGGCCAGTTGCGGAGGATGAGATCGTCGAGCAGCGCCTCGGAGAGTTTGCCCTCCTGGCTCGCCTGCAGGATCGCGGCCTTCACCTCGTCGCGACGGCGTTCGCGCAGCGCGGACATCAGTCCGTAATATGCCACTTCGGCCGTGTTCGGAATGAAGTTGAAAACCGTGTTCGCCCAATCGTAGCCGACCGCTTCGAGCACCTGGTCCGCCAGGCTGGCGCCGAGCGCCTTCCGCTCCTGGTATATGTCGAGGTCGTTGCCGCGCGAAAAATAAATCCGCTCGAACGTGCACGACGTCCGCGGCAGCGGGGGCGTGAACGCCGTCGACGTCACCGCGCCGCGTTTCTTCACCACGATCACGTGGCCGGGATCGACTTCCTTCACCTGCTCGACCGCGAGGTCGAACACGGTCATGAGCGGCGCGCGCTCCGACGCAAACGCCACCACTTCGTCGTTCTGGAAATAGAACGCGGGCCGGATGCCCGACGGATCGCGCGCGACAAACGCGTCGCCGTTGCCGATCAGACCCGCGATCGCATAGCCGCCGTCCCATTTCTGCGAGGCGCGCGTGACGACCCGCGCGAGGTCGAGGTCCTCGCTGATGCGCCGCGACATCTCGCTGCCTGCCAGCCCGCGCGTGCGCAGATAGCGGTAAACGTCCTCGTGCTCCTCATCGAGGAAGAAGCCGATCTTCTCCAACACCGCCTGCGTGTCCGACGCGAAAATCGGATGCTGGCCGATCGCGATCAAGCTGTCGTTCAGCTCGCGCGTGTTGGTCATGTTGAAGTTTCCGCACAACGCCAGGTTGCGCGTCGGCCACGAGCTGCGGCGAAAATACGGATGGCAGGCGCTGACGCCATAGCCGCCCGAGGTGCCGTAACGCAAATGACCGAGATAAAGCTCCGCGCCGAAATCGAAGTGCTTCTTGACCGTGTCCGGAAACTCCGGATGCACCGTGCCCGCGCTGACGAGCTCGTGGTAGCGCCCGAGCACCGTGCCGAACACGCGATCGAGCGGATTCGGCAGCGTGCTCCGCTCGCGGAACATATAAGGATCGCCCGGCGGCATATCCAGCTTCACGCACGCGACGCCTGCGCCGTCCTGCCCGCGGTTGTGCTGCTTCTCCATCAGGAGGAACAGCTTTTCGAAGCCCCAAAGCGGCGTGCCGTATTTCTCCTGATAATAGGAAAGCGGCTTCAACAGCCGCACCAAGGCGATACCGCACTCGTGGCCGATATGTTCGCTCATTGTCGTTTCGTAGCGAAGTGGCGCTCGCTACTCGCTACCCGATGCTCGGTGCTACGGTTGGTCATGCCGCGTAAAAAGGGGCTGATTTCGTGCAGGTGTCCAGTTTGGTCAACGGCTTTCTCCAAACGCCGCACGTGCACCGGCGGCGATTTCGCGGGCGCGCTCCCTTAAAACGCTTCGCCCCCTTGACCGGCCCGGCGATCTCCCGAAACATCCGCGCTTCACCATGCTGACGTTCCGGGGTTCGCCCGCCCTTTCCCAGTTCCGCCTGCAAAAGCTGCATCAGGACCTCGCCGCCGCCGGCGTGCCCGTCCGCGAGCTCACCGCCGAGTTCGTCCATGTCGCCGAACTGGTCGAGGGCGCCCAACCGCTCACCGCGAGCGAGGAGCAAATCCTCGGCCGGCTCCTCACCTACGGTCCCGCCCGCGCCGGACAGCGCATCGTCGGCCTCACGCAGGTCGTCGCGCCGCGTCCCGGCACCATTTCCCCGTGGTCCTCCAAGGCCACCGACATCGCTCGCATCTGCGGCCTCACCCAGCTGAAGCGCATCGAGCGCGCGATCGTCTACACCGTCGCGTTCGACAACGCCGCGCTGCCCAAACCGCTCAGCGTCCTCTCCGCCGGCCAGCTCCGCATCCTGCAGGCGCGATTGCACGACCGGATGACGCAAGCGGTTTTCAACGACGTCGACAGCTTGTCCGTGCTCTTCAGCCACGACACGCCCCGCGAGATGGCCAGCGTGCCCGTCCTCGCCGAAGGCCGCGCCGCGCTCGTCGCCGCAAATCAGACGCTCGGCCTCGCGCTGGCCGACGACGAGATCGACTACCTCGTCAAGAATTTCACCGCGCTCGGCCGCGACCCGAACGACATCGAGCTGATGATGTTCGCGCAGGCCAATTCCGAACACTGCCGGCACAAGATCTTCAACGCGTCCTGGGACATCGACGGCGAAGCGCGCGACCACTCGCTGTTCCAGATGATCAAGAACACCTACCAGCTGCACAGCGAGGGCATCCTGTCCGCCTACAAGGACAATGCCGCCGTCCTCGCCGGCACGCGCGGCCAGCGTTTCTTCGCCGATCCCACGACTCACGACTACGTCGCGTCCGAGGAGGACATCCACATCCTTTGCAAGGTCGAGACGCACAACCACCCCACCGCGATCTCGCCGTTCCCCGGCGCCGCCACCGGTTCCGGCGGAGAAATCCGCGACGAAGGTGCGACCGGCCGCGGTGCAAAACCGAAGGCCGGCCTGACGGGCTTCACCGTTTCCAACCTGAAACTTCCGGGCGCGATCCAGCCCTGGGAAAAGGAAAACGGAAAACCCAACCGCATCGTTTCCGCGCTCGACATCATGATCGAGGGGCCGCTCGGCGGCGCCGCGTTCAACAACGAGTTCGGCCGCCCCGCGATCAACGGCTATTTTCGCACGTATGAAGCGGAGGTGCCCTCCGCTTCAGCCGAGAGCTCAGAGCCCAGTGCCCAGAGCAAAGCCACCAATTCCGGCCCCATCTCCGATCTCCCATCTCCGATCTCCGCCGCGCAGGAACTGCGCGGCTACCACAAACCCATCATGCTCGCCGGCGGCCTCGGCAACATCCGCGCCGAGCACATCAAGAAGGGCGCCATCAATCCCGGCGACAAACTCGTCGTCCTCGGCGGACCCGCGATGCTCATCGGCCTCGGTGGCGGCGCCGCCAGCTCCGTCGCGAGCGGACACGGCAGCGAGGATCTCGATTTCGCCAGCGTGCAACGCGACAACGCCGAGATGGAGCGGCGCTGCCAGGAGGTCATCGACCGCTGCTGGGCGCTCGGCGACGAAAACCCGATCGCGTTCATCCACGACGTCGGCGCCGGCGGTCTGTCGAATGCGTTGCCCGAGCTCGTCAACGACGGCGGCCGCGGCGGCAAATTCAACCTCCGCAAGATTCCCAACGACGAGCCCGGCATGACGCCGCTCGAGATCTGGTGCAACGAATCGCAAGAGCGCTACGTCCTCGCGATTCCGGCCGACCGGATCGACACCTTCGCGCAACTCTGCGAGCGCGAGCGCTGCCCCTACGCCATCGTCGGCGAGGCCACCGAGGAAAAGCGGCTCGTCGTCGAAGACCCTCATTTCAACAACAAGCCCATCGATCTGCCGCTCGAGGTTTTGCTCGGCAAACCGCCGCGGATGCACCGCACCGATCGCACGGTGTCGCGCGCGCTCGCGCCGCTCGATCTTTCACCGCTGTCGTTGCGAGGAGCCGCCGGCGACGAGGCCACCCGTGAAGATTTCCCGCGCGCAGCGATCGCCGAAGCCGTGCGCCGCGTCCTTTCCCACCCGACCGTCGCCGACAAGACGTTCCTGATCTCGATCGGCGATCGCACCGTCGGCGGCCTGATTTGCCGCGATCAGATGGTCGGTCCGTGGCAGGTGCCGGTTGCCGATTGCGGCGTCACCGCCGCCGCGTTCGACGTCTACACCGGCGAGGCGCTCGCGATGGGCGAACGCACGCCGGTCGCGCTCAACGATGCCGCCGCCTCCGCCCGCCTCGCCGTCGGCGAAGCGCTCACGAATCTCGCGGCCGCGCAGATCGGCGATCTCGGCAAGGTCAACCTCTCCGCCAACTGGATGGCCGCGCCCGCGATCGCCGGCGAAGGCGCCGCGCTCTACGCCGCCGTTCGCGCCGTCGGTCTCGAACTTTGCCCGGCGCTCGGGATCACGATTCCCGTCGGCAAGGACTCGATGAGCATGAGCACGGTCTGGAGCGAAAACGGTGCGCAGAAGCGCATGACCGCGCCCGTCTCGCTCATCGTCTCGGCCTTCGCCTCCGTCACCGACATCCGCCTCTCGCTCACGCCGCAACTCCAGGTAGAGCGAGGCGGCACCGCCGAGCCGCACTCAAGCTCTCAACTCTCAGCTCTCAGCTCTCAGCTTTTGCTCATCGACCTCGGCCGCGGGAAAAACCGCCTCGGCGGCTCGATCCTCGCGCAGACCTTGTCGCAAACCGGCGCCGAACCGCCGGACGTGGACCGCGCCGACGACCTCAAGAATTTCTGGAATGCGATCCAGCAGCTCGGCCGCGAACAAAAGCTGCTGGCCTATCACGACCGCAGCGACGGCGGCCTGCTCGCGACCGTCGTCGAGATGGCCTTCGCCGGTCACACCGGCGTCGACCTGCAGCTCGATCCGACCGCCGACGTCTTCGCGCAGCTTTTCTCCGAGGAGCTCGGCGCCGTCATCCAGGTCCGCTCCGAGGATCTGGAATCCGTCATCGCCACGCTGCGCACTCACGGGCTCGACACCGCGACCTCACGTATCGGCACACTCAATACCACCCACACCTTCCGGGTCCGCCGCGGCGGCGAGGTCGTGTTCGAGGAAAACCTCTTCGCCTTGCGCGCGCTCTGGTCCGACACCACCCGCCGCATCGCCGCGCTCCGCGACAATCCCGCGTGCGTCGAACAGGAATACCAGCTGAAACTCGACCCGAACAACCCCGGCATCACGCCCAAGCTGACGTTCCAGATTTCCAAACCGGGGAATACAGAGAGCACGAGAGGAGACACGAAAGGCACGGAGTCCGGAAACCCGGGCTCGTCCTCCGTGGCCTCTGGGTCGAAACAGACCCGTTCCAGCAGCCGCCCCGCCGTCGCGATTCTCCGCGAACAAGGCGTGAACGGTCAGATCGAGATGGCCGCCGCGTTCACGCGCGCAGGCTTTCGCGCCGTCGATGTCCACATGACGGACATCATTTCGGGCCGCGTTTCGCTGCGCGATTTCCGCGGCGTCGCGGCTTGCGGCGGCTTCAGTTACGGCGATGTCCTCGGCGCCGGCGAGGGCTGGGCCAAGAGCATCCTGTTCAACCCTCGCGCGCGCGCCGAATTCGAGGCGTTCTTCAAACGCGAGGATGCTTTCGCCCTCGGCGTCTGCAACGGCTGCCAGATGATGAGCAATCTTCACGAAATCATCCCGGGCGCCGAGCTCTGGCCGCACTTCGTGCAGAACAAATCCGAGCGCTACGAGGCGCGGTTCGTGTCGTTGCAGATCGAAAAGAGCCCGAGTCTTTTCTTCGCCGGCATGGAAGGCTCCGTGATCCCGATCGCGGTCGCGCACGGCGAGGGTTACGCGGAGTTCAAGGACGCCGCGGCCGCGCAGCGCTGCAGCGACTCCGGTCTCGTATCGGCGCGCTACGTCGACAACCACCACGCGATCACCGAGCATTATCCGCTCAACCCGAACGGCTCGCCGCTCGGCATGACCGCGCTGACGACGACGACCGGCCGCGTGACGATCATGATGCCGCATCCGGAACGCGTTTTCCGCACGCACGCGATGAGCTGGCACCCCGCCGGGTGGGGCGAGGACAGCCCGTGGATGCAGCTCTTCTACAACGCTCGCGCGTGGGTCGGCTGATCCACGTTCGCGCGTCTGCAACTTTCCCCAACGTCGCGCGTCAGCGCCTTTCCGACCGGCCTCGCCTCAGGCCGGTCGCTTTTTTGCCATGCCCCTCCGCACCCGCTCTCTTCCCTCCTGGCTCGTCCTCGCCAGCTTCGCGGTTTCGTCCGCGTTCGCCACCCCCGCCGCGATCGAACCCGTTACCCCTGACGCGCTGCCGGAAACGCGCGCGTTGCTGCAGTTGCTGCACGACCTGTCCGGGAAACATACGCTCACCGGCCAGCACAACTATCCGGCGATCAAGGACCGCAACACCCGCTTCGCCACCCACTACACCGGCCACAGGCCCGCGGTGTTCAGCACCGACTTCGGCTTTGCCGCGGAGGGCGACACCGATTCGTATCTTGCCCGGCCCGAGCTCGTGCAGGAATGCATTCGCCAGCACCGGCTCGGCGCCCTCGTCACGATCTGCTGGCACGCCGTGCCGCCGACCGCCGACGAACCGGTGACGTTTCAACCGCGTCCCGGCAGCGACCCGCACCGACTGGCCAGCGTGCAGGGCCAGTTGCTCGACGAGCAGTTTCGCGACGTCCTCACCCCCGGCACGGCGTTGCACGCGCAATGGATCAAACAGGTGGACGCGATCGCGGTGTTCCTCAAACAGCTCGAAACCGCGCGCGTCCCGGTGCTCTGGCGTCCGTATCACGAGATGAACGGCAGCTGGTTCTGGTGGGGCGGACGCACGGGCGAGTTCAGCACCGTGCGGCTCTACCGGCAGATCTTCGACCGTCTCGTGCATCATCACGGGCTGAAAAATCTGGTCTGGGTCTGGAGCGTCGATCGTGTTTCCAAACCGGGAATGGAGCACGAGAAGTTCTTCCCCGGCCTCGACTACCTCGACGTGCTCGGGCTCGACGTCTACGGCAACGACTTCGCTCAGTCTTACTACGAGAGCCTCGAAAAACTCTCCGGCGGCAAGCCGCTCGCGCTCGCCGAGGTCGGCAATCCGCCCGCGCTCGAGGTGCTCGCGCGCCAGCCGAAATGGACCTTCTACGCCGTGTGGGCCGGCATGGTGCGCAACACCACGCGCACCGCTTACGCGCAACTCATGGCCGATCCACGGCTCGTGAATCTCGACGACCCTGCCTACGCGAAAATCGTCGCGCCTTACCGCGACGCGTGCGGTCTGCCGCCCGTGAAGATCAAGAAAACGCGACCGAATTTCTCGGGGCATTGGGTGATCAACGAAGAGCTGAGCCATTTCGGTCGCGGCGGTGCGTCGTCCGCACCAGCCTCGCTCGACGTCGTGCACGAGGGCGACGCGTTGCACATTCGCTCCACGCGCGTGCTCGAGTTTGCCGACGATCAGGTGACCGAGGACCGACTCACGCTCGACGGCGCCGAGGTGCGCTCCGAGTTCCTGCATTCGCCGCGCGCGACTCGCGCCCGCGTGACACCGGACGGCCAGGCGGTTTCCGTCGCTTCCACGATCACGCCATCGTGGGGGCCCGCAGGCTCTCCGATGCAAATCGAAGAGACCTGGCACCTGATCGACGGGCGGCAGCGGCTCTCGATCGAGCGCACCGTGACCGGCGCCCACGGCACGCAAAGCACCACGTTGATCTTCGACCGGCGCTAAGCTTGAGCGGGCGCCCGCGCCGGCTCTCCCTCGGCGTCTCCCTACTTTTTGCACACCGTCGCGCGGATTTTGCGGCGCGGAAACGCCGCCATCGCTCTTGGGATTTTCGGGCCGTCGGTCATGCTCGTCCGGTGATCGGGCCGCTTCGGCGATTCGATCGCTCAACGATCGCTGTCATGTGCTCAACTGAACTTTTCTCCATCACGGCGCCGGCTTCCGCGCGCCGCACTCCCACTCACGTGCGCTGGCTGGCGCGCACCGACCGAACGTGGATCCCACGACTCACCGACTTTTTTGTGAGCAATGTTTCCACCTGCTATATCTCGCACACCGAACTCTGGAGCGGCCGCGCGCGCGACTTCGCCCACTGGAGTCCGAAGCTGCACAAGGTCATCGCCCGCGAATTTCGCGAGACCTTCCGCGACCGGACCAAGCGCATCGCGGTCGCCGAACGCGACGGCGAGCTCGTCGGCTTGGCCGTGGTCGTCGACCTCGGCCGTTACGCGCTCTTGGAAGACATCGTGATCAAGCGTCAGCGCCGCGGCTGCGGTGTGGGACGCCGACTCGTGCGCTGGATCTTTGCCGAAATGCGCGCGGCGGAAAAGGCCTCCATCTTCCTGGAAAGCGGCGGCCGCAATGTCACCGCGCACCGCTTCTTCCGTCGTCAGGGTTTCCGCCGCATCTCGATCTCCATGTGCCGGCGCCTCGCGGCTTGAGCGGGGAACAATGAAAAAGGCGCGCTCCGAGCGGAGCGCGCCTCGTCTGCTCTAGCAACACGAACGCTGCTTAGAAGTTAAAGCCCACTCCGATGGACCAGTTCAGCTGACCGTCGTCGAACGTGTTATCGATGCTATCGGAGTGCTGGAACAGCCAGCCATACTCGACGGTGGCGACGATGAACGTCCGTTCCTGGACGTAGAACTTCGCGCCCGCCTCGAGTCCGGCCGCCCACGTATCGCGCACGCTGTCGCCGTAGATCCGGCCGAAGTTCGCACCGATGAACGGACGCACAATGCCGTGCGCCGTCAGGTGCTGATCGATCGCGATCTTGGTGGATCCGTTGTATTCGGTGCCGCCCACGTCGGGGTTGTTGTAGTTAAGCGACTGGCGCAGGCCGACCATCAACGTTTCGTTGATGTATTGGCCGAAACTGAACGCCACGCCGCCAAACGAGTCGTCTAAATCCTTGTTGGTGGCGCCGCTCGCTCCGATCGTGAATTCGCGCGTGCCGGGGATGGTGGTGTAGGCGGCCGTCGTGCCCCAGAAGCCGGGACGGTCGGTTGCAGCCGGTTCCGCCGTCGGTGTCGCGCTCGTCTGGGCGAGAGCGGCGATGGGCAGCAGAGTCAGTGCTGCCAATGACTTCAGAGAAGTGGTGGTTTTCATATTTGTGTAGTTATCGAGGGTTAGGTCGCTGGCCGCACAACCTCCGGGCGACGCCGCCAAACGCAACGGCCTCTCGGCGCAATTCCCTCCCAGCCACGCTCCGGGCATCCAACCCCGTAACGGGTCCTTGAATTCGCAGCAGGAAGCCCGGGAGTTCACGCCCCAAGGCGGTCCGGGCGGCGTCCGGCCCTGCGATGGGAGTTTTCTCACGGAACCGCGCCCAACGCTCAGCGGCGCGATGCCTTCTTCAACACCGCGTGCGCCGCATGATAGCCGCACATGCCGTGCACGCCCCCCCCCGGCGGCGTCGCACTGGAGCAAAGGAAGAGCCGCGGATTCGGCGTCGAATATGGATTCCAACGCGGCACCGGCCGGAAGAGAAAATTACCCAGATCGTTGGCTCCACCGCCAATGTCGCCGCCGATCATCGCGGCGTTGTGCGCCTCCAGCCCGGGCGCATTCATCGTCCAACGCGCACGGATACGCTGCCGGAATCCCGGCGCGAATCGCTCGATCGCCGACTCGACCGGGATCGTCATGTCCACATCGCAGCCGTTCGGCACATGACAATACGCCCAGCCCGTCTGCACGCCCGCCGGGGCACGGCGGGGATCGAACAGCGATTGCTGCGCCACGAGCACGAACGGTTGCGCGGGCACCCGGCCGGCGGCGACGTCGTGTTCCGCGCGCAGCACTTCCTCGAAGCTGCCGCCGACATGCACCGTCATCGCGCGCCGGCATTCCTCGTTGCGCCAGGGAATCGGTCCGTCGAGCGCCCAGTCGATTTTGAAGGTGCCCGGACCGTGACGGTAGCGGCGCAACCGCCGCGTATAACCCGCCGGCAAAGCGCTCCCGCACAGATCCGCCACCTGCCGCGGCGCGAGATCGAAGAGCACCGCCCGCGAACTCGGCAACTCGTCGAGCGATCGGACGCGCCAGCCGGTGCGCAGCACACCGCCATGCGTCTCGAGCGCGCGCACCAGCGCCCGCGTGATTTCCTGCGATCCGCCCACCGCGCATGGCCAGTCCGCGAGGTGACCGACCAGCGCCAGCACAAGGCCGAACGACGCCGTGCCCGCGCGATCGAGATCCGCACACGAATGCGCGCAGCACCCGGCGAACAACGCCCGCGCCGCCTCGCCTTGGAATCGCGACCGCGCCAGACCCGCGCAGGAACGCAGCGCCTGCAGCCCGAAGCGCAGCTTTGTCCCCAAAAAACCCGCGCGCACATCCCAGACCGGATGCAACAGCGACTGCACAAAGTCCTCGCGCGCCAGCGGCGCCATCAACCGCCGCCAGGCTTCGCTGTCGTCCCCCAGCCCCGCCGTCATTTCCGCCACGCTCCGCCGCAGCACCGCCACTGCGCCGTTCGGCAGCGGGTGCGCCAGCGGCAACTCCGCCGCTGCCCAGCGCACCCCCTGCTGCTCCAATCCGATTTCCCGCAGTGCCGGTGAAATCACGCCCATCGGATGCACCGCCGCACAGATGTCGTGCACGCAGCCCGGCAGAGTCAGCTCCGCCGACCGGCACCCTCCACCGGGCTCCGCCTCCGCCTCCACGACGAGGACCGACCATCCGGCTCGGGCCAGCACCACCCCCGCCACCAGCCCATTCGGGCCGGCCCCCACCACGATCGCATCGTAAGTCTCGCTGGGTCCCGTAATGCCCATGCGGAGACCGTTTGCGCCGCCACCGGATTTGCAACCTCCGACCCCGCACCGCCGGCCCGCGGAACAACGCAACGCCGCGCCGGACTGGAACGGACGATGAAACTGCTCGTCACCGGAGCGACCGGCGTGATCGGCGCCGCGGCCGTTCCCGCCCTGCTCGGGGCGGGCCACACCCTCCGGTTGCTTTCGCGCCGGATCGACGCAGAGGCCGCCCGGTTCCCGCCTGAGATCGAGCGCTTTGCCGCTGATTTGAGCGATCCGGCGCAGCTGACCGGCGCCGTCGACGATTGCGACACGGTCGTCCACCTCGCCGGCATCGAAGAGGAGCGTCCGACCACGGCGACGTTCGATAAGATCAACGTCGAAGGCACGCGCGCGTTGTGTTCGCTCGCCGCCGCTGCGCCCGCGCCGCCCTTTTTCGTTTACGTTTCCTCGCTCGGTGCGGATCGCGGCCAATCCGATTATCACCGGTCGAAACGCGAAGCGGAAACGATCGTGCGCGGCTACCGGGGGCCGTGGCTGATCCTTCGTCCGGGCAACATCTACGGACCGGGCGACGAAACCGTGTCCATGCTTCTGAAACTGAGCCGCAATCTCCCCGTCG
This sequence comes from Opitutaceae bacterium, assembly GCA_040255565.1. GTDB lineage: Bacteria > Verrucomicrobiota > Verrucomicrobiia > Opitutales > Opitutaceae > Opitutus. The sequence goes on along the minus strand of JBDZVH010000001.1, from coordinate 385,723 downwards.
TGCCGCTCGTCGACGGCGGCGACCAGCCTTTCCAACCGCTGTGGTTCGAAGACTTCGGTGCCATCCTCGCCGCCGCAGTTGCGCGACGCGATCTCGCCGGCCGGACGCTCGAGCTTGCGGGCACGGAGACGACCACGACGCTCGATCTGCTCGATCGCTTTGGCTCGTTAACAGGACGAAATCCGCCGCGACTTCCCGTGCCCTCGAGCGTTGCGCGCGTCGGCACGGCAATCGCCGAATCGCTCGGTGGCCGGAAGGGCAATCTCCTTCGCACGGTCGGCCTCGAGCCGCCTCTCAATACCGGCAAACTCCAAATGCTTCTCGAGGGCAGCGTGATCGCCGATCCTGCCGGCAACGCGCTCGTCTCGGTCTTTCACCTTACGCCCACTTCACTCCACGAAGGCCTCGAACGGCTCACCGACTTGACGCCCGAGCAACTTCCGGGCGAAGGCCTCGGCGCGACGGAACGTAGCGTCTACAGCGCGCACATCCAGGGCTCCCGCTTCACGCCGGAACGCTTGCTCGACGAAGTCTGCTCTCACTTTTCCGAACTGTTGCCGATTGAGATGACAGCGGAGCCGGGTTCGGCGACCGCGCTCGCGCCCGGCGCCACGCTGACGGGCAATCTCCCCGGCCGCGGACACTTCCAGGTGCGCGTCCTCGAACGCGATGCCGACCGGGTCACCTTGGTCACCCTTGCCGGACATCCGCTGGCCGGCGTCCTGATCTTTTCCGCCCATGCCTCGCCGGCTGGAATTCGTTTCGCCATCGAAACCGTGTCCCAAGCCTCAAACGTGTTCGACTGGCTTGCCCTGCACACCTTCGGCGGGACGATCCAGCAGCAGAATTGGCGAGCCGTCGTCCGCCGCGTGGTGGAGTTGAGCGGAGGCAGTGCCCCGGATGGCGTCGCGTGTCAACGCGAGCACCTTTCCGCCGACGACACCGACGCGCTGGCCGCGCATCTCACGCAGCGGATCGACGAGCTCCAGCGCGACGAACTGGAGCGCGCCGCCCGCCGACGAACGCCGGACGACGTCTGAGGACGACGCGACGGCAATTACTCCGCGCGGAAGCCGTTGCCGGTCGCCGCCCAGTAAATCCCGCCATACACGTGGTGCATGAAATTCGCGTCGCCGTAGGTGCCGGGCAGATGCCCGAGCGCGGTGTAGAACGCGCGACCGCCATCGTATTCGTGATACCACGCGACCGGGTGAAAATCGCCCATGCCCTTGCCCTTCTTCGCGCCCCAGTCCGCCGCGGGCTTGTAGGTTTTCTCGTCCACCGAGAGCAGGAACTTCAGGCCGTTGGAACGCGGCGCGCCAAACTCATACCACTCCTCCGTCGCGAGAAAACGTTTCGCGAAGCGGGCCATCCCGGGAAAATTGCGCTCCTCGACCTGCACCGTCGCCGTCTGCACCGCCGGGTGAATGTGGAACATGTAGCCGACCATCTTCGTATACCATTCCCAGTCGTATTCCGTGTCCGACGCGCTGTGAATGCCCACGTAACCGCCGCCCGCGCGGATGTAGCGCTCGAACGCCGCCTGCTGTTCGTCGTTCAGCACATCGCCCGTCGTGCAAAGGAAAATCACCGCCTGATATTTCGGCAGCTCCTTGTCGTTGAACACACGGGACGCGTCCTCCGTCCAGAAGACCTCGAAATCGTGCAACGCCGCCAGCTCGCGAATCGCGGTGACGCCGGCGTTGATCGATTCGTGATGCCAGCCCGCCGTCTTGCTGAAGAGCGCCACGCGGAACTGCGCCGCCGACGCGGTGCCCGCAAACAGGCCGAGGCAAACCAGGAGAAGGGTCGAAACCAGTTTTGTATTCATAGGGGTGACGAAGTGTCCGCCTGACGCACGCCGGCCGGCAAGAGTTCCTCCGACGCGCACAATAGAGCAGCCGGCGCAGATGATCTCGGCCTGCGCCTCTCCCCGGCATTTCAAACCGGAAACGGATTCCGCTCGGCGAACCCCTGCTGGTGCCAATACGGATACGCCTTCGGCCGTGCGCTCGCGGCATCGAGCTGCGCCACCTGCTCCGGCGTGAGGTTCCAGCCGACCGCACCGAGGTTTTGCCGCAGTTGCTCTTCGTTGCGCGCCCCCACGATGACGTTGGCGACCGTAGGCCGCTGCAAGAGCCAGTTGAGCGCCACCTGCGGCACCGTTTTGCCCGTCTCCGCCGCCACCGCATCGAGCGCCTCCACAACGCGGAAAAGATACTCGTCGTCGACCTGCGGTCCGGCGCCGACCATGGCGGGCGAATTCAGCCGGCTGACCTCGGGCCGGGCCGCGTCACGTCGGATCTTGCCGGTCAACCGGCCCCAGCCGAGCGGACTCCACACCACCGCGCCGACGCCCTGATCGAGCCCGAGCGGCATCAACTCCCACTCATAATCGCGCCCGACCAGCGAATAATACGCCTGGTGCGCCACGTAGCGCGACCAGCCGTGTCGCTCCGACACCGCGAGCGACTTCATCAGGTGCCAGCCGGAAAAGTTTGAGACTCCGAGGTAGCGGATCTTTCCCGCGCGCACCAGATCGTCGAGCGTGCCGAGCGTCTCCTCCACCGGCGTGGTCGCGTCGAATCCATGTAGCTGATACAGATCGATGTAGTCCGTGCCGAGCCGGCGCAAGCTGCCCTCGACCGCCTTCAACAGGTGAAACCGCGACGAGCCGACGTCGTTGGCCCCTTCTCCAGCGCGAAACGTTCCCTTGGTCGAAACGATCACCCGATCGCGCCGGCCTTTGATGGCCGCGCCCAAAATCTCCTCCGCGGCGCCGTCGGAATACACGTCCGCCGAGTCGAACATCGTCATGCCCGCTTCGAGCGCGATATCGACCAGCCGTGTCGCTTCCTTCACATCGCTCTCACCCCACGCGGAGAAGAAACTGCCTTTCCCGCCAAAGGTGCCCGTGCCGAGACTCAGCACCGGGACCTTGAAACCAGAACGTCCGAGTTGTCGAAATTCCATGGGACGAAAAGACGAATCCCGAACCGCCGCCGGCGCAAGCAGCTCTGCCAATCTCGGAATCGGAGAATTGCCCACGGACTACACGGATCACGCGGAAACGGATCCCGGACGAACGCGGAGTCAGAAACCACGAAAGACACGAAACAACAGCTGGATTCTCGTCGGCCCGAGAGATCCCAAATTTCTGTGTGTTCAGTGTGTTCCGTGGGCCAAAATTCAGCTTTTCGTGTGTTCCGTGGTTCTGCCGCTTTCCGCGTCACTCGTCTCCGCCTTCGACGATCAGGCGAATTGCATCGAGCCGCACGCGCGCCTGCTCGATCGCGGCGAGAACGCGCTCCAGCTGCTCCTGCGCCTGTTCGATTTCCTCCGGCCGGATGTGGTCGTTCACTTTCTTCAATCCCACCAGCCGCTGAATCTCGGAGCCCAGCGCCGTCACCGCCGCCTGTTTCGCGCTGGCCTTGATCGCATTGGTCCGCGCCTCCGCCTGCTCGCCCGCCGCCTCGAGCAGCGTCTTCAACATCGCGCCGTCGAAACCCGGTCGTTCGAGAAACCGGTGGATGTCCGCATCCTCAAACTCGCGCGCGATCGACTTCGCGTCGCGCTCCTCCGTGAGATCCGCGCCCGCCGCGTCCACCACGACGCGGATCGGCGTCGGCGCCAGAAACTGATCCACGTGCCAGCGCGAATCGGCCATCGTCTCCAGCACGAACACCGCCTCGACGAGCAGATTCGGTGTATCCGAAATGATGGTGCCAAACGCCGTCGTGCCCGCCTTCGACTCGATCAGCAGGTCGATCGCATCCTGCACCAGCGAATGATCGGCCGTGAGCAGACGAATGTCTTCGCGCGTCGTCGCGCGCGCGCGATCGAACGTCGCCAGCATCCCGTCCGCCGGAATCGACGGAAAGCTCTCGATATAGGCGTGACTCGGATCGAGCAGCACGTCGCCTTCCTCGAACTCCTTCACGCGCACGCCGAAATGATCGAGCAGCGCGAGCAGGATGTCGCGGAGAAACCGGTCGGCATCCGCCGCGCGCACGCGCTCGATCACGCGTTGCGCCACGTCGGGATTGAACGAGTTCAACTCCAGCAACCGGTCGCGCCCCTTTTTCATCTTCAACGACAACTCGCGCCGAAACGCCGCCGTCTCCTCGATCAAGCGCTCGAGTTCCGCCTCGCCGGTTTTTCCACCGGCGCGAAACGCGGTCGCGACCTCAAGCAGGCGCGATTTGAAACGTGTCTGATATTCGTTGCCGCCGTGCAGCGACGTCTCGAAGGCGTCCAAGCCGCGGTGATACCACTCGACCACGCACTCGTCGCCGCTGCCCGCGACGTAGGGCACATGGATCCGGATCGTCTGCGTCTGGCCGATGCGATCGAGCCGGCCGATGCGTTGCTCGACCAATCCCGGATTGAGCGGCAGATCGAAGAGCACGAGGTGATGCGCAAACTGGAAGTTGCGCCCTTCGCTGCCGATCTCCGAGCAGATCAACAGCTGCGCGCCGTCCGGCTCCGCAAACCACGCCGCGTTGCGATCGCGCTGCACGAGCGGCAGCCCTTCGTGAAAGAGGGCACGGTGGATCGCCGTCTTCTCCTGCAACGCCGCTTCGAGCGCGAGCGCCTTGCGCGCGGATTTGCAGATCAGCAAAACCTTCGCCGGCCGGTGGTCCTTCAAAAGCTGCACCAGCCAGTCGACGCGCGGATCGTCCTTGAACGAATACCGGATCTCCGCGTCGGCGCCCGTTTCCTCCGCCTCGAGTTCGCGCGCGATCCGCGCGAGGAGCGTGAGGTTGTTCGACTCGACCCGCGCGGGGCAAAACTTCCGCTTCGGAAATCCGCTCATCCGCGCGCGGGTGTTGCGAAACATCACGCGCCCGGTCCCGTGCTGATCCAGCAGCGTCCGCAACAAGGCCTCGCGCGCGCCGGGTGCGCCGCGCTGCATCGCGTCAAGGTGCTGCGCCAGCCGCGCCGGATCCTTGTCGAAGATCCGCGTCAGCGTCGCGCGATCTTTTGGCTTCAGCGGCTTTTGCTCGACGATCCGTTCCGCCACCTCCGCCACTTCGCCAAAGGTTTCCGCTTCCTCGCAGAAGCGCCCGAAATCGTCGTAACGATCCGGATCGAGCAGCCGCAGCCGCGCGAAATGTCCTTCCAAGCCCAGCTGCGTCGGAGTCGCCGTCAGGAGCAACAACCCTGGCGTGCGCCGCGCCAATTCCTCGACCATGCGATATTCGTCGCTCGGCACCTCCGGTGTCCACGCGAGGTGATGCGCCTCGTCCACCACGACGATGTCCCAGCCCGCCGCCACCGCCTGCTCGCGACGCCGCTCGCTCGCGGCGAGAAATCCGACGCTGCACAACACGAGCTGCGAGGAGAGAAACGGATTTTGAGCCGGATCGCTCTGCTCCGCCGCCGCGCAGCGCGCCTCGTCGAAGATGCCGAACCACAGATTGAAACGCCGCAGCAGTTCCACGAACCACTGATGCGTGAGCGTCTCCGGCACCAGGATCAGCACCCGTCGCGCCCGTCCGATCGCGAGCAGTCGCTGCACGATCAGGCATGCCTCGATCGTCTTGCCGAGTCCCACTTCATCGGCGAGCAGCACCCGCGGCACCTGCCGCGACGACACTTCGTTCAGGATATAAAACTGATGGGGCAACAGCTCGACGCGTCCGCCGAGAAACCCGCGCACCTCCGATTGGCGAAACTTCCACTGCGCCTGCAGCGCCCGATAACGCAGCTCGAACACCTCGCCCTCATCCACCTGGCCCGCCATCAAGCGCTCCTGCGGCAGCGCGACGCTGGTCACATCCGAAATCTGATCCTCGCGCACGCGGCGGCCGCCGCCGAGATACGTCAGCAGTCCGCCGGATTCCTCGATCGCGTCCACGACCAGGCTGCCGCCGTCGCGCGCCGCGATCGTTTCGCCAACGCGAAACTGCACGCGTTTCAGCACGCTGGTGCCGAGCGCGTAGAGCCGTTTCTCCGCCGTCGCCGGGAACTCCACCGCGATCCGCTTCGCCGCGGCATCCACGCTCGCGACGATGCCGAGCCCGAGCTCCGGCTCGCGCTCACTCAGGCAACGTTGTCCAACCACCTCAAGACGCATGGCGCACATGAGGACCCACGTTCGCGGCATTTCAAACCAAACACGAATCCCCGCTGCCACTGGCGAAATCGTGGCGTTTGACGCAAAATTCCGCGCAACCCGTTCTTTCTTTCCGTGGTCCTCATGCTCGCCAACCTTCAGCTCGCACTCTCCTTATGAACGCATCTTTCCGCCTCTGCCTCGTCTTCCTCGGCCTCGCCGGCGCCGCCGCGAGCCTCCACGCCGCCGACGATGCCGCCACGCGCCGCATCATCACCGTGACCGGCCAGGAAAATGTCCGCATCCCCGCCACCCGCGCGCGGCTCACTACCATGGTCGAAGTCCAGGCCAAGACCTCCGCCGCCGCGCAGGACGCCGTGCGCCAGGGCTCGCAATCCGTCCTCGAATTTCTCCAGCGCCAAAAGGTCGAACGCCTGCAAGCTGGCACGATGGCGCTGCAGCCGATCTACAACAGTGACTCCGGCTCGTATTCGTCCGGCGCGCGACGCGCCCCCGAGGTCGTCGCCTATCGCGCGCAATGGTCCGCCAGCTTCGAGACGCCCGCCGAACGCGCGGGGGAGATCGCCGACGGTCTGGTGAAGGCCGGCGCAACCCGCATCGCATCGTTCGAGTTCACCGCCACCGACGAGGCGCTGGCGCAGGCCCAACGCGACGCGCTTCGCGCCGCCGCCGTGCGCGCGCGCGAGGATGCCCGCTCCGTCCTCGACGCCCTCGGCTACCAGCCCGCGGACGTCGTGCGCATCAACGCCAACTCCAGCGGGCCAATCATGCCGTTTCGCCGCGCGGAGATGATGACGTATGCGAAGGCGCAGGACTCCGCCGCGACCGCCGTGGAACCCGGCCTGATCGAAGTCAACGGATCGGTGACGCTCGAAGTCGCTTATTGATTTCCCGCATGAAGCGCTCCGCTCCGCCCGCCCGTTCCACTTCCTCCACGCCGCGTGCCGCCCGCACCAATCCCTGGATCCGCGTCGCACGTTCCCGAATACACGGCAACGGCGTCTACGCCCGCACCGACATCCCGGCCGGCACGCGACTGATCGAATACATCGGCGAACGGATCACGAAGGCCGAATCCCGCCGCCGTGAAGACGCACGACTGGCGCGGCTGCGCCGCGGTCAGGACGGCTGTGTGACAATCTTCGAGCTGAACCAGCGTCACGACATCGACGGCCGCAGCGCGAAGAATATCGCCCGGATGATCAATCACTCCTGCGCGCCGAACAGCCGCTCGGAGATCATTCGCGGCCGGATCTGGATTCTCGCCAACCGCGACATTCCCGCCGGCGAGGAGATCACGTTCGATTACGGTTTCTCGTTCAGCGAGTGGCGGCTGCATCCCTGCCGCTGCGGCGCGAGAAATTGTCCGGGCTTCATCGTGAATGCCCCGCAACGCTGGCGCGTGCGCAAGATCGTGCAGCGCGAAAAACGTCTGCGCGCCGCCTGAGCCGGCCGCGATCGCTTCGCGCCTCCGGTCACTCAGCCCGCCGCCGGTTTGCCCGCGTAAAACGGCAGCAGCTGTTTCAGATGTCCCTGCACGATCGAGCCCACGGTCTCCGGGGGCAGCGAGCCCTTGTGCAGTTCGAAAATCGCGACGAGCAGCGCGAGCTCGATGTCCACCTTCTTGGGCGTCACGGCTTTCATCGCCGCGAGAATCTCGAGCGCCTTCTTCTCCGCGCGTTTGTAGTCCTGGAAGTTTTCCTCGGTAGGCGTGGCCATGCGATAACACGCCCCGATTCCGTCGCACCGGTCAAGCGCCTCCTCGGATTGCCTTCGACCGCGGTCACGCCAACCTCGCGGCCATCCCCATGCACTATCTCGCGTTCCTTCGCGGCATCAATCTGGGTCGGCGGCGGCTCAAGATGGAGAAACTCCGCGCCCTCTTCGAAGCGTTGAAATTCCGCCAGGTCACCACGTTCATCGCCAGCGGCAACGTCGCCTTCGAGAGCGCCGCGCGCGACGAGTCCAAGCTCACCGCGCAAATCGAGCGGCATCTGCAGAAGGAACTCGGCTACGAGGTCGACACGTTTCTCCGCACGCGCGAGGAGCTCGCCCGGATCGTGGACGATCAGCCCTTCGCGAAGGAAATCGATGGCCAGGACAGCTCCACCGTCCACGTCGGATTTTTCCGGGAAGCGCTGCCATCCGCGATCGCGCGAAAGCTGGAGGCGGTGCGCACCGAGACCGACGCGTTCCGCGTTCGCCGACGCGAGTATTACTGGCTTTGCCACACCCGCATCAGCGACTCCGAAGTGTGGACGCTGCCGGCCATGCGCGAGTTTCGCCTGCCGGCCTCGTCGATGCGCAACTTGAAGACGTTGCGAAAAATGGCGGCGCTTTATCCGCCGAAGTCGACTTGAGTCTCTCGCGCTCGGTGTAACTTTTCCGCGCCGCCGCGTGTTATTCGAACGCCCGACATGAAAACGCTCGCCGTCTTTTTCCTCTGGTGCCTGTTGCTCGTCGTTTGCTGGCCGCTCGCGTTGCTGGCGCTCCTCGTCGCGCCGCTGGTCTGGCTCGTGGCGCTGCCGTTCCGGCTGCTGGGGGTTTGCGTGAGCGCGACGTTCGCCTTCATCAAAGCGCTGCTGTTTCTGCCCGCGCGGCTGCTCGGCGGTCGCGCTCCCGCGTAACGAGCGGATCAGCCTGCGCGAGCCGCGCGCAATGTTTCCAGCGGCCACGTGGTCGCCAGCGAACGTGTTTTCAAATCGAGTTTCGGTTCGGCGACGAACCGGCCGATCAGCGCCGCGGGCACGCCATTCATATGCGACTCCGCCAGCACGGTGCCGACCAGGCGCGGCTCCGTGACGATGAGCGCGCGCTCCTGATTCTCGCCGAACAGCAGCACGTCGGCGCGGAGATTGCCCAACGACGTGAGGTCCACCTCGGCCCCGACCGGCGCGGAGCTCGCCAGCAACGCTTCCGCCAGCGCGACCAGCAGCCCTCCCGGCCCCACGTCCTTCACCGGCGCCGCCGCCCCCGCGCCCGCCAGCTTGGCCAGCAGATCCTGCAATTTTTTCTCCTGCGCGAAATCCGTCCCCGCCGGCCGCGGGGTGGTGAGCTGATGGACCGCTTGCAGGTAAACGCTGCCCGCCAGATCCGCGCCCGGATCGCCCAACAGGACCAGCATCGCTTCCGGCTTCGTCTCCGGCCCCGCCGCAATCGGCTTCGGAAGACCAGCAAAACGGAATCCCAGTTCGCCCCCTTCCTGGGCCGAGCTCGCGCGCCCGAGCTGCAACTGCAACGCCATGCGCACGGAATTCGCCAAGGCCCCTATTTCGCGCATGCTCGCGGCCAGTCCGTCCAACTCAGCCGTCGTGACCACGGCCGGCAGGTGCAGTTCCACCATTCCGCGGTCAGCCTTCGCACCGCTGGCGGCGAGGGCCCGCAACGCTTTCGTAAGGTGATACACGGCCGCTCCCGCGGGTAGGCGCAGGGGAAACCGGGCCTGTGCGACCAGAAGGCCGTCGTCGCCGCTGGAGTTGGCCGACCGCTGGAGGTCGACGCGGGCCGTCGTGCGCCCTGCCGCCATCTCCACCAACATCTTCGGCAACGCGGCCTGCGCGCGGCTTCCGTTCAGGTCATGCAGGGTCGCGACATCGAAGCCCGGCGTAGCGGAGGCATCTGTTTCGCCGAGACCCGCTCCGGCGGGCGGCGCCGGTTCGTCCGCCAAGCCGACCGTCGCCGGATGCGAAAACGGCGGAGCCGAAAACGCGGCCGCCAGCCCGGAGGCGATCCGTTTCAGATCGCTCGCGGGCTCCGTCACCGAAATTGCGATACGCAGCGTGTCCGTCGTTCCGGCATGGCCGGCCGGATCGGTTTGCCGCCACAGATTGGGACTCGTTTCGCGCCGGGCTTCCGGCGCCGCCGTCAACGTCAGGATTGGGGTCACAGGCTTGGGGAAAACTCCTTCCGATCGTTTGCAACTGCCTCGGGAGCGCAATCGCATTCGGCGATCGAATACGCCGGCATTTGACGCGCGGCCGCACGTTGCTTTGTTTGCGTGCGCCCCTCCCCTGCAGCCCCGTTTTCCCATGAGCCGTCACCGCCTTTGGGTCATCCCTGCGATCGCGATCTTGCTGCCGGGCTGCGGAACCGGGCCGCAAGTCCGCCGCCCGGAGGGCCCGACGCTGGTGCACCGGGTCCCCAGCGAAAAGGAGTTCGACCGGCGTGTTGCCGAGCTGACGCGGGCAGGACACCCCTTGGAGCAGGCGCAGGACAAAGCTCGGCGGGAGTTCGAGCGCGAGGCGTGGAATTACGACCACACGGCGGAATGGGCGGCCGAAAAAGCGCGGGCGGAACGAAGCGCCGCGCGGGAACAGATCGAAAAAGAGCTCGCCCGGCTCGACGGGAAGTAGGAGCGCCGCGACGATCAAGCGCGGTTGCGCGGATGGTATTTGCCGTGTTGCTCGCGCAGGCGCCGGGATTCCACCGCGGTGTAAATCTGGGTGGTCGAGAGGCTCGAATGACCCAGCATCTCCTGAATCGCCCGCAGATCCGCACCGCCGGTGAGCAGATGCGTGGCGAACGAGTGCCGCAACCCGTGCGGCTTCACGTTCTTCGTGATGCCGGCGCGTTCGGCGTATTTCTTGACCAGCATCCAGAGCATGACGCGGGAGAGCGCGGCGCCGTTCTTGTTCAGGAAAAGCTGGCTGCCCGTGCGGGGTTTCACGAAATGCGGACGACCGGACGCCAGATAGGTCGCGAGGGCGGATAGCGCCTGACCGCCGACCGGCACGACGCGCTCCTTCGCTCCCTTGCCGAAGACGCGCACGAAGCCGTGCTCCAGGTCGACCTGCTGGATCGTCAGTCCTGCCAATTCGGATACACGCAGGCCGCTCGAGTAAAACAGCTCCAGTAGCGCCCGGTCGCGCAGCGCGCGGGGATCGCCGCCCGCCGCCGCGGCCAGCAGCCGCCGCACCTCCTCTGCGGTGAGCGTGCCGGGAATGCGCCGGTCCCGCTTCGGCCCGACCAGCAGCGCGGTGAAATCGTCGTCGCGCACGCGCTCGCGCACGAGGTGATGCGCCAGGCTGCGCAGCGCGCTGAGTTTTCGGGCAAGGCTGGCGAGGCGGTAGGATTTCGCGCTCAGCGATTGCAGCCACGCCGAGGCGTGCGCGCCCGAAACCTGGCGCCAGTCCGACGCTCCGGCCTGGGAAAAATAGACGGCCGCCTGATCGAGGTCGCGCCGATAGCCGGCGATCGTGTTTTTCGAGAGCCCGCGCTCGAGTCCGACGAAGCCAAGAAACGATTCGATCGCCTCGGCAAAATCACCCGGGGCGCGGCTGGAATCTTCGGTTCGGGCGCGAGGCTTTTTCATGGCGGAGCGCACCGACCGGAAGCAATTGTGCGGCGTGGAATCCGTGACGCGCAGAGCCTAGGCCGCTTCGTCGCCGGTCGCCATGCCGCACGCTTCGAAACTCAATACTGCCGCCGGCGCGGCGGCGGCGTGTAGTTCGGATTGCTCTCCTTCATGCGGAACGTGATGCGCGCCTTCTCGAGATCGTAAGGGCTCATCTCCATTTTCACCATGTCGCCCGCGGCGATCTTGATGAAGTTCTTCCGCAGCTTGCCGGAGATGTGCGCGAGCACCACGTGCCCGTTGGAAAGCTGAACCTTGAACATCGTGCCCGGAAGCACCGCCACCACCCTTCCCTCCACTTCGATCGAATTGCCGTCAGCCATATTGGACGCGCGTGCGCGTGAGTTCGGAGGAGGGTTGGATCATGGGATCGATGCCGAAATAAAAGTCCCTTGTAAGGCGGAAAGCCGCACCCTAGGCAAGGCTTTACCTCGGGCAACGCGCCCACGTCTCCTCCGTCCTCTCATGTCCGACTTCGTTCCGTCGCTGCCCTGCCCGTTCGAAAAACGGTTCCCTTCCCAACTCATCCGCGACGACGTCTTTTTCATGAGTCTCGCTTACAATCAGGCGATCGACGCCTGGCGCCGAGACGAGGTGCCGATCGGCGCGATCATCGAGGTCGACGGCGAGGTCATCGGCTCCGCGCACAACACCGTCGAGGGGTCCGACGACCCCACCGCGCACGCCGAGATGCTGGCCATCACCCAGGCGGCCGCGAAGCTCGGCGACTGGCGGCTCGAGGGCGCGACGGTTTACGTGACGAAGGAGCCCTGCCCGATGTGCTCGGGCGCGATGCTCATGTCGCGCGTGAAGCGCGTCTGCTACGCCGTGCCGGATCCCAAGATGGGCTGCCTCGGCGGCGCGACCAATCTCAACGATCTGCCGCGCGTCAACCACCGCGTCGCGCTCACCGCCGGCGGCGTGCTCGAGCAGGAATGCCGCGAGCTGCTCCAGGCGTATTTCAAGCTCAAGCGCGCGGACGCCTGACCGGCTGCGCGCGGCCGGCGTAACTCCTGCGGCATAAACACGCTCCGGCAGTTGACGGATCGCGCGAGCGGGCCTTTGTTGGCCCTTCCCATCAACCAGTAACCAAAGACGAAAAATGGCTTACGAACTTCCCAAACTGCCCTACGCCTACGACGCCCTGGCTCCGCATATCGATGCGCGCACGATGGAAATCCATCACACCAAGCATCATCAGGCCTACATCACCAACGCCAACAACGCGCTGAAGGATCATCCCGATCTCGCGGCGCTGGACGTCAACCAGCTGATCGCCGACTTGAGCAAGGTGCCCGAAGCCATTCGCACCGCGGTGCGCAACAACGCTGGCGGCCACTCCAATCACTCGTTCTTCTGGAAAATCCTCGGACCCGGCAAGGGCGGCTCGCCGAAGGGCAAGCTCGCCGCGGCGATCGACGCCGAGCTCGGCGGCTTCGCCAAGTTCAAGGAAGATTTCGGCAAGGCCGCCGCCACGCGGTTCGGCTCCGGCTGGGCCTGGCTCGTGGTCGGCGCCGGCGGCAAGCTCGCGGTCGGCTCGACCGCCAACCAGGACAGCCCGCTCATGGGCAAGGCGGTCGCCGGTTTCGAGGGCAAACCCGTCCTCGGCCTCGACGTCTGGGAACACGCCTATTACCTCAATTACCAGAACCGCCGCCCGGACTACATCTCCGCCTGGTGGAACGTCGTCGACTGGGACGCCGCCGAAGCCAACTACACCGCCGCGAAGTAAGTCGCGTCCGGATTTCGATTCACAAAAAAGCCGCACCTTCCGGTGCGGCTTTTGTTTTGGGGAGATTCTTTTGTCGCTCAGCGCGCCAGCACGCTCGCTTGCATCACCGAGCCGAACGATAGCGGGCTCACGCGCGTGCTCTTGCCGGTCGCTGTATCCAAAATACAGATAACACTCGTGCTCCGATCGCGCGCGGTGTAGACGAGGTGACGGCCGTCGGCCAGCCAGCTCGGCTCGATCCCGTCGAACGGCGCGCGCGAAACCTGCGAGCTGCTGCGCTTCGCCATGTCGTAGACCGCGATCTGGTAGCCGCGGCCGATCCGGATCGTGAACGCGATGAGGTTCGGATTGGCCGTGCTCCAGTCCGGCTCGGCGCAATACCCGCTGATGTTCGTCGGCAGCCGCTGCATCGAGCCGCCCGCCGTGGAGATGAGATACAATTGGGGCCCGCCCGCGGCGTCCGAGGTGAAAACGACGCGGGAACCGTCCGGAGAAAAACAAGGCGACGCTTCCACCGCGTCGGTGCGCGTCAGGCGGCGAATCTGCCGCGCCTGCGCGTTGCCCACGTAGATCTCGGCATTGCCCTCGCCGCTCAACACCATCGCGACCTGCTGGCCGCTCGCACTGTAGCGCGCGCCGCTGTTCGTGCCCTTGAAACTCACGAAGGTCGTCCGCTGATACGTGTTGAGGTCGATCTGGAAGATGTCCGGGAAGCCCGCCTTGTAGAAGCTCGTGTAGAGCAGCTTGCGCCCATCCGGCGACCAGCGCGGCGTGAGCGCGTGGGCATTGTCCTTGGTGATCTGTTTCGCCCCGCCGAAAAAGAGATCGGACGTATAAACCTCCTTCTTGCCCGTGCGCTCGCCGATGAAGGCAAGCTGCGAGGCGAAGAAGCCCCGCAGGCCCAGGCCGTTCGTCTTCGCCACCGCGATGTCCGCCGCGCGGAGCAGCGCGTCGCGCGCGCTCGAGCCGCTCGCGACTTCCGAGGCGAACGCCTCGCCGCCACGGCCCCGCGTGATGTCGACGCGAACCTGGTTCGATCCGGCGAGCGTGAACTTGATGTCGTAGGCGTAGCCGCTGGCGGCGAGGCGGTAGCGCCCGTGCGAGCCGAACGCCTGCAGCGCGAGCTGGTTGAGCTCGGCCGCGTTCGCCGACACGCGCACCGGAATCGTATCCTTTTCCGCCTCCACCACGACCTCGCCGATGTTGCGCTGCGCCAGTGCAGGCGCGGTCAGCGCGGTGAAAAGCAGGGCAAGTCGGAGAATTTTTTGCATGGCTTGAAAGTATCGCTTAAAGGTGCCGAGGGTCTTCGGCATTTCTATTTACAGCCGGTTCCTCCATAACAACTTTATTTCCTCTTCGCGCCCGAACTTTTCTCCGCCGTGAGTCCCGACGAAATCAAAGAGCATCTCAAGCAAGTGAAATATCCCGGGTTCAGCCGGGACATCGTCTCCTTCGGACTCGTCCGTTCGGCCGCACTGATCGATGGCACCGCGAAGGTCGCGCTCGCGGTGACCTCGAGCGATCCGAAGGTGCCGCTGCATTTGAAGCGTGAAGTCGACGCCTGCCTGCGGGCGATCCCGGGCGTGCGCGAAACCATCGTCGACATCGCGGTCACGCCGGCGAAAGCCGCTCCCGCCGCCGGAGGCAATATGGGCGGCAATGGCCAGGCGCCCAAGACCATCAAGCACGCCGTCGCCATCGGCTCCGGCAAGGGCGGCGTCGGCAAAAGCACCTTCGCCGTGAACCTCGCCTGCGCGCTCGCGCAGTTGCTTGAGAAACACGGACGCCCGGGCCGCGTCGGCCTGATGGACTGCGACATCTACGGCCCGAGCGTGCCGCTGATGATGGGCCTCGATGGGCGTCCCGAAATCGAAGGCGACGGACCGTCGGCGATGCTGATCCCGATGGAACGACACGGCGTGAAGGTCATGAGCATGGGTTTTCTCGTCGACGACAACACGCCGGTTGTCTGGCGCGGTCCGATGATCATGAAGACCGTGCAGCAATTCGTCCAAAACGTGAAATGGGGCGAACTCGACGTGTTGCTCGTCGATCTGCCGCCGGGCACCGGCGACGCGCAGCTTTCCCTCGTGCAGACGCTTCCACTCGATGGCGCGGTGATCGTGACCACCCCGCAGCCGGCCGCCACGAATGTGGCGCGGAAAGGCGGCCTCATGTTTCAAAAAGTGAACGTGCCGCTGCTCGGTGTGGCGGAAAACATGAGCTACTTCGTCGACCCGGCGGGCATCAAGCACGCGCTCTTCGGCAGCGGCGGCGGGATTGCCGCCGCGGAGAGACTCGGCACCGCGTTGCTCGGACAGGTGCCGCTCGTGCCGGAGATTCGCGAAGGCGGCGACGCCGGGCTGCCGATTGTGGTAAAATCGCCTGAAAGTTCGGCCGCGCGCGAATTCCAGACGATCGCAGACACGCTTCTGTCGCGACTTGCGCAACCCGCGGCACCGCGGGCGTGACAATTCGGAAAATTGCGGGCATTGACAGTCATGGCCGCGTCGCTCTCATTTCCGTCCGCGCAGATTTGTCGAATGAGTTCCTCCGCACCAGAGCCAGCGACGAGCCGAGATTTTGTGAAGCAATCCAGCCTCTACCAGGAATTCCTGGCGGAGCGGGAGGAAATCCTGAAGCACAAGTGGCTCGAGTCGGAACGGCTTGGCTACGACATCGGCTTTGAGCGCGCGTTGCTCGACTGGATCCGCAAGCATCGCGAAGGCTGGCGCGCCGCCCGCCGGCAGCAGCAACAGCAGCAAGGCGTCGCCGCTCCCGGAACGAACCCCGCGCCTTCCGCCCCTCCCTTCCCGCCGTCCGACCGTTCGTGAGATTCACCTGCGCGCCGACCACTTCCAGGCGCGACCAAAGCAAAAAGCCGGGCTCAAGCCCGGCTTTGCTGTTTCTGGCGGGCGATGAACGCCCGCATGCCCCCTGCGCTTACTTGATCTCTTTGTGGACCGTGTGGCGCTTGAGATGGGGATTATACTTCTTCTTCTCGATGCGCTCCGTCACCGTCTTCTTGTTGCGGTAGGTGAGATAACGGGAAGCGGGTTTGCCCTCTTTCCGGGCTTCGGTGCACTCCAGGGTGACGAGTTCTTGCATGTGATAAATGGATTGAAGAGTCAGAGCAAACGACCCGCCCCGGGCGGCGCAATCCTAAAGTGGATCGCCGCCCCGCTCAGCGGCGCTTCTCCGTCAGCGGCAGCATGACGCCCCGCCGGAACAGCGTCACCTGCCCCGTGCTCGACGACACGACGATCGAGATGCAATGCGCAGCCACACTGATGGCCGCGGCCGCGGCGTGCCGGCTCCCGAGTCCGCTCGGCAGCGTGAAATCGCTATCGCCGGCCTGGATCAGGCTCCCCGCGGACTCGACGACACCGTCGCCGCGGATGACGAACGCGCCATCGATCGATGAAAACTCCTTCACGGTCTCGTCCATGAACGGATTCAGGATGTTGCGATCCTCTTCCTTGTAACCGTAAAATGGATTCAACACGAGCGGCTTGGTGAGGGTCGCCACGCGATCGTTGTCGCCGACCACGAACAGACAGCCCACCGGCCGACCCTCGCGCCCCTCGACCGCGAGCTCGGTCGCGACCGCGATCACCCGCTCCAGCACCTCGGGTTTCACATCCTCGGGCAACAGGTCGTTCTGGCCCGTGAACAGGGTCTGGAACTCCCGCTCGATGTCGACGACGGTGAGCGTATCCAACTGGTTGCTGCCGGTCATGCCGCCGATGCAGCAGACGCGATCGGTGAACGCGATCACGCCGCGCGTCAGGGCCACGAGGATCGCGCTGCGGAGCTGCGCCATCCGCTGATTGGAAAACGACCGCACCTGGATCGTCTCGTTGAAATCCCTCTGGTCGTTGCTGGTCTCGACCGGATTGCGCGTGACCAGGATCGTCTTCAGCTTCGACGGCATCGCATTGGCTTCGATGCCGCCGATGAACGTGTCGCCAAATACCATCAGCGCGCGGCAGTTCGCGCCTTTCGCGACCCGCTCGGCCTCGCGAAACATCAGCCGGTTGATGCGATTCTGCTGGGCCTGCACCGGCCGGATCCCACCGAGGCCGCCGACGAGCTGCTCGTGCAGCGCATCGAGATCGGGTGCGTTGATGAGGCTTTCCACCACCGCCGGCTCCTTCACCTGCCGCGCGATCGAAGCGAGAACCTGGAGGTAATCGCGCGCTCGCTCGCCGGCGATGAGCATCACGATCAGGCGCACGCGGTCGTCGGTCAGCGCGCCGTCATGCTTGATGCCCGCGCGGCTCCGGCCGATGGCGAGGATGTAGCGGCGGCTCATCTTCACGCGCACGTGCGGCAGCGCGACGCCGAGCCCGAGATACGTGGTCATCGTGCTCTCGCGCGCGAGGAGCCCTTTCAGCAACGCCTCGGGTTTGAGGTCGGGGAACTGCTTGACGCAAACCGCGAGGAGCTCCTGCAGCGCGCCCTCGAGATCGAGGCTGTGCAGATCGATGATCCGGCTGCGGGCGATGATCTTCTCGAGCCGCATTGATCTCAAAGTCCTGAGCCCGGAGCGGAGCGCCTGGAGTCGAAAGAGGCGGGCACCGATGGACGTTGTTTTGCGCTCAGCGCTACGGTCTCAGCGGCGGGCTCTCGACGCGGAGCTTCAATCATCGCTCCCACTCGAGCGCGCCCTTCTTGATTTCGTAGAACAAGCCGAGCACGAGCACGCCGACGAAAAAGGCGATGGGCCCGAGGATCGCGATGTTGTTGGCCAGGAACTCGCGATAGATGAACGTCCACGGCACGAGGATCACGATCTCGAGATCGAAAAGCATGAAGAGCAGCGCGGTGACGTAGAACTTTACCGAAAACCGCGTGTGAATCACGCCCTCCGAGGGCACGCCGCATTCGTAGGCGGAATCCTTGATCTTGGAAGACTTCGACCGCTGCCCGAAGAAATGGCTCGCACCGATCACCAGGCCGGTGATCCCGGCGGCGAGCAGGATCTGGATCAAGAACGGGAGATACGCGGCAGAGCCCATGGCAAACAATTGGGGGGAGGCGGGACCCGGAGACAAGAGGGAAGTTCGCGCCAGATCGGTCGAAAATCAGGAATCCACGTCGATGATCTTCGCCTTTTTGATCTGCGTGGAGCCGACGCCGAGCGTCTCCGCAAACTCCAGGGTGCGGATTTCCTCGGAGATCGGTTCGAAACCGTTGCGCTTCCGCAAGCGATCGATGCGCGCGCGCATGAGCGCGTCCATCATCACCGGATCCGTGCTCAACCAGACGATCGGCTCCGAAGCGGTGTAGAGCGAGTTGAAGAACGGACCGCCGATGAACTGGTAACGCTCGAGGCTCGCGATCGTGAACAGCCACGTTTGCCGCAGCTCGGGGATCGCGCTCATTTCCGCGACCGCCGCCGGAGCGTTCGCCGGCGAACGGAAAAAGCGAGCGGTGTTGGAGGCGTTCCACAAGGTCGCGTTCACGAGGGCGCCGTTGATGCCGAGCATCGAATGGTCGGTGTAAACGGGGAGGTTGATCCAGAAATCCGCATCCAGGAACAGCGGTGTAGCCAAAAAGCTCTTACGGTCCTCGTCGCGGGTGCTCGTGTTGTCGAAATCCTTCGTCTGCTGCTCGGCGAAGATCGGGTCGAAGCGCTGCGGGAGCGGCGAATCGTAGAACCAGACCGGATCGTAATAGCGGCCGGATTCCAAAACGTAGACCTGGTGGCCCTCGAACGGCGACCTGCCCGTGACGAGCGACGGCAGGTAGCCGGTCATGCGCAGCCGGAGCTGGTTCAGACCGACGAGGAAAATATCCTTTGCCTCGAAACCGCGACGCTCGAGCGCGGCGATCACCGCCTTCACCAGCGGCACCGGCGTTGCCATGCCCGGGCCGGAGTCGGTGTAGATTTTGAGCCCCACCTTTTTCTTCTCGCCGGGCGCCACTTTCCGACCGTTAGCGGCCTCGAAGCGCGAAATCAGCAACTCGACTTCGCGATTGTAGGTGGCTTCGGAAAAATCCGGCAGACGCGCCTGCCACACCGGCGCCTCGACCGGCGCGGCCGGAGCGGTCTGCGCTCGCGCCAGCAACGGCAATGAGAGGAGCCCGAGTGTGGCAACGAGCTGAAGGAGAGTGCGACGCATCATGGGTGAGTAGCCGGGCGGACGGGAAAGTTTCCTGCGCAGGGCGCGGAACTTGACAGTCCCGCCTCCGGGTTGAAAGTGGATTCTTCGTCCGCCGCCGACCCAGCGCGCTGAGCGCCTTCATGCCCGTCATCAAACCGTCCTGCGTCCGCGACCTGAAACTGCGCGTCAATCTTGCCGACGTCGTTTCGCGCGTGGTGACCCTGCGCAAAGCCGGCGGCGCGCGGCTGAAGGGCTTGTGCCCGTTTCACCAGGAGAAAACGCCGTCGTTCAACATCGATCCCGACAAGGGCTTCTACAAATGCTTCGGCTGCGGCAAGGCCGGCGACGCGATCACGTTCGTCCGCGAAACCGAGCAGCTCAATTTCACCGAGGCCGTCGAGGCGCTCGGCAAGCGCTTCGGCATCGTCATCGAATACGAGGAGGGCTCCGGCGGGCCAACCCGGGAGGAACGCTCGCTGCGTCAGGAAATCTTCGATCTGCACGATGTCGCCGCGGAGCATTTTCACCAGGCGTTCAAGACGGGCGATGCCACCGGCGATTACATGCGGAAGTATTGGATCGAGCAGCGCCGGTTTCCGCTCGAGCTGGCCGACGAGTTCAAGATCGGCGCGGCCGATGCCGCCGGCAGCGGACTTGGTGCGGCGTTGCTGAAGCGCAAGTTTTCCGAGGAGGCGCTGCGCCGGTGCGGACTGTTTTTCGTGCACGAGGAGGCGGCGATCACGCTCGGTTCGCTGCGCCCGCGGTTTCGCGGACGGCTGATGATCCCGATTCGCGATCATCAGGGACGCGTCGTGGCGTTCACCGCGCGCCAGACGCAACTCACGCCCGCCGACGATCCGGCGCGCGAAGCGAAATACGTCAACTCTCCGGAAACGCCGATCTTCACGAAGGGCAACCTGCTCTTCAATCTCGACCGCGCCCGCACCGCCGTCGGCGAGGGCAAGCCCTTCATCCTCGTTGAAGGCCAGCTCGACGCGCTGCGCTGCTGGAGCGTCGGCTTGAAAACCGCGATCGCGCCGCAAGGCACGTCGATCACCGAACCACAGCTCGTGTTGCTGCGCCGCTACCACGCGCAAGTGGAATGCTTTTTCGACAGCGACAGCGCCGGACAGAAAGCCGCGCTGCGCTTCCTTCCCATGGCGCTCAAGGCCGGGCTGGAAGTTCGTTTCCTCACGCTCGCGGGCCGCGAAAAACTCGATCCCGACCTGCTGTTTTTGGAGAAGGGACTGCCGGCCTACGACGACGTCCGGCAGCACGCGCAAAGCGCGATGGCCTTCGCCTGTCACGCGGTTCTACCCCAGCCCGCTGCCGCCAGTGCCGAGCAGAAAACCCGCGCCGCGCAGGAGATCTTTCCCATCATTCTCGCCGCGGAAAGCGAAGTCGCGCGGTCCGAATTTGCGTCTGAAGCCGCCGCCCACTTGCGGCTCTCGGTCGCCGCCTTCCAGAAGGACTTTCAAACTTTTACAAGCCGGCAGTCTCGCATGCAAGAGACCCGACGCGCGTCGCAGCCTGAGGCTCCGCCCGCCAGTTCGGCGACGGTCACCGATGTCGCCACTCCCGAACGCGACCTGCTGCTCCTTTGCCTCCATTTCGAGTTTCTGGGCAAACCACTCAGCGCCGCGCTGCCGCACGACTGGATCGACACCCGCCACCTGTCGGGGACGCTCCTGAATCGCTTTCTCGCCGAGTTCGAACACGATACCTGGCCGGGCCGCGATCATCTCGACGCCTTGCTTGAAACACCCGAGGAACGGACTTTGGTAGCCAGCCTGATTTTCGACAGTCCCAAACTCGACGACCCGGTCAAGGTGGCCAACGAAGGCCTGCGCCAGTTGCGCGCCCGGGCGCTCGAGCCCCGGCTGAAGGAAATAGAACTTGCGTTAGCCACTGCCCACACGGACAGTGATTCTGACCCAATTTCACTCTTCAAAGCACGCTCCGAAATCCATCGTCAGTTACGCCAACCGCTCGGCCTGTCCGTGGCGGTTTAGTTCGTTTATAGAGAACCATCACATGTCGCGCAAAGCCAAGTCCGGCTCGCCGGACACCCACTCCGAAGCTGTCGAAGCCGCTCTCGAGAAAAACGCCTCCGGTCTCGCCGGAGACGCAGCCGCCGGAGCAGATATTCCCGCGGGCAGCATCAACGAAAAGATCCGCCAGCTCATCCGCCTCTCCAAAGAGCAGGGCTACCTGACGTTCGACGACATCAACGAAGCGCTACCCGAGTCCGTCGAGAACCAGGAGGAGATCGATAACGTCCTCTCGATTCTCCAGAACCTCGAGATCGAGATCCTCGAGCCCGATCAGGTCGACGACTACAAGCAGCGTATGGAGGAGGCCGAGGAGGAGGAGTCGCGCTCCTCGCAGCACGACATCCTCGACGACCCGGTCCGGATGTATCTGAAGCAGATGGGCCAGGTCCCGCTGCTCACCCGCGAGCAGGAAGTCGAAATTTCCAAACGTATCGAGACCGCCGAGCTGAAGGCCCAGGAAGCCCTTTTCCAGGCGACCAACATCGGCAGCTACATCATCAACATCGGCCAGAAGCTCCTCGACCGTCAGGAGCGCTTCGATCGCGTCGTCATCGACAAGAAGATCGACAGCCGCGAATCGTATTTCAAAGGCCTCGAGAAACTCGTGCTCTCGACCCGCAAGGCCGAGGAAGCCGTCGCCGATTCCTGGCAGGAATACCTGAAGGCCAAGACCGATGCCGATCGCAAGAAGGTCCTCGCCAAGCACCAGAAGCGCGAAAAGTCGCTGCGCGAGTTTTTCCCGAAATTCTTCTTCAAGCTGAAGGTTTACGAGGAGTATCTCGAACAGCTCCGCCCCGTGCTGGAGGAAGTCGAGTCGCTCAACGTCCAGCTCGATCGCGCCAAGCATCCGAAGTCCAAGAAAGACGCCGCGATCGACACGAAGGTCATTCAGCATCGCCTGAAACAGATCGAGGCCGTGCAACGCATCGACGCCCAAGAACTCCTGAAAGTCGTCGCGCAAACCCGCGTCCACGTCCGCGAAGCCCACCAAGCCAAGACCGAGATGGTCGAGGCCAACCTTCGCCTCGTGATCTCGATCGCGAAGAAATACACGAATCGCGGCCTCTCCTTCCTGGACCTGATTCAAGAAGGCAACATGGGCCTCATGAAGGCCGTCGAGAAATTCGAATACCGCCGCGGCTACAAATTCTCCACCTACGCCACGTGGTGGATCCGCCAGGCCATCACCCGCTCGATCGCCGACCAGGCCCGCACGATCCGCATCCCGGTCCACATGATCGAGACGCTCAACAAGGTCATGCAGGTCCAGAAGCAGCTCCTCCAGGAATACGGCCACGAGCCCACGCCCGAAGAAGTCGCCGACGAGATGAACCTGCCCGTCGAGCGCGTGCAGCAGATCATGAAGATGGCGCAGCAGCCGATTTCGCTCCAATCGCCCGTCGGTGACGGCGACGACACGAGCTTTGGCGACTTCATCGAGGACAAATCCGCCGAGAACCCCTACGACATGACGGCGTTCTCGCTCCTGCGCGAAAAGATCATCGACGTCCTCGACTCGCTCACCGAGCGCGAGCGCCGCGTGCTCTCGCTCCGCTTCGGCCTGATCGACGGCTACAGCCGCACGCTCGAGGAGGTCGGCAAGCAGTTCAAGGTCACCCGCGAACGCATCCGCCAGATCGAAGCCAAGGCCCTCCGCAAGATGCGCCACCCGACGCGCATTCGTCAGCTGCACGGCTTCTTCGACGCCGAGCAGATCGACAACGCGCAGAACCTTATGAAGGTCGCCGCCACCAGCGGACTGCCCGCGCGTCCTCCCGGCGCCGGACTGCCCGGCGGCTTCCCGTTTCCGCCACCGAAGCCGTAGGTCGGTTGCAACATTGAGCCGCGAAAACGTTTTTCGGTTTTCACGGTTCGTTTGCGGCGGCAAATACCGCTTTCCCTCTTTACAGTTTTCGACCCCAGAATAGCTTCCGCGTATGGCAACCTACTCCGCATTCTTCGCCGCTTTCGGCCTGGGTGGTGGCGAACTGCTCATCATCTTGGTCATCCTCTTGGTTCTCTTCGGCGGCTCCAAACTCCCCTCGCTCGCGCGCGGGCTGGGCCAGTCGATCAAGGAGTTCAAGAAGGCCAGTAAGGACGAGGAAGAAGCCGCCCAGGCGGCCGCCGCGGAGGAGACCCGCAAGCCCGAGGTCACCAAGACGCCCGGCGCCAACTGAGCGCGGCTCGTTCGTTTTTCCTGCAAGCGCGCCCGCCCGGCGCGCTTTTTTGTTTTGCGGGCCCGCCTAGATTTCGGCGCTACTGTCCGCGACGTCTTCACCCGGACGCTCCCGCAGCCAGGTCCTGAATTCGTCCAATTGATCGCCGGTGCCGAGCGTGAGTACCTCGTCGCCCGCTTGGAGTTTTTCCTCCGCACCCGGATTCAGGATACGCACGCCGCCACGGTTCACGCCGGCGATCTGAACGCCGAACGCCTGCGCCGGCGCGATCTGGGCGAGCGTCTGGCCCAACGCCCGGCTCCACTCCGGCACGCGCACCGCCCGCATCTGCACCTCCTCGAAGGTCGACTCCACCGCCGCCGCGCCGGAGACCGTCGCGAGAAAGGCGCGCCCGGAGCGCACCTGCGCCCGAGTGCCGAGGAGCAGCACACGATCCCGCGGATAAAGCACCGCGTCCGGCGCCGGCAGCGGGATCGTGAATCCCTGACGCTCGATCCCCACGACCGAGCAGCCGAACTTCGCGCGAAGATCGACGTCCGCCAGCGTCCGGCCGCGCACGTCGGCCAGGTCCGGCAGCACGCAATCCATGATGTGCAGGTCCCAGTCCTCATGCGGACGCAGCCACGGTTCGGAGGTGCCGGTCATGCTGCTCTCCCCCGAACTCATCACGCTCTGCAACTCCACCTCGAGATGGCTGTGCCAGTAGATCAGCCGCTGCCGCAGCAGCACGATGGCCGCGAGACCGACCAGCCCGCTCGCTAGCAGCAGCCAGCGAGCCGTGCCCTCCATCGGCAGCATTGCCGTCAGCCACAAAAACAGCAGCACGCCCGCCACCGCCTTGAGCGCCGTCTCCACCGTCGGCGCCACCCTTGCCGCGTGAGCCAGGCCTGCCGTCGACACCTGCGCATACAGCAACGCCAGCGCCGAGATGTTTCGCCAGATCGCGACGAGCGGCGCGATCAGCACCAGACACAGCACGGTCCAGAACACGATCCGCGGTCCGTGCGGCATCAGCCAGTCCGGGCCGGGCCAGCTCACCACCACCTCGAACATCTGTCCTGAGAAAATCAATACACCGCTCACGATCAGGATCTCCACCCCGACCTGGATGAAGCGCTTGCGACTGAGCTGCCAGAGCTTGTTCCGCCGCTGGCGGGCCGAGAGCCGCTCGAGCCGTCCGTGATAATAACGGATCCAGTCCGTCAGCCACCGCGGCTGCACCTTCTCGACCAGATCCGCGATCGCGTCGGAGCGGCGCACCATCAATGGCGAAAAAAACGCCGTCAGCACGGACACGCCCACCGCCAGCGGAAAGAATTCCGCCGGCAGCACGGCCGCGCCGACGCCGAGCTGCGCGATGATGAACGAAAACTCGCCGATCGGCGTCACGCACAGGCCCGCCCGCACCGCGTCGCGCAACGGCGTCCCGACCAGCGTCAACGCCAGCCCGCTCGCCAGCGGCCGCGCCACGAGCGTGAACGCGCCCACGCCTGCGATCAGCCCGGCTTGCGACCACAGGATCCGCGGATCGATCTGCATACCGACGGCGACGAAGAACACCGCAGTGAAAATATCCCGCATGCCCTCGAACGTGCGTTCGACCTGGTGACGGTGCGCCGTCTCGGCCACGATCGTCCCAAGCAGAAATGCGCCGAGCGCCAGCGAATAGCCGGCCCGCTGCGCCACGAACGCCAGCCCGAACAGCAACGCCGCGATCCCCAGCGTCTGCAGCGCCTCGTCGGCCGCGATGCTCATGCGCCGCAACAACCACGGCACCAGCAGCAGCCCGCCGACGACCGCCAGCGCCACAAACGCCGCCAGCATCCAAAGCGTCTCGCCGATCGGCGGCCCCGCCTGCCCTTTCCCACCCAGTTGCACATAGGAGTTGAGCAGCGTCAGCATCACGACCGCGAGCACGTCCTCCAGCATCGTCACCGCCACGGCGAGATGCGCGAAGCGTTCGTGCGTGACCGCCGTTTCCTGCAGCACCTTGCCGACGATCGCGGACGACGACACCATCAGCATGCCGGCGAGAAAAACGCTCTCCGTCCCGCTCCACCCCAGCGCGGCGCCCAGCAGGCGCGTCAGATAATAAATTCCGACCGCGGCACCAAACGTGGCGAGAAACAGCCCCAGTCCCATGCGGCGCAGCTTCCGCAGGCTCAACCGCATCCCGATCGAAAACATCAGGAAGACCAGTCCGAGCTGCGCGAGCGTCTCGACCCGCGCCAGGTCCGACACGAACGACAGCGGCGGTGTGTTCGGACCGACGAGCACGCCTGCCACCAGAAACCCCACCGCCACCGACAGGCCCACGCGCTGACACGTCCAGCCCACGATGCCCGCAATCGTCAGGATCACCGCCAGGTCTCGAATGATGTGGATTCCCTGCATGGCGCCGGCGCTACAACGCCGCGAAAGATCAAAGCGGGTCAAGCCTCCGACCTTCAGGCTCTGTCCGCGCGACGACGTGCGCCATCGCGTTTTCCCCTCTGAAACGCGGCCATTCCCTCGTTGACACCCCAAATCACCGGCGATTCGTTTCCGTCGGCGGATACGCCACCCCTTCACGAAATCATGTCCAACTTTCTCGGTTATTTTTCGAACGACATCGGAATCGACCTCGGCACCGCGAACACGCTCGTTTACGTGAAGGACAAGGGAATCGTTTTGCGCGAACCGTCGGTCGTCGCGCTCGACACGACCACGCGCAAGGTCCGCGCCGTGGGTGACGAAGCCAAGCGCATGCTCGGCCGCACGCCGGGCAACATCACGGCGATCCGTCCGATGAAGGATGGCGTGATCGCCGATTTCGACGTCACCGAGGCGATGCTGCGCTACTTCATCGGCAAGGTCAGCACGTCGTTCCGCGCGCCACCGCGTGTCGTGATCGCGATTCCGTCCGGCATCACCGCGGTCGAGAAACGCGCGGTGATGGATTCCGCCACGCATGCCGGCGCGCGCAAGGTCATCACCATTCCCGAGCCGATGGCCGCCGCGATCGGCGTCGGTCTTCCGATCGACGAACCCGCCGCGAACATGATCGTCGACATCGGCGGCGGCACCACGGAGATCGCGGTGATTTCCCTCAACGGTATCGTTTTTTCGAAATCGATCCGCGTCGCCGGCGACGAACTCGACATGGCGACCATCAACTACATGAAGCGCGCCTACAATCTCCTCATCGGTGAGCGCACCGCGGAAGAGATCAAGCTGCGCGTCGGCTCCGCCTACCCGCTCGAGGAAGAGCTCACCATGGAGGTGAAGGGCCGCGATTCGGTCGCGGGTCTGCCGAAAACCATCCACATCACTTCACAGGAAATCCGCGAAGCTCTCGCCGACACGATCGCGGCGATCGTCGACGCCGTGCGCGTGACGCTCGAACGCTGCCCGCCCGAACTCTCGGCCGACCTCGTCGACCGCGGCTTCGTCATGGCCGGCGGCGGCGCGTTGATCCGCGGGATCGACAAGTTGCTCTCCGAAAAAACCGGCCTGCCCGTCACCATCTCCGAGGACCCGCTCTCCGCCGTCGCCAATGGCACCGGCGCCGTGTTGAACGACCTTTCCTGGCTGATGCAGAACGCCTGACCGGTGCTGCGCACGACGGCGAAGGAACAGGAAACAGGGAGCGAGCGAACGACCAGCGTCGGTGCGATCGTCCGCTTGATCCTTGCTACTTGATCCCGGCTGCCTTTCACCCGCCTCGTGCCGCAACGAATCGACCAAGCCCGCCCGTTCCTCACGCTTGGAATCGTCGTGCTCGCCTGGCTGTTCGTTCCGGTGGTCGTCAAGACGTTCACCCGCGCCAGCTTCTTCGAGCTCACCGCTCCGGTTGACGCCACCGCCTCGCATGCCCGCGACCTGCAGGAGTTCTGGTCGTTGCGCGGTCACTCGAAATCCGAGTTGATCGAAGCGGGCCGCGACCTCGCCCGGCTCAACGCCTCCTATTCGCTCTCGGTGCAGCAAAACGCCGAGCTGCGCGCCCAGATCACCCGGCTGGAGTCGCTCCTGCGGATGCCGGCCTACGCCAACTACCGGGCCGAGCCGGCGCGCGTCGCCCGCCGCGACTTCTCCGGCTGGTGGCAGCGCATGACGATTCGCAAGGGCAGCAACTACGGCATCGTCGTCGGCGCGCCCGTCGTGTTCACCGGGGGCGTCGTCGGCCGCGTGGTCGAGGTCCACGCCTACACCTCCGTGGTCGACCTGATCAGCAGTCCGCGGCTCCGCATCGCCGGCGTCGTCGAAGGCGACGACCGCCCGATCAGTTTTCAGGGCGGCGAGAATCGCACGTTCGGCCCCGCGCGCGGCGTGCTCGAGTTCGTGCCGCTCGACATCTTCGCGGACGCGCGGAACCCGAAGCGGCTCGTCACCTCCGGCTACGGCGGCGTGTTTCCGCCCGGACTTTTCATCGGCACGATCGTGAAGGTCGAGCCAAGCCCCGACGGGCTGTTCAAAACCGGAGAAATCGAACTCGATCCGAACCTTTCCATGCTGCACGAGGTCACCGTCCTGGTTCCGCTGGATCGGGACTAAACCAGGTCGGGAGTTGAGGCACGAGCGTCGCGCGGACTTCGACACGACCTTCAGCTCTCCCGACTTTTCGTCCCCAACGCTCAACTCCACATCATGCGCCGCGCCCTCACGCTTTTCATCACCCAGTTTCTGCTCTGGGCGATCGTTTCGCAGGTGAACCACAGCCTCGCCGGCCGCCACGTCTACCTGTGGGTCGGCGGCCTGTTCGTCACTTACGGCGCCCTCAGCCTGTCGCTGCGCAGCGGCCTGCTCTCCAGCTTTCTCGCCGGCCTTCTGCTCGACGCGGTTTCGCCCGTCGCCTTCGGGATGCACGCGCTGCTGTTTGCGGCGGCCCACGCGTTGGTTTTCCATGTTCGCGACCGGGTGCCGCGCGACGAAACCGCCGGCCGCGTGGTCATCGCCTTGTTCGCCAATCTCACCCTTTTCCTCGTTTTTTCCGTGTTTCTGATCGACGACGCTCCCACTCCCGCCGCGGCCTGGCCCCGCCTCATTTTCGATCTCGTCTGCTCCCAGGTTTTCCTCGCGCTGATTGCGCCTTGGTTCATGGCGCTGCAGGCGCGCACCGTGGAGCTCAGCGACGCGCTCGCCGTCGTCTACGTCCGGCGTTTCCGCTGATGCCGCTCGCCGACACCAACCTGGCCGAACGCTCCGGGCGTCTCGTCGAGACCCACCGCGGTTACGATCCGCGAATCGTGTTCTTCTATTTCGTCGTCGTCGCGCTGCTGGTGACGCTGGTCGGCGGGCTCGCCTACCAGCAGCTGATCAAGACCGACCTCTATCACGAGCGCGAACGCGTCCAGAATCAGCGTCGCATTCTCGTCCCCGGTCCGCGGGGCAACATCTACGACCGCCACGGCCGGCTCCTCGTCGGCAACCGTCCGCGCTTCGCCGTGGTCCTTTACCTCGACGAACTCCGGCAGGAGTTCCGCCGCGAGTTCATCACCGTCCGCAAAAACTACCGCCGCACCGGCGACAAGGACCTGCCGAGTTCGTCGCAGATGGAGCAGATCGCCCGCGCGACCGTCGTGCAGCGCTACCTCGATCAGGTTAACCGCATCCTCAGCCGCACCGAGAAAGTCGACTCGACCGACCTGCGAAAACATTTCAACCGCCAGCTGCTCCTGCCCTACACGCTGATCGCCGACCTCGCCCCCGAGGACTACGCGCGACTCGTCGAGATGCTTCCGGTCTCCTCGCCGCTGCAGCTCTACACCTCGAGCACCCGTTACTACCCCTACGGTTCTGTCGCGTCACATACACTTGGATACGTCGGCGTCGATCCGTCCGTGGAGGCCGAGGACTTTCCCGGCGAGGACCTCACCACGTTCACTATGAAAGGTAGCGTCGGCCGCGACGGACTGGAAAAGGCCTTCGACTCCCAGCTGCAGGGCGAAGCCGGTGGCACCATCTTCCGGGTCGATCCGGCCGGCTACCGCGTCAATCCGCCGCTCGAGAAACGCCTTCCGGTCCAGGGCAAGAACCTGACGACCTCGCTCGACATCGATCTGCAACGCGCCGCCGAAACCGCCATGGAGGCGACGGGCGTCATGGGCGGTGCCGTCGCTCTCGATGTCCGCACCGGCGAGGTCCTCGTGCTCGCAAGCAAGCCGGATTACGATCTCTCCGCGTTTTCCCCGCATCTCACGCACGCCGCGGCCGCCGACATCGAGAAACGCAAGGCGTGGATCAATCGCGCCGTCTCCGCCTTCCACGCGCCGGGCTCCACCTTCAAGATTCTCACCTCCATCGCGGCGCTGCGGGCGGGCAAGATCACGCCTGACCAAATCATCTCCGACTGCCAGGGCGCCATGCGCGTCGGCGGTCGCATCTTCACCTGCGAAAACGGCCGCGTCCGCCACGGCGAGGTCGCCCTGCCCGAAGCCATCGCGAAAAGCTGCGACGTCTATTACTACACGCTGGGCCTGACCACCACCGCCGAAGTCATTGCTGCGGAGGCCCGCCGCTTTCACCTCGATCAGCCCACGGGCATCGAGCTGCCGCACGAGCCGAATCGAATGACCATACCCGATCCCGAATGGAAATTGCGCACGCAGGACATGCGCTGGTTTCCCGGCGACACCGCCAACATGTCGATCGGTCAGGGCTACGTGCTCGAAAACCCGCTGACCATGGCGTGCTTCGCGGCGTCCCTGGCCCGGGACGAGGTTTATACGAAGCCGACCCTCGTCCATGATCCTAACGCACCCACCCAGCGCTCGGAGCGGACCGGACTCACCCGCGAGCAACGCGCCGCGGTCCTCGACGGCATGCTGGGCTGCACCACCTACGGCACCGCGCGGGTGCTGACTCGGGTGGAGAACCAGCGCATCCCTGGCGTGAAGATCGCCGGCAAAACCGGCACCGCCCAGATTCCCGGCAATCTCAACGCCGCCTGGTTCATCTGCTTCGCCCCGCTTGAGAAACCGGAAATCGCCGTCGCCGTGATGCTCGAAGGCGACACACCCGGGGAGGAGTTCGGCGGCGGCAGCTACGCCGCCCCCGTGGCAAACGCGATCCTCAAGAAATACTTCGAGAAAAAGTCCCAGCCCATCGTGCCGCCGATCGCCACGCTGTTTGCGCCGGCGAGCGCCGACTGAACTGCCGGACGCGCCGGCGAAGTTGAGCCTGCATCAGTGTTCGCGACGCAGCTCGCGCCAGACCCGCCGCGCGCGCGTAAAGCTTTCTGCAGGCGCGGTCCACGTTTCCCGCGGCCCGAAGCGCAACCTCTCCAACTCCGTCCAGACGCGCTGCCGCTCGGCAGCGTGACGCGGCGATGCTCCGCCGGCACGCAGCCGTTGGAGCCAGCGGCCGGCTTCCGCCCGCACCGCCTCCGCGCCACACGAGCGGTCGCTCCACTTCCACCGGAAGCCCCGGCGGCGCCACTGGCCCAACCCCCACGCCAGTCCCCCCGCCATCACCGCCAGGCCAACCCAGGCCAGCGCACGCCGCACCTCCCAGGGAGCCGCGACCCAGCCGCGCAGTTCGCGCCCCGTGCGCTCGAGCCACGCGCGAATCCGTTCGCCGGATACGGACGCCGTGTCGCGCACCGTCTTCAACGCGTCCGCCTGCGACTGCTGGTCGAAGTTGACGATCCGCCGATACCAGAACACGCGCAGGCTGTCCAAACGCGCCGTCCAGCTGCGATCCAGCCGCCGCGCCAGCGCCGCCTCGCCTTCCGCGTCGTCCCGCGCCGCCGCCGGCGCGCCGGGCGTCGCATCCGCGCGCAACCACTCGCCCGCCGTCGCATCGAAGATTTCGCACCAGGCATGCGCATCCGCGTTCCGCAGTGTGAAATTGTTCGAGTAGCCATTCCACGAGCCGCCGCGAAATCCCGTGACCACGCGGGCCGGATAGCCCGCGGTCCGCGCCAGCAGCACGAACGCCCCGGCAAACAGCTCGCAATGTCCGCCCTCGTCCGAAGCGAGCCAGCGCACCACGGGATCGCCCGCGCCGCCCGGGATCGCCGGCTGCAGCGAGTAACGGTGCCTCCGTCCGAGCCACGCTTCCGCGCGGCGCGCGAATTCGGCCGCCGTCAGTTCCTGTCCCGCGTCCGCGGGCGGAGGGCCCAGAGGCGGATGCATCTGCGCCGCCACGATCCCGCCGGCTGCAATTTCGCCGACCACGCGGTCGAGCACGGCGAAGTCGGCCTCGTCGACCCCGATGCGCAGCAGCGCCGCCGCCAGCGGACTGCGCGCCTGCAGTTCCGCCGCGAAACGCCCGTCCGGCAACGCCCCGCCCGGATCCATGTTCGTGACCCGATACGCGGTCATCGTCGCGGGCTCGTCGCGCAGCGCGACCAGGTTCAACCCCCGCGCCACCCGATGATTCTGCCGCTCGCGAAACTGCAGCGATTCGAACCGTCCCGTGAGCGGAAGGTAGCGGCTGACCCCCGATTCGAGGTAAAACGTCCACACGGCCGGGCGCGTTTCACCAGCCGGCAGCGTGCCAGCCACCGCGGCCCGGCCGAGCTCCGGACCAAAGCTGCGCGCACGCAGCAAAGCCGACATGCGAAACGTGCCTTCGCGATATTCGTCCAGCACCAACATCCGCCAATACGGCGCCGCGGGGATCCGGCTGCGGTCCGACACGTCCACACTCAGCGCCACGCCTTGGTCCAGGGTGATCTCCGTCACGTCGCCAAACCGGATCGTTTCCGTGAACCCGCTGCGCGTTTTCTTCGTGATGAAGCGCTCGAGAAAGAAGCTGTTCTCCAGCTGAAAGCGCGGGATCGCCAGAAACAGGAGCGCCGAAAGACCGACCAAACCCGCGAACAGTCCGCCGCCCAACGCCAGCACCCGCCAGTCCGTCACCTGCCGGACCCGCCGCAACAACGCCGGCCAACGAATGTGTCGCGTCCAGCGCGGCCGCGGATCGCTGCCGTCGCTCGGATCGTCTTCGGAAAGCGTGATCGTCAGCAGAAAAACAATCGATGCAGCTGCGAACACCACGATGTGCAGCGCAAACGCGAGCGAGACCGACAACACGCCCGCCACCACCACGAGAAACAAGCCCAGCACGATGACCTGCAGGTCGTCGCGCTTTCGCCGGTAGATGATCGCGCGATAAAGCAGCAGCAGCAGATCCAGCCGCACCGTCGCCGGCAGCAACTCGCCGGTCAGCCACAGATCGGTCGTGAAAAACGCCGCGACGATGGGAAACGCCAGCCGATGCCAGACCCGCGGCACTCGTGCCGGCCACGTCGGCCAACGCCACCCCGCCAGCACGGCCGCGCCGACCGCGATCAACAATCCCCACGTGTCGACATCGAGGTAGAACACCGTCGCCAGCGACACCAGGATCACGCCTCCTCCCGCCAACCAGCGCAGCTGGCGGAGCTCATCGGCGTCGAGTTGGGGCCGCGCAGATTTCATGACGCCCTCAGGTCTGTGCCAGCACGCGATCGTTGGCCCGCGCGACGACGCCCTGCCCGCCCTCGGGCGAAAATGTCACCACATTTTGGTGACGCGGCGCGATCGTCCCGCGCGGGCTTTCGCCCCGCGCGCCGCCGTCGCCCGCCCGCTCGACCACCGCCAGCCGGTCCAGAAACGCCTCGAGGTCCCGCACCTGCCGGATGGGCGCCAGCGGGTCGCGATCCACTCGCGCGCCGGTCAAACGACCGGCGCGAAAAAGGTCCTCCGCCAGGGTCGTCGCGAGCGCGACCGCCCGTTCGAATTGTTCGGCGCGCGGCCAGCGCACCGCCTCCGTTTCGAACCACAAGGCGAACCCGATGGCGCTTTCCGCTGCGAACTGCCGGACCAGCAGCCGCCGCGACCGCGCGCTCGCCTTCCAGTGGATCAATCGGTGCGAGTCGCCGAGTTCGTAGCGTCGCAAGGCCAGCAGATCGCTGCCGGCGCCGCCCCGCGCCAGCCGCTCGCCGCCGGGCAGCGATCGCGCCACCGCCACCGGCTGGCGGCGATAACTCACGGCCGCAGGCCAGACGACGACCTCCCCCTGCTCGTCGGTCGCAAGGCTTTTTTGGAGAAACCCGAACGGGAAAAGCGAACCCGCGCGCTCGAGTTCGATGCGGATTTTTCCGCGCGCCGCCGGCACAAAGGTCCACTCGAGACGCGCTTCGCCCCGCGGATCGATTCGCGCGGTCAAAGGCACGCGGCCCCGCTCCCCGGCGTCGGCGCGCGCCAGCGCGGCTTTCACATCCAGCCCGCGCGCCGTGAAGGTCGTTTCCGCGCGTCGGATTGGATTGGTTTCCACCGGCCGGGCCACCAGCTCGAACCACAAGCCGTAGCTGGGAAGGATGCGTTTCGCGTTCGTCACCCGCAGCCCGACGGTCGCCGGCTGCCCCACCCGCAGAGGCGGCGCGACCTCCAGCCGCCAGGTCAGCCGGCGGAAGTTCAGCCAGGAAAGCACGCCGCTCAAAACGAGGCAGGCGAGCATCAGCGAAAGCGTGATGAAGAGGATATTGTTGCCCGCATTGTAAGCCGCCGTGCCGACGCCGAACGACAGCAGGATCAACAGCCCGCCGGCGATCGTCGGCGTCGTGCGGTGGCGTCGCCGCGGATAAATCAGTGCCCACAGGAGCCGCGCCCAGAAGCCGGTGCGGCCGACCGCGTCCGCGCTCGCCGTCCTCCGCTCGCGTTTCGGGAAAACCGCCATGTCGATCCCCATCCCGCCTACACCGGCGTCGGCAGGCTGCCCACGATGCGCCGCAACGCCGCAGCGATCGCCCGCCGTTCCTCCAACGCATCGCTCGTCGGGTGCACCAGCCCAAGCCGGTGCGCAAGCGTCGGCCCGACCAGTTCGGTCACGTCTTCCGGCAGCACGAAATCGCGGCCGTTGACGAGCGCGCGCGCCTGCGCGGCGGAGCGCAGTGCCAGGCCGCCGCGCACGCTCACGCCGGCGCGAAATTCCGCCTCGGTGCGCGTGGCCGCCACGATCTTTTGCAGAAACGAAAGCACGCTGTCTTCGATGAAAACGCGCGCGGCGAGGGCCTGCAGGTTCAACACGTCCTCGCGCGACAGCACCGGATCGAGCGCGATCGCGTCGTAGCTCGTCCGCGCCACCCGCAGGATTTCCAGTTCGTCCTCAGGTTCTGGATACCCCATGCGGATCCGCATCAGAAAGCGGTCCATCTGGCTTTCGGGCAGCGGAAACGTCCCCTCGTAATCCACCGGGTTTTGCGTCGCGAACACCATGAACGGCGAACCCACGGCGTGCGGCTCGCCATCGATCGTGACGCGCGCCCGGTCCATCACCTCGAGCAGCGCGGACTGGGTTTTCGGCGTGGCGCGGTTGATCTCGTCGGCCAGCACGATGTTCGCGAACACCGGACCTTTCTTGAAAACGAACTCCTTCAGCGTCTCGTCGTAGATCGCGACCCCCGTCACGTCGCTGGGCAGCAGGTCGCTGGTGAACTGGATTCGCGAAAACGCGCAATCCATCGAGCGGGCGAGCGTGTAGGCGAGCGTCGTCTTGCCGAGTCCCGGCAGGTCCTCGATCAGCAGATGTCCGCCAGCCACGAGGCAGACGAGCACCTGCTCGAGCACGTCATCCTTGCCTTTGATGCTGCGACGCATGCTCGCGCGCAGCGCGTCCAGCGCACGTTTCGCTTCCGTCACCTGGCCCGCCGCCAAGAATTCGCTCATGGCAGCCACGCTGCAAGATCTGCCACCGCGGTCAAATCCCGGTGCGGGCGCGAAAACGGGGTTCGCAGACCCGCCCTACGCCGGGCTCCGCGCCTCAATCCTGTTCGAGCAGCTTGATGATCGCGGAGAAATCCTCGTCGCCCATGCCGCGGGCTTCCGCGGTTTTCAAGGCCTCGCGCACCGCGTCGAGCAGCGGGAAATCGGAGCAGCCGGCCGTCGCCGATGCGAGGCGCAGGTCTTTGTGAAGGTGTTTCACCGAAAACTGCGGCGAGTAGTCGGCGGCGCGCAGCTTGGGCTCCTTCAATTTCGAAAGTCCGGAGTAGCTGACATTCTGCGACAGCGCGTCGAAGAAGATGTCGTCGCTCACTCCGGCGTGGCGGACCATCGTGAGCGCTTCCGCGAGTCCTTGCATCTGCGCCGCGATGTTGAGGTTCATCGCGAGCTTGAGCGTGCACGCCTGTTCGTTGGTGCCGATGATGAAGCGCTTGCTCGAGATCAGCGCGAGCAACTCGTCGAGCTCGGCCATCAATGCGCGATCGCCACCGAGGTAAAACACGGTCTGCTTCTGCTCGGCGGCCGGCTTGCTGCCGGTGAACGGCGCCGCGAGGTAACGCGCGCCGGTTTTCGCCACGCGTTCCTCGAAACGCGCGCTGCTCGCGGCGTCGATCGTGCTCGATTGCACGACGACTTTGCCCGGGCCGAGGCGCGGCACGATCCGGTCGATCACGCTTTCAACAGCTGCGGGATCGGCGACGACGATCTGGATCACGTCCGCGGCGGCGGCGACTTCCTCGGGCGAGTTTCTCCAACCGGGCACGTCGGGTTTCGGCGTGCGATTCCAGCTCGCGGCGAGCCGTCCCGCCGCCGCGTAGTTTCGCGCCCACACTTCGCCGATGATGCCGAGCCCGAGGATGCCGATGGTTTTCATAAATTGCCGGCTAACCAACACCACCGCGCCCGCGAAAACAACTCGCGGTTTTCGCGACGACCGCGCGCTCTCGCGCAGTCGTCGTCAGCCGCTTCAGGCGAGAATCTCGAGCAGGCGCTCGAACAACCGGTTCACTTTTGCCTGATTGTCCTTCACCAGGTCCTTGAACTTCGCGAAATCGATTTCCGTGCCCTCGAGGCCGTTGGCGTAATTGTCGATCAGCGCGAGGCTATTGTAACGCAGGCCGAGTTCGGTGCACAAATCGGCTTCGTGCGCCGCGGTCATGCCGACGACGTCGCCCCAATCCTTCACGATGCGGATTTCCGCCTTCGTTTCGAAACGCGGCCCGCGAAATTGCACATAGACCTTGCCCGGATGAATCGTGAACTCCGGCGCGAGCTGTTCGACCAACTGTGGGATGAGGTTGTTGGCGATGCCCGGCGCGCCGCCGCGCAGCTCCTGGTCGAAGAACGTCATGGGCCCTTGCTGGATGCAGACGTAATCGCTGCACGAAACGAATGTCCCCGGCGGCAGGTCTTTTTTCAGCGAGCCGACCGAATTGAGCGACACGATGTTCTCGAAGCCAAGGTCCGCCAGCGCGCGGATGTTGGCGCGATAGTTGATGGAATGCGGCGGCAGCGGGAACGCGTAGCCGTGGCGGTTGATGAGCGCGAAATCGCCGCGGGTTTTGTAGGTGACTTGTCCATACGGTGTCGTCGCCGTCCGGACGTCCCACGCGGAAAAAAGCGTGGAGTTCACAATGCTGGTCCCGCTGATAAACGCGACTTTCATGCGCGTCCCATCACGCGGCGATGGCGGCCGAACACAACGCGAAACCGGCCGCGCCGCTCACCGGCCGAGCCTCACTTCGCCCACGAGATTTTTTCGAAGCGCTTCGCGAGTTCCACGTCCTTGTCGGTGACTTTGCCGCCGGCGTCGTGCGTATTGAGCCGGATCGCGACGCGGTTGTAGACGTTGGTCCATTCCGGGTGATGGTTCATCGCCTCGGCTTCGAAACCGGCGCGGACCAGGAAGCTCATGGCTTCGCGAAAACTGCCGAACTCGTAAGTGCGCGTCAGCGCGTCATTCTCGTATTTCCAGGCCGGGAGGCCGGCGAGGTGGGATTGCAACTCGGAGGGGGAAAGCGGTGCGCTCATGCGACGACGTTGCCCTCCGGCGGCGCCGGCGCAACTCGCCGGCCGCGTTCGCCGCACCGTCAGTTTTACCGACGGGCGCGAGCCGCGAAGCCGGCTTGTCAAACCCCGGCGCCCGTTCCTAACTGCGCGGAGACATGTCATCCTCCGCCGCTCGTCCCGTTTCCGCTGTCCCGCAGCACGTCGGCATCATCATGGACGGCAACGGCCGGTGGGCCCGGCAGCGCGGGTTGCCGCGGATCGAGGGACATCGCCGCGGAGTCGAGACGGTGCGCACCGCGACGTTTGCGGCGCGGGATCTGGGCGTGAAGACGCTGACCCTTTACGCGTTTTCGGTGGAAAACTGGAAGCGTCCCCAGGACGAGGTCGGCGGCCTAATGGGCCTGCTGGAGTTTTATCTGAAAAAGGAACTGCAAACCTTTGTGCGGGACCGGGTGCGTTTCCGCACGATCGGGCGCACGAGCGAATTGCCTGCCGGCGTGCAGAAGCTGCTGCGCCAGACTGCGGACGAAACGAAGCACTTCGACGACTACACGCTCGTACTGGCGTTGAATTACGGCGCCCGCACCGAGGTCGTCGACGCCGCGCGCGCCTACGCCGCGGCGGTCGCCGCCGGCACGGTGAAGCTCAACGACAGTTCGTGGGAGACGTTCAGCCGCTATCTCCACACCGCCGATCTGCCCGATCCCGATCTCATCATTCGCACCTCGGGCGAAAAACGGATCAGCAATTTCCTCCTCCTGCAGGGCGCCTATGCCGAATACGTTTTCACACCGGTGCTCTGGCCCGACTTCACGAAACAGGACCTGGCCGAGGCGATCGCCGAATACGGGCGGCGCGAGCGACGTTTCGGGCAGACCAGCGAGCAGGTGAACTCTGCGGTCGCGGCCAAGTAAACGCGGCCACCGCCGAACTTTCCGGTCCCGCGACCACTCTCCTGCCGCGACGTATCCAGGATTTCACTGCAACCTTGCCGCCGCGCCCGCGGGCGCGTCCGAATCCGGAGTTTCGTCCGCCCTTCCCCAATTACCCTTTCGCATGGCCAAACGCATCCTGAGCACCTTTCTCCTCTGGGCGATCGTCGTCGGTTCGCTCGTGATCTTCCGCACGGAAGGCGCGATCGCGCTGATCACGCTGATCTCCGTCCTGACGCTGCGCGAATTCTTCAAGTTGATGCAAGGCGTGGGGCTGGTGCCGTTCGACAAGCTCGGCATGACCTTTGGCGGGCTCATCACCCTCGCGCCGTTTCTCGAAGCAAAATGGCAGCTCCCGGCCTCGCACCTGCTCGCCGCGGCGGTGATCGTGTTCTCCGTCCGCATCCTCGGCGAACGCGAACCGCAGAACC
Source organism: Opitutaceae bacterium (assembly GCA_040255565.1). GTDB lineage: Bacteria > Verrucomicrobiota > Verrucomicrobiia > Opitutales > Opitutaceae > Opitutus. The sequence continues at coordinate 347,158 of JBDZVH010000001.1, read as the reverse complement.
GCGTCGAAGCCCTGGCCGCGACGCTCTTCGGCTTGGTCTATGTTGCACTGATGCTGCAGTATCTGGTGCGGATCGTCCTGCCGCTGCCGGGCGACGCGATCGGCGAAACCGGCCGGCTGCTACTCTTCGTCTGGCTCGTGGCCGTATCCAAATTCTGCGACGTCGGCGCGCTGCTGACCGGCCTCGCGTTCGGCAAACACAAGATGTCGCCGCAGATCAGCCCGAAGAAAACGTGGGAGGGCGCGATCGGCGGCGTGCTTGTTTCCATGCTCGTGGGCGCCGGTGTCGCCTGGCTGGCGCGCGATCATTTTCCCGCGCACCTGACGCCGCTCGTCGCGGCCCTGATCGCCGCCCCGATCGCCGTCGTGGGCATCGTCTCGGACCTCATCGAATCGGTTATCAAGCGACGGGCCACGATCAAGGACTCCGGCGGCATCATCCCGGGCATCGGCGGCATGTTCGACGTCAGCGACAGCCTGATCCTGACGGCGCCGCTCGGCTATTTCCTGTTCGGATTGGCTTGGTAACGGCGTCTGCCGCGGCCCACGGCGGAGGCGCGAAAGACGCGTCAAGATCGCGCGACGGCGCCAACCCGCGCTTGCCGCGCGTCCGCCGGCTCGCGCATACTTGCGGGCTTTCGTGGCGGCTTCATCCTCACCATCTCCCAAACGCGTCGTCCTGCTCGGCGCCACCGGTTCGATCGGCGAAAACACCTTGCGGGTGATCGCCGCCCATCGGGACAAGCTGCAACTGGTCGGCATCGCGGCCCGCCGGAATCACGAACGACTGGCGCAAATCGCGCGGGATTTTCAAGTTCCGCACGTCGCAGTTTTCGACGATCACGCCTTCGCGGCGGCCCAGGCCGCCGGCGGGCTGCCGCCCGGCACGCGTTTGCTCGGCGGTTTGTCGGGGTTGATCGAACTCGCGCAACTGCCCGAGGCCGATGTCGTGCTGGTCGCCGTGGTGGGCACCATCGGCCTCGAGCCCGCCCTCGCCGCGCTCGCCGCCGGCAAGGATCTGGCGCTCGCGTCCAAGGAGATCCTCGTGCTGGCCGGCAAGTTCGTGATGGCCGCCGCACGCGAACGAAAGGTGAAACTCCTCCCGGTCGACAGCGAGCACAACGCCGTCTTCCAGTGCCTCGAAGGCCATCCGCAAGCCGGCGTGCGGCGCGTGGTGTTGACCGCCAGTGGCGGCGCGTTTCGCGACTGGCCGGCCGAACGCCTGGCGCACGTCACGCCCGCCGACGCGTTGAAACATCCGAACTGGGCGATGGGGCCGAAGGTAACCGTCGATTCCGCGACGCTCGCCAACAAGGGCCTCGAGCTCATCGAAGCGCAATGGCTTTTCAATTTGCGTCCGGAGCAGTGCACCGCGGTCCTTCATCCGCAAAGCATCGTGCATTGCCTGGTCGAGTTCACCGACGGCGCGATGCTGGCGCAGCTCTGCCCGCCGTCGATGACGTTTCCGATCCAGCACGCGCTGCTCCATCCTCACCGCGCACCCGGCGTCGAATCGACGCTGGATTTCACGCGGCTGCTCGGACTCGAATTCCGGCCGGTCGACGAAGACCGTTTCCCCTGTCTGCGGCTCGCAAAGCGCACCATGGTCGTTGGCGGCGTGGCGCCGGCCGTGTTCAATGCGGCGAACGAGATCGCGGTCGCGGCCTTCCTCGAATCGCGAATCCCGTTCCTTGCGATCCCGGCGGTGATCGACCACACTCTGGAACAGATTGAGAACTACGAACCTGAGTCCCTGCCGGCCGTGCTCGCCGCCGATGCCCACGCGCGGCGCCTGGCCTTGCGGCAGGTTGAAAAATTAGCCCGTTAACGTCCCTTTCCCTTTCCTGTGTCCTTCGATCTCGCCTCCCTCCTTTCCAACCTCTGGGCGATCTTCCTCGTGATCCTCTTTTTCGGAGGATCCATTTTCGTCCACGAGCTGGGCCATTTCCTGCTCGCCCGCCGCCGCGGCGTTCATGTCGAACGTTTCTCGATCGGCTTCGGCCCCGCGATCTTCTCGTGGCGCGGCCGCGATGGCGTCGAATACCGGCTCTCATGGATTCCGTTCGGCGGATATGTCCTGCTGCCGCAGCTCGCGGACCTCTCCACCGTGGAGGGCAAGAGCAACGTCGATGTCGAGAAACTGCCGCCCGTCAGCTACACGAGCCGCATGCTGGTGTTCGCCGCCGGCGCCGCCTTCAACCTCCTCTTCGCGCTCGTCCTCGCCACCATCGTGTGGATCGTCGGCCAGCCGACGCTTTCCGTGCTGGCCACCACCAAGCTCGGCAACGTCGCCCCGACCGTCACACTTGAGGACGGCAAGGTCGTCCCCAACCCCGCTGCCGAAGCGGGTCTCCGAGCCGGCGACATCGTGAAATCCATCGACGGCCTCGCGGTCGCCAACTTCGAGGACATCATCAACGCCGTCCTGCTCGGCAAGGGCCGCACCGACGACGGCCGCCGCGAGGCGAAGTTCGTGATCGAACGCGACGGCCAGCGGATGCCGATCACCGTTTATCCTCAGTTGCTCGGCGAGGATCAGATCCGCGTCGCCGGCGTCGAACCGGCGGACGACCTCACCGCCGAGCAAATCCTGGCGGGCTCGCCCGCCGAGCGTGCGGGGATTCAACCGGGCGACAGCATCGTCGCGCTCGACGGCAAACGCGTGTTCAGCCGCTCCGCTGTGAGCGAGCATCTGATGAAAAACGCCCACCAGCCGACGGAGTTCATTTTCCAGCGCGGCAACTCCCAGTTCACCCGGACGATCCAGCCGCAGCAGGAAACCGACGAGCGCACTGGAAAGCCCGTTTACCGCATCGGCATCCGTTATCGCGAATACGTGATCGTCGTGCATCCCAATCCCTGGACGCAGATCGGCGACGACGTCCGCATGACCTTCCGCACGCTCTCGGCCCTGCTCAGCCCGAGCTCCGACGTCGGCCCTTCCAAAATGAGCGGCCCCATCGGCATCGCCCGCGCGCTGCACCAGCAGGCGCAATGGGATATCCGCCGCGTGCTGTGGTTCACCATCCTGGTCAACGTGAACCTCGCGATCTTCAATCTGCTGCCGATCCCGGTCCTCGACGGCGGCCAGATGCTCTTCGCGACGATCAGCCGGCTGCGCCGCCGGCAGCTGCCGCCGAACTTCATCATGGCGACGCAGAGCGCGTTCTTCGTTCTCATCTTCTCGCTGATCATCTACGTGAGCTTCTTCGACGTCCGCCGCTGGGCCCGCGACGTGCAGGCCGACCGCACGGAATCGCCCGCCCGGAAATAAAGCGGAGAAGCGGAAATCCGGGAAACGCCTCCCGCCGCGGTTTCCGTTTTTCGCGTTTCAGCGTCCCAGCTTCCCAGCATGTCCTACTGCGCTTCGCGTTTCCAAACGATCCGCCGCCGCACTCTCGAGGTGAAAGTCGGCGCCGTCGGCGTCGGCGGCGACAATCCGCTTCGTATCCAGTCCATGACGACAAGCGACACGCAGGATGTCGCCGCCACGGTCCGGCAGTCCATCGCGCTCGCCGAGGTCGGTTGCGAAATCGTCCGTGTCACCGCGCCCAACGTCGCCGCTGCGCAATGTCTGAAGGATATCCGGGCGCAGTTCACCGCCGCGGGTTTCGGTCACATCCCGCTGGTCGCCGACATCCATTTCCTCCCGAGCGCGGCGATGGAGGCCGTCGAGCACGTCGAAAAGGTCCGGGTGAATCCGGGCAACTACGCCGACAAGAAGAAATTCGCCGTCCGCGAATACAGCGACGCCGACTACGATCGCGAGCTCCAGCGACTGCATGAGGCGTTCTCGCCGCTCGTGCTCCGCGCCCAGGCGCTCGGCCGCTCGCTCCGCATCGGCACGAACCACGGCTCGCTCAGCGATCGGATCATGAACCGCTACGGCGACACGCCGCTCGGCATGGTCGAGAGCGCGCTCGAGTTCCTCCGGATCGCGGAGTCGCATTCGTTCAAGCAGATCATTCTCTCGATGAAGGCCTCGAATCCGAAGGTGATGATTCAGGCCTACCGGCTCCTCGTGGAGCGCATGCAGCAGGAAAACATGCATTATCCGCTGCACCTTGGTGTCACCGAGGCGGGCGACGGCGAGGACGGCCGTATCAAGAGCGCCATCGGCATCGGTTCGCTGCTGCTCGACGGTCTCGGCGATACCATCCGCGTGTCGCTCACCGAGCACAGTGTTTACGAGATCCCGGTCGCCCGCACGATCGCCGACAAGGCGATGTCGCTGTGGCGCGCGCCGGCCGCGAGCGCCGGCTCCTCGCCCGCGCCGGCCGCCGACACCCTCGATCCCTTTCATTTCGTGCGCCGCGAGACCGCGACCGTCACGCTGGGAGAAAAATTCATCGTCGGCCCCGAGCATCCACCGCGCGTGATCACGAAAGTGCCGCTCGCCGGAGTCGCGGCGTTTCTGTCCCAACGCGGCGGTCGCGCGCTCGCCGACACGCCGGCCGAAGGTCTGCTCGTGCCGATCTGCGACGCGGCCGAACTCGCGGCGCTGCCGCCACCGGCGGACGCATTTTACGCGCTGGAACTCGCATCGACGCTCACGCCCGCAGATTTGACGTCACCCGTCGCGGCGCTTGCACCGGGCACGCTGCTGGTCCGGACCTTCGCCGCCGACGAAGGCCCGACGCTCGTCGAGTTCGCCCGCGTCGCGCGTGCACGGCATTTCGCCGTCGCCGTGCAGGTGGCTCCGGAAGCCGTCCCAGCGCTCGCCGACACCCTGCGTTTGCTTGGCGACGAAGCGCTGATTTTCACCCTCGATCCTCAAGCTTCGGCGACGACGCGCCCATCCGGCCACAGCATCGGTCGCTACCGCGAACTGGCCGAAGCGCTGCGCCGGAGCGGATCGCGCGCGCCGCTGTGGATTCGTAACACCGACGTCACCGCGGTGAAACCGGATCCGAGTTTTCTTTCGCGGCTGCTCGAAGCGAGCTTCCTCACCGGCGCGCTCTTATGCGATGGCCTCGGCGATCTGGTCAGCGTCGAGACCGAGGCGGACCCCATCCGTGCCACGAAGGTTGCCTACAATATTTTGCAGGGTGCCGGCGCCCGCATCTCCAAGACCGAATTTGTCGCGTGCCCGAGCTGCGGGCGGACCCTCTTCGATCTGCAAACCACGACGCAGCGGATCCGCGCGCAAACCGGCCATCTCAAAGGCGTCAAGCTCGCCATCATGGGCTGCATCGTGAACGGACCGGGCGAAATGGCCGACGCCGACTTCGGCTACGTCGGGGGCGCGCCCGGCAAGATCAACCTCTACGTCGGCAAGCAGTGCGTCCAATACAACATCCCCGCCGCCGAGGCGGATGCGCGTCTGATCGCCCTGATCAAGGAACACGGCAAGTGGGTCGAGCCCGAGCCGGAACCGGCCTGAGCGCCGGCCGGTGTATTGAAAAAAGCAAGACCGTCACGGAATCGTCACCGGCGCGTCACCCTCCAGACGGCTTCACAAGCCCGCTGCGGGGCGACGGAATCGGGGCGACACTACGGTAAAACCCCGATGCTGGTCGGACTCTAGACTCCCGGCCGGGACGCAACAAAAAAGTGAGCGAAGTTATGCTCACGGACGATGTGAACAACTTGGGAGAAAGTTGGCCTTGAAATGACTTTTTGGTTCTCAGTTACTCCGCCCCCACTCAGTCGTTCACGGCGTCCCGCCCCGTTCTTTCTTACGTCCCCCTTCCGCCTTTTTTGCCGGCCAGCAGGCTTCATCCAGCTACCGTCTGTCCATCAGTAGTTTATAATTCTTCGTTCTCCCCCGATTTTCGAATGATGGCAGCTCCCTATTTTCCCGCTGAACCGACGCAGAAATCCGGCGAAGAGAGACGTGAAAACCACGCGCGACGGGCGCTCTGTGAATAAACCTGCGATTTCGTTCAGCCAATGCCTTCATTGTCCCTGCCGCCCAGCCTTTGGGAAACCGTCAAATGCGACTTCAAGGAGCTCTTTCCTGAAGACGTGTTTCAGATGTGGTTTGAGCCCATGACGTGCCTGGAGGCCACCGAGGACTCCATGCTCCTGGGGGTCCCGAACGATTTCGCGGCGATCTGGATTCACGACAATTACCTCGACCTGATCACGCAACGGCTGCGCCTGACCGCCGGCCGGATGGTGAATGTCACGCTCAAGAAGACCGACGCCCATCGCGCGCCGTCGCCCTCGCCCAGCTCGCGTCCAGCCGCGCCCGAACCCGCCGCCAATCGCGCCCGCACCGCTTCCCGGCCGAAGGGTCGTTATGACGAACGCGGCCCCGCCGCCGGAACGCTCAATCCGCGTAACACGTTCGAAACCTTCGTCGTCGGTTCCAACAACCAGATGGCCCACGCCGCCGCCCTCGCCGTCGCGCAGGCGCCCGCCCAGGCCTACAATCCGCTTTTCATCTACGGCGACACCGGTCTGGGCAAAACCCACCTGATGCACGCCATCGGCCACGCCATCCTGCGCAACAACCCGCAGGCCCACGTCGCGTATCTTTCGACGGAAAAGTTCACCAACGAGTTCATCCAGGCCCTGCAGGAAAACAGTCTCACGAAGTTTCGGCAGCGTTACCGCCACGTCGACGTGCTGTTGATCGACGACATCCAGTTCCTCGCCGGTAAGGAGCGTATCCAGGAGGAATTCTTCCACACCTTCAACGACCTGTTCGAATCCGGTAAGCAGATCGCCCTTTCGAGCGATCGCCGCGCGAGCGAGATCCAGAAACTCGAGTCCCGCCTGGTCTCCCGTTTCGAATGGGGCCTGCCCGCGGACATCCAGGCGCCCGATTTCGAAACCCGCCTCGCCATCCTGCGCAGCAAAGCCGTCAGCCTGAAATTCGACATTCCGCCCGCGGTTCTGACCTTCATCGCGCAGAATATTTCCAAGAACATCCGCCGCCTCGAAGGCGCGCTGATCAAGGTCGCCAGCTACTCCGCCCTCACCAACAAACCGCTCGATCTCCCGGCGACCGAGATGCTGCTGCAGGACGTGCTGATGGAGCAGGCGCAGAACATTCTCACGATCGAAACGATCCAGAAACGCGTGGCCGATCACTTCCAGATCCGCCACAGCGACATGACGAGCAAGCGCCGGCCGAACAACATCGCCATTCCCCGCCAGATCGCGATGTATCTCGCCCGCACCCTGACAAAGCATTCGCTCCAGGAAATCGGCGACGCCTTCGGCGGCCGCGATCACGGCACGGTCATTCACGCCTGCAAAGCCGTGGACAACATGATGGAGCAGGACTCCACCACCCGCGGCAGCGTCGATTTCCTCCGCGCCCAGTTGTCGAAGTAGGGACTCGCGCGCTGCGCGCGAGCCCAGAGCCGAGCGCCGGGAGGCCAGAGCCTCGGCGGAAGGGAAACAGTTCGGATGCATCTCCGGCCCGCACTGGCGTTTCTGCATTCTTGCTCTAGACTCTCAGCTCTCCGCTCCTAGCTTTTTACCTTCGCCATGTCCCTCACTCCTGAGCAGCAACAAGCCGTCTCCAGCTGGGTCGCCGCCGGCGACAATCTTTCCACGATCCAAAAAAAGCTGGCCGAGGAATTCCAGGTCTCAATGACCTACCGCGATGTGCGTTTTCTCGTCGACGACCTGAACCTCTCGCTCAAGGACCCCGCCCCGAAGGTCGACACCTCCGACCTTTCCAAAGCTCAGACGGCTCCGCCGCCTGCCAGCGACCGCGGGGCGCCACCGCCGGAGAAGAAGGGCTTTTTCGACAAGGCGAAGGAGAAGCTCGGCCTCGCCAAAGACGAAGCCGGCGAAGACATCCCCGCGGAAGAAGAATTTGCGGACGAGGCGTTCGATGAACCGCCGCCGGGCGCGAGCAACGTCAGCGTCGCCGTCGACAAGGTCACGCTCATCCCTGGCGCCGTCGCCAGCGGCACCGTCACCTTCAGCGACGGTGTCACCGGCAAGTGGATCATCGACCAATACGGCCGCCCCGGCTTCACCGAGATCAGCCAGCCCGGTTACCGGCCGAAGCCCGACGACGCCCAGGCCTTCATGCAGGAGCTCAGCCGCGCTTTGCAGCAACGCGGTTACTGAGTTCGTCCGACGGTCATCGATCTGATCGCGGCACAACGCCGCCTCCCGAGTGCGCGCGCCGTTTGACGGCAGGACGCGGCCGCCTACGCTGCGCGGTCCGGCGCCGTCGCGCCGGCGCACACATCAACCCCACCACAGGAGGTCACCATGGCCAAGTTCCTCGCTTGGGCGGAATCGCACCGCGATCTCTGGCTCGACTGTGTCCGCATCTACCTCGGGCTCGCCCTCTTCGCCCGCGGCGTGTTGCTGGTTTTCGACGTCCGCACGGACTTCTTTCTCAACCTGCTTTCCCACGCGAATCAGCCGTGGCTCGTGACGGGAGCGCTCCTCCACTACGTGACACTCGCGCATTTCGTCGGCGGCATTCTGCTGACGGTCGGCTTGCTCACGCGGGTCGCCGCGCTCGCACAAATCCCGATCCTCGCCGGCGCTGTATTCATTGTTCACCGACAGGACGGGCTGTTCGCGCTGGGCCAGTCGCTGGAGCTTTCGGCGCTCGTGCTGTTCCTGCTCGTCGTCGTCCTGATCAGCGGCCCGGGCCCGCTGTCGATCGACGCGGCGATGGCCCAGAAAAAATCCGCCGCGCATCCCAGCGTCTCCCCGTCGGCACTCTAGAACCGTCGCGTTTTGCGGCGCGGATGCGGAGTTTTTCGACCACGGAATGCATCGAACCCACGGCAGGCTGGCTCGCGATTCCAATCAGTCATTCCGTGCCCTCTGTGCATTCTGTGATCCAAAAATGGCCGGCGTTCGCTCCCGCATGGGCCCGCGGAGAACGCGATCGCCGAGACGATCCGCTTCGCCGGTTCGACCGCTCCTACCGCACGCTCGCCACCGCGGCGCGAAACTCCTCGATCGCGAATGGCTTCGAGAGACATGGTCGCGCGTTCTTCTTCAGGAACGCCTGGAAGTCCTCGTTGATCACATCGCCCGTCATGAAGAGCAGGCGCGTCGCCGCTGCGGGCTGCCCGGTTCGCAACTGTTCGTAAAGGTGCAGGCCGTTTAGCCCGGGCATTTTCCAGTCGCAGACGATCGCGTCGAAATGACGTCCCGCGATCCGCGCAAGCGCCTCTTCCCCGCCCGAGGCGGTTTCGACCGTGTAGCCTTCGGCGCGCAGCAAGTCCTGCGTCAGCTCCAGGATCCAGTTCTCGTCGTCGACGACCAGCACGGCCTTCCCTGCGCCGGAGCGAGTCGCCACCTGCGTCGGCCGTTCCGGTTCGCGCTGAATCGCTCCGGGGGCCGCGGCGGCGGGGAGCTCGATGCGAAATGTCGCGCCATGGCCGAGTTCGCTCTGCACGCCGATTTTTCCGCCGTGCTCCTGGATGATTCCATAGGAAAGGCTCAGACCGAGGCCGGTGCCCTTACCGAGCGGCTTGGTGGTGAAGAAAGGATCGAAGATCCGGGATAACGCATCCGACCGGATGCCGGGTCCATTGTCCTTGAATTCGATGTAGACGGTTTTTTCGACGACCCGCGTGCTCACGATCACCTCGCCGTCGCGGCGGAAGGGTTCGATCGCCTGGCGCGCGTTGCCGAGAATGTTGACAAACACCTGCTGCAACTGATGCGGGTCCGCCATCAACGGCGGCAGGCCCTCCGCGAACTCGCGCTTCACCGCCACGTTGCTCGTCCGCAGATCGTAAGCCATGATCTCGAGCACCTCGTCGACCACGCGGTTGATCTCGACGAGCCGGCGCTCCGGCGCGTGTTGACGCGCAAAGCTCAACAGGCTCTGCACGATCTTGTGACAGCGATGCGCGCTCTTCGCGATGAGCTCCAGATGGCGCCGGTTCTTCTCATTCGTCTCCGCGCCTCCGAGCAGATCCGCGAAACCGATCACGGCCGTCAACGGATTGTTCAGCTCGTGCGCGACGCCCGCCACGAACTGGCCGACGGCGGAAAGTTTTTCGCTCTGGATCAGCTGCGCCTGCGTGTTCTTGAGCGTCGAGACGGTTTTCTCCAGCTCCGCGCGCGACGCTTGGAGGTTGGATGTCATCCGGTTGAACTCCTGCGCGAGTTCGCCACACTCGTCGTTGGAGAACCGCACCACCTTCCGGGAAAAATCGCCGCGGCCGACCGCTTCCGCCATGTCGCGCAGCTCGCGCAAGGGCTGCGTGATCCGTCGCAGGAAAAACCATACGACCGCGCCGCCGAGCAGGATGCTGGCTGCGCCAACCGCCACGAGGGTCCGCCGGGCGTCCTGCAGCGCATGCAGCCGTAATTCGTAGGACGAGAGGATGAGGTAACGAAACGCGAGCCCCGGGCGACCGCGATACGCACCGGAAAGCGCCAGGTAGTGTTCGCCGTCCAACTGGACGCGGCGCACGTTGCGTCGGGTTTCAACCGGCTCGGGCGTCGCCTCGAAGCCGATCTGCCGCAGCAGCTCACCGTGCCGGTCGGGGTCTTTCAACGTCGAGGCCGCGACCGCTTCTTCGCTCAACAGCAGGATTTCCGTGCGGGGCGATCGCAGCTGCTGCAGCACCGCATCATTGATCTGAATACCCACCGTGATCGCGCCGAGCGGCGGACCCGCCTCCGCCTGGGTCGGCACCGCCACCACCGCATAGGCGCGGCCCGCGGCCGCCCACATCCCCGCCACCGCCTCGCCGTTCAACGCGGCGCCCGTGAACTCCTCCGCGCCGTGCGCGAACGCTTCGACGCTCGGCTCCGCGCGCCGGCTCACGCCCGCCAGCCGGCCGCCTTCGCGGGTCGTGAAGATCATCACCTCGCTGTCGTCGTTGGCCTCGCTCAACAGGCTGCGCAACAGCCAGTCCATCGTCTTCGAATCGTTCAGCCCCGCGGTCACCTTCACGCGGGCTTCGTTGGCGACCGCTTGGTAGCGCAACATCGCCGCGCGCGCGCGGATCTCGAGCGACTTCACAAACGCGTCCTCCGCCGACGTCAGCGTCTGGCGCGCCTCGTCGAGCATCTGCACGCCGATGCGATCGCTCACCAGCCAGACCGTGATCACCGGCAACGGCACCAGCACGGCCAGGACGGCGAGCAGCACCTTCGTCTGAAAACTCAATCGCGTCCCGGTCATCGCACCCCTACTCGCCGGCCGCGCCCACTCCGAGCACGAAGTCGGCCGTGACCGTGCCCTCCGCCGGCACGACGACGTCTTGCACGCGACTTGGCAGGCGTTCGTGCCAGGCCTTCAGCCGATACGTGCCGGCCGGCACGTCCTTGATCGTGTAGCGGCCGCGGTTGTCCGTCTTGGCGAAAAACGGATTCGGCAGCACGAGAATGATGCAGTGCATCTGGGTGTGAATGCCGCAGAACACATCCACGCGGCCGACCTTCTCGAACCGCACCTCCGGCACGCGCTCGCCGCGCTTGTAGAGTTTCAAATCAAACGGCGTCTCGTCCGACATCGAGAAAACGTTGTGGTAAATATCGTCCTCGTTCGGCCAGCGCACCACCGTGCCCGCGACGACCGGCAGCACGTGCGGCTCGAACGCCGCGTCTTTCTGCACCACCGTATCCACGCGGGAATCACCCGCCGCCGGCAGCGGGCCTTCGATCGAGACCACAAAGTCCTGCAACCGATCGTAGTCGATCCGCTCGACGAACTTATACCGCCGGCTGCCGTAGGCGCCGTCGTTCCCTGCACCGCCCGTTTCCGCCGCGGCGCGGGCTCGCACCGTGCCTGCGAGCGTTCCCGCCAGGGCGGAGGAGCTCATCACGGCAAACGCGAGCAGAACGGAAAGTTGTGCGCGGCGACGCCCGACCACGCCGTGGCCGCCGGCCGGTCGCTCGGGCCCTGGCGCAAGGTTGATTCCCGGTTGAGTCATTTTCCCCACAAGATCGTAAATCCCGGCTAGAACTTGAATCCCACCTCCGCCGCCAGGAAGTCCTGGTCGTCACGATCCGCGCCCGCCACGGTGCGTCCGCGTTCGACGCTGTATTCGAATTTCAACACCAGCGGTGGCCCCAAGCGGTAACCGAAACCCGCGCTCACCCGCCGCAAACGTTCCGTCCACGGGGCGCCGGGATTGTAGAAAAACGCGCCGGCGTTGCCGAATCCCGCCAGCGGATAGCCCCGCGGCGCCTCGATCCCGCTGTAGCGCACGACGCCATAAAGCCGCTCGCCGACGCGCTGCATCCACTCGACCGACTGATAATTCATCCGCCGCGTGTGGTCCGCCGTGACATCGTCATCGTCGAATCTCACCCAGCCCGCGGCCACCGCGAGGTGCCCGCTGCGCCAGCGCGCCTTGGCGTCGAGTTCGTAAAGATTGGCGGAAAACTCCTTCGTCGTTCCCGACGCTCCGAGCGCGCGGAAAAAGCCGTTGCTGAACCAGACCTCCGACAGCGCATCGCCGCTCGTCGACAGTTGCCCCGTCCGCATCGCGCTCGCGCTCAGATGCAGCCAGCGGTTCGGATCGTAGCCGACGCGCGCCGCGAGGGATTTGTCCCAGGAATGGTCACGCAGGAGACTGTGCCCGCCGTTCTGCACGGCCGCCACATAGCTGAATTTTCCCACCTCGCCGTAAACCTCCACTCCCTCGTCCACACCCCAGATGTCGCTGACCGAATGCGAAATCAGCGGATTGGTCAGCACACCGCGCACCTGATATTCCTCGCCGAACGGAACGTTCAACCGGCCCGCGCGCAGGTTCACCGCGCGGCCGCCCAGCACGCTTTCGAAATCGACGTAGAGCTCGCCCAGGTGAAACGCCTCGTCGTTGTTCTCGCGCAACAGCAGATTGAACTCCGCGAACGCGAACGCGTTTTTCCAGACCTGCGCCTCGATCGCGACTTTCGCATCGTCGACGCGAAACTCCGAATTCGGAAACTGGCCCGCCGACCCCGTCTTGAAGAACGCGAGTCCGGCCTCGCCGGTGATGCGCACGGCCGCATGGCCGCCGCCGCCCGATCGCGCCGACGGTGCGTCGGACGCCGACTGCAACTCCTCCAGCACCCGGTCATGCCGCTGCGTCGCGCCGCGCATCTCCGCCAGTTGCGCCGCCAGTTGTTCGACCAGCTTGCGCTGCTCTTCGAGCTGCGCCTCCAGCCGGGCGTTCTGCGCCGCGAGAGCCTCGAGTCGGGCGGACGGATCCTCGGCCGCGGCCGCGGCACACAGGAACGACGCGACGGCGAACGTCGCACTCCTCACCCCCCGAGGAAACGTTGCCAGCTGGAAAGGCATGCGTCGCTGCCGGTGGTAGCAGAGTCGCGCGAACTGGCAAGCGCGCGCATCGCGGGACGTCCGTGGCGGATCACTCGCCGGCCAGCAGCCGCTTGAACGCGGCTTCGTCGATCACCGGCACGCCGAGTGATTTCGCCTTCTCCAGTTTCGAACCGGCTTCCTCCCCGGCCAGCACGTAGCTCGTTTTCTTGCTGACGCTCCCGCTGACCTTGCCGCCCGCCGCTTCGATCTGCGCCGTGGCTTCGTCGCGCGTGAGCGTGGGCAACGTGCCGGTCAGCACGAACGTCTTTCCCGCCAGCGAGCTGCCTGCTGTCGGGACCACCGGCGTCACGCCCGCCCGTATCAGTTCCTCCACGACAGTTCGATTCCGGGGCTCGGCGAAATAGGCCAGAATCGCCAGCGCCATGGTCTCGCCGATGCCGCTGATCACCGATTCCTTCTGGCGGATGAAGTCCTCATACTTGGCGGCGGCCAGCGCATCGAGGCTGCGAAACGTGCGCGCCAGGTCCTTCGCCGCCGCCGCGCCGACATGCGGGATGCCCAGGCCGTGAATGAAACGCCACAACTCGGCGCGTTTGCTCGCCTCGATCGCTGCCAGGAGATTGTCGGTGGATTTCTCCACGCTTTTTCCGAGCGTGAGCAGGTCCGCCCGTTTCAACCCGTAAACATCCGCCAGGCCGCGCACCCAGCCCTTCTCCACCAGCACGTCGACCATCGCTTCGCCGAGGCCCTCGATGTCGAGGCATGCCTTCGACGCGAAATGCTGCACGCGCCGTCGCACCTGCACCGGACATTCGAAATTCGGACAGCGCAACGCCACCTCGCCCTCAATCTGCACCACCGCCGTGCCGCACTCCGGGCAGTGTTGAGGAAACTGATACGGCACGCACTCCGGCGCGCGCCGCGTGGGATTGACGCCGATGACCGCCGGGATGATCTCGCCGGCTTTCTCCACGTAAACGTAATCGCCGACGCGGATGTCCTTGCGCGCGATCTCGTCGCGATTGTGCAGCGTCGCGCGCGCGACCGTGGTTCCCGCGAGCACCACCGGTTCGAGTTCCGCCACCGGCGTGAGCACGCCCGTGCGCCCGACCTGGATCGTGATCTCGCGCAGCTTCGTCTCCGCGCGATCCGGCGCGAATTTGTAAGCCATGGCCCAGCGCGGCGATTTGCTCGTCGAACCGGCACGGCGCTGGAGCGGCACGGAATCGAGCTTCACGACCGCGCCGTCTGTCGCATACGCAAACGCGTCCCGCAACTCGTCGAGCTGGCGGATCGCGGCGAGCACGTCCTCGGCACCGCGCACGGTCCAGAATTTTTCCACGGTCGGCAGGCCCCACGCTTTCACCCAGCCGTGAAATTGCGTCTGGGTTTCGGGCAGCGCGCTCACCGGCTCCACGTATCCACGCCCATATAACACGATTTCGAGTTTCCGCTGCGCGACTTCGCGCGCGTCGAGCTGCTTGATCGTGCCGGCGGCGAGATTGCGCGGATTGGCGTAGAGCGGCTCGCCTTCCTCTTCGCGCTGGCGGTTGATCCGCTGGAATTCCGCGAGCGTGAGAAAAATCTCGCCGCGGATCTCGATCACGTCCGGCCGCGGCGCCCCTTCGGTGGGCTTCAGTTCGTGCGGGAGCGTTTTGATCGTGAGCGCATTCGCGGTGATGTCGTCGCCCTCGACGCCGTTGCCGCGTGTGACGGCGCGCACGAGTTTCCCCTTTTCGTAGGTGAGGCTGACCGCGAGGCCGTCGATCTTCGGCTCGACCACGAAGGCGAGATCCTCGCGCTCCAGGTCGCGCACCAGCCGCGCGTAAAACTCGCGCAATTCGTCCTCCGAATAGGTGTTGTCGAGGCTCATCATCCGCTCGCGATGGCGGTAGACCTGAAAGCCTTCCGTGCGGTCGTCGCCGACCTGTGCGGAGGGGGACACACCAGCGGTGAGCTCCGGCCACTCGCGTTCGAGGTCGGCGAGCTCGCGCTTGAGGAGGTCGTAGTCGAAATCGGCAATCTCCGGCCGCGCCTGCCGGTAATACAGCTCGTCGTGCCGGGCGATCTGCGAGCGAAGTTCGGCGATCCGTTTACGAGCTGCGGCTGAGTCCATCGGCGGCGATTACGCACGGAGCGCCCGCGATTTCAACGCGCCGTTTGCCGAACCAGGCCGCGAACGGCGTCTCCAGGAAATTCCGATACGTCCGCCATTCCGCATACAACAGCGTCGCCAGCGACGCCCCGAGCGTGTCGGCGATCCAGTCGTAAACATCCATCGACCGCTCGGGCGTGAAATACTGGTGCAGTTCGTCCGTGATTCCGAAGACCGACACCAACAGCACCGCCGCGTAGATGCCGAGCGGCCGGGTCTGCTGCACCCAACCGAGCCGCGCCACGAGCGTCGCCATCAATCCGTAGACGAAGAAGTGAACGATCTTGTCGAAATACGGGATGCCTCCACCGACGTCCGGCACCGATCCGGCCGAGCACCACGTGACCATCACGGCCAGCAGGAGAGGCCAGAGGAGCTTGCGACGATCGGATTGCGGCAAAGGCGGCGGCATGGTCGACTGCGTGACAGCAACAGCGCCGAAAAGATCGCGAGCGTAAAGGAAATCGCCGCGTGCGCGTGTTCTCCCGCGATCCTCCCTGAGGATGCGAAATGGTCGGGCTGGTGAGATTCGAACTCACGACCTCTTGCACCCCATGCAAGCGCGCTACCAGGCTACGCTACAGCCCGAACAAGAGAACGGTCAGAAAGCGGCAGCCCGGGAGCCGAGGCAAGTGTTTTTCTCGGCGATGGGGACGACTTCACGCGCCCGCGCTTCGCCGCCCCCGATTTCTTCCCGATTTTGGGATAGCCGGCTCCCGGCGGCGGAAGAATTTCGCCGCGGCGCACAGGGATCGAATTTCTCTACCTGTTTTATTCTAAGCGCTTGTAAAATCAGGAGGCGCTTGGCACGGCGGGTGCAAAGCTAGGGGCAACCTCCACAAATCATGAAAACCTTGCTGAAGCTCTTCACGATCCTCCTCGCCGCCGGTTATCCGTGTGTCGCGCTTGCCGAGAACGCCGGTGTTCACGTTCCCGCCGCCATCAATGCCGAATCGACCATCGCCTTTTTCGCCGCCGCCTTCTTCGTGCTGTTGATGATCGGCGACTACAGCGACCGCTCCGCCCGCCCGGCCCGCGTTGCCGCCCGCGCCGCCCGTCGCCACGAATCGCACCGCCTCGCCGCTTGACTCCCCCTTCGCCCGCTTCGTCTCCTCGCGCCATGGCCGCTTCCGACACGTCCTCGCCCCGCGTCCTGATCGCCGACGATCAACCCGATGTGTTGGAAGCGCTCCGGCTGCTCCTCAAGTCCGAGGGTTACCAGATCGAAACCGTCAAATCGCCCGCCGCCGTCATCAAGGCCGTCGAAGCGCGCGATTTCGCGATGGTGCTGATGGACCTCAACTACGCGCGCGACACCACCTCCGGGCAGGAGGGCCTCGATCTGCTCAACAAGCTCCAGTCGATCGATTCCTCGCTGCCGATTGTGGTGATGACAGCTTGGGCGAGCGTCGATGTGGCGGTCGAAGCGATGCGGCGCGGCGCCCGCGATTTCATCACCAAGCCTTGGGACAACCCGCGCCTGCTCGCGATCGTCCAAAACCAGATTGCACTCGGCAGCGCCGTCCGCGCCTACCAGCGGCTGCAGGAAGAAAACCAGCTCCTGCGCGGCAAGGGCGGGCCGACGTTGATCGCCCAGTCCGCCGCGATGCGTCCCGTCCTCGAGGTCATCGCCCGCGTGGGCCCCTCTGACGCCAACGTCCTCATCACCGGCGAAAACGGCACGGGCAAGGGCGTTGTCGCGCAAGCCCTCCACGCCGTCTCGGTCCGCGCCGGAAAACCTTTCATCTCCGTCAACATGGGCGGACTGCCTGAGGGCGTTTTCGAAAGCGAGCTCTTCGGACACGTGCGCGGCGCGTTCACCGATGCGAAAAGCGATCGCGCCGGCCGGTTCGAGCTCGCCGACGGCGGCACGCTGTTCATGGACGAGATCGGCAACATTCCGATGAGCCAGCAGGCGAAGCTGCTTCGCACGATCGAGACCGGCGAGTTCGAGCGCGTCGGTTCGTCCCGCACGTATCGCGCGAGCGTGCGGCTCATTTCCGCCACCAACGCCGATATTCCCGCCGAGGTCGCCGCCGGCAAATTTCGCCAGGATCTCCTTTTCCGGCTCAACACGATCCACCTTCATCTTCCGCCGTTGCGCGAGCGCCGCGAAGACATCGAGTTGCTCGCCCAGCATTTTTTGAAGCAGCACGTCGAACGCTATCGGAAATCGATCACCGGCTTCGACGAATCCGCGGTGCAGGCGATGCGCGACTACGGCTGGCCCGGCAACGTCCGCGAGCTCGACCACGCCGTCGAACGCGGCGTGCTCATGGCGCAGGGCAAAGTCGTCCGCGCCCCGGACCTGGGCCTCACCGTCGCGCGCGACGCCACGCCGCGCCTCGAGGAAATGAGCATCGAGGAAGTGGAAGCGTTTCTCATCAAGAAGACCCTCGCCCGTTGCGACGGCAACGCCCGCCGCGCCGCCGAGGAACTCGGCCTGAGCCGCAGCGCCTTCTACCGCCGCCTCGAAAAATACGGGCTCTGAATTTAGCCGCAAAAACACGCAAAAGCCGCAAAAAGGGAGACGCATGAAAGAGCCCGTCTTCCAGCTCTGCGACCGGATCCGCGAAGCCAGCTTCGCGTTGCACCGCCATCTTCGCCACGGCCACGTCGAAAAGGTTTACGAAAACGGCCTCGCCCACCGCCTCCGCAAGCAAGGCCTCACCGTATTCCAGCAGCATCCGCTTACGGTCTTCGACGAAGACGGCGCTCTCCTCGGCGAGTTCTTCGCCGACCTTTTCGTGAACCAACATCTGATCGTGGAATTGAAGGCAGTCCGCACCTTTGCGGACGAACACGTCGCCCAGTTGCTCGGTTACCTGCGCGCCTCCCGCGTTGAACACGGATTGATCATCAACTTCGGATCTCCGGTTCTGCAGATCCGAAAATACGCACTTTCCGACTCACCTGTCACCTGATCCGTTTGCGCCTTCTGCGCCTTTTTGCGGCCAACGCAATGTCTTCAAAACGCCGCTTCTCGCACGAGCAGTTGGTTTTTTTCCAGAGCCTCCTCGCCGGCCTGCCCGCCGTGCTGGTGGCGATGTATTATTTGTGGCTCGGCAGCGCGGCGACGCCGAAGGTGCAGTGGACGCTCACGCTCGTGATCGTCGGCTGCTGGCTCGGCTTCGCCCTCGCCCTGCAGGCGCGCGTCGTCCGGCCGCTGCAGACCATGGCGAACCTGTTGTCCGCGCTGCGGGAAGGCGATTTCTCCGTCCGCGCGCGCGGCGCGCGGCGCGACGAACCGCTCGGCGACGTCATGGCCGAGATCAACACGCTCAGCCGCACGTTGCAGGAGCAGCGTCTCAGCGCGCTCGAGGCCACCGCCCTGCTCCGCACGGTCATGGAGGAGATCGACGTGGCCATCTTCGCCTTCGACGCGGACGGCAAGCTCCGCCTCGCGAACCACGCCGGCCAGATCCTGCTCGCGAAACCGGCGGAACGCATCCTCGGCCGCGACGCCACCGAGCTCGGCCTCGCCGATTGTCTCGCCGGCGAGCCGAACCGGCTCCTCGCGACCGCGTCGTTTCCCGGCGGTCACGGCCGCTGGGGCATGCGGCGCAGTTTGTTTCGCGAAGGCGGTCGGCCGCACCATCTGATCGTGATCGCGGATCTCAGCCGCACCTTGCGCGAGGAGGAGTTGCAGGCCTGGCAACGCATCGTGCGCGTGCTCGGTCACGAACTGAACAATTCACTCGCGCCGATCAAATCCATCGCCGGCAGCCTGGGCAGCTTGTTGAAACGTCCTCAACGCGCCCCCGACTGGGAGGAGGACCTGCAGTCGGGGCTCGAGATCATCGCGTCGCGCGCGGAAAGCCTCAGCCGCTTCATGCAGGCCTATGCGCGGCTCGCCCGCCTGCCGGCCCCCTCCCTTGCGGTTTGCGACCTCGGCCCGCTCGTCCGCCGCGTCGCCGCGCTCGAAACCCGCCGCGCCGTCGCGCTGGTCGAAGGACCGCCGGCATCGTTCGCCTGCGACGCCGCGCAGATCGAACAGGTTTTGATCAATCTCGTCAAAAACGCCGCCGAAGCCGCGCTCGAAACCGGCGGCGGCGTGCAGGTGACCTGGCAGCGCCTGCCCGGCGCGATCGAGATCGTCATCGAGGACGAAGGTCCCGGCATCGCCAATGCCTCGAATCTGTTCGTTCCGTTCTTCACCACCAAGCCGGACGGCTCGGGCATCGGCCTCGTGCTCTGCCGTCAGATCGCGGAAAATCACGGCGGCGGACTTTCGCTGGAGAACCGCAAGGATCGCAGCGGCAGCGTCGCCCGCCTGCGCTTGCCGGCGTGACGCCCGGTCGTCGCGATCGCACGCGTTTTCCGTCACGCGAACGTCACCCTTCGCGTCGGTAAACCTCCCGAGCAGGAAGCCGGGAGGTTTGCGTGCGAGGCGGCGTTGCGCGGCGCGGAGGGTTGCGCCATTTGTCAGAGACTGACCGCCCCGCCAACGGCGGTTTTTTTTGCGAACCGACTCTTCGCTTCCTCCGCCGCGCCACCGCTGACGTCACCATGAACACCTCCCTTCGTCCCTCGCTCATCCTCAGCCTCGCGGACAATCCCGTCGCCCTCAACCTGGTCCTCGAGGCGCTGAGTCTTCAAACTCGTCCGCCCGCCGAACTGCTGATCGTCGACGACGGTTCGGACGACCAGACCACCGCGCTGATCGAGCGCTGGTCCGCCCGCCTGCCCTTTCCGATCCGCCGTTTCTGGCAGCCGCATTTCGAGTTCAAGAAAACCGCCGCGCTCAACCGCGCCGTCCGCGCGGCCAGCGGCAATTATCTTATTTTCCTCGAAGGCGACTGCCTGCCGCACCGCCGTTTCATCGCCGATCACTGCCGCCATGCCGCGCGCGGCTGTTTTGTCCAGGGACGCCGCGCCGGCATCCGCGCGCGCTATATCCGCGATCTCTCGCCGCGGCGGCTGCAGCCTTTCGTCCTCTTCGCGCAGGGCCGCCTCTATCACCTGCGCCGCGCCGTCCGCCGGCCCTTCGCCTCTGTATCCAAAAACGAACGACACGCGATCCGCGGCTGCAACTTCGCCGTCTGGCGCGAAGATTTTTTCCGGGTCAACGGTTTCGACGAAAGCTTCGTCGGCTGGGGGCACGAGGAGGCCGAGCTCGCGCTGCGCCTCCGTCACGCCGGGCTCGTTGCCAAAACCGTCTTCGGCCAGGCGATCGTCTACCACCTCGATCATCCCCGCATCGCCCGCTACCGCATGAACGTGAACGAGCGCATCCTCGAGCAAACCCGCCGCGAACGCCGCATCCGCTGCGAACACGGTGTCGCCGACGAGCCCCTCGCCGCCGAAATCTAGCCCGCCCGCGGATCCCACTTTCGGGACGCCAGCGTCCCGGCTTCGATGCCTGACCCGCGTTCGAAGCCGCCGCCCCGTTTTTCTATCCATTTCCTGTCAGGGGTTTATAACGTGAACTAAACGCTGGCACGGCGCGTGCAATCAGATGGGCACGCATGGACATCCCGCGCCCATCCCAAGCCAAGGCCAAGCTTCGCAAACGCATCCTCGTTGGCAGCGCCATCGCCGTCGCGCTCATCGGCATCACCGTTGTGCTCGCGCGCCTGAAGCCCGCCGCGCCCACCGTGGAGCGCAACCTCGTCTGGGTCGGTGACGTGAAGCGCGGCCAGATGCTTCGCCAGGTGCGCGGTCTCGGCACGCTCGTTCCGGAAGAAATCACCTGGATCGCTGCGCGCACGCAGGGTCGGGTCGACAAGATCGTCCTTCGTCCCGGCGCGACCGTGGCCCCGGACAGCGTGATCCTGATCCTCACCAATCCCGACGTGGTGCGCGCCGCGACCGACGCCGAGTCGCAGCTGAAAGCTGCCGAGGCCGAACTTTCCAATCTCAAGGTCCAGCTCGAAAGCGGCGTGCTCGCCGCCGAAGCCGCCTCCGCGACCGCCAAAGCCGACTACGAACAGGCCAAGCTCCGCGCCGAGGTGAACGAGGAGCTCATCAAGGACGGACTCGTTTCCCCGCTCGACGTGAAGCTTTCCAAGGTCACCGCCGAGCAGGCTGAAACCCGCTACAACATCGAGCAGAAGCGCTACGCTTTCACCAAAGACTCCATCGCGCCCCAACTCGCCGTCAAGGTCGCCGAGGTCGACCGCCTCCGCGCGCAAGCCAAGATCCGCCAGGACGAACTCGACGCGCTCACCGTGCGCGCCGGCATGAACGGCATCCTCCAGATTCTGCCCGTCGAGGTCGGCGCCCAGGTGCAGCCCGGCACCAACCTCGCCCGCGTCGCCGACCCGCGCCGGCTCAAGGCCGAGATCCGCATCGCCGAGACGCAGGCGCGCGACATCGAGATCGGCCAGGTCGCGCAGGTCGACACGCGCAACGGCGTCGTCGCCGGCCACGTTTCCCGCATCGATCCCTCCGTCCAGAACGGCACCGTCACCGTCGACGTGAGCATGAACGGCGAACTGCCGCGCGGCGCTCGGCCCGACCTCTCGGTGGACGGCACGATCGAGCTCGAACGCCTCGACGATGTCGTCTACGTCGGGCGCCCGGCCTTCGGCCAGGAACAGACCACGGTCCAGATCTTCAAGCTCGAACCGGACGGCGCCTATGCGAGCCGCGTCCCCGTCAAACTCGGCCGCAGTTCCGTCAACACGATCGAGGTCCTCGGCGGACTCCAGCCCGGCGACCGGGTGATCCTCTCCGACATGCAGCAGTGGGAGACGAACGACCGGATCAAACTCGACTGAGTTTTTTCCCGAACGAGCACAACTTCTGTAACCTTTGCCCAACCTCGCGTGTTCGAGAGGCGCACCTCTCTCACCGTGATCCCGCTGCTAGTGATTCTCGCCCTGCTCGTCGCCCTCGTGGCGACCGATCCGAAAACTCCGCGCTGACCTTTCCTCTCCCCAACTCAACTCCTCCTCACCATGTCCGACTCGCTCATCAAACTCGAAGGCGTCACCAAAGTCTTCCTCACCGACGAAGTGGAAACCCACGCCCTCTCCGGCATCCACATGGAGATCCGAAAAGGCGAATACGTTTCCATCGCCGGCCCGTCCGGCTGCGGCAAATCCACCCTGCTCTCGATTCTCGGCCTGCTCGATTCGCCGACCGACGGCACCTACGTCCTCAACGGTCGTCCCGTCCAGGGCCTCTCGCTCCCGGAGCGCGCCCGCATCCGCAATCGCGAGATCGGTTTCATTTTCCAATCCTTCAATCTCATCGGCGATCTGACCGTGTTCGAGAACGTCGAGCTGCCGCTCACGTATCGCGGCATGCCCGCCGCCGAGCGCAAGGCCGCCGCCCTCGAGGCGCTCGAGAAAGTCGGCATGGGCCACCGCGCGAAACACCTCCCGTCCCAGCTCTCCGGCGGTCAACAGCAGCGCGTCGCCGTCGCCCGCGCGCTCGCCGGCAAACCCGCTGTCCTCCTCGCCGACGAGCCCACCGGCAACCTCGATTCGAAAAACGGCGACGCCGTCATGCAGCTCCTCTCCGAGCTTCACCAGGGTGGCGCGACGATCGTGATGGTCACGCACGACGCCCGCTTCGCCCGCAACGCCGACCGCACGATCCATATCTTCGACGGTCGCGTCGTGCAGGAACAGGTCGAGTCCGATCCCACCCGAACCTGAGCGCAATCCGTCCGTCGCCGCTGGAAGTTGCGGTTCAAGCTTCCTGCGGAGCGCACGCGTCCGCCCTCCACCTGAACCTCAAACTTCGACGTCCATGATCCCGGACCTGCGCTACGCTTTCCGGCAACTGACGAAATCGCCCGGTTTCACCGTCGTCGCCGTGCTCACGCTCGCGATCGGCATCGGCGCGAACACCGCGCTGTTCAGCATCGTCAACGCCACCTTCCTGCGCAGCCTGCCCTACCCCGAGCCGGGGCGGCTCATGCATGTCACGGAGCGCAACCGCCAGTGGCCGGACATGTCCGTTTCGTATCCAAACTTCCTGGACTGGGTCGCCCAGCAGGAGGTGTTCACCGATCTCGCGATCTACCGCACCAACAGCGTCAAGCTGAAGACCGCCGGCGCGAGCGAGCTCGTTTCCGCCGGCTATGTTTCCGCCGGGTTTTTCGATGTCCTGGGCGTCAACGTCGCGCTCGGCCGGGCGCTCGCCCCGGAGGACGACCGGCCCGGCGCCGCGCCCGTCGTCTGGCTCACGCATGCCGGGTGGCAGCGGTTTTTCAGCGGCGATCCCGCCGCCATCGGCCAGTCCGTGCTCATCGAGGGCCGCGCCTACGCCGTCGCCGGCATCCTGCCGCCCGATTTCCGTTTCTTCCGCGCCGCCGAACTGTTCCTCCCGGTCGCGCCCGCCGCGGACGAGATGTTTCTCAAAGATCGCGAAAACCATAATGGCACGCGCGTCGTCGCCCGCCTAAAACCGGGCGAGAGCCTCGAATCCGCGCAGGCCGCGATGGACGTGATCGCGCAGCGGCTGCAGCTCGCGTGGCCCGAAGCCAACGCCGGCATCGGCATCCGCGTGCAGCCATTGCGCGATAATCTCGCCAGCGAAGCCCGCTCGAGCCAGCTGCTCCTGCTCGGCGCCGTCGGCCTCGTGCTGCTGATCGCCTGCGTCAACGTCGCCAACATGCTCCTCGCGCGCTCGCTCGCCCGCGAGCGCGAGATCGCGGTCCGCACGGCGCTGGGCGCGAGCCGCTTCCGGCTCGTGCGTCTGCTCGTCACCGAGAGTCTGCTGATCGCCGCGGTGGGCGGTGCGGTCGGCGCGCTGTTGAGTTTGTGGGGCTACGATTTCGGACGCCGTCTCGTGCCGTGGCAGATGCAGCCGATCGTCGCCACGCAATCGGGCTACGATGCGAACGTGCTGTTCTTTCTCGCCGGCATCACCGTCTTGACCGGTCTCTTCTTCGGACTCGTCCCCGCCTGGCACGCGTCGCGAATCGATCCCAACGACGCGCTCAAGAACACGCCGCGCACGCTCCGCCTCCTGCCGGGCCACTGGCAGGTCGGCGATTTGCTAGTCGTCGGCCAGGTCGCCCTTGCGCTCGTCCTGCTGGTCGCCGCCAGTCTCATGGTGCGCAGCCTGCAACGCCTCACCGCCATCTCGCCGGGCGTCGATCCGACGCGCGTGATCACCCTGCAGGTCGCGCCACCCGCGGTCAGCGAACTGCAACGCGATGCGTGGTCTCACACGCGTTTCCAGGAACGCATTCTGGCCGAGGTCGCCACGCTGCCGGAGGTCGAGTCCGCCGCCTTTGGCTCCGCGCTGCCGTTCAGCTGGAACACGTCCAGCATGGTGATCTTCCGCACCGACCTGCCGGTGCCCGAGGCGGGGAAGCTGCCGTCCGCCAACTCCCACTTCGTCACGACCGACTACTTCCGCGTGATGGGCATCCCCGTGTTGCGTGGCCGTGCATTCACCGGTCGGGAGCCGCAACCCGAGATCGCTCCCAACACGCCGATCTCCGTCGAAACCATTGCCCGGGTTTACCGCGGCCTGGAGCTCGATTGCGTCGTCAGCGAACGGATGGCCGAGAGCCTCTGGCCCGGCGAAGATCCGATCGGCCGGCGCTTCCAGCTCGGTTTCCCGAGCGCAAATCTCCCGGTGGCCCGCGTCGTCGGGATCGTCGGCAACACCCGCCAGGAAACGCTCGACCGGGATCCGAAGCCGGAGTTCTACCTCGCGCTGCATCAGTTTCCGGCGCCGTTTGGCGTGCATCTGGCCGTGCGCACGCGGCTCGAACCGAGCGCAGCCGTGGCCGCCGTGCAGAAGGCGATCCGCGCCGTCGCTCCCGATCATCCGATCCACGACGTGCGGCTGATGTCCGATCGCGTCGCGGATTCCTATTCCGGCCGCCGGTTCAACATGAGCCTTTTCGCCTTCTTCGGCGGCACCGCGCTGCTCCTCGCCGTGATCGGCATCTACGGCGTGCTGGCGTTCAATGTCGGCCGCCGCACCCGCGAAATCGGGATCCGCATGGCGCTCGGCGCGCAGCGCCACAGCGTGCTCCTGGTTGTGCTGCAGCGCGGCCTGACGCTCATCCTGCCCGGCATCGCGCTGGGACTCGCCGGCGGCTGGTTCGCCACCCGCCTGCTCCAAAGCCAGCTTTTCGGCGTCGGCGCCTTCGATCTCACCAGCTATATCGCCGGCGCACTCGCGCTGCTGCTCGCCGCCGGCGCAGCCTGCTGGATTCCCGCCCGCCGCGCGACCCGCGTCGATCCGATCGAGGCTCTCCGCACCGAATAGGCCGCACCGCATTCCAGCCGGGCGCTTCTGTTCTCTTCCGCCCGCCCCCCGCCCTCCTCCTGAATCTCAAACTCTGGCAGGTATGAAATACGCTTTCCGCTCCCTCCTGAAGTCGCCGGGCTACACGATCATCGCCCTGCTGACGCTCGCGCTCGGCATCGGCGTCAACACGTCGATGTTCAGCGTCGTCGACACGCTGCTCTTTCGCTCCGCGCCGTATCCGAATCCTCAGGACATCGTTTCCATCCAGGCCACGACGCGCGGCGGCCGGTTCTACACGTTTTCCGCCACGGAGATCCAGGAGCTCCGCGCGCAGATCACGGGGCTTTCGTCGCTGACCGAGCAGGCGTTCGCGGCATCCTCCTGGTCCGAAGCGGGGCGGCCGGCCGAACGCCTCGTTGGCGTCATGCTTTCTTCGGAGATGGGCGACACGTTTCGCACTACGCCCCTCTTTGGCCGGCCGTTTGCACCGGATGAGTTTCAGCCGGGGAAAAACCATGTCGTTCTCCTCAGTCATTCGTTCTGGCAGGCGCGTTTCGCCGGCGATCGGAATGTGCTCGGACGCACGATGCGGCTCGACGGCGAGACGGTCACCATCGTCGGTGTCATGCCGCCAAGTTTCGACTACAAGCTCATGTGGGGACCGGTGGCGTTCTGGCGGCCGCTGAACTACACGCCCGATCAGCTCACGTTTCGCGGCTATCGGAACACCTTTCTCGTCGCGCGCCTCGCCGCCGGTCTTTCGCCGGAAAACATCGTCGCCCAGCTGTCGCCGCTGGTCGCGCGCTGGGAGAAGGACTTTCCGCAGGAATACTCCGGACTGAAATTTCAAGTGAGGCCCTTGCACGAGGCGGCGATGGACAGCACCGGGCGCGCGATCTCGTGGATGCTGCTCGGGCTGTCCGGCTTCGTCCTGCTCATCGCCTGCGCGAATCTCGCGAATCTTCAACTCGCCCGCGCAACGACCGCGCTCCGCGATTTCGCGATTCGCGCCGCGCTGGGCGCCACCCGCGGCCGTCTGATCGCGCAGCAATTGACCGAGTGCGTGATCGTGTCCGTCGCCGGCGGCGCGCTCGGCTTTGTGGTCGCGCTTTGGATCAACAGCCTGATCGAGCGCAGCATCCTGATCGGCAACGAAGCGTCGTTCAAAATCGCGACCGACACGCGCGTGCTCGTCTCGACGTTGCTGGTCGCCCTCGTCACGGGCGTGCTGTTCGGGATTGTGCCGGCGATCTTCGCGTCGCGCACCGACGTCGTCGCGACCCTCAAGTCGCAGGGCCGGGGCTCGACCTCCGGGCGCGGCCATCATCGCATGCGCCACGCGCTGATCGTCGGTGAGGTCGCCCTCGCCCTCGTCCTGCTCGGCGGCGCCGCCCTGATGAACCGCGGTTTCACGCGTCTGCTGCAGCGCCAGGTCGGCTGGGACACCGCGCAGGTCGTCACCGGCACGATGCCGCTGCCCGAGAAACGCTACACCACGCCGGAAAAACGCATCGATTTCTTCCGCAAGCTCGAGGACCGGCTCGCGCTGCTGCCCGGCGCCGAGCACGTGGCGTTGTCCACCGCCGTCCCGCTGTTCGGCTATTACAACGACCACCAGGTGTTCGCCGACGCGGAGTTTTCCGGCCGCAACGATAATCCAACCGCGTCGTTCGTCATGATCACGCCGGACTACTTCGCCACGCTCGGGATCCCGTTGCGCGAGGGCCGGCTTTTTGCGCGCGACCTCGAACGCGACGGGCCGCCCTACATCATCATCAACGAATCGCTCGCGCGACGTTTCTGGCCGAAGGAGAGCGCGATCGGCAAACGGATCGGCAGCACCCAGAACAAGGAGATCGAGTGGCGCGAGGTCATCGGCGTGGTCGCCGATGTCGAACCCGTCGCCAACGTCGCCAATCCGTCCACCTCGCTCACCGTTTACAAGCCACTGGTGCAGGAGCCCTGGAGCTACGCCAACGTCCTCGTCCGCAGCCGCCAGCCGGCCGCGTTGCGCGAAGCGGTTCGCCGGGTCGTCTCCGAGCTCGATCCCGACCTTCCGCTCGATCGCGTCGGCACCGTGCCGCAGCTCACCGACGAGGCGAATCACAACCTGATCGTGATTGCGAAGATCCTGGTCGGCTTCGCCGCGCTCGGCCTCGCGCTCGCCGCGGTCGGACTTTACGGCGTGATTTCCCACATCGTCGCGCAACGCACGTCCGAGTTCGGCATCCGTCTCGCACTCGGCGCCGAGCCGCGCGACATCCTGCGCCATGTGCTCGCCCGCGGCCTCTGGCTGACGGGCATCGGACTCGCCGTCGGGCTCGCCGGCGCGTGGGGTTTGTCGCGTTTTCTCAGTGCGTTCATGCCGCGGCTGGTCAGCGCCGATCCTCTCGGCCTGCTGATGGTGTCGGCCTTGCTCTTCGTCGTCGCCGCGCTCGCGTCGCTCATCCCGGCGCGCCGCGCCACCAAGGTCGATCCGCTGATCGCCCTCCGCGCCGAATAGCACCGCCGCCGCCCACAGGGCGGAATTTTAAGTTTTAAGTTTAGGTTGAAGACTAGGCTCGGCGGCGAAACTCGCCGCGCCAGTTCCGCTTCCACTTCAACTTACCCTTTCAACTCACGCCGCGATCGCGGCGTGTCAGCCCGGCGCCGATTTCCCATTCGCGGGACGGCGCCGTTCCGTTTTCAAGCGGCGTCGCTTCGCCCGCGGCACAACTCAGAATCGCAAGCTCCTGAGGTGCAGCGTCATGATGGAGGCATTACGGCCTTGGCACAGAGTCTGCAAAACGATCACGCGCCCCCGCGCACCGCCTTTTCCCTCACCCGCTCGCCGTCCCTTTCCTGTCATGCGCCACGCCTTCCGTTCGCTCTGCAAATCGCCCGGCTTCACCGTTGTCGCGCTACTCGCGCTCGCGCTGGGAATCGGCGCGAATACCGCCATCTTCTCGGTCGTGTACGGCGTCGTGCTGCGGCCGCTGCCCTATCCCGAACAGCACCGGCTCCTGTTCATCGGCGAATGGTCGCAGCAGGTGCCCAACATGTCGGTGTCGTATCCGAATTTCACCGACTGGCGCGATCGCCAGCGCGCATTCACCGCGCTCGGCGCCTTCCGGTTTCACGGCGTCAACTACGTCGGTCCGACCGAAAGCGAACGGCTCACCGGCATCATGGCCAGCCACGATCTCTTTGCAGCGCTCGCCGTCCCGCCGCTGCACGGGCGCGTCTTCTCCGGCGACGAGGACAAACCCGGCGCCGAACGCACCGTGCTCGTCAGCGAGAGGCTCTGGCGCCGGCTCTTCGCCGGCCGCGCCGACGCTCTCGGCGAGAAGCTCCAGCTCAACGGCGATTTCTATACCGTGGTCGGCGTGATGCCGGCCGACTTCCAGTTTCCCGCCGCCAGTGTGGACGTCTGGCTTCCCCTCGGACTGTTCGCGGACGGCTATCAGGAGCGCAGGAATCATCCGGGACTTTACTGCGTCGCGCGACTCAAGCCCGGCGTCAGCTACGACGCCGGCGTCGCGGACATCAAAGGCATCGCCGAACAGCTCGCGCGTGAATATCCGGCCACCAACGCGCACCAGTCCGCCGCCGTCCAGCCACTCGCCGACCGCGCCTTCGGCCGGGTCCGCCCCGCGCTGTTCGTGCTGCTGGGCGCCGCCGGTTTCGTGCTGCTGATCGCCTGCGCCAATGTCGCCAACCTCCAGCTCGCGCGGGCCCACGGCCGGGCGCGCGAATTCGCGGTTCGCGCCGCGCTCGGCGCCAGCCGTGCGCAAATCGTGCGCCAGCTTCTCGTCGAGAGCCTGATGCTCGGCGGCGCCGGCTGCATCGTGGGCGTCGTATTCGGGGTTTGGGGACTCGATGCTCTGCGCTCGCTGCTGCCCGCCAACGTCCCTCGCATCGACGAGGTCAGTCTCAACGCGCCCGTGCTCGCGTTCGCCGCCGTCGCGACCCTGATTACGAGCGTCGTCGTCGGACTCGTCCCGGCCGTGCACGTGTTGAAACAGGACCTGCGTGCGACGCTCGTCGACGGCACGCGCGGCTCCTCCGGCGCGGGCAATCGCTGGCGGGCGGGACTCATCGTTGGCGAGTTCGCCCTCACCTCGGTGCTGCTCGTGGGAGCCGGGCTCATGATTCGCACGCTGTCGAACCTTTACTCCGCCGATCCGGGCTACGCGACGGAGCGCATCCTGACCGTGAATTGGAATGTGCCGGGCAACGGCTCGACCGATGCCGCGCAACGTCCGGCCGTCATCCGCCGCGCCCTCGACCGGCTGGCCACGGTGCCCGGGGTGAGCTCGGTCGCGCTGATCGATCCGCTCCCGCTCAGCGGCGGCGGCAATCAGCGGATCTATTACGTGGAAGGCAGCCGGCTCCCGGAGGCGGGCCGCCAGCCATCAGCCGAATTCTTCCAGACGAGCGGTGGTCTTTTCGGCACGCTGCGGATCCCGCTGCTCGCCGGCCGGGCCTTCGACGAGCGGGACAGCGCGACGGCGCCGAAGGTCGCGATCGTCGATACCCGTTTCGTCGAAAAGAATTTTCCTCCCGGCACCGACGCGCTCGAGAAGCGTTTCGTCTACGGCAGCACGCCGCCGCAAGAGGACAGCGACTGGATTCAGATCGTGGGCATCGTCGCGCCGATTCAAAACTACGGCCTCGCCTCGGGCTTGCTCACGCGCGAGCAAACTTACGTTCCGCACACGCAATCGGTGCCGACGTCGCTCACGTTCGTTCTGCGCAGCGACCAAAACGAAGCGATCCTCGTCCCGGCGATTCGTCAGGCGATTCGCGAGGTCGCGCCCGAGCTGCCGATCTTCGGCGTGCAAAGCATGGAGGAACTTTTCACGGCGAGCGTTTCTACGCAGCGGCTCACGGTGTTCCTGCTCGGTGCGTTCGCGGCGCTCGCGGTCACGCTCGCCTCGCTCGGCCTCTACGGTGTGCTGGCCTACAACGTCGGTCAGCGCGCGCGCGAAGTCGGAGTCCGCATGGCGCTTGGCGCCACGCCAAACTCCGTCGTCGCGCTGATTCTGCGGCATGGCCTCAAACTCGCGGTGGCGGGCCTCGTGGTCGGGCTGTTCGCCGCCGTCGCGCTCACGCGGGTGCTCGGCTCGATCCTGTTCGGTGCGTCCGCGTTCGATCCGCTCAGCTTCGCCGCGGTCGCGGTCGGCCTCACGGCTGTCGGTGCGCTCGCCTGTTATCTGCCCGCGCGGCGCGCGGCGCGAATCGATCCGATGATCACGTTGCGCGCCGAATAGATGCGACTCACTCAGACGTTCACCCGGGAGATTCGCGCTCAGGTCCCACTCCCGCCGTCGCGCTCGCAACGCAGATCTTCAATCCGCACGTTCCATGAAGGCCGCCCTCCGCTCGCTCGCCAAATCGCCCGGCTTCACCGCGATCGCGCTTCTCACCCTCGCCCTCGGCGTCGGTGTGAACACCGCGATGTTCGGCGTCGTTCGCACCCTCCTGCTGCAACCCGCCCCGTATCCAGAACCTGAACACCTCGTCCGCGTCTACCGCACTTCGCCGCAATCCCGGACCTGGCCGCATTCGCTCCCCGATCTTGAGGATCTTCGCGCCCGGAACCCCGCCTTCGCCTCGCTCGCCGCCTTCCAGTGGTGGCAGTTCAGCCTCGCGGAGCCCGGCCAGCCTCCGGAACGTCTGCGCGGTGTGCTCGCATCGGCGGATCTGTTTGCGACGATCGGCCTGCAGCCCGCGCTGGGCCGCGCGTTCACCGCCGAAGAACAACAACCTGGACGCGACCGCGTGGTCGTCCTCACCGACGCGTTCTGGCGTGATCGTTACGGTGCCGATCCCGACATCATCGGCCGTACCGTGCGCATCGATGGCGTGCCGCAGACCGTGATCGGCGTCATGCCGCCCGGCTTTGCCTATCCGCTTTTCTGGGGTCGGTTGCAGGCGATCCGGCCGCTGGTGATCTCGGCCGACTGGCAGCACGACCGCGGCACGCACTGGCTCGGCGCCATCGCGCGGCTGCGGCCCGGCCTGCCGCTCGTTTCGGCGCAAGCAGGCACGTCCGCGATCGCCGCGAGCCTCGCCCAGCAGTTCCCGGATACCAACGCCGGCACCGGATTGCAGCTCGTGCCGTTGCACGAGACCGCGCTGGACCAGACCGGCCGCGACGTCTCCTGGCTGACGCTGGCGCTTTCGGGTTTTGTCCTCCTCATCGCCTGCGCCAATCTCGCGAATCTCCAGCTTGCCCGCAGTTCCGCCCGGGCCCGGGATTTCGCCGTGCAGGCGGCACTCGGCGCCTCCCGCAGTCGGCTCGTGCGCCAGTTGCTCACCGAAAGCCTTGTCCTCGCCCTCGCCGGTGGCGTCTTCGGCATCCTGCTCGCCCTGTGGCTCAACGACCTGCTCTCCCGCCGCCTGGATTTCGTCGGCGGTATGCCGCTGCCCCTCTCTCTGGACTGGAGCGTCCTCGGTTTTGCGCTGCTGGTCGCCGTTGGCGCCGGAATCGGTTCCGGCATCGCGCCCGCGTTGTTCGTGTCGCGCACAGACCTCAACACCGCGCGCAAGAGCCGGAGTCGCGGCTCGACCGGCGACCTTTCGAGGCACCGGGTTCGTCGGCTGCTGATCGTGGCCGAGATCGCGTTCGCTCTCGTCCTGCTTGCCGGCGCGGCGTTCTTCATTCGGGGCCTTCAGCGATTCGCCGCCCGCGATCCGGGCTGGCGCACCGACGGCCTCCTTATCGGCACGCTCACGCTCCCCAACGCGCTGCCTACCGACCGCTACGTGACGGCCGAAGCCCGGCTCCAGTTTTACGAGCGTCTGCTGCAACGGGTTTCCATCCTCCCGGGCGTGGTAAATGTGGCGCTGTCCTCGTCCGTCCCCATCCGCGGTTACGAGGGCTCACGCAAACTCGCAGTCGAGGGTCGCGCCGATCCGCGGCCGGGTTTGGAACCGGTCGCGGACTACGTGATGGTGACGCCGGATTTTTTCCCCACGCTCGGTTTGCAACTGCTCGAGGGCCGTCTGCTTCCCGATGACGTTCGCGCCGACGGTCCGCGCGTTGCAGTGGTCAACGAAACCGTCGCCCGGCAATTCTGGCCGGGCGAAAGCGCGGTCGGCAAACGCATCGGCGATACCGATCCGCGACAGCGCAACTGGACCGAGGTGATCGGGGTGGTGCGCGATGTCGGCTTCGTCGCAAATTTCGGCCTGCCGGAAACCCGCTTGCAGGTCTACCGCCCGCTCGTGCAGGAGCCCTGGGGCTATCTCGCCGTCTCGGTGCGGGCACAGCACGCGGAGAGGCTCGCGGAGCCGCTCCGCCGCGCCGTCGCGGAGATCGATCCCGATCTGCCGTTGGCGGATTTGCAGACCATCGGTGAGTCCGTCGACAACGCCCGTCGGAATCTTCAGGTCGCCAACGATCTTCTGGCGGGCTTTGCCGCGCTCGGTCTCGCGCTGGCCGCCATCGGCCTCTACGGCGTGATCTCCACGCTCGTGATCCAGCGCACGACCGAGTTCGGCATCCGGCTCGCGCTCGGAGCCCAGCCGCGCGACGTGCAATGGTTCGTGCTTCGCCAGAGCCTGGGCCTCGCCGCCGCCGGTGTCGCGCTCGGCCTCGTCGGCGCAGCCGGTCTCGTGATCTTCCTGAGCAGGCGCATTCCGGGTCTGCCCGGCGCCGATCCGCTCGCCCTCGCCGGCACGGTCGGACTGCTCTTCGCCGTCGTTTTCGGCGCGTCCCTCGTGCCCGCGCGCCGCGCCACGCGAGTCGATCCGTTGACCGCTCTCCGCGCTGAGTAACGCCACCACCCGGACCCAGGCCGTCCCATGGATGGGAAAGCTGCGTTTCGAATCCGAACGCTTCTTTCGCACCGCGCCGACGAGAAAAACTTTATTCCGTTTATCATGAGCCACTAACAACGGCTCCACCGCCGCGGCATGCACCCTGCAATGAGGCAGGCACGGATCTTCCGTCCTTCTCCACGACGCCCCACCATGAAAGTCATTTTCCGCTCCCTCGCCAAGACGCCGGCCTTCACCGCCATCGTCATCCTCACGCTCGCGCTCGGTATCGGCCTGAACACCTCGATGTTCAGCCTGATGAATCTGCTCATCCTCAAGCCGCTGCCGTATCCACAAAGCGACGACCTCGTCCGCATCTATCGCACGAATCCGCAGAATCCCAACGGCGGACACTCCGCCTCGGACTACTTCGAGCTGACGCGTGCCACCGCCGGCTCGACGCAGCTCGCGGCGTTTCGCGGCTGGGGTTACACCATGATGCCGGAGGGCCGCGCGCCCGTGAATCTCAATAGTATCCGGGTTTCGGTTACGTTCCTGCCGACGCTCGGCCTCAAGCCGGAGCTCGGCCGCTGGTTCACCGCCGAGGAGGACCAGCCGGGCAACCACGTCGTGATTCTCAGTTACGACACGTGGCAGGCGCACTTCGGCGGCGATCCGGCGATCGTCGGCCGTTCGGTGCGCATCGACGGCGAGCCCACCACGATCGTGGGTGTCATGCCACGGGACTTTTCGTCAATCTTCCTCTGGGGCCCGGCGGATTGCCTCCGACCGATGGGCTTCACGCCGCAGGAAAAGATGCAGCTGAGCGAAATGGAACTGTCGCTGATCGCGCGACGCCCCGCCGGGATCACGCTCGAGCAATACAATTCCCAACTCGCCACCCTCGCGCGCAACCTCGCCGAGCTGCGCCCGGCGAATCGCAGCGAGGACGGGCTGCGGGCCGTGACACTCGCCTCCGTCGCCCGCAATCCGGCGACCAAGACCATTTCCTGGATGATGCTCTCCCTCGCGGCGTTCGTCCTGCTCATCGCCTGCGCAAACCTCGCCAACCTGCAGCTCGCCCGCGCCATCGCCCGATCCCATGAGTTTGCCGTCCGCGCCGCGTTGGGCGCGTCGCGTCAACAACTCATCCGCCCCCAAATCGCGGAGAGCCTCGTGCTCTCGCTGGCCGGCGGGCTGCTCGGCATCATGGTCGCTGCCTGGAGCAACGACTGGATTTCCAGCCGGCTTTCGTCCAGCGGCCTCTTCCGGCTCACGCTGCAACTCGACTGGCGCGTGCTGATGTTCGCCGTCCTGCTGTCAGTTTTCACCGGCATCCTCTTCGGGCTCGTTCCGGCCTGGCGCGTCAGCCGGGTGCGGGTCAGCGAGACGCTCAAGGGCGGCAGCCGCGGCAACACCGCCGATCGTGGCCACAACCGGATGCAACAGGCGCTCATCGTCAGCCAGTTCGCCAACGCCTTGATTCTCCTCGCGGGTGCCGCGGGCTTCATTCGCGGAGTCGACCGGCTCGTGACGATCCATCCCGGTTGGGATCAGGAAAAAATCATCCAGGCCGTCCTCAATCTGCCGCCGGCCAAATATTCGACGCCGCAGGAGAGCTACCTCTTCTACACCCGCCTGCAGGAGCGACTGCGCGCGCTGCCCGGCGCCGAGGACGCGACCGTGGCGTGGACGCTGCCCATTTTCCAATACCTCACGAGCCGCTCGATGGCCGTCGAAGGCCGCCCGCCGGCACATCCCGGCCGTGAACCGCTCGCCTTCATCAACGGCGTCGCGCCGTCGTATTTCTCCACGCTCGGGATCAAGCTGAAGGCCGGCCGCGGGTTCACCGAAGCCGACAATGCGAGTTCGCTGCCCGTGGCCATCATCAACGAGTCGATGGCCGCCGCGCTGTTTCCCAACCAGGATCCGATCGGCCAGCGCATCGGCACGCCGGACCCGAACAATCCCGGCTGGTGCGAAATCGTCGGCGTCGTGGCCGATGTCGACTTCGCCACCGGCGTCGTGCCGACGACGACCAAGCTGCTGCTGCTGCGTCCGCTCGCGCAGGAAACCTGGAACTACGTCACCGTCGCCGTCCGCGCCCGGAATCCGGCCGCGCTCACCGATCCGATGCGACAGGCCATCGCCGCCCTGGACCCGGATCTCGTGCCGCAGCAGTTCGGCCGCATCGAAGACGTGACGCGTCTCGTCATCGGCACCGCGTCCTTGTTCAGCACCGTGCTGGTCTGCTTCTCGCTGCTCGGTTTGTTTCTCGCGGCGCTCGGCATCTACGGCGTCGTGGCCCGCATCGTGGTGCGGCGGACGCCCGAGATCGGCGTGCGCATCGCGCTCGGCGCCCAGCCGGGCGACATCGTTCGCATGATCCTGTTTTCCGGTTTGCGCATGGCCTTGCTCGGCACCGCGATCGGACTCGCCGGTGCAGTCGCCCTCGGCTGGTTGTTGAGCCGGCTGATATCGAACGCCGCCCCGCCGGACCCGCTGGTGTTCGTCTACGTGACGCTGGTCCTGACCGGTGTCGGTTTGCTCGCCTGCTGGCTGCCCGCCCGCCGCGCGACGCTCATCGATCCGCAAGCCGCGCTCCGCGTCGAATAACTGGTTGTCTCTGCTCCCGCCCTTGGGGCGTTTCCCCGCATGATCGCCGATCTCAAGTTCGCGTTCCGCCAACTCGCGAAGGCACCGGGCTTCACCGCCGTGGTTGTCCTCTCCCTCGCGCTCGGCATCGGCGCCAACACGACCGTGCTGTGCTGGATCGACAAGATCCTGCTGCGGCCGCTGCCCGCGGTGGCGCGCCAGCATGAGCTCGCGTTCATCACCACCAGCCACGGCGAACGGATGTGGGACACCGTTTCGTTGCCCGACCTGCGCGACGCCGCCGCGATGACCGAGGTCTTCCGCGGCGTCACCGGCTCCCAGCAGACCCCCGCCTGTCTCGCGATCGACGGCCGGCTCGAATGGCTCTACGGACAGATCGTCACCGCCAATTTCTTCGACGTGCTGGAGGTGAAGCCGCTGCTCGGTCGGACGTTTCTTCCGTCGGAAGACGAGAAGCCCGGCGGTCATCCCGTGCTGGTCATCAGCGAGCCTTTGTGGCGAACGCATTTCGGCGGGGATCCGCACGTGATCGGTCGCGTCGTCGAACTGAACCGGCACGCCTTCACGATTGTCGGCGTCGCGCCGGCGGCCTTCTACGGCGACGTCACCGGCCTGCGCTGCGATTTCTGGGCGCCCACGATGATGCACCGCGAGGTCGCCTACTCGGGTCTCGACGCGAATCAGATTCTCCGTCGCTACGCCCGCTGGCATCACACGCTCGCGCGACTCCAGCCGGGCGTCAGTCTCGACCAGGCCCGCGCCGCGCTGACCGCGCTGTCGCTCCGGCTCGAACAGGCGTATCCGGAAACCAACCGCGACATCCGCTTTCACCTGCGGCCGCTGTGGGACGCCACGTATGGCGCGGCGCAGATCTTCCGACCGGTGCTCGGACTGCTGCTGGCCGTGAGTCTCGGCGTGCTCCTGATCGTCACCGCAAATGTCGCCAATCTCCTCCTCGCCCGCGCCACCAGCCGGCGCAAGGAGATCGCCATCCGACTCGCCGTCGGCGCCGGCCGCGGGCGCCTCATCCGCCAGCTGCTCACCGAAAGCCTGCTGCTCACGACACTGGGCGGCGCGCTGGGCGTGCTGCTCGCGTATTGGATGGTCGACCTCTTCGTGCTCTTCGTGCCCAAAACGCCGCTGCCGATCGGCCTCGCGCTCGAGATCGAGACGCCGACGCTCCTCGCGACCGTGGGGCTCACACTGGTGGCGGGCGTGTTGTGCGGACTCGTGCCCGCCCTCCGCGCCTCGCGTCCCAATCTCAACGATACCCTGAAGGAAAGCGGACGTTCGTCCGGCAGCGGCGAGCATCATCGTGCCCGGCAGATCCTCGCGGTCGTGGAAGTCACGCTCGCCTTCGTTCTGCTCGTGGGCGCCGGACTGTGCTGGAAGGGCCTGAAGAGTTCGCGCCACATCGATCCCGGGCTCAAGCCGGACGGTGTGCTCCTCGTCGGCCTGCGCGTCGGCATGAATGGCTACACCCGCGAGACGGCGCCGCAATTTTACCGCGTCCTGCGTGAGCGCGTCGCCGGGCTGCCCGGCGTCGAAGCGGCGGCGCTCGCCAACTGGTTCCCGCTCGGCTTCGAGGACACCGGCACCAGCTACGTTGAACTTCCGGACCAGCCGCGCCGCGCGGGCGAACAGATGAATTTCCGGCTCGCGATCGTCTCGCCGCATTACTTCGACACGATGGGCATCCCGCTGCTCGCGGGCCGCGACTTCACGGAGCGCGACTCGCTCGACGCTCCGCGCGTGGCGATCGTCAACGAAACCATGGCGCAGCGGCTCTGGCCCCGGCAGGATGCGATCGGACGCACGTTCCGTATCAACGGCACGGAGACGCGCGTGATCGGCGTCGCCAAGTCCGGGAAATACCGCGGGCTCAACGACCCGCCCGAATCGTTTTTCTACCAGCCCAGCCTGCAGGCGCCGTGGTCGCTCGACCTTGGCTTGTGCGTGCGCGTGAGCGGCGGATCGCCCGCCGCGATGCTCGAAGCCGTGCGCAACGAGATCCACGCGATCGATCCCGCCGTCGAGATCTGGAAGGCGCTGCCGCTCGCGACCTACATCGAGGCGGCGGTCGTGACGCAGAAGATCGCCTCCAGCCTGCTCGCGTTGCTCGGCACCGTGGCGCTCGTGCTCGCGGCGATGGGCGTCTACGCCGTGATGGCCTATGCCGTCGCGCAGCGCACCCAGGAATTCGGCGTGCGGATCGCGCTCGGCGCCACGTCGGCGGACGTGATCGCGGACGTCCTGCGCCGCGGGCTGGGTTTGGCGCTGGTCGGGATCGCCGCCGGCCTGGCCGGAGCGTTGGCAGTGACGCACCTCCTCGCCGGATTTCTTTACGGTGTAAGCCCCTTCGATCTCACGGTTTTTGTCGGTGTGCCGCTCGCGCTCGCATTGACCGCGCTGCTGGCCTGCTATCTTCCCGCCCGTCGTGCCACGCGGGTGAATCCGATCGTCGCGCTGCGGGCGGAGTGAGTTCGGGCCGTCTCAAGCGCGGCGGGCGGCATTCCCGCTCGTCATCGCTCGGCCGGGCGCTAGACTCCGGCGGTTCGTCACACACGCCCCGGCCACTGATCGCCTGTGCATGAAAACCACGTCTGCTGTCGCGGTCGCGGCGTTTCCCGACCGGGACCACGAGCCCGCGGAGGAGGCCCTCGTCTCAACGCTGGGCCTCGCCGCGCCGCTGCAAAAAGAAATCCTCAACCAGTTGTATTCAGCTTATCCGGCGGCCACGTTATCGTGGCAATATTCGCCCGGGGTCGGCTGGTATCGCGTCGCCCTCCAGAAGCAGCGCCGTCTGTTTTATTTCGTGCCCAAGCCGGGCAATTTCCAGCTCTCAATTCTTCTTGGTCGCAACGCCATCGCCTCGCTCCTTGCCGGCCCGCACCAACGCGAGATCGGCGCGCGGTTGAAAACCGCCCGCCGCTACCCTGAGGGCACTTCCTTCGTCTTCGACCGGCAGTCGTTCGATGCGGGCATTTTCGCGGTGCTGCTCGCCGCCAAACTCGCGCACTACCGGACGTAGTCCCATGAAGATCCGCGCCATGGATTTCGTTCGCCACGAGGTCGGCGATCTCGACCGCGCCGTCGCCTTTTACCGCGATGTGCTGGGGTTGAAGCTCACCCTTTTCAGCCCCGAGTGGCAGTGGGCCGAGTTCGATTGCGGCAATGTCACGCTCGCGCTCCACAGCGAAGCGAACCCGCATCCGGGCACCGGCGGTCCGTGCCTCGCGCTGGGAGTCGACGAGCTCGAGGCCTTTCACGCGCATCTGGTCGCATGCGGCGCGAGCGTCGGCGGTCCGCCCGAGGATCACGGCGTGTGCCGACATCTCGATGTCTTCGATCCGGACGGCAATCCCTTGATCCTGCATCAACGCGCGGACGGCACGTGCGGCTGAGATTTCTGCATCGTGAGCATTTCCCGCGGCGAAGAACGCGACGTGCGCAACTTTCGCGGCGCGCCGGGTGTAAGTCCGCTGCGCCCAAACCCCGCCGCTCCATGGAAACCCTCCTGCAAGACCTTCGCTTCTCCTTGCGACTGCTCCGCCGCGCTCCCGCGTTTACCCTCGCCGCCGTCGCCGTGCTCGCGCTCGGAATTGGCGCCAACACCGCCGTGTTCAGCCTCGTGCACGAGCTCCTCTGGAGCCCGCGCCCGTATCGCGACGCCGCACAGGTCGTCCAGCTCTACACGCAGGACTCGAAAAATCCCTCGTCCTTCCGGCTCGCGTCATATCCGGCTTATCGCGAGCTCGCCGCCGCGACCGACAGTCCGTTCGCCGGCATTCTGGCGTATAATCTCGCGATGGTCGGATTGAACGACGGCGAGGCGTCGCGCCGCACGTTTTCCGCGATCGTGAGCGGCAACTATTTCTCCGTCCTGGGCGTGCCGCTCGCGGCCGGCCGAACGTTTTCCGCCGACGAGGAAAAACCGGGCAGCAACGCCGACGTCGTCATCGCGAGCGACCTGTATTGGCAGCGCACGGGCCGCGATCCTGCGCTCGTCGGCAAAACCATCCGCGTCAACGAGCGCCTGTTCACCGTCGTCGGCATCGCGCCGGAACACTTCACGGGCACCATGATGCTGTTCGGACCGGAACTTTATTTTCCGCTCGGCGCCTACGGTCTTCT
Source organism: Opitutaceae bacterium (assembly GCA_040255565.1). Taxonomy (GTDB): domain Bacteria; phylum Verrucomicrobiota; class Verrucomicrobiia; order Opitutales; family Opitutaceae; genus Opitutus. Next base: position 307,170 of record JBDZVH010000001.1, on the reverse strand, counting down.
GGCCAACGACTACGATCCGGCCGCGGCCCAGCGCACGCTCGACCGCGCCGATGCCTATAATCTGTTTCTCGTCGGACGCCTCCGCTCCGACGTCTCACCCGCGGCCGCCAATGCCGCGCTGCGTCCGCTCGCACGAAACCTGGAAACGATTTTCCCGGTCGAGCAAAAGGATCAGACGATGATCGTGGGCGAGATGCCTCGTCTCAGCGCGAATACGAATCCCACCCGCGAAACGCAGCTCACGATCATCGGCACGCTGCTCCTTTCGATGGCGGCGATCGTGCTGCTGATCGCGTGCCTCAATCTCGCCAACATGCTCCTCGCCCGCGGCGCCGCCCGGCGCAAGGAGATCGCCGTCCGGCTCGCGCTCGGCGGCAGTCGTCTGCGCATCGTGCGTCAGCTGCTCACCGAGGGCTTCGTGCTCGCGACCCTCGGCGGAGTGACGGGGCTGCTGCTGGCGCAATGGAGCACCGGCCTGCTCGCCGGATCGCTCGCGCGTCTGATGCCGGTGGCGCTGTTCTTCCGCGGCGTGACGAATCCCGCGATCCTCGGGGCGACGCTCGGCTTTTGCGCGCTGGCGACCGTGTTTTTCGCTCTTGGTCCCGCGCTGAAACTCACGCGACGCGACACCGCGCCGGATTTGAAGGAACGGGCCGGCCAGGATTTTCTCCGCCGCCCACACGTGCGCTGGCTGCCACGTCACCCGCTTGTCGTGATCCAGATCGCGCTCTCGCTCGCGTTGCTCACCGCCGCCGGTCTCTTCGTCCGCGGCGCGATCAAGGCCGCCGCGATCGACACGGGTTTCAAGGCCGGCGACACCGTCCTCGCCGAAGTCGACGCCTCGCTGGGCAACTACAATCGCACGCAAACGCTCCTGCTCTATCGCGCCATCAACGAGCGGCTCGCCGCGCTGCCGGGCGTGCAGGCCTCCGCCATCGGTTCGCTCGTGCCGTTCGGCATGAGCACGATCGAACGCGAAATTCGTCCCGCCGGCGTCGCGTCCTCCCCCAGCGACGGCCCGGCCGGCCCCAAGGGGCAGAGCGCGCGCTGGACGAGCGTCGGCGCCGACTACTTTTGCGCGATGGGTCTGCCGCTCTTGCGTGGACGCGCGTTTACCGCCGCCGAGGCCGACAACGAAGGCGCGCCGCTCGTCGCGATCGTCGACGAAACGCTCGCGCGACGGCTTTTCCCGGATGGCGACGCGCTCGGTCAGCGCCTCCAGTTCATCGAACGCGATCCGCCAAAGGACGCGGCGGCGTCCATGATCGAGATCGTCGGCATCGTGCCCGCCACCCGCTGGGATCTCTTCGACCACTCCGCGCGTGGCGCGATCTACGTGCCGTTCGCGCAGGGCTTTCAGAGCAACGCCTTCTTCCACGTGCGCACCGTCGCGCTGTCGCCGGCCGCGCAACGTGCGCTGTTCGACACGATCCGGAAGGAAATCCGCAGCGTCGCGGCGAACCTGCCGCTGTTCGGCGTGAAATCGTTCCGCCAGCACCTAGACAGCAGCGCGCAGCTCTGGACGGTGCGCACCGGGTCCACGTTATTCGGCCTGTTTGGCGGCCTCGCGCTGCTGCTCGCGGCCGTCGGCATTTACGGCGTGAAAGCCTATTCGGTCAGCCGTCGCACCCGCGAGATCGGCATTCGGATGGCATTGGGCGCCGAACCGGGCGCCGTGCAACGCATGGTCCTGCGCGAAGGCCTGGCGATGACGTTCGCCGGCCTCGCCCTCGGCGCGGGTCTCGGGTGCGCCATCGGCCAGGCGTGCGCCGGCCTACTCTACGAAGTCAGCCCGTTCGATCCGGTGACGTTTGTCCTCGCCCCGCTGGTGCTGACCATCGTCGCAACCATTGCGTGCTGGCTGCCGGCGCGACGCGCCACGCGTATCAGTCCGATGGATGCGCTGCGCGCGGAATAGCGGTCCCGCGGAGCACGGCGAACGGAACCGTTTCGTTCGACAACCCGCCGAATGAAAACGCCGATCCGCTGCCGGCGTTGTCCGCCTGTTCCGTGCCTTCCGTGTTCCGTGGGCCTGACGTCAGTTCAAGTTCGCCGAGTTCACCAGGAACGGCGAGCCCGTGAGCAGGAGCTCGCCGGCGAACTCGTAGGGGAAGCGCGGATCGCCGGGCGGATAGGCCTGGTTGTTGCGCGAATCGACGAGCGTGCCCATGCGGAAGCTGATCAGCTTCTTGCCGGCAAAATCCGCCACTGTGAGAATGTTGCCGCGCACCGCCGTGCTCAACGCGACCGGGTCGCCCATGCGGCTGTCGCGAATCCGTCGATACACCTGGCCCTTGCCCTGGAAGGTGACGACGGCGTCGACACAACGGTCGCCGCGGCAAGCAACGTAGAACTGGTTGTTATAGGGATCCGGGTCGCGCTGCTCGCCGCTGTCGAGATAAGGGATCAGAGGGAGTCCGCCTTCGGCGCGGCGCGTGAACACCATGCTCACGGGATTGCGGCCGACCTGAAAGGTCCCGATCTCGCGCAACGCGCCGCCGAGCTCCCACGAGTTGCGGTTCATCAGCGACGAGGTGTCGAGGATATGGATGGTGCCGTCGCGGGTCGCGACGTAGGCTTTGAAATGATCCTTCGTCCAGCGATCGATCTTCTGGCCGGCGAGCACCGCGGTTGGCTGGTCGAGCTGCGTCTGCCAGACGACTTTCGGCATGATCGCGGGATTCACGTCGAAGGTCTGCGGAAACTGTTCGGCCGCGGCGCCGCGGGCGGCGAGCGTCCGCTGAAAGCTCGCCGCGGAGCCGAGCCAGCTCTCGCGCATGTAGTTGAAGAGCGGAGACAGGTCCACGACCACCGCCTTGTTGTCCTCGGTGGACGACACGACCGCGTAACCGCCTTTCGCGACGACGAACTGCCAGGCGCCGTCGTAAACGAGCGCGCGGCGGCCGTCGTTCGAGAGGTCGATCTGGCTCAGCACCTTGTTGTCGGTGGACGACGGACCGCGCCACAGGCCGTTGCTCGCCGCGGCGACCGCCTCGGGCGCTTTCATCGGCAGGTCGATGTAGCCGAGCAGCTTGAAATCGGAGAAGCTGCCCTGGTTCGGCAGGCCCATGTAGGGCCACGTGTGGAACGGCAAATATTTGCCCTCGAGCGCCACGACCGCGAGCTGGCCCTGGTTGCGCTGCGTGTCCCAGATCGTGACGAGCGCGAATTCGTTGCTCGTCGTCACCGCGATGCCGCGGGGGACCTTGTGCGCGGGGAATTTGAATCCTGGATACGGCCGCTCGGAGCCGTTGCGGCTCGTCTGCATGCCGGCGACGGCGAAGAGGCCGTCGCGATACACCGTCAGCTGCTCGTTCTGTTGCATGCCGTAGCCGCGCACCATCGCGACCGGCTGGAGCGGCATCGTGCCGCCGTTCAGCTTCACGTAGTAGGGCTCGCGCGTCTGCGGGTCCGGATGCGGCTTGCCGCTCGGCCAGTCGAAACGCGGGCTGATCGCGAAGACGCGGTTGTAGTAGGCGTAAAGCTGGATGCGATCGAGGCCCGGATCGTTGACCGGATCGTCCGGCACGTAGCCCACCTGGCCCGTGTCGCTCCAGTAATCGTTGTCCCAACCGGGTTCACCAAGCTCGTAGGGCTTGATGCGGACATAGTAGCTGTTCGGCGGCATCTTCGACTCGCGGGTGAAGATCGTCGGGCGGTCATCCCGCGCGCCGGGATTCAGCGCCTCGAACGTCGGCCCCAGCCGCGCGCTCACCTCGGCGACCGACCAGCTGAGGGCCTGCGGGGTGTAGGGCGTGTAGGGGCCGGTCACCGGCACGGCCTGCGCAGAGGTGGTGATTGCCGTCACATCATAGGCCTCGAGCAGGGCCACGCCCTTGGTTTCGTCGCGACCACGGACGTGAATGGAATAAATGCCCGGCGGCAGCTCCGCGATCAGCGCCGCGTCCTTGCTGCCGGTTTTGAGCGGACCGGCCCCGGCGGCCGCGGACACGCCCGGCAGATGCGACGCGCTGCCGCCCTGCTGCCAGTTGTCATTGCTCGTCAGGACCGCGCCACCGGCGCTCATCACGGTGAACATGGGATCCGCCAGCGTGCCGGCGACGCCGACCTCGGCCAGATTCGGCCCAAGGGCGCGGATCAGCACGCGCCGCGATCCGGCGCCGGAAATCACCAGTCCGGAAATCAGAATACCGTCGCCCGTTTCAACGCGCGCGCGGGTGGACAGGTTCAGCAACCGCGCCGCGCCGTCGACTTCGTAGATCTCGACGAGAGCGATGCCCTTGGCACCGAGTCCGTTCACCTGCGCCGTGTAGTTGCCCGGAGCAAGCGAAAGCTGCAGCGCCGCATCGCCGCTGTTGTCCGGCAGCATGGACGCGCCGACCCGCGCGAACGAGGCCTTCAACTCCCCCGACCAGCGATCGTTGCTGGTCACCGCCCGCCCTGCACGGTCGAACACCTGCAGTCGCACTTGGTGAAGCGCGCCGTTCACGCCGGCTTGCCCGATGGCGGGCCCGAGGGCGCGAATGAGCACGTTCTTCGGCGCACTGCCATCGACCACGAAACCCGCGATCAACACGTCAGCGCCATCGCCGACGAACGCGCGCGTGGAGAGATTGACGAGCCGGGAGGTCGACTCAACGGCCGCGTCCGCGAACGGAAGCGCCACGCCCAAACCAAGACCAAAGCAAGCCAGCCGGAATAGAACTTTCATCTGAACAATACCTGGGAGATTTTCCTAAAGGAGACATAGGGTTTAGCTGGATATATTCTCTTTGGAACTTCCCCCACCCCCTTGGCCAGCCCGGTCTTGTCGCGGGCGGGGCTTTTACCCGGTTTTCACCCCACCCCGCCGCCGGCCGTCTCCAAATTCTGGAGACATCTTTTCGGCGCGGCCGCGCGCGTCGCTTTCCCGAATTCGGGACGCCAAAATTCCGCGGACGGACAGAGCCACCCTCGACCCGCGTCGGTCATATTCTACTTCCCGCTCGCTTTCAGGTGTTTATAACCGAGCGGCGACGCATGGCATATACGCTGCTCCGTTTGCACCCTTCCCCGACCATGCTTCTGAAGCACGTCTTCCTGTTCTTCACGATTCTCCTGGCGCCGGTCTTCCCGGCGTTGCCCCTCGACCCTGAACCCGCTGCCGTCGAGACCGCCCCGCGATCTGACTTCATTACGGCCACCGCGCCGCTGACCGCAGCCCCGGCCGCGCCCAAGCTCGACGAACCTGTGCCTCACGCCTCCAGTAAAACCTCACGCGACTCCCGTCTCCCCCGCTCCTCCGTTCCTGCGCTCCGCCATGATTCAACTCCGTAACGTCAGCCGCGTTTATCCGCTCAAAGGCGGTCCTTTTTATGCCCTCCGCGACGTCCATCTCGAGGTCAACGCGGGAGATTTCCTCTCCATCATGGGCCCTTCGGGTTCGGGGAAATCGACGTTACTTCACATCCTCGGCCTGCATGACAGCGCCTGGACGGGCGAATACACCCTCGCCGGCCACGCGGTTCACCAGCTCGACAAAAAGCGCCGCTTCGACCTTCAGAAGAAACACATCGGTTTCGTGTTTCAAAGCTATCACCTGCTGGACGACCTCACCGTTTACGAGAACCTCGAGATTCCGCTCTCGTATCGCGACACGCCGAAGAAGGACCGCGACAGCATCGTCTGCGATGCGCTCGATCGCTTTCACATCGTCGGCAAAAAGGATCTCTATCCGAGCCAGCTTTCCGGTGGACAACAGCAGCTGGTCGGCGTCGCGCGCGCCCTCGTGGCGAAGCCGGCGCTGATCCTCGCGGACGAACCCACCGGCAATCTTCATTCCGACCAAGGGCGCGAGATCATGCAGCTGTTCAAGAAGCTGAATCAGGAGGACGGCGTCACGATCGTGCAGGTCACACACTCCGAGGAAAACGCGTCCTACGGCAGCCGCATCGTGCGGCTGGCGGACGGCGTGCGCGTCAGCTGACGCGATTCTTCCGAGCGGCGTTCCGACGCCGCTCACTCCGCCATCGCTTCGTGCGCGCGCACCACTAGAATGCGGGCGTCGCGCCGGTTCGCGCCCGCCTGCCTTCGGTCGCTCGCGTGTGCCGCGCCGGTGTCGTCCGACCGATGTCGTTTTCACGTCCATCGACGCCGCCCGCGCTTTCTCTCGTCCTGGGAGTGCTGGCGGTGGCGGTGCAATTTTTCGCGAGCGCGTGCCAGTCTCCGCGCGCAAGCGTCCGCGGACTTCCGCCACGCTTCGAATGTTTGAGCGCCGCCGACGCCGTCGCGCGAGCCGACCTCTGGCAGCACCGCCATGGTGGCGAGTTGAAATTCGTGATGGGCACCGGCAGCATGGCGCCCTACATCGCCGCGGCCAAACCGGGCGCCGATCCCGAGACAACCGTCGTCGCCCTCGCCATCATGGATCGGTGCGCCAGTTACGACACCATCGAGCCTGGTACACTCTGCCTCTATCGCGCCGGGTGGTGCGGCCGGAAACCGGTACTGCACAGCGCCGCCCTGAAAAGTTCCGACGGCTGGATCATGACCGGCCTGCACAATCGCCACTACGAAAGCGCGTGGCGGATGACGCGCGCCGATTACCTTGGCCGGGCCACCGCAGTTTTCACCTGGCCGCCGTGAAAGGGATTACCGCTCGGCGACGCGGCCGTATCCGTCAGCCCCGGACAGCCATCAACAATCGCTCGACTTGGTTGACTTCGTCCTCCGACAACGACGCCCGATGCAGGAGCAGGAACTGCGCAAGCGTTTCGACCCGATCCTGCACCGCTTCGGCCGACTGTTTGGCGGCTTGGAGCTGCACCTCGATGTCGCGCTGCAAGGCCGGGATCTCGGCCAGCAGCCGGACCGCGTCCAGCGGAGGCATCCGTCCGGTGCTCGACAAGCGCGGCAGCACCTCCGCTGCCAGGCGAACCAAGGCCGCGCCCGCGCTGAGACGGCCGACCAGATTGATGAGGGAGGTAAACGTTTCCATGAGTCGAAGAAAGTGGACCTGTGAGCGGTGCTGCTCCGGCAGGCTGTCTGCGCCCCTACTCTTGGGGAAGCCTCCTCCAGCGTGCCACCGGTCTTTCGGGAATTTCCCCACGAGGGCCGGCGCCGTCACTCTTCCGCAAAAACTGATTGATTCGGCGAAACGAGCCCGCCACCGTCTCGCCTCCACGTCGGACGCTTAGCTCAGTTGGTTAGAGCACCTGCTTCACACGCAGGGGGTCTGCGGTTCGAGTCCGCAAGCGTCCACCATCCCGCGGTTCGCGTTATTTTCTCGTCGCCACCGGCCGGGTCCGCTCCGGAAACAGCGTGCGACAAATCCCGCACACCGTGCCATCGCAGCCTCGCGCCGTGCAGTGCTCGCGGCCGTAATAAATGATCCGCAGGTGCAACGGGTTCCAATGCGCCTCCGGAAATATCGCCTTCAAGTCGCGCTCGGTCTGCTCGACGCTGCGGCCATCGGTCAGTTTCCACCGTTGCGCCAACCGGTGAATATGCGTGTCTACCGGGAACGCCGGCACGCCAAACGCCTGCGCCATCACCACGCTCGCGGTCTTGTGCCCCACACCGGGCAGCTCCTCCAACTCCTCGAAGGTTTGCGGCACCTGTCCGCCGTGTTTCTCCACCAACAAACGCGACAGCGCGGCGATCGCCTTCGATTTCGTCGGCGATAAGCCCACCGGCCGGATGATGCGCAGGATCTCCTCGACGGGCAGCGCCGCCATCTTTTCCGGCGTATCCGCGAGGGCGAACAGCTCCGGCGTCGCCCGGTTCACCGATTTGTCCGTGGTGTGCGCGGAGAGCAGCACCGCGATCAGCAGCGTGAACGCATCCTTGTGCTCCAGCGGGATCGCCGGATGCGGATACAATTCCGCCAGCCGTCGGTCGACGTAAGCGGCGCGATCCTGGCGGGTTGGAAAGGGTCCGGTTTTCTTCACGGGCACGCGAAACAGAACCGATTCGCCGCGTGAAACAACTTTCTTCGTCCCGGCCGCGCCGCGGCCAGAACGCCATTGCACGGACCGGCCGCGGCTCTAGCGTAGGCCATTTATCTGCTCATGTCCTCTCGCGCTCTGCTCGCCCCGACCGACACCTTCGCCCGCCGCCATACCGGCGCCATCCCGGCCGACACCGCGGCCATGCTCGAGGTCCTCGGTTATCCGGGAGTGGACGCACTCGTCGACGCCGCCGTGCCGGCGCACATCCGCCGCGGCGAGCTGAATCTGCCCGAGGCGCTGGGCGAAAGCGCCGCGCTCGCGGAACTCCGCGCCATCGCGGGCCAGAATCAGATTTTCCGCTCGTTCATCGGTCTCGGCTACTACGACACGCACACGCCGCCGGTCATCCAGCGCAACATTCTGGAGAACCCCGGCTGGTATACCGCCTACACTCCCTATCAGGCTGAAATTTCCCAAGGCCGGCTCGAAGCGCTGCTGAATTTCCAAACGCTCGTCACCGATCTGACCGGACTCGAAATCGCCAACGCCTCGATGCTCGACGAAGGCACCGCCGCGGCCGAGGCGATGATGATGTGCCACCGGTTGAAGGAAGGCGACGCCGCCGCGCACCGCACGTTCTTCGTTTCCGCCGCCTGCCATCCACAGACGATCGACATCGTCAAAACCCGCGCCAAGCCCCTCGGCATCGAAGTAATCGTCGGCGATCACCACACGTTTACGCCGACCCCTTCCTGCTTCGGCGTGCTGGTGCAATACCCGGACACGACGGGCTCGATCCATGACTTCGAGACGTTTTTCCGCGCCGCGCATGACGCGGGTGCGTTCACGATCGCGGCGACGGACCTCCTCGCGCTCACACTGCTACGCGCGCCGGGCGAATTCGGGGCCGACGTCGCCGTCGGCTCCGCGCAACGCTTCGGCGTGCCACTCGGTTTCGGCGGACCGCACGCCGGTTTTCTCGCCACCAAGGACGCGTTCAAGCGTCAGATGCCGGGCCGTCTCGTCGGCGTCTCCAAGGACGCCCAGGGCGATCCCGCGCTGCGCCTCGCCCTCGGCACGCGCGAGCAACACATCCGCCGTGACAAGGCGACGTCCAACATCTGCACCGCCCAGGTGCTCCTCGCGGTGATGGCGTCGATGTATGCGGTTTATCACGGGCCCGACGGACTCCGGCGCATCGCCCGCCGCGTGAAGCTCCTCACCGAATTGCTGGCGCAAGGCCTCCGCGAGATCGGCGCCACGGTGAACGTCGAACCGGTTTTCGACACGCTCACCGTCGGCAACGTGTCCGCGGCGCGCGTCCACGCCGCCGCGGCAGCGAAAAAATTCAATCTCCGCCGCCTCGACGTCTACACCATCGGTCTCTCGCTCGACGAGACGACCACGCTCGAGGAGGTGCAGACGCTGCTTTCGTGTTTCAGCGAATCCGCGGCCGCAAACTTCGACGCCCAGGTGGCGGCGCTCGACGCCGGACTCGCGGACTTCGCCGCGCCATTTGCGCGCACCTCGGATTTTCTCACCGCGACGGTCTTCAATCGCCATCACACCGAGCACGAGATGCTCCGCTATATCAAGCGGCTCGGGGCGAAGGATCTTTCGCTCTGCCACTCGATGATCTCGCTCGGGTCCTGCACGATGAAACTGAACGCGACGAGCGAGATGTTTCCCGTTTCGTGGCCGGAGTTCGGCAAGGTGCACCCGTTCGTCCCCGCGGAGCAGGCGCGCGGCTATCGGAAGCTTTTCCAGGATCTTGAGGCCTGGCTCGCCGAGATCACCGGCTTTGCCGCGATCTCGCTGCAGCCCAACGCCGGTTCGCAGGGCGAATACGCGGGCTTGCTCGCGATCCGCGATTATCACGCGGCGCGCGGCGAGGACCGACGCAACGTCTGCCTGATTCCCACCAGCGCGCACGGCACCAATCCCGCGAGCGCCGCGATGTGCGGTTTCAAGGTCGTGCCCGTCGCCTGCGACGCGAGCGGCAATATCGACGTCGCCGATCTCCGGGCGAAAGCCGCCGCGCATGCCGCCGATCTCGCCGCGCTCATGGTCACGTATCCGTCGACGCATGGCGTGTTCGAAAGCAGCATCAAGGACATCTGCGCCATCGTGCACCAGCACGGCGGCCAGGTTTACATGGACGGCGCGAACATGAACGCACAGGTCGGCCTCACCTCGCCCGGCCACATCGGCGCCGATGTCTGCCACCTCAACCTTCACAAGACCTTCTGCATCCCTCACGGCGGCGGCGGCCCCGGCATGGGCCCGATCGGAGTGGCGCAACATCTCGTGCCGTTCCTGCCCGGACACGTGTTCTCCGCCTCGGTGTCCGGCTCTCAACTCTCAGCCCTCGACGCTCAACCCCGCACCAGCGGTGCGGTCTCCGCCGCGCCGTTCGGCTCCGCCAGCATCCTCGTCATTTCGTGGATGTATATCCGCATGATGGGCGCGGCCGGCCTCACCGAGGCGACGAAGTTCGCGATTCTCAAGGCGAACTACCTCGCCCGCCGGCTCGAAAAATTCTTCCCCGTCCTCTATCGCGGCAACGCCGGCCTCGTCGCGCACGAGTGCATCGTCGATCTGCGCGGCTGGAAGAAATTCGGCGTGGAGGTCGAGGACGCCGCGAAGCGTCTGATGGATTACGGCTATCACGCGCCGACGATGTCGTTTCCGGTGCCCGGCACGTTCATGATCGAGCCGACCGAGAGCGAGGAGAAGGTGGAGCTCGACCGCTTCTGCGACGCGCTCATCTCGATCCACGGGGAGATGCAGGCGGTCGCGAATGGCGAGGCGGACAAAACCAACAACCCGCTGAAACACGCGCCGCACACCGCGAAAGTCGTTTGTGGCGACGAGTGGAACCGTCCGTATTCGCGCGAGCTCGCCGCGTATCCGTCGCCCTGGACCCGCGTCAGCAAATTCTGGCCGAGCGTCGGCCGGGTGGACAACGTCTACGGCGACCGCCATCTCGTCTGCTCCTGCGTCGGCATGGAAGCGTACACGGAAGCGTCGGCCTGAACGCCCGCCGGGTCGTTCACGCTCCCCGTTCCAAGGTGAATTCTCCTTCCGCCCGTAGCGGGGAGCACCAGCGACCCGACAAACGCCACCTTCCGCGCCTGTCTCCCGAATTCTATCGGGGCCGCGCCTTCGTTCACTGGACGATCACGATCGACCGCCGCGCCACTGGCTGGCTCACGCCTGGGTTTCATCATACGTGGCAACTCACATTCCTGCACGCGTGTTCCCGTTACCGTCTCGCCTGTCCGTGCTACGTGCTGATGCCCGACCACATCCATCTGCTCTGGCTCGGACTCCGCGATGATTCCGACCAGCGCACGGCGATCGAGTTTCTGCGCAAGCACCTCCGTCCCGCACTCGCGCCTCATGACTGGCAAAAGCAGGCGCACGATCACGTTTTGCGGGACGCCGCGCGCGAACAGGACGCGTTTCAAACCATCGCGCACTACATCTTCGAAAATCCCGTCCGCGCCGGCCTCTGTGCCACCGCCACGGATTACTCCTGCACCGGCTGCTGCGTGCCCGGCTATCCCGAGCTTTCCGTGCATGCGGAAGATTACTGGCCGCGTTTTTGGCGGCTTTACAATTACATTGTGGCGAAGTCCTGAACCACTCGCTGGCGCTCGCGGCCACCTGTGGCGGGAAGCGCCAGCGACCCGATCATCGGGAATCAACCCACCGTCACCGGCATCAGCGTCATCGTGTCGTTGCCGAAGATATCGATAACTTTCACCGCGACGACGTAACGGCCGGGTTTCAGATAAATGTGGGTCGCGGTCGTTAACTCCAATGCGCGGTCTTGTCGGGTGCGGAAGCTCTGCCACTCGTTTTCGAAGATGTAGGCGCCGGTGCTCTGCGCGTAGTGCTCGACCAGCGTTGGATCTTTCGGGTCCCAATTGTCGATATCTTCGCCCGTCGCGAGATTTCGCGTGCGGTTGATAATCTCGGGACGGCTCTCGTAGTCGAAATCGACCGCCCAGTAGTCGACCCAATCGGTCCATTTCTTCGTGAGCTCATCTCGCGAGATGATACCCTGCTTGTCCTTGCTCAGCTTGATGAGCTTGCCCTGCTCGCAGACGACTTCGCTTTTGCCTTCCTTCAGCTCGGCGGCGATTGCCTCCGCGATGCCTTGCGAGTAGTAGACCGAGAAGTCCGACAACTCCACCGTGAGCGCGAGCTTGTTCTTTTTGTCGAAACGCGGCGTGACCTCGATGTAGGCGACGTCGTGGAAGCGAACCTGGCACTTCTCAACGGCGCGACGATCGAAAACTTCGGGCGGGATGGTTTTCGGCGCGAGATCGATGCCCTTGTGCTTCGCCTCATCGAGCCCGGCGGGGAACAGGCCCATCTCGAATTCGAACGCCAACACGTCCACGCGCGAGGCGCCGCGTTTGCGGCATTCGGTGATGACTTCCTCGACGAAGAGCCGGCCCACGGGGAGATTGATCGGCCCGACGACGACAAGCCGGCCACCGTTCTTGCCGTGGAAGAACCCGGCGTCGGACAACGGCTCGGCCCGGTAAGCTTTCAGAATCAGTTCACGGAATTCGCGTTCTTTGCGGGCCAGCGCATCGGCCTTCTTTTTCGCGGAGAGATTGGCGCCGACATTGAGGTAAGCCTGGCGCTCGTAGCGCCCGAGATTGAGCACCTCGAAGGCGCGGAAGGATTTGCCGGCGGACTTCAACTCGCGCTGCACGCCGATGAGCCGCTTGCGCGTGGTATGAATGCCGAACTTTCCAAGGTCGGTGGCGATCCACTTGCGACCGAGTTTTTCGGCAACCGCCGCCGTCGTGCCGCTGCCGCAGAAGAAATCGGCAACGAGGTCACCCTCGTTGCTGCTGGCTTTAAGAATGCGTTCAACAAGCGTCTCCGGCTTTTGCGTAGCGTATCGAGTGTCCTCCTTCGCTTGCGAATTCACAGGCGCGATGTCCGCCCAAACTGTCCCGATCGGCACTCCTTTGCCTTCGTCCAAAAATCGCCGCAACTGTGGACGCCCGCCCTCCTTCCTCGGTAATTCGATTCGGCCTTCGGCGAAAAGCTTCTCCATCGTCGCTAACTCGTAACGCCAACCCATCGCAGGCGGAGAGCAGCCGCGCCATTCATACATCATGTTCGGACGCGGATTCGGGCTCGTGAGATTGTCGAGCCGGTAGCGGCGACCGCCCGCTGTCGTGTTCGTGTATTTCGAGCCAAGATAACTTTCGTCGTAAGGCTCATACTGCGGATTCCAAATGTAGTTTTCGCCTTTCGTCCGCCAAAGAATCGAGTCGTGAATCACACCCCAGCGTTGGCTGTCGCCGTGAGCAGTTACTCTTTTCCAAGTAATCATCGCGCTTGCTCCCGTTAAACCGAACACCTCACGAATCACCGTTTCGATCGCGGGCGAAACGGTCGGACCCATGTGGACGTAGATGCTGGCGTCGCTGTGCATCAGATCGCGCATCAGGATCAGCCGCTCGTAGATCATCGCGATGAATGAATCGGCTCCACGGCCCCACGTGTCGCGATAGGCGATTTGTTCGAGGAGATTCGGCTCCTTGTGGAACGTCTCGCCGCCGATCTCGATATCCATCGAGAAATCCGCGCCGACGTCGAAGGGCGGGTCGATGTAGATGAGCTTGAGGCCGCCGGCCTCCTCGATCTGGCGGCGGAGCGCGCCTGACTTGAGTGAGGAAAGGATGAGCTTGTTGTCCCCCCAGATCAGCTTGTTGGTCCAGCCCTTCACCTGCCGGCCGCCGGTGCCGAGCGATAGTTCGGCGTCAGCGGACTTCTCCTTCCGCGGCTCGTCGATGTGTTCGAGCGTCTGAAACGGGAGAATGGCGGTGCAGACTTCGCGCGTCTTCCCGTTCCAGACGAGCTCGACCTCGCGTTTGTCGGCGAATAGCAGGAAGCGGTATTTCTCGGGCAGCGGCTTGCCCTGCTCGATGAGCTTGATGAGGTCGCGTTTCTCCGCGTCGGAGAGTTCGTAGCGGTCGGATTCGGTCGGGCGCGCCATGGTCAGGATTTGAAGTCGGTGAAGCTGGCGGCGAGGGCCGCGAAGGTCATGGGGCGGTGCTCTTCGAAGCCGACTTGGTCCACGTAAACGAAGTCGTAGCGACGGGAGGGCACGCCGCCTTCGGCGGACTCGGCGGCGGTGGCGTCGGCGCACCATTGTTTCAGTCGCGCCATCTTCTGCGGAAGGTCGAGTTCCTCACGACCCTTGGTCTCAACAAGCCAAACGACGTCGTCGGCGGTCCGGACGATGAAGTCGGGGTGGTAGTTGGCGAGGTCGCCGTTGGCGCGGACGTAATCGAGCCTGAAGCCGACGGCCAGGTAGTTCTTGGCGAAGGCGGACACGTCAGGCGCGGCTTCGAGGAAGTAGGCGAAGCGGAGTTCGAAGTTTCCCGCGCGCGGCTCGCCGACGATCTTGTTGAAGAGGCTCTTCTTCGGGATGACGTGCTGGCGATAGTCGGTGCGGAACGGCCGGGTATCGCGCAGGCGGATGCGGTCCTCGATGCGCGTGGTGCCGGTCTGCTCGATGGTGAGCGCGTTGATGGCGACCTTGAAGGCGTCGTAGAGAATCTTGCCGGCCTCGGGCTCCGAAAGGTTGCGGAGAATGACCGGGTCTTCGAGATCGACAGGCGACGGCGCGAAGAGGCGCTCGCGCATGAAGTCGCGGACCTTCGGATAAAGCACGTCGTAGCCACCGACGAGACGCAGGTCTTTCAGCAACTGCCGCGCGAAGAAGGCGACGACGGAGCGGTAGTCGGCGACACCAGTGCCATCGAGCGCGATGGTGTGATGCACCTCGGCATCGAGCATCGTCTTGAAAACGATCTCGCGCGTCTCCTCCGGCGTGAAGGGCTTCAGCGACAGCGTCCGATTGCCGAAGGTCGCGGGATCGAGCACGGCGAGGTTTTTGAATTCGCGCTGGTAACGACGCGTGAGGCGCGGAAGCGCGATGTCGAGGGCTTCGACATCCTTCGTGTCGTTCTCCGCGTCGACTTCGACGATGAGCGATTCGTGGCGTTCGGTGCCCTTGCCCATAGGCACGCGGTCGAAGCTGACGCCCTCGCTCTGGATCGACTCAACGAAGTCCATGAACGCCGGCGTGCCCATGACGGACACGGTTTCGCGGACGGCCTTGCTGCCGAAATACATCCGGCGCAGGCCGCGACCGAGCGTCTGCTCGGGAAGAATGTCGCTCTTCGATGCATAGGCGCGGAGGCCGCAGATGACGGTGACGTTGCGAACGTCCCAGCCCTCCTTGAGCATGAGGACGGAGACGATCGCCTTGTAGGGCGACTTGAGGGTGTCGATGCCGTTGGCCTCCTTGCGGAGCTTTTCCAACTCTTCCTTTTTCTTGCCGGAGGCGGCTTCGGAAATTTCGCCGTTGTTCTTCGTGTGAATGACGAGGACGCCATTCTGCAGCTCAGGGCAGATTTTCTGAAGATACTCGCCGACCTCGTCGCAGTTGCGCGTGTCGTCGACCATGACGAAGAGCACGGCCTTCTTTCCCAAGGTTTGGTGCTCGGCGTAGCTCTTGCGCCATTCTTCCACACCGAGGCGGAGGTAGTCGTCGTATTTTTCGGTGAAGATCGGAGTCTTAATTGTGTCCGGATCGCGCAGTTTTGCCCGACTCGTCGCGTCAGGAATAACGGGGTGCTTGACGACGTTCTGGTGGATCGCCTCGACGAGCGGATAGTCGGAGACGGTCTGGACGAAGATCGCGCCATTATCGTGGCGCGGCGTGGCGGTGACGTCGATCTGGAGGGCGAGACGACGGTCTTTCTGGAGCAACTTGTGATGGATGTCCTGGATCGATTTGAACCACGCCATCCGCTCGTCGTGGATGTGGTGCGCCTCGTCGTTGAACACAGCGAGCTCCTCGATTTCGCGAACGATCTCGCCGAGGTCGGTCTTGCTGTCGGTTGTCTGACCGGCCGGCTTTTCGCCGAAGGCATCGGCGAGGAAGTAGTCGCGCAGATCGTCGTCCTCGAGCGACGGTTCGCGAACCTCGCCGAGGAAGACGCGGTGGATGTTGGTGAGGAAGAGATTTCCCGTTTCGCGAACGAGCCGGACGTCGTCCTGGATGTGCAGCGTGAGCTGGAAATCGTCGCGCCAGTTGCGGCCTTCGTGGCCGTTGGGCGGGAGGATCGGGTCGTTGAAGAAGATTTTCAGTCCGTCGAAATCGGCGCGCAGACGATCGAGGACGATAATGTTGGGCGCGATGAGGAGGAAGTTGCGTGCGAGCGTGGAGTCAGCCTCGTAGAGGCGGTGGAAAAAACTCCAGGCGATGAGAAGCGAGAGGACCTTCGTTTTGCCGGCGCCGGTCGCGAGCTTGAGGACGTAGCGCGGCCAGTCCTCGGCGAACATGCTGCTCGAGACATCCCCCGAGGCGTCAAAGCGAATGAGGTCATATTTGTCCCGCGCACGAAGGACCTCGTGGAGCCAAATGACGGTCTCGACGGCTTCACGCTGGGCGAAGTAGTAGCGAAACGGCGAGAGCGTGTGATCCGCGTTCTCGATCAAGTGCTCGGTTTCGAACCAGTGGCGCAACAGTCCTAGAGACGTGGCAGAGGCGCCCGAATAGCCCTTGGACCGCCAGGCGAAGACCTCCTCGCGAATTTTCGCGACCAGCGGCGGGAGGAGCTTGTCGTAAGCGGTGCTGCGCAGCGCCTCATCGGCCGGAAACCACCGCTGTGCGGGCACCAGCGGCGCATAGGGAGAAGTGGGAAAATTGGGATGTAGAGCCAAAGTGCTTAACGGTCGCGTGCCGCAGGAGGATCCGCCCGGATTTGCGGCGAGCAGCGGGATGTTGCGAGAGCGGCCCCCTGAGCCGCGCCACTTCGCACTACCGATGCCAGGGTGTCGAGCCTGCACTACCTTTGGCCGGGTGTATCAAGATGCGGCGGACCGCTATCTTCGCGCGTGGCAAACGACACGGCGAAGCGCCTGCTGGCGCGCATCCGAGCACTCCGCGAGGCGCACGGCCTCACCCAGGAGGCTTTCGCCGAACGGGCCGGACTCGCCTACAAGCACTACCAGCAGGTCGAAGCCGGCCGGAAATTCGACGTCCGTCTCTCCACGCTGATCAAGGTCGCTGAAGCTTTGGGTCTGACGCTCAGCGAACTGGTCGATTTCAGTGCGCCGGCCGTGGCCGAAAACCGGGCGGAATACGCCTCGAACCCTGCGTCGGGCAAGGCATCCGCTGGCTCTCGGCAGAAACGCACCCGTTCCAAAAGAACCTGAGGGCCGGCTGGCTCTTTCGCGGACGCCTTTTTCGCCACGCACTTTGCGTCACAACCAGCTCACTGGCCGGCTCTGTCCGCTTCAGACGCAATTCACCGCAACCGTTTCTTCGCTTCGCGGCGCACGCGGGGCCAGCGATTCACCGCTTTCCGCAACGCCTTCTTGCGACGCTTCTCGACCAGGTGGACGAGGCGGCGCCGCGCCGCGGCGGGGACGCCGCGCGTCCGACGCAGTGCGCCGAGAAACACCGTGCAGTCCATCGCCACGCCCAGGCGGCGCGCGATCCCAGCGAGCTTACGCACGACTTTTCGTTCCCGGCGCGTAAGCCAGGCGCACACCATTTCGATCTGATCGCGCAGCCGCACCACCGCCTTCCGCCAGGCGTGGATCCGCGTCGCGTCTTCGCCGTCGCCGATTTCGCCATACCGTTTTTGCGCGCGCCGCAGTTCCCGCCGCAGGGCTCGCCGGAGCCGCTGCCGTCGCAAGCTCCGCCACTCGGTGCTCTCGAGTTCGGCCAACGTCGCGCGCAGCCCGGCCTGCCATTCCGTGCGGGAAAGCGGCGGCGCTTCACCGCCCGAGGTGCGTATCATTTTTGTCAGGACCGCGCGTGTCTCGGCACCATGGCCTTTCTCCCGCAGCTGCGCGGCCAATTTCCCGATGACGGCCGCATCCCGCGCCGCCGACAGTTGCCGCGCATGCCGGGCGAGGCGCTGCCGCACGACTCGTGTATCCGTTCCGCCAATGCTCTCGCCCAGTCGGAGGAGCGCGCGCGTGCGCTTCAAGCTCCGCCGGGCCCGGTGCACGGCCTTCGCAGAACCCGTCGGCAGGTCCAGCGCGGGCCGGGCCCCGCGATGCACGAGATCTCGCAAGGCGGACTTCACGCCGCGTTTTACCCTGAGGCCGCCGACGCCGCAAGCCGTGGTGCCACATGGGGGTTGAAAATCGTCCACAACCGTCCACGGTGCGTCGGAAAATAACCGCGAACGACCCGCCCCTCCGCCTTCGCCCGTGAAATTCCCGACCACCCGCATCCGCGTTTTACTGCTGCTCGCGCTGGCCAGCACGATCGGACTCTTCGCCGGCGTGGGCACTTACACGTTCTATTACGCCGAAGGGCTGTCCTATTTTTCCAACGACCCGCAGGCGTGCGTGAACTGCCATATCATGCGCGAACAATACGATGGCTGGCTGAAATCGCCGCATCACGCCGTCGCCACCTGCAACGACTGCCACACGCCGCACGATTTTATCGGAAAATATCTGACGAAGGCGGAGAACGGCTACTGGCATTCGAAGGGTTTCACCCTGCAGGATTTTCACGAGCCGATCATGATCCGCCCGAAGAACTCGACCGTGCTGCAGCGCAACTGCGTGAGTTGTCACCAGCAGATCGTCGCCGAGATCAACACCCACCCGGGCCAGCGCCGCGAGATGCTCGATTGCGTGCACTGTCACCGCGATGTCGGTCACGGCCCGATCCATTGATTTTTATCCCGCCAACCTCTCCTTCGCCATGAAAGTCCCTCGTTTCTCCGATCGTCGCGGCTTTGCGTTATGGGTCTATGTCGCCGTGCTCGCCGCCGTCGGCATCGCCACCTTCCTCGTGCTGCTGCTTTATCAGAACATCGTGGCGCGCAAGGCGGAGGCCACGCAGCACGTGTTCCGCGTCGTCAACGTCGACGACAACACCACCGATCCCGTGCTGTGGGGGAAAAACTATCCGCGCCAATACGACAGCTACCGTCGCACGGTCGACACCGTGGAAACGAAATACGGCGGCAGCGAGGCGTTCCAGCACCTCGATCGCGATCCCGTCTGGCGGCGGATCTTCGCGGGTTATGCCTTCGCCATCGATTATCGCGAGGAGCGCGGCCACGCCTACATGTTGAGCGACCAGCGCGAGACCGAGCGCGTGCACAAGTTCAAGCAGCCCGGCTCCTGCCTGCAGTGCCACGCCTCCGTCATCCCCGCCTACATCGAAGCGGGCCTGAAAGCCGGCGCGCCCGCCGGCAAGGAGCATCGCGAGGAGCAGATCCAAAAGGGTTTCGAGGTCATCTGCGCGCAGCCCTACACCGAGGTCACCAAGCTCGTGGAACATCCGGTCTCGTGCATCGATTGCCACGACGCCGACACCATGAATCTCCGGGTCTCGCGCCCCGCGTTTCTCAACGGCATCCGTGCGCTCGCGAAGTCCGATTATCCCACGCCGCACCTGCCCAGCATCGAACGCTGGCGCCGCGAGGGCCGCAAAGGCGAATACTCGCCGAACTCCGAAGCCAACCGTCAGGAGATGCGCTCGCTCGTCTGCGCGCAGTGTCACAACGAATACTATTTCAAGGGCGAGAAGAAGCTCGTCACGCATCCGTGGGACAACGGCCTCCGCGTCGAGCAGATCGAGGCCTACTACGACAAGGAGGGCTACAAGGACTGGGTCCATGAGGAGACCGGCGCGCCCGTGCTCAAGGCGCAGCACCCCGAATTCGAGATGTGGAGCCAGGGCATTCACGCGCGCAGCGGCGTCGCCTGCGCCGACTGCCACATGCCTTACCAGCGCGAGGGCGCCATCAAGGTCAGCAATCACCACGTTCGCTCGCCGCTGCTCAATCTCGCCGCCGCCTGCCAGTCGTGTCACCGGATTCCGGAGACGGAACTCAAGGCTCGCGTCGAGCTCGTGCAGGATCGCAATCGCGCGCTACTCGACCGCGGCCAGGACGCCGTGGTGCAACTGATCACCGCCCTCGCCGACGCCCGCCAGGCCGGCCGCAGCGACGAGCAACTCAAGACCGCCCGCGAACTGCAGCGCAAGGCGCAGTGGCGGCTCGATTTCGTCTACGCGGAAAACTCGATGGGCTTTCACGCCTCGCAGGAAACCGCCCGCATCCTCGCCGAAGCGATCGACTACGCGCGGCAGGGTCAGCTGGAGCTGAAGGGCGAGGCCCCGGCCTCCCCCGCCGGCTCCGTCGCGGCCAACGAATAAAGAACGCCAGCACCGTGACGATCGCGCGTCCGCGCGCGATCGTCCGCTTGCGGCCAGCGCCTGCTTTGCGCTGACTCCGGCGATGCAATCGGCTCGGCTCGACTCGATTCCGGAACACGAACAGCGCTCGCCCACCGGGAAGTTTCATTCGTTCAGCCGCAACGTCTCCGTCGCGCTGGGCGCGATTCGCAACGCCGGCACGTGGGCCGGCAGTCATCCGTTCGATTTTCAGATTCGCCGCATTCCGCCCGGCGCCGCGGTCTGCCCGTTTCACGTTCACTTCGCGCAGTGGGAGGCGTTCCTCATTCGCGCCGGGACGGCGACAATCCGCGCCGGCGATGAAACCTTTTCCGCCCGGGCCGGCGATGTGTTTGTCCATCCGCCCGGCGAGGCGCATCAGTTGATCAACTCGGGGCGCGACGACCTCGAGGTGTTCATCTTCGCCGACAACCCGCCGCTCGACGCCTGTTATTATCCCGACTCCAACAAATGGGGGCTGCGTCCGCCGGGCCGGATTTTTCGGATCGAAGACGCGCATTATTTCGACGGCGAGGACAACCTGCCGGCCGGCGCTCCGCCGCACGCCATCGCGGTCGCGCCACCGCTGCCACCTGTGTCGCCGTTTGCGGAACGCATCCGAAACATCGAAGCGATTGCGTGGGAAGAATGGCGTTCGCCGAAGGGCAAATTCCACGGCAAAAGCAAGGAGCTCTCGATCGCGCTCGGCGCCAAACGCAACGCGCCGACGGGCCTCGGCGGCCATCCGTTCGATCTCGAGCTCGGCCAGCTCGCGCCCGGCGAGTGCGGCTGTCCGTTTCACAGTCACTCCGCGCAATGGGAAATGCTCGTTTTCCTCGCAGGCACCGCGACCGTGCGCGCCGGCACCGACACGCGCGTTTTCGGCGCCGGCGAGGTCGTAATCCATCCGCCCCGCGAGCCGCACGCATTCACCAACACCGGCGACTCCGCTCTCGTGTATCTGCTGGTCGCCGACAATCCGCCCGTCGACTACTGGCACTACCCCGATTCGAACAAATGGGGTGTCCGCGAGCCGCGGATGTTTTTCCATCCGCAGCCCGTCGAGTATTACGAAGACGAAGAGTAACGCGGAATCACCGCCGCTTGGGCGTGAGCCATTTTTCGCGACCGACAAAAAACAGGAACGTCGCGAGCGCGACAAACGGCAGCAGCGAGAGCGCGTCGGAATACGGCCCGTTGAAGAAGGGATTGTTTTCCTTCGACCAGGTGAAGAGCGCCGCGTCGAACCGGTCCAGCACGCCGGCGAGAAACGCGATCAGGATGCCCGCGATCGCACCGCCCGCGATGTAGCCCGACGCCAGCAGCACGCCCGGACTCTTGTCGCTCTGCTCGACCAGCTGCTCCTCGGTCAGATGCGCCCGCGCCGGATCCTTCCGCGCGCGACGATCGACCAGCCAGCGCACGAGGCCGCCGATGAAGATCGGTGACGACGACGACAGCGGCAAATATACGCCCACCGCAAACGCCAGCGCGGGCACAAACGACATCTCCAGGACGACGGCGATCATCACGCCCAGCAACACAAGCGCCCACGGCAGTTTCTGATCGAGAATGCCTTTGATGATGTAGGACATCAGCGTCGCCTTCGGCGCGTCGAACTTCCGCACTGTCGTGCCATCCGGACGCGTGTCGTAGGCGCCGTTGATGCCGGGATCGACGAGCCACACGGCGTCCCCGCTGGGATTGACCAGATAGCGTCCCGCGGGACCGCCGGCCGTATCCGTTTTTTGCCAGACAAGGTATTCGTTGGCGTCGTCGCGCGCCTGCGGGCCTTTCAACGCCTCGCGTTTGGTGAGCTGGCTCGCGTCGGTGTGCAACCCTGCCGGCGCGACCTGCGCCGCCGGCACGTAAACCGTCGCGGCGTCGTTCAACTTGAGCAGGATCGGCCCGAGCAGCAGTGCCGATACGAGGGCGCCCGCGAGAATCGCCAGCTGTTGGAATCGCGGCGTCGCGCCGAGCAGGAATCCGGTTTTGAGATCCTGCGAGGTCGTGCCGCCGTTCGACGAAGCGATGCACACGATCGCGCCGACCGACAGCGCCGTCACGTAATACGTGCCGCCCGTCCAGCCCACGAGCAGGAACACGAGGCAGGTGAACAGCAGCGTCGCCACGGTCATGCCCGAAATCGGATTCGACGAGGAGCCGATTTCGCCCGTGAGGCGCGACGACACGGTGACAAAAAGAAAACCGAAGAGGACGATCAGCAGCGCGCCCAAAAGGTTCATGTGCAGCGACGGCACGATCATTACGAGCGCGATCAGGGCGACGATGCCGATGCCGACGAATTTGAGCGACAGATCGCGATCCGTGCGCGGGGTGCCGTCGGCCTTCGCGGCGCCGTTGCGCGAGTTGCCCAGATCCTTCAAACCCGCCCGCAGGCCGTGCCAGATCGTCGGCAGCGCCTGGATCAGGCTGATGATCCCGCCGGCCGCCACGGCGCCTGCACCGATGTAGAGGATGTAAGCGCCGCGAATATCGCCCGGCCCCATTTCGGAGATCGGCATCGTGCCCGGCGGCAGCGGCTCCGACATCCCTTCGCCGAAAAATTTGATCAGCGGAATCAGCAGCAGATAGCTCAGCACCCCGCCCGCGCACATGATTGAGGCGATCCGCGGGCCGATGATGTAGCCGACGCCGAGCAGCTCCGGGGAAACCTCGACACTGACGGAACCGGATTTGAGCGGCGCGCCGAAAAGTTTTTCCGGCACATCCTTCCAACCCTTGAAGGCGACGTTGAGCGTCTTGTAGAGCAAGCCGAGTCCGAAGCCCGTGAAGATCACCCTCGCGCCGGGCGACTCGCCCAGCCCCGCCGCGGCGGCCGCTCGCATTTCCGCCTGCGCCGACGGCGAAGCGAGCGCGCGATCGGCGGCGTTGGCGCCGGCCTTCAGTACCGCCGCGCACGCGGTGCCCTCCGGATACTTGAGCACGCCGTGATCCTTCACGATCAACGCACGCCGCAGCGGAATCATCATGAGAATTCCGAGCAGTCCGCCGAGTAGTGCCACGAGCATTACGCGGGTGAGCTCGAGATCGAAGCCGAGGATCAAGATCGCCGGCATCGTGACGCCGATGCCAAACGCCAGCGATTCGCCGGCGGAACCGGCGGTCTGGGTGATGTTGTTCTCGAGGATGGTCGAATCGCGCACGCCGACCTTCGAAAGGCCGCGAAACAGTGCCAGCGAGATCACCGCCACCGGAATCGATGCGCTGACGGTGATGCCGACCTTGAGCACGAGGTAAAGCGACGAGGCGCCGAAGATCAGACCCAGGATGGCGCCGGTCAGGACCGCGCGCACCGTGAACTCGCGCATGACCGTCTCGGGAGCGATGAACGGCTCGACGCGAGGAGTGGAGGGGGAACGCATGGGCAGAAAGATTGGCGCGCAGTATCCTTTGTCATAAGCGCGGTTCAATACGCGAAATTTGCCCCCGCGAAGCGGAAGCGCATGAGCGTTTCCCGAACGACGAAACGTCTTGTGCGCTCTTCCCGCCAGCGGCACCGTCGCGGGCGCGCCGCCAGCCGAACCGAGATCCCCGCTCGCGCCGTTTTTCATCATGCCTGCAACCCCTGATGCCGAGGGCAACGTCACGCCGCGCGAAGCGGAATGGCTGGCGAAAACCTACCAGCCGCACGAGCTCAACCTCACGCTGCGCGCCGCCGTCGTCGGCGTGCTCATCGGCGCGGCGATGTGTCTCTCGAATCTCTACGTGTTTTTCAAAACCGGCTGGAGCATGGGAGTGACGCTCACCGCCTGCATCCTTGCCTTTGGCAGCTTTCAGGCGATCCAGCGGCTCGGCCTCACCAAGCGCCCGCTCGGTGCGCTCGAAAACAATGCGCTGACCACCGTCGCTTCAGGCGCGGGCTACATGACAGGCGGCGGCAACATGGCGGCATTTGGCGCGCTGCTGATGGTGACGTCGTTCCGGCCCGACAGCCTGTCGATGATCGCGTGGTTCGCGCTCATCGCCGCGCTCGGCGTGTTCGCCGCGATTCCGATCAAGCGTCAATTGATCAACCAGGAAGGTCTCGCCTTCCCCACCGGCACCGCGACCGCCGAGACGATCCGCTCGATCCACGCCGCCGCCGCGGGCGCGGGCCGAAGCAAGGCCTTGTGGCTCGCGTGGTCGGCCGCGGGCGCCGCGGCGCTCACCTGGTTGCGCGACGCGTGGCAGATCGTCCCCGGCACGATCGGGCTCCCGTTCACGCTCGCCGGCCGGCAACTCGCGGAATGGACGCTCTCGTTGAAAGCCGAAGTCGTGCTGCTGGGCGGCGGTGCATTGATGAGTTTTCGCACCGGCTGGTCGCTGCTGCTCGGCGGCGTGCTGACCTACGCCGTGCTCGCACCGTCATTGCTCGCCGACGGCATCATCGAAACCGCCAGCTACAAAGCCATCGTCGCCTGGACGCTCTGGCCCGGCGCGGCGATCCTCGTGGCATCGGGGCTGACGTCGTTCGCGCTCGATTACCGCAGCATCGCGCGATCCTTCACGGGCCTCACGCGACTCTTTCGGCGGCGCACGCGCACATCGGCGGCAGCGGACAACGAACTCGCCGCGGTCGAAGCGCCGGAATGGTGGTTTCCGGCCGGGTTCATCGTGCTCACGCCCTTCGTCGTCACATTGATGGCGTGGCTGTTTCAGATTCCGCTCTGGGCCGGGCTCATCGCCGTCCCGCTGGCGGTCGTGATGGGATTCGTCGCCGCGCGCGTCACGGGCGAAACCGATGTCACGCCCACGAAAGCGCTCGGTCCGGTGACGCAGCTGATCTACGGCGTGATCACGCCCGGCAATCTCTCGGGCAACATCATGTCGGCCAACGTGACCGGCGGCATCGGACTGCACGCGGCCGATCTGCTGACGACGTTGAAAACCGGCTGGCTGCTTGGCGCGAAACCGCGCCAACAGGTTTACGCGCAATTGATCGGCGTGGCGACGGGCGCGGCGCTGGTGGTGCCGGCGTTCAACTTGATTCTGCCGGACCCCAGCGTGCTCGGCGGCGAAGCCTGGCCGGCGCCGTCGTGTGTGGTTTGGGCCGGCGTGTCGAAAGCGTTTGCGGACGGCGTCGGTGCGCTGCCGCCGTCGGCGCGCACGGCGATTGTCGTCGGGCTCGCGCTCGGCGTGGCGCTCGGGTTGCTGGAGAAATTCGCGCCACGCCGGTTGCGTCCGCTGCTGCCCTCGCCGTCCGGCCTGGGCATCGCGATGGTCATTCCCGGCAGCAACTGCATCGCGATGTTTCTGGGCGCCGCGGTGGCGGAATGGCTGCGCCGGCGCCGACCGGCGCTCGCCGAGAAGACGGTGGTCCCGGTCGCGTCCGGTTTGATCGCCGGCGAAAGTCTGATGGGAATCTTGATCGCGCTGCTGATCGTCAGCGGCGTGATTTCGCACTGAGCGAAGCGCGTCTTTTCGTTGCCACCTACCAGATCACGACGCGCTCGGCGGCGGGGCGGCGCATCGGCGCGCCGGGAGGAACGTCGAACGCCTGCGCGAACTCCTCGAGGTTCGAGAGCGGCCCGACGATCCGGAAATGCGCCGGCGAATGCGGATCCGTATTCACCCGCAGGCGCAGCATTGCCGGGCGGATGTTCTGCCGCCACACGGTCGCCCAGCTCAGGAAGAACCGCTGCTCCGGCGTGAAGCCGTCGATCTCGCGCCGCGGCTGGCCCGCGAGCGCCTTCTGCAACGCCGCATACGCAATCTTCAATCCACCCAGGTCCGCGATGTTTTCGCCGGACGTGAGCGCGCCGTTCAGGTGCAGGTCGTCGATCGCCACGTATCCGCCAAACTGTTTCACAATACCTTCCGCGCGCTCCTGGAAGCGCGCCGCGCTCTCCGGCGACCACCAGTCCGTCAGGCTGCCGTCGGCCGCGTATTGCCGGCCCTCGTCGTCGAAACCGTGCGTCATCTCGTGTCCGATCACGGCGCCGATGCCGCCGTAGTTGAGTGAGTCGTCGGCGTTGGCGTCGAAGAACGGCGGTTGCAGGATGCCGGCGGGAAACACGATCTCGTTCATGGTCGGATCGTAGTAGGCGTTCACCGTCGGCGGCGTCATCTGCCAGAACGTGCGGTCGACGGGCTGACCGATTTTAGCCAGCTCGCGGCCGGTGTTGAATTCGCGCGCGCGGAGCACGTTCAAAACGTAGGGCCCGCGATCGACCTCAAGCGGGCGGTAGTCGATCCATTTGTCCGGATAACCGATCTTGACGGCAAACGCGTTCAGTTTCGCGAGCGCCTTGGCTCGCGTCGGCTCGTCCATCCACTCCAACGTCTGCAGCCGGTCGCGCAGGGCGGCGCGCAGGTTCTCCACCAGTTTCAACATGCGCACCTTCGACTCGGGTGGAAAATACTCCTTCACGTAAAGCTGGCCGAGCGCCTCGCCGATCGAATCGTCCACTGCGTCGAACGCCCGCTTCCATCGTTCGCGCAACACCTCCGCGCCCGTGAGCGTGTGATCATAGAAACGAAACGATTCATCGACGAAGGCCCGCGGGCCGTAAGGCGCGATCTCCCGGAGGAAATGCCACCGCAGGTAGGCGCGCCAATCCGCCACCGCGAAACTCGCGAGCGCTTCGCCGAAGCCGGTCACGAACTCCGGTTGCGCCACATCGAGTTCCGCCGGCGGCTCGATCGCGATCGCCTTGAAATACGCCGGCCAGTCGAACTGCGGCGCGAGCTTCGCGAGCTCGGCGCGCGTCGTCTTGTGGTAGTTGGCGACGGGATCGCGCAGGGCGACATTCGTCTTTGAAACCTGGGCAAGCGCCGTCTCGAGTTTCATCACCGCCCCCGCGGCGCTTTCCGCCGACGCGGGCGTGTCGCCGGCGAGCTCGAACATTTTTGCGATATGCGCCACATACTGCTCGCGCAACGCCGCCGATTTCCCGTCCTCGCGAAGATAATAATCGCGGTCCGGCAAGCCCAGTCCGTCCTGCCGGCTCACCGCGATCATCATCGCCGTGTTTTTCGGGTCCTGCTCGGACGTGAATTGAAACCCGGCCCAGATCCGCAGCCGGTGCAGCCGCGCGATCGCCGCCTGCACGTCGGCCACGCTCTCGATCGCGTCGAGGCGCGCCAGCTCCGGTGCGAGCGGCTTCAACCCGGCGACCTCGATCGCCGCCTCGTCCATCGCGCTCGCATAAAAGTCGCCGACTTTGCGCTCGATCGCATCCGGATTCTTCGCCGCGGCCGCGCGCTCGAGAATGGTGCGCACCGCCTGTCGATTGCGCTCGGCCAGTTCGTCGAACGCGCCCCAGCGGCTGTAGGCCGCCGGGATCGGATTCGCCGCTTTCCATCCGCCATTGGCGAACTGATCGAAATCGACCGCCGGCGAAATCGTGCGGTCAAGATTCGCCAGATCGATGCTGGCCAACGCCGTCGGACCGGCGAACCCCATCGCGGTCGCAACCGCGCAAAGTAGAAAACGCATGCCGCCACCTTTTATGACACAACGAACGTCCGCAAGCGCGGGCTTGCGAACGCTCCTCTGCGAAAATTCCGCAAGACTCACCCCGCTCCCCCGGCTTAAGGATTCACCACGATCTGCGAGGTGACATTGACCTCGCCGTCCTGAAGCACGCCGAGATTCCGCTGCGCGGGACGAAGGTTTCCGTGCGAATCGGTGCCGTCCACGAAACGCAGTTGCGACAGCCCGTGCACCGCCACCGGCCGGCCGTTGTCCTGAAACAGGTTGCCGCCGGTGATGCGCGCATCGGTTGCCGCTCCCGTGACCAGCACCGGCATCGCCACGGAAAACGCGGTGATCCCGCCGACGAAAACCGGCCCGGAGAACTGCACGCCCGGCGCATAAACGCCCGTCACGCCCCGCGCCGCGGAGAACCGCACATTACCCGCGCGGACTCCGCCGAATTTCCCGTTCCGACTGAGGATCGCGATATAGGCTATGTCCGCGACGCCGTCGTAATTCACCTCAGGTTTGAAGAGCGATTGATTCACCGCCGTGTAGCGGCCCACGCTGAAGACGCTCACGTTGGTGCGCTCGTCGGCCCCGGCGATCACGATTCCGGCGCGGCCTTTCACATAGTCGACGTCCTGATTGTAATACCGCGGCGCCGCCGGGGCGGAGGAGCCGTCGAGCACGAGCGAAAGCGTGCCCGGCCCGCTGAACTCCACCTGCACGATGTCGTCGTCTGTATCGATAAACGAAATACGGGTGATCTGGCCCGCGTCGGCCGTGAGCGAGGCCGCTGCACCTTCCAGCAGCAGCTGGTCGTAAATATTGCCGTTGGGATGCAAGACGTCGGGCGTGAGTTGACGCCCGTCGCCAGCGACCTTCGCGCTCGTCAGCACGCCGACAACGGCCGGAGCGCTGTCCTGGCGGGCGGAGCTGTTGTCCGCCACCACCGTGTAAACGCCGGCATCGCGCGGCTGGACGTTCGCCAGGTTCAAGGACGCGCCCGTCGCCCCCGCGATCGTCGCGCCGTCATGCCGCCAGGCGTAGCTCACGCCGCTCGCGCCCGCCCGCGCGGTGAGGGTTTGCGCGCCGCCGACCGACAGCGCGAGGCTCTGCGGCTGCGTGTCGAAGACCGGCCGAGTTCCTACCGTGAGACGACGGATGGCGGCGTTGCCGGTGTCGGCAATAAGGAGCGCGCCGGAAGTGTCCGCGTGAAGGCCGCGTGGATTGGAAAAACGTGCGCTCGCACCGCGTCCGTCCACCGCGCCCGGCTGGTTATAGGCGCCCGCAATGATACTGACATTTCCTGCCGGATCGACCCGCCGGATCAAGTGATAGGCGAGGTCCGTCACGTAAATATCGCCATTCGCGGCGATCGTGAGGTCGCCCGGTCCGCCGTTGGGGCCGAAGTCTGCCACGGTCGTCACAGCTCCGCCGGCGGCCACTTTCCGAACGGCCGCGCCATCGGCGACCCACACGACCCCGTTCGCATCGACCGCGAGATCCTGCGGACCTTGCAGATCCGTCGGACCCGCCATGGTCGTTACCGTCCCGGCCGGGGTGATTTTCCGGATGAGACGATTGGTCTGGTCGGCGACATAAACGTTGCCCGCATGGTCTACGTCGAGACCGGCGGGCCCCGAAAAGTTCGCCGCCGCGCCGGTGCCATCCGCGTTTCCCGGAATTCCGGGCTGTCCCGCCAACGTGGATACAACGCCCGCGGCGGTGACCTTGCGAATCGTGGAGTTTTCCCGATCGCTGACGTAAACGTTTCCGTCCTGGTCCGCCGCGATACCGCCCAGCGCGCCAAAACGCGCCGCCCCGCCGGCGCCGTCCGCGGATCCCGTTTCCGTCCACGATCCGGCGAACGTCGTGATCGTCCCCGCGGCATCGATCTTGCGGATGGCAGTGCCGAACTCCTCGATCACATAGGTGATGCCCGCGGCCGTCCGCACGAGATCCGTGGGATGCTCGAAACGGACTTCCGTCGGCGCACCGTTCGCATGCCCCCGTGAAGCCGCACCGGCGATCGTCGTGACCATTCCGTTGGGAGCGATGCGCCGCAGGGCGTCATTGTCGGAAACGAAGACGTTGGCTTCAGCATCGACGGCGAGTCCGGCGATGTCGGAGAAACGGGCGACGGCTGGGTTGCCGTCCGCCAAGCCGGGTTCGTCCACGCGGCCGGCGAGTGTGGTGACGCTTCCGGCCGGCGTGACCTTTCGCACGGCATAGCCATCGGCGACATAAACATTCCCCGCCGCATCGGTGTCGATCAACGAGGGCCCGAGAAACCGGGCCGCCGCGCCCGCGCCATCCACCACGCCGCTTGCCCCCGGCGAACCGGCCAGGGTTGCCACGCGGCCGTTGGCGTCGATCGCACGGACGGTGAGATTGCCCAGATCTGCGACGTAAAGCGTTCCGTTCTTCCCGATCGCGACGTCCCACGGAGTTTTGAAGCGCGCCGCGTCGCCCACGCCGTCCACGCTGCCGCTTTCGCCCGCCGGCGAACCGGCCACCCGCATGGACGAGCCATCGCCGGGCGGCAACCGCCACACTTGGTTGGCATAAAAATCGGTCGCGTAGATCGACCCGTCCGCGGCCAGCGCGAAATCCGGCAGATACAAACCGAGAGTGAGCACCGAGGCCACTTCGTGCGCGGCGGTGAACCGCAGCACCTGATTCGCCTGCGCGACGTAGAGCGTGCCGGCGGCCCCGACCTGAACCGACGACGGATTGGCGAGGAGTAATTGTGATGGAGCGGTCGCGGTCCCGGCCATTTGTCGCGCCGTTCCCAACACGGTCGTCACGTAACCGTTCGGCGAAATCCGGCGGAGGGTGTGATTGCCCGTATCCGCGGCGTAGATATTGCCGACGGCGTCCACATCGAGCCCGCCCAAGCCGTTGAAACGCGCCGCCCCACCCGGTCCGTCGACGCTGCCCGGCATCACCCCCGCAAACGTGCTCACATCGTAAACCGTCTGCGACCAAGCCACAGCGCTGCCCGACATGGCCAACGCCATGGCGAAACGAATCGCCGAACCGACCCGCTGCCTCAAGATTTCCAAGCGCATGCAGCAACGCATCAGCGCCGGCCGCTCGTGCAAGGCATTGTCCGGCATCCGGACGGCGTTCAGCAAAACCCCGCCGCGACGCGGAGTGTTTCGCCGGAGTTCGCGCCCGGGAAATCGCCGGCGACGCTCCAACCGACGCGCTTACGGGTTCACCACCACCTCCGCCGTCACATTCACGCCGTCCTGCTGGAGCACCGCCTGGTTGATTTGTGCTTCGATCCGGCGGCCCGCGGAGTCACTGCCCGCGGTGAAATTCAATTTGGTGAGTCCGCTCACTTGCACAGGCTGCGCATTGGCTTGTGCCAGGTTGCCGCCGGCGATGAGCGCGCTGCCGACCGAACCGACCCGCAACACCGGCGTCGCGTTGCGAAACGCGGTGATGTCGCCCACATTCAGCGGACCCTGCAACGCCACGCCCGGCGCGTAAACGCCCGTGAGTCCCTTCTCCGCGAAGAAGTGTGCGTTGGCCGCGCGCACGCCGCCGAATTTTCCGTTCTCGCTCGCGATCGCGATGAACGCGAGGTCCGCGATGCCGTCGTAGTTCGTCGCTTCGTGACCGTCAAACAACGGGTTGCTGTTTCTCGCCGGATCGTTGTCCGGACCGGGGCCTTTCACGACATCATACGCCTTGCTCGGATCGACGGCAGTCGCGCGACCGACGGTGAAGACCGACACGTTCGTGAATTCGTTGGCACCGACGATCACGATGCCGGCGTGGCCTTTCACATATTTCACGTTCGACTGGTTGTAGTTCACCGGCGCGGCTCGCTCCGCGTTCCCGAGGTCGTCGAACACGAGCGAGAGCGTGCCCGGCCCGCTGAACTCGACCTGCACGATGTCGTCATCGAGATCGATGAACGAGGTGCGCATCACGCGGCCCGGCGTCGCGGTGATCGTCTCCGCGGCGCCGGTGACCAGCACCTGGTCGTAGTGATTGCCGTTCGGATGCGGGACGTCGTCCAACACGATTTCGCCGGTGCCGATCACGCGATCCAAGGTCGTGACGCCGACGATCGCCGGCTGGCTGATGGCGTAAGCCGTCTTGTTCGTCGCGACCGCGGTGTAGACGCCCGCATCGGCCGGCTGCACCTTGTTCAACACGAGCGCGGAATTCGTCGCCCCCGCCACGTCGCGGCCGTTGCGCCGCCACTGAAACGTCGGCGTCGCGGTCGCGTTCGCGGCGGCGGTCAGCGTGATGTTCTCCCCCTCGTCGACACTCTGGTTTTGCGGGTGCGCGGTGAAGGTCGGATGGCCGGTCCGCAGATACGTTTTCAACCACTGCAGCGCGGGGCGTTCCGAGCCGTTTTCGCGCGCGATATACGCACCGTTCTCGTTGCGCCACAGCCCCGGACGATAGCCCCACAGCGTGATACCGATGATCGAGGGATGCTCCCAGAAGAGCGGAAACAACCGCTGATAATCCGCGAGCTGGATCTGGTCGTCGTGCTGCGCCGGGCTCGCGCCGTCATCGATGTCCATTTCCGTGATCATGATCGGCAGGCCGGTCGCCGCGAGCAGGTCGAGATTGGCTTTCAGCGTGGCGTTGGAGACGCGCGTCTCGAACGCGTGCTGCTGCACCGCGATCACGTCGATCAGCTTTTCCGCCTGCAACAGATTGATGAGTTTCAAATAACTCTGCGTGCTCGCGGCGCCGCTCGTGATGCCGTAATCGTTCAGCACAAGTTTGGTCGTCGCCGGAAAGCGCGCGCGGGCCATGCGGAACGCCGTCAACACCCAGTCCCAACCGCTTGCGCCCGTGCCGCCAAGGGCGTTGATGTAGTTGCCACGGCCATTGCCCGGCTGATTCGGCGGCGCATGCAGGGGCTCGTTCACCACCTCGATGTAAT
The DNA here is from genome assembly GCA_040255565.1 of Opitutaceae bacterium. Lineage (GTDB taxonomy): Bacteria > Verrucomicrobiota > Verrucomicrobiia > Opitutales > Opitutaceae > Opitutus. Next base: position 274,675 of record JBDZVH010000001.1, on the reverse strand, counting down.
CGATATCCGAATACCGCGCCGCGACCGCATCGAACCATTCCGTGATCTCCTCAAGCTGGTCGGCCGTGGAGAGCGTCTCGATCCACGCCGGCTGCTGACTGCCCCAAACGAGCACGTGGAAGCGAAACGGGAATCCGCGGTCCTTCGCGAGGGCGTAGGCGGCGTCGATCTCGGTCCAGTTCATCGTGTCGCGCACGTTTTCGATGCTGCCCCATTTGCCGGCGTTCTCCGGCGTCACCTGGTTGAAATACGCGGTGAAGTTCGGGATCTGCGACGCGCTGTAGATGCTCCCGAGGAATTTCGTGTGCCCGGTGGCCAGCGGCGGCCCGCTCGGCGTGTAAGGAGTGTCGCCCGGCGCCGCGCTGCCCGGCTGGCTGTGGTCGAGATTCGCGACGGTGAAGTGCAGGCCGCTCGGGCCGAACGCGAGTTGATCGAGATCGAGGCCGTCTTCGCGCACGCCGATCTGAAAGGTCTGGGTCAGCGCGCCGGCCGGCACGGTGAACGAAATTCCGCCGGCGAACGACGAGAGCTTCAGCCATTTCCATTCGCCATTGCCCGCGGTGCCAACGCCGCCGACAACCTCGTCGGCCGTCGCGTAGCCGGCGGCGGCGAGGCCGTTGACCGTGATCCAGTCGGCGTCCGTCGTCGCGGACTTTGCACCGAATCCGTTGCCGTAAAAAAAACTGTCGTCGTCGAAACCGCCCGCCCCCACCCGCAGCCGCGCGTAAAGGTCGTAGTTGCCCGCCGCCGGAAACGCGACCGTGAGCGTGACCACGCGCGCGGCGCCGCCCGGATTGTTTCCCGCGCTCGTGGTCGTGGCCCGCACAAACTGCGTCGCCCCTTCCGTCGCCATGGCGACCTCGGCGCCGCGGGTGCCCGTTTCGGCCTGTACCACGACAGCGGTGGTTTGCGCCGACAGCGCTGTCGCGGCGGCAACGACGCAGAACCAGGATGCGATCAGCTTCGTCAGAGTCATGGGCATGGACACCGGCGCGACACGCCACGGCGATCGGAGGCCTCGCCTGCAGCACACCGGTCACGGTGTTTTCGGGTTGAATCGGGGTGGGGTCGGCTTCGCGCGAACGCGCGAAGTCCTCTGGAGTTTCGGCAATAAAACCGCCCCGAACGCCGTCGCAGGCGTCACGTGACTCTAATTGTAGATTCTTCGCGCTTTCACCTGCTGCGCGGTTTGCGCGCGTCAGGCTCGCAAGCGTTTCACCAGGTCCGCGTGCAGCTGCGCCAGCTCCGGCATCTCCACCCCCGCGGCCTGCGCGCGCCGCAGCGGCTCACCCCAGATCGCATCGAGCTCCACCTCGCGTCCGGCGAGAAAGTCGACCAGGCTCGACGGCCGATACGCTCCCATCGGCGGAGTGACGTCGAACTGCTGCCGCAGAAAGTCGTCCGCGATCGTGATGCCGAACGCCGCGGCGGCGCGCTGCACTTCCTGCATCAGCGCCCGCACCCGCGCCGTCAGCCCGGAATCCGCGCAAATGCGGTCGGTTGTCACGCCGCCCGCCGCGATCGCGAGCCCGTTGAACGGGATGTTCCACACCAGCTTGTGCCAGCGCGCGGATAAAAGATTGTCGACGACCCGCATTTTCACGCCGGCGTCGGTGAATTGTTGCGCGAGCGCGCGCGTGCGTTCCGTCGCGGGCCGGCCGAATTCGCCGATCGTCACCGAACCGGGATGGTAACACGTCACCTCGCCCGGCGCGGTGCGTGTCGACGCGATGAACGCCAGACCGCCGAGCACGCGTTCGGAACCGACCAGTGCCGCAATCTCCTCGTCCGCGCCGAGTCCGTTTTGCAATGTGAGCACCGCCGTCTGCGGCCCGAGCAACGGCGGCAGCAGGTGCGCGAGTTCGCGGTTCGCCGTGGCCTTCAGCGTCACGAGCACCAAATCCACGGGACCGATTTCGGTGGTGCGCGCGAACACGTGAACGGGCTGCAACTCCAGCGTGGCGTCACGTTCGTGGATCGCCATCGCGCCCCGCGCCTGCACGGCCGCGAGATCGCCGCGAAGCAGAAAGCGCACCTCCGCTCCGGCGCGCCCGAGTCGCACGCCGTAATACGTGCCGATCGCTCCGGCGCCCACGATTGCGATTTTCGGAAAAGCCAGGCTCATCCGCGCACACAAACCCGCCGCAACCGCCGGCGCCAGTTTCGTTTTCGCCGCCGGCCGGGCGCGGCTAAAGGACGATGTTGTCGATCAACCGGATCTCGTCGATCCACGCCGCAACGGCCATCACGCTACGGCCCGGCACGACCTCGCGCATCGATTCCATCGTCTCCGGATCGACGATACACACGTAAATGATCCGCAGCCGGCGCCGCTGGCTCATCACATGCGTGGCCTCGGCGATCAACCGGTCGGGGCTGCGCACGCCCGACTCCGCCATCTCGCGCGCCCGGGTGAGCGCCGCGTAAATCCCCAGCGCCTCCTGCCGCTGGCTGCTGGTGAAATCGCGATTCCGCACGCCCGCCGCCAGGCCATCCGGTTCGCGCACCGTCGGCACCACGACGATCTCCACGCCGAAATGCAGGTCCTCGATCATCCGGCGTACCACGACCGCGCGCTGCAGCGCTTTCTGGCCGAAAAACGCGAACTCCGGCCGGACGATGTTGAACAACTTCGCCATCAGCGTCGTCACCCCGCGAAAATGCGTGGGCCGCGACGGAGCGCACATCAACCGGCTCGTCACCTCCTCGATGACCAGCGTAGACGAACCTTTCGGATAAATTTCCTCGGCCTTCGGCGCGAACACGATGTCGGCGCCACAGCGCTCGCACAGCCCGAGATCGGCCTCGAAGCTGCGAGGATAATTGGCGGTGATTTCGTTGGGACCGAATTGCAGCGGGTTGACGAAGATCGAAACGACCACCAAGTCCACCTTCGGGTTTTCCTTGGCCGCGCGGATCAGCGCCTCCTGGCCGGTGTGCAGCGCACCTTGGGTGGCCACCAGCGCAAGGGTCTTGCCTTCTTTTTTGAATTGCGCGGCCAGCGACCGCATTTCCGCTACAGTGGCGATGATTTGCATGAGGGCACCGGGGTGGGGGGCAACGCGGGCTTGAACTAACGAGGCGCCGGAGGTTTGTTCAAGGTTTTGCGCCTCCGCCATGATCCGAATCAACGAGAACTACACGAAACTCAAGGCTTCGTACCTTTTTAGCGACATTGCGAAGCGCGTGAACGCGTTCGTCGCGGCCAATCCGTCGAAGCCCGTCATCCGTCTCGGCATCGGCGACGTCACGGAGCCGCTGCCGCCCGTTTGCATCGAGGCGCTGCATGCCGCGACCGACGAGATGGCGCAGCGCGCGACGTTCAAGGGCTACGGCCCGGAGCAGGGTTATGCGTTTCTCCGCGAGGCGGTGGTCGCAAACGAATTCGCGCCGTGCGGCTGCCCGATCGAGGCCGACGAGGTGTTCGTCTCCGACGGCTCGAAGTGCGACTGCGGCAACATCCAGGAAATCTTCTCGCAAGATCTCCGCCTCGCCATCCCGGATCCGGTGTATCCGGTTTATGTGGACACGAACGTCATGGCCGGCCGCACCGGCCGCAATGTCGACGGGCGTTACGAGGGCATCGTCTATCTCGATTCCACTCCGGCCAACGGCTACGTGCCCGCGATCCCGTCCGTCCCGACGGACCTGATTTATCTTTGTTTTCCCAACAATCCGACGGGCGCCGTGGCCACCAAGGCGCAGCTCGCCGCCTGGGTCGACTACGCGAAGAAGCACAAGGCGATCATCCTGTTCGACGCCGCTTACGAGGCCTACATCCGCGATCCGCAGATCCCGCACAGCATCTACGAGATCGAGGGCGCGCGCGACGTCGCGATCGAGTTTCGCAGCTATTCGAAGGTTGCGGGTTTCACCGGCACGCGCTGCGCGTTCACGATCGTCCCGAAGTCACTCAAGGCCTGGGACGCCGCGGGCAACGAACACTCGGTGCACGCGCTCTGGAACCGCCGCCACACGACGAAATTCAACGGCGTCTCCTACCCGATCCAAAAGGCCGCCGCGGCGATCTACACCGACGCCGGCAAGGCGCAGACGAAGGCGCTGACGGATTTCTACCTCGGCAACGCCGCGCTGATCCGCGATGCGATCGGGAAACTCGGCTTCTCGTGCATCGGCGGCGACAACGCGCCCTACATCTGGGTCAACGTCGGCCGCGATTCGTGGGAGTTCTTCGATCTGCTGTTGAACCAGGCCCAGGTCGTCTGCACGCCCGGCGCGGGCTTCGGTAAGTGCGGCGAAGGCCACGTGCGTATCAGCGCCTTCAACTCGCGCGAGAACGTCACCACCGCGCTCGCCCGCATCGCGGCGGCGCTCAAGTAGACATAGACGCCGAACGCCGCGTCGCGTTTTCCGCCCGCCGTTTCCGCGGCGGGCTTTTTATTTCAGCTCGGTCGGTGCGCGGTCGTGCACCCAGTAGCGTGAGACGACGAGGAAGTTTTGCCGCACGTCATAGCCCCACTCCGTGTCGAGCAGCTCGATGATCGTGGCCGGCTGCGGAGCCGCGGCGCGTCGGCGCATCAACTCGCGCTCGGCTTCTTCGCGGGCGACTTCGAAAGCCTGTTCAACCCGGAGATACGTTCCGCAGGTCGCGGTGCGTTGCGTCGGCCTGCCGTCATCCTCGCGCGCGAGGGAGAAATTGAGCACGGCGAACGTCCCCGTTTCAGGCGAGTCCATGGCTGGAAAGTTTAGCGGAAATCATGCCACGGCAACCGACACGGCCCGCTCGCCGGAGTGCGCGGGGCGACTCCCGGGTCGTGCGGTCGGGCAAAACCGCATGCGCGCGCGACGTCGTTCATGTCTTTGGCAACAACCCGACAACATGCTCGGCGAGCTGGGTCGCGGCTTCGCTCAGCTTGGCGGCGAGCTGCCCGTAGTCCTGTCCGTCCCAACCCGCGACGTCCGTGGAAAACTCGTCCGTCGCCAGCAACTGCGGATCGAGATCGGTCGAATAAATTTCGATGCGGACGGCCAGTCGCGCCACGCCCGCAGGCAGCACGCCTTCGCAACGCCGCACCTGCAGCACGACCTCGAACGCATGCGCGTCGCCCGTGCGCGGCACCACGTCCACGGCGCCGGACTTCACGAGGTTCTCGCGCACGACGCGCCCAAGTCCCGGTTCGAGCGTTTCCGCCCAGCGCGCCTGATCGACGTAACGCACTTCGTTTTCGGCCAGCCGCACCTGCATCAGCTTGCCGCGAAGATAATCCGGGACGAGCACGGAGCGCAGGTAAACGCGCACAGGCTGTGAAGCGGCCCCCGGGTTGGCGGCGACCGCGTTCGAGGTGAGCACGTAGAAGCGCGTCGGGTCCGGCATCGCCTCCGGCAGGGAGCAGGCGGCGAGCAACAACAACGCAAGGCCCGCGCCAAAACGTGCGAGCGCCGAGGAGCGAAGGGAGGAGGATTTGGCGGAAACGTTCATCGTTGGAGCGTGCGTGCGAAATCGGCTGGGACGTCAGCGTTTCTTGCCGGTGATCAAGGCCTGGGGATTCCGCTCGAGGAAATCGGCGAGCCGCTGCACGGCCTCGGCCGTCGCGCGCAGTTGCTCCATCGTGCGAGCGGCTTCGTCGCCGAGTCCGCTTTGCGAAGCGATGAAGCGATGCGCCGCGCTGGCGGTGGTGTTGAAAGTCTCGAGCGCGGTCTGCGCCTGCACGAGCGTCGCCGCCAGCTCTTTTCCGGCCGGCGCGACCTGGCCATCGATCGTCTGCAGCACCCCGCGGAGATCGGCGATCGCGGCGTTGAGATTCTCGAAGGTCTGCTTGATTTCGGGCGTCTTTGCGAGGGCTTCGAATTCCGCGCCGGTGCGTTGCCACTGGGCGACGGTGCCTTTCAGGTCGAGGCCCGCGAGCTGCTGGCGCGAGTCGACCAGGAGGCCTTTGAATTCGTTCGAGATCCCCGCGAAATCGATCCGTTTCACATCGTTGAGAATTTCGGTAAGATTCGCCTGAAACTCCGAAATCGCGGAGGGCATCGCCGGGACGACGACGTAGCGCGGCTGAAAATCCAGCTTCGGCATCGGGTGCTCCGCGGGGTCGAGGAAATCGAGTTCGACGAACAACAATCCGGTGGCGAGACCGAGCACGCCGAGCTGCGCGCGCATGCCGCGATCGACGAGCTTCTGCAGTTCGGCCCGGCTCGACACATCCAGCTGCCGTCCTTCGGCATCGGTGATCGTGTCGCGGTTCATTTCGCAGACCACGCCGACGATCGAGCGATTCCGGTTCGCCTCGTAGCGCACATTCAGTTCCACGACGCGTCCGAGCCGCACGCCGCGTAGCTTCACCGGCGAGCCCAGATCGAGGCCGTGGACCGATTCGTCGAAATACACGACGAACCGTTGCGGCTTCGAAAAGAAGCTCACGCCGCCGAACGCGAGCAGCGCGATCAACCCGAGCACGAACGCTCCGATCACGAAAGCGCCGACAATGAGAGGTCCGGATTTTGGTTTCATGGGCGGAAGCGCAACGCGATCGGAGACGATCCGGGCGCGATGCCGGCAGTGAACGCCAACGGCGTCAGGCTGAACAGAAAAGAAAATCGGGCGCGCCTCATGTCGTCGTCGGCGCCAGGTCGGCGCGTTGGAGGAACTCGCGCACGCGCAGGTCGGGACTGCGCACCGCCATTTCCCGCGGATTGCCCTCCGCGACAATCCCCTGCTGATCCCGATCGAGCATGATCACGCGGTCCGCGATGCTGAAGATCGACGCGAGTTCGTGCGACACGACCACCATCGTCGTGCCGAGCGATTCGCGGAGCTGGACGATCAGTTCGTCGAGTTTCCGCGAGGTGATCGGATCGAGTCCGGCGGACGGTTCGTCGAGAAACAGGATCGCGGGATCCAGCGCGAGGGCGCGCGCGAGTCCCGCGCGTTTTTTCATGCCGCCGCTGATCTCCGCCGGATAAAGGTCCTCGGCGCCTTTCAAACCGACCTGCCCGAGCTTGAACGTCGCGATCTCCTCGCGCTCACGCCGGTCGAGCGTGGTGTATTCCTCCAGCGGCAGCTCCACGTTCTGCCGGAGCGTGAGCGAGGTCCAGAGCGCGCCGCCCTGATACAGGACGCCGAACGTCTTCAGCAGCTCCCGGCGCTGCCGGGTCCGCGCGTCGCTGAACGATTCGCCGAAAAAATTCACCCGCCCTTCCATCGGCGTGTGAATGCCGATCATGTTCCGCAAGAGCGTGCTCTTGCCGCAGCCCGAGCCGCCAATGATGAAAAAGATTTCGCCCCGGGAAACCGTGAAGGAGACGTTACGCAGGACCACCTTCCCTTCGTAGCCACAGGTGAGGTGGGCCACCTCGATCGCGGGGGAATCCGGAGCTGGCGCGTCGTTCATCGTTTTACAACCCAATGACGTTGAACAAAACTGCAAACACCGCGTCGGCTACCACGATCAGCAGGATCGACGTCACCACCGCCGAGGTCGCGGCCCGGCCGACGCCCGCCGCGCTGCGCTCCGCCTGCAGCCCGCGCAGGCAGCCGGAAAAGCCCACGATCAGGCCGAACGCGATCGCCTTGATCACGCCGACCGCCACATCGCCCAGGCCGACGATCGTGCCCATTTCGACCCAATACGCCGCGGGCGGGATGTTCAGCACCCCCATCGACACCACCATGCCGCCCAGAATTCCCAGCGCGTTCGCATAGAGCGTCAGCAGCGGCATCATCACCCCGAGCGCCAGCAGCCGCGGCAGCACCAGAAAATCGATCGCGGGAATGCCGAGCGTTTCCAACGCGTCGATCTCCTCGTTCGCCTTCATGTTGCCGAGCGTCGCCGCAAACGCCGCGCCCGTCCGGCCGGCGAGCACCACCGCGGTCATGACCGCGCCCATCTCGCGACACGTCGCCATGCCGATGAGATCGGCCACGTAGATATCGCCGCCGTATTGGCGCAGGACCAGCGCCCCGGTGTAGGCGAGCGTGACGCCGACCAGGAAACTGACGAGGCTCACGATCGGCAGCGCCATGGCGCCGCATTGCAGCATTTCGTTCAGGCAGTCGCGCCAGCGGAATTTTTCCGGCGTCTTGAAAACCCGCGTCGCGCCGATCACGCACTCGCCGACGAACTGGAGAAAATCGCGGACCTTGCGCGAAAGGCTCATGGTCGCGGTGCCGACGATCTCGACGAAGTTCTGCGCGCGATCCCGCGGCACGCTGGTCTGATGCGAGACGCCGAGCTGGTCGAGCATGGCCAGCACGCGCGCCGGCATCTCACCGACCGCAAAGGCCACGCCGGTCGCCCGGCACCATTGCTGGACTTCGAACAGGAACAGCACCAGCGAGCTGTCCCAGCGCTCCAGCTCGCCCGCGCTCACCCGCACGCTCGCCGGCCGCCGCTTGCCCACCATCGCACTCCACGAAGGGCGCGGCGCCGTGATTCGCCACATCCCCGCCACCGTGAGCTGCAGCGCGCCCCCGTCCGTCGCGACGGAGACCTGGGCTGTGCGCACTTCCGGAGAGACAGGCATGGCGTTCACTTCACTCGTGACATACCCCGCCGCCAAATCAAATTTCTCGGTGCGGCCGCCGCCGGCCCGCGCTTCATGCCTGCCTTCAAGACCTTCCTTTTCGACCTCGACGGCACGCTCGTCGACCACTTCAACGCGATCCACCGCGCCCACTCGCACACGATGCAGCAGCTCGGACTGCCTCCGCCCACGCTGGAGCAGGTGCGCGCCGCCGTCGGCGGCGGCGTCGAGCTGGCCGTCACGCGGCTCGTCGGCCGCGAACGCACGGCCGAGGCCCTCGCGATCTACCGGCCGTATTGGGACGCCACCATGCTCGACGACGTCAGCCTGCTGCCCGGCGCCCGCGAACTGCTAGAGAAACTGCACGCGCGCGGCGCCACACTCGCCGTCCTCACCAACAAACACGGGCCTTCGTCGCGAAAAATCTGCGACCACCTCGGGATCAGCGCGCTCCTGGACGGCATTTTCGGCGCGACCGACACGCCGTGGCTCAAGCCGCAACGCGAATTCACGCAGCATGCCCTCGCCACGCTGCAGGCCTCCGCCGCGGACACCCTGCTCGTCGGCGACTCGCCTTTCGATGTCGAGACGGGCCGCACCAGCGGTTTCCCGTGCTGGTGCGTAATCACCGGCACCCACGATGCCGCGCAGCTCCAGGCCGCGGGCGCCGAGCGGGTGTTCGACGATCTGTTCGCCCTCGCCCGCGAACTTGGGGTGTAGGACCTTCCCCCGGACGTTTCCTCTCTTGCCCCCCTCCGCCGCCAACCCGACCCCGAACGCGCTCACTGGCGTCGTGGAGCGGATCATTTTCCTCAACGAGGAAAATCATTACACGATCGCGGAGTTTCGCCCGGACGCGGCGCCCGGCACGAAGGAGCGCGCGGAGCCAGTCACGATCGTCGGCCTGCTCCCCGGCGTCGAATGCGGCGAGACGCTGCACCTGAGCGGCGAATGGACCCGTCACGCGCAGCACGGCGCACAGTTCAAGATCGCCGGCTTCAAGAGCGAGCTGCCGTCGAGCGTGTATGGGATTCGCAAATACCTCGGCAGCGGCCTCGTGCCCGGCATCGGCAAGGTTTACGCCAACAAGATTGTCGACGCCTTCGGCACCGACACCTTTCGCATCCTCAGCGAGGAGTCCGCGCGGCTGCGCGACGTCGAGGGCATCGGCCGCAAGCGCGCGACGGCGATCAAGGCCGCCTGGGACTCGAAACGCACCGAGCGCGAGCTCTACATTTTTCTCCAGACCTACGGCGTCACGCCCGCGCAGTGTGTGAAGATCGCGAAGCACTTCGGACCGGCCGCAAAAAACATCCTCACGACCGAGCCCTATCGCGCCGCCCGCGAGATCGACGGCATCGGTTTCAAAACCGCCGACCGGATCGCGATCAATCTCGGCTTCGCCAACGACGCGCCGCCGCGGCTCGACGCCGGCATCATCTTCGCCCTCGAAACGCTGCAGGAGGAGGGCCACACCGCGTTTCCCGAAAACGACCTCATCGATCACGCCGCGAACCAGCTGGAGACCGAAACGCGCTTCGTCGCCGCGCGGATCGACGCTCTCGTCGAGGCGAAACAGCTGGTGCGCCACGCTCAATCCGCCGACCGGCTCATTCAACTCCCGCACAACGACCGTTTCGAACGCAAGATCGCCGAAGTCGTGACCCGCCTCGCGCGCGTCGCGAGCGGGCTGCCCCCGATCAAGGTCGACGCCGCGGTCGAGTGGGCGGAGAAGAAGGCCGGTTTTACGTTTCACGAACTGCAGCGCACCGCCGTAAAACACGCGCTCACGCACAAGCTCTCGATTCTCACCGGCGGTCCGGGCACGGGCAAGACGACCATCCTGCGCGCGCTGGTCGAAATCCTTCGTGCGAAAAAGGTCCGCGTGCATCTCGCCGCGCCCACCGGCCGCGCCGCGCAGCGTCTCGCCGAGACGACCGGCGGCTTCGCTTCCACCATTCACCGCCTTCTGAAATACGATCCCGCCGGCGGCGGCTTCGTCGCCAACGAGCACGCGCCGCTCGGCACCGATTTCCTCATCGTGGACGAGGCGTCGATGCTCGACACGCGGCTCGCCTCCGCGCTTTTGCAGGCCGTGCCCGCCCGCGCGCACGTGTTGCTCGTCGGCGACACCGACCAGCTGCCAAGCGTCGGCGCCGGGAATGTATTGAAAGACCTGATATCGTCCGGCGCCGGTTCGCCGCACGGTTCGACGGCCCTGCCCGTGACGCGACTCGCGGTCATCTACCGCCAGCAAGGCCAGAGCGGAATCGTCACCACCGCGCACGCGATCAACGCCGGCGATCCCTCGCTGCCGCCCGCGGTGACCGACATCGACCAGGTGCAGGCCTGGAGCGACCTCACGTTCATCACCGCGACCGACGCCGAAGATTGCGTGCGCAAGGTCATCCGGCTTTGCACGGAGTTCGTCCCGCAGAAACTGAAATGGCCGGACCCGGTCGCCGACGTGCAGGTGCTCGCGCCGATGCACAAGGGCGTGGCCGGCGTCGCGAATCTGAACGCGCAGCTCCAGGGTGCGCTCAACCCTCACGCCCGCGGCCTCCGCGGGCCCGGCGGCGAGTATCGTCCCGGCGACAAAGTCATCCAGCTGCGCAACAACTACGACAAAAACCTCTTCAACGGCGACATCGGCGCCGTGCGCACGGTCGATGCCGAGGCCTCGACGCTCGACGCGGAGTTCGACGGCGACCGGCATACCTTCGAGCGGGGCGAGTTCGGCGACCTCGCGCTCGCTTACGCGATCAGCATCCACAAATCGCAGGGCAGCGAATACCCGATCGTCATCGTGCCCCTGCTGAAGGCGCATTTCATGATGCTGCAGCGCAATCTCATTTACACGGCGATCACGCGTGGTCGGAAAAAGGTTTTCTTGGTCGGCGAACCCGCCGCCTATGCGATGGCGGTGCGCAATTCGGAATCGAAGCAACGCCTCACGCACCTGCGCGAAAAGATCGCCGCGCTTGCCTGACACGGTTGCCGGAGTTCGTCCCGGAGATTTCCCGAACATCCGCTCGGGCGCACCGACCTGATCCGGCGCGGTCCAAGTCTTCCATGTCGTCCGCCGAAGAAAACCGGCCGAAATCGGCCCCTTGGTTCACCTGCTTCGCCAAAGCGATCGCGCAAGCCACCGGACGTCCCATCACCTTCGCCCTCGCCGCCGGGACGATCCTCGTCTGGGCGGCGAGCGGTCCGGCTTTTCATTTCAGCGACACGTGGCAGCTGGTGATCAACACCGGCACGACGATCGTCACCTTCCTGATGGTGTTCCTGATTCAGAACACGCAGAACCGCGATTCGCAGGCGATCCACGTGAAGCTCGACGAACTCATCCGCGCGATGAAAGGTGCGAAAAACACGCTCCTCGATCTCGACAATCTCACCGACGAACAGCTCGAGCAGTTGCATGCCAACTACGTGAAACTCGCCGAGCAGGCGAAGACCAAGCTCGAGGGGGACGACGGGCGGAAACGCAACGGTTCGCGATCCGGTGCGAACGGCGGGAGCCGCGTGGCCGCGTCCTAACCGCGGTCGATCAACGTCTCCCGTTGGCATTTGGGCCCGGGTGGCGCTTGCCCCTTGCGCTGTGCGGCGCCACGCCGTGCAATGCGGCCTTCCAGGCCCATGCAGTCCCTCTCCGGTCGTCGCGCTGCCGCCGTTTATATAGCGTATCTCGTCCTCCATTTGGGTTTCGATACGAGCGCGCGTCTGTTCGAGGTGATGCACGGCGTGTCCATCTGGTATCCGCCGGTCGGACTGGCGCTCGCTCTCGCGACGTTCACCGGGCTGCGATCGCTCCCTTTTGTCCTGATCGCCAATCTGTATTCGGGCTACGTCATGAGTGGCAGTCCCGACAGCTGGACGCAGGTGGCGTTGCCGCTGCTCATCACGGTCAGTTACGTGTCCGCCGGTAGCGTGGTGCGCCATTGGTTCGGACCGGTGCCGAAACCCAAAGGCCCGCTCCCGACCGCCGCGGTCATTGGCACCTACCTCGCCGCGCCGACGGTTTCGGCGCTGCTGGGCACGCTGCTGGTGATCGTCGGTGGACACTATCCCCCGAGCCAGTTTCCGGCGGTCGCGTTCAACTGGTGGATCGGCGATCTCACCGGCGTGCTGACGGTCGTGCCGATCTGCCTCGTGCACGTGGCGCCGCGGTTGTTCGAACCAGGGCAGCGCAAGCGGCGTCACTGGACCGCACGGGAACGCTGGGAAGTGGTGGCGCAGGGGCTCTCGCTGTTTGCGACGCTCGGCATCGTGCACGGGCTCACATTTATTCATCCGCACGAGGCCTATTACATCTGCATCGTCCCGCTGGTGTGGATCTGTCTGCGACACGGTCTCTCCGGCGCAACGATCGCGATCCTCGCCCTCACGATGGGCACGCTCGCGGCGCTGCAATGGACCACCGCGTCGGCCTCGGTGGTAACGGACCTGCTGCTGTTCGAAATCGCGATCGCGACGATCGGACTGGGTCTCGGTGCGACCGTGACCCGTCGCGCTGCCGCCGAAAACGAGCGCTCCCGATTGCTCGCGATTCTTGAAGCCTCCCCGGACTTCGTCGCGACCGCGGATCTGAGCGGCAAGGTGCTTTTCCGCAACGCGGCGCTATTGAGTCTGCTCGGCCAGAAAGCCGACCGGCCGGCCGACGCGCGCACGCTCGTGGATGCGCATCCGCCGTGGGCCGCCAACAAGGTGCTGAACGAAGGGATCCCCGCCGCCATCGCGAACGGACGCTGGCAGGGCGAAACGGCGTTTCTCGATCGCGACGGCCGCGAGGTGCCGGTGTCGGAATTGATCGTCGCGCACTACGATCGTGCCGGCCGGCCGGCGATGCTCTCCGCCGTCGCCCGCGACATCAGCGCCTACAAGGAGGCCGAGCGAGCCCGCCTCGAATCGGAACGCAATCTCCTTCAGGCGCAGAAACTCGAGAGTCTCGGCGTGCTCGCCGGCGGCATCGCGCACGATTTCAACAACCTTCTCACGGTGATGCTCGGCAACGCGACGCTCGCACGGCTGGATCTGCCCGCCAACAGCCCGACCGAGACCGCCATTCACCAGATCGAACTCGCGGCGTTGCGCGCGGCCGACCTCTGCCGCCAGATGCTCGCTTATTCCGGTCGCAGCCGGCTCTCCGTCGAACCGGTCGATCTTTCGCGTATTGTTGAGGACACTACGCATCTGTTGAAGGTTTCCATCTCGAAGAAGTGCCAGCTTGAGTTCGATCTTGCGCCGCACCTTCCGCTGGTGACCGGCGATCCGACGCAGTTGAGCCAGATCACGATGAATCTCGTGATGAACGCCTCCGACGCCTGCGGCGACCATCCGGGACGCATCGTGGTGCGCACCGGATTGCTGCACGCCGATCGCGCGTATCTCGCCAGCACCTACCTCGCGCCCGCGCTGGAGCCCGGCCCGTTCGTCTTCCTGCAGGTGAGCGACAACGGCTCCGGCATCGCGCCCGACGTATTGAACCATATTTTCGAGCCGTTCTTCACGACGAAGTTCAGCGGCCACGGCTTGGGGCTTTCGGCCGTGCTCGGCATTGCGCGCAGCCACGGCGGTGCGGTCCGCGTCGATTCCGCCCCGGGCGAAGGCACGACGTTTCGACTCCTGCTGCCCGCGGCGACCGGCCTGTCGCCCTCCGCTCCTACTCTCGCGGAGAATCCACCCCGGGCGGCGGGTGGGGGTCGCATTCTCGTCGTCGACGACGAACCGTCCGTGCGCCAGACGGCGAGCAAGATTCTCGAGCGGCTCGGCTACACCGTGGCGCCGGCGGCGGATGGCCGCGAGGCGGTGGAGGTTTTCCGGCGCGAGGCCGGCGGTTTTCAGCTGGTGCTGCTCGACCTCTCGATGCCGGTGATGGATGGCGAGGAGGCGTTTCGCGAAATCCACCGGCTCGATCCCCGCGTGCCGGTCGTTCTCATGAGCGGCTACAATCGCACGGAATCCGCCGAGCGATTCGCCGGACGCGGGCTCGCCGGTTTCGTGCAAAAGCCCTTCGACGCCGCCCGGCTCGGCGACGCGATTCGTGCCGCGCTATCGCGCGGCTGACGCGCGTTCGCGAGGATTCGCGGCGCGCGGCCGGGTCCCGCTTGCGCGCGGGCCGGCACGCCTCCAGGCTTTCGCGTCCATGCCGCCCCTGCTCACTGCGATTGTCGCCAGCGCCTGCCTGGGCGCGCTCGTCGGTCTGATCCGTCAATGGAGCGACCAGAAAACCGCGTCCGGTCCGGTCGATTTCGGCGGCGTGCGCACCTACACTTTCTGGGCGATGCTCGGCTGCGTGGGCGCGTTCGTCACCGAACTGACCTCGCCCGCGCTGATCGCGGTCCTGTTCGGCATTGTCGGTGCGCAGCAGATTGTCGCGAAGTTCAATGCCCCGGGCGGTACGACCTTCGCGTCAACCCTGCTCACGGTCCTGACCGGGTGCCTGGTGTATTGGGAGGAATTGCCGGCGGCCGTGCTCGTTGCGGCGACGACGATGGTGCTGCTCGGCAGCAAGCAACCGCTGCACGAGTGGACGCGCACGTTCACCCGCGACGATGTGCGCGGCACGCTGCAGTTCGTGGCGATCACCGGGGTGATTCTTCCGCTCGTGCCCAACCGGGACCTCGGGCCGTTCGAAGCGTTCAATCCGTTTTCCACGTGGCTGATGGTGGTGCTGATTTCGGGGCTCGGCTTCGCGGGCTATCTCGCGATGCGCCTGCTCGGCGCGGGCGCCGGCCTCCTGGCCACGAGCCTGCTCGGCGGCCTCGCCTCCAGCACGGCCAGCACGCTCGCGTTCACCCGCCGCAGCCGCGAAGAACCGGAGCTCGCCGGCGAGTATGCGCTCGCGGTCGCGATCGCCTGCACGGTGATGCTGCCGCGCGTGCTCGTCGCGATCGCAGTGATCAATACGGAACTCGCCTCAAACCTGGTCGCACCGTTCGCGTGCATGGCCGTGCCCGGCGTGATCTTCGGCGTGTGGCTGTGGTGGCGGCAGCGCCGCACCGGCGAGGCCGGCCCCGCGGTGCGATTGCGCAATCCGCTCGATCTGAAAACGGCCATCAAGTTCGCGATTCTCTACGCGGTGATCGCGTTTTTGGTGAAAGCCGCGCCACAACTCGGCCTGGCGCAGAGCATCCTGCCGCTCAGCTTCGTGTCCGGTCTGACCGACATGGACGCCATCGCGCTTTCCATGGCTCGCAACAGCCCCGAGCCGACCGCGCTCGACCTCGCCACCCGGGCGGTGATCGTCGCCGGCATAGCGAATACCCTGCTCAAGGCCGGCCTCGCAGTCGCGCTTGGCTCACCCGGCCTGCGGCCTCGCGTGGCGATTGTCCTCGGCGCGACGGCCGCCGTCGGCGTGGCGTGGCTGCTCGCGCACTGAGGCGCTCCAGGCATCGCAGGTCATCTGCGTCGAGCGAAGTGAGCGGCGCAGTTTTCTTTTGCGCTTTTTGTGCCTTTTTGCGGCCATGGATCCCCTCATGGACACCACGCGCAAGCCTTCCTGGTTGAGAGCGAAACTGCCGAGCGGTCCCGGCTACGCCGCCACGCGCCGTCTGGTCGACGAGAACAAGCTGCACACCGTCTGCCAGAGCGCGCAGTGTCCGAATCTGGGCGAGTGCTGGTCCCGCGGCACGGCGACCGTGATGATCCTGGGCAACATCTGCACCCGCTCGTGCAACTTCTGCGCGATCGCCACCGGCCGTCCGACGGCGGTCGATTGGGGTGAGCCCGCGCGCGTCGCCGACGCGGTCGCCAAGATGAATCTTCGCCATTGCGTCATCACCAGCGTGGCCCGCGACGAACTGGCCGACGGCGGCGCGAGTGCCTGGGCGGCCACGATCCGCGCCGTGCGCCATCGCAACCCGCGCACCGCGATCGAAGTGCTCACGCCCGACTTCAAGGGCAACACCGCGCATGTCGACGTCGTGCTCGACGCGAAGCCGGACATCTTCAACCACAACATCGAAACGGTGGAACGACTGCAGAAACCCGTGCGCGTGCAGGCGCGCTACGAGCGCTCGCGCTCGGTGCTGCGTCACGCCAAGAGCCGCGGTTTCACGACCAAAACCGGCATCATGCTCGGGCTCGGCGAGACGCGTGAGGAGATCGAGCAGACCCTCCGCGACATCGCCTCCGACAAGACCGACATCGTGACCATCGGCCAGTATCTGCAGCCGACGCCGCAACACCTGCCCGTCGCGCGTTGGGCGACGCCCGAGGAGTTTCAGCATTGGAAGGAGTTCGGACTTTCGCTCGGCATCGGCGTCATCGAGAGCGGAGCGCTCGTGCGCTCCAGCTATCATGCCGACGAGCAGTCGGTGAAATACACCGGCATCGATCACCTCAACACCCAGAACGCTCTCGCGAGCGCGTAGGTAGGGACGGCTCTCCGAGCCGTCCGCGTTCACGCCGCATGCGATGTTCGCGGGTGCGCTTCCGCCGGCGCGACGCCGGCGCCGGGCGCTTTTTCGGCTGCAAACGCGAATCCGCGATCGCAGGCTGGCGCGCATGAAATCGCGCCAAGAAATCGTGGAGAACTGGCTGCCGCGCTACACCGGCGTGCCGCTGAAGGAGTTCGGCGACTACATCCTCCTCACGAATTTTCACCGCTACGTCGCGCTGTTCGCCGATTGGCACCGCGTGCCGATTCGCGGTCTCGACAAACCGATGTCGAGCGCGACCGCCGGCGAGATTACGATCATCAATTTCGGCATGGGCAGCGCGACCGCCGCGACGGTCATGGACCTGCTCAGTGCCATTTCTCCGAAAGCGGTGCTGTTTCTCGGCAAATGCGGCGGCGTGAAACACCGCGCCGAGGTCGGCGGTTTCATCCTGCCGATCGCGGCGATCCGCGGCGAGGGCACGAGCAACGACTACTTTCCGCCCGAAGTGCCCGCCCTGCCCGCGTTCGCGCTGCAAAAGGCGATCTCGACCACGATCCGCGAGCACGGCCACGACTACTGGACCGGCGTCGTCTACACCACGAACCGCCGCGTCTGGGAACATGACGAGAAGTTCAAGCGCTACCTGAAAGCGGTGCATGTGATGGCGGTCGACATGGAAACCGCCACGATCTTCTCGACGGGTTTCTACAACCAGATCCCGACCGGCGCGCTGCTTCTCGTTTCCGACCAGCCGATGACGCCCGAGGGCGTGAAAACCGCCGAGAGCGACGTCGTCGTGGACCGCAACTACGTCGACGACCACATCCGCATCGGCATCGATTCGCTGAAGCAGCTCATCGAGCGCCGGCTGACCGTGAAGCACCTGAAGTTCTGACGCGGCGGTGCCGGCCTCGCGCGCGCGTCGTATCCGTCAATCCACGACGTCGAACCGGAAGGGCACGAACGCCTCGTGTCCGCCGAGATTCACCTGCGACCAGATCACGTAGCGTCCGGCGCGCGGGATGGTGATCTTGAAGTTCAGCTCGGGATGCGTGGCGTCGGGCTTTTGCGAGAGGTCCGCCTCGGCGGGATGCAGATGAGCGAAACCGCTCCGGGACTCGTCGAAGGCCACGAGATGCGCGTAGGCGTCCATCACCGGCTCGAGCGGCACCGCGCCGCCGCCTTTGCGCGCCGCGGTGAAACGCAGATCGATCGTTTGTTTCGCCCGCAGCGGCAGCATGCGCGGCGTAAGCTTGAAATCGTAATCGTCGGTGAGTCCGGACGCCGCGGTGCGCGCGGCGAGAACCTCCGGCGCCGCGCCCTCGGGCGCAGCCACCCGCAGATCGGCATGCGCGTAAAGTCCGCGATTTGTCGCGGCCGGCGTGAAGTCGGCAAACACCCGATACACGCCGCTGGCGAGCGGGGTGAACTCGAATTCCCACCGGCCGCTGTCGCCCACCGGATCGGGATGCAGGTGCTGGTAATCCTTCAGCGCCGGATCGACAATCATGAGGTGCAGCCGCCGCGTATGCACGACGAGCAGGTCGGCGGGCGCGATGGGTTTTCCGCTCGCCGTCTTCAGCACGACGGTCGCCCGCACAGGCCGGCCAGCCACCGCCGGAGGTGCCGCGATGCTCATCGCGATCGGCGAGGCCACCGCGACCACGGGGATGAACTGCGGATTCAGCGGATCGCAGAACTCGATGGAATTCTGCTCGTCGACGCGGAAATCCATGTGACTGAGATTCGTCCCGGTCGGCAGCCAGCGCATGAACGCATACGTGCCGAGGGCGGCGAGCGTGATCACGCCGATTTGGCGCCACTGGCGGGCGGAAAGCGCGGGGAAGGAGGCGTGTGTGCTCATCGTTTCATTTTCGCCACGAAGTCCTTCGGCTCCCAGACGCTGCCATCGGCGCGATGGACGATGCGGCCGGATTCGTCGATCAGCACCGTGGCGAGGGTGTGCTTGAGCAAATCGCCGTCGAACTCGGCGAGAACCCCGAAGTTGGCGAGGAGGTCCTTGATCGCATTCTCCGGCCCGGTCAAGAAGCTGAAATTCGCGGTGTCGATGCCGCGGGTCTGCGCGTAGTCCTTCAACACTCCGGGCGTGTCGTAGGCGGGATCGAGCGTGATGGAAACGAACTCGATGTTTTCCACGCCGGCTTCGCGGGCGAGCTTCTGCGTCATGGTCATCTTCGCCGTCGCCGCCGGACACATCGTCGCGACCGGGCAGCGGGTGAAGATGAAGTTGAGCATCACCTTCTTGCCGCGGAAGCGGCCGCTGTTCACCACCGTGCCGCTCTGATCGTAGAGTGCGAAATCGGGCATCTTGTCACCAACTTCCCGATACGCGGACTTGCCGCGCGCGAGGGTCTCCTGCCGCAGGGAGTTGGCCTGCGCGGCGACGGCGTTGCGGCTCGCGTCGTCGTCGGGCCAGATCTGTTCGAGGCGCCACTCGCCGGCCGCCTCCGCGGGCTGCACGAGCTGCGCGCGAATGCGCTGGCCCGTCTTCAACGTCGTCGCGTCGCCGTGCGTCACGGCAAACTCCATCGTCATCGCCGGCATGACGTCGGGGATGGGCTCGTGTTTCACGACGAGCACGTTGCGCTCGGGATCGACGGACACGACCTCGCCCTGCAGCGGATGGCGTTTCTCGCCGCTCGTCGCGGCGGACGTGCTGGAATCGGAGCGCGAGCAGCCGGCCAGCGCCAACGCGGCCAACAAAAGGAGGAGCGGCCAGCCTGCACCGGGAGGCCGCGGGAAATGCGTTCGACTATTAGCTGCCATGAGGGAACGGATTCGTGCGCGGAAAAAATTGTCAAAGGGTTTGCGGACGAAGATAAGCCCTCTTCTGCTGGCAGGCTCCCCTTCTCATGGCCCCCGCCAACCCACTTCAACGCACGCCGGCCTACAAGCCCGCGCTCGCCTGGTTCGCCGCGTTCGGCAGCATCTGGGTGTTTCTGCTGGTGCTGCTCGGCGCGTTCACCACGAGCATCGGCGCCGGCATGGTGTTTCCTGACTGGCCGCTATCGAACGGTTCGCTCAATCCCGAAGGCTGGCTGCAGGACCTCGCGATGTTCGCGGAACACTCGCATCGCCTGAGCGCGGCGGTGATGAGCGCGGTGACGATCGGTCTCGCAGTGTGGCTGCATCGCACCGAGTCGCGCGCGTGGCTGCGCAAGCTCGCGTGGTTCGCCGTCGCGCTGGTCCTGGTGCAGGCGCTCGTCGGCGGGCTGCGGGTTCTGCTCGATCACTTGCATGTGGAGATGGTCGACACGAGCGTCGGCCGGCTTTTCGCGATGCTGCACGCGTGTCTCGCCCAGCTGTTCGTGTGCACGCTTTTTGCGGTGGCGATTTCCTGCTCGCGCGGCTGGCTGACGCGCAGCGTGCCGGTGCGCTGCGAGGTGCGCCGGGCGGGCACGATTTGTTGCGCGCTGCTGTTCCTGCAGCTCGCGATCGCCGCAGTGATGCGGCACAGCTTTGCCGGGCTGGCAATCCCCACGTTTCCGCATTCGACGCCGGACGGCGGTTGGTTGCCGGAGGTTTGGAATTTCCGCGTCGGGATCCACTTTGCGCACCGCGTCATGGCCGTGATTCTCACCGCCGCGCTGGTCTGGTTTGCGGTGAAGATCCGGACCGACCGCGCAGCCTCCATCGGCATGCGGCTCGGGGCGTCGACGATCGTGAGCCTGATCGCCGTGCAAATCCTGCTCGGCGCCCAGATCATCTGGACCACGCGTTCGCCGGGCGTGACGACCGCGCACGTGGTGGTGGGAGCGTTGACGCTGGCGACGACGTTTTGGCTGACGTGGCTGGCGCATCGTGATTTGATCGCAGGAAAATCCGCCGCATGACCGACGAGTCCGCGCCGCGCGCCCGTTTTTCCGATTACGTCGAGCTCACCAAGCCGAGGCTGAGCCTGCTGTCGGTGCTCACCGCGCTCGTCGGCTATCTCGCCGCGAAGCCACCGATCGACGGCGTGAAACTTTTTCTGCTCGTGCTCGGCACGTCGCTCGCGGCGGCTGGCGTGGCGGCGTTGAACCAATGGATGGAGCACGACACGGATGCGCGGATGAAGCGCACCGCGACGCGTCCGATTCCGGCCGGCAAGGTGCCGACCGGCTCGGCGTTTGTGCTTGGGGTGCTGATGTGCATCGCGTCGCTTTTTCTGCTGTTTGCGAAGGTCGACCGTTTCGCGGCGCTGTTCACGCTACTGACCATATTCTCCTACCTTGGCTGGTATACGCCGGCGAAACGGTTTTCGCGCTGGAGCACCGAGATCGGAGCGATCGCGGGCGCGTTTCCGCCGCTCATCGGGTGGTCGGCCGGCGAAGGCAAAGTCACCGCGCTCGGCTGGATCCTCTTTGGGATTTTGGCGTTCTGGCAGATCCCTCACTTCATGGCCATCGCGTGGACGTATCGCCGCGATTACTCGGCGGTGGATTTTCCCATGCTGCCCGTGCGCGACGAAAGCGGCGGCAAGGTCGCGGTCTGGTCGCTGATCAACACGATCCTGCTGGTGGCGCTGAGCGTGCTGCCGCAAATCCTCGGCCTGACCACGTGGGTTTACACGGCGGTGGCAGCGCTGTGCGGCGCCTGGTTCCTGTGGCGGGCGATCGTGTTTCTGCGGCCGGACGGACGCGACCACGCGGCGCGGAAGCTTTTCCTCTGCTCGATCGCCTACCTGCCCTTGGTGCTTTGCGCGCTCGTCGCGGATCGGCTGATTTTTGTGCCATGAGCATTCAAGATATCCCGGCGCTGAACGCGCTGCTGAACGGGCTGGCCACGGTTTTGATCGTGCTGGGTTTCGTCCAGATCAAGGCGGCCCAACGCGCGCACGACACCGCCGTGCGTTCGCACCGGATCCAGACCCATCGGCGGCTGATGCTGGCGGCGGGTTTTGTGTCGGCGGTGTTTCTCGTCGGCTATGTCACGCACAAGGTCCTTGTCCGCGGCGTGCATACGCCTTTTGGCGGGGAGGGAGCGATCCGCACGGTTTATTACGTGATGCTCCTCACACACATCGTGCTCGCGATCGCGATCGCGTTTCTCGTGCCGAAGACCTTCCTGCTCGCGCTCAGCGGTCAATTCGAGCGACACCGCGCATGGGCGAAATGGACGTATCCCATCTGGCTTTATGTGAGCGTGACCGGCGTGCTGGTTTACCTGTTCCTCTATCGCTGGTGGCCCGCCGGCGGCCATTGAGGCAATAAAAAGGCCGGGCGCGAAGGCCCGGCCGATAACGCAAACGTCAGGTCTCAGCCGTTTACTTGACGGTGAGCACGCCCTTCATGCCGACCTGGTAGTGGGCCGGGAAGGAGCAAAGGAACGGATAATCGCCCGGCTCCGTCGGGGCCTTGAACGTGATTTCGTCGGACTTGCGGGGACCGATCAGAGCGGTGTGGGCGATGATCTCACCCTGCAGCGCCGCCGGGATGTAGTCGCTGGCCTTGGCCGTCGCGGCCGCGGTCGAGAAGGCCGCGGTGTCGGATCCCTTCTTCAAAAGCACCCAGTTATGCCCCATGACTTCCTTCGGCTGGGAGCCGACGTTGACGAGGACGATCTTCAGCTCCTCGCCCGCCTTGGCCTCGATCGAGGTCACGCTGAACTTCATGTTGTCGCCGGCCGTGATTTCGATCGTGCGCGGGCCGGCCGTTTGGGCCGCCGGAGCCGAAGCCGAGGCTCCGGACGAAGTGTCGCTTTTACCGCAGCCAAAAGCCGCAAGTGCCGCAAAGATAGTGACGAAGAGGGAACGGATTTTCATAACCGCGCGCAAAGTCGGGCACGCCTTGGAGAAATGCAAACCCGAAGCCCCAGAATCAGATGTGCGTCTCGCTAATATCCGGTGTTAGCCGGACAAAATATGCGCAGCGTTTGCCCAACGAGGACAAAAAATGCGGAATATGGCTTGAAATGCCCTGCCCATCCCGGAGTGTTTCGGGCGGTATTGTCGCGACAGTTCCGTCCCTTTCCGACTGCACACATGCGTTTGTTTTCCCTCCCTCCCCGCTCGGCGCGCCGAGCCAGCTTCGGCCTTGCCGGTCGTTTCGCTCTCGTGGTGAGCGCGCTGAGCCTGCTCAGCGGCTGCGACTTCAATTTCTGGCGGATGGATGGCCCGCAATCGACCATCGACGTCGCCGGGCCGGTTGCCCACTCCCAGCTGCAGGTGTTCTACACCACCGTGTGGGTGACCCTGACGATTTTTGTCCTCGTCGCGGCAGTGCTCACGTATGCGACGTTTAAGTTTCGCGCCCGCAGCGACGCCGACGAACACGCCGAACCGCCGGAGCAGAGCCACGGCAACCCGCTTGTGGAGCTCGGTCTCATCGGCGCCTCGGTCCTGGCACTGGTGATCATCGCGGTCCCCACCCTGCGCGGCATCTGGTTCACCTATGACGTTCCGGAAGCGGAAAAAGAAAACGCCTACCACGTCACCGCCCAGGGATACCAGTGGTGGTTTCGCTTCGAATATAACAACGAACAGATCGAAAACGTCGGCCAGCTGACCACGAGCAACGAGCTCGTCATTCCCGCCGGCCGTCCGGTGCGGATCGATCTCCGCGGCATGGACGTGATCCACAGCTTCTGGGTCCCGCGTCTCGCCGGCAAGGTGGACATGATCCCGAACCGCGCGAATCACCTGTGGCTAAAAGCGGATGAGCCCGGTTATTTCTGGGGTCAGTGCGCGGAATATTGCGGCGATTCGCACGCGGTGATGCGCTTCCGCGTGATCGCGCTCGCGCCGCGCGAGTTCAACGAATGGCTGGAACAGCAGACCTCCGCGGCGCGCGCCGTGCAGGCCGTGGCTGGGGCCGAACAAACCAAGGCCCAGTTCGCCTCCTATCGCACCGACTGGAAGCGCAACGAAGCCGGGTATGATCCCAATTTCGACCTGAACCCGCTCGAAAACTGGAAACAGAAGCAGTTCCCCGAGAAAAACGAAAATCCGGCATTGGTGGCCAAAGGGCGGGAGCTCTTCCAAGCGAAGACCTGCTTCTCCTGCCACGTCGTCCGCGGTCACTTCGTCGGCGGCAGCGCCGCCTACCCCGACCTGACTCACTTCGGTTCCCGCACCACTGTCGGCGCCGGCCTGCTGGAGAACAATTCCGAGCAGCTCGCCCGCTGGCTGCGGCATCCAAACGAAGTGAAGCCGGGCAACAAGATGTGGACCGAAGGTTACCAGAAAAACAACATCCACCTCACCGAGGACGACATCGGCGCGCTCGTCGCCTACCTCGAGAGCCTGAAGTAAAATTTCCCGCACCGCCGAACCCTTTCCCGCCATGGACGCCACGGTTAAGACTCATTTGATCGCCCAGGAGCCCAAAGCTCCCGCCAAGCCGCTCGTGCTTTGGCGACCCACCGCCACGACCGGCCTGATCAGCTGGCTGACGACGGTCGATCACAAACGCATCGGATTCCTCTACGGCGTCTTCGCGCTCTTCTTCTTCCTGGTGGGCGGCGTCGAGGCGCTGTTGATCCGGGCGCAGCTGATGTTCCCGAACAACAACGTGCTGACCGCGCAGCAGTACAATACGATGTTCACGATGCACGGCACGACGATGATCTTTCTCGCCGTCATGCCGCTGAGCTCGGCGTTCTTCAATTTCATCATGCCGCTGCAGATCGGCGCGCGCGATGTCGCCTTCCCGCGGCTGAACGCGTTCTCCCTCTGGACCTTCGTCGCTGGCGCGATCGTGATCAACATCGGCTGGTTCCACCCGGGCGGCGCGCCCGATGGCGGTTGGTTCGGCTACGCTCCGCTCACAAGCAAGCAGTTCATCCCGCGGCACTCGATCGATTTCTGGGTCATGGGCCTGCAGCTGCTCGGTGTCGCCTCGATCGCCGCCGCGCTGAACTTCATCGTCACCATCATCAACATGCGCGCCCCCGGCATGACGATGATGCGCCTGCCGGTCTTCACGTGGATGACGCTCATCACGTCCTTCCTGATCATCCTCTCCTTCCCCGCCATCACCATCGCGCTGGTCGAGCTGATGATGGACCGCCAGTTCGGCACGAACTTCTTCGAAGTTTCCAACGGCGGCATGCCGATCCTCTGGCAGCATCTTTTCTGGGTCTTCGGCCATCCTGAGGTCTACATCCTGATCCTGCCGGCGATGGGTATCGTTTCTGAAATCCTGCCGACATTCTCGCGCAAGCCACTCTTCGGTTATCCGATCGTCGTCTTCTCCGGCGCCTGCATCGGCTTCCTCGGCTTCGCCGTCTGGAGCCATCACATGTTCACCACTGGCATGGGCACCGTTGCCACCGCGGCTTTCGCGCTCGCAACCATGGCCATCGCGGTGCCGACCGGCGTCAAGATTTTCAACTGGATCGGCACGCTCTGGGGCGGTCACCTGCGGATGCGCACTCCGATGATGTTCGCGCTCGGTTTCGTGTGGATGTTCATGATCGGCGGTTTCTCGGGCGTCATGCACGCCGCGGCGCCGGCCGACTCGCAGCAGCAGGACAGCTATTTCGTCATCGCCCACTTCCACTATGTGCTGATCGGCGGCTCGCTCTTCGCGCTGCTCGCCGGCATCCACTATTGGTTCCCGCTGATGTTCGGCCGCAAGGTCAGCGAGTTCTGGGGCAAGCTCTCGTTCTGGGTCATCTTCATCGGCTTCAACGTGACGTTCTTCCCGATGCACTTCCTCGGTCTGAACGGCATGCCGCGCCGCACGTTCACCTACGACGGCAACATGGGCTGGAACACCCCCAACTTCATCGCCTCCATCGGCGCCTTCACCCTCGGCATCGGCATCGCGATCTACTTCGCGGTGATGATCTACACCTACTTCAAGGGTGAGAAAGTCGGCCGCGATCCTTGGGACGGTCGCACGCTCGAGTGGTCGATTTCGAGTCCGCCGCCGGCTTACAACTTCGCCGTCACGCCTACCGTCCACGCCCGCGATGCCTTCTGGTACGAGAAGCATCACAAGGAGGAGATCGCGAAGGAAAACGCCGAACACGCCAAGGCCGAGCGCGAGCACGGCGGCATTCACATGCCGCATCAGTCGATTTATCCGTTCATCGCCAGCGTCGGCATGCTGATCGGCGCGCTCGCCTCGTCGGCTCTCGATTCCAACGCCGGCCAGCACAAGCTCGCGTTTGCGATCACGGGCGGCGTCATCATGCTGGTCGGTATTTTCCTCTGGTCGCTCGAAGGCGCCGACGGCTACCACCTCCACCTCGACAAGGATGGCAAGATCGTCGAGGACCCGCACGCGAAGCACTGAGCGCGCATCCGGTCTCCGTCATCGCAATCCCGACCTTCGCAATCGATTTCCGCCCATGAGCAGTCCCGCCGTTTCCGGCCCCATTGACCATCACCAGGACGTCACGACGTCCACCGGCATTCCGAACAAGAAGCTCCTGATGTGGGCGTTTCTGGCGTCGGACTGCATGTTCTTCGGGACCCTGATCTCCACGCACCTCGTCTACCGCCTGTATCCGCCGGCGGGAAATCCCAACCCGACCGAAATCTTCGACATCGCGCTCACGTCGTTCTCGACGTTCATCCTGCTGATGTCGTCGCTGATGATGGCGCTGGCCGTGAACGCGATTCAGAAGGGCAATCTCCGGAGCATGCGTTTCTCGCTGCTCACGACGGCCTTCTTCGGTGCCATCTTCCTCGGCTGCCAGGTGTACGAATTCTGGCACTTCGTCGTCGAAAAGAAGATGACGATCACCAACAGCATCCTCGGCACGACGTTCTTCACCCTCACCGGCACCCACGGATTGCACGTGTTGATCGGCGTGGTCTGGCTGATGTCGATGTACTTTTACTCCTTCAGCGGCCGCGTCGGTCGCAAGGAGGCCATCGATGTCGAGACCATGGGTCTTTACTGGCACTTCGTCGATATCGTCTGGATCGTGATCTTCACGGCCGTCTACCTGCTCGAATACCTCTAAAAGGACATAGCGAAGGTTGAAGGGAAAGTAACGGCACCCGCTCGGTAATCTCGAGGCTCCGCTTTCCTTCCCGCCACCCTCGCGCGTTCACTGTCACTTTCACTTTCACTGTCACTCTCTCCTCACTCCATGAGCGCTCCCAATCCCCATGTCGCCCTTGCCACCGAACCGCGCGAACACGCCGGCGAGAGCAAGTTCTGGGCTTACGTCCAGATCGCGATGCTCCTCGCCGTCATCACCGGCGTCGAGATCGTCGCGATCGGCCTGCCATTCGCGAAATGGCTGCTCGTCTCCGCCCTCGTCGTCCTTTCGGTCGTGAAGTTCCTGTTCGTTATTTTCTACTTCATGCACCTGCGGTGGGACAAAGCCTTCTGCACGATCCTTTTTTTCATCGGCCTAGTGCTCGCCAGCGGAACGATGTGGGCGCTGCTCCACCTGTTCAAAGTCGACAACAGCAAGCCGCTCACCTCGGTTGAGCTGTCGTCGCTCGTCGTCGCTTCCGACGCGGCACGCGCCGCCTGACGGGGGCGATTCACGTTTCACTTGTCGCGGCGGCCTTTTCGGCCGCCGTTTTTTTTGCTCCCCGCCGTATCATCCGTCCTGGCGGCACATGAAACGGCGCTACTTCGCGCCACGCGGAACCGAAGTTCGTTGCTCCGCCAAATCCCGCGCTAAAAACTTCGCGTATGATCGAATGGTCCCACTGGCATAACGAACCCTATCTGGTGGGCGGGCTCGTGCTCCTCGGCTGGCTCTGGGCCATCCTGGCGGGTCCGCTGCGGCCGCGGCTGGCGCCAGGCACGCCGTTCCCGCGCGCGCACGCGTGGAAGTTCTACTCCGCGCTCGTGATCTTCTATTTGGCGGTGGGCTCGCCGCTCGACCAGATCGGCGAACGCTTCCTCTTCAGCGCGCACATGCTGCAACACCAGTTGCTCATGTATCCGGCCGCGATTCTCTTTCTGCTCGGGCTCCCGAGCTGGATGATCGATCCGGTGCTGGCGCCCCCCGGGCGGAGATTGATTTTCCGCGTGCTCACCCACCCCATCTCCTGCGGGCTTATCTACACCGTCGTCACCTCGGTGTGGCACATGCCTTATTTCTACGATTGGGCGCTGCGCGACAAACTCGTCCACGTCTTGGAGCACGTGATGTTCTTCACCGCCTCCCTCTTCTACTGGTGGCCGATGCTCAGTCCGTCGCGCGTCCTGCCCCCGATCGGTTATGGCGTGCAGATGCTTTATTTTTTCGGGGTGCTGGTCGGCATGACCCCGCTGTTCGCCTACATCACCTTTTCGCAGGACATCCTGTATCCGACCTATGAATTCGCGCCGCGCGTCATCGCCAACTTCTCGCCGGCGGACGATCAACTCCTCGCCGGCGTCAGCATGAAGCTGGTCGGCATGTTCGTCGCCCTTGGCGCCGTGGCCGTGAGTTTCTATCGCTGGTATCAGGCCGGCCAGCAGCCGAAGCCGTTCCGGGCGTAAAAAAAAGCGCCGGCGGGAAGCCGGCGCGAGGAAGACGGACTTTCGCGGCGATCAGGCGCTCGCGGGGAGGAGATCGTCGATCGAATCGCTCTCCGCGTTGACGTCCGCAAACAGCCAGGTCGAAAGATAACGCTCCGTGCCGGACGGGATGATCACGACGATCTGCTTGCCCTTGTTTTCAGGCCGCTTGGCCAGCTGCAGCGCCGCCCAGACCGCCGCACCCGAGGAGATGCCGACTGGAATGCCGTCCTGCTGCGTGACCTGCTTGGAGATGGGACCCGAGTCGACTTCCTTCACGCGGATCACCTCGTCGTAGATATTCGTGTTCAGCACGGCCGGCACGAAACCCGCGCCAAGGCCCTGCAATTTGTGCGGGCCCGGCGTGCCGCCGGACAACACCGGAGACGCGTCCGGCTCGACCGCGACGATCTTGAGCGACGGCTTGCGCGGCTTCAGCACTTCGCCGACGCCGGTGATCGTCCCACCGGTGCCGATGCCCGAGACGATGATGTCCACCTTGCCGTCCGTATCGCGCCAGATTTCCTCCGCCGTCGTCTGACGGTGAATCGCGGGATTCGCCGGATTCGCGAATTGCTGCAGGATGACGCTGTTCGGGATTTTGGCGGCGAGTTCCTCGGCCTTCGCGATCGCGCCCTTCATGCCCTTGGCGCCTTCCGTCAACACCAGCCGCGCACCCAGGATCTTGAGCAGCTTCTTGCGCTCGACGCTCATCGTCTCCGGCATCGTGAGGATCAGCTTCAATCCCTTGGCCGCGGCAACGAACGCCAGCGCGATGCCGGTATTTCCGGACGTCGGCTCGATGAGGACGGTGTCCTTCGTGATCTTCCCCGACTTCACTCCGTCGTCGATCATGGAGAAACCGATGCGGTCCTTGACGCTGGAGAGCGGATTGAAGAACTCGAGCTTGAGCAGGATCTCCGCCTGCGCGCCGTGCGCCGCCGCCGTGCGGTTGAGGCGCACGAGGGGGGTGTTGCCGATCGTTTCAGTGATGTCGTTATGGATTTTGGCCATGATCGTGGTTTGGGTTGTTGAGAAGAAATTCAGCGCAATCGACGCGCGAATGCCGTCCCAAATTGTGGCATAAACCGTCGCTGGCAAACCGTCAGATAAGACGCGCTCGCCGGATTTTCCTCTCGGCGAATCCGTCCAGCGCACTTTGCTAAGACGGATGACTTGGCAGATCGCCTCCGTCTTTATCCTGCTGGGCCTGGCGCTCGTAAATTTCGTCCGGGAAAAATTCACGCCCGACGTGATCGCGCTCGCGTTGTTCGTCGTGCTCATCGCGACGGGCCTGCTCCCGGGCGACAAGGCCTTCTCCGTTTTCTCCAATCACGCGCCGATCACCATCGCCGCCATGTTCGTATTGAGCGCCGCCCTCGTGAAATGCGGCGCGATCGACCGGTTCGTCCACCTGATCGAATATGCGGCGGGCTGGTCCTACGTCGTCGTCGTCCTTCTCCTCGTGGCTCTCGTCGCGACGATCTCGGCTTTCGTGAACAACACCCCCGTCGTCGTGGTTTTCCTTCCGGTGGTGCTCAATCTTGCCCGCCGGATGAAGCTCTCGCCTTCGAAGCTCCTCATCCCGCTCTCCTACGCCGCGGTCCTGGGAGGCACCTGCACCCTCATCGGCACCAGCACCAACCTGATCGTCAACAGCATCTCGACCGCCCGGGGCCAGCCGCCGATGTCGATGTTCGAACTCGCCTGGCTCGGCGTGCCCACCGCGTTCATCGGCGCGATCTATCTCGCGTTGATGGGGCGGCGCCTGCTGCCCGACCGGCAAATGCTCACGTCGATCCTCTCCGTCGAGGAACGCCGGGAATACATCACCGAAGCGTTCGTGCAGCCCGACTCCAAGGTCCTCGGCAAATCCTTCGCGGAAGCCGGCCTCGTCACCGCCCGCGGCATTCGTGTCCTGGAGCTCGTGCGCGACGGGGTCGGCGTCTCGCTCGATCCCGCGCGGCTCCGCCTGCAGGCCGGCGATCGCCTGATTCTCGCCTGCCGCCCCAAGGGCATCGTCCACACCCGCGGCATCGCCGGGGTCGACCTCACTTCCGAACTTCACATCGGCCTCGAACAAATCGCCGCTTACGAGGGCTCGCTGGTCGAGGGCGTTGTCACCCCGACGTCGGACATCGTCGGCGCCACCCTGCGGGAGATCAACTTCCGCCAGCGCTTCCGGATGGTCGTTCTCGCCATCCACCGGCACGGCCGCAACCTCCGCGAGAAGCTCGAGACCACCACGCTCCAGGCCGGCGACGTGCTGCTCATGATGGGAACCGATCCGGCGATCCAGACGCTTCGCGCGGGCGACGACATCATCCTTTTCGACCAGCCGCCGCTCCCCGCCCGCGCTCGCAACAAGAGGCTCCCGATCGCCCTCGCCGTCGCCGCGGGGATCGTGATCACGGCCTCGTTCAACTGGGTGCCCATCGAGTTCGGCGCGCTCGCCGGCAGCGTCATCCTTTGCCTCACCGGCTGCATCAAGCCGAAGGACGCCTACGACGCGATCGAATGGAACATCCTGTTCCTCATCTTCGGCATGCTCGCGATGGGGCTCGCCATGGAGCATACCGGCGCCGCCGCCTACGTCGCACAAAAGATCGTCGGGCTCGTGCACCACATCGCCCCCTATCAGCACAAGGCCATGGTGATGCTCGCCTGCATCTATCTCATCACCGCGCTGTTCACCGAAATCCTCTCCAACAACGCCGTCGCCGCGCTCATGGCTCCGATCGCGATCGGCGTGGCCACCGAGCTGGGCGTCGATGCACGTCCCTTTGTCATTGCGGTGATGTTCGCCGCCTCGGCCGCGTTCTCCACGCCCATCGGGTATCAGACCAACACCTACGTCTACGGCATCGGCGGTTACCGCTTCGGCGATTTTCTGCGCATCGGGATTCCGATGAACATCCTCTGTTTCATCGTCGCGATGGTGGTCATTCCCAAGGTCTGGCCGTTGTAGGCGCACTCGCGGCGGCCGCCGGCAGGGCAGCGAGCAGCCGGCCGGCCAGTGCTTCCGCCTGCTCGCGAATCTCACGCACCGCGGTCGTTTCCCACCGCACGCCTTTCAACGGCGCTCCCAGCGTGAAAAGCCAGCCGACTTCGGATCCGCGATAACGCAGCACCTCGCCCGTCGCCCGCGCGTTGATCCCCAGCGCCAACGGATCGTGGTCGATCAATCCGCGCGCGAGCAGGTGGATGAAAAGCGGGTGCTGGTATTTCGAATAATCCGTCCGCGGCCCAGTGCAGTTGATCACTTTCGCGACCCGCAGCGCGACGTGCTGGTTCGTTCCGCGCCGGCGAAACACGACGCCGACCGCATCCGGCTCCGCCTCCAGCGTCTGCAGGCGCCCCGCATGATACTGCAGCCGGCCTTCTGCTTCGAGCTGCTGCAACACCCCCGCGAGCTCCGGCGCGATCCGGTGCCGGTGACCCTCCCACACCGGCGCCACATACCGCAGGAACCGGCTGCGCTCCTCCTCGGAGAATCCCTGCCAGATCGCCTGCGCGTGCGGTCTCACGCTGTCGATCACCGCCCGCCAGTCGATCCCCCGCGCGCCCGCGGCCCGCACTTCCCGCCGCACGCGTCCGAGCAGTTCGCGCGCCGTCACCGGCAGCGCCGGCCGCTCGATGAAGGATGGATACGGCCCCGCCTCCCGATGGACCTGCGGGCGAATCCCTCGCCTTGAGAGCGCGTGAATGACCCCGCGATGCCCGCGACGGTCGAGTTCCACGATCAGATCGGCCGCCGTGAGTCCCTGCCCGACCAGCAGGACCGGATCGTCCGGACCGATGCCACCCAACGCATCCGCCCGCCAGGGCACATGCACGTATCGCTTGCTCCGATACACCGGCAGCGGACGCGGAATCGGATACGGACCGGGCAGATTACCCAGCGCGAGCACGACCTGATCCGCTTCGATCCGCCGGCCGTCCTGCAGCAGCAGAACGCCACCGCCGCCGGTCCGCTCCTCGATGTCGATGACCTCACCTTCGACCCGCGCGAAATCCACCGCGGGCGCCCGATCCGCCTCCGCCTCGTTCAGCTGCGCCGCCAGGTAGGCGCCATACAGCCGTCGCGGCAAAAAGCCGCGGGGATCGAATTCCTCGGGCACGCCTTCAACCTCGCGGTGCTTCCGCAACCACCGGACAAAATGGTCCGGTTCCGCCGGCCAGAGTCCCATGCTGTCCGCGGGCACGTTCAGCAAATGGTCCGGCGACTTCGTCCCGTAGGCCACGCCGCCGCCAAACGGCGGACGACGCTCGATCAGCACGATCCGCAGCGCCGTCGTGGCGCGACGCAGGAGATGGATCGCCACCGCGGACCCGCTGAAACCCGCGCCCACGATCGCGACGCTCCGGACGGATGAATTATCTTCGAACATGAATCAAAATTTCAGGGTTGGAGAACGCCTCCGGGACAAGAGGCGCTCGCCTCCACAGCCGGTTCCGTGCCCGCGATTCGAAGTCAACGCCCCGGTTCCGAACCCGCGTCAAATCGCGTAATCCTCGGCAAACGTGTGCGACTGCCGCAGTCGCAGCCGGACCAGGTCGTTCACTTTCAATCCGAGGCGCGTGAGCTCGATGCGCGCGATTTCCACTTCGATGGGCTCGCGACTCTGCACCTGCTCCAGCGTCAACCGCGCCTGCGCGCCCGCGGCGTGGATGTAGCGCAACACCGCGACGACGCCGGTCGATCCTGGCTCGTCGGGCAGCACTTCGATGTCGTGCGGTCGCACATAAACCTGCCCGTTCGCCGCGACCGCCGCGCCGCTGGACGCCACTCCCGCGTCCGCCAGGGTGCGCGCTCGCAGCACGTTCACGTTGCCGAGAAACTCATACACAAACGGCGACGCCGGCCGGTCGTAGACTTCCTGCGGCGAGCCGACCTGTTCGACGCGCGCGTTGTTCATGATCACGACTTCGTCCGCAATCTCGAGCGCCTCCTCCTGATCGTGGGTCACGAAAAGCGTCGTGAGATGGATCTCCTCGTGAAACCTGCGCAGCCAGCGACGCAGTTCCTTGCGCACCTTTGCGTCGAGCGCGCCGAACGGCTCGTCCAGCAGCAACACTTTCGGCTCGACCGCCAGCGCCCGCGCCAGCGCGACGCGCTGCCGCTGGCCGCCGGACAGCTGGCTCGGAAACCGACGCTCGAGCCCCTCGAGTTGCACCAGCTTGAGCAGCTTGTGCACCCGCTCCGCGATCTCGTGCGAGGACGGCCGGTCGCGACGCCGGCGGACATTCAGGCCGAAGGCGACGTTCTCGAACACGTTCATGTGCCGGAACAGCGCGTAATGCTGGAAAACGAAACCGACCTTCCGCTTGCCCGCCGGCAGGTCCGTCACGTCCTCGCCGTGAAAATGGATGCGCCCGGCGCTCCCGTCGGCCTGCTCCAGGCCGGCGATGATGCGCAGCAGGGTCGTCTTGCCTGAACCCGAGGGCCCGAGCAGCGCGACGAGCTTGCCGCGCGGCACGGTGAGGTCCACGCCGTCGAGCGCGGTGAAGGCGCCGAATTTCTTCGAGATACTGGAAACTTGGATACTCATCGGAGTTGAAATTCAAGGTTCAGCGGAGCGCGCGCGCGTGGCGCCACTCGACGAGGCTCTTGAGGACGAGGGTGACGACGGCGAGAAACGCGAGCAGCGACGCGACCGCGAAGGCGCCCACGAAGTTGTATTCGTTATAAAGGATCTCGACGTGCAGCGGCATCGTGTTCGTTTCCCCACGGATGTGTCCGCTCACCACGGAGACGGCGCCGAATTCGCCCATGGCGCGGGCATTGCAGAGGATCACGCCGTAGAGCAGGCCCCATTTGATGTTCGGCAGCGTCACCCGCCAGAACGTCTTCCAGCCGCTCGCCCCCAGCGTGATCGCGGCATACTCCTCGTCCGGGCCCTGCGCCTGCATGAGCGGAATCAGCTCGCGCGCCACGAACGGAAACGTGACGAACATCGTCGCCAGCACGATGCCGGGCACGGCGAAGATGATCTTCAGATCGTGCTCCGCCAGCCACGGCCCGAACCAGCCTTGCAGTCCGAACACGAGCACGTAGATCAGGCCCGAAATCACCGGCGAGACGGCGAACGGCAGGTCGATCAGCGTCGTCAGCAGGCTCTTGCCCCGGAAATGGAACTTCGCGATCAGCCACGCCGCCGCCACACCGAACACGACGTTGGCCGGCACCGCGATCGCCGCCGTGAGCAGCGTGAGCTTGATCGCCGCGATCGCATCCGGATCCGCGAACGATTCGAAATACGCCGCCACGCCGCGGCGAAACGCCTCCGCAAACACCGCCGCGAGCGGCAGCACGAGGAAGAAGAGCAGAAATACCAGCGCCACGCCGGTGAGCAGCCAGCGCACCCAGACCGGATCGTGCGTGGCACGTGGTGGCTGGCTGCGCGGCGCCGCCGGCTCAGCCGCGAGAGAACGAGTGACAACGGAAGCCATGTTGAAAAATGAAGATGCGTCCGGCTCAGAGGCGGTGGACGCGACGGCTCCATTTCTGGAGCAGGTTGATGAGGAGCAGCATGACGAACGACACCATCAGCAGCACCACCGCGATCGCGGTCGCGCCGCGGTAATCGTATTGCTCCAGCTTCGTGATGATCAGCAGCGGCGTAATCTCGGTGCGCATCGGCATGTTGCCCGAGATGAACACCACCGAACCGTATTCGCCGAGCGCCCGCGCAAACGCGAGGGCGAAGCCGGTGAGTAGCGCAGGAAACAACTCCGGCACGATCACGCGCGTGATCGTCTGCCAGCGGTTCGCCCCGAGGCTCGCCGACGCCTCCTCGATCTCCGGTTCGAGCTCCTCGAGCACCGGCTGCAGCGTGCGCACCACGAACGGCAGACCGATGAACGTGAGCGCCACGAAAACGCCGATCTCGGTAAACGCGATTTTGATTCCGTGCGGCTCCAGCCACTGCCCGACCCAGCCATTGCGCGCATAGATCGCCGTCAGCGCGATGCCCGCCACCGCCGTCGGCAGCGCGAACGGCAGATCGACCAGCGCGTCGACAATCCGCCGGCCCGGAAACGAATAACGCACCAACACCCACGCGATGATCAAACCGAAGAACGCGTTCACCGCCCCGGCCGCCAGCGACGCGCCGAAGCTCAACCGATACGACGCCAGCACGCGCGGCGAGGCGACGGCGTCCACAAACTCCGCCCAGCTCATGCCCGCCGTTTTCACAAACGCGGCCGACAACGGCACGAGCACGATCAGGCCGAGATAAGTCAGCGTGAAACCGAGCGAGAGCCCGAATCCGGGAAGAACGGAGCGTGAGACACGGTGTGACATCAGAGATCCTGGGCGTAGGCGATGAAGCCGGGATACGTGGCGACGATCGCGTCGAGTGCCGCGACGGTCGCGGCCGTTTGCAGCGACAGCGGCGCGCACGCCGGTGTCTCGAAAATCACGTCGAACGGCTGCGGCCACTGGTCCGGCGGCGCGGAGAGAACGCCCTTGAAACAATCGCGGATCAGACCGGCGCGTGCCGGGAATCCGTCGATCACCGCACGTTCGTCGATCGGCAGAAACGCCCGCGCTGCCGCGAGCGCCGGCGCCAGCAGCGCCTCGTTCAGCGTGCGTCCGTGGGCGTAACCGTAAACGCCTTCGCATGTGTCATCGGCGTGCAGCGTGATGATCCCGTGAAACGCATGCGCGCGCAGCTCGCGTTCCATCGCTTGCACCTCGATTTCCGGCGAAGCGCGCCAGAATTCGCGGTTCAGATCCTGGCCCGAGTGATTGACGCGGGTGCCGCGCTCGTAGCCGACGGGATTGAGCACCGGATAAAGGAAAAGCTCGTAACCCGCGATTCGCGCGGGATCGCGCACGAGCGCGGACGCGAATTCCACCAGCGCCGCGCAGCCCGCGGGTTCGTCGCCGTGGATACCCGCGAAAAGTCCGAGCCGGATCGGATCGTGCCCGGCGTAGGCTCCCGCGAGCCGGATGCGCTCGATCGCATACCTGCTGCCGCCGTGCGTCAGCGTCGCGATCGCGTCGAGGCGCAGCCGGCTGCGCGCGGCCAGCGCCGCGTCCTCGCGGACGAGCGCGCGCAGCGGAGCGAGCAGCGCGGAGGCCTTCGTCAGCGGAGGATTGGCGAGCGTGGACATGGCAACGACGGGATAAATGGAAGCGAAGGCGGCGAATGAGCGGACTCGGTCGCGGCGTTTCAGAGATGTTGTGCGTAGGAGAAGAAGCCGCAGTAACGAAGCACAAAGCGACGGAGAATCGATGCCGTCGCGTCCGCATAAAGTTCCAGCGGCCAGTTCGCCGGAATGCGCACGAGCAGCTCGAACGGACGAATCGGGAGATCGTCGGCGATGCTCAGCGGCCCCGAGAGAAATTCGGCCGACGCCGCGCTTTCCCACCGAACGTCGAGCGGCGAGAGGTCTTCGGAGGAAATCAGCTCGAGCGCCGGCGCCAGATTCTCCAACGGCTCCGCTGCGCTCAGGCGAATCGTCACGACATCCTCGCCGACAGCCGATTCGATCCGGACGAATCCGTGATACGCGCGGCCGCGCGCGTCTTTCTCCAGCAGCGCGATCTCCGGCGCAGTCGAACGCGCCCAATGCGCCCGCGACAGATCGCGCCCCGGCGTCGCACCCGCCAGACCAAGCACGTCGAGCAAAGGAAAAAACGAAAGGTTCAGCCCCTGTCCGAGGTCAGGGCGCGCAGCGAGACCTTCGACGAACCGCAGCAACGCCAGCGTGGAACGCAGGTCGCGATGATCGAGCCCGGCGAGAAAAGAAAGTCGCAGCGCGGCATCGGTGGCTTCGGGACCGAAATAGACAAAGCGCGGCAAATGGTGCGGTCCGTGAGCGTCGAACGGGCCGGCTGGCGACGCGAACACGTGCGGCGAACCCTGGACCCGTTCATACAGGCGGGAAAGCTGCTCGCCCAAAACGGCGGGCGTGGAAGAGGCGGCCGGCGGCTCGAGCGCTCGGGCGGCCGCGGAGGATCGACGGAAAGTCATGATATTGCTCATGGTTTGAAGTCCCGCGGCGGGCGCGCCGTCGCCCGGTTTGGCCCGCCGCAGGATGGGGAATTTCGTTACCGCGCGTAGATCTGATCGAAGGTGCCGCCGTCGGCGAAATGCGTCTTCTTCGCCTTCGTCCAGCCGCCAAACGCTTCGTCGATCGTGAACAACTCCACCTTCGGAAACACCGACGCATATTTCTTCTTCGCGGCGTCGCTCACCGCCGGCCGGTAGAAATGCTTCCCTGCGATGTCCTGACCTTCCTCGGAATACAGGTATTCGAGATACGCCTTCGCGACGGCCTCTGTGCCTTTCCTCTTCACCACCTGGTCGACGACCGCAACCGTCGGCTCGGCGAGAATGCTGATCGACGGAACGACAATCTCGAACTTGTCCTTGCCGAATTCGTGCAGCGCGAGAAACGCCTCGTTTTCCCACGAGATAAACACGTCGCCAATGCCGCGCTGCACGAAGGTCGTCGTGGCGCCGCGCGCGCCCGAATCGAGCACGGCGACGTTTTTGTAGAGGCGAGCAACAAAGGCCTTCGCCTGCTCCTCGCTGCCGTATTTGCGTCGCGCATACTCCCACGCGGCGAGGTAGTTCCATTGCGCGCCGCCGGAGGTTTTCGGATTGGGCGTGATCACCGAGACACCCGGTTTCGCGAGATCGTCCCAGTCCTTGATCTTCTGCGGATTCCCGGCGCGAACGAGAAACACGATCGTGCTGGTATAGGGGGCGGAGTTGTGCGGCAGCCGTTTCTGCCAGTCGGCGGGAATGAGTTTCGCGTTTTGATGCAGCGCATCGACGTCGCCCGCGAGGGCGAGCGTGACGACGTCGGCTCGCAGGCCGTCGATCACGGAGCGCGCCTGTTTGCCGGAACCGCCATGCGATTGTTTGATCGTCACGTCGTCGCCGGTCGTCGCCTTCCAATGGGCGGCGAACGCCTTGTTGAACTCGACATAGAGCTCACGCGTCGGGTCGTAGGAGACGTTGAGCAGTTCGATTTTTTTAGCGGACGCGGCAACGGCGAGCGTGGCGGCGAGAAGGGAGGAGAGAAAGATTTTGGTCTTCATGTGAGGAAGCGTTGAGATCAGGAGAGAGTTCAGAACGAGAGCTGCAGGCGGCTGATGAAGGTGGTTTCATCGTCGCCGATCAGAGCGGTCGGGGCCGGCGTGGCGCCGGGCGCCAGTTTGAAGGTGTTGTGGAAAACGTTGAAATTCGCGCGCGCGGCTTTGGAGAAATACCAGTTCAGGCCGAGGCCGTAGGAGGTGAGCGCGGTCGCACTGACGTTCGGATTTGCCAGGCGGAGCGTCCCCGGGCCCGTGAACACCGTGTCGTCGATGTCGACACCGGCGATCCGTCCCACGACTTCGAAAGCACCCCAGGTGCCGGTGGCGGCGTTGAAACTGGTTTTCGGGGAAACGCCGCGATAGCTCGCGTCCTCCCCCGTCAGCACGTAGCCGAACGAAAGATTGTAGCCGTGATTCTTCACGTCGGCGACGCGACCAGTGCCGCGCTGGACCTCGATCGACGAGACAACGTATTCGGCAAGCACGCCGAACGGGCCGGAATAGAAATACGCCTGCGGCGACACCGTCGTGCCGCGACCGACCGCTACGACCGTGTCGGCCGGCGTCGCGCCGGACAGATAGGTGAAGAACGTCTGCTGGCCATCCGTGCGATAACCGGACGCCCGACCCGCCGTGCCGGAGAACGTGCCGCGACTCGCAGCCACGCCGACGCCCAGGCCGCGAAACGCCGAATCGGCTTCTCCTGCAAACGGCGTGGCGAACAAGCGAACGACGACGTTCTTGCCGTGGTCCGAGTCGGACGAACCCGTGACATTGTTGCCCGCATCCGGCACGCCGTTGAACACGCCGACGGCGTAATTCAGACGCTCGCCGAAAAGATCGCCGTGAAGTTGAAGGCCCACGTCGCGGTTGGGGGTGAGATTCGTGGCCACGGAACGCTCGTTGAAAAACGCGACCGGATCGGACTGGAGCTGCTCGAGTCCGACGGGCGTCTTGAACTTGCCGACGCGCAGCTGCAAGGCCGGCGAAAACGCGGCGTTCACGTTGGCGTCCAAAATCTGGATCGTGCTCGCAAACTCGGGCTGCACGACGAACTGGAACAGATTGCTGAACTTGCCTTCGAAAACGAGGCGGGCGCGCCGGAGTAGAAATGAGTCGGGCGTGTCGTTCGCGGAGTCGGCGTAATAGCGGTAGTCCGCCTGCACGAGACCGCGGAGCCGCAGCGAATGGGCGCCGTCGCCGGAGGTCACTTCGACGCGTCCGTCGCTGGCGGTGACTTTGGGCGCAGCTTTGGATTTCGCCGCGGCCTCCTCGTCTTTGAGTTCCTGTTTCCGCTCAAGGACGCGAAGCTTTTGGTCGAGCTGGCGGATCTGCTCGCGCAGCGCTTCGATTTCAGGGTCCGCTTGCGCGAACAAGGAGCCGTGCAGGACCACGGCGGAGAGAAGGACGGCCACACGGGCCGGTCGGAATGCGTTCATGATGATCTGAGGGATGGGTTCTCAGGAGCACTCCAGTGGACTGGTCGTTTTCCCGTCAGCGGGAGGTGGGTTCGGTCAACGCCGCCGGTGGGCCGGTGGGCGGAAATTTACTCGACGCTCTTTTCGCCCGATGCGGGCAGGCGCGTTTTCTCGGTGCGCTCGATCTGCGTCACGCGACCGTCGTGAACGACGAGTTGGACGACGCCGAAGCGCAGGCCTTCGACCTTTTCGCGGACCAGGGCAATCCACTCCGGCAACGGAGCGGACGCGGAAAAATTGGAATCGGCAGCGGCGGAAGCCATGAGGCACAACGGTCTAGATGGAGTAATCTCCGAGGATTTGATGAAGCACGCCGTCTGCCTCGGTGAGACGCGGCGCGGGTTTGCTCGCGGCGAGTTTGCGCGCGAGCCGGGCAGGCAGGCGCGGATTCGTCGTCGCCGCCGCCTCGGCTTCCGCCGAAAACGGCAGCGGCACCTGATCGCGCCGCAGTTTGCGCAGCGTGATTTCGACGACATCCGCAAGAGTGTAGCGGTCGAGGATGTTCGCGATGGCGTTGCGCACATCGAGCATCAGCATCCGCAGGCCGCAGTGGGTTTCGTCCGGGCAGGTGCACGGCTCGTAAGCCGTCTGGCTGACGCACCCGATCGGAGCGAGCGGTCCGTCGATCAGCCGGACGACCTCGCCAATCGTGATCTGCTTCGCGGGCTTCGCGAGGCGATAACCGCCGAACTTGCCGCGAACGCTGACGACAAAGCCGGCCTCCTTGAGCGCCTGCATGATCTGTTCGAGGAACTTGATCGGCAGCTGCTCCTGATCCGCGAGCTCGGAAACCTGCACCAAGCTCCGCCCCACCTCCCCGGCGATGCCGAGGTTGATGAGCGAGCGGAGAGCGTATTCGCCTTTCTTGGAGAGTTTCATACCCGTGAGTTGAATCTACATTGATTCAGTAGGGATTTAAGCAAGCGCAAATTTGATGGTTCCGTAAATTCCCGGAGGACTCTCTGGGAGAACCACGAACTACCCACGAAGGACAGGAAAGCGACGAAACAGGACTCACAGAGCACACGAAACACGGATGAGAGTGCGCAACGCCTCCGCTTCCGTGCGGTCCGCGGTTCAGTTGGCGGTCAGTGGCTCGATTTTCGTGTGTTTCGTGTATCTCGTGCTTTCTCGCGATTCGACGACCGCCGCCACGCCGTTTCGCGGTCTAGATCGTCAGCTTCAATCCGTCGTAGGCGAGCCGCACCGAAGGCGGCAAATCGGCCTCGGTCGAGGCGTGATCGCTGAGGTGCGTCAA
Source organism: Opitutaceae bacterium (assembly GCA_040255565.1). Taxonomy (GTDB): domain Bacteria; phylum Verrucomicrobiota; class Verrucomicrobiia; order Opitutales; family Opitutaceae; genus Opitutus. The sequence continues at coordinate 233,591 of JBDZVH010000001.1, read as the reverse complement.
ATGCGTCAGCCAGGTTTGCCGGCCGCCGATGTCGGCCGCCACGGCGACGGCTTCGGGGATGCTCATGTGCGACGGATGCGGATTGGGCCTCAAACCATCGAGGACCACGGCGTCCGCGCCGCGCGCGAGTTCCACTGCTTCTCGCGGCACGCGTTTGCAGTCCGTGTAGTAAACGAACTTCCGCCCGCTGCTTCGCTCGGTGAAAACGAGACCGAGCGTATTCACGCCGCCATGCGGGAGCAGCGTGGACTGGATCGTGCCCTGCGGCAGGTCGAGTTGCGGCGGCAGGTCGAGGAGCCGGAACGCCGCGTATCCGCGCGAGACCGGACGCTCCGCGATCGCATATGGAAAAATCGACAGCACGCGGCCCATGCCTTCGTCGGTCGTATACACCGTGAGTGCGTTGCCGCCGTGCAGATCGCAGAAGCGCCGCAGGTCATCCATGCCGGTGATGTGATCCGCATGTCCGTGCGTGAGGATGAAAAAATCCACCCAGCGAATGTCGTTGGCGAGACACTGCAGCCGCAGTTCCGGCGCCGCGTCGACCTGCACATGCAATCCGTCCATGACCACGTGAATCGACGCGCGTGTGCGACGGTTGCGTGGATCCGGCGAGCGGCACACCGCGCAATCGCATGCGATCATCGGCACGCCCTGCGAGGTGCCCGTTCCGAGAAACACGACTTCCATGACGGAGAACGAAAACGAAATCCGTCCCGTGCCGCGAGCCGCTTCACCGCGCCGACTCGGAGCGCTGCGGACGCACGCCCGCGGCCGTCATGGTCGCGATCATCCGCCGATTTTTCTCTTGGGCAAAAAACGCGATCACGGCCGCGGCTGTATTGCGCCCGACACGGGGGCAGCGTTGCGCCATCTCCGCTTCGCTGGCCCTGACAATTTCGCCCAAATCATCGAAGCCGAGGGCGAGTTCCCTGGCCGCCACGCGACCGACGCCCGGAATACTCAGGCCTTGAAGATAGCGCCAGAGTTCCGCTTGCCGGGCGCGTTCGATTTCCGCCAGCAAGCGCTCCGCGGATTTGGGGCTCACGACGTCGAGCTTGTCGGCATCGAGCGTGAACAAATCCGCCGGGGTGCGCACCACGCCGGCATCGACCAGCGCCGCCACAGTCGCAGGTCCGAGCCCGCCGATCTCGACGCCGGTTTTGCCCGCGAAATGCTCGAGCCGCCGTTTGAGCTGCGCGGGACAATCGTCGTTCGGACAACGCACCGCCGCCGCGCCAGGCGCCGACAGGAGCGCGGTGGCACAGGCCGGACAGTGTTCAGGAAATGAATACGGCTCCGACGCCTCGGTTCGCCGCGCGACATCGACGCCTACGATCGCCGGGATGACCTCTCCGGCGCGCTCGACGAAAACATAATCGCCCACCCGCAGATCGTGGCGGCGGATCTCGTCGCGATTGTGCAACGTCGCTCGCCGCACGACCGACCCGTTCAGTTCCACGGGATCGAGCTCGGCAACCGGCGTCAGCACGCCAGTGCGTCCAAGCTGCAGCGTGATCGACCGCAGGCGCGTCGACACGCGTCCGGTCGGAAACTTGTAGGCAATTGCCCAGTTCGGCGCGCCGGCCGAGGCGCCGAGTTGTTGCTGAGCGGCGAAGTCATCGAGTTTCACAACTGTTCCGTCGATCGGAAACGGCAGACGGTCGCGTTGCGCCGCGAGCGCCTCGATGGCCTGCCACGTTTCGTCAGCGCCACGTGCCGCGCGGACGATGCGCACGCCGGGGACACGCCAGGCCCGCAGCGCCGCGTGCAGTTCCATCTGCGAGCGAGGACTCTCGTCCGCGGGCTCGCACGCTCCGATCCCGTAGAACACCATCTCGAGCCGGCGATCGTTCAGCGCCGCCGCGTCGTGCCGTTTCAGCGTGCCGGCGGCGAGATTACGCGGATGAGAAAAAAGCTCCAAGCCGAGCTCCTCCTGCTCGGTGTTGATCCGCCGAAACTCCGGATAGCTCACGAAAATTTCGCCTCTCAGTTCGATCAACTCGGGCACGGGCACCGTCGGAAGCGGCAATGGCGCGCTCGCCAGGTCTGGCAGCGGGAAACTGTCCTTCGGCTTCGCCGCGGGCCGGGGCAGCTTCGGCGCCTCGAGCGTAAGCGGGAGCGCTCGGATCGCGCGGACGTTGTCGCTCACGTCATCGCCTTCGTCTCCGTTACCGCGCGTGACAGCGCGGTCGAATTTGCCGTTTCTATACGTGACGCTGATGGCGACGCCGTCGAACTTGGGTTCGACGACGAAGGCGAGACTCCCGCGACGGAGCTGCTTTTCCAGCCCTTGCACGAATGCCCGCAGCTCCGCTTCGCTGTAGGCTTTTTTCAAACTCAACATCCGCGCGCGATGGCGTGCAGTCGGAAAATCGCCGGTGCGATCGTCGCCGATGGCGGCGTCGGCCGGACGCGCCAGTTCGGGAAACGCATGCTCGATCGACGCGAGTTCGCGTTTCAAATCGTCGTAAGCGGCGTCGCTGATTTCCGGCGCCGCTTTTTTGAAATACAGCTCGTCGGCTCGCACGATTTGCGCGCGCAGTTCGGCCGCGCGCGTTTCGGCTGCAGCGCGATGGGCAGGAACGTTGTCGGCGACGGCCAAGGCGAGCGCTGTCGTCGCGAGAAGCAGCACGCCATGGCGCGCCGCGGTGCAAAAACGCGAATACGTTCTCATGGGGGCGGAACGTATGAAACCAATATGCAAATCTGCGGCGACACTCAAATTTCGCGCGGGGGCGCGGGATCTTTGAGACGAAAAAAGGCGCTCCGTTGCCGGAGCGCCTTGAAGTGATGAGGCGAGTCTATCGCTGGCGTTGGACTTTAGTAGTCCATGCCGCCCATGCCACCGCCGGCGGGAGAGGCCGGGGCCTTCTCCTTCTCGGGGATTTCGGTGATCATGCACTCGGTCGTGAGCAGCAGGCCCGCGATCGACGCCGCATTCTGCAGCGCGGTGCGCGTAACCTTTGTCGGATCGACGACACCGGCCTTCACGAGGTCCTCGAACTTGTCGGTGGCCACGTTGTAACCGTTGTTGCCCTTCGAGCCGAGGACTTCCTTGACGATGACGCCACCGTCGATGCCGGCATTCGAGCAGAGCTGCTTCAGCGGGTGCTCGATCGCGCGACGCACGATCTGCGAACCGATCTTTTCGTCGCCCTCGAGCTGGAGCGCGTCGATGACCTTCGCGGTGCGGAGCAGCGCAACGCCGCCGCCGGCGACGATGCCCTCTTCGACGGCCGCGCGGGTCGCATGCAGCGCGTCTTCGACGCGAGCCTTCTTCTCCTTCATCTCGGCTTCGGTCGCGGCACCGACATTGATGACGGCCACGCCACCGGCGAGCTTCGCCAGGCGCTCCTGGAGTTTCTCGCGATCATAATCGGAGGTGGTTTCCTCGATCTGGCGGCGGATCTGCTTCACGCGCGCCTGGATGTCGGAGCTCTTGCCCGAACCCTCGACGATCGTGGTGTTTTCCTTGTCGACCACGATGCGCTTCGCGCGACCGAGGTCGGCGATCTGCAGGTTCTCGAGCTTGAGGCCGAGATCCTCGGTGATGCAGCGGCCGCCGGTGAGGACCGCGATGTCCTCGAGCATGGCCTTGCGGCGATCGCCGAAGCCAGGCGCCTTCACCGCGCACACGTTGAGCGTGCCGCGGATCTTGTTAACGACGAGAGCCGCGAGCGCTTCGCCTTCGACTTCCTCGGCGATGACGAGGAGCGGCTTGCCGCTCTTGGCGACGGTCTGGAGCAGCGGGAGGAATTCCTGCAGGTTCGAGATCTTCTTCTCGTGGATCAGCACGTAGGCGTCCTCGAGGACCGCTTCCTGCGACTCGGCGTTCGTCGTGAAATACGGCGAGAGGTAGCCCTTGTCGAACTGCATGCCCTCGACGACGTCGAGCGTGGTCTCGATCGACTTGGCTTCTTCGACCGTGATCGTGCCGTCCTTGCCGACCTTGTCCATCGCGTCGGCAATGATGTTGCCGATGGTGTCGTCCCAGTTGGCGGACACGGTCGCGACCTGGCGGATCTCCTCGCGGTCCGAGACCTTCTTGGAGACGCGGGCGAGCTCGGTGACGGCGGCCTCAACGGCCTTGTCGATGCCGCGCTTGAGGTAAACCGGGTTGGAGCCGGCGGTGACGTTCTTCAGGCCTTCGCGGTAGATGCCCTCGGCGAGCACGGTCGCGGTCGTGGTGCCGTCGCCGGCGGCGTCGGAGGTCTTGGAAGCGACTTCCTTCACCATCTGGGCGCCCATGTTCTCGTAGGGATCCGGGAGCTCGACCTCCTTGGCGACGGTGACGCCGTCCTTGGTGACGGTCGGGGAACCGAATTTCTTGTCGATGACGACATTGCGGCCCTTCGGGCCGAGGGTGACCTTCACCGCGCGCGAGAGGAGCTCGACGCCACGGAGAACTTTTTGACGAGCGGCCTCGTCGAACAGGAGTTGTTTAGCAGCCATTGTGTCTTAGTTGAGAGTTGAGGATTGCGTATTCAAGTAACGGTGACGCGGCGTTCAGCCGATCACGCCGAGGATGTCGTCCTCGCGCACAAGCGTATATTTCTTCTCGTTGAGCTTCACCTCGGTGCCGCCGTATTTGCTGATCAGCACGCGGTCGCCGACCTTGACTTCGAACGGGGTGACTTTGCCGTCATCGCCCTTCTTGCCGGTGCCGAGGGCGATCACCTTGGCCTCCTGGGGCTTTTCCTTGGCGCTGTCCGGGATGATGATTCCTCCGCGGACCTGCTCTTTTTCTTCGATGTGCTCCACGAGCACGCGATCGCCGATGGGCTTGATATTGACGTTAGCCATATTGGGTTGGGTTTCTGAACTAGAGGTGTGTTTTGGTTCAACGAAGCACGCCCGCTGCGCGATCGCGCAGCCGGCGCGCAAAAGGTGAAAACTTACTTCTTCTTGTCGTCGTCGACGACCTCGAAGTCGGCATCGACGACGTCGGCCTTCTTCTCGGTCTTCTTCGCGGAGCCGCCGGAGGACGCTTCCTCTCCGCTCGGAGCGGCGCCAGCGGAGGCACCCGCGGCCTGAGCCGCTTTCTGCGCCTCTTCGTAAAGTTCGCCGCCGAGGGCGGTGAGCTTTTCGATCGCAGACTTCATGCGGGCGGCGTCTTCGCTTTCCAGCTCTTTCTTCGCATCGGCGATCGCCGACTCGATCTTGGACTTCTTGTCGGCGGGAAGCTTGTCGCCCGCGTCCTTGAGGGTCTTCTCGAGCTGGTAAATCGTCGAATCGAGCTGGTTCTTCGTCTCGACCGCTTCCTTGCGTTTGCGGTCCTCCTCGGCGTGAAGCTCCGCTTCCTTGGTCATCTTTTCGACCTCATCCTTGGAGAGGCCGGACGAGCCTTGGATCGTGATCTTCTGATCCTTGCCCGTGCCCAGATCTTTGGCTGAGACGTGCAGGATGCCGTTGGCGTCGATATCGAAGGTGACCTCGATTTGCGGCGTGCCGCGCGGTGCGGGCGGGATGCCGTCGAGCTTGAAGGTGCCGAGCACCTTGTTGTCGCGCGACATCGGACGCTCGCCCTGAAGCACCACGATTTCGACGCCCGGCTGGTTGTCCGCGTAGGTCGAGAAGATCTGCGTCTTCTTCGCCGGAATGGTGGTGTTGCGCGGGATCATCGGCGTGGCCACCTGGCCAGCCGTCTCGATGCCCAGCGTGAGCGGGGTGACGTCGAGCAGCAGCACGTCGCGCACTTCGCCCTTCAGCACGCCACCTTGAATGGCGGCGCCGATGGCGACCACTTCGTCCGGATTGACGCCCTGGTGAGGCTGTTTGCCGGCGAGGCCTTTCGCCACGTCGACCACCTTCGGCATGCGGGTCATGCCGCCGACGAGCACGAGCTCATCAATTTGCGAGGAGCTGAGATCGGCGTCCTTCAGAGCGTTCTTGAATGGCGGCAGACAGCGCTCAAACAGCGGATCGCAGATCTGCTCCATCTTGGCGCGCGTGAGCTGCACATTCATGTGCTTCGGCCCCGACGCGTCGGCGGTGATGAACGGCAGATTGATGTCGACCGACTGCGTGGACGAAAGGGCGATCTTCGCCTTCTCGGCTTCTTCCTTCAGGCGCTGGAGCGCCATCGGGTCCTTGCGGAGGTCGATGCCGTTTTCCTTCTTGAACGTGTCGACGAGCCACGTGATCAACGCCTCGTCCCAGTTGTCGCCGCCGAGGTGCGTGTCGCCATTGGTGGCCTTGACCTCGAAAACGCCGTCGCCGATTTCGAGCACTGACACGTCGAACGTGCCGCCGCCCAAGTCGAACACCGCGATCTTCTCGTCTTTCTTCTTGTCGAGACCGTAAGCGAGCGAGGCGGCGGTCGGCTCGTTGATGATGCGGAGCACCTCGAGACCGGCGATCTTGCCGGCGTCTTTGGTGGCTTGGCGTTGCGAGTCGTTAAAGTAGGCCGGGACCGTGATGACCGCCTGCGTGATTTTTTCGCCCAGATACGCCTCGGCATCAGCCTTCAGCTTGCCGAGCACAAACGCAGAGATCTGCTGCGGCGCGAATTGCTCCGTCTTGTCGCCCACCTGGACTTCAATGTAGGCGTCGCCGTTTTTGCCTTCGACCACCTTGAAGGGCATGTTCTTGGCCTCTTCCCGGACTTCGGTGAATTTACGGCCAATCAGACGCTTCGAGGAAAAGACAGTATTGCGGGGGTTGGTGACAGCCTGGCGTTTTGCCGCCTGGCCGACGAGACGCTCGCCGGATTTCGTGAATGCCACGACCGACGGGGTGGTGCGGGCGCCCTCCGCATTGGGGATCACCACGGGCTCGCCGCCCTCCATAATCGCCATGCACGAGTTCGTGGTGCCTAGATCGATACCTAAAATTCGGCTCATGCTGAAGGTTTAGCAACGGCTGTGCCCAATTCAGCGCGTATTCGTAAGACGTTATAGTTAAATTGTTAGAAAAACAACACTCGTCTTCCGCTGGCCGCGATGTGACGGCGGATTGTGCCAGCGTGACACAGCACGCCAAGCGAGCTCGAGCGCAGTGCGACAGTGCTGTCACGGTGGCTCCATGATCGCGTGCAGAAGCGCGGGGTTGCGGCGGTCAGGCTCCTGGTCTGAATTCGAGACGCATGCCTGACATCCTTCTTCTTTCCGGCAGTCCCTCCCCCACGTCCCGCTCTTCGTCGTTGTTGAAAACGTTGCGCGAACAATTTGTCGCGCGCGGCTTCGACGCCGCCTATCTGTCGGTGCGCGATCTGCCGGCAGAGGACTTGATCGCGGCCCGCTACGACAGCCCGGCGCTGCAGCCGGCCATCGGGCTGGTCGCCACTGCCCGCGCGATCATCGTCGGCACGCCGGTTTACAAAGCGGCCTACGCGGGAACGCTGAAAACGTTTCTCGACGTCCTGCCGCAATACGCGCTGCGCGGAAAAATCGCGTTGCCGATCGCCACGGGCGGTTCCCCGGCACATCTCCTCGCCATCGAATACACGCTGAAGCCTCTGCTTTCGATTCTCGGCTCGACCGACATACTTCCCGGCATTTACGCCACCGACGATCAGGTCGCCTTTTCGCCAAGCGGGGAGTTGGTCATCGATCCTGCGATTCAGGCGCGCTTCTCCGACGCCCTCCAGCAAGTCACGGAACGACTCAACCGCTTTCCTTCCTCCACTCCGAGCGCGGCGTCTGCAAACGATTGAACGCAACTTCAACGATTTCGCCCGCGTGAGTTTAGAAGCTCTCCCTCGACGCGCCGGTTGAATTTCGCGTTTCCTCTCCCAACGTAAAAGGTGATGGAACTCGAGATCGTGCTGCCCGAAGAGATGCCGGTGATGACGCTGCCCAATGTCGCGTTCTTCCCGCAGGCCTTGATGCCACTGCATATTTTCGAGCCGCGCTATCGGGCGATGTTGAAGGATGTGCTCGCCACCAACCGCCTCTTCGCGGTGGCCGGCCTCAACACCAAACTGCTCGGCCAGCCGGAGCTCTTCGAGCCCCCGCATCGCATCGCCAGCGTCGGCATCGTGCGCGCCTGTCAGGAGAACACCGACGGCACTTCCAACCTGCTCCTGCAAGGCCTGTGCCGCGTCGAATTTCTCGAAATCCTTACCGACGAACCGTATCGACGTGTGCGCCTGCGCGCCCTGGCCAGCGATCCCGGCGGCGCGCCGGACGAAAACCTGCGTCTTCGCGGCGAGGTGGTGCGCCTGCTGGCGCTCAAGCAAAAACTGGGCGGCGGCGATACGACCGAGGTCACGAAATTCCTCCGCACGGTCGAGGACCCGGAGACGTTTGTGGACCTTGCCGCCTTCAGCATCTGCGAAGATCCGCCCATGAAACAGCGGCTGCTGGAGACCCTGGATATTCGCTCGCGTTTGGGCATGCTGACCCGCCAGCTGAAGGCCGAAATCGGCTCGTTGAAACTGCAGCGGAAACTGCAGGGCGGGCTGCCGGACGAGCGGATCAGCGAAAATTAAAAACCCCGCGCTCCGAAGAACGCGGGGAAAACTGGAGCCAACAGCCGGATTTGAACCGGCGACCCACGCTTTACGAAAGCGTTGCTCTACCAGCTGAGCTATGTTGGCGCGCCTGTGAAGGAGCGGAAGAAACTCGCCAGCGTTCCGGGCGCAAGCCTCAAATGGCAAACCGCCGCACCAGCTCCAATTCTTCGAGCCATGCGACCGTCAAAATCCTGCGCCTCGTGCCTCTTTCCACTGACCTGTTCGACTACTCCCTCCCCCCTCACCTGATCGCGCAAACGCCCGCCGCGCGCCGCGACCAATCGCGTCTGCTCGTCGTCGACCGCGCCGCGCACCGGATCTCGCACCACCGCTTTTCCGATCTGCCGCAGTTTCTTGCCGCGGGTGACATTCTTTTTCGCAACAACGCTTCCGTGCTCCCCGCCCGGCTCCGCGCCCAACGGCCGACCGGCGGGAAAATCGAATGCTTCCTGCTCCGCCCGGTCGACGGCGACCGCGTCTGGCGGTGCCTCGTCAAACCCGGCCGAAAATTGCCCGTCGGCGCCACCTTCGCCGATCCGGCCGGTCACTTTTCCGGCGAAATCGTCGGACGCGAAAATGACGGCTCGGCACTCGTGCGCTTCACCACGCCGAACGACACACCGATCACGGAAGTCGCCAACCGCCTCGGCGACGTGCCGCTGCCACCCTACATCGAAAGAAAAGAGGCGGGCACGCGCCGTCCGGAGGATCTCGAACGCTATCAAACCGTCTACGCCGACCGTCGCCGCCAGGTCGCCGTCGCCGCGCCCACGGCCGGTCTGCATTTCACGCCCGAATTGCTGGCCACGCTCGCGGCGCAGGGCGTCCGCACCGCGGACGTCACCCTTCACGTCGGGTTGGGAACGTTCAAGCCCATCACCAGCGACACCGTCGAAGCCCACTCCATTCACCGCGAGCTCTACGAGCTGCCGCCCGCCACGCAGCGCGCGCTCTTCCCTCCGCTCGGCGGCCGACGTATCGCCGTTGGCACCACCACCGTGCGCACGGTCGAGGATTTCCTGTCGCACCATGCTGCGCCGCTCGCGGACGAACAGTCCTTCGCACACGAGGCGGCAATCTACATTTATCCGCCGCGAACCTTTCGCGGCGTCGATGCGCTCATCACGAACTTTCACCAACCCCGCTCGACCCTGCTCTGTCTCGTGGCCGCGTTTCTCGCGCCCGGAACGACCGACGGCATCGCGTGGCTGCACGAGATCTACGCGGAGGCGATCGCTCGCGAGTATCGCTTTTTCAGTTACGGCGACGCGATGCTGATCCTGTGACCCCGGCGAAATGTAATAATTCCAGTTGCACTTGATCCGGAATCCCGCTCACTCCACGCCGCACATCTGAACCCAATCCCTTCACTATGATCCGCATCCCCCGTCTTCTTCCGCTCGCCGTTCTCGGACTGCTGCCCTGCACGTTCGTGTCCGCCGCCCCCGAAACGTATGTCATCGATCCGGTCCACTCCTCGGTCGGCTTCGACATCCGTCACTTCGTCAGCAAAGTCCCGGGCACGTTCACGAAGTTCAACGGCACGATCGTTTACGACGCGGAGAACCCGGCGGCAAACTCCGTCGAGGCCACCGTCGATATCGGTTCCGTGAATACCGCCAGCGAGAAACGCGACAATCACCTTCGCAGCGGTGACTTTTTCGAGGCCGAAAAATTCCCGACCGCCACCTTCAAAAGCAAAAGCTGGAAGAAAACCGGGGCGGACACCTTTGACGTCACCGGCGATCTCACGATCAAGGGCGTGACGAAGGAAGTGGTGCTGGCGACGACGTTGCTCGGCGTCGGCCCCGGACCGCGCGGCTCGACGCTGTCCGGCTGGGAGGCGACCACGACCATCAAGAAATCCGACTTCAATCTCAGCGGCCCCGCGATGCTGTCCACCGCGCTCGGCGACGAGGTCAAGCTGCGCCTCGCGGTCGAAGCCGGCAAAAAGTAACCGCAACGCTCCTCCGTTTCCCCACGAGGACGGCCCGCAAGGCCGTCCTTTCTTTTTGTGCGAATCGTCCCACACTGGCGCACGATCATGACGCCCGACGAACTTCAACACCTCATCGAAGACGCCACTGCCGACTTCGCGCTGGGCGAGATGGACGCCGCCATCGCCAAACTCGAGCAGGCCACGACCGTCGCGCCGACGTCGTTCGAAGCTTGGCACGCGCTGGCCGAGGTTAATTTTTCGCGCCGGCATCTCGACGCCGCGCTCGCCGCCGCCGAAAAGGCGCACGCGCTGCGGCCGTCGGATTTGTTCATCAATACCACGTTGTCGCGGATCTGGATGGAACGCGGCGACAAAGCCCGCGCCGAGCATTTCGGCGCCCAGGCGAAGATCCTCAGCTGGAAGGATCAGCTCAAGAATCCGGAGACCGGAGCGGGGACGTTGTGAATCGCTGGCGTTGTCGAGCCCGTTGACAGCCGCAAAGGCGCACCCGTAGCCTTCCCTCTCCCTTCTTGCTTATGGACCAGTCCGCTTACGTGCTCGAGTTCGAGAAACCGCTCCGCGAACTCGCGAAAGAGCTCGATTCGCTTCACCAAAAATCGCTCGAGCAGCACCTCGATCTCTCGAAAGAGGTCGCGGGCATCGAACAGCGGATCGACCAGGCCCGGCGCCAGATCTATACGCACCTCACGCCGTGGCAGCGCGTGCAGATCGCACGTCATCCGAAGCGCCCTTACGCCCTCGATTACGTCAACCTCCTCTGCGAGGATTTCCAGGAGTTGCACGGCGATCGCCAGTATCGCGACGACCGGGCCTTGATCGGCGGCACCGCGTTCCTCAACGGCGAGGCGATCATGATCATCGCCCAGCAGAAGGGCCGCGAAGCGAAGGAGCGCATCGAGCGGAACTTCGGCATGCCGCAGCCCGAGGGTTACCGCAAGGCGCTCCGGTTGATGCGCCTCGCCGAAAAGTTCGGCCTTCCCGTCCTCTCTTTCATCGACACGCCCGGCGCCTATCCCGGCGTCGAATCCGAAGCACGCCACGTCTCGGAAGCGATTGCCGTGAATCTTCGCGAGATGGCGATGCTGCGCGTGCCGTCGATCGCGGTCATCGTCGGCGAAGGTGGATCCGGCGGCGCCCTCGGCATCGGCGTCACCGACCGCGTGCTGATGTTCGAAAACAGCTACTATTCGGTCATCACACCCGAAGGCTGCGCCGCCATTCTCTGGAAAGACGCAGCCGCGGCGCCCAAAGCAGCCGAGGCCCTGCGCGTCAACGCCGGCAAACTGGCGGAGCTGGGCGTCGTCGACGAAGTCATTCCCGAGCCGCTCGGCGGCGCCCACAACGATCTCCCAACCGCCGCCGCGGGCTTGCAGAAAGCCCTGCAAAAGCACCTGCGCGAGCTGCAATCGCTCAAGGGCGAGAAGCTGCTCGACGCCCGTTACCAACGCTATCGCCACCTCGGCGTATTCGAGGAAGCGGGCGTCGCGCATTCCTGAGGCGAACACCGAAGGGCGCGGGTTTTGCATCCGCGCCCGACCGGCTCGCGCCACCTCAGCGCCTTACCGTCAGCAGCTCGATCTTTTCCACGCGCGCCATCGACGCGCTGATTTCGAGCATCGCCCCGGACAGGCGCACGTCCTCGGTCGCGATCTCGAAACGTCGCGGCATGCCGTCGACGAATTTTCTCACCACCGGTTCGATCTGCCGGCCGAGCACGCCCTGATACGGACCGGTCATGCCGATGTCGCAGATGAACCCCGTGCCTTTCGGCAGCACGCAGGCATCCGCCGTCGGCACGTGCGTGTGCGTGCCGATCACGGCGGTCACGCGCCCGTCGAGATACCAGCCCAGGGCCTGCTTCTCCGACGTGGCCTCGGCGTGAACTTCGACGATGATCGCGTCGCACTGCGCGCGCAGCTGATCGATCATCCGATCCGCGCAAAGAAACGGACAATCCGCTTTCAAGCCCATGAACTGACGCCCGAGCACGGTGAACACACCGAGCCGGAAGCCGCGCGCTTCGATGATGAGATGATCCCAGCCCGGATTCGACGCAGGCAGGTTGGCCGGACGGCAGACGCGTTCGATCTGCGTGATCTCCGATTCCCAACCGCGCTGATCCCAGACATGGTCACCGAGCGTGATCGCATCGACTCCGGCCTCGAGCAGTGATCGCGCGATCGTCGCCGTGATGCCGCTGCCGGCGGCGGAGTTCTCTCCGTTGGCGATGACAAAATCGAGCGCGTGTTCGGTGCGCAATCGCCCGAGTTTCTCGTTCACGATGTCGCGGCCTGGTCGGCCCACGATGTCGCCGATGAAAAGCAGCTTCAGCATGCCATCACCGTGCGAACCGCGAAAGCCTGGCGCGAGCCTCTTTTCCGGTGGGCGGCGCGGGCAACCTTTCCCATTCGGAAGCTTGCCACTCCCTGGCACAGGGTTTTTGCTCGCCAGTCTTTTTCCCAACCTAGCCGACCATGAAATCCACGACCTCTCCCTCCGCCTTTCCGAAAGCCGAAATCGGCCGCGAAATGAAGGGCTCCGACGCCGTCGTCGAGTGCCTGATCCGCGAGGGAGTTGACGTGATCTTCGCTTACCCGGGCGGTGCCTCGCAGGAGTTGCACCAGTCGCTCGCGCGGACCGACAAGATCCGCACCATCCTTCCCCGCCACGAGCAGGGCGGTTCCTTCGCCGCCGAAGGTTACGCCCGCGCCACCGGCAAGGTCGGCGTGTGCATGGCCACCTCCGGCCCGGGCGCGACCAATCTCGTTTCAGCCATCGCCGACGCGTTCATGGATTCGATCCCGCTCGTCGCGATCACCGGCCAGGTGTATTCGAAATACATCGGCAAGATGGCGTTTCAGGAGACGGACTTCTACGGCATGACGCTGCCGATCGTGAAGCACTCCTATCTGGTGATGAACGTGCACGACATTCCGCGCGTGTTTAAGGAGGCCTTCCATCTCGCCCGCAGCGGTCGTCCCGGACCGGTCATCATCGATCTCCCGAAGGACGTGCAACAGGCGAAGTTCCAGCCGGTTTTCCCGCCCACGATCGAGTTTCGCAATCCCTATGCCATCGCCACGCAGCACGCGAGCGATGAGCAATTGAAGCACGTGCTCGGGCTCATCGCCGAAGCGAAGCGCCCGGTGATCTACGCCGGCGGCGGCATCATCTCCGCCGACGCGAGCGCCGAGCTGAAGGCGTTCGCCGAAAAGATGAACATCCAGGTCGCCACCACGCTGATGGGCGTCGGCGGCTTCCCGGAGACTCACCCGCTTTCGATGCAGTGGTTCGGCATGCACGGTTCCGCCTACGGCAACTGGGCGGTCGACCAGAGCGATCTCCTCCTCGCGGTCGGCGCGCGTTTCGACGACCGCATCACCGGCGACACCTCGAAGTTCGCCGGCGGAGCCAAGGTCGTCCACATCGACATCGACGCATCCGAGCACAACAAGAACAAGCGCGTCCTGCTCCCGATCGTCAGCGATATCAAATACGCGCTCGGCCGCCTCAACGAGCTCGCCGCCGCCAACAAGTTCACCCCGCCCGACACCGCCGCGTGGCACGCGCAGATCGCCACGTGGAAGAAGGAACACCCCTTCCGTTACGAAGCCAGCAAGCACATCGTCCCGCAGGAGGCCGTGGCGGCTCTTTACGAGCTCACCAAGGGCGAAGCCATCATCTGCACCGGCGTCGGCCAGCATCAGATGTGGGCCGCGCAATTCTACCGTTTCGACGAACCGCGCCGCTACATCAGCTCGCTCGGGCTCGGCGCGATGGGCTTCGGTTATCCCGCGGCGATGGGCGCGAAAGTCGCGTGTCCCGACAAGCAGGTCATCGACATCGACGGCGACGGCTCTTTCGTGATGAACATCCAGGAGCTCGCCACCTGCAAGATCGAGAAGATCGCCGCGAAGGCCATGATCCTGAACAACCAGCACCTCGGCATGGTCGTGCAATGGGAGGACCGCTTCTACGGTAGTGTCCGCGGCAATACGGTTCTCGGCGACGAGACCAACGTCGGCAGCCCCGACAATCTCTCCGGCCTCTACCCCGATTTCGTCAAGATCGCCGAAGGTTTCGGCGTGAAAGGCCGGCGCGTGCACCTGAAGAGCGAGCTCAAGGAAGCCATCCAGGAGATGCTCGATCACGACGGTCCCTACGTCCTCGACGTGATCGTGCCCTACACCGAGCACGTGCTGCCGATGATCCCCGCCGGCCGCACCGTGAAGGACATGCTCCTGAAGTAAGCGCACGGGCAGAGTTTCATCTCCCTCGGGGCCGGTCGTCGACCGGCCCTTTTCTTTCGCTTTCCCCCTTCCCACCTCGACGCCCCATTCCCGCTTCACCCAACCAGAGTGTCATATAATGTATGACACTTCCACTCGGCGCCTGCGCACCATTGCAGGGCGTTGGTGGATGACGAGGAAGCCGGGCAACAACGAGCGCACCCCGCAACTTGGCGGGGAAAACGGCGTCAAGCTGACTGCGTTTCTCCTCATGAATACCCCAACCCTGATCGATCGTCGGACGTTCGTAAAAACCCTCTCCACCGCCAGCGTCGGTGTCGCCGCACTCGGCCCCTCGCTCTTCGCGGCGGACTCCGCCGGCGCGCGGCGCAAGCGTTACGCGATCGTCGGCACCGGCTCGCGTCACTTCATGTATCAGAACGCGATCGAGCGCGATTACCGCCAATACGCGGAGCTCGTCGGCCTCTGCGATCTCAACGCCGGTCGCATCGAACACGCCCGCGCCCGCTCGAAGCTGAATGGCGCCACGCCGCCGCGCGGCTACGCCGCAGCCGATTTCGATCGCATGCTCGCGGAGACGAAGCCGGACGTCGTCATCGTCACCACGATGGATTCCACGCACGACGACTACATCGTGCGCGCGATGGAGGCGGGCTTCGATGTCATCACCGAGAAGCCGATGACCACCACCGCGGAGAAATGCCAGCGCATCCTCGACGCCAAAAAGAACACCGGCCGCAACCTGCGCGTCACCTTCAACTACCGCTACTCGCCGCCGCGCACCCAGGTAAAGGACATCCTGATGAGCGGCGAGATCGGCGAGGTGCGCTCGGTCGATTTTCACTGGCTGCTCAACACCCATCACGGCGCCGACTACTTCCGCCGCTGGCACGGAGAAAAGAAAAACTCCGGCGGCCTGATGGTGCACAAGGCCACCCACCACTTCGACCTCGTGAACTGGTGGCTCGGGGCGATGCCGGTCTCGGTTTTCGCCACCGGCAAGCGCGAGTTCTACACGCCCGAGATGGCGCGGCGCTTCGGCCTGCAGAGCCATCACGAACGCTGTCACACCTGCCCCGAGAAGGACAAATGCGGCTTCTTCATGGATCTCGCCGCAAATCCCAATCTCAAGGCGCTCTATCTCGACCAGGAAAAATACGACGGCTACTTCCGCGACCAATGCGTGTGGAATCCGCGCATCGATATTGAGGATACGATGAACGTGCTGGTGAAATACGACAACAACGTCTCCCTCGCCTACTCGCTCAACGCCTTCAATGCCTGGGAAGGCTACACCATCGCCTTCAACGGCACCCTGGGCCGCCTCGAGCATTCGATTGCCGAGCAGATCTACGTCAGCGGCACCGACACCGTGCAGGGTGGCATCGCCGCGGGAGGAATCAGCACCCGCGTCATTCCCCTGCGCGGCGCGCCGCGAACCGTGCAGCCGTGGACGGGCACCGGCGGCCACGGCGGCGGCGACAAGGTCATGCTCGACGAGATCTTCCTGCCCGAAGCTCCGGCCGACAAATACCGGCGCGCCTCGGACGAGCGCGGCGGCGCGGCGTCGATCCTCGTCGGCATCGCCGCGAATCGCTGCTTCGAAACCGGCCAGCCGGTCAAGGTCGCCGACCTCGTCAGCGGCCTGACGCCGCCGGATTTCGCGCCCATGCCGGCCCGCAGCGGGCCGCTGCCAATGCCGTCGTAAACGACCCGATGCATCGCGGCGGCCACGCCGCCTCTCTAAGAATCCAGGTTTCGAATACGAAACCTGGATTCGTTTTTTTTGCCCGCCCGGCGATGGCTCCGCGAGCGGCGCAGGCTCAGGCCGTTGCCGCCACGTGCGCGCGCCAGCTGAGCAGCCGGCCCGTCGCGGCATCGAGCCGCACCGTGGCGCCGCTCACCGACATCACGTGCAGTTCCCCGTTTTCCTCGCCGACGATCACGGCGCAAGGATCGTTCGTCGCCGGCCACTCCGCCATCCACAGCAGACGATCGTCGCCGTCGAGACAGTAGAGATTAGGCAGGCCCGGCAGCAGGCCGTAAGGATGCTCGCGCACGTAAGTGCGAAACGGACTCCGGCGAAACTCCACCACCGCGGTCGCCAAAGGGGCGTGCCGCAAGATGCGATCTCCCGTCCGGTCAAGTTCGCAGAGCGAACCGTCGATCACCGCAAGAGCGTCAGCTGGGGTAGTCATGGGAAGCACGCCATGGCAGCAATTTGCCCCCGGCGCGGCGACACTATTTTTCCGTCGCTACGCCACCGGAATCCGCCGCCGGACGCAGCCCGGCATCACTTTTCCTTCATCACATACACGCCATCCCAGCCCTCCGGCGGGGGCTGGCGGCGATAGTGCGCGACGATATCCAGATACACCAGCGACGGATTGCTCGCGACGCCCGGCACTTCACCCGGGAGGTTCGGCTCCAACTCGCGACTTTGCGCCAGCAAGCGGCCGGCACCTTCCCAATCGCGTTCGTAGTAGCGCGCCAAGGCCGTCTCAAAAATCTGGATGCACTCGCGCGTGCGCGGCGTCACGTGCTCCTTCAACCCGACGATTTCGTGAATCGGCACCGGCTGCGTGCGGCCTTTCACCACGATGCGGCCCAGCGGCCGGAACACCAGCCGGTCGCCGCCGTGTTGCTCGCAGGCGCGTTTCGTCGCCTCGCTGCACATCGTAAAGACGCCCCAGCTCTTCGCGCCGCTCTCCATGCGGGCGGCGAGGTTCACGTTGTCGCCCATCATCGTGTAGTTGAAACGCGTGCGGCTGCCCATGTTGCCGATGGTCGCCGGCCCCGAATTCAGCCCGATGCGCGACTGCATGTGCCACACGATCTCCGGCCAGCGTCCGCCCTCCGCTTTCCACTTTGCGCGCAACTCACCCAGCCGCTGGTGCACGCGTTGCGACGCGACACACGCCCGGTAGGCGTGATCCGGCAACGCGATCGGCGCGCCAAACATCGCCACCACCGCGTCGCCGATGTATTTGTCGAGCGTGCCCCCTTCCTCCTGCACGATGTCGGTGCACGCGGTCAGGTATTCGTTCATCAGTTCGACCAGCGGACCCGACGCGAGTAGTTCCGAAAAACTCGAGAACGACTGGATGTCGCTGAAGTAAGCGGTGATTTCCTCCTCGTGTCCGCCAAGCTGCGGATCCTCGCCCGACTCGATCATGCGCTCCACCAATTGCGGAGAAACATACGTGCCAAACATCCCCTTGATCCGGCCCTTTTGCCGTTGCTCCTCGATCAGCTGCCAGATCACACCCGCAAAACTCGTCGTGAACGCCGCCCCCAGCGGTGCGGCGAGGGGCAACACGAACTGATACGCCGAAAACAACCAGAATCCGAGCGCTGCAAAACCCACGAGCAGCAACAGGCTCCCAAGCTTGCTCAGCGTCGCCCGCGCTCCGCCGGCAGTGGCAAGCGCGCTCACCGCAAACGAGAGCGCAAAGACGATCGCGAAATCGCCCCAACGCACGCCCTTCCAGTCGGGCAGACGCCGCAGGTATTTTCCCGCCACGATCGTTTTGAGCACATTGCCATGCACGCCAACTTTGGGCACGGGCGCTTCGTCAAAGGGCGTCGGCGCCAGATCCTGCAGCAGCGGATCGACCGGGCCGATCAGCACGATCGCATCGCGAAACTCCGGCTGCGCGAAGAATTCCGCCGCTGCCTTTCGTTCTGCCTCGTCCGCCGAACCGAGCAGTTCCGCGTAACCAAATGCGGTGGAAAACGAGATCCGCGGATTTCGCGTCGGCGAGAGCCAGGCGGAAAACCAGTTTACCTCCAGCAGTTGTCCCTCGCGTAGCGGCAGGCGCGCCGCCACCGATCCGTCCTCGCGCTTCAGTTCCAGCCGGTCGCGCTCGAGGATCACGCCGTCCGGCGAAACGCCATAATACAAACGCGCGAGCTCGATCGCGAGGTGGAGGTAATTCCTGACCGGCGTC
Source organism: Opitutaceae bacterium (assembly GCA_040255565.1). Taxonomy (GTDB): domain Bacteria; phylum Verrucomicrobiota; class Verrucomicrobiia; order Opitutales; family Opitutaceae; genus Opitutus. The sequence continues at coordinate 214,973 of JBDZVH010000001.1, read as the reverse complement.
GGCGCGAACGCCGGCACCGTGCGCGTTTGTCCGTCGATCGTGTCGATCAGACCGACGAGCGGCGGCGACCAACGCGCATTCGCATTCTGTTCATGGATACGAAAACTCGGCAGTTCGGGCAGTTCGCCGGTTTCGCCCTTGCGGAGCTGCGTCACGCGCGGCAACTCGCGCACGACGATCGCATGATTGATGTCGCGGTCGACCGCGGCCGCATAAGACGCCGCGAGCACGACCGGCGGAGCCTTCACGAGGAACTGCGCGAACTCGCGATTGCCCGCCACCTGCTTGCGCTGATCCGTCACCTCGGCGACGCCGTTCTCGGAGAAGACCACGTCGATGCCGATCGCGCGGACCTTGGCCTCGTTGAGCAGCACCGACGCCACGCGCGCGAAATAGCTGCGGCTCCATGGCATCCCGCCGATCTCGCTCAACGACTGCGAATCCAGATCGACGTAAACCAGTTTGACCGGCGCATCGATCTCGCCGCGAAAACGAAACCGCCAGTCGAGCAACTTGTTTTCCAGGAACGCCAGTCCGCCGAATTGCGCGACGACGCACCAGAACGCCGGGATCGCCAGCAGCAGCAGCCAGCGCAGCGACGCGAGCGCAGATGTCTTTTTCGGCCGGACCACGCTCGCGACGCTAGGAGGCGCTTCCTACGGGGCAAAACAGTTTACGCTGGCCGCGCAAAGGTTCTGAACGCGGCGCTTAAAGTCCGTCGCCCGGAGTCGTATTCGGCGGCGGAGGAGGTGGCGTAAATGGCGGAGCATTGTCAGCGGGCGGATCGTTGCCCGGGTTGTTGCCGTTATTGCCGGAGGAGTTGTCGGGGTTCGTCACGGAGGTCACGATGACCTCCGTCGACGTGGTCACGATATCCTGCGCGGCCTGCTCGATCTGCACGCGCGTCTCCACGGGAATATCCTGCGGTGCCTGGACTTCGGGGGGCGAAGTGACCGTGACGGTGCCGGTATCGGGGTCGACCTCCACCTCCACGTTCACGACCACTTCCTTGCCGGTCTCGACCGCGACACCTTCGGAGGCCGGCGCCTCGAACAACACGGAGCCCTCCGCGGTGCTCAGGGTGAAGAAAACTTTGCCGCTGGCATCCGGTCGGAAAACGATGCGGAACGTCGTGCCGCGAATGCCCGCCGCGCCAACCGGCGTGTTGATCGTGAAGCTCGAGCCCGCGCCTTGATTGAGCTTCTTGACGTTGCCGACGAGTTCGCCGCGCGTGAGATTCAGCTTGGTCTGCGAGGATGTCGGCTCGGCGGTCAGTTCGGCCACCGCGATCGTCGAGCTGAACGGATCCTGCAGGAATTCGTCGATCGACATCGACGAGTCGGCGCCGAGGTTCAGCGAGGCGCCGTTGGAAAACACCAGGATCACGCTGGAGCCGACGCCGGTGGTGACGACGGTTTGCTGCGCGAGTTCGTCGCCTTTCTTCAGCTCGCGCACACTTCCATCGGTCTGGCTTCTGCCGGTGACGTTGCCCACGAGCTTGGCGACGACGATGCGACCGGGCACACGCGCGGTTTGCGCGGACGCGGGAGCGACGAAGGAAAACACGCCGCAAAGCAGCAGCCACGGGAGCAATTGGGTCAGGCGCATGTGAGCTGGGATTAAGGAGCGCGGCTGCGTTCGGCCAATCGCTGACGCAATGCTTGCGCGGCACGATTTCCGCCGTCAAGGCGCAAGGAAAACTCCACCGCCGCACGCGCCAGGTCGGCTCGGCGCGCGTCGAGACTCAGATGATACGCGCGATAATACCACATCAGCGCGCTGGCCGGAGCGAGCTTCAGCGCTTCGACATACGGGGCTCCCGCCTCACGCGAACGACCCTGCAAATCCAGCGCCACCCCCAAACGAATCCAGAATTCGGGGACAGCCGGCGCGATCGCGAGTGCGCGGCGCGCCTGCGCTTCCGCCTCATGAGACAGGGATTTCCTGTTCGCGGGCTCGACGCTCGCGCGTAGCGCCGTGACATAGGAGCGGTCGGCCCACGCTCCGGCATGACGGGGCGAAAGCTCCGTCGCCTGCCTCAACTCCGCTGCCGCGCCCGCCAGCACGGGCGGCCAGGTGGGGGCGTCCGCACCACGGATCGCGAGTCGATCGATCGCTTCGCGCGCCCCATAACGCAACGCCTCCGCGCGTTGAAGCGGAGCGATGAACCCGAGAAATCCAACCGCGATCGCCAACGCCACGCCACCGGCCAGCATCGGACGCCAGCGGACGCCAGGCCTCGCGGCGCCAGAGCCGGCTTCATCGTGCGGCCAGGCTTCGCGCACCGCGAGCGCGGCCATCGTCGCAAATGCGAGCGCGAGTGCGGGAATCTTGAAATGAAAGTCCACGAAGAGCTGCGTCGCAAACGCCGCCAGCCCCGCGACGAGCGGCTGCAACCGGGACGACGAAGGCGGGCTTGGCGCAGGCCTCGCCGCCCGACGCGCCCGCGCCGCCTGCCAGACCACCCCGCCGACGCCGCCGAACAGCAGGACGAATCCCACGACGCCGTAATCGCTGAGCGTATTCAGATAATCATTATGCGCCCAGCGCGGGTTGTCCTGAAGCGATTCCGGCCGGTGCTTCTCGAAGCGAAGATTGAAGCTGCCGGCGCCGCCGCCCCACAGGCGGTGCTCCTCGAATATTTCCCAAGCACCGCGCCAGAGAATGGGCCGCGAGCGTTCGCCGAGATCGCGCTGCAACAGGCTGAGCCGCTCCCGCACCGGCGCCACGTTGAGATACAGAACCGTCATCACGCCGCCAAGCGCGACGGCGACCAGGGCCACGACCGCGAGCCGCCGACCCAGCGAGCCGCGCAATCCCCACAACGGCCAGGCCGCGAGCACGAGCGCGAGCGCCAGCCAGGCGCCGCGGCTGATCGTGAGAAACAGACCGAACGCGAGCACCGCGGCGAGATAGCCGCTGAGCGTTCGCCCGACTGCGCTCGCGCCCCGCCTGACCGCGCCGGCGGCAAGCGGTGGCAGCAGCAACAGCAGGAGCGCCGCGAGACTGTTGGGAATGCCGAACGATCCACTCCCTCGTCCGATGAACTGCGGCGCCTGCCGGCGGCCGAGCATCAGCCAGTCGGGCCGCACGAATCGCTGGTAACAGGCCAGCAACACGGCGACGGCCGCAAGCGTCACCAGCATCCAGAAAAGCGTCTGCCGCGCTGGCCGCGAAGGGATGCCGTTCAAAACCACCCAGAACACCGCGAGCAGCTGCGCCCAGCCGATCCAGTCGCTCCAGCCGAGCCACGGCACGGGCGTGACCCAAAGGACGTTGATCACGGCAAAAACGAGAAACGGCAGCAGCCACGCGCCCGCCGGATGGATCGGGGCGCGATTCAGCCCGGCGGCCAGCAGATGCACCAGGAGCAGCGCCGCCGTAAGGGCAGTCGTGATTGCCTGGGTCTCGGGCCGGAAGCCGCCGAGGCAGAGCGTGGTCCACGCCAGATTTGCGCCGAGCAGGGCCACCTGCGCCCACTCCCAGAACGACGGACGAGCAACGGGGTTGAAGCGATGGGAATCCAAGGAGAACGCCTTTTCGCAGGCGACGTCCGGACGCTTGCGCGAACGCGGGGCGCCTCCGAGAAAAAAAACGCCGCTTCCTCGCGGAAGCGGCGTCGGTGATTCAGAAAAGGCGCTGCCCTCAGGTCGTCGGAACCGTCAGGATCGTCTTGAGAATGCGACCGGCGACAAGATACGGGTCGGCGGCCGAGTTCGGACGGCGGTCTTCGAGGTAGCCCTTGTAGCCGCTGTTGACGAAGCTGTGCGGCACGCGGATCGAGGAGCCGCGATCGGCCACGCCATACGTGAACTTGTCGATCGACTGCGTCTCGTGGAGACCGGTGAGGCGGAGGTGGTTCTCCGGACCGTAGACGGCGATGTGTTCGTCCATGTGCTTGTTGAAAGCGGCCATGAGCTTCTCGAAGTAGGCCTTGCCGCCGACCTCGCGCATATACTTCGTCGAGAAGTTGGAGTGCATGCCGGAGCCGTTCCAATCGAGCGGCGAGTTGAAGGCACCGAGGATCGGTTTGCAGCGCCACTCGATGTCGATCTCATACTTTTCGCACAGGCGGGTCAGGATGTAACGGGCAACCCACATCTGGTCGGCGGCGCTCTTCGAGCCCTTGCCGAAGATCTGGAACTCCCACTGGCCCTTCGCTACCTCGGCATTGACGCCTTCGAGATTGATCCCCGCGTCGAGGCAGATGTCGATGTGCTGCTCGACGATGTCACGCGCGAGCGCGCCGACATTCTTGTAGCCGACGCCCGTGTAGTACGGGCCCTGCGGCGCCGGATAGCCGTCCCGCGGGAAGCCGAGGGGCGCGCCGTCCTGGAAAAAGAAATACTCCTGCTCAAAACCGAACCACGTATCCGGATCGTCCGGGATCGTCGCCCGCGAGTTGGTCGGGTGCGGCTCGCCGGTGTGGAGATACGTCTCGCACATGACGAGCACGCCGTTCTTGCGGGTGGAATCCGGGAAAACGGCGACCGGCTTCAGCACGATATCGGAGCTCTTCCCCTCCGCCTGCTTCGTGGAGCTGCCATCGAAGCCCCAATTCGGGAGCTCTTCGAGCTTCGGGAAGCTGGCATAGTCCTTGATTTGCGTCTTGCTGCGCAAGTTGGCCAGGGGCGTGTAGCCGTCGAGCCAGATGTATTCCAATTTGTATTTGGCCATAGAGGAGGTCGGATTGAGCGGGTTGTTTCTGGGCTTGCTGCGCCGGGATCGTCAAGTGGCTAGGGGCCCAGCCTCCTTGTTCAAACTCGGTCAGAGAACCGCTTTGGAGATTAGCACGTGGTATGCCACCACCCCCAGCAACCTCACCAACTTATGAACATATGACGCATGTTTCTGCGTTTCAGATGAAAAACATTCATTTTCGTCTCCGAACCCCGGGCGACGCGACCCGCGCTTGCCAGCGACTTCGGGCGTGAGTTGTTTCGTTTCCTCCCCGCACCGGAATGCAAGACGTCAAAGACACCGCCCGCGCCCTCGTTCGCATCGGCTACGATGGACGCGTGCACAAGACGTTTCGGGGACATATGGCGAAGGAGCGCTTCGAACACGAGGTGCGGGTGTTGCGCCGACTCGAGGAACGCGGCTGCAACTTCGTGCCGAAGCTTCTCGAGGTCGAGCCCGCGCACCTGAAGATCGTCACGACTCACTGCGGCGGAAGGGTCGACACGCTTAATCCCGAGCGCCAGAAGGAGATCTTCGCCGAACTCGAGCAATACGGTGTCCGCCACGAGGACCGCGAGTTGCGCAACATCACCTACCGCATCTCCGACGGTCGGTTTTGCATCATCGATTTCGAGTTCGCCACGCTGCTGGAAGACGGCGGCGAAGGCCATTCGCTGAAACCGACCATCGCTCAATGAGCATCGCCGACGGCTCTGCCGCCATCCCGCCCGCACCTCAAGATGCGCCGCGCTCCAGCCGAATCCGCTGGTCCGGCCTGACGCACGTCGGGCGCTTCCGTCCGAACAACGAGGACACGTTTCTCGCGCTCAATTTCGACGGCAACGAACTGCGCTATCTCGGCAAAACCGGCGAGGCCTCGCTGACGGGAACGGACTTCGTGTTCGCCGTGAGCGACGGCATGGGCGGCGAGAAATCCGGCGAGTTTGCCAGCCGCATCACCGTCGATCGCGTCGCCCGGCTGCTGCCGCGCGCTTTCCGTCTTTCCGCCACCGGCATCACCACCGGCTTCCAGGACGTCCTGCAGGAGCTGCTCAGCGACATTCACAACGACCTGCTGAAGCTCGGATACGCCTACGAGGAATGCGCCGGAATGGGCTGCACATTGAGTCTCGGCTGGTTCACACCGCAGTGGATGTATTTCGGCCACGTCGGCGACAGCCGCATCTACTTCCTGCCGCGCGAGGGCGGCCTTACGCAGGTCAGCCACGATCACAGCTTCGTCGGCAAACTCCGCCGCAACGGCACCATCAACGAACGCGAAGCGCGCACGCATCCGCGCCGCAACGCCCTCCAGCAGGCGCTCGGCGCCGGCAACCAATTCGTCGAACCGCAACTCGGCGCCGTCGGCCACGAACCCGGCGATCGTTTCCTCATCTGCTCCGACGGCCTCGTCGACGGGCTCTGGGACCGCCAGATCGAGGAACTCGTGCGCACCACGCCGCCGGGCGAATCGATCGCGAAGCGCATTGTCGAGGAATCGGTGCAAAGCTCGGGCCGCGACAACACCACCGCGGTGGTCGTCGAGCTGCTCGGCGAATCCGACGCGTGAGCGCGGACGACACGCTCGTCTTCGTCTACGGCACGCTGAAACGCGGCGCCCTCAACCACCATGTGCTCGCCGGCGAAACGTTCGTCGGCGAGGCCCGCACCGAGCCCGGCTACCGCTTGTATCATCTCGGCGAATACCCGGGCATGGTCGCGGCCGCCGCCGACCGCCACGGCGTCGGCGGTGAGGTCTGGCGGGTCTCGCCCGCCGCGCTCGCGCGGCTCGACGCCTTCGAGGGCACGGGCGAAGGACTGTATCGCCGCGACCGCGTGCGCTTGCTGCCGCCGTTCGCGGAGGACGCGGTCGAAACCTATCTCTATTTGCTCCCGGTTGGCGAACGGCCGCTGATTCCGAGCGGCCACTGGCCGAGCTGAGCTCGCGCTCGCGAGCAGCGCCCGCTTGCGCCATGCCGCCGGGTCAGTTCGAAGCCGACGATTTCAAGTCGGCTTTGCGCACGCGACGGACCGTGACGAATTTCGCGCGAAATAACTCGTCGAGCAGCTCGCGCGTCTCAGCCGGAATCCGGGTCACAAGTTCGTCGAGTTTCGGCAGCGCTTTCCGATCGTCCTCCGCGTCGTCATCGGCCGCGGCCCGCGCCGCCGGCACGACGGGTTCGCCGCGCTCGCGCGATTCGGCGAGAAACGCCGATTCTTCCGCTTCGCTCGGCCAGGCGTTCGTCTCGCTGTACTCCGGGACTTCCTCGGTGGAAGCTGGGACATCGTTCGCTGCGACGGGCGTTTCGGCCGCGGGGGGCGGAGCCTCATTCCGCGCCGCTGGCGCCGGTTCGCTAGTTGCCGCCGGAGTTGCTGCCGCCGCTTCGGCGACTCGTGCGCCCAGCGCGTCCTCGAGCCGGTCAATCAGGTCTTTTTTTTTTCGTCGGAACCCGCCGCCGGCGTCTCGTCCGCCAGCGCTGCGAGTTCTTTGATCAAACTGTCGATGGCGCGCGCACGGCTCGCCTCGACCGCCTTCAACAAGGTCACTTCGAAATTGATCTTTTCCGCCAGGCCGAGTTTCACCGCGCCCTCGCCCTCACGCAGCCCGTCGAGCATGCGCGTGAGTTGCTCCGTCGAGAGCTCCGTGCCGAGCGCCTTGCTGCGTCCGCCCTGCGCGATCGCGTCGAGCAGCGCGCTACGCACCACGACCTGCAAATCGGACAACATGCGCACCAGATCGCGGCCGTTGGCGTCGCACTCGTCGACGACCGCCACGATCTTCGCGTGATCACCCGCCGCCAGCGCTGCACCCAGCTCGGCGATCTTCTCGGCCGACGCGAGCCCGTAGACGTCGAGCACGTCCGCTTCGGAAATCTCGCCGCCACAGAACGAAATCATCTGATCGAGGATCGATTGCGCGTCGCGCATGCCGCCGTCGGCCATCCGCGCGATGCTCGCGAGGGCTTCGTCCGTGATTTTGATTTTCTCCGACGCGGCAATTTTCTTCAGCCGCTCGATGATGAGGGGCGAGGGGATCGGCTTGAGATCGAACCGCTGGCAGCGCGACACGATGGTCGGCAGCACCTTCTGCGGGTCGGTCGTGGCGAACACGAACTTCACGTGCTCCGGCGGCTCCTCGAGCGTTTTCAGCAGGGCGTTGAACGCCGCGGCCGAGAGCATGTGCACCTCGTCGATGATGTAGACTTTGAACTTACCCTGCGCCGGCGCGTATTGCACCGTGTCGCGCAGATCTCGCACCTGGTCGACGCCGTTGTTCGACGCGCCGTCGATTTCGATCACGTCGAGATGCGTGCCGTCCGCGATGGCCTTGCAGGCGGGATCGTTGGGATCGAAATCGGCCTTCGGCCCGTCGGTGCAGTTAAGCGCCTTGGCGAAAATGCGCGCCGTCGAGGTCTTGCCGGTGCCGCGCGGGCCGACGAACAGATAGGCGTGCGCGATCCGCTGGCGCGCGATCGCGTTCTTCAAAGTCCGCACAACATGATCTTGCCCGACGACGTCGTCGAACGTCTGCGGGCGCCACTTGCGCGCGATGACTTGGTAACCGGTGGAGCTCAAAACAGGAGTGCAGAGTTGAGAGCCGAGAGCGGAGCGTGAAAAGCCGAAAACTCGAACGACTCCTCTTTCTCTCACCGCTCAACTCTCATCATTCAACCTTCGCCGCGTCCGGCGGCAAAAAATAGTGGCCAGGCACTCCACGGCACTGGGAGAACGTCGTTACCGTTGCTACCTTCCGGTCCTGGCGGAGTTCACGCGCCTGCCCATGCATGGCGCCTGGCCGAGGCGCACCATGCGGCGTCCGCTTCGCGGCGCAAGGGCTAATTGTGCGCGACGGACCCGCTCGCGCTCAGCGTCCGGGAAAACCCGACCGCCCGCGATACTGTTCCATGCGCTCGCGCAGCTTGCGGCGCATTTCCTCGTGCTTGGCCCGCTGCTCGGGCGTGAGTTCGAGAGCGATCTCTTCGTTCAAGCCTTCCATCACCGTGCGATAGGTGATGGCGCCTTCGCGGCGCATCCGCTGCGTTTCCTCCGCCATGCGCTGCACGATCGGCGCGATCTTCTGCTTCTGCTCTGCCGTGAGGTGCAGTTCCTCGTCCAGCCGCTCCATCATTCGCTCCTGGAACGGCTGCCGGCGTTCCGGCAGCAGCGTGCGCATCAGCCGGGGCGCCAGCGCCGCGCCGAAGATGGCGCCCGCCAGAAAAACCCCGACGAACGCCAGCACGATTTTCCAGGTGCGATTCATATTCAGGAGATGTCGAACACCGCGGTCACGGCGGTTTCGTCCAGAGGCATTTCCTCTTCGCTGCGCAGCCCCACGGTGTAGTTCGCCGCCACGCCGGCCACCGCCAGCAATCCGGCAACGCTCAGTGCCCGCCAGCAAAAGCGGTCGAGCAGCATCGGCGCCGGCCGCGACTCCGCCGCGAACGCCTGCGCGACGATGCGCGTCGCGAATCCATACGGAGCGGCCGTCGTGCGGTCATCCCGCACCGACCGGGCGGCCGAGACGAGATTTTGCCAGACTTTGTCTTCCGGTGTCATGTGCGCTCCTTTCGTTGTAGCTCCCGAAACATCTTCTGCAACTTCCGACGTGCGCGAAACGCACGCACTTTCACGAGGGTGGTATTCCACCCCGTGTGCTCGCTGATCTCGGCGATGGAGCGTTGTTCCAAATCCAACATCTGGATCACGAGCCGGTCGTCGGGTTTAAGCTGATTGAGCAGCTTGTGCACGAGCTCGCTGGCTTCCAATGCATCGTCGGGCGCGACCGCCCGCTCGTTCGTCATCACCGCATCGAGCAGGTTGGCCTCGTTTTCCGACAAATCCGCCCACCGAAACTCCGGCCGCCGCTGCTGCGCCCGCAGATGATCGATGCAGGTGGTCACCGCGATCCGCGACACCCAGTGCGTGAACGGCACGCTGCCTTGATACTGATGCAGCCGGGAAAACATTTTCAGAAACACCTCCTGGGCGAGATCTTCTTCCGGCACGCGTCGCGGCAGACGGGCTCGCACGATGCGAATGACCAGCGGATAGAGGTGTTCCACCAGTTCGCGCGCGGCTTGTTGATCGTTCCGACGAACGCGCTCCAAGCAACCGGCAAGGTCGAAGGGTGGTTCGTCAGGCATGGGTAAACATATGCGAGCGCGCTCATCTACACGCAAGACGCGGCCCTCGTTCCATGGGTTACGTTCGCCGAGCGCCGGCGGAGTCAATGCGTCCGCGCGGAGTCGCCCGTCGTGCTGCCGCTTGACTTTTGCGCCTCCGCACCGATAGACGAAGCACTCTTGATGCGAATTTTCGCCCAGGCTCTCCTTCGACTTACGTCCGCGCACGATCTCTAAATCGCCGCTTAGCGGCCGGTCGTGCGTCTCCGCCTGGGTTAGTCCGCCGCCTCGTCAGGCCGGCGTGGTTTTAGGTCTGTTTCCGTCCGCATTTTTCAGTTAAAACCCGTTCGCTCATGCAATCTGCTCCCGTTAGCAAATACCGCCCGTTTCCGCCCGTTTCTCTGCCCAATCGCCAGTGGCCCAACCGCACCCTGACCCGCGCTCCCGTCTGGTGCAGCGTCGATCTCCGCGACGGCAACCAAGCCCTCGCCCAGCCCATGAGCGTCGAGGAGAAGCTCGAGTATTTCGACCTGCTGGTGAAAATCGGTTTCAAAGAAATCGAGGTCGGCTTCCCCTCCGCGTCGCAGATCGAGTTCGATTTCTGCCGCCGGCTGATCGAGGAGAACCGCATTCCCGACGACGTCGCGATCCAGATCTTGTGCCAGTGCCGCGAGGACCTGATCACGCGTTCGCTCGAGGCGCTGCAAGGCGCCAAGCGCGTCATTTTCCACCTGTATAATTCCACCTCGCCCGCCCAGCGGCGCTACGTCTTCAACGCCGACCGTCCCGCGATCGTCAAGATCGCCACCGACGCGGTCGCCTTCCTGAAAGCCCGCATGACTCCGCTAGTCGCCAGCGGCACGCACCTGCGCCTGGAATATTCGCCGGAGAGCTTCACCAGCACCGAGCTGGAATTCGCCCTGCAGATCTGCGAGGCGGTCACCGACGTCTGGCAGCCGACGCCGGAAAACAAGATCATCCTCAACCTGCCCGCGACCGTCGAATACGCGACGCCGAACGTCCACGCCGACCAGATCGAATGGATGTGCACGCACCTGACGCGGCGCGACCGCACCATCGTCTCGCTGCACACGCACAACGATCGCGGCACCGGCGTCGCCGCCACCGAACTGGCCCTGCTCGCCGGCGCGGACCGCGTCGAGGGCACGCTGTTCGGCAACGGCGAACGCACCGGCAACCTCGACATCGTCAACGTCGCCCTGAACCTCTACACCCACGGCGTCCACCCGAACCTGGATTTCTCGGACATCAACCACATCCGCGAGGTCTACGAGCGTTGCACGAAGCTGGAGGTGTATCCGCGCCAACCTTACGTGGGCGAGCTGGTGTTCACCGCGTTCAGCGGCTCGCACCAGGACGCGATCAAGAAATCCTGGTCCGTGCAAAAGCCGGATCAGCCGTGGGACGTGCTCTACATCCCGATCGATCCCGCCGACATCGGCCGCAGCTACAAGGCGATCATCCGCATCAACAGCCAGTCCGGCAAAGGCGGCGTCGCCTACATCCTCGAGCACGAGTTCGGTTTCGCGCTGCCCAAGCTCATGCACAAGGAGATCGGCAAGATCATCAACGACCTCGCCGATGCCAAGGGCACCGAGCTCACGGCGGCCGACATCCACGACGCATTCCAGCGCGAATACCTGCAGCGCCGCGCGCCCGTGGCGCTCGATCACTTCAAGACCACCGAGCGCGACGGCGCCGTGACGTGCAAGGCGCAGATCGCGATCGACGGCCAGGTGCACAAACTGTCCGCCGACGGCAACGGCCCGATCGACGCGTTCGTGCGCGCGCTCGCCGCCACGCCGCTGCCGAAGTTCGAGGTGTTGTCCTATTCGGAACACTCGCTCGGCAAAGGCGCCGAAGCCCGCGCGGTGTCGTATATCCAGGTCAAAACCGAGCGCGGTCACACGCTCTTCGGCGCCGGGATCGATACGAACATCGAGCTCGCATCGATCAAGGCGATCGTCAGCGCGCTGAACCGCGTGCTCGCGAAACGCTGACCAATCCGTGGTTCGTTGTAGGGCGGGTCTCCCGCTCCTGCCCTACAACCCAACCGAAGCGCTGCCACTTACCAGCCCGCGCCTTTGGTCTGCGTTTTCACCCGCAGCAGCGCGTTGTTGGCCGTGATGTAGAGCGTGCCGCCGTCCTCGCCCCAGCCGCAGTTCGCGGTGGGCACGCCGGTGTTGAGGCGCCCGATCAACTTTCCCGCCGGCGTGATCACGAGGATTCCGCCCGGCCCCGACGTCCAGACGTTGCCGTCGCGATCGACCTTCAATCCATCGGTCGAACCCGGCGCGTCTTTTTTGCTCAAAGGCCGCGCATCGAAGAAGAGGCGTTCGTTCGCCAGCGTCCCATCCGGTTGCACATCGAAAGCCTGCACGTGCGGATTGCCGTTTTCCGTCGAGCTCACGTAGAGCGTTTTTTCGTCCGGCGAAAACGCGATGCCGTTCGGATAACGGATCGTCTTGGTGAGCAGCGTCACGGCCCCGTCGGCCGTCACGCGGTAAACGCCATGCCACGGGATTTCCCGCAACGGCGAGTCGTCCATCTCGCGAAAACCATACGGCGGATCCGTGAAATACACGTCGCCCTTGCGGCGCACCGCGAGGTCGTTCGGCGTGTTGAAACGCTTCCCTTCCCAACGCTCGGCCAAGCTCGTGAACTTTCCCTTCTCCCAGCGCGCTACGCGGCGTTCGCCATGTTGACACAGCAGCAGCCGGCCCTGCCGGTCGACCGCGAGGCCGTTGCTGCCCGGCTCGCGAAACGCCGGATTCGGCTCCAGCAGTCCGCTCGGTTGCAAAAACACGTCCGCCTGCTTCATCCCTTCCGCCCAGCGATAGACGACGTTCTTCGGCACATCGGAAAACAGCAGCGCGCCGTCATACCAAACCGGCCCTTCCGACCACGTAAATCCCTCGGCCAGGCGCTCGATCTTCGCGTCCGCCGCGACGAGCCGATCGAAGGCCGGATCGAAACGCTCGATAAACTCCTTGGCGGCGGCGCTGGCGGCAAGCATTGACAGGCCCAGGCACACGCGGACGGTAGCGAGTATTCGGTTCATGGGAAAGGGGGTTCGCGTCGCACCCGACGCGTTGGGCTGCGTTCAAGTAATCAGCAAAAGGCCGGATCCGCGCAAAATCATTTTCTGCTTTTGCGGTTTTTGTGCTTTCTGTGGGCTCGTTTCCTTTTCCATGAAGTTCCAACCCGCCAAGCCGCCGCTCACCGGTGAGACTCTCGAGTCGCTCACCGAAAAACTGCGTGCGCGCGGCGAGCCGGCGTTTCGCGCCAAGCAGATTCTCGAGTGGCTCTACAAGAAGCGCGCCCGTTCGTGGGATGACATGACGAATCTGTCGAAGCCGTTGCGCGCGTGGCTCGCCGAGTCGTTCGATTTCATGCCGGCCGATCTCGTGATCGGCAAACAATCGGCCGACGTCACCGACAAGCTCCTGCTCGAGCTGCGCGATCGTTCGCTGATCGAAACCGTCATCATCCGCGCGCCCCAGGAGGGCGTCGGCGTCGATCATTCGCGCAAAACAATCTGCATCTCGACTCAGGTCGGCTGCGCGATGGCGTGCGCGTTTTGCGCCAGCGGCCTCGCCGGGTTGAAACGCGATCTCTCCGCCGGCGAGATCGTCGCCCAACTTCTGCAGGTTTGCTACCGCGAGGACGCCCGCACCCCGCGCGCGCGCGCCGAACTCGCCTCCTTCGACAACATTGTCGTCATGGGCATGGGCGAACCGCTCGCCAACTACGACGCCATCATCCGCGCGCTCACGATCGTGAACGCCGAGTGGGGCCTCGGTTTCGGCGCCCGCCGCATCACGCTTTCGACCAGCGGACTCGTGCCGAAAATCCTGAAGCTCGCCGACGAGCCGCTCGGCATCCGACTCGCGATTTCGCTGCACGGCGCGACCGACGAGGTCCGCGAGAAGATCATGCCGGTGAACAAGGCTTTCCCACTCGGAAAACTCATCCCGGCAGTGAAGGCGTTTTCCGAGAAACACGGCCGTATGGTCACGCTCGAGTTCATCCTCATCGAGGACGTGAACGACTCGCTCGAGCAGGCGGAAAAGCTCCGCGACATCGCCCGCGATCTCCACGCGCACGTCAACTTGATCCCCTACAACACCGTCGAGGGTCTGCCGTGGAAACGCCCGTCGCTCACGCGTCAGGAAAAATTCGCCGACATCCTTCGCGACGCGCGCGTCTCCGTCACGTTGCGCCGCGAAAAGGGCCACGACATCGACGCCGCGTGCGGGCAGCTCCGCCTGAAAACGGAGAAGGAACGCGAGCTCGCCGCGACGTCGGCGTAGCGAGCGGCTTTCGGCCGGCTCACGTTTCGCTCGCGCCGCCGAAAAACTTCAAGCCCACCACGCCCGCGACGATCAGCCCGAGACACACCAGTCGCGCCACGGTCGCCGGCTCTTTCAACAACACCATCCCGAGCAGCGCCGTCCCCGCTGCGCCGATACCGGTCCACACCGCGTAGGCCGTGCCGATCGGCAGCCCGCGAGCCGCGAGCGCCAGCAGATAAAAGCTGACCGCCAGCATCGCCAAGGTCGCGACCGACGGCCACAGCCGCGTGAAGCCGTCCGTGTATTTCAACGCGATCGCCCAGCCCACCTCGAACACGGCGGCGATTAACAAAAAAATCCAATATTTCATGCAGGGAGTGTTCGGGCGCCGACCTCCGGTAGGCGCGCGAATCCAGAACAATCGCCGGTGGTCTGACGGCCAGAGAGTCGCAGCCGCGAACGCTGTCAAGTAACCACCCCGGCCGGCACGCGTCATCGACGCGATCGGGCGCGCCCGCGGAGCGCGCCGGATTTTCCGCTTGCCGCCCGCGCTCTCACATTTTTTAGCCACAGCTTCCTGTTGCCGTGACGACTTCGCGGAACCCTTTTCGCGTCGCTTTTTCTCACGGCTCTCCGCTTCCCCATGATCGAAGTCAAAGGCCTCGTTAAAACCTTCGGTTCAAAGCGTGCCGTCGACGGCATTTCGTTTCGCGTCAACCGCGGCGACATCCTCGGCTTCCTCGGCCCCAACGGCGCCGGCAAGTCGACGACCATGAAAATGCTCACTGGGTTTCTGCGGCCCGACGCCGGCACCGCGACCGTCGACGGCGTGGACGTCACCGACGATCCCGTCGCGGTGAAAACCCGGATCGGCTACCTCGCCGAAAGCGCGCCGGCGTATCCGGAAATGACCGTCGACGAATTTCTCGGCTTCATCGCCGAAGTCCGCGGCCTGCGCACCGCCGATGCCCGCCGCGCCGCGATCGAGCGCGCCGTCGCCCTCACCCATCTCGGCACCGTGCGCACGCAGACGATCGAAACGCTTTCGAAGGGCTACAAGCAGCGCGTCGGTTTCGCCCAAGCGCTCTTGCACGACCCGCCGGTGCTCGTGCTCGACGAGCCGACCGACGGCCTCGATCCCAACCAGAAGAACGAAGTGCGTTCGCTCATCAAGGCGATGGCCGCCGAAAAGGCCGTGATCCTCTCGACGCACATCCTCGAAGAGGTCGATGCGATCTGCACGCGCGTCATCATCATTTCCCAAGGCCGGATCGTCGTCGACGAAACGCCTGCGCAACTCCGCGCGCGCCAACCGGGCGCCCGCCTCGACGAAATTTTCCGCAGCCTCACCAGTTCCGACCAGTAGCGAGTAGTGAGTCGCGAGCATTCCGCCAACGCGCTCCCGTCTACTCGCTACTCACTACCCGCTACTCACTACTCGCTACTTTTCCCACCCCATGCGCCAGATCACGCCTGTCTTCAAACGCGAATTCCTCGGCTATTTCCGTTCGCCCGTCGCCTACGTGTTCCTGATCGTCTTCTCGCTCGCGACGGTCGGCTGCGCCTTCTTTCTCGGCCAGTTCTTCCGCGCCAATTCCGCGAGTCTCGAAAGTTTCTTCATCTACCTGCCCTGGCTGTTTCTCTTTCTGATTCCCGCCGCCGGCATGCGTCTGTGGTCCGAGGAAAAACGCACCGGCACCGTCGAGCTGCTCTTCACGCTGCCCATCACCACGCTCGAGGCTGTGGTCGGAAAATTTCTCGCCGCGTGGGCTTTCACCGCCATCGCGATTCTCCTCAGTTTCCCGCTGATCTTCACCACCGCGTATCTCGGCGATCCCGACTGGGGCGTCATGTTCTCCGGCTACCTCGGCGCGATCCTCATGGCGGGCGGATATCTCGGCATCTGTTCGCTGACCTCCGCGCTCACAAAAAACCAAATCATCAGCTTCGTCATCAGCGTGCTCGTTTGCTTCGTGATGGCGCTGCTGGGCGTGAGCGTGTTCACCGGTTTCCTCAGCGGTTATCTGCCGGTGTGGCTCGTCGACGTGATCTCGAATTTCAGCTTCATCACGCATTTCGACGCGTTCACCAAGGGCATCGTCGACCCCAAGGACCTCGCGTTCTTCCTCTCGCTGATCGGCTTCACGCTCTTCCTCAACGTCGTCGGCCTCGAACGCTGATCTCCCCGCGTCTTTGCGCTTAATCCCAACTTCGTTTCGCGCTCATGAAACCCGGCAGCAAAGCCCTCGCCATCGTCCTCCTCTTCGTCGGTCTCGTGCTGGTCAACTACCTCGCGTCGTCGATCCCCGCGCGCGCCGACCTCACCGCCGAGTCCATCTATTCGCTCTCGCCCGGCACCCAGTCGATGCTCGGCAAGATCGAGGAGCCCCTGACGCTCGATCTTTATTTCTCCAAAAACGCCACGGGCCTCCCGATCGCGTATAAAAACTATGCGACGCGCGTGGAGGAAATGCTGCGCCAATACGCGCGCGCCGCCCGCGGCAAGATCACGCTCAATCTCATCAACCCGCGCCCCGACACGCCCGAGGAGGAACGCGCCACCGCCGCCGGCCTCACGCCGCAGGTCGCCCAAACCGGCGGCGAACAGTTCTTCTTCGGCCTCGTCGCCACCCAGGCCGACCAGGAAAAAAACATCCCGGCCTTCACGCCGCAGCGCGAGCAGTTCCTCGAATACGATCTCTCCAAACTGATCTACAGCGTCCAGCAATTCGACAAACCCAAGCTCGGCCTCCTCACCAGCCTCCCGCTCCAGGGCACCAGCCCGCAGGAGATGCAAATGATGATGATGATGCGCCGGCAGCCGCAGCCGAGCCAGTTCATCGTCGACGAATGGCGCGAGTCATTCGACATCGTCACCATCGAACCGACCGCGACCGCACTGCCCGAAAATCTCGCCGTCCTCGTCGTCGCGCATCCGCAAAACCTCCCGCCAAAACTTCAGTTCGCGATCGACCAGTTCCTCCTCGCCGGCAAACCCGTCCTCCTCGCCGTCGATCCGTCGTCGCAGTATTTCAAGCGCCAGAGCAACCCGCAGCAGATGATGATGGGCGGCGGCGCAGAAAACGTTTCCAGCGATCTTCACGCCCTGCTCGACGCCTACGGCATCGCCTACAATCCGCAAAAGGTCGTCGGCGATCTCGTCAACGCCACGCAGGTCCAAACCGGTAACGGCGTCGCGCGCTACCCGGTCTGGCTCAGCCTGCGCAAAGCCGACTTCAACGCCACCGCGCTCCCCACCGCGCAACTCAACTCCACCCTCTTCGTCGAATCGGGCAGCCTTGCGCCGAAAGCCGGCAGCTCGCTCACGTTCACGCCGCTCATCCAGACGTCCGATCAAGCCGGCGAACTCGACACGGCAGCGTTGCAGTTCGCGCAACCCGACGACATCGCGAAACAGCTCACGCCCAGCGGCAGGAAAACCATCGCCGCCGTCATTACCGGAAAGTTCACCTCCGCGTTTCCCAACGGCGCGCCCAAGGACGAACCCAAGCCCGACGAAACCAAAGACGCCGCCAAGCCCGACTCGGACTCCGACTCTCAGCTCTCGGTTCTGGGCTCTCAGCTCAAAGAGTCGAAGTCCACTTCGACCCTTTTCGTCATCGCCGACACCGACTGGCTCTTCGACGACTTCAGCTTGCGCAAATTCAACTTCTTCGGGCAGACCGCCGCCGAGCCGTTCAATGACAATCTCGCGCTTGCCGCCAACGCCGTCGAATACCTCGGCGGTTCGCAGGACCTGATCTCGATCCGCGGCAAGGGCACCTCGCTGCGTCCGTTCGAGGTCGTCCGCCAGATGGAGGTCGACGCGCAGAAAAAGTATCAGGAGAAACTCACCGAGCTCGAGGCGCAGCTGCAGAGCGTGCAAACCAAGCTGACCGAGTTGCAGGGACAGAAATCCGAGGGCAACCGCCTCGTCGCCTCGCCCGAAATCGCCAAGGCGATCGAGGATTTCCAGAAGCAATCCGCCTCGCTCCGCGCCCAGCGCCGCGAGATCCGCCGCGCGCTCCGCGAAGACATCGATGCGCTCGGAAACCGGCTGCTGATCGTCAACCTCCTCGCCGCGCCGCTGCTCGTCTGCGCCGTCGGCCTCTGGTTCCAGCGTTCCCGCCGCCGCTGACGCCGCGCTCAGCTCTCGACTCTCCGACCATGAGACTGAAAACCCTCGCCATCGTCGTCGCCGCCCTCGCCGTTCTTTCTGCGATCGTTTACGTCGTTCGCCGCCCCGCGCCGCCGCCATCGGCCGACGCCCGTCTCGGCCAACCGCTCGTCGCCGCCGACACCGCTGGGAACGCCGCGAAGCTTCTTCTCTCCGACCAGGGCAAGAACGTGACGCTCACCCGCGACGACTCCGGCACGTGGCGCGTGACGAACTATTACGACCTGCCCGCGGATTTCTCGAAACTCTCCCGGCTCGTCAGCGACCTGACCGAGGCGAAGATCGAGCGGCTCGTGACCAGCAATTCCGAACGGATCGGGCGTCTCGAATTCAGGGATACCAAGATCGAGCTCCTCGATCCCGCCGGCAAGGCGCTCGCCGCTGTCACTCTGGGCAAGAACGCCGACAACGGCGGCCGCTTCGTCCGTTTCGACTCCGAAAACAAAGCCTACCTCGCCAGCTTCCGCGCCTGGCTCGACGCCGAACCGAAGAACTGGGCCAACGCCCAACTCCTCAACCTGAAGTCAGAAGACATCGCGAAGATCGAAATTCCGTTTGCCGAAGGCGGCGCCGTCACGGTCAGCCGCGCGAAAAAAGACGACACGTGGACGTCGCCGCAAACGCCGGCCGGCCAGCAGGTGAAAGCCGACAAAATCGCCTCGGTGCTGTCATCGGTCGGCAGTCTCCGTTTTTCCGATACGACTGCGCCCGACGACGCAAAAGTCGTCGATGCCAAGGCGCACCTCCGCACATTCACGCTCACCACCTTCGACGGCAAAACCTACGCCGTCGCCCTCGGCCGAAAGCCCGAGGAAAAGAAGCTGAAACCGCCGTCGCCGACTGCCGATGGCAAGAGCGGCCCGGCCGCGCTCGGCTCGCTGAGCGATCTCGCCAAAAAGGACGCGCCCGCCACCGACGGAAAATCCGACGCCGCCGCGAGTGCCGACGCAAAGCCGCTGGAGCCGGAATTCGAAACGATCCCCGCCGGCCCTGTGTTCGCATTTGTCACCAGCAGCGACGAAAAGGCGCCCGTGAACGCGATGATGCAAAAGCGCGCGTTTCAGATTGGCGACTGGACCTTCACCGGCCTGCCGCAGAAACGCGACGAACTCTTCGAGCCCGCACCGGCAAAACCCGCCGATTCGCCGAAACCGCCCGAATCCGCCGTCGGTTCGCCCAGCGAGCCCGCAAAGTCATAATTCCGCGCGGCCTCGATCCACGTCCCGCCCGCATTCGGCCCGTTCCACGGAACGGGCCTTTCTTTTCGCGTTCGCTGCGGCCGTGTCACACTCCTCGCTTGCCACATATCATCACATCCGCATGTGTTGACATCACATGACGCCAGACCGGCCCATTTCCGACTTTTTCGCGCAACAGCGTCCGCTTCGCTCCCTCGAATTTTTCCCGCCGAAGGACGATGCCGGCGTCGAGGCGCTGCGCGCAACGGCCGCCGCCCTTCAGCGCATGTCGCCGGATTTCGTTTCGGTCACCTACGGCGCCGGAGGATCCACGCGCGACCGCACGGCGCAGGTCAGCGATCTGCTGAAAAACGAATTCGGCTTCACCGTGATGCCGCATCTGACCTGCGTCGGACATTCGCGCGCAGAACTCACGGCGGTGGCTGATCGGATTCACGAACATGGCTTCCGCAACATCATGGCGCTGCGCGGCGATCCACCGAAAGGGGCGAGCGCGTTTGAAGTCGCCGCCGACGGCCTCCGCAACGCCAACGAACTCGTTTCGCTCCTGAAATCCCGTCACGCCGATTTCTGTCTCGGGGTTGCCGGATATCCGGAAACCCATCCCGAGGCGCCTTCGGCCGACCTCGATCTTGCGCATCTGAAACAGAAGGTCGACGCCGGGGCGGCGTTTGTGACGACGCAGCTGTTTTTCGACAACGACCGCTACTACCGCTTCGTCGATCGCTGCCGCGCGGCCGGAATTCGCGTGCCGATCGTGCCAGGCATCATGCCGGTGCTGTCGCTGAAACAGATCCAGCGGTTCACCACGATGTGCGGCGCAGCGCTGCCGGCAAAACTCGTGACGCGGCTCGAAACCGCCGGCGATAACGCCGATGTCGCCGAGACGGTGGGCGTCGACTGGGCGTTGACGCAGATCCGCGACCTGCTCGCCCACGGCGCGCCGGGTTATCACGTTTACATTTTGAATCGCGCCAAGGCCGCGCTCGCGTTGTCCGCCGGACTCGCGGCGTGATCTGCACGGAAGCCGAAACGCGCGCGAAGGCGTCGCGCTCCCGGCCAGTCCTCGTCCGTCACCCGCCCGCAAACACCGGACGGAAACCCGCCTCGGTCAGGATGCGCGCGATCGTTTCGCGCTGATCGCCCTGAATCTCGATCTGGCCGTCTTTCACGGTGCCGCCGCAACCGCAAGCGGCCCGCATCTTCTTCGCGAGCTGCTCCTTCTCCGGGAGACCGATGCCCACGAAGCCGCTGATGACGGTGACGGTTTTGCCGCCGCGGCCGCCAGTTTCGCGTTTGATATCGACGCGACCGCGGTTTTTCGCCGGTGCCGGAGCTGGTTTTTGGGCGCCCGCCGCGGCGTTCGCGGGCGTGGTCGGCGCGGATGGCAGCCCGGCACCGCTCAGCGCCCCGAAAGGATTATGACCGAGCGTGCCGCCGCCATCGGTCGGGATTTTTCCTCCGTGGGCCATGGTTCAGCTTTTTCCGGCGCGACCGCCGCAGATGCCTACTGGAATATCCGCTTCGCCGCCCAGAAACATCAGCGCCTTGGCGTAACTGCGGTTCTGAAGAAAGTGAACCAGCTGTGGGTGAAGCGTTTCCCGGCTCTTTTCCAACCAGGCATCGAGCTGCGTCATCTCCGCGGCAACGCGCTGGCCGTCAGCGGCTTTGATGGCATCGAGCAGGGCCTGCACCGAGCGTTTGATCTGATTTTCCATAGAGCGGCGTGCGAAAACTAATTCCGTCGTTACGCTCGTTTAGCCGGATTGCAATTCCGGCGTGATGCCACCCCAAGCTTGAGTCCACCGCCGTAGCGTGATGTTTTTTCCGACCTTTCTCGCATGCACCGCCCCTTGCGCTTTTCCCACCCACGCCGCGGGCGGCATGTGCTGATATTTTCCAATGAATGCGCTCAATGTGTCCGCCAATGCCAATGCCGCCTTGATCGAGGCGGCTTATGAGGCCTGGCAACAAAATCCCGACTCCGTCGACCCGACGTGGCGTGCCTTTTTCCAAGGCTTCACCCTCGGCACCAGCGGAGGGACTGTCACAAGCGAGCAGGCCGCAGGCGTTCACATTCTCGATAGCATCAAGCAGGGCCAGGTCGCCCGGCTGATCAACGCCTACCGGGCCCACGGGCACCTGCAGGCCCATCTCGATCCCCTCGGCGATCCCCCGCCGCCGCACCCGCGGCTCGCGTTGTCGCACTTCGGCCTGAGCGAAAGCGACTTGGACGAGACGTTCACCCTCACGAACTTCAAGGGCGGCGGTCATCACAAGCTCCGCGACATCCTCACTGCCCTGCACCAGACCTACTGCGGCCACATCGGCGTGGAATACATGCATTGCCAGCAGCACGAGGCGCGCGAGTGGCTGCAGGAGCGGATGGAAGCGACGAACAATCAGCCGTCGTTCACCAAGCAGCAGAAGATTCGAATTCTCCGCCGATTGCACAAAGCGGAGCTCTTCGAAAAATTCCTCCACACGAAATATGTGGGACAAAAGCGTTTCTCCGGCGAAGGCGCGGAGCCGTTCATCGCCGCGATGGACGCCATGATCGAAAAATGCCCCGAGCTCGGCGTCGAGGAGATCGTCATGGGCATGGCCCACCGCGGCCGGCTCAACGTCCTTACCTCCATCCTGCGCAAACCGTTCGAACTGCTTTTCGAACAGTTCTCGGAGAACTACATCCCCGAATCCGTCGCCGGTGACGGCGACGTCAAATACCACCTCGGCTACGAGGCCATCCTCAACACGAGTTCCGGGGAGAAGGTCGAGATCCGGCTCGCCGCCAACCCCTCGCACCTCGAGATCGTCAACCCCGTCGTCGAGGGCAAGGCCCGCGCCCGCCAGCGTGTCCGGGGCGACACCGACGAGCGCCGCCGCGTCCTGCCTTTTCTCATTCACGGCGACGCCGCGTTCGCCGGTCAGGGCGTCGTGGCCGAAACGCTCAATTTCTCGCAGCTCCCCGGCTACCGCACCGGCGGCACGGTCCACCTCGTCATCAACAACCAGATCGGTTTCACGACGCTGCCCGCCGAGGCCCGCTCGACCCGCTACTGCACCGACGTCGCCAAGATGATCGAGGCGCCGATCTTGCATGTGAACGGCGACGACGCCGAGGCCGTCTGCATGGTCGCCCAGCTCGCGCTCGAGTTTCGCGTCCGCTTCAAGCGCGACGTCGTCATCGACATGGTCTGCTACCGACGCCACGGCCACAACGAGAGCGATGAGCCCGCGTTCACGCAGCCGACGATGTATCGCAAGATCGCCGCGCATCCGCTCGTCTCGACGATTCTCACCGAGAAACTCGCGGCTGAAGGTTCGATCGCTCAAGCCGATTCGGACGCGATCAAGGCCGAATACACCGCCGCACTCGAAGCCAACCTCGAACGCGCCAAGGCTCGCGAAAAGGAAAAGGAAGTGGCCCGCAGCGCGCAGGAATCGAAGGCGATCGAAGCCCGGAAATTCCACGGCTCGACGGGCTTCATCCAACCGGGCTATCGCCATTCGAACATCAACACGGGCGTCAGCCCCGAGGTGATCGACCGCGTGGTCGCCGGACTCACCACGATTCCGCCGCACTTCAAGATCAACCCGAAGATCAAACGCTTCCTCGACAATCGCGCCCATGCTCATCGCGAGGGCGGCCCGATCGACTGGGGCTTCGGCGAGGCCCTGGCGTTCGGCACGCTGCTGCTCGAAGGCACGCCGGTGCGTCTCAGCGGTCAGGATACGGAGCGCGGCACGTTCAGCCACCGCCACGCGGTGCTCTACGACTACGAAACGCGCGAAAAATACGTTCCGCTCAAGAACCTCGATCCGCAGCAGGCCGGGTTCTGCGTTTACAACTCGCTGCTCTCCGAAGCCGCGGTGCTCGGCTTCGATTACGGCTACTCGATGGATTATCCCCAGATGCTCTGCCTCTGGGAGGCGCAGTTCGGCGATTTTGCCAACGGCGCCCAAGTCGTGATCGACCAGTTCATCTCCAGCAGCGAATCGAAGTGGCAGCGCGTCTCGGGCATCGTCCTCCTGCTGCCGCACGGTTACGAGGGCCAGGGCCCGGAACACTCGTCCGCCCGCCTCGAGCGCTTCCTGCAACTTTGCGCCGAGGACAATATCCAGGTCGTCAACATCACCACCCCGGCAAACTTCTTCCACTGCCTCCGCCGGCAGATGAAGCGCGATTTCCGCAAGCCGCTCGTCGTGATGTCGCCGAAATCGCTCCTGCGCCACCCGGCCGCGACCTCGCGCCTCGAGGAGTTTCACTCCGGCAATTTCCAGGAGGTCCTCGACGACCCGAAGGCGCCGCAAAAACCCGAACGCGTCATCTTCTGCTCGGGCAAGGTCTATTACGATCTCTGCGACTTCCGCGACCGGTCCAAGCTCGCCAACGTCGCCATCGTCCGGGTCGAGCAGCTGTATCCGCTCCATACCGACAAGCTCGCCGAGCTGGCCGACAAATACGCCGGTGCCCGCATCGTCTGGTGCCAGGAGGAGCCGCAGAACATGGGCGCGTGGACGTTCATCGCGCCGCAGCTCTACCGGATCTTCGGTTTCCTGCCGCTCTATGCCGGTCGCCACGCCGCCGCGTCCCCCGCGGTCGGCGCCCTCGCGCTCCACAAATTCGAACTGGCCGCGTTCCTCCAGGACGCGTTCAACCTCTGACGCCTCCCACTCCCCTCTTCGATCTCCCAACTCCGATCTCCGCGCCACCGGCGCCTCCCTCTCATGCCCCAACTCGAAGTCAAAATCCCGCCGATGGGCGAGTCGATCAGCTCCGGCATCCTCGCCAAATGGCACGTGCAAAACGGCGATGTCGTCCAGAAGGACCAGCCGCTCTTCGAACTGGAGACCGACAAGATCACATCGGAAGGCACCGCCGAAGCCGCCGGCAAGATCACCTTCGCCGTCGAAGCCGGCGCCGAAGTGAAGATCGGCGAGGTCGTCGCCCGGATCGACACCGACGTCGCCGCCGCGCCGCAGGTTTCCACCGGCAAGGACGCCACCGCGACCTCCGCCACGCCCAATCCCTACGCCCCGCCGCAGACCGAACAGGCGGCCGCGGCCGCTGGCGCCGGTGAAACGAAAGCAAAGTCCACCGCCGTCTCGCCCGCCGTCCGCCGTCTCGCCGAAGAGACCGGCGTCGATCCCGCCAAGATCTCCGGCACCGGCAAAGGCGGTCGCGTCACCAAGGGTGACATGCTCGCCGCCGCGACGTCCCCGGCGCCGCAATCTCAGATTTCAAATCTGAAATCTCAAACCGCGGCGCCCGCACCAGCGACGCACCGTCAGACGCGCAAGAAGATGTCGCCGCTGCGGCAGAAAATCGCGCAACGCCTCGTCTCCGCGCAGCACGACGCCGCCATGCTGACTACCTTCAACGAGGTCGACATGTCCGGCGTGATGGAGCTGCGGAAAAAGTATCAGGACGACTTCGTGAAGAAGAACGGCGTGAAGCTCGGCTTCATGAGCTTCTTCATCAAAGCCGTCGTCCACGCGCTCCGCGAAGTGCCGGCGATCAACGCCCAGATCGACGGAGATACGATCGTCGAAAATCACTACTATGATGTCGGCGTGGCCGTCTCCACCGAGAAGGGCCTCATGGTCCCCGTCGTGCGCGACTGCGACACCCGCGGGATGGCCGACATCGAAAAGGAACTCGCCAGCGCCGCCACGAAAGCGCGCGAGGGCAAGATCACGCTCGCCGATCTCGAAGGCGGCGTGTTCACGATCACCAACGGCGGCATCTTCGGCTCGATGCTCTCGACGCCGATCATCAATCCGCCGCAAAGCGCCATCCTCGGCATGCATGCGATCAACGAACGCCCCGTCGCCATCAACGGTCAGGTCGTGATCCGCCCGATGATGTATCTCGCGCTCAGCTACGACCACCGTCTCGTCGACGGCAAGCAGGCCGTCACCTTCCTCGTGAAAGTAAAGCAAGCCATCGAGGACCCCACGCGTTTGCTCCTTGCGGTCTGACGATCGCGGCGCAAACGCGAGCCGAGAGCCTAGCGCTGAGAGCCTGGAGTCTCGGACCAACCTTCTTGCTCTCAGCTCTAGACTCTCAGCTATGGACTCCTTCGATCTTATCGTCCTCGGCGCCGGCCCCGGCGGCTATGTCTGCGCGTTTCGCGCCGCTCAACTCGGCCTCAAGGTCGCGCTGATCGACAAGCGCGCCACGCTCGGCGGCACCTGCCTCAACGTCGGCTGCATTCCCAGCAAGGCGCTCCTGCACGCCAGCGAACACGTCACCTGGGCGAAACAGCATGCCGGCACCCACGGCATCAAGCTCGGCTCCGTCGACGTCGATCTGCCGACGTTCATGAAGCACAAGGACGAGGTCGTCACGAAACTCGTCGGCGGCGTCGCCCAGCTCGCCAAGGCCCGCAAGATCGCCGTCATCACCGGCACGGCCTCTTTCGTTTCCGCCAACACCGTGAAGGTGGAGCCCGCCTCCGGCCAACCCTCCGAGGTGACCGCGAAGAACATCGTCATCGCCACCGGCTCCGCGCCCGTCGAGCTCCCGTTCCTCAAGTTCGACGGCAAGGCCGTCGTTTCCTCCGATCACGCGATCGCGTTCGATTCCGTGCCGAAGAAACTCGTGGTCGTCGGCGGCGGCGCGATCGGCCTCGAGCTCGGCTCCGTCTGGTCCCGCCTCGGCAGCGACGTCACCGTGGTCGAATTCCTGCCGAAGATCGTCGCAAACTACGACGACGATATCGTGCGCAACTTCACCCGCCTCCTCACGAAGCAGGGCCTGAAGATCGAAACCGGCGCCAAGGTCACCGGATTCGCCAAGGGCGTGCTCACCGCGGAGCGCGATGGCAAGAAGCTCGAGTTTCCCGCCGACAAGGTCCTCGTCTCCGTCGGTCGTCGTCCTTACACCGACGGTCTCGCGCTCGAAAAAGCCGGCGTGCAGCTCGACGAAAAGAAGCGCGTGAAAGTCGACGCGCACCTGCGCACCACCGCGCCCGGCGTTTGGGCGATCGGCGACGTTGTCGCCGGTCCCATGCTCGCGCACAAGGCCGAGGAGGACGGCGTCGCCGTCGCCGAATGGATTGCCGGCAAAGCTGGTCATATTAACTGGGATCTCGTGCCCGCGATCGTTTACACGTCGCCTGAAGTCGCGTCTGTCGGCCTCGGCGAGGACGCCGCGAAGGCCAAGGGCCTGGCGGTGAACGTCGGCAAATTCAATTTCGCCGCCAACGGCCGCGCCATCGCCGCCGGCGCCACCGATGGTTACGTGAAGGTCATCGCGGACGCGAAGACGGACAAACTTCTCGGCGCCCAGATTCTGGGTCACAACGCCGGCGAATTGATCAGCGAAATCGTCACGCACATGGAATACGGCGGCAGCGCCGAAGACCTCGCGCGCACGATCCACGCGCACCCGACCATGAGCGAAGCCGTGAAGGAAGCCGGCCTCGCCGTCAGCAAGAGCGCCCTCCACGCGCTCTGATTTCGCCGGCGCTTCCCGATCAAGAATTGCCGGCCCGCACCGCACCCCTCGATTTCTATCTCCCGCTCACCTCACCTCATTCCGACCCAAACCAGAGTGTCATATAATAGATGACACTCTGGTTTGGGGTGTTTTCGCGGAGGTGGCGGGACGATGAGCGTCAGTCGACGTCGACGGCGCGGCCGCCCTCGCGTTTGTCGTAGCTGCGGAAGGCGAACATCGTCTCGCTGTCGACGATACCTTCGGTTCTCAGCAGCTCGTCAGTGATCACGTATTCGATCTTGTCGAGCGATTCGCTCTTGATGATCACCAGCAAATCGTAACGTCCCGAGACGGAGTAGACTTCGGTGATATCGCGGATCTCGAGCAGCTTTTCGGCCGTGCCGGTGACTTTGCGCGGCTCGATTTTCAACATGACAATGGCTGTAGGCATAAAGGGGCTGCGCGGCCCAGGTCGCCAACTCACGACGCCAGCCGGCATGGTTCCCGACCCTACACAGCCGCGCCCCAATTGCACGCCTTGAAGGCGCTTCCGCTCGCCCGTCGCGCCTCACCGCCGCGGCGAAACGAGAGCGGGAGATCGCCGCATTCATCGCCGGGCATCCGCCCTCCGCCACCGCCGCGCGCTGCCGGGCAAACGTTACTTTTCCCCTCCGCGCAGGAAATCCACCAGCGCCCGTGACGCGCGACTCAGCGGTCGGGCTTCGCGATGCACGATACCGATCGACCGCGTCATGCCTCCGAGCGCGCGATAGCGCACACCTTTGATTTCGGGCTTCTTCGCCATCGCCGGCACGATGGACACGCCCCAGCCCGCGGCGACAAACGCCAGCACCGTCTCGATCTGCGCGCTGCGAAAACTCACCCGCGGCGCGAATCCGTTCAACCGGCAGAACTGCAGGGCCTGCCCGGCGAGACAGTGTCCTTCCTTCATCAAAATGAAAGCCTCTGCTGCGAGGTCGTCGAGACTCAGCGCCCGCCGGCCCGCCAGACGGTGCCCCGCCGGCATCGCCACCAGCAGCGGCTCGTCGAAAAATGCCTCCGCCGCCAGCCCTGCGCGCTCCACCGGCAGGCTCAGCAGCGCGAGATCGATTTCCTTGCCGAGCACCGCGCGGGCGAGGGCATCGGTGGTATCCTCGTGCACCACGACTTCAACCTGTGGATACGCCGTCGAAAACGCCCGCAGCCGCTCCGGCAGGTAATACGGCGCCACCGTCGGCAGCGCGCCGAGCGCGATCCGGCCGCGCAACACTCCGCCCGCCTCACGCACGCTGTCCGCGGCCAGTTCCACCTCGTCCAGCACGCGCTCGGCATGCTGGCGGAACAGTTCGCCCGCCGGCGTCAGCGACACCGCGCGTTTCGTGCGTTCGAACAGCCGCTCTCCGAGCTCCTGTTCCAGCTTCATGATCTGCTGGCTGAGCGAAGGCTGGGCCACGCGGCAGCGTTCCGCCGCCCGGCTGAAGTTCCGCGTGCGCGCCACGGCGACGAAGTAGCGTAGTTGGTGCAGCTCCATAGGCGTTTCCTATTTCTGAAAGCGGAACTTAGTCTTTCTCCTTTTTCCGACGAGCTGATAATCTCCGTCGTCCCGCGCGCTCGCGGGCGATTTCCCGATTTTCATGTCTACCGCACCTCAGCTCACCACCGCCTCCGGCATTCCGGTCGGCGACAACCAGAATACGCTCACGGCCGGCCCGCGCGGCCCCGTGCTCCTGCAGGATTTCTGGCTGCTCGAGAAGCTCGCGCACTTCAATCGCGAGCGGATCCCGGAGCGCGTCGTGCACGCGAAAGGCTCGGCCGCCTACGGCAAGTTCACCGTCACGCATGACATCACCAAATACACGTCCGCGAAGCTCTTCGCGAAGGTCGGGAACACCTGCGAAACGTTTCTCCGGTTCTCCACCGTCGCCGGCGAGCGCGGCGCGGCCGACGCCGAGCGCGACGTGCGCGGCTTCGCGCTGCGTTTCTATACGGAGGAAGGAAACTGGGACATCGTCGGCAACAACACGCCGGTCTTCTTCCTGCGCGATCCGCTCAAGTTCCCCGACTTCATCCACACCCAGAAGCGCGACCCGCAGACCAATCTCCGCAACAACGTCGCCGCGTGGGATTTCTGGTCGCTCTCGCCCGAGTCGCTGCATCAGGTGACGATCCTGATGAGCGACCGCGGCATTCCGCGCAATCTGCGCCAGATGCATGGTTTCGGTTCTCACACGTATTCTTTCATCAACGCCATCGGCGAGCGCCACTGGGTGAAATTTCACTTCAAGTCGATGCAGGGCATCGCGACCTACACGGACGCGGAAGCCGCCGAGATCGTCGGTCGCAACCGCGAGTCTTCGCAGGCCGATCTTTTCCACGCGATCGCCGACGGAAATTTCCCGCGCTGGCGCTTCTGCATCCAGGTGATGACCGAGGAGCAGGCGCGGACGTGGAAGTTCAATCCGTTCGATCTCACCAAGGTCTGGCCGCACGGCGAGTTTCCGCTCCTCGAGGTCGGCATCCTCGAGCTCAACCGCAATCCGCAGAACTATCACGCGGAGGTCGAGCAAGCCGCGCTCGCGCCATCGAACATCGTCCCGGGCGTCGGCCACTCGCCGGACAAGATGCTTCAAGCGCGCATCTTTTCCTACGCCGACGCGCAACGCTATCGCATTGGCGCGAATTACCAGCAATTGCCCGTCAACGCCCCGCGTTGCCCGGTCTTCAATTACCAGCGCGACGGCGCGATGCGTTTTGATTTCTCGAAGGATAGCTCGCCGAATTACGAGCCCAACTCCTTCAACGGCCCGAAGGAGTGTCCGGCCTTCAACGAACCGGCGTTGAAAATCGCAGGCGACGCCGATCGCTATAATCACCGCGCGGGCAACGACGACTACACACAGCCTGGAAATCTCTTCCGCCTCTTCACGCCGGAGCAGAAGGAACGCCTCTTCGGCAACATCGCGCGTCACATGAACGGCGTGCCGCAGGAGATTCAGCTCCGCCAGATCTGTCACTTCTTCCGCGCCGATCCGAATTACGGTCTCGGCGTCGCGCGTGCGCTCGGGCTCGAGCTGAGCGAGTTCACCTCGCAACTCGGCGCTCACGCTCCTGCCGCGCAAGCGTAAGCCCACTCGTGGCGGCGCCGGCTCCGCCCGGCGCGTAACGCCGCTCTTTGTGCGGCCCCCGGCATTTCCGGGGGCCGCCGCCGTTTCCAACCTCCGCTGCCTTTGTCATGATCAATCTCCTTCCCACCTCCCTTCACACCGCCACGCCGGCGGACGGTCTCGCACTCGCCCGGCAACTCGCGGCCCAGCCGTCGGCCGACGCCGCCGCACCCGCCACGATGGCCGATTGCCTGAAAACCAGCGCCACGTCCGGCGAGCTGGTCGTCGCGGTCTATTTTCAAGCCATCTCCGCCGCGAACGCCGGCTGGACGCGCTGACACCGCCCGCGTCACCGGCACGCGTGGCAAGACTCCTGCTAAACAGGAGTCCTCTCCCCTTCCGTGCCGATCTTCAACGCCAGCTACGACGCCGAAAACTTCTTCGATGAGATGCTCGCGGCCGACGGCGCGGTCCGTCCGCACTACCGCCGTCTCGCCGAGCGCCTGGGCAACCTGCCCGAATCCGAATTCAACCAGTGACGCACCGCCGTCGATCTCGCGTTTCTCAGCCGTGGCGTGACGTTCACCGTTTACGGCGACGGCGAGGGCGCGGAGCGGATTTTCCCGTTCGACCTGATCCCGCGCATCATTCCCGCAGCGGAATGGGCCCAGCTCGAAGCGGGGCTGATCCAGCGCATCACCGCGCTGAACCTGTTTCTCCACGACGTTTATCACGAACAAAGCATTCTCCGCGACCACGTCGTGCCGGCCGCGCTCGTCCTCGGCGCGCGTCATTTCCGGCGCGAGTTCATGCACTTCAATGTGCCGAAGGGGATTTACGTTCACATTTGCGGCACGGATCTCATCCGCGATCGCGACGGACGTTATCTGGTGCTGGAGGACAACCTCCGCTGTCCGTCGGGCGCGTCCTACATGATCGAGAATCGCGCGGCGATGCGACGCGCGTTTCCCGCTCTCTTCGGCAGCTACCGGGTCCGGCCGGTGCAGACGTATCCCGACGAACTGCTCAAATCCCTGCTGCACGTCGCGCCGACCCGCCGCGACAAACCCAACGTCGTCCTGCTCACGCCGGGCGTCTACAACAGCGCGTATTTCGAGCACACGTTTCTCGCGCGCCAAATGGGCATCCCGATCGTCGAGGGTCGCGATCTGCTCGTGCGCGACGCGCGCGTCTTCATGCGCACGACGGCCGGCCTCGTTCCTGTCGACGTGATTTACCGGCGCATCGACGACGCTTTTCTCGATCCTTCGGTTTTCCGTTCCGACTCGATCCTCGGCGTGCCCGGACTCGTGCACGCGTATCGCTCCGGCCACGTCGCGCTCGCCAACGCGATCGGCACCGGCGTCGCCGACGACAAGGTCATCTACGCCTACGTGCCGCGGATGATCAAATACTACCTCGATCAGGATCCGATCCTGCCCAACGTGAACACCTACCTCGCGTCCGAGCCGGCCGATCGTTCCTTCATCCTCGAGAACATCCCAAAGCTCGTGATCAAAGCTGCCAACGAAGCCGGCGGCTACGGCATGCTGATCGGCCCCGCCGCGACCAAACAGGAATGCGAGGATTTTCGCCGCAAGGTCGCCGCCGAGCCGCGCAACTTCATCGCGCAGGACCCGATCAGTCTCTCGCGCTCACCGACGTGGTGCGACGGCCAGCTCGAGGGCCGCCACATCGATCTGCGGCCTTACATTCTCTACGGCGACAAAATCACCGTCACGCCCGGGGGGCTCACCCGCGTCGCGCTGCGCAAGGGCTCGCTCGTCGTCAACTCGTCCCAGGGCGGCGGCTCGAAGGACACGTGGGTGCTGCAAAAAGACGAATGACCGTCCGCGCCGTCCCGATGCCCACGCCGACGATTCCCGTTTCCCGCCCGCAGGCGACCGTGATGCTCTCGCGGGTCGCGCACTCGCTGTATTGGCTGAGTCGCTACATCGAGCGCGCGGAAAACATCACGCGTCTGCTCGAAGTGAATCTCCAGTTCCTGCTCGATTTCCAGGACATCGAGGACGAGTCGCTGAAGGACCACTGGCACTCGCTCATCGCGAGCTCGGGCAACCGGTCGCTATTCGAATCGCTCTACTCCGCCGCGGACAGCCAGTCGGTCACGTCGTTCTTCGCCTTCGATCTGCGCAATCCCAGCTCCATC
This sequence comes from Opitutaceae bacterium, assembly GCA_040255565.1. Taxonomy (GTDB): domain Bacteria; phylum Verrucomicrobiota; class Verrucomicrobiia; order Opitutales; family Opitutaceae; genus Opitutus. The sequence goes on along the minus strand of JBDZVH010000001.1, from coordinate 182,757 downwards.
CTCGCGTGCATCTACGCCGCGCGGGAGAACGCCCGCATGATCCGCGACCAGATCTCCGCCGAGATGTGGGAAGCGATCAACGAGCTGTATCTGTTTCTCAAAGCCCGCAACGCCGCCGAAGTCTGGGCCGCGGGCCCGCACGAGTTTTTCGAACACATCAAGCGCCACTCGCACCTGTTCCAAGGTCTCACCGACTCGACCTACCCGCGCAGCGAGGGCTGGGAGTTCGTGCAATTCGGAAAGTTCATCGAACGCGCGGAGATGACGACGCGGATCCTCGACGTGAAATATCACATTCTCCTGCCGGATGTCACCGACGTCGGCGGCGCGGTCGACACCGCGCAGTGGCAGGCGGTGCTGCGGTCCGCGAGCGCGCTCGACGCCTACCGGCGTTTCTACGTGCGCGAAATCCTCGCGTGGAAGGTCGCCGAATTCCTCATCTTTTCCGATTCGTTTCCGCGCTCGCTGCATTACTGCACCGCGCAACTCGACGAACTGCTCCGCCGCATCCTCGGCGACGACGGCCCGCGCGCCCGCACCGCCGCCGTGCGCGACTACCTCGATTATTACGGCAACCGCGTGCACTACTTCGATCTTTCCGGCGCACACGATCGTCTCGTGATCGAGGCTGAGTCGGAGGTGGAAACGGTGCCGGACGCCGTGCGCCCGCCGCGGAGCGACGTGACTTCGCCCGGACGCCCCGGCGCGCCGGCGCCAAGCGAACTTCACGCTGAATTCCTCGCCGACTCCCACTACGTCAATCTCGGCGTGGAGCTGCGTCACGAAGTGAAGGAGTATTTCGATCGCCACCCGCGCACCGGCATGTGGGCCGAGGCCTGCGCACTCGGGCGCCATGTGTTCGAGACGTTCACCTACCGCCCCTACTCAACCGGCGTGAACACCGTCGCGACCGAAGCCCTGCGCCAGCGCACCGGCGTCTGCCAGGATTACGCGCACGTGATGCTCGGCTTGTGCCGCGCCGCCGGTCTGCCGGCGCGCTACGTCAGCGGCTATTTTCTCAACATCGAACGCCGGCCGGACGAGAGCGAAGCGTCGCACGCGTGGGTCGAAGTTCACCTCCCCGGCCAAGGCTGGATCGGCTACGATCCGACGCACGCGCGACCGGCCGACGAGCGTTACGTGAAACTCGCGGCCGGCCGCGACTACAGCGACATCCGACCGGTGAGCGGCACGTATCGCGGCGCGCCGACGAAAGAACTCCGCGTCGATGTCGCCGTGCGCGAGCATGAAAAAGAGCGCGTCGTTTCCAACGCGCTCTGAAAAAATCGGACCGGGAGACGAACTAACGTTCCTGTTCCACCGAAACGACCCGGCCGTCACGGAAAACGACCTCGTCCCGCGTGCGTTCGCGTCGTCCGTCCACCGTCAGATAATACGGATAATACGGGCTGCCCCATCCGCGATGATACCAGCCGCGATAAAGCAGTGCGCCGTCCATCGTTTCGTAGGTGATATACATCCAGATCTCGCTGCGGCCGCTCGAGTCGATCCGCTCCCGCACGCGATCCGGATCGCCGAGCGCGAGCTTCACCATGTCCTGATCGAAGCCCATGCCGATGCGCCCCTCGCGAATCATCTGCTGCTGTTCGGGCGTGAGACGGTTGAACAGCTCCGGCTGTTTCGCGATGCGCGTTTCCGGCGTCGAGCAACCGCTGAGCGCAAACGCGCCCAGGAAAAGAGCCATGAGGGCTAGGAAAGTTTTCATAGGGTTTCTGGGTTGCATGATACAAATGAACTTCGACCGCGAGCGATCCGCAAATCGAAGTGGCTTGCTGAAACGGCTGACGGCGGACGTTGATGGGCGGTTACAGACGATGAAGACGCTTCTGCTCTGGGACATCGATGGGACGCTCCTGCACTCCGGCGGCGCCGGCGAACGCGCGCTCGTCGCCGCACTCCATGCGGAGTTCGGCGTCGTCGGCACGCTTGAGGACATCGAGATCGCCGGGCGCACCGACGCCTGGATCGCGCGTCGGGTGCTCGCGAAATTCGCCCTGCCCGATACGCCCGACAACGTCAGCCGCTACCTCGCCGCGTATCTGCGCGCGCTTCGTTCGAGTCAGCCCCATCCGCACGCGCGGCTGCTGCCCGGCGTGCCGGAAGTGCTCCGCGCGCTTTCGCAACGCGGCGACGTCGCCCAGGGCCTGCTCACGGGCAACCTGCGCGCCGGCGCGGAGATCAAGTTGCAGCCTCATGGCCTTTGGGAGCACTTTGCCTTCGGGGCGTTCGGCGACGACAGCGAGCGTCGCAACGACCTCGGCCCGCACGCCGTGCGTCGTGCCGCGGAGCATCACTCCGTCAAATTCGCCGCGGATCGTGTCTGGATCATCGGCGACACGCCGCACGATATCGAGTGCGGCAAGGTCATCGGCGCGCGCACCCTCGCGGTGGCGACCGGACGCCACAGCGTCGCCGAATTGCAAACGCATCAGCCGACGGTCGTGTTGGCGGATCTTTCCGACACGGCCGCGGTGCTGGCCGCGCTCGGTTGCTGATGCGTGCGCGGTGAATTTACCGGCGACGCTCGATCGCGCTGACGCGGCCGCCTTCGAACACCACCCGCAGCGCTTCCTCATCGCGCCAGGTGTCGCCCACGGTCACGCCACCGCCGACGCCCGTCGAACCGCGCATGCTGCCGACCCCGACCCCGAAGGAAAACTTCGGGCCCTTTTCCGGGTAAACCCAAACTTCCGCGTTGCCGTTCTGCGTCGTGCGCGTGAAGACCCGGCTCGGATCGCCCAGAGCGACTTGCACCATCTCGGGGGTAAACCCGAGATCGATCTGGCCGCTGCGCACTTTCTGCTGCACGTCCGCCGGCCAGGAGTTGAAGGCGGATTCGTGCTTTTTCAGGCGTGAGTCCACCGTGCTGCAACCCGCCCAGGCGAGCGCCAGACAGCATCCGAGAACGAAGAGTGAGTTTTTCATGGGACAGAGTATGCGGGACCGGCGGAACGATCCCGTTGTTTTTGCTTTGCTGCGGCGAGGCCGGCTGCGGATAAGAGACCTTCTTTTCGCCACCAAGTTTCCCGACCCATGAAGAGGTTTTCCATCGCCATCGGTTCCGACCACGCCGGCTTCGCCTACAAGGAAGCCATCAAAACCATGCTCTTGCAGGAGGGGCACACGGTGCGGGACTTCGGCACCGACAGCGACGCGCCTTGCGATTACCCGGACTTCATCCGCCCGGTCGCCGAAGCGGTGGCGCGCGGCGAATTCGAGCGCGGCATCGTGCTCGGTGGCTCGGGCAACGGCGAGGCGATCGTCGCCAACCGCGTGCGCGGCGTCCGCTGCGGCCTCTGCTGGAACGAACAGGTCGCGATCTGGAACCGCTCGCACAACGACGGCAACGTGCTGTCGCTCGGCCAGCGCACCGTCAACGAAGCCGACGCGTTGAAGATCGTGCGCACCTGGCTGGCGACCGAGTTCGAGGGCGGCCGCCACGCCGCGCGCATCGCCAAGATCGACCGGGCCTGAGCGCGGCGGACGGGGCGCTCCGCGGCGTTTTGGGCCGCAGGGTTGCGAAGGGCCGGCTTTCTCGCTATCGAGGAAGCATGCCGCTCGCCTACGTCCACGCCTTTGAACCTGGAGAAATCGCGTCCGCGCCGCCCGTTCTCCTGCTGCACGGCACCGGCGGCGACGAACACAATCTGCTGCCGCTGGGCCGCACGCTTTCGCCCGGCTCGGCCTTCCTCTCGCCGCGCGGACCGGTGAACGAACAGGGCGCCGCGCGTTTCTTCGCCCGCATTTCCTCCGGCATTTTCGATCCCTCTGAAGTCGCGGGCCGCACGCACGAGCTCGCCGACTTCATCAGCGAGGCGAGCCGGAAATACCAGCTCGACCTCAACCGGCTCGTCGCCGTCGGCATCTCCAACGGCGCCAACATCGCCGCCACGCTCCTGCTGCTGCGCCCGGTCGTGTTGCACGCCGCGGTGTTGTTTCGGCCGATGGTGGTGCTCGACCAGCCGGCCCCGGCGCACTCGCTTGAGGGCAAGCGCGTGCTCATCGCCAGCGGCGCGCACGATCCGATCGTCCCCGCCGATCACCCGCACCGCCTCGCCGCGCACCTTCGCGCCGGCGGCGCCGACGTCACGCTCAAGACCTATCCCGCCGCGCACAACCTCACGCGCGAGGAGATCGCCGACGCTCAAACCTGGATTTCTTCGTCATGATCTACCGCAAGCTCGGCCCGTCGGGCCTGCAAATTTCCGCGCTGTCCTTCGGCGCCTGGGTCACGTTCGGCAAACAAATCGGCGACACCGTCGCGCGTGATCTGCTGCACACCGCCTATGATGCGGGCGTGAACTTCTTCGACAACGCCGAAGCCTACGCCGATGGCCAGGCCGAGATCGTGATGGGCGACATCCTGAAAAAATCCGGCTGGCGCCGCAGCAGCTATCTCGTTTCCAGCAAGGTGTATTTCGGCTGGGAGGACGACAAACCCAACCAGTCGGGCCTCTCGCGCAAACACGTGATCGAAGCGTGCCACGACGCCCTGCGCCGGTTGCAGGTCGATTATCTCGACCTCTTTTTCTGCCACCGACCCGATCCCAACGTGCCCGTGGCCGAGACCGCGCGCGCGATGCACGACCTGATCGTGCAGGGCAAGGTGCTCTACTGGGGCACGAGCGAGTGGAGCGCCGAAAATCTCCGCGAGGTCCACCGCGTTTGCTCCGCGCACAACCTGCACGCGCCGATCGTCGAGCAGCCGCAATACAACCTGTTTCATCGCACCCGCGTGGAAAAAGAATACGCGCCGCTCTACGCCTCGCCCGGGCTTGGCACCACGATCTGGTCGCCGCTCGCCTCCGGACTTCTCACCGGCAAATACAACGACGGCGTGCCGTCCGACAGCCGGCTCAACGCGCCGGGCATGGAGTGGTTGCGCGACACGATCCTCAACGATCCCGCCGGCAAAAAGAAACTCGGCGCCGTCCCGCAGATCGCCGCCCTCGCGCAGGAGCTCGGCGTCTCGCTCCCGAAACTCGCCGTCGCCTGGTGCCTGAAAAACCCGCACGTCAGCTCCGTGATTCTCGGTGCCTCGCGCGTCGAACAATTGCGCGAGAATCTCGGCGCGATTGACGTCGTCGACCGGCTCACGCCGGAACTCATGCGCCGCCTCGACAGCGTCTCCCGCGGGGTTGCGACCTGACGCCCCGCCGTTCGCGCCGGCTCCCGTTGCCCGGTTCGCAGGATTTGGGAACTGAATCCGCGCCGGGGATATGTTCGAATGCTGCGTGCTAAAAAAGCACGCCTGCCATGCGCCTCACCTATTTCGGTCACTCCGCGTTCCGGCTCGAGATCGGCGATCGTCGACTCCTGTTCGACCCGTATCTGCGCGAAAACCCACACGGCGCCATCGAGCCCGCGTCCGTCCCGTGCCACTACATCCTTTGCTCGCACGCGCACGCGGATCACCTCGGCGACGCGCTCGAACTCGCGCGGCTGCATCAGGCGACCATCGTCGCGCCTTACGAATTGGCAGAACACCTCGCCGCGGCCGGTGCCGCCACGATCGACCTGATGCCGGGCGGCGGCGTGAACCTGCCGTGGGGCCGGATCGAGATGACGCCCGCCATCCACAGCTCCGCGCTCGAACTCGGCGACGGCCTGACCCGCAGCTTGGGCGTTGCCGCGGGCTTCGTCGTGCGCGCCGACGGTCGCGCGCTCTATCATGCGGGCGACACCGCGCTGTTCAGTGACATGCGCCTGATCGGCCGCCACGGTCTCGATGTCGCGCTGCTGCCGATCGGCGATTTCTACACGATGGGACCGGTCGACGCGGTCGAGGCGCTGCACCTGTTGCGCCCGCGACTCGCCATTCCGATGCATTACAATTCCAACGACAAGATCCGCGTCGACCCGCACGCCTTCGCCGCGGACGCCATCCGCACCGGTCACGCCGTGAAGGTGATGCAACCCCGCGAGACCATCGAGATCTGAGGGACGCTGTCGCAGATTTCCCGTCCGGAAATCTCTCGCTTGCCCGGCGTGTTCCCGCTCCTCACCGTGAGGACTTGGACATGGCCTTCCCAACTCCTCCCGCGATCCTGGCGGCGCGCGATCTCAGCGCCGCGGAGCTCGAGAATCCTTCCACCGACACGCTGATCCGCATCTACACCTGGATGCAGCTCTCGCGCATCGGCGATAATCGCAATCTCGACCTTTTCCGACAGGGCCTGATGAAGGGCACGCTGACCGGCGGTCAGGGCAACGAAGGCCTCATCGTTCCGCTCGCGCTGCTCGCCGACAAGGCCAAGGACGTCGTGTCGTTCACCCACCGCGACTTCGGCGGCCATCTCATCTGGGGCCAGCACTACTGCGAGCACCTCAACCAGTATTTCGCCAACGCTCTCAGCCCGACCCAGGCGCGCGAGGGCAACGTCCACCGCGGCGATCCGAAAAACCGCTCGCTGCCGATGATCAGCCATCTCGGCGCCATGCTCGGTCCGGTCTTGGGCATGACGGATTCGCAGCGCCGGAACGGCATCGACGCCATCGGTTTCGCGTTCTTCGGCGACGGCGGCTCGAGCACCGGCGACATCCACGAATCGCTCAATCTCGCTTCGCTCCTCTCCCTGCCGATCGTCTTCGTCATCGAGAACAACTGCTACGCCTACTCCACGCCGTGCGCGGAACAGTTCGCGCCCGAGGTCGAGCTCTGGCGCCGCGCCGAGGGTTACGGCATGAAGGGTTTCGCGATCGACACCACCGTCGATGTCGCCACGACCGCACGCACGCTCGCCCACGCCTTCGACACCGTCCGCAAAACTTCGCGGCCGATTCTCATCGAGGCGCACACGCTGCGGCTGCGCGGCCACGCCGCCTACGATACCTGCAATTATTTGAAAGCCGGCGAGAGCGACGCCTTCCTCGCTCGCGATCCGCTGCCGCGTTTTCGCGCCCAACTCGTCGCGGCCGGACACGCCGCGCGGCTCGACGCCATCGACGCCGAGCTCAGCGCCTTCGTCGAAGCGTGCATCAAGGTTTCCCTCGCCGTCGCCCGGCCGACCGTCGACCTCGACGCGCTCAAAGCCGACGTCTTCGCGCCGCCCTCGCCGCCGCTCCCCTGGAAACCCACGATTGCGGTCTCAGCCCCGAACTCCGATCTCCGATCTCCGAACTCCGAAGTTCTCACCTTTGCCCAGGCCATCAACCACGCGCTGCGGAAGGTCCTCGCCGAGCGTCCCGAGTCGTTGATCCTCGGCCAGGATATCGGCACCTACGGCGGCGCCTTCAAGGTCACGGAAAACCTCCTCGGCGAATTCGGCCGCGCGCGCGTGTTCAACAGTCCGCTCGCCGAGAGCGCCTGCACCGGCTACGCGATCGGCCTCGCCGTCAACGGCCACCGTCCGATCGAGGAATTCCAGTTCGCCGATTTCTCGACCGAGGCGATGACGCAGATCACGCAAAACGCCGCGACGTTTCACTACCGTTCCGGCGCCGCGTGTCCGCTCGTGCTGCGCTACCCGTGCGGCGGCGGCATCACGCTCGGCTCGTTCCACTCGCAGGAACTCGAGTCGGTCTTTCTCGCGTTTCCCGGCATCAAGGCGCTCTACCCGAGCACGCCGCAGGACGCCTTTGACGCCGTGCTCGCCGCCTACGAGGACAATAACCCCGTCATTCTTTTCGAACACAAGGGCCTGTATCGACGCGCCAAGGACACCGTCGCGTGGAACCCGAATTACCGCGACGTCTGGACGCCGAAACAGCTCCGCCAGGGCGAGCACGCGACGTTTGTCACCTACGGCGAGATGACGCACCTCGCGCGCGAGGTCTGCGACTACGTCGCCGCCGAATACGAGCAGACGTTCGATCTCTTCGATTTGCGCTGCCTTTCGCCGCTCAAACTCGACGCGATTCACGCGTCGGTCGCGCGCACCGGCCGGCTCGTCGTGCTCCACGAGGGCCGTCGCACGCATGGCTTCGGCGCCGAGCTCGTCGCGCGTCTCACCGAGCAGAATTTCGCGCACTTGAAAGCCGCGCCGCTGCGGATCGCCTCGCTCGATATCCCGGTGCCGTTCGCGCCCGAGCTCGAACAGGTTCACCGCCCGACGACGGACAAGGTCCTCGAACTCGTGACCGCCTGGCTCGGCTGAACGCGTCCGCCATGTCGCCGCATCCGCATTCCGAGAAACAGGGCGCAAGCCTTCCCGCTGCGCGCTGGGCCGCGATCCGGCTCTTCGCGATGGACGTCGACGGCATCCTCACCGACGGCACCGTGCGCATCCATTCCGACGGCACCGAGTCGAAGAACTTCTCCATCCTCGACGGCATGGGCCTGCGACGCCTCGAGAAAGCCGGCGTCCTCACCGCCTGGATCAGCGGCCGCGGTTCCGGCGCGACGAGCGCCCGCGCGGCCGAGCTGCAAATTCCGCATCTGATTCAGGGCCGCACGGACAAGATCACCGCGCTGCAGGAGCTCGCCGCGCAGCTCGGCCTCGCGGCCGCCGACTGCGTTTACATGGGCGACGACGATATCGACGCGCCGGCGATGCAGTGGGCGGGGATCGGCGCCACCGTGCCCGACGCGATGCCGTCTGCGGTCGCCGCCGCCGATTACATCACCCAGCGCGCCGCCGGGCATGGCGCCGTCCGCGAAATCTGCGAACTGATTCTGTCGTCCCGCCGCTGATACACCGATGCCGCCTCTCCTCTCGCTTTGTCGCGCCGCGCGGATTTCGCTGTTTTGCCTGTGCGCGTTGACCGCCCGCGCGCAGCTCAATGCGCCGGCGAAGAACTGGACACTTCCCGTCTTCACCAAGGAAGGCAACCGCTCGATGCTCGCGCGCGGCTCCGAAGCGCGCATGACCCAGGACCGCCACTTCGAGGTCGTCGACCTCAACCTCACTTATTTCACCGGCACGGCCGACAACGTCGTCGACACCGTCATCCTCAGCCCCGCCGCCACGTTCCAGCCGGACGAGCAGGTCGCCCACGGCGAGAAGTTCGTGCGCGTCGTGCGCGACGACATCGAGGCTTCGGGCATTCGCTGGGTTTACCGCCACGCCGACAAAAAGATTTCGCTCGACGGCAACGTGCAGGTAACGTTCCGCGCCGAGATCAGGGATCTCCTTCGATGAAACGCCTTCCTTTTTTCCTTCTCGCCTTCGCCCTCCTCGGCGCGGTGCACGTGCGCGCACAAAACCTCGCGCCGTCGCCCACGACGCTCACCTGCGACCACATGGACATGTGGAGCGAAGGCGACGAAACCAAGGCCATCTGCACGGGCAACGTCACCGTCACCGGCACGAATCTTCGCATCGTCTGCGATCGGCTGGAGCTGACCGCGAGCCGCATCGGCGACGACCAGGAGGCCGAATCGATCCCGACGCTGGAAAAGTTCCGCTACCTGCTCGCCACCGGCAACGTGTCGATCGCGCAGGGGACACGCGTCGCGACCTGCGAGCGCGCCGAGGTGCTCCCGCGCGAGGAGAAGGTCGTGCTCACCGGCAATCCCGTCGTGACCGATCGCGCGAGCGATGTCACGACCGCCGGCGAAAAGATCACGATGCTCCGTGGCCAGGAACGCGTCGAGGTCGAGAAGCCGCGCCTCAAGGGTCCGCCGATCCGCGATCTGGGCTACGACCGCAAAACCGATACGCCGGCCAACTCCGCGAAATGAGCGCGACGGCTCCCAGTATTTCGCCCCTGCCGGCCGGCGCCGCCGCTCCGGAGATTCGCACCGAGGGGCTGGTCAAGATTTACGGCGAGCGCCGCGTCGTTGACGGCGTCAACGTGCGCTTCTGCGGCGGCGAAGTCGTCGGCCTGCTCGGGCCCAACGGCGCCGGCAAGACCACGACTTTTTACATGATCGTCGGCCTGATCGCCGCGTCGGCCGGACGCGTCTGCCTCGACGGCACGGACCTCACGAAGCAGCGCATGCACGAGCGCGCGCGTCACGGCATCGGCTACCTGCCGCAGGAGCCGTCGGTCTTCCGCAAACTCACCGTCGAACAGAACATCCTCGCGATCCTCGAGGCGACCGGCGTGCCGCGCCGCGAACGCGCGCGTCGCGTGCAGGCGCATCTCGAGGAACTGCACCTTACGCACGTCGCGAAACAGAAGGCCTACACGCTGTCGGGCGGCGAACGCCGGCGGCTCGAGATCGCGCGCGCGCTCGTCACCCGCCCGAAGTTCCTGCTGATGGACGAACCGTTCGCCGCGATCGATCCGATTTCCGTCGCCGAGGTGCAGAAGATCGTCCTCGACCTGAGGGCTCGCGGTATCGGTGTGGTCATTACGGATCACAACGTCCGCGAGACGCTGCGCGTGGTCGACCGCGCCTACCTGATTCACAAAGGCAAGGTCCTCGCCGAGGGCACCGGCGAGTTCCTGATCCAGGACGAGCAAGCCCGCAAATTCTACCTCGGCGAAGATTTCAATCTCTGAACAGAACTTCGCTCACCACGAATTACACGAAGCCAACCTCGGAGCAGGATTTGGGGTGCTGATTCTTTTCGTGTCTTTCGTGTGTTTCGTGGTTATCCCCTGACCCGTCCTCCATGCAAAAAGCCATCCACGGCATCACCGTCGCGCACTTCCTCGATACCTATCGCGCGAAACTGAAGATGGAGCTCGTCACCGGCGAGGCCGGTCTTCACCGGCTCATCCGCGAGGGCAGCATCAACCGGCCGTCGCTGGCGCTCACCGGCTTTTTCAAATATTTCGCGAACAAACGCATCCAGGTCCTCGGTGCCGCCGAGATGACGTTTCTGAAAGCCGTGCCCGCCGAGAAGCAGATCGAGATTTTCCGCGGCATGGTGAAACAGCACATCCCGTGTCTCGTGCTGACCCGCAACTTTCACCCGACGCCGTCGATGCTGAAGGTGGCCACCGACATGCGCCTGCCGATCATCCGGACGCCCATGATCACGATGAATTTCGTGAACCTGGCGACGCTCTGCATTGACAACGAGTTCGCCCCCGGCGCCACCGAGCACGCCACCACCCTCGATGTCCGCGGCATCGGCGTGATGCTCCGCGGCTCCAGCGGCGTCGGCAAAAGCGAATGCGCCCTCGCCCTCATCGAGCGCGGCCACTCGCTCGTCGCCGACGACCTCACCGTCATCAAGCTCCTCGACGAGCGCGAGCTCATCGCCTCCTCCCGACCGCTCAACCGCGGTTACATGGAATGCCGCGGACTCGGCATCATCAACATCGCCGAGATGTTCGGCGTGAAATCCATCCGCCTCGACAAACGCATCGACCTCGTCGTCTCGCTCTACGAGTGGACGCCCGAAGTCGTCGAGGAACGCACCGGCCTGGAGGAAAACTACTACGAGATCCTCAGCCAGCGCGTCCCCCATATCGAACTTTACGTCCGGCCCGGCCGTGACATGGCCCGGCTCGTCGAGGTCGCCGCGCTCACTCAGGCATTGAAGAAGATGGGCCACGATCCCGCGAAGGATTTCAACGATCGCCTGATCGCGTTCATGACCCAGCAGGGTGCCAACTTCAGCACCACGAAGGTGACGCCGGTGCAGCGCTCGAAGCAGTCGGAGAGCTGATCCGCGCGGCGCTCCGTTTCCCCACTTGCCAGCGCGCCTCCCTCCGATTCCGCTTGGCGCGATGAGCACCAACGCCGCGCGCCTCGACGGCCGCAAACCCGACCAACTGCGTCCGATCACGTTCGAAGCCAATGTGGCCCCGCACGCCACCGGCTCCGTGCTCGTCTCCTTCGGCGCCACGCGCGTGATCTGCGCCGCCACGATCGAGAACAACGTTCCCACGTGGATGAAGCAGCAGAAAGTGCCCGGCGGCTGGCTCACCGCGGAGTATTCGATGCTTCCCTACTCCACGCTCGAGCGCAAAGCCCGCGACATCTCCCGCGGCAAGATCGACGGTCGCACCGTCGAGATCCAGCGCCTCATCGGCCGTTCGCTCCGCGCCGTCATCGACCTGCAAAAACTCGGCCAGAACACGCTCTGGATCGACTGCGACGTCCTCCAAGCCGACGGCGGCACGCGCACCGCGTCGATCACCGGCGCCTGGCTCGCCGCCCGCCTCGCGATCCAAAAACTGCTCGACGCGAAAGCCATTCCGGAAAACCCGCTCGCCGATTCCGTCGGCGCCGTCAGCGCCGGCATTTTCCAGGGACAGGAATACCTCGATTTGAACTACCTCGAGGACAAGGACGCCGAGGTCGACGCCAACATCGTCATGACCGGCCGCGGCCAGTTCGTGGAACTGCAAAGCTCCGGCGAAGAAGCCACGTTCTCCGGCGAGCAATTGCAGCGGCTCATCGCCCTCGCGCAAAAGGGCCTGAAGGAAATCGCCACGCTGCAAACGTCGTTTCTCACCCGTCAGCTCCTGGGCCGCTGACCCGCGATCTGGCGCACGACTTGCTTACTTCCGGCTTCATGCGCCCTCGCTCCCGCCCCTTCGTTCGTTTCGCCGCGCTGCTGGCCGGCTTCACTCCGCTGGCCGCACTGGCCCACCCCGGACACGACGATCCCGAAATCACCTGGGATTTCTCGCACCTGGTTGAGCACCCGATCGCCACGCTGCTGTGCTTCGGCGTCTTGCTCGGCGCCGTGTGGCTGGTGCGCGTCGCGGTTCGCCGCGCCGGCGAAGAAGACGACGCTCCCACCGATTCGCGCGACTGACCGGCACTCAACCGCCTCAAAGTTTCCGCGGATCGCAGCGGAGCGCGGGCAAGGTTTGCGCAAGAATGCGGCGCACTTCGCGCACCGTGCGTTTGAGTCGCACGCCATCTGCGGCGACGACTTTGATGCTCCAGCCGCCGCGGCGCAGCGCACTCGCGCCGACCCACACGCCGTCGCCGTGCAACGCCTGCACCGCTTCGCGCCAGGGCGCGTCGCCTGAGCCGTCAGGCGAGATCACGACCGCGTTCGCAAAACACGCCGCCTCACCTGAACCGGCCCAGCGCGCCAGTGCTTCCAACTCCCAGCCGCCTTGATCGAGCCGTTCGCGCAACGCGAGCTCGCCGCCGCAACGCACGTCGAGCTCGAGTCGCAGCCGGTCCCAGCTCCAGGTCTCGCCATGCGCCACGCGGCCGGGCAGCAGCTGGTCGACGAAGAAAAGCCCGCCACCTTCCTCGATCTCGATCGCCGTCGCCTGCCGGTAATGCGATCCACGATGCGGCACGAGCGGCTCGGGTAACACCTCGAGCCAGCCGCCGCGCGCCACGACAAATCGCTGCCGCGCCTCCGCTTCGCCGTTCCGCATCATGAACACCCGGCTCGCGCTCGGCGTCGTCACGCAGAGCGCCGCGCCCGTTTCGACGACGATCTCCGACTCGAGCCGGTCGCCGGCGAGAATGCCGGCGGTCGGGTTCACGACCTGCACCAGCAGCACCCGCGTATCCACATCCCAATACGGCTTGCTCAGATGAAACGGCGCGCGAAACGACTGCTCCGCGAGCACCGTCCGCCCATGCTCCCGCTGCGCCGCCCGCAATCGCAGATGCCCGGAAAACTCAGCCATGGCATTGACCGCAAAGAGGCGCAGAACGCGCAAAAATACCCAGCGCTCCCCCGCTCCTTTTTTGCGCCTTTTGCGCTTTATTGCGGCTATTCATGTGGCCGCCTCCGCGGTCTGCGCGAACAACACCTCACGCTCGAGCCACGCGATGACCGCGTCGAGATTGTGTTCGCGCTTCAAGTCGCAAAACAAAAACGGCCGCTCGCCACGTTGCGCGTTCGCGTCGTGCTCCATCACCGACAAGTCGGCGCCGACCAGCGGCGCGAGGTCGATTTTATTGATGATGAGCAGATCGCTGAACCGGATCGCCGGCCCGCCCTTGCGCGGGATCTTGTCCCCTTCCGCCACGTCGATCACATAGATGAACGCGTCCACCAGCTCCGGCGAAAACGTCGCCGTGAGGTTGTCGCCGCCGCTCTCCACCAGCAGGAGTTGCAGGTCCGGAAACTTCGCTTCCAGCGCGCGACACGCCTGTTCGTTCATCGTGGTGTCGTCACGGATCGCGGTGTGCGGACACCCTCCCGTCTCCACGCCAGCGATACGCTCCGGCGGCAGCGCGCTGTGCCGGATGAGGAACTGCGCGTCTTCGGAGCAATAGATGTCGTTGGTCACGACGGCCATCGAGTAGCGCTCGCGCAGCCGTTGGCAGAGTTTCAGGCACAACATGGTCTTGCCGGAGCCAACCGGCCCGCCGACACCGATGCGAGGAGGACGAGTCATGGGGAAAATTCAGGAAGCGCGAAGGCGCGAAGGGGCGCGAAGCCACGCCAAGCATCCGGAGCCGACGGGGCGCTTCGCGAAACTTTGCGCATCTTGGCGCCTTTGCGCTTCATCTCAGGAAATGAACATCCGCGTTGACGCGGTTTCGTGGCGCGCGGCGGCGATGTCGAGCCAAGGGTTGAACCAGCCGATGTCGTCGAACGGCACGTTTTCCGCGCCGGAGATAATCGCCGGGATCTCCGCGAGCGTTTCAGTCAGGAGCGACTGGCTCGCGTTCTGCCCGAGCCGCAGCAGCTTCATCGCGGCCGACACGATCGCCGCCACGCTGGAATACGCGATGCCAGCCAGGCATGCGTCGCGCGGCGCGCCAAACGCACGCGACTCCAACACTGCCGACACCGCCGGCGAACACGGCCAGCGTCCTTCGGCGGCGCGCGCGAGAAATTCCTGCGCACGCGAATCGCCGCGCAGCGTCGCCACCAGTTCCGCGCGCTGCCGGCCGATATTGTCCGACGCCTCGCGAGCCTCGCGCGACGTCTTCATCGCCGACGACAACTCGCAGAGTTCGCGCACGCGCGCCCAATCGCGGTCGGCCAGCGCCGCCCATGCGTGCACCGCCAGCGGCAGTTCGCTCTGCCGCAGCGCCGGCAAAACGGATTCGCGCAGAAATGTCCGCAGCGTGGCGCGATCGCGCACGACGCCTTCCTGCACGAGCCCTTCCAAGCCGAACGAGTGCGCGTAGCTGCCCGTCGGATAAAACGAATCGCCCGCCTGCAGCACCGCGCACAGCCATGCCGTCGGCGAACGCGTCACGGCCGCGTCAGTGTCGATGGCTGGGACCGAGTTCATGCGTTTCTTGGGGTTGACCGCGCGCGAAGCGGCCGGGGCGAAACACCGCCGTCGTCGATCGATACGGCACCTTGAGCCGATCGAGCAACTGGCGCACCGCGGGTTCGTCCGGCGCAAGCAGACGCGTGGGCTCGGATTGCAGTTCGAGATGCAGATTGCCGATCGCCCAGCCGACGCCGGCCGCGGCCGACGCGGGAAACTCGAGTGGGATCTCCACCACCGCTTCCAACCGCTGACGCACGACATAGCGCGCCGCCGCCGTCTGCCAAAAGGTGTCGCCGTGCTTCAATGGCGCGGCGAGTTCGAACCCGAACTCGCTCCCATCGTCCGCGGTGCCTCGCCAGCGGCGTTTGGCCACCTGCATGCGCTCCGCCGGCAACGGAATTTCCGGCAAGGCCGGGTCCGGTTGGGCAACGACGGAGTGAACGAGGATCAACACGAGCGGCCCAAAGCACGAAGCTTGCCGTTCACCGGCCAACGCGCGCCGGCGACGCGAATTTCGCGACGGATTGCGCGCAGCGGCGGCGAACCGAGCTGCGCGCGCCGACCTAGGCCGCTACGCGGCCGCGCCGCAGCACTTCTTGTATTTCTTCCCGCTGCCGCAGGGGCACGGATCGTTGCGGCCGACCTTGGGCTTTTCGTAACGAACGGTTTGCCCGCGCTGCGGGAGCTGGCCCGCGTAAACCCAGTTGCCGTCCTCGCGCGTAAACAGCGCCGATTCGAGGTGCTCGTGTTCCTTGCCCTCGGTTTTGAACCGGGCGGAAAATTCCACAACGCCCTCGTCGTCGGTTGGGCCGCCTTTTTCCGTGCGCAGGATCGTGAGACCCAGCCACTCCGATCGTTCGGCCCAGTTGCGCGCGTCGTCGGGCGAGTAGTCCTTGCGCTCCTTCGCCGACAGCGAGCGTCCGAGGTGGTCGAACGCGTGCTTCACATACGCGGAGTAGCGCGAGCGCATCAGCGCCTCGGCGGTGGGCGCCGGCGCGCCGCCGATGATAGGCTCGCAACACGTTTCGTAGGACCGGCCGGAGCCGCAGGGACAATCGCTCATCCCGTCCTTATTCGGGTTCGCCGCGCGCCGTGCAAGACTGGAGGCGTGGCGACGTGGCCGGTGCCGGCTTGCCTTGCGCCGACGTCCGCGCTCCGCTCGCGGAGAATGATCGGCGTTTTCGATTCCGGCTTTGGCGGACTCACGGTGCTCGCAGCCCTGCTGCGCCGGCTGCCGGCCTACGATTACGTTTTCCTCGCCGACAGCGCCCGCGCGCCCTACGGCGCCCGCAGCGCGGAGGTGATCAACAGGTTCACGCTAGAAGCGGTCGAGTGGCTGTTCGACGAGGGCTGCACGCTCGTGGTGCTCGCGTGCAACACCGCTTCCGCGCGCGCGCTGCGCAATCTCCAGCAACTGCATCTACCGGCGCATCGGCCAGATCGACGCGTGCTGGGCGTGGTCCGCCCTTCCGTCGAAGCGCTCGCCGGGCTGCCCCCGGGTGCGCTGCCGGGCATCACGCCGCCCTCGGACGCCACCGGCACGGTCGCCGTGCTCGGCACGGAGAGCACGATCGCGTCGGATTCTTACGCGCTCGAACTCCACAAACTTTCGCCGGGGCTGGAATTGATTCAACAAGCCTGCCCGATGTGGGTCCCGCTCGTCGAAGCGGGCGAACTCAGCGGACCCGGCGCGGAGTATTTTCTCCGCCGCTCGCTCGAGCCCGTGATCCACCGCGCGCGCCCGCCCCAGCGGCTCCTGCTCGGCTGCACGCATTATCCGCTGCTGCTGCCGTCCTTGACGTCGCTGATCCCGCCGGAAGTCGAAATCCTCGATCAGGCCGAAATCGTCAGCACGCGCCTCGCCGACTGGCTGCAGCGTCATCCGGAACACGAGACGCGACTCACGCGCGGTGGCACGCGACGCTTCGCGACGACCGACGACGCCGCGTGGTTCGCCACGCGCGGCGAACGCTTGCTTGGACAAATTTTCACCGCCGATCGCGTGCGTTTGAGATCTCTGGATCGGTGAAGCCCGACGCCCTCGTCGAGCTGAAAGTGCTCGCACACTACGATGCCTCCGTGGCCGTCGGGACGACGGCCGCTACCGGCCTCCTTTCATTGGCATCTGGCTCTCCGTGCATTCCGTGCGTTCCGTGGTTCCATTCAGAAGGTCTGACCACAGAAGGCACGGAAGGCACAGAATCGAAGGGCCCCAAACCCTCCCGAGGAGGACGCCGGTTTCGACCTCAGAACAGAAAATACCGCTGCGCCATCGGCAGCACCTGCATCGGCTCGCACGTGAGCACGCGGCCGTCGGCCTTCACCGTGTAGGTCTCCGGATCGACTTCGATCTGCGGGAGTGCGTCGTTAAGCACCATGTCGCGTTTGCCGATGTGGCGGCAGTTCTTCACCGGCTCGAGCCGGCGGCGCAGCCCCAGGTCTTTCAGCTCGCCGCGATCCAGTGACGCCTGGCTCACAAACATAATACTCGTCGAACCGAGCGCACGGCCTGCCGCGCCGAACTGCGGCCGGTAGAACGTCGGCTGCGGCGTCGGGATCGAGGCATTCGGATCGCCCATGTTGGCCCACGCGATGAAACCGCCTTTCAACACGAGTTCCGGCTTCACTCCGAAAAGCGCGGGTTTGAAGATGACGAGGTCCGCGAGTTTCCCCACTTCGAGCGAGCCGACGATGTGCGAAATCCCGTGCGCGATCGCCGGGTTGATCGTGTATTTCGCGAGGTAGCGCAGGACGCGGAAATTATCGGCCGCGGGGTGAGCCCCGCCTCCGAGCGCGCCGAACTGCAGCTTCATCTTGTGCGCGGTCTGCCAGGTGCGGAGGATCACTTCGCCCACGCGGCCCATCGCCTGCGAGTCCGACGAGGTCATCGAAATCGCGCCAAGATCATGCAGACAATCCTCGGCCGCGATCGTCTCCGGCCGGATCCGCGATTCGGCGAACGCGACATCCTCCGGAATCTTCGCATCGAGGTGGTGACACACCATGAGCATGTCGAGATGCTCATCGATCGTATTCACGGTAAAAGGACGCGTCGGATTCGTCGACGACGGCAGCACGTTGGCCTCGCCGCAGACACGAATGATGTCCGGCGCGTGGCCGCCGCCGGCGCCTTCGGAATGAAAGGTGTGAATCGTGCGGCCCTTGAACGCCGCGATCGTGGTCTCGACGAAGCCGGATTCGTTGAGCGTGTCGGTGTGGATCGCGACCTGCACGTCGAGTTCGTCGGCGACGCCCAGGCAGGTATCGATCGCGGCCGGCGTCGTGCCCCAATCCTCGTGCAACTTGAGCCCGATCGCGCCCGCGACGATCTGCTCGCGCAGCGGCTCGGCTGTGCCGCAGTTGCCCTTGCCGAGAAAACCGAGGTTCATCGGATACGCCTCAGCGGCCTCGAACATGCGGTGGAGGTTCCATTTTCCCGGCGTGCAGGTCGTCGCAAAGGTGCCGGTCGCCGGACCCGTGCCGCCGCCAAGCATCGTGGTGACGCCGGACGACAGCGCTTCGTCGATCTGCTGCGGGCAGATGAAATGGATGTGGGAATCGATGCCGCCGGCCGTGACGATGCAACCTTCGCCGGCGATGACCTCGGTCGCGGCGCCGACGATCATCGGGTTGCGACGCTTGGTTTGCGGATCGGCGTAAACGGAGCCGATTCCGTTCTGGATGCCGGGATTGCCGGCGTGGCCGACGCCGACGATCACACCATGCTTGATACCGATGTCGGCCTTCAGGATGCCGAGCCGCGGATCGAGGATGAGCGCGTTGGTGATGACGAGATCGAGCGAGTCGGCATCGAGCGCGGTCGGCGACTGGCCCATGCCGTCGCGAATGACCTTCCCGCCGCCGAACTTGATCTCGTTCCCGTAGCCGCCGCCCTCGGCGATGAGGTCACGCTCGACCTGGACGAAGAGCTCCGTATCCGCGAGACGGACACGGTCGCCGACGGTGGGACCGAACATTTCCGCGTATTGGCGGCGGGTGAGTTTCAGGGGCATGGGAGAGGGTTTGTTACACACAGATCACGGAGGCTGCACTGAGAGCACAGAGGACGATCCTGGTCACGTTGCGGAATCCAGCCGGCCGTTGATTCTGGCCTGGAGGCCGTAGACTTCGCGGGAGCCGGCGAGGGCGACGAGTTCCACTTCCTTCGAGTCGCCGGCTTCGAAACGCACGGCGGTGCCGGCGGGAATGTTCAACCGAAACCCGCGGGCGGCGGCGCGATCGAAACGCAGCGCCTCGTTCGTTTCGAAAAAATGGTAATGCGAGCCGACCTGGATCGGCCGGTCGCCGGAGTTGGCGACGATGAGTCGCTTGGTCTCGAGACCGTCGTTGGCGAACAGCGGCATCGCCTCCAAAGCGGGAATGATTTCTCCGGGGGTCATTTCGGTTTTCAGCGTTTCAGCGTTTTCCGATCAGCGGATCGGATGGTGCACGGTCACGAGTTTCGTCCCGTCGGGAAACGTCGCCTCCACCTGCACCTCGTGGACCATCTCGGCGATGCCTTCCATCACGTCGCTGCGTTTCAAAATCGTCGTGCCGAAACTCATGAGGTCAGCCACGGTGCGACCGTCGCGCGCGCCCTCGATGATTTCGTAGGTGATGATCGCAACCGCTTCGGGATAATTCAGCTTCAAGCCACGCGCCTGACGCCGGCGCGCGAGATCCGCGGCGGTGACGATCAGCAGCTTTTCGCGTTCGCGGGGGGTGAGGTGCATGGGAGAAGAATAGGCGAGAGGCTAAAGGCTAGAGGCGAGAGGCCGGAGCGGATGAGGCGGACAAATGAAGAAGGTTGAGCGACTCTGGGCTCTGAGCTCTGGGCTCTGAGCTCTGGGCTCTGAGCTAAACTTGCAGATGCTCCTTCACGACTTCGTCGGTCAGCGCGGCGATCGAGCCGGAGGCCACGACTGCGCCCCGGTCCATCGCGTAGAAGCGATCGGCGACGTCGCGGCAAAAATCCACGTATTGTTCGACCAGCAAAATCGCGAGCGACTGCTCCTGCTTCAGCACCTTCACCGCGTGCTGGATTTCTTCCACGGGATTCTCGTGGAGCCCCTCCGTTTTCAATTTCTTCAACGTGTCGCCGATGTGATCGATGATCGACGGTTGGATGCCTTCCGTCGGTTCGTCGAGGATCAGCAATTTCGGTCGCGTCAGGATCGCGCGTCCGATGGCGAGTTGCTGTTGCTGGCCGCCGGACAGCACGCCGCCTTTGCGCGAGAGCATCTCCTTCAGGACAGGAAACAGATGGAAGACGCGCTCGAGGCCGTCGCGATCCGCGGCCTTGCCCCGACGGTGCACGACGAGGCCGACGTGCAGGTTTTCCTCGACGGACAGGTGCGGGAAGATGTCGCGACCTTGCGGCACATACGCGATGCCGGCGCGCGCGCGGGCGTCGGGAGAGAGTTTCGCGAGATCCTGGCCGTCGAACCGAAGGCTGCCATTGCGCACTGGCAATAAGCCGGTGATGCAGCGCAGCGTGGTGGTTTTGCCGACGCCATTGCGGCCCATGAGCGCGACGACTTCGCCGGCATTCACCTCCAGGTTCACCCCGCGCAGAATGCGCGATCCGGCGATGTCGGCCTCGACCGTCGAAAGTTGAAGCAGAGGACTATTCATGAGAGGTGGCCGCAAAAAGGCGCAGGAAGCGCAAAAAAAGGGCGGTCGAGACAGATTTCATAACGGGCCGTTGCGAGCTTCTGCGCGTTTTGCCCATTTTTGCGGCTATTCATTCGTGCTTACCGCGGCCGAGATAGACGTGGCGGACTTGTTCGTTCGCCTGCACCTCGTCGAACTTTCCTTCGCACAAGACGGTGCCCTGATGCAGCACGGTGACTTTGCCGTCGCGCGCGATCTGTTTCACAAACGTCATGTCATGTTCGACGACGACGATGCTGTGCTTTTCCGACAGACTGATCAGCAGCTCGCCGGTGCGAGCGGTTTCGTCGTCCGTCATGCCCGCCGCGGGTTCGTCGACGAGCAGGAGTTGCGGCTCCTGCGCGAGGAGCATGCCGATTTCGAGCCACTGCTTTTCGCCGTGCGCGAGCTGGCCGGCGCGCAGATCGCGTTTCGCGTCGAGGCGGATCAGCTTCAGTAATTCGTCGATCCGGTCGCGCTGGTCGGAGGTGACGCGATGAAACAACGTGGAAAACACGCCGCGCGATCCTTTGAGCGAGAGCAACAGATTCTCGAATACCGTATGATCCACGTAAACCGACGGGGTCTGGAATTTGCGGCCGATGCCGAGGCGATTGATCTGATATTCATTGAGTCCGACGAGATCCGTGTCCCAGCCAAATTCGATCTTGCCCGTATCCGGTTTCGTGCGACCGGTGATCAGATCGAAGAACGTCGATTTGCCGGCGCCGTTCGGACCGATGACCGTGCGCAGCTCCCCGCGGTTGAGATAGAAGTTCAGGTTCGTGATGGCCTTGAACCCGTCGAACGTCTTGCTGACGTCCTCGACGGTCAGGATGAAATTGGTGCGGTCGGGGCCGACATTCATGACGCGGAGGTGACAGGTTTGGCCGACGGCTCGGAATTCGTGCGAGCGCTCGGACGCGCGGCGCGGTGTTTCCACCACGCGGAGAGCCGACCGGGCAGACTCACGAGTCCACCGGGCAGCAGCAGAACGACCACGACGAACAGTCCGCCCAGCAGGAACAACCAGAGATCGGGATACGCGCGCGTGGCCCAGCTCTTCAAGGCATTGACCGTGACCGCGCCGATAATCGGGCCGACGAGCGTGCCGCGTCCGCCGACCGCAACCCACACGACGGCTTCGAGCGATTTGTCGGGCGTCATTTCGGACGGATTGATGATGCCGACCTGCGGCACGTAGAGCGCGCCACCGATGCCGGCGATGCACGCGGCGACGACGAAAACGAAAAGTTTGAAATGCGCGGCGGCGTAGCCGCTGAACAGCACACGATTCTCGCCGTCGCGGATCGCGCGTTGTACGAGCCCGAACTTCGTCTGGCTCAGCCAGCGGCAGCCGAGAAACACGAGCACCAGCGCGAGCGCGCTCGCGATATAGAGACCACGCTGCGTCGCCGCGTCGCGAATGTCGTGACCAAGGATGAACTTGTAATCGGTGAAGCCGTTGTTGCCGCCCATCAGCATGTCGTTGCGGAAAAACATGAGCGACGCGCCGTAGGTGAGCGCCTGCGTGAGGATGGAGAAATACACGCCTTTGATCCGCGAACGAAAGGCGAGGAAACCGAAAACGAAGGCGACGATGCCCGGCAGCAGAAAGATCATCGCCGCCGCGAACGGGAAACTGTCGAACGGTTTCCAGAAAGCCGGCAGCTCTGACCAGCCGAGGAACACGAGGAAGTCCGGGATCGGCTTCCGGTATTGCCCGAGATCGCCGATCATTCGCATCAGATACATGCCCATCATGTAGCCCCCGAGGCTGAAGAAGAGCGCCTGGCCGAGACTGAGCAGACCGGTGTAGCCCCAGAGCAGATCGACGGAAATCGCGAGCAATGCGTAGCAGAGATACTTGCCCCAGAGGTTGAGCGTGAAGTCGCTGATCAGCCCGTAGCTGTTGAGCAGCGGGAACACGACCACGAGGAACAACGTGATCGCCGCGATCGCGCTCAGTTCGATTTTGCGAAGAGTCGGCGCGCTCATCTCGATCGAATTTCACCACGAAACACACGAAATACACGAAAAGGACCAAGCCTTCCGTTCGTATTGTTTTCGTGGGTTTCGTGTTTTTCGTGGTTCATAAAACTCATCCCTCCAAACTGCGGCTGCGCGTCACGAAAATGCCCGCCGGCCGCCATTGCAGGAACAGGATGATCGCGACCAGCACGGTGATTTTTCCGAGCACCGGATTCAGCAGGATCTGCTGCAGCGATTGATCCGCCATGCCGATGCCGACCGCGGCGAAGACCGTGCCAGGCAGATTGCCGACGCCGCCAACGACGACCGTCATGAAACAGTCGACGATGTAGCTCTGGCCGAGCGACGGACCGACGTTGCCGATCTGTGAGAGAAACGCGCCCGCGAGTCCCGCGAGTCCGCTGCCGAGCCCAAACGTCAGCATGTTCACGCGCTCGGTGCGCACGCCCATGCACGAGGCCATGTTGCGATTCTGCATCACCGCGCGGATCAGCAGACCGAGCGAGGTGCGCGTGAGCACGAGCCACACGCCCAGCACGATCACGCCCGCGAAACCGATTACGAAGACGCGGTTCCAGCCGAAGATGATGTCGTTGAACGTCCAGCTGTCGCTGAGATAGCTCGGGCTGCTCACCTGCACGTTGTTCGAGCCGAAGACGCGGCGGAACAGCTGTTGTAGAACCATGGATACGCCCCAGGTCGCGAGCAGGCTCTCCAGCGGACGGCGGTAAAGGAAACGGATCACGCCGCGCTCGAGCAGGATGCCCGCGCCCGCGGCGGCGAGGAAACTGAGCGGCAGCGCCCAGAGGAAATAGCTCTCGTAGAACCAGCCGTGCGCGTTGAGCCCCGGCAGGCTGAAACTCCAGCCAAACGGCGACAGCGCCAGGCCCGACCCGAAAAGATTCTGGACAATGTAGGTCGTGTAGGCGCCGACGGCGATCATCTCGCCGTGCGCCATGTTGATCACGCCCATCAGGCCAAACGTGATCGCGAGGCCGAGCGCGACGACGAGCAGGATGCTGCCGAGGCTCAGGCCACGGAAAAGCGTGCCGAAAAAGTTGACGAAGGAAACGTGGCTCCCGACCGCGTGGATGGCGGAAGACGCGGCGGCGACGAGCGCCGGTTTTTTCTCGGTTTGCGCGGATTTCAAAGCCGCGCGCAACGCGTCCGCGCTGCCGATCGTGTGCAGCTCCTTGAGGTCGTGCAGCGCGGCAAGCTTCACGTCGTCGCTCGCGTCCTTGAGCCGGATCAACGCGATCGCCTCACGCAACGCGAGCCGGACCTGCGTCTCCTCCTCGATCTTCAACCGCGTCTCGAGCGCGGGCAGTTTGTCGGCCGCCTGGGAGTAGCCGAAGGCCTGGATCGCGCGTATCCGTTTCGTCACGTCGGGGTTCGCGAGATCGGCGAGATCGAGCACATTCTTCATCACCCGCCGCAGTGCCGAAGTGTGCTCGACCGCCTTCAACCCGCCGGGCGCGAGGCGCAGCGGCTGGCCCGACGCATCCGTCACC
Organism: Opitutaceae bacterium; assembly: GCA_040255565.1. Taxonomy (GTDB): domain Bacteria; phylum Verrucomicrobiota; class Verrucomicrobiia; order Opitutales; family Opitutaceae; genus Opitutus. The sequence continues at coordinate 158,584 of JBDZVH010000001.1, read as the reverse complement.
GCCGCCCCCGTGTCGACGCGCACGGCGGCGAAACGGCCGGCGGAATCTTTTTCTCCGGTCAGCTGCACTACGAACGGCGCACCCTCGCCGGGTGTGTAGACGAACAGCGCGTCCTCGCGCCAGGCAGCGAGCAGCGGCGCGATCGCTTCGTCGCCCTCCCCGATCAACGTGCGCAGGATCTCCATGCGTTGCGCGTTCGGCCCGGTGAGCGCGGCGCGCGCGATGATCTGCCGCGCGGTCTCGGCCCCGAGACACGGCGCGACCAGCAGGAGAAAACCAACGAAGAGGTATTTCGAAACAGACACGGGTAGTCGGAAGGAATCCGGTGAAACAAAGGGGCGGGTTCGTGGCCCGAACCCGCCCCCGTCTTAGCAATCAATGGGCCAAGTTGTGTGTGGGTGTGTGGGAGAGTGGACGAAATCAGGAGTCGTGGTCCCGCCCCTCACGGAGCGGGCCACGCAAGCGTGACCCTGCGCGTAAGCGCAGGGTCCGGTGAATCACTTGAACTTACCCTTGAGCCAGGGCTCGCCGTAGACGCTGTCGAAAGACTTCACGATTTTGAACTGACCGTCGGCCTTGGTCTCGCCGATGTAGACGTTCTTCGTGAGGTGCATGTTGGGCTGCGTCGTCACGCGGCCGCCGGGGCCGTCGAACGAAACCCCGCTCTTCCAGGCCTCACGCACCTTGTCCACGTCGAAGCTGCCGGCTTTTTCGACGCAGGCCTTCCAGAGGTAAACGCCGTCATAGCTGAGCACCATCGGCGAGCAGGTGACGCGGCCTTCGCGCACGATGCCGGGTGTCGCGGTGGTCTTGAGCCACTGCATGAAGTTGGAAACGAATTTCTCGTTGGCCGGCGTGTCGAGCGACTGGAAATAGGTCCAGCAGCCGAGCTGGCCGACGAGCTGTTTCGCGGGCAAGCCGCGAAACTCGTCTTCGGAGATCGAGAACGAAACCACCGGGCAGTCGTCGGCGCTGAGACCCGCGGCGGCGTATTCCTTGAAGAACGGGACGTTGGTGTCGCCGTTCAGCGTGGAGATCACGCAGGCGTCGCCGGACGCGGCGAACTGTTTGATCTCGGCGACGATCTGCTGGTAGTCGGTGTGGCCGAACGGCGTGTATTTGCCGGCGGAGATGATCTTGCCCGAATCGTCCTTGCGGTAGCCGCCGCCGATGTTTTCGAGCGGCACGCCCTTGCTCAGGAGGTATTCGAGCAGCACGAGGTTCGTGGTCTGCGGATAAACGTAATCGGTGCCGAGCAGGTAGAATTTCTTTTTACCCTCGGCCAGGTAGTAATCGACCGCGGGCGTGGCCTGCTGGTTCACCGCCTCGGCGGTGTAGGCGACGTTCTGCGATTCCTCTTCGCCCTCGTATTGGACGGGATAGAAGAGCAGGCCGTTGTTCTTTTCGAAGACCGGCAGCACGGATTTGCGCGACACGGAAGTCCAGCAGCCGAACACGACCGCGACCTTGTCCTGCTCGAGCAGCTGCTTCGCCTTCTCGGCAAACAGCGGCCAGTTCGACGCGCCGTCGACCACGACCGGCTCGATTTTTTTGCCGAGAACGCCGCCCTTCGCGTTGATCTCGTCGAAGGTGAACAGCAGCACGTCGCGCAGCGACGTCTCGCTGATCGCCATGGTGCCGCTGAGGGAGTGCAGGACGCCGACCTTGATGGTATCGGCCGCGCGAGCGGTGCCGATCGAGGCGCAGAGCGCGAGGGCTCCGACGCCGAGCAGTTGGGTGAGTTTCTTGATCATGGAGGGGGAAGTTCGCGGACGGGCGGCGGTGTCGGGCACGGCAGTGGCCAGGCACCTCCGCGGAGGAGATGAAAACCGGACGTTGGGTTGAGGAGGAGCGGGCGCCGCGCGCGCAGGCGCGGCGTCCGGAAGAAGCAGCGGACGGGACCCGCTTAGAATTTGAAGACGATCTGGCCGCCGATGAACGTGTAGTCGCCGCTGTCGCCCTCGCCCACCGAGAACTCGGCGCGGAGCGAGAGATTGTTGTCGATCGTGTAGGTGGGCGCGACGGTGTATTTCGTGTCGCTGCCGCCGCCATCCCACTCGACGCCGCTGATGCGGAAGATGGTCGAGAACTTGTCGGTGAACTTGTAGCCCGCGAAGGCCAGCCAGCCGTCCATCGTGTCGTTCTGGTGATCGTATTCCGCGGCGAGCGTGAGCTTGTCGGTCACGGCGTAGCTCAGCCAGAGATCGAAGATGAAAAGTTCGTTGGCCGCGCCCTTCGTATCCTCAAATGCAATACCGGTGAAGATCGTGAGCTTGTCGATGCCCGTGTAGGAGATCATCGCCTCGAAGCCGATGTCGTCGTCGTATTCGCGGTCGCCTTCGAAAAAGCCCTTCGAGCCGAGGAAGACGGAGTCCACCGCCGCCACGCCCACGGAGAACGTTTCCGTCGAGTAGTCGATCTTGGCGCCGGTGTGATAAGCCGGGATCGCGAAGATCGTGGAGCCGTAGGTGAGCTGCGCCATGTTGACCGGATCGAACGCCTCGTAGCCGAGATAGCTGAGGAATTTACCGCCCGTGAGCTTCACGCCCGTGCCGGTGTCGAAGGTGACGTAGGCATCGAGCAGGCCGGCCTCGTCCGCCGCGCCGGGCAAATAGAGGATCGAGCCATAGGCGCTGAGCTTGTCGGCGCTGGCCAGCACTCCGAGCTTCACGGCGTCGGCGTTCACCACGGCGGGCGAGCCCTTCGATTCGAAATAGCTGTCGATGTGGCCGCCGCCGTCGATGTCGGTGTTGGTCACCGCGCCGATGGCATAACCGTTGACGCTGATGTAGTCGTTGACCTTCACATCGGCGAAGGCGGTCGCGACGAGAGCGAGCGACGTCGCAGCCCAGCCAGCTAGCTTGGAGGTATTTTGGATCATAGTTTGATTAGTAGGTTTGCAGCAGGCATGCCGCCGTCTCCATTCAGGCGGAAACGTTCGGCTTGCGCAGACGTGTTAGCAGATCGCTTGCCAGCTTCGGGAAGCGGGTGCGGTCGCGTGTCATATCGCGATTGCACCGGACGAAACGCGGCGCCTAGCTGTCGGATTTTCGGCGCGGACCTGCCGCGCATGCGTCCCATGAAACCGTTCCTGCTGCTGCGTCCTCTCCTCGTCGTCTCCATCGCCGCCGCCTCCGCGCTGCCGCTGCCGGCGCAAACGCCGGCGCCGGCGTTCGGCGAGCATTCGTGGACGCTCTCCTCGGCGGTGACCTCGGCTTACCTGTTTCGCGGCGTGCGACGGGCCGGCGTCTCGTTTCAGCCGGCACTCGACTTTTATTCCGGGCCGCTGGCGCTGGGCGCGTGGAGCAACGTCGCCCTCGACGAAGTGGACGGGCCCGACCGCGATCCGGAAATCGATTTCTACGGATCCTACACGTTCGCGTCGGCGGACGGAACCCGCAGCCTCGTCCCGGGCGTGACCGTCTACACGTATCCGGATTCTCAACACACGGCCGGCCTCCATGCCGTCACGGTCGAGCCGAGCCTTGCGGCGAATCTGACCGTGCGCGGCGTACGGCTCACGCCGACGATCTATTACGACGCCATGCTCGAAGGCGCGACGTATGAGTTTACCGCCGCGACGGCGTGGCCGCTCACGACCTGGGGCACGGAGCTCGCGCTGGCGCTCACGGCCGGAACCTTTCGCTGGAACGACCTCGCCGACACGTCGCCCGCGGTGAAGAACTGGGGCGATTACTGGACGGCCAGCGTCACGCTCCCGGTGCAAATCGGTCTCCGATCACAGCTCGCGCTCAACGTGACCTACAGCGAAGGCCGCAACAATTTCTACAAATCGGGTCGCACCCCGCGCGAAGCGAATCCCGACGCCGACCGCCGTGCCGCGGTGACGCTCAGCTACGCGCACACGTTCTAGTCGCGCATCCCGTCGCGAGCCCGACCTACGCCGACTTCGGCGGTTCGACGTTGCCACCGAAATTGCCGGCCTCGGCGGCGCGCACGAAGCCCTCGGTCACGCTCTTGAGCTCCTCCCAGCGCGCGCGAATTTTTTTGGCCTCCTCCTTCGTGACCATGTCGTCCGCGGCCGCGGTCGCGATCGTGGCGAGCATGTCGGCGAATTCCTGGACGATGTCGTTCGTCACCGGAATGAGCGGGCCTCCTGGCGGGAAATTGTGGGGATTGCGGATGTAGAAACCGCCGGCGCGTTCGCAGACCCATTGCGCGATGCGCGCATCCTGCGTGGTGCGGACGAGTTGGCCGACACGCTCCAGCGGACTGCTCGCGCCGCTGCCGCTCTCGGATTCCGGCGGCTCGGCCCATTTGTAGATGAGTGAAAGCGACAGCCCCATATCGGCGGCTATCTGCTTGGCGCTGGTGCGTTTCAGCACCTCTCGCATGAGCTCATGAGCATCCATGGTCGCGCAGCGTGCCAGCGCGAACCCGAAACGCAATCCCGCTCGCACGGCGAGCGGACGATCAGATAAAGTTGCCGTTTTTAGGCGTGCCATGCCCGGCGGTATCCGCTGAATTCAGACCCCTTCAATGAACATTCACGAGTATCAGGCGAAAGCGCTCTTCGAAAAATATGGCGTGCCGATTCCCGCCGGTGCCCCCGCCAAATCCGTGGCCGAGTTCGACACCGCACTCGGCGGTTTGCCCGAGGGTCCGACGATGGTGAAATCGCAGATCCATGCCGGCGGTCGCGGCAAGGGCACGTTCACGACCGGCTTCAAGGGCGGCGTTAAGTACTGCAAGACCAAGGCCGATGCGAAGGCCACGGCCAGCCAGATGCTGGACAACACCTTGGTCACGCTCCAGACCGGCCCCGCGGGCCGCAAGGTGCAGACGGTGTATTTCACGGTCGCGAGCGACATCAAAAAGGAATACTACCTCGCCATCCTGCTCGATCGCGCGACCTCGCGCCCCGTGATCGTCGCCTCGACCGAAGGCGGCGTGGAGATCGAGAAGGTCGCGCACGAAACCCCCGAGAAGATCGTGAAGGTCTTCGTCGATCCCGCTTACGGCCTCGCCGACTTCCAGGTGCGCCAGGTGATCTTCGCGCTCGGCCTCGCCGGCGCGGAGGCGAAGAACGCCACCAAGCTCATCCGCAATCTCTACACGCTGTTCTGGGATACCGACGCCTCAATGGTTGAGGTCAACCCGCTCATCACCACGCCCACCGGTGAAGTCCTCGCGCTCGACGCGAAGGTGAGCTTCGACGACAACGCCCTTTTCCGTCACCCCGAGATTCTCGCGCTGCGCGATCTCAACGAGGAGGACCCGAAGGAAATCGAGGCGTCCCAATACTCGCTCAACTACATCGCGCTCGACGGCACCATCGCGTGCCTCGTGAACGGCGCCGGCCTGGCGATGAGCACGATGGACATCATCAAGCACTACGGCGGCAACCCCGCCAACTTCCTCGACGTCGGTGGCGGCGCTTCGAAGGACCAGGTGGTGGCTGCGTTCAAGATCATCCTCGGCGACCCGAACGTGAAGGGGATCTTCGTCAACATCTTCGGCGGCATCATGGACTGCAACGTGATCGCCACCGGCATCGTGCAGGCGGTGAAGGAAGTCGGCCTCAAGCTGCCGCTCGTCGTTCGCCTCGAGGGCAACAACGCCGTCCTCGCCCGCCAGACGCTCGACGACTCCGGCCTGACGATCGTCAGCGGCACCTCGATGGCCGACGCCGCGCAAAAGATTGTGAAGCTGGTCGCGTAGCGACCAGCCGTTGAGAGATGAGAGCTGAGAGTTGAGAGACCGATCCACCCAGACGCACCGTCCTCCTCCAGCTTCCGTCCCCTCAACTCTGAACCCTCAACTCTCAACTTTCCTAAAATGTCCATCCTCGTCACTCCCGCCACGAAGGTCCTCGTGCAAGGCATCACCGGCGACTTCGGCGGCCGTCACGCCAAGCTCTCCCTCGATTACGGCTCCGGCATCGTCGCCGGCGTCACGCCCGGCAAGGGCGGCCAGATCTTCGAATACAGCACGTTTCGCGTGCCGATCTTCAACACCGTCGCCGAAGCGAAAGCCGCCACCGGCGCCACGGTCTCCGCGATCTTCGTCCCGCCGCCGTTCGCCGCCGACGCCATTCTCGAGTGCGCCGACGCCGACCTCGATCTCGCCGTCGCCATCACCGAGGGCATTCCGATCAAGGATATGGTCCGCGTGAAACGCGCCATGCAGGGCAAGCGCACCCGCCTCGTCGGTCCCAACTGCCCCGGCATCGTCACGCCCGGGCCCGGCAAGGACTCCAAAGGCGGCTGCCGTATCGGCATCGCGCCCGGCTACATTCACCAGCAAGGCCACGTCGGCGTCGTCTCGCGTTCCGGCACCCTCACCTACGAGGCGGTTTACCAGCTCACGCAGAAAAACATCGGCCAGAGCACGTCTGTCGGCATCGGTGGCGATCCGGTCAACGGCACCTCGCACCTCGACGTCATCAAGATGTTCAACGACGACCCCGAGACGCACGGCATCATCATGATCGGCGAGATCGGCGGCAACGCCGAGGTGGAGGCTGCGCGCTGGATCAAGGATCACTGCAAGAAGCCCGTCGCCGGCTTCATCGCCGGTGCCACGGCGCCCGCGGGTCGCCGCATGGGCCACGCCGGCGCGATCGTTGGCGGCGCCGAGGACACTGCCGCGGCCAAGATCGCCGTCTTCAAGGAGTGCGGCATCGAAGTCGCCGTGACGCCCAGCGACATGGCCGACGCGCTCATCCGCGCCGCGCAGGCGCGTGGCGTCAAGCTGAGCTGAGGCAGCGGATTGAAGTCGGCGGTCGGAACTTCGTCCGCCGACTCAAATCCGTCCGCTCCCGCCGACGACGCAGCGCCACGCGGACATCACGTGGAAACGGATTGTAAGGTGAGCGCTCCCACTGCCCCTTACTGCCAGGGAATTCCAAATTCCCGAAAAAATTGCTGGACAGCACCGGCGCAGAACTCACGCTCGCTGTCGCATCAGGAACGAGTCGACCCTAACAAGTCGATTCCGCCAACCGGGCCGGGAGCGGCCACGGTGGATCGGGGGAAACCCCGGATGTGCGTCACTGCAAGGTGGCGAACCAGCAACGCTCCCGAAGACGAGACCGACCTGATGCCCAGGTCGGTTTTTTTGTTTTCCCTGCTGCGCGAAGCTCCCACACAGACCCTCCCGCACATGACCTCCCTAACCAAACTCCCCGGCATCCGCGTCGATGCGGAAAATCCCAACCATCATCTCTGGGATAATCACGGCACCTGGTTCCTGCACTACACGATCCACCCGACGCCGTTCACCAAGGAGCGCATCCGCCGCTCGCTCGGCACGAAGGATGTCCGCGTCGCCCGCGAACGTCGCGATCACTTTTTCGCGATGCTGGCGAAGGACGCCGCGGCCAAGCCCGCCGCCGCCCACAAGGACTGCGCCGCCTGAGCGGCAGCCGCCCGCGCTCACACCGTCCGTGCGCTTATTGAGCTCGCGGAGCGGTGAGCTCTTCCCAACGACCCGCGTTCGCTACCGGCGCGAGTCGATCGGGTTCGTTTCGCACCTGGCGGCGCGGCGTCGGTTTTGCCGGGTCAGCCGACCACGCGCGCCGGCAACAGAGCGGCGTCCTGCATGCCGTGGATGATCTTTTTGTCCGGCGGACAAAACGTCGCGAGCGCACCGGAAAGACGCGGCTGGCCCTCGACGATGAAGTAGTAGGGACACAGCCGCAAACGCCCCGCCTTCGTGGCCGCGATCGGAGCCTCGCCGCCTTCTGCCGGCGCCGTGTAAAGCCGGTGCTCGAGCCGCTTCGGCTTTCGATAGGTTTGCAGCACGTGCAGGTTCGTCGGCGCGAGTTCGACGGCGCGCGTCACGCCCTGTTGCCACTCCTCGCGCGAGCAATCGCTGCCCAGCACGACGCTGCGCGCGCCCCAGGCGGTTTCGTGATAACCGCTGATCTTGATGATCAGATCACGCTCCTTCTGCGAAGCCGACGCGAGATCGCGCCAGTCGTTGAGTGAACGCCCACCGACCTTCGGTCCATCGAGCACGGCGCCCGGCGGCAGCGGCGCGGGATCGATAACCCACGACGCCGGGATCAAGGATCGCAATAATTTCAACGCGCGCCCGCTCAACGCCTCCGCCCAAAATTCCTGCAGCAAGTGGTGATGAAACAGCGCCAACGCGAGTTTCTCCTCCTGGAAGTGCCGCATCGGCGGTGCGATCGCCACCTCCCCGGCCGTCCACGCCTCGAAGATGAAGTGGGCCGTCCGGATGTTCGCCAAATCAAACAGCTCGAAGAAGCGATAGATCACATCGACCTTCTCGGGGTTGCCGTCGACGTCGATGCACAGCGACGAGCCGAGCGGGAAAATATCTTCAGGACGCACGCAGAACACCCGCTTGCCGAGCAGCTGTAGCTGGTGCGCGAGCCATTCCATCTCCGGCCGGTAGGTCGCGGCCTCGTCGCTGACCGCGAGCGCGATCAGCGGATTCGCCATCTCAGGTCGCAACGCCGCCAGCGAGGCGTGGAAATTCCGGATCATCGCGTCGTCCGCGCCCAGAATCCCGTCGCCCGCGTAAAGCCGGTTGAGAAACGCCGTCAGCCCGATGCCACCCGGCACCGAATCGAGCTCCGTGAGCGCGAATCCTTCCTCCGTCAGCAACAGATCCGGCCGCAACACCGTCGGAACGACGCCGCGGTTTTTCGGATCGCGCGCGTGCGCGATCAATTCCGCGGGTTTGCCGCGATCGAGATAATCGGCCACCCACGGTGCGAGCAGCGGCTTGTTGCGCAGGAGGTTCTTTCCCGTCGCCGATCGCGTGTAGAGCGTCTCCAGCGCCTGATGAAACTCCAGACACGCCGCGCCGATCGCCTCCAGTTGCGCGAGCTGCGCGGCCGTCAGCGGCCATGCGTCCGGAGAGAGTTGCCACGATTTATCCTCGAACAACGGCTGCGCCGAGAGCGCGGCCTTGATGGACCCGTAGGAGAGCGACATGGGAAGAGCCGAAAGCCTGCGAGGCTGACGGATCGACGCAAACCCGCCGACCTAAATCTTCACGCGGCGCGCCGGTGGGACGCGCCGCCGTGGACGTTCACTCTTCCATCTGGATGTCCTTGTTGCGATGACGCGGACATCCGGCGCGCAGCCAGGCGTTGATGAAGCGGTCGAGATCGCCGTCGAGCACGCCTTGCGTGTCGCTCGTGCTGATCCCCGTGCGCAGGTCCTTCACCATCTGGTAAGGCTGCAGCACGTAGCTGCGAATCTGGCTACCCCACCCGATCTCGCCCTTCTCGCCGTAAAACTTGTCCATCTCGGCGCGCTGCTCGTCCTGTTTCTTTTCGTAGAGCCGCGCCTTCAGGACGTTCATCGCCGCGGCCTTGTTCTTCAGCTGCGAGCGTTCGTTTTGGCAAACCACCACGATGCCGGAGGGCATGTGCGTGATGCGCACGGCCGAGTCGGTCGTGTTGACGCCCTGGCCGCCCTTGCCCGACGAGCGATACACATCGATTCGCAGATCGTTTTCGTCGATGTCGATGTCGATCTCGTCGGTGACTTCCGCGACCACGTCGACCGCGCAGAACGACGTGTGCCGGCGCTTGTTGGCGTCGAACGGGCTGATGCGCACGAGGCGATGCACGCCGCGCTCGGCCTTCACGTAACCGTAGGCGTTTTCGCCCTTGATCAACATCGTCGCCTTCGTGATGCCCGCCTGATCGCCGGCCTGCACGTCCTGCACCTCGACGGTGAAACCGCGCCGCTCCGCCCAGCGGTTATACATCCGGAACAGCAGGTCGGCCCAGTCATTCGACTCGGTGCCGCCCGCGCCCGACTGGATCGAGAGGATGGCGTTGTTCTTGTCGAACTGGCCGGTGAGGAAAGACGCAATCTCCAGGTCGTCGAGTTCCTCAACCATGCCGTTGACCTGCATCTCGAGGTCCTTTTCGGAAGCTTCGCGTTCGGCGTCGGTGGCCGCTTCGATGAGCTCGACCATCACGTCGAGGTCTTCGACCCGTTTTTGAAACGCCACCACCGGCAGCACGGCCTTCTTCAAGCCGTTCAGCTTCGTGATGTGCCGCTGCGCGCGATCGTTGTTATCCCAGAACGTCGGCGCGCCCATCTCGGCCTCGAGGGCCTCTATTTCCCGCTGCTTTTGTTCGCAGTCAAAGAAACCTCCATAGGTGGCCGGCTCGCTTCTTGATGTTCTCGATGTGGCTGAAAGTCTCGGGTGCGATCATGGTAAGGGGTCCATGGCCGCAAAGACCTCAGCGCGGCGCAAGGGAAATTTCCGCATCGAGCGGCAGCGGCGACCCGAGATACAGCACGCGCCGGCTTCCGATCTGATACCACGTCTCCGGCATGGGAGCGGAATGGAGCAGCAGCACCTCGCGATTGAGCAGCTCACGCTCGCGCGCGTTGAAAATCATGACGCCGAATCCGCGCGTCGTCGGCACCGGGACGGCCAGCAGGACACTGACTCCTTTCCGTGGATACGGCTGCAAAAGCAGGGCGCCGCTCACGAGCGCAAACGCCGACTGTTCCGGCGACGCGGTTGCCTCCGCGTCGACCTGCATGCGCGGCACGTGCGCAGGCGCAAAGTGTTTCCAGATCCGCAACGGCCCCCGCAGACGCCGGCCGAAGCCGTCGTCGACGATTTCGTAACGTCCCGTGGCGAGCAGGGCCTCCGGGCTGGCCGCGTCGCGGTCGAGCGGCACCTCGGCCGGTTTCGGCGGCAGCACAACGGCCGGCGCCGGCATCGCGGTATCGGATGCCTCCGTCGCCGCCGCCGGCCTCAGGTCCGCGACTCGTCGCACTGCCGGCAAGATCAGCACGGTGAGCGCCAGGCCCGTCGCGAATCCCGCCGCCGCAAACACATCCAGCCAGTGCGGCTGAGGAATTCTTGGGGCGGGCTGCGAGCGCGTTCCCAAGCCGGCGAGAGCATCGCGCGTCGCCCGCAACGCTACTTTCATTTCCGCGATCGACGCGCGCCGCGCGCCGATCACTCGTTCGACCTCGGCGTGCGCGCGCCGGCCGGCATCGGTCCAGATCCACGGCGCGGCTTCCGGATCGAAACGACGCACGATCGAGCGCACCCGCCACCACACCCACGCGCGCGATCCCAGTAGGGCTGCGGCCACGATCGCCGCCGGCGCAAACGACTGCCCCGCCCACGCGGCGATCGCCGTGGCCAGCAACGTGGCCGCCGCAAACACCGCCGGAGTCGCACCCCACAGCCGCGCGACCCGGAAAAATCGCCGCAGCTCCAGCCAGACGAGCCCGCGCACCAACGCGGCACCTTCGCCTTGCAGCGCTGCGCAACGCTGCCGCCGCCAGCGTTCGTGCGTGATGTAGCCGTGTTTCGCCGCCGCTTCGCCGGTGAACGCCAGCAAGACCAGCTCCGCCGGCGTCGGGGTCTTCTCCGCCAGCATCCGCGCCAGCTCCGCGTCCGCGTTCGAAGCATACTCCGCGCGCAGCAATTCCACCCGCTCGCGCAACGCCACCGGCCCTTGCAACGAGAGTTCCAGCAGCCGGCGCTGGGCACCGGTATCCTCGGGATCGATCCAGCCACGCCGCAGCGCTTCCTGAATCGCCACGCCGCCTTTTTCGGCAACTGCCTTCAACACCCGCGCCGCCGCAGGATCGAAGGGCTCCAGAAACTGCACCACCGCCGGGGAGAGCAACGAACCGACCAGCGCCACGCCGCGATCGGCGGAATCCGCCCGCAAGAGTTCCGTCAACCCCACCGAGTCGATCGAGTGCCCGCAAACGCGAAAGGCCACGCGGCTGCCCGTCCCCGCCGCCAACGCCAGCCACCCAAGCGCCGCCGTCACTGTCCGCCGCGCGACCACCGGCAGTTCCGCCCACGCCGGCTGCTCCGCGAGATCGCACACCGCCTGCAACCGTTCCCAGTCTGCGCGGTAGGCCGGGACCTGCTCCAGAAACGCCGCCAGCGTCGACGGATCATGGGGATGAAACAGCATGTCTTCGCCGATCTCCCAGTTCGCCGCGTCGGTGAAAAAATCCGCCGCCTCCGCGATCGTGAAGATGCGTCCTTTCCAGCTCCAGACGCGCGCATCGCGCGCCAGGTCATAATGATCGCGCACCGGCTCGCGCCGCAACCATCGCTGCACCGCATCGGCTCCCCAGCGTGCGTCGCACGCACTCGTCAGCAATCCGCGCAGCAACGGCAGGTAAACGGCCTCGACCAGCGTGAAATCCAGCGCTCCGGCCCGCACGCCCGGCGGCTGCTGCTCGAGCAACAACTGCTCCGCCAGTTCGCGCAGCTCCGGCGTCAACCGCGTGCAGTCGCGCTCGAACACCAGTTCGAACACGTGCTGGCCCAAAAGGAATTCCTGCAACACGCGGCCAAACGACCACCAGTCCCACGCGCAGAGCCGCGTGCCGGGCGGATACCGGTCGCGACCCACCGTTTCCGGCGGCGCATAGCGCGGGTCGATCTCGCCCGGCGCGACCTCCGTCTGCGTATACAGCGTCGCCTCATGCAGCCCGCCGAGCAGATACACCGGCTCGTCACGGCTTTCGTCGACGAAGATCGCTTCCGGACGGAGATTGAGGTGCACGACACCCTGCGCGTGCAGCGTGCCGAGCGTCGTCGACAGTTGTCGCACAAAACGCTCCACATCCGCGTATCCAGGCCGGTGACACGCGATCCATTCGCGCAACGTCGTCGGCGGCGGCACCGAGGAGATCTCGTAGCGCCAGCCACTCTCCTCGATCGCTTCGCGACAGGCCACCACCCGCGACTCCGGCAACGCGCAGAGCCGCTCCCAGGCCCCGCGTCGCCACTCGATCTTGTCGTCGATGGGAAACGAGCGCACGACGACCGATTCCATCAACCCGACGTGATCCGCCCGCCAGGTCCGAGGCGCGCCGCCCGGCACCTCCGCGACAATCACCAGATCGCGCCAGCGTTGCCCGATCGCAAATTCGCCCGCACCGCCCCCCTCCGGCCCTCCCGCCAATGCGGGCGGCCCGGCTGCAGGCGAAAGATCGGGTTCAACCGTCCCATCGGCAGAGTCGGGCATGGATGAAAATGACTTTCACCCTCAACGTCACGCCCCCGCCCGAACTTTAGCCCGGATCGCGAGATCGCCCCCGCGATCCACGAGTCACCCGCACAGAGCGCGCGGCACGCGGCCGGGATTTTTGACCACGGAAAGCACAGAATACACGGAGTCCGATTCCCGGCCTCTGTCTCATTCCGTGTCTTCTGTGCAGTCTGTGATTCTCAATCCGACGCGTTGGTCGTTGCGGGCAAACGCTGACACCCTCGCGACGATGTTGTCCCGTCCGCCTTACCGCCGCGCGGCTGCAGCTTCAGCCCGGCGGCGCTTCCAGTCCCAGTAACGCGAGATCGCGATGCTCACCTCGTAGAGCAGGTAAAGCGGGACGGCCATGGCGATCTGCGTGAACACCTCGGGCGTCGTCAGCACCGCGCCGATGATCAGCGACAGCACCACGACATGACGCCGGTAATGCGCGAGTTGCTCCGTCGTCAGGAAGCCAAGTTTCACCAACAGCAGCACCACGATCGGAAACTGAAACCCGATGCCCATGCCGAGCAGGAAGCGCGTGACGAATCCGATGTAGGACTCCGCCCGCCAGTCATACGCCTCGAAGCCCATCAGGTGCGAATATTCGACGGACGCCCGCAACGCGATCGGCAGCAGCAGGAAATACGTCAGCAGCACGCCCGTGAAAAACAGGAACACGCCCCAGCCGAACCATTGGAAGAGGACGCTGCGCTCGCGCACGTTCAGCGCCGGCAGGAAAAACTGTCCCATGAAGTAAACCCAGAACGGCGCCGCGACGATCAACGCGCCGTAAAGCGCCACGCGAAACGCCACGAAAAACGCCTCGGCCGGACTCAAATTGAGCAATCGCACCTTCAAAGACGTCGCGTCTGCCGGCGTCGGCAGCGTTTTCAACGTCGCCACTTGCTGTCCCCCGACTTCCGTCACGCCGATCTCATACAGCAAGTGGACCGACTCCTTGTTTTCGTTAAACCCGGCAAACTGCTCCCGGTCGACCTGGTAAGGTCCGATCTGGGACTTGCCGATTTTGAACGAGACCGTTGGCTGCGGCTTCTGGAAAATGTCGATGCGCTTGAGCGGATATTCGAGGACGGTCACGAGCTTGTCCGCGATCAGCAGACAGACGATCAGCGCGATGCCGACCGCCACCGCCGAGCGCAGCAGCGCGCTGCGCAGGTCGCGCAGATGATCCCAGAACGATTTCTTTTCGCCGAGATCCTCGTCCTCGGGCACGTGTTCGACATCCGTCATGATTGCAAAGCCGCGCCGGCATCAGGCCGGCGGGAAAACGCCCCGCGGGTTGCGGTCGCGCCAGGTGCGCCCGGCACAGGGTGGATCTCGCGCTCCCGCTCGGGCCGCTCAGGCGCGCAACGTGCCCGCTGCCTTCTCCGCGAGGAACGCCTGATAGGTCCGCTGCACACCTTCGCGCAAACCGATGCGCGCCCGCCAGCCCAGGCGGGCGAGGCGGGAGACATCCATGAGTTTGCGAGGTGTGCCATCGGGTTTCGAGCTGTCCCAAACGATCTGGCCGGTGAAGCCGGTCACGTCCGCGACCGTCTCGGTGAGTTCCTTGATGGTGACGTCCGTGCCGGTGCCGACGTTGATCCAGTCGGGCGGATTGTCGAGCCGCAGGAGAAACGCGCAAGCATCCGCCAAGTCATCCACGTGCATGAACTCGCGCCGCGGCGCACCCGTGCCCCACACGACGACGTCGGGCCGGCCCGCTTCCTTCGCCTCGTGAAACCGCCGGATCAGCGCCGGCAGCACGTGGGAGTTCTGCGGATGGTAGTTGTCGGCCGGTCCGTAGAGATTCGTCGGCATCGCCGAGTGGAAGAGCACGCCAAACTGCTTGCGATAATACTGGCAGAGCTTGAGACCGGCGATCTTCGCGATCGCATAGGCCTCGTTGGTCGGCTCGAGCGGGCTCGTGAGGAGGCAGTCCTCGGGCATGGGTTGCGGCGCGTGCTTGGGATAGATGCACGAACTGCCGAGAAACAGCAGCCGCTTCACGCCATGCTTGTAGGCCGATTGCACCGCGTTCGCGGCGACCATGAGGTTGTCGTAGATGAATTCCGCCGGATACGTGTTGTTGGCGTGGATACCACCGACCTTCGCCGCAGCGATGATCGCCGCGTCGGGACGCTCCGTCGCGAAAAACGCGTCGACGGCCGACTGGCTGGTCAACTCGAGCTCACGTCGCGTGCGCTGCAGGATCGTGTAACCCGGCTCCTGCGCAAAACGGCGAACCAACGCGGAGCCGACCATCCCTTGATGTCCGGCGATGTAGAGTTTCATGAATCAGGGGCCATGAAATACAGGAATGCCGCAAACGGAAGTCCGCGGCGGCGTTTCTCTCGCGCAGGTCGCACGGCTCAGGTCAGCTTCGGCAGCTGACTGATCTGCAATTCGCGCTGCGCCAGTTTCATGTCGGCGTCGACCATGATCTTGACGAGCTCCTTGAAACGAACCTTCGGCTCCCAGCCGAGCTGCTTGCGCGCCTTTTCCGGATTGCCGATCAACAGGTCGACTTCCGCTGGCCGCTCGTAACGCGCGTCGTATTTCACGTATTTCTCCCAATCGAGGCCGAGCAGGTTGAATGTCTCCTCGCAGAATTCGCGGACCGTGTGCGTCTCATTCGTCGCCACGACGTAGTCGTCCGGTTTGTCCTGCTGGAGCATCAGCCACATCATCTCGACGTATTCCTTCGCGTAACCCCAGTCGCGGCGCGCGTCGAGATTGCCGAGGATCAAACCGTCCTGGAGACCGAGTTTGATGCGGGTGGCGGCGCGCGTGATCTTGCGCGTGACGAAGGTTTCGCCGCGGCGCGGCGACTCGTGATTGAACAGGATGCCGTTGCTCGCGTGGAGATTGTAGCTCTCGCGGTAATTCACCGTCAGCCAATACGCGTAGACCTTCGCGCAGCTATACGGCGAACGCGGCCAGAATGGCGTCGTCTCCGTCTGCGGCACTTCCTGCACCTTGCCGAACATTTCCGAAGACGAGGCCTGATAATACCGCACCTTCTTCACCAGCCCCGCCTCGCGGATCGCCTCGAGGATGCGCAGCGCGCCGAGCCCGTCGACGTCGCCCGTGTATTCCGGAATGTCGAACGACACCCTCACGTGCGATTGCGCCCCGAGGTTGTAGATTTCGTCCGGCTGGAGCTCATACAGCAGCTTCACCATCTGCACCGAATCGGCGAGGTCGCCATAGTGCAGGAACAGCTTTTTGCCATAGATCGCCGGGTCGGCGTAGAGGTGATCGATCCGGTCGGTGTTGAACGTCGAGGAACGACGAATCACACCATGGACCTCGTAGCCTTTTTCGAGCAGGAGCTCGACCAGATACGATCCGTCCTGTCCCGTGATGCCGGTGATCAGTGCTTTTTTCATGCGATAAAATGGGGACAGTAGGATTTGATTTCCGCCCGGCAAGTTCCGCGCTGGTCGAAATTTAACGCAGGCTGCAAACTAAGGGTTACCCCGATGCGGGAAAAGCCGCGTTCGCCGTGCGGGTCAAGCCTTCGCTCGTCGCGCCGCTTGCGCCCGCGGGCGTTTGCGCCTGACTGCGTTTCATGGCCTTCGTTTCCCTCAACCCCGCGACCGGCCGTCGTGTCGCCCGCCATCCCTCGCATCCGGCCCGCGAAACCGAAACCAGGCTCGCCCGCGCTCACGCGGTGTTTCAAGGCAACCGCCTCGCCCGACCGGCAGACCGCACGCCGGCGCTGCGCGGTCTCGCGCGAACCCTGCGCGCGGAGCGCGACGCGCTCGGCCAACTCATCACCGCCGAGGTGGGCAAACCGATCGCGCAGGCGCTGGCCGAAGTCGATAAATCCGCCGCGGCGTGCGACTACGCCGTCCGCTACGGCGTCCGCGCCCTGGCCCGAATCCATCCGCCCGGCGCCCCCCGCAACGCCGAGGTCGTTTTCGCGCCGCTCGGGGTCGTGCTCGCGATCATGCCGTGGAATTTTCCGCTGTGGCAGGCGATCCGCGCCGCCGTGCCGGCCCTGCTCGCCGGCAACACGATGCTCCTGAAACCTGCCCCGACCACCGCCGGCATCACGCTCGCACTCGAGCGGGCCTTCACCACGGCCGGCTTCGAACCGGGCGCGTTTCAAACCGCGCTCGTCGAGCCGCCCGCCATCGCCCGGCTGATCGCCGATCCCCGGATCGCGGGCGTGACCCTCACCGGCTCCACGCGGGCCGGCAAAAGCGTCGGCCAACTCGCCGGCGCGGCGATGAAGCCGGCGGTCTTCGAACTCGGCGGCAGCGATGCGTATTTGATTCTTGAGGACGCCGATCTCGATCTGGCCGCGGATCGTTGCGTCCAGGCCCGGCTCGTCAACTCGGGCCAGAGCTGTGTCGCCGCCAAGCGCTTCATCGTCGTCGACCGCGTGCGCCGCGTGTTCGAACAACGCTTCGTCGACCGCATGGCCGCGGCGCGCGTCGGCGATCCCACGCAGGCCACGACCGATGTCGGTCCCCTTGCCCGCGCCGATCTGCGCGATCAGCTCGTCCGCCAAATGCGGCTCAGCGTCCGGCGCGGCGCCCGCGTGCTGCTCGACGGCGGCCCACTCCCGGGCGCCGGCTATTTTCACACGCCCGTGGTGCTCACGGACGTGAGACCTGGCATGCCCGCCTTCGACGAGGAGCTCTTCGGCCCCGTCGCCGCGATCGTGCCGGTGCGCGACGAGGCCGCAGCGATCTCCACCGCCAATCGCAGCCGCTACGGACTCGGCGCCGCCGTTTTCGGTCGACACCGCCGCGCGCGAAATGTCGCGGCGCAGATCGAAGCGGGCTTCGTCGCGATCAACGACTTCGTGCGCTCCGATCCGGCGCTGCCCTTTGGCGGCGTCAAGGAGAGCGGACTGGGCCGCGAGCTGGGCGAATGGGGCACGCGCTCCTTCGTGAACGTCAAGACGATCGTCGGCTGACGCTCACAGATGCAGGGCGGGCGCCGCCCCCGCCGGCTCGAGTCACACGTGGGCGAGCAACGGCGGGCTCAGAGGTCCCCTACAAGGTAACTCCGCTCACGGCCGGATCCCGACGTATTCAAGAAACGGTTTCATCGACCGTGGCCGGCCGAGGAATTTTTCCACCGATTCCGCCACGTCGCGGGTGTCGCCCGCCGCGTAAACTTCGTCGCGCAACCGCCGGCCGACCGCGACATCGAGAAATCCGTCGGGCGCTTTTCTGAACTCGCTCGCCATGTCGATCGCCATGACCTTCGACCACAAATAGCCGTAGTAGCCGGCATCGTAACCGGCGAGGTGGCCGAAATAGGCGACGAACGCCGTGTCCGGCGCCGGCGGGATCGTCACCCGCGCAAAAACGTCGTTTGTGAGCTGCACGATATCGACATTCTTGACCTCGGTGAACGACAGCAGGTGCAGCGTCAGATCGACGAGGCCCAGCGAAAGCTGGCGGCGGTTGAGATACCCGTCGGTCGCCTCGCGCGCGCGGGTGAGCGCCGCGATCGTCTCGGCGGGGATCCTTTTCTTCGGGTCGCGGTAATCTGCCGCGAACGTGTCGAGCACGGTTTTATCCCACACCCAGTTCTCCAGCATCTGCGACGGCGCCTCGACGAAGTCGCGCGGCACGCCGCCCGAGGTTTGCGCCTGGAAACGCGCCCGTCCGAGCAGCATGTGCATCACATGACCGAACTCGTGGAACAGCGTCTCGACGTCGGCGTGCGCCAGCAACGAGGGTTTGTCCGCCGACGCCGGCGGAAAGTTGCACACGAGCGCCGCGACGGGCAGCTCGTAGCGACCGTCCGGCAGCACCCGCCCCGACGACTGCGGAAAGCACGCGAAGTGGTTGTATTTCCCTTCGCGTGGAAACATATCCAAATAAAAACTACCCATCGGCACGCCGGTCGCGGCATCCGCCACGACAAACAGGCGCACGCCCCCCGCCCACACGTAGGGCGGCTGCACCTCGGTGAACTTCAACCCGAAGATCCGCTGGTAAATGGCGAACATGCCGTCGAGCGTCGCTTGATACGGGAAATAGACGCGCAGCTGCTCGGCATCGACGTCGTAGCGCTGCTTCTTCAGCTGGTTCATGTAGTAGCTCGCGTCCCACGGCTCGAGCGGCGCGTCGGCCACGCCGGTTTCCGCGCTTTTCAACTGCCGCAGCACCGCCAGCTCCTCCGCGAATTTCGGCTGCAGCCCGGCGACGAGCTCCTCCTCGAACTGGCGCGCAGTCGCGCCGGTTTTCGTCATGCGCGTCTCGGTGCGGTAATCCGCCCACGTGGCGTAGCCGAGGCGGTGTGCGATTTCCGCGCGCAGAGCGACGAGCTTGGTGAGAACCGGGAGGTTGGCGTCCCGCGCGAGCGTGTTGCGCGCGCGATAGAGGCGCTCACGCGTGGCGGCGTTCTTCGCGTTATCCATCACCGCCATCACGTGCCAGGTGATGTTCGCCATGACGCGGTAGCGTCCATCTGGCTGGAGGACGCCGGGACTTTTCAGCAGCGTGTCCGGCACGCCGGCGAGCTCCTCGGCGGTGAAATCCAGCGGTGCGCGCGCCTGGTTGATGTTGACGGAAAACTCCTGCTCGAGCGCCGACAGTTCCTTCCGCAGCCGCTCCACCGTCGTGCGCTCCTCAGGCGGCAGCGTGAGACCGGCCCGCCGGTAATCGCGGAGCGTGAAATCGACCAGCCGCTGCTGTTCCCGATCGAGTGCGACCTTCCGATCGGCGAACGCCTGCAGCACGCGGTAGACATCCTCGCGGTAATCGAGCGCGATTCCCCACTCCTCGATTTTGACCGACATCTCGCGGGCCGCCTCGCGCATGGCCAGGTCGGGGCTCGTCTCGGCGACAGTCTCGATCTGGCCGGCGAAACTGCTGACGTCGCCGGTGATCGCATCGTAGGCGGCGAAGGTGCTGGCAAACGTCAGTGTTTTCCGGTCCTGCCGCGCCAGCGCGGCGAGCGCCTCGTCCGCTCGTTCCAACGCCTGGGCGGTCAGCGACCGCACCTCGTCCTCGCTTTTCGGATACGTCGGCAGCACCAGCGCCACACGGTGGCGTGCGGCAGCAGCTTCGAACGCGGCGACCGGCGGCGGGGCAGCGGCGATCAGCGTCGCCGAGCTCAGCAACCCTGCGATAAGGAACCGAATTCGAAACAGGTTCATGGCGGAGATAAAACGGGTCCGACACAATCAGCCCGCCTGGGGCACGCAAATCCTATCCCGAAGGGCATCGGCCGGCGGCTCCCGCGGAAACTCGGTATGAGCCCGCGAACGACCGAGACGCACAGACGCGATCCCGGCGAGGCTCGGGCTGCACAATTTTCCCCGCCCTGATCCGCTGGTGCCTGCGTCACTCGCTCATCTAGGCCGACGTGCAGGGGGCGGTCGGCACACAAAAAAACCCGCGGCCGGAGCCGCGGGCTTGAAGTGAAACGAAGGGAAACCAGATCCGGTGCTTACGGCGCGACCACGATGTCGTCGGTCACGTCGACACCATCCTCGGTCAGCACGCCGGCATTCGCCTGCGCCGGCAGCGTGTCGCCTTGTGACGTCGTGCCGGGCACGAACTTCATCGCGACGATGCCGCCCACCGTCACGGGGAGGCCGTTGTCCTGCGCCAGGTTGCCGCCGGTGATCTGCACCAGCGCCACCGAGCCGAACACGAGCACCGGCGTCGCCGCATCGAACGCCGTCACGTCGCCGATGTTCACCGGGCCCGTGAACTCCACGCCCGGCGCATACACACCCGTGAACCCCTGGTTCGCGAAGTAGTGCACGTTGCCCGTGCGGACTCCGCCGAACTTTCCGTTCGTGCTTTGGATCGCAACAAACGCGAGATCCGCCACGCCGTCATACGTCACATCCGGCTTGAACAGCGACTGATTGACCGCCGTGACCGGTCCGACGCTGAACACCGACAGGTTCGAGGTTTCGTTCGCGCCGGTGATCACCAAGCCCACGTGGCCGCGCACGTAGTCCACGTCCTGCTGGTTGTAGTTGATCGCTGGAGACGGCGACGACGCGTCGTCCATGATAACCGAGACGGTGCCCGCGCCGCTGAACTCGACCTGCACGATGTCGTTCGACAGGTCGACGAACGAGATGCGCGTGATCTTGCCCTGATCGGCCGTGATCGCCGCGCCGGGTCCCTCCAGCAACGCCTGATCGTAGACATTGCCGTTCGGGTGCTGGATATCGGAGCCGACGAGATCGCCCGTGCCGACGACTTTGTCGTCAGTCGTGAGACCCACGATCACGGGCTCGCTCGTGCCGCTGCCGCCGCCGGGCACCGTCGCCGTGTAAGTATACAAACCCGCGGTCGGCGGCTGCACGTCGGTCAACGTCAGCGACGGGCCGGTGCCTCCCAGCAGATTGGAGCCGTTGCGCTGCCACGTGTAGTCCACGTTCGGATTGCTGTTGCTCACGACCAGCTGCGCCGTGCCGCCCAGCGGCGGGACCGGCACCTGCTCGGGCGTTGTGATGGTGGCGGGGCCGACGGTGACACTGAAGCTGCGATCGACGTTGGGCGCCGCGCTGTAATCGGCGTCGCCCGCTTGCGAAGCACGCACCTTGACGATGCCCACCCCGGTCGTCGTCAGCGTGCTGCCCGACAATGTCGCGGGTCCGCTGATCACCGAGAACGACACGGGCAAACCGGAGCTCGCCGTCGCCGTGAGGGTGGTCGACGCGCCAATGATGAGGTCGTCGGGACCGGCAAACGTGATCGTCTGATCCGCGTTGGTGATCGTCAAAACACCAGGCTCGTAGGTGAAGGTATAGTTGTCCGACACGCCGCCCGACACCGTGATCGGATAGGTGCCCACCGGCGAACTCGCGTTCGCCGTGGTCGTGGCGGACGGCTCCGTTGTCAACGAGGCGGCGGTGTCGCCGCCGAGCAGGCCCGTGTAGCTCACCGTCAACGCCGGATTGCCGCTGCCGTAGGCGCGACTCTTTGCATCGGCCTTCGCGGTCAGCGCCGCCTTGCCAATCGTCAATGCGAGTGTCGATGCCGGACCCGTGCCGCTGTCGTTCGTCGCCGTGAGGTCGATGTCGAACGTGCCCGTCTGCGTCGGCGTGCCCGAGATCACGCCGGTTTCGGCGTCGATGCTCAGGCCGGCCGGCAGGCCCGTCGCAGCGTAACTGGTCGGCGAGTTGGACGCGCTCGTGTTGTAGGTGAACGCCGTCTTGTAGGTGCCGCTCGCCGTGAGCGGGCTCGTGATCGTTGGAATGCTGGTGGCCCCGAGGGAGATCCGGAGCGCTCCGTATAGCGCGGTGCCCGCGTTGGCTCCCCATCGGAACTGATAGTCCGTGGCCGTGAGCCACTCGTCCGAGCCGCCCGTCGTCAGGGCGGAGATATCGATCCCATACTGGGAAATCGTGTCCGACATATTCGCGAACACGATCCAGTAGGTCGTGCTGGGCTGAAGCGTCACGCTGCCGGTCCACACGTTCAAGGCATGTTCCGTCAGCACCGACGGATTGGTCAGCGTGCCCACTTCATCTTCGGGGGCGGTTCCGATAATAGACGCATCGTCCGTATCGCTCTTGAAGACCTTGACCGCCGGAACCGGTGTGCCCGTGATCGCGTTCAGTTTGACCACCACCGAGCTTAGGGTCAGCGGCCCCCCGGCGGCGGTGGTGAACCGCTGCGCCACTTTATCCGCGCCCGTGGCGGTGGCATAGGCGGCGGCACCGTACGTCATGCTCAGCGAATCGAAGACACTCGTCGCGCCCACGAAATAGAACTCGCCCGCCGTGAACCCGCCGTCGTCGATCGCGTTGCCCGCGAGGTCGGCGATGCCGGTGCCCGTGCTCTTCAGATCAAGCCGCGCCTTGCCCTGGCCGCTGACGGTGCTCACGACCACATCATAGACGGAGGTGTTGACCGGCGTGATCGCCGCGACGGTGCCCGTCGCGGTGCTCGCCGGCGTGTTGCCGGTCGGCGCCACGAGCGTGAAATCGGCGGCGTCGACGCCGGTGACTCCAGCGTCGAACGTCACGCGATACGTGATCGACGTCGCATTCGTGTTAACCGTCGTCGGGCTCTGCCGCACGATGGAGCTGATCGACGGCGGGGTGTGGTCGATCGTGTAGGTCTCGCCCGCATTGTAGCCGCCATCAATCGCGTTGCCGGGCGCATCGACGATCCCCGTGCCGCTGGCGTTCAGATTGAGTCCCAGCGTGCCATTGCCGGACACACTGGTCACCGTCACGTCGTAAACCGTGCTGCTGACCTGCTCTACCGAATCGACCAATCCGTCCGCGCCGGTTTTCACGAGGGTGAAGTCCGTTGCGTCGACGCCTGTTACCGGCTCCGCAAAAGTGACACGATAGACCACGCTCGTCTCGTTGGTCCTCGAACTCGACGGCGTCTGCCGGTTGATCGACGAGACGGTCGGTGGCTTGCCATCGACGAGGATGCCGGCCGTGGTGCCAAAACCGAGTCCCGTCGTCGGCGCGTTGGCGTCGGCACTTCCCTTGAGGGTGGCGCCGTTGAGCGTGATGAACGAGGCGACGGCGATGCCGTCTTCAAGATCGAGGTCTCCGCTCACCACGGTGTAGCGGAAGGTGAGCGTGTCGGCCGTGCTCGCCGCGGCGTTATAGTCCGCTTGTACACTGCCGCCCGTGTCGAGCGTGACGGAAATATAGGGCGTGCCGCCGCCGGTATTGACGGTGACGTTTTCCGAATACGTCACCGTGAAATCGAGCTGATCGCCGGTCTTGTAGGTGCCGTCGGTTGGCACCGTGCGGCCCGTCACGGTCGGCGCCAGATCGATTGTCACCGTGGACGCAATCGCCAACGGCGTGGTGTCCACGCCTCCGTTGTCGGTGCCGCCGTTGTCGACCACCTGGGTGATCGTCACCACCCGCGGGTCCGCGGTGGGCGTCTCGCTGGTGTTCAAATAGATCATGTCGTTGATCAACTCCTCGAGCTGGGCCGGCGTCAGGGAAGGGCTGGGGTCGGCGATCGTGACCGTGGCGGTCGTCCCAAC
This sequence comes from Opitutaceae bacterium, assembly GCA_040255565.1. GTDB lineage: Bacteria > Verrucomicrobiota > Verrucomicrobiia > Opitutales > Opitutaceae > Opitutus. The sequence goes on along the minus strand of JBDZVH010000001.1, from coordinate 134,634 downwards.
GACGGTAACCGATGCGACCAAGCTATTGGACCCGGTAACGCCCACGGTGTAGCCGTCGGTCAGTTGCACGGACGATCCGTCGATCCCCATGATCTCATCCTCTTCGTCGCTCACGTTGGTGACGGTGAGCGTCAGCGAGCTGAACGCTTGTCCCGCCTCGATCGTCGAAGCGGCAGCCGCGGAGAACAACGGCACACTGGAACCGCCCTGAACGAATATCGGAGTCGCGGCCGTCGCCGTGAGCGTCGGCGCATCGTTGCCGCCCGTGATCGAGGTGCCCAGTGACACGCCGGATGCCGCGACTTTCGAGGTCGCGTCATCGCTGGTGGTGTCGAAGGTCCGACGTGTCGATCCGCTCGTGAACGTAGTGGCCGAGGAATTGTCGACGGCGTAGACCGTCAACGCGCTCGGCGTGCCGCTGAAGTTCGCCGCCGGGAGGAAGCGGACTTTCGTGCTCGCGTCCAACAGCAAGGCGGCGGAGGCCGAAACGGTGCCGACGTCGAACCAGTTGTCGCCTCCATCGCTCGAATACTGCCACGTGCCTTCGGTGCCGCTGTTGGCCACATTCGCGGTGACGGCGATGCCGGCCAACTCGCCTTCGAGGTCGGAAAATTTACTGTTCAACAGAGCGAAGAGGGTCTCGCCGGCGGGATTGGCAGTGTCCTCCAGCACGGCCGCGAGCGTCGCGCCTTCGGTGAAGGACGGCGCGTCGTTCACCGCGTTGATGTTTATAGCGATGGTCCCGAGTTCCACGTTGCCGGAACCGTCGCCGTCGTTGGCGGTGACCGTCAGGGTGCCTGCGGGTGAACTGGCGAGGTTGGCCGCGGGCGTGTAGGTGATGTTCGTCGGGGTGCTGAGATAGAGATTCACCGTCGAGGGCGCGCCGGTGATCGTCATCTGCGACGTCAGAATTCCGCTCAGGGCCGCCGCCGGACTGTTGCCATCCGCGGCGTAGGCGAACGTGCCGTTCGAGGCGGCAAGCGTGACCGTGATGCTGGCGCTGTCCGGATCCGAGAAACTGGCTGCGGAGAAATCGGGATTATATGGGGTGTCCTCAGTCAGCTCAAAGCTGGCCGGAAGGCCGGAAGCCGACGGGGCGTCGTTGACCGCTTCGACGGCAACCTGCACTTGAACCGCGGTGGAGGACGCGCTCGTGCCGTCCCAAGCTTTGACCGTGAACGCGTCGAGCGTGCCGTTCGCGTTGGCGGCGGGCGTCCAAAGGAGTTCCTCGCCCGTGGCGAGCAGGGTGACGCCGGGCGTCACCGCAGCGGAGTTCTTCGTCAGCGTGCCGCTGGAAACGGCTTCGATCCGGAAGGAAATCGCATCGTTTTCGCCGTCCGCTTCGTCGGCGGCAGCGGCGAGGTCGGCATACGTGATCGTGTAAGCGGTGTCCTCCGTTGCGCCGGAAAGCGTGCTGACGCTCGTGAGCGTGGGGGTCGCGTTGGAATCCGGCAGCGTGACTTCGTCGAGAAACAAGTCCTGCCCGTCCAGGTTGTAGTATTTAAACGCGACGTAAATATTTTGTCCTTCGAATCCCGCGAGGCTGTAGCTGTATTGCAGCCAGTCCGTCGACGGCAGAGCGTTGATATCGATGGTCGCGAGCTCTTCCGTAAAGCTTCCCGGATCGGTATCGGTCGTCGAAACTCTAATCTCAAGGTTGGACGTCTCGTAGTCGTTCGACGAGGCCTTGCGGATCCAAAAGGTAACGGTTTCGGAGGCTGCGAGATTCGAAATCTGGGGCGAAATCAACCAATCTTCGCCGACGGCCGGGTAGCTATAGGAAATCCTCGCACACGCGTCGCCAGATTTCGGCCCGACAATGGTCAATACCCAGGTGTTGGCCCCGCTCACGTTTCGGACGGTCCAGCCCGCCGGCGGGACCGTCCCACCCTCAAAGCTTTCTGTCGCGGCCTGCGCTGTTCCCAAGATCGCGGCCATGCCAATCAGCAACAACAACCGAAGGCGGATAATGAAGGAAGTCGGAATCGCGAGGAGCGACCGACGGCGGCGGGGGATGGAAACGAATGGCATAGCTGGATGGATAATAGAAATCGGCAAAGAAAGGGGGCCCGCGCGTTCACCGATCCGCAGTGCGCCGGAGCGAGGGAGGCGTCGCCGGCAAGGTCGCGCGAGGGCGCTCTGCTGGGGTGCGTCTGCCGGAGGCACGACGCGTAGTACGCCGGGTCAATGCGTGACGGGGCGCAAGGAGGGGCTGGAACGTAGAGGGAGGAGCCGAATCGGCTCCACGCATGAGCGGGGATAAGTGGAAGCTGGTGGAAGCACCGCTGCCGCCGGAACCAAAAGCCCGAATAGCCAGACTTATATAGTCACGGTCAACTGCAGGTGTGTGGACTTACCCGGGTGAAACACCCCACATAAGTCAATACGCTTAGCCATCCTGCAAAATCTAAGCTCATTATAAATTTTTGCATCTGACTCCGGCGACGCGTTCCCTGCCCTGCCGCATGCCGGCTCGTTCACCTAAAATGAAAAAGCCCGCGGCCGGAGCCGCGGGCTTGAAGCGAAACGAAGGGAAACCAGATCCGGTGCTTACGGCGCGACCACGATGTCGTCGGTCACGTCGACACCATCCTCGGTCAGCACGCCGGCATTCGCCTGCGCCGGCAGCGTGTCGCCTTGTGACGTCGTGCCGGGCACGAACTTCATCGCGACGATGCCGCCCACCGTCACGGGGAGGCCGTTGTCCTGCGCCAGGTTGCCGCCGGTGATCTGCACCAGCGCCACCGCGCCGAACACCAGCACCGGCGTCGCCGAGTCGAACGCTGTCACGTCACCAATGTTCACCGGCCCCGTGAACGTCACGCCCGGCGCATACACGCCCGTGAAGCCTTGGTTCGCGAAGTAGTGCGCGTTGCCCGTGCGGATCGATCCAAACTTCCCGTTCGTGCTCTGGATCGCCACGAACGCGATGTTCGCCACGCCGTCGTAATCCACGCCGTCTTTGAACAGCGTCTGGTTCACCGCCGTGATCCTGCCCACCGTGAAGACGGTCAGGTGCGACGTCTCGTTCGCACCCGTGATCACCAGCCCCACGTGGCCTTTCACGTAATCGACACCAGGCTGGTTGTAGTTGGCGGCTGGAGACGGCGACGAGGCGTCGTCCATGACGACCGACAACGTCCCAGCCCCGCTGAACTCCACCTGCACGATGTCGTTCGACAGGTCGACGAACGACAGACGCGTGATCTTGTTCGGGTCGGCGGTCACCGATGCGCCGTTTCCTTCAAGCAGCACCTGGTCGTAAATGTTGCCATTCGGATGCTGGATGTCGGAGCCGACCACATCGCCAGTGCCGACGACTTTCTCGTCCGTCGTCAGGCCGACGATCACCGGTGCGCTCGTGCCGCTGCCGCCGCCAGGGACCGTCGCCGTGTAGGTATATAGACCCGCCACCGGCGGCTGCATGTTACCGAGCGTCAGCGACGGCCCGCTGCCGTTCGGCAGATTGGCGCCGTTGCGCTGCCAGGTGTAGTCCACGTTCGGATTGCTGTTGTGCACGATCAGCTCCGCCGTGCCACCCACCGGCGGCGTCGGCACCTGGGTGGGTGTCGTGACCGTCGCCGGACCGACGGTGACGTTGACGCGGCGATCGACGTTGGCCGCGGCGTCGTATTCGGCATCGCCCGCTTGCGAAGCGCGCACCGTGACGGTGCCCACCCCCGTCGCCGTCAGCGTGTTGCCCGACAAGCTCGCGGGGCCGCTGATGACCGAGAACGACACCGGCAGACCGGAACTCGCCGTCGCCGAGAGCGTGGCCGTTGCACCGATGATCAACTCGCCGGGACCGGTGAAGCTGATCGTCTGCAGGGCCGGGTTGACCGTCAGCGCGCCGGCCTCGTAGGTGAACGTGTAGTGATCCGACACGCCACCGGACACCGTGATCGCGTAGGTGCCCACCGGCGAACTCGCCGTCGCCGTGGTCGAGGCCGTCGGTGCGGTGGTCAACGACGCCGCCGTGTCGCCGCCGAGCAGCCCCGTGTAGCTCACCGTCAGCGGCGGATTGCTGCTGCCATAGCGGCGGCTCTTCGCATCGGCCTTCGCCGTCAGCGCCGCTTTGCCGATCGTCAACACCAGCGTCGACGCCGGTCCCGTCCCACTGCCGTTCGTCGCGGTCAACTCGACATCAAACGCGCCCGTCTGCGTCGGCGCGCCGGTGATTACGCCGGTGCCAGCATCGAGGCTCAACCCCGTCGGCAGGCCCACCGCTTCGTAACTCGTCGGCGTGTTCGTCGCCGTCACGGTGTAGCTGAACGCTGTCTTGTAGGTACCGCTCGCCGTTAACGCGCTCGTGATCGTCGGCACGCTCGTCGCGCCGAGGGCAAGGTGTAGCGCGCCGGATTGCGCGGCCGGGGCGTCGGGCCAGCCCGCGACGTAACCATAGTCCGCGGGTGCACCGAGCCACTCGCCCGAGCCGCCAGCGGTCGCCTCCGTGGTCGCGATTCCGTAATCGCCGGCCGTCGCGGCAAACACGATCCAATAGGTGGTGTCAGCCTCGAGCGAGATGCGCCCCGTCCAGACGTTGAGCGCATGCGGCATCAGCGTATCCGGATTCTCAAGACCTCCGACCGCCGCGCCGGGCATCCCGGCGTCGTCGCGGTGAACAGACACTGCGGGCGCGGCCCCCTGCACTTCGCCCAGTCGAAGGACGAGCGAGTTCAATGACAGCGGGCCGGCGGCCGCGGTGGTGAAACGCTGCGCCACCGCATTGGTCGTCGTCACTGTGCAAGTGCCATCGGCAGCGAGTGCCATCGTTTCGAAGACGTTGGCCGCGCCTGCGACGTAGAACTCGCCCGATTCAAATCCGCCATCGGCGATGGCGTTGCCTGCCAAATCGGCGATGCCGGTGCCGGCTCCGTTCAAATCGAGTCGGAGTGGCACCAGCCCCTCGCCGACCGTAGCGGTGACGTCGTAGGTGGCTGCGTCCAGGGCCGAGACGGATTCGACTTGCGCCCCCGTCTCGCCGGCCAGGGTCGTCACCGCAAAGTCGGCGACGTCGACACCCGTGACTTCACTGTCGAAGGCGACGCGCCAGGTCAGCGTTGCCGCATCGGAATGAACGGTCGCCGGCGTCTGCCGAACGATGGAAACAACCGCCGGCGCGGTGTTGTCGACGGCGAAGGTCGTGCTGGCCGCAACGGCGTCGGCGAGATTGCCGGCCAGATCGGCGGCCGTGCCGGCGGCGATCGTGAGCCCGAGCGTGCCGTCGCCGGTGATGTCGGAAACGGTGACGATGTAGTCCGTGCCGTCGCCGGTGAGCGCAAGCGTGCCGTCCGCCGTGCCGGTTTTGTTCAGTGCGAGATCGCCGAGCGCCAGCGACGATGCATCGAAGTGGGAATCCGAATACGCGATCGCAAAGATGACCGGTCCGGTGCGCGTGAGCGCGGAGGACGGCACACCGACCGTGACGACAGGGGCGGTGGTCTTGATCGTGATCTCGAGTGCATCGGACTCGCCGCTCGTGTTGTTCGCGGCGTCGGTCGCGGTCGCGACGATCGCGTGCGTGGCCGGCGCAAGGGCGCTGGCAGTGATCGTCCAGTTGCCGGATTCATCGGCAGCACCGGTGCCGATCTGGCTGTCACCGGAGAACAACTTTACCGTCGCGCCCGCTTCGGCGGTTCCGGTGAAGGTGGGTGTGATGACATTCGTGAGATTATCGTTGTTCGAACGGCCGGAATCGCTCGCCGCGATCAGATCGGGGGTGGAGGGAGCTCCGGGGGCGACGTCATCGACAACGGTGATCACGATCTCTTTCTCGAAGGATGCCTCCGCGGGATCTGTCGTTCGCAAGCGCACCGAGTAAGAGCCGGCGGCCAGCGCAGCGTCGCCGATCTTCAGCGTCGCGCCAGCAACCGAAAACAAGCGGTTGTCCGTGTCGCCGTCGCCGTTCGCGAATGCGTAGGTGTGGGTATCGTCGGCATCGGCGTCGGTGGTTGTGAGCGTGCCGATGGTCGCGCCGGCGAGCGCGGCGGATTGGTTGATCGATTCGCTCGAGAGCGCGAGGTCGCTGGGCGCGGCGTTGTTCGCGAGGACGAAGGTGACGTCGTTGGTTGCGCTCGGCGCCGTATCCGCGAGGGCATTGCCGGCGGTGTCGGCGAGATCCTGGCCGGCGGCAAACGCGAGCGTGACCGTAGCGTTGAGCCCGGCGAGATCGCCGCCGGAGATCGTCACGTCGTAGGCCGCTCCACCGCTATCGGGGACGGCGGCAACGCTTATCGTGGCCGTGGTGCCGGAAACGGTGAAATCGCCAGCATCCACATTCGCGACGGCTTCGCTAAACGTGACGCGCCAGACGAGCGTGTCGGCATCGGTCGGGGAGGTCGCGGGCGATTGCCGCTCGATTGACACCACTTGAGGCGGATCGGCGTCGATCACCGTGATCGTGAACCTTCGATCGAACGCGAGTCCGGCGATATCTGTGGTTCGGATACGCACGGAGTAACTGCCCGCTGCCAGCGCGGTAACGCCGACTTTCAACACCGCGCCGTCGAGCGTGAAGGAGGCGTTGTGCGTATCGCCCTCGCCGCTCACGAAGCTGTAGGTGTGCGCGTCGTCCGCGTCGGGATCGATCGTGTTGAGGGTGGCGACCGTAGCGCCGGGGGTGGCAGCGGACTCGGCGATGGACTCCGTCGAGAGCTCCAATCCTGAAGGCGCGGAATTGGAAACCGCGACCGCCACGGTGAAAGCGGCTCCTGGTGAAGTGGCGAAGGCCAGGATGCGGCGATCCGCGAGATCGGTGGCGGCGGCGACGGGCGTCAGGCTGTCGGTGGTGGTGCCGTTACCGAGCTGGCCCATGCCGTTCTCGCCCCAACCGAAGGCTTTCCCGGAGCGGCTCACCGCGAGGGAAAAATCGTAACCAGCGGCAATGGCCACAATGTCCTCGCCGGTGAGCGCGCCGCCCACGGCGACCGGTGTCGATCGACTGGTGCTCGTGCCGTCCCCCAGGCGGCCGGATGCATTGGAGCCCCAGGCGAACACCTGCCCGTCGTCGCTTAGGGCCAGCGAGTGCCCGCTCCCCGCAGCGATCGCGATGATGCGCTTGCCGGCGAGCGCGCCCGACGAAACGACTGCCACCGGTGCCGGCCGGTCCGTGTTCGTGCCATCGCCAAGCTGGCCCAAGGCGTTATAGCCCCAAGCGAAGACCTCGCCATTGCTGCTCAATGCGAGCGAATGAGCCGCACCGGCCGCGATCGCCACGATCGTCTTACCGGCCAGCACACCGGATGTCGGGACGGCCACTGGCGTCGACCGCAAGTTGGTCGTGTCGTCGCCCAACTGGCCCCGGTTATTGTCACCCGATGCGAAGACCTGGCCGTCGCTGCTCAATACCAGTGAATGAGTGTGACCTCCGGCGATCGCGACGATGGTCTTGCCCGCAGCCGGTCCCGATGTGAAGGCAGGCACCGGGGTGGCGGGACTAGTGGTCGTGTCGTTACCGAGTTGTCCGCTTGAATTGACGCCCCAACCTGCCAGCTCCCCATCGCTCGAAAGGATCAGGCGCCACTGATTCCCACCCGCAACGGCGACGGAGGTTTTCCCATTGATCAGGCCTTCCGGGCCGAGGACCACCATCGTGCTGTAGAGCGTCCCCTGAACGTAACCTACACCATACAGCAGGCCGTCGCTGGTGACGAAGTAGGAAGCGCCAAACTGCTGGTTGAAGGCCCACTCGATGCCGAGCCCGGCGATGATTTTGCCCGCGAACGTGGAGGTGTTCACAGCTGCGGCGGATGAGGCGTTCGCTGTGGTGCCGCGCCCGAGCTGGCCCACGCCATTGCTTCCCCATCCAAACGCGTCGGGTCCTGGCGGCACGATGCGCAGCGTGGAGGTGTCAGGAGGCGTAAACGTGAGCGATCCCGCGCCGATAAAGCCGCCGTTGGCGTCGACCGGCGAGTTGACGGCCAGACTTCCGGCAACCACATCCGCCGGCAGGACCCAGTAGCGAAAAGTCAGCCTCGTGGTGCCGCTCCCGGAAACGTAATGCGCGTAGCGCGGAGCATCGCCGATCGTGAGCGCCAAACGCGGTGTGCCATGGGTGGTGTCAACCAACACGGGCTGATTGAACGTCACGGTGAAATCAATCACGCGCCCGGCATAATACGCGCCTGTCGGGGCGGAGACGCCGACGACGCTCACCTGCGAGACATCGACGATGTTGATCGCAAGCGCCTGCTCGAGCACCGCACCGGCGAGATCGGTCACCCGAAAGCGAACGGAATAGGTGCCGGCGGCGAGGGCAGCGTCGCCGATTCTCAGCGTTTCGCCGTCGAAGCTGAACGCCGCGTTGTGCGTATCGCCTTCGCCGGCGACGAACCCGATCGTGTGAACGTCGGCCTCGTCGTCGGTGACCGCAAGCGTGCCGATGGTGGCGCCGGCGGCCGCGTCGTCGACGAGCAGATAGGTGTTGGAGAGCACGAGGGCCGCGGGCGTGGTGTTCGCGGTGGCGAGGACGTAGAGATTTTTGCTGTACGAGAGGGAGCCGGCGGAGCCGGTCCTGGGCAGGACGAGACTGGCGTCGTTGCCATCCGCATCACGAAGGGTGCCTCCAGCCAGCGAGAGCGGATTCACGGCGACGTAATCAAGCACCCCTTCCTTGAAAAGCGGACGCGGGTCGCTGTGCTGGGAAGACCTGTCGCCGGGGCGAACGGTGTAGCGGAAAAACAATTCCGCGGTGCCGGAACCGCTTTCGTAGGTCGCAGCCCGGTCGAGGGTGCCGGTCTCGAGGGTGAGCGTCGGCGTGCCGGTGACGAAGACCACATCCGAGTAGGTGATACGCACGAGAAACGTGTCGCCATTCCGGTAGGTTCCGTTGGTGGCGAGGCTGTCTACGCCGGTGACCAAGCGGTCGCTGACGGCGACGTTGAGCGCCTTCTCGAACGTGGTATCGCTCGCATCCGTGACTCGGATACGCACGGAGTAGACGCCGGCGGTGAGTGCGGAACCGGCGATCTTCAGCGTCGCGCCATCGAGCACGAAAGAGGCGTTGTGCGTGTCGCCCTCGCCGGCGACGAAGCTGTAGGTGTGCACATCCCCATAATCGGAGTCGACGGCCTGGAGGGTTCCGACCGTTTCTCCGGCGAGCGCGTCCGCGGGGAAAAGAGTATTGCTGGAGAGATAGAAATCGCGCGGGGCGTTGTTGGCTGAGGCGGCGATGCGGATGGCCGCATTGGCGGAGAGCGAACCCGGCGCGCCCGGCACCGGCAGCGTAAGCGTGGCGTCGTTGCCCGCCGCGTCGCGAATCGTGCCGCCGTTGAGCGCAAGCGCGTCAGCGGAGACGTAGTCGAGATCGGGCGAGCTGTCGCCGGGGCGCACGATGTATCGGAACTCGAGATACTGGGTTCCGGAGCCGCTCTCATAGGAAGCGATGCGGTCGATGGCGCCGGTTTCGAGCGTGAGCTGCGGCGTGCCGGTTACGGCGACGGAGTCGGAGAAGGTGACGCGAATGAGAAACGAGGCTCCGCTCCCCTTCGTGCCGGCGGTGGTGAGGCCGTGGACGGCGACGGCGGTGGGCGGGGCGACAGTAACGCTGATGATTTTCTCGAAGGTCGCGGCGGCCGCATCGGTCGTTTTCACGCGCAGCGAGTAAGTGCCCGGCGCGAGCATCGAAGCGCCGAGTTTCAGGGTGGCACCGTCGATGACGAACGAGCTGTTGTGCGTGTCGCCTTCGCCCGAGACCAAGGCATACGTGTGGGCGTCGCCCGCGTCATCGGTTGAAGCAAAGGTGCCAACAGTTGCATCGGCGACGGCGGCGGATTGAGCGATCGTGGCGGAGGACAGCGAGATGTCGGTGGGAGCGGCGTTGGGGAAGGTTTCGCTCACCACGGAAACCCCGGCCGGTTGCCACGCGATCCCTGAGACCGCGAAATGCAGCTTCTTTCCTTCGGCGACCTCGATCCCGGTGGCCAGCGGCGCTCCGCCTTCCAAGCTGAAATCGGTGTCGCCGATTCGCTTTGTATGAATGCTGAGTGTGCCGGTGCGGGTGTCGAAGTGGAGCCGGATGCGCTCACCGATCTCTTTGAAGATCGATCCGAAGTTCGACGCGACACCTTCAACGGCTTTCTGGGCTTCCCACCCCCGGAAGCCCCACTCGCGTGACTTCGCGCCGAGATCGTGAAAACTCGTGTCACTGAATGGGATCTCGGCGATGCCGTAGATGAAACCCTCCCGACCAGGCCAGTAACCGGTGGCTTCGATTTGAAACTCGATCGTGTAGATACCTTCGCCGCGTTCGCCGATCGCGGGCTCCCACGTCGCAATGGAGTATTTGCCGGTGGTCGTCGGGAACCAGTGTTCCGGGTTGGCGCGGTTGAAGTCGGCGCCGGTCTGAGGGGTGTTAGAAACGGTGAGCGTGAAGGCGTTCTCGAAGGTATTGCCTCCGACGTCGGTGGTGCGAACGCGCACCGAGTAATTCCCGACGGCGAGGTTTGGCGTGGCGACAAGGAGCGCGTCGCCGTCGATCGCGAACGAGCCGTTGTGCGTGTCGCCCTCGCCGGCAACAAGCGTATAGGTGTGCGCGTCGCCCGAATCCGAATCGGTGGTGGAAAGCGTGCCGATCGCGGCGCGCACGACGGCCATCCGCTCGTGGATGCGCGTGGAAGAAAGCGCGAGGCCAGTCGGAGCCGTGCCGCGGCCGTCGATCACGAACGCTTCGTTGGCGGCCAGTGAACCGCTGCTGCCGGGTGCGGGCAAGGTGAGCGTAGCGTCGTTGCCGTCCGCATCGAGAATCGTGCCCCCGTTGAGCGCCAGCGCCGTCGTCGAAACATAGTCCAGGTCGGGCGACGTGTCGCCGAGTTGCACCGTGTAACGGAAAAAGAGATACGTCGTGCCCGAGCCGCTCTCGTAGGGAATCACGCGATCGACGTCACCGGTCTCGAGCGTGAGCTGCGGCGTGCCGGTGACGAAAACGGGGTCAGAGAAGGTGACGCGGATCGTGAAGGTGTCGCCGGCGACTTTGGTGCCGGCACTGGTGATCCCGTGCACGGCGATGGGCGCAGCCGCGCCAAGAGCTGCCGGAAGGGCACCTCCGAGGCCGAACAGCAGAACTGAACTTCGTGCAACAAAGGATAGGGCGAACGCGAGGAGGCGGTATCTGGAGAACGGCATGATGGAAGCGGAGAGGTGTGGAGAATCGTTGCTGCAGATCGGGGGATCAGCGGGGCCTGCGGCGCGGGCGATTGCTGGAAGCGGCCGCGGGAGGCGTGGCGCCCATCAGCCAGATCGTGGCGGATGTGCAGTCCGGCGACATCGTGACGACCACGCCGGGTTCGGTTTTCGTGGACACGCGCGTGGAGCGGGACGTGGAGCGTGATTCATGGGCGGCCGCACGCGGGCTCTCGGCGGGTTTCGGTTTCTTTCGTGGCATGCGGGAAAAGCGGACGCGCATGCCGCGGCGCGGCTCGGGCGAGAGCCACCGTTCGGGAAAAGGCTGCGCGGAAGTGGAAACGCGCGTCGGGTGTGCGGGACCTACCGTATCCTAAAGAGAAACGGCGGAGCTCACCATCCCCCGACCGTAGGGGGTGCTCCTGACCGAATTGTCAGAGGTGAGGCCGTGACGGACGTTCGCAGCGGCGCGAGAAATCAATGCCCCACGTCCGCGTCTACGGCGTGTTCCCCAGCCCAACCTGATGATTCGGCTCTCCGCCCAAGATCTCTCCGCCTACAGCGAAGCATGTCATGTGCTCTACGCGCCGGGCCTCACGCTCGAGACGTATGCGGCGCGGAGCTTCGATTTCATCGGCCGCATCGTCAGCAAGGAGTTTGTCGCATTCGGGTCGCTGGACGTCGCGAAGATGAAACTCGACATCGGCTTCGACACGCCCGTCCCCGAGTTCCCGCGCGCGATGGCGGCCTTTGGCCAGATAATGATGCAGTATCCGCTCTATCGCTGGGACCCGAAAGTGAACGAAGGGCGGCCATTTTATCGCAGCGACTTTTTCACCGCGCGCCAGTTTCGCGAACTCGACATTTACCGCGACTGCATGCGGCTGCTGCCGAGCGACAATCACTGTGCGGTGCACGTGCCGGCAGGCGACGACGAGATCGCCTTTTTCGGCATCGAACGCTGGCGCGGCCCGGACTTTTCGTCACGCGACCGCGCCGTGATCGCCCTCGCGCAGCAACACCTGGCCAACGCGCGTCAGCTCGCGAAATTGAAGGCGGAGGAAGACGTCGAGGGCGTGGACGCGGCGGCGCTGACGCAGGCCGGGCTCACGCCGCGCGAAGCCGACGTGTTGGCGTGGCTCGCGGAGGGCAAAACGAACGTCGAGATCGCGACGATCCTCCGGATCAACGTCCAGACGGTGAAGGATCATGTCTCGGCGATTTTCCTGAAAACCGGCGCACCCAACCGGCTCGCCGCCACGCTCTGGGCGCTGCGCACCTGCCGGAAATTCGGACGCCACTCAGGGCCGCGGCCACACTTCGTAAGAGTGCCCGTCCGGCTGCTGGGCTGAGCGGCCGCCGGCGAATCCGGCCGATCCCCTGCGCTCACGCGCAGGGCCACCGGATGCGCCCGTGGCCCGCTCCGTGAGGAGCGGGACTCACGTCAAACGAACTTCAACCTCAGCGCACCACGCGGGCGCCGCCGCCCTTGATCTGCTTCTCGACTTCCTTGCGCGTCGCCATCGACGTGTCGCCGGGCGTCGTCGACGCCAGCGCGCCGTGGGCCGCACCATACTCGACCGCCTTCTGCGGGTCGTTGAATTCCATGAAGCCGAACTGCACGCCGCTGGCGAACGAATCGCCGCCGCCCACGCGGTCGAGGATCTCGAGTTCCGGATACTTGCGGCTCTCGTGGAACTTGCCGTCGTGCCAGAGGATCGCGCTCCAGTCGTTCTTCGTCGCCGTGATCACGCGGCGCAGCGTGGTGGCCGCGACCTTGAAATTCGGATACGTTTTCACCGCCGTCTGGATCATGTCCTTGAACGCGTCCGTCTCGATCGTGCTGATGTTGTGGTCAACCCCCTTGACCTCGAAGCCGAGCGAGGCGGTGAAGTCCTCCTCGTTGCCGATCATCACGTCGACATACTTCGCGATCTCGCGGTTGACCTCCTGCGCCTTCTTCAGGCCGCCGATGGTCTTCCAGAGCGAGGGACGGTAGTTGAGATCGTAGGACACGATGGTGCCGTGCTTGTTGGCGGCCTTCACCGCCTCGATCGTCAGCGCCGCGGCGCTCTCCGACAGGGCCGCGAAGATGCCGCCGGTGTGAAACCAGCGCGCGCCGAGCTTGCCGAAGATGTGATCCCAGTCGAAGTCGCCGGGTTTCAGTTGCGAGGCGGCGGTGTTGCCACGATCGGGTGCGCCGACGGCGCCGCGGATGCCGAAGCCGCGCTCGGTGAAGTTGAGGCCGTTGCGAACGGTGCGGCCGATGCCGTCGTCCTCGCGCCACTTGATGAAGTCGGTCGCGACGCCGCCCTGCATGATGAAGTCCTCGACGAGGTGGCCGACCTCGTTGTCGACGAACGCGGTGCAGACGGCGGTCTTGTAGCCGAAGCATTTCCGGAGGCCGCGCGACGTGTTGTATTCGCCGCCGCCTTCCCAGACCTTGAATTCACGGGCCGTGCGGATGCGGCCCTCGCCGGGATCGAGGCGAAGCATGACTTCGCCGAGCGAGATCTGATCGAATGCGCAGGAGTTCGCGGGTTTGATTTGGAGGCTCATGGGAAAAAAGAAGGAGAATTAACCACGAAATACACGAACGACACGAAAGTTCGAACTGCCGGAGAAATTGCCCACGGAACACACGGAAGACACGGAAAAACCAGAAAGCTCCGAGCCGAGCGCAGACTTCATTTCCGAGTATTCCGTGTGTTCCGTGGGCAAACCGGGTCGATCCCTTGCGTGTGTTTCGTATCTTTCGTGGTTTCTAGATAATCATTCGGCGACTTTGAGGTCGGCGAGGTTCCATTTGGGCTGGCGGATTTCGCCGGCGATTTCGTTGAAGGCGTTGACCTCCGCTTCGGAGAACAACAAGCCGCCGTTCTTCGCGCTGCGCGCCGCCGCCTGCGCTTCGAGCTGGCCGGGCAGCATGCAGCTCTCGTTGCCGTGGCCGAGGATGTCAGCGATCACCGCCTTCACGTTCTCCGCTTGCGTGCGGCCTTTCGCAAAAGCGCCCGCATTCATCGCGTCGGGGTGCCAGACCTGGAAGAAAAACGCGCACGTGCCCTTCTCGCCTTCGGTGACCTGATCCCAGCGGTTGCGGATCGTCGGCAGCGAGCCGCCGATGAAGGCGCCGACGATCTCGTTCAACAATGCGAGACCGTAACCCTTGTGCGCGCCAAACGGGATCAGGTATTTCGCCTTGGTCGGGTCAGTGGTCGGCTGGCCGTTTTCGTCCACGGCGGCGTTGGGCGGAAGCTGTTTGCCCTCGCGCGCGAGCTGCTGCACGCGGCCCATGGCGACGACGCTCGTCGCCCAATCGATCACGATCGGATAACCGATCGCGTCCGTCGTCGGAAAACCCCACGAGTGCGGATTCGTGCCGAGCGTCGGATATTTGCCGCCAAACGGCACGACCTCGGCCAGGGCTGCGGTGCAGTTGGTGTAGGCGATGTAGCCGCGACGCGCCGCGTCCATCACGTAGCCACCGCCCCAGAGGTAGTGGAACGCGTTGTCGACCGAGACCATGCCGACGCCGTATTTGTCGGCGAGTTTGATCGCCTGCTCGATCGCGGCGTAACCGGTCGCCTGGCCGAGCTTCTTGTTGGCGTTCCACACGGCGGCGCCGCGGAAACGCGTCTTCACCTTCTCGATCTTCGCCTTCGGCACGCAGCCGCCGGCGCCGGAGCCGAAGAGGTGGTCGAGGTGCAGCGCCTTGAGGCCGTTGTGCGTGCGGATGCCGTGGCGCGTGGCCTCGGCGCAGAAGCGCGCGCCGGCGGCGGCCTCCTGGCTGCTGTAACCACGTTTCTTATACGCAGCGGCGACAAGGGCGTTGTGCTGTTCTTCCGGGACGACGTAGAAAGTTTCGGACATGGGAGGAGGAAGTTGAGAGTTCAGAGTTGAGAGTTGAGAGCAGAACAGCCGTGAGTTGGGAAGGCCTGATCGGATCGGCTTCTCAACTCTCAGCTCTCAACTCTCAACTGCGCGTCGTTTTCAGACCACGCGCTTCACCGGCACTTCCGGATTCACCTGCGCGAGCGGTTTTTCGCCGTGCATCGCGGCGATGAGGTTCTTCACCGAGGCGAGCGCCTGGCGTTGCACGCTCTCGTGCGTGCGCGAGCCGATGTGCGGCGTGCAGACGACGTTCGGCAGCTTCAACAGCGGGTGGTCCGCGGCCGGCGGTTCGTGATCGAGCACGTCGGTGCCGTAGCCGCCGACCTGCCCGCTCTTCAACGCTTCCACCAGGTCGCTCGTGTGCACGATCTCGCCACGGGCGCAGTTCAGGATCAGCACGCCCTGCTTCATCTTCGCGATGTTCTTCGCGTTGATCAGGTCGCGCGTTTCCGGCGTCAGGTTCGTGTGCAGCGAGAGGTAGTCCGAGGCCGCGAAAATCTCGTCGAGCGTCGCCGCGCGCTTCACGCCGTGCTCCGCCGCAAACTTCTCGTCCCAGTAAACGTCGTAGCCGATCGGGTGCATGCCGAACGCCCGCGCGCGAATCGCGACTTCCTTGCCGATGCGGCCGAGACCCACGATGCCGATCGTCTTGTCCAGGAGTTCGTGACCGGTCTTGCGCTTCCACCCGCCCGAACGCGTCGAATCGGTGTGGAAGAGGAAATTCTTCTCGAGCGCGAGCAGCAGCAGAAACGTATGCTCGGCCACCGTCGTGTGATTCACGCCCGGCGTGAAAAGCAGCGGAATCCCGAACTCCGTGCACGACTTCACGTCGATCTTGTCGACGCCGATGCCGTATTTGGAAATCACCTTCAGCCGGGGGCGGGCCTTCTCGAGCACCGCGCGCGTGATCATGTCGTCGCCGCAGATGTAGCCGTCGACCTCGCCGACGAGCGCGAGGGTGTCGGCTTCGTTCAACGGGCCGCGCGCGCGGACGATTTCCCAGCCGGTGGAGGCGAGCAGCTCGTGGTGCGCGCCCGGGGTGTCTTGAAAGGACGTGGTGGTGAGGAGAACGCGAGTCATGGGGAAGAAACGACGATGGTTGCCACCGACACAAATCACAATCCGCGCGCCGACCAAGGCCTTTCTGGCCATGGTCAACAATGCGACAGTAAACGCCCGTGCCGCGCGGTGCCGGGCGTGACAGACGAAGGTCTCGGTCTCCCCAACGCCGATGTTTCGCGACACGCGCCCGCTGCGGCCGCGTGCCAACTGTCAACCGACGAAGCCATTGCCATTTCCCTCCGCCCTGCTCCTTTAACCTGATGAAGCTGCATTATTCCCCCTCCCCCGCCGAGGCCAACGTGCTCGGCACCGAGCAACTCCGCTCCGCCTTTCTGATCGGCGACCTTTTCAAGCCCGGCGAGATCACCGCGCACTACACCGATCTCGATCGCATGATCCTCGGCGCCGGCGTGCCGACCAACGCCGCGCTCGGCCTGCCCAACGCCAAGGAAACCGGCACGAGCTTCTTCCTCGAGCGTCGCGAAATCGGCATCATCAACGTCGGCGCCGCCGGCGTGATCAAGGTCGGTGGCGAGCGCTTCGAGATGAACAATCTCGACTGCCTCTACATCGGTCTCGGCGAGCGCGAGGTTTCATTCGAAAACGGCTCCGCCGGTCAGGCGCAGTTCTTCTACATCAGCACGCCAGCGCACGCGAAACATCCGACGGCCCACTCGACCCGCGACAAAAACATCGGCGCGCCGATCGGCGATCCCGCCAAGGCGAACCGCCGCCGGATCAACAAATTCATCCATCCCGACGGGATCAAGAGCTGCCAGCTCGTCATGGGCTGCACCGAATTCGAAAGCGGCAGCGTCTGGAACACCATGCCGCCGCACACGCACTCGCGGCGCACGGAGATCTATCTCTATTTCGACCTCGGTTCCGACATCGTCGTGCACCTGATGGGCGAGCCGCAAAAAACCCGTCACCTCATCGTGCGTGACCGCGAGGCCGTGCTCTCCCCGTCGTGGTCGATCCATTCCGGCGCCGGCACCGGCAGCTATCGTTTCATCTGGGCGATGGGCGGCGACAATCAGGTCTTCTCCGACATGGACGGCATCGCCCCGACCGATCTCCGCTAACCCCACGCCTCCGTTTCCAATCCCATGAGCAACATCCTGGATAAGTTCAAACTCGACGGAAAAGTCGCCCTCGTCACCGGCGCCGCCCGCGGCCTCGGCCAGGGCATGGCCCTCGCGCTCGCCGAAGCCGGCGCCAACGTCGTCGCGGTCGACATGCTGCCCGCCGACGACACGAAGAAGCAGGTCGAGGCGCTCGGCCGCAAATGCCTCACCATCGCCGCCAACCTCTCCGATCGCGCCGCGATCCCGCAGGTCGTCGCCACCGCGCGCCAGACGTTCAGCACCCTCGACGTGCTGGTGAACTGCGCCGGCATCATCCGTCGCGAGGATTTCGTGAACTTCTCCGAGAAGGATTGGGACGACGTCATGGGCATCAACATCGACGCCGTCTTCTTCCTCTCGCAGGCCTTCGTGCGCGACGCGATCGCGCGCAACGCTCCGGCGAAGATCATCAACATCGCCTCGATGCTGTCGTTCCAAGGCGGCATCCGCGTGCCGTCCTACACCGCCTCGAAGAGCGCCGTGCAAGGCATCACCCGCCTCATGGCCAACGAGCTCGCGGCGAAGGGCATCAACGTCAACGCCATCGCCCCCGGCTACATGGCGACCGACAACACCGCGCCGCTTCGCGCCGACGAAAAACGCAGCGCCGCGATTCTCGATCGCATCCCCGCCGCGCGCTGGGGCACGCCCGACGATCTGAAGGGCGCCGCGGTGTTTCTCGCCTCGCCCGCCTCCGACTACGTCAACGGCTACACCATCGCCGTCGACGGCGGCTGGCTCGCCCGCTGATTGTTTCCAGCCCTGCGTCCCCCCGGCGCAGGGCTGTTTCGTTTTTCGCCCGCTCCCCCGAGCGGGCTTACCCTTTTCCCGACAACCCGTAGTTACCGATGAAACTCCGTCTGCTCGCCCTGCTCCTCCTCGCCGCCCCGTTCGCGCTGGCGGCCGACCGCGTGACGATCACCGTCACCCACGACCTTGCGATCGCGCGTCCCTCCGAGACGATCACCGTGCCGTGGTCGAAGATTTCCGAAGCCCTGCCCGGCGCGCTGCTTCAGAAAATCGCGGTCCGCGACAGCCGCGGCCAGAGCTTGCCGTATCAGGTGACCAACGTCGCGCCTGAGGCCAAGGACCCGCAGAACAAGGGCGTCGCCTACGGCGACCTGATTTTCCAGCACAACTTCGCCGCCGGCGAAAAGTCCGCGACCTTCACCGTCGAGAAGATCGACGAGGTCGCCCCGGTCTTTCCGACCAAGGCGTTTGCGCGCTACATTCCCGAGCGGCTCGACGACTTTGCCTGGGAAAACGACAAGATTGCCCACCGCACCTACGGCCCCGCGCTCGCGGCGCCGGACACGGAAAAACGCGGCAAGGAAGTGCTCGTCACCAGCGGCCTCGACGTCTGGTGCAAACGGGTGAGCTACCCGATCGTCGACCGCTGGTATAACAAGGGCCACGATCACTATCACCACGACGAGGGCGAGGGCATGGACATGTATCAGGTCGGGCCGAGCCGCGGCTGCGGCGGCACCGGTATCTGGGACGGCACTACGCTCGCCGTGGGCCGCAACTACAAAACCTGGAAGATCATCGCCAACGGCCCGATCCGCGCGATCTTCGAGCTCACCTACGACGCGTGGGACGCCCACGGCCGCCAGGTCGCCGAAACGAAGCGGTTCACCGTCGATGCGGGTCACAACCTCGATCTGATCGAGAGCACCTTCAAACTGGTGGAAGGTGCGGCGAACGAACTGACCGTGGCGGTCGGCCTCAACAAGAATCCCGCGGATCGTGGCCAGGATCCGCAGATCCAGGTTTCGCGGAGCAAGGAAAACGCTTCGCTCACCCAGTGGGTCGTGCAGAAGACCAACGATTCGCTCGGCACCGCGGTGGTGATGGATCCGGCGGCGTTCGCCGGCTTCGCCGAAGACGAGCGCAATCTCCTGGTGCTCGCGAAGGCGAAACCGGGCAAACCGGTTCGTTATCTGGCCGGCGCCGGCTGGTCCCGCGCCGGTGAATTCACGAGCGAGCAAGCATGGAACGACTACGTCGCCGCCTGCGCCGCCCGCCTGAATTCGCCGGTCAAGGTCTCGTTGAAGTAAACGCGATCGCGCCCCCCGCGCCACGCACTCGCGCAGCGCGCGCCGAACCCAGGACGCGTGGGGACACGCGTCCCCACCCTCGGAGTGGCGATCGGGACGATCGCCTCTACCTCAGATTGAACCACGGAAGGCACAGAACGCACGGAATGGCCCCGCGGCCTCAGCATTCTGTGCTTTCTGTGCATTCTGTGGTTCTAAAGCCCGGGGCACAGTCTGCAGCAGTTCTCGCCACCTATTCGCACCGCGCGCGCCGAACCCAGGACGCGTGAGGACACGCGTCCCCGCCCTCGGAGTGGCGATCGGGACGATCGCCTCTACCTCAGATTGGACCACGGAGTGCACAGAACGCACGGAATGGCCGCACAGCCTCAGCATTCTGTGCTTTCTGTGCATTCTGTGGTTCAAAATTCCCCGCGCTGCGTCGCGCGATGATGCAGATACAGCTCCAGCTCGCTGTAACCCGATTTCGTCAGCCGCGCGCTGTCAGCGCCATTCTGCGGATCCAGCCCATGCGCACGTTCCCAGGCGTCCGGCAGGCCGTCGCCATCGCTGTCCGCCGGTGCTTCGCCTCCGAGCACCTCGGGTTGCCCGCCCACCAACGCTTCGCCGCGGGGATCCTGGTGTGAGATCGTGGCGCCCTTCGTCCCGAGCGAACGCAGCTCTGCGATCAGACGCCGGTCGACCGCATCGCGCCGCAACGAGCAGCCCGCCCCCGCCGCCACGCGCGCAAACGCCTCCGCCGCGCTTACCACCGTGACCGGCACGAGCGGCGTCATCGCCGGTGCCTCCGTGAACGTCGGCAGCGTGTAGCGCTCTTCGTCCGGCCGGTGAAACTCCTCCGGCCGCGCCGTGTGGCCGTCGAGCACGCCGTTGCGATCGAGATCGATGACGTTGTCGCGCTGATACACGTGATCCGACGCGAGAAACTGGCCCGCGAAGCGGTCGTTCGAGGACGGTCCGGCGACGAAGTAATTCCCGATCACATCGAGCCAGCGATCGGCCGCCGAGTGCCCGCCGCACAAGCCGGTGTAGCCCCAGTTGTAGACGACGTTGTTGATATACTGGATCGTGCCTTTCGCCTTCGGATTCCGGCTCTCGTTGCTCATCCACAGATTGTAGCTGAGCGTCACGTTTTCGACCGAGTCGACCAGCGCGCCGAAGCTCTGCGGATGGATCGCCTCCGCCATGAAGCAGTGCTGAATCGTGATGTCGCGGCTCTGGACCGTGATGCCGAGATCGTCCCAACGGCCCCACTGGATCGAGCAGTGATCGACGATGACGTTGCGCGCACGGTCCATCCCAAGGGCCTTCTTGCCGCGATCGCCGGCCATACCTTGGCGGAAGCGAAGATAGCGAATGATGATGTTGCTCCGACCGCCGAGCGAAACGCTGCGTCCATATAAACATATCCCCTCGCCCGGCGCGGTCTCACCCGCGATCGTGAGATTGTCGCTCACGGTGACGTTGTCCTCGAGACGGATCACGCCGCCGACGGCGAACACGACCGTGCGGTTCGGCTGGCTGACGGCGTCGCGGAACGAGCCTGGCCCGTGATCGGCGAGCGTGGTGACGCGATAGACTTCTCCGCCGCGCCCGCCGGTCGCGAGCGCGCCGAAACCTTCGGCGCCGGGAAACGCGGGCAGCGGAGCCGCGGCCCACGCGAGAGCGGCCGAAACGAGGAGAACGACGAGCGGAAATATGCGAATGAGAAGCGCCATCGGGCGAGGAGTCTGCGGAATTGGTCGAAGGGCGGAAAAAGAAGAAGGCGGGCGCAAAGCCCGCCTTCGTTAAGCTGTCCGCTACGCTTTCAACTCAGAGACTGAAGCGCACGGTGAAGATGAACTGGCGCGGATCGATGATGCGGTAGACGTAGGCGCTGCCGTCCGGATTCACGGCGGCGGCCTGGAGGCGCCCGTCCTCGAAGATGTTCCGCACATTGAGCTGGAAGCGGACCGTCGAGCGATTGCGGAGCTTCAGGTTGTAGCCCGCCATGAAGTCGAAGTAGGAGCGCGCCTTGTCGTAGAACGGTTTGTTCGCGTCGTATTCGCGGATGATGCCGTCCGGATCGGGCGCGGCACCGGCGTAGCCGATGATCGCGCGATCCTCCCAGCGAACGCCGCCGCCGATGTCGACGTTCTTCAGCCAGCGGTTATCCGTGATGCCGCGCAGCTGGTAGTTCGTGACGACGTTGAATTTCCACTCTCGGTTCTGCATCACCGGCTTTCCCTGGGTGGCAACGGCGAGTTTCATCGGCGCGAGGAGGTTGCGCACATACCAGTTCTCCGGCGTGAGGTTGGCCACCATGTAGGTGCCGTTCCAATACGGCGAACCGTCGAAGGGGCTTTTCGCCGCCATCCACTCGGGCAGACGGTCCGCCACGTATTGCTGCAGCGCGGGCGACATCGTCGAGTTGAAGGCCTTCGACTGCGTGATCGTGCTGCGCAGCGTCCAGTATTCCGTCGGGTTGGCGGTGATCTCGATCTCCTTGCCGCGCGAGAACGCGTCGCTGTTGTCGTTGTGCGTCTTGTTGCGGTGGCTGTCGATGAACTCGGGATCGACGCCCATCAGCTTGTGGACCTCCTCGTCAATCTGGCCGATGGACCAGTCGGGATGCAGCTTCGTAAGTTCCTGCTGATAGAAGCCCTCGAGGTCGGGATCGCCGCCGGTCATGTTGCCGTCCGCATCGAGGCGGATCGCGCGTTGCACGATGGTGTTGACGGAGCTGGAGCCGCGGCCGAAGTCGGTCGTCTCATACTGGCGCGCGCGGATCGACAGCCGCGGGAGGCCGGAGGCGTCGGGGAAGAAGCTCAGGTCGAAGCCGTAGTCCTTCGTGTCGGCGCGCGGGTCGGGCAGCGGCTGACCGTAGATGTCGTAGGCGAGCGAGCTCGGGTTGAAGCTGTCGGACTGGCTGTAGCTGAGGCGCAGCCAGTCGAAGACGCGCACGACGACACCGGCGGTGGTGGTGTTGCCCTCGCGTTCCACCCAATCGTATTGGCCAAACGAATTCATCGGGCTCGTGTCGTAGTAGCCGTTCGTCGCGGCGCTCGGATTGATCGCCGAGTTGCCTTCGCGCGAGCGGTTGAAGTCGTGCCGCGCCCCGAAGAGCGGGATGATGCGGCCGTCCCAGAAGCTGCCCTGCCAGATGCCGCCGTAGGTGCTGAGCAGGCGGCGGTTCAGGCGGTTGGCGTAGTAGTATTCGGAGAACTCGACCGGTTCGTTGATCCATTGGCCGGTGACGCCGTTGTAGTAGCGCAGCGTGTAGGTGCCGTTGGGGCTGCCGTAGCCGACGGGCGCGTAATCGACGTTGGAGCCGTTGGCATCGCCGACGTAGATGCGCGGATACATGCGATAGGAGGCGCCGTTGCGGCTGAACGCGGGCGCACTCGGGTCCATCCACGCCTCGTTCGAGCTCATGGTGTCCTTGAAGCCCAGCGAGCCGCCGAGGACCTCGCGATATTCCCCGTAGGCGAGGAAATTCTGCCGGCCGAGGAAGCGCAGCCAGCCGCGCTCCTGCGAGAGATCGAGCTGGTAGGCCAGCATCCCGCGGTAGTTGTCGGAGTTGTTGCGCTTCTTGCTGTAGGCGGGTTCGGAACCGCCGACGTAGGGCCGGAGGAAATACGGGTTGGGCGTGCCATCGAGCAGCTTCTCGTTCACGTCGACGTAGACCTGCATGATGGCCGTGTTGCTGCGGCCGAGGAAGGCGCGCGAATTGGTGTTGATGCGCTCGCGCAGCCAGCCGGCCTGCAGGGCAAGGGTCTGGCGCGGCGTGTTCAGAAAGATCTGCTCGAGCTCGACGTTGCTGGTCTCGGCCCGCGTGGCGTCGTGGTTGGGCGCCATGAGATTGATCGAGGTCCAGTCGTAGAGCGAACGGTCCCGGACGCCCGGCGTGGTGAAGAGCGGGTAGTTGCCGCTGTTGCGCAGATAATCGGTCGTGTTTTGCAGCAGCCGCCCGTTGCCAGAGAGATTCTGCGGGCCGTTGCCGGACGCGTTAGGCATCCGGTTGATCATATACAGCTCGACGTTGCCGTTATCGATATACCAGCTGGGACGGCCGGTGAAACCGGTCTGGGCGACGTCGAGACCGCGCGGGAAGAGCGTGGCCTCCTGGTTCGGTGCGACCGGTCCGATGCTGGTGCCATTGGCGAGATGCACGGTCTGCGTGATCGGATCCCAAGTCGGCTTCCCGCCGGCGATCCAGTCGCTCCACATGTCGCGCGGCGTGGTGGAGTTCGGCCGGTTGGCGGAGTTGCGGTAGGATTCGAAGCTGCCGCGGATCGTGGTGTTTTGAAACGGCTTCGCCGCGAGCACCACCTGCAGACGACGCGTGAGATCCTGCGCCGGCTTCTGCTCATAACGCTTGTCATCGTAGAGACCGAGGACGCGCAGGCCGAGCTTGTCGCGGAGCAGCGGTTGGTTGATGTCGAAGTTCGAGCGGAAGCTGCCGCGATCGTCGGTGCGGCTCGAAAAGCCGAAGCTGCGCTTGTCGAGATTCGCCCGCGCCGAGATGACGTTGATACCGCCGCCGGAGCTGCCGAGGCCGAAGAGCGAGGAGTTCGGACCGCGGGAGATCTCGATCGCGTCGATGTTGTAGGTGTCGAGCGGCAGCGAGGTGCGATAAAGGCCCGTCGACACGTTCGGCGAGGAGAGGCCGCGCATGCGGGTGGCCGTGTGCGGATCGCTCTGGACGTCGTCGCTCACGTTGCCGCGATCGATGTTGAAGCTCGTCCACTGGTAAATGCCCTCGGTGTTCGCTTCGTAGAGGAACACGTCGTTGATGTCGGTCGCGGCGGTGTCGAGCAGCTGCTGCTTCGTGACGACCGAGAGCGACGCGGCGAGGTCCTCCAGCTTCGTGTTCATGCGCGAGCCAGAGAGCGTGTTGAAGGCCTGGTAGCCGCGATCGTTGGCGGCGTTGACCTCGAAGGGCGAAAGCACGATCGGCTGATCGGTGGAGCTGTTCTGAGCGTCGGGCGACGTCTGGGCCTGGACCGTGGAGACAGCAGGAAGAGCCAGGCTGAACAAGAGCGCGGAGAGCGAATGGCTCCGGCTCGAGGAACGGTGCAGTTTCATGCGAGGGCTTGGATTTGGGTTGGCGGTCAAGCTGCCGGCCCGGCTTCGCCGCGGGACGGGTGGGCCAAGGGAATCCGGCTTGAGTTGGGGATTTGGTGACGGCCTTCCGCGAAGACGGCGGGACGTCATGGCCGTCAACGTGGAAGCGTCCGAGGCGCGGTCGAATCACCCCGATTCGTTCCGTCTGAATCGAAAGAGTTCGGCATGCGGACCGTCCGATGTTTGGGTCCGCCTCCGTGAACAGTGATTCCCGCCCCACGATGCGGAGCATGGCCATCGCGCTCGGGCTTTCCCGCACGACCGTTTCCGATTCCCTCCGCAACCACCCACGCGTGAACCGCGCCACCCGCGAGCGCGTGCAGGCTCATGCGCGCGAGATCGGCTACCGGTTCAATCCCCTCGCAAGTTCAATTTTAAGTGAAGTCCGGCGCACGCGACTCGGTTCCTTCCAGGGCGTGCTGGCCGCCGTCAGCCTCGAGGAGCCGGCGCGGCCGCAGTTCACCGGCCCGTTCTGGCGCGACCTGCTGCGCGGCGCCGCCGATCGCGCCAACGAACTCGGGTTCAAACTGGAGCGTTTCCTCGTCGGCGAAAAGGGCGTGTCCGTGCACCGGCTCGACACGATCCTGCAATCGCGGGGCATCCGGGGCGTGTTGATCATGCCGGCCTGGCGTGGGCCCGACTTCACGCATCTGAACTGGGAGCGCTACACCGGCGTTTACGCGGATTATCTGATCGACAGCCCCGCGCTGCACTCCGTCTGCCCCGACCACCCACGCGCGATGGTCACCGCACTCGAGCAGCTGCGGAAACTCGGCTACAAGCGCCCCGGACTCGTATTGCAACGACACGAAAGCGTGCGGCTGCAGCATCGCTGGGCGGGCGCATTTCTCTCCTCGGTGCATCTCAACGCCGATTTCATTTCCGTGCCGCCGCTCGTCGTGCCGGAGCTCGACCAGGAATCGTTCTCGCCGTGGTTCAAGAAGCACCGGCCCGACGTCGTCCTCGGCCATCGCGTAGAAATCGTGAGCTGGATGAAAGCCTGCGGCGCGCGCGTCCCCAAGACGCACGGCTTCTGCTGCCTCAACATCAGCATCAACGCCGTGCCCTGCGCCGGCATCGACCAGCAGCCGTATCAGATCGGCGTGCGCGGAATCGAAACCGTCATCAGCCAGCTCCACCGCAATGAATACGGCATCCCCACCCTGCCGTGTAACACCGCCGTCCCGTCCACCTGGGTGGACGGTCCGACTCTGCCCGTCTGAGCGGCAACACGCGCCCCGCGTTCACGCAGAGACGACACTTCATCACCGCGGCGGCGTTCCGCGCCGCTCAGGTTCAACGCTCCACGCGTTCCCGCTCCTTTTCCTGACCCCGCGCCGCACTTTCCCGCGCGGCGCAAACTCAGGCAGCGCAAAAAACCCAGACCGGACCCAAACCAGAGTGTCATCTATTATATGACACTCTGGTTTTCCGTCACGGCATGCGATTGAAGCCTTCGGCGCGCACGGTCCAGTTGCCGTCCTGCGGGAAACCGGGCGCGTCGGTCGACGGCGCTCCATCCCAACCGCCGGCCATCAGGCCGACGGCCAGCAACAGCGACGCGTTCACCGGCAGATACGCAGGGCAGCCGTCCGGCTCCTTCGGCCGGCGCACGTGGCCGGCATTCATGAAGCGCGCCGCCGGCGCCTGGTTCGTCAGAATCGTCACGGCCGTTTCCGGCTCGTTCAGCCGCGCGGCCGTCAACGCGCCCTGCCCCAGCGCCCAGCTCACCCAGCGCTCGATGCCGTTGCGCTGCGTGACTTCGTGAAACGTCCGCCGCACGGTTTCCGTGTCGACGATGTCCACCTTCGGCATGAAGCCGAGAATCATCAGCATCGAGGTGGGCACCGATCCCTGCTTCTTGAACAGATCCGGCTCCGTCTCGATCTCGACGTAGAGCCCGTCCCGTTCCGGCAGTTTCGAAAGTCGTTTCAACACATCCGCCCAATGCGGCTCCGGCGGCAGGCCGAGTCGCGCGCGCCACTCCTGCGCGACCTGCAATCCGTAATACCAATACGCGAGTTCGAACGTCGGATTCTGCGTGTGATTCTCGCCGGCTTTCTCGCTCACGTTCTTGATCGGCGGGCCGAGCACGTAGCGGTTGGTTTTCGGATCGAGCTGCGCAAACGACGCCAGCCACTTCGCCGACTCGAACACGATGTCGCGATATTTCTCCAGCGTCGCGCGCTCGGGTCGCGCGCGGTAAACGAGTTCACACAGCGCGATCGGGTTCGGCTGGTTCCAGATGATGAAAGGATTGATCGAGCCCGGCGAGGGACGGCCGTCGATCCCGGCCATCTTCGGCCAGCGCGCGCCGTCGAAGCCCTGCTCCGCAGCGTCGGCTTTCGCGAGCGGCAGAATCTGCTGATACCACGCGAGTCCTTTCTCGATCAGCTCCGGATGCCCCCACGCGTAGAACTGCGCCGCGTGCCAGAAATACATCTCGGTGTTGTGCTTTCCGAACCAGGTGATGTTCGTCAGCCCGTCCTCGGACGGCGGGAAACTCCCGGCGTAGTTCACGCGCACGAGATACTGCGAGAGCACCACGCGGCGCTCGAGTTCCGCCGCGCGCGGATCCTTGCTGCCCGCGAGATCGAGCGCCGCGCCTTTCGTCCAATAATCCTTCCAACCGCGCGCGCTGGCGTCGCGCGTCTCGGCAAACGTCGGCCACTCCGTGCGCTCCGCCTCCGCCGCAAAGCCCACCGTGAGCGCCAGTTCGTTGGCGCCCGCGGTCGTCGCGAGCCGGAAATCATGCGGCGCCGCTTCGCGCAGCGTCGTGTCCGCCGCGGTGCGCACGTTCGCGAAATAGCGGCTCTCGTCGAGCGAGCGTTCGAGCTGGCGGTAACGCGGCGTGTCGCGCCGCACCGTCGTGCGATGCCGCTCCGGGCTCCACACGAGCGGCGGCTTGTTGCGCGTGCCCGACTCATGCGAATACGGAAAACGTAGCCGCACCTGCAGCGCTCCGTTCGCGAGCAGCGGCGACGCGATCCGCACCGACGCCACGCTCAACGTATCGTGCGCCACGGTCTCGACGCGCACCGGCTGGCCCGCGAGCGTGAAGCGGCTGTGCACGACGCCGGTCCACAAATCCAGCGTCTGGTCGATGCCGCCGAGATCCTCCGGCGCGAGCGGACGCCCTTCGTAAACGAAACTGATCTGGCCGAGCGGAATCGGGTGCGGATTTTCGCGAAAATATTTTCCCGCCGGCGAGTGTTGCAGGCCCGCGTAGTGAATCGTGCGCCCGTGAAAATTGTAGGGCTTCATCGCGTCCTCGATCTTCACGTTTTCCGTGTTGGGAAATTTGTGCCACGCCCACGTGCTCAGCGTCTCGAGCGGAATGCCGTGCTCGTGATACCGTTCTCCGAACGACTGCAGCCCGGTCACGTCGACCGTGAACGCGAAATCGCCGTTGCCCACGCTCAGCGGGCTCTCGGGATTGATCCGGTCAACGTGCACGTTGTGACGCTTCACGAGTGCCTCGCGATCGATCGCAGCCGCCGCGGACGACGCGACGAGCCACGACGCCAGCACACCCACGCTCAACACACGCCAAAAACGAAAAATCGGAAGCATCGTCATAATAGGGCAAGGGGTCCGCGGGGAATCGAGCCGCCCGCATCGGCGTCGTGACAGCTACGCGCGCCCTCCAGTGCCGCGAGGCCCCGATGTTCGGACGGTCTGAGCCGGAAGGGTTCTGACGCGCGCAACGAACTCGCTGCATCCTCGTCAGGTCGGATCGCCACCGTCCGACTCTCCCCTTTCATCTGTCAGACCTGTCCCGCGTTCCGACGCGATTTGCCCCAGTCTTTCGTCTCATCATGCCTGCTGTCGCCCGCCGCTCCTTCGCTCTTCCGCTGCTCGCTGCCGTGGTGTTCCTGCCGACAACGCACGCCGCGACCGAGGCGTTCGGCGCCGGCCACCTCGCGCCGAATCTCACCGACCACCTCGAACGGCCGCTGCGTTATCATCCTGACGGCGGCGATTTCGTGATCGAAAACGGCGACGGCGTGTTCAACCGCCCGCTTTATGGCGGCAACACCGCGTTTCGCGTCGACGCCGGCGATCGTCCCGAATTCGTCCTCTATCTGCCGGGCCGTGGCGGCAATCTCCGGCTCGGCGTGCGCGCCGGCGCGACGACGAAATGGCTGCATGACGCCGCCCGCATCGTCGCGCGTTACCGGCCCGGTCAGATGCTCTACGAGATTCAGGATCCGCTGCTCGGCGACGGTGCCACGCTGCAACTCGCGGCGATCGCGTATGCCGAAACGGAAGGCTTGATCGTCCGCGCCGGACTCGCGGGGCAGAACGCGCATCGCGCCATCGAGCTCGTCTGGGCTTACGGCGGCGTGAATGGCCAGCGCGGCAAACGCGACGGCGACATCGGCACGGAAAGCGTGCCGATCAGCGAGTGGTTTCAGCTTCGGCCCGAGTTTTGCGCGGGCAACGCGATCGCGATCGGCGGCGAGGGTTTCACGCTGAGCGCCAAACCGGCGACGATCGCCGGTGTTGTTCCGCGCGAGGCGAAACTTTCGGTCGCCGATGCGGCGGCCTGGAACGATCCCGCGACGCTGTTCGCCCCGGCGTCCGGCGACGCCGCAGCGCCGAAGCATCCCGTTCTCGTCGGCCGCGCGGCTCTGTCGGTTGGCGAAGAGGTTTATCTTTCGTTGCAGCGCCTCGCGGCCTCCGCCGATCGCACGACCGAGGATCTCGCCACCTATCGTGAAGTCACCGCCTCGCGCACCGAAGCTGGCAGCCCCTCGGCGCCCGGTGCTCCCCAGCTTGCGCCGGTCTTTGCGCGGAGCGAATTGCCGGCGCGGTTTCGCGCGGCGGAGCGGCATTTCCGCGAACTACGGCAGCGGGTGAGCGTCGAGACGCCGGATCCGTTTTTCGATGCGGCCGTGGGCGCGCTGAACGTCGCCGCCGATGCCGCGTGGGACGCCCCGCAGCAGGCGATCATGCACGGCGCGATCGCGTGGCGCACAAAACTCCTCGGCTGGCGCGGACCGTATTCGCTCGACGCCCTCGGCTGGCACGAACGCGCGCGCAGCCATTTCCGTTATTGGGCCGGTCGGCAAAACACCTCGCCGATTCCGGCGAAACTTCCGCCCGCCGACGAAAACGCGAATCTCGCGCGCAACGAAACCGGCCTGCACAGCAACGGCGACCTGTCGAATTCGCACTACGACATGAACCTCGTCTACATCGACGCGCTGTTCCGCCATTTGCAGTGGACCGGCGATCTCGCCTTCGCGCGCGAGATGTGGCCGACGATCGAGCGTCACCTCGCGTGGGAACGGCGGCTGTTCCGGCGCGAGTTCGGTCCCGAGAAACTCCCACTTTACGAAGCCTACGCCGCGATCTGGGCGAGCGACGAACTGCAATATCACGGCGGCGGCGCGGCGCACGCGACGGCGTATAATTATTTCCATCACGCGCAGGCCGCGCGCCTGGCGCGGCTGATCGGCGAGGATCCGACGCCCTTCGAACGCGAAGCGGAACTCATCGCGCGCGGGATGCGCGAACTGCTGTGGCGGCCCGGACGCGGCGGCCTCGCGGAATTCAAGGATCTTCTCGGCGCGCAACGCACGCACCCGCACGCGGGATTGTGGACGTTTTACCATGCGATGGACGCGCAACTGCCCACGACGCGCGAAGCGTGGCAGCTTACACAGCAGGTCGAAACCGAGCTGCCGCACCTGCCCGTGCGCGGCCCCGGCGTGCCCGCCGGCCTCAGCGTCCCCGGAACGACGACGTGGATGCCTTACCGCTGGTCGATCAACAACGTCGTGATGTCGGAGATTGCGCACACCGCGCTCGGCTTTTGGCAGGCGGGACGCCCGCGCGAGGCGTGGACGATGACGAAAGGCGCGCTGCTCGCCGCGATGTATATGGGCATCTCGCCCGGCAACGTCGGCTCGATGTCATATCTCGACGTTTACCGCCGCGAGTCGCAGCGCGATTTCGCGGACGGCTCCGGCGTGTTGTCGCGGACCGTGGTCGAAGGTTTGTTCGGCATCGAGCCCGACCTGCTCGCAGGCGAGTTGCGCGTGACGCCCGGATTTCCCGCGGAGTGGACGCACGCGAGCCTGCGGCATCCGAACGTCTCGCTGCGGTTCACGCGCGATGGCGACACCGATCATTACGTGATCACGCAACGTTTCGGGCAACAACTTCGCCTGCGCATGAAGCTCGTCGCGCCCCGCGATCGCGTGGCGTCGTTCGCGATCAACGGCGACTCCGCCTCCTGGCAGGTCGTCGAGGATTCGGTCGGCGAGCCACAGATTGTGCTCACGAGTCCCGCCGGCGGACGGCATGAAATTTTGATCACGTGGGGCGGCGAACGGATCGCGGCGAACGAGCAACCGACGACCGACGACTTCACGCCGCGCGCACAGGGACAAATGCGCTGGCTGCAACCGCCCGCGCCCGCCGCGCCGCTGCCGCCCACGCTTTTGCCGACGTTCGCCATGCCGGCGGACGCGCGTTTCGAAACGGTCGATCTCACCAAGGTGTTCAACGACCGCGTCACGCAGATCTTTCGCAACGAGTATCGTGCGCCGCGCTCGCCCTTCGTCTCGCTCGCGATTCCGAAACAAGGCATCGGCGGCTGGGCGGGCGGCGTCAACGACACCGCCGAGATCGACGACTCCGGCTTGCGCGCGGTCGCCGCGCGTCAGGGCGGCCGCCTCGTGCTGCCGAACGGCGTGCCGCTCGCCACGCCGGGCGAATCCGACGCGCGCAACATCGCGTTCACGTCACTTTGGGACAACTATCCGGATGACGTGACGCTCCCGCTCACCGGTCGCGCGCGCGGCGTGGTGTTGTTGATGGCCGGCTCGACGAATCACATGCAGAGCCGGTTCGAAAACGGCGAGATCGTCGTCACCTACGCCGACGGTTCGACGCAGCGGCTCGCGTTGGAAAATCCCACGACGTGGTGGCCGATCGAAGAGGATTTCTTCATCGACGATTTCCAGTTCCAGGTGCCCGGCCCGCTGCCGACCCGCGTCGATTTGAAAACCGGCGCGATCCGTGAGCTCGACGCCACGGCGTTCAAAGGTCGCGGACGCACGGTTCCTGGCGGCGCGGCGACGGTGCTCGCGTTGCCGTTGGATCCAACGAAGCCGTTGCAATCGCTCACGGTCCGCACACTCGCCAACGAAGTCGTCGTCGGTCTGATGGCGGCGACGCTCGTGCGCTGAACCTCTCATGCGCGCAACGATGCGAGCAGCGGATCCGTCGACAGCGGATTCGCGCGTCCGCAGGTTGACGCGCCCGTCCCCACGTGTTTCCTGCGGCCCCCTGGTCGCCCACCCCTACCCTGATCCCATGACGATGCCCAAGGTTACTGTATTGTTGTCGTTTGTCCTGTCGGCCCTCTCGTTCAGCGCGCTGCGCGCCGCCGAGCCGACCCGCGTCCCGCAGTTTGGCGGCGCGACGCCGCTTGAATGGTCCGAGCGACTCGCGAAATCCGAAATGGCCCGCAAGGGCGACACGATGTTCCACGGCGGCAGCCGTGCGCGCGCGAACTGGAATTACACGACGTCGCTCTTCGGCCTCTCGCTCCTGAAGCTGACCGAAGCGACGGGCGACAAGAGCTACGCCGACTACGGCGCGCAGACCGCGACGTCGTTTGTCCAGCCCGACGGCACGATCGCGACCTACAAGATGGAGGACTACAACGTCGACCTGATCCCGCCCGGCAAGGTCCTCCTTTACCTCTGGGAAAACGGCCGGCACGACGCGAAATACCGCACCGCGATCGAGACCTTGCGCGAGCAGATGCAGAAGCACCCGCGCACGAGCGACGGCGGTTTCTGGCACAAGCTGCGTTATCCGTATCAGATGTGGCTCGACGGCCTGTTCATGGCCTCGCCCTTCCTCGCGCATTACGCGCAGGTTTTCGAAGAACCGGCGCTCTTCGATGACGTCGCGCGGCAGATCATCCTGATGGATCAGCACGCCTACGATCCGAAGACGGGGCTGCATTATCACGCGTGGGACGAGAAGCGCGCGCAGGATTGGGCCGACAAGAAGACCGGCACCTCGCCGAACTTCTGGGGCCGCGCCGAAGGCTGGTATGCGATGGCGCTGGTCGACTGCCTCGATTTCTTCCCGCCGACGCATCCCGAAGTCGAACACATCAACGAGATCCTCCGCCGCGGCGCCGACGGCATCGTGCGCTGGCAGGATCGCAAGACCGGCGTCTGGTGGCAGGTGATGGATCAGCCGGATCGCCAGGGCAATTACCTCGAGGCGACGAGCACGAGCATGTTCGTCTACACCCTCGCGAAGGGCATCAACCGCGGCTACCTCTCGCGCGAAAAATATCTCCCCGCGCTGCGTCGCGGCTATGAGGGCTTGATCCGCGAATTCATTCGGCCCGACGGCACCGACCGCATCAGCCTCACGCGCTGCTGTGAAGTCGCGGGTCTCGGCTACACGACGTCGAAAGGCCGTCCGCGCGACGGTTCGTTCGATTACTACATCAGCGAGCCGATCATCGACAACGACCTGAAGGGCGTCGGCCCGTTCATCATGGCCGGCATCGAGCTGCAGCAGTTGCTCTCGACCGACGAAGCGCCGTTCACCGTGCGCGGCTGGGTTGATTACGAAAAGGTCCTCGCGCGGATCCAGGCGCCGACGTTTCCGGATCGCGATTTTCCGATCACGGATTTCGGCGCGAAGGCCGGCGCCGATAGCTCCGCCGCGATTCGCGCGGCGATCGACGCCTGCCATCAGGCCGGCGGCGGTCGCGTCGTCGTTCCGCGGGGCGAATGGTTCACCGGCGCGATTCATCTGAAGAGCAACGTCAACCTCCACGTCAGCGAAGGCGCGACGCTGAAGTTTTCCACGAATCCCGCCGACTACCCGATCGTGTTCACCCGGTGGGAAGGCGTGGAACTGATGAACTACTCGCCGCTCATCTACGCGTTCGAACAGGAAAACATCGCCGTCACCGGCAAGGGCACGCTCGACGGCCAGGCGTCGCTGGAAAACTGGTGGAGTTGGAATCGCAAAGGCGACAAGCCGCAGAAACAAAAAGCCGCGCGCGACCGGCTGATCCAGTTGGCCGAAGCCAACACGCCCGTTTCCGAGCGCGTCTTCGGCGACGGACATTATCTGCGCCCGAATTTCATCCAGCCGTATCGCTGCAAAAACGTCCTCATCGAGGGCGTGACGGTTCTTCGCTCGCCCATGTGGATCGTGCATCCGGTCCTCTCGCAGAACGTCACCGTGCGCGGCGTGACCGTGAACTCGCACGGTGGCAACAACGACGGCTGCGATCCCGAATCCTCGCGCGACGTGCTGATCGAGGACTGCGTGTTCGACACCGGCGACGACTGCATCGCGATCAAGTCGGGTCGCAACGGCGACGGCCGCCGCGTCAACGTCCCCACGGAGAACGTGGTCATCCGCAATTGCGTGATGAAGGACGGCCATGGCGGCGTCGTGCTCGGCAGCGAGTGCACCGGCGGCATCCGCAACGTCTTCGTCGAGAACTGCGAGATGGACAGCCCCGACCTGGATCGCGGCCTGCGGTTCAAGAACAACGCCGTGCGCGGCGGTGTGCTCGAGAATGTTTTCATGCGCAACGTGAAGATCGGCCGCGTCGGCGAGGCCGTGTTGACGATCGATTTGCTCTACGAGGAAGGTGCGCGCGGCGCGTTCAAGCCGGTCGTTCGCAACGTTCTCATGGAAAATATCTCCAGCTCCGCGAGCCCGCGCGTCATGTTCATCCGCGGCTTCGATGGCGCCGTGATCGAAAACATCCGCATCCGTAATTCCACCTTCAACAATGTGACCGAAACCGAGGTCGTGCAGCACGCCGGCACGATCACGTTGCAGAACGTCACGATCACGCCCGCCAAGGGCGCGCGCAGCCTCAACTCCGTTCCCGCCACGAAATAGCTCGCCCCCGATTGAATTGTCGGGCGGTTTCTGCCGGTCCCGCCGCGCGCCCCCGGGCGCCGCGATCTTCCCAGCGCGGGATCTGACCGACCCCGTCCGACGCTCAACCCGATCCTCCACCTCCAACCCCAACTCATGAGCAAGTTCGCCCAAACCAACGAACAGATCGGCCGCTACCGCTGGACGATCTGCGCCCTCGTCTTCTTCGCGACGACGATCAACTACCTCGATCGCAACGTGCTCGGCCTGCTCAAGCCCGTGCTCGCGGAGCAAGGCGTGTTCGGCGACGATCCGGCCGCGCAGGAGCTGAACTACTCGACGGTCGTCATCTGCTTCACCTTCGCCTACGCGCTCGGCATGGTGCTCGCCGGCCGGTTGATCGACTGGCTCGGGACGAAGTCCGGCTACGCGTATTCGCTCATCGGCTGGAGCATCGCCGCGATCGGTCACGCGTTTGGCCATCACACCTGGAGCTTCGGTTTCTGGCGCGCCGCGCTCGGCCTGGCCGAATCGGGCAACTTCCCCGCCGCCAACAAGACCATTGCCGAATGGTTTCCGAAGAAGGAGCGCGCTTTCGCAACCGGTCTTTATAATTCCGGCGCCAACGTCGGCGCGATCGTCGCCCCGCTCTGCGTCCCGCAGATCGCCGCGGCGTGGGGTTGGGAGTGGGCGTTCATTCTCACCGGCGCGGTCGGCCTCGTCTGGCTGTTCTTCTGGTATACGATGTATGGCACCCCGGCGGAAAAGCTGAAGAAAGGCCACCTCACGCAGGGCGAATACGAGTTCATCCACAGCGACAAGGACGAGCAGGTCACCGCCAACGCCGAGGAGGTCAAGCCGCGCGTCTCCTGGTTCCGCCTGCTGACGTTCCGCCAGACCTGGGCGTTCGTCGTCGGCAAGTTCATGACCGACGGCATCTGGTGGTTCTTTCTCTTCTGGCTGCCGTCGTTCCTCACCGGCGAAAACGATCGCAAGATCGCCGCCTACAAGGCCGCAAATCCGGATTTCGCCGGCGATCCGTCGACCATTCCCGGCGTCATCAGCTGGACGTTCGCCGTCGCCATCATCTACACGATCGCGACCGGTGGCTCGATCTTCGGCGGCTGGCTGCCGAAGCGCTTCATGAACGGCGGCATGGACGCCAACAAGGCGCGCAAGACGGCGATGTTCATCTTTGCGCTGCTGCCGCTCACGGTCCTCCTCGCGTCGAAGCTCGGCGCGATCAACACCTGGCTCGCCGTCGCCGCGATCGCGATCGCCTGCTCCGCGCACCAAGCATGGTCGGCCAACATCTTCACCACCGTGTCCGACATGTTCCCGAAACGCGCGGTCGCCTCCGTGACCGGCATCGGCGGCATGGCCGGCGCAGTCGGCGGCGTGCTGATCGCCCGGATCGCCGGCGAGTTGCTCGCGCATTTCGCGGCCATCGGCAAAACGGAGCTCGGCTACGCGCTGCTCTTCATGATCTGCGGCTCGGCCTACCTCGTGGCCTGGATCCTCATGCACCTGCTCGTGCCGAAGTTTAAGCAGATCGATCTGGAAGCCTGATCGGCGCCCGCGCCTTTTATCCGACGCCCGGCTCACACTCGTGAGCCGGGCGTTTTTTTTGAGGAGAAAAACTCAACGATGCGCGCAATTCCTCCATCGTCCCGACCGCACGAACGCGTCAGCTTGCGCCCGGTTTTCCGTCTGCTGCGACCGCCCCCGTCGTCCGATTTCCCGCCATGAAATCCATCCTGTCGTTCGTGTTTTGCCTCGCTGCGTTTGTCGCCTCGCTCGCGGCTGCATCCAAACCCGACGCGATCGTCGCCGCCGACGGCTCCGGCGATTACACGTCGCTGCAGGAAGCGATCAGCGCCGCGCCGATGCAGACCGATCCCGCCGGCCCGCGCTGGGTGATCTTCGTCAAACCCGGCACGTATCGCGAACGCATCTACGTCCAGCGCGAACGCGGACACATGCTCGTGCGCGGCGAGGACGCGGCGACGACGATCGTCACCTTCGACCTCAACGCGAATCTGCCCGGCCCCGACGGGAAACCGATCGGCACCTTTCGCACGCCGACCGTGCAGATCGACGGCGACGGCATGATCTGGGAAAACCTCACGCTCGCGAACTCCGCCGGCCCCGTCGGCCAGGCGCTCGCGCTGCGCGCCGATGGCGACCGCCTCGTGTTTCGGCGCTGCCGCTTTCTCGGCTGGCAGGACACGATTCTGCTGAATCGCGGCCGGCACTACTTCGTCGACTGCCGGATCGAGGGACACGTCGATTTCATCTTCGGCGGCGCGACCGCGTATTTCGAACGCTGCCATATCCATTGCGTGGGCAACGGCTACATCACCGCCGCCGCCACGCCCAAAGAGCAGCGGCACGGTTTCGTGTTCGCCGACTGCACGATCACGGGCGCACCGGAAGCGAAAACCTATCTCGGCCGGCCGTGGCGCGATTTCGCGAAAACGGTGTTTCTCCGCACTGAAATGAGCGAGGTCGTGCGGCCCGAAGGCTGGCACAACTGGAACAAGCCGCAGGCTGAGCAAACGACGTTTTACGCCGAATACGGCAGCACCGGCCCGGGCGCGTTGCCCGCCACGCGCGTGCGCTGGGCCAAAACGCTCACGCCCGCCGAAGCCGCCGCGCTCACGCCGGCCGCGGTCCTGGGCGAATTCGTCTCCCGCGAAGCCGCCGACACGAAGCCGCATCTCGTGCTCGTCGGCGACTCCACGGTGACGGACAATTCCGGTTGGGGCGCGGGCTTTCGCCAGTGTGTGACGGACGGCGTGACCGTCACGAACGTCGCCCGCAGCGGTCGCAGCTCGAAGAGTTATCGCGACGAGGGCCACTGGCAGACCGCGCTCGCGGCGCACGGCGATTATTACCTGATTCAATTCGGTCACAACGACCAGCCGGGGAAAGGCCCGGAACGCGAAACCGCCCCGGACATGACGTTCGCGGAGAACCTGGGGCGTTACGTCGACGACGTGCGGGCGCTCGGCGCCCAGCCGGTGCTGATCACCTCGCTGACGCGGCGCAATTTCGACGCCGACGGCCGGATCGTCTCGACGCTCACGCCGTATGTCGAAGCGACCAAGCGGGTCGCCCGCGAAAAGCACGTGCCCGTGCTCGATCTGCACGCACGCAGCGTCGCGTTGTGCGAAGCTTGGGGCCGGGACAAAGTCGCGAAGCTGGATCCGAAGAAAGCGGACGGCACCAGCGACACGACGCACCTGGACGGCGCCGGCAGTCTGGTGTTCGCGCGGCTGGTGGCGGACGAACTGCGGCGCGTGGTGCCCGCTCTCGCACCCGCGTTGCGCGAAGCGAACGAAGGCGCTGACGAGTGAAATAGAACGGTTTTTTCGCCGGTGAATCGCCCGACGGCGGGTCCGAGCACATTTTGCTCGACTGCCCCGGGCCGTTTGCGTGTCTGGCGTGCGTGCAGGCCAAGGCAACGCTCGAAGACGTCGCACGCGCCGCCGGAGTGCACCGCACCACGGTTTCGCTTTCGCTTCGCGACCACCCTCGCATCCCTCCCGAAACCCGCAGCCGCGTCAAAGCCATCGCGCAGCGGCTCGGGTATCGGATCAACCCGCTGGTGTCCGCGTTGATGCAGTCGCGGCGTTCGGGCAAGCCGGTGAAGCACGCGGCGCTCGCCTACGTCACGAATTATCCCACGCGCTACGGCTGGCGGCCGGAACATCACGACCGGCCGGACTTCTTTCCCGGCGCCGCGCAACGCGCCCAGGATTTCGGCTACAAGCTCGAGCATTTCTGGCTCGCGGAGCCGGGCATGACACCGCGGCGCTTCTGCGACATGCTGTCGGCGCGCAGCATCAACGGCCTCATCATCGGCCGCCTCCCCCCAGGCCAGCACTCGCTCGATCTCGAGTGGCAGCGCTTTTCTTGCGTAGCCCTCGGCATGACGCTGCGTTCGCCGGTGCTCCACCACGTGACGGAGAATCATTTCGACACCGTCTGGCAGGCGATGGAGCGCTGTCGCGAGCGCGGTTATCGCCGGATCGGCGTGCTGTTTTCCGATGTGAACGACAGCCCGCGTGTCGGCCACCGCTGGCTCGGCGCCTACATGGCGCAGCAACTCCAATTTCCGCCCCAGGACCGACTGCCGGTCTGCCCGGGCAACCCCACCACCGAAGGCGTGTTCCGGCAGTGGTTTGCCCGCCACCGACCCGATGCCCTGCTGGTCAACAATCCGAAACTTCTGCTGCAGTGGCTCGCGAATCTCGATCGCACCGTGCCGCGCGACGTGGGCGTGGTGGCCCTCGAGCAGCGGCGCGAGATGGAATGCACCGGCATCTACTACGATCCCGCCAAGATCGGTGGCCTCGCGGTCGAGATGCTCGTCGGCCTCATGCACCGCAATGAAACCGGCGTTCCTGCCGTGCAGCACGAGATCCTGCTCACCGGCGAGTGGCGGGAGAACTGCATGCTGCCCTGGCGCACCGACGCGCCGCCGCCGGCCACGTAACCATCGGGCCACTACACGTCGTCGTCCGCGCACCGCGCGACGCCGCTTTGGTCAACGATGTGCCTAAACACCCCCTTGAGGTCGCTGAGGGGTTCGATTCCCCTTCAGCTCCCCCTTTGGAGCGCCGAGTAAAAGGCGTTCCACCGCCATCGCCCCAAATACCCCAAGTCCCCTCCTGCCTCTGACTTTGTCGTCCGTTCCGAGCTGCTGCTTTCACGGCGCAGCCGGAGGTCGACCCGGCGGTGGCGCAGGGCGGTTTGAGATTCGGGAAGGTGGCGGCGGTCAGTCCCAAGCCCTGTCACCAAACATGATACCATACAACAGCCATAGGCTACCTGTCCCTGTTCGATTCCCGCGGCGTCTCGCCTGGACCCGCTGGTTATCGCAGTTCCGTCTGTTCATCGCCCTGATCACCGGCCTGTCGGTGCTCGCCTCCGCCGAGGCGCAGCCCGCCGCGACCGGCACGATCGCCGGTCGCGTGCTCGATGCGAGCACCGGCCGTTACCTCAACAACGCCCAGGTCACGATCGCCGGCACCAACCGCACCACGCGCACCAACGAATACGGCGAATACCACTTCGACAACGTGCCCGCCGGCGAGGTGAACGTGGAGGCCTTCTACAGCGGTCTCGGCCGCCAGACCGCCGCCGCCACCGTCGTCGCCGGCCAGTCGGTGACGCAGGACCTCCAGTTCGGCAGCGACACGGGTCCCGTCGTGCTGGAAACGTTCACCGTCGCCGGAGCCCGCGACACCAACGTCGCCTCCATCGCGGTCAACGAACAGCGCTTCTCGCCCAACATCAAAAACGTCATCGAGACGGATGCGTTCGGCGACGTCGCCGAGGGCAACGTCGGCGAGTTCTTGAAGTTCCTCCCCGGCATCACGGTCGACTACGTCGCCGCCGACGTCCGCACGGTGTCCGTGCGCGGCTTCGGTCCCGGCTTCACGTCGGTCATGGTCGACGGCTTCCGCATGGCCAGCGCCTCGTCCGGCGCCGGCAACCGCGCGTTCGAATTCGAGCAGGTCTCGATCAACAACGCGTCCCGCGTCGAAGTCACCAAGGTGCCCACGCCCGCCATGCCCGCTTCGGCGCTCGGCGGCGCGGTGAACCTGATCGGCAAAAACGCGTTCGAACGCAAAGGCGCGCAGTTCAACTACCGCCTTTCGTTCAACATGAACGACGAGGATCTCGACTTCTTCTCGAAGACGCCCGGCCCCGGCCGCAAGGAAACCTACAAGGTTCTTCCCGGCTTCGACTTCGATTACACCCTGCCGATCAACGATAATCTCGGCTTCGTCATCACCGGCCTCACCTCGAACCAGTTCAACGAGCAGCACCGCTCGCAGAAGAACTGGAACTTCGCCCAAGCCGGCGCCACCGAGACCAATCCCTACCTGATGTCCTATGTCATGCAGGACGGGCCGAAGAACTCGTTCCGCGACTCGGTCAGCTTCAAGGCCGACTGGCGCATCTCGCCCCGCTCCGCGATGTGGATCGGGTATCAGGCGAATTACTACAAATCCTTCTTCGGCAATCGTAACATCACCTGGAACGTCGGCACCAACGCCGTGCCCTCGCCGGCTTCCGGCAGCCCGCTGAGCTGGGGCTCCGACTTCACCAACGGCGCCACCGGCCGCGGCTCCGTCAACCGTGGCTCCTCGTTCCGCGACAAGCTCGGCGCCACCGGTGCCTTCATGGCGAAATACCGTTACAACGGCACCGACTGGGACTTCGACGCCGGCCTGTCCTACGCCGCGTCCCGCACGTGGTATCGCGACATCGAGCGCGGCCACTTCAACGGCGCCAACGCCAGCATGCAGGGCGTTTCCAGCGTGCAGTTCGCCGACTACACCGTCGAGCGCCCGAACGTCATTCGCGCCCTCAACGCCGCCGGCCAGCAGTTGAACTGGTCCCAACTCATCAACTATCGCCTCACGACCGTGACTTCCACGCCGCTCGATGCGAAGGACGAGTTCACCACCGGCCACATGAACGTCGCGAAGGACTTCAAGGCCGCCGTGCCGTTCACGCTCCGCGCTGGCGTCGACCAGTCGAAACAGAAGCGCGACATCACCCGCCGCTCCAGCACGTGGAACTTCGTCGGGCCGGACGGCATCGCCAACACGGCCGACGACAACGCCGCGCTCTATGGCGACTCGCGTTACGCGCCGGACCCGCACTGGGGCCTGCCCACAATTCAGTGGATCGATCCCTTCCTCCTCGGCGACCTGTTCAAGAGCAACCCGGGCTACTTCCAGCAAACCACCGCCCAGCAGCTCGCGACGGAGCGCTTCCGGATCCAGAACTCCCAGCTCCTCGAAGAGACGATCACCTCGGCCTACATCATGGGTGAGGCGAAGTTCATCGACGACCGTCTCTCCGTCCTCGCCGGCGTCCGCTACGAGAAGACCGAGGACGACGGCCGCGGCCCGCTCACGCCCACGCCGGGCGCGACGCTCGCCAACGTAGCCGCCAACTGGCGCGAACGCGGCCTCTCCGTCGACCAGTCCTACGATGACTTCTACCCGAGCGTGCACGTGAACTTCAACGCGACGAAGGACATCGTGCTCCGCGCCGCCTATGCGTTCACCGTCGGCCGTCCGGACTTCGGCAACATCCTGCCGCTGGTCCGCATCAACGACACGGATCTCCAGATCAATGACGGCATCGGCAACATCGATCCGCACACGATCATCTACAACAACACGGCGTTGAAGCCGTGGGAAGCGAAGGGCTGGGATCTCTCCGCCGAATACTACTTCCCCAACGGTGGCCTCTTCGCCGTGGGCGTGTTCGGCAAGGACATCGACAACTTCTTCAGCAGCGTCGCCAGCACCGCCACCCAGGCCGATCTCGATTTCCTCGGCCTCGGCAGCGAATACGTCGGCTACGCGCTGCAGACCCAGCGCAACCTGACCACGAAGGCAAAGATCCTCGGCGGCGAAATCAACTTCCGCCAGCCGCTCCGGTTCATCCCCGGCATCGGCGACAAGCTGGAGTTCTTCTTCAACGCGACGAAGCTCGATCTCGACGGCGGCACGCCGGCCGACTTCAACGGCTTCATCGACAAGGCCGGCAACACCGGCATCACCTATCGCGACAAGAAGGTCACCCTCCGCCTCAACGTGAACTACCGCGGCAAACAGGCGCAGGGCGCGCAGACCGGTGGAGCGTTCGGTGGTGCCGCCGCCGGCTTCTACCAATACTTCGACTCGCGCGTCACCGTCGACGTGAACGCCGAATACCGGATCAACCGCAACCTGGCGCTCTTCGCCAACGCGCGGAATCTGTTCGACGAGCCGCAGGATCTCCTGCGCGAAAACGCGAACACGCCCGGCTACGCCTCGCAGTATCAGCGCGAAGAGTTCGGCGTTCAGATCACCGTCGGCCTGAAGGGCTCGTTCTAGAAACGACGCCCGTCCCGCACGGATCTCTTCTCAAAGCCGCCCGGTTTCCGGGCGGCTTTTTTCTTTCACATTTTCCCCCGGCGCGTTGAGTCGAAATCCCCCGCGCAGCGCCCGGCCGTGCGGCCATACCCACCGATCTCTTCAGCCCCATGCCCCTCCTCCGAAGTTCCGTTCTCCGTCAGTGCGGTCTGCTGGCAGTCCTGTCTCTCGCCCTGCCGCTGTCGTTCGCTCGCGCCGGCGACCCCGCCACCCATGTCCTCTGGTATCGCCAGCCCGCCGCTCAGTGGGTCGAAGCACTCCCGCTCGGCAACGGCCGCCTCGGCGCGATGGTCTTCGGCGGCCCGCAGACCGAACGCTTCCAGCTCAACGAGGACACCCTCTGGGCCGGCGGTCCCTACAATCCCGCCCACCCCGACGCCCGCGCCGCGCTGCCCGAGATCCGCCGACTCGTGAACGCCGGCGACTACGCCGCCGCCCAGGCGCTCGTGCAGGAAAAATTCATGTCCCGCCCCATGCGGCAAATGCCGTATCAGACAACCGGAGACCTCATCCTCACCTTCCCCGGCTCCGAGTCCTGCACCGATTACCGCCGCGAGCTCGATCTCGACACCGCCATCGCCCGCACCGAATTCGTCATCGGCGGCGTCCGCCACGTCCGCGAAGCCTTCATCAGCCCGGTCGACCAAGCGCTGATCATCCGCCTCACCACCGAACGCAACCCGCCGCGGCCCGAATGGGGCGGCTCGCTCTCGTTCACGCTCGCGCTGCAATCGCCCCAGGACGCCCGCACCTCGACCGCGGAAAACAGCGACCTGGTCCTCCGCGGCACCAACAGCTCCGCCGAAAACATCCCCGGCCAGCTCAAGTTCGAGGTGCGCACGCGCGTGACCACCGAGGGCGGAAGCGTCACCTCCGACGGCCAGCACATCCATGTGCGCGGCGCCCACTCCGCCACCATCGTCGTCGCCGCCGCGACGAGCTTCCGCCGCTACGACGACGTCGGCGGCGACCCGTCCGCGCTCAACGCCGCCACCCTGGCCGCCGTCGCCGGCCAAACCTACGAGGCGCTGCGCCAGCGTCACATCGCCGAACACCAGCGCCTGTATCGTCGCGTCGCCCTCGACCTCGGCACCACCGCCCTCGCGGCCGAGCCCACCGACGAACGCGTTCGTCGCGCGGTTACCGAACCCGATCCCGCGCTGGCGTCCTTATATTTCAACTACGGCCGCTATCTGCTGATCTGCTCGTCCCGCCCCGGCACGCAACCAGCCAATCTGCAGGGCATCTGGAACGATCATCTCACGCCGCCCTGGGGCAGCAAATACACCATCAACATCAACACCGAGATGAACTACTGGCCGGCCGAGGTCGCGAATCTCGCCGAATGCGCCGAGCCGCTGTTCGGCCTGATCCGCGATCTCAGCGAAACCGGCCGGCGCTTCGCCCAGGAACATTACGGTGCCTCGCG
Source organism: Opitutaceae bacterium (assembly GCA_040255565.1). Taxonomy (GTDB): domain Bacteria; phylum Verrucomicrobiota; class Verrucomicrobiia; order Opitutales; family Opitutaceae; genus Opitutus. Next base: position 91,001 of record JBDZVH010000001.1, on the reverse strand, counting down.
CGGCTGGGTCGCGCACCACAACACCGACCTCTGGCGCGCCGCCGGCCCGATCGACGGCGCCTTCTGGGGCATGTGGCCCACCGGCGGCGCCTGGCTCTGCCGCCATCTCTGGGAACACTACCGCTACAGCGGCGACCGCGAATTTCTCGCCCGCGCCTATCCGCTGATGAAGGGTTCCGCCGAGTTCTTTCTCGAAACGCTCGTCCCGGAACCGCGCCACGGCTGGCTCGTCACGAATCCTTCCGTCTCGCCCGAAAACGCCCACCATCCCGGCGTCTCGCTCGCGGAAGGTCCGACGATGGACGCGCAAATCCTGCGTGACCTTTTCTCCGACTGCATCGAGGCCTCCACAATTCTCGGGATCGACGCCGACCTCCGCGCGCAACTCGCCGCCGCCCGCGCCAAGCTCCCGCCGAACCAGATCGGCGCGCAGGGACAACTCCAGGAGTGGATCGAGGATTGGGACGCGATCGCGCCCGAGCAACAGCACCGCCACGTCTCGCATCTTTACGGCTTGTTTCCCAGCGAGCAGATCGACCCGCGCACGACGCCCGCTCTCGCGGCCGCCGCCCAGCGCACGCTCGAGACGCGCGGCGATCTCTCCACCGGCTGGGCCATCGCCTGGCGCCTGAACCTGTGGGCCCGACTCCGCGACGGAGATCGCGCGCACCGGATCCTCCAGGCGCTGCTCAGCCCGGAGCGCACGTATCCAAATCTCTTCGACGCCCACCCGCCGTTTCAGATCGACGGCAATTTCGGCGGCACGTCCGGCATCGCCGAACTGCTCCTGCAGACGCACACGGGCGAGATCGAACTGTTGCCCGCGCTGCCCCGCGCCTGGCCCACCGGCTCGGTGCGCGGGCTCCGCGCCCGCGGCGGTTTCGAAATCGATTTCTCGTGGCGCGACGGTCGCCTCGCCGGCCTGGAATTGCGTTCGGAAAACGGCGGCGAAGCGCGCGTGCGCTATGGCGATCTTCACACGGCGGTCGTAGTGCCCGCCGGCGGTCGCGTCGCGCTCGATGCCCGTTTGCAACCGCCGCCTGGACCGCGGTAATCGTTGCCCGTGCCCTCCTCCGCCACGCTGCAGGATGTCGCTGAGCGCGCCGGCGTGCACCGGTCCACGGTGGCGCTGGCCCTGCGCGACGATCGACGGATTTCCGCCGATACCCGCCGCCGCGTGCAGGCGATCGCGCGCGAGTTGAACTACCGGCTGAATCCGCTCGTGGCGGCGTTGATGCGCAGTCGCCGCAGCGGCAAGCCGGTGAAACATGTCACGCTCGCCTACGTGACGAATTATCCGACGCGCTACGGCTGGCGTCCCGAACATCACGACCGGCCCGACTACTTCCCCGGTGCGGAGCGCCGCGCCCGCGATTTCGGTTATCGGGTCGAACACTTCTGGTTGCGCGAACCGGGAATGATGCCGGCGCGTTTTTGCGAAATTCTCCGCCACCGCGGGATCCACGGCCTCATCGTCGGCCGGCTGCCTCCCGGCGAGCACGAGCTGAACCTCGACTGGGAGCACTTCTCCTGCGTCGCACTCGGCATGACGCTGCACGCGCCGCTGCTCCATCACGTCACGGAGAATCATTTCGAGGCTGCGGCCCGGGCGATGCAGCAATGCGTCGCCCGCGGCTACCGGCGGATCGGTTTCGTCTTTTCCGAAGCCAACGACAGTCCGCACGTCGGCGAACGCTGGCTCAGCGCCTACGTCGGCGCGCAACTCCGCTTGCCCGCGGCACATCGCATCCCGATCTGTGCCGCCGGCGCGACCAACGAAGCGGAGTTCGCCCGCTGGTTCACGGCGAAGCGCCCCGACGCTCTCCTCGTTTCGCACGCACGGCCGGTGCTGTCGTGGCTGCAACGTCTCGGCAAATCCGTGCCGCGCGACGTCGGCCTCGTCGATCTCGCCGGCGATCATCCGGAATTGAATTGTGCCGGCGTCGCCTGCGAGCCCGCGAAGATCGGCGGACTCGCAGTGGAAATGCTGATCGGTCTGATGCACCGCAACGAGCTCGGCGTGCCGGCGTTGCGCCACGAGATCTCGTTGACCGGCGAATGGCGCGAAGGCGAAACGCTGCCGCCGCGTCTCTGAGGCTTCCGATCAAGTCGTCGGATTTCGACGCCTGATTCAACAATGCGCGCACCAGGCGCATTGAAGCGCGCGCCACGGTGCGGCTTTCAGTTCAGCGCCGCGCTTCCCCCGCGGTTCCCCCCTCGCGCCGGCAACGGCGCCGTCCGGCTCGGGGCCTCATGGCTCGAGTCTTTTCCCCCAACCCAAAACCGTCATGAAACCTGCCCGACCCTGCCTGCGGCTCGCGCGATGGCACGCCTCAGCCTGCCTCGCTTTCAGTTCCACCGTGATGCTCGCCCAAGTCGCCCCGAGCGAACCGGCGTCCACCCGAGAGGACGAGGTCCTGACCCTTTCGCCCTTCGAGGTGAAGGGCGAGGCGACCGGCTACTTCCAACAAAACGCGATGTCGGGCACACGCCTGAACTCGAAGATCGAAGACCTGGGTCAGTCCATCACGGTGATGACCAAGGAGCAGATGAACGACTTCGGGATGCTCGATATCAACGACGTGTTCGACTACATGGCGAGCACCGAGGGCACGCACAGTTACTCGGCCTTCGAGGTGGATCGCACCGGCGCCGTAACCGACAATGTTTCGCTCGATCCGAACAACGCGAACCGCGTGCGCGGCCTGAGCAACGCGAACATCGCGTTGAACAACATCCAGACGACCGGCCGCGTGCCGATCGATCCGCTCTGGCTCGACTCGGTCGAGGTCAGCCGCGGTCCCAACGCCAACATCTTCGGCCTGGGCAACGCCGGCGGCACCGTCAACCAGGTGCCCGCGATGGCCAATCTCACGCGCAACTTCACGCGCGCCGAAGTGCGCGGCGATAGCGAAGGCGGCTGGCGCACCTCGCTCGACGTGAACCGCATGCTCTGGGCGAAGAAGCTGTCGGTGCGCGCGAGCTACGCGTATCAACACACCGCGTTCCAGCGCAAACCCTCCGGCGAAGATTCCCGGCGGCTCAGCCTCCAGTTCAAGGCGCAGCCGTTCAAAAACACCACCGTCTCGGCCTCGTGGTTCAACTACAAGAACCTCGCGCAACGGCCGAACTTCACAACACCCCGCGACAACATCAGCGGCTGGATCGCCGCCGGCAAACCGTCCTGGGATCCCGTCACCCGCCTGATCACCCTCAACGGCGTCACCTACGGCCAGAACACCGCCAGCGGCAACCAACTCGTGGCCGGCTCCGCGATTCCGATCACGAACGCTCTGCCGTCCTATTTCAACAACAGCCCCAGCGAAGGCCGGTCGTTCTTCCGCGTCGGCCGGGACGACGAGGATCCTTACTGGAGCACGCCCACGGTCACCAATCCGACGACGCCGCTCACCGCGGTGAACAACAACATCCGCTACGTCGCCACCGGCCCGGTGAATTCCTACGGCGCCGCCCAGCCGCTCTTCGCGAGCTACGCCGCGCTCTCCGACAAGTCGATCTACGACTACGAGCGCATCAGCCTGATGAACGGCAACAAGGCCTGGGACGACGTCGACACCTACCTCGCGCAACTCGACCAGATCATCCTCAACACGCCCCGCCAAACCCTCGCCGCGCAGGCCACCTTCATGCGCGAGGACGCGAAGCGGATCGAGAACCAGCCCCTCGGACCCGCGAGCGTCAACGGCGTCATCGGCGAACTCTACGCCGACCCCAATATCCGCAACCTCGACGGCACGCCCAACCCTTATTACGGCCGGCCCTACCTCCGCAGCAAGGAGCCCTTCCTCCGCGACAAGCCGCTGCAGTGGGACACCTACCGTGCCCAGCTCGCGTATCGCTTCGACTTCTCGGAGAACGCGAACTGGAGCAAGTGGCTCGGCGCGCATCAGCTTCTCGGATACTACGAATACAAGGACCGCCAGAGCCGCCAGTATGCGTGGCGCCGCACCGCCACGGCTTACAACCAGCCCTACCTCCAGAGCCAGTTCGACACGAACGCGCCGCTCGCCAATCGCACCGCCAGCGGCACCAATTACCAGGCCAGCAACAACATCTCGCGCGTGTATGAATACTACTACGTGGGCGATACGCCCGGCGGCGGCGTCGAGTATGCACCCAACTTCTTCCCCAACGGCGCGACCGTTCCCTTCCACTGGGGCAACACCGGCAGTTTCCATGCCGATCCGCTGACGATCGGCTGGACCCCCAGCCCCGACGGCTCCGCGGCCGGCGCGTCGAAGCAAACCGTCATCAAGACCGACGGCGCGATGATTCAGAGCTTCTTCCTCGGCAGCAAACTGGTCACCACCTTCGGTGTCCGCAAAGACAAGGTCTACGACCGCTCCGCGCCGTTCGCGACGCTCACGCCCGATCTGCTCGACTTCGATCGCGCCGCCTCCGACGGCTGGAATCCGGAATGGGGCGCGGCCGAAGGCACGACCAAGACCGCCTCGTTTGTTCTGCGTCCGTTCCGGGATTTCCGGTTCGTGCGCAACCAGATCGAGACCGGCACCGGCTTCAGCCGCTTCCTCGGCGAAGCGCTCGGCGGCCTGAGCCTCACGTATAACACCGCCGACAGCTTCGTCCCGCAGGGCCCCGCCGTGGACCTCAACCTCAAGTCGCTGCCCAACCAAACCGGCAAGACCAAGGACATCGGCTTCTGGCTGACGCTCTTCGACGGCAAGCTCAGCCTCCGCTACACGCACTTCGAGACCAACTCGATCAACCTGCGCAACGGCGACATCAGCACGATCGCCCAACGCGTTCTCCGCGCCGACGGCCTCAACGCCAACGACCGCTGGAACCTCTACGATCGCTCGGAAGAGTGGCTCAAGTCGCTCCACCCCGACTGGACCCAGGCGCAAGTCGACACCGAACGCGCGAAGACGATGGGCCTCGCGACCGATCAGATCAACGGCCTGATCGACGCCATCACCGCCGGCCGCCTCGCCGCGATCCAAGACTACGTTTCCAAGGGCGACGAGTTGGAGATCAACTTCAACCCGACGACCAACTGGACCGTCACCGCGTCCGTCACGAAGACCGAAGCGATCAACCAGAACGCCGGCAGCACGATCGAAGAGTGGATCAATGCCCGCATGCCCGTTTGGGAAACGGTCGAGGATCCGCGTTTCACCGCGGCCAACGATCCCAACGCCGGCAACCCGGAGCTCGCGATTCCCACCGGCTCGACCGGCCACCTGCTCTGGCGCTATATCCGCGGCTCCGCGTTCACGGCTTACGGCTACGACGCGAACAACTCGGCGGCCACGAACTTCGTGACGTTCGTCGAAGGCCCGCTCGCCGTTTACCGTCAACTCGAGGGCCGCCCGCGTCCGCAGATCAGCAAATATAACGCGAAGTTCAGCACGCGCTACCGGCTCTCCGGCATCACCGATCACCCCATCCTGCGCAACGTCACCGTCGGCGGCTCGCTCCGCTGGATCGACAAGCGCTCGATCGGCTTCCTCGGCGTGCAATCGCTGCCCGACAAGATCACGCAGCTCGACACGAACAAGCCCGTGTTCAGCCCGGCCGAAACCCAGGTCGACCTCTTCGTCGCGTATTCGACGAAGCTGTTTCACGACAAGGTCCGCGCCACCTTCCGGCTCAATGCGCGCAACATCGGCGAGCCCGGCGGCGGCCTGCTCGTGACGCAGGTCTTCCCCGACGGCTCGCCGCTCGCCTACCGCATCAAGGATCCGCAGCAGTTCATCCTCTCGGCCAACTTCGAACTGTAAGCGACCTTCGGATACGTCCAACCCGACCGCCGTCATGCCCATCCGGATGACGGCGGTTTTGTCTCAGGAACGTCGCGACGCCGCCCCGACGGCCGGGCCGGGGCGTCCGCGTGTTTCATCGGCCCGGTCAGCCGCCCTGATCCAATCGCATCAACGATGAGCGCAGTCTCCACTATCGGAAAATCCGTTCCCCAACTTCAGTTTTCGAGCGTCCCCACGCCCGGCCCGATGTGCCGGTGTGGAGGTTCACTTCTTTTCCCCGCCCATTCGGCGCCGTCCGCGGCGCTTCCGTCTCGTTTTCGCTTCCGATGACCACGTCTCCTGCAGCATCCCCCGGCCGCTTTCGGTGGTCGATCTGCGGGCTGCTCTTTTTCTCGGTCGCGCTCAATTACATCGACCGAAACATCATCGGCATCCTGAAGGGACCGTTGAGCCAAGAGCTGAATTGGAGCGAGACCGACTACGCGCATATCGCCGCGGCTTTTCAATTCGCTTACGCCTTCGGCTATCTTTTCGGCGGACGTTTGATGGACCGGATCGGCGTGAAACGCGGCCTGCCGCTCGCCGTGCTCCTGTGGAGCATCGCCGCCGCCGCGCACGGGCTTTGCTCGCTGCTGCCGGTCAACGACACCGTCAGCCTGTCGCTCACCTGGCTTTCGCTGGGCGCGTTCACCGTGCCGCTGACGGTGTTCGGCTTCATGTCCGCCCGCATCGCGCTCGGCCTCGCCGAGGGCGGCAATTTTCCGGGCGCGATCAAGGCCGTCGCCGAATGGTTTCCCGTGAAGGAGCGCGCGCTCGCGACCGGATTGTTCAACGCCGGCACCAATGTCGGCGCGATCGTCTGCCCGTTCGCGGTGCCGCGCATGTATGCCGCGTGGGGCTGGCCGGCGACCTTCTATATCACCGGTGGCCTGGGCATCCTCTGGCTGCTCGCATGGTGGCGGCTCTACGAAACACCCGACCGGCATCCGCGACTTTCCGACGCGGAGCGCGATTACATCCGCGCCGGCCAGCCCGCCGTCGAGGCGCCAAAGACGTCCGTGCCGTGGCTGTCGTTGTTTCGCTACCGTGCGGTCTGGGCTTACGTCGCGGCCGGCATTCTCGCGGGACCGGTGTGGAACATCTACATGTTCTTCCTCCCGGATTTCCTGCAAAAACATTTCCAACTCGATCTCGTGTCGGTCGGGGATTGGACCGCGGTGTTTTATTTGATCGCGTCGTTTGGCGGGATCGCCGGCGGCTGGTTGTCGGGCAGCCTGCTCGGCCGCGGCTGGTCGCTCAACGCCGCGCGCAAACTCGCGCTGCTGTGCTGCGCCCTCGCGGTCGTGCCGATCTTCGCCGCGCCGAGCATGCCGAATGTGTTTCTCACCGTCGCGATCGTCGGACTCGCGGGCTCGGCGCACCAAGGCTGGTCGGCCAATCTGTTCAGCTTCGTTTCCGACACGATGCCACGGGAGGCCATCAGCTCCGTCGTCGGCCTCGGCGGCTTCGTCGCCTATTTCACCGGCGGCGTCGTGACCGAGATCATTGGCGAGATCCTGCAGCGCACGGGCAGCTACGCGTCCATCTTCGCGGCGGCGTCGTTCCTCTATCTGGCGTCGCTCGCCATCATCCAGCTGCTCGTGCCGCGGATCGGCCCAACGGCATCCGCCTCCTGAGCCCGGCTCGCAACCTCATGTTTCGCTCTTTTCTTCTCATGTCTTTCGTTTCCGCCCTGACGGCCACGGCTGCCTCCGGCGCGCCGGTGTGGCGCGCGGATCGCGGCGATGGCACGTATCGCAATCCCATTCTGCACGCGGACTATTCCGATCCCGACGCCGTGCGCGTCGGCGACGATTATTGGCTGATTTCGTCGAGCTTCAGCCACGTGCCGGGACTGCCCGTCCTCCACTCGCGCGATCTCGTCAACTGGCAGCTCGTCACGCACGCGTTGCCCCGACTCGTGCCGGAAAACGCCTTCGCCACGCCGCAACACGGCAAGGGCGTGTGGGCGCCGTCGATTCGACATCACGACGGCAAATTCTGGATCTATTATCCCGATCCCGATTTCGGCCTCTATCTCATCACCGCCGACGATCCGCGCGGCCCCTGGAGCGAGCCGACGCTCGTGAAAGCCGGCCGCGGTCTCATCGATCCGTGTCCGCTCTGGGACGACGACGGCAACGTCTATTTGATCCATGGCTGGGCGAAGAGCCGCGCGGGTTTCGCCAATGTCCTCACGTTGCTCAAGCTCCAGCCCGACGGCCGCAGCGTGGCCGAGGATCTCGGCGTGGTGGTCGACGGCAACCAGCTCCGCAACTACACGACGCTCGAGGGTCCGAAACTCTACAAACGCAACGGCTGGTATTATATCTTCGCTCCCGCCGGCGGCGTGAAAACCGGCTGGCAGTCGGTCTTCCGCTCGCGCTCGATTCGCGGCCCTTACGAACCACGCATCGTCCTCGCCACGGGCAACACCCCGATCAACGGCCCGCACCAAGGCGCGCTCGTCGATACCGTCGCGGGCGAATGGTGGTTCCTCCATTTCCAGGACAAGGGCCCGTATGGCCGCATCGTGCACCTGCAGCCCGTCGCGTGGATCGACGACTGGCCCGTGATCGGCCGCGATCCGGATGGCGATGGCACCGGCGAACCCGTGCTTATGCACGCCAAGCCCCGCGTCGCCGCGCCCGCGTCTGCGCCCACCGAACCGCCGACGAGCGACGACTTCAAAGCGCCCACACTCGGCCAGCAGTGGCAATGGCAGGCGAATCCGCGCGCCGAATGGTTCTCGCTGTCGGCTCAGCCCGGCACGCTGCGCCTGTTTCCGCAGCCCGAGGCGCAGGAGAATCTGTTTCACGCGCCGCACCTGCTGTTGCAGAAATTTCCCGCGCTCGAGTTCACCGTCACGACTGAACTCACCTTGCAAACCGGCGACACCCGCGCCGCGGCCGGTTTGATCGTCTTCGGTTTCGATTATGCGTGGATCGGCGTCCGCAACGGCCACGTCGTGCAAACGACCGTCCGCTCGGCCAACGAAAAACCCGTTGTCACCGACACCCGAGGCGCCGCCGTCTCCGGCCCAATCCGCGTGCGTGTAACGGTGCGCGAGGGCGCGCGCTGTCAGTTTTCCTACGCGGGTGCGGACGGCGCCTTCGTGCCGCTGGGAGAACCGTTCCAGGCCCGCGAATCGCGTTGGGTCGGCGCCAAGTTTGGCCTGTTCGCCAGCGGATCCAACGGCGGCGGCGCCGATTTCCGTTATTTTCAGGTCGAGCCCGCGCAACCCTGACCCTCTGTTCTCCGACTACCACCCTGAACCCCAAACCACCTTTCTAATGAACGCTCCCAACTACTTGAACGAACTTTTCGGCCTCAACGGCAAGGTCGCCGTCGTCATCGGCGGCACCGGCGAATTGTGCGGCGCGATGGCCGAGGGCCTCGCGCTCGCCGGCGCCGAAACCGTCATCGTCGGCCGCAATGTCGAGAAAGCACAGGCGCGGCTCGATCGCATCGGCGCCGCCGGCGGCAAGGCGTGGTTTCACGCTGCCGAGGCCACGAGCAAGGCCGAGTTGCAGGGCTTGCTCGACGCCGTGGTGAAGCGCTCCGGGCGCGTCGACATCGTCGTCAACGGCGCCGGCATCAACTCCGCCACGCCGTTCTTCGATATCGGCGAGGACGAGTTCGAGCGCATCCTGAGCGTCAACGTGAAGAGCGTGTTTCTCGGCTGCCAGATTTTCGGCAAATACCTCGTCGAACGCGGCCAGGGCGGCTCGATCATTAACCTCGGCTCGATGTCCGGCATCGTGCCGTTGTCGCGCGTGTTCACCTACTCCGCCTCGAAAGGCGCCGTGCACAATCTGTCGCTCAATCTCGCGCGCGAGTGGGCGCCGGCCAAGGTCCGCGTCAACGTCCTCGTGCCCGGATTCTTCCCCGCCGAGCAAAACCGCAAGGTCCTCACGCCCGAGCGCGTCGCCTCGATCCTCGGTCACACGCCGGCGAAACGTTTCGGCGAGGCGCGCGAGCTGATCGGCGCCACACTGCTGCTCGCGTCCGACGCGGCCGGTTCCTTCATCACCGGCGAAGAGCTCATCGTCGACGGCGGTTATCACGCGATGACGATCTAAGCGCCCGGATATCTTCCACCCTGGCGCCGACCCGCGCCGCCGCCGCAGCCTCGCGGTCCTTTTCAAACTTATGAAACCGATCAACCAATTCCTCCTCAGCAACGATCTTCGCATCGCGCAGAATCCCTGCGTCAGCCCGGACTTCTGTCTCGATTGGAGCGCGCTCAGCGCGAAGATCGTCGCCGGCGCGCCCCTGAAGGCCTGGCCCAAGAGCCGCTTCGAAACCGCCGCCGGTTCGTGGACACTGCTCGAGGACGAGGCGACCGGCGATTGCGCGTGGCGGCTCGAGACGCGCGCGACCGGCAGCTCCGCCGGCGAGTTGCTCCAGGGCGTCTCGCTCGACGGTTCGCTCGCAGTGTTTCCCGCCACCTGGGAAAACCTGCTCCGGTTGAAAAACCTCGTGCTCGAGCACGATGCCGATTCCACGATCTTCCCCTCGGCCGGCGGCAAACTCGGCCGTAGCACGCTCGGCATCGGCGCGCGTTTCACCACCTTGCATTGGCCCGCGGTCGATTGGGCGATGAGCGCGCTCGAGCTCGGCGTCACCGCCAACCAAAACTCCATCCCGCGCGAGCTCGTCTTCGACGTCGATCAGATGCTCGCCGGCCAGCTCGACACGGTGCCGTTCCCCTTCATCGGCACCAACGTCCCCGAGGGACACCAGGGCCAGAGCGTCGAGGGCATGAGTCACGGCTGCGTGCTCGCGAAACTGAAGCACGGGTTCCACCACCGCCGGATCCCGTGGAGCTTCAACGCCGATCACCAGCCGATCGGCGGCAAGTTCGACGCGCGCGAGGACCAGCTCGTCACGGGTTGCGTGCTCGCCAGCTACATCACCTTCGATCTTTCGCCCGAGCTCGCGCTCAACGCCCCCGCGCGCATCGAGCACATCCCCGCCGATCTCGTCGCCAAGGTGCGCGCGCGCGTCGCCGCCGCCGGCCTCACGCTCAACGACGCCGACTTCGAGGCGCTGCTCGCCAAGGTCTGGCCTTCGCTCCTCAAGATGAAGCGCCGCGACGAGAAATACACCGCCGCGCGCGAGAAGCTGTTCACCACGCCGCAGGGTCGCGCGTATCTCCGCGAGCTTTCGATCGACGAATTGCCCGGCCTCACCACGCCGGAGACGACCGCCATCATGCTCGCGCTCTGCGAGACGCTCGGGATGCAGATCCACTTCGTCGCGCCGGCCTTCGGCTTCCAGAAAAACATGCCCTACCCCGACAACGCCGCGCTGCGCGCGTTGATCGCGAAGCAATGGGCCGTTTGCGAAAAGTTCGGCGCGAGCATCGGCTTCCACTCCGGCTCCGGCAAATCCGCCGAAAACTACCAGGTCATGGGCCAGGTCACCGGCAGCCGTCTCGAAATCAAGACCAGCGGCCGCTACACCTACGAGATGGGCCGCGCGCTCTTCGCCTCGAAGAACGCCGCCGACCAGGCGCTCTGGCGCGATTGGTATACGTTCACCATCGAGCTCGCGTTGAAGGGCGCTTTCAGCGCCGACGCGACCGAGCAGAAGATGGCGCGGACGTTCATCACGACGGCGATTGCAGGCGCGGATGCGGACAAGATTTTCGCCTCGCCCGAGGCCACGCGCGCCGCGCTCGAAGCGCTGCCCCCGAGCCCCGAGCACATGTTCTGGTTCGAATACAACTTCCTCTTCGTGCTCGCCGCCGATGGCCGGGCCGAGAAATCCGCGCTCGGCGATCACTCGCCCGCCGGCTACCGCCAGCGTGCGCGTTTCTATTCGGTCAGCGACGAGGGCCGGCTGCTCTTCGCAAAGAACATCGCGAGCTACATCCTCTTCCTCGCCGAAAACACCGGACTCGCGACCGCGGAACGCTGCGCCGCCGCCCGTCACCTTCTCGAGCGCTACACGCGGCTCGACGACATGCTCAACGACATCAGCCGATGAAATGAGCGAGGAGCGCGTAGGGAGCAGCGAGCACGAGCTTGAGACTCCCGACCGCCTTCTACTCGCTACCAGCTACCCGCTACTCACGATTTCGCTACCTTGCCCTCCATGAAGCCTTTCATTCACGACGATTTCCTCCTTCACAACGACGCCGCCCGCGAGCTCTACCACGGCTTCGCGAAGGACGAGCCGATCTACGATTATCACTGCCACCTGCCGCAGCAGCTGATCCTCGAGAACCACCGCTTCGCCGACCTCGCCGAAATCTGGCTCGGCGGCGATCACTACAAGTGGCGCGCCATGCGCTCCAACGGCGTCAACGAGCGCTTCTGCACCGGCAACGCCACACCGCGCGAGAAGTTCGACGCGTGGGTCGCCACCGTGCCGCACACGCTGCGCAACCCGCTCTACCATTGGTCGCACCTCGAGCTCGCGCGCTACTTCGGCATCCCCGACCTCATCAACGACAAGTCCGCCGACAAAATCTGGCGCGAGGCCAACGAGAAACTCGCGACGCTCCGCGTCCACGACATCCTCGCCGCCAACAAGGTCGCCGTCATCTGCACGACCGACGATCCCGCCGATTCGCTCGATCAACACGTGCAGATAAAAAAGCTCGGCCTCAAGACGCGCGTCTATCCCACGTTCCGCCCCGACAAGGCCCTCGCCGTCGGCGCGCCGTCCGCCTTCAACGCCTGGATCGAGAAACTCGCCGGCGCCGCGAAGGCGTCGGTGAACTCCTTCGACGATTTCCTCGCCGCGCTGAAGCGCCGCCACGACGACTTCCACGCGATCGGCGGCCGGCTCTCCGACCACGGCATGGAGTCCGCCTACGCCGAGCCCTGCACCGCCGCCGAAGCGAAAGCGATTTTCGACTCCGCCCGCGCCGGCCGCGCCGCCCACGCCGGCGACCAGGCGAAGTTCGCGTCGTTTCTCATGCTCGAATTCGGCCGCTGGGACGCCCGCGCCGGCTGGACGAAGCAGCTCCACCTCGGCGCGCTGCGCAACAACAACACCCGCCTCCTCAGCAAGCTCGGACCCGACACCGGTTTCGATTCGATCGGCGATTTTTCGCAGACTCGCGCGCTCTCGAGCTATCTCGACGCGCTCGATTCGACCGATGAGCTCCCGCGCACCGTCCTCTACAACGTGAATCCGAACGACAACTACGCGTTCGCCACGATGATCGGCAATTTCCAGGACGGCACCGTGGCGGGCAAGCTGCAGTTCGGCAGCGGCTGGTGGTTCCTCGATCAGAAGGAAGGCATGGAGTGGCAGATGAACGCGCTCTCGAATCTCGGCCTGCTCAGCCGCTTCGTCGGCATGCTCACCGACTCGCGCAGCTTCCTCAGTTATCCGCGTCACGAGTATTTCCGCCGGGTCCTCTGCAATCTGCTCGGCCAGGACATGGAACGCGGCGAACTCCCGAACGATCGCGAACTCGTCGGCGGCATGGTGCGTCGCATCTGCTTCGCCAACGCCCGTGACTACTTCCGCCTCGAGCTGGATCCGAGCTTCCGCTGAGCCGCCGCGCAGCAAGCGATCACCACCGCCACGCGTGACCTAGTGAAGCCCGACATCCCGTCGGGCTGAGAGTCCGACGTCAGCATTCCGTGCACTCAGTGCATTCTGTGGTTCTAAACTCCGCGGCGTTGGGCGCGGCAATCGTCTCGATTGCCCATCCGAGATAGAAACGCGTGTCCTCACGCGTCCTGAGTTTCGCGCATGCCGCTGGCGAACAAATCGGCGACCAGCGGCGCGGGGGCCAATTTTTCACCACGGAATGCACAGAGAGCACGGAATGCGGAGCTTTGTCCTTCGTTCATCATAACGTGTGTTCCTCCAGATCGAACCACGGTGTCCGCGTGCGGCCCGGCGCCGAGCCGCACGCGTCCGACCCCGAGCAAGGCGGCTAAGTTGGTTCTGAATCCGCCCTACTCGGAATCCTCGACCAGCCTCGCCAGTCGCTCATACGCCGGCACGGCTTTGCCGGCGCGCAGCTCCTTCATCGCCCTTTTGATTTCTGCGATCGCGCGGCGATCGAGTGACGTGCGCGCGGTGCGCTCCTTCACCGGCTCCGGCGCGGGCGTAGTCTCGTTTTTCTCCGCCGGTTCCGAGGCAAACGGCACCACGTTTTCCGGCGCCACGCGCTTTTCTGTTTTCGGCTTCGCCTTCTTCACCGGCGTTTTTTTCTCGGGCTTCGCCGCGGTTCCGCGCGCCGGTTTCGCGGCCGGCCGGCTGCCTTCGGCGAGCAGGTGGTAGTTGATGCCGATCACCCGTCGGCCCTCAAACGCGGCGAGCGATTTCGGAAACACCAGATACTGCGCGTGCGGCTGTTCCTCGAAGCCGACGAGACCGTAATCCTTTTTCGTGCCGACGTTTTCCTGGTGAATCGTCATCACGCGCTGCGCCTTCACCACGCGCTGGAAAGTTTTATCCTGCTTGGGTGGCAGCCAGGGGAGATGCACCTCCGGTTCGCCGCTGCGCGCAACCACGTCGGCGAACCGCACCGTCTTCATTCCAGCGCCTTTACCGGCGGTAGCTTTTGCTTCAACTGCAGCACCGGCGCGAAAAGATCGCCGTGCTTCTCGATCCGCTTCAACACGTCTTCCGTCTCGAAGGTCAGCAACTCGCGTTTCTTCTTTTTCAACGCCGTCTCGACTTCGTCCCACGTCACCGGCGTCGACACCGTCGGTCGCTCCTTCGCGCGCAGCGAATAGACATTCACCGTCGTCTTGTGTTCGTCGTTCTGGCTCCAGTCGACGAGCACTTTGCCGACGCGCAACGATTTCAACATGTTCGACACGACGACGTCCGGAAACTGCCGCTCCAGCACCTGCGCGACGGTGTGGGCGAAGAGTTTCGTCTGCGCGTAGGTCACGGGCGTGTTGAGCGGCACGTAAATCTGCAGGCCCTTCGAACCGGAAGTCTTCGCAAAACTCTTCAACCCGAGCCCGTCGAACAGCGCCCTGACCCAGAGTCCCACCTGACAGCAGAGCACGATATCCGCCGGCGGACCCGGATCGAGGTCGAACGCGATCGCCGTCGGCCGTGAGATCGCCGGCGCTTTGTGCAGGAACGTGTGCAGCTCGAGATCCGCGAGATTCGCCGCCCACACGAGCGCCGGCAGGTCGTTCATCACGCAGTAATGAATCTCGCCGCCGCGGCCGCGCGGCACCGTCGCCGTCTTCACCCATTTCGGGCGATGCGACGGACATTGCTTCTCGTAGAAAAAAAATCCCTCCACGCCGTCGGGATAACGCTTCAGCGTGATCGGCCGGTTCTTGAGATGCGGCAGCAGCTGGTCCGAAACCCGGATGTAGTAGTCGATCACGTTGCCCTTCGTGAAACCGACTTTTGGATACAGCACCTTGTCGAGGTTGCTGACCGCCACCTTCGTCCGGCCGACCGTCATTTCCGTTTTCGTCGCCATGATTCACGCTCCTTTTTCGCGCACCACGTCCTTCGCCGCCTTGTCCTCGCGCAGCCCGAGAAACACCGGCTGACGCAGCCGGTCGTCGCGCGTCCATTCTGCAAACCGGATCTGCGCCACGAGCTTCGGCTCGAGCCAGTGACACCGCCGCATCTCGGCCGCCGTGACGCCCTGCCCGTAGCGCCCGCTGCGCTTCTCCGGCAGGTTAGCGAACGGACACGACGTGCGCGCGATTTTCGCGAACTGCGCGTGCAAGGCCGCGAGCCGCTTGCGGTCGAAACCGGTCCCGACCTTCCCGGCGAACATCAGCTTCGCGCCTTGATAATAGCCGACCAGCAGCGCGCCGAAATGCGTGCGCGAGCCGCCCGGCGGCGTGTAGCCGCCGATCACGAACTCCTGCTCCTGATGCAACTTCAACTTCACCCACGCGCCGCTTCGCGCGCCGGCCTCGTAGGTCGAGTCGGGTCGCTTGCCAATCAAGCCTTCAAGGCCGAGTTCGCGCGCCTGCTGCAGCAGCGCCTCGGCGTCGCTCCCCAGCGAAACGGAAAAGCGGACCATTCCGTCCTCTTCCTGCAACAGCCGCTGCAACTCCGCCTTGCGCTCCGTCAACGACAGCTCGCGCAGATCCCGACCGTTCAGCTGCAACAGATCGAACGCGTAGAAAAACAGCGGCGGCCGCTCCTCGCCCATCTCATAAGCCTGCAGCAGTTGAAAGGACGACCGGCCTTTGTCGTCGAGCGCGACGATCTCGCCGTCGATCACCGCATCGTCCACCGGCAGCGCAGCCACGGCGGCGACCACATCGGGAAACTTTTTCGCGAAATCCTTGTTGTTGCGCGACAGCAGCCGCACGCCACGCCGGTCGCGAAAAGCCATCGCGCGAAAGCCGTCGAACTTGATTTCGTAGATCCAATCGCCCGCCGGCGGCGCGTCGACCAACAGCGCTTTCATCGGCTCGATGAAGTCGGGAGTGAGTTTCGACTTCTTCGCCGCAGCCCGTGGACGCGCGCGCTTTTTTGTCCGTTCGGCGCGGGCCTTCGGTTTTTTCGATTTCGCTTCCGCCTGCTGCGCGGCGGCGGCGATCCTCGCCTTGAACGTGGGTTTCTCCGTGCGGTTCGACTGCCACACGCGCCCATCGCCCGCGGCGAGAGCCTTCATGGATTTTCCGGAAAGCACGGACGTGTCGTCGCGTTTCGCACTCACGGGCTTCATGTCCTCGCCGCCTTTGATCAGCAGCCATTCGTCGCCGCCGCGCAGGCGCACGAGATACCACTCGCCTTTCAGTTTTTCGCCCGCGAGGACGAAGTGCAATTTGCCGCCCTCGAGGTCCTTTGCGGGCGTGCGGCTCAGCGGCTCGAAAGTGCCGCGGTCCCAGACCATCACGGTGCCGCCGCCGTATTGGCCCTGGGGAATGGTCCCTTCGAAATCGATGTAGGATACCGGATGGTCCTCGACGTGCACGGCGAGCCGGCGCTCCCCTTTCTTGAAGGGCACCCCTTTCGGCACGGCCCACGATTTTAACGTCCCGCCGATCTCCAGGCGAAAATCGTAATGCAGCCGCGAGGCCGCGTGCTTCTGGATCACGAAGCGATGCCCGCTCCGCGCGACGCGACCGCCTTTCGGCTCCGCGGTCTTGGCGAAGTCTCGTTTGCGGGCGTATTCGGCGAGCGACATGGCGTGGATGAGCCGGCGCGCGAAACGCCGCGGCAGCGATCGCCGTGCGTCACTCGCGGGCGTGGTCCCGCCATTGTCAGCGGGCGCCTCGCGCGGTTCCTCGATCGCCCGACGCGGCCACGCCCGGGAGCGGGGGACACGAGGCGCCATCGAACCACGTGCCCTCGACGAAGGTGGTCGTGGGAATCGACGGAACGCCGAATTTGTTGTGGATCAACTGTCCCACCAGGGTTTCCACGGCCAGCTCGCCCACGGTTTCGTGATTCTGCCGCACGCCGGCCATGGTCCCGTCGGGCGGATCGAGAAACAGATTCACGAAGGCGAAATCCTCCGGGATCCGCACGCCCATCTCGGCGAACACCGGCAGGACGTAGTCGCCTTTCGAGATCACGACCTCCGGCCGGTGACGCTCCAACCATCGCTCCAGCGGTGCGTGATCGGCGCGCACCGACGCGTTCTTCTCGTTGAACCAGCGCGCGACGGGGCGCGCCCCCGGGAAGACGTGGATCGGCACCCGGTCCGCGTCCGGCAGGCAGGACTGCTCGCAAAGAAACCCCGCGGTCCAGTTGTGATCGACCGCATGATCCCAGCCGCGGTGCACGACGAATCCAATTTTCCGATACCCCATGGCGGCGGTTTTCCTCACCGCCAGCCGGATGATCCGCGACTGCGAGTTCGTGACGTTGTGCAGCGGCGGGTAATGCGGGAAATAATCGATCTTCACCGCGCTGAACCGCTCCCAGTCGAGCTGCAGCGCGTCCCCGACATCGCGGCTGTGCGAGGCCAGGATCACGCCCTGGATCCCGCGCTGCTGCAGCGTCTCGCCGAGCTCCTCCGGCCGCCGGGCCGGGTCGTGCGTCCAGAAATGCTCGAGACGGAATCCCAGCTCGAGGGCCTTGGCCTCCGCTCCGGCGAAGAACCGCCGGTGCGCCGGCACCTCCTTCCATCCCCACGGCGTGTGCCAGTTCGTCAGATACGCCAGCACCGGTTCGCGCCGCGGCTGCGATGCCGGGCTGCGGTAGGGCACGAGCGCATGCAGGAACGGATCCGGCGCATAACCCATGTCGCGCGCGAGCGCCTGGATGCGCCGGCGCGTGGCTTCCGGCAGCCGCGGCCGGTCGCGCAGCGCGAGCGACACGGTCGTCACGTGCACGCCCGCCCGCCGGGCCACGTCCGCCAGAGTTACGCGTCGTTCTTCCATGGCGGGTTTGCCGGTCAGACCTTCTGCCGCCGGCGGCGGATTGCCGGCGACGGCGCGATGTCTCCAATTCTTGGACACGAGGCTCCGTCGAACCAGGTGCCTTCCACGAACGTGGTGGTCGGGATGCGCGGCACGCCGCGTTTGTTGTGCTGCAGTTGCCCGGCGAGGATCTCCACCGCGAGCGCGCCGACCGTGGGGTGATTCTGCCTCACGCCCGCCACTGTCCCGGCCGCGGCGTCCTCGAGGAAGACGTCCACATACGCGACATCCCGCGGACTCTGCAGCTTCAATTCCGCCAGTGCGGAGCGAACAAACGATGCCTTGCTGATGAGCACCTCCGGCCGGTGCAGTTCGAACCAGCGCCGAAACACCTCGGGATCGACGACCGGATCGCTGTTCTCCCGCAGCCAGCCCTCGATCGGCGTGGGTTCGGGGAAGAGCAGCGGCGGGATGCGCAGGGCTTTGGGCAACTGCTCCTGTTCGCACAGGTAGCCGGCGGTCCAGTGGCGGTCGACGGCGTGATCCCAGCCACGGTGCATGACGAATCCGATCCGGCGATAGCCGAGCGCGATCACCTTGCGCATGGCGAGCCGCACGATGTCGCACTGGTGATTGGTGACGTTGTGCAACGCGGGCTGGTGCGGAAAATAATCGATCTTCACCGCGGAAAAGTGATCCCAGTCGAACAGCAACTCGTCGCCCATCTCGCGGCCGTGGGAAGCCAGGATCACGCCTTCGATCCCGCGGGCGTGCAGGATCGCGCTCAGCCGGCCGTGCGTCAGCCCGGGCTCGTGCGTCCAGAAATGCTCCAGATGATAGCCGATCTCCTTGGCCTTGGCTTCGGCACCGAGAAAGAAATCGGGATGGGCGGTGGTGTTTTTCCAGCCCCAGCGGGTCGACCAGTTGGTCAGATAGGCCAGCGTGGGCGGATTGCGCCGCGGCATCACGCGGCCGCGGTAGGCGATCAAGGCCCGCAGGAGCGGGTCCGGCGCATAACCCATCTTTTGCGCCAGCGCCTGCAACCGCTGCCGCGTCGCCTCCGGCAGCCGCGGATGATTGCGCAACGCCAGCGAGACGGTCGTGACATGCACACCGGCTTTGCGGGCGACGTCGGCGAGGGTAACACGGCGCTCGTTCATGCAGCGACCATTCGGAGGGGAAGTGAGCGCTGCACAAGTCTACAGTTAGAGTTTGCGTCAGTTCGCCTGCAGGCCGGCCCGACGGGAATCATCTCCGCCTGCTTTCCGTTCCCCCCGGCGCGCGTTGCCGTTCATGGCGGCCTGCCCGCGACACGATGAAGCGTTTCCCTGTTCTGCGCGCCCGCGATCTTTTCACCTCCTGCTCCCGTGCCCGAAGCAAACTACCACACCCAGCACTCGCCCTTCGGGGCGTTCGCCAGTTTCACGATCGGCTTGGTCGACTCCCCCGGCGGATTCGGTCAGTCCCTGCGCGGTCCCGCCCGCCAGAACATCTACATCGGGTTCCGGGGTCACGCCCAGCGCACCTGGCAGTTGCTGCCGTTCCTGACGCCGCCCAAATCGCAGGAGGGAGCCTTCACCGGCGACACCACCGTCGTCCAGCCGCCGCGCGGCTTCGACGCCCTGCGGCCGTCCGACTACACCCGCACCCTCGGTCTGGCGAGCGATACCTGGCGCGCGGACGAGGGGCGTTTCGGTTTCTCGTTGCTCACGCCGTTCGATCGCGTGCCCGATCCCGCGCGGATGCCGAAAGCCGCCGCCCGCTTCCACCTCGCGCCGGTCGTCACCGGCTGGATCGAATACGACAACCGCCAGGGCAAGGAGCCCGTCGAGCTCATGTTCGGCGTGGGCAATGGCGAGGACACGCTGCGGCCGCTCACCGACACCAGCGACAAACTCATGGGTTTTGCGGGAGGCACGGCGTTCGGCTACGCGACGAAACCGGCCCGCGGCGTGACCATGCGCCAGGGTTTCGACATCCTCGATCCCAAGTTCCGCGATTACCGCGGGCTGCTGGTGATCGCCGGCGAAACCGCGCTCGTCTTCACAGTGCCCGCCGGGGCGCGGAAGCGTTTCCCGCTCGCCCTCGGCTTTTACGCCGCCGGACCGATCACGACCGGCATCGATTCCGTTTACGCCTACACGCGGGTGTTCAAGAATCTCGAGGACGTGCTCGTGCACGGCCTCCAGGAACACGCCCGCTACGGCAAGGTCGCCGCCCAACGCGACCGCGAGCTCGCGCGCAGCCGGCTCGACGACGACCAGAAGTTTCTCCTCGCGCAATCCGCCCACAGCTACTTCGGCAGCACACAGCTGATGTGGAGCAACGGCCGCCCGCTCTGGATGGTCAACGAAGGCGAATACCGCATGATCAACACGTTCGATCTCACCGTCGACCACGTGTTCTTCGAACTCGTTTGGCAGCCTTGGGCGGTCCGCGACACGCTCGATCTGTTCGTCCGCCGCTACTCGTATCGCGACCAGCACGGGCTCTCGTTCACCCACGACATGGGAGTGAACAGCTTCTTCACCCCGCCCGGCCGCTCCAGCTATGAGTGCGACGGACTAGAGGGCTGCTTCAGCCACATGACGATGGAGCAGCTGCTCAACTGGATCCTCACCGCCGTCACCTACGCCGAGCACACCGGCGACCGTGCGTGGCTCCGCGCGAACCAGAAGACCCTCCTCGCATGCGCCGACAGCCTTCACCGTCGTGACGATCCCGATCCGAAAAAACGCGACGGCATCCTGAAACAGGATTCGAATCGCGTCCGCGGCGGTTCCGAGATCACCACCTACGATTCGCTCGACGTCAGCCTCGGCCAGGCGCGCAACAACCTCTACCTCGCCGTGAAGACCCTCGGGGCGTGGGTGCTGCTCGAACGCGCCTTCGCCACGCTGAAACTCGCCAAGGCCGCCGCCGACGCCCACGCGACGGCCGATCTGCTGGCGCAGACGCTCACGACCAAGTTCGAAGCCGACACCGGTTTCTTCCCGGCCGTATTCGAGAAGGGCAACCGCTCGCGAATCCTGCCCGCCGTGGAAGGCTTCATTTATCCGCTGTTCCTCGGCTATAAGGACGCCACCGATCGCAACGGCCGCTTCGCCCCGCTCTTCAAACAACTCAGCCAGCACATCGCCCAGGCGCTGCAACCCGGGATCTGCCTCGACGCCACCAGCGGCGGATGGAAGATGAGCAGCACGAGCACGAACACCTGGTTCAGCAAGATCGCCATCGCCCAGCACGTGATCCGGCAGCTTTTCCCCGAAGCGATGACGGACGCTGCGCGCCAGGGCGATCGCGTCCACGCCGACTGGCAGCGCACGCCCGGCTGCGGCCGCGACGCGATGTGCGACCAGATCCGTAGCGACTCTGGCATCGCCTGCGGTAGCCGCTATTATCCGCGCGGCGTCTCCGCCTGGCTCTGGCTCAACGAATAAGCGTCCACTCAACCCCGCCCCACGACCCCATGTCTGCGCCCGTTCAGCGTCTCTCGTTTATCGAAAAGGCTGGCTACAGTGCCGGCGATGCCGCCGCCAACTTCGTCTTCATGACGATGGTGCTGTTCCAGCTGAACTTCTACACCGATGTCTTCGGGCTCTCCGCCAGCGCCGCGGCCGCGATTCTCCTGTGGCCGCGTTTGTGGGACGCGCTGTTCGACCCGATCATGGGCGTCCTCGCCGACCGCACCGAGACGCGGTGGGGCAAGTTCCGGCCGTGGGTCCTCTGGACCTCGCTGCCGTGGGCGATCGTGATGGTGCTCGCCTACACGACGCCGGTCGGCCTGAGCACGGGCATGATGATCGCTTACGCCGGCATCACGAACACGATCCTGATGACGCTGTATTCGATGAACAACATGCCGTATTCCGCGCTCGGCGGCGTCATGACGGCGGATCTCAACGAACGCACCAAGCTCAATTCCTACCGCTTCGTCTCCGTCAACATCGCGCAGTTCATCGTCGGCGGTTTCACGCTCCCGCTCGTCGCCAAGTTCGCGCACGGCCACGACCGCGCCCACGGCTGGCAGATGACGATGACCCTCTGGGCCGTCATCTGCCTCGTGCTCTTCCTCATCACGTTCTTCACGACCCGCGAGCGCATCAAGCCGGTCATCACCACGA
Source organism: Opitutaceae bacterium (assembly GCA_040255565.1). Lineage (GTDB taxonomy): Bacteria > Verrucomicrobiota > Verrucomicrobiia > Opitutales > Opitutaceae > Opitutus. Next base: position 68,813 of record JBDZVH010000001.1, on the reverse strand, counting down.
AGTCCTCGCCGAAGCAGGACTTCGCCGACCTCTTCAGGAACGCCCCGTGGATCGCGCTGTTCGTCTACACGCTCTTCAACTTCGCGATGCTCACCTATCGCGGCGGGGCGCACTACAACCTGTATCATCATTTTGCGGACAAGGCCGCGATGTTCGACTTCGTCGAAAAACTCGGTCTCACCTCCGCCGGCGCCGCGGAAAGCGGCCTGCTCGAAACGCTCGGCTACATCGTGCACGGCACCCGCGACAACCTCGCGGGCTCGAACGTTGCGGACGTGTTCAACAGCATCATCAACATGGCCGGTTTCGCGACCACCATCGTGGTGATCATCCTCTCCGCGGGGTTGTCGAAACGATTCGGCAAGAAGGCCGTGATCTTCACCGGCTTCCTCCTCGCCGCGCTCAACGCCTTCGCCTACTACTTCCTCACGCCCACCAGCACCACCGCGATGCTCGTGCTGGCGATCGTCGGCTCGCTCGTTTACGCGCCCACCATCGCCGTCGCCTGGGCGATGTATGCGGACGCCGCCGACTACTCCGAATGGCAGACCGGCCGGCGTTTCACCGGCATCGTGTTTGCGACGATCGGCTTTGCGCTCAAGACCGGCCTGGCGCTCGGCTCGGCGATTTTCCTCTGGGCGATGGCCGGTTTCTGGAATTACGAAACCACCGCGCCGGCCGCGCCCAACGCGGTCACCGGCTACCACGCCTCCAGCAGCATCGGCGTCGGCATTCTGTTCCTCGGCGGCGCGTTCGCGATCGCCTTCTGCAAGCTCAACAAGAAGCTCACCCTCCAGATGGCCTCCGAGCTCGCCGATCGCCGCGCGAAAGCGGGTTTGGCGACCTGAGCGACCGGCGGGCGGCTCAGTTCCTTTTGTGAGCGGCGCGGCGACTCTTCCGCCGCGCCGCTTCGTCTTCCCTGCGTGCTTTCGTCCGTCATGAGCAAACTCCTTCCCCTTCTGCTGTTCGCCTGCTGCTGCGGTTCGATCTCCGCCGCGCCCCACGGCGCCGCTGCCACCGGCCAGTATCGCAATCTCTTCCGCGAATACCTCGGCAAGTCCGACGCCGAGATCGCCGCCAAGGTCGAGGGCGCCTTCCAGCAGCTGTTCTTCGGCGATGAGAATTCGCAGCGGCTGTTTTATCCCGTTCCCGGCGACATGGCCTACGTCCCCGACATCAACAACAACGATGTCCGCAGCGAGGGACTGTCCTACGGCATGATGATCGCCGTACAGATGAACCGCCAATCGGAGTTCAACCAGATCTGGAAGTTCGCGAAACACTACATGTTTTATCCGAGCGGCCCGCTCCGCGGCTACTTCGCCTGGCACACCGCCTTCGACGGACGCCGGCTCAGCGCCGGCCCCGCGCCCGATGGCGAGGAATGGTTCGTGATGGCGCTGTTCTTCGCGTCGCACCGCTGGGGCGATGGCGAAGGCATTTTCAATTACCGCGCCGAAGCCCAATCGCTCCTCCGCACGATGCTGCACAAGGACGACGAACCCGATCGCGGTTCGATCACCAACATGTTCGACCGCGCCGCGAAGCAGATCAATTTCACCCCGCACGGACCCGGCGCGACGTTCACCGATCCGTCGTATCATCTTCCCGCCTTTTACGAACTCTGGGCGCGCTGGGCCGCCGATCCGGCCGATCGCGCTTTTCTCGCCGATGCCACGAAAGTGAGCCGCGAACTCTTCAAGAAAGCCGCGCACCCGCAGACCGGCCTCATGCCCGACTATAGCGAATTCGACGGCTCACCGCGCAAAGCGCCGTGGGGCAATCACGAGGATTTCCGCTACGACGCCTGGCGCACGCTCTCGAATCCCGCGCTCGATCACGCCTGGTGGGCCGCCGACCCGTGGCAGGTCGAACAAAGCAACCGCGTGCTGCGCTTCCTCGGTTCGCACCTGCCCGATATTCCGGATCGTTTCAAAATCGACGGCACGCCCGTCTCGACCGACGTCAACACGCCCGGCCTGATCGCGATGGCCGCCACCGCCGCGCTCGCCGCCGACCGCCCACTCGGCGAACCGTTCGTGCAACGCCTGTGGGACATGCCCGTCCCGTCCGGCCGGCTCCGTTACTACGACGGACTGCTCACGATGATCGCGCTCCTCGAAGTGAGCGGCAACTTCCGCATCTACGGTCCGCAATGAACCTCGCGCTGTCTCGCCGCAAGATGGAGCCCGATGTCCCCATCGGGCTATTGAACCAACGCTCGCTGATCAGCCCGACGAGGACGTCGGGCTCCACCTCAGCGTCTCGTCGCGTCTTCGTCGCGCGGCGATACTCACTGCTGAATTTCCTGGTCGCGTCTTTCGCGTTCGCCGTGTCGACGCTGTCCGCGACGCCCTCTTCCACGCGCAATCTCTTCGCCGAACTGCTCGGCCAACCCGAATCCGCGATCGACGCGAAACTCGACGCCGCCTGGCAACAGCTGTTCCACGGCGACGAACGCACCGAGCGGCTCTACTACCCGGCCGACGGCGACGCCGCCTACATCGCCGACACGGGCAACCAGGATGTCCGCACCGAGGGCATGTCTTACGGCATGATGATCGCCGTGCAGACCGACCATCGCGACGAATTCGACCGGCTTTGGCGCTGGGCCAAGCGCCACATGCGCCACGACTCCGGTCCGCGCCGCGGATATTTCGCGTGGCACTGCAAATTCGACGGAAAGAAAATCGATGCCGGCTCCGCCTCCGACGGCGAGGAATGGTTCGCGATGGCCCTCTTCTTCGCCGCCCACCGCTGGCATGACGAAACTTACGCCGCCGAAGCGCAGACGCTCCTCCGCGACATGCTGCACAAACCCGCCACGGGCGGCGTCACCAGCATCTTCGATCGCGAACGGCGCCAGGTCGTCTTCGCACCCACGCCCGCTGCCAGTCAGCTGACCGATCCTTCGTATCATCTTCCTTCCTACTACGAGCTCTGGGCCCAATGGTCCGACGACGCCGACGACCGCGTTTTCTGGCGCGAGGCCGCCCGCACCAGTCGCGAATTTTTTCGACGCGCCGCGTATCCCCAAACCGGACTCATGCCGGAATACGCGCACTTCGACGGACGCCCTTTCACCGAGACGTTGTTCGGCCCGGGCAAGGGCGATTTCCGTTTCGACGCGTGGCGCACGCTCGCGCACGTCGCCCTCGACCACGCGTGGTTCGCCGCCGACCCGTGGCAGATCGAACAGAGCAACCGCGTGCTGCGCTTCCTCGCTTCGCACGCGCCGCGCATCCCCAACCAATTCACCCTCGATGGCCGGCCGCTCTCCGAAGAACAATCGCCCGGCCTGATCGCGATGGCCGCCGTCGCTGGTCTCGCGGCCGATCCCGAGCTCGCGCGGCCGTTCGTGCAGCAGCTCTGGGACCTGCCGATCCCAACCGGCCGCTGGCGCTACTACGACGGTCTGCTTTATCATCTTGCTCTCCTCCAGGTGAGCGGGCGCTTCAACGCGTTCGCGCCGCCAGCCGCCCCTTGAGTTTAGCCGTTTCTCCAACCGATCCCGCCCATGACCTCGCGATGCCTCCCCTCCTCCCGGTTCGTTTTTCCCGCGCTCGCGCTCTTCACCTTTCTGCTCGGCGCGTGCACGAGCCCTAGCGCTCAACCCGCATCGACCGCCTCGCCCGCGTCCGCCGCGTCTGAGCCGCAGGACGAAATCAAACCGTTCACCACGATCATCAAGGGCATGACCACGGCCGAAGTCCGCGCCCGACTTGGCCCGCCCGCGAGCGTCAAAGCATTCGCCGCCGAGGGCATCACCGGCGAAATCTGGACTTACACCGTCACGACGCGCGGTCCGGTTCGCCAAGTCGCCGCGGAGATGCAGGAGGTGCCTTACATCGATCCGATCGACGGCTCGCTCCGCATGATCAAGGAGCCCCTGACGAAAACCGAGTTCACGCGCATCCATCACACCTTCGAGCTGCTGATGATCCGCGATCTCTTCGTCGAATCGAAGCACCTCGTCACCAGCACGCGCGATATCCGTTAACCTTTTTAGCCCTTTCCCACCGTGGCCGCTCGCATCCGTCTCGCTCCGTTTCTTTTCTCTGCGCTCGCGCTCGTTTTGTCCGCGCTTCACGCACGGGCGGAAGACGGCTACCGGTTGTGGCTGCGCTACGATCGCATCGCCGACGACGCCCTGCGCCAAAGCTACGCTGCAGCGTTTCGCGAAATCGCGATCGTCGGTGCCACGCGCGAAACGCCGTGGGGTCCCAACTCCATCGGCACCGCCATCGACGAACTGCGCACCGGCTTCCAAGGCCTGTTCGGAGTCGATGTGCCCGCCGTCGATCGGCCGACCGGTCAGGGCACATTGTTGCTCGCCGTCGCGACGCGCTCGCCCGCGATCACGCGACTCGTGAGCGAGTCCGATCTCCGCGCCGCGAGCGAAGAGGGTTTTATTTTGCGCCGGACCGTGTTTGAAGGCCGCCCGTGCACGCTCCTGCTCGCCAACCGCGAGATCGGCGTGCTCTACGGCGCGTTCGCCCTGCTGCGCCAACTGCAGACCCATAAACCGGTCGAACAGCTCGAAATGGTGAGCGCACCGCGAATCCAGAAGCGCATCCTCAACCACTGGGACAACCTCAACGGCACCGTCGAACGCGGCCAGGGCGGCGGTTCGCTCTGGGAATGGTTCGAGCTCCCCGACTACGTGAGCCCGCGCTATCGCGACTACGCCCGCGCCTGCGCCTCGATCGGCATCAACGGCACCGTCCTCACCAACGTCAACGCCAACGCTCTCGTTCTCACCGCGCCTTATCTGCAAAAAGTCGCAGCCCTCGCGCAGGTGTTTCGTCCTTATGGTATCCGCGTCTACCTTACCGCCCGATTCAGCGCGCCCATCGAGATCGGCGGACTCGCGACCGCCGACCCGCTCGATCCCGCCGTGAAACGCTGGTGGAACGACAAGGCCGCCGAGATCTATCGCCTGATTCCGAACTTCGGCGGCTTTCTCGTGAAAGCCAACTCCGAGGGGCAGCCCGGCCCACAGGCCTACGGCCGCACGCACGCCGACGGCGCCAATCTCCTCGCCGACGCCGTCGTCCCGTTCAACGGCATCGTGCTCTGGCGCGCGTTTGTCTACGATCACGAGGTGCCCGACGACCGCCACAAGCAGGGCTACAACGAGTTCCAGCCCCTCGATGGCCAGTTCCGCACCAACGTCGTCGTGCAGGTCAAGAACGGCGCGATCGATTTCATGCCGCGCGAACCATTTCACCCGCTGTTTGGCGCGATGCCCCGCACACCGCTCGCGCTCGAGCTCCAGATCACGCAGGAATATCTCGGCGGCGGCATCCACACGGTTTTCCTCGGACCGCTGTTTGAAGAGGTGCTCGACGCCGACACCTTCGTGCGCGGCCCCGGCTCGACCGTCGCGCGCATCGTCGACGGCTCGCTCGACCTCCACGGGCTTTCCGCCATCTCCGGCGTCGCCAACGGCGGCAACGCCCGCAACTGGACCGGCAATCCCCTCGCACAGTCCAACTGGTATGCCTACGGCCGGCTCGCCTGGGATCCCGCGCTCGCCTCCGCGCAAATTGCCGAAGAGTGGACCCGCCAGACCTATTCGAACGATTCAGCCGTCGTGTCGGCGATCGACTCCATCCTCCTCGCGTCCCGCGAAGCGGCCGTGAACTACTCGATGCCGCTCGGTCTGCATCACATCATGGCCGAGGGTCATCACTACGGTCCCGGTCCGTGGGTCGACAACGCCGGCCGCGCGGATTGGACTTCCGTCTATTATCACCGCGCCGATCGCAACGGCATCGGCTTCGATCGCACCGCTCACGGCTCCAACGCGCTCGGTCAATACGCCCCTGAGATCCAGCAGCGCTGGAGCAACCCCGCGACCACCCCCGACAACCTGCTATTGTGGTTTCACCACCTGCCGTGGGATTATCGGATGAAATCCGGCCGCACGCTCTGGGACGAACTCGCCCTCCATTACCAGGCCGGGGTCGACGAGGTCCGCGGTTTTCAACGCACGTGGGACGGCCTCGCGGGCCGCATCGACGAAGAACGCTTCCGTCATGTGCAAGCGCTCCTCCGCCGTCAGGAGCGCGAAGCACGCGAGTGGCGCGACGCCTGCCTGCTGTATTTTCAGACGTTCTCGCAACGCCCGCTGCCCGCCGGCGTGGAACCGCCGGAACATCCCCTCGATTATTACAAATCGATCCGGCTGCGCTACGTTCCCGGCGATCCGGCGATGCGCTGAACCACCGGATCGCGCATCCACTTTCTCGCTACGATTTCGTTTTACCGAAATATTTGTCCGCGAACTTCAGGAACGTCGGCCAGTCGATCACATCGAAGTGGCCGCCTTCGTGGTAGCGAAACGCCAGATCGCCCGCGATCAACTCCTCGTCCGGCGCCGGCATTTCCGTCCGCCCCAGATCCTCTTTTCCGAGCAACCGATAAACCGGTCCCGCAGCGACGCACGCCCTGAACATGCCCACCGGATCGGCCCACGTGTCCTGCGTGCCGCCGGTGATGAACACCGGTCGCGGCGCCACGAGCGCGATGAGCTCGTGCTGGTCAATCGGGAGTTCCTTCCAGCGGCCCGCATACTTGAGAAAATTCCCCGCCATCCAGTGGTATTCGCCGCTCGACGCGACGATGTCGACCGACTCGCCGTAATCGTGCCGGTGCAGTTTCGCCCCGCCCTCGCCGGAGCAACTCGCGAACACGAGCGCCCAGCGCGGTTCGAGCGCCGCCGCGACAAGCGCGGTTTTTCCATAACGCGAATGCCCCTGCACCGCGAGGCGCCGTGCGTCGATCGCGGGATTCGTTTCCAAATAGTCCACGATCCGGCTCAAACCCCACGACCACGCCGCGATGCTGCCCCACTGCTCCGGGGTGCGCGGCTGGCCTCGGTTCATCAAACCGATGATCCCGGAATTCAAGCCGGCGCCATTATCCGCCTGCAATGAGGTCGGCACGAAGCGCGCGTAGCCCCAACCCCGCGCGATCGTCTGCTCGAGTGCGCTTGGTCCGGTCGGCGCGCCGGGGAAACGCATCCCCGGCGGAAAATTAAACGATATCGCCACCACCACCGGCACCGGTCCGCGCGCCGCGTTCGGCAGATAGAGTTCGAGCTCGATCGTCGGCTCTGCCTCGGGATACGCACGATTGTCGATACGGCCGACCAGCCGCTGCAGCCGCGCGCGTCCGTCCAGCGCGTGCTCGTCAGTCTCGATCGTTTCCCAAGCAACCGCAGGCGTATCCGCCGGAATGCGACCGTAGATCTCACGGGCGAACAACTCCGCAATCTGCGGCCGCCGCTGCGACCACCAGGCCGCGGGCGCCGTCACATGTTCGCCGTTCTCCAGCGTGAGCGGATCCGGCAGCGGACCGACGTCGGCGTGGTCCAGATCGTAGCGGATCCAGTTGCCCCACGCGGAGCGCACGACGAAACGCCCGTTGTCCGTCCAGCCGTTGCCGTTCGGATTGCGCTGCGCGTTCGGCGGACGCTTCGGATCGCTTTCCTCCGGCGGCAGATTGTCCGGCACCGACAATCCCAGTTGCGTCATCATCCGCTGCCAGTCCGCATGCGACGCTTCGGCGATGCGCTTGCGCTCCTCCGGCGACGGCCACGCGGCTGGCGGGGATTTTTTGGCGGTCGTTGTCGTTTGCCCGCCGAGCGGCAGCACCAGCGCGACGCCCACCGCGATCGCGCCGAGGAGGTTTCGCGTATTCATTTTATGGTTATTCGATCGCCGTATTGCTGACGAACGCGATCCGCACGCCGTCGGGCGACCACGAGGGGACGTTCATCGTGCCCTGTCCGCCGAAGACATACGCGATCACGCGCGGCTCGCCGCCGTCCGCCGGCATCATCCGCAGATAAACCTGCCGGTAATACGGATGATCGTCGGGTCTCACGTCGGCGCCATAGGAGAGAAACACGATCCACTTCCCGTCCGGCGAGACATGCGGAAACCAGTTGTTGAGTCCGTCGTCGGTGAGCTGCTCCTGCCCGGAACCGTCCGCGTTCATGCGCCACAGCTGCATCCGGCCGGTGCGCGTCGAGTTGAAGTAGATATAGCGTCCGTCCGGCGAAAACTCCGGCCCATCATTCAACCCCGGCGAATCGGTCAGCCGCACCTCGTCGCCGCCGTCGAGGGAGATTTTGTAGATATCGTATTTGTCGGAGCCGTCCGGCCGCTCCTTGCGTCCGCCGGTGTAAACGAGCCATTTCCCGTCCGGCGACCAGCCGTGGAAATACGACGGCGATTTCGGCGTGACGCGCACCGGCGTGCCGCCCGTCGCGGGCAAGCGATAGACCACGGAGCGGCCGTCGTCATCCGCGTTGTGATGACTGATGCCGAGCTGACGCCCGTCGAACGAGAGCACGTGATCGTTGTTGTTGCGCGTCGCAAAGCCCGTGTCGAACGGAGTCATCTGCTTCGTCACGAGATCGAAGCGCTGAAGGCGTCCCTTGTTCGGCCCCGGTCCGCTGACATTCACGAGCAGCGTGCGCAGATCGGGCATCCAGTTCGGCGCCTCAAACGCTTCCGGAGATCGATGCACGACGGAGAGCTGGCCGGTGAAGACGTTGAGGACCTCGAGCTGTGCGCCGATGTAATCGCGATACGGCACGTAGCCCGTCTTCGGCGGGCGGATGATGCGCACATCCTTGAAGATCGCCTCTTCTTTTACCTGCGGATTGTGCGAGCAGAGGAACAAGCCGACGAGCACCTCTTCGCCGAGCTCGAGCTCGATCTCACGCGTGACGAACCGCTCACCGTATCGCGCCGACGAAAACAGGTAGGTCCGCCCGCGTCGCTCGAGTTGGATGACATCGCCGCCCCGCAGCGGCAGCGCCACCTCCTGCGTTTCGCCTCCTTGGGTGCGCCGGTATTGGAGCGACGTGAGCCCGTCGCCATGCACGCACGCATCGGCATACGGCGAGTCCGCGGCGAGCGAGCTCCGCGCGATCCAGCCGACCTTGCGATGCGGATCGACGCCTTGGCCGACGAATTCGAACCGCGCGCGCACGATGAAATCGCCCTTCATGCGGTTCCACGCGAAGTGAAACTGGTCCGACGTGCCCCACATGTTGGTGCCGCCGGCGGCGAAGCGGTAGTGTTGCGTATCGGGATCGTAACTCGCGGAACCGGCGATCGCCGGATCGCCGACATCGGCGTGTTGCGCGAATTCGCCGACGGGTTCGTCGGCGCGCGCTCTGACGGTGGGGGTGAGCAAACCAAACGCGACGGCGGAGCCGAGCGCGGACCAGTGGAGCACAGCGGGGGCGTTCATGGGGTAATCTAGCGCAGGACGGATTGCGTATCCGCAAAGTGACGCGATTCGCGAAAAATTCCCGGGCGAGTTCACGGTCTGCTGCTCAGGCGGTTCTCCCGACTCCGCCGTCTCACTCGCAGCTCAAAGATCGGGTCAAAGACCCGCCCTACCTCGGAGCGCCAGGTTGCCGAGCTGCGCCGGTTACCTCTAGAAACCCACGCTCACGCCGCCGTCGACCGGGAGGACCACGCCAGTGACGAACTGCGCGGCTGGTGATGACAGATAAACCGCCGCCCAGCCGATGTCGTCGGGCCGGCCCAGCTTCGCCATCGGGGTGCGTCCGACGATCTTGTTTTTACGCACCGGGTCGCCGTCGAGGGCCTTGCGCGACATCTCCGTCTCGATCCAACCGGGCGCGATCGCGTTGACCCGCACACCGTGGCTCGAGACTTCCGTGGCCATCGTGCGCACCATGCCGACCATCGCGGATTTCGCCGCGCTGTAAGCGACCACGTAGGGGATCCCGAAAAGCGACGCCATGGACGCCATGAACAGGATGGAGCCGTGCCGGCGTTCCATCATCCCCGGCAGCACCGCGCGGGAGATCGCGTGGGCGCCGAGAATATGTGTATTGAGCACCTGCTGAAACTCGACCGGCGTCGTCTCGACGACCGATTTCTTCAGGTGAATGCCGGCATTGTTCACGAGGACTGAGACCGGTCCGCGTTCGCGCGCGGCCTGCCGCACGAGTTCGTCGGCCCGATCGAGTTCCGTGATGTCATGAACGATGTAGCCGGCGTTGGGGCCGACCGCGACCGCCGCCGCTTTCAATTCCGCTTCCCGGCGACCGACCAGCGTCAGCTTCGCTCCGGCGGCGTGCATCGTGCGGGCGACCGCCAGGCCGATGCCGGTGCCGCCGCCCGTGATGAGCGCGTGTTCGTTGCGCAGAGAGAAGATGGTGGAGAAGTCGTCGTGGTTCATAAGAAATGAGAAGGAATCGGAGCGGCGGCGGTGCTCTCCTATTTCAGCGGCAACGCGAACACAGCCGCGCTGAGCGCCGGGATGCGCAGTTGCGATCCGTTGACACCTTCGGTGCGCTGGAGATCGACCGCCCGGGGCTGACCGGGAGTGTTGTGCGCCGAGGCATCCGCACCGGTCACATGCCAGCGCGTGCCCGATCCGGCGACCGACCGCCCTGCGAGGTCGAGTTGGAGCGACAGCTCCTCGTTCGTGGGATTCACCACGCCGAGCGTCAGCACCTTGCCATCGGCGGTGAGCGCCGCGGTGACGTCGTAGTTGCCGAAATCGCGGCCGATCTCGAGCGGCGTCTGACCGTAGTGGGCGCGATACATCTGCAGCATGAGACCGGTGGTTTCCATCTCGGCCGCGATGCGCGACGTCTTGATCGCGCCGATCACATTCACCGTCTGCGCATAATGCGCCATGTGGATCAGGTCGCTCTGCCGGAAATATTCGTGCAGGCCGGCGGCCACACCGAGTCCGTCCGTCAGTTCGTAAATGCAGCCGAGCTCGCCGTAGACGGATTCGCGATGCCAGTAATTCCATTCGTCCATCGCGATCGGCATCACGCGACCGTTCAGGTTCGGCAGCCGCGCCTGCAACTCGCGATGGCCGTCGGCTTTCTTGCGGATCGATTCGCGCAACATGCCCACATGCGTGAGCACGTCCGTGCGGCCTTCCTTCGTCCACGGCACGCGGCCGCGGTAGAAATGCTCGGACAACATGTTCATGTGATCCGCGGACGCCGCGATCATGCCTTCGGACCAGCCGGTTTTCGGCGCCGGACGATCGGGATCGAACGACAGCGGAATCGTTTCCAGGTCGCCGACCCCCACGAGCACCGCCTTGGGGTCGACCTTCCACATGGCCTCGGAGACCAGGTTGTGCTTCAGCGTGTAATGCGGGAGCTGCATGTAACCGAGCTGCCACGGACCGAACATCTCGTTGCCCACGCACCAGTATTTCACGCTGTAAGGCTTCGCGTGGCCGTTCTTCGCGCGCCAGCCGCCCCCGATCGTATCCGTGCCTCGATTACAATACTCCACCCACTGCGCCGCCGAGTAGGCGTCGCCGAAGCCGGTGTTCACGGCAATCATGGGTTCGGTGTCGATCTCGCGGCAAAAATCGATGAATTCGTCCGTGCCGAAATCGTTGTGCTCCACGCCGGTCCACGCGGGATTCTTGCGCGGCGGGCGACGATCGCGATCGCCGATGCCGTCCCGCCAGTCGTAACCGCTCACGAAATTGCCGCCGGGCCAGCGATACACGGTGCCGTTGAGCTGCTTCAGCAGCGCGAGGGTGTCGCGGCGCAGACCGCGGACATTGTCACCGGGCATCAGCGACGGCGGACCGAGCACGACGTCGCCCTTCAGCACACGCATCTCCAAGCTCGCGCCGCGCTCCAGCGTGGTTTTGGGCGTGAACTCGAACCCCTGCTTGCTGAAATCTTTGCCACGAAACGAGAGCTTGCGCGTCGCGCGTTCGGCCGCGCCCTCGCCCCAGACGAGCGTCACCTCGATCTCCGCACTTCCGCCGAGCGGACGCGCCCAGACGTAGCCGACGTAGTTCTTCCCCGCCACCACGCCCAGGTCGCGCTGCCGCAGACCCGCGCCCGCGCGCACCGCCGGAGCGTGATCGCCGACGAACACGTTTTCCTTCACCATCGTCACCGCAGCCGCGTCGCCGATGATCTGCCACGGCGAGGCGCCGACGACGGGATAGTTCGAATCCTGCAACGCCTTGTAGGGCGCGTAGTCGGCCGTGACGGGGAAATAGAATTTCCGGTCCTCTAGCATCTCAGCCCAGATGCCGCCATAGATGCAGCGACCGAGGTGCTCGATGAACTGGCCGTAGATAAACGGGTTGATGGGCGCGCCGGTTTTGGCGGTGTCGACTTTGACGTCGAGTTGAGCCGCGCTCAGGCCGGCCAGCGGGAGCGCCAGGCACGCAAGGGCAAGACGAAGGAGTTTCGGAGGTTTCATCGTGGTTTTCTCAGGGGTTACGATTCGCGGAACGAATCTCTGGGTGTAGTGCGTCTTCCGGCGAGCGAAACCGACACCTCACAAAACTTGACCGTCACTCGATCCCGAGCGATTTCAAACCGGCCTTCATATAACCGAGCGCAAAGGCCATCCCTGCGTGCCACGGCGCCGCGCAACTCATCTGCGGCGCGTGATCCGGGATGATCACCCCCTCGAAGCCGTTCTTCTTCAAAATCGCGAGCACGCGCAGCACATCGACTTCGCCGTCGTCGATGAAGGTCTCCTTGTAATACGGCACTTTGTCGCGGACGTTCCGCAGGTGCACGTAGCCGAGCCGCTGCTGCCGGCTGTAGCGATCGACGACGTCGTAGATGTCGCCCTCCGTCATCTCGGCGAGCGAGCCGACGCAAAACTCCAGGGCGTTCGCCGGGCTTGGGTTCAGATCGATCGCCTTTTGGTATAACTCCGGCTGATACACGAGCCGCGGCTGGCCGCGGATGAACGGCATCGGCGGATCGTCGGGGTGCAGCGCCAGCCGCACGCCGGCGCGTTCGGCGACCGGCAGGACGTCATCGAGAAACCGGCGATAGCGATCCCACAACTGCTCGTGCGTGGCGGAGGGGATCGTGCCGGTGTCGCGGCCCGGCGCGGTGGGATCCACCACCATGTTCCACGCGAGACCATTCGGCATCGGCAGGTCGTAAGGTCCTTCCATCCCAACCGACGGTGCGCCGCCGCGGGCGTAGTTACCCTTCGTCCGCCCGGCTACGCCGGCGATGGAGAAATTATAGCCCATGATCGGGATGCCTGCCTCGCCGACGCGCCGCACGATGGTCTTCACATTTTCGATGTGCTGCGCGCGCTTCGGGCCGTCGAGCAACACGTCATACCAATGCGCCGGATCGAAGTTCTCGATCGCTTCGAGCTTCAAGTCCGCAGCCTCGACCGCGTCGCGCACCGCGACGATTTCCTCGAGCGTCCAAAGCCGGTCGGGATCGCCGGCCAGCCCCCAGCCCCAATCCGTGCCAAGCGGCTGGTCGTCCGTCGCCGAATGACCCGCGCCACCGCGGAAATAGTCGACGAGATGCGCAACAATGTGAGTGGCGCCGGCCTGCTTCGCGAAAGCGAAGTTCTCCGGCGTGAGCATGTGGCGATAAAGGCCAAGACCGAGTTTCATGAAAGAAATGGAATGAAAAAGACCGCGGGAACGAAGTCAGTTGCCGGGTGCCACACGCGGGCTTTCCCGCGGGCCGAGGTAGCTGGGCCGCACGCCGCCCGTGTTCACGACAATGCGCTCGAGCACGACGGCCGGCGACACCCGCCAGACCTTCAGGACGTGAACGCCCGGACGCTCGATGCGATGGCGCGTGGCGACACGCCGCACCCCGTCGCCCACCGAAGTCTCCCAGGTTTGCAATGTCGCCCAGGTGTCGAGTTTCACGATCTGCGGCGGCTCGTCGTCGAAAGAAACCGCCAGCCGCAAGCCTTCGCCCGGCTGGAAATCGAGCGACGGCGCGCAGTGCAGCTCCACCGTGACCTCTCCGGTGGACGTCAGCGTCAGGTCGTATTCAACGTGTGGTGACGCGCCGCCGGGCGTCGACTCCGCCGCCGTTACCGGAAACGTCGTCACTCCGCCCAGCGTGCGCCCAAAATCGTCGAGCGTCCGCCACGCGACGTCTCCAGCATCGATCTTGCGAGCGAAATGCGGCGCTTCGATGGCAACGTGGCCATCGGTCTCGACGAAACCCGCGCGCTCGCCCGGCGGCTGCTCGATCGGCAACCGAATCCGGAACGTCTGTCCCTCCGCCTCAATCTTCACCGTCGCAGTCGAGGCCTCCGGTGGCACGGCGGCGCGGTCGAGGCCGACTTCGAGGCGCACCTGGTCGGTGACGCGGCCCTCTCGCGACGACAGCGTCACCCACGGTTGGTCCGCCTCGGCGCGGAACCCGAATTCGCGATTGCCGCGGTTGAACACCTCGATCCAGCGGGTCTCGCTACCTAGTGGATTGAAGGGCGGCAGCAGGGGCGCACGTGCACCGTAGGACGGCCACGCCACGACGCTGCCTTCGATCGCCAGCGCGGGCGAGGCTTCGTCGCGCGGCCGCACTTCCTGGACGGCAGGCGCGGCTTCGAGATTTGGCGTCTGCCAGTAGGTGTAGCCGAACTTGGTTTCGGACATCAGATGGTTCCACCGTCCGCCGCCGAGGGCATGATACTGGCGCGCGAACTCCTGATCCAAGGCGAACAGTTCGCGCACTCTGGCAGCTTGCGCATTCGCCGCCACGCGGCCTTGCGCCACGTAGAGCCGGTTCAATCCGGCCGCGACGTGCACCTCCTGCACGTTGGCCGCGGCCCTGACCGGATACCACACCAGCTGGAAAAACGCGTCCTGCGCCGCGGCCGGCAGCGCGGTGCGCACCGCCTCGGCCCGGCGGACGAGGTCGCGCCACTCGGCCAGCACGCGCTCGGCCTCGCGATAGTTCACGAGGCTGAACGTGTCCGGAGCGAGCATCTCCGGCTTTCGCCGGCTGAGAAGTTTCGTGTAGCCGTTGATCAGTGCGGCGATCTCCGACGCGTATTCCGCGCCGAAATTCCGCGTCGCCCACGCGACGGAATAGTCGCCCAGCCGCTCGTAGGGCAACGCGGCCGGATTCCACGCGTAGCGCAGGAAAAATTCGATCGGGAACTCCATCGGCTTGATGTCGCCGACGTTCACGATCCAGATCCGCGTCGCCTCAAGGCGCCACGCGAGGTGCATTTGCTCCCAGATCTTCGTGATCGGGGTGCTGTTGATCCACTTGTAATTCCGCGGTCCCCCGACGTAGTCGAAATGATAATACACGCCGGCGCCGCCGGTGCGCTTGCGTTCCTCGGGAGTGGGCAGCCGGCGGATGTTGCCCCAGTTGTCGTCGCACCATAGCAGCGTCACGTCGTCCGGCACGCGCATGCCACGTTCGTAATAGCCCTGCACCTCCTTGTAGAGCGCCCAGAGCTGGGGGATTTCCGGCAGCGGCCGGCGCTCCACGTCGGAAAGGATCTGCCGCTGATCGGCGACGATACGCTCGAGCAACGCGACGTTTTCGCTTTCCGACATCGGCTCGTCGCCGTCGCCGCGCATGCCGAGCGAGACGATCTTTTCGTAATCCTTCACGCGCTCCACGCCGCCACGCCAGAACTCCCGGAGCACGTCGGCGTTCTTCTCGTAATTCCACGGACCTTTGCCGTAGCGGTCCCACTCCGCATGCGCGCGCATCATCGGCTCGTGATGCGAGGTGCCGATCACGATCCCGTATTCGTCGGCCAGCGCCGCGTTTTCCGGGTCGTCGTCGATGAACGCCCGCGGCTGCCACATCGCGGGCCACAGATAGTTGCCGCGCAGACGAAGGATCAGCTCGAACACGTGCCGGTAAAAGGTGTGATCAAACCGGCCGAACTTCTCGTGCACCCAGCCGGTCAGCGCGGGGGCCTCGTCGTTGATAAAAATCCCGCGATAGCGCACGACCGGTCCGGTCTCGACCACGGGCTCCGGCCGAATCCAGAGACTCGACCGCCGCGTCACTGGCACATCGGCCCACCAATACCAGGGCGAAACGCCGATCTGTTCCGAAAGCTCATAGAGGCCGTAAATCGTGCCGCGTTTGTCGCTGCCCGCGATCACGAGGGCCTGGTCGATTCCGGGAAACGGCTGCGACACGACCGAGATCGTAAACGCCTCCCAGCGTCCCCGGATCTGCGTCGCGTCGATCTTTCCGCTCGTGACCAACTCATCCACCGCCCCTCCGCGACCGAGGGTGCCGACGATCACGACCGGCCCTCGCGCCGGACGCGCGGATGCGACCAGCTCCGGGCGCACCCCTGAAACTCGTTCGAGATCGGCCTGCAGTTGGCCGGCCACGCGCCGGACCCCGGGAAACTCCTGCGGCGCCACTTGCACGTCCGCGGCCTGGCCCTCGCGCACCAGCGGGAAATCGCCGGCGCTTCCGGTCTCCACGACGAAGGACGGCCGCGCCAGCAAAGCGAAGGCTGCGGTCGAAACGCTCAAGCCCAGCAGCCAGGCGAGCACGAGACGAACGAGAGAACCAGGAGGGAGTCGATGAATCATGCGATGAGTTAAAATAAAAGCGGCGGGGTCGGAGCGACCCCGCCGCGGGTGAAACCTAGCAGGGAGGCAGAGGCGACGTTAGAACGAGAACGTATTCGTCAGCATCCACTCCTGCACCGGGGCGATGCGGGCCGAGGCCCACGTGTGTCCATCGGGCTGAACGGAAATCGGAATCAGATCCTCGCTCTTTCCGACGTTGTAAACGTTCAGCTGGATCTTCCACCGGATTTTCTTGGTGAGCTTCCGCTCATAGCTGATCCAGAGATCGAGCGCGTCTTCCTTCGGCCCGTAGTAGGGATTCGAAAGATCGAACGTCGCCAGGCCGCCCGCGCCTTCCAGAACGGGATAGCCGATCGCGATCTTGTCCTGCCAGCGATAACTGGCGCCGAGGCCCACGCCCTTGAGGAAGCTGGTGTCGAACGTGTAGTTCGTGACGACATTGTAGCGCCACTTGCGGAGCTCGGCCGTCGCCGCGCCCTCCTGCAGCTTCAGGAGCGTGTAGCCGGAACGGAAGTTTTTCCAGGTGCCGTTGTTCCAGATCACGTTCGTGGGATCGTCGAAGTGCGCGTTGAACATAATCATGTCGCCGGCGGCTCCGGGCACCGTCGCGGTGCCGATCTTCTCGGTCATGTAATTGACGAGATCGTCGAGGAGCGCTCCGCCGACATTCGTGCGCACAGCCGTCGTTTTGGCGGCGTTGAACGCAATGCGCCAGTTCGGCAGCGGATTGGCCGTGAACTCGAACTCGTAACCCTTCGACATCGTGTCGGCCGTGACCGCGAAGCCCTGCAGGTTCGGGGCGTTGCGATAATCGTAGACGCTGGCCGGATCGGGCTGATACGCGCCGGGGTTCGCCTCGTAGGTCGCACGGTTGGTCAGCTTGTCGGGACTCGTCGGCCCGACGCCGTAGTTCCAAGCCGAGAAGTAGCCTTTATCCTGAAGGAACTTCTGGATGTCATTCCACGCGCCGATCGAGGCGTCACGCTGGGCGATCGACTGCGCCTCGGTCTGCAGGACCGCGCCCGGAGGCGGCGGCTGACCGGCGGTCACCTTGTCCTGCGACCAGACCGTGCGGCCATATTGATTCACGTAGGCGGGAATCCATTCGAAACGAATGTTGTTTCCCGTCGTGACCGTCGACCACGCGTAACCGGTCATGTGATACAGCATGATATTGCGCCAGTTCAGGCCGTTCTTGATCGTGCCCGTCAGGCCGCTGATATCGAGCTGGGTGTCGGCATTGGTGAGGCTGGTCTCGTATTTGATCGCGCGGAAGGAATACTTCCCGTCCTTCGTCGAGAGCTGCACGCCGTAGTCCTTGGTCGATCCGCTCGGATTGCCGATCAGATTGCCGTAGATGTCGCGACGCGTGTTGGTGACCTGGAAGTTGCTCGATTTGTTATAGGAAAGGCTGACGTTGATCGGCAGCGGGTCCTTCTCGAGCAGGCGGTTCAGGTGCACGACGACGCCGCCGGCGGTGGAGTGGTCCTTGAAGGTCGAATACGACTGATTGCTGTTCAGGCCGGTGGCACCGCGCGGCAGCGCATAGGGCCGGGTCGCGGCGTCACCCGATTCGCTGAGGTTCAGCATCGAGCGGTTGTTCGCGACCGACTGCGCCGTGACGTTCTGGCCCCGAACCTCGTCATAGCGCCAGCCGAAGGTGGGCACGATGGCGTCGTTCCAGAGGAAGCCCTGCCAGCTGCCGGCGTAGGACTTCGTGCGCCGCAGGCTTTTGGCAGCGTTGCGGAGCAGTCCCAGGTTCTCCCCGTCATTATAACGCAGGAGGTTCATTTGATAATTCGTCGTCCAGCCAACGTAATTGGCGGGATTCGAATTCTGGAGGAACTGCGTCTGGCCCGCAGGGAGAGCCGTGGGATTGAAGATCGGCGACAGATTAGCGGGAACCGTCCAGGGATCGCCGAAGTTGACGCCGGTGGGATTTTTCCACGTGGCGTCAAAGTAATACAAATTCCCATCCGCGAGCGTCACCGGTGCGGCGATCCCGGGGATGTGCGCCCCCGACGCGGAAGCAGCACTGCCCAGGGAGGGCCCGAGGTAAATAACGGCCACGGGCGGACGATTATTGATGCCGTTCAGGTTTCCGTCCGCGCGGGTCCAGTAGGTATCCCAGGCGCGGTTGTTGGCATACATCTGCCAGCGGCGGGTCTCGGCGAAATACTTCTCGTCGCTATAGACACCGTTGAGCCGATGCTTGCCGAGCAGTTTCACGAGGAAATTATTGGATAGGAAATCGGAGGCGCGAAGTTCGCCGAAGAGCGAACCGCGGACGTATTTGCGCTCGCTTTCATAGGAGTCGCCGCCGCCGGGTCCGCCGAGCACGTAAGGCCGGCCGAAGTGGGGATTGGCCGAGAGATCCTGGAAGTTCTTCAGGATATCGATCGTCAGCGTGGGCGACGTGTTGACGCTGCTGCCGAGCAACGCCTCGCCACCGCGACGGTATTTCTGCAGGTCATAGGTCAGCTGCAGACCGAAGCGGTCATCGAAGGCCGTCTGCGAAAAATCGATATTATATGCATTCCAGTTTTCGAATTCTTTCTTCGTCGGACCATCGATCAGTTGATTATAAAAATCGAAGACGGACGGATCGAGCAACGTGGCGGTGCGGTATTGACCGAAGGTGGAACCCGGCAATCCGGCGATGCCCGCATAGGAACTGAGGCTCGTGAGGCCGAAGAACGGCTGCGAATAGCGCTGCGCGACCAGGCTGTCGTTGACGCCCCGCAGGCTGCCGTCGGCATTGCGGGCGCCCGTGTTGACGTATCCGCCGTAGATCCGGTCGAGCGAGCCCGTCATGCCATCGATGAACCACGCCGGCTGCTGCTGATCGATGCCGCCGCCGCTCAGCCACGGATTGACGGCGGAAAGGGCGGCGCCGACTTCGTAGCCGTTGTTGATGGCAAGCTTGCCCATGCCGCCGTTCAGGCTCTTGGTGTCGACCGGACGGAACCACGGCGTGATGCTGTCGTTGGGCGGAACGAGGCGGGGCCGGTTGGCATCGATTTCGCCGTGTTCGTATTTCGCCTTGATGCTGGTGCGAAAATCGTCGCGCGCGAAGAGCTTGGGATCGAAGCGGATCGCACCGAAGAAGCGCTTGTCGTCCTGATACGCCGGATCCTGCTGGTATTTCTGGTCGGTCCACATCCCGTCCAGCCGGATCGCCAGCATTTTCGGAATGAGCTGCTGGTTGATGTCGATGCTGCTGCGGAACGTGCCATACGAACCGGTGCGCGCTTCCACCGATCCGAGGTTGCGGAACTCGGCGTTGCGCGTGGACGCGTTGACGATACCGGCCGGGCTGCCGAGCCCGAAAAGAATCGAATTCGGACCGCGCTGTATATCGATGCGGTCGACATTATAGCTGTCCCACGGGATGTCGGTGACGAAGAAGTCGCGAGTATTGTCAGCCGAAGCGAGGCCGCGCACCCGTTGTGCGCTCGCCGGCGCCCGCAGGCTGGCGGTTTCGTCGACGCTGGTGCCGTTGCCCAGGCCGGCATAGGTGCCGCGGGTGCCGGCCACTTCGGCGTTCGTCGTATATTGGAGCAAGGTGCTATTGTCGGTCGCACCGACGTCCTGCATGAATTCGCGGGTGACGACCGAAATCGCCGAACCGACGTCGCGCAGGTCCGTGCGGATGCGGGTGCCGGCAAGTGTCTCCGTCGCTTGATAACCGCGGTCGGTCTGCGAGGTCACTTCAAAGGGCGAGAGCATGACGACGTCCTCGTCGCCCGGCTCGGCGGAGGTCGAAGGTGGAGTCGGTGAAGCCACCTGGGCGTAGGCGGCGACGCTTAACGCAGAGAAGGCTAACGCGACCTTCATCCGCGGCTTGGCTTGTCTGGCGGGTTTCATAGTTTGGGTGGTGTCTAGGGGTTGTTATACAAATGCGCGGCTCACCAACGCCGGCGCATAAAATCGCGGTTCGGGATGGGGGTATATCCGAGGAACGAAGCGACCATCGGAGAATCCGGGGTGAAAACGACCGAATACGGTGAAGCAACCAGACCTCGCCGGGGGAATCAAAAGCCCCATGAGTCTAACCGTAGCGCATTGGACATCTGACTCTGATAGTCCGGCGTATAGGGCGCAATCGCGTCAGACGCTCAGCCTCAGCCTAGGTATTTTTCCTAGAATCTATATAGGGCCAAACTTTATACTACTCTGCGAGCGACTTTCTCGTCGCTATCGACGCTTTCTTGGCGGCGCGGCCAGCCCCGCAATCGCTGTAAATCAGCGATCGGTCTCGCTCCCCCGCCCTGTGCCGCCGTTGGCCGGCAGGTGACGGGGAAAGAGCAAGTAGTAGTTCATCAGCCACCAGCTGCGCGACGGGCGGTAGCACAGGACCGGCACCAGGAGCGCGCCGATCACCGCGGCGACGGTCGCCGTGCGGACGCTGATTGCATCGTTATACGCCAGCAGCATTACCGGCACCAGAAAACACACGAGGGTCACGCCGTAGTTCAACGAGAGCGAGCCGAGATAGAACCCCTCGTCGTTTGTGCGCTCGATCTGAAAGCCGCAGCGGGGACAGTTCTGATTCACCTGAAACAATGTGCCCGTTTTGAAAAGGGTGCGGCCGCCACAGTTCGGGCAGCGGTTGGTCAGGCCTCGGGCAACAATATGGACTCGCGTGACTTTCATCATTGGGAACGAAGCCACTATGGTCTGCCCCTCGTCGCCCACAAAGAAAAAGGCGCCTCCCTGCGGAGGCGCCTTGAAGATTTGTTCTGGCGGGGCGGGCTCAGGCGCCGAGCTGGTAGCGCGTGAAACGGCGGATCTGGATATTCTCGCCGATCTTCGAGATCCTCTCGGTGAGCATATCCTTGACCGTCTTTTCCGGGTCCTTCACGAACGGCTGATCGAGCAGACAGATCGTGGAGTAGAACTTCTCGAGCTTGCCCTCGACGATCTTCTGGACGGCCGCCGGCGGCTTGCCCTGCACTTGGGCCGCAGCGATCTCGCGCTCCTTGGCGAGGTCCTCTTCGGGCACCTGGTCGCGTCCGACATAGAGCGGACTCGCGGCGGCGATCTGCAGACAAAGATCGCGGCAGAACGCCTTGAAGTCCTCGTTGCGCGCCACGAAGTCGGTTTCGCAATTCACCTCGAGCAGCACGCCGACCTTTCCGCCGACGTGGATGTAGCTCTCAATGAGACCCTGGTTCGTCGCGCGATCGGCCTTCTTCGCGGCCGAGGCGGCACCCTTCTTGCGAAGGATCGTCGTGGCTTCCTCGACGTTGCCGTTGGCTTCCGTGAGGGCTTTCTTGCAGTCGAGCAACCCCGCACCGGTGGCGGTGCGGAGGTCGTTGACCATTTGAGCGGTGATGGTGACGGACATTTGAATTATTCGGCTTTGACGACGGGGCGCTTGGCGCGCGTCGTTTTCTTCTTCGCGGCGGCGGCTTCGGTCTCGCCTTCGACTTCGGCAGCTACCTCGGCGGGCAGCTCCACCTTGGCGGGATCGACGTCATCGGCCGCGGGCGCGGGCTGCTCGCCCGTGACGCCGGCAGAGGCAGCCGCGGCGGCCTTCAGGTCGGCGGCACCACGCGCCGCGCGACGGGAGTCGCGCTGCGACAGGCCGCTCTGGATCGCTGCGGTGACGGTTTCGACGATGATGCGGATGGACTTCACCGCGTCGTCGTTGCCCGGGATGGGATGCGAGACGGTGGCCGGATCCGAATTCGTGTCGACGAGCCCGACGCAAGGAATGCCGCTACGCGCGGCCTCGGCCACGGCGATCTTTTCGTGGTTCACATCGACCACGAACATCGCGGTCGGCATCCCGGGCATCTCCACGATGCCACTGAAATTTTTCTGCATGCGGACCATCTCGCGCTTGATGGCGGACTCTTCCTTGGAGGAAAGCTTCGCGAGCTCGCCGCTGGTTTCCATCTGCTGGTACTTTTTGTACTTCGCGATGGAGCGCTTGACGGTCTCGTAATTCGTGAGCGTGCCGCCGAGCCAGCGATCGACGCAGAAAGGCATGTTGGTCGCGGTCGCGGCTTCGCGAACGATATCCTTCGCCTGGCGCTTGGTGCCGACGAACAGAACGTTGCCGCCGTTGGCGACGGTGTCCTCGAGAAACGCGCAGGCCTTTTCGAGGGCGGCATGGGTTTTGCCAAGGTCAATGATGCTGATCCCTTGGCGGTGGTCGAAGACGAAGGACTTCGAACGCGGGTTCCAGCGCTTGGTCTGGTGCCCGAAATGCACACCGGCATCGAGCAGGTCTTTAGGAGTGATGTTCATTTGATCTATGTTTCCTCTGAAACACAGGTCGGCCGCAGGGCCGCCTTGCGATCGGGAGGGAGGTTATGGTTGACGGTCGTTGACTGACAGAGCGGTCGAAGACAGAGAGGCGGTGCGAGGCTGGCAAGCGAGAATTCGGGCTTTTTCGGAAAAGGGGGTTGACAGGCCTAAACGCCGCTCGCACGTTCCGCCTCCCATTTGTTGCAGGGTGGAGCAGCCTGGTAGCTCGTCAGGCTCATAACCTGAAGGTCGTTGGTTCAAATCCAACCCCTGCACCCAATTTGAAGGCGCGGTAGCCCAAGTGGTTACCGCGCCTTTCTGTTTATGAATTGGCTTTCGCACGGTTCCCGCTAGTGTCCGTCAGGTGTCCAAAAGTGACTTGCCCACGCTCGTCTTACGCCGTCGCGTGCCGTCGGTAACGCTACCGGCGATCACTGAATTTCTCATCATCACCTGATGAAAGATCGTATCCGACCACCCGTGAAGGTGGATGAGCAGAAAAAGGTCATTCGAGACCCGAAAAAAAAGCCGCGATGGTGGAGACTTAACGTCCCTGCGAGTATTACCGGGAAGAAGAAGGAGCGTAGGTTCTTCGCCACGGAACAGGCCGCGAAGGATTATGCCGCTGATGTCCTCGAGAATCACCGGAGACTCGGAGCGGACACCAAAGCGCGGCTGAAGGAACGCAACATGAGCTTAACGGAGGCGATTGAGTATGCTCTCCGGCACGCGCCCAAGACGTCTGCGGTGTCGTTCTCGGAGGCATTCACGGCGTTTGTTGCCGCCAGGCGCAAAGCGAACCGAAAAAAGGCGTATCTGGAGAATCTGGAAAGTCAGTTCGAGAGGTTATCGGGTCGCTTCGGGAAGCGACTGGTCCATGAGATCGTCCAGGACGAACTTGATGCATGGCTCGACAAGCTGAAAGGCAAGGATGGGAAGTCATCCGCTTCCTCCAAGACTCGGACGAACTACATCATCACGCTCACAGCGTTCTTCAATTTCTGCGTGGACCGAGGTTGGCGAGGCGCGAATCCAGCTGAGAAGCTTGTGCGTGCCGAAGAGGACGAAAAGCCCACCACGATTCTCACTCCGAAACAGTGCAAGTGCCTGATTGAGGAGGGCGCGAAATCCCAGCATCGTGAGGTGTTTGCGGCCATGCTCGTCCAACTTTATGCCGGTCCCCGACGTTCGGAGCTTCTTCTCCTCAAGTGGGAGCATGTGATCGGGAAATACTTGCGTCTCGACAGATCGAAGTGCCGGGTGAAACGCGCTGTTGAGATGCCCGAGGTACTGCAACGGTGGCTTGCCATACGGCGGAAAAATGCCGGGGCAATTTTCGCTGGGGATGGAGGCGAAGACGGCTACACCTATCGGCTCAATCAGATCGCAGAGGCAGCGAAGGTTCCGCTTCCAAGAAACGTCCTGCGACACACTGCGATTTCGGTCCGAGTTGCTGCCACCGGTGACATCGAAGGAACGTCGCTTTGGGCGGGCAACTCCCCGGGCATCATTCGAGAGCATTACCTCGGCACCATGACGCCTGAAGACGCCGCAACGATCTATTCGTTTGGGCCCAAAGACGCCGCCAATGTGATCCCCATCGAGGTGGGGGCTTGAGCCTCGGCTCTGCCGAGGCGGCTATCGACGAATTCTGCCCTCCCCCGGCTCCGATAACGGAATCTAGGCTAGGGGGAATTCGGCGCGCTTTATCTTAAACTGCTTAAAATAAATAATATGCCATCAGATCGATTGATCCTATTTCGGCACTGATTCGATAGGAAGACGCTCGGCTAACACCGAATCCAGCCGATTGACTACGGGAATTAGTCACGAGATGGCAAGATGGGCAGCGTCGAGGGGGGGGGATCCGACGCGAGTTCCAGCTAGGGAGGGGAATGAGGCGCGGGTTTGGGCCCGCAGCGGTCAAGCGGGTAAGAAAGCGGACTAGTGCTAGCTTGTGTTATCCCGTGTGGACGGCGGTGTAGCTCGAGAGGTCCTCGGTCCCGCCGCTGGCCAAGAAGACGAAAATCCAGCACCGACCCCGATGATTCCTCCACTCTTTCAACGGATGGCCACACGGCACATCGAGAAGCAGATCGCCGGCGCGCCCGATCCCGTCCGAATCAACTTCAGCTCGCCCGAGCCGACGATGAACTACGGAACGGATTTCCGGCACTTCGTCCGCCGACCGCGACTTACCGCATCGCGCTGCAATGATGACCCGTTCAACCGGCTTGCTCACGCCGTTGCAAGACTCAGCGGGGGACTACCAGCCTCGACATATGCGTATCGAACATAGGCGCTGAGCGGCGCACGGGCCCGCCTCTTCAGTTTCGCCCGGCGATTTCGAATTCCGCCCAAACCGGCCAGTGATCGCTGACGCGGTCGTCAATGAAGCAGCGATCTATTCCCCATTTCCCGTGGAATTGCTGCGCAAGGTGGCCAGAGACAATGATCCGGTCGTGAGCCTGTGGCTTCACAGCGAGGGTTGTGTCGGCATCGTCTGGCACGATCCAAAGAAACGGGAGGTCGCGAGCGCGAATTTCCTTAAGCACCGTCGGCCTAGTGTAGCTGACGCCAGCGTTGAAGTCCCCGAGCAGAATGATGCCAGAGAAGCCTCGAAACCGTGCGGTGGCCCAGTCGTGCACCTTCCGGAGGGCCGCGATCTCCGCCGGAGCGACGTCCGGATCGGTGTGAATCGTGATCAGCACTATCGACTCTCCGTCGTCAGTGGTCGCAAACTGCGCTGCGAACGGCTCGCGGCGGAAGAGATTCTCGGCGTCATCCGGAAAGAGACCGCCGGCGTCGACGACGCGAACACTCCTAGTGTCGTAGTAGAATGCGTACTGCTCCTGAGAGCGTTTGTCAGCCGGCTGCTGCCCCGTTCGTGGGCTGGCGATCATCGCATAATTTTCCGCGTCTGTGCCTCGGTCGATCTCGCCAAGGAACTTGGTTGGAGTCTTGAGCGATGTGTCCGCAATCTCCTGGACCGCCACGATGTCGTACTTGCGGACGATGCCGACGAGCACGTCGACCACGTCAGATTTTTTCAGCTTTGCTGCTCCGAGATTCTCGATATTGAACGTCGCGATACGGAGACGATGGACGGTGCTGAGCGTCGTCGTTCGTGTCCCGGCAGGGAATGGGGCAGGAGGCGTCGCCCTTTGGCACGCGCCCAGCGCCAAAACGCACACGAGCGCGACGACTGGCTGTTTGACCGTAAATCGAAACATCATGTGAGAGTAGCTGCGGGCGCACGGCGACGACTATTCCGTTCTTCGAAAACCACAGAGGTGTGCCGTGCATCTTCGCCACACGGCGCGCTTCGCGAGCAGCTCGTGTGAGTGCTTTCTCCGCGGCGCGAGTGAATTTGCGAACGGCAAGCTTCTTAGCTTCGGGTGTCATCACTGACTTCGTCGTTACGGAGGCTAGATTGAACGTGGTGCATGCGCGAGCCATTCGTGAGATGCTGTCGCTATAGCCGCAGTTCGTCGGGTGACGATTTTTATTCGCGCTCTCGTGAAGTCAGAGCGAAGAATCGAAGAGGGTGCCACCAGCTCCGATTGATCTGATCACCGAAGGCGTGTGGCAGAGTGTCTCGTTCAGCGGTTACGCGCTGAGTTTGTCTTTTTTCGAAGCGCATCCGCTTCGTCGTGGGCGTCGAATGCACGGTTGCAGGGAGATCTGGCTCGCGCCTGTCAATAATCGCCGGCCGATTTGGGGACACGTGGCCCCTGAGCGTTGCCCGAGGACCGAACAAGCTCACGAGATCGGATCGATCCTGCCGAATGACCTGAGGTCAAAGCCTCCGACGAGGTGAGAATCCTTGCCGGTCCCGCGGGCGGCGGTGGCGGAACCGAATCTGCGACTGGTTGCGGTGGGCGAATAGGCACTGCTGAGGCATTGTTGCCTGCGTCGCCAGCGTTGCCAACTGCGGCGGCAGATGGCGGGTTGCTTAATGCTCGCGGAGCACGTCTGGGGGATCGGGTAGCTGAGGGCTTCCGCTTGCTGCCGAAAAGAGCGAAGCCAACGCGCTCCGTCGTCAGCGGATTCGTGCCCAGCGCCGCGGCGATCTGTGCCCATGTCGCGCCCTCACGCCGTTTCGCTTTGATCAGGTCTGCGTGCTCGAGCATGACGCGCTGAACGGCGCCCTTCGGTGACGTGGTGATCGCTTCGAGGCGGGCGCGAATCTGGTCTGCGCTGAGGATCTGATCCATGGGCTGTGCTGGTTGTATTTGCTACGTCTGCAGGACACACGCGAGCAACCAACATATCGACTGATGCAGCTACTACTTTAGCTACTAATGCGGCTACCAATGCCGCTACTAACGTTTCTCCTCTGACGCGTACCCCGGAGTAGACGTTCCTCGCCCGTCGGATTCTTGGTAGCTAGATAGGTAGCTACGGTGGTAGCTCGAAATGTAGCTCCATCGCTGGCTCCCGAGGGCTCGACCATGTTCCTCCAACGGAGGAACAAATATGTTCTGCGGAAAAGGCACCCGGCAGCTCCGCTGCTCGGTGCCCTAGTGCAAGAGGCCCTTTGGGGCCTCTTGTAGCAACAAAGGGTGACGCGCGCAGCGGGTCACCCCACCCTATGCCCCGAGCGAGAAGCTTCGAGAAAGCCGCTCGAGCCACAGCGGCTCCTGAGCGACAGAAGAGTCTCTTTCCCGATCAGGAAAATCCTCCGTGAAACCGGACCACGAAACCTCAAAATTGACGCACCAGTAAGCGGCACTTCGAAGCGCCTTTCTCTGCCCCCAGAACGAGGACGCTTCACCCATCGCCCAGCGACCCTGAAAAGGACCACCTGACGGCACCATTGATGATGCGAGCGCCGACCTGCGGCGGCGCGGGCGGAGCCACGGTTTAAGGTGCTCTCGGGTTCTTCGGCGGCGAACCGGGCAGCCGCCGCGCGCTGCGGCTGCCGCTGACTTCGGCGTCCTGCAACCGGCCTGTTCTACCGGTCAGGGCGTCGTGGACCTGCCATGGCGCGGCCTTCACTGGTTCGGCGCCGACCTCGCCCCTCGAGACCCTCGCGCAGGTTGCGGCGACAGATTGGACTCCCCTATTCCGGGCTTCTTTCGGTGCTCGCAGCGTTACCAACTCGGCTGCCATCGGCGCCCACACCGGGTGCCTTGGGCGCCGAGTTTGAGATCCTTTGCGTAGAGCGGGAGGCTTCAGAGCTGGCCTGCAGAATGGGTTTGGGCGCACGGGGGAGCTTCCGAACACATCCCCCTTTCGGAGGCGGTTTGGGCGGCGTGCGGCGCCGGCGAGACACCTTGCGCCAGGCCTGGAGCAGGCCTGCGACGACGACCGCGTCGAACGTCAGCTCCTTAAGCAGCGGCATCAGAGCGTCGTGGAGCAGCGACGTGAGCGCCTGGATCTGGCCGGAGAGGCTCTGGATGAAAGTGATCATGGGGTGTGTTATGGGCACGGCGGTTGCGCATACCCTGGCATCCCCTCAGGCGGTCTTTTGACCTCTGGTTGATCAGGTCCCCTTGGCTTCCTCGGATCGCGGTGTCTGGTCATGGTGGCCGCCCTGAACCGACGCGCACCGGGCGAAGAGTGCCGGTGAGGCGGGGCTCATCTACGTGGACGCTTGGAGCCGATTCGGAGGCTGAGCTTCAGGCGGACCGGTAGGAGGCGGACGAAGAGTTGGCGTACGATTTTGAGCATGGATGTCAGGCGGGTGGCCTGGCCCCATGCCAGACGCCCAACTTCAATTATGGGCGAGTTGCCGGCAGAAACGGCGACCTACCCCGAGCTGGTCGTGCCAAGCGGCTGCAAACCGCCCGGCGCCTGGGTAGGTACTAACAATAAGCGCCTGGATCTGCCGTGGGGGGTGCACCCTCGCGTAGGATTCGCACGGGAAGGCATGCCGGCCCAGCCAAGGGAAATGAGTTTGCGGGTGAAGATGCGGTCGGGCATCCCCTTGCATGGACCAGACCTCGCATGCACCTGCGAAAGCTTCCGAGCCCCGGAACCGAAGACCCAATCGTCGCCCGCGTCTCCTACCAATGGTTCGAGGTCCTGAACTGGTTCGAGCTTTCGGAGAAGCGCCGCGGCGCTGCGACGGAACGGCTAATGTTCCGAATTCAACCGTGCCTCTTGGAGCTGCGCGAATCGGGTGAGAAGCTGAAGGAGCAGCTGGAAGCTGCGTCGGTGACGGCCCCTGACGGGTCCGGGCTGGCTGCGTTGCGCGATGCTTCAGAGGCCTACCTGAAATTGTCTCACCGAGCCTTTACGGAGATCGCACCGATTCTGGGGGTGTTGCTTGGAAGGGACGCCCCCGAACGCAACTACGCCGCGCTGATGAAATGGTCGGCAAAATGGTTCGGTGCTGAAGATCGACTGACGCTGGTCCTGAAAGCGGCGAACGAGGGGCTCATTCGCCGTGTCGCCGACACCGCGGTTGCGATTGCGAAAGGTCAGAAGATCGAGCTCACCGTGCAGGGTTCGGAAGTTCGATGGGGCATTGACGGGGTCGCGTTTGGCCTCGCATTGAAGGATATCACCGCCGTCGCCGAGCAAATGGTGCCGTTTCTCGAGCTGCTCATGGTCGCAGCGTTTCAGCACATGCCGGCAAAAATGCCTTTCACCCTCTCGGAGATTCCGGAGGCCGAGCGCAATCCTAAAGCACCCATCCGCTACCGTGTCATGATGGACGGGCCAGGCGGCAAGCTCGTGCCAGCGGGGAAGATCACGCAGTCCGGTAACGTCGTACCGGAGCTCCAGCGGCTCCTGCAACAGGGCCGAGGCCGCCCGATCGTTGCCCAGAAATTCAATGGAGAGTGGTACGTCGCGTCAGGATCGAAGCTGCACCATTCGCCCAAATGGAAGACCTTCCAAGATTTCCTGTTCAGCTACATCCAAGACGTTCTTGGACCGGACTGGGCAAATCCCCAGTTCAAACTGCCGCGCGAAAAGCGACACCCTTTGCTCCAGTGGCACGAAGACGTGGGGCACTACCTCAAGGCCCACTCGGGCCGTGGCGGAGGCGCTCCGATGACGGCTCTTCCTGCTGCCTACTTGGGCGTCGCCTACAGCCTCTATCTGATTTCTCACAACAACGGGAAGGTTCACGATCTGCTCTTGCACAGGTTGCGCCACAAGGACCAGTTCTTCGGTGCTTACTTCGAGACGATCGTCGCCGGCTTCATGATTCGCGCGGGGTTCGATATCGAGCTCGAGGACGAAACCGACAGCAACCGGTCGCATTGCGAGTTCACCGCGACGCACAGGGCCTCCGGCCAGAAACTCTCGGTTGAGGCAAAGATGCGGGTGTCGACTGCTCAACCGCCCGATCTGACGAGACAACTTCACAAAGCCCTCCAGAAGAGGGCGCTCCACTCGCGTCTAGTCTTCATCGAAGTAAACGACGAGGTAAGCTCTCCTGACGCTGCCGGCCAAGAAAAGCTCCTGCTCGCAGTTCTCGCCGATCTCAGGAGCCGCGAAAGCGAGCTGACGGTCGATAGACAGCCCGCGCCGCCAGCGTACCTCGTCGTGATGAACAATCCGCCGGCGACCGTCGCGCGGCCGCATGCGCCCGGGTTCATGGTCGAGGGTTTCAAGATGCCCGACTTCCGCGTCGAGGGGATTCACAGCAGCTTCCGCGAAGCACTCGAAGCGCGCGAACGCCACGCAGCGATGTGTGCCCTCTGCGACGACCTGAAAGACTTCTCCAAGATACCAGTTACGTTCGATGGCGACACCGTGGCATTCGCCGGGAGGGCACCAAAGAACCGGCTACTCATCGGGAATCGCTACTCCATGCCTGGTCCCGGCGGCGAGACCGTCGTCGGTGAGCTCGTCCAGGGATTCGTGATCCCGGAGAGGAAGTCCGCTTGGTGCATCCTCACGAACGAGGGGAAGAACCTAGTCGTCGAAATGCCACTGACCGACGCCGAGCTGAAGGCGTACGAAGAGTCGCCTCGGACATTCTTTGGTCGTGAGGAGCGGGACAAACAGATCACCGATCCCCTGAAGCTCTACGACTGGATCTACGACGGCTACCGACACAACACGAAGGAGCACTTGTTGAAGCTTCTGACACGCATGCGGTGCGACGACGTTGCCAAACTCGCATCGCGAACCCAGGAGGAGCTTGCGAGGATTTACGCAGAGCGTCAGGCGGAAGTGATCGCACGGAGCACAGGTCTGGTTCGGCCGGTGAGCGTTACTGGCAGGGGGTTTTCGCCACCGGCTCCGTCGACCTGATCGTGATCACAGCGCGGGCCGCCAATCTGGAGTCCACTTAGTCGTTCAGCCTTCCTCGGCGAGGAACAACGCGAGATCGTCGCCCCGATGCCCCTTCCGGAAGACCTCTGGACGATGATCGCGGAGGTAGCGGACGATCCGGAGTGCGGCGGTTGGCCCGTCGACTTCAGCGTTTTCCGATTTATCCGGCTCTTCCATGATCGAATCCCGGAGCAATCGTGGCGTTCGGCTTCACCACCGCTTCCAAGCCTTCTGGACCGACGGCCAGAACTTTGGAGAGCTGGTCCGCCGGATTGCGGGGGTCGAAGACTTCCGGCCGGCTCTTGGCGAGGACCCGGACTGCTGCGAGTAGCGCCAGCTCCCTACCCATCTCGGCGTATTCGGGCTTCTTCAGCTCCTGGTTAATCGCGGCATGCAGTTCTGGAGAATTCTTGGGGGCGGCGTCCGGCATCGAGCGATTGTAGCAGATGGGGGACGCTTCGGGGTCGCATCATCCGTTCCTGTGGACCCGAAGTCTCATGTGTGGGATGCGAGGGTGCCGACCAACCTCGGCCGCAGCAACTTGGGCCTGCACACCTATCGCATTCTCCAAGGCTCCCCGCGAAAGCGTCGGGAGACCAACACGATGTCCTCAACGAGGGTTACGGGCATACGGAGGAACGAGAGGGATTTAGTGTCGCATCTTCTGTCGGTGCGGAATGGCCAACTGGCTCAGCTTCGCGAGCATGCAACCTCACTCATGCAACAGTGTGTGGTTCGGGGACACCGACGTCACAGATTCCTCGACTTCATTGATCGCATTCTGCTCCAGCGAGCGATACTCAGGGGAGTTGGGATTTCCTCCTTCGATTTGACCCAGATGCTGCGGTGCAAAGGTTCCGTCTTTATCGAAAGCTCATCCCTGTTTCGGTGCCGAA
Source organism: Opitutaceae bacterium (assembly GCA_040255565.1). Classification (GTDB taxonomy): domain Bacteria; phylum Verrucomicrobiota; class Verrucomicrobiia; order Opitutales; family Opitutaceae; genus Opitutus. The sequence goes on along the minus strand of JBDZVH010000001.1, from coordinate 37,062 downwards.
TTTGCCGCCGCGCCGCGTGACGCCCCAGATATGTAGCCGTTGGGACAGCGTTTCCCGCGAGCAACTTGACGGAATAATGCATGAGACGCTAGCAGCACAAGGGCAGGCGCTCGTTCAGAAGTACGCGGATCGACAAGACCACATGGCCGAGCGCGTGGAAGAGCGCCTGGGCTTCAAGTACGATCTCCGGTTCGGCGGCATCAATCTATCAACACGTCTTGCCGACACGATCGCCGATACCGCGATCGAGTTCAGAACGCAGTTCCACGTTCCCTTTCCGAAAACGGTAGAACGGCAGCCCACGCAAAGGCGACCTGGGGAATCTTAGCCGCGCGAGTAGGCGCTGGCGGGTCCCCTCGGCGAATGATAGCCGTATCCTGCAACCACAAAAATCCCAAAATGATCTCTGCCCGAACGATAGTTGCTCTCCAGAACCTACCCTCGTCCGTTGCCTTCATCGAAATTCAGAACAAGGAGACAGGAGACAGAAGCATCGGATCATGCTTCCACGTCGGGAATGGCTACTTCGTGACCGCACGACACGTCATCGAACCGCCATGGACGATCCTCCGTGTCGGCCGCCACGACGTTTCACAGCGGACCTTCATCGGTGCCGACGGACACGCGACGAAGACGACGACCCATGCTGACTTTGATTACACAGGACAGGTCAAGATAGTGCTTCACGAAGACCCGAAGATCGATGTCGCCGTGCTCCAACTAACCGAAGCGATCGGTCCGTACCCCGCAGCACAACTTCAACCCTACTCGTGCCTTTCGAAGGTGGCGGACGCTTTGTCTGAGGGTGAGTTTCTGTCTATCGAGGTATACGTCCTGGGTTTTCCTCCGATCCCAATCGCGACGGACGCGACGCTGGTCATGATCCCAGGGCAGGTCTCGGCCGTCATTAAAAGCCAGTATGACGGCCGCAGGCACTTCATCGTGTCCGGAATGGCGCGGGGCGGTTTTAGCGGTGGCCCAGTGTTTCTCGTTGGTAATCCCACCTGGCCCTCACACGTCGACAACTCAGGCTACGTTGTGGGTGTGGTGGGCCAGTCGGTAACCAAGACCAAAGACACCGGCGCCGAATCGCCGGAGGAACTTGGCTTTCTCGCTGCGACGTCCGTCGAATCCGTTTGGGAGATTCTAAAAAGCGTTGGAGCAGCAGAAAATCTGCCCTGAACTACGGCCACTTCCTTAGTTTCCAACGGACGCTACTATCGTTTCCAACGGACGTGTTCAGATTCGCCGATTCGCAGTATCATAGAGAACATTAAACCATGGCATGGGGTGACAAACATCGTTGGCGAGCAGACGATCTCGAGAAGAAGGCGCAGCGGTTGATCCGCGATGCCGAGACCCTGGAAGGTCAGGCCGCGCAGTTGGAGAGGTCGGCTGCCACGATTGAGCAACAAGCAGCTCGTGCTCGTGCGCAAATCCAAGCTGCTGCTGATTCGGCTCGCTCACGACGCATCGTTGGCGCCGCTGATGCTTTCGCAGCGGCCGTTGGGGGCAACGCAGCGTCTGCCGGGGAGGAAGAACCTCCGGTCCATGAGGAGCCGCTCGATGAGTTGCCGGGGTGCGACGAAAGCTCCGCGCAGCGGCATGAGCTGGTCCGAGAGTATCTTTCCGACGAATCTACGGACAATCAAGAGGCCGGTACCGAGGACATCCATGAAGACTGCGAAGAGGAACCTCCTGAGCACATCCAGGATGTAGGCGTCGGTGCGGTAACCGGTGTGGAAACGGTCCGAGAAAACGAGAAGGACCGGCCGTCTAGTGATCGTGAAGCTGCAACGGAGAATGCGATCGCCCAACTAAACCTTGATCGATCGTGGATGCAGAAATGGATAGACGAGCACCCCGAGGCGTGGGACGCCATACCTCCCATGCCCACTTGGCGAGATATCATAGATTGGGAAGAATCCGCCGTTCCAGCCCAGCGATCAGTCAACTGCCCCTCCCTTGTGGCCAGCATGGAAGCCAAGCATGCTCGCGAACTGGAGCTTGTCGTGCGCGCAGGGCGCCAAGACAGGCTTGCGCCACCGGCACGGGTTCCCCCTACACGTGAAAGAAATCGGAGCTTCTGGCGGATGCTCTGGGAAACCTTCACGAACTGATGGCCACACCTGATCAACACCGCCGTGCCCTGCAGGAGCTGCAAGCAGAAGCGGCACGGCTGACCGCGGCGTCGCAGCAGCATCGGGAACAAGCGCAGGAAAAACGAACCGAAGCCGGACGGCTCCGTCGTGAGGCGGACGCGGTGCGGCGCGAGGCCACTAATCTCCGCCACCTCGCCTCCAAAGAAGACGCTGCAGAGATGCGCAAGCAGCGCCTTGACGCGGACAGCGCGCGTGCGGCAGCGGAGAAGCGACGAAAGCAGGAGGAGCTTGAGGCAGAACGCCGGCGCCGGCGGTGATACGTCTATGCGCGAACGGGTGTCACTTCTGCGCTGCCAAGTTACCGCAAGAATCAGACGAGACGCACGGTAGCACGAACAGAACGCGAAACTCGTCCACGCCACTTTGGTGAACGCTGCGGATTGTTACGGCATCAGGGTTGGAAAGCGGCGCGGCACGTTGTCGCTCTCATAAAATTTCGGATCGCCGAGCGGCATCGGATATCCGCGCGAAAGACGAGCGTCACCGTCGAGCCAAAGGTTATAGGCCTGCAACGCAATTTCACTGCCGAGGTTCCCTCCCGCGATACCACCGTCGTGCAGGCCGCTGATCACGCCAGAATACACCTGAGTGTATTGCGAAAAATCGACGACCGGCTGGTTCACGTCGCGAGTGTAGCAGCCAAGAATGCCGTCATCATCGACGGGCCCGTTTCGAACCGAGCCAACAAAAAGGTAGTCCCGTCGCATCCAAGGCTTCATTTCGAAGACAACCTCGTTCGTGTTTTCCGACAGACGAGGTCCCGTTGCCCCTCGCACCCAACCAACGGTCGGCGACGCGCCGACGAACCTAAACACGCCCGCCTGTCCGGCGCCGCGTTCCTCGAATTCGTAGCTCAGGCCAACGGCGTCGAAAAAATAGGCCCACACCGCTTCCTCCCTCCGCCGAAACCACCGGCTACTCCAGTAGGCCATCTGTGGATGTTGGAGAAACGCGGCGTGAATCAGTCGCAGAAAATCGGCCAAGGGGTTAATCGCGGCTGCGGCTTCGTCGGCAAGTGTGGCGCTCCATCCCCCTCCGTGCCGGGACACCGGATAGAACAGCGGCTCGCGCACGAGGAGTTCCTGTGGATCTTTGGCGCGCTTGCGTAGATAGGCGCCGAGCACCCGGCCCAACGGCTCCCGATAAACCCGCAGGTCGTGCGCGGGGCCGTAGCGCTGCACCGCTGGCCGATAGCTGCGGCGCTCCGGGATGCCGAGAAACAGACGCCGTTCGATCTCCTTCAAACGAAACCGGCCACGGTCATCGGCCGCACGGAAATGAGGACCGATGAGCAGATAGATGACCGCGACATCTTCTTTTGCGTACCCGGCGAGCTTTTCGCCGAACTTTTCCCACGTGTAATTCGCCCGCTGGATCTCGAAAGCGACGCGCCGCCCGTCGTGGCTCCACAACGCATCGGCGATCCACTTCCCTACGGGAACTTCGACGTCCGCTTCTCCGAGCCCCAGACCGTTGATGGCGTCGCACACGGCCAACTTGGCCGCCTCGTGCTCCTCTGTTTCCGGTTCCCAGGCGCAGTTACTTTCGACGTGATGACGGAAATGGGGCCGCGTCCGAATCTGTGGCAAGACCAGCGACATCGGCCCTCGACAGGTCTGACAAATGAATGGCCCTTGGTCTTTGCGCGTTGTGAACGCGTGACAACTCGCGCCAAGCCGGTCTCGTGCTTTGAAGGCCATCCCGTCAGTCCTTCGGCGCTGCGCGTACCGATTGAGACATCCGATGGCGCATCTGAATAGTGTCGCCGGCCACGTCACTCCGTCGCATTCGGCGTTTCTCCGAGGCCCTCAACGCTTTCGATGACGACGTTCGGTAGCTCTTTGCGCAGTTCCGTGATCGTGAAAGCGGTCCTCAAAAAGAACGTGGTCGCTTCACGGAAATCCGCGTCGGTCATTGAAAACACGGTTATGGGAACTTCGGCCATTTGCCGAAAGACACTTTTCAGGGGGGTGTTGCCCTTGAGCTTGATTCTGCGCGATGGATTTTGGGGCACGCGCGGTTCGCGTGATTCGACCGCTTTCAAGGCCTTCATTACGGCGTCACGAAACTCAGCCGCCGCGAAAACGACCATACGCTCAGGCGCATCGGACATCTTCAGCTCCTCTCCCGGACGGCGTCGATCGTCTTCGCATACCTCGAACAGAAGAACGGGTGCCGGCATGTTCTTTCGGTCCAGCATCTCGAGCACGTCGGCGAAAAACGGACGAAGGTCTTCTAGAACGTCGCGTTCGCTAATGGGCAAAACGGGAATCTGGATATGGCTCATGGTATTCGGATGCTCTAGATCTAGATGTGCACAGTAATCGCGGCGAGCGCGATGCCGGTAACAAACACGATGGTTCCGGAAACAGCTGTGGCTGCGAGGTGCGTCAGCGAGTGGAGCGAGGCAGCCTCTTGAACTGCACGTGAATCTTGATTCCGATTGCTTCGGAGTGGCCGCTGTGGCCGTCGATTTCCGGCGGTTGATAGCTCCGCCCGTGATCCCAGCCATCGTTCGCGAGTGCCACCCGACGGCGAGCCGGGGCGTCGAAGAAAAACATGTTCCCGTCCTCGCTCAGCCGCATCTCGATTTTGGTGCGTTCATCGGGACGTCCCAGGCGCACGAACTCCACACGTTTGGTTTCGCCGCGGACTAGGTCGAAGGCGACGGGTTCAAACGGCGCACGCTTCCCGCCAAACGCAACCGCTCCGCCATTGATCGAGACCGTTACGATGTCTCCGTAGCGAGCATGGGCGTATAGGTCCTGCACCCGCTCACGTTCCCGCTGCGCCGCCTCTTGTTCGACCCTGTGTCGGTCGGCCGCCGCCGCGATTTCTGCGCGTGAGCGGGCCGCGTCGATTTCGGTCTGCCTTGCACGATATTCCGCTTGTTGGGCCGGTGGTAGCGCCTCCCATTGCTCCTTCGAAAGCCCCATCGGGTAGTGAGCGCAGCCCGCTGACGTGAGAAACATGCACAGCGCGATGAAACGCGTTCCCAAGCCTTTCTTCGTAGTGTCGGACGTGACGTGAGGAACCATGGATGAACGCTGACTATCAGCCCGGTAGTAATCGGCAACGGTTTCTCTAGCGGTTCCTCAGTCTAGCCGGCGAAGCGGTGCTCGCGGTGCCAGCGCAAGAAGGCCGGATGCGGCGCGAGCGTCCGTTGATCGGGGAAATGGATGAAGCCACTGGGGTTCAGCAGCTGCTGAACTTTCTCGGGAAGATGCCCTCGCGCCACGAGGATCTTCCCGTCGTCTTCGATCGAGAGGCGGCCCTGATCGAACAGCCAGTGAATGGTTCTGCAGAGCGCTAGGCCGTTGCGCGGGGAGTCCGGCCCGTCCTTTTCCACCGGCCGAATGTGCGCAGCCTCCACTTCGGTCTTCGAATCGGCGCCGACCAAAGAAATGCCTGTCATGGCACACGTGCGATGGTACGCACCTTTCACCACGCGGGCGAACGCTGCATCACGCACCACACGCGACGTCATGATCACCTGACGTGGTCCAGCGTACTCAGATTGAGTGCCGGCTACCGGGTCTTCAGGGGCGCCTGCACTGCGCAGTGCCTCCAGCACCGGAGCCATGCCCAGTTGGCATATCTGCTCGAATTCCATGTGTGGCAGAACGCGAACGGCGTTGATCGCGGCGCCATTGTTCAACGAATTGTCGGGATTACGGAGGAATGATTCAATTGGCCGACCTTCCAAATTCAGCGGAACGGGTACGGCGAATTCCTGATAGTCGCGAATGTGCGCGTAGTAGTGGTCCGGGCGGTTTACGTCGGGGCTGATCCCGGTGACGAACGCGATGGCGAAGTATGCGAGCCGTCCGCCACCGCGGCGGGGCTCGTAGTAAACAATCCAGTCTCCAACGGCTTCTTGCACGCGCCCCAGGTATTGAGCGGGAAAATGGTACTGCTGCTCAAGCACGTCATCGTACCGGGAGGCGACACTTGCGATGAAGACTGCGTTGGCCATGTCGCTGTGTCAGCCGACAAACCTCTTTGTGCGGTGCCAGTCGAGGTACTCGCGATGCGGTCGGAGATCCACGCCGCGACTGAAGTGCAGGGGCCGACCATGCCGCACCCGGAGCGAAACTCCATCGGGTCCTCCATCGGGTCCGCATTCAGAGAACGCGTCGCGCGCCACGACGACTCGTAAGTCGTCGTCGATAGTCCAGAGTCCCTCATCAAAACTCCAGTGCGCATCAGGCGTGAGTGCCAAGCCGTTTCGTGGATCGTTGTTCCGGGTATCCGCAAAGGCGGCGTCCACAAGCGTCTCGGTGGCATTGTCCACGTCGAGACCCAAGCTGGCTCTCAGCGCGACTTGTTCGGCAGCAGGAAACCATGTCGCCACCAACACGCGGCGCCCGAGCTCACGAAACGTCGGCTGCTGCAGCAAGTGGAAGAAGTCGGGGTGCAGCTCGATCGATCGAGTCGAGTGCACGCTTTCGGATGGCAGGCCCTTGGCCGTCCGTGCGTGCCAGAAGCCTTGGCTGGAGAGGTAGTGAAACGGCATCGTCGGATCTGGTTTCGTGCCCCAGCGATTCAAAACGATGGGCCAGTATGCGTTGAACCTAACCCGGAGCCCTGGCGTGAGGGCGGTGGTACGGCTAGCCAACTCTCCTGCTTCGCCAGCGTCGATGAGCGCGAGAAGCAGCAGGGGCTTGTGCGGAGCGTAACGTCCGTTGTCCTCTCCCCGTTCCCTCCGAACGTTGGGATTTAAGTGCACGAGTTTCTTCAGCCACGTCTTCTGCGGGTCTGCCATCGAGGTCGAAAACGTAGTCGCCCGAACCGGACGAACGCAATCTTGGGTCCACGTGCCAGACTGACCCACGCATAACGGGGCGAAAAGCTCCCGGCGCATGAGGTATCTAATACATCGAGAGCGTTCTTGTAGCCCTAATTAGCCTGCCGAAAGAATTCGAACTTGCAGTTTTCCCTCCTTGATCCTCCGGCAAATGAATAGAAACTAGCCCGCTATCCAGCGCCGCACCCCTCAGGGCCAGCTATGGCTTTTCGCCGGCGGAGGTACGCCAGCGATACTCCTGCTTCTCCACCAATCGTAGAAACACATGGGATCTGCATGAGCGTAGAAGAGCTGATCACCGAATCAAAATCGCTACGAAAGGCTGGCCGCTATCAGGACGCTGTCAGGTTGGTACGATCAGCGACCGAACTGGACCCCAAGAATCCCGATGCGTGGTGGCAATTGGGGTTGAATTTGCTTTCGGATGACAAAGCCGGAGAAGCAGTCGGAGCGTTTCGAGAAACCGTGCGTCTCGCTCCTCAATTCGCGACGGGTTGGGCGTATTTCGGGTGGAGCTTGTGGAAGACCAATGCCCACGAACCAGCCATAAAGGCATTCAAGCTAGCCTTGGAGAAGGAGCCCAATCACGAAAGCGCGCTACGTTGGCTCGCCAACGCGTATCAGCACCTCAAACAACCGGACGAACAACTCGATGCGCTGCTAGCGCTGGAGGCGGCGGGAAAGGCCAGCGACTGGGACCTGAACCAAATAGGCATACTCTTTCACAATCGAAAGAACTATGGTGCTGCTCAGGCCTACTATCGCCAAGCGGCATTGGGTTCTGAGGCCGCAGTCGCCGGTTGGTTCAACCTCGGGCTCGTCTGTAACGAACGCGAGGTTTCTCAGGACGTCGATGCAGTGGACGCCTGGCGCATGGTTCTGCGACGAAAGCCGGATCATGAGCGAGCGCCACAGAGCCTTGCGCGCGTAACGCAGCGTCTCACAGATTTGGCACGGGATGCGAAGGCCCTTGGCCCAACTCTGGTTGAGCCTCGGGACCAGTTTCAGCACTACGTGAATCCATTTGAGTTGCTGGCGGCGCCTGTCGATGCCGATGCCAAGACTCTTCAGCGTCTGAAAAAGGCGTTGCTGCAGGAACTCGAATTGGAGGATGGGAAGGTCTCCTGGTTGGACGGTCACGTCTTCGATCGGTCTAGGGTCCTCGCGCTGTGTGAGGAGCTAAACGACGGTGCATTGCGCGAGCATCACCGCCGCGTGTTCGAAAATAAGAGCCTGTTGCGCTTCCTTACTCGCGGTGAGCACGCCCACTTTCTGTACCATCCCACGGAATCGCCGCTGGAGACGATCGAGGATCTCGGGCGGGACGCCAACTTCCGTGCATGGCTCAGCGAGCCTTTCGCAAAACAGTACGACGTAGTCCTCGGGTGCGCTCTCGAAAGAAAGGCGCTTCCTGTCGTGGAGGCTCTATTCGACGGCCGGCGGTGGACGCTGCCGGAGCACGATGACATCTGCTTTGCTTCCGCCAATCGCCATGTGGCGCGGCTGCTCGAACCCCTCCAACATTTAGCCGATTCCGCTAAAGCCACTCCACCAAGTCTCGGGCAAGTGAAGCTCACGATCGAAGGCGATAGTCTCGTCGGTATCCTCAATCTTCTGCCCACCCACTTTCGCGACGTCCAAAGCGCGGCAGTGGATCTTGTGCGAGGAATCGCGATCTCGTGCCACAACATTCACGGAGACTCGGAGCTGTCGAAATCGGTCCTGAGCTGCTCGAAACAGTTCGCGTTCAAGAATGCCGAGTTGGCGCAACGGCTAACGGAAGATTTCAAGACGATCGATGGGATCGTCACAGAGGAAACTAAGCATGCGTTTTCCGCTGTGGTGCGTTCCGACGCGATCCTTGAGATCACCAAGAAAGGAATCCGCTATCGTGGCCGGGTGATGTCGGCCACGGACATCGAGTCGATTCGCTGGGGTGTGTTCATCCAACGCACGAACGGCATCAAGACCAGCCACGACTTCACCATGGTCTTTCGAGGTCAGCACGACATCATTGATGTGAGCTGGGGCGCACGTGGCGTGCTCGGTTTGGCCAAGGGGCTATTCCGTGACAAGAACGCGATCGTTCCGATCGCCGATCAATCGAGTGATGAACAAGAGGTTCATTTCGGGAAGATGATTGACGCCGTGATACATTTCGTTGCGCCGAGCCTCCTCGGAAAACTCATCGAACGTGCCAAATCAGGTCGGACATATACGATTGGACCATGCACAGTGTCGGCGCAGGGGCTCTCCTTCAAAACCGGCTTCATCTTCTCGACTGTGCAGCAGCTCCCTTGGCGCGACATCCATACGCAGATCGTCAACGGCTCTGTTCACGTCATGAGTCGAACGAATCGTAAGGCGAACACATCGATGGCGCTAAAGGACGTCGAGAACGCAGTCCTGCTCCCGCTGCTCTGTTCCGCGATGGCAGAAAGCTAACTAGGTCAGTCAACTACTCGAGCCATGTTTACCAGTTCCCCCGAAGTCCCCAAGTGGCTGTTGGCGTTGTTGAATCAACTCTACGAGATCGAGCAGAAGCTACTTCGGCATGGCGATCCTGCCAACGCACTGCGCAACGTCACGAAGATAAAAGACAACCTCGAGGAGAGTGGCTTGTTTTACGAAGATCCGATGGGGCAATCGTTCAAAGAAACGCGCACTGATCTAGAGGCGACAATCTCCGGCTCCCAGACAGACAATCTGGTGGTGGTTGAGGTGATCAAACCAATCATCCGGGGCGGGACGCGTGATTTCTCACGAATCGTTCAGAAGGGAATAGTGGTAGTGGAGACCAAGAAAGTTTCTACCTCATGAGCAGCATGATCAACTATGGCATCGATCTTGGGACCACGAACTCCCTGATCGCACGGTTCAACAAGGGGCAGGTCGAGGTCTTCAAAAACCCCACCGGCTTTAAGGAGACGCTACCTTCAGTAGTAGGATTCCGTAGCGATCGGATAATGGTCGGTGAACAGGCTAGGACCTACGCCGAGAAGGATTCGAAGAGTGTCGCCAGCCGCTTCAAGCGGAAGATGGGCACGACCGAGGCGATCAAGATCAAAGCGCTGAACGCGGCGAAAACTCCCGTGGAACTGTCGGCGTTCGTTCTGAAAGAGCTAAAGACATTTATCCACACCGGGGACTCCCCAGAAGCCGCAGTGATCACGGTCCCGGCGTCGTTCGACATGGTTCAGGCTAATGCCACAAAGGAAGCAGGCCACCTTGCTGGGTTCAAACAGGTGGTGCTTCTTCAGGAACCTATCGCTGCTAGTCTCGCTTATGCTAACAAAGACAACTCCAACGACCTGAAGAACAGCCAATGGATTGTGTACGACCTTGGCGGCGGCACCTTCGATGTGGCTCTCGTCAAGATCGTCGAGGGCGAACTCACGGTCGTTGATCACGAGGGAGACAACTACCTGGGTGGATCAGACTTCGACGCGCTCATCGTCGAGAAACTCATCGTTCCTGAGCTGAAGAAACGCGGCAGCTTCGGCGACCTCTTGGGCCAGCTAAAAAGCGAGACCGGCAAATACAACAGACTGTGGGCTGTTCTCCTCCACCGTGCGGAAGAAGCAAAGATCGAACTCTCCAATCGGGCGTCCGCAGAGATCGACCTCAGTCTAGTGCGCGACCTCGTTGACGACGCGGGAGTGCCGATCGAGTCGATCATAACCATAACGCGATCGGAGTTTGAGGCGGTGATCAAGGATGCCATCGACGCGACAGCTGACATGATGAGAAAGATCCTGACTCGGAATTCGCTCCGCGCTCAGGATCTTCGGTTTGTTCTCATGGTCGGCGGCGCGACTTACACGCCGTTCGTCAGGAAGCGGATCGAGGAACTGATGGGTATCCCGATCAACACGGACATTGACCCCACAAACGCCATTGCTGTCGGCGCTGCCTATTTCGCAGCAACCAAGGAGCTGAAGCTCGAGGTGACGGGGGGCGACGTAGCTCCTGCCGGAGAGATCAAAGTGCGGGCCGCCTACAATCGCGCTTCGCAGGAGAAGGAGGAATTGTTCTCCGCGAGAGTAGAGGGCGATACCGGTGGCTTATTCTACCGAATTACCCGTGACGACGGGGCTTTTGACAGCGGCTTGAAGAAGCTAAATGCCCGCATCACAGAGGACCTCCCCCTTCAAGAGAACGCCTTCAATCTTTTCACGTTTAGGATTTACGATGGAAAGAACAACCCCGTCGCAGCAACCGTCGGATCGATTCAGATCGCTCAAGGGAAATACAGCGTCGCAGGTCAGCTCCTGCCGGAAGATCTGAGCTTGGTGAAGGACGATCCCGGGGCACGGGACACACGACTGGATCGGGTCTTCGAAAAGAACCATGTTCTGCCGACGAAAGCGAAAAAGGCAGTCGAGGTTGGCAAGACCATCATCAAGGATTCGGATGACGAACTGCGCATCATGATTGTCGAGGGTCCCGCGGAGAATCACCCCTCGACCAACAAGCCTGTGGGCGTCCTTCTGATTTCTGGGCGGCAACTTTCCCGTGACCTGCTTAAGGGCACTGGTGTTGACCTAACTTTCGAGATGTCGGAGTCCCGCGACCTTACCGTTTCGGCTTATCTCGACGGCACCGGTCAGGAATTCTCCCAGGTGTTTGATCAAAAGCCCAGGGCTGTGCCGGTAAGGACACTAGCGAGCGAGATCCAGATGCTGGACGCGAAATTGGACGCGGAGCAGCAAGAAGCCACGGAAAACGAGAACTTCGAAACGGCGGAGGATCTCAAGAAACTGAAGGGGCAGGTTCAAGAACTCGTCGGCGAGGCTGCGCTACTGAGCATCGACGACGTAACGGACGACCGGTTCAAGCTAGAGGACAGGAAGCGCAAGGTCGCACAGGAATTGAACGCACTGACAGCGTCAAAGCGCGTGGACAAAGCACGCGTTGAGTACGCCAAAGCTAAGCGCGAGGTATCGAACCTGGTTCGAGAGAGTGGTGACGACAAGGAACGCCATCAGCTCGCCGAGTTGCTCGCTCGAGAGCACACGTTCATCAACTCGAGCAATCCTGAACGGATTCAAACCGCGACTCTCGGGTTAGAGCGGCTTCGTTACCAGATCTTGTTCAGAACCCCGGATTTCCTGGTGGGAATGTTCCAAAGTCTAGTCGAACGACGGGCTGGAATGAACGATCAACTTCAGGCGAAGACGCTCATCGAAACCGGGAAAAGGAACATCCAAAGCGAGGCGTGGGAGGACCTTCGAGCAGTCAACGGCCGCCTCTGGAATCTTCTGCCGCAAACGGACAAGGATTCCGAGGAAATGAAGTCGTTCACCGGTATCGTGTGAAAGTCTACGCGCGAGCGGCCGCAGCTCCGGCGCTCACCTATCGCCGACGCACGTACGACGCTTCGTAGAGAGGACCAAAAGGCGACGTGGACAAAGGTAGTGCGAATTCGGCCTGAGGCGTGACGTACCAGCTTCTCCGATGCGAGAGGCTGGGAAGCACGTGCTCACGCGGCGGCGCGACTGCTCCGCCACTGCTTGCGACGGTGACAATGTCACCGTGCGGCGGGAAATCCCGCCACAACGAACTGCCGATTGATAAATCTTCCGAGGCGTCTGGCCCCATCGGGTCGTTTTTCGACGATCAGCCCAGGGTGGGCGGAGTCGGTGCCGTAGAGCGGGGTGCCGTGGCGGGAAATCTCCTCCTTCGCCAGCTGACGTCCCTCGGGAGTGTCAGCTTGGGTTAGGAGCTCCTCGACGTGCTGCCGGCGAGATTTTTGCGTGCTACGGTTGGGCATGGTGCGACGATGGGCGGCTACAGCACGTTGCCGTGGGAAATCCCCTCGAGCACCCCTTCGACCTCAGCAGCTCCGGCTTCGGTCTTGAGCAACTCCTCAGGCCGACGGCCGCCGAGCGCAGGCGCCGGCGTGGAGAGCCACTGCGCAACGGCCGCGTCGCTTGAAAAAAGCTTTCGGGCGAGTTTCGCAACGCGCTTCCGGCGGGACTCGATTGTTCTGCGACTGCTCACGGGGTGACGATGATCCGAGTGACGGCCGCGCGCAACCTTTAGCAGGCGGCGTGACAGGTCACACATCCCAAGGGTCGGACACGATCGGACATCGCGAGAGAGGCGCAAAAAACAGCGAGACCACGGGTGGGACCGTGGCCTCGGATGGGCAATCGCAGTGTCGCCCGGACTGCCTCGCGGCAGGAAGTAGTGCGGAGAGAATCACCAGCCGGATCATCCCAGGCAAGCCGGAAGCTGCTCTGGTTCCCTGAGGCGGCGATTCAGGGCAGCCTAACCAAGAGCCCCGTGTGCAGGTTTGTCCCCTCCCATGGGCAACCCTTTGGGTTACGCACAAGACGTGTGCGGCCGATCTTGCGGTCGTCAAAATCGTGAGTGTGTCCGTGGGCCCAGAGCACCACGTTCGGCCCGAACAGATCCTCGCAGTTGCTCGTGAAGTAGGGCTCGAGTTCCGAACTCGCGAATCGCTGAGGCGTAGCTTGGCCGGTTGGCCCCCAGTGAGTCAGTACGATCGTTGGCGTCGATTTGGCGATCTCGGCTGCGAGAAACGAACGCGCTTCCTGGTGCCACCTCCGGAGGTCCTCCGGGGTGAGGTGTTGCGCACCTTCGACCCCTTGGGTCGATTGAAAGTCGGTGATCTGCCGGCTTGCCGCGTTCATTGCGGCGCCTGCTGTCTCTTGCCCACGCAACGCGAAATCTGTCCAAAGAGGCGTCCCGAGCAACCGGTACTTGCCCAAGGCTGCTGCTTGGTTGTGGAGCAGGTGAAAATGCGAGTGTCGTTTCTCGAGTGAGCGGTAGAACGCGACGGCCGCGGCGTAGCTGCTGTGGAACGCGTCGTGGTTACCGAGGACGTAAAAGAACGGCACTGTCACAGACGCGACAACTTCTTCGATCGAGGCTTCGCAGATGGAGACTGCTCCGAGGTCACCGGCGCAGAGGACTGCGTCTTCTCCACACGACGTGTAGGACCACGAGGGGCCGAACTCGAGGTGCAGATCGGAAAACACGCGGAGCTTCACTCCCGACCGGATCTCCGGTCCGGAAGCGCAGGTCAACGTTCAACCCAAAGCGTGACCTGTCACAATCTGCGTCCAGGCCGGCTGCTCGACGAAGCCGCTCATACCCGTAACGATGGTGCCGGGGACGATCGGAGCCACGATCTGAGGCGGCTCCCAGTGCGTGTGAGCATCTGACTCACCGAAGTGAGGATGCAGAGACGAGACGGTGATGATGCTTGCGAGGACAACGGACGTACCCGCGGCGGTGTAACTCCAGTTGAAGGGACTAGTTGGATTCATGGTGATTCACTCGGTGTTACACGTGATTCCGCGAAAGTTAGCCTGCGATTCCGGCAAGGCCCGAACTTGCGATCCGGTAGCCAAGCCCGTCTCGGTCCCCCCTCAACGCGTCCTATAGCGATGGCGATCAGACTGGCGAGGAGCCCACGGGCGCGATAGTCCGGATTCATGGACCCCGAGATACCCGCGACCTTCGTGACGCATGCGGCCACCGTACTGGGCGACACGCAGCTTGGCCTTTCTGGTAGTCAGATCATCGAAGAGACAAGCGCGTGGGCCGTCGATTGCGGCGTGAACCTGCCCCACCATGCGATGGGCATGTCGAACAAGCGAACTGTGCTGCGCGAGAACCTGATGGTGTTTCACGGCGCCGACCGGTACCGCGTGATTAAAGCACTGTGCGAGCGAAAGCAGTTCGAGAAAAACCCGCAGGTCCAAGAACTTCGCATCAAGTTGATCGCCACTTACGGCCCAATCTTCGATGCCAAGGGCGCTGAGGAACTCGATGATCCGCTCATCGGAGCGACGTCGCATTGGTTGGCCGCCTACCCTGAGGCTTCGTCTGCGTTCCAAGCGGCGCTCGTCAAATACCGCGGGAATGTCTTTTCACGCAATCTCCTGGACGACTTGCGCCTGTCGCTGGAAACGCTCGTCAAAAGCATCCTGAACAACGGCAAATCGCTCGAGAATCAAAAAGCTGAGCTCGGCGATTTCCTCAAGCAACGCGAGTCATCCCCAGAGCTGCGGCAGATGTTCGTCACGCTGCTCTCGTTCTACTGCAATTATCAGAACTCGTATGTGAAGCACAACGACAAGGTGAACGACGACGAGGTCGAGTTCGTGTTCGAACTCACGGCGTGTTTCCTGAAGCACCTTGTGCGGTTGCACTCCAAACAACCAGTGGCCGCTGCGCCGCCGTGGGCTACGTAAGCGATGTTCCTATTCTCGCTAGTAGCTGCGGGCGGCGATGTGCGGCCGGCAGCTCGCGACGCGGCCCGCGCGCTCTGGCACCGACGCGGAGCGAAGGTGCGCGGGCTACTGCATCTGCCTCGTCGGCAAATCGTCAACAGGCGACCTCCTTGCAGATGGCTACGCGATATCCGCTCCCGCGCAGATCCGCAGCAACTCGCTCGCTCGTGCCAGTCACAATGCGGCCTTCTTTGGATTTCCGCGACGGCACGCGGATGGTCACCTGGAGCGCACCAAACGGCAGCACGATAGCCGTCTGCGTTGCCCGCAAGTCGAAGCCCACATCGCGAGGGTCGAGCGAACCCAGGTCGCGCGGCCGCAACATGTCTTCTGCCTTCGCGATGATTTCCTCGGGAGTGTCTGCACCCCGGACGATTTCTCCGGGCCCGCTACCATAAAGAGGCCATAGGCACTCGTAACACGTACCCATCCGCCAGATGCTACCGCTCCATTTCTCGGCGGTGCAGTCGAGGCGTATCGTCCAGCCTTCTGCAAGGTCAGCCTGATAGGAGAAGATCTCGCGGCCGTCGCGTGTACTGTAGTGATCGCCGGGAACCTCGCGGTCGCGGATCGTGATGCTGCTTGTGGAGCTTTTCATAGTTGGATGTTAGGTTGAACTCGATGATACCGCCGACCGGAGAAAGCGGGGGCGGTGATTACACCTTCCCCTGGTGAGAGCAGCCCGCGCGCAAAGGCGCCGACGCGGAGCGGAGGTGCGCGGGCTGCTGGTGTGCCCTGCTGCGTCGGGAAACAGCGAAGCCACGGTTTCCCGTGGCTTCGGCAGGCTCGTCAGTCGGCCCTCGCCTACCCTTCGCGAGTCAGCCGTGCGAATTCATCGAGCTGCTCGGCGGTGATTGAAGGCATTGCCGCGAGCGCTTCGTCGACGTCATCGATCGCTTCGCTTACCCGCGTAGCGTGATCCCGGCCGTTCAAGTCGAACGTCAGTTCGCCGTCGCCGTGGCAATACCACGCACCGGAATTAGGCTCGAGGTCTTCCAGTTTCCGACGAATCGATTCTGGCGTTTCATTTGTGAACGCGATGTTCGCGGAGGTGCAGCTGCTGCGGCTGTTTGTGGTGATATCTTTTTTCATCGTGATGATAGGTTGTTGCTTGATGATACCGCCGATCGGGAAATTTGGGGGCGGTGATTACACCTCCCAATGATGTCAGCAGCCCGCGCGCATAGGCGCCGCCGCAGAGCGGAGGTGCGCGGGCTGCTGCCCCCTCAGCTTGCTGCTGAGTAAGCCTCGCCGCTGGTAAGCCGGGCGCGCACAAACCTTCCGAGGCATTCGCCGAGCGAGACGAACGGCGCAGCAACCACACCCTGACCGTAGAGCTCGTACTGCAGCGTCTTGGGAAGACCAGCGAAGAGCTCCTGCTCGAAGCCGTGGATGCGCGCGACCTCGCGCGGCCGGAGCATTCGGTAGCTCGTTCTGGTCCGGACGAAAGTGCCGGTCGGCTGCCGGCGGCCGTAGCTTTTGGGGAGCACGTGCAGCCGCATGGTCCCGCGGTCGACGAGCGTCATCGCGAACCCACAGCCCTCCGCTTTCTTGCGGGCGCAGTATTTCGCGTCGGCCGTGACTTGGCTCGGCGGCGCACTCTCGGCGTCATCTTCTGGACCCTCTGGATCGAGGAACTCGCCGGCGGTGCCGGCGAATGACTTCGCCTCGTAGAGCCAGGTGAACCTGCCGATCCGGGACGCCACCAGCACCCACCGCCGGCGTTCGGTCGGAGCTGCGAACTCCGCGTGCGGATTGATGACCCGTTCGTCGACCACGTATCCCGAGGCGACGAGCGCGTCTCGAATCAGTCGCGCGGAAAGCGTGTCCCGGTATGTAGCGGTGTTCTCAAGCACCACCAACTCCGGCCTGTGGCGACGGACGTAGTGGACCACGGGCAGAAACAAGTAGCCGACGTCGGGGTGCTCCTCGGCGCACTTGAGCCGGTTCTTGCTGCGGCCCGCAGGGCTGGCGCCTGTGCACGGGATGCCGGCGACGAAGATGCGTGTCGCAGAGCGCGGCGCCGAGAGTTCCGCCGGGTGCCACGTTCCTGCCGAACCGCTCCACGTCGACGCGTCCGGGTGTGCTTTGGCTGCGACGGCGAGGTAGCGTGGTTCGAGCTCGATGAGTCCGGCGACGTGCACCTGGGCGCCGGCCGACTCGAGGCCTTGCTTCAGGGCGGCGAGCAATGTGCCGCCGCCGGGGAACATCTCGACAATCTCGATGCGACAGGAATTTGGGACCAAGGAGGCAGTGTTCATATGGTGCACCTATAGGTGATGCGAGCAGCCTGCGCGTATAGGCGCCGTAGCGGAGCGGAGGTGCGCGGGCTGCTCCCGATCACGTAGCATCGCTAAGCTACTGTACGTGAGCTGTGGTCAGGCTGCTGCTAGCTCCGCAGCTTCGTCCTGAATTCGGGCGACGTCGCCTTCGAACGCGGCGTCCTCAACGTCGTCGAACGTTGCCCAACCCTCGCCCGAGCCCGCGTATTCATCGCCGATTGGAAGACCGTCGCACGCACGAGCTGTGAAGATCAGGCAGTCCCCAGGTAGAGGTCGCCAGGAAATGTACAGGTCACCACCGGCTGAACAAAACAGGGATCGGTCGCAGTTTGATTCGCGAACTTCACGATTTAACGCACGTGCGAATTTGAGAGCCATTTTGCGGCTGTTGGAGAGACGGTTCAGAGTGGCTTTGGCTGATTTCATGGCGGAGATGATCTATCGGGTTGTTTGAATGATACCGCCGACCAGAGAAAGTGGGGATTCCGTCCGAAGCGTCGCGTCCGAGTAGGTCGCGCCATCGAGCTCAATGACGCCGCTAGTCATGAAATATACGCGTTTACCTTGCCTCGGGATGTCCACAGTCCGCTGCCCAAATCGCATATCCGCGTGTAGCGTGAGATTGCGACCCTCTCGCGGGCCATTGAGTACTCTCGCGCCGCTCAGCATGAGACAATCCCCACTGATCTTCCCGGCGACGATCAGTTGCTCGTCAGCCCCCTGATCGTCTTCCACGTGAAGAACGCATCAAACTTCTCTTTGTCCATACGGATATCGGAGAGCCGAAAGGGCCGCGTGCCTACCGCTGAATCACCGCTTAACGTGCCAGGTATTACCGCGTGCTGGGCGGCCGCTCCCTCAACGATTTTGAGCAAGGCCGTTCCTGCTGGTACGTGATCGGTGGCATTTAGGATCTGGGCGACATTATCGCTCGTTTCGTTCGTAGATTGGCCGGGGCTGGCAACTCGCTCAGCGTTACGGCCGCAGCCAGTGCTGGCTGCGCAGATTAGCATGATACCGGCGGCGGATGCCACGCGGGACATTGACTGTAGGTTAAGCATACAATCAGATGATACCGCCGACCGGAGAAACTGGGGCGCGATAATCGCGCCCCCAGGTGTGCGCAACCTGCGTCAGCGAACGAACTCCCCGGCGGCATCCGTCTCACCGTACCCGCACGCGCGGAGAAACTGCCCGGCCACAACGAGCAGGATCTTCACGCCGGTGATCTTCACCCGTCCCGGCCGCTGGTTTCCGATGAGCTCCGTCGCGAAGACGAGGTTCTGCTCGTCGAGTTCCACGGTGATCGTTGCCGCGGTTTGTGGAAGCGCGAGTGGCGCAGCTGAACGGAGCGAGATTGAAGCGCGAGGCATCGTCAGCGTGTCACCAGCGATCGACCAGTGCTCGTCCGCCGGACGTGCGACGCCATGGCAGCGGAGTGCTGGCTGCACGATGATCTGTCCGACGTGGATTCGAACGCGCACGTCGGGCCCGGCAAAGAGCTCGGCTAGATCGCGTGCTTCGTACGACAGCACCGCCGAACCCCGGCGCGACGACACATGGCAAGACGCGATCAGCGTTTGCTCGATGACAAGGCCCGTGCCCGGCCGTTTGCGCACGTGGAAAGCTGATCCGGGGACAAAGTTGTTCCGCCGTAGTCGCTCGAAGCCGTTGTCTTCAACCCACAGCCGCCAAAGATTGCGGCCGGTGCGATCGCCAAGCCGAGTGAGCAGAGAGTCGTGGCGGTGAAGATTCGTTTTCATCGTCGATCACGTCGTGAAAGCAGCTCGCGGGTGAGGCACCGACGCAGCGCGGAGGCCCGCGAGCTGCCGTTTACAGCGAGGCCGGCTACAGAAGGCGTGCTTGCGACAGGGCCGCTTCGAGCTCGGCAACAACCGCTACGGCACGATCGCGATCGGCCGGAAGATTCGAACCATGGTCGACGGCTACGACGTTTCGGGCGGCAGCAATGACCGTCTGCAGAAGAGCCTGATGGTCGAGGCATCCGCGAGCCTCATCGTTGGCTCGAGCGCCGACGAAAAGCCTCAGCTCTTCGTCCGACATCTGGAGAATGCGATCTTCGGTAAGGCCTACGCTTAACAAGAAAGCGCGCGCGCTCGGGTGCTGACGGAAATTCCTGGGCTTCTTAGCTGGTCCCTTTGTGTCCATAGATTGAGTGAAGTTTTCCGGGGCGATGGTTCGCCCAACGCAGCTATGATACCGCCGACCGGGAAAACTGGGGGGGCAAATACGCCGCAAACGGTCGCAATCCCCAGCACGCAGGGAAAAAAGAAACCCCGGTTCATGGCACCGCCGCTAAGGACGGGAGAAGGAAATGCTCGGGGCTAACGCCGAGACCCTAATCTAGGCCACCTGGCGCGCAAGGCCGATGGAGGCGTCGGGTAACTAGCGGCCGATCTCGCGAGATCACGGCGTTTTTCTCGCGCGAAACGACGCCCTGAGCGGCGCGCTCTGCGACACCATATGCTTCGACCATTCGGTGCGAGTTGCACGTGGCACGCCGGCGTCATCGGCAAGAGACTCCCAGTTCCCGAAGATCGCCTCGTCAACTTCGCCGAAGATCGCTCGAGCTCGTCGAGTGCTGACGCCCCCTAGCCTGCCGAGCCGCTCAATCGCGCTGAACTCTGTCGGCACACGCAGATCGTGGAGCCAACCCAGAGCGATGAGCACGGTCGACACGTTCGGATTCAGATCGTACGCCGGGGCAAAGGTCCATTCGCGAGTGACCTCGTCGTAGATGAACGCGTGATTGCGCCCGTGGTCGTCACGGTTCGTTGACAGGATGTTGAAGATCCCGCGTCGCAGGCACTCCTCTGCCCCAGCAGGGCCCGCGAGATTGCGGGCGACACGCATCAGATCTTCGTAGTCGAGCGGGTCGGGATTATCGTGCCGCGCAGCTCGTCGATGCAATAGGCCGCTGAGTGTGTGGACGTGCCGGCGGCCAACAGTTCCGTCTGAGCGAACGTAACGATCGAACCTCTCCACCGCGAAGTGCCGGCGAACGCCGTCGTACACGAGCATGACTCGAGGCACCCTGATGCCGGCGGCCGCGGCCATTTTCATGAACGCGAACTCGACCGCACCGCCGCCTTCGTCGATCTCGCCGGAGAACTTCAGGATACAGGGGACGTGGTCTGGCGGCGGCTGTCCGCCAATCATGACTCGGCTGAGTTGAAGGATTTCACCGGACTTCGGCAGATACGCTGTCGTCTTGGGGAAGACGCCGCCGAGGCTACTGCCACCATGCGCGAGCGCCTTGTCGACGCGGCTCGGCGTCAGCGGGCGCGTCGTCTTGAAGATCTCCGCGGCTTCGGTCGCGAGAGTCTGTAGGTTTGCCGAGCTCGCACCATCGCCGCCGCGTCCGATAACCGGTGCAAATGTTAACGCGCCTGGGCCGCGATTCCCGATCGCCGCGAGCTTCCCCAGGATTGTGCGCACGCTCGGCACTTCGACGCTCAGCATCCGAGCGCCCCACGTGTCTGGCAGCGAATCCGCGATGAGTCCCGGCAATCCGCCGTCGAACGGGGAGTCCCCGCTGCGGTACAATTGGGGTGTCCGCATCGTCTCGATCGGCAACCGGAATGGCGACAAATCATGTCCCTTAGCCAAGAAGCTGGGGTCGAATTCGAGCGCGTGCGTCTGGTCACTCGCGCGATAGCCGAGCGTGGCCATGCGTTCGCCGAGGAACGAGATCTCGAGCAGCTCGGGCTCGTTGATGGGATCAGCCATGGCTCACTGGACCTTGCGGCGGGAAAGACGAACCCGCTTCGGCTGCTCTCCCTGCTTCACGAAGTCAGCGACGCTGGAGACCTCCTCGTCGCGCTTTCTGAAAAGCTGCACAAGCCCCTCGGCGAGACCGACGGCCGCGGCAACCTTCGCGAAGCCTTCGAAGGTGATCTTGCCTGTGCGCTCGAAGCGGCGGAGGGTGACCGGCGCAACGCCACTCTCCTTCGCGAGATCGATCTGCCTCCAGCGCAGGCGAATGCGGCGATCTTTGATCGCATCGGAGGCGGCGATCAGCACGTCCTCGGCTGTTAATAGCGATCTCATGTGAGCGTTAAAAGCCTTTCCGAGCGTTTTAACAAGCACAAATGATCGCTTAAACGCCCACCCAAAGGAGCCTTCTCGCTCCGCTGTCAGCCTCAGAGCGACGCGTCGAAGACCGCAGCGTTCATGAACTGATCCAGGAACACGATTGGACCACTCGTCGCAGGGATGCGAAGAACATACCCGGTCCCGTCCTGCTCGAGCGAGCAGTCCACTTTGTTCTGCGGCGCAGGGATGGACATGTTGGCCTTTAGTTTGACCATCGTGATTTGGTGTCCGCCGGACGGTGCAGCTGTTGCGCGTGAAACGCTCAGAGCCATACCTCCGTTGACGAGCGTCTGGTCGAGCGGCTGGCGATTCCGAACGGCAACGACGAACCCGCTGCTCGGCGTCTTGATCGGCGTACCGGAAACGACGTAAAAGCCGGTGACCTCGCCGGTGGTATCGTTCGGGTCTCTGCCCTCAGCTCCGGCTTTCGCGCCACGCACAAATGCGCCGACGAGATCCAGCCCCTTGCGCACGTATTTGCCGCTGAAGCTCCCCGCCCCTACCCACTTTCCATCTTGGAGGACGTAGACTCCCTGCTCGGTCGGAATCGGGGGCTCCATGCTCTTCTTTTCTACGGCTGACGAAGCCGGCTCAGCGGCTTTCCCCGCTGGCAGCTGTCCGATCGGGCTGTCGGCATCGACAATGACCGCTCCCAATTTCTTGGACTTCGCTGCGGCCGTCGCGCCGAGCGTCCAGGTGAGCGCTGCTTTTCCTCTCCGACGAAAATCCCGAATCAGCTGGGCGGTGTCTCGATGGCCCTCGCTCACGGCGACGTCATCGGCCTTCTGCTTGTAGTACGAGTGGACGACGATGTTGCACTTCTCGTCCGGGCTTGCACCCGCAGCGAGTAGGATTCGCGCCATATCCGTGCGGCCATTCCAAGCAGCGTGAACGAGCGGAGAATTCCACATGACGCCGCCTGTATCCGGATCGGGATAGTCCGCGGCCACGCCGCCTCCGCGGATTACCGTGATCAGGATCATGGGGTCGCTTTGGGACGCCGCGATTTTGACCGTCTCGCGTCCCGTCACGTCGCAACCGTAGCCGATCATCTTCTCCAAAAGCTGCACCCGCTCCGAGCTGGAGTACTTCGGCTTGCTCAGCTCCGGGAGGATGTAGTCGATCGCCTTTCCGCCGTTCATCTGATCGGTCGGGTTCGGCAGCGCGCCTTCTTCGAGCGCCTGGATGAACGTCTCGGTGTCACCTGCCTTGGCCGCTTCCATGAGCGCATCGCTGAGTTGCTTGCGCTCGAGCAACGGCGGTTTTTTCGCGAGAGTCAGTTTCGCGATCGGACGGTGAAGCTCCTCGATCCACTCGGCGCCGGCGCCTGACACGGGACCTGCATTTGCAGGCTCCTGCTCCGCGGAATACACGAGCACTTTCCCACCCGCGAGTTGTACCCTGAGGTCCGTTGGTCGAATCTGCAGGACTAGGTAGCGAATGGGCCGCGACATCGCGTCGACCACTTGCAGTCCATCGTATCGGTCAGGGACTGATTTGGCCACCATACCTTTGAAAGCGAAATTGCTGATCGTTCCGGCGCCGCCGAGCTTCGCCTTCGTCTCGAAGACAACCAACGCGGTGTAGCCACTGGTCTCTTGGGTTGCTCCGATGATTTCGCCACGGATCTCAGCGTTCAGAACACCATTGGGTGCGCTCGCCAAAGCCTGCCGGAAGACCTGCTCTTCGATTGGAAACCGCGCAAGTTCGTCGTTATCGACTCGAATCACGGTCGCGACCCATTCGCTCGTCGGGTCGCCGCCTGCGGCTTCGGCTGGACGCGTGCAAAGGACAACTGCCGATCCGACGACCGACTGAGCACCACGCTCGATGCCTGTCTGCATCTGGCCTGTAGCGCGATCAAACTGGGTGCCGCTGAGCGTGGCGTTGAACGCTACGTATTCGTGCTCGGGGCGGCTGGCCGCAGCTGGAGCGGCTGGCTTAAGACCGAGCGACGCGTAGTAACTCGCGAGCAGATTCGCATCCAGTGGTTGATCCGTGTGCCGCTGAAACACTCGTGGCGCTGACTCGAGCGTCGTCGGGCTTTCGGCGCCCACGGCGCAAATTGGCAATGCAAACGTCAGTGCCGCAAGGAGGCGGCCGGCGAACTGATTCATGGGCTTCGAGTGGATGATCCGTGGAGGATTCTTTCGAGGCGTTTTTGATACCTCGTTGCACCATGGTATCGGCAAAAAACCGCGGCTCCTGAGGGGCATTCGTCGGCTTCCCCGGCGCCCTTTCCGCTTGCGGAGGTCCGGTGGCGCACACGGACAATGCAGCGTGTTCGATTTGATCGTCTACCAGTTCAGCCGAGAGAAAGTGGAGTGCTTCGACTGCAGCCACTTTCTGGGCCTCTACGGCGTCGAGCATCTGCCTCGGGGCCGTCGACTGCGCGAGCTGATGGGACGGCTGTCTTTTGCCGTCGAAGGCTACGATGACGATCCACGCGAGCTCCACTCGATCCCTGAGGTCCGCGCCTTCTACCAGCGATTCAAAGAGCAGTGGCCCTACTGGGCGTTCTTTTGCGAACTGACCACCGAAGCGACCCGCATGATGGCGCTCTGCTGCATGCCGTCACTCGCTGCTGCACGTCACGAGAGTTCGGCTCACGTCGCTGTGACGGTGGCGCCGGAGGACGTCGAGGCCTTCGTTTCGCGAGGGATTGCAGCGATGCAGCCGATTTGTGAGCGGGCTGAAATGTTCCCGGATCGTGTGGTTGCTCGAGAGATCGAAGTTCGTCGCTACTTTCACCTGTAGCAGCTAAGGCGGCAGCAAGTCTGTTTGCTCTCCGGCGCTTTTGGGCGGTGGGGAACGCCTCACTGCCGTCCGATGGTCGATCTTGGGGTGCGACGGGTCGGGACAGCCGTAGACTCGCTCAGATACTTCGCGCCCCCTCACGAGATACATTTTTTGGCCGCAGATGCTGCAGTGCGGCCGGTAGCTGCCGTCCTCCATCGCGGACCATTTCTTCCGGTTGGCTTCGAGTTTCGCCTCGTACGCCATGCGCTGCGCGTGAGCGGCTTTGATCAGCCCGTCGGCGTGGGCGAGGTGCGCCTCCCAGATACCCATCCTCACCCGAGCCATTGCAGCGATCCGTTCGAGCTGCTTGTCGACCTGCCGCTCGGCTTCCCGAAATCGCTTTGTCTTGTTCGCTTCGATCGCTGCGAGCACATCTTCCAAGGCGCGGTTCTTCGACACTATGACGAGGGCGCTCTGCTTGAGCCGTGCACGGCGCGCTTCGAAAGCGCGCCTCCGTGCGGCCTGGCGCTCCTCCTGCAACCGCGCTTCCTTCCGCCGCAAAATGTAGTAGTCGATCGGGATCTGTTCACCTCGTTCGAATTGTTCGAGTTGGCGAAGACTCGTGACACGGCTAGTTCCCGTGCAGCGGAATTGTACGCCGTCTCGAATGTCGCTGAGTCGGTAAGGGCATTCCCAGCAAGGCTCCTCGCCCGCCGTGCAGATGCCGTGGGGACACGTTGCGTTTCGCAGAGCTGCGGACGCTTTCTTGAGGCGTAGGAGGAGCCTGCGGCCCGGTGGATACGCGACCCACTTCCGATCGACTGAGCGGTCACACAAGAACTCCCGCAGTTCTTCTTTGACGAGGAGCCGGTCGCGGAACGACGCGAGATCGATCTCGACCATCTGCCACCCTCGCGAGATCGCGGCTTTCCGCTTCGCCTCTTCGACGGCATGCGTGAAGTAGAACTCCACCTGGACGACGCCATCCGACCCTTCGCAGATAAGGTCGGGAACGAACTTCTCCGGCTGTTCGGAAGCTTCGATGCGGGGTTCGGCGATCACGCTCGAGAACGTTGCCACCCTGGGCGCAATCGGCATTCGGAGCTCCTTTACCGTCGCCTCTGGGAAGATCGAGCAACCCGGCAAGCAAAGTCGCTCCTCCTCCTGGATAATGGTCTTCGCAAGCAGATGAACGATTGACTCGCCAGCGGTCTCCCATCGCTGCGGCCGCCGGGGTTTGCACTCGGAGACATGCGCAAAGTGAAGAGCTACTCTGCGTCCGAAGTAGTCGCGATTTTTGGCGACGAGATCCCCGTCACAACGGGGGCACACACAACCGCACATCTTCCCCGGTCTGACTGCCGTAACATGGACGGGCTTGCCCGCCTTATCGGGCGCCCACGTCAGCATCTCTGGCGAGCATTTCTCCGCCCGGGACATGGAGCGTCAGTGGTTCAGCGAGGCCGCCATGAGCTGTTTCAGCCGGTCGAGTTCCGCTCGGCAGTTCTTCGAAATCGTCTGAGCCTGCTCGTACTTCGCCGCAAATGTTTCGAGCGGCAGGTCGGGATTATCCAACTTAGCTGCGAGGTTCTTAAGCCGCACCAAACATGCTTCGAAGGATTCGTGCCCCTGAGCATCCATGCCGAC
Source organism: Opitutaceae bacterium (assembly GCA_040255565.1). Taxonomy (GTDB): domain Bacteria; phylum Verrucomicrobiota; class Verrucomicrobiia; order Opitutales; family Opitutaceae; genus Opitutus. The sequence continues at coordinate 11,042 of JBDZVH010000001.1, read as the reverse complement.
GACATATAGTCGCCGCCTTTGCCAGGCAAGATGTGTCAATTCGGTCGCCAGCCGGCAGCGCGTCACGGGAATACCCATAGACAGTCCTCTAGGCGCAGGATACAATTGGACCATGCCGCTCCCCTTCCACTGGCTATTTCGACGCGGAACTTGGATCGGCGTCAGGAGACGCTGTTTTCCAACCGAGGCGGACAACCGACGAGTGTGGCTCGTGCGGATAGTGACGGGGCTCCACAAGAAAGGGCTCGCCGATCGTGAGATCACGGCTGCATTCAAGTCGCACTTGGGAGTCACGATCGAGGTCCGCCGAGGCGCTGCAGAGCTGACCGATGCGGCGTTGGAGGAACTTCTGCAGTCCTCCACCAACGGCCTCCAGTTTTTCGAGCGCTTTCTGGCAAGTTCGACCCTGAAATACCGCGATTTCCTCAAGGAGGAGGAAGCAAAGCGTGACGCTGAATTTGGTGCAGCGCTCCGGAAGGCAGCGCGCGATTCAAGCGCCATGGAAGAACTGCTCAAGCAGCGGCGCGCAGCTCAGGCAGCCGCTCTTCCGGAGTCAAAGGCCCCGGCAAACACGGGAGACACTAGTGGCGCAGCTCGCGGCCTCTACATGGGCCAAATGCTGAATCAGCAGCGAGAGACGAACGAGCCGCTTCGGAATCTCAACGATCTACTGGGCGGGTGACCGCACTGTCGGCTCAACGGTACACGTCAGCCACCGCGTCGAGCTTTTCGCCCTTGGCGAAGCGCTCGAGAACTATTTTGAGCTTCTCCGCGTTCGCTCGATCGATCTGCACGTCTACGACGCCTGCAGCCGCGCCGGATGAGTCTCCCAGAAGCTTCGAGCGCACGCCCATCTCGAGCACGTGTTTGCCCTTCTCAAGACTTTTGAGGCCGACGAAGACATATGACCCAGAGACGGAGCCGACACCGGCGATCTTCTTCGAGAGTGTTTCACCGCGGGACGTCGCCAGCTGCTCCCACTCGAGGAACTTGTCGATCGCAGCGATCATCTCCGAAGCCTTCTTGCGCACAAACATGACGTGGAGATCGCGTCCGTTGTCTGCCTTGTAGCTCACGTCGAGGATGTCCTTCGCCGTGCTCAGCAATAGGGCGTACGTTTCGTAGCCACCGGCTTGAGTATGCCGCACCCCGACCAGATCTGTCGGCACCGGGGTTGCCTCCGCTGCGAATGCGCCGGCGGCAATAGTTGTGGATAGGATACCGGCGAGCAGACGGAGGAAGCTCATGCTGGATGGTGCAAGTATGCTCGTGCACCGCCGCGGGAGTCGATCCTTGTCTCCGAACCGCTCAGCGGTACTCCATCTGATATGAAGCCGAAGAGAATCGTCTCAGGTGGCCAGACCGGTGCCGATCGTGCAGCGCTCGATTTCGCATTGGCGAACGGCTTCGAGTGCGGCGGCTGGTGTCCGCGAGGTCGAATTGCGGAGGACGGGTCGATCCCAGCGAAGTATCCACTTCGCGAAACGGAATCCGCGGAGTATCCGCCGCGGACGCGGCGAAACGTCGAGGAATCGGATGCCACCGTAATTTTCGACGCGCCCGGGAAGACTCCGTCCCGTGGCACTCGCCTCACAGTTCGCGTCTGCGAGGAGCTGCAGCGACCGCATCTGGTATTGTGCGGCTTTCCGGATGCGAAGGCCGACGCTGAGGCGCTCCGAGCATTCTTGGGCACCAATGAAGTGGTGACTCTCAATGTCGCCGGCAACCGAGAGTCAGGAACTCCCGGAATTCACGCGCACGTGCTCGCCGTGCTCGTTTCGGTTTTCGGCTGAGGCGCCAAGTCTCTATTGGCTGGTTGGAGCCGTCTTCGGTCGCTGGCCATAGTTGCCACGAGCCAGTCCTTCGAACGATAGATCCTCGTCGAGCTCCGGCCAATGAAGCCCAAAAGGCGAAACCTCGATATTCCGCAGCTGCGCTTCTGAACCGGACGCGAGTCTCGGATTGTTCGCTATCGGAAACCGAATCACCAAACCACTCGCGAAGAGCACATCAATGCATCCGTCCGAATACGCGGCAGATTCGACTCTTTCACGCGCAGAATCCATGCCGCTATGGGCTGCAGCGTATTCCAGGCATGCCCGGATATCCTCCTCTTCTAGGTCGGGATAGCTGTCGAGGATCTCGGACCTCGGTACGCCGGCAGCGGCCATATCGAGCACGTCTTTAGCGCGAATCCGCATCCCGCGGATGCATGGGCGTCCCCCGCACTGAGCAGGATCGATGGTGATGCGATGGACGAGCCCCATGCCGCAACTGTAGCTGCCGAAGGGCGGATGCCAAGTCGCTCGTCGTGTCGGTGATTCCGCCCGTGACATCGACTACACAATGGGGCAGAAAACCTCAAAATTCCAACCTATGCCCACACGCGACGAGATGCGGAAGAAGATCGAGCGGGACCTGCGTGATCGTGGGGTGACACCAAGCGATCCGCGTTACGATTTTGTCCGACAAACGATGGAGGATATGAACCAAGGCATGGCCGATCTCGACGATGAGCTCGCCAGCGTTGCGGAGCAACTGCAGTGGCTCGCGAACGCACCGACGTGGGTCAACGTTCGGAAGCCGGAGGAGTTCGATCGGTTCGTCGAGGTGAAGATCGCCGAGTGCGAAGCAGCGTTGGCAGCCCTGAAGCAGCGCTGGGAGAAGCACAAAAAAGAGCCGAAGCTGCCACCGCGGTAGCGGCCCAACCGGCTTTGACCCATGGCGAGTCCAGCGCCCCACCCGATCCCAGAAGCCCTCAAGCAGCTCTACGGCGCGCGAAAGCTGCTGGCGGACGCATTCCCGCAGCACACGTTCACGATTGACGGGAAGATCGTGGGCGACATCGGCGAAGCGATCGCCCAGGCAGCTTTCGGTTTGGAGAAGCTTCGCACCGGATCGAAGGACCACGACATGCGGACCATCGACGGCCGCTTGGTCCAAGTGAAAGCGACCCAACTCACGAAAGCATGCCGGTCGGTCGGCCTCGGCCTGGTGAAGCGTACGTTCGATTACCTGCTGGTCATCGAATTTGACGCGGACGGGAACTACGAGGTGCTGTTCAACGGGCCCGGCCGCTACGTCGACGCTGCTCGTGCCCACAAAGCGTCGCCGAGTATGTCGCGGCTGCAGCTGCGGGCCTGCCAGAAGAACGTGCCGGAGAACGAGCGCCTCTGCCTGGCCAACCCAGCGACCGCACGTGAGGCCGCCTCTGCAGCTAAACCGGACTCCGTCGAGGCAGGCCCGGCCGCTTCTTGCTGAGCACCGGCTTCAGTGCTTCGTGGACAAAGGGCACCTGCCGCCAGTCCTGGAAGCAGACGCCCCACGTTCCGTCTGTTTGTAGCAGCCAGTTGCTCGTGCTCGACTGCTGCACTGCCCCAGTCTGCCCTACCTGCCACACGAAGAGGCAGCCGTCCAAGACGAGTCGGTAGAGTCTGCACAGGTGGTCTGCTCGGTGCACGTCCGTACCGCGAGTGAACGGAATTCGGCCAGTGCGATCCGTCAGGATCTGAAGTGAGCAACCGTACGCCTCAGGCGGCCCTGGGTCCGCGTGCAACAGCATCTGCCGAAGGCGCTCTTGATGAGGTCCGAGATCGACGAACGTGAACTCGCGCAGAGTCGAGGCGCCCATGCGCCACAGCAGCGACATGAGAAACAGCTTGAGCGGCGCGTAAGGAAGACCCAGCAGGAAGAGCACTTTGTCGCGGGTGAGTCCACGAGGCAGGAGCTTGGGGTGGCGGATAAGGGCAGCGCCTTCGCGCTCCCACGCAGAGAATCTCTGTTCGCACTCCTCACACAAGAGACGCTCGAAGCTGTAGTTCTGAACGACCTTCTCTCGTCCGGCGCAATGGGACATGACCGGGCCATCGCCCGCGCGGGAAATCTCCTTCATCCGCCTCTGCGCAAACTTCGGAAGGATGTGTGACGTCTTAAGGTCACGTTCTTCCAAACAGAGGGCACAGGTCGCCATAGTCTCTATAAGTCACGGCAGCGTGCGGCGGCAGCGATACTACATCCAGAAGAAAATAGCTGGCAGCTAAGGTCGGCCGGTTCAGTGTCGATTGGTCCTGTTCCAGCTCAATGGCCGTTACTGAATCGCGCCCGTTCAAAAACCTCTCTGGCGACTCCATAACAGAGCTGTTTCGCAAAGCGCAGCAGGGTCGTGACCGCGCGCTCGGCGAGGTGCTGCTCGCGGAGATCGTGATTCGCACGACGCGTGCTATGCGAGCCTTGCGCCCAGAGGTGGAGGCCTGGCTCGCACAGGTTGGAGAGCTGCCTCTCGAGCAGAGCGAAGACGATGCGGCGGGAGAGGCCCACGCCGATGACAATGATCACGACGGTGCGGCCGCGCCGGCGGACACGGATTCAGTGAACGTAACGGAGCCTCATCTTGATGAGGCCGACGTAGGTGGTGGCGCTGACGACGAAGCCCCGCGATCGGCTCCAAATTCAACGGCGAGATTCCGGGATCGAGGCGCTGCTCCAGGAACACCGCAGACGTGGCTACCGCGGATGAACACCGAAATCCAGATGCCGATGGATTTGGCGCCTGGGACACGACCGAAATTCGTATGGGCCCTCGGGGAGTTGATCGCCGAAATGCGAAAGAAGGGCTCCGCATCGTCGATCTTGCCCGTCTTCGATGGAAGATCGATCCGCTTGGAAGGGGATCGCTGTGGATACCAATTCTCTTTCGAAGGAGACGCAGAGAATCTGTTCGAAGGAGCCTCCGTCGTGCTCGTGACCGGATCGATGAAAGTGCCTGGCCGGATCTTCGGTCTGCTACTGAGCGACCGGTTGGTTTTGGTGACACTCGAGACGGACCTGGGATCGAAGATCTCAGGTGGTGAGCTGAGGGTCGACAACACCGCTATGCTCGAGCAGCTCGCGAAGCGGCTTCGGGATCTCGACGCCGAACCTGCCAAATTCAACGCCCAGCTGGCAGACGCAGTCCTGAGCAACGGAGATGTGCCGCTGTCGTCGCCAACGCCGATGCTCCGCGTTCCACCGGGTGGCATATCGCTGAATAATGATCAGCGCGAAGCAGCTGAAGGCGCGTTGGGGAGTTCGCTTTTCTACATCTGGGGGCCGCCTGGCACCGGCAAGACCGTCAGTTTGACGTCGATCGTCTTCTCCCTGTTTCAGGCGACGAAAAAGACGCTGATCTGCTCGAACACCAATCAAGCGGTCGATCAGGTGCTGTTGAAAATCTGCCAAGCAGCGAAAGGCACCTCAATGCTTGAAGAAGGGCGCATCATCCGGATCGGACGCATCGAACACCCGGAACTGAAAAAGCCGGAGTACGCAAAGTACGTTTCGCTCCCCGATATCGTTGCGCGACTCGGTGCTGGTCTGACCGCGGAGAAAGAGAGGATCGAGCGCGAGCTACAGCGGACAGCCGCGGAGCAAGAGCGAATGCAGCGACTTATCCAATCATTCGTCAGCCTGGAGAAACTCCTCGGCCGCCGGCCTCTCCTGCTTGACGAACAACGGAAGCACAAGTCGGTGCTCGAAGCATGCCACAAGACGATGCAGAAGGCGGCGAACGACATTCGAGTAGCACAAGTCGCCATCGAGGAGTTCAACAAGGCCGGTTTTGTCAGACGGGCATTCATGCCAAAGCCCGAAACGCTCCAGGCTCAGATAAGCGCGGCGGAACGCTCCCGAATTCACAATCAAGCTCAGGCGGAGAAGGCGCAGAGGGACGCAAATCAGGTGGGCGCCGAGATCGAGCAGATCGATGCAGCGATCGGGCCCCTGCGCTCCACGCTGGCAGGCGAGAACCGGTCGACGCTCGAGCAGCGGCTCGCACATCTTCTCGCTGCTCGAGGCCCGCTCAGTGAGCGGCTGGCCAAGATCAACAAGGAACTCGGCGAGTTGGAGGAACGTGTGCTCCGCGAGGCGATGGTGCTCGGTGCCACAGTGACTAAGCTCTACTTGAGCCCAAAAGCGTTCGTCGGCTTCGACACCGTTGTCGTGGACGAAGCGTCCATGGTGCTCGCTCCCGCTCTGTACCACGCTGCAGGATTGGCAAAGGAACGCGTCGTGATCAGCGGTGATTTCCGCCAATTGCCTCCGATCGTGCAGACCAACGAGCAAGTGGTCTTCGATGTGCTCGGCCGAGATGTCTTCGATCTCGCTGGAGTCGCCGGGGCCGTCGCAGCTCGGGAACCGGTGCCCCGAATGGGCATGTTGCGGCAGCAACATCGTATGCCGGCAGCGATCTGCGACCTCGTGTCCGGACCGATGTACGACGGGAAGCTCGTCACAGCCTCCACGCATGCTGCGTCCGACCGGCTCCCGCCGGCGCCGTTGGCGCCTACGGTAGTCATAATCGACACGAGTGAGCTGCATCCCTTCATCGGCCAGGACAATTGGGGTTCGAAATTCAACCTGATCCATGCGCTCGTGGTCCGGAACGCCGCGGCACACCTCACGTCGAAAGGATTCACGAGCTTCGGCGTGTGCACGACGTTCAAGGCCCAAACGAAACTGCTCACCGAGATGCTGAAGGGGGTGAAAGTCGAAGTGAATGTCGGCACGGTCCACCGTTACCAAGGCGACGAGAAGGAACTCATGATCGTCGACATGCCCGAGAGCTTCGGCTGCAAAGTGCTCGGGCCCTTCTCCCAGGGAGAGTCGCCCGACAACACGGGACCGCGCATTGCGAACGTCGCAATCACGCGCGCCAAGAGGCACCTCGTGTTCGTGGCGAACGTGCGCTTTCTGGACGCTGCACTACCCAACAACGCGATCGTCCGGGAAATTCTTTTCCGGGCCCAGAGCGCTGCGACTGTCGTCGACGCGAGAGAGATCCTGGCACTTGCACCTGCAGATTGGGATTTCCGATCGAGCTTCGGCGCTCCCCTCCCCGAAATGCCGGATCGCGGGTTGTTTCGTCAGCGTGAGTTCACGGCCGCAGTGCGCGCCGATCTTCTGAACGCGAAGCGTTCGGTCGTGATTTTCTCCGGATTCGTGACCGATAGCCGCGTAGCGAGCTACGGCGACATGTTCCGGGGGCTCGCCGCACGAGGCGTCCGGATTCGGTGCGTAGTTCGTCCAGTTCAGAGCGCCGGCTCTACTGCCGTGTCGGGGGCTGCTATCGCGGCGCTGAAAGCAGCGGGCTGCGTTGTCGACCTGCGAAGCTTCATGCACGAGAAGCTCGTGATGATTGACGATGAGGTTGTCTGGTTTGGGTCGCTCAATCCGCTCTCTCACACGAGCCAGACGTCCGAAATCATGCTGCGCACCAAGTCGACGGAAACCGCTGCCCAGATTGCACAGTTCCTCTCGCTGGCGGAGCTGGGTAAGCGCGACTTCGTCGAGAAAGAGAATCCACAATGCGATGAGTGTGGCGCCGACTCCGTTCTGAATCACGGCAAATTCGGCAACTACTTCACCTGCTCAAAGCCGTCATGCTCGTGGAAAGCCAACCCTGGTCGGGGTAGTCGCGGCCAAAGCAGAAAGGCAGCGGCCCGAGGATCGGGCTCGCGACGGGCTGGCTGAGTAAAGGTGGAGTTGCCGCGCGCGGCCCTGACCTCGTATCATCGACCACATGAGCACCGGCTTCGCGAACGACCTTCTCGAAACAAGTCCCAAAGTTGAAGAGGCCTGCGCGCGCCTCCGCGCCGCTGGCATGCGAATCACGCAGCCGCGCGTCGCCATGATCAATTTGATGCTTCGCCACCCCGAGCCGCGCACACTGGAAGCGATGCATGACGACCTGAGTGGTGGCTGTGACCTCGTGACACTTTACCGCTCGATTGGGGCGATGCACGAAATCGGACTGGTGCGCAGGATCTTCAGGCACTCTGGCACAAGCTTGTATCAGCTGGAGCTTGCTCCCGAGCGTTACCACCTGGTTACCAAATCCGACGAAGTGATTCCACTCGACGGGCAGATCCCGTCGCCGGAAATGCGCGTCGCAGTGCAGCGAATTGAAGACCTCCTTCGGTCAAGGGGCTACACGTCGGTGAGCCACGTCGTGCAGTTCTTCGCTGACGCTCGTCCCAGCACCTGATTGCAGGCGGTCGCCGGCGCGGCGGCTACTCTGCTGCTGATTACGGCGAGCTCGAATTGCGAGGCCCACAAACCTTGAGCGGGTGCCTTGGATTCACGCTGCACATTTCGACTTCCTTTCCCGCGAAGAGGCCACTGCCCAGCAACACCCGGTTCACCGGGGCACCACAGTAACAGGTCCCCACATTCTGCGTTACGACCTTGTCTGGTACGTCAGGAGGAGGCACCGGTCGCTCTGGTGCCGGGAATGACACGACGGGAAAAGGAGCTGGTGTTCGAACCGGCGGTACGTTTCGCGCCTGTGCTCTGGCGACACGGCCGGCAAGTTCGGCGGCTCGCTTCTCCTCAATCTCGCGCGGAATCGCTCGGTTCTTCTCAGCCCACGCGATTATCTGCTGCAGATCTCCGTCACAGTCGGGGCGGCAAAGCCAACCCCTACCCTCCGACGAATTCTCAAGCCAATCGGCCAGCACGTCCGTCGCACGTGACGCGGCTTCTATCCGCTCGGTTCGAGCTGGATCGCACGTTCGCCACCAGACTGCCGCATAGCTTCGTACGCTCAGAACCAAGAGGGGCTGATCACGCGCCGCGACCTTACGCACCTGTTCCAGGGTCTTCTTGTAGTTGAGAAGGTGAAGCGAGGCTCGTGCGCCGCGCACCTCAAACTGCACTTCAGGAACAGCGGGAGAGGCTTCGGGCAACGACGCCGCGGTGACGCGCACGTTCTCCAGCAGCACGCGCCGCGGTGGACGTACCCATTCTTTGATCAGTCCTCGCGGGAGATCACGCTGATCGAGCCCCGAGCAGTAGCGGGCAACAATCGTGCTCTGGTAGCCGAACCCCGGCAGGTAGAGCGAAGGCGTAGGACCGCGGAGCAGCTCGAGAATCATCGCGTACACCGACGTCTCAAGCGCGTGCCGGCATTCGTTCAGACTGTGGTGAGCGAAGTGATGGATTCTGACCTCGCCTTGCCGTGCCACCAGTTTGCTTGCGCACGCCGGACATGTGCAGTTACAGGCAAGCCCCCGCTGAACTTCGTCGACGTCTTTCGGATGTCCATCAGAACCGACACCGAACGGAATCCCCTCCAGCGGGGACACCTCGTCGTCCTCGAGCTGGTCAAGATACTCGTCGGTGAAGTCGTGCACCTTGGCCGACTGTTTGCCTTACCTGAAAGGACGTTTCGAGCAAAAGGTCGCGGCCAACGCCGACTTGCACGCCGCTAGAAAAGCTCGTCGGGCCCGGCCAGACACTCGGGGCGGTCGTTCTTTGGGCTGTTGATCAACGTCGATATCGGCCGTGCCTCCATTTTATCGGCCGGATATGAAGCGGTCGCCTGGCCAAACTCCTCTGGACTGATCGGGCCCGGCTGTAGCCATCGCTTCCCCTGCTCTTCGGTCACGATTGCTGGCATTCGGTCATGGATCGTCGACATGAGCTCGTTGGGCTTCGTCGTGAAGAGGAGATAGGTGTCCGGGCGGTTCTCCGTCGCCGGCTCGTAAATCCCGGCGAAGAAAAACGCGCTGCCGTCTTTGAGGTGAATGTCCATCGGCTGCTTCAGCCCACCAGGCAGCTTCTGCCACTCGTAGAACCCGTCGGCAGGAATCAACACCCGCCGCTTCTGAATTGACTGCCGAAACATCGGCTTGGTGAACGCTTCTTCAGCCCGAGCGTTGATCGGGGCGAGTTTGGGCTTCTCCGATTTGTCCCAGAACGGAATGAATCCCCAGCGCATCACGGCCGCGCGCGGTTTCCCGTCCTGGTCACTCGCGATTACCGGAAGCAGCTGCGAAGGGGCAATGTTGAAGCGTGGCCCGGTGAGCGGCAGCTCGATCCCGTATACCTGTCGCACGTACTCACGGAACAGCGCGGGATCTTTGATGCGATAGCGGCCGCACATGACCGGAAACGAACGCAGCTCTGGGGCCCCTGCAAGCTTCGAGGCGGCGATGCGCCAGCGGCCTATTCCCAGTAGCGATCGAGGTCTGGACCAAACTCCGAGACCAAAATGTCTGAGAACCCCTGCAGTTGCCGCCAGTATCCGGGCATCTCGTTGCCGGGAGCGTTAGCGTCGAGAGCTGCAGCTTCTGCTGCGCTTTTCACGAGGTAATCCGCAATTTTCTGGGTGATCCTTAGGACCTGCCCAGGCTGTTTGGGCACCTCGACGCTGCTTTCAATGAACCCAGCGATCAGCGCTTCCCCTTCTTTGCGCGAATCGCTCGATCGCGCCATTTCCGAGGGCCCAGCATCGACTTCTCCCAGGTGCGCCAAAAGGACCTGAGCGTAGGAGCCGTAGAGAATTTCTGGAGGCATGGGTGGAATGATTGACGGAGTCTGCTGGAGCATCATCGAGATGCAAACCGGCCCTCATGAGTCATTGACTGCGTCGGGCCGCGATGTGTTCAAATGAACACATGTCTCCCAGCGTCCCGGCGCCAATGACCCGTTACTGTCTCATCGAGAACTACGACGATGTTCTGAGATTTCGCGACGGACTCGTGCGGATCACGTTTCGCGCAGACGAGGATGACTGCTGGAAGCTCTACGCCGTTCGGGACGATGACCCGAGCCGTCGCTGCGAGCTGATGAGGCGACCAACCATGATGGAGTGGAATCGCACGCGATTCGACGGCTTTGAAGTTCCGACAGGTTCCCCTGCCGACAAGATCATGCAAGCGTTGGTGCGCCTCGGTCAGGCGCGGCTTCTCGAGCCGGGGCAACAAGGCCCCGGCATTCGGCCCCTTGAGCGGCCACTACGGTACCACTAGCCCCACCTTGAAAGCCGCCTCCGCAAACGGCGGAAGCTAGTGCGGCGCAAGGGCCTCTGAATTGGTGTGAAAATGACACTATTTATTGATGCTAAATCAGTTACTTGACAGGCTGGCGCGGCCTCGCTTTTCCGGTGGGCATGAGCCGCCCGCGAAACCCATGGCGCGACACACCGGAAAACCACCCGAACTTGGTGCTCGAGTCGGAGGCCAAGCGGTCTTAGGAAGACAAGACTTCTAATCAACTCCTTGGCT
>JBDZVH010000007.1:0-246657 GCA_040255565.1 Opitutaceae bacterium | reverse complement strand
CGTGCGGGGACCATTGACAAGGCGGGGCCCCGGGGGGGCGGCGATTGGGGGGGGGGCGGCGCGAGACGGACCCCCCGTGCCCCCGCCCCGCCCCGCCTGCGGGAAACTTGCCACGAGCCCGGGAGCGGGCTCCTTGGTGCCATGCGGTTCTCCCGATTTTTTTTCGTGCTGGGTGCCGGACTTGCGGCGGCCCTGCTGCTCGCTTCCTGCGCGCGTCGGGAAACCTCCGCGGATGCTGCCGTCCGCGAGCGCACGCTGTTGCTCGGCAATCTTTCGGAGCCGGCCGATCTCGATCCGCACCTCGTCACCGCCTACACCGATCAAAACATCCTCGTCGCGCTCTTCGAGGGGCTCACCGCGCTGGATGAGAAAACCTCCCTGCCCGTCCCGGCGGTCGCGGAGCGTTGGGAGATTTCCGACGACGGACTCGTTTATACCTTCCATCTCCGCCCCACCGCTCGTTGGTCCAGCGGCGATCGCGTCACCGCCCACGATTTCGTCTACTCTTTCCGGCGCCTCCTTTCGCCCGCGCTCGCCTCCGAGTATTCCTATATGCTCTGGCCGGTCAAAAATGCCGAAGCCTTCAACACGGGGAAACTCACTGACTTCTCCGCGGTTGGCGTGACGGCGATCGACGACGGCACGCTGCGACTCACGCTGGCGCGTCCGACGCCTTACCTGCTCGCGCTGGCCGCGCACCCGACCTGGTTCCCCGTGCATCGCGCCACGATCGAGAAGTTCGGTCGCGTCGATCAGCGCAGCACGGCCTGGACCCGGCCGGGGAATCTGGTCGGAAACGGCGCATTCACGCTCGCCGAATGGTCGCCCAACGCCCGCCTCGTCGTGGCCCGCAACCCGCATTATTGGGACGCCGCCCACAATCACCTCGAACGCGTGGTGTTTTTTCCCACCGAAAGTCCCGACGTCGAGGAACGTGATTTCCGCGCGGGCCAGGTGCACATCACCTACGGCATCCCCGTCGAGAAGATCGCCCGTTACCAACAGGACGCGCCGGCGAAGCTCCGCCTCGATCCGTTCCTCCAGACTTTTTTTCTGCGTTTCAACGTCACCCGTCCGCCCCTCGACGATCCGCGGGTGCGCCGCGCGCTCGCGCTCGCGATCGATCGCGATGCGATTGCACGCCAGGTGTTGCGCGGCTCGCGTCCGCCCGCGACGCACCTCACTCCACCCGATTGCGCCGGCTACACCGCGCGGGCGGAGCTCGGTTTCGATCCTGCCGCCGCCCGCCAGCTCCTCGCGGACGCCGGTTTCGCCAACGGCCGAAGCTTCCCCACCATCGAGCTGCAGGTCCGCAACGACGACACGCAGCCGAAGGTCGCCGAAGCGCTGCAAGGCATGTGGCAGCAGACGCTCGGCGTTCACGTGAGCATCGCTCCCTTCGAGCAGAAGACCTGGCTGCAGAACCAGCAGACGCAGCACTACGCGATCGCGTTCTCCGGCTGGGCGGGCGACTTCGCGGATCCTGCCACGTTTCTCGACCTGTTCGTGGGCAACGGCGGCAACAACTGGACCGGCTGGGCCGACGCCGATTACGACCGGCTCATTGCGAGCGCCGCCCGCACGAGCGAACCCGCCGCCCGCCGCGAACTGTTCCAACAAGCCGAAGCCCGGCTCCTCGACGCCGCGCCGATCGCCCCGCTCTACTTCGGCGCGCGCACCTACCTGATTCATCCCGCGGTGAAAAACTGGGAACCCTCCCTGCTCGGCTTTCACCGCTACCAGCGCGTGCGGCTCGAACCCGTGCAACCCTAACACCGCGCCAACCCGCGATCCAAGCCGCCGAAACGCTTGTCGGAGCCTCGTCGCCGCCTCAACGTCCTCCCATGCGCCTCCGCGTCGTTTCGCTTTTCGTCTTTCTGCTTTCGCTCGCCGCATCGCTCGCGGAAGCCGCCGACGTTTCGTTCGTGCGCGTCTGGCCGGGCTGGCGCGATGCGGATTCGTTCGACAGCATTTCCGAATATTTCACCGGCAAGGAAAACACCGGCCGCCGTCTCACGCTCCGCACGCAACCCGCGGAACGCGCCGGCTTCTATTTTCTCGTGCGGTTGACCAACACGGGGCCGGCAAACGCCACCGCAAAGTTTCGACTGCAGGTCATCCTGCCGGATTCGCCCGTGACGCGCACCTTCGACTTTCCCGCCACGTTGCCCGCAAAGTCGGCCGTGTTTCAACTTGGGCTCACCGGCACGGACTGGCCCGACGCGAAAATTCAACCCGTCGCGTGGAAACTGGAGTTGCTCGGCGGCGACGACGCGGTGCTCGCGACCGAGCAGAGTTTTCTGTGGTCAATGCCGACGCCGACGGCGCGCGGCGACGCGCAACCGTGAGCGCGTCCGCCTGGCCGCGTCTCGCGCTCGACGGAACGCTGACGCCCGCCGTCCTCGCCGAAACGCTCGATGGAGGACAGGCGTTCCGCTGGCAACGCCAGCCGGACCACACCTGGCGCGGGGTTTTCGGCTCTCACGTTGTTCAGCTCGCTCTCGATGCGCGCGGCTCGTTGCGCTGGACCGCCGACGATGGTGCAAACGCAGCCACCACCCGCGCCGCGCTCGATCGCTATTTCAACGCCAACGGCAATGCCCGCGCACTCGCCGACCAACTGCCCTGGCGCAGCGATACGCACCTCGCGCGCGCGATCGCGGAGTTTCCCGGCTTGCGCATCCTGCGGCAACCGTTCGGCGACACGCTGCTCGGGTTTCTTTGCAGCGCGACGAAGCAGATTGTGCAGATCAAGCAGATGATGGCGCTCCTCGCGACCCGTCACGGCGCGCCGCTCCCCGGCGGGTTTCACCGATTGCCCACTTGGGCCGAGCTCGCCGAGGTCCCCGAAGCCGAACTGCGCCGCTGCCTACTGGGATTTCGCGCCCGGTATATTCATGAAACCGCGCGCTTCCTCGCCGCGCATCCCGGCTGGCTCGACGAGACCGAGACGCTGCCTTATCCGGTCGCCAAGGAGCGGCTGTGTTCCTTGCCCGGCGTCGGCGAAAAAGTCGCCGATTGCGTGCTGCTTTTCGGCGCCGGCCGTCTCGAGGCGTTTCCCGTCGACGTGTGGATCATCAAGACGATGGCCGAACGCTACGGACTCAGCGGCTGGAAACCTCCGCAGATCGCGCATTTCGGCCGCGTGCATTTCGGGCCCCTGGCGGGACTGGCCCAGCAGTACCTTTTCGCGTTCGAGCGCCGCGCCGCCGGCCGCTGATGCGGCACGCGGCGCGCGCACGAACCGGCTCACTTCGCCTTCTGGATCAGCTCCACCTCGTAGCCTTCGGGCGCGTCGATGAACGCGATCACCGATCCGCTGCCGGTCTGTGTCGGACCATCGCTTAAGGCGAAGCCTTTTTGTTTCAGCTCGGCCGCGAATGCCGCGAGATCTTCGACTTCGAACGCGAGGTGCATCAGATCCGGCTGCACCTGCACACTCGGACTGCCGGGCAGCTGACAAAGTTCGATCTCCTCCTCGCTGTTCGGCGTCTGCAAAAACACGAGCTGGGCACCGCGCGGCGAGGTGTGTCGGCGGGCGACCTTCAGGCCGAGAGCCTGTTCGTAGAACCGCACGGTCTTCTCGAGATCGTTTACGCGCATGCGGGTGTGGAGGAGCTTTTTAACCATGCCGCAGACGTTGATGACGCCGCCGAAAAAATCAATGGGCCGATCGGACCGGGTAGCGCTGTAAACACGGGGTGAATTGAGCCCTCGCCAGCGCTTCCAACTCGACCGGATCGGGTCGCGAGCGTGTAAGGCTTAGGCCCGGTATGACGTAAGGTAATTTTACCTACGGCAAACGCGGGCATTTACCATGAACGCCCTTCGCTCCTGTTGTTTTCTGCTCCTGGCCGGCCTCGGTTCGCAGCTCCATGCCGTCGACTACTATCTCGGATCGTCGGCGGCCGCCCAGCCCGGTGTCACGGTCGCCGATCTCACCGCGCTCAACACCCTCTCCTTGCGCCCCGGCGATCGCGTTTTCTTCCAGGCGGGCGAAACTTTCGCCGGCACGCTCGAACTCAACAGCGACGACGCCGGCACGCCCGCCGCGCCGGTCGTCATCTCCAGCTATGGCACCGGCCGCGCCACGATCGCCGCCGGCAACCGCTCCGCCATCAAAATCTACAACGCCGCGGGGTTCGACATCAGCCGCTTGAACCTCGTCGGCGCCTCCGCCGCCACCAGCACCGGCAGCGGGATCGACGCAGGCGTCTACCTGCCCGACAACACCAAGCTGCCGTATCTGCATTTCACCGACATCACGGTCTCCGGCTTCAAGAACGGCGTCGAGATCTGGGCGTGGTATTCAACGAATACGTCGGCCTGGCCCGGCTTCCGCGACGTGAAGCTGGTGCGCGTGGAGGCGTTCAACAATCGCAGCGAGGGCATCAAGACCTGGGGCACCTGGCGCCCCGATGGCAACGGCACCAAGTTCTCGCACGAGGATGTGGTCGTCGCCCACTGCACGGCCTACGAAAACCGCGGCGATCCCGCGTCCACTTCCCACACCGGCAGCGGCATTGTCCTTTCGGGCGTCGATCGCGGCACGATCGAATACAGCGTCGCCCACGACAACGGCGGCTACGGGCCGACCACCGGCGGCGGACCGTTCGGCATCTGGACCTGGGAATCGCGGGCCGTCACGATTCAATATAATCTCGTCTACAACCAGCGGAGCTCGAGCTCACTCGACGGCGGCGCTTACGATCTCGACGGCGGTTCCTCGAACTGCGTCATCCAATACAATTACTCGTATAACAACGAGGGCCCCGCGATCGGAATCATCCAGTTCAGCGACGCCTCCCCGCTGGTCGACAGCGTCGTCCGCTACAACATCTCCGAGAACGACTGCCGCAAGAACACCCAGGGCGTCGTCTACATCGGCGAGTTTTCCGAACCCTACGGCATCAAAGATGCGGACATCTACGGGAACACCTTTTTCGTCAGCGCCAACCCGCGCGGCGGCAAACCCCCGCTCGTGTCCGTGCAGAATCACGATGACATCGCCGGCGTCCGGTTTCGCAACAATCTGTTCATCGCTTCGCACAACGGTCCGGTCATCGCCGGCATCACGACGAACCCGGCGAAGGCATTGTATCAAAACAATAACTACTGGGGCGGCACGTTCGATCTGGCGAAGTTCCGCACCGGCGGACAGGAGACGCTGAACGGGGTTTCCGTCGGCTTCCGCGTCGATCCGCAGCTGCCGGACGCCGGTCGGGCAGGCGCGCCGACCTCCGCGACCGAGTTGCCCGCCCTCTCCGCCTATGTGCTGCCCGCCTCTTCGCCGCTGGCGGGCCGCGGGCTCGACCTGCTGGCGCTGTTCGGCGTCACACCGGGCGTCCACGATTTCTATGGCGTGCCGATCTCTTCAGCAGCGCTCGATCTGGGCGCGTCCGCCGTGAAGGTGATCGTTTCCCCCGTTCCAGAACCAACTCCAGAACCGAGCCCGGAACCGGTGCCGGAGCCACCGGCGGAAGAGCCGGTCCCGAGCACACCCGAGCTGGCGATCAACGACACCTTCTCCGGTTCCGGCAGCCTGTCCGGCCGCACGCCGGACACGGCAAAGCATCAAAACAGCCGCTGGTCGATCCTTTCCGGCACCACCACGATCGGCGATGGTCTCGCCAGCACCAACACGAGTTTTCGCGGCGTCATCGAGTCGGGTTTGAGCGACGGGGTCGTCGAGTCCGCCGTGGTGCTCACGACCAGTTGCACGGGCGTGATTCTGCGCTGCAGCGACAGCTCCAACTACCTGCGCCTGCAGCTAACAACCACCGCGCTGCAGTTGCAGCAGACGGCGACGGGCAAAACCACCACCCTCGCCTCGATCCCGCGCGCGTTCCCGCTCGGCGGCACTTACGTGCTGCGCGCGGTGCTCGCCGGCAGCACGATCGCCATCTCCGTCGACGGCGTCGATCTGGGCACCTTCACCGCCGCCTTCAACCAAACCGCCACCCGTCACGGTCTGCTGGCCGTCAACAGCGGCTGGCACCGTTGGGATTCCTTCACCGTCAGCCGTTGAGTCCGCGCGCCGGCGGCCGCCGTGCGCCGCCGGTGAGAAATTGATACGAGTCGAGCAGCCGCGGCGGACAGATGTGACGCAGCCAGCGCTTCAGATGCTGCGGGCTGCGCCAGGATCTCACCAGCGGCAGGCCCGCCCGCGCGCAGAACCGGTTGTAATAAACCCGGTTCATCCGCACTTGTTCGTAGACGCTCACCTTGCTCGCCACGGTGTGGGAGCGTGGATGCCGGCGCCAAAAGGTCTGCGGCTCCTCGAGGGTCACCACGTCGCCGAAATGCGGCGCGATCAACGCGAGCCTCGCATCCGGCCAGAGCGCGAGGCCATCGTCGTCCGCCAGCGGCAGCCGCGCCTCGAGGTAGCGGCGCCGAAACGCGAGCGAGCTCGTCGGGTAATAGATGTTCACCTCGTGCGTCGCGTAAATGTGCTTGAGGTAATCCGTGGCGTGCCGGCGCTCGTCGTATTCGCAGCCCAGCCCGTGACCATCGGCATCGATCTTCCACAACGGCGCCTGCACCATGATCACGTTCCCCGAGCGCTCGAACGCCCGCAGATACTCCGCGACATGCCGCGGTCCGTACGCGTCGTCCGCATCGAGCAGGAAAATAAATTCTCCCGTTGATGCCGCGAACGCCGCCTCGATCGCGCGGCCTTGATTTTGCATCGGCGTTCCGTCGCCGCCCGTGCCTTTCAGCACCCGAATGGCCGCGCCATAGCCCGCCAGAATCTCGCCGCTGCCATCCACGCTGCCATCGTCAAACACGATCACCTCCTCGGCCTGTCGGGTCTGGCCCAGCACGGACTCCACGCACTCCCGCAGAAAGGGAGCGTTGTCCCGATTGTTGATCAGCACGGAAACGCGGACCATGGCGATGAATTGACCGGAATTGTCAGAATTGGTCGCCCGCCTTAGGACGAAATTCTCGAATATAGATATCAGCCACCCGACCTTCTCCGGACAATCGGGCGTGTTGGCGCAGCCATTCTTCCTCAGGGGCCGGGGCGCCGACCGCATGCAGTTTCACCCACACGACCTTGCGACGGCCCTGCACCAGCGACTCGATGGATTCCGGCACCCGGCGCTGCCCGAGTTGGCCGACCCACACCACCATGTCCGCCGCCGTATCTAGATAACGCGCCAGCGACATCGCCCCGGTCGGAATCGAATGCACGAGCACCAGATCTTGAGCCATCGTCGCCGCGCTCACCTGACGCGCCGCGTCGCGGGTCGGCTGGCTGCTGCGGCCCCGGCTTTTGCCGATGCTGCCGATACTCGGAATCCAGAATATAACTACGGCCACAGCCGCGATCCACGCCCACCGCCCGCGCCAGGTCGCGATTGCCGCGCCGGCGAGCAGGCACGCCGCCGGCACGGCTGTGGTCGTGTAGCGCGGATACTCGGCGACATAAGTGCCGCGCACCACATCCGCGACGATCGGCCCCGTGACCGCTGCCCCAAACCACGCCCACACCAGCACCGCGCGCCGACTGAAAGGCGACCCCGTTCTCCGGCGCAACGCCCACGCCAGGCTGCCGCCCACGACGACGAGCGCCCCCACCTCAGCCCACCCGCGCGCATTCCACAGATAGTGTCCGTCCCCGCTGAAGGGACGCGCGAAACCCTCCCAGATGACTCGCGGCAGGCGGTAGTCCGCCGAGCGCCAGCTCACCCAATCCTGCGTGATTCGCCACTGAGAAAACACCTCCGGCAACTGCACATACCAAGGCGCGATGAGCACAACCACGCCCGCCACTCCTAGCGCTATGGCCCGCCAGCCGGCGAGCCCACGCTGCCACAAAATTGCCGCGAGGAACGCCGCCCACGGAAAAACAAAATAGTAATGCACCAGCAGTCCCGCGACCGAGCCGGCGATCCAAAGCGACATCGTGCGGGGCCGCGCCCCGTTTTCGCCCCAGTCCCATGAGGCGAGCGCCGTCACGAGCACACACAGCCACCACAACGCATACATGCGCCCTTCCGTCCCGTAATATAACGCGAGCGGCGACGCCGCGAAGAGGCCGGCCGCGATCCAGCCCGCGCGTTCGCCCGCCAACCGCCGTCCAAGCGCGAAGACCAACGGCACGCAACCCAGCGCGGCGATCATCGAGAAGGCGCGCAGCGCGAAGTCGCCCGTCCCGAAGATCCGCAGCCAGCCATGCAGCAGCAGATAATACAGCGGCGGGCTCGTGTCGGACAGCCGCACCGCCCGCAGCACGCCCGTCCAGCCGGCGCCGCGTTCGGGAAACGTCATGTATCCACGAAACCACTCCACCGGCACCGCCTCCGGCGGTTCCACGAAGTCGCCCCGGGCGGGATCGGCCAGCCGCGCCGGATGCTCGACGCTGTGCCCCGTCGCCATCGCCAGCGAGAACACCTCGTCGGCCCATAGCCCGCTGCGCAGCGCGATGCCGGTTTGCACCGCCGCGGTCCCGCCCAGCAGGAGAAGCCAGAGCCAGATCCGTTTCACGTGAGGGCCGATTCCGTGGCGGGCATCACCCGCAATTGTGCTCCCCGCCCCCGGCGCAAGTCCCGATACGGTCCGCTGCCCAGCCAGCGACGCCGCCATAGCCCGGCCAGCACCTGCCAGTAACCGCCGCCCACCCGCACCAGCCGGAACGACGACGTGCCCATGCCCGGCGTGCGATTGATCCACGAAATCGGAATCTCTCGCACCTTGTAGCCGAGCAACCAGGGCTGGATGCCCGTCTCCGCATTGACGGCGAAGCCCGGCTGGCGCAGCACCAGATCGTCCACCACCTCGCGCCGGATCAGCTTGAGATTGTTCGTCACATCGCGAAACGCACAACCCAGCAGCCAGCGCGCGAGCGTGTGGAAACCGCGATTCGCCACGATCTTCATGAATGGATAATTCAGCAGCACGCTGTGACGGGAAAATCGGCTGCCCATCACCACGTCGTAACCGGACGCGGCCGCATCAAACAGGTCGCGAAACTCCGGCAGCAGGTGCTGGAAATCGCAGTCGATCGTAAGCACGTAACGGCCGGTCGCCGCCCGCAGGCCTTCGGCGATCGCGCGCCCGACACCGTGCGGCGCTTCACGGAAGATCGGCCGCACCCGGGCATCCTGCGCCGCCAGCGCGCGCATCGCCTCGCGCGTCCCGTCCGCGCTGCCGTCGTCCAGCACGATGATCTCGTGCACATAACCCCCATACAGCTCCAGCAATCGCGTCACCAACCCGCCGACATTCATCTCCTCGTTCCGGCACGGCACCACGACGGACACCGCACCCCGCAGAGAGGGGTGCACCGGCAGCGGCTGCGCGGACTCCGGCCGGCGGCGCGGCGGTTTCTGCGCGTGCAACAGGATCGACCCTGCCAGTCGCGACACCAGCGGCGCGTTCTCGAACAGGATGGAAAGGTTCTTGAACCACCAGACCAGCGAGCGGGTCAGCGGCGCATAGACGAAGTCGTTATAAACTGAATACACGCGCACGAAGCCGATCTCCGATACCAACTCATACAATCGGGACCGCGCCAGCAGACGGCGCGGATCCTTCCGTCCACTCAGCGCGCCGAGCGCGCGCCGCAGATTAAGCACGGGATTCCACGGATTGCTCTCGTAGAAAATCGCCTCGCCGCCGGGTGCGAGCAGATCGAAGACAACCTGCAGCAGGTCCGGCGCGATCTCACGGTCGAGCAGGTCCATCGCGACGATGCAGTCGAATTGCCGCCCGGCAAGAACGCCGGGGAACCCGGACGCCGACACCTGCTCCACGCCCTCCTGCGCCGGAGCCGGAGTCGTCGTGAAGCTGAGCACGGTGATTGGATTTTCGCCGCGGGTCACCTTGAGCAGCGCCCGGGTGAACCGGCCCTCGCCGCCACCGAGCTCGAGAATCGTTTGTCCCGGCAGCAGATGCACCGTGTGGCGCACGCTCTGCGCCCGCCACAACAGGCGATCGTCCGCGATCGGATCGCGTTCGCGCCAATACCGGTCGCGATAGGCTTCGCGACTCCGCAGTGTCGCGAGCAGCGCGTCGGTGATCGGCACTGCATTCGCCTGGTCCGCCGTCATGACGCCTTCTCCTGGCCGGGCTCCACGCGCCGGTAGATGCGCGCACCGCCGATCGTCTTCACGAGCCGCCAGTCCTTTGTCTCACCCTCCACCGCCGGCCGGGCATAGCGTTCCGAAATGTCGAGAAACTTCAGCTCATCGACGATCACCCAACGCACAGGCACGGTGTCGAGCAGGCGCCGCGCCTCGGCCGGATCGTGCGCCATCGGCGGCATCACCGCGGGCAGCCCCGTCCAGAGATAGCACAGATGTGGCGAGGTGGTGGCGACGACGTCTCCCGGTAACGCTTCGCGCCCCACCCAGCGCACTGCCTTTTCCCAATCGACCCACGCCGGTCCATAATAGAACAACCGCGGCGCCGTGAGGCCACGGCCGGGAACGAACGTCGCCGGCTCATAATGGCGTTGGCGGAAAACGAAGTAAGCCGCCGCCAGCTGCACCAGAACGACGAGGCCGCAAAACCCCACCACCGCCCAACGCGCCAGCGCCGTCCGACGCGGCTGCGTCCCGAGCCACTCCCAGGCACGTTGCCCGCCGAGCACCGCCGCGATCGCCAGAAAGGGGATCAGCGGCGTCAGGTAGCGCGCAAACTGCTGCGGCCAAGGCGTCGTGCAGACGAGCGCCATCGAGCTGACGATGAGCAACAGCATCGGACGTTCGCGGCGCGCGAACAATACCGCCCCACCGACCGCCACGAAGCCGAACAACACGTAAAGCGGCATCCGCGCCCAACGATTTTCCCAGACGTGCTCACGCACGTTTTCCTCGCCCGTGCCCAGCCAAGTCGCCCGCCAGAACCCGATCGATTCACTCACGCACTCGCCCACCGCCGCCGGCATCGCCGCCAGATTCTCGAGGACGCGCTTCGCCCAGACCGCGGGCGTCGCTGCGCCGAGCTCCGGCCGGAATGGATCCGCCAGCGACATGTTTTCGGCGTAAGTGACATTGTAGAACTGGTAATTGGCCCGCTGATACGCGTAAGCGGGATGCCGGTAGTCTTCGCTCTTCCGCACGGCCGCGATGTGCATCTGCCAGGCGAGAAATGGCACCGCCACCAACAGCGCCCGCAGCCCGGCGCGTCGCCAGTCGCGGCGCCACAACGCCTCTGCGACCCAGGTCGCGAGCAAGGCCATCCCCGCCGAACGCAGCAGAAACGCCGCCGACGCGAGCCCGAACGCCGCCGCCTCCCGCCCGCGCGTCGCCGGAGAGACAGCGAGCACGCCGACAAACCCGACGCTCGCGAGCGCAAACGGCAGCTCCGTGAACAACAGATCGGAATAAAGGTAGGTGTTGGCCTGACCCAGCGTCATCAGCACCGCCAGCACCGCGAGCCCCGGCGGCAGAAGACGGCGGGCAAGCGCCAAGGCCGCGATGGCGTAAACAACGAAGAGCACCGCAAAGGTCCCCCGCAGCCACGGCCCGACCACCGCCGGATCGCTCGTGCCCAGTGCTTTTTGGTGCAAAGCCACGATCGCCGGCAGCAACGGCGGATATTGCACGCCTTCCGGCGCGCCGGGTTCACTCAAGATGCGATACCCGTGTCCCTCGGCGAGCGAGGTCCCGAGCACGTAATAGACCGCGGCATCGTAACGCAGATCGATCGGACCGCGCCAGCGCACCGCCCACAAGGCCAGCGCCGCCACCGCCACCAGCGCGTAGGTCACGGGCCGCGTCCAGCAGGCCCGCCAAGCCGGCGCGCTGGCCGGCGCCCGCTGTATCGAAGATTCCATGACGACATCCGTGCTCATGCCGGAGGCCGGACCGCCTCCCACGGATGCGCCGGACCGATCTCGTCGGCAGCCGCTGGCTTCAATGCCCGGTGCCGGCGCCGGCCGGCGAGCAAATTGAAAATGCCGAGCAGACATCCGGCCAGGCCCGTCTGGCCGCCGAGCAGCAGGCAAAGCACCGAGAAGATCACGAGCCGGATCGTCCCCGTCGGGCTGAGGTCGCCGAAATTCGCCTCCGACCAGTCCCATGTGGCCACCGCGCCCAGCAGAATGCCCGCCACCGCCAGCACTCCGCCCGCCACCAGCAATCGTTCGAACATGCTGCGCTCCTCCAAAAACCACAGCCGCGTCACCGGCGGATGCAACCCCACCTCGACCGCCATCAACTTCGCGAACGCCGCGAACAGCAGCGATTGATAACCGATCACCACCGCACAGGCGCCATAAAGCATCGTGTGATAATCGAACTTCACGCCGAACAGCGAAACCGGCCCGAACGCGAGCAGCGTGGTGACGATCGCGCCCGCCGAGAACAGCACCGCGCCCGGGACGCCGAAGAACCAGCGCGGACTCATCAAGAGGTAAAGCCGCAGGCTGCGCCACCCGTCGCGATAAGTCCGCAGGTGCGGCGCACGATCCCGGCCGTCAGGCGACAGCGTGGTGGGGACCTCCGTGATTCGCAGTCCGTGCATGCCGGCCTTGATGATCATCTCGAGGGCGAACTCCATGCCGGGACTCTGCAGATCGAGCCGCTCGATCGCCGCCTTTCTGAACCCGCGCAGCCCGCAGTAGAAATCGCCGCAGGTGCGGCAGCGGAAAAACAAACGCCCGACGGCGCTCAGCACCGGATTCCCGAAATAACGATGCGAGGCCGGCATCGCCCCGGGCCGGATCCCGCCTCGAAAACGGTTGCCCATCACGAGATCGAAACCCGCCCGCAGTTCCGCCACGAACGGGGCCAGCGCGGAAAAGTCATAGCTGTCGTCGGAATCCCCCATGATGACGAAGCGTCCGCGCGCGGCCGCGATGCCCGCCGCCAGGGCGGCTCCGTATCCGCGGATCGAAACCGGCACCACGCGCGCCCCCATCCGCGTGGCGATCTCGCGAGAACCGTCCGTGCTCCCGTTGTCGGCCACCACCACTTCGCCGTCGACACCATGCGCGGCGAGAAAAGCCTGCGCCTTCGCGACACACGCCGGCAGCGTGCGGGCTTCGTTGAGACACGGCATGAGAATGGTCAGCTCGATCGACATGTAACCTCGCTTTCGCACCGCACCGCCACGCTTCAGCCTCCGCCCGTAACGGGACCCTTCTGGGCCCCGAAAACCGGCACCGGTTGAACCGCCGCGGCCGCGGTTGAGTTCAGTCGATCAAGGCGGTCAGTTGTTCCGACAACGCGCCGCTTACGTCCGATAAATCCCCCAAGCTAGACGTCAGGCTTTCCCTCACTACCCGCTAAACTTCCGGGAAAATGCCGATTCATCAGCGGGTTCCACGGCATCGACACCGCGTAGCGTCAGGGCGACCGCTCAGCCGAAGCGCCTTCACCATAACGCCGACCTTCGTCCTTCGTGTATCCTCCAAACGGTTACTTTTCCCATCTGGCGCCTTTCGCCATCGGCCTGAATGTGCTTGGATGCAACTCCGGACGAGGCATCAGGCTTTCCCCGATTTGTGCGAAGGACGGCGTCCGTGCCAAGTCATGGCGTGACTTACGCTGAGATTCATGGCAGATTCGTGAACCTCGAAACCGTCTTTTCCATGAAATCTCCCGTCCTTGGTGGCGCCCGTCCAGCGGGAGGTGCGCCCGTTACAGACGAAGATTCCGAGACGACGTTTACTTTAGCGATGAAATCCTGCCAACGAGTGTCGATTAAAGTCTGCGCCGTTCCTGCGTGATTTCGAACCCCACCATTCTCCTGGTCGACGACGACGAGATGGCCCGCGAGGTCATCGGCAACCTGCTGCGCCGCGCGATTCCGCACGCCCAGGTGACGTGCGTCGAACACGGCGAAGCGGGTCTGGATTTTTACCGGCGGCGTCAGCCCGATCTGGTGATCACGGACATGAAGATGATCGGGATGTCCGGCGCGGAGTTGATCGCGGCGATTCGCGAGACGGACCAGATCACGCCGCTGATCGTGGTTTCGGGCGCGCCCGAAATCGTCCCCACCGCCGGAGCGACGGAGGTGTTTCAGAAAACGAATTTCCGGCAACTGGTGGAGCGGGCGCGCGAGTTGGTGAGTCTCAAGCCCGCCGGCACCGCGCCGCTCACGCCCGCCGCTTGCGCTCACCCCTGAGCCGCGGGTGCGGTTGACGTATCCAAAATCTGGTGCTCGGGGCGGGACTTGAACCCGCACGCCTTACGGCAACGGCTTCTAAGTCCACGCGAGCTTCCTCTGAAAAGGGAACGGCCCTCTGAAGCAATGCGCAGCGTTACGAACGTTCACGCATGCTTTCCAAGCTGTAACGGTCAATCATTTGTCAACGTAGCTACGTGGGCCAGTCACTCGATTCGGCCGTTTAGGAAACGTATGATGCGCGGGTTCGAATAGTCGGACGCGACTGACATCAGGCGCCCGAAAACGTATCCGCACGTTTCGCTGTCGCACGGCACGAGCTTCGCCGGATCCGGAGGATCATCGTCGATGCACTCGCTTGCTTCGTCCGTGAGTAGCCAGAGGGCTTGGCGATTCACTGGATCCAGCTTCTCGACTTCATCTGCAATGATGGCTTCCACCATTTGAACGTAGAGTTCCCAACTATGCGACTGCTCCGACTGCTGCTGAACGCAGATTTCATCCCAGAAATTCGATAGCCCTGAATCGCCGAACAAAAGCTGAGAACTATCGTCGGGAAGGGCGTGGAGACGTGAAACGACTTCTCGAGTGACACGTGCCAATGCCGCTGCGGCCGTGATATCGCTCACCTCGCCACCTGAGCGGAACCCCACTTCTTGCCCATCAAAGGAGACGGAGAGCGCGAAACTCGTATTGTGAATCGCCCGTTGGAACTCGGCGACGAACGATGCCCATTCACCTTCGCTCGACATGTCCTCTCCGGCGCAGAGTTCAAAACGTGCACCTGTCCAGTTCTCCGCCTTCCGTCCCTCAATGCAATCCGACCCCAAGCATCCTAGACGGAGTCCGCCTTCGTCGACCGAGAGGCTGTAGCTAACTCTCTCGCTTTTCCGACTGAACTGTTGGCGCAGCGTCAACTGCACCTGCCATGCCTCCGATGGCATCTGGCCACTTTTTATGGCGGAAACGGCATCGTGCATTTCTGAAAGCGCATCCGTGATATCTGCATCGTCTCGGCGGCCCGACCGCAGCTGATCCAGAATCGCCATGACGTCCGTGAGTTTCTCTCGAAGCTCCGAAGCCCAAAGGTGGACGCGAATAGCTTCGCTTGGGGGCAGGTCTCCGTCCGCCTCGCCCCTACCGCCTTCTGAAGCATGTTGGCCGGCGTCACTCATGCGCCATCGTCTTACGCCCCATCGTGCCGTTCTGTCAAAGGCGCATACACGGCATGATGGGCCGTGCCAACTTCGCCCGCACTTTCCCGCCAGCTCCGCCAGTTCGGGGCCAATTTACGGCGTGAGCGCGTTGCGCGGAACATCACGCAGGAAAAGCTGGCCGAGCGTGCCGATCTCAACATCCGCACGCTTCAAAAGATCGAGGCCGGTCAGACGAATATCTTGATCACAACCGCGATGAGAATCCAGAAGGCGCTCGGCTGCCGCTGGGACTTCCTCATACCGGAGGGGCCCGGAGCAGCTCGTCCACAGGTGTGATTTCTAGCTCCGCCGTTGAATCAGGTGCTCACGACGGCGCCGCATTGGGGAGCTGCCCTCAGAGATCGATGCTCAGCCTCAAGAAGACGGAACTCGCGAATTTGTGTCCGAATGCTCGGGCGATTCGTCGAAGCCCTCATCTGCCACCAGCTCGCTTCCTGCCACGACGTTGTAGTTCACGGTTTTCAGCACCGTGAAGCCGGAGTCGGGTTGGCGGTTGTCCGTCGGCGTGTTCCCGAGAGGCGCCGACTTCGGTTGATCGGGGTTCATACGGGCGCAGGATTAACGAAACGTGACAGCGGCGTCAAAGCGAGTTGTGGCCTGCTCATGCCGCCCGCGGCCAGTCGCCGAACAGCGCTTCCGCTTGGGCGATGAAATACCGCCGTATTCGATCTCGTCGTGAGCATAGCCCTTACCAATCGAACGACCGTTGATTCGAGCAACATCGGCCAAGCGCCGGACATGCCAGCCGGCTGGGATCGGCCCGAGCTTCGACTCGGCGAACGAATCGCGAAACAGGGCCGGGATCTCGGACGCGAGGCCGAAGGGTTTGCGGCCGGCGGCCTTGGCGACTACAGGATCTAAATCGACGAACCACGAACGAAACACCGCCGAACCCATCTCCTCCAGCGTCCAGCTCATCCGCCGGTTCAGCTCAATCTTGTCGTCCAGCGCGCCGAGTACGCGCGCGACGGCGCGTTGTTCGATGGGCGTGGGAAAGCGCACTGCGATCGCGAACATCCGCTTTGCGCTTCAGTTTGGGTTGTCTCCTGCAGCGGTCGTAGACCGGGTCTTGCCGGGGTGCATCGCTGCTGCATAAATGAAGGTGAATGACTGTATCCAATCCCGCCTCTCGATTGGACCAGCACCTCCGGCTCAGGCTGGCGGATCTGGAGGCTGCGGAATTTGAGCGCTTCTTTCTGCGCTTACTGAATGCCGGGGTCACCCTCGCCATCGAACGCGGCGGCCAACGGGTGGAGAAACGGATCATCGAAGCCAACACCTACTCCGCCGGCACGGGCCGGGCGCAAAAGGGAATCGACCTCATCGCCAAAGTGGAGGGCGGGGAAATCTGGGTGTTCCAGTGCAAGCGGCACAAAAAATGGACGGTCGCTCAGTCGCAGGCTGCGGTCCGCGACGCCACGCACCCCGCACAGCACTATTTCCTGCTCGTCGCCTGTGACCCGCACAAGGACGTGCAGGACGAGATGGACAAGCACTCGGCGTGGTCTTTCTGGAACCTCGACCGCATTTGCGCGGAATTCCGTCTACGGGTGCCCGCCCATCTGCAAGCGCCGGTGCTGTCCTTCCTTGCGCCGGAGGAGCTGAAGCGCTTCGCCCCTTACGCCACGGACGCCCTGATTCCCGCGGGGGACTATTTTGCGGCGGTCCAGCATGCCACCCATTCCTTCCACCACAGCTACAAGTTTGTGGGACGGCGGAAGGAGAAGGCCCAACTGGAAGGGTTCGTCGCCGCACCCGGTGCGAAGGTGCTCAAGATTTCCGGCAAGGGCGGTGAGGGCAAGAGCCGCCTCCTATGGGAGCTGGCGAACACTGTGTGTGCGCCCGCCGGTTCGCCGGCCGTGCTTTTTCTCAATCCCCACTCCAGCGGTGACCTCACTCTCGCCCTCTGGGACAAGGATCTCCCGCGCATCATCGTCGTGGACGACGCACACCGATTGGAACGAGTGTCGCATGAGCTACTCGGTCGCGTGCGCGAGGGCTCTGCCACGAAGCTCGTGCTCGCCACCCGACCCCAGGGCAACGAAGCGCTGGAGGAGCGGCTGCGTGAGCATGGCTTCGCACCCGCGCAGCAGCTGGAGGTGACTGCCTTGAAGAAGGCCGACATGGAGGAGCTCGCGGCGGATGCGCTTGGCCCGCAGCTCAAGGGGCGCGCCAAGGACCTGACTGGCCTGACCGGAGACAGCCCGTTTTTGACCGCCTTGGCCGGCGACCTGCTCAAACGCGGCCGGCTCCTGTGGGGCGCTTGGCATTCCACGGATGAATTCCGGAGCGCCGTGTTCCGCTCGTTCGAGGCCGACAACCTCGAACACCTCGGCGAGGCCGACCGCAAACAGGGCGCGCGCCTCCTGCGAGTCATAGCGCTGCTGGCCCCGGTGACACCCGACGCGGTCTTCCACGACCGCACCGCGAACTGTCTTGGCGTGCCTAAGGTCGAGGTGGAGGCGCTGCTGCGGCGTCTGCAGGCCGCCGGCGTCGCGTCCGCGGAGAATCAGAACGTCCGGGTGATTCCCGATTTGTTCGCCGACTTCCTGGTCTTCGACACCGCCTTCGATCGCAAACGCCGGCTGCCGGAACTGGCGACTGTGGTCTTGCGGGAATTTGCGGATCAATCAGCGGCGCTGCTGCGCAACCTCGCGGAAGCCTCGTGGATCGCGGGCGAGCAGGCGCTTGGCCGTGAGGAATTGCTGCGGCCGCTCCTCGAGGCGGAGTTCGCGCGCTTCGACGCCTCGAATTTCTACGAGCGCAGTCGCATGCTCGAGCGCTGGACCACTTTCAGTGTTTATCTCCCCGGAGAATCGCTCGCACTGGCCCGCAAGGCGGTCGAACAGAAGACGGCGCCTCGGGGCGCCACTCCAGAGTTTCAGCTTGATGAGGATGACGACGGGATCAATTCGCACCGCTATTTGTGCGGTTACATTCCCTCGCTCCTCAAGCCGGTGGCTCTCTGGCATGATGCGCACCGCGCGGCGGCCCTGGATTTTCTGTGGCAGCTTGGCCTCGATACTCCCCGCGGCCAGATGGACGGGGCCAAGAACCATCCCTGGTCCGTGCTCGCCGAGGTGGTAAGGTTCACGCCGCGCAAGCCGGTCGTGATTGTCGGCGCCGCATTGGACTGGATCGAACGGCTTGTGCAACGGCCGTCCGTTCAGGCCGCGATCGTCTCGCACCGCTCCACTCTGAGCACACTCCTCGAACCCTGCTTCGACCGCTTCGTGGAATTCAGCGAATGGCGCGGGCGCACGGTCCGGTGGTGGAAGATGCCGGTGAACATGGAGGTGACGGCGCCCATCCGCGCGCGAGCACTCGCCATCCTGGAGCGGGTTGTGGCGCAGGATTCCTGGCTCCTTGCGCTGGACGCTGTGCGCGCCATTGAGCGCGCGCTGCACCGCGTCGCCAGCGTCGAGACCTCGCAGGTCGCCGACGGGGAAG
Organism: Opitutaceae bacterium; assembly: GCA_040255565.1. Taxonomy (GTDB): domain Bacteria; phylum Verrucomicrobiota; class Verrucomicrobiia; order Opitutales; family Opitutaceae; genus Opitutus. The sequence goes on along the minus strand of JBDZVH010000007.1, from coordinate 227,905 downwards.
AATTCCGGGTGCTGTGGCGCCGGGAGCGGTTGAAAGCCCTTGCCGTGATGGACCGCGCGGTGCAGTGCCATCGCCACGTAATGGTGCAGTTTGCCGTGCGCCAGTCGCTGCTGCGAGACCTGGCCTATGAGGAGGATCCGGAATTTGCCGCCGCTGCGCGCCGGGTAGTGGGCTTGGTGCAGGATACGTTCGACCTGCGGCTTGTGACGGTCCTCAACACGCAGGGGTATTTTGAATTCGCGGTCGACCTCGGCGCGCCGCGGGGCGAGGAAGCGAGGGAGAAGATCAAGGCGCGCTGGCAGGAGCACGTGCAAGCTGTAGCCGACGAATTCTTCCGTGAACTGCCCGCGTCCGCGGCGGCCGTAGCGCGGCTTGAACGAATGGTGAAAGAGAGCCTCGAGGCCGGCCATACTCCCAACACACGCGAATTGCTCTCTGCCTTGGCGAACGTCGATCCAGACCGGGCCGTAGCCCTCGCCGAGGCGATGCTCGATCCCGCCAGCTACGCCCGCATCGCCGCCATCTGGCAGCAAGTGCTTTACGGGCTGCGGGAGAGCCACGCCGGTCAGGCCGTGCGGCTGCTGGCGCTGGCCGCGGAACACCCGCGCACCGAACTGCGGCGCGGGGTCATCGACTATTTCCGGTGTCGCGATCGCCGGGAAATGACGCTGCCCCTATCCGAGCGGCACCTGTTGGAGAAGATGGCGGCGAAGGCTGGCCCGGAGGAAGTTCTCGGATTTGTCGAGCTGGTCCAGTCGACCAGCGAATCATGCGCGGAATGGGGCTTCAACCTGCTCGGCCGACTGCCACTGGCCGTGCTGCCCATGGGAGCACACGGCGAGGTGCTCGCGGCCCTCAACCCCTACGATGCGAAGATCCCCGCCCCGCCGCTGGCGGTGGTGAAGCACGTGCTGGACGCGCTGATCGAGGTGCCCGAAATCAATGTCGACCACCATGGCGGCGGATTCGAGCGCATCGCCAAACTCTATCCCAAGGCCGTCTACGACTTCGCGCTGCAGCGCGCGGCCCGGTATGAGAAACTGGGGCGGAAGGCACGCTACCAAGTCCTGCCACGCGACATCCTCGCGCGGTTCGAGCTACCCGGTCTGGAAAAGGACCCGGCTTTCCCGGAAATCTGCGCATTCCTGTGGGACCGGATGAGGGCGAAGTCATCCGACTACATGGGCTACGTGTGGCGGGAACTCTTCCAAGGGCTCGTGCTCGACCACGTCGATTTCTGGCTGCCGCGGTTCACGGCGGAAGTGCAAGCGGCGGCAAACTATGACGAGCTGCGCGAGCTGATCGAGGTGATCCACTTCGACGGCTCGCTCATCGTTTTCCGTTTTCCGGAGCTCACCAAGGCAATCCTGCGCCGAGCGGAGGATTTCGCGGGGGTCGAGGGCTACGAGCGCATGCGATGCACCCTATGGGTAGTCAGCGGCCCGAGGAGCCGCTCAGGCACCAACGGCGAACTCGACAAAGAAAAGGACTACGTTGAGGCAGAAGCTATCAAAGCGGTCACGGCGCATGCGGCGGACGATGTGCTAGGACCGTTCTACCGCTGGATTGCCGACACAGAGCGCCACGAGCGCGAGGACAGCCGTAAGCGCTACCAAGCGACTATGGCGGCGATGGACGACGAGTAGGCGACCCATATGCCGGACGGGGTCCAGCGCGAAGGATCGCGGCGGGACCGGAATACTCGGGCATTTCCGTCAGCTGCCGGGCGAAGTCATGCCGGAGCGGCAGCGGATGTCACCGGGTGCCGGTCGATGAGAGCTTGTTCTTTGAGCCCCTTTCCCCATCGGGCCGAGCGAGTGTATTCTAGTCGGGACAGCCGGTCTGGGTCGAGATTTCTGGCCGTCCCTTACCGGAAAAGGTAAAAGACCGTTCTTCAAACTGGGTTCTGTCGACTCCCGCCGATTGGTGTGGTGGTGGAGTGCGGACACAGAAAGCCCACGCAATGGGTCTCTCTGTGTCGTATCGACGCCTGCCGCTTGGAGCCGGTGTATGGAACGACGTTCACACCCCTTTCGGGGACCGCACCTTGCCCGATGGTCTACCCTCGCCTAGGCATGCCCTTATCGCGGGCCGTGCGGGAAAGGCTGCTCGCGCAGCGTTCTCAGCCATTTCTGGCCTAAGGCGGTAAGGTTTCCAATCCACCGCCACCATCCCTTCGCCGACGGGCCGACAAACTCGATTCCCGGCGGTTACAACGCCGTCTTTTTCTCCGGACGCAGCAAAAGGCGGATAAAGTCGGAAACGCCGCCTATCGCGTGAAAGCTCAAGACCTGGACGGCGGGCCTCCCTCCATCGATGCAGACCGCGCTGCGAGTTCGTTCGTAATCTTGAAAATGCAGTTCATGGCTCAACCCACCGCGGTCAGGTTGTTCGCGAGGTATCGCTCCCAATCGACCCGCCGAATACGCACGATCCGATTGCTCAGCCGCACGGCGACGAGCCGCCGCCGACTGATCTCCAGTTGAAGAAACCGATAGCTCACGCCGGCCTCTTCGGCGGCTTCCGCCAGCGAAAGCAACGCCCTTGCCTCGCCGGCATACGCCCGGCGCCGAACCGGCTCGACTGATTCTGAGGTGCTCATTTTGCTCCTCAAAATTGCTTCTCGGCAGCTGCGTCGAGGGGTTGCATTTCCTGTCTTGAACGTGCGTATCGCTGCGTTTTCCGACCGGATCCCTCCCTCGGAGCGGCCCCTTTTCGAAGGGTTTCCGTTCTGACCCGTCCACCACCGGTGCGCAGATCGTTCAGGGAGCTGAAGGCTCGCGTCAGCCTGAACTCAGAGGCACTTCCACCGACAAGGCACCAAGCTTCGCCTCGGCGTTTTTTGCATCGCAAAATAACGACGCCAAAGGTTCCAGCTCAGCGAAACGCTCTGCGCACCGGAAAATTCGCGCAAACCTCGCAAACGCTTCCGGAAAATTTCTGCCGAAATTTTTTGTGCCACTTTAGCGAAGCCGGCCGCAGAAAAGGGGAACGACGCTTCCCAAACAGCCGCTGCCTCCGCACCGCTACGGGGAAGCGAAAAAGGGGGTGTAGGGGTATGCGCAAGCTAGGGCATCCATACCGCGCGCTCGCAGAAAGAAGTCGCGAGTCAGCCAACAATTCACACCCGAGAGAAACGGCGATTTCGAGCGACACCGCTCGATGAGCCTTCACTGACTCAGCTCGCTCTCAATTTCTGTGGCGATCGGCTGAAGCTCCTGAATCCGCTGTAGTGCGATTTCGAGCACCGTGGCGAATTGATTCCGCATGTGTGTTTCGCCAAAGCCGTTGCTTCAGGTTTGCACTCGCGAGTGCTTCGATGGATCGACGTGAGCATAGTGACCGTGCAGCATTACATCGATAAACTCACGGTGACTTTTCGCTCCTCGTGGCGCCAATTCGTCGTCATCAAGGAAGTCGTTGAGCGACGTGACAGCGGCCGCGAATTTCCTCTTCAGGGTTGGCACAACGTCAAGTGAGTCGATAAGCGCTGAAATCTTTCGCACCGAGAGTTCGTCTCGTTTGAGCGTCAGGACTCGGTAGTTCAAAAGGAAGGCGTCCAACGCATCGTCAGCGATCTCGGGGAAAACGATCGAGGTCGTCCCGTCGGCGTCAGCGTAGATGCACACAGTCAGTCCGTATCCCGTGCGCATCTGCTTGGCTAATCCGGTCGCCAAGAGGCGGTCGATCCGCTGGCTGAACATTCGAAGACGCTCTCGCGGCGAGTTCATCGCACGGGTGTTGTCGTTGCTGAACAGGCCGCTCAACCCGTCGCGCCAAACGCGATAACGTTGCCCGCCGCCGGGGACGGGGCGACAGCAAACCACGCCATAGCGTCCGCCTTCGTCACAAGCTCCCGGTAGTGCGTCTTCATCACCTGCACGCTGTGCCCGCATTCTTCGGCAACTTGGGCCGCGTTCTCGACCACCGCCATCCGATACGAGGCGAACGAATGCCTCAGCGCATTGTGCGGCCACGATTCGAGGTTCGATGCGGCCTCGCCCGTCTTCTTCAACTCTGCAACCGCGGCGGCTCGGGCAGACCGATACAGCGGGTAGCTGATGCGCGGTGTCGGCCGAACCTCTCCCGTCTTCTTTGCATGGGGCGCGAGCCACGCTCGGAGATTATCCGTGATCGGGACAAGCCGCCGGCTGGAGGTCTTCGCAATCGCGGCGTCAACCTTCACGTGACCACCCGAAAGATCGATTCGGTCCCACGTCATCCGTCCGATCTCCGCGTCGCGCAAACCCGCGAACGCGGCGAGAGCCAGCGCCGGAACGACCTTGGGAGCCGCGTTGGCCAACAATGCGGACACTTCCCGAGCGGTGAGGATTCCCGGCGCGCCCTGCTCAACCTTCACTTCGGCTGTCCGAACGACCGGGTTCTCTCGAGCATAGCCGCGCGCGACCGCAAATTCGAATGCAGTCCGGAGCACTTTCCTGAAATTCACCCGGCTGACCGGCGACAGATCGAGCGCACGCAGCCAGTCATCGAGTTCGCGCGCCTCGATCGTCGCAACCTGCCTCTCATCGAAATCCTCTCCCACGCGCTTCAAACGGTTTTTGAGGTCGATCACGTAACGCTCAGATTTTAGATCAGCTCGCTTCGCCTTGACCAACTCATCCCGGAGAACAGCGAAGGTCACCGTGCGAGAAAGGAGCTTAGCACGTTCGGCGAACGCTTCGGCCGCCACCGTAAGCGAAGCGCCGAATGGAGCCAGAATGGCGAGCGCCCGCACCGCATCGACACGCTGGGAGTCGGATAAACCCAACGCCGCCCGTCCTTGATTCTTCAGCTCCGGTCGTCGCTGGGTGAGCCATTCGTTGGCCGCGTCTCTGGAAGGGAAAAACTTCCGTTTTCGTTTGCCGTGCTCATCCCGCAGCCCGTCGACAACCCACTTCGTTTCCGGCCCGCCCCACTTCCAACGCTTCACGTGCGGCTTTGTCGTTCGCATGCCGAAACCCTGCATTTTCGGCTGTATCTGTCAATTTTCGTGTCAATCGCTTGAGTCGGCAGCCACTTCAATTTTACGTAAGTGGTTGTTGGTGCTCGGGGCGGGACTTGAACCCGCACGCCTTACGGCAACGGCTTCTAAGACCGTCGTGTCTGCCATTCCACCACCCGAGCGTCGCGCCGAGCTTGCGGTTCGGCCCCAAGCCGACGCAAGGCGGAATCCCACCCGGCCGGCCCTTACGTCGCCGCCGCGCGCTCGCGATTGAGCCACACCTTCGCGGTGCTCTTCATTCGCGTCAGGATGTAATAAACCGTCTGGCTGCGCAGGCGCACGAGCTGACCGCCGACGATCTTCGGCACAAAATCCTGCGGCACGTCCAGCACCTGCTCCGGCGTCGCGCCGTCGAGTCCCTTGCACAGGATCGCCGTCATCGCCCGGGTGAGCGTCTGCACATGCGGACCGAGGTTGATCCGAAAATGCAGCGCGCGCGTTGCCCGATCCACGCGGAGAAACACGCCGACCGTGTCGGTGCATTCCTCGTCCTTGCGCACGTCCTCGAGATCGAACGTCTCACCCGCCTTCGGCGCGCACGCGGCCGCGCTGTCGGCGTAGGCGATCAGGTTTTCGCGCTTCTCGTCCTCGGGCAGCAGGTCGAAGAAATCGACGATCTCGGCGAGATTCGGCGGATACGTGCTCATCCCCAGATCCCGCGCCGACGTCCCGTCATCCGGCAAATCGAAAATCGAAATTTCAAAATCGGAAATCCCCTCAGCCCGGCTGCTCGCCCTTGGCGATGGGCGCGCGCACCATGTTGCCCCACTCGGTCCACGAACCGTCGTAGTTGCGGACCTTGTCATACCCGAGCAGATACGTGAGCACAAACCAGGTGTGGCTCGAGCGCTCGCCGATACGGCAATACGCGATGATGTCGTCGTCCTTTTTCAACCCCAGATCCTCGGTGTAGATTTTCTTCAGTTCGTCGAAGCTCTTGAACGTGCCGTCGTCGTTCGCGGCCGTTTTCCACGGCACGCTGCGCGCGCCGGGCACATGGCCGCCGCGCAGGACACCTTCCTGCGGATACTCGGGCATGTGCGTGATCTCGCCGCGGTATTCGCCCGGCGAACGCACGTCGATGAGCGGCTGGCGGGCGTTGGAATGCGCCAGGGCATCGAGGAAAAACGCGCGAATCTCGTCGTCGTGACGCCGTTTCGGCAGCGGATACTGCGTCGGTGCGATCTTCGGCTTTTCGCGCGTGATCGGCCGGCCTTCCGCCTTCCACTTCGCGCTGCCGCCATCGAGCAGCTTCACCTTTGTGTGCCCGAACAACCGGAACGCCCACAGCGCATACGCCGCCCACCAGTTCGACTTGTCGCCGTAAAACACGACGGTCGTATCCGGCCCGATGCCGTTCTTCGAGCACACTTCGGCGAAGCGCTCCGGCGTCACGTAGTCGCGCTGGGTGTTGTCCTGCAGGTCTCCGCGCCAGTCGATGTGCACGGCGCCCGGGAGGTGGCCCGTGTCGTAGAGCAACACGTCCTCGTTGCTCTCCACGATGCGGATCGACGGATCGTTCAGGTGCTCCTGCAACCAGGCGCCGTCGACCAAAACTTCAGGATGCGCGTAGCCGGCAAACTTCGGATTCATGGCGGGCCACGATGCCGCTCCGGCGACGCAAACGCAAACAGCCGCAAGGCATTTTGGCGGCCGTTTCGAGTCATACGGTCGGGCCGTGCCGCGAACCTGCGCCGCCGACGCCGATCCGCCTCCGTCCGTCAGGGCGCCTCGCCCAACCGGTCGCCCATCCGCACGTAAACCTCGCGATGCACGGCGCTGTGCTCGACGAGATCCGCATCGAAGCGGATCCGGCCGCGTTGAAAGACCGTGATCACGCACGAACCGCCGAACGCGAACAGGCCTTTCTCGTCGCCCTTGTTCGCCGCGCGTCCGGCGACGAAGGTCTGGCGGATGCTGCCGACATTCGTCGCGCCGACCTCGAACATCGCGACCGTGCCGAACACCGGCGACTCGATCAGCGTGAGCATGCGTTTGTTTTGCACAAGATAGTGCAGGTTGCGCCGCAGCGCGACCGGGCTCACGGAATAGAGCCAGCCGTTGATCAGCCGCGGCTCGCCGGGCATTCCGCTCACCGGAAAATGAAAGCGGTGGTAATCGACCGGGCACAACCGCGAGATCAGCATGGCGCCGCCCGCAAACTTCGCCGCCAGCGGGCGCTCGCCTTCCGGCAGGTGATCTTCCGCAAACAATTCCGCGAGGGTGAAGTTCGCGCCCTTCACGTAAAAGCCGGGCGTCGTTTCCACATTGGGAAACACCAGATGCCGGCCGTCCGCCGGCATTGCGGCCACGCGCTCGCCGGCCGCGATCGGCCGCACGCCAGGCTTCAACGCACGATAAAAAAACTCGTTGAATGTCTTGTAGTCGAAAGCCGACTTCGCGAACTCGTCGACGTCGATATCGTAGGCGGTGATGAACGGCAGGATGCGCAGCGCGCTGTAGCGGCCGTTCATCTTGCGTCCATACCACCAGGAAAAGATCTTCCGGCGCGCCAAGAGCCACACGAAGAACCGCCCGGCCGGATTCTCGTAGGCAAAACGCAGCCAGCCTTCGCCAAAAACCTGCTCGGTCTCGACGGTCTTCTTGTAGCGGTGGAAAAAGCGGATCGGCTCGGCACGCATGCGATCCCACCTTCGCCGACGATCGCGCCGGCCGCAAAGCCAAATCCCGCACTCACCCGGCGACGCCCGGTCGCAACGCTGCCGCCATCGCCCGCGCGACCGACACGTAGGTGAGCGGCTTGTGCAACCGCACCGCCACTCCGGCGAGATCCAGCGCCTCCTCCTCGGCCGGCGAAAAAAAGCCGCTCATCGCCACCACCGGCAGCCCGCGCGCGATCTGCCGCAGCGCGGCGACAAACTGCAGCCCGTTCATGTGGGGCATCGCCAGGTCCGTCAGCACAACCGCAAACCCCGCTGGGTCGCCGCGCAACGCCTCGAGCGCATCGGCCGGCGCGCTGTGCACGCTCACGTCGTAACCGAGCTTCGCCAGGATCTGCTGCGCCGTCCGCGCCACCGCCGGTTCGTCGTCCACCAGCAGCACGCGCTCGCCGGCGCCGCGTGGAACCTCGGGATCGTCCTCTTGCGCCGGCCCGCTCGCGGCCGGGAAATAGAGACTAAACAGCGTCCCGCGGCCCACCTGGCTGTAAACCGTCACCGCGCCCCCGTGCAGCTGCATGATGCCATGTACCACCGAAAGTCCGAGCCCGGTGCCCTCCCCCGGGGGTTTCGTCGTGAAATACGGCTCGAAAATCCGCGCGACCACCTCCGGCGGGATTCCCGGCCCTGTATCCTGAATTCCAATGCGCACGAACCGGCCTGTCGCGAGCTGCGGGAGCTGCGCCTGCACCTCGTCGTCGACCGTCACCAGCTCCGTCGTCACTGTCAGCCGTCCGCGCCGCCCCCGCATCGCTTGCACGGCGTTGGTGCCGATGTTCATCAACACCTGGTGCAGCTGGGCTGTGTCCGCGACGATGTCCGGGAGATCCGCCGGCGTGCGCTGCTCGAACTCCACCGCCCCGTGCGCGAGCGCGCGGAGGAATTCGATCATCTCCTCGATCACCGGACCGACCGCCAGCACTTCGCGGCTCGCCTCGGTGCGCCGCGAGAACGTCAACACCTGCCGCACCAGCTGGCGCGCGCGCCGCGCCGCCGCCAGCACCCGCCGCAACTGGTTCGCCTCGGGGCCGTCGGGCGGCAGTCCGAGCAGCACGAGATCCGTGTTGCCCATGATCACGGAGAGCAGGTTGTTGAAATCGTGGGCGACGCCTCCTGCCAGCGTGCCGAGCGCTTCGAGCTTCTGGGCCTGGATGATCTGCGCCTCCTGTTGCTTCGCGCGGTGCCGCTGCCGAAACGCCGCGGTGATGTCGCTGATCCGCACCAGCACGCCCTCGCCCAAGGGACTGACGCCGATGCGCCAGCAGCCGCGATCGCCCGCGAGCTCGTGTTCGAATTCCACCGCGTCGCGACGGGCGCCCGCCTCCTCCAGCCGAGCCGCCAGCGCGGGTTCCCGGGCGCAGGCTTCGGCCAGGAGCATGCCGCCTTGCTCGCCCGCGAGTGCGAGCATGCGACGCGCCGGTGGATTGATTTGCTCGATGCCCCAGTTTCCGTGCGCGTCGCGCGTCACCACCATGAGCCCGTCACGCGCGCCGTCGAAAACCGCCCGGTGACGCTCGTCGCTCAAGCGGAGAGTCTCCGCCTGTCGCGCAATCCGTCTCCGCAGCCGCTGCAACCGGACCACCGCCCATAACGACACGACGAGCGCGATCGCCAGTCCGGCTGCAACTGCGAGAGTGAACTCCTCCACCGTGAATTTGCGCGGCTCCACATGGCCGAACCACCGGCGATAAACCCGATCGAAGGTCCCCACCCGCACCAGCACCGCCAGCCCTTCGTTGATCTTGGCCAGCAGTTCGCGGTCGCCATCGCGCACAGCGTAGCAATAACGCACTTCATAGCCCTCCACGGGCACATCGAGCACCCGCACGCGCTTGAGCCCCAACTCATGCACCATCGCGAGACCGGTGAGCCGCGTCAGCAGGGTCGCATCGCCCTCGCCCGCCTCCAGCGCCTGCACCGCCTTCTCGAGCGACGCCACGTAGACGATGCTTTGCTCCAGTCCCGCCCGCCTCAACACCGTCTCGCCCAAGCTGCCGCGATGCACCAGCACGCGCCGCCCGCGCAGATCCGCCACGCTTCCGATCGACGGCCCGCCTTCGCGCACAAAAATCGCGCCGGAGAGCACCAGATACGGCACCGAAAAATCGGCGTGATCCTCCCGCTCGGGAAAATGCGCGTAACTCTGCAGCAAATCGAGGCGCCCCTCCCGAAAAGCGCGGTTGATTTCGTCCGTCGGGCCTTCCACGCGTTCGAACTGCAACCCCATCACCTTCTCGATTTCGCGGGTCAGTTCGTAGACGAACCCGTCCACCGCCCCGTGCTCGTGTCGAAAACTGAGCGGGAAGTTGTCGGACAACACACCTACGCGACGAAGCGGCGCGCGGCTTCGTTCCGACTCGAAGGCCGCCGCCAGCCCACCGCCGGCGTCCTGCGCCGGCAGCGTCAGCGGTGCGAACATCACGCTCAGCCCGATCCACAGCCACGCCGCCCGGAAATCAAAAAATCGCCGTCCCCCTGCGCGGGAATGCCCGATCGGACGACAGCGGTTCGGCCTGGATACCATGCCAGCGGGGAGGATGGCCGCCCCCTGATCGCCACTCAAGCGCAGGATGGCACGACCCGTTCCGCCGCTTGCCACGTCCGGCCGGCCGGCAGATATTTTTGTCATGGACAACTTTACCTACCTGAATCCCACGCGGATCCATTTCGGCCGCGGCCAGATCGCCAAGGTCAACGACGAGCTGCCCGCCGGGGCCCGCGTTCTCCTCCTCGCCGGCGGCGGCAGCATCAAGCAGAACGGCGTCTACGAACAGGTGAAAGCCGCCCTCGGCGCGCGCGCCACCTTCGAATTCTTCGGCGTCGAGGCCAATCCCGACTACGACACGCTCCTGCGTGCCGTGGAACTCGGCCGCCGTGAGAAGATTGACTGGATCCTCGCCGTCGGCGGCGGCTCCGTCCTCGACGGTGCGAAGTTCGTCGCCGCCGCGATTCTCTTCGAAGGGTCCGACCCGTGGCAGATCCTCGTCAAAACCGGCACGAACGTCACACGCGCGATCCCGATCGGCGCGGTGCTCACGTTGCCCGCCACCGGTTCCGAAGCCAACGGCGCGTCCGTCATCTCGCGCCGCGCGATTCAGGAAAAGCTTCATTTCATCAGCGCGCACGTTTTCCCGAAATTTTCCGTCCTCGATCCGGAAACGACCTTTTCGCTGCCGACGCGCCAGATCGCGAACGGCATCGGTGACGCGTTCTGCCACGTCATCGAGCAATACCTCACGTTTCCCGCCGACGCCGCCGTGCAGGACCGTTTTGCCGAGTCGCTGCTGCGCGTCTTGATCGACGTCGCGCCGCAGACACTCGCCCATCCGACTGACTACGCGGCCCGCGCGAACCTCGTCTGGGCCGCGACCTGCGCGCTGAACGGCTTCATTGCCGTCGGCGTGCCGCAGGATTGGGCGACGCACACCATCGGCCACGAGCTCACCGCGTTGCACGGCATCGACCACGCCCGGACGCTCGCGATCGTATTGCCAAATCTGCTACAGGTGCAGCGCGCCACCAAACGCGCCAAGCTGCTCCAATACTCCGAACGCGTCTGGGATCTGCGCGACGGCAGCGCAGACGCGCGCATCGACGCCGCGATCGAGAAGACGCGCGCTTTCTACGAGTCCATCGGCATCCGGACCCGCCTTTCGGACTACGACGTGCCCGCGACCACCGCCGGTGCGGTCGCGCAGCGGCTCGCCTCCCGCGGCCTCACCGCGATCGGCGAACACGGCGACATCACACCCGCCAAGGTCGAGGAGATCCTGCGGCTGGCGAGCTGAACCGCGACGCCTGGTTCTGCCCACGGTCACGCGGCTCGTGAGCATTTGGATTCGGACGCGCCGGCGCTTATGCCGGCGTCGCGCAGACCTTCGTCCGGTTCCACTCGATCGCACCAGGCATGAGCTGCGTTGACGGGTCCGTCACGTGGACGCGAAACCCATCGCTTGCTGCGGGCACGCGAATCACGGCTGACGCGATGCCGGCCTCGGCCACGACTTCCCGTGCATTCAGCATCTGTGCCGCACCCTCCACCACGAAATGGAGCGACGGCGAGGCCTCGACACAAAGTGTGCCGTGGCGATCGACCACCTGCGCATAAACCAACACCAGGTCCGACTCTCCCGCGATGCTTTCACCGAGGGTCGTATCCGAAAAGATTTCCAGTGAAACCGGTTCCCCCGGAGTCGCCACCGCGTGTCGCGCCATCGCGTGACCGCCGATGAAACCGGTGGCCTCGAGGCGGCCGGGCGAAAATGCCGGCAGATCGAACGCGAAGGGCGGATGCGGCAGGTGCTGCGTATTCCAAGCCCAAGCGGGACGCGCCCGTCCTAATGACCGGCCGTTCAGGCTCAGTTCGACCTCGTCGCAATTGCTGAAAACGAGCACGCGCAACGCCGACGCGGACGTCCAGTGCGAGGCGATGAACACCATCGGCCCGCCACGCCACGCGGAGCCGCCGTCCTCGCGCGGATCGCGCTGACTGCGATAGAACCACCACGAAAACTTCGGCAACCGGTGAATGTCCATCACGCCACACGCCGCACGATCGGGATCGTAGCCGCGCGCGTAATCGAACATCGCCCACTGTCCGTCACACACCGCGGGCGACGCCAGGGTGTCGTTGAGCGCGAGGATGTGATTGTCCACCTGCTGCCGGAGCGCGCGTTCACCGTCCGCGCGGCGCTGGCGGCTGTTGCTCGTGCGCACAAACACGCCCGCGCCCGTCTTCTGGTCGAAACCGTGATTGGCCGCGTAAAATTCCCAGTCGCCGTATTCCGCCACGACGAGCGCCTTGTCGCCGTTGCGCCAGCGGTGGAGTTCGCCGTGCTGGCGCGAGTGGATGAACACGTCGAAACGGTCGATCCAGCCGCAGGTGAACATCTGGTCGCCGGGATATTCCTCGTGCCCCGCCGCCTGGAGCTGCGCCATGAATCCGTCATCCATCAAAGTCTCGTTCAGTGACAGCTCCCAGAGCACGACGCACGGGTGATTGCGATCGCGCCGGATGAGTTCGCGGGCGTTCTGCACGCAGGCCGCGCGAAACTTTTCGCCTCCGAGGAACTGCCAGCCCGGGATCGCGTTCATCACCAGGATGCCCAACTCGTCGCAAGCATCGAGGAACTCCGACGCCTGCGGATAATGCGAGAGCCTCACGTAATCGAAACCCGCCTCCTTGATGCGGCGGGCATCGCGGCGCTGCGCCGCCGGCGGAACGGCGTATCCCGCGTGAGGATACTCCTGATGCCGGTTTGTGCCGCGCGGCCGCAGGGGCCGGCCGTTGAGCTCGAGTCCGCGCGAACGCGAAAACGCGAGGCGTCGGATCCCGCAACGCTCGCTGCGCTCTTCCAGGATCGTGCCGTCGGCGGCGCGCAGGACGACGCGAACGCGATGGAGCACGGGCGAGGCCGGAGACCATAGCCGAGGTTCCGCCACCGTGAGTTCGTGCTCCCAGTGCTCCGCGGAGTCCGCCGCCAACTCGGCGCGGGGGGAAGCGCCTTGCGCGACGCAGCGTTCGCCGTCCCAGAGTTCGATTTCGAGTGCAAACGTCTGCGCAGTCTTCGCGACATTGCGCACGTGCACGCGAACCGCGAGCGTCGCCGCCGCCTCGCCAAGAGCGAGCGTGCGCACGAAAATCCCGCCGCCCGCCACCTCGGCTGCGGCGACCGGATCCGTGAGGTGCAGCGACGGAGCGCAGCGCAACTCAACCTGGCGGTAGAGTCCGCCATACCAGCAGAAATCGAGCTCGGCGTGGGGCTTGCCCGGCGGCACGTCGGGATTGTCGCGGTTGTCGAGCCGCAGCCGCAGCGTGTGCGGCCGGCCATCGCGCAAGCTCTCCGTCAGGTCGATCTCGAACGGCAGATAACCGCCTTCGTGACGACCGATTTCGCGACCGTCGATTGACACAATGGCGGTGTGCATCGCGGCGCCGACGAACAAGGCGCAGCGGCCCGTCGGCGCGTCCGGCGGCCACTGCACCGTGCGCTCGTAATCGCAAAGGCCGAACCACGGCTCACGCCCATCGAGATCGGCGACGAAGGGGGAGTGCGGCAGCTCGACCGTAGTCCATGCCGCGGACTTCGTATCGGAGGAATCGCAGCGGCGAAATTTCCATTGTTGTTGGAGCGGCAGGACCAGCGTCATGGGAAGTTCAGGCGACCGACGCGCGCGGCAGCAGCCGCACCGGCAGGGTGACCTGTCGTGGCGACACGCGCTCGCCCGTCGTGAGCCGTTCCAGCATCGTGGCGGCCTGCTCGGCCATGTCCTTGAGCGGATCCTCGATGGTGGTCAGCGGCGGATTTTGAAAAACGGAAATGCCTTCGTTCTCGCCCCCCACGACCGAGATGTCGTCGGGCACCTTGAGCCCCATCACGTAGGTCAGGATGTGCAGCGCTTCCATCGCCTGGAAGCTCGTGCCGGGGACGTAGACGGCATCGGCGCCGCCGCGCACGATGCGCGTGATCGCAGCGGTGTGGCTGATATGCGGGCCGGCCAGTTGGAGGAGTTGTTCGTCGACGGGCACCTTCGCCTCGACGAGCGCCTTGCGATAACCCTTGAGACGCTCGACGAACGCCGGCGCGTCGCCGCCCATGAACGCCAGCCGCTTCCGTCCGCGGGACAGAAAGTGCTGCGCCGCGAGATAACCGGACGCGAAATGGTCGGAGCGGACCACATACTGCGTGGCGGTCGCGTCGAACTTGTCCATGTAAACGACCGGCAGTCGCGACTCGAACTCCTGCAGCAGCGAGCGGAGATTCTGGTCGAACGTCACGGCCACGATGCCGTCGAGAAACGAGCTCGGCAGCTGCTCGAGCGGATTCGACGGCAGCATGACGGCGATGTTGCGACGCGAGAAGGCGAACGACAGGTGCGCCGTGAGGGTGGCCGCGTAGCCCTCGATGCGATCGGTGAAGGTGGGCTCCGACAGAATCGCCACCTGCCGCATGCGCACCGCGACTTGCGGCTTGAGTTTGAGCTCGCGAGCCGCGCGGAGGATGCGCTCGCGCGTCTCGGGATGAACCTTGTCGCGATTGTTGAGCACGCGCGAGACTGTGCCGGGCGAGACCTCCGCGATGCGCGCGAGATCGTAGATCGTCGGACGTTTGGCGGGACGAGCGCTGGAGCGGGAACGAGCCATGGTGGTCAGTTTACGCGGGGCGCCGCCGAGCGGCGAATGGATTGACCTGCGGACATGAAAAACATGCTCCTCATACGCGGCCGCGGCGCGCCTCGAGGGCGGCGCGGATTTCGTGGGCTCGCGTGCGGTCCAGCGGATAGGCGCGCAACAACAGGATCGCCAGCACGGCCCACGCGGCGGTCGAGAGCGCGAGGATCAGCCGCAGGCGCAGAATCGTTTCCGGCGTTTGGTGGCCGCCGAGCGCCGCATCGAAGCCGGTCAATTTGAGCGACAGGAACGCTCCGAAAAACGCCGTGGAATAGCCGACCTTCTGCACCCACGAGAAGATGGCGCCAAACAAACCCTCGCGGCGCATGCCGCCGCGCAGTTCGTCTTCGTCGCAGATGTCCGCCAGCATGGCAGGTGTCAGGATATTGATCGCGATCCACACCGGCCCGCACAGGAGCGGATCGAGGAGGATTTTCCATTCGTGGCCCGGCGTATAGAGCACCCACTTGCCGAGCGCGCCGACGAACGTCAGGCCGAACGCGACGGCCACCGTCTGCGTTTTCCCGATCCGCTGCGCCAGCCACGACACCGGATAAATCGCCAGAATTCCGACGATCGCATACGCGAGCGAGAGGTGGCCTTTCCACGTCTCACCGAGCGCCACGTTTCCTCCGTGCAGGAAATACACGAGCAGGTAACGGTCGAGATTGCTCGCGAACATGCCCGCCACGATTTGCAGCAAGGTGAGCGCCACGAGGATCGTGAAGGCGCGGCTGGAAAAAGCCGCCGCCACGCCCGGGAGAAGTTTCACCGTCTCCTGCCGGGCGGTTTTGCGGTGATAACGTTCGCGCACGAACAGCGCCGGCACCAGGGCGAGCGCGCCGAGAAACACGAGCCCGACCACCCAGCCCAGCGTGCGCACGCCGGCGATGGCGGACACGAACATCACGGAGCTCGCGAGCGGAAAGATGTAGTTGTAGCCCATCTCGCCGGCCTTGCCGAAAAATCCGACGTAGGAGGACACGCGCGTGCGTTCGTCGTAATCCGGCGTGATCTCGTATTGCAGCGCGAGAAACGCGACGGAGTAGAACGAATAGCCCGTGTAGAACACGAGCTGCGTCGCCACGAGCCACGCCGTCAGCGCGACCTGTCCCCACTCCGTCGGCACCATCCAGATCATGCCAAACGCGATCGCCTGCACGAGCGCGCCAAACGCGACCAGCGGCCGCCGGCGTCCAAACCGCGAGTGGAAGTTGTCGGAGAACCGCCCGACGACCGGATCGATGAACGCATCCAGAAAACGCGGCACGGTCAGCGCGGCCGCGAGCCAGACCGGGTCCAGCTTCAGCGTCATCTGGTAGAACGGCGTCGCGAAACTGCCGATCGCCGCGAGCCCGAGAAACATCGGCAGGCCGCCGACGCCGAGCGCGAGTTTCTCGCCGCGACTCACACGATCGGAAGCGCGCGCGGCGGCCGGAGCGGCGGCCGTCGACGCTGAAGCCACAGGCAACGACTCACTCATGCGAGGCGGCCCCCGCCGTCCCCGGCGGGTGCGTTCGTGCGGCGGCGCGCGGGCTGCCCGACGAGGAGGTTGGGCATCATTTGCGGGAATCGGATGGCGCGGGCTCTCATGTGCGTTGCCACCGGTCGCGACTCAGAAATGCACCGTGGCCGAGAACGTCCACCGCCGCGGCTCCTGCAGGCCGATGCGCTCCGGCGTGCTCGCCGACGTGTCCCACCAGGCGAGCGTGTAGACCTGGACTTTGTCGGAATCGAAAACGTTGTTCACGTTGAGCTGCAGCTCGGTCCACGCGCCTTGGCCGAAAAACGGCGTGGGGAACGAATAACCGATCGAGGCATCGGCGAGCTTGAGATCGCGGCCCTTGCGCAGGTCGCCGTAGTAGAAGCCGAGCACGTTGGCGCTCTGGTAACGGCCACCGCCGCCAATCGAGAGGCCCTTCAGAACTCCGTGGCTGAAGGTGTATTTCGTGTAGAGATTGCCGCCGTATTTGCGCTGGCCGCGCGCCTGCAGTCCTTCGAGACCGGTGAGCGTGCCCGGGCCCCACGTGCTCGCGTCGGCCGAACCGCCGGTCGAATAAACTTCGCCGAGCGTCCAGCCGATCTGATTGGCGATGGTGTCCCAATCGCCGCCGCCGAGGAGAAAATCGCCGCCGCCTTTCTGCAGCCAGAACTGCGTCGCCGGACCGGCCCAGGCCTTCACATCGGCCATGATGTTTTTGTAGCGAATGTCGTTGATCGAAAAATTCGCGCTGATGCGCCAGTTGTTGGTGGGGTTGGCGATGACTTGAAACTCCCAGCCGTCGGCGTCGCGGTCGGCGAGGTAGCCGTTGATCGCAGGATCGAGGAGATTCGCGTCGCGCTCGGCCGCCGTGATGCGGCCGGCCGCCTGCAGCGCACCGAGGATCCGGTTGTTCAGCGAGGTGATGCCGACGACGTTGCCCCAGTCGGTCGTGTTTTCCTGTTTCGTCGTGTAGTAGCCGGCGGTCGCGTAAACCTTGCCGCCGAAGAGATCGAGCTTCACGCCGAAGTCGCTGCCCTGCCCCTTCGTCATCGGCGCGATGTAGGAGTCGATCAGGTGAATGTTGAAGTTGGGGAGCTGGCGATTGTTCGAATGATTGCCGTAAACGGAAATCCAGCTGGTGAGGTTATACACCGCGCCCGCCGTGAACGTGCGCGGATCGAACGACTCCGAAAGCCGGTTGCCCGGATCGAGCGCGTAGACGTACCGGTTCGCCGCGGCGTCCGGCGAAAGCACCGGCGTCCACCGGTGCTTCAGGCTGTCGAAGCGCACACCGAGCGTGGTCACGAGGCGCTTGGCGAAGAACTCGCTCTGCAGCGCCGCCATCACCGTGTGCTGCTTGTCGGTGAAATCCGAGATGTCCTGCGTCGGCACCCAACCCGCGCCCGGGACGGCATTGCGCCAGGACGCGACGTGGATGTCGGAGGAGTCGCCTTCGGTGAAATAGTGACGGCGATAGAGCCGGTTCACGTCGTCGACGGCGAAGCTGCCGGGCATGCGGTTCAACAACACCTCGGCTTCTTCGGAGCGGAAGCTGTCCGTCGTCGAATATTCATACATCGACGCGACGCGGTGGCGGCCCCAGGTCGAGGTCTCGAAGTCGTAGGCGCCGGTCGCGCGGAGGAACGTCGCGTCGTCGGTCTGTTTGCGCCGCGTCCAGTTGTTCTCGAGATAGAGCCGGCCGGCATTGGGATTCGCGGTCCAGTCGGGCAGATACCGGCTCGCGTCACCCCACAGTTCGCTGCTGTCGCCGAAGTAGTTCGTGGCCCGGCTGCCATTCGCGTCGTAGCCGTTGAAGCGCGAATACTGATGGTTCAACGCGAGCTCGAACGAGAGGCGTTCCGTGATCTGGTTTTCATACACGGCAGTGAGTGCGTGATAGCGGGTGGTGCGCACGGCATCGGGACCCGCAGGATTCGAATTGAGCGGGACGATCGCGAGATTCGCGGGCGTGAGCGCGAGCTGCGACCAGGTCGGCGCCTGCCAGTTGCTGGTCGGCGTGAAGCCGTTCGCGTTGGTGGCAAACGGAAACCCGAGCCAGTTGCGCACCACGCCATCGTCGCCCACCACATGATGGTCCGGCCAAAACGAGTCGATCGGCGTGTCCCAGCCGTCGGCCCACTGCGAGTCGTAGAGCGGGCGGCCCCGATCGCGCCAGATGAAGCTCTGGTCGATCATGAGCCACGGCCGCGCGACGTTGTCGGTCACCTTGCCGACTTCCGCTTCGGCGCGGAGCCGCGACGTGGGCGTGATCGCCCAGGTGGCGGCGAGGTCCGCGCGACGCGCGCGGTCGAATTCGAACTCGCGCCACGACTCGCCGTTTTCCGCCATCGCGTTGAGCCGCAGTGCGAACTCCTTGGGCACGATCACCTGGTTGACGTCGAGCGAGGCGCGGCGACGTCCCCAGCTGCCGACGGTGAGGCCGATCTCGTCGGTCTTGTTGCCCAGCACCGCCTGCTTCGTAGTGGTATTTACGATACCTCCCGCCGCTCCGAAGCCGAAGAGGATCGCGTTGGGCCCGCGCGACTGGTCGATGCGGTCGACATTGTAGAAGTCGGTCGAGACGCGCCACGGGAAGTAGTTGCGGCCATAGCTCGCGCTGAGTCCGCGGATGCGCAGCTGCCACTCGCTGTTGCCGACCACGGGGTTGCCATTGAAGTTGCTGTCGGCGTCGCCGTAGTCGGGCACGGCGTTGTTCTGAAACAGGATCACGTCCTTCATGTTCGTCGCGCCGATGTCCTTCAGGAACTCGGGCGTGAGCACGGAGATGGCGGCGGCAGTGTCCTTGAGGCTCGTGTTGAGCCGGCTGCCCGCGAGGGTATTTTGCGCCAGATAGCCGACGTCCTGTTCGGAACGGACGATGAACGGACTCAGCTCGACGACTTCCTCATCGGCCGCGGATTGGATCGGGTCGGCCGCTGGCTGGGCCAGGATCGACAAACAGGACAGCAGGCCGCCGACCAGGAAAGCGGCTGAACGGCGACGGGGGTGGTTGGCATTCATGGTTTGGTTGGGAGAAAGAACTCAGCGGAGGGCCGACGCGCCGGGGAGAAGTTCGCCGCGCTCGTCGAACCACGCGCAAGAACCGCCGATCCAAACGTGCAGGCCGTCGACCGGCACGGATTCCGGGTGCCAGTAGACCACGCCGCGGCCGAGCCCGTGCGGCGTTTCCCGCACGGCTGCGACCACGTCCGCGAGAAACGCGCGCTGGCCGGCCGGCGTGAGCGGAAAGGCGAGGTTGTTCTTGTCGCGAAAATGCTCGTCATTTTTCCACGGATACGCGGTCTCGACCACGACCACGGGCAGGCGAAACTCGCCGGCGACGACCGCGAGCGTCGCCCGCAGGTCGGCCGCGGTCCCGTGCCACTCGGGATAATAGCTCAACCCGAGCAGGTCGAAATTCAGTCCCTCCGCCCGCGCATGGTCGAGAAACCAGCGCGTGCGCGGAAGGTTGCCCGTGCATTCGATGTGGATCATCCGTCGCGGCGCCCCCGGCCCGCCCGGCACCGCCTCGAGCCCGGCGCGCAACAAACGCGCGAGCTTCGGCCAGGTCTCGGAATCGCGTTCGCGCTCCGCGAACTCCACGCGACCGTCCGGCCAGAGCAGGCCGTTGGTAATTTCGTTGCCGATTTGAACGATGTCGGGCGTCACGCCGGCGGCGGCGAAACGCGCCAGGACCTCACGCGTATAGTCGCCGATCCTCGCCTCCAATTCCGCGAAGCCGAGCCCCGCCCACGCCGCCGGTTTGAACTGCTTCGACGGGTCTGCCCACGTGTCGGAGTAGTGAAGATCGAGCAGGAGTTGCGCGCCGGTGGCCTTGATCCGCTTCGCCAGCCGCAGCGTGTAGTCGAGATCGTTCGTCACGATCCCTTTCCCGTTGGGATCCACGAACAGCCGCACCCGGAAGCAATTTATGCCCGCGGCGCGTAGAAGGTGCAGCGCGTCGCCGCTCTGTCCTGCTGCGTGGTAACGCGCGCCGTGAGCCTCGAACACCGGCAGCGCAGAAACGTCCGCCCCGGCGATCCAGTCGGTCGCCGGCGCCGACGGACGCTGCGACGACGCGCAACCGGCTGCCAGCAAAGCGGCGCAGGACGCGAGGATTCGCAGCAGCGGGGAAACGTTCCGGGGGGACGGAAACATGGGGCAAACCGGCAGGAAGCCGATGATCCCTGCATGTCGCCGCCGCGACGGGAACTCAAGTGTTTAATTTTATATAAAACAGTTTTATTACCCGTCGGCGGCCGTCTACCCCATCCTCTGCCGAAGCTTTACGGCACGGCCGCCGCCGTGCTTGTCATCGCGAGTTCGTCGTTGGCGACGGTGAACTTCACCGCGACATCCTCTCCGATCTCGCCGCCGATCAGCGCCCGCGCGAGCCTGGTCTCGAGCGTGCGCTGGAGGAAACGCTTCAACGGACGCGCGCCGAACACCGGATCGTAGCCTTTCTCGGCGACCCATTCCTTCGCCTTCGGATCGAGCTGCACGGTGACGCGCCGCTCCGCGAGGCGCCGGTTCAGGTCCGCGACGAGCAGGTCGACGATCGTGGTGATTTCCTCGAGCGTCAGCGGCTTGAACAGGATCGTCTCGTCGATGCGGTTGAGGAATTCCGGCCGGAAGCTCCGCCGCAGCTCCGCCATCACGCTTTCCCGCACGCTGTCCGGAATCGTCTCGCCCGTCACCCCTTCGAGCAGGAAGCGCGAACCGAGGTTCGACGTCATGATGATGATCGTGTTCTTGAAATCAACGGTGCGGCCCTGCGAGTCCGTGATCCGGCCGTCGTCGAGCACTTGTAGCAGAACGTTGAATACGTCAGGGTGCGCCTTCTCGACTTCGTCGAAGAGCACGACCGCGTAAGGCTTGCGCCGCACCGCCTCGGTCAGCTGGCCGCCCTCGTCGTAACCGACGTAGCCCGGAGGCGCGCCGATCATGCGCGCGACGCTGTGTTTCTCCATGTATTCCGACATGTCGATGCGGATCATCGCCGCTTCGCTGTCGAACAGCGTTTCCGCGAGAGTCTTCGCCAGCTCGGTCTTGCCGACGCCAGTCGGACCGAGGAAGAGGAAGCTGCCGACCGGGCGGCGCGGATCCTTGATGCCGCTGCGCGCGCGCAGGATCGCCTCCGTGACGAGCGAAACCGCCTCGTCCTGGCCAACCACGCGCCGGTGCAGCACGTCTTCGAGCCGGAGAAGTTTTTCCTTCTCGCCCTCGACGAGCCGCGTCACCGGCACGCCGGTCCATTTCGAAACCACTTCGGCGATCTCTTCCTGCGAAACCTCCTCCTTGAACAGCGTCGTGTTGCCGCCGGTCTTTTCCAATTTCTTCAGCTCGGCTTCCATCTGAGGGATGCGGCCATGGCGCAGCTCGGCGACCTTGTTGAGATCGTAGGCGCGCTCCGCCTTTTCCATTTCGAGCCGCGCGGTCTCGATCGATTCGCGCAGCTTCCGCGTTTTTTCGATCGCTGCCTTTTCCTTTTCCCAGTGGAGCTTGATGGCGTTGGCCTTCTCGCGGGCCTCGGCGAGTTCCTTGCGCAGCGCCTCGAGCCGGCGCGCGCTCGCCTCGTCCTTTTCCTTGGCGAGCGCGGTCTCCTCGATCTCGAGGCGCAGCACGCGGCGCGTAAGCTCATCGAGCTCCTGCGGCATCGAATCCATTTCGGTGCGGATCATCGCGCACGCTTCGTCGACGAGGTCGATCGCCTTGTCCGGCAGGAAACGGTCGCTGATGTAACGGTTCGACAACACGACCGCGCTGACGAGCGCGTTGTCCTGGATCCGCACGCCGTGGTGCAGCTCGAAACGCTCGCGCAATCCGCGCAGGATCGAGATCGCGTCCTCGACCGTCGGCTGGTCGACGATGACCGGCTGGAAGCGCCGCTCCAGCGCGGCGTCCTTTTCGATGTGCTTGCGATACTCGTCGAGCGTCGTCGCTCCGATACAGTGCAACTCGCCGCGCGCGAGCATCGGCTTGAGCAGGTTGCCCGCGTCCATCGCGCCTTCGGTTTTTCCCGCGCCGACGATCAGGTGCAGTTCGTCGATGAAGAGCAGGATGCGGCCTTCACTCTGTTTGATTTCATTCAGCACGGCCTTGAGCCGTTCCTCGAACTCGCCGCGGTATTTCGCGCCGGCGACGAGTGCGCCCATGTCGAGCGCGAAGATGGTCTTGTCCTTCAATCCTTCCGGCACGTCGCCGCGCAGGATGCGTTGCGCGAGACCTTCGACGATCGCGGTCTTGCCGACGCCCGGTTCGCCGATGAGGACGGGGTTGTTCTTGGTTTTGCGGGAAAGGATGCGGATCGTGCGGCGGATCTCGTCGTCGCGGCCAATCACCGGGTCCATTTTTCCCTTCCGCGCCTGCGCGACGAGGTCGACGCCGTATTTCTCGAGCGCCTGATAAGTCGTCTCGGGATTGTCCGTGGTGACGCGCTGCGACCCACGAACCTCGCGCAACGCCTTCAACAATGTGGCGCGATCGAGCCCGAAACTTTTGAACAGCTTCTTGAGCGCCTCCGGTTTCCCGACCTCGACGAGCCCGAGAAACAGGTGCTCGACAGAGACGTAGTCGTCTTTGAGCTGGTCTGCCTCCTGTTCGGCGCGAGTGAGCGCGTCGTTCACGGCCTGCGTCACATAGATCTTCGAGGTATCGACGCTGCCGGTGACCTTGGGGAGCCGGTCGAGCTCGCGCTCGACCGAGAGCTGCAGCGCGCTGGGCGTGATGGAGAGTTTTTCGAGGAGGCCGGGCACGATGCCGTTTTCCTGCCCGAGCAGCGCGGAGAGCAGGTGCCACGTATCCACCTCGTTGTGATTCAGGCGTCGCGCGATGGCTTGCGCATCGGTGACGGCCTGACGGGACATTTGGGTGAGCTTCGCGAAATCCATGATGAACGATACTCGCAAAAAGCGCGCCAGCCAGTCCCTCCGCCGCCCTCCTCGGAGGTTCCTCCGATCGAGAAGCGGCATTGCGCCAAACTGTAACGCCATCGCCCCAGTTCCGCGCCAACATGGAGCACGTCTCGGTTGCTCCTGATTCCGGAGCCGCCGCGCGCGATGTAGGGCGGGAATCTCCCGATCCCGCCGTTCGTAACGGTCTGCCAGACGGGCGAGTCGGGAGGCCCCGCCCGACAGCCACGAGGTTGGGCCGCTCAGCGCACCCGCGCGAACGTGGCCTGGAGCATCGCGAGATCGGAGGCGTGTTTCGTGCGCTCTTTCGCTTTCGCGATCAGCTCGGCTTCGAGCTGGTTCTTCGTCGGGCGCTTTACCTCGTAAAATACACCAAACGGTCCCGGCCACGGCTGCGCCGCGAGCCGAAACGCCGCAAGCTCGTCCGTCGGATCATGACGCGCCGCGTCCTCCGGCGATCCGTCGTGCTTCTTTTCCTCGATCAGCTGGAACGCGCCGCCTTTCCGCGGATTGCCGGCATCGAAGGCCCCGGGGAAAAACTCGACGCACTCCGACAGGATCTCGACCACCGAGAAACCTTCGTGCTTCGCCGCGCGCGTCATCATCTCGATCATGTGGTTGACCTGCGTCGCATGGCTGCGCGCCACAAACGTCGCCCCGCTGTCGAGGAGCTTGCGCATCGGATTCACCGGCTGATCGATCGCGCCCGTCGGATCCGTCTTAGTCTTGAATCCGAGCGGCGACGTCGGCGACGTCTGCTTTTTCGTCAGACCGTAGACGGAGTTGTCCATGATCACGTAGGTGAGGTTCACGTTCTTGCGCGCGACGTGATCGAGGTGATTCCCTCCGATCGAGAACCCGTCGCCGTCGCCGCCAAACACAAACACGTGCAGGTCATCGCGCCCGAGACTGATCCCCGCCGAAAAAGGCAGCGAGCGGCCGTGAATGAAATGCCCGCCGTGCGTGTTCACAAAATACGGGAAACGCGAGGAGCAGCCGATGCCCGCCATCGTCACGATGTTTTCGTGCGGCAGGTTCAGTTTTTCCAACACGCGATAAAACGACGCCAGCACGGCGAAATCGCCGCAACCAGGGCACCAGGTCGGATGATCGGCCGTGAGGGCCTTCTTCGTGAGCGGGGCGCGCGCCGCCGGCGCGGCGTCGGTAAGAGGAGCAACGGTGGACATGACGGGCGGAAGAGTGAAATGACGGTGAAAGTGACTGGGGCGAGCGTAGTAGCGCGGCGTGGATACGTCAGCGGGTATCGCGAAGTTTTCCATATGCGGCGTGGTGGGACACGCCTTCGATGATCTCGGCGACCTTGAAGGTCAGGCCGTCGGTTTTCGTGATGCTGCGGATGTGCGGCATCGCGTAACGCGCGCGAAGCAGCGTCGCGAGCTGGCCGTAGCCGTAGAGACCCTCGTCGTTCAGCTCCACGACGAGCACGAGCCGGTAGCGCAGGAAGATCGCCTCGAGCCCGGGCGGCAGCGGATTGAGATGCATCAGGTGCAGTTGCCCGCCCGTCGTGCCGCCCGCGCGCAAGCGCTGCAGCGCCTCACGCGCCGGACCGAACGTCGAGCCCCAGCCCACGATCAACACCTCGCCTTCCGCATCGCCGAAGACCTCCGGCACGGGCAGCGAATTGCCGAGCGCCTTGATCTTCTCGCGGCGCTTCGCGGTCATCTTGCGATGCAGCGCCGGGCTGCCGGTCGGATGGCCCATCTCGTCGTGCTCGAGGCCGGTCACCGTCGGGAAAACATTGCTCGCGAAACGCGAACCCGGCGGCGCGTGCCGCGTGATCCGATCGAGCGGGTAAGGTTTGAAGTCCGCCGGCCGCTCCGACAGGTCGGGCGTCGAATCCACCATCAGCGCCGCGAGATCCGGCTCCTCGAAGGCTTCGATCCGCGTCGCCAGCGCCTGGTCGGTGAGAATCACCACCGGCGTGCTGTAGGTCCGCGCGATCCGCGCCGCTTCCAACGCGACGTAGAAACATTCCTCGACGTTCTTCGGCGCGAGCACGACGCGCGGCGCGTCGCCGTGGCTGCCGTGGATCGCCTGGAGCAGATCGCTTTGCTCGACATTCGTCGGCATGCCGGTCGAGGGTCCGCCGCGCTGCACGTTGATCACGATCAGCGGAATTTCCGCCATCACGCCCCAGCCGAGCGCTTCCATTTTCAACGACAGTCCGGGGCCGGAGCTGCCGGTCACCGCGAGACGGCCCGCATACGAAAAGCCCAGCGCATAAGAGATGGCCGCGAGTTCGTCCTCCGCTTGCACGAAGACGCCGCCGTATTTCTGCAGCTCGCTGCGGAGCACTTCCATGATCGAGGACCACGGCGTGATCGGATAACCCGCGCCGTGTCGCACGCCCGCCGCGATCAACCCGTAGGTCAGCGCGGTGTTGCCGTCCATCGTGACCTGCGGCCGTCCGCTCGCCGGAGCGGCCGCCGCGGTATCGAAGCGCACGAAGATGTCGCGAATGCTCTCGCCCGGCCACGCGTAACCGGCGTCGAAAGCGAGCATCGCGTTGCGCACGAGATCGTCGCTTTTCCCGCCGAAACGCTCGCGGATCAGGTTGGAAAGTTTTTCGACGTCGAGATTGAAGACCCGCGCGATCAACCCGAGCACGTAGATGTTTTTGCCCTTGTCCTTGCCCGTGCCGCCGACCGCCTCGACCGTGCCCGTCGTGATCGGCACGCCGACGGCGATGAAGCGCTTGTCGTCGGGATTGGGCGTCACGTGATCCTTGTCGTAAATCAACACCCCGCCCGGTCGCAGCGACTCGATGTGGCTCTGATAACTGTGCTGGTAGAACGCCACGAGGAAGTCCGCCGAATCGCCCGCCGACAGGATATCGCCCGTGCCCATGCGCACCTGGAAAATCGACGGGCCGCCCGAGATCGTGGACGGGATCGTCATATACGTCATCACGTCCTGATCGCTGCGGCCGGCGAGGCGGGCGAGGAAGCCGCCGATCGTCTGGATGCCGTCCTGCGAATTGCCGGCGAGGCGAATGACAACGTCGTTGAGCGAGCGCGCCGCCGGGAGTTCGGCTGCGGCTCCGCCCAGATTTTCAGGGAGGTTGGGACTGACCATTTCGAAATGGGTTTTGGGTAATCTCTCCGACCGGCCCGCACGAGCGAACCGGGGGAGGAAACATGGGGCGCACTGAACTTGGCGACTCGGCGGAAGCTTGGCGAGGAATTAGCCGGCAACATCGCTCCACTTTCCCAATTCCGGGAATTCGGGATTCCGGAGCCGGACAAATTCAACCCCGCCCGATGCGTGCATCGGTTTTCTATCTTCTACCAACAAACCACTTGTGAAATGAGGCGCCGGCTGGCACAGGCCGTGCAAAGATCGCGCATCCAACCCTCCTCTTCTCTCCTCGTGTCCCTCCGCGCTTTCCTCCGCCTGTTCGCCCCCGCCGTCGCCGTCCTGGCCGCCACGATGCACGGCGCCGACATCGCCCTGAGCCTCGACGACGCGATCCGCCTCGCGCTCGAGAACAACCCGCAAATCAAAGTCGAAGCGTATGGCCGTTCGATCGCCCGCGCCGATCTGCTCACCGCCCTCGGCCGCTTCGACCCGGCGCTGACCTTTCGCCGCAGCTACGCCGAGGACGGCACGCCGGTGTCGGCCAATCCCCTCGTCGGCCAGCTGATCAAGAGCGACGACTACTCGCTCGCCCTCGAAGGCACGACCCCCTGGGGCCTCAACTACAGCCTCGGCGGCCAGGCGGCGAACGTGCGTTATCCATTTACCGGATACGCCGACAACTACGCGACCTTTGGCGGCCTCACCGTCACGCAGCCGCTGCTGCGCGGTTTCGGCTTCGGACCCAACCTGCTCGGCGTCCGGATCGCCAAGGCCGACCGCGCGATCGCCGACTGGCTCTTCCGCCAGACCGCGATCAACACCGTGACCAACGTCATCATCGCCTACAGCGATGTCGCCTACGCGCAGCAATTTCTCCGCATCGCCCACCGCTCCCGCGAACTCGCGGCCGGCCTGCTGGCGGAAAACGAAAAACGCTTCCGCATCGGCAGCATGTCCGAGAGCGACGTCACCCAGGCCCGCGCACGCACGGCCACGCGCGACGAGGCGATCCTCTACGCCGAACAGGCGCTGCGCGACTCCATCAACCGGCTGCGCCAGCTGATCGGCGAAACCCAGTTTCCGGTGAATCCCGAGAACCTGATCGTCGATCCGCCGCAGGCTCCCGCCGACGGCGCGATCCATCCGGCCGAAGACCTGAAACTCGCCTATGAAAACCGACCCGATTATCAGGCCGCCCGACTTGGCGTGGTGAAGCGCCGCGCGAACGATGCCTCCGCCCGCAATCAGCTGCTGCCGCAGATCGATTTCGTGGGCAGCTACGGCTACAGCGGACTCGACCGCGAATTCTCCGTCGCCCGCCGCATGGTGCGCGACTACGACAACCGCTCCTATTCCGCGGGCGTGGTGGTGAGCATTCCGCTGACGTTTGCCGAAGGCCGCGGCCGCGCGCGCTCCGCCCGGCTGCAGTTGCGCCAGGCCGAGGCAGATATCGAGCGGATCGAGCAGGACATCGCCGTGAGCATCGCGAGTGCCGCCGGGCAGATCGAGACCACGCGTCGCCGCGTCGCCGCGAACCGCGCCGCCTACGAACTCGCGAAGGAAGCCCTCGACAACGAATTGAAACGCCTGCGGGCGGGCACGAGCAGCACGTTCTTCGTGTTGAATTTGCAGGGCGAGCTCGCCGGCGTGGAGAACAGCCTTTACGCCGCTCTCGCCGACGAACGCCGCGCCCACGCGCTCTACGACCGCGAAGTCGGCCGCACCCTCGCCGTCCACCACATCGCCCTCGAGGCCGCCCCCGCCCGCTGAGCACGTCCCCCGCAGTCCCCAAACTGCAGGCCCAATCAGAGTGTCATATAATGTATGACACTTCGTCTGGAGCGCCGCGGGTGAAGATGGGCGGAAAATCCAGTTTACAACGAAACGGTCGCACCTACGTTCACGGCTTCACGTCGCCCGGATGGCGGAATTGGCAGACGCAACGGACTCAAAATCCGTCGCCCTCTAAAGGCGTGTGGGTTCGAGACCCTCTCCGGGCACCAGTTTCCCTGCTTCCGTCCTCGAAGGAAATTCGGGGTTGTGGCGCAAAATCCGGCCTTGTTTGTCCGAGATGTGGGGCGATCCGGCGGGCGCAACAAGGCCGAGTTTCCGCGGTCCGTCAGATGGGAGCGTCGCAGAGAAGCTCTGATGCGAGCGTCCGCTGATCTTCTGGCGGCACGTGGGACACCAGACACCGTCTGGAATTTTGCGCGTTCCGCGGTAAAGGTTGACGCGAACGCCCGACGGGGCGGCTCACTGCGGCTTTGTCTCCCGCACCGCGAGCACGCGAAGGCGCCCGTCTTCCGAAGCGAGCAACACTTCGTCCTGCGCATCGCCATTCAGGTCGGCCAACACCAGGGACCGGACCGGTTCCGGAAGGTCGATCCCGCTCTCCTCGGGCCGCAGCGGCGTGAACGTGCCGTCGCCGTGCCCGTGCAGAAACAGGCCGCGACCACCGTCGAAGCGCGGGACCTCGGGAGGCGGGCTGGCGTCGTTTTGGACGAGCAGCAGGTCGACGCAGCCATCCCCATCGAAGTCCCGCGCCGCGATCGCATTGACCGGCGCCGCCTGCGCGAGCCGCGGGAGTTCACGGAATTCGAAACGCCCCGTCCCGTCATTGAGGAAAACGCCGTGTGCGAGCTGCGTTGCCTCGAGTTTCAACGCGTCATCGAGCACGAATATTTCGTCGAGCGACGCCCGCCCGAAATCCGCCGCGCCCTGGAACTGGCGGCGCAGCGTGGGAAACATGCGCACGAGCGTGGCATAATTTCGCCGCGGTAGAAGGCGACCGCGCTCGAAATACGCTTCCAGAATCTGGCTCGCGCCTGATTCGTCGAAGTCGCCAAAATAAAGCCGAACCGGCTCGGTGACGGTAGCTTGGTAGGAGGTATTGAGTCCGATATTGCCGGCGATCAGGTCGATGTCGCCGTCCCCGTCCACATCCGCGGGAGTCAGGGCGCGCCACCAGCCTTCAATCGCGGCACAGCCCGTGCGGTCAGTCGCGTCCACCAAGCCCCTTCCCGCTTGATTGAGGAACAGCCGCAGCGGAGCCCACTCGGCGACGACGACGAGGTCGGGCCAGTGGTCGCCGTTGACATCGGCCCAAAGCGCCCCCGTGACGCGGCCGAGCTCCGACAACCCGCGCGCGATCGGCAGCGGCGATGGCACGAAGACACCCCTCCGATTCTCCAGCAAGCGCGACCCCGCAGGCAGCGGATAACGTCCGGCTTTGGTGGCGCCGCCGATGAACAAATCGAGATCCCCGTCGCCATCGAAGTCCGCCGCGGCGGCCACGGAAGCATTACCGTCGATCGCGGGGAACCGATCGGCCGGCGCGACCTGGAAGACGCCCGCGCCGTCGTTGAGGTAGAGGCGAGCGGCGGATGTCGGAGCG
This sequence comes from Opitutaceae bacterium, assembly GCA_040255565.1. Lineage (GTDB taxonomy): Bacteria > Verrucomicrobiota > Verrucomicrobiia > Opitutales > Opitutaceae > Opitutus. Next base: position 198,164 of record JBDZVH010000007.1, on the reverse strand, counting down.
CGCGCAGCAATCGTGTCGTCAGCACGGGGAACCAGCAGGTCGAGATCGCCGTCGCCATCGGCATCGAACCAGAGCGGCGTGGTTTCCGTCCCGGCCGTTTCCGCGTTCCACGGTTGCGGACGCGGGTCGGGAATGAACCTGCCATCGCCCTCGTTGAGATACAGCGCCCCGGGAGATCCGGCAAAATAGATATCCGGATCGCCGTCGCCATCGGCGTCGCCGGCCGCGATTCCCGGCCCGACCGCCGGTCGCTGCAGCGGGAGCAACGGCTGAAGTTTGCCGGCTTCACTCCGCCGCCCGAGGCGAACGCCCACCAAGTCCGTGCCGGCCGTGATGTCGTGAAACAATCCCGCCGGCGGCCCGGGCGGTGCGGCAGGACCAAAGGGAGCCGGCGGCTGCTGAAAAACGTAGCGGCGATTCTCCGGCAGGTTTTCAGCCACTTGCACGCGTCCGTCGGGCCAATGAATTTCCAGTCGGGCCAGCGCCGTGTCGCGCCCGAGCCCAAAATGGACCTCTGCGGGCGCCGACGACAGCGTTCCGCGCGCGAGCGTGACCTGTCGCGCCGACGAACCGGCGGACGTGGTGCCGATCACCCGCGCACCGACGGCGAATGGGTTGGCTCCGCGACCGCGCAAGACGATCGAGACCCGCGCCGCGTCGCTGTCGTTGCGGAACAGACTGACGGGACGATCAAGGTTCGTGTAAACGAGATCGAGGTCGCCGTCGCCATCGAGATCGGCCGCGACGGCTCCGAAGCTGACGCCGTCATCCTGAAGACCCCAGGCGGCGCTGGTTTCCTCGAAGCGCAGCGCGCCCGTGTTCCGAAAGGCGAGGTTTTCCTGAGCGAGCACCGGGCTGCGGCGCGCGATCAGCGCCGCCTGCGCAGGCGAATCCGCGCGGCGCATCCGGGCGATCAGGTCCGCATTGGCGAAATCGCGAAGCATGCCATTCGTGACGTGCAGATCCTGCCAGCCGTCGTTGTCGAAATCCCCGAACAGCACTGACCAGGTCCAGTCCGTGCGATCCACGCCGGCAAGGCGAGCGATTTCGAGAAAGCGCCCGCCGCCGACATTGAGGTAAAGCGCGTTCAAGGCATATTGTCCGATCGCGCCGGGCTCCGCGTCCACCGCCGCCCGGCTCTGCCCGAGGGAAAACGTCTGGCGCGCCAGATGAGTGGTGCCCGCCATATCGGCGACGAACAGGTCGAGCCGTCCGTCGTTGTCGATGTCCCCGCAATCGGCGCCCATCGCATACCACGGCAGGTGCGGCAGCGCGCGCGCTGCGATGTCGGTGAACGTGCCGTCGCGGTTGTTTCGGTAGAGATGGTCAGGCGCGTCGAAATCGTTCGCCACGTGCAAGTCGATCCAACCGTCGCCGTCGGCGTCGAACCAGGTGGCCGAGTGTCCGCGGTCCGCCGCGCGGACGATGTTCGCGGCGGCGGTCACGTCGGTGAAGGTGCCGTCGCCGTTGTTGCGATAGAGCACGTCGGGATCGCCGTCAGGCGCGCGGCCCGTGTCCCCGAGATTGGTGACAAGAAACAGATCGAGGTCGCCGTCGCGATCGTAGTCGGCGAAGGCGCCGCACACGCTGCCGGCGGCCCGGGCGAGTCCGGCGGCGGCCGCCCGCTCGGTGAACGTGCCGTCACCGTTATTGTGATACAGCAGATTGGGCGCTGCGAGCTGGCACACGAAGAGGTCGGGCCAGCCGTCGCCGTCGTAATCGGCAAACGTGGCTCCCGTGCCCCAGGCCGCGCTGCCCGCCACGCCGGCCTTTTCCGTCACGTCCTCGAATACGAACGGCGCCGTTTGGCGATAGAGCCGGTTGGGGGCCGTCTTGTTCACGACGAAGAGGTCGGGCCGGCCGTCGCGGTCATAGTCGCCGACGGCGAGTCCCGTGCCCACCGGGCCGCCGGAAAACTCGGCGAAGCGGCGCGCCCACATCTCGGGATCGTCGTAAGGGTTCGAGGCGGTGAGCCCCGACCCTGCCGGATCGATGCGGGTGAACAGCGGCGCGCCTGGCGGGGCGGGAGCAAACTCCAATGGCTCGGTCGCGACGGGGGCAGCCACCGCGGGATTGTCGCCCTTCATCGGCGCGACCACGCCCGCGCAAAAAGCCAGGCTCAGCCCGGCGGCAGCGAGGAGGCCATGCGCGGGTGAGCGGGGCATGTCACTTTCGTTCCGGCTTGGCCGCCGCGTGGTCGAGGGTGACCGCGCCGGCGGCGACATGCTCAATTTCGGAAACGGCGCCGTCGGCCCAAATGACCCGGATCCGGTCGGCCTGCGTCGACGCGCCAAGGCCGAAAATCATTTCCGGGGCGTGCATGCTGAGATAGGAGACATCGGCGCCCCACCAGCGGACCTGGTTGCGCCCGCCGCTCGCGACCTCGACTTTCGCGCCGCGGCAAAAGGCGGCGCGGCCCCGCAGGCGGAGCGAGATTGAGCGATGGTTCGTGGGCGAGTCGTTGCGCAGCAGGACCGGCGCGCCTTGGTTGCAGGAGAGCGCCAGGTCGACATCGCCATCGCCGTCGTAGTCGGCCGCCGCCAGCCCGCGCGCCGCATAGAGTCGGGCGGCATCGGCCCCGGAGGCAGGCGCGACGTCCCGGAAAGTCGTGCCGGTGTTGAGAAAAAGAAACAGCGGCTCGGGCTTGAGCAGCAGGGCATCCTCGTTCTGCTCGAGCGTGCTGCCGTTGGCGACAGCGATGTCCACCCGACCGTCGCGATCGAGGTCCACGAACGCGCAGCCCCACCCCACCCGGTCGATGGAAATCTCGCCGAGGTCGAACTGCCGGGTCTTGTCGCGATACTCGAGTTTTCCGGCCGCGCCGAGCTGGCTGAAGTAGAGCGCGTTTTCCTGCGTGACCCAGTGCGTGATGAACAGATCGGGCAGGCCGTCGGCAATGCCCGCGAGATCACCAATCTCGGCGACGGACAGACCCATCGCGCCGCGTGGATCGGCGATGCCGGACACCGCCGACAAATCCACGAAGCCAACCGGCTCGTCGGGGCCGAAATCGCCGCCGGTGTTGCGATAAAGGCGGTTGGGCGAGACGTCGTTGTTGACGAAAAGGTCGAGCCAGCCGTCCCCGTCGAGATCGACGAACGTGGCGGCAAGACTGCGCCCGTCGGGGTTGGCGACTTCGCATCGCGCGGTGACGTCCTCGAAGGTGCCGTCGCCGCGGTTGCGAAAAAGACGGTTGGGCTGGGCGTTGTAGGAATTGGGATTGAGCGTAAACGGCGCTTCGTAGGGGTTCGCGCTCGAGCCGGCGCCGCGCTGCGCGACCGTCGGCTCCAGGCCTTCGGAATCGTAGGTCACGTAATTGCACAGATAGAAGTCAATGTGACCGTCGCGGTCGAAATCGCCCCACGCCGTGCCCGTGCCCCAGAGCGGATCATTCACGCCCGCGCGCGCGGCGACGTCGATGAACGTTCCATCGCCCTGGTTTTGGAACAACCGGTTCGGGCCGCGATTGGTGACGTAGAGATCCTCGTCACCGTCGTCGTCGTAATCCACGAAAGTCGCGCCCATCCCGAAGGCGTCGGGATCGCCGACGCCAGCGGCAACCGTCACGTCGGTGAAGGTGCCGTCACCGTTATTTCGATACAGGCGATGGGTGTTGCCCGGGCGGGCGCCATGGTGGGCGATGCCGGAGTGATTGACGATGTAGAGGTCCCAGTCGCCGTCGCCATCGTAGTCGCCCCAAGCGAGGCCGGAGCCGTTGTCCTCGGGCAGGGCGCGATGCCGTGTCGCCACGCCGTGCCTCATCGTGAGACCGCTCGCGGCCGCCACGTCCGTGAATCGCAGCGGCGAGTCGCCGGCGACAGACCGGGCAAACTCAACCGAGACGCCGGCGCGGGCGTCGGCGCGGTCGGTATCGCGCGCGCGGTCGATCCACCAGACCAGCGCCGCCAGTGCGCCGACGCCGGCAACGGTGGCGGCGCTGGACCACCACAGCCGGCGCTGCCGCGGCGTCAGCTTCCGCGTCGGCTGGGCTCGGCTCACGGAGCGAGGGCGCCCCGCGGTTGGGCGGCAGCAGACGAGTCGCCGACCTCGATCTCGCGAGTGGCAGTGGTGAGCGTGATCGTGGGCTGGAACACGCCGCTGGCGCGCTCCATCTCGGGCACGACGCGGTCGAGAAAATCCTGCCGGTAGCGGCGGAAGTTCAGCTCGGCGGTGACGGTCAGCGGACCGCGCACCGTAGCGGGGACCGCGACGCGATAAACCTGTTTGTCGGCGTAGCCCGGGAAGATCGTGCGCTGGCCAGTGCCGCCGGCCTTGCGCCAGAGTTCATGGCGGAGAATCGTGCGGCCGGCTTCGTCGAGCGGCACGCCCTCGAGGACCAGAGTGCCTGAGTCGCGGCTGCGGCCGGATTGGTGGATCACACCGGGTTCGTCGAGAATGTCGCGGGTCTGCGGATCGATCGCACCCCATTCGTTAAGGACGCCGCCATCGCGGTCGGTGACGCGCACGTGCAGCCAAACGCGAAGGAAGTCGAGCGGGCCGGTGATGAAGGCGTGGCCGATCTTGCGGTTGCGGACCACCACCTGCAGTTCCAGCGGCTGCCCGGCCACGGCGCCGTCCGCGGAAGCGTGAATTTCCAGGGGCGCGATCGGCCCCTTCGGATAGAGATCGGCAATCTCGGGAATCACGGTCTCGCCCGTGAGCCACTCCCGGGTGAGGCGGGTGAACTCCTCGCGGTGCGGCAGCTTGAGAACGTCTGCCATGAAGAGATTGGTCGCGATCGCCCCGTGGTGACGGTGGGCGCCATCGTCTGCCGAGCGTCGCAGATCGCCGGCCTCACCGGCGCCGGGATCGCGCGAATCGCGGACGAGCCTCATGTGGCAGTCGCGACAGCTGAGCGTGCTGTCCGGGTCCTGCTGATGGTTCCAGTGGCTCTTCCGCCACTCGTCGAACTGGTTCTGCGCCGGGCTGACGCCGAAGCGGTTGAGCGCCTCGGGAATGAACTGTTTGTGGCAGGCGCCGCAGAATTCCGGCGTGCGCAGGATGTTGCGGTCGTAGTCGGCCAGGTGCTGCCGCGGGTAAGCGCGGATCAGGAAATCCGCGACGCGTTTGGCGGCGCCGTCGCCCAACTCGCCGACATACTTCCGCGGCGGCGTGAGCACGTAATCGGCGTTGCCGCGCTGATCCACGTGTGAGATCGTGTGACAGACCACGCACGAGGCGCCTTCCTGCATGCCCGGCGCGGAGAGATCCTGCTGGTGGATGTCCTTTGCCCCGGCGAACAATGAGATCGGGTCGTGACACCCCGCACAAAAGCGCGTGTCGGCCGGAGCGCGGTCGTGAGCGAATTCCTTTTGCACCGCCTGGAATGGCGGGTTCATGGCAGCGAAGCGGTGGGCGCTGGGCTCCCATTCGGCCAGGATTTCCTCGTGACAGCCGGCCGTGCCGCACGAGGCAGAGTGGGCGAGCAACTCGGGATTGACCAGCTGTCCGTTCACGGTGCGCGCGTAACTCGGCGCGAACGGGCTGCCGCGGTAGTCGTCGAATTTCTGCGCATGCTCCGGCAGCGTGTAGTCAGCCGGCATCGGCAGGTTGGCCGGCGGTTCCCGCACGAGCAGCCCCACGATCGGTACGGCGCCGGCGGCTGCCAGGACGCCGCAAAGGGTCGCGAGGCCGAGCCGCCGCAGGCGCACGGTGAAACCCGCGATCGCGCGCAGTTGGTCGATGCGGCGCCGGTAAGCCGCTACGAGGTGCACGAGAATCAACACGATCGCGGCGAGGCCGCTGACCAGGTGAATCTGGTCCCACGCCTGGTTGACGCGGCGCCCGACGAGCGCCTGAACCGCAACGACGACGCCGCTGGCCATGGCCGTGGTCGCGAGCAGGGCGGAGAGATAGCCGAGCAGTTTGACCACCGACAGCGTCTGATCCTGCCACTGTCGCAGGTGTTTCCATTGATAATGAATGAAGGGCCCCAGGACCAATCCACCCACGACCGTATGCAACAGCACCTGCAGTTGTGAGGTGATCGAGAACGGCGCGAGCAGGACCCAGAGTCCCGTGAACGCCTCCAACGCGAGCCCCAGCATCACCACCCGCGTCAGGCGCGCAGTCCAGCCGGCGGCCGCGTGTCGCAGGGCGGGAGGCGCGCTGGCCGATTGGGAAAAACTATCAGGGTCGGGCCGCGGCGAAGAGCTGGGGTCGTTCATCGAATGGGGCGTGGGGTAGCCGCGAGCGTAGCGGTGCCTTGCGCCGCCGGTAGCCGAATCTCCGAATCCCTTGATCTGGATCAAAACCGTCGGAGTTTCCGCTGTCGTGACGGCCCCGTGCGGGCTGCAATCGCGTCACGGTGCGCATACGATTCACCCCACCCCTGCGACTTCGGCCGCCGCTCGCCGTCGCCGCCCTCTTCGCCTGTTTCACCCTCGCTTTGGCCGCGCACGCTGCCGACCAGGCCGCCGACGACGCGTGTCTCCGCCGAATGAATACAGGAGCGGCCCAACTCGAGAACGGCGACTTCGCCGCGGCGATTCTCTCGTATCAGGAAGTCCTCGCGCTTCGTCCCGCCGACATGGCCGCGCGCCGCAATCTCGCCCGGGCCCAGCTCTTCAGTGGAAACGTCGCCGGCGCGCTCGCCACCCTCGAAACCACGCGGGCCGATCCCGCTCACCTCGCAGCCACCGAATACCTGACCGGGCTCGCGCACCTGCGCCGCGACCATCCCGCCGAAGCGCTGCCTTTTCTCGAGCACGCGGTCCGGCTCGAACCGAACCTCGCCGCCCTTCGTTTCCAACTGGCGAAAACCTTCGAACGTCTGGATCGCGGCGACGATGCCGTCACGCAGTTCCGCGAGACGGTCCGGCTCGACCCCCAACATGCCTCCGCGCGCTTCGAACTCGCGATGTATGCACGGAGCCGTCGCGATCTCCCGACCTACCGCGAAGAACTGCGCGCATATAAACACCTGCGCGATCTCTATGGCGACCCCGAGGTTTCACCCCTGCTGCTCGAGGCGTGCGCCCTGACGCGCGCCGAATCGCCACTGCTTCCCGCCGGCGAGAAGGTGCCCGCGGATCCGCCGCTCCCCGTGCGCTTCACCGTGCAGTCCGATCCAGCCGCCGGCGTGTCCGCGCTGGCGCCGCTCGAACTCGACGCCACTGGGAACTACACCCTCGTGGTCCTGACGCGTGACGGACAGCTGCGTCTGGCCACGCTCGCGCCGGACGGCACGCTACGACTCGCGGAGGCAGCGGTCGCGTGCCCGTCGCCGGGCGACAGGCCGCTTCTTCGTGTCGCCCACTATCACGATGTGATTGCGAGCGAGGATCGGCTGAAACCCGACATCGCCCGTTTTGCCGACGTCCTCGTCGTGGGCGCATCCGGCCTCCGGCTGTTCGAACGCACGGATGCGACAACGCTCACGGACGTCACGGAACGCGCCGAGCTCCTCGGCGCCACCGGTGGACGCGACGCCCTGTGGCTCGACTACGAACACGATGGCGATGTCGATTTCGTCATCGTCAGCGACACCGGGCTCGCGCTGTGGGTGAATCGCGGCGACGGCCGTTTCGAACCGGCGGCTCCCGGGACGGGCGTGAACGGCAGCGGACGTTCCCTCGGCGCCGCCGATCTCGACGGCAACGGCGCCGTGGATCTCATCGTCGCCCACGGCGAGTTCACGCAGGTGCACGAGAACCAGCGTGCCGGCGTGTTTCGGGACATGCCCACTCCGCCGGGCCCGTGGGCGCCGGCGGACCGCGTGCTGGTGAACGACCTGGACAATGACGGCCGTCCCGATGCCGCGCTGATCGCAGCGGACCGCACGCAGTTTCAGCTCGGCGGCTTCGGCCTCGGCGGCGAAATCCTCCACCCCGGCTTCGCGGTGACGGCGGCGACGTTCACCGACTACGACAACGACGGCTGGCTCGATCTGGTGCTCGCGGGTTCAGTCACGGCCGAAACCGCGCGCGCACAGGTGCGGGTCTGGCGCAACGAGGCCGGTCCCGGTTACCGCCGCTCATGGCGCGATGTTTCAAGCGAACTCGGAATTGCCGATGCCGTGATCGCGTCGCCGCGCGAGGCACTCTCCATCGATTGTGACAACGACGGCGACAGCGACCTGCTCTTCCTCTCGGCCGACGGAAGATTCACCCTCCTGCGCAACGACAGCGGCCACGCAAACCGGCAGCTCAAGGTGCGGCTCAGCAATCTCGCGCTCGCCAACCACGGCGGCATCGGCGCCACCGTCGCCGTCCGGGCCGGACGCACCGTCATCCACCGCATCGTGTCGGCCGAACTCCCGCTCGAGATCGGCGTGGGCCGGCTCGGCGCGATCGACTCCGTTCAGGTGGTGTGGCCCGATGGCACCGTCGACAATCTCATCGACCCGCCCGCCGGGGCCGGACTCGCGACCGTGCAGCGCGCGAGCATGATCATCACGGGCTCGTGTCCGTATCTGTTTGCGTGGGACGGCGAACGCTTTCGCTTTGTCACGGATTTCCTCGGCTCGGGCGCGCTGGGGCTCGCGCTAACCCGCGACGTCACCTGGCCGCCGGACCCGGTGGAACTGGTGCGCATCGGCGACGCGACCGAGTTCCGCCCGCGCGACGGCCGTTACCTGATCAATCTCACGAGCGAATTGCGCGAGGTCGACTACTTCGACGCGCTCGAACTGGTTGCCGTCGATCATCCAGCCGGCACGGAGGTTCATCCGACCGACAGCTTCATGCCGCCGCCGGTGACGCCGTCCGAACTCTGGACGGTGAGCGAGCCCATTCCGCTTCGGGCGGCGCGTGACACCCGCGGCCATGATGTCACTGCTCCGCTCGGCGAGATCGACGGGATCTACGCGCTGCCGGGAGACGTGCTGCCCCCGCCCTTGCACGGCGTCTGCCGGCCTCATCGCTGCACGCTCGATTTTGGCGAACTCCCCGCCGGCGCGCCGCTGACGATCGCAGTGACCGGCCTGCTCGAATTCGGCACCGCCAACACGAACATCGCGCTGTCGCAGACAGACACCGCGAGCCTCGTGTGGCCCACGCTGGAGGTGGAGACCGCCGACGGCACGTGGCAAACCGTGGCGGTCAATCTCGGCATTCCCGACGGCCGCACCAAAACCATCGTCGCCGATCTCACAGGCAAACTCTCGGCCGGTTCGCGCCGGCTGCGCCTGACGACCTCGTTTGAAATCTACTGGGATCGCGTCGCGCTTTTCCGCCGTCGCGAGCTGCCGGGCCCGCACCGGCACACGCGGCCGTTTTCTTTCGCGGAGCTGCGCTGGCGGGGCTTCTCGCGCCAGTCCCGCGCGGTGGATGGACACACCCGGGTCGCGCACTACGACGACGTGCAGCCGCAGCCGCCCTGGCACACCACGCTCGAAGGCTGGTGCACGCGTTACGGCGATGCGCTCGAGCTGGTGACTGCGGTCGACGGCAAGCTGGCGATTCTGAACGGGGGCGACGAGTTGCAGCTCGCTTGTCCAGCGGACGCGTTTCCGCCGGTGCCGGCGGGCTGCACCCGAACCTTTTTTCTCTCGGCGGTCGGCTGGGACAAGGAGGAGAACAACAACACCGTGCACGGCGCCACGATCGAACCGCTGCCTGGCCAGCCGGCGGCAGCCGCGTCGACCGACGACCTCGCGCAAACCGACGAGTGGATGCGTCGCTACAACACGCGTTGGGTGCCACGTCACCGTTTCGCTCCCGACGCGTCCGCGAGCTTGCACTGACCTTCGATCAGCGCCGTGCTTTGGGAGTTTAGTTCAAAGCACCGCTCGCGCTGCGCACCGCGTTAGTCCGCTGGCAGGACAGCTGCACCTCCCGCGTCGCTCGCCCGTTCACTCCCAAGCGATCTCGTAGTAGAGTGCGCGATCCCGCGCACTGTCGATTTGGAGAGCGTGGTCGCCGATCGAGACGGTGCGTTCCGTGCGCAGGCCGTCGTGGTCGAGAACGTGAACCGTCGCGCCGGAGAGGCGCGGCCATTCGACCTGCAACCTCACTCCTTCCAACCACAGCGGCGGGCCACCGACTTGCTCGAGCACGGTGCCCTCCGCGTTGAAGCGTTGCCCGGTGTTCTCCGCCCGGGCGAGCACGACGAGCAGAGCGGAGCGGCAATTCGTCAGGTCGCGATCGCGCTCGCGGCTCGTCAATAACGCCACCGCAAATTCCGATCCGGACGTCACCGCGATTTCTCCGAGGACGAATCGCCGGTCGCGCGCGAAACCCACCAGCCCTTTCGTCGCGGCGGTATTTACCGTGAAGAATCCTCCGTGCGCGACGTCGCGCGTCAGTTCACCCGTATTCGCCCGGATCTCGGTGCCCGAAGCCCAGGGCGCAAGATCGGGTGCGGGCATCGGTGCGGGCACGAAGCGATCGGCGAACTCGAGTTCGACCCGCCCGATCGAAAGCGCCTCCGCCGGCACGGTGCTGGCGATGCGGTTGGCATCGCCTTCGGTGAAAGCGCGCTCGGTGAAACCGAGTTCGCCCCTCTCGAGATTCGCCAGGCCGAGTCGTCGACGCGGCAGGACGGGCCAGCCCGGTCGCACGTCGCCGCGATAGATGGCGCGCGCGAGGAGAGGGAAGGTGCCGACCTGGGTCGGGCTGTTGGTATTATAAACATTGGGCGCTTCGAGCGCATCGCTGAAGCCGGCGGAGCTGGACGCGAAGTGGAACGACATGTCCCAGCCCTGCAGACCGAGGCCGTAGAACGCGACGACCGGCGGGCCTGCGGCGACCCACGGATTGGGCGGCAGGACGGTCCACTCCGAAAACGAAAACGGGCGCCGATGAACCTGCGTGAAGCCGATGGCCAGCAGCCCGAGGTCCGGCCGGGCAAGCAGGCTCTCCCTCCCGCCGGTCGCCATGCCGTCATGCAGCACATGGCCGTTTCCGCCGAAGTAGTTGTGCCGGTCGATCACGCCCACACGGGCGTCGGCGAGGAGATTGTAGTAATGCGGCAGGCCATCGTCGGCCTTCCAGCAACTGCCGGTGAGCAAGCCACGGTAACCGGTCGCACGGATGGCGGCGGCGAAGCGCTGGTAGAAGGCATCCTGACGCTCATGGAGAAACCGAGCCGCATCGAGCAGCCGTTGCGGCGCCGGCGAGCGCGCGAGAACCTCCGGCTGATAATATCTGCGGTTCGGCACCGGGAAAATATTGTCGCGATCGAGGCGCTCGCCGGTCTGCCACTCGGGCCAGAGGTCCAGGCCCCGCGGTCCCCACGCCGCTACGAGCTTTTCCTCCGTGCCGTATTTCTGGCGCAGCCAATCGCAGAACAGCGCCGCCAGCTTGGCACGATAGGTGGGCATCGTCTTCAGCTGATCGGCGGCCGTCCACCACGCGTTGTCCTCATTCTGGAGTTCGATCATCGCGAGGCCGGGATCGTCGGCGTAGCGGCGACCCGTGTGCGGGTTCAGATGCTCGAGCAGGTTGACGGTGACCTCGATGTTCAGGTCCTGCAGATCCTCGAACAGATTCACTATCCCGTAGGTCGAGCCGGCGAGAAACGACGGCCCGCCGGCGGCGCGCACTTCATCATAGGCCAGCAGGCGCGAGCGATCGCCGGGCTGCGGGCGATGTCCGAAGAGGTGCGACCACGTGCAGTAGATCCCGGCGCGCTGCAGCGCGGTCACGTAGTAGTCCATGCGGTCAAGCAATGCGGGCACGAACTCTGTCGAGCGATCGTGCGAGCCGATCCCGTCGCCGGGCCAGAGAAACTTGTGCAGGCGCACGGCGTTGAGGCCGAATTTCGCATACCAGGCTGCGCGCCGGTCGGCCTCGGCGGCGTCCGGCGCCACGGTGAGGTTGCCGTGGTTGGTGCCCCAGAATTTCACGGGCGTGCCATCCTCAAAAACGATTTCGTCTCCGCGCGCGGTGGCGAAACCGTGGCGGCCGGCGGGCCGGTCGAGCCAGTCGGCCAGTCCGATTTCACCCGCCGCGGCGGTGTTGGTGGGCGAGAACAAAAACCAGCCGGGTCGCGGCGAAACTGCGGCCGGTGCCGCCGCCGGCGCCATCGATCCAAGCGCAAACGAAAAAACCACGCGTGCGACAGTCTTCATGCCTCGATGTATTCAGTGTCTGTATACGGCGCCGCTGTTCGGGACCTCGCCACGACGCCCGACCCGGCGGCCTGCGCTGGAGATCCTTGCCCTGTCGTTCGCCACTCAGTCACCGGAGAGAACGGGTTCACCGGGAAAGCGTTCGAGGACGCGACGGAGCCGACCCCCGGCCGCACTCGCGGGAGGCGCTCACTGCCGCCAGCGCAGCGGTTCCAGCTTCGGCACGGCGACATGAAACACCAGGAAGGCGGCGACGTAAACGGAGCCTGCCACGAAAAACAGGCCCGTCAGGCCGTCCTCCTGCGCCAGCATCATTCCGCTCACCAGCGTCATCAGCGCCGCGCCCAGCTGACCGGCCATTCCGCCCAGCCCGACCACCATTCCCACCGCCTTTTGCGGAAAGATATCCGCCACGGCTGCGAAGAGATTCGACGTCAGACCTTGGTGGGCCGCATGCGCCACGCCGACCAGCGCCACCACCAGCCAGAGTTCGTGGGTGTGCGCGACGAGCATCACCGGCACCGTGGCGAGACAACAAATGAGCATGGCCTGCTTGCGCGCCCGCGTCACCGGCCAGCCGCGTCGCATCCAATACATCGACAGCCAGCCTGCGCCCACACTCCCGCCCGCAGCGATGATATAAACCGTGACCAGCGGCAGGCCGAACTCCTCCACCCCCAACCCGAAACGCCGGCTCAAAAACAGCGGCAGCATGGCCAGATACCAGTGCCAGATCGCATCGGTCATGAACTTCACGACCACGTAGCCCCAGGTTTCGCGCTGTCGCAGCAGGATCCCCAAGGGCACGCCGGGACCAGCGCCTTCCCGGCCGCGCTCCGGCTGCCAGCGGGCGTTGAACCAGATCCAGGCCGCCAGCCAGACCACTCCCATGCCCCCCAGCACCAGAAACGTTCCCCGCCACCCGCACACCAGATAGAGCACGGGCACCATCATCGGCGCCAGCACGGCCCCGAGGTTCGAGCCGCATTTGAAAATACCCGTGGCCAGCGCGCGTTCTTCCGCCGGAAACCATTCGGCCACGACCTTGATGCCGCCGGGCATGTGACCGGGGCCCGCCAACCCCAGACAAAATCGCGCCGCCATGAATCCGACCACGCTGCCCGCGACCGCGTGCCCGGCCGCGGCGAGCGAGAGGGCGAGCATGATCACGACGAAACCGCGCCGCGTTCCGAGCCGGTCGAACAACCAGCCGCCCGGAATGAAACCCGCCGCATAGCCCAGCTGGAACCAAAACACGATCGCCGCATAATCCAACGGCGACCACGCCAACACCCCGATCAATGCCGGCGCCAGCACGCTCAGCGCCTGCCGGTTCATGTAGTTGTCCGCCGTCATCGACAGCAGTAACGCGCACATGCCCCAGCGCGCCGCCGGTCGCGGCGCCGTCCGGGGCGGCAACACTTTCGTGGCGGTCAGGGACATGACGGCGTCTCCGCCGCCGCGACCGCCCCGGCCGGTCGCGGTCGCACCGTGGTCCCTTCGATCCAGATGCCGTCGATTAACAGCCGGTGCGGCACCGCCGGCACGCCGCGTTCGTTGCGATGCAGCATGCCCACCACGAAGTCGACCGCCGCCGCTCCCACCTGCTGCGGGTTCTCGTCCACTCCCGAATGCCCTTCGCCCGGGTGCGCATCGCCCAGGTAAACCAAACCCAGCCCTTCGGGCGGCCGCAGCCCCATCGCGTGCAACACGGGGACGACCTGGCCGAGCTTGGTGATGATCGCGTCGGGCCGCGCCTCATTCATCCAGGCGGCGAACTCCCGCTCGTCCCACTTCGTCATGAGCAGCGGCAACAATCGCTCGCCGGAGCTCATGCCGTGTTGCTCGATCAGCAATCCCGCCAGCCAGTTGTTGTCCACCCGGTCGTCGCTCGCGACCAACATGACCAGCCCGATGCGCCCATAGCCGCGACCTCGCAGTTCCTGCACCGCCAGCCGGATACAGCGGTATTGATGCGCCGACACCACATGCAGCCCCGGCGACACGAGTGAATACCCGATCGCCACGGTGGAGAAATCGGCCCAGTCCAGCTTCAACACCCCACCCGCGCGCGGCAGCGGCGCCATGATCAGGCCCGTGATGCTGCGGGTCCGCAAAATCTGGCTCGCCCGCGCGGGACTCAATCCCGGCTCGCCCAGCCAGAAATGCTCCAGCTTGTAGCCGATCTCCTCCGCACGCTGCTGCGCCCCGGCGTGCTGCTTTCGAAAAATCTGCACGTTCCGCCAGTCGTCCCGCCCGGGAAACGCCGACACCCACGCGAGCGTCGCCCGATAGCTGACCGGGCGCAGGATCCGCCGATAGCTCGCCAGCGACGCCAGCATTGGATCCGGCACATAACCCAGCTGCGCCGCGACCTTCTGCACGCGTTCGCAGGTTGCCTTCGGCAACCGCGGGTGATTTCGCAACGCCAGCGAAACCGTCGAAAAATGCACGCCGGCTGCCGTGGCTATGTCGCGCAATGTGACTCTCCGCAACGGGGGTAACGGCATGCCGCGGGACACTGCCCGTCCGCTTTCGCGGTGCCAGCCAAATATTCAACAATTTGACCAAGCCCTGAATTTACCTCTGCTCGCGCCCCTTTAGCGCTGATCGCACGCTGGCAGCCCGTCTTTGGCTCGCCGCGCTGACCCTAACCCCCGCATCCCTATGAACCCCACCCTCCAGCACCATCCTGGACGCACGCGTCGGCGTGCCTCCACGCTCCTCCTGCTCAGCCTCCCCTTCGCCCTCGCGCAGGCCGTCTATGCGGCCGGCACGGTCACCGGTGTTGTCACCGACGACAGCGGCTACTTCGTCCGGGGCGCCACCGTCGCGATCGACGGCACCAACCTGTCCACCACCACCGATCGCGACGGGCGTTTCCGTCTCGATAGCGTGCCGGACGGCACCCAGCGCGTCACGGTGGATTACCTCGGCTATGCTCCCGCCAACCGGACCGTGACCGTCAGCAACGACCGCGCCGCCGACGTCCTCCTCAAACTCGATCCCGAAGTCGTCACCCTCGAAGCCTTCAAGGTCGAGAGTATCCGCGAAGGCCAGTCGCGCGCCATCAACCAGCAGCGCGCTTCGAACACCATCTCGAGCATCATCTCCTCGGACGCCATCGGCAACCTGCCCGACAAAACCGTCGGCGATGCCCTCGCGCGCCTGCCGGGCGTCAGTGTCGTGCTCGATGGTCGTTCCGCTTTCGCCTCCATTCGCGGCGCCGAGGCCAAGTTCAATTCCATCACCCTCGACGGCTCCCACATCAGCACGCCGGCCAACGACGGTATCTTCACCACCGCCGGCTCGGAGACGCGCGCCGTGGACCTCAGCACGATCCCGTCGGACATGATTGCCGGCATCGAGGTGATCAAGGCGCTCACGCCCGACCGCGACGCCGACGCGTTCGGCGGACAGGTCAACCTCGTCACCCGCAGCGCCTTCGATCTGAACGAGCGCACCATCAACGGCAGCGTCGAGTATCTCTATAACAGCCTGAAGAGCGACGGCGGCTATGCGTTCAATATCAACTATAGCGATGTCGTAAACAAGGCCCGCACGCTCGGCGTCACCGCCACCATCAGCTACTCCAACGAGAATTACGGCCAGAACGACTACGAGATCGCCTATTACGAAAAACTCGGCACCCCGGTCGAAAACATCACCGGCGTCACCGACCAGGCGATCTCCGAGTTCGACCAGCGCTACCGCGAATACAACAAGCGCAACCTCGGCGGTAACCTCAATTTCGACTACCGCCCGGCCGGCAGCAACTCCCAGTTCTACCTGCGCCTCTTCCACAACGGCAGCGACACCGACAGCGACCGCTGGCGCCTGCGCCAACGCGGTCTCACGCGTTTCCTCGCCAGCTCGACCGACGAGCTCGCCCAAGGCACCGAGGCCCGCCTCACGCGCCGGCTCGACGACATCCAGACCGAACGCCGCAACGACCGCGTCACCTTCGGCGGCAAGACCACCCTGCCCCAGGGCGACCTCTCGTATGAGGTCAACTACGGCGACGCCGCCCTCGACGCCAACTCCCGCCGCTATCAATTCGAGACCGCCAGCAGCGCGTTGCGCCGCACCATCAACTGGACCGTTGATCGCTCCGATCCGATTTTCCCGGTCATCACGATGGTCCACAACAGCACGGGCGAAAACATGCTCGATCGCACGCAAGACCTCGCGCTGAACCAGCTGCGCCTGCAGAACGTTGACGCCAGCGACAAGGACCTCGTGGCCAAGCTCGATTACAAATTCGACCGGCCCGTCGGCAGCCTGCCGCTCCAGTGGCAGGTCGGCGCCAAGTATCGCGGGAAGGATCGCTCGCTCGACGGCTCCCTCGACGACTACGATCCCGCCGGCACCGCGCCGCGCCAGAGCGCCTACGCCTCCGTCTTCACCCCGCGGAATCTCTTCGACGGCCGGATCCGCTCGCTCGGGCCCTACCCGGACCTCAACGCCGTCTTTGCCGATCTCTCCGCCAATCCGGCCAACTGGGTGCTCAACAACACCGACGAATCCGAGGTCGTCGCGATCTCCCGCTACGACGCGACCGAGGACATCTCGTCCGCCTACGGCATGGCCACCGCCAAGTTCGGGAAACTCGAGACCATCGGCGGTATCCGGTATGAGAAGACGAAGGTCGACTACACCTACCGTCCCACGCCCGCCACCCGCGCGCACGGCGGCTCGTCCTACGACAACCTCTTCCCCTCCCTGCTCGCGAACTATCGCTTCACCCCCAATCTGATCCTCCGCGCCGCGTGGACCAACACGCTCACGCGTCCCGACTACGGCGATCTCATCCCCTACGAATCCAATCTCGATCCCGAGGCGATCGAGGATCTCGACAGCGGCGCCTTGGTCCGCGTTTTCCAGGGCAACCCCAACCTCCGCGCCCAGAAGGCCATGAACTGGGACGCCGCGCTCGAGTGGTATTTCCAGCCGACCGGCATGTTGTCCGTCTCGGTGTTCCACAAGGACATCACGGACTTCATCTACAAAGGAGTGCAGGTCGAATCCCGCCCGCCGATCTTCGCCGCCGTCTATCAAAACAAGAACGGCGCCGACCAGTCGATCACCGGCACGGAACTCTCCTGGGTTCAGTCGCTCTCGATGCTTCCCGCGCCGTTCGACGGCCTGGGATTCAGCCTCAACGCCACCTTCGTGGAGGGCGAGTCGACCTTCCCGACGCTCAACCTCACGACCGGCGCCAAGGGCACCCGCACGGAAAACTTCATCCCGCTGCAACCCAAGCGCGTCTATAATGCCCAGGTTTACTGGGAAAAATACGGCTTCACCGCCCGCGTGGCTTTGAACTACATCGGCGAATACGTCCGCGAAGTCGGCGGCCTCGCCGGCGCCGTGACCAACAACGACGCCACCCGCATCGACGTCCAGTTCTCCTATCGGATCAACCGCCACTGGACGGTGTTCGTCGAAGGCAAGAACCTCAGCGAGGAGGTCAAGGCCTGGTATAACAACACCCCGGCGCGCCCCGAGGAATACGAATACTCCGGCTGGAACGCGGCCGGCGGAGTTCGCTTCCGCTTCTAAGCGCCCGCGTTTTGCGAGCCGCGCCCTTCACCGGGCGCGGCTCATTGTTTTAGGAACCTGCGGATTTACCGCGCCGCCCGACTGCCTTTTCTTTTCTCCGCACGCTCATGCTCCGTTTCACCTGCGCTTCCGTTCTGCTGTTCGCCACGGCTTCCGCCGTCGCCGCGCCGCTCACCACTCCGCTCCGGCTCGACCCCGCGCCCACCGGCGAGCTCACGCCCGCCGCCGCCTACGATCCCGCCCGCGGCTACGGCTGGGTCACGCCACCGGATTCCGTGTTTTCCGAATCCCGTTTCACCCAGCTCCGCCCCGTGGAGCTCACCGACGGCGTCGCCGGTCGTGACTACACGCTTCGGCTCGATCTCGCTCCGGGCCGCTGGGAAGCGATCGTCGGTCTTGACGACGGCTACAGCAACGCCGCCGACGTCCGCCTCGCGGTGAACGATCGCGTCATCGCTCACAGTCCCCGCCGCTTCGGCACCAGTTCCGAGCCGCCGGCCCCGCCCATCGACCGCCTGCGCGTCGCGCGTTTCAGCTTCGACGCCGCCGATCCCGTTTTCCTGCGTTTCAGCGCGCCTGACGCCGGTGCCCGGCTCGTTTCCCTCGAAATCATTCCGCTCGACTGGCCCGAGACCGAACTCACCCGCTGGCTGCTGCGCCAGATCGAGGAAACCGGTCGCTACCACTCCACCGCTCCGCTCGACGCCCTCCGCGTGCAACTCAACCAGCACGCGCAACGCGAACCCGCGCTCGCCGGCTTCGCCGCCCACTGGCTGGCCCGGATCGAACTGCTCGATCGCGCCGAATTCTGGTTCCGCTCCGGCGGTTGGGACTGGGTCAGCGCCCGCACCCGCAGCAGCATGTTCACGCGTTACCACCTCGTGCTGTCGCTGCTCGACCCCTTGATCGATTCCAGCGACGACCCTCACCCGGCGCTCCGCGACCGCGCGCGCTGGCTGCGCGCCCGTTTGCTCTACGGTCTCTGGCTCGAACAGGGCGCCGCCGAGGACAAGGCCGCCTTCGACGCCGACATCGCCGTCCTCCGCCGCGACCACCCGGACGACTCACTCGTCGCCATGTATGCCGGCGAAAAGATTTCCGCTCCGCTCCCGGCCGACGCCCCCGCACCGCTTTCCGGCGCGCCCGCGTGGTCGACGACCCAGCTCGAGGTCCTCGCCCGCCTCCGCGATCTCGCTCGTTACTGGACCGACGAACGCCAGATCCCGAATGGCGAACTCGGCGGCAAGCTCGACGACGATGTTGAAATCCTCCGCTGGTGGACGCCGCTCGTTCTCACCGGCGATACCCGCGCCCTCGCCGGTTTCCGCCGTCTCGCCGAAGCCGTCTGGCACAGCCCTCGGATTCACAACGGCTACTCCCGCGCCGCCCGCGATGTCGAACACTCCGCCGAGTTCATTTCCGACACGCTGCCCATCCTCTCCCTCGCGACCGCCGATCGCGAATGGATCGAGCGTCTCTCCTGGTCCTATCGCCACATGCGCGATCTGTGGACCGGCCGCAACGATCGCGGCGACCTCCAGTTCAAATCCGCCTGGATCGGCGCCACCGAGATTCTTTCCGACCCACCGCGTAACCGCGATCTCGCGATGAACACCCGCGCCGCGAAAGCCGTCCGCTACTACGCCCGCCTCGCCCCCGCTCCCGACGCCGCCCGTCTCCTCCAGGACTGGAGTCTCACCTGGGCCAAGACCGCCGCCCGCACCGACAAGGGCAAACCGCGCGGACTGTTTCCCGCCTCCCTGCGCTGGCCGGACGCCGCGCTGAATGGCGACGAGCCCGATTGGTATCGCGCGAACATGTTTTGGGACTACTTCGACTGGAGCGGCCAGGGCGATCTCTACGACCAGCTCCTCTTTTCCTGGAACGATAGCCACAACCCGGCGCTGCTCGAACCGATGCGCGACACCCTGGCGCTCCTCGAACAGAACCCCAACCCCGCCGCCGACGCCGCGCCCGGTTCGGCCGCGTGGGCCGCGCACGCGCTTCTGGAGAGCCCCAGCTTCTGGGGCGCCGTCATTCACTGGCGGCTCGAAACCGGAGACACCCGGTTCGATTCCTTTCTCGTGCGCCACGCGCCGCCTTACCTTCGTTATCGCTTGAGCGGCGATGCCTCCGCGCTCGCCTCCGGCCTCGAGTCCACCCTGCTCACCGTCCTGCGCTACAACCGTCCCCTGCTGACGACCGAGGCCCTGTTCACCGATCGCGTGTATGTTTCCACCGACAGCGGCAACTACCTGGGCACCGATCTCCTCACCGCGATGCTCACCGGCTGCCACGCCGCCGACGGCCGTTCGCCCTGGTTTCATGTCGCTTGGGAAAACACCCCGCCGACGTTCACCGCGCTCGTGACCGACACCGCCAGCGATCGCCTGGCCGTCGATCTCTTCCTGCATCAGAAAAAGTCCGCGACCGTCACCGTCCGGCTGCTCCGCCTCACTCCCGGTGCTTATCGCGTGACGGTCGAATCCAACGGCCGCGTCCTCGCCGACCGCACGGAAACCGTCTCTGACGCGCAACGACGTCTCAACGTCGAGCTGCCCGGCGCCACTCCCGTCACCCTCCGCCTCACCCCCGTCAAATGATCGCAGTTCTCCTTCTCGGCACCCTCACCACCGCCCAGCCCGTCGGCGATCCGCTCGCAATCGCGACCACCATCGGTCACGCCGCGATTCGCGACGCCAGTTTCGCGGTCCGTCAAACGCCCTGGGAAGCCACGCAAGCCGTCCAGGTGCTCGACTTCGCCCAGTTCAACGGCGGCCGCCCCGTGTCCGCTCCCGGGCGCGCCCGCCACACGCTCACCCTCGCCGCCCCGGCCACGATTCGTTTTGGCCTCGCCGGCGCGGGCGTTGTCCGGCTCCGGATCGCCGGTCACAGCGTGCCGATCCGCGACTACGCGACGCCGACGAGCCCGGTCGAATACGCCTACGATCATTTCCGCTGGCCCGACGCGTTCGAACTCGCGCTTCCCACCGGCACCCACCCGATCGAAGTCGAAATCGAACCGCGCGCCGGCCGGGCGCTGCTGTTTCTCCAGGCCACCACCACCGCCGGCGCCGCCGATTCACGCGTCGTCTTCGGCGATGCCGCTCGCCCCGACTGGCAGATCGCGACCGACCGCGCGACGTGGCGACCCGCGCCCCGCCCGCTCGTCGAGGATTTCGCCGTCAATCCTGCCGCCGCCTTCACCCGCCACTCGCTCGTCGAATGGCACTACGCCAACGGCAACACGCACCTCGCGCTGCTCGACGCCGAGGCCGCTGCCGGCGATCCGGCCCTCTTTGCGCAAGCGCGCCTCTATGCCGAGTTCACCCTCGACAACCTGCCGCGCCATCGCCGCCAGTTCGAGGAGGCGCACGTCTGGCGCGGCGCCAATTACCGCCTTTTCCGCGGCTGTCTCCTGGACGACACCACGGCGCCGGCGCTGCCGCTGGTAGAATTGCTCCGCCTTGGCCGCGACCCGCACCCCGCGACCGCCGCGCTGGTCGACGACCTCCTGGATTTTCTCCTCCACCGCCACCCCCGGCTCGCCGACGGCACCCTCGCCCGCGACGAACCCGAGCCGGCCACCGTCTGGGCCGACGATCTTTTCATGAGCGGCGCCTTCCTCATTCGCGCAGCGGCGTGGAAAAAGGATCCGTCGCTCTTTGACGAAGCCGTTCTCCAGTCCCGCAATTTTCATCAACACCTGCTCAACCCGGCCACCGGCCTGTATTGGCACGGCTACTACGCCGCCCGCCACACGCCCGCGGCGTTCCATTGGGGTCGCGCCAACGGCTGGATGGCATGGTCCGCGGCCGAAATGCTGCGCTTTCTGCCGGTCGATCATCCCGGTCGCCCCACGCTGCTCGCCGCCCACCGCGCCCACTTGCGTGCGCTGCTGCCGCTGCAGGCGCCGTCCGGACTGTGGCATCAGGTTCTCGATCATCCTGAGTCCTACGAGGAAACCTCCGCCACCGCCATGTTCCTGATCGCGCTCGCCCGCGGCGTGCGCGAAGGCTGGCTCGATGCCGCCGAGTTTGCCGAACCGGCCCGGCGCGCCTGGGCGGGGCTTCAAACCAAGATCGATGCCGATGGCCGCGTGCGCGACATCTGCCGTGGCACCGGCATCGGCGACACGCTCCCTTATTATTTCACCCGTCCGACTGCGACGAGCGACCCGCGCGGTCTCGGCGCCGTCATCACCGCCGCAGTAGAAGCCGCACGCCTCCCGCAACATCCGTAGACAGGCATGTAGGGCGGGGTCTCCCGACCCCGCCGCGTTCGCGCGCCCGCCCGCCATTTCATGCCGGCGGGGTCAGGAACCTCCACCCAACATCATGCGGTCACGGGGTTCCAAGCTTCCAAACAAAACCCGGGAAGACCGCAGAGTGCACGGAATGGTGCTCTCGCGAACGAGTCCGCTCCAGCGAGCCCCATTCTGTGCATTCCGTGCACTCCGTGGTTCATTCGCTCCGCCGCCCAAAGAGGTAGGTCGTGGTCTCCCGCCCTACATCACGCGGTAGCGGTATTTTCGATACCGCACGTCCTCGTCCGGCAGATCGAAGCGGAATCGCCACGCCTTCTCCGCTGCCTTTGGCGGGGTCAATCTCAGCAGCAGCGCGTTGCGACCTTTTACCAGCGGCAGCCGCCAGTGCCCGTCCGCTCCGGCACTCACCGGCTGCCCGTTGACCAACACCCGGAGCGCTGCGCTCGTGTGCTCCAGCCGCGCGGTGACTTCGCGCGCGCGTTCCGCATCGATCGCCGCATACGCATAGACGACACCGTCTCCCTCACGGCGCGACGCGAGATCCATCTCTGCCACGAGGTCGGATTGCGTCTTGCTCCAATCCTGCATCGCGCCGGCGCGATCCGCGAAACGCATGCCCGGCTTCGGCCGCGCCGCGACTTCGCCACCCATCGTTCCGAGCAGGTCTTCGCCCGACGTCGTCTCGGCCAGGGGCCCGGTCAGCAGCCAATACGTGAAAAACTGTCCTCCTTCCGCGCGCACTCCAAGTGCGCCGCCATCGGCCACGCGCGCCCGCAACGCCCGCAGGTCCGCGAGCCGCTCCGTGTCCGGCTGCAGCGCTTCCGTCGTGAAGTGATCGCGATTCTCCGCGAACCACAGCCGCCGCAGTTCATCGCGAACGCGTGCCTGCCGCGCAATCAATTCGTCCAGCTCGGCCAGGTTCACGCCCGCCGTCGACCAGCGCGCGAGCGCCAGGCGCAGATCGGCGTGCAGCGCGAGTTCGTCGAGGGTCCACGCCCACGCCGGCGCCTCCGGATCCGCGCCGAGTTCCGCCAGCGGCCCGCGGGCCCGCGCGACGATCGCCTTCACCTCGGGCCAATCGCGCGAGGTCACCGTCAGCGTCTCGCCCGCCCGCGGCACGATGC
The DNA here is from genome assembly GCA_040255565.1 of Opitutaceae bacterium. GTDB lineage: Bacteria > Verrucomicrobiota > Verrucomicrobiia > Opitutales > Opitutaceae > Opitutus. The sequence goes on along the minus strand of JBDZVH010000007.1, from coordinate 175,198 downwards.
GCTCAAAGCGGTAGTGGTTGTTCATTTTCCACGTGGGAAACAACTCGCTCAGCTCGTCGGTTACCGCGGTCAACCGGCCCGTCGCGCCCGCGGCGACGCCCCGCGCGCGATCGTAGCGTTCGAAAAAGTCCGTCGTGTCAGCCGCGTCCGGATTCCACGCCTGCGCCGCGGCGAAGGCGATTCCCGGCCAGTCGAGCGCGAAGAGGTGCATGCCGCCGTCGTCCCACGCGGTCATCAACACTCCCCGCGCACCCTCGGCGCGCGCGGCGCCGACGAAGCCGCGCACGTTGTCCAAGGTTTCCCGATACAGGGGCGCGAGCCGGTCGGAATTGAGCACGCCCGGACAGACGATCACGCCGAAGCCATGCTCGCGAAACGGCGCGATCATGCCGGTGAAATCCACGTCCGCATCGTAGTTCCACGTGCCGACCAGCACGGATTTCGGCAACAGCTCCAGCAGCTCGCGGTGCTCGAGCATCATGTCGCCCCAGAGCACCGGCACGCGTCCCGCCGCCTCCACCTGCGCGATCAACGGCCGGAAATGCTCCGCATACAGTTCCGCCGGCGTGCGGCCGCGCCGCGCCGCCGCTTCGGCGAGATCGAACGCCTCGTCGCCGTTCAGCAGAAACTCGCGCTGCGAAAACACCGGCAGCATGTCGCCGATCACCTCGCTCAGGAAGCGCTGCACCCGCGGCTCCGCCGGCGCAAGCATGTCCGTCGTCTCGCCCAGCGGGGCATACGCGGGCACGCGAAGGATTTTGTCGAAATGTCCGAGCGTCTGAAAACTCCCCAGCAGCTCCACGTGATAGGTCGCCGCGTAAGCCACGAGTTCGTTGAACTCCTCCAGCGGGATCGCACCGCGGGGCGCGAAGTCCGGATGCGACGGCACGCGCACCACGTCTTCGACATACCAGGTGAGCCGGTTGATCTTCATCTCCGCCACGCGCCGGATCTGGGCGCGCAGGAAGTCGCCGCTCGACAGCGGTCCGCGGCTGATATCGTCCATCACCGCGCGAAACCCGAACTCCGGCCAGTCGCGCACGCGGACGCCCGGCAACGCTCCGCCCGGACCCGCCGCCCGCAGGATCTGCCGCAGCGTCTGCAGCGCGTAGAATAATCCGCGCTCCGCATTAGCCGCTGCCGTGACGCCGTGCGCGTCGATCACGAGCACATAACCTTCGTCGCCGAGACTCGCATCGGGCAGCGCGCCCACCCGTTCGCACCGCCGGCGAAACGCCTCATCGTAGGCCGGCAAGCCCAGCGCCACCGTCGCGCGATCGCCCTCGCTGGCTGCCGGCACGCGTTGGTTGCGCCAGGTTTCCAGCGCCTCGCGCAGTCCGCCCGCCAGATCCGCGCGCGTGTGACCCGCGGCCACCTGCCACGTCAACGCCGACGCCGGCGTGAGGCTCGCTTTGATTTCCACGACTTCGCGCGGCGCGGGCACGACCGGCAGCGCCGCCGTTGCCACCGCCGTCGCCACGATCCACCCGAGTCCGCAACCGATCCACGTGCGTATCATACCTCCACCACGACAAACACGCCCGACCCACGGCAATCCGTGAACTGGTCAACAAATTGAGCGCCCGCGGGTTTTACCTGAGGCGGTTCTGTCCGGAGATAATGCCACATGTTCTCACGCCCCGTTCCCCTCTTTTTTGTCGGGTGTCTCCTTTGGTCCGCCGCCGCGGCCCAGGTCCCTTCCACCACTATTTTTATGAGTCAGGCGCCCACCGCGGATCAACTCCGCGCCCAAAACCTCGCCCCCCTTCCGCACAATCTCTACGCGCGCGAACGCACGGACCTCAGCGGCACGTGGCGCTTCATCGTCGACACCGTCGAGCGCGGCCTGCGCGATCAGTATCCGCGCTACACGATTCCGAAGGACGAGAAACAGCAACCCGGCGGCCCGATCGTCGAATACGATTGGGACTCCGCACCGGAGATCACGGTCCCCGGCGACTGGAACACGCAAACCAACCAGCGCCTGTTCTGGTATGAAGGGCTCGGCTGGTATCGCCGCCACTTCTCCGCGCCCGCCGCCGCGCCCGGCCAGCGGATCTTCCTCTATTTCGAGGCCGCCAACTACCGCTCCCATGTTTACCTCAACGGCGAGCCGCTCGGCGTGCACGAAGGCGGGTTCACGCCGTTCGCTTTCGAGGTCACCGGCAAGCTCCGCGCCGACAATTCCCTCGTCGTCGGCGTCAACAGTCGCCGCCAGCAGGGCAACGTGCCCGGTTCCGATCCCGACTGGTTCACCTACGGCGGCATCACGCGGCCGGTCTGGTTGGTGACCACGCCGGAAACCTACATCCAACATTACAGCGCCGCGCTTCGCACCGTGAACGGTGCCGACGTCATCGCCGCGACGGCGCAGCTCGACGGACCGCGCCGCGCCGGCACCCCGGTGACGTGGCGTATCCCCGCCCTCAATCTCACGGCCACCGTCGAAACCAACGCCGAGGGCGTCGCGACGCTGCAGTTCCCGCTCCCCGCGAACCTGCAACGCTGGTCCCCGGAAAATCCCGCGCTCTACGAGGTCGAGGTGGCCACGGCTCAGGACCGCATCGGCGACCGGATCGGTTTCCGCACCATCGCCACGCGCGGCCACGAGATCATTCTCAACGGCCAGTCGATTTATCTCCGCGGGATTTCCCTGCACGAAGAACGTCTCGGCGATCACGAGGACGATGGCGGTCGGAAACTCGATTGGGACGACGCCCGCCGCCTGCTCCTCGAAGCCAAGGCGCTCGGCTGCAATTTCGTCCGCCTCGCCCACTACCCGCACACCGAAAAGATGACGCGCCTCTGCGACGAACTCGGCCTCCTCGTCTGGAGCGAGATCCCCGTTTACCAGGAAGACATCACCTACGACGATCCGCACAGCCTGTCGGTGGCCCGCGCCATGCAGGCCGCCAACATCGGCCGCGACCAGAATCGCGCCTCGGTCATCGTCTGGAGCGTCGCCAACGAAACGCCGCTCACCGACGCACGGCTGGCGTTCCTCAAAGTGCTCATCGCCGACGCCCGTCGTCTCGACGACACGCGGCTCATCTCCGCCGCCCTGAACCGCAGCGTCACCAGCACGGAACGCGAAATCGTGATCGACGATCCGCTCGGCGCCCATCTCGACCTCCTCGCCTATAACACCTACATCGGCTGGTATGGGAATCTCTCGCCGGCCGACATCACGACCCTCGTGTGGCGCAACGCCTACGACAAGCCGATGATCTTCTCGGAATTCGGCGCGGACGCGAAGATCGGCATCCGCGGCGCGAAGGAAACCCGCTGGACCGAGGAATACCAGCACTGGCTCTACCAACAAACGATCGCCAACGCCGAAAGCATTCCGTGGCTCCGCGGCATGTCGCCCTGGATCCTGAAGGATTTCCGCTCTCCGCGGCGCTACCGCGGCGACTATCAAAACTACTGGAACCGCAAGGGCCTCATCTCGGAAACCGGCCAGCGCAAACTCGCCTGGCAGGTCCTCCACGACTTCTACGCTCGCAAACGCGAGGCCAAGTAACTGGAAGACGGGGACTGAGGTAGCGACGCCTCTCCGAGGCGTCCTCCCGTCTCCCGCAAAGACGCTCCCACCGCTCCCGCCCTACCCGCGCCGCCCTACTCGTCGACGCGGATCGCGAAGCGAACTGTCTGCTGCAACTCGCCCGCCGCCGGCGGCGGCACGACCAGTTCGATCGGCCACGCGCGCAACGCCGGATACGGCGACCAGTATTTCCCAACCTCGCGACCCGACTCCAGTTTCACGTTTCCATCTGTCACGTAAAACTGAATACGTCGTTTCGCTCCCTGCATCTCGACGGAACGCGCATCGGTTTGCGTGAAGCGAGTCCCTTCCGGCCACACGATCGGCTCGACGATCCGGATCTCGGGCGTGGCACCGCGATAGAAGAGCGTGATTTCCTTCACGATCCCGTTGTCCCGAAACGTGTGCGTCAGCCGGTAGCTCACGCCGCCGTGGTGCCAGCTCCGGTCCCGCAGTTCGCCGTAGGTTGAAACGACGAACTCGCCCGGCCGCGGCGTCTCCGTGCGGAGCCGACCGTCGAACTCGAACAGGTTGGTGAAATAATTCTCGCCGGCCGTGAACTCGATCCGGGGCGTGAGCGGGCGCAGCTTGCCGTCGACCACCGGGAAACTCATCGGCTCCCAGCGGTGATATTCGGTCTGACTCGACGCCTGCACCAAACCGTGCCCTTCGAGCCACAAACACGAGAGCGCGCCGCCGCTGGGACGAAACATGTATTTCCCCTTCGGCCCCGCCGCGATGTCCTTGTAGCGATAGGCCGTGACCGTGCCCATGAACGCGTGGGTGCGCGTGAGCACGACGTCGATCGTCGGAAACTGCCGCTGCCACTCCAAACGGTCGCTCGGCAACGGCACGAGCGCGCGCTCCGGCTGCGGATCGAACGCCATCGCCATCGCGAGGTTCTTGGCCTTCGTGAAGGTCGGATAGATGCAGGGCGGCTCGCGCATCACCGTCCCGTGGTGCGGACCGTAGTCCACGAGTCCGTCGCGGATGCACGTCCGCAGAAACTGGAGATTGCGCCACGCGGCGCTCGCATAGGCCGGATCGTCGTCGGCAAACAACGCGAAGAGCGTCTGACAGCCATCCGACGTCGCGCTCCCGTAAACGGTCCACTTGTTCGACCGGATGCCCCAGGTGTTGTCCATCATGCCGTCCGGATAAATGAACGGCAGATGCGAGCGCAGCGACGCGCGCACGAGATCGTGGACCAGGGTGTCGTTCGTCAGCTTTGCGTAATACGCGAGTCCCCACAGCGACATCTCGAGCGAGTAGCCGAGATCGATGCCCATCTTTCGTCCGTAGGATTTGCCGCCTTCGCCGTTGAGAAATCCGTCCTCGTCCAGCAACGCCACTGTCGCCCGCGCGAGCGCGTGCGCGCGCTCGCCATAAGCCGGCTTGGGCACGACTCGGTGCGCGGCGGCCAGCGACGCGGCGGTCGTCGCACAATAATTGATGCTCGCGAACTGCGGGCTCATCGTCCGCGCGAGGTAATCGGCCGCGTGCTCGATCGCGCCCAACCACGCCGCGCGTTCCGCCGGCTCGAAACGCGTCGCGAGGCTTTCATACGCGAGCACGAGCATCAGCAGCTGATCCGTGGTCGTGCCGGTCCATTCCTCCGGCGTCTCCTTCCAACTGCCGTCGGGCTGCTGCTGACGGAAAAGCCACATCCCCAGCGCCCGTGCCGCCTGCAGGTGACGTTCGTCGCCGGTTTCCAGGAATTGCTGCGCCAGCGGCCAGACCGCCTCGGCGGCGCGCGTGTGCAGGACATCGCAGCGCGGACATGCGAGCGCACCCGCGTCGTCGCCGCGCTCCGGCCCGAGCTGCAGGCGCTCGAGCGTTTCGATGAGCGTCGTGAGCGTGTGGGCGTATTCGGCACGCAGCGGCACGCTCGCCGGCTCGGGCGCCGCCGCGCGTCCGGCGACCGCACCGAACAAAGCCAAGGCGAGGCCAGCTCCGAGCCCCCGTGCCCGCCGGCGGGTGCGAAGGTTTTCTCTGCGCGCAGTTTTCATATGGGCGGTCGTCGCGGGTTTCGGGTTCAGATCTTCTTCAAAAACGCCGGCGCCGGGCCGCGAGGATTGCGCACGAGCAGGAGCACCAGTCCGGCCCCGACCAGCGGCACGAGGCTGCCGCCGATCAGGATCGGCGCAAACGAATGCTGCTCGGAAATGCGGCCGATCAAAAAGGTCGAACCGATCGTGAGCGTTTGCGCCACCGTGCCGCACATGCCGCCCACCGTCGCCACCGAGCCGCTGCGGTAAAGATCCGTCGGCAGCACGATCGCCATCGTGGAATACGCGGCATACGAGAAGGTCGCCACCGCGAACAGCCCGACGATCGCGAACAGGTTCGTCATCGCCACCGCCGGCGCGAGCATCGTCATGCCGAAGCCGGCAACCACGATCACGGTCTTCCGTGCGCGCCCCACCGGCCAGCCGCGGCGAATCAGCCAGCTGGATACGCCGCCGCCCGCGAAGTTGCCCAGATCCGCGGCGACGAACGGAATCCAGAACGCGATCAGCGTGGATTCCGGACTGAAGCCTTTCGCGACGAGAAAAATCATGAACCAGTCCGTCACGAAGAACCACACGGGATCGGTGAACGACCGGGCCACGATCGTCCCCCAGGTCTGCGGCTGCCTCAGGAGCGTGAGGATCGAAGGCCGTTCCGCGGGCGCATCCGCTTCGCTCTCCGCCCGATCCGCGAGGATCATGTCGCGCTCCTCCTTGCCCAGCCGCGGATGCGTTTCCGGCGGTTGATAAAGCAGCCACCACCCCACGATCCACAGGAATCCGAGCATGCCCGTGATCAGAAACGCCGGCCGCCACCCGCCGAAACTGTGATACAGCCAGATCACCAGCGCCGGCGCGATCGCGGCACCGATCGACGATCCGGTGTCGAACAGCGCCACCGCCCAGCCGCGCTCCTGTTTCGGGAACCACTCCGCCACCGTCTTCGTCGCCGCCGGCCAGTTCGGGGATTCGGCGAGCGCGAGCAAAAACCGGAACGCGATGAAACTGCGCAGTCCGCTCGCCAGCGACGTGAGCATCGCGACGACCGAATAACACGCGACGGTGATCGCGAGCCCCGCGCGCGTGCTCACGCGATCCATCACGCGGCCAAACGCGGTCATGCCGAACGCGTAGGCCACGCGAAACGCGATCACGATCAGCGCGTAGTCTTCGTTGGTCCAGTGATACTCCTCCTTCAGAAACGGCGAGAGCACCGCGAGGGTCTGGCGGTCGACGTAATTGATGACGGTCGACGCGAACAACATCCCGCCGATCCACCAGCGGAGATGACGGATCGGGCGCAGCGCCCTGGGAATCGCGGTCATCGGACCGGCCTTTGCCGTGCGCCGCGCGCGAGGCTGCCGACGAGGGTGAGAAACGGGGAGAGGGCGTTCATGCCGAGGAATCGGAGAACGCGAGCGCGGCGGATGCCGTATCGAGATACAACGTCGCGGCCGGGTGGAGTCGGAGCAGCGTCGCCGGGCACGCCGTCGTGATCGCATCGTGCAGCGTTCCCCGCACGGCCGCGGCCTTGCGCGGGCCGGGCACGTGCACGCTGAGCCGCCGCGCGTCGCGAAACACCGGCAGCGTGAGCGTGAGGGCGTGACGCGGCACCGCGTCGAGCGCCGGATACCAGCCGTCGTTCACCTGCTGCTGCCGGCAGATGTCCTCGAGCTCCACGGTCTTGACCCGCACGGGATCGTCGAAATCCGCCACCGGCGGATCGTTGAACGCGAGATGTCCGTTCTCGCCGATGCCAAGACAGATCAGATCGATCGGTTTTTCGTCGAGCAGGTTCGCGTAACGGGCGCACTCCGCGGCGAGATCGACGTTCTCGGCATCGAGGTCCAGGAAACGCCCGACGGGCACGCGATCGAGCAGGTGTTCACGCAGATAGCGGCGGAAACTCTGCGGCGACGTCGCCGGCATGCCGACATACTCGTCCATGTGAAACGCGGTGACGCGCGGCCAGTCGAGGCCGGTGCGCACCAGCGCCTCGAGAAACTCGTCCTGCGACGGCGCGCAGGCGAAGATCACGCGCGCCTCGCCGCGCGCCGTAATGACGGATTGGATATACTCGGCGCACGCGTTCGCGGCCGCGCGTCCGAGTTCGGAGCGATCGCGGTGAACTTCGACGGCGAGGCGACCGAACGTCGCCTGTTGCACGGGAGGGGAGGACTTCATGGGGAAAAGCGGCGGGCGCCGTGGCCTCACGGCGCGGGGACAGCGACGCGACCGGGTCCGACCGCGCCGGGGGAGATCGCCACGCCGATACCGTCTCCGCCGGGAAATCCGCGCCGGGGCGGCGACGAAGGCGACATGGGCATGACAGCACGTGCATCCCACGCGGCCGCGACTTCAGGCGATGGCGGCGTTATTCAAGCTGTTGACCCGCGCGGCGCCCGTGCGCCTTTCCGGGCGGGTTCTACATTATTGCCGGGGCGATCCCGGCATCCCGCTCGCCGATTGGCTTTTGCATGACTCCTGAATCCAGTATCGACGCATGAAAAAAGGAATCATCGCAGTTCTGTTTCTCGCCGCGCTGCAGGTCAGCGCCGTCGCTCAGAATTCGTGGAAGGCCGACCCGCCTCATTCGAGAATCGGCTTTACCATCACCCACCTCGGCATCTCCGAGATCACGGGCGCCTTCGATCGATTCGACGTCACCATCCGCGCCACAAAACCGGACTTCAGCGATGCGGTGTTCGAATTGAACATCGATGCCGCCTCGATCAACACGGCGGTGCAGAAACGCGACGATCACCTGCGCAGCCCGGACTTCTTTGAAGTCGCGAAATACCCGGCGATCACCTTTCGCAGCACGTCGATCCAGCCCGCCGGAAAGGACCGCTACCGTCTGACGGGAGATCTCACGATTCACGGCCAGACGAAAACGGTGACCATGGACCTGTGGTTCCGGGGCACGACATTGAACCAGGACAAAACCACGGCCGGCTTCCAGCTCACGGGAACCCTGAAGCGATCGGATTTCGGCGTCGGACCCAAGTTTCCCCCGCCGATGGTTTCCGACGAATTGACCGTCAAGGCGGACGGCGAGTTCATCAAACAATAAGGCGCTGCGTGCGCGGCGCGATGGCATCCGATGCAGACCGATTCCCTCGCGCCGCACCAACAAACCGTCGAAGCCGCCCTCGCGGCGCGGGGCGCCGATCCGCAGCGCGGTTTGAGCGACGAGGAGGTTCGGGCCCGGCTGGAACGTTACGGCCGTAACGAACTCCTCGCCGAAAAACCGGTCCCCGCCTGGCGGAAGTTCGTCGCGCAGTTCAGGAACTTCCTCGTGATCCTGCTGGTGATCGCCGCAGCGATCTCGGCGGCAATCTGGTGGTTCGAACGCGAGTCGGCGCTGCCCTACGAAGCGCTCGCGATCATGGCGATCGTGCTGCTGAACGCGGTCATGGGCTACGTCCAGGAATCGCGGGCGGAAGCCTCGCTCGCGAAATTGCGCGCCATGTCCGCGGCCGAGGCGACGGCACTGCGGAACGGCGAGCGGCGCCGCGTGCCCGCGGCGGAACTCGTGCCCGGCGACATCGTCGCGATCGAAGAGGGCGACACGATTCCGGCCGATGCACGGCTGATCCACTCGACGGCATTGCAGACGGCGGAGGCCGCCCTGACCGGCGAGAGCCTGCCTTCGTCCAAGGATACCGATCCGGTCGCCGCGGACGCCGGACTCGGCGACCGCACGAACATGGTGTTCAGCGGAACGGTCGCGACCTACGGACGCGGCCAGGCCGTTGTCACCGCCACCGGCATGCACACGGAGATGGGCCAGATCGCCGGCATGCTGAAGGACACCCCCGTGGAAACGACGCCGCTGCAAAAGGAGCTCGAGCGGCTCGGGAAACGACTCGGCGTGATCGTGGCGATCGTCGCAGTGGCGATCATCGCCACGATCCTTCTCGTGGAAGACGTGCACGGCATCCCGGCGCAGTTGGAGGTGCTGATCCTCGGCGTGGCGCTCGCGGTCGCCGCGGTGCCCGAAGGACTGCCCGCCATCGTTACAGCGGTCCTGTCGCTGGGCGTCCGGCGCATGGCGCAGCGCCGCGCCATTGTCCGGCACCTCTCCGCGGTCGAAACCCTCGGCTCGGCGACGGTCATCGCGTCGGACAAAACCGGCACGTTGACGAAAAACGAAATGACCGTCCGCGTCGTCGTGACCGCCGGCGGTCGCGTGGACTTCGGCGGCACCGGCTATGCTCCGACCGGCGAAGTCTCCTCTCAAGGAGCTCCGGTCGAAGGCGCGCTCCGCCTGGAACTCGAACGTGCGCTCGCGGTGGCCGACCGCGCCAACAACGCCGTGTTGCAGGAACACGAGGGCCGCTGGACCATTCAGGGCGATCCGACCGAGGGCGCCTTGGTGGTGGCCGCGCGCAAAGCGGGATTGGAATCCACCAGGCTCGCGGCGCGGCTCGCCCGCGTCGGAGAGGTGCCTTTCTCGTCCGAGCGGAAGTTGATGAGCACGGTCCACGCGGACGCCGCCAACAGCGATCGCCTCCTCGTCTTCACCAAAGGCGCGCCCGATGTGCTGCTCGCCCGCTGCGCAAACGAAGGGGTGGGCCGGGAGTCGCGCCCGTTGAGCGATGAACGGCGCGCCGCGATCCTGCAGGCGAACGACGCGCTGGCCGGCGAGGCGCTGCGCACGCTCGGCGTCGCGGCGCGCGAGCTGCCCGCCGACGCCTTGGAGCGCGCCGATGCCGGGGAACACCTCGAACAAAAACTGACGTTCCTGGGATTGATCGGCATGATCGATCCGCCGCGGGCGGAGGCGAAGGACGCGGTGGCGCGGGCCCGCCACGCCGGCATCCGGCCGCTGATGATCACCGGCGACCACGCGAAAACCGCCGCCGTTATCGCCGCAGAGTTGGGGATCGCCGACCACGGCCGCGCCGTCACGGGCGCCGAGCTCGAAAAAATGTCCGCCGAGGACCTGGCGCGCACCACGCGCGAGGTCTCCGTCTATGCGCGCGTGAATCCGAGTCACAAGCTGCGGATCGTAAAAGCGCTGCAGGCGAACGGCGAGACGGTGGCGATGACGGGCGACGGCGTGAACGACGCGCCGGCGTTGAAGACCGCCGACATCGGCGTAGCGATGGGCATCACCGGCACCGACGTCTCGAAAGAGGCGGCGAACGTCGTGCTGACCGACGATAATTTTGCGACCATCGTGGCGGCCGTGGAGGAAGGCCGGTCGATTTTTGCCAACATCCGGAAGTTCCTGCGCTACCTGCTCTCGTCGAATATCGGCGAAGTGATGACGATGTTCTTCGGTGTCGTGTTCGCGAAGGCGATCGGACTGGACACGGAGAGCGGCGTCGTGCTGCCGCTGCTGGCGACCCAGATCCTGTGGATCAATCTGGTGACCGATGGCGCGCCGGCGCTGGCGTTGGGCGTCGACCCGGTCGAGCCCGGCGTCATGGATCAGCCGCCGCGCCGTCGCGCGGAGGGGGTGCTCACGGCGCAGATGTGGCGCGGCATCGCGCTGGTCGGAATCGTGATGGCGGTGGGCACGCTCGGCGTGTTCGACGCCTCGCTGCCGGGCGGTTTCATCGAAGGCACCGGGGATCTGCGCTACGCGCAAACGATGGCGTTCACCACGCTGATGGGGCTTCAGCTGTTCAATGTCTTCAACGCGCGCTCGGACGTGCGCAGCGCGTTCTCCGGTCTGTTTCACAACGCCTGGCTGTGGGCGGCGATCGTATTCTCGCTCGCCTTGCACGTCGCGGTGATCCATGTGCCGGTCCTGCAAAAGGCGTTTTCAACGGTAAACCTCAGCCTGCGCGACTGGCTTGTCTGCGCCGCGGTCGCCAGCTCCGTGCTCTGGCTGCGCGAACTCAGCAAAGCGATTGTCCGCCACACGACGAAGCCCGGGAGGCCAAAGGTCGCATGATCGCGCCCGGTGCATCGTCCCGGCCGCCGGCGGCCAGCCACATCGAAGCCGGAGCGCGAGAACTGGCGGAGCGGGCCTTCTCCCGCAGCGCCGGCGCGCCGCTGGTTGCAGGCAACCGCGTGCAACTGCTAAAGAACGCGGCCGAAAATTATCCCGCCTGGCTCGAGGCCATCGCGTCGGCGCGGCACCGCGTCCATTTCGAGAACTACATCCTGGCCGACGACGAGGTGGGCAATCGCTTCGCCGACGCGTTGGCCGAACGCGCGCGGGCGGGCGTCGCGGTGCGGTTGATTTACGACTGGCTCGGCGTGGTGCGAAAGGCGTCGCGCCGGTTCTGGGCGCGACTGCGCGAGGCTGGTGTCGAGGTGCGCTGCTACAATCCGCCGCGGCCGGAGTCTCCGCTCGGCTGGGTCTCGCGGGATCATCGCAAACTCCTGGTCGTCGACGGCGAGGTGGGATTCGTTTCCGGACTCTGCGTGGCCTCCATGTGGACGGGCGATCCGGCCAAGGGGATCGCGCCCTGGCGCGACACCGGCGTGGAGATCCGCGGGCCGGCGGTGGCCGACTTGGAGCGGGCGTTCGCGCGCATGTGGGCCATGTTGGGCGCGCCGATCGACGACGCGCCGGACGCCGCGCCCGTGATCGCGCCCGTCGGCGAGGTGAGCGTGCGCATCGTCGCGAGCGAGCCCGCCACGTCGGGCACGTTCCGGCTGGATCAACTCGTGGTGGCTTTTGCCCGCCGCCGGGTGTGGCTGACGGACGCCTATTACCTGGGCGCCCCGACCTACGTCCAGGCCCTGATCACCTCCGCCCGGGACGGCGTCGACGTGCGCATGCTCTTCACGCGAGCGTCGGACATTCCGCTGCTGCGGATCATGTCCCGCACGGGTTATCGCGCCCTGCTCGAAGCGGGCGTGCGGATTTTCGAATGGAACGGCTCCGTGCTGCACGCGAAGACCGCGGTGGTTGACGGACGCTGGGCTCGCGTCGGCTCCACGAACCTGAACCTCGCGAGCTGGATGGGAAATTGCGAACTCGATGCCGTGATCGAGGACGAGGGTTTCGCCGGGAAAATGGAGGCCATGTATCTGGAGGATCTCGGCAACGCGACGGAGGTGGTGCTTCACGGAAAACGAAAGCTGAGCCAGACGACACGACCGGCCGGCGGGCCGGCGCATCATCCCAAGGGCAGCGCCGGCCGCGCGGCCACCGGGGCGGTGCGCATCGGCAATGTGCTCGGCGCCGCGCTCGCCAACCGCCGCGTCATCGAACCGATCGAAACGCGGCTCCTGCTGTGGACCGGCCTCTCCGCGCTCGCACTCGCGATCCTGTTCGTCGCCTTCCCGCGCGCCTTCGCTTATCCGGCAGGAGCGATCCTCGCGTGGCTCGCGCTCGCCCTGCTCTATCGCGGTTTCCTGCTGAGGCACCGGCACCGGCGCGAAAGGGTAAATAAGGCGCCCGCCCTCGTTTCCGCCCCGGCGGGCGACATGAAACCGGCCGCGCCGGCTGCGTCCCGGAACCCCGAGGCGCCGCCCGCGGCGGGCTGACGCGTATCCAGCTTATGGTTTCGCCGCGCCCTGAGCCCAGGCCCGTCGCCCCGCCGGATGCCATTTCCCGACGGGCCGGCGATCGTGCGGACCGCGGCGTGATCCGCGTGCGACTCCGGGAGCTCGCGCAGCTGTTCAACTCGATGGATCCCTCGCCGTTTCCGGATCGCGATCTCGATGCGAACGCGGAGGAGTTCATCGTTGGCTGGGCGCGGGAACTGCCCCCGACTCGGGCGCTGGAACTGGTGATTCATCTCGCGACGCCTCCGCCGCCCGAGCGCGCCGCCCGTGTTCCGGCCGCCATCCAGCACTACTTCGCGGAACGTGCCGGCCAAAAGCGGCGGGAATTCCGACAGCTGATGCGACGCGGCCGCATCAGCCTGCTGGTGGGTCTCGCGTTTCTCGCCGTCTGCCTGGCCATCGGCAATTTGCTCGAGCGGCACGGCGAGTCCGCGTTGACCGGCATCCTCAGGGAAGGCTTCGTCATCGCAGGCTGGGTCGCGATGTGGCGGCCGCTGGAAATCTACCTCTACGACTGGTGGCCATTGCGCGCCGAATGGCGGGTGCTGGAAAAGCTCAGCCGCGTCCACGTGAAACTGGAAACCGCTCCGGGTCCGGCCGCCGAATCTCCGGCGCCGAAGCCGTGATTTTCCGCCGGTGGCGCGAGCCCGCCGGATTTTTTTTCGTCCTCCGAAATTGCCCGTTGCCTCGGGCGCCGATGATTGGCGTGAATCGCCCCGATGTCTCCGACGCTCTATCTCATTCTCCCCGCGCTCCTCGTCGCCGTCGTGCTCGCGTCCGTCTGGCTGGAACGTTGGAGCGTGCCGGTGATTCTCGTGGCGTTGGGGACCGGGATCGTCTGCGGCAGCGACGTGCTCAATCTGTGGAATTTCGGCGACATGGTGCTCACGAACCAGTTCGCGAATCTCGCGCTGGTGTTCATCCTGTTTCACGGCGGCTTCGTGACGAAGCGGGCGGATTTCCGCGTCGTCGCCCTGCCGGCGGGCGGTCTCGCGACCTGGGGCGTGCTGCTCACCGCCGCGATCACCTTTGTGATCCTCCACTGGGGACTGGGATGGTCGAAGGAGTTGTCGGTGCTGCTGTCGGTGATCATCTCGTCGACCGACGCCGCCGCGATCTTCTCCATCCTTCGGCGCCAATCGCTGCCGCCACGGCTGTCATCCACGGTCGAGATCGAGAGCGCCGCGAACGACCCGATGGCCATTTTGATGACGACGGTCGCGGTCGCGACGTTCGCCTCGGGCGACCGGTTCGATGCGACGACCGTGCTGCTGTTCTTCTGGAAATTCGGCGCCGGCCCGATCTTCGGCTATGTCGCCGGACGTTTCTCGATCTGGATGTTCAACCGGCTGACGCCGCAGGACCGCGGCAACTATTATGTGCTTTTTGTCGGTCTCGTCCTGTTGACCTATGGCGTGGCCGAACTGGCGCAGGCGAGCGGCATGCTCGCGGTCTTCACGGCCGGGTTTGTCATGGGCAACGGCGCGTTCGTGCACAAGCAGGGCGTCCTGAACTTCTCCGAGGCGCTCTCGACCATCGTGAACATTGGCATGTTCGTGCTGATGGGCCTGCTGGTCTTCCCGCATGAGTGGTCGGAACTCTGGCTGCAGGGAATCCTGCTCTTCCTCGTGCTGACATTCGTCGCGCGCCCGCTCGCGGTTTTCCTCGGCACGATGGGGATGAATTTCGGTTTCCGTAACAAGGTGTTCGCGTCATGGGCGGGCTTGCGCGGCGCGGTGCCGATCGTGCTGGCGACCTATCCTGCCGCCGCCGGACTCGCCATCGGCAACCAGGTTTTCAACCTCGTGTTCTTCGCCGTCATCCTGTCGATCCTCGTTCAGGGCTCGACGCTCGGCACGGTCGCGAAATGGATGGGACTCTCCGCGCCCGCCCGGCCGAAGGCGCTGTTCAGTCTCGAAATGATCACGATGGCGAAAAGCGATTACGACGTCGTCACCGTCGATCTGCCGGGACCGAAAGGCGTCAGCGGTCCGCGCATTCGCGACCTGTCCCTGCCGGAAGGCGCCGTGATCACCCTCGTCACCCGGGGCGACCAGGTCGTCCTGCCGCAGGGTCAAACCCAGTTGCAGGGCTGGGATCAGGTCACCGTGCTGGCGCACGCGCCCGACGAAGAGCGGATTCGCGAGACATTCATGCAGGCGTTTTCCTCCCGCGCGGCCGATGCCGCCTCGGAGATCGCGCCGGCGTAAGAGAGATTTGACCGCGGGTTTGACCGGCGCTTGCCGCCGCGTGCGTGCCATGATGCAGGATCAGGCAACCGGGTAGCGGCGACCGTCTCGATCGCCAGGGTTCGCGTCTGCGCGGGGCGGCACCGACCGTCCGGCAAGGCGCCGGGCTTCATCCGTCCGGCTCGGTCGCCGCTCGGAAACGTGGGGGCATCTTCATCGTCGGTGCGGCCGATGTCCCAATTTCCGGCGCGCGGGCTATTACGTCTGCGTTACCCGATTCGATATGTCGTTCCCGCGCTCCTTTCTCTTTGCGGCCGCTCTTCTGCTCGGTGTCGCCGCGCCGGCGTCCGCCCAGCAGTCGCCCGCTCGTCCCAAAATCGTCGGCATTTCGCATGCCGCCTTCTACGTGAGCGACCCGGCGAAGGCGCGCGCGTTCTACACGGATTTTCTCGGCTACGAGGCGGTGTTTTCGATTCCGCGCCAGCGCGGCGGCGAACTCACCTGGATCAAGATCAACGACCGCCAGACGGTGGAACTTTTCCCCGGCTCCGAAGTGGCGCCGGAGGCCGACCGTCTCTTTCACATCGCGCTCGAAACCGACGACGCGGAAGCGATGCGGGTGTATCTGAAATCGCGCGGCGTCGAGGTGCCCGACCGGACGCCGGTCGGAAAGATCGGCAACGCGAACTATTTCATCAAGGACCCGAACGGAAACACGATCGAGATCGTCCAATACCTGCCCGACAGCTGGACGGCGCGGCATCGCGGTAAGGCTTTGCCGGATACGCGTATCTCCCACCGCCTCCGCCACGTCGGCGTGATGGTGGGACAGCTCGAGGCGTCGCTGCACTTCTACGGAGACATCCTCGGCATGAAGGAGACGTGGCGCGGCAGCGCCGGCGGTCGCGTGCTCAACTGGGTGAACCTGCAGCTGCCCGACAGCGACGACTACATCGAGTTCATGCTCTACGGCGAGATGCCGTCGGTCGACCGCATGCGCACGCTGCACCATATCTGCCTCGAGGTCGACGACGTCGCCGCCGCGGGAGCGGTGCTCGCCCGCCGCGACCTGCCCGCCGGCTGCAAACCGCCGACGGACATGAAAATCGGCGTGAACGGCCGCCGGCAGATCAACTACTTCGACCCCGACGGCACGCGCGTCGAGATCATGGAACCCGTCACCCACGACGGCCGCCCGGTGCCGCCGTCCAACGCCCGCCCGCCCGCGCCGCTGCCGCGACCTGGAGCCTCTTCATGATTACGCATTCGCGCGTCCTGCGCTTCCTTCTTCTCGCCAGCTGCGCCAGCTTCCTGACGGACGCGGCTCTCGCCCAAAGCGCCGGCCGCCGGAAAGGTTCCGGCTCGGGTGAGGATCTGACGACGGGCCTTCCATCCGATGTCAAAACGCTGCAGATCGGCGATGCCGCGCCGGACTTCACGCTCCCGGGGATCGATGGCAAAACCTACACGCTGGCCGACTTTGCCGAGGCTCCGGTGCTGATGGTCGCGTTCCTCTCGAACCATTGCCCGTATTCGCACGCCGCGGAAACGCGCCTGCTGCCGATGGTGGAAGAACTGCGCGCCCGCGGTCTCGCGGTCGTGGCGATCAACCCGAACCACCCCGATGCGGTCGCCCTCGCGGAGCTGGGTTACAGCCGTTTCGACGACAGCTTCGAGGACATGAAAGGCTACGCGGCGGAGGCGGGCTTCACCTTCCCGTATGTTTACGACGGCGACACGCAGGCCACGGCCAAAGCCTACGGCGCGCTCGCGACGCCACATGTCTTCGTGTTCGATCGCGACCGCCGGCTCCGTTACGCCGGCCGTTTCGACGATTCCCGCTATCCGGGCCCGACCGCCGATCATCCCGATGCGCGCAACGCCATCGAAGCGTTGCTGGCCGGCCAGGCGGTGCCGGTGGAGCTGACGCGTCCGATGGGCTGCTCCACGAAGTGGCGCACAAAGGCGGCGAAGGTCGCCGAAACGGACGCCGCCTGGAAACACGAGCCCGTGTCGCTCGAGCCTATCGATGCCGCCGGTGTCGCCACCCTGGTCGCCAATCCGACGGACAAGCTCCGCCTCGTCAACGTCTGGGCCACCTGGTGCGCGCCCTGCGTGCAGGAGTTTCCCGAACTCGTGCAGCTCACGCGCCGGCTCGGCAACCGCGACTTCGAGATCGTGACCATCAGCATGGACGACCCGAAGCAGGAGCCGCGGGTTTTGAAATTCCTGCAGGATCGCCACGCCGGCCTGCCCGGACGCCTCAAACGCTCGGTGCAGCGCGAAGGCCGCACGACCAACAACTATCTCTACGCGGCGAAGAGTCAGGACGCGCTCGCCGCGGCGCTCGATCCGGAGTGGCCGGGCCCCTTGCCGCACACCGTCCTCATCGCTCCGGGCGGCGGGATCATCTGGCGCCACAACGGCCCCCTCGATTTCACCGCGCTCAGCAAGAAAATCTTCGAAGAACTCGGTCCCTACTATCGCTGACTCCATGCCTCACTCTCCTTCGGATTCCATCGGCTTCGGCATCATCGGCGGCGGCATGATCGCCGGCTTCCATGCGCAGGCCATTGCCCGCACGTCCGGCGCTCGCCTGATCGGCGTGGCCGATCGCTCGCCGGAGGCGGCCACCCGCTTCGCCGCGCAGCACGGGCTGCCGTTCGCGACCGGAGACATCGACGCCCTCATGGCGCGGCCTGATATCCAGGTCGTCTGCGTGACGACGCCGAGCGGAGCCCATCTCGAACCGGCCATGGCCGCCATCGCCGCCGGCAAGCACGTGATCGTCGAGAAACCGATCGAGATCACCACCGCGCGCGCGGACCAGATGATCGCGGCCGCCGAGGCGCGCGGGGTGTTGCTGGCTCCGATTTTCCAGGCTCGGTTCGGGGTCGGGGCGCAGCGCGTCAAGGCGGCCATCGATTCCGGCCGGCTCGGCCGTCTCGTGCTGGCGAGCGCCTATGTGAAGTGGCACCGCGACCCGTCCTACTACACCGGCTGGAAGGGCACCCTCGCCCTCGACGGCGGCGGCGCCGTCATCAACCAGGCCGTCCACGGTCTCGACCTGCTGCAATGGTTCGCCGGCCTGCCGGACGAGGTTTTCGCGCGCACCACCCGTCGCGTGCACACGCGTATCGAAGGTGAGGATACCGCGGTCGCCGCGTTGCACTTCCCCGGCGGCGCGCTCGGCACGATCGAGGCGACGACCGCCGCCTGGCCGGGCTGGTCGCGCCGCATCGAACTGTGCGGCGAAGCCGGTTCGATCGTCCTCGAGGACGACCACATCGCGCGCTGGGATTTCCGCACCCCGCAGCCGGAGGACGACGCCATCCGCAGCGCCGCGAACGACAATGCCCTCGGCTCCGGCGCCGGCGCCGCGTCGGCGATTTCGATCGAGGGCCATCTGCGCCAGATCGGCGACCTTGTCGCCGCGCTGCGGGAGCGGAAGCCGCTGGCGGTCGACGGGCGCGAGGCGCGCAAAGCCGTGGCCCTCGTCAACGCCATCTATGCCTCGGCCGCGTCCGGCGCGCCGGTGCGCGTGGGGTAACTCTTTATGTCGGCAAACTCCAATCCGTCAGCTCCATGGTGGCGCCTTCTGGGACGCGAACACTGGTATGTGTTCGCCGTCGCTTCGTTGGCGTGGATGTTCGATTGCCTCGACCAGCAGCTCTTCAACCTGGCGCGCGATGCGGCCATGGAGGACCTGCTCGGCGACAAGGCCCGGGCAACCGTCTACGCTCCCTACACCACCTCGATCTTCCTCATCGGCTGGGCCGTCGGCGGGCTGATCTTCGGCGCGCTGGGCGATCGTTTCGGGCGGGCTCGCATCCTCTCGGTGTGCGTGCTGCTCTATTCGGTCTGCACGGGCCTGAGTTCGTTCTCGCAGGGCTTCGCCGATTTCAGCCTTTACCGCTTCCTCACCGGTCTCGGCGTCGGCGGTGTCTTCGGACTTTCGGTGGCGCTGGTGGCCGACTCGGTTCCCGACCGGGCCCGCGCGCCCGCGCTGGGTCTGCTGCAATCCCTGTCGTCGTGGGGCAACATCACGGCGGGCCTGATCGGCATGGGCATCGGTCTGCTCGCCGCGCGCCAGTTGCTGCCGGCCGGGCTGCACGCGTGGCAGGTGATGTTCCTGGTCGGCGCCGTGCCGGCCTTCCTCTGCGTGTTCATTATCGGGCGGCTGAAGGAACCCGAGCGCTGGCTGCAGGCCCGCGCGGCAGGCGAAAAGCGCGGCATCAAATTCGGCTCCTACGGCAGCCTGCTCCGGCACCCGCGCTGGCGGCGTCACGCCTGGCTGGGCCTCGTCCTCTGCAGCGCCGGCATCATCGGCCTGTGGGGCATCGGCAACTTCCATCCGAAGATCGTGCGCACGCTCGTGGAGGAACACCTCGCCGGCGCGGGGCTGTCCGCTTCGGCGCTGGCGAGCGAGAAGGCCTACTGGGGCTCACTCGGTCTGCTGCTGCAGAACATCGGCGGATTCTTCGGCATGCTCACCCTCGCCAAGTTCGCCGAGGTGAAAGGACGCCGTCCCGCCTTCGCGGTGGCCCTCGCCCTGTCGTTCGCGACGACGATCCTCGTTTTCCACAGCCTGCGCTCGGTCGGCCAGATCTACTGGATGATCCCGCTGATGGGCTTCGGTCAGTATTCGGTGTTCGGAGTCTACGCCATCTATCTGCCCGAGTTGTTCCCGACCAGCCTGCGCAGCACCGGCACGAGTTTCTGCTATAACTTCGGCCGCATCGTGGCCGCGACGGCGCCGTTTACCATCGGCCTGATCACGCAGCGGCTCGGCAGCAATCTCGAGGGTTTCCGCACCGCCGGGATGGCGGTCAGCGTCGTGCTCCTGCTCGGCATCGCGGCACTGCCCTTTCTTCCCGAGACGAAGGATCAGCCGCTGCCTGAGGAATGAAAACGCTGCGATCTTTCCTCTGCCTCGCGCTGACGGCGGCCTCGTTCGGCGCCGTCTCCGCGGCCGCCGCGCCGAAACGCGTCCTTTACTTCACGAAGTCTTCCAATTTCGAGCACAGCGTCGTGAAGCGGCGCGGCCAGCAGCCGAGTTTCTCGGAACAGGTGCTCGCGGAGTTCGGCCCGCGCCACGACATCGCGTTCACCTTCTCGAAAGACGGCTGCCTGTTCAGCCCCGAGTATCTCGCGCAATTCGACGCGGTGATGTTCTATACCAGCGGCGACTTGCTGTCGGCCGGCAAGGACGGGAACCCGCCGCTGACCCCCGCGGGCAAGGCCGCCTTGCTGGAGGCGGTCGCGAGCGGACGGCTGGGCTTCGTCGGCATCCACTCCGCCGCCGACACTTTTCACACCGGCGAGACGCCGGCGACGAACACCGACCAGCCCCGCACCTGGCGTTACCGCACGCTCGGAGAACACGCCGATCCCTATCTCCGGATGCTCGGCGGCGAATTGATTGTCCACGGGACGCAGCAGATCGCGCGCGCCACGGTCATCGATCCGACCTTCCCCGGTTTCGCCGGACTCGGCCCGCACATCGAACTGATGGAGGAGTGGTATTCGCTGACGGAGTTCTCCGACAACATGCGGGTGCTTCTCCGCCTGGAAACGGCCGCCATGCGCGATCCCAACGCCAACGGAACCGACTGGCCGCCGGCCGGCTGGGACACGCCTTATCAGCGTCCTCCCTTTCCGAATACATGGGCCCGCCGGCATGGCCGCGGGCGCGTATTCTACACCGCGCTCGGCCATCGCGAGGACGCCTGGCTGAGCGAGACGTTCGAGAAGATCCTTTTCGGCGGACTTGACTGGGTGCTGCGCCGCGTCGACGCGGACGTGACGCCGAACTTCGCGACGGCCACCCCCGGTGCGCGCGAACTGCCGCCGGTTTCCGGACCGGTCGCCGGATTGCCCAAGGCGCTGCGGAACCTGCCGCCGCCGCCGATTCCGCCGCGACCGTGATTTCCGCCCCTTCTTCAACCCCGCACCTCTTCACCTCAATCGTCTGAACCTCCTCTTCTCATGACCTTGCAGACCTCTCGTCGCACATTCCTCAAATCCGCCTCGCTCCTTTCGATCGCAGGCCTGACCGGCATTCCCGGCCTGAACCTCGCGCAAGCGGCCATCGCGCCGGTGCCGCGGGTCGGCGGCCCGCGGCTCAAGCTCTCGCTCAACGCCTACTCGTTTGCGCGGCTGCTCAACAACCACCTCATGAAGCGCGGCGAGGGCCTGAGCCTGCTCGACCTCTGCGAATTCTGCGCCCGGCACAACTTCGACGGCATCGACGCCACCGGTTATTATTTCCCGGGCTACCGTGACCGCCGCATCCCGGACGATCGCTTCGTGTTCGAGGTGAAACGCAAGGCCTTCGATCTCGGCCTGGGCATCAGCGGCACGGGAGTGGGCAACAATTTTACCATCGCCGATCCCGCCGCGCGCGCGAAGGACGTCGCGTGGATCAAGGCGTGGGTGGAAGTCGCCGCCAAGCTCGGCGCGCCGGTGCTGCGGGTGTTTGCAGATACGCAGATGCGCAATGCCGACTGGAAAGTGGCCTCGAACCACGCCTCGCGCGACGAGGTGGAGAAGTACATCGCCGATTCCGTGCGCGAATGCGCCGATCATGCCGCGAAGTTCGGCGTGATCATCGGCGTGCAGAACCACGGCGATTTTCTGCGCACGGCGGATGACATGATCTCGCTGCTCCGGCGCGTGGACTCGCCCTGGTGCGGCGCGATCGTGGACACCGGCTTCTTCCGCGCCGCCGATCCTTACGCTGAGATCGCGAAGACCGCGCCTTACGCGGTGAACTGGCAGGTCAAGCAGAGCCCGCTCGGCATCGAGAAGGTGACCGAAGCCCCGATGGATCTGCCGCGCCTCGTGAAAATCGTCCTCGCCTCCGGCTACCGCGGCTATCTGCCGATCGAGACCCTGTCGCCCCGCGGGAGCGGCGAAACCTACGATCCATACAAGACTGTGCCCGAGTTTCTCGCCCAAATACGCGCGGCGCTCGCGGCGGAGGGTCACGCTTGAAGCGCGGACTTTTCGGCTTCGCGCTCGCGTTCGCGCTCTTCGTGCGCCCGGCGCCGGCCGCGGACGCGACGTTTGTGCCCGCACCGCAGGATCCGCTGATCGGCGACTGGCGCAGCGCCGATGGCGCGCTCGTCGGCCAGCTCTCGCTCGACGCGCACCAGGATTATCAGCTCCAGCTCGCGCGCGAATTCGACCGCGACGCGAGCGCCGTCATCGCCACGCTCCGCGGCCGCCCGCGCGACGGTGCAGTGTCGCTGCGCGGCGGCGGCTGGCGGGCGCGCGTCGGCGACGACCGGCGCCTGAACGTGGAAGGCGAAGCGGGCAAATTTTCGCTGGAGCGGGTCACGCGGCCCAATCCGACCCTCGGCCAGCGGCCGCCCGCGGGCGCCGTCGTGCTGTTCGACGGATCGTCGTTCGACGGCTGGCACAAGAAGGAAGGGAAAAACTGGCTGAATCCCGACGGCGCGCCCCATTGGAAGCTGGCCGATGGCGCGATGGAGGTCGTCCCCGGCGCCGACTCCATCATCTCGTCGCGCGAATTCGGCGACTGCACGCTCCATCTGGAGTTCCGTCTGCTCGGGGCGCCGACGAACAGCGGCGTGTATTTGCAGGCTCGATACGAGGTCGATCTCAACGCATCCTATGGCCGCGTCGAAGGCAATGCGTGCGGCAATCTGGGCAACACGATTGCGCAAAAACCCACGGTGAATGCCTCCCGCGCTCCGCTCGAGTGGCAGGCGCTCGACGTCGAGTTCCGCGCCCCGCGCTTCAACGCCGCGGGCGAGAAGACCGAATCCGCGCGCATCACCGTCCGCCTGAACGGCGTCACGCTCTACGCCGATCACGCGTTGAGTCCGCCGAAGGGCGCTGCCGGTCGTCTCGGCGAGGCGGCGCGCGGTCCGCTGTTACTGCAGGAGCACGGCGCGCCACTGCAGTTCCGCAACATTTGGGTGGTGGAATAACTTTTTCGCGCTTTCGCGTCCTAATTGGAGTCGCGAGCGCTATTCGCTTCGTGTCCCCATACCCGGCTTTCGCGACGGCGAAGCCCAACCCTACAAACCTGTTGAGGAAATCATCCATGAACAAGACCGGCCCCTTCTTGGCGGGCATCCTTCTGCTCGCGAGCGTCGGCCCGCTCGCGGCCCAAACGGCAGCCCCCGATCAGGAGGAAGTCATCCTGCTTTCTCCCTTCGAAGTGCGCACCGCGTCGGCCAGCGACTACATCGCGTCCGAATCTGTCACGGGTTCGCGCGTCGCCACGCCGATCAAGGACCTGCCTTTCTCGATCAACGTCATCACGAGCGAATTCCTGAACGACTTCGATTTTATCGAGATCGACAGCAACATGGCTTACACGAGCTCGCTGACCGGCCTCGACACGCAGGGCAATTACAACCTGCGCGGCTACGGCGCGACCTTCCAGCTGCGCAACGGCTTCTATCGTCTCGGCCTCATCGATCGCGTGAACGTTGACCGCGTCGAGGTGATCAAGGGACCGAATGCGGCCATCTACGGCCAGACGTCGCCCGCCGGCCTGGTGAACATCATTTCGAAGCGCCCGCCGACGAAGCATCAGCAGCGCGCGTCCGTGATGACCGGCTCGAACGATCTGCTCCGCGGCGAAATCAACGTCGGCGGCCCGCTCGGTTCGTGGGGCGGCACTTCGTTCAGCCACCTGCTCAGCGCCTCCGCGATGGATCGCGATTCCGACATCGAGTATGCGACGATGTCGCAGCGAACCTTCTCCGAAGCGGTCCTGGCAAAGCTCGGCGACCGCACCACCCTGCTCGCGGAGTTCGAATACTCGCAGCGCAACTCCATCCCCGCCACCAACGACGTTCCGCTCGTCGTCACGCGTTCCGGCAACCGCTATACTTACACCTCCGAGTTCGCCAAGGAGTTCGCGCGGCTCAGCCAGAACGGCCCGAATGCCCAGCAGGACCGCCAGGTCAGCACCGGCACCGTCACGCTCGAGCACCAGTTCAACCCGGTCTTCTCCGCCCGCGTTTCGGGCTATGTCTACGGTCGCAACGCCGTGAACTTCAACTCGAGCACCGGCGACCAATACTATCCGGTCACCCGCGTCATCATGGGACGCAATCCGACCTACTCGCATCTCAACGAGGACGGCGGCGCGCTGCAGGCCGATCTGCTCGCCCACTACTGGACGAACAACCGCAACCTCGAGCACAAGACGCTCCTCACCTTCGACTGGTCCTCGAACTGGCGCCGTCGCATCGAGACCAAGCCGCTCACCTCCGTCCTCGGCAGCACCGACGTCAACGTCGACAACCCGAACTACGCCATGCCCGCGCGGCCGCTCTGGAACATCGTCACCCGCAACGACCGCACGCGCAACGACGTCGTCGGCGTTTACCTGCGTCAGCAGACCGCCTTCCTGCAGGGCCGGTTGATCGCGTTCGGCGGCGTGCGCTACGACCACGTGAAGTTCAACCTCGATTTCGGCGACCAATACAACGTCGGCGGCTCGAAGCCCGGCAGCCTCCGCGCCGCCGGCACCACCGATCGCTTCACCGACACCGCCGTCTCGCCGAACGTCGGCTTGAACTACAAGCTCACCCCGAACGTCGCCCTGTTCGCCAACTTCAGCCGTTCGTTCTTCCCGAACGCGCAGGCCTCGAAGCTGGGCGACCCGCGGCTCCCCAACGAGCGCGCGAAGGGTTTCGACTACGGCATCAAGGCCGGCTATTTCCAGGACCGGCTCGTCTTCACCCTCAGCGCGTTTTCGATCGAGCGAAACGGCGTGAAGGCAACCATCATCGAGGACGGCACCGCGGTCGATCGCGCCGCCGGCCAGCAAAAGGCCGATGGCGTCGAACTCGACTTCACCTGGCGCGTCACCGACAACCTCACGCTCCTCGGCGGCTACGGCTACACCGATGCGCGCATCTCCGACAACGGTCGCGACGTCGATTCCGTCGGGCGCCGTCCCAACGGCGTGCCGCAGGACAACGGCGGTCTGGCGATTCGCTACCGGCTCCCCGGCGCGCTGCGCGGCTTCACGCTCACCGGAGGTTTCAAATACCTCGGCGAAGCGAGCCCGTTCTCGCTCGTGACGGTGTCCGGCGGCAATCCCGACCTGGCCCGCCGCAACATCGAGATCCCCTCGTCCTACACCGTCGACGCCGGCTTGTCCTACACCTGGCGCCAGCGGGAGCGTGGCTTCAGCCACACGGTTCGCGCCAGCGTCCGCAATCTCTTCGATTCGGACGATCTTAACATCCGGGCGCAACTGCCGGAGGGCCGCCAGTTCTTCGTCTCCTATACTTTCAGTCACTGATTCAGGTTAGGTTAACAAACGTGTCACAGGCCCGGAGCCCCGCGCTCCGGGCTTTTATTTTTTATGCGCATGTCCCAATCGGACGCATCTCGCGCTATTCTCCCATACGTATTCTTATGAAAAAATCCCTGTTACTCCTCGTCTCCCTGTCCCTCGCGTTGCCCGCGACCTTCGCGGCCAAGGCGGCCGGTCCCAAAGCCAAGGCCATGGCCCAGTTCGATCTGAACCGGGACGGCAAGCTCGACGCCACGGAAGTGGCCGCGGTGCAGAAAGCCTTTGCCGCCAATCCCACCGGAGATCTGCAGCGCTTCGACCTCAACCAGGACGGCAAGCTGAACGATCAGGAAATCGCCGCGATGGTGCCTGGCAGCGGGAAAAAGGATCGCGGCGCGAGCAAGGCCCAGAGCGAGCCGAAAAAGGCCAAGGCCTCGAAATCCGAAAAATCCGGCAAGAAGGCGTCCGGCAAGTCCGAGGGGGCGAAGTAACTTGCGCTTCCCCGCGCCACGCCTGACGACGTGACCATGACGGAACGGGTCACAGCCATGGATCCCGAGGATCAGAAACGCCTGATGGCGCTGATGACGCGCCATCAGCGGCAGATCTTCGCCTACATCTACACGCTCGTGCCGCGGCGGCACGATGCGGAGGATCTGCTGCAGGAGACCTCGGTCGTGATCTGCGAGAAATTCCGCGAATTCCGCCCCGGCAGCGATTTCGTTGCCTGGGCCTGCCAGATCGCGTGGTGGCGGATCCGCTACTCGCGGCAGAAATTCGCCCGATCGAAGGTCATCTTCGACGATCTCGTCATGGAGTCGCTCGCGCGGACCGTCGGCGAAATGCAGGCGGAACTTGACGACCGGCACGAGGCGCTGGCGCATTGCCTGCAAAAACTCCCGGCGCGCGACCGCGAGTTCATCCTCACCCGCTACGAGCCCAGCTCCGGCGTCGAGGAGGCCGCCCTGCGCACCGGCCGTTCCATCGAGGCCGCCTACAAGGCCCTTTCGCGCATCCGAAAACTCCTTTTCGACTGCGTCACTCACCAACTCGCCACCCCCGGCGCCGCGTCATGAATCTCACCGATCAGGAAATCCTCGAACTGAACGAGCTTTGTTCCGCGTTGCTCGACGGCCGGCTTACGGATGAGCAACGCGTGCGGCTGGAGCGATGGCTGGCCACGTCCGAGGCGGCCCGCCGCCTGTATGTGCGCATCGCGGGCCAGTCGGCCAGTCTGCACCTTTACGCGAGCGAGATGCACGGCGAGGTCGCACCCGCTGCGCCGCGGCGTCGGCGCCGGCCGCTCTGGCTCGCTTTCGGCGCCGGGCTCGCCGCCGCGGCCGCGATCGCAGTGGCGTTTATCTGGCAAGGGAGTCCTCCGCCCGCGACTCCCGCGCGCCCCGCCGTCACCGTGGCGCGGATTTCGGCCGTGAAAGATGCCGTCTGGAATGCCGGCGGCACGTTTGCCCCGGGTCGCCTGCTCGTGAAAGGCGAACAGCTCGACCTGGCTTCCGGTTATGCGGAGGTCACTTTCGATTCCGGCGCCCGGGCGGTGCTGCAGGGCCCCGCGACGCTCACCGTCAACTCCGCGTGGGACTCCACGCTCCGTCGCGGCACGGTCAGCGCGACCGTCCCGCGTCAGGCGATCGGTTTTCGGATTTCCAATCCTTCCGTCGAAATCGTCGACCTCGGCACCGAGTTTACAATGGTCGCCGGCAGCGACGGCAACACGGAGGTGTTCGTGTTGAAGGGCGAGATCGAGGCGTCCCCCCGCAGCGGCGCCAGCGAAGCCGATGTCCTGCTGCTGCGCGAACGCGAGGCCCGGCGCTTCTCGCGTTCCGGCGTCAGCGAAGTGCCGGACCGCGAGACCAAATTCGAACATTTCCTCCAGCTGGCGCCGCTGGAGCGCACGCTGCCGCACTATCGCTTCGCTCATTGGTCCTTCGACGACGCCGAGGCGCTCGGCGGCACCCCGACCTCCGTCACCGGCGCGCCGCTCCGCCTCGCCGCGGGTCACCATGGGCGCGCGCTCCGGCTGGAAGGCGACTCGTATGCGCAGTCCTCCTTCCCCGGCATCTCCGGAGCGGCGCCGCACACGGTCGCTTTTTGGATCCGGGTGCCGGAAGACGCACCGTTGTCGGAGGCCTACTCGATGTTCGGCTGGCGCAGCAACCTGGCCAAGCTCAGCTACCGCCCCGTGCACATCAGCTGGAACCGCAATCCCAACGAAGGGGCGCTCGGCGCGATCCGCACCGACTTCGCCGGCGGGTGCGCGATCGGATCCACATCGCTGCGCGACGGCCGCTGGCACCACATCGCCGTGGTCTTCGTTCCCGGCACGGGCGACACCCCGGTGCAGGTGAAGCAGTATGTCGACGGCTATCTCGAGAGCAGTTCCATCATTCCCGGACGCACGCGCGGTCCCGCCGGACAGGCGGATGCGCGCCTCGACGACACGCTCTGGATCGGCTCGCGCCTCGGCGCGACCGGTCCGCGGCAGGAACGTTTCCGCGGCGAGATCGACGAATTGTTCGTCGTCGAGGGCGCGCTGGAACCGCAGGAAATCGTGCAACTCCAGCAAAACCACGGCGCCGACGGCATTCTCGGCCACGTGGCTGCCCGATAAGCGCAGATCGAGTCGGCGCGCCACGCACACAAGACCGCGTAGCGAATCTCCGCGCCGGATGTCCTGATTTCCCGCGGTCAGACTATTCATGGAGTGCGCCCGCGCGTTGCCGCGGACGCAGCCCCTTCTTCTATGAAAACCGCTTCACTCGTTCCCCTTCCCCGATTCCGCCGCCTGGCCCTGGTCGCGTGCGTTCTGTTCGCTCTCCCGGCGTGGGCTTCTGCGCAGTCGGCCAAAGGCCGCAAAGGCAAGCCGGTCGAAACCACCTATGCCGATGAAATGAATCCCGCCTACGCGGCGGTGCGGCTCAACACGTCGGCGGATCCGAGCGGCAAACCGGCCAAGCCGGCGGGCTTCGTGCATCCGGGCGTGCTGGTGAATCGCTCGCAACTCGAGGAGCTCCGGCGCCGCGTGGCCGAGGGCGTCGAACCGCAGAAATCGGCTTTCGCGCGACTCGTCGCGAGCCCGTGGGCGGCGCGGGACTACACCCCGCGTCCCGTGCCGACGGTGATGAGCGGCCCGCGCTCGAATCCCGAGATCGGAGCCAAGGCCGAGCAGGCCGATGCCGCCGCCGCCTACAGCCAAGCGCTGATGTGGTGCCTGACGAACGACGAGGTGCATGCGCGGAATACGGTGAAGATTCTCAACGCCTGGGCCGGCACGTTGACCGGCGGTCACCGGCATGCGAACGGCCCGGTGCAGGCGGCCTGGACCGGCGCGGTGTTCGCCCGCGCGGCGGAGATCATCCGCTACACGTATCCAAAATGGAGCGACAGCGAGATCGCCGCCTGCCAGAACATGTTCCGCACCCAGTTCCTGCCGTTCATCATGCACGGCGACTGCGAGAACGGGAACAAGGAGCTCGCGATGACCGAGGCGTTGATCAACATCGGCGTCTTCAACGACGACCGCGAGGTCTTCGAACTCGGATTGCGCATGTGGCGCGCTCGCACCCCGGCCTACATTTATCTCACGTCGGATGGCGCGAAGCCGATCGAGCCGCCAGGCTGCGGCCCCGCGATTTGGAGCAACAAGGGCCACATGCCCGAACTGGTCGACGGCCTCACGCAGGAAGCCGCCCGCGATTCCCACCACTCGTGGATGGCGTTCGCGTCCATGGTCAACGCCGCCGAGACCGCCCGCCTGCAAGGCGTCGATCTCTACGCCGAGGAGGAACGCCGCATCACCGCCGCGATGGAGTTCGTCGCGCGTTTTCTGCCCCCGAACAACGAGGCGCCCCCGGAAAAGCTGGAGTTCAGCCTCCAGCCGACCTGGGCCATCGCTTTCAATCATTACCATCATCGTCTCGGCCGCCCGCTTCCGAAAATGGCCGCCGTCTTGCGCGACATGCCCCCGATCGCCGGACATCATCACATGCTTTGGGAAACCCTTACTCACGCCGGAATCGGAGACGCCGGCCTGATCGCGCCGATCGCGTCCGCGAATCAAAACTGACGGCGCTCGCCCGTGAGTTCGCCCGGCCGCCTCAGCCGGCGGCCGCGATCATGACGATGATCACGATGAAGAGGATGAAACCGAGCAGACGGCGGTAGCCGATCCAGAAGGTGTCTTCCGGCGGCGGCGCCGTGATGGGCCGCACGGGCGGGCGGCGCGAGGGCTCGTATTTTCGGCCGACGGCGCTGCCGCGCGGCGGACATCGTCGACGAAAAGCGGACGGAGAACGGGGATCGAAGGTGGTCTTCATTATTTCTATCGAGAGGGTTTGATCGGCGTCGGCCCGCGCGGGGAACGCCGTGGAGAGCAGAGGGAGCCTCGACGGTCGTTGCGGACCGGCTCCGGCAGACGACCGCGAGGAACTCACGGCCGGAAGACGAAATTGCGGAATTGCCACGGGTCGGACTTGTCGACCTGCGCCTCGGCGCGTTCTTCGAAGTAAACGCGGTGACGGCTCAGCGGCGTCCAATCCGAACGCGCGGACAACCAGGTCCCGAGATACGGGCGAGCCACGTCGAGAATCTCTCGGTGCGGCAAATCCTCGGGCAGGCACAGTCCGCGGTTCGGATTACGAATCGCCCAGGCGATGCCGGCCAGCACGCCGGCCGCGACCTGCACCGCGGTGGCGTTGACGCCCGGGACTTTTTTCCGCGCCTCGTCGATCGAGAGCGCGCTCCCGGTCCACCACGAACGGAAGCGGTGGCCCATGATGAGCGCACCGACCACGTCCTGCCCCGCCACAATCTCGTCGGTGAGGATGCGGGTCTTCGGATGCAGCTCGTAGTTGCGCGCGCGCAGCTCGTGCATCGAGACAATCGAGTCGTCGCACGGCTGGTAGGCGTAATGCACCGTGGGCCGGTAAACGACCTGATCCTTCTCGCGCACCGTGAGCGCATGGGACAGGCCGAACGACTCGCCGTGCGTCACGACCATGCCGACGATCTCCTGGTTCGGGACCCATGAGCGGATCCAGGTGTTGAGCCCCATGCGCTGCAGCACGATCTGGTTGCCGGGACCGGTTTCAGGCTGGGTGGCGTGCGGGGGCATCCACTTCTCGTGCGTGCCCCAGCCGATCTCCGAGGGTGAAATGGATTCCTCCCACATGCCTTCGGGGCTCCAGGTGGAGACGAACTCGTCCGGCGTCTTGGCCTTGTCGGCGCGCTGGCTGTCCCACTCGCTGCAGTGAATCACCTTCACGCCCAGTTCGCGCGCGAGTTGCGGAAAGGTTTCGTCCTCGAGCAGGCGCTCGATGCGCCGCTTGCGCGGCGCCGAGAGCTTGTTCTCGCGCAAGACCGCGGCGCCGATGTCCAGCAGCCCCGCTTTCGTGAAGTGCGACACGAGGCCGGGGTTCGAGCCATGGTCGACCACGGCGGTCGTGCCGCCGCGCCACTTGTCGATCAGCGGCAGCAGTTTTGTATAACGACTGTACAGCGACTTCTCGAGCGTGGGCTTGCGGTGCATCTCGGCCGTCGGATCCCACGACTCGAGCGAGGCGTTGACATAAAGCACCTCGTTGTCGTGCGCCCACTGGACGATGTCGAAAAAGTCGACGCTCCACGCGAGGTCCACAATCAGATCGCCCGGCCGCGCGTGCGTCGACAAGAGCCGGGCGAGGCTGAACGGAGTCACCCGCTCGTGGAAGAACCGCAGGCCCTTGTCGATCCATGGCTTCAAGACGGCGGTGCGATCGACGAAATCGATCACGACGATCTCCGCGCAGGACACGCGAAGATGTTTGACGAGCATCGGCAGCAGCGCCCGGGCCACGACACCGTGGCCGATCATCACAATACGATTCTTGAATTCCATGGAACGAAAGGAGTTGAGGGTTTGCACGGCGACCGGAAGAGCCGGTCGCCAATGAAGAACGGCGTGGAGCCGGATCAGCCGTTGATGGCTGCGGCGAATGCCGCCGGCATCGTGGCGTCGGCCGCGGGAGCGGTGACGCCGCGGACCTTGAGGCGCCGGATGCCGCCCGGCGTAAACCACTTCACGATATCGCCGACACGGCAGCCCAACAGGGCCGTGCCGATGGGCGCGAGGATCGAGATGCGGTTGTGCTCCACGTCGGCATTTTCCGGAAACGTGATCGTGTATTCCTCGATCTCGCTCGTGCCGAGGTCTTCGAACTCGACGGTGGAGTTCATCGTCACGACGTCTTCGGGAATTTCGGTCGGATCGACGACGGCGGCACGGTCCAGCTCCCCGCGGAGTTTCTGGAGCGCCGAGTTGGCGTTCGAATAGAGCGAAGTCGCCAGCAGCAGGCGGAGCCGGCTGTTGTCGTCACGGGAGATATAAATAGGAGTATCGTTCATGATATTAATATGATTATTGGGTTTTCGGGTGTTTTGGGGAGGCAGCGGCACGCGATCCGCGAAGAGCGGCCCGCGTCCCTGCGAGAAAGGCCGGTCGCTCACGCCGCCAGTGCGGCTTCGTTTTCGGCCGCCAGCGGAGTTCCGGACGGGCGCGAAGCTCCGTCGCGCGCCGTGACGAGGCGGCAGGTCATCGACTCCGTTTGAATCAAGATGTGATTCGGAAACGGAGCGTCGGGGTCGTAACCGGGATTGAGCAACAGCGTGCCCCCGGACTGCGCCTGCCAGGCCAGCGGCGAGTGCACGTGGCCGGAAAGCACCAACCGCGGCGCGTAACGGCGAACCGCCGCCACCAGGTCGGGATCGCCCGCATCGTCACCGGTCGCGGTGGCGGCGACGAGCGTTCCCGCCGGCGGCGCGTGGACGACCCACACATCGGCGTGACCGCCTTTGGGTTGCGAGGTCGCACCGAGGTTGAGCATCGAAACGCCGTCCAGGCTGACGCGCTGCCCGTCGGTCCACACGAGCGGATTGACCACCTCGCGCAACCAATACGCCGGCCGCCAGCGCCCCCGCTCGGAATCCCACTCGAGGTCGTGGTTCCCGCTGCACAGCGAAAGCGGACGGGGAAAATCGCGGAGCCACGCGGACACCCATTCGATCTGCCGCCGTTGCGGCGTCGCCCGAGTGAGATCGAGCAGGTCGCCCGACATCACGACGACGTCGTGCGGCGGAGCGCGATGCAGGAGCCAGTCGAACCAGCGCTGATTGAAATGAAAATCGGTGACGTGAAGGAGGGTCATGAAACTTGTGCAGGATGAATCCCGGAAAACGGGGGCGAGCGCGCGGTCCGGGGCAGGGGTTTGAAGGCTGACCGCACGACAACGGTGCGGCGGTGATGGCCGCGCGCGCTCTCCGAAGAAGTGCGCCGCGGGACGGAGGACGGGGTGTTTCCCCGGTGCCGCTGGCAGCTTGGAAGGCGCATAACGCGTCGATCCGCTCCAGTGGCTCGCGGCGCCGAGCCGCTCGAACGATATATATTTCCGGAAAATATATTGTCAAGGCCCGCGGCGCGCCGGAAAGCGGCGGCAGCGGGCGAAGATCGCCGGTGGCTTATACATTTTCGCCGCGGCGCGGTCTTTGCGCCGCAAAGACGCGGATCACGCGCCGAGGGCGAGTGCGACCACGATCGCGACCAGCAGCAAAAGGGCGAGCAGACGCACCGAGATCAGCGGCTGGTCGTCATCGGAGAGCGCAGGGTAACGCTGGTAGCGAACCGCCGGCGGACGATGCCGGCGGTCCGTGCGCAACGATGGGCCTCGGGTGACATCCCTCGTTTCGTAAAAGCGACCGATCTTGGTACGAGGCGTGGCATTTCGGTGGGGTTGCGATTTCATGGCAGGAGTTTAACGTCCGAACGACGGACCGCCTACTGCGCGGGTTGGAAGGTAGCGATGCGCAACGCGCATGACTCTTTCTTCTCCTCCCGGCGTCTAAAGGGATGAGGCTATATATAACGCCTCTCGAGCTGAGGATGTTCGTACAGCTCCAGCCCGTCACGAAGATCCTCCGCCGTCCCTTCTGCGCCTGCGTTTTGCGCCGGCGCTTCAACGTCAACCCTCGACTCCTCTTGCATGATTGCTATTCCTCACACCGCCAACGACTCGAAACTCCTGCTCCGTGGTCTCCACCTCGAGCTCGACGACGCCACCCGCACGCTGGCCGAAAGCAAGGCGAAGCGCCTGTTTCGACACGAGCCGCGCATCGATCGCGTCCGCATCGACGTGGCGCGCGAACCCCGCGGCCGCAGCGAGACGTTTAGGGCCGCTGGTCGGATCGAACTCGCCGGCCCGGATCTGACGGCGTCCGTCACCACGGACACGCCGCTGGCTTCGATCAACCTGGTGATCGACAAACTCGACCGGATGCTGCGCAAGCGGATGAGCAATCTGATGCGGCGCCGCACCTCCGGCGATATCCGCGCCTACGCGACGCTTCCCGCGGCCGTGTAAGCGACCGCCCCCCGGTTTTCGCACCGCCATGAAGTCCGTTCTCATCTTTCTTGTCGTGGCGGCGCCGTGAGTTGACGGCCCTGTTTTCGCCTTCGAAGCAGGCCCGCTCGCGAGCGCCTGCCGGTTTCACCACGAGCAGGCCATTCGCCCTCGTGGTGACTTCACCCTCAACCGCAATGCGCGTCACCACGCGCCCGTATTCGAAAACACGCATGATCAAACAACGCACGCTGGGCCGCACCGGCCTCTCACTTTCCGAGCTCTGCCTCGGCACCCTCAACTTCGGCTGGAAGACCGACGAGAAAAACGCGTTCGCGATTCTCGACGCCTACCACGCCGCCGGCGGAAATTTCATCCAGGCGGCGAATTACCGTCCCGACCGGTTCCTGCCGTCGACGGCGGTGACGCGATCCGAGGAAATCGTCGGACGCTGGTGGAAATCCCGAGAGCTGCCTCGCCACGAACTCTTCTTTGCGACGCGTCTGTATGTTCGCCAGCCGGAGGACGGCAACGAACGCGACTTCATCGAGCGGGTGCAGGACGCGTGCCGGCAGTCGCTCCGCCGTTTCCAGACGGATTACCTCGATATGGTCATCTTCGAATGGAACGAGGGCCTGCTGCCCATGCGCGTCGCCGCGGAAGCGTTTCACCACGTCGTGCGCAACGGGCTCGCGGGCTACATCGGCGCCGCGAATTTTCCGACCTGGCGCGTCGTCGACAATCTCGGCCGCGCCTACCTGCGGCAGTATAACCGGATCGAGGCGTTGCAGTCCGATTATTCGCTCATGACGCGGACGCGCTTCGAGCCCGAGGCGATGGCCTTGTGCCAGGAGCAGCGGCTCGGATTCTTCGCGCAATCGCCACTCGCCGGCGGATTTCTCACCCGCCGCTCCGCTCTCGAAACGATGTTCCACTCCGGCCGGCGCGACTGGCTGATGGAGCGGTTTGGCAACGCCTACGGCGAGACCGCGCAGGCGGCCGTCGCGGACGTCGCGACGCGGCACGACGCGTCGCCCGCGCAAGTGGCGCTCGCGTGGGTGCTCCGGAATCCGGCCGTCACCTCGGCGGTCATCGGCGTGCATTCAGTCGCACAACTCAACGAACTCGTGCAGTCGGCCTCGCTGCGGCTCACCGCCGACGATTTCGTGCAACTCGACGACGCCACGGCAGCCGAAGAGGTTCGCATGACTCCCGAGTTCACGCGGCCCCGCGTGACGCCCCGCGATCTCATGCTGAACTGACGGCCCTCCGAGCCGACCAGGCCCGCTCCTCCGACGGAGCGGGCTTTTTTTTCGCTGCGTTATCCGCCGTTCGCCGCACCGAGAGGACCCGGTGGGCGAGGCGCTTTGCGCGGCAGCAGGATGAGCGTGCCCGCGATGCCGGCGATGATCGAGGCCGTGAAAATCGCGATCTTCGCCGCCGTGAAATCTTCCGCGACCGGATAGGCTTCGCTCGCAATGAAGAGCGACATCGTGAAGCCGATGCCGGCGAGCGCCCCGGCGCCCGCGAGTTGCCGCCACGAGTATTCCACCGGTTTCACCGCCAGTCCGAAGCGCACCGCCAGCCACGCGGCCAGGAATATCCCGAGCGGCTTGCCCATCACGAGTCCCAGGATGATCGCGAGCATCAGGCTTCCGTGGCTTTGAATGACGTCGATCGAGATCACCACGCCCGCATTCGCGAGGGCGAAAACCGGCAGCACGGCATAACTCGACCACGGCTCCATCGAGCGGAGCAGCTTGTCGGTGGGAGATTCCGTCCGACTGTGGATCGAATCCAACGCCCGCAGAGCCGGCTCCGAAAGACCGTGTCGCATCATGGGATCGCCATAATAGCGCGTCTCCGTTTGGACGACCGCCTCCGCCTGCGCCATCAACACATGCAGTCTCGGCGGCGGCAGCGCCGGCGTGACCAGGGCAAGAATCACCCCGGCGAGGGTGGCGTGCAGCCCCGACTCGTGCAGGAAAACCCAGAGCATGAGGCCCACCACCGCATACGGCAAGGGCCGGTAAATCCCCAACCGGTTCATCGCCACGAGCAGCAGGGTGACCACGCCCGACGCGAGCAGGAAGTTCACCCGAATCTGCTCCGTATAGAATATCGCGATGACTCCGATCGCGACCAGATCGTCGATGATGACGGCCGCGGTAAGGAAGACCCGCAGTTCGACCGGCACGCGCGTCCCGAGCAGGACGATGATGGCCACGGCAAAGGCAGTGTCTGTCGCGATCGGCACCGCCCAGCCATGCGACAACGGACCGGCCGGCGCCAGGAGGAGGTAAATGATCACCGGGACCGTCATGCCTCCGAAGGCGGCGATGACCGGGAGCACGCCGGTGTGAAAGGTCGCCAACCGTCCTACGGTGAACTCGCGTTTGATTTCCAAACCGACGACCAGGAAGAAAACGGCCAGCAACCCGTCATTGATCCAATTCGCCAAGGGCAGCATCAGGTCGTGCCCGCCGACCCGGATGCCGCAAACGGTTGTCCAGAGCGCGAGGAAGTCCGGCCCGATGCGCGAATTCGCCAGCACAACCGCGAGCACCGACATCAACAGGAGAAGGAGGCCGGCCGAGGGCGCCCAGCGAGCGAAGGTGAGAGCCGCCGTCTGCACGCGATGCGCGAGCGTGCCCACCAACGCCTCTGCGAGGCTGTTCTCGTCCCACGGCCCCTCGTAGCGTTCGCCGTTGAGGAAAAACGTCGGCGTCATGATCACGCCGCTGCGGGCCGCGCTTTCGGTGTCCTGCTGGACGCGCGCCTCCTCGGGTTTTGCCGCGGCAGATCCGCTGGCGCCCGACGGCAGATGGAACTGCTGTTCGATTCGCTCGAAATCGCCGGTGGTGAAAACCGGTCCCTGCGTCATGAGGGCATCGTGCACCGGCCAGAACTGCCCCGTCTGCTCGAACACGCGCTCCGCGAGCTCCGCCGCGCGAATCGCCTCCGCGCTGTTCTCCACCGGACGATGACGAAACACGTAGCGGAGCCGGTCTCCGAAGCGGTCGCGGAGTCCCGCGATCACCTCATGGGCCGAGTGGCAGGAGG
This sequence comes from Opitutaceae bacterium, assembly GCA_040255565.1. GTDB lineage: Bacteria > Verrucomicrobiota > Verrucomicrobiia > Opitutales > Opitutaceae > Opitutus. The sequence goes on along the minus strand of JBDZVH010000007.1, from coordinate 138,242 downwards.
GGCACGCGTAGCTGCCATACTCCACCAGCGTGAGTTCCGCCGCCGGATTTCCGAGGAGGTGGTCGCGAGCGGGGTCAACCGGTGGATCGAGCTTCGTCGGCCTGTTTGTTCCTGCCTGGACCATGAGGTGCCCCACTCTACCACCCTCGGGCGGGACGTCCATGCGGGGCTCTCCCGATCACGTCGCAGGAGTTCCCACGCCTCGTGTGCGCACCGATGCGTGGCCGGCGATGCAGCCCGGACAGGGAGCAAGGTTTTCCCCACGCCATGCGGGACGCGCATGGCTGCGTCGCGGCCGACGCAGTGGGCGCGGAGCCGCGCAGGCGGTATGTTGAGCCCATGAAATCGACCACCCTCCCGGCCTCAAAAACGAAGACCGCGCGTTCCCGTCCGATCGCCCCCGGCGCGTCCGTCGGACACGTCCACCTGAAAGTCGCGGATCTCGAGCGGGCGATCGCCTTTTATCGCGACGTGCTCGGGTTCGAGGTCACGGACCGCTTCGGCCGCAATGCCGCTTTCCTGTCGGCGGGCGGCTACCATCATCACATCGGCCTCAACACCTGGGAGAGCGAGGGCGGCCCGCCTCCGCCTCCGGGCACCACGGGGCTTTACCACGCCGCGATCCTTTATCCCACCCGCGTCGATCTCGCGCACGCCCTGCGCCGGCTGCTCGCGCACGGCATCCGCCTCGACGGCGCGTCCGATCACGGAGTGAGCGAGGCGATCTATCTCCGCGATCCGGACGGCAACGGACTCGAACTCTACTGGGACCGCCCGCGCGACCAATGGCCGCGCAAGGAGGACGGCTCCGTCGCGATGTTCACGGCGGCGCTGAACCTCGATTCGCTCCTCGCCGAACACTGAGCGGGCGGGCGTTCGTCGGCCAGCGGGGAGAGACCCTGCCGGCGCCGCCGGAGCTCATGCGTGTCGCGCATGCCGGTGGCTTGCGTTCGTTCTTTCCCGGGTCAGGATCGGCGACGTGAACCTCGACCTGTTCCGCTCGTTTTTCGCGATCTCCGAGTTCGGCAGCATGAGCCGGGCGGCGGAGCAGTTGCACGTCTCCCAGTCGACGCTCACCCGGCAAATGCAGGCCCTCGAGACGGAGATCGGCGGCCAGTTGCTGGAACGCAGTCCCCTCGGCGTGGCATTGACCGCCGCGGGCCACGCGCTGCTCGAGGGCATGCGCCCCGTCGTCGCCAAGGCCGATATCGTGATCTCCGAGACGCGCAAACTCGCGCGCGGCCAAAGCGCCTCGATGCGAATCGGGTATATCATGTCAGCGGCCGGCGAATACCTGAACCCGGCACTCGCGTCCCTGCGTCGCTCTCATCCCGAAACCAAGGTGCACCTCGTCGACCTTTCCCCCGGCGCCCAGATCGCCGCGCTGCGACGGGGCGAGCTGGATGTCGTGCTGCTGGGCAACATCAACGCCGCGATCGCCCGCGAATTTTTCGTGCGCCGGATCGCGACGTTTCCCGTCGTGGTCGCGCTGCCCGTCACCCACCCGCTGGCGGAGGGCGACGACATTGCGGTCGCCGATTTGCGCCAGGAGATGTTCGTCGGCGCGCATCCCGAAGATATCCCGGGTTTCAACAACTGGGTCATCCAGATCTGCCGCCGCGGCGGCTTCCGGCCGAAGTTCGTCGAGAATGCCGACAGCCTCGCGCATACGCTCGCGCTGCTCGTCGCCGACCACGCCGTCACGCTGCTGCCGGGGTTGATGGAGGACCGCAACGTCCCCGGCGTCACGTTCCGCCGCTTGCGCGGCACGACCGCCAAATGGGAGCTGCAGGTGGCGTGGCATCGCGGTAAGATCACCGAGCCGGTCCGCGAGCTGGTGAACTTGTTGACGCGGGACCGCGCCTCCGGCTGAGGGGCGACTGCCGCGCGGGCCGCGGGCGGTCATGCGCGACGCGCATAGCTCCGTTTCCCTCGCCGCAGTGGCCACCGGCTTCCGCCGATGGTAGGGTTTCGCCATGAATTCGACGTTGTTTCACCATCGATCCCACCTGGTCTCTGCATCGACGGCGCGACCCACCGCCGCATTCGACGACACCGTCACTCGCAAGGCGCTGGAGCGCTGGGAAAACGAGGGCGGCCGGGTTTCCGAGTTGTTCGAACGAAACCATGCCTCCGCCTCCGGTCCCCGGAAACCGGCCGAGGCGTGACGCCGCCCACCGTGACCGCCGGCGCCTTCCGGCTTGAGGGTTGCGCCGGTCGGCGCCACGCCGTCATTTCTCTTTTTCCTCACGACGCGGGGACGACCCCGCCTCTCTCACGACAATGCAGGGACGACCCTGGAGGATTTTTTCCTTATGGCATGGGTCGTTCTGATCGTTGCGAGTCTGTTTGAAATTGGCTGGGCCACCGGCCTGAAGTTCACCGAAGGTTTCACGCGTTTGTGGCCCACCGCGGGCACCGTGGCGGCGTTGATCGCCAGCGTCGCATTGCTGGGCCTGGCGGCCAGGTCGCTGCCCATCGGGACGGCTTACGCGGTCTGGACCGGAATCGGGGCGGCCGGAACCGTCGTCTGCGGCATCGCCTTTTTTCACGAGCCGGCGACCGTCGCCCGGCTCGTCTGCGTCGGGCTCATCCTCGCGGGCGTGATCGGACTCAAGCTCACCGCGTCATGAGGCCCGGCGGCCGCGTCACAGCCAGCGTCTGTATTTAAAGATAAGATACGGCACGACGCCGGAAACGAGCATCATGAGCAGCGCGAGGGGATAGCCCCACGGCCAGTGCAACTCGGGCATGTACTTGAAGTTCATGCCGTAGATGCTCGCCACCAGCGTCGGCGGCAGCAACACGACCGCGAGCACGGAGAAGAGTTTGATGATCTTGTTCTGCTCGCTGTTGATGGTGTTCTGGTCGCTGTTGATCAGACCCAGGGTCGCATCGAGGATGAAGGTCACCTTGCTCGAGACGAAGTTGGCGTGATCCGCGAGGGCAATGACATCCTTGCCGGTGATGCGCCAGTGCTCGTCCACCTGCTCCTGGTTCAAGCCTCCGCAGGTCTCGGTGAAGAAGCCGTGCACCCGCCGGAGACTCACCAGGCTCTCGCGCGCATTCGCGGTGCGGTTGGCGTTCTGGCCGATGCGCTTCAACAGCGCCCGGTAATCGGTGGCGTCGGGCGCGCGGCGCTCGCTTATGAAAATGAGAGTGGAAAGGTCGTTCAGATCGCCGGCGACATACTCGAGGATATCGGCGATGCGATCGACGATCTCGTCGAACAAACCCAGGAAAACCTTCTGCGCGGTCTGGAACGCCTCCGGGTTGCGCTCATATCGCAGCGCAAAACTCCTGAAGGGCGTCGGCTCGTCGAAACGAAGCGTCACCAGCCGTCCCCGACGGTACGCGAACGTGACGGGCGTCGTGATCGGATTCGGATTGGCCGCCCGCACCATGACGGTCGCCGTCATGAACAGCGCCTGATCGTCGATATAAAGGCGGCTCGAGACTTCGATTTCCTGCGCCTCGTTCCGCGTCGGCAATGACAGTTCTTCGCCGTCCTCGATGGCCTTGATTTCCTCGGGGGTCGGATCGAACAGGTCGATCCAGAGGACTTCCGGCCAGGTTCCGGCCGACAGGTCGCTGGCGCGAACGTTACGAACGCCTTTCGGGCTGTAGAGGGTGATCATCGATACACGGGTTTCGTCCGGCGAGATGGCGCCATTTGAAGAGCTTCACGTTGGACGCCGCGGCGGCGCAAGTCGATGCCGCTCCCGCCCGATCGCCGCCCTCCGCGCGGCGCGCCACCGGGCGCCAGGCTTCAGGCAAAGGTATTGAAATTGAACCACTGTCCGCCGCTTGTTGCGTCAAGCCGGGCTCCACCAGGCTGGGCACTCCGCACCGTGGTGTGTGGTTCATCCCCCTCAACCTTGAAACCCAATCTGCACGGCCTCATTGCCGCTCCCTTCACGCCTTTTCGCCCCGACGGCGAAATCGCCTTCGACGTGATCCCCCGCCAGGCCGCTCTGCTCGCGCACAATGGCGTCAGCGGTGCCTTCGTCTGCGGCACGACCGGGGAGGGATTCAGCCTGGCGATGGAGGAACGTTATCGCGTGGTAGAAACGTGGCGGAAAGCCGTGTCGCCGTCGCTCAAGTTGATCGTGCATGTCGGCCACCTGTGTCTCAGCGACAGCTGCCGGCTCGCCGCCCACGCCATGGCCTCGGGCGCTGACGCGATCGCTACGATCGCGCCCAGTTTCTTCAAGCCCAGCGGCACCGCCGAGCTCGTCGCGTGGTGCGAACGGATCGCTGCCGCCGCGCCGACCTTGCCGTTCTATTACTACCACATGCCGGCGATGACCGGCGTGGACATCGCCGCGGCGGATTTCCTCGCGGAAGCCGCGGGCCGCATCCCTTCTCTCGCGGGCGTGAAGTTCACCCACGAGAACCTCCTCGATTACGGTCGCGCCGGCGCGGTAGCCGACGGCCGCTTCTCGATGCTGTTCGGCCGCGATGAGATTCTGCTCGCGGGCCTGAGTCTCGGGGCAGCGGGAGCGGTCGGCAGCACCTATAATTTCGCCGCCCCGCTTTTCCAGCGCATCCTGAGCGCCTTCGCGGCAGGCGATCTGGCGACTGCCCGGGTCGAGCAGGGCCGGGCACAACAGTTCATCGCCATTTTGAACGACCACGGCGGCATGGCCGCTGGCAAGGCGGCGATGCAGCTCGTCGGAGTGGATTGCGGCCCCACCCGGCTGCCCTTGCGCAGTCTCACGTCCGATCGCGTCGCAGCCCTCCGTCGCGACTTGGAATCCGTCGGATTCTTCGACTACTGCTGCCGGCTCCCATGATGTTCCCGCACGCGTTCCCGCCTCTCCTCGGTCTCGTCTGGCAGGATTCGCTGGTGGTCATCCTCTACCTGGTCGCCATGCTCGCGATCGGGGTGTGGTTCAAGTGGCGCGAGACTCACGGGACCACCGAAGAATATCTTCTCGGCAACCGCGGCATGTCGTGGTGGCTCATCGGCATCGCTTATGTGATGACGCTGCTGAGCACGAACTCGCTCGTGGCGGTCCCCGGCGAGGCCTTCAACCACGGGCTCGGCCTCGCGATCCGCTATCTGCTCGCGCCGTTCGTCGGCCTCGCGATCTTTTATCTGTTCATCCGGTTCTTCTTTCGCAGCCGCGTCTTCACGCCGTTCAGCTACCTGCAGGAGCGATTCGATCTGCGCGTGCGCGCGCTCGGAAGCGTGTTCTACGTCATCATTCGGCTCTTCTATCTCGCGCTCGTCCTCTACTCGTCGGCTCTCGTGTTGCGCGGGGTCGCCAACTGGCCGCTCGAACTGTCGATCGTTGTGATCGGCGTCATCGGCTTGGTTTACGTTTATCTCGGCGGGGCCAAGGCCCTCATCTGGGCCGATTTTGTCCAGTTCCTCCTGCTCGTCGGCGGCTTGTTCTTCATCATTGCGGTCTGTGTCTCGCGCATCGACGGAGGCTTCGGCGGAATCGTACACTACGCGATCGAGCACGGCCGCGGTTTCGAGGTGCTGCGCGATCCGTCGTTCTACGACTTCGACGCGTTCGTCCGGCTGAATCTCTGGCTGATGGTCTTCGTGACCGTCAGCGACCGCATGTTCTACGCGAGCTCCGACCAGCTCGCGATCCAACGCCTGCTCAGCACCTCCACCTACAAATCCGCGGAACGTTCCTACTGGTTCAGCCAGATTCTCACGCTGCCGACGCTTTTCATGCTCTGGTTCGTCGGTCTCGGCATCTTCGCCTTCTACGGCCAGAACCCCGTCGACGGCGTGGAACTGCGTGGCGACACGGCGTTGTTCCGGTTCGTCACCACCGAGCTGCCTCCGTTTGTCCCCGGTCTGTTCATCGCCGCCTGCCTCGGTCTCATCATGTCCACGCTCGACGCCGGGTTTCACAGCCTGGCCACCGTGCTGGTGAAGGACGTGTATGGTGTCTTCCTTCGTCCCCACGCCACCGACCAGCAGCAACTCCGCCTCAGTCGCATCCTCATCCTGATCATCGCTCTGCTTGCGATCGGGATCGCACTGTTCATGGCGGTCACCTCGGAGAGCGTCGCGAGTTCCTTCATCGAAACGCAGGTATTCTGGATCTCGTTCCAAGGTCTCCTGGCGATGATCTTCCTTATCGGCGTCACCTCCTGCCGCGTGACCGCCGGCGACATCCTGCGCGCATTTGCCGCGGCCACGGTGGTCACGCTGGTGACGATCTACTTCTACATCGACAGCCGCGGCACCGAGCGGCCCATGAGTTTTCTTTTCGTCTCGATTCCCGGCGAGGTAGCCATGCTGGTGTTCGGCTACCTGCCGGCGCTGTGGCGCCGGCGCCTGCCGCGGGAGAAGACGGCCGGCCTGACGCTGTTCACCTTGAAAGAAAAATAACCCCGCGCCCTCGCCCCCGTCCGCTCGCATCCGATCCTTCTCTCCCCTTTTCCGATGCCACACCCCATCCACGCTCCCATCAGCCGTCGCCGCTTTCTCCAGGGGCTTGCCACGGCTTCGGCCGCCGCCGCGCTGCCCCCCGCGCTCCAGGCCTCCGCCACAACGCCCCGCGTCGCACCCGCCCGCCGCGCCGCCCGAGAGATGACGGCGGAGGTCGTCATCATCGGCGCATCGCTCGGCGGCGTCGCCGCCGCGCTCGCGGCCGCCCGGATGGGCTGCTCCGTCATTCTCACCGAAGAAACGCGCTGGATCGGCGGACAGGCCACGACGCAAGGCATCCCGCTGGACGAACATCCGTGGAGCGAACGTTACGGCCGCACCCAGAGCTACGCGGACTTCCGCGACGGCGTGCGAGCGTATTACCGCCGGCACTACCCGTTGACCGCCGCCGCCCGCGCCGATCGCAATCTCAACCCCGGCGCGGGGTGGGTCAGCAAGCTCTGCTTCGAGCCTCGTGTCGGCCTCGCCGTTTTGCAGGAGATGCTCGCGCCGCACCTCGCTTCCGGACGGATCGTCATCCTGACGCAGCACCGGCCGTTGTCCGTGGCGATGGACGGAGACCACGCGCGGGCCGTCACCCTCCTCGACGAACTCAATCACGCCGAGCGTACGCTCACCGGCCCCTACATCGTCGACGCCACCGAACTCGGCGACCTGCTCGAGCTCGCGAAAGTCGAGTCCGTGATCGGCGCCGAATCGCGCAGCGAAACCGGCGAACCGCTCGCCGTCGACGGTCCCGCCGAGCCGCACGAGCAAATGGTGTTCACCCACGTCTTCGCCCTCGACCACTTTCCCGGCGAGGAGCACATCATCGAAAAGCCGCGCGACTACGAATTCTGGAAACGGCAAAAGAGCCACCGCGGGGATTTTCCTAAGTTCACGCTGCCCGACCTTCTCGGCGCCAAGCACGACCACATGCGCCGTCCCGTGCGGCCCGACCGCTATGTTGCGAGCACATGGAATTTTCGCCGCATGCTGTGCAAGGACAACTTCGTCCCCGGCGCTTTCCCCAGCGACGTCACCGTCGCTATCTGGCCGATCAACGAATACCATCTTGGCGTTCTCTGCGGCGTATCGCCCGAGGAACGACGCCAGCACCTCGAAGCCGCGCGTCAGTTGAGCCTCAGCACAATTTACTGGCTGCAAACCGAGGCGCCCAATCCCGGCACCGGCGGACAGGGTTATCCGGGGCTTCGTCCCCGCGGCGATTTCTTCGGCACTGATGACGGTCTCGCGCAAGCGCCCTACATCCGTGAATCGCGTCGCATCCGCGCCGAGTTCACCGTCCTCGAACAACATTTTCGCACCGATCTTCCCGAGACCAAGAACGGCCCGATCAAGTATTATGACAGCGTCGGCCTGAGCGGTTACCGCGTCGACATCCACAAGCCCACCGCGCCCGGAAAACCCAGCATTACGGAGGTGGCGCACGGCAAGCACTGGCTGCAGCAGATTCCCCTCGGCGCGCTCATTCCGGTCCGAGTCGAAAACCTCCTGCCCGCCTGCAAGAATCTCGGTGTCACGCACGTCACCAACGGCGCCTTTCGCGTGCACCCGACCGAATGGAACATCGGCGAATCCGCCGGCGCGCTCGCCGCCTATTGCGTGAAACGCCGACTCAAGCCCCGGCAGGTGCGCAACGACGCTAAACTCCTCAGCGATTTCCAACGCGAACTCGTCCGCCAGGGCGTTGAGCTCGACTGGCCGCGAATGGAGACGTCCCGGTCCTACTACAGCCACCACAATCTGGAGGTGAAGGACGCCGACACCTTCTACTTCGGCGAAGCCTCGCGGCTCTGATCCGCGGGCTCGCGGGCCCGCCACCGGTGCCATTCCACCCTTCCCCCTCATGAGCATTTCCTCCTCCCAAACCCTCCGGTCCCAGGTGCTCGTCATCGGCTCCGGCGCCGCCGGCCTCACCGCGGCGATCGCCGCCGGTCGAAATGGCGCCGACACCCTCCTGGTCGAGAACGCCGGCTTCCTCGGCGGCATCTCGTCCACCCTGCCGTGGTTGGGTTTTCACGACCGCGACTACCGCCTCGCCGTGAAAGGCCTGCCCCTGGAGTTCTGCCGGCGGCTCCAGCAGCTTAACGCCGCCAGCGACTTCGAGTTCGATCCCAAATGCGGCTCCGCCATCAGCATCGATTCGCACTCGTGGAAGATTCTCCTGATGCAGCTCATGCGCGAGGCCGGCGTCCGGCTGATGCTCCATACCCAGGTCCTGGATACGATCCGCGAGGGCGACCGCATTCGCGGCGTGATCGTGGCGAACAAGTCGGGCATCCAGCGCCTCGAGGCGGACGTCACCATCGACTGCAGCGGCGACGGGGACGTCGCCGCCCGCGGCGGAGTCGCCTGGGAGAAGGGCCGCACCGCCGACGGACTCGTCCAGGCGCCCACCCTCGTCTTCAAGCTCGGCGGCGTGAGCCGCGAGGGCTTCATCGCGGGCTGCAAGGATCCCGCGATCAACTATCGCGAATGGATCGCGCCGTATCCGGACATTCGCGACAAGATGATGCGCCGCATCGACCGGATGAAGGTCATCATCTGCGGCGGGTACGCAAAGCTGATCGAGCAGGCGCGCGCCGCCGGCGACTTCTCCGTCCCGCAGACTCGGGTGGTCGGCGTGAAACTTCACCGGGCCGACGAGTATCTGGTCGTCATGACGCGCGTGCTCGGCCTCGACCCCACCGACATCCAGAGTCTCACCGACGCCTACACGAAGGTCTATGAGCAGATCCCCGTCCTCACGAATTTCTTCAGGAAATACGTTCCCGGTTTCGAGCAATCTCACCTGCGCGAGATCGCGCCGATGCTCGGCGTACGGGAAAGCCGGCGCATCATGGGCGACTATCTGCTCACGGCCGAGGATTTGATCGCCGGCCGCGTGTTTGAGGATGCCGTCAGCATGGGCGGCTACCACATCGACATCCATCGCCCTGCCGGCACGTGGGTCGACTCGCACAACGTCCGCACCTACACCATCCCGCTTCGCAGCCTGGTCGCTCGGGATGTCGATGGCCTGATGATGTCCGGCAAATGCATTTCCGCGACGCACGAGGCCATCGCGTCCACCCGCGTCGTGCCCATCTGCATGGGCCAGGGTCAGGCCGCCGGCACCGCGGCTGCGCTCGCCGCGAAGCAAGGGGTGTCGATTCGCGAGATTTCGATTCCTGAGTTGCAGGAAACGCTCGCGAAACAAGGCGCCGAGTTTGGCCGCACCCTCGGAGATCCCGATCTCGCCGCCATCGCAGAGGTCGGTCAACTCCCCCTCGACGAACCGCCCACCACCGGCGATCGCGATGCCGCCTCCGCCTCCGCCACCGCCTGGGTCGAACGCAAATGAAAACCCTGCTTCCCCTGCTCCTGCTGGTCTCGAGCCACCTGCCGGCCGCCGCTGCACCGGCGTGGGCTGGCGTCGCGCCCGACGGCGCTCCCGCCCGTATCGCCGTCGCGCCCACCGACAATCCGCACTTCCAGCACCTCGCCTGGCCGAAAGCGGTCCGCACCGCCGACGGCACCCTCGTGCTCGGCTATCAGATCGGGACCCACCATGGCGACGGAAGTTGTCCCGCGATTTCGATTTCGACCGACAACGGAAAAACTTTTTCCCCGCCGAATGTCCTCCGCGAATTCGGGCCCGGCCTCGACTACACCAACAGCGGCAACATGGCCATCGGTCTCGCTCACGACGGGGCCGTGATCGTCCTCGCGCACGGCCACACCAAGGACCGCAATCACATCTTCGGCTGGCGCTCGGTCGACAGCGGCCGCACGTGGAAGCCCGTCGACACCTCCGCGCTCGGTCCGAACAAAACCGGTTCCTCCACCGGCGCGATTGTGCAGCTGCCCGACCGGCGCCTGATCGCCGTCGGGCATTATCGCGACGGATCGAAACCCCACACCCGTGGCATCTGGCGCTCGATCTCCCCGGACGACGGCCTCACCTGGGGCGAGCCCGCCATGGTGAGCAACGTCAATGCCGGCGAACCCGTCATCGTCCGCCACGAACAACGCCTGCTCGTTTTCATCCGCGGTCGCGGACCGGCGACCGTCCGCCAGTATATCGCGGTTTCCGACGACTTCGGCAAAACATGGCGAACGGAACTTTCGAACCTCACGCCGCGCCACGCCCACACCACGCTGATCACTCACCCGTTCGCGATGGTGGACCCGCATGACCCGACAAAGCTGCTCGCCGCCACCATCGAACGTCCACTTCCCTCCGTCGCCACGCTCTGGCAGGGCGACCCGCAAAGCCTCGCGTTCAAGCCCCTGCGCACCCTCGTCGCGCTCCCGAAACTCGAAGGCGATCCCCACACCGATTTCGGTTACCCCTGGCTCGTTCACCTCGGCGAGAAGCAATGGCTGCTCTTCTACTATCACGGACGCGCCCGCGGTGACTGCGCGATCTGGGTGAGCGAGTTCGAATACTGACGCGCGGTCCGCCACCGCGCGTCCGCTGCGTCATGTCTCGTTTTTTCGTCGCTTCTTTCAGCCCTCACTCCGGTCTGGGGGACGACCGTCACCTCGAAAAGCGGCCTCGTTCGGGCAGGGAGAGATGGTTACGCGAGTTGTCGCTTTTCCGCGCTCACGCTCGTCGCACCAGCGACCTTTCTGGCCGCCCGCAAGGCCCAAGCGCAATCCACGGACGCTGGATTGCTTTTGTGAATGCGGCGCCAAATCGGCCTCGGAGATATTGACGCTCCCCGGCGGCCAGCCGCATGGCTCCGATCCCGGACCTCGCTTTGATTGGCGGAGGCTTCGGCCGTCCTCGCGGAATCGGCCACCGGACCTCACTCGAAGCGGAAAGAATACAGCTTCGTCCGATTCGACCGAAACTCCAAGGCCAACTCCCGCCCGACGAACGCGGACAGGTTATTGCCGCGGTTCCAGGTCACGGTCGCTGAGGTGCCATTGTATTCGAGCGGCACGCAGTCCTCGGCGGAAAACCCGGGCACCGCCTGGCCGTTCGCGTCGACTAGTCCAACCCGCATCTCGCCGAGGGCGCCAGTATCCAGATTCAGAATAAGCTGGTTGCCGGTGATTTTCACGAGCCGGGTGCGCGCCGAGCCGGCGACATTTCCGGTGTCGAGCGACACGAAACCGTCCACGCGCTGCACGTAGCGGACGATGCTACCGTCGGCCTTTTTCTGCCGCGCCTCGACATCGCCGTGCACCGTCTCGAACTCGGTGCCATATTGCCAGATCTCGTCCCCGCGCAAAATCATGCCCACACCCATGAAGGTCATGTTCTTCTTCGCGGGCGCCGCGATGCCGGGCGGAGCATACGCGCGACGATCGTAGCGGTGCCACGCGATGCTGTCGGCGCTGCCGACGAACTGCACCTCCGCCGGCCCCATGTGGCGGCCGCGCCAGCCCGGAGCGTCCGTCTTCGCCGAACGGCGGAGAAACGTCGGAAATCCGACATACCAGCGTGTATCCAAGATATAAGGCTGCGCCGACATGTTGTAGATGTCGGTCCGGCTCGGATCCTGGTCGTCGCAGAGAAGGATCGTCGGGATCTCGTGGTGGAAGTAGTTTCCAAAACCCGTGCCGAGCGGTTTGACGGCCGCCGTCTCCTTCAACGTCGACAGCGCGAGCCGGCTGACCTTGCGGCGCTTCGGATCGACGTTCCACCCGCGCACGATCATCACGTATTCCTTCCGGTGCTCGTCCCACCACACGACGTTCTGGGTGTCGCTGCCGCCCTGGATCAGCGGCTTTTCGTCGCGTTTCCAACGGAGACCGTCGGCGGAATAGTAGCGATACAGCCCCGTGGCGCCGAGTTCGGATTTGGAGCTGCTGTTCGGTTTGCCCGTCGAGACATACGTGTAGCGCTCTTCCGGCGGCTGGTTCGGATCCTGAAAGACCACGCCTTCGAGGCTGTGCAGTCCAAGCAGGTTGTTGGCTTTCGAACCGTGATACTCGTAAAGCCCAAGCTCGGGTTTCACCCAGTGGATTCCGTCCGTGGATTCGGCATAGGCCAGGTTCGCCTCGCTGCCTGGCACGCCGTAGCCGTCGCGGCAGACATACCACATGCGCAACTTTCCTTGTTCCTCGCGCACCGTCAGAAAGAACGAGATCAGGTGCTGCTCCCACGGCCGGTCGACGACGATCACCGTTTCACGCCGCGCCGCCGGATTGACCGTCAGCGTGGCGCCCATCGTCTCGGTCAGAAGGCCGGGATCGAGAAACAGATGCCGCGGCGCGGGCGTCGCCGCCCGCGCGGCCGCCCACAGGGCGGCGAAGGCCATCACGAATCTGCCGTGGCGAAGGAGAAGGCACGGTGACATGGGCGGTTGGGTCAGAAGCGGTAATCGACCGAGAAGCGGTAGTTGCGGTGGTTGGTGATGCCCACCGCCGTCTCGTTCACGCTGGGCTTCATGCTGAGATCGTCGAAGACGTTCTCCACGCGAAGGCGGAAGTTCATGTTCTTCCAACGGTATCCGATCACCGCGGTGTGAAGGTCGCCGGGCGGCACGATCCAGTTCGTGCGCGTGCTGAGGATGCTCTCGCCCCACCACGTGTATTGCCAGAGCAACGACAGGCCCTTCAGCGCGCCGCCTTGCACCTCGTATCGCGCGAGCGCCGAGGCGGTGGCTTCCGCGGTCGCCTGCGGGCGCATGCCGTTCTCCAGCTTGGCGTCCACCCGGCCATAGGAGACCATCGTGTCGAGGCCCGGCAGGATGTTGTAGGCGAGATCGATCTCCCAACCCTTCGACTTGCGCACGCCGGCCGGCACCGAATAGGAGCGGTTCACCTCGCCAGTGACGGAGCCGTCCTCGTCGATCTGCGAGATGAGCACGTTGTCCTCCTCGATGTCGAAGATCGAAGTGGTGGCCACCAGCCGGCTGTCGAGCACGTCGAACTTCGCGCCGAACTCCTTGATCGCGATCGTGCGATTGGGAAACTTCTGGCCGAAGGTCGCCAGGCGCTGGTCGAGCGTGAACACCGGCACGAAGGTTTCGTTGGCGTTGTAAAACAGCGCCACTTCGCCCCGTTTGCCCTTGTAGGCCTTGCCGAGAACACCGTATCCGGACGTCCACGACGAATCCGTCGTCTCGCTCGCCGCCCCGTTGTTTACCTTGACGGCGGCGTCGTTGCGGGTGTGCCGCGCGCCGCCGACGACGAAGATGCGGTTGTCGAGAAACGACAGGCGCTCGAGAAAGCCATACGCGTCCTGGGTGCTGCTGGTGTCCGTCACGTTCTGCACGGTGAAGCTCGTGGCGTTGGCCACCACCGTAGCCGGATCGATGCCACCGAACACCAGGCGATCGCGCGGATAGAGCATGACGCGGGCGACGTTGTTGACCACCTCGGCGCCGAGCTTTTGCAGCACCGGGACGCCGGCGTTGCCGGAGATCGCATAGACACGACCGTTGATCCCGGGCGACGAGAGCCGGTCCAGCTCGTTACGCACGGCGAAGAGCAGCAGCTTGTGCTGCGTGGGTCCGAGATCGAACGAGAACGCGAAATCCGCGGCGTAGGTCGAACTCTCCGTCGTGATGTCGGAGCCGGTCGTTTGCAGACCCGGCCGGTAGAAGCCACCGAGATTGTCGCGCACCAGCGAAAAGTCGATCGTCCGGGCGTCGGTGCCGATGATGTTGCCGTTCTTGTCGAGAAATGTGTCCGATCCCGTCGTGGTCACGAGCGCGCCCGAGTCGTATTGCTCGATGTAACGGCCCAGCAGACGGACATCCAGCCGCACGCGACCGAGCTCGAAACTCTTCGTCGCGCCGAGTTCGTAATTGTCCGTGTAAACCTGCGCCTGGCTCGTGACCAAGTTGTGGGCGTAGCCGTTGTCCATCACCTCGGGGTGCGGATGGGCCACACCGTCGCCGTTCAGCTGAAACGTCTTCGTGATTCGATTCATGCGCGGGCTCTTGTCGCGGATGAATCCGGTCCACGCCCAAACCTCGAGCCCGTTGGCGAAATTATAGCTGACCACCGGATTGATCGCCGTGAACCCCTTGTCCGCGAACAACTGGCCTGGATGCCCGAGCGGGCCCTCATTCAACATATAGGAGGCCGCGAGCCGGTAGCCGAAACGCCCGTCCTTGCCGAGCCGGTTGGAGGTGTCCAGGTCGGCACGATAAAGCCCGTAGGAACCGGCCATGAAGCCGAGCTTCGTGCTCGGCCGCGAGAGCGGCTTCTTGCTGACGAAGTTCAGTACGCCGCCGGGCGTGTGCTCGCCGTAGAGGATGCCGTTCGGCCCCTTCACATATTCGATGCGCTCGACGAAGGCGTAGTTGAAGCCGCCGTTCTCGCCGAACAGCAGATCGGTAAAGCCGTCGCGCTGCGCCCCGACGGATGTGTAGCCGCGGGCCGTCACGGTGTTGCGCTCGTTCGAGGTCGTGCCGGAGATGCCCGACACGCCACCGATCAGGTTCAACGTATCCGAGGCCGAGATCGCCACCGTGTCCGCGATGATCTTCTCGTTGATTGCGATGACGGAGGTGGGGAGTTCCGTGATCGGCACGGCGACCCGCGAAGCCGACGCCGCGGAGGTTGTCGCGTAACCGCGCACGGCCTCGCCCGACACCTCAAACGGCGAAAGCGTGATCGTCGGCTCGTCCGGATGAACCGACGAGGCGCCGACCGACTGGCCGTGCAGGCCAGCCGCGGACAAACGAAGCAAAACTGCGGCAGTCAGAGCGGATGCGAGCGGAAGGCGCTTCCGGTAGTGGAGGACGGACATAAGGGGTAAGGGTTGTGAAAGCCGAACGGCCACCTGGCCATCGGCAATGTCGGCGATTCAGCCGGTCGCGAGACACAGCGGAATGCCAATGTTGTGGTGCTGTCGTGATACCACTCGAGCCCCCGGGCGAGACGGCTCACGGCCCGGATCGCTCGGCGATTGCCGCCTCGAAAGCCACAAGCATCTCGGCCTGCAACGGCACGATGTTCACCAGTCGATGCCGCACTCGCACCAGTTGATCGGCCTCGGTCAGGCTGCAGCTGCCGCGACGCGCGATTGCGGGTGAGATCGCGTCCCGCACCTCCGCGAGCAACGCTGCTTCGCTCAGCCCGGCGATCTTTTCATGCTGCCGTCCGAGCAGCGTGACGATCTCGGGCGTGCGGGGCAGCTTCGCCAACAATTGCGCCAGCTCGATTGAAAACACCGCGCGATACTCCGGATCGGCAGGCGGCAGGCCGGGCCTCAACCGGCGGGCTCTCACCGCCGCAAACGTCGTCAGCCCCGCAAATGCCTTCTCGGCCGGATCGTTTTGCAGCGAGCGAATCCAGGCCGCCGTCGCCACCGCTCTCCCATCGTCGCGGAAATGGTGCGCGAGATGAACGCGACAGGACAGCAGTGTCTTCAGGATCGCCAGATCGTCGAGATCACCCGGCTCGGCCAGCCGCCGCTCGACGTCCTCGCGGAGTATCGCGGCAAACGGTTCAAAGGCCGCTTCGCTCGACGCCAGCTCGCTGGCCGAATGCTCCAGGCGATAGTTCGTCTCCCCGGCAAATGCCGGCGGCATCCACAGCAGGCCGATCACCGCTGCAAGCAACGTGAGGCGCTTCCCTGCGGCAAGGCAGGCCGGGCGTTTTTTCATGGGATGGTCCTTTCGAGGCGACGCCCAACGCTGCTTGCCGCTGGAGGGGCCGGGAAGGCGAAACACTGGTCCTATTTCCATACCACCTGCCGCCGCGGTTCATCCGACCGTCGTTTCAGATCGCTCCACCGACAGCCGGCGAAACAACGCTGCTGAATTTCCGCGAAACCGCGTCTCACCGGCGCGGCGGCATCAGCGACTCGCCGCGCACGAAACTGGGCATGATTCGCACCGCGCGGTGCGTCACGGCGCCGCCCGCGAGCAGTTCCAGGACGGGCCGAAGCAGGGATTTCGCCAGCGCATACGCGTTCGTGACATAACGCGCCGGGGTCGGCAGCAGATAGGAGAGAAACGGATCCTCATCGCGCGAAACGACGGAGACATCCTCGGGCACCCGCCAGCCCATCTGACTCAGGCGACTGGCGATCGTCAGATAGTGATTCGGATTCGCAACCAGCAGCGCCGTCGGCGCCGGGCGCTGCTCCATCAGTCGGCGCAGCGCGTTACAGATCCCGGATACGGTGGAATCGTGCGGACAGATGACCGCGGTCGCATCCGGATGCGACGACTGCCTCACGCCTTCGAGGAAACCCGTCTCGCTGGCAACATCGCCGGCGCGCCGGGAACGCTGGATAATGAGCGCAACCTTGCGGTGACCGGCCGCGAGCATCGCACCGGCCGCGTGCCGGCACATCGCCCGATGATCGATGTCGCGAAACGGAAGGTCGACTCCGGCGTAGACCGAACCCGCCACGATGCAGGGAACGCGGTTCTGCTCGAACCAGCTCTGCGTTTTCTCGTTCGAGAGAATGAGTACCCAGCAACCGTGAAGGTTTTGCTGGGTCAGCTTGGCCAGCGCCGGTCCCGGGTTGGTGCGAAAATACTGACGGCCATGAAACACGTGCAGGCGGCAGCCCCGCTCGCTCAGCATCGCCCGCAGTTCGTCGATCCAGAGCGTCTGCATCGGACGCAGCTGCTCGAGCGGCTCGGGCGTCAGGAAGGCCACATCGTGAGACTGGAGCTGCCGCGCCCGGCTGTTGCTCTTCAGCTCAATCCGATTGCCCGCCCCATGCATCGAACGAATGACACGGTCGCGCTTCAGCTGCACCAGCGCTGCCCGCAGCGTGTTGCGACTCACCTGCAGGCTTTGGCACAGCGCGCGTTCGCTCGGCAGCCAGTCGTCCCACGCGCCTCTTTCGATCTCCGTGCGAAGGTAGGCGGCCGTCTGACTGACAAGGGAGAGGCGCTGGGGTATGCCGGTCACGTGGGCTGCGAAGAAAAGCGATCCGCCCTCCCAGGCAATCCCCTTCTCGCCCGTAGCGCCCGCGCCCCCCCACGGAAAACGCGCGGTGAATGCAACGCATCCATCCGTGGAAGCGGGACCGCAGGAACTCCGCATCTATGGTCACCGCAACCCCACCATTCATGCTCGCCTTTCTCTTCCTGGCAGCGCTCACGCCCGCTTCCTCCTTCGATCTCGCAACTCACGAACGCCCTCGCGTGCTTCGACTCGCGGATGCCGCACTGGACGCCGAGGTGCGGACGATCACGTCCGTCGTCAATCCACGCAGCGCCGGCGGCCCGCACGATTTCTCCTCTGATGGCGATTATTGGTGGCCGGATCCCGCGACCCCTTCCGGCCCCTACATCGCCCGCGATGGGCTCAGCAACCCGGACAACTTCGTCGCCCACCGCGAGCTGATGATGACGATGGCCGGCCACGTTGGAGCGCTCGCCACCGCCTACCGGCTCACGGGCGAGGAACGCTACGCCGCCGCCGCGGTGCGGCACCTCCACGCCTGGTTCGCTGCGCCGGAAACGCGGATGAATCCGTTCCTGCTCTACGCCCAGGCCGTGCGGGGCCGGTCGACCGGACGTCGTATCGGGCTCATCGATACGCTGCATCTGGTGGAGCCCGCGCTGGCGGTGCTCGCCCTGCGGGGCTCCGCGTCGCTCACGCCGGAAACGGACGCCGCGATCACGGACTGGTTTCGTCGCTACGGCGAGTGGCTGCGCACGCATCCGTTCGGCATCGAGGAGAGCCAGTCGCGCACGAATCACAGCACCTGCTGGACGCTGCAGGTCGCGTGCTTCGCCCGCGTCTCCGGCGACGAATCCGCGCTTGCCGAATGCCGTCGGCGTTTCCGCGAAATGCATCTCGGCACCCAGATGGCGCTGGACGGCAGCTTCCCGGAAGAACTGCTGCGGACGAAGCCCTACGGCTACTCGCTGTTCCATCTCGACGTGCTCGCCGGCCTCGCCGTCGTGCTCTCGACGCCTGACGAAGATCTCGTGCGCTATCGCCGACCCGATGGCCGCGGCGTCCTGCCCGGCATCGCATGGCTCGCGCCTTTCGTGGCCGACAAAAACGCGTGGCTCGCCTCGGTCCATCGTTACGTCCCTTCGCCCACGGGGCCGGTGCGAGGCGAAGAGTTCGTTCGGCCCGACGTCCTCTACTGGTCCGACTGGCCGGTGCGGCAGCCCTTTCTCCTCTTCGGCGCGCTCGCGACCGGCCGCCAGGACTGGCTCGAATTATGGCAACGTCTCGACGCGGATCCCAGCGAACCCGAGATCGTGCGCAACTTCCCCATCCGCCAACCCCTGCTCTGGCACCCCGCGCCGTAACGACACTACCTCCACGCACGCTGGGCGCCGGGGAGCGCACCGCTTCCAACAACGCCGGCGCCCCAACAGAGTGTCATACATTATATGACACTCTGTTGGGGCTCTTTGCAGCGGGTCGTGTGACGCGGGGGGCCATTGGAAGCGTTGCAGGACGGGCTGCGATAGAGCCGGGCGTTTCTCCAAATGTCTGCGTCACAACGCTTGCAAGGCGTCGCCGCTGACCGGCGCAGAGTCGCTCGCATAGTCCCGCGCCGCCCCGGCACCGGCCGGTGGCTTCCCACCCCAAACAACATGCAACTCCTGTCGTTGGCTTCGTCCCGAAGCCTCCTCGTCTCGCTGGCTGCCTCAGCCATGCTCTCCACCGGCCTTTCCGGCCAGGTGCTTTCCGAAGCCGCCAACGTTACCTCCGCGAAGGACGATCCCGTGGTCCTGTCGCCTTTCACCATCACCGCCAACACGCACGGCTACCGCGCGCTCAACTCCATCACGGCCACCGGCATCAACGCCGACATCCTCGACACGCCGATCGCCATCAACGTCGTCACCGAGGAGTTTCTGGCCGACACCGCCGCGCAGGAGCTGCGCCAGGCGCTCAACTTCGTGCCGGGCGTCCGCACCGCCGAGGACAACGAGAGCCGGTTTCGCGTCCGCGGCTTCACCGCCCTCGCCGCGCTGCGCAACGGACACTTCCGCCGCCAGCTCTTTCCGACCTGGAACATCGATCGCGTCGAGGTGATCAAGGGCGCGAGTGCGATCTTCCACGGCAGCAACCGGCCGGGTGGTATCATCAATTACATTACGCGCAAACCGACCTTCGCGGAGTTCGGCGAGGTGAAGCTCCTGTTTGGCTCCGATCAACGCTATCGCGCCGAGTTCGACTACACGGCGCCGGTCGGCGACAAGTTTGCCTATCGCATCGGCGCCGGCGCCTACACGGCGGAGGGCTTCCGCGATTTCTGGCACGATCGCGGCAACTACATCGGCAGTTCGCTCACGTTCCGCCCGTCGGAACGGGTCGAGATCACCCTGGATTACGAGCACATTTTCCAAAACATCTCCGACCAACAGAGCACCTACCTGTTCGTCACGAACGACCAGCAGGACCTCGCCCGCATCTATCCGTCCGGCGATCCGGAGGGTTTTCGCTACAATCTCGGCGGCCCGGATTCGTTCCGGGATTACACGTCCTCGACCGTCGACCTCGATGTGCGGGTGCAGCTGTCGCAGAATTTCCACTACCGGCTCGAGGCCAACGGCGCGGAGGACAACTTCCGCGTGCTGCGCACGCAGGGCACCCGCGAGAATGCCGGGGCCAATGCCGGCACCGTCGCGATCCGCTTCGGCGACTTCGCCAATTATCGCGACTCGTGGGACATCAAGAACACGGTGATGGGCAACTTCGCCACCGGCGCGTTGCAGCACACGCTGATGATCGGCCACCAGTCGAACGAAGTCCGGCAACGCACGCCCGGATTCGGCCGGAAGAACGGCCGCCAGGGTCCGCAGTTCAACTACAACCCGGCCACCGGCGCGTTCCCCCAGTTCCCGACCATGGCGCCGCAGTATCCGCTCCACGGCTGGGAGCTGCTCGAAAAGATCGGCAACCGCACCGGCGACGGTCCGTGGAACGACAATCGCCGCATCAAGGAAAGCTCCAACGCCTTCTACGTCATCGATTCGATCAGCCTGTTCGCCGACCGCCTGAAACTCGTCGGCGGCGCGCGCTATAATCTGCTCCGGCAGACGCTCCACTGGGACAGCCTGCCGGCGGTCAATCCTTCCGACAACATCCACCAGACTCGCGTCACGCCGCAGGCCGGCGTGCTCTACAAGCTCAACCGCCACTTCTCCGCCTTCGCCTCCTACAGCGAATCGCTCGAGCCGCAAAACGCGCTCGACGCCGACGGCAACGCGGCGGGACCAATCGAGGGCCGCGGCTATGAACTCGGACTCAAGACCGACGCTTTCGATGGCCGCGTCTCCGGCACCATTTCGGTTTTCGAGGTGGAACGTTCCAACACCGCGACGCGCGACACCGCGCGCGAAATCCGCGAGGGCCGCGATCCGTTCTACTTCTTCGGTAACACCGAAACGTCCCGCGGCCTCGAGGCCGACTTCGTCACGAGCCCCGTGCGCAATGTCCAGGTCCTGCTGTCCTATGCGTGGATGTGGACGCGCGAGACCACCGCCGCGCAGGATCCGGCGCGCATCGGCACGATCTTCGAACAAACACCGGAGCACGCGCTGAATCTCTGGGCCAAATACATCCGCACGACCGGGAAGTGGGCCGGCCTGGAGGTCGGCGGCGGTGTGCGCTGGGACAGCGGTTATCTCGTGAGTCCGCTGATCGAAACGGATGCGAGCTACCGTCTCGACGGCCTGATTCGTTATCCGATTTCGATCTTCGGCCGCAAAATCGCCGTTTCGCTCAACGTGAATAATCTGACGAACGAACGGAATCTCGGCGGCAGCATCAACTGGACGAATCCACGCGAATATTTCCTGACCCTGCGCACGAAGTTCTGAACTTCACCGGGCCGGCTCGTGACCACGGGCCGGCCCGCGTTTGTTTTCTCCGCGACTGCGTAGCCACCGCGGCGCGTCGCGGTTCCCGCAGCCGAACACCTGCCGGGCATCCCGTTTTTCTTTCGCGAAGTTTGCAACGCATGCAGCGGTCCACCATTGGCCTTGTCGCCGTCCGGCCTTCGAGTTTTTGCACCCCGTATTTTTGCTCCCCGTGCGCTTCCTCTCCCGCCTCCTTGTCCCCTTCGTTCCCCTGCTGGCTTTGAGCGTCGCCCTTGCGCCCGCCGGAGCTTCGCCCGAGCTCTCCCCGCGCGCACGCGATCTGGTCGCCGACGCCGCGTGTCTGTCCGACGCGCTCTGGGATGCGCGCGCCGGACTGCTGTGGAACAACGAAAAACACGAGAGCCACGGCGTGCGCGCCTCCTCGTGGTATGTCCTCGGCCTCATGGCGCGCGATCAGCCCGGCGATCGGGAACGCGCGCTCGCTGCGCTCCGCGCCGTCCTCGCGCAACAAATCGACGCGCCCGGCGCCCCGTGGGACGGCACTTTCTACCGCACGGCGGAGGAGTCGCAGCCGCGCCACGACGCCAAGATCTGGCACGATTACGATCCCAACTGGCGTCAGTTCATCGGCAGCGCCTTTGCGCTGCTGCTCCTGGAATACGAAGACCGCATCCCGGTCGCGGATCGCGAGGCGATCGAACGCAGCCTCGAACGCGCCGTCAGCGGTGAACTGCAACACGGACGCCTGCGTCCGTCCTACACCAACATCGCGCTCATGCATGGCTTCCTCCAAGGCTACGCGGGCCAGCGGCTGAACCGGCCCGATTGGGTTCGCGCGAGCGAAACCTGGATCAAGGCCGTGCACGCGGAGTTCGCTCCGCACCAGTCGTTCGACGAGTTCAATTCGCCCACCTATTACGGCGTCGATCTCTACGGCCTCGCACTGCTGCGCCGTCACGGTGCGACGCCGCTCCTGCGCCAACGCGGCGCGGAGATGGAAGCAGCACTCTGGCGTGACATCGCGAAGTTTTATCACGCGGATTTGCACAACCTCGCCGGTCCGTTCGATCGCACCTACGGCATGGACCTGCAGCGTTACGTATCGCTCACCGGCGTCTGGTTGCGGCTCGCGTTGCCGTTGGACGAAGTGCCGCTGCCGCCGCTCGCCACGAAAATGGATCACGGTCGCGATTTCCTCTTCGGACCTTGTTTCGCGCTACTAGGCGCCGAGATCCCGGCCGACGCGCTCCCGCACTTCACGCAATTTTCCGGCGAGCGTCTGCTCCGCCGGCCGATCGCCGACGGCAAACGCATCGCGACCGCGTGGCTCGGCCGCCACCTCATGATCGGCGCCGAACACACCGGACTCTCGCGCGAGGCTCGTGGTCCGACCGGACAATTTCGTCCCGCGACGATTCATTGGCGCGCGGGCCCCGACACGCTCGGTTGGATCGCGCTGATCCAGTCGCCGCGCGTCGACGCCGAAGCCGCCGCGCATGCGCTGTCGATCCGCGCCATCGGCGACAGCACGTTCCGCATCTCGGTGCCCGGAGTCGCGGTGGAGAAGATCGCCCGCCAACACTGGGCGTTGCCCGGGCTCCAGGTGCAGATCGACGACGACGCGCTCGGATTCTCCGCACAGGCGGGCGACGGTTTCGTCGACGTCACCTACCGTGGCGCCACGCGTCTCCTGCTCCGCCCGCGGATCGTCACTTCCCTTTCGCCATGAGATTATTCCGCTTCCTGTTACTCCCGCTTTGTCTGGCCGCGGCCGGCCAGGCGCGGTCCTTCGATTCCGAATACCAGCTGCTGCGGACGCTGCCGGCCGATTTGTTTCAATCGCTCACCAGCACGACCGGCGAGCCCGACGCGAACGGCCTCGTCGGAGCGCACCGCAAACACAACGCGTGGTATGCGGCGGGCAAGCAGCGCAGCGGTTGCTGGCATTTGATCGGCGCCGTCGTCGCTGGCGACCAGGCGCGCGCCGACCGCGCGTGGACCTCGATCGAGGCCACCTTCCAACGCCAGATCGATGACGGCGGATTTCTCTCGAATCCCGCACCGAACCGACCGCGCCCCGCGACATATGAAGAACGCGTCGAGACGGCGTTCTTCTATCTGCAGGAGCTCGGTCACGCGCTCCTCGTCGTGCAGGAATCGCCGCTCGCCGATCATTTCCGCGAACGCATCGAAACGCTGAAACCGCGGCTGCGGCGCGCGTGCGCGTTCATCGACGGCGGCTACGGCACGATCGTCGACAAAGTCGGGCACACGACGAACCGGTTGTTCATCGCCGCGAAGGCGTTCGGCCTCTGCGGCGTGGTGCTCGACGACGCGTCGCTGAAGAATCGCGCGCGCGAGCTCGTCTCGATCGCGCTGACGCAGCGCGACGGCGTGGGCGTCTTCCTCGAGAAGAACGGCCACGATTCCAGCTACAACGCCGTCTCGCTGCTGATGGGGCGCGTGCTCTGGCTGCACCTGCCGGTCGACGGCCTCGACGAGGCGCTCGTCCGCGCGATGCAATGGCAGCTGACGCAGATCACGCCGGACGGCGAGGTCCGCAAGGAAGGCAACACGCGCACCGGCCTCGGACAGGAGAGGAACTTCAGCGGCGGCCCGAAGGGCATCAACTACCGCGAAGTCTCCCTCGCGCTCTGTTACCACGCGCTGGTGCACGACGATCCGTCCGCGCTCGCGCTGGCGGCCAAGGTTTTCTCACCGGAAAAGGACGCGTCTTGACTCCCGACGACGCCCTCCCGGTCCGCACGCTCGTCGCGGCGGACTACCTCGCCCTCGCCCTGTTTTTCTCCGCCAATCTCGGCATCGGCTGGTGGTGCGCCCGCCGGCGACGGTCAGGCGGCGACTTCTTCCTGGCCAACAACCGCGTCGTCTGGTGGGCCGCCGGTATCAGCTTTTTCGCGACGGGTGCCAGCAGCATCAGCTTCATGGCGCTGCCAGCGAAGACATTTCAGACCGACTGGCTGGTCTTCGGCTCCGGGCCGGCGCAATCGCTGGCTGGTCTCGTGGTCGGTTTGTTTTTCGTCGGACTGCTGCGCCGGCTGCGGCTCGTCACGATCTTCGACTACCTCGAACGGCGCTTCAGCCGGCCGGTGCGACTCCTCGGCGCCGGTCTCGCGGTGTTGATGAAAGTCTGCGGCCGCATGAGCGTCGTGATGCTGCTCCCGGCCCTCGCGTTGGCGACCGTGACGGGACTCAACGTTTACCTGAGCATCCTCCTGATGGGCGTCGTCACCACGATCTACGCGATGGAAGGCGGCTTCGAAGCGGTGGTGTGGACCGACGTCTTGCAGGTGAGCGTGACCTTCGGCGGCGTGGCTCTCGCGATCGCGTTCATGGCGCAGGGCATCGAGGGCGGCCTCGCCGGCATCATCCGCGAAGGCACCGCGGCGGGAAAATTCGAAATGGTCTCCTGGTCGCTCGACGCCTCGCAGCCGACCGTGTGGGTCTTCATCGGCATGTTTCTCGGTTCGGTGTTCACCCAGGTCGCCGATCAGCCGTTGATGCAGCGCGCGCTCGCCACGACCGACGAGCAGGCGGCGAAACACACCGTGATTCTCGGCACGTTGATCGGCATCCCGAGCACGATCATCTTCTTCTTTGTCGGCACGGCGTTGTGGGTGTTCTACCAAGCGCATCCGGAGCGGCTGTCCTCGGCGCTGCCGAACGACGCGATCTTCCCCTATTTTATCGCGAATGAGATGCCGCACGGGATCGTCGGACTCGTGATCGCGGCGCTGTTCGCCGCCGCGATGGGCGCGCTCTCGAGCGCCCTCAACTCGTCGGCCGCGATGATCGCGACCGACTTCATCGAAACGAAGGATCGGCCGCGCACGGATCAACAGCGCGCCCGCACGGCCCGTCTCACCACCGTGATCGCCGGCGCGCTCGGCACGGCGATGGCGGCGTTCATCGCCTCGCTGCACGTGCCGTCGCTCTGGGACCAGTATTTGAAACTCCTCGCGCTGATCGGCGGCGGATTTCCCGGCGTTTTCGGTCTGGGCCTGTTGACGCGTCGGGCCAACGCGCCCGGCGTGCTCACCGGCGCGGTCGCCAGCATCGCGGTGACCTGGTGGGTGCAAACTTACACGACGCTCAGTGTGTTCCTGCACGCGTTCATCGCGATCGCCACCTGCATGCTGATCGGCTACGTCGCGAGCCTCGTCTTCGGCCGGCGGCCCGAGCCGGCGTCCCTCCGCGGCCTGACGCTCTGGGACCTGAAGTCCGGAAAATAGAAGGGCACGAAAAGGTAGGGGCGGCCGTCCCGGCCGCCCTGAGTTTCGCGAGCGCCAGTTGTGACGGGCGAAAAGATCCGGCCAGCGCGCGTCCAACGACGGCGCGTGGGGACACACGCCTCACCTCATTTTCTGCACGGGCGGCCTGTGACCGTGTCTATTTGACGCCGCCGAACCGCCGGTAGCCGCGGACGCAACACGCGCCGGCGGACGGTTGCGCCCAGGGCGCCCCGGCGGCGCTGAACAGGACGCCGCGGGCCGCCGCCTGCGCCACTAGCGTATCCAGATTCTTGATCTGATGAAACGTGCCCATCGCATCGGACTCGGCGTCGACGTGCCAGGTCGCCACACCGTGGATCGGGAAATGCTCGTGCAACGCGTTGATCACGCGGGTGTGTTCGCGCGCCATCTCCGGCGTCACGATGAACCCCTCGCCGGTTTCGATCCGGCTCAACGTGGAATCGAGCACCTGCAGCCGGGTATCGAGCTGGTCGGGAACCGACAGGGTTTCGCCGGCTGCCCCGGGACGCTCGATGGTGTAGGTGCGTTCGTAGAGCCAGGTGATCGTGCCGCGATCGCCGATCAGCTTCACCTCGGGCACGAATTCCTCGCGACCGGCATGCGTGCCGTAGAAAAGAATCTCCACGCCCTCGTGGGTCAGCACGCGCAGGCTGGCGGTGTCGAAACTCTCGATCGGACCGGCGCGATAAAGCTCCGCATCCAGCTCCACGGGCTCCGCCACTCCGCGCGGCGTGCGTGCGGCCCAGAACAGCGCCAGCATGAGGAAATGCGCGAAGGCATTGCTCACGGGCGAGTCCAGCACCCAGGCCCCGTCGAGCTGCAGTCGGCCGGCCCAGAGATTGCGCGAGTAATAACTCGACGACCGCGGCCATTGCCCGATCACGACGACGCGCCGCAACGCGCCGATTTCGCCCGCCAGCACCCGGCGCTTGATGTCATGCGCGGCGGGCACGTAAAGGTCCTGAAACCCGACGGCCACGACGCGCTGGGCGGCGTCGCGCGCGGCGACAATGGCGTCGACGTCCTGCAGCGTCGGCGCGATCGGTTTTTCAACGAGCACGTGCGCGCCGGCGCGGAGTCCCGCGATCGTCATCGGCGCATGCCATTGAATGCCGGTCGGCAGCAGCAACAGGTCGATCGAGCCGGCGAGCGCCGTCATCATCTCCTCGAACGACGCGAAGACGGGCACGCGCTGGCGGGCCAGGCGGCGGCACACCGCCTGTTGCTCGGACGCGTTGATCACGGTCGCGCCGACCAGCTGCAGGCGGCCGAGCAGCGTCTGCTCCATCGCCATCAGCAGGTGCCAGCGGCCGTAGCCGGAGACTCCCACGAGCGCAGCGCGAATCATGCGGCGCGCCCTCCCGGCCGGCCCCGCCGCCAGCCCGCCGGCGCATCCGGCGTGACCTGTATCCGTTTTTCTCTCACACGTCGGAAACGGGCCGCCTCGGTCATTGGGCGGCCAGCAACTCCGCTCCTGCGAGGAGCACCACGCCCGGTCCATGCAGGTCGTCGTCGGGCCGCTGGCGGTGGATGTAATAGTCGAGATCGAGCCCGATGTTCGTGCCCTGGCAGGTGCCCTTCACTACGCCTTCCGGCGTGACGTTGCCACAGACGCCCTCGAACGCGCGCCGGGCCATCGGAAGATACGAGGCGTCGATCCAGCCGCGGTTCACCGCGCGGGCGATGCTGTAGGCAAACATCGCCGAGCAGGAGGTCTCCTCCCACAGCTCGGCCCGGTCGAGCACCTGGCGCCAGAGCCCGGAGCCGGCCTGCAACGGTTTCAAACCGTCGATGTGCCGGCGAAGAATCGACAGCAACGCAGGCCGGTCCGGGTGGTTTTCGGGCATCGCCGAAAGCACCTCCACCGTGGCCACCATTGCCCAGCCGTTCGCACGGCCCCATTTCCACGGCGACGCTTTCTTTGCGGTCTCGAAATACGCGTGATACCAGAGGCCGTCCTCGTCCTGCAGTCGCGACGCCATCTCGATGATGTTGTGCGCGGCGTCGGTCAGGTGACGCCCGTCGCCCGTGAACTGCGCCCAGCGCGCGAGGAACGGGCAGGCCATGTAAAGGTCGTCGATCCAGAGCGTGCCGGGCGGCATCCGCTCGGCCACGTCGGTGCGGTCGGGCCGCCACACGGTGCCGTCGGCGAGACGGAACTGCCGGTTGACAATCCAGTCGGCGACGCGCGCGATGACCGCCCGCTGTTCGGGTGTATCCGTTTCCGGATGACGCAGCCGCTCCTCCAGCATCTCGACGCCCATCGCGCCGCAGAAATCGAGGTTGCCCAGCAGCATCAGCCGCCGCAGCGGCGTGTTGCGGTCGTCGCGCACGAACGCGTCCCACGCCGCCGAATGTCCGTCCTGCTCGCCGACGGCGGCGAACCACGCGTAGTAGCGGCCGACGATGCGGTTGTGCTCCCGCACGAAGTCGAGCACCGTCTGGTCGCCGAGCGCCGCGCCGGCGCGTTGCATTCCGTAGATCGTGACACCCCACGGGTAGGTCCACTGCATGCCCTCGGGCGGTCGTGCCCGACGCGCGGCGGCCAGATCGGCGCCCGCCGGATATTCGCCGTCGCGCAGCGGGCGGACGTGATGATGCGCCACGCGCCGGAGCACTTCGCGAATGGAGGCGTCCGTGCGACCGGAAAGATCGACCTCCGTCGCCGCCGACAACGCTGGACCGACGGCGGAAAGACCGAGCGTGAGGAAAAGCCGGCAGAAGGTGCGGCGGCCGGAGCCAAAGGGGTAAGCCATAGCGGGAAAAAGTTCACGGAGCCCACCTGCGGGATTTCCGTGCCGCCGACGAAATTAGACTTGTTCGCGACCGTCAGCGCGCCACTTTTGCATGCGTTGCAATGAAGGCCACCCTTCGCACGCTCGCCGAACGGTGCGGGCTCTCTGCCTCGACCGCCTCCCGCGCGCTCTCCGGCCACCCCAACGTCCGGCCCGAGGTGCGCGCCCAGGTGCAGGCGGAGGCGCGCCGGCTCGGCTACAACCGCAACCACCTCGTGGGTTCGCTGATGGCGCACGTCCGCGCCGCGCGCACCGATCGCTTCCTCGGGAATCTTGCGATCGTGCACGTCGCCTCGCCCGAACAGCCGCGGCCGCGGCCGATGCAGCAGGTCATGATCGACGCGGGCCGCGCCCGCGCCCGCGAGCTCGGCTTCCGCGTCGACGTGCTCGGGCTCGATCCCGCGACGCTCACCGCGCCGGCGCTCGGCCGGATGCTGCGCGCGCGGGGCGTGCAGGGCGTGATCTTTTTGTATTCAAAACTCACCGACGCCGCGAACGGCTTCCCGTGGGAGCACTTCGCCTCGGCCGAGATCGACTACGGCTCGCTCGCCCTCTCGGTCAATACGGTGGCGATCGATCATCA
The DNA here is from genome assembly GCA_040255565.1 of Opitutaceae bacterium. GTDB lineage: Bacteria > Verrucomicrobiota > Verrucomicrobiia > Opitutales > Opitutaceae > Opitutus. The sequence continues at coordinate 109,458 of JBDZVH010000007.1, read as the reverse complement.
TCTCACACTCAACAACGCCCTCGTCCGGCTGCGGGCGCTCGGTTACCGCAAAATCGGCCTCTTCATCGAACGCTACAAAGACGAGCGTCTTCTCAACAAGTGGACCGCGGCGTTTCGCTCGTTCCAGGAACTGCAGGGCGGCATCGGCGATGCGCCGTTGCTGATCGAGACGACGATGACTCCCGAGGCGTTCCTGGCGTGGCATCGCCGGCACAAGCTCGACCTGGCCATCGGCCACGTCGACGAGGCGATCCTGTGGCTGCGCCAGGCGGGGATCGCGATCCCGAAGCAAGCCGGATTTTTCAACCTGAACTGGAACGAGCGCGGCCGCCCGTGTGCCGGGCTGGACCTGCGCCCCGAGCTGCAGGGCATCGCGGCGGTCGATTCCGTCGTCGCCCAGATTCATCGCAACGAACGCGGGCTGCCCGTCGATCCTCACACGATCATGGTCAGCGGCCGCTGGGTCGATGGCCCGACCTTGCGTCGGGCGCCGCGGGAAAAACTCTGAGCGGCCGCTCAGAGGGTTTTTTCCCGCGCCAGCATCGCCCCGAGTTCGGCGACCATGCTGGCCAGCTCCGGATCGCGCGCGCGATTTCGCGTTTCGCGCGGATCGTTCTCCATGTCGAACAGCTGCGTGTCCGACGGACCGCTCTCCCATTCGATGTAGCGCCAGCGCTCGGTCCGCAGCGCGTAACCGGCCCGGCCCGGTCCGCGCCAGACCTGCGACACCACTTGATGCCGCGGCCGCGCCGTCGGATCATCCAAGACGGGGCGCAGACTCACGCCATCCAGATACTCCGGCGCCGGGAGCCCGCACAGGTCCGCCAGCGTCGGATACAAATCGATCAGCCCGGCCAACCCGGGCGCCGCGCGGCCATTCGCTTTCGCCCCCGGTGCCGCGATGATCAACGGCACGCGCGTCGCGCGTTCGAACAAGCTCTGCTTTTGCCAGAGTCCGTGATCGCCCAAATGATACCCATGATCGCTCGTGAACACGACGATCGTGTTCTCCGCAAGGCCGAGGCGCTCGAGCGCCGACAGCACGCGGCCGACCTGCGCATCCATGAACGACGTCGACGCGCGATACGCCTGGATCGCGCGGCGCCGCAGATCGTCGGTCGCGCGATCCTGTTCCGGGCGCGCGCTCGCATACGCGAGGGCCGGGCGACGGGCACGATCGTCTTCGCTCGTATCCGGAAGTTGGATCCGGTCGAGCGGGTAAAGGTCGAAATACTTCGCTGGCGCGACGAACGGCGTGTGCGGCCGGTAGAAGCCGACCCCCAGGAAGAAGGGGCGGCGCTCGCGTTGAAACCGCTCGAGCAACTCGATCGCCTCGGTCGCGCCGATGCCGTCGGTGTGATCCACGTCGTCGCCTTCGTCATCCGCCAGCCAGCTCAACGTTCCCCCGAACGGACCCGGTTTCAGCGAAAAGATCTTCGACTCGTTCTCGCGATCGCGCCCGCGTGGATTCACCACCAGCTCCCAGGAATAGAAATCGTCGAGACTCGAGGTGCCGATGTCCTTCGGCACGCCGTAATGATAAAGTTTCCCGACGCGCGCGGCATACCAGCCGTGATTCTTGAACAACTGCGGCAGCGTCACCGTCTCCGGCAAACGCTCGCGGAAGTGGGGCGACAACGGATGCGTCGGTGCCGGATTGACCTTCACGCCGGTGACGTCCGGCTTGCGTCCCGTAAGGAACGACGAGCGGCTCGGCGAGCAGTTCGGAAACTGGCAGTAGGCGCGTTCGAAACGCACGCCGCGCGCGGCGAGGGCGTCGATGTTGGGCGTCTTCATCTCCGCCGCGCCGTAACTGCCAAGCTCACAATTGAGGTCGTCGGCGATGAGGAAGAGCACGTTCGGCCGATCAGGCGGTGGCGCGGCGAACAGCGGAAGCGCCAGCCAGGCCGCCAGCAGGAATCGCTGGCTCATTCGCAGGATGGGCGAATTCATGCGAAGTCTCACGGATGGCGCACGGGGCCGGGAGCGTTGATCTGGGCCGCGCGGGCCGCTGCGCCGGGAGGCTCGCCGCGACGCATCTCCAGTCGCCGGCCGGTGGCGAGGTCGATGTTCGACGCGGTCGGCTGGCGCGGAACCGTATCGCCCGTTTCTTGCGTCCACCGATCAAGCGCCGCGCGCAACGACGCGAATGCAGCGGGCGACTCTGTTTCCAGCGCGAGATTCCGGGTTTGATCCGGGTCGTTCGCGAGATCGTAGAACTCTTCCGCCGGACGCGGCTGGAGAAACACGTCGGCCTGCAACGGCGTGAGCGCCCCGTCGTCACGGAGACGTTTCAGCGCGTCGGCGCTCGGTGTGTAGAACGTATCCGACGCGCCGGGCAGCGGCAGATCGGGCCAGGCGTTGCGCATGTAGACGAAATCGCCCTGCCGCACCATCCGCACGTGCGCGGTGAAGTTATGCCAGTTCTGCTCCGCGAAAACGTAGTCGCGCACGGTCGCGCGCGCGTCGCGAAACAGCGGCACCAGGCTCACGCCCTGGAAGCTCGCGGGTCGCGGGAGGCCGGCGAGTTCCAGCAGCGTCGGCGCGAGATCGATCGTGCTCACGAGCGACGCCGTGCGCCCCGGCTGCGCGATGCCGCCCGGCCAGCGGACGATCAACGGCGTCTTGATGCCGTCGTCATACAGCCGCGTTTTCGAATGGGGAAACGGCCGGCCGTTGTCGGAAAGGAAAATGACCATCGTGTGATCGAGCACCTTCTGCCGGGCCAGCTCGCGCATCACTTCGCCGACGTAAAAGTCGAGCCGCATGATCTCGTCATAGTAATGCGCAAGATCCGCCCGCGTCTCCGGTGTGTCGGCCAGATACGGCGGCACGCGCACGTCGGAGGGACGCGCGAAGCCGGTAAACGAATCCGCATCCCAAATCCGATGCGCGTCGTGCGAGGCGAACCACATGAAAAACGGCCGGTCCTGCGGACGCTCGCGCAGCCGGTCGACCCAGCGATTCTCTCCGCCGCGTCCGCCGTAAAGTTCGTCGAGTTCGCCATCGCCCATCACGTCGAATGCCGTCAGCGCCGGTCCCGTGACGCGACCCGGCGTCTCGCCGAAATGCGCCTTGCCCGACTGCACGGTGTAGTAGCCCGCGTCGCGCAGAATCCGCGGCAGAAACGGAATTCCGGCCGGCAGCGCGCCGTGCAGCTCGGACGCGGTCTCGAGGTTGTGCGGATATCGGCTCGTTAAAATGCTGCAGCGGCTCGGACTGCAACTCGACGTGGTCACGTAGGCGTTGTCGAAAACCAGACTCTCCGCCGCGAGCCGGTCGAGATTCGGAGTCCGGATGCCGGGATTGCCGAAGCAACCGAGATCCTCAGCGCTGATGTCGTCGCCAATGATGATGACGATGTTGGGCGGTGACGAGACCGGCGCTGCCATGGCGGGCGTGCTCAGCAATCCCATCGCGCCCGCCAGCGCGAGCAGAGGTCGGAAACGCTCAATCATTCCCCGCATAGTGCAGCGCGGCCAGGCCGAGTCCATGTTCGCCGGCGATCGAGTAGACGAGCCACGCCTTTCCGTCTTCACGCAGCACGGCTGGATCGCGCAGTTCGCGCACGGGCGTGGTGGAAATGCCGCCGCGCGAATAAGCGAGCGGCAGATCGCCGCCCTCCCACGGGCGCTCCGGCTGCAGGACTTCGTAGGTGCCGCGCGCGCGCCAATCCTTGGGATCGCCGGCGAGTTTCACCACCGTGCAGAGGATGCGCTCGGGACGATGGCCGACGCAGGAGAAATGAACCACGAGACGGTCGCCGGCGACGTCGACGCCGATGTGACGGATCGAATAGCGAAACGGCCCGTTCGGCGGACGCTGCTCCGCGGGCGTCGCGCCCGGCTCGCCGCGGCGCGCGGGATCTACGGCCTCCAGAATGTCGGGACCGATGACCTTCGCCACCGGTTCGAAGCGTTCGCCAATCTGCTTCGCCTCGCGCAGCACGCCGCTGTGATTCAGCGCGAACCAGCGTCCGTCGTAAGCAAACACCTGCAGATAGGCCGGACCGACGACGCGGTTGAGCGATTCGAACGCGAGTCCGTCGGACGATACCGCCACGCCCGTCAGCTGACCGCCCTCGACGTCGCCTTCGAGCTTCATCTCGTTTTTCCGCGGGTTGTTGCCGTGATAGAACAGATACAAACGTTTCTGCTGCTCATCGACGACGACGTGGGGCGATGCGATGTGACCGGCGATGACGTTTTGCGCTCCGAGCGAAAACACGCCACCTTCGTGAATCTTCCACGGACCCTCGGGACGATCCGCATACGCGAGGCGGATGTAGTTGCCGTTGTGATGCGCGAAATAGAGGTAATAGCGCCCGAGCGGGTTCGGCACCCAGTCGGGCACGCGGAGCAGCGAAGGGCCGTTGATGCTGTCGCCCTCCTTGCCCGGCAACATCGCCGGAGCGACGATCGGCGCATCGCCGACCCGCGTGGCGCGCACCGAAAACGGCGCGGCCTGCACACCCGCAGCCGTGAGCAAAAGAGCAAAAAAAGCGACGACGCCGCGCCGGTGGGTGGAATGAAGGAGTGACATCATGGAAGTTTTTCGATGACGAGCCGGCGGCTGCCGTCCGGCAGCCGCACGCGCCAGCCGGCGGTTTCGACGCCTTGCGGAACGGGCTGCAGTGAAGGTTTGGATACACCGCGCTTCGAAACCTGCACGACCGTAATGAAGCGCTGCTGCGATGACGGCGCCGGGGCGGCGGTGAGATGCCATTGATTCGGCAGCGGAAAATTCTTTCCCCGCCGCCAGTAGACGGCGGGCACGGTGAACTGATCGGTTTGCGCGAACGTCAGCTGGTTCGGCGCGAGAAACTGCACGCGCGCTTCGCCCTTCTCGCCCGTGGCGACAACGGTCTGTGTGGCAGCGTCGACTTTCATTTCCTTCTCTGCGTGCAACAGCCAGTCGAAGCGCCGCGCCACACCACCGGCCGATGCGAGATCGTCGACGATCACGTAGGTCTGCACCGCCTCGCCTTTGAGCCAAACGATGTGGCGATCGAAACGTTCGAGCGGCGCCTCGCGATACGCGGGCGCGGCGTCACCGATGAAATACACCCAGCCGTCGTGTGATTCGAAATGCGCGATCTTGCCGTAGCCGGTCGTGCCGCCCCACTTCTGACCGGTGCCGTCGACGAGGATCGTATTGTGCGCCTGCGTTTGCACCGTCCATTTTTCGCGATGCGGATCGCCCGTCGGCGTGTAGTAGCCGGAATCGATCAGCAGGTGCTCGTTGTAGGCGATGATGTGAAAGCTGTTTTGATCCGCGTGCGCGTGGCCCTGGCCGCCAAAAGGGGAAGCGTGAAAGATCAGCCGCACGTTCTCCTCCGGGTCTTCGATTTTCGAATGCGTGAACACGACGCCGACATCGGAGAACAACCGCGCCGCGGGCAGCTCGCTCAACGGCTTGGCCGCGGGCAGCTCCGGTTGGACCCAACGGAGATATTCGGAGAGCGTGTAATTCACGCGATTGTCGGGAAGGTTCGCCGCGTAGCTCGTCATGTAGCCGTTGCCATAGAGCTCGGCCATGCGGCGCGCGGCGATGCGGGCCTTGCCGCCGGGCGTGCGGCGGTCGTCGCCTTCGTCGTATTGACCCGGGTTGCTGTCGCCGAGATGCGTTTGCAGGCTGTCAGGAGGATATGAATACAACAGGAAATAGGGATTGTTGCGGAACCACGGGTTGTGGTCTTCCAGCCGCAGTCCGAACGCGGACCGGAACACGTCGAGGGTGTTGAGCGAGGCGAGCATCGCCGCACCGTGGAAATAGCGCGGGCCCTCCTGCGAGCCGCCGTCGTCACCGCCATACCACGGGTAAAAGGCCACGAACGACCGCAGCCCGAGATCGACCCAGGCCTCGGCGCGCGGGTCCTCGCGGTAGATGGCGAGCGCGCCCACGAGCGCGTCGAAGAAACCGTGCTGCCAAGCATGCGCGCGCATGAGCTCGAGTGGCGCACGACGCACCTTGGAAAAAATCGGCGCCGCACGCGCGGCGATCGCCTCGCGGATCCGGGCGCGTTCCTCGGGTGTAAACTCGTCGTGCAACAGGTCGTAAATCACGCCGAGATCGTGCACGAAGGTCGAATTGCCGAAATCGACGTTGCCGCGATCGTGGCCCGTATTGCGCTCCGAGATAAACCCGTCCGGATCGAAGGTGGCGATCAACAGCGCGCGCGCCTTGACGCGTTCGAGATACCATGGATCGCCCGTCGCAAACCACAGCCACGCGCCGTTCACCGCCGGGCGCGACGCAGCCGACGCTGCGCTCTTGGTGGCCCAGATGAGTTTCTTCCGTTCCGGGCTGTCGGGAGAAAACGGATCCACGCCCGGCGGCACCTGGCTCGTCCACGTTTCGAGCGAATACGGTTTCTCCAGATCGCGTTTCGTTTCCTCGATCCATGGCGCCAGATCCTGGCCGAGCGCGGCTGCCCGGCGCCGCAGGGACGGAACTTCCTCCGCCGTAAAATACACGCGCGGATGACCCGTCGGCACGCGCGCGAGCCATTCCTGCCACGAGGACACGGGCCAGCGCGGCAGCTCGGCGCTGACCTCGAACGACTCCGTCCCGAGCCATGGTCCCGGCGCCGGCGATTCGCGGCGGACGCGCCAGAACCATTTTCCCGGCGCAAACGGCGCGAGCGGGCGGTAAAACAGGTCCGTGGTCGTCGCGCTTTCGGCCGCGGCAAACTTCCCGTCGCGGGAAAACTCGAGGCGATAGGTCGCGGGCTCCTCGCTCGCCGGCCAACGGAACGACGGCGGATTGATCTGCACCGGACTCTCGGCAAACGGGTCGAGTCGCACCGGCCGGCTCTGGTGCAGGAACTCAGGCGCGGCGGTTGCACTCGCGACGAGCGCAATCAAGCCGAGAACAAGGAATCGGGAGGAGAGCATGGGCTTCAATCGGTGCGGGCGGAATCGGGTTCAGTCGGGCGACGCGGCGTGGCAATGCGTTCGAAAGGCCGCGGCGCGACGTCGTCGGCGAGCAGCTCGAGCGCACGGGTATCGCCTTTTTCGATGGCGAAACGCCGCAGGCGCTCGCGATGCTCGTGCACGATGTCACGATAGCCCGGATCGCTCGCGAGATCGACCATCTCGCCGGGATCGTCGACGAGATCGACCAGCGACTCGCGTTGGTCGCCGTGCGCGTAGACGCAATATTTGTAGCGCTCCGTGCGGACCATCCGGCCTTCCGTGATCGGCACGAAATCGCCGACCTTGCCGCCCTGCGACATGTGATTGCCGCTGATGATTTCGTCGCGCCATTGTGGCACCGAGTCGCCGCGGGCGAGCGCGCGCAGGCTCTCGCCGCGAAGTTTCGCGGGTTTCGCGATCGCGGCGTAGTCGAGCATCGTCGGCAGCAGATCGATGCCGATGTTGACGAACGCGTCGGACGTGCGCGCCTGCGTTTCGCCGGGAGCGCACACGATCAGCGGCACGCGCGCCGCCTCCTCGTAGAACACGGTTTTCTGCGACAACCCATGGGCGCCGGCGCATTCGCCGTGATCGCTGACGAACACGATGAGCGTGTTCTCCTCGAGTCCCTGCTCGCGCAACACGGCGAGCACGCGACCGATCTCGGCGTCGACTTTTTCGATTAGGCGGTAATAGCCCCAGCGCATCGCCTGCCAGACGGAAGGCGGGAAATTGCCGACCGGAAAAAGGCGCCGGTTGGCGTGATAACCGCGGCGGATCAGGGTCATCGTGTCCGGCTCGAACGCCGGCGGCGCCAGGTTCACCGGCGGCGGCGGGAGCTCCTCCCGCGCGGGCGGCTCGCCAATCGGCCCGTTCGACAGCGGCTGGCCGCGCGTCAGCTCGGCGACGTTATGCGGATTCAGGAAGCTCGTCACGAGCAGGAACGGCCGGTCATGACGCTGGCGGAGAAACTCGATCGCGCGATCCGCGGTCGTCGCATCCTTCTGGCGGGTGTCGAGCTGGTCGAAACCGTGCGCGTCGAGCTGCTTCGGATCGACGCAGAGATGCCACTTGCCGAAGTAGCCGGTGTGATAACCCGCGCGGCGGAAATACGTGCCCATCAGCGGAAAATCGGCGGGATCGAGCTTCATGCCGGAATACATCGGCGTGTTGTCCGTCACGCCGGTTTCGTGCGGGTAACGGCCGGTGAAGATCGAATTGCGCGCCGGCATGCAGAGCGGATTCGGCGCGTAGGCGCGGGTGAAGAACGTCCCCCGTGCGGCCAGGCTGTCGAGCGCCGGCGTATTCAGATACTGATTACCCATCCGGCAGCTCAGCCCGTCGGCGATCTGCTGGTCGGTCATGATGAACAAAACGTTGGGGGCCGCGGACGCGCCCAGGCAGGCGGCGCCAAAGGTCCACGCGAGAAGCAGGCGTTTCATGGTGGGAAAAGGAAACGGAGGGGAACCCGGAGAATGACGCACGAAACGCGGTCGAGGGTTTGGCGTTTCGGGAAAAGACTTAATTGCCAAATTCCTTCATCCACGCGGCCTCGGGCCAGGCGGCGTCGACGACGGCCGGGCGCGACGGGCCGGGGGTGCTGCGTCCGCGCGCGACGTAATCGGCGAGCAAACGGCCGAGACGCTGAACGACTTCGGGATGAGCTGCGGCGACGTTGTGCTGTTCGTCAGAGTCGACGCTCAGGTCGTAAAGTTGATAGGGCGGCAACTGCGAAAGATCGTACGCTTCCACCTTCAGCCAGCGGCTCGGCACCGGCGTCGGCGAACTCCAGCCGCCCGAACCGGGCCAGAGGAGAAGTTTCCATTTTCCCTGGCGGATCGCGAATCGCCCCTCGCCCGAGTGATGCACGAGCGCGCGTGGCGACGCGGCGACGTCCGCGCCGCGCAGCAGCGGCGCAAAACTCACACTGTCCTCGCCGGCGTCGACCGGCAGCTCAACGCCCGCCACATCGGCACAGGTGGCGAGCCAGTCGACGAGGCCGACCGGTTCCGCGCAACGGGTGTTGGCCGGCACGTGCTCCGGCCAGCGCACGATCAGCGGCACGCGGTGTCCGCCGTCGAAAAGATCCGATTTGTAACCGCGAAAGCCGGCGCTCGGGTCGTGGCCAATCTGCCGGTGCGCGGGCACGCTGGCGGCCGGAGCGAAACCATTGTCCGAGGTGAAAACCACGACCGTCTGGTCCGACAAACCGTGTTGCTCCAGCGCCGCCATCACGCGACCGATGTCGGCGTCGACCTGCGCGACGAAATCGCCGTAGTCGGTCGTGCCAGTGGAGCCGGCGAACGACGGCTGCGGCAGGATCGGCGTGTGCGGCGCGGCAAACGCGAGATAGAGGAAAAACGGCCGGCGATCCGGCGCGGTGGCGCGCTCACCGATGTAATCGACCGCCGCCTGCGTCAGCCGCGGCTGCACGTCTTCCATTTTGAAATCGGACGCGATCGGTCCGGCGCGCCAGAGTTTCGGCACGTCGCTGTCGGTGACGCGGCCGGTGGGCGGCGTGACGACGCGATCGTCGCGCAGCCACACATACGGCGGCATGTCGAGCGACGCACTGATGCCGAAGAACCGATTGAAACCATGCGCCAGCGGACCGCCGCCGAAAGGCTGGGTGTAATCGACGGCGTCCGGCGCAGCGCCATTGCGGATCCAGTCGAGACCGAGGTGCCATTTGCCAATCGCCGCGGTGGTGTAGCCGTGTTGCCGCAGCAGGCCTGGAAGCGTGAGACGGCCCGGCTCGATCAGATCGGCGCCGTAGCCGTCGAGCACGCCGTGCTTCAAGCGTCCGCGCCAAGCGTAACGACCGGTGAGCAGCGCATAACGGCTCGGCGTGCAAAGCGACGACGCGGTGTGCGCGTCGGTGAACATCCGGCCCTCTCGTGCGAGCCGGTCGATGGCCGGGGTGCGCCACGCACTTTGCGGGTTGTAACAGGACACGTCACCGAGGCCGAGATCGTCGGCGACGATCACCACCACGTTGGGCGTGGCGGCGACGGCCGCCCGTGCCGCCGAGACAAATCCGGCGAGTGGCAGGACGACGCCCCATGCGGCCCCGCGCAGGAGGTTCGCCCTTCCCCGCCGTGACAGCAATGCGCGGCAGAAAAAGGAGATACCGGATGCGAACGACAACGTCACGGCGAGGTCGGCGGCGAGCTGCGCTCGGCACGCTCGTCTTTCTGGGAAAAGGCGAAAGCCCGATCCGCCGCGGCGAGCGCGGCACGATCGTGGTGAACGATTCCGTAATAGGTGAGCGCCATCACGACCTCCGTGTAGTTCACCTTTTTCACATCGCCGAAATAGCTCTTCTCCTGGCCGAGGCCGGTGCGCGTGTTGCCGGTGACGTCCACCTGCCCGTCGGGACCGATCCGCGAAACTTGCCAGGCTACCGCAGGAGCGAGCGCGGCCTCGAACTCGGGGAGGGGCACGTGCAGTGCGAGCACCTGGCCGAAGAGCAGCGAGACGACGTTGTAGCTCGAGTCGCGTCCGCCCTTTTCCAGGAAAACGCCGGCGTCATCGCGCCGGGTGAGCGCAAAGGCGATCAGCTCGCGCGCGCGGGCGATGAGCGCCTCGTCGCCGAGAAACGTGCCGCAGAGTCCAAACGCCTTGGCGGCGATGATCACGCGGTTCACCGCGTGGCCGCTGCTGGCGATGATCGTGTCGTAACCGGCGTCGATGAACGCGCACGCCCGCCGCAGCTTGGGTTCGATCTCTGCGATGCGCTCGCGGAAATGCGCCTCGTGCGGCGACTGGCGGATGACGAGCAGCGCGTGCCCGAGTTCCTGCAGAAAGAAAAACGCCGTTTCGACGCTCGCAGCGCGCGAGCGGGCGCTCGCCCCGTTGGGACGCACCTCGGCCACGAAACCGCCGTCGGCGCGCTGGTGGGCGAAGGCGGTGGTGATGCCGACCCACGCACGATCGGCGGCGGCGAGATCGCCGGCGACGACCGCGCCGATCAGGGCGCGGCAGCTGCCGCGCTGCGGTCCGGCCTCGAGCCAGCTGCCGTTCTTGCGATTGGAGCCGGTGAGACCGCGCGCGTCAGGATAATCGTTCTCCGTGAGCGCCGACAGGCGTCCGGAGGGAAACGCGCGCAGCACTTCGTATTCAGTCGCTCGCGACGCGGCTCCGGCTGCGCCGGCCGCTGCCGGTGCGGCCGAGGCCAGACCGGCGGGCAGCAGCGTGAAACAACAGAGCGCGACGACGCGAGCGACGGAGACGTTCATCAGAGCTCGAAGGACGTGCTGAGGATGAACTGACGCGGCTCGATGATGCGGAAGGCGTAGGGCTTGCCGTCCGGATTCGCCGCCACGGCCTGCAGCCGGCCGTCCTCGAAGAGATTGCGGACGTTGAGCTGCACGCGACCGCGGACGCGATCGTTGAAGAGCTTGAAACGATAGCCGACCGAGACGTCGAAGTAGAACCGGGCCTTGTCGTAGATCGGACGGTCGGGATCGAGCTCGAGGATGACCCCATCTGCGCCCGGCGGGCGGCCGTAGAAGCCGATGGCGGCCTTGTCCTCCCAGCGGACCGCGCCACCGACATTCCAGTTGTTGAGCGGACCCGAGGTGAAATCGTAGTTCGTCAACAGATTCGCGCGCCACTCGCGGACCTGCGAGCGCGGCTTGCCGGAATTGGAGACCTCGAACGAATACGGCGCGAGGATGTCGGCGAGATAGCGGAGACGCGCGGCGCCGTTGTTGGCGTCCCACCAGCGGTTGCCGTCATCGTCGACGGCGGTGGTCCAGACGGGGAGGCGTTCCGCGAGGTAGTTGGTGACGGTGTCGCCGATGTTGCTGTCGAAGGCTTCCTGTTGGGCGACGTTGAGCTTTGTGCGCCAGTTGCGGGTCGGGTTGTAGTTGATCTCGATCTCGTAGCCACGCGAGGTGACGTCGGCCGGCACGCCGACGGCGCCGTTGACCGCGGTATCCTTCAGGAACTGCGGATCGAGCTTCATGATGTCGGCCGCGGCGTTGAACAGCTGGTCCGAGGTCGGGGTCACGCCCTGCTTCTGGAACCGCTGGAGCGCGACGTTCTCCGCCCAGGGATAGAACGACTCGTCATACGGCTGACGCACGCCCTCGAGGCGGTGGATGCGCGAGCCGACCGTGCCGATCTGGCTGCGACGGGAGTTGGTCTCCGTGCTGTCGTAGCGGTTGATGCGGATCGCGAGCTTGCCCTCGAGCAGATTGAAGGCGACGCCGTAGTCCTTGCCCTCGCTGGTCGGGTTGAGCAGCAGCTCCTCGTAGATGTTATAGCTGATGCCGAGCGGATTGAAGCTGTCGGACTGGTTGTAGAACAGGCTAAGCCAGGGCGTGGCCTTGAAGACGACGCCGTAGGTCTTGGTGTCACCCTGCTGCTCGAGCCACGGCGAATTGCTGTAGTCGCTGAGCGGCGCGTAGGTGATGTAGCCGGTGGCGGGATCGACGGTGACGCCGGACGAGCTGCGGAGACGCTGGCGGTCGCGGCGGAAGCCGATGGTGGGAACGATGCGATCGTTCCAGAAGAAGCCCTGGTAGGTGAGGTTGAACGTGCGGATCTGTTCCTGGTCGGTCGAGGTGCCGTTGATCGCGGTCTCGGTGAGCGAGGCCTGCTCGGTGACCCACTGCTTGGCCACGCCGTCATACCAGCGGAACGGATACGTGCCGGAGAGATTGCCGCGGGAGCTGGGGGCGTAGTCGACGTCGCCGCCGACATTGTCGCCCAGGTAATACTGGAACAGCGTCTGCGTCGAAGCGGTGCGGTCGGCCGCATTCAGCCAGCTGTGGTTCGACGTGATGAAGTCACGGTAGCGGTAGTTCGTCGACTCGGTCTCACGATATTCGCCGTGGAAGTTGAACCGCTGCTGGCCGATCCAGTTGATGCCGTCGCGGCGGTCGGGCGTCCATTGATACACGACGTCGAAGCTCTTCGTGTCGCGGTCGTCCGGCTCGTTGAGCACGATGGGCCAGCTGGCCATGACGTAGGGCCGCTTGAAATACGGGTTGGGCGTGCCGTCGGGGAGCTTCTGGTTCACGTCGATGAAGAGCACGGTGTCATTGCTCGAAATCATGTTGCGCGTGTAACGCTCGAACTCCTGGCGGAACCAGCCGAGGCGCGCGGCGACGAGGTGGTTCTCGTTCTCGAAGACGAACTGCTCCAGCTCGGCCATGTAGGTGCGGGCGTCGTCCTCGACGTAGTTGGGCGCGGTGTAGTTGATGGAGCTCCAGTCGTAGACCGACTTGTCGGTGACGCCGGCGTCGAAGAAAAGCGGATACAACGTGCTGCGCTCGCGGGCCAGCCGGGTGCCGCTCTGGATGAGGCGGACGTCCTGGTTGCGGGTGAGCGGCGTCGCGCGGTTGCCGGTGCGGTTGACGCTCCAGTAGCCGACGCTGCCGTCCTGGTCGACGTAGACGGAGGTGCGGTTGTAGACGCCGCCACCGAGCGCCTGGAGGCCGAACGGCAGCGTGCTGTCGTTTTTCTGCGGATACGGACCGCTCACGGTGCCGTTGGCCAGCGTCACGCGCTGGGTCGTGGGATCCCAGACCGGCTCGCCGTAGCTCTTCCACTCGGTGATGGTTTCCTGCGGCGTGAGGTAATTCGGGCGCTGGGCCTCGCGGTGGTAGTTCTCGGCGCTGATGCGGAGCGTGGTTTTCTTGAACGGCTTGTAGGTGAGCGCGCCGAAGAGACGCTCGGTGTCGTCATACGACGGCTCGCGCTCGAAGCGCTTGTTGTCGGTCACCGCCGCGATGCGCAGCGCGAGCATGTCGTGGATGAGCGGATAATTCAGGTCCACGCTGCCGCGGATGCCGCCGGTGCTGTCGGCGCGGCCGGACAGCGTGAGCGAACGGTTGCGGACGTTGGCGCTCGAGGGCACGAGGTTGACCGTGCCGGAGCCGGAGCCGAGGCCGAAGATGTTGGAGTTCGGGCCGCGCGAGATTTCCACGGCGTCGATATTGTACAGATCGAGCGGGATCTTCGGATTGCTGGCGAAGTTGCCGATCGCGGTGTTGGCCGAGCCGAGGCCGCGGATGCGGTTGGCGGTCTGCGGATTGGCCTGGATGTCGTCGTTCATGCCGCCGTCGCGGTTGGGCGTAAACGCGGTGTAGTTGCCCGTGCCCTCGGTGCTCGCCTCGTAGAGGAAAAGGTCGTTGATGTCAGACACGGCGGTGTCGAGCATCTGCTGCTTGGTGACGACGCTGATGGAGGCGGCGATGTCCTCGAGCTTCGTGTTGATGCGGGTGCCGGAAAGCGCGTTGGACGCGAGGTAGCCGCGGTTGTTGGAGGTGACCTCGAAGGGCGAGAGCACCAGGGGCTGGTCCTGGCTGCTGGAATCGTCGGCAGACTGCGCGTGCAACGCGGCTGCGGGCAGAGCCAGCGCCGCGACGGCGACATACGATAACCTGAGTGACTGCGGGAACGTCATACGCGTGGTGTTGGAGTTGGGGTCAGACCGGATGACAAACGACAATAGGGGCATCCGACGGCGGCGACCGTGAAACCGGCGCGAAACAAGTCAGCCATGCGCTGTTGCAAGCGTTGCAATATCCGCGCGCCCCAGCGGCGTCGGAGTCACGCGTTGCTTCATGTGGATGTAGTCCACCGCGTCGGTTTTCTGCGACAAGCCGTGAGCGCCGGCGCATTTGCCGTGACCGCTGACGAACACGATGAGCGTGTTCTCCGTCACGCCGGTCTCGTGCGGATAGCGGCCGGTGAAGATCGAACTGCGCGACGGCATGCAGAGCGGATTCGGCGCGTAGGCGCGGGTGAGGCACGTCCCCCGCGCGGCCAGGCGGTCGAGCGCCTGCGTATTCAAATACTGATTACCCATCCGACAGCTCAGCCCGCCGGCGATCTGCTGTCGGCCATGATCAACAAAACGTTGGGCGGAGCAGCGTCCGTCAGGGTGACAAGCAGCTGGGGAAACACGGCAGCCTGCAAAACGCGGTCGAGGCGGTTTGGCGCATTGTGCATCGGACGCGCCGGAGAAGTGGAGGATCAGCGGCCGAAATCGGCGCGCCATGAAAGTTCGGGCCAGTCGACGGATGCCGCGGCAGGAGCCACCGCGCCAGGCGTGCTGCGGCCCGTCACAAGCGCGTAACGGCTCGGCGTGCAGAGCGCCGAGGCGGAATGTGCGTCGGTGAACCTCATCCCTTCCGCGCCGAGCCGGTCGAATTGCCGCGTTCGCCAGGCCGCGTCGGCGTTGTAGCAGGATACATCGCCAAGCCCGAGATCGTCGGCGTAAATAAAAAGGATGTTCGGTTGTCCGGTCTCAGGCGCCGCGGCGATAGCCGGCCGGCCGAGCAACGCCAGTCCCACAGCGAAGCCGAGTCGAACCGCGCACGCCCCGGGGCACTGTCGTGTTCATCGGCCATTCTTCTGCTTGAAAGCGAAGACGCGATCCGCCGCGGCGAGGACTTCCTTATCTTGATGAATTGTCCCATAGAGGGTGAGGGCCATCGCGACCTCGGTGTAGTTCACGTTCTTCGCCTTCCCCGAAAACGGATCAGCCTCCAAGCCGACGCCGGTGCGGGTGTTGCCACTCACGTCGACGTCGCCCGAGGGCAGGATGCGGGTCAACTGCCACTTCACCGCGGCCGGCAGTGCGGCCTCGAACTCGGGCAACGGCAGATGCAGCGCGAGCACCTGACCGAACAGGATCGAGACGACATTATAGCTGGAGTCCCGTCCACCCTGCTCGATAAACACGCCCTCCGCGTCGCGCAGCGTCAGTGCGTGTGCGATCAGCTGACGGGATTTCTCGAGCAACCTCGGATCGTCGAGCGCAAGTCCGCAGAGGCCAAACGCCTTCGCCGCGATGATGACCCGGTTCACGGTGTGGCCGACCTTCGGAATGATGGTGCCGTAACCCGCCAGGATAAAATCCGCGGCGCGGCGCAGCTTCGGCTCGAGGGCGACGAGCCGCTCGTGAAAGTGCGCTTCATGCGGCGACTGGCGGATGACGAGGACAGCGCGGGCCAGCTCCTGCAGAAAAAAGTACGTCGTCTCGACGGCGGCGGGGCCCTCACGGGAAGTGTTGCCGTTGGGTTTGACGATCGCGTCAAAACTGCCATCCGCCCGCTGATGGGCGAAGGCGGTCTCGATGCCGCGCCAGCAATCGTCCGCCGCAACCAAGTCGTCCAGCACCACCGCCGCGATCACGCCGCGACAGGAACCGCGCTGCGGCCCCACTTCGATCCAGAATCCGTTGGCGCGGTTGCCGCCGGTGAAACCGTTGGCGTCGGGTTTGTCGCCGGCGTGGAGCGCTGCCAGGCGTCCCGGCGGGAAGGAACGGAGGACGTCGTATTCGCGCAGCGGCGCGCGTTCGGCGGCGCCGGCGGAAACGGCCAGGAGGAGGCCGCCGAGGAGAGAAAAGAGCCGCAGACAATTGAAGTGATGCATCATGAGATTTCCAGGTTCAGTCGGAACGGGGTGAACCCGGTCACATAGACGCTCTGCCCGTCCCATTTCGGCAGCGCGCCGCGCAGTTGGGTCCAGGCATGGCCCGCGTGACCGGGGCCGAAGGTGATCGTGTCCGCACCTGCCGTATAGCGGCCAGTGCCGGATTTCAGCAGAAACGCGTCGGCCACACCATCGGCCGGCTCGACGCCCTCGAGTCGGCCACCGTGCCGGAACGCCAGTTCCAATGCCACCGGCACGCCCTTGCTGCCGGAGATGTCGAAAGCCAGACAAAAGCGTCCTCCATTCTCGGATACGGCAACGCGCGAAACGAGATGCTGGATGTTGCTCTGCGCGCGGGCGGCGCGGCCGCCGACCGCAAGGGTGCCGTTCGGCGCCATTCGCACGTGCTCGCCGCCCGCGATCTGGTCCGCGGACAGCGGCTGAAAATACGGGCCGGTCAGCTCCTGCTCGAGGTGGTATCCGTCTTCACGGACCACCAACTCCTCGCCGGTGAACTGCCCCTTGCCGAAGAAGGCGCTGGCCAGGCGCACGGCCTCGAGTGCGGCGGCTCCCTTGCGGAGCGAAAACAGCGTGGAGTTCTGCGCGAGTACGGTGCCGCTGATCCCGCCCCGGCGGATGCGCGCGAGATGCGAATAAGCGAAGATTTTCGCATAATCGGTCGGCAACGGTCGTTCGGCGGGCAGGTCCTCGCCAAACTCGGGTTCCTCGAGGAACGTCAGCAGTTCGCCCGTGAGCTGCGCCTCGGCGGTGCGCTCGATCTGTGCAGCCATCGCCGCAAACCGGCCGTCGCCGTCGAGCCGCGCCAGCGTGCGATAGCTGTAGTAGTAGCGCGCCATGCTGCCGCGTTGGTATTTGTCCTGCCGTTTCGACGCTTCCGTCACGACCTCCCCGTCGGGGTGAATGTAGTAGAGCGTCATCGTGAGGTTGCGTCGAACGGGCTCGCGCAGCGCGGGCCGATCGAGCAGCCGCGCGACGGTCAGCAGGGCGCGGTTCACGACCGGGGAATACACGGACGTGCTTTTTTCCGTGTATTGGCCGTCGGGATCCAGGTCGATGGTTTCGGCCAGCCACTGGTCGATGCGCGCAACGTAGCGCGCGTGAGGGAAACGTTCGTTGATCCGGGCCAGCGCCGCGCAGACGACCCAGCGGTGGTTTGGCGTGTGAACGCCGCCGACGACGAGCGCGTCGCCGGCGCGGCGGAGAAACCGGTCGAGCGAATCGCGGAGCGAGGCCTCGGCGTCGTCCCGATCGCGATGGAGCAAACTTGCGACGCCGGCGATCGTCTCGACCACGAAGGCCGTGTCGGGTGGCGAGTGAAAGTTCGTCGCGATGTAATCGATGGTGCCATCGTCATGCTGCGCCGACAGCAAGTAGGCGGCCGCTCGCTCGAGCGGCTCGAGGAGCGAGCGATCGCGATGGTGCTGCGAGTCCGGCGCATGGCGGGCCGCCGCGAGCACGGAGAGGAGTTTTGCCGCGTCGTGGACGTTCGGGATGCCGTGCTGGTCGATCACCGCGCCGGAAGCATCCTGGCGGCGGAGCAGATCAGGGATCAGCGCATCGTTGGCCGCTGTCAGCCGGGCCACGAACGGTCCGGCGGCCGGGGCCGCATCAAGTCGGAACGGCGTGAGGCCAAGAGCGCTGAGCGAAAACACCGAGGCGGTGGAGATCAGAAACGAACGACGGTTCATGGGGTGAAGCGGGGAAGGCGTCACCGTGTCACGGCGCGATGAAAAACGGCAAGCCGGCGTGACCGTCACGCCGGCTTGCGAAGGAGCGGCTCAGAATTCGAACGTCGTGGTGAGAATGAACAGGCGGGGATCGATGATGCGAAAAGCCGTCGCCTGACCGAGCGGGTTGACCGCTACAGCCTGGAGGCGCCCGTCTTCGAACGCATTGCGGATGTTCAGCTGGGTGCGGACGCCGAACTTCTTGCTCGTGATCTTGAAGCGGTAGCCCACGCTGAAATCGACGTAGTACCGGGCCTTGTCGAACACGGGCTTTTCCGGATCAAGCTCGAGAATCACGCCGTTTTCCGGCGGGCGACCGAGATAGCCGATGGCTGCTTCATCCTCCCACCGGACCGCGCCGCCGATGCTCCAATTCTTGAGCCGGCCTTCGGTGAAGTCGTAGTTTGTCAGCAGATTCCAGCGCCACTCACGAACTTGGGCGCGGGATTTGCCGTCATTGGCGACCTCGAAAAGATAAGGGGCGCGGATCGAGCCGAGCCATTGATTCACGGCGTAGTTGCTGTTCGCATTCCACCAGAGATTGCCCGCGTCGTCAGCGACAGTGGTCCACACCGGGAGCCGGCGTGCGAAGTAAGCGGCGAGCTCGCCTCCGATGTTGGAATCGATCGACTTCTGTTGAGCGGCGTTGAATTTGACACGCCAGTTGCGCGTCGGGTTGTACACAGCTTCCAGCTCCCACCCCTTCGATTCGCGGTCGCCGGCGACGCCGACGGCACCCGTGAGATCGGTCTGGCGGAGAAACGCAGGGTCGAGCTTGACGAATTCCTTGGCGGCTTGATCGTAGATCTGGTCTTCCGTGGCGGTGATGCCCTGACGCTGGTAGCGGTCGCGAACCACGCCCATGGCCCAGCCGAGCAAGGACTGCGGGCTTTGATCGCGGCCGCCTTCAAGGACGTGGGTGCGGGAGCCAACGGTGCCAAGCTGGCTGAGCCGGGCGCCGATTTCTTTCACCTCATAACGGTTGACCTTGATCGAAAGCTTGCCGTCGAAAAGCGAGACTCCCACGCCGAAATCCTGACCCTCGCTGGTGGGATTGGGCATCCGGATCCCGTCAATGTCGTAGCGAACCGCCTCCGGGCTGAAGCTGTCAGCCCAGTTATAGAACAACCTCAACCACGGGCGCGGCTTCAACACCAGGCCAAGTGTATAGGTGTCACCCTTCTCCACGGAATCCGCCGAAGGGAAGACATCAAGCGCCGGGGAATCGGGAGTATAAAAACCTGTATCGGGATCGATGGTCCATGCATCGGACGTGTTGCTGCCCTGCTTATCGCGTCGGTAGCCCGCGGTCGTGACGACTCGATCCTCCCAGAAGGACCCTTGGTAGGTGATGTTGGCCGACTCAATATAGCGGGTGCGGGTGCGGGTGTTGCTGATCGGCACTTGATCGAGCGTCGCGGATTCGGTGACCCACTGATTCGTCTGCGCATTGAACCACTTGAACGGATAGCTCCCGGCAAGATTGCTCACCGACGTCGGCGCATAGTCGATATTCTGTCCTTGAGCGTCCCCGACATAATACTGGAAATACGTGGTGGTGGAGGCCGAGCGATTGGCCGGTGAAATCCAGGGATGGGAAGAAGCGATGATGTCGTTATAGCGATAGTTCACGTTCTCCATATCGCGACGCTCCACGTGGAGGTTGAGCCGCTGCCGGCCGATCCAGTCGAGCCATCCACCCCTGCGCTCGGGAGTAAGCTGATAAACAAGGTCTCCGCTGAAGGTTTCTTCGGACTCCGGCGTGCGCAGGACGAGCGGATTGCCAGCGCCCACGTACGGCCGGCGGAAGTTTGGATTGGGCGAACCGTCGAGCAGGCGTTCGTTAACATCGACGTAGATGATCGTATCATTCTCGCCGATCATATCGCGCTCATAGCGTTCGAAATCCTGCCGGAAATAGCCGGCTCGCGCGGCGAGCAAGTGAGTCGGTGTGTCGACGAAGAACTGTTCGAGCTCGACCATGTAGGTCGTCGCTTTATCATCGACCAGGTTGGGTGCGACGTAGTTAACGCTGGACCAGTCATAAAGGGACTTGTCCGAAATGCCCGGCTCGAAAAAGAGCGGATAGCTGCTCTTCTCACGCCGCAGGTTCGTGCCGCTCTGGAGCAGGCGCAAGTCGGTCGTCCAGCGGCGTGGCGTCGGCGCGCCCGAAAGGTTGCCGGTGCGATTGACCCCCCAGTAGGTGATCGAGGCATCGGGCTCGATGAAGAGCGGCGTGCGTTGATAGAAATTATTGCCCTGAGCCCACAGACCGGCTGGCAGGGCACTGTCCTTGCTGGCTGGAAAAGGACCGGAGGTGGTGCCGTTAGCCAGCGTGACCATGCGGGTAACAGGGTCCCAGGTCGGCTCGCCGGCCGCCTTCCAATCGGTGACCGTCTGGCGGGGCGTCAGGGCATTCGGGCGCTGCGCCTCGTTGCGATAACTTTCCACCGAGGCTTTCAGCGTCGTGCGGCGGAAGGGCTGATAGAACAGCGAGAACTGGCCGCGGCGAATCTCTTCGCGGGCGGGTTCGCGCTCGAACCCCTTGTCCTCGCGGACGCCCGCGAGGCGGACCGCGAGCTTTCCTTCAATCAGCGGGCGATTGAAATCGAAGGCGGTGCGAAATCCGCCGCGATCATCCACCCGGAGCGTTGCGCTCGTGATATCGCGCCTGGCTTGGGCATAAGCCGGAACAAGGTTCACCGCACCCGCGCCGGAACCCAAACCGAAAATATTCGAGTTCGGTCCGCGCGAGATTTCTATAGCTTCAATATTATAGAGATCGATGGGGATATTCGGATTGCTGGCGAAGTTGCCGATCGCCACATTGGCCGAGCCGAGGCCACGGATGCGGTTCGCAGTCTGCGGACTCGCCTGGACGTCGTCGTTCACCCCGCCATCGCGATTTGGAGTCATCGCGGTAAACTGACCGGTGCCCTCCGTGCTCGCTTCGTACAGGAACACGTCGTTGAGATCGCTCGCCGCCGTGTCCTCGAGCTGTAGTTTGGTGACGACGGTAAGTGACGATGCGATATCCTCGATCTTCGTGTTCAGGCGCGTGCCGGAGAGGGCATTCGACGCCATATAGCCGCGGTTGTTGGAGGTGACCTCGAAGGGCGAGAGCACCAGGGGCTGGTCCTGGCTGCTGGAATCGTCGGCAGACTGCGCGTGCAACGCGGCTGCGGGCAAAGCCAGCGCCGCGACGGCGACATACGATAATCTGAGTGACTGCGGGAACGTCATACGGGTGGTGTTGGAGTTGGGGTCGGACCGGATGACAAACGACAATGGGGGATCCGGCGGCGGCGACCATGGATCCGGTGCGAGACAAGTCAGCCGTCCGTTGTTGCAAGCGTTGCAATCTTCGCGGGCCCGCCGCGCGCGAGCCTCGAGTGCCCCCCGAAAAACGAAAACGCCCTGCGCTTGCAGCTGGGCGTCGTCGAGGTTTCTCCGGGATCGCGTCAGCGCGGGTCGCTGCGTTCGTCCTTCGGCGTCGCCTCCTCGGGCGCGGTGCCGTCGGGACGCGTCACGGTGAAATTTCCTTTCAACCGGATGTCGTTCGAGGCCGCACCGACCATGACGGTGAAGCGTCCGGGCTCGACGACCCAGTGCTGGTTGCGGTCGAAGAGCTGCAGGTCCTCCGGACGCAGCGTGAAGCGCACCGTCTTCGACTCGCCCGGCGCGAGCGCCACGCGTTCGAATCCGCGCAACGCCTGATCGTAGGTCGTCACGCTGCTGTAGTCGTCCCTCAAATACAGCTGCACGACCTCCTCCCCCGCGCGCCGGCCGGTATTGGTCACCTTGAACGTCACCATGAACTCGGCGCCCGCACCGCCGCGTTCGGGAGAAATCTGCAGCGCGTCGTAGGCGAACGTCGTGTAGCTGAGGCCGTGACCGAAGGCGAACAGCGGTCCGCTGACCATGCCGAGATCGCGCGCCTGCGAGCCCGGTTTCGCGGGGAAATTGAACGGAATCTGGCCGGCGGATTTCGGAAACGTGATCGCGAGCTTGCCGGAGGGATTCACGTCGCCGAACAGGATGTCCGCCAGTGCCGCGCCGCCCTCCTCGCCCGGGAACCACATCTCCACGATCGCCGGCACGTGCCGCGCCGCCCAGTTGACGCTGAGCGGACGGCCGTTGCTCAACACGAGCACGAGCGGCTTGCCGGTCGCGGCGAGCGCGCGCAACAGGTCCTCCTGATAACCGGGCAAGTCGAGGCTCACGCGGCCGTGCGACTCCTGGCAGATCGATTCGGTTTCGCCGAGCACCGCCACGATGACGTCGACGTCCTTCGCCGCGGCCACCGCCTCGTCGATCCCGGCGCGGACCGCCGCCGACATCGGCTCCTTCATCACGTCGCTTTCCGGATAACGTTCATCCACCACCGCGCAGCCCTGGACGTAGCGCACGTCGACGCCGGATCCGAGCTTCGCGCGAATGCCGGCGAGCGGCGTGACGAATTTGAGATCCTGCGGACCGTAGCGCGACCACCAGCCCGCGGGATTGTCGGCGAGCGGCCCCGTGACGAGCACGCGCTTCAAATTCTTCGCGAGCGGGAGGGCGTTGCCCTCGTTCTTCAACAACACGATCGATTCGCGGGCCGCGCGGGCCGACGCCACGAGTGCATCCGGCGCGCGCACGATCCGGTCGGCCGCCGCGGGATCCGCGACGTAAGGCTGGTCGAACAAACCCAGCCAGTATTTCACGCGGAGGATCTCGCGCACGCGCGCGTCGAGGACGTCCATCGACAGGCGTCCGTTCTTCAGCGCCTCGCGCAACAGCGCACCGTAGCCGGCGGGCGGAGTGAAATTCGTGCGGATGTTGAGCCCCGCTTCATGGGCCTGCACCGCGGCTTCGAGCGGCGTCGGCGCGACGCGGTGCTTCGTGTGAATATACTCCACCGCGTTGCTGTCGGACACGATGTAGCCTTTGAAGCCCCATTCGTGCCGCAGGATGTCCGTCAGGAACAGCGCACTCGATTCGACCGGCACGCCGTCGTAGTCGTTATACGAGGCCATCACGCCGAGCGCGCCCGCTTCGCGCACCGCGCGTCGAAACGGATGCAGGAACATCGTCTGCACCTCACGCCACGTCACCTGCGGATCGGTGCGCGCCTCGCCGTCGCGACCGCCTTTCGGCACGCTGTAGACGGCGTAATGCTTCAGCGTCGAGACGACGCGGTTCTCCTGAATTCCCTTAACCTGCTCGACCCCGAGCGCGCCGGCGAGAAACGGATCCTCGCCGTAGCTCTCGACCGTGCGCCCCCAGCGAGGATCGCGGGCGAGATCGAGCACCGGCGAATAGACATTCGTGTAACCCAGCGCGCGGGCCTCGCGACCGGTGACCCGGCCGATCTGCCGCACGAGCTCGCGATCCCAGGTGGACGCCACCGCGAGTTGCGAAGGGAAACTCGAGGCGCGCAGGTGCAGCAGGCCGCGAATGCCCTCGTTGGTGAAATCGACCGGAATGCCGAGTCGGGTGTCCTCGATGAAGAACCGCTGCACGTCGTTGATCGCACGCGCGTGCTTCGACCACGGCAGACCGTGCTCGGGCTGCGGCAGGTTGCCGCTGAACCCGAGATTGCCGTTCATGTGTTCGTCGATGTTGCCGAGGCCGTCTTTCCAGAACGCGTCCTTCCAGGCCGGCGTGGGCAATTCGTCCTTCGCGACGCGCGGAAACCCATAGAGCGTGACGAGCTGCGCCGTCTTCTCGTCGGGCGTCATTCGCGCGACGAGGTCATCGATGCGCGCGTCGACTTCGAGCGACGGATCCTCGTAAGGATCCTTCACGCCGTTCTTGTTCAGATCGATCCAGCCTTCGCGGTAGATCGGCGGCGCGGTCCGCGACACGATGAAGCGGGCATCGGCGCTGCTGTCGGCGGCAACCGCCGCGAGCGGTCCGGAGAGCAGAAGCACGAAACGGAATGAGACGGAAAACATACGGGGTGGATTAACGGGTTGGGCGGCGAAACGACAATCGAATGCGCGCGTGCGCGAATCTCATGCGCCCAGACAGTCCGCGGGGAGGGTGCATGCTTGCATGCGTTGCAACTGGCGGCGCGGACGGCGGAGGTTCTTCTAGAAAATTTCGCGACCGCGCCCCACTTGCCCCGGGCGGCTGCTCACGCTCAGAAGCGCGGCTTCTGTTGTCGGATCGCGGCTCGCTTCAGCCGGGCGCGCGCCGCTAGGTTGCAGGTGTGGACACGCTGACATCGACGCCGGACCCGCTGGACTCCCGCGGGGGACCGGCCAGGCGAGGCGCCGGCCGCCGGACCGCCGCGCGCGAACCGTCATCCGAGGAAGCCTTGCTGCTGGGCAACAGTGACGCCATCCGGCGCGTCATCCGCGTCGCTGAGGAAGTGGCTCGCAGCGACGTGACCGTGTTGATCGAAGGCGAATCCGGCACGGGGAAGGAATTGGTGGCGCGGCTCATTCACGCGCGCAGCGATCGCGCGGCGCAGCCGTTCATTTTCGTGAACTGCGCCGCGCTGGCCGAATCGCTCGTCGAAGCCGAGCTGTTCGGCCACGCGAAAGGTTCGTTCACCGGCGCGGTCGCCAACAAGCTCGGGCGTTTTCACCTCGCCGACGGCGGCACGCTGTTCCTCGACGAGATCGGAGATCTCGGACCGAAAGGCCAGGGCGCACTCCTGCGCGTGCTCGAAGACGGCGCGTTTCGCACCGTGGGCGGCACGGAGCTGCAGCACGTCGACGTGCGCATCGTGACCGCCACGAACAAGAACCTGCCGCAGGCCGTCGCCGCCGGAAAGTTTCGCGAGGATCTCTTTTATCGCGTGAACATCGTGCCGCTGCAGCTCCCACCGCTGCGCGACCGGGCCGAGGATATTCCGCTGCTGGTCGAAACCTTTCTCGAGCAGTTCGCCGCGAAGCATCGCCGCCCGCGCAAGCGGCTCTCGCCCGAGGCGCTGGAATTGTGCCAGCGTTTCACCTGGCCCGGCAACGTCCGGCAGCTGCGCAATGTGATCGAGCGCCTCGTCGTCACCGCGCCGCATCCGCTGATCGCGGCGGACGATCTGCCCGAATCGCTGCGGATGCACGACCGTCTCGCCAGCGAGTTCACGGTGCGCGTCGGCATGACGATCGCCGAAGCCGAGAAGCTGCTCATCCGGCAGACGCTGGCCCAGCTCACGTCCAACCGCGAAGCTGCGGCGCGCGCGCTCGGGATCAGCCGCCGCACCCTCCAGTATAAGCTGAAGCGATACGGTCTGCTCGGGCCGGACTCGTCCGGGGATGCGACGCCGCCCCAGGCCTGAACGTCCGCCTTGCACAAAAAGGCCGCCGACGTGCAGCTCTTGCACCGAAACGCGGCCAGCTCGGAGGTCGCTCGGCCTCGGTCGTCTTTTCGATTCACCTAGATTGCGAGTGTCGTGCTACTTGCATAGTCGTCACCCGCGTCGGCACGGCGGCTGCAAGTCCACGGCTGACCATGAGAACACGTCTCGAATCCCTCTTCGCCGCACAGCAAAAGCTCCTTCGCTCTTCCACCTTGCCGCAGGAACGGCAGGTCGTGCTCGACGCGTTGCAGGCGCAGATCCCGGCCCCGGCTCTTGCCCATTTCCTGCGTCTGATCGCGCAGGGCCGCAAAGGCGTCGGCCTCGTCCAGCACGGCGTCTGCTCCGGCTGCCACCTGCGCCTGCCGGCGGGCACGGCTTCGCTGCTGGCGAAGTCGGACGATCTTCATCTTTGCGAAAACTGCGGTTGCTACCTGCTGCTGCCGGCCGACGAAGTCCCGCTTGCCGGCGCGCGCACGGCGCCCGTGGCAACCGCGGTGCGGCGGCCGCGCAAGACGGCGCAACCCGTCGCGGCCTGAACCTTCGCAGGTCCGGCGCCTCCGTCATCCCGGCGATGCGGAGGCGCATTTTTTTCGTTCATCGGGGCCGGTCGGTGACGGAAAATCTCAATCGCCGGACAACAGGTCTGCACCCGGAGTCGTTGACGCGCCCACGGATGCGACGGGAAACTGGCCGGACCACGCGCGGTCATTTCACCCCGGCCGCGGGCGAACCACCGCCATCCCGTGCGTTCGATTATCCCCATGTGCTCCTCCCCTCCCCGTCTTCGCGCTCTCCTCGTCCTCCTGCCTGCACTCTTTTTCGCGGCCCCGGCGGGGGCCGAGTCCGCCGCGGTGCCGGAGGGCTGGTTTGTCTGGCCCTCGGTCGAGCCGGCCGACGGCTCGGCGCTCGACGCCCGTGCCTGGAACACTGCCCGCGGTGCATCCCTGCCGCGGATACAAATGCAGGACGGCCGCTTCGTCACGCCGGACGGACAGCGCCAGCGCTTCTGGGCGACCAATCTCGCCGCCAACGAAGCGTTCCCGCCCACCCCCGAGGAAGCGGCCGCGATCGCCCGCCGCCTCGCGAAGGCCGGCGTGAACCTGGTCCGCCTGCACCACCTCGACAATCCCTGGGCCGTCGGCAAAGGCGGCAGTATCTGGCCCGCCGGCCAGCCGCAGCACCGCGAGCTCGATCCCGGACAACTCGACCGGCTGCACCGGTTGATGGCGGCCCTGCGCGACGAAGGCATTTATTCGAACCTCAACCTGAAGGTTTCCAAAACCCTCGCCGCCGAGGACGGCTTCGATCCGAGCGTCAGCCGCATCGCCAACTTCCAGAAGCGCGTCGACATCTATGACCGGCGGATGATCGAGCTGCAGAAGGACTACGCGCGCCGCCTGCTCACGACCAAAAATCCCTACACGGGCCTCGCGCCCGCCGAGGATCCGTCAGTCGCCTTCGTCGAGATCAACAACGAAAACTCGCTGCTCGGCTACTGGACGCGCGATCTCGGGCGCGGACTCGAGAAATTTCCCGCCCCGTTCCGCGAAGACCTGCGCGCGCAATGGAACGCCTGGCTGGCGCGCACCTACGCCGACGATGCCGCGCTCGCGAAGGCTTGGAACGCCACCGGCACGAAGCTGGGCGAAGAGACGCTGATCCCCGCCACCGCGAAATGGGAACTGCGCGTGCAGCCCGGCTCCCAGGCTGCCCTCGCGCCAAGCGCCGACAAGGCGGTGCAGGAGTTGAAAGTCGACCAGGCCAGCGGCATCGCGTGGCACGTGCAGGCATCGCTACGTGGGCTGAAGCTGCAGGACGGCGTGGTTTACACGGTCGAATTCCTCGCCAAAGCGGACCGCCCCCGCCAATTGGGCGTCGGCGTCGGCATCGACACGCAGGCGCGCCCGCAGGACCCGTGGCGCAGTTTCGGGATGTTGGAGACCGTCGAGATCGGCACCGAATGGCAGGTCGTGCGGCTCGCGTTTCCGGCGCACTCGGTCGCCGGCGCGCCCGCCTCGCTCAGCCTCAACGCCGGCCAGGCGCCGGGCACCCTCTCGCTGAAGGAGCTCAAGCTCGTGACCGGGGCGGAAGGCGCCGGCTTGCAGGAAGGCCAGTCCGCCTCCGGAGGCACCGTGCCGCTGCCGCTTGCGCCCACGGCGCGCCAGTGGGCCGACTGGATCGCGTTCCTCGCCGACACGGAACGTTCGTTTGCCGAGGAAATGCGGAGTTTCCTCCGCCACGAGCTGCACGTGCAGGCACCGATCGCCTGCTCGCAGATCGATTACGGCGGGCTGACGGGCATGAACCGCGAGCAGTCCATGGAGTTCGCCGACGCGCACGTCTACTGGCAGCACCCGGACTTCCCGGCCGACGCCGACTGGGATCCGCATCGTTACACGATCCGCAACTCCTCGCAGCTCGACGAACTGAAGGACCGGACGTTCGGCGCCCTCGGTGACCTCGCCCTCGTGCGCGTCGCCGGCAAGCCGTATACAATCAGCGAATACGACCATCCCGCGCCGAGCGAGTTTGTCTGCGAGATGTATCCGGAGATCGCCTCGTTCGCCGCCCGGCAGGATTGGGACGCCGTCTACACGTTCGTCATCGGCGCCTACGGCGCGGCGAACCCGGAAGGCCGCATCGCCGATTTCTTCGATCAGCTGAACCACCCGGCGAAATGGGGCCAGTCGATCTTCGCCGCCGGCCTGTTCCGCCATGGGCTCGTGCCGCCGGCGCCCGCGGCCAACGAGCTCAAGCTGGGGCAGCCGCTCTGGGCCGAGCAGCCGCATGCCGAAGTGCTGTGGCGCGCGTTGATTCCCGCCGGACCGCTGAACCTGCTCAACGTGCGCTACGCCGTCAGCGACCGTCCGGGTGCGCCCGGTGCCAAAGCCACCCTCGCGCGCCACGCCCCGTCCGCGCCCGCGCCGATGCCGGTGCGGCTCGCCGCCGGACCTTCGGGGCGTCTTTACCTGATCGATGCCGAACAGGCCGCCGCCGTCGTCGGTTTCCTCGGCGGCGGAAAATCCGACGCCGGTCCGCTGCACCTCGCGTGCGAGAAGTTCGGTCGGAATTTCGCGAGCGTCACCGCCCTGGCGCTCGACGGGAAACCGCTGCGCGCCTCGGGCCGCGTGCTCGTGACCGCCGTGGCGCGCGCCAACAACCAGGGCGCCGCCTGGAACGAAGCGCACAATTCGCTCGGCGAAAACTGGGGCCACGGCCCGACGGTCGCGGAACACGTGCCGGTCACCGTCACGCTCGCCGGGCTCGCCGGTCGCGAGGTGTTCGCGCTGAAGCCCGACGGTTCACGGGGTGCACGCGTCGAAACCGAATCCGCCGACGGTGCGCTGACGTTCGCCGCGCGCCCGGCGTATCAGACGCTTCACTACGAGATCGTGGCGCGGTGAAGCGCCGGCCCACGCAATTTTGTCCAAGCAGCCCCGGCAGCCTGATGCAAAAGAGCCGACGTCACGGCCCGCGTGATCGTCGGCGCAGAGTCGTGGCCCGCGTCGCGTGCAGACGCGACGCGGGCCCTAACTCAACCCTTTACAACCCATCAATCGCGCCGGTTCGCGAACTCGCGAAGGGCGCAAGCTTCATACGTCGCCTCCACTCCGGTGACCCGCGAGCTCGCGCTGGCCGGCGTGAACGCCCTCCGCGATCTCTTCGATCATCTTGGCGTTGAACCGCGGGATGTCGGCGGGTTTCCGGCTCGTGACGAGGCCCCGGTCGGTGACGACGGTTTCGTCCACCCATTCGGCGCCGGCGTTGCGGAGGTCGGTTTTGAGCGACGGATACGACGTGACGCGGCGACCGCGCACGACGTCCGCTTCGATCAACATCTGCGGCCCGTGACAAATGGCCGCGACGGGTTTGCCCGCCGTGAAGAAATGGCGGACGAACTCCACCGCTTCGGGCACCATGCGCAGCGAATCGGGATTCATCACGCCGCCGGGCAGCAGCAGCGCGTCATAGTCGTCAGGATTTGCCCGCTTCAATGGGACGTCGACGTGCAGCGTATCGCCGAAATCGTCTTCGTCCCAGGCGCGGATGGAGCCCTCCTTGGGCGAGATCACATCCGTCTCGGCGCCCGCTTCCTCGAGCGCGGCCCGCGGTTGCTCGAGCTCGCTTTGCTCGAACCCGTCGGTGGCGAGGATGGCGACTTTCTTACCAGTAAGATTTCGTTTCATTGCTCTGATTATTTTTCGGTTTTCGGTTTCTGAACGGAGCAAGCAGCAAGCAAAGGGATCAGGCGGCGCGCGCCGCGGGGCGCGTGACGGAACGGCGGCGACGCGGGGCGCGCGGCGACCAGCCCGCCCACGTCGTGCGAGGCGTTTCCGGCCGAAAAGTTCCCGGCGTCGGACCCGTGGGCGCGGCGGCGCCGAGGCCAAGGCGATGCGCGAGGTTCATCGCATCGAAAGGGGCGAAGGCTTTCGCGTCGTTGTCGAAATAGACATACACATCGCGACCGCCGCGCCGCATCGCCGCGGGCGAACCGACGAGGCGTGCATTCGGCTGCGCCCCGCGACTCCACGCCCGGACCCGCTCGGCCCAGGCGTCCAGGGCCTCGGGCGAATAGCCGCTCGCGTAGAGCTCGGTGTCGCCGTGCAGACGCACGTAAACGAAATCCGCCGTGACATCCTCCAGCAACGGCCAGTGGCCGGCCGTGTCGGCGACGACGGACGCGATCTGGTGCTGCCGCAGCAGGTCGATGAAGGCGGGCGTCTCGAACGACGGATGCCGCACTTCCAGCGCGTGGCGCAACGGGCGATCTTCGACGACCCGGAGCCAAGCCCGCTCCTTGAGTCGATGGTCGTGTCGGCGGCCGAGCGCAGCGGCTTCGGCGGTCGTGCGCGGCAGGAGTTGAAAAAATGCGGCCAGCCGTTCGGGATCGAAGCGCGTCATCGGCGGCAATTGCCACAGGATCGGGCCGAGCTTCGCGCCCAGCCGCAGCACCCCGGAAGCGAAGAAATTCGCGAGCGGCGTCGCGACGTCGCGCAAGCGTTTCAAGTGGGTGATGAAGCGCGGACCCTTGATCGAAAACAGAAAATCATCCGGCGTTTGGTCGTGCCATTTCGCGAAGCTCGACGGCCGCTGCATCGAGTAAAACGTGCCGTTGATCTCGATCGTTCGCACCTGACGCGCGGCAAACGCGAGCTCGCGATGCTGGGCGAGCCCGCGCGGGAAAAAGCTCCCGCGCCATGGGGCGTAGGTCCAACCGGAGAGGCCGATGCGCGTTTCCGACATGACCCAGTCTAGCGCGGCGACGGACTTGGGGCCATGGGCAAAAACGGGGGCGAGGGCATGGGACTTCGGCCCGAAAACCGGCCCCGAATCCCCGGCGCCAAATCGCGCCTTAACGCAGGCGCGTGCGCTCCGCGCCGGCAGTTTTCCGAAGGCGTGGCCTCGCTGTCGCCAGCGGGAGTTTCCCCGAGGCCATTCCGGCTCCGCCACGGGAACCAGCTCCCGCGATTGGACCTCCATCGTGCGCACCGTGCGGGCGGCGTCGGCCGCCGCGGCTGAACCCCGCCACGGTGACCTGTTCAACCCTCAACCCATATTCTCATGTCCAAATCCACCACCCTTCAGGAACTCCTCATCGAGGAACTCCAAGATCTTTACAGCGCCGAAACGCAGCTCACCAAAGCCCTCCCTAAAATGGCCAAGGCGGCGAGCGACGAGAAGCTCCGCACCGGATTCGAGGAACATCTCGATCAGACGCACGAGCACATCGCCCGCCTCGACCGCGCGATGGAAATCCTCGAGGCCTCGCCGAAAGGCAAAACCTGCAAGGCAATGAAAGGCCTCATCGCCGAGAGCGAGGAGAAGGTCAAAGAAGACGCCAGCGATGCCGTGCGCGACGCGGCGTTGATCGGCGCCGCGCAGAAGGTCGAGCATTACGAGATCGCCGGCTACGGCACCGTCCGCACCTACGCCGAGCTGCTCGGCGAGGAGGAAGTCGTCGAACTGCTGCAGGAGACGCTCGACGAGGAAGCGGAGACCGATCGCAAGCTCACGCAGCTGGCTTCGTCACTCAACCTCAAGCCCAAGGCGGAGGAGGACGACGAGAGCGACGAGGAAGACGCCGAGGACTGAGTTCCCCCGACTTTTTCGACTGGACTTGCACGGGTGCGGCGCACGCGCCGCACCCCCGTTTTCTCGAACTTCCGACTTTATCCGGCACTCGCTGCCGCGTTCGACCCGATGCCAAAGCAGGGTCGAGACCGTTACTTTCCTGTCGCCATGAACGATACCACGTCTCTCACCGCCTCGCGCACGCCCTCGCACGAGGAAATCACGAAGAAAGCCCGCGAGCTTTGGGAAAGCTACGGCCAGCCTCATGGGCGGGACGAAGAAATCTGGCTCGAAGCGGAACGCCTGCTGCAGGCTCCCGAAACGCCTTCCCCGTCGCCTCTGCCCCCCGCGACCGCCGCCGCGCCGGCCACGCCCACCCCGCTTCCAGCTCGCCGTCCGGCCGGTGCTGCGACGGCCACGCCGCGGTCCGCGCGCGGAAAATCTGTCGCAAAATAAAACGCGCAGCGGCGCGGCCACAGTGCCGCTGCTCGGTGGCGACCGGATGACCAAATAAGGGTTTCCCTGATAAGGCTTCTCGGTGACAAACCGGTCCGGGAAAGGACTATGGGGCAGTGTGGTTCCAGCCCCGCATTCTCATTGCTCCGCAGGAGCGTAGCCCGGGCGTTCGCGTCGCCATTCCCCTCGCGGCTTTTCTCGCGGCCTTCATGCTGCGGGAAAGCCTCGGTCCCTGGCTGGGCCGGGAAATGCCTTTCGCGTTCCTGCTGCCGGCGGTGTTTGTGAGCGCCTGGTTCGGCGGCGTGGCGGCCGGCTTGCTCGCCTCCGTCGCCAGCGCGTTGATCGTCTGGGAAAATTTCCCCGCGCTGCTCAGATTCAACGACGCGAGCGAGGCTGCCCGGCTGGGGCTGTTCACGCTCAACGGGTTTATCGTCACGGGGCTGTGTGCGGGATTGCACCGGCTTCTCCGCCGGCTGCGCGCTTCGGCTCTCGAAGCTGCCCGCACGATCGAGGCCATGGCGCAAAACGCGCCCGTGCTGATCTGGGCGACGGATGCGGCGGGGCGCTGCCACTACGTCAACCAGCACTGGAGCAGCTTCACCGGTGAAACGCTGCCGGCCGGCGGCGCCGTCGAAAGACCCGGGCGGATTCATCCGGCGGATGTCGCGCGCCACACCGCCATCTCAAAGCAGGCGATCGCCGCGCGCCGCCCTTACGAGGTCGAATACCGGCTGCGGCGTCACGACGGCGATTACCGCTGGTTCCTCGAGCAGGCCGTGCCGCGGCATGGCGAACGGCAGGCGTTCGAAGGCTACATCGGTTGTTGCAGCGACATCACGGAATCGCGCAAGGAGCGCGAGGAGCTGGCTTTCATCAGCCGGTTGCAGAGCGGCCTCGCCGAGTCGCTCGACCTCGATCGTTGCGCCGAGCTGCTGGCGCAGTCGTTCCTGCCGCGGCTGGCCGACTGGTGCTCCATCCAGCTGGTCGACGATCACGGCGAGCTCGAATGCGTGCGCATCCAGCACTTCGAGCGCGGGGCGATCACCGGCCGCGCCGCCGAAAAACTCGACCGGTTCGCCGCCGGCATCGCCCGCTCCGGCGAGCCGCAGCTGATTCAGGCCGGCGACCCGGCCGTGCTGGATGTGGTCGCGTTCGACGGCCCGCATCGCGAAAAGCTGGGCCGGCTGCCGTTCGTATCCTATTTGGGAATACCATTGCGGGCGCGCGGCCGCATCACCGGCGTGCTGGCGCTCGCCACGGCGGAGTCCGGCCGGAGCCTCGATGTGCCGGCACAGCGGCTCGTGCAAAAGATCGCCGGACTGGCCGCGCTCGCGCTGGAAAACGCCCGGCTGTATCGCAGTGCCCGGCAGGCGCTCGCGGCGGAGGAGCACGCGCTGCGCGAGATGCAGCGGAGCGAGCGCCGGTTCCGCTTCATGTGGGAGGCAAACATCTTCGGCATCGGCACGATCTCCCGCGCGGGCCGGATCCTCAGCGCCAACTCGGCGCTCGCCACCCTGCTCGGTTACACCCGCGAGGAAATTGCCTCCGGCCGCGCCAGCCTCGGGGAACGCACCCCGCCGGCGTGGCGCTCCGTCGACGAACGCGCCAATCTCGAACTGCAGCTCACCGGTCGCTGCACGCCATTCGAAAAGGAGTTCGTGCGGCCCGACGGCTCCGTGGTGCAGGTGCTGGTCTGCGGCAGCCTGCTGCCGGAGAGCGAGGAGTGCATGACCTTCGTGCTCGACCTCACCGCCCGCCGCCATGTCGAAGCCGAGTTCGAACGCCAGCAGACGCTGCTCCACACCATCGTCGACGCGATGCCCGCCATGGTCGCTTACGTCGATACGCAGGAACGGGTCTGCCTCCATAACGAGAAATACCGGCAATGGTTTGAGGTCGCGGCCGAGGCGATCGAGGGCCGCACCATTCGCGACCTGCTCGGCGAACCGGCCTACCAGCGCGTCGCCCCCTATCTGCACGCCGCGTTGCGCGGACGAAACATGCGCCACGAAACCACGCTGCGCACCGCCGATCGCCAGCGGCACCTGATCGCCTCGTATCGCCCGCATCTCGATGCCTCCGGCCACGTGCGCGGCATCGTGATTCACGCCTACGATATCACCGAGCGGAAGGAAACGGAGCAGGCGCTGGCCGATGCGCTCCTGCGCTATCGTTTCCTCGCCGACGCCATGCCGCAGATGGTGTGGACTTCGCTGCCGGACGGACGGCTCGACTACGTGAACCATCGCTGGCTGGAGACGACCGGCATGACCGAGCTCGCGTCGCTCGGTCGCGACGGCTGGCTCGACGCCGTCCATCCCGACGACCGGGCGGCCACCGGCGAGCTCTGGCAACGCGCGCTGCGGGACCAGGGAACGTTCCAGCACGAATGCCGCGTCCGCTGCGGCCCGAGCGAGGAATGGCGCTGGCACCTGGTGCGGGCGCTGCCCCGGCGGGACGATCAGGAAACGCTGGTGCAGTGGGTCGGCAGCGCGACGGACATCGACGAACTGCGGCGGGCCTATGCCGAGCTCGCCGAGGCGCGGACCCGCCTGAAATCTCACGCCGACGAACTCGAAGCCCGCGTGCGGGCGCGCACGGCGACCTTGCGGGAGGCCAACGCCGAGCTCGAGGCCTTCACGTATTCAGTTTCCCATGACTTGCGCACGCCGCTGCAGTTCGTCCGCGGGTTTGCGGAAGCGATCCGCGACGACGCGGGCCGGTCCCTTTCTCCGGAGAACCGCGACTATTTGCAGCGGATCATCCGGGCGGCTGCGCGGATGGACACCATCATCCAGGACCTGCTCGGCTACAGCCGGCTCGCCCGCGCCGAGATGCAGCTCGTGCCGGTTCCGCTCCACGACATCCTCGCCGATGTCCTCGCCCACCACCATGCCCCGATCAAGCAGAGCAGCGCGTCGGTCCAGTTGAGCCCCGATCTTCCCGCCGTGATGGCCGACCGCACCGGTTTGTTTCAGGCCCTCTCGAACCTGATTTCCAACGCGCTCAAGTTCTCCCGGCCGGATTGCGCGCCGTCGATCACCCTGCGGGCGGAAACCAAGGACGGCCGCGTGCGGCTGTGGGTGGAGGACGACGGTATCGGCATCGATCCGCGGCATCACGAGCGGATCTTCCAGCTCTTCGAACGCCTGCACAGCGCATCCGAGTATCCGGGCACCGGCATCGGACTTTCGCTGGTGCGCAAAGCCGTCACCCGCATGGGCGGGCAATGCGGCGTCGAATCCGCCCCCAACGCCGGCGCCCGCTTCTGGATCGAATTTCCCGCGGCGTGCCCGGCTCCCTTGCTCTCGCATGCATCACCTTGATCCGATCCTGCTCGTGGAGGACGAGCCCGACGCGATCACCCTGCTGCAATACGCCTTCGCCCGGGCCGGAATCCGCCATCCGATCCACACGGTGAATGACGGGGAGGAGGCGATCGCCTACCTGCGCGGCGACGGCCGCTACGCCGACCGGACGGCGCATCCGCTGCCGCAGTTCACGCTGCTCGATTTGAAACTGCCGCGTTGCTCCGGCATCGAAGTGATTCGCTGGATACGGGAGACGCCCGCAGTGCGCGCGCTGCCGGTGATCGTGCTCACCTCGTCGAAGGAGCGATCGGACGTGCGTCGCGCGTATGCCGCCGGCGCGAACTCTTACCTGGTCAAACCCTCCTCACTCGAGCGCCTGGTCGAGGTCGCTGCCGCTTTTCGCGACTACTGGCTGATTCACAACGAGCCCGCGCCGCGGTCGGGCGCGGAGTGAACCCGCGCGCAGCGCTCAACCGGTGAATTCGGCCATGCCCGCCGGCTCGGCTGCATCGAGTCGCTTGCGCCAGCGGTAGAGCGTAGATTTGTCGATGCCGAGGATGCGCGCGGCCTGCTCGTAACTCTCGGCCCGCGCCGTCACCTGCCGGATGTGGGCCTCGATCAACGCGTCGAGCGTCACGAATTGTCCGACCTGCGGCAGCAGGGTTTCGTCGCGGCCCGACAGCTCGCTGAAATCGGCCGTGTCCAGCCATTCGCGGTCGCAGAGAATCGCGGCGCGCTCGATCACGTTGCGCAGCTCGCGGAGATTGCCCGGCCAACTGTAGGCCAGCAGGGCCTCGCGCGCGGCAAGCGTCAGGTCGCGCCGCCGGCCCCCCAGCGAACGGCCGATCTGCTCGAGGAAAAACTCGGCCGTGGGCACGATGTCCTCGGGCCGGTTGCGCAGCGGCGGCATCTCGAGCGTGATGACGTTGAGCCGGTAGAACAAATCCTCGCGAAACGCACCAGCGGCGACGAGCTGCCTCAATTCGCGATTGGTCGCGGCAATCACGCGGATGTCCGCGCGGTGCGTGCGCGTTTCCCCCACCCGCTCGTAGCAGCGCTCCTGCAGCAAGCGCAGCAGCTTGGCCTGAACGGAGAGCGGCAGGTCGCCCACCTCGTCGAGAAACAAGGTGCCACCTTCCGCGGCCGCCACCTTGCCGGGCGCGTCGCTGACCGCGCCGGTGAAGGCGCCGCGGACATGGCCGAACAGCTCGCTCTCGAGCAACTGCGGCTGCAAGCAGGGGCAGTTCACGTTGACGAAGGGCCGCGTCCGCCGGTCGCTGCGCGCATGGATCGCTCGCGCGAGGACGGATTTGCCCGTGCCATTTTCGCCCAGGATCAGGATCGAGGCTGGCGTGGGAGCGACGCGCCAGGCGACCGACAGCACCGCTTCCATGGTGGCGCTCTGCGTCACGAACCGCGAGGCCTCGCCTTCCGGCACCGCCGGGGCGCTGGCGGCGGGTCGCGCGAGCCGAAGCAAATGGCCGCGGAACGCATCGACGTCCACCGGCTTCGCCAAGGTCTCGTTCGCGCCGGCGGCGCGCGCTTCCACGGCTGCCGCCGCATCCGGCACGAGCGCGAGCACGGGCAGCTCCGGCGCACGTTCACGCAGCGCGTTCAGCCAATCGCGCGGCGATTCCGTCCGAGCCGGATCCCAGTCCAGCACGGCGGCGGCAAAAGCGGCGAAGTCGCCCCGCGCGTCAAGCTCGTGACGGCTGGCCAGCGCGACAGGTTCCTCGGCGGGATCCGCAACGCCAAACGCCAGCATGCGCCGCAGCGTGTCGTTGGCTCCAAGCAAAAGCAGCTTCATGCGGGGCGAAGAAGGCGGAGGTGTCATCAGCCGTTGATGATTTCGCCGCCATTGGGGTGCAGCACCTGCCCCGTCATGAACGAGGACTCCTCCGAGGCGAGGAACACATAGGAACCGGCAACCTCCTCGGGTTCGCCCGCGCGCTTCATCGGGACGTCTGTCCCGAACTTGGCGACCTTCTCCTTGGAAAACGTCGCCGGGATCAGCGGCGTCCAGATCGGACCCGGCGCCACGGCGTTCACCCGAATGCCGCGGTCGGCGACCGACAGCGCAAGCGAACGCGTGAACGCCACGATCGCGCCTTTGGTGGCGCTGTAGTCGAGCAAATGCGCGCTGCCGCGATACGCGGTCACCGACGTGGTGTTGATGATCGCCGCGCCCTTTTGCAGATAAGGGAGCGTAGCGCGCGAAAGGTAGAAATAGGCGAAGAAGTTGGTGCGGAAGGTCCGCTCGAGCTGCGCGTCCGAAATGTTTTCGATCGACTCCTGCGGATGCTGCTCGCCGGCGTTGTTTACGAGGATGTCGATGCCGCCGAACTTCGCGAGCGTGGCCGTGACCATGCGCTCGCACTCCTTGGAATCGCCCACATCGCCGGGGAGCAGCAGGCAGGTGCGCCCATGCCCTTCGACATATTTGCGCGTGCTGACGGCGTCGGTCTGCTCCTCGAGAAAACCGATGGCCACGTTCGCGCCCTCCTTCGCGAATGCGAGCGCGACTGCGCGGCCGATGCCGCTATCGCCACCGGTGATCAATGCGGTCTTCCCCGCCAGCCGGCCGCTGCCCCGCAGATTCGGATTTTCGCTGATCGGCCGCGGCGACATCTCGGACTCGAGACCGGGCTGATGGGACTGCGTTTGTTCGGGGCGGTGTTTGGGACCGGAAGATTTCATGTGGCTGATAGCCACATTATCGCGTCTTCCGTTCACATCCGGAATGGGGCAATCGACGGATCGCTTGCCCGGACGATCTCTGAGTGGCGAGCGCAAGCTTAACGCATGGTCGCTTGCGTCCTAGGCCTGATCCCATGGAAACCGCAGCGCGAGCGCGAGGGCCGGGCCGCACCTCTGACGATGGGGTATTCGTCAGCGGGGTGAGTGCGACCCGGCCACCGACTCTCTGGCTAAGAAGATATCGGATCGCGGAGCGCGGACCAATCGGGTCGCAGCTCCAGCGATGGCTGGGAAAAAACCCGGGCGACCGTCATTTCGTCAGACAATCCCCTCGCTCTTCACCCACTGAATCGCGTGCCGCACGAGCTCGGTGCCGCTCTCGAGACGCAACTTCAGCTTCAAGTGCTCGCGGTAGGAATCGATGGTTTTCACGCTGAGATTGAGCTTCGAGGCGATCTGCCGCGTGCCATAACCATTGCCGATGAGTTGGAACACTTCCATCTCGCGGTCGCTGAGTGTGTCGATGGAGAACACTACCTCTTCCTTCCGGTTGTTCACGAGACGGTGGAGCATCTTCTCCTTCATCTTGTCGCTGAGGTAGAGCTCGCCCGAGAGCACGCGCCGGATGGCAGTGAGGATCTTCGCGCTCGCCTCGTGCTTCATGATGTAGCCCTTCGCGCCGGCGCGCAGCGCGCGCTCCGCAAACAGACTTTCATCGTGCATGGACATGATGAGCACCGGCATCTCGGGCCGCAGCGCCTTCAGGTGTTTCATCAGCTCGATGCCACTGGTGGTCTTCAGCGTGATATCCACCAACGCGACATCCGGATTGAGCTTTTGAATCATGTCGATGGCGACCGGGGCACTGTCCGCCTCACCGCACACCGTGAGATCGCGTTCCTGGTTGATCAACACGGCGACGCCTTGGCGCGTGATGGGATGGTCATCGACCAGAAAAATTCGACTCTTGGTCGGCGTCGCGTTCGCCGTTGGGGCCGTGGTATCGGGGTCGGAGATCGTTTTCATTTCGAAGAGACAGTCGTAAACAGAACGCTCACCTGTGTTCCGCGTTCCGGGGAAGATTCGATGGAAAAGGTCCCACCAATCATGTTCGCCCTATAGTTCATCAATCGTAAGCCAGCGCCGGAAGCGGTTCCCGGTGCATCTACCTGGAATCCCCGGCCATCGTCCCGGATAACGAGCCGGTGTTCGCGGTCGCGAGTGGTCAGCGTCACGAAAACCTGGCGGGCGTGACCGTGACGCACCGCGTTGTGAATCGCTTCCTGCGTGATGCGGTAAAGGTGGACGGCGCTCAGGTGATCGCAGTTCGGCGGCGGGCCCTCCATTCGGAAACGGCAGTCGATGCCGTGCAGCAGCTGCGCCTGATACGTGAGGTCCTCGATCGCGGAGGCGAAGCTGGCCTTTTCCAGTTGCACCGGACAGAGCCCGCGGGCGAGCGCGCGCGTCTGCGAGACGGAGTCGCTCGCGAGCCGGGCGATCAGGTCGGCGTTCTCCACCTCGTCCGGCGCCGCTTTTTTGAGCCGGTCGCGCAATGCGGCGGCGAGACATGCCATGCCCGTGAGCTGCTGGCCGAGACCATCGTGCAGATCGGCACCGATGCGTTGCTGCTCCGCGTCGCTGATCGTGAGCAACCGTTGCTCGAGCCACCGGCGCTCGGTGACATCGCGGCCGAAGAACGTCGCGCCCGCCGCGCGATCGGCGTCGGCCGTGATGAAAAATTCCACCTGCCACTCGCGATTTTGCGATTGGCCGGAAAGCGTGAAGCTCGCGGATTCGCCGCGGAGCGCTTCGGCGACCGGGCCCGCGCTCGGCGGAAACCGTTCGGCGAAACTCGCGCCCAGGAGACTCTCCGCGGTGAGGCCCATGCGTTCGAGGGCGGTGCCCTGCACCTCCACGACCTTGCCGGCGGCGTCGAGCCGCCCGGCGACGGCGGGCAGGCTGCGCATGACGCTCGCGAGCAGTTGCGCGTGCCGGTTGCGCTCCGCCTCCGCTTCGATGCGCGCGGTGATGTCGATCGCGGCGAAACCCTGCAGGCGCTCGCCATGGGTGTCCACCATTCCGAACGAATTCACGATCCAGTGCCGCCCGTCGTAGGCATACGGCCACGACTCGACAGCGGAGGACGGGCCGGCCGGCGGTTGCAGGTGCTCGCTCTTGAAGAAGCGAGCGAAGAGATCGTTTTGAAAAAGCAGCCGACCCGACTCGTCGCGAATGCACACGGCGCACGGCACGCTGCGCATGAAAAGCTCGAGCTGCTGCTGGCTCTGCCGCAGCGCCGCGGTCATCGCGGCCTGGCGCAGCGCATAACGGATCGCGCGCTCCAGCTCGGTGCTGTTCAACCCGGTTTTGCACAGATAATCGGCGGCGCCCGCCTGGGAAGCCTCGACGTCGACCTCCGCGCTGTCATGGCCAGTGAGCAGGATGATCGGCATCTCGCAGCCGCACGCCTGCGCTTCCTTCAACAGGTCGATGCCGGTGCCGCCGCCGAGACGATAATCGAAGAGCGCCACGTCGTGCCCGCCTTCGCGAATCGCCTTCTGGCCCGCCGCGAAATTCGAGGCCCATTGCAGGTGGTAGCTGCCCGTGCCATTGCGCCCGAGCAGGAATGACAGGTAGCGGAAATCGTCTTCGTGATCTTCCACCACGAGAACATTGATCGGTTTGGCAGGAGCCGCAGTGGGCATGAAAAACAAAAGGTGGATCGTCAGCGCCGCTCCGGAATCGCCCGCGGGACAAATCGAGATTTCCCGGTAACTCGGCTGGTCAGAAAACCCGATGCGCTGTTTTGAGTAAGTGGCAACACTCAGAGGAAACCTTACGGGATTCCCCGAATCGACGAATCGGAAAACCCTTCCGGTGCGTCCGGCCACAGACCCCCCGGGCGGCGGTTTGTTCGGCGGTATTGCCTTCCCCGGCGGAGATCGACCGTCAGGCGGCTTTCTTCGCTTTTGTTTTACGAGCTGTAGGGGCTTTCGCCGGCTTCTTCTTGCTGCCGCCGGCTTGGGCCAGGCTTTCGCGCAACACGGCCGCGAGATCGATGACCTTGGTCTGCTTGCGCGCCTTCGGCGCCGTCGTGGTCGTCCGGCCGCCATGCTCGATCTTGTCCTGGATCAACGCCATGAGCGCCGAACTGTAATCGTCCGTGTAGCGCGCCGGCTCCCACTTTTCCGTCATCTGCTCGACCAGCGCCTTCGCCATGTCCAGCTCACGCCGCCGCGGTTGGTTTTTCGAACTGGGAATGTTGAGTTCGGCGACGTCCACGAGCTCGTCCGCAAAGTGCATCACTTCCAGGACGAGCGCATCGTCCTGGGCCTTCACCGCCGCGAGGTGCTGGCGCGTGCGGATGACGACTTTGGCGATGCCGGCCTTCTTCGTGTCGGCCAGCACGTCGTGCAACAACGTATAGGCCGGCACGCCGCCTTTGTCGGGCACCAGATAATACGGCTTCTGGAAATACATCGGATTCACTTCCGACAGCTGCACGAAATCCATGATGTCCACCGTCTGCGTCGCTTCGATGTCGACGCGTTTGAAGTCCTCGTCCTTCAGCACCACGAACTTGCCCTTCTCATATTCGTAGCCCTTCACGATCTGATCCCACGGCACCTCGCGCCCATCGGTCTGCGCCACGCGCTTGTAATTCACGGGACTCAAGTCGGAGGCGCGCAACAATCGAAACGACAGCTCCTCCCGCCGTGTCGCGGGAAAAAGCGAAACGGGGATGTTCACCAGTCCGAAACTGATCGAGCCTTTCCAGAGCGAACGCATCCGGCACGTTACGCGAAAGGCGCGCCGGCGCCAGACCGCCGCCCCCCGAGCGACTCCCGGGAGCAAGCTCGTAGGTAAATCTCCGATACACCGCCGCTTCGAGGCCCGATGCGGCCACGGGCATTCGACGCGATGGTGCGGACCGCGGGGCCGGGTAGATTGCGGCTCCGGCTCGTTTTCCACCCCAACCTTTTGCCAAGACTTATGAATATCAACGATCCCACTTCCGGCCGGCTGTTTGTGCACGGCCAAGGCACCGGCGGCATCGGTCGCGCCGACATCGAGCGCCGCGCCCACGAACTCGCCGCCATCGACGGACGCTCCGGCGCCGAAATCACCGACGACGATCTCGCCCGCGCCCGTGCGGAGCTGCTCGGTCTGCAACTTCCGGCCACCACCGCCGAGGACAACGAGGCGGACGCCGGTCTCAACCGCGATCCCAGCGACCCGCCGAGCGTGAGCGGCCACGAAACTCCGTTGCGCGAAGGCTCCGACCCCGAGAAAGCCCTCGAACGTCTCGCCCTCGAAGGCGTCGAGGAAGCGCAGCACGAGCAAATGCTCGCTGCCCGCCGGCGCGAACGGCAGCTCGACGAGGAGGAGCGCCGCTCCTGAAACCGAAGCCACGGCGCGAGCGGCACTTCGATCATTCAACCAACGGCCCGCCAACCGCGTGTCATAAATTCAACGACGAATTCGCTTTTTTTGAACGCTTCCGACCTCACCGCGTCTTTCTCGATGTGTGTTAGGTGTTACGTTCTTTTTAGTGTAGTTCATAGTTTGTAGTTAAAGTCGGCAGGGGCGCTGGTGATGAGCCAGCGCCCTTACTGTTTTTGGGGCGAAAGCTTGCGCCGCCGGCGGGCTTGTCTGTTCCTGCCGCTCACGTTCACTGACCACATGCCTGATTTTCGCGTTTTTTGCGCTCCCGCCGTGGCGGAGCCGGCCGAGATCGCTCTTTCCGCCGACGAATCGCATCATCTCGTGGCCGTGAATCGCGCCCGCGTCGGCGATACGGTGGTGGCGTTTGACGGCCGCGGCGCCGAGTGGATCTGCGAACTAGCGAGCGACCGCAAGCAGGCCGCCGTGCTGAAGGTGCGTTTCCGCCAGACGGCGAAACCGCTGCCTTATGCGATCACGCTGGGACAGGCGTTGCCCAAAGGCTCGTCCATGGACGCGATCGTGCGCAAGGCCACCGAGATCGGCGCCGCCCGCATCGTGCCGCTCGAAAGCGAACGCACGCAGGTGCATTTCGATTCCGAACGTTCGGACCGGAAAATAGACAAATGGCAGACCGCCGCGCTCGAGGCCGCGAAACAATGCGGCAATCCCTTTCTGCCTGAGATCGCACCCGTGCAGAAAGCGAGCGCCTTCATGGAACAGGCGCGCGGCTACGATCTGAAGCTGATCGCCAGCCTGCATCCCGGCGCAAAATCGTTGAAGGATGTGCTGGCCACGTTTCGCGCCGCGCACGGTCGTGCGCCTCGCGAGGTGTTGTGGCTGATCGGT
The DNA here is from genome assembly GCA_040255565.1 of Opitutaceae bacterium. Lineage (GTDB taxonomy): Bacteria > Verrucomicrobiota > Verrucomicrobiia > Opitutales > Opitutaceae > Opitutus. Next base: position 66,281 of record JBDZVH010000007.1, on the reverse strand, counting down.
CCCGAAGGCGATTTCACTCCCGCCGAAATGAGCCTTTCCCAAAGCGCCGGTTTCGAACCCATCACGCTCGGCCCGCTCGTCCTCCGCTGCGAAACCGCCGCCGTCTACGCGCTCAGCGTCCTCAGTTACGAACTACAAAACGGCGCGCGCAGCGCGCCGCTTTAGGGTTCCGGGTTCTGGGTTTTGGGTTCCGAGTTGGGTTTTCCGGTTAACGACTCCGCGCGAGCGGAATACTCCGAACTCGGAGATGAGAGCCTGGAACTCGGAACTCGAAACTCGAAACTCGGAACTCGAAACTCGGAACCCACCCGCGCCGCTCACCAAACGAGCAATCCGCCGGCGAACGTCAGGCCGGCGCCGACGCTGCAGAAGATGATGCGGTCGCCGTCGTTGAAAATTCCTTCCTCCGCCGCCCACCCGAGCGCCATCGAAACACTCGCCGCGCTCGTGTTGCCGTATTTCGCGATCGTGACGACGAACTTCTCGTAAGGAATGCCGACCCGGCGGCTCACCGCCTTCAAAATGCGTTCGTTCGCCTGGTGCGGCACGATCCACGCGATGTCGTCCGCCTTCAGATTCTCGCGCCGCAGCGTCTGCTCGATCTGCTCCGCGAAGCCGACGACCGCGTGTTTGAACACCGCCGCGCCGTCCATCTGCAGGTAAAAATGCGCGAGATCGTCGCCCTCGCCGTCCGGCCACGGCATCCGCGCGCCGCCACCCGGACGCTGGATCGCCTCGAACTGATCCGCATCGCCGGAAAGTCCCATGCGATGCAACCGGTGTCCGTTTTCTCCGGCAGTCAAAATCGCCGCGCCGGCGCCGTCGCCGAACAGAAACGCCGTGTGATGATCCTGCGGATTCGTGATGCGTGACAGCAGCTCGGCCGTCACCACCGCGATGTTCTTCGCCGTGCCGCCGGCAATGAACGTCCGACCCACTTCGAGCGCGTAAAGCCAGCCCGAGCAGGCCGCGTTCAAATCGAACGCGAGCGCCCGCGGCACGCCCAGCCGTCGCGCCAGCGCGCTGGCGGCAGACGGCACCGGTTGATCCGGGATCAGCGTCGCCATGATCACGGCATCGAGTTGCGAGGCGTCCATGCCCGCCTGGCGCAGGGCGTTTCGCACCGCGATGACGGCGAGGTCCGTCGCACTTTCGTTTTCGGTGGCGTAGCGGCGCTCCTTGATGCCCGTGAGCCGCACCATCTCGTCCTCCGTGCGGTGAGGAAATGCCTTGAGGATTTCGCTGTTGGCGCGGATGCCCGCGGGGACGGCATAACCGACGCCCGCGATGCACACAGTGGTGGTAGCAGCAACGCTCATGAAAATCTGGAAAGATCGAAAATCGGGCGCGAACCCGCGCCCCAACGCTCAGGCTTTTCGCTTGGCGAGGTAAGCGGTCACATCGTCGCCGGAGACGCGGTTGCCCGGCCCGGTCGCGTCGATGTCCGTGATCGTCGCCGGATCGAGTCCGGCTTCCTGCGCGAGCTTCGTGGCACGCGGGGTCCACACGAGCGCCGCCTTCGGTTTCGCCGCCGCGGGCGCGGCCGCGGCAACGCCGCCTTTCGCGAAAAGGTGCCGCTGGCTTTCGTCGGCGGTTTCCATCTGACAGAACACGTCGCCCGTTTTCAGGACCTGGCCCGGCTGCGCCGCCACGGTTTTCACCACGCCATCGCAGGGGCTTTCGAACTCGAAGGTGGACTTGTCGCTTTCGAGGTCGCCGATGCGCTGGCCTTTGGTCACCCGGTCGCCGGGCTGCACCTTGACCACGATGACGTTCAATTCGTAGACCGTCGCGCCCATGGAGGGCACGGGGACGTCGATGAGAAAGGTTTCCATGCGGCTGATATTGGCGGCGAGTGTGCGGTCGCTCCGGCCGCGGTCAAGGGAAGCGATGGCGATTACGGGAGCGATTTCGACGCGTTTTTTGTTCTCGGAGCGGAGGGCGCCGGGCGCTTAACCACGACGGCGCACGGCTTTCCACACCGCGAGACAGTCGCCGAGCAGCGCGGGCAATTCCGCGAGCGGGATCATATTCGGACCGTCGCTGATCGCGTTCGCCGGATCCGGATGCGTCTCGAGAAACAATCCGTCCGCACCCGCCGCGAGCGCCGCTTTCGCGAGCGGCGGCACGAATTCGCGCTGACCGCTGCTCTTGCCGCCGCCGGCGCCAGGCAATTGCACGCTGTGCGTCGCGTCGAAGACGGTCGGATACCCGTTGCCGCGCATGATCGCGAACGAACGCATGTCGACGACGAGGTTTTGATAACCAAAGGTCGTGCCGCGTTCGGTCTGCCAGATTTCGGTGGCGCGTCCGTCCCGCAATTTGCCGGTGACGAACTGCATCTCCTGCGGCGAGAGGAACTGGCCTTTCTTCACGTTCACGACGCGCCCGCTCGCCGCGGCGGCGAGCAACAGATCGGTCTGCCGGCACAGAAACGCCGGGATCTGCACGACATCGCACACCGCCGCGACCGCGGGCACCTGCTGACGCTCGTGCACGTCGGTGACGACGGGGAAACCGTAGTCGCGCTTGATCAGCGCGAGCAACGCGAGGCCTTCCTCCATGCCCGTGCCCCGCTCGCCCGCGAGCGAGGTGCGGTTGGCTTTGTCGAACGAGCCTTTGAAAACGAGATTCAGCTCCGGATGCGCGTCGCGGAGCTTGGCGAGCGTATCCGCGACCGCACGACAAACGCGCTCGTTTTCCAGCGAACACGGTCCGGCGATGACGAGAAGTTTATTGGAATCGAACAACATGGCGATGGAACCCGGCCGGCGGGAATTTCCGTCCGACCGACGGAGCGAAGCGTCAGCGCTTCGCGGCCTTCACCTTGGCGCCGCCTTTTTTGTTTTTGATCGTCGCGCCGATGAACGCCGCGAAGAGCGGATGCGCCTTGTTGGGCTTCGACTGGAATTCCGGGTGAAACTGCACCGCGAGGAACCACGGGTGATCCTTCAGCTCGACGATCTCGACGAGGTTGCGGCGCGGATTCACGCCGCTGACGACCATGCCGCCGCGCTTGAGCTGGTCGACGTAGGCATTGTTGACCTCGTAGCGATGCCGATGCCGCTCGCGGATGCTCTCGGCGCCGTAGGCCTTAGCGGCGCGCGTGCCCGGCGTGAGCGCGCATTCGTAGCTGCCGAGCCGCATCGTCGCGCCCTTGTCGATGACCTTCTTCTGCTCCTCCATCATGTTGATGACGGGGTGGCGCGGGCTCGCCTCGAACTCGGTGCTGTTCGCGCCTTCGAGTTTCAGGACATTGCGGGAAAATTCGATCACCGCGATCTGCAAGCCGAGGCACAGGCCGTAATACGGAACCTTGTTTTCGCGCGCATACTTCGCCGCCGCGATCTTGCCCTCGGTGCCGCGATCGCCGAAGCCGCCCGGCACGAGAATGCCGTCGAGTCCTTTCAAGAGCGAGAGGCCGCCTTTTTTCTCCAGGTCCTCGGCGTCGATGCGGACGACGTTCACGCGGCAATTGTTGGCGATGCCGGCGTGGGTGATGGATTCGTAGACGGATTTATACGCGTCCTGCAGCTCAATATACTTCCCGACGACGCCGATCTTCACCTCGTAAGCGGGGCTGAGGATGCGATGGACGATCTGTTCCCAGATGTTCTTTTCCGGCGGCGGATTTTTCAGCCCGAAAAGATCCATCACGAGCTGGTCCATGCCCTCTTTCTGCAACGCCAGCGGCAGCTCGTAGATCGAGTTGGCGACGTCGGCGCACTCGATGACCGCCTTCACGGGCACGTTGCAGAACATCGAGAGCTTGTCGCGAAGCCCGGCGTCGAGCGGATGATCCGTGCGGCAGACAAGGATGTGCGGCTGAATGCCGATTTCGCGCAGTTTCGCGACCGACTGCTGCGTCGGCTTCGTCTTCAATTCGCCCGCCGCCTGGAGAAACGGCACGAGCGTGACGTGGATGAAAATCGCGTCGCGCGGTCCGACCTCGAGCGCGAACTGGCGCATCGCCTCGAGAAACGGCAGCCCCTCGATATCGCCCGTCGTGCCACCGATCTCGGTGATCAACACATCGACGTCCTTCGCGGCCTGGTAAATGCGTTCCTTGATCTCGTTCGTGACGTGCGGGATCACCTGCACCGTCTTGCCAAGATAATCGCCGCGGCGCTCCTTCTGGATGACGCTCTCGTAAATCTGCCCCGAGCTGAGGCTGTTCATCCGCGAGAGTTTTCCGCTCGTGAAACGTTCGTAGTGGCCCAGGTCGAGATCGGTCTCCGCGCCATCCTCGAGCACATACACCTCGCCGTGTTGAAACGGACTCATCGTGCCCGGATCGACGTTGAGATACGGATCGAACTTCTGGATGCGGACGGTGAGCCCGCGCAGCTCCAGGAGCGCGCCCAGCGACGCCGCCGTCAGGCCTTTGCCCAGCGACGAAACCACTCCGCCCGTCACGAAGATGTATTTCATCGGGTTGGGTTAAACGGCGGGGTCTCCTGGTGACAAGAAAAAGCTCGGAACCGCGTCGCCCGCGCTCCGCGGAATGCAGGAAACCGCTCGCGCTCAATTTGAAGCGCTTATTTCCGCATCCGCCGCGCCTCGCATCACCCGCGCAGCAGCAGCCACGCCGTCGCCACTGCGCCGCCGATCAGCACGAGTCCGACCAAAAGATACAGGCTCCACTTCAGGAGCTTCGCGATCACCCAGATCGCGACTGCCGCCACGATCGTGAGGCAAGCCGCCACGAACCAGGGCGGATAACCTGCCAGCGAATCGAGAAGCGTGGTTGGAGAAGTCGCCATTCCCGCAGTCGTTACACCGCGCGGCGGCCTGATCTCCAAGCAGATAATTGTGCGCGCCGGCAGCGGGCCGTGCGCCTTCAATTTGGTTGCGCCACTCCGCGCAACCCGCCCGACTGCGCGCATGCAATCCAAGCCTCAACTGCTTGCCTGGATCACGTGCGACGGCGTCCACATCGATCCGTCGACGGGCAAGCACACGTTGCTCGGCGTATTCTGCAACATCGGCGGCCCGAACTTCCCGCTCGTGCATCCGTTCATGATCTGGTTTCTGACGATCACGGATTGCTCACCGGGTTCGCACAAGATCCGCATCTCGCTCGGCCTCGATCCCACCGAAATGCGCCCGCTGCTCGAGCGGCCGTTCGAATCCCGCAGCCCGCTCGAGCGCATCAATCTGGTCAACGAAATCATCAACCTCAGCTTCCCGCGCCCCGGCGATTATGGCATCCTCGTCGAAATCGACGACGAACCGCTCCTCGCCACGAATCTGACGGTGACGAACTGAATCATGAGTTCCTTCGATCTTCTCGGGGTCGGTTCGCCGATCATGGATTTGCTGGCGCCCGTGCCCGACGCGTTTCTCACGCAGGTCGGCGGCGACAAGGGCGGCATGGTGCTCGTCGATCCCGACGAGATGCACCGCATGCTCTCGCTGCTCGAGATCGTGCCGGCCCAATCCACCGGCGGCTCCGCGGCCAACGCCACCTTCAACGCCGCCCGCCTCGGCCTGCGCACGTCGTTTCTCGGCAAGCTCGGCAACGACGCGCTCGCCGACGCCTACCGCCGCGCGTTCGAAACCATCGGCGTCGACGGCTCGCGCTTCAAACGCGGCGAGCTCCCCAACGCCCGCTCGCTCATCCTCGTCACGCCCGATGCCCAGCGCACGATGCGCACCTGCCTCGCGGCGGCGATGACGCTCTCGCCCGAGGAAATCTCGCCCGCCGATTTCGCCGGCTGCCGCCACGCGCATATCGAGGGTTATCTGGTCTTCAACCAGGCCCTCGCCGACGCCGTGCTCGCGTCCGCCCGCGCCGCCGGTTGCACCGTCAGCCTCGATCTCGCGTCGTTCGAAGTGATCAACGTCACGCGCGACTGGCTTTTCTCGCAGTTCCACAAGGGCATCGACGTCGTCTTCGCCAACGAGGACGAGATTCGCGCCGTGTTTCAGGACAATACCTCCGATTACGCGACGCTCACGCGGCGTCTCGCCGACCACGGCGTGATCGCCGCGGTGAAAATGGGCGGCGACGGCGCGTGGATCGCCCGCGATCACGAGCTGCACCGCATCGAACCGGTCGCGGTCTCCGACGTGATCGATACCAACGGCGCCGGCGACGCCTGGGCCGCGGGCTTCCTCTATGGCTTTCTTCGCGACTGGGCGCTGCCGGACTGCGGCGCGCTCGCGTCGCTCGTCGGTGCCGAAACCGTGCGCCACCTCGGCCCGATCATTCCCGACCGCCACTGGCCCAACGTCAGCGCGAAGCTGCCGTCCTTCCAAAGACCCGGCTAAACCGCGCGGCTCCCAACCGCAGGATATTCGGACGCGCGAACGTCTCCGCCATGCTCTCGCTTCAGTCCGTCACCCAACGCTTCGGGACGATCACCGCCCTGAACGAGGTCTCGCTCGAAATCGCCGCCGGCGAATTCTTCGGGCTGCTCGGCCCCAACGGCGCCGGGAAATCCACGTTGATGTCGCTCGCCGCCGGCCTGCGCGCGCCGACCGCCGGCACCGTTTTGCTCCAGGGCCGCCCGCTCACGGGCCCCGCCAATGCCGCCCGCCGCGCGCTCGGACTCGTTCCGCAAAATCTCGCGCTCTATCCGGAGCTCACCGCCGAGGAAAACCTGCGGATTTTCGGGGAGCTGCAGGGCCTGCGCGGCGCCGAGCTTCGCGCGCGTATCGACGAATCCCTTACGTCCGTCCAGCTCGCCGACCGCCGCCGCTCGATCGTGAAAACGTTTTCCGGCGGCATGCAGCGTCGCCTGAACCTCGTCGCCGGCCTGCTGCACCGGCCGACATTTCTGCTCTGCGACGAGCCCACGGTTGGCGTCGATCCGCAGTCGCGCAACGCCATCTTCGATTATCTCCAGTCGCTCAACCGCGCCGGCGTCACGATCATTTACTCCACTCACTACATGGAGGAAGCCGAGCGGCTCTGCTCGCGCATCGGCATCATCGATCACGGCCGGATCCTCGCGCTGGGCAGCGTCGACGACCTGATCACGCGGCTGCCGTTCGAGGACGAGATCACGTTTCCGCAAAACGCCGCGACCGCGCCGCTCGTGCCGCGCCTCGGGGCATACGGCGAGGTTTCGTCGAGCAACGGCATGCATCGGTTTCGTCCGCGCGCGGGCTATCCGTTGTCGGCGTTTTTCGCACTCACCGAATCGCTCGGACTGCCGCCGCGGCTCTTTGTCAGCCAGCGGCCGACGCTCGAGGCCGTGTTTCTCCACCTCACGGGCCGTCGCCTGCGCGAATAATCTCCGCCGTCAGCTTTCGCCATGCGCCCGACGCTCACACTGCTTCGCAAGAACCTCCTCATGTTCTGGCGCTCGCGCGCGGGCGTCGTGATCACGTTTCTCGTGCCGATCATCCTGATCTATCTTTTCGGCCACGTCTTCGGGCTTTACCGCCGCGAGACCGGGCCGAGCGGAATTTCGATCGGCGTGGTCAACCTCAGCGCGGAACCCGCAGCACAACGCCTCGTCGAGGCGCTGCAGGCGGAGCGCAGTTTTCAGGTCATCACGACCACGCGCGCATCCGACAATTCGATACATCCGCTGACCGAAGCCGAAGCGCGCGCCGCGCTCCACGACAACGATTACCGCTACGCGCTGATATTGCCCGCCGACCTGATCCGCGAGAACGGCTTCGGCTTGCGGCTCGTGTTTCTCACGAATCCGCGCAACGAGATCGAGGCGCAGACGGTCAACGGTCTCCTGCAGAAAACCATTTTCACGCACGTCCCGGAACTGCTCGGCCAGTCGCTACAGCAAAGCGCGCGCCGGACGATCGGCGCGGGACGACTGGAGGCGTTCAACCGCGGGCTCGCGCGCAACATCGCGCAAAACTTCGGCGGCGACGAAGCCGCGCTCGAGCGGCGAATCGGCGCGGGCGAACTGTTTCCGTCCGGATCGGGCAACTCCGGCGAAACCGACAGCACCGCCGACGACGGCGATTCGTCCGCCGACTTTCTCGGCCGGCTCATCGCGATCGAAACCGAACAGGTCGCCGGGCGTGACGTGAAGAATCCGATGGCGGCGCGGGTCGTCGGCGGTTACGCGATCATGTTTCTCCTTTTCGCCGTCAGCGCGTCGGCCTCCGCGTTCTTCGAGGAGAAAAACTCCGGTGTGTTTCAGCGCCTGCTCGCGTCGCCCGTCCGCCCCGCGCACATCCTGTGGGCGCGTTTCCTATTTGGAATGATTCTCGGCCTCGCGCAGATCCTCGTCCTCTTCGTCGCCGGCGATCTGCTTTACGGATTGGAGCTCTGGTCGCACCTCGGCGGATTGCTCGCGGTCGCGCTCGCGTCCGCCGCCGCCTGCTCCGCGTTCGGCTTGTTCGTCACCGCGCTGGCGCCGAACGAAGCCGCCGCTAATCCGATCTCCACCTTGCTGGTGCTGACCATGAGTGCAATCGGCGGCGCGTGGTTCCCCGTCAGCTTCATGCCCGAGACGATCCAGTCCGCGGCGAAGTTCACGCTGGTTTACTGGTCGGTCGAAGGCTTCGCCGACGTCCTCTGGGCGGGGCGTTCGCTCCTCGAAATTTTGCCGAAAGCGGGCGTCTTGCTCGCGATGGCAGCCCTCGTGATGACGTTTTCGGTGTGGCGCTTCCAACGAAGTAAATTCTTCACATAAGCCCTTCTGTTTACGGGCCATCGCCCGATGGTTTCCATATACGGCGGCCCGATCCGGCGCTACACTTCGGCCGCCATGAGTGACCCCTATACTCAACCCCGCAAGACCTCGTTAGTGCCGTCGATCATCATCGGAGTGCTCATCGTGGCGCTCCTCCTGGTGATCTTCGTATTCGCCAACCGCATCAACGCGGCCAATGCCCGGACGGCCGATGCCGACGCGCGGCTGCGCGACAGCCAAACGCAAATCGATCAGCTTCAGACTCAGCTCACGGACCTGCGCACCTCGTCGACGGCGCTCCGGCAGGATTACGATCAGACGAGCGTGGAGCAGAAAAAACTCCAGGCCCAGCTCGCGGAATCGCGCGCGGAGACGGCGCGAGTCCAGAAGATGTGGGAGGACAGCAAGACGACGATCGCCAACCTGCAGAACGAGTTGGAGCACGCCGAGACGCGCGCCGCCGCGGCTCGCGATCAGGCCAACCGCGCCGAAACCGAATGCGCCAAAATCAACAAGGAACTGGCCGACACCAAGGTGCTCGTGAACCAGGCGCGGCGCGAAGGCGATGACGCGAAAACCCGCGTCGCGGACTTGCAGGCGAAGCTGGCGGAGGTCCAGGCCCAGCTCGCGGACGCAGCGAAGCCCAAGAAGCGCTGAGCCGACCGGCGCACCGTTCCCATGGTTCCGTTTGGCAGCCATGGGGCGGTTCTTCTTCCGACGCTGCCGCAAGGGTCTGCCCTATTTCGCTGGACGCGTTTCGGGTGTAAGTTGCCGGGTATGAATCAGCCATTTACCCCCCGAAAAACCCGTGGCGCCATCGGCGTCATCGTGCTCGGCATCCTGGCGATCGCCGCCGTGATCGCTGCGATCGCCTTCTACAATCAAGCGGGCACGTCGCGCACCCGGCTGGGAGAAACCGAAACGCAACTGCAGGCCGCGCGCGATCAGTCCGCCAAGCTCCAGACTCAGCTCGAAGAGGCCAAGACGAGTTCCGCCAATCTGCAAAAGCAGCTCGAGGAGACGAAGGTGGGTTCTTCGCAATTCGAGACGCAGCTCAGCGAAGCCAAGGCCTCCGCCGCCCAAATTCGCCAACAGCTCGAAGAAGCCCAAGGCGGCAGCACGAAACTGCAGAAGGACTTCGAAGAGGCCACCGCCGCGTCGGAACGCTACCAGGCGGAGGTGACCCAGGCCCAGACGCAGGCCGCGCAGCTGCGCCGCGAACTGGACGACGCAAAGGCCAACGCGAACCAGATGCAGCAGCAGGCGGAGGCGATGAAAGCCCAGCTGGCCGACGCCAACGCGAAATTGCAGGCCGTCCAGGCCCAGCTCGCCGAGCAGGCCGCCGCCAAGACCCGCAAACGCTAATCGTCGCAGATTCGCAGCGTGCCCCGGCGGGTCGTTCGACCCGCCTTTTTCGTCCCCGGTGGGAGCGATTTTCTTTCGTGTCTTTCGTGAGTAGGCTGGTTTCTTCGCCTTCTCACCATGTCCGCCGATCTCGCCCAACTCGTTACCTCGATCGCCCAACGCGCCCGCGCTGCGTCCCTCACGCTCGCGACCGCGCCGACCGAAACAAAGAATGCGGCGTTGCTGAAACTCGCAGACTTGCTCACGCAATCGACCGACGTCCTGCTCGCGGCCAATCAGCGCGACGTCGCAGCGGCAAAGGAGAATCAACTCGCGGCCGCCCAGATCGATCGGCTCACGCTCACGCCCGCGCGCCTCGCGCATCTCGCGGACAGCGTCCGCGAAGTCGCCGCGTTGCCCGATCCCGTCGGCGAACTCTTGGATGAAACCACCCGGCCCAACGGCCTCGTGCTGCGCCGCGTGCGCGTGCCGATCGGGGTCATCGGCATCGTCTACGAAGCCCGGCCCAACGTCACCATCGACTGCGCCGTCCTCTGCCTGAAAAGCGGCAACGCCGCGATCCTGCGCGGCGGCAAGGAATGCTTTTACACCAACACCGCGCTCGCCGAACTCCTCGCGCAGGCGCTGCGCGCGGCGAACCTGCCCGCCGATGCCGTGCAACTGATTCCCACGACCGATCGCGCCGCGCTCACCACGCTGCTCAAGCTCGACACGCTTGTGCACTGCATCATCCCCCGCGGCGGCGAGAGCCTGATCCGTTTCGTCGCCGAAAACAGCACGATCCCGGTGATCAAGCATTTCAAGGGCGTGTGCTTCGTCTACGTCGATCGCGCGGCCGATCTCGCGATGGCCGAAAAAATCCTCGTCAACGCCAAGACCTCGCGTCCCGGCGTCTGCAACGCCGCCGAACAGCTGCTCGTGCACCGCGACGTCGCGGAGAAATTCCTCCCCGCCGCGGCGCGCGCGCTCAGCGCCGCGGTCGCCGCCAAAACGGCCGGCGCCGCGTCATCCTCAGTCCCCCTCGCTCAAGCCGCCGTCGAGCTCCGCTGCGATGCTGCCAGCGCCGCGATTCTCTCGCGCGCGCAGCTGCCGCACGTCGTCGCGCGCGCAGCCGATTACACGAGCGAGTTTCTCGATTACATCCTCGCGGTGAGGGTCGTCGACTCGCTCGACGACGCCGTCGCCACGATCAACCGCGACAGCTCCGGTCACAGCGAGGCGATCGTGACGTCGGACGAAGCCGCCGCGCGCCGCTTTCTTGCCAGCATCGACAGCGCCGCCGTGATGTGGAACGCCAGCACGCGTTTCAACGATGGCTTTGAGTTTGGTCTCGGCGCGGAAATCGGCATCAGCACCGACCGCCTGCACGCGCGCGGTCCGATGGGGTTACGCGAACTTTGCAGTTACAAGTGGCTCGTGACCGGCACCGGCCAGGTGCGCGGCTGATGCGCGGGAGAGGCCGTCAACCCGCCCCGGGAGTTGCACGGAACCGGCTGGCTGTCACATTGACATATCCGCCATGAACCGCCGCGTCCGCCCTCTTCTTTTGCTCGCTCTTGCCGCCGGGCTGGTAAGTCCTGCTTTGGCGGATACTTCCACGGAGACGGCGCCCGTCGCCGTGCCGAAGGCGGAAGACCAGGCTCCCCCCGCCCCGAAGCGCGAGCGTCCCATCTCTGGCAATCTCGCGGCGACGCTCGCCGCCGGGATGCCGAAATACAATCCGCCGCCGAAACCGAAACCGCAGGACGAGGCCGTCGACCTGCGCGAGGTCGACAAGCCCCGCAACGGCATCATCCGCCTCCCCAACTACACCGTGCGCGAAAAGAAGCCGCCCGTGTTTCGCGAGCGCGACATCTACACGAACAAAGGTTTGGGCGAACTCGCCCGCCATCGCTATCTCACGCCGACCTACCGCCTGCTGAATTCGGTTTACGTTCCATTCCTCACCGCTTCGCCCACGCAGCACGCGATGGCGATGTATGCCGAGGACGAACGCCTGAACAACATGTCCGAACTCGAGGACAACGCCCGCACCGTCGAGAAGAGCGATCCGGAGGACGGCGCCTACATCCGCCGCGCGAGCAACGAGACCTTCATGCGTTCCCGCGACTTCGGCTTCGACTCGAGCACAGTGAATCGCAATCGCTGAGCGGTCGCCGCCGGTTTGCGCCGCGGCCGTCGTTCAGCGGGCAGTATCGCCCAGCAGTTCGCGCACGATTTGCTGCCACTCCATCTCGAGCGTGACATCGTCGGCCGGTCGCGAACGGCGCGCATGTTCATACCAATAGGAGGCATTTGAAAGATCGCCCTCTTTGCGATGGAGATACGCATGCACCCAGGCCCCGCTTTCGCTCCGATCCTCCTGCGCGAGCGTGTGCGCCCGATGCCAGTCGCCGCGCGCATCGTGCCACAGCGCGGCGAGCGCACCGCTCACGTTTGCCGGCGGCTGCGCGTCACCCGTCACGGACGCTGCGAATTCTGCAAATGACATTTGCCCCACCATGCGGCGCTCCTTTGTAGTTTCAAGCGCTGCGCCGCCTTCATGCCCAATACCGAACTCGTCATTCTCCGGGAACTTCTGGCCCGCGAACCCGGTTTCATGTCCGGAACCGCGCTCGCCGCCAAGCTGGGGATGACGCGCGTCTCGGTCTGGCTGCATATGGAAAAGCTGCGCGCTCAGGGCTTCACCTTCGAAGCCGCGCGTTCACGCGGCTACCGGATCGCGAGCCGTCCCGCCGGACTGCATCTCACGCTCATCCAGGCGTATTTGAAGGGTCGCCGCCGCGAGTTGCCGATCGTGCTGCTCGACGAAGTCGACAGCACGAATGACGAAGCCGCGCGCCAGCTGGCCGCCGGACGCCGCGCGCCCTTCGTCGTGCTCTCGCGCAAACAAACCCGCGGTCGCGGCCGGCTCGGCCGCGTCTGGCACAGCGAGGCCAACGGCAACCTCTATGCGAGCTTCGCCTTTCGCCCGCACGTTCCGCCCGCGCGCATGGCGATCTTCACGCTCTGGATGGGCGTCAATATCTGCGAGCTCATCGCCAATTTCAGCCGGCTCGCGCCCGCCTTGAAATGGCCCAACGACATCCTGTTCAACGGTCGCAAGGCCGGCGGAATGCTCACGGAGGCGCGCATCGATTCCGACCAGATCCGCGACCTCGTCTTCGGTCTCGGCCTCAACGTCAACGGTCCGGCCGGTGGCTGGCCCTCCGACCTCTCCCGCCGCGCCGTCTCGCTCGCGGAACAGGCGGACGCACCGCTCGACCTCAACCGCTTCACCGCCGCGCTGATCGGCCGCGTCCTGCTCGCCTACGAACGCTTCGTCGACGGCGAGCACACGCAGACCTTCGCGGCGCTGTGGCAGAAATACGACGTCCTGCGCGGCCAGCCGATCGCGCTGCTCCAGGGCGAGCGCCGCATTGTCGGCACCGCCATGGGGATCGACGACGAGGGTTCGCTGCTGATCCGCGCCGAGAACGGCCGCCTGCAACGATTCCACGCCGGCGACGTCACCATCGAAAAATCCGCCGCCTGAGCGCGCACCCGTTTTGATGTCCGACACGCCCGCCATCGAAGTTTCCCATCTGGTCAAGACCTACGCCGGCGTGGCCGCGGTCAGCGACATCACGTTCAGCGTGGCGCGTGGCGAGATCCTGGGCTTCCTCGGCCCCAACGGCGCGGGCAAGTCCACCACGATGCGCATTCTCACCGGCTACCTGCCGGCCACCTCCGGCAGCGTCACGGTCTGCGGCGTGCCGGTCGCGTCCAATCCCGCCGAGGTCAAACGTCACATCGGCTACATGCCGGAAAACAATCCGCTGCCGGAGGACATGCGCGTTTCGGAATACCTGTATTTCCGCGGCCGGCTGAAGGAGGTTTCACGGCGAAAGCTCGGTCCGCGCATCGACGAGGTGCTCGAGGTCTGCGACCTGAAACGCGTTCGCCACAAGATCATCGGCAAACTCTCGAAAGGCTTCCGCCAGCGCGTCGGCATCGCCGAAGCCATCCTCGCCGAACCGCCCGTGATCATCATGGACGAGCCCACGATCGGGCTCGATCCGCATCAGATTCTCATCGTGCGCGATCTCATCGCGAGCCTCCGCGGCCGCATGACGGTGATCATCTCCTCGCATATCCTCCCCGAGATCGAGATGACCTGCGACCGCGTGCTCATCATCAACCAGGGCCGCGTCGTCGCGCAGGGCACGCCCGCCGATCTGCGCCGCGAGATTCTCGGGCACTCCAGTTACGAGCTCGAGATCGCCGGCGACGCCGCGGCATTGCCCGCCCTGCTCGCGACGCTCGAACCGACCTTGCGCATCACCGCCGAAAGCGAGCCGGACGCGCAGGGTTTCCGGCGTCTCACGCTCGCAAGCGACTGCGAGGAGGAACTCGGCGAACCGCTTGTCCGCGCGCTCACCTCGCCACCTTACCGTTTGCGCAGTCTCAGCCGCACGCATTCCTCGCTCGAAGACGTGTTCCTCGCGGCGACGCGCCGCAGCTGGGATGTCACTGCGCCGCCGCTGTCCTCCTTACCCGGAAGAAAATGAAGCATTTTCTGACCCTTCTCAGCCACGAGGTGCGCATGCTGCTCGTCAGCCCGAGCACTTACATCGTCGCGATGGCGTTCCTCGCGTTCATGGGTTTCATCTTCACCGGCATCCTCGAGCAATACAGCAAGGCGCCGCAGGAGCTCTCGCCGGCGATCGTGTTCTTCCAGTTCTTCTGGTTTCCGGTGCTGTTCATGGTGCCGCTGCTCACGATGAAGAGCCTCGCCGAGGAGCGTCGGCTCGGGACGATCGAGACGCTGCTCACGACGCCGGTGACGACCACCGAAGTCGTGCTCGGCAAATACGCGGCGTCCTACCTGCTCTATCTTTGTTTTTGGGGCGCGACCGTGGGACTTTTTTATATTCTCCACAAATTCGTCGGCGAAACGCGTTTCCTCGATCTCGGCCCGCTGATCGGCGGCTATGTGTTCATCGCGGTTTCGGGCCTCTTCTTCATCGGCATCGGCATCTTCGCCAGTTCGCTCTCGCGCAACCAGGCCGTCGCAGGCGTGCTCTGTTTCGTGATGCTCGTCGGCGTGATCGTCGGCACCAACTACCTCGCGGACAGCGCCTGGTTCGATCGCGATCTGCTCACGCCGGTCAAGGAGGCCGCGGACTACATGCGCGTGATCGCACACCGCGACGACTTCACCCGCGGCGTCGTCGACACGCGCCAGCTGTTGTTTTATCTCAGCGGCACGGTCCTCTCGCTCATCTTCAGCATCCTCAGCGTGGAGGCGAAGCTGTTGCACAGCTGAGTTGAGGGTTGAGTGATGAGTGTTGAGAGAAACGAACCTGAACGCGCCGCCATCGCGAGCCCTGCTCCCGCTCTCAACTCTCAACTCTTCACTCTCAACTAAAACGCATGCCCCTCACCGACAGCTTTCGCGCCGCCCGCTGGGTCCGCACGCTCAACCTCGTGCTGCAGGCGGTGCTGTTTCTCACGCTGTTCGGCGGGCTCAATTATCTCGCGCGCAATCACGCGTGGCGCTTCGACCTCACGGAGCAACGGCGCTACTCGCTCTCCGCCGAGACCGTCGCGTATCTGCAGAATCTTCCGCGGCCCGTTCACATCGTCGTCACCCTCACCGAGGACTCCGACAATCCCGAGATCGCGCAGGCTTCGCGCGACTTGCGCGGGCTGCTGCGCGAATACGCCTACGCCAGCGACCACGACGAAAACCGCCGCATCAAGGTCGATTTCATCGATGTCTACCAGCGCCGGCGCGAGGCCGACCAACTCGGCATCACCGAGGCCAACGCCATCATCCTCATCTGCGGCGACAAACGCCGCACCGTGACGCTCGCCGAGATTTACCAGGTCGAAAACGGCAACACCAAGGTCGCCTTCCGCGGCGAGCAGGCCATCACCGCCGCGATCCTCGACGTCTCCAGTCCCGAACGGAAAAAGATCTACTTCCTCGCCGGCCACGGCGAGTTGAGCGCCGAGGACATCGACCCGGTCCGCGGCCTCTCGCTGCTGCGCGAGATGCTCCGCCAGCGTAATTTCGAAGTCGATACGCTCAACCTCGGCTACCTGCGCCGCGTGCCCGCCGACGCATCGCTGCTCGTGGCGGTTTATCCTCAGGGCAAATTCCAGCCGCTCGAGCAGGAACTCCTCCGCCAGTATCTCTCCGCCGACGCCGGCCGGCTCATCCTCCTGCTGCCGCCGGGCTATCCGCACGGTCTCGAGGACCTGCTCCTCGACTGGGGCGTGCTCGTCGACGACGACATGATCTACGACTCCGGGGCGCAGAACATCACCGAGGAGGGCGATCTGCTGCTGCGCTTTCTCGCGCCGCACCCGGTCACCCGCACGCTGCTCGACTACCGGCTCTTTCCGCGCATCGGGCCCGCGCGCAGCGTGCGGCCGGATCCGGGTCGCACGATGGGCAATGGTCTCACGGTCACCACGCTCGCCGCCACGTCCACCACGGCCTGGGGTGAAGTGAGTTATCGGATACCGTCCGCCCACGAGTTCACGCCCGGCGTCGACATTCGTCCGCTCCCGGGCATGGAGCCGAAGGATCGCCTCGGCGTCGTGATCGCCTCCGAACGGGTTTCCGTCCGCGGCAATCTCCCGTTCAGCGTGCGCGGCGGCCGCCTCGTCGTGTTCGGTACCGGCGATCTGATTGCGAACAACCGCATCTCCGACGTCGCGAACCAGAACATTTTCCTCGGCGCGGTGAACTGGACCGTCGACCGGGATTCGCAATTCAACATTCCCGCGCGGCCGATCGACCGTTTCCAGCTCTCCCTCAGCGCCGGCGAACTCTCGCGGCTCCGCTACACGCTGCTCCTCGCCCTCCCCGCCGCCGCCGGCCTCCTCGGCCTGCTCGTCTATTGGACGAGGAGGAGCTGACTCGATCCGAGTTATTGGTTGAGAGCTGAGAGTTGAGAGTAAAAACCATTCTCCTCCGTCGCGCACTCCCGCTCTTAACTCTCAACACTCAACCCTCAACTTCCTGTGCGCACCAAAGTCACGCTCGTCCTCGTGTTCCTCAACGTCGCGCTGTTCTTCTTCATTTTCCGTTTCGAACGCCGCTGGCGCATCGAGGAAAGCTGGAAGGAATCCCGCCGCCGCGTGCTGGGCGCAGAGGCGTCCGACATCCGCGCGCTGCAAATCACCGGCTCCGATCACAACCTCGCGCTCGAGAAACGCGGCGACACCTGGTTCATCACGCAGCCGCTCGAGTGGCCGGCCGAACCCAACGCCATCAGCCGGATCATCAACGAACTCCAGCTCCTCGAACACGAGACCAGCTTCCTCGTTCGCGATCTCGCGAAAAACGGCCAGTCGCTCGCCGACTACGGCCTCGACGAACCGAAGCTCACCTTGAGCTTCACCTCCGGCGATCCCGCCGTCGCCAGCGCCGAAAACCGTCCGCCCACCGTCCTGCGGCTCGGCGACAGCACGAAGGACGGCGTGCGGCTGTATTTACTTTCCTCCGACGGCCAGCGGATCCACGTCGTCAACCAGAGTCTCGCCCGCAGCCTCGCGCTCACCTTCGACGAGCTCCACTCCGCCGCGATCTTCACCATCCCGGTTTTCGAGGCCAGCTCGCTCAACCTCCAGACCGCCGCGCCCGCCAGCCTGCGCATCCGTCTGCACCGCGACGGCAACCGCTGGTCCTTCGACACGCCAATCGTCGCCCGCGCCAGCAAGACCAAGACCGAACTCGCGATCAACGGACTCAACGCCTTGCGCGTGGAGGACTTCGTCACGGAGAATCCACCCGCGACGCTGCCCTCCGCCAAGCCTTCCCTGCGCGTCAGTCTCGAGGGCAACAAGCGCCGTGAAACACTGCTGCTCGGCGATCCGCTCGCCGCCGGCGAAACCGCACCCGCCGCCGGCGTCGCCTATTACGCCCAGCTCGAAGGCCGCAGCGCGCTGTTCACGGTGCGCATCCCTGCGGCGTTGAAAGGCACGCTCGATCAGGCGCAGGAGTCCCTGCGCGAGACGCGCCTGCTCGATTTCGATCCGCGCGCCGTCACCGCCATCACGTTGACCGCGCCCGGCCAGCCGCCGCTCACGCTACAGCGCCTCGAAACCGGCGCGCCCGCGACCGACACGCCCGCGTGGCAGATCGTCCTGCGCGGCAGCGGCACCCAGGGTCCGCAAACGCTGCCCGCCGACCGCAACGCCGTCGCACGACTCCTCGAGCAACTGTTGCGGCTCGAAGCGAAAACGTTCCCCAGCGACGCGCCGCGCGACGCCGATCTCGAATCGTGGGGCTTCAACCGCCCCGAACGCGAAGTCACGCTCACGCTTTCCGGCCAGCCGTCGGTGCAACTGCAGTTCGGAGTCGGCACGATGGACGACGCCCTCGTCTACGCCCGGCTCCCGGCCGCCTCGGCTTCGATCTACGGCGTCGATCCCTCGATCCTCCGCGAGACCGCCGTCACCCCGCGCACGTGGCGCGAAAAACTTCTGCGCGAGCTGCCCAGCGGCGCGCGGATCACCGCGCTCAAGCTGGTCGATTTGAGCAACGACTCCGTGTTGCTCGACACCGCGATCGCCGCCGACGGCACCCCCGCGGCGTCGGTGAGCGATCCCGCGGCCGTCGCCACGCTGCTCGCGCACGTCCGCACGCTGCGGGCGAAGGAATTCGTCCTCGATCAATTCGTGGACCGCGTGACGGTCGCCGGCGAGGACCGCCCGTGGCGCTACCGTCTCGACGCGACCACCATGCTCACCGGCGGCGCCGGCGAACAGACGAGCACCACGACGCTGTTCCTCACGCCGCGCGTCGGCGGCGCGCACCAGCTCGCCGGCTCTCCGGCCAACGAATTCAACGCCGTCTTCGAGATCGAGCAGCCGCTGCTCGATGCGTTGTGGAAAATCGTCGAGGGCCCGCGCGATCCCGGCCCGGCCGAACCGGCCCGCTGAGCCGGCGCACGCCTGGCGACTGCTGACGGTCATGCCGCTCCGGCTCAAGCAACTCTGGCAGGGCATCCGCTTCTGCGGCGATTCCCTCCTGTCGCTCGGTTGCTGGATCCTCTGGCTCGCGCTGGGCCTGGCCCTGCTCGTGCAGCTCGGCATCGCGTTTACGCACGAGCTCGCCGTCCCGAAATTCGCGCTGCGTTCCATCGAGCAGCGTCTCCAGGCCGCCGGGCTTTCTCCGCGCTTCGGCCGCGCGACCTTCGACCCCGTCGGTCGCGTGCTTCTCGAGAACGTGACGTTTTCCCTCCCGCAGTTCGCCGAACCGGTGCTCGCGGCGCGGGCGGTTTACGTCGAACTCGATCCGTGGTCGCTCCTGGTCGGCAGCCTCGAACCCGAGCGCGTGCGGATCAGCGGGCTGCGGCTCTTCATCCCCGCCATGCTCGCGCCGTCGGGACGCAGCCAGGAAATCGTGGGCGATCTGGAGGTCTTCGCCCGGATCGCCGACAACCGGCTCGAGATCGAGCAACTCACAACCCGCGTCGCCGGCATCGCCGTCACCGCCGCGGGAGCATTCGAACTGCCGCCGCGCGCCCGCGGCCCGCAGGCCGCGCCGCTGCCGGGGCTGCAACAGCTCGTGGAACGCTTTCCCGATTTTTGCCGCCGCCTCGTCGCCGCGACCGCCCGGCTCCCCGACATGGATGCGCCAGCCGTGCACATCGAGCTGACCCCGTCACCGACACGCGGCGCCCTGGCGGCCGTGATCCTCGCCACGCCGCGACTGAGCCTGCCCGTGGCCGGCCAGCCCATCAGCGCGCGCGACCTGCGCGCCACGGTCCGCGTCCCGGTCCTCGGCCCCGCCCCCGCAATCCTGCCCGTCGCGCTCGAAGCCGCCGAGGTCCGCACGCCGCGCGGGGTCGCCGTCCTCGATGTATCCGCTTTTTCGCGACTCGCGCTGGCTCCGGCGCCGCTTCCCTTCGCGCCGCGCGAAATCCGCTTGTCGGCCCGCTCCGTCGCCGCGGAGGGACTGATGGGCGAGTTCCCGCTCGCCACCCTCGAGTCCGGCGAAGCGGGAGATTTTGCGGCGGAGTTCAGCGCGCTGCTGCTGGGGCAGCCGCTCGCCGCGACGGCGGCGGGCGATCCCGCCGCCCGTTCCGGCCAGGTGCGCGTATCCGGAAAACTGTCACCAGACCTGCTTGCGCCGATCGGAGCGCGGGTGGGCCGCGATCTGCGGCCGTTCGTCGACTTCGGCGCGCCCGTCGGCCTCGACGTGGAGGCCCGGTTTCTGCCCGGCGGGAAGTTTGAAAACCTGACGGGCCGCGTCGCGGCCGAGCGCATCGAGGCGCACGGCGTCGCGATGGACTCGATCGCCGGCGAGATCGAGTTCGACGGTCGTCGGTTCGTCGCGCGGCACGCGCTGGCGCGGCTGGGCCCGAACTTCGCCTACGGCACCTTCGAGCAGGATATCGCCACGCACGAGTTCCGCTTCCTGCTCGACGGCCGCCTGCAGCCGATGGCGATCGCCGGGTGGTTTCACGACTGGTGGTCGCACGTTTTCGAGAACTTCGACTTCCCGGACGCGCCGCCGACCGCGAGCGTCGATGTCTCCGGCCGGTGGCATGAGGGGCTCCAGACCAGCGTTTTTCTTTTTGTGGAAAACCGCGGCGCCGCGATCCGGGGCGCGTCGTTCGACTATGCGCGTTCGTTGCTTTTCATCCGGCCGAACTTCATCGACGGACTGGAGCTTTTCGGCGTGCGCGGCGCCCGTGAACTCCGCGGGACCTTCACCCGCACGACCACGGTGCCCGACTACAAATGGCGCGAGATGACGGTGGCGTTCACGTCGACCCTGGATCTGGAAAACGGCGCCAAGCTGCTCGGCCCCGAGATCGCCGAGCGGCTCGAGCCCTTCGATTTCGCCCACCCGCCGCAGTTGCGAGTGAAGGGCCGGCTGGACGGTCCCGGGGCGCCGGAGGGCGAACATCATGACTTGCGCATCGAGGCACGTTCGACGGGTTCGTTTTCGCTCTACGGATTTCCGGCGCAGGACCTGTCGTTTTCCGCGAGGCTGCGCGATGGCGAAGTGACCGTGGACGCCGCGGAGGCGGTGGTCGCGGAAGGCTCGCTCACCGGGAAGGGGCGATTGTGGGGCGAGAAGGACGACCGGCGGCTTGGTTTCGATGCCGTGCTGCAAGGAGCCAATCTGGCGACGGCCGTGCACACGGTGAGCAACTATCTGGCCGCGCGTCGCGGCGAAGGCACTGCCAAGGACGACAAATTCCTGTCCGGCAAAAGCAAGGTCCGGCTCGATCTGGCGCTGTCGGCGGAGGGAAAGGCCACCGACCCTTACAGTTTCCACGGGAATGGACACGCCACGCTCGAAGGCCCGGAACTCGGCGAAGTGCGGCTGCTCGGGCTTTTGTCCGCGCTGCTCGACTTCACCTCGCTTCGCTTCACCTCGGCTCGGGGCGAGTTTCAACTGGACGGCCCGAAAGTGGCGTTCCCGGCCGTGAGCGTCACGGGCGCGAATTCGGCTATCCAGGCGCATGGCGACTACTCGCTCGACCGGCGGCAGCTCGATTTCAATGCGCGCGTGTATCCGTTTCAGGAAAGCAAATCGCTGCTGCAAAACGTGGTCGGAGCCGTGCTCACGCCACTCTCCACGATGCTGGAGGTGAAACTCACCGGCGCCCTCGACGACCCGCGGTGGGCGTTTGTGATCGGACCGACCAATTTACTGCGTTCGTTGGGCGAACCGAGCGCGACTCCCGTTCCAACGCCCACGGCGCCCGGCGGCCCCGTTCCCACACCACCGTCACCGCAGGAGAGCGGCGTGAAAACGAATTGATCGGCGCCTGCCGCTCGCTTAGCTAGGGGAAAATCCTCAATGGCCTACCTCCCCACATTGCCACGAAGGTCCTGGCTGGAGCGTGCGTCCATTGTCTTGGCAACCGCGCTGTGCGGTTTGGGAGCGTCGGCTTTGGCGGGTTGGTGGTTGCGTCTCGACGGTCTGATCCAGCCCTTCAGCACGGGCGCGGCCATCAAAGCCAACGACGCCTTGTGCGCCTTGGTGCTCGGCGGGATCCTGCTGGCACTCGAGCTGGGCCGTCGACCGGTCATTTGGCTCTCGCTGGTGCCGGCGACGATCGCGTTCGCTTCGCTGCTCGAGAGCGTGTTCGACCTGCAACTGCACATCGACGAGTTGCTGGTCACGGACCATCTGCTCACCGAAACGGCGCATCCGGGACGGATGTCGGCGATGTCGGCCGCGTCGATCCTGCTGGCTTCGCTGGTGCTGGCTTGGCGGGGGTATTCGCGTGCGCCGCGGGTGCGGCTTTTCGCCGAAGCCGCCGTCAGCTCCATGGTCGCATCGGCGGGACTGACCACGCTGCTCGGCTACTTGGTAGGACTGCCGGCGGTATATCGCTGGGGAACGAACACCGCGACCTCTCCGCTCAGCGCCATCGCGCTCCTGCTGGTCGGCCTCGGCCTGCTCATTCTGGCGTGGCGGGAAACGATGAAAGCGGAAGGTGGACCGCCCTCCTGGTCGCCGATGCCCGCGGTCGTCGGATGTCTCACGCTCACGATCATTCTTTTCATCGGCTTGCGCGAGCGCGAGGTCGCCTATCTGGGCGCCAAGACCCAGACGTCGATGGATACGCTCGCGAACACGATCAAGTTCGCCTACGACCGGCAGGCCTCCGCCATCGAACGCCTTGCCCGTAAATGGAGCGAATCTGCCCCGAATGCCAAAGTGGTATGGGAAGCCGACGCTCGCGAACACCTGGAGCAGCCGCGCGAAACGTCCGAGTCGCTCGAGTGTGCCGCCATCGCCGTCGTGAATCCCGGCTTTCGCACGATCTGGGTGTATCCCGGCGAGGGCAACGAAGGCGCCATGAACTTCGACCACGGGGCGGACGTCGACCTTTCCGATCCGCAGGCCAATCTCGTGCCCTCCGGCGCGCCCGAGGTCGATGACCGGCGCGCCCGCCGGATCGCGATCGAGGCCGCGCGCATCAGCGGGGGTCCGGTGATTTCCGCGACGATCGCGATCGGCGGTCGGGGAAAGGGCGTCGCCATCTACGCGCCCATCAGCCGCGACAAACAGATCATGGGTTATGTCGCCGGCGAGTTTCCGTATCAGAGCTCGTTTCAACGCCTCGTGGCGGGGAAGCTCGCGAGCGATTATCGCATCCGCATCCGGGTCGGCAACGAACTGGTTTACGATTCGCTGCCGGGCGTCGACGAGATTCAGAACAGCGAGCTCTCGCTCGAAAAAACCTATCCGCTGCTCGACCGGCGCGTGCGGCTCATGCTCACGCCATCAAAGGCCGCGCTCGAATCGGAACGTCTTTTCCTGCCGGAGCTCGCCCTCGCGGCGGGGTTTGGAATCACGCTGCTGCTCGGATTGAGCGTGCATCTGGCCCGCAGCGCGCGGGCCGGCCAGCGCGCCGCCGAACTCTCGAACCGCAAGCTCCACGCCGAAAACGAAGAACGCCGCCGCGTCGAAGCGCGCCTGAAAATCTCCGACGAACGGCTCCGTCTCGCGCTGGATTCTACGCAGATCGGCATCTTCGAATGGAATGTCGGCGCCGGCCACGTCTACTACAGCCCCGGACTCTGGGCGATGCTCGGCTACGACCACGGCCGCATGCCCGCGAGCGTCGAAGCCTGGCAAAACCTCATCCATCCCGACGACCTCCCGCTCTATCGGCGCCGGGTCGAGTCCCAGCTCGGCGGCATCGCGTCGTTCATCGAACCGGAATACCGCGTGCGCGCCCGCGGCGGCGAGTGGCGCTGGGTCTACACGCGTTCGAAAACCGTCGCCGCCAGCAACAACGGCCGCCCCACCCGCATCATCGGCACCGTCCAGGATATCACCGCCCGCCGCGAGGCCGAGCAGGCGCTGCGCGAAAGCCAGGCCGAGACCCGCAAGCTTTCGCTCGTCGCGTCCAAGACCGACAATCCCGTGCTCATCGCCTCGCCCGCCGGCACGATCGAATGGGTCAACGAGAGCTTCACCCGCGTGATGGAGTATTCCCTCGAGGAGGTCGTCGGCAAGACACCCGCCGACTTCATGAACGGCCCCGACACGGATCGCGCCACCGTCCGCCAGATCCGCCTCGCCATGCAGGAGGGCCAGGGACTCTCGACCGACGTGGTGAACTACTCCAAGTCCGGCCGCAAATATCACCTGCGTCTCGAAATCCAGCCGATCCGCAACGAAACCGGCCAGCTGCAGAACTTCATCGCCATCGAGACCGACATCACCGCGCGCGTGGAAACCGAGCAAACGCTCCGCCGCGCCAAGGCCGAGGCCGACGATGCCTCCCGCGCTAAGAGCGAGTTCCTCGCGTCGATGTCCCACGAGATCCGCACCCCGATGAACGGCGTCATCGGCATGACCAGCCTGCTCATGGAAACGCCGCTCAATGCCGAGCAGCGCGATTTCGTGAACACGATCCGCACCTCCGGCGAGGCCCTGCTCACGATCATCAACGACATTCTCGATTTCTCCAAAATCGAATCCGGCAAGCTCGAGCTCGAGCACATGCCCTTCGAACTCGCGGTCTGTCTCGAGGAGGCGCTCGACCTCTTCGCCCTGCAGGCGTCCGCCAAGAAGCTCGAAATCGTTTATCACCTCGCGCCCGATGTGCCGGCTTGGATCATGGGCGACGTCACGCGCCTGCGGCAGGTCGTCGTCAACTTGGTCAACAACGCCGTGAAGTTCACGCCGCACGGCAGCGTCGCGATCGAGGTGCGGCGACTGGGCAACTCACCCATCATTCCCGGACGGCTTCAGCTCGAGTTCCGCGTGCGCGACACCGGCATCGGCATCCCGCGCGATCGCCTCGATCGTTTGTTCAAGGCTTTCAGCCAGGTCGATTCGTCCACCACGCGCAAATACGGCGGCACCGGTCTCGGCCTCGCGATTTCCCAGCGGCTCAGCAACCTCATGGGCGGAAACATCCGGGTCGAGAGCACGGTCGGCCAAGGGTCGTCGTTTATCTTCACGATCGCCACCGAGGCCGCGGCCATCAAGGCCGAGCCGACACGGCCGGCCGGCCTCGCCCAGCTCAACGACGCCGTCGTGCTCTGCGTCGAGGACCACCCGACCACCCAGCAACGCCTGCGCACCCTGCTCGAACCGCTCGGGGCGCGCTGCCTGTTCGCCCCCAACGCCACGAGCGCCTTGTCGCTCGCGCACGATCTCCCGGCACCGCCGCGGCTCCTGATCGTCGACGGCGACGAGACGGAGGGCACATCGCCGCTCGAACTGCTGCTGCCGATCAAGGCGCCCCGGTTGCTCATGCTGCCCTTCGGACAGACGGCGCCCGCCGCGCCGACCGATCTCCAGCCCTACACCAGCGTGTTCAAGCCGTTCAAAACGGCGTCCTTCCTCCACTCCATTTCGTTCCTCTTCAATCCCGCCGCGACCACGCTCGCCACCCGCCACACCGCCAGCGGCTTCTCGCGACGCCTCGCCGAAGAGTTTCCGCTCGATGTGCTGCTGGCCGAGGACAACGCCGTCAACCAGAAGGTCGCGTTGCGTTTCCTGGACCGTCTCGGTTATCGCGCCGACGCGGTCAGCAACGGGCTCGAGGCCATCACCACGCTGCAATCCCGCCGCTACCACCTCGTGTTGATGGATCTGCAAATGCCGGAGATGGACGGCCTCGAGGCCAGCCGTCAAATCCGCCACCGACTTCCCGCCGACCGGCAGCCGAAGATCGTCGCACTCACCGCCAACGCCATGCAGGGCGACCGCGAACGCTGCCTCGAGGCTGGCATGGACGACTACATTTCGAAGCCGGTGAAACTCCACGAGATCGAAGCCGCCATCCGCCGGCTCTTCGCCAAGACCGAAACGCCCACGGTCATCGGCTGAGCCCGCCCGCCGCCGCGAGCCGGCTCAACTCGCCGCGCCACGCCGGATCGTCCACGAGATTTTTCTGTTCGAGCGGATCGCGTTCCAGATCGAACAACCACCAGGGCGAGCCGTCGTCGTTGACCACCAGTTTTCGCGTCGCCGTTCGCACCGCGCGCCAGGGGCGATCGCATTGCTGCGGCAAGGCTACGACGCTTGGCATCGAAATCGTCTGCGCTTCCGCCACGCGCCCTTCGCCGCGACACCCGCCTCGCGTCCACGCAAGCGTCCAACGGTGAACATCGAGCAACGTCACCAACGCCTGATCCGTGACGCCCGCCGCAAACTCTTTCTGTCCTCTCGCGCGCACCAGCAGCGGCACGCGCACGGATTCCTCATGCGGCCAGCCTTTGCGAAACAGCCCATGCGCTCCGTGCATATCGCCGTGCACGCTGGTAAAAACCACGATCGGCGCCGCGCGTCCGCTTCCCTCCGCCGCGGCGTCGAGCTGCGCGATCAAACGCCCGATCGCACGATCCGTCGCCTCGATGTGGGCATAGTAGCCCGCCAGCTCCCGGCGGGCTCGGGCTTCGATCTCACCGCCGCGCGGCACATTCGCCGGGAGCAGCAGTTCGTCCGGCGAGCAGGGTGCGACGCCCGCCGCCGGCGCGGCATAGGGCGGATGCGGCGGCTCGAGACTCACGACCGCAAACCACGGTCCCGTCTGATCGTGCAACCACGCCGCGGCCCGCTCGCTCACGACCTCGCTCTGGTATCCGCGAAACGGATTCGGCTCCGGCATACGCGTGCCGTGCAGCCAGGGATCGTTGAGGAGAAATCCGCTCTCGAAGCCTTCCCAAAACGCGAATCCGCCCCGGCGTTCCGGCGGCACGAGGGTGCGCGCGTGCGCCTCGCCCACCAGCGCCGCGGACGGATCCCGCGGCGCGAGGTGCCATTTCCCAAAAAACGCCGTCGTGTAGCCGAGTTCGTTCACCTCGTGCGCGATCGTGCGCGCGGCCGCCGGCAGTGGGTCGAAATAATCGCGCACGCCGTTTTCCGGTGAACGGATTCCCGTCAGCAGCGCGGCCCGCGCAAACGGGCCGAAGGGATGCGGCGTGACCGCCTGCGCAAAGCGCACGGCGTCGGTCGCGAAGCGGTCGAGAAAGGGCGTGCGCGCGTTGACGTCGCCCGCGCAGCCGAGCGCCTGACCGCGCCACTGCGTGGTCACGATCCAGAGGATATCGGGGCGAATCATGCTCGGGAACCGCAGTGGACGGACCGTGGTGGCGGCGTCGCCGCGAGGAAATGACGCGACATGGCGCGACTTTCGGCCGCGCGCGGCGGCGCCGCAATCCGGGATTCGCGGAACGCGACTTACTGCAGCTTCAGCGGCAGGGAGCGGATGCGCGCGCCCAGCTCATTCAGCACGGAACTCGATTTTTGCGCGCTGATGTCGTCGCCGGTCGGGAGGCGCCGCGCCGGCAGGAAGTTGTTCACCACGGCGCAGTAGTCGCTGTTCACCATGATCCCGAGGATTTCGCCGGTCTTGCTGAAAACCAGATCGCCGCGCGACGGAGCGAAGTCGCCGAAGAGGCGCTTGAAAAAGCGATTGTCGACGCGCACGTAGCCGGGCTGGGACGCGTCGAGCTTGAACCCCACCTCGCCGTAACCCCGCCCGCCGCCGTTCACGAGCACGGCCTCGGGAAACTTGAACGGGTCCAAGGCGGTTGGATACACCTTGGCGCCGAGCGCCTTCACCTGCTCCTCGCTCACCGGGATCGCGACCAACCGCGGATCGACGGAGAGGAACTGCAGTTCGCCGGCCGGGATCCGTTGATGGTTGCGGACGAATTCCGCGGAGAGCTTCTGCCAGTCGAAGCTGTTTTCCGTGAGCGGAAACGGCGTGTCGGAAATATGCAGCAGCGCGTAGGTCTTGGCGCCGTCGGTGACGAGGAGCGTCGCCGCCGAACTCTCGCGCGTGGCCGGACCGAAGAGCCCCGCGCGCACGGCGGTAAAGTTTGTCGTGATGCGGTTTTCGAGAAACTCGCTGAAGAGCACGTTCGCGTTGATGGGCCGGTTTTCCCGGATCTCCTTCGTCAGCGCGCCGGAGCTTTCCGCGAGTTGCCCGACGCCCTGCGCGAGCTGCGTCGTGGCCTCCTGCACCTTCAGGCGTTCCTCACGCTCGGCCACGACCTGCGTGCGCAGCGTCTCGGCGGTTTCACGGAGAATTTCCTTTTCGCGCTGCGCGACGCCGACGGCGACGTTGAGCTGCTGGATGCGTTCGCGGGCTTCGGCCTGCGCCTTTTCGGCGCTGGCGAGCGCCTGCTGCTGGCGCTCGGCCTCGGCGCGACGCTCCTCGAGCTCCCGTTGCAACCGCGCCAGTTCCTCCTGCGTCATCGTCGCGTTTTGCGTCGCCTCCGCCACCTGCTGCTTCAGCTGCTCGGCGGCCGTTTGCACGCTCGTGAGATTGGTCGCGAGCTGGGCCCGCTCGGCCTCGAGTTTCGCGAGGTTTTGTTCGCGCGTGCTGAGATTGGATTCGAGCCCGGCCAGTTTCTGCGCGAGTTGCTCGCGCGCGGCACGCTCGTCCTCGAGCGAAAGCTTCATCGTTTCGACCAGATCGTGGTCTTTTGTGACGGCGTTGGCGCCCATTTCCGGGACGGGCGGCTGTTTCACCGGAGACGGCTCCGCCTTCTCCCAGCGCGTGAGCGCCAGCAGATTCAGCAGCAGAAAATCGCAGAGGATCAGGAGGAGCGTGCGATTCATGGCGTGGCGGTTGCGATTCCGCTCTTGCCGCCCGTGACGCTAGGCGCGCCGAAAGTGGGCGTGACGGTCTGGCTGTCGAGGATCAGCTGGCGTTTGTAGGGCCGCACGTGGCGGATCTTCACGATGGCCACGCAGGTGATGCCGAAGAGATTCGAGGAATAGGCCGCGAGCAGGTTGGGTTCGATCACGCCGAGCACCTGCAGCACCAGGGCGGCCGCGGTGCCGCCGATGCCGACGTAGAGGCCGCCGTCGAAGAGGTTTTCCTCGTTTTCCATCAGCCGCAGTTTCACGAGCGGTGTGACGGGCGAGCGGGCGACGTCGCGGATCTTGAGCAGACAGGTGAAATACATCGCGACTTGGAGCGCGGCGAAGAAGCCAATCGAGAGAATCGTGGTGGAGTCCATGGTCTTGATCGTGTCGTGGGAGGACGGAGCGGGGTTGGTGGCGGTAGTGACAAGCGCGGGCAACACGAGTCGCGCGCGATATTCCGAAGGCGGTGCCGCCTTCAACAAAAACGGTTCCGTCGCGATCACCAGCAGCGCCGCGAACAAAGTGGCCAGCAGTCCGCTTTTCATCCGCGGCAGCCCGAGACCGCCGCTGCTGCCGGAAGGAATAATCCACGCGTCCAGACCGCGAAACACCAGAAAGGCGCCGAGCAGGTAGGCGAAATACTTCAGCACCAGCATCGCCTTCGGATGCAGCAGCACCAGCGAAGCGGCGGTGCCGAGACCGGCTTCTAGCGAGCGGTTCACCGGCACCTGCCGCAGCATCAGCTGACGAACCGCGCCCTGCCCTTCCGCCAGCGCCACTTTCAAATCGTCGAGGCCCGTGCTGCCGTATTGCAGAAGATAACTCGCGACCCGGTCGGCCGATTCGGAAAACAGGGCGGCGACATAGATCAGCGGAAACTGTTCGGGCGCGACCCGCGCCAGGTGCGCATATTCGCCGACCGTCTTTTCGCTCTCGGTCCGGCGCAGCAGTTCGGTCAGCTGCATCCAGTCGAGCCGCCGGCCCAGCGACAGCAGGTCGAGGAAAAACGCCTCGAGCTCCCCGAGGCGGCCTTGCGCGTTGGCGAGATCGGCACCGGTGCGGATCTCGCGCTGCAGCGCCGGCGAGAGGTGTTCGCCCTGATACAGCAGTGCCGTCAGCAAGATCAAGGCGTCGAGCGGCTGTCCGCCCGGCTGCGCGGCGGGAACGAAACGGCCCGTGTCGGTCAGTGCCCGGAGTCGCAGCAGCGATTGCACGCCGAGCGAACGCGAGTTCGAAAGATAATTGCGCAACGACTGCCGTGCCGCCTCTGCGACGATGAAGTTCAGCACCGGCGTGCTCTCCGCCGTGGCCTTTTGCTCGCGCTGCTTGAAGAGCGGATCGAGAAACGGATCCCAGCCGCCCCACGCCACCATCTCGGGTTGTTGCGCCGCGAGCTGTTGCAGCTCCGCCTCCAGGGCGCCTGCGCCGGGATCGTCGACCGCGCGCGCGGCGTCGAGCACCAGCGCCGCCGGCCCGATCTTCTCGGCCGTCACGAGCTGCCCGCCGAAGACCGAGAGCGAAGGCGTCTGACGCCCGGCCTCGCGCAACAGCGCCGGGCTCACCGATTTCAGGTTCACCGGCACCGTCCAAGCCGCCAGCGCAATCGCCAGTCCGATCAAAACCAGGAGCGGCGCGAACAGCGGTTTTCCGGGAGACGCGGTTGTGGCGCTCATCGATCGTAGTATTGGTTTGCAGAGCTATATGACAAAACCACGCTGCTGCTAACCGACCGATGTCCCTGCCAATTGTTCACTACAACGACCCCATCCTGAGGAAGAAGGGAGAGCCGATCACGAGCTTCGACAACGCTCTCGCGACGCTCGCCGCCGAGATGGTGGAAACGATGCACGCCGCGGGCGGAATCGGTCTCGCCGCCCAGCAAATCGGCCGTGCGCTCCAGCTTTGCGTGATCGACCTGCGCCGCGCCGACCTCGATTTCACCTGGGAACTCGATGGCGCCAAGCCGCCGCTGGATTTGTTCATGCCACTCGCGCTCGCGAACCCGCAGATCAAATTCGTGCGCGGCACCGACGAATACATCGTCGAGGAAGGTTGCCTGTCGTTTCCGAACATCCGGGGCGATGTCATCCGGCCCGACGCGATCGTCGCCACGTTCCAGGACCAGCAGGGCGTCCCGCACACGCTGCGTTGCGACGGCTTGCTGGCCCGCTGCATCCAGCACGAGGTCGATCATCTCAACGGCATCCTCTTCATCGACCGCATGGAGAAAAAGGTGCGCTCCCGGATCGATGCCGACATCAAGGCGCTCGCGCGGACCACGCGCGAGACCGCCGAAGCCTGAGCCCGCCGAGGTTGACGCTCGCCACGGGCAAAATTGAGCGGGATAAAAGCGAGGGGCATTCAGAGCGCGGCCTATGATCCTCGCCCCGGGATCTTTGTTTCGCCGCATTTCCAACTTTCTCAGCTCGTCATCCGCCTATGAACTCCTCGTCCGATGGCATGAACTACGCGCCCCAAGGCGCGCCGCGTCCGGTGGTCGCAGCCGGTGAATTTCCGATCGCCGCCGCGTTTCTCGAACACGGCCACATCTACGGCCAATGCAACGGCCTGGTCGAGGCCGGCGCCGAACTGCGCTGGGTCTACGACGCGGACCCGCAGAAGGTCGCGGCGTTTCGCGCCAAGTATCCGCATGTGAAGGTCGCGCGTTCGTTCGACGAAATCCTCGACGATCCCGCCATCAAGCTCGTCGCCGCTGCGGCCATTCCCAACGAGCGCGGCCCCATCGGCCTGCGCGTGATGGACGCGGGCAAGGACTACTTCACGGACAAGACGCCGTTCACGCAGCTCGACCAACTCGAAGCCGCGCGCGCCGCGACCGCGCGGACCGGTCGCAAATACATGGTTTATTACAGCGAGCGGCTTCACGTCGAAGCCGCGATGCACGCCGGCGATCTCGTGCATGGCGGCGCGATCGGTCGCGTGCTCCAGGTGCTCGGACTCGGACCGCACCGGCTCAACAAGCCGAGCCGCCCCGCCTGGTTCTTCGAACGCGAGAAATACGGCGGCATCCTCTGCGACATCGGCAGCCATCAGTTCGAACAATTCCTGTTCTACAGCGGCGCGACCGACGCGACCGTCACGCACGCCGCGGTGGGAAATTTCGCGAATCCCGACAAACCCGAATTCGAGGATTTCGGCGAGGCCACGCTGCTCGGCGACAACAAGGCCTCCAACTACGTGCGCGTGGACTGGTTCACGCCGGACGGTCTCGGCACCTGGGGCGATGGCCGCACCGTGATCCTCGGCACCAACGGCTACATCGAGATGCGCAAATACATCGACGTCGCCCGCGATCGCCGCGGCGATCAGCTTTATCTCGTCGACGATCGCGGGGAACATCACCTCGAGCTGACGGGTAAGGTCGGTTTTCGTTTCTTCGGCGAGCTGATCCTCGACTGCCTCCATCGCACCGAAAAAGCGATGACGCAGGCGCACGCCTTCAAGGCCGCGGAGCTGTGCCTGCGCGCCCAACAGGTCGCGCGAAAAATCGCCTGACCCATGGCGCATTCGATCACGACGCGCAGAGGCGACGACGGCACGACCGCGCTGCTCTTCGGCCAACGCGTGCCGAAGGATCATCCGCAAATCGAAGCCGTGGGCGTGTTCGACGAAGTCAATGCCGCGCTCGGTTTCGCGAAATCCGTGCAACCGGCCGGCGAGCGCCACGCCGCGCTCGAAGCGATTCAACGCGATCTCGTTGCGCTCATGGGCGAACTCGTGTGCGCCGAGAGCGATGCGGAGCGTTATCTCGCGTCGAAATTCCAAAAACTCGAACCGGCGGCGCTCGCCCGCGTCGACGCGCAGATTGCCGCGCTCGAGGCGAAACAGATCCGCTTCGACGGCTGGGCCACGCCCGGCGCCACCCTACCCGCGGCCGCGCTGGATGTGGCGCGCACCGTCGTCCGCCGCGCGGAGCGCGTCCTCGTGCACCTGCCGCGGCAAGGCCGAAGCGTGCGTCCGCTCGTGCTGCAGTTCGCCAATCGCGTCGCCGATCTGCTGTGGCTCATGGCGCGGGAAGCCGAGAACGAGCCCGGCCCGTCCGCTCCGCCTGCATAATGGGGCGCCGCGGGCGCCGGTGTTTCGCTGCGTCGTCGTTTTCGTAGTGGCTGCAAACCGGAAGGAAACGCGATTTGGGCGGACACTTATTCCCCGCATGCAGCGGCCTACAGGATTTCCCGAAGTTTCAAACCACACTTGTCACTTTCGCCGTTCCCGGCCATTACCGAATCCCTCTTATGATCCTCGCTGCTGTCCTGATCCTGGTTGCTGCCGGCTGGCGAATCGCCGCCGCCTGGGAGCCCTCGCTTGCCAACTTTGCGCCGCTGATGGCGCTCGCGTTTTGCGGCGGAGTTTATTTCCGGAATCCGCGCTTGTGGCTGATCCCCCTCGCCGCGCTGACGTTGTCGGATCTCTATCTGGATCATTACTACGCCACGCAGTTCGGCTACATCTGGACCTGGGGAGCGGCGGGCATCCGCGCGCTTTGCTTCGTTCTCGCGATTTTCTTCGGCTGGATGGTTTCGCACCGTAAGAGCTGGCTGAACCTGTTCTCCGGGACGCTCGCGGGCGCCGTGATCTTCTACTTGGTGACGAATTCGCACGCGTGGTGGTATGACCTCGCCTACGCGAAGACCGCCGCCGGCTGGTGGCAGGCGATGACGGTCGGTCATCCGCAGTTCCCGCCGACGCTCTTCTTTTTCCGCAACTCCCTCGTGAGCGATCTGTTCTTCACCGGCATCTTTGCGCTCGTGATGGAATATCGCGCGCTGCGTCACGCGCGGCCGAGCCTGCTCGCGCGCGCGCAGGCCTGAGCGACGCCTTCTTTTTTCTGCACACAAAAGGCGGGTCGAAAGACCCGCCTTTTTTTGTGCCGTTTCGGTGTGAGCGCACGCCAGCGCCGCCACACGCCGATAAGGTAACGCGGAGACGTCTAGAGCAGATCTGCGGCGAGCTCCGCGAGTTTCGAACGTTCGCCTTTCGTGAGTTTCACGTGCGCGGCGATCGCCTGGCCTTTCATGCGGTTGTGACAATACACGAGGCCATTGCTGCGGGAATCCACATACGGATTGTCGATCTGCGCCGGATCGCCGATCAGCACGATCTTCGAACCTTCCGAGATACGCGTAATCACGGTCTTCGCTTCGTGCGGCGTCAGCTGCTGCGCCTCATCGAGAATAAAGAACCGTCGCGGAATCGAACGCCCGCGGATGAAGGCGAGCGCCTCGATCTCGACGAGGCCGTTGCGCAGCAGGCGCTCGTAGGGTTTGGCCAACGCCGCGCTACCGCTGCCATGCCCGCCGTTTTGCGTCGCCTGGCTCGGCGGATACGCGGTCATGGCGGCGACGAGATGATCGCCCTTCTTGTGTTTCTTTTTTGAAACCTTCTTCGCGGCGAACTGCGGTTCCTTCGGCGGTTTCGACGGCAGCAGCACCTCGAGCGCATCGTAATACGGCTGCAGCCACGGCTTCATCTTCTCCTCGAGCGTGCCAGGCAGGAAACCGATGTCCTTGCCGAGCGCGATCACGGGCCGGGAAATCGAAACGCCGTCGTAGCGTGAGTTTTCGTCCTGCGTCTGGTGGAGCGCGCCCGCGATCGAAAGCAGCGTCTTGCCCGTGCCGGCTTTGCCGAAGCACGTGACGATGTGCACGCTGTCGTCGAGCAACGCATCGAGAAAGAATTGCTGCTCGAGATTGCGGGCGCGGATCGGCACGCCGCCGGGCGCCTTCACGAAATCGGGGATCTTCAGCCGCCGCACGCAGCCGTCGCCGCAAAACCGCGCCGGCATGGTCTTCCCTTCGCTCGAGCGCAGGAGCACGTATTCGTTGAGGTAAAGCGGTTTCGCCGCCGCGGCGGAAAGCTCGAACTCACCCTCGGAACAGAAACGCTGCAGCTCGTAGATCGAGAGCGGAATCTCGCGGTAGCTCGCCTCGTCGACCGGCTCGGGCACCTTGTCGTTGAGATAATCCTCCGACTCCAGCCCGACGGCGCGGGCCTTGAGCTGCACGTTCACGTCTTTCGTGACGAGAATCGTCGGCGGCGGAAACTGCTCCTGCACGAAAAGCGCGGCGGCGATGATGCGATTGTCCTTCTTGCTCAGGTCAGGCAGGATCGACCGCAGCCGGATCATCGCCGGCGAGGTGCGCCCGCCTTCCATCAGATACGGATTGATGATAATCGACAGCGTGCCGCCGTTCGGCAGTTCGACGCCCTCGTGCATCGACCGCGAGTCAGGCAACAACTCCTGCAGGATGCGGTGCACACGCCGCGCGTTGCGACCGCGCTCGGTGGACTGCTCCGATTTGATCGAATCCAGTTCTTCAAGGACCTCGACGGGAATCGCGAGGTTGTTGTCCTCGAACTTGTAGATCGATTGGGGGTCGTGAAGCAGGACGTTCGTGTCGAGCACGAAGGTCTTCACCTTGCCCGCTACCTTGATCCGCGAAATCGGGGCGAGGGCCCCGCGGGTAGTTTCCATCGTGTGTGGATATCTTGTGAACAACTCTGCACGAAGCATGCCGGTTGTCGAGAGAGAGCGTGGGAAAAAGCCATCGTGTCCGGATAAAAACGCTCGCAACGACGGCGACCGGCCGCGCGACGCTGGCGTGAATCCGACCGAACACAATCACCGCTCACATCGTCGCGGAATCTTCACAATTTAGTGCGAAACGCCGCGCCCTCGCGCGGGCATGATCGCGGCGCCCGCACCTGCCGGATCGCCGGCGCTAGAAGCACTCCTTGCGGCAGTGCTCGGCGATCAGCGCCTTCAGTCGCTGGATACTTTCCTGATCCTGCGCCTTCATTTCCCGCCAGAAGCTCTGCAGCTCCCCGTCACCCTCGGCATTCACGATGTATTGATCGTAACGCCAGAGCGCATCGAGGCGGTTGCTCAGCTCGTGGACCATGTCGTGATCGTGATCGGCCGCGCCGTGCGTCTCGCCGATGTGCGCCAGTTCTCTTTCTGCTGCGAGTCTCATGATGTCTCCTGTTTTCGGGTTCTCGTTGCGGCTGCGTTTCCGAGCCGATGCCGCACAACGTATCACCGCCACGGGACGCAGCCATGGGGCCGCGGGCCGAAGCGCCACCCGGTCCGCCCACCGACGCATTACGCGATGCCCGTGCGCGCCGCCGCATGCAGCCACCGCCGCAGAGCACGAAAGTCCTCCGGGAGAAACACCTCGCGATTCGCGTCGAACGTCGCCTCCTCCTCGCACCATGACGCGCGCAACAGCGCCGCGTGCGCCGTCGCGTCCAAGGACGTCCAATACGGGCAGTCCACACAATGCGATCCGCTCGTCCGCCTCCGCACACGTTCGAGCTGCTGCCGCCGACACAAGCCATCGGGAGACTTCTCGCGATAAGACTCTCGGCAGGTCGTGAACTCGCGATGGAAGCAGCTCTTCACGAGCTGCCGCACCGGCTCGAGCCAGCGTTCCCGCGAGCCGGCGTCCCCGAGCACTTGATCGACCAACGGCGCCACCTCGGCCGCCGTCATCTCGCCCGGCGCACCGGTTTCTCCCTCGATCAAAGGCGGCGGCAACCCGCGCGCCTGGAGCAACTCCAGCAGTCGCGCGCTCACGCCCGCCAGCTCGCGCGGATCCGGCGCAGGCCATGCATTCTGTCGAAAATAACGCGTCAGGATCGCGCCCACCCCATCCAGAAACTCGGTGCCGGACACACTCATGCGACGGACAACGGCACCGCCAGCCAACGGGATGTCAAACTCTCCGCCCCGCAAATTGTCATGGTCACACTGGCTCCAGTGTGAAACTGTGCTGATGCCAAAAGCCGGTCGCTACGCCTGCCGCGCCCGCCGCGTCTCCGCTACCGTGTGCGCTCCATCGATCGCCGCCATGATCCAAACCGTCAACAAGCCTGAACGCGCCCCGCTCTATCTCGAGCTGGCGCGCGAGATCCAGGAACTCGTCGAACAAGGCACGCTCAGGCCCGGCCACCGCTTGCCCTCGGTCCGCCGCATGGCGCTGCAACGCGACGTAAGCATCTCGACCGTGATCCAGGCCTACACCGTGCTGGAAAACCGCAGCGTGCTTGAGGCTCGGCCGCAGTCCGGTTTCTACGTTCGCCCGCAGATTGTCGCGCTCGCGCCCGAACCGCGCATGGCGCGGCCGATGGCGAAGCCGAGTTACGTCGGCATCAACGATCTCACTGCGGAGATTCTCACCCTCGCGGTCGATCCCGACTACGTCCCGCTCGGCGCCGCGTTTCCGCACCACTCGCTGTTTCCCACGAAGAAACTCGCCCGCCTGCTCGGCGCGGTGAGCCGCAACGATTCCGCGATGCTCGGTCGTTATGCGATGAACTTCGCCTACGATCCGCTCGCGCGCGAGATCGCCCGCCGTTATCTGCAATGCGGCGCGCCGCTCTCGCACGAGGAACTGGTCGTCACCGTCGGCTGTGCGGAGGCGATCAACCTCTCGCTGCGCGCGATCACCAAGCCTGGCGACACCGTCGCGGTCGAGACCCCCGCCTATTTCGGATTTCTGGAAACGATCCAGAGCCTCAACCTGCGCGTGCTCGAGATCCCCACCGACTCGCGCACCGGCCTGTGCCTCGAGGCGACCCGCGCCGCGCTCGCCGAATGCGCGGTGAAGGCGTTGATCGTAATGCCGAGTTTCCAGAATCCGATCGGCGCCTGCATGCCCGACGAGAAGAAGGCGAAGCTTTACCAACTGCTGGGCGAATTCGACGTGCCCGCGATCGAGGACGACATCTACGGCGATCTGCATTTCGGCGAACGCCGGCCCAAGCCGTTGAAGGCCTGGGACACCGACGGCCGCGTGCTGCTCTGCAGTTCGTTCAGCAAGACCCTGGCCCCGGCGCTTCGCGTCGGCTGGTGCGCGCCGGGGCGCTACCTCGAGCGCGTGCAGCGTCTCAAGTTTACGAATACGCTCGGCACGCCTGTCGTGCTGCAAAAGACCGTGTCCGACTTCCTGCGCAACGGCGGCTACGACCACCACCTCCGCTCGATCCGCCGGTCCTACCAGAATCAGCTGCACCTGTTTTCGCAGGCGGTGCTGCGATACTTTCCCGAAGGCACGCGGCTCAGCCGACCGCAGGGCGGCTTCATTCTGTGGGTGGAACTGCCGCCGGGCGTCGACACGCTCAAGCTTCACCGCGAAGCCGTTCGCCACCGGATCGCCACCGCCCCGGGCGCGTTGTTCTCGGTCAAGGACCGTTACCGGAACTGCCTGCGGATGAATTGCGGCCTGCCGTGGAGCGACGACATCGACCGCGCGGTCCGCACCGTCGGCGAGCTCGCCCGCCAGCAGTGAACGCCCGCACCATGAAACGAAATGTCGCCATTCTGATCTTCGACGACGTCGAGGTGCTCGACTTCGCGGGGCCGTTCGAGGTGTTCGCCGTGACGGACGAACTCGAGGGTCACACCGCTTTTCACACGTTCACCTTCGCGCTGAAACCCGGCACCGTGCGCGCCCGCAACGGCCTGAAGCTCGTGCCCGATTTCACGCTCGAGCATTGCCCGGCGCCGCACGTGCTGGTGATTCCCGGCGGGGCCGGCACCCGCCCGCTGCTGCGCATGCCGTCGCTGCACGAATGGCTGCGAACGAAAGCGCGGAGCGCCGAGCTGGTGTTCAGCGTGTGCACGGGCGCACTCGTGCTGGCGCAGGCCGGACTGCTCGATGGCTTGCGCGCCACCACGCATCACGAATGCCTGGACGAATTGCGCCAGGTGGCGCCGCGGACGGAGATCGCCGCAGCGGAACGTTTCGTCGACAACGGCCGGATCGTGACCGCGGCGGGCATTTCCGCCGGCATCGATGGCTCGCTGCACCTCGTCGCACGGCTGCTCGGCGAAGGAGCGGCAGACCGGACCGCGCGCTACCTGGAGTATCGACGCGCATGAAATCCCTCTCCGGCGGGGCACCCGCCGCGACGCTCACTCCCGCCGCTCCCGCGCGCTCGGCGCTCGTGCTGGCGTTCGCCTCCATCTACGTGATCTGGGGCAGCACGTATCTCGCGATCCGCGTCGCGATCGAGACGATGCCCGGATTTCTCATGGCCGGCGTCCGGTTCGTCACGGCCGGAGCGTTGCTCTACGCGTGGTCGCGCTGGCGCGGAGCGCCGCGTCCGACGCTCCAGCAATGGCGGCCGAATCTCGTGATCGGCATTCTATTGCTGCTCGGCGGGAATGGCCTGGTCGTGTGGGCCGAGCAGTTCGTGCCGTCCGGCATCACCGCGCTGATCATCGGCGCCCAACCGCTTTTCTTTGTGATCACGGAATGGCTGTGGCCCGGCGGCACGCGTCCGACCGCGATCACGTTCGGGGCGCTGCTCCTGGGATTTGCGGGTGTGGCCTGGCTGGCGGCGCCGTGGCGGGCCGGCAGCGGCGCCGGTTTCGATCTCGCGGGCGTCGGAGCCATTCTGACCGCATGCGCGAGCTGGGCGTTGGGTTCCATCTACGCGCGCCATGCGAGGCACGGCGTGGATCCCATGCTCGCATCCTCGCTGCAGATGATCGCCGGCGGCGCCGCGCTCTGCCTGCTGGCGTGGGCGCACGGCGACTTCGCTCATGTAGATGTAGCCGCGTTCTCCGCGCGCTCGTGGACGGCCTTCGTTTACCTGATCTTTTTCGGATCGATCGTGGGTTTCTCGACCTTCGTGTGGCTGCTCAAGCACAGCACACCAGCGCGCGTGGCGACTTACGCCTATGTGAACCCCATCGTCGCCGTCGCGCTCGGCGCGTTGATTCTCCACGAACCCGTCACCGGCCGAACGGTGATCGCGTCGGCCGTCATTATCGGAGCCGTGATCGTCATCTCGACCGACAAAAATCGCCCACGAAGCCGCTGAGCGACGGCACACATGGGCCGGCCAGCAGGGGCGAAACGCGAGACGCATACCGGTTTCGGCTCGACCTGAGGCATAGGGTGTTCACACTAGTTAAACCCACCCGGGTGTCCCTGACTCCGGCCTTTCCACATGCAACTTCTTCAATCGCGTCGCGAAAACAATCGGCCGAAGCGCTGGTTGAAAATCGGTCTCTTCATCGGTGCGGGCGCACTGGGCGTCGGCGCCTGGATGAGTTGGGACGTCGTTCATCCGCGCTATCTCCGCTGGAAACAACAACGCGCACTCGAGCAGGCGAAGCGCTTCATGGACGCCCGCGATCCGGCGAACGCCCAACTCGCCCTCGAGGTGGCCTTGAAGACGATCCCTGGCGATCCGGACACGATCCGGCTCGCCGCGGACATGCTCGAGCAGGTGAACTCACCTCAGGCGATGCGCTTGCGCCGGTCCGTCGTGCAGCGACTGCCCCATTCGTCCGAAGACGCCGCGCGGCTGGTCCTCTGCTGCCTGCATTTCAATGACTTCAACGCCGCCAAGGACGCCCTCAGTGCAACCCCGCCGGCGGTCGCCAGCGAACTGCCGATGCTACGCGCCGCACTGGCCTTTGCGGTCGCGACGAACAACTCACCCGTCGCCGACTACCTGCTCGACCAGTTGCGCGCCCAATCGCCTGACGACCGCGCCCTGAGCCACGCGCAGGCCTTGCTCTGGCTGCGTCATCCACAGGAGGAAACCCGGTCGCAGGCCCGCCGCGATCTGGAAGAGCTCGCCCGTCAAACGCCGGCGCTCGCTCTGCAAATCCAACGCGAGCTGGCGGGCGACGCGCTGCAGCGGCGCGACTACGCCGGGTTGAAGGAGCACCAACAGAAGATTCTCGCGGATCCCGGCGTCACGTTTTCCGACCGCCTGCAAAAGGCGAACGTCGACCTGCTCGTCGACCAAAAGCCTTTTGAAACCATCTTCGACCAACTCGCGCCGGAAGCCGTCAAGTCCGCTGCCGACGCGACGCAGTTTGTGCAATGGCTGCTGGTTCAAAGCCGCGCCGCCCTTGCGGATAACTGGCTCGCCCGCCTTCCGTCCGCCGTGCGGCAGACGCCGGAGGTCAGGAACGTCGAAGCGGACGTCGCCGCCCAACTCGAAAATTGGGATCGCCTCGCGTCGCTCCTCAACGAAGGCGCGTGGGGCCCCATCTCGCCTGACACGCTTCGCCTCGCGTTCGCGGCCCACACGGTCAACAGCCCGACGAAACCCTCGCTGCGTCGCGAGACGTGGGACATGACGCTCGAATCGTGCGCCGGTAATCTCGGCGCCTTGCGGGTGCTGCAGCGCCTCGCCGTCGGGTGGCGCTGGAGCGACGAAACCGAACGCACTCTCTGGTCGATCGCCCGCGCGTTTCCAGACCAGACGTGGTCGCACCAGGCGTTGTTTAATTTCTACCGCGAAAAGAAGGACGCCAAGGGCATGCGCGAAGTGATGGATGTGTTGCGCCGCGCCGATGGCACGGTCCCGCGTTATCAGCACGACTGGGCGTTGCTGACGATGCTGGCGGAGCCGAACTCCAACTGGAATCCCGCGAAGGACACGATGCGCAAGCTCCACGAAAGCGATCCCGCCAATGCGAACTACGCGACCGGCTACGCCTTCGCGCTCGCCCTCGCGGGCAAGCCGGCCGAGGCGCTCGCGGTGGCCGAAAAGATGAGCTCACTCGATCGCGAATACCCGCCGCGCCAGCCGTATCTCGCGTTCGTTTACGGCCTCGCCAAAAAAGGCCCCGAGCTCGAGGAAACCGTGAAACGTGCGGAGGGAACGGCCTTTCTGCCGGAGGAAAACTATCTGTTCACGCGGGCGCGCGAAGAATTGAACCGCAAGCCGGTGAAACCCGCCCAGCCGGGCAACGCCGAAACCGAAACGCCCCTCGCGCAAAGCCTGTGAGCGAAGCGGTCGCTCCGTCCGGTCGCCGGCTTCTCGTCGCGTGCGCCGCGGCCGCGCTGACATTGAGCTGGCTGCTGCCGCTGCACGTCAC
The DNA here is from genome assembly GCA_040255565.1 of Opitutaceae bacterium. Taxonomy (GTDB): domain Bacteria; phylum Verrucomicrobiota; class Verrucomicrobiia; order Opitutales; family Opitutaceae; genus Opitutus. The sequence goes on along the minus strand of JBDZVH010000007.1, from coordinate 24,838 downwards.
CTGGAGCAGCGCGCCGGATCTCGGCCACGCGTGGGTCGTGCCGGTGTTGATGGCGTATTTGTATTGGGAACGCTGGGACGAGCGGCCCGCGGCGCTGCCGCGCGCGGGCCTTGGCGCGCGCTGGTGGTTTTTCGGCGCCATCCTCGTCGCCGCGCATCTGCCGCTGCGCCTGCTGCTCACGCCCTTCCCGCTTTGGCCCTCGTTACTCGGCGTCTATCTGCTGCTGCTCGTCCTGACCGCGCTGGCCGGCGCGTGGCTCATCGCCGGCCGGGCCGGCGTGCGCTGGACCGCCGGTCCGCTGATCCTGCTGGTCAGCACGCTGCCCGTGCCGAGCGCGTTGGAAAACGCGATCATCCTTCCGCTGCGCCAGACCTGGGCGTCGCTGGCCGCGGAAATCAGCAACCTGCTCGGCACGCCCGCACTGGCGCTCGGCACCAGCGTGCGAATCGGCAACGGCTGGGTCGGCGTCGACGACGCCTGCGGCGGGATTCGCTCGCTGCAAGCCTGCGCGATGATCGCGCTTTTTTTCGGCGAGTGGTATCGGTTTTCCGTCCTGCGTCGCCTCGGGTTGCTGGGGATCGGCCTCGCGGCCGCGCTACTCGGGAATTTTGCACGCGTCGTGTTTCTGTCGCTCCGCGCCAGCGCGAGCCCGGAGGCTCTGGAAAAAGCGCATGACATCGCTGGCTGGGCGGCCATGGCCGCCAGCATGATCGCAACGGGTTGGCTCGCGCTTCACTGGAACAAATATCAATGGCCTTCCCAGCAGGTCCGATCCGCCCGCGCGAGCCATGCGCCGACAAACGCTCAAGCCTGGTTCGCGAGCATCGCCCTCCTGTTCTGCCTGAACGAACTGGCCGCCCGCGTCTGGTTTGCCTTGGGCGAACGGAGAACCGCGGAGACGCCACAATGGACGGCGGCGATGCCGTCGGATCATTGGAGCTTCCGCCCTTCCACGCTTCCGAAGGTCGCGCGAGAGATGCTCCGGCCGGACGTCTTTGAAGCGGGGACGTGGCTCGATGGGGACGAGCGTGTTTACAGCCACTACATTGAATGGCGTAAGGGCCAGGTCGCTCGATCCATTCCCTTTCTGCACAATCCAACCGTCTGCCTTCCGCTTTCTGGCTGTGAACTCATCGAGAGCCTCGGCTCCATTGCGGTCACTTGGCGTGGAGGCCAGTTGCCGTTCCACGTGTATAAGTTCCGTCGCTCTGGCGAAGAGATTCTCGTCGCCTTCACCATTTGGGATCCGTCTCGTGGCCGGCCTCTGCAGGAAATCAAAACCCAGTCTTGGGCCGAATGGTGGAGCATGCAGTGGGGTGAAGTTCGGGAAGCTCGGCGTCATCAACCAGGCCAGCTTCTTTCTGTGACTTTGCCGTGGCACGACACGACTGGTCCGTCACGTGCACGTAGTTTCCTCGAGAAACTTGTCGTTTCCGTCGGCGATCGGCCCCCGATCCAGCCTTCATTCCTAAAGAAACCGCTTGCTAAACACCCTATCTTTACTAGGTAGTTCACCCTAGGTATGAAACTGCCCCCCACATTTCGCCTGCTTCTTGCCGCGAGCTCAATCGCGTTTGCCGTATCCGCGCATGCTCAACTGCAGACCTACGAGACGATTTCAAATTATTCGGGCTCTAGTCAGCAAAGCATTCTCAACAACCGGTCCGTCGGACAGGTGTTCACGGAACTGCTGGGCATCCAGTCCCTGACTTACAACTTCTTCAATAACGGTGCGAGCACCGCCACCACTCTCAGCGCGGTGTTCGCAGAATGGAACGGATCCTCCACCCCCGGCACCAGCGGAATTTCGACGACGGTTTTCGGCCGATATGACGTGCTCGTGGACTTCGGTGAGTTCGAGGTGAACGCATTCCAAGGGGTAAATCAGAATGGGTGGACCACGCTGCATAACGATTTCGGCTCCTACAACACGTTCGAATACACCTTCGACTTCTCCACTTTGCTCGAATCGGTGGGCGGTGTTTACACGCTCAATCCGACCAAAACTTACGCGATGATCCTTTCGAACTCCTCCGGCGCGACCACATCGTTCGGCGTGGGTTTTGTGAGCAAACCGGAGGAGGAGGAGATTCTTCCCACGTCGTTCACCAACGGCTACGCGGGTATCGGACTGAATAGCTTCTCGTCCGATTACACCTTCTCGCAAATCTCCGTAATCCCCTCCTCAGCCGTCCCCGAATCCTCCACCGTCGCCGCCTTCCTTGGCGCGGCTCTCGTCGGCGGACTCATAACTTTCCGGCTGCGCCAGCGGCGGCAGCAACTCGCGCCCGTCGCGATCGCCGCCTGAATCATTCCCGCTTCAGCTCGGTTTCATACACCGCAAACCAAGAAGCCTGCGACCCACGTCGCAGGCTTTCTTGTTTTCGAAAATCGCCCGTCGGCACAATCGCCTTCCCTCCGTCGCAGGCGCTGTCCGTTTCGGGTGCCCGTTGCAGCTTGAAGCGCCGTCAGGCTCGCGTCTGCTTCAATCATGCCCCGCATCGCCCTCGCCGAAACCGACGCCGACATCGCCCGCTGTTTCCCGGTGATGTCCCAGCTTCGCCCGCATCTTCAGGAAGCCGAGTTCGTTGCCCGCATCCGCCGTCAACAAGCCGCCGACTTCCACCTCGCGTTCGCCGTCGATGACTCCGACGTCGTGCGCAGCGTCGCGGGTTTTCGCATTCTCGAGATGCTGTTCTCCGGCCGCACGTGCTACGTCGACGATCTCGTGACCGACGCGGCGGTGCGCTCGCAAGGCTTCGGCGACCGCCTCTTCGACTGGCTCGTCGCGCACGCGCGCTCGCGCGGTTGCGATACCTTCTCGCTCGATTCCGGCACGCAGCGCGTCGACGCGCATCGCTTCTATTTGCGAAAGCGCATGAAGATTTCGTCCTTCCATTTCTCGCTCACCCTGCAGGGCTGAGACGGATCGGCCACTTGCGGAGCGGGTAACCCTGTTCATCTTCCCTCGTCCTCGACTGCATGAAACGCCTGATTCTCCTTCCTCTTTTGCTGGTCGCGACGCTGCTCGCCGGTTGCGACACCTTCGACCGCCGTTCCAAGGAAAAAGCGGCCACCTTCGAATCGCTGTCGCCGGAAGAGCGCGAGAAACTGAGGCGCGGCGTCATCGAACTCGGGAACACGCCCGACATGGTCTACATCGCGCTCGGGCGGCCCGATCAACGCCGCGAGTCCGACACCGGTCAGGGCCGCGAGATGACGTGGATCTACAACACCTATCACCGCGAATACGAAGGTAACTTCCACTCGGGCTACCGCCGCATCCTGGTCTACGATCCGGTGCGCAAGCGCTACCTCGTCTACTACGAGCCCATCTACACCGACGTCTACAGCGAGCACGAAGAAGAACACATCCGCATCATCTTCCGCGACGGCCGCGTCGTCGCGATCGAGCAGCCGAAGCCACGCGCCTGATCCACCTCATTTCCTCGCACCCGCCGCGCACTGCGACGCGCACGCCTGAATTTTCGGAAAACCTCCGACTCCACGCTTGCCAACGAAATTTGTGCGGGCGTCACTCTGGACGAGCATCTCCCGTCCGATTCGCATGCCCGGTCGTCTTTCCCAACTCCTCGATCCCACCCGCATTTCCCTGCAGGTAAAAAACAACAAACGCACCTCCGCCCTCAACGAGGTCGCGCAGCTGCTTTCCTCGCATCCGGACGTGATCAATTTTGACGGGTTTTACGCGGAGTTGCTGGCCCGTGACCGTCTCGACACCACCAGCCTCGGCCACGGTTTCGCCGTTCCGCACGCGCGCACCGACCACGTCAAACAGATCGTGCTCGCGATCGGCCGTTCCGAGCAAGGCATCCCGTTCGACAGCGGCGAACTCGTGCACGTGCTCTTCATGCTCGGCACGCCGAAAGCCCGCCCGGGCGATTACCTGCAGGTCCTCAGCACGCTGTGCCGGCTGTTGAAGGATCCCGCGAATCGCGAAGCGTTTCTCACCGCACCGACCCCCGAAGAATTCGTGCGCCGCGTCGTCGACGCCGAGGCCAGGCTCCTCAGCCCCGCGTAACCCGCGTCTCCGCGCTCCGACCTCGATGATCCGCTCGTTTGTCTTCAGCGACGGCAAGCTCGTCGGTCGCGATCTCGAGCTCGACGCCCTGCGTCTCGTCTGCGCCGACAAAGGCCTCATCGTCTGGGTCGATCTCGATACGCCCACCGATGAGGAGATCAAAGCGATCCTCGAGGGCGTTTTCCAGTTTCACCCGCTCGCGATCGAGGACTGCATGACCCCGAGTTCGCTGCCGAAGGTCGAGGATTACGAAAGCTACCTCTTTCTGGTCACGCACGCGGTCGATTTTTCGCGGACCGAGAAGTTTGCCAGCACCGAGCTGGATCTGTTTCTCGGCCGCGAATACCTCGTCACCTTCCACCGCACGCCGCTGAAATCCGTCCAGGCGACCATCGATCGGGTGACCAAAAGCGTCGGCGTGATCGCGCGCGGCCCCGACCGCCTCGCCCACACGCTGCTCGATTTTCTCGTCGACAATTATCAGCCCGCGATGGCCGAGCTCGGCGCCGAGCTGGAGGAGATCGAGGAGGCGGTGCTCGCGAAGGACTCCGGATCGAAGTTCGTGAACGAGATCCTGCAGGTTCGCAGCGACTTCTCCCGCCTGCGCAGCATCGTCCGCCCGCAGCGCGAACTGATCGATCGTATCGCCCGGGGGGATACGAAGCTCATCCGGCCGCTGATGCTGCCCTATTTCCGCGATCTCCGCGACAACCTCGCCCGGCTCGAGGACACCGCGGTCGGCTACCACGAGCGGCTGCTCATGGCCTTCGATATTTATCTCAACAAAGCCGCGTTCGAAGCGAACGAGGGCATCAAGTTCCTCACTGCCATCACCGCCGTCACCATCCCCGTCATGGTGATCGGCACCTGGTATGGGATGAATTTTCACGGCATCCAGGAGCTGGAAAACGGTTACCCGTGGGCCGTCGGCATCGTGATCGTCACCACCGTGCTGATGGTCGTGTATTTGAAACGCAAACGCTGGTTCTAGGCCTGGCGAGCCGGGCCCGCGCGCATCATCCGCGCCGGCGGCCGTCGCCCGCGGCTTTCGCTCTTGCCAACTCCCGGCGTCGGCCGTGCGCTGGTGGCACCGCCTCATGGAGCCTCCGCATTCCTCCTTCCCGCCGCCCTACGAGGGGCTCAGCGTGCGATCGGCCGACGTGTTCCCGCTCGCGTGCACGCGGTGCCAGCGCCGGTTCACCGACATCAAGGACTTCATCGCGCGCACCACGCCGGTTTTCCAGTCGTCCGGACTCATGGAACGCGAGGACGCGGCCGGCAGCAGCTTCGTCCTGCTGCTGCGCAATTGCCTGTGCGGCACCTCGCTGGCGCTACGCTGCCAGGATCGGCGCGATCGCTCGGAAGCGGGCCAACAGCGCCGTCAGCGTTTCGCACCGCTTGTCGAACTGCTCGTCGACAGCGGTTTTCAACCCGAACAGGCGCAGGCCGAGGCGCGTCGCCTCCTCCGCGGTTCGCTCGCTTGAGCGCTCGCTCCGCCGCCTCCGGCGCGGCCGCCCGCGCCGTAACTCCGAAGCCGCGCCACTTCGCCCTATGATTCGCGCGCTCGTTTTCGATTTCGACGGCCTGATCCTCGACACCGAGACGCCGTTGATCGACGCCTACGCGACGATGCACGCGCGCCACGGCGTGCCGTTCGACCGCGCGGTTTTCATCCGCAGCGTGGGGCACGCCGACTACGCCTTCGATCCGTGGCACGGCTTCAGTCCCCACGCCGATCGCGCCGAGCTCGAACTGGAGCGGCGCACCATCAAGGACGAACTGCTGCTCCGCCAGCCCATCCTTCCCGGCGTCGTCACGCTGCTCGACGCCGCCCGCGTCCGCGGCCTGCGCCTCGGCCTCGCGTCAAACTCTCAACACGCCTGGGTCGAGCCGCACTTGGAACGCGTTGGCCTGCTTGATCGTTTCGAGTTTCTCGCCTGCCGCGAAGACGCGCCGTCGCCGAAACCGGAACCGGACTTGTATCGGCTCGTGCTGAATCATTTCGGGGTGCGCGGACCGGAGGCCATCTCGTTCGAGGACTCCCACACCGGCACGCTCGCCGCCAAGCGCGCTCACCTGTGGTCCGTCGCCGTGCCGAACGTTTCCACCGCGCATCATGATTTCTCGAACGCCGATCTCATCGTCGCCTCGCTGGCCGAGGTGCAACTCGACGATCTCGTGAAACGTTTCAGCTGACGTCGCCCGTTTCCAGTTCGCTCCAGCGCGCGTAAGCCGCGGCGAGGTCCGCCTCGATCTCCTCGAGCCGCGCCGTGGCCTTCGCCACCTCGGCTCCGCCGCGCTTGAAAAACTCCGCGTCGCCGAGCCGGGCCGTGAGCTCCGCCTGCTCGGCTTCCAAGCTCTCGATCTTCTTCGGCAGCGCCTCCAGCTCCGCGCGCTCCTTGTTCGACAGCTTGCGCGGTTTGGCCGGGGTGCGCGCCGGCGCCGCGTCTTCCTGGCGCGCGTTCTCGCTGCGGACCGGCGTCGCCGCCGCGGCCGCTTTCGCGGCGCGTTCCTTCTGCCAGTCGTCGTAACCGCCGACATATTCGGCGACTTTCCCGTCACCTTCGAACACCAGCAGGCTCGTGCAGACTTCGTTGAGGAACGCGCGATCGTGACTCACCAGCAGCACTGTGCCGCCAAACTCCACCAGCAGATCCTCCAAGAGCTCGAGCGTTTCCGCATCGAGATCGTTGGTCGGTTCGTCGAGCACGAGCACGTTGCACGGTTTCGTGAACAGCCGTGCGAGCAACAGCCGGTTTCGCTCGCCACCGGACAGCGCCTTGATCGGCGTGCGCGCCCGCGCCGGCTCGAAGAGAAAATCCTCCAGATACGAGATCACATGGCGCGACCGCCCGTTGATGGTCACCGTCGTGTTGCCGTCCGCCACCGCGTCCTGCACGCGCATGCTCTCGTCGAGCTGGGCGCGGAGTTGGTCAAAGTAAACCACTTCGAGCCGCGTGCCCTGCTCGATCGTGCCGGCCGTCGGCGACAACTCGCCGAGCAACAGACGCAACAGCGTGGTCTTGCCCGCGCCGTTGGGTCCGACGATGCCGACCTTGTCGCCGCGTTCGATCCGCGTGCTGAGATCGCGCACGATCCATCGCTCGCCGTCGTAGCTGAAACCCGCGTCGGTGCATTCGATCACCTTGAACCCGCTGCGATCCGACTCCTGCGCCGTCAATTTGGCGGTGCCGGTGCGCGTGCGGCGCGCGGCTTTTTCCGCGCGCATTTTTTCCAGCGCGTGGATGCGGTTCTGCGCCCGCGAGCGCTGCGCCCTTACGCCGCGACGAATCCATTCCTCCTCCTGCGCGAGCTTCTTGTCGAACTGCGCCCGCTGCACTTCCTCCGCCTCCAGCACCGCCTGTTTGCGCACGAGAAACGTGTCGTAATCGCACGCCCAGCCGATCAGCCGGCCGCGGTCCACCTCGACGATGCGCGTCGCCAGACGCCGCAAAAACGCCCGGTCGTGGGTGACAAACAGCAGCGTGCCACCCCACTGCAGCAGAAACTCCTCAAGCCACTGGATCGACGCGAGATCGAGGTGATTGGTCGGCTCGTCGAGCAGCAGCAGCTGCGGTTCCTCGACCAGTATCCTGGCCAGCACTACACGTCTTTTCTGCCCGGCGGAAAGCGCGACGAACTCGGCTTCCGCCGGCAGGCCCATCGCCTCGATCAGGCGCTCGACGCGGTCGTGTCGTTCCCAGTCGTTGTGCTCCTCGAAGCTCCCGCCTTCGCCCTCGATCACCGCGCGCACCGGCCCCTGCAGGTCGAGCGGCACTTCCTGTCGCAGCCGCGCAATCACCGCACCGGGCTGGCGGATCACCTGGCCCTCATCCGGTTTCAATTCGCCGTCGATCACTTTCATCAGCGTGGATTTCCCGGCGCCATTGCGTCCGACCAGACACACCCGCTCGCCGCGGTCGATCTGCAGGTTGACCCGATCGAGCAGCGGCGCACCGCCGAAGCTCAGGCTGACATCGTTGAGAGTGACAATCGCCATGCGAAACCACTCACCGTGACCGCGCTTCGGCCTGCGGCGCAAGCCCGGCGTTCCATCGCAACCGCGACAATGCGTTTGCCGCGTCCCCTGCCATTTGCGTTCGTTGCGCGCGTGGCTGAGTCCGTCGTTCCCCGCTTCAACGTCCTCGGCGTCGGCGTCTCGGCGCTGACGCTGCCGCGCGCCCGCGACCTGCTGTTCGCCGCGCGCGGACGCCGGCAGCTCGGCTACGTCTGCGTGTGCACCGTGCACGGCATCGGCGAGGCGCGGAGCGATCCGGATTTTCGGCGCATCCTCAACCGCTCCTATCTCACCACGCCCGACGGCATGCCGCTCGTGTGGCTCGGCCCGCGCGGCACCGAACGCGTTTATGGGCCGGATCTCTTGCTCGCCACGTGCGACGCCGGCCGCGCCCGCGGATTGCGTCACTATTTCTACGGCGGTGCTCCTGGCGTGGCCGATGCGCTAGCGACGAATCTGCGCCGACGATTTCCCGGCGTGGAGATTGTCGGCACGTTCACGCCGCCGTTCCGGCGGCTGACCGCGGACGAGTTCTCGGGGCTGCGCGCCGACATCGCACGCGCGCAGCCAGATATCGTCTGGGTCGGGCTCGGCACGCCGAAACAGGAGCGTTTCATGGCCGCGCACGCCGCCGAGCTCGAGTGCGGCCTGCTCGTCGGGGTCGGCGCCGCATTCGACTTTCTCTCCGGACGCGTGCGGCAGGCGCCGCGCTGGATGCAGCGCAGCGGATTGGAATGGCTTTTCCGGCTGGGCACGGAACCGCGCCGACTGGCGCCGCGTTATTTCAAAACGAATCCGCTCTTCATCGCGCGCGTCGTCGCGCAAAAGACCGGCCTGAAACGCTACGCGCTCGAATCGTGAACGTCAGAACAGCTCGCGCTGCTGCAGCGCGTCGCGTTTTTCCGGATCGCGCGTGCTGAGCGCCAGCAGTTGCATGACGCTCAACTGCACCAACGCCGGATCGCGCGCCAGCGACGCGAGCAGCAACGCGCCCGCCAGCGCATCGTAAAGTGCCGCGTGATACCGCTGACGCCCCGTCGGGCAATAACGTGCCGCGATCGCATCGAGCTCCGGCTGCAAACCGCACGCGGCAACCAGCGACTCCAGCCGCCCCGTTTTCAGCTGCGGATAAAAGTGCGCATACAAGCTTGCCGAATCGATCCACGGTCCCCACTCGATGATCCGTTCGCCCGGCCGCGCGAAATCCGGCGAGTTCCGCGGATACGGCCACGCGGCCTTGAGAAGACCATTCTCGACGCCCGCATAATGCGCTGCGAGCGGTCCGCGCTCGCGCAGGCCGGCGAAAAACTCCCACTCGTCGCTGAACGGCGCCCACAGCGCTACGTCACGCTCGGTCAAACCGTGCACCGCCGCGTCCTCCTCGCGCACCTGCCCGGTCGCCTGACACAGTCGCGTGTGCGTCGTCACGATCCCGCCGCGGCAGATTTCCACGACGCCGTATTCGAGCACGCCCGACGCCCGGCTCCCCTCGAAATCGACAAAAAAAATCGGCTGCTCCGTCCAAGACATGCAGTTTCACCCAAAGCACGAAACCGCCGGCAATCCAAACCCGTTCTCGCAAGCGGCGCGGCTTCTCGGCCGCCGCCGACCTTTTTTCGTGAGTTTGCCGGCCCGGCATGGTTTCAACGGAGCATGGATGCGTCGACCTTTCGTCCGTTCGTCATGGAGCTCGCTGCGCGCAGCGGCGAATTCATCCGCCCGTTCTTCGGCGATCTGGCGCTCGCCATCGACACGAAATCGGACGCGTCCCCCGTCACCGCCGCCGATCGCGGGGCCGAGGAGTTGATGCGCAGGATGATCGCGCAACGTTTTCCGGAACACGGGATCGTCGGCGAGGAATTCGGCAGCGAGCGCGCCGATGCCGAGTTCGTGTGGGTGCTCGACCCCATCGATGGCACGAAGGCGTTCATCACCGGCGTGCCGCTGTGGGGCACGTTGATCGCGCTGGTGCATCGCGGCACGCCGATCCTCGGCTGCATCCACCAACCTGTGCTGCAACAGCTGATGATCGGCGATGGCACCGTCACGCACCTCAACGGCAAACCCGTGCGCTGCCGCGCCACCACGCGCATCGAGGATGCGACTTTGTTGACCAGCGATCCGCTCAACCCCGCCAAATATCAAAGCGGCGCCGCCTACGATGCCCTCGCGCAACGCGCGAAACTCGTCCGCACCTGGGCGGATTGTTACGGCTATCTGCTCGTGGCGTCAGGTTGGGCCGACATTTGCATCGACCCAATCATGAACCCGTGGGACATCGCCGCGCTCGTGCCGATTCTGCGCGGTGCCGGCGGCACGATCTCCGACTGGCGCGGCGGTGCGGCCTATCCCGCCGAATCCACCGTCGCCGCGGCGACGCCGGAGTTGCACCGCGCGGTGATCGCGACGCTGAATCGCTGATTCAGCGCGCCGCTTCCTGAGCGGCCAACAGCAAGGCGCGGTTTACCGACGTCCGCGGCTCTTCGCGGCCTTCCACTCCGCGGTGATGCGGGAGGTGAAGCCGCCGCGCGCTTTCCAGTCGCTGATGATCGTCAGGCTGCGCGGCTTCAAGGCCTTGCCGAGGTCGTCGCAGATGCGATTCGTGACGGCCTCGAAGAAAATGCCCTCATTGCGAAACGCGTGGAAATAGAGCTTCAGCGACTTGAGTTCGACGCACGTCTTGTCAGCCACGTAACGCACCGTGATGTTCGCGAAATCCGGGTGGCCGGTCATCGGACAAACCGACGTGAATTCGTGGTGCGTGTGCTCGATCACGAAATCGCGATGCGGAGCGGGATTGGGAAAAGTCTCGAGAATCTTCGGATCGGCCATGGCGAATCGGTTCTGAGTTCTGCGTTCTGAGTTTTGCGTTGTCGAGCCGTGAACCCAAAACGCTAAACCCAAAACCCGAAACCGCGACCTACGTCGCGGTTTCCGTAAACCGCTGCTCGCGGATCACCGTGATCTTGATCGTACTCGGATACTGCAGCTCGGTCTCGATCCGCTTGCGCAGCTCTTTCGCAATCTCCCGCGCCCGGTCGTCGGTGACGGTTTGCGGGGAAACGACCACGCGGATCTCGCGACCCGCCTGGATCGCAAACGACTGCTGCACGCCTTCGATCGAGCTCGCCAGTTTCTCGAGCCGCGCGAGTCGTTGCACGTAGCCGGCCATCGATTCGGCGCGAGCGCCCGGCCGCGTCGCCGAGATCGTGTCCGCCAGGATCACGATGCCGGCGTAAACCGTCTCAGGCTTCACTTCCTCGTGATGCGCGGCGACGGCGTTGACCACGATCGGCGTCTCGCCGTAACGCTTGATGAACTCGGCGCCAATGTGCGCGTGGCTGCCTTCGAAATCGCCGCTCACGGCCTTGCCCAAATCGTGGAGCAGCCCGGCGCGCTTCGCGACATTCGGATCGAGCCCCACTTCGCTCGCGATCATCGACGCGAGCGAGGCCGTTTCGATCGAGTGATCGAGCACGTTTTGATTATAGGAAAACCGGAATTTCAGTTTGCCGAGCAGCTTGATGATCTCGGGGTGAAGGCCGTTGATATTCAGCCGCGACACCGCGTCCTCGCCCGCTTGCGTGGTCGAAAGATCGATCTCCTCCTGCGCGCGTTTCACAAACTCCTCGATCGTCGCCGGGTGGATCCGTCCGTCTTTGACCAGGGCGTCGAGCGCGACGCGCGCGATCTCGCGTCGGACAGGATCGAAGGACGAAATCAGCACGGTGCCCGGCGATTCGTCGATGAGCACCGTCACGCCGGTGGCCGCCTCGAAGGCTTTGATGTTGCGCCCTTCGCGGCCGATGATGCGGCCCTTCATGTCTTCGTTGGGCAACGACACCAGCGTCGAGGTCAGGTCGACGTTGGGCTTCACCGCCAGCCGTTGCATCGACGCGATCAGGATCCGGCGCGCGTCGCTCTGCAGTTCCTGCTCCGATTTCTCCAGCACCTCGCGGCGCAGCGCCCGCAATTCGTCCTGACATTCGAGCAGCACCTCTTCGCGCAGTGCCTTGCGGATCTCCTCCGCGTCCATCTGCGAGACACCCTCCAGCCGCTGGCGCACGCTCTTGGAGAGCGAGCGGATGGCGTCGCGCGCCTGACGGATGGCGGCGTTTTCGCGGTTCAGCCGCTCCTGCCGCTGCTCCAGTTGATAATCCAGCAAGGCCAACGATTCCTCGTGCGCGCGAATCTCACGGAGCCGAACCTCGCTCTCGATTTCGCGACGGTCGAACTCACGGTTCAGCTCCGCGCGCTTGTCCTGAATTTCCGCCTCCGCCTTTTGCTTGATCTCTTCGGCAGCCACCGCGGCCTCGCGCCGCGCGACCTCGATCAACTCGGACGCCTGCTCATGCGCCATGCGACGCGTGTGACGCGCAAACGCCCAGATGACGAGGAACCCGAGGGCTCCTCCAACGACCAATGCCACCGTGAACGACCCGTCAAAGGCGTCGCTCCCGGCGATCAGAAACGCGAAGTCGGCTGCGCTCACTGACGTCAAGGGACCGGAACGGTAGGGCGCAGCTCCCAAAGCTCAAGCCTTCTTCGGCTGCTTGCCACCGGTCTGCGCTATTGGGCGTTCTCAATCCGCCCGGAGTCACGCTCCACCGGACTGCCCGACCTGAAACGCCGGCACCGTTTCCTCCAGCACGGCCCGCATCCGCTCCAACGCGGCCTCAGTCCCATCGCCCGCATCCGCCTGCACCAGCACATACGCCCACCGGTCGGCCCGGCCGCGCAAACGGTTCCACGCATCGTGAAAAAACCGCGCCCAATGCGTCGCCACCACGCGATCGCTGCTGACAAACCAGTAGGCCACCATCGCCGGAATTCGGCGGCCGCTCCCCGGATCGACCCTCTCGGTCTGCAACAGGCTCGCCGGCACCACTACGCTTTTTCCCAAGGAAAACGAATACCGCGTCTGCTCGCGAATCGTCCAGCCCTGCGCCACGAGGCAGAGTTCGGGACGATGAATCGAGGTCCGATCCCGCCCGCTCAGCACGATCGAAACAAACACGGTGTGCGCGCCACCGGCGAGGCTCACATAGTTACGCCGCGAGAACCCCGTATCCGCCGGCAAGATCTCGCGTTCGACCGCCGACACCTCCGCGCGCCGTCCGATCCAGTCGGTCCCGACAAACGCAGGCAGCTCCACGGGATCGACGCCATCCTCCGCCAGCCGCACCCCTGCTGCACCTCGAGCCGGGCTCGACCCAACCTCGCTCAACCAGATCGCCGTCCCCAGCACCGCCACGGCCACGACCCCCGCCGCCGCCCACGCCCCGCCCCGGCTCCCCTCGCGCCCCCGCGCTTTCTCCTTCACCTCGGCCCTCTCCTTGTCGCCCAAAACCGCCTCAATCCGAGTGTCATATAATGTATGACACTTCTCCGGGGCCATTTTTTGGAAGACGCGGACCGCCAGGAGGACGCCGCCGAGCACGATAACGAAGACGCCGAAGCCCATCGCGTCATGGGCGCGCTCGCCCCAAATCTGCCCGCCGGCTTCCGCCGCAAAGAGGATCGCGCCGATGCGGACCACGTTGCCCAAATAGGTCAGCGGCAAACAGAGCGCGAGGACGAGCGCGCGCCGCCACCAGGAGCGGAAATTGAGATAGCCGATCAGCAGGGAGAGCGCCGCCAAAGCCTGCAACGACCTCACGCCCGAGCACGCCGCCGCAACGTCGTATTGAAATTTCCCCTCCGCCGAAAACAGCTGCGTGCCGCTGCGCACCACTGCGATTCCACTCCACCGCGCCATCGCGTCAGCCGCGTCGACCACCCACAGACGCAGCCAAAAGCCGACCGAATCGAGGACGTTGAGCGGAATCGCGAAAACGAGAAAACCCAGCGGAAACTTCGCCGCGTCGCTCCAGCGCCTGCCACCGCCGAGCCGCAGCACGCCCCAGGTAAACAGCAGCCAAGCGACAATCGATACGCGGGTCTGCTGCGCCACGAACCCGATCGCATGCAATCCCAGCGCAAGGAGCATCGCCAATACGGCGACGGCCGTGCGGCGCGAAGCCGATTCTGCGGCAGGCAAATGATCAGAGACGCGCTTGATCGCTCCGGATGATGCCACACGGCCGGCGTTTCCGCTCGCCCGCAGGTTCCGCACGAACAGCCAGCCGCTGAGCGCGAGGATCAACCAACCGTGCTCCGCGTCCGCCCGCGGATCCAGCCACTGACTGATCCACCACCAGAACGCCGAAGCCGTGTCGACGTAACCGCGCGTCGCGTTTCCGAACCACTGAAACAACGCGAAACCCGCCGCCGCGCACACCACCGCCGCCCACATCATTCGAGGCTCGGATTTGGCGAACGCGCGCGTCATGTTTCACCGCGACTCTTTCCGTCGCCGCCGCACATTCCAAGCCCGAGATGCGTCTCCTCGTCCTCGCCCACACGCCGCCGCCGGTCCACGGCCAGAGCCTGATGGTGCGGACACTGGTCGAAGGCCTGCCGGCCGTCGCCCCGGGAATTAAGCTGCATCACGTAAACCTCCGATTATCGCGCGACGCCGCCGACATCGGACGCTGGCGACCAACCAAGCTGCTTGCGCTTTTCGCCGCCTGCGGGCGGGCGCTCTGGCTGCGCGCGCGGCACGGCCCGATGACGCTTTATTACGTGCCGGCACCGGCGAAACGCGCCGCGCTGTATCGCGACTTCCTCGTGATGCTGTTCTGCCGCCCATTTTTCTCGCGACTCGTGCTGCACTGGCACGCGGTCGGGCTCGGCGAATGGCTCGCGACGCAGGCGTCCGCGTTCGAGCGCGGGCTCGCCACGCGCCTCCTCGGACGCGCCGATCTCGCGATCGTGCTCGCGACCGATCTCGCCGCCGATGCCGCGTTTCTACAGCCGAAGCGTGTCGAGATCGTCCCGAACGGCCTCGATGCCGATCCGGCCGCAGACGCAGCGCCCCGCGCACGGCGTCGCGACGATGCGCCGACCGAGATCCTTTTTCTGGGTCTTTGCACACGCGAAAAAGGCGTGTTCGATACGCTCACCGCGCTGGCGATTGCGAATCGCCGCGAGCCAGGAGCGTTTCGCCTGACGGTGGCCGGCGAGTTCGCGAGCGTCCGCGACCAACACGCGTTTTTCTCGCAAGTCGACGCCCTCGGCCGCGAAGCGGTCCGCCATGTCGGTTTCGTCGACGACACGCGAAAACGCGCGCTGCTTTCGTCGGCCGACGTGCTTTGTTTTCCTTCGTTTTATCCGCACGAAGGCCAGCCCCTCGTGCTCATCGAAGCGCTCGCGCACGACCTGCCAATCGTCACCACGCGCTGGCGCGCGCTGCCGGGTCTGCTGCCCCGTGAGCATGTCCAGCTGGTCGATCCGGCGCGGCCCGATCAGATCGCCGACGCACTCCTCGCCGTCCGTCGCTCGACACGCCCCGCCGGCGAGCTGCGCGCGTATTACAATGCTCATTACACACGCGCGCGCCATCTGGCGCTTTTGGCGAACTGCCTGCGGAGTCTCGAACCTGCTCGCGCGTAAGGATCAAGGGGGAGGCCGCCGCGCCCAGAACTTCCGGGGAGAACCAGCCCCATTATCGACGAGAACCAGTTCGAGATCGGTGAACGTCTGCGCCAGCACGCTGTTCACCGCGATGCGAAGAAACGGCGTTTCGCGATGGCAAACCATCACCACGGAGACGGCGGGCATCCGCTGAAACTCAAACGCCGACGAGCGTCTCGGCGAGCGCAGACTGGTGCTGGTCCGAGACTCGACGAGCGCCAGCCTCTCGCCTTCACTGCGGCGCCACATGATCGTCGACGACACCGCGCCGGAACCGCCCCTCGACCGCGCCGCGGCGGGCTTTCGGTCCGCGATCGCCTCCCACGCGGTGCGCTTCTTTTGTAAAGTTGCCGGCGTCGTCGTGCTCGCGCGACTCGTGTCACCTGCCGATCACGGACTCTTCGCCATGGTGGCGACCGTGCTTTTCCTGCTCGCGCTGTTTCGCGACTGCGGACTGGGAGCCGCGGCGATCCAGGCGACCTCGCTTTCTGAAGGACAAATGACCGCGTTGTGGTGGACGCACCTCGGTCTCGGGCTCGTCCTGGCCGCGATCGCATTTGCGGTCGCGCCTTTTGCCGCCGCTTTCTATCACGACCCGCGTCTCGTGCCGCTGCTCGGGACCGCGAGCGTCAGTTTCATCCTCACGGGCATAAACGGCTGGCCGCGGACGCTGCTGCAGCGCGAACTGCGGTTTCGGGAAACCAATCGGATCGAAACGCTCGGCGCCGTGCTCGGGACCGTCACCATGATCGCCGCCGGCCTGGCCGGGGCTGGTGCGTATTCGTTTGTTGGATTCCTGCTGGCGTCCGAGCTCGCGATGACGGTGGCGACGTGGCGCCTTTGCCGCTGGCGGCCGGTCACCAGCGCGGATTGGACGGGCCTGCGCCCACTTGCTCCGACCGGCTTGCACCTCACCGGCTACAATCTCCTGCTCTACGGCCTGCAGCAGGTTGACACGCTCCTGATGGGCCGCTGGTTCGGCGCCGCGGCGCTTGGCCACTACAATCGGGCCGCCCAACTGCTCGTGCAACCGATGACGCATCTGGCCGCGCCGTTTTCGCAAGTGCTCGTGGCGACGCTCGCCCGCGTGGGGCCCGCGTCACCTGACTTCGTCAAACAATTCCGGGAAACGACGAATGCCATCGCCCATTTCACGTTGCCGATCGCTGTCGCGTGCCTGCTGCTGCCGGACGAGATTGTCCGATTGATCCTCGGTGCCCGCTGGGCGGAATCCGCCCCGCTCCTGCAGTGGCTCGCGATCGGATCGGCCGCATCGCTGCTGACGGCGACGACTTATGCGCTGTGCGTGGCCAGCGGAAACGCCGCCCGACTCGCTCCGCTCACGGCGCTGGCGCTGGCAGTCACCGCAAGTTTCTTGTGGGCCGGGCGCGACCGCGGGCCGGTGGGACTCGCTGCGGCGCTCGCGCTGGCCAACGCAGGTTTGCTGCCCGTTCGCCTCTGGTGGTCGAGCCGCGGAACACCGGTCGGACTGCGAGATTGGGTGCGTGCCTTGACCGGTCCCCTTGCGGCGGCGGGCTTGTTTGGCGCGGGGCTCGTGCTTGGCAACACGCTGGGCGCAGACGCCGCGGCCGTTGCGCGACTCGCGCTCGCACTGGCGCTGGGCGCGGGATCGGTGGCGCTCGGGGCGGCGTGTTTCGCCAGGTTGCGCCGCGAGCTGAAGACCGTCGCGAGCCACTTGCCATTCATGCGCCGGACCGCTGAAACGTCCGCGCCGGCCTGAGCCATGTCGACTACCGCGTCCGCTTCTTCTCGTCCACGCGTGCTGCAATGCATCACGCGCCTGGGTCTGGGCGGCGCAGAACGCGTGGCGTTCTCGCTGATCCACGCATTACAACGCGACGTGGAGTTCGGGATGTTCACGGTGTATCAGGATATTCAAGACGCCGTCGGCGAAAGCATGCGCCAGGAACTCGCGGTCGCGGACGTGCCCTGGTTTCCCGGCACGCGGTTGCCCGTAAAACGAGGCGGAATGTTGACGGGTGGCATCGCGCTCGCGCGAGCGATCCGGCGATTCCGGCCGGACGTGGTGCATTTTCATTCGGAAACGCCTGAAGCTTGCGGTGCGGTGGCGGGGCTGCTCCTGGGGCAAAGGCAACCGGGGCTCGTGCGCACGATTCACAACAGCGTTTTCTGGCGCTACTGGCCGCGCATCGGCCGCTGGTGCGACCGGCGGCTCGCAGCCGCGGAGATTGCGTGCGTGTCTGAAGCGGCACGCGACGAATTCCTTCGCTATCGCCGGGACAGCGGTGCGCGGGCGCCACTCGCGCCGCCCGCCGTAATCTACAACAGCGTCGATCTCGCGCCGCGCCCGCCCCACGAAGCGCCGCACGAGACGCGCAAGCGGCGTGTGTTGTTTGCGGGACGGTTCGAGCATCAGAAGGGCGTCGACTTGCTTTGCGACGCGCTGCGGCAGACGCGTTTGCCCGCGGGCTGCGCGGGCGAGTTGGTCTGCATTGGTCAGGGATCCGAAGAGTCGAGGCTGCGCGCGCTCGCCGCCGCGCCACCGAATGGCTGGACCATTACGGTGCGGCCTCCGGCGGCCTCGCTCTCCGCGGCGTTTGAGTGCGCGGATCTGGCAGTCATACCGTCGCGCTTCGAGGGATTGGCGCTGGTCTCGATCGAGGCGACGCTGCACGGCGTGCCGATCGTGGCGACGCAAGCTCCCGGTTTGAGCGAAACGCTTCCGGACGGTCACCCCTGGCTCGCTGCACCGGCCAACGCGTCCGAGCTCGCGCGCACGCTCGACGTGGCGCTGGCGGAAACGGCGCGTTGGGGCGATTCCGTGCGGGCGGCGCAGCAACTCGCGCTGACGCGCTTCAGTGTCGCCGCGATGCGCGACGGTTATGCGGCGCTGTATCGCCGCGCGGGAGCTAAACGCAACGGAACGATGGATATCGCAGGAGCGGTGCGGCCATGACGCTGGATCCGATCTGGCGCACGCGGGTTTTCGCCGGCGTTGCCGCGGTAGCGGCGGTATTCATGGGATTCTCGGTCGCGAACGGCGCGCTGATTTTACCGCTGCTCTTCGCCGCAGCGATCGCGCTCTTCGTGGTGGCGCAGTGGCAGCCGTTTTCGTTGATCACGTTGCTGCTGGCGCTGGCGATGTTCGGCTATGTGGTCGGCAACCGCGGCTTCGCGCAGTTGATGCTGCTGCCCGGGTTTCCGCTGTTGCCGGCGGAGGCGATCCTCGCCTTTGCGTGCCCGCTGCTGCTGGTGCACTCGGCGTGGCGACGCGAAGCGCCGGTGCGACGAGATGCGCTCAACCTCCTGATTGTAGCGTGGATCGCGGTGGGCGTCGGACGGATGGTGTTCGATTTTCGGGCGTTCGGATTTTGGGCGGTGCGCGATTTCGCGACGGTTTATTACGCGGCGTTTTTCTTCCTCGCGCAGGAAGCGGCGCGTCAGGAGCGGAACGCCCGCGTTATTCAAACGTCGCTGCTGATCGCGACGGGGGTGCTGTTCGGCATCAACCTCGTGTATGAGCGAAACTTGGATTTCTTTTTTGGCACGCTGACGTTTCGCGGTTCGCCCCTCATCGCCTACAAAGGCGATCTGATCGGCACGTTTCTCGCGGTGGGATCGGTGTTGTTTTTCCTGCGTTTCGAAGCCGGGGGGAAACGGGCAAACATCGCCGTCAGCCTCGCGCTCGCGGCCGCGACACTCGCCTCGAATAACCGCGCTTCGATGCTCGGCCTCGCAGTGGCGGCAGCGTGGCTGGCGGCGGGACGACGCTGGCGTTTCGCGGCGGTGCTCGGCGGCAGCGGCGCGATCGCGGCGATCGTGATCCTGATGGCGGCGGCGGTGACGAACACGTCGTGGCAAAGAACGCCGGTATATGGCGTCTACGAACGCATCGCATCGCTGTTCGATCCTGCGGGCGAACGCGTTTATCGCGTCGAAGAGACCTCGAACAAAGGCGACAACAACGTGTTTCGCCGGGTTTGGTGGCAGGCGGTGTTCGATGAGACCGTGGA
Organism: Opitutaceae bacterium; assembly: GCA_040255565.1. Taxonomy (GTDB): domain Bacteria; phylum Verrucomicrobiota; class Verrucomicrobiia; order Opitutales; family Opitutaceae; genus Opitutus. The sequence continues at coordinate 5,268 of JBDZVH010000007.1, read as the reverse complement.
GGAGAATGCGTTGACCGGACTCGGCTTCGGCCGCGATCTGGCGGATCGTTTCGTGCGCGAATATTATCCGGAGAGCACGGACGACTTCAACGTTCGCAGCCCACACAATATTCTGCTGACGGTGTTTGCGCGGATGGGCGCGCTCGGACTCGCGATCTTCCTCGCGATGCTGGCCGTGATGGCGCGGCATACGTGGAGCGCGGTGCGCGTGGGACCGCAGGCGGCGGCGCCTTGGTGCGCCGCGTGGACGATTCTGACGAGCGCGTGTTTCGGGGTGGTATTGGAAGGACCGATGGGCGCGGTGGTGTTTTGGACGCTCCTGGGCCTGGGCAGCGGCGAGCGTCGGCGGAACTCGGCGGAAGCGGCGGACGCTGAATGACGGTGCCAGAGATCGCTTGCGACCCGTCGGTGGTGCGCGCCTCACGAATGCGAATTTTCGGTCTTCTCCGCGCGGGGCGATTGCCAAGCTTAACGGCAGCCGTTTAGGTGCGTGCCTCTCGTGAATCTGCCCTCGCCCACCGACTATTTCGCCGTGTTCAAGACGCACACGCGCGGGCGTTGGGATCTTTTCACACCGATCGCGCTGCTGCTGCTGGCGCTGTTCGGAGTGTTTTTCATCTATAGCGCGCAGTTGTCGGCCGGCGGCAACAATTGGCAGACGCAGATCGTGTGGCTTTCGGCCGGCGCGGTGCTCTATGTGATCGTGTCGCTAGTGGACTACCGCTTCTGGCTGGCGGTGGCGCACTGGTTTTATTTTGCGTGCCTGATTCCGCTGCTCCTGGTGCTCGTGCCCGGAATCGGCAGTGAAGTTTACGGTTCGCAGCGCTGGATCAATCTCGGGTTTTTCAGTTACCAGCCGTCCGAAACGGCCAAGATCGGCGTGCTGCTGATCACGGCGGGGATCCTGATTCGGAACAAAGTCGGCACGGTCGCGCAGTCGCTCGGTGTGTTGGGGAAATTGGCCCTTGCGGTGGGCACCCCCATGTTCTTGATCTTGCTGCAACCCGATCTGAAATCGGCGATTGTCCTGCCCCCGATGGTTTTTTCCATGCTCTACGTTTCGAAGCTGTCCGCGCGGTTTTTCGCGGCGGCGCTCGGGGCGTTCCTCTTGGTGGTGGGGCTGGTGACGTGGGACAGCGTGCGCTATGTGCGATTCATGGACGCGCACGGCTACGATTACACGCGCGATCGCGGCAAGTTCGACGCGGAGGGATCGCCGATCGTCCCCCTGCACGATTACCAGCGCAACCGCATCCTCGCGTTCGCTGCGCCCGAGAAGGTCGATCCGCGCGGCACCGGCGTGGCCTATAATCTTTCGCAGTCGCTCATTTCCGTGGGCTCCGGCGGGCTCACGGGCAAGGGGTGGACGCAAGGCGCGCAGGCGCAGCTCGGCTATCTGCCCCGCTCGGTCGCGCACAACGATTTTATCTTCTCGGTCATCGCCGAGGAGGAAGGTTTTTTGGGAAGCATTACGGTTCTCGGCCTGTTTGGGATAGTGTTGTTCAACGGCATCCGCATCGCCGGTCTCGCGAGAGACCGTTTCGGCACCCTCCTCGCCATCGGCGTGACGGTGCTGTTCGCCGTGCATGTGTTTGTGAACATCGCCATGACCATCGGGCTGGTGCCCATCACGGGCATACCGCTTCCTTTAATCAGCTACGGTGGCTCTTTCGTGCTCAGTTGCTGTTTGCTGCAAGGACTGGTCCAGAGCGTCTATCGCTTCAGGAAGGATTTCGTATGAGATCGCTTCTTCGCGCTATCGACCGCTCTGCCGGGATTTCCTGCGCCGCACCTGCCGCTCATCGGGCCGCCGACTTCAACACACCCGATACCCATGAGCGATCAACCATCGCAAACGCAGTCCAACCCGCCGCTCCCGGCCGACAACACCCGCAAACTCGAGGAGGAGCTGGCCAACCCGCCAGTCGCCGCTGAGATCCAGCCGGTGACCGCGGCCGAGCTCAAGGCCGGCGCCGCCGAACGAGCCAAGCAACGTCCGCTCCTCCAGAAGATTCTCGCGGTGTTCCAGAAAGAAAAAGGCTCCTACCGCGAGCTGATCATCAATTCCGAGCCGCTCGAGAAGCGCGTCGCGCTGCTCGTCGACGGACGCCTCGAGAAATTCGAGATCGAGCGCGAGTCCGACAACCGGATGGTCGGCGGCATCTATAAAGGCCGTATCAAGAACCTCGACGCCGGCCTGAAAGCCGCGTTCGTCGACATTGGTTATACGAAGAACGCCTTTCTCCATTACTGGGACATGCTCCCCGCCGCGGCCGATTCCTCGGTCGAAGTCGTGCGCGTCAACAAGAAGAAAAACTCCGCGCCCCGCCCCGCCGAGCCCACCGTCAAGGACATCCCCCAGATGTATCCACCGGGCACGGACATCGTGATTCAGGTCACGAAAGGTCCCATCGGCACCAAAGGCCCCCGCACCACCACGAATCTTTCGATTCCCGGCCGTTACCTGATCCTCACGCCGTTCTCGGACGGCTGCGGCATTTCGCGAAAGATCGAAGACCCCAGCGAACGCAAGCGCCTCAAGCAGCTCATCAACGAACTCACCATTCCGGAAGGGATGGGCGTGATCGTCCGCACCGCGGGCGAAGGCAAGAAGTCCCGCTATTTCGTCCGCGACCTGCACATCCTCCTGAAAACCTGGCAGGATATTCAGACGAAGATGCAGAACGAACGCGCGCCCGCCTGCCTATACCAGGAGCCGGATCTGGTCGAGCGCACCGTCCGCGACTTCCTGACCGAGGAGGTCGATCGCGTTCTCATCGACAGCGCGCCGGATCACGAGCGCACGCAGCAGCTCGTAGCGCAGATCTCCAAGCGGTCCGCCGGCAAGATCGCGCTCTACAAGGATAGCATCCCCATCTTCGAGCGCTTCAACATCGAGCGACAGATCGAGCAGACCGGGCAGCGCAAGGTGCCGCTGCCCTCGGGCGGCGAAATCGTAATCGACGAGACGGAGGCGCTCATCGCGATCGACGTGAACACCGGTTCTCACAAATCGCGCGGGGGCGACGAGAAGAACGTCATTTACGCCGTGAACCTCGAAGCGGCCTCTGAGATCGCGCGCCAGATCCGGCTCCGCAACCTCGGTGGCCTGATCATCTGCGACTTCATCGACATGAAGGAGCGCCGGCACCGGAACGCCGTTTATGAAAAAATGGTGTCCGAGATGGCGCAGGATAAGGCGAAGAACCACATCCTCCCGATCTCCACGCTCGGCATCCTGCAGATGACGCGTCAGCGCCAGCAGGAATCGCTCTCGAGCAATCTTTATACGGATTGTCCGTATTGTCGCGGTCGCGGTATCGTAAAATCGGCGACGACGATGTCGGTCGAACTCCAGCGCAAGCTCAGCTCCGTGGTGCGCCGGCTGCAGCTGCGCAACGATGGGAAAGAGTATTCACTGCGGGTGATGGTGCACCCCAGCATCCTTGAGCGCTTGCGCAGCGAGGATGCCGAACTCCTGGTGCGCATGGAGAAACTCTACGGCGTGAAACTGGCCTTCCGCGCCGATATGAATTATCACGTCGAGAACTTCAAAATCATCAACGCCCTCACGGGCGAAGAGTATCGATAAGGTGTTCGGTGACATTAAATCCGTGTCGGTGTCACGAATTCCGTGATGCTGAGGCGAATTCGAGGCCACGCTAACATGCCTTCAATGAGACGCTGACACGACTTCCGAAGCCACGCAGCACCTTCAGCCCGCCGCGAGCCACTTGGCCCGGTGGGCTTTTCGTAAACAAAGAATCGCTGTGCTCGAACGGAACGCACTGGCGTGCACCACCGATTCCAGCCCCTAGGTTTTCACGGGTAACACGTGCAACGCGGTAAGCGTCCAACGCGACACCTCATTGACGGAGCAGGGCTATTGCAGGCGCCCGTGGCCACTAACTCCGTAGTTACCGACGTTTTGTCGAGCCACTCTACACGACTAGAGTTACTGCAACTACGAGGTTTTTCGGAGCGACGCTTACCAAAAGCGCGAATCCAATCATAAAACGCTCGGGGTAAAAAAAAGAAGCCCGGTCCTTCTTTCGAAGGACCGGGCTATAAACCTGGCAACGACCTACTCTCGCGGGACCTATCGTCCTACTACCATTGGCTGCTCGGGGCTTAACGGCCGTGTTCGAGATGGGAACGGGTGGAACCCCCGGCATATGGTCACCAGGAAGGGAAACCCGAGCCTGAGCTCGGGTAAGTAATAAAGTTTGGGGCAGCCTTTGTAAGGAGGTGAAATAAACGCCTAGAATGTTGAAGTAAGGTCTGCATAAACCGGAAAGGTCATTAGTAACAGTAAACTCAACAGGTTACCCTGCTTACATCTCTGTCCTATCAACCGGGTGGTCTACCCGGACCTTTCACCCCTTGCGGGGATTGTGATCTTATCTTGGGATGGGCTTGGCGCTTAGATGCTTTCAGCGCTTATCCCTTCCGAACATAGCTACCCGGCGCTGCCGCTGACGCGACAACCGGAACACCAGAGGTTCGTCATTCTCGGTCCTCTCGTACTAGAGAATGAACCCCTCAAATCACAGACGCCCACAGCGGATAGAGGACCGAACTGTCTCACGACGTTCTGAACCCAGCTCGCGTACCACTTTAATCGGCGAACAGCCGAACCCTTGGGACCTTCTCCAGCCCCAGGATGTGATGAGCCGACATCGAGGTGCCAAACCGCGCCGTCGCTGTGAACGCTTGGGCGCGATCAGCCTGTTATCCCTAGCGTACCTTTTGTCCTATGAGCGATGGCGATTCCACATTCAACCACCGGATCACTTGAACCTGCTTTCGCAACTGCTCGACTTGTTGGTCTCACAGTAAAGCTCCCTTATACTCATGCGCTCTATAGCCCGATTACCGACCGGGCCGAGGGAACCTTCGTAATCCTCCGTTACTCTTTGGGAGGATTCCGCCCCAGAAAAACTGACCTGCTATCACTGTCCCACCGCCAGATAATGGCCAGAGGTTAGACGCCTAACTAACAAAAAGTGGTATTTCACATTGCGACTCAGCCCGATCCTGGAACCGGGCTTCACAGTCTCCCACCTATTCTACGTATTGAAAGTCAAGCGACAATAACAGCTTACAGTAAAGGTGCATAGGGTCTTTCCGTCCTGCTGCGGGTAGGCGGCATCTTCACCGCCACTACAATTTCACCGAGCCTCTCTCCGAGACAGTCGTCAACTCGTTACACGATTCGTGCGGGTCGGAACTTACCCGACAAGGAATTTCGCTACCTTAGGACCGTTA
>JBDZVH010000006.1:0-277316 GCA_040255565.1 Opitutaceae bacterium | reverse complement strand
TCGCGCTCCGCGTCCGCCCGCCGCTCTTCGATCGGCATCACCGGCTCGGCCGCACGCGTCATTCCACGCAGCCGGCCGAGATCGTCGTTCATCACTACGGCGTTCGCCCACCTTGCATCGTCGAAACCAACCCGCTGCCAGCCTTCCGGTATCCGGCGCGCATCGAAATCCTCGCCGCCATAAATGCTGGAGAACGTGATCGGGCCGGCGTGCACTTTCCAGCGGTCGTTCGTCGTCACGTCCTCGGTCGTGCCATCCGCATATTCTAGGCGCAGCTGCACGATCGCGCGCTGCAAGCCGAACGAGCCGACAAACTTCGCGAAACGCCCGGGCTGCCGCACGACGTGATACATCCCGTTGCCCAGCGAGAGCCCGATCACGTTGCGTCCCGGCTGCAGCAGCGCGGTCATGTCCCGCGTGTCGTAAAGAATCGTCTTCCGATAATCCGTCCACCCCGGGGCCAGCACGTCACGGCCGCTTTTCTCGCCATTCAGAAAAAGCTCATAGTGACCCAACCCGCTCACGTGCGCGATGGCGCGAACAAGTCCGGTTTTCACCGCAAACTCGGTGCGCAGAAGGAGATTCTCGACGCGTTCCTCCGAACCGATCCACGTCGCGCGCCAGTCTTCCGAACGCAGGACTCCCATCGTCCACTCCGCCGGCTCGCTCCACGCCGTCACGTTCCCGACTTCGTCCCACGCGCGCACTTTCCAGAACACACGCTGCGTCGAGGTCAGCGCGCGACCGTCGTAAGGCACGAAGGTCGTTCGATCCGATTCCACGCGCCCGCTATCCCACAGATCGCCGTGTCCTTCCGCCAACCGCGCCGCGGTCGAAGCGACGATCGTCTGCCATGCCGTCTGGCGCGCGCCGCGCACGTCGGACTCGAGTTGCCAGAACAATCGCGGACGCGCCACGTCCACGCCGAGCGGGTTGCGCGCGAGCTCGCATTTCAAGTTCACCACCCGCATCTCCGCGCCCGCGCTCGTCACGAACAGCACGAACAGCAGGACGCGTCCCCATGTGCCGCGAACTATGTCTGCGAGTCCCCGCACGCGAGCTTCTCCGTCAGAGTTTCGCCGGATCGAGCACCACGTGTTTGATCCGCCGCCGATCCCACGTGTAGGTGATGTGCACGCGACCGTCGCGCGTTTGAATCACCGCCGGATACGCATAGCCGGCCTTGTTCGGTTCCGTCTCGAGCGTGAGCACGCGCTGCCACGCAAGGCCATCCTGCGAGATCGCCACATCGAGCGGCCAGCGGTTGCCCTTCGCCTCAAATGCGCGATGCCCGGAATGATTGTAGACGAGGAGCTGCCGGCCATCCGCGAGCGTGACCGCATCCGTGCCGGAATTCGGATTCGGCAGATCGATCGCCGTCAACGCACTCCACGTCCGGCCCTGGTCTTTGGACCACGTCTGCGCCACCACCCCCTGCTTCGTGCGCATCAGCGCCTGCAGCTGTCCGTCGGGATGAAACAACACGCTGGGCTGGATCGCATCGAAGCCCGGGCCTTTCGGCGGCTGCGCGCTGCGGGTCCAGGTTTTTCCCCGATCGTGCGAGAGCTCGAAATGCACGCGCCAACCGTCCGGATTTCCTTCGGTGCTCGAGGGCGAAAGCCACGTGCCGTCGGCGAGCACGACCGGCTTGTTCTTGATCGGGCCGAGAATCCCGTCCGGCAACCGCCGCGCCGCGCTCCAGGTTTTCCCGCCGTCACCGGAGGTTTTCACCATGCCCCACCATTTGCTCGGCGACGGGCCCACTTTATAAAACAGCACCAGCGGTCCGCCCTCGGGCGCAAACAACACCGGATTCCATGTCGGCTCGCGCTGGCCGTCGTCCTGCACGCCGTTCGCGACTTCGACCGCCTCGGTCCACTTTCCCTGCTCGTGTCGCGACACCCAGATGCCGACGTCCGGCGCGCGTTCGTGCGTGCCGCCAAACCACGCCGCGACGAGATCGCCGGACGCCGTCTCGACGATCGTCGAGGCGTGACACGACGGATACGGCGCCGTTTCGAAGATGAACTCGGTCTTGAGCACCGCCGGATGCGACGGCGCCGCGGCCACGGTGGCCCATCCAACCAGAGAGAGAAGCAAGAACGTCAGGGATTTCCTCATAAATTCAGGAGCCGAGCTCGCGGAGAAGTTGCAGCATGAACTCGCGCGGGACGGCAACGATGCAGCCGTGACGCGCGTCCGCCGGAAAGCTCACGCGCTCGCTCACATCCTCCCACTTCCGCAAATCGCGCGAGCGCACGAGACCGATCGCGTTCAGCATGTGCTTGTCGAAATAGACGCGATATTCGTCGCCCACCTTGATCGCGCTCGGCCCTTCCGCCCAATACTCGCCGGTCAGCGGCGGCGACGGCTCGCCCCACGGGCCTTCGGCGGTTTCTCCCCGCACGAGGCGGATATTCTTCTCGGTTTCCGGCTGCACGGTCTCGTTCTTCACGAACATGAGCCAGCGTCCGTCGTCGTCGCGCAGCAGGTTAGCATCGATGACGTTGTATCCACCATCGTAGAACAGCCGCGTCGGCGTGAAGGTCTCGAAGTCCTTTGTCGTGCTTGCGTAGATCCGGTGATTCCGCTCGGGGCGCTTGTTCGACAGCGCCGTCTCCGGAAAACGACCGAGGATTGTCGTCGACCAGAAGATCAAAAAATGGCCGCGGCGATCGTCCCACATCAGTTCCGGCGCCCAACAGTTCTGGGCGTCCGGTTCATGCGCCATGACCGGCAGCGTCTTCTGCGGCGACCAGTGCACGAGGTCGCGGGACGACGCGTAGCCGATCGTCCTGCCCGTCCAGCCGGTCGTCCACACGAGGTGAAACCGCCCGGTCGCGTCACGATAGAGCTGCGGATCGCGCATCAACCGGTGCTCGCCCGCCTCCGGCTTCAACAAACTGCGCCCGCCCGCCAGGGGCTCGAAACGATAGCCGTCCGCGCTCCACGCGAGCCGAAAACCCTCGGCCTCCCGATCGTGATGGAAATACGCGAAAAGATAACATGTCTCCGGAAGCCCCGCCGGGGTTTCGGCCGCGGTCGCGAATCGCGCACCCACCCACACGAGCAGCGCTATGCCCAAACGCCGCAGCGATCGTCGCAAAGAATTTCCGTTCATCGTTGTCTCGTTTCGCCGCTCCATCGCACCTTCGTTCGCGCCTTCGCTCAGTCCGTCGGGAGCTCCGTTTTCGCCGGCGCGCCGCTGGCGTCGAGCCGTCGCACGCGCACCGCGATGCCGGGCTTTCCCGGGAGCGTGACCTTGCGACCGTTCCCGTCGACGAACTGGTAGTTGTCGAGCTTCCGGGTCACGAACTCGCCCGGCACCGGCGTGATCGTCATCTCCCAGGTGTCGATGACTTCGACTTGGTAGCGCTGCCCTTCGCCGACGCCGTTCTTGTAGAGCTTGAACTCCCACTCGGTCGGCTGCTCGCGCCCGAAGTAAGTGAGATAATAGAGTCCCGGCACGCCGCCGGTGTTCACGTCCTGCCACTTGTCGATCGGATCGATGCCCTGCGGCGGACTGTCTTCGAGAATCTGGCGGAGAAACGCCAGCCGCGGCGCGCTCTCGCCGTGCAACGTGCCGCCGAACGAGGTCCACGTGTCGGTTTCGTCGCGATAAAAATAGTCGCCGTGCCCAACGTAGGTCCCCGCCACCGTGCCGCACCAGAAGCGATGCACCATTTCGCGGCCGCTGAGATTGCCCCAGCGATACTGGCTGTCGCCCTCATACTTCACCTCGTCGTAGACGACCGGCTTGTAATAGACACTTCGATACATCTCCGCGCGGCCCGGCTCCTCGACCGCCGCGCCATTCTGCATCGAGACGTGCGTCACCCACGGCTGGTTGTGATCGTAAATGATCGAGCCGTTATGAATCGACCGCAGATGCGCGTAAGGATCCGCCGCCTGCACGATCTGAAAATAACGGTCCCAGTCCTCCGTCCGCCGCGTCCGCAGAAAATCGTATTCGTTGGCGATCGACCACCACACGTTCCGAAAGGCTCCGAGCCGCGCGACCACGTAGCGCAGGTAGCGTTCGTCGCCGGCCGCATCCATCGCGTCAAAGCCCCACGGTTTGCCATAGGGATGAAAGAGAATCAGGTCGGCCTCGATGCCGAGATCGCGCAGCTGCCGCACGCGCTGCTCGTAGTGGCGGAAGTAGTCGACGTTGAAGCGCGTCGTGTCCCAATCGCGCGGCGGTTTCCCTTCGAACGGCCAGCGCGGCGGCGCGAACTTCCGGCGAAACGCGTCCTGCTGCGGCAGAATCAGCATCCGCACTTTGTTGAACGGTGCCGCCGCGAGGGTCTTCAGCGTCTGCTCCTGCACCTCCTCCGGCGCATCGGTCCAGTTGTAGATCGTCGTGCCGATCTGCTTGAACGGCGTGCCGTCGACGTAGGCGAAATGAAAGGTGTTGTGCACGCGCACCGGCCCGTGATTGCCCGCGCGCGGCGGCGTCACCTCGAAATCACCCGTCTTTCCCGTGAGCTCCCAACGATTGCTTTTGTTTCATAGCGCCAGCGCCCCGCCGCCTCCGGCATGAAGCGCACGCGATACACGCCGTCACCATCGTAAAACCCGGCCGCTTCGAGCGTGCGCGTGCCGTTGGTGAACACCGCCGAAACCCGCACGTCGACGAAGGGATTGCCCTCGCGCGGCCCTCGCAGCGTGAGTTCGAACACGTCCCATTGCTCGACCGCTGACGCCGCTCTCGCCGTCAGCGTGATCGCCAAGCCAAAGAGCAGCACCACTCGCAGGACCAGGGTTCTCAGGTTGTTCATCGTGAAAAATCGAAACCGTTTCAGGGCGCCAAACCAGGCTGAACATCGTCCGCCTCCGGGAGTCCGCTGATCACGGCCTTGCCGGGGAAACGCTCACGATACTCGCGCGCCATCGCGGCGATCGACGCCGCGGAGGGACGCCCGCCTTTCCACAAGCGCAAATGCTGCCGCGGCGCCAGCGACTGTCCGCCGTTCGGCGCAAACTCCCGGCCGCTGTCGGTGCGAAACCAATACGTGAGATCGATCACGTCGACGATCGCCGCGCGCTGTGGATCCGCGAGCACCGCATCCTGCACGTCTTTCGGCGCGCTGAGCGCGATGAGAGGTCGGCGCCCGGTCTCGCGCTCCCACTCGGCCACGACATCGAGCCAGAATTCCATGAAATGCCGCGGACCGCTGTTCTCCGCCGACAGCGTGTGAATCACGTGGGGCTCGTCCGCGAGATTCGAGAGACATTGCCGGATGTAAGCGCGGTGCAGCGCGCGGCGAACCGGATGGTTCACATCGTAGAACTCCGTCGCCATCTTGATCGTGTCCCCCGTGAACGGCGGCGGCTCGGTGAAACCGGTGTCGTTAATGTTGTTCACCGGCCGCCACGGCGAATCCACCCAGTGCGCGCCCGACTCGATGATGTTGTGTTGAAAATACATTTCGTTGAGCAGCACCAGACCGCGCCGACGCGCTTCGCCCGCAAACGCGCGCAGCCGCTCGAAATACCACGGATTGTAGCGCGTCAGGTCGTAACGGCTCAACCCGTCCCACGCGCGGCCGCGCCCGCTCCGCGCAAACGGCTGCTCGAAGAACGGCGGCCACACCTCCGCGTCCGGCCGCCGGATCATCTGATGATCGTCGCGCCGCCGGTCATACCACAGCCCGTAATGCTGCCGCAGCAGCACCTCGCCGCGCTGCGCCAGGCGCTCCGCGACCGCCGCGATCTCGTCGGTCAACCCGGTCCCGCTCCGCCCCGGCGCGAACCGCGTCAACGCCGGACCGATCTCGTCCGCCCTCGCCGGCTCCAGTCGCCCGCGCCACCACGCCACCTCGGCCTGCTTGCCGTGCAGCGGCCGATCGCCGATCGTCAACACGCCGTCGCGCAGCCGCAGCGTCGTCGCGGCGAGATTCGCCGTGGAACGCTCTGCGCCGCCCAAACGTGCTCCAAAACCGGATACAACTGCCTCGAGCTGCGCTTCCGTCGCCACCGCCGGATAGCGTCGGGGCGCAAGCGCGGCGAGCGCGTCGTCGCCGAGCCGCTCGCGCAACTGGGCGCGATAGAGCGACGCAGGTCGCACGAACTCATTGACCTGACTCCACGTGCCGTCGCCGACGAACTGAGCCCAGACGCCGACCGCCCAGTTGTTCGCACCTGGCGGACGCCGATTCACGATTACCCCCGCCGACGATCCCCAGATCACGGAATTCGCCGCGGCCCAGCCCACGCCCTGGTTGAACGTTTCGAGATTATCCAGCCGCAGCGCGCCGCCGTCGATCGTCACCGTATCGAACAACACGCCGCTCGCCCAGCTGCCGAGCGAGCCGCTGAAGCCGTGCGTCTCGCGCGTCACACAGTCGAGAAACACATTCGGCCCCGCCGCCAGATAGCCGACCGTGAAATCGTTCCGCCCCGCTTCCGACCGACACCGCAGCAACAACACCTGCTCGCCGCGCGCGTGAAACGCCAGCCGGCGATAACCACCCAGCTCCGACACCGGCGCGAGCGACGCGCAATCCTGCACCGTCACGCGCGCCGCCGTTGCCGCCACCTGCACGGCCGAGCCCGCGAAACCCACCGCGGTCACATCGCTCACCCACGCGTCGCGCGCCGCACGCAGAGCGATCGCATTCCACGCGTGCTGTTCGTCGAGCGGATTGGTCGCATCGAACTCCGACTCGCAGCGCAGATTCTCCACGCCGCATTCGGCCAAATATCCCTCATCGGCAAATGTCGCGACCGTGGCGCCGCCGTAGCGCGCCTCGAGCGCCGTCGTCAGCGGCGCGTCGAATTCCAGCGTCGCTCCGTCCTTCGCGACGATCCGCCGATGCCAGATCATGTTCATCGTGTCGGGCCGCCACTGATACGGCTGACGCGCCGGCGCCTCGTGCATCCCGACTTCCTCGATCCACGCCGCCGGACTCGGACGTTCCACTTCCACCGTGTCGCCAACCTTGAAATTGTCCGCGCCCGTCACGCGCACGCGTGTCGCCCCGACCGGCACATAATCGTCGAGCACTTTCCCGGTTCCCTTCGCTTTTGGTTCGAACGACGTCCCCGCGATTTCGATCAACGTTCGCCGCCCCGTCCCCGTGGCGACGAGCACCGTGCCGTTCTCGTCCTGGCCCGCGCCGCGCAACACCACCCCGCTGGCCGCGATGTGCAGCGCGCCCGCAATCTCGAAACGACCCGCGGTCAACTGCACCGCGCCGCGACGCCCTTCTGCGTCCGCCGGTAATCCGGCAACGTAGTCGATCGCCGCCTGGATTCGCGCGCCGTCGTCGCCGTCCGCCGGCGTCACCTGCACGCGCACCGGCACGTCCGGCAAAGCCACCCCGCCGCCCCGATAACCCGCGCTCGAAAAATCCGGCACGCGATTACCACGTTCGTCCGCCACATACTGCAGCGTTCCGTCGGCGCCCATCGTAACCGGCGGAGGCGATTGCCGGGCGAAGATATTTCCCGTCAACCCCAGCAAGCCGACGAACGCCGCCGTCCGCGCCGCGTTTAGGATCTTCGACGCCGACCTCATCGCGGCAGCGTCACCGTCAATTTCTCCCAGCGCGCGAACGCGCGAGCGCGTGGCCGTCCACCCAGACGCTCAGGCCCGCACCCCGACCGAATCGGCGCCCGTCGCGATCCCACACGATCGTCACGTCGTGGCCATGATAGCGCACGTTCTCCAGGCAAAACCACGCCCACGTGTCCGCCGGCAGCAGCGGATCCAGCTCGAGCACGTCGCCCGCACGGGGCCGCAGCCCGATCACGCCATCGATCAGCAAATCGGCGAACGACGAGTGATGATAGAAACGACTCCGCGGATTCGAGCCCATGATCCACTCGCCCGTTTTCTCGTCGAGATACTCGCCGATGTAGGGTCGGCCGTCATAGCGTTGCGCGCGCACATACGTCATGAACGCGTCAAAGTAATCCTGCTTCGTCACCGCGTCCTGCGGATAGTCGCGCACCACGCGCGCGAGCGCCGTCAGCGTCTGCGACGTCGCAAACGGCCACACCGCGCCGTCCCATTCGCAGGTGCGGATCCCGCGCGTGCGAAACGTCGGATCGCGGCGCTCCGCCGTCGTGATCCCGAACGGCGCCTTGAAGCCCTCCTCGTCCGTCAACTGCCGCCATGCTTCCTCGTAACCGCGTCCCTGCGGCGGCAGCCCGAAATACCACGGGATGAATCCGATCTGCTCGCGCACGGGAATGCGTTCGAGCGCTTCGGTGCGCGACGTGAAGAACCTCCGCTCCGGGTCCCACAGCGTATCCACCACAAGGTGACGCAACCTTTCGGCATCGGCGGCAAACGTCTTCGCGAGATCGTCGCGTCCCGCCAGGCGCGCGATCGCCGCGATCGCGAGCGCGTTGCCATACATGTAGCTGCTGATCGTCGGGCGCACGTTCTTCACTTTGCGGCCGCCGCTGATCGATTCCTCCATCGCATCCCACACGTCGTGCTGCCAGAACAGCCCGTCGGGGCGCCGCCGCTCCGCCTCCCAGCGGCGATAGTCCGCGACGAGCTCGTCGAGTCGCCCGACGAGCGACGCGGTGTCCTGCGTGACCAGCCAGCGCTGCCAGAGCGCATACGCGAGCCATTGCGAATACTTGTGGAGATGCGGCTGCGGCCCGCCGTCGTGTCCACGCAGCCAATACGTCACGTAATCGTCAACGTAGTCCTGCGCGCGCAGCCAGCGCAGCTCCATCAGATGGTGCCCGAGTGCGCCGCTCACCGGCCGCGGTTTGGTGATGAACTCGGTGAACGTCCAGCAGCCGCTCGCCGGATCGCGCTTCAGATGCTTCCGCAGCGACCACCAGCGAAACCAGTAAATCTCCTCCACCTCGGCGTCGGCGCAGACGAAGCCCGGCACATTCGCCTCCAGCCACGCCGCCGCTTGCGCGTTCGGGATCGCGTTCACCGCGCCTTCGTCCTCCATCGCGTTGAAACGCGCCACGTGTTGCTCGGCGACGCTCGCCGGGATAAAACGATTCTTCGCCACCGCAAGGACCGTCGCCGCCGCCGCCGCACCGCTCACGAGGGCGAACCCGAGCAGCCCGGCACCAGCGTGGCGACAAAACGAAGCGAGGGGCATGGGGCAGTGGGGAAACATCTCAGACGACGAGGCGGAACCGCAAAAGCGTTTCCCCCGTTCAGCTCAAGCCGGTTCGGAGAAACGGGCAACGACACTAAACCGTAGATGCTAGCAAACCGTCGGAGAAGTTCTGCCCGCTGAAACAATATTTCTTTTCGGATTATAACAACCGTCGCCGCCGCGCGGATGCGATCCGCGGTGGCGTGGCGCCGGTGGGCCGCGAGACGGTTACCCGCTTTCCTCTGGTTATCAGTAACTAGCAAAATCCTTTCCAGCATTCCGCTCGCGTGCGGGGCAGCGCCAGCGAATCCCGCCCAACTTTTTTTCGCGCGTCCGAACGGAATGGATTCCGCAGTTGCCAAGCCCTGCCGCCGCGCATCTGCCTTTGCGCACCTCGGCACAATGGCCGCGCTTTTCCCCTCCGGTGACGCTTCGTTTTCCAGATTATCTTGTGATCGCTCTCTACGCGCTGGCGGTCGCTGTCATCGCGCTGATCTTCTCGCGACGAAAGCAGACGGCGGCGTCCTACTTTATCGCCAACCGTTCGCTGCCGGCGTGGGCCGTGGCGATGGCCATGATGGCGGCGTTGATCAGCAGCAACACGCTCGTGGGGCATCCGGCGACGGCGTATCAAAGCGGCCTCATCCTGCTGCTCGGCAGCCTCACGCTTCCGATCGTCCTCGTGTTCGTCGCGCGCGTGATCGTGCCGTTTTATCGGCACGCCGTCGGCATGAGCGCGTACGAATACCTCGGCGCGCGTTTCGGCGTCGGTGGGCGGCTGTATGCGTCGAGTTGTTTCATCGCTGACCGGCTGTTCGACATCGGCGTGACCCTGCTCACGACCGCGGTGCCGATCTGCGTGATGACCGGCTGGGACATGCCGTCAGTGATCCTCTGGATGGCCGCGTTCACGATCGCCTACACGGTCGCCGGCGGGATGCAGGCGGTGGTCTGGACGAGCGTGATCCAGGGCGCGATCTTCGTCGGCGCCGCCGTGCTCATCGTCGCCCGGCTGGTCTTTGCGCCCGAATGCGGTCCGCCGGGCGCGGCGGTCGTCTCTGCATGGCACGCCGGCAAATTCTCGCTCGGCAATTTCGATTTCGATCCGCGCGCGCTCTTCGATCCCGCGGTCACGACCCAGTGGCTGTTGATCCTCGCCTACGCGGCCAACTGGGCGCGGCGCTACATCGCGGACCAGCACATGGTGCAACGTTATCTGATCGCACGCTCCGACGCCGACGCGAGTCGCGGGGTGTTGTGGAACGGCCTGCTCTGCGTCCCGGTGTGGCTCACATTCATGCTCATTGGCGCCTGTCTCTACGGTTACTACGTGGCCAGCGGCGCCACCCCGCCGGCGGTCAGCGATGAGGTCGTGCCGCATTTCATCATTCACCACCTGCCGACGGGCCTCATCGGCCTGATGCTCGCCGCCATCCTCGCGGCGTCGATGTCGTCGATCAGCCCCGATCTCAACAGTATCGGCACGGCCATTACGGCAGATCTGGTCGGCCATTTTCGCCCGGGCCTGAGCGATCGTCTGCGACTGGCCTGCGGCCGCGTCGCGGTCGCGGTCGCGGGTGCGCTCGCGATCGGCGTCGCGCTGTTGATGGCCCCACGCGGGGGCGCCGCGACCATCATGGAACGCGCGGTGACAGTCGCCGCGATCCTCTCTGGCGGGATGCTCGGACTCTTTTTTCTCGGCTTCCTCACACGGCGCGCGACGCGTGAGGGCTGCTACATCGGCTTGGGCGCGTGCGTGCTCTTCACCACGTGGGGCACGTTGACAGAGCCGAGCCGCCGCGTGCTCGATCTGGGTTTCAATTTTCCGCTCAACCCGATCCTCATCGGCCTGCTCGGCCACGTGATCGTTTTCGTCGTCGGCTACGCCGCCAGCCGCCTGCTCGGCGGCTACGTCCCGCCCGACATCGACCAACTCACCTTCCGCCGCAACCGCCTCTCCCGGCCAATCCAGAGTGTCATATAATGGATGACACTCTAAAAAGTCCTGCGATGAAACCGCCGCCGACGTTTTCTCCGGTCACGCTCCTGACCCCGCCGCGGGTGGAGTTCGGCGCGAGCTGCCTGGAGCACGCGCTCACGGGCATCGCCGCCGGGAAACAGCAGGCGTTGATCGTCACCACCGCCGCCGTGCATGCGCACGCCGAGCGCGCCCAGGTTGCGCTCGCGGCGACGGGGGCTAAAGCGGCGGTGTTCGTGGAGCCGCCCGCCGAGCCCACCGTTTCCTCCTGCGAAGAGCTGCTGCGCCGCGCCCGGACGGTTGGGCCCGATCTGGTGGTCGGGCTCGGCGGCGGCAGCGTGCTCGACGCGGCCAAGCTCGTCGCCGCGCTCGCGCCGACCGCGGACCGGATCTCGCCGTTCTTCGGCTCGGGTCGACTGCCGGCACGCCGTGTCAGCTTGGTGTGCGTTCCGACGACCGCGGGCACCGGCAGCGAAGCCTCCCCGAACGCGCTTTTGTTCGACGAAACGTCGCAGACCAAAAAAGCCGTGATCGGACCCTCACTCGTGCCGGACGCGGCGGTGCTGGATCCGGAGCTGACCGTTTCGCTGCCCGCGGCGCTCACCGGGCTGACCGGCATCGATGCGCTGTCACACTGCCTCGAGGCTTACGCGAGCCTCGCGGCGCATCCGCTGGTGGATGTCTACGCGCTTGAAGGCGTCCGGCTGATCGCCCGCCATCTCGCCGCCGCGGTCGCCGACGGCGGAGATCTCTCCGCGCGCAGTGCGGTGATGCTCGGAAGTTTTTACGGCGGATTGTGTCTTGGTCCCGTGAATACCAACGGCGTGCACGCGCTCGCCTACCCGCTTGCCGGCGAGCATCACCTGCCGCACGCCCTCTCGATTGCGCTGATGCTGCCGCACGTGGTTGCGTTCAATTGCGAGGCGTTGCCGGAACGTCACGCGGCCCTGGCCCGCGCGCTCGGCGCCCCCGGAGACAACGACGACATCACTACCGCGCGCCAATTGCCCGATCGTCTCCGCGGGTTGCTCCGGGCGTGCGCGATTCCGCAGGGGCTCGTCGCGCACGGCATCGCGCGCGACGCCCTCCCGCGACTCGCCGAGGCGGGCCTCCAAGTCACGCGTTTGCTCAAGGCCAACCCGCGCCCTGTGACTCTCGCCGACGCGCTGCACATCTACGAAGCCGCTTTCTGACATGTCTGCCTCCCTCTCGCCCGCGGGGATCATTGTCCCGCTGATCACCCCTGTCACCGCCGAGGGTCAACTCGACGAACCCGCCGCCGAGCGCCTGGTCGGGCACGTGGCCGGCGCCGGTTGCGGTTTGCTCGTGGCCGGCACGACCGGCGAAGTCGCTTCGCTGCCGTCCGCGTTGCGCGAACGCTATGTGGAAATCGCGGTGCGCATCGCCGCGAAACGCGTGCCGGTGTTTGCCTGCATCGCGCACAACTCGCTCGACGAAGCCGTCGCGCTCGGCCGTCGCCATCTCGTTCAAGGCGCCGACGCGCTCGTCGGCATGTTGCCGAATTACTTCAAACTCGAGCCCGCGGAGATGCAGCGCTACTTTGCGCTTCTCGCCGACCGGGTTGGTGGCGCGCTCTACCTCTACAACATGCCTGCCACGACCGGAATGTCGCTGCCGCTCGACGCGATCGACGCACTCGCGCGCCATCCGTCGATCGTAGGAATGAAGGACTCCGAGCCAACCGCCGGACGCCGCGAAGCGGTGGCGCAGCGTTTCGGCGGACGCGGCGATTTCGCGCTCTTCATGGGCGTTGCGGCGCACGCCGTGCCGGCGTTGAAGCTGGGCTTTCACGGCATCGTGCCCAGCTCCGGCAACTACGCGCCCGCGCTCTGGCGCGATTTGCACGCCGCCGCAAAAGCCGGCGATTGGAATCGCGCCGAGACACTGCAGACGCGCGCGCTCGCACTCGGTGCCGTTTTTCAAAACGGGCGCGGCCTCGGGTCATCGCTCGCGGCGTTGAAGGCGGGCGTGTCGCGCCTTGGCATTTGCGGACCGCACATGCTCCCGCCGCTGGCCGCGCTCGCCGCCGCCGAACAGCGCCAGGTTCACGAACAACTCAGCCAACTTTCCTGATTTCTGTCATGCGCCGCCGACCGTTCATTGTCCTCGCCGACGATCTCACCGGAGCCGCCGAGATCGCCGCCATCGCCCATCAGGCCGGGCTTCGCGCCCTCGTGCTCACCACGCCGCCCGATGGGCCGTTGAAAGCCGACGTGATCGTGTGCGATACCGACACCCGCCTGCTCGCGCCTGCGACGGCCGCGCGCCGCGTGCAAGCCCTCGCACGTCAACTCAACCGCCGCCCCAACGCCGGCTTCTTCAAGAAGGTCGATTCCGTCCTGCGGGGTAACGTCCTCGCGGAGATCCATGCGATGGTCGACGCCCTGAAATTGCGCCGCACGCTGCTGGTGCCGTGCAACCCGTCCCTCGGGCGCATCATCGACGAGGGCCGGTATCTCATCGCCAGCACGCCGCTGCATCGGACCGGTTTTGCCCGCGATCCGCATCACCCGCGGCGCACCTCGGACGTGCTCAAACTCCTCGGCGACGGCCGCCGGCCGCCAGACGCGGTCTGCTGCCATCCGGCCAATCGCGCTCCGGACGAGGGCGTCATCGTCGGCGAAGCCCGCAGTCCGGCACACGTCGATCTCTGGGCGTCGCAGGTCGATCACAAAACCCTGCCGGCCGGCGGCGCGGATTTTTTCCGGATGTGGCTCGTGCATCAACGCGCGGGTCGCGCCGCGGTGCCGTCACGCGAGATCTCAGCGCGCTCCGTGCTCCTCTTGAGCGGCACCGCCACGCCGCCCGATCCGATCACGCCATTGTCCGGTCCGATGGTGTCCGTGCGCGCGCGCTCCGTCCCCTCGGTCGCCAAGCTCGCCGGCCTCGTGCAATCGAATCTGCGCACCGGCGGCGCCACATCCGTAGTCATGTCCGGCCCGTTGGTGCGCAGCGGCGGCACGCCGGCCACGATCACGCGCACGTTCGCGTCGCTCGCGCGCCGCCTGCTCGCCGCGGGCGCCTGCGAACATCTCATCGTCGCCGGAGGCGCAACCGCCGCTTGTGTGCTGGACACGCTGGGCTGGACGCGGCTGGAGGTGCTGCATGTCTGGGGGCCCGGCGTCGTGACACTCAAACCGGTTGGCCACGCGAACTGCGTCGTCACCCTCAAGCCCGGCAGCTACCGTTGGCCGCCGGGCCTGGTGAGCCACTTCGAGCAACCCGTCGCCGCCTGACATGACCGGCGCGCCGATCCTCGCCCTCACGCTCGGCGATCCGGCTGGCACCGGTCCGGAGCTGATCCTGAAAGCGCTCGCCGATCCGGCCGTGCGCAGTCTGGCGCGCGTGCTCGTCGTCGGCGACGCCGTGACGCTCGAGCGGGCGCAACACCACACCGGCACCGTCCTGCGCATCGACGCCGTGCCGACCGTCGACGAGGCGCATTTCGATCCCGCCGCCGTGACAGTGCTGGACCTGCAGAACGTAGATTTCTTCCGTTTCAGGCTGGGCGCGGTTGACGCGATGTGCGGCCAGGCCGCCTACGATGCAATTCGCACCGCGACCGAACTCGCGCTTGCACGCCGCGTCGACGCGATCGTCACCTCCGCGATCAACAAGGCCGCGCTGCACGCCGCAGGGCATCTGTTCGACGGACACACCGGTTTGCTGGCGCATCTTTGCGACGCCCCAGGAGCGACGATGATGCTCGTCGCCGACCGGCTGCGCGTCAGCCACGTGTCGACGCATGTTTCCCTGCGCGAAGCCATCGATCGCGTGCGGCCGGCGCGCATCCTGAAGGTTCTCCAACTCACGCACGCCGCCGTTCGCGCGCTCGGCATCGAACGTCCCCGCCTCGCGGTCGCCGGCCTGAATCCACACGCCGGCGCGCGCAGTGGTGGGAGGAGGACCAGCGCGACGACCGCGGCTTCTACGCGGTGAAAGGCAAGGCGCTCTCGTTTGTCACCCGGCCCGACGGCAGCACGCTTGGCATCTGGAAAAACGCACTCGTCGCGACGACCGCCGACCGCGGTCACACCTGGACCACAAAGGAGTTCGCCGCGAACCTGCCCAACAACGCGTCGAAATACTGGCTTCAGCGCACGAGCGAGGGCCACTACGCGCTCGTCTTCAATCCCACCAACCGGCTGCGTCATCCGCTCGCGCTGACGCTGAGCGACGACGGCGAGCATTTTTCGAACCTCCTCGCCGTTCACGGCGAACTGCCCGAGCAACGCTTCGGCGGCGCCTACAAAAACCTGGGGCCACAATACGTTCGCGGCATCGTCGAGGGCAACGGCACGCCGCCCGACGCGGATCGCGCCTTCCGGCTCGCCTACAGTGTGAACAAGGAAGACCTCTGGGTCGCGCGCGTGCCCACACCGATTCGCGCCACGGTCGACACCGCCGTGCACGACGATTTCGGGCCCGCCGCTCCCGGCACGTTGCCGTCCGAATGGAACATCTACTCGCCCGCGTGGGCGCCCGTGAGGGTCGTCGATACCGCCGATTCGGGCCATGCGCTGGAGTTGCGCGACGAGGATCCGTATGACTACGCGCGTGCCGTGCGGGTGTTTCCCGCGACGCATGGGGTGAGAATTTCCCTGCGCGTGCGGCCGCATCAGACGAACGCGCGGCTCGAGCTCGACCTGCTCGATGCCCATGGCGCGCGGCCGGTCCGGCTCGCGTTCGCCGAGGACGGATTTCTCTGGGCGTGCCACGAGGGTCAGTGGTGGAAAGCCGCCGAATATGTCGCCGATCGCTGGCAGACTCTTGTGCTCGAGATTCCGTCCAATCCCAAAGCCGACCGCTGCGCCGTGATGCTCGATGGCGAAACCACCCTTTCGCGTCCCGCGATCTTCACCGACCCCGTGCAAACCGTGGAACGCCTCTCGCTCCGCACCGCGTGTATCGGGATCGCGGTTACGGCGGACGCGACCTGCCCGGCGCCGACACGAAGGTGCCCGCCGCCGTTTTTCTCATCGACGACGTCATCATCACACCGCTCCCGTGAACGCCCCAACCCTCCGCCATGCTGTTCCGACTCTTCTCCCTGTTCTGTTGCACGCTCGCGCTGGGTGCCGCCGCTGACATCGATCTTCCTGCGCACGCCAGCCCGCGTCTTCGTTACGCGGCCGAGCGTTTGCAGAGCAACCTGAACCATGGCGACGACGACGCGCTGTCGCGTATCGTCGTGCGCACGCGCGCGGATTCCGATCTCACGGAGTTCCTGGGAGACGCCGCGCGCGACCTCGGCAGAGATCTCAAATCGCCCGAGAGCTTTGTCCTCCTCGGCCTCGCGGGCAACTGCCTCGCGATCGTCGGCGCCGACGACAGTGGCGCGCTCTACGGCGCACTCGAAACCACGCAACGTCTCTCGCAGGGCGAGCGCTTCCCAGAAGGTTTTCGTTTCGCCGACCGCCCGCAGTTCGTCGTCCGCGGCCCGTGCATCGGCCTGCAAAAAACGCAGTATCTCCCCGGCCGAAAGGTCTACGAATATCCCTACACGCCCGGGGAGTTTCCGTTTTTCTATGATCGCGCCTACTGGACCGACTACCTCGATACGCTCGCCGATCTGCGGATGAACACGCTGTATCTGTGGAACGGGCACCCGTTCGCCTCGCTGGTCCGCCTCCCCGACTATCCCGAGGCCGTCGAGGTTTCGCCCGAAACCTTCGCGTGCAACGTCGAGATGTTTCGCTGGCTCGCCGCCGAGTGCGATCGCCGCGGCATCTGGCTCGTCCAGCAGTTCTACAGCATCCTGATTTCGAAACCGCTCGCCGAGAAGCACGGTCTCTCGACCCAGCTTCACGCCTGGAACGACCTCGCCGCCGACTACACGCGGAAATCCATCGCCGCGTTCGTCCGCGAGTTTCCCAACGTCGGGCTCATGCCCTGTCTCGGCGAGGCGCTGCAAGAGCAGGCGACGCAAACCCGCTGGATGACCGAAGTCATTCTTCCCGGTGTGAAAGACGGCATGGCCGCCGCCGGTTTGAAAACCGAACCGCCCGTCGTGCTCCGCACCCACGCTACCGACGCGACGAAGGTGATGCCCGAAGCGTTGAAGGTGTATCACAACCTCTACACCGAGGCGAAATTCAACGGCGAGTCGCTCACCACCTGGGAGCCGCGCGGTGTGCGCCAGCAACTTCATCTCACGATGAGCCGCGTCGGTTCCACGCACATCGCCAATGTTCACATCCTGGCGAACCTCGAACCGTTCCGCTACGGCGCGACCGAGTTCATCCGCAAATCCGTCCTCGCCATGCGCGACCGACTCGGCGCCCGCGGCCTGCATCTCTATCCGCTCTTTTACTGGGACTGGCCTTTTTCTCCGGACGTCGCGTCGCCGCCGCTGAAGCAGTGGGAACGGGACTGGATCTGGTTCGAGGCTTGGGCGCGCTACGCATGGAATCCCGACCGCGATTCCGCGGGGGAGCGCGCTTACTGGATCGATCGACTCGCCACGCACTACGGCAACCCCGCCGCCGCCGCGCACATCCTCGACGCCTACAACGACGCCGGCGAATGCGCGCCGCGGATCCTGCGCCGCTTCGGCATCACCGAGGGCAACCGGCAGACGATGTCGCTCGGCATGACGCTCGACCAACTCGTCAACCCGGCCAAATACCGCGAGTTTCCCGAGCTCTGGGAATCGCAGTCGCCGCCCGGCGAGCGTCTGCGCGAGTTTGCCGAACGCGAGGCGCGGGGCGAGCCGCACACCGGCGAAACGCCGCCGCAGATCGTGCAAGAGATCGCCGCGTTTTCCGCGCGGGCCGTGGCGGCCATCGACGCCGCCGCCCCGCTCGTCACCCGCCGCCGCGCCGAGTTCAGCCGGCTCCGCAACGACGTGCACTCCATCCGTGCGATGTCGCTCAGCTACGGCGCCAAAGCTTCCGCCGCGCTCGCGGTGCTGCGGTATCGGCATTCTCATGACATCGCGCACATGCAGCGCGCCGAGACGTTGCTGGCCGACAGCCTCGAGCACTATCGCACGCTCACCCGCCTGGCCGGGGACGCCTATCGCGCGGCGAATTCCATGCAGACCAGCCAGCGCCGCATTCCGCTGCCGGGCGGACACGGCCGCGAACCGGCGAACTTTCATTGGAGGCAGCTCCTGCCGGTCTACGAGCAGGAGCTCGCGGATTTCCGCGCGCAGGTGAACGCGTTGAAGGATCCTTCCGCCGCGACGCGCACGCACGCCCCGCTTCCCCTCGTTACGTTCAAGCTCCTCACACCAGGCTTGGAAACCTTCACCGCTCAGGTCGGCAACACCGCGTTCGCCGACTCCGACGCCACCTTCACCGCCGTCGCGCCCGAGCTCGAGGGATTGCAAGGCATCAAGTTCTCCCGC
Source organism: Opitutaceae bacterium (assembly GCA_040255565.1). Classification (GTDB taxonomy): domain Bacteria; phylum Verrucomicrobiota; class Verrucomicrobiia; order Opitutales; family Opitutaceae; genus Opitutus. The sequence continues at coordinate 258,883 of JBDZVH010000006.1, read as the reverse complement.
GCCGCCGTCCGGGACGGCAAACTCCCGCCGATCGAGATCGAAACGACCACGCCCGTCCGCGTACTCATCGGCTATTTCGATGATCGCGCTCCGGAGTGGCGCCAGCCACCGACGCTCGAGACCGATGCCTCCGCTGCCGAGCGCGGCGGCGCCGAACCGCTCCTCCTCGACGCCGCCCGAGTCGAAGGTCTTCCACCGCTCAACGTCCACGCCTTCACCTATCCCGCGGGCCGCAGCACGCTCGAAGTCCGCGGCACCGGCACCTACCTGATCTTTGGTATCGTGAAATAAGCCCTTCCGCCGCGCGGCGTAATCGCTCGACGCCACCTTGATTTCGACCGAGAAGGTGGCTCGCTCACCGATGACGCGCGCGTTGACAAACCGGTCATTCTTTCCACCCGCGTCCGCGACGCTGGAATGGTTGCTCGACTCGGATCCGTCGGTGCGCTGGCAGGTGCTGCAAGATATCGCAGACGCGCCAGCCCGGGAGGTCGCGCGCGAGCGGGCCCGAATCGCTCGCGAGGGCTTCGGCGCCCGGCTCCTCAGCCAGCAGGAGGCGGACGGAACCTGGGGCGGCGCAGCATGGAACCGCGGCTGGAATTCCACCATGCACGCGCTGACGCTCCTGCGAGACTTCGGACTCGATCCCGACGCGCCCGAAGCCCAGCGCGCTTTGCAGCGCGTGCGTGCGGGTGTGACCTGGCGTGGCTGCGGTCCCGACGAATGCGCCGCCAACCCGTTTTTCGCCGGCGAACTGGAACCCTGCATCAACGGCCAGGTCGCCGCGGCCGGAGCCTATTTCGCCCAGGAGGTGGACTCCATCATTCGCCGTCTTCTCGCGGAACAGCTTCCCGACGGCGGCTGGAACTGCGACGCCCCGGATCGCTCCGCCCGCTCCTCCTTCAACACCACCCTTTGCGTCCTCGAGGCGCTCCTTGACTACGAACGCATCACGCCTGCTCCCGCCGTCACTCAGGCTCGTCTCCGCGGACAGGATTATCTGCTGGCGCGCCGTTTGTTTCGCCGTCTTTCGAACGGCGCCGTCATTCACCGCGATCGGAAGGGCGGCGCCGACTGGACCCAGTTCGCGTTTCCCACCTGGTGGCACTACGACCTCCTGCGCGCGCTCGATTATCTGCGTCGGGTCGGATGTCCACCCGACGATCGCGTGGCCGACGCGATCGCCGTGCTCGTTTCGAAATGCGATGCCGCCGGACGCTGGCCGCTCGATACCCGGCATCCCGGCACCATGCCGGTCGAACTCGAGGAGTCCGTGGGCCAGCCGAGCCGGTGGAACACCCTGCGCGCGTTGCGCGTGCTGCGCTGGTATTGCCAGCGCTGACCTCCGGCCGTCACCCCAGCGGCACACGGATCGTCAGCGAATACGTCCGCCCCAGCGGCGAACCGCGCCGGAATCCGTTGAGCGTGTCCGCATACGGCGGCGCGCCTTCGAGCAGGTTGCCGAAACCCGCGGTCACCCGCAGGTCTTGTCCCCATTTCTTAAATACAGGCCGCCGGAACCGGTATCCGATCCGCACGTCGAGGTCGGTCGTCGCCGGCTGCGTCAACTCGCCCTGCGGAATCTCGTCGACGAAACGCGCGCTCGTCGACACGTGCCAGCTTTCCCAATTCCACGACAGCTGCGTGCGCACCGTCCAGTCCGGCGGATTGGCCTCGTTGGCGCTCTCGAACACAAATGGCACGCCCGGGACCACCTCGTAGCGTCGCGTCAGCGGATGCCGCACCGACGTGGTGAGGCGGAAGTTGCCCAGCGTCTCGGTTCGGCGCTGGTAGCGCAGCGAGAACGCGAGCCCGCTCGCCTCCTGCTCCGCCCGATCGGTCGGGGTCGTGTCGATCCGCACGATCGGCCCGGGTTGCCCACGCAGGAGATCGTCCGCCGACGGCGCTCCGCGCACGACACGACCCGGAAAGGCCAGCTCGTTGTTGATCAGATCCTGCGGTTCGAATTCGTCGCTCAACAACCCGCGCCGCACCTGCTCGTCGTAGGTGAGCGAAAACTGCAGCCCTTTGATCGCCGCCGGCTCGACGGTCGCGCCGATCGTGAACTGCTCGTTTCGACCGCGTGTCGTGCCCTCGAAATCCCGCGCGGTCAACTCGACGTCGGACGCCGTGGCCGGCTCGCGCCGCGGATCGACGAAGGTCTCGCCGCTCAACGGCTGCAAGTCCGCGACGTACTGCACCGGCGCCCGCCGCGACACCGAATATTTGGTCTGAAACAGCAGCCCTTGCACCGGCGACCACACCATGCCGGCGCGCTGCGTCCAGGCGCCTTCCGCTCCACTCCGGCGCGAATACCGCGTGCTGAGCTCCGTCTCCCAGCGCTGCAGCGCCGGGCGCGCATTCGCGGTGCCAACCCATGGCAGCTTCAGATTGGCGCCGAGCCGATACGAATCCTCGTCGCGCCGGCTGTCGCGCGCGGAAAGCTTCTCGGCGTTTTCGTAAGCGCGCGTTTCCAGCTGATTCTCGTAGCTCCCGCGCGTCACGAGTCGCATCGGTCCGCCCGCCAGCGTCCAGAGATCCCCACTCGCGGTCGCCTCAAGCTCGTGACGCCACGATTCGGCCTCGCTTTTCCGGTCGATCGCGAGCGTGGGATAGATGTCGGCGTTGCGCGGATCGTCGCCGAAGGGATTGAACCGCACCGCTGGATCCGCAGCCATCAACGCGGCGCGAAACTTGTCCTGGTCGAAATCGTGCGTAGTTTGGCCCGTGAGATTCCAGCGGGTGCCGACATTCGCCTTCCACTGCCAGGTATCCGAGAGATGCCCGCTGAAATTGGCGCCAATCTCCGCGCGCTGCCGATCCGTCTCCTGTCGCACGGACCCAAATCCGGGATGCACCATGCCGATCCACACGTCCTCGCCGAAGGGATTCAGCGCGCCCGGCACGAGCGCGCGATCGCCGATCTTCGTAACGGGCGGCGCGGTCCGCCGCTCGCTTTCCTTGCTGGACAACGTGCCCGACAACGTCGCCTCGATGGCCGGCGTCAGCGGCCGGCTGACGTTGAAATTGAAACCCCAGTCCTCACCCGGCGCGATCAACGTCACGTAATCCGCCGTGTTGAAACGCCGCTGCCCGCTCGCCAGCGCCAGGCCCGTCGCCGGATCCACCGCCGCGGCCAGAAAGTTTCCCGGCGTCAATCCACGCCCATCCTGTCCCGCCGGCACCAGCGTCACCGCCGTGGGATTCCCCGCCGCGTCCGTCACGCCCGCGAGCGCACCGTCTGCCGCTTGCACGACCGCCGGATAGCCCCATTGCAAACGCAAATCCCGCCCGCCGCGCCCCGTGTGATCCTGCTCGCGCGAGAACGAGCGCTCGGACGCGAGCAACGGTTCCTGCCGCCGATACGAAAGACTGTAGATGACGCGCCATTTGCCCCGCGTGACGGCGCCCGAAAGCGTGAGCCCTTCCTGTTCGCCGCCGCCGGAGAAAGCCCCGCGAAAGAGCGTGTCCACCGTTTCGCTGCGGTAGTTCTTTTTCAGCCGGATGTTGATCACGCGGCCGTTCGCGTAAGCGCCGTGCTGCGGCAGCGAGCCGTAATTCGAGACTTCCACGCCCTCGATCATGCCCGGCGGCAGCTTCGAGATATCCATGTAGGTCGGCTGGCCGTCGATCAGCACCAGTTGCTCGTTGCCCAGCGGACTCGGCGGCAACTGCTCCAGAAATTCGCCGACGTCGAACGCACCGGACTCGTCGATGTCGCGCGCGTCGTAGCTATCGGTCGGCTCGACGCCCGCGACCTCGGTCAGGCTCACGCGCTGGCCCGACACCTTGTATTCCTCGAGCTTCACCACCGGTCCCGGATCGGCAACTGCCGGCACGTCCGTTTGCGCCCGGACGACGGCGCTGCTGATGAAGAGAAAAAACGAAAGGGAAAAGCGGAAGCGATGGATCACGATGGGCGGCTCACGACGCGCAAAACCGCCGGGCGTTACGAGAATTTTCCTCCGATTTCACCGCCTTCGTATCCTTCTCGTCCCTACGGCAGAAAAACGCGCTTCAGATAGGCGACATTCGCCGAGAAATTATACTTCACGTCCGTCGCCCGGCTCGCGTCGCGGGAGCGTTCCACCACGAGCCACCCGCTCCAGCCGAGTTCGTCGAGCGTGCGTTTCACTGCGGGCAGATCCACCTGCGGGTCGTGCTGCAGCCAGCGACCGTCCGTATTCGTCGCGTGGATCTGCTCGATGCGGTCTTTTCCGAGCGTCCGCAGCTCCCCGTGGAGATCGCGGTCGTTCTGCCACGCGTTCGAGAAGTTGAAATAACTCTTCACGGCCGGCGAACCGATCTCGTCGAGCAACGCCGCCTCCGCTTTCGCGTCCAGCGCCGTCTCGACGCCGATCACCACGCCAGCGGCTGCCGCCGCCTTGCCCGCCGTTCGCAATCGCGCCACGATCCGCGGCCGCAACTCCGGATGCTTCACCAGATCGCCCTGCACTCCGAGCGGAAGGAACAGCACGCGCACGCCAAGCGCCCGCGCGGTGTCGATCGCGTCCTGCACCATCCGCTCCACGCCTTCTCGCTCGGCGAAGGACTGCGCGTAAAAGGCCGACATCGCGATCGAACAGATTTTCACGCCGTGTTTGTTCGCTTCCGCCTGAAACTGCTCCCGCACCGCGGGATCGCCGAGCCTGCTGTCGAAGGTCGGCCGGTTGCCCAAACCGCCCATGTCGACCTCCACGCCGTCCGCGCCCACGTCCGCCGCGCGCTGAAACGCGCCCAGCTTCTGGCGCTTCAGGATCATCCAGTCGCAGACCGCGACCGCGTAACGCTCCGGCGGCGCCACCTCACTCCGCCCCGCCGCGATCAACCCGCTCGCCGCGCACACACCGACGCCGAGCCCGATCCGGAGGAGAAAAGAAAATCGCATGCCCCAATCTGCCTGATCGGTCAAAAAACGTCTGCGCGTTTCCGCACGGAAACTTCCCGCGAACTCACTCACCGGAGCAGCAACGCCTCCACGTGGATGTCGTTTCTCGCCTCGCCGCGCAACGTCAACCGCGCCGTGTAGCGTCCCGCATTGAAACTCCATTCTTCCGCCGGCCCGCTTTCCCTTGTGCGCCCGTCGGTGGCCGGCAGTTCCCAGCGCCGCGTCTCCACGATTGTACCGTCGGCGCTGGCGATGCTCAGCTCCGCGAGCACCGGCCCGGCAGCACTCGCGTAGCGCACGCGCAGTTCGTGCCCGCCGCCGAGCCCCGTCTCGATCGTCCAACTCAGGCGCAGCGCGTCGGCGTGAGATTCGACCCGCGCCGATGAAACGGGAAACGTCATCGCCGAAACTGCATCCACGCGACGGCTCATGGCTGTCACCGGTGTCCGCGGCGCCGTGCGCTCCGCCCACGCCGTGACCTGCGGCCCGCGGGCGTTCGGATCTCGCGTGGCGATCGCGATCGCCGAAATCACGGCCTGATACGACGCGACGCGCGGAAACGAGATCTCCAGCCGGCCGTCCACCGCGCGCGCGGTAATAATTTTCCTGACCGCACGGCTGTATCCAGATTCCCGCCACAAATCGATGTCGCGCAGGTGGGTCACGCCGTTCACCGCGACGTCGAACAGCCGCCAGCCTTCCGCGTTTTCTCCGGCGCGGCCATACCACGGCTCGAGAAAATAAAGTTCGATGCGATACTCGCCGTCCGGCACGGCGAAACGATAGCTCAGTTTCTCGCGTCCGTAACGATAGGTTTGAAACAGCGCCTCGTCGCGCGTGCCGGCCACCGGATCGAAACTCTCCCGCTGGCTGCCGAGCCGCGGCGGCAACTCCGGATCTACCGCCGCCCAGGAGTTCGACCCCCACGGCCGGCCTGGCGCCAGATCCGTGTCCGCGCTCCAGCGCTGACCCTCGGCATCCGTGAAATCGCCACCGCCGCAGTTCACGCGGTAAAGATAGTTCCAACCCGCTTCGCCGCGGGTGAGATCCTCGATCTTGCCGTTCAACCGCCAGCGCGTGGGCGCTTCCGGAAGGTGGCGCAGCACAATCGCATCGCACGCGACCACGCGACCGCCCTGCCGCGCTTCCGCATAAAGCACGTTCGTCGCGACCCCCACGTCGTCCCAGCAAAACGCCGTGCCCGGCCCCCGCTGCCGGCGCACGCCGAGCGAGTTCTCCCGGACGCCGTTGAACAGCTCGACCTCGTCGCAATTGGAATAAACGTTGATCCCGCTTTTCCGGCCAGGTTCGCGCCATCGTTCCGGCCAGGTGTGCGACACGATGTAAACCATCGGCTCCTTTTTCGCCGGCACATAGCTCGCGCGATACAGATAAAACGCGTCGGTCGGCTCGCCCCACAACGTCAGCAGTCCCTTGTTGTTCGCCGGTCCGATCCGGTCGAGCTCCTCCCAGCCGTCGGTGCCCTGCTGTCCTTTCGCTCCGATCTCGCGACCGGGATTCTAGTGGGTGGCCAGGAGCCAGTGAAAATGCCCGGGCACGCGATCGCTCACCGACTCTGCCCGCTGGATTTTCATTTCGAACAGCGCATTCGCGCGATCCTCGCTGCGCGGTCCGTCCGCAACGAATCCGCTTTCGCTGTGCAGCCCGAGGCTGCGCCAGGCGCCGTATTCGCCGATCAGCCGCTGACGCAACAGATCCTGCGCATACCCGCGCGGATCGCCGCCATAGGTGCCGGTCCAGTTCTGCGGCACATTCCAATCGGTGCCCTGGCCGCCGTTGCATGTCGTGATGAGGCGCTGCGACGACGCCGTGGGATCCAGTTCGCGGATGAGCGCGGCGCATTCGGCGGCAAACTCCTCCGGCAGTTTGCTTTCGTTCGCGAGCCCCCAGAGCACATTCGACGGGCTGTTCCGCCGCTCGCGCACCCACTCGCGGAGCAGTTGCTTGAAGTTCGCCCGAAACTCCAGCGTATCGAACCAGACCTGCGCGACGAACTGCGGCCACCACAACACGCCCTCTTTGTCCCAGTATTCCTGATACCTCAGGTTGTGCGGCTGGTGGGCGTCGCGAAACGCATTGAACCCGGCCGCCTGCACCTGCCGCACGCGCGTCCGGATCTGCTCCGCCCCAAACGCATGGCTGCCACCGAGCACGTGCTCGTAGCCGCAGGTGCCGTTGATGAACACCGGCTGGCCGTTCAACCGGAACGGCGCGCTCTCCGCCGCCGTCGGATCCGGCCACTGCACCGTGCGAATCCCAAAGGTCGTGCGCATCCGGTCGGTCGCGCGGCCTTGCTGCCACAGCTCCGTTTCCACGGTGTAAAGCGTCGGATGCTCGAGCGACCACAGCGTCACGTCCGGCAGCGGAAAGGTCTGCGTCACCCGCGTCTCCGTTCCCGCCGCCAGCTCTTTCCACGCTTTCGCGACCGTTCGCCCATCGGGCGCGAGCAGCCGGGTGGCGATCTCCACTCCGTCCGTGTTTACGCCGCGATCGATCTCGGTGGCGACGTGGACCATCGCCCGCTCCGCGGTCGCATCGGCATCGTTCCACACGTGCACGCCGAACGGCTCCACCCGCGCCGCGCCCGTGGTGATCAAACGCACCGGCCGGAAAATTCCCATCGGCTGGCTGCCCTCCGAAAAACCTGGCGTGCGCGCACAGCCGCCGCACACCCACGGCAAATCCGTGATGCCGGCCGGATGATCCGCACGCACCGCGAGAACGTTTTCGCCCGCGTGGACGAGATTCGTCACTTCGAGCGTGAACGTCGTCCGACCGCCGGCGTGCCGGCCGGCCTCGCGACCGTTCACCCACACCGTCGCATACGAGCCCACGCCTTCGAAAAGGAGAAACCCCCGCCGACCGCGTTCCGTCGCCGGCACGTCGAAGCTGCGCCGATACCACGCCGTGCCATGGCGGTTCCCGTGCACGCGCCGCCGCAGCCCATCGTAGTCGTCCCAGTTGTGCGGCACGTCGACCTGCCGCCAGGAACGGTCGTCGAAATCCGTGCGCGCAAAACCCACCGGCTCCTCCGCCGTGCTGTCCCCCGCCCACGTGCGCCAGCCCGCGTCGAGCGACCACTCGCGCCGGGGATCCTCAGACGTCGCGCCCCGCGCCGCCGAAACGACGGCGGCCAGGACCAGGACAATTCCCAGCCAGCCGCAGCGTTTCACGGTCGGTCCAGCAGACGAATCACGAGCGAGCTGCGCACCGGGCCTGAAAAGGTTTTCGGCTGTCCCTGCGGCCCGAGCGCGTCCGGCTTCGATCCTTTCGTGCCGATCCCGGTGATCGCCTGATACACCCCGAGCCCGAGTCGCGGCAGCACCGGATTGTTTTTCCCGTCGCGTGGCGAATACACGCCGACATACGGCTGACCGCCCCCGTTGAGAAAAACGAACCGGCCTTCCGTCGTCGTAAACGCTATCCACCGCCACCCGGAGAACCAACCTTTGAACTCGGGCTGCTCCCAACTCACGCCCGGAATCGGATCGTTGTAGGGAAAATCCCAACGTCCGAGCTGCGTTCCCTTCAGGCGATTCTGCCACACGCGATAGGGCCCGCCGCCGAGCCACTCTTTCGAGCGCATCTTTTCTTCCGGGTAATCGAAATCGACGCCGAGAATATCCACGCTGCCGGGCCCTTCCATCTCGTAATCCAGCCGCACGTCGCCGTCCGGCGAGATCGTCCAGCGCACCTCGCGCAACGCGCCTTCATACCGCGCGGTCACCGTCACCGCGTCACCGGCGCGCGCGGTGTCGAAACGCAACAGCTTCGCCGTGGGCAGCTCGACCGGCACGAAGCTGCGCTCCACTCGCCGGTAGGCGACGAGCCGCGGCCCGTTCGCGAGCGAGATCCGCCGGCCGTCGCGCTCAAGGCCCGCGAGCCGTCCGGTGGTCTTGTCGAAACGCACCGCATTGCGGCCAACGACCACCAGGAGTTCTCGCTCGTGGTCCACGAAACTCACGGCCGATTCGCTGGACGACGCGTGCCCGATCGCGGCGACGTCGCTTTTCCACTGCCAGCTCCAGGTCCAGAGCTCGCGCTGGCGGTCGTCGAATGCAGCTAAAGAAAGCACGTCAGCCTCGCGCCAGTCCGCCGGCAGCGGCACGCGCAACTTTCCGTCTGCGCGCGCGGGCAGATCCGGCCCTTGGAATCGTCCGTGCGCGAGGAGCGTGCGGTGAAACAGCAGCGCGCCCGGCGGCGCAAACTTCATCAGCCGCCATTCGAACGTCACGGTTTCAAGGTTCAGGAAATCGTAACGATTTCTCACCGGCAGCTCGCCGGCGAAGTCCGCCGGCAGCTCCGCGAGCGGGACCTGCACCGGCGACCAGATTTCCCGAATCGTGAAAAAACTTCCTTCCTTTTCGTGATGCGGCCCCACGATGCCGTCGGCGCCGAGATCGCGCACCGGATCGAGTTTGCCCCCGAGATCGTCGCGCCGCACCGCTTCGTCCGCCCAGTCCCACAAGAACCCGCCCGCCGCGTGCGGACGCTCGCCCATGATTTTCCAGAAATCGTCGAGTCCGGCCCCGGCGCCCCCGTCGAACAAGCCGTGCAAAAACTCCGTCGGCATGAAGATCTCCGGTCCCTCGGCGAATCGCTTCGTCTCCTCATATTCGCGATAGTGTCGCGTGTTCATGCCGCGAAACGAATGCGCCCACGGATGCAGCACCGGACGCTGCTGCGGATCGTGTTTCGCGAACTCGTCGTCGTTCTCGGTGTTCTCGCCGCCTTCGTTGCCATTGTCCCAAAACAGGATGCTCGGATGATTCACATCACGGGTCACCAGGCTCACGATCAACCGCCGGCCCGTCGGCGTGTCGTAGGATGCCTGCCACCCGCCGAGCTCGTTCAACACATAGAGCCCCATCTCGTCGCACAAATCGAGAAACTCGGGATCCGGCGGATAGTGCGACATTCGCACCGCATTCAGATTGGCCTCTTTCATCAACCGCACGTCTTCGCGGTTTCTCTCGTGGGAAAGCGTGCGACCGGTCTCCGGCCAGAAGCTGTGACGGTTGACGCCTTTCAACGTGATCTTGCTGCCGTTGAGATACAGCCCGTCGCCCGGCCGCAGCTCGAACGTCCGAAAGCCGAATCGCTCCGTCAACGTGTGCGCCGGCGTCGCCGCGTCCCCGCCTCGCAGCGTCACCGTCACGCGATAAAGGTTCGGCGTCTCCGCCGTCCACATCGCGGGCTGCGACACTTGCGTTTTCACCGCCACGCGTGATGCGCCGGCGGGCACCGCGACGACCACCGGCGCCCCAATATTCTTTCCCTCGATCGTCTCGATCTGCGCCGCGACTTCGCGACCGGCGGAAATTCCCCCGCCGAGGAAAACATCCGCGTAAAAGCGTCCGTCCGCTTTCGCATCGATCGCGATGCGCTCGAGGTATTGCACCGGTTTCGCTTCCAGCCACACCGGCCGGAGGATGCCGCCGAAATTCCAGTAATCGGCGAAGCGTTCGGCGCGATTCACGCTGGCGTTGGCGGAACGTTTGCTGACGCGCACCTCGATCTCGTTCGGTGCATCGAAGCGCAGCAGCCCGCCGATCGCATAACGGAAACGGTAGAAACCGCCTTGATGCGGCGCTCCCGCCGGCACGCCGTTGATCTTCACGTCGGCGTCGGTCAACACGCCTCCGAATACGATGTCCACCGCGCGGTCCCGCCACGCGGAAGGCACGTGAAACGTCCGGCGATAGATCCCTTCCTCCTGCGGCTGGCGGAGTCGCTCGGGCATGCGCTGGCTTGGTCGGAACTCGACGCCGTAATCGAAGTTCCCAAAACCCTGCAACTCCCAGCACGACGGCACATCGATCCGCGTCCACACGCCGCTGTTGCGCCCTTCCGTGCAGAAGAAATCCCAGCGCACCGGATCGTCGCTGCCGCGGCCGGACAAATACTGCCGCTCCGTCGCCGCCGCGACCGCGACGGCTGTCGCGAATTTCAGGATACAAAGAGAAGCGATCAGGCGAAACATGGCTGAAGGAAAGCGGGGGTTCGGACTCGCGGGGTCGGACGGGGAACTTGGGCTCCGCCGAAACTCCACGGCAGCTTCGCACGCTTCGTCAAACCCCACTCCGTTCACCCTTAGAAAGCAGGCACAACTCGCGGAAAATATGGGACAAACGGGGGCGTGGAAGCTTGCAGGTTTCGCGGCGCCGGTCCGGATTCACGGCGTCGAACCTGTCGTCGCATGCCGTCCCCGCGTTTCGCCTTGCCCGCCTTCGTCGCCGCGTTCGCCGGACTTCCGGCGGTCCCCAATCCCCGCGTCCGTGCGCTCGCGTGGGGCGATACTGGGCGTCCGAATCTCCTCAACGCCGCCCGACGCGGCGCCGTCATCGCACCTGTTAACCGCGCCTGACGAGGTTTTGCCGATGGTTGTTTTCCCCTCGATTGCGACTCTCCGCCGGATCTTCGCCGGCTCGGCGCTGGGCCTGCTGCTCGCCGCCGCTACGCGGGGCGACCGCGAGGTCCTGCCCTTTCCTCCGCTGCCTCCGCGACCGGTATCCACCGAGGTGATGCAGCAGATTCACGACGAAGTGCGCACGCCCTTCAAATACGGCGTCGTGCTGAAAGGCGAAGCCAGCGAGCTGGTCGATTGCCCCAACGTGTTTCGTCATGAGGGCCGCTGGTATCTGCTCTACGCCGCGAACAAGGACAAGGTTGGCTACCAGACGTGTCTCGCGCGCAGCGACGACCTGCTGCAATGGGAGAAACTCGGCCCCGTTCTGCCGTTTCGCCGCGAAGGCTGGGACGCGTGGCAGGCGGACGGGGGTCTCGCGCTCTACGATGTCAACTGGGAGGGCTCCCACGCGTTGTCACCGTTCGAAGGGCGCTACTGGATGTCGTTTCTCGGCGGCGCCCAGCACGGCTACGAACCCGACCCGCTCGCGATCGGACTCGCGTGGACGACGTCGCCCACCGTCGCCCGGCCCTGGACGCGTTTGCCGGAAAATCCAGTGCTCCATCACGAGCAGGGCGACGTGCGCGCGTTCGAGACGACGACCCTCTACAAAAGCGCGATCATCCGCGACGCGACCGAGTCGCTCGGGTGGCCATTTATCATGTTCTACAACGGCAAGGCGCCGCCGAATGGCCATGAGGCGATCGGCCTGGCCGTCTCGCGCGATCTCCGCAGGTGGCATCGTCTTGGCCGCGAGCCGGTGATCGAGAATGTCGGCGCATCGCGCTGGGCGATCAGCGGCGATCCGCAGATCGCGAAGATCGGCAACGTTTGGGTGATGTTTTACTTCGGCGCGTTTTGGAGGCCGAACGCCTTCGACACCTTCGCGTGCTCCTACGATCTCGTGCACTGGACGAAGTGGGACGGACCGCACCTCGTCGAGCCGAGCGAACCCTACGACCGGCAGTTCGCGCACAAGCCCTGGCTGCTGAAACACGACGGGGTGGTTTATCATTTCTACTGCGCGGTTGGCGACGAAGGCCGCGTCATCGCGCTCGCCACGTCGCGAGACCTCCGCGTCACCCCATGAGATCGTTCCGCTCGCTGCGGGCCTTGCTCGCATCTCTCGGACTTCTCGCGACCCTGCGCGCGGCATCGCGCCCGGAATCGCGCCTCATCTGGCTCGACGCGCCCGCGACCGCACTTTTCGAAGGCACGCCACTCGGCAACGGCCGCCTCGGCGCGACGATTTACGGCGGCATCGACGAGGAGCGCATCGTGCTGAACGAAAGCGGTATGTGGTCCGGCTCGCGGCAGGACGCGGACCGCCCTGGCGCCGCCGAGGTTCTGCCCGAAATCCGCCGCCTGCTCCTCGCCGGTCGGAACGCCGAAGCCGAGGCACTCGTGAACGAGCATTTCACCTGCGCCGGACGCGGCTCGAATCGCGGCCAGGCCGCCAACGCCCCGTTCGGTTGCTATCAAACACTCGGCAACCTGCGTATCGAATTCTCGGATTCGAACGGATCCGGTGAGGCTGTGGATTACCGGCGCGAGTTGGACCTCGCCGACGCGGTCGCCCGGGTGAGCTTCCGGCGCGACGGCGTCACCTACGTGCGCGAAGCGTTCGTCAGCGCACCGACCGAAGCGATCGTGGTGCGACTCACCGCGAGCGAGCCGGGGCGGCTTTCGTTTCGCGCCACCCTCTCCCGGCCGGAGCGCGCGTGCGTCACAGCGGAGAACGCCTCCACGCTGCGCCTGAGCGGTCAGCTGAACGACGGCTACAACGGCGACCGAGGGGTGCGCTACGCCGCACTGCTGAAGGTTCGCGCGCAGGGCGGAAAGGTTTCCGCGGATGACGGCGTTCTCGTCGTCGAAGCGGCCGACGAGGTCGAACTGATCGTCACCGCCGCCACCGACATCCGCACCTTTGCGGGCCGACGGGTGCCCGATGCCGGCGCGACCGCTGCCGAGGACCTTCGCCGAGCGCTCGCCCATGATTACGCAATGCTCCGGCGCGAGCACCTGGCGGATTACCGGCGTTTCTTCGACCGCGTGTCGCTGCAACTCGGGCCGGCCGACCACGCTCTCGCCGCGCTGCCAACGCCGGCACGGCTGCGCCGGTTACAAGCCGGGAAACCGGATCCGTCGCTGGCCGCACTCTACTTCAACTTCGGCCGTTATCTTCTGATCTCATCCTCCCGTCCCGGCGGTTTGCCCGCCAATCTGCAGGGCATCTGGGCCGACCAGATTCAAACGCCGTGGAACGGAGACTGGCATACCAACATCAACGTGCAGATGAACTACTGGCCGGCGGAGGTGACGAATCTCTCCGAGCTGCACCAGCCGCTCTTCGCGTTGATCGCTTCCCTTCCGGAGCCCGGCGCGAAAACGGCCAAAACCTACTACAACGCGCGCGGCTGGGTCGCGTTCCTCCTCGCCAATCCGTGGGGCTTCACCTCGCCGGGCGAGTCCGCGAGCTGGGGTTCGACCGTCTCCTGCTCGGCGTGGCTCTGTCAGCATCTGTGGGATCACTATCTTTTCACCGGCGACCGCGCGTTTCTCGCCTGGGCGTATCCGATCATGAAGGGCGCGGCGCTGTTCTACCTCGACATGCTCATCGAGGATCCAAAATCCGGATACCTCGTCACCGCGCCGTCGAACTCCCCCGAAAATGCTTTCCTCCTGCCCGATGGCACACCGGCGCATGTCTGCCTCGGACCGACCGCGGACATGCAATTGCTCCGTTACCTTTTTGGCGCCTGCAGCGAAGCCGCGGGTTTGCTCGACAGGGATGCGGATCTGCGCGCCCAGCTCGTCGCGACCCGCGACCGGCTCGCGCCCACGTGCATCGGCCGCGACGGACGTATCCTGGAGTGGCTTGAGGAAGTTCCCGAAGCCGATCCCCAGCACCGCCACGTCGCGCATCTCTGGGGCGTGTATCCCGGCAATGAGATCACCCCGCGCGATACGCCGGAGTTCGCCGCGGCCGCGCGGCGCTCGCTCGAGGCCCGCGGCGATGGCGGCACGGGTTGGAGTCTCGCGTTCAAGCTGGCGCTGTGGGCGCGGCTGGGCGATGGCGATCGCGCGCACCGGCTGTTGCGCCAGGCCCTAAAACCCGCCGATGCCGAAACATCGCAACAACGCTGGAGCGGCGGGACCCACGCGAATCTCTTCGACGCGCATCCGCCGTTCCAAATCGACGGCAACTTGGGTGGCACGGCCGCGATTGCGGAAATGCTCCTGCAAAGTTCGCCCGACGAAATCCTCCTTCTCCCCGCGCTGCCGACCGCGTGGCCCGAGGGCGAAGTTCGCGGCCTGCGCGCCCGCGGCGGTTTCGAAGTCGATCTCGCGTGGCGCGACGGCCGGCTCACGTCCGCCACCGTTCGCAGCGTCGGCGGCAGGGAGACGCGCGTGCGCTATGGCGAGCGCACCGCGAACGCGTCGTTTCCCGCCGGGACGGCGCCGCCGTTCATCTTCGCGCCCTGAAGTGCCGTTGCTCAGGGCTCAAACGTCACGCGTCGCGGATTGAAGACTCGCACCGGACCCAGCAAGCCTGACGCCACCAACGGCTCATCCTTTTCGTAGAACCGCCAGGTCGCGAACGTCGTGCGGCCGCCGGGCGGCTTCGGCTCGCCGCGACGATACCAGTCCGGCAAACGCACGATGCCATGCGGATCCTGTCCGCGCTCATCGCGCAGTCCGAACTCGTCCTCGGCCGGCAGCTGTTCGTCGCCGATCAGGCGATTGGTCCAGAGCGTCGAGACCGCGACCGCGAGGTCGTTCGCACCGGCGTGCACCAGTTCGGTGATATCGAGGCGGTAGGGCTCCTTCCAAGCCACACCGGCAGAGCGGCCATTGACCGTCACGGCCGCGATCACCTCCACGCGCCCGAGATCCAGGATCACGCGGCGGTCATCGCCAAGAGATGACGCGGGAATGTCCAACTTTTTTCGATACGTCGCCGTGCCGGAAAAATATCTGACTCCCGGATCCTCGTGTCGGTGCAGCGACGCGAGCTCGGGTAGTTCGATCGCGTCCGGCGCGCCGCGACCCGGCGGAAACTCGACCCGCCACGGTCCGTCGACAGCGATCGGCGACGCCACCTCGACGTCCGCCCGCGCGCGGCCGAGTTCGTAGCGACCGCTTTTCCAAACGAGCGCGCTCTCGCTGCCACTGGCGTCCCGCCCGAGCTCAGTGACGGTTGGCATCGCCGGCAGCGGGACGCCCTGTGACACAAGCGCCTGCAATTCCGCGTCGTCCAACGCCCGCGGAAAATCCGTCGCCGGCGCGGAATTTCCCTCAAAAAAATACACGAGCCCCCGCGAGGGCGGCGGTTCCTCGCCGGCCGCGCGATACAGTCGCTCGAGCGCGGGAAAATGCAGCCGGTAGTCCACGGGCGGCGGTGGCGAACCCACGCCCGAATGCACCGTTTTTCCGCTGCGCCGGCCCTCGCGCACGAACTTGCCGTCGATATAGAGCCGCGGCGTGCCCTCGCGATAGACCACCGCCACATGCGTCCAGCCCGACACCGGCTGCGCGGAGACGAGCACCGCCGGGCAGTCGGCGTCCGAACGTTCGACCACGAAGATGCCGTTGCGGCCGACCGCCAAGCCGGCCGTGGCGTGCCCGGGGCCGAAGCGCCGGTCGCCCGGATCCGCCGGGATCGCGTAATACTTCCCCACCTCGTCGATCCGTCCGTCCGTCGATTCCTTCGGCATCGCCCGCAGATCGGTGTCCGGCTTCACCCAGATCGCCATGGTGAAATTATTCGCCGGCGCCTTAGCCTGAGGCTTGGGCATGATCGCACTCACGACCGGCTGGCCGTCGCGCGTCAGCCACGGCGCTCCGGTTTCCGCGGGCCGTCGGAATAAAATGAATACGGACTCGCCGGCCTCCAGCCGGAGCGGCACGAGCGCCCGCTTGCCGTCGCGCCCGAAAACCACCGCGTCGGTTCTCTCGCCGGTTTCAGGCCGCCAGATTTCCGGCTGTCTGCCCGCCAGGTCGCGGAGCGAAATGACCACGTCCTCGACGCGACGCTGGCGGTTCGCGATGAAGTAAAGATCGCCGGTCGCCAACCGCCGGTGCTGCCACGCCAACGCCGCGTCGGGCGCGGTTCCGCTGAACGCAAGATCCGGCGCGACCCTCAGCTCCGTCAGCGCCGCCCCGATGGTTTTGTTTTCGAACACGCGTCCACCCGTTTCGCGCTTCGAATCCCAGAGTGCGTCGACGATCTTCCGCATTTCCTCCTCGCTCGCGGGATAACCGACGAGGGTCGGCAAAAAACGCGGTTTCGGTCCAAGTAACGCGGCGCCGTGTTCGACGCCCTCCTTCAGTTTCCGCGCCAATGCGAGCGTCATCGCCTCGGGATCGGGCGGCAACACGAGCAGCCGGTAGCGCCCCCCGTCAGGCAAAACCCACGTCCCGTCCTCCACGCGGACGCGGTGCAGCAGCGCGTCCGCGTTGATCAAATCGTAGGTGTAGCCGACGGGCAGCACCGGCTGCGCATACTGCGACGGCTCCGGCGAACGCAGCCCGGTGAAATAGAGGACGTCGGCCACATACGTGCCGTGCCGCAGCAGCTCCTGCGTGCGCGCCAGATACATCAGCCACGCGCCGCTCTGCGCGAACCAGGTGTTGGTGCGCTCGAAATGAAAGCCCCACGGACCCATCGTCATCCCCGGCACCGCGTCCGGATGCGGCTGGTGCGCGTAGCGGTGAAACACGAATTCGTTCACACCCTGCGCCAGCATCTCGTCACCGAGAAGCTTCAGCGCAAACGGATATTCGAGCCAGCGCGAGGTTTGCATCTCGCCGGTAAACGCTTCGGCCGCGACGACCGGCTTGCCGTAAACGTGCGCCGCCGAGGTCACCATCTTCACCGTGCGATTGGGCGTCCACGGCGTGCGGGTCCAAAACTCCGTCATCGGCACATCCGGCGATCCGGCGATTTTCAACTCGTCGAAATTGCCCGACCCGTAGCCTTCGACGTAAAAACGCATCCCGCGCGCGCGCACGAGTTCGCCCATCCGGCCGTAATAGTATTCCGCCATCAGCTCCGCCTGCACGCGGCGAAAATCGTAGAGGAAGCGCTCGGTGATGCCGGCATCGCCCACGATCCGGCCGAGGAGCGCCGGGATGTATCCGGTGATCTCATACCCGGTCCGCCGGGCAAATTCCTGCGGAAACCGCGCCGTCCAGTTCTGCATCCCCGCCTCGTAACTATCGATCGTGATTGCCTCCGGCCCGCGGGTCCCCGCGGCGGCCGCGTCGGCCACCACCCGGGCAATCACGTGATTGAAGTGATACTCCGTCGCGGTCGGGTCCATCTTGTCGCATTCGAGTCCGCGCCCCGCGGCCGAAGCCGCCACGTTTTCCTTCCCCGTGGTCGTGTGCCCCACGCGCAGGATCGTCCAGGCTCCGGGCGGCGCATCCCAATCCAGCCGGCCGTCTCTGGTGTGCGCGGTGAGGTCGATTACCGTTCGTGGATCGATGGATGCTCCGGCTGCCCCTTCCGGCAGCCGCAGTTGGGCAGACACGCGGTAGCCGAAATTCGCCTTGGCAGGCCAATCCGCGAGCCGCGGTGCCCGATGAAGGATGAAATCCGCCACTTCGCCGTCCGTCGCCGGCGTCACGCGCACGAACCGAGCCCGCACCGGCGCGAAACTCCGCACCGCTGGCGCGACGATGCCGTGGCGTCCTGGATTTGCGACCGTCGCGATGGGTTCGAAGGTTTCGCCGTCGCGCGAGCTTTCGACCTGCAGCCGGGGAAATTTTCCCTTGGCCGTCGGCCACGCCGATAGTCCGTGAAATTCCATGTCCCGCAGGAACTCGATCGTGACGGACTCATCCGCTGCGAGCCGCTGGAACGTATCCGCCAGCCGATCGCTCCACACCTGCGGATCGAGTTCGACGCCGGCACTCGTTCGCATCACTGCGATTTCGTCCTCATAACGCGTTTCCTCGCCGCGCAACGCCGGAAACGCGATCACGCGTGCATCGCGATAAAAACCGAGATTCGCCTGCGGCAGCGGCAGCGCGAAGTTCACCCGGCCGCCGCCCTCGACGGTGGTTTCGGTCCACACGAGTTGCTGCATCGAACGTTCCGGCGAAATCCACGGGCCGCCGCTGCTGGACCAGCCGGGACCGTTGTGCATCCCGATCTTCAAGCCCAGCCGGCTGCCCTCCTGAAACGCGTGCGTCATCAGCGCGCGCCAGTCCGGCCCGAGATACGCGGCAGGCCCGGCCGGGAGATACGTGCTGCCGTCGAAGATCATCGCGCCGCCGAGGCCCACGCGTTGCATCGCCTCGAGATCGCGCGTGATGCCGTCGCGCGTCACGTGGCCGTTCATCCAATGCCAGAAGGTCTGCGGCTTCGCGCTCGCCGGCGGGTTCGTAAACGCCGACGCAAGCGGATCGGCCGGCGGACGCGGCGCGGCCACTCCCGACGTCAAGGCGATGCCCGCAGCGAACAGCGGAAGCAGAGCGAGGCGAAATTTCATCAAGAATCGCGTTTCAGAGACTCGTCGCGCCGACGACGGAACGTGCATCGATTGGGCGGATACGTCAGGCGCGGCCTTCCAAGGCTACCGGATTCGTGAGCGTGCCGATGCGTTCGATCTCGATTGCAACGCGATCGCCGGCGCGCAACCAGCGCGGCGGCTGCGCCGCCATGCCGACGCCGTGCGGCGTGCCCGTCAGGATCACCGTGCCGGGCACCAGCGTCGTGCTGCCGCTGAGAAATTCGATCAACGACGCGACATCGAAAATCATGTCCGACGTGCTCCAGTCCTGCACTCGCTCGCCGTTCAGTATCGTGGCAATCTTCAGCGTCTGCGGATCGGGAATCTCGTCGGCCGTGACGAGCCGCGGTCCAAGAGGTGCAAACGTGTCGAAAGATTTCCCGCGACACCATTGACCACCGCCAAAGCGAATCTGCCAGTCACGGGCGGACACGTCGTTGGCGCACGTGTAGCCGAGCACATACTTGAGCGCGTCGGCGCGGCTCACGTTCTTGCACGCGCGACCGATCACCACCGCGAGCTCGCATTCGTAGTCGACCTCCGCGCTTGCGAGATGCGTCGGCAGAAGGATGGGATCCCCGGGGTGCTGCAGCGCGTTGAGGCTTTTTACGAAGAGAATCGGCCGCTCCGGCAACTTCGCTTTCGTCTCCTCCGCATGCCGCCGATAATTCAGCCCGATGCAGAGAATCTGCGTCGGCGCGACGGGCGCGAGCAGCTTCGCGACGTCGGCGGGGTCACCGCTCACGGAAAACGCGCCGAAGATATCGCCGTCAATCCGACGGACGGAACCATCCGGCTGTTCGGCGCCGAAATTCACCGCGCCACGGGGATCGAGATAACGAATGATTTTCATGAGTAATTTGATTGCAGGATAACGCCGTCCCGCGCTCGAGCAGCCGTTCAGATCGCAGCCGCATCGCGCGCGAGATACAAGGCCGCCGTGAGAGACTTCGGCGCTGCCGCCGGTTCGCCTTTCAACACGCTCGCAAACGCACCGTGCTGTGCACGGTGTAGCGACCGGGCTCCGCCTCGGCGAAAGCGAAGCCGTCCGCGCGGCCGCTGATCGTCAATCCGTCGGCCACCACCGGCGTGCCGCCCCCACTGGGGATAAACACGCTCGCGCGAGTGTTGGGCGGAACCTGAAACGTCCAGGTCAGCGCTTCGCCCTCGCGATGCCATTCGCTCGCGATCTCCCCGTGCATCGTCCGATACCGCGCGCGCGCAAAGCCCAGCTCGACTCCGACAAATGGCTGCAGGCGAAAACGCCGGAAGCCCGGCACCTCGGGGTCGAGCTCGATCCCCGCGACGTGACGGAACAGCCACTCGCCCACCGAGCCCAGCGAGTAATGGTTGAACGAGTTCATCGCCGGATTGAAGAAACCCTCTTCGTGCGTCCACCCATTCCACCGCTCCCAGATCGTGGTCGCGCCATGCTTGATCGGATACAGCCACGACGGAAACGTGTCCTGCACGAGCAAACGATAGGCCACGTCGGCGTGACCGTTGCGCGTCAGCGTGGGGTTGAGGTGACTGATTCCGATGAAGCCCGTGCTGAGGTGCCAGTCGAGCGACTTGATGTTCGCCACGAGCCGCTCGGCCGCGCGCCCACGCACATTCGCCGGCAGGAGATCGAACGCGAGCGCGAGCAGATATGCGGTCTGCGTCTCGACCGTCAGTCGGCCGTCCTCGCGCAGGAACTCGCGCTGAAACGCCCCTCGCACGCGCTCGAACATCGCGCGGAAACGTGTTGCGTCCTCCTCGCGCCCGAGCGCCCGCGCCATCGTCGCCATCTTCGCGGCATCGTCCGCCCAATACGCCGTCGCGAGAAAATTCTTCATCGGCGAATGCGTGCCGAAGCTGGTGTCCGTTGGAATGCACAACCAGTCGCCGTAGTTGTTGTGCAGGTCGCGGGTCCGCAGCCCGCCCGGATTCGTGCGCTCGAGATAATCGAGCCACGCCGTCATCGCCCGCCAGTGCCGCTCGACGATCCGCACGTCGCCGTAAACGCGCCAGATCGTCCACGGCACGATCACGCCCGCATCCGCCCAGCCCGCCGCGCCGCCGAGATCGCCGACGCCGGTCCAGTGGATGTCCTCGCGCAGCCGCGGCGCGATGTCCGGAAAAATTCCCTCCGTCGTCTGCGCGTCCTCCACGTCGATCATCCATTTCGTGAAGAACGCCGCGACATCCATGTTGCAGGTGGCGGTGCGCAAGAACACCTGCGCGTCGCCCATCCAGCCGAGCCGTTCGTCGCGCTGCGGACAATCGGTTGGCACCGAGAGAAAGTTGTCGCGCTGCGACCACACGCCATTGCGCCAGAGCCGGTTCACGTCGGCATGCGAACATTCGAACTCGCCCGCCGGCGGCGTCGCCGAGTGCACCACGCAGCCCGTCACGAGATCGTCCGGCGGCGTCCCCGGAAAGCCGCTGAGTTCCACATATTGAAAACCGTGAAACGTGAAATGCGGTTGATAACTTTCCTCCGGCGCGCCCGCCGCGATGTAGACATCGGTGGCTTTTGCGCGGCGTAGATTCTCGACATAGAGCGTGCCGTCGGGATTCAGCCGCTCGGCGTGGCGAAGCGTGAGGTGGGTGCCGGCAGGAACGCCGCGAAGCCGCAACCGCACGAAGCCGCTGATGTTCTGGCCGAGATCGAAAACGAAAACGCCCGGGCGAAGCTCACGCCGTGAAACCGGCGCGAGCGTCTCAATCACGCGCACCGGTTCGGAACGCTGCGCCACGAGCGCGGCGGCCGGCGGGGCCACTTCGTGCGCGGGCAGCCAATCGCGCGCCACACGGCGGCCGTCGAACACCTCGCCCATCATGAAATCCGACATGAGAATCGGTCCCGTCGCGCATTGCCACGACCCGTCGGTGCCGATAACGAAGCGCTCGCCCGTGTCGAGTTCGAGCTCGAGTTGAACCAGCAAGCTGTTCTCGAGATCGCCATAGCGGCCACGGTGCTCCTGCCAGCCCACGAAGCCGCTCCACCACCCGTCGCCGAGCGTGGCGCCGAGCGTGTTGGCCCCCGGCCGCACGAGGCCCGTCACGTCATAGGTGCGGAAATGAATGCGTTTGTCGTAATCGGTCCATTCCGGAGCAAACAGGTCCTCGCCGACGCGCCGTCCGCCCAGCGTCAGCTCGAACACTCCCCGCGCGCTGGCGTAGAGCGTCGCGCGTCGCACTCCGGCGGATACGGCGAAGTTTTTTCGAAACACCGCCGGCGTGCCGCAGTCCTGCAAGGTTGACGCGATCGCCTCCGGATCGCGCTGGACGATCTCCGGATCGGCGGCAATCCAGCGCGCGGTCCAGTCGCCGGGCGAGAGCAAGCCCATCGACCACCGCGCCGGCGCCGAGCGCACCGCGGCTCCGGTTTCGTCCCACACTTCAACGTCCCAATGACACGCATCGCGCGCGCCGAGGGGCGCGCCGCGATAAACGACGTGCGTCGTTTGATCGCTCGTCACGCGGCCGCTGTCCCAGCGATCGGCCCCGCCACGAGCGAGTTGCTCCGGCGTGCTCGCAACACGCACGCGATACGCGAGCTGGCGCGCGCCGCGACGATCGGACGCGAGCGCCCAGCTCAGGCGCGGCGCACGTTCATCGATGCCGAGCGGATCGACGAGATATTCGCAGCGAAGATGCGTGACGTGCGTGGCGGACATGAGCGGAAGACAAGCCTAAGCGAGGACGCGCCGGAAGCGAAACGACACCGCCGATCAGGCGCGCTCGGTTTCGATTTGCTCGAGCGATTTGCCGGACGTGTCCGGCATGAAGAAGTAGCCGACCACGCCGCTGACGAGGAGGAACAACGTGAGCAACGTCGCGACCTCCTCGATCCCGGCACGCGCGAGAATCGGCACGAACAGACTCCAGATCCCGAGAATCGTGCGCGCGACGCCGAAGGTAAAACCCTGTGCGGTGCCGCGGAGCATCGTCGGAAAAAGCTCCTGGCTGAACACCTTGTAGAACGCCTCGCCCGCGAGCGCCGCGCCGGCCGAGAAGAGCACGATGTTGGCGACGATCACGGGGATGTTGAAGGGCAGCAGCAGGAACAGCGCATATGCGGTCACCTGCATGATCGCGCCGATGCCCCACAGCCGCTTGCGCGTCGCGTGATTGCGGTCGGAGAAGCGCATGAAGACGGTCACCGTCACGAGCAGCATGATGATGAACGCCGCGCTCGAGAGCCCGACGCTGGCGGCCTGGCTGCCGGCGTTGAGCGTGCGGATGATGTAGGGATTGAAAATGCCCGCCGTGCCCGCGGCCAGGTTCCAGAAAAGATAAATCGTCGCGGTCCAGATCAGCGCGCGGAGATTGGAGCCGGAAAACAACGCCCGCATGGGGCTGCGCGCCGTCTTTTTGCGGGCCGCCTCTTTCCACCGAGCCGATTCCGCCAATCCGCGGCGCAAGGCCCACGTGACGATCGCCGCGACAAACAGGTGCAGGAAGACGATGCGGATCCCGAGCAGGCCGAGCGGCGCGAGCGCCAGCGCGAGCCACAGCACGATTACCGGACCGAGGCACCACGCCACCTGCGTGAAGCCGAGCAGCTTGCCGCGCGCCTTTGCGGGCGCGATCTCGCCGACAAGTGCGAGCGACGTCGGCACATCCGCGCCGACCGCGAGGCCGACGACGAACGTGCCGAGAAACAGCATCTCACGATTCATCGCGAGCGCGATGCACAGGATGCCCGCAGCGTAGACCATCAGATCGTATTGATAGATGAACTTGCGCCCGAGCTTGTCGCCGAGCCAGCCGCCGACGATCGCGCCGATCGCGCAGCCCAGGGCGTTGGGGCCGATCGCGGCGAGCACGCCGATCGCGCCGTCACTGAGATTCAAATACGTCTGAAAGACCGCGAGCCCGGCACCCAGCGCCACGATCGAACCCGCATCGAGATACGACGCCATGCCGGCGAGCGCGGACCATTTCCATTGTTGTCGCGAGATCCGCTCCGTTTCGTCGGGAGCGGTGGCGCGGAGGGGTTCGAGGTTTTCGTCGGAAGGGGCCGGGGCGATGTGGCTCATCAGTTTTGGGGAAAGAGAAACAGGTTCGGCTCAACGAACGGGAATCCAGACGCTCATCTCCGTGTCGCCACGATTTCCCCAGGCGTAATACGGCACGAGCTTCAACGTAAACTCCCGCGGCGCGGCAGGCTTCACTTCACGATAAAGCTGATCGCCGGTCCACGCCGCGCGCCGCCGCGCCACGGCTGGCACTGTCAATGCGAGCACGCTCGTTCCCGCAATCTCCGCGCGCTCGGAACGAAATGCCAGCGGACGATCGCCAAGTGCGAGCGCGACGTCCTGCAGCCGCACGCTCTCGGGCAGATCGTTCGATTCCACGCAGTAGACGAGCGGGCCGTATTTCACCGCGACCTGATCGACGGTTTCCTCGACCAGCGGATTCGCTTCCCAGAGCGACGGGCTGAGCTCCAGCTCGAGATCAACAACGTCGCCCGCGCGCCACACGCGTTTCACCTCGGCGTAGCTGCCGGGCTTCAGTTCCGCGTCCACGGCCTGGCCGTTGACCCGCACGCGTGCCTGGCCGGAGCGCAACCAGCCGGGAATCCGAAGTTTGACCGCGATCGCGCGCGCCGGGGCGTCATCGATCGTGAGTTTCACCGCGCCGCTCCACGGATAGTCCGTTGCCTGGCGCAACCGGATCCGGTCGCCGCCGGTCCAGGCGGTATCGAGGGTGTTGGGCGCATACAGGTGGACCCAAAGCGTGTCATCGGAAAGCGAATACACGTAGTTGTGCGCCTCCGCGATCGTGCGCACGACATTCGGCGGGCAGCAGAAGCTCGCCTTGATGTTCGGCATCCGCGTGCGCGACCAGCGGAGCGGCACGTCGAAGTCGTGGAGCTTCTTGAGCGGGTTCACGTAGAAGTAGCGGTCGCCGTCCAGATTGATGCCGGGCAGGATGCCGTTGTAGAGCGCCTGCTCGAAGAGGTCGGCGTAAGCGGCGTCGCCCGTCACCGTCAGCATCCGCCAGAGCCACATGCCGTAGCCGATCGTCGCGCAGGTTTCGTTGTAGGCGGTGAGGTTCGGCAGCTGGTAGTCGCGACCGTAAGCCTGGTGGATCGTTTTAATGTATCTGTGCTGGGTGTGATCGGCGCCGTCGGGCGACGCTCCGTCGTAGAGCGCTCCCGTCATGCCGGTGATGTAGAGTTTTCGGCCGGCGACGTTCCGCGAGATCGTCTCGAGAGTGTTGAAGAGCGTCGGATCGCCCGCTTCGGCAAACACGTCTGCCACGCCGGCGTAAAGGTAGTTGGCGCGCACCGCGTGTCCGACCGCTTCGGTCATCGCGCGAAACGGCATCCGATCCTGGTTCTGATCGCTGCCGTCCTTCGCCGGCACGAGGCTGCGAATCTCGATCAGTTGCCGGCCGAGTTCGAGATAACGCGGATCGCGGGTAACACGATAAAGCTCGATCACGCCCATGTAGTGCGACGGGCAGATCGCGTTGCGCGCGAGTTCGTCGGGCACGTTCTTGCACAGGCGTTCGATGTAGTCGGCGGCCTTGCGCGCGAGGTCGAGCAGCGAGGATTTTCCGGTGGCGCGATAGTGCACGCAGGCGGCGGTCATAAGGTGACCCATGTTGTAGGTCTCGAAGTGCTCGCGATCGGCGAACTCCCTCGCCTTCCGACCCTGCCGTTGCGGGATGATCGTCTGCGTGTGCAGGTAGCCGTCTTCGCGCTGCGCCTTCGCGATCACCGCGATAATCTCGTCCATCTGCCGGTCGATCGCAGGATCTTGGGTGACGGCGTAAACCTGCGCGAGCGCTTCGAACCATTTCAGAAAATCGCCGTCGTTGAACGGCGGCCCGGAAAATTTTCCGTCCTTCAGACCGGCGGCGATGAGATAATTGTCCCACGCGTGGCTGGCGACCGGATCGACGAAGATGTCCCACAGGTGCGGGATCATCTTGGCGCGACAGGTTTCGAAACGTTCGCCGAGGAGACCGCCATTCCAGCGCACGTCGCCGAGATCCACCATATACATTTTCGCCGCCGCGGAACGCGTCGTGTCGACCAGGCTCCGCGCGCCAGCCTGCACCTCGTGGCTTGCGAGAAGGCCCATCGCCACGGCGACGGCCAGCCGACGGATCACGCTCCCCACTCGCACTGGCGTTTTGGCGGCGAGTTCGTCGGGAGGAAGATCACGCTCGCCGAGAACAATGCGAGGGGTGGGACGAAACGGATTCACGGAAAAATGGGGGCAGGGTTCCCGGCCCACTCCGTTACGCGGGATGCCACTGCTGAAGCGAGGGCGGCCTCCCGCGCCGACAAGCGGCGCCGCAAGAAATGGCAGCATACCGCGCCCGCTCGCGCCGCTCTACTGCGTTTCGCGCGCGACTCTGCTCGAAATGTAAGATCGCCGCGCGCCTCGACGGCCACGCGGCGATCTACTCTGCGGGATGGATGACCGCCGTCCGCGGCGGCGGTGCGCGGTCCCGGCGGTCAACCCACGGGACCCGCCGGTTCAAACGAGCTCGCCTGCGGGCTGCAGTTCAGCCGAGTGGACACGGATGTCTTCCGTGTGGCGGTGACGCCGCTGGGCCGTGGCGCGTTTTCTCAACATGCGATCTAGTTTGCCGATCAGCAGGCTGATCGCGAGGTAGGCGTCGTCGTTGCGGGTGGACGCGGCGAGGTCCGGGCCCGCGATGTCGATGTAGCCACGCGCTTCAAACGTGCGGCCGGCACGGGTGGGTTCGCAGGCGACATCGATCCGCAGCTGGATGATCGCGGGCTCATGGCGAAAAAGACGTTCGGCCTTGGTCGCGAGCGAGGCTCGCATGGCTTCGGTGAGATCAAGGTGAATGCCGCGGAACACCAGCTTGGCGGGGCGCACAGACGACGAGGGAGACGACATGTTGATCCTTTCTCTTTGCGCGCCGCAGGCGGCGCGCGGTTTCTCACTGTGGGGACTAATCGCGTTCTCCATCCAGCAAGCGTTGAAGAACGCCTCAGCTGACCTAACCAACCGGACACCGACGCGAGGCCGGCCCGGGAAAACTGCGCTGTCAGCCACCGGTCGTCACCGGCAGCCCGGTCGGCACAAGTCCCGCCCGGGCCGTGCTGCCAGCGGATCCGTCAGCCCACTCCGCGGGAAATCGCCAGACCGGCGATCGTGGGAAAACCATGCGGAGCTCTTTCAATATTGGGCTGCGTCATGACACCTCCATCGATGCTCGGCGTCGATGAAGAGTCAAGGCGACCGCCGTCAGAAATAGCGGTAATTCCCGTTTTATTTTCCACGACTGCACTCCGGCGCGCGGGTAGGTCTTCCCGGAAAGACGGCGCAGCTTTGCGTTGACAATCGTTATTTCCGGATCACAGGTGCGGACGAAGTGGAATTCGCCGCCGCACAGAATTATATGAGTCGCTTCCCGCTGCCGTTGGCAGGGGGGCAGGCGCGGTTCCTCTTTCCGGGTTCACCCGGGGCCGCAACCTGACACGGGCGACTGATTCGCCCCATCTCAGGGGCGGTTTACCGGGCGCATTTCCATCAGCCCCGCGGCTCTTCGCGCGATCGCGCCCGACGATTCCCGCTTTTCGCTTTCCGGCCAGCTTTGGCCGGCCGCTGAACTCCAAAAACCTTCAACCCCTAATCTCATGAACGATCGACCGATTTACATCACCACCGACGACAATGCCCGCCTCCGCCTGCTGCTAGACGCGGTCTCCACCTCCGGACGCAGTCCCACGCTGCAGAAACTGCGCGAGGAACTCGACCGTGCCGTCGTGCTCGAGCCGAACCTGGTGCCCGCGAACGTGGTCACCATGAATGCGCAGGTGCAAATCGAGGACCTCGCCACCGGCGAGATCGAGGAATACACCCTCACCTTTCCCGAACAGGCCAACGTCGAACAACGCAAGCTCTCGGTCCTCGCCCCCATCGGCACCGCTCTGCTCGGCTTCGCGGAAAACGACGAAGTGAGCTGGAGCACGCCAGGTGGCGTGCGACGCCTCAAGATCCGTCAGGTGAAACGCGCCGTGCCCGCCTCGCTGTGACGAGCGTCAGCGACCCTGCCATGCGGCAGGGTCGCGACGTTCGGTCCGACGGATTACTCTGTCGTCGTCACCGCGAAGGCCTCCGGCCACTCGCGCTCGGCGACGGCAAACACATCCGGCCATCCCTTGCGGATCAGCGCAGCCGCGGTGTCCTCGTCGAGTTGCGAGAGGTATTCGACTACGATGGCACAGCGGTCCTGCCAGTCGGGATAGACGGCTCGGGCCCAGCCCTGCATGCGGCGGAGGTTGTTGTTACTCAGATTCGAGTTCGTAGGATTATGCATGATTTGAATACGAGCGGTTTCGTCGCTCCAGAGGGTTGAAACGAGGAGGCTGCGCCCGCGGGTCGCGCGTGCAGCCGTCGCCGCCCGCGAGGGCGGCTTGCGAGTCGGTCAGCACTCCGGCCGGCGCGGCGCACCCGATCCCGTCGCTGCGAAACTCAGCGGCGGCAACCGGACACCGGCGCACGGCCGGATGGCGTGGGGCAGACGGCACGCATCATTGCCGTGAAGTGGACGGATGGGAAAAGACGCTCAGGCATGTTCCGCGACGGAGTGGACAACGCTCGCCGGACCGGCATGGCGTCGCCGCGCGAGCCATCGTTCAAACCTCCGGATGTTTTCCACCGGCCCGAGCAGGAGAATTCGATCGCCGCGCAAGAGACACTCGTCCGGCGGCGGCGTCACGATGCGGCGGCCATCACGTTCGATTCCAACGACGCGAACGGCGGCGGCGTCCGCCGGCAGCGCCTCCAAACTCACCGCCGGCCCCTCACCGACCTCGCAGGCGCCGAGCACCGCCGGCCCGAACGTCGCGGATTCGGGCGCAAGGTCCGCCACCCGCTCCAGAAAGCGCCGCGCCTCCGACATGCGTTCCGCGGGACCGAACACGAGCAGCGTGTCTCCCGCCGACAACTCGAAATCGCCCGCGGGCGCGTAGAGCGGCCGTCCATTGCGCTCCACTTCCAGCACCGCGCAGCCGAAGTCGGCCGGCAGCCTCAATTGTGCGAGCGTGCGGCCCGCCGCCGCGGCCGCCGCCGGCAGCGCGATCTCGGCGACGACGACGTCCCACCGGCCGAAATTCCGATCGAGCGCCGCCCGCGCTTCAGCGCGCAATTCTCCCGCATCCGCGCGGCGATCCGCCAGCACCTCGCGCACCGAGGTCTGCCATTCGCTGTGCCAGTAAACGAGCCGCCGCGAGAAAAGGAATGTCACCACCGCCGCACCCAAGGCGAGGAACAACCACCCGGCCCAATCGAACTGGCTCCGCGGCAGCAGCAAATACAGCCACGTCACCAGCGCCACCAACGCGATGCCTTTGAGCGCGTTCTCGATCGCAGCGGACGGCAGCCGGCCGCCGCCCCACGTTTCGGCCGTCAACAACGCCAGCGCCGAAGCATTCCTCCACATCGCCACGACCGGCACGAGCAGGAGAATCACGAGCGCCGACCAGAATCCGTAAGCCACGGTGCGGGGATCGACCGCCGGAATCAAACCGGCGACCGCTTGCAGCAGGCTCTCGGCATAGATCAGCAGCCCGCTGACAAACAGGGCCTCGATCGCAATCTGGCCAAGGCGCGGTCGCAGCAGGCGCCAGAGCGGCGTCGTCGCCGGCCGGTCGCGCACCTGCGACAACCAGTCGTGATACGCGGCCAGCGTGCGCGTGATCCAGCGTGGCTCGATGCGTTCGATAAAGCCGACGATTTTTTCGCGCTGCCGGCAGACGAGCGGCAGCGCGAAGATCGTAAGAATCGAGGCACCGACCGCGGTCGGATAAAACGTTGCCGGCAACACGGCGGCGGTCACGCCCAGTTGCACGATGATATAGGAAAACTCGCCCAGCGGTGTGAGCAGCAACCCCGCGCGCTTCGCCTCACGCGGCTCCATGCCGGCCGCAATCAGCGCCAGCGAGCACGCCACCGGACGCGCCACGAGGGCGAACGCCGTGATCGCCAGCACCGTCGGCCACACGCCGACCAGGCTCTGCGGATTGATCATGAGTCCGATCGACACGAAAAACACGCTGCTGAACACGTCGCGCAGCCCGCGAAACGCCCGCTCGAACGCGCGCTTCTGCGGAATCTCCGCCAGGATCGCACCGAACAGGAACGCACCCAGCGCAATCGAGTAGCCGGCCTTCGCGGCCACCAGGGCGAGGGCGAACAACAGCCCCGCCACGATCACCGTCTGCATCTCTGGTGACGTGCGCGTCTCGAGCCGGCGCAGCAGCCGGGGGATCAGCAGCAGACCGGCGCCGATCAGCACCACGACGAACGCACTCATCGCTCCGAGCGCCCGCCCCAATCCGCCGCTTTCGCCCGCCCCGGCGACGACCTGACTGGTCAGGATCGTGAGCATCGCGACTGCCACCACATCCTCGAGCACCGTCACCGCGAGCGCGGTCTGCGCCGGGCGCTCGTGCATGATTTTCTGCTCCGCCACGACCTTTGCGATCACCGCCGAGCTCGACACCATCAACATCGCGGCGACAAACGTCGATTGCAGCGAAGTCCAGCCCGCCACCGCCCCCAGGAGCTGCGTCAACACCAGCACCCCGATCGCGCCGAGACCCGTCGCCACCAGCGTGCCGGCGCCCATTCTTCCGAACTTCGAGACGCTCAAGTTGAGCCCGATGCCAAACATCAGGAACACCAGACCGATGTGCGAAAGCGTAAGGATCCGCTCCCCGTCCGTGATCAGCGAAAACGGCGGGGTGTGCGGTCCGATGATCATGCCCGCGGCAAGGTAGCCGACGATGACGGAGAGCCCGATGCGCTTGCACAGGAGCCCCGCCGCACCGGCGACGAGAAGAAGGATCGCGAGATCCTGGAGCAGATTGAGACCTTGCATGGCGGGAAATAATTCCGGCGGCCCCGCGCTCAGCTTAGAGGATTTTCCACTGGATCGCGATGGTCGCGTGAATCCGCGAACGAACCGTCGTCCGTCTCGATCAGCACGGCCTTCGCGGCCCTGACCGCCTCATCCAAATCGCCCAATGTCGCCGGCGAGATCGTGAGCGCCGTGACGCCCGGATGCCGCAGCAGCCAGGCCGACGCGACCTGCGCACGCGTGAGCCCGTGACGTTCCGCGGCGGTGCGAATTTCGCTTTCCGTTCCGTCAGGAAGGACCGCTCCGAAATGAAGGGCCGCTCCATCGGGCGCCGTCTGGCGCGCGATGAAACCGAGGCGGTGCTCATGACACATCGCCAGCGCATCCTGCTCGAAACCTGCATTCGCCAGCGGCGGACCGTCCACCTGCACGGCCTCGAACCGGCACTGGTTGCGCAACCGCGAGCGATGCAGCGAGTCGACGACGCGCCAGGCCGGAAATCCCCGCGCCACCGCGTAGCGGGCCACCCCGGCGCGAATCAGCATGTCGCACGCCTCGATCACGTCGGCGACCGGAACCAACCGCTCGTCCCAGTCGAACACCAGGAGGTCGACATGCCCGACCTGCAGCCGCCGCAGCGAGCTTTCGCACGCTTCGCGGATCAGATTCACAAACGAGATCGTGCCGCCGCCGGAAGGCCGCGCGAGCGGCAGGCGCGCGGCCAGCGTGATCTGGTCGCGAGAAATCCCGCGGCGCTTCAGCCACCGGCCGACGATCTGTTCGGACGGCGGTTCTGCCGACGAACCCGACGGAACGCCGACGCTTTCGACGAAACTGCCGCCGAGCTCGCGATAGGCATTGAGCAGCGCGAAGGAGGTTTCCTCACTCACGGCGGTGCCGAAGGCGGCGGTGTCGAGACACAGTTCCGAAACGAGAAGACTGGTGCGGCCGAGCTTGCGTTTGTTCATGAAGGACGAGTTGGAGTTGCGAAGGCAGCCATCTAGGCAGCGGGGACAGCGACTGCGTTTTCCGCCGGGCCGCGCCGCTGGCCGGGGCCGAACGTCGCGAGGTCGAAGATACCTTCGATCGCGACCACCCTGCCCTGCGCGTCGTAAACCGGGACCAGGCGATCCTCGATCGGCAGCAGCCGCCGGTAGGCGGTGCGCAGACGGTAATGCAAGGTCGCGCGCCGGCGCTCCCTCACGGCGGCCGCGACCGCGTCCTCCACCCGCGCGCGGTCGTCCGGCGCGATCAGATTCGCGAACGCGAGACTGGCGTTGTGAATGAAGCGGTGCGGATCGTAGCCGGTGAGGTCGCGCACGGCATCGCTCATCAGTTCCATCGTCCACTGCGCATCCGGCTTCCGGCGGTAAACGCAGCCGCCGATGACGGCGACGAGACGCTCCCACATCGCCGGAAGTTCGCGCGGGTCGACGCGGCCGTGGATCGGCACGCGCAACAGGCTGGTCGCGATCATGGGCGGTTCCTCCTTTGGCACCGGCGCAGAAGGCCGGCGGAAGTGGAGCTTGCCGGGGAGATGACAATCAAAGCTTTCATGGTGTCTCCGTTTATTGGTTACAGGTTGGGACGCGGTTCCGGTCGGTTCCGCGCTCATGGGCGAAAGAGGAAGTTTCGAAACTGCCACGGATCGGAGCGATCGACCTGCGGCTCCGCCTTTTCCTCGAAGTAGACGCGTTCGCGGCCGAGCGGACTCCAGTCCGACCGCATCGAAACGATCGTGCCGAGATAAGGCCGGGCGGTTTCGAGGATCGCCTCGTGGGGCAGGTCCTCCGGCAGACAGATGCCCGCCCGCGGATGACGGACCGCCCACACGACCGCGGCGAGCACTCCGGCCGCGACCTGCACGGCCGTGGCATTCACCCCCGGGACGCGCTCCCGCGCCTCCTCGATCGACAGGATGCTGCCGGTCCACCAGGAGCGGAAACCGTGTCCCATGATCAGGGCGCCCACGAGATCGGAGCCGGAGACGATCTCGTTGGCCAGGATGCGGCGTTTCGGATGGAGCTCGTAGTTGCGCGCGCGCAGCTCGTGCAGCGAAACGAGCGAGTCGTTGCACGGCGTGTAGGCGTAGTGAACGGTCGGCCGGTAAACCGGCCGGTCGTTTTCCCTCACCGTCAGCGCATGCGAGAGCCCGAAGGATTCGCCGTGCGTGACGACCATGCCCACGATCTCGTGGTGCGGGACCCACGATCGGATCCAGGTGTTGAGCCCCATCTGCGGCAGCACGATCTGATTGCGCGGCCCGTGCTCCGGCAGCGACGCCAGCGGCGGAATCCACTTTTCGTGCGTGCCCCAGCCGATTTCGCAGGGCGAAATCGACTCCTCCCACATGCCCTCGGGACTCCAGGTCGAAACGAATTCGTCGGGCGACTTGGCTTTGTCCGCGCGCTGCGTGTCCCACTCGCTGCAATGGATCACGCGCACGCCCAACTCCTGCGCGAGTTCCGGAAACAACTGCTCCTGCAGCAGCAGCTCCAGGCGGCGCTTGCGGACCGCGGGCAGACGTTTCTCCCGCAACAACGCCGCCCCGATATCGAGCAGGCCGTGTTTCACGAAATGCGAGACCAAGCCCGGATTCGAGCCGTGGTCGACGACCGCGGTGGCGCCGTCTCGCCACTGCGCGATCAACGGCAGCAGCCGGGCGTAACGGTTGTAGAGCGACTTCTCGAGGGTCGGCTTGCGTCCCATCTCCGCAGACGGATCCCACGACTCGAGCGACGCGTTCACATAAAGCACCTCGTGATCGTGCGCCCACCGGATGATGTCGAAGAAGTCCACGCTCCACGCCAGGTCGATGATGAGATCGCCGCCACGGGCATGCGCCGACAGCAGCCGCGTGAGGCTGAGCGGCGTCACGCGCTCCTGCAGAAACGTCACGCCGCGCGCGATCCAGGGCTCGAGGACGGGCTCGCGATCGGCGAAGTCGATGATGACGATCTGCGAGCAGGAAAGGTGGAGATGCCTCACCAGCATCGGCAGCAGCGCTTGCGCGACGATGCCGTGGCCGATCATGAGGATGCGGTTCTTGAACTCCATTGCGATGGGACGAACGTGGCTGGCCCGCAGGCTCAGCTCAGCGACTTGAGCGAGAGTTGCACGGGCTGCCCCTCCGGCGGGCCGCCGAAGCTGGGCCGCGCGACGTGGCGGATCCGCAGCCGACGCACGCCGCCCGGCGTGTTCCAATCGACCTGATCGCCCTCGGTGTAGCCGAGAATCGCGGTGCCGATCGGCGCCAGCACGGACAACATGCGCTGCTCGACGTTAGCGCGCTCCGGAAAGGTCAGCGTATATTCCTCCACCTCGCCGGTTGCGAGGTCCTCGATCTCCACGCGCGAATTCATCGTCACGACGTTCGCCGGCACCGCTTTGGGATCGAGCACCACCGCGCGATCGAGCTCCGCCCGCAGTTTCTGCAGCGTGCCCGTGCGGGCCGACAGGCCGAGCGAATCGACGATCAGACGCAGTTTCGCGTAGTCGTCGGTGGTCATGTATAAGGGACGGTCGTTCATATTATTCTATATTTCAGTTTTGGGTTGCAGTGATTCCAGGCGGCGCGGCTCAGGCCACGACGGTCGCAGCGGCCATCGCCGTCTCCGCCTCCGCCTCGATCGCGGGAGCTTCGAGCCGGCGGACGCCGAGGGCGGAGGAGACGTGGACGCAGGTCAGCGGATCGGTCTCGACCAAGATGTGATTGGGGAACGGCGCACGTTCGTCGCGGCCGGGGTTGAGCACCAGGCTCTCGCCGATGCGATCGAACCAGTTCCGCGGTTCGTGCACCTGCCCGGAGAAGACGATCCGCGGCGCGTGCTCCTTGAGCGCCGCCGCCAGATCGAGGTCACCGCCGTCGCGTCCGCTCGCCCGCCGCGCGACCGCCGTTCCGGCGGGCGGGGCGTGCACGACCCAGAGATCGGCCGCACGTCCCTTCGGCCAGGTGGCGGAGCCGATGTTGGCGACGATCTGACCGTCGAACACAGCGAGTTGGCCGTCGGTCCAGACGGTGTCCGACGCAATCTCGCGCAGCCAATACGCCGGCCGCCAGCGCTCCGTCTCGCGATCCCACTCCATATCGTGAGCGCCGCTGCACACGCAGGCGGCCCCGGTATAGTCGGCAAACCAGGCCGAGAGCCACTCGACCTGCGTGCGGCGCGGCACGGCGCTCGACTGGTCGAGCAAGTCGCCCGACATGACGAGCAGGTGATGGGACGGCGCCGAGTGGCGCAGCCACTCGAACCAGGGTTGATTGAAATGAAAATCGGCGACGTGGAGAATCGTCATGGCAGACCTGCGGACAGAAGAGACACGATGCAGCGTGACGCTGCGCGTGAAGGATGCGGTTGAACGGAACAGCCGCGCGAAGCGCGGACGGAATCGAGCGCGCGCACGCGTCCTCCGGACGCAGCGCCGCTGCTGCACGAGTTTATCTATTTCCCGGGGCCGCGCTTTGGGTCTGATCCGCGCGGTCTAAACCGGCGCGACCCTAGTTCGCAGTCCCGGGTTCCCCCGGGAAGATGTATAACGCCACGCGACCCGTCGTTTGCAGACGGGCGCAGAAAATATATTTCTGTGGCGTGTTGGGGTTCACTCGATGACGAGAAGTGGAACGAAAAAAAGTATTGTCAACGGCAAAGGCGCCGCTAACGGGCGCGGTCCACGTCAGGCCGCGCATTCGTCCTTTTCGGAAGGTGCAACCGCCTTCGGCTGCGACCGAAAAAGAGCGTCCTGCTCCTTCCAGAATGCGAACCATTCATGCGGTCGGAAGCGCGCCATCACGGCCGCGGCGGGAAGAAAAAGATGCACGACGTGGCGATCGCCCACCCGGCGCACGAGGCGAAGGTCGGCCTGACCGCCGAACGATTCGGCCAGCGGCGTCGCAAACGCGAACGCCCGCCGCGCCGCGTCGGCTTCCTCCGCCATCACGACCGCGCGCTCACGACCGTAGGCCTCCTGCGCCTCGCGCTCGTCGGCGCCGAAAGAATAAAAGATCTCCGGCCCGAAGCAGCAGCCGGCTCCGGCAACGTGGTAAATGCGACCGCTGCGCCAGATGCCGCCGAACAAACCGCGCAGACCCGGATGCGTGTAGCGCAGCGCGCCCGCGGGCAGCGACACATCGCGGCGCAACAGCTCGGTGGCGTCGTTGGTGACGAGTTGAAAAACGGGAGAGACGGATGGAGTCATGACAAGAATACGGCGTGGCGCCGCGCACGAGGTGATGGATGAGGGGACGGATCGGAGCCACGCGGGACCCGGAAGTCAGGTCACACGCGGTGCCACGATCCACAGCCAGGCCTCTCCTGCGGGGTCCGCAGAGAATCCTGAATCGATAGGGGAAAACAGCCTACCTGCCGGAAAACAGACCCGTGCAGGTGGCCGGGGGAAACCGCGGTCGGGGCGGCCGGACGAGGCTCAGCCGCCCACGACCACCAGGAAGATCCGCAAGGCCTCGCGCCATCCGCCGGGCGGAAACGCGAGCACCGGAGAAATATTTATAGAAAGGCGAATCACGTCGCGCACCCGTGTGCGGGTTGGAAGCGTTGTCAATATATAAATCAACATAATCCTTGACAAAGGTCGCGCCGCGGCCGTTGGTGCGCGCGAGACCATGCCGTTCGGTTATATACAACTCGAATACCGCTACCCCAGCGGCCGCATCTGTCCGGCGAACGCCGGCGCGGTGAGCTGACGAGCCTTGCCTTCGGCCGGGCTCGCACCCGCTCGCACCGGCCGGCCGCCTCGAATCCCCCGTGCGCCGTAGGCGCACTCTTTCCCCGGGATTCCCTCTCCGACCAGGGGATCCACCGTTTCGGATCGCGCGCGCGCCGCGCGCCTCGTTCCCGCTGCAGGCCGTCCGCCCTGCCCTCCATTTTTCCTCATGCCCACCCAACGTCCGCCTCCTTCCTCGACATGATCGAACATCGCACCCTCGGCCGCACCGGCCTCAAGATCTCCGAACTCTGCCTCGGCACGCTGAACTTCGGCTGGAAAACCGACGAAGCTTCGTCGTTCGCCATCCTCGACGCGTTTCGCGCCGCCGGCGGCAATTTTCTCCAAGGCGCCGCGATCGCGCCCACGTTCACCCTCCCTTCCGCCTCGACGAACGTCACCGAGGAAATCATCGGCCGATGGCGGACGTCGCGGTCGATTCCCCGCGGCGATCTGGTGCTCGGCACCCGGTTGAGTGTGCGACCCGAGCCCGGGGCCAGGACAAACCTCGCCGAGCTTGTCTGCCAACGGACGCTGGAATCGATGCGTCGCCTGAACACCGACTATCTCGATCTTCTCGTCATCGAGTGGAACGACGCGCTCCTGCCCGCTTCACAGCTGCTCGAAGCATTCGACGCTGCCGTGCGGCAGTGCTTCGTGCGCTACATCGGGGTATCTAATTTCCCTTCCTGGCGCGTCGTCGACCTGATCGGCCGCGCGTTTCGTCGCAACCAAAGCCGCATGGAGGCCCTGCAGGCCGAATACTCGCTCATGACGCGCGCGCGCTACGAACCCGAGAAAATGTCGCTGTGCGAGGAACAGTTGCTCGGCTTCATCGCCATGTCCCCGCTCGCGCGCGGATTCCTGGCGCAAAGCAGCCACGCACCGGACCGGTTCATCGATCTTCGCCGTCGGTTTGCTCGCCGTTTTGACAATGCCTATGGCGACGCGGCGCGATCCGCGGTCGAGAACGTCGCGAGCCGCCACGGGGCCTCGGCCGCCCAGGTCGCCCTGGCTTGGGTGCTCCACAATCCCACCGTGTCCTCGGCGATGATCGGAGTCCGCTCGCCGCAGGAGCTGAAAGAACTGGCGGTCGCCTGCTCGCTCAGACTTTCGCCCGACGATATGGTGGAGTTGTCCGATGCCACCACCGCGGAAGAAATCATCGTGCCTGGGGCACGCAGCCAGCCTCCTGCGTTCGCCAGCGAAGTGCTGGCAAACTAGCCGGGCAGCATTGTGAACGCGATCGCGCACCTCATCGGTGCGCGATCGCCGCACACGACGGCCCGTTCAACGCACGAGCTCGGCGGTGACGTCGACTCCGCCGCGCACAAGCTTCCCCCGATTCGACTGCGCCGGCAGCGTCGCGCCGTGGGAGGTCATGCCGTCGGTGAATTGCAGGCGATCGATTTCGCCGACCTCGACCGAACCGCCGTTGAGCTGCTCCAGGCTCCCGCCCGTGATCCGCGCGTCCACCACGGCGCCCGTGAGGATTACGGCGATGGCGTCGTCATCGCCGGTGACGTCGCCGATGAACACCTTGTTGAAGGCCACGCCCGGCGCGTAGACGCCGGTCAATCCGCTTCCCGCGAAATAGTGGGCGTTGCCCGTTCGCAACTCGGCGAACTTGCCGTTGCGGCTGTGGATCGTGACGAGTGCGACATCGGCCACGCCGTCGTAAGTCGCGTCGTCACGGAACAGCGTCTGGTTCAAAGCCGTGATTTTGCCGACGCTGAAGATCGTCAGATACGAGCTTTCGTCCGCCTCCGTGATCTCGATCGTGGCGTGTCCTTTCACGTAGTTTACGCCCGGCTGCACGTAGTTAACCGGGGCCGCCGGATCGCTCCCTGCTTCGAGACGGATCGTCAGCGTCCCCGCGCCGGAGAACTCCACCTGCACGATGTCGTCGTCGAGATCGATGAACGAGGTGCGCACGATTTTTCCGGGCTGCGCCTTCACGCTCGTCGAGATTCCGGTCATCAGGAACTGATCGTAGATGTGACCGTTCGGGTGCTGGATGTCGGCGCCCACCTGTTCGCTGCTGCCGGTCTTCTGTTCGGAGAATGTCAGCTGCAGCAAGGCGGAACGACTCGCCACCGCGCCCGCCGTGTTGCTCACGATCACGCTGTAGTAGCCGACGTCCGCGGGCTGCACATTGGTCAACGCCAGCGTGCCGCCCGTCGCGCCGGAGAGGTCGATGCCGTTCCGTTGCCATTGATAGCGCAGACTCGAGCCGGACGCCCGGACCACGAAGCTCGCACCTTTACCCGGCTCGGTGACGACGTCCTGCGGCTGCTGCGTGATCACCGGCGGCGTCGGGCTCGATCCACCGCCCGACGGCGCGGCGCGCGTGACGCTCACCGAATAGGTGCGCGTCGTCGCGCCATCTTCCGCCGTCACGTCCACCGACAACGAGTTGGAGCCAACGTTGAGCGCGAGCGAATTGCTCGGATTGCCCGAAATGACCGTCGCGCCATTCACCTGGAGCGTGGCGTGCACGTCGGATGCCGTCGGAGTGACCCTGATGCTCGACACCGCATTCCCGACGCTCGCGGCGTAACTCGTCGTCCCGCTGGCAAATGTCGGCGACAGCGTGCCGGTGCTCAGCACGAGGTTCGACAACGTGGCGTCCGTCGACCGCGCGCGATACGAGCTCACCGACACATCGTCGATCGCCAGGCCGGCGAGCGCCTCGGCGTCGTCACTCTCGAGATGGACGCGCAAGCGGATCGTCTTCCCTGCGAAATCGCTGATGAGGACGCGATGCATGCCCCAGCCCGCGGCCTCCGCGATCGTAAGCGCACCGGCGCCAACCCCGTCGTCACGCATCGTGGGTCCGAGCCAGCGCCAGACTTCCTGGCGGCCATCGTCGCCACCAACTTCCTCGACGGCGATGTAGGCGTTCACCGTGCTCGCGTCGGCGAGTTGATAACTCATCGCCCACGACAGCTCGATGGAATCGCCGAGGGAGACTTCGGTGAGATCGATCGCCGGGGAAATGAGATCCTGGCTGCTGCCCGTCGCGTAGTCGCCGGCGAGATTGGTTTTCCACGCCTTCGTGCCGCTGTGCGCGGACGCGATCGGCGCGGCGGCGGGCGCGCCGTGGGTCCAGGTGTCGGCGGTGCCGCTGGACGTGAACCCGCCGTCGTTCGCTTCGAAATCCGCATTCAGATGAACCGTGCGCACGCCGGTGAGGGCGGGATCCTGATCGACGACGATCAAGCTCCACCCCTCCAACACGCCCGTGACCGAATCGGCGTTGCGATCTCGAACCGTGAGCGTCCACACGCCCTGCGCGTCCTGACCCGCAAACCAGCCGAGCCGGTAATTGCGGCCTGGCTTGAACACCGCGCCCCGGGTAGTCAGCAGCGGCGTATCCGGATCGATTTGATCGAAACCCAGCGCATACGCGGCGGTGTCGTCGAGAATCACATCGAGGACATTGCCGTTGCCGCCGACGTCGCGGAGCAGTCCCACCGTGTTGCCGCTCGGCGAAGTCAGGTGGAGATCGAGCGCGGAAAGATTGTCGTGGGTGATCTGGAGCGCGACCTTCAAGCGGCCGATCGGCAGACTCGTCGGGATCGTCAGCGTGGACGTGAGTTCACCGCCATCCGGGATTTCGCCCGTGTCCGAGTTCAGCGCGGTGAAGGTGTGCGTGGTCTCGACCGGCGCAGCCAACACGGTCGCGCTCAGGTGATAATTGCCGAACGATCCATCGGCGGAGCTGATTTCCAGTGCATACTCGCCGGCGTCCTTCACGGTGAACATCATCGCTTCCGAGCTGGGCGGCGTGTTGCTGACGTTGTCGCTGCCGTTCATCTCGAACGACTGCGTTGGATCGCCACCGATAGGCCTGAGCGTCAGCTTCGCATTCCAGCCCGTGTCGTCACGTTCGGAATCGAGATCGAGACTTGCGAAGAGCGTCTGGCCCGCTGCGAGAGTTATCTCATAACGGTCCACTTCGGTGCCATCGCTCGTCGCGCCGGCGACCCACCCTGCCGTAGACAACGCCTGGCCCGTTTCGCTGTCGTCCGTTTCGGTTTCCGGCGATCCGGATTGGACGCGAACATACAAATCGTAGGGAAACACGACCGCTTCCGGGCGCCGGCATTCCACCGTCACGTAATATGTGCCGTCCGCCGGGATGCGCAGGCCGGCGATGCTCGAAGACGTGGAACTCAGGCCGCCGTCGTCATCGTCGAGCTCGAGCACGAGTCCATCGCTGCGCGCGAGGTGCAGGACCGTGTCGCGGCTGGCGTTCGTGGCGTCGGAACTCGAGGTGGTGGCGGTGGCCGCATAGACCCGATCGCCGGCGTGCGCAAAAAACGAATACGCGTCGACGTGCCCCGCCGGATAAAGATTTCCCGACACCCGTGTGCCGGCGCCGACGTTCGTGAGTGCCGTCGCCGTCGCGTCATCCAGCGCCGGTCCCACGAGCAGGTTGAGCGTGAATTCGTTGTCGCTCGAATCGGGATCGGGCACCGACGAGGTCGTGACCACCCACACCCCGGCGCCGGCCCCTTGGGCTGCGGTCGGATCGATCGTGCCGTCCAGAACCACCGTCGCTGAGGCCCCGCTCGCCAGCTCCGGGCCAACGAATAAGATATTGTCCTGGGTGCCGACGCCGGGTGAGTTGAAAAGCGTCCAGCCGGCGTCGGTGGCGTCTGCATCGGGCGCCGCCGATGCGAAGGTCACGCGCCCGGAGAGCTTGGCATAAACCACGACGGTCGACGCCCGCTGCGGGCCGTTGTTCGTGACCGTGATGTTGTAGGTGGCAACCTCGCCGGCGGGCACGCTTCCGCTCGACGCCGCGGTGACCGTCACCGCGAGGTCCGCGTTCGCGGTCACGGAGGTGGTCGCGGTGGCGCTGTTGTTCGCCAGCGTTGGATCTCCGGTGGTCGCGCTCACGGTGGCAGTGTTGGTCAGCGTGGTGTCATCGCTCGTCGTCGTGTCGACCGCGACGACCAGCGTGAAGACAGCGCTCGCGCCGGACGCTAGCGTCGCAGCCGAGGCGTTGATCGTGCCATTCGCTCCGACCGCCGGCGTCGTGGCGTCCCATCCTTCCGGACTGGTGAGCGACACGAAGGTCAGCGCCGTGGGGAGCACATCCGAAAATGCCGGCTCAACGGCGGCGTCGGGCCCGTTGTTCGTGATCGTGAGCGTGTAGGTGAGATTGTCGCCGGCCTGCACCGGATCCGGGGCGTCGGTCAACGTCATCGCGAGATCGGCCGCAGGCACGTAGGTGAACTGGTTCGCCGCACTCGTCGCGCTCGTCCCACTCGGCGTGGTGACCGTGATACTTACCACTCCCGCCGAGCCCGACGGCGAATAGGCAGTGATCTGCGTGTCGCTGTTGACGACCCACCCCCCGGCGGCGCTCGCGCCAAAAAACACCGCGTGCGCGGTCGTAAAATCCGTTCCGGTGAGCGTCACCAGCGTGCCGCCGTCCGTCGGTCCGCTCGCGGGTGAGACTCCCGTCACTGTCGGCGCCGGGGGCTCCGCCGCCTGCACCTCCTGACAAAACAGCGTTACGGCGAGCGCCGTGGAAACGCCGACTTGCGCGAGGCGGGCCGGG
The DNA here is from genome assembly GCA_040255565.1 of Opitutaceae bacterium. Taxonomy (GTDB): domain Bacteria; phylum Verrucomicrobiota; class Verrucomicrobiia; order Opitutales; family Opitutaceae; genus Opitutus. The sequence continues at coordinate 216,902 of JBDZVH010000006.1, read as the reverse complement.
AACCGGAACGGCGAACGCAATAGAACCGCAACAGCCGCGCGCAATGCCGCGGCGCACGTGAAATGTAGACTCATGGGACGGAAGCTGGATCTCGAACTGGTGTGAAACCCCTAGAATGCCAGAGCTCCCCAACAAATTCCTATAGGCCGTTCGGCCCCATCTCCAAAGACGTCGCACCGCGCCGCTCCGCGGCGGGTATCCCTCCTCACCGATTGAAACCGGATCAACGCCGCCCCAACCACTTCACCGCCGCTTCCGTGCGCGAACGCACTTCCAGTTTCTCATAAATGCGCGCGAGGTGATTCTTCACGGTCGCCGGACTGATCCCGAGTTTTCCCGCGATCTCCTTGTAGGCCAGACCGCGCGCGAGGTGATCGAGGATCTCGCGTTCGCGAGGGGTGACGTCCGCCGTCGCGCGGTCACCCACCGCCGGCGGGGTTTCGACCGGCTTGGCAAACGACGCCAGCACGCGCCGCGCAATCGGCCGCGACATCGGCGCGCCACCGGCGAGCACTTCGTCGAGCCCCGCGAGGATCTCCGCCGGCGACGCGCTTTTCAGCAGGTAGCCGGACGCCCCCGCCTGCAACGCGGCGAAGAGGTTTTCGGCATCCTCGAAAATCGTCAGCATCACGCATCGCGTTTCCGGATACAACGAGCGCAACCGCCGCACCGCCGCCGCCCGGCTGGCCGGGAAGATTGATGTCGCAGAGAACCACCGCCGGCGGCTCGCGCGGAATCCATTCGAGCGCCTCCTCGGCGCTACCAAATGCGCCGATGAGCCGAAACCGGCCGCTGGCCGCGAGCATGCGTTCGAGACCGGCGCGATAACCGGCGTCATCTTCAATCAAGGCGACCGTCGTCACGCCGGCGAAAAGATCACGATACGCGCGAAACTCACGGCGAAAGTTGCGCCCCTAACCCTCCGTGCCCGGTTTGGGGGCCGCTCTACCCTTGCTCAACCCGTTCCCCGAAACCGGCACGCGCAAGGTGACCTTCGTTCCTTTCCCGGCCGCGCTCTCCACCTCCGCTCGGCCACCCAGCGCCTCCGCGCGCGCGGCGATGTTCCTCAAGCCGTGACCCGAACCGCGACGCTCGCCGGGCGCAAAACCGCAGCCGTTGTCCGTCAACCCGATCGTGAGCCAGCCGTCGGTCACACGCACCTCGAGACGAACCTCCGTCGCCCGCGAATATTTCAAGCTGTTATGCAACGCCTCCTTCACCGCCAGAAATAGGCTGTGCCGTGCCTCCGAACTGAGCGCCAGCGGCGGCGGGTCCGGGTCGAGATCGAGCTGGCACGCGATGCCCGCCGCGCGCAGCACCTCCTCCGCATGGTCGCCCAACCGCTCGATCAGGCTCGCGACGCGGTCGTTCTGCGGCGTCACCGCCCAGACAATCTCGCGCGCGTGCTGCACGAGTTCCTGCGCCGTCGTCCGCAGGCGGCCGAGCGCCGCCGACAGTCGCACGGAATCGTCCTTCAACCGATCCGCCTCCCCGGCGAACAGGATCACGCGACCGAGGCCCGAGCCCACCTCGTCGTGCAGATCCCGCGCCAATCGCAGCCGCTCCCGCTCCACCGCCGACTCCGCCTCCATTCGCACCAGCCGCCGCCGCAATGCCCGCTGCGCCAGCCAGCGCGTCACCGCCGCGATCGCGCCGATCGCCGCCAGCACAGCCAGCGACACACACCACCAGGTCCGCCACCACGGCGGCAGCAGCCGGAACCCGAACTGCGCCACCGTCCCGATGCGCCCACCCGCCGTGCGGGCCTGCACTTCAAATGTGTAGGCTCCCGGCGGCAGCTTGAGATACTCCTGATGCGCGGCTGCATCCCACGTGGACCAATCCCGGCTGAAACCGACCAGCCGCGAACGGTATTCGGTTTTTACCGACGCGAAGGCATCGGGCTGCAACACCAACGCAGCGAATTCGAAACGCAGCGAGTTCAGCTCCGGCTCCAGCGGTGTCGCAAACGGCGTGCCCGCGCCGTCCCATAGCACCTTTTGCTGCGGCCCGATCACCCGGCGCACGCGCACTTCCGGCAAAACCGGCGCCGCGCCGGACCACTCGCGATCGAACGATGCGAGCCCCAGATAACCCAGCCAGATCGTGCGCGCGTCGGGATCGTCGCAAACTTCCAGCGGCCGGATCGCCTCGATGCCGGAATACGGCAACGGCTCGATTTTCCAGGTCTGTGGTCCGGTCCGACGCGCGATCGCGGGCGAATTGTCCGGCGTGGAATTCGCCATCCAGAGCGAGCCGTCGCGCAACGGAAACGCCCGCGCCCAGCGTCGGAGATCAAGTCCCGCGATCCGCGTTTCCGCCTCGAACCGGTCGCTCGCCGGATCGTGCCGCCACAATCCGTTCGAATTGGTCGCCTCCACGCGACCGTCGAGCAAGAAGATCCAGATCCGCTCCCGGCGGTCGGTCGACACCGGCAGTCCGCGCGCCGGCCCGACGGACTCGAGTTCGGCGTCGACCCGCACGCCCTGGCGCCAGTCGAGCCGGACCACTTCGAGCCGGTTGCGCGTCGCCCACAACCATCCCTCGTCGTCCTCGATCAATGGATACAGCGAGGCGCGGACCTTCGGCAGTTCGGCCTCGAAACGCCACGTTCCCGCCTCCCGCCGGTAAATGCGCACGAGGCCCGGCCCGGTGCAAGCGACGAGGCGGTCCGGATCGCGCCGCAAGCGCACGGCCGATCGGAACAGCAGCCGCTGCGGCTCGATGATCTCCACCGAGCCGTCATCCCGGATCAGCCGCAAATCGAGTCCGCCGACGGTCAATCCGTCGTCGACCGGCAACAGCACCCAGGAATCTCCCGGCACGTCTGCCATCGGCACGAAGCGGCCCGCCACCGGATCGCGCACGAACACGCCGTGCGTCGTCGCCACATGCAGACGGCCCCGATGAAAACCCATCCCTTGCACGCGGCCGCGGACACCGCCGTCCCGACCGTGATGCAGGGCGACGGGCGAGCGGATCTGGATCCGCGTGACGCCGGCAAACCGCGCCAGCCACAGACCGCCCTGCGCGTCCGACGTCATCGCCACGATGTTGCTGCTCACGGCGCCCAAACCACCGTCGTCATCGTAGCGCGCCAGCACCCGTCCGGATTCCGCGTCGACGATCAACACGCCATGGACTTCGGTGCCGAGTGCGAACGTGCCATCGCCCAGTGGACAACCGCAGCTCACGCGATCGTTGCCCAGCAGCTTCGCCACCTCGTCGGAAACCAGCGGCGCCTCGCCGCCATGCCAGCGGCGCAGCCCTGCGGCGCTCACCACCCACTCCGACGTGCGGTCGCGCACCCATACCGACTGCACCTCCAGGCTCGCCACCAACACCGCCTCAGGCGCGGGCACGCACTCGTCACCCTCGATGCGATAGGCCGCGACCGCCGTGATGACGTGGACGGCGCCGGCGCGAACGAACAACTGCACCGGACGTTCGCCGTTCGGCGGGGCGATCTGCCGCACCTCGCCGTGGCGATCCGCGCGCGCGATGAAACCCTTCTTCCCTTGCGTGACGAAATAAGCCCGATCCTCGTGCACCAGCATCCGCAGGACATGCCCCACCTGACGGTCCTCCACCGGCAGTCGCTCCTGCAGTGGCTTCGCTTGCAACATGCCGTGCGCATCGGGCGCCAGCAGACCGAACTCACCTGTCGCCGAATACCAGATACGTCCCGCGGAATCGGCCGCGACCTGGTGCACGATCAGGCCGTCCGTGCCGGCAATCCGCCGCCAGGACGCGCCGTCGTATTCGACGATCCCCGACGTGTTCGCGATGTAGATGAGTCCGTTCGGATGCGCGAGCACGCTGCGGGTCTGCGGGCTGCCGGGAATCTCGCGTTCGGTGAACACCTGCGACACCGGCAGACCGGAATACCGCGGCGACACCCAGGCCCGGGCGAACGAACCGCTCGCGACCAGAAGTCCGACGAGTACCGCGCGCAGCATGACGCCCTTCGCCGCTCTCAGGCGATTGCCCCGAAAAACCGGACCAGCGGCGCGTCGCGCCGAGGTTTCAAGCCCGGCGCTGTATTCCCGGCGGCTAAAGGCGGTGGTAAGTTCGACGGCATCGTGGCGCCGCGATCGCGACGTGATGGCATGAACCGTCGGCTCGCAGCGCGGTAATCTGAGCGCGTTTCCGGCCGCCGACAGAAGCAAATTCTTGGGTTATGCCACATCCCGGCACGTATCGGCAAAGTGGCGACAACACCCGCTGCTGATGCCGTCTTTTGCCGCATTCCGTCCAGCGCATTCGGCATCGCGGCCCCGCACTATCCCATGCTTGCCCCTTCTCGATTGGTGCCACCGACCCGCCGCAGCGAGGTTACCCATATTGCAAAGAACGCGCTACCTCCGGCAAGGGGTGGCGAGATTGTAATCGCCATTTTACGGCATAATGCATCTCCCTTTTGCAACTCATCTCCAGCTTATGCGTTCCAGCCCAGTACCGTCGCCGGGTTTAGCCTTATTGCAGACTATTGCTCGAAGTTTCGGTGTTGTGGCCATGGCCGTACGACTGGCCTCGGCCAGCACCCCTCCGCCCGAAAGCCGCCAATCCATCGCCAGCGGCACGGCCGAGCCGATGCGTTGGTCGGCATCGGTCTTCCGCGAGACGCTGACGCAGGCCGAGAGTGCGGCCGAGATGCGGATAGCCGTTTCTCTCCGCCTGCGAAATGTCCCGGAACTTCGAGCGCGCGTGGCCGCCGGTGAAATCCTTTCCCATGCTGAACTGGACGCCAAATACCTCCCCCTTACGGCAGATTACCAGTCGGTCCGGAACTGGCTCGAGCGCGAAGGAATCGCTCCAGCCTCGGTGGACTCCTATCGCACGGTGATCATCGCCAACGCTCCGGCTGTTCGCGTCGCCCGCGCTTTCAAGGCGCCCTTGGTCCGGCTCGTCACCGCCGAAGGCGAGTTCACTTCGAGCCTGAGCACGCCTTCGTTGCCCACGGCGGAGGGACTTCCCCTTGCGGAGATTCTCAGCGTCGATGGGCTGCAGCCCCACCTCCGGGCAAAGACGCTGTCCGTCCGCTCCCAAACGCCGCTGCTGTCTCTGTTTCACGCGGTCCCGAACAACCCAGGGTTCATTGCCCCGGACGACATCGCCGCTGCCTACAATGTCCCCACCAACGTCGATGGCGCACGCGAAACGATCGCCATCATCGTTGATGCCGTGCCGCAGATCACCGACCTCTCGCAGTTCTGGGCAATCTGCGGGACGAAGCGCAATCAGGCAGCGTACACCGTTGTTCCCGTGAACGGCGGCCCCGCGGACAAGAGTCCGAACAACGCCAATGCCGTGGAGGCTACCCTCGACGTCGCGTGGGCCGGCGCCGTGGCCCCCGGAGCCGCCCTTCGCCTGTATACGCCGCCTTCCCTTGCGTCCGCTGATATTTATGCCGCGTGCGTTCGGATCCTGAACGATCAGCTTGAGGACGAATCGATCCGGCAAGTGTCCCTGAGCTTCGGTACCCCTGAGACGTTGTGGGGCGACGCGACGCTGCAGGCCAGCTCGCAGCTTTACCTCCTGCTCGCATCCCGCGGGATCACGGTAGTCGTGGCCTCAGGAGATGGCGGATCAAATCCGAGCACCGATGGAACGAACGCCTACCACCCCGGGAACCAGGCAAACGTCAGTTACCCGGCCAGCGATCCCAACGTGCTCGCCGTCGGAGGCACGGTTGTCCGTTTGAATCAGGATGGCATGCTGGCCAGCGAAACGGGCTGGCCGCTTTCCGGAGGCGGCGTGAGCCGGGTGTTTGCGCGCCCGAGCTGGCAAACGATCGGCAGCGTCACGGGCGCGCCAACGATGCCGGAGCCCATGCGCTATGTGCCTGATGTCGCGGCCGTAGCAGCCGCAACCGGCACCCGGCAAGGAGACGGAGTGACGCAGGCCGAATCCACCTTCGTCATCTTCAACGGCACGGCCCAGAGCCTCGGCGGAACCAGTCTTTCGGCACCGGTTTGGGCGGGGTTCTGTGCCTTGATCAATCAATCGCTCAGAAACGCCGGACGACTCCCCCTCGGACTGGCGGGCCGGCGTCTGTATCCCCTCGCCCAATCCGGAGCGTTCGTCGACATCACGTCGGGCAGCAACGGACTGTTCACCGCCTCGACAGGATTCGATCTCTGTACCGGACTGGGCCGGCCTAATGTAACCGCGCTTGCCTCACAGCTCGGCAGCGCCGCCCTCCCCGTGATCACAAAACAACCTGCCCCCGTCTCGGTGGTCGCGGGAAGTCCGTTCACGCTCTCCATCGGAGTGTCCGCCGAAGACTGCCTCATCCAGTGGTATCAGGACGGCGTCGCTGTGCCCGATGCGAACGCGGCGACGTTCACCGTCGAACGCGCAGCGCAGGCGGACTCCGGCAGCTACACGGCCAAGGTCCGCAACTATGCGGGTGAAGTCACCACCGAGGCGGCTCGAGTTACGGTTGCGCCGGATCCGGCCCACAAGACTCCGACAGCGCTTGCGATCACGACGCTCGCCGGCGTTTCTCCGGGGTTCGCCGACGGCGCCGGAACCCTGGCTCGCTTCCGCGAGCCTCTCGGAATCGCGGCTGACCGCCTTGGAAACATCTACGTTGCCGATTCGGCAAACCATGTCGTTCGCAAGATCACTCCGGACGGCGCGGTCACCACGATCGCCGGAACTCCTGGACAGCCTGACTATATTGACGCGGACCGCCAAAAGGCGCGGCTCGGCTTTGTTCGCGGAATCGTCGTCGATCCCGACTTCAATGTATATATAGCGGACTGGAACACAGTCCGGAAAATCGCGCCTGACGGCCAGGTAAGCACCCTGCCCGGGTTGACGGGAGCGTTCCGCAGTACAGACAGTCTGGCGCTGGATCGCGCGGGAAATCTCTACGTCGTCGACAACCAGAGCTGCACCGTCAGCCGGATCGCGCCGGACGGCACCGTCGCGGTGATTGCCGGTCAGGCCGGCCAGCGCGGTTCGATGGACGGGGTTGGCGCGGCCGCACGATTCGACTCCCCGTCTTCGGTGTCGGCGGAAGCTGACGGAACGCTCTACGTGGCCGACCGGTCGAACTGCACCATCCGCAAGATTACCCCGTCCGGCATCGTGACGACTCTCGCGGGACTCGCCGGCAGCGCTGGCCTGGCGAACGGCCAGGGAGCGGACGCACGGTTTTGGTATGCGGCGGGCGTCGCCGCCGACGGACAGGGTCGAGTGTACGTCGCGGATAGCGGTGCTGATCGCATTCGCGTCATCGCGGCCGACGGGACCGTAAGCTACGTCGCCGGCGCCGTTCTCTCGAAGGGATATTCAATGTCCGGCAGCGTCGACGGTACCGGCCCGAACGCATTGTTCAATCATCCCACGAATCTCGTCGTCGTGCCCAGCGGCGACATCTTCGTCGCGGATACAGGCAACGCCACGATTCGCAAAGTCACGGCCGCCGGAGTGGTCACGACATTTGCCGGTCGTGCCAGCATGGGGACGGCGGACGGAGCCGGCGCCGACGCCCAGTTTCAACACCCCAGAGGTCTCGCGTTGGACGCCGCCGGAAACGCTTACGTCGCCGACCAGCAGAGCAACACGATTCGCCAGATCACGCCCGCAGGCGTGGTCAGCACGTTCGCCGGGGTTGCGGATGGCTCCGTCGCCGCTTTCGACGGGCCCCGGCAGATGGCGCGGTTCTATTGGCCCGCCGGCGTCGCCGTGGACCGCGGCGGGCACGTGTACGTGGCCGACACCATGAACAATCTGATCCGTATTATCGATCGTGACGGCTGGGTCTCGACTCTCGCAGGAAAGGCATTCGCTCTTGCCAAGCCGGGCAGCGCCAATGAGGGGATCGGGGGCCTGAACCCCGGAGGTTCCGCAGATGGCGTGGGCGCCGAAGCGGAGTTCTACGGGCCGACCGGCATCGCCGTGGACCGGGCCGGATTCGTGTATGTCGCCGATCAGGGCAACCACACCATCCGCAGAATCTCGCCCGAGGGGAAGGTCACCACCTTGGCCGGATTGGCGAGGACCCATGGGAGCGCCGATGGCGTGGGCGCGGCCGCGCGCTTTAACTGGCCCAGTGGCGTGGCCGTCGACGCACATGGGAACGTGTTCGTCGCGGATACGATGAACAACGCGATCCGCAAAATCACCCCAGATGGAATCGTGTCCACAATCGCCGGGAAAGTCGGACTCTGGGGCGGCGATGGCAGCCCGACCACCGCCTGGGGTTCCGCCGACGGGGGTGGCGGCCGGGCGCGCTTCAATACGCCCGCTGGCGTCGCGGTCGACGACTACGGCAACTTGTACGTGGCCGACCGCGGCAACAGCCTGTTGCGGTTGATCCAGCCCTCCGGCGTGGTGACCACCTTGGCCGGATACGCGGGTTTCAATGGCCTCGGAGCGGGTGAGAGCGGCAGCAGCGGCTCCGTCGATGCGCTGGGTGTTGCCGCGCGGCTCAACCTTCCGACCGGCATCGCGGTCACGCAGTCCGGCACGGTCTATTTCACCGACTCCGGCAACCGTACCGTGCGCGTGGGCGCGCCGGCAACACCGCCCCGTCTGGCTCCGGTGATCGCAGAACTCATCGCATCCGAAGCCAACACGATCGGCTCCCGCGCCGATCTGAGCGTGAACGTCATTGGAACTCCCGCCCCGTCGATCCAATGGCATCACAACGGTACTGCGCTCATCCCAGGCAACCAGCCGCAACTTTCGTTGCCCGGCTTTCAGCCATCAAACGCGGGCATCTACACGGCGGTTGCCACGAACGCCGCCGGCACGATCGACTCAGGACCTTCGATCGTCGGCGTGTCGACGACGGACAAGGTCGCCGGTTCTGGGACGGTGCTCGGTACTGACATCCGTCACCCAAATGGGAGGCGCTTTGACCAGGTGCTGCTCACCGGAGTGGCCGAGGCCATCACCGCCTCACCTGGACATGTCACCCGCACCGCCTTTATCGACGACAACGACGACATCGTGCAGGTCGAGTTCAGCGGTCCCGGCACGCTCTCGCTCGTCCTTGCGAACGCTTTCGCTCCGGCGACGCCGGTGAACTACACTCAACCGATCAAGTACATGAAGGGGCATGCCGGAATTGTGATCACCGGTGCGACCGGACAGACTCACGTGTCCGTATTCACCGTTGGGCGCGCAACCGCGGTCGATCCCACCGGGGCGTTCGACATCCTCCAATCGCCGGGTCCTGACAACGATCCAGCCCGCAATGGCAGTTCGCTATTCGAGGGACGCAGCCAGACTCGTTACGATGGCAAAGCGGACATCGCGTTCATTGCGATTTCGAGCGCGGATGGTCACTTCGGCGGGATCAGAACGTCGAATGCCTTCTACTCGGCGTCCCGTGGCATCACGGGGGTGTATGCACCCGGCGTGGTCATTGACGGCCCCCTCTTCATCGGCAACATCCGTGGTTCCGGCTCCGCGACCGCCATGATTGTAGTCGGATCGGTCCAGGATGCGCGCATCACGGGCGGGGACCTGCTTCAGACCAATAACATGCCGGTGCAGGTCGAAGGTTTGACGACACTGCGATCGACGGCCGGAGGGGATTCGCATGGCAATGTGCTTCCGGCTCGGCCGATCGTCGGACTGCTCGCGACCGGAAAGCGGAGCGTGAATGACCTTCTCGTAGTGAATCCCTGATCTCGGCCGGGAACAGGCACAACGGCTCACTCAGACGTCGCCGGGCCGAGCTTTTGTGCCGCATACATCCACGTCGGCGGGCCTGCTGTAATAGGCGATGTTCCCCTCGGCAAGTTTCGCTGAGGCCTGGCGGGCCTGTGACGATCACCTGGTCACCGTTACTCCGTCGGACGCTCAGAGGGGAGCGGCCGGCGGCGCGCACTTTGTCGCTGTGGGCTTCCCGCCGGATGGCCATTCCACGGTTGCCCGCACAAAGCCACTGGGTCAGCTCTCGGCCATGCGCATGCGCTTCGGTCCAGCCACTTTCCCGCTGACTACCGTCTTCGTCCGGTCACTGCAGATGCTGTCCGGGGCGATAAGCCTGTGCGCCTGCACGTCGCTCATGCTCGCATACGCGGGAGACGCCACACTTGCGTCGCAGATTGATCCCCTGTTCGACAAGCTCACCGAAACCACCCCCGGCGCGATGGTGCTGGTCGCGCGCGACGGGAAAGTGCTGTTCGAAAAAGGATATGGCGCTGCCAGTCTCGAGCGCCATGAACCCATTTTGCCGGACACGCGGTTCAGAGTTGGATCGATCAGCAAGGAGTTCACGGCCGCCGCAATATTGAAACTCCAGGAACAGGAGAAACTCCACGTGGCGGATCGCCTGAGCCGATATTTTCCCGACTGGCCGGGAGGCGATGCCATCACGCTCTATCATTTGCTGAGCCACACATCCGGCATTCACAACTACACCGCGAAGCCGGGGTTCGCGAGCAACGTGACGACAGGCATCACGCTCGATGCGTTGATCGAGTCTTTTCGAAACGACGCCGCGGATTTCCCGCCCGGCACAAAGTATCTATATGGTAATTCCGGATACGTCCTGCTCGCCTCAATCGTCGCGAAAGTTTCGGGCGAACATTATGAAGACTTCCTCCGGAAAACCTTCTTCGATCCGCTGGGAATGCGCGATACGGGCGTCTTCCCGTCCGACGGCGCGCTCCCGCACGCGGCCTCCGGCTATGCGTTCGAGAAGGGAGAAATCGCTCTCGCCGTGCAGTGACACCCGGACTGGCTGAGCGGGTGTGGTTCGCTCTATTCCACCGCTCGCGATCTGTTTCGTTGGAACGAAGCGCTGTTCAGCGGACGCGTCCTGGCCGAGGCCACGATCCGCCAGGCCTTTTCCGTGGCGACGCTCGCGCTCGACGATCCCACGCATCCCGAGGAAACGGGTTACGGGATGGGCTGGATCATCGACCGGCTCAGAGGTGAACGCGAGGTGAGCCACGGCGGAGATATGGCCGGTTTCGGCAGTTACTTGCTGCGACTGCCGGAAAAGCGGCTGACCGTCGTAGTGCTGCTCAACTGTGTCCCTCAGCAGCCGGGTTTGCATCAATGGAATCTCGCCCGCGACATCACCGCGCGGACGCTCGCCAGCGAGCTGCCCGCAGCCGGTGCGCCCTCGGTGGACCTCTCCGTGCCGATCGCATCGCTGGAGGTCGTCACCGGCCGCTACGACATGGGTGGTGGCCTGTTTCTCGTCGTCAGCCGGCGCGAGCGGCATGTTTACATGGAAATCTCCGGGCGGCCGAAAACCGAAATTTTTCCGCGCACCGACCGCATCTTTTTTGTGCCCGGAGCGGGAGCTGAGGCCACGTTTGTTCGAAACGCGAACGGTGAGGTGGTAAAAGCGATCCTGAAACAAGCCGGCGCCCGGATCGACGCGCCCAAAATTCCGTGATGGCTTCCTGCTAACGCCCGCCGCAGCGGGCATTCACCCGGCGCCCGCTTGGGGCCGCCGTTCCTCCCGGTTCACCTGCGGCCCAACCAGGGCTTCGCCGGAGAGTTTGGTGCTCAGGAAGGGACTCGAACCCTTACGCCTCACGGCACACGCCCCTCAAACGTGTGTGTCTACCAATTCCACCACCTGAGCAACTTTCACTGAAGGAAGGCGGAATAAGAGGAATCGCGCGGGGCTTGTAAAGCCCCGAAATGACTCCGCTCCGCTTCTTTTTCGGCACCACCGACCTTACGGTCCGCGCAGGACCACCGGACCACTCGGCGCCACCGGAATCGCCGTCCGCGGCTCCTGCGTGATCAGGATTTCAGCCGGCGGTTGCGAAGCTTCAGGCAACGAGTAATAAAAATTTCCACTGCCCCCCTGCAGCTGCGCCGGCACCTCTCCCACGCGATAATATCCGGTCGCGTCCGCCGACTTCACCCACAGCTGCATCGTCTGGTCGGCCGCGGGACGCGGCAAATTGTAAACATTCAGATAGCCGCGATGATCCTTGTCGTCGAATACCGACCAGGCATAGGGCACGTTCGTCGCCGGCTGCAGGCTGTCACCCGAACCGCTCGCTCCGCCGGGCACGAAACCGGTCGAACCGGGATCGCTGCCGCCGCCTGCGTTGGGCGGAAGATTCAGCGTCGCCACGACGACCCCCGGTTCGGTCAAAATCCCGCGCGCCACATCGACCAGGCCACGCCGCACGCCGCTCGCGTAACTCGCCGCATCCACCAGTTCCATCGCGGCGAGCCGCCCCACGCTGCGTTCGATGACCGCGCGGTCCGCCAGCTGACGGATGATCGTATCGTATTTCGCCCGCAGTTCGGCGTGCTCGTGCTCGAGGCCCGCGTAGTCGCGACGCAGCGCCGCATAATCGCGCTGCATCCGATCAGTCACCGTCGGCGTGGTCGCCCGCGCTGTGCCCTGCCCGTCGGCCAACCGGATCGCGGATGACCTGCTCTCCGCTGGGGGAAACGGTTCCGCCTCGACCGCCACGTCGGCCGGCGAGGACTGCGCGAGCGACTCCGCTGCCGGCGGTTCCGTGCGAGCGGGCGTGCGATCCGCCGTTCCCGAAGAGGCGGTATCCTGTGGTCCGATCGCCGGCTGGAGCGGTCGCTTGAAATCCAGAAGATTGAGCGCGAGCAACACCGCCGCCGCCATCGGCCAGATGTAGTGCGACCACTGCAACACCTTGGAGCCCGCGGGAAACGACCGCACCGTTTCCGGCGCTTTCGTGGCTGCGACGATCGCGGCGAGGGCGGTGCGTTGATCAAAAGCCGACATGGGCTCCGGCGGCGCGGCTTCGCCCGCGAACTGCGCCACCGAATCGGCACAGGCCTGCAACGCTCTTCGCGCCTGCGGATCCCGCGCGAGCTGCTGCTCGAACGCCTCGCGTCGCGTGGCGTCCATCTCGTTCAGCAGATACTGCAGCGCGTCGTTTTCGAAATCGTCGGTCATGACAGGGCGACCAGTTGCCGGAGTTTGCGCACGCCGCGGCGAACGGGCGCCGGGCGGGGAGCCGCCAAGGTTCGCAGGACCGTGGCGATCTCGGACCGAACCACGCTGCCGAAGAACGGCAGGTCGAGCGCCTGGCGCCGCAGCGCCGCCAGCGACTCGGTGCATTCGGCGAGCGCGATGCGCGCGCCGTGAAAACGGGTGAGCTTGTCCTCGAACGCCGCACGCTCCGCGGGAGCGAGTTCGTCGAGCAGGTAACGCATCGCGTCAGTTTCAAATTCCTTCGTCATGGCGGGTCACGATTTGCCGGAGTTTCTGCAGGCCGCGCCGCAGATGGTTTTTTACGTTGCCCACAGGAGTCTGCATCGTCGCGGCGATCTGCGCCTGCGTGCAGCCTCCGAAGAACGCCAGCTCCAGCGCCTGGCGTTGCGGTGCGGAGAGCTCGCTCAGGTGCCGGCCGAGCCTCTCCTGTTGGTCGAAAAGTTCAAATGAGGGCATCGTCAGCTCGCTGCTCTCGCGCTGCAGCGCCTCATGCAGCAGCCGGCGTCGCGCGCCCTTGCGCAGCCGGTCGATCGCGGAATTGCGGGCGATGAAAATCAGCCACGACACGACTTCTCCGCGATCGCGCCGATACGAGGCCGCCTGGTTCCACGCCTTGATGAACGTGTCCTGGACCGCTTCGCGGGCATCCTCCGGATCCTCCAGGATCCGGCGCACCAGGCCGTGCACCTGCGCGTTGAATTCCAGGTAAAGCAGTTGCAGCGCCTCGGAGTCGCCCGTGGCCATCCGCGCGACCAGGTCGCGATGATGAGCGAGAGCATCGGCATCGAAGGAGCGCACAGCGCGGGACTGGCTATTCACCTTCACCACGGAGATCAACCGTTCCTCTCGGATTGCGTCGCGCCGGACCGGCCGCGGGTGCGGCCGGCCGGCGGACGGTTTCGTTACAATCCCGGTCCATCTCAGGGATGCCGGCCCCGCGGGCCGGTGATGCGCAGCCCCGCTCCGTCGCACGCTGCGACGAAGAGCGGGGGGAAATGGGAGGGAGCCGGGGAAATCATGTGTTGATACCCTTGCTTACGCCCTCCGGAAGCCCGCGGAGTCACCGCGCGCACATTTTTCCGCGCGGTGCCCGCCCGACCTTCTCCGCTCCCCCTCAGCCGCGCTGGCGATCCGAGAGCCCGCGCGCGAGGTCGCGCGCCAGATAAGGACCGCGAAAGATCATGCCGGTGTAGATCTGCACGAGCGTAGCGCCCGCATCGAGTTTCTCCGCCGCGCTGGCGACGTCCTCGATCCCGCCGACGCCGATGATCGGCAGCCGCCCGGCGGTGGCACGCGCGATGTAGTTGACGATCTCGGTCGATTTCCGCCGCAGCGGCCGGCCGCTCAAGCCGCCCGCCTGGTTGGCCGTCGCAAACCCGCCCGGGCGCGCTAGCGTGGTATTCGTGGCGATGATACCGTCGAAGCCGAACTCCGCGATCGCCCCCAGCACCGCGTCGATCTGCCGGAACGTGAGATCGGGCGCGATCTTCAACAGCAGCGGCACGCGGCGCGTCCGCGCCCGGTTCGCCGCCGCGATGGCGCCGAGCAACTCCCGCAGGCGGTCCTCCTCCTGCAGTTGCCGCAGCCCGGGCGTGTTGGGGCTGCTGACGTTAAGCGCGACGTAATCCGCGAAATCGGCGACCCGCGCGAAGCTCGCCAGATAATCCTCCGTCGCCCGGGAGATGTCCGTGACCTTCGATTTGCCGAGATTGACGCCCAGCGGAATCCGCCGGTGCCCCGGCGCCGGCTGTCGCGCGATCCGGCGCGCCATCGCCTCGGAGCCTTCATTGTTAAAACCCATCCGGTTGATCACCGCCCCTTCGGAGGGATACCGAAACACCCGCGGTCGATCGTTGCCCGGTTGCGCCAGCGCCGTGACGGTGCCGATTTCGGCGTGGCCGAAACCGATCGCGGCCGCCGCCGGCCAGGCGACGCCGTTTTTGTCGAAACCCGCGGCGAGTCCGACCGCATTGGGAAACTTCAAACCGAAGGCTTCGATCGGCCGCCGGCATCCGACCGGCAAACGGCAGCGCCACTCCAGCAACCGGCAAAGCGGCGGCACCTTCGCCAGCAGCGCCAGCGCGTCCACCGCCAGTTCGTGCGCGTGCTCCGGGTCGAGCCGGAACAACCCGCGACGCACCATCGTCTCGTAAACCAATCCCATGGTGGAGCGACACTGAAAACGGTCCCTTAAAAAGCAAGGCGGGGAAATCCCTAAAAGCGCAATAAACGCCGTATAATCATGAGAAAACGCGCACTGATAACGGCGTTCGGAACCCAGCGTTTTTGTGCTTGTTTTTTAAACCTCCCCTCGCACGCTGCGCCAAAAATCGTCCTTTTCCTTCTCTTCTCATGGCCAAAGCAACTTCAACTCTCGATTGGTGCATCGTCCGCCTCGGCGAAGATCACAACTGGTGGGTCGCCGAAACCAGCGATCCGGTCCGCTGGGATGTCGACGGCCTCAGCATCATCGACCCGCGCCAGCTCGCGCACCTCATCGACCTCGTCGATCCTCTGCGCGACTACGGTTTCGACCAGGACATCATGGAGCGGGCATTCATTCTCTTCCGGATCGAGAAGGATCTCGGCAACGGCCGCATCCGCCTCAAGCGCACGAAGGAATCGCTCTTCGAATCCGACGAGAAACTTTTCGCGCTCGCTGACATCCTTGACGAGGAAAACGGCCCCTACGCCGACCTGCTCGATCACATCACGCGCTGCCGCGTGAAGATGCTGAACGACCTCTTCGAATTCGAATCGAAGCTCACCCTCGACGAAGTCGAAGACGAGCTCCGCGAGGACCAGAACAGTCACTTCATCGAGGGCAAAGCCATCCACTCCTTCGAAGAATTGACGTCGATCCTCGACTTCATGCCCGCCGGTTACGAGTCGGACGACGAAACGCCGGCCAAGTCGCTCGACGACGAAGCCGACGACGCCGACCTGCCCGAACTCGACGAAGAGGAGGAGGAGAAGCTCAAGAACGACGAATCCCTCAAATGGGATGAGGACGAGGATGAAGAGGGCGACGACGACGACTCGGACGGCGACGAGGACGACGAGGATGCGGATGACGAGGAAGAAGAAGACGCGGACGACGAAGACGAGAAGCCGCGCAAAAAATCCCGCGGCAAACGCTGACTCCCATCGCTTTTCAAAGCGGCCCACCCGGGCCGCTTTTTTTTTGCGCACCGCAATCGTGCGGACGGCGTGTGCCCCGCGTCCGCAGCCCGCCATTGCCATTCGTCGCTTCGCCTCGCCATCTTCGCGCCATGCTTTTCCGCTGCGCGCTCCTGCTCGCCTCCGCCCTGCTCTTTTTGACCGGCTGCACCACCGCGACCCTGACCGCCACCCAGCCCGCCATCCCCGCGGCGACTTCCACCGCGCAGCTGCGCCCCGGCGATAGCCTCACCGTTTCTTTGCAGGGCGTGCCCGATCCGTCGCTGAACGCCGTCCAGGTCGACGATCAGGGCAACATCATCCTTCCTTTTATCGGTGCCGTATCCGCGGCCGGCCTCAACACGGGCGAGCTCGCCCAGCGTATCCGCGAAACGTATATCGCGAAGAAGATCTATCTCGGCGTCGACGTCTCCGTGAGCGTCACCGAACGCTACGTTTACGTCGGTGGCGAGGTGGTGCGACCGGGCCGCATCGTCTGGACGCCCGACCTCACCGTCGCCAAAGCGGTGCAGTCCGCCGGCGGCTTCACGCTCTACGCGAAAGAAACCCGCGTGACGCTCACTCGCGAACAGGCCACCTACCCGCTCGACGTGAAGCTCGCGCAACGCGACCCGGCGCAGGATCCGCGACTGCTCCCGGGAGATTCGATCCAGGTGCCACGCTCGCCCTTCTAACGAATATTAGGCTCCGAGTTTCGCGTTAGGAGTTCCGAGTTCGAGGTTCCGAGTTGAACCCACGACCGCCCTCCAGACTGTCGAATTCGTAACGCGAACCCGGAACCCGGAACCCGGAACTCGGAACCCAAAACTCTGAACCCAAAACCAGCCCCGCCCTAGCCGCGCCGCAGCGCCGCGGCCATGTCCTTCGCGAAATAGGTCAGGATCATGTCGGCGCCCGCCCGCTTGATCGCGAGCAGCGACTCGTGCCGCGTGCGCTCGAGATCGAGCCAGCCCATTTTCGCCGCTGCGTGCAGTTGCGCGTATTCTCCCGAAACCTGATACGCCGCGACCGGCTTTTGCGTCGCGTTGCGCACGTCGCGGATGATGTCGAGATACGGGCCGGCCGGTTTCACCATCACGATGTCCGCGCCTTCCTGCTCGTCGAGCGCCAGCTCCGTAAACGCCGAGCGCCGATTCGCGGGATCGAGCTGGTAAGTCGACTTGCTCAACAAATGCGTGCCCGCCGCCTTCGCACTGCCCACCGCATCGCGGAACGGACCGTAATACGCGGACGCGAATTTCACCGAATACGCCATGATGCCCGTGCCGGTGAAACCGGCCGCGTCGAGCGCCTGGCGAATCGCACCGACGCGTCCGTCCATCATGTCGCTCGGCGCCACGAGATCGACGCCCGCACGCGCGTGCAGGACGGCCATGCGCACGAGAATCGACACCGTGCGGTCGTTATCGACGTCGTCGCGCGCCACGTTCAACACGCCGTCGTGCCCGTGGGTCGTGTAAGGATCGAGCGCGATATCGGTCATCACCGTCAGCTCGGGCACCGCTTTCTTCACCGCCCGCACGGCGCGCAGGATGAGCGCGTCCTCGTGCAACGCCGCCGTGCCTTCCTCGTCCTTCAGACGCGCGTCGAGCTTTGGAAACAACGCGACCGCCGGCACACCCAACTTCGCGAGCGCGCGGCATTCCTTGACGAGGTCGTTGACGTTGAACCGCATCACGCCCGGCATCGACGCGATCGGCTCCGGCCCGCCCCGACCGTCGACGACGAAGACCGGCGCGATGAAATCCGCCGGCCGCAACACGGTCTCGGCCACGAGGGCGCGGAGACTCGCGGTGCGGCGCAGCCGACGCGGGCGTTGGGTCAAATCCAGCTTGAAAGAATCGGACATAAGAAAACCGCGACCTTGCACCGGCTTTCCCGCTTTCGCGACTGCATTTTCAGCAGAGCACGCGGCCACCCGGCTCAACTCTCCGCCAGCGAACGCGACCCGGTGCCGCGACAGTTCGAGCAGGGCTTCTTGACCGAGATGCGGCCGCCCGTGCAGTCGCCGCAAGGGACGCGTCCACTGGCGCAATGCGCGCACGGCTCCTTCACCGCCGAGGCCTTGCCTTTCCCGGTGCCCTCGCACGCCGCACACACGACCGCCCGTCCGTCCTGCACCATTCCACCGGCACCGCCGCACGTCGGACACGGCGGCGACCCGGGTTTGAACGTGTAGCCGCGACCGCTGCAGGCGGGACACTGACGCGTGGCTTTGCCACCGCAGGTCGGGCACGCCACCCAACTCGTCGTTTCGCCCACGCCGCTGCACGCTTCGCACGGACGCGCCGTCGTGAGCTCCGCCAGCCGTTTCTGCACCCCCGGGTCCTGGGCGCCCGCTTGCGAATAAAAGCGCGCCGCCGCGCCGAACTTTCCCTGCCGGTCGAGATGGCGCGCGAGCCGCAACCGCAGCGGCGCGACCAATCCGGCCTGCTCGCGCGTCTCTGCATACCCGGCGGGACTCGCCACCTGCTCGTGTTCGAGCAACGCCTGCACTGCGCCCGCGGCTTGGTCGGGCGTCGTCTGCATCAACTCCAGTAACATCGCCACGGCCGCGCTGGCTTCGCCGGCCGCATACGCGCGCGCCGCCCAGTGCGCCGCGGCCACCGGATCGGCGGGCGCCCCCTGGCCGGCCCGCGCGCGCCGCGCCAATTCGAGCAACGCCGGCGCATAGCCCGCCTCCGCGGCGCGTGTATAGGCCGTGAACGCCTTTTCCGGCGAGGGCTGAGACCCTTGTTCCAACCGTCGCGCGAGGAGCATCCACGCCAGCGGCGGCGCATCGGGAGCGGCGACGATCTTCTGCAACAGCTCCAGTTCGGTGGCTTCGTTTCGCGGCAGTTCGGCGCTCGGCCGAGCATAAAGACTCAGCAGCGGCACCGTCGCTTCCGTTTCGCCGTCGCCCACCCGCGCCTCCAGCCAGCGCAGCGCCGAAGGCAGACGGTCTTTCGCCAGATCCTCGGTCGAAACCCACGCGCGCGCCTCCTTGTCGCCGGCGAGCGCGGCCTCCTCGAAAAACGGATACGCGGCCGTCGCGTTCTCCGGACTTTGGCGGATCAACGCTCGTCCGTAAGCCGCGCGAAACGGCTGACGCGTGCGCACCTTCGTCTTCACGATCGCCTGCATCCGCGCGACCGCCGTCGGCCAATCCGCCGTGCGCATCGCGCGCCGCGCGGCACGCCAGTGCGCGAGCGTCGCCGCATCCGGATGCTCGAAAAAATCCTCCGCCGTCATCACCGTCCCAAGATCGGTGACCAACGGATCGTCCGGCGGCGCGACCGCGCTCAACAACTCGAATCCCAGCATCGTCTGCGGCGTGAGGTTCTCGATGCCCGCCGCGACAAGCTGCCGGCGCAAGGCCGCGATATCCTTCGCCGCGGCCTCGGGCTCGTTTTCCTGGAACGCCCGATAATACGCGGGATTCTGGCGGCTGAACTGCGCCAGCGGACCGAGGTAATGCCGCGCCTGCAACGCCTGCACCATCGCCGGCTCGGGATATCCCGCGGCCGGCAGCGTGCCCAGCATCGCCCGCGCCTCGATCCACTTTCCCTGTTCGCACCACGCCCGCACCGCGTTCGCCGCCCCCTCGAGTTCGGCCGCCCCCGACGCGGCTTCAACCTCCCCAACGAACGCGTCGAAACGAACCGCGCGTTCCCGCGTCCAGCTGCGCAGGGGTTCCGCTGTCGCGGCGGCGGCATCGCCGCGAAATTTCGACGCGCGCCACTGCAAATCCGCGAGTCGTGAGCGATAAGCGACGAGCGGTTCGAGTTTTTGCTCCAGTTGTCGTTCCACCGCGGCGACTTCCTGACGCACCTCCTCCTTCGCACGCTGGTGGAACAGCGTGCCGGTGGTTACGGCTCCGCCCAGGCCGATCACGCCGATCAGCAAAGGCAGCCGCGGCCAGCGCCAGCCGCGAACAGCCGCGTTCGTCGCCGGCGCGAGGTCCGGTCCGGGAACGGTTCCGTCGGTGGGATCATCCATCTGTGCGCCACCGCTTCATCGGCGCAAACGCGCCCGACTTCATCGCGAAAACAACGGCACGAAATTCGAGTTCCGCTCTGGCATTCTCTCCGTCAACGTCCACGTTCCTCCGCTGTTTCCATGGCCATCAAGCTCTTCGATTCGCTCTCCCGCGAAGTCCGCGAACTGACCCCGTCGCATGCCGACGGCGTTTTTCGTTTCTATAACTGCGGACCGACGGTTTACGCGCCGGCGCACATCGGCAATTTCCGGACCTTCGTCGTCAACGACGTCCTCCGCCGCCTCCTCGAGCTCGAATTCGGTCCGGACAAGGTGAAACACGTGCGCAACGTCACCGACGTCGACGACAAGACGATCAAGCGCGCCCGCGACGAGAACCGCTCGCTCGCCGCCGTCACGCAGCAGTGGACGGACAAGTTTCACGCCGACTGCGCCGCGCTCAACTGCCTCCCGCCGCACGTCGAGCCCACCGCCACCGGACACATCCGCGAGCAGGTCGATATGATCGACTGCCTCATGCGCCACGGCAACGCCTACCGCGCCGCCGACGGCTCCGTGTATTTCAAGGTGTCCTCGTTTTCCAACTACGGTCGGCTCTCGCGCGTGAAGGAGCGCGAGCTGCAGCCCGGCAGCGCGCTCGCCGGCAAATCGCAGGCGGTCGACGCGGACGAGAAAGAAGACGGTTCCGACTTCGCGCTCTGGAAGGCGCACAAGCCCGACGACGGCGAAAATCGCTGGGAGAGCCCGTGGGGTCCCGGCCGGCCGGGCTGGCACATCGAGTGCAGCGCGATGAGCAAGAAGCACCTCGGCGACACCATCGACCTGCACACCGGCGGCGTCGATCTGCTGTTTCCCCACCACGAAAACGAGATCGCGCAAAGCGAGTGCTGCAACGGCGTTCAGTTCTCGCGCCAGTGGTATCACAGCGAGCACCTGCTCGTAGACGGCAAGAAGATGAGCAAATCGCTCGGCAATCTCTACACGCTCGACGACCTCGTCGCGAAGGGTTTCTCGCCGATGGCGATTCGTTACGCGCTGCTCGCCGGCCATCCGCGCAAGCAGCTGAATTTCACGCTCGATTCGCTGCACGCCGCGGAAAAAGCGCTCGCCACGCTCCGCGCGCACCGCGCCGCGCTCGCGCCGGCGGCCGCCGCGCACGATGCGTTTGCCCCGGTGATCGCGGCGTTGCAGGACGATCTCAACACGCCCGCGGCGCTCGGCGCCCTGTTCACGATCTTGAATCGGAAAGAAGGCCAGCCGGATCTGGCGTCGTTCGACCGCGCCATGTTCGCCCTCGGCTTCGACCTGAGCGCGAAGACCGCTGCGCCCAAAGCCGACGCGCCCCCCGAGATCGCCGCGCTCGCAGAAAAACGCTGGGCCGCGAAACAGGCGAAGGATTTCGCGACCGCGGATGCGTTGCGCAAAGAGCTCGCCGCCGCCGGCTGGACGATGCTCGACCGCAAGGACGGCTACTCGCTCGAACCGGCGAAGAAGTAGTCGAGACATCTGTTGCGACCCAGAGCACACAGAGAAACCACGGAGGTCATCAAGGCTCCGTCTTGAACTCCGTGGTCTCCGCGCCCCCTCCGTGCCCTCGGTGTTCCCCATCCGATTCGTCCGCACGCCGCATCACTCGCGTTGACACTGCCGCCGTTTCCCGGCCACCTCTCCCTTCCGCCCTGCAATCGTAGGCAGGACGGCTTTTCACCATGGCCATGACTCCGCTCGAAGAACTCCGTCACTCGTGCTCGCACGTGCTGGCGACCGCGCTCCTTCGCCTCTACCCTGAGGCCAAACTCGACATCGGCCCGCCGACGGACACGGGTTTTTATTACGACGTCGATCTCGATCACAAGCTGACCGCCGAGGACCTCGCGAAGCTCGAGGCGGAGATGAAGAAGATCGCCGACGAAAACCAGGCGTTCATCCGCAAGGAGGTTTCGCGCGACGAAGCCGTCGAGATCATCAAGAAAATGGGCCAGGAGCGCTACAAGCTCGGCCGCCTCGCCGACATCCCGGCGGACGAAAAAATCTCGTTCTACCAGAACGGCGAATTCATCGATCTCTGCGCCGGCACGCACGTGCGCTACACGTCGAAGCTGAAGGCGTTCAAGCTGCTCTCGATCGCCGGTTCGTATCACCGCGGCGACGAAAAGAACAAGCAACTCCAGCGCATCTACGGCACCGCGTTTCCGACCAAGGACGAGCTCGCGCAACACCTCGAGCGCATGGAGCAGGCCAAGGCCCGCGACCACCGCAAGCTCGGCCGCGACCTGAAGCTGTTTCACATCGACGAAGAGGTGGGCCAAGGCCTGATCCTCTGGACGCCGAACGGCGCGATCCTGCGCCAGGAGCTGCAGACCTTCATCAGCGAAGAGCTGCGCAAGCAGGGCTACTCGCAGGTCTTCACGCCGCACATCGGCAAGCTCGAGCTCTACAAGACTTCCGGCCACTTCCCCTATTACAAGGAGTCGCAGTTCTCGCCCGTCATCGAAAACGAGTCGCTCGCCAAGGTCCTCGGCGAGGGCTGCTCGTGCGGCGAAGTTTTCGCGCGCTTGGAGGCTGTATCCGCAAAACTGGCACAGCAGGTCAACGCCCGCACCGGCCGCGAAACCATCACGCCGGACCGTGTCCGCCCCGACGAGCAGCTGCTCGACGGCTTCATGCTGAAGCCGATGAACTGCCCGCATCACATCAAGATCTTCGCCTCGCAGCCGCATTCGTATCGCGACCTCCCGGTCCGCCTCGCCGAGTTCGGCACCGTGTATCGCTGGGAACAGTCCGGTGAATTGAACGGCATGACGCGCGTCCGCGGTTTCACGCAGGACGACGCGCATCTGTTCTGCACCGAAGAACAGGTCGCGCAGGAAGTGCTCGGCTGTCTCTCGCTCGTGAAGATCGTGCTCACCACGCTCGGCATGTCCGACTACCGCGTGCGCGTCGGCCTCCGCGATCCGGACTCCAACAAATACACCGGCGATCCGGCCAACTGGGACAAAGCCGAAAACGCCTGCCGCGAAGCCGCGAAAACCCTCGGCGTGCCGTTCACCGAAGAACCCGGCGAAGCCGCGTTTTACGGCCCGAAGATCGACTTCGTCGTGAAGGACGTCATCGGCCGCGAATGGCAGCTCGGCACCGTGCAGGTCGATTACAACCTGCCGATCCGCTTCGACCTCTCCTACATCGGCGCCGACAACCAGCCGCACCGCCCGGTGATGATTCACCGCGCGCCGTTCGGCTCGATGGAGCGCTTCTGCGGCGTGCTCATCGAGCATTTCGGCGGCGACTTCCCCGCGTGGCTCGCGCCCGAGCAGGTCCGGCTCGTGCCGATCAGCGAAAAGGTCAACGACTACGCCCGCGCCCTTCTCGCGCGACTCAAGGCCGAGGGTTTCCGCGCGAGCCTTGACGAACACAGCGACAAACTCGGCGCCAAGATCCGCCGCGCCGAACTCGACAAGGTGCCTTACACGCTCGTCATCGGTCAGAAGGAAGCCGAGGCCAACAGCGTGTCCGTCCGCTCCCGCGCCCGCGGTGACGAGGGCGTGATGACCGCCGACACCTACATCGCGAAGCTGAAAACCGAAATCGCGACGCGCGCGCTGCCCGCCAGAAAGCCCGCCGCCGACGCGAAAGCGAACAACTGAGCCCGAGCCACGTATCCACCAAAAGCGGACGATCCGGTGCGGTCGTCCGCCTCGTTTTCCGCCCGACATGGAAGAATTTCCCGAGCGAGCGCCCTGGCAATCAGAGCTCGACGCGATCGTGGGCGCGCGACACGGCGGCCAGAGCGCCCATGTCCTCGATCTGCTGAAGCAGCTCGACGCGCGTTATCCGAATGTCGCGGAGATCAACCACCAACTCGCGTGGACCTGCGACATCCTCGGCCGCCCGGCCGAGGCGGTGACGTTTTACGAAAAAGCGGTTGCGCTGGGACTACCCGACAACGAGCTCGCCGGCGCGCTGCTCGGATTGGGCAACGTGCTGCGGCTCGTCGGCGAAATTGAGCGCTCCGCCGAGGTGTTGCGCACCGCCAAGCTGCAGTTTCCCGAGAATCCGGAGTTCGACGCGTTCCTGACACTGACCTTCCACGAACAAGGCCGTCACGCGGAGGCGCTGCGCCTCGCGCTCGATCTGCTCTGCGAGCGCAGCGAGGATCCGGGCATCGCTGCCTACCAGCGTGCGCTGCGTTACCACGCCGCCAGGTTGCACTAGAGGCGCCGTCGCCTTCCCCTCCAGCGCCACCCAACCAGAGTGTCATACATTATATGACACTCTGGTTGGCGCTGGCGGAGATTAAATCGATGGGCGGCCGGGAAACGGCGCTCGTAGAGAACGCCTCGCGAAGCGCGTAATCGAAAAGGCGCGCAGGCGACGAGACAGGGAGTTCCGCGTCACCCTTTGCGATTCCCCGTCCGTCGACGAAAAGCCCTTCGCGCTAAGCGCGCGGTGGAATGGGCGAATTACCTCGCCCACTCCAGCGGCTTCGGCGCGGTAAACGTGCTCGTCAGCTCGATCGCGCGGCCTTCGCGCGCCGAGCGATGGATGTTTTCCATCACGTCGACCACATGCGCGGCATGAGCGCCCGTCGTCGGATGCGGCGCGCCCGTGCGCAATCCACGCCATAGTTCGCGCACGCCCGCGCCCCAGTCGCACCACCACGGTCCCTCGCCCGCGGGCGGCCGGATCGGACGCACCGTTTGGTAACGTCCGCCGAACTCGCCCAGTTTCACCGGCGCCGTCGCCGCAAACCACGCGGTCGCGATCGACGCCTGGTCGCCGTGAATCTCGAGCCCCGCGCGATTCTCCGCGGGTTCGCCAACGTAGAAATCCGCCGTCAACCGCGCGCGCAGTCCCTCCTGGAAATCCAGCACCGCCACGAGCCAGTCTTCCGTCGCCGTCGTGAACGGCCGGCCGTCTTTCGTCACGCGTTCGGGCAGCACCACGGCGCCGCCCGCCGTTACGCGTCGCACGGGTCCGAACCACGCGGTCAACAGCGACAGCGGATACACGCCGACATCGAAAACCGGTCCGACCGCGTAGAAGGGCGCGGGATTCGGATGCCAGGTTTCGATGCGCCCCCAATCGACCGTCGCATACGCCACGCGCGGCGTGCCCACGCGGCCCTCACGCACGAGTTTCCACGCCGTCTGTTGCGCCTCGCCGAGCCACGTCACCGGCGCGCAGCTCAAGCGCAGTCCGCGCTTCTCGGCCAGCGCCACGAGACTGGCGGCTTCGGCATACGTCGGCGCGAGCGGTTTCTCGGAATGAACGTGTTTGCCGGCTTCGAGACAACGCGTGACGACCTCGACGTGCGCCTGCTGGATCGTGAGATTCACAACGGCTTCCACGGACGGATCTGCGATCACTTCGTCGAGCGACGCATACGCGCGGCCGCCGTTCTTTTCGACCCACGCTTTCGCGGCCGCCGGATTGATGTCGGTCGCACCACGAATCTCGATTCCGCGATCCGCCCGCATCGCTTCGCCATAGGCGCCGGCGATGTTGCCGCAGCCGACGACCGCGACGCGCAGCGGCGGCGCAGTTTCCTTGAACTCGACGCCCGACCACCAGCGCTCCACGCGCTCGCGGCTCTCCGCGGCGTCGCGGCTCGGATCGAACTCCTCCGGTTCGTGTTCGATGCAAAGCGGTCCGCGAAAATCGCTCGTGCGCAGAAACTCGACGATCGCCGCGGCCGGCACCACGCCGTCGCCGAGCCGGCAGGTTTCGTGGCCCATGTCGACAAACTCGAAACCCGTCTTCCCGGCTCGCGGCGCCTTCACGTCCTTCAGGTGCACCGCAAAAAGCCGCGCGCGGAACTCGCGCACGGCTTCGAGCGCGTTCCACCGCTGCGTCGCGCACCAACCGGTATCGAGCGCGATGCCGACGATATCCTCGTCGCCCTCGCCGATCCGCGCCCGCAGTTCGTCGCCGGTTTTTTCCGGATGATTCTCGGCGGCATACGCGACCCCGAATTCGCGCAGCACCGCCACCGCATCCGCGCGATGCTTCATGAAGTCGACGATGTTGCCCGCGATCATCGGAATCTCCAACTCCGCGCACAGCCGGCACGCGCTGCGCAGC
This sequence comes from Opitutaceae bacterium, assembly GCA_040255565.1. Classification (GTDB taxonomy): domain Bacteria; phylum Verrucomicrobiota; class Verrucomicrobiia; order Opitutales; family Opitutaceae; genus Opitutus. Next base: position 190,741 of record JBDZVH010000006.1, on the reverse strand, counting down.
TCGGACATGTCCGCGACCCACGCGGCGTAGCTGCGCACGGTCATCTCATGTTTCGCGAGCAGCTGTTTCGCAGCTTCGATGTGGGGCAGCGTCGCCCAATGCCAGTGGAGGTGCGCGCCCCAGAGATCGATGGCGGAAAAGCCGAGCGATTTGATCGCGCAAAGCATTTCTTCGAAGCGGAGGGCGAAGGTCTCGCGCGGCGAAAACCAGGCCTGCGTGGCCGCGTCGCCCTGCATCCAGCCGCCGTTCATGTGAAAGCCGAGTTGGCGGGCAACGTAGTTGGCGGTAACGAACGAAAGGCGGGGGTTCATGTTCGGAGCCTACCGGAAAACGCGCAAACGGTCTTGTCGCGCGCCCGACGTTTTCTTGCTGTTAGTTGATGTCGCTCACGCTGCAGTGGAACCGCCTCTTTCCCTCCGGTCGAGTGAGCCTGATCTCCTGGTCGCGGAAGACGCTCGGCGAAGAGTTTCCGCTGCATGATCATGACTTCCCCGAGGTTTTCTGGATCTCCGCCGGATGCCTGCAGCATGAGCTCAACGGGGTGGGCACCGAACTGCCGCTGGGACGTTTGATGTTCATCCGCCCCGCGGACCGGCATGCGTTCCGCGGCATCGACGCGCGCGGCGGCACCGTGTGCAACTTCGCCGTTCGGCCAGACATCGTTGCGCACCTGCGCGAACGCTATTTTGCCGGGCAACGCATCGCCTGGTGGCACGAGGCTGAGCCGCCGCCGATGCTGCAACTCGCCCCGGCGGAGCTCCACCTGTTGGACCACGCCGCGCGCGAGTTGGCGGCGACGGGAGATCCGGATCTGCATGCGACCGAGCGCTTCCTGCTGAATCTTTTTCACCTGCTCCGGCAACGCGACGCGCCGGTGCGGCTTACCGCCGAACCCGCGTGGCTGGCGGCGGCGCGGGTGGCCATGAACGAGCCGCGTCACCTCGCGCGTGGCGTGCCGCAGCTGGTGCGGTTCGCCGGCTGTTCGGCGGAACACCTGGCGCGCACGGTGCGGCGGGTGCACGGCGTGACGCCGACCGATCTGGTCAACCAGCTGAGGCTGGGCTGGGCGGCCGCGGAGCTGCAGTATTCCGGTCGCACCATCGCCGACGTGGCGCTCGCGGCGGGGTTCGAAAGCCTCAGTCACTTCTATCACCTCTTTCGCCGGCAGCATGGCGTGACGCCGCGCCAGTTCCGGTTGCGCGCCCGGGCGCTCGCGTGAGATCAAAAAAAATGCCGGACCCCGCAGGGTCCGGCATCGAAAAGCCGTGAACGCGTCCGGTCAGATCGCGCTGTCGCCGCGCTCGTCCGTGCGGATGCGGATGGCGTCGTCGATCGGAACGACGAACACCTTGCCGTCGCCGATCTTGCCGGTCTTGGCGGTCTTCACGATCACCTCGACGGCCTTGGGCGCCACCGCGTCGGAGGTCACGATTTCAATCTTCACCTTCGGGAGGAAGTCGACCGTGTATTCGCTGCCGCGATAAATTTCGGTGTGTCCTTTTTGACGGCCGAAGCCTTTCACTTCGGTGACGGTCATCCCTTCGACGCCGATGCTGGCGAGGGCGGACTTCACCTCCTCGAGTTTGAAAGGTTTGATGATGGCAATGATGAGTTTCATGGAGGTTCGTTAAGGATTAGCCGATATAACCTTCTTCACCGTGCTCGCTGATGTCGAGCCCGGCGGACTCAACTTCAGGTGCGGCGCGAAGTCCGACCACGGCCTTGACGATGAAGGCAATGATCGTCGTGGCAATCACGCTCCACAAAATTGTGAGCGCAACCGCTTTTAGCTGCGCCATGACGAGGCCCTCCTTGAGCGGACCGACGACGGAGTTGACCTTTTCGTCGGCGAAGACGCCCGTCAGGATGGCGCCGAGCGTGCCGCCGACGCCGTGAACGCCGAAGGTATCCAGGGCGTCGTCATAGCCGAAGGCCTTTTTCAAATACGCGACGGCGAGATACGGAATGATGCCGGCGCACAGACCCATCAGGACCGCGGAGTTCATCGAAACGAATCCCGCCGCCGGCGTGATCACCACCAGTCCCGCCACCACGCCCGAACAGAAGCCGAGGACGCTGGGGTGGCCGCGCGTCACCCACTCAGCCAGGGCCCAGACGAAACCGGCGGTCGCGGCCGCGAGCGTCGTGGTGGCGAAGGCGTTCGAGGCGATCGCGTCGGCGCCGAGCGCGGAGCCGGCGTTGAAACCATACCAGCCCACCCAGAGCATGCCGGTGCCGATCATGCACAACACCATCGAGTGCGGCGGCATCGCCTCGCGGCCGAAGCCGAAGCGCTTGCCCAGCACGATGCAGAGCACGAGCGCGCTCCAGCCCGAAGTCATGTGAACGACGGTGCCGCCGGCGAAGTCGATCGCCTTGATGCCGGCGTTGGCGTTGAGCGGTCCGCACATGAAGCCTGATCCCGACCAGACCATGTGGGCAAACGGGAAATACACGGCAAACATCCACAACGCGACGAATAGGAGCACTGCGCCGAACTTCATGCGTTCGGCCACGGCGCCGACGATGAGCGCCGGCGTGATGATCGCGAAGCTCAGCTGGAACATCGCCCACATCGCATCGCTGATCCAGTAGTAGCCGGCGCCGGTGTTGCCCGGCTCGACGCCTTTAAGGAAGGCGTGATCGGCATTCCCGATGAAGCTGTTGCCGCCGGCGAAGGCCAGGCTGTAGCCGATCGCCCACCAGAGAATCGTGACCAGCCCGGCGATGCCGAGACACTGCGCCAGCACGGAGAGGACGTTCTTGCGTCGCACAAGACCGCCGTAAAACAACGCCAAGCCCGGCAGCGTCATGAAAATGACCAGCGCGGTGCTGATCATCTGCCAGGCGTTGTGGCCGGGCCCCGGCCCGGGGATCTTCGAGGCGACGTCAGGCGTGCGCGCGCCGTTGTTCACGTAAGCTTCGAGGTCCGCGATGCGCTGCTCGAGGGTCGGCTCGGGCGGGGGCGGGGTCGGCGTTTCCTGGGCAAACGCCATGTGGCTGGCGGACCAGCACAACACGGCGGCAATCGCGAGGCGGGTGAGGTGAAACACACTTCTCATATTCGGATCCTCCATGAGCAGCATTGATACCAAGTCCCCCACGTCTCGCGTCATGGCACAAAAAAGCCGGCTCCGCGTGGAGCCGGCGTAAAGAACAGGCGATAACGTCCGTGACTGCGTCTATATATATCAGATGGCGGTTTCGCCGCGCTCGTCCGTGCGGATGCGGATGACTTCCTCGATGGGCATGACGAAGACCTTGCCGTCGCCGATTTTGCCGGTCTTCGCGGATTTGACGATTGCGTCGATGGCCTTGCCGACGAGCGCGTCGGTGGTGGCGACTTCGATTTTCACCTTCGGAAGGAAGTCCACCGTGTATTCGCTGCCGCGGTAGATTTCCGTGTGCCCCTTCTGCCGGCCGAAGCCTTTGACCTCGGTCACCGTCATGCCCTCGATGTTGATCTCGGCCAGAGCGGCCTTCACTTCCTCGAGCTTGAACGGCTTGATGATGGCAATGATGAGTTTCATGCGGGATGGAATGTCAGGGTGATGGGTTGGTAGCCCCGGCGGCAGTTTGGCGCAAGCCCGTAGCCGCCGGCCGGGGCTGAGGCGTCACTTATGAGCAGGCGTGAAATCCGGATAAGCTTCGTTACCGTGTTCGCCAATATCGAGGCCGTCGGATTCTTCCTCGGGCGACACGCGCAGGCCCATGGTGGCCTTGATCGCGAGGAACGCGATCGTGCAGAACAGGAAGGTGAACAGCCCGATCGAGGCGATGCCGATCAGCTGCGACACGAGCTGCGCGCCGCCGGCCAGGTTGCCGAACAAACCGACTGCCAGCGTGCCCCACACGCCATTGACCAGGTGGACCGAGGTCGCGCCGACCGGGTCGTCGAGCTTCAGCTTGTCGAAGAACGTGACCGCGAGCACGACGAGCACGCCACCGATCAGGCCGATGATCATGGCCTCGTTGGGGCTCATCTGGTCGGCGCCGGCGGTGATCGCCACCAGACCGGCGAGGATGCCGTTCAGCGCCATGGAAACGTCCGGCTTCTTCTGCAGCGTCCAGGACGTGAACGTCGCGGCGAGCCCGCCCGCCGCGGCCGCGAGCGCGGTGGTGACGAGCACCAGGGAAACTGCGCCGGGATTGGCGGACAGCACCGAACCGCCGTTGAAGCCGAACCAGCCGAGCCACAGGATGAACACGCCGATCGTCGCCAGCGGAATCGAGTGACCGAGCAGCGGCAGGACCTTGCCATCGCGGTATTTTCCGGCGCGCGGGCCAAGGATCATGATGCCGGCCAGCGCACCCCAGCCGCCCACGGAGTGCACGATCGTCGAACCGGCAAAGTCGTAGAACGGCGTCGACATCGTATTCAGCCAGCCATTACCCCATTTCCACATGCCCGTGATCGGGTAGGAAATTGTCACCAGCAGCACGGTGAACACCATGAACGATCCGAGCTTGATGCGCTCGGCGACCGCGCCGGACACAATCGTCGCGGCGGTCGCGGCGAACATCGCCTGGAACAGGAAGTCGGTCCAGTAGGTGTAGCCGGCGTTATAGACATCGGTCAGGTTGGCCACCTCGTCGGTAACGCTGATGCCGAAGCCGGAAAAACCGAACCACTTCCCGGCGAAGTCCGCGCCCGGATACATGAGATTGAAGCCGACGAGCGCGAACGTCACGATGCCGATGCACGGCACGATCGTGTTTTTGAACATGATATTCGCCGTGTTCTTGGCGCGCGTCAGACCCGACTCGACGCACGCAAACCCGAGATTCATGAAGAACACCAGGGCGGCGGAAACCATCATCCACACGTTGTTCGTGGTGAAGAGCGTGTAGGCGGGCGATTCCGCGAAGGCGGCGAGATCCTTGTATTTCGGAGCCTCCGCCGCGGCAGCCGCGGCGGCCTCCTGCCCGAAGGCACTGACCAGGGTCAGCGACAAGAAGATGCCTGCCATCTTCAATGCGCCCGAGAGATGCTGGGACCGTAGCTTCATAGTGTGGTTCGTCGAGTGATGGTTGGAAGTCAGCCGCGACCAACCCGGTCGCGACGCGGCCCCGCAAAAGCAGAGGCTGTGCCAAACCCTCCCCCACCAATTCACTCAACCGCCGGCGGCCGGAATTATATAAAAAAAGAGCGGGTCGGGCGACCCGCTCTTTAAAGAGCTTTATATAAAACCGGAGCGACAATCACTCCGGCATCACCGTCTGGATATGCAGCTCCTTCAGCTGCCGTGGCGTCACCGGTGTCGGGCTCTGCGCCATGAGGTCCTGGCCCTTCTGCGTCTTCGGAAACGCGATCACGTCACGGATGCTCGTCGTGCCGCAGAGCAGCGCGACCATGCGATCCAGACCGAACGCAATGCCGCCGTGCGGCGGCGCGCCATACGTGAACGCCTTCAGCATGTAGCCGAAGCGGCTCTCCACGACGTCCTGCGGAATCTTCAGCACGTCCTCGAAAACTTTTTTCTGCAGCGCCGGTTGATGGATCCGAATCGAGCCGCCGCCGAGTTCCATGCCGTTCAACACGACGTCGTAGTGCTGGCCCCGCACCTTCTTCGGGTCGCTGTCGAGCAGCGCCGCGTCCTCCGCGACGGGCGCGGTGAAGGGATGGTGCGTCGCGACGTAGCGGTTTTCCGCCTCGTCGTAGGACATGAGCGGAAAATCGATCACCCAGAGAAATTTCCAGTCGTCGTGACGGACGGTGAGCTTGCCGCGCTTTTGGAGCAGCGCCGCCGACTCGAGCCGCAGCCGGCCGAGGATCGCGCACGCCTTCTCCCACGGGGCCGCCGCGAAGAAGACGATGTCACCCTCCTCCGTCTTCAGCTTCGCCGTGAGCTCGGCCTTTTCGGCGTCGGAAAAGAATTTCACGATCGGCGACTTCCACTCGCCGCCTTCGACCTTGATGAACGCGAGGCCTTTCGCGCCGAGCGATTTCGCGATGTCCTCGAGGTTCTTCAGCTCGCCCTGCGTGATGTCGGAAAGACCTTTCGCGTTGAGCGCCTTGATCACGCCGCCGCTCGCGACGGTCGCCTGAAACACCTTGAACGCGGAGTTCTTGAACGTCTCCGACAGATCCGCGAGTTCGAGACCGAAACGCACGTCGGGTTTGTCCACGCCATAACGGTTCATCGCATCGACAAACGGCATCCGCGGAAACGGCGTGGGAATGTCGACGTCCAGCACGTCTTTCCACACCTTCTTCAGCATCCCTTCGAACAGCGCGTAAATGTCCTCGCGCGTCACGAACGACGCCTCGACGTCCACCTGCGTGAACTCCATCTGGCGGTCGGCGCGCAGGTCCTCGTCACGGAAGCAGCGCGCGATTTGAAAATACCGCTCCACGCCCGCGACCATCAGGATCTGCTTGAACTGCTGCGGCGACTGCGAAAGCGCGTAGAACTGCCCCGGGTGAATGCGCGACGGCACGAGATACTCGCGCGCGCCTTCCGGCGTGCTCTTGAACAGCGCGGGCGTTTCCACCTCGATGAACTCCTGCGCGTCGAAGTAATCCCGGATCGACTTCGCCGCGCGGTGACGCACCTGGAGATTCTTCCGCATCTTCGGCCGGCGGAGATCGAGATAACGATACGTGAGCCGCAGGTCTTCGTTGACCTTGTCGCCGCCCGCGTCGTCGAGCGGGAACGGCGGCGTATCGGAAATATTGTGCAGTTCGAGCGCGGAGGCCACGACCTCGATTTCGCCGGTCGGCAGGCTCTTGTTCTCCGTGCCCGCCGGGCGCTTCACAACCTGGCCGCTGATCTCGATCACGGACTCCGGCTTCAAGTGCTTCAACTGCTCCGCGAGCTTCGAATTGTCATGCGCCTCGAGCTTGATCTGCGTGATGCCTTTGCGGTCGCGCAGGTCGACGAAGATGATGCCGCCTTGGTCGCGAATGGTGTCGACCCAACCGATCAGGGAGACGGTCCGGTCGAGGTCGGCGGCGGTGAGCTGGGCGCAGTGGTGGGTGCGGTGCATTGCTGGTAAAAACGAAGTTTTCGAGCAAGCCAACCCGCCGCCCCCGGAGCAAGCACAACTCTCGAAGGCATCCCGCGCCCGTTTTCGTCCGGTCCGCGCGACCGCCAAGCTCCGCCCGGGATCAGGTATCCACCGATGGCGATTTAGGTGAGGCGTGCGGTTGAAAAACTCGCCCCCACTGTACGCCCCGGCCTACACGTTTGCCCGGCCAAGACGCCTCCCCGGTCTGCATTTCCCCGGAATCCCCCGCCCCCCATGCAAACCTCCCCCGCCTCCCGGCTCGGCTGCGCGTGCCTGCTGACCGGCCTCCTGCTCGCCGGCGCCTGCAAATCGAATCGCGCGTCGCTCGACGACACCGCCGGCGGCCGCAAGCCCGAGGATTTTCCCGAGCTCGCCGACGACGTATTCAAGCCCATGGACGGCGGCATCGCGCTCTCCGTGGACGAGATCAAGGGCCGCAACACCTGGAATCTCTGGACCGGCGGCAACGAGCAGTTCTGGGAGCGCATGTCGCGCGAGAGCTACGGCCTCATCGACCTCCTCAAAACCATCGACTCGCGAAACCGCGCGAGCCGTTTCCAGGAAATGGGCCTCATCAACCAGCCCGGATACCGGCGGGCGTCCAAGCCGGACGAATACGGCCTCTGGATCGACGAAGCCGACGCGCCCGAACCGACGTCCATCGATCCCAATGTCTATGGCCGCCCGACCGGCATCATGGGTTTCCGCCTTTTCCCCAACCCCGATTTCGACGCCAAGGCCCGCCAGAAATGGGACGGCGAACGCTACTACCGCGACGCCGATTACGCCGCGAGTCCCGAGCTCGTCCGGCCCTATCGCGTCGGCGTCTCCTGCGGCGCCTGCCACATCGCCTTCAACCCGCTCTCGCCGCCCGCCGATCCCGCGAATCCGAAATGGGAAAACCTCTCCTCCGCGATCGGCAACCAATACATCCGCGAAGGCCGCACCTTCGCCTCCAACGTCAAGGAAGGCGGCTTCTTTTGGGAAATGCTGAAAGCCCAGCCGCCCGGCACGTCGGACACCTCGCGCATCGCCACCGACAATATCAACAATCCGAATACAATTAACCCGATCTTCCTCCTCGGCGAGCGCCTCGCCGCGGGACACGACGAGGTGATTACGAGCGACGAAACCCGCCTGATGCCCGGCATCGCGGTCGACGAAAAAACGCACGCGATGAAGGTGCCGATGGTGCTGAAGGACGGCGCGGACTCCGTCGGCGTGCCGGGCGCGACGCTGCGCGTTTACATCAACATCGGCATGTATTCGCAGCACTGGCTGCAGCAACACAACGCGCTCGTCGGCCTCACGGGTCAGAAACCGTTCGAGATTTCCACGGCGCAGAAGCACTCCGTCTACTGGCTCGCGACGCAGCAGAAATTCGAAAACATCGCCCGCTTCTTCGCGCGCCTGCGGCCGGTTCATCTCGCCGACGCGCCCGGCGGCGACGCCTACCTGACCAAGGATGGCGCCGTGCTGCGCCGCGGCGCGGTCGTATTCGGCGAGAACTGCGCCACCTGCCACTCGAGCAAACGCCCGCCGGCCGGCGCCGACGAAAAAGCCTGGTTCGCCAAGGCGGTCCTGCAGGACGATTTTCGCGAGAACAACTTCTTCGCCGACGAACGTCGCTACTCCGTCGCCAAGATCGGCACCAACGCCTCGCGGGCGTTCGGCACCAACGCCAAGGCCGGCCACATCTGGGCGAACTTTTCCTCCGACACCTACAAGAACCTCCCGCCGATCGATCCGATCGAGGTCTACAATCCTTATACCGACCGAACCGAAAAATTTCCGTCACCCTCCGGCGGTCCCGGCTACTACCGGCCTGCGTCGCTGATCGGGCTGTGGACGTCCGCGCCGTTCTTCCACAACAACGCGCTCGGCAAATTCACCGGCGATCCCTCCGTCGCCGGCCGCATGGAGGCGTTCAACGACGCTGTCGAAAAACTTCTCTGGCCCGACCTGCGCCCCGGCACCGACTCGATCTGGCGCACCTCGCGCGAATGCAATGTCCAGATCCAGGCCGCCGCGCTGCCCAAGGCGCTGCGCGTCTTGCTCAAGCCACATCTCGATCCCGACGGCTACTTCCGACTCGGCCCGATTCCGGAGGGCACGCCGATCAATCTCATCGCCAACATCGATCCCGACGCCGACCCGGCCGATCTCGCGAAGCTGTTCATCAAGGTCAAAACCGCCCTGCTCCGCATCAAGGTTCAGAATCTCGACGCCGCCGCGGCGAAGGCATTGATGCGCGATGAGGTCGCTCCGGCCATGTTCGCCGTCAGCAAATGCCCCGACCTGATCGAGGATCGCGGTCACCTCTTCGGCACCGAGCTGCCCGAGGAGGACAAACGCGCGCTGATCGAATACCTCAAAACGTTATGAACCCGCCCGAATCCCGAAAGGCGGAGCCCGATTCCCCCATCGGACTCGCAACGCCCCGCGCGCCCGTCAACCCGACGAGGACGTCTGGCTCTACCTCGGCGACGATCACCTTCGACCAGCTCAAGCGCCTCTCCCAATCCGAGCTCGACGAACTCTTCCGTCGCAGCCCCGCCGGACCGATTCCCGAAGGCGATGCCGAGGGTGAGGCGATCGTTTGTCCCGGTTCGTTCTGGAGTCGTCTGATCGCCCGCTTCGTCCACGCGCTCGCCTGGCAGGGCAAGGTGTTCACCCAAAATCCCGACGGCATCGGGGCCACGCTGGTCAACAAGGTCACCGTCGTCGGCGCCCACGCGATCGTCGCCCGCGTGTATCACACGACGAGCTGGATCGACGGCGCCGACTGCATCGTCCTCGACTACTCGAAGACGTCGCTCTTCGCTCGAAAAATTCGCGACGAGATCCGTCTCGTCGACGCCGCCCAGCGGCTCTACCTCGGCAAGGTGTGGTGGGGCCGGACGCGGCTCGTCGACTTCGCCCTGCGATTTCCCTCAAAGTGAACGGCTGAGCGCCCGCGCGGTCCCGTGGCCCTCTCCGCCCGCCAGCTTCTGCGAAAACGCTCCGAAGAGCTGGACGCGCTCTTTGGCGCCAGCCCTGCCGGCCCGATTCCCGAAGGCGAAGCCACCGGCGCCGCGATCGCCTGCCCCGGCACAGTCCTCGCGCGGATCCTGGCCTGGTTCGCCCGCTGGTTCTGTTGGCAGGGCAAAGTCTTCGATCCCGCCGGCGGTTGTCTCCGCAATCGCATTACGCCTTTCGGCTTCCTCGCCATCAAGGCGCAGGTTTACGCGGGGAAAAGTCGTTTCGACCGCCGCGACTGCATCGTCATCGATTACTCGCAAACGTCGCTCGTCGCCCGTTTCGTCCGCGACGAGATCCGCCTCGTCTCGCCGGGACTTTACCTCGGCCAGGTTTTTCTCGGGAAAAGCGCGCGGCCCGCGCTGAAGTTCTCGCTCAGCTTTCAATACGAACCCGCCCGCCGCGGCTGGCGTCGGTTCTGGTCGGCCGCCACACTCGCCCTCGTCGTCTTCGCCATCTACTTCGCCGTCCGGCTCCGGCGCGACGAGCCGGTGCACTACGATGCGCCGGAGGAGCATTTCAAATACGGCTCGACGGGCGGCGAACGCGACGCCGGCATTCCCTACGCGCTCTGGAAAGTGCTCCCGGCAATGTTTCCCGAACTGCTGCCCGAGCCGGAAAAGGGCCTGGCGTCGTTCGGCTTCGTCTTCGATCCGACGCGGCCGCGCGACGCCGATCTTCCGGTTGGCGTTTCCAAGCGCAACGTCCAGGGCATCGACCGCGTGTTTCTGAACTGTGCCGTCTGCCACGTCGGCACCGTCCGCGACACGCCGCAGAGCCCGCCGCGCATCATCGCCGGGATGCCCGCGAACACCGTGGACCTGCAGGGTTTCGAACGCTTCCTCTTCAACGCCGCCACGAGCGAAAAGTTCACGCCGGACCGGATCATGGCGGAGATGGAGCGCATCGGCGTCACCGACGATTTCATCAACCGCCAGATCCTGCGCCATCTCGCCATCGACATCGGCCGCCGCCGCCTGCTGTTCCTGCGCGACCGCTTCCGCTTCATGGACCGCGAGCCGGACGCCGGTCCTGGTCGCGTGGATACGTTCAATCCGCCGAAGGTGCTGCTGAACTTTCCGATGGACCGCCTGCCGGAAAAGGAATGGGTGGGAAACTGCGACCTGCCTTCGATCTGGAACCAGCGTCCGCGGCGCGGCATGGCGCTGCACTGGGACGGCAACAACACCTCCGTCGAGGAGCGCAACCGCAGCGCCTCGTTCGGCACCGGCGCGCTCCCGCCGACACTCGATCGCGCGTCCGTCAAGCGCATGGAGGCCTGGCTCGAGGACGCCCAACCACCGCCGTATCCGTATGCGATCGACGCCGCCCTCGCGCAGCGCGGTGCCCCGATCTACGCCGAATACTGTGCCAGCTGCCACGGGCGCAACGGCCGCGATTTCGCGGGCGCACACGTCGGCCAAGTGACGCCGATCGAAGCGATTCGCACCGACCGTCATCGCCTCGACTCCTACACGCCCGAGCTCGCCGCCAATCAAAACCTGCTCTACGCGGGCTATCCGGAGGAGCGCTTCCGGCATTTCCGCAAAACCTACGGCTACGCCAACCAGCCGCTCGACGGTCTCTGGCTGCGCGCACCCTACCTGCACAATGGCTCCGTGCCGACGCTGCGCGACCTGCTCGAGCCGGCGTCGCGACGGCCGGCGTCGTTCCATCGTGGATACGACGTTTACGACCCGAAAAACGTCGGCTTCGTGGGCGACGTGGTGCGGGAAGGAAGCAAAACGTATTTCGCGTTCGATACGTCGCTGCCCGGCAACGGCAACTTCGGCCACGAGGGCCGCGCTTACGGCACCGAACTCGGGGCTGCGGACAAGGACGCGTTGATCGAATTCCTCAAAACCTTCTGACCACCATGTCGCCGCGCTTGAAACGAAAACTGCTGATCGGACTCGCCGTCGTTGTCGTCCTCGGCGCCGCCGGTGCCTGGTTCACGTGGGAGAAGTTTTTCCGCGAGGAACCCGAGCCGGCGTGGGCCGACGCCGCGGAACGTTTCAAATACGGCAGCATCGGCGCCGAGGCGACCCGCGGGATTCCGTTCTACATCTGGCTCGTGCTGCCGCGCGTGTTCCCCGAACACCTGCCCGGCCCCGGCGGCTACAAGGCCTTCGGACTCGTCTGGGAGGAAGGACGCGAGTTGCCGTCAGGTTTCACCAAACGCGTGATCGGTTTTCCGCGGGTCGCGAACAACTGCGCCATCTGCCACACTGGCACGTGGCGCAGCCGCGAGGACGAAACGCCGCACGTCGTCGTCGGCGCGCCCTCGCACACCACCGACGTGCAGGGTTTGCTGCGTTTCCTCATCGCCTGCGGACGCGATCCGCGCTTCAACGCCACCACGCTTCTCCCCGAAATCGATCGCGAGGTGAAACTCTCTTGGATCGATCGCCTGCTCTATCGTTTCGTCCTGATCCCGGTCACCCGACGCGCGCTGCAGCAACAGGAGCAGCAGCTTGCCTGGATAAACCGGCCCGGCTGGCCGGATTGGGGCCGCGGCCGCGACGATCCCATGAACCTCACCAAATATTTCATGACGAGCATGGCCACCGACGATTCGACCGGGCAGGCCGATTTTCCGTCGATCTGGAATCTGCAGGTGCGCAAGGGCGACGGGCTGTATCTCAACTGGAGCTGCGACACGCCCGCCGTCCGTTCCGTTCTGATCGATTCCGCGCTCGGCCTCGGCGCCGCGCCCGACGCCACGGTGCCGCTCGACCGGCTCAACTGGTCAACGAAACGCCGCGCGTGGTTTCTCCAGCGAATGGCGGAGCTCGACGATTTCCTCAGCCGCCTGCCGCCGCCGGCGTATCCATTTTCCATCGACAGGACTCTCGCGGCGCGCGGCCGTCCGCTCTACGCAGCGCACTGCGCGGATTGTCACGACATCGGCGCGCCGCGGACGAACAAGCCGGTTCCCGTCGCCGAGATCGGCACCGATGCGGAACGCATGAACACCTGGACGCAGGGCGCCGCCGACGAGGCGAATCGTCGGGTGAAGGAGATGGGCATCGATCGTCCCAACATGGTGAAGATCGAGGGCTACCAGTCGCCGCCGCTCGACGGTCTCTGGCTGCGCGCGCCGTATCTGCACAACGGTTCCGTGCCGACGCTGCGCGACCTGCTGAACCCTCCCGACGACCGGCCCAAGGTGTTTCATCGCGGCTACGACGTTTACGATCCGGTGAACGTCGGCTTCGTCACCCGAGGATACGACACGGCGCGTCACGGCTGGAAACACGACACGGCCGAGCGCGGCAACGGCAATGGCGGCCACCTTTACGGCACCGGTCTGACCGAGGACGAGAAGGCAGCGCTGATCGAGTATCTGAAAACGTTGTAACCCGCCCTGCCATGAACCCACCGCTCTCGCTGGACGATGCGAAGTATCCGTCAGAGCTGGAGCTCGCGGAAAAGGAACAGATCGCCGCGCGCCGCCGCCGCAACGAGCTCGACCCGTCGGCGCCGGTGGTGGGCGTCGCCCTGTCCGGCGGCGGCATTCGCAGCGCCACGTTCTGCCTCGGACTTTTCCAGGCGTTCGCCCGCCAAGGACTCGTGCGCCGGATCGACTTTCTCTCCACGGTGTCCGGCGGAGGTTATTTCGGCAGCTTTCTCGGGGCCGCCTTTGCGCGCGAAAACGGCACAGCCGACGCCGTGGAAAGCGAACTCGCGAACAATCATTCGTGGCCGGTGAACTGGCTGCGGGAGAACGGCCGCTTCCTGTCGCCGAATGGCGCGGGGGATAACTGGATGACCGCCGCAGTCGCGCTGCGAAACTGGGTCGCCTTGCAAACCGTCCTGCTCATGTTCGGATTTTTCGTGCTCGGGTTGGGCGCACTGACCCGCGTCGATCTTTGCACCGCACAGGCCACCCGCGGCACCTGGCTGCAAATCGAAAATTATCTCTGGTCGCATCCGACGCTCGGGATCTGGTGGAGCCCGTGGCTGGTGCTGCCAATCATCCCGTTGGCCTTGTTGATGGTCCCCACGGGCGTCTTTTACTGGTCAACCCAGCTCCTGCCGTGGATGGAGCTGCTGCGCCGATTCGGCGGTATGTTCGTGTCGCGCTTTCGCGCGATGGAGGCGGCCGAGTTCGCCGCCCGCGTGCAGGGTGCGCTCACCCGCGGCTTCATGGTCGGCCTGATCGCGTTGGTGGCGACCGCGCTGTTCGCCACAATCGACTCGCTCGGTCAGACCGCCTACCTTTACTGGTCGTCGAACAACTTCGAATTTCCGTCGCTCTGGTCGCTGGTCACCGGCGCCGGCGCGGTGGCCTTTGGGTTTGGTTCGAAGATCGCGATCTATCTCGAACGACTCCTGGGCAGCCGCCGGTTTCACGTGCCCCTCGGCGTCATCGCGCTCGTGCTGTCGTTCGCGTGGCTTGCGCTCACCGTGATCGCCCTGTCGGTGGTGGCGCTCGGCTTCGCCTGGGAATGGGACCTCGTCTGGAACGGCACCGACTTGCGGCCCATGAGTGGCGGCTGGCCCTTGATGATCGCGGTCGCGGCCGCGTTCGTGGCCTCCTGGTTTTTCAGCCGCAGCTTCGGGTTCGTGAACCTGTCCTCAATGCAGCAGATGTATGCCGCGCGGCTCGCGCGGGCGTATCTCGGCGCGACCAACCCCGAACGTCGGCGTCACCAGAATTTCAATATGACCGAGCTGCTGCCGGGCGACGAGATCGCGCTCGAGGATTACGCACCGCATCGCCACGGCGGACCGCTGCACCTGATCAACGTGACAGTGAACGAAACGCTCTCCGGCAAAACCCAGATCGAGCGCCGCGACCGCAAGGGCCTGGCCCTCGCGGTCGGGCCCAGCGGACTCTCGGTCGGACACGACTCGCACGCGCTCTGGAGCAGCGCGCCGGCGACCAGGTCTCCCGGTTCGCTGCGCGCGCTGTGGGAAACGCGCCGCCGCGGCATCGTGCCGATCGACTGCGGGTCGAAGCGTTTTCACGCCCTGTGCCATGAGAAACAGGAACATCACCTCATCGAGGCGCTCGCCCTCGGCCGCTGGGTGGCGATCTCCGGCGCCGCGTTCACCACGGGGACCGGTGCGAGCACGTCCCTGGGGCTCAGCCTGCTGCTCGGTCTCGCCAACGTCCGGCTCGGCTATTGGTGGGACAGCAGCATCTGCCCCGACGCGCGTCCTCACAAGACGCGGCCGAATTTCATCGAGCTCGGCAGCCGGATTCTCAGCCGCCTCCTGCCCGTCCAGACGTGTTTGATGAACGAATTTTTCGCGCGCTTCCACGGGCCCGCGCGGCGGCATTGGTATTTGTCCGATGGCGGACATTTCGAAAACACCGGCTGCTATGAACTGATCCGCCGCCGCGTGCCGTTCATCGTCTGCAGCGATGCGGGCCAGGATCCCGACTACCAGTTCACCGATTTCGCAAATCTCGTCCGCAAGGCTCGCACCGATTTCGGCGCCGAGATCCAGGTCGTCCGCCGCACCGCCGACCTCGCGACTGACGATCCGGGCGCCCGTTTCCCGATGCCGAAACTCGAGGAGATCGTCCACCCCGCGCTCCTCGACGTCATCGGCGTGCCGGAGGATTTCAAACCGCTGCCCGACGTCGCCAGCGGCGACGACGGCGCGACGCCCGCCGTCCGTTCGCAGCGCCATGCGCTCCTCGCGCGTATTCACTATCTCGACACGGACCAGTTCTCCTGGCTGCTGCTGATCAAGCCGTGCCTGATGGGCGACGAAACGGTCGATGTCCTCCAGTATCAGCGCACGCATCCGCTGTTTCCACAGGAGCCGACGACTGACCAGTATTTCGACGAAGCGCAATGGGAGAGCTACCGCAAGCTCGGCGAACACATCGGCACGGAGCTTTTCACGCCGCCCTCCGTCGTCGACGCCGCCAGTTCCGCTACCTGGAGTCCCTCGCAAATGATTGCGCCGAAGTGGCCCGTCGCCCGTCGAGCGCAGGAGCCGGTGACGCTTGCCCGCGGCACCGCTCCCGTGTCGTTGAACTAAAAAGCCCGGCGCAGGGCCGGGCTTGGAGATTTGCTCAGCCGGCGATCAGGCTTTCGCCCGTCATCTCGGCGGGCTTCGGCAGGCCCATCAGGTGCAGCACGGTCGGCGCGATGTCCGCGAGACGACCGCCTTCGCGCATCTTCGTGGTGCCGGCCGCGAAGCCGTCGCCGACGACGAAGACCTCGACCAGATTCAACGTGTGCGCGGTGTGCGGGCCGTTGACGGTCGGATCCCACATCTGCTCGGCATTGCCGTGATCGGCGCAGATCACCGCGCGCCCCTTCATCGTCGCGAGCGCCTCCAGCAATTCGCCGACGCCGCGGTCGGTCGCCTCGACGGCCTTTGTCGCCGCCGGCAGCGAGCCGGTGTGACCGACCATGTCGGGATTCGCGAAGTTCACGACGATGAGGCCGTATTTGCCGGAGAGAATCGCGGCCTTGGCCTCGCGCGTCACTTCCGCCGCCGACATCTCCGGCTGCAGATCATAGGTCGGCACCTTCGGGCTCGCCGGACACGCGCGGTCTTCACCGGGAAACGGATCCTTGCGATAGTTGTTGAAGAAGAAGGTGACGTGCGGGTTCTTCTCGGTCTCCGCGCAACGGAACTGGGCGATGCCCGCGTTCGCGACGACTTCGCCGAGGATGTTTTTCAACTTCTCCGGCTTCGGCGAAATCACGTTCACCGGCAGACCGGCCTCATACTCGGTCATCGTCGCGTAGTAGAGATCGAGTTTTTCCCCGCGGTCGAACTCCTTGAAACCGTCGATCACGAACGCTTTCGTGATCTCGCGCGGACGGTCGCCACGATAGTTGTAGAAGAGGACGGAATCGCCGTTGCCGATCGTGGCGAGCGGCTTCTGGTCGGCGCCGACGATCCACGTCGCCGGCACAAATTCGTCGCCGACCTGCGTCGGGCTCAGCGGCGCGTTGTAGTAATTCTGCACCGCGGCTTCCGCGCTCGGCGCGGTCGCAACGGCCGCGCGGCCGGTGAGCATGTTGTAGGCCTGGCTGACGCGCTCCCAACGGTTGTCGCGGTCCATCGCCCAGAAGCGGCCGCAGACCGTCGCAATTTTTCCGATACCGATTTCGCGACACTTGGCGTCGACCTGCTGCACGTAACCGAGACCGCTGTTCGGCGGCGTGTCGCGTCCATCGGTGAACGCGTGAATGAACACCTGGTTCGCACCGAGGCCGTCTTCCTTCGCCTGGCGCAGGATGCCGTAAAGATGATCGAGCATGCCGTGCACGCCGGCGTCGCTCACGATGCCCATCAGATGCAGCTTCGAGCCGCGCGTCTTCACGCGCTCGACCGCCGCGCGCCAGACCGGATTGGTCGCGAGCCGTTTCTCGGAAAACAGTTTGTTCAACCGGACCAGTTCCTGGTCGACGATGCGGCCCGCGCCGATGTTCTCATGCCCCACCTCGCTGTTGCCCATCACGCCGTCGGGGAGGCCGACGTCGAGGCCCGACGCGCGCACAAGCGCGTGCGGATAGCGCGCGTGCAACAGGTCGTCGCAGGGCTTGTGCGCGAGCGCGACGGCATTCGTCGCATTCTGCTTCGGGTCGGGGTTCTTGCC
Organism: Opitutaceae bacterium; assembly: GCA_040255565.1. Taxonomy (GTDB): domain Bacteria; phylum Verrucomicrobiota; class Verrucomicrobiia; order Opitutales; family Opitutaceae; genus Opitutus. Next base: position 173,133 of record JBDZVH010000006.1, on the reverse strand, counting down.
CCAGCCATCGCGGATGACCAGGAGGACGGGTTGGCGCGAGTTGCTCATAAATCAGGCTACACGCATGAACGGGGACCCTTCCGGACAAAAGGCAAAACTCGCCGCGCGACTTGACGTCTTCGCGGTCAAATTTTGCGTAGGTGTGCCGAAGTTGGCAGCAACGTTGCTAAAAGGGAGCCCTCGATGACGCTTATCATTCGAGACCAACTGGTGAATCCGCCCACCTGGTTCAGTTCGTTCCGCGACCTGACGCTCTACTGCCACTTGTTTTTGAAACAGGATGTCGTGATCGAATCCGAGGATCCGGATTTGTATGTCCGCTGGATGCGGGCCCGGGGCGGGCTCGATTTCGTCGAGGATTTTGTCCGGCCCGGAAGCGAGGACGGCGTGCGTCTGGATCTGGAGCACAACTATCCGCGCTCCGTGATCACCGATCGGATCGCGCCGGAAAACGTCCACCGTCTCATCGCGCAGATCGGCTTCTGCCGCGGTGCGGGTTGAGCGGGTCTTTCGAGGCGCTGCGCGGTTCAGACCGTCTGCGCCGCCAGCGCCTCGCGCAGCACGCGCGCGAGGTCGTCGACGTCGTAAGGCTTCGCGACCATGCCGCAGAAACCATGCGCGCGGTGGTTCGCCAGCACAGGGTCGCTCGAGTATCCGCTCGAGACGATCGCGCGCACGCCCGCGTCGATCTGCTGCAGGTGCGACAACGCCTCCCGGCCGCCCATCCCGCCGGGGACGGTCAGGTCCATGATCACGAGCGCAAACGGCTCGCCGGCGTCCCGCGCTTCGCGATAGCGCCGCACGGCGTCCGCACCATCGGCCACGCACACCACTTCGAGGCCGAAACGTCGCAATAAAAACGACGCCATCTGGCGGATCGACTCCTCATCGTCCATGAAGAGCACCCGACCGCGGAATCGGGCCGGCTGGATGGGCCCGGACGCTTCCCCGTTGCCGGACCGCTCGCCCACTTTTGCCGGCAGCCAGATGCGAAACGTCGTGCCGACGCCGAGCTGCGACGAGACGTCAACGGCGCCGCGGTGTTTCTGCACGATCGAATAAACCGCCGCCAAACCGAGGCCGCTGCCGGTTTGTTTCGTCGTGAAATAGGGATCGAAGATCTGCGGCAGATGCTCCGGCCGGATGCCGACGCCTGTATCCGTGATTGCGATATGCACATAGGCCCCCGGCGCGAGCGCCAGCCGCGAGAAGCCGTCCACGGTTTCGTTGTTCAGCGCGATGCGGACCATCCCGCCCTCGGGCATCGCCTGGACGGCGTTGAGCACCAGGTTCTGGACCACGCGTCCGATCTGCCCCTTGTCGGCGTCCGCGGGCCACAGGTCGTCGGGAAAGTCGAAGGCGGGCTTCACCCGCGAACCGTGCAGGGCGAACGTCGTCATTTCGCGCACGATGGTGTCGAGCTGCACCGCCGTGCGGACCGGCTCGCCGCCCTTGGAAAACGTCAGCAGTTGCTGGGTGAGATCGCGGGCGCGGAGCGTCGCCTTCTCCGCCTCGCGCAGGCTGCGCCCCGCGTCGCCGTCCGGCGGCACGTCCAGCGCGGCGAGGGCGACATTGCCCATCACCGCGGTGAGGATGTTGTTGAAGTCGTGCGCGATGCCGCCCGCCAGCACGCCGACGGATTCCAGTTTGGATGCCCGCAGCAATTCCTGCTCGAGCCGGTCCTGCTCGGTGACGTCCCGAAACACCAGCACCGTGCCGATCACGCGGCTGTCCGCCGCATGCACGGGCGCGCAGCAGCCCTCGACCAGCCGGATCACGCCGCCGCGGCCGGTCAATCTCGTGCGGGGAGGAATATCGATCACCACGTCGCGGCGCGTCACCGCCAACACGGGCACCTCCACCGGTTCGCCGGTGCCCTCGCTGGCGAACGCGCAGATCGCCTGGATGGGGCGGCCGATCGCGGCCTTCGCCTCGATCCCGACCAGCGTTGCCGCCGCCGAGTTGATGAACAGGATCCCGCCGTCGACGTCCGTCGTGATCACGCCTTCGGCCATGGCGCGCAACGTCACGGCGAGGCGCTCCTTTTCCGCCGCCAGCGCCGCCTCGGCGTGCTTCAGCTCGGTCAGGTCCACGAGCACCATCACCGCCCGGCTGAGGCTCAGCCCCTCGTCCGTGCGATCGATCCACCAGCGCAGGTGCATGTCGTGCACGCGCCCCTCGAAATCGCGTATCCTCAATTCGGATTCGTGCGTGTTCTCGCCCTGCCACAGCCGCAGCAGGGTCCGTTTCGCCACGACGAGCGTTTCCGGCGTGGCCAGCAGCCCGCGCCGCCAGCGGAAGTCCGCCTTGCCCTTCGCCCGCAGGATCTGCAGGGCGGCGCCGTTGCAGTCGACGAAGCGCGTCCGCTTCAACATGTCCAGGAGCTCGCCGGGCGCATCCAGCCGGATCGCGAGATCCCTCACCCCTTCCTGCCGCAACGCCTGCATCCGGCGCCCCACCTCCGAAAAATCCGCCTCGATGATTGCGACCGGCGTGTGCTGGTAAAGGGTCCGATAGCGCTCCTCCGAGGCGAGCATCGCCTGCTCCGCCTCGCGGCGGGCGGTCAGGTCGGTGATCACGCCGACCAGTTTCCACTCCGCCGGCCCCACCTGCACGACCGACACGTGTTCGTGCAGCCAGAAGACCGCCTCGCCGCGCTGGGCGCGAAACTCCTGCTCGTAGGAATCGCGTCCCGCCGTCAACGCGCGCCACGCGCGCACGTCGTTGGACCGCGCCGTTTCCGGATCCAGCACCTCCAACCAGGGCAGCGTCGCCGGGTCGTCGGGATCGCGGCCGAAGATCTGTCGAAACAGCCGCGAACGCGGGATGAACATCACCCAGCGCTGCTTCGCGGCTCCGGCACTGCCGGTCTCGCTGAAGACCCGCGCCTGCCAAAGTAGGCAGTCCGCGGTCGCGAGCATCTGCTCCAGCTGGGCCTCGCTCGCCTTGCGCGCTTCCTGCGCCTCGCGCTGCGCGGAAATGTCAGTGACCACACCCACGAGCTGCCAGCGGCCGGGCTCCAACGGGACGATTTTCACCATCTCGCGCAGCCAGATCACGCGCCGGTCCTGGATCACCCGAAACTCCTGCTGATAGCCCTCGTGGCCGCCGCGGATCGCCCGCGTCGCCCGCTCTGTCATTTCGTCGAATTCCGGCACGTTCAGCCGCGGCCAGTGAACGCCCGTTTCCGTCGCCTCGTGCCCGAAGAGCCGGCGAAACAGGACCGACCGGGGCGTGTAGAACTCCCACGCGAGGCCCTGCCCGCTGCGATCGGCCACCATCGCCTCCCACACCATGCAGTCGGCGAGGCCCATGATGCGCTGCAACTGCGCTTCCGTCGCCCGCCGGGCGTCCTCGGCCTGCCGCTGCCGCGTGATGTCGGTGATGACGCCCACCAGCCGCCACTGGTCCGGACCGACCGTCTCGACCGATACGCTTTCGCGCAGCCACAACACCCGGTCCTGGCTGAGGACGCGAAACTCCTGCTCGTATCCAGAAGCTCCCGACAACATCGCCTCGTCGCTGCGACGGTTCATCTCCTGCAGATCTGGAACGCGCGCCGGATCCCAGAGCATGCTCGATTCCGCGTCGCGGTGCCGGCCCAGCAGCTCGACGCTCAGTCGCGAATTCGGCCGGTTGAAGTGCGTCCACACCAGCCGGTCGCCCTGGCGTTCCACCGCGGCCCGCCACAGCAGGCAGTCGGCTCTTTCCATGATTTCCCGCAGCGCCCTCTCGCTGCTCTGCCGCGCCTCCTCCGCGCGATGCCGGTCCGTCACGTCCGTCACGACGCCGACCAGCTGCCACTCCCCGCGGCCGACCGACCGGATGGTCGCATGCTCGTGCACCCGGATTTCCTCCGTCCCGAGCCGGCCACAGACCTCCTGTTCGTAGGAATCGGCGCCGGCCCGAATCGCGCGGTCCGCGCGTTCCACCATTTCGTCGTAAACGGCCGGGTTCACGAAATCGCGCCACGGCATGAACTCGTCGGCGCCCGTCGCCGCGCGTCCGAACAGCCGCTGAAACAGCGTGGACTTCGGGACATCGAGCTCCCACACGAGCACCCCGTTTTCGTTTTCCCGCACGCGCGCGTGCCAGAGCAGGAAATCGGCGAGGCCCAAGGCCTGCTCCAGCCGCGATTCGCTCATGTGTCGCGCCCGCTCCGCCTCGCGTTGCGCGGTGATGTCGGTGATGACGCCGACCAGGCGCAGATCCTCCGCCGACAACGCCGTGATCGTCACCACCTCGTGCAGCCGGATGAGTTCGCCGGGCCGGACCACCTGAAATTCCTGCTCGTAGCCGCTCGCTCCGCTCCGCAGTGCCTGTTCGCAGCGCGCGTTCATCTCCAATCGCTCCGGCACGTCGAGCCGCGCCCAGTCGAAAGCGCCCTGCACGTCGCCAAACAACTTGCGGTAGAGCACCGATCGGGGCGCCTCCATCTTCCAGGTGAAACCGTCCGCCGTCCGCTTCACGTTGGCGTGCCAGATCATGCAATTGGCGCGCTCGAGCACCTGCTGCAGCTGAGCCTCCGTGCGCCGGCGCAGGTCCTCCGCCTCCTGTCGCGCGATTTCCGCTTCGTGCTGCGTGGTGATGTCAGTGATCAGGCCGACAAGACGAAACCGGTTCGGGCCGTGGGGCGTGATCGACACGCGCTCCGCCAGCCAGATGTCGCGGCCGTTTTCGCGAAAGTGGAATTGTTGCTCGTAGTCCGGCACTCCCGCACGCAAGGCCGCCGTGCTGCGCGCGTTCATCTCCGGCAACTCCGGCACGTCCAGCAGACTCCACAGCTCGCTGCCGCCGCGGGGGAAACGGGAACCGAACAATCGTCGCGCCATCGCCGAGTCCTGCATCGAAAACGTCCAGCGAACATCCTCTCCCGCCAGCGTCACCTCCGCATGCCACAACATGCACTCGGACGACCTCACCATCGCCATGAACTCCCGCGCCGCCCGGGTGCTCCGCCGCCAGCGCCGCCACGCCCAAGTGGCCGCTCCCGCGCCGCCCAAAGCCAGCACCGCGACGGCGCCCCAACCCAAGCCGGGGGTCATCAGGCCGGGCGCGCCGATCCCCGCCGCCAAGCCCGTTGCCGGCGCCGCGAACACTCCACGCAGCAGCCAGACCGCAGTGCGTCGCACGCACCTCGGTCCTCCTGCGTTGGCGGACTCCGCAACGGGGCATTCGCCGATCATGGCGTCAGGAACATGTTGTCGTATTGCACAATCGACCTCAGAGCAGCGGACTTGAGGGCGCCTGCCAAGTTCCCGCACACGGTCCCGGCTTCCCCGCCGCGCAAGCCATCTTCATTCAGTCGCTTAAAAACCCCACTTTTTCGCGGCGGCGCCAAACCTCGCCGGGCCTGAACCGTTTTCAGAACCTGCGACCGGTTGACATCTCGCCCGTTCGTCCGACCAATCTCCGGCCGCATGGCCCAACGCGCTGTCCTCCTCGTCAACCTCGGCTCGCCGGACTCGACGTCCGTCCCGGACGTCCGCCGTTATCTCGATGAATTTCTCGGCGACGAACGCGTCATCGACCGCCCCGCCCAGCCGTTTCGCTCGCTGCTCGTCCACCGGATCATCATCCCCCGGCGCGCCCCGAAATCCGCCCACGCCTACGAGCAGATCTGGACGAAGGAGGGCTCGCCGCTGATCGTGATCTCGAAAAGCGTGCAGCAAAAACTCGCCGCCGCGCTCGGGCCCGAGACGCCGGTGTATCTGGCCATGCGATACGGCAAACCGTCGATCGCCTCCGTGATGGCGCAGATCGTCGCCGACGGCGTCGAGGAACTGTTTCTCGTTCCCCAGTATCCGCACTACGCGATGTCGTCGTGGGAGACGGTCGTCGTGAAGGTTTACGAGGAGGCCGCACGGCTGTCGCCGAAACTGCGCGTCGACTGCATTCAGCCGTTCTACGCGGATGCCGATTACATCGAAGCGCTCCACGCCGTCAGCGCGCCGTATCTTTCGCAGCCGCACGATTACGTGCTTTTCAGCTATCACGGCATTCCTGTGCGGCATCTCCAAAAGGCCGATTCGTCGAAGGCGCACTGCCTCGAGGTCAACGACTGCTGCAACACCTGCTCGCCGATTCACGCGACGTGCTACCGCGCGCAGTGTTTCGCCACCACGCGCGCGCTCGCCGCCCGCGCCGGGCTCGCGCCGGATCGTCATTCGGTTTCGTTCCAGTCGCGCCTTGTGGGCGAGCCTTGGCTCTCGCCCTACACGGATCACGAGTTGGAACGGCTCGCGAAAGAGGGTCGCAAGCGCATCCTCGTCCTCTGCCCGGCTTTTCTCGCGGACTGCCTCGAGACCATCGAGGAGATCAGCGGCGAGGGCAAAGAAACCTTCCTGCACGCGGGCGGCGAAGCGTTCACGCAGATCCCCTGCCTCAACGACCAGCCGCCGTTCATCGATTTTCTCGCGCAGCGTGTCCGCCGCTGGCTGGGCTGACGCCCGCTCGAGCCGCCCAACTCCGCGAAGCCCTTGAACGATTCCGCGCCAGCTTCCGCCTCGCCAACGGCCCAACCTCCGGCGGACTTCGCCGCGGTGCTGCTGCTTGATGCCGCCGGCCGGATCACGAGCGCCAGCCGCGCGGCCCGGACCCTCTGGCACACGGGCGACCGCGAGCTCGTGGGCGAACCGTTCTCATCGCTTTTCGCCTTCGATGTCGTTTCGCAGGAGCCCGATTGGCTGGAAGCGCAGTGGGACGTGATTCTCGGCGCTACGCTCGACCGCACCGCCACGCTCACCGCGCAACCGCGAGCCGGCGCCGCGTGCGAGGTGCGCCTGCAGCTCGAACGCCTCACGAGCGAAGCCTATCTCGCCACGGTGCAACCGCCCGCGCGCGTCGCGCCGGCGCCGCGCGGCGACGAATCCGCCGCGCTCGAACTGCTCCTCCGCCACGCGCCGGCTGGGTTTTTCGACCTCGATTTGTTGCACGGTCGCGTCGCCTACTCGTCGTCCTGGAAAAAAATCCTCGGCTATGTCGACGCCGAGCTGCCCAACACGCTCGAAACCTGGCGCGAACTCATTCATCCCGACGATTCGGCCGCCGCGCCGGATCAGATCGGCCGGAAACTCACCGTCGGCGCGCGCCCCTTCAGCGTCGAGTTTCGCATGAAGCACCGGCTCGGCCACTGGGTGTGGATCCAGTGCGTCGGCGTGCAGGTGCTCAGCGCGTCCGGCCAACTCGAACGCGTGGTCGGCTTTCACCTCGACATCACCGAGCGCAAGGACCTCGAGGAAGCGAGCGTCACCAACGATGAGCGACTCGAATTCCTCGGCTCCGTCGGTCCGCTCGGCGCCTTCGACCTGGATTTCGCCGGCGACACGTTCTGGTTTTCCTCCGGCTGGAAACGGCTGCTGGGTTACCGCGACGACGAAGCGCCGGACGAGATTGGCACGTTCGCCGCCGCGCTGCCGCCCGACGAGCTCACCGCCGGAGTGCACACCTGGCTGCTGCTGCGCGCACCTGGTCAAAGCAATTTCCTCGAACCCGTCCTGCTCACCGGCAAAGACGGCCGGCGCGTGCCGGTTTTGCTCGGCGCGCACCGCGTCCTCACGCGGCGCCGCGATCTCTCGCGCGTCGTCGGCTTTATCTGTCCCGCGCCGGCCGGGCTCCCGCACGCCGATCAGGCCCTCGCCGGGCCCCTCGCGCAAGATGCGTTCGCCGCGCTTTCCGAGGGCGTGCTCATCACCGACGCCTCCGGCCGGATTCTTCAGGCGAACCCCACTGCGGTCCGGCTGCTCGGTCTCAAAGCCGATCAGATCAAAGGCCAGCCCGTCGCGGACGTTTTTCGGATCGTGAATCGCGAATCAGGTCGTCCCGGCGACGATCCCTGCGAACGCGCGCTTTCGGCCGACCAGCCGCTACCGTTGTTCAACGACGACGCCATCCTCCCGATCGCCGAAGACGAAGCGCCGCGTCCGATCGCGTGGACGGCTCGCGCTTCGTTCGACGAGTCCGGCAAGGCCCGCGGCGTCGTCATCGTTTTCCGCGATCCGGCCGAGATGAATCTCACGCCGGAGGAGCTCGTGAAAGCGAATCGCTTCGAATCGCTCGGCCTGCTCGCGGGCGGCATCGCCCACGACTTCAACAATCTCCTCACGACGATTCTCGGCGGCATCTCGCTGGCCAAGGACAACCGCGATTATTCCGCGCTCGAGGACAGCGAAAAATCCTGCCTCACCGCCAAAGGTCTCACGAAGCAGCTGCTCATGTTCGCCAAGGGCGGCTCGGGCACACAGAGCGTCGTCGCCGCGAAGGACATCCTCGCTGACGCCGTGAAAATCGCCGCGGCCGGCGCCGACGCCGAGATCACGCTCGACGTCGCCGACAACGCCGAGCCCGTCCGCGTCGATCGCGCGCAGATCCTGCAGGTGTTTCAAAATCTCGTCGTCAACGCGCTCCAGGCCATGCCGCCCGCGCCCCATCGTGCACGCCTGCTCCTCCGCGCGGCGAACACGCAGCTCGCCGAGAACCAGATTCCGCCACTCGCCGCCGGCACCTATGTCGAGTTCGAGGTGCGCGACAACGGCAGCGGCATTTCGCCCGAGAACCTCCAGAAGATCTTCGATCCGTTCTTCACCACGAAAAAGCACGGCACCGGTCTCGGACTTGCGACGGTGCTCTCGATCGTGCGCAAACACGGCGGTCAGATCGGCGTCGATTCCGTCGTGGGCACGGGCACGGCGTTCACGGTTTTTCTCCCGCGCGCCGACGCCCCCGTCGAAGTTCAGGCGCGCCGCGCACCCTCGCTGCGTTTCGGCACCGGACGCGTCCTGCTGATGGACGACGACCCGAAGATCTCCGCGCTCACCGCGACGATGTTGCAGAGCCTCGACTACAAATACGACGTCGCGAAGAACGGCGAGGAGGCCATCACGCTCTACAAGCGCTACCTCAACATCGGTCGGCCTTACGACGCCGTGATTCTCGACATCACCGTGATCGGCGGCATGGGCGGCGAGGAATGCTTCAAGATCCTCCGCGACCTCGATCCCGACGTGCGCGCGATCGTGTCGAGCGGCTACGACAACGAAGACATGGCGCGCCGCTTCCTCGACATGGGTTTCTGCGGGTATTTGACCAAGCCCTACCGCGTCACCGATCTTGGCAAGGTGCTGAAAACCGTTCTGGCCTGAGCCAGAGATCGGAAGAAAGGCCCGCGGAACCCACGGACTACACGGAAGAGTGGATCCTCATTCCGTGTCCTCCGTGTGTTCCGTGGGCTGAAAATCCCTCCGGGTTTTTCGTGGTTTTCGTGTTTTTCGTGGTTCTACCCGAACCCGTCGCTCACGCGAGCGGCGGCCGCGTCCCGGACTTCTTCGGCGGGATCAGCGCATTCGCCCGCACCACCGCGGCCTCGAGGTCGGCGACCACGTTTTCACGCCCGACCTCGTCGAGAAAGCCCGCCCGCTCCATCGTGAAATACGGCTGCGTGTGCGGACCCGAGAGAATCAGGTGCCGGCCGTGCCGTCGCAGTTTCGCATGCAGGTCCTCGAGCCGGTCGAGCGCAGTCGCATCGAGGGCAGTCACCGCCGCCAGGTGGAGAATGATCACCCGCGTCTCGCCGCCCGCCCGCCGCAACACGGTCTCGAGTTTGTCGGCCGCGCCGAACAGCAACGCGCCGAAGACGCGATAAACGACCGCGCCCGGCGGCAGTCCCTTGATCTGCTGATGCGGCGCGCCTTCGCCCTCGCGCGCCATCGCCTGCACCTCGGTTGTGTCGGCCACCCGTTTCACGAACAAGCCGGCCGCGAGGATCATCCCGATGCTCACCGCTTTCGTGAGATCGAAGCACACCGTGAGCACAAAGGTCGTGAGAAAAACCAGGCCGTCGCTTTTCGGCCGCCGCTTCAGCCAGAGAAATTCATCCCACTCGCCCATGCGCAACGCGACCACGATGAGCACGGCGGCGAGCGACACGAGTGGCACCTCCGACGCCAGCGGCGCCGCCACCAGCAACACCAGCAGCAGGAAAACCGCGTGCACGATGCCGGCCACCGGCGTGGAGGCGCCGTTGCGGATGTTCGTCGCCGTGCGGGCGATCACGCCGGTCACCGGAATACCGCCGAAAATCGGCACGACAAAATTCGCCACGCCCTGCGCCATGAGCTCCTGATTCGAATCGTGCCGGTCGTCGATCAGGCCGTCGGCAACCACAGCCGAAAGCAGCGATTCGATCGATCCGAGCATCGCGATCGTGAACGCCGGCATCACGAGGTTCTCCAGCGTGCGCCAGTCGAAATCCGGAAACGCCATCGTCGGCAAACCGCGCGGGATGCCGCCGAACTTGCTGCCGATCGTCTCCACCGGCAGCCCGAAAAAATAAACGAGCAGCGTTCCGAACACGACCGCCACGATCGAGCCGGGCACGCGTTTGCTCCATTTCGCCGGCCACCCGCCGACGATCGCGAGCGACACGGCGCCCAGAGTCAGGGCATACCAGTTGATCGTCGGCAGCGCCCCGGCGAGGGCGATCATCTTGGGCAGGAACTCAGCCGGCTCATGTTCCAGCTGCAAACCGCCCAGCGCGCGCAGCTGCGTCGTGATGATCGTGATCGCGATGCCGCAGGTGAACCCCATCGTCACCGGTTGCGGGATGAACCGGATCAGCGAGCCGAGCCGAAACGCGCCCATCACGAACATGATCGCGCCCGCGAGCATCGTGCAGATGAGCAGATTCGGCAGTCCGTATTTCGCGCCGATCAAGGCGACCAAACCCACGAAGGCGCCGGCCGGTCCTCCGATCTGCACGCGCGAGCCGCCCAGCGCCGAAACGATGAAGCCGCCGATAATTCCCGTGTAGAGTCCCGCCGCCGGCGTCACGCCCGACGCAATGCCGAGGCCGATGCAGAGCGAAAGCGCCACGATTCCGACCGTGATTCCCGCGAGAAGATCGGTCATGAAGCGCGTGCGGTCGTAGCCGGCTAGCGCTTCCAGCAATTTGGGGCGGAACGAAAAATATCCGGTGTCGGTTTTCATGACATGCGCGCCGAGCATGCTCCCGGCCACGCCTCACCGGCAAGGTGCGGTATTTGATTTTTCCTGCGCATATCTTGTCGCTGCCGCGGCGCGTGCGACCGGGCCTCGCCTCAACCGCGCCACGTAAACGCGTGGCACAGCGCCACGCCCGCGGCATCGGCCTCGTCCGGCGCGAGCGGACGCCCGTGGCCCAGCAGCGCCATCACCGTGCGCGCCATCTGCTCCTTGCTCGCCCGGCCCGCGCCGACCACCGCCTGTTTCACGCGCAACGGCGCGTATTCGAAAACCGGACACTCGTGCAGGGCCGCCACCGCGATCGCCGCGCCCCGCGCGGCGCCGAGGATCTGCGCCGTCTGAAAGTTCTGCACGTAGATCGTCTGCTCCAGCGCCACGTGCTTCACCTCCGTGCCGTCGAGAAACGAGCGCACGCTGCGATGTATCTCGCCGAGCGCGAACGCCATCGTTTCCCGCGAGGGCACGCGCACCGTCCCACAACGCAACAGCACCGGCGGCCGGCCGGGCGCGAATTCGATCAACGCCAGTCCCGTGCCGCGCAACGACGGATCGATGCCGAGCACCCGGCCTGCGAATGCCGAACGCGGCCGCAACCCGATCGCCTCCGCTGCGGTCGCCGCCGCCTCCAGCGGCACGCGCACGGCGGCCGGCAACGGTTTGCCCGCGAGCTTTGCCGCCCACATCTGCCGGACATTCATGCGCGCCATGCGGGAAAGTGAAAGTGAGGGTGAAAGTGAAAGTGAAGGGGAAAGTGGCTGCCCCGCGGACCTTCCCTTTCACTTTCACTGTCACTTTTCCCTCACACCAGCAGCTTCAGCCCCGCGATCGCGCTCAGCGCCAGCGCCAGATTCTCGAACAGCCGCTGGTCCATCCGCACCAGGATTTTGCGTCCCAGATACGCCCCGAGAAACACCGCCGGCGCAAGCCACAGGTTGAAAGCGAAGCTGGCCGAGTTGATCAGCCCCAGGTTCACCATGAAGGGCACCTTGAAAAGGTTCAGCAGCATGAAAAACACCGCCCCGGTGCCGACGAATTCCAACTTCGGCAACCGCATCGCGAGAAGGTAAATCGCCATCAACGGCCCCGCGGCGTTGGCCACGAGCGTCGTGAATCCCGCCAGCACGCCGATCGTCGGCGCAAACCAGATTCCGTGTTCGCCTTCGCCGACGTGTTTCTTCCGCCGGATGAGATGCAACCCGAGCAGCACGAGCACGATCGCGCCGATCATCACTCTCGCCTGCCGGTCGTCGATTCGTCCGAGCGCAAAATAACCGAGCACCACGCCCGCGGCCGTCCACGGAAAAAGTTTCCACAAGAAACGCCACTGCGAGTGCTGTCGATATGACGCCACCGCGATGAGATCGCCGAAGCACAGCAGTGGCAGCACGACACCGGTCGCCTGCTTCGCCGGCAGGATCTGCGCGAAGATGACCACCGGCAACATCCCGAGCCCACCGATGCCGGTCTTGGAGACGCCCACGAGGAACGCCGCCGCGATCGCCAACGCCCATTGCCAAGGCTCGAAACTCATCGCGCGACACGAGCTAGAAACCGCCGAGAGGTCGAAGACGAATTATCGTGAAACCACGAAAGACACGAAAAACGAATCACTGAAAATGAGCCCACGGAACACACGCAACACACGGATCACACGGAATTCAGAACCATTCTTCCGTGTATTCCGTGTGTTCCGTGGGCCAAATCCGAAACTTTCGTGTCTTTCGTGGTTTTCCCCGTTCGATCTCTAGTCACGCGTTTCGAACGTGCCGTCTTTCACCGTGAACACCTGCCACTCGCCGAGCTCCGCGTCGGGCAGATGCGTGCCGGTCGCCACGATTTGCGATTGCGGATCGATCGCCGCCCAGAAGCGGCGCCGCCGTTCCGGATCGAGCTCGCCCAGCACATCGTCCGCCAGCAGCACCGCCCGCACGCCGCTCTTCTCCTGAAACCACGCCGCCTGCGCGAGCCGCAACGCGAGCACCAGCGAACGCTGCTGGCCTTCCGAAGCGAAATCCTTCGCCGCCGTGCCTTTCACCGAAAACGAAAAATCGTCGCGATGCGGCCCCGCGAGCGTCGTGCGAAATTGCAGATCGCGCGCGCGACCGCTTTCCCAGCGCGCTAGCAGCGCCGCCGCATCGGCGTGCTCGAAATTGGGTTCGTAACGCAGCGCGCTCTTCTCCTTCTCGTCCTGCGCGACGAGCTGCGCGTAGGCCGTCCGCACCGTCGCTTCGAGCGCCTTGAGTCCGCTTTCCCGCGCCACAATCAACGCCGCCGCCGCCGGCGCGAGAATCTGCTCGAAGGCCCCCAGCTCCGCGTCGCGCGCGCCGCCGCGCTTCAGGAGCGCGTTGCGCGCCGCGAGGGCCTTCGCGTAGGCCTGCAGCGCGGCGAAGTATCCAGGATCCATGGACGCCAGCGTCAGGTCGAGCCAACGCCGGCGCAGCGCCGGCGCGCCGCGGACAAGCAGCAGGTCCTGCGACGAAAACACCACGGTCGGAAACCGTCCGAGATAATCGCCGAGCTTGGCGATGCGCGTCTGGTCGCACCACAGCTCCTTGCCGTCGCGCCGCAGCGCGATCGTCACCCGCGAATCGCCGAAGCGCTCGTGCTCGATGTCGGCCGCGATGCCCGCCGCCGGATGGCCGATGCCGACGAGCAGCTTGTTGTCCGTCGTGCGAAACGACCGTAGCGCGGTGAGGAAGCCCGCAGCCTCGAGGAGATTGGTTTTTCCCTGGCCGTTCGCGCCGACGAAAAACTGCTGCCGGCCGGCAAATTCGACGGTGGCAAAGCCGACGTTGCGGAAATGACGAAGCGTGAGTTTCCGAAGCCGCATGCGAAAGCCTCACCACGAAACACAGCCGCCCGCGGAAAGGGAGGAGAAACCACGAAAAACACGAACTACCCGAAAAGGCCGAACCTCGATCCGAAGAGCCCACGGAACACACGGATTACACGGAAATGAAATCCGGTTCGATTCCGTGTGACCCGTGGGCTCGTTTCCCATTTTCGTGTGTTTCGTGTTTTTCGTGGTTCCACTTCCTCAGTCGCGCCGGCGATTTTGGTTCTTGCGCGTGATCGGCGCCGTGGGTTCCTTGCGCGACTCATGAGCACCACCGCACCTGCCAAGGAAAACGCCATCATCAAGACCAGCTACGGCGAAATGACGCTCGCCTTCTGGCCCGACGTCGCGCCGAAAACCGTCGAGAATTTCAAGAAGCTCGCGAACGAAAAATTCTACGACGGCACCGCCTTTCACCGCATCATCAAGGGCTTCATGATTCAAGGCGGCTGCCCCAACACCCGCAAGGGCGAGAGCGGCATGCCCGGCACCGGCGGACCCGGCTACAAGATCAAGGCCGAGTTCAACGCCAAGCCGCACGTCCGCGGCGTCATCTCCATGGCGCGCAGCGCGCATCCCGATTCCGCCGGCAGCCAGTTCTTCATCTGCCACGGCGACGCCCGTTTTCTCGACCGCCAATACACAGCCTTCGGCGAAGTGATCGCCGGCGACGACGTCCTCGAGCGCATCGCCACGGTGCCGACGCAGAACGGCGGCGGCGGCGAGAAGAGCACGCCGATCGAGCGCATCGAGATCGAGAGCATCCGCATCGTTCCCGCCTGATCGCCTCCCGGCCCGGCGATAACGCCGGACCGCCTTGCCGAAGCCGCGACCCCTCGTCGCGGCTTTTGTTTTTCATCCTTGCCCGCGCCGATCGCGGGCTCAGAAACGCCGCTCCTTTTTCATGCCGACCACCCAAGAACTTTCCCTCGATTCCATCAACGTCTACGGCGGCACGCAGGCTCGCGTCACCACCAACGACGACGCCATCGCCAGCTACGCCGACGAGATGTCGCAGGGCGCCGTTTTCCCGCCGATCTCCGTTTATTTCGACGGCACCACCTACTGGCTCGCCGACGGCTTTCACCGCTATCTCGCCGCCAAGCGTCTCGAACGCGCCGCGATCCTCGCCGAGGTCGAACCCGGCGGACGCAGCGACGCCCTGCGCCACGCCCTCGGCGCCAACGCCACCAACGGCGTGTATCGCAACAACGCCGACAAGCGCAACGCCGTCGAGATCGCGCTCGAGGAATGGCCCGACCTCGCCAATCCCGTCATCGCTGAGATCTGCAAAGTCTCCGCCGAGCTCGTCCGCCGCGCCCGCAGCCAGCTCGTGCAATCCGGTCGACTCCAAAGTCCGGATACGGTCACCGGCCGCGACGGCAAATCCTACCCGTCGCAGATCGAGCGGCAGCCCCGCGGCAAAACGGAGGCGTCGTCCGCCGACCGCGAATCGGGCGGCGGCGGCGGCTTCGCCCGCGGCAAGGGCGACGGCGGCCACCTCGGCGGCACATCGACCGAGCTCGAGCGCGACGCGCTCGCGATGATCCACAAGGGCGAGGTCAATCCCTTCGAACTGCCGACCTTGCTCACGGCCAACGCCGACGACTACGCGATCACCGTGATCAATCTTCTGAGCACGATGAAACCCGACGACCCAAAGCGCGGCGCCGGGCTCCTCCGCATCCGCCACTGGATCGACAAGGCTCTCGCCGGCGAAGCGGCGCCCGCGGCTGCGCCGGCCGCCGCTCACTCGTAGCCGAGGGCTTTTGCCACCGCGGCGTTCACGATCCGGCCATCGCGCGTGTTCACGCCTTTCGCGAGTCCGGGGTGCTCCGCCAGTGCCCGCTCGATCCCTTTTTCCACCAGCATCGCCACATACGGCTCGGTCGCCTGGGTGAGCGCGAGCGTGGACGTGCGCCCGACCAGCGCCGGCATGTTCGGCACGGCGTAATGGTTGACTCCACATTCCCGATACACCGGCTTCGCATGCGAGGTCGCCCGGATCGTCTCGATGCAGCCGCCTTGGTCGATGGCGATGTCCACGATCGCGCTGCCCGGCCGCATGCGCGCGACCATCCGGCGCGTGACCACGATCGGCGCCTTGGCCGCGGGAATCAGGACCGCGCCGACGAGCAGGTCGGCATCCGCGACCGCGTGCTCGATGTTGGCCGCGGTCGCCATCAAGGTGACCACCCGGCCGCGATACTCGGTGTCGAGCGCTTCGAGTTTGCGCGTGTCGAGGTCGAGCACGGTCACGCGCGCGCCCATGCCGGCCGCCGTTTGCACGGCGTGCGTGCCGGAATTGCCGGCGCCGACGACGACCACGTGCCCCGGCATCGTTCCGGGCAGACCGCCCAGCAACACGCCGGACCCGCCATGTTGCGTCTGCAGGAAATACGCGCCGATCTGGATCGAGAGCCGACCTGCGATGTGCGACATCGGTTTCAACAACGGAAACTGGCCGTCGAAACTTTCGACCGTTTCGTAGGAAATGCCCAGCACGTGCTGCTCGAGCAGCGCGGCCGCCAGTTTGGCTCCGGCGGCAAGATGCAGGTAAGTGAACAGCGCCTGTCCCCGCCGCAGCCGCGGGTATTCCGATGCGAGCGGCTCCTTCACCTTCAGGATCAAGTCCGACTCGCGCCAGACTCTTGCGGCGCTCCCGGCGAGGGTTGCGCCGGCCGCCCGATATTCCGCGTCGCTGAAACCGGCGCTCGCGCCCGCCCCCTTTTCCACGAGCACCTTGGCGCCGAGCTGGACGCAGCGGCGGCAGAGACTCGGCGTCATCGAAACCCGCGTCTCGCCCGTTTTAATTTCTTTCGGCACTCCGATTCGCATGGATTTATGACACAGGAAACGGGCCTCGTCGCAATGCTCGCGTGAGGTCGCTTCGCGCCAAGATTCGTCTCGCGGCGCGGCGCAGAAAACCCGGTTGCCACCCGGTCCCGATCCCGTTCGCTTCGCACTCCGCCCTGCCATGTCTCCTGCACCTATCTCCACGGCTCCTGCGCTTCAGCCGCCGCTGAACATGATCGTGGCGTGCGCGGAGAACCGGGTGATCGGACGCCAGGGCCGGCTGCCGTGGCGAATTCCAGAGGACTGGCATTTTTTCAAGAACCAGACCGCGGGAGCGACCGTGATGCTCGGCCGCATCAGCTTTCAATCGTGGCGGAGCGTTTTGGAGGACGACCGTCGCGCGATCGTGCTCACGCGCAATCGCAGCCTCGCAGGACCACGGGTCGAGGTCGTCTCCTCGCTTGTCGAAGCCATCGGTCGTGCGGGAACGCACGGCCGGCCAGTTTACATTTGCGGCGGGCAACGCATTTTCGAGGAGGCGATCGGCCTGCCGCAGGTGACGCGGCTGTTTCTCACGCTGGTGCACGCGGAGGTGGAAGGTGATCGTTACTTTCCCGAATGGCGGGACGCGTTTCCCCGCGTGATTCAGCAACGCCCGGGTGCGGACGCGAATTTCCGCTACACCTTTTACGAACTCGCGCGTGAGGCCTAGGCGCGGCGATCCGGCGAGTCGGACACTTTGGGGGCCTGGGTCCGGCCGGCTTTGCGCTTCGCGCGGCTGGCGCCCACCGCGATCGCAATGACGAGCGCGACGCCGAAAACGATGAGGATGGTCTCAATGCCCATGCGCCAACGTAGTCAGGCGGCGTGGCGCCCGCCATCGGGAGCGCCCCTGACGCGCTCGTCCGGTCCCGCGAACCCTCGCTAGCGGCGCTCGTGACCGCGCCCCGCGATTACGTCACCGGTGCGACGATACGGCTGCGCAGCACGGTCGCGGCGAGGTCGACGACCTGTTCGAGCGGCAGGCGGCCGAGATTGCAGACGAGATCGTAGTCGCAGGCACGGGTCACATCCGCTCCGAAGACGGATCGCACGTAGTTCCGGCGCGCGGCATCGATCCGGTCGATCTGCCCCAACGCATCCTCCGCGCCGATACCGAGTTCGCGCGCCAGGTGAGCCGCCCGCATCGCCGGCGGAGCGACCAACCGCACGTGCAGCCCGCTCGCCACCTGATCCGTGGCAAAATTCGCGCCGCGGCCGACAAGGATCACGTGTCCGGCGCGGGCGAGTTCCCGCATCATTTGATTGGTGCGTTGCGTGAGACTCCAGATGCTGGGATGCAGGCCGAGCAGTTCGCCGATGGACGAATCGATCTCGGACACCTTGTCCTCCGGAAGAAAGCGCGCGATCCGCGGCGAGAGTTGTTCGGACTGCAACACCGCTTCGACGAGATTGCGGTCGAACACCGTCCATGGCGTTTCGCCGGGCAGCTCGTGATCGAGACGGGCGGCGAGCATCCGGGCGAAACCATGGCCGCCCGCGCCCGCTTCGCGGGACACCGTCACAAACGGCCCCATGGGCTTGGTCAGATGACCGGGGCCGGAACGAGAGAGGTGGACGTTGATATAGGCCTCGGCTTGGCCGAGGGAGGGCTGAAGATGCATGCGCACTCCTCCTTTCCTTGGGCACACGAAGATAAGCCCTTCGCGCGCGCTTGGAAAGTCCCCCGCGCCTTCTATTTCACTGCAAGATCTGCGGACTGAACGGCGACTGCGAACGCGGGGCGTTCAGCGGCGCATGGCACGCCGGCGGCGATGCCAGACCAAACCGGCGACGCACAGGCCGAGCGTCCAGAGCGCATAGGTGCCGGGCTCGGGCACCAGCACGGCCGTCGGCGAGAAATCGTTATAATGCAGCTGGGCGTTCGAGTAGGTCAGACCACCGGCAAGGATCTGTCCCTCGACGCGCCCGGAGCCGTTGGAAAGCGTCGCCTCTGGGGCGAGGATGCTGCCGTAGAAATCGCCGCTGCCCATCAGCGTCACGTTGCCGCTGCCGGTAATATTCCACAGCAACTGGTCGGCACCGCCCGCGCCG
Organism: Opitutaceae bacterium; assembly: GCA_040255565.1. Lineage (GTDB taxonomy): Bacteria > Verrucomicrobiota > Verrucomicrobiia > Opitutales > Opitutaceae > Opitutus. The sequence goes on along the minus strand of JBDZVH010000006.1, from coordinate 154,409 downwards.
ACGAACGAGCTCGTGTTGAAGTTCACGCCCTGGCCAATGAGCGTCTTGCCGTTCGCGTTGAGCACGTTGACGACAAAGGTCTGGTCGCTGCCGATATTGAACTTCAGGTTGCTGAAATTCTGCCCGCCGTAGCTGTTGCCGTTCAGCAGCGAGGCATCGAAATTGAAAACCACTACGCCCGCGTCGGTGCTGTTGGGCGAAAACGTCAGCGTCTGATTGCCGGTGTTCACCCCGATGGTGCCGGTCACGGCCGCGGCGGCGAGTTGGGACGACAGCGAGATGGCGGTCGATTCGATCGACGCCCAGTTCCAGTTCGCCGGCGTGGGATTCGTCGTCGGGCTCGTTTTCGCGAGCGGGTTTTGAAGGTTGTCGAGGTTGAGCTTGCCGCCGGTCGTGGTGAGAAAATGGCGCTGGCTGCCGTTGACGGTGACGAAGCTGCCCGCCGAATTGGGGAGCGCGGCGTAACCCGACTGCAATTTCGTCTCGCCGCTGATCTTGAGCTGCCCGCCGACATACAGCGTCGGGTCGCTGCTGTTGGCATACACGGACGTCTTGTAAGCGATCGACCCGCTGGAGGTGGTGAGATTCCCTCGCACCGCGATCGCGCCCTCCATGTTGCTGTTGCTGAACGTGGCGTTGTTCAGGACGACGGCGTTATAGTTTCGCACCAGCGAATCGAACCCGTTGACGGCAGATAGGGCGGTCTGCGCCTGTGCCGATAGGGCCAAACAGGCCGAAAACAGAGCCGTAACGGCGAACAAAATATAGGGTCTTACCCTCATTTTCATGGATAGAAAGGACGAACGGACTTCGTTGTCAAAGGTGCTTTTCGACAACTACGCCCCCAAATTGAGGAAAGAATCAGGTATTTTCCTCAGTTGGACCCATCCAAACGGATTCTTATGCGTGCGGCGGCGGCTTGCAGCAAACGAGCTTCATCAAGCGTCGGATTCGCCCGCCAAGCGGCCTGCAGCAGCGGCTTCGCTTCGTCGGTCGCCCCCAGCTCGGTTTGGGCCAGTGCCAGCCAGAACGTCACGGCCCGGCGTTCGGCCGTTTCGTCTGACGGAAGCGTGTGCAACAGCGTCACGGCGTCCGCCGGGCGGCGCTGACGCCAGCGCACTGCCGCGAGCGTAACCGTGGTCAAAGGTTGCGCCGGTTTTGCCTGGTGCAGGGCCTCTGCACGGTCGATCGCCGCAGGCGTAAGTCGATCGAGAATCGCACCCAGCAGGATCCACCGAGCGGCTCGCTCGTCATCTTGGGGCCATTGCTTCACCACCTCGCCGTAAACCTGCCACAAGCGCGTGAGGTCGCCGCGCGCGGCATGACGATTGATCAGGGCGTCGTAGGCCCAAAAACTCTTCGGAAAGCGTTGCACGACTTTCTCCAACGCGCGGGTGAGACCGTCATCATCGCCCCAAGCGCTCGCCAGCCGCACCAACGCCCGCAATCCGGGCAACGAACTTTCCGCCGCAGTCAGCGCGGTATCCCACGTGCCGCGCGCCGCCGTCTCGCCATAGCGCAGTTGCTGCAGACGCGACGCGATCGCGAGCGTCAACGCGTCGCGCGGCCACACGCCCCAGGCGCCGGCGCGCAACTGCTGCTCGAGTCGATCGAGATCGCCGGTCGCGGCGCTGATTCCCGCGATCACATCCCGCGCGGCCGCCTCGTTTTTCACCGCGTCCGGCAGGCTCTCGAGCCACACCAGGGTCTCGCGCGGCTGACCGATCTCCGCCAGCCAGCGTCCGAGCACCGCGAGCGCCGGCGCGCCGTCGGCTGCCGCCGCCAGCTTGAGTTGCTCGACCAGCTGCGCCCAGCCCGCCGCGCCGCCCTGGGGAAAATCTTCGCGCCAGCCGGGGATGAACCGCAGCTGCATCCGGCCGACAATGTCGCGTTGCCGGGCCTCGTCTGTTTCGCGCGCGGCAAACTTCAACAGTTCCACCGCCGCCCGCACCCGCACACGCGGATCGCGCGTGAGTTCGTCCAACGCGCGGAGCGCCGACGCCTGTTTGTCCGCGTCGAAGCCCCACAGTCGCGTGGCTTCGAGATTGAGTTTCGCCGCCGCGTCGTCCGGCGCGAGTTCGACCAGCCGCGTCAGATTCGCTTCAACGTCCGCCGTGCGGCCGAACGCTTCGGCGAGCGCGGCCGACGAGCGGTAGAACGCGGCGTCCTGGCGCGCCGCCGTCGCAAGTTCCGACAGCGCCTCCTCCGCCACCTCGAGGCGCTCGAGGCGCAACGCTTCCTCCACCAGTGCCAGTTTCAGAGCCGGGTTGTCGGGATTCAGCCGCGCGAGTTGTTCGCGCGCCATCAACACCGTCGGCGACCCGACCTCCCCGAGCACGCGCGCCGCCTGCTGCCAGGTCGATGGATTGCCCGGATCGAGCTCGATGGCCCGGCGCAACGCCAGCGTCGCCCGGCGATAATCCTTCGCCTCGGCAAACACCCTCACCTCTTCGAGCGCGCGTCCATGTTGCCATCGTTTCCAGACCGGCCGGCCAAAATACCAGGCGGCCGCCGCCGCCGCCGCGACCAGCACCGTGATCGCGGCTCTCGCCCGCCAGGCGCGCTGACTTTCGCTCAGGCCATGCCAGTGATCTTCCGCGCGTTTCTTGAGTGAGCCGAAATTCATCCGTGTTTGTGAAAGGTGCGATTGAGCACGCCTATCTCGGCCGGGCACGGAAAAACTTCAGTCGCGCCGCAACATCGACGCGAGATGCTCGCGCAACCAGGCGACGGCCGACTCGCGATCGGCCAGCGGCACGACAAATGCCAGATAGGCCGCATCCGCGCGGCGTTGACCGAGCCGCACGCGTTCCCATCGCCACGCCGGCACGCTCGCGACCGCTTCGGCCGCGTCTCGCGTCCGTCCCAGCCACGCATCCCAATGGCAGTAGAACACGTGCCGCACCGTGCCTTCCGCGACGAAGCGCGCGACGTTGAACGCAATCGGCACGCCGTCGACGCGCACCTCTTCGCGCCGCGAATCCAGCTCCACGGCCAAACCCGCCGCCGGCAGGCAAACGCTCGGATCGTGCAACTGTCCGGCCATGGCGGATTCCACGCGTCCGTCCCAGCGCACGAGCAGCGCCACGCTGCCGCCTCGGAGATAACCGCGGGCCGAGGTCGCCTGCAGCAAATCGAGCGCCGCCGGCGGCACGTCATACGGCCGCCAATCCGCGGCGGGTGGCTCGAGTCGCCATTGCACGCGCGCTGCGGTCGCCTGCCGTTCGTGCGCGCGATACCAAACGACGGGAACAAGCGCCGCCCCGACCGCCGTCAGCGTGAAAAATTTCATTCCCACCCCGGCTCGCGGCCGGAACGGGTCGCTGTCCTCCTGCGGCCGCGCGGGAGCGTGCCGGCCCCACTTCCACGCCCACAGTCCGACGAGCAGCAGCGAGCCGACAAGTTCGATTCCGCCCGCGCGATCGTGCCACTGTTCGCTGAGCGCAGGCGAATACGCCGCCGCGAGCCAGGTAAGCGTGGTCGTGCGAATCCAGTTACACGTGACGGCGATTGCCACCGCGCCGGCGACGAGGCCCAGCCGCTTGCCCCAGGACAGCCGGAAAAGTTCGCCGAAAAACCATCCTGCCATCCACACGGCCTGCAGCGAACGCAGCCCGCTGCACGCTTCGTTGATCCCGACGAAACCGGTGGCCACCTCGATGACATTGCCGCTCACGATCGCCGGGTGTCCGAGCAGCGACACCGTGGTGGCGGCGAGATGCACGTTGAGAGCCACGAGCCAGCCGACGACTTTGGTCGTGACAATCGCCGGCCAGGTCAGCGCGGTCGTCACGAAAAACAGCGGAAACACGAGCGCCCGCGCGGACGCGTTTCCCGCCGTGCGCGCGACGAAGGCGAGCGTCACCAGCGCGACGAGTCCGAACGTGCCCCATTGCGACAGCGGCCAGCTGGCGTTGGCCTCGAGCACCGTCAACGCGAGCGGCAGCGCCGCCAGGCCGATCGCGATCGCACTCCACGCGAGCGCCGCGGCTGTGCGGGCCGGCGCGGCGGGACGTTCCCGCAGTCGTTCCCATGCGAAATACGCGGCGAGCAGCGGCACCGCCCAGCCGTGCGCCTGGTCGACGCTCGCGGACCACACGCGCGTCATCCGCCACAAAAACGGCAGCCATAGCACCGCCAGCGCGGCGAACCACCACCCACTCGCGGCCCGCGTTTCGCGTCCGGCCGCCTCTTCGCGGTGCCCGTTCGACGGCATCGCGCGGCTCAGTCGATCTTGACGCGCGAGCGGTAAAACGCCTCGCACTTCGCGTAGATTTCCCGCGGCGAGGTCATGGTCATCGCCTCGTCCGCGAGCGCTTTCGCGTCGGACATCTTCATCGAACGCACGATGTATTTCACCGACGGCAGCCAGGGCGGCGCCATGCTCAGGCAATCGACGCCGAGACCGAGCAGCAGCGGCGCGAACACCGGATCGCCCGCCATCTCGCCGCACACGCTCACGGGCACGTTCTGCTTGTGCCCCTCGTCGATGATCCGCTTCAGCGTGCGGATGACCGCCGGATGCGTGGGTTCATACAAATGCGCGATGCGATCGTTCACGCGATCGATCGCGAGCAGATACTGGATGAGGTCGTTGGTGCCGACGCTGAAGAACGCGCAGTCCGGCGCGAGCAGATCCACCGTCAACGCCGCGCTCGGCACTTCGATCATTGCGCCGATCTCGATGTTTTCGTCGAAGGGCAGACCGCGCGACTTCAGCTCTTCCATGCACTCGCCGAGCACGGCGTTCGCGCGCGCGAGCTCCTCGTGGCCGCTGATCATCGGATACATCAGGCGCACTTTGCCGTAGGCGCTGGCCATCAGGATCGCGCGGAGCTGGTCCTTGAAAATCTCGTGATGCTCGAGGCAGAACCGGATCGCGCGGAACCCCATGAACGGGTTGTTCTCCTTCGGAAACAAATCCGGGCTGCCCGCCATCGGCTTGTCGCCGCCGAGATCGAGCGTGCGGATCACGACGGGATTCGGCGCGAGGCCCTCGGCCACCGCCTTGTAAGCGAGAAACTGCTCCTGCTCGGTCGGGATGCGCGAGGCGTTGAGAAAAATATACTCGGTGCGAAACAACCCGACGCCGCGGGCGTTGTAGTCCCGCACGAGCTTCACTTCGTCCGTCTTCTCGATGTTGGCCATCAGCGTGACGTCGACGCCGTCGAGCGTGACCGCGGGCTGCTGGTTGGCCTTCAGCAGGCGGGATTCGAACGTTTTCTTCTGTTCCTGGATCTTGCCGTAGCGGAACAGCGTGCTCTCGGAGGGATTGATGACGACGACGCCGTCGTAGCCGTCGACGATCACCCAATCGCCATGCTTCATGCGGCGCGACAGATCGCGCACGCCCACGACCGCGGGCACCTTCATCGAGCGCGCGACGATCACGGCATGGCTCGTCTTGCTGCCCGAGTCGGTGACGATCGCAAGCGCCGCGCTGCGGTCGATGCTCGCCGAGTCCGACGGCGAGATGTCGTTGGCGACCACGATGCGCTTGTCGGCCAGGCGCGTGAGCGAGTTTTCGGCCTGACCCAGCAGATTCTGGAGGACGCGCTGCGCGACATCGCGGATGTCGCCGGCACGTTCGCGCAGGTATTCGTCGTCGATTTCCGAGAACGCCTGTATGTAACGCGAGGATACCTTGTTGAAACACGTCTCGATGTTGCGACTCGTCGCCTCGAATTCGCGGATCGTCTCGCCGATCAAAGCCTGGTCCTCGAGCACGAGCAGATGCGCGTCGAAGATGAGCGCCTCCTCCTTGCCCAGGTTGCGCTCGACCTCGCTTTGGATTTTCGCAATCTGCTGCCGCGTCGCGAGCAGGGCCTTTTCGAAACGCGCGATCTCCGCGGCCCGCTTCTCCGGTTCCACGAGGTAACTCGGAACCTCCACGTTGCTCTGGATATAAACGAAGACCTGTCCGTAGGCGATGCCTTGGGAGGCGGCGATGCCTTGGACGGTGACTTCGGTCTTGTCGCTAAGATCCATTAATTTTCGTTGCTGAGCCGGCGAGGGATCGCCCCGGAGGTGCGGACGATAACGCCGCCTGTCTGCGACGGGTCAATGCGATTTACTGGGCCAGTTCGGCTTCGACAACAAATGCGGATTCGCCCCATGCGTCGCGGATTCGGGCCACCACCTCCGGCACCGGGGTGTCGTCGCGCAACAAGGCGAAACACGCGCTGCCGCTGCCGCTCATCCGGGCCGCCAGCCGGAACTCGTCCCGCAGTTGGTCCAGCAGCAACGGCAGCGCGGGAAACTTCCGGAACGCCGGCGGCTCCATCGTATTCAACAGCAGCCCTTCGGCCGCCGCCGCGCGGTCGCCGATCCAGGAGCGCAAGCGCGCCTCGGCCACCTCGCCCGGCAAATAGCTCGCCGGCGCCGCTTCCGCGAGTTGTCGATAGGCCCAGGCAGTTGCGATGCCGAACGCCGGCTTGAAAATCAGCACCCGCCGGCCGCGAAGCCGCCCCGCCGCCGACTCCGGCAGCGGCTCCACGCGTTCGCCGCGACCTCGCATCACGATCGGGCCACCATGCAGAAACAGCGCGCAATCCGAGCCCACCCGCGCTGCGACGTCCCCCAGCGCCTCACGCGTCAACGGTTCTCCCGCGAGCCGGTTCAGCGCCACCAGCGCTGCCGCCGCGTTGCTGCTCCCGCCACCCAGGCCCGCGCCCATCGGAATGCGTTTCTCCACTTTGAAATGCACCGCGCCCGCGAAACCGGTCGCGTCCCGAAACGCCCCCGCCGCTTTCAACACGAGATTCGTCTCATCCACCGGCACGGCCGGATCGTCGCATTCGAAGGTGAACGCACCCGGCCGCGCCGGCAGCATGTCCGCCATCAGCGTGTCGCCCCAGTTCACCGGCGCGACCACCGACACGAGTTCGTGAAAGCCGTCCGGCCGCCGGCCCGTGATCGCGAGGAATAGATTCAGTTTGGCCGGTGAGGAGACTGTCATCGTCGAAAGCACACGAAGCTGCAGTCGCGCAGATCGACGCCTTCAACGCAAAACCGATTTGGAATTTGCCTGTTTCGTCCGCTCCGGGCAGCATCGGAGGTTTTTGCTTCAATCCGGCCGGATCCTGTCGTTTAACTCCCCGTCCAACCTGATGCCTTGCGACCTGATCCTCGTCCTCGACGCGCCATCCCCGCGCGACGTCGCCCCCACCCTTAAGCGCCTCTCCGGCACCGTCCGCTGGGCCAAAGTCGGCCTCGAGATGTTCACCGCCTGCGGCCCCGACTGCGTTCGCGAGGTCGCCGATCTGGGCTTCAACGTCTTCCTCGATCTCAAGCTTCACGACATTCCCAACACCGTCGCGAAAGCCGTCGAGTCCGCCTCCAAGCTGCCGATCCGGATGCTCACGTTGCACACCGGTGGCGGTCGCGAGATGATGACGTGGGCCGCCAAGGCCCAGCAACAACACGCGCCCGAGCTGCTGCTGCTCGGCGTCACCGTCCTCACCTCGATGAGCGCCGCCGAGCTCAACGGCGTCGGCGTCTCCGCCTCGCCCGCCGATCAGGTCGTGCGCCTCGGCCGGCTCGCCGTCGCCTCCGGTCTGCGCGGTCTCGTCTGTTCGCCGCTCGAGATCGAGCCGCTCCGCGCCACGCTCCCGGCCGACGTGCAACTCGTCACGCCCGGGATCCGTCCGCGCGATGCGAAAGCCGACGACCAGACGCGCGTGATGACGCCCGCCGAGGCCGCAAAGACCGGCGCGAGTTACATCGTTGTTGGCCGTCCGATTTTCAAGGCGCCCGATCCTGTCGCCGCGGCCGAAGCCATTCTCACGGAACTGAATTCCGTTTCTCCGCTCTAGAGCGTTTCCGCCCTCCACTCTCAACTCCCAGCTCTCAACTCCAACCCTCATGTCCCGTACCGCCGCCATCCTTCTCGCCGCCGGAACCGGTGCCCGCATGCAGGGCACTGTCACCGACAAGGTGCTCGCCCCGCTCGCCGGCCGGCCCGTGTTTGCCCACACCGCCGTCGCGTTCATGACCAGCGGCATCGCGGATTTCTACGTCGTGGTTTACCGCGACCAGCGGCAGATGACGGAGCTCGCGGCCTACGCGCCGACGCCGTCCGCGCTCGTCCGCGGCGGACGCGAACGGCAGGACTCGGTGATGAACGCGCTCTCCGTGCTGCCGCCGGACATCGCCTACGTGTTCATCCACGACTGCGCACGACCGCTCATCCGCCCGGAACAACTCGTGGCGCTGCACAAGATCGTCGTCCGCGAAGACGCCGTCGTGCTCGCGCACCGCGTCACCGACACAATCAAGGAGCACCGCGACGACGCGCATCTGCGCACGCTCGACCGTTCCCGGCTCTGGGCCATGGAAACGCCGCAGGTTTTCGCGCGCGACCTCATCGTCCGCGGCTACGCGCGCGTGGCCGAACGCAATCTGCGGATCACCGACGACGCCGCGGCCGTCGAAACGCTGAAGCATCCGATCGCGTTGCTGGAGAATCCGTATCCAAATCCCAAGCTCACCACGCCGGCGGACCTCGCCTACATGGAGTTTCTGCTCACGAAGTGACGCCTCTCGCGCTGCAATGACCTTCCGTATCGGGCACGGTTACGACATCCATCGCATCGCGCCGCAGCGTCCGCTCGTTCTCGGCGGGGTGCGTTTCGAAGCCGACTTCGGACTTGAGGGTCACTCGGACGCCGACTGCGTCACGCATGCGGTCTGCGATGCATTGCTCGGCGCCGCCGGGTTGCCCGACATCGGCCATTTTTTTCCGAACACCGATCCCGCCTACCGAGACATCGACTCGCAGGTGCTCCTGCAACGGGTCCGCGCGGAAATCGTGAAACTCGGCTTCGACATCGTGAACATCGACGTGTCGGTGATCGCCGAGAAACCCAAGATCTACCCGCGACTCGCCGAGATGAAAGCCGCGCTCGCGCGCTCGACGCAGCTTTCCCCCGACGAAATCGGTTTGAAAGCGACGACCAACGAGGGCGTGGGCGACATCGGCCGCGGACTCGCGATCGCCGCGCACGCCGTGGCCTTGCTCAAACGCCGCTAGCCGCAAAGATGCGCGCGATGCGCTTCGCCCGTCCGTCCGTCCCGTCCGCGTTTCGGTCCCTCGTTTCCCTTCGGCAGGTTTTCGGCCTCGCCGTCGCCGGCCTGATCGCCGCCGTGGTGCTGACCGCGTGCACGCCGCGCGAAACCGCCGTCGATCGGGGCAATCGCGAACAGGTCCTGCACCGCGGCGTCGGGCCCGATCTCGCGGATCTCGATCCGCACCTCGCCACGCAGGCCGGCGATTACAACGTTCTCTCGGCCCTCTTCGAAGGTCTCGTCGCCGAGGATCCCGTGGATCTCCATCCCGTGCCGGGCGTCGCGGAGCGCTGGGACGTCTCACCCGACGGTCTCACTTACACGTTTTATCTTCGCGCCGACGCGCGCTGGTCCAACGGCGATCCGGTGACCGCCCAGGATTTCATCGCGTCCTGGCGACGCGCGCTCACGCCCTCGCTCGCCGCTGAAAACGCGCCGCTGCTTTACGTCATCTCCGGTGCGCAGGCATTTCACAGCGGTTCAGGCTCCTTCGATCAAGTCGGCCTCGCCGCGCCCGACGCGCGCACGCTGCGCGTCACGCTCGAACATCCGACGCCGTATTTTCTCTCGCTGCTGAATCACGCGATCTGGTTTCCCGTGCATCTCGCCTCGATCGAACAACACGGTTCGCCGACGCAACGCGGCAATCCCTGGGCGCGTCCCGATCGCCTCGTCGGCAACGGTCCGTTCACGCTCGAAGCGTGGCGCAAGGGCCAGGAGATCGTCGTGCGCAAATCCGACACGTATTGGGATCGCGCGACCGTGCGGCTGACGCGCATTCACTTTCACACCATCGACAGCCTAGACGCCGAGGAACGCGCGTTTCGCGCCCGCCAGCTGCATGTCACGGAGGCGCTGCCCCCCGGCAAGGTCGACGTCTATCGCCAGGAGTCGCCCGAATTGCTCCGCATCGATCCGCTGCTCGGCACGTATTTCTACCGGCTCAATACGGTGCGGCCTTTCCTCAACGACGTGCGCGTGCGCCGCGCCCTCGCGCTCGCGATCGATCGTGACGCGCTCGTGGCCAAAATCCTCCGCGGCGGACAGCAGCCCGCGTCGTCGTTTACGCCGCCGGGCACGGCCGGTTATTTTCCGCCGGCGCCGCTGCGCACCGATCCCGAAGCCGCGCGCCAGCTGCTCGCCGACGCCGGTTATCCGGGCGGCAAGGGCCTGCCCGCGTTCGAACTCCTGTTCAATTCCTCGGAGGCGCATCGCGCGATCGCCGAGGCGATCCAGGAAATGTGGCGCCGCGAGCTCGGCGTCACCGTGCAGCTCAGCAACCAGGAAAACACGAGCGTCATCGCCGCCCGCCGCGCCGGAAACTTCGAGATTCTTCGCTCCGTCTGGACCGGCGATTTCGTCGACCCGGTTTCGTTTCTCGCGATCTGGCGGGGCGATTCGGGCAACAACTACACGGGCTGGACGAGCGCCGCCTACGACGCGCTGCTCTTCGCCGCTTCGCGGGAAAGCGAACCGGCCGCGCGTTTCTCGCTCCTGCAAAAAGCCGAATCGCTGCTGCTGGACGCGATGCCCATGATTCCCATTTACCACTACACGCACGTGTTCCTGATCCGGCCGTCGGTGAAGGGCTGGCATCCGACCCTGCTCGATCATCATCCCTACAAGCACGTGTGGCTCGAAACCACCCCCTAGCCCCATGCGCCGCTCCACCACGCGTTCGGGCGCTCTCCGTCTCCTCGCCGCCTGCGCGCTCGCGACGATCGTCGGCGCATGTTCGCGCCCCCCGTCGACCGCCGCGGAGAAAACGCTGCGCGTCTCGCAGCGCAACGAGCCCACGGACCTCGATCCCGCCACCGCATCGCTGCCCGACGAGTTTTTCGTCATCCGCGCGCTCGGCGAAGGCCTGCTGCTCCCGAATCCCGCCGGCGGCGAACCGCTCGCAGGAATCGCGGAACGTTTCGACGTCTCGCCCGACGGACTCGTTTACACGTTTCACCTGCGCGCCGATCTGAAGTGGTCCAACGGCGAGCCGCTCACCGCGAGCGATGTGATCGCGTCGTTCCAGCGCGCACTCGCACCCGCCACGGCCGCGCCGAAAGTCCATCTGTTTTTCCCCGTGAAAAACGCCCGCGCTTACTCGTCCGGCGCGCTCGCCGATTTCTCGGAAGTCGGTTTCCGTGTCGTCGACGCCCGCACGCTCGCGATCGCGCTCGAGCGGCCGCTGTCTCCATTTTCTCACTACGTCGCGTCCGGCCCGTGGATTCCCGTCAACCCGCGAGTCGTCGCCGCGCACGGTCGCACTTGGACGCAGCCCGCGCATCACGTCGGCAACGGTTCGTTCGTCCTCGCGGAGTGGAGCCCGCAGCAGCGCATCGTCGTGCGCAAGAATCCGCATTATCGCAACGCCGCGCACGTGCCGCTGGCGAAGATCGAGTTTCTCCGTTTCGACAGCACCGACACCGAGGAGCGCGCGTTTCGCGCCGGCCAGATCGACGTCACCGTCGACGTGCCGAAAACGAAGATCGCGGCCTACGCGCGCGAACATCCCGCGGAACTTCACCGCCTCGCGCTCGCCGAAACGCGTTACCTTTCCTTCAACACGACGCGCGCGCCGCTCGGCGATGCCCGCGTGCGCCGCGCGCTGTCGCTCGCGCTCGATCGCGCGAAACTCGTCGAGCGCGTCCTGCTCGGCGGCCAGATCCCCGCTAAGCGTTTTCTTTCGCCGGCGATGACGCTCACCGCCGCGGCCGAGGATGCGAGCAACCACGATCCGGAGCTCGCGCGTCGCTTGCTCGCCGACGCGGGTTTCGCCGGCGGTCGCGATTTCCCGTCGCTCGAGCTCACCGCGTGGTCGCCGTCGCAGCTTCCGCTGCTGGAGGCAATCCAGGCGACGTGGCGCGCGGAGCTCGGCGTCGAGGTCCGGATCGCGCTGCACGAAGCGAAGGTCCATCTCGCCGCGCTCAGCCGCGGCGATTACGACCTCGCGTTTATCACCAGCCTGCCGGATGTGCCCGACGCCGCCGCGTCGCTCGCGGAATTCGTCAGCGACGCGGCGGGAAATTATCCGCGCTGGCGCTCCGCCGAATTCGACGCCCTCGTCGCCGCCGGCGATCTCGCGGCCGCGGAAGCGCGTCTCGTCAAACAAGCGCCCGTCGCGCCGCTCTATTTCAATGTGCAAAACTGGCTGATGTCGCCGCGCGTCCGCGGCTGGAAACAGGACGCGTTCTGGAACCGCGCTTACGTCGACGTCGATCTCGTTGCTCCCGCGCCATGACTTTTCCCATAACCCCTTTTCCGATGATTCCTTTTTTCCGCCGCCTTTTCCCTGCGATTGCGCTTCCGCTAGTCGTCGCTGTTTCCGGCTGCCAGCCCAAAGCCGGCGACACCTCCGCCGCCAGCGATCCGCAGGCCAAGATTCTACTCTACGGCAACGGTGCCGAGGTGCAGGACCTCGATCCGCAGACCGTCACCGGCATCCCCGAGCACAAGGTCGTGACGGCCCTGATCGAAGGCCTCGTCAGCGAAGATCCGGTCGATCTGCACCCGGTGCCGGGTGTCGCTTCGTCGTGGGACATTTCCGCCGACGGGCTTGTTTATACGTTTCACCTTCGCCCGGAGGCGCGCTGGTCCAACGGCGATCCTGTGACCGCGTCGGATTTCGTGGGCTCATATCAACGCCTCCTCACGCCCGCGCTCGCCGCCGAGTATGCCTACATGATCTACGACTACGTCGCCGGCGCGCGCGACTACTTCGAGGGTCGTCTCCATGACTTCGGCCAGGTCGGCATCAAGGCGCTCGACGAGCACACGCTGCAGATCCGCCTGCTGCATCCGACACCTTACCTGCTCAGCGCGATGAACCACTACGCGTGGTATCCGGTGCATTTGCCGACCGTGAAAAAATTCGACGGACTCGCGCGGCGTGGCACCCAATGGACGCGGCCGGAAAACTTCGTCGGCAACGGCCCGTTTGTCCTCACGGAGTGGCGTCCGAACCAAATCCTGAAGGTGCGCCGTTCGCCGACGTATTGGGACCGCGCGAACGTGAAGCTCGACGAGATCCATTTCTTCCCGATCGACAATTTGGATACGGAGGAGCGCATGTTTCGCACCGGCCAGCTCCACGTCACCTACGACCTGCCGAGCGCGAAAATCGACACGTATCGCCGCGAGAATCCCGCCGCGCTGCGCACCGATCCCTATCTTGGCGTTTATTTTTATCGCTTCAATGTCACGCGTCCGCCGTTCGACGATGTCCGCGTGCGGCGCGCGCTCGCGCTCGCGATCGATCGCGAGGCGCTCGTGAAAAACGTCGTCCGCGGCGGAGAGCGACCGGCCTATGCGATCAGTTATCCCGACAACCAGGGCTACACGCCGCGCGCGCAACTGCGCGGCACAATCGACGACGCCCGTCGTCTGCTCGCGGAGGCCGGTTATCCTGACGGCAAGGGATTTCCCGTCCGCGAGCTGATCTACAACACGCAGCAAAACAACCGCCTCGTCGCCGAAGCCATCCAGCAGATGTGGCGCAAGCATCTCGGCATCGAGGTCACGCTCGTGAATCAGGAATGGAAGGTCTACATGGACTCCCAGCGCACGAAAAACTTCGATCTCCTGCGCGCCGGCTGGATCGGCGATTATGTCGACCCGCACGTCTTTCTCGACCTGTGGCATTCCACCAGCGGCAACAACACCACCGGCTGGGCCAATCCCGATTACGACCGGCTCTTGGAAGCGTCACTCCGCGCGAAGAACAACGAGGAGCGCTACGCAATCTACCAGCAGCTCGATCAGATCCTCGTCGAGGAGCTGCCCGCCATCCCGCTCTATTACTACAACCGCGTCCACCTCGTGAGCCCGAAGCTTCGAAACTGGTATCCAACGTTGTTGGACAACCATCCGTGGAAATCCGTCGATCTCGCGGAGTGATCCGAGCGCTCAGCCGATGGACGCGAACCGCGCCAGCGCCGCGCGCGCGCGATCGGCGAGAATTTCGAGCAGCAACGGATGCGTTCCCATCACCGGCGTGAAACGCACCGCGTCCGCCGTTTCCCCGCGAACGCGCGCCACGATCTGCGCCACGTCGCCGTCCGGCCCGGCATGTTTGCCGGGCGCAATGAACAGCAGCGCCACCACCAACGGCCCGCGCCGCCACGCGTCGCGCGCGAGCAGGTTTTCCAACAGCGGTTCGTTGAATTCAAACTCGGCGCCGGGCCGCCGCTCCATGCTGCACGCAGCAACATCTTCCGCTGTCGCGCCGAGCAACGCCCGCACTTGCGCCGCCACCGCATCGCGCACCGCCGTCACCGCCGGCGATGGACTGCCGTGGTCGACGACGGCCACGCGCACCCGGGCTTCGCCCAACCTCGCGAGCTGCTCGCGCGCGAACTCCGCGAGGATTTGCCCGAGGCGTTCCTCGCCCGGCATGAACAGCGGCGCCGCGATCTCGATCCGCGCCGACGGCGACGCTTTCAATCGTTCCGCCGCGACGGCCGGCAGATGCCGCACAATCGCATAGGAAGGTCCGACAAACAGCGGTAGCACGACGATTTCGTCGACGCCGTCCGCCAGCGCGCGCGTCAGGGCCGCGTCAAACAATTCCGCCGGCGTGCCCTCGAGCGCATCGGCGGACACCTTTGACGAATGCGCCACCGATACCGACGCGACGACGACCGCGAGCCGCTCGCTCAGCACCCGCGCCAGTCGACGCAGTTGTAGCGTGCTCGCTGGTTCGAGCGAACCGTTGTCGACGAGCAAAACACGTCGCGAAGGCATCGGTTGGTTTTGCTTCCGATCGTGCGGATCAGATCTCGCAGCCCATCGGCGCCAGTTGCGCCGCCGCGGAGGCGAGTTCGCTCCAGCGCACGACCTCGCCGACGATGATCATCGCCGGCCGGCCTTGCAGATTGGCCAGTAATTCGTCGGCGCTCGTCAGCGTGCCGACGCGCAGGCTTTGCGACGAAAGCGTCGCGCCCGCGATCACCGCGACCGGCGTCGTTTCCGGCAAGCCGCCCGCGGTCAACTCCCGCGCGATTTCGGTGAACCGCCGCGTGCCCATGTAAATGCAGAGCGTCGCCCGCAACGCGGCGAGCGCGCGCCAGTCGACCGGCGTGCCGTTGCGATCCGCACACGCGTGACCGGCCACGAACACCGTCATCGAGGTCACCCCGCGCTGCGTCAGAGGAATGCCCGCCGCCGCGCCCGCAGCCGATGCCGCGGTCACGCCCGGCACGATCTCGAATTCGAAACCGGCGGTTGCGAGCGCCTCGAGTTCTTCCGCCGTGCGGCCGAAAAACATCGGATCGCCGCCTTTGAGCCGCACCACGCGCAGCCCCGCGCGGGCCTTGGCGACGAGCAACCGGCTGATCTCGCCCTGGCTCGCGCTGTGCGCCCCCGCACGTTTGCCGACGTAGATTTTTTCCGCTGCCGGCGGGCAATGATCTAGCAGTTCGGCATTTGCGAGATCGTCGTAAAGCACGACCTCCGCCTGCTGCAACGCCCGCGCGCCGCGCAGCGTGATCAAATCCGACGCGCCCGGACCCGCGCCGACGAGGCGCACGGGCGCCGGGGGGCGCGTCGACGCGGGCGGGCTTAGTGTGTCATCAAGGGACATGTGTCAGTTTTGTTTTTACTTCTTTAGTAAAGTAGTCAACTCTCCGTTTTCACCTATGCCAGAAGCAGCCACTGCGCCACTCACCTCCAACGAATTCCTGAAGCAGGCCAATCCCACCTTGGCCAGCACGATCGCCGCGACCCTGGCCGACGCGTCCCTCGACCGCTTTTCCGACGACGAGAAGGAGTTCACCAAATTCCACGGCATTTACCAGCAGGACGACCGCGACCTCCGCAAGGCCGGCAAGAAATACATCATGATGATCCGCAGCCGCATCCCCGGCGGCGTCATGACGGCCAACCAGTGGATCACGTTCGACGACCTCGCGACGAATTACGGCAACAACACTCTGCGCGTCACCACCCGCCAGTGCATCCAGTTTCACGGCGTGGTGAAGTCGAACCTCGGATCGCTCATCAAGAAGATCAACGAGTCGCTCCTCTCCACCCTCGCGGCCTGCGGCGACGTCAATCGCAACATCACCGCCTCGCCGACGCCCGCTTACAGCCGCGCTCGCGAAGCCGTCTACGCCGATGCGTCGCGCACGGTCGGCGAGGTCGCTCCGAAAACCCGCGCCTACCACTCGATCTGGATCGACAACGTCCAACTCAACCTCGACGACCCCGAGAACAAGAATTTCGTCGATCCGCTCTACGGGCAGACCTACCTGCCGCGCAAATTCAAGATCTCCTTCGTCGTCCCGCCGGTGAACGACATGGACGTCTTCACCAACGATCTCGGCTTCATCGCGATCATCGAGAACGAGCAGGTTCTCGGCTACAACGTCGCCGTCGGCGGCGGCATGGGTCGCAGTCACGGCAACACACAGACGTATCCGCGTCTCGCGGACGTCATCGGTTTCATCACGCCCGATCAGGTGATTCCGGTCGCGAAGGCCGTGATCGCCACGTTCCGCGATTTCGGCGATCGCACGAACCGCAAGCACGCGCGTTTCAAATACGTCGTCGAGGAGCGCGGCGCCGACTGGACTCGTGACGAGATCGCCCGCCGCGCCGGGATCACCTTCGGGCCCGCGCGTCCTTATAATTTCACTACGACCGGCGATCTCTACGGCTGGCACCGCGCGCTCGACGGCAAGCTGTTCCTCACGCTCTTCGTCGAGACCGGCCGCATCAAAGACGTCCCGGGCCACACGCAGAAGACGGCGTTGCGCGAGGTCGCGCTGAAGTTCCCGCACGTGGAATTCCGCCTCTCGGCCAACCAGAACGTCATCATCGCCAACGTCCCTGAATCCGACCGCGCCGGCATCACCGCGCTGCTCGCCGCGCACGGCGTCAAGGTCGACAACCAGGCTTCCATTCTCCACGCCGCGTCGATGGCGTGCCCCGCCCTCCCGACCTGCGGCCTCGCGCTCGCCGAATCGGAGCGCATGCTCCCGGGTCTGATCGATCGGATCGAAAAGCTCGGCGGCGAGCTTGGCCTCGGCGGCGAGGAAATCATCATCCGCTCGACCGGGTGCCCCAACGGCTGCGCGCGTCCTTACATGGCGGAAATCGCGTTCGTCGGCAAAGCGCCCGGCCGCTACCAGATCTGGATCGGCGGCAACGCCGCCGGCACGCGCCTCAACCGCGTCTACAAGGACACGGTGAAGGATCCGGAGATCGAGAACGAACTCCGTCCGCTCCTGACGCGCTGGAAGAACGAGCGCCAGCCCGGCGAGCGTTTCGGCGATTTCGCCGCCCGTGCCATCTGGCCCGAACTCGAAGCCGCCCAGGCCGCGGCCGCCGTCACCGAACCCAAAGTGACCGCCTGAGGTCGAGCCCGACGTCCCCGTCGGGCTTCCCTTATATCGATCCCCTTCTCCGAACTCCGATCTTCGATTTTCGATCTCCGAGCGCATGTCTCCCGCCGAACTTTCCGCCGCCAACGCCGAACTCCGCACCCAATCTCCGCTCGAAATCGTCCGCTGGGCCATTGCCCGCGCGGGCGGACGGGCGGTGGTGTCGACGAACTTCCGTCCTTACGAAGCCGTGGTCCTGCACCTCGCTACTCAGGTGCAGCCCGACATCCCGGTCCTCTGGGTTGACCACGGCTACAATCGTCCCGCGACCTACAAACACGCCGAGCAGCTGCGCGCGCAGCTGAAGCTGAATATCAAACCTTACCTCCCGAAAATCACGCCCGCGCATCGCGACGCGATTTACGGCGAGATCCCGAGCACCGAGGACGAGGAAGGCCTGAAGAAATTCAGCGCGCTGATGAAGCTCGAGCCATTTCAGCGCGGCATGCGCGAGCTCGCGCCGACCGTCTGGATCACCGCGCTGCGCAAGGTCCAGAACCCGAATCGCGCCGGGTTGGACATCGTTTCGCACGACACCAATTTCAACTCCTTGAAAGTGAGCCCGGTGTTCTATTATAGCGACGCCGACATGGAGGCTTACCTCGCGCAGCACCAGCTGCCGAACGAGTGGGACTATTTCGATCCCGCGAAAGCCGACGAGAAACGCGAATGCGGTCTCCACGCGTCCTGGGGCGGCAAAGCCGCCGCCAGCGCCTGAAGTCAGCCTTTCGCCTCTATCCTTTCGCCTCTAGCCTCTATCCTCTCGCCTCTAGCCTCAATTCTCTCGCCTCTAGCCTCAGTTCTCCGTGACCAATTACCACCTCGACCACCTTCAGCTTCTCGAGACTGAAGCCATCCACGTGATGCGCGAAGTCGCCGGCGAGTTCGAGCGGCCCGCGCTGCTCTTTTCCGGCGGCAAGGATTCGATCTGCCTTCTGCGTCTCGCGGAAAAGGCGTTTCGTCCCGCCGAGATTCCGATGCCGTTGCTCAACGTCGACACCGGTCATCACTTCCCCGAGCTCAACGAATTTCGCGACCGCCGCGCGAAGCAGCTCGGCG
This sequence comes from Opitutaceae bacterium, assembly GCA_040255565.1. Taxonomy (GTDB): domain Bacteria; phylum Verrucomicrobiota; class Verrucomicrobiia; order Opitutales; family Opitutaceae; genus Opitutus. Next base: position 135,909 of record JBDZVH010000006.1, on the reverse strand, counting down.
CCAAGCTCATCATCCGCAAGGTCGAGGACGCGATCGCCTCCGGCATCGCCACGCCCGCGCCCGGCGAAATCAGCCGCAACAAGCTCCAGATTCCGACGCTCCTCGCCGCGATCGAGGAATTCCGCTTCGACTGCTGCATCGGCGGCGCGCGCCGCGACGAGGAAAAGGCCCGCGCAAAGGAGCGCTTTTTCAGTTTCCGCGACAGCTTCGGCCAATGGGATCCGAAAAACCAGCGTCCGGAAATCTGGAATCTCTACAACGGTCGTCTCAATCCCGGCGAAAACATGCGCGTGTTTCCCCTCTCGAACTGGACCGAGATGGACATCTGGGAATACATCCGCCGCGAGAAGCTCGAGGTCCCGTCGATTTATTTCAGCCACAAACGCAAATGCGTCCGCCGCGCCGGCCAGTGGCTGCCGGTGAACGACATCGTCCCGCCGAAGCCCAACGAAGAGGTGCGCGAGCTCGTGGTGCGCGTCCGCACGATCGGCGACATCATCAGCACCGGCATGGTGGAATCGCCGGCGGAGAGCTTCGACGACATCATCGCCGAAATCGCCGCCGCGCGCGTGACCGAGCGCGGCTCCCGCGCCGACGACAAAGCCTCCGAAGCGGCGATGGAAGACCGCAAAAAGGCGGGTTACTTCTAACCCGCCGCGCGTCGCTCCAGCGGCGAAGTGCGCTCCATGAGCTACGTTCTGCTCGACAACCATTTCATTTCAATCGCCGAACACCAGGTCCTCCGGGATCGCTGCATCCGCACGGGCCAACTCATCAGCGGACTCATCCGCTCCCTCAACGACCGCTAACTTTCTGCCATGTCCCTCGCTCCGTCCCCGAACTCCGATCTCCGATCTTCGACCTCCGAAGTCCGGGCTCCCATCTCCCATCTCCCATCTCCGGCCGCGCGCAGCGCGGCCCCGATCGACATCCTCCGCTTCAACACCTGCGGCTCGGTCGATGACGGGAAGTCGACGCTCATCGGTCGCCTGCTCTTCGATTCGAAGAACATCATGGAGGACCAGCTCGAGGCCCTGGAGCGTTCGGCCGACATCACCGGCGGCGGCCAGATCAATCTCGCCAACCTCACCGACGGCCTCCGCGCCGAGCGCGAACAGGGCATCACCATCGACGTCGCATATCGCTATTTCGCGACGCCGAAGCGCCGCTTCATCATCGCGGACACGCCCGGCCACGTCCAATACACGCGCAACATGGTCACCGGCGCGAGCAGCGCCAACCTCTCCGTCATCCTCGTCGACGCCCGCGCCGGCGTCATCGAGCAGAGCCGCCGCCACACCGCGATCGCTTCCCTCCTCCGGATCCCGCATCTCGTCGTCGCCATCAACAAGATGGACCTCGTCGAGTGGAGCGAGGCCCGCTTCAAGCAGATCCGCGCCCAGTTCGAGGCGTTTCTTCCCCGTCTCGGTATCAAGGACGTGCAGTTCATCCCCATGAGCGCGCTCAACGGCGACAACGTCGTCGAGCGTTCGAAAAACGCGCCATGGTATGACGGTCCCACGCTGCTCGGTCATCTCGAGCAGGTGCACATCGCGAGCGACACCAACCTCAACTGCTTCCGCCTGCCCGTGCAGTGGGTCAACCGGCCCAACAATCCCACCGACAGCCGGCTCCACGATTTCCGCGGTTTCAGCGGCCAGATCGCCAGCGGTATCGTGCGCGTCGGCGACAAGGTCCTCACGCTTCCCGCCGGCATGGTCGCCACCGTGAAGGAAATCTACACCTACGACGGCTCGCTCAAGGAAGCCTTCGGCCCGCAATCGGTCACGCTCGTCCTCGATCGCGACATCGACATCAGCCGCGGCAGCATGATCGTCGGCATGGATCGCCTGCCCGGCGGCGCCACCGAGCTCGAGGCCAAGATCTGCTGGATGCACCCGCGCGCGCTGCAGCGCGGGAAAAAATATTTCCTCAAGCACACGACCAACACCGTCCAGGCCGTCGTCACCGATATCGAACACCGCCTCAACATCGAGACGCTCGAACCCGAAGCCACGCCCGAGCAGCTCGCGATGAACGATCTCGGCCAGGTGCGAATCCGCACCGCCACGCCCATCTTTCACGACGGCTATCCGGCCAACCGGCTCACCGGCGCGTTCATTCTCATCGAACAGGGCACCAACGCCACCGTCGCCGCCGGCATGCTCCTGCGGCCGAAGGAATTCGTTAAACCCGAGAGCGGCGATTACGTGATCTAGGCTCCGACCTCGCTCCGCCGCCAGACGCATCCCGATGAAAATCTCCACCAAGCTCGACTACGCCTGCCGCGTCCTCGCCGAGCTTGGGCGTCTGCACGGCACCGGCGAGCTCGCGCAAAGCGAGCACCTGTCACGCACCGAGCAGGTCCCGCCGACCTTCCTCGCCCAAATTCTCTCCGAACTGCGCAACGGCGGACTCGTCACCAGCCGCCGCGGCATCCAAGGCGGCTACGCGCTCGCCCGTCCACCCGACCAGATTTCGCTCTTCGACATCATGATCGTGATCGAAGGCGAGGTGTTCGGCCTGAGCGGCAATTCCCAGGGCCGCTCCGGCCGCCGCGTGCAGGAAATCTGGCAACAGATTCGCGACAGCCTCATCGAGAAAACGAAGTCCTACACGCTGGACATGTTCGTCTCCAGGCGACCGGAAGAGATGTATTACATCTAGCGGCGGGTCGCGCTGATGCCACGCGTCACGCTTGCGTCAGCCGGGCGGCTGACACATCCGTTTGCCTTTGCATGAGCCTCGACGACATCCAGCGGGCGCTGCTCGCCTCCTACGAGAAGCACGGCGGCATCAATCATCTCGACGGCGTCAATCTCCCGGCGCAGTCGTCGGTCAACCAGATCGCCGTCGACTGCATGCACCTGCTGTTTCCCGGCTTTTTTGAAGACACGGGGCTCACCAAGGAAGCCGCCCCCCGCCACGTATCCAAACTGCTCACCCGGCTGGAAACCCGGCTCGTCGTCGAAATCGAAAAGTGCCTCCGCTTCTCCGGGATTCCCGCGGCCGCCGAAAGCGGCCGCCAGCTCACCGGCAAGCTGCTTCGTCAGCTACCCTCGCTGCGCGAAATTATCCAGACCGACGTCAACGCCGCCTACCGCGGCGATCCCGCCGCCCGCAGCCTCGAGGAGATCATCCTCGCCTACCCCTGCGTGCTCGCGATCTCCGTGCAGCGTTTCGCGCACGAGCTTTACCGGCTCGGCGTTCCGCTGCTGCCGCGCATGCTCACCGAATATGCCCACGAACGCACCGGCTGCGATCTCCATCCCGGCGCGCGCATCGGCTCGCATTTCTTCATCGACCACGGCACCGGCGTCGTCATCGGCGAAACCGCCACCATCGGCCATCACGTGAAACTCTATCAGGGTGTCACGCTCGGGGCGAAATCGTTCGAGACCGACGAATCCGGCGATCCGATCAAGGGCATCAAGCGCCATCCGAACATCGGCGATCACGTCACGATCTACGCCCACGCCACGATCCTCGGCGGCGACACCCACATCGGCGAGCACTCGATCATCGGCTCCAATGTCTGGCTGATCAAATCCGTGCCCGCCGAGTCCGTCGTTTACAACAAGGGGGAAAACCTCGTCACCCGCACGCGCCGCCGGAAGGAAACGCTCGTCGAGAATCCCTCGACCTCCGACCTCCGGGTCCACGACTGGCAGATCTAGCTCCGCCGCCGGCAAGGACTCCTCTCCGAGGCATCCGCCAAAAATAGTCTCCCCCGCAGGCGGAAACCAATCGCGTCCACGCGCGTTGAGGGAGGCGTATGCAGCCATCCTCCCTTTCGTCGTGCGCTCCCGCACGTGTAGTTAAATTTCTGCGACGCCTCGCCGTCGCCGTGGCCGTCGTCGCCGGGCTCCGCGCCGAACACACCGGACCCGTGCCCGCACCGGTCGACACCTACGGCGGTCCGGGCGCGTTCGCCGTCGTCCGCGAGACGTTTCCCAGTCCCGGCTGGCCCGGACAAGAAGTGACCGTTTTCCGACCCGAAGGCGCGGCCGGTCCGCGACCGACCTGGTTTTTCGCCCACGGTTTCGGGGGCAGCAAAACGCTCTACTACGAGGAACTGCTGGAACACCTCGCCAGCCACGGCGCGGTTGTCGTGTTTTCTCCGTATCCCGCCGAGCTCACGAACGTCGCGTCGAACTACTCGATCCTCTTCGACGGATTCACCGCGGCCGCCGCTCGTTTTCCATCGTTGATCGACACCAGTCGCGTCATCTTCGCCGGCCACTCCTACGGCGGCGGCGCCGTGCCGGCGCTCGCGCTGCGCGCCCTGCGCGAGAAAAACTGGGGCGCACACGGCTTGGCGCTGCTCATGCTCGCGCCATGGTATAGCCTCATCACGGACGCGGAGCTGGCGGCGTTTCCCGCGTCGACGCTCGCCATCGTCCAGATCTACGAGGACGACACGATCAACGACCACCGCATGGCGATCGATCTGTTCAACCACCTCGCATTGCCCGCCGCGAACAAGGATTTCCTCCTTCTCCGCTCCGACCGCATCGCCGGCTACAACTACACCGCCGATCACACGGTGCCGACCGGCACGAATCGTTTCGGCCCCGCGTTCAACGCCCTCGACACCTGGGGCGTGCATCGCCTCGCGCAGGCCCTCGCCGCTGCCACGTGGGAATCCGATCCCGCTGCGCGCAAGATCGCTCTCGGCCACGGCGCGGCCGAGCAGACGCAACTGGGCGCCGTCGGCGACCGCGCGCTGCGCCCGATGGTCTCGATCGCCGCGCCCGTGCCGCTGTTTCCTTCTTCTCGTTATCTGCAACGCTGGGATAGTTTGCTGAATCCGCGACGCGCCACGCCACCGCCGGAAGCTCCTCGCCAGCCGCATCTCGCGGAAATCTCCGCGCGCGCCTTCACGGACTCCGGCGACCGCGTCCTGATCGCTGGCACCGTGGTCGCCGGCCCACGTCCGAAATCGCTGCTCGTCCGCGCCGTCGGCCCCAGCCTGGGCGGCCTCGACTCGTCCGAAACGCTCACCGATCCCAGGCTCGCGATTTTCCGCGGGCCCACGCCGGACTTGGAAATCGACGACTGGTCGCAAACGCCGGAACCGGACGTGCTGGCCGTGGCCGCCGAGGAGACCGGCGCCTTCCCTCTCGCCGAAAACAGCAAGGACGCCGCCGTGCTCGCGTCGTTTCCTCCCGGCGCCGTGACCGTGCACGCCCGCTCGGCCGGGGGCCGCGGCGGAATCACGCTGCTGGAAATTTACGACGCCGATCGCGACGACTCCGTCACGCTCGCCAACCTCTCCGCCCGCGCGCACATCGGCACCGGCGACAACGTCCTCATCGCCGGCTTCGTCACCGCCGGCCCGGGCAGTCTGTGCTTGTTGATTCGCGCGGTGGGTCCGGGTCTGGCCGGCGCGCTTCCGTCCACGTTGTCCGATCCGCAGATCGACATTTATCGCGGCAGCGTGCGCGTCGCCGGCAACGACAACTGGTCCACCGATCCAACCGAGGCGGCGGCGATAATCTCCGCCGCACAGAAAGTCGGCGCGGTGCCGTTCGCCGACGGCAGCGCCGACGCGGCGTTGCTGATCGATCTTCCGCCGGGGATCTACACTGCCGTGGTCAGCGGCCGCAGCGGCGCGACGGGCGTCGGCATGGTGGAGATTTACGCCGTGCCCTGAAAGCTCGAGTTGGCCATCGTGCCACGATGCGCTCGACCCTCGATTTTGTCTCTCTCGCCGACCACGGACTCGATGCGGCTGCGGAGCTGCTGACACGCGCCTTCGCGGATTACTTCGTGAAGATCGCGTTCACCGCTCCCGGCCTGCTCCAGCTCGCGCGGGTCGACAGCGTCGATCTCGCCGCAAGCCAGATCGTGCGACGCGACGGCGTGGCGGTCGGCGCCGCCTTGATCGCGCGACGGGGTTGGACGAGCCGGCTCGCCGGCATGGGCCTGCTGCCGGAAGCGCGCCGCGGCGGTGTCGGACGCGCTCTCATGGAGCATCTGCTGCGCGACGCGGAAGCCCGGGGCGAACACGCGATGACGCTCGAGGTCATCGAGCAAAACGAAGCGGCGGTGAAACTCTACGAACGTTGTGGGTTCGAAAAGCTGCGCCGGCTCGTCGGTTTCAGCGGCCCCGGCACTGCCATCGCCAACGACGCGCTGCAAACCGTCGATCTCCGCGCCGTCGGCCACGCCGTTTCGCTGCACGGATCAAGCGATCTACCGTGGCAACTCTCGGGCGAAACGATCGCGCAACTCGGTCCGCCAGACGCGGGCTACTCCGTGTCGGACGCGTGGCTCGCGCTGTCTGGCTTGGCCGGCGACACCGTGTCGATTCGTGCCTGGGTCGCGACGCCCCGCCCCGACGCGATCGCGCGCCAGGCTGCGGTGTTGCGCGCAGCCATGGCGAAGCATCCGCAGAAAACCTGGCGCGCGACCGCCGTGTGGCCCGAGGAGCTCAGCGAAGCCTTCAACGAACTCGGCCTCGCTCGCCTCCCGCTGACGCAGTGGCAAATGGTCCGCGCGCTCCGTTGACGCGAGACGCCGTTATTTCACCCGCTGCGCTTCCCACGGCAGCGAAACTTTCTCCTTCTTTCGATTCATCGCCTCGATCGTGCCCTTGATCGCGTCGCCTTCCAGTTTCCCGGAGTAGTTCGTCGTGAAGCTGCGGCGACGGATCTTGCGCGTGACGGTGAACGACACCTGGTCGTTGACGAACTTCGCGTTGCGAATCTCCGCCTTGCCCGCGCGGTTCTCGATCGTGCCGGTCAGCTGTTGATTGTCCCACTTCAGTGTGAGCGTCGAATCGACCGCCCGGCCATTCGGGCCTTCGGCTTTGAACTTCCAGGTGCCGGAGGGATCAGCGGCGAGCGCCGCGACCGAGCTCACCAGCGCAATTGTAACCGATGCGAGGATACGAGAGAGTTTCATGATTTTTCGGAGTGGTTCGTCCTTCAACGAGCCAGCCGCCGGTCGGTTTCCGTATTTCCGAAACTTTTTTGGAAACGCCCCGCGCGGTCGTGCGTTGAAACGATAAACCATGCTCCGACCGTCACTCGCCGCGAAAAGCCTGATACCGATCGCCCTTCGCCGGCGTCGTTGGCCCGGTCGCGCTTGAAACCAGAATTCCTCCATGATCCCAACGATGTCACGGCATCGGATCGCGCGGCCGCCAGCCGCGGCGACGACGACGCGCTCGCCCGACGCGCAGCCACGGGTGATCGCGCCGCGATGGAGCTGCTCGTTGAGCGTCATCACGCGGCGATCGGCCGGCTGCTCTGGCGTTTCGCCCGTTCGCGCGCCGATCTCGACGACCTCGTGCAGGACACATTTCTCCGCATGGTCCGTGGTTTGCCGAACTGGAGAGCCCAGCAGCCGTTCGCCCACTGGCTGCTGCGGATCGCGACCAATGTCGGCCGCGACTACTTTCGCCGGCAATCGGTGCGTCGCCGGTGGCAGGCCGAGCCCGCGCGTGAGAACGAAGAACAACCCGCGCCGGACGCGATCGACCCGGCGGCAGATCCCGCGGCACGCGCGGCCGCCAACGAGGTGAAAACCATGCTCGCGCAACTCGCGCCCGACGACCGCGCGCTCCTGACGCTCCACCACCTCGAGGGCTGGGGTCTCGCACAAATCGCGGCACAATTCGGCTGGACGCTCACCGCCACCAAGCTGCGCGCCTGGCGCGCCCGTCGTCAGCTTCGCAAACTGCTTCATCTCTCCGAACCCTCATGAAACCGCCCCGCTCCCAGTCCGATGCCGCTTGGGAAAACCTCGTCCGCCAAGCGCGACTCGACGCGCCGCCGGCCATCGATCGCGCCGCCTTGTCGCGCGCGATCCGCGCCGAGACGTCCGAGCGTGCCACATCGCTCGGCTGGATCGCCACCTTCGTCGCCGCGTTCGCGTTTCGCCGCGCAGTGGCCAGTTGCCTGCTCGCGAGTGCAGCGCTGGCGGCGCTCAGCCTCTGGCAGGCGCGCGATTGCGCCGGCGATCTGGCCTGGGCGCAGTTGTTTCTCGGCACCACTGGAGGCCTGCGATGAACGGCAACCGCTGGAAAGCCTGGATTCTCGCCGCCGCGATTCTGGTCCTCGGCATCGCCCTCGGCGCGTCGACGACGATGTGGTGGGGCACGCGCGTGTTGCGCCGCGCCTTGCACGCTCCGGTCGATGCGCCGGGTCTCGCGGATCGTGCCGCCGCCCGGATCGGCGCCGACCTCACGGACGAGTTGCACCTCACCGCGGAAGAAGCGGCGCGCGTTCAATCCATTCTCGACGAATCCGCCGCCAACCTGAAAGCCATTCGCGCTCGTGCGGGCGTGGAAGCCGCGCAGGAACTCCGGCGATCGACGCAAGAAATCGCCGCCGCACTTCCCGCCGCGAAGCGCGCGGAACTTTACCGCGTCCTCAGCCGCCGGTTCGAACGGCTCGGCTTGAAATCGCCCGCGCCCTGACTCCTGAGCGGACGGCGCCCGGCGAGTTCGAACGTGCGGCTCCCTGCTTGCCACAGCCGAACGGCTGTTGTCGGCTGAGCGGCACTCGCTCGTCTCACACCGAACTTCGCCCTCCGCCCGCTCTCATGCTGCGTTTCATCGTCCGTCGCTTGCTCGAGACCATTCCGGTCCTCTTCGTGATCGTGACGGCGACGTTCTTCATGATCCGCTTCGTGCCGGGCGGGCCGTTCACCGCGGAAAAGGCCGTGACGCCGGAGGTGATGCGAAATCTCGAGGCGCACTACGGCCTCAACAAGCCGCTGCACCAGCAATATTTCGACTACCTCGGCAGCCTGTTGCACGGCGATCTCGGGCCGTCGTTCAAGTATCCGAACCGCACCGTCAACGAAATCATCGCCGACAAACTCCCGACCTCGCTCGAGCTCGGCGGCTGGTCGCTGCTGGTGGCGCTCGTCGTCGGCTTGCCGCTCGGCGTGCTCGCCGCGGTCAAGCGCAACACGTGGCTCGACTACCTGGCGTCGTCGACCGCGATGATTGGCATCTGCGTGCCGACGTTTGTGCTCGGCCCGCTGCTCGTGCTGCTGTTCGCGATCCAGCTCCGCTGGGTCAACGCCTCCGGCTGGTATGAGCCCATCGATCGCATCCTGCCCGCGCTCGTGCTCGGATTCTTTTATTCCGCTTACATCGCGCGACTCACCCGCGGCGGCATGCTCGACGTGCTGAACCAGGACTTCATCCGCACCGCGCGCGCGAAGGGCGCGAGCGAACTGCGCGTGATCTTCAAACATGCGCTGCGCGGCGGCCTCGTGCCGGTCGTGTCGTTTCTGGGGCCGGCGGTCGCGGGGATTTTGACCGGCTCGTTTGTGATCGAGACGATCTTCCAGATTCCCGGACTCGGCCGCGAGTTCGTGAACAGCGCGTTCAACCGCGACTACACCCTCGTGCTCGGCACGGTGATCCTCTACGCGACGCTCGTGATCCTCCTGAATCTCGTCGTCGATATCGTGCAGGTCTGGCTCAACCCGAAGTTGAAATTCGAATGAGGAAACCGCGCTGATGGTCTCGCTCTCGCCCCGGAATCTTCCCTCCGCCGACCCGACGCCCGATCAACTCGAGCGCGGCACGTCGCTGTGGTCGGACGCCTGGCATCGCCTGCGGAAAAACCGCCTCGCGGTCTGCGGCGGTGGTATCCTGATTTTCCTGACACTGCTTTGCGTCGCCGGCCCGTGGTTCGCGCAATCGTATCAGGAACAGAACCTCGATCTCGGTGCGACGCCGCCGTCCGCCGCGCACTGGCTCGGCACCGACACGCTCGGCCGCGATCTTTTTTCGCGCTGCCTTTACGGTGGCCGCGTGTCGCTGCTGGTGGGCCTGGTGGCGACGTTTGTCGCGCTCACGATCGGCGTGACCTACGGCGCGATCGCCGGCTACGTCGGCGGCAAGACCGACGCGGTGATGATGCGGTTGGTCGACATCCTCTACGCGCTGCCGTTCACGATTTTCGTGATCCTGCTGATGGTGTTTTTCGGCCGGAACATCGTGCTGCTGTTTCTCGCGATCGGCGCCGTGGAATGGCTGACGATGGCGCGCATCGTGCGCGGCCAGATCCTCTCGATCAAAAAGATGGAATACATCGAGGCCGCGCGCTCGCTCGGCTTTGGCAAGCGGCGGATCATCTTCCGCCACATGATCCCCAACATCCTCGGGCCGATCATCGTCTACACGACGCTCACGATTCCCGCGGTGATGCTGCTCGAGGCGTTTCTCAGCTTTCTCGGACTTGGCGTGCAGCCGCCGATGAGCTCATGGGGCGTGCTGATCAAGGACGGCGCGGAGAAGATGGAGGAATTTCCGTGGCTGCTGGTGTTTCCCGGCGCGATTTTTTCGCTGACGCTTTTCTCGCTCAACTTCCTGGGTGACGGCCTGCGCGACGCCCTCGACGTGCGCGCCTCAAAGGACTGACGCCTGCCACGACCCGTAGCGGAAAGCGTAAGCTTTTCGCTGTCACTTTGAGTTGGCAGCCCCGCCCGCGCTCTCATTTCATCGCCCCGTTTTCATGCGCCGCTTCCGTCCGTATTTTCGCTACCTGCGTCCGCTCCGGCTGCACCTGGTGGCTGCGTTGCTCTGCCTCTGCGTTTACTCGGCCGCGAGCGGCTTCGGCCTACCATATCTCATCCCGAAGGTTTTCGGGCCGATCTTCGAAACCGCCGAGCGCACGCTGCCGCTCGGAAGCATTGTCAGCCTCGCGTTGCTGATCCCGGCGGTGTTTCTCGTCCGCGGGCTCGCCGGTTATGGGAGTTCTTATCTGTTTCAACTGATCGGCACGCGCGTGCTGGAGTCGTTGCGTCTCGATTATTTTCGCAAGTTGCAGGTGCTGCCGCTCGCGTATTTGCAGAAGCATCCCGCCGGCGATTTCACTTCGCGCGCGATCAGCGATGCGCAGCAGGTGCAGAGCGTCATCACCGCGCTGGCGAACGAGGGCATCAAGCATCCGCTAACGCTCATCGGCGCGATCGCCTACGTCGCCTGGATGGCAGCGTCCACGCACGGCATCGGGCTCGCGATCGTGTGTCTCGCGATCGTGCCGCTGTGCATTTTTCCCGTTCGCTACGTCGGCAAGAAGATCCTGCGTCGCGCGCACCAGGCCCAGGCGCAGATCGGATCGCTGTCGTCGCAAGTGACCGAGAACCTCGCCGCTGCCCGCGAGGTGCGCGCCTTCAATCTCGAAAATCGCACGACCGAGCGTTTCCGCGCGACCACCCATGCGCTGCTCACCGCGCAGTTGAAGATCGTGAAATACGCGCAGGCGCTGAATCCCGTCATCGAGGTGATCTCCGCGCTCGGCATCGCGCTCACGCTGGTGTTCGCGTATCGCAGTGGCGTCACCCTGTCCGATCTGATGGGCGTGTTGACCGCGCTGTATCTGTGCTACGAACCGGTCAAGAAACTCGGCTATCTCAACTCCGACCTGAAGCGCGGCGCGGCGGCGCTGGATCGTCTCGAGCCCGTGCTCAACGCCCCCGTCGCGATCGCCGATCCCGTTTCGCCGGTGCCGATCTCGCGCGTGCGCGGCGACATCGCGTTCAACCGTGTCACCTTCGCTTACGACGGCGGTGAGCCGGTCCTCCGCGATGCGTCGATCATGATTCCCGCCGGCACCGTCTGCGCGCTCGTCGGACCGAGCGGCGCCGGCAAGACCACCTTCGCGAATCTCGTCCCGCGCTTCTACGAAGTCGGCTCCGGCCGCGTCACGATCGACGGTCACGACGTTCGCTCGCTCCGCGTCGCCGACCTGCGGCGCAACATCGCGGTCGTTTCGCAGGATCCGGTGCTATTCAACGACACCGTTTACAACAATCTCCTGCTCGGTCGGGAAAACGCCACGCGAGATGAGGTCGTCGCCGCCGCCGTCGATGCGCACGCCGACGAATTTATCCGCGGTCTGCCGGGCGGCTACGATACCGTCGTGGGCGAACGCGGCGCGTTGCTTTCCGGCGGACAAAAACAGCGCCTCGCGCTCGCGCGGGCTTTTCTTCGCAACGCTCCGATTCTGATCCTCGACGAAGCGACCTCCGCCCTCGATTCGCAAAGCGAGCAGCTGATTCAGGAGGCGTTGAAGAAACTGGTGCGCGGAAAAACGGTCCTGATCATCGCCCATCGTTTCAGCACCATCCGCGACGCCTCCATGATTCTTGTTTTCGATCGCGGCGAACTCATCGCCACCGGCAGCCACGCCGAAGTTTACGCCCACAGCCCGCTCTACAAGCACCTCTACGACAGCCAGACGGTCACCGCCTGACCCGCGGACAATCTTCATCTCGCTTCGTTTTCTCATGGCCGACGCCCCGCAACCGCTCAGCAAGCTCGCCGAGGATCTCGTCGGCGATCTGCGCGGCGTTGCACCGGAAGATCCGCGTCGCTCCGTCAAGCGCCCGACGCAGCCGCTCGCCGCGGTGCTCGAGCAGCTGATGATCAAGCACCAAATCGGACGCGAGTCGCCGGAGCAAACGATTCGCGATCACTGGCCGCAGCTCGTCGGCGCCGCCAACGCCAACTATTCGCACGCGGTGAGCATCGAGCGCAATCGCCTGCTCGTCCTCGTCAGTCATTCAGTCGTGCGCAACGAGCTCTTTCACCATCGCGAGGAAATCGTCGCGCGCATCAAACAGCTACCCGGTTGCGACAACGTAAAATCCCTCAACCTGCGTGCCGGCTAGCGGCGCGCCCGCGCGCCGCGGTTTTGGGTTTTGAGTTCAAGGTTTTGGGTTTCGAGACGAGCAATCACCCACAGCTTGCAACGTGGTCCGGAACCCAAAACTCAAAACCCAGAACGCAGAACCGACAGCAAATTCGGCATCGCCAAATTTGCTCTTGCTCCACTCTTCCGCATTTCCGAACCTCTGCCCTTGCGTCAGTGGAAGTTCGCCGGTTGCGGGCCTCCACCATGATTGGCCCCGAACTCCTCGGGGTTGGAACGGTGACGCCGGCTTCACTCCGATTTCGATCAGGGCGAGGCGGGTGGCACGGGGTCTGCAAAGATCCCCTACAGTCGTGAAGTTCAACCAATAAACCATGTCTACCTCCGTCGTTAAACCCGATATCATCGCTCAGTATAAGACTCACGATAAGGACACCGGCTCGTCCGAAGTTCAGATCGCGTTGCTGACCGCCCGCATCAATCACTTGACCGAGCACCTCCGCACGCATCGCAAGGACTTCCACTCCCGCCGTGGTCTGCTGCAGATGGCCAGCCGCCGTCGCAAGCTTCTCGACTACGTCAAGAGGCACGATCTGCCGAAGTATTCCGAGCTTCTGCAGAAGCTGAACCTCCGCAAGTAACCCTTTTCCGTCACACGGGCGACCCGATCCGCGGGTCGCCCGTTGTCTTAACGACACTCGATTCCGACCGGGACATTTCCGTTTGTTGCAGGGAGCGCTCCGCACCAGGCGCCAAACGGAAATCTCTCGCGTCGAGCGAGGAGACTGAGAGTGGGTTCGTGAAACCCAAATCCCGGCGCGGCTAGCCCGCGCCTGACGCCGGTTTTCCCGCCGGCGCTCCCCCGCAGTCCTGCTCCACCGGTTGGAGCGCGACTTGTCCGTATCCGAATACGAAAAACGCAATAGTCCGAAACTAGTCCGAAAGTCCGAATGAATCAGAAATACTCCGTCACGGTTCCCGAGCTCGGGATCACGTTCTCCACCGGCTCCATCGCCCTCCTCGCCAACGGCGCCGTTAACGTCCAGGTCGGCGAGACCAATGTCTTCGTCACCGCCTGCGTCGCGCAAAACATGCGCCCCGGTCAGGACTTCTTCCCGCTCACCGTCGATTACCGCGAGAAATACTCCGCCGCCGGCCGTTTCCCCGGCGGTTACTTCAAACGCGAAGGCCGTCCCTCCGAGAAGGAAATCCTCACCTCGCGCCTGTGCGACCGCCCCTGCCGTCCGCTCTTCCCCGAAGGGTTCCTCAACGAAGTCCAGATCATCGGCCAGCTGCTTTCCGCCGACCAGCTCAACGAGTCCGACATCCCGATGGTCAACGGCGCCAGCGCCGCGCTCGCCATCTCCGACATCCCGTGGAATGGACCGATCGCCGCCGTCCGCGTTGCCGAAATCGAGGGCCAGTTCGTCGCGAATCCCACCATCGAGCAGATGTTTTCCTCCACGCTCGACCTGATCTACGTCGGCAACGAGAAGGACATGCTGATGATCGAAGGCTCCGCCGACCAGATCTCGGAAGAGCGTTTCATCGAGGCCCTCGAGTTCGGCCACCAAGCGATCCAGCCGATCATCCGCGCCATCAAGGAACTCGTCGCCCAGTGCGGCAAGCCCAAGGCCACTTTCGCCCTCGTCGGCGCCACGCCTGAGGCCCGCGCCATCATCGAGCGCGTCGTCCCCGCCGAACGTCTCGCCGACGCCATCTTCGGCAAGGAAAAAGCCGCCCGTTCCGCCGCCGTCAAAGTCCTCAAGGAGGAAGCCAAGGCCGCCCTCACCGCCGAGCTCGGCGCCGACAAGTTCACCGACGTCGATCTCAACGTCGTGTTCGAAGACCTCCAATACAAGGCCTACCGCCAGACGGTTCTTTCCCGCGGCGTGCGTGCCGACGGTCGCGATGCCAAATCGCTCCGCCCGCTGCAGGCTCAGGTCGGCGTCCTCCCGCGCGTGCACGGTTCCGCCATGTTCCAACGCGGCGACACCCAGAACATCGCCACGACGACCCTCGGGCCCACCAAGGAAGCTCAGGACCTCGACGCCCTCACCGGCGGCGCCAAGTCGAAGAGCTTCATCCTGCATTACAACTTCCCGCCGTTCTCCGTTGGCGAAACGGGCCGCTTCACCGGTCCCGGCCGCCGCGAAATCGGCCACGGCGCGCTCGCCGAACGCTCGCTCGTTCCCGTGCTCCCGCCAGAAGATGTTTTCCCTTACTCGATCCGCGTCGTCTCCGACATCATGGGCTCCAACGGCTCGACGTCGATGGCCTCGATCTGCGGCGGCTGCTTGTCGCTGATGGACGCCGGCGTTCCGATCACCGCGCCCGTCGCCGGTATTTCCTGCGGTCTCATGACCGAAACCGCCGCCGACGGTTCGATCGCGAAATGGACCACCATCACCGACATCCTCGGTGAGGAAGACCACTTCGGCGACATGGACTTCAAGCTCGCCGGCACCACCAAGGGCATCACCGGCTTCCAGCTCGATCTCAAGATCAACGGCCTGCCCTTCGAGATCGCCAAGACCGCGATCTTCCAGGCCCGCGACGCCCGCATCGAGATCCTCAAGGTCATGCTCGGCTCGCTCCCCGCGCCGCGCGCCGACCTCAGCATCTACGCCCCGCGCATCCAGACGATCCAGATCGATCCGGAAAAGATCGGTCTCCTCATCGGGCCCGGTGGCAAGACCATCCGCCGCATCACGGAAACGACCGGCGCGCAGATCGACATCGCCGAAGACGATTCCGGCAAGGTCTTCATCTACTCCAACAACGCCGACGCCATGAACCGCGCCATCCAGGAAATCGATTCCCTGTGCGGCGGCGGCGGTGGCAAGGGCGGCGGCGCCAAGATCGAGGTCGGCAAGATCTACACCGGCCGCGTCACCGGCGTGAAGGAATTCGGCTGCTTCGTCGAGTGCACCCCCGGCAACGAGGGTCTGTGCCACATCAGCGAGCTCGCCGATTTCCGCGTCCGTCGCACCGAGGACGTCGTGAAGCTGGGCGATTCGATCACCGTGAAGTGCATCGGCATCGACGAGCGCAGCGGCAAGGTTCGCCTCAGCCGCAAGGCCGCGATGAAGGAGCTCGAAGGCCAGCAGCCGCAGGAAGCCGCCCAGCCGGCCCCCGCGGAATAAAGTAGGGCCGCCAACGTCGAGACCGTAAGGTAGGGACGCCTCTCCGAGGCGTCCGCTTCCGCTCCGCTCTCACGAGCCCGTTCAACTTCCCCTCCAGCCGGAGCCGCTTACGCGCTCCGGCTTTTTTATTTCGCTTAACTCCCCGCGTCGTCGCGCATCGCGCACCGCCCCGCCAAAACGCGCTTTCCCTTCCTCGCGGTTTCGTGATTTCGTGAGCCTCTTTTTCATGCGTTTTCTCCTCACCAACGACGACGGCATCCAAAGCTACTTCCTCAAGGAACTCGTGCAGGCGCTCCGCGACGCCGGCCACGACGTCGCGGTCGTCGCACCGAAACGCGAACAGAGCTGGATCGGCGCCGCCAAATCCCGCAACCGCCCCGTCCACGCGTGCACGAGCGACAATGGCTTCGCTTGCGACACGTGGGTCGTCGACGGCACGCCGAGCGATTGCGTCAACATCGCCCTTGGCCACCTGCTCGATCGCCCCGTCGACGGCGTGATCAGCGGCATCAACGTCGGGCTCAACGCGTCCGTCGCCTTCATCATCGCCAGTGGCACCGTCGCCGGCGCGTTCGAAGGCGCGCTGCACGGACTCCCGTCGATCGCGTTTTCGCAGGATCTCACGCCGCAGCTTTACGACGAACTCAAGGCCAGCGGCGGCGTGCCCGATGCGACGCTGCACGCCACGCTCCGCGCCTCCGCGCAACATGCCGCGCGCCTCGCGCCCGAGCTGATCGGCTCGACCCCACCGCGCCGTTTCCTCGTGCACAACGTGAATTTTCCGCTGCCTTGCCAGGCAGATTCGCCAGTGCGCCGCACCGTGCCCGCGCAGGTTGTCGTTCCCGGCTTGTTCAGTCCGGCCGCCGACGATGGCACGCACCGTCTCGTGTTCCGGCACGGCGAGGACCTTTCGCCGCCGGGACCGTTGACCGATCGCACCGCGCTCACGCAGGGCTTCATTAGCCACAGCATTCTCGACTATACGAAACTCGGCTGTTGAACCGTCCGCACGTTTTCGCGCGTGCCTCCGCGCCGTTCGTCGCTCACAACGACGGCTCCGGCATGAAACTCGTGATGTTCGACATGGACGGGACGCTGACCGACGGCTTCTCGCTCGAGGAAAACTGCTACGTGCTCGCAATCCAGCAGGCGCTCGGACTTGAGAACGTCGTCACCGATTGGGAATCCTACACCCACACGAGTTCGTCGTTCTGCCTGCAGGAAATCGTTCGCGTCACCCGCGGCCATCCGCCCACGCCCGCCGAATCCGCCGCGGTCCAGCGCCGGATGATCGCGTTGATGGATGAGATCCACGCGCGCAAGGGCCGGCGAACCCAGGAGATTCCGGGCGCCGCCGACTGCGTTCGCGCGCTACGAGCCGCCGGCTACGCCGTCGCCATCGCGTCCGGCGATTGGGAAGCCACGGCGCGCCACAAGCTCACCTCCGCCCGCATCCCCTTCGCCGACCTGCCCGCCGCCTTCTGCGACTGCGCCCACGCACGCACCGAGATCATGACCACCGCGCTCCGCCGCGCCGCCGAGACCTACGCGTGCGAATCGTTCGAACGCATCGTCTACGTCGGCGACGGCGCCTGGGATGTCCGCGCCTGTCGCGACCTCGGCTGGCCGTTGGTCGGCGTCGGCCACGGCGCGCACGCCCATCGTCTGCGCGCACTCGGCACCACGCACGTGATCGCCGACTACTCGTCGCTCGAAACGGTTTTTTCCGCCGTCGAACAAGCCGGCGTGCCCGCCGCTCCAGCGCGCCAGGCGATTTGAGTGCGCCGCGCGGGAAAACCCGCGCTACATCCGGTAGCGATCGTGCAGCACCACGATCGACAGCAGCAGCATCACCGTCGCGTCAAGCGCCGCGCGATCCTTCTCCGGCAGCGTCTTCAATCGATCGAGCAGCTGCACGATGCCGGCCTGATTCAAGAACGGCACCGCCGCCGCCGTCTCGCTCCGCAACAAATCCTGCGCCAGCGCCAGCATCGCGCTGCCGTCGCGCAACGTCGACCGCGGCGCCGTGAACGGGTGTTTCTTTCCTGAATACACCGCCTCGGTGACGAACGGCCGCAGCGCCTCCCGCAAAATCCATTTCTCGCGGCCGTCGCGCCAGAGCAGCGAGCCCGGTGCCGGGCGCAGCCATTCGAACACCACATGATCGAGAAACGGCAGCCGCTGCTCCACCGCATGCGCCATGTCGAGCCGCTCGCCGCCGAGCACGTAGTTCGCGAAGCCCGACTTCATCCACAGATAAAGCGCCTGCTTGATCGGCTCGCGTCCGTCAATCTGCCCCGGGACGTCGTAGTTGCTGAAGAACCGGAAATACGCGTCGGGCCGGCACCATTTTTCCGCAAACGCCGGGTTTAACAGACCGTGCGCCGCCGCGATCTTGCCGGTGGAGTGTCCGAACGTGGACTCCGGAAACCCCAGCGCCTTCGAGCGCTCCATCAACGGGGGCAATCCCGCCGCGATCTCCGCGTCCCCGGGATTCTGCGCTCGAAAAAGCGCGAGCAACGCCTCCGGCCAGGCCGCCGGCGGCACGGGTCCGTCCAAGCCCAGCGTGCGCTCGCAAAAACGATAACCCGCCGACAACTCGTCCGCGCCTTCGCCCGCCAGCACCACCTTGATTCCCGCCCGCTGCACTTCGCGGCTGAGGATGAAGCGCGCCGCACCGTGCGCATTGTAGTGAAACCCTTCCGAGTGCCAGACCGCGTCGGAAAACACCGCCGCGAAATCGTCGTTCGTCACCCGAATCGGATGAAACTCCGCGTTGGTGAACGCCGCCGTGTCGCGCGCCTTCGCCGCCTCGTCGTAAGCGGCTTCGTCGAACGAGATCGTAAACGCTTTCAGCGTCCCTGGCGTCAGGCTCCGCGCGATCCCCAGCGCCGCCGACGAATCGAGTCCGCCGCTCAACAGGCAGCCAACGGGCACATCGGCCCGCAGCCGCAGCCGCACCGCGTCCACCAGCCGCTCGCGCGTGCCTTCGATCCACTCCGCATCGGACCGCATTGCCACCGTTCCGTCCAACCGTGGGTAGTCCAAATCCCAATACTTCTGCACCCGCAGCCCGTCGGCGCTCGCGAGCAAAAAACATCCCGGCGGCAGCTGCCGCACGCCGGCGTAGATCGTGCGATCCGACGACGCGTTCGCGAAGAGGCTTTCGCCCAGCGCCGCCTCGTCCCAGGTCAGCTTCAGGCCCGCCGCCGCCAGCGCCTTCACCTCTGACGCGATCAGCAGCGTCCCGTCGACGAACGAATAAAACAGCGGCTTGATCCCGAAACGATCGCGCGCCGCAAACAGCCGGCCGCGGCGTTCGTCCCAGATCGCAAACGCAAATTCCCCCCGTAGGTCGCGCAAGCAGTCCGGTCCGCTTTCTTCGTAAAGGTGCAACGCCACCTCGCTGTCCGAGTGCGTCGCCAGTCGATGGCCACGCCCGACCAGATCGCGCTGTAGGCGCTCGAAATCGTAGAACTCGCCGTTCGCCACGATCCGGCACGAGCCGTCCTCGTTCGCGATCGGCTGGTCGCCCGTCACCAGATCGATGATACTCAGCCGCGCGTGCGCCAGTCCGGCGAGGCCGTGGTCCGCCCGCCAGCTCCGCCGGAGATCGGGCCCGCGATGCTCCATCGCCGCCGCCGCCCGGGCCAGCGCGTCGCTTTCAATCGGCCGGTCGCGCGAAACGAACGCTACGATGCCGCACATGGCGTAAACGAACTTCGCACCATCGAACCGGGTTTCATGGCAGGCAAACGACGGCAGAGGGCCCCATCCAAAGCAACGGGAATGTGCCTTTCGTTCCCCATCTTCCGCTTTGCTTCGCCGCCGGATCGCATTTCAATGCGCCGCCCATGATCGAAGTGTCCCAGCTCACCCGCGTCTTTCGCACCTACAAGAAGAAGCCCGGTTTCTGGGGCGGGGTGACGGGCCTGTTTCGTCGCGAGTTCGAGGAGACCGCCGCCGCGAAGGACATCTCGTTCAACATCGCGGAGGGCGAGTTCGTCGGTTTCCTCGGTCCCAACGGCGCGGGCAAGACCACGACGCTCAAGATGCTGTCCGGCTTGATTTACCCGACGAGCGGCTCCGCGCGTGTCGCCGGTTTCGATCCGACCAAACGCGAAAATGCCTACCGCCGCATCTTCGCCCTGGTGCTCGGACAAAAAAACCAGCTCTGGTGGGACCTTCCCGCGATCGAATCCTTTCACCTGCTGCGCGCGATCTACGCGCTGCCCGCGGATCAGTTTCGCACGACCCTCGACGAACTCGTCGAACTGCTCGACGTCGGCAAGAAGCTCAACGTCATGGTCCGCGAGCTTTCGCTCGGCGAGCGCATGAAGATGGAACTGATCGCCGCGCTGCTCCACCGCCCGCGGGTGCTGTTTCTCGACGAGCCCACCATCGGCCTCGATGTCGTTTCGCAAAAAGCCGTCCGTAACTTCCTCCGCGACTACAACCGCCGGCATCGCGTCACGATCCTCCTCACCAGCCACTACATGGCCGACATCAAGGAGCTGTGCGAACGCGTGATCGTGATCCACAAGGGCACGAAGATCTACGACGGCCCGCTCGTCCGGCTGGAATCCTCGAGCGGCGCGCGCAAGAAGATCATCTCCTTCGTGCCCGCGCTGGCGGAAGGCGCGCAAGCCTCGGCGTTTCCCGATACGTGGCAGTCACGGCACGGCACCACGTCGCGGGCGCCGGAGGGAAAATTCACGCTCACCGTGCCGGGCGAGAAGGTCGTCGAAGCTTCCCAGGAAATTCTCCGCACCGGCCCCGTCGCCGACATCACGATCGAGGATGTCCCGCTCGAGGACGTGATCGCGGAGCTGTTCCAGTCGCGCTGAGCCGCACGCGGCGTCAGCCGCGATACGCCCGCCGGCCGAGATGCACCTGGATCTTTTCCCACGTGCACGCGAGACTCACGCGCTCCGCGAGCCAGAGCAGCTCGAGCCGCCGCCCCATCCCGATGCCGCGCCGCAGGAACGGCATCAGATGCGTCCGCGGATCGAGCACCGAATAGCGCCAGAGGTCCCACGCGAACACGCGCCAGGGCGTGCGTTCCTTTTTCATCAACACCAGCTTTCCGCCGGCCACGCGTCGCGCTTTTCTCGATACACCGCGATACGTGCTGCGTCGCGGGTGCTGCACCACGGCGCCGTCCGCGTAGCGCAGGATTTCGCCTTTCGCCACCGCGTTCATGGTCCAGGCACCGTCGCCAAACGTCATCAGCTCGGCGTCGAACGGGCCGACGCGCACGATCGCGTCGCGCCGCGCGAAGATGTTCGCCGTGGCCGCGATGTTGCGGCGCTCGACGAGTAATCTCTGGTTGCCGAGCAGGAACACCATCTCCTCGAAAATCTCACAGGCGTTCAGCGGCCGGCCGGGATCCAGGTAGTCGACGCGCCCGCCGACGATCGTCGCGCCGAGTGCGTCGAGCGCGCGCACGCCCGCCTCGATCCAGGTGGGCGCCGGCAGGCAGTCCGAATCGGTGAACGCGATCACGTCGCCGCGCGCCTCCTGCAGCCCGCGATTGCGCGCGGCGTAGGAGCCGACGCGTTTTTCTTCGAGCCAGTGCACGCGCGGGAAACGCGACTTCAGCGGCGCGAGATCGGACTTCGTGCCGTTGTCGATCGCGAGAATCTCGACGTGCTCGCGCGGATACGTCTGCACCTCCAGCGCGGCGAGGCATTTTTCGAGCAGCGTCAGCTCCTCGTGAAAGGGAATGATGACGGAAACCCGTTGCATCGTCATCGCGTCAGGAACGCGCGGCCCGTTCGAAGAGCGCGGCCATTTCCGGCGGCACGCGCCACGCCGGCACCAGTTCCGCCATCAACGCCGCGAGTCCCTGCAGCGCGCGGCTCACCGCCGCCTTCAGCTCCGCGTGGTGCAGCCGCGCATCGATCCGCACCCACGCCAGCTCATGCGCCGGCAGGAGCGTTTCGACGCGACGCCCGAGACCGAACGACGGCAACGGTTCGCCGCGGCGCAATCGCAGCTCCCTCACGAGCGCGAAATTCGTTTCCGCTAGCGAGCGGTGCAGCAGGTGCTGCGCGGCGGCGAGCTCGCCGCGTTCCAGTTTCTGCAGGATCCACAACGCATCGCAGAGCGACACGCCTGCGCGCTGGATGGCCTCGTCATCGCTCAGGCGCACGCCGCTCATTTCCCCGGCGATGCGCGCGTAAAAACCGCTCCACTCGGCCTCGCCCTTCAAGAACCGGTAACCCGAGCGGATGCAGGTGTTGATTTCGTTGAACGCGCGTCGCACGGGGCCGGATTTGCGATGAAATCCGAGGCGCAGCGCGAGCCGGCCGAGTTTCAGCCGGCTCAGCGGCACGAGCACCAGATCGAGTTGCCCGGTCTTGAAGAGCACCGTCGCCTTGCGCACGCCGCCCGTCGCGGGTCGCACGGCCTGAAAACAAAACTCCTGGTCGGGCAGCGCCTCTGGCCAGTTCACGCGCTCGAGCGCCGCCGCATCCGTCGTGACCACGTGCAGGTCGAGATCCGACCAGTCGTCCGCGGCCGCGTGCTCGTGCTGCGTGCGGGCGCTGGAGCCGAAAAGGATCGCGACGCACACCCGCGGATCGGCGGTCAACCAGCGTTCGACCGCGGCGGCAAACTCCGATGGCGACACGCTCATGCGTTACCGGCTGCGCAGCGAAATCAAAATCTCCGTGCCCTCGAGGCCCGGTCCGGCGTGAATCTCGCCGCGGTGAAGGCGCAGCACTTCCTTCGCGAGAAATACCGCCATCCGCCCTTGGTTCGGCACCGAGCCTTCCGACGGCTCCGGCAGGATCCCCTCGAGTTCGAGCTGTTTGCCCTTGATCGAAAACAGCGCGGTCAGCTCCGCCTTCGCGCCGGTCGAGCGCACCTGCAACGTGAGATCGCGCGTCCCGAGCTCGCCGCGATTCTCGGCGATCGTGCCGATGAGCGAGCGCAGCGCGAAATCGAGCAGCTTGCGGCTGGCATGCAGCACCACCGGATCGGGCCCTACTTCGACGCGCAGCCCCAGCGAATGGCCGATCGTCTGCGCCACCTCCCGCACGTCCACCGGCTCCACCTCCGCCTCCTCGAGCGCCTGCAGCAGCCCGAGGTGACGGTTCACCGTTTCGAGCTTCGCCACATCCTCTTTCACGGTCTGCAACAGGGTCGGCGGCAGCGTCTGCTCGGGGCCGGTCTGGCGGAACATCGCCAGCGAGACGAGCGAGTTGCCCAGTTCGTGGCTCAGCGTGAGTCCGAGTTCGCGCAACAGATTCCGCCGGCTGGCGTGCTGGCGCGCGCTCGCGTCATGCACCTCGGCGCTCGCCTCCTCCCAAAACGCCCACACGCCGCCGGTCTCCGCGATCAAGCCCGCGCTCGCGCGGAACGGCTGCCCGGCGGACGGCATGACGCGGCACACTTCGCGCGAACGTCGCGCCTGGCCGATCAGGTCGCGCACGACCAGCGGCACGTGTCGCGGCGCGCCTTCGTCCGCACCGAGCACGAGCGTGCTCGGCAGGTATTTCGCGCCGATCTTCGCCTGCTCGGCGATGTTGTACAGCCGGCCGAGCAGCGCCGATTTCGAAAGAAAATGTCGGAGAAGCCGCGCGAAGAACACCGCGCGTCCGTGATCCGCCTCGTCATACGGTTGGCCGTCGTCGCGGACCCCGAGCGCGATCAAGCCGAGAAGCCGGCCGTTGTCGTGCACCGGCACGAGCAGCCGCGCGCCCCAGAGCGCGAGCCGGTTGCGCACCGCGAGTTCCGCCACGGGATCGGCCGGACTGTGCCAGTGCGCACCGTCGATGACCGCCGGATACATTTCCAAAAAGACCACCAGCGGGTCGTCCGCGGGAAAAAACGACGTGCCGCGATCCGCGCGAAACCCATCCGCCTCACGCAGGAAAAACACCGCGTGCGATGCATGCAGCAGGTAACGCGACGCGCGGCGGAACTCCGCGATCAGGCGGTCGCGCGTATCCAGATTTTCCACCGCCCCTTCGAGGAAATCCCACAGTTCGGCAGCTTCCATGCCGGCGTTGCTGCGGACCGGCGCGCGCACCGCGCCCGGACGACGAGCTTTTTCCGTCAACAGTTCCACCATCGACTGCTTCTCCGCGAGTTCCTCGATCAGCGGCAGCAGTTCGCGCAGCCGGGAGGCACTTTCCTCGTAGGACAGGTAAACCCGCGCCCGACCCGCGAGCTTGGCCTGCTCGAACGGCAGGCTGCGCGGCTCGCCGACATAAATCGTCGGACACTTGGCCAGATGTCCGGGCAGCGCCGCTTCGGTCGCGGCGTCCAGCACCACGACCGCGGTGAATCCCGGCGAGGTGCCGACCGGAAAGGCCTGCGGCGAAAAGCGCACGACCGTGCGCCCGGCCGGGAGCTGACGCTCCCAGGCGTCGGCGAGGGCAAGATCGGCGGTCGCGAGGATGACTAGGCTGGACATGGAAAGACGACGCGGAACAAGGCACCGCGGCCAGGCGTGGACGGATCAACGCTGATCGTGGCGTCAAGTCCAGCGAGGATGTCGCTGCAGATCGCCAAGCCCAGCCCAAAGCCCGACGACTTTGTCGATTGGAAAGGTTGAAACAAGCGCGGCCGAATCTCCGGCGCGATCCCCGGACCGCTATCCTCAACCGACATCTCGACCCCGCGGGGAACGTTGCGCGTCGCGACCTTCACCCAGCGCTCGCCGTTGGGATGCGCCTCGACGGCCTGGATTGCGTTGAGACAAAGATTGAGGACAACCTGCTTCGCCGCCGAGGCGTCCGTGAACGCGTGATCGCGCTCGGCCCGAAAATCCATGACGAACTCGATGCGCTTGTCCGTTGCCTTCGCGGCCACGAGTTCAAGGCTCGTGCGCAACACCGGATGCAGTTGCAACGGCTCCGCTTTGTAAGCGCGCGGCGACGCGAGATCGAGCAGCTGCTCCGTCAATCGGTCGATGCGCGAAACCTCCTCGCCGATCAGTGCGAAAAATTTGTCGCGGAAACGCTGGTCCTGGTAGTGCTGCGGCAGCAGTTGCACGAAGGTTTTGATCGTGACGAGCGGGTTGCGGATCTCGTGCGCGAGGCTGGCGCCGAGGAGGCCGACAGTCGCGAGTTGTTCGGCGTGCTGCGCCTTGACGGAAAAATGCGCGCGCTCGAGCGCGCTCTCCATGATCGATGCGAGTTCAAGGAGCTGCGTGATCTGCGGATACGTGTAGGGACGCCGCGAGGCCGCGACGCCGACGCCTACGAGGGCCGTCAACGTCGGCCCTTCGCCGATCACCAGCGCGCCGAGGCGATGCTCGGTCAGGAATGCGCCGACGACCATGCGGTCGGGCGTGGGCCGTTCGCGCGCGAGGCGTTCCGGCGTCGCCCAGCGCAGCTGACGCAAGCCGCGAACGACGGCGGATTCCTCCGGCAGTTCGACGCCGGCGCCGCGCAG
The DNA here is from genome assembly GCA_040255565.1 of Opitutaceae bacterium. Lineage (GTDB taxonomy): Bacteria > Verrucomicrobiota > Verrucomicrobiia > Opitutales > Opitutaceae > Opitutus. The sequence continues at coordinate 110,729 of JBDZVH010000006.1, read as the reverse complement.
CAGGCCCCGCGTCCCCGACATGAGCACGGCGTGCTCCGTATGGCCCCAGCCCTTGAGAATGTCGGCAAAGGACTTTTCCAGTTCCTCGATCCGCGTTTCCCGCCGGATGACGGCAAAAGCCGCCTGCCGTGCCGCCGTCGCTTCCGGGAAGAAATGAAACCAGCGGTCGAGCGATTTGTTCAGGACTTGGGCCAGCCACAAGCCCACCGCCGTGGCCGCGAGCAACGCAATCGGCTCGGCGAAGAAATAGACACAAACGGTATGAACGACAAACGCCGCCCCCGCCACCGCCACGATCAGGGAAGTTTTTTCCAGGATCACCAAAATCAACTGGCGGGCGTCAAACATCCGATAGGTGGTGATCGCGATCACCATCCCCGTGTAAAAAAACAGGATCACCAGCGGCTGGAGACGGATCAACCAGGGGACGCCGAACATCGCCCGCATGGCCATCAACATCAGGACGACGACCGCCGCCGATGAGCCGCCGAGCAAAACGATCTGCAACTCCAACCGGCTGACGCCGGCGCGCGCGCGCATATCGCGAATCGTTTCCCGGCCGTGCACCACGTAGAAGGAGAGCAATGCGACGATGTAAAGGTAGTAGCCCGCGCCGCGAGGGGCGATCCCCGGCGACGGATCGTGCGGAATAAACCAGCCGGTAAACGGCACCACCCCCAAGGCGAACATCGATAGCAGCCACCAGCGCCGGATTCGCAGGATTCCGCTCAACGATGAACCACCCGTCACGATGCAGTCCTTGATGAGCCAAAGCTGCATCGGGAAGAACGCCCCGATCGACGAATTCACCCTCACCCAAAACAGGCCGTCATCGCTCGTCACCGCCATTTGCAGCGCCCATAGCCAGACGGCCACGTGCACCGACGCGGAAAAAAATGCCTGATTGATCGAGCGCCGCGGGTTCGACCAGAACGCCGCAAAGCCGACGATGACGGCTGCGACCGCCGCTCCAACCGTGGGATTAAAGGTTAACGTGCCAGCACCAAGCATGAGTTCGTGCCCGAGAGCCCGTGGGCATTCACCAACGTTTTCTCATGCGGAACATATCGGACGCTGCCGCACAAGTTTAACGGGCAGGCCGGATCGGCAAAGCGCCAGTTCACCGTCGGCAGCAGGGTCGAGCTCTGCATCGCCAGCACCGAACTCGCGACCTGAATCGCCCCCGCGGCGCCCAGCGGGTTCCCGATCGCGCCTTTGATCGAAACCGCGGGAATCGACGACAGCTCCGATTGAAAAACCTCCTGCAGGGTCCGGGATTCCGCCGCGTCGATGATCTTGTGGCCCGGCCCCCAGGCATTGATGCTTTCGATCTGATTGGGTCGCACGCCCGAATTCGCGAGCGCCATCCGGATCGCATCGCCCAGTCCGGCGCCGATCTTGTCCAGCGGGTCGGACGCAAACGCATACCCTTCCACGAAACCGTAACCCGGCCGCGGACTATCTTCCGGTTCGAGCAGCAGAACCGCCGCGCCCTCGCCGATCACGCCAGTGGTGCGCCAAAGATCGAAAGGCCTGCATTGACGTTCTGGATACTCCGGATTGCCGGGCGCCAATCCGGCCATCTTGAGCTCCAGCATCGGATGAAAAAACAACGGCGCCTCCGTCCCGCCGCACAATGCGATGTCCGTTTCGCCGGTCGCCACCATCTCGGCAGCGTGACCGATCGCGTCGAGGCCGGCACAACACGCGCTCTGCAATGCGAGCGTCCGCGTCGTCCCCCCGATGACCTCGCCGATCGTGCCGCTGATCGAGCTCACGGATGCCGAAAACACCGACCCCGGCAACGCATTCACCGGCCCGCGACGAAGCACGAGATCGACGCCTTTGTTGATGGCACCGAAATCCATCAGCGAGGCGCCGATGATCACCAGCGGGGCGCGGCCGCGCAGATTCTCGAGCGTCAACCCCGCATCCGCCAGCGCCAGCACCGCGCCGGCGAGTGCAAACTGCGTGTGGCGCGGCATCCGCTTGCTGTTTACTCCCGGCGCGAATTCCTCCAGCCGGAAACCTTTCACCTCCGCCGCCACGAACGCCCCCGCCTCGTCGGGAAACTTCTTCACCGCCCCGACGCGGCTGACCGGCTCCTGAATTCCTTTCCAAAACGCCTCCCGCCCGATGCCGGCCGGCGTGACCGGCCCCAGGCCGGTGATCTTGACGCGACGGCGCTTCATCTCGCCGTCAGGTCAACGAAGGAAAGACGATACGCACCGTGGTGCCCTTGCCCGGCGCGGATTCCAGCACCAGCGACGCGCCATGCGTGCCCAGCAAATGACGACAAATGCTGAGCCCGAGCCCCGTGCCATGCTCCTTGCTGCTGAACCCGCCCTTCAGGGCCCGGCGCATGTGCTCCGCATCCATGCCGGCGCCGTTGTCGACCACCGTCACCTCGACGCGATCGCCGCTCCGGCTCACCGACACCATCAGCTGTTTCGCTCCGGCCTCGAGCGCGTTCTTGAACAGGTTCTGAAACACCCGCATCAGCTCGAATTTCGAGCCGCGCACCATCGCCGAATTCAAACCGCTGAACTGCACCGCGATCTCGCCGAAAAACACCACGTGCCGGACCTCCTGGATCACGTGCACGAGATCGAGCCGCGTGAACTCCGTGGCCTGTTTCGACGCCGCCCGCCAGTTCTCCGAAAGGTGATGACAATACTCCGCCGCCTTCTCGACGATGCCCGCATAGTCGCGCAGCCGCCGCCCGCGCTCCGCATCCACCGCCGCCACCGCGCGCGCCTCCTCCACCAGCAGCGCCGCATAACCCACGACCACCGTCAGGGGATTGTTCAAATCGTGCACCAGCTCGACCGACGCCCGGCCCTGCCAGATGTGCGGCTGCTTCTCCTCGATCTCGCGCTTCAGCGCCGCGTTCATCTCGCGCGCTTCATTGCTGAGCCGCGCCTGATGCCGGCGCATGCGCGTCGCCTCCGACTGCTTGCGCACCGCATCGATCAACTCCGCGATATCCGGCGGCTTGCGCAGATACTGATTCGCCCCGGCGAGCATCGCCTGCTGCGCCGTCAACAGCGTGCCGTATCCAGTTAACATTACAACCGACACGAGCGGATCGATCTTCCGGATCTCCTCGAGGGCGCGGATCCCGTCCATCTCCGGCATGCGGATGTCGAGCACCACCACCGAGAAAATCTTCGCGCGCAGCTTGGCCAGCGCCTCGCTGGCCCGCTCGGCCGTCTCGACCGTGAACTCCGCCGACAGCGTAAACGCGATCGACTCGCGAGGTCCGTATTCGTCGTCAACGACCAACACGTGCGGTTTGGTGGCCACCGCAGGCGGCGCAGGAATGTTTTCGGTGAGCATCGGCGGACGGGCGGGGAGCCGATCCGCCGGCGCGTTCGCCCGCGTCCACTCCCCCACGTCATGAGTGAATGTCGGCCCCGCGCAGACGTGTCAAGGGGCGCATCTCGCTGGCAAAATATGAGCGGCGCTTCACGTGCGCATTCCGTTTTTTCGTGTCGCCAACTTCCCACCACGGCCAGCCGTCGCGCCTCCGGGATTGCGTCGCCCGCAATCCGCCGAAAACTGCGGCCGTGGATCTCTCCGTCGCCGTCATCGCCGCCGGCCTCAGCGGCCTCATCGTCTGGCTCTTTGTATCCGCCCGGCACGCACCGCTGCGCGAACGGCTCCGGATCGCCGGCGAAGAACAACAACGCCTCCAAACCGACCTCGCCGCCGCCCGCACCGAGCTCGCGCAACTCACGTCCGCCAACACCCAGCTGTCGACGCAACTCGCTTCGGAACGCGCCTCCGCCACCGAGAAACTCGCCGCGCTCACCGATGCGCATGCCCGCCTCACCGCGGAATTCAAGGCGCTCTCGGCCGACGCCCTCAGCCGCAACAACGCCGCATTCCTCGAGCTCGCCCGCGAAACGTTCTCCAATCTGCAGCAGCAGTCGATCGGCGATCTCGACAAACGCCAGCAGGCGATCGACGCCTTGGTGAAACCGCTCAAGGAATCCCTCCAGCAGGTCGACGCCAAGATCGGCGCCATCGAAAACGCCCGCAAGGAAGCCTACGGCACGCTCTCCGAACAGCTCCGCTCGCTCAACACCGCGCAGCTCCAGCTCCAAACCGAGGCCTCGCGCCTCTCCACCGCGCTCCGCTCCACCACCTACGCCGGCAGCTGGGGCGAACTCCAGCTGCGCCGCGTCGTCGAGATGGCCGACATGCTCGGCTACTGCGATTTCTGCGAACAGGAAACGTCCGGCAATCTCCGCGCCGATCTCGTCGTGCGCCTGCCCGGCGGTCAGCGCATCGTCGTCGACGCCAAGACTCCGCTCGAAGCGTTTCGCGCCGCCAGCGAAACGACCGACGAAACCCTCCGCGCCACGCGCCTCGCCGAACACGCGCAGAAGGTCCGCGGCCACATCGACGCGCTCGGCGCGAAAAACTACTGGGAGCAGTTTCAACCCGCGCCCGAATTCGTCGTGCTTTTTCTCCCCGGCGACCAGTTCCTCGGCGCCGCCTTGCACGCCGACAGCACCTTGATGGATCGCGCGATTTCCAAACGCGTTCTGCTCGCCACGCCTTCGACCCTCATCGCGCTGCTCAAGGCCGCCGCCTACGGTTGGCGCCAGGAATCGATTTCGAAAAACGCCGAGGAGATCAGCCTCCTCGGCCGCCAGCTCTACGATCGCATCGCGACCTTCGCCGACAATCTCGACAAGATCGGCCGCGCGCTCGAAAACGCGTTGAAGGGCTACAACGCTGCCGTCGGCTCCTTCGAGGCCTCCGTGCTTCCCGGCGCCCGTCGTTTCGCCGAACTCGGCGCGCGCGGCGCGAAAGAACTCGCGGCGCCCGGCGTCGTCGAAACCGCGCCGCGCGAGATCGTGAAGCGCACCTGAGCCGTCGCGATGCCGCACGCTCCGCTTCCTCTTCCCGGTCGCTGGCAAATGATTCGTGCCGAGCTCGACGGCGAATCCGCGCCCGAACTCGTCGCGCAACACACCGAGCTCCACCTGACCGCCGCCACGTATACCGTGCGCTTCAACGGCCGGATCATCGATCAGGGCGCCTTCGAAACGGATGCGAGCAGCGCGGAAAAGGTGATCGTCCTGCGCGGCGAATCCGGCCCCAACGCCGGCCGCACGATCCCGGGCATTTTCCAACTGGTCCGCGACCGCCTGCGCATCTGTTACGGACTCAACGGAGTCACACCCACCGAATTCACCACCGCGCCCAATCAGGCGCGCTACCTCGCGTTTTATCGTCGCGTGTGACGCCATGCACCTTTCCGGGCTCTACGTTTATCCGGTCAAATCGCTGCGCGGCACCGCCGTCACTACAGCCCAAGTCGATGCGCTCGGGGTCGTCGGCGACCGGCGTTTTTTGATCGTCGATCGCACCGGCCGCTTTCTCACGCAACGCACGCTGCCCCGCCTGGCGCGCATCGCACCGCAGCTCACCGCGACGGACCTTGTGCTTTCGGCCGACGGCGCCGGCCCGATCGCGGTCCCGCTCCACGCGTCCGGCGCGGTTTCGCCGGTCACAGTTTCGATCTGGCGCAGTGAGGGCCTGCTCGCCGAGGACTGCGGCGATGATGCCGCGCGCTGGTTGACGTCGCTGCTCGGCGTCGAGTGCCGCCTCGTCCGCGCCGGCGCACAGTTTTGTCGACCGATTCTCAAATCCGCAGCGCGCGACGGCGATGTCGTGAACTTCGCCGACGCCGTTCCGTTTCTCGCGATCGGTGAAGCCTCGCTCGCCGATCTCAACGATCGCCTCGCCGAAAGCGGCGAGGAGCCGGTGCCGATGATCCGTTTTCGTCCCAATCTCGTCATCGCCGGCTGCCCAGCGTTTGCCGAAGACACATGGCCGCGGGTTCGCATCGGCGACATCGTGCTCCGCGCCGCCGGGCCCTGCGGACGCTGCGTCGTCACCACCACGGATCAACTCACCGGCGAACGCGGTAGGGAACCGCTGCGCACACTCGCGACCTATCGTCGCGACGCCGCCGACCCGTCGGACGTGAATTTCGGCCAGAATTTCATTCACGAAACGAAGTCGGGATGCCTTCGCGTCGGGGACGCCGTCGTCGCGCTGCCCGCGTGACCGAGCTTTGCTCCGCGCCTGCTTTGGCCGACCGCCGGGACCGCGGTTCGCGTCCGCTTCGTGACCGTTTTTTTGCGTCGGGTCGGCATTAAGTTGATATCCGATTCGGAGCTTTTTGTCGGTTTCCCCCTCGCCTTCCGGGATCGCCAGCGCCGCACTCGCTGGCCGCCTGCAGCCATGAAACCTCTTCTCCGCGCTGTCATTGTTTCCTCCCTCGTGGCCACTGGCCTCATGCGCGCCCAGCTGGTGCAGTTTGGCCTTTCGGCTCCCATCACCGCCCTGGACGGCAACGCGCCGCACCTGTTCGACGCTTCCGTGCAGCTCGGCACGCCGCTGTCGCTGACGTTTACCTATCCGCTCGACCTGCCCCTTCTGAATCCGCTCGAGAACAGTCCGATTTACTACGGCTCCGGCGGCGGCATTCGGGCGACCGCCGGTGCCGGCGACATGTTCTTCGAACTTAGCAACGTGCGCCTCGAACTGGGAAGCCCCGTTTCCATCACCCTCAGCGACGGGACGACCGGCACTGGCGACTTGCTTTTCCTTTACGCCACCTCTTCCCCGAATGCCCTCTCGCGTTTCGGCTTCTCCGCGGTGCTGGCCTATCCCAACGGAACCTTCCCCAATTTCGACCCCGCCCTGCCACCGCCCAACTTTGCTTTCGGCGAACTCGACCTCTTTGTGAATGAGCCCGGCGAATATCAGACGGCTTCGGCAATCATTCACAATTTTCGTCTCACCGGAGTTCCCGAATCCGGCACGGTCGGCCTCTTCGCTGGGTTGCTCCTCGCGGTCGCGGTGCTTGCGCGCTCCCGCCGCTGCGCCTCGCGGCTGACCCGCGACGCCAGCTGATTCCGGGAGCTTCGCCGGCCTGCCGGCTAGTCGTCGGCGACCGGCCGCCGCGCGGCCTTGGATTTCGACCGCCGGCGTTTCGCGTCGATCATGCGGGCCTTCTGTCCCCGCGACTTCTGCCGGGTGCGGCGTCGCTCCGTCTCGCGCGCCTGGCGGGCCGCGAGCACGCCCGCCCACGCCCGCTGCTCCAGCCGGTCGCATAGTTGCCGCCAGGCTTCCTCGCGATTGGCAGTCTGCGAGCGCTCGGCCTGACACCGCACTTCAACGCCCGTCGGACGATGACGCAGCCAGACCGTCGACGAGGTTTTGTTGATTTTTTGCCCGCCCGGGCCGCTGCCGCGCACGAACCGCTCGTCCACGTCCCCCAGGGATATGCCGAGCCGCTCAAGGCGTTCGTAAATTTGGGTTGGTAAAGCCATGCGTCCGCGTTTCGCTCCTCAATCCGACCGAATTGGATCACGAAACTCCGGAATTACGAACGAACCTCGCCCGGTGTGCGAGCCGGCGTTCTCCGAAATCCGGCTTCATTTCGCGCGTTTCGTGCTATTTCGTGATCCCTTCCGGCCTCTGTCTGCGAAACATCTTCCCCCTCGCCAAGTCACACGACCCTCCGCTTCAACCTTCTTTTCCGCCCAATGATCACCGGACCTTCCTGGTCAGAAAAACTTCGCGCTGAAATCGGCAAGGCCGTCATCGGTCAGGACGCCGTCGTGGAACGCCTCCTCGTCGCGCTGCTTGCCAACGGCCACGTGCTGCTCGAAGGCATGCCGGGCCTCGCGAAGACCTTGCTCGTCAAATCCCTCGGCACCGCCCTCGGCGTCCAGTTCGAGCGCATCCAGTTCACGCCCGACCTGCTGCCGAGCGACGTCGTCGGCACCATGATTTTCCAACCCAAAACCGGCGAGTTCAGCGCCCACCGCGGCCCGATCTTCGCCAACCTCCTCCTGGCCGACGAAATCAACCGCGCCCCCGCGAAAGTCCAAAGCGCGCTGCTCGAGGCCATGCAGGAACGCCAGGTGACGATCGGCGGTGGCACGCATCCGCTGCCGAAACCGTTTTTCGTCATGGCGACGCAGAATCCGGTCGAACAGGAAGGCACTTATCCGCTGCCCGAGGCGCAGACCGATCGCTTTCTTTTCAAGCTGCTCGTCGATTATCCGACCGCCGACGAAGAGGCGTCCATGATGCAGCGCTGGGGCCAAGTCACCAAGCAGCCCGCGCTCGAACCCGTTTCCAGCGGCGCGGAACTCCTGGAACTGCGCGCCGAGGTCGACCGCATCCACGTCTCGCCCGCCGTGCAGGGTTACATCCTCTCGCTCGTCCGCGCCACGCGCGCGCTCGCCGAAGCGCCCGAAGCCGGCGCCAACGGGAAAAAGAAATGGCTCACCTTCGGCGCCTCGCCGCGCGCCTCGCTCGCGCTATTCCAAGCCAGCCGCGCCCTCGCCTGGCTCCGCGGCGTCGATTACGTCTCGCCTGCGCTCATCCAGGAAATCGCTCCCGACGTCATGCGGCACCGTATCGGCCGCACTTACGAGGCCGAGGCGGAGGAAATCACGGCCGACCGGATCATCGGCCAGCTGATCGAACAAACGCCGGTGCCGGCGAAGTAAGTCCGTTCGTTCCGCCCGCATTCGCGTCCGCCGCGCCCTGACGCGCGCTCCGCATGGCCACCGAAACCTCAAAGTCGAAAATCGAGAATCCGCTCGCGCTGCTCCGGCAGCTCGAATGGCGCGTGCGCCACGCCGTCGAAAACGTGCTCAGTGGCGAGTATCGTTCGACGTTTCGCGGCCGCGGCATGGAGTTCGACCAGGTCGTCCGCTACGAATTCGGCGACGATGTCCGCGACATCGACTGGAATGTCACCGCCCGGCTCGGCGAACCGTATCGGAAAAAATTCGTCGAGGAACGCGAGGTCACGCTGCTCGTCGTGTTTGAGGATTCGCCGTCGCTCAATTTCGGTTCCGGGGCGCAATCGAAGCGCGACGCGCTGCTCGAGCTCGCCGGTCTGGTGATGCTGCTCGGCGCGGTGAATCGCGACCGCGTCGGCTTCGTCCACGCCTCGCCCGGCGGACATATTTTCCGCGAACCCGTGCGCGGTCGTGGCGCGATTCTCCACGCCGCCGCCTCTCTCCTTTCCCAGCCGCCGCCGCCGATCACCGATCTGCGCTCTCCGCTCTCCGAAATCCCGTGGCGGCTGCTCGCCCGCGCCGCGCCGAAACACAGCGTGCTGCTCTGGCTCGGCGATTTCCCGCCGCGCCCCGAGCCCGACGGCTGGACCGTCATCCAGCGGCGCTACCAGACGATGGGCTTTCGCGTCGACGATCCGTGGGATCGCGAACTGCCCGCCGGCGACGCCTTCGCCGCTTACGATCCGATCTCCGGCCGGCTCGTGACGCTCGAGGGCAACGCCGCCGAACGCGCCGCGCACGCCGCGTGGCGCGAGGAGCGCGAGGCCGCGTGGCGTTCGCTTTTTCCCGCGCCACTCAGCCGGCTCGTCGTCGGCACCGACGAAAACCGCCTCGACGCGCTCGTGCGTTTTTTCCACGCGCGCATGAACGCCCGCTGACCCAGCTGCCGCGTTTCCCCTCATCCATGTCCGCCTTTCTGGATCTTTCGTCCGTTTCCTTTGCGGTTTGGAGCTTCTCGAATTTCCGCTTCGCGCATCCGCTTTGGTTTCTGGCGCTGGTCACGTTGTTCGCCCTCGTGTGGCTGCGCGGACGACGCAGCGTTCCCGTTCTGCTCGTGCCGTTTGCCGCGGCCTGGCATCGTCCTTCGCTCGCGTCGGTTTCGCGGTGGCCGATGATTCTTGCTCTGATCGGCGCGGCGCTGCTGGTGATCGCCCTCGCCCGGCCGCAGCGCGTCGAGGACAAGCGCGAGGTCCATTCGCAGGGCTACGACATCATGCTCGCGATCGATCTTTCCGGCTCGATGTTGTCGGAGGATTACGAGCGCGGCGGCGATCGCATCAACCGTCTCCAGGCAATCAAGCCCGTCATCCAGGCGTTCATCGAACAACGTCCCGCCGACCGCATCGGCATCGTGCTCTTCTCCGGCCGCTCCTACACGATGGCGCCGCTGACCTTCGACCACGACTGGCTCGCGCGCCAGCTGGAGCGTTTGAAGATCGGCCTGATTGAGGACGGCACCGCGATCGGCGACGGACTCGGCGTGGCGTTGACGCGGCTCGAACAGGCGAAACACGAAAGCGGCGGCAAACGTCAGGGCGCATTCGTCGTGCTCCTCACCGACGGCGCCAACAACCGCGGCTCGCTCACGCCCGCTCAGGCCGCCGAACTCGCGAAAGCGCGCGGCGTGCCGGTCTACACGATCGGCGCGGGCCGCGACGGCATCGTGCCGTTTCCCGTCTTCGACGACAAAGGCAAGAAGCTGGGCTACCGCCGCGTCATGTCCGATCTCGATGAATCGGCGCTGCGCGACATCGCGGAAACGACCGGCGGACGTTTCTACCGCGCCGCGGAAACCAGCACGATCGAATCCGCGTTCAAGGCGATCGATCGCGCGCAGAAGATCGAGTTTCAGGCCAAGAGCTACTTGCTCACGTCGGAACTGTTCCTGTGGCCCGCCATTCCCGGACTCGTCGCGCTGCTCGTCGCGGCGTTGCTCGTGCAATGGAAAAATCCGTTTCGCGCCGCGACGGCCTGAGTCTCCCGATTTCCCGTGACCTTCGCTCTTCCTCATCTCCTCTGGCTCGGCCTCGTGCCGGTCGCGCTGCTGGTCTGGGAAATCACGCGCCGGCGTCACGACGCCGCCGCCACCCATCCGCACATCCTGCGCGCCGAAGCGGGCAATCATCGCCTGAAACTCGCCGCGGCGGCCGCCGGCGCCGCGCGTCGGCATCGGGTGCGTCCTTGGTTGTGCGCCGGACTGCTGCTCAGCGTCGTCGCGCTCGCGCGTCCGCAATGGGGCCGCGTCGACGAACCCGTCTTCGATCAGGCGCGCGAGATCCTGATCGCGATCGACCTTTCGCGCTCGATGTTGACGCCCGACGTTCGCCCCTCGCGCCTCGATCGCGCCAAGCTCCTCGTTCAGTCGCTCCTCGAAAAACTGAACGGCGAACGCATCGGGCTCGTGGTGTTTTCCGGCACGGCGTTTCTCCAGAGTCCGCTGAGCGCCGATTACGAGATCCTGCGCGAATTCCTGCCGGCGCTTAATCCCGAGTTTTTGCCGGAGGGCGGCACGAATTACCGGGCGTTGATCGACACGGCGCTGAGCGCGTTCGGCACCAGCGGTTCGGCGGATCGCTTTTTGATCGTGTTGAGCGACGGCGAAGCCACCGAGGAAAACTGGCGCGAACGCCTGCCGGAATTGAAGACGAAGGGCATCCGCGTCCTCGGCCTCGGCGTCGGCACCGCGGAAGGCGCGATGATCCCCGACGGCTCCGGCGGATTCGTCAAAGACGAGCGCGGCGCCGTGGTGTTGTCGAAACTCGAACCCGCCACGCTGCGCGAACTCGCGGAGACGACGAACGGCGTTTATCAGGACGCGAGCGCGTGGATCGATCTCGCGGCGCTGATCGACTCGACCATCGCGACCGGCCAGAAGGGCGAGTTCCTCGAGAAGAATTCCGTCCGGCTCGTCGAGCGTTTCCAATGGCCGCTCGCGCTCGGTCTGTGGTGCCTGCTGGTCAGCCTCTATTACGAATTCCCCGTGCGCCCGCGCCCGCGTCAACTCACGCTCTCCCCCGCCAACGAGCCCACGCGCGATCCGCCTCCGCTTTCGGCCGTGCCGCCCAGCACGCCCGCGCCGTCGATCACAACCGTCGCGATTCTGCTGCTGCTCGTTCCGGCGACGCTGTTGCCCGTTCGCTCGGCGCATGCCGCGGAAAAAGCCGCGCCCCCCGCCGAATCCGCGCCGCTCGCGCGGATTGTCACGCGGCTCGCAACCACGCCGCAACGCACCGCGCGCGACTGGGCGGAATTCGCCCGCGAAACCGTCACGTGGGGCACGCGCCTGCAATCCTCGCAACAAGCCGTCCCCGAAGGTCCCGTCCGCGACGCACTCGCCGCCGTCGAACTCGGTTCGAAACAGGATCCGAAAACCACGGACTGGCCCAAGCTGCGCCAGGAACTGGAGGCGTTGCTGAAAAAACCCGACGACCAGCAGCAGCAACAACAACAACAGCAGAATCAGCAGGACCAACAAAAACAGGATCAGTCGCAGCAGGATCAACAGAAGCAGGATCAGTCCAAGCAGGACTCTTCGTCCGAACCGCAAAAGCAGGATAAATCGCAGCAACAAAAACAGTCGGAGAAAGACAACGCCTCGCAGCAGAACCAGCAGGATCAGCAGAAGTCCGACGGACAAAAGCAGTCCCCGGAATCCGCGTTCGGCGACATGGACAAGAAGGAAGAACCGCCGCCGCCCCCGCCCGAGGAAACGCAAAAGGTCGGAGGCGCGCCGCAAAAGAAAGACGGCCCGCCGCCGCCGACCGACCCGTCGCTCGCGCTGCCGCTGCAAAAGCTGGATCAATTGAAAAACCAGGATTCGCCCGCCGAGCTCTTCCGGCTGATGGAAGCCGAGAAGGACCAGACTCCGCGCAAGCCCAAGAAAGATTGGTAATGTTCATGTCCACTCACCCGTCGACCTTCCGGCCGCAACGGAGCGCACGCACGCTGCGCGCCCGGGGACGTTTCTCGCGTCCGTTACTCCTGCTTTTCCTGCTGCTCGCGCCGTGTTCGCTGCTGCTTTCGTCCGCGCACGCGCAATCCGTGCGCTGGGATGTCAGCGACTCCGGCGATCCGTCCGAGCTGCTGCTGATTTTCGAGAACTGCGCGCCCGACGGCGAGCCGCAGCTGCCGAAGCTCGATGGCACTACGCTCGCGTTCACCGGCCGCTCCGAGCAGACGAGCATCGTGAACTTCTCGATGACGCGCTCCGTCATCTACAGCTATCGCGCGCGTTCGCAGAAGTCCGGCCCGATCCAGATTCCCGCCTTCACCGTGCAAACCAACAAGGGTCCGCAGCGCGTCGCGGCGTTCACCGGCGGCGCGACCCGCTCTGCCGCCGACGCGAGCGTCTCCGCGCGGCTTGATCCCGGCGCCACCTCGGTCTGGGCGGGCCAGGTTTTCCCGCTCACTTACGTCCTCGACGTGCCGCGCTCGGCCTTCAACCAGCTCGGCAGCAACATCGAGTGGAACGCCGCGCCGCTCGTCGTCGAGGAATGGTCGAAATTCGAACCCAGCGAGGGCATGGCCAACGGCGAAGCCCGCCTCCGCATCACCGCCAAAACGCGCGGCTACGCCAAGAATCCCGGACCGCTCACGCTCAACGCCGCCAACCAGCTCGTAAACCTGCAGGCCGGCAGCATGGGCTTCGGCCTGTTCCAGACACCGCGGATCGAACAGCTCGCCGTCGCCTCGAATGCGCCGGCCTTGGTGGTGCGTCCGCTCCCGCCACCGCCCGCCGGCTACACGGGCGCGGTCGGCCAGTTCAAGCTCACGTCGAAAGTTGTCCCCGCGCAGGCCGCCGTCGGCGAACCGGTCACCTGGACGCTCGAACTCTCCGGCACCGGCAACTGGCCAGACATTGCCGGACTGCCGCAACGCGAGGTCTCGCGCAATTTCCGCGTCGTTCAACCCCAGGCGAAACGCACCCCCGCCGAGGGCAAGCTCTTCGACGTGACGCTCTCCGAGGACGTGGTCCTCATCCCCACCGAGGACGGCACCTACACGCTCGGACCGGTCAACTTCGTCTACTTCGATCCTGCCACCGGCGACTACAAAACGCTCACGACGCCGCGCACCACCGTCGCGATCTCCGCACCCGCGCCGGCGCCCGTCGCGACGACGCCGGCTCCGTCGACGTCCGATGAAACGCCCGCCAACGGCGCGCCGCGTTTCGAGATCGCCAAGATCAAACCGCCCGCGCCGCCCGCCCCGATTCCGCGGGATCCGTTGCCGGGTTCCGCGTCCGCGCCGGTGCCGCTCCGTTCCAGCCTGCTCGTCGCGCTCGCCGTTGCGCCGTTCGTGCTGCTGCTCGGCTTTTGGTTCGCGCTCGCTTATCGGCGCGCGCGCTCGACCGATCCGCTGCAAAATCGCCGCGAGGCCCGCGCCCGGCTCATCGCCACCCTCGCCGCGCTGCGCCACGCGCCTGCCGCGTCCGTCCACGCGCTCCTGCTGCAATGGCAGCACGACGCCCGCCTTTTGCTGGGACTGCACCACGCCGCCCCGCCGCCGACCGCGCTCGCCGATCCGACATGGTCGCGTCTCTGGGCCGAGGCCGACGCCGCGCTTTATCGCGCCGACGGAAGTCTGCCTTCTGACTGGGTGGCACGGGCCGATGTCGCCGTCTCCGCGCAACGGATACCCGGGATCTCGCCGTTCCACCTTTTTCTCCCGCGCAACCTCCTCCCGTTCGTGGCCAGCCTGCTGCTCGCCTCCGCCGCCACCGCGCTGCTCCTGCCCGCTTCGCTGCGCGCCGCCGAGCTCGCGAAACCGGCGACCGACGCGCGCACCGCGTATCGCAGCGGCGATTTCGCCGCCGCCGCGGACGCCTGGCGCAAGACCGTCGCCACCGCGCCGACCGACGCCATCGCGCGTCACAATCTTTCGCTCGCGCTGATCCAGCAGGACCGTTTCGGCGAAGCCGGCGCGCAGGCGGCGGCCGCCTTCGTCCAGGCGCCCTCGGAGCCGGCGATTCGCTGGAATTTTCTGTTCGCGGTCGACAAGTCCGGCGCCGTGCCCGCGCCACTGCAGCCCTTCCTCTCGCCCGGTCCGCTGCAGTCGCTCGCGAGCCAGGCGACGCCCGGCGCCTGGCAGCGCGCGATCCTCGGCGCCGCGGCCCTCGCTGCGCTCTCGCTCGGCTGGCTGCTCGCGGAACTTTATCATCGGCGCCGCCGCTGGGTCCGGATCTCGGCCACGTCGCTGTTCGCACTTTGCGGGATCGCGCTCGCGCTCGCCGCGGCCTGCGTGCACGCCTACGGACTCGCCGCTGATCGCCGCGCGGTCATCGCCTGGCGCGCCGGCACGCTGCGTTCGATTCCGACCGAGGCCGACAACACGCAAAAGACCAGCGTGCTCGCGCCCGGCAGCGTGGCCGTGATCGACGAGGAGAATTCGTTCCTCGGCTGGGTGCGGCTCACGTTTCCCAACGGCCAGACCGGATGGGTCCGCCGCGACGAAGTGATCGGGCTCTGGCGCTGAGCTAGCGCCAGAGGCGATGGTGCGTCTTGCGCACCATGCGCGCCATCGATTCCTCGGGATTGAGTCCTGCCACGGCGGATACATCCACCCACGCAAGGTCCTTCGATTCGCTCGTCACCACGAGCGGCTCCGCCGGGTCCGCCTCGATTCGGAAACGCAAATCGTAATGATAATGCGCCGGCTCGCTCTTGCGCGCGGGAATCAAATGCCGGTCCACGTCGAACACCGCCGCGCTCACGACCCGCAACCGCGTGAGTCCGCTTTCCTCCAGCGCCTCGCGCAGCGCCACCGCCAGCAGATCCGGATCGCCGTCGGCGTGCCCGCCGAGCTGCAGCCATTTGTCGAGTTTGCGGTGATGCGTCAGCAGGGTCTTCGTCCCGGTCGCGTCAACGATCCACGCCGAGCCGGTGAGATGCCCTGGCACGCAGGTGCGGTGCAGGCAGTCGTCGTGCGTTTCCACGAAGCGAATCGTGTCCGCGACCATCGCCATTTCGTGCGACTCGAGCGCGCGGGCGGCATGCGCTTTCAGAAGATTCAGGACAGCGGTGCGGTGCATCGAAGAAAGCGTTCAGCGCGTCTCGAACCACTTCTCCTCGATGGGCGTCGTCGACGCTTCCTCGATCTTCGCGAAGATTTCCGGCACCGCGGCGGCCACGCGAAACACGTCCATGTTGCTCGGCTTGAAAAAGCGTTCGTCGAGCATGCGGCCGAACAGCCGCAGCAAGTCGTCGTAAAACCCCTCCTGGTTGAACAACACGCACGGTTTCCGCACGACGTTGAGCTGCCGCAGCGTGAGGATTTCCATGATCTCCTCCAGCGTGCCGAAGCCGCCGGGCAACGTGACGAACGCATCGGCGCGCGTTTCCATGAGAAGTTTGCGTTCCCGCATGGTGACGACGGTGACGATCTCGTCGGCCTCGTCGTAGGCGAGCTCGCGCGCTTTCATGAATTCCGGGATGACGCCGATGACGCGGCCGCCGCCGGCTTTCACGGCGCGGGCCACGGCGCCCATGAGGCCGGTCTCGCCGCCGCCGTAAACGAGCCCCCAGCCGCGCGCGACCATCTCGCGGCCGAGCGCCGTCGCCGCGTCGTAATACTTCTGATCCAGCCGGTCGCTCGAGGAGCAGTAAACGCAGAGCAATTTGGACATGGAAGAGGTTGAGAGCTGAGTGTTGAGAGTTGAGAGATCAAACCCAAAGCTTCCGCCGCTCTGTCCTTCGACCCTCCAACTGCAAACTCCGTCCCGGCGCCGCATGCGGTGTATCGCGGACGCCTGGCGCCGTCGCCGACCGGTTATCTGCATCTCGGCCACGCGCGCACGTTCTGGGTCGCGGGCGAACGCGCCCGCGCGGCCGGCGGCACGCTGGTGCTGCGCAACGACGATCTCGACACCGCCCGCTGCCGCCCGGAGTTCGTCGCCGCCATGCTGGAGGATCTCCGCTGGCTCGGCCTGCGCTGGAGCGAAGGCCCGGATCTCGGCGGCCCGCAGGCGCCGTATGACCAAAGCCGCCGGCGCGAACACTACCGTCGCGCGCTCGCGCAACTGCACGCCGCGAGACTGATTTTCCCCTGCACGCGTTCGCGCCGCGACGTCCTCGAAGCGGCCACGGCGCCGCACGCGGACGACGAGCCGGTTTATCCGCCGTCGTTCCGGCCGCCGACGAGCGCACCGCTGCCGCCGCTCGGCGACACGATTTCCGTGAACTGGCGCTTCCGCGTGCCGGAGGGCGAAGAGGTCGCGTTTCACGATTCGCACTTTGGTCCGCAGCGCGCGATCGCCGGCCGCGACTTCGGGGATTTTCTCGTCTGGCGCAAGGACGACATGCCGAGCTACCAGCTCGCGTGCGCGGTCGACGACGCCGCGATGGGCATCACGGAGGTCGTGCGCGGCGCGGACCTGATCAAATCCACCTTCCGCCAGATTCTGCTGCTACGCGCGCTCGGGCACGACGTGCCGGCCTATCATCATTGTCCGCTCATGACCGACGATCGCGGCGAACGGCTCGCCAAGCGCCACGACGCGCTCAGTCTCCGCGCGCTGCGCGAGCGGGGTGTCAGCGCCGCGGACGTCGTGCGCGAGTTCAATCTCAACCCGACCGAATTCTCGATTTCTCCGTCCCCATGATCCGCCTCGGCATCCTCAACATCTCCGACCGCGCCAGCGCCGGCATCTACGCCGACGAACCGGGCCAAGCCTGCCTTGCGCTGTTGCGCGAATGGCTCGCGACGCCCTTCGAACCGGACTACCGGATCGTGCCCGACGAACGCGACGTCATTGAAAAAGAACTACGCCGCCTGGCCGACGAGGTCGGTTGCCCGCTGGTCGTCACCACCGGCGGCACCGGGCCGGCCGTTCGCGACGTCACGCCGGAGGCCACGCGCGCGGTGATCGAGAAAGAGCTGCCCGGCTTCGGCGAACTGATGCGCGCCGCGTCGTTGCGCCACGTGCCGACCGCGATCCTTTCGCGGCAGACGGCCGGAATCCGCGGCCTCACGCTGATCGTGAACCTGCCCGGCCGGCCGAAGGCGATTCGCGAGAATCTCGAAGCGGTGTTTCCCGCGATTCCTTATTGCATCGATTTGATCGGAGGCCCGCGACTGGAGACGAACGAAGCGGTGATGAAGGCGTCTCGGCCAAAATCCGGACCGGCGTAGTCGATTCGCGGGAGAGCGCGATCGGGCGTGGTCCCGATTTGCGCGCGGCCGGAAAACGCGGCACACTTCGGGCGTCGGCCGCCCCGTTGAACCCCGTTCAAATTCGCCCCGCCATGCCCTATCTCAAAATCCAGACCAATCTTCCACTCACCGAGAAAGCCGAGGAGACCGTGTTGCGCAGCGCCTCGGCGCTCGTCGCCCGCGAGCTGGAGAAATCGGAAGATTTCGTGATGATCGCGCTGCAACCCGACACGCCGATGCTCTTCGCCGGCTCGGACGCGCCGGTCGCGTTTCTCGAGCTCAAATCCATCGCGCTGCCCGCGCGACGAACCAAGAGCCTGAGCGCCGCACTCTGCGGCCTGATCGAGGAACATCTCGGGATTCCCAAGGATCGCGTTTACGTAAAGTTCATCGACGTGAGCCGCGGAATGTGGGGCTGGAAAGGCGACGTTTTTTGACGCGCCGTTTCGTAGGTTGCGCGCCGCGGATTTCTTGATCCCTGTGCCACGAGTCCGATTACTGAACCGCGATGGCCACCTACGTCTACGAAACGATTCCGCTCCTGCCCGGCGTCGAGCCGCGTCGCTTCGAAGTGCAGCAATCGATGAAGGAGGCGGCGCTGACGCGCGATCCAGCGACCGGTGAGCCGGTGCGCCGCGTGATTGTCGGCGGCTTCGGCTATGCCGCGCAGAAATCCGCCGCGTCTCCGTCCGCGCCACCGGCGAGTTGCGGCCCGCGCTGCGCCTGCTGCCGGTAGTGCCGCGGGGCTCGCGTGCGTGGGAGCGCCTCGCCTCGGCACGGAGTCGACCGCCGCAGCCATGGGCGTCAGAGTTCGGTGTATTTGTCAGCGCGACCGCGTGCTTTTTCGACGGGATATTTTTTCGCGTTGGCCGCCATTTTCGCTTCGATCGCGGCGGCGACGTCGAGCCCGCTGACGTTCGCAAACTCGAGCGAGTAGATGACGATGTCGGCGAGTTCCTCGGCGATCTTCGCCCGTTTCGCCGAATCTTTCACGACCTCGCGCGACGCCTCCGACGTGGCCCAGAGGAAATGCTCCATCAGCTCCGCCGCCTCCGCCGCGAGCGCCATGCTGAGATTCTTCGGCGCGTGAAACTGCTCCCATTCGCGCTCGCGGGCAAAGGCCAGCACTCGCGACTTCAACTCCTGGACGGTGGTGGTGGCGTCGTTCATGCCGCCGACGCTGTCGACCGGCACAGCGTCACGCAATCTTCACCATTATACGCAAGTTCATACTTGGCATGCCGGCTGCATTGTGCAGGGTGAAACACGTTCCAATGACCGTTACGCGCAAACATCTCCGCGGCTCCGCCGGCACTTCGTCTACGAAGGCCGTCGCTTGCTATTGCCGCGTCCAGATGCGTGCGGTCTCCCAATATTGGAGCAAACAGCATCAGACCGGCACGGGCTGTCAGGCCTAAACCTCCGTCTTAACGGATCAAGTTTAGAAACCACCTGAAGCCCGGCGGCATCAAGCCCCGAGGAGCGCACTCCTTTTTGTCCTCAACCTCCTTCCAATTTTCCCATGCATACGATCATCCAAACCTCCCGTCCCGCCCATCGCACTCGTCGCGCGGCTTCGTCGTTGTCCACGCCGAAATTCCGTCAGCCGAGCTACGATTGCCGGGAGCTCCCGGACGCCGTGAAGCTCACGGTGTACGTCCCGGGCGTCGACGAGTCCGGAGTGGAGATCGAGGCGCGCGGCCCCGATCTGCTGATCACCGCTCGCAAGGCGCATTTCGTCCGGGTGAACTGGCACGCCCTGCATCTGGAAAGCGCGCAGCGCGACTACCAGCTGCGGCTCCGGCTGGGTCACGGCATCGACTATCCGGCGCTGCAAGCCGAGATCGCCGAAGGCGTGCTCACCATCGAGCTGCCGAAGCGTCATTCTTTGGAGGATACGCTTCTCACCCGTCGCGTCGCATAACGTCCCGGCGGCGGGAGAGCGTCGGGCTTCGCCTCCGCTCTTCTGCCGCCCTCCGACTCTCCTCGCGCGACGTCACGATTTCGTGACGCTGCACTTTTTCTCTAACTTTTTGGCACCTTGACCCGATATTTTTGTCACCCTCCCCATCATGCCGTTCCCCGCTCCATATCATGAAACGCCGCCCGCTCAGGCGCCGGCGGCGATTGTGCGGGTTTTGAATCGCGAAGACATCCAGTGGAATCGTCCTCTCTTCAAAGCGCCGCCGTTGAACGTTGTCCCGCCCGTCGCTGACGTGGCTGAACTCGCTCGCGCCGTGCGAAAACCTGACGCCATCGCGGGCTGACGCCCACGATTTCCTCCTTTTCCCAGCGGCGGCCTTCGGGCCGCCGCTTTTTTTTAACGTTCAGGCACCAGCCACTCCAGCCGGTGCGCCGCGCCCGGTGATTGCGCGAGCAAGCCCGTAAGTTCCACGAGTAGCGGCCGTGCCGTTTCCTCGAAACGCCAGGGCGGATTGATCACGACGAGGCCGCAGCCGTTCATCCTCGGTCCCGCGTCCGCGCCCGCAACCGTCAACTCGAGCATAAGCGTCGGCGGCAGCGTCAGCGCTCCCAGTTCCTCGAAAAACCGGTCCACGCGCGCCCGCTCCGTCAGCGGATACCAGATCGCAAAGGTGCCGGCCGGGAGCCGGTGCAGCCCTTCGCGCACCGCCGTCACGATCGCCGCGAACTCGCCTTTCGCCTCGAAGGGCGGGTCGATCAGCACCAGCGCCCGACGCTCCGGCGGCGGCAGCATCGCCCGCACGGCCACGTAACCATCCATTTCATGCACCGACGCCCGCGGCGTCTCCCGCAGTTCGGCGCTCAGCGCCAGAAATTCGTCCGGATGCTTCTCGCACAACGCCAGCCGGTCCTGCGACCGCGCCAGCATCCCCGCCAGCGCCGGCGATCCGGGATAATACCGGCACGTTTCCGCGGTATTGCCCGCTTCGCGATCGAAACGCCGCACGAGTTCCCGGTAATCCGCGAGCGCTCCCTGCAGATCGTCCCGCGTCCACAAGCGGCCGATTCCCTCCGGCCATTCGGGCCGGCGCTCCAGCGTGTCGCCTCGCCCGGCCGCGCCGAGATCGTAGCGACCGCGGCCGGCATGCGTATCCAGAAACAGGAAACCTTTCGCCTTCTGCTGCAGCGCGCGGATCAGCGGCACCAGCAGGGCGTGCTTCACCACGTCGGCAAAATTGCCGGCGTGAAACTGGTGGCGGTAGTTCATGCTCCGCGCAACGTCTTCAGCTCCCCGCGACCGGCACCTTGATCACGGTTTTTCGCACGATCCCGCTGCCGCTCTCCGTTTCCAGACAGGGCATGTGCACGTCCGCCGGAAAAAAGATCGCCGCGTCGCCCGCGCGCAACCGCAGCCGGGACGCGGCCCCGACGTCCTGATGCACGATGAGATCACGCTCCTCCTGAAACGGCTGCTTCACCACGCAGTGCGCGAGGTCCGCCACCTCGATCCACTCCTCGCCTTCGACGATCACCTGCACGTCGATCATCTTGCGGTGCGACTCGAAAAAACCGTCGGCGCGCGCCTTCGTGCGATAAACCTGCTCCATCGCAAACGCGCCGCCGGCGAGCTCGATCTTCTGCGTTTCCCCCACGGGGATGCCGCGAATCCGCTTCGCCGCGTCCGAGCCGCCGCGCAGCAGCTCGTCGAGATACGCGAACGCCGCCGCAAATTTCTCCGCCGGCGCGACCTGCGTCCGGATCGTTTCCAGGGTGCCAAAGAGAGCCATGCCGCAATCCATGGCGCAGGCCGCGGACTGGCAAGCGCCGAAACCCCGCGTCAACCGCCCAACGTCGTCGCCGGCATCGCAAAGGTCTCCGGCGGCGGCTCCAAAATCGGCAGCACCTGCCGCAGCACCGTTTCCCGCAAAAGACGTCCGTCCGCGAAAACCTGGATCTGAAACGGCAGGAGAATGCCCGCCACCGGGCGGAAATCGTCGTAACGCGTCTCCATGGTCACCTGCCGCCCACGCGCATTGGTCTGCTGCGTGACGCGCGCGACGACAAAATACGTTTCCGGATCGACGAGGAGAAAACTCGGTTCCTCGCCGGGACGCGTGACCAGCACCTTGAACGCCGTCCGCTCCTGCCACGCCACTTCGCCCGCAAAATCCAGCGCGTAACCCCGCTCGGGCAAACTCGCGAGCGGGTCGTCGAACTCCGCGTCCGCCTTGAACGCCCGCGCGTCGGCGGGCGTGAGCGCTTTCGCCGTCGCGCCGTCAAATTGCCAGGCATGGTCCCCGTCGGTCGCCTGCACCAGCTCGCGACCCTCCGAGCGGATCCGCACGTGCACGCGGTTGGGCCGCGCCGCGATCAGCTCGAATTCCAGCTCACTGCCGTCCGAGAGCACCGTGCCCGTCGCCCGCATCGCCCGCCACCGATCGAGTCGCTCGCGCCCGCCGATCGCCTCGGTGTGGATTCGCGCGAGCTCCTCGGCGTCCTCCGCGCGAGCGGAAAGGACAATCAACAACAGCAACACCGACACGAAGCGAAGCGGACGCATACTCTTCACTTTCCCAATTCTCGTTTCCCAGCACAAGAGCCTAAAGCGTTGCGCGAACCGCGGCGGTGCGTTCAGGTCCGTTCCCGTCCGTGTCCGTCTCCGTCCTCCGCATCTTCTCCGACCTCCATTACTGCGATCGCGCGAGCCGCGTGACAACGCTGTCGAGCCTCGCGCCGCTGTTCGACGGGGCCGACGAGGTCGTGTTCAACGGCGACACGCTCGATACCCGGCCCAATCACAACGGTCTTCGTCCGCAGGAGGTCGCACAGAAAGTTCGCGATTTTCTCGCACGCCACGCTCCGCCCACGACGTTGGTCACGGGCAACCACGATCCCGATGTCTCGGCTCACCACCATCTGGAGTTTTCTCAGGGAGAAGTGCTCGTCACGCACGGCGATGCCTTGTTCGAGGATCTGGTTCCGTGGGGACGCGATGCCGCACTCGCCCGGCGTCTCGTCGCCCAGGAACTCGCCCGACTTTCTCCCCCGGAGCGCGCGCAACTGCCCACCCGTCTCGGCGCCTACCGCCGCGCCGCCGCCGCGATTCCCCAGCGCCATCAATCCGAGCGCCGCCGCCTCCGCTACATTGTCAGTTATGTTTTGGACACGCTCTGGCCGCCGACGCGCGTGTGGCGTGTGATTCAGGCCTGGCGCCAGACACCCGTGCGGGCCGACACCTTCGTCCGCCAGTTTCGTCCGCAGGCGCGTTTTCTCGTGATGGGACACACCCACCGGCTCGGCTTCGTGCGCACGCCGTCGGGATTGATCGTGCTCAACACCGGCGCGTTCTGCCCGCCGGGCGGTCCCGGCTTGGTCGAGATCCGTGACGGTCGGCTGGCGTTGCGACGAATCGAATCGCGCGGCGACGAATACCGCGTCGGCGAACGCCTCGCGGAGTTTGCGCTGGCGCCAACCTGACCTCCGCCAACACTGCGGCCATGGGCATCGAGTTCGGTTGGTGGAACAAAGATCCGGAACGCGGCAAATACCAGGTCGCGGTCGTCATCCATGGCGGCAACATCGCCTGGACGCGTCACCAGGGTCACCACACGTCGTGGGAGCCGCACACGCCGAGCGACGAGGATCGCGAGCGTCTCGTGCAGGAAGCCGAGCGTCGCCTGCCGCGCCGGCTGATTACTCAGAAGCAGTTCGACGAAATCAAACGTCTCAGCGAACAATCCGGCCCCGGCGGAATCTCCGGGCGTCGTTATCGACCTTCGCCAGAGCTGTAGTTGCCGATGGCTGGCGTGAGCGCTCAGGCCGAGGCCGCGCGCTCACTTGCCAGCGTTTTCGCAGCGATCGGCCACAACAGCCGAAACGCCGGGCAATAGTCTTCCGGCTTCGCGGCAATCCGCGCCGTCACCTCCTCCGGCGACAACCAGTCGCCGCCTTCAATCTCTTCGGGATGGAGGACAAACGGCCCGCCCGAACGCAGCCGGTAAATCCAGCAAAATTCCCAGCCCGTCTCCGCGCAGGCCTCGATCCGAAACCACCGCTGCGGCGGCTCCGCCACGGTCAGCCCGAGCTCTTCCTGCAACTCCCGCACCGCCGCGGGATCGTAATCCTCGCCCGCGTCCAAGTGACCCGAACACGAGGAGTTCCACAGCCCCGGCGACGTGTCTTTCGTCATCGATCGTTTCTGCAGAAACAGCCGTCCGTGTTCGTCGAATACGAGGATGTGCACCGCGCGATGCAGCAGGTTGCGCGCGTGGACGTCGCGCCGCAGGGCGCGGCCCACAGGCTCGTCGCGCTCGTTCACCACATCGAACCACTCGAGATCGGTCGAAGACACGCGGCACAGGAAGCACATGATTCGTAACGAGTCCAGCGGCCGCCCTGTCCGCCCTCACCAGCGCCGCAAACCCGTCGAAGATTTGGCTTGGTCAGCCGCGCGTTTGCGGCGATTGGTTTTCTTTTCCCTCCCAAGTTCCCATGCCGAAAATCGATGTCAGCAAGGTCGCGGAAATCCTGAAGAAGAACGAACTCGAGCCTTCCCTGCTCCGACGCGTCATCGAGGAACTCAACCTCGCCGTGCAGCCCGAGACCGAGGAAGACAAGCCGCCGCCGCTCAAGAAGCAGTTCGTCATCCTCGTCTCCGATCCCGAGAGCCAGCTGCCGCCGAAAATCGATTTCACCGGCTGGGTGCTTCAGATTCCCGAGGACGAAAGTCCCGCAACCACGCAGGACCGGATTTTCCGCGCGGTTTACGATTACAACGCCACGCGCAAGGGGCGCCTTTATCCCGCGAAAACCGTCGGCGAGGCGCTCGAAAACGTCCCCGCCAAGCATTTCAAGGAAACGGAGGTCTGGGTGAAAACCAAGACGCCCGTGATCCTCCTGAAAACGGACAACGAGATCCCGAAGGACGAATAACGTCCGCGCAGCCCGCCCTCTTTCGCGGGCGCGTCAGTTCTCCAGTCCGTAACGCCGCGGCTCGAAGCCGCGCGCCTGCAACGCCGCGCGCAGGGCGTCCATGTCGAGCTCCGCGCCCGGCTTCACGCCGTTCTCGCGGAACCAGCCTTGATTCATTTCCAACGCGAGCGACAGCAGCGTGCTCCGCGAGCGCACCGGCGTCTCGTCGTAGGGATACAGCGGATAAATTTCCTCGAGCATCCCGTGCGCATTGAAAAATCCGATATCGAGGGGCGTCGGCGTATTGCGCATCCAAAAGCTCATTTGCTGCGGCCGGTTGTAAACGAACAGCATCCCCTCGTCGCGCCCGAGATCGCGCCGCTCCATCAGGCCGCGCTCCATCTCCGGCATGAGCACCGCGAGCTGCATCTGCACGGGCTTTCCGCCCACGCGGATCTCGAAATGGTCGGCAACCGTCTTCGGTTTCTGCTCCGTCGGCGCGCGCTCTTCGTCGCACCCCGCCCACGCCAGCAGCGCGAGCAACACACCGAGCCATCGGATCGAGGAGCAAACCGGATTTGCGTTTTTCACCGCCCGGGTGGCTAATGCGCGCTTCCCCTCAGTTCAATCTCTTCCCGTGCCTCGCTCCACGCCTCCTCCGCTCCTCTTCGCCGACACGAGCAACGCCGACCAGCTCTATTTCAGCCGCGTCGACGTCCACGATCCGTTCATCGCTTTCGCCGCCGGCGGCCGCCGCATCACCGTCCAGAGCGCCCTCGAGTTCGGCCGGATCAAGAAAGCGAGGACGTTCCACGCGGTGCTCCCGCTCGAAGTCTGGCGCGCCCGCGCCGCGAAGCGTTTTCCCGATCGCAAGGTCGGCCCCGCCGAAATCATCGCCGAGCTCGCCCGCGCCCATCGCATCAAGCGCTTCCGCGTCGCCGACGACTTTCCCGCCGCGCTCTTCGTCAAACTCAACGCTCTCGGCGTCACGCTCGAGCTCGCCGACGGTCCGCTGTTTCCCGAACGCGAAATCAAATCCGCCGCCGAGGCCGCCGCCATTCGCGAGGGCAACCGGCTCTGCTCGGTCGGTTTTAAAATCGCCGAAGACATCCTGCATCGCGCCCAGCCGCGCGGGCGTTCCTTGATCTTCGAAAAACGCCCGCTCACGTCGGAGCGCCTGCGCTTCGCGATCGAGTCCGCGATCATGGCCGAGGGCGGACAGGCCAATGACACCACCATCGTCGCCGGCGGCGATCAGGCCTGCGATCCCCACGAGCGCGGCTCCGGCCCGCTGCGTCCGCACGAGCTGATCATCATCGACATCTTTCCGCGCGTCACGAAGACCGGTTATTTCGGCGACATGACCCGCACGTTTCTCCGCGGCCGCGCGAGCGACGCCCAGCGCCGGCTCGTCGCCTCCGTGCGCGAGGCCCAACTCGCCGCGCTCGGCGCGATTCGCGGGGGCGTCGACGGCCGCGAGGTTCATCAACGCGTCCTCGCTGTCTTCGAGCGCGACGGTTTCGAAACGCGGCACACGAAATCCGGCTCGGTCGGATTTTTCCACGGCACGGGTCACGGTCTCGGTCTCGCCGTTCACGAGGCGCCGCGGATCAGCAGCGCCGTTTCCCAGCCATTGAAAAAAGGCGCGGTTGTCACCGTCGAGCCGGGACTGTATTATCCCAGGCTCGGCGGCTGCCGCATCGAGGACGTCGTGCAGGTCACCGCGCGCGCTCCGCGTCTGCTGTCGCAGCACGGCTACGACTGGGAAATCCGCTGACGCCGCCTCCGCGTTTTCGCCGCCGCCGTTCATGCCCGAACTCGCCGAGGTCGAATTCTTCCGCAAGCGCTGGCACCAGGCCGCCGTCGGCCAGCGCGTCGCCCGCGTTCTGCTGCATCCGCGCGCCAAAGTCTTTCGCGGCACCGATCCGCACGCGATCGCCGACGCCCTCGCCGGCACGCGTTTCGCATCCTCTGCCGCCGCCGCGAAACAGATGCTCTTTCGCTTCGACGCGGATCGCTGGCTCGGCGTTCACCTCGGCATGAGCGGCGATCTTTACGCGCAGTCGCCCGACTATACGCCCGCGAAACACGACCACCTCGTGCTCGCAATGGAGCGCTGCACGCTGGTGTTTTCGGATCCGCGGATGTTCGGACGCGTGCAGTTTCACCGCGGCGAGGACGCGCCGGATTGGTGGACGCAGATCGCGCCGCCGATCCTGTCGCGCGCGTTCACCGTCGCAGCCGTATCCGACTTCCTGCGACGCCGCGCGCGCGCGCCGATCAAATCCGTCCTGCTCATGCAGGAACGCTTTCCCGGGATCGGCAACTGGATGGCCGACGAAATCCTCTGGCGCGCGGCGCTGCATCCGCAACGCGCCGCCGGCTCGCTCGACGCCGACGAGATCAAGACGCTTTGGCGCGAATGCCGCCACGTTGCCCGGCTCGCACTCGACAAGATCGCCGGCCGCGGCAAGGAGCTGCCGCCCGACCTCAACGTCAACATTCCCGATTCCTGGCTGTTTCACCACCGCTGGCGCGACGGTGGCAGGTGCCCGCTCACGGGCGTGAAACTGCGCCGCACCGACATCGGCGGCCGCACCACCTGCTGGTCGCCCGCGCGACAGAAGTTGAAAGGAGCCCGCGCATGAGCGGCGCGAAACGCATCCGTCTCGACGAGCTCCTCGTCGCCCGCGGACTCGTCGAGTCGCGCGCGCAGGCGAAGGCGTTGATCATGAGCGGACGTGTCCGTCGCGGCACCGAACGGCTCGACAAGCCGGGCAAGGAGTTTCCCGCCGACCTGGAGCTTACGGTCGACCAGCCGCCGCGCTTCGTCTCCCGCGGCGGCGAAAAACTCGCCGGCGCGATCGAGCGCTTCGCTCTGGATTTCCGCGGCGCGCACGTGCTCGACGTCGGCGCGTCAACCGGCGGTTTCACCGATTGCGCGCTGCAGGCCGGCGCGGCGGATGTCGTCTGCGTCGATGTCGGCCGCGCGCAATTGCACGCGAAGCTCCGCGGCGATCCGCGCGTCACGAACCTCGAGAAGATCAACGCCCGCCATCTCACCGCCACCGATCTGCCGCGGAGCGCCTTCGACGCGATCGTGATGGACCTGTCGTTCATTTCCCTGAAGGCCGTGCTGCCGGCGGTGTGGCCGCTGCTGCGCGCGGGCGGCACGCTGGTCGCGCTCGTGAAACCGCAATTCGAGGCCGGGAAAGAGGAAGTCGACAAAGGCCGCGGCGTGATCCGCGATCCGGCGGTGCAGCAGGCCGCGCTCGACGGCGTGCGCGAGTTCGCGCTGGCCGAACTCCCCCACGCGCAACTCGTCGGCACCATGGACTCGCCGATCACCGGCGCCGACGGCAACCGCGAATTCCTCCTCGCCCTCCGCCACCCTTCGCCCACTCCCCTCCCTCCCGCCAGCCCCACCTTTCCGCCCATCTCTCCCGCCTCTCCGTGAGCAACCCAAACCAGAGTGTCATATAATAGATGACACTCTGGTTTGGCGCTTCGCGTGGAGGGCGCGGGCACATCGGCGGCTCGGCGAGCGGCGGCGGGCGCAAGTGGGCGGGCGGGTGGCGACGCGCATATTCGAATCGATTCGCGGAGATTCGTGGTTTCACTGACAGCGCACATGAAGCCCATTCGGAAAATCGCGTTCGTGGTGAACGAGGAAAAGCACGGCGCGCCCGAGCTCGGCGAGGAGCTGGCTGCCGCTGCCCGCGGCCATGGCCTGAAGGTCAAAACAACGTCCGACTTTCCGCTCAAGAAAGGCTACCTGCGCGGCATGGACGCCTGCTGCGTGATCGGCGGCGACGGCACGCTGCTGGGTGTCGCCCGCGAGGCCGCGCATTTCCAAGTGCCGATCATCGGGGTGAATCGCGGCAGTCTCGGATTTCTCACGACGTTTTCCGCCGACGAGGCGCGCGCGCATTTCGTCGAGTTGCTCGGGGGCAAATATCGAATCGCCCGACGCTCGCTGCTCGAGTGCTGCACCGGCCCAGGCTCGCACGATCTCGCGCTCAACGACGTGCTCGTGAAAAACGAGGTCAACTCGCGGCTCGTGCAGCTCGAAGTTTACGCCGACGACGAGCTCGTCACGAACTACACCTGCGACGGTCTCATTTTTTCCACGCCGACCGGCTCGACCGCCTACAATCTTTCCGCCGGCGGCCCGCTCGTGCACCCGGACGCCGCGGTGATCGCGATGACGCCGATCTGTCCGCACACGCTCAGTAATCGCTCGATCATTTTCCGCGATCGCGTGTGCCTGCGGGTGTTCAACCGCTCCAACCACTCGCGCCTGCTGGTGGCGATGGATGGGCAACGCGATCTGAAAGTCGGCATCGATTCGCCGATCGAGATCACGATTTCGAAACTGCAGCTGCCGCTCGTCCAAGCGGTCACGTATTCGCACTTCTCGGTCGTGCGCACGAAGCTGAAGTGGAGCGGCGCACTGCACGACGAGAGCAAGACGCGCGCATAAAAAAACCCCGGCATTGCTGCCGGGGTCAGCACCCACGCAAAAGGAACGACGGCCGCCTACTTGGCGGCTTCCGCGTCGGCGGACTTCTTGGCTTTTTTCTGCGCCCGCTCCTCGCGACTCTTGGCTTTGTCCGCTTCCCAAGCGGCTTTTTCCTCGTCGTTGAGGCGACCGTCTTTGTCGGCGTCATACTTTTTCAAGGTGCGTTTGCCGACCTTCTGCTCCTTGGCTTCGTCTTTCGCGGTCATCGCCGGCAGGGCCCAAATGCTCGCGACAGCGAGCAGGATCATCACTTTGAGGTTTTTGGTTTTCATAGGGTAACGAGCGCCACCCTATTAACGCATCAATATTGCACCAGCCTAAACGCATATTCATGGCCGTTTTGATGTCATAAACCACCTCGGCCTAGATCTAGACTCGCCGCACCGCGGCGACTTGCCCGCGGAAAACACGGAATTCACGGGCAGAACCTGGCGTTTGGAACCACGAAACACACGAAAGAGCACCGGGGACTCGGATTCACCGCGAAGGTAACGAAGGATTCGCGAAGAACCGCCGCGATGCGGCGAGCTTATCGTCAACGCCGATTGAGTTTACTCATCGACGACAACCATTTCTCCCCACCATGTGCGGAGTAGTTTAAGGGCATGGCAGTGGCACGCGTTCGGCAGATGGGCCGCGAACGCGGACAGCTGGGAGGGCCGTCTCCCCTGGCTGTCGGGACGAGGGCCGCTACCTAGCTCTAGCCTCTAGCCGCTCGCCTCTCGGTTTCATCTCAGCCCAAAAGCTTTCAGCTCGCCGCGTGACGCCGCGCCTTCATCTCCGATCTTCCATCTCCGCCGCGGCAAAGCCGCGGCTCGGCCGACTCATGGTGCAACCACGAGCTGCGTCCGCAGCTCCCGGCGGAAATACCGCGCCGCAAACATCGCGAGATCGGCAATCGTCACCGCTTCGATGCGCGCATCGTAGTTTTTCCAGTCGTTGATCGGCTGTCCCTGCAGCGCGTTCAATGCCGCCTGCATCGCGCGCGAACTGTTGGTCTGCAGGCTTTGGCGCCGCCCGGCTTTCAGTCGCGTCTGGCAGCGGGCCAACTCCTCCGGCTCCACGCCGCCCACGCGCATGCGTTCGATCTCCGCGTCGATCTCGGCGAGCACCTCGACCTCGCGACCCGGCTGGGTGCCGGCGAAGAAATAAAACATGCCGGTATCCAAACCGACCACACGCGCCGACCGCAC
Source organism: Opitutaceae bacterium (assembly GCA_040255565.1). GTDB lineage: Bacteria > Verrucomicrobiota > Verrucomicrobiia > Opitutales > Opitutaceae > Opitutus. The sequence goes on along the minus strand of JBDZVH010000006.1, from coordinate 80,403 downwards.
GAAATACGCGAGGCCCTTCTCCTCGCGCACGCGCTCGAACAGACGCGAGGCCATCCCGCTGAAAATCTCGTCGGCCACTTCGCCGACGTAAAAATCCTCGGCGTTCACGCGCGGTCCGGGAAACGCCTGCAGCACGACCGCCTGCTCGCGCGGCTGCTTTTCCACGAACTCGCCGGCTTCGGCCGGAAGCCGTCGCGCCCCGTCGGCGACCTCCACCTGCGGTGCCGCGGTGCGCGGCAGTTTCGCGAGGAAGCGTTTCAGCTTCGGCGCGAGCACGCGCGGCTCGAAATCCCCCGCGACCGCGAGCACGACATTCGGCCCTACCGCCAGCCGGCGCAAAAGGCGCGCGAGATCCGCCGGCGCGAGGTTCTTGAGCCCGTCCTGGTCTCCCTGCGCGTCGAACGCGAGCGGATGCGGGCCGAAGAATCTTTGCCGCAGACGCTTTCGCGCGAGGGTGACGACGTCGTCCTCGTCCTGCTGCAGTGCCGCGATCTGCGCGTCACGCTCGAGCTGGAACGTCGCCGGCTTGAACCGCGGCGAGCGTATTGCCTGCTCCAATACCGAGAGCGCCCGGTCCGCATCCGGCGGCAGCACCTCGACGGCCAGCCCGATGCTGTTGTTGCCGGAAACCGGATGCAGCGAACCGCCCACCGATTCGATGAACTCCGCCACCTGCGCGGCGCTGCGCTGACGCGTGTCCTTGGTGAGCATCGTCGCCAGCAGCGCGGTCGCGCCGCGCTTGGCCGGCTCCTCGAAAAGCGGTCCGCCGGTCATCATCAGCCGGAAGTGCAGATTCGGCAGCCGGCGATCCGGTTGGAGCAAGAGGCGCGCGCCATTGGAAAGCTTCGTTTCCGTGAAGTCCGGCCGGGCCGCCTGCGCCGCCGCCGGGATGGTAGAGGACTTGTTTTTCTCCGGCGGATTCAGCGAGACCGACGTCAGGCGCTCCGGCGCGAGATACTCGCCGAGCGCGCGTTTCAGATCCGCGGGCCGCACCTGCTCGAGCTGTTGGAAATACGCGCGGCTGTGGTCGAGGTCGCCGACGACGACCTCCGCCGCGCCGAGACGCGACGCCTGGCCGCTCATCGTTTTGCGCGTGTTGATTTCGCTGACCACGAGTTGCCGCACAACCTTCTTCACCTGCGCCGGCGTGAAACCGCGCCGCAGGTGCCGGGCGAGGCAGCGTTGGATCGCGTCCACGGCCGCGAGGCGTTGGTCGGCGTCCGCCGTGAATGAAATGCAAAACAAACCGCTGGAACCCGGGTTCCAGCTCGACGCGTCGATGGAGTGAACGAGCCCCGCCTTTTCGCGGATTTCCTGCCAGAGGATCGAACTGTCGCCGCCGCCCAGCACGCCAGCCAGGAGGTCCAGCACGGGCGCGTCGGCATGCGTGAGTCCGGGAATCGGCCAGGCGAGCGCCGCCCGCGACACCTCCACGTCTTCGAAACGGTGTTCGCTCCGCGGGCCGAGTTGCAGGGGCTCGGCCGGCACCAGCACCGGTGCGAGCCGCCGGCGCGGCGCGACGCCGAAATGTTGCTCCACCGCCGCGCGCGTCGCGGCGACATCGATGTCACCGACGATCACTACCACGAGATTGTTGGGCGCGTAGCGATCCCGGTAATACGCCACGAGATCTTCGCGCGTGACGGCGGAGAAAATTTCGCGATGCCCGATGATCGGCTGGCGATACGGATGCTCACGAAACGAGGTTTCGAAAAGCGTTTCCCACAACCGGTTGTCCGGATCGTCCTTCGTCATCGCGATCTCGCGCAAGATGACCTCTTTCTCCTTCGCGCATTCGTCGGCGGGAAGGGTCGAGTGCAGCACCGCATCCGCCAGCAGATCGATCGCAACCGCGGTATGTTCGCTGGGCAGATCGATATAATAAACCGTGCGGTCGAAGGTGGTATAGGCGTTGATGTAGCCGCCATAGGCCTGAACCGTCGCCGAGATTTCGCGCCCCGCGCGCCGCTCGGTGCCCTTGAACAGCATGTGCTCAAGATAATGCGAGAGTCCGGCGCCGAGTTGGGCGCCTTCATGAACGCTGCCCGTCTTGACCCAAACCTGCACCGACGCGAGGGCAGCTGAACGATCGGGCTTCAGGATCAGCGTCAGTCCATTCGGCAGCACCGAACGCTCCACCGGCTCGCGCCAGAAGGGATCAAGCAGACGAAGGTCGGTGCGGGCGGGAGCGGTCTTGGGCATGATATAAAAACGAATGCGCCAGCGTCACGCCGGCGACAAGGTGTCCGCGTGGCGCTGGAATCAAGAAGGGCAACGTTACGCGGCCTCGGCGTTGAACGATCCGGGACGGACCGGCTTGGCCGGAAGGAAAGGCTTCACGAACGCGTCCTCGAAACTATACAGACCGGCGAAGTCCTCGCGACGATCGTTGTCGGTTTTGCTAAAGACGTTATATTCGATCAGGTTGAAGACGATTTCGCCGAAATCCGAGCACTGCCCGACTCCCCAGGAATTGAGCACCATCTTCGCGAGCGGTCCAAACTGCTCCAGCGCGTAAACCCGCAGCCCGTCCAGCAGTTCCGGACCCGACACATGCCGCGACCGCACGGCGCGGGCGCCTTCCTTTTTTTTCAACTCCTTGACAGTATGATCCAACCCCAGCCGAACGAACTCGTAAGCCTTTCGGTCATAGCGTGAATCTTCCTTGCAGATTAAGCCGACAATCTCGGCAAAGTCCGGATCTTGCATGTGTCGGCCCGAGATAGCACAGCGTTTCGGGCCGTGCAACTAGCAACCCGAAGGGCGCACTCAAGACGAAGCCTTTCAGGGAAAGACCTGATGCAAACTGCTGATTATAATCTCGGAAGGGAGTGCTAGCGGGCGCATTCTTGAAGGTGAAATGATTGCATCGACTTCCACGAACCATCCGCTTGCGGATGCGAAAAACATTCCGGCGAAAAACCAAACGCCACTCGACCTCGCTTGTGCCCGCCTGAAAGCCGCTGGCTTGCGAATCACTCAACCGCGTATCGCCATTCTCACTGCGATGATCAATCGCGGCCAGCCGACCACGATCGAGCAGATCCACGCCGATTTGGAAAAAGGCTCCTGTGACCTGGTCACCGTTTATCGCTGTCTGAGTGCATTCGAGGAAATCGGCCTGGTCCGCCGGTCCTTCTATCATAACGGCACCAGCCTCTATACACTCAGCCAGGGCGAGGCACATCCTTATCACGTGGTCTGTAAAGAAACCAACCGCGTGCAGGAAATCGACCCCGCGACCACCGCCGAACTGCGCCGCAACGTCGAGCAGATCGAGCAACTGCTGAAATCGCGCGGCTACAACAACGTCACGCACGTGGTCGAGTTCTTCGCCCAGGCGCCGCAGAACGCCGAGTCCTCGGCTCCCATCCGGTAAGCGACGCCGGAGATCTCCTTCATCAACGCGGGCCCATGCCCGCGTTTTTTTTTGCGCGCGGCGCGCGCAGTGCGTTGACCGCAGAATACACGGAGTGCACGGAAGGAGCGAAGGCGCCCGCGACTCCGTCGCGGCGTTAGTCGTATTCGCCTTCCAGGAACCAGCGCTGCGTCGTTCGCAACAAGCGGTAAACCCCACCGCCTTCCAGCTCGACGTCCCACTCCACGCGCTGCCAGCGCCGGCCGGCATCCCACCACTCGCCCGACCCGCGCCACGGTCCCCGCCGGGTATTCACCGACCCGGCTACCGCCGGCGTCCACACGTAAACCGGCGCCGCGCCTTCGAGTTCGACCGTCGCCGGCCGCGGCGGACGATACCGCCGCAGGGGCGGTCCGCGCCATCCCGCACCCGTGCCGCTCCGCCCCGCCGGGACCACAGCGGGGGGCTCGGCCAGCGAGATCGCATCCGGGCGGTGCGAATCCTCCGCCACCGGCGTCCCCACGCGCTGAGGTCCAACCACTGCGGATACACGGGCGAGCGTCTCGGCAAAGCCATGCGGATCGCGCAGTTCGCTTTCGAAGAGACCCTGCTGGCGCTCGAGCGGACGCGCCGGCCGGCACTCCAGCCGTACGCCGCAAATCGTGGCCGCCGTGTGCAGGGTCTCGAGATGCGTGTGCAGCACCCGAAAAAGCACATCTTCCTTCGTCGTCGGCTCCGGCAGGCGAAACTCGCGCGCGTAGCAGGTCTCGTCGCTCAACATCAAACCGAGCGTCAATGCGCCCGCCGCCTGTCCGGCATTGCGCAATTCCAGTGCGAGCCGGTCGATGAACCGCCGCAGCACGAAAAGCAGCGGCTCGAGCGTCTCGACTTCGTGCTCCAGCTCCAGCTCCGCCGCAAACGTATCCGGCGGCGCGATCAGCTTGAGCGGCCGCGTCGTCTCGCCCGCGGCGCGCTCCCACAAGGCCATCCCTTCCGGCCCGAGTCGCTGAACGACATCCGCCTTCGCCAGCGCCGTCAGATCACCCAGCGTCTGCACTCCCCACCCCGCCAGAATCGCCGCGACCGGTGCGGACGGTTCCGCTGTCGCCAGCGGCAGATCCCGCAGGAACTCCGCTTCCGCGCCGGGCACGATGCATCGGCATCGCTCCGCCGCCCGCGCGGCATAAAGCGCCAGCAGCGGCGTCGCCGCGAGTCCCGCGGTGGCACACAAACCCAGCCGCTCGAGTTGCCCAAGAGCCTCCGCGAGCGCCGGTTCCCGTCGGTCGCCGGCGAGGCCGCCCACCTGCAACGTGCACACGCCCGGCGCGGTGGCCTCGACTTGCGGCGAAACGGAAAACGCCGCCGCCCACAATCCCGCCTTCGCCTCCTCTTCCGCGGCGGGTTGCGGCGTGCGCAACTGGATCGTCGCGCAACGCGCCATCGCCTGCGGCGCCGTCTGGCCGGGCTCGACGCCTGCCTGCGCGGCCTCGCGCGTGCAGGCGACGACCACCGGCGGCCGCAACCGGTCGTCGAGCAGCGCGACCGCGCGCCCCGCCAGCTCGCGTTCCAGCCGCAGAACCGCTTGTAGTGAAAAATCGGAGACGTGCAGGACGGCAAACATCGTGGCTTCAACCCGCACGCGTGGCGTTCATCCGCTGCCGCTGCACCTGGGGCGCGAGCGCGTGCGCCAGCGCCTCGCGCGGATCCGCCAGCGCCGCGAAGGGATGCGGCCGATTCAACTCCAGGCGCACGCGGGCGCTGGGCACCGTCATGAAGGGCGTGAACACCGCCAGCACGAGTCCTCCGGCCTCGACCGCGCGTTGCAAGCGATACCAGAACGGCGCCGGCGTGCGCCGCAGCTCTTTCGCATCTGCCAGCCGCAAATCGAGCGCGACCAGCTGGAAATTCGCATCGCGCGCAAGAATGTCCGTCGCCCGCAACGCCGTCGCCGCGTCCGGACAGCGCGCCCAGACGACATGCCGCAGCCAGTCGTCCGGCCAGGACTGCGGATCGAAGCTGTCGCCCGCATCCACCAAGGCGACGCGCCCGCGCTCCCGCCGCACCGCGCGCAGCAACGCCCCCAGCAGCAGCTGGCCGCCGCAGCTCGGCGTCGCGCAGACGATCTCGCTCACCGCACCTGCCGGCAATCCGCCCAACGCCTCATCGATCGCGGGCACGCCGGTCGCCAGCGACGCTGCGGAGGTCGTGGTTCCGACCGGGAAACGCTCCGCGAGCAATTGGCGGAGTGACGAAAGCGTTTCGCGGGGAGCGGACATGGCAACGGCGTCGGTCAGGCGGACCACCCGTGGAAACGGGAAAAATCCGGCACGGCACGGCAGACATCGAAAACTGGGTCTTGGCTCCGGGTTTGATCAGCCCACCGCCCGGCGAATGACGCCGACCAGCACACCTTGAATCTCCAGCCGCTGTTTCGGCACGATCACCGCATAGCGGGCGTTTTCCGGCTTGAGCGCCGGTTTGCCGCGGGACGAAACGAGGCGTTTGAGCGTCGTGGTGGTTTCATCCACGAGGGCCGCCACGATGTCGCCGGGTTTCGCTTCGCGCTGCTCCAGCACCGCAATGTCGCCGTCGAGAATATGGGCATCGACCATCGAGTCGCCGTGGACCTCGAGGCCCCATAATTTTTCCGGGCGATGGGCGCGAAACACCGCCGGATCGAAACGAAGCCTTTCGACCGGCTGCTGCTCCTGCCACGACGGCGCTCCGGCCGGAATCGTGCCATAGATCGGCAATTCGAAATGCCCTTGCACTTCGTGGACCTTCAAGCCCCAAGTGCCGTCGATCTGATGCAGCTGTCCCTTGCGCGCCAAGGCCCGCAGGTGATTCATCGCCGCGTTCTGGCTCTCGTAACCGAAGTGGCGTTGGATCTGTCGCGTGCTGGGCGGTATTCCGCGCTCTTTCTGCACGTTACGGATGTAGTCGAGAATCGCTTCCTGTTTTTCGGTGAGCATGGCGGAAATGTTCATCTGAACACATGTTCGAATGAACAGCCGCTTCCGACTTTGGCAAGCGTCGTTAGGCCACCGGGTGCGCGTGGCAGGCCGCGAGGTGATCCGGTCCGACCTTCGCCAGTTCCGGCCGGCTCATTTCGGGCGGCACCCGTGAAAACGCGCGGATGGATGATATACGATTTTGCGAAATCGGTTGTCGCCGCCGGCCGGTCCCGTTCACGTTCATGACTGCGCCGATGAAAACCTGCTGTTCTCCGACGCGCGACGCGTCCGCGCCGTCGCCCGCCGCGCCGGTCTTCGCCCGGACCGCCGACGGCCCGCTTGACGGGATGCGACCGATCCCCGGCGGCGAGTTCCTGATGGGCAACGACCGCGATTACGGTTTCGCAGACGACGGCGAGGGGCCGGTGCATTCGGTGCGGGTGGCGCCGTTCCATCTCGATGCGACGACGGTGACGAACGAGCAGTTCAACGCCTTCGTGAACGCCACCGGCTACAAGACCGACGCGGAACGCTTCGGCTGGTCGTTCGTCTTCTACGCGCATCTCGACTCGCGGCAAAAACACGCGGTCCGCGCGTTCGTGCAGGGCAGCGAATGGTGGTGCCGCGTCGAGGGCGCGCACTGGCGGCATCCCGAAGGTCCCGGCTCGAACATCAAGACGCGCTGGTCGCATCCGGTCGTGCACGTTTCCTGGCAGGACGCGCTCGCCTTCTGCGCGTGGAGCGGGAAACGGCTTCCGACCGAGGCCGAGTGGGAGTTCGCCGCGCGCGGCGGACTGCCGCACCCGAATCGTTTTCCCTGGGGCGACGAACTCGAGCCGGGCGGCAAACACCTGATGAATGTCTGGCAGGGCACATTTCCCGTTCATAACACGGCGGCCGACGGCCACGTCGGCACCGCTCCGGCGCGCAGCTACAAATCCAACGCCTATGGCCTCTCCTGCATGACGGGCAACGTCTGGGAATGGTGCTGGGACTGGTTTGACCGCGACTATTATCGCCATTCGCCGATCGAGAATCCTCGCGGTCCTGACTCCGGCGAACGACGCGTCATGCGCGGCGGCAGTTTTCTTTGTCACGCGAGTTACTGCAACCGCTACCGCGTCGACGCCCGCAGCAGCAACACGCCCGACAGCAGCGCCGGCAACATCGGGTTTCGTTGCGTGCGCGATCGCGGCGATTGACGCCGGAATTCCGAAACAGTCCTTAACTACCGCGGGCCTTGAAACGCGAAATGCGAGAGAGCTCGCGCCACAGCTTGCGCTCCTCGTCGCCGACGGGCGTCGGGGTCTGGAGCCTCGTTTCCAAATACAAGTCGCCGCGCCGGCCGCCCGCGTTCGGCAGTCCGTGTCCGCTCACGCGGAAGGTCTGCCCCGCGGCCGTGCCCGGCGGCACTCGCAGCGAGATGCGGCCGTCGAGCGTCGTGACTTCGATCTTCGTTCCCAGCACCGCCTCCCACGGCGCGAGATCGATCGTCTGATACAGGTCGGTGCCTCTCACCTGGAAATCGGGATGCTGCGCGAGGCGGGCGCACAGGAGAAGATCGCCCGCGGGTCCGCCCTGCGTGCCCGGCTGGCCGGCTCCCGCCAGCCGGATGATCTGCCCCTCGTGCACGCCGCGCGGCACTTTCACCCGGTAGGTCCGCGTTTGCGTCTCCCCGGTCGCCGGATTCGTCAACCGCACCGACACCTCGCGGACTGCGCCCTTCAACACCTCCTCGAGGGTAACGAGCAGATCGCCCTCCACGTCCGCACCGGCGCGGCGCCGCGGCTCCGCCTCGAAGTGGAACGTTTCGGAGGTTCCGCCGGGGCCCTGCCGCGCCCGCCCGCCGAAGAACTGCTCGAAGAAATCGCTGAAACCGGTGCCGTCGAAATGAAACTCGAAATCTTCCGGCGCGCCGGTGCGCGTCCCTCCGTAGCTGCGCGGCGCACCCCATCCGCCGCCTGCAGCGGCCGCCGCTTCTTCCTCGCGCCAGCGCGCGCCCAGTTCGTCGTAGCGCGTGCGCCGGGCCGGATCGCCGAGCACTTCGTAAGCCTCGTTGATCTCCTTGAACTTGTCCTCCGCCGTGCGCGGATCCTTCGCCGTATCCGGATGGTAACGACGCGCCAGCTGCCGGAAGGCCTTCTTGATCTGTTCCGGCGTCGCGTCGCGGGGGACGCCCAGCACCGCATAGTAATCCTTGTAGTCCACGGCTCCGATCGAAAATCACTCCCTCGGGGTGACACCGCCGCCGCCGCGATCCGATGGTTCCGCGCAGCGGCGGACGGTGTTCCTCCTTTAAGCGCGCCGGTTGGTCAGGCGACTTTCACCTCCACCGGCTTCGCCCTGGCATGCTCGGCTTTCGCGACCGAAACCGTCAGCATGCCGTCCTTGTAGGATGCGTTCACCTTGTCGGGATCCGCGTCGCCCGGCAGCGTGAAGCTCCGCGCGAACGCGCCATAGGCGCGCTCGATCCGGTGATAGCGGCGGCCTTTCTCCTCCTTCTCCTGCTTTCGTTCACCGGTGAGCGTCAGCACGCCGTTTTCGACGCGCACATGCACGTCCTCCTTCTTCACCTCGGGCAACTCGGCTTTGATGACATAGGCCTTGTCGTCCTCGCTGATGTCCACCACCGGGGACCAATCGGACTCGGCGATCGCCTCCTTGCCGCGGCCGCCGCGGCGCGAAACGAACGGACTCGCATCGAACAACGTCGAGAGATGCCGGTGCATGTCTTCCAGCTCCCGGAAGGGATCCCACTGCATGATCTGGTTGCTCATAAACACCCTCGTGGTTGCGGGCGGTGCGGGGATCGGCTCAACCCGCCCGCCCTGCGCGAAGCCAAGCCGAATCGACGCACGCCGGCAAACCGCCGGTCGCCGCCGACGGCCAAAGATATTTCAGCCTGTCCTTCCGCGCAAGTCCCGCGGTCAACGCGAGGCCGTCCGTCCCGCGACGCCCATCGCCCCGCGCCATCCGAGATACGAGGCCGCCACCGTCGCCAGGAACACGCCGGCGGCCGTCCAGAACGAATCGTCCGCCGCCACCGCGTAAATCGTCGCGATCGCCACATTCGGCACGAGCGTCGCCTGGAAGATCCGCCGCTGCGGCACGCCCAGCCCCGCCGCGATCAGGACGGAGGTTTCCGCCAGGACGGGCACGCTTCGGAGGCAGGCGAGCGTGACCACCGTGTGCCGCTCGAGCGCATCGCGCAGCCGGGCGAGCTCCGCCGCCGGAAAAAAACGCGGCGCCGCCCGGCCCACCGCAGCGCGGCCGAGCCAGCCCGCCACCACCACGCCCAGCACCAGTCCCAGCGATCCGCCGAGGATCCCCGCCGCGACGCCGGCTTGCTGCGCGAGAAAAATGATCACCCACGCCGAGGGCACCGGCAGCACCGCGTCCGCGCCCAACAGCAGCACCGCAAACAGCACCAGCCAGCCCGTCCGTCCGCGAAAGGCGTCGAAGAACGGCACAAACACCGACTCGCCCCACACCAGGAACGGCAGGCACACGAGCACGCTGACGAGAAACACCATCAGGCTGAAACGGAGCAGCGTTTTCCAACCGGGGTTCATGCGCGTTTCAAGGTTCCACCCGCCCGGTCAGTCGCGCGACAAATTTGATCGCATACCACCGCACGCGTTCGCGCACGCCCGCCTCCGTCCCCACGCCATGGATACCGACCGCCGAGAGATCGACCATCACCTGGCCGTCCTCCGGATGCAGCGCGATCCAGGTCAGGATCTGCACCAGTTGCCGGCGCGGCATCGAAAGCTCGAGGCGGTCGAACACGATGCCGGGCATCCAGCGCTCGACCGGATTTTGCACCAGGTCCGGCAGCGCCGCGAGGCACAGCAGATTCAGCGTTCGCTGCCGCAGATCCGCGACGCGGCCCGCCGGCCAGGTGGCCAGCCGGCTTTCGATCTGCGCCAGCTGGCGGTCCATGTCTTCGCTCGGTTTTTCGTCCGGGCCCGCGATCGGCGCCACCACGCCGTAGTCCGGCGGCAGGTTGGCGAAATCCAGCCGGGCCACGTCGTCGTCGGTCACCGTTTCCCACGGCTGCTGCGCCGGCGCCGCGAGGCGCGCACGATCCGCCTCCACCGCGACCGGCGCCACGTGGCCGCGCCATTCCGCCGCGGCCCCCACGAGCGCCCAACCCGCCAGCGCCGCCGCCAGCCAGGGTTTCCCGCCAACCGCCGCGAAGCGCTGACCCGACTCCCAACGAAACAGCTTCGCGCCCGCGATCGCACCGGCGACGCCGATCACCGCCAGCGCCGCCAGATCGAAACGCACGCCGCTCCATCCCGGACCCGTCACGCACGCCTGCAGCGCCTCCACCGCGTAGCGTCCCGGGAAAAACGCCGCGACGTGCTGCGCCCAGGGCGGCAGGCTCGCGAGCGGCACCGCCACGCCGCCGATGATCAGCATCGGCAGAAAAATGCACTGCCCCAGCGCCTGCACCGCCGGGACGTTGTCCGCGAGCATCGCGATCACGAGTCCGAGGCCGATGAACGCCCCCGCCACGAACGTAAAGGCGACCAGCAGGTCCAGCGGATGCGCCGGCAGAGTCATGCCGACCGCGAGCGCGACTCCCAGTTGCAGCAAACCCGCCGTCAGCAGCAGGACGTAGCGGGCCAGGACCGTGCTCAGCACCACGCTCCACGTGCCCGCCGGCAGCAGGCGATAGCGTCGCCAGACCCCGCGTTCGCGCTCGCTCACGAGCGTCGTCGGCAACCCGAAACACGCGCCGCCCAGCACGCTCACCGTCAACAGCTCGCCCATGTGCTGCAGCAACGGGACGGACTCGTGCCGATACAGGACCCAGAACGCGCCCAGGAAAATCAGCGGAAACAGATAGCCGTAGACCAGCGCCATGCGGTTTCGCCGATGCAGCCGGAGCGACATCGTGAAGTGCTGGAAAAAGCCGCTCACGACACTCCTCCTTCGTTCGTCGTTTCCGCTCCGGCGTCGCGCGTGCGGGTGAGCTTGAGAAACACCTCCTCCAAGGTCGCCTGCCGCACCGTGAGTTCCACCAATCCCGCCCCGGCGTCCGTCACGCACGCCAGCAGCGCCGCCACCGTCTGGGTCGGCTCCGCCGTTTGGAAAACGAGCCGCGTTCCTTCGCCGCCGATCGCCGCAAGGTCCACGCACGCGGCGAGGCCTTCTCGCGGCAGCGGCCGCCGCGTCACCAGGTTCACAGTATGCCGGGCCGCCGCCGCTGCGATGAGTTCGCCGGGAGCGCCGGTCGCGACGACGCGGCCTGCATCCACAATTGCGATACGGTCGCACAGCTGCTCCGCCTCCTCGAGGTAGTGCGTGGCCAGCAGCACGGTGTGCCCGTCCGCCTTCATGCGCCGGATCTCTGCGTGCAGTTCCACCCGCGACGACGGATCGAGCCCCGCCGTCGGCTCATCCAGGACGACCAGCTCCGGCCGGTTCACAAACGCGAGAGCCAGACCGAGACGATGCCGCTGCCCGGCCGACAACGACGCGAACCGCGCGTCCGCCTTTTCGCGCAACGCAAAGCGTTCCAGCAACACGGCCGGCTCGCTCCGTTCTCTATAATACGAGCCGAACAGCCGGAGCGCCTCGCGCGGCGTGATCTGATCCGGCAGCGCCGTGCTCTGCAGCGCCACCCCGATTTTTTCCCGCACCTCCCGCGGCCGGCGCCGCGCGTCGATGCCGCCGATGAAAAGCTCGCCTGCCTCCGGCTGCCGCAAGCCCACCAGGCACTCGAGCGTCGTGGTCTTGCCGGCGCCATTGGGGCCGAGCAATCCGAACACCTCGCCCGCCGCCACCTCGAAGCTCGCTCCGCGCAACGCCTCCACGCGTCCATAACGCTTGCGAAGATCTTTGACCGTGACGGAAGCGGACATGCGCCGGTTATCCAGCGGATCGGACCGGCGAGCGCAAATCCGGAAGCGCAGCCGCCCGCTTTTCCGTGCATTTCCCGCGGCCCGCGGATAAAGTTCCGCGAAACCCCGATCCGCTCCTGCGGTCGCACGCAGCTCGCGTCATGAGACTCCTCTCCCTTGCCTCTCCGCTCGCGTTGGCGTGCCTGCTGTTCGGCGCGTGCCGCACCGACAGCGGCGCGGCGCCCGAGACCGGGCGCGAACTCTGGCAGGGCGCGCACAGCCACGTCCGGCAGGCGGACACACGCCTCGTCCGGCAACCGGAGGAATGGTTTCGGCTCTGGAATGACATCGGCCGCGAGGCGCCGCGTCCGCTGGGCGAAAACGAAATCGCCGCCGCCCTCTTTCTCGGCGAACGCCGCACCGGCGGCTACGCGATCGAAATCCTCGGTGTCGACCTCGATGACGGCCACCGGGTCGTCCGTTATCGGGAGAAAGCGCCGCCGCCCGATGCGATCGCGACCCAGGTGCTCACCCATCCGTGGGCGGTGATCGTGCTCTCGCGTGACGGGCCGCCGGTGATCGCCCGCCAAGAGTCCCGCCCGGCCGGATCGCCGCGACGGCCGCGGCATTGACGCCTTGCCTAAAATCCGACGACTCCCGTTTGTGTTTTGGCTTTAGCCGCTTACAAGAGGCTGCACCGTCACCCTTCCACCATGACCATGTCCACCGTTCGATTCCTTGTCCCTGTGCTTCTCTCCTTCGCGTTTGCCGCCGGCTTGCAGGCGCAGGCGACGAACAAGATCGAGTTTCCCGCGCCCAGCCCGACCGCGTCGCTGAAACAGCGCGTCGGCCTCACCGACATCTCGATCGACTACTCCCGGCCGGGCGTGAAAGGCCGCCAGATTTTCGGCGGACTGATTCCCTACGGTGAAGTCTGGCGGACGGGCGCGAATGCCGCCTCGAAGATCAGCTTCAGCACGCCGGTCAAACTTAACGGCACCGAGATTCCCGCCGGCACCTACGAGCTGTTTTCGATTCCGGCCAAGGACAAGTGGACGGTGATCCTCGCGAAAGATTCGTCCGACTGGGGCGCTTACAGCTACGATCCGAAAAACGATGTCGCCCGCATCGCCGCGCAGCCGCGCACCGCGCCGGAGCTCGTGGAAACGTTCACCATCGGTCTCGGCGATCTGCGCGACGAATCCGCCACACTCTATCTGGCGTGGGAGAACACCTACGTGCCGTTGAAGCTCGAAGTGGACGTCGCCGCCAAGCTCGTTCCCCAGATCAAAGCGGCGATGGCGTCCGACAGCGCCGAGAAACCGTATTTCCAAGCCGCGCTCTTCTACTTCGAGCACCAGATCGACCTCAACCAGGCCGCCGAATGGATGGACGCGGCAAGCCAGGCGCAACCTCAGGCTTTCTGGGTGTTTTATCACAAGGCGCGACTGCTCGCCGCGCTCGGCCGCAAAGCCGACGCCATCGCCGCCGCGCAGCGCTCGATCGAGATCGCGAAAAAAGCCGGCGGCGCGGTGCAGGAGGAATACATCCGCTTGAACGAAAACCTCATCGCCCGCCTGCGGTGATGCGTCGCTTCTCGCTCGCGGCCGCGCTGGGCATTCTGCTCGTGGCGGCCGTGCTTCCGCCCGTTTCCGCCGCGCCCGCGTCACCGATGACGGCCAGCGACGTGCTGCAGGAACTGCGCAATTTCCGCGAGTTCGGCAGCGTGCTCTACGTCGCCGCGCACCCGGACGACGAAAACAACCGGCTCCTGCCCTATCTCGCCCGCGGCCGCGCCTTGCGCACGGCTTATCTGTCGCTCACGCGCGGCGACGGCGGTCAGAACCTCATCGGTCCCGAGCTGGGCGACCCGCTCGGCGTCATTCGCACCCAGGAACTGCTCGCCGCGCGCCGCATCGACGGCGCACAGCAATTCTTTTCCCGCGCGCGCGATTTCGGATTTTCGAAAGACGCCGCCGACACGCTGCGGCGCTGGCATCGCGACGAAGTCGTGGCCGACATCGTGCGCGTTATCCGCACGTTTCGACCCGACGTGATCGTCACGCGTTTCTCGCCGGTGCCGGGCGGCACGCACGGCCATCACACCGCGTCCGCGATCCTCACCCTTGAAGCCTTCAAGCTCGCCGGCGATCCAAAGGCGTTTCCCGAACAACTCGGCGACCTGCCGCCGTGGCAGCCGAAGCGCGTGCTCTGGAACAGCTGGTCACCGTCCGGCACCGGCCCGGCCGGCCCGGGTGTCGTTCAACTCGACGCGGGCGGCTACGATCCGCTGCTGGGCGAATCGTTCGGCGAAATCGGCGCGCGCGGACGCTCGATGCACAAGAGTCAGGGCGAAGGCCGGACTGGCACACGCGGTCGCGCCTTCGAGAACTTCACGCTGCTCGCCGGCGAGCCCGCCAGGCACGACATCATGGACGGCGTCGAGCCGACCTGGGCGCGCATCCCCGGCGGCGCCGGCCTCGCGACGCGGTGCGACGAAGTTCTCGCGAACTTCGATCCGCTTCACCCGGAGAAAAGCGTGCCCGCTCTGCTCGCGATCCGTCGCGAGATGAGTGCGCTGCAAGAGCACCCGCTCCTCGCTGACAAACGCGCGCAACTCGATCGCATCCTGCAGGCGTGTCTCGGACTGCACGTCGAGACGACGTTGCCCAACGCGCAAGTCGTGCCCGGCGAAACGCTGCGTCTGCGCCACACCGCGATCGTCCGCACAGGCGTGCCGGTGCGCTGGATCGGCGTGCGTTATCCCGCGCAACACCGCGAGCTCGGCGGCGCGTTTCCCGAGCTTCCGCCCGACGCGGCCGCAAGCCGCGAGTCCGCCGTCGAGCTGCCGGTGAGCACGCCGCTCACGCAGCCGTATTGGCTTCGTGGAGACGGAACGGAGGGAATGTTCGAAGTGGCCGACGCGGCGCTGATCGGACGCGCCGAAAACCCGCCGGCGTTCCCGGTCGAGTTTGTCTTCGATGTCGGCGGACAGACCCTCGTAGTCCGCGACGAGCCCGTGCAGGTGATCACGGATCCGGTGAATGGCGAGGTGCGCCGGCCGCTCGAAGCGATCGCGCCGATTTCGGTCGCCTGGAGCGACGAGCTCGCGCTGTTCGCGCCGGGCGAAACCAGGACGGTGTCCGTCGAACTCTCCGCCGCGCGCGCCCACACCGCCGGCGAATTGCGGCTGGAAAGTCCTGCCGGCTGGCGGATCGCGCCCACGCAGCAGGCGTTTCAGCTGAACGAGGTCGGCGACCGCGCGGTCGCCGCGTTTCAAATCACCGCGCCCGCCGCCACGGGCAGCGCGCGATTCGTCGCACGAGCGACCATCGGCGATCGCAGCTATGACCGCGGCCGCAGCGAAATTCGCTATCCGCACATTCCGGTGCAGCTACTGCAGCGGCCGGCGGTCCTGCACGCGGTCAGTCTCGAAGTCGCTACGCGCGCGCGCGCCATCGGCTATCTCCCCGGCGCCGGCGATCTCGTCGCTGAAAGTCTCGCCCGCCTGGGCTGCACCGTGACGCCGCTCGGGTCCGCCGAGGTCGCGGCGGACAGGCTCCAACGCTTCGACGCCATCGTGCTCGGCGTGCGCGCGTTCAACGTTCGCGGCGATCTCGACGCGTTGATGCCGGCGCTTTTCGCCTACGCCGAACGCGGCGGCACGTTGATCGTGCAATACAACACCTCGAACGGCCTCGCGAGCCAGCGCTTCGCGCCCTATCCTCTCGAGCTCTCACGCGAGCGCATCACGAATGCCGACGCGCCGGTCACGCTGCTCGCGCCCGATCACGCGGCGTTCACGACGCCCAATCGCATCACCGCCGCCGATTTCACGGGCTGGGTGCAGGAACGGGCGCGTTTCGTCCCGAAAAGCTGGGGTGCGCAATTCACGCCGCTGCTCGCCATGAACGATCCGGGCGAGTCTCCGCTCGAGGGCACGCTCCTCGTCGCGAAGCACGGCCGCGGCCACATCGTTTACACGAGCCTCTCCTGGTTCCGCGAATTGCCCGCGGGCGTTCCCGGTGCCTACCGGTTGTTCGCGAATCTGCTCTCGCTTGGAAAATAGCTTCCCCGATTCCGCCACGAAGGGCGCATCGTTCCCGCGCCGAGTGCGTCTTGTTTCCAGCATGTCCCAAGTCCCCCCTTCGACCGAAACGGATGATCCGCAAGTGCCCGGCTTGAGGCGGTGGTCGCATGTCTATCTCGTCGTGCTCGCCGGCTTCGTCGCCACCGTCGGTCTGTTGACCTGGTTCACCCGCGCGTTCGCCGCATGAGCTGGATCGACTACGCGGTTCTGCTCGCGACGATGCTGAGCATCGGCGTCTACGGGGTGTGGCGTTCGCGCAGCCCGCGCGACTTCGCGGAGTATTTGCACGGCAACCGCGCCACCGGCTGGGGCACGATCGGTCTGGGCGTCATGGCCACGCAAGCGAGCGCGGTGACATTCCTGTCCACACCCGGCCAGGCGTATGAAAACGGACTCGCGTTCGTGCAGAACTACTTCGGGCTGCCGCTCGCGCTGATCATCGTCGCCGCGGTGTTCCTTCCCATCTACCGCCGGCTCAAGGTTCACACGGCCTACGAATACCTCGGCCACCGCTTCGATCGAAAAACACGGCTGCTCGGCGCCGCGCTGTTTCTCCTCCAGCGCGGGCTCGCGTCGGGCATCACGATCTACGCCCCGGCGATCATTCTTTCAACCGTGTTGGGTTGGTCGCAGGACGTGACGATCGTGGCGATCGGGGTGTTTGTCGTCGCCTACACCGCCATCGGCGGCAACGAAGCCGTAAGCGTCACGCAAAAATGGCAGATGGCCGTGATTCTGGGCGGTCTGCTGGTCGCCTTTCTCGTCGTATTGCAGCGCCTGCCGGTGGGCCTCGGCGAGGCGCTCACGATCGCCGGCGGTTTCGGCAAGTTGCAGGCGGTCGATTTCAGCTTCGATCCCGACCGGCGCTACACCCTCTGGACCGGCCTGCTCGGCGGACTGTTTCTCTCGTTGTCGTATTTCGGCACCGACCAGTCGCAGGTGGGCCGTTATCTGGCCGGCAGTTCGCTGCGCGAGAGCCGGCTCGGGTTGATGTTCAACGCCGTATTCAAGATTCCGATGCAGTTCTTCGTCCTGCTGCTCGGGGCCCTGGTGTTCGTTTTCTACCAATTTCAAAGTCCGCCCGTCTTCTTCAACACCGCGACCTGGCAGGCGCATGCGCAAGGCGCGGACGGCGCGCGCTTCCAGACGATCGAGCGCGACTTCGCGCGCGTCGCGGAGCAGAAGCGGCCGCAGCTCGAAGCCTGGCTCGCCGCCGAGCGCAACGGTGACGCCGCCGGGGCGGCCGCCGCGAAATCCGCCGTGCTCGCGACGCACCGCGAAACCGAGCAGGTGCGCCACGAGGCGCGGCAGGCGCTCGCCGCGAGCGATCCCACCGCACCGACGAACGACGCCGATTACGTCTTCATCCGTTTCGTGCTCGATCACATGCCGCACGGCGTGATCGGGCTGTTGATGGCGCTGATCCTCTGCGCGGCGGTTTCGTCGCTGTCGTCCGAACTCGTCGCGCTCGGGTCGACGACAGCCGTGGATTTTTATCGCGCGGCCTTCCGCCCCGGCGAAACCGACCGCCATTACGTGTCGGCGTCGAAATGGCTGACGACGCTGTGGGGCGCGATCGCGATCGCCTTCGCCCTGTTCGCGAATCTCGTGGAGAACCTGATCCAGGCGATCAACATCCTCGGCTCGATCTTCTACGGGGTCGTGCTCGGACTGTTTCTGGTCGCGTTCTTCCTCAAGCGCATCGGCGGCACCGCGGCGTTCTGGGGCGCCGCCGCCGCGCAGACGCTCGTGTTCGTCCTCTATGCGAGCCTCTCGATCTCCTATCTGTGGTACAACGTGATCGGTTGCGCCGCGTGCGTGTTTTTCGCCTTCGCGCTGCAGTCCGTCCTGCCCGGCAAACGTTCATGAGCGCGCCAGTCATCTGTTTCGGCCAGCAGCCGTGCGGCTTTTTTCCGCGGCGCTTTCTTTACGCGAAGATCGTCACCGCCCGCCGGCTGCAAAAGGAGATCGGCGGCGAGGTCGTGTTTTTCGTGCACGACAGCGACCACGATCCGCGCGAGACGCAGACCATCCTTCGCCACCGCAAGAGCGGGGAGCCGTTCGCGATGAACTTCGCGTTCGAGAACAAGCTGCAGCGCCGGTTCTCTCCCCAGCATCTGAAACGCATTCCAGCCGGCTGGCGCGAGACCACCGCGCGCCAGCTCGGAGCTTACGTGTCGGGACCTTTGATCGAAGCGGTGAAAACCAATCCCGCCACGACCGTTGCCGATTTCTGTCTCGAGATGTATCGCCGCCTGGGCCTGCTCGAGGGCGTGCGTCTAGTGCGCTCCAGCGATCCCGCGGTCCGCATCGCGGCGTGCGACCTTGCCGACTTCTTCGTCGACGTGCCGCATGAGGGCGAGATCGTGCGCGCCCGCTGGAGCGACGGCGCCTTGAAGCTGCACGAGGGCGGCGAACATTTCACCGTGCTGCCCCCGCAAACGTTCTCGAAAGCGCAGATCTCGCCGGCGCGCGACACGCGCCTGCGCTGGATGCAGTCCGTGGTTCGCTGCACGCACTATGTTTGCGGCGCGGGGGAACAGGCTTATTTGAACAAAGCCGACGCGCCCGAGATCGTGTTCGTCAACCGCGACCCCATCGATCGTTCCGATGAAGCCTACACCGAGTAAACCCGCGCCGATCCTCGCGTTCGGCGCGCATCCCGACGACATCGAGTTCGGCTGCGGCGGAGTCGTCGCCCGCGAGACGCACTCCGGCCGGCCGGTGCACTTCGTCGTCTGCTCGCTCGGCGAGGCGGGCTCAAACGGCACGCCCGCGATCCGCCGGAAGGAAGCCCTGCAGGCCGCAGCGCGCCTCGGAGCGACGATCGAGTTTCTCAAGCTCGACGGCGATGCGCACCTCGAGGTGAAAGCCGTGCACGCGATCAAGCTGGCGCGGCTGCTCCGCCGGCTGCGCCCGTCCCTCGTGCTCGCGCCCTCGCTGATCGAAAACCAGCACCCCGATCACTGGCGCCTCGGGCGTCTCGTGCGCGACGCGGCGAGACTCGCGCGTTATGGCGGACTGGCGGAACTGCGCGGTCTCAACTCTCACGCCATCGCGCACCTGCTTTACTACGCGGTCACGCCCGAGGCCGAGCCGCGCGAGCAACTGCCGCTGATGATCGACGTTTCCGCTCCCGCCGTGCTTGAGGCGTGGACCGCCGCGATGGCCGCGCACCGCTCGCAGCAAAAGACGCGCGACTACGGCGAACTTCAACTCACGCGCGCGCACCTGAATGGCCTGCGCGCCGGGGTTTCACACGCGATTCCGCTCTGGCCGAACGATTCGCTCCTGCTCGGGTCGCTCGCCTCCCTCACCCAGGCCGCCCGCGTTTTCTGATCGCGGAATAATCGCGAATTTCACGAATCACACGAAAGCCCTTCGTGTCGTTCCCGGTTCCCGTCTTGCGCAACATGTCTCCCGCTCCGCTCAACATCGGCATCACCTGTTATCCGTCCGTCGGCGGCAGCGGGATCCTCGCATCCGCGTTGGGCGAGGAGCTCGCGCGGCGGGGACACACGGTGCACTTCATCAGTTACGAGCGGCCGTTTCGCATTTCCGCCGATGTCCCGCACATCGCGTTTCACGAGGTCGTCATCAACGGCTACGATCTGTTCAAGTATCCCGACTACACCCTGCCGCTGTCGGTGAAGATGGCTGAGGTGAGCGACACCCACAGCCTCGACATTCTTCACGTTCACTATGCGGTGCCGCACGCGACCGCGGCGATCCTCGCACTCGAGATGCTGCCGCCGGCGAAGCGGCCGAGTCTCATCACCACGCTGCATGGCACCGACACGACGCTGCTCGGCGCCGATCCCGGCTACGGGCCCGCCGTGCGCCACGCCCTGGGCCGCTCCGACGCGGTGACGGCCGTTTCCCGCTATCTCGAACAGGAAACGCATCGCGTGCTCGGCCCCGGCTGCCCGATCGAGGTGATCCATAATTTCTTTTCGCCCCGGCCGGTCACGCGTTCGCCCGACGCCATCCGGCGCGAGCTCGGCCTGCAGGACGAGGCGATCATCCTGCACCTTTCGAATCTGCGGCCGGTGAAACGCATCGACCGGCTGCTCGAGACGATCGCGCGCGTGCAAAGCCCCCGCCCGTTCAAGCTGCTCGTGCTCGCGGGAGGCGACTTTTCCCGCTTCGACGCCGACGTCCGCCGGCTCGGCCTCGCCGACAAGATCCTCGTCCGGCAAAACGTGTTCGAGATCGAGGACTACCTGAATGCCGCGGACCTCGCGCTGTTCACGTCGGACTCGGAAAGCTTTTGTCTCAGCATTCTCGAGGCGATGGCGTTCGGCTGCCCGAGCGTCAGCACCGCGGTCGGCGGCATCCCCGAGGTGATCGATCACGAGGAAAACGGCCTGCTCGTGCGGTCGGCGCAGCCCGACGATCTCGCGCGGTCGGTGGAGCGCCTGCTCGCCGACGATCCGCTGCGCGTCCGGCTCGGCACCGCAGCGCGGAAAAAGGCGCGCACCGCGTTCTCCGCCGCCACGATCGTGTCGCGTTACGAGAATTTCTACCGGGTCGTCCGCGCGCGCCGCGGCTGAGGCCGCATCAGGCCGATCCCGCCGGCGGCCCGCCGAACGCGCCGGTGATGATCCGCGCACCGCGTTTGTAGGTAAGATACGAATACACCCAGGTGATGAACACCGAGAGCCGGTTCCGGAAGCCGACCAGGAACACGAGGTGCACGAACAGCCAGGCGATCCACGCGGGATAACCGCTGAAGTGCCAGCGGCCCACCTGCGCCACGGCCTTGGAGCGGCCGATCGTCGCCATCGTCCCCTTGTCCCAGTAGGCGAACGCCTCGCGCTGCGGCGTGCCCATGCCTTTGGCCGGCGAACGCCGGCCCGCGCGCAACTCCTGCGCGATGAGCTTCGCCGTATGCTCACCCATCTGGATCGCCGCCGGCGACACGCCCGGCACCAGGGTGCCGTTGCGGTCGACCAGCGTGGCCATGTCGCCGAGCGCGAACACCTCCGGCCGACCCGGCACACTGAGGTCGGGCTCGATCTTCACGCGACCGGCGCGGTCGAGCTCCACGCCGAGCTGTCGCGTGAGTGGCGAAGCCGACACGCCCGCGCCCCAGATGATGTTGGCCGCCCGCACGATTTCGCCGTCGCTCAACTCCACCTCGCCCTCGCGGATCGCCTGCACCCGCACGCCCTTCCGGACGTCGACGCCCAGTCGACGCAGCTGCCGCTCCGCGCTCTCCGACAAATCCTTCGGAAACGTGCCCAGCACCCGATCGCCGCCTTCCACGAGAATGATCCGCGAGCGCCGCGGATCGATCCGGTCGAAGTCCCGCACGAGCACCGTGCGCGCGAGCTCGGCGAACGTGCCCGCCAACTCCACGCCGGTCGGCCCACCGCCGACGACCAGGATCGTCATCAGTTCGAGTCGCTTCTGCTCGTCTCGCTCCATCTCCGCGCGCTCGAAGGCGAGCAGGATCTTGCGACGGATCAGCAAGGCGTCGTCGAGCGATTTCAAGCCCGGCGCAAACGCCGCCCAGTCGTCGCGCCCGAAGTAGCTCGTCACTCCCCCCACGGCCAGAACCAGGTAGTCGTATTTCAATTCGCGGTCCTCGAGTCCGGCGGCCTCGTTACGGACGCGCACGATTTTTGCATCCAGGTCGAGTCCGCTGACCTCCGCCATCATCACTTCAAGCCGCGACTGGCGGCGCAGGATCGAACGGATCGGTTGCGCGATATCCACGGCGGACAAGCCGGCCGTGGCGACCTGATACAGCAGCGGCTGGAAAAGGTGGTGATTCTGCCGATCGATCATCGTGATCCGCGCCAGCCCCGGAGGGAATTTCCGGCAGAAGGTCAGTCCGGCGAAACCGGCTCCAACCACGACGATGTGAGGCAGCGAAGTCTGGTCGTCAGCGCGCTTCATAGGTGTAACTGACAGGCGAAAGCCATCTTCGCAACGGCCCCGCCCACATAGTCGGTCCCCGAAACCGCGCCGGTAGACAACCTGATAGGTCATCCGGAGGTTGAAATCCGCGCGCGTTTGCCCACTCCTCCGGCATGCACCAGCCCGTGGACATTCAAATGATCGGCGACGAAATCGCGATTCGCTGGGAGGATGGCGCCGAAACGTATTTCAAGCCCGAGCAGTTGCGCGCCGCCTCGCCGAGCGCAGAGACGCAAGGCGAGCGCGACATCTTCGGGCAGCAATACGGCGGACACGGTCCGCGCGCGTTCCCCGGCGTGCGCGTCACCGGTTGGGAGCGCGTGGGCAACTACGCGATCCGCTTCGACTTCAGCGACGGTCACCGCACCGGCCTCTACAGCTACGATTATTTGCGGAAGCTGGCGAATCCGACCTGAGAGTCGGCCGCCATGGTTTGTGCGTCTGCGCGGCGAGGCTGTAAGGCGGAGTCTCCCGCCCCGCGGGGCGCGCGGAATGCGGCAATCAACCGGCGGGGTCAGGAGCCCCACCTTTGCAGACAGCCCGAACGGGCACGCCACGCCGACGTGCCGGCTTGCACGCAGCGGACCGAACTGTGACGCTGGTGCGCCTGCCTTCAGGCACAACCCATCGAACATCCATGAGCACCTACGTCTTCCCCGCGCGCACCACCACCGCCGAGATCGAACTGGGCACGACCCTGCAGCCCAAGTTCGGCCCCGACGGTCTGATTCCCTGCATCACGCAGGATGTGCATTCGGGCGAGGTGCTGATGTTCGCCTTCATGAATGCAGAATCGCTCGCGCACACCTTGCGTTCGAAAAAGGCCACCTATTGGAGCCGCTCCCGCAACAAGCTTTGGATCAAGGGCGAGGAGTCGGGCAACGTGCAGCTCGTGCGCGAGCTGCGGACCGACTGCGATCAGGACGTGCTGTTGATCAAGGTCGAGCAGACCGGCGCGGCCAACGCCTCCTGCCACAACGGCTACAAGTCCTGTTTCTATCGCCGGCTCGCCGATCTCGACGATCCGTCGCTCAAGCTCCAGTTCACCGCCGAACGGCTCTTCGATCCGGCGACGGTTTACAAAAAGAAGTGACGAGCCAGTTGCCCACGGAACCCACGAACGACACCCAAGGAGCCGTTTTTCGTTTCCGTGTCGCTCGTGGGTTTCGCGGGCTTTCCCTTCAGCGGGTAAACGTCAGACGCCGGGCGCCAGTCCGCGCTCGCTGGCTTTCGCGAACGTGATCAGCCGCTGAAACTC
This sequence comes from Opitutaceae bacterium, assembly GCA_040255565.1. Taxonomy (GTDB): domain Bacteria; phylum Verrucomicrobiota; class Verrucomicrobiia; order Opitutales; family Opitutaceae; genus Opitutus. Next base: position 56,966 of record JBDZVH010000006.1, on the reverse strand, counting down.
CGGCGTGGCCGCGTGCTCGTGCGCGCCGAGCCGCTCCATCGCCTGTGTGCGGTTCAAGCCGTCGCGATACAGGATCCGGAAAACCTGCTTCACGCGATCGATCTGTTCGGGCGTAAAGCCGCTGCGCTCGAGACCGATTTTGTTGAAGGTCCGCACCGTCGCCGGCGCGCCGTCGGCGATGAAATATGGCGGCAAATCGTGGACCAGTTTCGAGCACGCCGAGAGCATCGCGTGGGTGCCGAGCCGGCAGAACTGATGCACGCCGCCATAGGCGCCGATCAGCACGTGATCCTCGACGATGACGTGACCCGCGAGCCCGGCGTAGTTGCTCATGATCACGCGATTTCCCACGACGCAGTCGTGCGCGATGTGGCAATACGCCAGAATCGTGTTGTCCGAACCGACCGTCGTGAACTGTCCGTCGAAGGTCGCCGCGTGCACGCTCGAGAACTCGCGAAACACATTGCGGTCGCCGATGCGCACACCGGGATTGCCGCCCTTGTATTTCAGGTCCTGCGTTTTTCCGCCGATGCACGCATACGGAAAGATCTCGCAGCGCTCGCCGAGCACGGTGTTGCCCTCGACCGTCGCGTGATGATGCAGCCGCGTGCCGGCGCCGAGGGTCACGCCCGCCCCGACAAACGCGTAGGCGCCGATCTCGACGTCCGCGGCGAGTTGCGCGCCGGGCTCGACGATGGCGGTGGGATGGATGAGGCCGGACATGGCGCTCAGGCTTGGTCGCCGTTTTCCACGACCGCAAACATCAGTTCGGCCGAGGAGACGACGTTGCCGCCGACGGTGCAGGTCGCCTCGGCGACCGCGAGCTTGTTGCCGCGCACCTTGACGAGCTTGCAGTTGATCACGAGCTGATCGCCGGGCCGGACCGGCCGGCGGAATTTCACCTTGTCGACGCTCATCAGAAACGGCGTGCGCCCCTCGCCCGTCGCCATGCGCAGCAGCAGGATGCCCGACGCCTGCGCCATCGACTCGATCTGCAGCACGCCCGGCATCACCGGATCGCCCGGATAGTGGCCCTGGAAAAACGGCTCGTTGATCGTGACGTTCTTGATCGCGACGAGCTCCTCCGTGCCGATGAACTCGATCACGCGATCTACCAGCAGAAACGGATACCGGTGCGGCATCATGTCGAGGATCCGCTTGATCTCGAGCGAGGTCTCGCCGGGCTGCAGCGCCTTCGGCGCCGGCGCGGCCTTCTTCTTCGCGCCGCCTTTTCTGCGTTCCTGCAATTTCTCGAAGAGCGCTTTCGTGAGATCGGCGTTGATCGCGTGGCCGGGCCGCGTGGCGACGATGTGCGCCTTCAACGGCAGGCCGAGGAGCATGACGTCACCGATGATATCCAGAATCTTGTGACGGACGAACTCGTCTTTGAAACGCAGCGGCTCCTTCGAGATGATCTTGTCGCCACGGATCACGACCGCGCAGTCGAGCGAGCCGCCCTTGATCTTGCCGAGCTTCAGCAGTTCCTCGATGTCCTCGTAAATCGTGAAGGTCCGCGCCGCCGCGATCTGGGTCATGTAGACCTCGGGATCGATCGTGAGCGAAAGGTGCTGCGTGTGGATGCCGCGGTCGTCGGCCGACGTGCACGAAATTTTCAGCGTGTCGCTCGGCAGCGCGATGATCGACGAGTTGCCGCGCGTGACGGACACGGGCGCCTCGAGTTCGAAATATTCGCGCTCCTTGTCCTGCTCCACCGGCTCGCCCTGCAGGATCATGTTCACGAACGGCCGCGACGAACCGTCCATGATCGGCGGCTCCGAAGCGTTCATTTCGATGAGGATATTGTCGATGCCGCAGCCGTGCAACGCGCTCAGCACGTGTTCCACCGTGTGGATCTTCGCGTGGCCCTCCTGAATCGTCGTGGCGCGGACCAGATCCGTCACCTGATCGACGCGCGGACGCAGCGTCGGAGCGCCGCTCAGGTCGGTGCGCTGGAAGACGATGCCGTGGTCCGCCGGCGCGGGTTTCATCGTCAAAGTGACGGCCTCGCCGGTGTGCAGCGCGTTGCCCTGGATGGTGACTTCGCGCGCGAGAGTGCGTTGCTTCATGAGTGAATCAGTGTCGGAAAGCCCCGCGCGGCAGCGCAAGCGCGGATGTGGCAGTCCGCTGGCAAGACCGCGGTGTCAGGCTCAATCCGGACCGTCCTGCCCCCGGCCTTGACACCCGCAAAGCGGTTTCCTCACTCTCGACCCTTCCTCCCAACAGAACACCCGTATGCCCGCAGCCAACGACATCCGCAAAGGCCAAGTGATTAAATATAATGGCGAGCCGCACCTCGTCATGGAGACGCAGCACCGCACCCCGGGCAACCTCCGCGCGTTCGTCCAGATCAAGATGCGCAATCTCCGCTACGGCAAGGCGCTCGACCAGCGCTTCGCCTCGACGGACACCATCGAGGTGATGCCGACCGAGAAGAAGACGCTCGAGTTCAGCTACGCGGACCGCGACACGTATGCGTTCATGGATCCGGACACCTTCGAGCAGATCGAGCTCACCGCCCAAACGCTGGGCGAGACGGTGAGCTATCTCACTCCGGGCGGCAAAGTGGACGTCCTCTTCGTCGACGAGCGCCCGCTCTCGATCGATCTGCCCTCGACGGTGGCGTTGAAGGTGGTGGAGTCCGCCGACGGCGTGAAGGGCGACACGGCGAGCAACGTGCAGAAGCCCGCCAAGCTCGAAACCGGTCTCGTCGTGCAGGTCCCGCTCTTCATCAAGGAAGGCGAGATCATCAAGATCAGCACGGCCGACGCGAGCTACCTCGGCCGCGTCTGAGCGTCCGCCGGTCCGCCGGCAGAAAGCGTTTTTCAAAACCAAGCCCGCGGGTCGCCGCGGGCTTTTGCTTTACTGCAGCGCGGCGACCGCCCGCTCGTAGGCGATCGTCGCCCGTTCCGAGCTGGCCGCTGTGCAGTTCAAATCCCGCAGCAAGCCATCGCGGATCCCGTAGATCCACCCGTGCACCGCGAGCGACTGCCCGCGCGCCCACGCGTCCTGCACGATGGTGGTGTGGCAGACGTTCAGGACCTGCTCGACAACGTTGAGTTCGCCGAGACGGTCGACGCGCACGTTGTCGTTCGGGAGCGCGCAGAGGCAGCGCTCGTGCTTCTGTTTCACATCCTCCACGTGCCGCAGCCAGTTGTCCGCGAGCCCGACCCGCTGGCACTTAAGCGCCGCCTGCACGCCACCGCAGCCGTAGTGGCCGACGACCATGATGTGTTTCACTTTCAACACATCGACGGCGAATTGGATCACGCTCAGACAATTCAGATCCGAATGCAGCACGACGTTGGCGATGTTGCGATGAACGAACACCTCGCCCGGCAACAGACCGATGATTTCGTTGGCCGGCACGCGGCTGTCGGAACAACCGATCCAAAGATACTCCGGCGTCTGCTGGCGGGAGAGCTTCTGAAAAAATTCCGGGTCTCTCTGCTTGATCGATTCGGCCCAGGCGACGTTCTGCGCAAACAAGTGACTCAGGTATTCCATGTGTGTGTCCGATTATGCTCCGGTCCGTCGAGGCCTTGTCCATCACGAACGATCGGCCATTGCGGCGCCACCCGCGCGGAAAACCCTCCTCCGCTCCGCATAATCCGGCGTCGCGACGCCCTTTTCCCACGTCGCCAAGCCTGAGCCGACGCCCTGAGGGGAGGCTGCGCTTTTCCCGGAACGGGTGGGATTTCCTCGGTCCCGCACACTTTTGCAATAACATGGCGCGATTATGAGCGACATGTTGCTCTTCGTTCATCGCGGCGAGAGCTGGTATCTCTACTACGCCGTCAAGCAAGCCCGTGCCTGGCACCCGAAGGCACGCATCGTGATGATCACCGATCGTCCGCAACCGGCCCTGCGGCGATATGCAGAAATTCATCCGATCTCCAGTTATTGGAGCACCGCCCAGGCTTTTGAAGGCGTCTACGAACACTTCAGCTGCAATGAACCGAAGTTCGAAAGGTTCTGTTTCCAGCGTTGGTTCGTGATCGACCAGTTTCTGAGGCGACACCGGCCCGAGCGCGCCATCCACCTGGATTCCGACGTCCTGGTTTACGACAACCTGTTTCAGGACTTCCAGCGGCCGGGGAACTGGGATCTCGGGATCGTGGGCTACCAGGGTGTATTCTCCATGCTGATACCGAAGCCGGAACTCGTCGGCGCCTTCTGCGAACGGATCACGCGCCTCTTCACCACGGAAAAGGCCTCGCTCGCGCAGCTCTATCGGGAATGGACCGAAAAGTCCGCCGAAACGGCGATGTCTGACATGCACGCGCTGCATACGTTCGTGGAGGCCAACTCACTGTCCACGCTCGACCTCGGCACCTGCCACGAGGGATCGGTCTACGACAACGTCCTCCGCTCCAGCGACGGTTTCCGGATGCGCGATGGCTACAAACAGCTTTTCTGGAGCGACCGGCAGCCCTACGCCGAGCGGTGCGACACCGGGGAAAGGGTGCGCCTCAAAACCATCCATTTCCAGGGACCGGCGAAGTGCAAGATGGTGAGCGCCTTCACCGCGCGGGACGCCGGATATTTCCGCGACCGGCTGCTCGAGAAGCTCGCGCGGCGGCTCAGACCACGCGCGCCCAAAGCACCTTGAGGTAACGGCTGTCCAAGCAGTTCGAATACACGGGATGATCCGCCCCCGGTCCCGTGCGCTCGAAAAACTGCAGCCGGCGGTTCTGCCGGTGCGCGGCCTTGATCACGTGCGCCTCGAAATCCTCGAGCGACAGCAGCCCGGAACACGAGCACGTCACAAAGATCCCGCCGGGCTTCACCAGCGAGATCGCGAGGAGGTTCAGGTCCTCGTATTTCTGCCGGCCCTCCCAGTTCCCGCCCTCCTCGCGCGTGAAGATGAACTTCGGCGGATCGAGCATCACGACGTCCCATTTTTCCCCGTTCTGCTGCATCTGGCGCGCGTAGGCAAAGGCGTCGGCGTGCACGAATTTCAACCGGGCCTGGTTGAGGTTGGCGTTGCGCTTGGCCTGCGCGATCGCGGCCTCGTCGAGGTCGACGCTCGTCACGTCCGCGGCGCCACCGGCGATCTTGGCGTTGAGCGAAAATCCGCCGGTGTAGCAGCAGAGGTCGAGCACGCGCGCGTCTTTTGTGAACCGCGCAAACGCCCGCCGGTTTTCGCGCTGGTCGCAAAAGAAACCGGTCTTGTGCCCCTCGGCGAAGTCGACCTCGTAGCGAATGCCGTGCTCGCGAATCTTCACGAGCCTCGGCGCCGCGGCGTTCGTTTCCTTGAAGGTCGACGGCTTGATGCCTTCGAGGCTGCCGAGATCATGGTCGACCTGCACGCGCGCGAACTTCGTGCCCGCGAGTTCGTGCAGCAACGGCAGCCACTGCGGCAGGCGTTGCGCGATGCCGAGCGAGTAAACTTCGCAGAGCAACGTGTCGCCATAGCGATCGATCGTCAGCCCGCTCAAGCCGTCGCCATCGGAGTTGATCAAGCGATACGCGTCGGTCGTCTCGTCCAGCTTGAACAGCGTGCGCCGCAACTCCACCGCGCGCCGGATCGCGGTTTCGAAATAGGTTTCGCTCACGGGCTCCGTCGAATGCGCGACGACGCGCAGCGGAATCTTCGCCCGCGGATTGTAGAGGCCGCCACCAGTCAGATTCCCGTTCTTGTCGTAGACGTTGACGAAATCGCCCGGCCGCGCGTCCGACGAAACCTGTCCGAGCAGGCGCGGAAAAATCGCCGGTTGGAACGTGAAATACTTCAGCTGCGCCCAAGGCTTCGGCCACGTCGAGCGGTCGATCGGCGCGAGCGGCGCCTTGCTGGGTTTCTCCGTGGACGGCACGTCAGGCATCGGGCTAATTGGGCGCAGCCCCGCCCCCCGCGCAATTTTTTTAGCGCCGCTGAATCCAAACGCCCGCGCCGCGACACTCACCGACGAACTCCCTCCGCCATGAACTGCCTCTTCTTCGCCACCCTCTCCGGTCTGCACGTCGGCCTGATCTTCGGTCTCGCCGGCCTGGCTTTCGTCGCGCTCTTCGGTGCGCTCGGCATGTATTTTCACCACCGCCGCCAGGAACTCTGGCACGAGACCGCGCGGATCGCCCTCGAGAAAGGCCAGCCGCTCCCCGCGCTGCCCGACGATCCCGGACCGAATGCCGGCGACCGCAAGGATTCCGAGGACAGCGATTTTCGCAGCGGCCTCATTCTCCTCGCCGTCGGAGCGTCACTTTACGTCTTCCTCGGCGCACTCGTCGGCCCCAGTCTCGCCTATGTCGGCCTCGTCCCCGGCTTCATCGGCGTGGCTCTACTGATCTTCGCCCTGATTCGCACCCTTGCCGCCCGCAAACAATCGGGCGACGCGGACCGGCCGCCGCACGCGTGACCTCGGATTCGCAGTTGATCGCGCGATCCCTGCTCGACGACGATCGCGCGGCCTTCGGCGAACTGGTGCAGCGTCATCAGTCCGCCGTCCGGCAGTTCCTGCGTCATCTCACGCGCGGCGACGCCGCGCTCGCCGACGACCTCGCGCAGGAAACGTTTCTGCAGGCACACCGTTCGCTCGCTCGCTTTCACGGCCAGGCGCAATTCTCCACCTGGCTCCTGGGCATCGCCCACAACCACTGGCGCAATCACCGCCGGCGGCAGCGCGACACCGTGGAATTCACCGAGCACACCGCCGGCGCGAGCCAGGCATCGACGGACCGTCTCGTTGACCTGCGGACGGATCTTGCCGCGGCGCTCGCCGGACTTTCCGCCGACGAACAGCTCGCGATTCATCTCGGTTATCAGCGCGGTCTCGCGCACAGCGAAATCGCCGTGCTGCTCGAATGGCCACTCGGCACGGTCAAGACTCACCTGGCCCGCGCGAAGGACAAACTCCGTCAACATCTCTCCGCATGGAACCCGCAGACCTGAACGCCTCGCCCTCCCGCGATCCTGAAGACGCGCGCCTCGAGCAGTTTCTCCGGCAACCGCTCGCGCCGTTGCCGGACGACGGTTTCACGGCCCGCGTGCTCGCCACGTTGCCTCCGCCGCCTTCCCGCACGCGCGCCGGAGTGTGCCTCGCCGCCGCCAGCGTCGGTGTTTCACTCGCCTTGGTGCGCATCGCCGCCCACGGCGGTTGGGCGGCGTTTCCGGACGCGATCGACGACCGGTGGACGGCGCTGCAAAGCGCGTGGGCCGCGTCGCTCGCTCCCTTGCCTCCCGGCGATCTGGCGATCGCCGCGGTGGTCACCGCGGTCTCGCTGGGCTACGCCTTTCGCGGAAGGCTTCGCCAGCGGTGGACGGCCTGTTTCGGCTGAGCGAGAGAGCAGCGCGACGCGACCGGTTCGCGCCAAAAACAAGGCCGACCGGAGAACCGGTCGGCCTGAGCGGCAGGGTGTCGCTCGCGGAACTTACGCTACGCGCTCGACGATGAGCGGCGGCGGCGTCGGACGCTTCGGCGCGAGGCGGTAGGCGTTCTTGAAGTATTCGAGCGCCTGCTCGAGCTTCGCCTCGTCGTTGTAGTGAATCATCATCAGCGGCTCGCCCTGCTTGACCTGCGTGCCGACCTTCTTGATCTCGGACACGCCGACGGCGTAGTCGATTTTCGGATGCGCGTGATTGCCGTGACCGTGATTGTGTGAGTTCTGACCGCCGGCGGGCTCGATCCCGGCGCCGAGCAGGTGCACGCCGCGCGCGATCATCGCCGCGTTGATCGTGTGCACGTAGCCGCGCTTCGGGGCGGGCAGCTTGCGGATGTGACGCGCCGCCGGGAATTTCTCCGGGTGGTCGATGAACGCCGTATCTCCGCCCTGGGCCTTCACGAGATCCTTGAATTTCTGCAGCGCCGAACCGTCGCTCAAATGACGCTGGACGGTCTGCTTCGCGGAAAGGGTGGAACCCGCGACGCCGGCGAGGCGCACGATTTCCATGCCGAGCTTGAGGACGAGTTCCTTCATGTCCTCCGGGCCTTCGCCCTTGAGCAGCTGGATCGCCTCCTTGATTTCCAGCGAGGTGCCGACGCTGTCGCCGAGCGGCTGGTTCATGTCGGTCACCAGCGCGACGCAGCGGCGCTTCATCGAGCGGCCGACGCGCGTCATCGAACGCGCGAGCTGCTTCGCCTGTTCGAGATCCTTGATGAAGGAGCCGTTGCCCCACTTCACGTCGATCACGAGGCCTTCGGAACCCTCGGCCAGCTTCTTGGAAAGGACGCTGCCGGTGATCAGCGGCAGGCTGGGGATCGTGCCGGTCTCCTTGCGCAGTTCGAGGAACTTCGCGTCCGCCGGCGCGAGCGCGTCGCTCTGCTGCACGATGGCGCCGCCGATGCGACCGAGCTGGGAGGTAAACTGGTCGATGCTCAGGTTGCCCTTGAAACCGGGAACCGCCGCCAGCTTGTCGAGCGTGTTGATCACGTAATCGTGCTCCACGCCGCACATCATCGGGACCACCACGCCGCTCGCCATCGCGAGGGGCACCAGCACGAGGGAGGTCTTGTCGCCCACGCCGCCGGTGGAATACTTGTCGATCTTCGGCTTGGCGATCGAGGACAGGTCGATCACCTCGCCGGACAGCATCATCTCTTCCGTCAGGTCCGCCGTCTCCTGGGCGGACATATTCGAGAAATAGATCGCCATCATCAGAGCCGCCAGCTGGTGCTGCGGCATCTCGCCGTCGAGCGTGCTATCGATGATATAGCGAATTTCTTCCTGCGTGAACTCGCCGCCATCGCGCTTCTTCTCGATGAGAAATTCGAAGCTTGGCTTGATGAACCGGCGGGCCGGAATAGTGCGTTTCGTCATTTGGGTATGAAGGTGATCGCCGCGCGTTGCCGCGGAGCGGAAAAGTTTGCGAGAAAACCCGCTTATGACAATTTGTCGAGCCAAAACGGGCCCGGCCCCGATGGCCTTGTGAACCTTCCCGCCGCGGTTCGAGTGTGCATAATATAGCGCGAAAGGGCGGCTTCGGCAATACGCCAGTCACCCGCCCGCGCAAACTCCCGGCATTTGGGGTTCGGATACGGCGCCGCGAGCGTGCGGCCAGGTTTCACCCCTCCCCGAGCGGGCACCGGCGCCGGCCGCGGCGGCCCCCATCCAGCGGCAACTCCGCGCTTGCGCGACTCCGCCGGCCTGCCGTTTCCTCGCCGGATGCCCGTGCCATTCAACCTCGCTGTCGAACTCGACTCGGTTCTCAAGTCCGCCGCCGCCGCGGCGGGCCTCGACGCCGCCGGTTTCGCCCCGGAGGTGCGCGTCGCTGACCCCAAGCACGGCGATTTCCAAGCCAATGGCGTCCTGAGCTACGCCAAGTCCCGTAAGGAGAACCCTCGGGCCGTCGCCGAAAAGCTCGTCGCGGCCCTGCCCGAAACGGTCCGCGCGCAATGCGACGTCGCCATCGCGGGTCCGGGTTTCATCAATTTCACCCTCAAACCCGCGGCGCTGCTGGCCTGGCTGCGGACGTTTTCCAATCGCGAAGCGCTCACGACGGGGGCGGGCGCCGCGCATGCCGGCCAGACGTGGGTGATCGACTACTCGTCGCCCAATACCGCCAAGCAGATGCATGTCGGCCACTTGCGCTCGGCCGTGATTGGCGAGGCCATTTGCCGGCTGCTGGCGTTCACCGGCGCCCGGGTGATCCGCGACAACCACCTCGGCGACTGGGGCACGCAATTCGGCAAGCTGATCTACGGCTTCAAGCGCTGGGCCGATCCGGCCGCCCTCGCTGCCGATCCGATCGCCGAACTCGAGCGGCTTTACAAACTCGGCAACAACGCGACGCCCGACGGCTCGCCCGAGCTCGACGAAGCCCGCCGCGAACTCGTCGCCCTGCAAAACGGCGATCCCGAAAACGTCGCGCTCTGGCAGAAGTTCAGCGAGGTCAGCCTCGCCGCGTTCCAGCAGATCTACGACCGCCTTGGCATCCGGTTCGACCACAACCTCGGCGAGTCGTTCTACAACGACAAGGTCGAGCGCGTTTATCGCGAGCTGACCGACACCGGCCTCGCCGTCGAAAGCGAGGGCGCGCTCGTCGTCTTCCATCCCGAGCACCCGCGTTTCAAGTCGCAGCCGTTCCTCGTCCGCAAAGGCGACGGCGCCTCCAACTACGCCACGACCGATCTCGCCACCGCGCTGTATCGGACAGAGCATTTCAACGCCGACGGCATCGTCGTCGTCACCGACTTCCGCCAGAGCGATCACTTCGAGCAGCTGATCCTCACGGTCAAAAAGTGGTTCGCGGCGAAAAACTACCGCCTGCCGGAGTTCCATCACGTGACGTTCGGCGCCGTCACCGGCGAGGACGGCAAGGCGCTCAAGACCCGCAGCGGCGACGTGATCAAGTTGAAGGACCTCCTCGACGAGGCCGAGGAGCGCGCGTTCGCGATCGTCACCGAGAAGAATCCGGAACTGCCGGAGAACGAACGCCGCGACATCGCCCGGGCCGTCGGCATCGGCGCCGTCCAATACGCGGATCTCTCCCAGAACCGCAGCAGCAACTACGTCTTCTCCTGGGACAAGATGCTCGCGCTCGACGGCAACACCGCGCCCTACCTGCTCTACGCCGTTGCGCGCATCCACTCGATCTTCCGCAAGGCGGGCGTGAATCCCGCCGACACCTCCGCCGACGCGCAGGCCGCCGCCCTCGAAACGGCCGCCGAGATCGCCCTCGCCCGCAAGCTCGTCAAATTCCCCGACGCGATCCGTCTCGCCACCGAGTCGCTGCGTCCGCACTTCCTCTGCCTTTACCTGTTCGAGCTCGCCGGGGATTACAGCTCGTTCAACAACGCCGACAAGGTCCTCGTCGACGACCCCGCGATCCGTGCGCGGCGGCTCCTCCTTTGCGCCCGCACGCTGCTCGTCCTCGAAACCGGACTGACGCTGCTCGGCCTGCGCACGCTCACGCGGATGTAAGCGGACGGTGAAAGTGGCGCGAGCGGTCGACGTCGCGCCCCGCCTGGCCCCTGTGCCCTGCCGGCGGCATCCGCTCGCGGCCGCGTGTCGCCGCGGCACTTTCAAACTTCACTTTCCTGCGCACATTGACTTTCACTCCCGCATGGCGACGCAGGAATTCTACATCCGCAACGAGTCGGACACCGAGGCCCGCGGGCCTTTCACGCACGAGCAGCTGACGTCGCTGATCGACTCCGGCCAGCTCACCGTCGCCACGCTTTACTACGATGCCCACACGGAACAGTGGACGCCCATTGACGCCAACGCCGAGCTGAAGGCCGCGCTGTTTCCCGAAAAGAAGAAGCTCACCGTCCGGCCCAAGCAGCAGCTCGAAACGCTCAACCGCGAAGCCGAGGGCGCCGCGCCGATCACCGTCAACGACATCCTCGCCGCCGCCGAAGGGCGCACGGCCGACACGCGCGATCGTCAGGATCCGGTCGAAGCGATGGCGCGCGCCGCCGCGATCGGCCGCTGGGCCGCGATCCTCGCGCTCCTGCTCGCCGCCGCCGGCGAAACCATCCCGGCCGCCGACGCGATCGCCTCGATGAATCCGGCCAAGATCTTCGCCGAACCGCTCGTGATCCTGGGCGCGATCGATCTCCTGCTCGCCGTCGTGCTCGCGCTCGGTGTCGTGGCGGTGTATCCATTGGTTCGATTCAGGGCCGCCCTCGGGCTCGGTTTCCTGGGCTTCATCTTCTGGACGCAGGGCCAGGCGGTTCCGTTTCTCGCCCTCGCCGCCGGTTGCACCGGCCTTTATCTTTGCACGGTGTTCGTGAGCTATCTCGCCGTCGGCCTCGCGGCCGCGCTCGGCATCGGCGGTTTGGCTTTCGTCTCCTGGCAGTTGTTGTCGTAAACCGCTCCGCGCGTTTCGCCGTCCGCCATGCGCTGGTTTGCCGACCGCTGGAAACGCCTCGCCCACCTCTACCAGAAGGGCATCTGGGAGCCGGGACAACTGCAGGGATTTTCCCTGCGCGGCACCTGGTGCGCGATCCTGCGCGTCGTGTCCATCACCTGGACGGTCTTCAACGAAACCAAGGCCGCCAGCCGCGCCGCCGCGCTGAGCTTCAGCTCGCTGCTCGGGCTCGGCCCGCTGGTCGCGTTGACCGTGCTTGTCGCGGGGTTCGCGCTCGACAACCGCGACCCCAATCTCGCGGCCAACGCGCTCAGCCGGCTCATCAACTTCGTCGCGCCGCAAGTCGGCCAATACGGCAAGCTCGACAGTCACCGCAGTCACGACGCCGATACGCCGGAAGAGAAAGCGGACGAAGCGGCCACCGCAGACGGACGCGCGCCGGCGTCGGCCTCGCCGGATGCGGCCCCGGCCGCGTCCGCGCCCGCCACGGAAATCGCCGCCAACACGCCGGACGTCCGGCTCAATCCGCGGCTCGTGCGGATGATCAATAATTTCGTCAGCCAGGGCCGCTCGGGGTCGGCCGGGACGCTCGGTTTCTTTTCGCTCATCCTGATCGTGCTGCTGCTGTTCAAGACGATCGAGGACACCTTCAACGAGATCTGGGGCGTGCGCAGCGGGCGCTCGCTGTTGATGCGTATCATTTATTATTGGACGATCCTCACGCTCGGCGCGGTGCTGTTCTTCGCATCGGTCACGCTGCTGAGCGCGGGCGCGTTCCTGAGCGTGTTCAACGAGGCGATCGCGCACCTGCCGTTCTCGCAACAGGTGTCGGTCGCACTGCAGTGGTCGCTGCCGGCGTTTTCCTTCACGCTCCTGGTCGTCCTGCTGACGGTATTCTACCGGATCATTCCCAACACGCGCGTGTATTGGCGCGCGGCGTTCGCCGGCGCTGCGGTCGTGGCGTCCCTGCTGATGTTGAACAATTTCCTGGCGTTTCTCTATGTGCGCCGGGTGATCCTGACCGAGAGCCTCTACGGCTCGATCGGCTTCCCGCTCGTGGTGATGTTCGGCCTGTATATCTTCTGGCTCTATGTCCTGATCGGCGGCCAGATCAGCTACGCGATCCAGAACGTCCGTTTCCGCAACAGCCAGGCCGCGTGGAGCAGTCTCTCGGAAGCGATGCGCGAACGCCTGCTGCTCGTCGTGCTGCTCACGATCTGCCGGCGGTTTCGCGACTGCCTGCCGCCGGTGGCGGCGTCGCAGCTCGGCACGATGATCAAGGTGCCGACGCAGATCCTCAACGAGTGCCTGAACCGCCTCGTCGACTTGAAACTGATCACGCCGCTGCCCGCCGCGCGCGCCGACGATCCTTCCGATCTGCTCTACCAGCCGGCGCGTCCGCTGAACCGGATCACGCTGTTCGACTTCAAAACGCTCGACGACAACTTCGGCGAAGATCCCGTCGGCACCTCGCTCGAAACCATCGATCCGATCCTGCTCCGCTACACGCAGGCGATGAACCAGCTGGCCGAGCAAAGCATCCTGCGCAAATCGCTCGAGGAACTGCTCGCCGAGCACCCCTTCGACGAATCGCGGCCGCCCTTCGCGATGGGCACTTCGCTCCGCCGCTGACCCGACGGCGCGCGGCCCGAATTCCACCTTGCCACTCCCCCGCCGCAACCTAGCGTCGCCCACTTCCTCCCCATGATCTCCTGGATCCAGAAGTATTTTCAGCACCACTTTAAGATCATTTTCGCCGTTCTGCTGGCGATGATCATCGTCGCGTTCGTGTTCACCATCGGGGCGGCGCCCGGCATCGGCCGCGCCAGCCGCGAGGCCTACGAGCGCCGGGTGTTCGGTTACAATCTCGGCTCGCCCGAGGACCAGACGCGTCTCTTCGGCGACGCCCAGCTCAGCGCCCAGCTCCAGACCGGTTACGGCATCGGCGGCGCGGAGCTCGAGCAATACGCACTCCAGCGCGCCGCGTCCCTCTCGCTCGCGAACGAGCTTCACATCCCCGCGACGACGCAGGCCGAGATCGCCGATCACATCAAGACGCTGCGGATCTTCGTGAACCAGGAGGGCCAGTTCGATGCGCAGCGTTATGCGACGTTCCGCGACTCGCTCAAAACCAATCCGAATCTCAACGAAGCCGTCGTCAGCCGCGTGATCGGCGACGACGTTCGTGCCGCCAAGGTCGAGAAGCTGCTCGCCGGTCCCGGCTACGTGCTCCCGGTCGACGTCAAGCGCCAGCTCGAGCGCGTCGACGCCAGCTGGACTCTCGGCGTCGCCAAGATCGACTACGCTTCGTTCAATCCTTCGATCCCCACCAACGACGCGGCGCTGACGAAGTTCTTCGAAGAAAATTCGTTTCGCTATGAGATCCCGCCCCGCGTGGTGGTGAGTTATGCAGACTTTGCCGCGCTGCCGCTGCTCTCCTCGGTGCAGGTGACCGACGAGGAGGTCCGCGCCTACTACAACGCCAACCCCGCCCGCTTTCCGAAGCCCGCGCCGGCCGATCCGAAAGCCGCGCCCCAGACCGATCCCGCCGCCGATTTCGCGGCGGTGCGTCCCCAGGTCGAAACCGCGCTGAAGCTCGAGCGCGCCCGCCGCCTCGCCTCGAAGGCCGCGTCGGATTTCTCGTATGAACTCTACGAGCGGAAACTGAAGCCCGGCACGCCGGAGTTCGCCGAGTTTCTCGCGTCGCAAAAGGTCACGGTCAAGGACCTCGCGCCGTTCACGCGCGAACAGGGTCCGGCCGAACTCGCCAATTCGCCGGAAATCGCCGCCGAGGCGTTCAAGCTGAACCAGGACCGCGTCGTCTCCGACGCCGTGGCCTCGCCGTCCGGCGCCGTGGTGCTCTTCTGGAAGGACCTCCAGCCCGCCCGCCAGCCGCTGCTCACCGAGGTGCGCGATCGCGTGGTCTCCGATTATGTGGAGAGCGAGAAACGGAAGCGCTTCGTCGAGCTCGGTCGCTCGATTCGCACCGCGATCGAGAGTCGTCTCAAGTCCGGCGATACGTTCGAAGCCGCCGCCAACGCCGCCGCGAGCAGCAACTCGGTGAAAGTCGAGGCCAAACAGCTGCCGCCTTTCACGCTGCGCCAGCCGCCGCAGGACCTCGACTACACCGTCTACGGCACGCTCGAGCGTCTCGAAAAGGGCCGCGTCTCCGACATGGTCATCGGCCGCGATCAGGGCGTGATCGTCTACGCGGCCGACAAGAAGCTCCCGAACCTGCAGGAAAGCTCCCCGGAATTCACGAACACCCGCGAGCAGATCGCGTCGGCCGTCGCCCGCGTCGGCGCCAACACCTATCTCTCCGATTGGGTCGCGCAGGTCATGAAGGATTCGGAACCCAAGGTCCAATAAGGGCCCGCCTTTCCTTCCCACTTTTCGAGGCGGGCCACGCGGCCCGCCTTTTTGTTTTTCCTCGCCGTCTGTCCCCGCCTCAAACCGTTCGCCACGTTTGGTCTGGAAGCGAAGCCCGGAGTTGCCAACCTGCTCCTGCCATGTCGCTGCACTTTCCCGCGTTCGCCCTCCTGCCGGCTCCGGCGGGAGCCCCGCGATCTCGCGCCCGAGCCTGCTCGCCGGCGCGGCCGCTCGCGGGTGAGCGCTCGATCCACAGTGCGAGCAAAACCTCGCCGCGCCGAAACTTTCCACCTTCGCGTCCGTCTCTCGCGCCAAGCAAACCCGGTTTGCTCTCCTGAACTTCGCCACGCGAGCGGCTTCGAAACGCAGTAACTTTTCCGCCCTCGCCGGTGTTTTCCGGTCAATCTTCTCTCCGCCGACTTTTTCCATGCCTCGCTTCACTGTTCGCGCTGCCGTCCTTGTCCTCAGTTGCGCTGCGCTCCCGGCCATCCGCGCCCAGGAGACCGCCGTCCCGCCGCCGCCGCCGATCGTGACGGCGCCGAGCCTGACGATCGAGGAGTGCATCGCGCGAGCGCTGAAGAAGAATTTCGACCTGAAGATCAACGCGTTCTCCACCGACATCGCGCTCGAATCCCTCAATGTCGCGAAGGCCCAGTTCGAACCCACTTTCAACGCGTCCATCCAGCGCTACGCCACGAAGGACCTCACCCTGACGGGCGAACGTCGCACTGACGTCACGGATACACGCGTCGGCGTCAGCCAGTTCATCGCCACCGGCGCCGACATCAGCCTCAGCGCGAGCCTCGATCGCAACGCCAGCAACTTTTCCCTCTACGCCTTCAACCCGGTTTACACGAGCGACGTGGCCCTGACCGTGACGCAGCCGCTGCTCCGCGGCGCCGGCACTGCCTTCAACCGCTCCCAGATCGAACGCAGCCGAGTCGGTGTGCGCATCGCCCGGCTCAATTTCACCGGTAGCGTCCTCCAGATCGTACGCGATACGGAAGCCGCCTATTACAATCTCGTCTTCGCTCGCGAGCAGCTCGGCGTGAAACAGCACAGCCTCGAACTCGCGCAGCGTCTCTACGAGGAAAACAAAACCCGCAAGCTCACGGGCGTCGCCACCGACCTCGACGTCCTCACCGCCGAAGTCGGCATCGCCAC
Organism: Opitutaceae bacterium; assembly: GCA_040255565.1. Lineage (GTDB taxonomy): Bacteria > Verrucomicrobiota > Verrucomicrobiia > Opitutales > Opitutaceae > Opitutus. Next base: position 40,687 of record JBDZVH010000006.1, on the reverse strand, counting down.
CGCCCGCAACGGCGTGATCGTCGCCCAGGAGGGCGTGCGAAATCGCGAGGACGCCCTGCTCGCGCTGATCGGGCAGTTCGAATTCGACACCCCGCTCGGTTCAGTCGGCCTCGTGCCCTATCAGGAGCCGTCGCCGTCGTTCGACGTTTCCTACAAACTCGCTCGTGAACACCAGCCGGATTACCTCGCCACGATCGAGTCGCTCAAGCAGCTCCAGATCGATGTCGACACCACCAAGAACGCGTCGCGTCCCACCCTGAATCTCGGCGGCAGCGTCGGCTACAACGCCCTCGATCGCAGCTATCGCGGCGCCGTCGACGCCGTTCCGAACAACCAGTCCAACAGCTGGGAGCTCGACCTCACCTTGTCCGTGCCGTGGGGCCTCCATGCGGATCGCGCCCGCCACCGCGCGGCGCTCGCCACCTTGCGCCAGCAGGAGGCGCGACTGCAGCGGGTCGACCAGGATTTGCTCGTGCAGGTCCGCGCCGCTGTGCGCGCCGTCGAGACGAATCAGGAAAGCGTCGAGATCAACCGCAAGGCCACCGAGCTCGCCACCCGCCAATACGAGCTCGAGCTCGCCCGCTTCAAGGCCGGTCTCTCGACCAGCCGCCAGGTGCTGCAGATCCAGGACGACCTCGAATCCACGCGCGTCAACGAGCTGCTCGCGCGCGTCAATCTGCGCATCGCCATCGCCAACCTGCACCAGCTCGAGGCGAGCTCGCTCGAGCGCTACCGCATCACGGTCGGGCAGTAATCTCATCGCCGGTTGCGGCCGCTTAAAAACCGCGACGCCGCTCTCGATCCGGGCTCGCCTCCATCCCGTCCGCCGCTACCAAGGTTGGCGCTGCCGATGGAGTCGCCCGCTCGTCCATCCGTTCTCTCGCTCTGGCCCCTGGTCGTCGCGTTGCTCGCGACCACCGGCCTGATCGCCTGGGCCGCGCCCGCCGCGAACGCTTGGCTCATCGAACACCGCGCCCGCCAGGTCACCGCGGACCTCCGTGGCTTCGCGGGCTTCTTTCATTCGTTCGCCACGGAGCAGGGCGACTGGCCGCCCGGCGATGGCACCCCTGCCGCCATCCCCGCGGGCATGGAGTCCCTGCTCGATTCGACACCCTGGGTCCGGCCGACCGCCATCGGCGGACACTATGCCTGGGAACCCAACAGCGTTCACCAGGGCCTGCGCCATCGCGCCGCGATCACGATCGTCTCCACCGGGGGGTCCGACGTCTCGCGCGATTTCCGCCAGCTCCTCGCCGTCGACCGGCTGATCGACGACGGCGACCTCGCCACCGGCCGGTTTCAACTCGGCTATCGCAACCAGCCGCTGCTCATCCTCGAGCATTGATCCGCCATGTTTCACGTCACCGCGGTCAACCTCACTCCGGATCTCACCTCCGCCCAGCCCGATCTCGGGCGTTGCGATCTCGGGCCGGTCGATCGCGTCCGCCTGGTCGCGCTGCTGGACGCCTTTTGCCGGCTCGATCCCGTGCAGAATCACGATGCCAACCCGGCACTGATCGTCGCAAGCGAACGCGACCAGTTTCTCCTGCGCACGTATCAAGGCCGGCTGCTGTTGTTCGATCCCCGCGCCTCCCGCTCCGGCGGGCTCCCTGTCGACCCGGCGGAGGTGCCGTCGCTGCTGACGCAGCCGCGCCCCGAATTTTCCAGGGCGACGCGGTCTCGCGTGAGCCTGCGTCGGCTGCTCGCGGCCGGACTGCTAGTCGTCGCGCTCGCGGCCGATGCCTGGATCGTCGTCCGCGCGTTTCGCCAGGAAACGCTGGACGCTCCGCCGAACGGCACGCCGGTGACGGACGTCGGTGAGATCGTGGCCTTTCAGGAGGCCGCGGCCGGCACCTACCGGACGGGCCCGGCCGCCGGCGACCGCATGATCCGCATCGGCGCCGACCGCCGCATCGAGTTTTTCCAGCTCACCGGCGACGAGCCGCGTCTCATCTCTTCGGATACATTCGACTTCGTCCGCGACGGCCGCCCGCTCCGCCTCGTCACGACCGCCGGCGGAACCGTGGACGTGACGAATATCGATACGCTCGTTTACTACCGAGACACTTACCGGCGCACGCGCTGACGGCGCCGTCAGTCGGCGAACAGCTGCGACGACGACTGCAGTGCAGCCGCCTCGACGATCCGATGCGGAGGCAGCTGCGTGCGAAACCAGGTGCGCTGCTTCTTCACCAAGGCGCGCGTGTTTTTCGCAATCTCCCCAACGAGTTGTTCCGCCCGCAATCGTCCGTCCAACCGGTCGATCACCTCGCGATAGCCGATCGCCCGGGCCGCGCTGGGGTTTTCCATCAATCCGGCGGCCCGCAGCCGCTCCACCTCCGCGACGAGGCCGTCGGCCAGCATCTGACGCACGCGTTGTTCGATCCGCGCCGCCAACTCCGCCGGTTCGCGCTCGATCCGCGTCAACCGGACTTCGTGATCCGCAAACGCCGACGGTCGTCCCGCGAACTCCGCCTTCAATTCCATGAGGGTCCGGCCCGAAGCCAGGCACCGCTCGAGCGCGCGAAAGACGCGTCGCGGGTTCGCGACATCGAGCTCGCCCAACCCGCCGGGATTCAGCTCCCGCAGCTGCACGAGCGCCTGCTCCAGCGTGAGGCGAGCGACCTCCGCCCGCAGCTCCGGTCCGACCTCCACGTCGTCGGCCACCGGCGCGAAAAACGCCTTGAGATAAAAACCGCTGCCGCCCGTGACCAGCACCTTGTTGCCGCGCGCGCGGATCTCCGCGATCGCCTGACGCGCCAGCGAGACGTAACGCGTGACGTCCATCTGCTCGTGGACGGCGCAGACGTCGATCAGGTGATGCGGCACGCGCCGCCGCTCGGCCTGCGTCGGCTTCGCCGTGCCGATGTCCATTCCGCGATAGAACAGCAACGAGTCGCAGGACACGATTTCGGCGCCGCGTTCCTCCGCCCACCGCAGCGCCCACTCGGTTTTTCCCACCGCCGTGCATCCGGTCAGGGCATGCAGCACCGGCCTGGACTCACCTTTTGCCGTCGCGGACGTGCTCACGCGCCCGCCTTGCTCCCGGCTGCGAGACTGGCAAACGACCGGGCGCAATTTCGGCCCGCCGCCTTGGCTGCGTAAAGAGCGCGATCGGCCGCGCGCACCAACTCTTCGGCGGACTCGGCGTCAGCCGGCAACGCGGCCACGCCCGCGCTGACCGTCACGGTCAACGGCAGGGTTTCGTTCGCCCACACCGGTTCCCGCTCCATCGCCGCGCTGGCCCGCCGCGCCGCGGCCATCGCCGCCTCGGCGTCGGACTCCATGATGACGAGCGCAAACTCCTCGCCGCCGAACCGTGCCACGCGATCGACCGTGCGCACTTCCTCCGCCAGCCGCCGCGCCACGTCCCGCAACACCGCATCGCCGATCGGATGGCCATGGGTGTCGTTGATCGCCTTGAAACGATCGATGTCGACCATCACCAGCGCCAGCGAATGGCCGAATCGCTGCGCGCGCTCGGTCTCCTCGGCGAGGATCCGGTCGAACTCCCGGCGGTTCAACAAACCCGTCAACTGGTCGCGCGTCGCCAACTGCCGCAGCGCCTCGAGCGTGTCGCCGAGTTTCAACGCGTAGCGCAACGAGCGCTCCAGCGAATGCGACGAGATCTCGCCTTTCACCAGATAATCGAGCGCGCCGGCGTTCATCGCCTCGATGTCGACGCGCTCCGACGATTCCGCCGTCAGAAAAACGATCGGCGTGCGGCAGCCGGCGGCGACGGCCTGGCGGATCAGCTCGAGTCCGTTGCGCGGCCCGAGCTGGTAATCGAGCAGGCACGCCGCGTAGTCGCCCGACAGTAGCTTCGCGATCCCCGCCTCGAACGTCTCCGCCCACTGCAGCTCGAAGGACTCTCCCCGAAAATTCCGGAAATGCGCCTGCGTCAGCCGAAACTGCATCCGGTCATCGTCGATGAGGAGAATTTTTCGGGTCATGCGCTCGCTCCAGCTGGTCGCTCCCGACGCTAGGAACGCCGCCGCCCGGATCAAGCCACCGCTGGGGCGCCGGCCGACAAACCCGCCGGGCGCCACCTCAACGTTTCGTGCCGGCAATCAGGTCCTCGGCCACGACCGCCAGCCGCGCGAGGATCTTTTCCCGTTGGCCGAGATTTTCCCGGATGCAGTTCACGAGCGCGCTGCCGACAACAACGCCATCCGCCGCGGCGCCGACTTGCGCAACCTGCGCCCGCGTCGAAATGCCAAAACCGACCGCGATCGGCAGCTCGGTTTTCCGGCGGATGCGGGCGACCGCCTCCGGAATGTTTCCCGCCACCTGATCGCGCACGCCGGTCACGCCTTCGCGCGACACATAATAGATGAAACCCGTCGTCGCCGCCGTGATCCGTGCAATGCGGGCGTCGGGCGTGGTCGGGGCGATGATGAACACCGTATCCACGCCGTGAGCCTTGCACGCCGCGGCGACCTCGTCCGCCTCCTCAGGCGGCAGATCAAGCGTTAACAAGCCGTCGACGCCGGCCTCCCGCGCCTGCTTCACATAGGCATCGATGCCATTCGCGAAGACCAGGTTGTAGTAGGTGTAGAAGACGATCGGCACCTCGCTGAATTCGCGAATGCGCCGCACCAGTTCGAAGACGCGCGATGCCGTCATCCGGCTGGCGAGCGCGCGTTGTGCGGCGAGCTGATTCGTCAAGCCGTCGGCCAGCGGATCGGAAAACGGCACGCCGAGTTCGAGCACGTCGATGCCCTTTTCGATCACGGTCCGGCACACCGCGAGCGAGGTGTCGAAATCGGGGTCTCCGGCGCAAAGATAGGCCACGAAGGCCGCTCGGTTCTGCGCACGGGCTTGAGCGAAAGCATGGGCAAGACGTGACATGGAAGGCTATCGCCGCAAAAACCCGCGCGTGGCGCAAAGGCAAAAATCGTCCGGCGCTCCGCAAACGCCGCGCATCACGGCAGCGAGAAGTCGACCACCACCGGCCGGTGGTCCGAAAGAAAGGAGCGCACGATTTCGCAATGCGTGACCGCACAGGCCGACGGCAGGAAAACGAAATCGAGCAGCCGGCCCGGCAGGGGCGACGGAAAGGTCCGGCCGTTCGCCGGGTGCAGCACGTATTCGCCGTAATCCGACAGGTGACTCAGCAGCGTCGCCGTCGCATCCGCGCTCGTGCCCGGATTGTTCAAATCGCCGCACACCACGGCCGGCACCTGCCAGCGTCCGTGGGCCTGTTTCTGCTTTTCCCGAAGCCACGCGAGCAGCCGCCCGATCTGCCGGATCCGGTGCTCGCGCGAGCTGAAGTGCAGGTGCAGATTGACCAGCGGCAGCACTTTCCCCCCGACGTTCAGCTCGGCGAAGAGAAAGCCCTTCTCGCCGACGCTGCGTTGTCCGAACACCACCGTCTCGGTTGTCAGCACGGGATGCCGCGACAGCAGGGCGTTGCCGTAGCTGAGATTGATCAATCCGTGCCGCCGGTTGTGCACGCCGAAAACGGCGTGTTCGAAGCCCGAATGCAGGCGCAGATATTCGAGATGATCGAAATTGCCCGCCCAGCGGGAGCGCTCGTCCACTTCCTGCAGCGCCACGAAATCCGGTTTCAATTCGCCGAGCAGACGCGCGATTTTTCGCAAATTGGCCCGCAGCTTCTGCGCTCCGGTAAATCCCTGGATCGGAGTGAGCCCGCGGGCATGGGCGATGTTGAACGTGACGAGGCGCAAACGCGACATGACCGCAGTGAAGCTTGAATTGGCGATCTGGCCAGGCAACGGCAAATCCCCGCGCCCGCTCCGGCCAGGAAGATGCCCGCCTCGTTGGCAACGGACCCAAGCGGGCGAGAGCTTCCCCGGCGGCAAAAGTGAAGCCGTGTGGTTTCCCGGCAATCAATGCGCCATGAATCGGGCCGAAGCGTTGTCGCGCCGGGGTGTTCTGTCCGCGGATATGCAACCCAGGATGACATTCGGTAGCATGACGACCACTCCGGCAGGAAACATGGAACCGTTGTCGGAATCGGCAATCCGCTTTGGTGAAGACGACGGCCGCGTCGAGTCGATCGATGCCGCCGCCCGCTTCATTGGACGCGATGAACGATTCTCAGTTTAGCGGCCGCGGTTTTCGCAACGCCTTCGTGCTGCTACTCGTCGCGGCCACCTCCCTTCTCGCGCTCGCGATCGCCTGGCCGTTCCTGAAGCCGCTGCTGCTCGGCGCGATGCTCGCGGGACTGAGCCTTCCGCTCTACCGCTGGCTGGCCCGCTGTTTTCGAGGACGGACCTCGCTCGCATCAATCGCTACTTTGCTGATCCTCGTGTTGCTCGCCATCGGGCCGTTGGGCGCGTTTGCCGGTTTGGTCGTCAGTCAGGCTTTCGACGTCAGCGAAAAGGCCATTCCTTGGGCCCGGGAACATTTCGGGCCCTCAAGTGGATTCGATGTGCACAATTGGCTGGTTGCCCGATTCCCGGTGCTGGAGCCCTACGTTCCCAACCAGGAAACGATCGTTGAAAACGTGGGGCTGGCCGCCAAGTCGGCCGGCGGCTTCCTGGTCACGGCCGCATCCCGAATGACGACCGGCACGGCGGCCTTTCTGCTGAATGCCTTCGTGATGCTTTACGCGATGTTCTTCTTCCTGCGCGATGGAAGGGCGATCATGGAAAAGGTTTTTTATTACATTCCTCTCCGCCACGAGGATGAACTTCAGATGGTCGAACGCTTCACCTCCGTCACGCGCGCGACGATCAAGGGCACCGTGATCATCGGCATCGTGCAAGGAACACTCGCGGGTCTCGCACTTTGGGCAGCCGGAATCGATGGCGCCGCATTTTGGGGGACGATCATGGTGATCCTTTCTGTCATCCCGGGCATCGGATCGGCGCTGGTCTGGGTCCCGGCGGTGATCTACCTTTTCGCCACGGATCGGATCTGGGCGGCGATTCTCGTCGCCGCCTGGTGCGCCGCGGTCGTGGGTACGATCGACAATGTGCTGCGTCCCACGCTCGTGGGCAAAGACGCCCGGATGCCCGATCTCCTCATTCTGGTTGGCACCCTCGGCGGTCTTTTTCTGTTCGGCCCCATCGGCTTCATCGCGGGGCCGCTCGTTTTCGGATTGTTCCTCACGGTCTGGGAAATTTACGGGGCCGCATTTCGAGATATTCTTCCTCCCGTAAAATCGCTGAGTCGCGCACCAAGGGCGAAGCCCCGCAAAAGCGCCCGAGCCGATTCGTAATCTGCTCGAAGCCGAAACCTCGGAGGTCCTGGGACGAACTCCGCCTGACGCGGGCCGGATCCATCGCGGCCGCCGCGGCAAAGTGGCACACCCGGTTGAATGCCGGCGGAACTCGAACAGCTTTCTTCGGATGGCGGCGACGACGACGTGTGCCGACCGCGAACCTGCCAGTTAAGCAATGTGCACGCATGGTCTCCTCACCCGAATCACCGGAAGTTGAAACCGAGGAGTTTTCGCTGCCCCTGTTTGTCCTGACGGTGCTCGCAACACTCGCCGGCCTGCTCGCCGCCCTGAAGCTCTTTGCTCCCGCGGTGTGGACCGCGCAGTTTCTCGCGCCGATCGGAAAAGGCGTCATCGCGTTTCTCGTCGTCAGTCTGGTGAACGCGTTCATCGAGTATTTTTTCCACCGCTACGTGCTGCACACGCCGGCGATTCCATTCCTGCGGCGACTATACAAGCAGCACACGCTGCATCATGCGCTCACGCGCATCGCGCGGAAAAAAAGCCGTGACGGCCGGGGGATTCTGTTCATCGAAAACAAATTTCCCATCACCGAGCCGGAGCAGGGCGAGGCGTCTTTTTTCCCGTGGTATTCGCTCGCGGTGTTCGCGCTGGTGCTCTCACCGCTGCTCGCCCTGCTGCAATGGCTGTGGCCCTCGTTTCCGTGGTTTCTCTCCGGGTTCGCGGCGCTCGCGGTTTCGCTGACGCTTTACGAGGTGTTGCACGCCATCAACCACTGGCCCTTCGAAATATGGGAACCGCTGATCCAAAGTCCGCGTTGGGGCTGGATGTGGCGGCCGGCCTACGCCTTTCACCTGCGGCATCACGCGGTCACCGACTGCAATGAGTCGATCTCGGGATTCTTCGGCCTGCCGGTGGCCGATTGGGTTTTCGGGACCTGCGTGATTCCACAGACCATTTACGCCGAGGGTGAAGCGTGGACGCCCGACAAGTTCCGCAGTCCCGCGCCGCGCTCGTTGATCAAGGCGCTGGATGCTTGGGCGGACCGCGTGGTCGAGCGGCGTCGCGCGGCCGCATCGGCGACGACGCAACCCGCGATCGAAACCGCGATCCCGGTGCCGGCGGGACCGCATCCGCGCGTCTATTCCCGCGGCGAGGAGATCGCGAACTGGGTCACGCATGGGATCGGACTCGCGGCAAGCGCGGTCGGCCTGACCCTGTTGATTGTCTACTCGAGTCTGCGCGGTGACGCGTGGCACGTGGTCAGTTTCACGGTGTTCGGCCTCACGCTGCTTCTGCTCTACACCGTCTCGACGATTTATCATGCCCAACGCAGCGAACCGGCCAGACTGCTTTTTCAGAAACTGGACCATGCCGCGATCTTTCTGCTGATCGCCGGGACCTATACACCGTTTCTTCTCACCCACCTGCGCGGCCCCTGGGGCTGGACACTGTTTGGAGTCGTCTGGGGCCTGTGCGGCGCCGGCGCGGTGTTCCAGCTGTTCTTCGGCGCGCGTTACCGCCTTGTGTCGACGCTCGCCTATCTCTTCGTGGGATGGCTGATCGTGGTCGCGCTCCAGCCGATGATCATGTACGTGCCACACGGAGGGCTCTGGCTGCTGTTGGCCGGAGGACTCTGCTACACCTTCGGTGTGGTCTTCTATCTCTGGCGTCATCTGCGTTATCACCACGCGGTCTGGCATGGCTTTGTGCTCGGCGGCAGCACCTGCCACTACCTCGCGGTCCTGCTGTTTCTGCTTCCGCGCGCGGGCTGATCTGCGACCCTGCCCCCTTCGGGGCAAGCTATCGCGCCGCCTCCTGCCCGGCGTGGCACGGAAGAATTCTCTCCGGATACCGGCCCTCGCTTTCGCTTTCCTCGCTTCGGTGTGAGACAGTGACTCATGTTGACGACTATCCCCGAGCGCCCCCTGAACCTGAACCAATACGGTGGCGCGTGCCGTTGTTTGCTCCGGCTGCGGGAGGACGAAGGTTACGCCGGGATTTCCGACCGCCAGTTCATCCGGGAGCATGTTGGACCTCATCCGGAGTGGAACGAGCGTCCGGGCGCAGCGGATGCGCGTGCGCTGTTGGAGCTCGCGCGGCAGCTCGGAGTCGCAGACGAGTTCGAACTCTCACGAGATTACCTTCATGTGCTCGACGAGCACCACGCCGGCAGCCGTGTGCTGGTCTGCACGGAGCGCCCCCCGCAAGTGTCCACCTCGGAATTGCCTTACGATCGTTACGTTACAGTGATCGAACAGATGGATGAGGCGTCCTTCACGTTGTGGTGTCCGTATCGAAGCGGACATTCCGATGTCCTTCCGGCCGCGCCGGTCGTTTGGTGGGACCGCTGGCGCTGCGTGGCCATCCTGCTGCGAAAATCCGTCCCCCTGGCTCACCGCTCCGTCTAGACTGCTCCGCAGTGTCCAGACCGGTGCCCCGCCGACGATGGCGGCCGCTCGCGCCGGTGAAGTGCCGTGGCAGGCGGGAGGAGGCGGATCGTTCGACCGCTCGTGCGCCCGGACCACCGTACCGCGGTGCGGAAACGCTTTCCGTCCGTCACAGAACCCGGTCAGTGAATGACGACGACGCCGCATCGCCCAGTGCTCGCAGCCGAAGCGCTCCGCCGGTGCGCAGGATGACGAGGCAGACTCGCTCGCGCACGATCGGATCCCAAGCGCCAACCGGGCAGCCACGACGCTCGCCTTCCAGACGCGTCTCATCCTCGATGATTTTCTGGATGAGGGGCAACTGCCGCAACAGGGCTGGATCCGGCGCGTCCATGAGAAGGTTCATGGACCCGGGCGGGCGACAAAGTGCTCCGGGTCGCTCTATCGGTAATCGATCCCGCCGCAGCGACGGACAATTCGTGACGCAGCTTGTGCGCATATGACGGATGGCGCCGACGCAGGGGCGGGCATGGCGGGGTATGAGGTTTCTCCCAATGGGGCCGCTGGCCTCGCCTTTTTACGCCGGCAGTTCCCCTCTTCGCGTCTCCGCCGGCCCCAACGACGCGAGCACACGCCGCAGCTCGGCCATCCCAACCGGTTTGATGAGATGAGCGACGAATCCCGCGTCCCGCGAACGCGCGATGTCCTCGTTCATGCCATAGCCGCTCAACGCGATCCCCCTCAACCCGTGGGTGGTCCGCATTTCCCGCATGAGGTCGATCCCGCTTCCGTCCGGCAAACCCAGATCGGAGATCACCAGATCGAAGGTCGTCCCATCGGCGGCGGCTCGCGCCGCCGCCATCGTTCCTGCGGTGGTTACGCGGTAGCCGTCCTTTTGCAGGAGATAGCGCAACGCCTCGCGCGTGCTGGCATGGTCTTCGACGACCAGGAGGCGAAGGGCGCCAACGGCCCGCGAGTCCTTCGGACCCGGCACCGAAGGCAGTGCGGTGGAGGCGGCGTTTGCCCCGCCGGCGAGCTGTGGGGCCGCGAGGGTCGCCCGCGGGAGCTCGACGACGAATGTCGTGCCGCGGTTCGGGCCATCGCTTTGCGCGCCGATCGTCCCCTCATGGAGGTCGACGATCGACCGTGCGATCGCAAGTCCCAAACCGACGCCGCCGAACCGGTGGTCGCCTCCCAACCCACCCTGATTGAAGGGCAGAAAAATCTCCTCGAGTTGCTCCGGCAGGATACCGATTCCCGTATCTGATACTTCGATACGCAGCCAGCGGACCTCGTCGGGAGAGACCTGGTTCAGCGTTCGCACGGAGACCTTCCCGCCCACGGGAGTGAATTTCACCGCATTGCGAAGCAGGTTCCAGATCACCTGCTGAAAGCGGGTCGGATCGGCGGTCAGACCGGAGTACTGCGCCTGCAGGCTGCAGACGAGCTCAATGTCCTTGGCCGCGGCATCGCCCCGCACGATATCGATCGCAAACTGGATGAGGGGATGCGCATCGCAGAACTCGGGTCGAAACTCGAGTTTGCCCTGGGCGATCTTCGTCACATCCAGCAGGTCGTCGATCAATCGCGCCTCCACGCCGATGTTGCGCACGATCACGCCCAGTTGCTCGCGCACCTCGGCCGGCAGCCGGGAATCCTCCCGGAGCGAAGCGGCGGTCAGCAACGCCGGCGTCAGCGGGGTCCGCAGCTCATGCGACAAGGCGGCGAGAAAGTTGTCCTTCGCACGATTGCCCCGCTCGGACGCGGTTTGCGCCGCGGTGAGCTGATCGATGGCGCGGCGCATTGCGTCGCCCGCTGATTTTCGCTTCACCACCTCCATCTCCAGCCGTGCGCTGGATTTTTCCGCTGCCTCTCGCATCTGATGCTGCTTCAGCGCCGCGAGCATCAAGGCTTGGTTCATCTCCCGGATGTTCTGATGAAAATGCGAACGGGTGAGTTGGATCACCACGCGCTCGGGTTTCCGATCTTTGCCCAGCGCCGGCCACATGGCGAACAGCCAGTGCGCAGGATCGGGGCCGGAGTCATCCGGCTCCACCTGCATCTCGAACTCGCCTGTCTGATAGATCCGGTCGAGCAGCGACACACAACGATTGCCGTGGGGCACGATCTCAGAGAACGGCCGGCCGACGAGTTCGCCGGCTTTCTTCTGCAGCAGCCGGCAGAAGGCGGCGTTGACCGAGGCGACGACGTGGTTGGGCCCCTCGACCTCCACCATCGGGAGCGGCGCGCGCTCAATCACGGGAGCGGCGCGAGGCCATGACTCGCCCGGCGAGTGCACTTCTTCGCCTGGAGGACAAGAACTCATGACGCGACCCTAGAGCGCTTTCGGCTCGGGCGAGATCTCCTTCCGCTCGCCGATCCGGTGCGGCAGCCCGCTCGTCAGCGCCACGTATTCAGTCTGCCGCGGCGCGATGAGCATCAGGCCTTGGTCCGTGATGACGTATTCACGAATGTCCTTGCTGTGGTTTCCGCCGCGCATTTTCACGACCACCAGCACCTTCCTGAGTTGACCGTCGATTTCCACATACCGCAGGCGGATGATGTCGTCGGTCAGAAACGAGACTGCGTAATGACTGAATTGAAACGCGGTGAACGAGTCCTCGACCTCCACCGTGCTCACGATCGTCACTCCCGCACCCGTCAACGCCGCAATCATCCGGTAGAGCGATTCGCGAAAATCGGCGCGAAACCCGGGCGCCAGCGCCATCTCGAAGCCCACCAGCGAATCGATCACGAGCCGCTTGGCCTTCGTGCGTTTCACCGCGTCGAGGATCTCCTGCATCGTCTCGTCGACCGATAAATCCAGCGGGCGCAGATAAATGAGCTCGAGCGTCCCCGTTTTCTGCGCCGGGCTGAGATCGAGCCCGAGCGCCGCGGCCCGCCTGGCGTACTGCGCCGGTCGCTCCTCGAAGATCACGATGATGCCCGGTTCCCGCAGGCGGAGACCGGCGGCGATGAATTGCGTCGCGAGGACGGATTTTCCCGTGCCCGACGGTCCGGCGATCAACACACTGTCGCCTTCGAGCACGCCGCCCTGCATCAGCTTGTCGATCTCGGGAACGCCCATCGAAAGCCGCCGATGGCCACGAGGTTTCTGATGAGAGTCCCCCAATCCCAGCGTACGCGAAAAGGCCTGCAACCCGAAGTTCCCGATACGGATCGTGTGCAGGCCTGGCACGGAAGCCTGTCCCCGGAGCTTGATGATTTGCAGTTTCCGCACCACCGAGTTCCGCTCGGCGGTCTGCGACAGCCAGAACAGCCCATCGGCCACGGTGAACACGGGGTTGTCGCGCATCTCGCTCTCCGTGTATTCGCCGATCAGGAAAGTCGTGGCCTGGAAACTGGTCAGCAACATCGCGAGCCGCTGAATGAACGACTGCAGCTCCATTTCGTGGCCGCCGGTGCCGCTGGTTTTGCGCAACACCGTGCGGAACGAATCCACCACGACGACGCCGGGACCGATCGCTTCCACCTGCCTGGTGATCTCCGCGAGTACGGCCTCCAAATCCTGCTCCAGGACCGTTTCACTCAAATTGATGAAGCGAATCGAATCGTTCAGTTTTGCGGCATCGAAAAACGCATACTGCTGCTGGTAGCGCAGCATCTTGATGGCCGGCTCGCCCAGTACCGTAAAGTAGAGCGCCGGGCGCTTCCGCGTCGCATTCGCGAAAACGAACTGGTGCGCGAAAGTCGTCTTCCCGCACCCCGGCGTGCCGGCGATGATGTTAAATGAAAACTCCGGCAGGCCTCCCCCCAGAATGTCGTCAAGACCGCGGATGCCCGTTGGCAGCTTGCGAATGGTGACTTTGCCGGACTTCGGAGCGGCGTTCCCTTCACGTTGGCGCGAAGGGGCGGTTGATGACTTTTTCATGGATTGTTGTCCCCTGGGTTCGACTCTCCGATCGCCGACTTCGGCCAGACTTCCTGCACGAGACGAAACGTGAGCGTTTCGCCAACCAACGTGACCAGCAGCCCGAGCAGCTGCGTGACCAGAGCACTCCCACCTTCGGCGGCGCCGTTCGTTGCCATCTGCGCTTCCGCTTCCGGCGAATATTCGAACGTTCCGTCCGCGCGGATGCGAACGGCGCCGAGCCACGCCTGTTCGGCGCGCGCCATACCCAATGCCCGGCTTAACAGCGATCGGAAGCCGGCGGCCCCGGCATACGTCGTGAGCGGCCGGCGCAGTTTTTCGCAGACACGGAAAGCCGCGCGCGCCTTCGCGCCCGCTTCTCCGCCACTACGGAGTTCCTCGGCAATCAAGCGTTCGGCCTGGTCTCGCACCGTCATGGCAGGTTTGTCTTCACCCGCGGGCCCCCGGCGCCTCCCGTCGAGGAGCGTTGTCCCGCCGGGTCTGTCCCCAGCGACGCGGTAGGTTGCATTGGAGAAAGAGGGGAAGGTTTGAATTTATCACGACCAGAAAGAGCTCGGCCCCAACTCCCTCGTTTCACCGCCGTGCCGTCACCCGCAGAACGCGAATCATGTCGAGCGCCGCGACCTAACGCCACATTTGAAACGATCACAACGACAATCACGAGTTTCGCACGTCGCGTGCAGCCCGCCAACCGTCGCGACGATATGGGCCGGGCGCGGTCATCCGCGCCCATCCACCCACACGCAGCATTTGCGGAAATGATGGCCATAAATCGCAAGGGTCACAGCCAGCTGCAGCAACGCGGGACGGTGCAGAAGCGTCCACCCGAGAAGCCGCCAATACTCAAAACGCTCGCGGCCAATGATGCCCAGCCGCACGCTCGAAAGCGCGAGCGCGAGCATCTGTCGCCAGCTCAAGCGTGCCGTCACCCGCGGGCGCCGGTATTCGCGGAGGAGCGTTCGCACGCGTTGATAGTAGGCGCGCGGAGCGTAAATCCGGCGAAGGATGTCCTTGTATCCCTCCATCAGCTCCACCGTGGGCAGGCGCGGCACAAAATTGATCGTGCCATCGACATTGTCGCCGCTGGAACGGCCGAGCAGCCGCCCCTCGCGCTGCAGCCGCGCGTGGAGCTTGGTGTCGGGCAGCGCGTTCAGCAGGCCCACCATCGCGGTGACAATGCCGCTTTGTTGAATGAACTCCACCTGTCGTTGAAAAATGTTCGGCGTGTCATGGTCGAAGCCGACGATGAAACCGCCCTGCACCTGCAGCCCGGCCCGCTGCATCCGCTTCACATCGGCGACGAGATCGCGGCCTTGATTCTGGCGCTTGTTGCATTCCACCAGCGAGCCGGCATCCGGTGTTTCAATACCGACAAACACCCCATCGAACCCCGCTTCTCGCATCATGCCCATCAACTCGGCGTCGTCGGCGAGATTGATGGAAGCTTCGGTGAAAAAGGGAAAACGGCCGCCGCGGCGCCACTGCCAGGCGATCAGCGCGGGCAGCAACTCGGTCTTAAGCACGCGCTTGTTTCCGATCAGGTTGTCATCGACGAAGAACACCTGGCCTCGCCAGCCTCGGTCGTAGAGGCCGTCGAGCTCCCCGACGATTTGAGCGGCGGCCTTCGTGCGCGGCAGGTGACCGAACTTCGCCGTCACGTCGCAAAACTCGCAATCGAACGGACATCCTCGTGAAAATTGGACACTCATCGAGGCATAGCGGTTCAGCTCGGCCAGCTCCCATTGCGGGGCCGGGCTCGCGCGGAGATCGGCGAACCGAGTCGTCCGATAAATGCGCCGCGCGCGACCGCGCGCAAAATCGTCCAGGAATTCCGGCAGGGTCACTTCCGCTTCGTTCAGCACAAAGTGATCGACGCCCGGAAACTCTCCGGCCGCACTCGTGAACAGCGGTCCGCCGGCGACGATCGTCTTTCCCGCGGCGCGAACCCGCGCGACCAGTCGCTCCGCCGAGGTGCGCTGCGCGATCATCGCCCCAATGCACACGAGATCCGCCCACGCGAGGTCGGCGTCCGCAAGCCGGCGCACGTTAAGATCGATCAAGCGCAAGTTCCACGAGCGCGGCATCAACGCCGCGACCGTGAGCAATCCCAGGGGCGGCAGTGATGCGCGCTTGTGAATGAATTTAAGCGCATGGGTGAAACTCCAGAACGTCGCAGGAAACTCGGGATAGAGCAAAAGAGCGTTCATATGCGCACAACTCAACCGACATCGGCGCCCCGGAAGGGACGTGGCCGAAAGGCAGCACACATGTTAGTGGGGGCACCGCCCCCAGCCAAACTCGATTGCAGCGCATAATTTGTCACCGGCGGCCGCGCTCCTTTGTTGTCCTCGGGCCGCAGCCGGTGGGGCCTCTGCGGCTTGTGTCGCATCATCGATGCAACGCGACCCGGCTTTCACAGAAGTCGTCCTGCTTCGGCGATTCCCCGCCGTGCGGCGAGCCGGAGCCCACCCGCCCGAGCGCCTTGCCTCCGCGGCGGGGAAAGGACTCAAGCCTCAGGTGCGGCCCATTACTTCGGTTTCCGCCTCCAGCCAATTCGCCAGCGCGCGATTGTCCGGACGGCCTTCGCTTTCCCATATCGCATAAGCGCGGTGCAGAATTTCTTCACGCGGCGCGCGATCCCCGGAATTCATGTCGGGAAAGGCTTCTCTCCCGAGCGGGGCATGTTCAATTTCGCGAGTCAGAGCAAGGGGCGAGGCACCCACAGTAGGAGAGGATTTCATCAACGAACGTCGTCGCAGATCCGCCGCTTCGCAACCGACGATTCAATCCTCATGTCAGCCTCCTCTCATTTCGTCCGCGGCCAACTAAGTTATAAATAATCCTGCCGGCGGCGATTCGCGCCGGGCGGTGTCCGCGGCGGAAACGCTCCCAGGAGACGACGAAGGACGAGGGCCGCGCCGCGGTTGCTTCACCCGAGCGCAGGCAACGTTAATGACGATGCCGGCCGCCGACTGATTGCCGCGTGTTGTAGATCGTCGTCTCTCACAAATAACGATGTCTCCTGCCGTATGTTCGCGGCGATTCCGCCACTATAGACGCGGAGCCTGCAAAGGCTGCCCATATTGTTTCGAGCCTCATCCGTTCGAGTAACAGCATGCCCGGCCACCCGGTTGGGTTTATCTCTCCGATTAGCGGCCCCACCCCTCGCGTTTACCCGGAATGGGGCGTAAGCTTCGACCACAAACCCCATTATGTTATGCATCTTCCTCTTAACAGCAATTCACCATCCCCTCCTGCCCCCCGGGGCGTGACCACCACACGGGCGGAGCGAGGCCTCGGCAACAACACGGCTCAGCCGCCGCTCACCAGCGGGTTCGGTGCAGTGATCGAAAAAGAACGCGATCTGCAGGCGGCAACCAGGCGGGCCTTCGGGCAAGTCAACCGACACCACGCTCACGATGTCGATCGCATCCTGCGCCATCAACAATCCCGGCTCGGCGCCAACATCTCCTTGCTCGAACAACGGTATGAAGCACTTCCCAAACCGGAGCGTTTCGCGAGCTGGAACGAGCGTCTCCATCCGACGAATACCCTTTTGGGTCTCGAAGATCGCGAAAATTCTCAGGTGCTGCCTGAGCTTGTCGCCCGGCACGCTGGCTTGCAGGCGGACATCGAGACGCTCATCGAACTCGCACCGGACGGACAACGCGGGGAGCTGATCTTGGGGGAAGTAAGCCGCAATCATGAGGAGATGGCGTGGATGCTGACGGCTCTGCTCAAAGAGGATGCCACGTCGGCGGGCGTAACGGATCACGACGGCGACGGCACACCGAACAGCCTGAATCAGGCGGAGGAGAATTGGGACAACGAAGGTGGTCTGCCGGGGCCGGTCCTCGGCCAACTCGATCCTCCCAAGCCCTGTGCTGCCCCGGCTTCAAAATGAAGACTCTGATGGCGGTCGCATTCATCGCGGCAGGCGGCGCTGCTATTCTGAGTCATGCAATGGTCATCTCTGCCACCAGCCTGATTCCGCCCACATTCTTCGCGGTGGCACTCATCTTCGCGCTGCTGCACCTGATCCACACGCGTGACCGTCGTTACTGAGTCACTGATCAAGCGTAGGTGTGCCGCCCGGATCCATGGTGCGCGACTACGCGTCGTGCTCGACTATTGAGTGACGTTAGAACCCAAGCGCTGCGCGATTCGCGCGAGCATCGTAGACAATGGCGGGTTCGACCGCCCCGGGACTCGCGGAGCTATCTCCGCGAGCCGACGCGGAGATTACAGAAGCCCCGCATCCCTGAAGGAATACACCCCGCGGCCTTGCGGGTCACCTTTCGACTCACCGACCACCACGTGGTCGAGCAATTCGATTTCGAGGATCGTCGAGGGACAACGCGCGGAAGACGCGGGAGGACGGAGCCGTTTCAATCATGGTCATGACTTTCTGCTTTCTCTTGCGCCCAACGCGGGCGCGAGTGCAGCGGGCCGCGCTGCGCGGACCCCATCCGAGCCGAACCGTTAAATCGGCCGCCCCGGAGGGATGCCGACAATCAGCGCCGAGGGTCAAGGTGGAGGCCGGGCTCGGACGGCACGACCTTGAGGCGCGGACGGACCGAGGCGCTCGCGCCGCAGGGCCGCCAGCCGGACCCCACGCGCTATCATGACGCAACCCACAGGGGACAGGCTTCGCTGACCACAGCGTGCGAGCGGCGCAACGAGAGCGAGCGGAAAAGCCCTGCGGCGACTGAGCCTCATTCATGCTGGCTCGGGCGCAGTCCGCGGAAACAGTGTCGATCCTGAGCGAGCGAAACGGCCGGCGCGTAGGGGCGGAGTGGAGCGGACGTGGCCGACGCGGAGCGGAGAAACGGAGTCGGCGAGAAAAGCGCCCGCGCGAGAGCCGCCGGTGTCGCTTGCGACTTGGCGACTGGTCGTGCTCGGACGACGAGTCGCCAAAGGCGGCGGCAGCGCGGAAGCCGAGCCGTCTCCGCTTCGCAGCGACCGAGGCCGCGGAAGCGTAACGGAGCCCCAAGCACCGGCCGTGGAGCGAGCTACTCTGAAAAGTCCGGCCTCGCCGCGTTGGGGCGTTGCGGGGCGGAGTCCTGCTAGAATGGGGAGCGCGAAACTTCGACTCGCGCGCGGGGATTATGCCGAACGCCGGGACATGCCGCATCGGCGATCATCGTCGAGTGACGATGCTCCATGCGATGCGGCATGATCCGAGGCTTGCGCGACCAAGCGACACGATGAGCCCACCGAGTCAGCTCACGCCATCGGTCACCCTCATTTTCCGCTGTTGCCAGCCTCCGGCAACGCCAGGGCAATCGTCAGCAGGAGCTGCTGATTCGAGAACGGCTTTTCAAGAATCGCCTTGGCGCCAAGAGCGCGCGCGAGCTTCAGATAGAAAGCAGCCGGCATTCGTCCACCACCCGACATCGCCACGATGGGCAGGTCCGGCCGAGACGAGTGAAGATCGCGAATCACCTCGATGCCGTCCCGGTCCGGCATCAACAGGTCGGTGAGCACCAAATCGACTCTTGCTTCGGCGAACGCCTTGCTTGCGTCGCGCCCGCTCATGGCGGTCACCACGCGATATCCCGCCTGTTCGAGGGTCGCGGTGACGAGGCCGCGAAGCTCGCTTTGATCTTCGACAACAAGTATGGTGCGCGGCGCGGTTTCGTTGTGGTCGGTCGGGTTCATGGTGAAGAAGCGTTCACGCCGGAGAGCAGGCGGTGGATAGTGCGCAGCAGAAGCGTTGGTTCGGTGGGTTTGATTAGGACGTCTGTCACCCCAAGCGCGGCCAGCTCATCGCGCCGGCTGACTTCGTCTAGACCGCTGGCGGCGATGATCGGGATGTGATCGTCCGCGATCCGCAGAGAGCGGATCATGTCGAGGCCGCCCATGACAGGCATCATCATGTCGGTGATGACGAGTCGCACCGTTTCTCGATTTTGCACGAACAAGCGAACCCCTTCCTCTCCGTTCATGGCGGTGAGGACGCGATAGCCATGCTCCTCCAACACCTGCCGAGTGGCTTCCCGGATAGGCTCCTCATCGTCGACGAACAGCAATTGCTCGCCGTTGCCCCGCGGGGCGGTGGACACGACGTCGGCCGTCGCGGCGACCGCTGCTTCGTCGGCCGGAAGGTAGACCTTGAAGACCGTCCCGCGCCCCGGCTCGCTGTAAACGGTCACAAACCCGCCGTGGTTGCGGGCAATCGCCAGCACGGTGGAAAGACCCAAACCGGTGCCTTGTCCCACCGGCTTGGTCGTGAAGAAGGGATCGAAGATACGGTCGATGATCTCCGGCGGGATACCCTCCCCGGTATCCGCCACAGAGAGGACTACATAAGGCCCCGGCTTCGCCAGTGGGTTGATCCGTGCCGTCGGCTCCGTCAGTCGGACATTCGCGGCGCCGATCGACAATCTGCCGCCCTTTGGCATCGCGTCCCGCGCGTTCACGCAAAGATTCATCAACACCTGATGGAGTTGCGTCGGGTCGGCCTCGACCGGCCAAAGATCGCCGGGGCTGTTGCGTTCGACCTCGATGTTGCGCGGGAAGGTCTCACGCGCCAGATGCACCATGTCGTTGATCAGGTGTCGCACCTGCACTGCGCCGCGCGGCCCTTCCGAACCGCGGCTGAAGGTGAGCAGCTGCCGGATGACCGCGGCCCCGCGCTGCGCGCCCGTCTCGATAATCCGGGCCACCGCCTGATCGCGCGGGGTGTTGAGTTTGTCTTTGATCAGGCTCGCGGCCATGAGCATCGGCGCGAGAATGTTGTTGAGGTCGTGGGCGACGCCGCTCGCGAGCGTGCCGATCGCCTCCATCCGCTGTGCGCGCAGAAACTGCTGTTCGAGTTTCTTGCGTTCGGTGATGTCGACCGCGGAGGCGACGAGCTGACGGACCGCGCCGAGTTCGTCCCGGAGCGGATTGACGACGAAATCGATCGGCATCTCCCGGCCGCCTGCCACCCGCACCGCCACGTCGAAGCGGACAGTTTCACCCTTGGCGGCACGGGCGAGTGCGCCCGTGAGCTGCGCTTGAATCTCCGCGGAGTAGGACCACCAGAACGTTTGGTGAAAAGGTTTGCCGATCACGTCTTCGCGTCGAATTCCCGCGGCTTGCAGCGGTGCGCGATTCACCTCCAGCAGAATGCCGTCCAACGAGAGCAAGCCGACAAACGCAAACAGGCTGTCTAGGATATCGCGCAACTGCTGCGCGTTTCGCTGCTGCGCCTCTTCGGCCTTTTTTCGTTCTGTGATGTCGCGGGCCGCGGCGATCACCATCTGTCCGACGTCGACAGGAAACGACCGCACGCTGAGCTCCGTCGGGATGCGCCGACCGTCCTTCGACAATAGCGTGCGCTCGAAGACCAGCCGCTTCTCGAGGCTCAGGCGGTCCGATAAGGATGCGATCGTCGGCTCATCTGCCCCCGCAACTTCCAGTTCACGCACCGTCCGGCTGAGCAATTCCTCGTGTGAGTAGCTCAGCAGCTCCGAAGCCGCTTCGTTCGCGTCTACAACCCTGTCCAGCCGGCCCTGCCCGTCTAGCGAAACGAGGAACATGGCGTCGTTGGCGGCATTGAAGATTTGCCGGCTACGGAGTTCGCTGGCGCGCAGCGCCACCGCCTGTTTTTCGAGTTGCAGGCTACGACTCTCCAGCTTGTCCACGAGACCCTGGCTGTATTGGTGCATCACCCCCAATTCATCCAATCCCACCGTGGCGGTTGGCGCGATCCGGCGTGGATCGCCCAGCAACTCCCGCAGCGTGCGAATCAGCTCCGGACCGGTCGCCGGTTTGCGCAGGAACCGGTCGGCCCCGAGGTCGAGAGACAATCGCTCGTCCGACGATGATGTGTAGGTAGCGGTATAGACGATGATCGGCAGCGACCGCAGTCTCGGATGGTGTCGGATTTCATGGCAAAGCCGGTAGCCATCCATTTTCGGCATCAGGATGTCGGTGATCACGGCCGCGAAGGAACCGGAGTCCAGCGCGCGCAATGCCTCCGTCCCGTCGGCGGCCTCCGCGACGGTGTAGCCGTGCTCCTCCAATACCGTGCGTAGAATCGCACGATTCCCGCTATCGTCTTCTACGAGCAGGATTCGCATGGCTGGAACCGAGGGTGTCGCGACCCTGCGCCCCTTGTCGAGGTAATGCAAATGCCGAATGTCGGATTATGCCGCGGCGAACTTTTCGCCGTCACCCCGCGTCGGCGCGTAATTCGGCTGAATCCCGGATTCGGCATAATTCCCCCGCAGGCAGGATGCGGCATACCGGGGACCATGCCGGACGTTGGGGCAGGCCGTATCGGCGGTCATCGTTCGGGTAATCACGTCTCGTTCGATTCGGCATAATTCGGAAGCCTTTTGGCCGCGGCGCGAGCGACAGGAATGCTGTGGTGGTGAATACTCCACTCATTCCACCCAGAACCATCGGTGGGCTGCACGACAGCTCCCTTCTTCCTCACGTCGAGTGCTACGTGGCGTTGCTTCGCGAACAAGGCTACGCCGCAAACACGATCGCTCAGCACGTCTATTCGTTTTGTTCCTTCCACCGATGGCTCAAACGGAGACGCGGCAATCTCAGAAATCTCAACGAGGGGATCGTCGATGAGTTCCTGAAGAATCGAGAGCATGACTCGCATGACGGTGCTCCGCAGGCGTTCCGTCGACTGCTCGTGATCCTACGTGCCGCAGGCGTGACGCCGCCTGCCGAAACTCCTTCGCGGACGCCTGCGCAACGCATCGTCGGCGAGTATCGCGACTACCTCCGCGTTGAACGCAGCTTTGCGCCAAAGACTGTCGAGAACTACTCGCGCTATGTCGAAGGGTTCTTGGTCGATCGGTTTGGTGCGCATCGCGCCGATCTGAGTCGGCTCAAACTCTGCGAGGTCATCTACTTTGTGCGGCGCATGGCGCGGCAGCGAAACGCGATCTTTGCCAAGGGACTGATCATCGCGCTGCGGTCGTTCCTTCGATACCTGTTCCAGCACGAAAAGATAGAAGCCGATTGGGCACCATCAGTGCCTGCAATCGCTCACTGGCATCTCACTGGGCTGCCGAAACGACTCCCCGGCGAAACGGTGGAGCGGATTTTAGCCGCGTGCGATCAGAAGACGCCCGTTGGGCGGCGAGATCGCGCGATTCTTCTGTTGCTGGCTCGGCTCGGGCTGCGAGGCGTCGAAGTCGTCAGGCTGCAACTCGATGACCTCGATTGGGAGAATGCTCAACTCACCGTGCGCTCGAAGAAAGGCGGTGGATCGGCTCGGCTGCCGCTGCCGGCCGATGTGGGATGCGCGATCGCGGATTATCTGCGTCGAGACCGGCCGACTTGCACCTGCCGAAATGTCTTCGTGCGCTGTGTCGCGCCGCACGCCGCGTTGAACAACTCAGCGGTGATCGGTCTCCGTGTGCGGGCGGCGATGAGACGAGCGGGCGTAAAGTCCGCCCGGCAAGGAGCGCACGTGTTCCGGCATACGCTTGCCTCGGAGATGCTGCGGCACGGCGCATCGCTCGACGAGATCGCACGTTTGCTCCGCCACAAGGATTACGACTCGACCGCAATCTACGCCAAAGTCGATCTGGGTGCACTGCGGCATTTGGTGGTCGCCCTCCCGGAGGTGCCTCATGACCACGCTGAGAAAATCGCTTGCCGCCTATCTCGAACTGCGGCGAGGCATGGGCTTCAAGCTGCGTTACTACGAGAGGCGTCTTGGGCGTTTCTTGTCGTTCGTCGAGGAACGCGGAACCAAAAAGATCACGACACAACTCGCCATCCAATTCGCGACCTACGACTCGGACCTGAAGCCCCGCACGATGGCGGGTCGCCTGAGCGAAGTGCGCGGCTTCGCACGTTTCCAACTGGCCCATGACCCTGCGACCGAGGTGCCACCACGTCACTTGCTCGCGAATACAGGGAGGCCGGCCAAAGCTCATATATACTCTGAGATCGAGATCGTCCGACTTTTGCAGGCCGCGCGAAATCAGCCGGAGTTGCACCGGTTCCCAGGACCCTTGTGGCCGCGGTGGCGCGGCTCGTTGTGGTATTGTTATTTTGGGCTGCTGGCCATGACCGGGATGCGTCTGAGCGAAGTGAGGCACCTGCGCGACGCGGACATCGATTGGCAAGAAAGCGTGCTCACAATTCGTCAGGCGAAGTTTGGGAAGTCGCGTTTGGTTCCACTGCACGCCACGATGCTTCAAGCGCTGCGCGCATACATCGCACACCGTGACCGGTTCTTCGCGGAGTTCCTGCCGCGCACGATCCTGCAACACCTGTTCGTCTCGACCCGAGGGACGGCGCTGGGCGTCACGGCCGTGAACCGGCAGTTCCGGCGCGTCTCGCATCACGTCGGATTGCGTGGGCCGAATGATCGACGCGGCCCACGGCTGCACGATCTCCGGCATCGGTTCGCGGTCGAGACGTTACTGCGTTGGTATCGGGAGGGCGAGGAACCGGAGCGTCTTCTGCCGGTGCTCTCAACCTACCTCGGGCACACGCGGGTCTCGTGCACCTACTGGTATCTGCGGTGCACGCCAGAATTGATGGCGGCAGCGAGTCATCGTCTCGAACGGCGATGGAAAGGCATCAAATGAGGACCCCACTGTCGCCTTTACTGGAAGGCTTTTTTTGTCGGCGCTTGTTGTCTCAGCGTCGGGCGAGCCCTCACACAATTGCATCCTATCGAGACAGTTTCCGCCTATTGCTGCGGTTCGTCGAAAAACGACTCGGCCGCGCTCCGTCTCAGCTATCGCTCGAAGAACCGGCGAGGCAGCGCAACGATACCACGGTGACGTGCGACCACGCGCAGGCCTGCTCGCACGCCGCACGTTTCCTAAGCGCAGCGGGAGGATCGAGGCATGAGGCGACTGGCTCGCCTTGGCCGCCCGCATCTCGGCCGCGACTATTGGCATGGCGCACGCGATTGTGCCGGTGAACATCATTTGGCGAACGCCTTCAGGCGGGCGTTCAGGACTTTGATGTCGATTTCAGCACCCGCGGCGGTTGCGCGTGCTTTCGCGAGTCGAACTTCGGCCTGAAGCAGTTCGTGCTTCAGGCGGGTGAGTTCGTCGAGACTCACCGTAGATCGACCGGCCCGCGTGGAGCGCGCCGAAAGATCGAGTTGGGAAGGCTCAGAGTTTCCGTTGTTCATATGGAGTTGCGGGCCCGACAAGCCGGGCCGGTTGGTGATTTTATGGAAAACGAGAGTGCGCGGGCGGCGCTGAGACGCCGGCCCGCGTTGGCGGCGTATGGGGCTCCGTCTCACACGGCCATCCGAAGGCGATTACTGATGGCCTGTTCGAGTTGCTCACGTTCCGCGATATGGGACGCCACGAGAGCGAGCGCCGGATCGTAGAAGACATTCGAACGATGCCGCACCGCGAATCCCATTCGCGTTGTCTCCATCTGCCACTCGGCAGAGGCGGCGATCCGCATCTGGGTGTGATCCCAAAGCCGCACCCCGCCGCCTTCGAATGCCGGCGTCGTTTGAAGAAACGAGGCGACGGCATCCTCGGGCGAATCGATGACCGCGCCGTGGTTGTGGTGCAGACCGTTCTTTGCCTGGCGATAGACTTGGTAGCGATGCGGTGTCGCTGACGGCGGCTCCGCGAGAAGTGATGTCACTGTATTCGTCATGTGGATTCCTCCGACTGGGGTTTCGCTGAACGAGGTGAACATCGCGCCTCACACGCACCGCGCACAAGGGCCCGCGTCTGCTGAAATCGCAGCACCACGCCTGCTGCAATTGCAGTAGCCAGCCTACGACGATTTCAGCAGGGACGGAGCCTTGAGAGAGGCAACGTTCATTCGGACCGTTCCCGAGTAGAGGCTCGGCCTTTTCGTTGAATTTACCTGTGCACTCTGTCGCCACAGCTCCATTAACCCGATCGGACCCCGCCGAGTTCATGGCGTTGGTCGCGTCGGCCCCTAAGTTGCCGAACGCGACAACGCGGGAGAAATCCTCGACGGCGTGGCAGGATGAACAGTGGCATCGCTGGCCGCGTGAGGAGGACTGGCCCGCGCGACTCGATGTCTATGAGGCGGCAGCCTACCTTCGTTTGAGTCCCGACAGCATCCGTCGCGCACTCGTCCCCGCGCGTGACGGTCGCGCGAAACTCGCGCACCAGCGAATCGGATCGATTTATCGCATCCGGCGAGTCGATCTTGATTCATTCGGCAAGGTTGAGGCGCGTTAAAAGCCCGGCCTTTCGGTTAGCCCGGTCGGCTCATGGAGCCACGGTCATTCCCAGATCGACTGCCGCTGCGCGTTGCCCCTTGTCGAATGAAAGCAGAACATCCGCACCGTTGATACGAGCATTGGCCAGGTGCATCACGTCGAGGGCGCGGGCGCGGTGCTTGGTGGCGACCGCACGGGAAACACGGTCGGCTTCTTCGATCAAGCGATAGCCTTGGAGTGGAGCGGACGCATAGATCCCGGCCGTAAGGTCGGAACGCACTCGTTTCGCGGCGACGGTGAGGTCGGCTTTCGTCCGCAACACACGGCGCAACGTGTTATTCAATTCGAAAGCGGAGAACGGTGTGAACGGCAGTAGCGGCGGGTGCTTCCACGTCGCGGCATAAGCATTCGCGGCGACGGTGTTCGCATCGAAAACGTAAAGCGAAACCAGAAAAGAGGTGTCCGCGTATTCCTGCATCAGCGCTCGCCGCCATCTGCCAGCTTGTCGACCAGCGCGATGGACGAGAACCGGGTGCCGAAGTCTTCCTTCGCGCGCGCGGCGAAGTCGGGCGCGCGCCACTTGCCGTTGCCGCGCGCGCTGAACACGCCGATCACCTTGCCGCGACGCGTGATCTTCACGGGCGCTTTCTTGGCCGCGGCTTCCACGGACGCGAAATCGTGTCGGAGTTGGCGAACAGAGGCGGTTGACATGTTATACAATAAAACGTGACACATGGGAGCCGTCAAGAGCCGTCAAGAGCCGGCGACCGCCGCGACGGATTGCGAACGCGCGAGGGCCGCGCCACGGAGGACAACTTCAGGACGGATCGGACGGGTCACCGGTTCCGGCATAATTTCAAAATACGCCACGCCTTGTTCTTGGGTGACGCCAAGTCCTCGATAGGAATTGTGCAGGGTGTAGCTGGAGCCACGGTGCCGCATGATGAGTGCGGTTTTCGCCGCGCTCTGGTGCTTTGCGATGTGGTAGGTGCAGAACGTGCGCCGGCGAGCATTCCACGGCCACGGCTCGCGCCGACGCAACTCGCCCACGGCGGGAAGTCGGAGCAGGTGCTTGATTGGCAACCGCGCCAGCCGGTCTGCTTCTTCACGGTTGTTCATGGCGGCCAGCACCCGGATGCGGGACCAGCGTGGTCCGTGGTTCTTCGGCCGAAGCAATCCCGTCTCGGGGGCATACTGCTTCCACCAAGCCCAGAAATTATCCTCGAGTCCGTCGATCACCTCGCGGGCTTCGGTCTTTGCCACGGCGGCGGGAATGACGACTTCCTTCGTTTGCGGGTGAACGAACTCCGCCGAAAAGTCCGCCATCTCGTCGTCCGCCCGCACGCCAGCGATCAGCTGAACGACTTCGTGGGCGACCAACTCCGGGTCATAGCGTTCGGTGGCACGAAGGTAGCGCGTGACGCGCTCCAAACTCAAAAACTCGATCTCCTTCTTCACTTCGCGCGGCAGCATCCGTTTCTTGATGCCGGCGGCCGGATTTGCGGTCACGAGTTGCCGGTCGACGAGCCAGTTGAAGAACACGCAGACGGCGGTCTTGTGGTTTCGCTTTGTTCGTGGCTCCGTGTCCGGGATGTTGCGGACGTAGTCCAAGATTTCCTGCCGGGTAACTGTCTCGGGATATCGTTTGCTGAATCCTGCTGCGATGAACTGGCCAACGCGCGATTTGAGATCGCTGTAGTGCCGCCCCATGCCCAATCGCTCCTCAACGTCTTTGAGAAACTTTGGGACCAGTTCTTCGAGCTTCTCCTTGGGCTTCTCAGGATGATGCAACCGCCAGAATTTCGCGACATCCACCAGCCGCACGTCACCCAGGATCTTTTTTGCGGACTCGTAGTCCGCCGCAGCCTGGCGGTCGAACAGGAAGCTCCCAGAACCCGTCGTGCTGTGCTGCTCAAGAATGCGGGGCTTGTCGGCTTCCGCTAGGGCTTTCGTTTCGTAGTAGGGCCGGTGCCGCTGCAGAATCGGTCGACCTTCCGTATCGAGGACAGACGTCCCGTCGGCATTGAGCTTCGGGGCGGTATAGCGAAGGAACCAGCACGCGGGCTGGCGGCGGCGCTTCTTGTGCCGATCGAGAAATGGACCGGTGATCTCCACGCCATACTATGACCCAACTTCGCGGGAAAAGTTAGTGGCTTTTCAGTGGCTCGAAAAACCTCAAATCGTGCCGAATCGTGCAGAACGCAGCTTAACGCTGCTTTCATAGAACCCATTAGTTGATAAAGGAAAAACCCACTTTCGGAGGAAAGTGGGTTTTCACAAAATGGCGGGATGGACGGGACTCGAACCCGCGACCTTCTGCGTGACAGGCAGACGCTCTAACCAGCTGAGCTACCACCCCGTGAGGGGAAAGGCCGGCGAACGTGCTAACCCGCCGCAGGCAAGTCAAGCGTTGGTTTTGACCTTGTCGGATTTCTTTCGCAGAGCTACCGCTTCGCAGCGGTTTTTCACCTTTAACGCGGTGGTAGCTCAGCCGGATAGAGCAACGGTTTTCTAAACCGTCGGTCGCGGGTTCGAGTCCCGCCCACCGCGCCAAAAACCCCGGAACTCACCCCGGCGCCTTGCTCCCGTTTGCCTATCTGTGCAACCGGCTTTCCGCCGATGGCAGGTGGCCGCGCGCGCGAATAAGGTGAACGATGGGATATATTCTTGTTCTCGTTCTGGGCGCCGCGCTGGTGCTGGTGTTACTCATGGTTTTTATCGGCGGCCGGCGCCGTGCGACCGGTCGCGCTTCCGGCGGACCGGTCTCGGGCGGCGGCGACGTGACCCCCAAAGTTCCCGAAGCCGAATCGGCCACGCCAGCCGCTTCGAGCATCGCCCCGGAATCCCGCGCTCAAAACGCGCAAAAACACACGCCACCGGCCTAAACCGGCGCCGCCGCCTCAGGGCCGCTGAACCTGCAACACTGCCACGCCGCGCGCGTCGAGTGTCAGCTCGCCGCTCACCTCGCGGTCGCTCACCAGGTCGCGCCCCGCGGGGAGGCCGCGCACCGTTTGCGCTGTCTCGGTGTGATTAACGAGAAACCAGAGTGCGCGCTCGCCGGACTCGCGACGAACGACCTCGACGCCCGCCGGTGCCCCACGGAGTGCGAGCTCGATTCCGGCCAACTGCGCGAGTTGCGGCAGCAGCGCCGTCCCGACCTCGCCGACCAGATACGTGCCGACGTAGATCACGCGACCGCGTCCGACGCGCCGCAGGGTCGCCGCGGGCGAACCCGCCAGGTGCCGCGTCCGCCAACGCAGCCAGGCTTCCGTGCCTTCGTCCGGCGCCAATTGTTCATACCACTCGCGCGAACGCACGCGCTGCCCGCCGATCTCGAGTTCCAGCGGCCGCGCGTCAGGGGCGTTCTGCCGTCCGTATTCCACCACGGTGGCGCCAACCAAATGGCGTAGTTTTCCGGGCAACAGCTCGGTGACGACGTTGTTGTCCCAATCCTTCGTTCCCGAGCGCGCACCGACCACCAACGTCCCGCCCTCCTCCACCCATCGTTCCAACTGCGGCAGCCACGCCGGATCGATCAGCGCCAGATGCGGCACGAGGTAAAGTTTCACGCCCGCGAGGGTGTCGCCGGGGTGAATCACCCCCACGCGATAGCCTGCGCGCCACAGGTGTCCATGCAGCTCCGCCGCCACTTGGCCGGGCGACGGCAGCCCGAAATGTAGCGTCTCGTGCGCGGCATCGTTGTCGAAATCCGTCGCCGCGATCCCGACATCCACGGCCACGTGCGTGCCGAGCACCGCCGGCCCGACGCGCTGCAATTCGGCTCCCACCCGCGCCACTTCCTCGTAGCGCCGCCGCGGCACGTTGTCGTGGTCGAGCACCCCGCACCAATACTCCTCGGCGCCGAAGCGCGCGGTGCGCCAGCGAAACAGCAGCACGCTGTCGGCGCCGTGCGCGATCGTCGTGTAGAGCATCCGCCGCAGTTCGCCGGGCTCGGGGTTGTCGTGGAAATAATCCGTCTGACCGCCGGGACCGCTCTGATGCTCCGGCACGATGAAGTTGCCCGTCCACGCGCGCGTCGCATCGAGCGCCCAGGCCTGGGTCGCGCCGCGCGACGCCGGGTCGTAAGTGAACATCGGATACACATCGTAGCCGAGCACGTCGAGGTCGCGGCCGAAGGTCCCGCGATAGTCGATCAGCCGGAAGACGCCGTTGTGCGTGATCCACCAGCGCGGCTGGGCGGCGCGCAGGATTTCGACCTGATCGTGTTGAAACCGCGCCACACTCCAGGCGATGAAACGAAAGTAGTCGAGGTGATGCGCCGGATTAAGATGCGTCGGCCGGCCCCGCGCCGGCAGCGGCACGTCGTCGAAGCGCGCGTAGGTCTGCGCCCAAAACGCGGTGCCCCACGCGCGATTCAGCGCGGCGATGTCGCCGCGAAATTTTTCCTGCAGAAACTCGCGCCACGCGCCCTCCGCCGCCGGCGAATAATCCTCCGAGAAATGGCAGTTGAACTCGTTATCCGTCTGCCAGCCGATCACGTGCGGGTTGTCGCGGTAGTGTTCCGCCATCGCGCGCGTGATCCGCCGCGAATATTCGCGAAACACCTCGCTGCAATAGCTCGCGTGCTGACGCGAGCCGTGCCGCAGTCGCACGCCCGCGGCATCCTCGCGCAGAATTTCAGGGTGTTTCACGGACAGCCACCGCGGTGGCGCGGCCGTCGGCGTGCAAAGGATCGTCCGGATGCCTTTTTCCCCCAGCCGCGTGATCACCTCGTCGAACAGCGAAAAGTCGAATCTCCCCTCCTCCGGCTCGAGCAGGTCCCACGCGAACTCCGCCATGCGCACGGTATTCATTCCGGCCGCACGCATGCGCTGCGCATCGAGGTCCAGCGTGGCGAGTTCGCCGTGTTCCGGGTAATACGCCGCGCCCCAGAGAAATTCCCGGAACGGGCTTGGCCGCACATGCGAGGGCGCGGCGCGTTCGACGGTCTGGGCAGAAGAAACAGCAACAGTGCTGGCGAGAGCGATCGAGGTCATCAGGACAAGACGGGAGGCGAGCATGGGGAGAAGCGGCTCGCCTCCCAGCCTGCCCCAACACGCACCGCGCAACAATCCGGAAAGCGAACGCCTTGACACCCGGTTGGGCCGGATCGATTGAGGCGGGATGCGACTCCGCACCTTGTTCGCCTCCTCGCTGCTCGCGGCAGCTCTACCGGCGCTCGCGGCGACGACGCCCGACCTCGATCAGCTCCGCCAGATGACCGCGCGTTTCGTGCCGGTCGAGATATCCGCCGACCTCTCCGCGTTACCGGCAAACGAACGCCTCGCGCTAACGCGAATGATCGAAGCCGCGAAGATCTTCGACGCCGTTTTTCTCCGCCAGGTCTCGCCGCTCAACGAAACGCTCCTCAACGAGCTCGTGCGCGACGAATCGCCGCTCGGCCGCGCGCGGCTGCATTATTTCCGACTCAACGCCGGCCCGTGGTCGCGGCTCGATCACGACGCGCCCTTTCTGACGGGCGTCGGCCCCAAACCCGCCGGCGCGAATTTCTATCCGGCCGATGCAACCCGCGAGGAGGTCGACGCGTGGATGACCGCGCTGCCGGCCGCGGAGCGCGCGTCGGCGCTCGGCTTTTTCAGCGTCATCCGGCGCACGTCGTCGGGAAAGCTCCAGGCCGTCCCCTACCAACTCGAATATCAAAACGAACTCATCCATGCCGCGCGTCTGCTCCGCGAAGCGGCTGAGGCCACCACGCAACCGACACTGAAGACCTACCTCGAAAAACGCGCGGCGGCCTTTTTGAACAACGACTACTACGCGAGCGACGTCGCCTGGATGGAGCTCGACGCGAGCATCGAACCGACGATCGGGCCGTATGAGGTTTACGAGGACGAATGGTTCAATTTCAAAGCCGCCTTCGAGGCGTTCATTACGGTGACGGATCAACCCGAGACCGCGCAACTCGCGCGCTTCAGCGAACATCTTCAGGAGCTGGAGGATCACCTGCCGATCGATCCGCGCTTCCGTCGCGAGAAGCTTGGCGGCTATTCGCCGATCCGCGTCGTGAATCTCATCTTCAGTTCGGGCGACGCCAATCGCGGCGTGCAAACGGCGGCGTTCAACCTCCCGAACGACGAACGCGTGGTCGAGGAGAAGGGCTCGAAGCGCGTCATGCTGAAGAACGTCCAGGAGGCGAAATTCAAGCACGTGCTGGTCCCCATCTCGCGCCGCACGCTCGCTCCGGACGATCAGCCATTTGTCGCCTTCACTCCGTTTTTCACGCACATCCTGATGCACGAGTTGATGCACGGGCTCGGGCCGCAGACGATTCGCGTGGGCGGACGCGAGACCACCGTGCGCGCCGAGTTGAAGGAACTCAACGGCCGCCTCGAGGAAGCCAAGGCCGA
This sequence comes from Opitutaceae bacterium, assembly GCA_040255565.1. Taxonomy (GTDB): domain Bacteria; phylum Verrucomicrobiota; class Verrucomicrobiia; order Opitutales; family Opitutaceae; genus Opitutus. The sequence continues at coordinate 8,748 of JBDZVH010000006.1, read as the reverse complement.
CATCTCCGGCCTGTGGGCGCTGCAACACCTGATGGATTCAGGGGTGCTGGATCGCGCCGACGAACGCGCGCTCTATACGACGTTTCTCGCGTCGACGTTTCGCACGCTGCGCTTCGGCTTGAACGAGGCGCACGCCAAGGGCATGGCGCTGCAACTGAACTGGCTCCTCGACTGCGGCGGCTTCGTCGCGAAACCCGACGGCACCTTCGCGGTGGACTTTGCGAAGGTGAAGGACGGCGTCGTGTCGCTCACACGCGAGGTCATGACCCTCCAGGCTCACGGCGATTACGCCGCGACGAAGGCCCTGCTCGATCGCATGGTCGTGATCCGCCCCGAAGTGCAACGCGCGCTCGACCGGCTCGCCGATCTGCCGGTGGACATCGAACCGGATTTCGTGACCGCGAAAGCGCTCACGCGCGGCGAATAAATCCAGAACTTACGCGCGGAGCGCGGCGAGTTGTGCGCGCCAGAGTTCGGCTTCGCCCGGATGGCCGTGGCGGCGCAGCTGCGCGTCGATTTCCTCGATCGTCGGCTCCGCGATCGGATGACGTGGATCGGCCGGCAACTCCGGTCGCAACGCGCGCACGAGTGCCCAGCACGCCCACGCGCGCCAGCGCCGCTGCTCGCGACGCGGTTCGTTCATCCGCCCGGCGTAATGTTGAAAATGCACGCGCGGGTTGCCGAGAAACACGCCGGCGGGCGTGTGCCGGATGAACCAGGTCATCGCCGCGTACGGCAGCGGCCATTCCCGCAGCACCGGTTCGTCGCCGCGGAGTTCGGCGCCGAACGCGCGGTCGAGACACAGGATCGCGCGCGCGGCGAAGCCGCGCTCCCAGAGCGATTCGCCGTATTCGAGGCAGGCGAGGTAAAATTCGGCGCCGCGGTCGCGCGCGCGAAATCCGTGCAGCAGCCGCCAGTCGAGTCCCGCGCGTGGACGCGGCAGATGGGGGCAAGGCGGCAGCAGCATCGCGCGTTCGTGGCGGCGATCGCGGAGCGCGTCAACGAACGATCGCGCGAGTCTTCGCTTGGCCCGCGCGAAACTTTCTCCGACAAACTCCCGGCCTGAACCCGAATCCGTCCAACGCCAGTTCTCCTCCCCGGCCCACGCCGAAAGTGCACGTCGTCCCGCTGCCGAAGCGCATTCTGCTCTGGCCGCTCGTGAAACTCGTGCGGCTCTGGGGGATGTCGCTGCGCTTCGTCGCCACGGAGGAGGACGTGCGCAACTGCTCGAAATGCGACGAGCCGGTCGCCTTCGTGCTCTGGCACAACCGGCTGTTTCTCGCGTCGGAGGTGCACCGGCGCTACCGTTCGCACCGGCCGCTGCACGCGTTGATCAGCGCGAGCAAGGATGGTGCGATGCTCACCGCATTCTTCGCGATGGTCGGGGGGCTGCAGGCGGTGCGGGGATCGAGCAGCAATTTCGCGCGCGAGGCGGCGACCGCGCTGATCGACGTGATGCGGCGCGGCGACGACATCGGCATCACGCCCGACGGGCCGCGCGGCCCGTGCTACGATTTCAAGCCGGGCGCGGTGATCGTGCCGCGGCGCGCGAACGCACCGATCCTGCTCCTCGGCGGCGAGTTCGAGGCCGCGTGGCAGCTGAAAAGCTGGGACCGCTTTTATCTGCCGAAACCGTTTTCGCGGGTCCGGCTGCGTTGCGAGCTGATCACCGTCGACCAGCTCGCCGATCGCGATGCGGCGATCGCGCGTCTGCAGACGCGCCTGCGCGAGATCAATCCCGACGTCGTTTAGAACGTCGGCGTCAGCGTGACGGACGTGCCGGCCGAGATCGTGAAATCGGGGCCGCTGCTCCACTTCTCGTCGTTGACGAGAAATTTGAAGACAAACGGCCGCTCGGCATCGCCGAGCGCGAGCGACCAGCGGTCGTCGGCGACGCATTCCATGCGCACGCCCTGGTCCCAGCTCAGTCCCGGCCCCTCGCCGCGCAGGTAGAGGGCATTGCCGAAACCTACGTCGATGTTCGCCGAAATGGTCGTGACAACCGCCGTCGGCACCACCTTCGGGGCGGGCACGGCAGCGGTCTTCGCGACTGCTTTCGTGGATTTTTTCGCCGGGGTGAGCGCTTTCGTTGCTTTGGTTGTTTTCTTCATGGCGTTCTTGGTTGAACCAGCGGTCAGACTAACCGGTTTCAACCGCAAAAAAAGCAAATAGAGGGCCAAAGCCCCGCGCGGGGACGAATTTGCGATTCCGTCACCGAAACCGCAGCCGGCACGCGCGGCCTAGACGGTGGCGCGAACGCCGTCACCCGGCAGGGCGGCGGCGACGGCGTGCAGCAGTTCGTCCAGCTCCTGCACCCGCAGCGGTTTCGTCACGTGCGAGAAAAAGCCGGCTCCCTTGCTGCGCGTCACATCCTCCTCCATGCCGTAACCGGTGAGCGCGACGGCGAGCCGGTTCTCGCTCGAGCCCAGCTCCTGCAACAGATCGTAGCCGCTGCCATCCGGCAGGCCGATGTCGGTCATCAAGAGATCGAACGGTCCCGACGCGGCGAGCGCCCGCGCGTCCGCGATGCTGGCTGCCGCCTGGACGCCATGCCCGCGCAGCGTCAGCAAGCTCCGCAGCGCTTCGCGCGACGGATCATGATCCTCCACGAGCAGGATCCGCAGTCGCCGGACCGGGCCGCGACCGGGCTTCGCCGCGAGCGGGGGCGAGTGGAGGAAACCCGCGGCGAACGGCACGACGATGCGAAACGTGCTGCCCAGCCCCCGCCCGTCGCTCTCCGCGGTGATCCTGCCCGCGTGCATTTCCACGAGGGAGCGTGAGATCGCGAGTCCCAGCCCCAGTCCGCCGAAACGGTGCGGGCCGTCGCGGGTCGCGTGGCTCCCCTGGGCGAACGCGTCGAAGGCTGACTCGATCTCCGGCGGCTCCATTCCGATGCCGCTGTCCACCACCGCGATTTCGACCTCGCCTTCTTTCGGCCGCCGGCTCACCTGCACGGCGATCGTGCCGCCGGGCGAGGTGAACTTCGCCGCGTTCCTGAGCACATTCCAAAACACCTGTTGCATGCGGGTGAGGTCGCAGGCCACCACCACCTCCGGGAGATCGACCCGCACATCGATCTGCAGCTTTTTGGCGGCGAACTCCGTGCGCACGGTCGCGATCGCGTCGTGCAGCACCGGCAGCACATCCGCCGGCCGAAGTTCCAGCTTGAGCTTGCCGTGGGCGATGCGGTTCAGGTCGAGCAGGTCGTCGATCAGCCGGGCTTCGAGCTCGATGTTCTTGACGATCGAGCGGAACGCCCGGCGCGCGTGGGGCGTCGTGGCGGGATCGTTGGCGGCTTCGCTGGCCGTGAGGAGCACGGGGGTCAACGGCGTGCGGAGCTCGTGCGACAGCGCGGCGATGAAATCGTTTTTCGCCCGGTCGGCGTGGACCGCCTTCGCCTCGGCCGCCTTGATTGCCTCGATGTGCGCCCGCGTTTCGTATTGGCGCCAGCGGGCGCGCAACGCCGCCTGCACCGCGCTCAGCACCGAGCGCATCGCGGTCGGACGCTCGAGGACGATGACACTCGTGAGTCGCTGCAGCGTCCCGGCCGCGGCCCCATTGCCGGCTCCGCCGGGCATCAGCAGGACGACGGGAAGATCCGACCACTCCGCCTGGTCCTCGAGCGCTTCGCGCACGACTGCGGCGTTGCCCGGCTCCAACAACTCGTCCGTCGCGAGGATCGCCGCGGCCCCGGCGCGTATTTCCGCGCTCAATACGGCCGGCGTCGGGCAGACGTGCGACGAGATCCCCGCCGACGCGAGCAGCCGCCGGCTGACGTCGGCATCCTTCCGGGTCGCGACAAACAGGAGGACGCGCCGCTCCGGTCCGACCACGTTGTCAGGTCCGGGATGCATGGGCCTAATTCGACCGCGGTTCCGACCACCGCTGGGGGACGCCCGTCAGCACACCCTGGAAATTCATCAGCGGGGGGCTTAACGTAATGCCAGCGGGCCCGGTGTGCAGTTCGCGGATGGTGTCCTCGTGAGGACCGCTGCGTTTTTTGATCACCGACACGGCCCGCTTCACCTTTCCGGTATCCTCGAAAAAGCGGAACAGGAGCACGGAATCGGCGAGGTAACTGGTATCGACCGGCGTCTCCATGTTGCTGCCGACGAGCCCGTGTTGAGCCACGACCATGATTGTGCAGACGCCGCGCTCGCCGAGATAGGCGAGCAATTCATGCAGTTGCGCGGTGAGGAAGCGTTCCTGGGTCATCGCGTTGAGATAGCCGTTGAGGCTGTCGATCACGACGACGGAAGCGCGGTCCCGCTCGACGGATTCGCGGACGAGATGGACGAATTCGCCGGGAGAAAGCTCGCTGGGGTCGACCTGGCGAACGCAGATTTCACCGGGGCCGTGTCCTTCGGTGAACGGCATCCCCACCTCGTGGCTGCGCGCGATCAACGTCCGGGCCAGTTCGTCGAACGCAAACACGACCGCGTGCTCGCCGCGTCTTGCGGCCGCAACCGCATACTGCATCGCCACGGTCGATTTGCCGGAGCCCGCGGGGCCGAGAAACAGCGTGCTCGTGCCGCGATGCGGTCCGCCGCCGAGCAGCGCGTCCAGTGCCGGCACATCACTCGGGATGGCCTCGAGCGGCAGGTCGGAGCGGTGCTCGGCGGCCACCAGCCGCGGGAAAACGCGCACTCCTTCCTCCCCGACGATGAAATCGTGATACCCGCCGCGGAAGTTCGTCCCGCGATATTTCACGATGCGCAGGCGGCGCCGGTCGCCGCCGTAATCGCGCGCGAGCTGTTCCAGTTTGATCACGCCATGGGCGATGCTTTGCAGCTGCAAATCGGGTCCCTCGCTGGTGCCATCGTCGAGGAGCAGGATCGTGCAGGCGCGGCCGACGAAGAATTGCTTCAAGGCGAGAATCTGTCGCCGATAGCGCAGCGAGCTCTGCGCGAGCAGCCGCATCTCGGACAGCGAGTCAAACACGACGCGCACGGGATTGCTGGCCGCGACGGCATCGAGGACGGCCTGCGTCGTCTCGCCCAAATCGACTTCCGACGGATTGAACATCGTCAGTCGATTCTCGTCGTCGAGCGCCTCGTCGCGGGGCGCGAGCTCGACCACCTCGATGCCGTCCAGCGACCAGCCGTGCGATGCCGCGCCGGCCACCAGCTCCTCTTTCGTTTCCGACAACGTGAGATAAAGTCCCTTTTCGCCAAGGCGCCTCCCTTCAAGCAGGTATTGCAGGGCCAGCGTCGTCTTGCCCGCGCCCGGGTCGCCTTCGACCAGATAGAGGCGGTCGGGAACCAATCCTCCGTGCAGAACATCGTCCAAGCCCGGGATGCCGGTTAAAGAGCGCTGCGTGGGGTGTCTCATGCTGACAGGAGCAGACCACAAATGCGGGGTTTCGTTGCCTGCGCGGCGCGATCCCTTCGCTGACCCGTCGACGGCATCGCGACGGGGTGCGCTCCGCGCGGGAGCGGTCCGCCTTGCTCCGCGTATTCAGCGGGCCGGATACGGGAAAAACCCGTCGGGCGGCCTTTCGCGACAAAAAGACCGCCGACGGAGTCAGGCGGTCCCCAGCTGCAGGAATCTGCAAGGTCCCGCGGCGGGATCAGTCGCGATTGCGCGCGTGAAAGTCACCCGGACGGCGATTTGGGCTGTTGAAACTGCGCCCGCCGCCCATCGCTTCCTTCGGCTTCGCCTCATTGACGGTGAGCGACCGGCCGTCGAGATCGACCCCGTTCATCTTCTCGACCGCCAGCCGGCTCTCGGTATCGTTGCTGAAGGTGACAAACGCGAAGCCGCGCGGGCGGCCCGTTTCGCGGTCGCTCGCAACGTGGATATCGGTGATCTGGCCGTAGCGGCCAAAGGTGTCGCGCAGGTCGGCTTCAGTGGTTTTGAAGGACAGATTCCCGACATAGAGTTTGGAATTCATGATGATGCTTTTCGTAGGCTTCGTCGTTGTCAGCGCGTTCCCGGAAATCGGGTTTCGAATCATCAGCTGAACCGAAAGCTCACGTGAGGACCCACCAACACTGTAACCTAACGCAATTACGAGCGGCACCCTCGCCCACTCGCGAGGAATAGCAACGGACTTCCCGATTTAGGTCGCGCCGAGCGGGGTGCTACGCGACCGGGAGCAGGAACAGCAGCACCGCCAGGTAGTGACAGGTGCCGCCGCCGAGGACACAGGCATGCCACACGCTGCGGTGATAGTGCAGTTGCCGCCAGCGCGCGAAAAGCACGCCGATCCCGTAGCACAACCCACCCGCCAGCAAGAGCCATAGTCCGCCGGTCGGGACGTCCGAGAGCATCGGTTTCAAGGCCGCGACCACGATCCAGCCCACGAAGATCACCGCCAGCGCCGACGTGAGGCGACGGCGACGGCGCCACACCCGTTGAAACACCGCTCCGGCAGCGCACATGCCCCAGAGGCCGCCAAACAACGTCCAGCCCAGCGGACCGCGCAGGTGCGTGAGCAGGAAAGGCGTGGAGGTGCCCGCGACCAACAGGAGAATCGCCGCCGAACGCAGCTGGCGGAAACGCCGCTGCGCGCCTTCGTCGCGCTGGGCCTGATGCAGCGCCGACACCGTGGCCAGCAGCAGCAGGGTCAGCCCGAACACCGAAAAACTCACGACATGCCAGGCATCGCCGCGATAGCTCGCCCAGGCGACCAACACCGCGAGCCCCGCGACACTCGCCGCCAGCCCGAGTCCGTGCGTGATCCAGCTCGCGATGTCCTCGCCCCGGGTGTAGCCCCGGTCGCAGGTTCGCTCGACGGTCGTGACCGGCGCGGCGCTCGCGCGGCGCCGCTGCACGGAGGCGGCCGCGTGGCCGTCGAGCCAGCGAATGAATGCAGACGGACGCGGACTGCGGAATTTGTCCGGTGTCCACTCCTCGCCCTGGTCATAGACGGTCTGCGGAATCACACACGTGCCGAAAACCCAGTCCGCCACCGGCAAACCGAAGAAACCGGAGATGGCTTCGTTGCAGTCGGTCACCGCATGGTGCCGCAGATGAAAGCCATAGACGGGCCGCCAGAACCAGCCCCAGCGGCGATGCTGAATCAGCGGCTCCCAGGTCTCGAAGGGCCAGTGATTGATGGCGTGCAACACCTCGTAAAGGGTCAGCGACACGGCAAGCGCCGCGAAGCCGCCGAAGAACCACGGGAAAGCCGGCAGCAGCCATTGCAGCACTGCGAGGAGCGGTGAAAGCACGAGCGCAAACACCGCCAGCGAATACCAAGGAAAGAACGACGCCTCGCCCTGCTCCGGCTCCACGATGGGAAACTTGTTCTCGATGAAAAGAATCCCGCTGCCGTTGGCTCCCCGCCGGCGCGCGATCCGGGTGAGCGCGTGATGCAGCGTGTGCTGCTTATAGAGGCGCCGCAGCAGCGGCACCGCCGGCGTATGCAGCAGGTAGCGGTGAAAGAAATACTCGAAGAAGCAGTTCACCAGGCTGATCGCGACAAACGCCGCCGCCGCATAAGGCCACGAGGGCAAAAATTGCGCGGTCCAGACGCCCGGGGCGAAAAACCATAGGCCGGCCAGGAGGCCGGCCAGCGTGACGAGCACGGTGAAACTGAAAAGCGGAAGCGAAAAGGCCTCGTGGTGGTGAGCGTGTCCGGCGGACGGCGACTGAGACATAGGAATCGTTAGGCGAAAAACTGCACGTGATAACGGCAGAATCTCCCTGCCCGATCGCTGCGTGGTGCGAGCAGCCTGCGCGCGACGGGTGCCGCCGCAAGCTTCGAACCGACAATGACGCCGCAATGATGCCGCGAGGCGGCCCTCAACCTTGAACTTTACACCTTAAACCCGCGCGCGCGTCAGAGCGCGCACGGCGAGCGGTGCGGGACGAAGCTATTTCGGTGAAAATTGATGTTTACTCGCGCGCGCCGATTGCCCAAAACCTGCCCTCCCTTTCATGGGCCGGTAGCTCAGTTGATAGAGCGCGTCGTTCGCAACGACGAGGTCGTCGGTTTGATCCCGATCCGGTCCACCATTTCGCGCGTAGCGCGACCAAGCCGCGACTTGCGTCGCGGCGGAGATGGCAGATCGAAGATCGGAGATCGGGGGGCGCCGCGATGCGGCGCGGTAGCGGCCGTCGTCCCGACGGCCATCGATGGAAGGTAGGGACGGTTCTCCGAGCCGTCCTGGGTTTGGCGGACGAACTCCGGAAGCTGAACCACGGAATGCACGGAGTGCACGGAAGGATCCGGAATTCCAGACCACGAAAAACACTAAATACACGAAAACGGAGGAATCCGGATTAACCGCGAAGAGCGCGAAGCTGCGCGAAGGAACGCCGCGATGCGGCGAGTTGAAGGTGGCGGAGCCGGCGAACCAGGCCGCGACTGCGTCGCGGCGGAGATGGCAGATCGAAGATTGGAGATGGGGGACGGTAGCGGCCGTCGTCCCGACGGCCATCGATGGAAGGTAGGGACGGTTCTCCGAACCGTCCTGGGTTTGGCGGACGAACTCCGAATTTGCCCACGGAAGACACGGAAGGAACGGAACGGATTAACCGCGAAGGACGCGGAAAAGCGCGAAGGTGGCGAAGGACGACAGATCTGAACCACGGATTGCACAGATTGCACGGATCGGGCGAATGGATCCCGAGCTTTGAACCACGTTCCGAGCGAAGCGAGAAGCCTGACAAAACACGGAATACACGAAAGAGACAAAGGCGGCCGCGACTGCGTCGCGGCGGAGATGGGAGATGGGAGATCGGAGATGGGGAGCGCCGCGGAGCGGCGCGGTAGCGGCCGTCGTCCCGACGGCCAGACCT